>NZ_JBRJII010000001.1:87500-4887500 GCF_053629455.1 Pseudomonas sp. F-14 TE3482
AGCTACTACCATCGTGCGGATTTGTTACCGGCGCTTGAGAGCAACGAAACCCTGCGCGAACGATTTTTCGGTGGAGCGCGTAAGCCGATCTTTACCAGTAGCAGCGCCGACAACCATTTAGTGACCTTCGCCGAGGTCATGGCCATGTACCTATTAGTATGGTCGCCCACGTCCTGGATACTGATCGCGCCGCAACCACCGGCACTGACGCCCGAACGACGCAAGCGTTATGCCCTGGAGCTGACGCGCATCGAGGAGTTCAAAAAAGGACTGGGTGGTGTTGGGCGGGCGATGGCGCACCTGCCGTGCCTGATGATTTTCGACGACCACGACATTACCGATGACTGGAATCTTTCCGCGCAATGGGAGGAAACGGCCTACGGCCATCCGTTCTCCAAGCGCATCATCGGCAACGCGCTGCTCGCTTATATGCTGTGCCAAGGCTGGGGCAACAACCCGGACGCGTTTGGCGGCATGCTGGAAAAAACCCGCCTGTTGAGTGCCTCGGGGCAAGATCCTTACCTGGACAGCGATGTCCAGGATAGCTTGATCGACGAGCTGCTGAGCTTTCAGAAGTGGCATTACGTGCTGCCCACTCGCCCTGCGGTGGTGGTGCTCGACACTCGCACCCGGCGCTGGCGCAGCGAAATGACGCTCAAGCAACCGTCCGGTCTGCTGGATTGGGAAGCGCTCAGCGAGCTGCAGCAGGAATTGCTCGATCATCCCTCGGCGATCATCGTTTCGCCGGCGCCGATTTTCGGCGTCAAATTGATCGAAACCGTGCAACGGGTGTTTAGTTGGTGCGGCTATCCGTTGCTGGTAGACGCCGAAAACTGGATGGCCCATCGCGGCGCCGCCCAGGTAATCCTGAACATTTTCCGACACTCCCGCACTCCCGGTAACTACGTGGTGCTGTCTGGCGATGTGCATTATTCCTTCGTCTACGAAGTATTGATCCGACACCGCAAGGCTGGCCCACGAATCTGGCAGATCACCAGCAGCGGTATCAAAAACGAGTTTCCGCCAGCGCTGCTCGAATGGTTCGACCGCCTCAACCGCTGGCTTTACTCGCCCCGCTCGCCACTGAACTGGCTAACCAAGCGTCGGCGGATGCGCATTGTTCCGCACGTTCCGGAGCATGCCGAAGCGGGCGAGCGGTTATGGAATTCGGCGGGGATCGGCCAGGTGTTCTTTAATGAAAAAGGCCAGCCGCAGGATATTTATCAGCACAACGCGGATGGCTCGCCGAAGACGCGGATGGTGGCGCCTGAAATTTCCGAAGCGGTTGAATGACTTTGGCCGAGTTGCCATGAGCAATTATTACCCGCACACCATGAACCTCACCCGAACCCTGATCATCGGCAACTCCGGCTCGGGCAAGAGTTGGCTGGCCAAACGACTGGCAGAGCACTTGCAAGTATCCTGGATCGATCTCGACCTGATTCACTGGATATCCGATGAACACAGCATCGCTCGTCCCCGCGCCGAAGCATTGGGAATGGCGCGGGTGGCAGCGAATGAAGAGCGGTGGGTTATCGAGGGTGTGTATGGATGGATGGTCAGTGAACTGGCGGAACAGGCGACGACGTTGATCTGGCTGTGCCTGGAGGACGAAGACTGCGTCAGTCATATTCGCCAGCGTGAAGCAGAGCGCGATGATAGTGATGAGTTACTGATAGCGTTACAGGACTGGGCGGGTAGCTACCGTACGCGCGGCGATTCCAGTGGATTTGCCGCGCATCAGCGCTTGTTCGCAGGGTTTAGCGGTTCGAAACTTCAACTGATGAATCGGAATGAAGTCACGACTTTCGTCAGTACGATGCAACAAATCGACTAATCCTTCCCGATTCCAATCACGCGAACACCGATTCCTACAGGGGAATGCATACATTCAATAGAAGTCAGGCTGCGCTCACCGCCCGACCAACGCCTCTGACAATCATCTCCACTTCCCGCTCATCAATCGTCAGCGGTGGCAGCAGGCGAATGGTCTTGCCCCGTGTCACGTTGATCAGCAAGCCATGATCGCGGGCTGCAATCAAGGTCAGGTCGCGAATCGGTTGTTTGAGTTCGATGCCGATCATTAAACCCCGGCCGCGAATCGCCAGAACGTTGGGATCATCGGCCAGTTCGATACGCAATCTGGCGAGTAGGCGTTCCCCCTGCAGTTTGGCGTTTTCCAGCAGGCCTTGTTCCTCAATGATCTCCAGCACGGTGCACCCCACTCGACACGCCAATGGATTGCCGCCGAACGTGCTGCCGTGGCTGCCGGGGGTGAACAGGTCGGCGGCTTTGCCTCGGGCCAGGCAGGCACCAATAGGGATGCCGTTGCCCAGGCCTTTGGCCAGGGTCATGACGTCCGGGGTAATGCCTTCGTGCTGGAACGCAAACCACTGGCCGGTGCGGCCGATGCCGGTCTGGATTTCGTCGAGCATCAGCAGCCAGGCGCGCCGGTCGCACAGTTCGCGTACCGCTTTGAGATAACCGGGCGGTGCCACTTGCACACCGCTTTCGCCCTGAACCGGCTCCATCAGAATCGCCACGATGCGTGGACCGTGGTCTTGTTGGACCGCCTCCAACGCAGCGAGGTCGCCGAACGGCACTTTAATGAAGTCCCCCGGCAATTGGTTAAACCCCAGACGCACCGCCGGGCCGTCACTGGCGGACAGGGTGCCAAGCGTACGGCCGTGAAAGGCGTTTTCCATGACCACCACCAGCGGCTGCTCGATGCCTTTGTGCCAGCCGTAAAGCCGCGCGAGTTTCAGCGCGGTTTCGTTTGCTTCAGCGCCAGAGTTACTGAAAAACGCCCGCTCCATTCCCGACAGCCGAACCAGTTTCTGCGCCAGCCGCTGTTGCCAGTCGATGCTGTACAGGTTGGAGGTGTGCAACAACAGCCCGGCCTGTTCGCTGATGGCTGCCACGATTCGCGGATGGGAATGGCCGACGTTAGTCACCGCTACGCCCGCCACCGCGTCCAGATATTCGCGACCGGCCTGATCCCACAAGCGCGTGCCCAAGCCTTTGCTGAAACTCAGGGCCAAGGGTTGATAAGTGCTCATCAGGCAGGCGGCGGTCATGACATCAAACTCCATTAATAGTCGGTGTTTTTGCAGTATGGTTAGCCACCTGAGATGGATAAACACCGCAACACTTCAATCATTTTAAAGCTAGGCTTGATAATGGATTTGTTCCAGGCAATGACCGTTTACGTAAGAGTGGTGGAAGCCGGCAGCATGACCGCCGCCGCTTTGCAGTGCGAAATGTCCACGACCATGGTCGGCAATCATCTTCGGGCCTTGGAGCAACGTTTGGGTGTGCGTCTGCTTAACCGTACGACACGACGCCAGCGGCTGACGGAATTCGGCACGGCGTACTATCAACGTTGTCTCGAGGTATTGGGGCTGGTGGCCGATTCCGAACGGCTGGCCGAACAGACCCTCGACGAGCCGAGCGGCACCCTGCGCATCACCGCACCGCTGACCTTCGGCACCGAACGGCTGGCGCCGGCCCTGAGCGAATTCACCTTGCGCTGTCCGCAGGTCAAACTCGACGTCGTGTTGACCAACCAGCGCCTGGATTTGCTCGACAACGGTTTCGATGTGGCGATTCGCTTGGGCACTACCGAGATGTCCAACATGATCGCCCGCCCGCTCATCGACTACACGATGACCCTGTGCGCATCGAAGGACTATCTGGCGCGCCGGGGCACTCCTGAAAAACCCACCGACCTGCAACACCATGACTGCCTGGCCTTCGCCTACCCGGCCGGAGACGACTGGCACTCGGTAGCCAAACAATGGCGCCTGAGGGGACCCGAAGGCGAAGTCATGGTGGAGGTCAGCGGGCCGATGCTGATCAACAGTTCGGCGGGGCTGCATCAAGCGGCGCGCACCGGTATGGGCATCGTGATGGTGCCCGATGCGTTGGTGGAGCAGGACCTTCAGGACGGAAAATTGGTGGCCTTGATGCAGGACTACCAACTGCCCAGCCGTCCGATGAACCTGGTGTACGCCCAGGACCGCTACCGTTTGCCGAAATTACGCAGCTTCGTCGACTTTGCGCTGCAGCGGTGGGGCAAGCAGTAGGGGGCGCTCTCGCTAAGGAAACTAATTGAGAACGCCCCCTAGCAGTAGCAATACCCCATGAACTAATCTCCTCGACTGGCGAGTCACGTTGATATCAGTTCGGCAGGGAGACCGATGATGGGTGAGGCATCGAATATCGAGCCGTTGAAGTTCAATCTGTCAGATTTTAACGAAGACATGCTGCACACCATTCTGGAACTGGTCAGCGATGGCATCTGGGACTGGAACGCCAACACCGGGTTCGTCTACCGCAACCCCGGGTGGTACGAGATGCTCGGCTATCCGCCTCATTCCCTGGATAACAACGTGCTGACCTGGGAAAACGTGATCCACCCCGACGATTACTCGCGAGTCATGGCGCTGTTTGATGACTACCTGAATCAGCGCGCACCCGGCTATCAAGCCGAGTATCGCTGCCGCATGCGCGATGGCACTTACATCTGGATCGAAGATCGCGGCTATGTGCTGGCACGTAATGCCGACGGCTCGGTGGCACGAATGGTCGGCGCGCACCGCAGTATCGAAGACAAGAAACGCCTGTTCGAAGAAATGGAACGGCGCAATCAATCCCTCGAAGCCATCATCGAAGAACGCACACGCGAGTTGTCCCGGGTCAATGAGCAGTTGCAAATCCAACTCGAAGAAAACCGCAAACTGGCGGAAACCGATGTACTGACCTCCATCGCCAATCGCTATCGCCTGGAAAAAGCTCTGCCCCTGGAATGCGATCGCGCCCAACGCTTCCGCCAGCCGCTATCACTGATCGCCATGGACATCGATGACTTCAAAAACATCAACGATCACTACGGCCACGCCTTGGGTGATGCGGCGTTGGTGCAGGTGATCGAGAGCGTGAAGCACTGCGTGCGCGAAGGCGATCTGTTGGCGCGCTGGGGCGGCGACGAGTTCATCATGATCCTGCCCAACACCTCGTTGGCCGACGCCAGGGCACTCGCTGAAAAAATCCGTCACAGCCTGTCGAGCTTGCTGCCGGTCGGGGACTATCAAGTCACCATGAGTTTTGGCGTGGTGCAACGCTTTGAAGAAGAGCAACAGACAGGGTTGCTGGCCAGGGCCGATCAGGCGCTGTATCGGTCGAAGATTGCGGGCAAGAATGTGATTTCGGGGTGAGTACTTCCGTGCTTATCCGTGATATGCAGCCCTCGGACGCAGAGCCCGTACGACTTTTTCTTGGCGAGAATGGCTGGGCTCACCGCACCGGCTCAACTGAGCATTTCGCGCAGTTGATCGCTAATTCTCAACGTACAGCTCTTGCGATAAAGGACTCCCGCATCGTCGGGTTTGCCCGAGGTATCACCGACGGGTTGTCCAACGGTTATCTGTCGATGGTTGTCGTGTGCGAGCAAACTCGACGTGAAGGCGTCGGTCGCGCCCTGGTTGAGCATGTCATGGGCGACAACACCGCCATTACCTGGATTCTGCGAGCAGGCCGTGAAGGCGCTTCGGATTTTTTTTCAAAGCTGGGCTTTGAAACGTCGACCATTGCGATGGAACGCTCACGCTTGAAGTAGCCAATGCACTATTGCCCCCCCTTCACCAACACCGGCTTCTCCTGATACCGATCCGGATACAACTTCTTCAACTGCACCACTTTCGGCAGGTCATTGATCACGATGTAGGGGTACGTCGGATGTTCCGTCAGGAAGTCCTGATGTTCTTCCTCGGCCGGGTAGAAGCCGTTGTAGGTTTCCAGTTTGGTGACGATGGGTTTGTTGAACGAATGGGCAGCGTCTAGCTGGGTGATGTAAGCCTGGGCGACGCGTTGCTGTTCGGGGCTTTTCGGGAATAGCGCCGACCGATACTGAGTGCCGCGGTCCGGCCCCTGGCGGTTGAGTTCGGTGGGGTTATGGGCCACCGAGAAATAGATCTGCAACAGGCTGCCATAACTGACTTGAGCCGGATCGTAGGTGACTTCGACGGCCTCCGCATGACCGGTATCGCCATTGCTGACCCGCTCGTACTGAGCGGTGTCGGCTGTGCCCCCCGCGTAACCGGAGACAGCGTTCTTCACCCCTTTGACGTGTTGAAATACCCCTTGGACGCCCCAGAAGCAACCGCCGGCAAAAATTGCCGTTTCACTGCGTGCTTGAGTGTTCTCGTCGAGGGTTGGTGGCGCAATGATGACCGCCTCTGCGGCGCCTGCGAAAGAAAACGCGGCGCACTGACCGATAACACTGGCCGCGGCCAATCCCAGCAGGGTGCGACGCCAGTTAAATAAGGTTTTCATGGCTTGTCTCCTGAATGAATGGGGCTATCGACCAAACGGCTATCAACCAAACGTAAATGCATACGCCGACACACCCGGATCGAGAAACTCAATGCTGAATGTCCGGTCCTTTACGCCTGCGCTCTGGCGTACCAATTGATACAACCGCTGCTCGGTAACGCTGCCGCTGCCATCCGGCGCCACGTCAACACCGTGGGCACTACCTGGGGGCTTGCCGTCAATCAACACGTTGAAACGCACCGGTTTGCCGTCAGCGCCGGGGCCCAATACCAGATGCAGATCGCGAGCGTGGAAGCGGTAGACGATTCGACTGGCCGGTGCGTTCGAAACGGCCCGTTCCGGACCGACCGTCCATTGGCCCTCCAGGCTCCAGTTATTGAGGGCCAGTCGGGACGGCGGGCTATAGGCCGTCATCTTGTCTGGCGCCAGATCGGTCTGAGCAACGAAATGCTCCGCCCGTCGATAGCCGATATAGGTTTCCGGCGATTGCACTTCACTCATGTCCGGGGCGAGCTGGACGCCCTCGGCACGAGCATTGATCAGCCCGTCCTCGACCTTCTCGGCGCCGGCCTCACGCAGCAGTTGTTGAATCACTCGCTCCGATTCGGCGTATTTGCCCTCGCCAAAGTGGTGATAACGAATGCGCCCCTGAGCATCGGCAAAATAGTGGGCCGGCCAGTATTGGTTGTTGAAAGCACGCCAGACCTTGTAGTCGTTATCGATTGCCACCGGATAAGTGACACCCAGGTCTTTCATGGCTTTGGTGACGTTGCCTACATCACGTTCGAAGGCAAACTCGGGCGTATGGACGCCGATCACCACCAAGCCCTGATCACGATACTTCGCGGCCCAGGCCTTCACGTACGGCAGGGTGCGCAGGCAGTTGATGCAGGAGTAAGTCCAGAAATCCACCAGCACGACCTTGCCCTTCAAGGACTGGGCGGTGAGAGGGGGTGAATTGAGCCATTGCACAGCACCGTCCAGCGATGGAAGGTTGCCTTCAATCGGCAGTTCGCCCGGTATCTTGGCGGTCATTTTCATGCTGGCGGCAGGTTGATCGCCGCCCCGTGGAATCTGCGACATCATCGCCCCACTGCTGGTCGGCAACTTACCGGCCAGCCGATTTACCAGCGCCTGCTCGATATCGCCGGTGGATGCCGTCGAGACCCGCGCCAGAATCCCGGTATCCAGCCCCAAGGCGATCGCCACTACACCCGCCAGCATCGCGCCTCCCAAGCCTCGACGCAGCCACTCGCCTGCGCCTATCGAGCGCTTCATCGCGGCGAAGACTTTACCGCCCAGCAGCAATGCCGCGGCGAGAGAGGTGGCGGCGCCGGCCGCGTAAGCCAGTAGCAACAAGGTGGTGGCGATGTTTGCCCCTTGCAGCGCCGCGCCAGTCAACAGCAGGCCCAGAATCGGCCCGGCGCAGGGCGCCCAGAGCAGGCCCGTGGCGACACCGATCAGCAACGAAGCGCCGGGGCGCGGCCGGGTATCGAGAGCCGCGGCTTCCGACAGCCGACCGCCGGCCGCCACCAATGGACGCGTCAGGCGTTCGGCCAACCGGGGCAGCAACAGCGTCAGCCCGAACAGTGCAACGAACAGCAACGCGAGCCAGCGACCGTACTGATTGAC
The DNA here is from genome assembly GCF_053629455.1 of Pseudomonas sp. F-14 TE3482. Classification (NCBI taxonomy): domain Bacteria; kingdom Pseudomonadati; phylum Pseudomonadota; class Gammaproteobacteria; order Pseudomonadales; family Pseudomonadaceae; genus Pseudomonas; species Pseudomonas sp. F-14 TE3482. The sequence continues at coordinate 95,466 of NZ_JBRJII010000001.1, forward strand.
TTGCACCACCCAACCGCCGCCCACCGCCGCCAACGAGGCGACGAGCGCGAAGGTCAGCGCCATCCCTGCCAGCAGCGGCAAGCCACTCTTCATAAACGGCTGCCCGGTGCGAGCGAAGACAAAGGGCAATACCGGCAGAATGCACGGGCTGACGATCGTCAGCACACCACCGAGATAAGCGAGGACCAGAAGCCACATAACGTCGACCTGCATGAAGTGAGTGAAAGGAAGTGCCCATGGATTACGCCTGCGGTTTGAAAGTCAGCGCCAGACCGTTCATGCAGTAACGCAGACCGGTGGGCTTTGGCCCGTCCTCGAAGACATGGCCCAAGTGACCGCCGCAACGACGGCAATGAACCTCTTCGCGCAGCACGCCGAAGGAGCGGTCCTGACGGGTGGCCACCGCGTTGTCCAGTGGCGCCCAGAAGCTCGGCCATCCAGTGCGGCTGTCAAACTTGGTGTCGGAAGAAAACAACGGCAGATCACAACCGGCGCAGGCAAAAACGCCCTTGCGGTGCTCGTTGTTCAGCGGGCTGCTGTAGGCCCGTTCGGTGCCCTCTTCGCGCAGGATCTCGTACTGCTCGGCGCTAAGCCGCGCGCGCCATTCGCTGTCGCTGTGAGTCACCTCGAAAACCTCCATCGCGCGGGCCTCATCGATCAGCGCGACGCTTGCGGAAAATTTTGGCAATACACCGATCACCAGGGCCGCAGCCCCCAGCCCGCCGCTCGCTACCAGAAACTGTCGCCGTGAAAACATGGGCCTTCTCCAAAAGTTCCAGGTGCCTTGCATGGAACACAGCCTAGGCTTGAGTTGATCGCCAAATCCTCACGAGGAGTTAAACAATTCGTGATAACTCAGCCTCAGGAAAAGCCGCACAATGTTGTTCATTGCGTCACGAGGGATTGAGCTCCATGGAACCGACCAAACGCGTCCTGGTGGTCGAGGACGACCTGCACATCGCCGACCTTATCTGCCTGCATCTTCGCGATGAGCAGTTCGAGGTGGTGCACTGCGCCGATGGCGATGAGGGCATGCGACTGCTGCAGCAAGGAAGCTGGGACGCACTGATTCTCGACCTGATGCTGCCCGGCGTCGACGGCCTGGAAATCTGCCGCCGCGCCCGGGCCATGGCCCGCTACACACCGATCATCATCACCAGTGCGCGCTCCAGCGAAGTCCATCGGATTCTGGGGCTGGAACTCGGTGCCGACGACTACCTGGCCAAACCCTTTTCCATGCTCGAACTGGTGGCGCGGGTCAAAGCATTGCTGCGACGGGTCGACGCCATGGCCCGCAACCTGAAAATGGACGCTGGCAGCCTGATCAGCGATGGCCTGTCCATCGACCCGATCACCCGTGAAGTCTCCCTCGATGGCCGTCGTCTTGACCTCACGCCGCGGGAGTTCGACTTGCTGTACTTCTTCGTCCGCCAGCCCGGCAAGGTCTTCTCGCGCATGGACCTGCTCAACGCGGTGTGGGGCTACAGCCACGAAGGCTACGAGCACACGGTCAACACCCACATCAACCGCCTGCGGGCCAAGATCGAGGCCGATCCAGCGCAACCGGCGCGCATCCTCACCGTGTGGGGTCGCGGCTACAAACTCGCGACGAGCGGAGAACAGCCATGAGGTTGACCCTGACCCAACGCCTGTCCCTGGTGTTCGCCGTGCTGTTGCTGGTGTGCTGCGGCACCTCGGCATGGATGCAGGTGCGCTCCAACCAGATGCATGAACTGGAAGTGGTGCAGGGGTTGTCGCGGGATCTGGCGCAACACATCGCCCACGACACCGTGCTGATGGACCGCAATGGCCCGATGCCCAATGCCGTGCGCGAACTGTTCAGCCAGCTGATGCTGGTCAACCCCAGTGTCGAGGTCTATCTGCTCGACACCGGGGGTCGAATTGTCGGCAGCGCCGCGCCCGAGGGTCGAATACGCCGAGAGCAAGTCGACCTGGCGCCAATCCTGCGTTTGCTCAAAGGCGAGGCCCTGCCGATTCTCGGCGACGATCCGCGCAGCATTGATGGCAGCAAGGTTTTCAGTGCTGCGCCGTTGCGGGTCAATGGTCAGCCGGCCGGTTATCTCTATGTGGTGTTGCTCAGTGAAGAGCACGATCGCTTCGCCGAACGCGGCGCCACCAGCGCGGCGCTCAATACAGCGTTGTTGTCCATTGGGCTGGTGGCGTTGCTATGCCTGATTGCCGGCCTCACCGCATTTGGCCTGATCACCCGGCCATTGCGCCGCCTGACCGAAAAAGTCAGTCAGTTCGATATCAACGGTGTTCCGTCCGCCTCGCCCGAACCAGAGCCTGAACCGGTAGAAAAAGCCGCCAGCCACGATGAAATAGCCGTCCTCGATGCGGCCTTTCGGCAGATGCAAGCGCGCCTCGGTGAACAATGGAACTCGCTGACCCGTCAGGATCAGGAGCGTCGTGAACTGGTGGCGAACATCTCCCACGACCTGCGCACACCGCTGGCCTCGCTGCACGGTTACCTGGAAACCTTGTCGCTCAAGGACGCCACATTGTCCCCCGCCGACCGCCGCCGTTATCTGGGGATCGCCCTGGATCAGAGCCGCAAGGTCGGCGGCCTGGCGCAATCGCTGCTGGAGCTGGTGCGGCTGGAGCACGGTTTCGTGCAACCGGTGCTGGAGCGCTTTTCGCTGACCGATCTGGTGCAGGACATCTTTCAGAAATTCGAACTCAGCGCCGAAGCGCGCCAGATCGAACTCAAGGCCACCTTCGCCCCCAACGTCTCGGCGGCCTGCGCAGATCTTGGGTTGATCGAGCGGGTGCTGACCAACCTGTTCGACAATGCGCTGCGCCATACGCCCCAAGGTGGAGAAATCGAACTCAGTCTGCGCCCACAAGGGTCTTTCATCGAAGTCACCGTCAGCGATACCGGCCCGGGAATCGCTCCAGAACTGCGCGAAGGTCTGTTCCTGCGCCCGTTCAACATTGGCGGCGCACGGCGCGATGGCGGATTGGGGCTGCGGATCGTGCATCGGATCCTGCATTTGCACGGCCGCGAGATCGAGCTGATCGACGTGCCGGGACGCGGCGCGACTTTTCGCTTCTCCTTGCCGGTGGATGAGCAAACGGCGGAGCAATGGGTGGGTCGGTCTAAAACCTCTCACCAGAAATACTGACCAGCCACCTGTTCATCCGTGACAACGCAGCCTCGGTCCAATAGATTAGGCGGCCTGAAAAGGCTTCGTGCTTTCTCGCCTCAATCCAAGTTAAAAGAAGTAGTGAAATTTCAATGTCCGATTCCAATACCGCTGAATCCGTAGTCACCTTGTCGTCCAAAGCGGAATACGAAAACTCCATCAATCTTTCACAACACGTGCCTCAGGCCAAAACCATCAGCGAGATGGTTCTGGATGCTTTTCAATCCACCCGGGAAAGCGACCAGATCCGCGAACTGCGCGCCGCGATTCGCCAGGCTCATGACAGCTTCGACGACGATAAAGCCTACGAATTGATGGGCGAACTCAAGCAACTGAAAGACGCCGAAGCGGCCGACATTGCTGCCCTGGAAGACCTGAGCAGCAAGTTCCCGATCAGTCGCATTCTGTCCAGCTTCAAGGACGACCCGGCGTTCCAGGAAATCGTCTACGGCCTGGCGCTGAAGGTACTGAACCAGACTCACCAGGCCATCAGCAACCCGAGCAGCGGCAAGAGCAAAGCGGCTCGCGCCAAGAAAGACGTCGAGGTGTTCACCATCAGCAAGGACGGCATCAGCGTCACCCTGCCCCTGCGCACCCCGCGCTCGCGCCTGAACGTTGACCGTGAAGCGCTGGAATTCCTGGGCTTCAGTTTCGTCGGCGAAGGCGATGAAGCCGAGCTGGAAAGCGAAACGTTCCTGGACAATGCCGGGGCCGAACAAGCGGTCAACCGCAAGAACATCATCACCGCGCTTCAACAGCAAACCGCGTTCGACGGCTACAGCATCGCCGCGCAGTAACGCTATACGCTGCACACAAAAATCCCCGTCATCAGAGCGGGGATTTTTATTGCCTGTTCGCCTAATTAACTTTTTTTCTGATGCACCGCGGCGCGGCCATCGCGAGCAGGCTCGCTCACACAGGGGGTCAGCATCGAGCACAAAGCTGGCGGCAACACCTATCCAGTGTGGGAGCGAGCCTGCTCGCGATCGGGACGACACGGTCCGTCAAAAGAACCCAATAAAAAGCCCCGCCATTCTCTCGAAGGGCGGGGCTTTTCTTTACAGCATCCGAAGCTTAAGGCGCGTAAGTCAGCAACAGCTCACTTGGCACTTTAAAATCCAGCGACATCATCACGCTCAACGCGGTAATGGTGAAGATCGAGAACACGAACAGCTTGCGTGCCCAGACCGTGTCATCCACTGCCTTGTAACCGGTCCAGGCCATGTACAACCAATACATGCCCATGGCTGCGGCGACGGCGAGGTAGCTCATGCCGGCGTAGCCGCTGAAGGTCAGCATCAAGGTCGCTACGAGGAATGCCAGGATGTAGAGCAGGATGTGCTTCTTGGCCACTTGAATCCCGCGCTTCACCGGCAACACCGGAATCGATGCGGCCAGGTAATCGTTGAAGCGGAAGATCGCGATGGCGTAGGAATGCGGCATCTGCCACAGGCTGAACATCACCAGCAGCGTCAGTGCGGCCATGTCGAAGCTGTTAGTCACAGCCACGTAGCCAATCACCGGCGGCATCGCCCCCGACAGACTGCCCACCAGCGTGCCGTGAACCGACTTGCGCTTGAGGTACAGACTGTAGAAACCGACGTAGATGACGAAACCGATCACCGCGAACAACGCAGCCAATGGGTTGGCCACCTTGTACAACAGTGCAACGCCGAAAACACCAAGGATGGTCGCAAAAGCCAGGGCCAGTTTCAGGGAGATCAGGCCCTGGACCAGCGCACGGTTCTTGGTGCGTTCCATCTTCAGGTCGATGTCGCGGTCGATGCAGTTGTTGAACACGCAACCGGAAGCGACCACCAGGGACGTGCCGATCATCGCAGCCAGGAAAATGGCCAGATCGACATGCCCTTTGGAGGCCAGGAAAAATCCGCCTGCCACTGAAAGCACGTTACCGAAAATGATCCCCGGTTTGGTGATTTGGATAAAGTGCTTCAAGGACATGCGGACTTACCTCACTTCGCCATCATGTTGGTGTGGATGCTGAACATGATCCACAGCGACAGGCCGACCAACAGGACGATTACGATCGCGGCGAAAACAAACGCAACCACGTTGTTACGCTGGGCGGCCGAGCGGTCCAGGTGGAGGAAGTAAACCAGGTGCACCAGCACCTGGATCACAGCAAAGGCCAGAACGATCCACAGGGTCATGGCTTTCGGCAGGGATGGGTACATCACCAGGCCAAAAGGAATGACGGTCAGGATCACCGACAGGATGAAGCCGATGGCGTAGGACTTTACGCTGCCGTGGTTGGCTTCGTGACCATCGTGGGAATGAGCGTTAGCCATTTACATAGTCCCCATCAGATAAACAACCGTGAATACGCAGATCCACACAACGTCCAGGAAGTGCCAGAACAGGCTCAGGCAGCTCAGACGGGTCTTGTTGGTCGCCGTCAGGCCGTTTTTCTGCACCTGATACATCATGATCGCCATCCAGATCAGACCGCTGGTCACGTGCAGACCGTGGGTGCCGACCAGGGTGAAGAACCCGGACAGGAAGCCGCTGCGGCTAGGGCCGAAGCCTTCGGAGATCAGTACGTGGAACTCGTTGATCTCCATGGCGATAAAGCCGGCACCGAACAGGAAGGTCATGCCCAGCCAGCCCAGTACCTGGTTCTTCTTGCCCTTGAACAACGCCAGCATGGCGAAGCCGTAGGTGATCGAACTGAACAGCAGCAGAGCGGTTTCGCCCAGTACGTAAGGCAACTCGAAGATGTCGTGGCCCGACGGGCCACCCGCTACGTTGTTAACCAGTACCGCGTACACCGCGAAGATCGACGCAAACAGAATGCAGTCGGTCATCAGGTAGAGCCAGAAACCGAATACGGTCATCTCGCCCGAGTCGTGGTGATGGTCATCATGCCCATGTCCATCGACATGGGTGTGTCCAGCATTGGTCACTAAGTTCGACATGGTTTAAGCCTGTTCCAACGAGGTTTCAACACGGGTGGCGGTGGCTGGAACTTTCCCGGCCGCTACCAGACGCTTGTGCTGCTCGGCTTCGATGCGCTCGATTACGTCGACCGGCACCATATAGCCTTGATCATCACGTGCAGCGTGGATCACGAAGTACACCACGGTGCCGACCAGGCTTGCGATGGCCAACCACCAGATGTGCCAGATCATCGCGAAACCGAACACGGTCAACAGAGCACCCATGACCACACCGGTGGCGGTGTTGTTTGGCATGTGTATCGGCTCGTACCTGGCCGGAGCCTTGTACGCGGTGCCGTTTTCCTTGGCTTCAGTGAACGGGTCGATGGTTTCTGCTTTTGGCAGCACGGCAAAGTTGTAGAACGGTGGTGGCGAGGAAGTCGACCATTCCAGGGTATGGGCATTCCACGGGTCGCCGTGTTCGCACATGTTCTGCGGCAGCTTGCGGTCACGGATACTGACGTAGAGCTGGATCAGCTGGCAGGCAATACCGACGGCGATCATCACCGCACCGAACATGGCAACGTACAGGTACGGTACCCACTCAGGGTTGGTGGTGGCGTTCAGGCGACGAGTCATGCCCATGAAGCCCAGTGCATAGAGCGGCATGAACGCGACGAAGAAGCCGCTGATCCAGAACCAGAACGCTGCCTTGCCCCAGCCTTCGTGCAGCTTGAAGCCGAACGCTTTCGGGAAGTAGAAGGCGAAACCTGCGATGTAACCGAATACCGCGCCGCCGATGATCACGTTATGGAAGTGCGCGATCACGAACAGGCTGTTGTGCAGAACGAAGTCAGCACCCGGGATGGCCAGCAATACGCCGGTCATGCCGCCGATGGCGAAGGTCACCATGAAGCCCAGGGTCCAGAGAACCTGGCTGGTGAAACGCAGACGGCCTTGATAAATGGTGAACAACCAGTTGAATAGCTTCACCCCCGTCGGGATGGAAATCAGCATCGTCGCCAGACCGAAGAAGGCGTTGACGCTGGCACCCGAACCCATGGTGAAGAAGTGGTGCAGCCAGACCATGAAGCCCAGGATCGAGATCGCGCCGCTGGCGTAGATCATCGAGTGGTGGCCGAACAGTTTCTTGCCGGTGAAGGTCGAGATGACTTCGGAGAAGATCCCGAACGCCGGCAGAATCAGGATGTAAACCTCAGGGTGACCCCAGGCCCAGAACAGGTTGACGTACATCATTGGATTGCCACCAAGTTCATTGGTGAAAATGTGGAAATCCATGTAACGGTCAAGAGTCAGCAGTGCCAGGGTAGCGGTCAGGATCGGGAACGAAGCCACGATCAGGACGTTGGCCCAGGTGCAGGTCCAGGTGAAGATCGGCATGTCCATCAGCTTCATGCCAGGGGTACGCATTTTCAGCACGGTGGCCAGGAAGTTGACCCCCGTCAGCGTCGTACCCAACCCGGATAGCTGAAGTGCCCAGATGTAGTAATCCATCCCCACGCCCGGACTGTATTGCAGGCCCGACAGCGGCGGATAAGCAACCCAACCGGTCTTGGCGAATTCGCCAACGCCCAGGGACAGGTTGATCAGCACCACGCCGGATACCAGCAGCCAGAAGCTCAGGGAGTTCAGGAACGGGTAGGCAACGTCACGCGCGCCGATCTGCAGCGGCACCGCAAGGTTCATCAGGCCGGTGAAGAATGGCATCGCCATGAAGATGATCATGATCACACCGTGAGCGGTGAAGATCTGGTCATAGTGTTCAGGCGGCAGGTAGCCAGGCGAACCCTCGGTGGCCATGGCCAACTGGGTACGCATCATGATGGCGTCGGCAAAACCGCGCAGCAACATGACCATGGCGACGATGATGTACATCACGCCGATTTTCTTGTGGTCGACCGAGGTCAACCACTCGGTCCACAAATAGGTCCACTTCTTGAAGTAGGTGATTGCAGCGAACAGCGCCAGACCACCGAGCGCGATCATGGCGATGGTTACCATCACGATCGGTTCGTGGAACGGGACCGCTTCCCAACTTAATTTACCAAACATCGTTTACTCCTCTGCCCCGGCAGCTGAATGCGAGTTCATGTCCATTCCTTGCGTAGCGGCCACTTCTTTCTCTTTCTTCTCGTGCTTGACCTTCGGACCCGGTTTCATGCCTTCGTACTTGTCGACGATGATCTGGAACAGGTTCGGCGTGACCGAGGAGTAGAGCTCGACTGGGTTGTTCTGGCTTTGCTTGGCAAGGGCTGCGTATTCAGCTTGTTCAAGCTGTTTAGGTGCCTTTTTGACTTCGCTTACCCAGGCGTCGAAATCTTCCTGAGAAGTGGCGATAGCTTTGAATTTCATGCCGGTGAAACCCGCGCCGCTGTAGTTGGCGGAGATACCGTCCATTTCAGCGTTCTGGTTGGCGATCAGGTGCAGTTTGGTCTGCATGCCCGCCATCGCGTAGATCTGGCCGCCCAGGGCCGGGATGAAGAACGAGTTCATCACGGAGTCCGAAGTCACCTTGAAGTTGATCGGGGTGTGCGCCGGGAACACGATCTTGTTGACCGTGGCGATGCCTTGTTCCGGGTAGATGAACAACCACTTCCAGTCCAGCGCGACCACTTCAATGGTGATCGGCTTGACGTCGGATTCCAGCGGCTTGTAAGGGTCCAGCGCGTGGGTCGACTTGTAGGTGACGTAACCCAAGGCAATGATGATCAGTACCGGAATAGTCCACACCGCGATTTCGATCTTGGTGGAGTGGGACCATTTTGGCGTGTAAACGGCGTCCTTGTTGGAGGCGCGGTATTTCCAGGCGAACAGGAAGGTCATGACGATGACCGGCACGACGACCAACAGCATCAGCAGCGTTGCGGTGATGATCAGGTTTCGCTCATCCAGGCCGACCTGGCCCTTGGGATCGAGCAAGGTCATGTTGCAGCCTCCCAGCAACAACGTGCCGAGCAGCGGCAATAAGCCTAGTAGTCTGGGGTACCTGTTTTTACTCATCTCACGACCTCTAAAGCAGCTTGCGCAATGCAGTTGGGTTTTGATCGCCAACACTTCACCCTGCCAAGGGTTGGCATTTTTCTTGGATTGAATAAGGGCCTGCCCGTCGCGCGTCAGACGCTGTTCGACAATTGCTGGGCCTGCGGTGAGTTCTTATTCGAATTCGTGGTCAAGGGCCTTGTTACAGACCAATTCCATTTGGTGCGGATCGTCGGAAGGCACCGACACCTGGGAGTCGCATGAAGCCATCAGACCTCTCGACACCCTGGTTCTGCTCATGCACCTGAGTAAGGGTGAGCAGTGCCGGGAATTCAGTGCGGGCGATTGTAGATATGTAACGATTCATAAACCATGTCTCATCCCGAAATAATTTATATCCGATCCGACAACAATCATTCACGGCTTTTGCAAAAGTGCGCCATGGTATCGAAATTCATTCTCAACAAAAACACCAAAAATAGTAGGTCTACCACGCGAAGTTCAGACAGCTTCCAAGGCTCTGCGCTCGCCTTCGACCCTGCTCTACCCCCTATGTGACAAGGGCTTTGCCAATTTGCCAGGCCCTGTTAAAACTGCCTGTTTCGACTGACGAGCGCTGAAACCGACAGTGCCTGGAAGAGCAGGTTTTTGCCGCGAAGCGATGCCCTGAATCAGCGATTTGAAATGCCTTGCGACACTCAAGCTGTGACAACATGTCGCATACGTGTCGCACCCTTCCTTGTCGAGCATCAAGGTCTTTTTACCTGACCTGCGAATATGCAAAACGCCCCGGCCTCTCAACGAGAACCAGGGCGTTTTTTTGCCTGTATCGGTATGGCGTACAGACTCAGCGCAGGGCTTTGCGGTTACGCGATATGAGCAGCGGCACCAGCACCACGATCAGCACGAACGCCAGCAGCGCCCACTGTGCCAGGGACAAGCCGAGGATCGGCGGGTACGGCGTAGAGCAGAAGCCATCGACCTGGAAGCCCAGCGGGAAGATCTTCGCCAGCGGCAGGCCGTCGACGATTGGCTGCAGCACATCGATACCGCAACTGACCGCCGGATAAAACTGGGTATAGACGTGATGCCCGGCCACCCCGGCGCCCGCAATGGCGCAGATCACCACCAACGTTTCGAACAGCGTGACGCTGCGGCGGGTGCGCGTCGCTGCGCCGATAAAGGCGAACAGCGCAATCAGCAACAACGCGTAGCGTTGCAGGATGCACAGCGGGCACGGTGCCTCGCCCAGAGCCACTTGCATGTACAGCGCGCCACCGATCAGCGCCAGGCAGATAATGCCCAGCAACACCAGATAGCGCCGCTCACGTCCCAACCGCATGGTTTCCTCGCTCATTGCTTTGCCTTTTGTGTCCGTGGATATCGGTTGTCCGGAAGTCTACACGCTGACCCGATCCTTGAGAGCCTTGAACCGCCCCTGAACCCGGCCTTCTGACGCCAATGCTGTCACGGAGAGTCTTGAGTCAGTGAGAAACCCGTGGCGAGGGAGCTTGCTCCCGCTTGAGTGCGTAGCACTCAGATTTTTGGGGCCGCTACGCAGCCCAACGCGAGCAAGCTCGCTCGCCACAAGGAATAAACGATAAACCGGTTAAGGACGGATTAACTTTCCAGTGTTTTCAAGAATCGAGCCCCTGAAGACAGATCGGGTTGCTTACTGCTTCCACCGATCCGCCGCCGCATGATCGCTGTCACGCCCTTCCACCCAACGCGGCCCATTACGGGTATTTTCTTTCTTCCAGAACGGCGCGCGGGTTTTCAGATAGTCCATGACAAAGGCACAGGCATCGAACGCCGCCTGACGGTGGGCGCTGGCGGCGCCGACGAAAACGATCGGCTCGCCCGGCTCAAGCGCGCCGATGCGGTGCAACACTTCCAGCTTCAACAGTGGCCAGCGCTGCTCGGCCTCCGCGGCAATCTTGCCCAGGGCTTTTTCTGTCATGCCCGGGTAGTGCTCCAGAAACATCCCGGCGACATCGAGGCCGTCATTGAAGTCGCGCACGTAGCCGACAAAACTCACGACCGCACCAACGCCCACATTGGCCGCGTGCATGGCGTTGACTTCGGCGCCCGGATCGAACGGTGTGGACTGCACGCGAATCGCCATGGCTCAGCCCCCGGTCACGGTCGGAAAAAACGCCACTTCATCGCCATCGCTCACCGGTTCGTCGAGCTGGCAGAGGTCTTCGTTGCGGGCACACATCAGGTTTTGCTCGCTCAGTACCTCGGCGCCGTCACGTTGGGCCAGCAGCGCGCGCACATCCTCGACCGTGGCGAAATCACCTTCGACCTTCACCGAGTCCACGCCGAGTGCTTCACGGTAACGGGCGAAAAACTTCACAGTAACGTTCATGGCTGATCCGCCTGGAAATGGCCGCTCTTGCCGCCGAGTTTCTCCAGCAGCCGCACGCTCTCGATGGTCATGCCGCGATCCACGGCCTTGCACATGTCATAAATGGTCAGCGCCGCGACGCTGGCGGCGGTCAGCGCTTCCATTTCGACGCCGGTCTGCCCGGACAACTTGCAGCGCGCCACGATGCGCACGGTGTCGTCGCCTTCGGCACTGAGTTCAACCTTGACGCCGGTGAGCATCAACGGGTGGCACAGAGGAATCAGATCGCTGGTTTTCTTCGCCGCCTGGATGCCGGCAATCCGCGCCACGGCGAACACGTCACCCTTGGGATGGCCGCCCGTGACAATCAACTGCAGGGTTTCGGGCAGCATGCGCACCAGCGCTTGGGCCGTTGCTTCACGGTACGTCACGTTTTTTTCAGTGACGTCGACCATATGGGCGCGACCTTGGGAATCGAGATGAGTCAGCACAGGGATACTCCTGATCAGGAGCATCGATTGTAAACCTGTGGGTCAAATTCCCGCACGTTTGATTATGCATTCACATTGAACCCTGTGGGAGCGTGGCTTGCCCGCGATGGCATCAGCGCGGTGTACCTGTTACACCGCAGTGCCTGCATCGCGGGCAAGCCACGCTCCCACAGGTTATGTATTGGGCATAAAAAAACGGGCGGCTTTGGGCCGCCCGGTTCTGGTGAGGGCTACAGGTGCGATTCGGCGTATTCGGCCAGAATCGAGCGTGGCACCCCTTGCAGGGTGATGTGCACACCGTTGGGGAAATCCTTGAAGCGTTCTGTCAGGTATGTCAGCCCGGAACTGGTCGCGGACAGGTAAGGGGTGTCGATCTGTGCCAGGTTGCCCAGGCACACCACTTTGGAACCGGCGCCGGCACGGGTGATGATGGTTTTCATCTGGTGCGGCGTAAGGTTCTGGCATTCATCGATCAGGATCAGACTCTGCTGGAAGCTGCGGCCTCGGATGTAGTTGAGGGATTTGAACTGCAACGGCACTTTGCTGAGGATGTAATCGACGCTGCCATGGGTGTTTTCGTCGTCCATGTGCAGCGCTTCGAGGTTGTCGGTGATGGCGCCGAGCCAAGGCTCCATTTTTTCCGCTTCAGTGCCAGGCAGGAAGCCGATTTCCTGGTCCAGCCCCTGTACGCTGCGGGTGGCGATAATGCGCCGGTAGCGTTTGCTGACCATGGTCTGCTCGATGGCCGCCGCCAGGGCCAGGATGGTTTTACCGGAACCGGCCGCGCCGGACAGGTTGACCAGGTGGATGTCCGGATCAAGCAAGGCGTACAGCGCCAGGCTCTGATAGATGTCACGCGGTTTCAGGCCCCAGGCTTCCTGGTGCAACAGAGGCTCCTGATGCAGGTCGAGGATCAGCAACTTGTCGACCTGGATTTCCTTGATCCAGCCAACAAAGCCCTGTTCGTCGATGATGAACTCGTTGACGTGTACCGCAGGCAGGTTGTCGATCAGCTGCACCTGGTGCCAGGTGCGACCATGATCCTGCCGGGTTTCTACTTTGCTCACCCGATCCCAGAACGAACCGGTCATGTTGTGATAACCGTTGGGCAGCAACGAAACGTCGTCGACCAACTGGTCGGTACTGTAGTCCTCGGCCGCAATCCCGCAAGCCCGGGCCTTGAGGCGCATGTTGATGTCTTTTGTGACCAGCACCACAGGCAGTTTTGCATCGCGCGCCCGCAGGTCGATCAACTGGTTGATGATGATGTTGTCGTTCAGATGCTCCGGCAGAATGATGTTCGGCTCAGTGCGCTTGCTCATCAGAATTGACAGCAAACCCTTGGGCCCACTCTTGCCGCGCTGGATCGGTACGCCGAGTTCAACGTCTTCGGGGCTGGCATCGCCCAACGTCTTGTCGATCAGGCGAATCGCCTGGCGGCATTCCGCGGCAACGCTGTGATGCCCGCTCTTGAGCTTATCCAGCTCTTCAAGCACGGTCATCGGGATGGCGACGTGGTGTTCTTCGAAATTAAGCAGGGCGTTTGGATCGTGAATCAATACGTTGGTATCGAGTACATAAAGGATTGGCTGGTTGGAAGAAGGGCTACGTCCGTGATCATCCATACTCGGTCACCTTTGTGGGAGCCAGTCGACGCAATACCATGACGGTGCTGCGCCTCGAAGTGGCCGCCGAATTCACCTGCGAGGAGTCAAGTGAACTGCACACAAACTGGGGTCTTGGGAGACGCCACCTGTGTTGCAGGTTTCGGCGGTCTGTCTTCGTAATACCCCAAAACCTGTGACAGAAAAAAGCACTTTGACGCTTTTTTGAAGTTTATTTTTCAGAGTGACGAATAGCCCTTGGCGTGCAGGCAATGTGCCGTTAAAGTCGGAAGTCCGCCTGCACCTATTTCCCTCCAGAAATCGCTCTTGGCTCAATGTTTACGGCCTTTTGCCGTTTTCAGCGAAACGCGTCCTGACAGTCTGCCCAACCGATCCCGCTTGGCGCCGTTTGCGTAATAAGCCAGGGCATCGCCGTTTTCAGCGCATCCTGCTTCACATTGAAATTGATCACCCCGTGCCGCCACAGCAGCATCAGGGTTAACACTCGTTGTGCGCTCTGGCTGCCCTTGAGCTTGCCGGCGCCGTCCTGGGCATCGATGTCCCACAATGCCACCCGCAAGCCCTGAGACGTGAAAAAGCCCTCGGCATCGGATCGACGCTGCCCCTCGGGCGGGCGAAACAGCGGCACGTAATTCTCCGGCAGCTTGCCTTTGATCAGCTCGACGCTGCGTCGCACCGAGTCCTGCCAGTCTTGCCAGTGGCTGTGGGAGCGGAACTCCCAGCCTTGCACGCCAACGCATTGCTGCGAATAAGTCCCTTGCAGGCTGGCCACCGAACGATCGGCCAGGCGGGCCTGGATGTCCTTGCCGAGGACGAAGAACGTAGCGCTCATGCTGGATTTGCGCAGGTACTCGGTGACCCAGACTGTGTTATCTGGCGTGGCATTGGCGGCGCTGTCGAAGGTCAGCAGAAACAGACGATCATTCATGGCCTCGCCATTGCGCTCATAGTCGCCAAAACGATCGACTTCGCTGCTGGTCTGCGGAAACAGCGCGGCCTTGCGTAACTGCTCGTCCAGGTACTGGGCATGGAACAACCGGCTCGGCTCGGCCCACTTGATGTAATAGCTGTCGTCGCTCACCTGAAACTTCGCCGCTTGCTCACGCAAGGTGGCCATGTCCTCGACCAGGAAACAGAAGGAGGCATCCTGATCGCAACTCTGCTGGGCGAAGTTGTAATTGGTCAGCAAACGCTGCCACAGGCGTTGGCGCAGTTGGTTGACCGACTCCAGATTGAGGGTGCGCAGGCCCAGGCGTTGAGCCAGGCTCGCTTCATCCAGCGACTCACTGGCCAGCAGAACCCGGGCAAACATGAGGATTTCGGCCCGCGAGGCGACGTCAAACAGCGTCGGGCTGCTGAGCAGCTCAGGCCAGGTGCTGCGATCCAGCGTCGCCACATCGCCCGGCGCGGCGATGGCACCAAAACTCAAGAGCCAGGCCGAGAATAAAAAAACGATACGCAATGGGATGTCTCCATAACAAAACCCGCGCGGCACTATAGCCGATCCCGCTCACATTCCCGCAGCAGCAGCCGATCTCATTGTGGCGAGGGAGCTTGCTCCCGCTGGGCTGCGAAGCAGCCCTCAAACCAACACATGCATTCCTTCAGAAAAAACACATGCGCCTGTATTGCGACCGCTTCGCGCTCGAGCGGGAGCAAGCTCCCTCGCCACAGGATCTCTCTGTGACAAAACCTGGTTACACCACCGATCACCTATGACACCCATAGCTGGAGTCAACGAGGACAACCCCCTAGAATCGCCCCCACGATTAAAGGAGACGACTTCATGCTGATGGTGATTTCCCCCGCCAAGACCCTCGATTACGAAACACCGCCGGCGACCCAGCGCTTCACTCAGCCGCAATACCTCGACCATTCCCAGGAACTGATCCTGCAACTGCGCGACCTGACACCGGCGCAGATCAGCGAGCTGATGCACGTCTCCGACAAGATCGGCGGTCTCAATGCCGCGCGTTTCGGCAGCTGGACCCCGGCCTTCACCCCAGCCAACGCCAAGCAGGCGTTGCTGGCATTCAAGGGCGATGTGTACACCGGCCTGAATGCACAAACTTTCAGCGAAGCCGATTTCGATTACGCCCAGCAGCACTTGCGCATGCTCTCCGGCCTGTATGGCCTGTTGCGCCCCTTGGATCTGATGCAGCCCTATCGGCTGGAGATGGGCACCAAACTGGCCAATGCCCGTGGCAAGGACTTGTACGCCTTCTGGGGTACGCGGATCAGCGAATGGCTGAACGAAGCCTTGGCCGATCAAGGCGATGACGTGCTGCTGAACCTGGCCTCCAACGAGTACTTCTCGGCGGTCAAACGCAGTGCCTTGAACGCGCGCATCATCAATACCGAGTTCAAGGATCTGAAGAACGGCCAGTACAAAATCATCAGCTTCTACGCGAAAAAGGCCCGCGGGATGATGAGTCGCTTCGTCATTGAAGAACGCATCAATGACCCGGTCGCCCTCAAGCAGTTCGACGTTCAGGGTTATCGCTACAGCGCCGAACAGTCTAAACCGGACAATCTGGTGTTCCTGCGAGATCACGCTCCGGAGTAATAGAGCCTGCACTAAGTCAGCGCACGACACCCCTTACTTCGTCGTGCGCGCCCCCTTTGATCGTCGAACAATCCTTTCCTTTTCGCCGTTTTATTGGCGCCAATATTCAAGCACTCCATTTTCTAACTTTAGTTTCACTCGACATTGATCATTTTTTTCAGTAGTGGCACTGAAATTTTTTACTCGTAGTGGCAAAAACATATCCAGCGCGACAATCGCCCCATATATAAAGGGCCAAATGGCAAGTGCTATCAATATGAAAGCAGTGCCATCTTTTTCAATATTTCAAGAAATTTCAGAATTCGCGATGGGCGGACAGGAACTATGTCCAAATGCGCCGCTCATACCACCGGTAACGATTCTCTCGGTGATTGTGCGAGATAACTTACACAGACAAGAGATCGATGTAGCGAAGTTGTCACACTTACTTTGGCTTACTGATCACTTATTTGGGCAACACATGAAGGACAGGAGATAACGCACCATTACTATCCCCTACAAGGCCACGGCTGCGCCCCTATAAACGTGCTCACCTGAGCACCCAACCGCTTGATTTACGGGCTTTCGGGCCTGGCATTGAGCGCGCAAGACCTTTGCACGGAAGTCTTCAGAAAAGAGGATCGGCTGCATAACAGGGCACGTCATAACAATAAGACCTGGCTGCGCACATCTTGAGTGCATTTATTTAGACACTCGGAACTTAGTATGCCTGCACACGGCATTGTGGCGCCTTTAAGTCGCACTTGCGAGTGCACTATGACCGCTGAACACCATTAAATCCGGCCATGTAATGGCTTGATGAACACAGGTTTGATTAACTGAGAGGTAATTGCGATGCGCATCAGCATATTTGGTTTGGGTTACGTCGGCGCAGTATGTGCCGGTTGCCTGTCTGCACGGGGCCATGACGTCGTTGGCGTCGATGTTGCCAAAGACAAAATCGATATGATCAACGCCGGCAAATCGCCGATCGTTGAACCGGGTTTGGGCGAACTTCTGCAGAAGGGCATCGAGACGGGCAAATTGCGCGGCACGACCAACTTCGCCGAGGCGATTCGCGACACCGACCTGTCGATGATCTGCGTCGGCACGCCGAGCAAGAAGAACGGCGATCTGGAACTGAACTACATCGAAGCCGTGTGCCGCGAGATCGGTTTTGTCCTGCGTGACAAGACCACCCGCCACACCATCGTGGTTCGCAGCACCGTCCTGCCGGGCACCGTGGCAAACGTGGTGATCCCGATCCTCGAAGACTGCTCCGGCAAAAAAGCCGGCGTCGATTTCGGCGTAGCGGTCAACCCTGAGTTCCTGCGTGAAAGCACCGCGATCGCCGATTACGATCTGCCGCCAATGACCGTTATCGGCGAGTTCGACAAGGCTTCGGGTGACGTTCTGCAATCGCTGTACGAAGAACTCGACGCACCGATCATCCGCAAGGACATCGCCGTTGCCGAGATGATCAAGTACACCTGCAACGTGTGGCACGCCACCAAGGTGACCTTCGCCAACGAGATCGGCAACATCGCCAAGGCCGTCGGTGTTGACGGTCGCGAAGTGATGGAAGTGGTCTGCCAGGACAAGACACTGAACCTGTCCCAGTACTACATGCGCCCAGGCTTTGCGTTCGGCGGCTCTTGCCTGCCAAAAGACGTGCGCGCCCTGACCTACCGCGCCGGTTCCCTGGACGTGGAAGCACCGCTGCTCAACTCGCTGATGCGCAGTAACGAGTCCCAGGTGCAGAACGCGTTCGACATCGTCTCCAGCCACGACAAGCGCAAAGTCGCCCTGCTGGGTCTGAGCTTCAAGGCCGGCACCGACGACCTTCGCGAAAGCCCGCTGGTTGATCTGGCGGAAATGCTGATCGGCAAGGGTTACGACCTGAGCATCTACGACAGCAACGTCGAATACGCCCGTGTCCACGGTGCGAACAAGGATTACATCGAGTCGAAGATCCCTCACGTCTCGTCCTTGCTCAACGCCGACTTCGACGATGTGATCGCAAACTCCGACGTGATCATCCTCGGCAACCGTGACGAGAAATTCCGCGCCCTGGCGCTGGAAGCTCCACACGGCAAGCAAGTGGTCGACCTGGTTGGCTTCATGTCCAAAGCCACCAGCGTGAGCGGCCGGACTGAAGGCATCTGCTGGTAACACACCTTCCTCGTAGGAGCCAGGCTTGCCGGCGAACCAGGCGACGTGATGTGTCAGGTACGCCGCCTTCGCGGGCAAGCCTCGCTCCTACAGGTCTGATGAGATCGACTTGGCTTTCTACGCCTGCCTTAACCCCATCGGGCCACCCCACAGGCTCGCCCGAGATCGAGACGGATGCAGATTATGCACAGGCTAAAGCACGGCCTACTTCAGGCCGCCGGTTGGCTGTTTTACCTAAGTTTACTGATGGGCATCGCCATGGCGCTGCCTGCGTCCACGTTCGACTCCGAGTCGAAGGACTTCATCTTCCTGATCGGTATCGTCGGTATCTGGCGCTACTCGATGGGTGCCACGCACTTTCTGCGCGGCATGCTGTTTCTGTACGTGGTCTACCCGCACCTGCGGCGCAAAGTGCGCAAGCTGGGCAAAGCGGCAGACCCGTCCCATGTATTTCTGATGGTCACCAGCTTCCGTATCGACGCGCTGACCACCGCTCAGGTCTACAGCTCGGTGATCCGCGAGGCCATCGACTGCGAACTGCCGACCACCGTGGTCTGCTCCATCGTCGAAATGTCCGATGAGCTGCTGGTCAAGAGCCTCTGGAAACGCATGAACCCACCGCCACGGGTCAAGCTCGACTTCGTGCGCATTCCCGGCACCGGCAAGCGCGATGGCCTGGCTTACGGTTTCCGCGCCATCTCGCGCCACCTGCCGGACGACCGCGCCGTGGTTGCCGTGATCGATGGCGACACCGTGCTGGCTGAAGGCGTAGTGCTCAAGACCGTGCCGTGGTTCCAGCTGTTCGGCAATGTCGGCGGCCTGACCACCAACGAGTTCTGCGAAGTACGCGGCGGCTACATCATGAGCGAATGGCACAAACTGCGATTCGCCCAGCGCCACATCAACATGTGCTCCATGGCCCTGTCCAAGCGCGTGTTGACCATGACCGGCCGGATGTCGGTATTCCGCGCCACCGTGGTCACCAACCCGGACTTCATCGCCGATGTGGAAAGCGACTCGCTGCAACACTGGCGCCTGGGCCGCTTCAAGTTCCTGACCGGTGACGACAAGTCGAGCTGGTTCAGCTTGATGCGTCTGGGCTACGACACGTTTTACGTGCCGGATGCCGCGATCCATACCGTGGAACACCCGCCGGAAAAGAGCTTCATCAAGGCCAGTCGCAAACTGATGTTCCGCTGGTACGGCAACAACCTGCGGCAGAACTCCCGCGCCCTGGGCCTGGGGATGAAACGTCTCGGCCTGTTCACGTCGGTGGTGCTGTTCGATCAGCGTGTATCGATGTGGACGTCCTTGCTGGGCCTGACCGTGGCACTCCTCGCCACCTTCAAGTACGGCAGCGCGTTCATCCTGGTTTACCTGCTGTGGATCGGCATCACCCGCCTGATCCTGACCGTGCTGCTGTCCTGCTCCGGTCACCGGATCGGCCCGGCTTACCCGGCGATTCTCTATTACAACCAGATCGTCGGCGCGCTGGTGAAGATCTACGTGTTCTTCCGCCTCGACCGACAGTCCTGGAGTCGCCAGCCCACTTCTCTGACCCGTGATCTCGCCAGCTTTCAAGGTTGGTTCAACACTTGGTCGTCTCGGACCATGACCTTCTCCGCCGGCAGCATTTTTGTCGCCGTGCTGCTGCTGATGGTCTGACCGAACTCGCCTGAATTAACTAGGAAATCGCCCATATGAATACCGCCGTCAACTCCAACGTAGTGCACGAATCCGAAGCCCAGCGCCAACACGCTCGCGTGAAAATCCCGGCCAAGCTGCGTTTCTTCGGTCCAGACCGGACTCCGGTTGAAGCCCGGCTCATCGACCTCTCCGCTGGCGGCCTGGCGTTCAACGCCGGTCAGCTGCCGCTGAAGGTCGGCGATGTGCACAAGGCCCGCCTGCAATTCGTGATCGATAACCTCGGCCTGGCCATGGACGTGGAATTGCAAATCCGCTCCGTGGATCGCCAGACCGGTCGCACCGGTTGCCAGTTCCAGAACCTGGAACCCCGTGACATTTCCACCCTGCGCCACCTGATCACCTCGCACCTGGCCGGCGACATCGTCAGCGTGGGTGAAATGCTGGCGACCCTGCAGCGCGACAACTTCACCAAGGCGCGCAAGGTCAAGGATGGCGGCCACGGCATGACCCCGCTGGGCCGTCTGAAAGCGGTGACCTTCAGCGCCGGTATCTTCGTGGTCGGCCTGGTGGCGTTCGGTTTCATTTTCAAATCGGTGTACGGCATGTACTTCGTCAGCCACGCCCAGGCCGGTCTGGTCAGCGTGCAGGGGATGAACATCACCATGCCACGCGACGGCACCGTGCAGAGCCTGATCAAGGCTGACGGCGTTGCCGCTAAAGGCGCACCGCTGGCGACCTTCAGCACCAGCATGCTCGACGTACTCAAGGGCCATCTGGACGAAGGTCAACTGCAACCATCCAAGGTTGAAGAACTGTTCGGCAAGCAAATGACCGGCACCCTGACGTCGCCGTGCGATTGCACCGTGTCTCAGCAACTGGTGGCTAACGGTCAGTACGCCAGCAAAGGCGACGTGATCTTCCAACTGGTGCCGCGTAACACCGAAGCCAACGTTGAAGCGCGCTTCTCCTATCGCCAGTTCGGCGACGTGCGTCCTGGCACCACCGTCAGCTTCCAGATCGCCGGTGAAGATCAAACCCGTACCGGCAAGATCGTCAGCAGCACCAGCCTGAAAAGCGCCGACCTGTCATCCGACATCCGCGTGCAGATCAAACCTGACGAGCCGCTGGACAGCGCCTTCGCCGGTCGCCCGGTGGAAGTGAACAGCACCCGTGGCCCGAACCTGAGCTGGCTGATCAACAAAGCCATGGCCGCCGGTCTTTAAACAGAGGACATGCCCGTGACGATCATCAGTCTCCTGAAAACACCGCGACTCCTGTGGGAGCGGGCTTGCCCGCGATTGGATCAGCGCGGTATTTCTGAAGCACCGAGCCGCCTGAATCGCGGGCAAGCCCGCTCCCACAGTAGTTATGTGGTGTGCTCGCTGGCTTTGGCCGTGAGCCTGGCCGGCTGTGCCGGCCTGCCCGACCAGCGTCTGGCCAATGAAGCCCTCAAGCGTGGCGACACCACGCTGGCGGCGCAGAATTATCAGCAGCTGGCAGACCTGGGTTACAGCGAAGCTCAGGTCGGTCTGGCCGATCTGCAGGTCGACAGCCGTGACCCGGCGCAAATCAAAAAGGCCGAGGCGACTTACCGCGCCGCGGCCAGCGTCTCGCCGCGGGCTCAGGCTCGCCTGGGTCGTCTGCTGGTGGCCAAACCCGGTGCCACCGAAGCCGAACACCACGAAGCCGAAGCGCTGTTGAAGAAAGCCTCGGCCAATGGCGAAGGCAACACCCTGATCCCGCTGGCGATGCTGTACCTGCAATACCCGCACAGTTTCCCGAACGTCAACGCGCAGCAGCAGATCAGCCAATGGCGCACCGAAGGCAAACCGGAAGCCGGTCTGGCGCAAGTGCTGCTCTATCGCACCCAGGGCACTTACGACCAACACCTGGATGACGTGGAAAAGATCTGCAAAGCAGCGTTGAACACCACCGACATCTGCTACGTCGAACTGGCCACGGTCTATCAGAAACGCGGCCAGCCAGAGCAACAGGCTGAACTGATCAAGCAGATGCAGGCGGGTCACAGCCGTGGCGTCGTCACTGCGCAACGTGTGGACAGCGTGGCTCGCGTACTGGGCGATGCAAGCCTGGGCAAGACCGACGAGAAAACCGCTCAGTCGCTGCTCGAAGGCATCGCACCTGGCTACCCGGCATCCTGGGTCAGCCTCGCGCAATTGCTCTACGACTTCCCGGAACTGGGCGACGTCGACACCATGATGAAGTACCTGGACAACGGCCGCGCCGCTGATCAGCCGCGTGCCGAACTGTTGCTGGGCAAGCTGTACTTCGAAGGCAAAATGGTGCCGGCCGACGCCAAGGTCGCCGAAGAGCACTTCAAGAAAGCCGTCGGCCGGGAAGTCGCCGCCGATTACTACCTCGGCCAGATTTACCGTCGTGGTTATCTGGGCAAGGTCTATCCGCAAAAAGCCCTGGATCACTTGCTGACCGCTGCGCGTAACGGCCAGAACAGCGCCGATTTCGCCATTGCCCAACTGTTCTCCCAAGGCAAGGGCACCCGACCCGACCCGGTCAACGCTTATGTCTTCAGCCAATTGGCGAAGGCTCAAAACACCCCACAAGCCAATGAGCTTGCGCAAACAATCGAAGCGCAACTGCCGCCTGACCGGCTGGCCGAGGCCCAACGCCTGTTGAAACAAGAACAGGCCATTCGTAGTGCCGTGAGTCCGGACACGCTGGAACTGCACGCCCTGCAAGAAGAAGACGGCGAGGAATCCCTATGAAGCTCAATCCATTCGTGAAGGCCGGTATTGGCCTGACATTCGCCCTGCTGTGGTCGTGCCCGACCCTGGCGGCCCTGACCGAAGACAAGAATTTCGGCCTCGAAGTCAAAGTTACCGGCCAGTCCGAAGACGACCGTGACCTGGGCACTGCCAGTGGCGGTGACGTTTCCGGCGTCGGCCTCGACCTGCGTCCATGGGTGTACGGCGAAAGCGGCGCGTGGAGCGCCTACGCCATGGGCCAGGCCGTGACGTCCACCGACATCATCGAAACGGATACCCTGCAACAGTCCGACAGCGACGGTACCCAGACCACCGACAACGGTGATCGCAAAACCAAGAAGAACTACTTGGCGATGCGCGAGTTCTGGGTCGGCTACAGCGGCCTCACGCCCTACCCTGGCGAGATCCTCAAGCTCGGTCGCCAACGCCTGCGCAACGACGACGGCCAATGGCGCGACACCAACATCGAAGCCCTGAACTGGACCTTCGACACCACCCTGTTGCGCGCCAACGTCGGTATCGCCGAACGCTTCAGCGAATACCGCACTGACTTGAAAGAGCTGGCACCCAAAGACGAAGATCGCCTGCACGTTTTCGGCGACGTTGCCACTCAATGGTCGCCGGGTAACTGGGTCGGCATTCGCGGTCATCACACCCACGATGACGGCAAGCTCGACTACCCGGAGCCGGGCGTTGCCGGCGATTCGCTGGATAAAAAACAGAACGGTGACATCAGCTGGCTCGGCCTCACCGCCGACAGCGACGCCTATAACTGGCGCAACACCAACACCGTCAACTACTGGGGCAGCATCACCGGCATGAGCGGCGACACCGACACGGTCAACCCGCTGAACGCCGATGGCACGCGCCCGACCGAAGCCAAACGCGGTGAAGACCTCAATGGCTGGGCCACTGATATTGGCCTGCGTTTGCGCCTCGATCCGCAGTGGCAAGTCGGTGCGGCCTATGCCCGTGCCAGCGCCGAGTACGAACAGACCGGCCTGGAAAGCAATCGCTCGAACTACACCGGTACACGCTCGCGGGTTCACCGTTTCGGCGAAGCCTTCCGTGGCGAGATGAACAACATGCAGACCGCTACCCTGTTCGGCTCGTGGATGCTCAACGACGAATACGACGCCAGTCTGATCTACCACAAGTTCTGGCGTGTGGACGGCAACAAGCCGGTGGGCAGCAACGGCATCAACGCCGTCGAAAACAATACCGACGACGTGACCGGCGCAATCCTCTCCAGCACCTCGCTGCCGCTGGAAGATGGCAACAAAGACCTCGGTCAGGAAATGGACCTGGTGGTCACCAAGTACTTCAAGCAAGGCCTGTTGCCGGCGGCGTTGAGCCAGTCGATCGACGAGCCTTCGGCTCTGGTGCGGTTCCGTGGCGGTGTGTTCAAGCCTGGCGATGCCTATGGCAAAGAAGTCGACTCGTACATGCACCGCGCGTTTGTCGACGTGGTCTGGCGCTTCTGATGCAAACCGCGAAGGGAGTGCCCGACATGAACAGCGCCAAGAAAGGCTCGATCAGCCTGCTGGCCGGCGCGCTGCTGCTCGCCAGCGCAGCGGCCTTCGCCACCGTCGAACCGGCCAAGCCCGTGCAAGCGGGAAAACCGACGACCATGGCCAAGGGGCTGCAACAGGCCAAGACCTACACCGTCAGCAGCGCGCCAACCGCGCCGCTGGACTTGGCCAAGCCGACACTGCCGGACACCTCTGGCTACACCGCCGAAGCCATCGCCGCGAAAGTCGTGCGCACCAAACCCGGCAAGATCAGCGTGCGCCGGATGATGCAGGAAAACGCCCTGAAGGACTTCATCGGCGGCGACAACAAGATGGCCGAATGGGTGGTGCGTCAGCACGGCATCCCGCAGGCGATCTTCGTTGACGACGGCTACATGAACCTCAAGGACCTGGCGAAGAAGTTGCCCAAGCAGTACTTCAGCGAAACCTCGCCGGGTGTATTCCTGGCGAAGTTGCCGATCGTGGTGGGTAACAAGGGCATTCTGGAAATCGACAAGCAGACCCAGGAATTGCGCCTGTCCCAAGAGGCCGGTTCGTTCCTGGTCAACGACGGCCAGCTGTTCGTGCGTGATACCAAAATCACCGGCTGGAGCGAGAAGGCAAACGGCCCGGCGGCCTTCAAGTCGCCCAAGGAATTCCGTCCGTTCCTGCTGTCCTGGGGTGGCACCGAGACCTACATTGCCAACAGCAAGATCGCCAGTTTCGGTTACGCCAACAGTAAGTCCTACGGCGTGAGTATTTCGCAATACACGCCGAACATGGCCAAGGTGCTCAAGCGCCCGGAACCGTCCGGCTGGATCGTCGGCTCCGAGTTCTCGGACATGTGGTACGGCTTCTACTGCTACGAAACCCGCGACTTCGTGGTCAAGGGCAACACCTACAAAGACAACATCGTCTACGGCATCGACCCCCATGACCGTTCCCACGGTCTGATCATCGCCGACAACACGGTGTACGGGACCAAGAAGAAGCACGGGATCATTATTTCCCGTGAGGTCAATGACAGCTTCATCTTCAACAACCGCAGCTACGACAACAAGTTGTCGGGTCTGGTGATCGACCGTAACAGTGTGAACAACCTGATCGCCTACAACGAGATCTACAAGAACCACACCGACGGCATCACCCTCTACGAGAGTGCCGACAACCTGTTGTGGGGCAACAAGGTGATCAACAACAAGCGCCACGGCATCCGTATTCGTAACAGCGTGAACATTCGCCTGTATGAAAACGTCTCGATGGCCAACGGCCTGACCGGTGTCTACGGGCACATCAAAGACCTGAGCGACACCGACCGGGACATCAAGCTCGATCCGTTCGATGCCCAGGTGTCGCTGATCGTGGTCGGCGGTGAACTGGCCGCCAATGGCAGCGGACCACTGTCGATCGACTCGCCGTTGAGCGTGGAGTTGTATCGCGTGTCGATGCTCGCCCCGACCAAATCCAGCGGCATCAGCTTCTCGGGGATTCTTGGCGAGCGCCAGGATGAAATTCTCGACCTGCTGGTGCGCCAGCAGAAAGCCGTGCTGATCGACCCTGTCGAACGCCAGACCGAAATGCGGGACTGAGGATAATTTTATGCACCCACACTTGATCAAATTACTCAGCCTGTCGGCCCTGACCGCTGGCATTCTTGCGGCGAGCGGCGGTGTTCGCGCCGATAACGCCGCCAGCGTAAGCGCACCAAAATTCAAGGCCGATGATTGCTGCAATCTCTGCCCCGAAGCCCACGACCCGAAGAACTACACCACCCGCTATCAGCAGAACTTCACCACACTGGTGCAGGCGCAGGGCGATTGGCTGTTCCGTACGCAAGAAGACTTGCGCACCGAATTCGACACCACACCCGCTGGCTACAAACGCATGAAACAACTGCACGATGCGTTCAAGAGCAAAGGCGTGGAACTGGTCATCGTTTACCAGCCGACCCGTGGCCTGGTGAACCGCAACAAGCTGAACCCGGCAGAGAAGGCGAGCTACGATTTCGACAAGGCGCTGAGGAATTACAAAACCATGCTCGGGCGTTTCGCGCAGATGGGCTACGTGGTTCCGGACCTGTCGCCGCTGACCAACGAATCGCTGCCCGACACCCTGCCGGCTCACGATTTCTACTTCCGCGGCGACCAACACTGGACGCCGTATGGCGCCCAACGCACAGCGAAAATTGTCGCCGAGAAGGTCAAGCAATTGCCGGCCTTCGCCGACGTTCCCAAGCGTGAATTCGAGACCCATAAGTCGGGTCGCATGGGCAAGACCGGAACGTTACACAACATGGCTGGTCAACTCTGTGGCACCAGCTACGCGATCCAGTACATGGATCAGTTCACCACCGAGCCAAAAGGCGAAGCGGGCGATGGCGATCTGTTCAGTGATTCCGGCAATCCGGAAATTACCCTGGTCGGCACCAGCCACAGTGGCAAGAACTACAACTTCGCCGGTTTCCTCGAAGAGGCCATCGGCGCCGACATTCTCAACGTGGCATTCCCCGGTGGTGGCTTCGAAGGTTCGATGCTGCAGTACCTGGGCAGCGAAGAGTTCCAGACCAAACCACCGAAAATCCTCATCTGGGAATTCTCGCCGCTTTATCGCCTCGATCAGGAAACCATCTACCGCCAAATGATGGCGCTGCTGGACAACGGTTGCGAAGGCAAAGATGCACAGATGAGCGCCAGCGCCACGCTGAAACCGGGCAAAAACGAATTGATGGTCAACAGCAAGAACCTGGACCTGCGCAACAGCAGTCACCAGGTCGATATCCGCTTCGCCGACACCTCGGTGAAAACCTTGCAAGCCACCCTCTGGTACATGAACGGGCGCCACGAGGACATCAAGATCGACAAACCGGAAACATCCGAAACCGACGGGCGTTTCGCCTTCGAGTTGCGCACGGACGAAGACTGGGCCTCGCAGAATCTGCTGGCTGTCGAAGTCCAGGGACCTGAAAAACCAGGTACCACGCCTCAGAAAGTCGAAGCGAAAATCTGCAAACGCAACGTGTTCTCCGGCGCCGAGCAGCGTACCGCTCAAGCCGGGCAATGAGGCTACCTCTTATGAACTGCATGCAAACCCGAACGCTGAAAAAGTTACTCGCGCCCTCCCTGCTGACGCTGGCGATGTGCGCCGGCGCCACCCAGGCTGCCGCGCCACTTCGCCCGCCCCAGGGTTACTTTGCACCCATTGAAAAAGTCAAAACCGGCGACAAGAGTGAAGGCTGCGAAGCGATGCCGACGCCCTACACCGGTGCCCTGCAATTTCGCAGCAAATACGAAGGTTCCGACAAGGCCCGTTCGACCCTGAACGAGGCATCGGAAAAAGCCTTCCGCGACACCACCGCCGACATCACCAAGATCGAGCGCAGCACCAGCAAGCAAGTGATGAAGTTCATGCGTGACGGTCGTCCGGAACAACTGGAATGCACCCTCAATTGGTTGACTGCCTGGGCGAAGGCCGACGCGTTGATGTCCAAGGACTTCAACCATACCGGCAAGTCCATGCGCAAATGGGCCTTGGGCAGCATGGCTTCGTCCTATGTCCGCCTGAAGTTCTCTGACTCGCACCCACTGGCTACCCACCAGGAAGAAGCGCAAGTGATTGAAGCCTGGTTCAGCAAAATGGCTGATCAGGTGGTCAGCGATTGGGACAACCTGCCGCTCGAGCAAACCAACAACCACTCGTACTGGGCAGCCTGGTCGGTGATGGCCACGTCGGTCGCCACCAACCGCCGCGATCTGTTCGATTGGGCCGTCAAGGAATACAAGGTCGGCGTCAATCAGGTCGACGCCCAAGGCTTCCTGCCCAACGAGCTCAAGCGCCAGCAACGCGCCCTCGCCTATCACAACTATGCCCTGCCGCCACTGGCGATGATCGCCAGTTTCGCTCAGGTCAACGGTGTCGATTTGCGTCAGGAAAACAACGGTGCCTTGAAACGCCTGGGTGATCGCGTGCTTGCAGGCGTGGAAGACCCGGATGAATTCGAGGAGAAGAACGGTAAAGAGCAGGACATGACCGACCTCAAAGTCGACTCGAAATTTGCCTGGCTCGAACCGTTCTGCTCGCTCTACACCTGCACGCCGGATGTGCTGGCGCAGAAACACAAAATGCAGCCGTTCAAGACCTTCCGCCTCGGCGGGGATTTGACCAAGGTCTACGACCCGGCCAGCGAGAAAGGCAAAGGTTCCTAGGAACAATACAAAACCCTGTGGGAGCGGGCTTGCCCGCGATTGCAATCTGACATTCAGCATTGATGTCGACTGACCCACCGCTATCGCGGGCAAGCCCGCTCCCACAGGGTCGGTGTCGAGTTTGAGTTTAGTGAGTTAGCCCTCCGGTTTTCGGCGGGGGGGTTTGGGGGGGCTGCGGCCCTTGACTGTTGGTTAAACATGGAGAGATCGGGATGGTATTTTCATCCAACGTGTTCCTGTTTCTGTTCTTGCCGATCTTTCTCGGCATGTACTACTTGAGCGGAATACGCTATCGCAACTTGCTGCTGCTGATCGCCAGCTACGTGTTCTACGCCTGGTGGCGTGTGGACTTCCTTGCGCTGTTCGCAGCCGTCACGCTGTGGAACTACTGGATCGGCCTGAAGGTTGGTGCGGCGGGCGTTCGGACCAAACCGGCCCAGCGCTGGCTACTCCTTGGCGTGGGCGTCGACCTGTGCATCCTCGGCTACTTCAAGTACGCCAACTTCGGCGTGGACAGCATCAACGCGATGATGACCTCGGTCGGTCTGTCGCCGTTCATCCTGACCCACGTGCTATTGCCGATCGGGATCTCGTTCTACATCTTCGAGTCCATCAGCTACATCATCGACGTCTACCGTGGTGATACCCCGGCGACCCGCAACCTGATCGACTTTGCCGCATTCGTGGCGATCTTCCCGCACTTGATCGCCGGTCCCGTGTTGCGTTTCCGTGATCTGGCCGACCAGTTCAACAACCGCACCCACACCCTCGACAAGTTCTCCGAAGGTGCCACGCGGTTCATGCAGGGCTTCATCAAGAAGGTCTTCATCGCCGACACCCTGGCGGTGGTGGCCGACCATTGCTTCGCCTTGCAGAACCCGACCACGGGCGATGCCTGGCTCGGCGCCCTGGCCTACACCGCGCAGCTGTACTTCGACTTCTCCGGCTACAGCGACATGGCGATTGGTCTGGGCTTGATGATGGGTTTCCGCTTCATGGAAAACTTCAAACAGCCGTACATCAGCCAGTCGATCACCGAGTTCTGGCGTCGCTGGCACATCAGCCTGTCGACCTGGTTGCGTGACTATCTGTACATCACCCTCGGCGGTAACCGTAAAGGCACGCTGATGACCTATCGCAACCTGTTCCTGACCATGCTGCTCGGTGGTCTGTGGCACGGCGCGAACATCACCTACATCGTCTGGGGTGCCTGGCACGGCATGTGGCTGGCGATCGAAAAAGCCCTCGGCCTGAACACTTCGCCGCGCAGCTTCAACCCGGTCCGCTGGGCCCTGACTTTCCTGTTGGTGGTGATGGGTTGGGTGATCTTCCGCGCAGAGAACCTGCACGTCGCCGGTCGCATGTACGGCGCCATGTTCAGCTTCGGCGAATGGTCGTTGTCGGAACTCAACCAGGCCAGCCTCACCGGTCTGCAAGTGGCAACCCTGGTGGTGGCTTACGCAACCCTGGCGTTCTTCGGTCTGCGTGATTTCTACACCAACCGGCCACCGGTCAAGACCAAGCCTGCCGTCAACGTCGAGGCCGATGGCCCTGCCGCGGCTACGCCTGGAATGATCAAAGCCGTACCGGGTGACAACCCGGCCAGCATCCACGAACCGGGTTACACCGTCGGCGTTGAAGCGACTGTGCAACCGGCCTACTGGACCGCTGACTGGTCCCGTTACGTGATGCGCGCCGTCGTACTGCTGCTGTTCATCGCCTCGATTCTCAAACTCTCGGCGCAAAGCTTCTCGCCGTTCCTTTACTTCCAGTTCTGAGGGATCTGACTATGACCCGCTCATTACGCATCTTCTACATCGCCCTGTTCCTGGTGACCTTGCTGGTCCTGGGCGTGTGGTCGGTACGCAGCTTCTTCGGCTTCAGTACCAACGCCGATGCGACCGTGCTCAACGGTCGCTGGAGCAAAGCCGTCGAAACGCACTACGACGACGAGTTCCCGATCAAGCGCCTGGGCACCAACCTTTGGGCCGCGCTGGATTTCAAACTGTTCAATGAAGGGCGTCCGGGCGTGGTGCTCGGTCGCGATCAGTGGCTCTACAGCGATGAAGAGTTCCACCCGATCGTCAACGAAGAGTTGAACCTGCAGGGCAACTACGCGCTGGTCGAAGGCGTGCGCCAGACCTTGAAAAAACAAGGTGTGCAACTGGTGATGGCGATTGTCCCAGCCAAGACGCGTCTGTACCCGGAACACCTGGGTGAAGAGAAGCCGGCAAGTATCCACGCCAATCTGTACCAGGACTTCCACGCTCGTGTGGCGGCCGACAAGATCCTCGCCCCCGACCTGCTAGGCCCGATGCAAAAGGCCAAGCAAGACGGTCAGCAAGTGTTCCTGCGCACCGACACCCACTGGACCCCGGAAGGCGCGCAAGTCGCTGCCCAGACTCTGGCCAAAACCATCGCCGACAAGGCTCCGCTCAGCGGCGAACCGCAAAACTTCGTCACCGAACCTGCGGAGAAGGTGACGCACAAGGGCGACCTGCGTTTGTTCCTGCCGCTGGACCCTCTGTTCGAAAACCTGATGCCGGCGCAGGAGCCTTTGCAGAAGCGCAACACTGTGGCGGCCCAGGATCAGCCTGCCGGTGATGACGCCCTGTTCGCCAACACTGAAGTGCCGGTGGCCCTGATTGGCACCAGCTACAGCGCCAACCCGAACTGGAACTTCGTCGGTGCGCTGAAAGAAGCGTTGCACAGCGACGTGGTCAATTACGCCGAAGACGGCCATGGCCCGATTCTGCCGATGCTCAGCTACCTGAAAAGCGATGCCTTCAAGAACAGCCCGCCACAAGTGCTGATCTGGGAGTTCCCTGAACGATATCTGCCTGTGAACAACGAAATCGGTGACGCCGACCCGCAGTGGGTCGCAGAGCTTAAACAAGCCGGCGCACGCCAACAAAACGTAGCTGCAAACACTAAATCCGAGACGCCCGACCGGGCGCAAAACTGAAAGAGAGGTACACCATGACTTTCACTACTACTCCTCGCCGTCTCGCCGCTCGCTCCTTAAAAGCAGTTGCCCTCGTCGCCGGCATGAGCGTGCTGTCGATGCAAGCCTTCGCCGGTGACGGCGCGCTCTACGGCCCGACCGCACCGAAAGGCTCCAGCTTCGTGCGCATCTACAACGCCGCCAACGCTGAAGTCAGCGCCACTGTTGGCACCACCAACCTGAGTGAAGTCGCGCCGCTGTCCAGCACCGACTTCAGCTTCATGCCGGGCGGCGATTACAGCGCCAAGATCGGCAGCCAGACCCTGCCAGTGAAATTGGCCGGCGACCACTATTACACCCTGGTCAACAACGCCAGCGGCGCACCGCAATTGATCGAAGAGCCGCCGTTCAAGAACAAGCAGAAATCCCTGGTTCGCGTACAGAACCTCAGCGACAAGGCCCTGACCCTGAAAACCGCCGACGGCAAGACCGAAGTGGTCCCGTCTGTGGCAGCCAAGGGCCGTGGCGAGCGTGAAATCAACCCGGTGAAAGTCAGCCTGGCCCTGTACGACGGCGCCACCAAAGTCGGCGACGTGAAACCGGTTGCCCTGGAACGAGGCGAAGCCGCGGTGCTGTACGTCACCGGCAGTGGTAGCAGCCTGTCGCCAGTGTGGGTCAAGCGCCCGGTTTCGACGCGCTGATTAATTCTCTGAATTGACGCTCCCCCTGTGGGAGCGGGCTTGCCCGCGATGCAGACCACTCGGTGCTACAGATACTCCGAGGTGATGCCATCGCAGGCAAGCCAACTCCCACAGAGGACCGAGGTGTCAATTCGGGCACGGAACAAGAACAAGAGTGAAACGACAGAACTTTCGTGGCTCTAACCCAATCGATTTTGAAGGAGTAACAACATGATTCCGGTGATCTTGTCAGGTGGTAGCGGCTCACGTCTTTGGCCGCTTTCGCGCAAGCAATTCCCCAAGCAATTCCTCGCCCTGACCGGCGAACACACGCTGTTCCAGCAAACCCTGGAACGCCTGGTGTTCGAAGGCATGGATACCCCGATCGTGGTCTGCAACAAAGATCACCGCTTCATCGTCAACGAGCAACTGAGTGCCCGCAACCTGGACACCCAGCGCATCCTGATGGAACCGTTCGGTCGCAACACCGCCCCGGCCGTGGCCCTGACCGCGATGATGCTGGTCAATGAAGGTCGCGACGAGTTGATGCTGGTGCTGCCGGCCGACCACGTACTGGAAGACCAGAAAGCCCTGCAACGCGCCCTGGCCCTGGCCACTGTGGCAGCCGAGCGTGGCGAGATGGTGCTGTTCGGCGTGCCGGCGACCAAACCGGAAACCGGTTACGGCTACATCAAGTCCACCAACGATGCGCTGCTGCCGGAAGGCGTCAGCCGTGTCTCGCACTTCGTCGAAAAACCTGACGTCAAACGCGCCACCGAATTCGTCCAGTCCGGTGGTTACTTCTGGAACAGCGGCATGTTCCTGTTCCGCGCCAGCCGTTTCCTCGAAGAACTGAAAAAGCATGATCCGGACATCTACGACACCTGCGTACTGACGCTGGAACGTAGCGCACAGGATGCCGACACCGTCGACATCGACCCCGCCACCTTCGCCTGCTGCCCGGACAACTCCATCGACTACTCGGTGATGGAGAAAACCCAGCGCGCCTGCGTCGTGCCGCTGACCGCCGGCTGGAGCGACGTCGGTTGCTGGTCGTCGCTGTGGGAAGTCAATGAAAAAGACGCCAACGGTAACGTCACCAAAGGCGACGTGGTCATCCAGGACAGCAAGAACTGCATGATCCACGGCAACGGCAAACTGGTGTCGGTGATCGGCCTGGAAAACATCGTGGTCGTCGAAACCAAGGACGCCATGATGATCGCCCACAAGGACAAGGTCCAAGGCGTGAAACAGATGGTCAACACCCTCAACGCGCAGGGCCGCAGCGAAACCCAGACCCACTGCGAAGTCTATCGTCCGTGGGGCTCCTACGACTCGGTGGACATGGGTGGCCGCTTCCAGGTCAAGCGCATCTCGGTCAAGCCGGGCGCATGCCTGTCGCTGCAGATGCACCACCACCGCGCCGAACACTGGATCGTGGTCAGTGGCACTGCTGAAGTGACCTGCGACGAAAACGTGTTCCTGCTGACTGAAAACCAATCGACCTACATCCCGATCGCCTCGGTTCACCGTCTGCGCAACCCAGGCAAGATTCCACTCGAGATCATCGAAGTGCAATCGGGCAGCTACCTGGGTGAAGACGATATCGAGCGGTTTGAAGATATCTACGGTCGCTCCAACCCCATCGAGCGTGGCGTGTCGGTGAAAACCATCGCGCAGTAACGCTCAGTAAGACAAGAAGCCCCCGTCCAGCCCGCTGCGTTCCCTATCCGCAGTGGGTTGGGTGGGGGCTTTTTTTATCCCTTCCATGTGGCACCCGATCTCGAGGCAATGGCCGCTGACCTTGGGTTGACCGCTCGAGTAGTAATTTTTACCAACTTGCTGGTCTTGTTTATCCTGTTCAGCGATTTGAGCGTCAGAAAGTTGCCCACGCCTCGTACATTCGAGACGTCCTTCGACATGACCCCGGCCTCGGAGGCTCTTCTCAGTTCGTTTGCCGTCAGCTGGGAAGCGGGGTTGGCCACCAAATACTCCACCTTGGCCTCTGTGTCATTACTGGCCGCCCCCATGCGCGTCGTGGTGGAAATTGCTGCAATTGCGTAGATTTGTCGGGTTCCCGCAGCTTTCAGCTTGTCCTCTTTCTTCAAAATCGCAAAGAACCTGTTCTCGACGATTTTTTTTGGCCAGGCACCTCCAGGATCCGCCTCTGTAATTCGGGGCTTCTGAAAATCCTTATTCGCCAACTTCAACATCTCTGATGAGATGCCTTGTCCAAGCACCAGATTCTTCCGGGGTTCACCTGTCACGGAGTCCGTAAACATATTCGAGGCATGCATGAACACGCGCTTGTACTCCTTCAAGCTGCGTTTCAGCTCATCCTTGCCAACGGCGTATTTGACATCCACACCGCTTTGAACCCGGAGCTGGGTTTGAATTTTTCGGTCTTTTCGTCAAACATCACGACTTTTGCGTTCATTGCCTTAACTTTCAATCCCATTCGCTGAAGCTTGCCGATGTCGATTTCGTAATCCCCCACTACATCGTGTTGCAGGCCAAATGAATCAATGAACGTCACCGGGTTATTCAGCACCATCAAGAACAGATTCAACCCGTCCACTTCCCCCGCCGGATCCGCATTCAGCCAACGCTGCAACCACGGGACGTAATAGCGGTACCCATAGTAATAAAGCCCCGTCGCATCCCGCTCCTTGCCCGAATAACGAATCGTTTTGTAACTCGCTTCAACGACGCCCGCCCCGGCAAACCAAGCCGTTTCGCCAAAGGGATAGTAGGTTTCCTGACCGATAATTCGCGCGTCGTCGGCCAGTTCCAGCGTGCAGGATTTCAGGTGATCAGCCAGGCTGTAGCGGTATTGATCGTTGGCGATACCGGACGGTGGCGCTGTTTCCCAATGCAGCACTCGCACGCTATTGAGTCCCGCCTGGGCGGTGATCACCTGCAATACTTCTCCCGTGCCGTTATCGCTGCGCATTTCAAGCCCCGGCAGATAACGCACTTCAGCCACCACGGTCCGGGCATTGGTCTGCAATGAGCGGATTTTGCGTACCCGCTGCCCACCGCCATCGTAGACATAGGACTCCCGGTCATTGAGCCCGGAAACGCGTTCCACCGGGCTGACCGACTGCAACTGATTACGCAGATCCCAATTCAGGATCCGCCCCTGATCCAGCTCCAGCAAATTGCCCTTGGCGTCGAACGCCGCGGCGATGTCCTCTTCGGTCGGCGGCACGCCGTTGCGCCAGGGCAGACAACGATTGCTGTAGCGCGCCGCTTTCAGTTCGCGCCCCCGACTCTGCGCGCCGACGTGCGTCAGCGTCAGCAGGTTCCCGCCCTCGTCATAGCGGTAGGTCTGGTGATAGTTGCTGACCGCCGCCGGATCGACCCGTCCCACCGACGCCGGCCCTTGCTGGAGAGTGCCCTCCTCCCAGCCGTAGGCTTCGATCAATTGATACAGGCTGTCGTAGATAAAGCGACTGAGGGGATCGATGCGCTGATTGTTGAAGTAACGCACCGACAGTGCCCTGTCCTCGATGCTCAGGACATTGCCCATGCGGTCATAATCGTAGATCAGGTGTTGCAACAGTCCGGCACTGGCATCCTGTGCCCGGCGCTCCATCAGCCGACCGTCTTCGGGGCGGTAAACGAGGGTCGTCTGTACGTTGTTACCAGCGGTTTCGTGTTCGACCTGCCCCTGCGCGCTGTACCGAATATCGCGCACCAGCGTTTGCCAGGTGGTCAGCCCATGAAGTTGCAGTC
This sequence comes from Pseudomonas sp. F-14 TE3482, assembly GCF_053629455.1. Lineage (NCBI taxonomy): Bacteria > Pseudomonadati > Pseudomonadota > Gammaproteobacteria > Pseudomonadales > Pseudomonadaceae > Pseudomonas > Pseudomonas sp. F-14 TE3482. The sequence goes on from NZ_JBRJII010000001.1 coordinate 131,179, forward strand.
GCGCCTCACGCAACTGTCCATCAAGCGTCAGGTGGAAGGCCTGACGATTCTCCCTGGCATCGGTCTGTTCCAGCACATGATCCTGTGGACCGAAACGCCACGTCGACGACGCACCGTCACCAGGCTCAAGCAGCCGCTCGCGATCGGCTTCCAGCTCCGGCCAGTCAGGGGCAACAGGGTCCAGGGTGAAGTGACGGACTTGCCTCACGCATTGGCCGGTGATCGAAAATGCCTCGAACAGCACCGTCCCGGCGGGATCGTCATGACGGATCAACTGCCCGCATTGATTCTGGTCGCCCTGATCGGGACCGCCATAGGTCATGCGTTCAGCGGATCTGCCCTGCTCGAACACTGCCACAGGACGAAGCAGGTCGTCGTATTCAACCTCACGTCGTGTACCTCGGCTGTCCCATTCCAGCAAAATCTCGTCGCCCAGACCGGGCAGGTTCAGCTGCAATCCAGCATCGACGCTGACGGTACACAGCGCATGGCCGGACAGCGAATGCACGGTCGTTGAATTGGCGGGTGTCAGAGGATCTTCATCCTGCAATGCCCAAAGCCGCGGATCCCACTGTTTTATCGGGTGGCCCGCAGCATCATGGGCCGTGCGATTGATGCGTGCTTCAGTGGGCAGGTTTTCGACGGCACGCCAATAGTCCACCGTACGGATGGTCAAGCCGCGCGGGTCGACGACGGACAACTTTGGTGTTTTGTGGTGCATTCCCATCGTCAAGACCTGCATGCCTGTATGTCCTCATCTAACTGTTCGTGGACATGCCTGGCTACTATCAGAAGTGACAGTACCGACCAACGGCCATCGATCTTGCTCCCCGAATGTCCATTCCCGCGCCCCTTCGGTAGGATGGTGTTTATGAGTTCAAGGAGCGTTCACACATGTTCATCGGCGTCCTGCTGGTCATCACCTGGCTGATCCTGCTGCTGCGCTACCCGTCCAAGGCCGTGCCGGTGTCCATGGCCGCCGCTGTCGGGTTGGGCCTGGTGGCGGTGTGGGTGTTCTGGCTGGACACCCGCGAGGTCAAGCAACTGGCGCGCCTGGAGCTGCGCATCACCTACGCGCCCGAGCACTGCCCGGCGGATCGCCCCTTGAAGCTGACGATGAACAACGGCAACGACGTACCGCTGACCGAACTGCGCTGGCGAATCGCCGCTTATGCACCGGGCGATACGGTCAATCTGGCTGACAATCAATACGCCGCACCGCGCTATCGCGGCCCCGGCGAATTGCAGGCCGGCGGCAATTGGGAAGACTGCTTGCCTATGCCGCCCCTTCGCCCCGGTTATCGCCCGCAAACCCTGGAGTTTCGCGCCGAGCGTTTGCAGGGTAGCTTCTCCGACTGATCCCTTTCTTTTGCACAAGGACCGCGCCATGCCTGTTGCGTTGATTACCGGTTGTTCCAGCGGCATTGGCCGCGCCCTCGCCGACGCTTTCAAAAGTGCCGGGTACGACGTCTGGGCCAGCGCCCGCAAAGCCGAAGACGTAGCCGCTCTAACCGCCGCCGGGTTCACCGCCGTGCAACTGGACGTGAACGATGGCCCGGCCCTCGAACAACTGAGCGAGCGGATCAATCAGCAACGCGGCGGCCTTGATGTGCTGATCAACAACGCCGGTTACGGCGCCATGGGGCCGCTGCTCGACGGCGGTGTGCCGGCCATGCAGCGGCAATTCGAAACCAACGTGTTTGCGATTGTCGGCGTGACTCGCGCGATGTTCCCGGTGCTGCGTCGCGCCAGGGGCCTGGTGGTGAACATCGGCAGCGTTTCCGGGGTTCTGGTCACGCCGTTTGCCGGCGCCTACTGCGCCTCGAAAGCCGCGGTGCATGCCTTGAGCGATGCGCTGCGCATGGAATTGGCACCGTTCGGCGTGCGAGTCATGGAAGTTCAGCCAGGGGCTATCGCCTCCAGCTTCGCCAAGAATGCCGGCCAAGAGGCTGAGCAACTGATCACCGAGCAATCGCCATGGTGGCCGCTGCGTGAAGGTATTCGCGCGCGGGCCAAGGCGTCTCAGGACAAACCGACGCCGGTCAGTGAATTTGCCGCCGGTTTATTGAAGGCCGTGCAGCAGAATAAACCGCCGCGTCTGGTGCGTTTGGGTAATGGCAGCCGAGCGTTGCCGTTGATGGCGGGGTTGTTGCCCAAAGGGTTGCTGGAGTCGGGGTTGATGAAGCGGTTCGGGTTGAAGGGGCAACTCTAAGACCGAGTCGACATCATCGCGGGCAAGCCCGCTCCCACACAGTTCTGCTGGGTGGCATAGATAGCATTCACACCAAAGATCACTGTGGGAGCGGCGGTGCGACGATTCGACTTGCCCGCGAAGACGTCAGGACAGACGCTGCAAAATTTCAGGAAACAGCATGACCAACTACACCGAATACTTTGACGAAGTGATCCAGGCTCACATAGCCATTGAACAATGGTTGGCCGAGGAGCGGGACGAATCCGAGCTTGAACAATTGCTCATGCGTTTTTCACCACAGTTTTCCATGATCTCGCCGTTGGGCCGGGTGCTGGATTTCGAGGCGTTGAATGAATTGTTTCTGCTGGCGGGCGGGAAGAAGCTCGGGTTCAGGATTGAGCTCAGCGAGTTGCGAGGTGTCGCGCTGTACGACGGTGGCGCTGTGGTGAGTTACCGCGAGCAGCAGACCGATGCGACGGGGTTGCATTCTGATCGACGGTCTTCGGTGGTGTTCGAGAAACAGGCCGATGGCAAGGTGGTTTGGCGGCATTTGCATGAGACGTTTTGTCAGGGCTGAAACCGTTTCCTTGTGGCGAGGGGGCTTGCCCCCGTTGGGCTGCGCAGCAGCCCCAAAACCTGCAATCCCGTTCTTCCAGATGTACCGCATGCTCTGGTTTTGCGCCGGCTTCGCCGCCGAACGGGGGCAAGCCCCCTCGCCACAAGGTTATTCGCCACTTTCCTGTTTCACCACAACGGTGCAAGTAATCCCCGCCGCCAACAGCACACCCTCCGGCACTTCATCAATGTGAATCCGCACCGGCACCCGCTGCGCCAGGCGCACCCAGTTGAACGTCGGGTTCACATCGGCGATCAGCTCGCGGCTTTCGGGATTATCCCGGTCATAGATGCCCCGAGAAATGCTTTCCACATGTCCCTTGAGCACTTCGCCGCTCATCAATTGCATGTCGGCTTTATCGCCCACGCGCACATGCGGCAGTTTGGTTTCTTCGAAGAAGCCGTAGACCCAGAACGAGTTCATGTCGACCACGGCCATTTTCGCTTCGCCGATGCGTGCGTAGTCGCCGCGATGGACGTTGAGATTGGTCACATAGCCGTCCACCGCCGCGCGCACTTCGGTGCGTTTGAGGTTCAGTTCGGCCGCTTCCAGTTGTGCCTGGGCATGCTGGTAATCAGCCAGGGCCGAGTCGGCGATGTTGGTGGCGTCGTCGCGGTTTTCCCTGGAGATCACCAGGTTGTCGAGGTCGGCGCGGCGATGGGCGTTGACCTTGCGCATCTCCCACGTGGCTTTGCGCGAGGCCACCAGCGACTGCGCCTGTTTCACCGCGATGCGGTAATGCTCGGGGTCGATGCGCATCAGCAAATCGCCCTTTTTCACCAACTGGTTGTCGCGCACCGGCACATCCACCACTTCACCGGTAACGTCGGCGGCAACGTTGATGATGTCGGCGCGCACCCGGCCGTCGCGGGTCCAGGGGGTGTTCATGTAATGCACCCACAGGGTCCGGCCGATCCACAGGGCAAGGGCCAACACCAACAGGGTTGCGAGCAGGCTGAAAAGCTTTTTCATCAGGGCCTTCTTCAGTGATAGAAAGTCAACGGTAAACAGTCAGCGCAAGAGCGCCGAACAGACAGGTAAACAGACTCAGGCGCAGCAGCGCCGGGTGCCAGAAAAAGCGGTACAGATCGAACCCGGACAGGAACCGATCCAGCGCCCAGGCCAGCGCCGCCGCGATGAAAAACATCAGGGTCATGGTCGGCATGTACACGCCGTGGAAGGCGATTTCACGAGGCATGTTCAAGTCCTTGGGGCTTGGCGATGGCACTAGCTTTTATGTAGCCGGCCAGTGGCGATTGCGGGTCAAGCAGCGAGGTGCGGATGAAGTGCAGGTAGCTCTTCACCCGGCGCAATGCAGAGGTATCGAAGTGCGGCGCGAAGGGCTCATCGGTGGCCTGCACGCGGCTGATCGCGTGGTCGACCGCGACCAGGGCACGCTGCAGATTGCTCGGGCCAGGTTGCAGAAACAGTCGCACCAGCGAACGCCCCATCGCCCGGATTGACTGACGCCACGGTTGGGATTCGGCATAGGCCGGGTGCACCGGCAGAATCGCCTGTTCCTTGCGCAACTCGATGATCGCGTGGCCGACTTCCAGCACCACGAACATCCAACGCAATAAGTCCCGTTGCACCTGCGGCTGTCCCGCTGCGAGGCCATAGGCCTGATGCAAAAGATCGCGAGGGCGACTTTCGAAACTCGATGCCAAACCTTTGAGTTTGCCGCTGATGGCGTACACCACCTGCCCGCGCAAATCCTGCTCCAGGCGCCGCCATAACCAGCGACTGTTGGGCGGCAAAATGATCGCCCCGGCCGCCGCGCACACCAACATCCCCATGATCATGGCGATGTAATCGTTGATGAAGGCGTAAGGGTTGTAAACCGTGAGGTTGTCCGGCACCGAACCGGTGCTGAAGAAGATCAGCAACCCCAGGCCAACCCCGGCGTATTGCGGCCGTGAAGTCAGGAACGCCCCGATCACGATCACCGGCGCGAGCATCACGCAGAGCAACGGAAAACCGTCGATCAAGGGGAAGATGAAGAACATCTCGACGAAGCCGATCAGCGCCCCGAGCAACGTCCCGCAGGCCATCTGAAACGCCATCCGTTTGGGGTTCGGTGTCGCCGCTGAAAGGCCGACGGTGGCGGCGGCGATCAGGGTCATGGTCGCCCCGCTCGGCCACGCCGTGGCCACCCAATAACTGCCGAGCACCACGAGAATGAATGCTGCGCGAATGCCCGATGCCGCCGAGGCCAGCCAATTGGTTTGCGGGGTGAAGGGCTCGTCCCAACGTTCCCGTTCGTGGCTGTGATCGGCCAGCGATGCGTGGGTCTGTGCATAACTGTGCAGGTCGTCGACATAGCGATAAAGCAGCTCGTAGGCGGTGTGAAAATCCAGCTGCTCGGCGTCGCTCGGATCACTCTCCTGAAAGGTCACCCGCAGGCTGCGGACCCGCGCCGGCAAGTTTTCCTTATAGGTCGCCAAAGCGCTGGCCAGGCGTGCAGCGTCGGGGCTGGTCAAGGCGCGACCGCTGAAGCCGTCGAGCACTTCGGCCAGATCCTGCAAACCCGGTTTGATCGCCGCGACAACATGATCGGTGCCACTGTTGCGCAGGCGTTCGAGCAACTGATGCAGCGCATTGAAGCGCGTGGTTATGCCCATGAACTCGCTGTTCAAACGACTGAGCCGCCCGTTGCGCCGACGCATGTGCGGGTCTTCGAACACCGTGACGCTGCGCAGCCCTTCCAGACCTACCGCCTCGGCAATAAACCGCACGTTGTTCGCTTCAAATGCCTCGCGCCGGCTGCGACCGCGCAAGCCATCGGTGACGAACAAGGCAAACACGCCGAAGCGCTGATACAAGGCATTGCGCATCGCGGCGCTGGCGGTTTGCGGCAGGATCGCGGCGCTCACCAGCGTCGAGCAGAGAATCCCCAGAGAGATTTCCAGCACACGCCAGACTGCCGCCATGAACGCGCCGTCGGGGTGAGCCAGTGCAGGCAGTCCGATCATCGCCGCCGTATAACCGGCGAGCACAAATCCGTAGGCGCGGAAGTTGCGATAACGTGCCGCGCCGGCCGAGCAGAGGCCGACCCAGATCGCCAGCGAGCCGAGGAACAGCTCGGTGTTCTGCGCAAACAGGGCAATCAACGCGACCATCACCGCCGACCCGGCCAACGTGCCGAGGAAGCGATAGAAACTCTTGGCGAATACCTGGCCGCTTTGCGGTTGCATGACGATGAACACGGTGATCATCGCGGTGCGCGGTTGTGGCAACTCAAGGCGCATGGCCAGCCACAGGGTCAGGAACGCGGCGAACAGCACCTTGAAAATGTAGACCCAGGTCACGCCGTCGCTGCGTGCCCATTCGAAGAATCCCCGGCGCCATTCAAGGGAATAAAGCCAGCGCAAAGGTGCGGGCAAGGGAGTCATGGAATTTTGCTCAATGAAATTCGGTTAAGACGCAGAACCTGTGGGAGCGGGCTTGCCCGCGATGGCGGCGTGTCAGGCGCCATCAATGTCGGATGTGATGACGCCATCGCGGGCAAGCCCGCTCCCACAGGTTGTGTGTTCAATTCGAGAGGCTGTTAAGAAGGGCCGGGGTTTTCGGTGCATCGGTCTGGCTGTCTTCCGGCACATCGTTGCCCGCCCCGAGTCCCCCGCCAAGCGCCGTCACTAGCTCGGCATGAGCACTCAACCGTGCAGCCTGAACCTGCTGCTGCACTTGCTGCTGCTTGAACAACAAAGTCTGCGCATTGAGCACGTTGAGGTAATCGGTGAGCCCGCGCTGATAGGCGATCATGGCGATGTCGTAGGTTTTCTGCGCCGTGGCCACCGACTCGGCGGCGAAGGCTTGTTGCTTGTCCATCGACTCGCGGCGAATCAACTGGTCGGAGATGTTCTTCAGCGCGTTGACCAGCGTCTGGTTGTACCTGGCCACGGCGATGTCATAACCCGCCGAGGCTTCACCCAACTCCGCACGCAAGCGGCCGCCGTCGAAGATCGGCAACGAGATCGCCGGGCCGACGCTGTAGTTGAGTTTCTTGCCGGTCAAAAACTCCAGCGCCCCACCGCCGGTGGCCATGTAGCCGAGGCTGCCGACCAGATCGACGTTGGGGTAGAAACCGGCGTGGGCGACATCAATACCCCGCGCCTGCGCCGCCACTTGCCAGCGACTGGCAACCACGTCCGGGCGTTGACCGAGCAGTTGCGCCGGCAAGGAGGACGGCAGTTTCAATGCCGCACCCAACGACAGCGTCGGCCGTTGCAACTGCGCGCCCTCCCCCGGCCCCTTACCGGCCAGCGCGGCGAGTTGGTTACGGCTGAGGGCGATTTCTTCGTCCAGCGCATCAAGTTGCCGATGGGTTTCCGGCAAGGGTGTTTCGGCCTGGCTGACTTCGAAATGGGTGCCGATGCCGCCGTCCAGACGTTTCTGTGCCAGGTCGAGAATTTGCTGTTGCTGCTTCAAAGTCGCGGCAGCGATGTCCCGTTGCGCATAATGCAATGAGAGTTCGATGTAGGCGCGCACGATGTTGTTCTGCAATTCGAGCTGGGCCTGCCGTGCTTCGGCGGCGCTCATGTGGGCCATGTCCACGGCGCGTTCGGTGGCGTTGCTTTCGCGCCCCCAGAGGTCGAGGGCATAGCTGAAACCCAGCGCGGCGTTGTTGTCCCAAGTGGTGGTGTTGGCCAACTCGCCGGGGCCGTAGAACTGATCGGTGGGCCAGTTGTGGCGCTTAAGGGTGGATTGGCCATTGATCTGCAACGACTCGGCGGACTCGGCAAGGCCGGCCATCGACCGCGCCTGACGCACTCGCGCGGCGGCCATGGCCATGCTCGGGCTGCCTTGCAGGGCGAGGTCGATCCAGCGGTTCAGTTGCGGGTCGCCGTAGGCTTGCCACCATTGAGCGGTGGGCCAATGAGCGTCTTGCTTGGCGCTCTGAATGGCATCGTCGGTGGCCAATGAATTGGCCTCCAGTGCCTTGTCTTGCGGGGCAATACCTGCGGTGCCGATGCAGCCGCTGATTGCCAGGGTTAAAGCCAAAACACTGAGCGTCTTGAGCGCTCTGTTGATGCGACGCGGCACTGCTGCAAATTCCTAAAATAGGGGGAGATCCTGTAGGAGCGAGGCTTGCCCGCGAAGGCATCCTCACAGGCACCATGTTGTCGCTTGATAAGACGCCTTCGCGGGCAAGCCTCGCTCCTACATGGGACCGGCGCAATTCTAGGGGTGGGCCTTGTTGGCGATAAGCCGGGATTCTTGTGAATCTTTGTTACCGTTAACGCGATAATCCCTTGGTCTCGTCTTTAGTCGCCTGTAAAGAATCAGCAACTTCGTGTCACAATTTGCCATTCGCCAAGAGAGCACCCCATGGACACCTTGCAAAACATGCGCGCCTTCAGTTACGTGGCCGAGGCCGGCAGCTTCACCGCCGCCGCCGTGCAACTCGACACCACCACGGCCAACGTCTCGCGCGCGGTCTCCAACCTGGAAGCCCACCTGCAAACCCGCCTGCTCAACCGCACCACCCGCCGCATCGCCTTGACCGAGGCCGGCAAGCGCTATCTATTGCGTTGCGAGCAGATCCTGGCCTACGTCGAAGAAGCCGAAGCCGAGGCCAGCGACGCCCACGCGCGCCCGGCCGGGCAACTCAAGGTGCATACCATGACCGGCATCGGTCAGCACTTCGTAATCGACGCCATCGCCCGCTACCGCAAAACCCACCCGGACGTGACCTTCGACCTGACCATGGCCAACCGCGTGCCGGATCTGCTCAACGAGGGCTACGACGTGTCCATCGTGCTCGCCAGCGAACTGCCCGACTCGGGCTTCGTCTCCCAGCGCTTGGGCATCACCTACAGCATCGTTTGCGCCTCGCCCGCCTATGTAAAAGCCAACGGCTGCGCGCACAAACCCAGCGATTTGCTCAACCACGCCTGCCTGCGCCTGGTGAGCCCGGTCATCCCGCTGGAGAAATGGGCCTTCGATGGCCCTGACGGCCAGGAAATGGTCACCATCAACAGCTCACCGTTTTTGGTGAACTCCGCTGATGCGATGAAGACTGCAATCACCAGCGGCATGGGGGTTGGCGTTTTACCGGTGTACGCGGCGATAGAAGGGCTGCGCAACGGCACGTTGGTGCGGGTGATGCCGAACTATCGCTCACAGGAATTGAATCTGTATGCGATCTACCCGTCGCGGCAGTATCTGGATGCGAAGATCAAGACGTGGGTGGAATACTTGCGCGGGTCGTTGCCGGAGATATTGGCGGCGCATCAGGCGGAATTGGCGGCGTATGAGTTGAGTGGGAGTTTGGGTGGGGCGCGGTTGGCGAATTGAGGTGTGTGGACTGCGGGTTAGCCCAGCAGTCCAGCGTACGTTCCGCAGAGCCAATACGCACAAAGGCCAACAATTGAATAGGCAAACATCAGATTGGGAATGACGACCCAGCGTCGTAGGTGTAAAGGGAAGTGCTTTATTTCATCGATACAATGCGGGTCGCTTCTCAGCAGGAATGCATCATCCTCACGAAGCATGGTCGAGAGATGAGTCAAGCGGTAATGACGCCCGTACAGACCATCCCCCATGACCCGACGGTTGCGACCAACGAAGTAAGAGTCGTTGAGGTGAAATTCGAGTTCTTCGAGTTTAAAAAAACAGATGTAAACACGCAGCAGCGAAACGATAGAAACCAGGGCGAAAAAGCCGATCAGGATGGCTGTGTAGAGTAGTTTCAGGTCACTCATCGGGTTTGAAATTGTCGTACGCAAAGACACAAAACCACTCCAAAGCAACAGTAGTCCAGCGCTGACGACCGCAATCCGCATAAGTCTTTTTGGAGTTTCAGCCCATTTTCTCAGACGCTCCGGCAAGATTTCAGCCTCCATAAACGCATACGGGTCCAACATCTGATGTTGATAGAAACTGCCCGTTAAAGCGCCAATCAACCTAAGTCTGTTCATCCGTCCAAACGGGCCGTCACCCGCCGTGTTTCGATTGATACTCACCAAATGAGACGCGTTGAAGTGACCTTCAATTTGGTCGAGTTTGAAGTAGGCGCCCAATAATAAGAGGGTCTGACTGAGCAAAATCATCAGAAAAACAAGTACCCAACCAATCAAATGCACATTCTCAGCGCCACTCATGGTTGTGTGAGCTCATATATTTTTTCACCTATTTCTCCGCCAATTTCTGAGCCTTTGGTTCCCGTCGCACTGGCGACAGCACCCGACACCAGCAGCGCACAAACGATTCCACCAACACCCAATGTCTCCACACCTATTGCCGCGCACACTCCATATTTCAGTGCGCTACTCGCTACATATCCGGCGGCAACACCTCCGCTAATACTTCCTGCCAACTTGCCTCCCTCTACGAATCTAGCTTGGGAGCATTCATCCTCGCTTCCACTGCGACAGGCTTCATCAACTCTCATCGCCGCTGCCCCCATTGCCAATCCAATGCCAACATAGCCTCCTGCCTTCAAGTACTTCACAGCTCTGGATACGCCCTGAATATTCGTTGCATAGCCCGGCAGTTGGGTAGGGGCGCCAGCCTTGTTCCAATGGTGAATTGTTCTGCGAGTAGAAAGACCCAATGCTCGTTTAAGCCTGGGATGATCAGGGATGCCTGTGCCTTTACGTACCAGCGGGCCAAGGCTGGCATTGATCTTTGCCATCATCCGTTTGCGATGGGTAAAGAAATCCCTCGATCGCAAGTGGCCGTGCTGACGGTATTGTTGCTGATGCAGTTTCTCTAACTCGATGAGCGTGCCTTTGAGGTTTTCCAGATGTTGGCCAACCATGAAGGACGCCACACCCAACGACCCCGCCGACACCTCCAGAAATGGCTCAATCACTTCATGATTTTCGACCATGAACGAAGCCTCTTCTTCGCTCAGATCCTTAAGCGCTTCGTTGACCTTCTGCGCCGCGATCATCATTTGCGCTTCTTCGCGGCGGCACATGTAATGCCGTGAATCGCTGAAAATCACCATTTGCCCCGGTTTCACCCGCTCACCGAGATGGCGATTGAGCGAGCGGAATTCCCGGCGCAGCGCATCGCTTGGCGGGTTTTCGTACAGTGAGCGCTCAAGGGCTTCGAGGGTCATGGGCTGCTGAATGATGTAGAAGCCCGACTCCACGGGTTTGGGCAGAGCGAAGGCGTGTTCTTCGACCAGATGTTGCGCCGGCGGCGGCTCAGGTTTGGGTTTGAAGGCATTCCATGAAGCACCGCCGTTATCGGGATCGATGCGGGGCGTCACCATGACCCAATCACCGTTGCTGACGGCGTTGATGAGTTTCTGCTGGTTGGCGGCCTGCATGTAGTTGGATCGGTTGGCGCCGATCGCGCTAAGCAGATCGTCGAAGCCTTGCAGGTCGTAAGGATAGTTCAGGGCCTGGCGCAGGTTGGCGACGGCTTGATGGCTGTCTAGCACCTGGCCGTGTTGGCCGGCGAGTTGGTTTTGGGGGATGAGTCTGGTCACGCTCGTGTCCCGTTCCTTGGAAATGGGAGACTTTGGCGAGTGGGCTCAAGGGGGGATGCCGGGCGAATCGTTTTTGCGTGTAGGGGAAGTCCGAGTTTTCATGATGGCAACACTGTGGGTGCTGCCGAAGGGCTGCAATCTTTCGATCTTTACGTCATTGATAGCGCCGGAAGATCAAAAGATCGCAGCCTTCGGCAGCTCCTACAGACGGGGTGATTTTTGAGGATGTTTCCCACAGGTTTTGACGGTTGTTGCTTCGGAAACGAAGTGGGTAGGCTTTGGGGGTCGCTGCCAAATCAGCGATCAGGTCTGGAAAACCTGGCGAACACTTACCACACCCCATGGCATACTGCGGCGCTTTTTTCTGCACGCAATTCCTTGTTATGGCGGCTGTGCGCGGGAGACCTTCGGGTCTGCCGGGTTTTGGTGGATGTTCCGGTTTTTCCAGTCCGCGCGCAGCTGCCACCCTTTCGTCTGGAAAACGAAAGATGGCAGTTCCACTTCATCTGCCAATGAGTAACTTCCGCATGATTAAAGAAACACCGAACCCTCCGGAAACCGACGACGTTTCCCCCTACGAATCCCTCGATTCAAAAAAGCTCCACGAAGCCGCTAACCGCGCGCTCGATCACTACCTCAATCCAGCCGCTCTCAAATCCCCCGTGGCTCGCAAGCCAAGCACGATGTATATGGTTGCACCGGATATCAAAGACGAAGACCTGTTGGCCCACACCTGTGAATCGTTGGCCCAGGCCAGTGTGATGGCAACTGATTTTGCGGGGTATCTGGAAGGACCGCATCGGAATACGGCCATGGCGATTCAGCAAATCGTCATGCTGGCCGAGCTGGCGGTGAACCGGATGCTGGATAACCTCAACGTACCCAAACCCGCGCCACACAGCTGACCCCTGTAGGAGCGAGGCTTGCCCGCGAAGGCTTTCTCACATTTCAACATTGAGGTCGCCTGACACACCGCCATCGCGAGCAGGCTCGCTCCCACAATTAAATGTGTACATCTGCGAGAGATTGGTCGGCTGTCAGGGCGCCTTCGCGGGCAAGCCTCGCTCCTACAGGTTTGGATGGCGTACACCCGGCAATCCGAGCGCTCGCATAATGTCCGAGAAGAATGTTAGCGTGCTTAGCATTCTCCAAGCCCGACGAGCCGCCTCCAATGAAAAAAACCGTCCTCGCCTTCAGCCGTATCACCCCACCGATGATCGAACGTCTGCAACAAGACTTCGACGTGATCGTGCCGAACCCGAAAAACGGCGACATCAATGCCCAATTCAATGAGGCCCTGCCCCACGCCCACGGCCTGATCGGCGTCGGCCGCAAACTCGGTCGCGCGCAGCTGGAAAACGCCAGCAAACTGGAAGTGGTCTCCAGCGTCTCGGTCGGCTACGACAACTACGACCTCGCCTACTTCAACGAACGCGGGATCATGCTCACCAACACCCCCGACGTCCTCACCGAAAGCACCGCCGACCTGGCCTTCGCCCTGCTTATGAGCAGCGCCCGCCGCGTTGCCGAGCTGGACGCCTGGACCAAGGCCGGCCAATGGCAAGCCACCGTCGCCGCGCCGTTGTTCGGAAGCGATGTGCATGGCAAAACCTTAGGGATTGTCGGCATGGGCAACATCGGCGCGGCCATCGCCCGTCGCGGACGGCTGGGCTTCAACATGCCGATTATCTACAGTGGCAACAGCCGCAAGGCTGCACTGGAACAAGAACTCGGCGCGCAGTTGCGCAGCCTCGACCAACTGCTGGCCGAAGCCGATTTCGTCTGCCTGGTGGTGCCGCTCAGCGAAAAAACCCGACACCTGATCAGCCACCGGGAACTGGCGCTGATGAAACCGAGCGCCATTCTGGTGAACATCGCCCGCGGCCCCGTAGTGGACGAACCGGCGCTGATCGAAGCGCTGCAAAACAACCGGATTCGCGGCGCCGGGCTGGACGTCTACGAGAAAGAACCGCTGGCCGAGTCGCCATTGTTCCAACTGAAAAACGCCGTGACCTTGCCGCACATTGGCTCGGCGACCCACGAAACCCGTGAAGCCATGGCCAACCGTGCCTTGGCCAACTTGCGCAGTGCCTTGTTGGGTGAGCGGCCGCAAGATCTGGTGAACCCACAAGTGTGGAAAGGCTGACGAAATAAGGGCAGGCGGTTCAAACGCCTGCCCACTCGTTACACAACGTGCAATTCAGTCCGCTGACGAAGAGTCATACGCGCTCAATCTTTGAAAAGCATCAGGCAAATTTGCCAGTCCCCTGCACCATCGACGCCTTGGGTTTACGGAACACCAGCACATTCCCCAACATCACCAACACTAGCCCCACCAGTGCCGGCGCCGTCCATTGATAGCCTTCGACAAACGCCGACACATTCAGCGCCACCACCGGAAAGAGTACGGTGCAGTACGCTGCCCGCTCCGGGCCCATGCGCCCGACCAGCGTCAGGTAGGCGGTGAAGCCGATCACCGAGCCCGGAATCACCAGGTACAGCAACGACCCGATGTAGCGGGCATTCCATTCCATGTCGAACGGGATGCCTTTGACCAGACACCACACCGTCAACATCGCTGCGCCGTAAGCCATGCCCCAGGCATTGGTGGTCAGGGGTTTCAGGCCGGCCTTCTGTTGCAGACTCGACAGCATGTTGCCGGCCGAGAAGCATAAGGTTCCGAGCAGCGCCAACCCCAACCCGAGCATGGTTTCAGGGCTGGCGGTATGACCGGCCAGCTCTGGCCAGAACAACAGGCCCAACCCGAGCAAACCCAGTGCACCACCCATCAGTACATTGCGAGCGATTTTCTGACCGAAAAACACCCGTGCGTTGAAGGCATTCCAGAGGGTCGCGGTGGAAAACACCACGGCGACCAGACCGCTGGGAATCCATTGGCTGGCGGTAAGAAAGCACATGAAATTGATGCAGAACAGGCACAAGCCCTGCGCCAGGCAGATCAGATGTCCGCGACGGTTCATCACTTGCAGACGGCGGCTGAGCAGCAACATCACGAACAACACCAATGCGGCAAGGCCGAAGCGATAAACGATCGACACTGGAATCGCCACCACGCCCAGTTGCCATTTCAAGGCAATCCAGGTGGTGCCCCAGATCAGCACGGTCAGTAGATACAACGAAATGTTCATGGCGACAGCTCCGGGATGGGCAATGCTGTTCACTTTGTGGCGAGCGAGCTTGCTCGCGCTGGGCTGCGTAGCGGCCCCAAGTCCTGGCAAATTTCGCCAGTTTTGTGAGCGCTGCGCACTCAAGCGGGAGCAAGCTCCCTCGCCACAGTGCATTGCCTGATTAGGGGTCCAGTGTGCTGCGCCAATCGTGGGCGCACTTGCATAAACTTGCGCTTTTGTCGGCCGGCGGGCTGGCAGGCCAACCTCTACGGAGTAGGATGCAAGGCGTTGGAGAGAACCGATCATGGCCGCACTGGAATCCTTGCAAGTCTTTCAAGCGCTTAACCGCTCGCCCAATGCTCGCCTGGAGCACAGCGCCGAGCTCGGTGACGGCATGGCCGCAGCTTTGTGGAACAACCACCACGATGCCCAGGATTACGAAGCGCCGAGCCATCACACCTTGTCTTGCTACATCGCTGGCGGTACCGGTACTTTTCGCCGCGACCAGCCCGGCACCAAGGGCGGCCCGGACAAGCTGTGCATTCTGCCGGCCGACCATCAGTCCGGCTGGGTGATCAACGGCGATATTCGCCTGGCCCACCTGTATTTCAGCCCCGAACAATTTGCCCTTGGTTGCGTCACGCTGCTGGATCGCGAACCTCGGGAATTGCAGTTGCGCGAGCGCACGTTCCTTGAAGACCCGCAGCAAGCCCGGCGCTTTCGGCAGTTGATCGCCCTCAACTGGGATGAGCCGGGCGAACGCCTGCTCACCAGCAGCCTGGCCCACGAAATGCTCAGCCATGCCCTGCTCAGCCAGGTCGGTGTGCGTGAGGGCTTGCGCCTCAAGGGTGGGTTGGCGGCGCATCAGCGGCGGCAGTTGGTGGAGTTCATCGACCATCAAATGGCCGAAGCCATCAGCCTTGGGCAATTGGCGGGGTTATGTGCGCTGTCCGAATATCACTTTGCGCGAATGTTTCGAGTGAGCTTCGGTTTGCCGCCGCATCAGTATGTGTTGGCTCGGCGACTGAGCCGCGCGCGGGAATTGTTGCGCACAACGTCGCAGCCGTTGGGGGATATTGCGTTGGCCTGTGGGTTTGCCAGTGCGAGCCATTTCACCAATCGTTTTCGCCAGGCACTGGGTGGTACGCCTGGGGAGTATCGGCAGGCGTTTTTGCGGTAAAGCAAGATCAAAAGATCGCAGCCTTCGGCAGCTCCTACACTGGATGCTGCAATCTTTTTAACGAGTCTGAAGAGATAGCAGCCTGGAGCCGATTGCCGGATGCAGGCCCCGCCCCCTACAATGCGAACAATTCTTGTTCTCTAACGTATCGAAATACGTCCGGAGCGGTTCCGTTGTCGTCAGCCACTACCGTCGAAGTCCTTTATCACGCCCATCACAACTGGCTCACCGGTTGGCTACGGCGCAAACTCGGCTGCCCTGACAGCGCCGCGGATCTGGCCCAGGACACGTTCATTCGAGTGCTGACGGCACGGGAAACGCCCCAAATCATCGAACCGCGGGCGTTCCTCACCACCATCGCCAAGCGTGTGCTGTTCAATCATTACCGCCGTCAGGATCTGGAACGCGCCTACCTCGACACGCTGGCGCAAATGCCGGAAATCGTCGCGCCGTCGGAGGAGGATCGGGCGATCATCCTGCAAACGCTGATGGAACTCGACCAGTTGCTCGACGGTTTGCCGCGTCTGGTCAAACGCGCCTTTCTGCTGGCTCAGCTCGATGGTTTGACTTATCCACAGATCGCCGCCGAACTGGGCATTTCCATTGCCACGGTCAAACGGCACCTGAACAAAGCAGCGATGCGCTGCTACTTCGCACTATGAATAGCCCTGCGGATTTTTCCTCTCAAGTGGCCGA
Source organism: Pseudomonas sp. F-14 TE3482 (assembly GCF_053629455.1). Taxonomy (NCBI): domain Bacteria; kingdom Pseudomonadati; phylum Pseudomonadota; class Gammaproteobacteria; order Pseudomonadales; family Pseudomonadaceae; genus Pseudomonas; species Pseudomonas sp. F-14 TE3482. Next base: position 147,436 of record NZ_JBRJII010000001.1, read on the forward strand.
GCAGGCCGTGCACTGGTGGATGGAAGTCCAGCAAGGGCCGTTGAACCCCCGTCAGCAAATTGCCTGGCAGCAATGGCTCGATGCGCACGGCGAACATCGACGGGCCTGGGAGCATATTCAGCGGGTCAATCAACGTTTGCGCGGTTTGTCTTCACCGCTGGCCCATGCCGCCCTCAACGCACCGAAATCCGCCGGGCGCCGTCAGGCATTGAAGCTATTGCTGATTCTCGGCGCGGGTTCGGCGGTCACTTGGGGCATGCGCGAGCATACTCCGCTGATGCCGTTGCTGGCCGACTACCGCAGCCCGATCGGCCAGCGACGTAAAGTTTCGCTCGGCGATGGCAGCCAAATGCAGCTCAATACCGCCAGTTCGGTCGATGTGCGAGTCGACGGCCAGCAACGGCTGATCCGCTTGCTCGAAGGCGAGATGCTGCTGACCGCCGCCCAAGCGTTTCAAGTACAGACCGCACAAGGCCTGTTGAAAACCCAAGGTGGGCGGCTGAATGTGCGGCAGTTTGCCGATCACACTCAGGTGGCGGTGTTCGAAGGCAGCGTCGAATTGACGCCCGATGGCGGCGCACCGCTGATACTGCAAACCGCCCGGCAGTTGAGCTTCGGCGCACGCGGCATCGGCGCTCCCCTGCCACTGGACGCCAACAGCGGCGCCTGGGCCGACGGCATGCTGGTGGCCGCACACATGCGCCTGGGGGATTTCCTCGATGAACTCGGTCGCTATCGCCGGGGGCAACTCAAGTGCGCGGCGAATGTTGCCGACCTGCTGATCTCCGGGACTTATCCACTGGACGACAGCGAGCGGATTCTTGATCTGCTGGAAATCAGTTTGCCGGTGAAGGTGAGACGTTTTACCCGGTATTGGGTGACCGTTGAGGCGCGCACCTGAATCTTGATCAACACATATAACCTGTGGCGAGGGAGCTTGCTCCCGCTCGGCTGCGAAGCAGTCGTAAAACTCGCTAACCTGATTTGCCTGACACACCGCACTGGATGGTTTCGGGGCCGCTTCGCACCCCAGCGGGAGCAAGCTCCCTCGCCACAAAAGCCAACCTGCGTCCCCCCCAGAAAAAATATTCATCCAGCGTGAGCCGTTTTTCAGATCTGGCGTGACAGAGAAGGAAAGCCCCCTTGATTCAACCTTCTCAGGATCGCCTTTCATGCAACCCATCCGCGTCACACCGCTAACCCGCACCTTGCGCCAACTCTTGCTGGGCGCCAGCCTGAGCTTCGGCGCACTGCCTCTGGTGCATGCCGCCGACACCAAGCCGTACCACATCGCGCCGTCTTCGCTGGAGAACGCCCTCAACCAGTTTGGCCGTGAAGCCGGCGTGCTGATCTCCTTTGGCTCACAAGTCACCAGCGGTGTGCAAAGTCGCGGCCTGGAGGGCAACTACACCCCTTCCCAGGGTTTGAATGCGTTGCTCGAAGGCACCGGCCTGCAAGCCCGCGCCGAGGGCAACAATGCCTTCAGCCTGCAACCGGCGGGTGATGCGGCGCTGGAGCTGGACACCTCGAAAGTGGTCGGCGACTGGCTCGGCGATGCGGCGCAAACCAACGTTTTCGAACATCCCGGCGCTCGCGATGTAATCCGTCGCGAAGAGTTCGAGCGCTAGGGCGCGACTCAGGCCAGGGACGTGCTCAACCGCATTCCGGGGGTCAACGCGCCGGACAACAACGGCACCGGCAGCCATGACATGGCACTGAACTTCGGCATTCGCGGGCTCAACCCTCGGCTGGCTTCGCGCTCCACGGTATTGATGGACGGCATTCCGGTGCCCTTCGCACCTTATGGTCAACCGCAGCTCTCGTTTGCGCCGATCAGCATGGGCAACATGGACGCGGTCGACGTGGTGCGCGGCGGCGGTGCAGTGCGCTACGGGCCGCAGAACGTCGGCGGTGTGGTCAACTTCGTAACTCGCGCCATTCCCGATGAGCCGACGGTCAAGGGCGGCTTCCAGACCGAAACCAGTCCATCATCCAGCCACGATGGCTTCAAAACCACCGGCAATTTGCTGGCCGGCGGCACGGCCGATAACGGTCTGGGCGGCGCGATTCTGTACTCGGGCACCCGCGGCGGTGACTGGCGCGAACACAGCGACACCGAAATCGACGACCTGATCCTCAAGGGCAAATACCAGCTCGACGAGGCCAACAGCTTCAACGCCATGGCCCAATACTACGAAGGCAAGGCGGACATGCCCGGCGGGCTGAACGTCGCCGATTACGACGCTGACCCGTACCAGTCGACCCGCCCGAAAGACCAGTTCTGGGGCCGTCGCACGATGTTCAATTTCGGCTATCGCTATCAGGAAGATCGCCGCGAGTTCACCGCCAATACCTTCTTTACCAAAACCCTGCGTAGCGGTTATCTGGACCAAGGCACGTTCCTCTCGCTGTCGCCACGCGAGTATTGGGTACGAGGCCTGGAAACCCGTTTCGCCCAAGGCTTCGACCTCGGCCAAACCAGCCATGAAGTCGGCGTCGGCTATCGCTACATCAACGAGGCCGGCCACGAACTGCGCTACCGCACGCCGATCGCCAGCAACGAACTCCCGACCACCAACAGCCGCAACGACCGCGATACCCGGGGTGGCACCGAGGCCAATGCGTTCTTCGTCGATGACCGGATCGACATCGGTAAGTGGACGATTACGCCGGGCATCCGCTACGAGATGATCGAGTCGCAGCAGACCAACAACCTGACCCATGTGAAATACAAAGGCGACTACAACACCGCCCTGCCGGCGTTGAACGTGCTCTATCACCTGACCGACAGCTGGAACCTCTACGCCAATACCGAAGGTTCATTTGGCAGCGTGCAGTACAGCCAGATGCCTAACCGGGTGACCAGCGGCGAAGTCAAACCGGAGAAGGCGCGCACCTGGGAGCTGGGTACCCGCTACGACAATGGCGCGTTGCGTGCCGAGATTGGCGCATTCCTGATCAATTTCGACAATCAGTATGAAAGCAATCAAACCAATGACTCGGTGATCGCCCGTGGCGAAACCCGCCATCAAGGCATCGAAACCAGCATCAACTACGCCCTCGACGATTTGAGCCCGGCGCTGGCCGGTTTCGATGTGTACGCGACTTACGCCTATGTCGACGCGACCATCCGCGAAGACGGGCCGAACAAGGGCAATCGCGTGCCGTTCTCTTCGAAACACAAAGGTACGGTCGGCGTCGGTTATACCGAAGGCGCGTGGAAACTGAACCTGGACAGCAGCTATCAGAGTGACCAGTTTGCTGACAACGCCAACACCTCGGCCGAAAGCGCCGATGGCAGCACCGGCAAGATTCCGGGGTACATGTTGTTCAGCAGCCGTGCGGCGTATGACTTTGGGCCGAAACTATCCGATCTTAATGTGGCGGTGGGGGTGAAGAACATCTTCAACCACCAGTACTTCACCCGCTCGTTCGATGACAACAACAAGGGCAAGTACGTGGGAGAACCGCGGACGGTGTATGTGCAGACGTCGGTGGCGTTTTGATTACTACCCCGGTCTGAGGTAAGACACTTTGTGGCGAGGGAGCTTGCTCCCGCTCGGCTGCGAAGCAGTCGTAAAACCTGCTAACGAGATTTGCCTGACACACTGCACTGGATGGTTTTGGGGCTGCTTCGCCCCCCAGCGGGAGCAAGCTCCCTCGCCACAGGTTTCCATGGAACCACAGGAGCCGGCGAATACCATAAACAAGAACGGGCCTGCATAAGCAGGCCCGTTTTTCAGGTGGAGAGAAAGTGGGAAGGTAAAAAGTAAATCAGGCCTCAGCCGTTTTGTGCAGCCTGTTCGTTCTCGAGAAACTCGTCTTCCAGCAGCGCATCGGCCGTAGGCCTTTCGAACGGCACCACAGCGGCACGTGGTTTGCCCCGCAGTTTGCCGAACAGATGTTCAAGCGCATGTTCGAGTTTTTCAGCCGCACCGTCGATCGCCAGTTCCAGGTTAGCGGCTTTATGGGTAACAGAAATCGGTTGATGGCCTTTTGGCCGCGCTTCCAGCTGACAGCGCATATCGTGGGGACCGGGCTTGTCGCCGTTCTCGTCCCGCAGGTGGACCTCGACGCGGGTCAGGTCCTCTTCATAACGTTCGAGCGTGCTCTCAATGGTAGTACGTACCCACTCCTCCAGTCGGATGCTGCTTTGAATATGGTTATCGCTATTGACTTGGATTTGCATAGTTCATCCCTTATTTCAGCTAGCTCGCGAGAGGCCCTTCGGCTGGCCCTTGGGCTTCATCACCGTGACCTCTTGGTTACACAATCGGTGTGTGCGCAGAACATTTCAACCCCTAAAAAAAGATAAATATTCATTCGCAAAAAAAGCCGGACAACGGGTAAAAGCGCTGTTAATGTCGGGAGTTGGGTCGCCCCTGGCTGATGTTCCAGGCTGCTGTCACATCTGCTGCTCCGCCAGCGGATGCAGGCTACGAAATATCCCCGCTTCTTCCACCAGCCAGTCATGCACCGCGCGCACGCCCGGATGGCTCAGCGCGCCCGGCGCATAAAGCAGCACGTAACGCTTGTGATTGGGCACCGCCAGGCCAAACGGCACGATCAACGTCCCGCGCTCGAGTTCATCGTTGAGCAGCGTTCGCCGCGCAATCGCCACACCCATCCCGGCAATCGCCGCTTCGATGGTCAGGTGATTGCGATTGAAGGTATGCCCGCGCCGCACATCCGCGCCCTCGAAGCCGATGGCGTTGAGGTAGAACTCCCATTCCGCGTATTCGTAACTGCCGCGCCAGGCGGTGATGTCATGCAGCAACGGAAAATGCACCAGGTCTGCCGGGCCGTGCAGTGGCGGCCTTGCGCGCAAAAGGCTCGGGGCGCACACCGGAAAGATCTGCTCATCCAACAAGGTTGTGGATAACAATCCCGGATAACTGCCGTCATTGAGGTCGATGGCCAAATCGAAGTCGCCCTCATGCAATGGCACGCTGCTGTCTTCTGCTACCAGCCGCAATTGAATGTCCGGAAAACGCTGCTGCAAACGCGGCAACCTGGGGGTCAACCACTTGCTCAGGAACGATGGAATCGAGCGCAATCGCAAAATCCCGCTGATCATTCCCGCGTCCAGTCGTCGCAATTCCGCATCGATGCTGCCGTAGGCTTCGTTGACGGTGATAGCCAATCGCTGGCCTTCAGCGCTCAACTCCACACCCCGGGCGCGACGATGAAACAGGCGAAAACCTAGCCGCTCTTCCAGTTGGCGAATTTGCTGACTGACCGCACCCGGCGTGATGTGCAGTTCTTCGGCGCAACGGGTGAAGGACAAGTGCCGCGCGGCACACGAAAACACGTGCAGCCAGACGTAGGTCTGGGCGTGCAATTGGCGACTCATTGTTTAGTCCTGCTAAAGGCTGTCTTAGGAAGTTTCGTTGGTCACGTAGGACCGAGGTTGGCAGTATCGCCCACCTTGCGCTTGGCCTACAAAAATGGCGGCGATTTCTCTTCCATTGCTTGTATAGGCTTTAGCATGGCTATCAGTGTTTTCGATCTCTTCAAAGTCGGCATCGGTCCGTCCAGCTCCCACACCGTCGGCCCGATGCGCGCCGCCGCGACCTTCGCCCAGGCACTGATTGACCAGCATTTACTGGTCGACGTACGGCGGGTAGAAATCCGCCTCTATGGCTCCCTTTCGGCCACTGGCGTCGGTCACGCCACCGACCGTGCCTGCGTCATGGGCCTGATGGGCGAATGGCCAGACAGCATTGATCCGAACTCAATCGACAGCCGAATCCAAACCTTGCGTGAAACCGGCGAACTGAGTCTTGCCGGCAAGTCGACTATTGCCTTCAACTGGCAGCGCGATCTCCTGCTGCTGGACGAGAGCTTGCCCTACCACCCCAACGCGATGTCTCTGACAGCCTTCGGCGAAACCGGTGAGCTGTTCGAGCAGACGTACTACTCGGTGGGTGGTGGTTTCATCATCGAAGCAGCAGAAGCCGAGTCCGGCATTGCGCCGGCCAGCGATGTGGTGCTGCCCTACGATTTTTCCAGTGCCGCCGAGTTGCTCAAGCTCTGCAACCAGCACGGTCTGCGGGTTTCCGAGCTGATGATGGCCAACGAACGGGCCTGGCGCAGCGACGCCGAGATCCGTCAGGGCTTGCTGCATATCTGGTCGGTGATGCGCGAGTGCGTCGAGCAAGGTTTGCGTCACGAAGGCATCCTGCCCGGCGGTCTGAATGTTCCGCGCCGCGCCGCGAAATTGCACCGCAGCCTGTTGGAAATCGGCAAACCGAATGTCATCAGTTCCACCCTGTCAGCCATGGAGTGGGTCAACCTGTTCGCCCTCGCCGTGAACGAAGAGAACGCGGCTGGCGGACGCATGGTGACCGCGCCTACAAATGGGGCGGCGGGGATCATTCCCGCCGTGCTGCACTACTACATGAAATTCAACCCGGACGCGTCGGACGATGACGTCGTGGCGTTCTTTTTGGGCGCTGCCGCCGTAGGCATTCTCTGCAAGAAAAACGCCTCGATCTCTGGCGCCGAAGTCGGCTGCCAGGGTGAAGTCGGCTCCGCCTGCGCCATGGCCGCCGCCGGCCTGGCCGACATACTCGGAGCGACTCCCGAGCAACTGGAAAACGCCGCCGAAATCGGCCTGGAACACAACCTCGGCCTGACCTGCGACCCCGTCGGCGGTCTGGTGCAGGTGCCGTGCATCGAGCGCAACGCAATTGCTGCCGTGAAGGCGATCAACGCCACGCAAATGGCCCTGCGCGGTGACGGCAAACACTTCATTTCCCTGGACCGGGTGATCCGCACCATGCGCGATACCGGCGCCGACATGCACGACAAATACAAAGAAACTTCACGGGGCGGCCTGGCGGTGAGCTGGGTGGAGTGCTGAGGAGCACTCCGAAGCAGGTGCCTGCCTGACCGTCCGCAACACGTGAGCCCGAGCAAGAATAATAACGAGGCGAAAACGATGACCGAAATACGTACACCTGCTGCCGATAATCCTGCTGTAGATCTGACACGCAGTAGCGAAACAACCCACAAAGGCTGGAGCAAACACGACACCACCTGGATGCTTGGCCTCTATGGCACGGCGATTGGTGCCGGCACATTGTTCCTGCCGATCAACGCGGGTGTCGGTGGTTTCTGGCCGCTGCTGCTCCTGGCGGTACTGGCCTTTCCGATGACCTTCTTCGCCCACCGCGGCCTGACGCGCTTCGTGTTGTCCGGGCGTTCCGGGGACATTACCGAAGTGGTGGAAGAACACTTCGGCATCGGCGCCGGCAAGCTGATCACGCTGCTGTATTTCTTCGCGATCTTCCCGATTCTGCTGGTGTACAGCGTGGCGCTGACCAACACCCTGAGCAGCCTCATGGAGCATCAGTTGCACATGACGCCGCCCCCTCGGGCGATTCTGTCGCTGGGGCTGATTCTCGGCTTGATGGCGATCGTGCGTTGCGGTCAGGGCGTCATCGTCAAATGCATGAGCGTGCTGGTTTACCCGTTCGTCGCGGCATTGCTGCTGCTCGGCGTCAGCCTGATTCCAAACTGGAACGGCGCGTTCTTCGCCACCGCCAGTGAAGGCATGCCGCTGCCGTTGTTCTTCAAGACTTTGTGGCTGGCGATTCCGGTGATGGTGTTCTCGTTCAACCATTCGCCGATCATCTCGGCCTTCGCCGTCGATCAGAAACAGCGTTACGGCGAACAAGCCGAACGCAAAAGCAGCGGCATTCTCGCGATCGCTCACGCCATGATGGTCGTCACGGTGATGTTCTTTTGCTTCAGCTGCGTGCTGGCGTTGTCCCCGGCTGATTTGGCCGCTGCGAAGGCGCAGAACATTTCGATCCTGTCGTACCTGGCCAACCACTTCCAGACACCGGTCATCGCTTATGCCGCGCCGTTGATTGCGTTGGTGGCGATCACCAAATCCTTCCTCGGCCATTACATCGGCGCCAGCGAAGGCTTTCAGGGCCTGATCGTGAAAAGCCTGCGTGGCCGTGGTCGCGTCATGTCCGCCAGTTGGCTGAACCGCATTACTGCGCTGTTCATGATCCTCAGCTGCTGGGCCGTGGCAACCTTCAATCCGAGCATCCTGGGCATGATCGAAACCCTCGGCGGACCGATCATCGCGTGCCTGTTGTTCCTGATGCCGATGTACGCCATCCGCCGCGTGCCGGCCTTGCGCCAGTACTCGAATCAGGCCTCGAACGTGTTTGTGGTGTTGATCGGTTTGATTGCACTGTCTGCGATCATCTATTCGTTCATGCCCTGAAACGGGCAGGCAAAAAGAAGGCGGGCCAGAGTGCCCGCCACTTTTTTGCCGTGTTCATTGTCCGACAGTTTTTCCGGCATGCACCTTGCTATATCCCTTACGCGGCACGGATGAAAGCACATGAACATGGAAGGCCGGTGGTCTGGTGTTGCGAACTAATCCCGATCACGGCCGTCAACAACTGCACGTTCAATCAGGCGGTGACGCATTATGGACAATCCTTTTCAGCTCATTACCGATGCCTTTGCACCGGATTATCAAGTCAACCTGAGCATTCAGGGGCTGGACGGCAGCATCATGCTGACCCTCTCCAAAAGTGGTCGCGTGGTGGCCAAACGGATGATCAGCGCCGAACAACGCAATGATCCCAAGCGCCTCAAACGCCTGGTGCAAAGCATTCAATTCGGCATCGCCATCGAACAAGGCCACAGCGCCGTGGCCATCCTCGAAGCCATGACCGACGGCGACAATCGTAACCCGCCGCCGCCCTTGGTCAAATCCCGGCCCCGACCTTCAATGGGGCTTTAAATCTCGCCCTTCTCCACTTCGGGATGCTCACCGGAACCCGCACCGATCTTGCGCTGCGGGTGTTCGATCTTCACCGAAGGGAACTGCGACGAGGCGTAACGCACCACCAGAATCGCAAACGCCAGCAGCAGAATCCCGCCGCACAGGTAGATGATCCCCAGGTCCGGCGGATTGTGGTGCGAGACGTTGGAGATCAGCAGCCGGGTCAGCGCGGTGATCGCCACATAGATCAGGAAACGCACCGGCATGTGGTTGGTCTTGAAGTAAATCCCGACCATCGCCCCCAGTTCCAGGTAGATGAACAGCAGCAAGATGTCATCGATCTTGATGTGCCCCTGTTCGAGCATTCCGAGGAATTCCATCACCGCCGCCCACGCGGTCACCGCACCGATGGCGAACAGCGCCAGGTAGTGGAAGGTCTCGACGAACAGGTTGCCCAGGGACTCGGCCAGTTGGTGCACGTTCTGCCGCAGGTTCTCGGCCCAGTTGATTTTCACTTTGATTGTTCCTTAGCTCGGTTCGAGCGGATGATGCGGGATGGACGTGACGGTTGTTCTGCATGCAGAAAAAAGGCCATATTCTGTTGGGTGAGATGATGGCTGCGTGATATGAGACACGTTGGCGGTGATAGCACGGACGCCATCGCGGGCAAGCCCGCTCCCACAGGGTTCAGCGGTGATCCTTGTGGGAGCCGGGCTTGCCCGCGAATGGAGCGACACGGTTCACCTGACAAACGCCGATTACGGTCTACATTAAAAAGCCACTACCCAAAGCGCAGGGATTCGCTTATCCTTTTAGCTGTATATAAATACAGTAGTCGAAACAGACAACTAATGTGAAGGCATGTGAGGTGGTGAATGGCCGTCGAAGTGGTATACCGCAGCAGCCGAGATCTGGAGCGCTTGTTCATGGATAAAGCCGAAGCTGACCGTCATGACAAAATGCTCGAACTGGCCGAATTGCTGGCTGAAGTGTTGCAAAAAGCCGTTCCGTCCCTGACCGAACAGCAAGTGGAAGAAGCCGGGATCTACATGGCGAAGAACCGTGATGTATTCGCCAAGGCATTCAAGAGCCAGCCGGACGCACTGTCCGAACTGTTGAATGCACCCGCCGAAGCCATTGAACCTGTTAAAGCCACTGAACCTGTTGAAACAGCTGCACCTGTTGAAGTAGCGGGCGCTGAGCCGACCAAGCCAGCCAAAGCTGCCAAGACACCCAAGTAAGCAATGCCCGAATTGAATAGGCCCTGAGTCAAATGGCTCAGGGCCTTTTTCATGCCTGCGGGAAATCTAGACCTCGGGTTGTTCCAGCGCCTCGACCAACGCTTTGAAGAACCGCGCCGCCTCGCCGCCGGTGACCACACGGTGATCGAAAGTCAGGGACAGCGGCAGGATCGGATGCACCACCACCGCGCCCTCGACCGCCACCGGTTCATCGCGGATCGCCCCGGCGGCGAGGATCGCCACTTGCGGCGGCACCACCACCGGGTTGGCGTAGCGGCCGAACAAGGTGCCGAAGTTCGACAGGGTCAGGGTCGCACCCATCATTTCCTGGGGCGGGATCGAGCGCGCCTGCACGTCGGCCCGCAGACGCATCACACCTTCTTTCAAATCCGCCGCCGTGCGCTGACCGACATCGCGCAGCACCGGCACGAACAAGCCGTCCGGCGTATCCACGGCAATGCCCAGATCGAGCCGTTCGTGTTGCTTGAGCGCCTGGGTTTTGCCATCGAAGGCGCTGTTGAGCACGGGTTCTACGGCGCAGGCGGCCGCCATCGCTTTGGCTAGACGAATCAGCGGTTCTCGCGCCTGCCCCCAGCGATGCAGATCGGCATCACCGAAAATCGTCACCGGCACCACTTCGGCATGGGACCTGGCCATGTTCAGCGCCATGCTGCGTCGTACACCGCGCAGCTTCTCGCCGCCGAAGCGTTCGCGTTCCGTCTGGGCCGCGTTTTCTACGTCGCTGCGGGTGATCTGGCCGTCCTGACCGGAGCCGGCCAAGGCGCTCAGTTCAACACCGAGTTGCCGAGCCAGTTGACGCACCGCCGGCGTGGCACGGTTCGCCAGGTGCTCACGAGTCGAAGGCGCAGCGCCGATGAAAAATGCATCCTCCTGATTCGTGCCGCCGCCCTCAAGCCGTCCCACCACGGTTCCTGCATCCGCGTCGCCTTCGTAACCGAGCAGAGGTTCGCCAACGTGAAGGATGTCGCCCTCGCCACCAAAGGTTTTTGCCACCACACCGTCGTAGGGCGCGGGAATGTCCACCAGCGCCTTGGCGGTTTCCACCGACACCAGCAGTTGGTCGGCTTTGACGGTATCGCCGACCTTGACGTGCCAACGGACGATTTCCGCTTCCTGCAAGCCTTCGCCCAGATCCGGCAGTTTGAAATATTTCATCGCAACCTCCTCGGCCTCAGGCGTCTGTTCAGGGGTAGTGCTGCATGACGGTGTCGCAGGCATGAAGAATGTCTTCGATGCCGGGCATGTACAGCGATTCCAGTCGATACAGCGGCGGCGGAATGTCTGGCGCGGTGACTCGCTGGATCGGTGCCTGCAACTCCAGAAACACCCGTTCGTAGAGACTGGCGGCGATTTCCGCGCCGACTCCGCAGGAGCGCGGCGCTTCATGCACGATCACGCAACGACCGGTCTTGCGCACCGAGGCTTCCATCGTGTCGAGGTCCAGCGGTTTGATACTGGCGACATCGATCACTTCCGCCGAGACGCCCTGCTCGGCCAGTTGCGTGGCGGCTTGCAGGGTTTCCATCACGCTGGCGCCCCAACTGATCAAGGTAATGTCACTGCCTTCACGCAGGGTGAAACAGCTGTCCAGCGGCAGGCGCTTGCCGTCATCCAGCAGCGGTTGCGGGTTCATTCGATAGAGTCGGGTCGGTTCGAGAAATATCACTGGATCCGGGTCGTCGATGGCTGCGAGCAACAAGCCATAGGCCCGGGCCGGCGAGGACGGGATCACCACCCGCAGCCCCGGAATGTGCGCGAACAGCGCTTCAGTGCTTTCGCTGTGATGTTCCGGCGCGCGAATCCCTGCGCCCATGGGCGAGCGCATCACCATCGGGCAGGTGATCCGCCCGCGCGTGCGATTGCGCATGCGGCTGGCGTGGGACACCAGGTGCTCCATGGTGGCGTAAATAAACCCCATGAACTGGATTTCCACCACCGGTTTCAGGCCTTGGGCCGCCATGCCCACCACCAGCCCGCCGAGCATGGTTTCGGCCAGCGGCGAGTCGATCACCCGCTTGAAACCGAAGGTGTCGCGCAGGCCCAGCGTGGCGCGGAACACGCCTCCGTTTACCCCGACGTCTTCACCGAGGACGATGACGTTCTCGTCCTCGCTCATGGCCCGATGCAACGCAAGATTCACCGCTTCCAGCAGCGTCACTTTGCCGTTACTCATGGCCCGAACCTCTCGTCCGTCGCGCCACCCGCTCCAGAAATTCTTCGCGCTGTTCGGCCAGGGCTTGCGGCCATTGGGCGTAGACATGATCCATCACCGATTCCGGCGCCTGCAGGCCCGCCGCTTCGAAGTTATCCACAGCACGCTGCACCAAACCCTGGCATTCGCTGATTAGCGCCTGTTCGCGGCCTTCGTCCCACACACCCTGCCCGGCCATAAACCGTTGCAGGCGTTTGATCGGTTCTTCGAGCCAGGCCTGCTTGACCTCGTCCGCCGACCGGTAGCGCGTAGCATCGTCGGCGGTGGTGTGATCGCCGAGCCGATAGCTCAGGCATTCGAGCAGCACCGGACCTTTACCGTGACGCGCCCGTTCGAGGGCGGCTTGCACGCGGTCGTAAACGGCGAGCATGTCATTGCCGTCGACTTGCTCCCCGTGGAACCCGGCGCCAATGGCTTTCTGCGCCAGCGTCGGAGCGCCGCACTGGATTCGTCGCGGCACCGAGATCGCCCATTGGTTGTTGTTGACCATGAACACCACCGGCAACTGCCAGGCGCCAGCAACGTTGAGGGCTTCGAGGAAATCACCTTTGCTGGTTCCGCCGTCGCCGCAAGTGGTGACCGCGACCCGATGCTCGCCGCGGATCTTGAAGGCGCTGGCGACGCCACAGGCATGCAGGGCCTGGGTGGCGATCGGCACGCAGATCGGGAAATCCTGGGCCACCGCCGGGTCGGCAAAGTCGCTGCCACGCTCGTCGCCGCCCCAATACAGCAGGATTTCTTCCATGCGTACACCGCGCATCAATTGCACAGCGGTGTCGCGGTAATACGGGATCAGCACATCTTCGGCGTGCATCAGGCTACCGACCGCGACACCAATGGCTTCCTGGCCCAAGGTCGGCGCGTAGGTGCCGATGCGCCCGGTGCGTTGCAAGGCGACAGCTTTCTGATCGAAAAGGCGGGTCAGGACCATCTGCCGATACAGGCGCGTCAACAGATTGAAATCGTCGGCCCAGGCGGGAAGATCGCCGAGTGGCAGGCCATCAGGGGATAAAAATCGGGTGTAAGGCAGCTCAACCTTGTGAAGCATCACAGGGCTCCTGGCACGCGGGAGTCGGCGTGCATTTGTCAGGCCCGGCGCTTGTGACGCAGGGCTTGGGGAGCAACGGCCGGATAGGCTCTCACTCCTTTCAAACTTTTCACCGGTACAACACTTTCTCCGCCAACTCATCTGCCACCCGGGCCGGAGAGCGCTTTTCCGCCTGGGCATGGGCGAAGACTTCGGTCAGCCGTGAACTGATTTTCGACAGGTGCGCGGTGATGGTCGTCAGCTCTTCCCCGCGGTGTTTGAGCGACACGTAGATCAGCCCACCGGCATTGATCACGTAATCGGGCGCATACAAAATGCCCCGGCGTTCCAGTTGATCGGCGATCTCGAGATGGATCAGTTGATTGTTTGCCGAACCGGCGACCGCCGAGCAGCGCAGTTGCGACACACTGTTGGTGTTTAGCACACCGCCCAGGCCGCAAGGCGCGAGTATGTCGCACGGTGTGCTGAGCAGTGCATCGTTGGCGATTGGATGAGCACCCAATTGCTCCATGGCCAGCTGCACCTTGCCATGATCGATGTCGCTGACCAGCAGCTCGGCACCGGCGGCGTGTAGCTGTTCGGCCAAGGCATAACCGACATTGCCCAGGCCTTGAATGGCTATGCGCAAGCCTTCGAGATTATCGCTGCCCAAGCGGGCCATGGCGGTGCTGCGAATACCAGCGAATACGCCCATGGCGGCATGCGGTGCAGGGTCGCCCGCGGCGGTGGTGCTGGTAACGAACTGCGTCTGTTGGGCGATGCAATCCATGTCCGCCACCGAAGTGCCGGCGTCGATGGCGGTGATGTAGCGACCGTCGAACTGATTGATCCAGCGCCCGAACGCTTCGAATACTGCGGCGCGGTTTTCCACATGGGCCGGGCGAACAATCACCGCTACGCCACCGCCCTGAGCCAGGCCGGCCAGGGCCGCCTTGTAACTCATGCCTTGGGCAAGGCGCACAGCATCCTCGATCGCGGATTCATCGCTGGGGTAAGCAAGGTAACGACACCCGCCCAGGGCAGGTCCCAGACGGCTGTTGTGGATGGCAATCACCGCCTTCAACCCGGTGACCGGATCGACGCTCAGGTGCAGCGATTCAAGGCGAGTGCTTTGCATGAGAGCGAACATCGTAGGGCTCCCGAATCACTTCTTGTAGTCGCCAGTATAAGCTTGTGCACAAAAATTGCAGAAACGCCCCGGAATAAGCGGCGTCGCTTTAGAGGCTTTCGGACATAACCTGCTAGCGCCTGTGCCCGACACTGGACGAAAGCCTGAGACGGGGCTAAAACGAGGCATTCCCCGGAGATTTTGATGACCCCGCGCCAACGTTTTTTCGACTGTCTGCAACGATCACCGCCCGCGCTGTTCGAGGCGGCACTGTGGATGGCCGTCGAACACGATAAGGAACTGAATCCCGAGACGGTGCTGGCGGATTTCAAGGACCTGCAACAGCGGGTCAGCTACGGGTTGCCGATGCTGCCGGTGAGTGAATTGGCCCAACCGTTGTTGCGCCGAATGAATGACCTGGGGTTCGCTCAGGACGACTCCACGCCCTTGCGTCCGCAAGTGGCGTTACTCAATAAGGTGCTGGAACGTCGACGGGGCCAACCGCTGGTGCTGGGCCTGATTGCGCTGGAACTGGCCAGAAGGCTGGAGATTCCCCTGGTCGGGGTCAACTTCCCCGGGCATTTCCTGCTGCGGGTGCAAGGCGCCGATCATCTGCTTGACCCTTGCGGCGGGCGACGGCTATACCCCAACGACTGCCGGGAGTTACTGCAACGCCAGTACGGCCCGAACATGCAGCTCGGCGCCGAGCATTTACTGACAGCCGAACCGGTGCAGATGCTGCAGCGGCTGTCGCGCAACCTGCGCCAGTTGTACCTCACGAATGATGACTACATCGACGCCCTGATCGACGCCGAGCGCGTGCTTGAATTGGGCAACGCCAGCGCCTCCGACTATCTGGCCCGGGCCAGTCTCTACCAACGGCTGGACTGCCCGAATGCCGAGCGTTTTGACCTGGAGCACGCGCTGCTGCTCTGTGACGACCCGATCCAGCGGATTCGCCTCACCGAACGGCTCGGGCATTTGCCGCCCAACTCGGTCGTGCATTAAAAGCAAAAGATCTTGTTTCTGAAAACCTTGTTACGGGGTGTCGGGCTGATTTGCCGGATGGGCCAGGAAGAAGGCGGGGTGTGTCGCCGCCAGCGCCGCCACTCGACGAATTCGCGGGTAGGCCTCAAGGGAAATATTGAAGCGCTCGGCCGCATACAGCTGCGGGATCAAATAGACGTCCGCCAGCCCCGGCTGATCGCCAAAGCAGTAACCAGTGTCACCGATCAACTGCTCCACCGTCGCCAACCCTTGCCTGATCCAGTGACCGATCCACTCAACCACCTGCGGCTCATCGTGCCCCAACTGCCGAAGCTGATTGAGCACGCTGACGTTGTGCAGGGGGTGAACATCGCAGCCGATCACCGCCGCCACGCCACGCTCATGGGCACGGGCGACGAGATCCTTGGACAGCAATGGCACCTGTGGATAACGTTCCTCCAGGTACTCGATGATCGCTGGTGACTGGATCAGCAACTCGCCCTCATCAGTGCGCAAGGCCGGCACCCGACCTTGGGGGTTGATGCCCAGATAGGTCGGCTGCCGATGTTCGCCACCTTGCGGCGCGATCAGGTTGACCGGTAGCGCCTGGTAATCCAGCCCCTTGAGCGCCAACGCAATGCGCACCCGGTAGGACGAAGTCGAACGATAGTAGGTATAGAGTTCCATGACCCGATCCTCTTAGCGTGCTGGCAGCACTTTGCCGCGGCATTCGCCGAAACCGATGGAAGCAAAACCCTCGCGGTTGCAACGGGCGCGCAGAATGATTTCGTCGCCGTCCTCAAGGAATTTACGCACCTCGCCCGACGCCAGCTCGATCGGCTTCTTACCGCCCTCGGTGATTTCCAGCAGGCTACCGAACTGACCGCTTTCAGGACCGGACAGCGTGCCCGAACCGAACAGATCACCGGCCTGCAACTGGCAGCCGTTGACGCTGTGGTGCGCAACCAGTTGTGCGACGGTCCAGTACATGTGTTGGGTGTTGCTGAGGGTCAGGCGATGGGCTGGGATATTTTGCTCGCGCATCGATTCGGTCAGCAGCAGCACTTCGAGTTCGATGTCGAAGGCACCGGCGGCCTGATCACGTTTGTCGAACAGGTACGGCAACGGCTGCGGATCGCCTTCCGGGCGTGCAGGCTGCGCACGACGGAACGGCTCCAGCGCTTCGGCCGTCACCACCCACGGCGAAATACTGGTGATGAAACTCTTGGACAGGAACGGACCCAACGGCTGGTATTCCCAGGCCTGGATGTCTCGCGCCGACCAGTCGTTGAGCAGGCAAAAACCGGCGATGTGGTCGGCGGCGTCACCGATGGCGATGGAGTCGCCGATCTCGTTGCCCTGACCGATCCAGATACCCAGCTCCAATTCATAGTCCAGACGTGCGCACGGACCAAACGTCGGCTCGGTCTGGCCGGCCGGCAGGGTCTGGCCTTTCGGCCGACGCACGTCAGTGCCGGACGGGCGAATGGTCGAGGCACGGCCGTGGTAACCAATCGGCACGTACTTGTAGTTCGGCAGCAACGGGTTGTCCGGGCGGAACAGTTTGCCGACATTCTGCGCGTGCTCGATGCCGACGTAGAAGTCGGTGTAATCGTTGATCTTCGCCGGCAAGTGCATTTCGCAATCCGCCGCCAGCGGCAGCAGTTTGGCGCCTTGGGCCTCGATCTTGCCGTGAAGGGTGCTGCCTTCCTTGAACAACTCGATCAAGCGTTCACGCAAGGCCACGCGTGCCTCGCGACCCAGTTCGAAAAACGCATTCAGCTGACCACCACGGGTGGCTTCGGCTGCTTTCTTCGCAATGCCATCGAACAGCCCGGCATCCAGTGCCGCTTCCAGATCAAAGATGTGGTCGCCGATCGCCACGCCACTGCGCGGCGCGGAGCCCTTCACGCTGAACACGCCCAACGGCAGGTTCTGCAGCGGAAAATCCGCGTGGCCGTTGGCGGAGGCAACCCAGCTACGAGTGATGGAAGTCTGAGTCATGGTTATCTCCGGGTCGGGTCGAAAGTCGCGGGCAGCGTGGCCCAGCAGGCGTCGTAATTGTTTTGCAATTGTGGGCAATCCAGGGCAAATCGGCTCGGGCGCAACACTTGGCTGGTCTCGAACATGAAGGCCATGGTGTTATCGATTTTAGTCGGCGCCAGTTCCGCGTTGATCGCTTTGGTGCACGTCTCGCCGTCGGGGCCGTGGGCGCTCATGCAACTGTGCAACGACGCGCCGCCAGGCACAAAGCCTTCGGCCTTGGCATCGTATTCGCCCTGGATCAGGCCCATGAATTCGTTCATCAGGTTGCGGTGGAACCACGGCGGACGGAATGTCTTCTCGGCGACCATCCAGCGTGGCGGGAAGATCACGAAATCCAGGTTAGCCAGACCGTGCACGCTGGTCGGCGAAGTCAGAACGGTGAAAATCGATGGGTCCGGATGATCGAAACTGACCGTGCCAATGGTATTGAAACGGCGCAGGTCATATTTATAAGGCACGTTATTGCCGTGCCAGGCGACCACGTTCAGCGGCGAATGATCGAGTTCACAACCCCACAACTGGCCGAGGAATTTCTGCACCAGGGTGGTCGGTTGCTTGAGGTTTTCGTAATGGGCCACCGGCGTCAGGAAGTCTCGCGGGTTAGCCAGGCCGTTACTGCCGATCGGCCCCAGGTCCGGCAGGCGCAGAGGGGCGCCATGGTTTTCGGCGATGTAGCCGCGGGCTTGCGGATCGAGCAGTTCAACGCGGAATTTCAGCCCGCGAGGCAGGACGGCGATTTCCAGCGGTTCCAGCTCCAGCACGCCCAGTTCGGTGGCGATGCGCAGGCGACCCAGTTGCGGCACCAGCAGCAGTTCGCCGTCGGCGTTGAAGAACACGCGTTCCATGGAACGGTTGGCGCGGTAGTTATAAATACTGATCCCGGACGGTTTTTCTGCGCCCGAGTTGGCGACCATGTTCACCAGCCCGTCGATGAAATCGGTGGGCTCGGTCGGCATGTCCAACGGGTTCCAACGCAGGCGATTGGGGGTTACTTCACCCAACGGACCACCGGCCAGTTGCCGATCCAGTTTGACGAATGCCGGGTGATTGGCCGACGGCTGGATGCGGTACATCCAGGTCCGCCGCGCTTCGCTGCGAGCCATGGTGAATGCAGTGCCGGAGAACAGTTCGGTGTACAGACCGTAAGGGGCTTTTTGCGGGGAGTTCTGGCCGACGGGCAATGCGCCCGGCAACGCTTCGCTACTGAATTCGTTGCCAAAGCCTGACTGATAAGCCAGCGCTGGCGCCGTTGAATCGAGGTTCATGGAGCCTCCTGAACGGGAGTTGGCAATGGCCTGTCACTCTGCTGAAGAGAGCTTGGCACGCCAGGGTTATTTTTATCGTAATTTGATTACGCATAACGTAATTTGATTGGTATTGACCGTCAAGCTATAAAGACGCCCATTCGTCCCGGGATCACACCGCCTCATGACCAGCGAAAGCAACGGTAAACAGAAAGTCCGCTCGGCCGAAGTCGGTACCGACATCCTCAAGGCACTTGCCGAGCTGTCGCCATCGACCTCGTTGTCGCGCCTGGCTGAACACGTGCAGATGCCGGCGAGCAAGGTTCATCGCTATCTACAGGCGCTGATCGCCAGTGGTTTTGCCGAGCAAAACCCCGCCACCAACCATTACGGCCTGGGCCGTGAGGCGCTTCGGGTCGGTCTGGCTGCTCTGAACAGTATGGACGTACTGAAAGTCGCCGCCCTGCCCTTGGCTGAACTGCGCGACGACCTGAACGAAACCTGTTTTTTGGCGGTGTGGGGCAATCAGGGCGCGACGGTGGTGCATATCGAACCGGCCGTGCGCGCGGTGACAGTGGTCACGCAATTGGGCTCGGTTTTACCGTTGCTCAGCTCCTCGACCGGGCTGGTGTTCAGTGCCTATTTGCCCCACCGTGAAAGCGATGAGTTGCGCGATCTCGAAGTTCGCGCCGTCGACGTTCATCCGTTGGCCGATGAGCAGGCTTACACCACATTGTGCGAGCAGATCCGCGAACGCGGCTTGCACCATGTTCACGGCTTGCTGATGCCCGGCGTGGATGCATTGTCGGCACCGGTGTTCAATGCGGTTGGGCAGGTGGCCGCGGTGATGACCATTGTCGGCCCGGCCTCGTTGTTCCATGCCGATGAAAACGGCCCGGCGGCGCAGCGGTTGTTGGCGGCGACGCGGGCCGTGAGTTGGCGGATGGGGTATCAGCCTGAGTAACGGCTGACCCGGCAGGATCAGTCTGTGATTCGGGTTTTACTGTCCTGAAGCAGGTACGTGGACGTCACCGCAGTGACATAGCCAACGCCCACCGGAACGCCGGTCGCGGTCGACACAATTTCGGAGATGTCCTTGATCCGCGACAACAGGCCCACCGCCGAAGTCGACGTGCCAACCCCCGCCACGATACCCACATACACGAGGATGGTGCTTCTCCAGGCCGAGGCGAGGTAGGCTTTGCCGGCATCTTCATCGCCCAGGCTATAGGCAATCACACCCTGAACGATCGAACGCGTGATACGCAGGACGCTGGCCACCAGAGCCACTGGAGGGATAAACAGCGAGATGACATCCACCACCAGTTCTGCGCCGATCATCACGTTACGCCAGAAAATTTCCGCACGCGTGCTCGTCTGATAGTCGACGTCATAGATAAGCCGCAACACCATACTGTGGTATTCGAACTTGAAGTGGCTCACAGGGTAACTGTCTCGCAACCTTGGCGTCGGCAAGGCACCTGAAGCGTTGCGGCAGTTGTCGACATAACGTTGCACTACGCCTCTGTCTTCCAGCCTGACAAGTCCGACAACATGATTGCCCAGTGCGCCTTCCTTTAAGCCCTGAGTCAACGACTCAATGGGACGAAATGCCAGGCCATCCGGTGCTTTCGGAATGTAGATCAGGTATTCCAACCTGCCAGCCACGTTGCGCCCGAACGTATAGGCCCCCTCCAACCGTCGCCCCTCCAGCGCCAGCGTATAAACGCCTTCGCCTGGCGCGACAAGCGTCTGAAACGGAAGCGTATTGTGAGTGCGATCATGATCCAGATCCTCGATCAGCCCCTTGAGCCAATTGAAATGTTCACCGGAAAGAGAGCCCTGCATTTTTTGTGTCAATGCCGCCCTGAGCATTTCATTCTGCACGGTCTTGCAGTAAAGCTTTGCCTTCAGATCATAAGAAGGCGTTGCCAGGAAATCCTGCCGTAGATACTGCTCATATTTGACGCCCGGCAATAAGTTGATCAACGCAGTGACAGTGGCCTCATTCAAGCGCCCCAGCGACGAGTTATCCATGGAACCGAACCACACCGTTCCATCAGCACGCCAAATCTGCCACTGAATGAACACATCGGTAAGTGTCATATAGTCGTGTCCACGCAACTTGACGCTCACCCGATCCGGGTCGATTTCCGGATGTGGGCCGGATCGACGCAGATAATCGTTCAACGCCTTCATGACCAGTTTGCGTGAGAAGGCGGCAAGCGTTTCGATATGCAGTGGTTCGTTTGATACCTGGTAGATGGCTTTGAAATCTGTGTTCAACCTTGTGAAAAGCTCGCGATCCTGTACCGCGGCCTTCCTGTACCAGCCGGGTGTGACCACTTGTTCTTCGGCAATTTCCCAGCCGACGATGTTATGGATGGCGCCCATCAACGGTCCGTCTTCCGTCGCCCATTTCACCAAAGTGACACCGCCCCACCACCACGGTTGGAACACCAGCGCCGAATCGACATAGGAAAGATAATCCTTCACGAACCGCTCACGATCCGTGCTGAAAGCCTGCCCGATCAGGAAATCACGATCGCGCTGCTCGAAACCCCATGCAATGAACTGTCGCTTGAACGCCGTCAGATCGGAGAACTCATACCATTGCTGCCCCGTCGGTGCGCCAGGCGCATAGAGCACATGCATCGAAAAATCAGCCATTGCACCTCTGGCACGGTAAACGATCATGTCTTTAAACGGCCGGTAGTGGCTGCGAAAAGCAACGCTGTATGCCTCCACGTCCGGATCGCCAAACAGATAGCGCTGCGCGATGTCCTGTGCTTGGGGGCTGATATGTTTTTGAAGCAACGCGGCGAAGTTACTCAGTGCAATCTGTTGACTCAATACTTCTCGCAGGGCGTCTTTAACTTGCGGATCGCTAAGGCGATAACTTCGTTCACTGGCGTATCTCAAACGAAGATCAAATTCCCGGATGGCCTTTTCGATATTGGACGCTGACAGTCGTGGGTTGTAGTGATGTTCTTCAAACTGAATCGTGTATCGCCCTGTAACATCATGCACACCGTACATGAATAGCTGTGTCAGGGTTTTACGCTGGACATGCTCGATGTTCCTGGCGCCCATACGCACCCAATGCTTTACCGACACCCAAACGGTATCGGGATCAACGCGATTGGCATCGCCCTGGGAGATATGTTCTTCGACGACACGCCGCACATAGTCCTGAAAGGAGGACAGCCCCCCCATCGCCTCATGCAATGCGACCTGGCTTCTAAGCAACGCTCGTTCCAAAGCGGCAAATGTTTCCTGGTGGGTGGCGGGCGTGTCCTTCAGCCATTGTGGCCTGGCGTTCATCGTCATCAAAGTGAGCAGACGTGCGGTGCGGCTCTTGGCATCACCATTCAATTCATCCAGACGTTGAGTCTGCTCAATGGATTGGACGATGCCTGGCAGATCCGCATCTGGCTCCAGCAAACGGCGAATGCCATAAGCAACGTCACGCCGTTGTTTATCCAGCAGGTTGTCGATGACAACCTGGAAAATTTCGCCATGGGTTTTTAAATAACGGATATCAGGAACACTTCTGACCTGTTCAGCGTCCTCCAGTGAAATATCTTTGAGCAATTGCGCCCGGCTGTTCGGGTCGCTCAGGCGCTGCTCCAGCGAGCGGTGCATTATTGCCGACGTCTGGAACGTTTCCAGCCCGTTTGCAGGGGTGTAAAGGATGACCCAGTCATCATTGGCAGGTACAAGTTCAGCGATGGACCGGCCAGTTAAATACATGACGAAACAACAAGCCAGCGTTGCAAATCGTCCGCTTTCCAGTTCCAGAGAAAGACTGTAAGCCGGCGTCTGGGGATTGCCCCTGATGTAAAATTCGTAGCTCTTTTCTACTTCCGGCTTCACCCCTTGCATTTGTACCGTTGCTTTCAACTCTTGCCAGAAAAGCGCCGCATACAAGTCCCGCAGATCACTGCTGCGAGAGACCGATTCACGACCTTGGGCATCCTTGCCCAGAGGTGCCGCCCAGTGTCGATCCAGAACTTGTGTGTATTTTTGCGCCAGCGTACCCAGCACATCGCCGATCAGCGCCCCCAGAGCAACCACGTCCAGACCGTCGACCCGGTCCGACTCATCCATGGAGCCGGGCCAGTCATAGACGCCGTACTGACTCGCGTCATAAACAGGAGCACGCCCACGACGCAGACATTCCATGAACACGTCCATGAACAGACCGGTCGGCTCCTGATTCGCAATGCCTGAACGTCGGGCATTGATGTAAGTCTTGCTGATGTAGACCTCCGGCAACAGTTGCTGAAGTTCCTTTAACAAAACGTCTTGCACGATTGATTTAAACGATGGGGTTTTCTTCAGCACCTCTTCCAGCACGTTAGAACTTTCAACCACCTCTCCCAGGCTCGCCTGTATCAACGGTATTTCCTGAACACTCATATACACATCCATTAATGCACTTTAAAAAATCAGACAACGAAACGCCGCCTGAACCAGTGCAATTAACTTAACGCGATTAAAACCAACAATAACACCCACCACTCTTTGCAAAACATTAAATACCCAAGACATCAAAACAGCTTCATAACATAATTAAAAAACAATTAACCGCATAAACCCAGCATTCTTGCCCTTGCCACTGCATGCGTCCTGCGTTCAACCCCTAACTTTCCATGAATCCGCCGGACATGTGTTTTAACGGTATGCAATGAGATGAACAACTTATCGGCTATTTGTCGGTTCGAATTTCCTGACGCAATCAACTCAAGCACTTCCAATTCCCTCAGGCTCAGTGGGCTTTCATTAATATCCTTGTCAGAAAAAGGCTCGTTATTATCGATCATGTGCAGTTCCGACAAGAAACCGGGACAACGCCTGTTCAACTGCGCCAACAACGGCTGCAAGTTACAACGGTTCGCCTTCGCTACGCCTTTTTCGAAAAACTGACGGGCACTCCCCTGTTCGCCCACCATGAAGGCCGCCTCGGCCATCGCCAGCAGAAGCTCGGCTTCCAGGCTGATCATCCCGTTCGCTTGTGTGTTCTCAAGCAGGGTGGCGAGTCGAGCCAAGGGATCCTCCACTCGTTGCAGTTTGACCTCGGCCAGAATCAACAAATACTCAATCCGCGGAATCAACTCCAGTGTCGCCGGCGGGGCCTGCCGGGCCTGTGGCCCCCGATAATGGTTGAGCACCCGGCTCAACGCCTCACGGGCCAGTTCGGGACGCCCCTGTTGCAACCAGCACTGACTGCTGACCTGCAACAGAGCACCACGGTAGACCGTGTCCGGAATCTGCCGCTGCTGCATCAATCGCTCGGCGTCGCGCAGGCGGACGAAGGCTTGGGCGTAGTCACCCTGATTGGCCGCCAGTTGTGCCTGCCCGAGAAAACCGTACAGCGCACGTTTGTCATGATTGCGAACGCAGTCCTCCAACCCGCTCTGAAAAAAATCCGCTGCCTGTTCATCCAGCCCCTGACACAAGGCCAGGCGCCCTCGACGCAAGGCAATTCGCCCCAGTAGAGGCACTGCGCGGTCAGATTGCAGGCAAAGCAGTTCATGCATATTGGCGAGCAGACTTTCAGCGCGCCCGGGGGCTCCACGTTGCTCCAGCAATTGCGCATGATCGAGTTCCATCAAGCCCTCGAACACCAGCGAACCTTGCGCCCGCGCCAGGCACAGCGCCTCGCGGTTATGGGCTTGCGCGACGTCGAGTCCGCCCCTTAGCAGGGCTTGTTGCGCCAGACCGGACAAACACATCAGGCGCGCCGTCCAGCATTCGGGATCGAGGGCGCTCAATGCATCAAGAAAGTGCGCATGCGAAGACTCCATTCGTCCCTGCAAATGCAGTAACCAACCTTGTAGGGCCTGCCAGCGTGCAATCAGTTGACGCTGAAGCACCGCCGAGGGTTGAGGCGTGAAATACGCCAAATGAGCGATGCACAGAGTCGCTTGTTCAAAGCGTCCGGCGAACAACAGCGCAGCGGTAACCAAGCCCACCAACTGCGGGCTCCCCAGCATCAGTTCCTCGCCTTGCTGCTCATGCAAACGCAGCAACAGCACGACCATTTGCTCTTCGAACAAGTGCTCGAAACTGAAGTGCTGCAACAGGCTGACCGCCACTTCGTATTCCTCGGCGAGCAAGGCCTGTTCGAAGGCCGATTTCCAGTCCTGTTCAGCACAGAACCACTGGCATGCACGCCGATGCCAAGAGCGTCCCGCCGGCCATTGCTCATCGCGCAACAACTGGGTGAACGGGGTGAAAATCTGCAGCCAGTCGCTGGAGTCCCCCCAAGGTTCGATAAAACAGCCCAGCGCTTGCAAGGTCCGCAAGTATTGAGCGCCCTCCCCGGCCCCGAACAGGTGATCGCACAATCGGGCATTGAAGCGGGGCAAGTGGGCCAGCACGCGCCAGGCCTCGCTCAACTCAGGTGTCAGCGAGCTGAACAACTCGTGCTCCAGGTAATCGAGCAAGGTGGCCGCCCGTCCCAGGGAGTTGTCCTGACGTGACCAGTCGCACTTCTGCAGCAATGCAATCCGTACACCGGCACACCAGCCGCCGGTGCGCTGGATAATCCGACTCGCCACCTTACCGGCTTGCTCGGGCACCCAGGGCTGCAATATCTGCTCGACTTCACCTTGGGTGAACGCCAGCGAAGTGCTCTCGCACTCGTACAACTCAGCGTCGAGCAGCAACCTTGGCCAGTTGCATTGCGGCCGGCGGCGGGCACCCAGCCACCAAGTCAGCATCGGGCTGCTGATCGCCAACATGCGATCCAGTAACTGATCCAGTTCCGGGTTCGGCAGACGGCAATAGTCATCGAGAAACAGCCAAGTCGGCGTCTGCAGTCGCGCCAGATCGCCCAGCAACCCGGTTTCATCCGATGAGGCCAGCCCCAGTGTCTCTGCCAGACGCTGACGAAAATCCACCGCGCTCCACGCCACGCCAGACAATGGCAACCAATGCACCCGGTACTGGGTTGGCGCCTGCAACAGGCATTCGGCGAGCAACGCGCTCTTGCCACTGCCGGCGGGTGCGCAGAGTAATTTCACCCGGGCCGTCGAAGCCAATAACGGCTCGCTTAAACGAGCCCGCGACAGGTGATGAGAGGACAGGCGGGGCAGGAATCCAGAACGGTCCAGACACGGAGTCATGGCGGTCATTGCGGCGTGCCTTTTTATAATTGTCCGGCCACCCTAGCCCTCTATAACCCGCTTGTTGAGAAGTATTCAGGACGCTGATTGGCGCCCATAAAAAAGGCGACCCGCAGGTCGCCTCTGGTGATGCCAATGTATCAAAACCCTTACCGAACGCCCTCGGCGCGCAGGGCCGACGGAGTGTAGTCCGCAGACTTGGCGTCGAAGCCGAATTCGAAGCTGTGCTTCTCTTCGTTCTTCATTCCCAAGGCAATGTATCGGCCGGCAATGATGTCGTAGAGCGCCTCCAAGGTGTAGGCCGGCGTCTGGTGATCGTAGTAATACTGGGCGTGACCTTCGGCCACTCGCCACAGTTGACCCCGACCGTCGTAGTGATCCGCCAGCGCCACTTGCCAGCTGTCTTCGTCGAGGTACATGTGGCGCTTGGCGTAGATGTGCCGCTCGCTCGGCTTGACCGTGCCGACCACTTCCCAGACCCGGTGCAACTCGTAACGGGTCAGGTCCTGATTGATGTGCCCGGCCTTGACCACGTCATCGTACTTGAGGCTCGGCGAGTCGAGTTTGTAGCTGTTGTAGGGAATGTACATTTCCTTTTTGCCGATCAGTTTCCAGTCGTAGCGATCAGGCGCGCCGGAAAACATGTCGAAGTTATCCGACGTGCGCAGACCATCGGCAGCGGTGCCCGGCCCGTCGTAGGCCACTTGCGGCGCGCGTCGTACCCGACGTTGACCGGCGTTGTAGATCCACGCCAGACGCGGCTCTTTCACTTGGTCGAGGGTTTCATGCACCAGCAACACGTTACCCGCCAACCGCGCCGGCGCGGTCACCGACTGTTTGAAGAAGGTCAGTACGTTGGCGCCTTTTTCCGGGTCCAGGTCCTTCATCAGTTGCGGTACGGCGATCTCTTCCTCGAAGCGAATTGGCGTGTAGCTGCCGTTGGTCTGTGGGGTCACCTGAGTGATGATGCGTCGCAGGTTGCCGCCGTGATAACGGGTGATGTGGTTCCACAGCACCTCGACGCCGTTCTTCGGAATCGGGAATGCGTAATAGCGATTGCCGGTGAAATTGGCCAGGCCGTTACCGTCGTTGATGCTGTTCACATTCAGCGCGCTGCGCTTGGCCGACTCGTAGATTTCCGCCGGCAGGCCCACGGTGCGATGGGTCGCGTAGACCGGGATCTTGTAGGTTTCCGGGTAGCGCTTGAACATCGCCACCTGCCCATCCGAAAGCTTGTCCTTGTACTTATCAACAGTCGCGGCGGTGATGGTGAACAGCGGTTTTTCACTGGCGAACGGGTCAGCCAGGAAGCCTTTGCTGTCGACAGCGCCGGCGTTTTTCGGGATGCCACCGGTCCAGGCCGGGATCGAGCCGTCGGCGTTGCCGGCCTTCTCGGCGCCCAGCGGCGTGAGTGTGTTGCCGAGCTTGTTGGCTTCTTCCGGCGAGACCGCCGCCATCACGTTGGCGGCCAGCAGGCTCAGGGCCAGGGCGCCGCATTGCAGAATCATCTTGCGCATTAACATCATCCTTCTCAGCCAGATCAGAAGTTCACACCGAAGCTCAGCGCCAGGAAGTCACGGTCTTCCAGGACGTTGTAGTCACCGCCGAAGAAGTCGGTGTAACTGAGGCTCGCGGTATAGGTGTTGCGGTAATCGGCATCGACACCGACGCTGACCGCCTTGGCGCCTTCGTTGAACAGCCCGTTGGGGCCATAACCGGCGACGTCATGGGACCAGGACAGGTTGGGTTTGAGGTTGATCCCGCCAATCACGTTGGCGTAATCAAGGATCGCCCGGGCGCGGTAGCCCCAGGAAGTTGAGGTGACGAAGCCGTCGGTATCGCCGCCGAAACCGTACTGGCCGTAAACCGAATCGCGGCCATAACGCAGCTTGCTCCGCGACTCCAGACCACCAACCCGCACCACCGCGGCCTCACCCACCAGGGTCAGCCGTTGGGCGCCCAATACCTGGTCGAAAAAGTGCGTCAGGGTGCTTTGGACCTGGGTCACTTCCTTGCGGCGATAACCCGTGTTGTCGGCACCTGGCCGGGTCGTGACAGGCGATGCGGCGCCGCCGGCGATCGGGTTAAGCAATGCCAGTGTCAAGTCGTTGGTATTGACCTGCACCGGAGCGTTGGGCCGATAGCTGATTTCGCCGGTCCAGGCAGTCCCGGTGGGCAAAGTGGTGGAGAAGCTTGCGCCGTACAGACGAATGTCTTCCGGGTATTCAAGGTAATACTGGCCGCGCCCGAGCATCACGCTTTGCGCCAGGCCCGAACCGCTGCCCGGGGCCAGACGGTTGGCAATGCTGACCATGCCCGGCAGGCTGGCCAGTGTGGACAGCCCGGCGGTGGTGGTGCCAACGGTCGGTGTGCGACTGTGATAGTTCATGAAGTAGAGGCCGTATTCGGTGTCGTCACCGAGCCAGCGCAAGGCGGTGCCCCACTGCCCTGAATCCCGGGCATCGCGGTCGCCGCCACGGGGCACGATGACGCCCTCACGGGTGACCTGGATAGGCTGGCCAAAGGCTGACGCCAGCGGCGCCAACGGGGCAATCGCCGGGCTGCCGACGGTATAACCGTTGTTGCAGCCATCCGCCGCCACGTCAACGCCGAAGAAAGTGCCGCAGTTGTCGAGAACGGTCTGATCCCACTCCAGTTGGTAGAAACCTTCCACCGTGAGCTGATCGGTCAGGCCCTGGGAAGCGAACAGCATGTTCACCGGAATCAGGCCTTCCTTGATCTCCGCCCCCGGACGACGGAATGCGGAAACGTCGACCGGGTTGATGCTGTTGATCGAGTTGCCGATGAAGGTACTTTCACCCCAGCTGACCACCTGCTTGCCGGCGCGCACGGTGCCCGGCAGATCGGCGATGGAATAGTTGTGATAGACGAATGCATCGAGGATCTGTGCGCCTGAAGACTTGGCGCCTTCTTTGCGACCGCTGTCGCTGATCTGTTTGAACTCGCGGTCTTCGTCCTTCAGCTCGAAGTCGTACCAGTACTTGCCACGGACGAACACGCCTGTGTCGCCGTACTTCAATTCGAGGTCGTGGATACCTTTGAAGATCTTGGAGAAGGTCTCGCCTTTCTTGAAGTTCAGGCGCCCGTCATCACCGGTCGAAGACTGGCCGGTACCGCCGTTGACGGTGCCCACCAGTGACTTGTCGGCATCGCGCATGCCCCAGCTCGCGCCGACGGACAACGAGGAATCGAACTGCCCCTCGATTTCGCCGATGTTGAATGAAACAGCCTGCGCCTGGGCACAGCAGCCCAAGGCCACCGCAGCGGCCAGCGCTTGCGGTTTGAAGATGGCGCGCATTGTTGTTTTTGTCATGCGTCTTCCCCGGTGAGTGACAGAAGGCCCCACCCTACTGCCGCACGCCGGGAGCGATAAGCGCACCAAGGAGGTATTCGCGTTGTACCTCCAAAGGATGAATGCCCGCGTGGGACGGGGGTTTGCGCGAGGTATGGATGGGCTGGATGGAGGACTATCAGTGCAGCGCATGGACGTGGGTTGAATCGGGCATGTAGCAGCTGCCGAAGGCTGCTACAGGGGTCGCCAGAGACTGTTGCTCAGCCTGCAACAGTGCATGTCTGGAATCGCTATTTTTCCTTTGCGCTCAAGCCCTTATTCTTGCCGGGCTTTCACGGCAAACGGCCTGAAAGCACGAAGCGACGGGGATGATTGACCCACCCCGTTGGCGACAGATTCCAGATGATTTGAAGCGTATTTTTTCGACTCATCGCCCCCTGTTCACTGACGTTGATTTATTGCTCCTTGATCCACGTCTTGCTTTGGCCGCTGCGTTTGCAGCGGCCTTTTTTATGGGCGATGGTTTTGTCTGGCAATCAGGCTTCATACAAGTATTCCTACAAGATGTTTCGCTGTAGCAGGTAAGAAACATCCTCTTCAAGATAAAGACATTTCTAATTATTTATTCAGTCAAGGAAACTTCTCTCGACTACACGAGTGGTTCCCTACGCACTTCTCAGACCCATGACCTCCAATTCCACTGTAACGTAAAGCAATAACTTATCAATCAATGGAAGAGCACTCTCTACTGCGACAAACCAGAACATCTTCTGAAACCTATATCCATTGATCACATAGAAACCCTGAACAGCAAATTCAAAGGAATTGAATATGCAGAAACCGCCATTGATTCTTGATGCAACACATATTACTGCAGAGGCCCCAGATAACTGGGACCCCTTTAAGGACACCACGCAGGGCTATTCATTTAGCGGTATGTTCGGGCCGGCAGGGGCCAACCATAAAACCCGCGAAATAATGTACGGCACTCAGATAGCCCTTGAACAAGAGTTCGGTGCAAAGTCCACATTATTACCACAATCAATTGAGGCCGAGTTGGCCACGACACGACTGGAAGGCCCAACGCATCCTCTACCGCCGGCGGCGGCATTGATTCGTGAGCTGGGTGTCAGAAACACGCTCATTCAACGCAAGACTGCAGAACTTCACAGACAGACCGCCATCGCCAACCGTTTTTATGGAAGTGATCCGGTTGGCAAAAATTTCAATGATTTTCTGAATCGGGCATCAGCTATCCGGCGAGTGGACCGGTCAGCCGTAGCACGGGAGTTGTGGAGCCAATCCTACCGGGCAGCTCATGAAGCGAGGCTTCTGAGCCAAGCCATCCAGCTTCTCAATCAGCAACAGGTCAACGTGCTCAACTGGCTGGCTGCTGTGCAAGCCGAAGATCAGGCGCGAATGGCAGCGGAGCAGGAAGCCCGACGGATCGCCGCCGAGTTGGCACGGATCAACGAGCAAGCTGAGGCCCTTGCTCGAGAGCAGGCACGCCTTGCGGCGCTGGCTGAGGATCAACGACTGGCTACCGAACAAGCGCTCGTTGCCGCCGAAGCCGCCGCACGACAAGTGGCTGCCGAACAGGCACAGCTTGCAACACTGGCCGAGGCTCAACGTCAGGCAGAACAGCTTCGCGTTGAAGCTGAACGGCAGGAGCATGAGAAACAGCAAGCGGCTTTAGCAGCCCTGCGTGTATATCCCGCTATGGGAGCGACGGCCTCTTCCAGCCCGGTATTTTCCTTCGCCTCGACCGCCGTCATTCTCGCTCCCGAAACATCGGCCGCGATAATCACCGCCCTGCGGTCGGCAATGCAGGTGGCAACTGCGGCAGGTGCCGCGACACTGGGCTCGGTACTGATCGGTTTCGCCGCTCTGCTGACGCCTTCGCGCCTGGGAAACAGCGAACGCTTTACGATGAGCATACCGCTCGCGGAACTGACGTCAGAAAGCGCACAGTCACTGCGAGCCATAGCGGACCGGCAAGGAACACTGGATCTGCCGGTCGGGATTGGCTACAGACCCATTGGCTCAGGCGCAGAGGTCTTTGTTATCACGGCCGACGGGTTCGATATTCGCCCCAGCGTTCCGGTGAGGCACGCCACATTCGATGCGCAGAACAACGTTTATCGGCTAAGCCTGCCTGACTCGCCGACCAATACCCTGACCTGGACGCCCGCCGTCACGCCGAGTAACAGCTCGACCGAACGGCCGATTGTTCAGGCTGATACTGCCGTGTATTCCGGAGCCCCGATCGTGCCGCTCGAAGGGCGTCTGGATTTGCATCCCATACTGGTGGAGGAATGGGACAGGTTCATCATCGTCTTTCCGGATGATTCGGGTATTGCGCCGCTGTATGTCGTGCTCAGTAGTCCTTACGCGGGGGCGAATGTTAAAGGTAAATACAGCGGGCGTTTGTTTAACCCAGAGCAGGCCGGAGGTCCAATACTTGATCTGGATTGGCGCACAGCGGTCATCACTCAAGCTGGAATTGATGCGGTGAAATTACATATCACACGTCTCGACCAATCGGACGCCAACGACATAATGGTTCGACGCCTAGAAAAAATTCTGAGCCAGCACGGGAAAATAACTGACACAGATTTACGCTACTACACTCATGAGATACGAGAACTAGAGCGTTACAGGGCGTTCGGCTATAGCGACACCGCATCTCCTTCCGACGAGTCTCAAATATGGAACAATGCACATACGGCTACTCTTGAGGACTACAAGCTAGGAAGCGAATTGACACTTTTGTATAGCGAAGAAGCAATCAGCGCAATGAATGCACAAGACCAAAGAGAGTACGAAAAAGACATGAGGAGCTTCGAACAATGAGCCCTATCGAACAAATCATCAAAAACGAATCGGTAGAAGATGTCGTTTCGTATTTCGCGCTTTTCAGGTCTGCCCAAGCGGTCGACAGAATGTATGGGCGACACCGCCAGGAGATAATTTTAAATGGTGAACTGGTAAAAACTTACAACTCGCTCTTCAGCGATGGCGTACTGGCAAGCGATGAAAATGGAAAAACCGTAAAGGGACCGAACTGGAAAACCCCTCAGTTTATTACCGAAAATAAATATTCTTAAGGAGACGCTGCAAAAATAGCCAACCGTCCTCACCCTTGGCACACTGAGCCCCCCACCAGCCCCCTCTCCGTGAGCCTTGTTACGCACGTGCAGAAGACCTTCTCCGAATTCGAATACGCCGGCAAGAAAAAGCAGACTCGTCGCGATCGCTTCTTAGCTGACCTTGAACAGCTGGTGCCCTGGGCACAACTGGAGGCGCAAGTGGTTCCGTTCTATGGCGACACCACAGGCAAGCGCGGGCGCCCTGCAATTGGGTTGTCGCGCATGCTGCGCATGTATGTCGTGCAGCAGTGTTTCGGTTTCTCCGATGAAGGTACCGAAGATGCCGTCTACGACAGCCAGGCCATTCGTGGTTTTATCGGCATCGACTTGGGCCGTGAGTCGGCACCGGATGCCACCACCTTGCTGCGATTTCGCCGCTTGCTGGAAAACCATCATCTGACGCGGGTGCTGTTTGAAACGATTAACCAGCATCTGGCCAGCCAGGGTTTGCTGCTCAAGGAAGGCACCCTTGTCGATGCCACCCTGATCGCCGCGCCGCCCTCGGTCAAGAACCGAGAAGGCAAGCGCGACCCTGAGATGCATCAGGCTAAAAAAGGCAATCAGTGGCACTTCGGGATGAAGGCCCACATTGGTGTCGATGCCACGTCGGGGCTGGTACACAGCTTGGTCGGGACGGCCGCCAACGTGGCGGATATCACCCAGGTCGACCAGTTGCTGCACGGTGCCGAAACCTATGTTTCGGGTGATGCTGGATACACCGGTGCGGCCAAGCGACCGGAGCATGCTGAACGGGACGTTATTTGGTCGATTGCAGCACGGCCAAGCAGTTACCAGCACCACGGCAAAGGCAGCTTGCTGTTCCGGGTCAAGCGCAAGATCGAATACGCCAAGGCGCAACTGCGTGCCAAGGTCGAGCACCCGTTCCAGGTGATCAAGGTGCGTTTCAATTACCGAAAGGTTCGCTACCGTGGACTGGAAAAGAATACGGCGCAGTTGTTCAGTCTGTTTGGGTTGGCCAATCTGATGCTGGCCAAGCGGTATTTGCAACGGGCGGCGGGATAAATCCGTCTGAAAGGCGAGACTGGCCCGCAAATCAGCAAAATGAGGGCAGATATCGGCCCCAGAAACGAAGAATAAGGCCGATGGGTTGAAAAAACGGTTTGAAAATGGAGGGACGGCGCGAACGGGTTAATTGTTCAGCGTCTCCTTAACAAGCAATTCGGCCACCAAGGCTCAGCTTGGTGGCCTGCTCCAGTTAAGTCGAGCACTGCTACCAAAGACTTCTGAAGGAGTTGTGGCAATGAACACCATTGAGCAAATTGTAGAAAATGAATCCCTCGACGATATCGTCACGGTTTTTGCACTGTTCAAACCAAACCCTCATTTGGACATGATGATCAGACGCTATAACCGCGAAGTTCTCGAGAAGTATGGAGAGCTTGAAAGCGCGTACACGCGACTCTTCGCAGCGGGTGTACTGGCTAAAGGCGAGAGGGGGTTGGCAATCAAAGGCCCGAACTGGAAAGCGCCCCAGTTCGTTATAGAAAATAGATACGTTTGAAATCCGGGAGCCACCAAGCCAAATCCTTACGGTTTGGTGGCCCCCTCCACTTAAATCGAATACTTCTGCAAGTTCTCCATCATTTCCTTCAGCGCCTCAATAGTGTCCTTCGGATGCGCGGCCCCCTCAAAATCACAAATCTGCTGCCAATGCGCCGCCACATCTTCCGGAGAGAAACCAACCCGCGGATCAAACCCGGCGCCCAGGCTGCGCTCCCAGCGCACTTTGCCCATCCAGCCGCCACCCACTTCGAATAGCCCCGAAGTTTCCTGGCAATGTTCACTGGCGAGGTACACCACCAGCGGGCTGACCAGCTCCGGTTTGAGTTGCTCAAACACTTGCGGCGGGATCAGGCCTTCGGTCATGCGGGTGCCGCCGGTCGGGGCGATGGCATTGACCAGGATGTTGTTCTTGCGGCCTTCGATGGCGAGTGTGCGGGTCAGGCCATAGAGGCCGAGTTTGGCCATGCCGTAGTTGGACTGACCGAAGTTGCCGTAGATGCCCGAAGTCGATGCGGTGAAGATCACGCGGCCATAGTTTTGCTCGCGCATGTATGGCCAGGCGGCGCGGGTGACCTTGTAGGCGCCTTCAACGTGGACGCGGTAAACCAGGTCCCAGTCGCTGTCGTCCATTTTGTGAAAGGTCTTGTCTCGCAGGGTGCCGGCGTTGTTCACCACAACATCGACACGGCCGAATGTGTCGAGGGCGTGTTGCACGATTTTGTCACCGTCGGTGACGGAATCGTGGTTGGCTTCGGCGGTGCCGCCCGCATCGCGAATTTCTGCGACCACACGATCGGCAGCCGATGCATTGGCGCCTTCGCCTTGCGCCGAACCGCCGAGATCATTGACCAGCACTTTGGCGCCCTGCTTTGCGAACAACAGCGCGTGCGCCCGCCCCAAACCACCGCCCGCACCGGTGACGATCACCACTTTATCTTCGAAGCGCACAGACTCATTCATGGGGAAACTCCAGCAGGCCAGGGGACAATGAGTGCGAGTGTCAGCGACGAGGCTGCCGGTCACAATGAACACGGCGGCGGCTGAATGGTGCGCAATAAGGCAGCGGGATAGTCAGGAACAGGCCACCTTGCGTGGCGGTGAAACCAGCCGGTCGCGAAACTCCAGATAGTGCTTGAGCACCTGCGCCGGCGCTTCGATCTGCGGGTAATGGCCGATTTCAGGTAGCAGAATGGTGTCCGGGTCGGGAATCAACTGCCGATAGCGCGCCACCATGTGTCCGCCGGAAACCGGATCGACCTCGCCATCGATGACCCGCAACGGCACCTCGCCACGCTGCATGGCACTGACCCAACGCTCACGCTGGACACGGCGCTGCGGGATATAACTGATCAATTTGTGCATGATCCGTTGCCCGCGATTGCTGTCGACCAGGCTCCAGAAGTCATCCAGTTCACTTTCCGTGGGCCGGGTCTGCGGACCGAAGACCTGCTGGAAACTCTTCACCAACGCGTCTCGGGTAAAGGCTCGCCCGATCATCCAGCCCAAAGGGCTGAGCAGGAGTTTTTGCATCAACACCGGGTGATGGGTTTCGGGAAACAGACCGCCATTGAGGAACACGCAACTGGCGATATCAGCGCGCGTTTCATAGTGCCGGGCCAACAGCTCCTGGGCCACGCTGTCGCCATAATCGTGTGCCAAAATATGAACGGGTTGGTCAACGTTCAGATGCGCCAGCAAGGCCTGTTGCAAATCGGCCTGTGCCAGCAGGCTATAGTCGTGGTTCACCGGTTTAGCCGAATCGCCGAAACCGAGCATGTCGCAGGCAATCACCCGATAGCGCTGCGCCAGTGGCTGCCACAGGTAATGCCAGTCCCAGCTGGCGGTCGGGAAGCCATGGATCAACAACAGCGGTTCACCTTGCCCCGCGGCCCAATAGCGCAGGGTCTGACCGCGGAATACGAAGGTCTGGCCGCGCTTGCGCCAGACACACAGCGGAATCTCGGCGAGGGCCATTTAGAGTTTATAACCCGGGTCTTGTTTATCGAGTTTGCGCAGCAGCGCCGGCCAGGCCAGCGCGCCGCCCATCCCTTGAGCACTTTTGGTGACACCGGCGATCATCGCCTTGGCACCCGCCAGAATCTGCGGTTCGATGGCGATCAGCTCCGCACCACCGTTCTGCGCCAGCACCTGAATTTCGCAGGCGCGCTGAAAGGTAAACATCATCAGGAATGTGTCGGCGATGGTGCCGCCACAAGTCAGCAGACCGTGGTTGTGCAGCATCAGGAAATTGTTTTCGCCAAGATCGGCTTGCAGCCGCGCCTTCTCTTCATGGTTCAGCGCAACGCCTTCGTAGGCGTGACAGGCCAGGCTGGAAAGGACGAATAAGGACTGCTGACTGATCGGCAAGATGCCCTGCTTCTGCGCCGATACCGCCACCCCCGCCGCGGTGTGGGTGTGCAGTACACACACGACGTCATGACGGACTTCATGCACGGCGCTGTGGATGGTGTAACCCGCCGGGTTGATCTCGTAAGGGCTGTCCATCAGCTTGTTGCCGGCCTGATCGACCTTGACCAGGCTCGACGCAGTCATTTCATGGAACATCAGCCCGAAGGGGTTGATCAGAAAGTCTTCAGTGCCCGGCACCTTGGCGGAAATATGCGTGAAAATCAGATCGTCCCAGCCGTGCAAGGCGACCAGACGATAACAGGCGGCCAGATCGACGCGGGTCTGCCATTCGGCGGCACTGACTTTGTCTTTGATGCTGTGTGGCGATTGGACGGGGGCTACGCTCACGGCAAGGATTCTCTTTTTTATTTTTCTGGGTTTTTATTGTTTTTTGCTGCGTTACAGCAGTCTAGTCAGCCCCCGGACTTCGTGTAGTTGCATTGGCAGCCAGCTTGATGGCCGAGCGAGTCAGTGCGCGGGTGAGTCTGGATCCATTGTCAGAGCACCCGCACACGTCAGCCGCGCAGTGCGCTAACCAGTTCCGCCAGCCAAGGCTCGGCGTCGGTTTCCGGCGTCACGGTTTCGCTGGCGTCCAGGCGCAGCATCGGCAGGACTTCACGCACGCCCATCTCACCGAACAATTCACGCATTTGTTCGCCGCCGCCGCAGAACGTATCGCCATAACTGGAATCGCCCAAACCGATCACCGCGCCCGGCAAACCACGCCAGGCCGCCGGCAACTGATCGCGGATGGCGAAATACAGCGGTTGCAGATTGTCCGGCAACTCGCCCATGCCGGTGGTCGAGGTCACCGCCAAAAACGCTTCGGGGCCAAAAGCTTGAACATCGGCGAGGGTCGCACGCGGGTTGTGCAATGTTTCAAAACCAGCGGCGTTCAAAATGCGTGCAGCGTGACGGGCGACTTCTTCAGCCGTGCCGTACACCGAGCCGGAAAGGATGGCGACTTTCATCAATCTGATCCTGAATCTAAATAAAAGTAGGAGATATTAACAGCACCTCCCTCATTGATCTTTTAGAATGCAGCGTATCAATCAATACGCAAAGGACTCTGCGATGATCAATGCCCCATTGCTGCAAATGGTGATCGACGCCTCCAACGACGGCATCGTGATTGCCGAAAAGGAAGGCGAACAGGACAACATCCTGATTTACGTAAACCCGGCATTCGAGCGCCTGACCGGTTATTCCAGCGAAGAAATCCTCTATCAGGATTGCCGTTTTTTGCAGGCAGGAGACCGGGATCAACCAGCCCTCGCCTTAATTCGGCAGGCATTGGGCAGTGGCGGCTCCTGCCGGGAAATCCTCAGGAATTACCGCAAGGACGGCACCCCGTTCTGGAACGAACTGTCGCTTTCCACGGTAAAAAACCCGCACGACGGACAGACCTATTTTGTCGGGGTGCAGAAAGACGTCACGGTTCAGGTCAAGGCGCAGCAGCGAGTCGCGCAGCTGGAAGCGCAATTGGCCGAGGCACAGGCAGAAATTGCCGCACTCAAAACGACGAACGGCTCAAACCAATCTGCGAATTAGTGGTCATTTACTACAATCACCGATGACTTTGTAATTATTTCTTTCGAGCAAATCATGCAGCGCGACGCACTCCTGACGCAGGATGAGCTGGATTTTATCCAGAACATGCAACACAACCCGCAACTCAATGTGCGGGATGCGACGTCGAGTCTGCTCGTCAACGGAGGCTCGCAGATCCGTGACTTGCTCACACGCCTGGCCGCTCATGAACAAGTCACCATCCAGGCCAATTTCGAAAATCAGCAAATGACCTTCCCGCTGCACTTGGTGGAAGATGAGTTTCACGCCATGCATCTACGCCTCGGCGTCCCCAGCATCTATGAAGACGGGCCGATGATTCGGCCATGGCGCCTGGTGCTCGAAGAGCCCGTGGCACTGGAAAATGCCAAGGGCCAACCCGGCACGATGTGGGTGCATGAAATATCGTTCAAAGGGGTTTTGCTGGAGGTTCGCAACAAGACCAAGGCGCCGAAACATTTCGCGTTGTGGTTCAGCCCGTCAGGTTATGAGCGGATTGCGTTGCGCGGCACCTTCGAGCGTGAAACCGAGCAGGGTTTCTACGCCTACGAATTGAGCCAGAGTGACAAGGACGAAACCGAACGTCTGCGTCAGTACATTCTTCAGCAACATCGCCTGACCCATCCTGCCCTGCATATCTGATCTTTCAGTCTATCTACGCTCAGGTATCCAGGTTTCCCGCCAGGAACTGCTTCAGACGCTGGCGCATTAACACTCCCTCATTTCCCAGACAACCGACCGACGATCCAGCCAGGCTCTCCTGTGCCAGGTCCGATGCCTCTCCGGCCAGCAACACCTGACAATCCAGGCTCATGGCCAAGCGTTTCAAACGTCTAGGCAGTTCCCCCGCCGGCGCGTGGTTGGAAATCATTATCAGTGCCTTGGGCCTGATCTTCTCGCAGACCAGAACCAACTCTTCGAAGGGCTGACCGATCGCCAACAACTGAATAGCCGAATCGACGCTGCTCAGATACAGCGCCGTGACCAACACGTCGAGTTCACGGCATTGATCGGCCAAGGCGCAGACAATGACTCGTCGCGGTTGCATGACTCGCACTAGCAACAGGCGTTGCAACACTCGAGATCGTAGAAAACCATCCAGAAAAAGCCACTCGCTAATCTGACCGAACGCTTCATGGCGTTGTAGCAATAGCTTCCAGACCGGAATCAGAATGTCCTGAAATACCACCGTCAGCGGGTAACTGGAAAAAATCTGACCGTAGACGTGCTCCAGTTGAACTTCGTCGAAAGCACTCACCGCAGCCTTGACCTGCTGCTGCCATTGGTCATAGTTGGCTTGAACGAGTTCGTTGGGCATCACCTGCGCCAGTACTTTGAGCGGTTCGGTCTTGGCCAGTATCTTGCCGACCTTGCTGACGGCAACACCGCGTTCGATCCAGCCGAGGATGCTACGAACCCGCTCGATATCGGTCACCGAATACAAACGGTGCCCGCTTTCGGTGCGTGTGGGTTGTATCAAACCGTACCGCCGCTCCCATGCACGTAGCGTGACAGGGTTGACCCCTGTCAGACGCGCGACCTCACGGATCGGAAACAGTTCTTCTCGAATCAGCGAGGTGCTGAAGGGCAAGCCAGGTGCAAGGTCGGTCAGCACAGGCATTTTGTAATCTACGTCCATGTATAAAGTTGGATCCATTCTAACGCCACTGCCCCATTAGGAATCAACACGCCGTTGAACTAATTGGCACAGACGTCCAAGAAATAATCAGGAATAATCCTTGCTTGTCTTGAGACGCGGCCCACCACCCCGGCGCTGTGTCTGGCGAAGCTCTTATCCGGAGCGACGCGTTTTCCCTACGGAGATACAAAATGTCTACCTCACCCGTCACCCTGATGGTTGCGCGCCGCGTCGCCGATGGGCGTTACCAGGACCTGATGGCCTGGTTGCGCGAAGGCGAACAACTGGCCACCGATTTCCCCGGTTACCTGGGCTCTGGCGTACTGGCTCCGCCGCCCAATGATGACGAATTCCAGATTATCTTCCGCTTCGCCGACGAGCAGACCATGCACGCCTGGGAGCATTCCGCATCGCGCACTGCCTGGCTGGGGCGCGGCAGTGATCTATTTGCCAATCCTTCGGAACATCGGGTCAGTGGCATCGATGGCTGGTTCGGTGCGGTCGGCCAGCGTCCGCCACGCTGGAAACAGGCCGTGGCCATCTGGCTGGCGTTCTTTCCGGTGTCCCTGTTGTTCAACTTTGTATTGGGGCCGCTGCTGGCTGAAACGGGTTTGCTGACCCGCGTGTTTGTCAGCACCCTGTGCCTGACGCCATTGATGGTGTATTTCTTCATTCCGCTGTCGACGCGTCTGCTGGCCGGGTGGCTGCAAACCCCATCGGCACGTCCGTTGCCCACCGAACCCTCAACCCAGCACCGCTGATCCTCCTTGTGGGAGCGGGCTTGCTCGCGAAAGCGGTGTAACAGTCGACATTATTGCTGACTGTCAGTCCGCCTTCGCGAGCAAGCCCGCTCCCACAATAGGTGTACGCCTCCCGTCGCTGGTATAGTTTTGCTCTTACCGCGACGCGAGCCGTTCATGACCTCTACCGCAGCCCCAATCCTCATCACCGGTGCCGGCCAGCGTGTCGGCCTGCACTGTGCGCAGCGTTTGCTCGAAGACGGCCATCCGGTCATTTTCAGCTATCGCAGCGAACGCCCTGGTGTGCAAACCCTGCGTGATCTGGGGGCGACCGCGGTGTTTGCGGACTTTTCCAGCGAGGCCGGCATCCTTGCGTTCATCGGCGAACTGAAAAACCACACCGACAGTTTGCGGGCGGTTGTCCATAACGCTTCCGAATGGCTGACCGAAACCCCGGGCACCGAAGCCGCGGCTTTCACCCGCATGTTCAGCGTGCACATGCTGGCGCCCTACCTGATCAACCTGCACTGTGCCGACCTGCTACGGCGTTCAAGTCCCGCCGACATCGTGCACATCAGCGATGATGTGACCCGCAGGGGCAGCAGCAAGCATATCGGCTACTGCGCCAGCAAAGCCGGGCTCGACAGCCTGACCCTGTCCTTTGCCGCGAAATACGCGCCGGGAATCAAGGTCAACGGTATCGCGCCAGCCCTGCTACTGTTCAATCCCGACGACGACGCGGCGTACCGCGCCAGGGTTCTGGCCAAATCGGCACTGGGCATCGAGCCCGGCAGCGAAGTGATCTACCAGAGCCTGCGTTATTTGCTCGACAACCCTTATGTCACCGGCACGACCCTGACCGTCAACGGCGGACGGCACGTCAAATAAGCCGCTCCCGCGAGGATGTCCCATGACGTTATTCCCGCCACACAACTCCTTGTCCCAGAGCTATCGCGAGATCCTGATCGGCCTCGGTGAAAACCCCGACCGCGAAGGGCTGCAAGACACCCCGGTGCGCGCCGCCAAGGCGATGCAATACCTGTGTCATGGTTACGAGCAAAGTGTCGACGAGATCGTCAACGGCGCGCTGTTTGCCTCAGACAACGATGAAATGATCATCGTCGACAACATCGAGCTGTACTCCCTCTGCGAACATCACATGCTGCCCTTCATCGGCAAGGCCCATGTGGCTTATATTCCAACGGGCAAGGTGCTGGGCCTGTCGAAGATTGCGCGGCTTGTGGATATGTTCGCCCGCCGACTGCAAATCCAGGAAAACCTCACCCGGCAAATCGCCGACGCCGTGCAGCAAGTGACCGACGCCGCCGGTGTCGCGGTGGTCATCGAAGCCCAGCACATGTGCATGATGATGCGCGGCGTCGAAAAACAGAATTCGACCATGAACACCTCGGTGATGCTCGGCGCCTTCCGCGAGTCGAGTAATACCCGCCAGGAGTTCCTGCAATTGATTGGACGGAGCAAGTAGCAATGCCACAACTTCAACCAGGAATGGCACGCATCCGGGTCAAGGACCTGTGTTTGCGAACTTTCATCGGGATCAACGAGGACGAAATCCTCAACAAGCAGGATGTGCTGATCAACCTGACCATCCTGTACGCCGCTCAGGATGCAGTGCGTGACAACGATATCGATCACGCGTTGAATTACCGCACCATCACCAAGGCGATCATCGCCCACGTGGAGGGCAATCGCTTTGCCCTGCTCGAACGCC
The DNA here is from genome assembly GCF_053629455.1 of Pseudomonas sp. F-14 TE3482. Classification (NCBI taxonomy): domain Bacteria; kingdom Pseudomonadati; phylum Pseudomonadota; class Gammaproteobacteria; order Pseudomonadales; family Pseudomonadaceae; genus Pseudomonas; species Pseudomonas sp. F-14 TE3482. The sequence continues at coordinate 189,306 of NZ_JBRJII010000001.1, forward strand.
TGACCCAGGAATTGCTGGACCTGATCATGGTCAACGAGTCAGTGCTGTACGCCGAAGTCGAAGTCGACAAGCCCCATGCCCTGCGCTTTGCCGAGTCGGTATCGATTACCCTGGCCGCGAGCCGCTGACCGCGTCTGGCGCATCGGTCGCCAGGCTTTTATCATCCGCGCCACGATTTGATTGCACAGAGCCCATCATGAACGATCAACAACGCCTGGAACTTGAAGCCGCCGCCTTTCGCCGGCTGGTTGCCCACCTGGACAGCCGCAAGGACGTGCAGAACATCGACCTGATGAACCTCTCGGGTTTCTGCCGCAACTGCCTGTCCAAGTGGTACAAGGCCGCTGCCGACGAACGCCAGATCGACGTCAGCCTCGACGAAGCCCGCGAAGTGGTTTACGGCATGCCGTACGCCGAGTGGAAAGCCCAATACCAGAAAGAAGCCAGCGCCGACCAGCAAGCGGCGTTCGCCAAAGGAAAACCCAATGAGTGATCTGAACACCCTGCGCGCCAGCCTCAAGAGCGGCGAACACGCTTTCGCCGATACCTTGGCGTTCATCGCCGCCGGTTACGACTATCAGCCCCAGGCGTTCAATAACGGCGGTGTGGAAAACGCCGCCGGGCAGAACGAAGGTTCGTGCAAGACCCTGGGTCTGGCATTGCTGGAAGGTTTGAGTGATGAAGAAGCGCTGTTGGCATTTGGCGAGCATTACCGCTCGGTAGTGGCCACGCCTGAAGGCAGCGACCATGGCAATATCCGCGCGCTGATCGGCCATGGTCTGGCCGGTGTGAAGTTCACTCGGCAGCCGCTGACCCGTCGCTGACTGAAGCTCATGAGTGACACTGAACTGTGGCGAGGGAGCTTGCTCCCGTTGGGTCGCGAAGCGACCCTGTTTATCTTGATAAAGAAGGGGACCGCTGCGCAGTCCAGCGGGAGCAAGCTCCCTCGCCACAGATTATGCGTCGCCAGCGATCGGTATCAGGGCACATCCCGACTTTTAATATTGACCCGGCGACTTTATTTCGTTTGCCGGGCACCGCTGCTCGCGGCTTAGATAAAAAGAAGCATCCCTTCTTCTGAGTCCGGCATCCATGAGCAGCGAAAACATCAGTCAGTCAATCAACATCGTTCATCCCGTCACGCTCAGCCACGGCAAAAACGCCGAGGTCTGGGACACCGATGGCAAACGCTACATCGATTTCGTCGGTGGTATCGGCGTGCTGAACCTCGGCCATTGCCATCCACGCATCGTCGAGGCCATTCGCGAACAAGCCACCCGGCTGACCCACTACGCGTTCAACGCCGCGCCGCATGTGCCTTACCTCGAACTGATGGATCGCCTGACGGCGTTTATCCCGGTGGATTACCCGGTCAGCGGCATGCTTACCAACAGCGGTGCGGAAGCGGCGGAAAACGCCCTGAAGATCGTCCGTGGCGCCACCGGCCGCACGGCAGTCATCGCCTTCGACGGCGCCTTCCACGGTCGCACACTCGCCACCCTCAACCTCAATGGCAAAGTCGCGCCGTACAAGCAGAAAGTCGGTGTACTACCGGGGGCGGTGTTCCACCTGCCCTTCCCCAGCCAAGACAATGGCGTGACCTGTGCCGAGGCCCTGAAGGCCATGGAGCGGCTGTTCAGCGTCGAGATCGACGTTGATGACGTGGCCTGTTTTATCGTCGAACCGGTACAGGGCGAAGCGGGCTTCCTGGCGATGGACGTGGAATTCGCCCAGGCGCTGCGACGTTTCTGTGATGACAAAGGCATCCTCCTGATCGCCGATGAAATCCAGTCCGGCTTCGGCCGTACAGGCCAGCGGTTTGCATTCTCGCGGTTGGGCATTGAGCCGGACCTGATCCTGCTGGGCAAAAGCATTGCCGGCGGCGTGCCGCTGGGAGCGGTTGTCGGGCGTAAGTCGCTACTCGATAACTTGCCCAAGGGCGGATTGGGCGGCACCTATTCGGGTAATCCCATCGCCTGTGCCGCCGCGTTGGCGACCCTGGAAGAAATGAGCGATGCGCATCTGCACGCCTGGGGTGCGCAACAGGAAGAAGCGATTGTCAGTCGCTATCAATCCTGGCGAACCCGCGAACTGTCACCGTATCTGGGCCGTTTGACCGGCGTCGGTGCCATGCGCGGCATCGAGCTGATCAATGCCGATGGCACACCGGCCTCGGCGCAGTTGACGCAGCTGCTGGCCCTCGCGCGCGACTCGGGCTTGCTGCTGATGCCCAGCGGCAAGTCGCGGCACATCATTCGGCTGCTCGCGCCGTTGACCACCGAAGCCGTCGTGCTGGAGGAAGGGCTGGATATCCTTGAGGCGTGCTTCGCGAAGCTGACCTGAAGTAAAAATCCCCACGATCCCTGTGGGAGCGGCTTGCCCGCGATAGCGATTTATCATTCAACCTTAGTGTCGACTGATCTACCGCCATCGCGGGCAGCCCGCTCCCACAGGTTTACTGCGTTACCGAAGGCACAAAAAAACCGGCCAAGGCCGGTTTTTTTGCTTTCTACAGAATCAGCATCAAGCGTTCTGCAGATCGTCGAGGTAACGCTCGGCATCCAGTGCCGCCATGCAACCGGCGCCGGCCGAGGTGATGGCCTGACGGTAAACGTGGTCAGCCACGTCACCGGCGGCGAAGATGCCTTCGAGGTTGGTCGCAGTGGCGTTGCCGTCACGGCCACCCTGCACAACCAGATAGCCGTCTTTCAACGTCAGCTGACCTTCGAACAATGAAGTGTTCGGGGTGTGGCCGATGGCGATGAACACGCCGTCGACTTTCAGCTCGTCGAAGCTGCCGTCGTTGTTCTTCAGGCGAGCACCGGTCACGCCCATGTTGTCGCCCAGCACTTCGTCCAGGGTCGAGTTCAGCTTCAGGACAATCTTGCCTTCGGCAACCCGGGCATTGAGCTTGTCGATCAGGATCTTCTCGGCGCGGAACGTTTCGCGACGGTGGATCAAGGTGACGGTGCTGGCGATGTTGGCCAGGTACAGGGCTTCTTCCACAGCCGTATTACCGCCACCGACCACAGCCACGGGCTTGTTGCGATAGAAGAAACCGTCGCAGGTCGCACAGGCCGAAACGCCTTTGCCCATGAACGTTTCTTCCGACGGCAGGCCCAGGTAGCGGGCGCTGGCGCCGGTGGCGATGATGAGTGCGTCGCAGGTGTAGGTCGCGCTGTCGCCAATCAGGGTGTACGGCTTGGCGGCGAAGTCCACGGCATTGATGTGATCGAACACGATCTCGGTTTCAAAGCGCTCGGCGTGCTCTTTCATCCGCTCCATCAGCGCCGGGCCGGTCAGGCCGTGGACGTCGCCCGGCCAGTTGTCGACTTCGGTGGTGGTGGTCAGTTGACCGCCAGCCTGCATGCCAGTGATCAGCAGTGGCTTGAGGTTGGCACGGGCTGCGTAGACCGCAGCGCTGTAACCGGCAGGGCCGGAACCGAGAATAATCACTCGCGAATGACGAACTTCAGACATGACCTGCTCCTGTTGACCGGGCCCGAAACACTGGGCGCGGAACGCCGGATTGCCGGCGGGAATAAAAAAGGACCGTTGAAAGCACTTGGGGAAGGCTTGGGCTCGACAGTCCTGTAAAAGAATGGGTGCAGCGTATCGAGGGGGCGAAGATTAAGGAAATACGGTTTAACAATCCAGCTCATAGGCGGTCTCTATCCCATCGAGGTGAATTTATAGACGCCTTTGTTACAGTTAATGTCGATGCCGCTACCGCGCTTTCGCCTGTCAGGCAAAGCCGGTAAGGTCGGCGCGTTTACCCTTTGCTCGGAGCACGTTATGCCCGCCCCCGTTCTGTCTGGCCCGCAATACCTGCGCGAGGGCCTCAAGCTGGTCCTGAGCCCAAGCCTGCGCTTGTTCGTGTTGTTGCCGCTGGCAATCAACCTGGTGCTGTTCGTCGGATTGATCTATCTGGCTGGCCATCAGTTCAGTATGTGGGTCGATACGCTGATGCCGTCCCTGCCCGATTGGCTGAGCTTTCTGAGCTACATCCTCTGGCCGATTTTTGTCGTGTTGGTGGTGTTGATGGTGTTTTTCACCTTCACCATGCTCGCCAACATCATCGCCGCGCCGTTCAATGGCTTCCTCGCGGAGAAAGTCGAAGTGGTGGTGCGCGGCACCGACGACTTCCCGGCCTTCAGCTGGGGCGAACTGATCGCCATGATCCCGCGCACCCTGTCCCGGGAAATGCGCAAACTCGGCTACTTCCTGCCCAGGGCCATCGGGCTGTTCATCCTGTCGTTGATCCCGGTGGTCAACATCATCGCCGCGCCGCTGTGGCTGCTGTTCGGGGTGTGGATGATGGCGATCCAGTACATCGATTACCCGGCGGATAACCACAAACTGGGCTGGAACGAAATGCTCGCCTGGCTGCGGCAGAAACGCTGGCAGAGCCTCGGTTTCGGCGGGAGCGTGTATCTGGTGTTGCTGATTCCGGTGGTCAACATTTTGATGATGCCGGCGGCAGTAGCCGGCGCAACGCTGTTCTGGGTACGTGAGCGTGGCGCGGAAAATCTGGTGGCAGAACGCCGCTGATCGCGTCACAAATCCATCACTCAACCGTCACAATGACGACATGGCCTCAGCCGACACTGAGGTCATGACGACAACTCTGCATATCACCCTGATCACCGAAACCTTCCCTCCGGAAATCAACGGCGTGGCCAATACCCTTGGCCGCTTGTTCGACGGTTTGCGCGCACGCGGGCATCAGGTCGAGTTGGTTCGGCCACGCCAGGGTGGTGACCCGCTCATGGGCAGCAACGATGAGTTGCTGTTGTGTCGAGGCTGGCCGTTGCCGGGTTATCCCGGCCTGCAATGGGGTCAGTCGTCGATGCACAAGTTGCTGCGGCGCTGGAAACGCCATCGTCCGGACGTGTTGTACATCGCCACTGAAGGACCGCTGGGGTTATCCGCATTGCGCGCGGCACGGCGCTTGGGGATTTCGGTGGTCAGCGGCTTTCATACCAATTTTCAGCAGTACTCCAGCCAGTACGGCCTCGGGCTGCTGACGCGCTTGCTGACTCACTACCTGCGCTGGTTTCACAATCGCTCGACCCTGACCCTGGTGCCCAGCGCCAGCCAGCGACTTGAGCTGGAACGCCGCCGTTTCGAGCGCCTGGCGCTGCTCTCTCGAGGCGTCGACAGCCAGTTGTTCCATCCGGCCAAACGGCTGAAATCGCTGCGCGAGCAATGGGGATTGGCCGAGGAAGATATTGCCTTGATCCACGTAGGACGCCTGGCGCCAGAGAAAAATCTTGGCTTGCTCAAGCGGTGTTTCGACACGCTGAAAATGACTTATCCACAGCGAAAAATGAAATTGATTGTGGTTGGTGATGGGCCGCAACGATCGGTGCTGGAGAAGGAACTGCCCGAAGCGATTTTCTGCGGCTCACAACGCGGCGAAGCCTTGGCCAGTCACTATGCGTCGGGGGATGTGTTTCTGTTTCCAAGCCTGACCGAAACCTTCGGCAATGTGGTGCTTGAGGCATTGGCCTCGGGGCTGGGGGTGGTGGCGTACGATCAGGCTGCGGCGGCCCAGCATATTCGCCATGGCTACAACGGCGTACTGGCCATGCCCGGGGATGAAGAGGCGTTCTGCGATGCAGCACGCTGGCTGCTGGAGGAGCGCGAAACCTTGCGCTGCGTGCGTCTTAATGCGCGCCAGCATGCGAGTCGTCAGGGTTGGGCGGCGATTATCGAGCAGTTTGAAGGACAGTTGCGGGGGGCTTGTGTTGGGGAGCAGGTGGTTCCTATTGCTCAGACATTACCCTGAATCTTTGCTGACCTTGAGGCCATCATCGCGGGCAAGCCCGCTCCCACAGTGTTCTGCGCCACACACAAATCCTGTGGGAGCGGGCTTGCCCGCGATGATGGCCCTTCCAGACGCTACTTAAACCAGCGTCATCAAAGCCTCACGGCTGAACGGCAGAATGTCCTGCTCACGACCGTCGCGCACTTTCTGCGCCCAGTCCGGATCCACCAGCAACGCACGACCCACTGCCACCAGATCGAACTCATCGTTATTCAGCCGCTCCAGTAATTTTTCCAGGCTGGCCGGTTGGGCGATCTTGTCGGTGTTGACCATGAATTGCAGGAACTCGCCATCCAGGCCGACGCTGCCGACGGTGATGGTTGGCTTGCCGGTGAGTTTGCGGGTCCAGCCGGCCAGGTTCAGCTCGGAACCGTCGAACTCCGGCTCCCAGAAACGCCGCGTCGAGCAGTGGAAAATGTCCACGCCAGCGTCGGACAATGGCTGGAGGAATTCGCCTAGGGCTTGCGGGGTTTGCACCAAACGTGCGGTGTAGTCCTGCTGCTTCCACTGGGAGAAACGGAAGATGATCGGGAAACCCTCACCGACCGCTGCACGCACCGCCTGAATCAGTTCGATGGCGAAGCGCGAACGATTGGCCAGACTGCCACCGTATTCATCAGTGCGCTGATTGCTGCCTTCCCAGAAGAACTGGTCCACCAGATAACCGTGGGCACCGTGGATTTCCACGCCGTCCATACCGATGCTCTGAGCATCCTTGGCGGCTTGGGCGAACGCGGCTATCACGTCCTGGATATCTTCCTTGGTCATGCCGTGAACCACGACCTGACCGTCCTTCAATTTTTCTGACGGGCCATAACCTGGCACGCTGGCGTCCGGCTCGGTGCCGATGCGGCGCACGCTGCCCACATGCCACAGTTGCGGAACGATTTTCCCGCCCTCGGCATGCACCGCATCGACGACTTTCTTCCAGCCGGCCAATGCCGCTTCACCATAGAAGTGCGGCACGTTCGGATAGCCGTTGGAGGCCTTGTGACCGACGGTGGTGCCTTCGGTGATGATCAGCCCAACACCGGCAGCGGCGCGACGACGGTAGTACTCGATCACTTTGGAATTGGGCACGCCGCCCGGCGAAAACGAGCGGGTCATCGGCGCCATGACGACGCGGGTCGGCAACTCGAGAGCGCCTAGGTAAAAAGGCTTGAACAGGGCTTTGACGGGCATGGGACGCTCCACGGGATATAGACTTTATGACGGCGATAATATGGAGACTGCCAAGCCTTGAACAGCACTATTGATTTAAGTGATTAAGGATTAGAAACGAAAAGATCGCAGCCTTCGGCAGCTCCTACAGGGGAATGCGTACACCCGTAGGAGCTGCCGAAGGCTGCGATCTTTTGATTTTGATTTTCAGCCCAGCGCTTTTTCGATCGCCTGGATGACAGCATGATCATCCGGCGCCGTACGCGGCGAGAACCGCGCCAGCACACGACCATCCTTGCCCAGCAGGAATTTCTCGAAGTTCCAGGTGATGTCGCCCGGGAATTCCGCGCCTTCGCCCGCCAGCAGACGATACAACTGATGACGCTCATGACCGTTGACTTCCAGCTTGCTGGACAACGGAAAGGTCACGCCATAGTTGAGGCTGCAGAATGCCTGGATCTCCTGCTCGGTACCCGGCTCCTGCCCGGCAAACTGGTTGCACGGCAGGCCCAGCACACTGAAGCCCTTTTCCTTGTATTGCTGGTAGAGGTTTTCCAGCGCCGCGTACTGTGGGGTCAAACCACATTTGGAGGCAACGTTGACCACCAGCACGACACGCCCCTTGAAGGGCGCCAAAGGTAGCTCCTGACCATCCAGGGCTGTCAGTTTAAGGTCGTGAAAAGCACTCATGACGAACTCCAAATTCCAGTGTTTTTCTCAAAACAGCCACTTGGCGGTGCCATCAAGGACAGCCGCGGACTAAAAAGGCGCCCTCGGGCGCCTCTCCAGCTCTCGAAAGCTTAGCGCAGAAAATCAGTGGTGATGGCCACCTTCGCCATGGACGTGACCATGAGCGATTTCTTCCTGGCTGGCGTCACGGATGTCGATGATCTTGACCTGGAAATTCAGGCGCTGACCGGCCAACGGGTGGTTGCCGTCGACGGTGACATCGTCGCCGTCCAGATCGCGAATGGTGACGATCTGCATCTGGCCGTCCGGAGCGGATGCGTGGAACTGCATGCCCACTTCCAGCTCGTCGACGCCTTCGAACATGCTGCGGCTCAGGGTGCTGACCAGTTCGGCAGCGTATTCGCCGTAGGCATCTTCAGGTTCTACAGCGACAGTCAGTTCGTCACCGACTGCTTTGCCTTCCAGTGCCTTTTCCAGGCCCGGGATGATATTACCTGCGCCTTGCAGGTAGACCAGCGGCGCGCCGCCGGCGGAGCTGTCGATGACCTCACCAGCGTCGTTGGTCAGGGTATAGTCGATGGAGACAGCCTTATTGGCGGCGATCAGCATGGGGCGAGACCTTTTGCATAAGAATATAGAAAGACCAAGTTTAGCGAAGCAATCGTCTGAAAGCGAACACAACCCGGACAGACGGGGTGCGGCAAAGGGCTCGACGGTCACAGGCTTCCATCAGGATGAAGACGGACACTGGGTAGCCGAGCTTTCCTGCGGCCATACCCAACACCTGCGGCACCAGCCGCCGTGGCAATCCCGGGCCTGGGTGCTGGACCCTTCGCTGCGTAATGAAAAAATAGGCCAACCCTTTGATTGCGGATGGTGCGCACAAGGCTCGGTTAGCGATAACCTTGACGACTGAATTTCGGTAGAACGCCAGCCATAGGCGCTCACCATTGCCATGCACCCTTAGAGAATCCGCATGCAAACTTTTTTTATCGCGCCCACCGATTTTGGTGTGGGTCTGACCTCCATCAGCCTCGGGCTGGTGCGTACGCTTGAGCGGGCCGGTCTCAAAGTCGGCTTTTTCAAACCGATTGCCCAGCCGCACCCGGGTGACACGGGCCCTGAACGCTCCACCGAACTGGTGGCTCGCACCCACGGTTTGAAACCGCCTCAGCCACTGGGCCTGGCCCACGTTGAGCGGATGCTCGGCGACGGTCAGCTGGACGAACTGCTCGAAGAAATCATCACCCTTTATCAGCAAGCCGCTGTCGGCAAGGACGTGCTGATCGTCGAAGGCATGGTCCCGACCCGCAGCGCCAGTTACGCGGCGCGGGTCAACCTGCATTTGGCCAAGAGCCTGGACGCCGATGTGATTCTGGTCTCGGCACCGGAAAACGAAGTGCTGACTGAATTGTCCGGCCGGGTGGAGTTGCAGGCGCAATTGTTCGGCGGGCCGAAAGACCCGAAAGTCTTGGGCGTGATCCTCAACAAGGTCAAGACCGACGAAAGCATGGAGGCCTTCGCCTCGCGCCTGAAGGAGCACTCGCCATTGCTGCGCAGTGGCGACTTCCGCCTGCTCGGCTGCATCCCGTATCAACCGGAACTGAATGCACCGCGCACCCGTGACGTGGCCGACCTGATGGGCGCTCAGGTGCTCAACGCCGGCGACTATGAAACCCGGCGCATGACCAACATCATCATCTGCGCCCGCACCGTGCGCAACACTGTGGAGCTGCTCAAACCCGGTGTGCTGGTGGTAACCCCCGGCGATCGCGACGACATCATCCTCGCCGTCAGCCTCGCGGCGATGAACGGCGTGCCTCTGGCCGGCCTGTTGCTGACCAGCGACACCCTGCCCGACCCGCGCATCATGGATCTGTGCCGTGGCGCCTTGCAGGCCGGCTTGCCGGTGTTGTCGGTCAGCACCGGTTCCTACGACACCGCCAACCAGTTAAACAGTTTGAACAAGGAAATCCCGATCGACGACCGCGAACGTGCGGAGATCATCACCGATTTCGTCGCCAGCCACCTTGACGCCAACTGGCTGCACCAGCGCTGCGGCACACCACGGGAAATGCGCCTGTCGCCAGCGGTGTTCCGCTACCAGCTGATCCAGCGCGCCCAGGCCGCCAACAAGCGCATCGTGTTGCCCGAAGGCAGCGAGCCGTTGACCGTGCAGGCCGCCGCGATCTGCCAGGCCCGCGGCATTGCCCGTTGCGTGTTGCTGGCCAAACCGGCGGACGTCGAAGCCGTGGCCCGCGCCCAAGGCATCGAGTTGCCGCCGGGGCTGGAAATCCTCGATCCGGACCTGATTCGCGAACGCTACGTCGAGCCGATGGTCGCCCTGCGCAAAACCAAAAGCCTCAACGCGCCGATGGCCGAGCAACAACTGGAAGACACCGTGGTGATCGGCACCATGATGCTGGCGCTGGATGAAGTCGACGGGCTGGTGTCAGGGGTCATTCACTCCACCGCCAACACCATCCGCCCGGCCCTGCAACTGATCAAGACCGCGCCGGGCTGCACGCTGGTGTCGTCAGTGTTCTTCATGCTTTTCCCCGAGGAAGTGCTGGTCTACGGCGACTGCGTGATGAACCCGCACCCGAGCGCCAGCGAACTGGCCGAGATCGCGCTGCAAAGCGCCGACTCGGCAGCCGCCTTCGGCATCACCCCGCGCGTGGCGATGATCAGCTACTCCAGCGGTGAATCGGCTAGCGGCGAAGAAGTCGAGAAGGTGCGCGAAGCGACGTTGCTCGCCCATGAACAACAGAACTCGCTACTGATCGACGGCCCATTGCAATACGACGCCGCCGCCAACGAAACCGTTGCCCGGCAACTGGCGCCGAACAGCCAGGTCGCCGGTCGTGCCACGGTGTTCGTGTTCCCCGACTTGAACACCGGCAACACCACCCACAAAGCCGTGCAGCGCAGCGCCGACTGCGTCAGCCTCGGGCCGATGCTGCAAGGCCTGCGCAAACCGGTGAACGACCTGCCGCGCGGCGCGCAGGTCGACGACATCGTCTACACCATCGCATTGACCGCGATTCAAGCTGCCAACCGACCTTTGGATGTTTAAATGCTGGATTTTCTACCTGCACCCGTGCGCGGCGTGATCGCCTCGCTGCTGTTGGCGCTGAACACGATTGTCTGCTGCACGCCGCTGTTCATCGTGGCGATCTTCAAACTGCTGCTGCCCTTCCCCGCCGCCCAACGTTTTACCGATTGGCTGATGAGCCATATCCACGAAGCCTGGATCAGCAACAACAAGGCCTGGATGGATCTGCTCGGGCACACGCGCTGGCAGCTCAGCGGGCTGGAAGGTCTGGACTATCAGCACTCGTATTTGATCACCAGCAACCACCAGAGCTGGGTCGACATCATGGTGTTGCAATATGTGCTGAACCGGAAGATTCGCCCGCTGAAGTTTTTCCTCAAACAGCAACTGATCTGGGTACCGGTAATTGGTCTGGCGTGGTGGGCGCTCGGTTTTCCGTTCATGAAGCGTTATTCCAAGGCCTATCTGGAGAAGCACCCGGAGAAGAAAGGCAAAGACCTGGAAACCACCCGCAAGACCTGCGACAAGTTCCGCCATAACCCGGTGGGGATTTTCAACTTCGTCGAAGGCACGCGCTTCACCGAGGGCAAGCACGTACAGCAGAGTTCACCGTTCCGCTACCTGCTCAAGCCGAAAGCAGGTGGTATTGCCTTCGTACTGGATGCCATGGGCGACCAGCTGGAAGCCATCGTCAACGTGACCATTCACTATCCGGCCGGGCGGCCGGGTTATTGGGATTTGCTCTGTGGGAACGTGAAGGATGTGGTGGTGCATTTTCAGGAGCTGAAGATTCCACCGCAGTTCGTCGGCAAGAACTACGACCAGGACGGAGTGTATCGGCTCGAGTTTCAGGGTTGGATCAATCAGCTGTGGAATGACAAGGATGCGCTGCTGGGGCAGATGCACCGGGAGTATCCCGCCAAGGTTTGAGGTGTTTGTACCGGCGCCATCGCGGGCAAGCCCGCTCCCACAGTGGTTCTGTGTGGAATGCAGATTTTGTGTTCACTAGGGAGCGGGCTTGCCCGCGATGGCGATCTCAAGAACACAAAAAAACCCGCAGACGATCACTCATCTGCGGGCTTTTTTTGCAGCTAACGCTTAGATCGCGCCACGTTTACGCAGCAGATCCAGCACTTGCTTGACGCTTTCTTCCAGCGACAGCGACTGGGTGTCGATCACCAGATCGGCATTCAGCGGCACGTCGTACGGGAAGGATTCACCCGGGATGTTGTCGCCACCCGCCGCATACAGACCTTGCGGATCACGCTCGGCACAGACCGTCGGAGAGGCCTGGACGTAGACCGTCAGCAGACGCTCCTTGCCGATCAGTTCCCTGGCCTGCTCACGACCTTCAGCACTCGGCGCAACGAAGGCTGCCAAGGTCAACAGACCCGCTTCGTTGAACTGACGCGCAACGTGCGCTGCACGACGCCAGTTTTCGGTACGCCCGGCACGATCATGTGGCAGGCCTTTATTCAGGTCATGACGCAGGTTCTGGCCATCGAGCACAAACACTGCGCGGCCCATGTCGAACAGCTTGCGTTCAACCGCGTAAGCCAGGGTGCTTTTGCCAGCGCCCGACAAGCCGCTGAACAACACGGTGGCCGGTTGCTGACCAAAGCGCTGGGCACGTTCTTCGGTAGCCACATGCGCCAGTTTGCCGTGATGGGTGCTGCTGCCATGGCTCAACGGCTGGGCGATGATCATGCCGGCCGCGACCGTACCGTTGGTCAGTCGATCGATGACGATAAACGAACCGGTGGTGCGGTTGCTGTCGTAACCGTCCAGCGCGATGGCCGCGTCGAGGCTGATCTTGACTCGACCGATCTCGTTCAACTGCAGCGAGCTGGCGGGACCTTCGGCCAGGGTGTTCACGTCCACGCGATTGACGATGCTGGTGATCGAACCCGGCACGTAAGTCGTGGCGCGCTTGATGTCGTATTTCTTGCCCGGCAGCATCGGCTCTTCGGCCATCCACACCAGCATGGCGTCGAAGGCGTCAGTCACTTGCGGCTGGTTGTCGGCATGCACCAGCAAGTCGCCGCGGGAGATGTCGATTTCGTCTTCCATGGTCAGCGTCACGGCTTGACCGGGACCTGCATGCTCCAGTTCACCTTCGAAGGTGACAATGGATTTCACGCGGCTGCTCTTGCCCGACGGCAACACAACGACTTCATCGCCCTTGTGCACGATGCCGCTGGCCAGGGTGCCGGCGAAACCACGGAAGTTCAGGTTCGGGCGGTTGACGTACTGCACCGGGAAACGCAGGTCGGTGTAGTTGCGGTCGCTGGCGATTTCGACGGTTTCGAGGATTTCCATCAGCGACTGGCCGGTGTACCACGGCGATCGCTCGGACTTGTTCACCACGTTGTCGCCCTTGAGCGCGGACATTGGCACGAAGGCCATGGTGGTCGGCTTGAACGCGATGCCTTCGGCGAACTTCAGGTAATCGGCCTTGATCGACTCGAACACGCTTTCGTCGAAGCCGTTGAGGTCCATCTTGTTGATGGCGACAACGATGTGCTTGATGCCCAGCAACGAGGCGATAAAGCTGTGGCGACGGGTCTGGGTCTGCACGCCGTAACGGGCGTCGACCAGGATGATCGCCAGGTCACAGGTGGAGGCACCGGTGGCCATGTTGCGGGTGTACTGCTCATGGCCGGGGGTATCGGCGATGATGAATTTGCGCTTGGCGGTGGAGAAATAGCGGTAGGCGACATCGATGGTGATGCCCTGCTCACGCTCGGCCTGCAAGCCATCGACCAGCAACGCCAGGTCGATGTCTTCACCGGTGGTGCCGACTTTTTTCGAGTCGCGGGTAATGGCTTCCAGGTGATCTTCGTAGATCATCTTGGAGTCGTGCAGCAGGCGCCCGATCAGGGTGCTCTTGCCGTCGTCGACGTTGCCACAGGTCAGAAAGCGCAGCATTTCCTTGCGTTCGTGCTGGCCCAGGTAGGCGAGGATGTCCTCGCTGATCAAATCAGATGCGTGCGACATGACAACCCCTTAGAAATAACCCTGACGTTTCTTTTCTTCCATCGAACCGGCGCCATCGTGATCGATGACCCGGCCCTGGCGTTCGGAAGTTCGCGTCAGGAGCATTTCCTGAATGATGTCGGTCAGGCTGGTGGCCTCGGACTCGACCGCACCGGTCAACGGGTAGTCGCCCAGCGTACGGAAACGGACCTTCTTCTTGACGATGCGCGCCTTGTCTTCGTCGCTCAGGTGATTGAGCAGGCGCTCGTCGTCGATCATGATCCAGGTGCCATTCATCTCGATGACATCGCGTTCGGCTGCGAAATACAGCGGCACGATCGGGATACCTTCGAGGTAGATGTACTGCCAGATGTCCAGCTCGGTCCAGTTCGACAACGGGAATACGCGGATCGATTCGCCCTTGTTGACCTTGCCGTTGTAGACGTTCCACAACTCGGGACGCTGGTTTTTCGGGTCCCAGCGGTGCTTGGTGTCACGGAAGGAATACACGCGCTCTTTGGCACGGGATTTCTCTTCGTCGCGACGGGCGCCACCGAATGCGGCATCGAAGCCGTACTTGTCGAGGGCCTGCTTGAGGCCTTCGGTCTTCATGATGTCGGTGTGCTTGGCACTGCCGTGGGTGAGCGGGTTGATACCCTGCGCAACACCCTCGGGATTCACATGCACCAGCAGGTCCAGACCGAGTTCTTCGACCATGCGGTCGCGGAACGCGTACATTTCCTTGAACTTCCACTGGGTGTCGACGTGCATCACCGGAAACGGAAGTTTGCCCGGGAAGAATGCCTTGCGTGCCAGGTGCAGCATCACGGCGGAGTCTTTACCGACGGAGTACAGCATCACCGGGTTATCGAACTCGGCGGCGACCTCGCGGATGATGTGGATGCTTTCGGCCTCCAGCTGTTTCAGATGCGTCAGTTTGTCGACCATGGCTACTCACGAAAACGATCTTATGGACGGCCTGCGGGCCGTGTTCGAGCGGGGAATCCTAGCACAGCGCCCTCTTCTAATCAGGACGCTGGCTAGATCGAAAGGGTATATGAATATACCCCCTCGTTTGGGCACTCCAGATTGGAAACCCACCCCTGTGTAGGAGCTGCCGAAGGCTGCGATCTTTTGATCTTGATCCTTAAAATCAAAAGATCGCAGCCTTCGGCAGCGCCTACAAAGGTGACCACACTGCAGTCCGAAATCAAATCGGATTCGGGCAATCGATGAAGATGTGCTCGAGGGCGAAACGTCGCGCCAGGTAATCGCCCAAAGCCTGCACACCGTAACGCTCGGTAGCGTGGTGGCCGGCGGCGATGAAGCTGATGTCGTTTTCCCGGGCGCTGTGGAACGTCTGCTCCGAGGCCTCGCCGCTGAGGTACAGATCAACGCCAGCCAACACCGCCTGATCAATGTACCCTTGGCCGCCACCGGTGCACCAGCCGACCCGACGAATCATCGCGTTGCCTTCGATCAGCAATGGCTCGCGCCCCATGACTTCCTGCACCCGACGGGCGAAATCGCGTGGGGTCATCGGTTCGTTCAACGAGCCGACCAGGCCAACGACTTTCAGATTGTCCGGATCCAGCGGGCCTTCGACGGTGATGTCCAGTTGCCGGGCAAGCTGCACGTTATTACCGACTTCCGGGTGCAGATCCAGCGGCAAGTGATAGGACAGCAGGCTGATATCGTGCTTGAGCAGGGTTTTCAACCGGCGCTGCTTCATGCCGGTGATGCACGGGTTTTCACCTTTCCAGAAATAGCCGTGATGCACCAGCACCAGATCGGCCTGGGCCTCCACCGCGGCGTCCAGCAACGCCTGGCTTGCAGTAACACCGCTGACGATGCGCATCACTTGCGGCCGGCCTTCGACCTGCAAACCATTGGGGCAGTAATCGGCGATCTTCGCACTTGCCAGGTAGCGGTCGGCTTCTTCGACCAGGGTGCTCAGGGCAACGGCCATAAAAGACTCCTAAATATCCCGTTCAGAGGCGCGCTCGGCCTCGTATAATGCGCGACATTATGGGCGGTCTCACACCGCCTGCAACCTCTGTAGGACTTGCTTAATGCTCAAGGCGCTGCGTTTTTCCGGCTGGCCGCTGTTGGCCGGCGTGCTTATCGCTCTATTGATTATGCAGCGTTATCCGGAGTGGGTCGGGCTACCGAGCCTGGACGTCAATCTGCAGCAAGCCCCGCAAACCATCGGTCTGCAGCAGGGCCCGGTGTCCTATGCCGACGCGGTGACCACGGCCGCGCCGTCGGTGGTCAACCTGTACACCACCAAAGTGGTCAACAAGCCCAGCCATCCGCTGTTCGAAGATCCGCAGTTCCGCCGCTTTTTCGGTGACAACTCGCCCAAGCAGAAACGCATGGAGTCGAGCCTCGGTTCGGGCGTGATCATGAGCCCGGAAGGCTATCTGCTGACCAACAACCATGTGACCAGCGGTGCCGACCAGATCGTGGTGGCGCTCAAGGATGGCCGTGAAACCCTGGCCCGGGTCATCGGCAGCGACCCGGAAACCGACCTCGCGGTATTGAAGATTGACCTG
The DNA here is from genome assembly GCF_053629455.1 of Pseudomonas sp. F-14 TE3482. Lineage (NCBI taxonomy): Bacteria > Pseudomonadati > Pseudomonadota > Gammaproteobacteria > Pseudomonadales > Pseudomonadaceae > Pseudomonas > Pseudomonas sp. F-14 TE3482. Next base: position 205,573 of record NZ_JBRJII010000001.1, read on the forward strand.
AAAAACCTGCCGTCGATCACCGTCGGCCGTTCCGACAATATCCGCATCGGCGACGTGGCCCTGGCCATCGGCAACCCGTTCGGCGTCGGCCAGACCGTGACCATGGGCATCATCAGCGCCACCGGGCGCAATCAGCTGGGACTGAACAACTACGAAGACTTCATCCAGACCGATGCCGCGATCAACCCCGGCAACTCCGGCGGTGCACTGGTGGACGCCAATGGCAACCTGACCGGCATCAACACGGCGATCTTCTCCAAGTCTGGCGGTTCTCAGGGCATCGGCTTCGCGATCCCGGTCAAACTGGCGATGGAAGTGATGAAGTCGATCATCGAACACGGCCAGGTGATTCGCGGCTGGCTCGGCATCGAAGTGCAACCGTTGAGTCAGGAACTGGCGGAATCGTTTGGTCTGTCCGGGCGTCCGGGGATTGTGGTCGCGGGGATTTTCCGTGACGGCCCGGCGCAAAAGGCCGGCCTGCAACTGGGCGACGTGATCCTTAGCATCGACGGTGAACCGGCCGGCGACGGTCGCCGTTCGATGAATCAGGTGGCACGGATCAAGCCGACCGACAAGGTCACCATTCAGGTAATGCGCAACGGTAAAGAGCTCAAGCTCACGGCGGAAATCGGTTTGCGTCCGCCACCCGCGCCGATCAAGGAAAAAGAAGAGTAGCTGCCGCAGGCTGCGATCTTTCCGAGGTCTTTGAAAGCACAGAGACAGCCAGCCTTAAACGAACACATTCGCATTAGGCATGTTATATTGTTTCAATATTACTATTGGATCAACATAACATGTCGTCTCGAACAATGGTTTCCCTCGCAGGCCTGGCCCTCGGTTTGCTGGGGGATCCGGTCTTCGCCGAAGAATCGCAAACCGTTGAACTGGACGCAATCAGCGTCACCTCCGACTACGAATCCCCCACCGGCCCGGTCAAGGGTTACCGTGCCACGCGCTCTTCCAGCGCAACCAAAACCGACACGGCCATTCGCGATATCCCGCAATCGATCAGTGTGGTTCCCGTCAGTGTGCTCAAGGACCTGGGCAGCACCAACGTCGAACGCGCGCTGGAATTTGCCGGCGGCGTGTCGAAACAGAACAACTTCGGTGGCCTGACGCTCTACGAATACAGCGTTCGCGGCTTCACCACGTCGGAGTTCTACAAGGACGGTTTCAGCGCCAACCGCGGCTACCCAAGCACGCCGGACGTGGCCAACATCGAACGCATCGAAGTGCTCAAAGGCCCGGCCGCCAGCCTCTATGGTCGTGGCGATCCGGGCGGTACGGTGAACATCGTCACCAAGAAACCCCAGCCTGAAGCCTTCACCACATTGCAAACCAGCGCCGGCAGTTGGGATCGCTATCGCACCGCCGTGGACGTCAACACACCGCTGGATGATGACGGCAACGTTCTGTCCCGGGTGAACCTGGCTGTCGAGGACAACCACAGCTTCCGCGATCACGTCGACAGTCAGCGTGTGTTCGTTGCGCCTTCGTTCAGCTGGCAACTGAACCCGGACACCAGCCTGTTGGTGGAGAGCGAGTTCGTGCGCCACAGCTCGACCTTCGATCGCGGCGTCGTCGCGCCGAACAATAAATGGAGTGGCGTTTCCCGTCCGACCTTCCTTGGCGAACCCAACGACGGCGACATCGACAACCATAACAATCTGCTGCAAGCCGCCCTCGAACATCAGCTCAACGACCGCTGGAAACTGCGCCTCGCCAGCCATTACAAAGAAGGCAAACTCTGGGGCTTTGCCTCCGAAAACCGTCCCTTGAACGCCGACGGCCATACCATCAACCGTCGCTATCGCGAGCGCGATACCAACTGGCACGACAGCATCACCCAACTCGAACTGCGCGGTTTGTTCGACATCGGCAGCTGGCAACACGAACTGCTGATCGGCAGCGAATACGAGAACTTCCGCAAGAACGAACGGGTCACGACCATTGCCGGCGGCCCTTACGCTATCGATATCTATCGGCCGATTTACGGCCAGCCGAAACCTGATGGCGCGCGCTCCGGGACCGACTTCTTCGAGCACGTCGAAAGCCAGGCGCTGAACCTTCAGGACCAGATCGTCTTCACCGACAAACTGCGCGGCATGCTCGGTGCGCGCTTCGAGCATTTCGAACAAAGCATCGACGATCACAGCCGCAACGCCACCAGCCGCCAGCGCCACGACGCACTGACCCAGCGAGCCGGCCTGCTCTACCAACTGACGCCTGAAGCGGGGTTGTTCGCCAACGTCTCCACCTCGTTCAAACCGAACAACGGCCTGGACGCCGCTGGAAAATCCTTCGACCCGGAAGAAGGCGTCGGTTATGAAGTCGGGATCAAGAGCGAGCTGTTCGACGACCGCTTGAGCACCACCCTCGCCGCCTTCCATATCGAAAAGGAAAACGTCCTGGCGCTTGATCCGAGCACCGACTCCAGCCGCGCCATGGGCAAGGCCCGCAGCCAGGGTGTCGACCTGCAAGTCACCGGGCAAGTGACCGATGCCGTGCGAGTAATCGGTGCTTTCGCGTACATCGACGCCGAAGTCACCCAAGGCGACAAGGTGATTCCCACCGGCAGCCGAATTCTTGGCGTGGCCAAACGCAGCGGCAGTCTGTTGGGTGTTTATGAATTTCAAGACGGTCATTTGCGCGGTTCGGACCTTGGCGCGGCGTTCATCTATGTCGGCGATCGCTCGGGTGAAGCCGGCAGCGATTTCGAACTGCCGGCCTACCACACCGTCGACCTGCTGGCCCATTACAAGGCCAGCGAAAACGTCACCGTGGGCCTGAACCTGAACAATCTTTTCGACGAGAAATACTTCGAGCGCTCCTACAGCAACTACTGGGTCAACCCCGGAGAGCCGCGCAATTTCACCGTCAGCCTGACACTCAACCTGTAAAGGAAAAATCGCTATGCAACACGCTAAATCACTGGTTCTGCTGGGTCTGTTCGGCGCCATGTTCGCCACTCACGTCTCGGCCCATGGCCTGTGGACCGAACAACGTCGCGGCAATATCGAAGCCATCTATGGTGATGGCGCCGAGGACGATGCCTTCAAGGCGCAAAAAATCAGTGGCGCTTGGGCCTATGACGCCGATGGCAAGATGATCCCGGTTACCGTGCAACGCCTGGCCGACCATGCGCGCCTGCAGCCACTCAAACCACCAGCGGCTCTGGCAGTCGCACTGGATAATGGCATGTGGTCGCAGACCGCCGACAAAAAGTGGATCAACGAAGGACGCAGTAAGGTGCCGGGCGCGATCGAATCGACCCAGACCTTCAAATACAGCCTGGCGATCTACCAGCCGGGGGCGAAGTTGCCAAAGCTCGACCAGATGAAATTGCTGATTCTGCCGGAGGTTGATCCACTGACCGTCGGGCCGGGGAAATCGTTGCCGGTGCGGGTCCTTTTGGACGGTAAACCGGCGGCGGGTGTGAAGTTGGTGGGCGATTTTCGCGGCGCGCCGAATACCTTGAGCACCGAAACCGACAAGGACGGCCGCGCCCAGGTACTGGTGCGCAATGAAGGGCTGAATGTGATTGCGGCGCAGGTGGAAGTCCCGCTAAAAGACAATGCTGATGTAGCGACGCGCGGGCTGTTCACGTCGCTGACATTCGTGGGCGAAGCGCATCACGAGTAACACACAAAACCTTGTGGGAGCGTGGCTTGCCCGCGATGGGGACACCGCGGTGCAATAGGTAGACCGCGTTATCGTTTATCGCGGGCAAGCCACGCTCCCACAGGATCGGGGAAGCCTTACAGGTCGCCCAGTCCGTCGATCAGCGCCTGATTCTGCTCCGGCGCGCCGATGGAAATCCGCAGGAACTGGGCAATCCGCTCTTGCTTGAAGTGCCGAACGATCACGCCCTGCTCGCGCAACTTCGCCGCCAGCCCTGCCGCATCGTGCTTCGGATGACGGGCGAAAATGAAGTTTGCCGCCGACGGCAACACTTCAAAGCCTTTCGCTTCCAGTTGCGCGACCACCTTCTCGCGACTCTCGATGACCAACCGGCAGGTCTTGTCGAAATACTCACGATCCTCGAACGCTGCCGCGGCCCCGACAATCGCCAGACGATCCAGCGGATAGGAGTTGAAGCTGTTCTTGATCCGCTCCAGCGCCTCGATCAGGTCCGGATGCCCCACTGCCAGGCCAACCCGCAGGCCCGCCAGCGAACGGGACTTGGACAGGGTCTGAGTCACCAACAGGTTTGGATAACGGTCCACCAGCGTGATCGCCGTTTCACCACCGAAATCAATGTAAGCCTCATCCACCACGACCACCGAATCCGGGCTGGCCTTGAGGATTTGCTCGACAGCGTCCAGCGCCAACAGGCAACCGGTCGGCGCGTTCGGGTTGGGGAAAATGATTCCGCCGTTCGGCTTGGCGTAGTCCGCCGGGTTGATCTGGAACTGCTCATCCAGCGGCACCGCGTCGAAGGCAATGCCATACAAACCGCAGTAAACCGGATAGAAGCTGTAGCTGATGTCCGGGAACAGCACTGGATTATCGTGTTGCAGCAAGCCGTGAAAAATGTGCGCCAGGACTTCGTCGGAACCGTTGCCGAGGAACACCTGATTGCTTTGTACGCCGTAGTACCTGGCCACCGCATTCTTCAGCAGATCGCTGTTCGGGTCCGGGTACAGACGCAGGTTATCGTTCAGTTCGGTTTGCATCGCGGCCAACGCTTTGGGCGATGGACCGTACGGGTTTTCGTTGGTGTTGAGCTTCACCAGTTTCGCCAGCTTCGGCTGCTCGCCCGGCACGTAAGGCACCAGGCTCTTGACGAAGGGACTCCAGAATTTACTCATGCTTAGCTGCCCTTCTTATCGTCAACAATGCGGTATTCGGCGCTGCGGGCGTGGGCGGTCAGCGACTCGCCACGGGCCAGCACGGAAGCGGTTTTGCCCAGTTCGGAGGCACCCTGCTCGGAGCAGAAGATGATCGACGAACGTTTCTGGAAGTCATAAACACCCAGCGGCGAAGAGAAGCGCGCGGTGCCGGACGTTGGCAGCACGTGGTTCGGGCCAGCGCAGTAATCGCCCAAAGCTTCGGACGTGTGGCGGCCCATGAAGATCGCGCCAGCGTGGCGGATCTGCGGCAACCAGGCCTGCGGGTCGGCAACCGACAACTCCAGGTGTTCCGGCGCGATACGGTTGGCGACTTCAATCGCTTGTTCCATGTCGCGAACCTTGATCAACGCACCGCGACCATTGATCGAGGTTTCGATGATCTCAGCGCGTTCCATGGTCGGCAGCAGTTTGGCGATACTCGCTGCGACCTTGTCGAGGAACTCGGCGTCCGGGCTGACCAGAATCGCCTGGGCGTCTTCGTCGTGCTCGGCCTGGGAGAACAGGTCCATGGCAATCCAGTCCGGATCGGTCTGACCGTCACACACCACGAGGATCTCGGAGGGACCGGCGATCATGTCGATGCCGACCTGACCGAACACGTGGCGCTTGGCGGTGGCGACATAGATGTTGCCAGGGCCAACAACCTTATCGACCTTCGGCACGCTTTCGGTGCCGTAAGCCAGCGCCGCAACTGCCTGGGCGCCGCCGATGGTGAACACTCGGTCAACGCCGGCAATGCAGGCCGCGGCCAGCACCAGCTCGTTGATCTCGCCGCGCGGCGTCGGCACGACCATGACCACTTCGCTCACGCCTGCAACCTTGGCCGGAATCGCGTTCATCAGCACCGAAGACGGGTACGACGCCTTGCCGCCCGGCACATACAGACCGGCGCGATCCAGCGGCGTGACCTTCTGGCCCAGCACCGTGCCATCGGCTTCGGTATAGCTCCAGGAATCCTGCTTCTGTTTTTCGTGGTAGCTGCGCACGCGAGTCGCGGCTTTTTCCAAGGCTTCACGCTGAGGCGCGGTGATGCGGGTCAATGCCAGCTCCAGGCGTTCGCGCGGCAGGATCAGGTCTGCCATGGAGGCGACTTGCAGGCCGTCGAACTTCTGGGTGAACTCCACCAGCGCTGCGTCGCCACGCTCGCGCACTGCCTTGATGATGTCCAGCACCCGCTGATTGACCGAGTCGTCAGACACACTTTCCCAGCTCAGCAGATGATCCAGATGATGTGCGAAATCCGGGTCAGCAGCGTTGAGTCGGCGAATTGCAGTCGGTGCGGTCATAGCGAGAGCCTCATAGGATTGGCAAAAACTCAGGCGCCCTAACTTAGCAGTCGTTTCCGCTTGGGCACCTGAGAATTCTGGCTATGAGGCGGATAGACGGGCGCGACTCAAGGTCGCGCGGGTGAATCAGCCGCGGTGTCGAGACTCCACTGCTTTGCGCAGGGTGTCGATCAACGCCTGGATTCGGGCATGCTGCATTTTCATCGAAGCTTTGTTGACGATCAGCCGGGAGCTGATGTCGGCAATGAAATCCTGGGGCTCCAGGCCATTGGCACGCAGGGTGTTACCGGTGTCGACTACGTCGATGATCTTGTCCGCCAGACCGATCAGCGGCGCCAGCTCCATCGAGCCGTAGAGCTTGATGATGTCGACCTGACGGCCTTGCTCGGCATAGTAACGCTTGGCGACGTTGACGAATTTGGTCGCCACCCGCAGACGGCCCTTGGGCTCGACATCGCCGACACGGCCGGCGGTCATCAGCTTGCAGAGGGCAATTCGCAGGTCCAGAGGCTCGTACAGACCCTGACCGCCATATTCCATCAGCACATCTTTACCGGCGACGCCGAGGTCCGCGGCACCATGCTCGACATAAGTCGGCACATCGGTGGCGCGCACGATCAGCAAGCGCACATCGGCCTGGGTTGTGGGGATGATCAGCTTGCGGCTCTTGTCCGGATTCTCGGTCGGCACGATACCCGCTTCAGCCAGAAGCGGCAGGGTGTCGTCAAGGATGCGGCCCTTGGACAGTGCGATGGTCAACATGGGAAACGTCAGTCCTTATCAGGCTACTGATGCCCGGTCGCAAACGGCGCCGGACACACATCGAGGCCATTACAGCCCCGACTTGAACGAAATCAACGGACGCGTCCTTGCGCCCATGCAGCAGAAACTAGCCCGGTACGCGGCGGATCTTCGCGCCAAGCATCTGCAGTTTCTCTTCGATGCACTCGTAACCACGGTCGATGTGGTAGATGCGGTCGATCAGGGTATCGCCTTCGGCGATCAGCGCCGAGATCACCAGGCTGGCCGAAGCACGCAGGTCGGTGGCCATTACTGGCGCGCCCTTGAGCTTCTCGATGCCGGTGACGATGGCGGTGTTGCCTTCGACCTGGATGTGAGCGCCCATGCGGTGCAGTTCGTAAACGTGCATGAAGCGGTTTTCGAAGATCGTCTCGATCACCGCACCAGTGCCTTCGGCAATGGCGTTGAGGGAGATGAACTGCGCCTGCATGTCGGTCGGGAACGCCGGGTATGGAGCGGTCCGCACGTTAACGGCTTTTGGCCGCTTGCCATGCATGTTCAGCTCGATCCAGTCTTCGCCGCAGGTGATTTCGGCACCCGATTCGCGGAGCTTTTCCAGAACGGCTTCGAGGATGGTCGGATCAGTGTCCTTGACCTTCACACGACCGCCGGTCACCGCCGCCGCCACCAGGTAGGTGCCGGTCTCGATGCGGTCAGGCATCACCTTGTAGGTGGTCGGGTGCAGACGCTCGACGCCATCGATGGTGATGGTGTCGGTGCCGGCGCCAGTGATCTTGGCGCCCATGGCGTTCAGGAAGTTCGCCAGGTCGATGACCTCAGGCTCGCGAGCGGCGTTCGCCAGCACGCTACGGCCCTTGGCCAGAGCGGCCGCCATCATGATGTTCTCGGTACCGGTCACGCTGACGGTGTCGAAGAAGAAGTGCGCACCGCGCAGGCCGCCTTCAGGGGCCTTGGCCTTGATGTAGCCGCCTTCGACGTCGATGACCGCGCCCATGGCTTCGAGGCCACGGATGTGCAGGTCGACCGGACGCGAACCGATGGCGCAACCGCCAGGCAGTGCGACTTCGGCTTCACCGAAACGGGCAACCATCGGGCCCAATACCAGGATCGAGGCACGCATGGTTTTCACCAGTTCGTACGGCGCGATCAGGGTCTTGATGGTGCGCGGGTCGATTTCGACGCTGAGCTTCTCGTCGATCACCGGCTCGATGCCCATGCGGCCGAACAGCTCGATCATCGTGGTGATGTCGTGCAGGTGCGGCAGGTTGGCAACGGTCACCGGGCCATCGCACAGCAGGGTTGCAGCCAGGATCGGCAGGGCAGAGTTCTTTGCCCCGGAGATGCGGATTTCGCCGTCAAGACGAGCACCGCCAGTAATAATCAATTTATCCATAAGAATCTCGACGCCCTTGGGCTCAGGTGCGCTCGGCCCAGGCCGCGCTGCTGAAAAATTTCATAGTGACCGCATGGATGCTGCCATCGGTGATCCATGGGTTCAAATGGGCATAGATCTGCTGCTGACGCTTCACCGGGCTCAACGCCGCCAGTTCATCGCTAATCACGTTCAGCTGAAAGTTGCAGCCTTCGCCCTCGACTTCTACTAGGGTTCCTGGCAGCTTTCCTTCAAGGAAGCTCTTCACTTCTACGGCCTGCATGCTCAACCTCAATCGGCGCCCTGTGCGCGCGGGTCGGACATCATACAAAAAAGCCCCGCGCCTGCGAACCCCGCATTCACAGGACTCTGACGGGGGGCTTCTTTATAGATGCGGTTCAGGGGTGCGCCAACAGCTCGGTCAATTCGCTGACCTGAGCGATTTCGCGCATATCGTCGGGCATCGCGCGAATGCTCAGGGCCTTGCCAGCCGCCTGGGCATCGCGCATGAAGCACAGCAACAGCGACAAGCCGACGCTGCTGGACTTCTCCACCGCTGAGCAATCAACCACCAGCGCAGCCGCGTTGCTGGACTTGATCAGCGCCTGCCCCTGCTTGCGCAGGTTCGGGCCTGTGCGGTAATCCAGCACGCCACTGAGCAGCAGCTCGCCGGATTCGCTCATGCGAATGGCCGACTCACTCATTGGGTTTGGTTCTCGGTAGATTTTTCGGTGGCTTCCTTGGCTTTGGCGACTTCCCCGGCCCAACCGTTGATGGTCTTGTCCAGATCGTTGCCATTGCGTTGCATCGCATCAGCAAACTGATCGCGGAACAGCTTGCCAATGTTGATGCCGTTGATGATCACGTTGCGCAGTTTCCACTCGCCATTGATCTTTTCCAGTGTGTAAGACACAGGATAAATCGCGCCACTGCTGCCTTTGACCGTCATGCCAACGCTGGTACGGTCTCCCGACTCATCCTTGGCAGGATCGACGACGATACCTTGGTTGTCATACTCCAGCAGGGCATTGCCATAGAACTGGAACAGACCCTTTTTGAAGTTTTCCTGAAACGTCTTCATCTGCTCAGGCGTGGCTTTGCGCGAGTATTTGACTGTCATGATGCTCTTGGAAATACCCTCGGCATCCACGACAGGCCCGACAATGCTGTTCAGCGCCGCATAGAAGTCCTGCGGATCCTGCTTGTATTTCTCTTTGTTGGCAGAAAGATCCGCCAACAACCGGTTGGTGGTGTCCTGCACCAGTTCGTGCGCCGACGGCGCCGCCACGGCGTTAGCCATCAACGGCAAGGCCGCGAGTATCACCAACAGGCCACGTCGCAAGATAGAGATCATTCAAAAGCTCCTCATTTGGCGTCTTTGCTAACGGTATTGAGCAGGAATTTACCGATCAGGTCCTCGAGCACCAGCGACGACTGCGTGTCGTGGATGGTTCCCCCCTCCTTGAGCAGGGTTTCTTCCCCACCCACGCTGATACCGATGTATTTCTCACCCAACAGGCCAGCGGTCAGGATAGATGCAGTGGAGTCGGTCGGCAGATTATCTACGCGCTTTTCCAGTTGCATGGTCACCCGACCGGTGAAGCTGTCGCGATCCAGATCGATTGCGGTGACTTTGCCGATGGTGACACCGGCCATGGTCACTTTAGCTCTGACCGTCAAACCGGCGATATTGTCGAAATACGCATAAAGTTTATAAGTATCGGTGCTCGCCGTCGGAGCCAGGCCACTGACCCGCAGCGCAAGCAACAGCAAAGCCAGGATGCCAGCCAGCAAGAAAAGGCCGACACCGATTTCCAGGGTGCGGTTTTGCATCAGAAATCTCCAAACATCAAGGCGGTCAAGATAAAGTCCAGGCCGAGCACAGCCAAAGAGGCATACACCACGGTCTTGGTAGTGGCACGACTGATCCCCTCGGAAGTGGGCTCGCAGTCATAGCCTTGGAATACGGCGATCCAGGTCACGACGAAGGCAAAAACCATGCTTTTGATAATGCCGTTGAGCACATCGTCGACAAACGTCACGCTGTTTTGCATGTTCGACCAGTAGGAGCCTTCATAGACACCCAGCCAGTCGACGGCCACCCACGAACCGCCCCAGATACCCACCACGCTGAAAATCGTCGTCAGCACCGGCAAGGAAATGAAGCCGGCCCACAGGCGCGGGGCAATGATGTACTTGAGCGGGTCGACCCCGATCATTTCCAGGCTGGACAATTGCTCGGTGGACTTCATGTTGCCGATCTCGGCGGTCAGCGCCGACCCTGCGCGCCCGGCGAACAGCAAGGCCGTGACCACCGGCCCCAGTTCACGCAGCAACGTCAACGCAACCATCTGCCCGACGGCCTGTTCCGAACCGTAGCTGGACAGGATATTGAACCCCTGCAGGGCCAGCACCATGCCGATGAACACCCCGGAGACCACGATGATCACCAGGGACATCACGCCCACCGAATGCAGTTGCTTGACCAGCAAGCCAAAACCGCCGCCGATGCCGCCACGACCGAGCAAGGCATGGAACAGGAACAACGCCGAACGCCCGAACACCGCCATCACATCGATGCCGGCATGACCGAAACGGCGCACCCTTTCTATTAGTGTGATCTTGCGCATCAACGCTTCCCCAGGAGATCTGCGCGGTAATCCGGCGCTGGAAAGTGGTATGCGACCGGGCCGTCGGGTTCGCCAGTCAAGAATTGACGAATACGTGGCTCATCCGATTTCATCAGATCCTTGGGCGTGCCTTGCCCCAACACTTGCCCATCGCCCACCACGATGAGGTGGTCGGCGATGCTCGCGGTCTCGGCCAGGTCGTGGGAAACCACAATGCTGGTGATGCCCAGCGCATCGTTGAGCAGGCGGATCAGGCGCACCAGCACGCCCATGGCGATCGGGTCCTGGCCGACGAAAGGCTCGTCGTACATCAGGATTCGCGGATCGAGAGCAATTGCCCGGGCCAGCGCGACGCGACGTTTCATGCCCCCGGACAATTCGTCAGGCATCAGGTCGATGGCGCCACGCAAGCCAACAGCCTGCAATTTGAGCAGGACAATGTCGCGGATCATTTCTTCCGGCAGCGCTGTATGAACACGCAGCGGAAAGGCGACGTTCTCGAACACATCAAGGTCGGTAAACAATGCACCGCTCTGAAACAGCACACCCATGTGCTTGCGCGCATCGAACAGATCGTTGCGCGACAGTGTTGGCAGGTTCTGGCCATTGACCCAGACTTCGCCGCTGGTGGGACGCAATTGTGCGCCGATCAGCCGCAACAGCGTGGTCTTGCCACACCCGGAAGGTCCCATGATGCCGGTAACCTTGCCGCGCGGGATGCGGATATCGACGTTATTGAAAATGCTGCGCGTACCGCGCTTGAAGGTCAGTCCCTTCAGCTCGACCGCGTAGGCGTTATCGGCACTCATCTAAACTCCTTGCGATGCAGCCTCTCACTCGGACGCCTGGCTTTCTGGCGAAAGCACATACCTCCCCGGGCAGGCCGAACTGGCGGCGAACTATATCACTGCAAAGCTCAAGCGCCCAAGGCCCAAGCCGGGCATGTTCAGCAACATGACCGCCCGAAATCATCTATTTAGAGAGGATTCGGTAACAAGGAATGACAAACCGCGACGAACTAGCGTGAGGGTTTTGATCATTACCGCTATAATCGCCGCCTTTTCATCAGGCTATTCGATTTCCGACATGAACCAATCCAGCGACCTGATTCAATCCGCACAACGTACCATCCGCCTCGAACTGGAAGCCGTACAAGGCTTGCTACCCAATATCAATGCGGATTTCGTACGTGCGTGCGAGATGATTCTGGCCAGCAAAGGCCGCGTGGTCGTGGTCGGCATGGGCAAATCGGGGCACATCGGCAACAAGATTGCCGCCACCCTGGCCAGCACCGGCACCACAGCCTTCTTCGTGCATCCGGCCGAAGCCAGCCATGGCGACATGGGCATGATCACCCGCGATGACATCATTCTGGCGCTGTCGAATTCCGGCTCCACCAACGAGATCGTCACCTTGCTGCCGCTGATCAAACGCCAGGGCATTCAAATGATCAGCCTGACCGGTAACCCCGAGTCGCCGCTGGCCAAGGCAGCGGAAGTCAATCTCAATGTAAGCGTCGAACACGAAGCCTGCCCGCTGAATCTGGCACCTACCTCGTCGACCACCGCGGCACTGGTCATGGGTGATGCTCTCGCCGTTGCCTTGCTTGAAGCTCGCGGCTTTACCGCCGAAGATTTCGCTTTTTCCCACCCGGGCGGCGCTCTAGGCCGCCGCTTGTTGCTGAAAGTGGAAAACGTCATGCATGCCGGCACCGAATTGCCGCAAGTGATGTGCGGTACGCTGCTCAAGGATGCCTTGATGGAAATGACCCGTAAGGGATTGGGCATGACCGTTGTACTGAGCACGGATGGAAAACTCGCCGGGATCTTCACCGACGGCGACCTGCGTCGCACGCTGGACCGCACCATCGATATCCACAGCACGACCATTGATGAAGTGATGACCGCCCACGGCAAGACCGCCCGCGCCGAGATGCTCGCCGCCGAGGCCCTGAAAATCATGGAAGACCACAAGATCAACGCACTGGTAGTGGTCGACAGCGAAGACCGTCCGGTCGGCGCCTTGAACATGCACGATTTGCTGCGTGCGGGAGTAATGTAATGAGCACGGACCTGCTGCAACGCGGCAAACAGATCAAACTGGCGGTGTTCGACGTCGATGGCGTGCTGACCGACGGGCGCCTGTACTTCCTCGAAGACGGTAGCGAATTCAAGACGTTCAACACCCTCGACGGCCAGGGCATCAAGATGTTGATGGCCGCGGGCGTGCAGACCGCTATCATCAGTGGCCGCAAGACCCCGGTGGTTGAACGGCGCGCGAAGAACCTCGGCATTGCGCACCTTTATCAGGGTCGCGAAGACAAACTGGTGGTGCTCGACGAACTTCTTGGCCAGCTCAACCTGAGCTATGAACAAGTGGCCTACCTGGGCGACGACCTGCCGGACCTGCCGGTGATTCGCCGCGTAGGCCTTGGCATGGCGGTGGCCAGCGCTGCCAGTTTCGTGCGCGAACACGCCCACGGCATCACCCAGGCCCGCGGTGGCGAGGGGGCCGCTCGCGAATTCTGCGAATTGATCCTGCGCGCCCAGGGCCGCCTCGATGCGGCCAACGCCGCGTACCTGTGAGCCCATCATGCTGAGCAAGAAAATTCGTAACATCCTGGTGTTCGGTTGCATCGCTGCGATTTTTGCAGCGGTCGGCTACTGGAACATCAGCCCGGAACGCTTCCTCGACAAGCCGGTGGTGAAGGTCGATGAAACCGCGATCGACTATTACGCCATCAACGCCCACAGCGTGCAGTACCTGCCCGACGGCAAACTGCAATACGAGATGACGTCGGACAAGGTCGAACACGTGAAAGCGAGCGAGGTGACGTTGCTGACCAATCCGGACCTGAACATGTTCCGTGGCACCGAATTCCCCTGGCACGTCCAGAGCGAGCGCGGCGAAGTCAACCCGGACGGCACTCAGGTCGAGCTGATTGACTCGGTACGTATCACGCGTTTCGACGAAAAAAACCGTAAAACCCTGATTACCACCACCCGTATGACAGTGTTCCCGCAGCAGCAATATGCGCAGACCGATCAACCCGTTAGAATCGACGGCGCTGGCGGTGTATCGACAGGCAACGGAATGAAAGCGTACTTGAAAGAAAGCAGGATACACCTGCTATCGAACGTAAGAGGACAGTATGAGGCTCGTTAAAACTCTCCCTATTTTGCTCAGTCTGGGCGCAGCACTGGGAAGCGTGAGCGCCTGGGCTCTGCCGAACGATCAAGAGCAGCCTATCCGCATTCAGGCCGACGATGCCCAACTGGACGACAAGAACGGCGTTGCCACCTATAAGGGCGATGTGATCATCACCCAGGGCTCGATGAAGGTCACCGGCAATACCGTAACTATCACCCGCACCCCGACCGGCGACATCGACGTGGTGACTTCGGTGGGCAACCTTGCCTACTTCGAGCAACTGCAAACGGCGGGCGATACCAAGCCGGTCCAGGGCTACGGCGTAACTATCCAGTACCACGCCTCGCAAAACCGCGTCGTGCTGATCGATCGCGCCAAAGTCATCGATAAGGACAACAACGTCACCCAAGGCGAGAAAATCGTCTACGACACGGTCAAAAAGCTTGCGAGCGCCGGTCGCGCCACGGGTAACAAGGTCACCGAGGCACGCCCTCGCATCGACATGGTGATCCAGCCGAAGAAGAAAACCGACGAGCAAAAGGCCCAGTAATGGCAACTCTGAAAGCTCAGCATCTGGCCAAGAGCTACAAGAGCCGTCAGGTCGTGCGCGACGTCAGCCTGTCCATCGACAGCGGTCAGATCGTCGGCCTGCTTGGCCCTAACGGCGCCGGTAAAACCACCTGTTTCTATATGATTGTCGGTCTGGTACAGGCCGATCAAGGCCGCGTACTGATCGACGACCTGGACGTCAGCCACCAGCCGATGCACGGTCGCGCGAAGGCCGGCATCGGCTATCTTCCGCAAGAAGCGTCGATCTTCCGCAAACTGTCGGTGGCCGACAACATCATGGCCATCCTCGAGACCCGCAAGGAACTCGATAAGGCCGGTCGTCGCCAAGAGCTGGAAAGCCTGCTGCAGGAATTTCACATCCATCACATCCGTGACAATCTCGGCATGAGCCTGTCCGGTGGTGAACGCCGCCGTGTGGAAATCGCCCGGGCACTGGCTACCAACCCGAAATTCATCCTCCTCGACGAACCCTTCGCCGGTGTGGACCCGATTTCGGTGGGCGACATCAAGCAGATCATCCATCACCTCAAGGCTAAAGGCATTGGCGTGCTGATCACGGACCACAACGTTCGTGAGACCCTGGATATCTGCGAAACCGCCTACATCGTCAACGACGGCCAACTGATTGCTGAAGGTGACTCCGCCACCATCCTCGCCAATGAACTGGTCAAGGAAGTGTATCTGGGCCACGAGTTCCGCCTGTAAGCACCTGAGGTGCCCGGGTCGCCGAGGGAGCGCTCGCTTCAATAAAAAATCAATAACTTTTTATTGTTACAGCGCTCTAGGCAAACACTTCAGTTTCGGGCATATAATTTGCTTATGTTTGGCGCTTCGGCGCCCTGTAGTGGATGGCGCATGTGCGCCGGCGAATAAGGTGTTAAGCCCCTGCCATGAAACCATCGCTAGTCTTGAGAATGGGCCAGCAGCTGACGATGACACCGCAGCTGCAACAGGCCATCCGCCTGCTCCAATTGTCGACCCTGGACCTGCAACAGGAAATCCAGGAGGCTCTGGAGTCCAATCCGATGCTCGAACGCCAGGAAGAAGGCGACGACTTCGATAACGCCGACCCCTTGGCCGATAGCGCCGAACAGAAACCCAACGCCGACATTCAGGAACCCTCCTACCAGGAAACCGCCCCGACGGTGGACAACCTTGAGGAAGGCGACTGGAACGAGCGCATCCCCAACGAATTGCCCGTCGACACAGCCTGGGAGGATGTCTACCAGACCAGCGCCAGCAGCCTGCCGAGCAACGATGACGACGAGTGGGACTTCACCACCCGCACATCGGTCGGTGAAAGCCTGCAAAGCCATTTGCTCTGGCAACTGAACCTGGCACCGATGTCCGACACCGATCGCCTGATCGCCGTGACCCTGATCGACTGCATCAACAATCAGGGCTACCTGGACGAAACCCTCGAGGAAATCCTCGAAGCGTTCGACCCGGAACTGGACATCGAACTGGACGAAATCGAAGCCGTCCTGCACCGCATCCAGCAATTCGAACCCGCTGGCATCGGCGCCCGCAACCTCGGTGAATGCCTGCTGCTGCAACTGCGCCAGTTGTCCGCCAAGACCCCTTGGCTGGCCGAAGCCAAGCGCCTGGTCACCGATTACATCGACCTGCTCGGCAGCCGCGACTACAGCCAGCTGATGCGCCGCATGAAGCTCAAGGAAGATGAGCTGCGCCAGGTCATCGAATTGGTCCAGAGCCTCAACCCACGCCCCGGTTCACAAATCGAGTCCACCGAAGCCGAATACGTCGTTCCCGACGTGATCGTGCGCAAGGACAACGAGCGCTGGCTGGTGGAGCTGAACCAGGAATCGGTGCCACGCCTGCGGGTCAACGCCCAATATGCCGGTTTCGTGCGCCGTGCCGATACCAGCGCTGACAACACCTTCATGCGTAATCAGCTGCAGGAGGCTCGCTGGTTCATCAAGAGCCTGCAAAGCCGCAATGAAACCCTGATGAAAGTCGCCACCCAGATCGTCGAGCATCAACGCGGCTTTCTCGAATACGGTGACGAAGCCATGAAGCCGTTGGTGCTGCATGACATTGCCGAAGCAGTCGGCATGCATGAATCGACAATTTCACGGGTGACCACGCAAAAATTCATGCATACCCCGCGGGGCATCTATGAACTGAAATACTTTTTTTCCAGCCACGTCAGTACCTCTGAAGGCGGTGAATGCTCGTCCACGGCGATCCGCGCGATCATCAAAAAACTGGTTGCTGCGGAAAATCAGAAAAAGCCGTTGAGTGACAGCAAGATCGCTGGTTTACTGGAGGCACAAGGCATTCAGGTAGCCCGTCGCACCGTCGCCAAGTACCGCGAATCCCTGGGGATCGCGCCTTCCAGCGAACGGAAGCGGTTGATGTAGCCGCCGGGCTGGCCACAGCGTTCCAGTGGCAGGCATTTCTGCCTGCCGCTTTATGCACTGGCAACGAAGGAGAAGCTGTATGCAAGTCAACATCAGTGGACACCAACTGGAAGTGACCGAACCCCTGCGCACCTACATCGGCGAAAAACTCGACCGATTAGAGAGGCATTTCGACAAGATCACCAATGTGCAAGTCACGATGAACGTCGAAAAACTGCTGCAGAAGATCGAAGCCACGCTGCATATTCCCGGCGGAGAAGTGGTCGCCAATGCCGAGCATACGGACATGTATGCCGCCATCGACCTGCTGACCGACAAGCTGGATCGCCAACTTAAAAAGCATAAGGAAAAGACCCAGAGCCTCCTCCAGGGCGCGACCGGTCGTTAACACCCCCAATCCATGATCCGACTAGAAACCATCCTGACCCCCGGCCGTTCCCAAGTGAACGCGCCGGGTGGCAGTAAAAAGAAAGCCCTCGAGCAAATTGCCAACCTCATCCATCGCGAAGTGCCGGATCTGGAAATGCAGGACGTCTTCGAGGCCTTGATTGCCCGTGAGAAACTCGGTTCTACCGGTTTCGGCAACGGCATCGCCATCCCCCACTGCCGGCTCAAAGGCTGCACCTCGCCAATCAGCGCGCTGCTGCACCTGGAAGCCCCTATCGATTTCGATGCCATCGACGGTGCCCCGGTTGACCTGCTGTTTGTGCTGCTGGTCCCGGAAGCCGCCACCGATGCACACCTGGAATTGCTGCGCCAGATTGCCAGCATGCTGGATCGCAAGGAAGTGCGTGAAAAATTGCGCAGCGCCCCGAGCAACGAAGCCTTGTATCAGGTTGTCCTGGACGAGCAGAACGGTCACTAATCATGCGCCTGATCATCGTCAGTGGCCGCTCCGGCTCAGGTAAAAGTACCGCCCTCGATGTGCTCGAGGACAACGGCTACTACTGCATCGACAACCTGCCTGCCGGCTTGCTGCCGGAACTGGCCGAACGCGCGCTGATTCACACCGAACTGGCACAACCGCTGGTGGCCGTGTCCATCGATGCACGCAACTTGCCAAGCCACCTGTCACGGTTCCCCGAATTGCTGGAAGAGGTCCGCAGCCGACATATCCAGTGCGATGTGCTGTACCTGGACGCAGACGAAGAAACCTTGCTCAAACGCTTTTCGGAAACTCGCCGTCGTCACCCGCTGAGCAGCGCCAATCGTTCGCTGGCGGAGGCGATCCAGGATGAAACCAATCTGCTGGGGCCTATTGCCGATCTGGCCGACCTCAAGGTCAATACCACCAATCTGAACCTGTATCAGCTACGCGATACCATCAAGCTGCGCCTGCTGAATCAACCGGAACCGGGCACTGCGTTCCTGGTGGAATCTTTCGGGTTCAAGCGTGGCATGCCGGTGGACGCCGATCTGGTGTTCGACGTGCGCTGCCTGCCTAACCCTTACTGGAAGCCGGAGCTACGGGCACAGTCCGGGCTTGATCAACCGGTGGCCGAGTACCTGGCGGCACAGCCGGACGTCGAAGAGATGTTCCAGGACATTTCCTCGTACTTGCTCAAGTGGCTACCCCGCTTTGCCGCCAGCAACCGCGCCTATGTCACCATTGCCATTGGCTGCACTGGCGGGCATCACCGCTCTGTCTACCTGACCGAACGTCTGGGTCAGGTCCTGCAAAAAACCCTGAAGAACGTCCAGGTCCGCCACCGCGACCTCAGCTAAAGGATTCACATCGCGATGCCTGCTCTGGAAATCGAAATCATCAACAAGCTGGGCCTGCATGCCCGCGCGTCTGCAAAATTCGTTGGGGTCGCCGGTCAGTTCAAGGATTGCACGATCAGGGTAGGACGCACGCCAGAATCCGTGGTCGATGGCAAAAGCATCATGGCCATGATGATGCTGGCCGCTGGCAAGGGCACCAAAATCCACCTGATTACCGAAGGCGAACAGGAGCAGGAAGCGCTGGATGCACTGGTGAAGCTGATCAACAACTACTTCGACGAAGGCGAATAAACATCAAAAGATCGCAGCCTTTGGCAGCTCCTACATGGGATTGCGGACACCCGAAGGCTGCGATCTTTTGTTAAGCCAACGCCGTATCCATCACCATCATCAGACAAAACCCGATCAGCAGCCCAAGGCTGGCCAGTTTGTCGTGACCATGGCGGCGCGATTCGGGGATGACTTCGTGAGTCACCACCAGCAACATCGCACCGGCCGCCAGTGCCAGCCCCAAAGGCAACAGCAGTTCGGCCAGGCTCACCAGCCAGGCGCATAACAATGCAAAGACCGGCTCGACCAACCCTGATGCAGCACCGATCAGGAACGCCTTGACCCGCGACATCCCTGCCCCGGCCAACACCAACGCAATGACCAGTCCTTCCGGCACATCCTGCAATGCGATGCCCATGGCCAGGCTGTCGGCGTCAGGCATGCCTCCACCGGCCGAGACGCCGACAGCCATGCCTTCGGGGATGTTGTGGGCGATGATGGCAAACACAAACAACCAGATCCGCGGTGGAATCACCGATCGCTTCAGTGTCCCCACGAGCATTTCGGGCGTAGCGCCAGACACCCTGCGATCCACCAGAAACAACCCGAATGCGCCCAGCAGGATGCCGAAGCTGATCAGGCCGCTGGCCGCCCAAGGCGTCAGCCCGAGGTTTTCTGCCGCGGCAATGCCCGGCACGATCAGCGAAAACGCCGTCGCGGCGAGCATCACCCCGGCTCCGAAACCGAGCAATATGTCGCTGACTGCCTGAGGCATCTGCCGAATCACCAGCACCGGCACCGCGCCCAAAGCGGTACCCAAAGCGCAAATCGCCCCGCCTTGCAGGGCACGCTGCAGTTTCGGTTCGAGGTCCAGCCAGCTCAGCCCTTGGGCAGCCAATAATGTCATGCCCGCCAGCAGTAACAGCGATCCCAGTGCGTAACGAAACATTCGTCCACTTCCGATCGCCAGTGTTTCAATGCCCATAGTCAGCCCTGGATTGTTTTATAGAGACTTAGGGGCGTTCTCAACTCGTTCCCCCTCCGCGTTGTCGCCTTAAAGCGGGCCAGGCAAGGCGCAGGCCGCTGAGAATGGTTGTTCCCTTTCCAAGGCCTGCAAGGCAGCCTGGCCCGCTTTAAGGCACAACCCGAAGGGCCGGGCCTGCTGTTGTGCAGGGCTGCGTTGCTCGAAGCTTATTTGGAATGACCAAACCACGCTTCTCGCGCCTTGCCCTGCACAACAGCAGACCCGGCGCGGAGGGGAGACTAGTTGAGAACGCCCCCTAAACCAGCGCAGCCTGATAACGCGCGGCGACTTCGGGCCAATTGATCACGTTGTAGAACGCATTGATGTATTCCGGGCGGCGGTTCTGATAGCGCAGGTAGTAAGCGTGCTCCCAGACATCCAGGCCGAGGATCGGCGTATTGCCATTCATCAACGGGCTGTCCTGGTTGCCGCTGCTTTCAACGATCAAGGTCTTTTGCGGCGTCACACTCAACCAGGCCCAACCGCTGCCAAAACGGGTCAGCGCAGCTTTGGTGAAGGCCTCCTTGAAGCTGTCGAGACCACCCAGCTGTTCGTCGATCGCCTTGGCCAGCGCGCCTTCAGGTTGGCCTCCGCCGTTGGGTGCCATCACTTCCCAGAACAACGAATGGTTGGCATGCCCACCGCCCTGATTGATCACTGCCGCACGGAGCTTTTCCGGCAATTGCTGGACAGCCGCCACCAGTTTTTCCACCGGCCATTCAGCAAACTCAGTGCCTTCGACTGCGGCGTTGAGGTTGTTGATGTAGGTCTGGTGGTGTTTGGTGTAGTGGATTTCCATGGTTTGCGCATCGATGTGCGGTTCCAGGGCGTCATAGGCGTACGGCAAGGCAGGCAAGGTAAAAGCCATTTCAATGAACTCCATGTTGTAAGGGCGCAGGCTGATGGGCGGGCGGCGTCTCGCGGTGTAGCAAACGCTGGGTGCGCGGATACTCGCCGTGTTCGCTGATGAAATTCAGCAGCTCGACATAGGTTTTGCTGCTCTGGCGGAGCGCGGCTTCACGCAAGGCTGGCGCCAGTCGCGGGTCCTGCATGGTCTGCAACAGTCGTTGATGGATCGCGCACAGGTACTCGGCGCTCTCCTCCGGCTGGTTCAGACGCAGGTGCAGGTCCGCCAGGTTATGGTGGGAAATCACGCAAGCCGCCACCGCTTCGTCGGCATCGGCCCAGCGCTCGAACAACACCTGGGCCAAGGCCAATGCCTGCAAATAAGCCTCGCGGGCATCGACCAGCTCGCCCAGCATGAAACAGCGATTTGCTCTTTCGATCGTGCGTTTCCAGTGCTCCATGGTGAGCCTCCAAAGCGGTAGCGGTGATTACACGCCCCCTGCGGTGAGCTTCTCTGGGTTGAGCAATTTTTCCAGTTGGCTGCGCGTCAGGTCGGTGTGCTCCAGGGCGACATCGATCACCGGCCGGCCCTGCTGATAAGCCTTCTTGGCAATCTCGGCGGCTTTTTGGTAACCAATGATCGGGTTGAGTGCAGTGACCAGAATCGGATTGCGCGACAGCGCTTCCTTGAGCCGGGCCTCGTTGACCTTGAAGCTGGCGATAGCCTTGTCACCCAGCAGACGGCTGGCGTTGGCCAGCAATTGGATACTGCTCAGCAGGTTATGGGCGATGATCGGCAACATGACGTTCAACTCGAAATTGCCCGACTGACCGGCGACGGTGATCACCGTGTCGTTGCCAATCACCTGAGCGGCGACCATCGCGGTAGCTTCCGGGATCACCGGATTGACTTTGCCGGGCATGATCGACGAGCCGGGCTGCAAGGCTTCGAGTTCGATTTCACCGAGCCCGGCCAACGGGCCGGAATTCATCCAGCGCAGGTCGTTGGCGATTTTCATCAAGGAAACCGCTGTAGCCTTGAGCTGCCCTGAAACGCTGACTGCCGTGTCCTGCGAGCCGATCAGCGCAAACAAGTCCTTGCCCGGCGTGAACTGAACCTGCGTCAGTTGGCTGAGTTGCTGGCTGAAATGCGCCGCAAATTGCGGATGAGCATTGATCCCGGTACCCACCGCCGTGCCGCCCTGGGCCAGCGATTGCAGACTCGGCAGCAGATCCTGCAAGTGATCGATATTGGCCTTGAGCTGTTGCGCCCAACCATTGAGCACCTGACTCAGGCGCACAGGCATGGCGTCCATCAAATGGGTACGCCCGGTTTTGACGAATGGATGAACCTGCTCGGCCTTGTGCTCGATCACCTGCACCAGATGCACCAACGCCGGCAGCAACTGCTCATGCAAGCTCAATGCGGCGCTGACATGGATGGTGGTCGGGATGATGTCGTTGCTGCTTTGGCCGCAATTGACGTGATCGTTGGGATTCACCGGCTCGCCCAACAAGCGGCTGGCCAGGGTGGCGATCACTTCGTTGGCGTTCATGTTGGAACTGGTGCCGGAACCGGTCTGGAAGATATCCACCGGGAAGTGCTGCATGAAATCGCCTTCGAGCAAGCCTTGAGCGGCGTCGACGATCGCCTTGCCCTGGGATTCGCTGATCTGTTTGAGCTCGACGTTGGCTCGGGCGGCAGCGGCCTTGGCCAGAATCAGCGCCCGGATGAACTGCACGGGCATCGGTTGGCCGCTGATCGGGAAGTTATCCACCGCGCGCTGGGTTTGCGCGCCATAGAGAGCGTCCACCGGGACCTGAAGTTCGCCCATGCTGTCGCGTTCGATACGTGTGTTACTCATCAGGAGATCCTTGCACCAGTTCTATGAGAGGGATGGAGGGTTGCAACTCGCAGGTCGCCAGTTGCCAGGCATAGCTTTGCCAGCGCTTGAGGCGGCATTTGCAGAGTGATTGCCGTTCGAGATCGCGCAACGGCCGCCAGGCCTGGTCGAGACACAGGCTGCGCCAGTGCCAGGGCAGCGCGACATCGACGGCGGTGTCGAGCAGCAAACGGAAAGAGGTTTCGGCGATGGTCCAGGGAGAGGTGGCCGTGCAACACGCCAGATACCGGCCTTCGGCCAGGTAATGTTCGATCAGGCGCGGTTCGTCAGGGTCCATGGCGCAACGGATCTGGCGACTCATCCAGCGCCAGCTTTCGAGGTAAGGCTGCTCGTGCAAGGCAGAACTCATGATCCGGGCTCATTCGGTAATGAGATTTATTATTAGATGATAATGAGAACCAAAACAAGCATAACGGAGCACAGAGATCCTTGTGGGAGCGGGCTTGCCCGCGATGACGATAGAAGATTCAACATCGATGTCGACTGAAATGACGCTATCGCAGGCAAGCCCGCTCCCACAGGATCTGTGTTGCGACCAATAAAAAAGGCGCGCCACCCAATGGGATGGCGCGCCCTTTTTGTGCAGCGATCGGAGGCTTAGCTACCCGCCACTGTCATCCGCTCGATCAACACCGACCCGGTGCGAATATTGCTGCGCAGTTCCAGGTCATTACCGACCGCGATGATCTGCTTGAACATGTCACGCATGTTGCCGGCGATAGTCACCTCCTGCACCGCGAACTGGATTTCGCCGTTCTCGACCCAGAAACCCGCCGCGCCACGGGAGTAATCGCCAGTGACCATGTTCAGGCCCTGCCCCATCAGTTCGGTGACCAGCAAGCCTCGGCCCATGCGGCGCAGCAAGGCGGCCTGATCTTCGTCACCATGGGTGACGAACAGGTTGTGCACGCCGCCGGCGTTGGCAGTGCTCGGCATGCCTAGCTTGCGGCCGGAGTAGGTGCCGAGTACGTAGGACACCAACTCGCCCTTCTCCACGAACGGCTTGGCATAGGTCGCCAGGCCATCGCCGTCGAAAGCCGAACTGCCCAAAGCGCGCATCAGGTGCGGACGCTCATCGATGGTCAGCCATTCCGGGAACAGCTTCTGCCCCAGCGTGCCTTCGAGGAACGACGATTTGCGATACAGACTGCCGCCGGAGATCGCCGACAGGAAACTGCCGAACAAGCCACCGGCCAGTTCCGCGGAAAACAGCACCGGCACTTCACAGGTTGGCACCGGACGCGCGCCCAGACGGCTCGCCGCCCGTTGCGCGGCACGTTGGCCGATGCTCTCTGGAGAGGCCAGCAAATTGCCCTGACGGTTCACGTCATACCAGTAATCGCGCTGCATCTGGCCATCGGCTTCGGCGATCATCACGCAACTGAGGCTGTGACGAGTCGACGCGTAACCACCGATAAAACCGTGGCTGTTACCGTAAACCCGGCAGCCCTGGTGAGTGCTGAGGGTGGTGCCGTCGGCATTCTTGATCCGGCTGTCGGCGGCAAACGCCGCCGCTTCACAGGCCAGGGCCTGCTCGATGGCTTGCTCCGGGGTAATGTCCCATTGATGAAACAGGTCAAAATCCTGCAAATCCTTGGCCATCAGCGCGGCATCCGCCAGGCCCGAGGCTTCGTCTTCAGACGTGTGCTTGGCGATGGCGAGTGCCGCGGCGACGGTTTCGCGAATCGCTTCCGAACCGCTGGCCGAGGTGCTGGCCGAGCCTTTGCGCTGGCCTACGTACAAGGTGATGCCGAAGCCCTGATCGCGATTGAACTCAACGGTTTCGACTTCCCGCTGACGCACCGTGGTCGACAAGCCCTGCTCCAGCGACACGGCCACTTCACAGGCACTGGCGCCCTGGCGCTTGGCTTCAGCGATGATCTGCTCGACTTGTTCTTGCAGTGCCGGCAACGCTTGTGGGCCGACGCTTTCAACTGCACTCATGCTGTTCTCCACTCAAATTCTGCTTTCGGCTGGGGCCTTCGAGCGACCGGGCCGGACAAGCGGCCCCCGACTGGTTATCATGGCGGCGTTTCTTTGCGGACGGCCACCATGGTTGATTCTTACGACGACTCCCTCGATACGGGAGAAAAAAGCAAATCCCAGGTTAAACGCGAGCTTCATGCTCTGGTTGACCTTGGCGAGCGCCTTACAACACTCAAGCCTGACTTGCTGGCAAAACTGCCGTTGACCGACGCTATGCGCCGGGCCCTGGCCGATGCGCCCAAGCACACCGCGAATATCGCGCGTAAACGGCACCTTATGTTCATCGGCAAACTGATGCGCGATCAGGACACTGACGCCATTCTGACTCTGCTCGATCAACTGGATGCCTCCACTCGGCAGTACAACGAACGCTTCCATGGCCTGGAACGCTGGCGCGATCGCTTGATCGCGGGCGACGATGCAGTCCTGGAGAAGTTCGTGCTCGACTACCCGGAAGCTGATCGTCAGCAATTGCGCTCCCTGATCCGTCAGGCCCAGCACGAACTGGCGACCAACAAGCCACCGGCTTCGAGCCGTAAAATTTTCAAGTACATCCGTGAGCTGGACGAGACTCAACGCGGTCTGCGTTAAGTCCCGAATCGGGTGAGTTGCCAAGCGACTCACCCGAAGCTCCATCCCTTCTTACGACCCTGTGCCACCCACAGTAATCGCATCAATTTTCAGCGTTGGCTGGCCGACACCCACCGGCACCGACTGCCCATCCTTGCCACACGTGCCCACACCGCTGTCCAGCGCCAGATCGTTACCGACCATCGACACCTTGCTCATGGCTTCCGGCCCGTTGCCGATCAACGTCGCGCCTTTGACCGGGGCAGTAATCTTGCCGTCTTCGATCAGGTACGCCTCGCTGGTGGAGAACACGAACTTGCCGCTGGTGATGTCCACCTGACCACCGCCGAGGTTGGCGCAGTAGATGCCTTTCTTTACCGAGGCGATGATTTCTGCCGGGTCGCTTTCGCCTGCCAGCATGTAAGTGTTGGTCATGCGCGGCATCGGCAGGTGCGCGTAGGATTCGCGACGACCGTTGCCGGTGCGGGCCACGCCCATCAGACGCGCATTAAGCTTGTCCTGCATATAACCTTTGAGCACGCCGTTTTCGATCAGCGTGGTGCACTCGGTCGGGGTGCCTTCGTCGTCGACGCTCAGCGAACCACGGCGCCCGGCGAGGGTGCCGTCATCGACGATGGTGCAGAGCTTCGAGGCAACCATCTCGCCCATGCGCCCGCTGTAGGCCGAACTGCCCTTGCGGTTGAAATCGCCTTCCAGGCCATGGCCGACGGCTTCGTGCAGCAACACGCCGGACCAACCCGAACCCAACACCACCGGCAACGTACCGGCCGGGGCCGGGATCGCTTCCAGATTCACCAGCGCCTGACGCAACGCTTCGCGGGCATAGCCCATGGCGCGGTCGTCGCTGAGGAAATAGCGGTAATCGGTACGACCGCCACCGCCATGGCCACCGCGTTCACGACGGCCATTCTGCTCGACGATCACGCTGACATTGAAACGCACCAGCGGTCGCACATCTGCCGCCAGGCCACCATCGGTGGAAGCAATCAAAATCCGCTCCCAGACCCCGGCCATGCTCACAGTCACTTGCTGGATACGCGGGTCGAGGGCGCGAGTCGCCACGTCGATACGCTTGAGCAGCTCGACTTTCTCGGCACGGGTCATCACTTCCAGTGGGTTATCCGGCCCGTACAATTGGGCGACATCCTGGGTGGTGAATGCCTGCACGGTACCGTTCTGCCCGGCCCGGGAGATCGAACGGGCTGCACGGGCTGCCGCGCCGAGCGCTTCGAGGGTGATCGCATTGCTATAGGCGAAACCGGTTTTTTCACCCGATTGCGCACGCACGCCGACACCCTGGTCAAGATTGAAGCTGCCTTCCTTGACGATCCCGTCTTCCAGCGCCCAGGATTCGGAAATCTGCCCCTGGAAATACAGGTCGGCGGCATCGATGCCCGGGCCGGCCAGATCGCCGAGCACACCTTGCAGGCTCTCGATCGTTACGCCGCCGGGCGCCAGGAGGTGTTCACTGACGGAGGACAACAACTCGCTCATATGCTTTACGCCTTAAATTCGTCGTTCTGATGCAGGTCGCTGGGCGCCCTGCGAGAAAAAGCGCCGGTGAGTGGACACCGGCATCCGCGCCCTGATAGACGCCTGTTCGCTGCTGTCGCGTTGGGCCAGCAGCACGGCCTCGCCTTGATCCTGTTGCGCCAGCACACGCCCCCATGGGTCGACGATGGCGGCGTGACCAAAGGTTTCTCGTGGCCCCGGATGCGTCCCACCCTGGGCGGCCGCGAGCATGTAACACTGGGTCTCGATGGCCCGCGCGCGAATCAGCACCTCCCAATGGGCCGCGCCGGTCACCGCGGTAAAGGCCGACGGTGCGGTAATCAATTCCGCGCCGGCCGCACGCAATTCGCTGTACAGCTCCGGGAAACGCAGGTCATAACACACCGTCAGGCCGACTCGACCGACCGGAGTGTCGGCAATAACCACACCACTGCCATAAGCATAGTCATCGGATTCGCGATAACGCCCGCGATTATCCGCCACGTCTACGTCGAACAGGTGCAGCTTGTCATACCGTGCAACGGTTTCGCCGCGGTCATCCACCAGCAACGAGCATGCGTGCACTTTGGCCGTCGGTTGGTCCTCCGGCGGCAACGGCAATGTGCCGGCCACTATCCATAACTTGAGGTCGCGGGCGGTCTGTTTCAACCATGGCAGGATCGGGCCTTCGCCCAAGGCTTCGGCGCGGCCGATGTCGGCAATGTCGCGCCGGCCCATGGCAGCGAAGTTTTCCGGCAGCACGGCAAGCCGCGCGCCACCGGTCGCCGCCTGCTCGAGCAGACGACGGGCCTGGGCCAGATTGACCAGCACGTCGCTCTGGCTGACCATTTGAATCACCGCTACAGACATGGCCTATTCCCTATGTGAAATCTACGCATACCGGTAGGCGCTGCGGAGTAAAACGAGGCTGCGATCTTTTGACCTTGAACTTTGAAGTCAAAAGATCGCAGCCTGCGGCAGCTCCTACAGGAGTAAGCGGCGTCGCATGAAAACATGCTACTCCATAGGCCCAAAGAGTGCTTTTTCAAAAGAATTCAAAAAGGCTTGTCGAAGGTGATTTTCGGATCTTTCCATGGGCCTTTGACGGTGTATTTGACGCTGGCATAGCGCGCCACGCGGTCACCGATCAGCTTGTCGATCAGGAACAGCGCCCCGCCGACAGCCGGTGCACCGACGATCAGCGCGGCAATCGGCAGATTGTTGGTCACCGGTAAAGTCACCAACAACTTGGCATCGATCTGATCACCCACCAGGTCCAGCGTGCCATTGAGCTCCACATTGCTCGACGGCCCGGTCAGCAGAATGGGTTCACGGGTCACGTAGACGCCGTTACTGGCAACCAGCAAGCCTTTGACCCGGTCATAGCTCAAGCCTTTGCCGAACAGGTCGGAAAAGTCCAGGCGCAAGCGGCGGCCAATGGAGTTGAAGTTGAGCAGGCCAAACACCCGCAGCGCCTGAGCCCCGCCCTCGACTTCAATGAACTGACCTTTATTCAGCGACGCATCAAGGCTGCCGGAGAAGCGCTTGGTCGCCAGCCACGCCGGCGAACCAGGCCAGCGACCGTCGACGTCCATGTGAAACTCTTCGCTGGTGACACTCGGTGCAAAACCCCAGCCCTTGAGCACGTCGGCAAGGTTCTTGCCACTGACTCGGCCCTTGTACCAACTGCTGGAGTTACCCGGCACGCCTTCCCAGCCACCGCTGCCCCGCAAGAGAATGCCCTTGAGGCCCAGATCAAGGGCATTGAAGGCGACGCCCTTGTCGGTCGGCCGAACCTTCAGGTGCCACCCGCCCACCAGATCCGGCCCCTGGAACAGCTGATTAATAGTGACATCCAGCGCCGGGATCTTCGTCGGGTCCACCGTGGCCAGCGGATCCGGCGAATTCTCGTCAGCCAGCGCGGTAGGGTCTCGTGCCGGCAAACGTACGTACTGCAGATTGACCGCAATCGGTGCGGCTTTCGCATCGGGAATTCCCACGCTGCCCTTGGCCTGCTGACTGTCGAGTTGCAGGGCCCACGCGGCCGGTTTGCGCGCCAACTGCACCGACGCCTGATCGAGGGTGGTGCCGAAACCCGTGAGTTTTCCAACCTTCAAATCCGCGCCACTAAGCAACTGTTTGGCACTGCCGCCAGGATCCTGGCCAGCATATTTGGTCACCAGATCCTGCCAGGGGGCGACATCCAGCTCGGACAGTACCCCACGCACGCGCAAGCCTTTGGCGCCGGGCAACACGGCACTGCCGCCACCGAGAAACAACTCGCCGCGACCGTCGGCGAAATTGCCGGTCGGTGCCGCAAACGTGAAACTCGCCAGTTCACCATAGGTGGCCCAGTAACGCCGCTCCGGCCCCTGCAGGGTCATGCGGAACACGGTATCGCGCCCGACATCGGTCGCCATGCCGAACGGTGCCGGCAAATCCACCGCCACACCTTTGAGGTTGGAGCTGACCATCAATTGGCTGTCGGCGCCATCAAGGTTCAGTTGCAGCTGATAAGGGATCGTCCCCGTCACCGGCAATGGCTGAGTGACATTCAGCCATTCAGTCAGTTTTTTGACCTCGACCTCACTCGTCGCCGCGACCCGAGTGTTGAGCTTGCCCGGGCTGCCTTCAGCGAATATCTGTGCGGTCACCGGCTTGTCGAAGGCTCGCGCCGTGATCTTTTGCCCGCTCAGCCCCTTGGTGCTGTCGAAACGGAAATCACCCTTGAGTTGCGTCAGTTCCAGGGTGGGCTCACTGAGCTTCAAACGGGCCTTGGCGGTCTTGAAGTCGACGAGGATTTTCGGCTGTTCGCCTTTGACCAGCGGGATATCGAGTTTGAGCTTGCCTTGCAGATCGCCCTCGCCTTCCCAGCCAGCAAACGTGTCGGCGGTGCCGATTGGCGCTTCTTGCAGAATCTTCAGGCCATCGCCCAACCCGCCAGCGAACGCGCCATCGAGGAACAGATGAGTGCTCTGCCCGGCAGGCACACGGGGAATATTGACGTAGACGTCGCTGACCTGGGTGTCGAGCAATTGGCCCTCGCTCGCGAGGATCCGCACGCCGCTGTCTTCGATGAATACATCGCCGCTGACCTTGCTGACATGCGGCCAGCCCGGCTGAAACGCCAGCTCGGCATCGTGGACCTTGAAAAACAGGCTGATGCTGCGAGCCGTTTCGGCGGCGCCGTGGTTCAGCGAACCCTGGTACTGGAAGAAGCCTTCATCCACCGCGCCTTTGAGAATCGCGGTGCGCAGCCATTCGTCCAGCCCTGGGCTGAGAACCGTCGGCAGGTACTTGGCGGTGTAGCGACCGTCGCCGTCGACCAGGCCGACCCGCAGGTCCATGTAGTCTTCCTGGGCGCGATCGAAATGCAGGCGTATCAGGAAATCGCCGGCAATCTTGCCCTCCTCGCCCAGCACCTTCAGGTACGGTGCGATCAGGGTGAAAGCTTCTTTATCGAGTTTCCAGGTCAACCGGGCGTTGGCCTGAATGTATTGCCATGGCTTGGCGAAAATCGGGTCCAGGTGCAGGGAGAAATCCTTGCTGTCCATGCGCAGTTCGCCCTGCCCGAGGTCGCCGCTGATGCTGCCACTGACATTTCGCACCGCCGGTGCACCGCGATAAGCGTCGAAGCCGACTTTGTCCAGGTTGGCGGCAAAGCTGAATTTGCTGTCATCGGTAGCGGCTGGGCGGAAGTCGATCAGCACATTGCGCAAGACGCCGGTGACCTTGAGCCGCTCGACCGCCGTGGCGACACCCTCAGGCAGTGGGCCCAGTGCGTTCAGCAGCGGAGTGAGCGGTGTGAGATCGAGACGGTCGGCTTGCAGATGCAAGAGCTCTGGCGCCTTGTCCGTCGCGGCAGTTTGTTGAAATTGCAGTTTCGATTCCCAGCGACTGTCGCCCAGGCTCATCGCCAGAGAATCCAGGGTCACCAGAACGCCTGTGGAACTGCGCTGGAAATACCCGTTCAGCGCCAGATTATTGATCTGGATCGGCTTGCGCTCGGCATAGGCGCCCTTGAGTTGCGGCGCGTTCAAACGAATTGCGGCGCGTTGCACGGTGCCCTTGCTCCAGTTCATCCAGAACTCGCCACCGGCCTTGATCTCGGAAAAATTCCATTGCTGGGTCAGGCGCTCGGGCAACCATTTCGACCAATCACTTTGCGGCAGGCTCAGGTAAGCGTCCGCTTCGCCGTCCTTCCATTGGGCAGCGCGCAAACGGGTGCGCAGGCTCATCGCAACCGGCTGGCCGTCGGGCAGGGTCAAACGGGCATCAAGCCGCTGGCGGGATGGACCGGTTTTCAGATTCAGGCCGACATACGTCAGGGTCAGCGGCGACTCCCCCAACGGCTGCAAGGTGATCTGGCTGTCGAGTACCGACAGCTGCTGGACCCTCTGCATGCGATTGAGCAGTTGCTCCGGGTTCAGCGGCTGGTCCTGCTGCACCGGCAAACCTTCCAGCGCCCAATGACCGTCCTCACCTTCCTTGAGGCTGATCTTCAGGCCGTTGAGTTCCAGGTGTGCGAAGCGCACTTCGCGCGCCAGCAGGCTGGCCCAGAGATCCGGCACCGCGCGCACCTGATCCAGGCGCAAGGCATTGGAACCCGCGCCGACCATCACGTCATGGGCCAAAAGAACCGGGGCGAAACCGCTCCAGTTGCCTTCCAGCTTGCCGATCTGCAGGGGCATGCCCAAGGCATCGCTGGCTTTGTCTTCGACGTCGGCACGGTACTCGGCCACCAGCGGCGTCAGCTCTCGGCCGAGGCTGACGAACAACGCCATCAGCACTAAAACCAACGCACACAGGCCCAGACCCCAGCGGGTCAGTGCGGCCAAAATGCGTGTCAGACGGTCCATGTCAGTTGGCTCCCATGGCAAAAATACTGCAAAAAGCTGAGGCCAGCCGTTCTAGTGGAGGTAAAACACAACGATTCAGAGCAACACCACGTCGTATTGTTCCTGGGAGTACATGGTTTCCACCTGGAACCGAATGGTGCGCCCGATAAAGCCTTCGAGCTCGGCGACATTGCCCGACTCTTCGTCGAGCAAACGGTCGACCACTTTCTGATTCGCCAGCACCCGATAGCCTTCAGCCTGATAGGCCCGGGCCTCACGCAGGATTTCGCGGAAGATCTCGTAGCACACGGTTTCCGGCGTCTTGAGTTTGCCGCGACCCTGGCAACTGCTGCACGGTTCGCACAGCACTTGCTCAAGACTCTCGCGGGTGCGCTTGCGAGTCATCTGCACCAGGCCCAACTCGGTGATGCCGATGATGTTGGTCTTGGCGTGATCGCGTTCCAGTTGCTTCTCGAGGGTTCGCAACACCTGACGCTGATGTTCTTCATCTTCCATGTCGATGAAGTCGATGATGATAATCCCGCCCAGATTACGCAGGCGCAGCTGACGGGCAATGGCGGTGGCGGCTTCGAGGTTGGTCTTGAAGATGGTTTCTTCGAGGTTGCGATGACCGACAAAGGCCCCGGTATTGACGTCGATGGTGCTCATGGCTTCCGCCGGATCGACCACCAGATAGCCGCCGGACTTGAGCGGTACCTTGCGTTCCAGGGCTTTCTGGATTTCGTCTTCGACACCGTACAGGTCGAAGATCGGCCGTTCGCCAGGGTAATGCTCCAGACGGTCGGCAATCTCCGGCATCAATTCGGCGACGAATTGCGTGGTTTTTTGGAAGGTTTCCCGGGAATCGATGCGGATCTTCTCGATCTTCGGGCTCACCAGGTCACGCAAGGTGCGTAGCGCAAGGCCGAGGTCTTCGTAAATCACACTCGGCGCGCTGATGGTCTTGATCTGTTCGTTGATCTGGTCCCAGAGCCTGCGCAGATAGCGGATGTCCATGAGAATTTCATCGGCCCCGGCCCCTTCGGCAGCGGTACGCAAAATGAAACCGCCGGCCTCCTTGATGCCTTCTTTGGCCACGCAGTCGGTAACCACCTGCTTGAGACGTTCGCGCTCGGCTTCGTCCTCAATCTTCAGGGAAATGCCGACGTGGGCGGTGCGCGGCATGTACACCAGATAGCGCGACGGAATCGACAGTTGCGTGGTCAGGCGTGCGCCTTTGGAGCCGATCGGATCCTTAGTGACTTGCACCACCAGGCTTTGACCTTCATGAACCAGCGCACTGATGCTTTCCACCGTCGGGCCTTCTCGAAGAGAAATCTCCGAGGCATGAATGAACGCGGCGCGATCCAGACCGATATCGACGAAGGCCGCCTGCATGCCTGGCAATACCCGCACGACTTTGCCTTTATAGATGTTGCCGACGATCCCGCGCTTTTGCGTGCGCTCGACATGGACCTCTTGCAGGACACCGTTTTCAACCACCGCCACGCGCGATTCCATCGGCGTGATGTTGATCAGGATCTCTTCACTCATGGCAGGGTCTCGTTCAGGCATGTTCACGATAATGGCCGCATCTTGTCAGTACGACGCTCAACGCGCGTTAAAGGTTTGCCAACAGGGTATGCCGAAATGGCCGAGCAGCTCGCAGGTTTCGCACAACGGCAATCCGACCACCGCCGAGTAGCTGCCATTAAGCCCGGCGACGAACACCGCGCCCAGCCCTTGAATCCCGTAACCGCCCGCCTTGTCCCGGGGTTCACCGCTGGCCCAGTAGGCCACGGCTTCGTCACGGTCGATGGTGCGAAAACGCACCAGGCTGCGCACCACCGAAGACTCGCAACGCTCGCCATCGCGCACCGCAATCGCGGTCAGCACTTCATGTTCGCGCCCGGACAACAGCATAAGCATGGCGCATGCGTCGGCTTCGTCCACCGGCTTGCCGAGAATTTTCCCGTCCAGCACCACGGCGGTGTCGGCACCCAGCACGCAGAAATCGGCGTCGGACACGACCGTGCCATGCCCGGCCTCGGCCTTGCTGCGCGCCAGACGCTCGACATAGGCCGAGGGGCATTCTTCAGGTAAAGGGGTTTCATCGATGTCCGCGCTGATGACGGAGAATGGCACGCCGATCTGCGTGAGCAGTTCACGCCGACGCGGCGAGCCTGAGGCGAGGTACAGCTGTTTCATCAAGACATCTCCCTGTCGAGGTTATGGGCAAATGCCTGACCGAATTAATTGATTTTGTAGCGTCGACGCAAACCGCGCAAACCGTAGCTGATCCAGGGCCAGAGCAACGCGCTGACCAGTGCCGGTAACACCAGGGCCAGGGTCGGCTGGCGATTGCCGGTCAGGGCGCTCAGCCACAACTGCACCAGTTGGGCGAGGCCGAAAATCACCAGGATCACCAGGCTCTGTTGCCACATCGGGAACATGCGCAGGCGCTGTTGCAGCGATAGCACCAGGAAGGTAATGAGTGTGAGGATCAACGCATTCTGGCCCAGCAACGTGCCATACAGCACATCTTCGGTCAGCCCCAGGCACCAGGCGGTCACCATGCCGACTTTCTGCGGCAGGGCCAACGCCCAGAAGGCCAACAGCAAGGCCAGCCATAGAGGGCGCAGGATTTCCATGAACTGCGGCAGCGGCGAGACGCTGAGCAGCAGGCCGATGGCGAAGGTCAACCAGACCATCCAGTCATTTCGGGATGAAGTAGTACCGCCCATTATTCTCTTCCCCCAGTGGTAGCCGGCGCAGAAACAGGCGGTTTGGCAGCTGGCTTCACGGCAGCGGGTTGGGCCGCCGGTGGTTTGACGGCGGCCGGTGCCGACGCGGGTGGCTTGCTGGCAGCATGAGCAGCGGTTGCCGGGGTTGCGGCAGCAGGTGCAACCGCCGGAGCAGCCGGAGCAGCCACGGCAGCCGGTATCACCGACACGGCCGGTTTGGGCACGGTTGCGGGAATGATCGGCCCACCGCCATGCTGGTCCAGCGCTTCCTGAGCCTGAGCGGCGTCGTTGGCTCGTTCCTCAGGGGTGCGTCCATCACTGAACACCAACAACAGATAACGACTGCGGTTCAACGCAGCGGTCGGCACCGCACGGACGATGGCGAACGGTTGACCGGAATCGTGAATCACTTCCTTGACCGTCGCCACCGGGTAACCCGCCGGGAAACGCTGACCGAGGCCGGAGCTGACCAGCAAATCGCCTTCTTTGATGTCGGCGGTATCGGCCACATGACGCAGCTCAAGGCGCTCCGGGTTACCGGTGCCGCTGGCAATCGCCCGCAGACCGTTACGGTTCACCTGCACGGGAATGCTGTGGGTGGTGTCAGTCAGCAGCAGTACGCGAGAGGTATACGGCATCAACTCGACCACCTGCCCCATCAGGCCGCGGGCGTCGAGCACCGGCTGACCGAGGATCACACCGTCGCGCTCACCTTTATTGATGATGATGCGATGGGTAAAGGGGTTGGGGTCCATGCCGATCAACTCGGCCACTTCGACCTTTTCGTTGACCAGCGCGGAAGAGTTGAGCAGCTCGCGCAGCCGAACGTTCTGCTCGGTCAGAGCGGCCAGCTTTTGCATGCGCCCCTGCAACAGCAGGTTTTCGGTTTTGAGTTTTTCGTTTTCAGCGACCAGTTCGGTTCGGCTGCCAAATTGGCTGGCCACACCTTGCCATAGCCGCTGCGGCAGGTCGGTGATCCAGTAAGACTGCATCAGCACCAGCGACATTTGGCTACGCACTGGCTTGAGCAGTGTGAAGCGGGCATCGACCACCATCAGCGCGACCGATAGCACGGCCAGCACCAACAAGCGCACGCCCAGTGAGGGGCCTTTGGTGAAAAGCGGTTTAATAAGCCGCTCCTCCCAGGCAAATGTTCTCTTTATTCATACGGCATCAAACCGGCCTGGATGCAGACTGACAGAAGACAAACGCAACAGGCAGCACTGCAAAGTGCTGCCTGCGCGCTCAACAGCATAGAGGCGATCCGGCGACTTATTCGCTGGAAAGCAGATCCATGGTGTGTTTATCCATCATTTCCAATGCGCGGCCACCGCCGCGTGCAACGCAGGTCAACGGGTCTTCGGCGACAATCACCGGCAGACCGGTTTCCTGGGCCAGCAACTTGTCGAGGTCGCGCAGCAAGGCGCCACCACCGGTCAGTACCAGACCACGTTCGGCGATATCGGACGCCAGCTCCGGAGGCGATTGCTCCAGTGCACTTTTCACGGCCTGAACGATGGTGGCCAGGGACTCTTGCAGAGCTTCCAGCACTTCATTGGAGTTCAGGGTGAATGCGCGTGGAACGCCTTCGGCCAGGTTACGGCCACGAACGTCGACTTCGCGAACTTCGCCGCCCGGGTAAGCCGTACCGATTTCCTGTTTGATGCGCTCGGCGGTGGATTCGCCGATCAGGCTGCCGTAGTTGCGACGCACGTAGGTGATGATCGCTTCGTCGAAGCGGTCGCCGCCAACCCGTACGGATTCGGCATAGACCACACCGTTGAGGGAGATCAGCGCGATTTCAGTGGTACCGCCACCGATATCGACAACCATCGAACCGCGAGCTTCTTCAACCGGCAGACCGGCACCAATCGCAGCGGCCATCGGCTCTTCGATCAGGAACACTTCACGGGCACCGGCACCAAGGGCCGATTCACGGATGGCACGACGCTCAACCTGGGTGGATTTGCATGGAACGCAGATCAGCACACGAGGGCTAGGCTGCAGAAAGCTGTTTTCGTGAACCTTGTTGATAAAGTATTGCAGCATTTTTTCGCAGACGCTGAAGTCGGCGATCACACCGTCCTTCATCGGACGAATGGCAGCAATGTTGCCCGGCGTACGGCCGAGCATGCGCTTGGCCTCGGTGCCGACAGCAACGACACTTTTCTGGTTACCGTGTGTCCGAATAGCCACAACCGATGGCTCATTCAGGACGATACCGCGCTCGCGCACGTAAATAAGGGTGTTGGCAGTGCCCAGGTCAATGGAAAGATCGCTGGAAAACATGCCACGCAGTTTCTTGAACATGGGAAAGGGACCCTAGGCAACGCGTGGGTAAAAAAGTGCGGCAAACTCTAACAACGACAGGGATTTTGGGCAAGGCGCCAATATGTTAAATTGGCCGCTTTTCTGTGCACCAAGCCCCACAATCGCGGCCTTGAGACCGTAGAAATGCGGTAGTGTTCCGACAATCTAACACACGGACGCCGTCCGTTCTGTTTTCCACTGGAGAATCCCATGGCGCTTGAACGCTCCGACGTGGAAAAAATCGCTCATTTGGCCTGCCTTGGCCTCAATGAAGCCGATCTTCCACATATCACTTCGGCCCTGAACAGCATTCTCGGGCTGGTCGACGAAATGCAAGCGGTCAATACCGACGGTATCGAGCCGCTGGCCCACCCATTGGAAGCGAGCCAGCGCCTGCGTGCAGACGTCGTGACCGAAACCAATCATCGCGAGGCCTATCAGTCCATCGCACCAGCGGTCGAAAACGGCCTGTATCTGGTTCCGAAAGTCATCGACTAAAGGGAAAGAGCCTGCAATGCATCAATTGACTCTGGCCGAGATCGCCCGCGGACTCGCCGATAAAAAGTTTTCTTCCGAAGAGCTGACCAAAGTCCTGCTGGCGCGTATCGCCCAGCTCGACCCGCAGCTCAACAGTTTCATCAGCCTCACCGAAGACCTGGCGCTGCAGCAGGCGAAAGCCGCTGACGCTCGTCGGGCCAACGGTGAGAGCGGCGCCCTGCTCGGCGCGCCGATCGCGCACAAAGACCTGTTCTGCACCCAGGGCATCCGCACCAGCTGCGGCTCGAAGATGCTCGACAACTTTAAAGCACCGTACGACGCCACCGTGGTCGCCAAACTGGCTGCTGCCGGGGCCGTGACCTTGGGCAAGACCAACATGGACGAATTCGCCATGGGGTCGGCCAACGAGTCGAGCTACTACGGCCCGGTGAAAAACCCGTGGAACCTGGAACACGTTCCGGGCGGTTCGTCTGGCGGTTCGGCGGCTGCGGTGGCCGCTCGTCTGTTGCCAGCGGCGACGGGCACCGACACCGGCGGTTCGATTCGTCAGCCCGCCGCGCTGACCAACCTCACCGGCCTGAAACCGACGTACGGTCGTGTTTCGCGCTGGGGCATGATTGCCTACGCGTCCAGCCTCGATCAGGGCGGCCCATTGGCCCGCACCGCCGAAGACTGCGCGATCCTGCTGCAAGGCATGGCCGGTTTCGACCCGCAGGACTCCACCAGCATCGACGAGCCCGTGCCTGATTACAGCGCCGGCCTCAACGGTTCGCTGCAAGGCCTGCGCATCGGCGTGCCGAAGGAGTACTTCAGCGCAGGTCTGGACCCGCGCATCGCCGACCTGGTCATGGCCAGCGTTGAAGAGCTGAAAAAGCTCGGTGCCGTGGTCAAGGAAATCAGCCTGCCGAACATGCAGCATGCAATCCCTGCGTACTACGTGATCGCCCCGGCGGAAGCGTCTTCCAACCTGTCGCGTTTCGACGGCGTGCGTTTCGGCTATCGCTGCGAAGATCCGAAAAACCTGGAAGACCTGTACAAGCGTTCCCGTGGCGAAGGTTTCGGCCCGGAAGTGCAGCGCCGGATCATGGTCGGTGCCTACGCGCTGTCGGCCGGTTACTACGACGCCTACTACCTGAAGGCGCAGAAAATCCGTCGCCTGATCAAGAACGACTTCATGGCGGCCTTTAATGAGGTCGACATCATCCTCGGCCCAACCACGCCGAACCCGGCCTGGAAGCTTGGCGCCAAGAACAGCGACCCGGTCGCTGCGTACCTGGAAGACGTCTACACCATCACCGCCAACCTCGCCGGTCTGCCGGGCTTGTCCATGCCTGCAGGTTTTGTCGATGGGCTGCCGGTCGGCGTGCAGTTGCTCGCCCCGTATTTCCAGGAAGGCCGCCTGTTGAACGTTGCCCATCAGTATCAGCAAAACACTGACTGGCACACCCGCACCCCAACCGGCTTCTGAGGAGAAACACATGCAATGGGAAGTCGTGATCGGGCTGGAGATTCATACCCAGCTCACCACCCGGTCGAAAATCTTTTCCGGTAGCTCCACCACTTTCGGTTCCGAGCCGAACACCCAGGCCAGCCTGGTAGACCTCGGCATGCCCGGCGTATTGCCGGTGCTGAACCAGGAAGCGGTGCGCATGGCGGTGATGTTCGGTCTGGCCATCGATGCCGAGATCGGCCAGCACAACGTGTTCGCCCGCAAAAACTATTTCTACCCGGACCTGCCCAAGGGCTACCAGATCAGCCAGATGGAATTGCCGATCGTCGGCAAGGGCCACCTGGACATCGCGCTGGAAGACGGCACGGTCAAACGCGTCGGCATTACCCGCGCGCACCTGGAAGAAGACGCCGGTAAAAGCCTGCACGAAGAGTTCAACGGTGCCACCGGTATCGACCTGAACCGCGCCGGCACGCCGTTGCTGGAAATCGTTTCCGAGCCGGACATGCGCAGCGCCAAGGAAGCCGTGGCTTACGTCAAGGCTGTCCATGCACTGGTGCGTTACCTGGGAATCTGTGACGGCAACATGGCCGAAGGTTCGCTGCGTTGCGACTGCAACGTGTCGATCCGTCCAAAGGGTCAGGTTGAATTCGGTACACGCTGCGAGATCAAGAACGTCAACTCGTTCCGCTTCATCGAGAAGGCGATCAACACCGAAGTGCAGCGTCAGATCGAGTTGATCGAAGACGGCGGCAAAGTGATTCAGCAGACCCGCCTGTACGATCCGAACAAGGACGAAACCCGTCCGATGCGCAGTAAAGAAGAAGCCAACGACTACCGTTACTTCCCCGATCCGGACCTGCTGCCGGTCGTCATCGAGGACTCGTTCCTCGACGACGTGCGCGCCACCCTGCCAGAACTGCCACCGCAGAAACGCGAGCGCTTCCAGGAACAGTTCGGTCTGTCGGTCTACGACGCCAGCGTCCTGGCCACCAGCCGCGAGCAAGCCGATTACTTCGAGAAAGTCGCGAGCATCGGCGGTGACGCCAAACTGGCAGCTAACTGGGTGATGGTTGAACTGGGCAGCCTGTTGAACAAGCAAGGCCTGGACATCGACCAGTCGCCGGTTTCGGCCGAGCAACTGGGTGGCATGCTGCTGCGCATCAAGGACAACACCATCTCCGGCAAGATCGCCAAGGTGGTCTTTGAAGCCATGGCCAACGGCGAAGGCAGCGCAGACGAGATCATCGACAAGCGCGGCCTCAAGCAAGTGACCGACACCGGCGCGATCTCGGCGGTGCTGGACGAAATGCTCGCGGCCAACGCCGAGCAGGTCGAACAATACCGCGCGGCAGACGAAGCCAAACGCGGCAAGATGTTCGGCTTCTTCGTCGGCCAGGCCATGAAAGCCTCCAAAGGCAAGGCCAACCCGCAACAGGTCAACGAACTGCTTAAAAGCAAGCTCGAAGGCTGATGAGAATGGAGCCAGTTCTAAATATTGGCTCCATTCCCTGTGGCGAGGGAGCTTGCTCCCGCTGGTCTGCGAAGCAGACCCAAATGGGCAACCGCATTCTTTCAGCAAGAATGCATCAGCCGATTTTGCGACCGCTTCGCGGCCGAGCGGGAGCAAGCTCCCTCGCCACATTTATTTTGGGAGCCTTTTAAATGAAGCGTCTGCTCAGTGCCTGCGCCCTGCTCTCTCTGCTGGCCGGTTGCGCCAGCACGGATGTTGTTGATCCACACGGCTACGACAAGACCGGCGTAGCTTCGTATTACGGCGCCAAACACCATGGCAAACGCACCGCCAGCGGCGAGCGTTTCAACCAGCACGGCCTGACCGCCGCTCATCGCCAGTTGCCGTTCGGCACCCGGGTGAAGATTACCAACCTGAATAACGACAGGTCCTGCGTGGTGCGCGTCAACGACCGTGGGCCATACTCTCGTGGGCGCCTGATTGACGTGTCACGTGAAGCGGCCGAACAGTTGGGCATGCTGCGCAGTGGCACCGCGAAAGTTCGCGTGCAAGCCCTCGACGACTGATAGACGGAGCGCTGACTATTTTCGGACTTGCCGATTTACCCCTGATCAGCGTGATTGAATTGTTCAGCGGTCTGTTTTTACTGATCGCCGGTGCCGAATTGATGGTGCGCGCCGCCGTGCGCCTGGCCGCGCGACTGCATGTGCGGCCGCTGATCATCGGCCTGACCATCGTGGCCCTCGGCAGCAGCGCACCGCAGATGGCGGTCAGCCTGCAAGCCACCCTGGCGCAAAACGCCGACATCGCCGTTGGCAGCGTGATCGGCAGCAGCATCTTCAACATCCTCGTCACCCTCGGGCTCTCGGCGCTGATTATTCCGCTGCGGGTTTCGCGGCAATTGGTGCGCCTGGATATTCCGCTGATGATCGGCGCCAGCCTGCTGGTGTTCGTACTGGCATGGAACGAAGAACTGAACCGGTTCGACGGCATGCTGCTGCTGGCCGCGCTGGTGCTGTATCTGGGCTTGCTGCTGCGCCAGTCGCGGCACTCGGCCCGTCCGCCATCGGGCGCACATGACGCACGGCAGGCACCCTGGTTCGGCAGCCTGCTGATGATTGTCGCCGGGCTGGCGATGCTGGTATTCGCCGGGCACTTGCTGCTCGGCGCCGCGGTGTCGGTTGCGACCGACCTGGGGTTGTCGGAGCGGATCATCGGCCTGACGATCGTCGCCGTCAGCACGTCCCTGCCGGAGCTGGCCACTTCGTTGATCGCCGCGTTGCGCGGTCAGCGGGACATCGCGGTAGGCAACGTAATCGGCAGCAATCTGCTCAACCTGTTGGGCGTGCTAGGGCTTACCGCATTGATCGCGCCGTCGCCGCTGTCGGTCTCGCCGAACGCTCTGGATTTCGACCTGCCGGTGATGCTCGGTGTCGCGGTGCTGTGCCTGCCGGTGTTCTATTCCGGCTACCGGGTGACTCGCGCCGAAGGCCTGCTGTTCTTGGGTTTGTACCTGGCCTATGGGCTGCACGTGGTGTCGTTCACCACCGGTATGCCACTGGCCGGCAAGCTTGAACACCTGATGCTGTTTTTCGTCCTGCCGGCGCTGGGGGCGTTTTTGCTGTTCACCTCGCTACGCGCCTGGCGTCGCCAACACCACAAGAGGGAATTGCCATGAGCACTGATAAAAAGTCTGGGGTTGAAGTCCGTCGCCAAGTGATGGGCGACGCCTTCGTCGACCGCGCCTTGGGCAACGCCACCGAATTCACCCAACCGTTACAGGACTT
This sequence comes from Pseudomonas sp. F-14 TE3482, assembly GCF_053629455.1. Lineage (NCBI taxonomy): Bacteria > Pseudomonadati > Pseudomonadota > Gammaproteobacteria > Pseudomonadales > Pseudomonadaceae > Pseudomonas > Pseudomonas sp. F-14 TE3482. The sequence goes on from NZ_JBRJII010000001.1 coordinate 247,518, forward strand.
CGTCAACGAACACGCCTGGGGCGGGGTCTGGAACCGTGAAGGTCTGCCGCTGAAAACCCGCAGCCTGATCACCCTCGCCGCGCTGACCGCGCTGAAGTGCCCGCAAGAACTGAAAGGCCACGTGCGTGGTGCACTGAACAATGGCTGCACCGTGGAAGAAATTCGCGAAGCACTGCTGCATTGCGCGGTGTATGCCGGTGTGCCGGCGGCGATCGATGCGTTTCGGGCGGCGCAGGAAGTGATTGATACGTATCAGAAGCCGGAGTAAGTCCCTGGATTTTCGCCGTCAGTAACATCGTCATCGCGGGCAAGCCCGCTCCCACAGGGATCTGCCTTGTTGCATAAATTGCATAAGCACTGAAGACCTGTGTGGGAGCGAGCCTGCTCGCGATGAGGCCCTGAAGAACACCGCAAAACCTTCGGTTAAATCCACCCACCCCACTGCAACAAAAAGATCCCGACGTTGGTGGTAACTGCCGCCATCAGCGTGGTAATCACGATGATCGCTGCCGCCAGTTCATGATTGCCATTGGCCTGTCGGGCCATGACGAAACTGGCCGCGGCGGTCGGGCTGCCGAAGTACAAAAACAGAATCCCCAATTCCGCCCCGCGAAAACCCCAGAGCCAGGCGCCAAGCGTCGCCAGCACTGGCAGGCCGATCATCTTCACCAGGCTTGAACTCAGCGCCATCGTGCCGCTTTTGCGCATCGCCGCCAGCGACAACGTGCCCCCGATGCAGATCAACGCCAACGGCAAGGTGGTTTGTGCCAGGTACTGGCCGGACGTTTCCAGCCACCCCGGCAAACCAATCTTGAAATACGCAAACGGCGTCGCCGCAAACACGCTGATGATCAGCGGGTTGACCATCACGCTCTTGCAGATGCTCCACGGGTCAGACTTGATCACCGGGCTGTAGACCGCCAGCACGATGGTCGAGAGCGTGTTGTAGAACAGGATCACCAACGCCGCGAGTATGGCCCCAAGGGAAATCCCGTAGTCGCCGTACATGCTCGCCGCCAGTGCCAGACCGATAACGCCGTTGTTACCGCGAAACGCGCCTTGGGTGTAGATGCCCCGATCTTCCCGCGGGCATTTCCAGATCGCCCAGCCCCAGGCAATCGCAAAACACATCAGCGTGGCAATCGAGAAGTAGATCAGCAGCGCCGGTTGCAGCGCGGCATGCAGGTCGGCATGCAAGATGCCCAGAAACAGCAACGCCGGCATGGTGACGTTGAACACCAGGGCCGACGCGGTATGAATGAAGTTGTCGTTGATCCAGTCGATGCGCTTGAGCAGCGCCCCCAGAAACAGCATGGCAAACACCGGCGCGGTGATGTTCAGGGTTTCGAGGAAAATAGCCAGCATGCCGGGAGAACCTTGGGTGGGCGTCGTTAGGGGGCTAATGATAAGCCACTGGGGACTCCGGCGTCTGGTAGACCAGCAGGCGATGAGCTCCCTCGCCACAGGATCAGGTGATAGGCGCAGGATTGAACAAGGTAATGTCGTTGTGCAGCTTATGCTGCTCCGCCCACGTCTGTTTCTTGCCGCTGGCCACGTCCAGGTAGTAGTGGAACAACTCCCAGCCAAGCTCTTCAATCGACGCTCGCCCGGTAGCAATTCGCCCGGCATCGATATCGATCAAATCCGGCCAGCGTTGCGCCAGTTCTGTGCGGGTCGACACCTTTACCACCGGCGCCATCGCCAACCCATAAGGCGTACCCCGCCCGGTGGTGAACACATGCAGGTTCATCCCCGCCGCCAACTGCAACGTCCCGCAGACAAAATCACTGGCCGGGGTCGCGCAGAAAATCAGCCCTTTTCGCTTGAATCGCTCGCCAGGGCCGAGCACCCCGTTGATCGCGCTGCTGCCGGACTTGACGATCGAGCCCAGCGACTTCTCGACAATGTTCGACAACCCGCCCTTCTTGTTCCCCGGCGTGGTGTTGGCACTGCGATCCGCTTCGCCCTTGGCCAGGTAACGGTCGTACCAGTCCATTTCCCGCACCAGTTCCTGAGCCACTTCCTCGGTTTCGGCGCGGGACGTCAGCAGGTAAATCGCGTCGCGCACCTCGGTGACTTCGGAAAACATCACCGTCGCACCGGCCCGCAGCAACAGGTCCGAGGCGTAACCGAGCGCCGGATTGGCAGTGATGCCAGAGAACGCATCGCTGCCGCCGCACTGCATGCCGAGGATCAGCTCGGACGCCGGCACGGTTTCCCGACGACGCAGATCGAGCTTTTTCAAGCGGGCTTCGGCCAGTTCCATGATCTGCTCGATCATCTCGGTGAAACCGTGGCTGGAGTCCTGCAAGCGGTACAGCCACGGCTCGCTCAAATCCACCGAACTGTCGTTATCGTGCATCACCTGCCCGGCCTGCAATTTCTCGCAGCCCAGGCTGATCACCAACGCTTCGCCACCCAGGTTCGGGTTGCGCGCCAGATTGCGCACGGTGCGGATCGGGATGTACGCGTCGGTGGCGGTGATCGCCACGCCGCAGCCGTAACTGTGGGTCAGCGCCACCACGTCATCGACGTGCGGATACTTGGGCAGCAACTCGTCCTTGATGCGTTTCACCGCGTGATCCAGCACGCCGGTAACGCACTGCACGGTGGTGGTGATGCCCAGAATGTTGCGCGTGCCGACGGTGCCGTCGGCGTTGCGAAAACCCTCGAAGGTGAAGCCTTCCAGCGGTGCCTGCGCGACCGGCACTTCGGTGGACAGCGGCAAGCTGTCCAGCGGCGGCGCGGTCGGCATGCGCAGTTGATCTTCCTTGACCCAGCTGCCGCGAGGAATCGGCTGCAACGCGTAGCCGATCGTCTGGCCGTAACGAATCACCTGGCCACCCTCGGGAATGTCCTCGAGGGTGACCTTGTGGCTCTGCGGCACGAAATCCACGGTGACCAAACCATCGGGGAATTCGGTGCCGGCCGGTACGCCCTGATCGTTGACCACGATCACCACATTGTCCCGCTCGTGCAGGCGGATGTAGCGCGGCGAGTCGGAATGTTCAATCAACTGCATGACGCCGCTCCTCAGGAATGCGCTTCAGATAACTTATTGTTGGTTTCAGGACCGCTGACAGGCGGCTCTTTGAGTACCACACGTTTAATCGGGCCAACGATCACCAGATAGCTGAAGACGGCTACCAGCGCGTTGCAACCGACGAACACCAGCGCCCATTTGAATGAACCGGTGGAGCTGATGATGTAGCCGATAACGATCGGCGTGGTGATCGACGCAATGTTGCCGAAGGTGTTGAACAGGCCGCCGCTGAGACCGGCGATCTGTTTCGGCGAGGTGTCGGACACCACGGCCCAGCCCAACGCGCCCACGCCTTTGCCGAAGAAGGCCAGGGCCATGAAGCCGACGACCATCCATTCCACGTCCACATAGTTGCAGGCCACGATGCTGCTGGACACCAGCAGGCCGGCGATGATCGGCGCCTTGCGGGCGAAGGTCAGCGAGTGGCCTTTGCGCAGCAGGTAATCGGAAATCACCCCGCCAAGCACACCACCGATAAACCCGCAGATCGCCGGCAGCGAGGCAATGAAACCAGCCTTGAGGATGGTCATGCCGCGCTCCTGCACCAGGTACACCGGGAACCAGGTCAGGAAGAAGTAGGTGATGCCGTTGATGCAGTACTGGCCCAGATACACGCCGAGCATCATCCGGTTGGTCAGCAGCTGGCGGATGTAGTCCCACTTCGGACCGTCGCCTTTTTTGCCTTTGCCTTTATCCTGGTCCATGTCGACCATGCCGCCGTTGTCGGCGATGTGCTTGAACTCGGCGTCGTTGATCATCGGGTGCTGGCGCGGGCTGTAGATCACCTTCAGCCAGATCCCCGAGAAGATGATGCCGATCACCCCCATGACGATAAACACGTGCTGCCAGCCGAAGCTGTAAACGATCCAGCCCATCAGCGGTGCGAACAACACAGTGGCGAAGTATTGCGCCGAGTTGAAAATCGCAGACGCTGTACCGCGCTCAGCGGTCGGGAACCAGGCCGCCACGATGCGTGCATTGCCGGGGAAGGATGGCGCTTCTGCCAGGCCCACCAAAAAGCGCAGCATGAACAGCGCAACCACCGCCGTGGACATGCCGAACTCACCGACATAGCCCTGCAGCACGGTGAACAGCGACCAGGTGAAGATGCTCAGCGCGTAGATTTTTTTCGAACCGAAACGGTCCAGCAGCCAGCCACCGGGAATTTGCCCGGCCACGTAGGCCCAACCGAATGCGGAGAAGATATAACCGAGGGTGACCGCGTCGATGCCGAGGTCTTTTTGCAGGCTGGAGCCAGCGATTGCGATAGTGGCCCGGTCGGCGTAGTTGATCGTGGTCACCAGAAACAGCATGAGCAGGATCAAATAGCGGACGTGAGTCGGCTTGGTCGATTGCATTGTAGATGTACTCCCACTGATTATTTTTATGCGCGGGTGAATCTTCTTTGGTCTGTCTTTTGTGGGAGCTGGCCTGCCAGCGATACAGGCCACTCGGTGTGTCAGTCACACCGCGATGATGCTATCGCTGGCAGGCCAGCTCCCACAGGTATTGCGTGTATCAGGAGCCGATGTAGCTGGTCTTCACGACCGTGTAAAACTCTTGTGCATAGCGACCTTGCTCACGTGAGCCATAGGATGAACCTTTACGCCCACCAAACGGAACGTGGTAATCCACGCCGGCGGTCGGCAGGTTGACCATCACCATCCCGGCCTGGGAGTGGCGCTTGAAGTGGTTGGCGTACTTCAGCGACGTGGTGGCGATACCCGCTGACAGGCCGAACTCGGTGTCGTTGGCCATGGCCAGCGCTGCCTCGTAATCGGCGACGCGAACGATGTTGGCCACCGGGCCGAAGATCTCTTCGCGGCTGATGCGCATCGCCGCTGTGCTGTCGGCAAACAGCGTCGGCGCGAGGAAGTAGCCTTCTGTGTCGCACGTCACCAGACCACCGCCACTGACCAGACGCGAACCTTCGGACTGGCCGATGTCGATGTATTTCATGTCCTGTTCAAGCTGAGCCTGCGAAACGACCGGACCAATATCAGTGCCGGTTTTCAGCGCATGGCCAACCTTGATCGACTTCATGCGCTCGGCCATGGCTTCGACGAATTTGTCGTGAATCCCGGCGGTGACGATGAAGCGGCTCGACGCGGTGCAACGCTGGCCGGTGGAATAGAACGCGCTCTGTACCGACAGCTCGACCGCTTGCTTGAGGTCGGCGTCATCGAGAATGATCTGCGGGTTCTTGCCGCCCATTTCCAGCTGAACCTTGGCCTGACGCGACACGCAGCTAACAGCGATCTGGCGACCCACGCCCACGGAACCGGTGAAGCTGATGCCATCAACTTTCGGGCTCTGCACCAGCGCATCGCCAACCACCCGACCACTGCCCATCACCAGGTTGAACACGCCGGCCGGGAAGCCTGCACGGGAGATGATTTCCGCCAGCGCCCAGGCGCAACCTGGAACCAGGTCCGCAGGTTTGAGCACCACGCAGTTGCCGTAAGCCAGAGCCGGTGCGATTTTCCACGCCGGGATCGCGATCGGGAAGTTCCACGGGGTGATCAGGCCGACCACACCCAATGCTTCGCGGGTCACTTCGACGTTGACGCCCGGACGCACCGACGGCAAATAGTCGCCGGACAGGCGCAGGCATTCACCGGCGAAGAACTTGAAGATGTTACCGGCGCGAGTCACTTCGCCGATGGCTTCGGGTAGGGTCTTGCCCTCTTCCCGGGCCAGCAAGGTGCCGAGTTCTTCGCGACGGGCGAGGATCTCGCTGCCGACTTTATCCAGGGAATCGTGACGTGCCTGAATGCCCGAAGTGGACCAGGCCGGGAACGCGGCGCGAGCGGCGTCGATGGCGGCGTGGACTTGAGCCAGATCAGCCTTGGCGTAATCGCCGATGGTATCGGTCAACTCCGACGGGTTGATGTTGGCGCAGTAATCACTGCCCGCCACCCATTCGCCATTAATGTAGTTGTCGTAACGCTTTGCATCAGCCACTTGAAGATCTCCTCACGCAAAAAGCCGCTGATTGCTCAGCGGCCTTGGTTTTATCGAGTGTTATTGCGCACCTTGCTTGTCGATCAGCGCGGCGAGCATTTCGTACTCTTCGCCCGTCAGATCGGTCAGCGGCGCACGCACAGGGCCAGCGTCATAGCCTGCGATTTTCGCCCCGGCCTTGACGATGCTCACGGCGTAACCGGCCTTGCGGTTGCGGATGTCCAGGTACGGCAGGAAGAAGTCGTCGATGATCTTGCCGACGGTGGCGTGATCTTCGCGAGCAATGGCGTGGTAGAAATCCATCGCGGTTTTCGGGATGAAGTTGAACACCGCCGAGGAGTAAACCGGTACGCCCAGCGCCTTGTAGGCCGCGGCGTAGACTTCAGCGGTCGGTAAACCGCCCAGGTAGCTGAAGCGATCACCAAGGCGGCGACGGATCGACACCATCAACTCGATATCGCCCAGGCCATCCTTGTAACCGATCAGGTTCGGGCAGCGCTCGGCCAGACGTTCCAGCAGTGGCGCGGTCAGGCGGCAGACGTTGCGGTTGTAAACCACCACGCCGATTTTTACCGATTTGCATACCGCTTCAACGTGGTCGGCAACACCATCCTGGCTGGCTTCGGTCAGGTAGTGCGGCAGTAGCAACAGGCCTTTGGCGCCCAGACGCTCGGCTTCCTGAGCGTATTCGATGGCCTGGCGGGTGGCGCCGCCTACGCCGGCAAGAATTGGCACGCTGGTAGCGCAAGTGTCGACGGCTGTCTTGATGATTTCCGAATATTCGCTGGCCGCCAGAGAGAAGAACTCACCGGTGCCGCCCGCGGCGAACAATGCCGAGGCGCCGTATGGGGCCAGCCATTCGAGACGCTTGATGTAGCCCGCGCGATGGAAATCGCCCTGAGCATTGAAGTCGGTGACCGGGAATGACAGCAGACCGGAAGAGAGGATGGACTTCAGTTCTTGTGGATTCATTATTCGAACACCCTGGGTAGCAACGTTGTGTGAGAAAACCGTTCAGCCTTCGCCGAAGTTGTAGGTCATCGTACAACTTAAAATACAACCGTCAACTGCATTTCATCGCGAGCCGCAAAATTTGCGTCGGAAAAAGTAATCCCTTGACGTAGGAAATTTCTGATCTATGATCCAGACAACTGTATATACATACAGTTATTTGATTCTACCTACGACATATCAAGGAGCTAGAAATGTCAGGTCTATACGCACAACCGAAGGAAAATACCCGACAGATCATCGCCGATCTGGATGATCTGTTTACCGAGCACGGCATCGCCCTTTCTGGCAATGGCGACACACTTAAACTCACCGCCGGCAGCCATCACAACCTCAAACATCAGCGTCAGGGCCCGCTGCCGACGCCACCGGAGAAATCGCTGAAAGGCACGCCGCAGCTGAGGTTTGAAGGTGCAGAACATACCGCGATCGGCGACAGCACCCTGCTGCGCTTCGTCAAGGATGCACCTGCCATACCGGCCTCGCAGGTGGAGTTGCACCTGCCCAATGGCCTGGCATTGACCTATGGACAAGTGATTGCGCTGGGGGGTGATTTTTATGGAATTCCCGACCAACCGATCTGCGAAGGCGCAACAGCCGTAGACCGAATCCAGCGCTTTACCAACGCCTTCAACTCCCTGGCGGTACTGCCGGCCTCAAACGCCGAGGCGAAGTTGATCCTCGGTGTCATGCAGAAAGAAATCGCCGCCATCAATCAAGCGATCAGGGACGGAAAACAGCCTCATGAGGCTTATGACGCCCTCGGTGATACGTTGTCGGAAGAGTGGAACAAGATCACCGGTGGCGGCAGTTTCGTTTCGGCGCTATTCCCTTTGGGGCGTTATCTGAAACTGGCCGCCAACAATGCTGACCACTTTGCCGAATGGGCGTTGCTGGCCTACATCGCCGGGCACACGGCAGCGCTGCAACAAGCAGTGCTGGCCCACAACAGCGGCGATGAAAAGCAGTTGGAACTGGCCTATGCGATGAACGCTTTTGCCGATCACTCTTTGACCGACCTGTATTCCGCCGGTCACCTGCGAGTACCGCGCAAACGGTTGGCGGCAGTGGTCACGCCCAGTGACCTCGGCTCGTTGATTACCCGCTTCATGCACGATGAAGACAGCAAGTTCGGCCTCAACGTGAGCAATGGCAACGGCGATCGCTGGCACGCCTATGGCGACAAGCGCTACTTCGACGCGATCGACAGCGCCAATCGCGCCCAGGTGAATCAGGCCGTTCAGGTGTCTGCGGATGAAGTATTCGCGGCGTACCTCAGTGGCACTGCACCATCGGCCGGCAGCTTTGCTGCGTTGAAAAGGCTGCCCGACCTGCAAGCGGTTCTGAACCCGGCCGGCAATTTCTCGCCACTGTTCAAGGTCGAGGGCAACAAGGTATTGCGGCGCAAGGACGTCAACAACCTGAACGATACCGCCACGGTGGACGACTGGTGGGGCTGGAGCACGTATCTGCTGCTCAAGGACTACCAACCAACTGGCGCGCTGAATTCAGCGGCCAATGCCTGATAAGGAGATCACTGATGACTATCAAATTGAAACTGGAACTGGCTTCTGGCCAGTCGCTGAAAGGCGCGCCGCTGGAGTTGCTGTCGAAAGGCTTGCCAATTGCCCGGGCGCTTGTGGATGAACGCGGGCATGCGGTTTTCGATGCCAAACCTGGGGCTGCTGAGTTGGCGGTGAGGGTGGACCGGGGAATTTTGAAGACAATCTGAAAGATTAATTGAAGGCTACTGACCCCATCGCGGGCAAGCCCGGCTCCCACAGAATTTTGTGTCGATCGCAAAAGTGTGAACACACACAAACCATTTTGAAGACAATCTGAACGATTAATTGAAGGCTACTGACCCCATCGCGGGCAAGCCCGGCTCCCACAGGTTTTGTGTCGATCACAAGAATGTGAACACACACAAAACCTGTGGGAGCCGGGCTTGCCCGCGATGGCGTCCTTTCTGGCGACGCTCAGCCCCGCTGCGCCTGCGCCTCTTCATGCGCCTGGCGCAACCGCTCGCGGCTATTCGTCAGGTGCAAACGCATTGCCGCCCGCGCCGCATCGGAATCCTGCCGTGCAATCGCATCATAAATCTCTTCATGCTCACGGCTCAGACGATTCATGTAGTGCTGCTGATCATCATGAGCCAGGCGCGCGGAGTTCAGGCGCGTTCGCGGAATGATGCTGGTGCCCAGGTGGGTCATGATGTCGGTGAAATAGCGGTTGCCCGTCGCCAGGGCGATTTGCAGGTGGAACTGGAAGTCGGACGCAACGGCATCGCTGGCATGGGAGACACTTTCATTCAATGCATCCAGTGCCGCGCGCATCAACGCCAGTTGCTCCGGGCTGCGACGTTGCGCGGCAAGGCCGGCGGATTCCACTTCCAGGCTGATGCGCAATTCCAGAATTGCCAGCACATCGCGCAAGGTCACCACGGTGGCCGGATCAATACGGAAACCGCTCGGGCTCGGGGTATCGAGCACGAAGGTGCCGATGCCATGACGGGTTTCGACCTGGCCTGCGGCCTGCAAACGGGAAATCGCTTCGCGCACCACGGTGCGACTGACGCCATGGGCATCCATGATCGCCGACTCGGTGGGCAACTTGTCGCCACGCTTGAGGTGACCGTCGCGGATCTGCTCGGACAGCACCGTCACCAGTTCCTGAGCGAGGCTGCGGCGCTTGCGAGGGAGGCGAGGTGCGTCGATCGGGTTTTCCATGGTGAACGTCTGTCTCAAAAATTCGGCTGAATCCGCATCATAGCGCATGCGAGTTGTACGATCACCACCACACCCGTAGGAGCGAGGCTTGCCCGCGAAGAACGATAACGCGGCCCTCAGTCGGAAACCGCGTGAAGGCCTTCGCGGGCAAGCCTCGCTCCTACAGAGGGTGTGGTGTCAGGCGGTCACGGCCTGGTCTACCAGATGCCCATTCTCGATACGCACATGCCGTGGATGGAAGCGCTTCAAGCTGCTGCGATGGCCAACACTGACGATGCTCAGTCCAGGCAATTCATCGATCAACGCCTGATACAACGACGCTTCATCTTCTTCGTCCATCGCCGAAGTGGCTTCGTCCATGTACAGCCATTGCGGCGCATAAAGCAGCGCGCGGGCGAAGGCCAGACGTTGCTGCTCGCCCGGCGAAAGCATGCGCTGCCAGTGGTTGGCTTCATCCAGACGCGAAACCAGGTGCGGCAAGCGGCAGGTTTCCAGCACGTGGACGTAGCGCTCGTGCGGGTAGGTGTCGCCGGGCTGTGGATAACTCAGCGCCTCGCGCAAGGTGCCAATCGGCAGATAGGGTTTTTGCGGCAGGAACAAATACCGTCCCGTCGGCAGACAGATGCTGCCGTGGCCGGCCGGCCAAAGGTGCCCCATCGCCCGCAGCAAAGTCGATTTGCCGCTGCCAGAACGACCGCTGAGCATGACGCGCTCGCCCTCCTCCACGGTCATGTCGGCGTTGGTCAGCAGATGACGACCGTCAGCGAGGTCGAGGCCAAGGTTGTGCACCTTCAACGCCGAGCCTTGATTCTGCACGTCGATGGCTGGCGAACGCTCTTCGTTGTCAGTCATTGCCTGGCGGAAACTCAGCAGACGATCACAAGTGGCACGCCACTCGGCGAGGTCCTGGTACGCGCTGATGAACCAGCTGAAGTTCTCCTGCACGTTGCCGAACGCGGAGTTGATTTGCATCAGCTCACCTAGCTCGATCTTGCCGGCGAAGTAACGCGGCGCAGCGACCATGAACGGGAAAATAATTGCGATCTGGGCATAACCGGAAGTGAAGAAGGTCAGGCGCTTGGACACTTTCATGATGTCCCAGAAATTGTGCCAGACCAGGCCAAAGCGACTGCTCAGACGACGGTTCTCGTTCGGCTCGCCGTTATACAGCGCAATGCTCTCGGCATTCTCACGGACCCGCACCATGGAGAAACGCAGGTCGGCTTCGAAACGTTGCTGGTTATTGTTGAGGCCGATCAAGCGCCGACCGATCACATGCGTCAGCCAACTGCCGACCGCGGCGTAAACCAGTGCGCACCAGAACATGTAGCCGGGGATCGTGAAACCAAACACTTCGATGCTGCCCGACACGCCCCACAAAATGATCGAAAACGACACCAGGCTAACGACGTTACGGATCAAACCAAGGCCCAGGCCCAAGGTGTTGGTGGTGAATTTATTGAGGTCTTCGGAAATCCGCTGGTCCGGGTTATCGGTGTAACCGCCCTGCTCCAGCTGGTAGTAATTCTTGTTGCCGAGCCAACGGGCGAAATGCTTTTCGGTGAGCCAGGCTCGCCAGCGAATGGTCAGCATCTGAGTCAGGTAAAGCCGGTACACCGCGCCGAGAATCGCCACGGCGGCGATGCCGCAGAAGTACAGGATCAATTGCCAGAACGCCGCGTCATCCTTCCTCTGCAGGGCGTTGTAGAAATCCTTGTACCAACTGTTGATCCACACCGAAATCGCCACGCTGAACAACGACAGCGCGATCACCGCGATCAGCAACGTCCAGGCCTTGCCCTTCTCTTCGCTGTGCCAGTAAGGCGTGGTCATCGCCCAGACTTTGCGAAAAAACTGCCCGCGCACAGCATCGTTGACCGCGGAATATTCAGCGTTCTGATTCATGGATAAGGCTCGATAAAGAAAAGAACACACACGAGCCGATCATAAATGATCGGCTCGGCTTGTAACGAGGTGTGACAACAATTGTTCAGCGCCGGTTCAGCGACGGACCGGACGCTTCTGCAGTTTGCGTTGCAGCGTGCGGCGGTGCATGCCCAAGGCGCGGGCGGTAGCGGAGATGTTGCCTTCGTGCTCGGTCAATACGCGCTGGATGTGCTCCCACTGGAGGCGGTCCACCGACATCGGGTTTTCCGGCACCAGGGTGTCGAGGTCGGCGTGCTCGGAGAGCAACGCGGCCAGCACATCATCGGCGTCCGCCGGTTTGCACAGGTAATTGCAGGCGCCACGCTTGATCGCCTCGACGGCGGTGGCAATGCTCGAGTAACCGGTGAGGATCACCACGCGCATTTCCGGGTCGAGTTCCAGCAGCTTGGGCAGCAACACCAGCCCCGAATCGCCGTCCATTTTCAGATCCAGGGCGGCGTAATCCGGAATGTCGGCCTGGGCGATGGTCAGGCCTTCTTCGGCGGACCCTGCGGTACTGACGCGAAAACCACGGCGAGCCATGGCGCGAGCCATCACGCGGGTGAAGGTTGCGTCGTCGTCTACCAGCAGCAAATGCGGCAGTTCTTCGCCTTCGACTTGGATCTCGTCACTCATGTTCGTCTCCTCGGGCGACACGGGGCAGGCGCAGCTCGGTAAGCGTGCCACCTTCCTCATGACTGTAGAGTTTCACTGAGCCGCCGGCGCGTGTCACGCTGGCCTTGCTCAAAAACAGGCCCAGGCCGAAACCTTTGCCCTTGGTGGTAAAAAACGGTTTGCCAATCTGCTCGGCAATGGCCAGTGGCACACCGGCGCCATGGTCGCGAATGCTGATGGTCAAGTCCTCGGCATTCCAGTCCAGCGTCACTTGCAAGCCTTCGGGGCACGCATCGGCGGCGTTGTTCAGCAAATTCAGCAGCGCCTGGGTCAGGTCCGGCGGCGGTGCCATGCGCGGCACGGTCCCCTGGCCCAGGCGCTGGAAGCGATAACTGGCTTCCGGACGCATCAAGTGCCAGCGGTTCAGGGCTTCGTCGAGCCAGTCGGTGACGTCCTGCATCTCCACCGCCAAGCGACGATTGGCTTCCGCCGCCCGGACCAACTGCTGCAAGGTCTCTTTGCAGAGTTTGACCTGATCCTGCAGCACGCTCAAATCGTCCTGCAACAGCGGGTCTGGATGGTCCTGGCGCATTTCCTTGAGCAGCACGCTCATGGTCGCCAGCGGTGTGCCCAGCTCATGGGCGGCACCCGCCGCCTGGGTCGCGACGGCCAGCAATTGCTGATCGCGCAGGCCTTCTTCGCGACGAATGGCACGCAATTCTTCCTGACGACGCAGCTCTTCGGCCATGCGGGCGGCAAAGAACGTGATCACCGCCGCCGCCAGGGCAAAGCTCAGCCACATGCCGTAGATCTGCAGGTTTTCCCGGGCGATCGGGAACGTTTCCAGCGGGTAGAACTGCGCCAGCAGCAACGTATAAAGCGCCAGCGCGATACCCGACAGAATCACCGAATAGCGCCATGGCAGCGTCACGGCGGCGATGGTCAATGGCACCAGGTAATAAGAGACGAACGGATTGGTCGAGCCGCCGGAGAAGTACAGCAAGGCACTGTGGATAAACAGGTCACAGGCCAGTTGCACGGCGTATTCGAGCTCGGTCACCGGCCACGACGTGCGCAGACGAACCGCCGTGAACGCGCACAGCAGCATCGAGCAACCCAGGGTCATTGCCAGTTGCACCCACGGCAACGGCAACAGGTCGAACCAGTAGGCCAACCCCACAGAACCGGCCTGAGCGGCCAGCACCAAGGTGCGGATGAACGTGAGCCGCCAGAGGTTCTGACGAGTGGCGGAAGTAATTTGAACGGGGGCGAGCATGAGCTCTCCTGATGAGCGCTCCAGGCGGATCGCACGGAGTATAACCAAGCCGCGGGCCTGAGAGGCAAAAGTGCGGCAAACGACCACATGGCAGAAAGGATTGCTGCGTCTATAAGGACGCCTTCGCGGGCAAGCCACGCTCCCACATTGGAATGCGTTCCCCTGTGGGAGCGTGGCTTGCCCGCGATTGGCTGCGAAGCAGCCACCTGCTGATTATCTGTATAGAAGTTGTAACTGTGCGAACCGGACCATTGAAGCTAGAGTCTGATGGTTTCACGCAGGTTCGGACCTTAACCCCTGCGCATCGTCCAAGGAGCTTCTCATGCACACATTGCGCCGCAGCGCCGCCCTTCTTGCCTTAAGCGTTGGCACCGTCGCCAGCCTTCCAGCCCTGGCCGTCGACGAATTGCATTACAACCAGATCTCCCTGCGCGCCGAAGTCAGCCAGGAAGTGGCCCGCGACCTGATGATCGTGACCCTCTACACCGAAGAGCAAAACAGCGACCCGGCCAAACTCGCCGCCGACGTCAGCACCACCATGAACAAGGCGCTGGCACAGGCTAAAGAAGTCAAAGACATCACCCTGCGCCAGGGCAGCCGCAACAGCTACCCGATCTACGACACCAAAGGCCAGAAAATCACCGGCTGGCGTGAACGCGCCGAACTGCGCCTGGAAAGCTCGGATTTCGCCGCCCTCTCCAAGCTCACCGGCGAACTGCTCACCGACCTGAAAATGGGCGGCATGGACTTCGCCATCGCGACGCCAACCCGTAAGGCCAGCGAAGACGCCCTGCTCAAAGAAGCCGTGACCGCCTTCAAGTCCCGCGCCCAACTGGCCACCGACGCCCTGGGCGGCAAGAGCTACAAAATCGTCAACCTGAACCTCAACAGCAACGGTTATCCACAACCGTACATGCGCGGGCCGATGATGATGAAAGCCGCGGCCATGGATTCAGCGCCCGTGACCCCGGAAGTTGAAGCAGGGACCAGCCAGGTCAGCATGACGGCGGATGGGGCGATTGAAGTGTTGATGCAGTGATTGGTAAGGGTTGAACGAAAACCGGCGATCAATAAGTGATCGCCGGTTTTTTTGTGCCCTGAAGAAATGGAGTTTGTCCGTCAGGCCTTGTGTTGATTGATCTGCCGTCAATCGCGGGCAAGTCGAATCGTCGCACCGCCGCTCCCACAAGGTCATGCACCAACTTCAAATCAGCACAAATCCTGTGGGAGCGGGCTTGCCCGCGAAAGCGGTGTGTCAGGCACTGCGATGCTGGATGTACCGCCGTCTTCGCGAGCAAACCCGCTTCCACATTGTTTGCGGTGTGTCTACGCCAGATCGACGTTATCCAACGCCCGGTTCACCGCCAGCTCCGCCAGCATGATGATCTGTTGAATCGCCAACACTGTATTGCGCTGCGGGCCGATCAGGAGGGTGGCGAAATCACTGGCCAGGACACCGGCCGAGGC
This sequence comes from Pseudomonas sp. F-14 TE3482, assembly GCF_053629455.1. Taxonomy (NCBI): domain Bacteria; kingdom Pseudomonadati; phylum Pseudomonadota; class Gammaproteobacteria; order Pseudomonadales; family Pseudomonadaceae; genus Pseudomonas; species Pseudomonas sp. F-14 TE3482. The sequence goes on from NZ_JBRJII010000001.1 coordinate 262,549, forward strand.
CAATGACTCGCAGGCTTGTGCCAACAGGCTTTCGGTATCCATGTTGGGGGCGATCATATACATCGTGCTGGGACGACGGGGTGTCGGGGCGTATGGGGCGGGTGGATCGAGGTAGTAATCGAGGGCGCGTTTTATGGCTTCACGATCTTTAAGTAGTTCTTCAGTGCGCAAGGCTTCGGCGTTGGGGTGGTGGTGTTGAAGGGTGGGTCCGGGATTAACTTATCCATGCAATTTTCCTTTTGAAATTGGAACCATCAATTTCCGATCTCACTCGGCGAAGAGGTGGCAGCTATGTGCGGTGTGAGATTACCGGCAAAAGGAACCCGGCCAGACCGAGGTCTGCCCGCACACAGCCGCCATAACGCATTTGCTGGCAGCGGATAAGCTGGCGGCAATTATGGAGTGGCTCGCGTGGGTTTCCAATCGTTTAGCCGGGATCTCACTCCCGATCACTGAGTTTTCAGTGACAACCAAAGATTAGAGGCACTGCTTCCTACCCGGCAACCTGAAAGATGCGTGGGAAAGTTCTATGGCCAAGACTAATTTCTTAAACACCCATTAACAGATTGGCCGGTTGTCAGGCAGCCTTCGCGAGCAAGCCCGCACACAGCAGGGCGGTGTCATCTGCTTTTGATTTTGCATTTGCGAAAGCCCAGGAGCTAAGAGAAACTCCCTGCCTTTCCAGACTCGATAAGGACGCGAGCATTGAAGTTTGAAAGGGATCAGTTTTCCGGCAACCATGGAATTGTCTTCAACGTATCGCGCTTCACTCTGTCAGCCAGTGAACGGGGTGGCCTCAGAACACTGCATTTTGGTGAAGCGAAAGCCGCCCACTATGAAGTGAGCAATCTGGTGGTGGAGCTCTACGACAAAATGCTCGCCAAGGATTTGCCTTGCCAAATGATGGTCGGGATCTCCAAACCCCTGACCCGGCTACAGGGGGATTTACTCAATGCCCAACGAACAAGTATCGCCAACCTCACCAGTGGTGTTTTCGCCGCAGCGGCAGGTAAATTCATGCCCGCTGCGGCCATCCCGCTGGGATGGGCAGTCCGCGAGTTCACGCTGAGCACATTGCCGACTTATCACGCCGGCGATGTCATCGTCAGCCTGGATGCACAGGTCAGCGGCGGCATAGGCCCTCAGCACTCAGCACTCAGCATCGTCCATGATCATCAAGACTCAAGGCGGGTGAGACCATGAACGAATATGGCCTGTACGCCGTGGCTTATGCAGTGTTCCTGCTGTTGTTCTTCTATCTGAAATCCTATGGCCTCAGAAAATGGCTGGGCATTGCGCTGGTCGCTCTGGGGTTTTCGAGTATTTTGATGCTGCCGCCTTTCATCGCAGGCTTCGATCTAGGCATCGTTTCAACCAATGCTATCGCCCTCGGGGCTGCGCTGTTTTTTAGTCGGACCCGGTATGCGGCGTGAGCCATGCGCTCATTCAAGAAACGTGAAACGGAATTCACTTCACCCACAACGCCCGCCTGACACCGCTTTGCGTAGGAGCTGCCGAAGGCTGCGATCTTATGACGTTGATTTTCAAGATCAAAAGATCGCAGCCTTCGGCAGCTCAGTCCGCCATCAACGCAAAAACCGGCCGACTATGCCCGGATAGAGGGGTCCCCCTCAAAAAACGATATTTCCGCCCGCCCCGCCAACAACGCTACCCTCAGAAAAACACCGCCGCCAAACCCACGGGGACTCCATGGAAAGAACCACCGTCAAACCACTTCTGCTTGCTCTCGCCCTCGCTACAACCGCATCACTCGCACAAAACGCCCAAGCCGCCACCACCCTGGTCTACTGCTCAGAAGCCAGCCCCGCCGGCTTCGACCCCAGCCAATACACCAGCGGCACCGACTTCGACGCATCAGCCGAAACCGTCTTCAACCGCCTCACCCAATTCAAACGCGGTGGCACCGAAGTCGAACCCGGCTTGGCGACAAGTTGGGATGTCTCCCGGGACGGCCTCAGCTACACATTCCACCTGCGCGACGGCGTGAAATTCCACACCACCGACTACTTCACCCCGACCCGCGACTTCAACGCCGACGACGTCCTGTTCACCTTCCAGCGCCTGCTCGACCCGCAAAACGCCTTTCGCAAAGCCTACCCCGCCGAGTCGCCGTACTTCACCGACATGGGCCTGAACACCACGATCAAAAGCATCGACAAGATCGACGACCACACCGTGCGCTTCAGCCTGAACAACATCGACGCCGCATTCGTGCAGAACCTCGCCATGAGCTTCGCCTCGGTACAGTCCGCCGAATACGCCGCCCAACTGTTAAAGGAAGGCAAAGCCGCCGACCTCAACCAGAAACCGGTCGGCACCGGCCCGTTCGTGTTCAAGCGCTATCAAAAGGACTCGCAGATCCGCTACGCCGCCAACAAGGCCTACTGGAAGCCCGAGGACGTGAAACTCGATAACCTGATTTTCTCGATCACCCCCGATGCCGCCGTGCGCTTGCAGAAGCTCAAGGCCGGCGAGTGTCAGGTCAGCGGCTACCCGCGCCCGGCAGACATCGAAGTCATGGAGAAAGACCCGAACCTGACCGTGCTCAAACAGGCCGGTTTCAACCTCGGTTTCCTCGCCTACAACGTAACCCATCCGCCGCTGGACCAGCTCAAGGTCCGTCAGGCGCTGGACATGGCTATCGATAAACCGGCGATCATCAAAGCGGTCTACCAGAGTGCCGGGCAGCTGGCGCAGAACGCCCTGCCCCCGGCGCAATGGTCCTATGACCCGACCATCAAGGATGCACCGCACGACCCGACCAAAGCCCGCGCGCTACTAAAAGAAGCAGGGGTTGCACCAGGTACCACCATAAATTTGTGGGCCATGACCGTGCAGCGTGCCTCCAACCCCAACGCGCGGATGTCGGCGCAGATGATCCAGCAGGATTGGGAGAAAGTCGGGATCAAGGCCAACATCGTCAGCTATGAGTGGGGCGAGTACATCAAGCGCGCCAAGAACGGCGAGCACGACGCGATGATCTACGGCTGGACCGGCGATAACGGTGACCCGGACAACTGGCTCGGCGTGCTCTACAGCTGCGCTGCGGTGAAAGGTAGCAATTACGCCAAATGGTGCGACCCGGCCTACGACAAGCTGGTGCAGCAAGCGAAGGTGTCTACGGACAAACAGCAGCGGGTCAAACTGTACCAGCAGGCACAGCAAATCCTTAAGCAACAAGTACCTATCACGCCTGTCGCCAACTCGACCGTGTTCCAGCCACTGCGCAAGGAAGTCACCGACTTCAAGATCAGCCCTTTCGGCCTTACCCCCTTCTATGGAGTGGGTATAAATAAGTAACACCAGGCGCCAACCGGGTGCACCAGACGCCCCGGCTGCCCCTTGTCGGTGCGCGATTTGCACCGTAAAAAACCTGCGCAAACGGTCAAATGCGCGAGTATTTATACATATGCGACATTAAGGTACGTTCGTGCCACTGTTTAAGGTTTGGAGCCATTCAGGATCTTGCATTGGGTATGGCCCCTGCATAAGTATCCGCAGGTCGACTCACGAGGTCGTCCTCTAATTCCAAAAATGACAACAAATCATGAGGCCACCATGCTTAAACACGCGGTCATTCCGTTTTTAGTCGGCGCAAGCTTATTAGCCAGCGCACCTTTCGCCCAAGCGGCGACTAACCTGGTGTTTTGCTCCGAAGGGAGCCCGGCCGGTTTCGATCCTGGTCAGTACACCACCGGAACCGACTTCGACGCCTCTGCAGAGACCATGTTCAACCGCCTGACCCAGTTCGAGCGCGGCGGCACCGCCGTTATTCCTGGCCTGGCGACCAAGTGGGACATTTCCGATGACGGCCTGACTTACACCTTCCACCTGCGCGAAGGCGTCAAGTTTCACACCACCCCGTACTTCAAGCCAACTCGTGAGTTCAACGCCGACGACGTGCTGTTCACCTTTAATCGCATGATTAACAAGGATGATCCGTTCCGTAAGGCGTACCCGACTGAATTCCCGTACTTCACCGACATGGGGATGGATACCAACATCACCAAGATCGATAAAGTCGACGACCACACCGTCAAGTTCACGCTCAAAGAAGTTGATGCCGCGTTCATCCAGAACATGGCCATGAGCTTCGCCTCGGTCCAGTCCGCCGAGTACGCTGCCCAGCTGCTCAAGGAAGGCAAGGCTGCCGATATCAACCAGAAGCCGGTCGGTACTGGCCCGTTCGTGTTCAAGAGCTACCAGAAAGACTCCAACATCCGCTACACCGGGAACAAGGACTACTGGAAGCCTGACGACGTGAAGATCGATAACCTGATCTTCGCCATCACCACCGACCCGTCGGTACGCATCCAGAAGCTGAAAAAGAACGAGTGTCAGATCACCCTGTTCCCTCGTCCGGCCGATCTGAAAGCGTTGAAGGAAGACAAAACCCTGAAGGTGCCTGACCAGGCCGGTTTCAACCTGGGTTACATCGCCTACAACGTGATGGACAAGATCAAGGGCAGCGATCAGCCAAACCCGATGGCTCAGTTGAAAGTGCGTCAGGCACTGGACATGGCCGTCAACAAGCAGCAGATCATCGATTCGGTTTACCAGGGCGCCGGCCAACTGGCCGTCAACGCCATGCCTCCGACCCAATGGTCTTATGACACCACCATCAAGGACGCGCCATACAACCCTGAGAAAGCCAAAGAGCTGCTCAAGGAAGCCGGCATCAAGGAAGGCACCGAGATCAACCTGTGGGCAATGCCGGTGCAACGTCCCTATAACCCTAACGCCAAGCTGATGGCCGAAATGCTCCAGTCCGACTGGGCCAAGATCGGTATCAAGGCCAAGATCGTCACCTACGAATGGGGCGAGTACATCAAGCGTTCCAAAGGCGGCGAAAACGGCGCGATGCTGATTGGCTGGAGCGGCGACAACGGTGACCCGGACAACTGGCTGAACGTGCTGTTCGGCTGCGATTCGCTGCAAGGCAACAACTTCTCCAAGTGGTGCGACAAGAAGTTTGACGGCATCGTCAAAGAAGCCAAGCGCACCACCGATCAAGCCAAGCGCACCGAACTGTACAAACAGGCGCAACACGTCCTCAAAGATGCTGTTCCAATGACACCTATCGCTCACTCGACGGTGTTCCAACCCATGCGCGACAACGTGCAGGACTTCAAGATCAGCCCGTTTGGCTTGAACTCCTTCTACGGCGTCAGCGTCAGCAAATAAGAAAAGGCAGCGGCGACGTTTTCAGCGGCGCCGCTGCTTTTTTCTGCCGAGAAGATAGGAATTTGCCTACATCCTAATCCGCTGTCTGACGCAGCCAGGGGTTAGGACGCGTTGCCTTTTCCTACGAGTCTTTAGGACTCAGCGCATTTACTGCCAGACCCACGGCACCTACCGTCGGGATCTGACCAGCGACTGCGTGGCTATCGGTTTGCTGCCCGTATTGGTTTGAGCTCAATGCAGCCACAACACCTCCAGACGGGGTCGCGGCGCATTGAATAAACACTACAAAAAGAGGGAGCGTCATGCGCCATACCTTGGTTTTATCCGCATTGCTGGGCACCGGCCTGCTGGCCGTCACTTCCGTTAGCCAGGCCGCCAATAACAGCCTGGTGTTCTGCTCCGAAGGCAGCCCCGCCGGTTTCGACACCGCGCAATACACCACGGCGACCGATAACGACGCCGCCGAGCCGCTGTACAACCGATTGGCAGAATTTGAAAAAGGCGCCACCAACGTCGTACCGGGCCTGGCAACGAGCTGGGATATTTCCGAGGACGGCCTCAAGTACACTTTTCACCTGCGCGAAGGGGTGAAATTTCATACCACCAAATACTTCACGCCGACCCGCGATTTCAACGCCGATGACGTGCTTTTTACCTTCAATCGCATGCTCGATCCGCAGCAACCCTTCCGAAAGGCTTATCCAACCGAGTTCCCGTATTTCAACGGGATGAGCCTGAACAAGAACATCGCCAAGGTCGAGAAGACCGGGCCGCTGACCGTGGTCATGACGCTCAACAGTGTCGACGCCGCGTTCATCCAGAACATCGCCATGAGCTTCGCCGCGATCCTGTCCGCCGAATACGCCGATCAGCTGCTGGCCTCCGGCAAGCCGAGCGACATCAACCAAAAGCCGATCGGCACTGGCCCGTTCGTGTTCAAGAGCTACCAGAAAGATTCCAACATCCGTTACAGCGGCAACAAGCAATACTGGGACCCGAGCCGGGTCAAGCTCGACAACCTGATTTTCGCCATCAACACCGACGCCTCGGTGCGCGTGCAGAAGCTCAAGGCCAACGAATGCCAGATCACCCTGCACCCACGCCCTGCCGACGTGACCGCGCTGAAAAACGATCCGAAACTGCAATTGATCGAAAAGCCCGGGTTCAACCTTGGTTACATCGCCTATAACGTGCGGCACAAACCGTTCGATCAGCTCGAAGTGCGCCAGGCGCTGGACATGGCGGTTAACAAGCAAGGCATTCTCAACGCCGTCTATCAAGGCGCCGGTCAACTGGCAATGAACGCCATGCCACCGACTCAATGGTCCTACGACGAGACAATTAAAGACGCCGCCTACAACCCGGAAAAGGCCAAGGAATTGCTCAGGGCCGCCGGCGTCAAGGAAGGCACCGAAATCACTCTCTGGGCCATGCCGGTTCAGCGTCCGTACAACCCCAACGCCAAGTTGATGGCCGAAATGCTCCAGGCGGATTGGGCGAAGATCGGCCTCAAGGTCAAGATCGTCAGCTACGAATGGGGCGAGTACATCAAGCGCACCAAGAACGGCGAGCACGACATCAGCCTGATCGGCTGGACCGGTGACAATGGCGACCCGGACAACTGGCTCGGCACGCTGTACAGCTGCGATGCCATTGGCGGCAACAACTACTCCATGTGGTGTGATCCGGCTTACGACAAGCTGATCAAGCAGGCCAAAGTCGTCACTGACCGTGACCAGCGCACGGTGCTCTACAAACAGGCGCAACAGTACCTCAAGCAGCAGGTGCCCATCACGCCGGTCGCCCACTCGACGGTCAACCAGCCGTTGAGCGCCAAAGTCGAAGGATTCAAGGTGAGTCCTTTCGGTCGTAACGTGTTCTCGGGCGTCAGTATCGACCAATAACCGATTAGCCAGAATCGCTGGGGGCGGCTTGCGCTCCCACGCAAGCGTATTGCCGTAATTCGCCAATCTGGCCTGTAGCAAACGTTTGCAATGCCTTAAATGTGTTCTAACCAAATAGCCGGATCACCAAAAAAAGACCGGCATAAAAAAAGAAAACAAGGAGCTTCACCCATGAAACTGAGCAGCACCGCGTTATTGGCCTTGGCCATCAGCAGCGTGACCGCTACGGCGTACGCAGAATCCCAAAGCCAGGCATTTACGCCGGTTACCGTTAAAGAGAAAAGTGCCCAGAGTGAAGCCACAGGCTTTGTCGAAGGCCAATCGATCACCGGCAGCACGCGTAACTGGTACGCCAATGAGCAACTGAAGCGCGGCGCCACGTTCAGCTACAAGAAGAATGGTGTATCGACCCCGACTGATCGTCGTATCAATTGGGTTCAGGGCACTATCCTCAAGTACAACTCCGGTTTCACCGAAGGCACCGTAGGTTTCAGCACCGAAGTGGCGGCCTACAACGCCATTGCTCTGGATCGTGATCGCAAGGATCTGGCGTCCAATAATGGCGGCGCACCGGGTACCCGTTCTGGCGCGGGCAACAACCGCACACTGACCGAGGAAGGTGGCGACGCCGTCGGCCAGTGGAGCAAGCTGGGCCTGGCCAACGTCAAGGCCCGCGTGTCCAACACCACCCTCACTGCCGGCCGCCAGAACTTCAGCAGCCCGATGGTCGATGTCATCGGTAACCGTGCATTGCCTTCAAGCTTCCAGGGTGTGAGCCTGCACAGCGAAGAGCTGGAAAACCTGAGCTTCGACATCGGCACGTTCGATCGCAACTCGCCACGAACCGAACAAAGCCAACGCAAGTTCCGCACCGAATACGCCAACGGCATCGTTGAAACCGATCACGTCCACACGGCCGGTATCACTTACACGCCATTTGCCAGCCTGACCACCAGTCTGTGGGGCACCCAGGCTGAAGACCTGTGGAACCAGTACTACTTCGGCGCCACCCATGTGCTGGGCGACAGCCAGGTCCTGAGCCTGACCACCGGCCTGAACTACTACAAAACCCAGGAAGAAGGTAAAGCCCTTATCGGGCAGATCGATAACGACACCTACTCCCTGTCGTTCGGCCTGACCCACCAGGCTCACAGCCTGACCTTCTCTTACCAGGAAATTAACGGTAACGAGTACTTCGACTACCTGCACGAAACCAACGGCATCTACCTGGCCAACTCCCTGCTGTCGGACTTCAACGGCCCGAACGAGAAGTCCTTCCAGATTGCCTACGGTCTGAACATGGCCGAATACGGCGTGCCTGGCCTGAAGTTCAACATCTACCAGGCTCGCGGCTGGGGCATCGACGGCACTCACTACACCGGTAACGAAGGCGTAGCAGGCAAGGGTTACGACGGTATCCAGTCCCAGGACGGTGAACACCACTATGAATATGGCATCGGTGCTTCGTACGCCGTGCAGAGCGGTCCACTCAAGGCCACCGCTATTCGCGCGACCTACACCGCTCACCGCGCCAGCGAAAACCAGGCGGATGGCAGCATCAACGAGTTCCGTCTCGTGACCACCATCCCGTTCAACATTTTGTAAAACCCATGCCGGCGGCTGACTCATGATGAGTCGGCCGTCTGGCTTTTCTGTTCAACCGATTGCAGAGGGCTCTAGATGAAAATGCTTCCCCTACGAGCGGCCATCGCTGCCGCGTTGCTGAGTGTCGCCGTCGGCGCCTCGGCCAAACCCTTGGTGGTCTGTACCGAAGCCAGCCCGGAAGGCTTCGATATGGTCCAGTACACGACTGCAGTCACAGGCGATGCGGTGTCCGAAACCATCTTCAACCGTCTGGTGGGCTTCAAGCCCGGCACCACTGAAGTGATCCCGGCACTGGCCGAGTCGTGGGACATCAGCGATGACGGTCTGACCTACACGTTCCACCTGCGCAAAGGCGTCAAGTTCCACACCACCGATTACTTCAAGCCGACCCGCGACATGAATGCCGACGACGTGGTCTGGAGCTTCCAGCGTCAGCTGGACCCGAAACACCCATGGCACAAACTGTCGAGCGTGGGCTTCCCGTACTTTGAAAGCATGGGCTTCAAAGAGCTGCTCAAAAGCGTCGAGAAAGTCGACGACGACACGGTCAAATTCACCCTGACCCGCCGTGAAGCGCCGTTCCTGGCCGACATCGCCATGGCCTTCTCCTCGATCTACTCCGCCGAGTACGCCGATCAGTTGCTCAAGGCCAACAAGGCCGGCGACCTGAACAGCAAGCCGATTGGCACCGGCCCGTTCGTCTTCCAGCGCTACGCCAAGGATGCTCAAGTCCGCTTCAAGGCCAACCCGGATTACTTCGGTGGCAAGCCCCCGGCTGATCCGCTCATATTCGCGATCACCATCGACAACAACGTGCGCCTGCAAAAACTGAAGGCCAACGAATGCCAGATCGCGTTGTATCCCAAACCCGATGATGTCCCTAGCATCAAGGCCGACCAGAACCTGAAGGTCGACGAACTGGCTGCAATGACCACCAGCTACACCGCGATGAATACCAGCCGTAAATACATGAGCGATGTACGCGTACGCAAGGCGATAAACATTGCATTCGACAAGCCGACTTACGTCACTAGTTTGTACGGCAAGGGCAACGCCGTCATTGGTACCGTCCCCTATCCTCCGACCCTGCTAGGCTTCAACGACAAACTGAAAAACCCACCGCGCGACCTTGGTAAGGCCCGTGAACTTCTCAAGGAAGCGGGTGTACCGGAAGGTACCGTGCTGACGCTGTTTACCCGCAACGGCGGTGGCCCCACCAACCCTAATCCACTGCTGGGCGCGCAAATGATGCAGTCGGATCTGGCACAGATCGGGATCAAGCTCGACATCCGTGTCATGGAATGGGGAGAGATGCTCAAACGTGCCAAGAATGGCGAACACGACCTGGTATCGGCAGGCTGGGCCGGCGATAACGGCGACCCGGATAACTTTCTTACGCCGAACCTGAGTTGCGACGCAGCGAAAAACGGCGAAAACTACGCCCGGTGGTGCAACAAGGAATTCCAGGACTTGATCGACAAGGCTCGCGGCGGCACTGACCCGGCTGCCAGGGCGGCGCTCTACGAACAAGCGCAGGAAGTTTTCGACAAGGACCAGCCATGGATTCCCATGGCTTATCCGAAAATGTTCACGGCAATGCGCAAAAACGTCGAGGGCTACCACCAGAGTCCTCTGACAACCAATAACTTCGCCACCACCCAGGTGAAGTAGATAAGAAACGCCCGGCATCGCTGACCCCAGCGCTGCCGGGCACGCCTAACCGGCTGATGAGGTACACCACACGATGTTTAGTTTTATTGCCCGCCGATTGGGGTTATTGATCCCCACGTTCTTCGGCATCACCTTGCTGACTTTCGCGTTGATTCGCATGATTCCAGGCGACCCCGTGGAAGTAATGATGGGCGAACGTAGAGTCGACCCCGAAATGCATGCTCAGGCAATGGAACGCCTAGGTCTGAACAAACCCCTGTATGCCCAATACCTGGATTACATCGGCAAGTTGGCCCACGGCGATCTCGGCGAATCCCTGCGTACCCGTGAAAGCGTCTGGACCGAGTTCAGCTCTCTATTCCCCGCGACCCTGGAACTGTCCATGGCCGCCCTGTTATTCGCAGGCATCCTGGGCCTTCTGGCCGGGGTGATTGCGGCACTCAAGCGAGGATCCCTGTTCGACCACGGGGTGATGGGCGTCTCCCTGGCGGGATACTCGATGCCGATCTTCTGGTGGGGCCTGATCCTGATCATGTTCTTCTCGGTGAGCCTGGGCTGGACCCCGGTGTCCGGGCGGATCGACCTGCTCTACGACATCGAGCCGCGCACCGGTTTCATGCTGATCGATACGCTGCTGGCCGATGACGTCGGGGCCTTCTTCGATGCCCTGCATCACCTGATCCTGCCGGCCATCGTGCTCGGTACCATCCCGCTGGCGGTGATCGCGCGGATGACCCGCTCGTCGATGCTCGAAGTGCTGCGTGAAGACTACATCCGTACCGCCCGCGCCAAAGGCCTGTCGCCATCGCGCGTGGTGTTCGTTCACGGCCTGCGTAACGCATTGATTCCGGTACTGACCGTGGTCGGCCTGCAAGTCGGCACGCTGCTGGCCGGTGCGGTCCTGACCGAAACCATTTTCTCCTGGCCCGGCATCGGCAAATGGCTGATCGAAGCCATTGGCGCACGGGACTATCCCGTGGTGCAGAACGGCATCCTGTTAATCGCCTGCCTGGTGATCCTGGTCAACTTCGTGGTGGACATCCTCTACGGCTTTGCCAACCCACGCATCCGTCATCAGCGCTGAGATCAAGACCATGACCACTCTCATTACACCGGTAGCAGTCGATCAAAGCCTGCTGTACCCGTCCCCGTATAAAGAATTCTGGCACGCGTTCTCCAGGAACAAAGGCGCCGTCGCCGGCCTGATGTTCATGCTGCTGGTGATCTTCTGCGCGATTTTCGCGCCATGGGTTGCACCGCATGACCCAAGCGAGCAATACCGCGACTTCCTGCTGACCCCGCCGTCCTGGCTGGAAGGCGGGCAAATCCAGTTCCTGCTCGGCACCGATGAACTGGGTCGCGACCTGCTGTCGCGGCTGATCAACGGTTCGCGCCTGTCCTTGCTGATCGGCTTGTCGTCGGTGGTGATGTCGCTGATTCCGGGCATCCTGTTGGGTCTGTTCGCCGGGTTCTTCCCGCGCGTGCTCGGCCCGACCATCATGCGTCTGATGGACATCATGCTGGCCCTGCCGTCCCTGCTGCTGGCCGTGGCGATTGTCGCCATCCTCGGCCCTGGCCTGATCAACACCATTATTGCCATCGCCGTGGTTTCGTTGCCGTCCTATGTTCGTCTGACCCGCGCCGCGGTGATGGGCGAATTGAACCGCGACTACGTGACCGCCGCGCGCCTGGCCGGTGCCGGTCTGCCACGCCTGATGTTCGTCACCGTGCTGCCCAACTGCATGGCGCCGCTGATCGTTCAGGCCACCTTGAGTTTTTCTTCGGCAATTCTCGATGCCGCGGCACTGGGCTTCCTCGGCCTTGGCGTACAACCGCCAACACCTGAGTGGGGCACCATGCTGGCTTCGGCTCGTGACTACATCGAACGTGCCTGGTGGGTGGTGAGCTTGCCTGGTTTGACCATTTTGCTCAGCGTGCTGGCAATCAACTTGATGGGCGACGGCCTGCGCGATGCGCTGGACCCGAAACTCAAGAACGCCGCCTGAGGAGATTCAAATGTCACTGTTAGAAATCAAGAATCTCAACGTTCGCTTCGGCGACGCCAACGCCGTTCCGGTGGTCGACGGTCTCGACATTACCGTGGACAAGGGCGAAGTGCTGGCTATCGTTGGCGAATCGGGTTCCGGAAAGTCCGTGACCATGATGGCGCTGATGGGCCTGATCGAGCATCCGGGGATCGTCACCGCCGACGCCCTGAATTTCGACGGCAAGAACATGCTCAAGCTCAGCAACCGTCAGCGTCGGCAAATCGTCGGCAAAGACCTGGCCATGGTTTTCCAGGACCCGATGACCGCGCTGAACCCGAGCTACACCGTCGGTTTCCAGATCGAAGAAGTGCTGCGCCTGCACCTGAAAATGTCCCGCAAGGACGCCCGCAAGCGTGCCATCGAACTGCTGGAAAAAGTGGAAATCCCGGGCGCCGCCAGCCGTATGGACGCCTATCCGCATCAACTCTCCGGCGGCATGAGCCAGCGTGTTGCAATCGCCATGGCGATTGCCGGCGAACCGAAACTGCTGATCGCCGACGAACCGACCACCGCGCTGGACGTAACGATTCAGGCGCAGATCATGGACCTGCTGCTGGCCCTGCAGAAAGAGCAGAACATGGGCCTGGTGCTGATCACCCACGACCTCGCGGTCGTGGCCGAAACCGCCCAGCGCGTGTGCGTGATGTACGCAGGCCAAGCGGTTGAAGTCGGTCAGGTGCCACAACTGTTTGACATTCCGGCGCACCCGTACAGCGAAGCACTGCTCAAGGCGATTCCGGAACACAGCCTGGGCGCCGCGCGCCTATCGACATTGCCGGGCATCGTTCCCGGTCGTTACGACCGCCCGCAAGGCTGCCTGTTGTCGCCGCGCTGCCCGTACGTGCAGGACAACTGCCGCACCCAGCGTCCGGCCCTTGACCCGAAAAGCAACAGCCTCGCCCGCTGCTTCTACCCGCTGAATCAGGAGGTGGCGTAATGGCCGTCGTACTTACCGCCCGCAACCTGACCCGTCACTACGAAGTGTCCCGTGGCCTGTTCAAGGGTCATGCGACCGTGCGCGCCCTCAACGGTGTGTCGTTCGAACTGGAAGCCGGCAAGACCCTCGCCGTTGTGGGCGAATCGGGTTGTGGCAAATCCACCTTGGCCCGGGCCCTGACGCTGATCGAAGAACCGTCCTCCGGCTCCTTGAAAATCGCCGGGCAGGAAGTCGCGGGTGCCGACAAGGCTCAGCGCAAGCAACTGCGCAAAGACGTGCAGATGGTGTTCCAGAGCCCGTACGCGTCGCTGAACCCACGGCAGAAAATCGGTGATCAGCTCGCCGAACCGCTGCTGATCAACACCAACCTGAGCGCCTCGGAACGTCGCGAAAAAGTCCAGGCGATGATGAAACAGGTGGGCTTGCGGCCTGAGCATTACCAGCGCTACCCGCACATGTTCTCCGGCGGTCAACGTCAGCGGATTGCCCTGGCCCGCGCGATGATGCTGCAACCCAAAGTGCTGGTGGCGGATGAACCGACCTCGGCGCTGGACGTGTCGATCCAGGCGCAGGTACTCAACCTGTTCATGGATTTGCAGCAAGAGTTCAACACCGCTTACGTGTTCATCTCCCACAACCTGGCGGTGGTGCGCCACGTCGCCGATCACGTGATGGTGATGTACCTCGGTCGTCCGGTGGAAATGGGCCCGAAAGAGGACATCTACACTCGCCCTCTGCACCCCTACACCCAGGCGCTGTTGTCGGCGACCCCGACTATCCACCCGGACCCGGCCAAGCCGAAAATCAAGATCGTCGGCGAGCTGCCAAACCCGCTGAACCCGCCGTCCGGCTGCGCTTTCCATAAGCGCTGCCCGTATGCGACCGAGCGCTGCACCACAGAAGAACCGCTCCTGCGCCTGGTCGACACTCGCCAGGTGGCTTGCCACTACGCCGAGCAATTCCTCGACGGCGCGGCGTAAAAACGGCCTGAAAAAATGAGAGCGAGCTTGCTCGCGAAGTCGGTGTTTCAGTCACCATCACTGTCGACTGACAGATTGCTTTCGCGAACAAGCCCGCTCCCACAGGGACCGAGTTGACCAGACCCCTTCCGCCAGACTGCGCATCAGTCAGGCAGGAGGGGTTTTCTTTTGTCCGTGATTTACGTTTGCGTGTCTTCCTCATCCTCTTCCTCATCGGCGTCTGGATCATCATCGCCTGATTCGGTCGCAGCGATCATCTGCTCGCTGTGCACGCCTTGCCCGTTCAAGGCCTGTGTTTCGTGGTTCTCACATTCCGCCCACGCCACCGCCGATGTGCCGAGGGACAGCAGCACCAAAACCTTAAGCAACAACACAATGCGTTGGTAAATACTCATAGCCGATTCCATCCTTTGTGGGGTGAAGCACGGATGCCTGACAGGTAATGAATGAAATTTAGTTCCGATTGACCGGGTTCTCCAGACAGCACGCTACCGGGTAGCAGAAAATCCCGTTGGCAGGGAGATTGGTTTGGAATATGAATTATGCCGAACAGCAATTTCAAAATCAGTGATAACCCGTGGCGAGGGAGCTTGCTCCCGTTCGGCTGCGCAGCAGACGTAAACCCGAAGAATGCAGTTTGACTGAACTACCACAGTGAATGGTTTTGGGGCCGCTTCGCAGCCCAGCGGGAGCAAGCTCCCTCGCCACAGGGAAATTTATTGGTCAATAAAAAAGCCCCGAGGCTTACGCATCGGGGCTTTGGTGTTACGACTCAGCGCTTAATGATGCTCACGCGTCGCCCTGAATTTCACATCCGGCCAACGCTCTTCCATCAGCGCCAGGTTGACCCGCGTCGGAGCCAGGTAGGTCAGGTGACCACCACCATCGACCGCAAGGTTTTCCACGGCCTTGACCCGGAATTCCTCGAACTTCTTCTTATCGTCGCAATCAATCCAGCGTGCGGAATAAACAGTGATCGGCTCGTACGAGCACTCAACCTTGTATTCCTCTTTCAAACGGCTGGCGACCACGTCGAACTGCAGCACACCGACGGCACCCAGGATGATGTCGTTGCTGCGCTCTGGGAAGAACACCTGAGTGGCGCCTTCTTCGGCCAGTTGCTGCAAGCCCTGACGCAGTTGCTTGGATTTCAGCGGATCACGCAGACGCACACGACGGAACAGTTCCGGGGCGAAGTGCGGAATGCCGGTGAAGCCCAGGACTTCGCCTTCGGTGAAGGTGTCGCCGATCTGGATGGTGCCGTGGTTGTGCAAACCGATGATGTCGCCAGCGAAGGCTTCTTCCAGTTGCTCACGCTCGGAGGAGAAGAAGGTCAGCGCATCGCCGATCCGCACGTCTTTACCGGTGCGCACGTGGCGCATTTTCATGCCTTTTTCGTACTTGCCGGAGCAGATACGCATGAAGGCGATGCGGTCGCGGTGTTTCGGGTCCATGTTCGCCTGGATCTTGAACACGAAACCTGAGAATTTCTCTTCAACCGGTTCCACGGTGCGCTCGTTGGCGACACGGGCCAGCGGTTTCGGCGCCCAGTTGACCACGGCGTCGAGCACGTGATCGACACCGAAGTTGCCCAATGCAGTACCGAAGAATACCGGTGTCAGTTGGCCGTCGAGGAATTCCTGTTGATTGAATTCGTGGCAGGCGCCCTGCACCAGTTCCAGCTGATCCACGAAGCGGTCGTACTCGTCGCCCAAGTGCGCGCGGGCTTCATCGGAGTCGAGCTTCTCGATGATTTTCACGTCGGTGCGCTCGTGGCCGTGACCAGCGGTGTAGACGATGATGTAGTCGTCGGCGAGGTGATAAACGCCCTTGAAATCGCGGTAGCAGCCGATCGGCCAGGTGATCGGCGCAGCCTTGATCTTCAGGACCGCTTCGATTTCGTCGAGCAGTTCAATCGGGTCGCGAATGTCACGGTCGAGTTTGTTGATGAAGCTGACGATCGGCGTGTCACGCAGACGGCAGACGTCCATCAGGGCGATGGTCCGTGGCTCTACACCCTTACCGCCGTCGAGGACCATCAATGCCGAGTCCACCGCTGTCAGGGTGCGGTAGGTATCTTCGGAGAAGTCTTCGTGGCCCGGGGTGTCGAGCAGGTTGATCATGTGATCGCGATACGGGAACTGCATGACCGACGTGGTAATCGAGATACCACGCTGCTTTTCCATTTCCATCCAGTCGGAGGTGGCATGGCGGTCGGATTTTCGAGATTTCACCGTGCCCGCAATCGCAATCGCCTTGCCCATCAGCAAGAGCTTCTCGGTGATGGTGGTTTTACCGGCATCGGGGTGGGAAATAATGGCGAAAGTGCGGCGTTTCGCGACTTCGGCGGCCTGTTTGGTCATGGGAAATCGCCTGGCAGGTGATTCAAAAAAGGGCCGCGATTATAGCCCAACTTCATCGAAGAACCGAACCGTTGAGCACATTAGGGGTGGCCAAATGCTGCTTCAGATGGGAACCTTTCGGAGCGTGGAGGCGTCCACTCCCCTGTTACGGCTATTCGTCAGGGTTGAAAAATCAGCAAGTTAGCCTGACGAGGCTGCGCTTATGGCTCGATTTCATGCCGTTTTACCGGCACTGATAGAGCTGCTTTTCGCGAACACTGTCTTCGGCAGCCAGGAATGGCATTGCCACACGAAGCGGTGTCCGCCGACTGAAAAAAGGAGTCCGCCTGTGGCTATTCGCTATGGCAAGGGGCTGATAGGAGGTGCGGTTGTCGTCGCCCTTCTGGCCCTGCTGGTCCACTGGATTGGCATCAACACGATCGAACAGTACCGCGACGATTTGTTGTTTTACCTGCAAGCTCATCTGATTCTCGTCCTCGTTTCCATGCTGGCCGCCCTTGTAGTGGGCATACCCGCCGGTATCTTCCTCAGCCGCCCGACCATGGTTGGCCGCGCCGAACGCTTCATGCAGATCTTCAACATCGGCAACACCGTGCCGCCTCTCGCCGTACTGGCCATCGCCCTGGGTATCCTCGGCATCGGCAGCGGCCCTGCGATCTTCGCCTTGTTCCTCGCCTCACTGTTGCCGATTGTGCGCAACACCTACGAAGGGCTGAAAAACGTCCAGGGTTCACTCAAGGAAGCAGCCGTCGGCATCGGCATGACACCGACTCAGGTGCTATGGCGGGTCGAACTGCCGAACGCCGTGCCGATCATCATTGGCGGCGTGCGCGTGGCACTGGCGATCAACGTCGGTACCGCACCGCTGGCGTTCCTGATTGGCGCCAACAGCCTGGGCAGCCTGATTTTCCCCGGCATCGCCCTGAACAATCAGCCGCAACTGCTGCTCGGCGCGGCCTGCACCGCCCTGCTGGCCTTGCTGCTCGACGGACTGGTGACACTCGCCAGTCGCCTCTGGCTCGAACGCGGCTTGCGCCCGTCTTAAGCCTCGGCAAAGGAATTAACATGAAAAAAATCTGCTTATTTTTAGGCTGCGCCCTGCTGTTCGCAGGATTTGCCCAAGCCGCTGAAAAACCCGTGATCCGCATCGGCGCCCGGGTGTTCACTGAACAAACCCTGCTGGCGGAAATCACTTCCCAATACCTGCGCACCAAGGGTTATGACACCCAAGTGACCGGCGGTCTGGGCAGTAATCTCGCCCGCAGCGCCCACGAAAGTGGTCAGCTGGACTTGATGTGGGAATACACCGGCGTGTCGCTGGTGGCTTACAACCACATCACCGACAAGCTCGATAGCGCTCAGTCTTACGCCCGGGTGAAAGAACTCGACGCAAAAAAAGGCCTGGTCTGGCTCACCCCGTCGAAGTTCAGCAATACCTACGCCCTGGCACTGCCGGAAAACACCGCAAAAGCGTATCCGCAGATCAACACCATCAGCGAGCTGAACACTGTGCTGCAGGCTGAGGCGAAGACCAATCACCTCGTCGCCCTGGACACCGAGTTTGCCAACCGTTCCGACGGTCTCGATGGCATGGTGGATCTCTACGGCATGAACCTGACCCGCAACAACATCCGGCAGATGGATGCTGGTTTGGTCTACACCGCCCTGCGCAATGGCCAGGTGTTCGCCGGTCTGGTCTACACCACCGACGGTCGCTTGAACGCCTTCAAGCTGAAGCTGCTGGAAGACGACAAGCATTACTTCCCGGACTACACCGCCGCGCCGGTGGTGCGTCAGGTTTACCTCGACGCCCACCCGAAACTCGCCGAAGAGCTCAAGCCGCTGGCCGAACTGTTCGACGACGCCACCATGCGTCAGCTCAACGCGCGGGTCGATGTCGATCACGAAAGTCCTTCATCCGTTGCTGCAGATTTCCTGCGCCAACATCCATTGAACTAAGGAGGAAAAGACATGGAATTTCTCAACGCCTTTTCCCATCTCGATTGGCCGCAGGTTTTGCACCTGACCTGGCAGCACATCACCCTGGTTGGCATCGCCGTGACCCTGGCGATTGTGGTCGGCGTGCCGTTGGGCATCCTGATGACCCGCTTCCCGACACTGGCCGGCCCGTTGCAAGCCAGCGCTACGGTGTTGCTGACCGTGCCATCGATTGCGCTGTTCGGCCTGCTGCTGCCGTTCTATTCGAAATTCGGCCAGGGCCTCGGCCCGATGCCGGCGATCACCGCAGTGTTTCTGTACTCGTTGCTGCCGATCATGCGTAACACCTACCTGGCGCTGACCGGCGTGGAACCTGGCATTCGTGAAGCGGCGCGTGGCATCGGCATGACCTTCGGCCAGCGCCTGCGCATGGTCGAACTGCCGATTGCCGTGCCAGTGATCCTCGCCGGCGTGCGCACCGCCGTGGTCATGAACATCGGCGTGATGACCATCGCCGCGACCATCGGCGCCGGTGGCCTCGGTGTACTCATTCTCGCTTCCATCAGCCGCAGCGACATGTCGATGCTGATTGTCGGCGCCGTGCTGGTCAGTCTTCTGGCCATCTTCGCCGACCTGCTTCTGCAATGGCTGCAACGCACGCTGACTCCAAAAGGACTGCTCAAATGATCGAACTTCAAAACCTCAGCAAGACCTTCCAAAGCAACGGCAAAGATGTGAAAGCCGTGGACTCGGTGAGCCTGACCGTCAATGAAGGCGAAATCTGTGTGTTCCTCGGGCCATCGGGTTGCGGTAAAAGCACCACGCTGAAGATGATCAACCGCCTGATCAAGCCAACCTCGGGCAGGATCCTGATCAACGGCGAAGACACCACTGACCTCGACGCCGTCACCCTGCGTCGCAACATCGGTTATGTGATCCAGCAGATCGGTCTGTTCCCGAACATGACCATCGAGGAAAACATCACCATCGTTCCGCGCCTGCTGGGCTGGGACAAACAGAAATGCCACGACCGCGCTCGCGAGTTGATGAGCATGATCAAGCTCGAACCCAAGCAGTATCTGACTCGCTACCCGCGTGAATTGTCCGGTGGCCAGCAGCAGCGGATCGGCGTGATTCGCGCGCTGGCAGCGGATGCGCCGCTGTTGTTGATGGACGAGCCGTTCGGCGCGGTCGACCCGATCAACCGCGAGATGATTCAGAACGAGTTCTTCGAGATGCAACGGGCACTGAACAAGACCGTGATCATGGTCAGCCACGACATCGACGAAGCGATCAAGCTCGGCGACAAGATCGCGATTTTCCGTGCTGGGAAACTGATGCAAATCGACCATCCGGACACGCTGCTCGCGCACCCGGCGGACGACTTTGTCAGCAACTTCGTCGGCCAGGACAGCACCCTCAAGCGCCTGTTGCTGGTGAAAGCCGAAGATGCAGCGGACAACGCGCCTTCGGTGAGCCCGGAAACGCCAGTGGCCGATGCGCTGGAATTGATGGACGAACTGGACCGTCGCTACGTGGTGGTTACCTGTGCCGAGAACAAGGCCTTGGGCTACGTGCGTCGTCGCGACCTGCACCGCCAGACCGGCACCTGCGCGCAATACCTGCGTGAGTTCAACGCCACCGCGGCGTACGACGAGCATTTGCGCATCCTGCTGTCGCGCATGTACGAGTTCAACCGCTCGTGGCTGCCGGTGATGGATGCCGAGCGGGTGTTCCTGGGTGAGGTGACTCAGGAATCGATTGCCGAGTACTTGAGCTCCGGTAAGTCTCGTGGGGGCAAGACCAGTATTGTTTCGCCGGCCGAGACTGCTGTCGCCTGATCTGACGTCTTCGCGGGCAAGCCTCGCTCCTGCAGGTTCTCCGCCGTACCTGTGGGAGCGCGGCCAAGTTGTTCAATCAGGAGGAGATCGCCTGATCGGCGGGAATGAACTGGAAGATCGCATCAGCAGTCGTCGTTTGCGGAAACGTTATACGGATCATCGGGATCCAGATGCCGGTTTGCGTCTTGAAGTCTCGCTGGTCATATTGCGCCCCCGCCTTACCGGCATCGTTGATATAGAAAACCGCCTCGACCGGGAGGGTTTTACCCATATTCTGAGCCCATTTGGCCATGCGGAATTCGTTCTGCGTATTGAAAGCAAAGGTGCCACCCATCCCCTGTGCTTTAATCGCTTCATTGAAGGCAGTGGTTGCCCCCTGATTCAAAGTGTCGCGCACGTTAAACCCGCACAGATATCCATACTTGTTCGGGTAGCTATTGTAATGAACAATATATTGAGCTGCGCTGTTAATACCTTGAGACTGACACTCCCGCCCCGAGGGAAGACCAGATACCTGCCCACAACCTTGCTGATCCCGACTGTTAGTTGCCCCATCCACCGGAAAAAAACAGAGTATTTCCGGATCCATCTTATCGACAGGAGCAAAAAATATCGGATAAAAAATAAAGCCATTATTGTAGCCAAACACCAGTTTGTTAAACTTGGCGTCCGCCCGCAGATAGGAAAACGAAACCCCGGTAGCTGCGGGATTCGGGTTCCAGAAGTGAAATTGGGTGGAGTGTTGGGTGGCACGTAACAGCACGCCCGAACACAGGAAGGCCGGTGCAGAAGGGTTATTGCCGCACATGTTCACCTTATTGTGGTAACGTTCCGTGAGGTATTGCGCGGTCACCGGGCCGGATGCCGCGCCCAATGTACCGACCGCGGAAGACTCGATAACTTGCTCATCGGAACCCTGCACCTTGACCGGTGCAACTTCTTGAGTCGCACAGCCAACCAGCACCAATGCCATCAACCAGACAATTATTCTATTCATCTTCATGCACTCCCTGCGACTAATATTCAAGGTAGAAACAAACACACAGCACCACAGCGACAGCTGTCCATTTTGATAACGTGGCCGAAAGAGCCCACAGATAAAATAAAAGTGTTGTTACCTTAATAAGATCGCAGCCATCCCACACCTGCTAGAAATAACAGTAATGATGCCTTGGCCATAATTGTTCGAGATTAAAACCCACCACTTATAACCATCTCGTCGATCACTGCACCCGACGAAAAATGAAGGATCAGGGGGAACATCAACCTGTCATGTGGGTCGGTTACATCAGAGACAGAGCGGCACCGCACGACGGATGCGTGCAAAAACGCGACATTTTTTGTTGATCTCGAGCTCCTCACGCCCTAAAGTTCGCGCCGAACGTCCATGCTGGAAACGATCCATCCGGCTCAAGTACTGACGACGAGACAGCAAGGCCAAGGGAAAGCACCGCCTCCCATGGCCTTTTTGCTTTCGGCGACATGCCTTGGGAAGTAGGCGAACCAAAGTGGGGATACGGAGGGCGTTCATTTGCACCCATTGATAATTTCAGTTTGCCAGTAGGAGTTCCCAGCATGTCGATCAACGTCGAAGACTATTTCGCGCGCGATACCTTCCAGAAAATGAAGGCCTTCGCCGACAAACAAGAAACCCCGTTCGTGGTGATCGACACCGCGATGATCAGCCAGGCCTACGACGACCTGCGCGCCGGTTTCGAATTCGCCAAGGTCTACTACGCAGTCAAGGCCAACCCGGCCGTTGAAATCATCGACCTGCTCAAAGAAAAAGGTTCGAACTTCGACATCGCCTCGATCTACGAGCTCGACAAAGTGATGAACCAGGGCGTCGGCCCGGATCGCATCAGCTACGGCAACACCATCAAGAAATCCAAAGACATTCGCTACTTCTACGACAAGGGCGTGCGTCTGTACGCCACCGACTCCGAAGCTGACCTGCGCAACATTGCCAAGGCAGCTCCGGGCTCGAAAGTCTACGTGCGCATCCTGACTGAAGGCTCGACCACCGCTGACTGGCCACTGTCGCGTAAATTCGGCTGCCAGACCGACATGGCCATGGACCTGCTGATCCTTGCTCGCGACCTGGGCCTGGTGCCTTACGGCATCTCGTTCCACGTTGGTTCGCAGCAGCGCGACATCAGCGTCTGGGATGCGGCGATCGCCAAGGTCAAAGTGATCTTCGAACGCCTGAAAGAAGAAGACGGTATTCACCTGAAGCTGATCAACATGGGCGGTGGCTTCCCGGCCAACTACATCACCCGCACCAACAGCCTGGAAACCTACGCTGAAGAAATCATCCGTTTCCTCAAGGAAGACTTCGGCGACGACCTGCCGGAAATCATCCTCGAGCCAGGCCGCTCGCTGATTGCCAACGCCGGCATCCTGGTCAGTGAAGTGGTGCTGGTCGCGCGTAAATCCCGTACCGCCGTCGAGCGATGGGTGTACACGGATGTGGGCAAATTCTCTGGCCTGATCGAAACCATGGACGAAGCCATCAAGTTCCCGATCTGGACCGAGAAGAAAGGCGAGATGGAAGAAGTGGTCATCGCCGGTCCAACCTGCGACAGCGCCGACATCATGTACGAAAACTACAAGTACGGCCTGCCGCTGAACCTGGCGATCGGTGACCGTTTGTACTGGCTGTCGACCGGTGCGTATACCACCAGCTACAGCGCTGTTGAGTTCAATGGCTTCCCGCCACTGAAATCTTTCTACGTATAAGCGCTACACGCAGAAATCAAAAAGCCCATGACCTGTCATGGGCTTTTTTGTGTCTGCGATGATCGTTCCCACGCTCTGCGTGGGAACGATCAAAAGATCGCAGCCTTCGGCAGCTCCTACAGGTTCAGCTCTGCGCAGCGTTGCGTGTAGTCTTCGGCCAACTTGCGAATTTGCGGATTCACCGCGTTCAACAGTGCTTTGCTCGCCACCCGCAAGAAATTCAGATTCCCGCCATCCAGTGCCTTGTGCAGCCAGCCCAGCGCCTCGTCTATCTTGCCTTCATCCGCCAACACCGCTGCATAACTGAATTGCCCACGAAAATCCCCGCCGACCGCCGAGCGTCGATACCAGTCACGGGCTGCTTGCGGATCTGCCGGGCAAACCCGGCCTTCTTCCAGATAACGCCCCAGCAGGTTCATCGACTTCGCATGGCCCAATTCAGCTGCTTGCCGATACAGACTCAGCACTTGCACCTGATCCTCGATCACTCCACGACCAGTAGCCAGCAGATTGGCGTAGTTGTACATCGCCCAATCCAGTCCGGCTTCAGCGGCAACACGATAATGCCCCGCGGCTATCGAAGCATCGGCGGTGCAACCCCAACCATGTTCATGACAACGGCCGAGCATGTTGCGCGCCATAGAGTGTCCACCCTGGGCGGCGATCTCGAACCAGCGCAGCGCAAGCGGCTGATCCTGAGCGATGCCACGGCCGTCGAGCAGGATCTGCCCGAGCAACGCCTGAGCATCGAGCACGCCTTCACGGGCGGCGATCAGGATCGCCTGAGCCGCTCGCGCCGGGCTTTCTTCGAGCATCGATTTGAGGCGGTCGCCGTCGAGGACTTCCTCGCGGTGCAACCGAAAGTCCGTCACTTACACCTCGACCCAGCGACGCAACAGGTTGTGATAGGTGCCGGTCAGGCGGATCAATGAAGGATGGTCGGGCATGTCCTGGGTCAGTTGCTGAATCGCCCCGTCCATCTCGAACAGCAAGGCGCGCTGGCTGTCTTCACGCACCAGGCTTTGCGTCCAGAAAAACGAGGCGTAACGGGTGCCGCGAGTAACGGCGTTGACCTTGTGCAGGCTGGTCCCGGGATACAGGACCATGTCGCCGGCGGGCAATTTCACGCGCTGGGTGCCGAAGGTGTCCTGGATTTCCAGTTCACCGCCGTCGTAGTCCTCCGGCTCACTGAAGAACAGCGTCGCCGACAGGTCGGTGCGCACACGCTCGATGCTGCCCTTGGGCTGACGCACGGCGTTGTCGATGTGGAAGTCGAAACTACCACCGGCCGTGTAGCAGTTCAGTAACGGAGGGAAAACCTTGTGCGGTAATGCCGCCGACATGAACTGCGGATTTTTCCACAACCGCTCGAGCATCGCCGCACCGATTTCCTTGGCCAACGGATGCCCTTGCGGCAGTTGCAGATTGTGCTTGGCCTTGGCCGACTGGTAACCGGCGGTGATTTTGCCATCGGCCCAATCCGCCTGCGTCAAGGCTTCGCGAATGCGCTGCACTTCTTCTTTCGCGAACACGCCGGGAATGTGCAGCAACATGGAAAGACCACCTGAAGGCAAAGGGGCGCCAATGGTATTGATTCTTATTGCCTGTGTAAAACCCGTGTGACGAATGAAACCGCAAAAACCGTAAAGGTAAATTGTAAAGAATGTAAATTTGTCGCGAATAGTAACGTTTCGCAATTGATACAGATACGTATTTACTCTACATTCCGCGGCCTCAAATCCTTGGGGAGGGGAATTCACATGTCACGCCAACAACCACAATTAACGGTCGGTTCACCGCGTTTGCTCGCGTCTGCAATTGGCGTGGCGATCACTGCCGGCTCTGCGGGCCACATGGTTTTCGCGGCCGAGAAGACCGACGAAAAAGCACCGAACAATGCGATTTCCCTGGACGCGACCAGCGTTGTGGGCGAGCAGTACGACACCTCCTACAAGACCGATACTTCGGCTTCCAAGAAGTACACCGCGCCACTGCGCGAGACGCCGAAAAGCGTCACCGTGATTCCGCAACAAGTGATTCGCGACACCGGCGCCACCAGTCTGGTCGACGCCCTGCGCACCACCCCGGGCATCACCTTTGGTGCTGGCGAAGGCGGCAACCCGGCCGGCGATCGTCCGATCATTCGCGGCTTCAACGCTGAAAGCGACACGTTCGTCGACGGCATGCGCGACCCTGCGTCCCAAAGCCGCGAGATCTTCAACGTTGAATCGATCGAAGTCAGCAAGGGCCCGGGCTCAGCCTTCACCGGCGCCGGTTCCACCGGTGGCAGTCTGAACCTGGTGAGCAAGACCCCCAAGCTGGGCAATTCCTACAACGGCGGCTTCACCTGGGGCTCGGACCAGACCCAGCGCACCACCCTTGATCTGAACCAGCAGATGACCGACACCTCGGCCTTGCGCCTGAACCTGATGAAGCACGAAGCCAACGTCGCCGGCCGTGACACCGTGGATGTCAGTCGCTGGGGCGTCGCACCGTCCTTCGCGTTCGGCCTGGGCACCGATACCCGCTTGACCGTCGGCTACTACCACGTCGAGACCGACGACATGCCCGACTACGGCATCCCGTTGACATTGAGCCCCAACCGCAGCAAGTACAACGTCGATAAACCTGCACATGTCGATCGCGACAACTTCTACGGCCTCACCGGTCGCGACTTTCGCCAGACCACCAATGACAGCGGCACCCTCAAGATCGAACACGATCTGAATGAAGACCTGACCGTCTCGAACAGCTTCCGCATGTCCCGTTCAACCCTGGACTACATCGTCACCAACCCGGACGACAGCAAGGGCAACGTGGTCAATGGCAACGTGTACCGGGGTGCGAAGAGCCGTAACTCGACGTCCAGCGGCTGGATCAACCAGACCGACCTGAGCGCCAAGTTCAACACCGGCGCCATCGAGCACAGTCTGGTGACCGGTCTGGAGTTTTCCTATCAGGACACCCACAACCGCCCGTACACCCTGACCTCCACCGCCAGCGGCACTCGATGCAACCGCGCCCTGTTCAACTCCGGCGACTGCACCAGCCTGTACAACCCGACGCCTGGGGATAACTGGAATGGCAGGATCACCGACAGCGCCGCGTTCACTGACACCAACACCAAAACCGCCGCGGCCTACGTGTTCGATACCCTGAAGTTCAACGAGCAATGGTCCCTGAACCTGGGCCTGCGTTATGACAACTACCAGGTCGAATCCAGCGGCCACGCCAACGCCAGCAGCACAGCGCCAGCGAACGATTTCTCCCGTGCGAACACCAGCGACCTGGTGAACTACCAGATCGGCGTGGTCTACAACCCGTTGCCTAACGGCAGCATCTACGCGGCCTACTCGACCTCCAGCAACCCGGCCGGCGAAACCAGCGGCAACGGTGGCCTTGAACTGGCCGCGAACAACAGCCGTCTGGACCCGGAAAAGAACCGCAACTACGAAATCGGCACCAAGTGGGACTTCTTCGGTGACGACCTGTCGCTGACCGCCGCGCTGTTCCGCACCGAGAAAACCAACGCGCGGATCAACGATCCAGACGGCGGCACCACGCAAGTACTGGACGGCGAACAGCAGGTCAATGGCCTGGAACTGAGCTACGCCGGCAAGCTGACCCGTAACTGGAGAGTCTTCGGCGGCTACACCTACATGGACAGCGAAGTGGTCAAAACCACCCTCGCCGCCGATGAAGGCAACCACATGCCAAGCACGCCACAGAACAATTTCACGTTCTGGTCGACCTACGACCTGGTGCCAGACAAGTTGACCATCGGTGCCGGTGCGACCTACGTCGATTCCCAGTTCGGCAACGTCGCCAACTCGGTGGAGATCCCGTCTTACTGGCGTTACGACGCGATGGCCAGCTATCGCCTGACCAAGAACGTCGACCTGCAACTCAACGTACAGAACCTGACCGACGAGCGTTACTTCGACCAGATCCTCCAGAACCACTACGCCCACGTTGCAGCGGGCCGTACTGCCCTGCTGAGTGCCAACTTCCACTTCTGATAACAGAAGCGAAAGGCCAAAGCCCCAATGCCAGTCAGTTAAACGAGAATCCCTGTGGGAGCGGGCTTGCCCGCGAAAGCAGTGTATGGGGCGACATCAAAGGTGACTGTACCGCCGTCTTCGCGGGCAAGCCCGCTCCCACAGGTTCCGCGGCGTAACTGACTGGCATTAGGCCAAAGCCCCGTTCATCTAAGTGAACGGGGCTTTTGTGTGTAAAAAAGAATGCTTCTCGACAACTCACGGCATAATGCGCGCCGTGATGATGACTTTTGAACGAACAAGGCGAGCGACGTGTTGAAGAAATCCCTGTTCCAGTTGCACTGGTTTTTCGGCATCAGCGCCGGACTGGTCCTGGCCCTGATGGGCATCACCGGGGCGGCGGTATCGTTCCAGGATGAAATCCTGCGGGCGTTGAACCCCTCTGTGCTGCACGTCGAAAAGCAGATTGCCGGCGTACTGCCGCCTGCCGAGCTGGTAGAAAAAATCGAAGGCGCTTCAGGCAAGAAAGTCTCGATGCTCTGGGTCGAGACCGACAGCGGCAACGCCGCGCGGGTGATCTTCACGGCGCCACCCGGTGAACGTCGCGGGCCGATGCGTTACTTCGACCCGTACACCGGCGAGTTCATGGGCGACGTCACCGGCCAGGATTTCTTTGGCCTGATGCTGCAACTGCACCGGGTCCTGGCCATGGGCGATATCGGCCGGCAGATCACCGGTGCCTGTACCCTGATTCTGCTGTTCTTCTGCCTGTCCGGCCTGTACCTGCGTTGGCCACGCCAGTGGAAAAGCTGGCGCGCCTGGCTGACCCTGGACTGGAATAAAAAAGGTCGCAGCTTCAACTGGGATTTGCACTCAGTGGCTGGTACCTGGTGCCTGGTGTTCTATCTTTTGGCAGCGCTCACCGGGCTATCCTGGTCGTACGAGTGGTACAACAAAGGCCTGACTCGACTGCTTTCCGATTCGCCGCAGAACGAACGGGTCCGCAGTGGTCGCGGTCCTGCGCCAAGCGGCCCGGCCCCCACTGCCGATTACGCGGCGATATGGAGCAGCATCTACAGCGCCGCCGGCCCAGGGCTTGCCTCCTACAACGTGCGTATGCCGCCCGTGGCCGGGCAACCGGCAACGGTGTTCTACCTGCTGAAGAATTCCCCCCACGACCAGGCACGGAACCAGCTCACCCTCGATCCGGCGACCGGCATCGTCAGCCGTCATGACCGCTACAGCGACAAGAGCCTCAAGGCGCAGCTGCTGACCAGTATCTATGCGCTGCACGTCGGCAGTTATTTCGGGATGATCGGGCGGATTATCCTGACCATCGCCGCGCTGACCATGCCGCTGTTTTTCATCACTGGCTGGTTGCTGTACCTGGACCGTCGACGCAAGAAACGCCAGATCAAGGACGCCCGCAAAGGCCTCGCACAACCGAGCGGTGATGCACCGGCATGGCTGATCGGCTTCGCCAGTCAGAGCGGGTTTGCCGAACAGCTCGCCTGGCAGACCGCCGGACAATTGCAGGCCGCCGGGTTGCCGGTGAAGGTTCAACCGTTGGCCAATGTCAGCGAACAGGACCTGCAGGATTCCAGCAACGCGCTGTTTGTGGTCAGCACCTTCGGCGACGGTGAAGCACCGGACAGCGCCCGAGGATTCGAACGCAAAGTGCTGGGTCGGGCGCTGAGCTTCGACAGCCTTAACTATGCCGTGCTCGGCCTCGGTGACCGTCAGTATCAACACTTCTGCGGCTTCGCCCGCCGCTTGCACACCTGGCTGGGTGAGCACGGCGGCAAGACCTTGTTCGCCCCGGTGGAAGTCGACAGCGGCGACCCCTACGCCCTGCGTCACTGGCAACAGCAGCTCGGTCTGTTGACTGGCCAGGCACCGGTGGATACCTGGCAAGCGCCCAGCTACGACAACTGGACCCTGACCCGCCGCGAATTGATGAACCCGGACAGCAGCGGTTCGCCCGTGTATTTGCTCGGCCTCAGTGCCCCCACCACCAGCAGCTGGCTGGCCGGGGATCTGGTGGAAGTGCTGCCGCGCAATTGTCCGTGGGCCATCGAGCATTTCCTCGACGGTTTGGGGATCGACGGTCGGGCCACGGTTGAGTTCGATGGCCTGTCGCAAACGCTGGAACAAGCCCTGGCCAGCCGCCAACTGCCCGAGAACCGCGCGCATCTGGTCGGTCTGCATGCACAAGCGCTGGCAGACGCCTTGGTGCCGTTGGCCATGCGCGAATACTCCATCGCCTCGATCGCCGCCGACGGCGTGCTGGAATTGATCGTGCGTCAGGAATTGCATGCCGACGGCAGCCTGGGCGTTGGTTCCGGTTGGCTGACCGAACACGCGCCTGTGGGTAGCAGCATCAGTTTGCGGGTACGCCGCAACAGTGGTTTCCATCTACCGAACGAACCCGTGCCGATGATTCTGCTGGGCAACGGCACCGGGCTGGCGGGGTTGCGCAGTTTGCTCAAGGCGCGGATTGCCGACGGGCAGCAGCGTCACTGGCTGCTGTTTGGCGAGCGTCATCGCGAGCACGACTACCTATGCCGCGCGGAACTGGAAGAGTGGTTGATCAACGGTGATCTGACGCGACTGGATCTGGCATTCTCGCGGGATCAGACCGAGAAGATCTATGTGCAGGATCGCCTGCGCGAGTCGGCCGACGAGTTGAAAAAATGGCTGGCCGATGGCGCCGTGATTTACATCTGCGGCAGTTTGCAGGGGATGGCTTCAGGGGTGGATCACGTGCTCAATGAATTGCTTGGCATTGAAGAAGTCGACCGCTTGATCGAACAAGGCCGCTACCGCCGCGACGTCTACTGACACCCTTGATCCCCTGTGGGAGCGGGCTTGCCCGCGATGAGGCCATCACATCCAACATTGATGTTGCTGACAGTCCGCAATCGCGGGCAAGCCCGCTCCCACATTTGATCGATGTCCACTCAAACGATAGTTGCCAGCCTTAAACCGGCTGCAATTTACGCTCAAACACCCCCACCCCATCCAGATCCCGCAACACCACACTCATCTCCCCCGTCTGCCCATCGATGTTCACCTCGCCAAAAAACTGAAACCCGGCAAACGGCGAGGTGTTCTGCGCCGGTGGTGCTTTCTCGAACACCACTTCGGGGCCGAAGGTTTTATCCAGCGCATTCGGCCCGAAGCTCCCCGCATTCAACGGCCCCGCGACAAATTCCCAGAACGGTTCGAAGTCCTGAAACGCCGCGCGGTCCGGGTGGTAATGGTGCGCCGCGCAGTAATGCACATCCGCCGTGAGGAATACGAAATTGCGCACCCGCTGCGCCCGCAGAAAACCGAGCAGTTCGGCGATTTCCACTTCACGGCCCTGAGCCGAGCCAGGGTCACCGTTAGCCACCGCCTCCCAACGCGCCACACCAGGGCTGACTTCTCCGTCGGGTACGCCGAGGCCAATAGGCATGTCGGCGGCGATGACTTTCCATTGGGCCTGGGAGCCTTTCAACTCACGTTTGAGCCAGTCCAATTGTTCTCGACCGAGAAACGGCTTGGCGGCACCGAGATTGTCATCATTGGCTTCGCGATAACTGCGCATGTCGAGTACGAACACATCCAGCAGCGGCCCATAACTCAGCTTGCGATAAATCCGCCCGCCGTCATCGGCACTCTGCAAGCGCATCGGCGCGTATTCCAGCCAGGCCTGACGCGCGCGGCCCACCAGGCTGTGGATATCTTTGCTTTTGTAGCGCTCATCCAGTTGTTTGCCCGGCGACCAGTTGTTCACCACTTCGTGGTCGTCCCACTGCCAGATTTGCGGGACCTCGGCATTGAAGCGGCGGATGTTTTCGTCCATCAGGTTGTAACGGTAATTGCCACGATAGTCGTCGAGGGTTTCGGCGACTTTGCTCTTGGCTTCGCTGGTGAAGTTGCGCCACACCCGGCCACTTTCGGTGGTCAGTTGCGCCGGCACCGGGCCGTCGGCGTAGATGGTGTCGCCGCTGTGGATAAAAAAATCCGGCAGGCGCAGACGCATCGCTTCGTAGATACGCATGCCGCCGATGTCCGGGTTGATGCCAAAGCCCTGGCCGACCGTGTCGCCGCTCCAGACAAACCGAATATCCCGCCGAGCGGTTGGCACACTGCGCAGATGACCGAACCAGGGTTCACTGGCGACACCGCTTTGGGCGTCTTCGAAAGTCACGCGGTAGAAAATCGCCTGATCGGCGGGCAGGCCCGTGAGTTCGACCCGGGCGGTAAAGTCAGTGCGGGCATCGGCCAATGGCGAGACGAATCGACGAGGATTACTGAACAGGCTCCGTGTGTCCCATTCCACCACCATCCGCGCCGCACGGTCACTACGGCTCCAGATCATCGCCCGGTCGCCCAACAGGTCGCCGGACTGCACGCCATCGGTGAGTTGCGGCCGATCCTTGACCGAAGCAATCACCGCCGGGGCCAGGCCGGGCAGCAACAGCCCGGCGCCAACGGCTTGCATGACGCGACGACGGCCGAGGTCAAATTCGCTCATGGTGTTCTCCCTGGAAAAGGAAAACTTAAGCATGTGCGCATGACGCTCGTGTGAAAAACGCAAACCCTGTGGGAACGGGCTTGCCCGTGATAGCAGCGCAACAGTCACCGAATGGGTTGAATGTTAAACCGTCATCGCGGGCAAGCCCGCTCCCACAGGGTTTAGAGTCAGGCGTTGGCCGGTTCCAGCGCCAGTTCTACTGTTTCCGGCCGCTTGAGCAGCGCATACGTCACCGCCGTCAGCACACTCCCGGCCACGATCGCCAGCAGATACAACAGTGCATGGTTGATCGCATTCGGAATCAGCATCACGAACAACCCACCGTGGGGTGCCATGAGTTTGCAGCCGAAATACATCGACAACGCGCCGGTCAGCGCACCGCCGGCGATGCTTGCCGGAATCACCCGCAGCGGGTCTTTTGCCGCAAACGGAATCGCCCCTTCGGAGATAAAGCACAGCCCCAACACCAGCGCCGCTTTACCGGCCTCGCGTTCAGTCTGGGCGAACTTGCGCCGGGCGATGAATGTGGCGATGCCCAGGCCAATCGGCGGCACCATACCAGCTGCCATGGTCGCGGCCATCGGTGCATAACTTTGCGACGCCAGCAGCCCCACCGAAAACGCGTAAGCGGCTTTGTTGATCGGCCCGCCGAGGTCGACGCACATCATGCCGCCCAGCAGCACACCCAGCAGAATGGCGTTGGTGGTGCCCATGCTGTCGAGGAAGTGCGTGAGCCCTGCAAGCATCCCGGCCACCGGTTTGCCGACCACGTAGATCATTACCAGACCGGTGAACAGACTCGCCAGCAACGGAATGATCAGGATCGGTTTCAACGCCTCAAGACTTTGCGGCAAACGCGCATAACGGTTGATCGCCTGGGCGGCATAACCGGCGATGAAACCGGCAATGATCCCGCCGATGAAACCGGCACCCAGGGTGCTCGCCAGCAAACCACCGATCATCCCCGGCGCCAGGCCCGGGCGGTCGGCGATCGAGTAGGCGATATAGCCCGCCAGCAACGGCACCATCAGTTTGAACGCGGTGTCGCCGCCGATCTGCATCAGCGCCGCCGCGAGCGTGCCTTCCTCCTTGAACGCGGTGATGCCGAACACGAAGGACAAGGCAATCATCAGACCGCCCGCCACCACCATCGGCAACATGTACGAGACACCGGTCAGCAGGTGTTTGTAGATGCCGGTCTTCTCTTGTTTGGCCGGGCCTTTGGCGCCGGTCGAAGCGCTTTCCTGCTTGCCTTCGGCCAAGGCTTTGTTCAGCGTCGCTTCGGCCTGTTTCAGCGCAATGCCGGTGCCGCAACGGTAGATTTTCTTGCCAGCGAAACGCTCGGTGGCGACGTCAATATCTGCCGCCAACAACACCACGTCAGCATCGGCAATCGCCTCTGCGCTGAGTGGATTACGCGCGCCGACCGAACCCTGGGTTTCCACTTGCAGATCGTAGCCCAGACGCTTGGCCGCTTGCTGCAAGGCTTCGGCGGCCATGAAGGTGTGGGCGACGCCGGTCGGGCACGCGGTGACAGCTACCAGGCGTGGCGCGCTTTTAACGGCGGCGGCAGGCTCGGCGGCGACTTCGGGCGCGACGTAAACCTCAGCCTCTTCCACCCCGCGACGCAGCACCGCTTCGACATCTTGCAGAGCCTGGGCCGGGGTGCTCTGAAACACCCGTTTGCCGACGAATCGCGACATATCCACCGGCGCACTGGTGACCAGCAACACCCACTCGGCGGCTTCGATGGTCGCAGCCGACAGCTGGCGTTCCGGATGGGCCGCATCAACGACTTCAACACTGGTGCTCCAGCCCTGACGCTGGGCCGCTGCATCGAGCAGACGAGCGCACAGCACACTGGTGACCATGCCGTTCGGGCAGGCCGTAACAATGGCTAACTTCATTGCAAACCCTCTTATTGTTCTGTCAGGGGGCGCAGGCGCACGCCCTGTTCAAGGTGCGCCAGTTGCGCCGCGTCGCCGATACCAAAACCGATCTGGGTCACGGCCATGGCGGCAATCGCGGTGGCGGTGCGCAAGGTTTGTTCGGGCGTATCGGCACTGAGCAAACCGTGCAGCATGCCCGCCAGCAACGAATCCCCCGCCCCAACGGTGCTGATCACGCTGACCTTGGGCGGCGTGGCGTGCATGGCCGAGCCGACACTGAACCAGTTCACCCCGTCGGCACCGTCGGAAATCACCACGTGTTCGATGCCATGCGCATGCAAGCGGCTCGCCGCCTCGGCTTGGGCGCCCACGGAAACCACCTCGCAACCCAGCGCGTCAGCCAATTCTTCGGTGTTGGGTTTGATCAGCCACGGGCCGGCCGCCAGACCTGCGCGCAAGGCTTCACCACTGGTGTCGAGCGCCACTTTCAAACCGCGCTTTTTCAAGCGCTGGATCAACTCCCGCAACCACTGAGGATTCACGCCACGGGGCAGACTCCCGGCCACGACGACCGCGTCATGCCCTGGAGCAATCTGATCAAGTCGATCGAGCAAGGCCTGCTGCGCCGCTTCACTGACCCTCGGCCCCGGGCCGTTGATGTCGGTGATGCGCCCATCGCTTTCCGCCAGTTTGATGTTGCTGCGGGTCTCGCCGGGAACGCGGACAAACGCGTCGGTAAAACCGCGTTTGGCAAACAGGGTTTCGAACGCCTGAAGGTTGTCTTCCCCGAGAAAACCGGTGACGGTCAGCTGATGCCCGAGGTCGGCCAGCACCTGCGCCACGTTCACCCCTTTGCCGGCGGCGTGGGTGTGCATTTCGTCGCTGCGATTGACCTGACCGGGGGTAAGTAGCGGCAATTGGACGGTGAGGTCCAGCGCCGGGTTCAGGGTCAGGGTTAAGATCTTGGCCATTACAGGGCCTCCACTAATGCACGGACTTCGTTCGCGCTGCCCACGGCCAGGGCCTGTTGAGCAAGGGTTTGAGTCTGGGTCAGGCTGAGTTCACGAATGCGCGCCTTGACCTCGGCAATGCTGCGGCCCGACACGCTCAACTCATCCACACCCAGGCCCACCAGCACCGGTACCGCCAGCGGATCGGCCGCCAGTTCACCGCATACGCCGACCCACTTGCCATGAGCATGAGCCGCACGCACGGTGATGTCGATCAGTTGCAGCACCGCCGGATGCAAGCCGTCGGCCTGGGCCGACAAGGTCGGATGACCACGGTCGATGGCCAGGGTGTATTGCGTCAGGTCGTTGGTGCCGACGCTGAAGAAATCCACTTCCTTGGCCAGCACCGGCGCCAGCAAAGCGGCCGACGGCACTTCGATCATGATCCCCAGTTGCAGGTCCGCAACCGGGATTTCCAGGCGCAGACGTTCGGTCATGTCCCGAGCCTGACGCCATTCATCGACGCTGCCGACCATCGGGAACATGATTCGCAATGGACGGTTGTCCGCCGCTCGCAGCAAGGCGCGCAACTGCGCTTCCATGACCTGCGGGCGTTGCAGGGTCAGGCGAATGCCACGCACACCGAGGAACGGGTTTTCTTCTTTCGCGATCGGCCAGTACGGCAGCGGTTTGTCACCACCGACGTCGAGGGTGCGCACCACCAGCGGTCGTCCGGCCAGGCCATCGAGCACACGACGGTATTCGACTTCCTGAGTCACCTCGTCCGGCGCTTGCGAGTGGGCCATGAAAATCAGCTCGGTGCGCAGCAGGCCAATGCCTTCGGCGCCCTGCTCCACCGCACTGGTGACGCCAGCGCTTTCACCGATATTGGCGAACACTTCCACTGCGTGACCATCGGTGGTCAGGGCCGGTTGATGGCGTTGTTCGGCGGCGGCTTTCAGGCGCAGTTCGCGGGTGTCGCGCTCTTCGGTGGCGCGCTGCAAGGTCGCGGCATCGGCGTCCACGTGCAGGCGACCACGTTGACCATCGATCAACAGCGGCGTGCCCGGCTTCAGCAGCAACACCGCAGCACCGGCGCCCACCAGTGCCGGAATACCCAAGGCACGCGCGACAATGGCGCTGTGGGCCGTGGCGCCACCGCGAGCGGTGAGGATGCCGGCCACACGCGTAGGATCAAGACGTGCCACGTCGGACGGGCCGACTTCGTCCATCACCAGAATGTATGGCTGCTCCGGCTCGGCTGGCGTTTCGACGCCACTCAATTGCGCCAGCACCCGACGGCCAATGTCGCGCAAGTCGGCGGCACGTTCGGCGAGCAAGGCGTCCTGCAGCGATTCCTGTTGTTTGGCGGCAGCTTCGATCACCGCCATCCACGCCGCTTCGGCGCTTTCGCCTTGCTTGAGGCGGGTGTCGACTTCGTCGGTCAGTTCCGGGTCGTCGAGCATTTCCTGATGGGTGATAAAAATCTCGCGAATCGCTTTGGCCTTGCTGCGCTCGATCAGGCCTTCGATGTCGCGACGCACATCCGCCAACGCTTGCTTGAGGCGTTCACGCTCGATGGCGGCGGACTCACCGCGCAGCGGGTAATCTATAACTTGCAGCACTTGAATATGCGCCGGGCCGATGGCGATCCCCGGCGCGGCAGCAATCGCCTGAATCAGGCTACCGGAGGCCGGTGCAAGCAGCACTTCGGCAACATCGGCGATCACTTCGCGATGTTGGCTCACTGCCGGCAGCGGCTCGACTTCTTCACCGAGGCCTTCTTCAATGGCCGCCAGCAAGGCGGGCAAGGCGTCGGCAGCGATGGTTGGTTCGGCGATGAATTCCAGCACCTGACCGCGACGGGCGCCGAGGCTGAGCAGTTTGCTCAAACTCTTCACCGACACCGCGCTGTCGTGGCCATCGACGATGCGTACGCGGATTTCGCCTTCAAAACTTTTCGCCAGTTGCGCGAGGATCTTCGCCGGACGCGCATGTAAACCGTGGGCGTTGGCCAAGGCAATGCGTGCGCTCGGCCAATCCGCCGGCACTTCACCGCCGAGGACTTCCAGCACCGCGCGGCTGCTGGTGGCACGGCCCAGCTCATGACCACGGCCTTCGATCAGCAACGCGCAAAGGCGTTCGAGCAATGCCTGATGGGCTTCACCGAGGCTGGCCAGGCAGAACAGACCGCTCAACGGCTGACCGAGGTAGCGCATGGGTTTGTCCGGGGTAACGAACGCCAGGCCCGGACGCTTCACCGTTTGTTCGCTGTGCAGCCACCACAGGCCATCGCCCAGCGGCAGCGCGTCGACCTGCTGCAAGACGCCGGCAAAACCGTTGCTCACGCAATCGGCCTGACGCAGCAAGCGGGCACCGCGCCAGACCAGTTCTTCGAAGTCATCGGCGGAGACTCCGAGGCCGATCATCTGTGCGTCCAGCGCCAATTCTTGCGGCGCGCCTTGCAGCAGTTTCAGCAAGGCTTCGGCGGAACTGGCGCGACGCAGGGCCTGGCCCAGATCGGTTTCACCGAGGGCGCGGGTCAGCAGTTGCAGCAGGCGCAGGTGTTCATCGGATTTGGCGGCGATACCAATCGCCAGGTAAACGATCTGGCCATCACCCCAGTCCACGCCGTCAGGAAACTGCATCAGCCGCACGCCAGTGGAAAACACCAGATCGCGGGTTTGCGGGGTGCCGTGGGGAATGGCAATACCTTGGCCGAGAAAGGTCGAGCCCTGGGCTTCCCGGGCCTGCAAGCCCGCAAGGTAACCATCCGCCACCAGGCCATCGGTCACAAGTCGGTCAGCGAGTAATTGCAGGGCGGTGGCTTTATCCACAGCCGACTGGCCCATGGATATCTGCTCTATGGTGAGCTCGAGCATGCTTTCTCCTTTTTGGCGCCGTGTGACGCCAGGTATTGTTTTGATTGATTCAGCTTAGGCCCTTGGGAGCGCCTTTTCAGGGGCAGTTTTGGCGGTTTCGCGGCAGAACCGACCAAAGCGACCTATAACGTAGAAAATACGCCTGCTGAAACGTTTAATCTAGAATGTTAGGCACGTTACTCGATAATGTCTCATCCTTGAAGTCCAATTGTCGGATGTGCTGCCACAATGATCGCCTGCCGAATCGGGTAGGATTGGCGAAAATGCCGGGCACGCTCGAATAAACAAGGAAATACCGGGTTGAAACTCAG
Organism: Pseudomonas sp. F-14 TE3482; assembly: GCF_053629455.1. NCBI lineage: Bacteria > Pseudomonadati > Pseudomonadota > Gammaproteobacteria > Pseudomonadales > Pseudomonadaceae > Pseudomonas > Pseudomonas sp. F-14 TE3482. The sequence continues at coordinate 300,332 of NZ_JBRJII010000001.1, forward strand.
TGATATTGCACAGTTGGCCGGCGTCTCCGTGACCACCGCCAGTTATGTCATCAACGGCAAGGCCGAACAGCAACGTATCAGCAGCGCCACCGTCGAGCGCGTGCGAGCAGTTGTCGAACAACATGGCTTCACACCCAACCCTCAGGCCGCCGGACTGCGCAGTCGGCATACCCGCACCCTGGGCTTCATTCTGCCGGACCTGGAAAACCCCAGTTACGCGCGAATCGCCAAACTGCTGGAACAAGGCGCCCGGGCTCGCGGCTATCAGCTGCTGATCGCCAGCTCCGACGATGCGCCAGACAGCGAACGGCAATTGCTGCAACTGTTCCGCGCCCGCCGCTGCGATGCACTGATCGTCGCCAGTTGCCTGCCGGCCGGCGATGACAGTTACCGCCAGTTGCAGGCCAAAGGCATTCCGATCATCGCCATCGACCGGGTGATGGAGCCTGAGCACTTTTGCTCGGTGATCAGTGACGACCGCGAAGCCAGTCTGCAGCTTACCCGCAGCCTGTTGGACCCGTTGCCCAAGCAGATCGCCTTGATCGGTGCCCGTCCCGAATTGAGTATCAGCCAGGAACGGGCTGCAGGCTTCAAGGAAGCGCTGAACGGCTTCAAAGGCGAGGCGCTGATCGAGCACGGCGAGTCGTTCAGCCGTGAGTGCGGTAAACAATTGATGGAAGAGTTGCTTCAGCGCCTGGGCCATTTGCCGGATGCGTTGGTAACCACCTCCTACGTGCTGCTTCAGGGCGTGTTCGATGCCTTGCATGACTTCCCGCTGAAAACCCGCCCGCTACGCCTGGGCACTTTCGGTGATACGCAATTGCTCGACTTCCTGCCGCTGCCGGTCAACGCCATGTCCCAGCAGCATCAGCTGATCGCCGATAAGGCACTGCAACTGGCGCTGGCGGCCATTGAACAGGCCGATTACCAACCCGGCGTGCAGGCCATCGCGCGGACCTTCAAGCAGCGAATTCATCAGGACTGAGCCGTGGAACTGATCGACACCCACACTCATCTGGATTTCCCGGATTTCGACGTGGATCGTCAGGCGCTGCTGGCCGAGAGCCGCGCCCTCGGCGTGCGACGGATGGTGGTGCTGGGGGTTTATCAGGCCAATTGGCAGCGGGTCTGGGATCTGGTGCAAAGCGATCCCGATCTGCATGCGGCGCTCGGTTTGCACCCGGTGTATCTGGACGACCATCGCCCTGAGGATTTGACCGAACTCGGTGACTGGCTGACGCGTCTGGCGGGCCATCGGCAGCTATGCGCGGTGGGCGAGATCGGACTGGACTACTTCATCGAAACCCTGGATCGTGAACGCCAGCAAGTGCTGTTCGACGCCCAACTGCAACTGGCGGCAGACTTCAATCTGCCGGCGCTGATTCATGTACGACGCAGCCATGCGGCGGTGATTGCCACGCTCAAACGGTTTCGCTTGAAACGCGCGGGGATCATTCATGCCTTCGCCGGTAGTCAGGAAGAGGCTCGCGAATACATCAAGCTGGGGTTCAAACTCGGCCTCGGCGGCGCCGCGACCTGGCCGCAGGCCCTGCGCATGCACCGCGTGCTCGCCGGTTTGCCCGTTGAGTCGGTGGTACTGGAAACCGACTCACCGGACATGGCCCCCGCCATGTTCCCCGGCCAACGTAATAGCCCGGCTCATTTGCCAGCGATCTGCGCGGCACTGGCTGCCATCATGGCCGTCAGCCCCGAACGACTGGCTGCCGCCAGCACTGCCAATGCGTGTGAGCTGTTCAACTGGTAATCCAATACCTGTGGGAGCGGGCTTGCCCGCGATGACGGACTATCAGCCAACATTGATGTGAATGGTAAGACGCTATCGCGGGCAAGCCCGCCCCCACAGTAAATCAACTCCGTGGTATCAAACCCGGAACGCGCTGATCAATTGCTTGAGTTCCACCACCTGCGCCGACAACGCCCGGCTGGCATTTTCGGTCTGGTGCGCACCGTCGGCGGTGCGCTCACCGGCACGGTTGATCTCGACGATGTTCTGGTCGATGTCATGAGCCACGGCGGTCTGCTGCTCAACCGCGGCAGCGATCTGCTGGTTCTGGTCGACAATCATGCCGACGGCACCGAGAATGTTTTCCAGCGCCTGCTGGACCTTTTCCGACTGCCCGACCGTGCCGTTGGCCATCTGATGGCTGGTGCCCATCGCCTTGACCGCTGCACCGACACCGCTGTGCAGCTTGGCAATCATCTGCTCGATTTCTTCGGTCGATTGCTGGGTGCGTTTGGCCAGGGTACGGACCTCGTCCGCCACCACCGCAAAACCACGGCCCTGCTCGCCTGCGCGCGCGGCTTCGATGGCCGCGTTGAGCGCCAGCAGGTTGGTCTGCTCGGCGATGCTTTTGATCACTTCCAGCACACGGCTGATGGATTGACTGTCGCTGGCCAGTTGATTGATCACCCGCACCGACTGATCGATCTCACTGGCCAGTGCAGCTATGCTGCCCTGCTGGGACTCCACCAGGCCGCGCCCGCTGATGGTCTCGTCGTTGACGCTATGGGCGCTGCTGACGGCCGCTGCGGCACTGCGCGCCACCTCCAGAGACGTGGCTGACATCTGGTTCATCGCGGTGGCGACCTGCTCGATCTGCGTGCGTTGCCCCGCCACCGCCTGATTGCTCTGGGCGGACACATTTTCGACCTGGCCGGCCTGGCGCTCGACCTCACTGACGGTCTGGCCAACCCGCTCGATCAGGTCATGGATTTTCTTCACGGTGCCGGTGAACACCTCGCCCAACTCGCCCAGTTCATCACGACTGTTGGCGCTGAAGGTCACGGTCATGTCGCCGGCCGCCACTTTATCCATCACCGCGCCAAGCCGCTTGAGGGTGGTGCGGGTCGAGGCGTAGAAACCGCCATAGAGGTAAAAAATCAACACAAACACCACCGTCAGCGCCACTGCCTGCAGGATCATGTGAGTGCGGTGCTGCTCCAGCCGCTGCTGCAGCTGGGTACCGAGAAACTTCAGGGTGGCTTCGTTGAGTTGGTAGGTCTGGTCGATCAGGCCCGTGACCTGATCGTAAAAGGCCTGCCACGGTGCATCGAGGGTGTCAGCCATCACCACCTGCTCTTCGAACAGTTCACTGGCCTTTTTCAGAGAGGCCTTGCTGCTTTCGGCCTGGGCGGCCAGGGTTTCGTGCGCCGCTTTACTGGAGCCCAGAGCGTCCTGCAATTTCAGACCGTATTCGGCCTGAAGCTTTTCGATCTGCGCCAGTAACTCATCGAAACGGGTGCTCGACGCCGAATTGAGAAAGCCCTGCCCCAACGAGTAAGAACCCATCGCCCGGCCATCGCCGAGCGTCTGGGTCACGGCCGGCGTGACGTTGGTAATGAGTTCGCTCAGCTGACGCATGTCGCTCTGGCTGTCGCGACTCAGGCCGGCCTGACTGGCAATGATCTGGCTGAAAATCTGCGCGTTTCCGAGCAACTTGCCGATCAGCGCACTTTTGCTTTGCAGGGAGGTTTCCGTTTGCTGGGCCTTGAACGCGGCGATCATTTCATCGCGCTTGCCATCGAAAAAGGTGATTTGTTCCGGGTCAGTGGTCATCGCCGCCAGCCCTTGCAAACGGGTCAGCACGCTTTGCTCCAGCGCACTGATATTCGACTCGACATGACCGGCCTTGCCGGACTGGCCAAGGGTAACGTTGATCTGCACCAGGTTGTTCAGGGTTTCCAGATCCCGGCGCAGGCTCAGGCCGCTGCCCAGCAGGTCGAGGCTCTGCAGCTCGACCCGAGTGCCCTGGAATTCGCGATAGGAATCGCGCACCAGATAGAAGTTGGTCACCAGCATCGGCACGAGGAACAGCACGCTGATCAGGCTGAACTTCATGCCGAAGCTCAAGCGGTTCATCAGCGCGACGGCGGGATAGAGCAAGCTCTTCACTGTGAAGTCTCCCTTTGAATTCTTATTTTTATGGCAGGCGCGCAGAGACAGCAGATAGCCACTATTGGCGCTATCTCTGTATAGCCTAAATCGGCGGAGGGTTTTGTAACTTAAGGTTAACGACAGGGTGCCGTTATTGGAGCGGGTGGGCCCCCTGTGGCGAGGGAGCTTGCTCCCGCTGGGGTGCGAAGCGGCCCCCCAGCACCCTTTCAGACAGATCGAGTTGTCCGGATTTACGACTGCTTCGCAGCCGAGCGGGAGCAAGCTCCCTCGCCACAATGACATTCACTCCGGATGTGTCGTGGTTAGGACAAAACAGTCCACAACGCAAACCCGGCATACCAAAGCACTGCCGCGCGCAGCAGCAGTTCCCAGATCCGGTCGAGGCTGTTGATACCGTCCGGCCCGACCATCGGAGCCGGAATTTCACCGGCCACCAAGCCGACTTTCTCGATCAGTTGGGCGGCGCTGATGTTCCAGTTCAGCAGCTCGTGCAGCATCACCCGGCCGACCGCGACAAAGTTGCCGACCAGCGCAAAACTCGCCGCTAGCAGTCGCACCGGTACCCAATCGAATGCATGACGCAGCTGTGCCGCTCGCTCGACCACGGCCGGGTTCTGCCCATGCTCCTCGGCCAGCGCCAGCAGTCGATAGCTCAACGCGGCAACCGGGCCCAGCAGGAAGTACCAGAAGATCACCGCGAAAAAGCTCTGATAGGCCTGCCACAGCAGATGCCCTTCAACTCGCTCCAGCAGTTGCTCGCCGCTGTCGGCGCAAATATTCAGGTCGCGTTTGGCCACATGAGCGGCGGCTTGCAGGTCTTCCCGGCGCCAGGCATCGCGAAACGGCCCGAGGCCGGCTAGCAGATCACCTCGGCCCAGACTGTAAATCACCACCAGCAGGTGCACCGGTAACGCCAGCAAACCGTAGGCTACCGGCTCCAGCACCACCAACAGCAAACCCAGCAGCGCCACCGGCAACAACACCAGCACCACCAGTATCAGCCACGGACGGTTTGTCATGCGTGGGTTGGCTTCAAGCTTGTTCAGCTCGCGCACCCAACCGCCATCACGTTGAACCTGATGGCGCAGGGCCGAGAACTTCTCGATCCACACCGCCAACAGCAGCACCAGAAAACTCATTGTTACTCCTTTTTTTCCAGAGCAGCTTTTGCCAGAGCCACACGATAGCGTGCCCAGTCAAACGCCGGTCCCGGATCAGTCTTGCGCCCGGGTGCGATGTCGCTATGCCCGCAGATGCGTTGTGCGGTGATGCCTGTGAAGGCGTTTTGCAGCTGTCGGGTCAAGGCCGTCAACGCTTGATATTGGGCGTCGGTGAACGGCAGATCATCCGTGCCTTCGAGCTCGATGCCCACGGAAAAATCGTTACAGGTTTCCCGTCCTTCGAAACACGAGACGCCAGCGTGCCAGGCGCGCTCAAGACAAGAGACAAACTGAGTGACGGTGCCGTCACGTTCAATCAGAAAGTGCGCAGACACCCGCAGGTCGGCAATTCCTGCAAAGTAGGGATGTTCCGTGACATCCAGACGATTCTGGAAAAATTCCTGCACCTTGCCGGTCAGAAACTGCGCTGGCGGCAGACTGATGTTGTGGATCACCAGCAGGGAAATTTCGCCCTCGGGGCGCGCATTGAAGTTGGGCGAGGGGCATATGCGCACGCCCTGACACCAACCGCTCGCGGGGTCCAACTGCATACAGGTTCCTTCAACGACGACTGTGTTGGTGCCCAGTATGCCGCGATAGACCCTCGGCGCGCGATCACTTGCCGCGATTGAGACGCCGCAGGTTGCCCAACACCGACTCCAGCGCCCGGTCGAACAGCAAGGTGTCGTCCAGCGTTCGCACCGCGCCACGCCGAAACTCCAGGGCCAGACCGGTGCGACTGTGCTCCAGCACTTTCATCCCGGTACGGTTGACGAAGATGTACTTGCCGGTGGCTTCAATGATCGCCGCCAGCTTGCAGCGCAGGGTGTTTTCCTCATCTTCCTGAAACTCGACCCAGCAGCCCAGGTGCAACTGATCGACTTGAAGCAAAGCGACATCGTCCTGGGGCAAACGCATCGATGCGGTCTCGACCGGGCCTTCGTCAGCGCTGCGAAGCACGATTTGCTGCTGCACCTGGACCATCATCGGTGCGTCAACAGCCATGCTTTTCTGGCCTGGACGTTCGAACAGCTGCACATGCAAAGCTTCCAGCTTGCTGAAAAACTCGCCGGTGGCGAACGGATCGAATGCCGAGCTGTTCAAACCATCGCGCAACGATTTGAGCAACCCCGGTACCAGCGCCAACAAGCGCAGACTCGCGTCGGGCTCGTCATGGCGTTGCACGCTCCAGATCAGTTGCGCCATGGTCTGCACATCGGCGTGCCATTCGGCGGACTGATCACCGTGCTTGAGGCAGGTCAGCAACAGCACCTTGCTCCAGGCCTCCTGGACAAACGCCACCACACTGTGCGGCAGCACCTTGCCCACCAACGCCTGGTTCAGCGCTTGCTCGACCCGTTGACGCGCCAGTTCGGTCCTGGCGCGGCCTTCTTCGGCGTCACGGGTGCGCTGCTCGAGTAATTCGCTGCGACGGCGCTCGTCACTGGTGAAGGCGAGAAAATCCGCCAGCAATTCGGAAAAGATTGCCGTGTCATCGACAAAGTCGTTCAACAAGCGCTGCACCACTTGCTCGATGCGCAGGTACAGGCTGTCGCGCTCATGGTCATCGCACTCGCCCCAGCCCATGGCTGCAGCGGCGATTTCGTTGAGTAAACGCCGGGCCGGATGGCTGCTGCGGCTGAAAAAGCTCTTGTCGAGCACCGCGACTTTCAGCATCGGTATCTGCAAACGGCCGATCAGCGCCTTGAGCGAGTCCGGCAGGTTACGGTCATCGAGGATGCATTCGAAGAGCATGGCGATCAGGTTGATCACGTCTTCGTCGGCCACCCCCACCACGCGCGACTTGCCGCTTTTGACACTGCCCCGGGTCAGCAGTTGTTCGAGCTGGTTACGCAGATCGAAGTCGTCTGGTGCCGCCATCGCCGGTACGTATTGCTGCAAATGCGAGAGCAGGCGCAGCAGGTCGCGGGTTGAGATGGGCTGGGTCTGGGCGCTGACCTCCAGGGTCGGCGCAACGCTGCCACGCACGTGGAACAGCAATTCCTGCAAGGCGGCGAAGACTTCCTGCACCCCTTCGTCAATCTGCGTATTGCCAGTTCGCACGCCTGTCTCGGTGGGGTCAGCACGAACACTCGCAGCCGCCCGATCGGTGGCACGCCGCGTCGGGGCGGGCTTGAGGTCCGGCAGCACGCCGGTGGCGATCAGCAGTTGATTGGCTTCGGCGTAGAGCTGATCAGCATTGCTGAGCACATAGCGTTCGAACAGCTTGAGAATGATCAGCTTGACCTTGATCTCCATCCCCAGGTTGCGCCCGGCCTGCAAGAAATACTCGCAGAGCAGCGTCGGCCCCAGGGGGTTGTGCTGTTCGACCAGCGTCTTGCTCAACAGTGTGCTGAGTCGGGCGGTAAGCTGGTCGAGGGCGAAACCGTCGCGGTTCAGCACTTTGCCGACCATGGCCTCCACTGCCACGTTGCGCTCCATGTCGTCATTGGGCATCGCTGCCGAGGCATCGAAAACCAATGCCCGGGGCAAGGCAACCGGGGAAATGTCGTACCGCGCGAGGCTGACGAAGGCCTCGAAGAATTGCTCAAGAAAACCGCGTTCGATGCTTTTGCGCTTGAGGCGCAAATCGCGCATGGCTTCGAAGAAGATGTTTTGCTCGACGTCGTTGCGGGCGCGGTCGGCCATTTCGAACAGGGTGTCGTCGGCGTTATCGAACAGCGCCTGCAAACCTTGCTTGAGCTGTTGAGCAGCCTTGTCGCGAACCTGAAGCAGAATCACGGGCAGGCGGGCGAGCGGCGAGTGAGTCGCCTGGTCGGTAGCGGCCTTGTGCAAAGGCACTACATTCCCGTCGTTGTGCATCCAAGCCTCCTGAAACGGTGATTCTTCGGTTCGGTTCGTAAGAAAGATCGAGTACGCCGGCCATACAGCCGACACTCAACGGGGACAGTCACCACCCGTTGTCATTCAATAGTAAGGAATCCAAAGCTACGTCAAAGCTATGACGTCAAATGCAAGGCGGATTATCTGCAAAAGACCTTCTTTGTGCCAGCAGACTCTGCCCTTCCCCAAGAAATAGACGTTATGGGAGAGACCTTTGCTTAGCACTGATCGCTCGCGCCAATCGACCAAATGCAGGTTTGCTAACGATGGAATGGTCGTTGATGCCTTGGGTTGCCTCGCAGCATGGCCCTATAATCGGGCCACTTTGTTTGTGGAGCCCGTTATGCCGAATCTACGTCTCGCCGATTTGACCGCCGAAATCGAAGCCAACGTGCGCCGTGCGTTGTTCGAGGACATCGGCAGCGGCGACATCACCGCGCAACTGATCCCGGCCGAACGCCTGGCCAAAGCCACCATCATCACCCGCGATCAGGCTGTCATTGCTGGTACCGCGTGGGTGGATGCGGTTTTCCGGCAACTGGACCCTCGGGTTGCCGTTCACTGGCAGGTGCGCGACGGCGAACGGGTCAAACCCAATCAGGTGTTGTTCCATCTCGAAGGCCCGGCGCGCTCGCTGCTGACGGGTGAACGCAGTGCATTGAATTTTTTGCAAATGCTTTCCGGCGTGGCCACTCGCGCGCAGTACCTGGCCGATTTCGTCGCCGAGACCCGGGTGAAGTTGCTCGACACCCGCAAAACCCTGCCGGGGCTGCGCCTGGCCCAGAAGTACGCCGTGACCTGCGGCGGTTGCCACAACCACCGCATCGGCCTGTATGACGCCTTCCTGATCAAGGAAAACCATATCGCCGCCTGCGGTGGCATTCCTGAAGCTATCAACGCCGCACACAAGATCGCCCCGGGCAAACCGGTGGAGATCGAAGTGGAAAGCCTGGAGGAACTGAAGGAAGCACTTACGGCGGGTGCCGACATCATCATGCTCGATGAGTTGAGCCTGGATGACATGCGCGAAGCTGTGCGCTTGAACGCCGGCAAGGCAAAACTGGAAGCCAGCGGTGGTATCAACGAAAGCACGTTGCTGCCAATCGCCGAAACCGGGGTGGATTACATTTCGATTGGTGCGATGACCAAGGATGTGAAGGCTGTGGACCTGTCGATGCGACTGAGTCTCTGATCACGCCGTTGATAATAAAAAACGCCAGCCTGATAAAGGCTGGCGTTTTTTTAGACCACCAGATTATTCATCTCGCAGTACTCTTCCCACTCGACGCCCAATACCTCGGCCGCCTCCTTGTGCAGCGCCAGGCGCGCAGCCTCGTACTCTTCCGGGCTTGAGGTGTACTTGAGCGTCAGCTCCCACGGCTGCAAGCCCTGAGCTTCCGCCTCATCCTCGAACGCCCACTGAATCTGGTCTTTCTGATCGTCGGCGGGCAGGTCCTTGATCTCTTCCATCAATTCGTGCGCGTCTAGCGCGTACTTTTTGAGGGCTTCTTCGTGTCTGGCTTCTTGGGTCAATTCTTTAACGGTCATGGCGTTCTCGCTGATCTGGGGAATGGAAGATGGATCTGGATCATCAAGGATCTCTCTGACGCAGAAAAACCGTTTGAAGCCCGGTTTGTCTGGCCTTCAGAACCATTCGGGATCATCTGAAAACTGCTGGGCGATGCTCATGCAGACAACGAATATAGGACGTTTTGTCGATGAATTACACGGGTCTTTACATCTATCCCATAAAAAGCCACGTGCATAAGGAGCAGGAGGCTTTAGGAACATAAGTTGAAATCCAAAGTCATAGCGATGTGCCATATCGGCACTTCACAAGGAACCCCAGTGATGCGCAGTTTTTCGAAGCTTTTGTCTGCCCAGCTTGCCACCGCTACCCTGCTGCTTGGCAGCCTGACATTGGCCAGTGCCGCTCAAGCGGCTGTCGAAGTCACCTCTGACCCTGCGTTGTACTCCGACAAAATCTGCGCCCTCCACAATTCGTTCGGCAAGGACACACTCGTCAGAACCAGCGTCAGCATCGATGATCTGGAGAGCCTGCAAAAAACCGTGAAGGCCAATGCCACCGAACTGGAAAGCCAGAAGCGCACCCTCAGCGAGCAGGCCCGTCAGATCGAAGAACTCAAACGCAACAACGGCTCCAGCTCAAGCTCGAACAACAGCGAAATCTCGAGCCTCAAACGGGAAATCAGTGATCAGGAGCGCGCGATGGATCAGCTCAAGCGCACTGTTGAGGATTTGAGCAGAAAGGTGAAATAAGCGAGAAGTGGTGCCCGAGACAGGAATCGAACCTGCGACCTTCGCGTTACGAGTGCGCTGCTCTACCGGCTGAGCTACACGGGCTGTGGGCTAAACCTAGCACTGGCTTCGGGGTCCGGCAACTTGTGGCGAGGGAGCTTGCTCCCGCTCGGCTGCTCAGCAGCCGTAAACTGGTACACGCAGTGGCCTGGCGTAATGCATCAGGGTCGCTTCGCAACCCAGCGGGAGCAAGCTCCCTCGCCACAGTAAGTTCATGCTCAATACTTTCCTGCACACAAAAAAATGCCCCGCCGTTTTCACGGCGGGGCATTTTTTATAACGTTGAAGCGGTCAGGCGTGGGAGTGATTAAACACCCGAAGCCTTGGCTGCTGCTACGTCTTTGATGGACAGCTTGATACGGCCGCGGTTGTCCACGTCCAGTACCAGTACTTCCACTTCCTGGCCTTCTTTCAGGATGTCGGTCACTTTCTCAACGCGAGCATCGCTCAGCATCGAGATGTGAACCAGACCGTCCTTGCCCGGCAGGATGTTGACGAATGCGCCGAAGTCGACGATGCGCTCAACCTTACCGACGTAGATCTTACCGATCTCGGCTTCAGCGGTGATGCCCAGAACGCGCTGACGCGCAGCTTCTGCAGCTTCCTTGGTTTCGCCGAAGATCTTGATCGAACCGTCGTCTTCGATATCGATCGAAGCCTTGGTTTCTTCACAGATCGCACGAATGGTCGCGCCGCCTTTACCGATGACATCACGGATTTTGTCGGTGTCGATTTTCATCGCGATCATGGTCGGAGCGTTTTCCGACAGCTCGGTACGCGACTGGCCAATGATCTGGTTCATCTGACCGAGGATATTCAGGCGCGCTTCCAGGGCTTGGCCCAGAGCGATTTCCATGATTTCTTCGGTGATGCCCTTGATCTTGATGTCCATCTGCAGCGCGGTAACACCTTTGGCGGTACCGGCTACTTTGAAGTCCATGTCGCCGAGGTGATCTTCGTCGCCCAGGATGTCGGTCAGGACAGCGAATTTCTCGCCTTCTTTAACCAGACCCATGGCGATACCGGCAACCGGTGCCTTCATCGGAACGCCGGCATCCATCAGAGCCAGGGAAGCGCCGCAGACCGAAGCCATGGAGCTCGAACCGTTGGACTCGGTGATTTCCGACACAACACGGATGGTGTACGGGAACACGTCGGCAGCAGGCAGCATGGCCTGAACGGAACGACGGGCCAGACGGCCGTGACCGATTTCGCGACGACCAGCGCCACCCATGCGACCACACTCACCTACCGAGAACGGAGGGAAGTTGTAGTGCAGCATGAACGGGTCTTTTTTCTCGCCTTCCAGGGTGTCCAGCAGTTGTGCGTCACGGGCAGTACCCAGCGTCGCGACTACCAGGGCCTGGGTTTCGCCACGGGTGAACAGTGCCGAACCGTGGGTCTTCGGCAGAACGCCGACTTCGATGTTCAGCGGACGTACGGTCTTGGTGTCGCGACCGTCGATACGTGGCTTGCCGTTAACGATGTTTTCGCGAACGGTGCGGTATTCGATTTCACCGAAAGCCGCTTTGACTTCAGCGGAGGTCGGCTGACCTTCTTCACCGGACAGGTTGGCAACAACCTGGTCTTTCAGCTCGCCCAGACGTGCATAACGGTCGGCTTTGACGGTGATGGTGTAAGCCTGGGAGATCGCTTCGCCGAACTCGGCACGGATAGCGCCCAGCAGTGCGGTGGCTTCTGGCTGAGGAGCCCAGGTCCAGGTTGGCTTGGCGGCTTCAGCGGCCAGTTCTTTAACGGCGTTGATTACCACCTGGAACTCGTCGTGAGCAAACAGTACAGCGCCCAGCATCTGGTCTTCGGTCAGCTCTTTGGCTTCCGATTCAACCATCAACACGGCTTCCGAAGTACCGGCAACGACCATGTCCAGGCTCGAAGCTTTCAGTTGTTCGTAAGTCGGGTTCAGCAGGTAACCGGTGCTTTCATGGAACGCAACGCGGGCAGCGCCGATCGGGCCATCGAAAGGAATGCCGGAGATGGCCAGCGCAGCCGAGGTACCGATCATCGCAGCGATGTCCGGATCGGTCTTTTTGCTGGTGGAAACGACGGTGCAGACAACCTGCACTTCGTTCATGAAGCCTTCCGGGAACAGCGGACGGATCGGACGGTCGATCAGTCGGGAAGTCAGGGTTTCTTTCTCGGAAGGACGGCCTTCACGCTTGAAGAAACCGCCAGGGATCTTACCGGCAGCGTAAGTCTTTTCCTGGTAGTGAACGGACAGAGGGAAGAAGCCCTTGCCTGGATCGGCTTGTTTGGCACCGACTACGGTCACCAATACGCTGACGTCGTCGTCAACGGTGACCAATACTGCGCCGGAGGCCTGACGGGCGATACGGCCAGTCTCGAGGGTAACGGTCGACTGACCGAACTGGAATTTTTTGATTACCGGGTTCACGGTGTCCTACCTTCTTTTGTGGCTCTTGGGGAACTTGTCTTCTTGCGAAATTCTTGGGCAATGTCGGGAATCGGCCCAACGCCTGTCCAGGGTAAAACGACTATCCAGATAAAACTTGAGGCTGGGAGCCTGCCATGTACCGGCGGGAAACCCGCTGGCACACAGCAAACAACCAACCTCTAGCGCAATCGCTTATTAGCGACGCAGACCCAGGCGACCGATCAGAGCCTGGTAACGGCCCAGATCCTTGCCTTTCAGGTAGTCCAGCAGCTTACGGCGCTGGTTTACCATGCGGATCAGACCACGACGGGAGTGGTGATCTTTACCGTTGGCCTTGAAGTGACCTTGCAGCTTGTTGATGTTGTGGGTCAGCAGTGCAACTTGCACTTCTGGCGAACCAGTGTCACCAACAGCTTGCTGGTAGTCAGCTACGATTTGAGCTTTTTCTTGAACGTCGAGAGCCATGAGGCAATCCTTTTATCAGGAAACTGTTTCAAAGAAACAGCTTCAACAGGCCAGGGACAAATCCCTGTATCTATAAATGAGTAGTGACCGTGCCTGTTAACAGCCACACTCGCCGACCTGCTGTTACACAGGCCGGTTCCGGTCATTCTGACCGAATCAGTCGACGTGGCGCGATGCGCCCGTCTTCGCTCACTTCACCGATACCGATGAAACGACCGTTGTGATCCTGTACCCGTACCATGCCGAACTTCGGTGCATCCGGGGCGCGTACCGGTTGGCCGTTAAGCCAGTAGAACGCGCTGTGCTCCGAGAAATGCAACAGTGGCCAGTCCAGCAGGCCGCTGTCCGATGGCATCAGAAAGCGGTCGACCGCTTCGTTGCCGCCTTCGGCATGTACCGCTTCAAGCTCTTCCAGAGTGACGGTCTGTGCAAGCGTGAAAGGCCCGGCCTGGGTACGTCGCAATTCAGCCACGTAAGCGCCACAACCGAGTTGCTCACCGATATCCTCCACCAGGGTGCGGATATAGGTGCCTTTGCTGCAATCCACCGCAAGCCGCGCAGTATCACCCTCAAAGGCCAGTAATTCCAAGCGCGCAATAGTAACAGAACGCGGTTCACGCTCCACTACTTCGCCTGCACGGGCCAGCTTGTACAGCGGCTGCCCATCACGCTTGAGCGCCGAGTACATCGGCGGTATCTGACTGATTTGCCCACGAAATTTCGGCAGCACAGCTTCGATATCGGCGCGACCAACGGTCACCGGGCGTTCCAGCAAAACTTCACCTTCAGCATCGGCCGTGGTGGTGGTCTTGCCCAGTTGCGCCAGGGTTTCATAAGCCTTGTCGGAATCTAGCAAGTATTGCGAGAACTTGGTGGCCTCGCCAAAGCACAACGGCAGCACGCCGGTGGCCAGCGGATCGAGACTGCCGGTGTGCCCGGCCTTCTCGGCATTGAGCAACCAGCGAACCTTCTGCAATGCCGCGTTGGAGGTGAACCCCAGCGGCTTGTCGAGCAGGATGATGCCGCTGACGTTACGACGGATACGTTTGACCTGAGCCACCGATTACTCCTTGGCGTCTTCGGGTTCAGCCGCTACCGGGTGCTGATTGTCTTCAGCCACCGCACGCTCGATCAGGGCCGACAGGTGCGCGCCACGCACGACGCTTTCGTCGTAATGGAAGTGCAACTGCGGAACGCTGCGCAACTTCATTTCGCGAGCCAACTGCATACGCAGGAAACCGGCGGCGGAGTTGAGCACCTTGATGCTTTGCGCGATGTCGTCGCGGCTGTCCTGGCCCATCACGGTGATGAAGATCTTGGCGTGACCGACGTCACGGCTGACTTCAACAGCGGTAATGGTGACCAGACCGACGCGCGGGTCTTTGACTTCACGACGGATCAGCTGTGCCAGCTCACGCTGCATCTGATCGCCGATACGTTGGGTACGGCTGTATTCTTTTGCCATGTCTTGTTACCTGTTACTGCCCCACGGTGAAACCCGAGGGGTCTGAAAGCGGCAAACGCCCGGCCTGACAAAAGCCAGACCGGGCGTTGCGTTTAGAGTCCGGACGTTGCGCCGCGCATCTGCATGCGGCGGCTCATCGTGGCCCTTGAAGTGCGCGAGTTAGAGGCTGCGAGCAACCTGCACCTTCTCGAAGACTTCGATCTTGTCGCCGACCTTGACGTCGTTGTAGCTCTTCACGCCGATACCGCATTCCATGCCGGCACGTACTTCGGAAGCGTCATCCTTGAAGCGGCGCAGGGATTCCAGCTCGCCTTCGAAGATAACGATGTCTTCACGCAGTACACGGATTGGACGGTTACGGTGAACAACACCTTCGATAACCATGCAACCGGCGATCGCGCCAAACTTCGGCGAACGGAACACGTCACGCACTTCAGCGGTACCCAGGATGTTCTCGCGAACATCGCTGCCCAGCATACCGGTGAGGGCTTTCTTGACGTCTTCGATGATGTCGTAGATCACGTTGTAGTAACGCATATCCAGACCTTCCTGCTCGACGATCTTGCGAGCGCCAGCATCGGCACGCACGTTGAAGCCGAACAGTACAGCGTTGGAGGCCAGGGCCAGGTTGGCGTCGGATTCGGTGATACCACCGACACCGCCACCGACCACACGCACTTGCACTTCGTCGTTACCCAGGCCATTCAAGGCACCGTTCAACGCTTCCAGCGAACCACGGACGTCGGATTTGAGGACGATGTTGAGCGTCTTCTTCTCTTCCTGACCCATGTTCTCGAAGATGTTTTCAAGCTTGCCAGCGTGAGCGCGGGCCAGTTTGACTTCGCGGAACTTGCCTTGACGGAACAGAGCCACTTCACGGGCTTTCTTCTCGTCGGCAACAACGCTCATCTCGTCGCCAGCGTCCGGGGTACCGTCCAGGCCGAGAATCTCGACAGGGATGGAAGGACCGGCTTCCTTGATTGGCTTGCCGTTCTCGTCGAGCATGGCGCGAACGCGGCCATAGTTCGAACCGACCAGCACCATGTCGCCTTGGCGCAGGGTACCGTCTTGAACCAGAACGGTTGCAACCGGGCCACGACCTTTGTCAAGACGCGATTCAACCACAACGCCACGGCCAGGAGCCGAAGGGGTCGCTTTCAGTTCGAGAACTTCAGCTTGCAGCAGAACAGCTTCGAGCAACTCGTCCACACCAGTACCGACTTTCGCCGAAACCGATACGAACGGGGTGTCGCCGCCCCACTCTTCCGAGGTCACGCCGTGAACCGACAATTCGCTACGGATGCGATCGAGATCGGCGCCCGGCTTGTCGATTTTGTTCACGGCAACAACCAGCGGAACACCAGCAGCCTTGGCGTGCTGAACGGCTTCAACGGTCTGCGGCATTACGCCGTCGTCCGCTGCAACCACCAGGATCACGATGTCGGTCGCCTTGGCACCACGGGCACGCATGGCGGTAAACGCGGCGTGACCAGGGGTGTCGAGGAAGGTGACCATGCCGCGTTCGGTTTCAACGTGGTACGCACCGATGTGCTGGGTGATACCACCGGCTTCGCCAGCAGCTACCTTGGCACGACGGATGTAGTCGAGCAGCGAGGTCTTACCGTGGTCAACGTGACCCATTACGGTCACAACCGGTGCACGGGAGAACGCTTCACCTTCAAACTTCAGGGACTCGGCCAGGGAATCTTCCAGGGCGGTGTCGCTGACCAGGGTCACTTTGTGGCCCAGCTCTTCGGCAACCAGTTGGGCAGTTTCCTGATCCAGTACCTGGTTGATGGTCGCTGGAGTACCCAGTTTGAACATGAACTTGATGATTTCAGCAGCCTTGACCGACATCTGCTGGGCGAGATCGCCAACAGTGATGGTCTCGCCGATCTTCACTTCGCGCACAACAGGGCCGGTTGGGCTCTGGAAACCGTGGGCGTTGCGTTTCTTCAGCTTGGCCTTGCCGCGACCACCACGACGGAAGCCATCGCTTTCTTCGTCGGTAGTACGTGGCGCAACACGTGGAGCAGGCGCTTTTTCCTTGACCGAAGCACGATGCGGAGCGTTTTTGCGCTCGCCATCGCCACTGCCACGACGATTGGCATCGTCGGCACGTGGTTTGTCCGGACGACGCTGTTCGTCGCGCTTACGAGTGTCGGCCGCAGGTGCTGGTGCAGCTGCAACAACCGGCGCGCTTTCACGCACTGGTTCGGCAACTGCAGCAGGCGCTGCAACGGCGTCGTTAGTAGCGGTTTGCGCAGCAGCAGGCTGGCGACGCGCTTCTTCTTCGGCGCGACGCTTGGCTTCTTCTTCAGCCTTCTGACGAGCAGCATTTTCTACTGCGCGGCGTTCTTCCAGTTCGCGTTTGCGCTCGGCTTCGATTTCTTCCGGGCTGCGTTGTACGAAGACTTTCTTCTTGCGTACTTCAACGCTGATGCTCTTGCTACCAGCAACACGCAGGGTGCTGGTGGTTTTGCGCTGCAATGTAATCTTGCGCGGTTCTTCCACTTTCGCCTTGTGGCTGCTCTTCAAGTGAGTCAGCAAAGACTGCTTCTCACTATCGCTCACACCTTCATCGGCGGCGGTGTGCGGCAGACCTGCCTCACGCATCTGCTGCAACAGGCGCTCTACCGGTGTTTTGACCTCATCGGCCAGTTGTTTCACCGTGACTTGCGTCATGCACTTCTCTCCTCAGGCCGCGCCTAATTACTCGAACCAATGGGCTCGGGCGGCCATGATCAACTTGCCGGCACGATCATCGTCAATGCCGTCGATGTCGAGCAGGTCGTCAATAGACTGCTCGGCCAGGTCTTCGCGGGTAATTACGCCGCGCACCGCCAGTTCCATCGCCAAATCCTTGTCCATACCCTCAAGCGAGAGCAGGTCTTCGGCCGGATGGGCGTCTGCCAGCTTTTCCTCAGTAGCGATGGCTTTAGTCAACAAACGATCCTTGGCGCGAGCGCGAAGCTCGTTGACGGTTTCTTCGTCAAAGCCGTCGATGTTGAGCATTTCTTCCAACGGTACGTAGGCAATCTCTTCCAGGCTGGTGAAGCCTTCATCTACCAGCACCTGTGCCAGGTCTTCGTCGACTTCCAGCTCGTCGATGAAGTTGCGCAGGATGTCGCCGGTTTCTGCTTGCTGCTTAGCCTGGATGTCCGATTCGGTCATCACGTTCAGGGTCCAGCCAGTCAACTGGCTAGCCAGACGCACGTTCTGACCACCGCGACCGATGGCCTGAGCCAGATTGTCTGCGCCAACGGCGATGTCCATTGCATGGGCATCTTCGTCAACGATAATTGCCGCCACTTCAGCCGGCGACATTGCATTGATCACGAACTGCGCCGGGTTATCGTCCCACAGGACGATATCCACACGCTCACCGCCCAACTCGCCGGACACTGCCTGGACGCGCGAACCGCGCATACCGATGCAAGCGCCTTGCGGGTCAATGCGTTTGTCCTTGGAGCGGACCGCGATCTTGGCGCGCGAACCCGGGTCGCGGGACGCAGCCATTACTTCGATCAGGCCCTCAGCGATTTCCGGCACTTCGATGCGGAACAACTCGATCAGCATTTCCGGCGCGGTACGCGACAGGATCAACTGAGGGCCGCGGTTCTCGGTGCGGATTTCCTTGAGCAGCGCACGCAGACGCACGCCAACCCGGAAGGTTTCGCGAGAAATGATGTCTTCACGGGCCAGCAACGCTTCAGCGTTATTGCCCAGGTCGACGATCACGTTGTCGCGGGTGACTTTCTTCACGGTGCCGGAGATGATTTCCCCCAGGCGCTCGCGGTAGGCGTCGACGACTTGAGCACGCTCGGCTTCGCGAACTTTCTGCACGATGACTTGCTTGGCAGTCTGTGCAGCAATGCGGCCGAACTCGATGGATTCGATCTTTTCTTCGACAACATCGCCGACCTTGGCGCCAGGATGCGTTTCGGCAACCTTGCTTGGCCAGGTTTCGATGGCCGGATCGTCCAGGTCTGCTTCTTCGACGACCGTCCAGCGACGGAATGTCTCGTAAGCACCGGTGTGGCGATTGATTTCCACACGCAGATCGACTTCGTCCTCAAAACGCTTTTTGGTAGCAGTGGCCAGAGCCAGCTCCAGCGCTTCAAAAATTACGTTTGCCGGTACGCCCTTTTCATTGGATACCGACTCAACAACCAGCAGTACTTCTTTGCTCATCGTACGCCTCGCCTTTCGCAAGCCATTGGATCCGCGGGATCCGCGTCTCAGTCAAAACTGGGAATAATGTTGGCCTTGTCGATCATATCGATCGGCAACAGGAACTCATGGTCTTCAACCTGCACCACAACGTCCTGCTCTTCTACACCGCGCAGAAGGCCCTGAAAGTTGCGCCGACCTTCAAAAGGCGAGCGCAGCTTGATCTTCACTTGTTCACCGGCAAATTTTGCAAACTGCTCAATAGTGAACAGTGGGCGTTCCATGCCAGGCGAGGAAACTTCAAGGGTGTATTCAACGGCGATCGGATCTTCAACATCCAGTACACCGCTGATCTGACGGCTGACGATGGCACAATCGTCCACCAGCACGCCGCCCTCTTTATCAATATAAACGCGCAACATTGAGTGGCGACCTTGAGCCGAAAACTCAATACCCCAGCATTCATAGCCTAGGGCCACGACCACCGGGGCCAGCAAGGCCTGCAACTCTTCTAGCTTGCTCGACACCTGAACCCCCTCGTGCATGTATGTGCATGCTGTGCAAAATAAAAAAATGGGCGAAACGCCCATCCTTGAAACGCCGTTGAACAGCGGCGTTGAAAGTGTCCAGCTAACAAAAAGCCCCTGAAAAGGGGCTCCTTAAACTGGTTGCGGGGGCCGGATTTGAACCGACGACCTTCGGGTTATGAGCCCGACGAGCTACCAGACTGCTCCACCCCGCGACAAAGCTGGGGCGGAAGTATACGACCGATCCCTGACAGGGTCAATGTAACCTTCCACCTACAAGAAAGCCCGCAACAGCGGGCTCTCCTGATAATTGGTACCGAGAAGGGGACTCGAACCCCTACACCCTATGGGCACAACCACCTCAAGGTTGCGTGTCTACCAATTCCACCACCTCGGCAATACTACGTTTGAAACCCTTCTTACTTCTGCTCTTGAGCTGGAGGCACGTCAGTCGCTGGAGTAGCCGACTTTTGCTCTTGAAGCACCGGGACATCATCAGAAGCCGGTTGTTGCTTTGGAACTTCCAACACTGCTGGATTTGGCAAACCTACTTGAGTCAGCTCATGAGCCTTCTCTTTAGCAAAGTAACCTAACCCCAAGCTGGTTATGAAGAAACCGGCGGCAAGTATAGCAGTAAACTTACTAAGAAAGGTAGAGGAACCTTGGCTTCCGAACACAGTATTTGAAGCACCTGCTCCGAAAGACGCGCCAGCATCCGCACCTTTACCCTGCTGCAGCAAAACCAGAGCAACTACGCCCAATGCACCCAGCAGATGAAAAACGACTACGACTGTTTCCAGCATTTTTTCAGTTTCCCGCGGCGCGACAAATCGCACCGAACTCATCTGCATTCAGGGAAGCCCCACCAATGAGCCCCCCATCGATATCCGGCATGCCGAACAGTTCGACCGCATTGGCCGCCTTCACGCTGCCGCCGTATAGAAGCCGCACACCTTGCGCGACTTCAGAATTCTCTGCCGCCAACTGAGCGCGAATGGCTGCGTGCACATCCTGCGCCTGTTGCGGCGAAGCAGTCAGCCCGGTGCCAATGGCCCAGACCGGCTCGTAAGCGATTACTGCCTTTGCAAAGACACCTACACCCAGCTCCTCAATGATACTGCCAAGCTGACGCCCGACAACCTCAAGAGTTTTTCCAGCTTCGCGCTCTTCGAGGGTTTCCCCTACGCACAACACCGGAATCAAGCCACATGCCTGCGCCGCTGCGAACTTGCGAATCAGCATTCCATCCTGCTCGCCCATTATCTGGCGGCGTTCAGAGTGCCCGACAAGCACCAGGGAACAACCTGCATCCACCAATTGACTCGGCGCAATTTCACCGGTCAATGCACCTTGCATGGATTCCACTGCAGAATTCTGCGCGCCGACCGAAATCGACTTGCCTTTCAAGCCATCAATCACTTGATTGATATGCAAGCAAGGCGGGAATACCGCGACATCAACACCGCTTGGCAAAGCCAGATGACTAAGGCCATTGATCAGCTCAGCGACGCTGGCGCGGGTACCGTGCATCTTCCAGTTACCAGCTACCATAGGGCGACGCATGCTGTACCTCGTCGGTCAAAGTGGGCGCAGATGTTACCCAACACAATCATGGCTGGCAAGCCGAAATCAGACAGAAACTTCAGTTACCAGTTTTGCCAGCTCTTCGGCGTAACCGCGAACCTGCGTTTCGTCCTCGCCCTCGACCATGACCCGCACCAGCGGCTCTGTCCCGGACTTGCGTAAAAGTACGCGCCCACGACCGGCCATCGCCTGAGTGACACGATCACTCGCTTCCTTGACGGTCGGATGTTCGAGTGGATTCGCACCACCGCCAAACCGGACATTGATCAGCACCTGAGGACACTTGCGCAACGCCTGACGGGACTGAGCCAGGCCTTCTGCGCGCCTCTTCAGGGCCATCAACACCTGCAGCGCGGCAATAATTGCATCACCGGTGGTGGTATGACTGAAGCAGACAATGTGCCCCGAGTTTTCCCCGCCCACCTGCCAATCGCGCTCCAGCAACTCGGAGATCACGTAACGGTCGCCAACGTTGGCGCGCACAAAAGGAATGGCCAGATCCGCCAAGGCCAATTCCAGCCCCAGGTTACTCATCAGCGTACCGACCACACCGCCCTGCAACTTGCCGCGCTCTTGCAGATCGCGAGCAATGATGAACAGCAACTCGTCACCGTCGACGACAGCGCCAGTGTGATCAACCATCTGGACCCGGTCACCATCTCCATCAAAGGCAATACCCAAATCGGCGTGCTCGGCCAATACGGCAGCTTGCAGCGGCTCCATATGGGTTGAACCGCAATTCTCATTGATGTTCAGGCCATTAGGATGAGCAGAAAGCACAACGACATCGGCCCCCAGCTCACGGAACACACTAGGCGCCACTTTATAGGTCGCACCGTGGGCACAGTCGATCACGATCTTCAGCCCGGCAAAACTGGTGCCGGTCGGAACGCTGCTCTTGCAGAATTCGATATAACGGCCCGAGGCATCGTTGATTCGCGATACCTTGCCGATCTTGCTCGACTCAACCACGGTCATAGGGGTGTCGAGCAACTCTTCAATCATCAACTCGACTTCATCCGGAAGCTTGGTGCCCTTCCCGGAGAAAAATTTGATGCCGTTGTCGTCATGAGGGTTGTGCGAAGCGCTGATCACGATGCCGGCTTCAGCATGAAAGGTACGTGTCAGATAGGCGATGGCCGGCGTCGGCATCGGCCCCAGGAGCATCACATCAGCACCTGCCGAGGTCAGCCCGGCCTCAAGCGCCGACTCGAACATGTAACCAGAGATCCGGGTGTCCTTGCCCACGAGCACCTTGCAGGCACCCATGCTGCGAAATGCCATGCCTGCCGCCCAGCCAAGCTTGAGCATGAAATCAGGAGTAATCGGGTATTCACCGACCCGACCACGAATGCCGTCGGTGCCAAAGTATTTTTTGCTCATAAGTACTCCATCATTCTTATTCGGCTGATTCTACGGCGGCGATCATCCGCACCACATCAACGGTTTCGGCCACATCATGGACGCGCAATATACGCGCCCCCTTGACTGAAGCCAGTGCCGCGAGCGCCAAACCGCCATGCAGACGCTCTCCCACCGGCCGATTCAAGGCTTGCCCGATCATGCTCTTTCGCGAAACCCCGACCAACAGGGGCCGCCCCAAGGCATGCAAGGCCTCCATATGCTTAAACAAGCTCAGGTTGTGCTGCAAGGTTTTCGCGAAGCCGAAGCCCGGATCGAGGATGATCCGCTCAGCAGGGATGCCTACCGACGCACACTGAACCATGCGCTCGGCGAGAAACTCGCCGACCTCTTTCGTCACATCCTGGTACTGCGGATTGTCCTGCATGTCGCCCGGCTCACCGAGCATATGCATCAGACATACCGGCAAGCCGGTAGCCGCTGCCGCATCCAGAGCGCCATCTCGACGCAACGAACGCACATCATTGATCAAACCCGCCCCCAGCCTTGCGGTTTCACGCATAACTGCCGGTGTGGAGGTATCGACCGAGATGATCACATCGAGTTCACGACTGATGCGCTCAACGATAGGCGCTACACGCTCGAGCTCTTCAAGCGGTGAAACCGCCCTGGCACCGGGCCGGGTCGATTCACCACCAACGTCGATCAGCGTCGCGCCAGCCGCCACCATCGCCTCAGCATGGCGCAGGGCCGCATCCAGCTGACTGTATCGGCCGCCATCGGAAAAGGAGTCGGGAGTGACATTGAGAATGCCCATGACATGCGTCTGGGCCAAATCAAGAACCCGGTTGCCGCAAGGCAACCGGGTCGAGGACTGAACAGAAGTCATTTCAAACCTTATACGTCAGCAGCCGGGCCACCGATTGGTGTTTCCGGACGCCCATCCTGCACAGCCGGAGGGGTACCGGAAGTATCGCTGCTGCCAGACCAGTCGCGAGGTTCGCGAGGCGTACGACCCGCCATGATGTCATCGATCTGATCGGCATCGATCGTCTCGTACTTCATCAAGGCATCCGCCATGGCATCGAGCTTGTCACGGTTATCCGTAAGGATCTGCTTGGCCGTGCCGTAGCACTGGTCAATGATGCTGCGCACTTCGGAATCGATCAGCTTGGCTGTCTCGCCGGAGAAGCTGGCATGTTGACCGCCGCCGCCACGACCGAGGAACACTTCGCCCTCTTCTTCGGCGTACATCAACGGGCCGAGTTTTTCCGACAAGCCCCACTTGGTCACCATGTTCCGTGCGATCTGGCTGGCACGCATGATGTCGTTGGATGCTCCGGTGGTGACACCGTCGAAGCCCAGGGTCATTTCTTCAGCGATACGACCGCCGTACAGCGAGCAGATCTGGCTGATCAGCGCACGCTTGGACAGGCTGTAGCGATCTTCTTCCGGCAGGAACATGGTCACACCGAGCGCACGACCGCGCGGGATGATCGACACTTTGTAGACCGGGTCATGCTCAGGGACAACGCGACCGACGATAGCGTGACCAGCTTCGTGATAAGCAGTGTTCTGCTTCTCTTTCTCGGACATGACCATGGATTTGCGCTCGGCGCCCATCATGATCTTGTCTTTGGCCAGTTCGAACTCTTTCATCTCGACGATGCGCTTGCCGGCACGGGCTGCGAACAACGACGCCTCGTTTACCAGGTTGGCCAGGTCGGCACCGGAGAAACCAGGAGTACCACGCGCGATCACGGCCGGAGCGACGTCGTCACCCATTGGCACTTTGCGCATGTGGACCTTGAGAATCTGCTCGCGACCACGGATATCCGGCAGACCGACCACGACCTGACGGTCGAAACGGCCCGGACGCAGCAATGCAGGGTCCAGCACGTCGGGACGGTTGGTTGCTGCAATGACGATGATGCCGTCATTCATTTCGAAGCCGTCCATCTCTACCAGCAACTGGTTGAGAGTCTGTTCGCGCTCGTCGTGACCGCCGCCCATGCCGGCACCACGGTGGCGACCGACGGCGTCGATTTCATCGATGAAGATGATGCATGGCGCGTGCTTCTTCGCCTGCTCGAACATGTCACGAACACGACTGGCACCGACACCGACGAACATTTCGACGAAATCGGAACCGGAAATGGTGAAGAACGGCACTTTGGCTTCGCCGGCAATCGCCTTGGCGATCAAGGTTTTACCAGTACCAGGAGGACCAACCATCAGCACGCCACGAGGAATGCGACCGCCCAAACGCTGGAACTTGCCCGGATCACGCAGGAATTCGACCAGTTCACCAACTTCTTCCTTGGCTTCGTCGCAACCGGCAACGTCAGCCAAAGTGGTTTTCACCTGATCTTCGGAGAGCAAGCGCGCCTTGCTCTTGCCGAAACTCATCGGCCCGCCCTTGCCACCGGCACCGCCCTGCATCTGCCGCATGAAGAACATGAAGACAGCGATGATCACCAGGATCGGGAAGCTTGCGACCAGGAGTTGAGTCCAGATGCTTTGTTGCTCAGGTTGCTTACCTTCGACTACGACGTGGTTATCCACGAGGTCGCCGATCAGACCATTGTCCTGGATTGCCGGACGAATGGTCTTGAAGCTGTCGCCATCGTTGCGCTTGCCGGTAATCACGTAGCCATCAACCGCCACGCGCTCGACCTTGCCATCCTTGACCTGCTGGATGAAGTCGGAATAGTTGAGGGTCTGCGGCTCGTTAGGGCTGGAGAAGTTGTTCATCACTGTCACCAGGACAGCCGCGATGATCAACCACAGGATCAGATTCTTTGCCATATCGTTCAATTAACTACCCTCTGAAGCAAGCTCCGCTAATGGCGCGTGCTTCGCATGATATTCACCGGCCTAACTTACTACATTACCTACGGCTCTGGCAGGCGCCGTCTGTAACCCTTTGTGAAACACTTTCTACACAATATTCGCTAATGCTCACGGGACGAAATACGAAAAACCTATCGACCCGCAAAAAAACCTCGATTTACTCACTACGGCCGCGGTAGCCCCAAGCCAACATGTATTGCTCGCGGGAACTGCCACGGGAAGAGTCCGGCTTGATCATCTGGACCTTGTCGAATTTCTGACGAGCGTCCTTCACGTAAGCATCAAACCCTTCGCCCTGAAACACCTTGATCACGAAATTACCACCCGGCTTGAGTATCCGAGCCGCCAGATCAAGAGCCAGCTCACATAGAAACATGGCTTTTGGCATGTCCACCTCAGGCGTACCACTCATATTGGGGGCCATATCGGAAATCACAAGGTCCACCTGCGAATTACCCACGGCTTCAAGGATCTGAGCGAGCACTTCGTCCTGGGTGAAGTCACCCTGGATGAAAGTCACATCCGGAATGCTGTCCATTTCCAGGATGTCCGAGGCGATCAGACGCCCCTGACCACCGATCAGCCGACTAGTGACCTGCGACCAGCCGCCGGGCGCCGCACCCAGGTCGACAACGCTCATACCCGGACGGATCAGCTTGTATTTCTCCTGGACCTCCAGAAGCTTGTAACTCGCACGCGAGCGGTAACCATCCTTCTGCGCCTGCTTCACATAGGGATCATTGACATGTCTTTTCAGCCAACCAAGGCTTGTCTTGGAACGCGCCATTGGGCACCTCGATGATAAGGGTCGTGATTAATTGGGCGGATCCACGAACCCTCGGGTAAAATGGCCGCCATTTTACAGAATCCAGACTAAAGGGTCAGATTATGCCGCTCACTCAAGAGCAGAAGAAACAGTACAAATCCATTGGCCACCATCTGAAACCAGTTTTGATTGTGGCTGACAACGGTTTGACTGAAGGTGTGTTAGCCGAACTTGAACGCGCTTTGGCGGATCACGAGCTGATCAAAATCAAGCTCAACATCCTCGATCGCGAATCGCGCCTGGCAGCCATTGCAGAACTCTGCAAGGCCGGCAAAGCCGATCTGGTTCAGGTTATCGGCAAGATGGCACTGATTTACCGCAAGAACTTCAGCGTCAACAAGCAGCTGTCGAACGTCCATCGCTTCAAGTGATGACAAGGGTCAAGGGTGCGCTTCGCGCACCCTCACACTCCATCCCGGCACCGGCTGCATCACCAGCACCAGCCCGGAAAATCCCAGAACAAGATAGCTGAACAGCTGCCAATGCGCCGCCTGCGGCCAGCCGACGTGGACCGCGAAATACATCGCGCCCCCATACAGTGCCATCATCAGCAGTTGCCCACGAATATCGCGCCATAGACTGGCAAGGCCCTCGGCCTGAACCAGCACCAAAACCTGAAAAATCACACACGCTGCGGCAAATCCCACCATCAGCGTATTCAGCATGCCTGCAATTTCGTCGATCAGCAGCGGCGCCAGGCCTATTCGCCCCAGCACCGGCAGCAGACCGATGTGCAACAGCCACAGGCCGCCAACCCACAACATTTGGGTCAGCTGCCAAAGCATGGCGCCCGCACGGAGCGGGCGCCTTCTTTCAGAGGTGGCGAACTTCGACAATCTCATACTCGATAACGCCACCCGGCGTTTTCACGGCGACCACATCACCCTCTTCCTTGGCAATCAAGGCACGGGCCAGTGGCGAACCCACCGAAATCTTGCCGAGTTTGAAGTCAGCCTCATCCTCACCCACGATGTGGTAAGTGACGCGCTCATCAGTCTCGACGTTGGCGATTTCAACGGTGGTGCCGAAAATCACTTTGCCAGTGTGAGGAATGGTCGTGACATCGATGATGACCTGATTCTGAATCCGGCCTTCGATGTCACGAATCCGCGCCTCGACCATCCCCTGCTGCTCGCGAGCGGCGTGGTATTCGGCGTTTTCCTTCAAGTCACCCAACTCGCGGGCCGTGCCGATGTCCTGGCTGAGCTTCGGACGGACGACCTTGGTCAGGTGAGCGTGTTCTTCTTCCAGGGCTTTCGCGCCCCGGACGGTCATTGGGTATTTGATCATGCCTTCAATCCTGCGTGTAGATCCTGCAAGCGGCGCACGGTCTTCTCGGGACCGAACTTCAGCGCTTCACAGATAGCTTCGCCAGCAGCAATGGTAGTGGTGCAGTAGATCTTGTGCTGCAAGGCATTACGACGAATGGAATAGGAATCGGCGATCGACTGGCGACCTTCGGTGGTGTTGATGATCAGGGTGACTTCGTCATTCTTGATCATGTCGACCACGTGCGGACGACCCTCGGTCACCTTGTTCACACGACGCACTTTCAGGCCTGCGGCTTCGATCAGCCTGGCAGTACCGGCAGTGGCGACCACCTCGAAGCCCAAGTTGATCAGATCACGGGCCACGCCTGCAACCAGTGGCTTGTCATCATCACGCACGCTGATGAACGCGGTACCGCCAGTCGGCAGCACTTCGCTGGCGCCCATCTGGGCTTTGGCAAAGGCTTCGCCGAAGGTGTCGCCCACGCCCATCACTTCACCGGTGGACTTCATCTCTGGGCCCAGGATCGGGTCCACGCCAGGGAATTTGGCGAATGGGAACACCGCCTCTTTCACGCTGTAGAAGTTCGGAATGATTTCTTTGGTGAAGCCGATTTCCTTCAGGGTTTTACCGGCCATCACGCGAGCCGCGATCATTGCCAGGGAAACACCGATGCACTTGGACACGAACGGTACGGTACGGGAAGCGCGCGGGTTGACTTCGATGACGTAAATGTCTTCGCCTTGCAGCGCCAACTGAACGTTCATCAGGCCGACAACGCCCAGTTCCAGGGCCATTTTCTTGACCTGTTCGCGCATCTCGTCCTGGATGTGAGCAGGCAGCGAGTACGGCGGCAGGGAGCACGCGGAGTCACCGGAGTGAACGCCGGCCTGCTCGATGTGCTGCATGATCGCGCCAATCACCACGTCGGTGCCGTCGCAGACTGCATCCACGTCCATTTCGATCGCGCAGTTGAGGAAGTGATCGAGCAGCACCGGGCTGTCGTTGGACACTTTCACCGCATCACGCAGGTAGCGCTTGAGTTCTTCTTCTTCGTAGACGATTTCCATCGCGCGACCGCCCAGTACGTAGGACGGACGAACCACCAGCGGGTAACCGATCTTGGCCGCGGCACGAATCGCTTCGTCTTCGCTGCGCACGGTGGCGTTTGGCGGCTGACGCAGGTTCAGACGCTCAACCATTTGCTGGAAGCGCTCACGGTCTTCGGCACGGTCGATGGCGTCAGGGCTGGTGCCGATGATTGGCACGCCAGCTTCTTCCAGGGCACGCGCCAGTTTCAGCGGAGTCTGGCCGCCGTACTGGACGATCACGCCTTTCGGCTTCTCGACGCGGACGATTTCCAGTACGTCTTCCAGGGTCACTGGTTCGAAGTACAGGCGATCGGAGGTGTCGTAGTCGGTGGAAACGGTTTCCGGGTTGCAGTTGACCATGATGGTCTCGTAACCGTCTTCGCGCAGGGCCAGTGCCGCGTGTACACAGCAATAGTCGAACTCGATGCCCTGGCCGATACGGTTTGGACCGCCGCCGAGGATCATGATCTTGTCGCGGCCCGACGGCGCGGCTTCGCACTCTTCCTCGTACGTCGAGTAGAGGTAAGCGGTGTCGGTGGCGAACTCGGCCGCGCAGGTGTCAACACGCTTGTAGACCGGGAAGATTTCCAGCTTGTGACGGTGGCGACGCAGAGCCTTCTCGGTCACGCCCAGCAGCTTGGCCAGACGCATGTCGGAGAAACCTTTGCGCTTGAGGCGGAACATCACGTCGTGGTCGATGCTGGCCAGACCCAGGGTCTTGACCTTCTCTTCTTCCTTGATCAGATCTTCGATCTGCACCAGGAACCACGGGTCGATCATGTTCATGCCGAAAATATCTTCGACCGACAGGCCGGCGCGGAACGCGTCAGCGACGTACCAGATACGCTCGGCGCCCGGCACGGTCAGTTCGCGCTTGAGGATGCTCATGCTTTCCGGGTTGCTCAGGTCGAGCTTCTCGTCCAGGCCGCAAACGCCCACTTCCAGACCGCGCAGGGCTTTCTGCAGGGATTCCTGGAAGGTCCGGCCGATGGCCATGACTTCACCGACCGACTTCATTTGAGTGGTCAGGCGTGCGTCGGCTTTCGGGAACTTCTCGAAGGCGAAACGTGGCAGCTTGGTAACGACGTAGTCGATGGACGGCTCGAAGGACGCCGGGGTCTTGCCACCGGTGATGTCGTTCGACAGCTCGTCGAGGGTGTAACCGACAGCCAGTTTTGCCGCGACCTTGGCGATCGGGAAACCGGTCGCTTTCGAGGCCAGAGCCGAGGAACGGGATACCCGCGGGTTCATCTCGATCACAACCATGCGGCCGGTGTTCGGGCAGATGCCGAACTGGACGTTGGAACCGCCAGTCTCGACGCCGATCTCGCGCAGCACCGCCAGGGAGGCGTTACGCAGGATCTGGTATTCCTTGTCGGTCAGGGTCTGTGCTGGCGCAACGGTGATCGAGTCACCGGTGTGCACGCCCATCGGGTCGAAGTTTTCGATGGAGCAGACGATGATGCAGTTGTCCTTCTTATCGCGAACAACCTCCATCTCATATTCTTTCCAGCCGATCAGCGATTCGTCGATCAGCAGCTCTTTGGTCGGCGACAGGTCCAGACCGCGGGCGCAGATTTCTTCGAACTCTTCACGGTTGTAAGCGATACCGCCACCGGTGCCGCCCATGGTGAAGGACGGACGAATGATGCACGGGAAGCCGAGACGCTCGAGAACCGCGTTGGCCTCTTCCATGCTGTGGGCGATACCCGAACGCGGGCAGTCCAGACCGATGGATTTCATCGCCTTGTCGAAGCGCGAACGGTCTTCGGCCTTGTCGATGGTGTCAGCGTTGGCGCCGATCATTTCTACGCCGAACTTCTCCAGAACGCCTTCGCGCTCCAGGTCCAGGGCGCAGTTCAGAGCAGTCTGGCCACCCATGGTTGGCAGCAGCGCGTCCGGACGCTCTTTCTCGATGATCTTGGCAACGGTCTGCCACTTGATCGGTTCGATGTAGGTGGCGTCGGCCATGGCCGGGTCGGTCATGATGGTCGCCGGGTTGGAGTTCACCAGGATGACGCGGTAACCCTCCTCGCGCAGGGCTTTACAGGCCTGGGCGCCGGAGTAGTCGAATTCGCAGGCCTGGCCGATCACGATCGGGCCAGCGCCGAGAATCAGGATGCTTTTAATGTCTGTACGTTTTGGCATGGGTTGTCACTCAAATCCGCAGGTCAGTCGGCAAGCCGTCTTGTTCAATCTCTGAAGCCTTGAGGGGACCACCGGTTTCGGGACCGCCCTCAGGCTTCGCTACATCAGGGCGAGCGATTAGCGTCGCTTGGCCATTTCGTTGATGAAGCGATCAAACAGTGGCGCTACGTCGTTCGGGCCAGGGCTGGCTTCAGGGTGACCCTGGAAGCTGAAGGCGCTCTTGTCGGTACGCTCGATGCCTTGCAGGGTACCGTCGAACAGCGATTTGTGGATCGCCCGAACGTTGCCTGGCAGGGTCGCTTCGTCTACCGCAAAACCGTGGTTCTGGCTGGTGATCATCACCACACCGCTGTCCAGATCCTGGACCGGGTGGTTGGCACCGTGGTGGCCATGGCCCATTTTCAGGGTCTTGGCGCCGGAGGCCAGAGCCAACAGCTGGTGACCAAGGCAGATACCGAACACCGGAATCTCGGTTTCCAGCACGTCCTTGATTGCCTGGATCGCGTAGTCGCATGGCTCAGGGTCGCCCGGGCCGTTGGACAGGAACACGCCGTCAGGCTTCAGTGCCAGCGCTTCGGCGGCCGGAGTCTGTGCAGGCACCACGGTTACGCGGCAGCCGCGCTCGACCAGCATGCGCAGGATATTGACCTTGACGCCGTAGTCGTAGGCAACCACGTGGTACGGCAGATCGGAAGCGTCGATGGTCGCGTGGCTGTCGGTTTTCAAGTCCCAGACAGTCGAGCGCCACTCGTATTTCTCTTTGGTGCTGACGACTTTCGCCAGGTCCATGCCTTTAAGGCCAGGGAAACCCTGAGCGGCGGCGATGGCGGCGGCTTCGGAAATGTTGTCACCGGCCATGATGCAGCCATTCTGCACGCCTTTCTCACGCAGGATGCGTGTCAGGCGGCGAGTGTCGATACCGGCGATTGCCACCACATTGTTGGCTTTCAGGTAGTCGGACAGAGACATCGTGTTGCGCCAGTTGCTCGCAACCAGTGGCAGGTCACGGATGACCAGACCAGCGGACCAGACGCGGTCGGACTCGGCGTCTTCCGGCGTGGTGCCGGTATTGCCGATGTGCGGGTAAGTCAGGGTAACGATCTGTTGGGCGTAGGAAGGATCGGTAAGGATTTCCTGATAGCCGGTCATTGCGGTGTTGAACACCACCTCACCAACGGTTTGACCGTCGGCTCCAATGGCTTCGCCGCGAAAAATGCTGCCATCAGCAAGGGCGAGTATGGCTGGCTTAGTCAAGAAGACCTCCCGTAAATAAAGCCTGAAAGGGCGATCGCAGGTTGTAAAAAAGCGGAGTGACGTATGGACACGTCACCCCGCTTCTTCACCGAATTATTCTGCGCGCTTTTAGTGGACACACTAAAGCTGTAGCTTACAGAAAAAGGCATTTTTGGTCTACCGCCAATGAGCCCTAAAGGCCGGAGAATGCGACAGGACGTCGCTTGGCAGTTTAAAACCGGGCTCAAACGCTGAGTTTGAACCCGATTTCGGGCACATCTTACCGCAGGTCGAGCACGTCTTGCATGTCGTAAAGGCCTGGTTCACGACCGTCCAGCCACAACGCAGCACGTACCGCGCCCTTGGCGAAGGTCATACGACTGGATGCCTTGTGCGTGATTTCCAGTCGCTCGCCTTCACAGGCGAACAGCACCGTATGATCACCGACCACATCACCACCGCGAACAGTCGCGAAGCCGATCGTTTCACGCTCACGCACACCGGTGTGACCTTCACGACCATAAACCGCGACCTTCTGCAGATCACGATCCAGCGCACTGGCGATCACTTCGCCCATGCGCAGAGCCGTGCCTGAAGGGGCGTCGATCTTGTGCCGATGATGAGCCTCGATGATTTCGATATCAGCGTCATCGCCCAGCACACGAGCTGCCATGTCGAGCAGCTTCAGCGACAGATTTACACCAACACTGAAATTGGCCGCGAACACAATCGCAATATCCTTGCTCGCCTCGGCCAGCAACTGCTTCTGCGCCGCGTCCAGCCCCGTGGTGCCGATCACCATGGACTTGCCCGCTTTACGGCAGAATTCCAGGTTTTTCAGCATGACTTCCGGGAGCGTGAAGTCGATCAACACATCGAACTCATCGGCCACCGCATCCAGCTTACCGGACAGCGGCACACCGATTCGCCCCAGCGATGCCAGCTCACCGGCATCCACGCCAATCAGTGTGCTGCCGGGGCGCACAATGGCTGCCGTCAGGCCGGTCAGCGGCGCGCGTTGCTGCACCGCTTCGACCAGAATCTTGCCCATGCGCCCGGCAGCGCCCATCACAGCTATACGTCGCATGCCGACTCCTTACAAATCGCCGAAGAAGCGCTTCACGCCTTCGAACCAACCGGTGGTTTTCGGCGAATGACTGTTGTCACCCGCCAGGGAGCTGCGCAACTCCTCCAGCAATTCGCGCTGACGACGACCCAGGTTAACCGGGGTTTCGACCGCCACGCGACACATCAGGTCACCCGCACCGCCACCACGAACCGGCGCGACGCCTTTGCCGCGAACACGGAACTGCTTACCGGTCTGAGTCCCTTCCGGAATCTTCAGCTTGACCCGACCATCAAGGGTCGGAATCTCCAGTTCGCCGCCCAGCGCTGCATCGACGAAGCTGATTGGCACTTCGCAGAACAGGTGCTTGCCGTCACGCTGGAAGATCGCGTGCTCACGCACGTTGATTACCACGTACAAGTCTCCGGTCGGACCACC
This sequence comes from Pseudomonas sp. F-14 TE3482, assembly GCF_053629455.1. Taxonomy (NCBI): domain Bacteria; kingdom Pseudomonadati; phylum Pseudomonadota; class Gammaproteobacteria; order Pseudomonadales; family Pseudomonadaceae; genus Pseudomonas; species Pseudomonas sp. F-14 TE3482. Next base: position 333,484 of record NZ_JBRJII010000001.1, read on the forward strand.
CTGCGCACCCGCCTCGCCCTCACCAGACAAGCGAATACGGTCGCCAGTATCGACACCGGCCGGCACTTTCACCGACAGGGTCTTGTACTCTTCGACACGACCTTCGCCGCGGCAGGAATCGCACGGATCGGAAATGATCTTGCCTTGGCCATGGCAGCGTGGGCAGGTCTGCTGCACCGAGAAGAAGCCCTGCTGCATGCGTACCTGACCGATACCGCCGCACGTCGGGCACGTGATCGGCGAGGAGCCTTTCTTGGCGCCCGAGCCATCGCACGGCTTGCAGTTGACCAATGTTGGAACACGGATATTCACGGTCGTGCCGCGCACCGCTTCTTCCAGGTTCAGCTCCAGGGTGTAACGCAGATCGCTGCCGCGCTGAGCGCCACCACGAGCACCGCCGCGACCGCCACCGAAGAAGTCACTGAAGACATCGCCAAAGATGTCGGAGAAGTTCTGACCGCCAAACCCGGCACCGCCGCCACCCATGCTCGGGTCGACACCGGCATGACCGTATTGGTCATAGGCTGCGCGCTTGCTGGAATCGGACAGCACTTCGTAGGCCTCGTTGGCCTCCTTGAACATATCTTCCGACGCTTTGTCATCGGGATTACGGTCCGGGTGATGCTTCATCGCCAGGCGACGGTAGGCCTTTTTCAGGTCCGCTTCGCTTGAACCACGCTCAACACCCAATACTTCGTAATAGTCACGCTTTGCCATAAGTCTTTGCACTCTTAAGGACGTTCGGCAAACCTCTCCTGAGCCTCGCCAAACTCGTTGAGCCCCAATACAGGCCCGGACCCAACTCACGTCAATTCAACGATCCTGGTCTTTGATTCGATGCGGTACTTTCGACTCGAAAAGCAGGAGCATTTCCGGCCATACCATCAGCACCCGAACGGTTGTCGCATGCTGTAAAAATTCGCTAACTCCAGACACGCCAACGCGGGAGCAAGCTCCCGCGCGGCGACATCCTACCAGTCACCGCCTGAAGGCAGTCAACCGGGCGACCAACAACTTACTTGTGGTCTTTGACTTCTTCGAACTCGGCATCGACAACGTCGTCAGCTTTTTCAGCTTTTTCGTCGTGCGGTGCCGCGCCTTCAGCTGGCTGAGCCTGGTCGGCGTACATCTTCTGAGCCACTGGCGCGGAGACTTTGGAAAGCTCTTCAACCTTGGCTTCGATAGCGGCCTTGTCGTCGCCTTTGATGGCGGTTTCCAGGGCAACTACAGCGGCTTCGATTGCAGTCTTCTCTTCAGCGCTCACTTTATCGCCAGCATCAGCGACCATTTTGCGCGTCGAGTGAACCAGGGCATCGCCTTGGTTACGAGCGCTGGCCAGCTCTTCGAACTTGCGGTCTTCTTCAGCGTTCACTTCAGCATCGCGAACCATCTGCTGAATTTCTTCCTCGGACAGACCGGAGTTGGCCTTGATCACGATCGACTGAGTCTTGCCGGTAGCCTTGTCTTTCGCGCCGACGTGCAGGATGCCGTTGGCGTCGATGTCGAAGGTCACTTCGATTTGTGGCACGCCACGTGGTGCTGGTGGAATCTCGGCCAGGTCGAACTTGCCCAGGGACTTGTTCTGTGCGGCCTGCTTACGCTCACCTTGCAGGACGTGAATGGTCACTGCACCCTGATTGTCGTCGGCAGTCGAGAACACTTGCGATTTCTTGGTAGGAATCGTGGTGTTTTTCTCGATCAGCGCGGTCATCACGCCGCCCATGGTTTCGATACCCAGAGTCAGCGGGCTGACGTCGAGCAGCAGAACGTCTTTCACATCACCAGCCAATACCGCGCCCTGGATAGCAGCACCCATGGCAACAGCTTCGTCAGGGTTGACGTCTTTACGTGCTTCTTTACCGAAGAAATCGGTTACCAGCTTCTGAACCAGTGGCATACGGGTCTGACCGCCGACCAGGATCACGTCGTTGATCGAACCAACGTCGATACCGGCGTCTTTCATCGCGATGCGGCAAGGTTCGATGGTGCGCTGAACCAGGTCTTCAACCAGCGCTTCGAGCTTGGCGCGGGAGATTTTCACGTTCAAGTGCTTAGGACCGGTAGCGTCTGCAGTGATGTACGGCAGGTTCACGTCGGTCGACTGGCTCGAGGACAGTTCGATCTTGGCTTTCTCAGCGGCTTCTTTCAGGCGCTGCATGGCCAGCGGGTCACCCTTGAGGTTCATGCCGCTTTCTTTCTTGAACTCGTCAACGAGGTAGTCGATCAGACGAATGTCAAAGTCTTCACCACCCAGGAAAGTGTCACCGTTGGTGGCCAACACTTCGAACTGATGCTCGCCATCAACTTCAGCGATTTCGATCACGGAAACGTCGAAAGTACCGCCGCCCAAGTCGTAAACGATCACGGTGTGATCGCCTTTGGCCTTGTCCATACCGTAGGCCAGTGCGGCTGCGGTTGGTTCGTTGATGATACGTTTAACGTCCAGACCCGCGATGCGGCCGGCGTCTTTGGTGGCTTGACGCTGGCTGTCGTTGAAGTAGGCCGGAACGGTGATCACCGCTTCGGTCACTGGCTCGCCGAGGTAGTCTTCGGCGGTCTTCTTCATTTTCTTCAGAATTTCAGCCGAAATTTGTGGCGGCGCCATTTTCTGGCCGTTCACTTCAACCCAGGCGTCGTTGTTGTCAGCCTTGACGATCTTGTAAGGGACCATCTGGATGTCTTTCTGTACGACTTCTTCGTCAAAACGACGACCGATCAGACGCTTCACCGCGTACAGGGTGTTATGCGGATTGGTCACTGCCTGACGCTTGGCCGACTGGCCAACCAGGATTTCACCGTCGTTGGCATAAGCGATGATCGACGGCGTGGTACGCGCGCCTTCAGCGTTTTCAATAACTTTAGCTTTGCCGTTTTCCAGCACGGAGACGCAGGAGTTGGTAGTCCCCAGGTCGATACCGATAATTTTGCCCATGTTCACTCTCCCGAAACTTTGGATTTGGATGCCGCAGTAGTGGTGGCTGACTGCGGTAGCACTTAAACGCTTGACTTCTAAATGGGGGCCTTGCGGCTAATTTCAAGCCTGCTCGTCAATCGAAGGCGAAACCGGTGCAGGTGCCTTGCTGACCACGACCATGGCCGGGCGCAGCAGGCGACCGTGAAGCTGGTAGCCCTTCTGAAACACCTTGAGCACGCTGTTTGGCTCGACGTCGGCGCTTTCCTGCATGGCCATCGCCTGATGATGCGAAGCATTGAAGGGTTCGCCTTCAGGATCGATCGCTTCCAGGTGATAGCGCTTCAGGGTGTCCTGGAACATTTTCAGGGTCAGCTCGATCCCTTCGCGCATCGGACGAATGTTTTCGTCGTCAGGGTTGGACAGCTCCAGGCCGCGCTCCAGGCTGTCGATGATCGGCAGCAGGTCGCCAGCGAACTTTTCCAGGGCGAATTTGTGAGCCTTTTCAACGTCCTGCTCGGCACGGCGGCGGACGTTCTGCAGATCGGCGGCTACACGCAAAGCCTGATCCTGCGCACCAGCCAATTGCTCTTCGAGCACTTGTACACGAGCCGCCAGGTCTTCACCCGAAGCCTCGGGGCCCTGGTTGGCGTCTAGATTTTGCGTATCCACTGTCTGTTCGTCAGCCATAGATTTCTCCTTCCAATATCGTCCGCGAGCTCAACTCGCGCTTCTGCCCCGGTATATGGGGCCGCAAAATTCAGCTTCAAGGGCTATTTGATGATTAACCCTACAAAAAACAGATGCATTGTCATTCCTCATTGCGCTAAGGATTTTCGTAAATCAAGCAAATCGACCTAAGAGAGGGCATTGTCAGCCTGAAACAAAACACTGTATAAATAACCAGACCTAAAGCCTGGGAGCGGCCTTTATGCTGGTGCACCTGTCCGTACATAACTACGCCATCGTTGAACATCTCGATCTCGAACTCGATCGCGGGATGAGCGTGATCACAGGGGAAACCGGCGCCGGCAAGTCGATCATGCTCGACGCCCTGGGCCTGACCCTGGGCGATCGCGCCGACAGCGGCGTGGTCCGCCCGGGCGCCGACAAGGCCGATATCCTGGCCACCTTCGATCTGGTCGACATCCCGGAAGCCAGTGCCTGGCTGGCGGAGCGCGACCTCGAAAACGACGGCCCGTGCATTTTGCGCCGCGTGATCACCGCTGAAGGGCGATCCCGCGGCTATATCAACGGCACCCCCTGCCCCCTCGGCGACCTGAAAGCCTTGGGCGAGTTGCTGATCGATATCCACAGTCAGCACGAACACCAATCCCTGCTCAAAACCGATACCCATCGCCGCCTGCTCGACGAATACGCCGGTGCCACAGACCTAGCCCGCCAGGTGCAATTGGCCGCCCAACGCTGGCGCCAGACCCGCCAGGAACTGGAACGCCTTTCCAACTCCGGCGACGAACAGCGCGCCCGCCATCAGTTGCTCAGCTACCAACTTGAAGAACTGGAAAACCTCGGCCTCGGCGAAACCGAGCTGGAGCAGCTGGAACAGGAACACAAGAACCTGACCAACGCCGAAACCCTGCTGGGCATTTGCCGGCAAGTGGTCGAACAATGCAGCGAAAGTGATTCCGGCAACGTACTGAACGCGCTGACCGCCAGCCTTAATCGCCTATCGAGCGTGAACAATTCGATCGGCGCCTTGGGCGAAGCCAGCAGCCTGCTGACCAGCGCACAGATTCAGGTTGAAGAAGCCGTAGGCGAGCTGAACCGCTTTCTTGACAATTTCGACGCCGACCCGGCCCGCCTTCAATACCTGGAAGAGCGCCTCGATGCCATCTACACCCTGGCGCGCAAACACCGCATCCAGCCGACCGAGGTCGCCGAGATGCAGCAGAAGCTACTCGATGAAATCGAAACCCTGAATGCCAACGACGAATCCATCGAACGACTGAGCGATGAGCTGGCCTCCTACGCCCGCCATTACCAGGAGAAGGCCCGGGAGCTGAGCGATCTGCGACATCAAGCCTCAAGCAGCCTGGCCAGCGCCGTGGAACAGGAAATCCAGCGTTTGGGCATGCCCGGCGGCCGCTTCACCATCGAGCTGCGCCCCAACAGCAGCGACGAACTGCTGCCCAATGGGCTCGAACAAGTAGAACTGCTGGTAAGCGCCAACCCGGGGCAACCATTGAAAGCCCTGGCAAAAGTGGCGTCGGGTGGCGAACTGTCGCGTATCAGCCTGGCGATTCAGGTGATTACTGCACAGACCTCCCGCGTACCGACACTGGTGTTCGACGAAGTGGACGTGGGTATCGGCGGCCCGACCGCCGAGATTGTCGGCCAGTTGCTGCGACGGCTCGGGGAGCGTGGGCAGGTTCTGACCGTGACTCACTTGCCGCAAGTGGCGGCGCAGGGGCATCAACATCTATTTGTACACAAGGTCCGCGGTGAAGACGCCACACATACGGCCGTCTCAAAACTGAGCAAGACCGATCGCGTTGAAGAAGTGGCACGGATGCTGGGCGGCATCGACCTCACCAAGGAATCACTGGCTCACGCGAAAAAGATGGTCGTTACCGCGAAAATTTGAGAACAGCAGACAGCACGAAGGCGACCCTGGGGTCGCCTTCGTTCGTTTCGCGAACCTGAAGTTCGCGCGACATGCTTACTTTTTCTTGCGCACGTACAGCACAAGATTGTGATCAACCATCTCGAAGCCATACTTGTCGACGATTGCTTTCTGCAGCCGCTCGATTTCTTCGTCGAAGAATTCGATCACTTCACTGGTCTCGACGTTGACCATATGGTCGTGATGCTTGCCGTCGTCCAGCTCGAAGACCGCATGGCCTCCGTCGAAGTTGTGCCGCACCACAAGGCCAGCTGCCTCGAACTGGGTCAGAACACGGTAAACCGTGGCCAGACCGACGTCCTCACCAGCCTCCATCAGCGCCTTGTAGACATCCTCGGCACTCATGTGGCGTTGCTCGGCGGAATCGAGCATTTGCAGAATTTTGACCCGTGGAAGGGTCACTTTGAGGCCGGCTTTGCGTAGTTCGCTATTTTCAACCATGGTCAGCTTTCTCGCGATGCTGCTTCGCAGCTTCTCTTAATGCGGGTATGATCGGCGTTTACGTTGTCCCAGCCAAGATAGTGGAAGTCGCCCACCGATGCAAAACACCAAGCTCTTGCTAACCAGTTTCACCTTTGTGGGACTGCTCGCACTCGCCGGTTGTTCATTCCCCGGGGTTTACAAAATCGACATCCAGCAGGGCAATGTCGTCACGCAGGACATGATAGACCAGTTACGCCCGGGAATGACCCGCCGGCAAGTACGGTTTATCATGGGCAACCCTCTGCTGACCGACACGTTCCATGCCGATCGCTGGGATTATCTGTACAGCCTGCAACCGGGTGGCGGTGAACGCCAACAGGAACGCATTAGCGTTATCTTCAACCCAAATGACCAACTTGTCAGCCTCTCTGGCGATTTCATGCCAGGCGTGAGCCGCGACGAAGCCATTCTCGGCAAGGACAGCGACACTACCGTGACCGCACCTGCCGAAAATGTCGAGAAGCCGAAGCCAGAAAAACCGGTCAAGCCTGGGTCGTTGCTGGATCAGATCCAGAAGGACGTGGACAACGTGGAAACCGTTCCAGTCCCGACGCCAGAACCGCTGGAAACCTCGCCGCAATAATTTGCGACGCAATAAAAAACCCGGCATGTCCGGGTTTTTTATCGCCTGGCGTTTACCCGGATCACTGATTCCGGGCTTTGGCCTCCGCCGCCTTGGCGGCGCGCAACCGGCGAACTTCTTTCGGATCGGCAAGCAACGGCCGGTAAATCTCGAGGCGATCCCCCGCCTGAACCGGACGATTGGCCGGCTCAGCGATCACTTTGCCAAAGATCCCAACCGGACAACTGGCTAGATCCAGCTCAGGAAATTCGCTGTTCAGGCCGGATTTGAGCAACGCATCTCGCACCGTTGCGCCCACCGGCACCGTTACGGTCAGCAGTACCTGACGATCAACAGCGGCATACACCACTTCGACCTTGATCATTGCCTCAACCATGCATCTGTTTCGCACGCTGGCAAAACGCGTCCATCAGCGTATTCGCCGCCTGATTGAACAAAGGCCCCAACGTCGCACGTACCAGCGGTCCCGAGTAGTCGAATGACAAGTCCAGACTGATCTTGCAGGCCTTCTCGCCCAACGGCTTGAACACCCAGATGCCATGCAACTGGCTGAACGGACCTTCTTCGAGGTTCATCTCGATAGAATGCCCGGGCACCAGGGTATTACGCGTCACGAAATGCTGACTCAGGCCACCCTTGGCCACGCCGACGCTGGCTCGCATAAGCTCAGGGGTGCTTTCCAGGACTTGCGCCGACGAGCACCACGGCAGGAATTCCGGATAGCGGGCCACGTCGTTGACCAGGTCATACAGCGCTTGTGCCGGATACGGCAGCAGGGCCGAACGTTGAATGTGTGTCGTCATGTCAGCGTTACTTCCACAGCTGGGCGGCAAACACTACAAGAATGCCGATGGGCGCCACATAGCGCATCAAGAACAGGGACAAGGCGAACAGCACCGGACGGCGGATCGACAATTCGTCGCGCACCGCTTCACGCCCCATCACCCAGCCCGCAAACACCACGAAACACAAACCACCGAGTGGCAACATGATCCGCGAGGTGAAGAAATCGATCACACCGAAGAAGTCCAGACCACCGGAGGCTCCCCATTGATAGAGGTGGAACATCCCGCCTTCGTTCACGAAAAACTTGGCTTGCTTCCAGATATTGAAGGAAAACACCGTACCCAGACCGACGAACCAGCAGATGAATGCCAACCAGAAGGTAACCCAGGCACGACTGATCTTCGTACGCTCAACCAGGTAAGCCACCATTGGCTCGAGCAGGGAAATCGCCGAACTCCAGGCCGCAATCGCTACCAGCACGAAGAACACTACGCCCATCAATTGGCCGAACGCTACGTTGCCAAAGGCAAATGGCAGGCTGACGAACATCAGGCCAGGGCCTTCGCTCGGGTTCAGGCCGGCAGCGAACACAATCGGAAACAATGCCAGACCGGCCACCAGGGAAACGAAAGTATCGAGCAGCGCCACACCGACAATGGTGCCGGAAATCGACGAGCTCTTCGGCATGTAAGCACCGTAGATCATGATCGAACCGACGCCCACGCTCAGGGAGAAGAACGCATGCCCCATGGCCGGCAGCAAGCCGTCGAGCACTTTTTCCGGGTGGAAGTCGAACATGAAATGCACGCCCTCCATGAAATGGCCGGTGGTCATGCTGTAGCCCAGCAGGACAATCACCATCACGAACAGCAGCGGCATCATGATTCGCAGGCTGCGCTCCAGCCCGGCGACCACGCCTTTGGCGATCACCACGGCGGAGAGGAGCATGAAAATCGTGTGCCAAAGTGTCAGGCGCCATGGGTCGGCGATCACATTGCCGAAGTAGGCGCCGACCTGATCAGGCGTCGCCCCCTGGAAGTCGCCACGCCCCATGTCGATGATGTAGTCCAGCGACCAGCCGCCGACCACACTATAGAAAGACAGAATCAGCAGCGCCGTGATCATCCCGGCAAACGCCCCCCAGGACCACTTCGCCGAATGCCCCGCTTCCAGCGCCAGGACCTTCAAGGCATTGGCCGGGCTCTGCCGTGCGCGGCGGCCGATCAGGGTTTCGGCCAGCATCACGGGCACACCGATCAGCGCGATACAGGTCAGGAACATCAGCACGAAGGCTCCGCCACCGTAGACGCCGACCATGTAAGGGAATTTCCAGATACTACCCAAACCCACGGCCGAACCGGTCGCGGCGAGTATGAAGACCCAGCGGCTAGCCCAACTGCCGTGGACAGAAACCTTGTCTGTCGACATCGTTATCACGCCCAAGCGTTCAAAAAAGAGGCCGCATTGTCCGGGATTCAATCAACCTGCTCAAGCACGTAGCGATACCGTAGCCGACTCGCTTGCAACTCCCTATAATGCCGCCCCTATGGCTAAACAGAAGAAACACCCAACAGGGACCATCGCGCAGAACAAAAAGGCGCGACACGATTACTTCATCGAGCATAAGTTCGAGGCTGGTCTGGTCCTGGCCGGCTGGGAAGTAAAAAGTTTGCGGGCAAGCAAGCTACAACTGGTTGACAGTTACGTGCTGCTCAAGGATGGCGAAGCCTGGCTGCTCGGCAGCCACATTACGCCGCTGATGACTGCCAGCACCCACGTCATCGCCGATCCGACCCGCACCCGAAAATTGCTGCTCAACCGGCGGGAGCTGGAAAAGCTGGCCGCTGCCGTGCAGCAAAAAGGTTACGCCTGCGTATGCCTGTCCTGGTACTGGAGCAAGCACATGGTCAAGTGCGAGATCGCTTTAGGCAAGGGCAAGAAGGAATACGACAAGCGTGATACCGAACGCGAACGCGACGCCGGTCGTGAGTTGCAGCGGGCGGTGCGAAACAAGGGTAAGGAAGATTAATTTTCCTGCCTGATCGCGGCTTTTGTGGCGAGGGAGCTTGCTCCCGCTCGGCTGCGAAGCAGTCGTAAACGATCTGCTTTACGGTGCTGGCCTAGGGGCCGCTTCGCGCCCCAGCGGGAGCAAGTTCCCTCGCCACAGAGAAGCTGACTACATCCCCTTGCGCCGCTCCGCCCGAGCCACGCGCTGCACTTCCTGACGCACCTCTTCCAACACTTCCTGCACATACAGAATGTGTCGACTGGAAACCTCCCGCGCCTGCTCCGCCTTTCCTTCGATAATCGCCAGGTACAATTCTCTGTGCTGCGCAATCAGCATATCGCGGGTTTCTGAACGCTGTTTGTACATGCCGCCAATGTTGGTCACCACGTTGCGCTTGAGCAGGTCGAACAGCCCACGGATGGTGTGTAGCAACACTGCGTTATGACTGGCTTCGGCGATCGCCAAGTGAAATTTTGCGTCCGCCGCGCCCTCTTCCAGCCGACTCACTTCGTCATGACGCGAATAGCAGTCCTGCAACTCGTCGAATGCCGCCGTCAGCCGCTCGCGATCCACATCAGTCGCGCGCAATGCCGCGTAGTAAGCACAGGAGGCTTCCAGCGTATGACGAAACTCCAGCAAATCGCGCTGGGCCTCGGGGTTACTTTCCAGCAGATGCAACAGCGGGTCACTGAACGTCGAACCCAGGGATTCCACCACATAGTTACCGCCGCCCTGACGACTGACCAGCAGCCCTTTGGCCGTCAGTTTCTGAATCGCTTCGCGCAACGAAGGGCGTGATACGCCGAACTGCTCGGCCAGCGCGCGCTCTGCCGGCAAGCGTTCGCCAGCCTTCAATGTGCCCTCGAGGATCATCCCCTCGAGTTGCTCGACAATATCGTCAGACAAACGGCGCTGCCGAATCTGATCAAACCCCATCACTCAATTCTCCACGATCCCGGCGGCTCGCCGGGCTCTCTATTCTGGCCTATTGGCGCTGTACCAGCACCTACCAGACGATGTTTGATCGAACAGATCAGATGCGTTCTGCACCGCTCATTCGACAAAAGTTTTAGGGCGGCAAATTGACACACCGCATACAAGGCTTTTACCCTAGCCAACAGCGATTGTAAATTGGTATTACCAATTAACCAAGAACGCTGACCAGTGCCTGACCAACAACAATTAGGGGCCACCCCATATGCAAACCTGGCAACAGCTCTACAGCCCGCTCGGCAGTCTCGGCGTGTCCGCACTCGCGGCCGTCATCCCCATCGTATTTTTCTTCCTGGCTCTGGCCGTGTTCCGCCTCAAAGGCCACGTGGCCGGCAGCATTACCCTGGCGCTGTCGATTGCAGTGGCAATCTTCGCGTTCCAAATGCCGGTCGATATGGCCTTCGCGGCTGCCGGATATGGCTTCGCCTACGGCTTGTGGCCGATTGCCTGGATCATCGTGGCAGCGGTGTTCCTCTACAAACTGACGGTCAAGAGTGGCCAGTTCGAAGTGATCCGCAGCTCAGTGCTGTCGATCACCGACGACCAACGCCTGCAAGTGCTGCTGATCGGCTTCTGCTTCGGCGCCTTCCTGGAAGGTGCCGCCGGTTTCGGCGCACCGGTCGCGATTACCGCCGCGCTGCTGGTAGGTCTGGGTTTCAACCCGCTGTACGCCGCCGGCCTGTGCCTGATCGCCAACACCGCGCCGGTGGCTTTTGGCGCCTTGGGGATTCCGATCATCGTCGCCGGTCAAGTCACCGGCATCGACGCATTCAAGATCGGCGCCATGACCGGTCGCCAACTGCCATTGCTGTCGCTGTTCGTGCCTTTCTGGCTAGTGTTCATGATGGATGGCCTGCGCGGCGTCCGGGAAACCTGGCCGGCGGCGCTGGTAGCTGGTTTAAGCTTTGCCGTCACCCAATACTTCACCTCGAACTTCATTGGACCGGAACTGCCGGACATCACTTCCGCGCTGGCCAGCCTGATTTCCCTGACGCTGTTCCTGAAAATCTGGCAGCCAAAACGCGCCGCAGGCCAACACATCGTCGGCGCCGTCTCGGCTTCCGTGGTGGCCAGCGCCGGTGGTTTCGGCCAACCGCGCACCACCGTGGCTTCGCCTTACAGCCTGGGGGAAATTTTCAAAGCCTGGTCGCCGTTCCTGATCCTCACCGTACTGGTCACCATCTGGACGCTGAAACCGTTCAAGGCGATGTTCGCTGCGGGTGGCTCGATGTATAGCTGGGTGTTCAACTTCGCGATTCCGCATCTGGATCAAATGGTGATCAAGGTCGCCCCGATCGTAACCGCCCCGACGGCGATTCCGGCGGTGTTCAAACTCGATCCGATTTCCGCGACCGGCACGGCGATTTTCTTCTCTGCGCTGATCTCGATGCTGGTGCTGAAGATCAACCTGAAAACTGGTCTTACCACTTTCAAAGAGACCGTCTACGAACTGCGCTGGCCGATTTTGTCCATCGGCATGGTGCTGGCCTTCGCCTTCGTCACCAACTATTCGGGCATGTCATCGACCATGGCTCTGGTACTGGCAGGCACAGGCGCGGCATTCCCGTTCTTCTCGCCATTCCTCGGCTGGCTCGGCGTGTTCCTGACCGGTTCCGATACCTCGTCCAACGCGCTGTTCAGTTCGCTGCAAGCAACCACCGCGCATCAGATCGGCGTCAATGACACCTTGCTGGTGGCGGCGAATACCAGCGGCGGAGTGACCGGCAAGATGATTTCGCCACAATCGATCGCCGTGGCCTGCGCCGCGACCGGGTTGGTGGGCAAGGAATCGGATCTGTTCCGCTTCACCCTCAAGCACAGCCTATTCTTTGCAACGATCGTCGGCCTGATCACGTTGGCTCAGGCCTACTGGTTCACCGGCATGCTGGTGCACTAAGAACTACACGCGACACGGAAAAAACCGACGCCGGGTTACGCCCCCGGCGTCAGCTATTCACAACCGGGTCTGCAAGGCTGCTGAAAGCTTCCCTCTCTATATTCAGCAGCCTCAGCGGACGGATAACCGGGACCACCCGGAGACACGCCTGATGAGCGAGCTTTTTTACAACGCTGTGCCGAATGCGACCCGCGTCGCCCCGCCACTGCCCGAACCTCGGCAATACCCCAGCGAGAAACCGTCACGGGTCTACCTGTTCGGGACTTGCGTGGTGGATCTGTTCTACCCGGAAGCCGGGATGGACGCGATCCATCTGCTGGAACGCGAAGGCATTCGTGTTGAATACCCGCAAGGGCAAAGCTGCTGCGGGCAACCGGCCTACACCTCGGGCTACACCGAACAGGCCCGGACCGTGGCGCGCTCGCAACTGGCGCTGTTTGCCGGTGATTATCCGGTGGTGGTGCCGTCGGGGTCTTGCGCGGGGATGTTGCGCGAACACTACGCCGACTTGTTCAAGGACGAGCCGCAAACGCTGAAACAGGTCCAGGCCCTCGCGGCACGGACTTATGAGCTGGCGGAGTTCCTGCTGTTTGTCTGCAAGGTGCAGCTCAAGGACAGCGGCGAACCGGTCAAAGTGGCGTTGCACACGTCGTGCTCGGCACGCCGTGAAATGAACACCCACCTGCACGGCCGTGAGTTGTTGGCGCAGCTAAGCAACGTGGAGCGAGTCGACCACAGCCACGAAAGTGAATGCTGTGGCTTTGGTGGGACTTTCAGCGTCCGTATGCCAGATATTTCCGGCGCGATGGTGGCTGACAAGACCCGAGCGTTGAAGGAGTCCGGCGCGCACAAGGTACTCAGTGCCGATTGCGGTTGCCTGATGAACATCAATGGCTCGCTGGAGAAACAGCAGGAAGCGTTGCGCGGTCAGCATCTGGCCAGTTTCCTGTGGCAGCGTACCGGAGGTGCCCGATGAGCACTTCCACGATTATTCCTACGGTTGCCGTAGAAGAAGACTTTCGCGCCCGGGCGCACAAGGCATTGGCTGACACGCAACTGCGAAACAACTTTCGCAGCGCGATGGATTCACTGATGAGCAAACGGGCAGCGTCCTTCAGCGATGCCCATGAAAGAGAACATTTGCGAGTGCTGGGCAATGCTGTCCGCGCCCGTGCTTTATCCAAGTTGCCCGACCTGCTCGAGCAACTTGAACAGAACCTGACCCGCAACGGTGTGACAGTGCACTGGGCGGAAACGGTGGACGAAGCCAATGGCATCGTCTTATCGATCATCCGCGCTCACGAGGGGCGGCAAGTGATCAAGGGCAAATCGATGGTCAGCGAAGAGATGGAAATGAATCACTTCCTCGCTGAACAGGGCATTGAATGCCTGGAATCGGACATGGGCGAGTACATCGTCCAGCTCGACCACGAGAAGCCTTCACACATTATTATGCCGGCGATCCACAAGAATGCCGGTCAGGTCGCGTCCTTGTTCCACGACAAACTTGGCGTGGAGTACACCAAGGACGTTGACCAACTCATTCAAATCGGTCGCAAAGTCTTGCGACAGAAATTCTTCGAAGCAGACATCGGCGTCTCGGGCGTCAACTTCGCCGTGGCCGAAACCGGCACCTTGCTGTTGGTGGAAAACGAAGGCAACGGGCGCATGTCGACCACCGTGCCGCCCGTACACATTGCCGTCACGGGCATCGAGAAAGTCGTCGAAAACCTGCGGGACGTTGTACCGCTGTTGTCGCTGCTGACCCGTTCGGCCCTCGGCCAACCGATCACCACCTACGTCAACATGATCTCCGGCCCGCGCAAGGAACATGAACTCGACGGCCCACAGGAAGTGCACCTGGTATTGCTCGACAACGGTCGCAGCCAGGCGTTTGCCGACAGCGAATTGCGCCAGACCCTGAACTGCATCCGCTGCGGCGCCTGTATGAATCACTGCCCGGTCTACACACGAATCGGCGGCCATGCCTATGGGGAGGTTTACCCTGGGCCTATCGGAAAAATCATCACCCCGCACATGGTCGGCCTGGCGAAAGTCCCCGACCACCCGAGTGCCTCGTCGTTATGCGGCGCTTGCGGTGAAGTCTGCCCGGTAAAAATTCCGATCCCCGCATTGCTGCGCCGCCTGCGGGAAGAGAACGTCAAAGCCCCGGACAGCCCGCATCAAGTCATGCGCGGCCAGGGCAGCAAGTTCTCACGCAAAGAACGGTTTATCTGGAACGCCTGGGCGAAGCTCAACAGCTCGCCAACGCTCTATCGTCTGTTCGGCTTCTTCGCTACTCGCCTGCGCGCGCTGACCCCGAGCAACGTCGGCCCATGGACCCAGAACCACAGCGCACCGAAACCCGCCGCCCGCTCACTGCATGACATGGCCCGCGAGCATCTGGCCAAACAGGGAGACCGCTGATGAGCGCCAAGCAAAATATCCTCACCAAATTGCGCAACAGTCTGACAGGCAGCACACCGGTGCCTGACAACTTCGATGTCGAACTGGTGACCGAGCCCTACACCTACACGCCAGAACAACGCATCCCGCAACTGCGCAAACTGATGGAAGCGGTGCACACCGAAATTCATCTGACGTCCAGAGATGGCTGGCCCGAATTGCTGGCGCAACTGCTGCAGGATCGCCAGCTGCCGAGCCTGTTGATTGCGCCGACGACACCTCACGGTCAACGCATCACTCAGCATTGGGCGAAAAATCCTGGCCTGCCCGCGCTCAAAGCCTACGACCGTCCTGTCGAGGATTGGAAAGCCGAGTTGTTCAACGACACCCCGGCCAGCCTGACCACCACCCTCGGCGCAATCGCCGCGACAGGTAGCCTGATTCTCTGGCCGACGCGGGAAGAACCGCGCCTGATGAGCCTGGTGCCGCCGGTGCATTTCGCCCTGCTCAAGGCCAGTGAAATCCGCGACAACTTCTATCAGGTGCAGCAGGAGTTCGAATGGGCCCAAGGCATGCCGACCAACGCCTTGCTGGTGTCCGGCCCGTCGAAGACTGCCGACATCGAGCAAGTATTGGCTTACGGTGCCCACGGCCCGAAAGACCTGGTCGTTCTGATCCTGGAGGACCAATGAGTCTACCGGCAGCTTTCCTGCGAGATGCACAGCGACTGATTCCTGAAACGCGACGTTTCGACGATCCGCTGTCGACCTTGGCCTTCGGCACCGACGCCAGTTTCTACCGGCTGATTCCGAAACTGGTGATCCGCGTCGAGTCCGAAGATGAAGTGGTGGCGCTGCTCAAACTGGCGCAACGGGATCAAGTCCCGGTGACCTTCCGCGCCGCCGGCACCAGCCTGTCTGGCCAGGCCATCAGCGATTCGGTGCTGATCGTGCTGGGGGATAACTGGAACGGTCGCGAAATCCGAGGTCAGGGCACGCAAATCCGCCTGCAACCGGGCGTGATCGGTGCTCAGGCCAACGCCTGGCTGGCACCGTTCGGACGTAAGATCGGACCAGACCCGGCGTCGATCAACGCCTGCAAAATCGGCGGCATCGTCGCCAACAACGCCAGTGGCATGTGCTGCGGCACGGCGCAGAACACCTATCACACGCTGGCCGGTATTCGTCTGGTACTGGCTGACGGCAGCCGTCTCGATACCGAAGATACCGCCAGTGTGATGGCCTTCCGTGAGAGCCACGCCGAGTTGCTGGAGCAACTGGCGACGTTAGGCCGCGAGACCCGCGCCAATGCCGAACTGGCCGCGAAAATTCGCCACAAATACCGTCTGAAAAACACCACCGGCCTGTCACTCAATGCGCTGGTGGATTTCGACGAGCCTGTGGATATCTTGAGCCACTTGCTGGTGGGCTCGGAAGGCACGCTCGGGTTCATCAGCGCAGTGACCTACGACACGGTAATCGACCACCCGAACAAGGCGTCGGCGCTGATCGTGTTCCCTGACGTAGAAACCTGCTGCAACGCCGTCACCGTGCTGAAAAGCCAACCCGTATCGGCGGTGGAATTGCTGGACCGCCGCAGCCTGCGCTCGGTGCAGGACAAGCCCGGCATGCCTGCTTTCGTACAACAACTGTCGACCAATGCCTGCGCCCTGCTGATCGAATCCCGCGCCGCTTCGTCCTCTTTGCTTCAGGAACAGCTGACGCAAATCATGGCGTCGCTGACCGGCTTCCCGGTGGAGAAGCAAGTCGACTTCACCGAAGACCCGGTGGAAAACGCCCGGCTCTGGGCGATTCGTAAGGACACTTTCCCTGCCGTCGGCGCGGTGCGCAAAACCGGCACCACGGTGATCATCGAAGACGTGACATTCCCGGTGGAACAGCTGGCCAGTGGCGTCAACCGCCTGATCGAGCTGTTCGACAAACATCACTACGACGAAGCGATCCTTTTCGGACACGCCCTGGAAGGCAATCTGCACTTCGTCTTCACCCAAGGCTTCAACAGCGCACAAGAAGTCGCACGCTACCAGGCGTTCATGGACGACGTGGCGCAGTTGGTGGCCGTTGAATTCGGCGGTTCGCTGAAGGCTGAACACGGCACCGGTCGCAACATGGCGCCCTTCGTCGAACTGGAATGGGGCAGCGATGCTTATCAGTTGATGTGGCAGCTCAAACGCCTGCTCGACCCTAACGGCATTCTCAACCCGGACGTGGTGCTCAGCGACGATCCACAAATCCACCTCAAGCATCTGAAACCGTTGCCGGCCGCCGATGAGATTGTGGATAAGTGCATCGAGTGTGGCTTTTGCGAACCGGTGTGCCCGTCGAAAGGCCTGACATTGAGCCCACGCCAGCGCATCGTGATCTGGCGAGATATCCAGGCCAAGAAGCGCGCAGGCGTCGACACCACCGAACTCGAAGCCGCTTACGAATACCAAGGCATCGACACCTGCGCCGCCACTGGCCTGTGTGCGCAACGTTGCCCTGTAGGAATCAACACCGGTGAGTTGGTGAAAAAACGCCGCGGCCGTAAAGCGACGCATACGAAAACCGCCAACTGGATTGAAGGAAATTTCGCAACTGCGCTGCAAGGCGCGCGCTTCACCCTGCACGTCGCCAATGGTGCGCGGATGCTATTGGGAGCACCGCGCCTGGCAAAACTTTCGGCATCGCTGACGCGGTTGTCCAAGGGTCAAATCCCGCAATGGACCAACGCCATGCCGCAGCCGGAAAGGGCCATTCGCTTCAGCCCGAGCGTGTCGGACGAACGCCCTAGGGTGGTGTACCTGGCGGCCTGCGTGTCGCGGGTCATGGGCCCGGCGGCGGGTGATAAAGAGCAAATGTCGCTGTACGAAAAAACCCGCGGCCTGCTGGAAAAGGCCGGTTATCAGGTAGTTTCTCCAGACAATCAGGACAACCTCTGCTGCGGTCAGCCGTTTGCTTCCAAGGGTTACGCTGAACAGGCCGAACACAAGCGCCAGGAACTGATCGGCGCACTGCTGCACGCCAGCCGCGGCGGGCTCGACCCGATCTATTGCGACACCAGCCCCTGCACCTTGCGGCTGGTTCAGGACCTGGGCGACGTGCGACTGGACTTGTACGACCCCGTGCGTTTCATCCGCACTCACTTGATGGATCGTCTCGATTTCACCCCCCAGGAAGCGCCGATCGCGGTACATGTCACGTGCAGCACTCAGCATCTCGGCGAGAGCCAGGCGTTGATTGATCTTGCGCGCAAGTGCAGTAAAAACGTGGTCATCCCGGAAGGCATTCACTGCTGCGGTTTTGCCGGCGACAAGGGCTTCACCACCCCGGAACTGAATGCTCATTCGTTACGCACGCTCAAGGACGCGGTACAGCAATGCAGCGAAGGGATTTCCACCAGCCGCACCTGTGAGATTGGTCTGACGCAACACGGCGGAATTGACTACCACGGGTTGGTCTATCTGGTGGATCGGGTGACCCAGGCCAGGGCGACCTGAAGAAAAATAGAACCCTGACGCACCGTCGCAGTCCACCGATCAAGTCCCGCAAACGCGGGGCCTTTCCCAAAATTGGCAGCCCGTCCTGATGGCCAGCGATGCCTGGCCCCTCAGTTCAAGGAGATACCCATGAAACGCTCAGTGCTGTTAGGTCTGTTCGTTACTGCCTCAATGCTGGCCTCCTCCTCGTTTGCCGCCGGCGATGATCTCTGTGCAACCAACCTGAAAGCCATCGCCAATGCCAAGACCCAGACCCTGGCGCCAGAAATGAGCGCTCGCGTCGAGGCAAGTGTCCAGCAGGCCAAGGCCTACCAGGCGCAAAACACCGAGGAAGGCACCAAAAAATGCATCTCCGAAACCACTCAAACCCTGCAGGAAATACAGAACGCGGGCAAAGGTGATAAAGGCTAAGAACTACTGAAGGCCAACCTTCGGGTTGGCCTTCTGAGCCATGTAAACCCTAAGCTTGCGGAGCATCGGGCGTTTCTTGTCCCTTTTTCACACCCGCCTCCCGGAAAAATCTTTCACCCCATCGCCAGCAAAAACAGAACCCTTGCACGCCATCACAGTCCATTTGTTAAGCCCCGATCAGCGTGGCCCAATCCCCCCGTCCCAGGAGATACCCATGAAGCGTTCCGCCCTGGCTGGACTGCTCATCGCTGCAACAATGCTGGCCTCCTCCGCATACGCCTCAAACGATAGCGATCAATGCGTAATGAAGCTCCAGGAAGTCAATAACAAGCTGTCCAGCACTACCACACTGGGTGCTGCCACCAAAGGTGTCGTGATCACTAAAGCCGAACAAGCCAAGGCCGCCCACGCCGCCAACAATGACAAAGAGTGTGTATCCCTGACGCAGCAGGCGCTTCAGGATTTTCAAAGCCACGCGCACGGTCAGTAGGGCCAGACCAGAGCCAATCAGCGTCGGCCCTGACACGCAAGCACGGACAGAAGGTCGACTCGCCGCGCGCATTGGCGTACACTGCGCTTGCCTGCTGGTTACACACAGCAGGTTCGGGGCCGTTTAGGATTCGACGCCGGTTGCGAAACTTTAGGTGCATGCCGAGTTGGTAACAGAACTCGTAAATCCACTGTTGCAACTTTCTATAGTTGCCAATGACGAAACCTACGGGGAATACGCTCTCGCTGCGTAAGCAGCCTTAGCCCTTCCCTCCTGGTACCTTCGGGTCCAGCAATCATCAGGGGATGTCTGTAAACCCAAAGTGATTGTCATATAGAACAGAATCGCCGTGCAGTACGTTGTGGACGAAGCGGCTAAAACTTACACAACTCGCCCAAAGCACCCTGCCCGTCGGGTCGCTGAGGGTTAACTTAATAGACACGGCTACGCATGTAGTACCGACAGCGGAGTACTGGCGGACGGGGGTTCAAATCCCCCCGGCTCCACCAAATAAACATTACAAATCAGGCACTTAGCGTTTATCGCAAGTGCCTTTTTTGTGCCTGACGGGGCTGTTTTAGCTCCGTAATGACAGCTAAATGGCAGCCTCAGACGAAGCGGCGAAGGTCAGGGAAATGAGTTCTGAGATTGATAGAGTCAAGGATCGAGCGAAAAGCAGAAGCTTGGTGGACGACCTCTACCAAGATGCCAGTCGGGTCTACGTAGTCCATTACTCATGCGAATCGTTTTACGAGGGCTCTACCGGCGCCTCGAAACGTGTAACTTCAATTGCGGTACGAAATCTGAAGTCGGCACAAACGAAGTCGTGGTCGCTTCACAAGTCAGCCGAGCTCAAGGGCTCCCTCGACACCATGTCGGACGAGCTCGACAGTCACGAGCGATCTATGCTTGATGGGTATTTTGCATTCCTTGAGCAGCATAAGGATTGTCGATTCCTTCATTGGAATATGCGTGATGAGCATTTCGGCTTCTTCGCTCTTGAGCATCGCTACCGGGTGCTTGGGGGGAACCCTTTTGAACTCCAGGACGATAAGAAAGTAGATTTAGCTCGCGTACTGGTCAGCCTTTATGGCAAATCCTATGCGCCACATGTGGATAGCAAAGGGCGTAAGGGCCGCATAATGAGCCTGACTGAACTGAACAGCGTGTCCGACGTTGATGCGCTTACCGGAGAGCAGGAAGCGGAGGCGTTCGTCAACGGCGACTACCTAAAGATGCACAGGTCTACTCTGCGTAAGCTGGATATGTTTGCAAATTTTTTCGAGCGAACGCACGAAAAGCGGTTAAAAACCGACGCATCTTGGGCAGACAAATTCGGTGTACGGCCAGTCGCCGTTCTCGAGGTAATAAAAGGACACCCTCTATTCACAGCCTTCACCGTTATCGCCATCGCTCTAGGCGCCATAGCTAAATACACAGAATTTTTTAACCAGGTTTTTAGTCCCTGATGAAACGACTGACTCAAGGTCCGAGAAACTGAGCAGCCAGATATATTGCAGCATGGGCGGGACCGAGATATGTCGCTAGCTTTAGACGGCACAAAACCGACAAGAAGGAGTTTGCTTGTGGCGAATGAGGCGACCCCGGCAAGGCAAGTAATGACACCCGAAGAGCTAGAGATTTCGGCTAAAGCAGTCAGCTTCGCTCGCGCAAACAAGAAAGCAATCGCCAAGCGCCGGACGGACAAAACCATTTATCCGCCAGAGGAAGCTCCCGTGTCAGTGTTTATGGCCGGCTCCCCAGGGGCGGGTAAAACTGAAGCCTCAATCGCGCTTGTGAACCTTTTCGCTGACACGAAGATCCTAAGGATTGATCCAGACGAGCTTCGAAACGAATTTTCTGAATACTCGGGTGGAAACTCTTGGCTTTTTCAGGGAGGTGTTTCGATCCTGGTTGAAAAAATTCTCGACTTTGCTATCGATCAGAGACAGTCTTTTCTGCTCGACGGAACATTCTCCAACCTCGATGTAGCCAGAAGAAATGTCGAACGGTCCTTGAAAAAGGGCAGATTTGTGCAAATCTTGTACGTCTATCAAAATCCTCACCTTGCATGGGGCTTTGTCAAAGCTCGAGAGGAGGCAGAGGGTAGAAGGATTCGCAAGGAGCATTTCATCGATCAGTATTTCGCGGCGCGTGACGTTGTGAACGCACTTAAGCTAGAGTACGGCGGCGATGTCCACGTGGATCTACTGCTCAAGCATATCGACAATTCTGGACGTCTTTACAAAGCTGGTGTCGATAAAATTGACTACCATATACCTGAGCGCCACACGCGGGCCGATCTAGAGGCCGAGCTCGGATTACCATCAGGAGCGCATTCATGATTTCGATTAAGCTAGGCTTAACCAAGGGTGCTAAAAGCCCATTTGCCGACTTTATTCGTAACGCGAAGTCAGAGCAAAAAAAACGCGTTTACAGTGAAGTTTTGACCGAGGCGACCAAGCAACAAAACCTCGTGATGATGCAGGCCGAGGCAAAGCAAGCCTGATAGACATGCATAGAATCAAAGAGAAGCCCGGCCAGATGCCGGGCTTTTTATTTCCCGTTTACGCTCGGTATCCTCAGGGAGATCTTCATTGCGGCTGGACGGCTGGACGGCTGGACGATAAAGCACGTTACTCACTTCAATGTCGCTCAATATCGCCTGCGTCCGCCTATCCCGACTCTCCTTTCCAACCTAGGTCTTAATTGCAGCTATTGCTGGAGGCAAACTAACCACGTCCTAGGAAATTTCCCTCAAACTGTGGCGAACTCCATGAACTGGCGAGTAACGATCAGTAAAGATAACCTTCCGTCTTCGCTGCAACCCGGCGAACGGTTTTGACAGGCCGAAAAGCGTAGGGATCCCTAAATTTCCGGAGCTCCCCCATGAAAAAGACCAAACCAAAGCCACGTGGAAACCCAGTCACTCCAGAGTCGGAAACCCTCGACCTGACCCAACTCTCCAAAGCCACCCAACGCGCCGTCAGCGCCCGCTTGCGCAACCCGAAACAGCCCGATCCCGTGAGCCATGTTTTCACCATCCTCCCCGACGTCGACACCCCCACCCTGCTCGCTCACGCCAGCGAAACCCTGGCCTCCATGAATGTCATGACCACCGATCTGGCCGACCAGCTCGAAGGCTCGCATCGCAATGTGGCATTGGCGATTCAGCAACTGGCCGTGCTGGCTGAGATGTTGATCAACCGAGCGCTGGATAACCTCGACTCGCCCCTGCCGGCGGTCACGCCCGTCTGCCACTGAGTGATCGCGCTCGTTGATCGAATGGAGGTTTTGTCATGGATCGATACATACCGGTCACCGGCATCGACTGCACCATCGCGTCGCTGCTGATCGACACCGAAGCACCGCTGGATGTGCTGCATGAAACGGCGGCCTACCGCATCCGCACGGCAACTCAATTGCTGGAGAGTTTCGCTGTGAACGAAGGCGTTCACAGCGAGCTGGCGCGGGTGTTGGTGACCTCGCTGCGCGATGGCTGTGATTTGCTGGATGTGGTTGGGCGAAGGTTACAGATGCAGGTTTCGGCGTTGTAACGAACCCAGCATAGAAGTCGTTACCGCTCCCCCAACACATAAAGGCACCTGTCGAGCATATCGCAGGTGCCTTTTTTGGATTGAACAGCATTAGATGACTCAACAGTAGGTTTCATGATCTGTAACTTACTATCGACTCAATGGACGCAGAGTCGCCACGCTTTCGGCCTTGTGTAAAAAAATGGATTTCTCTGACAGATTAGAACCACGTCATCCTGGGAAATTTCCCGCAACCTGTAGCGACTTCCATGAACTGGCGAACAACGTTTCCGGCAGATAGTCTTCACGCTTCGCTGTAAACCCTGCGGACGGTTTGACAAGCCCGAAATAGCGTAAGGATCCCTAACCTCATGGAACGCCCTTATGAAAAAAATCACCCTGCATTTAGTTGAAAATA
The DNA here is from genome assembly GCF_053629455.1 of Pseudomonas sp. F-14 TE3482. NCBI lineage: Bacteria > Pseudomonadati > Pseudomonadota > Gammaproteobacteria > Pseudomonadales > Pseudomonadaceae > Pseudomonas > Pseudomonas sp. F-14 TE3482. Next base: position 356,549 of record NZ_JBRJII010000001.1, read on the forward strand.
CGGCCACTTCAAAGCCTGAAACCCTCGACCCTACCCAACGTCCCCAAGCCACCGAGCGCGCCAACGCCCGCCGGCGCAACCTGAACAGGAACATCTTCAGCGTCCGCCCCGACGTCGACACGCTCACCCTGCTCTCTCATGCCAGCGAAACCCTGGCGTCCCTCAACGTCATGACTCTGGACTTTGCCAACAAACTCGATGGGCCTCAGCGCAATGTGGCGCTGGCGCTTCAGCAATTGACGATGCTGACCGAGCTTCTGGTCAACCGAGCGCGGGATAACCTCGATCCGAACGCTTCGGTGCCGGCGGGCAAGCCTCCCGTTGTTCACTGAGTGATCGAGCAACGACTACAAACGCAGATTTCGGCGTAGAAAAGCAAAATGGGCGGCCTCATTGAGGTCGCCCATTTTTGCTGATGCCGTCGTTGCTACATCGTGGAAAATGAAATACACAACATTATTGCGACTCCCCGGGTATTTCGTTCACTCAGAGGCCATGCCGAAGGCCCATCCACATGAATTTTTCTTCACCCCATCACCTCTCCCCAACCTGTACATTGCCCTCGCTCATTCAAGAAACTACGGTTTGCCCGCGCTCCCGCGGGCTTTTTTTTGTCTGCGGTTTTGTTGGCGGTCAGTTCAAATAGCCCGCGCAGGGGAAACCTTCGGCAGTTCCTGCAGGCATTTCAATCGATACAAATATTCCTGCTCCCCATGCTGCTGCGAACACCGCGCCTGATAACACTTCCTGATCAAGCCAAAACCGGTCGCTTCAGCCAGCCGTTGGCTCGCCACGTTGGCCACGTCTATGGTCAGGTAAAACGTGAAACCGGGCAGGCTTTTGATCAATTCTTCGAGCGCTGTGCGCATATAACCTTTGCCCGAATACTCGGTATTGGCCCAGTAGCCGACGACGTAGCGGTTGCGGTGCCGGGGCTTCAAACCAATGCAGCCGATGATCGTGTGCGCCGCATCGTCGACGATAAACAGCCGCCGCTCACCTGTTTCGCTTTTGAATTCATCGACTGCCCGCGCGAGGAACGATCGGGCCTCGTCCTCGGTGGTGTAGGGTTTGGCCCAGGGCAGAAATTCGGAATGGGTGGTAAAACTGGCGTTAAGCGCATGCTGCAACGCTTTACACCATTCGGGGTCGGGGGCACTCAATCTCAATGTATGAGTGCCCACCGTCAGCGAAAGCTCCATTGCATCTTCCTTGAATTCAAACTCCGTAGCGTCAAACAGTAGCAGTGCCAGGAAGGACACTGCTACTCAGGCGTTCAACGGCCTCCCGGCCTAAATCTCCGCGTTGGCGGGTGAACTCGTAAATGGCTCAACGACAGGTTGCTCAGCCTGCTGTCGCACCGGTAGCTCCAACCGCGCCCGCCCATAGAACGCCAACGCCGTCAGCAAACAGGCCAGCCATACAAAGATTCCGGCCCAGAAGGTGTGGGACATGTAGTGCCAACCCTGTAGAACCCGCGTCGTGCCGTAGACGAAACCGAGCAGCAGCGAGCCGTGCATCAGCGCTTTGGAATATCGCCAGCGGTAGCGGCGAGCCACAAAGTACAGCGCGAGCATCGTGAAGCCGCCTGATGCATGCCCGCCCGGCCAGCAGCGACCGTCGCCTGCGACTTTCAGCAGGTCGAAATTCTGATACCACTCCTTGTGTTCGATTTTGCCGGCGTATTGAGTCGTTTCGACCGGGCAATACACACTGGTGTGGCCTTTGAGGTAGTGGATAACGCCAGTGCTGATGGAAAACGCGAACACTACATAGAGGAAGTCCCGACGGTGTTTACTGGCGAACCGAAGTACCGGCGCGACTTTGATTTTTTCCAGGAGCGTGATGATCTTCGAATGTTTTTCAGCCTTCAGTCGCGGCCAGAGAAACGACAGCAAAGCGCCGATCATCGCGACCTCGCCGGTCCAGTTCGGGATGATCCGCGCCCATTTATGGGTGATTTTCTCGAACAGATGGACATGCTGTAACGGAAACAACCGCGTGGCCGGATCATAGAAAAGATCGCTGAAGGCGATGTCTATCTTGGTCATGTCAAACAACAGGAACACCACGACCGCACAGGCCAGCGGAATACCGAAGTTCACCCAGTAAAAGCGGTAACGGGAAGCAGTCAGCATCGTACATCCTGATCCAGAGGGATGATGGTGAGGCTCATTCAGTGGTCATCGAACGCCAGTCGGAGGCTTCGATGAAACCGAGCATGCGCGGCGGCTGAGACTTTTTGGCGGAGATAAACAGAGAAGCGCCATAACCCAAGGTCTCGGTCGATAACTTGAGATCTTTTTCGAGTTGCGCCATGCATTCGCTGTGGGTCACCAGAATCAGGTTGCGTCCGGCCACCTTGTGCGCCAAGGCATCGCGCAGCATGTTGTCTCTGCAGTGGACCAACCAGTCTTCGCCGACGCCGACCTTGTTGAACATGTAACCGGCAGTTTGCGCCGTGCGCATCACCGGGCTGTTGTAGATGTCGGCCCGATCCAGCCCCAGATGCTCGAACTGCGCGCCGACACTCACCGCCACGCTGCGAGAGCGATCGGTGATGCCATCGTTGCCGATCAGGCAGGCGGCCGTGGAGTGATCACAACGCTCGACGTGGCGCACCAGCACGATCATGTCGCCTTTGGCCCACCCGGTCGCCAACGCCCGGGCACCCGCCACATTGCCATGGGCCAGGTCTGGGACGGCGGCGGGTCGCAGCAGCCACACGGTCAGCGGAATAACCAACAAGGCAGATGCCAGCACGACTGCAGCGTTTCGATAACGGGCCAAACGGCTCAGATCGATCGAGCGTTTTATCCCGAACAGACTCAGTCTCAATTCCACATCAAGCCGCCTCGCCGGGATACACCATTGTGATTCGATGTCGCGAGGGTAAAGAGGCGCGCGTCGGCAGCCGGTGAAACCCATGTGAAAAAAAGATTAAGACTTGCCCAAAAATCTTGTTACAGAATCCGTCCAACAAAATCCTTTCAGCTCTCGCCATTGCTGCCGATACAGACCTGCTACCCCCCTTGCTGGCTCTTAAAACAACAATCTTCCAGCCAACCGACGATCAAGAAGCACAACGTTCCTGGAGGAATATTGATGAATAGCTGGTTCGGTAATATCAGCGTGAACCTGAAACTGGGCCTGGGATTCGGCCTGGTCCTGGCACTGACCTGCGTTCTCGCCCTGACCGGCTGGACGAGCCTGGGCGGGTTGATTGACCGCAGCAACTGGATGAGCGACATCACTCAGCTCAACGCCGGCCTGACCAAACTGCGTGTGGTTCGCCTGCAATACATGCTGACCAACGGCGACGAAACCGCCGCACAGAATGTGCAGACCACCCTCGACGGCTTCGTCGCTCAGCAACAAGCGTTGCTGTCGAGTTTCAAGAGCCCGGAAAACGTCAAGTTGCTCAAAGAGCAGAGCGCGACCATCAGCGCCTACCAGATATCCCTGAACAAAATGCGTAGCGCCTACCGCACCGGTAACAGCGCCCGCGACGCCATGGGCGCCAATGCTGAAACCGCCAACACGTTGATCGAAGCGATCAGCACCCGCGTGCAGCAAATGCCCCTGAGCGACCAACGCTTCGAACAGTTCCAGGCCATCACCGCGGCCAAGGAAGCGTTCATCCTGGCTCGCTACGAAGTGCGTGGTTACACGGCCAGCACCAACGCCGAGACCGAGCAAAAAGCCGTCGCCCAACTAGACACGGCCATCGCCAGCCTGAAACAGCTCAATGTGCATTTCGCCGAGACCCAGCAAGATGCGCTGCGCCAGCTGGAAACCGCGCTGAGCAACTACCGCAGTGCCTTGCAAGCGTATAAAGCCGCCAACACCGAGGCGGTGCAGGCGCGCAAGGAAATGACCGAACAGGGTGCCACCATCGTGAGCCTGAGTGACCACCTGTATCAGATCCAGCTCGACCGCCGCGATGCCGAAAGCGCCCAAGCCCGCACGCTGCAACTGATCAGTACCTTGCTGGCCTTGCTGGTGGGCGTCATTGCCGCCGTAATCATCACCCGTCAGATCACCGGCCCGTTGCGCGATACCCTGGCCGTGGTCGAGCGCATCGCCAGCGGCGACCTGTCCCAGGACGTCAAAGTGACCCGCCGCGACGAACTCGGCGTGCTGCAACAAGGCATCGCACGCATGGGCGTGACCCTGCGCGATTTGATCAGCGGTATCCGCGATGGCGTCACTCAGATCGCCAGCGCTGCCGAAGAATTGTCTGCCGTGACCGAGCAAACCAGCGCCGGGGTCAACAGCCAGAAAATCGAGACCGATCAAGTGGCCACCGCCATGCACGAGATGACTGCCACGGTGCAGGAAGTCGCGCGCAACGCTGAAGAAGCGTCTCAGGCTGCAGCCGCCGCTGATGGAGAAGCGCGCGAAGGCGATAAAGTGGTCAACGAAGCCATCGCCCAGATCGAACGCCTGGCCAGCGAAGTGGCGCGCTCCACCGAAGCCATGAGCGTGCTGCAGCAGGAAAGCGACAAGATCGGCAGCGTCATGGACGTGATCAAAGCCGTGGCCGAACAGACCAACCTGCTGGCCCTCAACGCCGCCATCGAAGCGGCCCGTGCCGGTGAAGCCGGTCGTGGTTTTGCCGTGGTGGCCGACGAAGTTCGTGGCCTGGCCCAGCGCACGCAGAAATCCACCGAGGAAATCGAAGGCCTGGTGGCCGGCCTGCAGAACGGCACTCAACAAGTGTCGGTGGTGATGAACAACAGCCGCGCCCTGACCGACAGCAGCGTGGCGCTGACCCGCAAGGCCGGCGTATCACTGGAAAACATCACCCGAACGGTGTCCAACATCCAGTCGATGAACCAACAGATCGCTGCCGCCGCCGAGCAACAAAGCGCCGTGGCCGAAGAGATCAGCCGCAGCATCATCAACGTACGCGACGTGTCCGAACAGACCGCCGCCGCCAGCGACGAAACCGCTGCGTCCAGTGTTGAGCTGGCGAGGTTGGGTAATCAGTTGCAGATGATGGTGAGTCACTTCCGGGTGTAACCCGCGAATCTATGAATCCTCTTTGCCTGCGTGCCCTACTCGTTTCCGGCACCAGGCAAATCGAAGTCTCGGCCATTCGTTTAAAACTGGCGCACGCCTGAATTCCTATATCCTGTCGTCCAAAAATACCGATACCGAATCGCTTTTTCATACGCATCCCCCCTCAACCAGCCTACCTCCCTTTCTTCTCTACTCCTGTACGTTTCTTCTGACCAAGGACATCCCGTTCGAACAGGAGACTCACAACACATGGACGTAAGTAACGACTCATTGCTAGACAAACTCGTTGACTTCCCTGCCAGCGAAGAAGGGACAAAAACCGACTTCAAAACAGCCATGCAAGCTATGAAGATCGAGTCTGTTTTCGATATTGCGCATATGCCCCAGGAGCAGTTCGCCCGTGACCTGGCCCGGCACAGCGACGCCAATGGGCAGCAGGCTTATGACAACGCCGTGAGTTACGCCCGACAGATCAGCCGTCTGTATCTGGAGCATCAGGTATCGTCCGGTGACGCCAAACGGCGTATCCGGCGTAACGCTGATTTCGAATCGAAATCTGTGCCTGCCACCTATCAAACGTTGTTCAACGAGAATTGGGAGCATTTTTGCCATGAAGGCGATATTGCTTCAATCGACTCGCCCGTGGCCTATTTGCGAGCGTTGTATCTGTTTGCCGGACAACTGGAAAACTCATCTCGACACCCAGAAAAAATCCCCTTGGATAAACGGCGCCCGGATCTCAAGGAACTGATGCTGGACCACCAGAGCGCCTTCGTTTCTCGGCCGATGTTGAACATCGTCAATAACACCTTGAGCACTCATATCCAGAACCATCTGAACAACACCACCAATTCGAAGAGCGTTCACGAAGTACTGGCCAGCGAGTATTACCCGTTCTCATTGCCCTATGATCTCCATCACCAACAATGCTTGCTTGGATTGGGCACTGACAAACCGGGGCTGGGTGAGCTGAATTATCGCGTCAGTCTGAAACTGCCTTTTTCACATAACGCTGGGGTTGATCATGATTTTTTGAAATCTCGTGTCGACGCTCAGCGACACCTGTCCGGATTAAGTCCGGAGCAGCAGAAGTTGCTAATCATGAAGTTCGATATAGACGCCAACGTTGACACGTTGAAGAAAGCCTATGGAACCGAAAACATTGAACGCCTGGGTGAACTTGAGTTTTTCAAGGAACGTACCGGACTGACAACAGAGCAGGTTCAGCAGGTGCTCGCGCAGGGGAAATACAGCCCTCGCGCTTCAGCCAACAGCCCATCTTCCACACATGCCAACTATGGTGCGAGTTACATTAATGGTCTGATTTCCGGCGAGAAATCGAAGGGTGTTCTGAGGATCGCCATTACCGAAAACAAAGCAAAGGAAATTATCAACAGGTCAAAACCACGTCTCCACCGTTTGCAGCAGATGATCCGTCTGCAACGCTGGACCGGTGTTCCCTTTGCCGAACTGGATACCTTGCTCGTCAATGCCCTGCGTTCGGAAGGCGGATCATCCGCTGCGCTCAACATCAATACCTTGCGCACCCTGGGCGTCTATCGATACCTGAATCAGCGTTATGGCATCTTGCCGGAGGAGTTTGCTTCGTTCCTGCATGACATGCCGACGTCCGCTTGCGGTGATCGAACGCCGTTGTTTGACCAAGTGTTCAATCGCACAGGATTGCTCGACAGTCCTTTGCAAAAAAAGCAGACGACAGCGCTTGTCACTACGGACCTCGAAACCTTCGGCTATCTCAGTGCCGGCCTTGGCCTTTCCTTTACGCAAGACTCATTGTTGCTGCTTGCGCAACAGACCGCGCAATACGCTTCGTTAAAACATGATTTATCTACAGTGTCCTCGCTCTACCGCCAAGCCCGTATCGCACGGATGTTTGGTCTTTCCCCTGCCGACAGTACAAGGCTCGCCCGATTACTGGGAGGGGACAAGTTCAGCGAACTTCTGGTGACAGGAGCATTGAGCGACCCAAACGCACCGACAACCGACATTCTCGACGTACTGATGACGATGGATTGGGCCGTCGACTGGCTAGGGCAAAGCAACCGTGATATGGCGCAACTGTGCCAACTGCTCGGCAGCCACAACGTCGACTTGCCGCTGGAGCAGAACCTGCAAAATCGGCTAGATGCACTTCGTACACCTGCCAGTACATCCGCTGAGCAGCAGCTTCGTCTGATGGAAAGTCTGCTGCACGACATCGCTGATTTGTCCGCGGAGTACCTGCCGAGCGTGATGAAAATGGCCGGTACATCTGTGAAGTCGGTGTACGAGGACATCAACGCGCGCCCCCAGGCAATCATGCCTGCGTCGCTGACGAAGATACTGCGCGCTGCCAAAGCATGCCGGGAATTACACCTGAGCAGCAGCACACTTGAAATATTGCTGAACAACCCGCGGTTTCTAGCCTCAAACAACTCGGGAACCCTAACACTCCAGACGCTTTATCTGCTTGAACGTTTCAGTCTTTGCGCTCGTCGCCAAGCACAGTCAGAAGACACCCTCCTGCATTACTTGCGTCTTACCAATGAGGATGATGAAGCCGATAAGACGACATCGACACCATCGAAAAAAGACGTCAACGGCTTGCTGGCCCACCTCCTGAACTGGACAACCGATGAGGTGAGTTGCCTGACGGCACAGTTACCCAGCAAGCGGGCGGGCTCAATGGAAGAAGTGGATTGGGTCATGCGCTGCCAGTCGTGTTGCGAGAGCACAGGACTGTCAGCAAACATCTTGCTCAAAGCCACCGATCTGACAACCGACAGTAATACATCGGACTGGAAAGACGTTGGCGAAGCAGTGGTCGCGGCCTGTCACTAACACCTCTCCCGCTTTGAATATTCAAGGAATGAATATGACTGTTGCATTGAAAAAACAACTTGATGAAAGCCTGCGCGATGCCTTGTTGGCGTTCTTCCTGAACAACGTTGCGCCCAACGACGAAACGACAAGAACACTCAAGACAGCTCAGCACCTCTACGAATACTGGTTCCTCGATGTGCTGGTCAGTCAGGATGTGCCCACCACCCCGGTGGCTTGCGCCATTGCCAGCCTGCAACATTACATCAATCGCATCCTGATGAGCATGGAGCCCGGATATGACGCCACAACCCTGACCCTGGAGCGGATGCAGACTTGGCGCAATGAGATGCACCAATACCCGATCTGGGCCGCGCATCAACAGTTACTTTACTTTCCAGCGACATATCTGGAGCCAAGCCTGAGGAACAACAAGAGCGACAACTTCCAGCAGCTGGAAAATGATCTCAGTCAACACCGGATTCAACCCGACGCCGTTCAGTCGGCCGTTCTGGGCTATCTGACCCGGTTCGAAGAAGTCGCCAACCTGAACATCCTCAATGGCTATATCGATGGCGAAGACTTCGCCAACAGCACCTACTATTTCATCGCCAAATCCCGCTCCGAGAACACCTATTTCTGGCGTTCGCTGAACATGGCCCAACGCCCACTCGATGGCACACCGCCGCAACCGCCGGTCACCCCGCCCAAACTCGATCAACCCCTCCCGTACGCCTGGTCGGACTGGGAGAAAGCCGATGTGCCTATTCCGGACGACGCAATCGAACACACCATCCGCCCGGTCTGGTTCAACAATCGACTGTTCATTATCTGGGCTCAGTGCATTCATCAGGACCCTGCTGCCGTCAACGTTGCTGTCACGCCCTCTGGCGGAGAGAAAAACAACAGTAATCCTCAATTGCGCTTGAGCCTTTGCTACAGGAAAACCGATAAAACCTGGAGCTCCCCACGTATTTGCCTGCAAGGCTTTATTGAGGATAAAACACTGCGTGAGACGCATCTGCACTCAATCAAGCCGTTGATAGGTACCATCGCCGTACATCACCAGAAGGACTTGCAGGATTACCTCCTCATTGCCCTGTTCGTCGAGAAATCACCTTCCCCCGAGTCTGATACCGATACCAAATTTACCTTCCTGAAAACAGTCAGCGTCGACAAAAACCTCGCTCTCACCCCCGGCATGCTCGCGCCTGGCGATATAAAAGAACAAAAACACAACATTCATTCCACATTCGTGAAGGCGTTCTCCACACCATCCGACAAGAACTCACTTCAACTAAAAATCCCAGAAAACTCTTACGAATCAAAGAGACTTGAAACCCTCCCCGCGTCCGTCAACAGAAAAGACCTGAGAAGTGTGCAGCATCTAAATAAATTCACTCCCCCAAACCCTATAGTCGCTCAAGCAAGCTATAAGCCAGCCACAGTAGAGGTCACACTGAGTATTAGTGGGGGCAAGCCAACAGACACTTTGATACTCCAAGCAACAGGTGAATGGTCTTATCAATATGTTTTACTAGGACCGGAGAGTGAAACGACTTCTAATATCAACAATCACTCTCCCCTACAACAAAGTCTACCGTACCAGCACATATTCACACTCAACGCCAAGGACATCGGCGAAGAGGGTAAGGTCTTTCACTACGGTATAAGAATGTTTGATCTCCAAAAAAGGACTGAAAACGAGTTTTTCATTTTGGGTGCCATCAAACTGAAGTTGATCAGGAATGACGTCATTTCTCCCAAAATTGTTTGTGCGAACGCTGCACAGTTTCTCGACTTCTCAAACTCGACGATCTCACAAGGCGACAACAAAAAGGAGCTCCGCCAGCCGATAAAACTCAACACCGTGTTTGCCACCGAAATGATTCACCGCACCGAGAACAGCCTGGATGAACTGTTCGCGTGGGAAACGCAGCATCTGCCAGAGCCACCAATCCCGGGGGACGGCCCCCACCAGATGGATTTTCACGGCCCTTATGGTCGTTACTTCACAGAGCTGTTCCTCTACCTGCCATGGCTGATCGCCCATCGATTGAACGCTGAACGCCAATACGACGAGGCAGAACGCTGGATCCGTTACCTATTCGATCCCGGACGCAAGCAGGATGCCAACCAACCCGCGCACTGGTGCGCCAAGCCTTTGACCGGTGACGCGCCACCCTTTTATTCCACTCAGGCCCCTCACGATCCACACCAGATTGCCCTCAGTCATCCCGTGCACTTTCGCAAGGCGTTGTACTTTCTGTACCTGGACATCCTGATCAACCGAGGCGATGCGGCGTACCGCGAGCTGACGTCCGATAGCCGCAGTGAAGCAAAGCTGTGGTATATGCGGGCGCTGGATCTGTTAGGGCCGCGCCCGGTCGTTCAACGGGTCGATCAGTGGTCGGCCATTAGCTTGCACACGTTGAGCGAGACCCCCAGTGAAAGCCTGCGTACATTCGAAAACTCGCTGTTTCACCCAGACACCATCCACTCACTGCAACTACAAGAAGGCAATCCAAAGAAATCCTTACCTTCTATCGATACTTCGCATTTGCGTTTGCCGTTCAACCCGGAATTGCTCAAACGTTGGAACATTGCCGAAATTCGCCTGTACAACTTGCGGCATAACCTCGATATCACCGGCAAGCCATTGCACTTACCGTTATTCGCGGCGCCTCTGAACCCTCGCTCCTTACGCAGGGTGAATGCCCTGAACAGCTCGACCGGCGGAACTTTAGACTTACCGAACCCGAGGATTCCCCACTATCGCTTCAACCTCATGCACAGCCAGGCCCTGAATGCCGTCGAGAGCGTCAGCCAATTCGGCGCCACACTGCTGTCGCTGATCGAGCGCAAGGAGCAGGCTCAGTTACAGGAGCTACAACAACAGCAGGCCTGGAATCTGGCGAAACTATCCGTCGACCTGCAAACCCAGGCACTGCGCATCGATCGTCAAAACCGCCAGGCACTATTGGCCAGCAAGGCAATCATCGAGGGTCGACTCAGCCACTACCAACAATTGCTGACGAATGATGTGACTCAAGAAGAAGCAGCAGCCAGTCAGCGGTACTTGAGCAGTGGCGCATCGGAGGTAGCGGCATCGGCCTCCCAAGTCGTCGCAGGCGGCATGATGATGACCCCTAACATCTTTGGCTTCAGCAATGGCGGCAGCCGCTGGGAAGGTGCGATGCACGCTGCCAGCGCGCTCGCTCAAGGCAATGCCATCGCGAACCGCACGGCGGCGAATCATCTCGACCGTATGGCGCAATTCAGTCGTCGCCGGGAGGAATGGAGCCTGAACCGTAACCAGGCAGAACGGGAACTGGCACAAATCGACGCGCAACTCGCACACTTTACCGAACAGGAAACCGCCACTCGTCTGCAACTTCGCCTGGCTGAAACAACACTGAACCAGGCCAAGGCCAACTACGACTTACTCAGCAAACGCTTTACCAAAGCGCAGGTCTACCAATGGCTCAACAGCCAATTTGCCACGATGTACTACCAGGCCTATGACGTAGCCCTGGGAATGTGCCTGGCGGCCGAGGCCTGTTGGCAATACGAGATTGCCGATTTCACCGCACGGTTTATTCAGCCGGGGGCCTGGAGTGCAACCTATCGTGGGCTTGGAGCGGGCGAGCAATTGAAACTGAGTCTATTGAGGATGCAGGCCGCGTATTTGGAGCGTAACGGGCGAGAGCTGGAAATTCGTAAAACCGTATCGCTGCGTCAACTCAAGGACAAGGACAAGGACAGCACGATCAATAAGGATTGGACCAGCATTCAAACTGACCTGAAGAAAGGCGCCTGCGATTTCGAGCTGACCCACAAGACGTTCGAGGATGACTACAAAAACCAGAATCATTACCTGCTACGCATCAAAACGATCAGCGTGTCCTTGCCGGCCCTCCTTGGCCCCTATGAAAACGTCCGGGCAACGCTGACCCAGACCTCCAGCAAGGTTTACTTCTCTCCCGGCGACCAAACGCAGCCCATAGAAGACTTGCGCGCAAACCAACAGATCGCGCTCTCTACCGGATTCGACGATAACGGTTTGTTCACCCTGAACTTCAACGATGAACGCTACCTGCCCTTCGAATACACCGGGGCCATCTCCACATGGCGTCTGACCTTCCCGAACCCCGAAGCGCAGCAAGCCATGCTGGACTCACTGACCGACATCATCGTGCACGTGAGCTACACGGCCAGAGCAGGCGGAGGTTCGCAATGAGCGAACAAATAGCATTGCCTGTTATCGCGCCGTCACTACCCAAGGGTGGCGGTGCCATCCAGAGCATTGGCAAAGGAAGGGGTGCCATCGACGCCCACGGCGCAGCCTCTTATGAGATTGCCTTGCCGATTTCACCGGGTCGCGGCTTTGCACCCTCCTTGTCACTCAGCTATGGCAGTTCGGTCGGCAACAGTATGTTTGGCATCGGCTGGGGGGTGTCATTGCCCACTGTTGCGCGACGCACCAGCAAGGGTGTACCAGCCTATGCCGAGGATGACGAGATCGTCGGCCCCAGCGGTGTTGTGTGGCTGCCCGAGCGCGATCAAAAGGGCGTCATCACCTCAACCCGCGTCGATCGTTACAACGGGCTGGAACTGGGTACAACCTATACTGTTGTGCGCCACTTCCCGAGAATCGAAAGCAGCTTCGACCGGATTGAACATTGGTCCTTGGAGAGCGACAAACCGGGTTTTTGGTTGGTGCACGGTGCCGATGGCAGCCTTCATCTGTACGGAAAAAATCCAACATCGCGTCGTGCCGATCCCCAGGACACGAGCCGTGTAGGCGAATGGTTGCTAGAGGAGAGTCTGAACCCACACGGCGAGCACATCCTTTACCAGTACAAGGCAGAAGATGACCGCGATGGCGCCAAGGCCCAGCGTTACTTGAGCCATGTGAGCTACGGCAACTTCAAGGCCGATGCAAACCTTTACTTATGGCAAGCAGACCGGCTGAAGCCTGTGCAATGGCATTTCGAGTTGGTATTCGACTACGGCGAACGGAGTACCGAGTACGAACACAAACCTCTATATGAAGGCCAACAGTGGCAAACCCGTAGCGACGCGTTTTCCAGTTTCGCCTACGGTTTTGAGTTACGTACCGAACGCCTGTGCCGCCAGATTCTGATGTTTCACCGCTTTCCCGATGAGTTGGGCACCGCCCCCGCTCTGGTCCGACGCCTGCTGCTCGATTACCGCCAGACGCCTCTGGGTTACCACCATCTGAGCGCGGCCCATGACCAGGCATTTGGCAACTCGGCAACCGCCGATAACCGTCCGCCCGTTGAATTCAGCTACATCGAGTTCAAGCTCCCGCCTGATACCCACGCCTGGCAGCGCTTTCAGAACATGCCGGGGCTCAACGACGGCCAAGGTTATCAACTGGTGGACTTGTACGGCGAGGGCCTGCCGGGCGTGCTCTATCGAAGTGGCGCAGGCTGGTATTACCGCGAACCCATGCGAGCCAGAGCCAAATGCAATGAAGTGGCTTACGATCAGTGGCGAGCGTTACCCAACATTCCCGTTGCCGACACTGCAAAACCTGTGCGCCAGTCATTGAGCGACCTCACGGGCGATGGTCGGCTGGACTGGATCATTGCTCAGCCGGGGCTGAGTGGTTTTTCCTCCCTCGGCCCCGACCGGGAGTGGTCGGATTTCGCCACGTTCAATGCCTTCCCCGTGGAGTTTTTCAATCCACAAGGGCAGTTGGCCGATCTGATGGGCGAAGGGCTCAGCGATCTGACGCTGATAGGCCCACGCAGTGTTCGCCTGTACGCCAATCAACGGCAGAACGGTTTTGCAACCGCCCGCGAAGTGACTCGTAAGGAGGATAAAGACGCCCTTCCTGTACTCACCTCTTCGTCCTCCGAACTGGTGGCCTTCAGCGATATCCTGGGCAGTGGTCAACAGCACCTGGTACGTATTCGTCACAACGAAGTGAAGTGCTGGCCAAACTTGGGTCGTGGACGCTTCGGTAAAGGCATCGTGCTGGGCTCTCCTGGCCTTGCATACGAAACATTCGACGCCTCGCGAATCCGTCTGGCGGACCTGGACGGCTCTGGCGCCGCCGACCTGATTTATCTGGAAGCGGATCAGGCGCGGATCTTCATGAACCGCAGCGGCAATGGTTTCGCCCCTTCAGTGGCCCTGCCATGGCCGGAAGATGTGCGCTACGACCGTTTCTGCCAGGTGAGCATCGCCGACTTGCAAGGACTCGGCTGTTCCAGCCTGATTCTGAGCGTGCCACACATGACACCCCGTCATTGGCGCTACGACTTCGTCAGAGCAAAACCGTATTTACTCACCCGCACCAATAACAATATGGGTGCCGCCGGCAGCATCAGCTACCGCAGCTCGGCGCAGGAATGGCTGGATGAAAAAGCGGAGAAAATCAAAGCCGACAAGCCCCGCACCTGTCATGTGCCAATGGCCCTGCATCTGGTATCGAAACAGACCCAACTCGACGAGATTACCGGCAATCGTCTGACTCAGAGCTTCTCTTACCGCCAAGGCTACTACGACGGCATCGAGCGGGAATTTCGCGGCTTCGGCCTGTTGCTGCAAACCGACACTGAAACCAACCCCGATGATGCCGATTCGCAAGGTTTCACCACGCCATGCCAAACAAAGAGCTGGTTCCACACCGGGCAAGCAGTGGATCTGCCTCGTACCGATTATCACCCTGCTGACAAAGAAGCCGAAGCGCTGGACAAGGCACTGCTTTGCCAATACCAGCCAAAGCTGAAGAACGACACACGCATCACGTCCCCAGACACGGAAACAACCCTCGAAATGGCCCGCGCCCTGAGCGGTCAGTTACTGCGCAGCGAGATCTTCGGAGTCGATAAACGCCTGAAGACCAGAACGCTTTATTCGGTTCAGGAAAACCGCTATCGGGTACGCTTGCTACAACCACCTGAGGGTAATCGACGCTATGCCCGGATGTTGCCACTGCTTCTGGAGTCCATCCGTTATCAGTACGAAGGCATCACCGATGATCCGCAATGCCTGCACACCTTCAATCTGCAGCACGACCTGTTCGGCACACTGACCCACAGCGTGAACGTCCATTACGCCCGACGTAAAACCGGCAGCGATACCCCGCCGTTCAGCGATGCCGACCAGCAACAATGGTGGCGCGATGCTCATGATCCGGCACAACAGTTCTACTACCTGAACGAAGGCCTTGCCGAATTCATTCATCTGGATAGCGCCCAAGGATGGCGGCTGGGTCTGCCTTATCGCCAGCGTACCAATTCGTTGAAGCGACCCAAGGCACCCGAGGCCGGAGGGCTGACCACAAAGGATATGACTTACGAAAAGCTCATCGAACTCGTCAAACAAACCGCCTGGACGACCCAACACATCCTCACCGGACTGTCCGTGCAACGCTACAAAAACACCTCAACCGCAGAAACCCTGCCGGACGGAGTCGCCCACTTCGAAGCCCTGGCTGACCATCTGGAAACCGCCGAGTTGGACGAAACAGCCCTGAAAGCCTTCGACGTGTTGTCGCCAGCGGCTCGCCCCAAGGGAAGACTGCTCGAACGAAGTGGCTATCACCGTATGAACGATTTCCTTCCCGTAGCCACGTCTCCCAGAAAACTCTGGTCAGTCAAAAGCGGTTTCTCGACCTACGCCGCACTGAAAGGTTTTTACAAGATACAGACCCTGCGGTTGAGCAAAAGCCATGGTGTGACCGAGGTCAGTTACGACAACTATCACTGTCTTATCACCGAGCTCAAACTGCCCGATGGTTGTGTCACCAAGGCTACCTACGATTACCGTTCACTCCAGCCCCGATGCATCACTGACCCTAACGGGAACATTCAAGAAGGGCTCTATGATGGTTTCGGCCAAGTGCTGGCCACCAGCATTTACAGCAACAAGAGCAATACGCTCATAGGTTTCAAACCTATCGATCAATACAAACGTCCGGAGTTCACCAGCCCGACCGAAGCGATCAACAATGCAAAGGGTGCTCTGCTGGACGCCGCCCATGCTATCTACTACGCGCCATTTAGCTGGATGGGTCGCGTCTCGGACGCAGCTCTGAAGGACCGCGACTGGCTGATGCGCTGCGTGGCCAACGGTGATGTGCTGCCAACCGGATACATCTGCGCTTCGGTCCGCAGGCGCCTGGCAGGCCTTAAAACACTCTTGGCCGATGAAGCGAAACTGGCAACCGAACTCGCAACCTCGGCCCGTGAGCCGATACACATCGCCACGCTGGTCGCTGATCGCTACCCCGATGACAACCAGAGACAAATCCGCATTACCGTCACCTGCTGCGATGGCTTCGGACGAACACTGCAAAGTAAGCAACAAGTCGAATCGGGTACGGCCTACGTCGTCAACGCCAAGGGAGAACTGACCCTCGAGGACGGAACACCGAAGGAGCTGACCGCAGCAAAGCGCTGGCGTATCAGCGAACGGGTGGAATACAACAACAAGGGATTGGCGATCCGGACCTACCGCCCTTACTTCGCCGATCAGCATGACTACATCAACGATGTGTCCTTGCGACAGTTCGGCCATTGCGATCTGCAGTTTTACGATGCGTTGGGGCGCCTTACGCGTACACGTCTGGCAAAACAAAATGGCCTTTCCTATATGCGGCGACAAACCCGCCACCCCTGGTACACCCTGGACGAGGACGAGAACGATACCCTGGAAGAGGTCACGTCCGAACGACTCCCGACAACCGGAGGTGAGGCATGAGCGCACGCCTTCACTGCAAGACACCGACGATCAACGTAGTCGACAGCCGAGACCTGACGGTCCGGCATGTCGCTTATTGGCGTAGTGACGCAGCCAAGGCTGCGCAGGCGTGCATTACCCGTCAGCAGTACGATACTGCCGGACGCCAGATTGCGCAGTGGGATCCGCGACTGTTTGCCGAAACGCAGAAGGCCAATCGGACGACCCTCTACAGCCTCTCCGGCAAACCACTGCGGGTAGACAGCGTTGACGCCGGGTGGCGACTGAACCTGCCGGGGGACGCCGGGCAGACACTTCGCAACTGGGACCAGCGAGGCAATCATTGGCGAACGACCTTCGATAATCAACTACGGCCAATCACGATCCAGGAAGAGTCACCGGGACAGCCGACACGCATCATCGAACGCTTCAGTTACGGCGACAACTCGAAAGATTCGGCCGCACTCAATCGATGTGGCTTGTTGATTCGCCACGACGACGAAGCAGGCACCCTGCTTATCGACGAATACTCGCTTGGCGGAAAACCTTCGTGTCAGACACGCCACTTTTTGTCGAGTGCCGAAACTTTAGACTGGCCAGCAGAGGAGCACAGCCGAAACCTCTTACGAGAAACGGGTGATGGCTACAAAACGCAATGGCACTACGACGCAACGGGCGAGGTCATCCGGCAGGTGGATGCCGGTCAACACCAGCAGCGCTTTTCCTTTGATGTTGCAGGCCGACTCAAAACCGTGAGCCTGAAACTCAAAGATACCGAAATCGAAAATACCCTGGTGAAGGATCTCGTTTACAACGCCTTCGGCCAGGTTGAATCGCAGACCGCAGGCAACAACGTCATGAGCCGCGCGGTGTTCGATCCCGCCAGCGGTCGATTGACCTCGATGACTGCCACCGTATCGAACCGCACCTTGCAGTCGCTGCACTACAGCTATGACGCGGTGGGTAATGTGACGCAAATCGAGGACAAAGCTCAGCCCGTGCAGTTTGGCAGTAACCAGAGAGTCGAAGCCGTCAGCACATTCACCTATGACAGCCTCTACCAATTGACCAGTGCAACCGGAAGAGAAGCAGCAGGAACAACCACTGCCCCCTATATTCCTGCGCTCGGCATTACACCCATCGATACCCGGCAACTGTTCAATTTCACCCAACACTACACATACGACGCTGGCGGTAACCTGACCGAACTGCGCCATGTGCGGGATCGCAACAATTACACCCGAACTTTTAACGTGGCAAATCTCAGTAATCGTCTGGTGTCCTGGTGTCAGGGCTCTGAATTGCCCGGCACTGCTACAACCTTTGACGACAACGGCAATCTGCAAGACTTGCAATCGGGCCAGTCGCTGCAATGGAATGCACACAATCAACTTACCCGCGTGGTGCTGGTCAAGCGTGAGGATGGCCCTGACGACCATGAACGTTACGACTATGACGGCAGTGGTCAGCGTCTTCGCAAAACGACCACCACCCAGGGTGCATCAATCACTCACACCCGAGAGGTCCGTTATTTACCGGGCATCGAAATCCGTACCCGAGGGAAAGAGCGGATGGAAGTCATAACGGTGCAGGCCGGTCGTGGCAGCGTTCGTTGCCTGCACTGGACCGAAGGCCAGCCCTCAGGTATTCCTGCAGATCAACTGCGCTATAGCCTTGATGACCATTTGGGTTCCAGCTCACTGGAACTTGATGGCAATGCCGACTTGATCAGTCAGGAGAGCTACTTCCCATTTGGCGGAACGGCATGGACAGCGTCTCGTTCGAAGGTGGAGGCCGATTACCGGACCATTCGGTACTCGGGCAAGGAACGCGATGCCAGCGGCCTCTACTACGGACACCGGTATTACGCACCGTGGTTGCAGCGGTGGATCAGCCCTGATCCGGCGGGGACGGTCGACGGGTTGAACCTGTATTGCATGGTAGGGAACAACCCAGTGAGATTCGTTGACCATGAGGGCCTGATGCGAGACGAAGACCTCAGAGAGTTCGAAAAGTGGGGTAGAGCCCGCTCGCAGGAAATCATGGATTCAGCTCTAGGTGACTATACCTATCGCTTGATGCCGGATAACTTCGACAAACGCTCCGATCAATTTTTATACCCAGAGTTATTGAGAACAGAGTTTCTTGCTCACTCTTATGGCTATATCAAGCCTACCGAAGTTGGACTCAGCGATTTCTTTAATCTCCCAAAACCTCGAGGCAGCATGAGAGGATTCAGAGGAGTCGATAGGAGTTACTCAGGCACCGCCAACACCCCCGAACCCGTCGGGTACTATTTGAAGTACGGTACCTACAATATCAGTAACACCGCTGACTACTTGACCGATGTATCTAATCGATACGCCGCAGCGGGAAATGACATGTTCCATAATGTAACCTTGGATGAAGACGTATTAAGGGATGCACCTACGTTGAGCAGGCTGACCGCTACAGCCCATGAATTGCAACAAACGACACGAGACTGGATCGAAACTCATATCGATAAGATGGGAGGGATCATGCCAATATTGGCTGGTGGACCTGGGACTCATGCAGAAGTCCGACTGGTGAACTCAGTTGTTGCGCTCTATCCGGATAGAGCCGAAAGAATGCTTTCAGAAACTTCTGTATTCACAGACACATTATCTCGAGGAGACGCCCCTCAGCCGTTCCCTGCCTGCATTAACTGCAGTGGCATCCTTCCGGGAATAATCAATATTCCGACCGGACGAAATACCCCCAACTACGCGGGGTACAACGCTCTGGTACAGCAAATAAACCAGGCACCACCTTCGCGTCGGGCAACTGGACGAAATAGAAGATGACGGGATTGCCACGACTAACTTGCTCGCTCCAGACGTTGCTCGGTTTAAACACTGATCGCATTAGTAAACACTAACCGATTCCCAAACGGATCACTGATGGTCATGTCCTGGCTTCCCCAGGGCATGGCCTGAATCTGTGGGCGAGCGAAAGCATACTCCTTGGCCAGCAATTGCTGCTGGAACGCCTCCAGTTCATCGGTCTCAATGCGCAACGCCGAGCCCGGTGTGCTGTCACCGTGATGTTCGGACAGGTGCAGCACACATTCGCCACGGGAGATTTGCAGGTACAGCGGGAAATTTTTTTCGAAGCGATGCTGCCAGTCGATCTTGAACCCCAGGAAGTCGACGTAAAACTCCAATGCTTTGGTTTCATCGAAAATCCGCAGGATCGGGGTGGTTTTGCCCAAGCTCATGGAGTTGCTCCCAGATTGAGAAGGCCCAGAGTGTAGCTGGGCTGGATGTCAGCGCTTCGGCTTGGGAACGGCTTTCTTTAATCGCAATGTGCCACCATGAGACATGGATCAATGAAAGTGATTTTCGTGGAGGGCTATGGGACGTCGTGCAGAGGTATGGCAGGTCGTGAGTTATGAAAATTGGCCAGGGGACTTTCATCCCCCGACGCTGACCGTTCCCACACGAGCATGGGAACGATCACTGATCGATTTCACTCGTGATGCTCGCTGACGCGTTTGAGCAGTTTCTTGCAGCGTTCGGACAAATGCAGCACGCGTAGCTGCTTGCCAGCCTTGGCGTAGCGCTCGCGCAATGTCTTCAGCGCAGCGATGGCCGAATAGTCGACGAAGCTCAGGTGGCGACAATCAAGGGTCACCTGCGCTGGGTCATTGGCGGGGTCGAACTGATTGAGGAATGGCGTGGTAGAGGCGAAAAACAGTGTGCCATGCAGGCGGTAGAGTTTGCTGCCATCGCTTTCCTGATAGCTATCGGCATACAGCTCGCGAGCCTGTTGCCAGGCAAAGTTGAGCGCCGCAATGATGATCCCGCACAACACGGCGATGGCCAGATCGGTGAACACCGTAATCACCGTCACCGCGATGATCACCAGGACATCATTGAGCGGCACCTTGTTCAGCACCCGCAACGAAGCCCAGGCGAAGGTCTGCTGCGACACCACGAACATCACCCCGACCAGTGCGGCCAGCGGGATACGCTCGATCAGCGGCGAAAGGAACAGCACGAACAGCAGAATCATTATCCCGGCCACTGCACCGGACAGCCGACCGCGACCGCCCGAGCTGAGGTTGATCATGGTTTGCCCGATCATGGCGCAGCCGCCCATGCCACCGAACACGCCAGAAACCATGTTGGCAGCACCCAATGCCACACACTCGCGATCCGGGTAGCCACGGCTCTCGGTGATCTCGTCGGTCAGGTTCAGGGTCAGCAGGGTTTCCAGCAGACCGACCAACGCCATCAATATCGCGTAAGGGGCGATGATGCGCAGGGTTTCCAGGTTCCACGGTAGGTCTGGTAGCGCGAAGCTCGGCAAGCCACCGGCAATGTGCGCCATGTCACCCAATGTACGAGTCGGCAGGCCGAGCAGGTAAACCGCCAGCCCAACGCCCAGAATCGCCACCAGCGCCGGTGGCACGGCACGCGTCAGGCGCGGTATCAAATAAACGATGGCCATCGTCAGCACCACCAGGCCGACCATCATGTACAGCGGCGCACCACTCAACCAGCCGTCACCGCTCTTGAAGTGCTCCAACTGGGCCAGGGCAATGACAATCGCCAGGCCGTTGACGAAGCCGAGCATTACCGGGTGCGGCACCATCCGCACCAGTTTGCCCAGCCTCAACAAACCGAACGCCAGCATGATCAAGCCGCCCAGCAGCACCGTCGCCAGCAAGTACTGCACGCCGTGTTGCACCACCAGCGCGACGATCACCACAGCCATCGATCCGGCGGCACCGGACACCATCCCCGGCCGCCCGCCAAACAGCGCAGTCAGGGTGCAGATGATGAAAGCGCCGTACAGCCCCATCAATGGATTGAGATGGGCCACCAGCGCGAAGGCGATGCATTCGGGCATCAGTGCGAAAGAGGTCGTGAGTCCGGCCAGGACATCGGCGCGCAGACGTTTGGGTTTCATGGCTTACCTAAAAAGACAGGCGGGAGAAGAGAGGGCGGATGTTACGGAATTGAGGGCGGGCCGACCAGTGAATGGGCCGCCGAAAACGCAATCGCGAGCAGGCTCGCTCCCACAATGGACTTGCGCCGTCTCACCATATTGGGATCAACACAGCCCCCGTGTGGGAGCGAGCCTGCTCGCGATGAACGATGACGCAATCTCCGAATCAGCCCTTGAAATCCGCAATCGCATAAGCCGCCAATTTGCCCTGGATGAAGTCCAGGAAGCACTGAATCCGTAGGGCAAGTTGCGAGTTGCGGTAGTACACCGCGTTGATCGGTTGGCGATATCCACTGTTGAACTCCGCCAGCAGCACCTGCAAGCGACCGGCGCGGATGTCGTCGATGGTCATGAAGTGCGACAGGCAGGCGATGCCCTGCCCTGCCAGCGCCAGGTGCCGGATCGTCTCGCCGCTGGACGCATTGATCGACGCCTGGATCGGCCAGCGATCACCGTGGACATAGCGCAACGGCCATTGGTTGAGGCCTTCATTGTGGGTAAAGCCCAGCAACTTGTGCTCGGTCAAATCCGCGACAGCGCTCGGGGTGCCGTGTTGTTCCAGATACGCCGGGCTGGCGACGATGTGCAGCGGGCTGCAACCCAGTGAGCGGGCGTGCAAGGTCGAGTCGGCCAGCGTGCCGATGCGGATGGCAATGTCGGTGCTTTGTTCGAGCAGGTCGATGATCAGGTCATTGCTGTTGAGTTCGAGCTGGATGTCCGGGTAGAGACGGCGGAACTCATCGATGTACGGCACGATGGCGTGCAGCATGAATGGCGAGGCAGCATTGATTCGCAGACGTCCGGAGGGGGTTTGCTGGCGTGAGGACAGGCGCTCTTCGAGTTCGTCCATCTGATCGAGAATCAGCTTGGCGTGCTCGAAGAAGTACTTGCCCTCCTCGGTCAGGTCCATGCGCCGCGTGGTGCGGTTGATCAGCGTGGTGTCGAGCTTGGCCTCCAGTCGCGACAGCGTGCGGCTGACCGCCGACGGTGTTTGCCCGACCTGTTCGGCCGCAGCTGAAATCGACCCGCACTCAATCACGCAGACGAAAATCTGCAACTCATCGGATCTGGCTTTCACGTGTGTCCCTTATCGATTGTCCTGCGCCGTTCTACTGCGGAGCGGGGCTTGCCTGTGGCGAGGGAGCTTGCTCCCGCTGGTGCGCGAAGCGGACCCAAAACCAGCACATGCGGTGGTTCCGCAAACCGCGTCGGCTGACTTTACGACGGCTTCGCCGCCGAGCGGGAGCAAGCTCCCTCGCCACAGATTCAGTGCCCGCTTCAGACATCGATAGTAGCTGAGCGTTATGCCTTAAGGCCAAACACCTCGGCCAAATGCTGCTCATAACGCGCCACATCAGCTTCAACATTCGGGCGCTTCATCACATCGACGCACAGGAAGGTTGGCAAACCGGTCATGCCGAGGAAGGTGTTGGCCTTGTGGAACGGGAAGTACACCGCGTCCACGCCTTTGGCTTCGAAGAAATCGGTGGGGTCGTCGAAGGCTTGTTGCGGCGCGTTCCAGGTCAGCGACAGCATGTATTTTTTACCGTGCAACAAACCGCCACTGCCGTACTTCTGCGACGCGTCGGAACGCGTGCGGCCATCGCTGGCGTAAAGGCTGCCGTGGCCTTCGGTGAAGACTTCATCGACGTACTTCTTGACGGTCCAGGGCGCGCCCATCCACCAGCCGGGCATCTGATAAATGATCACATCGGCCCAGAGGAATTTGGCGACTTCCTCCGCGACGTCGTACCCCTCGTCAATGAACGTGGCTTTTACATCCACACCGCCGCGATCCAGCACGCTCAGCGCCGCTTCGTGCAGCGTCGTGTTGTAGCGGCCATCGGAGTGGGCAAATTTTTTGCCGCCATTGAGCAACAGGACTTTTTTCATGGGAGAAATCTCGCAAGGTTGAAATTCGATGGCGGCAGAGTAGCGATCGACCTCGCGCGGAATAAGCCCAGGATCAGCAAAATTCATTTGACCAATACGCACGAATCGACAGGGGATTGTTGCCGTAAACTTGCGCCGATTCTGACTTTCAAGGAAAACCTGATGAGCGAACTGCAAGGCTTCATCCTGCACGCCAAGACCCGCCCGGAAAAAGCCGAGGCCTTCGAAGCGTTGTTCCGTGCTTATGTCGAACCGAGTCGCGCCGAACCCGGTTGCATCGAGTACCACATGCTGCGCGACAAACAGGACCCGACACTGTTTATCTTCTACGAGATCTGGCAATCCCAGGCTCATCTGGATACGCACTCGAACCTGCCACACATGAAGCAATTCCTCGACCAGCGCATGGAGTTTCTGGAACGGGATTTCGATATCCGGCCGATCGAGATGCTCAGCACTTCGTCCGCTAGCCGCTGATCAGCAAGTGGCCGCCGAGCATACCGAGGCCGATGAAGAACACGCGCTTGAACAACACGGCGCTGATCCGCTGGCGCAGCCATTGCCCCAGCAATATGCCGAGCACTGCCGGAATCAGCGCCAGCAGCGATGCACTCAACTCGCCTCCGCCGAGGGCGCCGCGCCATAACAGCCCGGCGGCCAACGCCAGGGTCGAGACGGTGAACGACAGGCCCAGCGCCTGCACCAGTTCATCCTTGCTCAAGCCCAGCGCTTGCAGATAAGGCACCGCCGGAATCACGAAAACCCCGGTGGCCGAAGTGATGATGCCCGTCAGCACACCGCACAGCGGACCGAGCCAACGCTCGTTACGACTGCTTACACGCAAGGTCGGCAGGAACAATCCGCTCAAGGCGTAAATCAACAACGCCGCCCCCAGTCCCCGCACGACCCAATGCCCGCCGGCCATGCCGATCCACAGAGTACCGGCACCCGTGCCGATGAAAATTGTCAGCAGCATCGGCCACATCCGGTTCAGCAGCCCGCGCAAATGACCGCCGAATGCCAGTTGCCAGACATTGGTCAGGGTAGCGGGAATAATCAGCAACGCCGCAGCCTGCGACGGTGCCATAGCCAGACCGAGCAAGCCCATGGCAATGGTCGGCAGGCCGAGGCCGATCACACCTTTGATCATCCCGGCCAGCAGGAAGGTCGCGATGACCAGCAAGGACAAGGCAAATCCAAGATTTTGGTAGAACGCGGCGAGTGTATTCATGGGGCTATCCTGAGCCCTGAAGGTTGCCTTGAAAATCTGCCATATACTGAGGCTGCCTCTTGATTTGGTAGAGGCTAAAGCTTTCGTTGCGGCTGATGACGTCTTCGCGGGCAAGCCCGCTCCCACAGTTGAAATGTATCGAACACAAATTTGTGTGTCCGCCAAAGATCCCTGTGGGAGCGGGCTTTCCGCGGTAGAGGCCCGCCCAGCCAACAAACCTCCCGAGGCTGTAACGATGCACTTCGACCTGACCGACCTGCGCCTCTACCTGAACATCCTCGACACCGGCAACATCACCGCCGGCGCCGCCCGCAGCCATTTGTCGCTGGCGGCGGCGAGTGCGCGAATCCGCGCCATGGAAGCTTCACTGGGCATCGAGTTTCTAGAGCGAGGTCGTCGCGGTGTCAGCCCGACTCCGGCCGGCAAGGCCCTGGCGCAGCACGCCCGAGTTCTTTTGCAACAGGCCGAGCGCATGCAGCAGGACCTGGCCGAATACGCCAAAGGGGTCAAAGGCCAAGTGCGGTTGTTGTGCAATACCACAGCGATCACCGAGTACCTGCCGGAGTTGCTTGCAGACTTTCTGCGCGATCATCCGAACCTCGACATCGACCTGCAAGAGTTGCCCAGCGCGCGCATCACCCACGCCTTGCGCCAGGGTGCGGCAGACCTGGGCATCGTGTCCGACGCCGTGGATGCCGACGGCCTTCAGACCCGCTATTTCCGTGACGACCCACTGGTGCTGATCCTGCCCTGCGATCATCCCTTGGCCGACACTGGACCGTTAAGTTTCAGCGCCACCCTGCACCACGATTACGTCGGCCTGAACGCCAACAGCGCCTTGGCCTTGTACCTGGAAGAACAAGCCCTGCACAGCGGTTTACGGATGCAGATCCGCATCCGTGCCGATGGCTTCGATGGCGTGATGCGCATGGTCGCCCGAGGTGCCGGACTGGCGATCGTGCCCTTGGCGGCGGTCGAACGCTGGCCGACTGAAACACCGTTCAAAAGCATCGCACTGAAAGAGCCATGGGCACGACGCAAACTGTTGCTGTGCGCCCGGGACTTCGCCGTGCTGCCCGGTTATGCCCAGGCCTTGCTGAACGTCTTGACTCTCCCCTGAGGGGCAGACTTTACCCTTGAGGTTTCATCTTCAGGGACCGTTACGATGAGCAAGCGAATTCTGGTGATCCTCGGTCATCCTTCGAGCAACAGTTTCTGCGGCGCACTTGCCGAACGCTACGCACAATCAGCGTTGCGTGCCGGTCATGAGGTGCGCCAACTGTGGCTGGGCAAAATGGACTTCGACCCGGTGCTGCGCGAAGGCTATCAACATGTGCAGCCGCTGGAAGCCGACTTGCGCCGTGCTCAGGCGGACATTCTGTGGGCCGAACACCTGGCCCTGGTCTATCCGATCTGGTGGGGCGGCGTACCGGCCTTGCTCAAGGGTTTTCTTGATCGGGTGTTGCTTCCGGGCTTCGCCTTCAAGTATCGCGAAGGCAAAGCCTTTCCCGACAAATTGCTGCATGGCCGCAGCGCGCATCTGCTCGTGACCATGGACACGCCACCCTGGTACTACCGCTGGATCTACCGCATGCCCGGGCTGCATCAGATGCGCAAAACCACCCTGGCGTTTTGCGGCATCGAACCTCAGCGCACGCTCACCTTCGGGCCGGTCCTGGGGTCCAGCGCCGGTCAGCGCGAAACCTGGCTGCTGCAAGCCCAGGCTATCGCCAGCCGATGAGTCTGCCGATAATGGGGCTGACTTACCCTCGGCAAAAAAGGACTTTTCATGTACATCGGCCAAGCCGCGCATCGCTCGGGCACGACGATCAAGAGTATTCGCCATTACGAGTCGATCGGCTTGCTGCCTGCCGCTCGGCGGCAAGGAAAATACCGTGTCTATGATCAGCACAGCGTCGACCTGCTGATCTTCATCAAGTGCGCTCAACACTTAGGTTTCAGGCTCAAGGAGTTGCAGGCGATCTTTACCGGGCATCAAGGCCTGGCGATGCCCTGGTCATTGGCGCAGCAAGCCATCGATGCCAAGAAGTGCGAAATCAGCGACAGGATTACCGCACTCAGGCATCAACACGAGCAATTGGTCGAGTTTGAAGCCAGCCTCACACAGGCCAGAGCCGATTGCCCGCTGGAAAGTCTTTGAGAGTCTGCGCGTTTCTGGACAGCTCAATGTCGAATACAGACAACTGAACGGTGTATGGGCGCTATAGGGTGCGACTTCAGTTCTTGAACCCACTGCCCGGAGTCATCATGACCGCACCGATTACCGTCCTTCGCGATACTCATCCACTGCCCGTGCTCGACGCCTGCAAATGGGAAAAACTCGAAGGCGACCCGCACACCGTCAACCTCAACGCCTACACCAGCGAAGACGGTAGCAAGATCATGGGCACCTGGATTTGCACGCCAGGCAAGTGGTACGTGGAATACGTGAAGTGGGAATACTGCCATTTCCAGGAAGGCTACTGCGTCATCACCCCGGAAGGCATGGCGCCGATCCACCTGCGTGCCGGTGACATTTTCGTCATCGAGCCAGGGATGAAGGGCACATGGGAAGTGGTTGAGACCGTGCGCAAGTATTTCGTATTTGCCTGATGCAAAAAACCGAGAGACCACCCGACGTGGTCTCTCGGCAAGAAAACTATTGGCATGCACAAAATCCTGTGGCGAGGGAGCTTGCTCCCGCTGGTTCGCGAAGCGAACCCAACAAGCTGATGCGGTGTTTCAGATACCCCGCATGCTCAAGACTTACGACTGCTTCGCAGCCGGACGGGAGCAAGCTCCCTCGCCACCAAAGCCCACAGGCAAGCCTCCCATCACTATCCCGCAAAATCCTTATTGGGGCTTGCGATAGCTATTGATGATCGCCGAGAAGTCCTTCCCCCCTTCCCCACGCTGACTCATCGCCTGATACAACTGCTGCGCCACCGCGCCGAGCACCACCGGTTGGTGCGCCTGACGTGCCGCCTCAGTGGCCAGCCCCAGATCCTTGAGCATCAGTTCGGCACCGAAACCGCCGGTATACCCGCGCGAGGCCGGAGCCGTTTCGACGATGCCCGGCCACGGGTTGTACATCTCCGAACTCCAGCACCGCCCGGTGGAACTGTTGATGATCCCCGCGAGCACCGTCGTGTCGATCCCCAGCGCGTCACCCAAGGCCATGGCTTCGCTGACGCCAACCATGGAAATCCCCAGCAGCAAGTTGTTGCAGATCTTGGCAATTTGCCCGGTGCCGACTTCGCCGCAATGGACGATGTTGCGGCCCATCTGCGCCAGCACCGGTTGCAGGGTCGCGAACAGCTCAGGCGTGGCGCCGACCATGAAGGTCAGCGTCCCGGCCGCAGCACCGCCGGTACCGCCGGAGACCGGTGCATCGGCCATGACCACGCCTTGTTTGGCAGCTGCGGCGGCAACGTCGCGCGCCGTCTGCGGATCGATGGTGCTGCAATCCACCGCGGGCACACCCTGGGCAATCCCCGCCAGCACGCCATCTTCGCCCAGCCAGACGCTGCGCACATGCACAGCGGCGGGCAGCATGGTGATCACCAGCTCTGCATCTTGAGCGGCTTCACGCGCCGAAGCGCTGATGCTGCCGCCCAGTTGCTCCAGCTCTGCCAGCACAGCTTTGTTCAGATCGACCAGGCGCAGTGAATGGCCGGCCTTGATCAGGTTGCGCGCCATCGGCGCGCCCATGTTGCCGAGACCGATAAAAGCGATTTTCATGTCCGGCTCCTTAACGCAAGTGGATGGTGGTGTTCACACCGTCGTTGACGCTGTCATCGTCGAACCAGCGCGCAGTGACGGTCTTGGTTTGAGTGTAGAACTGCACCACTTGCTTGCCATAAGGACCGAGGTCACCGAGCTTCGAACCACGGGAACCGGTGAAGCTGAAGAACGGTACCGGCACCGGAATCGGGATGTTGATGCCGACCTGGCCGACGTCGATTTCCGTCTGGAATTTACGCGCCGCCGCACCGCTCTGGGTGAACAAACCCGTGCCGTTGCCGAATGGGTTGGCGTTGACCAGTGCGATGGCCTGATCGAGGGTATCGACTTCCAATACCACCAGCACCGGACCGAAGATTTCCTGGGTATAGATCTGCATCTCGGGAGTGACGCCAGAGAACAGGGTCGGGCCGACAAAGTTACCCTGCTCGTAGCCCGGAACGCTGATGTCGCGACCATCCAGTTCGAGCTTGGCGCCTTCCTTGATACCGCTTTCGATCAGATCGAGAATCCGCGCCTTGGCCCGCTTGGAAATCACTGGGCCAACATCAGTGCCCGGCTCGCTGCCGGCATTGACCTTGAGTTTCTGCGCCAGCGCTTTCAGGTCTGGAAGCCATTGTTTGGCCGCGCCCACCAACACCACCACCGAGGTGGCCATGCAGCGTTGCCCGGCCGCACCGAAACCGGCACCGACCAGCGCATTCAGCGCTTGTTCGCGGTTGGCATCCGGCAGCACAACGGCGTGGTTTTTCGCGCCCATCATTGATTGCACGCGCTTGCCGTGTTTGCCGGCCAGGTCGTAGACGTGAGTACCGACCGCGGTCGAACCGACGAACGAAACAGCCTTGATGTCCTTGTGGGTGCAAAGCGCATCCACCACATCCTTGCCACCATGAACGACGTTGAGCACACCCGGCGGAATGCCGGCCTCGATGGCCAGTTCCACCAACAGCATGGTCGACATCGGGTCCTGTTCGGACGGCTTGAGCACGAAGGTGTTGCCGCAGGCGATGGCCATCGGGAACATCCACAGCGGAATCATCGCCGGGAAGTTGAACGGAGTAATGCCGGCGCAGACGCCGATCGGTTGGCGCAGGGTGTAGGTATCGACACCGCCAGCGACGTTCTCGGCAAACTCGCCCATCTGCAGGCTGCCAATGGAGCAGGCGTGCTCCACCACTTCCAGGCCGCGAAAAATATCGCCTTCAGCGTCGGCGATGGTTTTGCCCTGCTCGTTGCTGAGTACCACGGCAATACGCTTGGAGTGTTCGCGAATCAACGCCTGAAGCTTGAGCATGATGCGCATCCGCGCGCCGATCGGCGTCAGCCTCCAGGTCTGGAAGGCGCGATGGGCGGCGCTAATGGCGGCATCGACTTCGGCGGCTGTGGCGAAGGGGACTTTGGCCAACACTTGTTGGGTCGCCGGGTTGACGATGTCGTGCCATTCGGTGGTCTGGGATTCGACCCACTCGCCATCGATCAACAGCTTGACCTTTTGCACGGTGGTTTCTAGCGATGCGTTCATATTGGTCTCCGGACGTTGTTCTTATTTAGAGAGCGATCTTTGGAGCCAAGGCGAGAAAGTCGCCTTGAGATGAGGCGTGTGTCGCGAATTGGTTATCAGACTGTTTTTGGAGTATAGATGTGCAAACTTCTAATAAGAACGCACATAAAAGCCGGTCCATCATGCAAAAAAACATCACGTCTTTAGGCTCGTTGAACTGGGATGACCTCAAGTTTTTCCTCGAGGTTGCCCGCACTCGCAAGGCCAGTACCGCAGCCAAGCGCTTGGCGGTGGACTACACCACCGTGTCGCGACGCATCAGTTCGCTGGAAACCTCGCTGGGCACGTTGCTGTTCGAAAAGTCCCGGACCAGCGGTTTCGTCCTGACTGCCGAAGGCCAGCGGCTGCTGGGTTACGCCGAGTCGATCGAAAGCACTCTGCACATGGCCTGCGAGCAGGTTTCGGGCTCCGGCGTGGCGTTGTCCGGGCATGTGCGCATGGGCTGCACCGAAGGGTTCGGCAGCTTTTTCATCACTCCGCAACTTAGCCATTTCGTCGACGCCTACCCGGCGATCTCGGTGGACATCCTGCCGCTGCCGCACTTCATCAGCCTGTCCAAACGCGAGGCAGACATCGTCATCGCGCTGGAGCGGCCGGAACATGGCCCGTATGTCTGCTGCAAACTCTGCGACTACCGACTGCAGCTGTATGCGACCCAGGATTATCTGGACAAGCACCCGCCGATCCGCCGCCCGGCAGACTTGGGCAAGCATCAATTCATCAGTTATGTGGACGATCTGGCGTTCAGCTCGGAACTGCTGTACCTGGCGAATGTGTTGCCTGGTGCCAGTGCCAATCTGCGCAGCACCAGCGTGATTGCGCAGTTCGTAGCCGCTCAGCAAGGACGGTCAATGGCGATTCTGCCGTGCTTCCTGGCAGCTCAGGATCCGCAATTGCTGCCGGTGTTGCCGCAAGAGATCACCATTACCCGGCAGTTCTGGATGTACTGCCGGGAAGATCTGCGCAAGCTCAAGCGGATCACCCTGTTGTGGGATTACATCCGTGCCGTCACCGAGCAGAATCAAGCGCTGTTGATGGGGGAAAGTCGGGAAATGTTGTTCGCCGATTAATCCGCGCTCACTACGATCGACACCCGACGGTTCTCGGTGCGTCCGACCGCGGTGTCGTTGGAAGCGACGGGCTTACTGCTGCCCAGGCCGCGCAGTTGGATGTTTTCTTCTTTTATGCCGACGGTGGCCAACACCTTGCCGACGCTTTTTGCGCGACGCAGAGAAAGCTGTTCGTTATAGGATTCTTTGCCTGACGCATCGGTGTGGCCGTCGATCCTCACCCGTTCGATTTCCACACTCAACAACGCCTTGCCAATGCGCTCCACGATCTCGGTACTGGCAGGATTGAGGCTCTCGACATCGCTGCCGAACAAAACTTTGCCTGACAGGCCATAGGCCCAGCCATCATCCGTCATTTCGAAACCTTGCTGCTTGAGCACAGCGATCTGCGCCGGGGTCAGGCCCTTTTGCGGTACCGTCTGGCAACCGGTCAATGCCAGCAAGGCCAGGAACAGGGTGATCGTGAAAAGTCGCAGAGAACGCTGATTGAAGGTGAACACAGACATTAGCTCCTGGTTTGAACATGGGCGACAGGGAGCTCCGCTCCTGCCGTTTGCTGCGCGCCTCGGGAAAGGCGTTTGGCCTGGTACATCGCGGCGTCGGCAGCATCGAGCAACTCGCCCGGTGTGACCCCATGATCGGGGTACACGGCGATGCCAATACTGAGTGAAGTCAACACTTGGGTACTGCCCGGCAACTGGATGGGTATTTCCATGCTGGCGATGATTTTGTCAGCAATCCGTTCGGCGTCTTCGGCCTTGTGCAGCGGTGTGAGCAGGATTGCAAACTCGTCGCCACCCAGACGCGCAACCAGGTCCTCTTCACGCAGTTGCGCACGAACCCGGGTTGCCACGGCGACCAGCACCGCATCGCCGGCAGCGTGTCCGAAGTTATCGTTGATCTCCTTGAACCGGTCGCTGTCCAGGAACAGCACGGCCACTCGTTCATCGAGCTTGCCGGCATTGCGCAAGGCACGCATCAGGCGGCCTTCGAAAAATGCTCGATTCGGCAGTCCGGTCAGGCTGTCATGGCTGGCTTGGTGGGCCAGGGTCTCGTTTTCGCTTTGCAGGTGGGTCTGCCAGGATTCGAGTTCATCGAGCAAGGCATTGAAGTCATTACCCAGATTGTCGAGTTCGGCAATGTCGGCGGGCGGTACGCGCTGGTCAAAGGCTCGCTCGCTGCGGGCGGCGTGAGCCACAGTAGCCAGGCTGCGCAAAGGGCCGGTGATCCCACGCAATTGCCGCCGCGCCAGATAGAGCGCCACCCAGGCACTGATGGCGGTACACAAGACGATTCCCATCAGACCACTGAGCAAAAAGCGCATCAGGCTGCCACCGTGCCCGACCAGCAGGATACTGCCGATTTCCTGACCTTGATGGACGATCGGCATGCTGATGGGCTTTTCCAGAATCACCCGGGCGATCTGCATTTCAAGATCGGAGAGCAACCCCTTTTCCGGTCGTTGCCAACGTGCAAGTAACTCGCCTTGCTCGCCCAGGACCTGTGCGTCGGCCACTTCTTCGATGGACGCGATCAACGCCAGCGCCTCAGTGGCGGCGACCTTATCGTTGAACACCACCGCGGCTTCCACGGTGTAATTGATCGAACGGGCGATCAGATGCAGGTTGTGATCGGCATAAACCCGCAAGGCCAGCACCCCCAGCAGGGTCAACGAAACACTGGCCATGGCCACGCCCACCAGGGCGACGATCAAATGTCCACGACCTATAACCGACCCCAGGGTCGGACGTATACGGGATTTGAATAGACTCATGGTGCCGCCGGCTTGCGACGCGACAGTTGCAGCACACTGGGATGGATGCGCACACCGCTGCGGGCGACTGAGTCTAGGTTGACCTCGAAGGATACTTGTTCATCGCCGACCCGCAGGCAGAACAGACTGCCGACGGTGCATTGATCGCCGCCTTCGCTGATGCTCACCACCGGGCGCCCTGTCAGCGAGGCGAATAATCGACTGCGTTCGTCGCTGGTCAGCTTGCCGATGTACACCGCGTCGCATTCACCGGCAATGGCCGGGTTGTCGGCCAAAAGCCGTTGCACGGTGACAGGCCGACCAGTGGCCTGGGTAGTGCCCTTGACCAGATCGTCGGTGTACTCGGTAGGGCCGACTATGCACAGACGCAATTGTTGAGGCTCAACAGGCCACCGGGCATAACTGAGAATCCCGAGCACCACCTGAGTGACTGATCTGGCACGCTGGTCTGCCTTGCTCTCGACGGTTTCAGGCTGAGCGAAGGCAACGCCCGTCAACAAACAGAGAAGGCCGGCAAGCAGCACTTGCTTGCAGCCAACAACGCGCTCTGTCGCCCAGACAGCCACCTTCATGCAGGGATTCTCTTCGATCGCAACGAAATGATGCCGCAACGATAGCACAGCACCGAAACACCAGCGAGGCCACGCACCACGGCACCTCGGACAGATTCCGTCGTCTGCTCCCCTTTTCAGTGACCCGGCTCGATCCCCTCTTCCAGCTCCAGCATCAACCCGCTCAAGCGCTTGACCTTACGCCGCACGGCCTCTTCGAATACACCGGCGCGAGGCTCAATCAGGGTGAACCAGTGTTTGGCCCGGGTTATGCCGGTATAGATCAGCTCCTTGGTGAGCACAGGGTTCAGGGCATCCGGCAGAATCAACGCCGTATGGGCGAATTCCGAGCCTTGGGATTTGTGTACGGTCATGGCGTACACGGTGTCGACATCGTTGAGCCGACTTGGCAGGACAAAGCGCACACCGCCTTGACCATCGTTGCGCGGAAAGGCCACACGCAGCACTTGCCGTCCAGCATCGGGGCCCTCACGTTCCGGCAGCTTGAGGGCAATGCCAATGTCGCCGTTCATCAAACCCAGGCCATAGTCGTTGCGGGTCATCAGCACGGGCCGACCTTCGTACCATTGGTGGTCGCTGTCGATCAGCCGAGCCTTGAGCAGCGCGTCGGTCACTCGCTGATTCAAGCC
Source organism: Pseudomonas sp. F-14 TE3482 (assembly GCF_053629455.1). NCBI lineage: Bacteria > Pseudomonadati > Pseudomonadota > Gammaproteobacteria > Pseudomonadales > Pseudomonadaceae > Pseudomonas > Pseudomonas sp. F-14 TE3482. The sequence goes on from NZ_JBRJII010000001.1 coordinate 390,563, forward strand.
TTCCACACCCCAAGGCCCTTTGCGTACCGCGCACAATAGCTGGAAGGCGTCGAAAGCTTGCAGGACCACACGAGCCCAATGGGTCCAGCGTGGATCGTCCAGCGGGCTGTCGAGCGGCGGCCGCTGGCTACGCAAAAGATTCAGGTAATGCCGATAACCTTGCGGTCCCTCGCCATGGCCTTCGAGCAGTAAACGCTCCAGCGCCCGGTCCTGCTCACCCTTGAGAGGCAGGGAAAATACGTCGCCATGGCTTCCAGCCGCCAGTAACTTGCGGGCTTCCTCGGGTTGCTGCCGGTTGACCCAACGGGCCAACTGGCCAATGCCGCTGCCCTCGCCGAAGCGCCGTGAGTGACGCAGCATCACCACTTGCTGAGCCAGGGGATGCGCTCCGTTGATGTCTTCGTGCAAGTCGCTGGCACCAAGGTTTTCCCCGCTGACTGACTCCAGCCACTGGCATGTCTGCGGACTGTACCAACCGGCTTCGGCATCGCGGCACAGATCGCCCAGGACGGCACCGGCCTCCACCGACGCCAGTTGATCCTTGTCACCGAGCAGCACCAGACGGGCATGGGCCGGCAATGCGTCGAGCAAACTGGCCATCATTTCCAGGTCGATCATCGAGGCTTCGTCCACCACCAATACATCCAGCGGCAAACGATTGCCGGCGTGGTGCCGAAAATGCCGGGTACCGGGACGACTGCCGAGCAAACGGTGCACGGTGGTCACATCCGACGGGATCTTCTCCCGCACTGTTTCAGCAACTTCCAGGGTTTGAACCTGTTGGCTGATGGACTCGGTCAATCGTGCGGCAGCTTTGCCAGTGGGTGCCGCGAGACGAATGCGCAGCGGTTTGCCGGCTTCCACCGCGGGCGCTTGTAGCAATGCGAGCAAGCGTACGACCGTAGTGGTCTTGCCGGTCCCCGGGCCGCCGGTGACGATGCTGAATGCGCTACGGGTAGCCAGGGCGCAAGCGAGCTTCTGCCAGTCGATCACTTCATCAGGCCTGGCAGGGCCGAACAGGCCGGTCAGGCGTTGGGGCAAATCACTCGGTGTTGTTTCGTGTGCCGCTAGCCGCTGACGCAGGGCGTTGTCGATCCGCCGCTCGTAAGCCCAGTAGCGGCGCAGGTACAAGCGTTTTCCCGACAGCACCAACGGCCGATGCTGCGCGGCCTCGCGCCCGTCGACGGCCAGAGCCACCAAGCGGCTGGACGCCAGCACCTTGCACCAATGAGCCCCCTCCAGCGCCTCAAGCAATTGTGACGGCAGCAACATCGCGCCACTTTGCAGATCACCTTCCGGCGGCAGTGACAGAGCGAAGTCCGGCTCTTTCAGCGTTTCGAACAGATCCAGGCAAACATGGCCGTGACCCAACTGGTGACTGGTCAACGCGGCGGCCAGCAGCACCAGCGGATCATCGTCGGGGGCAAGCTCGTGGAGAAAGGCCACGAAGGCCTTGTCCAGCGCCCGTAGCCAACCGCGTTCGACCCAGCGCGTGAGCAGCAGCAACAAGTCATCTGCGCGACTCAGCGGGGCCAGGTCCGCCAGACTTTCGGCCGCCAACGGCGTGGGCAGCAAATCGGCGAAGGTGCGACTCATAGCAGTACTCCCTGTTCCCAGGCGGGTTCGGCCTTGGGCTCTGGCTTGCCCTGGAACAACCGGTCCAGACGCTCGATCAGCTCCCGCGGCGGACGGGCGAAATACACGCCCTGGCTGGTCGCACGAGTACCGCGAAGGAACAGGTACAACGCCCCACCGACATGCCGATCGTAATCGTAATCGACCAGCCGCGCCTTGAGCTGGCGATGCAAGGCGAGCAGGTACAACACATATTGCAGGTCGTAACGGTTGTCCAGAATCGACTGCTCCATGGCCTGCTCGGTATAGGCCGCGTCATCGACGCCCAGCCAGTTGGATTTGTAGTCGGCGACGTAATAACGACCGTCGTGCTCGAACGTCAGGTCGATGAAGCCTTTGAACATACCATTGAGCAGCACCGGTTCGGCGGCCACCCTGGACACGCCGTTGTGGGTGTATTGGCGCACCAGTTCATCGAGTTTGAGCACATCGACTTTGTGACTGGCGAACCAGAATTCCATCTCGACCCGGTACTGGGTCAGTTGCTCGAACACCACCGGTGCCTGCCCGCCGCCGACGTGCAGCGGGGATTTGAGCAAGTGCTGTAGCCAGTCACTCAATGTCGTGATCCAGCCTTCCCAGCCACGGCGATTGCAGCGGCGGGCGATGGCGTCTTCCACAGTTTGTGGTGCAGCGGCAAAACCTTCGTCACCGGCCCACTCGAGCAATCCATGGAGAAAAGTGCCGGGGTTTGGCCCGCGAGGGAATCGGTGGATATCAGCGCCGCCGGCAATCACTTCTCGCGGCGCTTGCGGATCGAGACGTTCGTCGTCAAAAAGCTTTTGTGCTTGCGGGCTCTCCGGCGCTTCGTCACTGCCCACGCTAAGACTGTCACCAATGCGCAGGGCGCTGTAGGAGGCGATCCACCAGTTTTCGCTGGCCTTGCGTTTGGGTATCAGCGGTGTAAGCAAGGTCGCTTCATTGCGCGGCGGATGGTAATGCTCGGCGCTCGCTTCAGGCATTTCACCGTAGTTCAGCGCCGGGCAGTTCTGCTGCAAATCTTCCAGCCAACGCCGCAACCCTGCCGACTCGGCCAATGGCGCACCACCGCCCAACAGGTAACCCAACGCTGAAAGGTGCAGCGTCGAGCCATTGTTATTGCCTCGCTTGAGGTCAGTCACACCGAGCCAGCAGGCATGTTGTGCCCGGGTCAGGGCGACATAGAGCAGGCGAAGATCCTCGGCCAAGCGTTCATCATCGGCTTGGACGATCAACTCCGGCGTCGGCTTCAAGCTCACTTGAGCGTTGCCCATCGCGTCGTGGTAATACAACGGCAAACGGCTGCCATCCACAGGTTTTGCCGAGCAGATGAATGGCAGAAACACCAACGGATATTCAAGCCCTTTGGATTTGTGAATGGTCACGACCTTGACCAGTTGCTCGTCGCTTTCCAGGCGCAGGATCTGTTCTTCGCCAGCCTGACCGGACAATGCCAGATGTTCGGCCAAATGCCGGATCAGCGCTTGCTCGCCATCAAGCTCGGCGGCGGCCTGCTGTAGCAGCTCGGACAGGTGCAGCAGGTTGGTCAACACCCTCTCGCCATCGTTGCGCGCGATCAACGCCTGGGGCAGTTGGAAGTCGTGCAGCAAACGTCGCAGCATTGGCAGCACACCCTGTTTGCGCCAGAGCTCACGATAACCGCGGAACTGCATGACCCGCGCTTCCCACGCCAGTTCGTCCTGATTCAGCCGCTCCAGCTCAGCCAGCGAAAGGTTCAGTGTGATGCAGGCCAGCGCGGCACGGAGGGGACGCTCGACATCCGGTTCGGCACACGCCTTGAGCCAGGTCAGCAGGTCATGGGCCTCCTGCGCGGCGAACACGGAGTCCTTGTCTGACAGGTAAACACTGCGCACGCCGCGAGCCGAAAGTTCGCCACGCACGGCCTGGGCCTCTTTGCCGTCGCGCACCAGAATTGCGATATCCGATGGCAGTAGACCTTTGAAGTCCTTACCGTCCTGGATGAAGCCAGCACAGCCTTGCTGACCGCCATTGAGCAGCGCGGTGATTTCACTGGCGCAGGCGGCGGCCAATTGTTGTCGATACACCGCGCCAGACAGTGGCTGATCGGCGGACAGGTGCCAGATGTTCAGGGCCGGTACAACCTGACCATCAATCTGCAGGACTTCTTTGCGCCCCTGGGATTCGACGGGCAGGAACGGCACCGGGTTCTCTCCATTTTTCTCACGAAACAGGAATGCTCCGCGTCCCTGCTCACGAGATTCGGCGCGCTCGAACACATGGTTTACCGCACTGACCATGCCATGACTGGAACGGAAGTTGGTGCCCAGGGTATGCAGGCGGCCAGTGGTGGCCTGGCGGGCACGCAGGTAGGTATAGATGTCGGCTCCGCGGAAGGCATAGATCGCCTGCTTCGGGTCACCGATCAGAAACAGACCGGTTTCAGGATTGTTATCTTCGATGCGATAAATGCTCTCGAAGATTCGATACTGCACCGGGTCGGTGTCCTGGAATTCGTCGATCAACGCGACCGGGAACTGCTCGCGGATCAGTGTGGCCAGGCGCTCACCGCCGTCAGACTGCAAAGCCGCATCGAGGCGCAGCAGCATGTCATCGAAGCCCATTTCCGCGCGGCGACGCTTTTCCTCCTCGAACCGTGCACCCACCCAGTGAGCGGCGTGTTGCAGCACGGCGGCATCGGGGGTCGGCAAACTATCGAGACTGGTCTTGAGACCGGGCATTGCATCGAGACCGGGATGACGGGGAGCTTCACCCTTCCAGGCTTCAGCCATGCCATCGGGGGTCAGGCGAGTGAAGCCGGTGCCAATGTCCAGTTGCTCGAGAGATTCATCTTCGGCCCAGGCCCGGAGCTTTTCGAACCAGGGTTCGAAGTAGCGCGGCTGCATCTTGCGGCCATCGACACTCTTGCTTGCGACACCCTGGTGACAGATGGCAAGCAACTCATCCGCCCATTGGCGCCAAGGCATCTTGAGTTCAAGCAAAGTGGCCCGTCGCTCCTGCAGGCACTCGGCAATCAACTCGGCAGGCTCTTTACCTTCAACACTGTCACGTTCGCTGGCGAACAAGCCACGCACTCGCGGCAGCAACGCCGCCGGGCCACCCCAATTGCCGCGAACCCAGTTCAGTGCATCGCCTTGCATTGGATAACAGAACAGTCGCCAGTAGTCGCGCAAGACTTCGCCGAGCAAATCGCTGTGATCGGTTTCCAGGGTCTGGGTGAACAGGCTGCCACTGTCGAACGCATGTTCGCGCAACATGCGCTGGCACCAACTGTGGATGGTCGATACCGCCGCTTCATCCATCCACTGGGCGGCGATGTCCAGGCGGTTTGCACAGCCGGACCACTGTTCGGGGAGGTACTGCTCGCGCAACTCGGCAATGAGGCCATCCGGAGCCGGTGTCTCATCGCGGAAAAACCGTGCGGCTTCGGCCAGCCGTGTGCGAATACGTTCGCGCAGCTCTTTGGTCGCGGCATCGGTGAAGGTCACCACCAGAATTTGCGGCGGCAGCAATTCACGGCCAAAACCACTCGACTCACCGCCGTGGCCAAGGACTAGACGCAAGTACAACGCAGAAATAGTGAAGGTCTTGCCGGTCCCGGCGCTGGCCTCAATCAGCTGGCTGCCACGAAGCGGGAATGCCAGGGCCAGCGGTGTTTTCGTGGTCATGAGCGCGCCTCCTCGCTGGTCGATGAACGCCAGGAGGCCTCAAGCAGCGGCCGATACAAAGCGTTGCACCAATCGGGGAAGGTTTCATCGGCAATCAGAGCATTGTAGTCGGCGAATTGCCGAGCGAGTGCCGGGCTTTCGCGGCGCTCGCCGTCAGTGGTCTGGCCGTCGCCTTGATAGGTCTTGCGGGCAGCGGCGTCAGCTTTGGCCGGGTCGGTTTGAGCGAGCCAGGCGAACGCTGTTTTTACTGCAATCGGCAGCGGCTGGCGCATGCCCGTTTGCCAAGCCAACAACAGGTCGCCCAGAACCCGGGATGCTGCGGCCTCCTCCATCGGACCGAGCAACAAACTGTCGTCGCTGGCCACCAACGCAGTGGTCATCGGCATGCCGCTGGCACAGGCAACCAGGTGATTGACCCAAGCTCGCGTCAGGCGATGCCATTTGCGAGCCTTGATCGAACCGATGCTGTTGGGAATCGTAGTCACCGACAACAATCCGCCATCTGCGCGTTGATGCAGGCCACTGAGCCAGCCTTCCAGGCGCAATCCTTGTAGTTCCAGACTCACCGGCAACGCGCTGGTGAGCGGGGTCGGCCATAACGCCAGAAGTTGCTGATAACGCAGCAGCAGATCCGGCAGCGGCTCGATCAACTCTCGCTGAAGACATTCACCAAAACCGGCCATGGGCAAGAGCCCGCTGTTTTGCAGGCGTTTTGCCTGCGCCTCCAGTACCTGATCGGTTTGGTCCAGTTGCCCCAGTGCCACTTCAAGCAAGCTGTCGCTGAGGCTATAGCGTTGCAGCGCATCGAGTACAAATGGCTCTTCATCAGCCAAAGGCACTTCTGCAGCCTCGAAGAACACTTTGAGCCGGTGGCTGAAGAAATGTCGTACAGGGTTGCGCAGAAAATCCTGCAGCTGACCCAGGCTCAGCGGTTCGTCCTGGACGTAGGGTTCAAGCACTTCGATATCAGTCGCCAGATCACTGGCTTGATGTAGAACCTGCCACTCGCTGGCGTAGCTGAATAGATCATCGCCTTCATGAAAGTAGCGAGCGCTGAAAGGTTGCAGCGGGTGTTCCTGAGTCATGGACTCAAGCAGGTCACCATTATCATCGTGCAGTCGCCAGCCGCTGCCGAGATGATCACGCAACTGCCCTATCAACACCGAAGCAGGGCGCTCGCTGTTGTCCCGAATACTGCGGCCGACCCAACTGATATAGAGTTGGTCGCGTGCCGACAACAATGCTTCCAGCAACAGATAGCGATCATCTTCACGCCGGGAGCGATCACCGGGGCGGTAGTCACTGCCCATCAGGTCGAAATCCAGCGGCGGCTGCGCGCGAGGGTAATCGCCGTCATTCATGCCAAGCAGACAGACCAGTTTGAAGGGAATTGCTCGCATGGGCATCAAGGTACAGAAGTTAACGGCCCCGGCAAGGAAGCGCTGAGACAGGCGACCTTGGTCGAGACCCGCCAGCCAGGCTTCACGGACTACGGTCAACGGTAATTCGTCGTGCAAACCTACGGACTCGCAGGTCTCAAGCCAGGTCTCACGCAGCTCTTCGAGTTGGGCCAACAAATAGTCGTCATGCTCGTTGCTGGCCAGGAAGAATAACTGCACCAAAGCTTGCAACCGCGAACCCCATTGTTTGGGCGCTGCAGGTTGAGTGAGTTCCTGGTGAGCAACTTCCAATGTATCCAACAACGCCACCAAAGGGCCTATGAGCGCGGCATCCAGACCACCAATTTCGTCGTAGGGCTCGATCCCCTCGCAGGCACTGGCGCTGCCCACGGCATAACCCAGCAACATCCGTCGCAAACCGAAACGCCAGCTGTTTTGCTCCAGTTCCTCAGGCAGACCCAGGCCCGCGCGCTGCTCGGCGTTCATCCCCCAGCGAATGCCTGCGCCTTCGATCCAGCGATGCAAGGTCGGCAGATCTCGTTCCTCTACGCCAAACCGGGTGCGTAATGCGGGAACGTCGAGCAGATCCAGGATCTCGCTGACAGGGAAGCGACTGTCGGGAAGGTTGAGCAGGTGTTCGACAGCAATCAGTAGCGGATCCCGGCCTCGCTGGCCTTGATCCGCAAGTGTGAAAGGAATGAAGCGCGGATCAAAGCGATCGATCTGACCAAAAACAGCACGGATATGCGGGGCATAACTGTCGATGTCCGGGACCATCACGATTACGTCGCGAGGCCTGAGGTCTGTGTCAGCACTGAATCGGGCGAGCAACTGATCGTGGAGTATTTCCACTTCGCGTTGAGCGCTATGGGCGATGTGAAAACGGATCGATTCGTCCTTTTTCAGATCGACAGCAGCCCAACGCTCGCGAGTCTCGTTCAAGGGACGCAATTCCAGGATATCGTCCTGCAACTGATTGAGCATGTTCTGTGGCTGGCTTTCGCTGAAAAGATCGATGCGCCCGTCACGAAACGCCGAGCGATAGCTATTGGGATCGTCGTAGCTGTCGAGCAGATTAATGTAGTCCCGTCCCTGCTTGCCCCACGCGGCCAGTAGCGGATGGGCATGCTGATGGAGCGTTTGCGCGTCGAGCACGACCGGCATGCCGCTCTTGCGAGCCTGGCGCTTGTACTGATGTCGCAACAGATCTTTATCAGCGACGATGTCTGCCCAATGGTGACGACATGGGTTGTGTACGCACAGTAAGACCTGGCTGAATCGAGCAAGACCGGCAAGCGCTTCCAGGGCCTGAGCAGGCAGTGAGGAAATCCCGAAAACGATCACCCGCGAAGGCAATCCACTCGGCGCTACGTCGAGGCTATTGATGCGCTCGATAAAACGTTGGTGGACGCCTGCGCGGCTTTGCGCCATGCCTTGTTCACCGACATCCAGCAACAACGCACGCCACAGCTCCGCCTGCCAACAGTTGGCCGGGGTCAGGGCTTTGGCTTCGCCTCTACCATTTCGTAACTGATGACGACCTTCTGCCCAGTCTTCGAGCCAATCGGCACGGTAGACCTGATATTGGTCGAACAGATCCGCCAGTCGCTCCGCCAATTGATAGCGTTTACGTAAGTCGGTGTCATGGGTAAGAAAGCGCTGCAGAGGTTCGAAGTGCGGTTGGTTGATTAACTGTGGCAACAGACGCATCAGACGCCAGGTCAGCGGGGCTTTATCGAGAAGGGATTTGACCGGAATCTCGTCACGTCCCAGCACCATGCGATAAAGCTGCCACATGAAGCTGCCCGGTAACTGCACATCGATGGCAGCGGCGATTCCGCAGCCGCCCATGTCGTCATCTTCGGGGTCTTCGGCCAGTGCCAGCTTCAGCCATTGGGCGATGCCGTTGCTCTGTACCAGGGCGATTTCATTTTCCAAGGGAGCCAGCGGGTAGCGCCGCATCCAGCTGACCACCAGGCTGCGCAACTCGTCCAGACGGTTGCCGTGAACCACCATAAAACCAGCACTGAGGGACGTAGCGTCCGGCATAAAGGCTTCCTTGGGAAAATACAAAAGCTAGGGCCGAACCTTAGCACTGTCATCAGACTGTGACAGCCGGGAGCGGTCCGATAATGCTGTACGAACTTTCCTGCGGGCAAAACAAAACCCCTACCTGCATACGCAGATAGGGGTTTCGGAATTTAATCTTGACGATGACCTACTCTCACATGGGGAAACCCCACACTACCATCGGCGATGCATCGTTTCACTGCTGAGTTCGGGATGGGATCAGGTGGTTCCAATGCTCTATGGTCGTCAAGAAATTCGGTAGCCAGGTCGTTGGCCCTTGCGGGTTCACGCTCCAGCGAATGGGTATGTGATAGTTTGGTGTTTTGTGAGTGTCACAAACTTTCGGTTCGTTTCGTCTTCACACACCGCAATCTGGTGCCTTTTCAGGTCAGCAAATTGCTTGGGTGTTATATGGTCAAGCCTCACGGGCAATTAGTATTGGTTAGCTCAACGCCTCACAGCGCTTACACACCCAACCTATCAACGTCGTAGTCTTCGACGGCCCTTCAGGGGACTCAAGGTCCCAGTGAGATCTCATCTTGAGGCTAGTTTCCCGCTTAGATGCTTTCAGCGGTTATCTATTCCGAACATAGCTACCCGGCAATGCCACTGGCGTGACAACCGGAACACCAGAGGTTCGTCCACTCCGGTCCTCTCGTACTAGGAGCAGCCCCTCTCAAATCTCAAACGTCCACGGCAGATAGGGACCGAACTGTCTCACGACGTTCTAAACCCAGCTCGCGTACCACTTTAAATGGCGAACAGCCATACCCTTGGGACCGGCTTCAGCCCCAGGATGTGATGAGCCGACATCGAGGTGCCAAACACCGCCGTCGATATGAACTCTTGGGCGGTATCAGCCTGTTATCCCCGGAGTACCTTTTATCCGTTGAGCGATGGCCCTTCCATACAGAACCACCGGATCACTAAGACCTACTTTCGTACCTGCTCGACGTGTCTGTCTCGCAGTCAAGCGCGCTTTTGCCTTTATACTCTACGACCGATTTCCGACCGGTCTGAGCGCACCTTCGTACTCCTCCGTTACTCTTTAGGAGGAGACCGCCCCAGTCAAACTACCCACCATACACTGTCCTCGATCCGGATAACGGACCTGAGTTAGAACCTCAAAGTTGCCAGGGTGGTATTTCAAGGTTGGCTCCACGCGAACTGGCGTCCACGCTTCAAAGCCTCCCACCTATCCTACACAAGCAAATTCAAAGTCCAGTGCAAAGCTATAGTAAAGGTTCACGGGGTCTTTCCGTCTAGCCGCGGATACACTGCATCTTCACAGCGATTTCAATTTCACTGAGTCTCGGGTGGAGACAGCGCCGCCATCGTTACGCCATTCGTGCAGGTCGGAACTTACCCGACAAGGAATTTCGCTACCTTAGGACCGTTATAGTTACGGCCGCCGTTTACCGGGGCTTCGATCAAGAGCTTCGCGTTAGCTAACCCCATCAATTAACCTTCCGGCACCGGGCAGGCGTCACACCCTATACGTCCACTTTCGTGTTTGCAGAGTGCTGTGTTTTTAATAAACAGTCGCAGCGGCCTGGTATCTTCGACCGGCGTGGGCTTACGCAGTAAATGCTTCACCCTCACCGGCGCACCTTCTCCCGAAGTTACGGTGCCATTTTGCCTAGTTCCTTCACCCGAGTTCTCTCAAGCGCCTTGGTATTCTCTACCCAACCACCTGTGTCGGTTTGGGGTACGGTTCCTGGTTACCTGAAGCTTAGAAGCTTTTCTTGGAAGCATGGCATCAACCACTTCGTGTTCTAAAAGAACACTCGTCATCAGCTCTCGGCCTTAGAATCCCGGATTTACCTAAGATTCCAGCCTACCACCTTAAACTTGGACAACCAACGCCAAGCTGGCCTAGCCTTCTCCGTCCCTCCATCGCAATAACCAGAAGTACAGGAATATTAACCTGTTTTCCATCGACTACGCTTTTCAGCCTCGCCTTAGGGACCGACTAACCCTGCGTCGATTAACGTTGCGCAGGAAACCTTGGTCTTTCGGCGTGGGTGTTTTTCACACCCATTGTCGTTACTCATGTCAGCATTCGCACTTCTGATACCTCCAGCAAGCTTCTCAACTCACCTTCACAGGCTTACAGAACGCTCCTCTACCGCATCACCTAAGTGATACCCGTAGCTTCGGTGTATGGTTTGAGCCCCGTTACATCTTCCGCGCAGGCCGACTCGACTAGTGAGCTATTACGCTTTCTTTAAAGGGTGGCTGCTTCTAAGCCAACCTCCTAGCTGTCTAAGCCTTCCCACATCGTTTCCCACTTAACCATAACTTTGGGACCTTAGCTGACGGTCTGGGTTGTTTCCCTTTTCACGACGGACGTTAGCACCCGCCGTGTGTCTCCCATGCTCGGCACTTGTAGGTATTCGGAGTTTGCATCGGTTTGGTAAGTCGGGATGACCCCCTAGCCGAAACAGTGCTCTACCCCCTACAGTGATACATGAGGCGCTACCTAAATAGCTTTCGAGGAGAACCAGCTATCTCCGAGCTTGATTAGCCTTTCACTCCGATCCACAGGTCATCCGCTAACTTTTCAACGGTAGTCGGTTCGGTCCTCCAGTTAGTGTTACCCAACCTTCAACCTGCCCATGGATAGATCGCCCGGTTTCGGGTCTATTCCCAGCGACTAGACGCCCTATTAAGACTCGCTTTCGCTACGCCTCCCCTATTCGGTTAAGCTCGCCACTGAAAATAAGTCGCTGACCCATTATACAAAAGGTACGCAGTCACCCAACAAAGTGGGCTCCCACTGCTTGTACGCATACGGTTTCAGGATCTATTTCACTCCCCTCTCCGGGGTTCTTTTCGCCTTTCCCTCACGGTACTAGTTCACTATCGGTCAGTCAGTAGTATTTAGCCTTGGAGGATGGTCCCCCCATATTCAGACAAAGTTTCTCGTGCTCCGTCCTACTCGATTTCATGACCAAGAGATTTTCGCGTACAGGGCTATCACCCACTATGGCCGCACTTTCCAGAGCGTTCCGCTAATCTCAAAGCCACTTAAGGGCTAGTCCCCGTTCGCTCGCCACTACTAAGGGAATCTCGGTTGATTTCTTTTCCTCAGGGTACTTAGATGTTTCAGTTCCCCTGGTTCGCTTCTTAAGCCTATGTATTCAGCTTAAGATACCTAACTTATGTTAGGTGGGTTCCCCCATTCAGACATCTCCGGATCAAAGTCTGTTTGCCGACTCCCCGAAGCTTTTCGCAGGCTACCACGTCTTTCATCGCCTCTGACTGCCAAGGCATCCACCGTATGCGCTTCTTCACTTGACCATATAACCCCAAGCAATCTGGTTATACTGTGAAGACGACATTCGCCGAAAATTCGCGATTAAACTCACAAATTTTACCTTAGCCTGATCACCACCAGTGAAAGTGGCCATCAGTCTATCTTTCTATCACATACCCAAATTTTTAAAGAACGATCTAGCCAAAGACTAGAAATCAACATTCACCATCGTCACGATGGAATGCTCATTTCTAAGCTTTCAACAAACAGAAGCAGTAGTGGTGGAGCCAAACGGGATCGAACCGTTGACCTCCTGCGTGCAAGGCAGGCGCTCTCCCAGCTGAGCTATGGCCCCGTATTTCTACAGGCGTTTCCCACACAAAATTGGTGGGTCTGGGCAGATTCGAACTGCCGACCTCACCCTTATCAGGGGTGCGCTCTAACCAACTGAGCTACAGACCCAATTTCGGGCTGCTTCTTATCGTCTTCTTCAATGAATCAAGCAATTCGTGTGGGAACTTATGGAGCAGCTGATGTCGTCGATTAAGGAGGTGATCCAGCCGCAGGTTCCCCTACGGCTACCTTGTTACGACTTCACCCCAGTCATGAATCACACCGTGGTAACCGTCCTCCCGAAGGTTAGACTAGCTACTTCTGGTGCAACCCACTCCCATGGTGTGACGGGCGGTGTGTACAAGGCCCGGGAACGTATTCACCGCGACATTCTGATTCGCGATTACTAGCGATTCCGACTTCACGCAGTCGAGTTGCAGACTGCGATCCGGACTACGATCGGTTTTCTGGGATTAGCTCCACCTCGCGGCTTGGCAACCCTCTGTACCGACCATTGTAGCACGTGTGTAGCCCAGGCCGTAAGGGCCATGATGACTTGACGTCATCCCCACCTTCCTCCGGTTTGTCACCGGCAGTCTCCTTAGAGTGCCCACCATCACGTGCTGGTAACTAAGGACAAGGGTTGCGCTCGTTACGGGACTTAACCCAACATCTCACGACACGAGCTGACGACAGCCATGCAGCACCTGTCTCAATGTTCCCGAAGGCACCAATCCATCTCTGGAAAGTTCATTGGATGTCAAGGCCTGGTAAGGTTCTTCGCGTTGCTTCGAATTAAACCACATGCTCCACCGCTTGTGCGGGCCCCCGTCAATTCATTTGAGTTTTAACCTTGCGGCCGTACTCCCCAGGCGGTCAACTTAATGCGTTAGCTGCGCCACTAAGAGCTCAAGGCTCCCAACGGCTAGTTGACATCGTTTACGGCGTGGACTACCAGGGTATCTAATCCTGTTTGCTCCCCACGCTTTCGCACCTCAGTGTCAGTATCAGTCCAGGTGGTCGCCTTCGCCACTGGTGTTCCTTCCTATATCTACGCATTTCACCGCTACACAGGAAATTCCACCACCCTCTACCATACTCTAGCTCGTCAGTTTTGAATGCAGTTCCCAGGTTGAGCCCGGGGATTTCACATCCAACTTAACGAACCACCTACGCGCGCTTTACGCCCAGTAATTCCGATTAACGCTTGCACCCTCTGTATTACCGCGGCTGCTGGCACAGAGTTAGCCGGTGCTTATTCTGTCGGTAACGTCAAAACAATTACGTATTAGGTAACTGCCCTTCCTCCCAACTTAAAGTGCTTTACAATCCGAAGACCTTCTTCACACACGCGGCATGGCTGGATCAGGCTTTCGCCCATTGTCCAATATTCCCCACTGCTGCCTCCCGTAGGAGTCTGGACCGTGTCTCAGTTCCAGTGTGACTGATCATCCTCTCAGACCAGTTACGGATCGTCGCCTTGGTGAGCCATTACCTCACCAACTAGCTAATCCGACCTAGGCTCATCTGATAGCGCAAGGCCCGAAGGTCCCCTGCTTTCTCCCGTAGGACGTATGCGGTATTAGCGTCCGTTTCCGAGCGTTATCCCCCACTACCAGGCAGATTCCTAGGCATTACTCACCCGTCCGCCGCTCGCCACCAGGTACAAGTACCCGTGCTGCCGCTCGACTTGCATGTGTTAGGCCTGCCGCCAGCGTTCAATCTGAGCCATGATCAAACTCTTCAGTTCAAACATCTTTGGGTTTTTAAGAAACCCTAAACTTGGCTCAGCAATCGTTGGTTACATCTTTGATTTCTCGCGGAGTAACTTGTGATGCTGATAATCTTGTTGACTATCAGTCTGACTCCACAAGCACCCACACGAATTGCTTGATTCAGTTGTTAAAGAGCGGTTGGTTAAGATCTTTCGTCTCAACCGAGGCGCGCATTCTACAGCAGCCTCTGTTACTGTCAAGCGGTTATTTTCAGAAGTTTTCAAAGTTTCGCTTGGGAATCTTCAACAACTTCAACCACTTGCGCTTCCGATCTCTCGTTAGCGGGAGGCGAATTCTACAGCGTTACTCGCTGCTGTCAACACCTCTTTTTCTCCGCTTTCGACCGAGATGATCGAACCGTCAAAAGAGCCAAACAACACCGCTCTTTCAACTCCTTCTGGCTTCGATGAACTGAAGCGTAACCGCTGCCGAAAACTGCATAACTCATTGTTTACCAAGGAGTTTTCCGTTTCGACTGTGCCGGAAGTGGGGCGAATTATAGACGTCCAGAATCTGCCGTCAACCCCTGATTTCACAATTCTGCCATATAAGGCAAAGAAGCCCCGAAAACACGAAGAAGGCCGGCCCCTAGGGGCCGGCCTTCTTCCCTTCTACTTACAAACTAGGGAATGCGAATTGCGAAGCCTCATGGCTCGCCCGTTGCGGCCAGCGCTGGGTAATAGCCTTGCGACGAGTATAGAAACGGACACCATCCGGACCATACGCATGCAGATCGCCGAACAGCGAACGCTTCCAGCCACCAAAGCTGTGATAAGCCACCGGCACCGGCAAAGGCACGTTGACGCCGACCATGCCTACTTCAATCTCATCACAGAACAACCGCGCCGCTTCCCCATCACGCGTGAAGATACAGGTGCCGTTGCCATACTCGTGATCGTTGATCAGTTGCATCGCCTCTTCCAGGCTGTTGACCCGAACGACGCATAGCACCGGCCCGAAGATCTCTTCTTTATAGATGCGCATCTCTGGCGTGACGTTATCGAACAGGCAACCGCCCAGGAAGAAACCTTCCTCATGACCGGCCACGCTCAGACCACGACCATCAACCACCAAGGTCGCACCCGCTGAAACGCCGTCTTCTATATAGCCGCTGACTTTATCGCGAGCCTGACCGGAAACCAGCGGCCCCATATCCAGGCCACAAGTCGTACCGGCACCGATTTTCAACGCTTTGACCTGCGGTACCAGTTTGGCCACCAACGCATCTGCCACCTGATCGCCGACACAGACGGCTACCGAGATCGCCATGCAGCGTTCACCGCACGAACCGTACGCCGCGCCCATCAGTGCGCTGACGGCGTTATCCAGATCCGCATCCGGCATCAATACCGCGTGGTTCTTCGCCCCGCCCAAAGCCTGGACACGTTTGCCGCGCTTGGTGCCTTCGGCGTAAATGTATTCGGCAATCGGCGTCGAACCGACAAAGCTCAGCGCTTTGACTTCCGGCGCTTCAATCAAGGCATCCACCGCAGCCTTGTCGCCATGCACCACACTCAGCACGCCTTTCGGCAGGCCGGCTTCCAACAGCAGCTGAGCAATCAGCAGCGTCGAGCTTGGATCGCGCTCGGAGGGTTTCAGAATAAAGCAGTTGCCGCAGACGATCGCCAGCGGATACATCCACAGCGGCACCATGGCCGGGAAGTTGAACGGGGTAATACCGGCCACCACGCCCAATGGCTGGAAATCCGACCAGGCATCAATGTTCGGCCCAACGTTACGGCTGTACTCGCCCTTGAGAATTTCCGGCGCAGCACAGGCGAACTCGACGTTCTCGATCCCGCGCTTCAATTCACCGGCTGCATCTTCCAGAGTCTTGCCATGTTCTTCACTGATCAGTTGGGCGATGCGGGCTTCGTTCTGTTCCAGCAGTTGCTTGAAGCGGAACATCACCTGCGCACGCTTGGCCGGCGGAGTGTTACGCCAGGCCGGGAACGCAGCTTTGGCCGAGTCGATGGCTTTTTGAATGGTTTCACGGCTGGCCAATGGCAGTTTGTGGATCGCCTGACCGGTGGACGGGTTGAATACGTCGGCCGTACGACCGTCTTCGGTCACCAGTTCGCCATTGATCAAATGCGGGATAAGGCTCATGCAGGGCTCCTGAAAGTTGTCCACAGGCGCCCGCGAAAGGACGCCTATATATAAAGAGAGGGGAAAAATCAGTCGATTTTGTTCAGCACTTCGCCGACCGCGTCGAACAGACGATCGAGGTCTTGCGGCTTGCTGTTGAAGGTTGGGCCGAACTGCAGGGTGTCGCCGCCGAAGCGCACGTAGAACCCGGCTTTCCACAAGGCCATGCCGGCTTCGAACGGACGCACGATGGCATCGCCGTCGCGAGGCGCAATCTGGATGGCACCGGCCAACCCGTAGTTACGAATGTCGATGACGTTTTTCGAGCCCTTCAAACCATGCAACGCATTTTCGAAATGCGGCGCCACTTCCGCCACACTCTGCACCAGGTTTTCCTTTTGCAGCAGGTCGAGTGCCGCCAAGCCCGCAGCACAAGCCACCGGGTGGGCGGAATAGGTGTAGCCGTGCGGGAATTCCACCGCGTACTCAGGCGTCGCCTGGTTCATGAAGGTCTGATAGATCTCGGAGCTGGCAATCACTGCGCCCATCGGGATCGCGCCGTTGGTGACTTGCTTGGCAATGCACATCAGGTCCGGCGTCACGCCAAAACTGTCGGCACCGAACATCGAACCGGTACGGCCGAAACCGGTGATCACTTCGTCAAACACCAGCAGGATGTTGTGCTGATCGCAGATCTCGCGCAGACGCTTGAGGTAACCCTGCGGCGGAACCAGCACGCCAGCGGAACCAGCCAACGGCTCGACGAATACCGCAGCAATGTTCGAGGCATCGTGCAGCTCGATCAACTTGAGCAATTCATCCGCCAGCGCGATACCACCCTGCTCCGGCATGCCACGAGTGAAAGCATTGCTCGCCAGCAAAGTGTGCGGCAGGTGATCGACGTCCATCATCGCCTGACCGAACAGTTTGCGGTTGCCGTTCACGCCGCCGAGGCTGGTGCCGGCGATGTTCACGCCGTGATAACCACGAGCTCGACCGATCATTTTGGTTTTGGTGGCCTGGCCTTTCAGGCGCCAGTAAGCACGCACCATTTTCACCGCCGTGTCTGCACACTCGGAACCCGAGTCGGTGAAGAACACGTGATTCAGATTGCCCGGCGTCAGGTCGGTGATTTTCTCGGCCAACTGGAACGACAGTGGGTGGCCGTACTGGAAGCCCGGCGAGTAATCGAGGGTACCCAACTGCTTGGCCACCGCTTCCTGGATTTCCTTGCGGGTGTGTCCGGCGCCGCAGGTCCACAGACCCGAGAGCGAATCGTAGACCTTGCGGCCCTTGTCGTCTGTCAGCCAACTGCCCTCGGCAGCCACGATCAGTCGCGGGTCGCGCTGGAAGTTGCGGTTCGCGGTGTAGGGCATCCAGTGAGCATCGAGCTTGAGCTGGCTGGCCAGGGAAGTCGGGGCGTTTTCAGGCACGTTCATGGGCAAAACCTCGCAGGGCAATAAGCGGCGTGGAGATGAAAAGCGTTCTTGCAGCTAAATTGCCACGGAGATAAAGTCGGTGAAATCCAACTTTTCTAACCTTCAGTCAGGCCCGGACTAAACTATGAGTACCCGCCGCCCCGATCCACTGGCGCAAGTCAGTGACTTTGATATCCGTCTGTTGCGGATTTTTCGCAGCGTCGTGGAATGCGGTGGCTTCTCCGCAGCAGAATCGGTGCTGGGGATCGGTCGCTCGGCCATCAGCCAACAGATGAGCGATTTGGAGCAGCGCCTCGGCCTGCGTCTGTGCCAACGCGGTCGCGCCGGTTTTTCCCTGACCGAAGAAGGCCGCGAGGTCTACCAATCTGCGCTGCAGCTATTAAGTGCGCTGGAAAGTTTCCGCACCGAGGTCAACGGCCTCCACCAACATTTGCGCGGTGAGTTGACCATCGGCCTGACCGACAACCTGGTCACCCTGCCCCACATGCGCATTACCCATGCCTTGGCGCAGTTGAAGGAGCGCGGCCCGGACGTACAGATCCAGATCCGCATGATCGCGCCCAATGAAGTCGAACAAGGCGTGCTCGACGGGCGTTTGCATGTCGGCGTGGTGCCGCAGGCCAGTGCGCTGTCGGGTCTGGAATATCAGCCGCTCTACAGCGAACGTTCGCTGCTGTATTGCGCAGTCGGGCATCCGTTATTTTATGTCGACGACAAACAACTGGACGATGAGCGTCTCAATAGCCAGGACGCCATCGCTCCGACCTTCCGTTTGCCTGCCGAGATTCAGGCCCACTATCAGGCGCTCAACTGCACCGCCAGTGCATCGGATCGCGAAGGCATGGCATTTCTGATTCTGACCGGGCGCTACATCGGTTATCTGCCGGATCATTACGCCAGCCTCTGGGTGCAGCAGGGCCGATTGCGTGCGCTGAAACCCAAGGCACGTTTTTATGACCTGAGTCTGGCATCGGTCACACGCAAGGGCCGTCGGCCGCATCTGGTGCTGGAAAGCTTCCTTGAGAGCCTGGCCGCAACGCGCTGAACAACTGAAGATTCCTGTGGGAGCCGAACTTGCTCGCGATGGCTGCTTAACAATCAGCATCGATGGTGACTGACCTGGCACCATCGCGAGCAAGCTCGGCTCCCACAGGGATTGCGGTGGTCAAGGTTTTATCGCAACAGGACTTGTCTGCGACCTGCGGGTGCGCTATCAACGCATCTGGTTGCACCCATCTACCCTGTTCGGAAGTGCCTATGACCTTTGAAGTCCCAGCCCACGGCGGCAAACCCGCCAGCCGCATTCGTCAGAAGAACGAAGAGACCATCATCAAAGCCGCCGAAGACGAATTCGCCCGTCACGGATTCAAAGGCACCAGCATGAACACCATCGCGCAGAAGGCCGGGTTGCCCAAAGCGAACCTGCATTACTACTTCACTAACAAACTCGGTTTGTATGTGGCAGTGCTGAGCAACATCCTTGAACTCTGGGACAGCACCTTCAATACCCTGACCGTCGAGGATGATCCGGCAGAAGCATTGGCGCGATACATTCGCGCAAAAATGGAGTTCTCCCGGCGCCAGCCACAAGCTTCGCGGGTCTTCGCCATGGAGGTCATCAGCGGCGGCGAATGCCTGAGCGCGCATTTCAACCAGGACTATCGCATCTGGTTTCAGGGCCGGGCCGCGGTGTTTCAGACGTGGATCGATGCCGGCAAAATGGACCCGGTCGACCCGGTGCACCTGATCTTCCTGCTGTGGGGTAGCACCCAGCATTACGCCGATTTTGCCACGCAGATCTGCCGTGTCACCGGGCGCACCAAGTTGACCAAGCAAGACATGGAAGACGCCGGCAACAACCTGATCCGCATCATTCTCAAAGGCTGCGGCCTGACGCCTGCTATCTAAGACACTTATGCCTTTTACCCTCAGCGGCTTTTGCGAATACCGCGAAGAGATTCGCAAAAGCCGCTTCATCGCCCTCGCCGGACCAATCACCAGCGCAGCGGATGCTCAAGCGTTCATCGAGCAGCACAGTGATTTGAACGCCTCGCACAATTGCTGGGCCTGGAAACTCGGCGATCAATATCGCAGCAACGATGATGGCGAACCCGGCGGCACCGCTGGCCGGCCGATTCTGGCGGCGATCGAAGCGCAGGATTGCGATCAGGTCGCGGTGCTGGTGATCCGCTGGTATGGCGGCATTCAACTGGGCACCGGCGGCCTCGCCCGGGCCTATGGCGGCGGCGCCAACAAATGCCTGCAAGGGGCGTCGAAGGTCGAGCTGATCAGTCGGGTGCCGGTGAGTTGTGCCTGCGCATTTGGCGAATTGGCGCTGGTGAAACTTCGGGTAGCGGAACTGGGCGGTTTGGTCGTGGAAGAAACCTTCACGGCCAATGGCGTGGAACTGCAATTGGCGATCGGCGAGGGGCAGATAGATACCCTGCAAATGCAGCTGGCGGACTTGAGTCGCGGGCGCATTTTGTTGCAGCGATAAAAGATCAAAAGATCAAAAGATCGCAGCCTTCGGCAGCTCCTACGCGCCTGTGGGCGCTGCGATCTTTTGGGGCACCCCGGTTTTCTTTATTCTCGATACTTGCCCACATCTGCTGTGCACCCGGCTGTGGATAACCTGAGCACATTCCCCTGTAACCCTTCTGTCATGCGGCTTTGCGGGCTTTGTTCATTTTTCATCCAAATCCCCAGTGACAACATTTATTCCACGTAAAAACAAACAGTTAGAGCGGTTTATCGCCATTAGAAGAAAGCCCCTCAGTGCTTATGCCCCTCCGCTCGGCTTGCGCACAAATACTGTGGAACAACCTGTGGATAACCCGTTCATGGCTGGCGCAGCCCCATGTCCGACATAGCTTGCAGGGTATTGCTCGTTTTTTGATCAATTCACAGCGCGCAAAACCAGAGCCTGATCAAAGAACGTGCCCTCAAGTGGTGCCTGATTCGGAGTTGGAATAAGGCGAGACACCGCCCACAACCCTAAACCAGCAAGGCCTTGCCGATTTCCTGACTCAATGGCCAGGAAATTGCTTTATCCCCAGGCATAACTTCTGTCGACCTGAGCCTGTCATGTCCAACCCCGTGCCGATCCCCGATCAAATACCCCGCCTGCAATTGCGCAGAATCAGCAAGCGTTACCCCGGTTGCCTGGCCAACGACGCCATCGACTTGAGCATTGCACCCGGTGAAATTCACGCCCTGCTCGGCGAAAACGGTGCGGGAAAAAGTACCCTGATGAAGATCATCTACGGCGTCACTCACGCCGACTCAGGGGAAATGATCTGGCAGGGCCAGCGCGTGAACATGCGCAATCCGGCCCAGGCTCGCGGCCTCGGGATTGGCATGGTGTTCCAGCATTTCTCGCTGTTCGAAACCCTGAGCGTGGCGCAGAACATTGCGCTTGCCATGGGCGCTGCGGCGGGTACGCCGAAGCAGCTTGAGCCGAAGATTCGTGAAGTGTCCCAACGCTACGGCATGGCCCTGGAACCGGAGCGACTTGTCCACAGCCTGTCCATCGGCGAGCGTCAACGGGTGGAAATCATTCGCTGCCTGATGCAGGACATCCGCCTGTTGATTCTCGATGAGCCGACGTCAGTACTGACTCCGCAAGAGGCCGACGAATTGTTTGTCACATTGCGCCGGCTGGCGAGCGAGGGCTGCAGCATTCTTTTTATCAGCCACAAGCTCGGCGAAGTGCGTGCGTTGTGCCACAGCGCCACGGTGTTGCGCGGCGGTCGGGTGGCCGGGCATTGCGTGCCGGCGCAGTGCTCGGATCGGCAACTGGCGCAGTTGATGGTCGGTGAAGCCGCCGAGCTGATCACCGACTATCCAAAGGTCATGGGCGCTGATGCATTTTTGAATGTGACGGGGTTGTCCTGGCACAACCCGGACCCGTTCGGCTGCTCGCTGAAGGACATTGATTTCGACGTGCGCAGCGGCGAAATCGTGGGAGTCGCCGGAGTGGCCGGCAATGGTCAGGATGAGTTGCTGGCCTTGCTCAGTGGTGAAGAACGGTTACCCCGCGATGACAGCGCAACGATCAGTTTCGGCGGGCAACCGGTGGCCCATTTGCGGCCGGATGCTCGACGTAAACTTGGCCTGGCGTTCGTCCCCGCCGAGCGTCTGGGCCATGGCGCGGTGCCGGAACTGAGCCTGGCAGATAACGCCCTGCTCACCGCGTTTCAACAGGGGCTTGTCAGCAACGGGCTGATCCAGCGCGGCAAGGTCGAAGCGCTGGCCGAAGACATCATTCGCCGCTTCGGGGTCAAGACACCTGATGCCCAGGCGCCTGCTCGCAGTCTGTCCGGCGGCAACTTGCAAAAATTCATCCTCGGCCGGGAAATCCTCCAGCAGCCTAAATTGCTGGTCGCCGCGCACCCGACCTGGGGCGTGGACGTCGGCGCGGCCGCGACCATTCACCGGGCGTTGATTGCCTTGCGCGATGCCGGCGCGGCGATCCTGGTGATCTCCGAAGACCTCGACGAACTGTTCCAGATCAGCGACCGCCTCGGCGCCCTGTGCGGCGGTCAGCTGTCGCCATTGCAGGCCACCGTCGACACCCATCTGAGCGACGTCGGCGGCTGGATGGCCGGCCAGTTCGACACACCTCAATCACCTGCCCCCGTAGCGCTTTAACGGAGTTTCACATGCTGCTTTCTCTCGAACCCCGTGGCCAGCAATCACGCTTGATGTTGTGGTGCTCGCCCCTGCTGGCGGCCGTGTTGACGCTGGGCTGTGGCTCATTGCTGTTTATCGCCCTGGGCCACGATCCGTTACTGACCTTGCACACGTTGCTGATTGCACCGATCAGCGACTTGTACGGTGTCTCCGAATGGTTGGTCAAAGCGCTGCCGATTCTGCTCTGCGCATTGGGCCTGGCGGTGGCGTATCAAGCGCGGATCTGGAACATCGGCGCCGAAGGTCAGTTGCTGCTCGGCGCCCTCGCCGGCAGTGCGTTGGCAGTGAACATCATTGGCTGGCAAAGCCGCTGGGCGCTGGTGTTGATCCTGCTCACAGGCACCCTGGCCGGCGCCGCATGGGCCGGGCTGACGGCGTGGTTGCGCACGCGCTTCAACGCCAATGAAATCCTCACCAGCATCATGCTCAATTACATCGCCCTGAACCTGCTGCTGTTCTGCGTCCACGGGCCGCTGAAGGACCCGGCGGGGTTCAACTTTCCAGAGTCGGCGATGTTCGGCGATGCCAGTCGACTGCCGCTGTTGATGGAGGACGGTCGGGTTCACGCCGGTGTGTATTTCGCCTTGCTCGCGCTGGTGGCGGTGTGGGTGTTGCTGCAGAAAAGCTTTGTCGGCTTCCAGATCAAAGTGCTCGGGCTGGACAAGCGCGCCGCCGGTTTCGTCGGCTTTCGCGAGAAGCGGCTGATCTGGCTGGCGTTGTTGATCAGCGGCGGTTTGGCGGGGTTGGCCGGGGTCTGCGAAGTCACTGGGCCGATCGGTCAATTGGTGCCGCAAGTCTCGCCGGGTTACGGCTATGCGGCGATCACCGTGGCGTTTCTCGGGCGGCTGAATCCCATCGGCATTCTGTTTTCCAGCTTGTTGATGGCGCTGCTGTACATCGGCGGCGAAAGCGCACAGATGAGCATGAACCTGCCGCAAGCCATCACTCAATTGTTCCAGGGGATGATGCTGTTTTTCCTGCTGGCCAGTGACGTGCTGATTCTCTATCGACCGCGTTTGAACCTGCGCTGGGCTCGCCGTGCACCAACCACCGCCGTACACGCAGGAGCCTTGTGATGGATATCGATCTGCTGAGCAATATTTTCTACGCCATGGTCCGTTGCGGTACGCCGTTGTTGCTGGTGGCGCTGGGCGAGTTGATCTGCGAGAAGAGTGGCGTCCTCAATCTGGGGCAGGAAGGCATGATGCTGTTTGGCGCGGTGATCGGTTTCATCGTCGCGCTGAACAGCGGCAACCTCTGGCTTGGCGTGTTGCTGGCGATGCTCGCCGGGATGCTGTTGTCGTCGCTGTTTGCCTTGGTGGCACTGGTGTTCAACGCCAATCAGGTGGCGACCGGGTTGGCGTTGACGATCTTCGGCGTGGGCCTGTCGACCTTTGTCGGCGCAGCATGGGTTGGCAAACCATTGGCGGGTTTTGAGCCGGTGGCGATTCCGTTCTTGAGTGAAATCCCGCTGATCGGGCGGATGCTGTTTGCCCAGGACTTGTTGGTGTACTTGTCGTTCGCGCTGTTCACGTTAGTGGCCTGGGTGATTCTGAAAAGTCGCGTCGGGTTGATCATTCAGGCGGTCGGCGAAAACCCGGACGCGGCCAGTGCCATGGGCTTGCCGGTGTTGCGCGTGCGCACGCTGGCGGTGCTGTTTGGCGGCGCGATGGCGGGGTTGGCCGGGGCTTATTTGTCCCTGGCCTACACACCGATGTGGGCGGAAAACATGAGCGCCGGTCGCGGCTGGATTGCCCTGGCATTGGTGGTATTTGCCAGTTGGCGGGTGTGGCGTTTGCTGCTCGGGGCGTATCTGTTCGGTCTCGCCAGCATCCTGCATCTGGTGGCGCAGGGATTGGGGCTGGCGATTCCGTCGAGCCTGCTGGCGATGCTGCCGTATGTCGCGACCATTGTGGTGTTGGTGCTGCTGTCTCGGGATGCCGTGCGCACACGGTTGTATGCGCCGGTGTCGTTGGGGCAGCCGTGGCAGGCCGGGCATTAGGGTCGGCTTCAAGGGCCTCTTCGCGGGCAAGCCCGCTCCCACAAGTTTTGTGTCGATCGAAAATTCCGGGTTCGCCAAAATCACTGTGGGAGCGGGCTTGCCCGCGAAGGCGCCCGAACAGGCAACACTTGAACAACGCCCCACGCCAATTCAAAGACCAGGAAAACAACCAGCAATGAGCTGGCGCCGTGGAGCAAGGCATACAGCTGCCAAGCCGAAAACAGAAACCGCCCCACCGCGTCATACCGCCCAAACACCTGCTGCGGATCACGAATCCGCAGCACGGCCCACACGCACACAATCGAACCCAACAAATTCGCCATCAGCATGTGCATCGGCTCGAACGGCGGTAGCTCGCCAGGCAAATTGAAAGCCTGGCTCAGGCTCAACAACACGCCATGCAACGCCGCAAAACTCCACGGCGTCACAAAAGCAGCGGTCACGATCAGGTCGTACCACGCACTGCCACGCACCACTTGACGATATTGCGTTGAAGTCCACATCCGTCTTGCTCCGTAAATTCAGGGAGCAACAAGGCTAAAGCCTGGAGTATGCTCCAGGGTCAAGCCCTCTCGAGACATCAAGATGCGCATCGGTGAATTAGCCCAGGCCAGCGCCGTCAGCCGCGACACGTTGCGCTTTTACGAGCAGCGCGGGTTGATCGCCGCGCAACGCAGCGCCAATGGTTATCGCGACTATCCGGCGGAGATGGTGCAACTGGTGCTGTACATCAAGACCGCTCAGCGACTGGGCTTTACCCTCGGCGAGATCGGCAGCAGCGTCGCTGCGCTGTGGCAGGCGCCCGACCCGGCCAATGCCGTGACCCAACTGCTGCAAGACAAACTGAACCTGATCGAAACCCGCATCGCCGAACTCGATGTCTTGCGTCAGGAACTGCAACATCGGCTCGGTCAACAATGTCCTTTGAGTCAGTATCCTTTAAATCCGTGATTCTCATCCATCAAGGAAGCCATTCATGTCCAAGGCAAAAACCGCACTCATCATCGGTGCCTCCCGAGGCTTGGGCCTCGGTCTGGTGAAAACCCTGCTGGCCGACGGCTGGCAAGTCACCGCCACCGTGCGCAACCCGCAGGGCGCCGAAGCCTTGCAAGCGCTGGGCAAGGTGCGGATCGAAAAACTCGACATGGACGATCAGCAAGCGGTCATTGCCCTTAGCCAACAACTCAAGGGCGAAGTCTTCGACTTGTTGTTCGTGAATGCCGGGGTCAAGGGCCCGGAGGTCCAGACGCCGGGCGGCGCGACGTTGGCCGAGGTGGGGCAATTGTTCTTCACCAACGCCGTTGCGCCGATCAATCTGGCCCAGCGCTTCGTCGGGCAGATTCGCGATGGCAGCGGCGTGCTGGCGTTCATGAGTTCGGTGCTGGGCAGCGTGACCATGCCCGACGCGCCGGAGCTGGCACTGTACAAGGCCAGCAAAGCGGCGCTGAACTCCATGACCAACAGCTTCGTCACGCAACTGGGCGAACAGAAGCTCACCGTGCTGTCGCTGCACCCGGGTTGGGTGAAGACTGATATGGGCGGTGAAGGCGCGGACATTGATGTGGAAACCAGCACGCGGGGGTTGATCGATCAGGTGAATGCGTATGCCGGCAAGGGCGGGCATCATTTTGTGAACTACAGGGGTGAGACCATTCCCTGGTAACACCACCGCACCCTGTGGGAGCTGGCTTGTCGGATCGCCGCACCGCTGCGATAGCATCACCTCGGTATCGCTGAAAGACCGAGGTGCCTGCATCGCGGGCAAGCCCGGCTCCCACAGGGTTCTGCATCGTCTGGTCGGGGGAGGCTTGCCCGTGAAGCCTTTTTGTTCGAAACTCCGCACCTCGCCCCCGCGGCGACCCTGGATCAGCAGACAGGGCAACACTGAGCTGGCAACCCTGAACCCAAACTTTCAGAGGAGCCGGCCACCATGCCTGCGACCCGTACCTGGTTAAAAAATCCCCTCGCCACTTTCACGGCCAACGCGCTCGATGCACGTGGCGGTCTGGTTGTGCAAGACGGCTTGATCGTAGAAGTGCTCAGCGCCGGCCAGCAACCGTGCGCGCCGTGTGACCACGTTTTCGATGCTCGCGAACACGTGATCCTGCCGGGGCTGATCAACACCCATCACCACTTCTATCAAACCCTGACCCGTGCCTGGGCACCGGTGGTTAATCAGCCGTTGTTCCCGTGGTTGAAAACCCTCTATCCGGTCTGGGCTCGTCTCACCCCTGAAAAACTCGCCCTCGCCACCAAAGTCGCATTGGCCGAGTTGCTGCTGTCCGGTTGCACCACCGCGGCCGATCACCATTACCTGTTTCCGGAAGGCCTGGAAAATGCGATCGACGTGCAGGTCGAGAGCGTCCGCGAACTGGGCATGCGCGCCATGCTCACTCGCGGTTCCATGAGCCTTGGCGAAAAAGACGGCGGCCTGCCACCGCAGCAGACCGTCCAGGAAGGTGAAGTGATCCTCGATGACAGCCAACGTTTGATTGCCGCATACCACGAGCGCGGTGATGGGGCGCAGATTCAAATCGCCCTGGCACCGTGTTCACCGTTCTCGGTGACCCCGGAAATCATGTCCGCCAGCGCCGAACTGGCGAACACCCTCGACGTGCGCCTGCACACGCACCTGGCGGAGACCCTCGACGAAGAAGACTTCTGCCTGCAACGTTTCGGCCTGCGCACCGTGGATTATCTTGACAGCGTCGGCTGGCTCGGCCCGCGCACGTGGCTGGCCCACGGCATTCATTTCAACCCCGATGAAATCGCCCGCCTCGGCGTGGCCGGCACGGGTATTTGCCATTGCCCGAGTTCGAACATGCGCCTGGCCTCCGGCATTTGCCCGACGCTGGACCTGACCGCTGCGGGTGCGCTGCTCGGGCTGGGCGTTGACGGTTCAGCGTCCAACGATGCGTCGAACATGATCCTCGAAACCCGTCAGGCGCTGTACATCCAGCGGTTGCGCTATGGCGCGGAAAAAATCACACCGGAGTTGGTACTGGGCTGGGCGACCAAGGGTTCGGCGAGTTTGCTCGGGCGCACCGATATCGGTGAACTGGCGGTGGGCAAGCAGGCGGATCTGGCGCTGTTCAAACTGGATGAACTGCGCTTCTCCGGCAGCCATGATCCGGTATCCGCGCTGCTGCTGTGCGGCGCGGATCGGGCGGACCGGGTGATGGTCGGCGGAAAGTGGCGGGTGATCGACGGTCAGGTTGAGGGGCTGGATCTGAAAGGGTTGATTGCCGATCACAGCCAGGCCGCTCGGCAGTTGATCGCCGGCACCTGACACAACACCAAACAACTGTGGGAGCGAGCCTGCTCGCGATGAGGCCATGTCATTCAACATTGATGCTGAATGTTAGTCCGCTATCGCGAGCAGGCTAGCTCCCACAGTTTTGTGTGGCGCCCGCACCAGTGGATGGCGTGGATTCGAGACGGTGCACCGGGATGGTTCTGCGGTGATCGTCAGGGACTCTTCGCGGGCAAGCCTCGCCCCTACAGGATTTGCGCAGGTCATGGGGGAGCGGGCTTGCCCGCGATGGCCGCTACGCGATTCCGATCCATTTGTTGTCCTGTTGGTCAGCAATTTGCATTGCCCTGACCTACCTCACAACAAAATGGAGTTCCCGTTCATGCATAAACGTCCGTTGAAGCAGCTGATCTGCGCTGTCGCCGCAGCCATCGGTCTGAGCGCCAGCCTGACCGCCAGTGCTGCCGACCCGCTGAAAGTCGGCTTCGTCTATATCGGCCCGATCGGTGACCACGGCTGGACGTATCAGCATGAACAGGGACGCAAGGCGCTGACAGAGAAGTTCGGCGAGCAGATCACCACCAACTACGTGGAAAACGTCGCCGAAGGCGCCGATGCCGAGCGGGTGATCCGCAACATGGCCAAGGACAAGTACGACCTGATCTTCACCACATCTTTCGGCTACATGAACCCGACCCTGAAAGTCGCCAGGCAATTTCCCAAAGTGACCTTCGAACATGCCACCGGCTACAAGCAGGACAAGAACCTCGGCACTTACCTGGCACGTACTTATGAAGGCCGCTACGTCGGCGGTTTTCTCGCGGCGAAGATGACCAAGACCAAGAAAGTCGGCTACGTCGCCTCGTTCCCGATTCCGGAAGTGATCCGCGACATCAACGCCATTCAACTGGCCCTGAACAAGTACAACCCGGGTACCG
This sequence comes from Pseudomonas sp. F-14 TE3482, assembly GCF_053629455.1. Taxonomy (NCBI): domain Bacteria; kingdom Pseudomonadati; phylum Pseudomonadota; class Gammaproteobacteria; order Pseudomonadales; family Pseudomonadaceae; genus Pseudomonas; species Pseudomonas sp. F-14 TE3482. The sequence goes on from NZ_JBRJII010000001.1 coordinate 419,094, forward strand.
AGATCAAAGTGGTGTGGGTCAATTCCTGGTTCGACCCGGGCAAGGAAGCCGACGCCGCCAATGCGCTGATCGACCAGGGCGTGGACGTAGTGTTCCAGCACACCGACAGCCCGGCACCGATCCAGGCGGCCGAACGGCGTGGCGTGTATGCCGTCGGTTATGCATCGGACATGGCGCACTTCGGGCCGAAAGCGGTGCTGACGTCTATCGTCAATGACTGGGGGCCGCATTACATTCAGGCGACTCAAAGCGTGCTCGACCACACATGGAAATCCCAGGATTACTGGGGCGGTCTGAAGGAAGGCACGGTTGAGTTGCCGATCAGCGACCTGGTGCCGCCTGCGGTAAAAACCGAAGCCGAGCAGATCATTGCCGACATCAAGAGCGGTGCGTTGCATCCGTTCACCGGACCGATCAAGGACCAGGCCGGCGTGGAGAAAATCCCGGCGGGCGCGACGGCAACCAATGCGCAGCTGGCGTCGATGAACTACTACGTCGAAGGCATGAAGGCCAAGATACCGAAGTAATTCCTTTGAGCCAAAACACAGTACCTGTGGGAGCGGGCTTGCCCGCGATAGCGGACTTTCAGTCAACAGAGATGTTGGATGTGCAGACGTCATCGCGGGCAAGCCCGCTCCCACAGGGTTTTCCAGTGTTTTCCGGTCTGCGTACTCTTCAGGACAGCCGTATGAACAGCCTTCCCATCATCGACATCAACCCGCTCTACAGCGATGACGATCAAGCCTGGCAATCCATCGCCACACAAATCGACCATGCCTGCCGCGAATGGGGCTTTTTCTATATCAAGGGCCACCCGATCGCCCCGTCGCGTATCGGCGCCGTGCTCGAGCATGCCCAACGTTTCTTCGCCCTACCCACCGCCGAAAAACTCAAGATCGACATCACCCAAACCCGCCACCACCGCGGCTATGGCGCCATCGCCACCGAGCAACTCGACCCGAGCAAACCCAGCGACCTGAAAGAAACCTTCGATATGGGCCTGCACCTGCCGGCCGATCATCCCGAGGTGATTGCGGAAAAACCCTTGCGCGGTCCCAATCGTCATCCGTCGATGCCCGGCTGGGAATCGCTGATGGAGCAACACTACGTCGACATGCAGGCGCTCGCTCAAACCCTGCTGCGAGCCATGACCCTGGCGCTGGGCATCGAGCGCGATTTCTTCGACAGCCGTTTCAAAGAACCGGTCAGCGTGCTGCGAATGATTCATTACCCGCCGCGCCACACTGCCAGCACCGAAGATCAGCAAGGTGCCGGCGCTCACACCGATTACGGTTGCATCACCCTGCTCTACCAAGACACGGCCGGTGGCCTGCAAGTGCGTAACGTGCGCGGCGAATGGATCGATGCGCCGCCGATCGAAGGCACGTTCGTGGTCAACTTCGGCGACATGATGGCGCGCTGGAGCAACGACCGTTACCTGTCGACGCCACACCGGGTAATCAGCCCGTTGGGAGTGGATCGCTACTCGATGCCGTTCTTTGCCGAACCGCACCCCGACACCGCCATTGAATGCCTGCCCGGTTGTCAGGATGAACGGCATCCGGCCAAGTATCCGGCCACCACCTGCGCCGATTTCCTGTTGTCGCGCTTCGCCGATACCTACGCCTATCGACGGCAACAGGAAGCCGTGTAATGAACCGGCTGGTCAGGTTTTGCTCATTGTTTCTGCGGGCATCTGTAGAATGCCCTCATTGCACCTGATGAGATTTCAAAAATGTACGACTGGCTGAACGCTCTGCCCAAGGCAGAATTGCACTTGCACCTGGAAGGTTCGCTGGAGCCTGAGCTGCTGTTCGCCCTGGCCGAACGCAACAAGATCGCCCTGCCGTGGAGCGACGTTGAAACGCTGCGCAAAGCTTACGCCTTCAATAACCTGCAAGAGTTTCTCGACCTGTATTACCAGGGCGCCGATGTGTTGCGCACGTCTCAGGATTTCTACGACCTGACCTGGGCCTACCTGTTGCGCTGCAAGGCGCAGAACGTGATTCACACCGAACCGTTCTTTGACCCGCAAACCCACACCGACCGTGGCATCCCGTTCGAAGTAGTGCTCAACGGCATCGCCGCCGCTCTGAGGGATGGCGAGCAGCAACTGGGCATCACCAGCGGGTTGATCCTCAGTTTCCTGCGTCACTTGAGCGAAGACGAAGCGCAGAAAACCCTCGACCAGGCGCTGCCGTTCCGCGATGCATTTGTCGCCGTCGGCCTGGACAGTTCGGAGATGGGCCACCCGCCGAGCAAGTTCCAGCGGGTGTTCGATCGTGCACGCAGCGAAGGCTTCCTGACCGTGGCCCACGCCGGTGAAGAAGGCCCGCCCGAGTACATCTGGGAAGCCCTCGACCTGCTGAAAATCCAGCGTATCGACCATGGCGTGCGCGCCATCGAAGACGAGCGCTTGATGCAGCGGATCATCGACGAGCAGATCCCGCTGACCGTGTGCCCGTTGTCGAACACCAAACTCTGCGTGTTCGATCACATGTCCCAGCACAACATTCTCGACATGCTCGAGCGCGGTGTGAAGGTCACGGTGAACTCCGATGACCCGGCCTACTTCGGCGGGTATGTCACCGAGAACTTCCACGCACTGTACACCGATCTGGGCATGACCCAGGATCAGGCCAAGCGCCTGGCGCAGAACAGCCTGGATGCCAGATTGGTCAAACCTTAGAAGTCACCGAATAACCTGTGGGAGCGGGCTTGCCCGCGATAGCGGACTGTCAGCCAACTCAATGTTGAGGCAGTTGGCCTCATCGCGGGCAAGCCCGCTCCCACAGGGACTGTGTTCAGCCGACGATCTCTACTTCACTCAACTCTTCCAGCGTCTTGCCCCGGGTCTCCATCCCGAACATCCACACCACCCCCGCCGCAATCGCAAAACACATCGCCCCCAGCGCAAACACCCCGCCTTGCCCGGTCATCGGGAACACCAGCCCGGTCACTAATGGCCCGAGTAACGACCCCACTCGGCCGATGGCGGACGCGAACCCCGAGCCCGTGGCGCGTGCCGACGTCGGGTACAACTCAGGGGTGTAGGTGTAGAGCACCGCCCACATGCCGAACAGAAAGAACTGCATCAGCAGCCCCGAGGTAATCAACAGACTGACGTTGCCGCCGAACACTGCACTCTGGCCATAAAGAAACGCCATGATGCCGCCGCCGAGCAATGTCACGACGCACACCGGTTTACGCCCCCAACGCTCCACCAGCCAGGCAGCCATGAGGAAACCGGGAATCCCGCCGAGGGAAATCAGCACCGTGTAATACACCGATTGAGTCACCGCGAAACCCGATTGCTGCAACAACGCACTGAGCCAGGACGTCAGGCCATAGAAACCCAGCAAGGCGAAGAACCACACGCACCAGATCATCATCGTGCGCTGGCGATACTGCGGCGACCAGATCTCCCCTAGCGCAGAGAAGAAAGTGCCCGGTTGACTCGCCACCCGGGGCAGACGAATCGGTTCAGGCAAATCCGCACGGCCCAATGAAGCCCGGACTCGATCTTCGATGCCGAGCAAGACCTTGTCCGCCGCGTCGTGATGTCCGGCTTGCTCCAGCCAGCGCGGAGACTCGGGAATGAAAAAACGAATCGCCAGGACGAACACCGCCGGCACCGCCAACACCAGAAAGATGTCGCGCCAGCCAATCACCGGCAACAGGAAGTACGACAGCACCCCGGCCGCCACGAAGCCGAGCGGCCAAAAACCATCCATCAACGCGATGTAACGTCCCCGTCGCTTTGCCGGAATCAGCTCCGACAGCATCGACTGAGCAATCGGAAACTCCATGCCCATGCCGATCCCCAGCAGGATTCGGAACAGCGTCAGCGTTTCAACGTTCTGCGCCGTGGAACACAGGTAACTGGCGATGCCCCACAGCACAATGCTCCACTGGAACACCGGTTTGCGCCCGAAGCGGTCGGCCAGCATGCCCGACAGCGATGCGCCCAGAACCATGCCGAAAAAACTCGAACTGGCCAGCAACCCGGCCTGCGCCGTGCTCAGGCCAAACTCGGTTTTGATCGAGCCGAGCAGAAAGGTCATCATCGCCAGGTCCATGGAGTCGAAGAAAAACGCCAGGGCAATGATGATGAAAATGATGCGGTGATAACCGCTGATGGGCAGCCGTTCCAATCGTTCTGCCGCGCTGAAGCTTCGTGTTTCCATGCCACATTCCCCCAATCCTGAAAGTCCCCGGATCGAGTGTGCGCGATAGCGGCTGGGGATTATTGCTGAATGCGACCTGTCCACAGCTCTGAACGACGCCTGAAACAAATCCCGGACGTCGCCCTCAATGACTCTAAAGCGCCATTTCCAGTTCGGTTTCCTTGGCGAAGCGATGGATTTCCCGTTGCCCCAAAGCGGTGATATGCAACGCTCGCGAATCGTTGGGCAGGCTCAACCAGCCCGATTGCATGAACAGCTGCAACAACGCCGCGCCCAATGAACCACCCATGTGCGGGCGTCTTTCGCTCCAGTCCGGGCAAGCGCAGGCGACTCTGCTGTTGCGATGAGCCAGCGCCTGGATGAACACACCGCGCGTTGCCAATTGTGTGGCGCCCTTGTGAGTGATCATGACCCGCTGATCGAATTGCTCGATCCAGCCCGCATCCAGCAGGCGCTGGTAGAGGTCGGCGGCCAGGGTGCCACCCAGATGGTCGTCGCAGAGCCTGGCCCGCAGCAATGACGAAGGCGCCGCCTGAGGTTTGGCGATAGGGCTCGTGCGTTTGAAAACCTCTGGAATGTCCTGAGGCGCGCTGGCCAGGGTCGCGCTGGCCAGGGCCTCTATCGCGGCGCCGACTTCGGGCGCGGCAAGCCGGAAAAACCGTTTGCGGCCACGGGTTTCGACTTTCAACAGACCTCCGGCGGACAAACGCCCTAAATGCGCACTGGCCGAAGACGGCGACAGGCCGGCCAGCAACGCCAGCTCTTCGGTTTGCCGCGCCGAGCCGTCCATCAAGGCCCACATCATTGCGCTGCGCTTGGGGTCAGCCAGCAATGTGGCGATCTGGCTGATGCAAGGTGCATGTTCCATGTATTCACTCCCTGTTGAATCGTTTCGTCTACTGCTCAGAGACATCTTGACCAGTAATGTGTCGTCGGCCAAGACGCGAAAACCGCCATGGACCGGGCAAAGCCACCCACTCACCCAAGCCATTGCTTCGTGGGTGCAACGAAGGTCTGGTGATGACCATCGGGTATGACCGAATCGAACCTGGACTCGCCATTGCGAGGTCGACGGTGCGTACATGAGGCGGGCGCTAGTATAAGCGGGTTAACCGCTGGTTCCTGCCCTTGGGAATCCATTGGTGGTGATAGTTCCTGACAGAAATTTCGCTATTTGCCTGCGACTAATGATCGACACCCGAAATCGTCGGAAATTGACTGCTTATTCGAGCGCATCGGCTGGCAAGCATTTCCCGCAAAAGGTTCACCGGCTTACTCAATTGTGCGCGATGGGCGCACAGCAAATTCAGCGGGGCGCGCTCACAGAGCAGCTCCGGCATCAGCACTTTCAGCCGACCGGCCAGCACATCGGCGGCGACATCGAGCCAGGACTTGTACGCAATCCCCGCCCCCGCGACAGCCCACAGACGCACAACATCGGCGTCGTCACTGAAGCGATCGCCACTGACCGTCAGGCTCATTTCGCGTTTGCCATCGTGGAAACTCCAGTGATCGTGAACCCGACTACCGAGCATGAATAACAGGCAATTGTGCTGAGCCAATTGCTCCAGATACCGAGGTTCGCCATGCCGGGCCAGGTAACTCGGCGCCGCGCAGAGTACACGACGGTTCTGCGGAGCGATGGGCAACGCCACCAGGCTCGAGTCTTCCGGCTCGCCATACCGCAGGGCAATGTCCACCGGTTGGCGAAACAGATCGGCGATGCGGTCGCCCAGTAGTAACCGTACTGTGAGCTTCGGATGCTCACGCTGAAACTCGTCGAGCCATGGCAACAGCAGGTTGCGACCGAAATCCGAAGGCGCCGACAGCTGCAAAATCCCGCTGACCTGATCCTGCCCGCTGGCCAGCAGGCGGCGGCCCTCATCGAGATTGCTCAAGGCTGCCCGGGCGTATTCCAGAAAACCTTCGCCTTCCGCGGTCAGGCGCAGGCTGCGGGTAGAACGGGCGAGCAAGCGCGCGCCGAGTTGCTGTTCGATACGCTTCAACGCCGCACTGGCCACCGCCGCCGACATATCCATCACCCGCGCCGCCGCCGACAGGCTGCCCAGGTCTGCAGCCCGAACGAACAACTGCAAGTCATCGAAACGCAACATCGCCAGCCTCGATTATCAAAAAAATATTGAAAGAGACTGCTCTTTTAGCGGGTTTTATCTTGCCGGGAAATAACCAATCATCTGCCCCATCGAAATTATTCCCTCTCAGGAACCCCACATGAAAGCCATCGCCTACTACGACTCCCTGCCCATCAGCGACGAAAAATCCCTGCAAGACATCGAACTGCCAGAACCGGTCGCCGGCCCGCGCGACCTGTTGGTGGAGGTCAAAGCCATCTCGGTCAACCCGGTGGATACCAAGGTTCGCCAGAACGTCCAGCCGGAAGGCGGCGCGGCAAAGGTGCTGGGCTGGGACGTGGCCGGTGTGGTCAAGGCTGTCGGCAGCGAAGTGACCTTGTTCAAGGCTGGCGACAAGGTGTTCTACGCCGGTTCCATCGCCCGTGCCGGCGGCAACAGCGAGTTGCATGTGGTGGATGAGCGCATCGTCGGTCATATGCCGAAAACCCTCGGTTTCGCCGAAGCAGCCGCCCTGCCGCTGACTGCCATCACCGCGTGGGAACTGCTGTTCGATCGCCTGCAAGTGCGCGAAGGCAAAACCGATGAAGGCCAGAGCCTGCTGATCGTGGGTGCCGCTGGCGGTGTGGGTTCGATCCTCACGCAATTGGCCAGCCAGCTCACCGGGCTGAAGGTCATCGGCACCGCTTCCCGTGCACAGACCCAGAGCTGGGTGCGTGACCTGGGCGCCGATCAGGTGATCGATCATAGCCAGCCGCTGAGTGAAGAACTCAAACGTGCGGGGTTCGAGCAGGTGACCCACGTCGCCAGCCTGACCCAGACCGATCAACACCTGGATCAATTGGTGGAGGCGTTGGCGCCGCAAGGCAAACTGGCGCTGATCGATGATCCGAAGTCGCTGGACGTGACCAAGCTCAAGCGCAAGAGCCTGTCGCTGCACTGGGAGTTCATGTACACCCGCTCGCTGTTCGAAACCGCAGACATGATCGAGCAGCACAACTTGCTCAACCGCGTCGCCGGGCTGATCGATGCAGGCACGCTCAAAACCACGGTCGGCGAGCACTTCGGGACCATCAACGCGGCCAACCTGCGGCGTGCCCATGCTCTGCTGGAGAGCGGCAAGTCCAAGGGCAAAATTGTGCTTGAAGGGTTCTGAAGAGTAGGAGCTGCCGGAGGCTGCGATCTTTTGATTTTGCTTTTAAAAACACCAGATCAAAAGATCGCAGCCTTCGGCAGCTCCTACAGGGGATGGTGATTTTTTGCCGTCAGTCAGAGAATTGACCGTTGTCACAATTGCGATCGTATTCAGGTCTACAATCGAAAACTCTGCGAACAATCATTTACGTGATGTCTTTTACGAGACGTCTTTTACGAAAGGAGTTCAGCAATGAAGATCCTGATAAAAGAAGTGGCAACATCCTGCTGGCAGGTCCGACTGGATCAACACGCTGTGACGTTCCGCAGTGAGGCCGAAGCCCTGGCTTTCACTAAGACGCTTGAAGCGCGCTTGCACGCGCCCCATCAGATTCCCGACCGTCAGCATCGCGCTGCTGGCTGAGTCCGTCCTCAGACCTGGGCTTGCGTCAGCGCCCGGGCAGTTTGCAAACGTCGGGTGAGCGTCGCCGCGCTCACCACCAGAATCCCGCACAGGCTGATGACCATGGCCATCGGCATGGCGCTGCCATCATGCAAAACCCCCACCAATGCTGCGGCCCCGGCGGCAACGCTGAACTGCAGGCAACCGAGCATCGCCGAGGCACTGCCCGCCCGCGCGCCCTGACCGTTCATGGCGCAGGCCGAGGCGTTGGGCACAATACAACCCAGGCTGGCGATGCAGAGGAAAAGCGGAATCAGCAACGGCCACAACTGCGTGGTGTGCAACGCACTGACCGCCAACAGGGCCAGGCCACCCGCCAGATAGAGCCAGACGGTACGCGCCAGCAAAAAGGCCGGGCCGCGCTTGGCCAGCATCCGGGCATTGACCTGGGCCACCAGTATGAAACCCGCCGCGTTAATGCCGAACAGCCAGCCGAAATGTTCGGCCGGCACGCCATAGAGTTTGATGAAGACGAACGGTGAACCGGCGATGTAGGCAAACATCCCGGCGATGGCGACGCCACCGGTCAGGGCATGGCCTAGGAAAATCGGGTCCGCCAGTAACCGACCGTACTGACGCAGCGCGCCCGACAACGGTTGGCGCGGCACATGGGCCGGCAAACTTTCCGGCAGCCCCAGAGCCACTGCCAACCCCGCCAGCGCACTGAAACCGGTCAGCACCAGAAAGATTGATTGCCAGCCCGTCGTGTTGACCAGCAACCCGCCCAGCATCGGCGCAAGAATCGGCGCCAGGCCCATCACCAGCATCAACTGCGAAAAGACCTTCGCCGAACCTACCGCATCGCATTTATCGCTGACCACTGCCCGCGAAATCACCATGCCCGCGCAACCGCCCAGCGCCTGGACGAAACGTGCGCCGATCAGCCACTCCAGCGTCGGCGCATAGGCACAGGCCAACGAAGCGACGGTGAACAAGCCGATACCTGTCAGCAAGGGAATGCGTCGTCCAAAGCGATCCGCCACCGGGCCGTACGCCAGTTGGCCGATAGACAGGCCAAGGAAATAGGCCGCCAGGGTCAGTTGAACGTGTTTTTCGTCGGTGCCGAAAGCGAGCGCCATCGCCGGGAAGGCCGGCAGATAGAAATCGATCGCCAGCGGGCCGAAAGCGCTCAAGGCGCCGAGAATCAGGATTGCGCGCAAGTTCATCAGGCGTCCAGGTTAGGCATGCGGGTTGGCCATGGATCGGCAGGCCGACAGTCTAGCCTTGCGTGGACGCCTTGAACATTCCGTTAGGTCGCTAACTATTAAAAAGTTAGATCTGTTTTACCCCGTAACCCTCTTCGCTGATCGCAGCGATCACCTGATCGGCTGTCAGCGCACTTTCAACGCCGACTTCTTTTGCCGCCAGATCAATGCGCACGCTGGCCGCGGGATCCTTGGCTTGCAGCGCCTGAGTGATGGCTTTGACGCAGTGACCGCAGGACATGCCTTCAACATTGAACACTTGCATGGGACAACTCCTTTAATGAGGGTTGAGGTCAGTCTCGAGCTTGCCACCATGGCAAGGTCAAGTTCTCAAGCAACCTGCCGGGCTGGCAATCGGCGCCACGCTCGGCCAAGCTGCGTCCATCTATGACTCGACATCAGGAGATTCAGCCATGCGCTGGTCAGCTCTCAGCCTGTTTGGCTTCCTCAGCCTATTTGCCGCGACACCTTCGGTTCAAGCCGCCGGGGAGGACTACGGCGTGCTGATCATTTCCCGCGAGCGCCTGGAGGTTTCGACTTCCTGCGAGATCGGCGTGTACATCCAGGATCAGCTATCGGCGCGACTGTTCCAGGAACAGAGCACCTCGTTCAACCTGCCGCCGGGCAATGTGTCCCTGCGCCTCAAACTGCTGCCGGGCCAGGTGCCGGGTTGCAACCCGGGCATGCTCGCGCCGGGTTCGCAGAACATCACGCTCAAAGCCGGGGATGTGTTGAAGTTCCGGATTGCGATGACGCAGGAAGGGATGTACCTCAAGCCTGCCGCCCTCGGGTATTGAGTCGTCTGTAAAAAGATCGCAGCCTTCGGCAGCTCCTTGGGATCGGGTTAGCACGCGGTCAATGTAGCTGCCGCAAGCTGCGATCTTTTGATCTGAGACATGGCGCTTGACCTTGCCCGCATGGCAAGGTTGATCCTGTAGGTAATTTCTACAGGGAGCGTGACCGATGTCCGAATCCACCACCTTCGATCTGCCGATTGCCGGCATGACCTGCGCCAGTTGTGCAGGACGTGTCGAGCGTGCCTTGAGCAAAGTCATCGGCGCCACGGCCGTCAGCGTCAACCTGGCCACCGAACAGGCCCGGGTTCAAGCGCCCAGTGACAGCCTGCCTGCCTTGATGGACGCGGTGCAGCAGGCCGGTTACAGCGTGCCACAGCAGACCCTGGAATTGAGCATCGACGGCATGACTTGCGCGTCCTGCGTCGGCCGCGTCGAACGGGCGCTGACCAAGGTGCCGGGCGTGAAGAGTGTCAGCGTTAACCTGGCCAACGAACGTGCGCACCTCGAACTGCTCGGCCAGGTCGATCCGCAAACCCTGATCGACGCCGTGACCAAGGCCGGTTACTCCGCCAGCGTCTGGGAAGTCGAACACCCGCAAGCCGACGTTCAACAGCAACGTCTGCATCGCGAACGCTGGGCCTTGCTGGCGGCCATCGCCCTCGCTTTGCCGCTGGTGCTGCCGATGGTGCTGCAACCTTTCGGTGTGCACTGGATGCTCCCGGCATGGGTGCAGTTTGCGTTGGCCACCCCGGTGCAGTTCATCTTCGGCGCGCGCTTCTATGTCGCTGCGTGGAAAGCCGTGCGCGCAGGTGCCGGCAACATGGATTTGCTGGTAGCCCTGGGCACCAGCGCCGGCTATGGCCTGAGCGTTTACGAGTGGGCCACCGCTGCCGGTCGCATGCCGCACCTGTATTTCGAAGCCTCGGCAGTGGTGATCGCTCTGGTGCTATTGGGCAAATACCTGGAAAGCCGCGCCAAGCGCCAGACCGCCAGCGCCATCCGCGCCCTTGAAGCCTTGCGTCCGGAGCGAGCCATTCAGGTGATCGATGGCCGCGAGCAGGACGTTGCGATCAGCGCTTTGCGCCTCAACGATCTGGTCATGGTCAAGCCCGGCGAACGCTTCCCGGTGGATGGCATCGTTGTGGAAGGCCAGAGCCACGCCGATGAAGCACTGATCAGCGGCGAAAGCCTGCCGGTACCCAAACAACCGGGCGACAAGGTCACCGGCGGCGCCATCAATGGCGAAGGTCGCTTGCTGGTTCGGACTTTGGCGCTCGGCGCAGAAACCGTGCTGGCGCGGATCATCCGCCTGGTCGAAGACGCGCAGGCGGCGAAAGCACCGATCCAGAAACTGGTGGATAAAGTCAGCCAGGTGTTCGTGCCTGTGGTTCTGTTGATCGCCCTGGCGACCCTGCTCGGTTGGTGGCTGTACGGCGCGCCACTGGAAACCGCATTGATCAACGCGGTTGCGGTACTGGTGATCGCCTGCCCTTGCGCACTGGGGCTGGCCACACCGACGGCAATCATGGCCGGCACCGGTGTGGCGGCGCGCTACGGGATTTTGATCAAGGACGCCGAAGCGTTGGAGCGCGCTCATGAAGTCAGCGCCGTGGTGTTCGACAAGACCGGCACGCTGACGTCGGGCACGCCGCGCATCGCGCATTTGAGTGCCATCGAAGGTGACGAAGCTGCCTTGCTGCAAATGGCTGGTGCGCTGCAACGCGGCAGTGAACACCCGCTGGCCAAGGCGGTGCTGGATGCCTGCACCGAGAGCGACCTGACCGTGGCTGATGTCAGCGACAGTCAATCGCTGACCGGACGCGGCATTGCCGGCAGTCTCGATGGTCGGCGACTGGCTTTGGGCAATCGGCGCCTGCTGGAAGAAAGTGGCCTGAGCGCCGGGCCATTGGCTGACTCCGCAACCACTTGGGAAACCGAAGGCCGGACCCTGTCCTGGCTGATCGAACAAAGCCCTGAACCGCGAGTGCTCGGCCTGTTCGCCTTCGGTGACACGCTCAAACCCGGCGCCTTGCAAGCAGTGCAACAGCTGAGCGCACGGAACATTAGCAGCCACTTACTGACCGGCGATAACCGCGGCAGCGCCAAGGTGGTCGCCGAGGCGCTGGGCATCAGCGATGTCCACGCCGAAGTATTGCCGGCGGACAAAGCCGCCACCGTCGCCGCACTGAAAAGAACCGGTGTGGTGGCAATGGTCGGCGACGGCATCAACGACGCACCGGCCCTTGCCGCGGCAGACATCGGCATCGCCATGGGTGGCGGCACCGACGTCGCCATGCACGCGGCCGGGATCACCCTGATGCGCGGCGATCCACGGCTGGTGCCGGCGGCGCTGGAGATCAGCCGCAAGACCTACGCGAAGATTCGCCAAAACCTGTTCTGGGCCTTCGTCTATAACCTGATCGGCCTGCCACTGGCGGCGTTCGGCTTTCTCAACCCGGTACTGGCCGGTGCGGCCATGGCGCTGTCGAGCGTCAGCGTGGTCAGCAATGCGTTACTGTTGAAAACCTGGAAACCCAAAGACCTGGAGGACAACCGATGAACATTGGCCAAGCGGCCCGCCAGAGCGGTCTGAGCGCGAAGATGATTCGTTACTACGAATCCATCGGCCTGCTCAAGGCAGCCCATCGCACCGACAGTGGCTACCGGGTCTATGGCGATGACGACCTGCACAGCCTGGCGTTCATCAAGCGCTCTCGGGATTTGGGTTTCTCACTGGAAGAGGTCGGCAAACTCCTGACCCTCTGGCAGGACCGTCAGCGAGCCAGTGCTGATGTGAAGGCGCTGGCCCGTCAACACATCGACGAGCTGAACCAGAAGATTCGCGAACTCGGCCAACTGCGCGACACCCTGCAAGACCTCGTAGAACATTGCCACGGCGACCACCGCCCGGACTGCCCGATCCTCAAGGAGCTGGCGTCGGGCTGCTGCGCCGAACCCGCCCATTCCTGAGCGCCAACCCCTTCGCCACCAGCAACGTGGTGAGGGGAATGCCGTGGAACAACAACACCACTGCGCCGGGCGTCCACCACGAATAGAACGGCGCGGCGATCAACATGCCGATGCCGAACCCGGTCATTTGCAGCAGCGTCAGAAAGCTGAAAATCGGCAGGCGCAGGTTGTCCGGTTCACGTTGCAGGCGCGACATCAGGCCGACTTCCGAGAACCCGTCGCCCAAGCCTGCGGGCAACGAAAACAGCAGCAAGCCGTAAAGGGTTTGCTGTTGGAACATCAGGATGAAGCCGCAGGACATCAGCAACACGCCGAAGAAAAATCGCCGTTCCAGGTGCGCGTTGTCCGTACCTTTCAGGCGACTGGCGATCCGCGCTCCGATGAGTTTTCCGATGGCCCAGACCGCCAGCATCATGCCCAAGGTGGTGCTGGGCGACTCGGGTGTCAGCAGTTTTGAAATGATCGGGAGGCCGACGTTGTGCGCGGCGCTGCCCAAAGTGTCGGCCATGGCAACGGCTAGCATCGCCGTCAGCACCGGTGCCGTGCGCAAACCCTGACGCAGGGCTGACCATTCGGCTTGTTGGTGAAGGGGTTCATCACTGGATGCAGGTCTGGAAAACCGCAGCGGCACAATCAACAACGCCGCCAGCAGATAAGTGGCCACGTTCAGGGCAAACACCGTCTCAAAGCCAAACCCCGCCACCAACACCCCCGCCACCAGACTCCCACCGACCATCGCCGCAGACGATGCAGAGGTTATCCAGGCGTTGGTCGTGAGCAGTTGCGCCTTTTCGATCATGTGCGGTAATTGGCTGTTGAGGCCGATGGCGAACATCGAATTGCCGAACCCCAGGCCGAACGCGATCAGCGGTAACAGCAGCGCTTGTTGGGTGACCGGTAGCACCAACAGCAGGCCCAGCAAACCGGCGCGCAGCAGGTCGAAGGCAATCAGCGGCAGACGCCCGGCCCAGCGGCGATAGAACCGGGTGCCGATCAAACTGGCAAAAATCCCCCCGGCTACACGGCTGGCGAGGAAGATCCCGACGCTCATCGCGCTGTTGCTGAGCAGGTAGACGTAGGTGGCCAGGGCAACCATGTTGAGGAAAGCGCCGAAGTCCGAAATCAGCCGGGCGGCGATGATCAGTTGGGCATTGCGGGTGGAGTTCACATTCAGTCCTTGAGTGTGGAGAGTATCGCCGTTGCGGATTGCCTGGTCTGACGCCATCGCGGGCAAGCCACGCTCCCACAGGTCAGGTGTCGATCATAGAATCCGGGGGCGACACAAAACCTGTGGGAGCGGACTTGCCCGCGATGCAGACGACGCGGCCCCCAAAAAAGCATCTACAAAAAACCCGGCCGAAGCCGGGTTATGGGTCAACCGATCACTGCATCCAGGGTGGAGGCGGTTCTTCGGCTTTGCTCGGTGGCGCGTCGTCCGCAGCGCGGATCGCTTGCTTACGCTCTTCATCAAGACGGGCCGCCTCGATCTCGCGCATGATCCCGCCGACGTCTGCCAGTTCTTCCGGCTCGTCGAACTCGCCGGTCAACACACTGGCCGGGTGCAAAGTGCCCGCTTCGTACAATGCCCACATTTCCTTGGCGTACTTGGTGCGTTTCAACTCCGGTGCAAAACGACCGAAGTACGACGCCATGTTGCCCACGTCCCGCTCCAGCATGTTGAACGCGTGGTTGTTGCCCGCCGCATCCACCGCTTGAGGCAAGTCGATGATGACCGGGCCGGTCGGCGTCAGCAGCACGTTGAACTCGGACAGGTCACCATGCACCAGACCGGTACACAGCATCAGCACGATCTGCGAAATCAGAAACGCGTGATATTCGCGCGCCTGGTCCGGCTCCAGCACCACATCGTTCAGACGCGGCGCGGCATCGCCGTACTCATCGGCCACCAGCTCCATCAGCAGCACGCCTTCGAGGAAGTCATACGGCTTGGGGACTCGCACACCGGCACCGGCCAGGCGGAACAACGCCGCCACTTCGGCATTCTGCCAGGCGTCTTCGGTTTCTTTCTTGCCAAACTTGGAGCCCTTGGCCATCGCTCGAGCCTGCCGGCTGTTGCGCACCTTACGGCCTTCCTGATACTCGGCCGCCTGACGAAAACTGCGTTTATTCGCCTCCTTGTAGACCTTGGCACAACGCAGCTCGTTGCCGCAGCGCACCACATAAACAGCTGCTTCTTTACCACTCATGAGTGGGCGCAGCACCTCGTCGACCAGACCGTCCTCGATCAGGGGTTCAATGCGTTTTGGAGTCTTCATCAGCTTTTATTGTGGGTCCTTTATTACCAAACACGCGAAAGTCATTCGTTATACGGCAATCCACTCATTCGCGGGAGGGGTTGCCGACCTATGAACGTTCCCATGAACATCAAGAAGCACACAATGTGCCGGATTAATCAGACACAACTCATCGACCGCTCAAGATCATAGCTGAGCCTGCGCCACTTGTTGACGAAGGGCTACAAGGGCATTTGCGACAGAATCTGACACCGAGCCCCTACCCTTCGCCGGATTTTTCTCAACAGGCCTCAATTTCCACGTTCCTCAGCCGAAGTCATTAGAGAGAAAAGGAATTGTCCGACAATCGCCGACAATGATAACGAGGGCGCACTCAAGGATCGGGGTATCGAACGTTTTCGGCTGCCAATAATCCGCGAGTCATCTGCACTGCGTGGGCCTACAAGAAAAAACTGGAGCGCGGATGAACATCAAACAGAAGTTGACCTGGGCGTTTGCAATCATCGCCTGCTTGCCCGTGGTACTGGTCGCCACCCTCGTGGTGCTGAACTTGCGCAGCGATGCCAAGGATAATTTTGTCGACGGCAGCGGCCGCGAGATTCGTCAGGTCAGCAATGCCATGCAGTTGTTTTTTGACGGCATCAGCCAGAACGTCGATTACCTGGCCACCCAACCGCTGATCAAGAACTCCGACGACAGCCTCAAGACCTACATGAGCGCCAACGCCGAAAGTATTCCCCAAGGCGAGTCGGACAAAAAGGTTTTCGCCCTCCTCCAGGACCTTGGCAACAGCCACCCGGCCTACGCCTACGCCATCCTCGGTACGGCGGCGGGCGGTTACGTGTCCTGGCCGGACGATGCGAAGCTGAGCAATTACGATCCGCGCCAGCGCCCGTGGTACAAAGCCGCGCAGGCCAAACCCGGCAAACCATTTCGCACCGAGGCCTATTACTGGGCTCAGGATGACGCGACTTACGTCAGCACCGTGCGCACCATCGACAACAAACTGGGCACCAACGGCGGCGTGGTCAGTATCGACGTGACGCTCAAGCAGCTCACCGAAATCGTCAAACAGATCAAACTCGGCGAAACCGGCTACCTGATGCTGGTGGAAAACACCGGCACGGTGCTGGTCGATCCGAAGCAACCAGCACACAACTTCAAAGCCCTGACCAGTCTCGGCGACGGCTACGCGCAACTCGCCAAGGCCGGCAAAGGGCTGGTGGAAGTCGAGCTCAATGGCGAGCGCTACATGGCCAACGTCTGGCCGTCGGAACAACTGGGCTGGACCTTTATCGGCCTGATCAAGCAGACCGACGTGATGAGTTCGGCCACTCAACTGACCTGGCTGATCGCGATCATCGCGGCGGTACTGGCGGTGTTCTTCGCCATCGTCGGCGCCAGTTTCGCCAGCCTGATCGTGCGGCCGATCCGCAGCGTGGCCAGTGGTCTGGAAGGCATCGCCCAAGGTGAAGGCGACCTGACCAAGAACCTGCAAATCCGTGGCAGCGACGAAACGGCTCAATTGGCCAACTGGTTCAACCAGTTTCTGGCGGCGATTCGCAACCTGATTCAAAGCATCGGCGGCGCCGCGACCAAGATCCTCGCCACCTCCCAGAGCTCGACGCAGGTGTCCAGCGACATGGCCGAAGCCGCCGGGCGCCAACGTGAAGCGGTGGACATGGTGTCCACGGCGTTCCACGAAATGGTCGCCACCGCCAACGAAGTCGCACGCTCCTGCAGCCAGGCCGCCGAGTCGGCCGACAGCGGCCAGCGCCAGGCGCGCGAAGGTCAGCAGCAGATCGATGCCGCAGTGAGCAGTGTTGATCGCTTGAGCCAGGAGATCGAACAATCGGCGCAATCGATGCAACAGCTTGAGCGCGATAGCAACGACATTCAGTCGATCCTCGGGACCATTCGTTCCATCGCTGAACAGACCAACCTGCTGGCCCTGAACGCGGCCATCGAAGCGGCCCGGGCCGGTGAACAGGGTCGTGGTTTTGCGGTGGTGGCGGATGAAGTTCGCGCCCTGGCCAAACGGACTGCCGACTCCACGGCGGAAATCGACGGGCTGCTGGGCAACCTGGCCAAGCGTACCAGCCAGGTGACCCAGCAGATGCATGCGAGCCTGGAAGTGTCGCAGCAATCGGTGACCCGCATCGGTGAAGCGCGCAGCAGCTTCGGGCAGATTCGTGAATCGGTGGATGTGATTCGCGACATGAACACTCAAATCGCCACGGCGGCTGAGCAACAGCATCAAGTGGCAGAAGACATCAATCGCCACATCAGCCAGATTCATGGCGATGCGCAGTTGGTGGCAGAACTGGCGAACTCGGCACGCCTGGATTCGCAGAGTCTGGCTGGGTTGTCGAATGAGCTGGATGGGTTGGTTCGGCGGTTCAGAACCTGATCCAGAATCCCGGTGGCCGCTTCGCGGCCAATCGCGGGCAAGCCCGCTCCCACAAGGACAGCGCAAAACCCTGTGGGAGCGGGCTTGCCCGCGATGAGGCCGTCACTGTCTAAACAATTCCCCCGGGGTAAACCCGAACAACCCCTTGAACGCCGCAATAAACGCCGACGTCGAGTCATACCCGCAAGACAGCGCGGCATTGGTCACGCTGTTCCCCTCCTCCAGCAAACTCAGCGACGACAGCAGCCGCATGCGCTGGCGCCAACCGCGGAAGCTCAAGCCGGTTTCACGCTGGAACAAGCGCATCAGGGTTTTCTCCGACGTACCCAAACGCTCGGCCCATTCCTGCAAGGTCGCATTGCGCTCAGGGCTGTCGATCAGCTCGTTGCACAAGCCCAGCAAACGTTCATGCCGGGGCAGCGGCAGGGAAAACCCCACCTCCGGCAGACTCGCCAACTGATCCAGCAACACGCCCACCAATCGCGCTTCCTGGCTGTCGCCCTGTGGATATTCCACGGGAAGCAGGCAAAAGCGCTTGATCAACTCCCGCGCCAATGGCGTGACTTCCAGCACCCGGCAACGCCCCTCCGCCCACTGGCAGTCCTCGCGGCGCACATACAGGCTGCGCATCTCGGCACGCATCGACGTCACGACCTGATGCTCGAGATCCGCCGGAATCCAGATGCCCCACTGCGGCGGCGCAAAGAAGCTGCCCTCGGCGGTATGCACACCGAGAACGCCGCTGATGGCGTAGGAAAACTGCACCCAATCGTGACGATGCGGCGACGTCCATGAACCGGCGTTCAGACTTTCCGCCCGCGCATACAACGGACGCGGCAACGCCGTCAGTGCCGGGATGGTGCGTTCGAGGGAAAGTTGTCCGTTAGTCGGCATTGATTGGCCTTATGTCGCAAGACGGCTGATGGAGCCGACGTTAGGCTAAGTCATCAATTCTTACAAACGTATTCGGTGCCCATCATGCATGCCTTCAAACACCTCAAACGCGTGGTCACCGACTGGTTCTTGTGCGGCATGCTGCTCGCCACGCTGCTGGCGTATTTTTTCCCGACCTTCGGCGCCACCGGCGGCGGGATGCACGCGGAGTATGTGATTAACATCGGCGTGTTTCTGGTGTTCTTCCTCCATGGGGTCAACCTCTCCAGCGAGCAGATCCGCCACGGGCTGAAGAACTGGAAGCTGCACGTGATGGTTCAGGCCTTCACCTTTGCGGTGTTTCCGTTGATCTGGCTGCTGAGCGACAAACTGCTGGGTTCGCACATCCCCTCACTGCTGATGCTCGGCTTCCTCTACCTCTGCGCCCTGCCCTCAACCATTTCCTCGTCCGTGGCGCTCACCGGCAGCGCGGGCGGCAACGTACCGGCAGCAATTCTCAACGCGAGCCTGTCCAGCGTGCTGGGGATTTTTCTGACACCGTTGCTGCTGAGTTTCGTGGTCGGCAGCGGCGCGGGCGGTATCGACCTCGGTGCAACCCTGCTCGACTTGTGCGCCATGCTGCTATTGCCGCTGGTGCTCGGGCAATTGCTGCGGCCGTTACTGGGCAAGTTTTTCGCTCGGCACAAGCGCTACACCAACATCGCCGACAAACTGGTGATCCTGCTGCTGGTGTACTCGGCGTTCTGCAACTCGATGGTCTCGGGGATGTGGCAGCAACAGGGCAACAGCGTGATTCTGACTGCGCTGTTGGGCAGTGCGATTTTGCTGGCAATCATCCTGTGGATGACCACCCGCACCGCTCGGGCGCTGAAGTTCAGCCCTGCCGATGAGATTGCCGCGGTGTTCTGCGCCAGCAAGAAATCCCTGGCGGCCGGTGCGCCGATGGCGGCGCTGATCTTCGGCGCCAACCCCGGCCTTGGCTTGATCCTGCTGCCGATCATGATCTATCACCCATTACAGCTGATCGTCTGCTCGGTGATGGCCGAGGGTTACGCCAACCGCAACCGGGAAATGGCCGCGCAGCAACGCGCGGCAGTGCTCAACCCCCAGTAATCAGTAATCAGCAATCAGCAATCAGCGCTCGATAATCGCCGTCACGCCCTGACCGCCCGCTGCGCAGATCGAGATCAACCCTCGGCCCTTGCCCGCCGCGTCCAGCAGCTTCGCCAGGTTGGCGACGATGCGCGCACCGGTGGCGGCAAACGGATGCCCGGCGGCCAGTGAGCTGCCCTTGACGTTGAGCCGGCTGCGGTCGATGGAGCCCAACGGTGCGTCGAGCCCGAGTCGGGTTTTGCAGAACGCCGGATCTTCCCAGGCCTTCAACGTACACAGCACTTGCGCGGCAAACGCTTCATGGATTTCGTAGTAATCGAAGTCCTGCAAGGTCAGGCCATTGCGCGCCAGTAACCGCGGCACGGCATAAGCCGGCGCCATCAGCAGGCCTTCGGCACCGTTGACAAAATCCACCGCCGCCGCTTCGCCGTCACGCCAATAGGCGAGGATCGGCAAGCCGCGCTCTTTCGCCCATTCTTCACTGCCCAGCAGCACCACCGACGCGCCATCGGTGAGTGGCGTGGAGTTGCCCGCGGTCAGGGTGCCCTTGGCGCTTTTCTCGAAGGCCGGTTTCAGTGACGCCAGTTTTTCCAGGGTCAGATCCGGGCGCAGGTTGTTGTCCCGGGTCAGGCCGAGGAACGGCGTCATCAAATCGTTATGCCAGCCTTCGGCGTAGGACGCGGCCAGTTTCTGATGGCTTTGCTGGGTCAGCTGATCCTGCTCGTCACGCGGGATGCTCCAGGTTTGGGCCATCATTTCACAGTGTTCGCCCATCGACCGGCCGGTGCGCGGCTCGCCGATGCTTGGAAAGTCGGGCATCAAGTGGCGGGGACGCAGTTGCAGGAAAGTTTTCAGTTTGTCGGCGGTGCTTCGGGCGCGGTTGGCTTGCAAGAGGATCTTGCGCAGGTTTTCGTTGACGCCGATCGGCACGTCCGAGGCGGTGTCGACGCCGCCGGCAATGCCACATTCGATCTGACCCAGGGCGATTTTGTTCGCCACCAACAACGTCGCCTCCAGCCCCGTGCCGCAGGCTTGCTGGATGTCATAGGCCGGCGTCATCGGCGACAACCGCGAGCCGAGCACGCATTCGCGGGTCAGGCCGTAATCACGCAAATATTTGAGCAGCGCTCCAGCCGCCACTTCACCCATGCGCACACCGTGCAGGTTATAGCGCTCGATCAAGCCTTCCAGCGCTGCGGTGAACATCGCCTGGTTACTGGCAGTGGCGTACGGCCCGTTGGACCGGGCAAAGGGGATACGGTTACCACCGATAATCGCGACGCGACGCAGCTGAGTCATGAAAAAGCTCTCCTTCCTGATATTCAATTGTGAACACATACCCCTGTGGGAGCGGGCTTGCCCGCGAAGGGGCCGGCTCATTCAACATCTCTGCTGACTGACACACCGCCATCGCGGGCAAGCCCGCTCCCACAGGTTCTGCGCTCCCCGAAAGTCCCATTACAAACTAACCTGCAATGATCAAGCGTAGGCCGTATCTCGTGGGTCGAACGACTAATTGCCATTCCTGGTCCACACTTTTAACCCCAGCTGCTGGAGCGTGATCCATGTCTGACCGCTATATCGACTTCGCCAATTCGTCCATCGGCCATCGTGTGGTCGGTGCCCTGGGTCTGCCGTCGCCGGTACGACTGGAACGCTGGCAAGCAGGCCGGCTGCGGCCTATCGAGGGGGCGCTGTTGATTGGCGGTGGCCCGCTGGCGGAAAAAGTCAGCACTCTCGCCAACCGCCTGACCGACACGATTTACAGCTACGGCACCGATCCGACCCTGGCCACCGCGTGGATTCCCGGCCACGGCCAGAAACTCAAAGCCGTGGTGTACGACGCCAGTGACCTGGTGCAGGTCGATCAGTTGAAACAGCTGCGCGAGTTCTTCCAGCCGCTGATGAAAAACCTCGACCACCATGCGCATCTGGTGATTCTTGGCCGGGCGCCGGAGACCTTGAGCGACCCGTTCGCCGCCAGCGCCCAACGCGCCCTTGAAGGTTTCAGCCGTTCGCTGGCCAAGGAACTGCGCAGCGGCGGCACGTTGCAGCTGATCTATGTCGGCGAAGGTGCCGAAGATCAACTGGAAGGCCCATTGCGGTTTTTCCTCTCACCCAAAAGCGCGTTCATTTCCGGGCAAGTCATTCGCCTGAAAGCGTGTGAAGCGCAGGTGATGGACTGGAGTCGCCCCTTGTCAGGGCGCAAGGCTCTGGTGACGGGCGCGGCGCGCGGCATCGGCGCTTCGATCGCCGAAACCCTGGCCCGCGACGGCGCCGAGGTAATCCTGCTCGACGTGCCACCGGCCAAGAACGATCTAGAGGCCCTGGCCGCACGCCTCGGCGGGCGCGGCATCACCCTGGACATTTGCGCCGAAGACGCCGCCGCACAATTGATCGAACACTTGCCCGACGGCATCGACATCGTGGTCCACAACGCGGGTATCACCCGGGACAAAACCCTGGCCAACATGACCCCGGAATTCTGGGACGCGGTGCTGGCGGTCAACCTCAACGCGCCGCAAGTGCTGACCAAGGCGTTGCTCGACAGCGGCACCTTGCGCGACAACGGCCGAGTGATTCTGCTGGCGTCCATCAGCGGCATCGCCGGCAATCGCGGGCAAACCAATTATGCCGCGAGCAAGGCCGGGTTGATCGGCCTGGCCCAGGCCTGGGCGCCGCTGCTGAGTGAGCGCGGCATCAGCATCAATGCCGTGGCGCCAGGGTTCATCGAAACCCAAATGACCGCGCACCTGCCCTTCGGCCTGCGCGAAGCCGGGCGGCGCATGAGTTCGTTGGGCCAGGGCGGCCTGCCGCAAGACGTCGCCGAAGCCGTGGCCTGGCTGGCACAACCGGGCACCGGAGCGTTTACCGGGCAGGCGTTGCGCGTCTGTGGGCAAAGCGTTTTGGGAGCCTGACCATGACCACCGACTGGCACACACTCAATAGCGAACCGGGCCTGAAAACGTTGTATGTGAAAGCGGCAACGCGCCGCAAAATCACCGGTACCACGCTGCCCGACCTGGGTTATCACTGCTGGGTCAATGTCGATCCGAAACGCCTGGAGGCTTATCGCAAGGTCTGTGGTTTCGCCGACAACGGGCTGCTACCACCGACGTATCCACACATCCTGGCGTTTGCCTTGCAGATGCAATTGCTCACGGCCAAAGCGTTTCCTTTCCCGCTGCTGGGGCTGATTCACTTGAGCAATCGCATCCGCATCTTGCGCCCCATGGGCGGCGTACACCGGGTGCGGGTCAGCGTGAACGTGCAGAACCTGCAACCCCATGCCAAGGGGGCGACGTTCGATTTGGTGACGACACTCGACGATCAGTTGGGCGTGCTGTGGGAGGCGGAAAGCCAGATGCTCTGTCGCGGCGTCAAACTGGAAGGCGAGCCGGTCGAGGAAGCGTTTGCATCGACGCTGTCGCTGACCGAAGTGGCCCACTGGAAAGCACCCGCGGACATTGGCCGGCGGTACGCCAAGGTGTCTGGAGACTACAACCCGATCCACCTGAGTGCGATCAGCGCGAAACTCTTCGGTTTTCCTGCCGCCATCGCCCATGGCCTGTGGAACAAGGCCCGCACGCTGGCAGCCCTGAGCGATCATTTGCCGACGGCAAACATCGAGATTGCGGTGCAGTTCAGGAAACCGGTGCGACTTCCCAGTGAAGTGACGCTGATGTCCAGCGCGGCGGGGTCCAGCGGGGATTTTCAGTTGATGGGTGCGGGGGAGATTGAGCATATGGTGGGGCAGTGGCGGCCTGTTGCCTGATGGTTCGGTCTGATCGTTCCCACGCTCTGCGTGGGAACGCAGCCCGGGACGCTCCGCGTCCCAAGAGCCGAACGCAGAGCGTCCGTAGAGGCGTTCCCGCGCAGAGCGTGGGAACGATCAAATCTTTTGATCTTGGGCGAAGATCAGGAACTAACCAAATTCCGAGGCTGGGGAAACAAATTATCCAACGTCTCCAACAACCGCACGTGATAAATCGGCTTGCGAAACAAATCCAGCACCTGCAAGCGCAACATATCACTCACATCATCCATATCCGCATGCCCCGACGTCACGATCACCGGTAAATGCTGACGAGCCGTATGCTCACGCAACCGCTTGATCAACGACATGCCACTCTCCTCCGGCATCCGCAAATCAGTAATCACCAGTGCAATATCAGGATGACAAGTCAAATGATGAAGGGCGAGTTTGACCGACGTTGCCGTAAAACAAGTAAAGCCCTCGCCCTCCAGCAACTCGGCCAGTTCCAGTAACGCATCCTCCTCATCGTCGACCAGAAGCAGCTGTTGGCGTGGCAGCGCGGGAGCATTCATAAATAAACACCTGCAATGGACTAAGCGTTGACGTTAGAACCGCCCTGGCAGGTTAGCAAGCTGTCGGCATCAAGCAGGAGGCACCAGCGCTTCCTTGATCACGGTAAACATGTCGGTTACCGCCTCCGAGATCGGCGTCATGAACACCGCCAACGCAACGGCTGCCATACCCGCAATAATCGCGTATTCGATACCCGAGGCACCTTCCGTATCTTTGGCCAGGTATTTGAACAAAATGATTTCGGATTTGATCTTCTGAACCACTTTAGTAAAGGACATGACGTGTCTCCTATGACAGGAGGGTGTTGCACGGCCGCAACATGATTCCCCTATGCCAGCATCAGCATTGTCGGCAAACCCCAGACCAACAACTGTAAGAACCTATTAATACTTAAGTAGTAACCGGTTCACTGACGTCATAAAACAGTGCTTTTGGCTTCAGCCCGTTACTTTTGTCAGATATTTACTGCCCTGTAATGGCTTTTTGCTCTACCTGCGCTACCGTCAAATAGCGAAATAGTTCGATGTTCATAGCTGCCTGATTGCGAAGTCATCTCATTTATAAACTCTTGGGGGCGTTACGCAGCAGGAAAGGGAGAGCCGTCATGAACAGTCGCGTCACCATGGGCCTGGCCGGGCTGTTTCTGGTAGGCGCCATCATTGCCGGTTATTGGGGGCTGGCGTTGAGTCGCCAACCGGCACCCGAATCCGTCGCGCAATCCGGCACGTCATCGGCCCCGATATTGGCGCCGGCAGACGACCCGACTCGCCAGCCAGTGGTTGTGCTGTTACGTGACATCGCGCCGTTCGAGCAAATCAGCGCCGCCGACGTGACGCTGGAGAAACTCCGTACCGCCCCGGCCGGCAGCCTGTCCCGTCTCGATCAAGCCATTGGCCGTACGCCCTGGCGCACGCTGACTGCCGGCAGCTGGCTCAATGATGAAAGTTTCGAAACCGGCGGTGCGCTGGCGCGAATGATCCGCCCCGATGAGCGCGCCCTCGCCGTGGCGGCGGATGATGTGATCAATGTCGGTGGTCAACTGAGCCCCGGCGACTATGTCGACGTCCTGCTGTTTTTGCGCATGGACACCAACAACCTCCAGCAATCGGCCCAGGTCGTGGTCCCGGCGTTGCGGGTGCTCGGTGTCGGCGACCAGTTGGGGCTGATGAACGATGGCCTGCCTGCCAACCCGGCGCGCAGTCACGAGGAGCGACTCAAGCAAGACCAACTGCGCGCCAGCGCTCGCACCGTTTTGCTTGCCGTTCCTGAACCCCTCTTGAGTCGCCTGATGCTCGCGGCTCAAGTTGGGGTTTTGCGCCTGGCCGTGCGCAGCGCCGAGGAAAAACGTCTGAACCAATACTGGGCTGGCAACCGCGACTCAAAGGCGAGCCTGGCCAGTGCCAATCGCGAACTGGTGCAATTCAGTCAACTGGCCTTGAACGGTACACCCAAACCCGCCACCGGCGGCGCAGCACCGCGCAAGTCGAGCGTGGAGGTCATCCGCGGCAATGAAGTCACCCAACAAACGCCCTGAAACCAGCGAGGACGCTTCTCCATGCGCAGACGCTTCACGCGGTACTTCCTCGACAACGGCCACTTCGATAAACGCGGCGGATTATCGCTATGAGCCAACCCCAGAACCTGAGTCAGACGTTCCTCGCGATCACGCGCAACAGCACCGACTTCGAGTGGCTGCAAGGTGCGCTTGCCCCTTTGGGCCGGGTGATCAGCGCCGGTGGCGGCAACCTCGATGAACTCTTGACGCTGGTGGACGTGACCTTCGCCAACCTGGTGTTCGTGGGGCTGGACCGGGAGCATGTGGTGGCCCAGAGCGCGTTGATCGAGGGTGCTCTGGAAGCCAAACCGATGCTGGCAATCGTTGCCTTGGGCGACGGCATGGACAACCAACTCGTGCTCAATGCCATGCGCGCCGGTGCGCGGGATTTCGTCTCTTACGGCTCGCGTTCCAGTGAAGTTGCCGGGCTGGTGCGACGCCTGAGCAAACGCCTGCCGACCGTGACGCCGAATATGCAACAGAGTCAACAGGGTGGCCTGACCGTGCTTTACGGTGCGCAGAGCAATGCCGATGGAGCATTGCTCGCCAACCACCTGGCGCACGTGGTGCAAAAGAGCGGTCAGCAGACGCTGTTGCTGGATCTGGGCCTGCCGCGTGGCGACAGCCTTGCGTTGCTGGGGCTGGAGAGCTCGTTTCATTTTGGCGATGCGTTGCGCCATCTGCGGCGCCTGGACGCGACGCTGATCGACAGTGCCTTCACCACGTGTGACGCCGGGCTGCGGATTCTCGCCTACGCCAGCAACGACGAACCACTGGAACAGACCAGTGCCGCCGAGCTGTACATGCTGCTCAGCGCCTTGCGTCAGCATTTCCAGCACATCGTGGTGAACCTCACTGGCCAGTCGGACAGCGAAGCGTTGCGCACCTTCGTCAGCCATTGCGACAAGTTGCTGTGGTACACCGATCAGAATGTGCTCGACTGCCGACGCAACCTTGAGGTGCTCGGCCGCTGGCGCGAAAAAGGCCTCAAGCTCGATCACGCCAGGTTGCTGGTGGACCGCTATCTGCGCAACGTCGCGCCAGACTCCGATACCTTGAGCAAAAGCTTCGGCATGGAGGTTATGGCGGTCCTTGCCTACAGCCCGGAAGTACGGCTCAACGCCAAGAATCAGGGGGTGAGCCTGTTCGAGCTGGCCCCGCGCGAAAACCTGACCCAAAGCCTGCGCGCCCTCGGTGAACGCCTGGCCAAACGCTCCGAAGACCTGGACAAACCCAAGGCTGGCTGGTTCGACCGATTGAGGGGCGCGCCATGAGCGGCGAAAAACTCTTCGGCGCCCCCTCCCACGGGCCGGCCGGCAATACCGACCACGAAGGCCTGAAACTGGTGCTGCACCGCTACATCATCGACGCCATCGAAGAGTCCGGAAAAAACCTGCTGGAAGGTTCGCGGCCAATGCTGTCGCAGTTCGTCATCGACAAAGTCGCCGAGTACATCGCCCGTCTGCACCTGGCGATTTCCCGTTATGAGATGGAGCGACTGGCCGAGGAACTCGTCGACGAGCTCACCGGGTTCGGCCCCCTGGAGGTGTTGCTGCGTGATTCGACGGTGACCGAAATCCTGGTCAACGGCCCACACCGGGTGTTCGTCGAACGCGAGGGTGTGTTGCACCTGAGCGACCTGCGATTCATCGACGACCATCACGTCGAGCGGGTGATGCAACGGATTCTCGCGCCCCTGGGCCGACGGCTCGACGAGTCTTCACCAATGGTCGATGCGCGTTTGCCCGATGGCAGCCGGGTCAATGCGATCATCCCGCCCATTGCCCTCGATGGCCCGTGCCTGTCGATTCGAAAATTCCGCAAGGACATGCTCAAAAGCTCCGATCTGATGGCGATGCAAACCATCGATCAGGCGATCTTTGAATTTATTCAGGAGGCCGTAGGCAAGCGCTGCAACATCCTTGTCAGTGGCGGTACCGGCACCGGCAAGACCACACTGCTGAACATTCTCAGCCAGTTGATCGCCCCCCACGAACGCCTGGTCACCATCGAAGACGTTGCCGAACTGCAACTGGGCCATCCTCATGTGGTACGCCTGGAAACCCGACCGCCGAATGCCGAAGGCCACGGCGAAGTGAAGGCCAGCGACCTGATTCGCAACGCACTGCGGATGCGCCCGGACCGGATCATCCTCGGCGAGATTCGCGGTGTCGAAGTGGTCGACGTGCTCACCGCGATGAACACCGGGCATGACGGTTCCATGAGCACCGTGCACGCCAACAATGCCCAGGATGCGCTGTTGCGCCTGGAGACCCTGGTGGGCCTGACCGGACGCACCATCGCTGAGCGCACACTGCGGCAAATGATCTGTGCGGCGCTGGACGTGGTGATCCAGTTGACGCGCCTGCCCGATGGCCGCCGCTGCGTCAGCGAAGTGGTGGAGGTCGTGGGTATTCGTGATGACATCTATGTGACCAATACGCTGTTCCGCTTCGACCGACGCACCGGTTTCGGTTTTCTGCGCGAGGCGGTCAACCCCGCCGGCGAAAAGCTGCGTCGCGAATCGGCGCTTTCTCCCTTATCGCACTAAAGGATCACGGCATGCTCAAACCGGCGCTGCTCATCCTGATTTGCCTGACATTGCTGGGCCTGTCGATCCGTTTGTTCTACAACGGTCTGCGCCAGACCGGCATCGATCGAACCCTCGGTCGCTTGATGCAGGGGCAACCGCAACTGGCGGTGGCGAAATCATCCTGGGCCGGCCTGGAACGGGCCTTTCTACGCGCCGGCCTCGGTCGTCCCACCGAGCGCCTGAGGTTGTGGCTGTTGCTCTGGGCCGTGGGCATTTTGCTGGGGTTTGCCCTCGCCAGCTGGATCGGTTTGCTGGCGTTGTTGCTGCTGCCACCTCTGGCTCTGCGGCTGTACATCAGTTGGTGCTACCAGCGCCGGCTCAAGCGCATGATCGAACAACTGCCGCCGTTGCTCGATCACACCGTGCGAAGTCTGAAGTCCGGACGCACCCTGGCCGATGCGGTGCTGGTCGCCATCGACGCCGCCGAAGACCCACTGAAGAACGCCATGGGCCGGGTTCAGCGCAATGTGCACCTGGGCGTCAGCCTGCCTGACGCTGTCACGGACTTCGCCGAACTGTACGAGAAAGACGAGTTTCGATTATTTGCGCTGGGCCTGAAGGTCAATCACCGCTACGGCGGTAATGCCAGTGAGCTGTTTGAGAACCTGATCAAAATGGTCCGTGAACGCGACCAGGCTGCGCGCCAACTGCGCGCCATGACGGGCGAAACCCGCATCACAGCGATGGTGCTGGCCCTGATGCCTGTGGGGCTCGCCGGCTACTTCTTGCTGTCCAATCCGAAATACCTGCTCGCCATGTGGAACAGCAGCTCGGGGCAAATGATGCTCGCGACCGCGTTTGGCCTGCAGGTGGTGGGTTGCCTGGCGCTGTGGCGCATGTTGCGCAGCGTATGAAAATAGCCCTGCTGATCAGCGCACTGTTGTTTCTCGGGGCCACGCTGTTGCTGCTCAGTGGGCTGCTGGACCAACATCGGCGTGCTCGCCAAGTGGCTCAACGACTGGACGGCAAACCGCTGAACGACCATCGCGTCAGTCACTGGTTGCAAGCGCTGGGCGACAGCCGCATCGGTCAGCGCTCGGTCAAACTGGACAACGAAACCCAAATATTGCTCAACCGCCTCGGCTGGCGCAGCGCCCGGCAACGCTCGCTGTTCGCCGCCTGCCAGATCGGCACACCGGTGCTTGCGTTGGTCCTGAGTCTGTTGATCCAGAGCGTGTTCTTCCCGCAGGTGAACAACCACTGGATCACTCCGGCCTTCGCCACCGCTCTTGGTTACTTGCTGCCCAAACGCTTGCTGGCCGCTGCCGCACACCGTCGGCAAAAACAACTGGCGATCGAGATTTCGACCTTCATTCCACTGCTGCGCATCCTGTTCGAATCCGGTATGGCGGTGGAGCAGTCGCTGCGAGTACTGAGCATCGAAGGCAAACAATTACTGCCGGCCCTGACCCATGAACTGCGCCTGATACTGACCCGGGTCGATTCCGGCCTGGAACTGGGCGAAGAACTGAACAAGGCCACCCAGTTACTGGCGGTGGACGAATTCACCGACACCTGCGTGATACTTCAGCAATTGATCCACCAGGGCGGCGGCGCCATGAAATCACTGCTGGGGCTCAAAATGCTGCTCGATGACCGGCGCCTGACACGCTTGCAGGAATACATCTCCAAGATGTCCGCGAAAATGTCCGTGGTGATGATGTTGTTTCTGTTCCCGGCGTTGCTGATCGTACTGGCCGGCCCCAGCTTCAGCGCATTGGCCCGGGCTTTTGGTCGTTGAAAAGCACAAGGCCATCCCGTAGGGGCGACCTGTGGCGAGCGAGCTTGCTCGCGCTGGGCTGCGTAGCGGCCCCAAAATCTCTGATATACCAAAGATCTTGTGAGTGCTGCGCACTCAAGCGGGAGCAAGCTCCCTCGCCACAGTTCGCGTCTACAGGGGATCAGCTGTGTGGCGCGGGTTTTGGTACGCCCACGTTATCCAACATCCGGTTCACCGCCAGTTCTGCCAGCATGACGATCTGTTGAATCGCCATCGCCGTGTGCCGGTGCGGCCCTTCCAGATACCCCGCAAAATCACCCGCCATCACACTGGCCTGGGCCAACGATTCACAGGTGTGGGCCAACAGGTCTTCGTCTTTGATATCCGGCGCGACCATATACATCGTGCTCGGCTTGCGGGCCGCGGGGGCTTTGAGGGCGGATGGGTTGAGGTAGTGATCGAGCGCGCGGTTAGCGGCGTCGTGGAGTTTTTTTGAATCAGCAGATTCGTAAGGGGAAACGTTGTCAGTTTCTGGGGGATTCGGGGTTGCTTTGAACATGATTACACCTCTGGGATGAAATGGAGCCACTTCCAAATTGCCGCGACGCAATTTGGGGTGGCAGCTGTACGCGGGTTCGCGGACCGATCCCCGAGGCAGCTCGGCATACCCGAAGGTATCCCGCGCACAGTCGCCATGACACGAAACGACAGACACCCAAAAGTGTTGTGGTTTGGTGGAGCGATTATGCCTCAAGAATCGAGCCGCGACGCCCGGTCGCTGAATTGTCAGCGACGGACAAAGGCTAGAGACGCAGCGTCCGACGGGCAACCTGAAAAACATGTGGGAAGGTTCTGATGTTTTTATCGATCGATAAACATCATTGCCTGTGAGGCAGCCATCGCGAGCAGGGTCGCTCCCACAGTGGGTCAGCGTATGTCTGGGGGAGATTGGTTGGTTGTGAGGGCGCCTTCGCGGGCAAGCCTCGCTCCTACAATTGAGCCGTGTGCATCTGCGAGAGATTGGTCGGCTGTCAGGCCGCCATCGCGGGCAAGCCCGCTCCCACAGTGGAGCGGCGTGCACCCGCCCCTCACCACTCAACAGGCCGAGCGTTAGCTCGCCTGCAGCTTTTGATCTGGCTTTTGATTTTGATCCACCCGCCCCTTCGGGAGGCCTCGTTCCGGTGTTCATCTGGGGATTGGCGCGTAGCGCCGTTCGACGCAGTCGAACTCATCGCATGTAGGTCGTAGCGAAGCAGACCGTAGGGCGATGCCCCCAGATGGATACCGGAGCGAAGGAACGCCGAGCCTCAGCGAGGGGCCGTACGCTTGGGGCGAGACCTTTTGGTTCCTTTTGGGGCGTTTGCCAAAAGGGACTCGCCGTAAGGGCGAAACCATAAGCGGCCGTTACCGCAGAAATGGATATGTACTCAGTCAACAAAATACAGGTCGGCTGTCAGGCCGCCTTCGCGGGCAAGCCCGCTCCCACAGTTGAACGGTGTATATCAGAGAAAGATTGGTCGGCTATAAGGCCGCCAAGATCAAAAGATTGCAGCCTTCAAAAAAACTCAGTGCGCAGTAAGCCGCCGCACACCAGCATTACCGGGCGACAACGCCAACGCCACTTGCGTGCGGTTATGCATATGCGTCAACCGCAACACCTGCGACACATAAAGCTTCACCGTGTTCTCGGTAATCCCCAACTCACAGGCAATCTGATAATTGGTCTGCCCCTTGCCCACCAACCGCGCCACCTCCAGCTGCCGTGGCGACAGCTGATTGAAAACCGCCGGCATCTCCACCCGCTCCGCCTCACTGAATGCACCATCAGCCGAGTCCGACGAAGACACCGAAGACGGCCCCCGACGAACCTTGTCCAGATCCTGGTACAACTCGTCGATCGACTCGCAAAGGTATTGCAGCTTCTGACTCAAATGCCCCAACTGCAGGTTTTTCTGCCGCTCCTGCAAGACCACTTCCTGGCGCTGCAAACCTTCGAGCAACTCAACCAGATCAATCGGTTTCTGATAGTAGTCGGCGAACCCGGCGCGCAAGGCCTTGATCACGTCCTGCTTGTCGGCGCGGCCGGTGAGCATGATCGCCTCGAACGCCCGGTGTTTGCCGGACAACCGTTGCAACGCCTGGACGAGCTGAATGCCATCCATGTCAGGCATCCGCAAATCACAGAGCACCAGACCGATATCCTCGTATTCACTGAAACGCTCGATCGCCTGCTTGCCGGACTGACAAGGAACACAGCGATAACCATTGCGCTCGATGAACTCGCACAGTTCTTCGACAATCAATGGTTCGTCATCGACCACAAGGACTTTTATTGCCGAGATACGCTTGTTCACGTGTCACTCCAGGCTTGACCGTTCCTGTACCCACTTCCACAGGCTGTACAACAACTGTTTTGAAAGTAGACGCACTTTCCAACTATGTACATAGAACGAGTGGCGCCCGGCAACTAATGCAGCCAGACCAGAGTAAGCAACATGCCCACCAGCACGAACGGCGCAAAGGGCTGCTTTTTTGACGTTCCCGGTCCCAGGTAACGAAGACGATCCCTAAGCCCTTGCCCCATATACAGCCAGAGTCTTGGCGCCAGCAGCAGCCAGAATGCACTGGCCAATCCGGCGCCGATGAAGCCGCCGAGCAGGTGCATACCGTCCGTCGCAAGGCCCAGCGTCGCCATCAGTTTCACGTCGCCCGCCCCCAGGCGTTTCAATGCATAACCGGGCAAGGTGAAGGCCAGGGCCAACAACAAAGCCCAGCCGCCCTGCACCGCCTCGGCCCCCAACCATGTGGTGCCCGTCCACAACAGATACGCCAGCGCCAGTACACCCGCGCCAAGGGTCAGGCCATTGGCGATGTGCCGCTCTCGGACATCCTGTGCTGCGCAAAGCGTCAGCCAGATAAGTAGGACAAAGTTCTGCATCCGGTAAAAAACGTCCGTTTTGGCTGAATGATTCTATGCTGATACTACGTCGTGATGGTCAGGGTAGACGCACTCATGAAAACAGGCCTCCCCCGCAAACAAAAAGGTGCCGTGGCGATTGAGTTCGCTTTGGTGTTCATCATCTTTTTCGCCGTGTTTTATGGGCTGGTGAGTTACAGCCTGCCGCTGTTGCTGATGCAATCGTTCAATCAATCGACGGCCGAAGCGGTGCGCCGCAGTGTGGCGCTGGACCCGAGCACCGCCAATTACGACACCGCCGTCAGAAACATAGCGACCACCGAACTGACCCGGCAACTGGCCTGGATTCCCGCAGCGCTGAACTTCAATGTGGCCACCGACGCCAGTGCCACCTACATCGGTGGCGTGCTGACGGTCACCATCAATTACCCCACCAGTAAACTGAATCAGGTCCTGCCGTTTCTGGTGCTGCCGGGGATCGGCTCGGTGCCCAATCTGCCGGCGACCCTTACCGCCCGCTCGAGCCTGCAATTTTGAGTTCCGGGGACAAACTCTTCGGGCGCCTGCTCAATCGCCAACCGCAGCAGCCCTCGACCAGTGCTGACCCTCCGAGCGTGCAACGTGTCGGTTTGCAGCTGCATCTGGATGACGAAGGCCGGGTGATTCAGCTGACCGGCCCGCTGCGGCATCTGCTGGCGCAACAAATGCCCGGCGCGCAGACACCGCATCTGCTCGATTACCTCATGCCCCATAGCGCCCTGTCGGTCGAAGGTGCACCCGCCGAGTGGCAAGGACAAAGCCTGGACCTGGATTTTTTCAGCCTCGGCGAACAACCGCTGCATCTGCGTGGCTGGGTGCAGCCGTTGGGCGAAAACTGGCTGTTGCAGTTGATCGACATCGGCGACCTGCTGCTCGAACGTCGACAAGCGCGCAGCCGTGAACAATGCCAGTTGCTCGCGGCGCAGGTCAGTGAACAGTTGCGCCTGTGCAGCCTGACGCGCTTGCCCGAGGTGCTGGCGGAGCAACTGCAAGGTCTGGCCCAGCGCTTTCAGATCCCCTGCATCGCCATGGCTTTGCTCGATGAACAGGCCGAGGGTTGGCTGATTCACCAGCATTACGCAGCCTTCGATGCCCCCCTATTGTGGGAAATCGACCAACGCCTGGGCACCGGTCTCGACAGTTTGAATGGCTCCGCCCCTCAGCAACTGATTCCCAGCGAACACCCGCGCCTGCAAGGCATCTTCGGCAATGCCGAAGGGTTCGCGGTGCCTTACCACAATGCCCAGGGCGTGGTGGCCTGGCTGCTCTGTGGTTTCTACCCGGTGCAACAGCGTGCCCCGGATCTGAGCGAGCGCGACTGGTTGCAACTCACCGCCGCCCTGGCCGGCCCGCTGCTTGAGCGCTTGCACGAGCATCAGCACCATCTGCAACTGGAGCGGCTGGAGTCTCTGCAAGCCTTGCTCGGCACCGGTTGGTGGGAGGTCTTCAGTGACAACGCCGAGGTGCAATTGGCGCCATCGCTGGCCGGTACGTTGAACCTTGCGAGCACGCGTTTGCCGCTGCACGACTGGCTCGAACAGATCCACCCCGCCGACCGTGAAGAGCTGACGATTCGCCTGCAAACCTTGCAGGATGAAGGCGCGCCGTTACTGCTGTGCGTACGCCTGCATCGTCCCGACGCGGCACAAACGCCGATCTGGTATCGACTGCAAGGTCAGGCCCTGGGCATCGGCAGAAACCGGCGGCTGGTGGGTTTCATGCTCGACATCAGTGACATCAAAAATCAGGAGCAGAACGCCGCTGCCGCCCATGCCCGGCTGGACAACCTGATCGCCAGTTCACCGGCGGTGATCTACGTGCAGCGCTATGTCGAAGGTGCGCTGCAACCGACATTTTTCAGCGACAGTTTGTTGCCGCTACTCGGTTGGTCGCTCGCTGATTGCGCTGCCGGCGCGCTGGTGGAACGGGTCCACCCCGAGGACCGCGACGGCTATTTCGAGCGCACCCGGCAACTGCTGCGCGAAGGTTCGGTGCGTGCCCGTTATCGGTTACGCGACAGTCGTGGCGATTACCACTGGCTGCTGGACGAAGCCAAACTGCTGCGCGATGACCTCGGGCTGCCGGTAGAAGCTGTGGGCCTGTGGCTGGATGTCACCGAAGCGACCCTGGCCGCCGAGCAAGTAAAACAGAGTGAAGAGCGCTATCGGATCCTGGTGGAAGATTCCCCGGCGATGATCTGCCGCTACCTTCCAGACCTGACGCTGACCTTCGGCAACCGCCCCCTGGCGACTTACCTGGAATGCCAGCCCGAGCAACTGCCGGGGGTGAGCCTGGGCAGCTGGATGTCGCCGGAACAACGCGAAGCGTTCCTCCAGCGGCTCAGTCGACTGAGCCCGGAGTTCCCGGTCAGTACCGCGGAAATCAACCTGCAACTGCCGGGACGGGAACACGCCTGGTGGGTCTGGTCGGATCGCGGGGTGTTCGACGAGCAGGGTCGCTTGCTGGAGATTCAAGCCGTGGGCCGTGACAACACCGAAGTCCGGCGTGCCCAGCAACAGCTCACCCAGAGCGCGAAAATGGCCACCCTCGGCGAAATGGCCACCGGGCTGGCCCATGAAATCAATCAGCCGCTGAATGTGATGCGCATGGCCATCGTCAATGTGCTCAAGCGCCTGAGCAATGGTGATGCGCAAATCGATTACCTGACAGACAAACTCAACCGCATCGACGCACAAGTCCAGCGCGCCGCGCGGGTGGTGGATCACATGCGGGTATTCGGTCGGCGCTCGGAGATCGAGCAACACCCGTTCAATCCGGCGCAAGCCATCGAAGGCACGCTGTCTCTGCTGTCCGAAGGCATGCGCGGCAAAGGGGTCGAGCTGCGGGTCAGCGAGACCGGATTTGAGGTACAGGTGCGCGGTTACGTCGATCAACTGGAACAGGTGTTGATCAATCTAATGGTCAATGCAAGGGATGCGCTGCTGAGTAAGCGCGAGGCCGACCGGGAGTTCAAACCGTGGATCTCGGTGTACGCCGAACGTGATGAATACTCGGTGCGACTGTGGGTCGAGGACAACGGCGGCGGTATCGATCCACGGCTGCTGGAGCGGATTTTCGAACCGTTCTTCACCACCAAACCGGTGGGTGTCGGCACCGGGCTCGGGTTGTCGGTGAGTTACGGCATCGTCGCAAACATGGGCGGTAAGTTGAGTGTAAGAAACTCGACCGAGGGCGCGCGGTTTTGTATCGAGTTGCCGATTGCCACAGACGATCAGATCACCAGCGTCGCGCGCCCCGAGTGACAGCTGAGGTTGGCGCCGACGTCGACCTTGTTCAAATCGATCCCCAGGCTTAACAGCAAGGTGTTGATCAAGCTGTCGAGCAACGGGCTGAGCACGCTGTTGATCGCGCTGACCAGCAAGGTAGTGACGCTGCTCAGGATCGTCCCCAGACCGCTGACGAGACTGCCCGACGGGCCATACATGTCCACGTGAATATTAAGCGGGGTATTGAGCAGACTGCTGACGATGCTGCTGGTGGTGAATGAGTAGTAGAACGGTGGCTGATTGATTTCCGGCAGGCTGCTGGCCGGTGGTGCGGAGTACACGTGGGAAATGTTGGCGTTCGCCGCCACGCTGGTGTCGGCCACGATATCGATGCCGCCACCGACGCCGGGCACCCGCGGATCGCAGGTAATGGGCAAAAACAGAATCCGGTGACAGGTTTTGATCCCGATATCGATCACCTTCAACGGCTGCACCGTGACCGCCGGCGGTGTGGTGTTGCTGCCGAACATGCTGGCCGCATCGATCCGGCCGATTTTCAGGTTCACCAGCGACGTACTGGTGTTGGTGGTCAGGGTTTTGTTGGTGTTACTGACGCAGCTGTAGGCCGTGACGTAACTGCTGGCGCTGGCGACCTCCAGCGCCACGTCGAGCCGTATCGGCCCCGGCAACACGATGATGTCGGGTGTCTGGCAGGGTACGCCCAAGGCACACGTCAGTGAATTGAGCACCGCCACCAGGTTGAGATTGAGCAAGGCGTTTAGGGTGTTGGTCAGCGGTCCTGCCAGATCGGTTACCGCATTGACCAGCGCCACGATGGCGTCGAGTGCCGGCAAGTCGATCGACAGCAATGTGCGAACCTGCGCGGTTCTCACGTAGATCCGATTGGGGCCCAGTGGATCCAGCGCCGCGTTTTTCGGGTTGCCGATTGCCGAGAGTTGCGGCGGCTCCAGGACCTGCACTCGAGCCGTGATTTGCGCCAGCCCCGCCAGATTGATCGGTAGCGTCGCCACCAGACCGTTTTTCTTGTTGGCCAGTTGCACGATGCCTTCGATCAGGTTGAACACGCTCACGTTAGTCGCCAACGCCGACATGTTGCTGCCATTCTCGACGTGCAACAAATTGCCCAGCACCACGGTCGTGGAGCCTGCGGCAACCTTGAGTGCTTGCAGACCGACGATGGTCGCCGTCGCGCCGAGAGTGCCGCCGGGGTCCAGCACGTTGACGGCGGTCTGGATCAACTGGCTGACGGCCACCGAAGTGCCCAACACCTGGCTATACCCGGCAGCGTTGACGCCGAGGTCTACCTTCAGTCGATCGAGGTAACCGAGCAGGCTGATATTGCTGTTCAGCAACCCCTCCCAACCCGCCACGGAGAGGTTCAGACTGCCGCCCAACAAACCACCGAACAACGCATTAAGGGTGGCCGACTTGCTGGTATCGATAGTCAGCACCGTACTGCGAATGGTCAGCGATGCCAGCGGAGGTGGCAACGCTGCGACGGCGGTCGCGGTCAGGTTGAGGGTCGCACCGGCTGGAGCACCGCCGAACACGGCACCAATACCACCGGCAAAACTCTGCAGGATCGAATGGCTGACGGTCACCCGAATGGCTTCGCTGCTGCTCGGATCAGCCGTAAAAACCCGAAGATTATTGGCGTCCAGACTCAAGGTGCCACAGGCTACCGCCAAGCTGCGGGTGGAGTCAGGAAGGGAGAAGTTGTTGCGGTTGGCACTGGCGGTGGCATAGACGGTAGCGGTGGCACCCACGGCGCAATCACCGTTGCGCGTGGCAGCCTCCAGCGCGGCCATATCCGCCACCCGTTGCAAGCTGCGTTTTTCCAGGTACAGGCGGCCGCTATCGACCACGACCAGCAAGAACACCAAGGCCATGCCCAGGGTCAGCACCGCCATCAAACCGATCGCTCCCCGTTGCCGGGCCGGGCTACGAAACTGCAAGCAGGGAGACATGGCGCACTCCTTTGCCGGCGCACTGGCGAGGGTTACCTCCATTGGTGAGAAGCAGTGTAGACAAGGGTTGGCCAGATTGCTGGCAACTCGCCATCCAAGACAACAAAAACTCAATGTGGGAGGGCAATGCTGTTTACAAAAGAGAGTCTTGAATCAGAGAAACCTGTGGCGAGGGAGCTTGCTCCCGCTTGAGTGCGTAGCGCTCACAAAAATCGGCAGTGGTTGTCAGATTTTTGGGGCTGCTACGCAGCCCAACGCGAGCAAGCTCGCTCGCCACAGGTCCGCTGCCACAACGGATCTGTGGTGTCGGTTTAGCGCGGTGGATAGTTGGCTAGTATCCGTCCGACCGTCTCGTGGATTTTATTGCTACGATCCTGCGGGTTCGGTGTGCGGCTGAGCGTCTGCTCGTCGCTGCCGCGCCACACCAGTTTGCCGTCCTTGCCATCGAGCAGGTCGATCTGAATGGTCGCCACCTTGTAGCTGATGTTGCGCGTTTCGTTGTACATCGGCCCGCCCCAGTAGCCGTACCATGGACCACCATAACCACCGCCATAGTGAGTGGTCACCTGCTGCTGACGATCTTCGACGATCAGGTAGGCCTGCACCTTCAGATCCGGACTGGCGCCGGCGGCGGCCGGACGCAAGCCGCGCTGATCCAGCTGATCGGCAACGGACTGGCGGATGCGTTGTTCGGTCAGGTCACTCTTGATCCGTGGATCATCGGGACGGTATTGCACGGCGGGCTCTTTCCAGCTCCAGCTACGATAGGCAGCAAAGTCGCGGCTGGCATCGAAGTCATGATTGACCTGGTTGGCGGCGCAGGCAGTGAGCAGCGCGGCCATGGCCAGTAAAGCGAGACGGCGGAACATGATTTTTCTCCGGTAGAAGACATGCACCTGCGGGAGGCTTCCTGTACGGGAAGCTAACTAGGAGGATACGCCGACATGGCCTTTTCGACAGCTTTGCGTATGGCATCGGCACGCTCGCTCTGGGTGCCCTGGCTGCTGGTTTCGGCACTGGCATTCCATACCGGCTGGCCAGTGCTCGCGTCGAACAGTTCGACACGCACCACCACGACTTGTACCTGATAAGTGCGGATGACCGGCACCGTGTTGTACATGCCGTAACCGCTGCCGTAGCGGTTATAACCGCCGCCGTAATAACCCCCGCCGTAACCATAGTCGTCCTGCACTTGACGCAAGCGGGTTTCCAGATGCAAATCGGCGCTGACCAACAGGTCCGCCGGGCGGTTGTCGTGCAGTGGGCGCAAGCCGCGTTGATCCAGGGCATTACTGACCGCTTCGGCCACCTGCGCCGAGTCGGCCCAGGCCGTGCCCGGTGGCAGGCGTCCGTTGAGCCAGGCCCAGCTGCGATAGCGGCCGTAATCGCGTGGCGGCGCCGGGTAGGCGCTGCGGTCGAAGGTGGTGGCGGCCTGAGGCGGTGCCGGTGGCAGAGGATTGGACGTCGCGACATAAGGGTTGCTGCCCTGACAGGCCGCCAACCCGAGACAGATCACCAGTAACCCTGAACGACTTTTCATTTCCGCTCCGCTCAGATCGGCCGACAGATCCAGTGCAGGTAGCGCCCAAGCCCGGCGAAACTTGGGTGACGGCGGTGGGCCAGTTCCATTTCCAGCAAGTCCGGCAGTTCGACGCGGCCCTGGAATTCCACTGGCATGTAGTCATAAAAAACCCGCACCCCACTCTGGGTTTCGACCTGCCACATGCTCTCAAGTTGCGCCGCCAGTTCCCGTGGATCCAGTGGCTGCTGCGGCGTCAGGCTCTGCTTTTCGCCGGCCATGTCGTTCTTGCGCATCTTGCGGAAATGACCCTTTAGCAGGTTGCGGTAGATCAACGCATCGCGGTTGTAGAACGCCAGGGACAACCAGCCGTCCGGCTTCGTCAACTGATGCAGTACCGGCAAAATCGCATGGGGTTCGGCCAGCCATTCCAGCACGGCGTGGCACAGCACCAGGTCGTAAGGTTCAGTGAGCTGACCGAGCAGATCCTGCCACGGCGCCTGGATGAACGTCGCCGTCTGCCCGGCTTCGGCGAAGCGCTGGCGGGCGCCTTCAAGCATCGGTTCGGCGGGCTCGGCGAGGGTCACCTGATGACCGCGCTCGGCCAGCCACAACGACATGTGGCCCAGGCCGGCGCCGATGTCCAGGACGCGCAACGGTCGGTCCGGCAGGGTTTCGGCCAGGTCGGCTTGCAGCACCGCGAGCCGGATCGCACCTTTGGCGCCACCGTAGATTTTTTCGGCGAAGCGAGTCGCCAGCTGATCGAAATGACGGTCGCTCATCAGCTGAACCGCCGTTCGCTGTCCGCAAGCTTGCTGCGCACCACTTCATTCATGTCCAACCCCAACTCGCTGCACAGCAGCAGTAGATACAACACGATGTCGCCGACTTCCTGCCCGACATGGGCGAGCTTGTCCGCCGGCAACTGGCGGGACTGGTCTTCGGTCAGCCACTGGAAAATCTCCACCAGCTCGGACATTTCCACGCTCGCGGCCATGGCCAGGTTTTTCGGGCTGTGAAATTGCCGCCAGTCATTGCGGTCGCGAATGGCGTGCAGGCGTTCGGTCAGTTCAACAAGGTTCATCGGGCTCTCCTGAAGGCGTATAGCTTCAGGGGGATGGCGGGTGAAGGCAAGTAGCAGCGTTGTGCCTGCGCACTTTGCGCCATACTCCAAAAGATCGCAGCCTTCGGCAGCTCCTACG
This sequence comes from Pseudomonas sp. F-14 TE3482, assembly GCF_053629455.1. Lineage (NCBI taxonomy): Bacteria > Pseudomonadati > Pseudomonadota > Gammaproteobacteria > Pseudomonadales > Pseudomonadaceae > Pseudomonas > Pseudomonas sp. F-14 TE3482. Next base: position 459,702 of record NZ_JBRJII010000001.1, read on the forward strand.
GGAACTCGGTAACACAATCAATAGCCCAACGGTCGGATCCGGCAACCACGCCATCACTCCATCAGGACGTACACATGCAGGTAGAAAGCTTTTTCGAATGGCTCGGCCAGATAATCGGTTCGGCCATCCGGTTCATCATCGATGCCCTCAGTGGTCTGTTCAACCTGTTGAGCAACGCCGGCAGCAATTTTGTCGAAGGGTTGGCCCAGGCGCTGGGCATGGACACTTCGATCATCAGCATCATCACGCTGATCATCGGGCTGATGTTGCTGTGGGCAGCGATCCGCGCCTTCATGAACGCGTCGATCATCATGGGGATTATCTGGTTGCTGCTGGGATTGTGGTTGCTGAGCTGGATTGTTCATTAACACCACCATCCCCTGTGGGAGCGAGCCTGCTCGCGATAATGCCGGCACATTCAACATCCAAGTTGACTGTCAGTCCGCTATCGCGAGCAGGCTCGCTCCCACAATGGATCGATGTAGATTGCGAATGTGCCGCTACAATGCAGGCGCCCCCAAGGAGCCTGCATGTCCAACCTGATTGCCGACTGGCGCGACCGTCCGACCCATCGTCGAGTCTGGGCGCTCGCCGCGCCGATGATTCTCTCGAACATTTCCGTACCGCTGGTAGCACTGGTCGATAGTACTGTCATCGGCCACCTGCCCCATGCTCATCAACTCGGCGCTGTCGCGGTGGGCGCCAGTTTGTATACCTTTCTGGCCTGGGCCATGGGCTTTCTGCGCATGGGCTCCACCGGGTTCGCCGCCCAGGCTGCCGGACGCGGAGATGGCGCAGCGTTGCGGCAGATTTTGCTGCAAGGTCTGTTGTTGGCCATGGGCCTGGCCATCGTGTTGGGCACAGTGGGCGTGCCGTTGAGCGGGGTCGCGTTGCACTTCATGCAACCGTCGGCCGAGCTGAATCAGCTAACCCGCGAGTTCTTCCACACGCGGCTGTTCGGCTTGCCGGCGGCGCTGGCCAGCTACGCGCTGGTGGGCTGGTTCCTCGGCACCCAGAACGCTCGGGCTCCGCTGGCGATTCTGCTGAGCACCAATCTGGTCAACATCGCGCTGAACCTGTGGTTCGTGCTCGGCCTGGAGTGGGGTGTGGTCGGCGCAGCCCGGGCCTCGGTGATCGCCGAGTGGACCGGCGCGCTGATCGGCCTGTTCATGACCCGCCAGGCTCTGCGCGCCTATCCCGGCCATATCGCCTGGGCAGCGCTGGCGTTGTGGCAGAGCTGGCGCCCATTGCTGGCGGTCAATCGCGACATCTTCATCCGCAGCCTGGCATTGCAGTCAGTGTTTTTCCTGATCACCGTGCAAGGCGCGCGGCTGGGCGATGCCACGGTCGCCGCCAACGCGTTACTGCTCAACGGTCTGCTGCTGACCGCCCACGCGCTGGACGGTCTGGCTCATGCCGTAGAAGCCCTGTGTGGACACGCCATCGGTGCTCGCGACCGAGAAGCCCTGCGTCGCTCATTGGTGGTGGCGTGCGGTTGGTCGTTGCTGGCGAGTGTGGGGTTTGCCTTGCTGTTTCTGTTCGCCGGGCACCTGTTCATCCAGATGCAGACGGACATCCAGAGCGTGCGCGATACCGCATTCCTATACCTGCCTTACCTCGCGGTGCTGCCGCTGATTGCCGTCTGGAGCTACCTGCTCGACGGTCTGTTCATTGGCGCCACCCGCGCCCGGGAAATGCGCAACGGTATGCTGCTGACGGTGATCCTGCTGCTGCCCTTCGCCTGGGCGCTGCAAGGCTTGGGCAACCATGGACTGTGGATAACCTTCCTGTTGTTCATGTTGCTGCGCAGCCTGACCCTTGGCGCATTCGCCTGGTACTTGCGCAAGCACGATAGCTGGTTCAAAGGATAACGAGGGCCGGCCTCACGTTCAGGGCTGATCGTTTTGCCACAGGTTGCGCAGGCTATCGAGACGCTCCTGCTGGCTGGCTCCCGACAATGGCTGCCCGGCCACTGCGTCGGGATGCTGCAAGCGCAGCCATAACCAGTCATCGAGCACCGCACGTTCGCTGAAACCCAGCGCCAGCCCTTCCTGCAAGTAAGCCCATACGCTGTTGTAACCGGTGCCGGTGGATCGGCTCCAGCGCCAGGCGTGTTGTTCCAGCAGGCAGGTTTGCAAGGTGTCTCGCTGACGCAGGCTGAGGTTTTCTTCAATGGCCAGCGGCCGGACGGCAAGCTGCGGATTGAACAACTGCTGCCAGCCCTGACAGCCTATCGCCCGGTCGGCCCAGGTGCCACCGAACCAGCGCAACTGATCGATCGGACCGAGCCAGCGACTCAACTCCTGCGCATCGCAGGCATCGAAAAAATAACTCGCCGTGTGTGGATTGTAGTAACTCAACAAGGCCCGGTGATGCAGACCCAGCGTGACCGTGAGCATGCGTCGCAAATGCTCCAGCAACTGCGATGGCGTTGCTTCACTGGCTAGCAGCAATCCGCTCCAGATGTGTGGCGTACTTTGGCATAACTCGATCAGTGCCGGGCATTCGCGAAGGTCGACCAATACCGGGCCGTACTCACGCAACGGATGAAACTCAGTGCCTTCGAACAGGCGGAACCATCGGGCATGAGCAAACTGTTGCCGCAAATTCGCACCGGCCTGAGGCTCGCCCGGAACATCGAGCAACAACCATTGCGCAGTCGAGTCGGGCGCCTGAGCGGCGATCATGCCGCACCGCTCTGGCCAAACTGCGTCACCACCCGACAGGTGCAGAAGGACTGCGTGCAATGACTGAAACTGCCGCCGCCGGGCAGCAGGCACAGCAGCACCAAGGGTTCGCTGGATTGCAGCATGCCCAGCAAGCCGTCGAGCGCCAGGTTCGCATCGGTCACCAAGGAAGGTTGCAGGTCGGGTATGACTGGCTCTGTGCTCGACGCTGCGCCGGGAAGAAATCCGCTGATCAAGGGTTGATCCGGATCGCCTTCGATAAAGCTCACCAGCACCTGCGCCCCTTCGCACAACGGCAGACTGCCCGCGTCTCCCAACTCGGGAGCCAACGGCAACCAGCAGTGGCTGGGCGCTGCGCCTTCCCCCTGATAAAGCCAGTCAAACTGCACCGCTACCGGTCTGGACAGATCCGGTTGAGACTCATCGACCTCGACGACCCACGCCCGTTGCAGGCTGTGCATCCTGGGTTTCATGACCGAATGATCTGCCACGAAAGGCACTTCCTGCACAACGGCGCGCAGTTGATTGCTATAGGGCAACCCTGGCTCCTGCCCCCCTCGATGCTCGACATGGGTCAGTAGCCAGAGACGATTCCAGTCCACACACGGGTGGCCGGACAGCGGCATCAGTTGACCGCTGCGCAGCGTCGCCAGATTCGTCTGGCCTTCGGCAATCTGCCCGCAGCCGTGAAGCTTGAACTGATGCACACCTGGCCGTTCGCTCTCACCCTCAAAGACACTCTCTTCACCACGACTGAACTGCCCCAGGCCATCACCGAAAACCAAACAGTGTCCTGCGCGTGCGCAGTGTTCGAAATGGTAATGAAGGCGTTCCTGGGCACACAGACGCTGGAGAAACTGCAGGTCTGATTCCCGGTACTGCGTACAGAAATCACGGGGTGGGTAATCGCCGCTCAGGTCGAAGCGACGCCCCTTACCGGCAATGCCGTGCTCCTTGAGTACTTGAGCGAGAATCTCCGGCACCGAGCGCTGGCTGAAGATTCGCTGATTGAAGCGCTGGCCCAGACACGCCAGCCTGGGGCCAAGACGCACACGACATAGCCCGGGCTCACCGCCATGGCCAAGCTGAACGAGGCCAAGCAGCTGCCCGTGAATACCCTGCCCCTGGGGCCCGAAATGCAAAAAGGCCGAACGATACAGCAGGCTCGCAAGGTCCAGCGTCGGGTCATCGTTCAGCAGATCCACGTCGAACACAAAGGGCTCGCTGATGGCTTCACTACCGGTAAAGGCCAAGACCTCAAAGGGGTCGGGAAGACCCGCTATATCCAGACGAAATGACGGCTCGTTGACTGGATCGAACATCGGCGATTCTCTACAGGAGGGGCGGCCGGGGATTCTCGCTGAGAGACATGGCCGAGTAGAGTGCCGAAATACAACTTAGGAAATGACCTACGTGAAAAGAAGACCACATCGCTTGGATAGCCCGGTCTGTGGTTCATTTCACTTGAAAAAAGAGAAGCCCCGCACCAGGTCATCTGAAATTTCCGCACTGTACGGAGAATTTTCAGACAACCCGATGAGAACGGAGCCTTACCTCAAGAAGACAGGTAAGACGAGCGGGTCAGGCCCAGACGCAAGGCATCGAGGAACTGGGTGCGCTCGGCGGCGCTGATGCGGGCACTGGCGCACTTGTCGCGGTAGTGGGTCATCAGCTCTTCCGGCGACAAGTGCACGTAACGCAGCATGTCTTCGATGGTGTCGTGGGTTTCGATACCGGCGTGGTACACGCTGCCATCGGCGTTCTGGTAGATGTTCACCGAGTCGGTGTCACCGAACAGGTTATGCATGTCGCCGAGAATTTCCTGGTAGGCACCCACCAGGAAGATCCCCAGCAGATAGTCTTCACCTTCGTTCAGACCGTGAACCGGCAGGCTGGTCTCGATGCTCTGCTCATCGACATACTGCTTGATCTTGCCGTCGGAGTCGCAAGTCAGGTCTTGCAGCACCGCACGGCGCAGCGGCTCTTCGTCGAGACGGTGCAACGGCAAAATCGGCAGGACCTGGCCGATGGCCCAAGTGTCCGGCAGGCTCTGGAATACCGAGAAGTTGCAGATGTACTTGTCAGCCAGCTTGTCGTTGAGTTCGTCGAGCACCTGACGGTGGGAACGCTGACGGGCCTTCAACGAGTTGTGCAGGCGACGGCAAACGGCGAAGTAGCATTGCTCGGCCAGGGCTTTTTGCGCCAGGGTCAGCTTGCCATCGGCGTATTGCGTGGCGACGTCGCTCATGTAGTGCGTGGCGCGCCAGTAGGTCTCGGTGACCATTTCGATGTCGGTCGGGCCGAGCAGGTCAACCAGCCACTGCACGGTTTCCGGCAGCTCTTCCTTGTTATCGATCTTCGGCACGTCGTCGTTGTGTTTCTCGACGTCGGTCACCTGAACCACCAGCATGGCGTGGTGAGCGGTCAGGGAGCGGCCGCTTTCAGAGAAGATATTCGGGTGCGGCAGGCTCTGCGCGTCGCAGAACTCCTTGAGCATCCCGACCACGACACCGGCGTAATCGTCCATGTCGTAGTTGATCGAACTGGCGTTACGCGAGTGCGTACCGTCGTAGTCCACGCCCAAACCGCCACCGACGTCGATGTGATCCACCGGCAGGCCGAGATTGCGCAGTTCGCCGTAATAACGGATCGCTTCCTTGAAGCCGTGCTGGTAGTCCGCCAGGTTGGCGATCTGCGAACCCATGTGGAAGTGCAGCAGACGAATGCCCTGATCCAGGCCGGCAGCGCGGAAACGCTCGACCACCGACAGCAGTTGCGCCGCCGACAGGCCGAACTTGGATTTTTCGCCACCGGTGTCTGCCCACTTGCTCGACGCCAGGGACGACAGACGCACGCGCAGGCCGACCTGCGGCTTGACCTTTAGCGCCGCTGCTTCTTCGATCACCAGACCGACTTCGGATTCTTTCTCGATCACGATGAACACGTTATGACCGAGCTTCTGGCCCATCAGCGCCAGACGGATGAACTCGCGGTCCTTGTAACCGTTGCAGACGATGGTGCCACCCTTCGGTGCCAACGCCAGAACAGCGAGCAACTCAGGCTTGGAGCCGGCTTCCAGACCGATGGAAACGTTCTGGGTGGCGATGATGTTTTCGATCACAGCTTCCTGCTGGTTGACCTTGATCGGGTACAGAGCGGTGTACTTGCTCTGGTATTCCAGGCGTTCGATATTGGCGTCGAACGCACCGGTCAGCTGACGCACGCGGTCTTGCAGGATGTCAGGGAAACGCACCAGCAACGGCAACGACAAACCGCTTTTGCGCAGCTGGTCGACTTGCTCGAAGAGGTCGATAGGCGAACTGGTCGGACCGTTCGGACGAACTTCGACGCGACCGGCATCATTGATCGCGAAATACCCGGCCCCCCAATGGCGAATCCCGTAAACACTGCGGCTGTCCGCAACTGTCCATTGGCTGCCATCGTCTTTGCGTGTGCGTCGTACGGACATCGAAGTCCCCTATAAAGAAGTCATAGAGCGTCGCCTGGGTTCAGGCCGGCGCAGTCTAAAGAATGAAAATGACGATTAGCCTGCATGCAAGGGGCATAGACCTCGCATTCAGCGCTGAGTTTAGAAACCGGTCAGAACAGGCTCTGTGAAAACCATGTAGACGACGCCAGACCAGAATTGAATCGGGGCCGGATCAAGCCGAGGGTGGTTTTCACAGAGGCTGCTAGCCGCCGGACTTCTTCGCTTTGAAACCGTGTTTGATCAGCTCGGCCAAGAGTAGCTCGACATGATCGCCCTGGATTTCGATGATCCCGTCTTTCAACGCCCCACCGGTCCCGCAACGCTTCTTCAACGTAGTGGCCAGATCCTTGAGCGCGTCTTCGGCCAACGGCACACCGGTGATGGTGGTCACCGTCTTGCCGCCACGGCCCTTGCTTTCGCGACGCACGCGGGCAATGCCGTCGCCGGCCGGGATAACGGTTTGTTTGCAGATGCAGGCATCCACCGGTTGACTGCAATCCGGGCAATGACGACCTGCGTCGGTGGAAAATACCAGGCCACCAAGGGCGGCGAAGGATGCGGCTTTTTTGGCCACCGGCAATCCTCTTGGGAGGACAAAGACTGGTCGCGGCAACCTGGGAGGGAGCCATCGACCGCGAAGCCCCACTCAGGCAGGGGCAGCGCTACTGGACCGTTATACATCGCTGTATTACCGGTTCAGTTTGAAAAGGTCGCGCAGTGTAACGGCAAAAAGCCGACTTGCTAAGAGCCAATCGGCGCCAATTTATACCTTCTTTGCGACGTCGGTTTGCCGGGCCTTCAGATAGCGCTGTAAAGCTGCCAGAGAGTCCGGGCAATAAGGCTTCTGCGTGATTTCCAGCATGACCTGATCGATCGGGATGAAGCGCGCTTCCAGCACCTCTTCCGGCTGCAGGATCAACGGACCATCCCACACCGCCGAAAACGCCGAACACCAGAGTCGGTTGCCGGTGTCCTCGAAGAAAAAGTGATCATGGGCGGTTAGTTCCACACCGCTCACGCCCAATTCCTCTTCCAGCTCACGGGCCGCCGATTCGGCGTAAGTTTCGGTGGCCAACACCATGCCGCCGGCCGCTACGTCCCAGTAACCGGGGTAGATCGCTTTGCTCAATGTGCGCCGGTGTACGCACAACTCACCGGCGGAATTGAACAGCATGATGTAAGTGCCACGCCCGATCAGCTCGCGTTCGCGCAGCTCGGAGCGGACCAGAGCGCCGAGCAGGTTGTCCTGCTCGTCGACCCAGGCGATCTGTTCGGCATCGGAGGCCGCGCGATGGGCGGCCTCCCGCATGCTATCGATCAAGCTATCGACCATGACTCAGCCCTGATTGAGCAGTTGACGCAAATCGATCACCGCGGCGTTGGCCCGGGAGATGTAATTGGCCATGACCAGCGAGTGGTTGGCCAACACACCGAAGCCGCTGCCGTTGAGGATCATCGGGCTCCAGACTGGCTCTTGCGAAGCTTCCAGCTCACGAATGATCTGGCGCACGCTGACCGTGGCGTTCTTCTTCGCCAGCACATCGGCAAAATCGACTTCGATGGCACGCAGCAGGTGGGACAACGCCCAGGCCTGACCGCGGGCTTCGTAGAACACGTTATCGATCTGCAGCCACGGGGTCTCGACGACTTCTTCGTCAACCTGCGGCACCTGACCGAGCGCCGGGACTTCGGTTTTCAGCGCGGTGTTGAGCTTGACCCGGCCAACACTGGCCGACAGCCGTTGCGACAGCGAACCCAGACGGGTTCCGACATCACCCAGCCAGTTGTTCAGGTTGTCGGCGCGGGCATAGAACAGCGCACTTTTCTGGTCAGGACCCGACAGACGTGCCTGATAACGGCTCAGGGAGTTGATGCCTTCCAGGTATTCCGATTCACTGGATGGCAGCACCCAGCTTTTGTTGTCGAAGTTGAAACGCGGCTCGGCCTTGGCCAGGTCGGCGTCTTCGGCGGACTGCGACTGGGAACGGGCGAAGTCTTTACGCAGCGCACGACTCAGGTCGCGGACCTGGACCAGCACGCCATATTCCCAGCTCGGCATGTTGTCCATCCACAGGCCCGGCGGGAAACGGTCGTTGGAAATATAGCCACCCGGCTTGGTCAGCAAAGTACCGGCGACGGTCTTGAGGGTTTCCACCGTGGTGTACCCGACCACCATCTGCTTGCCTTCTTTCTCGGCCGCCACCTGGGCATTCTGCTGAACCGGGAACAGCGCCGGCTCCTGGCTCCAGTACCAGCCCAGCGCGATCGCCACCAACAGGTAAAGAACAATCAGAGTAGCCAGCGCCCGGCTGAACAACAGACCGCCAAAATAACTGCGGGTGGCCGATTTCGGTTCAGCGGCACGCTCAGGCGCGCTGCCTGTGCGGTTCTTCCAGTCCAGCATGGCGATATCCTTTCAATCACTTGAGTTCATCGGTTCGACCACAACCATACAACAACGTGCCTTTGACCGGCACCTGCCGTTAGGTCTATCCGGAAAATTATTGCCCGAACCTGCGGCAGCCGTTGCCAATAAGCTCAAGTATCCATGCCAGTGCTAAACGCCGATGACCTTCATTGAGATCTGCCGCACCCCGGCCGGCGCAAAAAGATGGGCGATACCCTCGCCATCGGTTCGACGCTGGACAGTCTGCCCATCCACCGTTGCGAGGTACGACAACTGCGCCAGCGGTTCGGCCGTTACGCTGTCAACGAGGCGAAAGATTCTTGGCGATCGCGAGGGTTGAACCGGCGGATTTTTCATCAATTCGATCACTGACTGATCGAATGCAGGCGTCGGCACTCCCCAGTCACCCAAGTCTGCCTCCATGCGGATCAGCCACCACTCGCCACGCTCGACCTGCTCCAGCACCTCGCTGTTGATATTGATCAGCAGAGCCGCACGCAATTCGTCGAGTCCGTCGATGGATTGCCGATCGAGCAACGCCTGGCGCACGTGGTCCAGTGCTTGCTCGCGGGGATACGCATGTTGGCGTTCCCACGCGGACAGATGAATTTCATTGACCAGCCTCACTCCTGCGCCTCGGCACGCCATTCGTCGGAGCCCATGGTCCGGCTGACCTCATGCCGCCAATAGATCCGCCGATAGCTGAAGTGGACCTTTTCCAGTTGAGTCAGGTGAGCAGTGCCGGGGTCCTGACAATGCGGCATGAGCACTTCAGCGCCGACGATCACCGCGCCTTCCAGCTCCATCGTGTAGAAATGTTCCTGCGTTCCGTGAGCCGAGGTGCGATACCACTCGACGCGGCACTGGCTGAGCAACTCCCCGGAACACAGAGCGATGTTGATCAGCGGCGAAGCTTTGTCGATTGCCTTGGTGATGATCAAGGGCTTGTGCATCCGGTGCCCCGCTCCCGCCCCTTTCGGCACGAAAATGCCATGGCTCAGGGCTTGAATCATGATCTGGTCCTCGCGGCCCAGCTGATAGACGTTGCCCACTGACGCTTCGGTGAAGGCGCCTGCGCTGATCAGGCCTTGTCTTTCACCCTTGAGGGTCATGAAGGCGGGAGTTGGCATGGTGGGGCTCCGTCAGATTTGGATGGAAATAAGGAAGCGATCGGATGGTCTTGAATCCGTGCATGCTCGGCGTTTTCGAAAGGTAACCAGGGTTCAGCAAGGGTGACGAAGATCAAATAGCGCTGGTCAGTTCGATGACGAGAACGATTGGACGGTTCAAGGTCCAGCTTTAGCTGATACTTATCACCAGCCAACCAGAAAGACATCGCATACCCTGTGCCATCCCGAAGCCAAGCTCGCCATTCAGGCGTATCGGCTATCACAGGATCATCAAGAACTTTCGCCGCAATCCAGCCTTTCTCGCGCCATTGATCATGCAAGCCCAGTACGACTTTAAGAGCGTCATCAAGCGGTAGTGGCTCGATTTGTGGGGATAAACGCACTCTTCCAACCCGTCCGTTTTTGGACGTGATTGTGAAATAGCGGGCCAGTGGCGTGACAAAACCATAATCAGGGTCGTTGAAACGCAGGCATACGCCGGATCTGGATTTGTTGGACCATACCTTTCCCGATGGTATGGGGCCGATGGCAGCGTTTGAACGCTGAAGCATATCCTCCCAAGGCTCATTGATATTCAGTGAGACTTCGAAGTCGTCCAGCGTAGAGTCAATCCACCAGCGCAGTAACGTCACCGCCAGCACCATCAGCAGTATGAAGCGCCAACCATCGATCCATCGTCGGAAACTCATGGAGGTGCACCACCAGTCGCGATTTCCCGGATCGACTGTTCTAGAGCAGAACGGTTGTCGTCGCGCAACAGATCATTAAAACGTTCGGCAGCCCTGAGTACAAATACCATGCGCTGTTCAACATCGGAGAGGTTGGCCAGAGGACTATTGCCAAAACCAATAGTGCGCCCATCATCAAGTCGCTGACATTGACTGGTAAGTGTCAGCTCGATTGCTTGGGCTACGCCTGAAGGGAAACCCGTAACAAAAGACGCATGATTGCCCTGCAGCAAAGCGGCGAGATGCGAGTCCTCATAAATAGTTGGCTGCAAAATATTTCGTTGTTCATGCTCTGCCAGATACTCCACGCTCAATGCCACATCGCCTGCTTCAATCGCGTCGAAAGCTTTCAAGATTTCGTCTTGTTGCAACCCGAATTGGAGCTTTTCCTGCCCTACTGGCCAAATCATCGGAAATTCCGGATGGCCAAAAATCCCAACCCGCGCCTTCAGGCACGTTTTCAATTCCTTGAGGCCTCGCTTCGCGTAAAACACATGTAGAGGAAAAATATCCAGAAACAGCGTGGTGTTACCCAATGCCATCATCTCCTGCACATATCGAAACTGCTGCTGCACCACAGACAAGTCCTCCCCCGTTAAATGCAGGTCAACAGAGGGAACAGGATTGCGCGAGTCTGCTTCTTTATAGTCACGCAAGGCTTCTGCCTGTTCCGCCATTCGATCAAGCCGCAACAATCCGAACTCTCGGCGGCTATCTCGTAATCGCTGCCTGGTTTCCCGCTCATCACGGATTCGCGCCACACTGTGCGCCGCATGCAAAAGTCCACAGCCGACCTGCTTAGAGGCAAAAGCCGCTAGCCCCGCCCACTGAAACCGCGAGTCGTGTAACCACAGTCGGGCATACGCAGCATTGATCGCTCGATTCCGCTCCACTGGGTCAACGATCAAGATGCCATCAGGAGCGATGATGTCTTCGGCCTCGCGCTGGTAGATGCGCCATAGGCCAGAGCAAGTCAGGATCGGCACGTCCGTAACAAGGGTCTTGCTGCCATAAAGCCGCACTTCTTTGCATTCACAGTCAGCAACGGGCGTGCTGTTTTGGTTCAGGCGCTGATCATCTATGGGGTGTTGTTTGAAACACTGGGTCATGGTTTGCGGACGAGCGACTAAGGGAATCCCTGAACCCTATCAGCCGCAATTCCCGACCGGATCGTTTGGCCGAAAAATCAGAAATACCTGACAGACGAGGCTCGCCGAGACATGGGAAGTTGCCTTGAAATGACCAGGAGATGTCCTCAAACACCTGATTCATCAGGCTCTATCGCCCATTGACGCGCTGGCCGAGACTCACGGGTCTGAAACTGAATAACATCGCTTTGCAGATTATTGACCTACGACACTCATGCAATCGAAAAGAGGTGCTAGCATAGAGCCACCAGTCGATCTCAGCATGCACCCTAACTAGTAGTCAGGATATGACCGAGCCAGAAGACCCCAGCCGTGAGCGCCTCAAGCACCATTTTGCCCAGCGGGTCATTCATCAGGCACGCCAGATTCTTGAGATATGGCAACGCCTGCAGCGCAACGAATGGTCCACCACCGACTTGTCGGAGTTGAGCGAAGCCAATCTGCGCTTGCTGCGTTTTGCCGAACGTTTCGAACAACCGGAACATACCCAGCTGGCGCGCCACATCGGCCAGTCGCTGGAAGCGGTGGACGCCAACCGCGGACGCCTGAGCAGCGGACTGATCACTGACCTCAATCGTCTGATGCAGCGCCTGTCCCGCACCGGCCTGCGCCATGGCGATCAGTTCGAACACACCTTTCTGCCGCCGCTGCGCAAACCGATCTACGTGATGCTGCAGGATCACGACCGGGCCGAACGGCTGGCCAAACAACTGGAATTCTTCGGGCTCAGCGCTCAATCCCTCGACAGTGTCGCCGCGTTCCGCTCCTCGATGGTCGAGCGGTTGCCGGCGGCGATTGTCATGGACGTCGACTTCAGCGGCGCCGGCATTGGCCTGAAACTGGCGTCCGAAGCCCAGGAAGGTCTCGATCAGCCCTTGCCGCTGTTGTTTTTCAGCCTGCACGAAACCGATACCCCGACCCGCCTGGCCGCCGTGCGTGCCGGCGGCCAGGAATTTCTCACCGGCACCCTCGAAGCCTCGAGCCTGCTGGAAAAAATCGAAGTCCTGACCTGCGTCGCCCAGTACGAACCTTATAAAGTGCTGATCATCGACGACTCCCGCGCCCAGGCCTTGCACACCGAACGCCTGCTTAATAGCGCCGGGATCGTCACGCGGACTCTGATCGAACCGATCCAGGCCATGGCCGAACTGGCGGATTTCCAGCCGGACCTGATCATCCTCGACATGTACATGCCGGCCTGCACCGGTACTGAACTGGCCAAGGTGATCCGGCATAACGACCGCTATGTCAGCGTGCCGATCATTTATCTGTCGGCCGAAGATGATCTGGACAAGCAGCTCGACGCCATGAGCGAAGGCGGCGACGACTTCCTGACCAAGCCGATCAAGCCACGACACCTGATCACCACCGTGCGCAACCGCGCGGCGCGGGCGCGCAATCTGAAAGCGCGGATGGTGCGTGACAGCCTGACCGGTTTGTACAACCACACTCACATTCTGCAATTGCTCGAAGACTGTTCATTCCGTGCCCGCCGCGAAAGCAAGCCACTGAGCTTTGCGATGCTCGACATCGACCACTTCAAACGGGTCAACGACAGCCACGGCCATCCCATGGGCGACCGGGTGATCAAGAGCCTGGCGCTATTCCTCAAGCAACGGTTGCGCAAGACCGACTTCATTGGCCGCTACGGTGGTGAAGAGTTCGCCATCGTCATGCCCGACACTGATATCGAATCGGCCTACAAGGTCGCTCGATGAAATCCGTCAGCGCTTTGCCGAAATTCACTACCCCGCTCAGCCGCAGGACCTCTGGTGCACGTTCAGCGCCGGTGTCGTCGAACTGCGCGAAGACTCCGACAGCCTGCTGATGGCCAGCCAGGCGGACGAGGCGCTGTACCGCGCCAAGGACGCCGGTCGCAACCGCGTACAAGCCGCGCGAGAATCAAAGCAAAGTGCCACTTTTTCATCGGAATCGACCCATTCGGTCATAACTCTGTAACAGAAACGCAATAACTTCAGACACTTACCATTCTGCCGTTGGTAGACCATGATGCGCCTGAAGCTGCTGACCAATCTCAATACCCTCCTTTTGGTCGCCGTGTGCGTGGCCCTTGGCACCACCCTCTGGTGGTCGCAAAAAGCTCTGGAACGTCCCTATCTGTTGATGGAGCGTTATCTGGGCCTGTCTCAGCAGTTTCAAAATGAAGTGGCGCGTAACGTCGAGGATTACCTGGCCAGCGGCGACGCCCTGCGCCTGAGCAGCGCCAGCCAGGCCATCGACGCCTTGCAAAAGGAACTCGGTGAGTTGCCACCGGCATTGGCCGATACCTTGCGTCCGAGCCTGTCGAACCTGGCTGAATTCAGCAAAACCGACCTGCTGGCCGCCGGCAAACTCGCGGGCGACCCGCAAGCATTGCTGCTGCAAGCCGAACGTGAACTTGGCGCCAGCCTCGATCAACTCAACCAATACGCCAACGGCAACGCGGCCTATCTGACGCCTTTGCTCGTCGCGTCCCAGCACCTGGGCAAACTGTCACTGGCCCGAAACAAACTGGTCAGCAGTGGTCGTAGCGAACTGGCCGCCGATGTCGAACGCGAAGTCGCTGACATCCGCACTCAAGCCGAGCAACTGGACGCTTTACCGCTACTTGGCGTGACGGCCAAAACCGAATCGAACACCGATGATTTCGCCGCGATGATGGGTTTGGATAACACCGAGAAAACCGTCGCCGAAGATGCCGGCGTCGGCCTCAAGCGGGAACTCAACAGCCTGCTCACCCGCTACCCCTCGGAACTGGCGCGCACTCGCGAACAGATCCAGAAACGCGCCGACCTCAGCGCTGCGACGCACGTGAAAATCACCGCCGTGCAGCAGTCCATCGCCGGGCTGGAACCGGTGGTGCGCGCCCAACACGGGCAGATCCAGAGCGAAGTACGGCTGATGCAAGGAGTGATGATCGGACTGATTCTGCTGATCGCATTGCTCATCGACACCTTGCAGCGACGCCTCGCCCGAACCCTGACCAACCTCGCCCCGGCGCTGTCGACCTGGGCCGAAGGTGACTTCAGCCGCGACATTCAACTGGGCGCGACCAACCGCGAGCTGCATGACATTCAAGCCTCGCTCAATCGCTTGCGCGCTTATCTGGTCGATCTGGTCGGCACCATTCGCCTCAACGCCGAGCAAGTCGCCGGCAGCAGCCGAACGTTGGCCGAATTGAGCAATGACCTGCACAGTGGCGCCGAGCATCAGGCCGGCGACACCGCGTTGATCCGCGACTCTCTGGGTGAACTCGAGGCGACGATTCAACAAGTCGCCGGTGACGCCAGCCAGGCCGCCGATGCCAGCCGCCATGCAGGAGTTGCGGTGGAACACGGGCAGAAAGTGATCGGCCTGAGCCTCACCGGACTGCACGCGTTGGTGGGTGAAGTGCAAGGCAACGCGCAAATGATCGAACATCTGGCCGAGGAGTCGGCGACCATCGGCGGTGTGCTGACGGTGATCCGCTCGATTGCCGACCAGACCAATCTGCTGGCCCTGAACGCCGCCATCGAAGCGGCCCGCGCCGGTGAAATGGGCCGAGGGTTTGCGGTAGTGGCCGAGGAGGTTCGCTCACTGGCGCAACGTACCGCCGGGGCCACGGCCGAGATCCAGACGCTGATCGCCGGCCTGCAAACCGCCGCGCGACAATCGGTCGAAGGCATGCGCGCCCAGGTCGAACACGCCGAAGCCACGGCCAATCAGGCCCAGGCGGCCGATGGCGCGCTGGATAAAATCGTCGGGGCGATCCAGACCATTGCCGACACCGCCGTGCGCATCGCCGATGTCACCGCCCAGCAGAGCGGCGCTGTCAGCGAAATCCGCGATCACAGTGAGCGGATTCACCAATTGGGTGGGGATAATTTGCTGCGCATCGGCGAGGGGCGCAGCCAAGGCGAACATTTACTGGCGCTGGGTGGACAGCTGCATACGGCGGTACAGGCATTTCGGGTTTAGAAAAAGCTGGTGGAACAAGGCTACTTTTGGCGATGTTCCTGCGGATCAGGAATGGATCAAAAAAGGAGTCAGGTATGCCCGGTTCAGGAATTACTAAAAAAACCACATACACAATCGTCACCTCCTGCCTGCTGGCTGTATGCCTGGTTTACATCGGCTGGACATGGCTTATGTCTCCCAGCTCCCCGGTGCTGACCGATGTAGTACTCAAACTACCCCATGGCGAAAATGGCTTCATCTACGGTGTCAAGGATGATCGAGGCGGAGCAACAGTGCCGTTCAGCTATCGATACTATGTCTATCGCGAACTGCCATCCGACGAACAAATAGCGTCTGAACTCAAGACTGCCGGTCCGTTTCTGGTCACCCGAGATCCAGCCATAAAGGTCGATATCCAAGGTTCGGTCATCAATGTGCCGACCAACCAGGAAGTCTATGAGTATCACAGCAGCACGCTGTTTCGACATACCGACAACACTCAGTACACGCCTGTAACAATCAACCTGTGCAACCACTCCAGCGATCAATCAACAAAGTAAGCTCAATGCGGTCCACCGGAGCGACCAAAAAAACCGTCATGATCCGGTAGCACGGGGCGGTCCCTATATACAGCCGTTCAGGCCTTCCGCGTCTGACAAACCGCCATCGCGGGCAAGCCCGCTCCCACAGGGTATGCGCTGTCCTTGTGGGAGCGGGCTTGCCCGCGATGGCGTCAGAACAACCACCACAAGATGCCCCGCCCTGCACACCCTGCCACTGTCCGCTATCATGCCCACACTTTCGATACGCGAGATTGTCATGCGCCGTTTGCTTTGCCTGCTGTTTTTAGTGCTCGCCCTGCCGGCCTCCGCCGCCGGATTGCTGGACAGTCGGCCCAGTTCCACCCTGGGTTCGATCAACAACAGCGCCGACTTCCTGCCGGTGCGCGAAGCTTTTAAGTTGAGTTTGGTAGAAAGTACGCCGCAATCAATCAAGCTACGCTTCGTCGCCACCGAGGGTTATTACCTCTACCGCCATCGCTTCCAGTTTCGCGCCGACCCGGCCGATATTGGCCTCGGCGCGGCGCAACTGCCCAAAGGCGAACAAAAGCACGATGAGTTCTTCGGCGATGTCGAGGTTTACCACGGCATTCTCGATGTAGAACTGCCACGCACCGACTCACGCGCCTTTACGCTGGTCGTGACCTACCAGGGCTGCGCCGACAAAGGCCTGTGTTATCCGCCTGAGACCGAACGCCTGAATATTGATGGCAGCGACGCCGCAAGCACATCCTGGAGCTGGCGCGAACTGGCGCTGTTTTTTCTTGCAGGTGTTGGCCTGAGCTTCACTCCCTGCGTGCTGCCGATGCTGCCGATCCTCTCCGGGGTGGTCCTGCGCGGACAGGTTGGCGGGCTACGCGGCTTCAACCTGTCGCTGGCTTACGTACTGCCGATGGCCCTCTGTTTCGCCCTGCTCGGGGCCTTGATGGGCATGTTCGGCGCACAGCTCAATCTTCAGGCGCGCTTGCAGTCGGCTTGGGTGCTGGTACCGTTCGCGATGTTTTTCGCGGTATTTGCCCTGGCCATGTTTGGCGTCTTCGAACTGAAACTCCCCCATGCCATCAGCAGCCGCCTGGACCGGATCGCCGGGCGTACCGAAGGCGGCTCATTGTGGGGCGCGGCCGTGCTGGGCGTGGTGTCGAGCCTGCTGGTTTCGCCGTGTGTATCGGCACCACTGGCCGGCGCGCTGCTGTACATCAGCGCCAGCGGCGATGCTCTGGGCGGCGGATTGAAACTGTTCATGCTCGGCTTGGGCATGGGCGCGCCGCTGTTGCTGGTGGCAACCGGTGGCGCGGCCTGGCTGCCGAAAAGCGGTCCGTGGCTGATCTACGTGAAAAACGCGATTGGGGTGCTGCTACTGGGGCTGGCGATCGCTTTGCTCAGCCGGGTATTGCCGGGCCAGATCACCTTGCTGTTGATCGGCTTGCTCGCCGGTGGCGTCGGGTTGTTTATGGGTGCACTGGAATTCGTCTATAAACCGCCAAGAAAACGCCTGGGGCAATTGCTCGGGATGTTCCTGCTGTTTTATGCCCTGGCCTGTTGGTACGGCGCCTTCAGTGGCCAGACCGATCCGTTCAACCCCATTGGCCAACCACGCAATGTCACCAGCAACAGTCAACCGCCAATCGCCGGCAACTGGCAAACCATTACCACACCAGCCGAACTGGACCGCGTCCTCGCCGAAGCCAAGTCCTCCGCTACACCGCTGCTGCTCGATTGGTACGCCGACTGGTGCATCAGTTGCAAAGTCATCGAACACGAAGTGCTCACCGATGCCAATGTCGTCGAACGCCTCAAAGGTTATCGATTGATCCGTTTCGACATCACCGCCAGCAACGCCGAACAACGCGCCCTGCTCGACCGCTACAAGCTATTCGGTCCTCCAGCGCTGATGTTTTTCGGCAAGGATGGCGTCGAACGTGTCGATGTGCGGGTGATTGGCGAGATCAGCGCGAAAAACTTCGCCGAACGTGTTGCGAAAGCAAATGACCGGATTTAATTACCCGGTCATATATTTCGCGTAAACATCGGCCATCGTGCTGGCTATTGCATAGAACTGGACAGTCACAAAGGCTTTGCGGCATAGTCGCCGGGTTCTGACAATTGCACACAGATGACAAAGGAGCAGCAGATGGCGACCTTATTGGTTTTACACGGCCCCAACCTGAACCTGCTCGGCACCCGGGAACCGGGCGTCTACGGTGCAACGACGCTGGCGCAGATCAATCAGGATCTGGAACAGCGGGCGCGCAATGCCGGCCACCATTTGCTCTATCTGCAAAGCAACGCCGAGTACGAATTGATCGATCGCATCCACGCTGCTCGCGGCGAAGGTGTGGACTTCATTCTGATCAATCCAGCAGCTTTTACGCATACAAGTGTCGCATTACGTGACGCGCTGCTGGCAGTGAGCATCCCATTCATCGAAGTGCATTTGTCTAACGTGCACAAACGCGAACCTTTCCGCCATCACTCTTACTTCTCCGACGTTGCGGAGGGAGTGATCTGCGGCCTTGGCGCCAGCGGTTATCGACTGGCCCTGGAGGCCGCCCTAGAGCAGCTTGAAAGACAGGCAACAGCTTGAACAACAAGCGTTAAACGCCCCCTGACCGACCCTTGGGAGTTGATGATTCATGGATATCCGTAAAGTTAAGAAACTGATCGAATTGCTGGAAGAGTCCGGTATCGACGAGCTCGAGATCAAGGAAGGCGAAGAGTCCGTACGCATCAGCCGTCACAGCAAGACACCGGCTCAGCAGTACTACGCTCCCGCTCCTATGCATGCTCCGGCACCGGCGCCTGCGCCTGTCGCTGCTGCTCCGGTTGCCGCCGCTGCTCCTGCAGCCCCGGCTGCGCCTGCGCTGAACGGCAACGTTGCCCGCTCGCCTATGGTCGGTACTTTCTATCGCAAATCCTCGCCGTCCTCGCCGTCCTTCGTTGAAGTCGGCCAGACCGTGAAGAAAGGCGACACCCTGTGCATCGTCGAAGCCATGAAGATGATGAACCACATCGAAGCTGAAGCCAGCGGTGTGATCGAATCCATCCTCGTCGAAGACGGCCAGCCGGTTGAGTACGACCAACCGCTGTTCACCATCGTTTGAACCGCGGAGAAACTTTGATGACTGCGAAGTTGGAAAAAGTTCTGATCGCCAACCGCGGTGAGATCGCCCTGCGGATTCTGCGTGCCTGCAAAGAGATGGGCATCAAGACTGTCGCTGTTTACTCCAAGGCCGACAAAGAGCTGATGCACCTGGGCCTGGCAGACGAATCCGTCTGCATCGGCCCGGCCTCGGCCGCGCACTCTTACCTGCACATTCCGGCCATCATCGCCGCCGCTGAAGTGACTGGCGCTACCGCCATCCACCCAGGCTACGGTTTCCTTGCGGAAAACGCTGACTTTGCCGAACAGGTCGAGAACTCCGGCTTTGCGTTCATTGGCCCGAAAGCCGAAACCATTCGCCTGATGGGCGACAAGGTATCGGCCAAGCACGCCATGATCGCCGCCGGCGTGCCGACCGTTCCGGGTTCCGACGGCCCGTTGCCGGAAGACGAAGAAACCGCTCTGGGCATCGGCCGCGAAGTCGGCTATCCAGTGATCATCAAAGCCGCTGGCGGCGGCGGTGGTCGTGGCATGCGCGTGGTGCACAAAGAGGAAGACCTGATCTCCTCGGCGAAACTGACCCGCTCCGAAGCGGGCGCAGCGTTCGGCAACCCGATGGTCTACCTGGAAAAATTCCTGACCAACCCACGACACGTGGAAGTTCAGGTACTTTCCGACGGCCAGGGCCACGCCATCCATCTGGGTGACCGCGATTGCTCGCTGCAACGTCGCCACCAGAAGGTTCTCGAAGAAGCGCCGGCACCGGGCATCGACGAGAAAGCACGCGCTGAAGTCCTCGCTCGCTGCGTCAAGGCTTGCATCGACATCGGCTACCGTGGCGCCGGCACTTTCGA
The DNA here is from genome assembly GCF_053629455.1 of Pseudomonas sp. F-14 TE3482. NCBI lineage: Bacteria > Pseudomonadati > Pseudomonadota > Gammaproteobacteria > Pseudomonadales > Pseudomonadaceae > Pseudomonas > Pseudomonas sp. F-14 TE3482. The sequence goes on from NZ_JBRJII010000001.1 coordinate 479,742, forward strand.
GTTCCTGTACGAGAACGGCCACTTCTACTTCATCGAGATGAACACTCGTGTCCAGGTAGAGCACCCGGTATCGGAAATGGTCACCGGCATCGACATCGTCAAGGAGATGCTCAGCATCGCCGCTGGCAACAAGCTGTCGTACACCCAGGATGACGTCGTTATCCGCGGTCACGCGCTGGAATGCCGGATCAACGCCGAAGACCCGAAAACCTTCATGCCTAGCCCAGGCACGGTCAAGCATTTCCACGCTCCAGGCGGCAACGGCGTTCGCGTCGATTCGCACCTGTACAGTGGCTACGCCGTTCCGCCGAACTACGATTCGTTGATCGGCAAGCTGATCACCTACGGCGCCACCCGTGACGAAGCCATGGCGCGCATGCGCAATGCGCTGGACGAAATCGTGGTCGACGGGATCAAGACCAACATCCCGCTGCACCGCGACCTGGTCCGTGATGCTGGCTTCTGCGAAGGCGGAGTCAACATCCACTACCTGGAACACAAGCTGGCTGGCGAAAAGCATTAAGCTGTGATCCATACCAGCAAAGCCGCTTTCGAGCGGCTTTGTTGTTTCTGAAGCAAAGTCAAAAGATCGCAGCCTTCGGGAGCTCCTGCATTTGGAATGCGTTCCCCTTGTAGGAACTGCCGAAGGCTGCGATCTTTTGATCTTCAACCATGGTCGTCTTCTTAGCCACGCTCGCGTAAACTTGCGCGCTTCTCGCAGCCCGCCAGGCTGCAATCCATATTTTTCAAAGGTGCCCGCCATGCCTTGGCTGCAAGTCCGTCTCGCCATCAGCCCAGAACAAGCCGAAACCTACGAAGACGCTTTCCTTGAAGTGGGCGCCGTGTCGGTGACCTTCATGGACGCCGAAGATCAGCCGATTTTCGAGCCGGAACTCAACACCACCCCGCTGTGGTCGCACACTCACTTGTTGGCCTTGTTCGAAGGCGGCACCGAAGCCGCCAGCGTACTGGCCCACCTCGAGTTGCTGACCGGCAGCCCGCTGCCCGAGCATCACAGCGAAGTGATCGAAGACCAGGATTGGGAACGCAGCTGGATGGACGGTTTCCAGCCGATGCGCTTCGGTCAGCGCCTGTGGATCGTCCCGAGCTGGCACGCCGCGCCGGAGCCGGACGCAGTAAACCTGCTGCTGGACCCGGGCCTGGCGTTCGGCACCGGCACTCACCCGACCACCGCGCTGTGCCTGGAATGGCTCGACGGTCAGGACCTGAAGGGTTGCAACGTGCTCGACTTCGGTTGCGGTTCGGGGATTCTGGCGATTGCCGCCCTGTTGCTGGGCGCCAAGCAAGCCGTCGGCACCGACATCGACGTGCAGGCGCTGGAAGCCTCACGCGACAACGCCGGGCGCAACAACATTGCTGACGAACTCTTCCCGCTGTATCTGCCGCAAGACCTGCCGCAGGTTCAAGCCGACGTGCTGGTGGCCAACATTCTTGCCGGCCCGCTGGTTTCGCTGGCGCCGCAGCTGTCCAGCCTGGTCAGGCAGGGTGGTCGTTTGGCGCTTTCAGGCATCCTCGCCGAACAAGGTGAAGAAGTCGCCGCGGCCTACGCTCAGGACTTCGAACTGGACCCGATTGCCAATCGCGACGGCTGGGTACGCATTACTGGCCGTCGGCGCTAGAATGAGCGCCTGCATAAACCGGATTACCGCATGACCGACAGCTTCGTCACCCAGTGCCCGCATTGCCAAACCAGCTTCCGCGTCAGCCATGCTCAGTTGAGCGTGGCCCGTGGAGTGGTTCGTTGCGGCTCGTGTTTGCAGGTGTTCAACGCCGCCAAGCAGTTACTCGAGCAGCGGGCCGGCAAGGAAACGGTCAAACCGGTTGCACCGGCGCCCGTCGAACCGCCCGTGCAGCGAGCCATCAGCCAAAAACAATGGACGGCTGCAGAAATGGATCTGGACAGCCTGGATCTGGACGAAGAGCTCGCCCGGCTTGAACAGCGGGAAATCCAGCCAACTACGGAATTCACTCGGCCCCGCGAAGACAGCCTCAGCGCTCGCCGCGATACCACCGAGCACGACCAGGAGCCCTGGTCCGACAGCCTCTTCAGTGAATCGGCCGCCGATCGTGCAAAAACCGCCGACGCGCCCACGCCAGAACCGACGATCGAGCCGAGCAAACACTCGCGCACCGAGCCTTCGCTGTCGCTGGAGCCCGCGGATCCGGACGACGAACCCGCGATCCAACAGCTGCGCCTGCACGACCCGCTCGACGCCCCGATCCCCTTTGGCAGCCTGTCGGCGACTCCCGATGAAGTCGACGACGACCTGCCCTCGGTCGAACCCCTGCGCAAGCGACGTGAACGCAGCGAACCGGCGCTGCGCGCGGAGGTATTGGAGGATCTGACCGACGATCCGTTGCAACTGGACTGGCAAAAACGTCGCTCCCCCTGGGGCCGGCGCTTTTTCTGGCTGCTGCTGATCCTGCTCGGCGCCGCCGGCCTCGCCGGTCAATACGTCGCCTACCACTTTGACGAACTGGCACGCCAGGACCAGTACCGTCCGTGGTTCCAGCAACTGTGCCCGCAGATCGGCTGCACCGTGCCGTCCAAGGTCGACATCGCAAAAGTCAAAAGCAGCAACCTGGTGGTCCGCAGCCACCCGGACTTCAACGGCGCGCTGGTGGTCGATGCCATCATCTACAATCGTGCGCCCTTCTCTCAGCCCTTCCCGCTGCTGGAGTTGCGTTTTGCCGACCTCAACGGCCACCTGATCGCCAGCCGTCGCTTCAAGCCCGGCGAGTACCTCAACGGCGATCTCGAAGGCATGGCGGAAATGCCGCCGCAAACGCCGATCCACATCGCGCTGGACATTCTCGATCCAGGCCCCAAAGCGGTGAACTACAGCCTGAGCTTCCATTCTCCCGAGTGAAACGCTCGAGTGTTACAGGCTTGACGACGGTTTTCTGACTTTGACGTTCAAACCAAACCGCTGGCGATAACGAATTAACTGTTCAGATTTTATCCAATTCAGCCTTTATCCAGTCATCGAGAGCGGGTATCATGCCAACCCTTTTTCGAACTCTCATGATCCGGCCCCACAACAGGGAAGTCCTATGTCGGCGGTACGCATCGGTCCATATACATTGCACAACGGCTTGATTCTCGCCCCCATGGCGGGGGTCACCGATCAGCCCTTTCGTCAGCTGTGCAAGCGACTGGGCGCGGGCCTTGTAGTCTCGGAAATGGTCACCAGCGACATGAGTTTGTGGAACACCCGCAAATCGCGGATGCGCATGATCCACGAAGGCGATCCCGAGCCTCGCTCGGTACAGATCGCCGGCGGAGATGCGCAGATGCTGGCGGATGCAGCCCGGGCCAACGTCGAACTGGGCGCACAGATTATTGATATCAACATGGGCTGTCCGGCGAAAAAGGTCTGCAACAAGGCCGCCGGTTCCGCCCTGTTGAAAGATGAAGCATTGGTGACCGAGATCCTGCAGGCCGTAGTGGCCGCGGTCGATGTGCCGGTTACCTTGAAGATCCGCACCGGCTGGGACCGGGCGAACAAGAACGGCCTGACCGTGGCGAAGATTGCCGAGCAGGCAGGCATTACGGCGTTGGCGGTACATGGCCGCACCCGTGCCGATCTGTACACCGGTGAAGCCGAGTACGACACCATTGCCGCGATCAAGCAGGCGGTGTCGATTCCGGTGTTTGCCAATGGCGATATCAATTCGCCCGAGAAGGCCCGGTACGTGCTCGACGCGACCGGTGCCGATGGCCTGTTGGTAGGTCGGGCTGCCCAGGGGCAGCCATGGATTTTTCGTGAAATCGACCATTATCTGCGTACCGGCGAAAAACTCCCGGCACCGGAACTGATCGAGGTGGAACGTATTCTGCTTGAGCATCTGGCTGCGCTGCATGCCTTCTATGGCGACGTCATGGGCGTGCGCATAGCTCGCAAGCATGTGGGCTGGTATCTCGCAACCTTGCCGGGCGCCAGGGAGTTCCGCGCCCACTTCAATCGTTTGGAAGATACGGAAGCACAATGCGCCTACGTTCGGGCCTTCTTCGCCGAACGTTACAAGAGCCTGACAGGGGACGGAGAAGGGGTGGCCGCATGACGATGATGACCGAGACTTTAGTGAGTGGAACAACACCCGTGAGCGACAACGTAAATTTGAAACAGCACCTCAATACGCCGAGCGAAGAAGGTCAGACCCTTCGCGGGAATGTCGAGAAGGCGCTGCACAATTATTTCGCCCACCTTGAGGGCGCTGCCGTCACGGATGTGTACAACCTGGTGCTCTCCGAAGTCGAGGCTCCCCTGCTCGAATGCGTGATGAACTACGTCAAGGGCAACCAGACCAAGGCCAGTGAGCTGCTCGGACTGAACCGGGGCACCCTGCGCAAGAAACTCAAGCAGTACGATTTGCTGTAAGCATTCAATCAAACCAGAAAGGCGCCCGCGTAAAACCGGTCGCCTTTTTTGCTGACTTCCCTTGCTTTTGATGGAAATTGAAATGACCGACCAGACTACCCGCCTGCCGATCCGCCGCGCCTTGATCAGCGTTTCCGACAAGACCGGGATCCTTGAATTCGCCAAGGAGCTTGAAGCCCTGGGCGTCGAGATCCTCTCCACCGGCGGAACGTTCAAGCTGCTGCGCGACAACGGTGTTGCCGCAGTGGAAGTCGCGGACTACACCGGTTTCGCAGAAATGATGGACGGCCGGGTGAAAACCCTGCACCCGAAAATCCACGGCGGGATCCTCGGTCGTCGCGGTATCGACGACGCCATCATGAATGAGCACGGCATCAAGCCGATCGATCTGGTTGCGGTCAACCTGTACCCGTTCGAAGCCACCATCAACAAGCCAGGCTGCGACCTGCCGACCGCCATCGAAAACATCGACATCGGCGGCCCGACCATGGTCCGTTCGGCAGCCAAGAACCACAAAGACGTGGCCATCGTGGTGAATGCCAGCGATTACGCCAACGTCCTGGAAAGCCTCAAGGCCGGCGGCCTGACCTACGCTCAGCGTTTCGACCTGATGCTCAAGGCCTTCGAACACACCGCCGCCTATGACGGCATGATCGCCAACTACATGGGCACCGTGAACCAGGCGGCTGAAACCCTCAGCACCGAAGATCGCAGCGAGTTCCCGCGCACCTTCAACAGCCAGTTCATCAAGGCTCAGGAAATGCGCTACGGCGAGAACCCGCACCAGAGCGCGGCGTTCTACGTTGAAGCCAAGCCTGCGGAAGTCGGCATCGCCACCGCCACCCAGCTGCAAGGCAAAGAGCTGTCGTACAACAACGTGGCCGACACCGACGCCGCGCTGGAATGTGTGAAGAGCTTCGTCAAACCGGCCTGCGTGATCGTCAAGCATGCCAACCCGTGCGGCGTGGCCGTGAGCCCGGACGCTGAAGGCGGCATCCGTCAGGCCTACGAACTGGCCTACGCCACCGACACCGAATCGGCGTTCGGCGGCATCATCGCGTTCAACCGCGAACTGGATGCTGAAACCGCCAAGGCTATCGTCGAGCGTCAGTTCGTCGAAGTGATCATTGCCCCGAGCGTCAGCGCTGAAGCACGCGCAATTGTCGCCGCCAAAGCCAACGTGCGCCTGCTGGCCTGCGGCGAGTGGTCGGCTGATCGCGCTCCGGCCTGGGACTACAAACGCGTCAACGGCGGTTTACTGGTGCAGAGCCGCGACATTGGCATGATCGGTGCCGACGACTTGAAAGTCGTGACCAAACGCGCCCCGACCGAGCAAGAGATCCACGACCTGATCTTCGCCTGGAAAGTCGCCAAGTACGTTAAATCCAACGCCATCGTCTACGCCAAGAACCGTCAGACCATTGGTGTCGGCGCCGGACAGATGAGCCGCGTGAACTCCGCGCGTATCGCCGCGATCAAGGCTGAGCACGCCGGTTTGCAGGTAGCAGGCTCGGTGATGGCATCCGACGCCTTTTTCCCGTTCCGCGATGGTCTGGACAATGCGGCCAAGGTCGGCATCACTGCGGTGATCCAGCCAGGTGGCTCGATGCGTGACAACGAAGTGATTGCTGCTGCTGATGAAGCCGGCATCGCCATGGTGTTCACCGGCATGCGCCACTTCCGTCACTAATAAGACAACGGCCGCACTGAAGCCGGCATCTGCTGCGTTGGAGCCGACCTCGATGATGCTCATTGCCAAAAGGCAACTCCGCTCATCGAGGTCGACTCCGCCTTGCATCTACCGGCTTCAATGCGACCTCCTACGGCGTGAAGCGCTTTAGGTTCTAAAACAGAATTAGCGTCATCCGAGGTTTTTGAAATGAATGTTTTGATCATTGGCAGCGGTGGCCGTGAACACGCCCTGGCCTGGAAAGTGGCTCAGGATCCGCGCGTGCAGAAAGTTTTCGTTGCCCCGGGCAACGCCGGCACCGCCATTGAAGCCAAGTGCGAGAACGTCGCCATCGACGTGCTGGCTCTTGAGCAGCTGGCTGACTTTGCCGAAAAGAATGTTTCCCTGACCATCGTCGGCCCGGAAGTGCCGCTGGTTGCCGGTGTTGTCGATCTGTTCCGCTCCCGTGGCCTGGATTGCTTCGGCCCGACCGCTGGCGCTGCTCAGCTGGAAGGTTCGAAAGCCTTTACCAAAGACTTCCTGGCGCGCCACAAGATCCCGACCGCCGACTACCAGAACTTCACCGAGATCGAGCCAGCCCTGGCTTACCTGCGTGAAAAAGGCGCACCGATCGTGATCAAGGCCGATGGCCTGGCCGCCGGTAAAGGCGTGATCGTGGCCATGACCCTGGGCGAAGCCGAAGACGCGGTGCGCGACATGCTCGCCGGCAACGCCTTTGGCGACGCCGGTTCACGCGTGGTGATCGAAGAGTTCCTGGACGGCGAAGAAGCCAGCTTCATCGTCATGGTCGACGGCAAGAACGTATTGCCGATGGCCACCAGCCAGGACCACAAACGCGTCGGCGACGGCGATACCGGCCCGAACACCGGCGGCATGGGCGCTTACTCCCCGGCCCCGGTCGTCACGGCCGAAGTCCATCAGCGGGTCATGGACCTGGTGATCTGGCCGACCGTGCGGGGTATGGCCGAGGAAGGGAACGTCTACACCGGCTTCCTCTATGCCGGCCTGATGATCGACAAGGCTGGTAACCCAAAAGTCATCGAGTTCAACTGCCGTTTCGGCGATCCTGAGACCCAACCGGTGATGCTGCGTTTGCAGTCGAGCCTGGTGTTGCTGGTCGAAGCGGCCCTGGCGCAAGCGCTGGACAAGGTCGAAGCGCAATGGGATCCACGTCCGAGCGTCGGTATTGTATTGGCCGCTGGCGGGTACCCGGGTGACTACGCCAAAGGCGTTGCCATCAACGGCCTGGATGCAGCCGCGACACTGGAAGGCAAAGTCTTCCATGCCGGTACTGCGCTCAAGGACGGTCAGGTGGTGACCGCCGGTGGTCGGGTACTGTGCGCAACCGCCATGGGCACCAGCGTCGATGCAGCCCAGCAGCAGGCTTACAAACTGGCGGCTAAAATCGACTGGGAAGGCTGCTTCTACCGTAAGGACATTGGCTACCGCGCCATTGCCCGCGAGCGTGGCGAGAATCAGGAATAAGCCATCCATCCGGCCAGGCAAGGGCTTGCGGCCCTTGCCTGACTATTCCGGCACCGCGCATAGTTATACTTTGGCATTAACCTACGAAGGGATTTCGCCGTGCGCTGGCTCAGGATTGCCATAGGCTTCGCCGTCACTCTGCTGACCTTGCTCTGCATGCTCCCGGCCCAGGCCACGCAAGGCAGTGGCTGGGCGGTATTGCTCGACGAACAGGGCGACCTGCAGCTGAGCGACATCCGCTCCAGCCGCTACACCAACCAATTCAGCCCCATTGAACTTGATCACCTCACCGCGGCCGCACCCGATGGCGCGCTATGGCTGCGTTTCAAGCTCGCGCCCGGCAAGCATGAACAGTTGCTGCGAGTGTTCGCACCGGACCTGATGCACCTCAATCTGTATGTGCTCGACGGCGACCAGTTGATCGATCAATTGAATACCGGTACCGCGCAGCTCCAGGTTAAGCCTCCCCTTCCCAGCAGCGACTTCATGTTGCCGCTGCCACAAAGTGACAAAACCCTCGACGTCTACCTGCGGCTGGTCTCCGAACACCAGTTCCGGCCTTACATCACCCTGCAATCGGCGGTCATGACCGCGGCCACTCAGTACCAGACGCTGATCTATGGCTTGCTCTTCGGCTGCCTCGGGATGCTGATCCTGCACAACCTGACCCGTTACCTCTACACCCGCTCGCGCAGCAGCCTCTGGCTGGCAGCGTGCGAAGGGTTGCTGATGCTCAGCCTGGTGTTGCTGCTGAACCTGGCCCGGCCATGGTTACCGAACTGGTCCGTCGTGCAAACACCCGGTGCCTACCTCGCCTTGCTGATGACCGCGCCTTGCGGCCTGATGTTCGCCTACCGTTTCTTCGCCCCGCTCGGCCCTCACCCGTTGAACAAGCTGCTGCTGGGGAACATTCTGTTCATCATGGTGTGCGGCCTGCTGTTGCTGTTCGTCAACACACTGCCGCTGAACCTGATCACGTATGGGCTGGTTGCTCTGGCCGGTCTGAGCATGTTGTTCGTCAGCGCCCATCACTGGCAAAAAGGTTATCGCCCGGCGCGTCTGTTCGTGGCGGCCATGGTGGTGTTCAATCTCGGCACATTGATTATTCTGCCGGCACTGCAGGGGCTGACCCTGGTCGCGCCACAAAGCCTGATCATTATTCTGCTGGTGTTTATCTGTATCAGTGGCCTGTTGATGAGTATTGCCTTGGGCGAGCGACAGCGCAGCATCACCGAAGACCGTTTCAGCGTCAGTCGCGACCTGGCCGCCAGTAACGCCGAAATCAACGCCAAAGCCGAATTTCTGGCGAAGATCAGCCACGAAATCCGCACCCCGATGAATGGTGTGCTGGGCATGACCGAATTGCTGCTGGGCACACCGCTGTCGGTCAAGCAACGCGACTATGTGCAGACCATCCATAGCGCCGGCAACGAACTGCTGACACTGATCAACGAAATTCTCGACATCTCCAAACTCGAGTCCGGGCAGATCGAACTGGACGACGTGCAGTTCGACCTCAACGCCCTGATCGAAGATTGCCTGAGCATCTTCCGCGCCAAGGCTGAACAGCAGAACGTCGAGCTGATCAGCTTTATCCAGCCGCAGGTACCACGCGTCATCAGCGGAGATCCCACGCGCCTGCGCCAGACCCTGCTGAGCCTGCTGGAAAACGCCCTGAAGAAAACCGATGAAGGCGAGATCCTGATCGTCGTCGCCCTGGATGAACGCAGCGCCAAACCGCGGCTGCGCATCGCTGTGCAAGACAGCGGCCAGCCCATGGAGGCGGAAGAACGCGACGCGTTGATGCATGCCGAACTGCACAGCAAACACTTCCTCTCGGCCACCAGCCTGGGGGGCAATCTTGGACTGGTCATCGCCCGTCAGCTGATCCGTTTGATGCAAGGCGAGTTCGGCATCAAGAGCGGCGCCAACCAGGGCAGCACGTTGTGGCTGACCCTGCCGCTGGACCCGGACCGTCTCGAACATCCGACCTCGGACCTGGACGGTCCGCTGCAAGGCGCACGCGTATTGGTCGTGGACGACAACGACACTTGTCGCAAGGTGCTGGTGCAGCAGTGCAGCGCCTGGGGCCTGAATGTCAGTGCCGTGCCGTCCGGCAAGGAGGCTTTGGCGCTGCTGCGCACCAAGGCTCATTTGCGCGATTACTTCGACGTGGTCCTGCTGGATCAGAACATGCCTGGCATGACCGGCATGCAGCTCGCGGCCAAGATCAAGGAAGACCCGAGCCTGAACCATGACATTCTGCTGATCATGCTCACCGGCATCAGCAACGCCCCGAGCAAAATCATCGCGCGCAACTGCGGGATCAAGCGAATTCTCGCCAAACCGGTGGCCGGCTATACACTCAAGACCACGCTGGCGGACGAGCTGAACCAGCGCAATAAAGGCCCCTCCGTTTCGCAGCAGCTGCCCACCGGCCCTACCCTTCCGGTCAAGGTGCCCAGCGATTTCCGCATTCTGGTGGCCGAAGACAACAGCATCTCGACCAAGGTCATACGTGGCATGCTGGGCAAACTCAATCTGCAACCGGACACCGCCAGCAATGGCGAAGAAGCCCTGCTGGCGATGAAAGCCCAGCGTTACGACCTGGTGCTGATGGACTGTGAAATGCCGATCCTCGACGGTTTCTCCGCCACTCAGCAACTGCGTGCCTGGGAAGTCGGCAACCAGCGGATTCGCACCCCCGTGGTGGCGTTGACCGCACACATCCTCGCCGAGCACAAAGAGCGCGCGCGCCAGGCGGGCATGGACGGGCACATGGCCAAACCGGTCGAGCTGTCACAACTGCGCGACCTGATCGAGCACTGGGTTGCCCAACGTGATCAGCAGAATCGTACGGCTTCGACGTTCTGACGATGCAGTCCGGTGCCCGAAAGTGGTTTCAACAATCGGGCAGGACGTATCACTCCCCCATATCGACCTTCTCGACCAGCAGCGCCAGGTTGTCCGCCAATCGATTCCCGAGCTTGTGGGTAATCGCCTCGCGGGATAACGCGTAAAGGGTTTCGGACAGATTCGCCCGTGCGTATCGCACGCACACCTGACCTTCTACGTCATCGACCTCAAAACGCTGCGACCACGGATTCCGGGCCAACTCCTGCCGGGTCTTGAATTCGAGATAAATGCTGCTGATTGAGGTCGGGCTTTGTCCCACAATCGCCAGCAGGCGCACAACCTTGAGCGGTGAACGAGGTGCTTGCATCTCCTCCTCGCAACGCTCCTCGGGCCATATCTGAATGGCAGGGACATAACACGGCAATTGCGCCGCATACACCAAAAATCCGCCAAGAGCATGATCTTCGCTACCGCTATTTGCCATTACGGCCAAGGCCCATTCAAGCGCTGAAGAGGCGTTTAGCCCGTTGAGAGAAAAGTCTTGGCGAAACTTCAAGTTGCGGATCCAGAAGTCATCCAGCACCGCAACATAAGCGTCATACCAGCTTTCAACTTTCATGCTTTCGATTTTTTTGTTGGCAACCAATTGCGCCAGCAGACTTGAATTTACGACATCATCATAAGCCGATATCTTTTCAATATCCGACAAAGCAACAACGGCGTTACCCACCGTCAACAAGCTGTATAACTGAGCCATAGCAAACCCTCAATGAAAAAGGGCGGCCGAGAAGCGGCCGCCCTTTTAAAACATTCGATCAGATGTCGTAATCTTCGATCTTCGTTTGCGCATTCAAACCAAGTTTTGCACGAATCGTGTCGCGGGTTTGCTCGACGATATATGGCACTTTCCTGAAGACCGAGTCACCGCGATACAGTTTCACCTCGCGGGAGTCCCAATCCATGAACAGCACTTGCTTTGCGGTGTTCTTGCGGATGAAACGAACAGTACCCAATGCCATGGTGACTTCACCGTTGACTTCGGTGCAGGTGCCGGCCGCCATACCACCCACACCGTGCTCCAGCATATTGCGCTCATACAGGGTCAACGCGGTTTCACGTTTTTTCAATGCGGTGATTGCGTCGCCCGCCACCTTCAGCATCAGGACAGAGGCCGAGCCAGGCACGGCAAGCCCGGCAACCACACTGCCAAGGATTTCCAGCACCAATTGATCCATCCGTACGGTGTTACCGCTGATATTCATGTCGTTGTAGTACTTACTGGTCGGCAGCCAGCCTGCATGGGTCATGACTTCCAGGAACTGGTAATACCATTCCTTGCCCTGATACTCGTACGGGTACTTTTTGTTTGCGACCAGACTCGCGAATAGAAAAGCGTGTTGAACATCTTCCCGATTTTGCTCACTCAGGTTGCCGGTAAAGGACAAGATGCCCTCACCCACGATGGAACCTTTGCCGGGCTCATTGACAACCGGCACCGAAAAACTGCGAGAGCGCATAACTTCAGCGCCGTCCAGCTCATAACTTTCCAAACGATGAATACATTCAGCTACAGTGCAATCTTCGACTTCATGAACATTCATTACCAATTCCTTATTAATTAAAACAGGCTCCTCTTGAACCCGCAAAACAACAATAACCAAAGAAAGAAAAAACGACAAACAAGAACATGTAACTTGTTAATATCAACATTTCGCCAACTAACAAACTTCTACCTCAACAACTTACATTTACCCCGTTTCCTCACGCCATCCCCCCAAACATTAAACCGACTGATAGACTCCGCTCTGTCCATCTGCCGCTGCGAGCCGAAATCATGCTCCACGTGTTGTTCAGCGTTTACCTGAAGATGCTGGTGCTCTACAGCCCGTTCTTCGTGTTGTCCTGCTTCATCAGCCTGACCCGCGGTTATTCGCGCAAGGAGCAGCGACGCCTGGCCTGGAAAGTGGCGATTGCCACTCTAGTCTCCAGCGTGTTGCTGTACCTGTTCGGACGAGTGATTTTCGATGTATTCGGGATTACGGTGGATGCGTTTCGCATCGGCGCCGGCAGTGTGTTGTTCATCTCGGCACTGGGCATGGCCCAGGGCAAGTCGGCGGTGCAGACCGACAACGTGCAACAGGACGTGACCATCGTCCCACTGACCATTCCGCTGACGGTCGGTCCTGGCACCATCGGCGCCCTGCTGGTGATGGGCGTGAGCCAGCCGCACTGGGACGACAAGCTCACCGCCATCATGAGCATCGCTCTGGCCAGTTTCACCGTCGGCGTGGTGCTTTATCTGTCCAGCCGGATAGAACGGATTCTGGGCGATCAGGGTTTGCAGATTGTCAGCCGACTGATGGGATTGTTCGTCTGTGCGCTGGCGGCGCAGATCATTTTTACCGGGGTGAAGGGCTACCTGGTTCCCTGAGGCCGGAAAAAGGCTGCGGGGATCAAATCCCGCGGCCTCACTTGATACCGGAAGCAGATTGCCTGTTTCCGGGTCTACGCCTCGACTGCCGTCTTCAGCAGCTTCACCAGATCAAGACTGACACCCACCTCCAGGTCCAGTATCAGCTCCTCAAGGGTGACGAACAGCGGATCGCCGGAAACATTGATCAGCAGATTAAACGTGTCCCGCGATACCGCTCCGGCGGATTCGACGTTTCGAAAAATCAGGCTACGCCCATCATCGGGATCGGTCAGCAACAGATGCCCCTCGGCCAACATGATCTGCCAGTGATCCATAGGCGGCAGTTGCACGAGCAATTGGCGCTGTCGGGGCTCCGGCTGATGGAAGTCGATAATCAGGCAGTCGAGCCGTAGCCAGGCGGCTTCTGAGATCAGGCATGTCATCTGGCCTTTGAGTCCTAGCACCAGCGTGGTGACACCGTCCGGAATCAACATCAGCAAGTCCTCGATGTTGTCCCGGGTCCGGATCGTCATTACTTGGGCCGTTCGACTCATCGTGTCTGCATACATCCAGACATCATGGTCCGGCACCAGCCACGCACCGTTTCTGTTACTGAACACCCTGCGGGTGACGGTGTTGTGCAGTAACGCAATTTCGCCATCGCGCGCGCCCAGATAAGCAGGCCAATGCCCATTGGTCTGTACGGTCGAGTAGTACAGGCGATGGGTACCTGTGTCATACCAGGCAAAGAGATCATCGAATCTGCCTGCGGTCAAAACGGGCGCGCAAGAGCGGCCCGCAATCAATTGGAGCAGCTTGTTTTCCCGCGCCTGCCGAGTGCCAAGACCAAAGAAGAAATCGCTTTCTACACCGACAATACGAGGCGCGTCACCCTCAAACAGCTCGATCCACACATGCTCTCGAGTCAAGCCACGCAATCCCGCGCCTTCGGGTGCTATCCGGGTAAAAGCCCATTGCACAGCGACCCGCTGCATTGCCGGCAATCGATCCCGATGCAGCAAGCGTGTGCCATTGGCAAAGGCCGCCGCAAACGCTTCGGGCTCCATGAAGGGCTGACGATAGACCTGCCCCGAAGCCGAATCCCATAACCATGCAGCCTTTTTGTCTGGAGTCTGCGCCAATAGCTGTATGGATTGACTCTCACTTGTGTCGGCAATCAACATGCGTCGTTCCAGGCACCAGACACGCAGGAACGCATTGCCGGGGACATTCAGCACACCGGACACTTCAAAACCGTCGGTAGCCGTCTCTTCGGCAAGTGCCACAACGCTCGTGTGCCATTCAAAACCCTCACCGGCAGCCGATGCGGCCTGTGCCAGCCAATCCTTGTTCAGCGCAACCAGCTGCGACTCATCAGTCCTGCTCAGTTGATACAGCATCCCGTTCCGGGTGAGCGCAATGTGGCGCTGCTCCTGGAAAAACACCTCGACCACCTCGTGAGGCAGAATCTTTGCAGCAGGCGCGGATGGCTCGTCGTTCTGCGCCGTCACCCGCTGTCGGTAGAGACTGCGATGGAGCTGATCAAAGAACAGAAACGTATCGCCGTCGGCGTCCTGGGTGTTAAGTAAAATCAGATTGCCTGAGCCTGCTCCCACGTTCGGCCGGATCACGAGCCCGTCATCCCGTCGCAACCAGAGATTGACGGGATTGCGAGAATCGTCATGCCAATAGGTGATCGAAGTCAGCGGGGCGCATTGATAATCCACGACACTCACTGCCTCGAAAGGCGCGAGTTTCTCGTCGCGGACCATCAATTCGTAATCCCAGAAGAAATACGAAAGGGAGACGGTGCTCTTGCGTTGCAGTAATGCCTTCTGGCCCTCGGTCAGTGGGCCGATGACAGAAAACAGCGAGAGGTCATTTGCGCCGAGCAGGTAAGTCATCTTCATGTCACGACCGTTACGCAACACGACTTTCTGCACGATCCGCATCAACCCTCCCTCCAGTTCCTGGAAGGCCGAAATCCTTGAGCCCGGCACTGGATCCATCAACCGGTAAATCCGGTTGACCTGCCCGGTGGCCACATCCGTGCGCCAGATCAGAACTTCGTCAGGGACATAGTAATACGCGTACTTGTCGACAATGGCGCCCAGGCAAGCGGCTTTCTGATAGGCCGGACTCAGGCCACGGACAAACAGGAAACGGTCTTCGTTGCGGTCGTATTGGGCCGTGGTGTAAACCGGTTCGAGGGGATCGCTGTAGGGGACAGGAAAATTCCGGACAGTCGTGTAGCGACTGGCCAGACGCATGGAACGCGCATGCTCGCGGAGGGACGCCTGTGCAGAGGAAGCATTATCGCCCGAGCCGATCGAGATATCAGAGATGAGCAGCTCCCCCTGCTCCCAGTCCACCTGATACGACTGCTTGTCCAGTTGCACAAGCAAAGGCGACTTGTCAGGGACATGGACCTGGATCGCGCCCAACTGCACACAAGCCCCTTCAATTTTCACATCGCTCTCAGCCAGCCAGGTTGCACTCAATGCCCAGGACATCGACGGCGCATCATCGTACTTTATCAGCGTGATCGCCCGCACACCTTCGGCCAGCATCACCGAGCATTGCCCTCCCCGTCCCAGAATTTCGTAGGACAGGTAATTGTGCAGCTCTCTTGGCAATTTCGGCACGTGGAGCAAGCGGTTGCTGCGATCCACCACCACGTTGATCAATGTCTGCGAGTAGTTGGGTATCAGTTGATGCAGCACGTATTCAGTCGGGAACCTGTAGAAGCTGAACCAGAACTGGCGCTCACCGTCACTGTCGTACTCGAGTTTCAGCGCCGTTTCAAAATGCTCCCTGCGGGTGGTCGAAAACGGCAATGCCTTATAGTCGAATCCGAAGTAGCAATCCGGCATGCACGGGAGCACGACGACATCAAAATCTGCGGCATCGGGAATCGCACTTTCGTATGCATAGCCGAGTGATTCACGGATGCTGACAGACAATGACCGATCCGGATTGCCCTGCGGCGGATGCAATGCATGGGGAATGGCCGCGTAAATATTCAGTTTGCCGCCGTAATGCAGTAGCCGTGCGTCGAGGTCCAAATGTGTGACGACGACATAGGGGCTGATACACAGCGCCCCGTCAATCCGCGAAAACCCGCCGCTGCGATAACCCTGCTCAATCAGATTCAAATACTTGCCGACTTGATGAGCCCGCTCCAGTATTCCGCTGAAACCTTCGACCAGCGCGCCGATACCGACCGCAAGCCCCCCCAGGATGACACTCGCCCCACCCAGAAACGCAGCCGCGGTGCCGGCCCCGACCACGGATGCGCCAAGCCCGCCAAGCCCCGCCACCAGGCCTGCGGAATCGAACGCCAGTTGGGTTGCGAACTGGGCAATCTGAGTTTCATTCTCGGCATTGGCCAGCAGATAAATATCGAAGCCGACCGCAGCCAGTTGAAGAATATTGCCCACCCCCTCATTGGCCACATGACCCAGGGAATTGAGCACCACCGACGAGGTGGTTCTGGCGACCGATAGACTGTCGGTGAACGCGATACGCACCAGATTGATCAGTTCCACGCCATCCACCACGAGGCCATGGGTCAGTTGTGCATAGGACAAATAGCCATGCAGGCGCACCGCAGACGTCAATGCCGTCGTCCCACCTTCGGAGGACTCCCGATCCTTCAGAGCGAACAACAGGGCTTGAACGGCAAATCCGGCGTTGAGCGTATGAACGGCTCCCGCATCGGTCGGATCAACCACACCGGGGCGGGGCGCTTTAACCGACAGCGACTGATAAATGTCTGTCAGGTGAGATTTGATGGTGTCCAAAAGCAGGTCATCGGTCACGACTCTGCGGGTCTGAGCGGCATCCTTGGCATTGACCAGGGTAATTTCACGCTGGCCTGTCGCATCGGTCTTCAATGACTCAAAGACCGGCACAAAGTCACGACTCAACTGATGCTCTGCCTGCAAGCGAAGGGTCGCGCTTTCGATCTGCCGCGCCCAACCCTGGGCGTCCAGCCGAGCCAGGCTATCACCCAGCCGGGCATTTTCCGACAATGAACGGGCACGTAGTGCTGCGTGATGCTGCCAAGGCTCGATTGGCCGTCCGCCGGCCATCTGCTCGCGCCTCAATAAATCGCCGACGGTCACCCGCGAAGGCAAAGACTTCTCGGCAATACTCGAACCCTTGAGATCGATCACATCGAAAGCCGAGTTCGACATCTCACCGAGACCATAGAGCCTGGCAATCACTTCATCCTGCAAAAAGTTGTTGATGCCTTGCTGCAAATCTTCTGCCCGCCTGAAGGCATACAGGCCGAAATTGGGGTCGTAAAATCGATAGGATGTCTCACCCCGCTCCATGACCTTGCTTACCAGCATCGAGTGGTTGTCAGTGTTGAGCATCAAGCTGCCGGTGGAGGTTTTCGCTTCCAGTGCCCGCATGGCCGCGCTCAAATTTACAGCCACCGCTTTTTCGCCGAACTGCGACATGGGAATGCCACGCAACTCATCCAGAACATGAAGCAATGCATGGGTTTCAGCGGCGTCAGGCGAGAGGTTGGCAATCGCCAGTTTACCGATCAAGGCCCGCTCTGCCGTGTTGCCACTTTCAAGCGCAGCGGCCATGACCAGCGCCAGGGGATAACAACGCCGGCCCGGATCACCACTCCCGCGTACCAGCAGCTCCTGAGGCAACTGTTTGCCAGCGTCGGCCCCGGCCTGGAAAAACCGTTCACGGACTAAATGCCCTCTCTGCAGAATCGATGCCCGGTATTCGTTCCTGGTCGCGGTTTCGATCCTGTGGACGTGCTCTCCCCACTGCCGCACGCTCATCGGTTCGGCAAGGGCCTGGGCCTTCAGTACCCGCGAGTTTTCTGGCTCCTGCCCGGACAGGGATGACGCATGGCGCCCGGCTTCGAACATCGCCGGTCGCCGATTGAATAAGGTCTGCTCGATCAATTCGTAACGTGCGAAAAACCCGCGATCCTGAGTGCTTTCGGCGAGGGTGACCGTCTCCTTCCATGCAGGTGCGAACCCCTCCTGATCCAGAGTAAGTGCACCGAACAGGCCACCAAACACAACACGGTGCAGCGGGCTCAACTGCTGCGCAGGCAACTTGCCGCCAGCGATACGCGCCAATGCCTCGTTCATATTGCCAAGCGACTCGGCGCCTATTGATTCAGGAAGTTTGCTGGTAGGTTGCGCCAGGATTTGCTGTCGCGTCTCAAAGTCGAGGGCAATGCGATCGTTGAACGTGATGTCGCCACTCAACTTTTCATTCATCGCGCGCATGAAGGGTTCGCCCAGATCATCAAGCAGCTGTTGCAACACCGATGTCAGCAACACCGGTTTGCCTTCGATTACCGGCCAGCCTTGTTTGAAGGTCAGGGTCTGGCTGTGCAACAACTCATTAAGGTTGCCGGTGTAGCGGGCCTTGTATTTACCGTCACGCCAGTTTTGCTGTTCTTTCTCCAGCCACTGTTCAGGCTGTTTAACATTTTCCACCCAGCCACTGATCAATTCTTCTTCAGTCGCCCGGTTGTACCCGGTGTCCACTAATTGCAGGCGCTCCCTTACCTCGGCGATCTCGTCTGGAATGCAGTGGGCATTCACAAAGTCCTCCACGCCCCAAATAGCAGCGCCGGGACCGGACAAACTGATGGTGCCTTGCGCTTGTGGATCAATGCCGTCGCGATGGTAACCCGCTATAGCCGTTGCAAGACGGGAGACATATCCCACGTAATCTGTCGAGGCGTTTTGAGCGCGCTCATTATTTTTTTGAACAATGTCGCCAGCCACTTCTGTCGCGAAACTTACTTGCCATGGTTTCCCGGACTTTACCAATGCCTGTTCGACCTTGAGCAGCAAATCATAGTTATTCCGAATTCGCCGCATGATCGAATTGACCATTCCTGATTCCGGATGGGCCATGATGAAAGCGTTCATCTCCTGCTTGGGACCAGGAGCGCCCAGACGAATGCCCTGTTCGGGTACGGTTAGTCCCTTCGCGGCAGAAAAAACGTCCGACACCTTGAGCCCGGTCTCGGCAAACCTGGTCAACGCCTGTAGTTGCTCCGCGGGAATATCCTTAACGTAGTTCCTGTACCGACTTTTCTCACGACTCGGCATCAACGTCGGATTTTTATCCAGCAATAACTGCAACACACCCAACTTTTGTTCGAAGCTGAATGCCTTGATGTTTACTTCACCCATCTGTTCGACGAGTGGCGGCAGATAATCAAGATCGCTGTAAGTCCCGCCCTCCAGACTTGTCGCCTGAAGTCGCACCACATCGGAAGCAGCGGCCAGGTTCCCGCGAAAAGACACTTCACGCTCGTATACGTCCCATAGAAAATGCGAACCAAATGCCGCACGTGCATCGCGCACTCGAACCTGTTCGCCCGCTATCGCCAAGTGGCTCTCAAGGTATCGGGCTTTCGCCACGTCAAGCGCCGTCCGATCTTGCCCATAAGCTTTCACCAGCAAATCGATACGGGCATCGTCAGCCTTGATGCCTTGTTTTTGCGCTGCCTTGATGTGCTCGAACATCTGTTGGCGCAGCACCACCACACGCTTCTCGATCAAATCGACCAGTTTGGCTGCGCTGCTCAGCTCTGTCCCGCCCGACTCCATGGCATGCACCTTGGCGGCCTGAGTAATAATCCGGTTGGTATCAAAAGCCATCAGCGCGTCAGGGTCATACCAAAGATTCAAGGTATGTCCGTCTTTGCTCAGCACTTGTTTCCAGATATTGAAGTAGTCGCGCTGGTTATCCCCGAACAAAGCGCCGCCCACCCAGACGAAATGCATGTTTTTCGGTACTGGAGGATGGACTTCAGCAAGTATGGCCACCGTTTTTTCGATCCTGGCCACATAAGCTTTAGTGTCGGCATTGGCTTTTCGAAGCGTGTCGCTCATCGGCCCCGCTTTTTTCCGGATCAGTAAGGCAAGTGCGTCCTCGAACAACTTCGCCGGCGCCAATTGATCAGACAGCCGATCACTTTCACTCGCCGCCTTGTAATACCGGCTGAATGCGGCGTGTTCTTTACTGCCTGCAAACTCACTGAGGTCACTGGAGAATCCGGATAACCCTACAGCCGTGACAAAACCTTGACCGGTATCGGGCAACTGCATCAATTCACTCATAACGTCCCTGTTCATAACATCCTATTGGGTTAACTCTTGAAACTCAGGCGCAAGCGAACCCCTCAAGTAACTTCAGTTCCTTGAGGGGCGTATCGCCCAATCGCTTTTCAAATCCAGACAACAGCCTGTGATCAATCCACCAGGCTGTTTTCAAACTCAACAGTCGATACAGTTAGAAGTTCACCCAGTGTTGCACTGTCATGCGTACCCTGCCGAGCAACCAGTCTCTGCACCAATGTTGAAACGGTATAAGGTCGATGCCCTTCGAACCCGAGCAAGACTTCGCCTCGCAAGTTGATATCCGTCGCATACACCTCACGAAAGATCACATTGTGCCCGCTGTCCGGATCAATGATCACCAAGTGTTCCTGGACGATGCTCAGCAACAACTTTTCAGGGGCATCCAGCTCCCAGATCAACTTGCCGGGAATCGGCGCCGCGCTGCCCAGCGAATGCCGGCAGTCAAGGATGACCGATTCGAGCCTCAGCCAGGCCGCCTTTGACAGTCGGTAACTCACCGCTCCTTGCCCCATGCGCAGGATCAGGGTCGTGACATCGTCCGGTATCAGCGGCAGGACATCACCGATCTTCATCTGGCCTTCAATGACCAATACCTCGGCATCGCGCTGGACATAACTGAGTGGTCCCGCATGCCCCATGCCCGGGTAGGTCAGCAGTAATCCGTCCTTGTCTTCATGAAGCAACACGTTGGTTTGTTGTTGCGTTCCCATCAGCTCAAAGGACTCCGGAATCGCAGCCTTTGCCACCCGAATCACACGCTCGGTCCCGGCGACGAACCACATCAGGCTACCGGGTTCCTCCACCGACAGCAGCGCAGTATGAGGCTGGCTGTCCACCAGTTGTTTGAGGCCCTCGTGCATTCGGCCATCCTGAGCAATGACCCACTCACGAGTGACACCGGTAATCCATGCCGGTTCTTGATCACGCAGCTCGACCATCACGCCGTCGAACGTTGCGCCTCGCAGTCCCGCCACTTCTACCGTCAGCTCGACAAACTGCCAGGGCGCCCACTCACGCTGCGCGGCGGGTAACGCGTCCGCCAAGAGCAATCGCGTCCCCTGACCGAATGCAGGCTCCAGTTTCTGCGGATCGATAAATGCCTGACGATAGACCTCGCCGCTCGAGACATCGAACAACCAGGCCGCCTCGCTATCCGGGGTTACGCTCAGTAAGCGCACCTCCTTGCCATGTCCGAGATCAGCCAGCAGCAACCGATTACCGACGTACCAGGCGCACAAACTCGCGTCGCCACTGAAGTTGGTCAAGCCGACAAGGGCAAAACGCTCGGCTGCGTGTTGCCGGGCAAGCGGTTCCAATGCGGACCACCAATGCACACGATCCTTGAGCCACGGTTCACTCAAGCCTCCCAACTCAAGGTCTCCCTGGCCAGTCACGTTGAAGAACAGACCATCTGACGTCAGCGCCACGTACCCACCTTCAACAGCCACGACATTCTCCAGCTTCTCGGGCTGCATCCACGTGTGGGACCACTGTCCTTTGCCCCCCACCACGGTGCGCGACTTGCGGCATAGAAGCTGTTCCTGCCTGTCGTAGATGACAAATACATCGCCCTCGCCCATCGGTGTGAGCAGCGTCAGATCAGTCATGTTGCTGATCGAGTCGGCCCATCCGCGGCCATGATGAAGTCTTGGGGAGGGACGGATGATCAAGTGGTCACTGTCACGAACCCAGGCCATGTCCCGTGTGTTCGCTTCGAACTTCCAGCAAACCGAAACAAAGGGGGCCGGCTGCCAGTCGACGGTGACAAAGGTGCTTTCGCGAGTGACTGGTCTGAAGGGGTAATAGCTGCCCAGTACCTGCGACCAGTCAGTCAGTGTGTCGCTGGCACTGAAGACCGATTCCAGCGTCCGATCCATGTCGCGGGTGATCGAGCTCAGCAACAATTGCCCGTCATGGATCATGTAGGCCAGTACATCGCTGGCCTGATCCTCGCGAGCGACTTCCTGTATGACATGAATCACCCCCCGGGCATCTGCCTCGATGCGCTTGATGGTGGCTTCCGTATTTTTAAGCAGCAACCGATAACGATGAGTGAGCAGCCCGGTGACCGCCTCGACTTGCCAGATCTCGTAACTCTGCGGTTCGTAGAAATAGGCGTAGCCACCAGCCACCACTCCCAGCAGTGCTTCATCAGCGGCCGGTACCTCCTCGTTACGGATGTACAGGAAGCGCTCCTCCTTCGCGTCATACCAAGCGGTGGTATATCGGGGTTCATCCGGCTTCTCGAAGGGAATCAGATAGTGATGAACCGGCGTATACGGCATCACCAGACGATGCTCTTGAGCCAATACTTTGAAATGCTCCTGCAGCGTCTGTCGATCCATGCCTGGTGGCACATCCTGCTCGACAAGGGTGAGGGTCTGTTTGCCACGCTCAACCTGGAACACTTGGTTGTCCGTGATCCGGACCCGGATTTCGTGACGACCTTTTCCTGCGAATTCCACCTGAACGTCACCGATAAACAATGCCCCGAAACGCTCCAGCCGAATATCGCTCTCACTGGCCCAAGAGGCCTCCAGCACCCAACTCGATAGCTGCAGGCTCGGCGACTCGAGTGTCAGATTCACTCCAGGATTGAGCACCAATGCACAGTGCTTGCCGGCGCCTTGAATCTGATAGGTGACTTTCCCGTGCCAGATCGGGGGAAGAACAGGCACTACCAGCGAGCGCTCGACGGCATCGAGCAGCACATTGATCACTGTTGGCCGATAGACCGGGAACAGCCGATAAAGGATGTAGTGACTGGGAAATGAATAGAAGGAAAACAGAAACAGCCACCCGCCATCTGCTTTCTTTTTCTCCAGACGTCGAGCCGTGTCGAACCCGGTGTCATGGCGCAGCGTAGCGAAAGGCAGCGCCTTGTACTCGTAGCCATAACAGGTTTGCGGTGTGCAAGGCAACACGATGGCCTGCCCGACGGGCGGAGTGAAGGTTATGCGACCGGGCAGGCCCAGTTCTTGACGAATATCGATCGCCCGCTCGTAATCGCCATCAAAGGTCGGCACCCCGAAATGATCGCGTAACGGGTAAAGCCTGGGGCTGTCGAGCAACAATTTTCCAGCGTTCAGATCCAGCGTCTGAACAATCAACGACGAGCGCGGTATCCATGCGGCCAAAGCGCTGTCGAATCGATAGGCTTGGCGATAAGCCTGTTCAACTTCATCGAAAAACAGCCCGACCTGTTTGGCTTCTTCGGCGATGGCGGCAAAACCCTGAGCCAGTGCCGTCAACCCCACTGCCAACCCGGCCAGCATCACAGCGGCCCCACCCAGAAACGCCCCGGCAGTTGTGACGCCGGCGGCATAAGCGCCTGCCGACAACGCCAGACTGGCCGAGTCGAAAGCCAGTTGCGTCCCAAACTGCGCCCGCTCGACATCGTTTTGCGCGGTCGTCAACTGGTAGATGTCGAACCCGACATTCGCCAGCTGCAGCAATCCTCCGCTCGCTTCGCCCACACTCGGCCCCACAGCGGCTTTGACCACCGGAGCGACAGTACGGGCAATCAGTTTCTCTTCCACCAGTGCCTGTCGAACCAGGCCTACCAGACCCGCCACATCGACCACATTGCCATGCACCAACTGCGCGTAATTGACATAGGCGTGCAACCGGACAGCCAGGGTCAGGGACCGATCGGGTCCTTCCTGTTCCCTCAACGCGTTCATCAGCGCTTGTATGGCGAAGCCGGCGTTCAGGGTATGGACACTACCAACGTCGGTAGGATCGACAGGATCGCCCGGAACGGATGATTGATTGGCCAAGGCTGCAAAACGTTCCGAGAGATAGTTTTTTATGCGCAAGAGTCTCGGGTCATCAGTGAAGACTCGTACCACGTGCTCAGGGTTTGCAGGGTCGACCAAGCTCATCCGGTACATCCCGTCGGGCATGATCTCCAGGGTTTCGAACAACGGTACAAGGTGGGGTGCCAGCTGATTCTGCTGCTGAAGGCGGGTCGTCACTTGCGCAATCTGTTGCCCCCATCCGTGACTGTCCAGCGCCAATAGACAACTGCCCAGGCGAGCGTTACTCATCAATGATTGACCGCGAGCACTGGCCAGACGCTGCCTGACAGGGCGTTGCGACTGTCCCGCCAACGTGCCGGGTTGCAGCAGTTCCGAGACTGGAGTTGAGCCAGGCAATGCCACTCTCGACACCCGCGCGCCTTCCAGTTCGATCAGATCGAAGGTCGGACGCGCCGCATCGCCATAGGCCGCGTAATGCCTGGCCATCTCCTGCCGGAGGAAGAACTGTTCCAACGCCTGTCTGAACTGGGTCGGATGTTCAAACTCGAATACGCCAAAATTCGGATCATAGAAGTGATAAGTGCTGCGTTCGCCCTCAATGGTTTTGGCCACCAGCATGGCGTGATTATCGGAGTTGAGCATCAGCGTACTGGTGGCTGTTCTGGCTTGCAGAATGTCCACAACCTGACTCAGATCCGAACGCCCCAGCGCGCTGCCCACCTCGCTGATCGGCACATCCCGCAACGCCTCCAGGCTGTGCAGAAAAAGCGCTGAATCACTCCCTTGTGGCTCGATTACCCCCAGGTAGAATCGCTCGCGCAGAATGTTGGCCGCGGCCTTCCCCTCCGACAAGGCTGCCGCCATCACCAGGGCCAGTGGATAACAACGCCCACCCACCCTGTCACCGGCGCCCTGAAGCAGTAAATCCTGCGGGACAAGCTTGACAGTGCCCGCTTCAAAACCGTCCAGAACAACACCGAGCCGCTCGACAATCTGGTCACGGTATTCGAGTTTCGCCACCTGCTGGATTCGGGCGACCTGCTTGCCCCACTGGCGCAGCGTCAAAGGTTGTTCAAGCGCGTTTTTCTTCAGCCCCAGGGCGGTTTCGGAAAGCGCTGGCGGATGATCGAGAGGGCTGACAAGCCCGGCCAGAAACCCGGGAGCCTGGCGTTGATACAGCGCGTGTTCGATCGTCGCGTAGCGGCCCGCCGCGCCTAGTTCGCTGAAGCTGTTGGCCAGGTTATCCAGCTGCGGACGAACCGTGTCGAAGCTGCGATTATCCAATGCCTGCGCTCCGCTCAAGGCGCCGATCAGCAGACGCTGCAAGGGGCTCAACTGAGCGACTTCGAGGCTACCCTTGGCGAGTCGGCTCAAGAGTTCATCGATAGGCAACTGTTGTGTCTGCGGATCGCTCAATGATGCAGGCGGCAGCGCATCGGGGCTTTGAGCGAGGATCGATTGGCGGTCATCGAAGCTCAGGGGTACAGCCTTGTCGAAGGTCACCGCACCGTTATGGCTACGATTCATCGTCCGCATGAACGGCTCGCCCAGCTCATCGGCCAGATGCTGCAATAGATCGGTGGACAGCACATGGCGGCCCTCGATTACCGGCCAGCCTTCCTCAAAGTCGATGGTCCGGTATTTGAGCAACTGGGCCAGATCGCCCGCGTAACGGGCTTTGAACTGTCCCTCTTGCCAGCGTTTTTTCTCGCTGTTCAGCCATTGTTCGGTGTCCTTTGCGTTCTCTTTCCAGGAATGATCGAGTTCTTCCTCGGTTGCGCGGTTGACGGTGTCGACAGAGATGGCAGCATCTGCCTGCCAGACTTCAGCTGTCCGGGGGGTGAAGTTCTCCCTTTCGTACTCCGACATGGCTGCGCGCATGGCCGCTGGCCCGGTCAGATGGATCGTCCCCTCACTCCGGGGGCGGATGCCATCGCTGTAGTAGCTGGCGGCAGCCCGAACCAGTAAAGACAGCTCTTGTGGAGCACCGAAAACTTCCGTCGCGACCTGCTGCGCAATACCGAACATGGCTTCGGCGATCAGGGCAACATTTTGCTCATCAGCCAGGCGCGTGGTGGTATCCACGATTTCATAATTGAGCCTGATACGCTCGAGCACGGCTTTGAGCATCGCTGACCCAGGGTGCGCCATCAGGAAAGCATTGCTTAAGCTACGTTCTTCGGCAACGGCTCGCAGGCCGTCCGGCTGAGCCAGACGTTCCACCGGAGGGTGAAAAACACGACCCAGCTTGGGTTGGCTGTCGGCGAAACGCCCGAGCGCCTCACGATGCTCCAGAGGGATCTGTTCGAAGTGGTTGGTGTATCGGCTGCGCAGCGCCTGGCGGCCGGGCATCCAATCCGGATTGTGGTCGAGCAACAACTGCAGTACACCCAAGCGTGCGCCAGGACTAAAGGCACCGATGTCCACCTCGCCCAGTTTTTCCAACAACGGCGGCAGGTTATCGACATCAGCGTAGCTACCGCCGTCGGCGAACAAAGCTTCAAAGCGCACAACATCGGAAGCCGCCGCAAAATTGCCACGCAGGCTGATCTCGCGCTCGTAGATATCCTGCAAATGCAGCGGTGCCTCACCGATGGCAAGATCGCGCAGTGCCAGACCTCCCTCGGTCAATGCCGAGAGACTAAGCTGGTTATCGCTCCTAAGGGCGCTCAGGCGCGCCTCATCCTGGCCATAGGCTCGAACCAGTAAGTCGACTCTGGCGTCATCGGCGCTGCCACCATTCTCCATCGCTTGCATAATGTGCGCGTACATCTGCTGCTTCAGAACAATGGCGCGTTCTTCATAGCGATCGCCCAGCTCAAACTCATCGCTACTGGTTTGCCCGCCATTGAGCATGGCATCGGCCTTGGCGGCTTCGACAATGATCCGGTTGGTTTCATAGGCCAGCAGCGCGTCGCTGTCATACCAGAGATAAAGGTGATAGCCCTCTGCAGCCATCACCCGCTTCCAAATGTTGATGTAGTCGCGCTGAATCGCCCCGACGCCCCCCCCCCAAGCCAGACGAAATGCAGATTCTTCGGCACTTCGGTGGCAGGTGTCTTCAGTTGCTCAAGGCTGTTGTGCAGACGCGTTTCAAACCCCTCTACTTTGTTGTAGATATCCGCCAAATCAGCAGCCCCAGCGGCATCAGAACTCATAGACGATTGCGACTCTGCCGCGCGGCGGTGCCGGCTACCGTGCTCCAATGCCCCCAACGCTTGCTTGAGCAGACCTAACGGCTCCAACAGTTGTGGAGAATCCAGCAAACCGATACAACCGAAATAATATCGGAACACCGCATCATATTGATCGGTGCCCTTGTGCGATGCTAACGCCTGTTCAAGGTCCACCACTTTTAACAAATCCACAAAATTGACGTAGCCATCCGCCAACGAGAACTTAGACTCACTCATAAACAACACTTCCATTTATCGTATATAAATAGCCGAGACCGACTCTAGACAATGATGATTCCACAGGGGCACTCAGGCACCCGGGGCATTTAACCTGTTATAAATAAAGCGAAGAAAGCGCCGTCGCTCCAAGACGGGCATCGAGCATCAATACATTTAGAGGCATATTGCCGAAGCGTTACACAACTTCTTTAAAATCGACCAACACCAATACAACACACATTAAAACTACCCCGACACTCAATACTGCTCAACCAACAAGGAATTCAATTAATTACAAAACAAACATTACATCCAACGTTACAGACTTATGCACTTTTATTCGTTTAGTCATGACTCACAAGCCAAAATAGTGGAAAGCCCTTTATAGGCCGGACCTCAGAACAGGCGCCTGAAATAATGATTCGTCACCCCCTTAAAAATCCTGGCATCAAAGTAGAATTTCCTACAAAGCAGAATAAAAATTCTTCGTGGCAAGTAAAAAAATCCCACTCAAACAACCGAACAGGCTTACACGCACAAATGCCGAAACAATCGAGAGAAGTAACCGGACAGAGGTGATGACGGCGGCCCGGGCGGGCCGCCAGATTTCAGCAGAGGGGTTTGTTGCCATACCAGCGCGGCGTGTACACCCAGTCACCGCCTTCGGCGCGGGGGAACACGCAAGTGGTGGACGAGCCGATCAGCACCATGGTGCGCATGTCCACTTGCTCCGGCGTGAGCGCGCCGAGTGTGGTGGTCCGCAGCGTCTGACCGGGCCGACCGATATCGCGCCCCAGCACCACCGGGGTTTCAGGGGTACGGTGCTGCGCGACGATCTCCAGCGCACGGCCCAGCTGCCATGGCCGCGAGCGGGAGATCGGATTGTAGAAGGCCAGCGCCAGATCGGCTTCGGCGGCCAGGTCAAGACGCTTTTCGATGATCGACCACGGCTTGAGGTTGTCCGACAGTGACATCACGCAGAAGTCATGCCCCAACGGCGCACCGGCCTGAGCGGCCGTCGCCAGCGAAGCGGAAACCCCCGGCAGAATCTCCAGATCGACGCTGTGCCAGGCCGGGTCAGTCGACTCGTGCAAGGCTTCCAGCACCGCGGCGGCCATGGCGAACACACCGGGATCACCGGACGAGACCACGATCACCGACCGCCCCTGGGCCGCCAGTTCGAAGGCGTGACGGGCACGCTGCATCTCTTCGCGGTTGTCGGTGCAGTGCAGCACTTGATCAGGGCGAAACGGCCCGGCCATGCGCACATAGGTTTCATAACCGAGCACGTCAGTGGCTCTGGCCAGTTCAGCCTTCACCGCAGGCACCATCAATTCGGCAGCGCCCGGGCCGAGGCCGATCACGGCCAGCCGACCGCGTGACTGGCCGATCTGCGCAACGTTCAGCGGCTGTTCGGCGATTGCCAGCGCCAGGTTCGCGTCGATCGGGATAATCGTCGCGCCGGGAATAGCCTCGCGAGCCAGCTCGCTGGCATCGCTGGCATCGCTGGCAGCCGACGCAAAACGCAGCGGCACACCCAACTCAAGCGCCGCTTCGCGCAACGTCGGGTTGGCCATCTCCGTGACCGGCGCCAACAAACACGCCAGCGATTGAACGGCGACTCGCGCCTGACGCAGCGCCACGCGAATCGCCTGGGGCAAATCCGCCACGCTGGCGCTGACCGCCAACAACACACTGCGCGGGTAGATCAACAGCTCATTGGCGGCCGGCGTCCGTTCGGCGCTGCCGACATGGATCGACAAATGAGCCTCGGGATCCTGCGGTAACTGTGCTTGCGCCAACCAGGGCGCAGCGCCTTCGATGCGCACGTGTTCGCCAGCCAGCAAGTCCGAGACAAAGCGCTTGCCCAGCTCCAGATCGCCCAAGGCATAGCCGCTGGGGGGATTGAGTAGGCACGTGCCGAAACGCAGCTCACCGCTGGTGGTAATCGCCGCCGCGACGTCGAGGCAAGCGGCAATCTCGCGCGCCATGACATTCACCCCGCCGAGGCCACCGAGCAGCGGCACCACGGCGCTGCCGTCTTCGGCCACGGCCAGCACCGGCGGCTCGGCGCCCTTCTCCAGCAGCAACGGCGCCAGGGTGCGGATCACAATCCCGGCGGCGCACAGCGCAATGATCGGCGTGTTCTGTTGATACAGTTCGCGCAGGGTCGCGCCGAACTCTTGATAAACACGGTCCGCGCCTTCGACCCGTTCGGCCAATCCATGGATCAGTGCATCCGGATACACCTGCTGAATCTTGCGCGCGGTGGCGAGGCTGCCATTGCCGAGAATGACAATCGCCGGAGCGGAATGGGCCATCAGCCTTGCCACCTTTCACCGGGAACGATGATCAGCGAGAAATACGGCGAGGACATCGGCTCGACCTGATCCAGCGGCACGATTTTCTGATTGGCCATGGTCGCGCGCTCCACGTACAGCGCACGCTCGGCCAGACCGAGTTCTTCGAGCACCTGACGAACTTTTGGAAAGTTGCGCCCCAGTTTCATGATCACCGCGGCATCGGCATCGGCCAGTCGCCGCTTGAGGTCTTCGTGGGGCAACACTCCCGACAACACCGACAGGCTCTGATTGCGATACACCAGCGGCGCACCGAGTACCGACGCACCGCCGAGCATCGAGCAGACGCCCGGCACCACTTCGGCTTCATAGCGTTCGGCCAGACGGTCGTGCAGGTACATGTAAGAGCCGTAGAAGAACGGATCGCCTTCGCAAATCACCGCCACGTCACGGCCAGCGTCCAGATGCGCGGCGAGTTGTTCGCCAGCCGCATCGTAGAAATCGCTGATCACTTGTTCATACGACAACGGCGCCGGCAGCGCTTCGGTGGTCACCGGGTAAACCAGCGGCAGCAGGGTTTGCGCGTCCTGCAGGTGCGCTTCGATGATGCCGAAGGCGTTGCCCTTTTTGCCCTTGGCGACGAAGTACGCCACCACCGGCGATTCGCGCAGCAGGCGCAAGGCTTTGACGGTAATCAGTTCCGGATCACCGGGGCCGACGCCCAGGCCAATCAAACGTCCAGGTTGCTGCATCATTCGATCTCCGTGGCGAGGGCGTTGACGGCGGCGGCGGCCATGGCACTACCGCCCAGCCGGCCTTGCATGATGACGAAAGGCACGCCACGGCTGTCCGCCGCGAGCATCGCCTTGGATTCGGCGGCGCCGACGAAACCCACCGGGAAGCCGAGGATCAGCGCCGGTTTCGGCGCGCCGGCGTCGAGCATTTCCAGCAGATAAAACAGCGCGGTCGGCGCATTGCCGATCACCACCACGCTGCCTTCCAGATGCGGGCGCCACAGTTCCAGCGCGGCGGCGGAACGGGTGTTGCCCAACTCACGGGCAAGCTCCGGAACGCTGTCGTCGCGCAGGGTGCAAATCACCGGGTTGTTGGCGGGCAAACGCGCGCGGGTCACGCCTTCGCTGACCATCCGCGCGTCGCACAGAATCGGCGCGCCAGCTGCCAGCGCATCACGCCCGGCCTTGCCCGCACCTTCGGAAAATTGCAGCCCGTCGATGGCCTCGACCATGCCGCAGGCGTGGATCACCCGCACCGCGAGTTTCTCCAGATCGGCCGGGATGCGCTCGAGGTTGGCCTCGGCGCGAATAATCGCGAAGGAGTTGCGATAGATCTCCTGACCGTCGCGGATGTAATCAAGCATCAAGGGAACTCCGTGGGCGGGCGTCGAGCAAGGCGCCGACCGCTTCAATAGTAAGATTGCGTGCGTGCAGGGCGCCGAAACCCGGCTGCCCCGCATCGCGAAAATAGAGGTCGTAGCGACCGGGTGCGACGGCCAGTAACGTGACCGGCACCCCATGGGCGGCGGCGCAGGAACGCTGGCAACCGGACACATGCAGCGTTTGATCGTGGCGTTGCAACAGCGCAGCCAATTGCAAGGCGTCGCTCTTGGTCTCGGCCAGGCCTTTGCCGCAGCCAGCGGAACCGGTGCAGGCGATCAACCGTGACAAGGGCTGATCGGGTTCACACAGCAGGCCCAGTTGCTCCAGGCGCCGAATGACCTCGGGCGCCTGTTCTTTTCGAACAGTGGGTAGCAATAGACTTTGCCATGGGGTGAAACGCAGGCTCGCGTCGCCGAACTCGCGCGCCAGTTGCGCCGCGCCTCTGAGCATGACGGGATCGAGCCGCCCCAAGGGCGGCACGGCACCGATATAGACATATTCGGTTCCAGCCTGCAGATGAACGCCGATGTGCAGAGCGTACGGGCTCAATGAACGCTGCCAATCGGTGATCGGGTTCAAGGGCACACGCTCGGCCAGGCGAGCGAGAAAATCCGCGGCCGGGATTTCGGCCAGCACATGACGCATCCGTGTTTGATCGGGCCGCGCCAAATCGAGAAACAACTCCAGCACTGCAACGACCAACGCGTGTCCTTGCTCAAGTGACACTGAACCTGCGGGCGTGTCCGTGGGGCAACCCGCCAGACCGAATGCCAGCAACCGTTCGCCGTCTCGCTCAGCAGCAGACAACCACAGATCATGGGGATGTTCGAGCATCGCCAACGCCTCGCCGCCGTCGAGTTGCACGGCAAACTTGGCGCTGAGTTCGTGAAAGCGTTCGTGGCTTTGCAGGGTGGCGAGAATCTGTTCCGCCAGCGGGCGCGTGTCGAACAGCCTATGCCGATCAATCCCGGCGGCCGGGCTGAGCATCAGGTTGCGCACATCGTCGCCAGCGGCGGTACGCGGGCCCAATCCGGCGGCGAGCAGGCTGTCGATCAGTGCCGTCTGCTCGCTGCCGATCCCGCGAATCTGCAGATTGGCGCGGTTGGTCGCCTCGATCACGCCCCCGGCAAACCGTTCGGCCGCGCTGGCCACCGCTTCAGCCTGGGCAGCGCTGATCGAGCCGCCGTTCAATTTGATCCGACAGATGCCGCCATCCAGTGCCTGGACGATACGCAGCAACCCCGGACAGGCCGAGGGGCGTAAAGCGGTGGACATCGGGCGTTCGTTCAAAGGGGTGACCGGCTGGCTGGCAGCGCTGTGGTGGGCGAAAGGTCGCCATTATGCCTGCTTTGCCCGAGCGCATGAAAATGCCTGCCGGTCGGAAACCGCCAAGGCTACACATTACGCAGCCTGGCGCTGTTCAGAGTTCGTACTCTTCGAGCTTGAAAGGGATCTCGCGAAGGGCCTGCTCAACGCTCGCTCGATGGGCCTCCATCGCCCGGCGCTTGATCACCAGTTTTCTGGCGCGAATATCCAGTTGCGACATCGGCTGATGGATCTGCCAAAACAGATAGGTGGTATTGAGGACCATCTTGATAAACCGGATGTGACTGAGTACCACGACCAACTCGCCGCTGGCGTTATAACTGATCGGCAAAATATGCGAGTTGAAAGTCTTGCCACTCAGGGCGGTAAACTTTTTCAGGATCGCCGCATCGTTTTCCAGCGCTGCAAGTCCTGCTTCAACTTGTGCCAATTGGGAACGAGTGAGCAACGGCGCCGCCAACTTCCGCCATGCCTCCTGCACGCTTCCGGAAAATTCGCGCTGGACCCGAACGACGGGCTGTTCCTCAAGGCTCCAGCCAAATGACCAGAGAATGCCGGCAAAGTGATCAAACCATTCAGCAGGCTGGGTACTGCTGTTGTAAAGTTCGTCCGCCTTGATCTGCGCGAGTAGAACGCAATTCTTTACAAAATGGTTGTCGGCTGCAGTCTGGCCCCCGATGCCTGTGAACAACATATTATTCACGGCGATTGCATTACTGCGAATGTTATCTGAATTGATATCCATATCTCTTCCAACTTGGCAATTATTAAAAAAAACTCTTCGTCGTTAAATCAGAACTTCCATTGAACCGATTTAAGCCGAACCCAAACTAGCAAAAACACGCATTAAGCAAACCGCTTTTGCACAACATTAAGTTTCCGCTATCGGTTAAACATTCTCCGACAACCGACCCGCGTCAGATACCGGCAGCCGCGTTATCATGCCGCCCTTGAAGATCAACCCTGGATTAAGGAACGGCATGACACCCTGGCTAACGGTTGTGGGAATCGGTGAAGACGGCTTCAAGGGCCTGGGCAAGAACGCCCGGCGCGCCCTGATGGCCGCCTCGCGGATCATCGGCGGCCAGCGCCAACTGGACTTGCTGCCGGTGTGCATTCGCGGCGAACGCCAGTTGTGGCCCAGTCCGTTTACCCTTGAGCCGTTACTGGCGCTGCGTGGCGAGCCGGTTTGTGTACTGGCCAGCGGCGACCCGATGTTCTTTGGCGTCGGCGCCAGCCTGGCGCGGCAACTGCCCAGCGCGGAAATGACGATCCTGCCCGCTCCGTCTTCCGTGTCACTGGCGGCCGCTCGCCTGGGCTGGCCGTTGCAGGATGTGGTGACACTGTCGGTGGTCGCCCGCCCCGTCGCCGCACTCAACGCCCATGTGTTCAGCGGTATGCGCTTGCTGGTGTTGAGCAACGACGGCCAGACTCCGGCGGCCATCGCGGCATTGCTGCGCGAGCGCGGTTTCGGGCCCAGTCGCCTCACCGTGCTGGAACATCTGGGCGGCGAAGCCGAACGACGCATCGAGGGTGTTGCCAACGACTGGAACGACCCGCTGATTGCCGATCTGAACCTGATCGCCATCGAATGCATCGCCGAACCGAATACGCCACGCCTGTCCCGACTCGCCGGGTTGCCAGACTCTGCCTTCAAGCATGACGGCCAACTGACCAAACGCGATGTGCGCGCCATTACCCTCGCGCGCCTGGCCCCGGTTCCCGGCGAACTGCTGTGGGACGTCGGCGCCGGCAGCGGTTCGATCGGCATCGAATGGATGCGCGCTCATCCGAGCTGCCGGGCGCTGGCCGTCGAAGCGGATGAAGGGCGGCAGTTGTTGATCGAACACAACCGCGATGCCTTGGGCGTCCCCGGCCTGCAATTGATTCGCGGCAGCGCGCCCCAAGCCCTGGATGGGCTGGAACGCCCGGACGCCATTTTCATCGGTGGCGGCGTCACCCGCGAAGGCGTACTCGATACTTGCTGGGCGCAACTCAAACCCGGCGGTCGACTGGTGGCCAACGCCGTCACCCTGCAAAGCGAAGTGACCCTGATGGCCTGGCGCGAACGGCATGGCGGTGAACTGACCCGCATTCATGTCGCTCAGGCGCAACCGTTGGGTGAGTTCGACACCTGGCGTCAGGCGCTACCGATTACCTTGCTAGACGTGACGAAACCCCTCGATGCGTGACGAAACCGCCGAACAACCCGCCCCGCTGCGCAGCGGCCTGACCACCGGCAGCTGCGCCACCGCCACCAGCCTCGCGGCGGCACGCCTGCTGCTCAGTGGCGTGGAAGCGGACGCCGTCGAGATCATTCTGCCCAAAGGCAAACAGGTGCAAATGCGCCTGGAATTCTGTCGGCTGACAGACGACGGCGCCGAAGCCGGAACGATCAAGGACGCCGGCGACGATCCGGACGTGACCCACGGCGCCCTGCTCTTTTCCCAGGTGCGCTTGCACAGTGAGCCGGGCATTCGCTTCAGCGCCGGTCGAGGGGTGGGCACCGTCACACGGCCCGGGCTGGTGCTGAACGTCGGCGAACCGGCGATCAACCCGGTGCCGCGCAAGATGATCACCGACCATCTGACGCTGCTGGCCGAGGAGCTTGATTACCCAGGCGGTTTCGACGTCACGGTGAACGTCGAGGACGGTGAAGCGCTGGCGCTGAAAACCATGAACCCACGCCTGGGGATTCTCGGCGGCCTGTCGATCCTCGGCACCAGCGGCATCGTCCGGCCCTTCTCTTGCGCGGCCTACATCGCCTCGATCCACCAAGGCATCGACGTCGCCAAAACCAATGGCTACCTGCATATCGCCGCGTGCACAGGCAACGCCAGCGAAGACACCATGCGCCGGGTCTACGACTTGCCGGAAATCGCCCTGATCGAAATGGGCGACTTCGTCGGTGCGGTACTCAAGCACTTGCGCAAAGTACCTGTGGATAAACTCAGCCTGTGCGGCGGGTTCGGCAAGATCAGCAAACTGGCGGCCGGTCACATGGATCTGCACAGTCGGCATTCAAGCATCGACCTGCCGCAACTGGCCGAATGGGCCGCGGCGGTCGGCGCGGATAAGGCGTTGCAACAAGCGATCCGCGAAGCCAATACCAGTCAGCAGGCGTTGGCCATGGCCAGTGCTGCCGGGATCGCCCTCGGAGACGCGGTGTGCCAGCACGCCTTGGACTTTGCCCGCAGCGTGGTGCCAGCGCAGGTTCAGGTCGAAGTATTCGCCATCGATCGCCAGGGCGGGATTGTCGGCCATGCAGGAGTTTTTCAATGAAGCGCGTGTTGTTGCTCGGCGGCGTCACTGAGGCTCTGGCCATCGCCCGAACCCTGGGACCGGGAGACATCTATAGCCTGGCCGGTGTCGGTCGTGTGCCGAAGGATCTGAACTGCCAGATTCGGGTTGGCGGCTATGGCGGCGCTGAAGGTCTGGCGCAGTTCATTCGCGATGAAGGCATCGACCTGCTGCTGGATGCGACCCATCCCTACGCAGCGCAAATCAGCCAGAACGCCGCCACCGCCGCGAAGTTGAGCGGCATTGCGTGCTGGGCTTTGCGGCGTCCGGCCTGGCAACCACAAGCCGGAGATGACTGGCGCGAAGTCAGCGACTGGGCCGAATTGATCGAAGCGCTTAAACCCTTCCGCCGACCGCTGTTCACCCTCGGCCGCGAACCGCTGCAACACCTGCACGAAATCCCGCCGGAGCAATTCTGGACGTTGCGTGCGTTGGACGTTTATCCGGGCAACGAACGCTGCGAAGTGATTGGCGCGCGTGGGCCGTTTCTGATTGAGGATGAACGGGAACTATTCGAGCGTCGGCAGATTGATGTGCTGATCAGCAAGAACAGCGGCAGCACCGCCACCGAACCAAAACTGGAAGTGGCGCGGGAACGTGGAGTGCCGGTGCTGGTGTTGAAGCGGCCGGTGTTGCCGGGGGTTGAGCGGGAGTTTTGTTCGGTCGTACAGGTATTGGAAGCGCTGAAGTAATTAACCTTTACTGGCCCCAAAAGATCGCAGCCTTCGGCAGCTCCTACAGGAGTACGCATTCCAACTGTAGGAGCTGCCGAAGGCTGCGATCTTGGCGGTTGCGGCCTCACTGAACGTGATCCCGGCAAGAATGCTGTCACTGCGCAGCACCGGTAATCTGGAATTCGCGACTATCATGAAGGCCGTGAACGTCTTTCACTGCGACACCACACCGCACGCGGTCTTTTTACTTATCGCCCCTGATCAGGCTAAATAGCCGCGCCTGATTGCCCACTCAACCGGATCTGTCCTCATGTCCCGACAACGGCTCGCATTTGCCTGGATTGCCTGCTTTGCAGTGCTGTTCAACATGCTCGCCATGCCGATGTCTGGAGCGATGGCGCAGACGGCGAAATCGCCGGCCGAACAGTTGCTGTGGGGCAGTTTCTGCTCTTCCAATGGCACCAGGCTGGTGGCGATTTCCCTGGGCGATATCGAGCAGAAAGCTCCGCAGGGCGACGATCATTCCAACATGCAGCATTGCTGGTGCTGTTCGGGCTCTGCGCCATTGGTGGCGCTGCCGGGGCATGCGCCGCAGCTGTATTTTGCGCGTTTCGAGGCTAATCGAAGCCTGCCACCTGCCACGCTCGACACCCCTACACCGCGCCAGCAATGGCCGAGTCTCAACCCCCGCGCGTCCCCTCTGGTGTGATTCCTTCTCGCAATTGACCTGCGTTTTGAATCGTTCTGGAGAACTGCCATGTTGAACAAACTCATCGTTCTGGCTGTATTGCTGCTGCCTGCCTGTTTTGCCAATGCTCACGAATACAAGGCTGGCGAGCTTGAGATCGCCCATCCGTGGTCGCAAGAGTTGCCGCCCAACGCGCCCACCGTCGCGGCGTATTTCGTGATTCACAACAAGGGCAAAACCGCCGATCGACTGCTGAGCGTTGACTCGCCAATTTCGGGAAAGGCCGAATTGCACGAGCACGTGAAGCAAAACGACCTGATGAAAATGCAGCAAGTGCCAAGCGTCGAAATTCCGGCTGGCGGCGAAGTCACCTTCGCACCGATGGCCTATCACGTGATGCTGCTGGAACTGAAAGACCGCAGCCTGTTGAGCGACGGCAAGCGCTTCGCGCTGACGATGCACTTCGAAAAATCCGGCGATGTGACGGTCGAGGTCGCGGTGCAGAAAAAGGCGCCTGACGGCATGCAAGAGCATATGCACGCTCAGTAAATCGCCCACGTTGAAAACGCCCATGCGCCCGCTTGGCACCCGGTCATCCGTGCACCGCCGTCAGCCAATGAGCCTGACGCGCGGTAGCTGGATCAGCCTGTTCGCCATGCTGATGATCTTTATCGGCCCGCTGATTTCTCAGTCGATGCCGATGGATCAACGCGCCTCGGCTTTGATGAAAGTATCCATGAGCATGTCGATGGACATGCCCATGGACATGTCGGCCATGGAACATGGCGCGCAACCCGCCGCCGAGCACTGCCCACCCAAAGCCGACCATCACGCACTCTGGGAAAAATGCGGCTATTGCAGCCTGCTGTTCAATTGCCCGGCGCTCACTGGCGGTCAGTCCTTCGTCGCCTTCGACAGTCCACAGACAACCACTTTCAGCACTCCCGCTACCCGCCTGGGCCACGCCCGGCAAACCTTCTTCCCCGGCGCCCGCACCCGTGCGCCGCCCATCGTCGCGTAAACACCCACTTCCAATTTCACACGGTTTAGAAGACAGCCGCAGGCTGCCGGCCGTGTCGTTTACGACTGTTCGATGGAAATTGTCATGTCCAGGTTTTCTGCTGACACACGTTTGGGCGCTGCCCAGGCTTCTTTTGCCCTGAACGAATCTCGCATTCGCTTCAGGCACGCCACCGCCGTTCTTTGCGGCTTGCTGCTGACACCGATGGTGCAGGCCGATGAACACACCGGCCACACCGAAGAACTTAGCCCGACGGTGATCACCGCCATCGCGCCAAGTTCGCCACTGACCATCGTCACCAACCCCAAGGACCCGCGCCAACCGGTGCCGGCCAGCGACGGTGGCGATTACCTGAAAACCATCCCCGGCTTCGCGCTGGTGCGCAACGGCGGCACCAATGGCGATCCGGTGCTGCGCGGCATGTTCGGCTCGCGACTGAATATCCTCACCAACGGCAGCATGATGCTCGGCGCCTGCCCCGGCCGCATGGATGCGCCAACCTCATACATCTCGCCGGAAACCTACGACAAACTCACCGTCATCAAAGGCCCGCAAACTGTGCTCTGGGGCCCCGGCGCATCCGCCGGCACTGTCCTGTTCGACCGTGAGCCGGAGAGCTTCGGCGAACTCGGCACCCGGGTGAACGCCAGCGTGCTGGCCGGTTCCAACGGTCGTTTCGACAAAGTGGTGGACGCCGCCGCCGGTGGGCCGTTGGGTTACGTGCGCGTGATCGGCAACACCGCGCATTCCGACGACTACAAGGACGGCAACAATGACACCGTGCCCTCGCGCTATGACAAGTGGAACGGCGACGTCGCTGTCGGCTGGACTCCGAGCACCGACACGCTGCTGGAACTGACCGCCGGCAAGGGCGATGGCGAAGCCCGTTACGCCGGGCGTGGCATGGACGGTTCGCAGTTCTTGCGCGAAAGCCTCGGCCTGCGCTTCGAGCAGTCAAACATCGGTGAAGTGCTGGATAAGGTCGAGGCGCAGGTCTACTACAACTACGCCGACCACGTGATGGACAACTACACCCTGCGCACGCCGTCCGGCACCGGGATGATGGCCGGCCCCATGGCCTCCAATGTCGACCGTCGAACCCTCGGCGCGCGGATCAAAGCCACCTGGCGCTGGGCCGATGTGCAGCTGATCAGTGGCCTGGATGCGCAGACCAACGAACATCGCCAACGCAGCGCGATGGGCGTCGACGCCTACAAGGATGTGCCGCGCAACAAGGACGCCGACTTCCACAACTACGGCGTGTTCAGCGAACTGACCTGGTACGCCGCCGACCGTGATCGGTTGATCACCGGTGCACGCTTGGATCACGCGTCGGCCAAGGATTATCGGCAGACCATCGGCTCCGGGATGATGGCCCGGCCGAACCCGACGGCCGACGACACCCGCGCCGATACACTGCCGAGCGGTTTCGTCCGTTACGAGCATGACTTGGCCGACAGCCCGACCACGCTGTACGCGGGCCTCGGTCACGCCCAGCGTTTCCCGGATTACTGGGAGCTGTTTTCGCCCAAGTCCGGCCCCGCCGGTTCGGTGAATGCATTCGATTCGATCAAGCCGGAAAAAACCACTCAGCTCGACTTCGGCCTGCAATACAAGACCGAAGACCTCGAAGCCTGGGCCTCGGGTTACGTCGGGCAAGTGCGCGATTACATCCTGTTCAACTACACGCCGGGGATGATGGGCATGACCTCGCAAGCCGAGAACATCGACGCGCGCATCATGGGCGGCGAACTCGGCGCGGCCTACAAGCTAACGGCCAACTGGAAAGCCGACGCGACCCTGGCCTACGCCTGGGGCAAGAACAGCAGCGATGGCAGCGCCCTGCCGCAGATGCCACCGCTCGATGCCCGTTTCGGCCTGACCTACAGCGAAGACAACTGGAGCGCCGGCGCCTTGTGGCGGGTGGTGGCGGCGCAGAACCGCATCGACCGGAACAAGGGCAACGTGGTTGGCAAAGACTTCGACACGAGCTCCGGGTTCGGCGTGTTCTCGCTCAACGGTGCGTACCGGATCAACAAGAACTGGAAGGTCAGCAGCGGCGTCGACAACCTCTTTAACAAGGCTTACGCCGAACACTTGAACCTGGCCGGCAACGCCGGTTTCGGCTTCCCGGCCAATGATCCGCAAGCCATCAACGAACCGGGGCGCACGCTCTGGACCAAGGTTGATATGAGCTTCTAACAAGAAAAGTCAAAAGATCGCAGCCTTCGGCAGCTCCTACATGGGCCAAGGATGTCGCCGGAATTGCGGTGTACGCACATCCCGTAGGAGCTGCCGGAGGCTGCGATCTTTTCAAGACAAATGAATCGCCAAGCGGAGCACACAAATGAAACAGCCCAAACCGAATTTCTACAACCTGGCCTGGCGCTGGCATTTCTATGCCGGCCTGTTCGTCGCGCCATTCATGGTGATGCTGGCCCTGACCGGCATCATTTACCTGTTCAAACCGCAACTCGATCCGTTGATGTACGGCAGCCTGCTGAACGTCCCCGCCGCTCATCACACAGTCGCCGCAGACGACCTGCTCAAACGGGTGAAAGAGGCGTATCCACAGGGCCAGATCAAACAGTACCTGCCGCCGGCCAACGCCGAACGCAGTGCGCAATTTGTGGTGATCAATGAAGGTCATGAACTGAACGTGTTCATCGATCCATACCACGGCGACATCCTTGGCGAGCAAGACGCGAAGAAGAATCTGCAAGCAGTCGCGCGCTCGATTCACGGCGAATTGATGATCGGCACCGTCGGTGATCGGCTGGTGGAATTGGCCGCCGGTTGGGGCGTCGTGCTGGTGGTCTCCGGGGTATTTTTGTGGTGGCCGCGCGGCCAGTCCGCCGGGATTCTCTGGCCTCGCTTGAACAGTCGCGGCCGAGTGCTCTGGCGTGACCTGCACGCAGTGACCGGGTTCTGGGGCGCATCATTGTTGCTGGTGATGCTGCTCAGCGGCATGACCTGGACCGGGTTCTGGGGCAAGCAATATGCCGACCTCTGGAACCGCTTCCCGGTAGCCATGTGGAATGACGTGCCCAAATCCGACGTCGAGGCCCGCAGCCTCAACAGCGCCACGCGTCAGACCGTGCCGTGGGCCATGGAAAACACGCCGATGCCGATGTCCGGCGACCACGCTGAACATATGGCTCACACCGGCACGCAAGCCGGCCAGGCAGCGCCGACCATCAGCCTGCAAGACGTGCAAGACATCGCCGTGCAACGCAAAGTCGAACCCGGCTACAGCATCACCTTCCCCACCACGGCCACCGGCGTATTCACCATCGCCGTGTTCGCCGATGACCCACGCAATGACGCCACCCTGCATGTCGACCAGTACACCGGCGACGTCCTCGCCGACGTGCGCTGGCAGCATTACAGCAACGTCGCCCGGGCCACCGAAGTCGGCGTGATGCTGCACGAAGGCAAGATGTTCGGCCCGCTCAATCAGATCATCGTGCTGCTGATCTGCCTGATGATTTTACTCAGCGCGGTCAGCGGTGTGGTGATCTGGTGGAAACGCCGGCCACAGGGCAAATTCGGTGTGCCGCCGTTGCGTCACGACCTGCCGAAATGGAAAACCGCGATGGTCATCATGTTCGGGCTGGCGGTGATGTTTCCGTTGGTGGGGGCTTCGTTAATTGTGGTCTGGGTGTTGGATCGGGTGCTGCTTTCTCGCCTGAATGGCCTGGCTGAAACCGGCCCGGCGGCTTGACTCAGAATGTGCGGGGGCTGGCCTGGGTCAGCCCCTCATCATTGGCAGCCATCGGTCTTCAGCTCGCCATTGCAGTTATGCAGGCGCTGGACGCTGAGAGGATCAAGGTTGGGATAATCGACCGGTGAACCACCTCCGAATTGGTTCCGGCAGATGACCCTGATCCGGCATCCTTGCGGTTCGGATACGGCCATTGGCGGTGTCTCTGGCAACGACGCCGTCTTTAGAGGCTTGCAACTGGCACGGGCAGCGCTTTGCTCCCAGGCAGAGGAGCAGGATTGCTCCTCTGCCTGGGAGCGAGCGCATTGCACACTGGCAATAATTGCCATCGAAACCATCAGCGACATAAACCTGAGCATAGGGGCAGTCCTTGGCATCTGGATGTGTCACGGTAATGTTGTTCAGTGAGGCTGCCTACTCTCATAACTGATAGTTCCCCGATGCGCTTTTGCGGTTAAAAGGCATCCAAAGAAACAAACTGAATCCATCTCACCTTCATCATGAAACAGGCGAGATACGCGTACGCGTAAAGCCAATACAATGCGGGCCGGCAGTGGATTCTCGGCGAACCGCGATCGTTTTTCGTCACCGCTGACTGCACCTTTTGATCCAAGGGCCTCATCGCGGGCAAGCCCGCTCCCACAGGAATCGCGCAATCTTTGTGGGAGCGGGCTTGCCCGCGATGGGCCATCAGCTACACCGAAAATGCCAAGGGAACACGCATGACCTCGCTGAACCTCACGAACCTCGCCTGGACACCCCTGGGCCACGGCCATTGCCATCACCAGTTCCAGCTGCGTGATGCATCGTTGCACGTAGCCGCGGGCGAGTTCGTCGGGTTGATCGGCCCCAACGGCAGCGGCAAGACCAGCCTGTTGCGTTGCGCCTATCGCTTCAGCAAACCGGAACGCGGTGAGGTAAAACTCGACCATCACAACGTCTGGAAGCAATCCTCACGCTGGTGCGCGCAACGCATCGCGGTGGTGTTACAAGAGTTCCCCGACGCCTTCGGCCTGACCGTGGATGAAGTGGTCGCCATGGGCCGCACGCCGCACAAAGGCCTGTTTGATGGCGACACCCTCGAGGACCGAAATTTCGCGAGCCAGGCCCTGGAATCGGTCGGCCTCAAAGGCTTCGAAGACCACGCCTTCGCCACCCTTTCCGGTGGTGAAAAACAGCGGGTAATCCTCGCCCGCGCCCTGGCCCAGCAACCGCAACTGCTGATCCTCGACGAACCGACCAATCACCTCGACCCGCGCTATCAGCTGGAGTTGTTGCAACTGGTCAAGCGCCTGCAGATCGGCACGCTGGCGAGCATTCACGACCTCAATCTGGCGGCAGCCTTCTGCGATAGGCTGTACGTGATCAATCACGGACGCATCGTTGCCAGCGGCACACCCAAAGAAGTCCTGACCGCACAACTTTTGCACAACGTGTTCGGCGTCGACGCCCTGATCGACGACCATCCCTTGCACGGCTACCCACGAATCACCTGGATAACCCAACCATGACTTTGCGTTCCCTGCTTTGCGTCGCTCTGTTGCTGGGCAGTGCCCAAGCCTTCGCCGAGGCCACGAAATACCCGCTGACCGTCCAGAGCTGCAACCGCGAAGTGACGTTCAAGCAAGCGCCAAAACACGCGGTCAGCCATGACATCAACATGACCCAGATGATGCTCGCCCTCGGTCTCAAACCGCAGATGGCCGGCTACAGCGGCGTGACCGGCTGGAAGTCGGTGACGCCCCAGATGCAGACCATCCTTGATGGCCTGCCGGAACTGGCGGCCAAGTACCCGTCGGTGGAAACCCTGCTCAATGCCAACGTCGATTTCTTCTTCGCCGGTTGGGATTACGGCATGCGCGTGGGCGGTGATCTCACGCCGCAAACCCTGCAACCGCTGGGCATCAACGTCTACGAACTTACCGAGTCCTGCGCCTTCGTTATGAAGCGCCCACCGGCCAGCCTGGAAGACACCTACAACGACCTGCGCAACCTCGGGAAAATCTTCGACGTGCAGGATCGCGCCAATGCCGTGATTGCCCAGATGCAGGCGCAAGTCGCCGAGGTGCGCAAGGATCTGCCGACAGACAAGCCTCGGGTATTTCTCTACGACAGCGGTGAAGACCGGGCCATGACGTCCGGGCGACTCGGCATGCCTCAGGCGCTGATCGATGCAGCGGGCGGGGCGCAACATTCTCGACGACATCGAGGCGAGCTGGACGCGGGTCAATTGGGAGAACGTGGTCGAGCGCAATCCGCAGGTGATCGTGATCGTCGACTACGGCGAAGTTACCGCGGAGCAGAAGGAGCAATTCCTGCTGAACAATAAGGCACTGCAATCGGTGGACGCGATCAAGAGTCAGCGCTTCATCGTCATTCCTTACGTGCAAGCCAC
This sequence comes from Pseudomonas sp. F-14 TE3482, assembly GCF_053629455.1. Classification (NCBI taxonomy): domain Bacteria; kingdom Pseudomonadati; phylum Pseudomonadota; class Gammaproteobacteria; order Pseudomonadales; family Pseudomonadaceae; genus Pseudomonas; species Pseudomonas sp. F-14 TE3482. The sequence goes on from NZ_JBRJII010000001.1 coordinate 523,715, forward strand.
GCCCGGGATCGACAACGTGCTGGCGGTCGAAACCCTGGCCAAGGGTTTCCACGGCGAATGATTGATCGTCGCTATGCCTTGTTGCTGACCGCCCTCGGCGCGCTGTTGCTGGTGTCGTGCGTGGTGTCGCTGGGTTTCGGCCCGGCGCGGGTGCCGGTGGAGGTGGTGTGGCGGATTCTGCTGCACAAGACGTTCGGTATCGGCGAGCAGAACTGGAGCGCCGGCCAGGAACACATCGTCTGGCTGATCCGCGTGCCGCGCATGTTGCTCGGTGCGCTGGTGGGTGCTGGTCTGGCGTTGATCGGTGCGGTGCTGCAAGCGGTGACGCGCAATCCATTGGCTGATCCGCACTTGCTCGGGGTCACCTCCGGCGCCACCCTCGGTGCAGTGATCGTGGTGTTGCATGTTGGTGAGATCGCAGGCCTGCTGACCTTGCCGATTGCGGCGTTTATCGGCGCGTTGTTGAGCATGTTGATCGTGCTGATGATCGCCAACCGTCATGGGCGGCTGGACAGTGATCGGCTGCTGTTGTGCGGCGTGGCGGTGTCGTTCGTGATGATGGCGATCGCCAATTTGCTGCTGTTTCTGGGCGACCATCGCGCCAGTTCGGCGGTGATGTTCTGGATGCTCGGCGGCCTCGGGTTGGCGCGTTGGGAATTGCTCGCGGTGCCGGCGGCCAGCGTGTTGCTGGGGCTGGTGTTGTTGCTGGGGCTGGCCCGGCCGTTGAATGCGTTGATGGCCGGTGAACAGACGGCTGTGACCCTCGGGCTGAATGCTCGCACCGTACGTTTGCGGGTGTTTTTGATTGCGTCGTTGATGACGGGGGTGTTGGTGTCGATCAGTGGGTCTATCGGGTTTGTCGGGCTGATGGTGCCGCACATTGCCCGGCGTTTGGTCGGGGCCGAGCATCGGCGGTTGCTGCCGGTGTGCGTGTTGCTTGGCAGTCTGTTCCTCGTCTGGGTCGATGTCGCCGCCCGCACCCTGATCGCCCCGGAAGACTTGCCCATCGGCGTCGCCACCGCGGCCATCGGCGGGTTGTTCTTCATCGGCTTGATGCGCCGCCGCTGATCTCCAAAAAAACCACTGCACCTGTGGGAGCTGGCTTGCCTGCGATGACGGCGGCACATTCAACATCCTCGTGACTGACCCACCGCTATCGCGGGCAAGCCCGCTCCCACAGGGATTTGCGATCCTGTGCCTGCCGCCAGGGACGCTCCGCGTTGCGCTTTTGAATGTTTAACGGATGTGTCAAAACAGGGAACTTTCCCACGCCTTTTTCAGGTTGTTCGTCGGACGTGGGCCCTCTAGTCTTGGGCTGTCGCTGAACACTCAGCGATCGGGTGTGAGAACCCGGCAACAGAGATGTATGAATCTACCGTCAGTATCACCATAATTGCCGCCAGCTATTCGCTGCCTGCAATGCTCTATGGCGGCTGTGTGCGGGCGGACTTCGGTCCGGCCGGTTCTCTGTTCCCGGTTTTCTCACCCTGCACATAGCTGCCACCACTTTCCGTGTGAGAAACGGCAAGTGGTGGCCCCAGCACGGACAGAGAATTTAAATGAAGAAATTAGTCCCCGATCCACCAAATCAATACACCGAAAAACCTCGCCGCCCTAGCACCCTGTTCCTGGTTGCCCCGGATGCCGGCACCGAAAGCCTGCTGGCCCACGCCTGTGAATCGTTGGCCTCGGCGAGTGTCCTGGCCAGCGATTTCGCCAACAACCTGATCGGCCCGCAGCGCCATACAGCGATGGCGATTCAGCAGGTCATCATGCTCGCGGAACTGGCGGTGAACCGGGCGCTGGACAACGTCGACCCGGCGTAGACCGCGTTATCGTTCATCGCGGGCAAGCCCGCTCCCACAGGATTTGTGTCGTTCACAAATTTTGTTAATGACCGCTCCCCCTGTGGGAGCGGGCTTGCCCGCGATGACGGCGGCACATTCAACATTCCCGCCCATGACACACCGCTATCGCGGGCAAGCCCGTTCCCACAGAATTTGTGTCGTGCATAGATTCAGCGCACGACACCTACGCCCCAATGTGGCGCACCTCGTTGCACCCATGCGCCAAACGCGGTCCTTCATGGTGCGCCGCCAAACCCGCGCAACCGCTCTAATACGACATTTCCTTGCCCTTCCCCGACCGGGCACAGCCCTTGCTAAAGACCCTTCAGTCGTCCGCATCTGCCAACCATAAAAAACTTTAACGTTCATGGAGATCGCACAATGAAGCGTCGCAGTTTGATCAAGGCTTTCACACTATCGGCAAGCATTGCCGCGATGGGCATGGCCTGGACGGTCCAGGCCGCCGAGACCATCAAGGTCGGTATTCTGCATTCGTTGTCCGGGACCATGGCGATCTCCGAAACATCCCTCAAAGACATGGCGTTGATGACCATCGACGAAATCAACGCCAAGGGCGGCGTCAACGGCAAGATGCTTGAACCGGTGGTGGTTGACCCCGCATCGAACTGGCCGTTGTTCGCCGAGAAGGGCCGGCAGTTACTGACGCAGGACAAGGTCGCCGTGGTGTTCGGTTGCTGGACCTCTGTGTCGCGTAAGTCGGTATTGCCGGTGTTCGAAGAGCTCAACGGTCTGCTGTTCTATCCGGTGCAGTACGAAGGCGAAGAGATGTCGCCGAACGTGTTCTACACCGGCGCCGCGCCTAACCAGCAGGCGATTCCGGCGGTGGAATACCTGATGAGTGAAGAAGGCGGCAGCGCCAAGCGTTACTTCCTGCTCGGCACCGACTACGTCTACCCGCGCACCACCAACAAGATTCTGCGCTCGTTCCTGCACTCCAAAGGTGTGGCGGACAAGGACATCGAAGAGGTCTACACCCCGTTCGGTCATAGCGACTATCAAACCATCGTCGCCAACATCAAAAAATTCTCTGCCGGTGGCAAGACCGCCGTCATCTCCACCGTCAATGGCGACTCCAACGTGCCGTTCTATAAAGAGCTGGCCAACCAGGGCCTGAAAGCCACCGACGTTCCTGTCGTGGCGTTCTCCGTGGGCGAAGAAGAACTGCGTGGCATCGACACCAAACCGCTGGTGGGCAACCTCGCGGCGTGGAACTACTTCGAGTCGGTCGAGAACCCGCAGAACAAGAAATTCGTCGCCGACTGGAAAGCCTACGCCAAGAAACACAACCTGCCGGGCGCTGACAAAGCAGTGACCAACGACCCGATGGAAGCCACCTATGTCGGTATCCATATGTGGGCGCAAGCGGCGGAGAAAGCCAAGTCCACCGACGTCAACAAAGTCCGCGAAGCCCTGGCCGGCCAGACCTTTGCCGCGCCGTCCGGTTACACCCTGACCATGGACAAGACCAATCACCACCTGCACAAGCCAGTGATGATCGGCGAGATTCAGGCCGACGGTCAGTTCAACGTGGTATGGCAGACCGAAGGGCCGATCCGCGCCCAGCCGTGGAGCCCGTTCATTCAGGGTAACGACAAGAAGCCGGACTATGCGGTGAAGAGCAACTAAGCCACTGGGTGTCGGGCCGAGCACGGAGCTCGGGCCCGACACAAATCCCTGTGGGAGCTGGCTTGCCTGCGATGGCATCACCTCGGTGCATCAGACACACCGAGTCGTCTGCATCGCAGGCAAGCCAGCTCCCACAATGTCCGCGCAAGGCGACTTTCTATGCCCACCGCCCTTTACCGCTTCATTCTCGCCCTCGCACTGTTATTGCCGATGGCCACCCACGCCGGCGACGCCGAAGACTTCGTCGCGGCCAATCCCGTGCAACAAGCAAAACTTCTCGAAACCTGGGCCGCGCAGCCCGATCCGGCCCGTATCGAATTGATCAACGCCCTGCAACAAGGCGAATTGACGGTCGATGGCCAACCAAAAACCCTGCGCCTGAACAATCGCCTGCGCGGTCTGATCGATACCGCGTTGGCCAGCCACCAATTGCTCGCCGCCGACGCCAAAATCCGCTTGGCCGCCGCGCAGCAATTGCAGAAAAGCGCCAAACCGGCGCAGTTGAAATTCCTCGACCAGCAACTGGCTGGCGAAAAAGACGAAACCGTTCACGCCGCCCTGAGCCTGGCGCTGGCCAACCTGCAACTGGTCGATACCGATCCGGCCGTGCGCCTCGCCGCTGTGCGTCTGCTCGGTGAAACCGGCGACCCGCTGGCCCGCACCCGCCTCGAAGGGTTGCTTGAACCCGGCGTCGAAGCCGATGCCAATGTGCGCACCGCCGCCGAAACCAGCCTGGCCCAGGTCAAACGCAAACTGCTGATCGGCGAGATGCTCGGCCAGGCGTTCAGTGGTATGTCCCTAGGTTCGATCCTGCTACTCGCGGCGTTGGGACTGGCGATCACCTTCGGCCTGCTCGGCGTGATCAACATGGCCCACGGCGAGATGCTGATGCTCGGCGCCTACTCGACTTACGTGGTGCAGCTGATGTTCCAGCGCTTCGCCCCGCAAGCCATTGAGTTCTACCCGCTGATTGCTTTGCCGGTAGCGTTTTTTGTCACCGCCGGGATCGGCATGGCGCTGGAGCGCACGGTGATTCGTCACCTCTATGGCCGCCCATTGGAAACCCTGCTGGCGACGTGGGGCATCAGCCTGATGCTGATTCAGTTGGTGCGCCTGGTGTTCGGCGCGCAGAACGTTGAAGTGGCCAACCCGGCGTGGTTGTCGGGCGGGATTCAGGTGCTGCCGAATCTGGTGCTGCCGTACAACCGCATCGTGATCATCGCGTTCGCCTTGTTTGTGGTGGTGCTGACCTGGCTGCTGCTGAACAAGACGCGACTGGGTCTCAACGTGCGCGCCGTCACCCAGAACCGCAACATGGCCGCCTGCTGCGGCGTACCGACCGGACGCGTCGACATGCTCGCTTTCGGCCTCGGCTCGGGCATCGCCGGCCTCGGCGGTGTGGCGCTGAGCCAGATCGGCAACGTCGGCCCGGACCTCGGTCAGAGTTACATCATCGACTCATTCCTGGTGGTGGTGCTCGGCGGTGTCGGTCAACTGGCCGGTAGCGTATTGGCCGCATTCGGCTTAGGGATAGCCAACAAAATTCTCGAACCGCAGATCGGTGCGGTGCTCGGCAAGATCCTGATCCTCGCGCTGATCATTCTGTTCATCCAGAAACGTCCGCAAGGCCTCTTCGCACTGAAAGGACGGGTGATCGACTGATGAATCAGCCTCTGCTGCTCACGGCCACACAAAAGGCCGGCCCCAAGGTCACGATTGCTGTCAGTGCGGTAATCCTCGCTCTGCTGCTGGCGTTGCCATTGCTGTCGTTGTTACCGGAGGACAGCACCTTTCATGTCTCGGCTTATACGCTAACTCTGGTGGGCAAAATCCTGTGCTACGCCATCGTTGCCCTGGCGCTCGATCTGGTCTGGGGTTACGCCGGCCTCTTGTCGCTGGGTCACGGTCTGTTCTTCGCCCTCGGCGGTTACGCCATGGGCATGTACCTGATGCGTCAGGCCTCGGGCGATGGCTTGCCGGCGTTCATGACGTTCCTGTCGTGGACCGAATTGCCGTGGTACTGGACCGGCACCAGCAGCTTCCTCTGGGCCATGTGTCTGGTGGTGTTGGCGCCGGGACTACTGGCGCTGGTGTTCGGTTTCTTCGCCTTCCGTTCGCGGATCAAAGGCGTGTATTTCTCGATCATGACCCAGGCTCTGACCTTCGCCGGGATGTTGCTGTTTTTCCGCAACGAAACCGGGTTTGGCGGCAACAATGGTTTTACCAACTTCCGCACCATTCTCGGGTTTGGCATCACCGAACCGGGGACGCGTGCGGTATTGTTTTTCGCCACGGTGTTGCTGCTGGTGGCGAGCCTGTTCATTGGTTGGCGGCTGGCGCAAAGCAAGTTCGGCCGGGTGTTGACCGCGTTGCGCGATGCGGAAAACCGCTTGATGTTCTGCGGTTACGATCCACGCGGTTTCAAGTTGTTTGTCTGGGTGTTGAGCGCGGTGCTGTGCGGCTTGGCGGGCGCGCTGTATGTGCCGCAAGTCGGGATTATCAACCCGAGTGAAATGTCGCCGACCAACTCCATCGAGGCCGCCGTTTGGGTGGCGCTGGGTGGTCGCGGCACGCTGATCGGTCCGCTGCTCGGCGCTGGTGTGGTCAACGGGATGAAGAGCTGGTTCACCGTGGCCTTTCCGGAGTACTGGCTGTTTTTCCTCGGCGCACTGTTCATCGTCGTGACGTTGTATCTGCCTAAGGGTGTGATCGGTCTGCTGAAGAAAAGGGGTGAATCATGAGAATTACACCGACGGCTGAATTCATGCTCGAACCGGTCTTTTTCCCGCCGGAGCCCAACAGGGACGCCGGCAGCAGCCGCGATGCCATCGGCCTCGGCCAACGCGTCGGTCCCGGCCTGAATACCCGCCACGGCACCATCCTGACCCTGGAAGACATCAGCGTCAGCTTCGATGGTTTCAAGGCGCTCAACAATCTGAACCTGTATATCGGCGTCGGCGAGTTGCGCTGCATCATCGGCCCCAATGGCGCGGGCAAGACCACGTTGATGGACGTGATTACCGGCAAGACCCGGCCCACTCACGGCAATGCCTGGTTCGGTGAAACCCTCGATCTGACGCAGATGAGTGAAGTGCAGATTGCTCAGGCTGGTATCGGTCGCAAATTCCAGAAGCCGACGGTGTTCGAGGCCTTGAGCGTGTTCGAAAACCTGGAACTGGCGCAGAAAACCGACAAGTCGGTGTGGGCCAGCCTGCGGGCTCGCCTCAGTGGCGAGCAGAAAGATCGCATCAGCGAAGTGCTGGAAACCATCCGCCTGACTGCCTCGGTCAATCGCCCGGCGGGTTTGTTGTCCCACGGTCAGAAACAGTTTCTGGAAATCGGCATGCTGCTGATGCAAGACCCGCAACTGCTGCTGCTCGACGAACCGGTGGCGGGCATGACCGACGCCGAAACCGAATTCACCGCCGAGCTGTTCAAGAGCCTGGCGGGCAAGCATTCGCTGATGGTGGTGGAACACGACATGGGCTTCGTCGGCTCGATTGCCGACCACGTCACCGTGTTGCATCAAGGCAGCATGCTGGCCGAAGGGTCGCTGGAGCAGGTGCAGGCCGATGAGCGGGTGATCGAGGTGTATCTCGGCCGCTAGACCTGCAAATACAAAACCTGTGGGAGCGGGCTTGCCCGCGATGACGATTGCACATCCGACATCAATGTCGACAGACATACCGCTATCGCAGGCAAGCCAGCTCCCACAGGGTTCCGGGTGGAACAGAAGGATTCTAAAAATGCTGCAAGTCGACAAGCTGCACCAGTACTACGGCGGTAGCCACATCCTGCGGGGCCTGACGTTTGAGGTGAAGGTCGGCGAAGTCACCTGCCTGCTCGGGCGCAATGGCGTGGGCAAGACTACCCTGCTCAAATGCCTGATGGGGTTGCTGCCGGCCAAAGAAGGCGCGGTGAACTGGGAAGGCAAACCGATCACCACGTTCAAGCCGCACCAACGGGTGCATGCCGGCATCGCTTACGTGCCTCAGGGCCGGGAAATCTTTGGCCGACTGACCGTGGAAGAAAACCTGCTGATGGGCCTCTCACGGTTTCCCGGCGCTGAAGCCAAGGAAGTCCCGGCGTTCATCTATGAGCTGTTCCCGGTGCTGCTGCAAATGAAACAGCGGCGTGGCGGTGACTTGTCCGGTGGTCAGCAACAGCAACTGGCGATCGGCAGAGCACTGGCCAGTCGTCCACGGCTGCTGATCCTCGACGAACCCACCGAAGGCATCCAGCCGTCGGTGATCAAGGAAATCGGCGCGGTGATCAAGCAGCTCGCGGCTCGCGGTGACATGGCGATTCTGCTGGTGGAGCAGTTCTACGATTTCGCCGCCGAACTGGCCGATCAGTACCTGGTCATGTCCCGAGGCGAGATCGTGCAGCAAGGTCGCGGCGAAAACATGGAAGTCGAGGGTGTCCGTGGACTGGTTACGATCTAACCTGCAGCTTCCTGGCGATTGATTGAAATTATGAATTTACCTGCCCCTATCACGCTGTTCACCCCCAGCTGGCATGCCGAGCTGGAATTGGGCTACGCCCGTTTCGGCGACAGCACGCGCCCGGTGCAGCGTCGCCATAAAGGTCCGTTGCGGGTGCAGAAGCATCTGTACGCCGAAGGCCCCGAGGTGTGTCAGCACATCATCGTCCACCCGCCAGGCGGGATTGCCGGTGGTGATCGGCTGGACATTTCGGCCAGCGTCGGCACGCATGCCTGGGCGCAAATCACCAGCCCCGGCGCCGCCAAGTGGTATCGCGCGGCAGGGCCGGCTTATCAGAAACTCGACCTGCGCGTGGCCGCCGGTGCTACGTTGGAGTGGCTGCCGCAAGAGACGATTATCTTCAGCGATGCTCAGGCGGAACTCAGCACCCGCATCGACCTTGAGGGCGATGCGCGGTTGTTCTACTGGGACGTGGTGGCGCTGGGTCGCCCGGCCAGCGGTGAGCGTTTCGATCTCGGACATTTTCAGGCGCATCTGGATATACGCCGCGATGGCCAGTTGCTCTGGCATGAACGCCAGCGCATTGTCGGCAATGATGGTTTGCTGGATTCGCCGATAGGGCTGGACGGCCAACCGGTGTTTGCGACGTTGCTGGTGACGGGTGAAGTCGATAGCGAATTACTGGAGAAGTGCCGCTCGCTGCCCAATGACGTACGCGGAGATCTGACGCAGTTGCCGGGGCTTTTGGTCGCCCGATGCCTGGCCAGTGAAGCGTTGTTGGCACGTGGTTGGCTGATCGATTTGTGGCGGTTGTTGCGCCCGGCGTTGCTGGGGCGAGAAGCCGTCCCACCCAGAATATGGAGCACCTGATGTGTGCTTTTTGTGGGAGCGGGCTTGCCCGCGATAGCGGTCTTACAGACCACATCTCTATTGGATGTGATGACCCAATCGCGGGCAAGCCCGCTCCCACAGGGGATCTGTGTAAGCAGATCCAACTCTTTTTAATCTGCCTTGATGGATCTCAACGATGGACCTGACCCCACGCGAAAAAGACAAGCTGCTGATCTTCACCGCCGGCCTCGTGGCCGAGCGGCGTTTGGCTCGCGGCGTGAAGCTCAATTACCCGGAGGCCATGGCCTATATTTCCGCGGCGCTGCTCGAAGGCGCGCGTGACGGCCAGACCGTGGCCGAGCTGATGCATTTCGGCACCACCCTGCTCAGCCGCGAACAAGTGATGGAAGGCATCCCGGAAATGATCCCGGAGATCCAGGTCGAAGCGACGTTTCCCGACGGCACCAAACTGGTCACCGTTCACCAACCGATCGCCTGAGGTCGTGCCATGACTTACCACATCCGCGATGCGCTGCTCGCCGACCTGCCAGCGATCCGCGACATCTACAACGACGCCGTACTCAATACCACGGCGATCTGGAATGAACAGGCCGTGGACCTGGGCAACCGCCAGGCCTGGTTCAGCGCCCGGCAAGACCAGGGCTATCCGGTGCTGGTGATCGTCGACGGCGACAACAGCGTACTCGGCTACGCTTCATTCGGTGACTGGCGCCCGTTCGATGGGTTCCGCCACACGGTCGAGCACTCGGTGTACGTGCGCAACGATCAGCGGGGCAATGGCCTCGGGCCGCAACTGATGGAAGTGCTGATCGAACGCGCCAAAGGCTGCAACAAACACGTGATGGTCGCCGCCATCGAAAGCGGTAACGGCGCCTCGATCCGGCTGCACGACCGGGCCGGTTTCGTCGTCACCGGCCAAATGCCGCAGGTGGGCACCAAGTTCGGCCGCTGGCTGGACCTGACCTTCATGCAACTGATCCTCGACCCGGGCGCAATGCCACCCGGTCCCCACAAGGAGTGATACCCATGAACGCCGCCCAACTGCGCCGCGTCAATGTTGAAAGCTTTGCGCACTATCGTCAGGGTTTGATTGATTTGCTGCTCGACGCCGTCGGCTATGGCGCCAGTGTCGGGTTCATGGCGGATCTGGATGCGACCCAGGCCCGAGCCTATTTCGATGAAGTCCAGGAGAACCTGAACAAAGGCAACGTGCTGCTCTGGGTGGTGGTCAAGGACGAACAGGTGCAGGCAAGCGTGCAGTTGACGTTGTGCCAGAAAGCCAATGGGCTGAACCGCGCCGAAGTGCAGAAACTGCTGGTGCGTGAACATGCCCGTCGTCGCGGCCTGGGCCAACAGATGATGCATGCCGTTGAGCTCGCGGCCCGCCAGCACAAGCGCGGCATGCTCTACCTCGACACCGAAGCCGGCTCCCCTGCCGAAGACTTCTACAAGGCTTTGGGTTACACCCGCGCGGGCGAAATCCCCGACTACGCCTGCGACCCGAATGGCCGCTACAAACCGACCGCCCTCTATTACAAGATTCTCCAAGGAGCCCATTGATGATTCCCGGTGAATACCAGATCCAGCCCGGCGACATCGAACTCAACGTCGGCCGCCGCACCCTCAGCCTGAAGGTGGCCAACAGCGGTGACCGGCCGATCCAGGTCGGCTCGCATTATCACTTCTTCGAAACCAACGACGCCCTGACCTTCGACCGCGCCGCCAGCCGCGGCATGCGCCTGAATATCCCCGCCGGCACCGCCGTGCGCTTCGAGCCGGGGCAGAGCCGCGAGGTCGAGCTGGTAGACCTGGCCGGGCATCGCCGGGTGTTCGGGTTTGCCGGCAGGATCATGGGTGATCTCGACTAACACCGTCCCTGTGGCGAGGGGGCTTGCCCCCGTTCGGCCGCGCAGCGGTCGTAAAACCTGCCACCTTGGTTTATCAGGTAGAACGCATCAACCGATTTGCGAGGGCTTCGCCCTCGAACGGGGGCAAGCCCCCTCGCCACAATAAATTTGTGCAAGGAATACCAATGAAGATTTCCCGTCAGGCCTACGCCGACATGTTCGGCCCCACCGTCGGTGACAAGGTCCGTCTGGCCGACACCGAGCTGTGGATCGAAGTGGAACAGGACTTCACCACCTACGGCGAAGAAGTGAAATTCGGCGGCGGCAAAGTCATTCGCGACGGCCAGGGCCAGAGCCAATTGCTGGCGGCAGAAGTTGTCGACACCCTGATCACCAACGCCCTGATCATCGACCACTGGGGCATCGTCAAGGCGGACGTCGGCCTCAAGGATGGGCGCATCGCCGCCATCGGCAAGGCCGGCAACCCGGACATCCAGCCGAACGTCACCATTGCCGTCGGCGCCAGCACCGAAGTGATTGCCGGTGAAGGCATGATCCTCACCGCCGGCGGCATCGACACGCATATCCACTTCATCTGCCCGCAGCAGATCGAAGAAGCATTGATGAGCGGCGTCACCACCATGATCGGCGGCGGCACTGGCCCGGCCACCGGCACCAATGCCACCACTTGCACCTCCGGGCCGTGGCATCTGGCGCGCATGCTTCAGGCCGCCGATGCATTCCCGATGAACATCGGCTTCACCGGCAAGGGCAACGCCAGCCTACCGGAACCGCTGATCGAACAGGTCAAGGCCGGCGCCATCGGCCTCAAGCTGCACGAAGACTGGGGCACCACCCCGGCGAGCATCGACAACTGCCTGAACGTCGCCGACCAGTACGACGTTCAAGTGGCGATCCACACCGACACCCTCAACGAGTCGGGCTTCGTCGAAACCACCCTCGCCGCCTTCAAGGGTCGCACCATCCACACCTACCACACCGAAGGTGCCGGCGGCGGCCATGCCCCGGACATCATCAAGGCCTGCGGTTTTGCCAATGTATTGCCGAGCTCGACCAACCCGACCCGGCCGTTCACCCGCAACACCATCGACGAACACCTCGACATGCTGATGGTCTGCCACCACCTGGACCCGAGCATTGCCGAAGACGTGGCCTTCGCCGAAAGCCGCATCCGCCGCGAAACCATCGCCGCCGAAGACATCCTCCACGACCTCGGCGCCTTCTCGATGATCAGCTCCGACAGCCAGGCCATGGGCCGGGTCGGTGAAGTCATCACGCGCACCTGGCAGACCGCCGACAAGATGAAAAAACAGCGCGGCCCGCTGCCCGGTGATGGCGAAGGCAACGACAACTTCCGCGCCAAACGCTACATCGCCAAATACACCATCAACCCGGCGATCACCCACGGCATCAGCCATGAAGTGGGCTCGGTGGAAGTGGGTAAATGGGCGGATCTGGTGCTCTGGCGTCCGGCGTTTTTCGGGGTCAAACCGACGCTGATCCTCAAGGGCGGAGCCATTGCGGCCAGCCTGATGGGTGACGCCAACGCTTCGATCCCGACGCCGCAACCGGTGCACTACCGCCCGATGTTCGCCAGCTACGGCGGCTCGCTGCACGCCACCAGCCTGACGTTTATCAGCCAGGCGGCGCAGGAGGCCGGTTTGCCCGAAACGTTGGGCCTGAAAAAGAAAATCGCGGTGGTCAAAGGTTGCCGTGACGTGCAGAAAACCGATCTGATTCACAACGATTACCTGCCAAACATCGATGTCGATCCGCAGACCTATCAGGTCAAGGCCGACGGTGTGTTGCTGTGGTGTGAACCGGCAGAAACCCTGCCGATGGCTCAGCGCTACTTCCTGTTTTGAGTCGCTGGATACGTCACAAGCAAAGGCCTCGAACATCTGTGTCGAGGCCGTTGGTTTTGCCCGCATTGCTAACGGTGTGTAACCCCAAGCAGCGCTAAGCGGGCCCGATCCATCGCTTGCCGGGTCAGTATTCTCAGCCGTTGCCTGATTTGCTGATCGATGTCCTCCAGCGCCTGGGTGTAGTCATCGTCACTCATGAGCTGACCCTCGGCGAAGTCGTTTTCGTCGTTGCCCAACTCGCGACACAACTGGTTGACCTGCACATCCAGGGCAGACTTCGCCTTCGGGGCAACCGCCTCGGCCCGACGTAGCAACGCCTCCTGTAACTCGGTGATGGCGTCAATCCGTCGTTTCAAGCCATTCAGTTCATCAGGGTACGAAGTCTCCAGCCAGGTTTTCCAGACAGGTTGCTCAAGCAACCGATCCGGCAGCAGATCACCTTCCTCCAGCGCCACGATCCGCTCGAACGCCGCGTCGATCATCTGCCGGGTCACCCCGGCGATCTTGCGGAACTGCATGCCCCGAGCCTGCCATGGCAGAGACAGACGCTCGGCCAGGTCAGTCATGTAGGCCAAGTGGACTTCCACTTCATCGATCGTGCCGCTGACATTGCCGTGTTCGTCAACCCGTCGGAACTGCTCGCCTGCCGCCACCCGCGCGGCGACCCGTTGACGGGCGATGGCGCCGATCTCATCGAGGCGAGACTTGCCCAGCGCCAGTTCCAGCAATTGTGGTTCGATCAGGTCCAGACGCCCCAGGGCATAGGCCTCATGGATCAACACCTGCACCCCCATGGCGTTGAACAGTTGCGTCCCACCGTCCACGCATTCGGTGGGCGCGGTGGCTTCGGCGAACAACCTGACCCGCAGTTCGCTGTTCTGTGCCATGGCCTCGAGCATCCGCCAGACCTTGGCGGTCAAGTCCACCCGATAGGGGCCGCCGGCCGTGAAGTCGGCGGACTGGGTGAGCCTGCGGATTTCATTGAAGAACGGCAGCGAGTCGAATTCATCCTCAACGTCGTACCAGACTTTCTGCCCGGCCAGCCATTGCGACTCCGTCAGCCCCTGGGACCACTCCAAACTGTCCAGCGTGCCTCGGGGCGGATACAGACGCTCGGGGTCCAGGCCGACCGACTCGATGTATAACCTGAGGGTGTTCAGATTGTCCGGCGAGATCCAGCGCGGCTCTTGACTGATCAATGTGCGCGCCAACAATTCGGCGCGAAATGAGCCGGGAGCGACATCCGGTACCCGAGTGATCGGGTTATAGCGCAAATCCAGATGAATATTGTGGGGACGCGGCTGGGAAAACAGACCCACAGGCCAACTGTCCAGACCCGTCTCGCTTAGCAACAGTGTCTGCAGGCCTGGCATCCGACTGACGTCAGGGGTGAGCTTCAACGGGTTGCCGCTCAAGTCTAAAGACCTCAGGCGGGTCAACCTCTTCAGACGTGCGACCGCCAGCACATCCAGTTCGATGCGGTTGTCACTGAGGTACAGATCGGTGAGATGGCTCATGTCACTGACCGCCTGTGGAAGGGTGGTCAGCCGATTGCCTTGCAGGTTGAGCTGCCTGACCCGATGGAACGCCTCCAAAAAAGGCTCAGCCTGCGCAGTGAGCTCGCCATTGCTCAGGCTCAGCATGGTGACATGGTCAAAGTTGGCTTCCAGCTTCGGCAGGGTCGCCAGGTGGCGACCCATCATTGGAATATCGTCCAGCAGCAATGCCTGGGGCAGAACCACACCCGCTGCCTCGGGTCCCGGTGGCCCGGCCCGGCGCCAGCATTGCCTGATCGCTTTATAGAACAGGTTTCGCGACCGCCCCTCAGCCAGACCCGCCGAGCTGAATCGAAACGAGGCGGTGGGCGATTTCAGCCAGCGTTGCAGCGCCCGGTTCAACTGATTGAACTCAGCCTCCAGCGCTGTAAGACGCTCATGCGCCGAGCCGCCATTCTGAGTGAACCCCGCCAGCAAGGTCTCGACCTGCTCTTGTGTGAACCCCGGATATAGCGAACAGGCTCGACGACGCAAGCCCAAACCGTGCGGTGCCTGCTGCGCGTAACGTTGCATACCGCCACGAAGACGCATGATGGCCGGATCATAAAAAGGCTTGAGAACAGGGTTTTCCAGCAATACAGGCTCAAATCGGTCGCGCGCCAACGGATGTGTCTGGACCCTGTTTTCCAGCCGTTGCGCCTCATGGATATCAAAGCCCATGCTCGTGCGCTGGGTATCGGGTAACGCGTGCAGCACCGCGGCATACAGTGTGTCGTCACCATGCAGGTGCTGATCGAGCGCATCCCGAGCCTGGTACTGGCCGTCTTCCCCGAGAATCAACAGTTTGCGCATCGGTGCGTCCACCGGGCCGATACTGTCGAACAACCGGCCTTGAGCCGAGTATTCGCGAATTTCCAGCCGCAGATCACTCGGCCAGCCTGGCAGGGTCTCAAGCGAGTGCAAGGCCAGCCGGGTCGTGTCGGTGCTGTACAGTTCTTTGAGGTAGAGCCCTTCATAAGCGCGAGCCAAGCGTATTCGCTGCTCCGCGTGTCGGGCCTGTTGCGCCAGGTTCAGGGGCGTGCGTTGTTTCTCGCTCAAATGTTGCAAGTCCGCGGGATCGGCATGACGCAACAGATCCTCGGCCATGCTGATCGACAGATCCGGATAGTCGCTTTTGAGCCGTCGCACCAACAGATTGTCCGAGCGTTCGCGACGCGAATACAGGTAATCGAAAAGTCGTCTTTGCGATTGTCGTGCCTGCCCGCCAAGCAGCTCTCGGGTGGCCTTGATACGCGCCTGACGGTCACCGCCCAGCCATTGGCCAAGGAGTTCACGAAGCTCCTGCTCATCAAGGAACTCGACAACCCGCTCAGGTAGCATTCCGGCGACAAGCTCCTGTCGGCTCATGCGCAATGTATGCGCCGGTAACGCACTGGCAAAACCCTCCTTGATCGACGAGCCTGACAGATTCGCTGCATCGAAAATCTCGATGGCCTTGCCCTCGGGCCAGCCCCGCACCTCAGTCATGAACCGCGGTACAAGCTCAGCCCATTCGTCATCGATCCGATTGCCGAGAATTCGTCCTGCGCAATCCTCGGCATCGGCATACGCGTTAAAGCGCTTAAGCGTGTCGCGTAATGAGGCGGGCGGCGTTTCGTGCTCCACGTGGAGCCAGCGCAGCCTATCCTCATGCACGCCACTGACGACCGATATGTGTTCCAGGGTTTCATCGGAGAACCTATCCACTGAAGCCCCCAGACGCCGGAGCAACCGGCTCTTGTCCCATTCAAGCGGTTGATCGAGTTCGGTCTTCCAGCTGCCGGCGCCGTTGTGCTCCAGCAGCGGCTGATAAGCTTCGGGCCGGCTCGGATGCTGGAGGCGATGCTGCCCGGTCTCCGGATCCTGCATCAGCGCATAGCATTTGTCGTCGAGCCGCAGCAGGTCCTGTTCTTGATACCGCAACAGGCCCTCTTCGCTGACCGGTGCATCCACCGGCAAAACCATCGCTTGTTCATAGGGTTTCAGGTCCGGGTTCCACAACCGCTCCTTGCCGGCCACCTCCACCGGTTTGAGATCTTCGACAAATGGCGAGATGTTGATCGGGGCCAGCCTGCCACTGGGCAACACGTGCCCGGCGCCCATGAGCGCCAACTGCGCAAAGTTGATCAACACGCCGTTGATGTACGCCGAGGCCTGCGCCTTATCACCCTTACTCCAGTCTTCGATGCCCTCGGCCAGTTCCGCGAGCATCTGCGCGACCATGATTCCCAGCATGGCTTCGCCAAGACCGGGCACCAGCATCGCGGTGAAATTGAAGAGGTTCCAGCCAACCGACAGATAGCTGGTCAAGCGTTTGAAGCGGGCGGTGGCGTCTTCGTCGTCGGTCGGCACGGCGATGCATCGCGCATCGGCAATGGCCTTGTCGCGGCGTTCGAGAAACAGTGTCTGCCACAACTCACCGGTAATGAGATTGGTGAACGGTTCTGCGTTGGGGTTCTCGACCGCCGTTTCGCGCCACCACGGGCCCATGTCGAGAGGTTCGCGCTGCTGCCAGGTGAAGGTCGTGAGGCGTTCGTTGACCCGGGCAAAAAAGTGCCCTTTATCTCTGTGTGCCACAAATCGGCTGAAAAAGGTCTGGTACCCGGTACTTCGCAACTGACCGAGCAGGGTTGTCATGAACGCGGCCAGCGATGGGTATTCCTTCAACGGCTGTTGCGGATCCTCTGGCACATAAGCGATCAGCGGACCGGATAAACGGCTCTGCCGGTAAATATCTTCTCTGCGCAACAGTTCATCGTCCACACCCTGCGCGCCATTGGCAAAAAACGCCTGCAACAGTTTGTATTGCTCGTATTCTCGCCCTGGCAACACGGGAATGCGCTGCGACCAGTCCAGCCAGAACTTCAAGGTGACGGGGGTCAGGGCATCGATGGCGCGTTTGATCTGCGACGGTTCGCTGACCGCGCTGAACAACACGATGCCGGTCAACCTGAAACCCATCAGCGATAAACGATGAGCGTGCAACGGGCGGTCGTACAAGGTGACACCCGCACGGCTTTCACAGACATCGCACAGTTTGGCGTAGGCATGATCGCTGATATCGCCCTTCAACCGGGCAACCAGCGCCGCCACCTGAAAGGCTGCCTTCTCGCTGGCGACGCAATCTTGCTGCAGGGTTCGCTGCGCCATGGGTGTTGCGGGCAACAGGATGGATTTGATGTGTTGCTGGTATTGCTCACCAATATTCAGACTTCGGCATAACGACGCAAACCTTGGCAACGTGATCTGCGGGACCCGCGCAAGAACGCCACGGGCATCCTTGCGATAGATACCCGAGCTGCTGCGCCATGCATCTTGCTCGGTTTCAGACGTTTCGAAATTATGTAAGGCCGCCTCCAACAAGGTAGATGAGCGGACGCGACTGGCGCCGGTATCGATGCCGAAGATGATCTTGCTCGGCACTTCAAGTTGCACGACCCAATCATCAACGTTTTCGACCACATTAAAGTTTTCTTTTAATAACGAACCGAGCAGAGGCTCGGCGAATGTCTTTATCTCCTGTTGCAAATTAGCCATCGTCTTGTCCAGCACGGCCTGCAAGCGCCAGTGCCGTTCAATCAGTGCTTTAAGCTGTTGGCGGTCAATGGCTCGCGCCTCGCCATACCAATCGGGAGTCTGTGGATCCAGTTCCGTCAGGGCTTTCAACCTCGGCGCCGATGCACGCTTGATCGAGTCCGGGATAACACCGAGTACGCGACTGTAATGCCTGCCGTTGTTTTCGATTTGAGATGCTTCAGATTCCAGCGAATTGCTTCCATGCAAATCAGCCACTGTTCAATCACCTTGCTGTCAGGTCGGGAATCAACAGCTTTATTCACCCTTGGCCAAAACAAAAGACCAAATATCGGGTAAGCCCCCCGTGAAAAGGCACTGGAACCTTCGAAAATCATGTGGCCGAAAATACACAGATACCACCACGCAGCCGCGGGCCTATGCCAACCGGTGAGCGGTCTTCTTTTCGCAGTCAAAAGCGCTACTATGCGACTCGCTGTCTCGCACTCAGGTAACCGCCATGCGCCTTTCCGAATTCATCGTGTTACACGTTGACCGCATCGTCGATGAATGGGAGCAATTCGCCAAAACCATCACCCCTGCCGCCGAATCCATGGACCGCACCGCACTGCGCGATCATTCAAGGTCGATCCTGCTGGCGGCTGCGCGGGACATGACCAAGCCCCAGAGCGCCAGCGAACAGCTGGCCAAAGCCCGTGGCGAAGGCCCGGAAAAGACCCCGAGCCTGGACGAAGCCGGCGCCAGCCATGGCGAGCTGCGGCATACCGTGGGGTTTGACCTGGTACAGATGACCAGCGAGTTCCGTCATCTGCGCGCCTGCGTGATCCGCTTGTGGGTCAACAGCCTGGACTCCCCCGACATCGCCTATTTCCAGGACATGATCCGTTTCAACGAAGCCATCGACGAAGCCCTGGCCGAATCTACGGCGGCCTATGCCGAGCAGGTCAATCATTCCCGGGACATTTTTCTGGCAATTCTTGGCCATGACCTGCGCGCACCGCTGCAAGCGGTGAGCATGTCCACCGAAATACTGATGCGTAAAACCAACCTTGAGGGCGACGCATTGACCTGCGCGCTCCACATCAAGCGTGGCACCCGCCACATGGCGGTGATGATTGGCGATTTGCTGGAGCTGGTCCGCAGTCGCCTGGGCAAGAGCCTGCCGATCGAACCGGCGCCCATGGATCTGGCCGATACGGCGCGTGAAGCGATTGCCCAGGCCTGCGCTGCTCATCCGCAATGCGATCCGACATTGAGCGTCGAAGGCGATACCCAAGGTGTGTGGGATGGCCGAAAGCTCAATCAGATGCTGCAGAACCTGATCGGCAATGCCTTGCAACACGGCTCGAGCAACAACGCGGTCAAGCTGACCCTCAGGGGCGAAGCGGACAGCGTTCGGCTCACCGTGCACAACGACGGTGCGCCGATTCCACCCGAGGCGCTCCCCACTATTTTCGATCCGCTGGTACGCAGTGCCAACGAAGCGCTCAACGGGCCGACCACCAGCCTTGGTCTGGGACTGTTCATCGTCAAGGAAGTGGTCAAGGCCCATCAAGGGACGATCGAGGTCAGCTCCAATGAGGCCGATGGCACGTTGTTTACCGTGGTGTTGCCCAGGAAGATCTGAGCCCCCTCGCCACAGTTGCGTTTATAGCTATTCGACCACCAAGCGCCCCAACCGCTGCTTGAGCATGCGGTTCTCGGCCCGCAGTTGCTGGACTTCTTCCAGCAGGTTCAGCGCCAGGGCGACGCCTTCCCATTCCAGCTCCAGGTCGCGCCGCAGCTTGGCAGCGCGCTTGGCCAGCACCAGCTCATAATCGGTGAAACGCCAATCCTTGGGCTGTGCTCCCTGAGGTTCGAGGATGCCGTGTTCGACGATCTCGATCACATGCACGTCCGACAGTTCGGTCGCCTCGCAGAATTCTGCCAGGTCCAATAGAACGATCACGGGGTCGCTCATGATTGGCTACTCCTTATCTCAAAATCAAAAGTTCTCTCGCGGATCGAAAGCGGCTTTTTTCGCCAGCTCCTCCCACAATTCTTTGACGTCATGGTCGAGTTTTTTCGGCATCACTGCCTTGAGCTGCACGAACAGGTAGCCACGGTGACCGGCCTTGTGCAGCAGGCCGTGGCCCTTGGCGCGCATGCGCTGGCCATTCTGGCTACCGGCCGGAACCTTGAGGTTGATCTTGCCGGTCAGGGTCGGCACCGCGACTTCGGTCCCCAGCGCCAGCTCCCACGGAGCCAGCGGCAAGGTGATGATCAGGTTCTCGCCTTCGACGTCGAATTTGGGGTGCGGCGCAAAACGGATGGTCAGGTACAAGTCGCCATTGGCTCCGCCACCGATGCCCGGAGCGCCCTGGCCCTTGAGGCGGATGCGCTCACCGTCGGTCACGCCAGCGGGGATCTTCACGTTCAGGCTTTTGCTGGTGTTGCTGACATGTTGGCCGGCAGCGTTGTAATGCGGCACCTGGAAGCTGACTTTCTTCGATTCGGTCGAGAGGGTTTCTTCCAGAAAAACCGGTAATTCCATTTCCACGTCTTGCCCTCGACGTCCGGCGCTATGGCCCGACCGTCCACCACCACCGAAACCCGGACCACGGTTGCCGAAGATCGAACTGAAAAAGTCCGAGAAATCGCCCGTGTCCTGACCACCACCCCCGAAACCACCGCGGCTCTGCCAACCCGGTGGGCCCTGAAAGGGCTGACCGTGGTGGCCGTATTTGCGCAAGTCGTCGTATTCGGCGCGCTTGTCGGCGCTTTTCAGCGCTTCATAGGCTTCCGAAGCGTCCTTGAATTTGGCCTCGGCGTCCTTTTCCTTGCTGACGTCGGGGTGGTATTTGCGCGCCAGCTTTCGATAGGCGGCCTTGATCGCCTTATCGTCCGCGGTCGGCTCCACACCGAGAATCTTGTAATAGTCTTTGAAGTCCATCGAGGGAATCACCATCCATTATCGAAATCGCGCAGCCAGGCACAGCATGCTCTTGTTTGCAGCGTTTGGATTGACCGATCTCAAGGTTGTGACCGGGCAGCGCATCAGAAGTTTATCGGCAGCAGGGCGCGGTTCTTGCAGTCGCCCCAGGGGTTGCCAAGTCTATGCAGGGAAGTTTGGGGGTGATTGGGCATCTTTCAAGCGCTGAGCGCTGCGATTTAACGGATAGTCGGCCTACGAATCTTCGCCGCACTGACATACACTGCGCGGCCGTTTTTTAACCGGAACTTGAAAGACATGAAAAACGCATCTCCAGCCCGTGCCTGTGGTATCGACTTCGGCACATCCAACTCCACCGTCGGCTGGCTGCGCCCCGGCATGGAAACGCTGATCGCGCTGGAGGACGACAAGATCACCCTACCCTCGGTGGTCTTCTTCAATATGGAAGAACGCCGCCCGGTGTACGGCCGGCTGGCGCTGCACGAGTACCTGGAAGGCTATGAAGGCCGGCTGATGCGCTCGCTCAAGAGCCTGCTGGGCTCCAAACTGATCAAGCACGACACTAGCGTCCTCGGCACGGCGATGCCGTTCAAGGACCTGCTCGGCCTGTTCATCGGCCAGTTGAAGAAGCGTGCCGAAGCCGCTGCCGGTCGGGAATTCGAGGAAGTGGTGCTGGGCCGGCCAGTGTTTTTCGTCGATGACGATGAAATGGCCGACCAGGAAGCAGAAAACACCCTGGTGGATGTAGCCCGCGCCATCGGCTTCAAGGATGTCTCGTTCCAGTACGAACCGATTGCGGCGGCGTTCGACTATGAGTCGACCATCGAAAAAGAAGAGCTTGTCGTGATTGTGGACATCGGCGGCGGTACCTCGGACTTCTCACTGGTGCGCCTGTCGCCTGAGCGCCGCAACCACGACAACCGTCACGACGACATTCTCGCCACCGGTGGCGTGCACATCGGCGGGACTGATTTCGACAAGCAACTGAGCCTGCAAGGCCTGATGCCGCTGTTTGGCTACGGCAGCCGGATGAAGAGCGGCGCCTATATGCCGACCAGCCACCACATGAACCTGGCGACCTGGCACACCATCAACTCGGTGTACTCGCAGAAGTCGACCCTGGCCCTGGGCAGCATGCGTTACGACATCGAAGACACTGGCGGCATCGATCGCCTGTTCAAGCTGATCGACCAGCGCGCCGGCCACTGGCTAGCCATGGAAGTGGAAGAAACCAAGATCCAGCTGACCCACGCCGATAGCCGCCATGTACCACTGGATCGGATCGAGCCGGGTTTGAGCGTGGAATTGAGCCGGGCACTGTTCGAATCGGCCATCGACAATCTGCTGGAGCGGGTGCGCAACAGCGTGACCCAATTGCTGGCAGACGCCAATGTGCGGGTCGATCAGGTGGATACCGTGTTCTTCACCGGCGGTTCGAGCGGAATCCCGGCGCTGCGCAACAGCGTCTCGGCGATGTTGCCGAATGCGCGGCATGTGGAAGGGAACATCTTCGGCAGCATCGGCAGCGGGTTGGCGATCGAGGCGGCCAAGCGTTACGGCCCGATGGATTGACCTGAAACCCTGTGGCGAGGGAGCTTGCTCCCGTTGGGCTGCGCAGCAGCCCTGAAACCATTCAAACCATTTCGTCAGGTGCACCGCATACGCTGGTTTTGCGGCTGCTGCGCCCCCGAACGGGAGCAAGCTCCCTCGCCACAATTAGATCAACACTGGATCAAACCATCCCCACCTGCTTCAACTCACTCTTCAGATACGCGTAATAAATCGGCCCCGCCACCACCCCCGGCAGGCCGAACGCGGCTTCGAACACCAGCATTGCCAGCAGCAACTCCCACGACTTGGCACTGATCTGCCCGCCGACGATGCGCGCGTTGAGGAAGTATTCGAGCTTGTGGATAACAATCAGGTAACCCAGCGCCGCCACCGCCACCCAGATCGATAGCGACAAGCCGACGATGGTGATCAAGGTGTTGGAGATCAGGTTGCCGATCACCGGCAACAGGCCGAGCAGGAAAGTCAGCACGATCAGGGTTTTGGTCAACGGCAGCTTGATCCCGAACATCGGCAGGACCACCGCGAGAAAAATCCCGGTGAAGAAGGTATTGAGCAGGGAAATCTTGATCTGGGCGAAAACGATGTTGCGAAACGCCTGGACCAACAGGTGCAAACGGTCGAACAGCGCCGCGGCCAACGGTTTGCGCTTGGTCACATCCGGCGCTCGCTGCAAGGCGATGATCGCCCCCAGCACCATGCCGATCAGCAGCGTCACGAACATGTGTGCCGCATCCTTGCCCACCAGTTGCAAGTCGCTGAGGTGCTTGCTCATCCACTGACCGATGGCCACGCGAAACTCGGCGGCACTGGCCGGTAGATAAGCGTCGATGAACGGCGGCAACTGTCCGCGCGCGCGGTCGACCACGACCATGAATTTGTCGAGAGAAGCACCAGGGTTTTCTGCCTCGTGCAGCAGAAAACTGATCGCACCGGCAAAGATCAGCGCCAGCACGCTGACCACCAATGTCCCCAGCAACGCCACCGCCAGCCAGCGCGCACGGCGGCCTTCGATCAGCCGCTGCAATTGCGGCGTGAGCATGTTGACCAGTTCAAACACCAACAACCCGGCCAGCAGGCTGGGCAGTAATCGCAGAGGGAGCACCAGCAGCAAACCACCAAAAATGATGACCCAGCTGATAAGCAACAAGACCTGACGCTGAGAAAACGCTGACATACAGCCTCAAAACGAACGACGTAAAAGGATTGGCAGTCTGCCAGCGTTCCGGGGCGAGCACTAGGGATTGTGTAGGTCGACCTTGGTGGGACTTTCAGGCCTCATCGCGGGCAAGCCCGCTCCCACACGGTATGTGCGCTGAACAAAAAATGTGCAGGCATCCGAGATCCCTGTGGGAGCGGGCTTGCCCGCGATGAGGTCAGAACGATCACCGCAAGATTACGCCCCTACGGATGACTTATTTTTTCTTCAGGCAATCGCTCATGAAGGTTTTGCGCGCATCACCCGTGAGGGCCTGGGCGGTCGCCGTGGCGTTGCAGGTTTTCATCTTTTCTTGTTGAGGGGTCATGGGCTTGGCGGCATCGGCGGCCGGCGCAGCTTTGAGACAGGTGCTCATGAAGGCTTTGCGCTCGTCGCCCTTGAGGCTTTTGGCGGTAGCCTCGGCATTGCAGGTGGTCATTTTGTTCTGTTGGGCAGTGGCGGCGAAACCCTGGGAGCAGAGCAGCAAACCGACCATCAACAACGGGGCACGCAACATCTTCATGGAGTGTTCTCCTTGTTACCGCACCGATGGATGCGGCCTCGTTTCGGAGTGTAGACAAAGCCTGTTACACGTTCACCTACTATCGAGATGGCTGCGTTGATATAGCTCAGGCGTGCTCATTTCCGGCGTCCGACACAAAACCTGTGGGAGCGTGGCTTGCCCGCGAAGAACGATAACGCGGTCTCACCGCCGTTCACACACCGGCCGCCTTCAACCGCGCCGCATGCTCGACAAACAACCGCACCGGCTCTGCACCCTTGCCCACCAACCCCAGCGATTGGTTGACGATATCGAAGTGATCCATCGGGTATTCATCACCGATCACCGTCCCCAAATGCGAGCTGTAACGCCCGACCATCCCGTCGCAATGCCCCGCCTCACGCACGAAGGTCCTGGCAAACAACCGGCAACTGCGATTGGTCCCGTCGAACAGGTTGCACCCGCGATCGGTCTTGCCCGCTTGTAAAGTCCCGGACCAGGAGTAATAACGCACGCCATTGACCACTTCCGGGCCGTGCCCGCCCCAGGTTTCAGGCAGGCCCTGTGGATAACGCTGATTGAACAGCGCCACGCCCGCGGTGGTCAGGGATTGATGCGATGCCGGGATATCCACCGGCAGTCTCGGCCCGCGATAGCCGGTTTCCAGCAGGCACATCAGCGCGCTGATCAACCACAGTAAAAAGCTCAGGAGCCGGCCCTTGGCGCTGTCAGCCGGATAATGGGTGTGCAGATGGTCCGCCAGTTCCGAGCCGTGATTCGGCCCGGCCACCGAAGTCACCGAAGCCACCTGGTCCGGGCGTTTTGCCGCGGCGTAACGGGCGGTCAGCGAGCCCTGGCTGTGGCCGATCAGGTTGACTTTCTCGGCCCCGGTTTCACGCAAAATCTCCTCGATCCGTGCCAACAATTGTTCGCCGCGCACCTCGGTGGAGTTGAGCGGCGAGACCTGCACCGCAATCACGGTCGCCCCATCCCGGCGCAGCGCCGAAATGATTCCGTACCAATAGGGATAGAGCAACAAGCGGATAAACCCGAGCATCCCCGGGACCAATACCAACGGGTAACGCGTGGCGGAACCTTGCGACATGGATGAACATCCTTGTGATCGGTGAGATGAAGCAAGGCTGGATGCAAGGCGTCAGCCAAGCATCGTCACCCAAGATGACAACTCAACGACCAGTCTATGACATCGCTTACTTCAACCCCACCACGCCCGTCACTATCAGCCCGACCGACACCAGCTTGAGCGCGGTCAGGCTTTCGCCAAGCAGCGCAAAGCCGAGAAACACCGTGCCCAGTGAGCCGATGGCGGTCCAGATCGGGTAGGCGATGCTCACCGGCAATTCGCGCATGGCCAGCGTCAGAAAGTAAATCCCGCCCACCGCCGCCGCCACCGTAATCACCGAGGGCCAGAGCCGGGTGAAGCCTTCGGCGTACTTCATGCCCATGGCGAAGGTGACTTCGAACCCGGCGGCGATCAGCAAGAACAACCAGGCCATCTAGAACGCCCTGGCCAGCGCCAGCAAACGCTGCTCGGCCTCGGCCACGGACACCTGGAAGGTGCGTTCGGCGGACTCTTCGCCTTCGGCGGCAACAACGGTGACGTCGGTGATGCCGATGAACCCCAACGCGGTGCGCAAAAACGGGTCGGCATGGTTCATCGCCTCAAGTTCACCACCCGGCCCGAAGCCGAACCCGCCGCGACTGGTGACGATCAACGCCTTTTTGCCCTGCACCAGCGGTTCGTACTGCGCGATGCCGTTGTCCAGAGTGTGATTGAACGTCAGCCCGAGCCGCACGATCTGGTCGACCCAGGCCTTGAGCCCGCTGGGCACGTTGAAGTTGTACATCGGGGTGGAAATCACCAACAGATCATGGCCGAGTAACTCCCCCACCAATTCATCGCTCAGTGCCAGATCGGCCTGCATCGACAGCGTTCGCGCCTCGGGTTCCGGGTGAAAAGCGGCTGCCACAAACGCTTCGTTGACGGCCGGAATCAACGCCCGACCGACTTCACGGCGGGTCAATTGCGACTGTGGGTTGCGGACCTGCCAGGCCGAAAGAAACACCTCGGCCAGACGCCGCGAATGAGAACGTTCGCCACGGGGGCTGGCGTGAATGGCAAGAATTCTGCTCATCTGAATCTCCTTGAAGGGCTAAACTGAAACGGCTTGTGGTTGCAGCTTGAAGCGCGTGACCGTCTATCTTCAAATGAACAAAAATCAGTCTGGATGAATCCATTTCATCCATGGAGTTTTAAAATGTTTGCCTCGTTGCCGCTGACCGCCCTACGCGCCTTCGAATCCGCCTCGCGCCTGTTGAGCTTCAAGGCCGCCGCCGAAGAGCTCTCCGTGACGCCGACGGCGGTTTCCCATCAGATCCGCTCCCTGGAAAACTGGCTCGGCGTGCCGTTGTTCGAACGACTGCCACGGCAGGTGCGCCTCACCGAGTGCGGCGAACGGCTGTTCCGCAGCCTGCACGGTGCCCTGCTGGAAGTGGCGCAAAGCGTCGATACCTTGCGCCCGCAACGCAGCGGCACAAACCTGACGATTTCCACCACAGCCGCGTTCGCCGCCCTCTGGCTGGTGCCAAGGCTGGGCCGGTTTTACGCCCGCCATCCAAACATCAGCCTGCGCCTGGACACTCACTGCGAAGTGATCGATTTGCATCAGGACGCCAGCGTCGATCTGGTGGTGCGTTACAGCCTCGACGATTACCCGAACCTGTATGGTTTGTGCCTGTTCGACGAATCCTTCGGGGTCTATGGCTCGCCTGAACAAGTGGCCCTGGCGCCCAGCCGGGTACCAACCCTCATCAGCGTGCGCTGGCACAATTCCAAGCTGTACGCCCATGGCTGGGAGGCTTGGTGCGCGCAGTCCGGCGAAACCTGGCTGGCCGCGCAACCGACGGTTCGTGAGTACGACGAAGAACATTACGCCTTGCAAGCCGCCATCGCCGGGCAAGGCCTGGTGCTGGCGAGCAACATTCTGGTGTCGGAAAGTGTGGCCAGCGGTTTGCTGCTGCCTTATCGAGGGAATATTCAGGTCGACGGGGCCGGATACAGCGCACTGTGCGTACCGGGCCGCGAACGGCATCCGCCGGTGCGGGCATTTTTTGCGTGGCTGCAGGAGGAGGCTCGATTGTCTGGTCTATTGCCAAGATCGCAGCCTTCGGCAGCTCCGGCAGAACGCATTCCAATGTAGGCGCATCGAAGACATCCTGACCTGGGGCGTAGAGCATGCCGATGACAGGGCCGATATTCTGAAAGATCTATAGCGGCTATTGAACCGCCTTCGCGGGCAAGCCACGCTCCCACAGGTTTTGTGTCGCATGCCGACGATAGGCACGACGCAAAACCTGTGGGAGCGTGGCTTGCCCGCGAAGGCGTCATAACAGACGCTGAAAGTTACTGGGTGGGCTTGACCGTCACCGGCGCCTTGCCCGCCTTCATCTGCTCCAGCAACGGCGCACACTGATTTGGCTCACCACCGCTGGGCGCTATCAGCGCCAGCAAGCCCGCCGCCGGCGCGGCAATCACACCCAGCGCAACCATCCCGGCCCCGCGCAGCATCAGCGGCACCGGTTTCACGCCGGCATCCGGCTTGATGAACTTGCCCCGCACATACAGCGGCGAACGCAGCGAAATCAAACGCCAGCCCTTGGATTCCGGGGAGATAGTCAGGTCCAGTTGCTCGGTCGCCATGTTCGCCGTGCCGTCGACATAGACGATTGCATTCTCGGTATCGAAGACGAACAGCCGCGTGGTCGCCAGACCGGCCTTGATCTCGAAATCGGCCGCCGCGCAGTTGATCTTCACTTCCTTGTCGCCAAAGATCTTGCCCACTACATAGTTGCCGACGTTGAGCCCCGCCAACTCCATCAACTCACGACTGATCGCGCCGTCATTGATCAGCATCTTCAAATTGCCATCGGCAGTGCCCAGCAGTTTGGCTACCGAGTTGCCCCGACCGACAAGATCGGCGTCGCCATTAAGCTCACCGAAACTGGTTTTCATCCGCTCCAGGGTGGGAAACAGCTGCTTGAGCTTGAACTTGCGCGCGGTCAGTTTGGCCCGGCCTTCCAAAGGCTCGGTGCGCCCGTCCAGACGAATCTGCGCATCCAGATTGCCGCCAGCCACGCCGAAACGCAGAGGCTCGAGGCTGAGCACACCATCGGTCAGCACCACATGGGTATAGAGATCGTTGAATGGCAGTCTTGCGCTGTGGACGATGCGTTTGCCGGTGAATTCCACGTCAGCGTCCATGTCGCGCCAACGTTCAGTCCTGAACTCCTCGACCGGTAGCAGCTTGTCCGCCGGCTGCTTGCTTTCGCCGCCGCGGGCCTCTTGCCTGGCGTTGGAATCGGCACCGATCAATGGGGCCAGGTCGGTAAACAGCAGTTGATTGGACTCCAGCGCCCCGCTGAGTTTGGGCCTCGGCTGGCTCGCCACGTAGGTCAGGTTGCCATGGATGTCACTCTCGCCGATCTTGCCGTTGAACGCCTCATAGCGGTACACCGCCCCGCCCGGCTCTTGCAGCTTGGCAATCAAGTGCCCGTCGGTGGCATAAGGCGGAGTATCCGGCAGGGTTACGCCGATCAGCGGATAGAGATTACCCAAGCTGGCACCGGCCAGTTTCAGGCGCAGATCCAGGGCGCCGAGGTGCAATGGATCGGTGAGCGTACCGGCCAGCTCCACACTGGTATCGGCGACCTTCATTTGCGCCTGAAGCGGGAACGGCTTGGAGGCGTCCTGTAAAGCCAGCAAACCGCCGGTCTTGCCCTCGCCCGCGAGATTCTGACCGTGGTATTGGCCTTTGACCTTCCATGCGAAGGCGTAATCCTGCGGTGAACCACCCTTCTCAAGGGTTTTTTTTGCCGCTTTGTCGCCAACAATGTCGCTGAACGGAATCGGTTTGCCCAACGGATCGATAAGCAGATCAAGCTGAGTCTTCAGCTTCTGGTCGTCGAGCATGACCTGGCCCTTGTCGAAGCCGATGGCCCCGATGTCCAGCACCCAGTTCGAAGGCTCGGCGTTTGGGTCTTTGGGGTCGAACTTGAACGTCCAGTTGGCGCGACCGTCGGGCAGACGTTGCAGATTCGCATTGGGTTCGCTCAGGTCGATACGCGGGATCACCACCCGCTGCGCCAGCAAGGCCAGCGGCGAAATCCGCAGTTCGACGCGTTTGAGAGTGGCCATCTGCGGTTGTTTCGACCAGTCCGGATTGCCCAGGGTCAGGTCCTCAGCCACCACATGCGGCCACGGCACCCAGGCCCGCCAGCCGCCCTGGTCAGTCTGGCGCTGCCAGATCACCGCAAGATTGCCATTGATGGCGAACGGACGATGCAGTTCTTCGGACACTTTGGCGTTCAGGGGCGGCTTGATCCGGTTCCAATCGTAGAACGCGATGATCAATACCAGGACGGCCAGCAGGACAACAAGGCTGGCGAAGGTCCAGGCGAGAATTTTACGAGTGCGCGTCATTGCACAGGGCTCCTGAATACGACTGAGCGTCCCGACAGCGACGCACTGATGAAACGTTAGGCCAGAACCGGCCTGCCATGAAATCTAGGACTGGGAAATGGCGCGCAGGTTTAACCGAATAGGCACTTAACACTCAAATAATCGGCCGGGGACATCCTGCCCCCTCATCCGGCGTTACCGCACCCGCACTTTTGCGAAGCGAGAGTGGGTCGAAAACACCCACCTCAGTGCAAAAAAGCTCGCCGGAAACAACCGTTCTAGAGCGCTGCGGTCGAACAATCAATTCTGTTGATTATTACCATTGCGGTTATGAACTTTTATATCGATTTCTCGAGAGTAGCATTGTCCTCGTACCCACTTTATCGCCCTCCCAAGGAGCAACCCATCATGAAACGCGAATTACTGCTTAGCCTGACCCTCTCGATGTTAGCCAGCACTGCTTTTGCTTTGCCGGCCGCTGATCAGGCCACTCCACAAGTCAAAGACAGCCACTCGGTGTTCAGCCAGACCGTTGCCGCTGATGGTTCCGACCGCACACCACAAGGTCAGACCCTGGCCGAAGGTGGTAATGATCGCCTGAAAGAAAAAGGCCTGATCACTCAAGATGGCTCGGATCGCACTCCACAAGGTCAAACTCTGGCCGCTGACGGTTCCGACCGTACTCCACAAGGCCAAACCCTTGCTGAAGGTGGTTCCGATCGCACGCCACAAGGCCAAACTCTTGCTGAAGGTGGTTCCGATCGCACTCCACAGGGTCAAACCCTGGCTGAAGGTGGTGGTGACCGTGTGATCGAACGCAACAGCGCTGTGAGCTAAGCCCATGGCGGCCCCGAAAAAAAGCCCAATCCCCGGATTGGGCTTTTGACTTTATAGACGCTGCATTTCCCCGCGTGATCTCCCGATAGTCGTTCGACGCCAGTGAAGCCGATTTGCTAGAGTGCGCCGCTGTCCTGTCCAGAAAACACCCTTGCGATGCTGCCCCGCGCCGAACAGAAACAACAGACCCGCAACGCCCTGATGGACGCCGCCCGCCACTTGATGGAAAGCGGCCGAGGATTCGGCAGCCTGAGCCTGCGCGAAGTGACCAGAACCGCCGGGATCGTACCCACCGGTTTCTACCGGCATTTCGCCGACATGGATGAACTGGGCCTGGTGCTGGTGAGCGAAGTCGGTCAGACCTTCCGTGAAACCATCCGCCTGGTGCGCCATAACGAGTTCGTCATGGGCGGCATCATCGACGCCTCGGTGCGGATCTTTCTCGATGTGGTCACCGCCAATCGCTCGCAGTTCCTGTTTCTTGCCCGCGAGCAGTATGGCGGCTCGCTGCCAGTGCGCCAGGCCATTGGCCGCTTGCGCGAAGACATCAGCTCGGACCTGGCGGCGGACTTGTCGCTGATGCCGAAACTGCAGCATCTGGACATCGCAGGCTTGAGCGTCATGGCTGATCTGATCGTCAAAAGCGTGTTCGCCACCTTGCCGGACATCATCGATCCACCGGCTCAGGCGTTGCCGGAGCATCTGACACCTCAGGCGAAAATCACTCAGCAGTTGCGGTTTATCTTTATTGGCCTCAAGCACTGGCAGGGATTGGGCAGCACCGAGTAATCCCTGTGGGAGCGGGCTTGCTCGCGAAAGCGTCGGTACATCCAGCATCTATGTGACTGGAAGACTGCCTTCGCGAGCAAGCCCGCTCCCACATGGACCCTCAACTTCGCTGCAATTTGGTGCGCTCAACAATAATTCGCACCAAGTTAATCCAGCTTCCCGCCCTCCCACTCCGCCCCGACAGGCATTTCCTACGCTTCACCCGATTGGCAAGCCCCTTGCTCTATCCCTGAGCATTGTCCATTGCTGGAAGCCTTCCGATGCTGGTGATTCATCGCAGAATCGACCCTCAACCCGTCTGGGCCGCCGAGTTGCACCTGACCTTCGAAGCCCGGAGCAAAAGCCGCTTGCGCTGTTTCAGTGCCGAGAATGAAGACGTCGGGTTGTTTTTGGAGCGCGGTCAGCCACCGCTGTATGACGGCGAATGCCTACAGGCTGAAGACGGGCGCGTGGTTCGCGTCTGCGCTCGCCCCGAACAACTGCTGCACGTCACCTGCGCCAACGCTTTCGAACTGACCCGCGCCGCCTATCACCTGGGCAACCGCCATGTGGCCCTGCAAGTCGGCGATGGCTGGCTGCGCCTGCTCGACGATTACGTACTCAAGGCCATGCTCGAGCAACTGGGCGCCAATGCCGAGAACATTGAAGCGCCGTTCCAGCCGGAACATGGTGCCTACGGCGGCGGCCATCACCATTCGCGGCACGGTGACGAGGATTTCAACTACCCGCCGAAACTGCACCAGTTCGGCGTGCGCTTATGAACCCGGCCTGGGCGCTGCTGCGTCTGGCCAGCCCGCAGCTGCCGATTGGCGGCTACAGCTATTCCCAGGGTTTGGAGATGGCTGTGGATAACGGCCGAGTGGACGATCCCGACAGCGCGCAGCGCTGGATCAGCGATCAGTTGCTGCTGAACCTGGCGCGTTTCGAAGCACCGTTGCTGCTCGCCCATTGCATCGCCGCGGCAGAGGAAAACTGGGGTGAGTTGCTGCAACGCTGCGAAGAACATCGCGCCAGCCGGGAAACCCGTGAGCTGCATCAGGAAAGCCGGCAGATGGGCTATTCGTTGAAGCAACTGCTCAACGGTTTACCGGAACTGGATGCGCCGGCCCGGGCCTTTCTCGACCAATGCCCTGAACCACACCTGGCCCTTGGCTGGGCGCTGGCGGCCCGCGCCTGGCAGATCAGCCCGCACGACGCGCTGGCCGCCTGGCTCTGGAGCTGGCTGGAAAACCAATTGGCGGTGTTGATGAAAACCCTGCCCCTTGGCCAGCAAGCCGCGCAGCGCCTGACCAGCCAATTGCTGCCGTTGCTGCAACAGGCGCAGCAAGACGCCACCCGAATCAACCCCGAACACTCTGGCAGCGCCGCTTTCGGCCTGTCCCTGGCGTGCATGGCCCATGAGCGCCAGTACAGCCGTCTGTTCCGTTCCTAGGGCCTGTTATTTTGGGCCTTTTATTTTGGAGAACCACATGAACACACAACCTCTGCGCGTCGGCATCGGCGGCCCGGTCGGTTCCGGCAAAACCGCCCTGACCCTGGCCCTGTGCCTGGCCCTGCGCGACCGCTACAACCTGGCCGTCGTGACCAACGACATCTACACCCGCGAAGACGCCGACTTCCTGGTGCGCAACGAAGCCCTGGCGCCCGAGCGGATCATCGGTGTGGAGACCGGCGGCTGCCCGCATACCGCGATCCGCGAAGACGCCTCGATCAACCTCGAAGCCGTGGATCAACTGAACCGGCGCTTCCCGGGGCTGGACCTGATTCTGGTGGAGTCCGGCGGTGACAACCTTTCGGCGACCTTCAGCCCGGAATTGTCGGACCTGACTATCTACGTGATCGACGTTTCGGCCGGCGACAAACTGCCGCGCAAGGGCGGGCCGGGGATCTGCAAATCCGATTTGCTGGTGATCAACAAGATCGACCTGGCGCCGCTGGTAGGCGCCTCGCTAGAGATGATGGACAGCGACACCCAACGCATGCGCAACGGCAAACCATTCGTCTTCAGCAACCAGAAAACCGGCCTGGGTCTGGAAGCAATCATTGCCTTCATTGAACGCCAGGGCTTGCTGACTGCGGCCTGATCACACTTATCAACAAGGAAGCTTATCCATGACACTGAAACGCATTCTGGGCGCCATGGCCCTGCTGCTGACCCCGGCCATCGCATTCGCGCATCCTGGGCACGGCGACAATGGCTTGGTCGCCGGCATCAGCCACCCGATGGGTGGTCTCGATCATTTGTTGGCGATGGTTGCCGTAGGGTTGTGGGCTGCGCAGCAGAAAGGTGCCGCGCGCTGGGCGCTGCCCTGCACATTCGTGGGCACTATGCTGATCGGCGGGCTGCTGGGCTTTGAAGGGTTGAACCTGCCGGCGCTGGAGGGCGGGATTGCGGCATCGGTATTGGCGTTGGGCCTGGCAGTGGCCTTGGCGGTGCGTCCGCCGTTGAGCCTGGCGGTGGCTGCGACTGCGTTGTTCGCACTGTTTCATGGCGTGGCTCATGGTCTGGAACTGCCGGAGATGTCGAGCCCTTGGGCGTATGCGGCGGGGTTTGTGGTGGCGACGGCAGCTTTGCATGCAGCGGGATATGCGGTGGTTCGCGTCTTGCCTCAGGCCGCCGCACCACTGGTTCGACTGGCGGGTGCGGCTTCGGCGGCGACAGGGGTGTGGTTGCTGGCGGGTTGATTCTCTAGCGCCTGAACCGGCCTCATCGCGGGCAAGCCCGCTCCCACAGGATATTCACCGCCAGCACAGATGATGTGAATACCGATGATCCCTGTGGGAGCGGGCTTGCCCGCGATAGCGTCCGATCAGACACCGCCTCTCTCAAGCCTGCCTCTCTGCTACCATGTCGCGCAATCGCCCCTGCCGTGACGACGCCAGCCAATGCCGCATGTTTCCCGCTCCGCTTTCCAGCCTGAATTGACCGCCCTGTTCGCCTCGGTGCAACAGCACTTTGAGGACGTGATCGTGCCGCTCTGGCAAGGCCCCGGCTGGAACGCCGACATGGCATTGCCTTATGAAGCGCTGGACGCCGAGCATCAGCCGCTGCCACCGCAGCGCTACCGGGCCATGGCTTGCGCGCGGCAGCTGTACCTGTTTTCCAGCCTGATCGGCCAAGTACCTGAGGCCGAAGAGCGTGCAGCGGCGCTGTTCCGCTCCTTGCAACAGCATTTCCACGATGCCGAGCATGGCGGCTGGTTCTACAGCATCGACCCGCAAGGTGAGCCGCTGGATCAGCGCAAAGACCTCTACACCCACGCCTTCATCCTGTTCGCCTGCGCCCATTATTGGGACAAGGTTCGCGAACCGCTGGTGGAGTCGGTACTCAACGCCACGCTGGAAGTGTTGGCGCAGCGCTTCGCCACAGGCGACGGCCTGTACGAAGCCAGCCTGGACCGTGATTGGTCCTCGCTCAACGCCGGGCCGCTGCAAAATCCATTGATGCATTTGGCCGAAGCCTTCCTCGCCATCCTTTCGGTGCGTGAGGACGTTACTGTGCAGGGCGCGCTTGTCGAGTTATGCACAGCCATGCAACAGCGTTTCATCGACCCGCAACACGCGGTGTTGATGGAAAAGCCGCTTGGGGCTGTGGATAACTGGTTCGAGCCGGGCCATCAGTTCGAATGGTACTTCCTGCTGGAGTCCTCACCCTTGCTGCGCGGCTCCAAATTGCATGCCTCGCTGGATCGCGCCTTTACGTTCACCGAGCAATTGGGTGTGGATCAGCAGACCGGTGCGGTGCGCGCGATGCTGGAACTGGACGACCATCCTCGTGATGCGACCCAACGCATCTGGGCCCAGGCCGAATACCTGCGCGCCCTGACCTTGCGCCCGGGCAGCGAAGCCTCTGTGCAGCGCCAATTGCAGGCGCTGCAACAGCGCTTTTTGCATGCGGGCGGCTGGTATGAGTGTCGCGATGAGCAGGGCGAAGTGAGCCGCAAGGACATGCCTTCGACTACGCCTTATCACTTGGCGACCTGCTATCGCGGGCTGGCCGACTATTTGCGCTGACTGAGAGATAGCTATCGCGAGCAAGCCCGCTCCCACAGGGTTTGTGTCGTTCGCAAAATGGCGATTCAACACAAACCCTGTGGGAGCGTGGCTTGCCCGCGATGGCCGTTACGCGGTCTTAAGCCTTCGTATTACGCTCAATCGCAAACCCGCTCCAGGTCTGGCTCACCGGCATCAGCTCAAGGCTGTTGATGTTGATGTGGGCCGGTGCGTTGAGCACCCAGAAAATGGTCTCGGCGATGTCTTGCGGCTGGATCGGCTCGGCACCCGCATAAGTGGCGTTATAACGCTCCTGATCACCGGCGAAACGCACCAGCGAGAATTCACTCTCGCACAGGCCCGGCTCGATGTTGCTGACCCGCACGCCAGTCCCTTGCAGGTCGCAACGCAGGTTCAGGGAGAACTGTTTGACGAACGCCTTGCTCGCGCCATACACGTGGCTGCCCGGGTACGGGTAGTTGCCGGCGATGGAACCGAGGTTGACGATGCTGGCGCCACGACCGTGAGCGATCAGACGCGGCAACAACAGGCGAGTGCTGTACATCAGGCCTTTGATATTGGTGTCGACCATGGTGTCCCAATCATCAAGATCGCACTTGGGAGCCGGGTCCACGCCCAAGGCCAGGCCGGCGTTGTTGATCAGCCCGCGCAGCTTGGCGAAGGACGGCGGCAGGTTGACAATCGCTTGCTCCATGGCCTTGCGATCCCGCACGTCGAGCACCAGGCCATGAACCTCGGTCTGCTTCGACAACTCGGCGCACAGGGCATTGAGGCGCTCTTCACGACGACCTGTCAGCACCAGTTTCCAGCCGGCTTCGGCAAAACGACGGGCGCAGGCTTCACCAAAACCGGAAGTCGCGCCGGTAATAAACAGGGTGTTGGACATCGTGTTCTCCTTGCTTCGGCTGATCGACAGCCCTTGGAATAGAAAATCAGTTGCCAGCATGCCCGGCCTTGTCCATAGCGGCAACCATCGCAAAAACCGTACAAAAAACAATCAACACCGGCAACGCCATATGGGCTGTGGCTTGCAGCCATGTACGCGCACCTTATCCACAGGCCGGTCCACAGTTTCCGGGGGCAAGTGCAAAAGCTGCAAGCCGCTGCCTATAAGGCTTTGCGGGCAGATTAGAAAGTTTTTTGCTTGACCCTCAGGTGCCTGCTGTGTAACCCCGGGCAATTTGCACGACCGGGCGGTCAAACCGACGATGGCTCCAAGCCAGTAACTACGGCCCTCAGCCGACTCTTTCCAGAGTTTAACCACAGACTTATCCACAGACTTGTTCACCTCGATTCATGCCAGGATTGCCCCTAACAAAAAGGTTGACAAAGTCGGCTCGAGGTCCAGCAAAAACACCTGATCAAAAAACAATCACATCGCTGCAAGCCTCGGATTCAAAGGCTTGCAGCCAGCTACTCCCACGTTATTCACAGCCAGCTCCACAGCAAACGGGGACAAGTCAAAACCGTGATAAAACAGCAATTTGCAGCGGCTTTATGTCGCGCTTTGAGAGGTCGTGAATATTGTTTTCCACAATTTCCAAAAAGCACACGCAGCCGTGTGGGAGGTGTTGTACAGATGTAAAAAAGCCCCGGCGATTCCTCGTCGGGGCTCGTTGTTGCAACGCAGAACTCAGTGCCCGCCAAGGTAGGCGTTACGCACCTCATCGTTCACCAGCAGCTCCTTGCCGGTGCCGCTGAGGCGGATCTCGCCGTTGACCATCACGTAGGCCCGGTCCGACAACTTGAGGGCGTGGTTGGCGTTCTGCTCCACCAGGAAGATGGTCATACCGGTACTGGCCAGTTCCCGCAGGGTCGCGAAGATCTGTTTCACCACAATCGGCGCCAGACCCAGGCTGGGCTCATCGAGCAGCAACAGCTTTGGCCGGCTCATGAGCGCCCGGGCGATGGCGAGCATTTGTTGCTCGCCGCCGGACATGGTCATGGCGCGTTGGGTACGCCGCTCTTCGAGCCGTGGAAACAACTCGAACATGCGCTGCATGTCTTCCTTGGCGTACTTGTCACCGATTGGAATCGTACCCATCAACAGGTTTTCCTCGACGGTCATGTCAGGGAACACCCGCCGACCTTCCGGCGATTGAGCGATACCGTTGGACGCGATGTAGTGGGACGACTTATGGGTGATATCCACACCCTGATAGACGATTTGCCCGTCAGCGGCCCGCGGCTGGCCGAAGATCGACATCAGCAGGGTCGATTTGCCGGCGCCGTTGGAGCCGATCAGGCTGACGGTTTCACCTTCATTGATGTGCAACGATACTTTCTTCAGGGCCTGAATCGGCCCGTAGAACACGTCCAGATCCTTGAGTTCGAGGATGGGTTTACTCATACCACTTCCTCTTCTTCGGCGCCCAGGTAGGCGGCAATCACTTTCGGATCGTGTCGAATCGCTTCAGGCCCGCCCTCGGCAATGACAACGCCGTGGTCCAGTACAACGATGTGGTCGGAAATACTCATTACCATGCCCATGTCGTGTTCGATCAGCACCACGGTCAGATCGTGCTCGTCGCGCAGCAGCCGGATCATCGCGCTCAGCGCTTCGGTTTCCTGAGGGTTGAGGCCGGCGGCCGGTTCGTCGAGGCAGATGATCTGCGGCCGGGTACACATGGCCCGGGCGATCTCCAGACGGCGTTGCTGACCGTAGGACAGCTCACCGGCCAGGCGGTTGGCGCAGTCCACCAGATCCACCACTTCCAGCCAGTAGAACGCATGGTCCAGCGCATCGCTTTCGGCCTTGCGGTAACCCTTGGTGTTGAGGATGCCGGCCAGCATGCCGCGGTTGACCCACATATGCTGGGCCACCAGCAGGTTTTCCAGCACCGACATTTCCCTGAACAGGCGAATGTTCTGGAAAGTCCGCGCCAGACCGGCACGGTTGATCAGGTGCGTGCCGCCGAACATCTTGTAGCGGAGTCGGTTGATAAAGCTTTTGGGTGAAACGAAATCGACGGCCTTGAACGGTTCCCCGAGCATTTTGATGACGTCGGTTTTCACACCGCGGGTGTTGAGTTCGATATGCCCGCCGGACGCTTTGTAAAACCCGGTCAAGCAGTTGAACACGGTGGTCTTGCCGGCGCCGTTGGGGCCGATCAGGGCGAAGATCGAGTTGCGCTTGACCTTCAGGCTGACATTGCTCAGAGCCTTGATGCCGCCAAAGTGCATCATCAGTTTGTCTACCGAGAGTACGACTTCGCTCATGGCGCTACTCCTTTACGCGGGGTCACACCGGTACGGCTGATCCGGATCAGGCCGCGCGGTCGCCAGATCATCATCAACACCATCAGGATGCCGAACAGCAGCACGCGATATTCCGCGAAGCCACGCAGCAGTTCCGGGGCGACGGTCAGCACGAACGCCGCAATCACCACGCCGATGGTCGAGCCCATGCCGCCGAGCACCACAATGGCGAGGATCAGCGCCGACTCGAAGAAGGTGAACGAGGTCGGGTTGACGAACCCCTGATAGGTGGCGAAGAACACACCGGCCAGGCCGGCAGTCGATGCGCCGATAGTGAACGCCGACAGCTTGACCAGTACGTGATTCAGGCCCATGGAACGGCAGGCGATTTCGTCTTCGCGCAAGGCTTCCCACGCGCGACCGACCGGCATGCGGGTCAAGCGGTGCTTGATGTACAGCACGGCCAGAACCACCAGGAACAACACCGCGTATATGAAGTAGTACTTCACGTCCGGGTTATAGGCGATGCCGAAGAACTCATGGAACGGGACGCCTCCCTCCTTCGCTCTTTTGCCAAACTCCAGGCCAAAGAACGTTGGCAACGGAGCCGCCATACCGTTCGGGCCGCCAGTCAGGGACAGCCAGTTATTGAGGATCAAGCGGATAATTTCACCGAACCCCAGGGTCACGATCGCCAGGTAGTCACCGTGCAGGCGCAGTACTGGAAAACCCAGGATGCAACCGGCCAGCCCGGCCGTGATTGCCGCCAGCGGCAGCACCGTCCAGAAACCCAGCCCCAGGTATTGATAACCGAGCGCCAGGCCGTAGGCACCAATGGCGTAGAACGCCACGTAACCGAGGTCGAGCAGGCCGGCCAGGCCGACCACGATGTTCAGCCCCAGGCCCAGCAGCACATAGATCAGCCCGAGGATGACCACGCCCAGCAGGTAGGAGTTGGAGAAAAACGGGAACAC
Source organism: Pseudomonas sp. F-14 TE3482 (assembly GCF_053629455.1). NCBI lineage: Bacteria > Pseudomonadati > Pseudomonadota > Gammaproteobacteria > Pseudomonadales > Pseudomonadaceae > Pseudomonas > Pseudomonas sp. F-14 TE3482. The sequence goes on from NZ_JBRJII010000001.1 coordinate 562,800, forward strand.
CACGGCGATGACGATCATCACCGGGATGATCCAGCGCAAGCGGGATTTGTAATCAGGCGGCAGTACATGAACCCCGGAGCCAGTGCTTTCAAAGCCTTCGAGAATTCTCAGGCCCTTGGGGGTTTGCAGGAACAGGCTCAAGGCAAAGCGGCCGGCCATGACGATGGCGACAATCCATGCCACCCGGGTCGCTTCCAGGTTGAAGCCGTAGCCGTCGAGGACCACGCCAACAATCGGGCCGAACACAATCAGGGCCACCAGGCCGGCAAGAATCGCGTCAACCAGGCTTCTTTTGAGATCAATGGTTTTTTTAGTGGTTGAAGACATCGCTTACACCTTCGACACAAGAGGACGGCCGAGCAGGCCTTGGGGCCGAAAGACCAGAACGAGAACGAGCAGCGAGAAGCTGAAAACGTCTTTGTAGTCCGAGTTGACCAAGCCAGAGAACAGCGACTCGGAGATCCCGAGAATGATCCCGCCAAGCATTGCCCCTGGCAGAGAGCCGATCCCGCCAAGTACCGCGGCGGTGAACGCCTTGATGCCAATGATGAAGCCCGCGTAGAAGTCGAATGTGCCGTAGTTCATGGTGATCAGCACGCCGGCCAGGGCCGCCATCGCCGCACCGATAATGAACACGTAGGAAATGACGCGATCGGTGTTGATCCCCAGGATCGAGGCCATCTTGCGGTCTTGCTGGGTGGCGCGGCACATACGGCCGAGCTTGGTGTACTTGATGATGTAGGTCAGCAGGGCCATCCCGACAAACGCTGCGACCAGAATGAAGATCTTGGTGTAGGTAAGCTGGACGAAGCCGGTCCCGACTTCAACTCGCCATGCACCGGTCAGCAGTGTCGGTACGCCTTGTTGACGGGCGCCCTGGGAAATCTGTGCATAGTTTTGCAGGATCAGCGAAATACCGATGGCGCTGATCAGGGGTGCGAGTCGGGTGGAGTTGCGCAGCGGTTTGTAGGCGACGCGCTCGATGACCCAGCCATACACCGCCGTGACGATGATGGTGAAAACCAGGGTGCCAAGCATCAGCAGGGGGAAGGATTCAATACCGAAGTAAGCCAGCAGAGCCAGACTGATTGCCGCGAGGTAAGCGGAAATCATGTAAACCTCGCCGTGGGCGAAGTTGATCATGCCGATGATGCCATAGACCATTGTGTAGCCGATGGCGATCAGGCCATAGACCGACCCGAGGGTCAGGCCGTTGACCAGTTGCTGCAGGAAAATACCATCCATAACGCAATCTCACGCAGTGAGAACCTGCACACCAGTGATGTGCGATTCTTCTAGGAAAAATACAGATTTACGTCGGAGTAATGTCAGCCACGATCAGCCTGGCCCCACTGATTCCGTGTGGGAGCGAGCCTGCTCGCGAAAGCGGTTGAACATTCAACAAATCTGCTGTCTGTCAGTCCGTCTTCGCGAGCAGGCTCGCTCCCACAGGGACTTGTGGGGTTCAACTGATCGTGTCAGCCCTTACTTCTGTTTTTCCAGCTGGTGGTATTTGCCATCCTTGTCCCACTGGTAAACCACGTAGTCGGAGACTTTCAGGTCGCCCTTGGCGTCCCACTCTTTCTTGCCCATTACGGTCTGGACCGAGTTGGCCTTCAGCCATTTGGCCGCCGCTTCGCCATCATTCTTCTTGGCGCCATTGAAGGCAGCCGCGAGGGTCTGGACCGAAGCATAGGCGTACAGGGTGTAGCCTTCAGGCTCGGTGCCCTTCTTGCGGAACTCGTCCACTACGGTCTTGCTGTCTGGCAGCAGGCGTGGGTCGGCACCGAAGGTCATCAGTACGCCGTCAACGAATTGCGGACCGCCAGCGGTGGTCACCAGTTCGTCGGTTACGATACCGTCGTCGGACATGAACTTGACGTCTTTGAGGCCTTGCTCACGCAGTTGACGAACCAGAGGACCGGCTTCCGGGTGCAGGCCACCGAAGTAAACGACGTCGGCGCCAGCGCCGCGGATTTTGGTGACGATGGTGCTGAAGTCTTTTTCGCCGCGGGTCAGGCCTTCATACAGCACTGGCGTTACACCGCGCTTGGCCAGTTGAGCCTTGGTAGCATCCGCCAGACCTTGGCCGTAGGTGTCCTTGTCGTGCAGGACCACCACTTTCTTGCCCTTGAGCACGTCGACGATGTAGTCGCCGGCCACGATGCCTTGCTGGTCATCACGCCCGCACATACGGAACATGGCACTCAGGCCACGCTCGGTAACCGCCGGGTTGGTGGAACCTGGAGTGATCGCGATGATGCCCGCTTCGTCGTAGATCTCGGAGGCCGGGATGGTCGACGAGGAGCAGAAGTGACCGACTACGCCAGCGACTTTCTGGTTGGTCAGGTCCTTGGCGACCGTCACAGCCTGTTTCGGTTCGCAGGCGTCATCGCCTTTGACCAGTACGATTTTTTCCCCGTTGACACCGCCAGCGGCGTTGACTGCATCAGCCGCTGCCTGCGCACCCTTCATGTACTGCTCGCCAAATGCGGCGTTGGCGCCTGTCATCGGCCCCGCCACACCAATTTTCACATCAGCCTGTGCAAACGCAGAAACACCCAACGCAGTTGCCACTGCGAGGGCCAGAAAGCCTTTCTTGTAAAACGTCTGGGACATGAGGTGGTGCTCCAAGGTTTTTTTTAGTTGGCACTGCGACTTCTCTGAATGCTCAGAGCAAGGGCCGTGCCATCGGTTTTTTATTCTGAAAAAAGTCGCTGCCTTATTGTTATTTCGACTGTTTCGGGCCCATTTTCATTGGGCGTGCAACCGTCTAAACCGCGGGAGGTGAAACCTTTTACATTTAAAGGCGCAACCCGTATGCGCCATCATTGCAACCGCAGCGCCAAACGATGTGCAACCAGCCTGTAACAGCCCGCGTCACCGAACTGCACACTGCTGGTGCGGGACTGCTACAACCCGCACCATTACAGGCTAGCCGCTTCGCTGAAAAGCGCCGCTTCCAGCAACATATTTCAACAATCAGATGACGATCCGCAGGCACTGGCCCGCGTGATACAGCGAAAACCCAGCCTCATAAAGGCAGCTTCGCAGCCCCACACCCGCCAATGGCTGCATGGGTGCGAAAGGAATCGGCAAGGCCCGAGGATTTCCATTACACAAATAATCGGCAAAGGCTTTGCCGACGACTGTGCCGGTAGTCACGCCTCGACCGTTGTAGCCGGTGACGGCCACCAGACCCGGTGCCGGCTCAAACAGGCGCATCAAATGATCCGGCGTGAAAGCGATACAACCGGTCCAGGTGCATTCCCACTCCACCGGTTTCAGATACGGAAAGTAATGCTGCTGAACCCGGTCGGCCCAGGCTTTCAGGAACCAGGTCGGTTTCTGGTTGCCATTGCCGAGACTGCCGAGTAACAGTCGCCCGTCCTTGTCTCGCCGAATACTACTGAGCACTTGTCGGGTATCCCAGGAACCCTGGCCGCCGGGCAGAATCTGCTTCGCGGCGTCTTCGGTCAGCGGCACCGAGGCCACTTGATAGTAATAACCGGGGAAGAAATTGCGCCGCAGCTCTGTCCAGTCACCTTCGGTATAGGCGTTGGAGGCGATGACCACCTGTTCGGCCAGCACCGAACCCTGGGCGGTTTGCACCGACCAGCGCTGACCCTGACGTTCGAGTCGGGTGACCGGGGAATGATCGAACAGCTGACCGCCGAGACTGATGGCCGCGTTGGCCAGCCCCGTGGTGTAGGCCATCGGGTTGATCGTGCCGGCACGCCGATCGAGCAGAGCGGCGGCGATCTTTTTTGTGCCGGTGGCTTGTTCGCAGGCTTGACCGGTCAACAGTTCCACCGGTGCGCCGCGACGTTTCCATTGTTCTTCGCGACTGCGCAGATCCGCCTCGCCACGCGCGTTGTGCGCCATGTGCAGGGTGCCTTCGCGGCGTAACTGGCAATCGATGTTGTATTTGTCGACCAGGCTGAAAACCAGCGACGGCGCCGCACCCAGCATGCGGTTGAGCTGACTGCCGACCGCCTCGCCAAAACCGGCTTCGATTTCATCCGGTGGAATCCACATTCCGGCATTGACCAGCCCGACGTTACGCCCCGAACCGCCATGCCCGGCGCGATGCGCTTCCAGCACACAGACACTTTTACCTTGTTCCAGCAGATGCACCGCCGCCGACAAACCGGTGAAACCGGCACCGATGACGCAGACATCCACCGTCACCTCGCCCTTGAGCGCCACGTTGTCGGGCCTTTGCGGCGTCAGTTTTTCCCACAGACACTCTTCGCGTAACGGCATTGCCAGACTCCAACAGAAACCTAACCAACACACCATTCCTCTGTGGGAGCGGGCTTGCCCGCGATAGCGTCAGCACATTCAACATCTGAGTGACTGACAGATTGCTATCGCGGGCAAGCCCGCTCCCACAGTGTTCTTCATGGGTTCAAAGGAGGCCGTCAGTCGAACGTAATCCCCTGAGCCAACGGCAACTCCAACGAATAGTTCACGGTATTGGTCTGACGACGCATGTACCCGCGCCATGCATCCGAACCGGATTCACGACCACCACCGGTCTCCTTCTCGCCGCCAAACGCACCTCCAATCTCCGCGCCGCTCGGGCCGATGTTGACGTTGGCGATCCCGCAATCACTGCCCACCGCCGACATGAACCGCTCGGCTTCACGCACGTCGGTGGTGAAGATGCACGACGACAGGCCTTGTGGTACGGCGTTGTTCAGGCGCAGCGCCTCTTCGAAATCGTTGTAACCAATCACGTACAGAATCGGCGCGAAGGTTTCGCTGCACACCACATCGCTCTGCTCCGGCATTTCGACGATCGCTGGCGAAACGTAGTAAGCGTTGGGGAATTTGTCTTCCAGCTGACGCTTGCCGCCGAATACCCGGCCGCCTTCACTCAAGGCCTGCTCCAGCGCGTCCTGCATGTTTTCGAAGCTGTGTTTGTCGATCAGCGGCCCAATCAGATTGCCTTCCAGCGGATGGCCGATGCGCACCTTGGAGTAAGCGGCTTTGAGGCGGGTGACGATTTCCTCCTTCACCGACTCATGGGCGATCAGGCGACGCAACGTGGTGCAACGCTGACCGGCGGTGCCGACGGCGCTGAACAGAATCGCCCGTACGGCCATGTCCAGATCGGCGCTTGGGCCGAGGATCATCGCGTTGTTGCCGCCCAGCTCGAGAATGCTGCGGGCAAAACGTGCCGCGATTTTCGGCGCCACTTCGCGGCCCATGCGGGTGCTGCCGGTGGCGCTGACCAGCGCGACACGTGGGTCATCGACCAGCGCTTCGCCGGCATCGCGGCCGCCGATAATCACTTGGCTCAGGTGCGGTGGTGCGTCGCTGAAATTTTTCAGGACGCGGTCGAACAACGCCTGGCAGGCCAACGCGGTCAGCGGGGTTTTCTCCGACGGCTTCCAGATCACCGGGTTGCCGCAGACCAGCGCAAGCGTGGCGTTCCAGGCCCAAACGGCGACCGGGAAGTTGAACGCGCTGATCACGCCGACGACGCCCAGCGGGTGCCAGGTTTCGCGCATGTGGTGGCCAGGACGCTCGGAGGCGATGGTCAAACCGTACAGCTGACGGGACAGACCGACCGCGAAGTCGCAGATGTCGATCATTTCCTGAACTTCACCCAAACCTTCCTGAGTGATCTTGCCAGCTTCCCAGGACACCAGTTCACCGAGGTCGGCCTTGTACTCGCGCAAGATGTCGCCCAATTGGCGCACCAATTCGCCACGGCGCGGCGCCGGAACCTTGCGCCACAGTTCGAACGCATGATCTGCGCGACTGATGTGCTGCTCGACTTCAGCGGCGCCTTCCCAGTTCACGGCAGCGATACGGCTGCCATCGATAGGCGAATGCACCGGCACTTTGCCGTTCTGGTACAGGGCCGGGTTCACACCAAGACGATCAAGCAATGCGGCAACCATGGGTCACTCCTCAAGCAAAAAACAGAAAACGTGCAGCCGGATTCATTCGGCTGATCAGACCTGTAGTTTTAGCTCCCCGGAGGTTACCCAACAAACGACCTTTAAGAGAGATATCATTCCGTTTATTCATGCTGCGAATCTGCCGGTAAAAAAGAGCATAGAGAAACAAGAAAAAGGACCACCCATGCTGAATAAACGCTACTTGCCGTCGATCACCGCGTTGCAGTGCTTCGAGGCCGTGACCCGGCATTTGAGCTTCACCCGTGCCGCCGAAGAGCTGAACCTGACGCAGAGCGCTGTCAGCAAACAGGTCGCGCAACTCGAAGAGTTGTTGCAACACCTGTTGTTCCGTCGGGTGCGCCGACGTCTGCAAATGACCCCCGCTGGCGATTTGTACCTGGTGGAGGTGCGAAAAATCCTCACCCAAGTCGAAATGTCGACCCATTACCTGCGCTCCTACGGCGGTGATACCGAAGTCTTGCGAGTCTCGACACCTCCGACCTTCGGTGCACGCTGGCTGGTGCCACGCTTGAAAGGCTGGCGCCTGCGCCATCCGTCGATCCATCTGGATCTGTGCAGCGAACAGGAAGCGGATGATCTGTTGCAAGGTCGCAGCGACTTGGCGTTCTACTTTGGCCAGGGCTCACGGCCCGGCACCGAATGCCTCAAGCTGTTTGGCGAGGAACTGGTGCCGGTCTGCGCACCGGGCAGCCTGCCGGATACGCCGTTTACCGACCCTACGCAACTCACCGACCTGGTCCTGCTGCAGAACGCTTCCCGGCCTCAAGCCTGGCACGACTGGTTCGACAGCCAGGGCTACCACACCGAACACAGCTACCACGGCCCGCGCTTCGAAACCTTCTACATGTGCATCCGCGCCGCCCAGGTCGGCTGCGGCGTGGCGCTGCTGCCGAAGTTTCTGGTGGAAGAGGAATTGGCCGACGGCAAACTGGTCATTCCCTGGAAGCATGCGATGCCCAGCACCGACGCCTATTACCTGGCGTATCCGGAGCATTCGGCGGAAGTGCCCAAGGTGCGGGATTTTGTGAAGTGGATGCTGGAGCAGATCGATAATTCCACATCTAACGATTAACTCTCCGCAGGCGCTATGTAAGAGCTGTGCACTCGACAGCTCCTACAGAGGCAATTCGCGCTGATGCAAAAATCGCTGGCAATCCTCACCGCTGATATGCGCCACTAGCCCCATTCATTGAAACAGCTGCAACGTCGCTGCCACGGGCCGCGGCCAGCCTGGAGAACCCCGTTATGAGCGAGAGTGTGTTTGCCGATCGCATCGTGCAGAACCTGCTCGACACCGACTTCTACAAACTGACGATGATGCAGGCGGTGCTGCACAACTACCCTAATGTGGAAGTCGAATGGGAGTTTCGTTGCCGTAACAGTGAGGATCTGCGCCCGTACCTGGCGGAGATCCGTTTCCAGATCGAGCGCCTGGCCGAGTTGAGCCTGAGTGCCGATCAATTGAGCTTCCTGGAGCGCATCAGTTTTCTGAAACCGGATTTCCTGCGGTTTCTCGGACTGTTCCGCTTCAACCTGCGCTATATCCACACTGGCATTGAAAACGGTGAGTTGTTCATCCGTCTGCGCGGGCCGTGGTTGCACGTGATTCTGTTCGAAGTGCCGCTACTGGCCATGGTCAGCGAAGTACGCAACCGTTATCGCTACCGGGAAATCATTCTGGAACAGGCCCGTGAACAGCTCTATCGCAAGTTCGACTGGCTGACCGCCAACGCCAGCGCGGACGAATTGTCCGAGTTGCAAGTAGCCGATTTCGGCACTCGCCGTCGCTTCTCGTACCGTGTGCAGGAAGAAGTGGTGAACGTGCTCAAGCATGACTTCCCCGGTCGCTTCGTCGGTACCAGCAACGTGCACCTGTCCCGGGAGCTGGACATGAAGCCGCTGGGCACCATGGCTCACGAATGGATCATGGCCCACCAGCAACTCGGTCCACGGCTGATCGACAGCCAGATTGCCGCCCTCGACTGTTGGGTCCGCGAATACCGGGGTTTGCTGGGCATCGCCTTGACCGACTGCATCACCTCCGATGCCTTCCTCAACGATTTCGACCTGTTCTTTGCCAAGCTCTTCGACGGCTTGCGCCACGATTCCGGTGACCCGGTGCAGTGGGCGGAAAAAGCCATCGCCCACTATCACAAGCTTGGCATCGACCCGATGAGCAAAACCCTGGTGTTTTCCGACAGTCTGACGCTACCCAAATCTCTGGAGATTTTTCGGGCATTGCGCGGTCGGATCAATGTCAGCTTCGGTATCGGTACTAACCTGACGTGTGACATTCCGGGTGTCGAACCGATGAGCATCGTGCTTAAAATGACGGCCTGCAACGGCCAGCCAGTGGCCAAGATTTCTGATGAGCCTGGCAAGACTCACTGCAAAGACCCGAATTTCGTCGCCTACTTGCGACATGTTTTCCAAGTACCTGCCGCCATTTCCAGCCCATCTAGCAAGGAGTGAATTCATGCAAGCCGTACAGCGTGAGATTGCTGAACAGCTCAAGGTCCAACCGCCGTTTGCGGATCAACTCGCCCTCGAGGTTGAAGTTGCCCGGCGGATCACCTTCATTCAGGACTGCCTGGTCAATGCCGGGCTCAAGACGCTGGTGCTGGGCATCAGCGGCGGCGTCGACTCCCTGACCGCCGGCCTGCTGGCCCAGCGCGCCATGCGTGAACTGCGCGAGCGCACTGGTGATGCCAACTACAAGTTCATCGCCGTGCGCCTGCCTTATGGCGTCCAGTTCGACGAACATGATGCCCAGGCCTCAGTGGACTTCATTGCCCCCGATGAGCGCCACACTGTAAACATCGGCCCGGCGGTCAAATCCCTGGCCAGCGAAGTGGCGGCCTTCGAGGGTAAGGAGGCGGTGCAAAAGGATTTCGTGCTGGGCAACACCAAGGCGCGGATGCGCATGGTCGCGCAATACACCATCGCTGGCGCGGCTCACGGCCTGGTGATCGGCACCGATCACGCGGCAGAAGCGGTGATGGGCTTCTTCACCAAATTCGGTGACGGCGCCTGCGACCTCGCACCGCTGAGCGGCCTGGTGAAAAATCAGGTCCGGGCGATTGCCCGCAGCTTCGGCGCGCCGGAGTCGCTGGTGGAAAAAATCCCGACTGCCGACCTTGAAGACCTGTCGCCGGGCAAACCGGACGAAGCGTCCCACGGGGTGACCTATGCCGAGATCGACGCCTTCCTGCACGGCGAGCCGGTGCGTGAGGAAGCGTTCAAGATCATCTGCGACACGTACAAAAAGACCCATCACAAGCGCGTGATGCCGTTTGCGCCTTGAGGACGTCGGCGTCTGTACCGACGCCTTCGCGGGCAAGCCACGCTCCCACAGATTTTGTGTCGGACGCCGGTAATGGGCACGACGCAAATCCTGTGGGAGCGTGGCTTGCCCGCGAAGAACGATGACGCGGTCAACCGTCAGACACAAAAAAAGCGTCCCTAGCGGACGCTTTTTTTATGCGCTTGATTCGATTACTTCAGGGTAACCGTACCTTTCATCATCGAGATGTGCCCCGGGAACGAGCAGAAGAAACCGTATTTTTCAGCAGCATTGAGCTTCGACACGTCGAAAGTTACCGAGTCGGTTTCCTTCGCGCCGATGACTTTGGTGTGGGCGATGACGCGGGTATCGCCGTCTTTCAAGTAGTTCTTGTCGATGCCTGCCGCCAGGCCGTCAGTGGCGATCGGCTGCATGTCGGCTTCTTTGCTCAGCACCCAGTTATGGCCCATGACGTTTTTTGGCAGGCTGCCAGAATGTTTCAGTTCCACGGTGAACGTCTTGCAGCTCTTGTCGATGGTGATGTCCTTGGTATCGAAGGACATCTGGTCAGTGGAGTCGACAGTGACCTTGCATTCCGCGGCCATCAATTGGCTGCTGGCCAGTGTCAGCAGGGATACCGCAACAAGTTTGGCAAACATGGTGAATCTCCAAGGCAGGGTTAACAAAAGTGCTTATGGACAGAAGACTGCCTGAAATCTTCGCAAGTTCCTATGACCTGAATCAAAAATTGTATACAACTTTCGGGCTATGACCCTCATCGAAACAATCTACCAGCCAGACGTCTGGCACGGCCCTATCATCAGGACCGTCATCTCTCATCCGGAGCGTCTGTCATGTCTTTCAACAGTTTATTGAGCAGTTTGCTCGCCGCTTATGCCTGTGGCGCCAGCGGTACCTACGAAACACCAGAACACGAGGTTTAACCCTTGGAACGAGGCAGGCCTGCCTTTACTCTGTGGCCCTGATGACCATGGAGTAAGGCATGTCTTTAGCGTCCGTTTGTGTATTTTGCGGTGCCAGCACTGGCACTAACCCGGTTTATCGTGAAGCGGCTGTCGCCTTGGGGCGAGCATTGGCCGAGCGCAAGCTGACTCTGGTCTATGGCGGCGGCGCCGTCGGGCTGATGGGGATCGTTGCCGATGCCGCGCTGGCGGCCGGCGGTGAAGTGATCGGGATCATCCCGCAGAGCCTCAAAGACAAGGAAATCGGCCACAGCGGCCTGACTCGCCTGGAAGTGGTCGACGGCATGCATGCGCGCAAGGCGCGAATGGCCGAGCTCAGCGATGCCTTCATTGCTCTGCCCGGCGGCCTGGGCACACTGGAAGAGCTGTTCGAAGTCTGGACCTGGGGCCAGCTCGGCTATCACGGAAAACCGCTGGGTTTGCTGGAAGTGAACGGTTTCTACAGCAAGTTGACGTCTTTTCTTGATCATATCGTCGGCGAAGGCTTCGTTCGCGAAGCGCACCGTGACATGCTGCAAATGAGCGAATCGCCGCAAACCCTGCTCAATGCACTGGACGCCTGGCAACCCTCGGTACCGCCAAAATGGACCGAGCAAAAACCCAGCTAACGGCTCGGCATCGATACAGGGCAGAATATGCGCCGCTCAACCTCACCTTCGACCCCAGAGGATCGCCCATGGCTAAACCTAATTATTCCTTCGCCAAACGTCAGAGAGACTTGGCCAAGGAGCAGAAGAAAGAGGAAAAGCTTCAGCGCAAGAAAGCTACAGCTGAAGAAGAAGCAGCAGCACTGAACCCGGATACCGAAGGCGAAGTGGCTACAGACGAAACTGAAGCACCGAAAGATCAGGCGCCCGACGCCTGAGACCCTCAGGGCCCGATGATCTGATCAGGCCCACCGGATCTGTGTCCAGGGTCAGCAACGATGTTGCTGACCCTCACAGACCAATCTGAAAATTCCCCATCCAGAACTGACTTGCACATCCCCATGTGGGAGCGAGCCTGCTCGCGATGACGGCGGCAATTTAGCAATTATTTGACTGATACACCGCTATCGCGAGCAGGCTCGCTCCCGCACTGGATCTCCACTATTCCAATGGCATTACCGTGACCCGAACCTCCGGATCATGGCTGCCACCGCCCAGGATCACCCCACGCAACGGCGACACATCGGAAAAATCCCGGCCCCAGGCCAGGGTGATGTGTTCCAGCGCTGGTTGCACATTATTGGTCGGGTCGAAATCCACCCAGCCCAGCACCGGACAAAATACCGACACCCAGGCATGAGATGCATCGGCGCCGATCAGCCGAGGCTGGCCCGGTGGTGGCTGGGTCAGCAAGTAGCCGCTGATATACCGCGCGGCTAATCCACGGGAGCGCACACAAGCGAGCATCAAATGTGCAAAGTCCTGGCAAACCCCGCGCCGCCTCTCCAGCACTTCCACCAGCGGCGTCGCCACTTGGGTCGCTTCAGCGTCGAAGGTGAATTCGCTGAAGATCTTCTCCATCAACGCCTGAACCCCCAGCAGCAATGGCCGGCCAGGAGGAAAACAACTTTCCGAGAACTCGACGAAGTTGCGCTTCAAGTGCACATAGGGCGATTCGAACCGGTAACGGCAGGCTTCAAGTATCTCGGATGACAGCGGCTGACTGCTGTAGGTCAGTGCGTTGCAGGTCTCTTCCCAGGCTGGCGATTGATTGAAGTCCAACGATGGCCGGGCCAGCACTTCGACCGTCAGGCTGGCATTGACCAGCAACTCATCGTGCGGCCGCTCGAATGCCAACCGGGTCAGCGGATTACCAAACACATCCAGCTCATCCCGGCGCGAGGTCGGATCGGGACTGATCTGCAATTGCTGATCGGTGCAGCGCTGCCAAACGCAAGCCCGCGGCCACAGGTGCGCCAGTTGCTGGGCCAGGGACACCGGGCTGTCATAGTGATAGTGGGTGTCGTGGAAAATCTGGTAACGGGCATTCATCAGACGGACACCGTGCGCTGGCTGACATCATCGACATGGGCGAAATGGCGCAACGCCAGGCGATCCGATACTTGGCCGCTGGCATCGGCGATCTCCTGCAACAGATCGGCCAGCCCCTCTATGGCGGCGCGAACACTGGCCTCGCCAAACAGTGGGTTTTCCAGGCAACCCAGATCGAAGCGCGCCAGCCGCTCCACCAACTGCGGCAGACCTGTTTCGCGCGGCGCACCAAAGTCGTCGTTCAAGCGTTTCAACGTGCGGGTCACCAGTTTCAACTGGAACAACACCGCGTGAGGGTTCTGCTCGTCGAGTAGCAACAGGTCCAGCACCGGGATCAATTGTGCCATCGCCAGATACCGCGAGCGGTAGGTGATGCTGCTGTTGCCCAGCTCCAGCAGCCATTCCAGCCCGGCCTGATCGAAAGCCCCGGCGCCACGCAGAAACGCTGCCAGGCTGCCGCTGAGAAACTGCAGCCGTTCGATCCGCCGCCCCATCATCAGGAAACGCCAGCCTTCGTCCCGGGTCATGTCGTCGAGGGCAAAACCGGACAGCGCCGCCAGCGACATCACCAGTCGGTTGAGGAAATCCAGCAGCTCGCCGAAATCCGGCTCTTCGGTTTCCAGTTCCATGGCCTCGCGCTGCAATTCCACCAGCGCTTGCCAGTTCTCTCGCGAGAGCTTGCCGCGTACTTGCGAAGCGGCCCACTGCAAGCGTTGCAGGTTGGAGCGCAGGCTGAACGGCCAGTCATCGCCGAGCAGCGCCGCCAGCAACCGCTCCGGCAACTCGCCCTCCTCCGGCAACAGATTCAAGCGTTCACCGAGATCGACTGCCGCCTCCAGGGCCTGCGGATCATCGCCATCGACATAGCGCGCGAGCATAATGCGCAGCAGCCGTGCACTGTCATCGCAGCGCTCGCAGTAACGGCCGAACCAGAACAGGTTCTCGACCACCCGCGATGGCAGATACGGATCACGTCGTACCAGATCGTGAACGCCAATGTTGCGCTGGGCTTTCCATTGTTCGCCGTTGGGCGGGCGATCGCCCAACACCCAAGTGTCCTTGCTGGCGCCGCCGCGCTGCATCGACACCACTTCGGCGTCGGCTTCGGCGGCAACCCGCGTCAGCCCGCCGGGCAGTACTCGATAGCCGTCCCGACTGGCCACCGCATACACGCGCATGCCAATGGCCCGCGGTTGCAATTGACCACCTTCGGCCTGCCAGATCGGCGCCTGGGACAGTTGCGCCAATTCTTGCGCAACATAGGCGTAAGGCCGTGCCTGCATGCGCTCAGCCAAGGCTTGACGCTGTTTTTCACTCAAATCACGACCAAACACTGGGGCGAAGCTCTGCGACGGAAACGCCGGTTTGATCAACAGCTCCGGCAGCTTTTCCAGGGCCTGGGCCAGCACCGGCGCTTCGCCGCACCACCAGGTCGCGATGGACGGCAGAATCAGCTCTTCGCCGAACAGATACTGATTAATCTTCGGCAGGAAACCCAGCAACCCTGGCGACTCCAGCACGCCGCTGCCGAGGGCATTGGCCACCAGCACCCGACCCTGACGCACCGCTTCGAGCAGCCCCGGCACGCCGAGGGCCGAGTCGGTGCGCAGCTCCAGCGGGTCGCAGAAGTCATCGTCGAGCCGACGCATGATCGCGTGGACCCGACGCAGGCCGCTCAAGGTTTTCAGGTAGACCGTGGCATCCCGGACGGTCAGGTCGCCGCCCTCTACCAATGGATATCCGAGCTGGCGAGCCAGGTACAGGTGTTCAAAATAGCTTTCGTTGAAACGCCCCGGCGTCAGTAGCACCACCAGTGGCGCTTCGTCATCGCTCGGCGCCTGACGAGCGAGCGTTTCCTGGAGCGTGCGAAAGAATCCGGCCAGGTGCTGCACCTTCAAATCGCGGTACAGCTCGGGAAAGGCCCGGGACACGATGGTGCGGTTTTCCAGCGCGTAACCGGCACCGGATGGCGCTTGCGTGCGGTCCGCCGTCACCCACCAGCGACCATCAGGCGTGCGCGCCAGATCCACGGCATACAGATGCAAAAAGGCCCCGTCGGGCGGCGCAATACCCTGACAGGGCCAGAGGAAGTTGTTGTGACCGAACACCAGCTCAGCCGGCAGCAGGCCTTCGGCGATCAAGCGCTGAGGGCCGTACAAATCCGCCAGCACAGCATTGAGCAAGCGCGCCCGCTGAGCGATCCCGGCCGATAACTGTTCCCACTCATCGGCGGCGATCACATGGGGCAACAGGTCCAATTCCCAAGGTCGGTCAGCGCCCTTGGGGTCGGCGTAGACGTTATAGGTCACGCCGTTTTCCTGGATCTGCCGGGTCAGCAGCGCCTGACGCTGCACCAGTTGCGCTGGCGTGCTGCGTTGCAATTGATCGAACAGCCGCCGCCAATGCGGGCGCACGGCGCCGCTGTCGTCGAGCAGTTCGTGATAAGTTCCCGCGGTCAGCGGGTAGCGATCAAGCAGGTCAGGCATGGAAAGCTCGGCAGACAGCAAAGAACGGTCAGACTAACGCAGGCTCATGACGCCCGGATATACGAAAAATCCGAGCGTCGTGTACGGTTTAGAAACGTCGCAAATCGAGAGTCATCGGCAGCTCGTCATTGATTTCCAGATTCGGTATAGGAAGTTTCCCTGGCGTGTGTCCGAGACGGAAGAAACGCGCCATCCGCCGGCTCTCGGCCTCATTGGCGTTCACCGGCAGGCTGTCGTAGTTGCGTCCGCCCGGGTGGGCCACGTGGTACTGACAACCGCCCAGCGAACGCCCCATCCAGGTGTCGAGCAGATCGAACACCAGCGGCGCGTGGACCGGGATGGTCGGTTGCAGGCAATTGGCCGGCTGCCAGGCGCGAAAGCGTACGCCGGCGACGAACTCACCGACCCGCCCCGTGGGTTGCAACGGCACCGGAATGCCGTTACAGGTCAGCAGATATCGCTGAGGCGGCAGGCCGCTGAGTTTGACCTGCAAACGCTCCAGCGACGAATCCACGTAACGCACCGTGCCACCTGCTGCGCCTTCCTCGCCCAGTACATGCCAAGGCTCCAGCGCCTGACGCAACTCCAGCTCAATCCCGCTGACCGCATAGTCGCCGACCTTGGGAAAACGGAATTCCAGATGCGCTGCGAACCACTCGGCCCGCACGGGATAACCGGCGGCATTGAGGTCGACAATGACGTCAGCGAAATCCTGCTCGATAAAGTGTGGCAACAGGAACCGGTCGTGCAGCTCTGTGCCCCAGCGCGCCAGTTTCGGCGGCGCATAAGGCTCGCGCCAGAACCGCGCCACCAGCGCCCGCAGCAACAACTGCTGAGCCAGGCTCATGCGCGCATGGGGCGGCATTTCAAAGGCCCGCAGTTCCAGTAATCCAAGGCGCCCGGTGGCGCCGTCCGGCGAATAGAGTTTGTCGATGCAAAACTCAGCGCGGTGGGTGTTACCAGTCACGTCGATCAGCAAATTGCGCAGCAAGCGATCCACCAGCCAGGGTGGACACTCCTCGCCCGGCTTCGGCATCTGGGCGAAGGCGATTTCCAGTTCGTACAGCGAATCGTTGCGCGCCTCATCCACCCTCGGCGCCTGAGACGTCGGGCCGATGAACAATCCGGAAAACAGGTAGGACAAGGACGGATGGTTGTGCCAGTAACTGATCAGGCTGCGCAGCAGATCGGGACGGCGCAGAAACGGTGAGTCAGCCGGGGTCGCGCCACCCAAGACGAAATGGTTGCCGCCGCCGGTGCCGGTGTGCCGGCCGTCGATCATGAACTTCTCGGTGGTCAGTCGCGTCTGGCGCGCCTCTTCATAAAGAAACTCGGTGCGCTCCACCAACTCATCCCAGGTGGCGGACGGCTGGACGTTGACCTCGATCACGCCCGGATCCGGAGTAATGCGAAAGTTGCTCAGGCGCGGATCGCTCGGCGGCTCATAGCCTTCCAGCAACACCGGGCAATGCAATTCCTCGGCGGTGGCTTCGATGGCGGCGACCAGTTCCAGATAGTCCTCGACCCGCTCCAGTGGCGGCATGAACAGGTACAACCGGCCTTCTCGCGCTTCGGCGCAGAAGGCGGTGCGGGTCAGCCAGTCGGCGGACTCGTCGATCTTCGGCGCACGCTCGTTGGCCGTTTGTGGTTGAGCGTGATGCTGTAGCTGGTCGGTGCCTGGCAGCTCAGGGAAATCCTGATTCGGGTCGACAGGGTGAATGAACGGATACTCCGCCGCCTTCACCCAAGGCTGCGAACCGAGTGGCAAGCGATACCCCAACGGCGAATCCCCCGGCACCAATCGGCAATGCTCTTCCCGCAGATACCAGCGACCGCTCTGCCACTGATCGCCCTTGGCGGTGCGCGCCAGCGGGAGGACCTGGCCAATCACCTTATCCAGCCCCTGGCTGAAGACTTTGCGCAGACGCGCCCGCTCCAAAGGCTCTTCCAGCCGTGAGTCTTCGGCGCTGACGTTCTGCGGCAAAGCGCCTTCGCGCCAGAGGTAATAGAAATTGTCTTCATAGGCCGGGAACACAAAGCGTGTCGGAATTTTCAGGCGTTCGGCGACACTCGCCAGAAAACGCCCGGCCAACTCGCCATCGGCGCCATAGTCTTCCTGCTCATCGGCGATCAATGCGCTGTTGTGCCAGATCGGTACGCCATCGCGGCGCCAGTAGCAGTTCAGCGACCAGCGCGGCAGTTGCTCGCCCGGATACCACTTGCCCTGACCAAAATGCACCAGTCCCTTGGGCGCGTAATGCTTGCGCATGCGCTGGAACAGCTCGGCCGACAGCCTACGCTTGTCTGGCCCGAGCGCCGCGGTATTCCACTCGGCGCCGTCAGGGTCATCGATGGAAACGAACGTCGGCTCGCCGCCCATGGTCAGGCGCACGTCGCCTTCAAGCAGGTCGACATCGATCTGCCGGCCCAATGCCTGAATCGCCAACCATTGGTCTTCCGTGTAGGGCTTCGTGACTCGCGGCGCTTCCCAAATCCGCTCGACCGACATTTCGTGGGTGAATTCGCACTCGCACGGTTCCACCAGGCCACTGATCGGTGCCGCAGAGGACGGATCGGGACTACACGCCAACGGAATGTGTCCTTCGCCGGCAAACAGCCCAGAAGTCGCATCCAGGCCGATCCAGCCAGCGCCAGGCAAATAGACCTCGCACCAGGCGTGCAGATCAGTGAAGTCCACTTCGGTGCCCGAGGGGCCGTCGAGGCTTTTGACATCGGCGGTCAACTGAATCAGGTAACCGGACACGAAACGCGCCGCCAGGCCGAGGTTGCGCAGCAACTGCACCAGCAACCACGCCGAGTCGCGGCAGGAACCGGAGGCATGCTCAAGAGTGTGTTCCGGGGTCTGTACGCCTGGTTCCATGCGAATCAGGTAGCCGATGTCTTCGCTGAGGCGCTGGTTGAGCGCGACCAGGAAATCCACGCTCGGTAGCGGCGTGCGATCGATGCCGTCCAGATAGGCCTTGAATTTCGGCGTCAGGGGCAAGGTTTCCAGGTACGGCGCCAGCTCTTTGCACTCATCCGTGGCATAGGCGAAAGGGATCTTTTCGGCGTAGGGCTCGAGGAAGAAGTCGAACGGATTGAACACCGCCATCTCCGCCAGCAAGTCGACCTCGATCCGCAGCTCATCGGTTTTCTCCGGGAACACCAACCGCGCCAGGTAATTGCCCTGGGGGTCCTGCTGCCAGTTGATGAAATGCTGCTCGGGCGAGACTTTCAGCGCATAGGACAGTATCCGCGTGCGGCTATGGGCAGCCGGGCGCAGGCGAACGATCTGCGGACCGAGCTCGACGGCGCGGTCGTAGCGGTAATGCGTGACGTGATGCAATGCGACATGGATCGACACGGCGTGCCTCCTGCGAGCCTTAAGCGTTATCGAAAGCGCGCAAGACTTATGCCATCCGGCAGGCTGGCGCTTTCACAGATTTGCTCAGGGCAGTACAGCACCAAAATCGGGCGGGAGGAGATTTTGCGTTGGGGCATTTGCACATAATTGTGGCGAAGATCAAAAGATCGCAGCCTTCGGCAGCTCCTACGCAGGAATATGCGTTTCCATGTGGAGCTGCCGAAGGCTGCGATCTTTTGATCTTCAGGCCCAACGCAAAACGCCAACCCGAAGGTTGGCGTTCTGTTCAGCTCAAACGAGACTTAGCGCGGCACTACCGGCTTGCGCGCAGGCTTGGGCCCCTTGCCTTTGGCCGCATCCTTGCGCTCCTTGGCCGCCTGCTGGTTGCGGGCGAATGCCGCAGCCTTGGCCTGTTCACGCTTGTCCCACGGGTTACCGCCATCGCTGGCACGCGGTGGCAGGCCAGTGTGCTGGGTCAGGATCTTGGTGGTCTTTTCCCCGGCCACTTTGTGGCTGCCGGCCGGCGTCGAGTTCTTGCGACGGGCGCTCTGGTAGCTGTCGGTCGCCGGTTGATGCAGCGGGATCAACTGGTTCTTGCCCGGCCCGATCAGGTCGGCGCGGCCCATGCGGGTCAACGCTTCACGCAGCATCGGCCAGCCTTTCGGGTCGTGATAACGCAAGAACGCCTTGTGCAGGCGACGCTGTTCTTCGCTCTTGACGATGGTCACGGCGTCACTCTTGTAAGTGACCTTGCGCAACGGGTTCTTGCCCGAGTGGTACATCGCGGTAGCGGTAGCCATCGGCGACGGGTAGAACGCCTGCACCTGGTCGGCACGGAAACCGTTGCCCTTGAGCCACAGGGCCAGGTTCATCATGTCTTCGTCGGTGGTGCCCGGGTGAGCGGCGATGAAGTACGGAATCAGGTACTGCTCTTTCCCGGCTTCCTTGGTGTACTTCTCGAACATGCGCTTGAACTTGTCATAGCTGCCGATGCCCGGTTTCATCATCTGGTTGAGCGGACCTTCCTCGGTGTGTTCCGGGGCGATCTTCAGGTAACCACCAACGTGGTGGGTCACCAGCTCCTTGACGTATTCCGGCGACTCGACCGCGAGGTCGTAACGCAGGCCGGATGCGATCAGGATCTTCTTCACACCCGGCAAGGCACGGGCGCTGCGATAGAGCTGGATCAGCGACGAGTGATCGGTGTTGAGGTTTTCACAGATGCCCGGGAACACGCAGGACGGCTTGCGGCACGCGGATTCGATGACCGGGCTCTTGCAGGCGATGCGGTACATGTTCGCGGTCGGGCCGCCGAGGTCGGAGATCACCCCGGTGAAGCCTGGTACCTTGTCGCGGATCTCTTCGATTTCGCGAATGATCGACTCTTCGGAACGGTTCTGGATGATCCGGCCTTCGTGCTCGGTGATCGAGCAGAACGTACAGCCACCGAAGCAGCCGCGCATGATGTTCACCGAGAAGCGGATCATGTCGTAGGCAGGAATCTTTTCCTTGCCATACGCCGGGTGCGGAACCCGTGCGTAAGGCATACCGAAAACGTAGTCCATTTCTTCGGTGGTCATCGGAATCGGAGGCGGGTTGAACCAGACGTCCACTTCGCCATGCTTCTGCACCAGCGCACGGGCGTTGCCCGGGTTGGTTTCCAGGTGAAGCACGCGGTTGGCGTGGGCGTAGAGCACCGAGTCACCACGGACTTTTTCCATCGACGGCAGGCGGATGACCGTTTTCTCCCGGGTGAGGCGCGGGTTCGGCAGCAATTGCACGACCTTCGCTTCGTTCGGATCTTCCGTCGGACCCTTTTCCTGCTCGATGGCGCAGGCCTGGGTATCTTGGGTGTTCACGTACGGGTTGATGATCTTGTCGACCTTGCCCGGACGGTCGATACGCGTGGAATCGATCTCGAACCAGTCTTTTGGCGTGTCACGACGAATGAACGCGGTGCCGCGCACATCGGTGATGTCTTCGATCTTGTGACCGAATGACAGACGCTGGGCGACTTCGACGATCGCACGCTCGGCGTTGCCGTAGAGCAGGATGTCGGCGCAGGCGTCGATCAGGATCGAGTTGCGCACCCGGTCCTGCCAGTAATCGTAGTGGGCGATGCGGCGCAGGGAGGCTTCGATGCCACCGAGCACGATCGGCACGTGCTTGTAGGCTTCCTTGCAGCGCTGGCTGTAAACCAGGCTCGCGCGGTCAGGACGTTTGCCCGCCAGGCCACCGGGGGTGTAGGCATCGTCGGAGCGGATTTTCTTGTCGGCGGTGTAGCGGTTGATCATCGAGTCCATGTTGCCGGCCGCGACGCCGAAGAACAGGTTTGGCTCGCCGAGCTTCATGAAATCGTCTTTTGACTGCCAGTTCGGCTGCGCAATGATCCCGACGCGGAAGCCCTGGGCCTCCAGCAGCCGGCCGATGATTGCCATGCCGAACGACGGGTGGTCGACGTAGGCATCACCGGTGACGATGATGATGTCGCAGGAATCCCAGCCAAGCTGATCCATCTCCTCCCTGCTCATCGGCAGGAATGGCGCTGGCCCGAAACATTCGGCCCAGTACTTGGGATAGTCAAATAACGGCTTGGCTGCTTGCATGTCGATAACCGGTGTTGGCTTTCATTGAATTTCGCGGGCGCGGAATATAGCACAAAATTTGATCAATTCCGACGGCTATGGTCGGAAATTGTGGCGACCCCATCGCGGGCAAGCCCGCTCCCACAGGTTCGGTGTGATCCCTGTGGGAGCGGGCTTGCCCGCGATGGGGCCCTCTCAGGCGCAACACAACCTACTCGTCGTCGAAATTGTAGCTGCCCGGCGCCAGGTTTTCGAAGCGGGTGTACTTACCGATGAACGCCAGTCGTGACGTGCCGATCGGGCCATTCCGCTGTTTGCCGATGATGATCTCGGCGATGCCTTTATGCTCGGTTTCCGGGTGGTACACCTCATCCCGGTACACGAACATGATCACGTCAGCATCCTGCTCGATCGCTCCGGATTCCCGGAGGTCGGAGTTGATCGGGCGTTTGTTCGGTCGTTGCTCCAGGGAGCGGTTGAGCTGGGACAGCGCCACTACCGGGCAGTTGAATTCCTTGGCGAGGGCTTTCAAGGAACGGGAGATCTCGGAAATCTCGTTGGTCCGGTTGTCTCCGCCGGAACCTGGAATCTGCATCAACTGGAGATAGTCGATCATGATCAGGGCGATGTCGCCGTGTTCACGCACCAGACGCCGGGTCCGCGCGCGCATCTCCGAGGGGCTGATACCAGCCGTGTCGTCGATGAACAGCTTGCGATCGTTCAGCAAGTTGACCGCCGAGGTCAGGCGCGGCCAATCGTCGTCGTCCAGGCGACCGGCCCGGACCTTGGTCTGGTCGATACGCCCAAGGGACGAAAGCATACGCATGATCAGCGATTCGCCTGGCATCTCCAGCGAGTAAACCAGTACGCACTTGTCGCTGCGCAACACGGCGTTTTCCACCAGGTTCATCGCAAAGGTGGTTTTACCCATGGACGGACGGCCGGCGACGATGATCAGGTCGGCAGGCTGCAAGCCGCTGGTTTTCTCGTCGAGGTCGGTATAACCGGTGGACAGGCCGGTAATGGCGTTGTCGGTGTTGAACAAGGTGTCGATGCGGTCGATAGCCTTGGTCAGCAGGTCATTCACACTCACCGGACCGCCGGTTTTTGGCCGGGCCTCGGCGATCTGGAAGATCTGCCGCTCAGCTTCGTCGAGAATCTCTTCAGCCGTGCGGCCTTCAGGGTTGAAAGCGCTGTCGGCAATTTCGGTGGCGATGCCGATCAGTTGCCGCAAGGTCGCCCGCGCACGAACGATTTGCGCATAGGCCTTGATGTTGGCGACGGACGGCGTGTTTTTCGCCAGCTCACCCAGGTAGCCGAGACCACCGACTTGCGAGGTCTGACCTTCCTTGTCCAATTGCTCGGCAAGGGTCACGACGTCGATGGGGGAGTTCTGGTCGGCGAGCTTGGCGATCGCACGGAAGATCAGGCGGTGGTCATGCCGATAGAAATCGCCGTCGGAGACTTGATCCAACACGCGTTCCCAGGCGTTGTTGTCCAGCATCAGACCACCGAGCACGGCCTGTTCGGCCTCGATGGAATGCGGCGGCACCTTCAGGGCAGCGGTTTGCAGATCGTATTGCTCGGGGGCGGAAATATCGTTCATGGCCACTTGGAATTAGTTTGTAGAGAATCAGGAACCGCAGAAAGACAAAGGGCACGACCTGTAAACAGGATCGTGCCCGATGTTACCGGCAAGCACCCGAGGGTGCCAGCCGACAAGTGCTGCTTAAGCTGCTACCACGACAACGCGTACGGTGGCTTCAACTTCGGCGTGCAGGTGCACGGCTACGTCGAATTCGCCTACGTTGCGGATGGTGCCGTTCGGCAGACGAACTTCGCTTTTTGCAACTTCAACGCCAGAGGCGGTCAGTGCATCAGCGATGTCGTGGGTGCCGATCGAACCGAACAGCTTGCCTTCGTCACCAGCGGTGGCAGTGATAGTCACTTCCAGCTCAGCCAGTTGGGCGGCACGGCTTTCAGCCGAAGTTTTACGGTCTGCTGCGGCTTTTTCCAGCTCAGCGCGACGCTCTTCGAACGCAGCCAGGTTGGCAGCGGTCGCAGCGGTAGCTTTGCCGTAAGGCAGCAGGTAGTTACGACCGTAACCAGCCTTAACGTTCACTTTGTCACCCAGGTTGCCCAGGTTGGTGACTTTTTCCAGAAGGATCAGTTGCATGTGAAAATCCTCTTAACTTTTAACCTTCACCGTTCGCGTTATCGGCATCTTTCGGTGCCGAACGACCGCGAAAATCAATCAGGCTGTCGACGATGGCCAAGACCACCAGCAACGGATAGATCAGTTGCATGAACAGCAACAGCGTGACGTACAACCCCACCAGCCAGAATTTGGCCAGTCGCTTTTGCGCCACCAGCCCGTGAATCAGGGCCAGCCCGGCGAACACCAGCGGTACGCTGCACAACGGTGTCAACATGGCCATCTGCGAGCCTAAGTTAGGCCCCAGAAGCATCAACACCAGCAGCAACATCGCCGGTAAAAGCGGGATTCGGATGGCGCGAAACTCGCGACCAAAACCACCCGGGTTGTACAACAACGCCTGCCAGTAGCGCCCGACAATCAGGCTCAGCACACTGACGATTTGCAACAAGGCCGCAATCAGGCCGGTCAGGACCGGTGCAATCAGGGACGCGAAACGCGCTTGCTCGTCTACCGACAATTGCTGGTAGACATCACCGAGTAGCGACGGCATGACTTTTATCAAAGCCTGCGCCAGCATCTCGATCTGGGGCGCAAAAGCCGCCCCCAGCACCACTGAAAACACCAATCCCATCGCTATGCTGACCAGCAGCACGCGGTTCCAGGACTCGCTTGCGCGCAAAACCAACGCAAGGCTCGAAGACCCCAGCAGCACCAGAAGTGCCCGTGGGTCGTCGGAGTAAAGCCACCAGATCAACGCCGGCAGCAGTCCCAGAGCAAGAACGCCCAAGGCGTCCTTCAATCCGCGCCGCAGGAGCACAAGGCATCCGGCGGCAGCACCCAACCAATACAACAACGGCAACGTTGCGCATCCGGCCACTACCAGAGTGGCCTGCATACGGCCGCGCATGATGAACTCAGCTAAGGCGCGCATGCATTCAATCCTTTGCTACGTGTCGACTGCCCGGTCTCAGCGGCCGTGGCTGTCGGTGTAGGCCAGCAGGGCCAGGAAGCGGGCGCGCTTGATAGCGGTGGCCAGCTGACGCTGATAACGAGCTTTGGTACCGGTGATGCGGCTTGGAACGATTTTGCCGGTCTCGGATACGTAGGCTTTCAGAGTGTTGAGATCTTTGTAATCGATCTCTTTCACGTCTTCAGCGGTGAAGCGGCAGAATTTACGACGACGGAAGAAACGTGCCATGTAATAGGCTCCTCAAAAGGTCCGTGGATTACTCGTCAGCGTTATCGCTGGCGTCGCTGTCATCACCATCAACGCTATCAGCGTCGGAGTGCTCAGGACGGTCGCGACGCTCACGGCGCTCACTGCGGTTTTCTTCAGCCTTGAGCATCTCGGATTGGCCGGTAACGGCTTCTTCGCGACGGATGACCAGGTTACGGATCACTGCATCGTTGTAGCGGAAGTTGTCTTCCAGCTCGGCCAGGGCCTTGCCAGTGCATTCAACGTTCAGCATCACGTAGTGAGCCTTGTGAACATTGTTGATTGCGTAGGCCAGTTGACGACGACCCCAATCTTCCAGACGGTGGATTTTGCCGCCGTCTTCTTCGATCAGCTTGGTGTAACGCTCAACCATGCCGCCGACTTGCTCGCTTTGATCCGGGTGGACCAAAAAGATGATTTCGTAATGACGCATGAATGCTCCTTACGGGTTGTAGCCTGCCGCTCAAAAGCGGTCAGACAAGGAGTGAATGACACTTATGGACTTGCTTGCGATAGACACATGCGTGCCTGCCGTCACAGCAAGGGGCGCAATTGTAGAGAAGGGACAAGAGAGGCGCAAGGCAATTGGTGATTATTTGAACAACCACGATTATTTGCCCAAAACACAAACCACTGTGGGAGCTAGCCTGCTAGCGATGAGGAAATAACATTCAATATTAATGCCGAATGTTACTCCGCCATCGCTAGCAGGCTAGCTCCCACAGGAGGGGTTTACCGCTGAATCAGGACTTCTTGGCAGCAGCCTTGGCCTTGGCACCACGCTGACGCAGGGCCTCGAACAGGCACACGCCAGTCGCCACGGAAACGTTGAGACTGCTGACGCTGCCCGCCATCGGCAGACGCACCAGGTAGTCGCAAAGATCGCGAGTCAGGCGACGCATTCCGCTGCCTTCCGCGCCCATGATCAGGATGGTCGGGCCGGTCAGGTCTTGCTGATACAGATCCTGCTCAGCCTCGCCCGCCGTACCGACAACCCACAAGCCACGTTGCTTGAGTTTTTCCAGGGTGCGCGCCAGGTTGGTCACGGCCACCAACGGAATCACTTCCGCCGCGCCGCAGGCGACTTTCCGCACCGTCGGGGTCAGAGTGGCTGACTTGTCCTTCGGCACGATCACCGCCAGCGCGCCCGCCGCATCGGCAGAACGCAGGCAAGCACCGAGGTTGTGCGGATCGGTCACGCCGTCGAGCACCAGCAACAGCGGTGCGCCTTCAGTGCGATCGAGCAATTCGTCAAGCATCGCTTCGCCCCAGACCTGACTCGGACTCACGTCCGCGACCACGCCCTGGTGCACGCCATCTACCCACGCATCCAGCTCACGACGCTCAGCCTGACCGACCGCTACGCGATTTTCGGCAGCGAGTTCGATAAGTGTCTGTACCCGCGGATCACTGCGGCCTTCAGCCAGCCAGATCTGCTTGACGCGTTTTGGGTGGTGACGCAGCAACGCTTCTACAGCGTGCACGCCATAGATCTTTTCCAACTGACTCATGACTTGGCCTTAGGTTTACGCGCCCCGCCGCTTCTGGCGGCTGGAGCGGAACCCGCTTTTGGCGGGCCTTTACGGTGTTTGCTCGGTTTTGCTGGCTTGCCGCCGGAGGCCTTCTCAGGCGCCGACCGCCCGGTCTTTCCCCCAGACGCCGCTTTACCGCCGCTTTTCGCTTCAGACAGCAACGCCTGTTTCATTTCACGACTTTTGCGCAACTCGGCATTCTTTGCCGCGGCATCGCTCGGACGATAGGCCTCGACAGCCTTTTCCTTGGCAGGACGACGGCCGGTTTTCGCCGGAGCCGGTTCTGCAGTGGATTTGGCAGCAGGAGCAGCGGTTTCAGCCCCACGCTTCTTGCGGCCGATCGGCGCGCTGATGGTTTTTTCAGCCATCTCGAAGTCGATCTTGCGCTCGTCGAGGTCGACGCGCATGACGCGAACTTCAACGGTGTCGCCAAGGCGGAAGCTGCGACCGGTACGCTCACCGGCGAGGCGGTGGTGTACAGGATCGAAGTGGTAGTAATCGCCCGGCAGCGCGGTGACGTGCACCAGGCCTTCGACGTAGATATCGGTCAGTTCGACGAACAGACCGAAACCGGTCACGGCGGTGATCACACCCGGGAACGACTCGCCCACGCGGTCTTTCATGAACTCGCACTTGAGCCAGTTCACCACGTCGCGGGTGGCTTCGTCGGCCCGGCGCTCGCTCATCGAGCACTGCTCGCCGAGCTGCTCCAGGATCGCTTCGTCGTACGGATAGATGCGTGCTTTCGGGATGGTCATCGCACCGGCACGGCGAACGTGCGGGGTGTCCATTTTCGAATGGATGACGCTGCGAATCGCCCGGTGCGTGAGCAAGTCCGGGTAGCGGCGAATCGGCGAAGTGAAGTGGGTATAGGCTTCGTAATTCAGGCCGAAGTGGCCCTGGTTATCAGCGCTGTACACCGCCTGGCTCAACGAACGCAGCATGACGGTCTGGATCAGGTGGAAATCCGGACGGTCCTTGATACTCGCCAGCAAAGCCTGGTAATCCTTCGGCGACGGACCATCCTTGCCTTTGTGCAGGGACAGGCCGAGCTCGCCAAGGAAGGCGCGCAGTTTTTCCAGACGCTCCGGTGGCGGGCCGTCGTGAACGCGATACAGCGCAGGGATTTCGTGCTTCTTCAGGAACTCTGCAGTGGCCACGTTGGCCGCCAGCATGCACTCCTCGATCAGCTTGTGGGCGTCATTGCGAACGGTCGGACGGATTTCGGCGATCTTGCGCTCGGAGCCGAAGATGATCCGGGTTTCCTGCGTTTCGAAATCAATCGCGCCACGCACGTGACGGGCCGCCAGCAGAACCTTGTACAGCGCATACAGCTGCTTGAGGTGCGGCAGGACGTCGGTGTATTCGCCACGAAGCTGACGTGCTTCGGTCGCTTTGGGCGTTTCCAGCATGGCGCTGACTTTGTTGTAGGTCAGGCGGGCGTGGGAGTGAATCACCGCTTCGTAGAAGCAGTAGTCGGTCATTTCGCCGGATTTGGAGATGGTCATCTCGCAGACCATGGCCAGGCGATCGACGTGCGGGTTCAGCGAGCACAGGCCGTTGGACAGCTGCTCAGGCAGCATTGGCACGACGCGCTCGGGGAAGTACACCGAGTTGCCACGAACCTGGGATTCGTTATCCAGCGCCGAACCGATTTTCACGTAGCTGGAAACGTCGGCGATCGCCACGTACAACTTCCAGCCACCGGAGAACAGGCGCAGCTTGCCCGGCTTGGCTTCGCAGTAGACCGCGTCATCGAAGTCGCGCGCATCTTCGCCGTCGATGGTCACGAACGGCAGGTGACGCAGGTCGATGCGCTTCTCTTTGTCTTTCTCTTCGACTTCCGGCTTGAGCTTGGCGGCTTCCTTGAGCACCGCTTCAGGCCAGACGTGAGGAATATCGTAAGTGCGCAGGGCGACATCGATTTCCATGCCCGGCGCCATGTAGTTACCCACGACTTCGACCACGTCGCCTTGCGGCTGGAAGCGTGGCGTCGGCCAGTGAGTGATCTTCACCTCGACGAATTGACCGATCTGGGCATTGGCGTTACGGCCCGGCGTCACCAGCACTTCTTGCTGGATCTTCGGATTGTCCGCGACGACGAAACCGATACCGCCCTCTTCGAAGTAACGACCAACGATGGTCTCGTGGGCACGGGACACCACTTCGACGATCATGCCTTCACGGCGACCGCGACGGTCCAGGCCGGAAACACGCGCCAGGGCACGGTCGCCATCGAACACCAGGCGCATTTGCGCCGGGCTCATGAACAGGTCGTCACTGCCGTCGTCCGGGACCAGAAAGCCGAAGCCGTCACGGTGACCGCTGATGCGGCCCAGGATCAGGTCGAGCTTGTCCACCGGCGCATAGGTGCCGCGACGGGTATAGATGAGTTGAGCGTCGCGCTCCATGGCGCGCAGGCGACGACGCAGGGCTTCGATCTGGTCTTCTGTGGTCAGACCAAACTCTTCGACCAGCTGCTCGCGGTTAGCAGGCGAACCTCGATCAGCAAGGTGCTGAAGGATCAGTTCGCGGCTAGGAATAGGGTTTTCATATTTTTCCGCTTCACGAGCGGCCTCGGGATCGAGGGACTGCCAATCGGCCATTAGAGAGTTTTCACCTTGTCTATATGCGGGTTAGTTTGGCATAGGCGTAATGAAACGGGAAATTTCAGGCTATGACAGCCCATCTAAAGCCCTTTATCGACATCGCAAAGCTGATTTGAATACCACTGGAGAAATTTTCCAGGTTTTTTCGATGCCGGGGGTTTACAGTTAAAAAGACGCTCCGTATAGTGCGCGCCATCGACGACGCACACGCGCTGCCGATACTGCCCAGATGGTGAAATTGGTAGACACGCCAGCTTCAGGTGCTGGTGACCGCAAGGTCGTGGAAGTTCGAGTCTTCTTCTGGGCACCAATTTCGAGCTTGAGATTAGAACAATTTCAAGGCTCACACAAAAACCCGCGAAAGCGGGTTTTTGCATTTAAGGCTTCCGGTTTATTAAAATTAAATCAGGGGTTTACAGATCAAAATGCTCTCCGTATAGTGCGCCACATCAACAGCGGCAACGCTGAAGATTATGCCCAGATGGTGAAATTGGTAGACACGCCAGCTTCAGGTGCTGGTGACCGCAAGGTCGTGGAAGTTCGAGTCTTCTTCTGGGCACCAATTCAAATTCAAGGTCACGATCTTGAATTTCACAGAAACCCGCGAAAGCGGGTTTTTGCGTTTCTGGCTTTCGAAAACCCCAAGCCATTACTTCCTGTGGCGAGGGAGCTTGCTCCCGCTGGAGTGCGAAGCGCTCCTCATCATTCCAATAGTTACACCGCACTCTCAGGACTTACGACTGCTTCGCAGCCGAACGGGAGCAAGCTCCCTCGCCACAAAAACTCGCCCCCGCCCCTCTAGCAAACACTCCTCAGACCCGCAAGACGCACATGAGAAACAATATCGTTTATCATTGTTACAAGTTTTTGCAATGCGACAGTGAGGAACCCTGCGAATGATGTTTCGAAATACCCTGCGCCGCGGTCTGACCATCACCCTGCTCGGCCTGACACTCGCCACTCCCCTCACCCAAGCCGCCGATCCGGTTTCCCTGACACTCTATAACGGCCAACACAAGGAAGTCGGCGACGCCGTCGCCAAAGCCTTCGAAGCCAGGACCGGGATTCACGTCAATGTGCGCAAGGGCAGCAGCAACCAGCTCGCCAGCCAGATCGTCGAAGAAGGTGATCGCTCCCCCGCCGACGTGATTTACACCGAAGAATCCCCACCACTGAACAAACTCGGCGAACAAGGCCTGCTGGCTCAGACCGACGCCGCCACCCTCGCCGTTCTGCCAAAGGACTATGTCGCCGGCAACGGCACCTGGATCGGTATCACTGCGCGAGTCCGCGTAGTTGCGTTCAATCCCAAGTTGATCGATGAAAAAGACCTGCCCAAGTCGGTAATGGAGTTCTCCGATCCGAAATGGCAAGGCAAAGTCGGCTTTGTGCCCACCAGCGGCGCATTCCAGGAACAGGCCGTGGCGATCATTAAAGTCCACGGCATGGACGCCGCCGAAGAATGGCTCACCGGCCTGCGTGCATTCGGCAAGACCTACAGCAACAACATGGTCGCGCTGAAGGCCGTGGAAAACGGCGAAGTCGCCACCGTACTGGTGAACAATTACTACTGGTTCGCCTTGCAGCGTGAAAAAGGCCAGCTCGATTCGAAACTGCATTACTTCACTGGCGGCGACGTCGGCGGGTTGATCACCGTTTCCAGCGCCGCCGTACTGAAATCCAGCAAACATCCAAAAGAAGCCCAGCAATTCCTCGCCTACATGGCCAGCGAAGAAGGTCAGCGCGTGATCACCCAGACCACCGCCGAATACCCGCTGCACAAAGGCATGGAATCGGATCGCGGCCTCAAGCCGTTCAGCGAACTGCAAGCACCGAACGTCACGCCCGCCGATCTCGGAAACGCCGAAGAAGCCCTGGACCTGGAACGTGACGTTGGCTTGAACTGATGAGCGCATCGTTATCTGCCCCCGCCTTGCGTGGGGGGTACGTGCCACGGCGCAAGCGGCCGTCGATCTGGTTGTTGCTGCCGGTTTTGCTGCTGGTGGTGCTCAGCCTGTTGCCACTGGCTTATGTCGGCCTCAAAACCTGGCAAGCAGGCTGGGCCGAGGCGCTGCATCTGCTGTGGCGACCTTACGTGTTTGGCCTGCTGCGTAATACGCTGGCGCTGATGGTGGGCGTCACGCTGGCCTGCGGCGTGATTGGCCTGTCGCTCGCCTGGTTGCTGGAACGCAGCAATCTGCCGGGTCGACAGCTATGGGGCGTGATCCTGTGCCTGCCGTTCGCGGTGCCGGCGTTTGTCAGCAGCTTCACCTGGGTCTCCCTGAGCGCTCACTTCGAAGGGCTAGGCGGCGCGATTCTGGTGATGACCCTGTCCAAATACCCGCTGATTTTTCTGCCAGTGGCGGCAACCCTGCGCAATCTCGATCCGTCCCTGGAGGAGTCCGCACGAACCCTGGGGCAGAATCGCTGGGGCGTGTTCTTTAAAATCACCCTGCCGTTGCTCTGGCCGTCACTGCTGGCCGGTTCGCTGCTGATTGCGCTGCACATGCTGGTGGAGTTCGGCGCGCTGTCGATCATCGGGCTGCAGACTTTCACGACAGCGATCTATCAACGAGTTCGAGCTGGAATTCAGCAACGCTAACGCAGCGATGCTCTCGGCGGTGCTGTTGGCGCTGTGTCTGGTGCTGCTATGGCTGGAGCTACGCGTGCGTGGCAAGGGCCGACATGTGCGCACCGGCCAGGGCGCGGCGAGGCAGGCGCAACAGGTTCGCCTGGGGCCATGGACGACTGTCGGACAGCTTTACTGCCTGCTGCTGGCGATCATCGGCAGCGGCATTCCGCTGGGGATGCTGGTGTACTGGCTGATGGTGGGTTCGTCGGCGGCGTTCCCGGTCGCCGCGATCAGCGAGGCGTTGTTGTCGTCTCTGGCGCTGTCTCTCGGTGGTGCGGCGCTGTGCCTGGTGCTGGCGGTACCGGTGGGATTGTTGGTGGTGCGCCATAAAGGCCGACTGGCAATCTGGGCCGAGCGCCTGCCGTATCTGCTGCATGCGCTGCCGGGATTGGTGATTGCGCTGACTCTGGTGTATTTCGCCCTGCATTATGTGCCGATGCTGTACCAGACCTCCGCGCTGCTGCTGATTGCTTATGCGCTGTTGTTTCTGCCGCTGGCGCAGGCACCGATTCGTACGGCGCTGAACAAGGCAGCACCGCAACTGGAAGAGGCCGCACGCACGCTGGGAGCGTCGTCCTTCAGCGCGTTTTGTCGAGTGACGCTGCCGATCATCTTCCCTGCCTTGGGGGCAGCCTTTGCGCTGGTGTTTCTGGATGCGATGAAGGAGCTGACGGCGACGCTGCTGCTGAGTCCCACCGGACTGAATACCCTGG
The DNA here is from genome assembly GCF_053629455.1 of Pseudomonas sp. F-14 TE3482. Taxonomy (NCBI): domain Bacteria; kingdom Pseudomonadati; phylum Pseudomonadota; class Gammaproteobacteria; order Pseudomonadales; family Pseudomonadaceae; genus Pseudomonas; species Pseudomonas sp. F-14 TE3482. The sequence goes on from NZ_JBRJII010000001.1 coordinate 594,276, forward strand.
CGACGGAAGTCTGGGCGCATACCGCGAATGTGGAGTTTGCGGCGGCGGCGCCTTATGCGGCGTTGTTGATAGTGGTGTCGGGGTTGCCGGTTTACTTGCTGACGACGCGGATGTATTTGAGCCGTTGAAAAGCTTCGCGGGCAAGCCTCGCTCCTACAAGGATTGCGCACCCCCTGTAGGAGCGAGGCTTGCCCGCGAAGGCGTCAGACTTGCAGACAAAAAACTTAAGCCCTGAACTGCCCCAAGCTAGCTTTCAACTGCGCCGCCAAGCCATCCAGTACCTTGCCACTGGCCGTGGTTTCCACCACCGCCTGAGCAGCCTTTTCGGCTTGAGCATGAATGGTCTCAACCCGCCCACGCACGGCCTGCGCACCTTGCGCCTGATGCGCCGCAGCCTGTGTCGCCAGACCAATCGCCGCATGCACCTGCTCGACCGACGCCTGCACCGACTGCTGCAACCGCGCACTGTCGCGCAACACCAGCAAACCCTCACTAGCCTGACGTCCGGCCTGCCCGATTGCCGCGACCGCCTCGCGCGCGCCCTGCTGCAACGCAACAATGTGAGCCTGAATGTCGCCGGTTGAGCTCTGAGTCTTGCTCGCCAGTGCCCGCACCTCATCCGCCACCACGGCAAACCCGCGACCGGTCTCGCCGGCACGCGCCGCCTCAATGGCCGCGTTCAACGCCAGCAAGTTGGTTTGTTCGGCGATCCCGTGAATCACCGTCAGCACCACTTCAATCTGCTCACTCTGCTGCGCCAGGCGCTCGATGACTTTCGCACCGGTGTCGACTTGTCCGGCCAATGCCTCAATGAGACTGCCAACTTTCGCCGAGGTCCGAGTGTTTTCATCCGTGGCCTGACGAATGCCCACCACCTGCTGCAAAGCGGCCTGCATGGCGTGGCTTTCAGACTGAGCTTCGTCAGCCATTTGCGACAACGCGCGCAAGCTTTCGGCTACTTCATCGCGCTGCATGCCCGCCGCTGCATCGGCACCGGCATTGCGCAAAGTCATGGCACCAATTTCCACGCCGGTACGCTGGGCCACATCGCCCGCCTCCCGCACGATCGGCTGCAACTTATCCACAAAGCGATTGACCGCCGAGGCCATGTCGCCAATCTCATCCTGGCTGTTGATCTGCACACGCTTGGTCAGATCACCCTCACCTGCCGCCAGGTCATCCATGGCGGCGATCAGCAGCTTCAAGCGATTGACCACTCGACGACCCAGCACCACCGCGAGCAACAGCAGCACACCAAAACCTACCAGCGCCAGGCCCATGCCGATGCGCCAGCGCAAAGTCCCGGCAGCTTCCTGCACGGCAGTGGTGGTATTGGCTTTCATTTCAGTGGCGGTGGACTGTGCCGATTGCAGACGCCCGCGCATCGCCGCCGCACTGTCAGCCGCCGCGCCTTTGAGACTGTCACCCACCAGTTGATCACTGCTGGCGATCAGCGCCGAGAATCGCTTGTCCAGCGCCGCCACATCGGTTTCCACGGAGGCGGTCGAGACGCCCATCAACACCTTGCCGATCTCCACCCCATTGGGATTGATCGAGGCTTCAAGGTAGTAGACCGACGGATCGTTCTTCGCCGCATCCAGCACCTTGTCCAGCGCCCGCTCGCCCTGGCCTTTTTCCAGAAGCGCCTTGTTGATCGGGTTCTCCCGGTTGAGGTAGCGCGTCAGGTGCTGGCCCGTGGCGTCGTCGTAGACCACGAACAACACATTGGGATTGCGCTGGGCACGGCGAGCGAATTCGGACAGGGTGGGGATGTCGCTGTCCCACATGGCGCGGGGTGCGACCGAGGCCAGAAGCTGCGCCATGTCGTTGGCCGAATCCTTCAGGTCCTTCTCCAGCGTCGCACGCAGTTGCGCCTGCTCGTCCTTCAGACGCGAAGACAGCCCGGCCGTCAGGCGCTGACGGGTACTGGTGGACAGGTTATCCAGGCTCGACGTGACTTCACGCCCTGCCTGCTCAAGTTCACCCGAGAGCTTTTGGCTATCGGCGTCCAACCGCATACCCAAATCAGCTTCCAGCGCAGTCACTGTGCTCCGGGTCAGAGCGACAGCTACCAGCACCTGCACCAAAAGGGCGATACCTAGGGTAACGAACACGGGCCGCAAGAGACGGCTTTGTAACAGTGAGAGAACGGCCGACACTGAAAATCCCTCTGCTTTGACGCCATCAAATTGATAGCACGTCAGAAACGATGCTTTTTCAATGTTCACAGCAAAGGTCATGCCGTTCGACAGGCATAAACGACAAAGGCCCCAATTAAGGGGCCTTTGTGTTTTACATCAACGACTTATTAAGCGAACGGGTGACGCAGAACGATGGTTTCGTTGCGGTCCGGGCCCGTCGAAATAATGTCGATCGGAGCACCGACCAACTCTTCGACGCGCTTGATGTAGTTGCGTGCAGCCTGAGGCAGCTCTTCCAGAGTCTTGGCACCGACGGTGGATTCGGTCCAGCCTGGCATTTGCTCGTACACCGGCTCCAGGCCAATGTAGCTATCGGCGTCAGTCGGTGCGTCGATCACTGCACCGTCCTGGTTCTTGTAGCCCACGCAGATGTTGATGGTTTCCAGACCGTCCAGCACGTCCAGCTTGGTCAGGCACAGGCCCGAAATGCTGTTGACGTCGATGGCGCGACGCAGGATGACGGCATCGAACCAGCCGCAACGACGGGCACGACCGGTAGTAGCGCCGAACTCATGGCCACGCTTGGCCAGGAAAGCACCGACGTCGTCGAACAGTTCAGTCGGGAATGGGCCCGAACCCACGCGAGTGGTGTAAGCCTTGGTGATGCCGAGGATGTAATCCAGGTACATCGGGCCAAAACCCGAACCGGTGGCGATGCCGCCCGCGGTGGTATTGGAGCTGGTGACGTACGGGTAGGTGCCGTGGTCGATGTCCAGCAGGGAGCCTTGGGCGCCTTCGAACATGATGTCTTTGCCAGCGCGACGCAGCTCGTGCAGTTCAGCGGTGACGTCGACCATCATCGGCTTGAGCAGCTCGGCGTATTCCATGCACTCGTCGAGTGTCTTCTGGAAGTCGATTGCTGGCTCTTTGTAGTAATTGACCAGTACGAAGTTGTGGTAATCCAGCAACTCGCCCAGCTTGGCGGCGAAACGCTCGCGGTGGAACAGGTCACCGATGCGCAGACCGCGACGGGCAACCTTGTCTTCGTAAGCCGGGCCGATGCCACGACCGGTAGTACCGATCTTCAGCTCGCCACGGGCCTTTTCACGGGCCTGGTCCAGCGCTACGTGGTAGGACAGGATCAGCGGGCAGGACGGGCTGATACGCAGGCGCTCGCGCACCGGTACGCCTTTTTCTTCCAGCTTGATGATTTCCCGCAGCAGCGCGTCGGGTGCAACCACCACGCCGTTACCGATCAGGCACTGCACGCCTTCGCGCAGCACGCCCGACGGGATCAGGTGCAAGACGGTTTTTTCGCCGTCGATCACCAGGGTGTGGCCAGCGTTGTGGCCACCTTGGTAGCGCACTACGGCGGCAGCATGTTCGGTCAGCAGATCAACGATCTTGCCTTTGCCCTCATCACCCCATTGGGTGCCCAGGACTACGACATTCTTACCCATAACACTTGTCCTCATTCGCGCAAACTTGGTGCCGGCGGCGGCCGGCAGGAAAACTCAAGAAGCCAGCGGCAATACTTGCCAAAGCCCGTTCTGCTGAATCAATTGCCGGTCGCAGTCCGCTTCACGGGCGGCGGCCAAAAGCTGCCCAGGCAATGCCTGAACGACACGCTGACCCTCACTGCGCAACTGGCAAACCTGCTGCCAGAGTGCTGCATCCGTACTGTCAGGCATCCAGATACCGCCAGACGGTAGCTCGATTTCAGCACGCCCCAGGGTCACCAGGGTTTTCAAATCGGTAGAGAAACCAGTTGCCGGACGGGCACGACCGAAGTCAGCGCCGATGTCGTCGTAACGACCGCCTTGAGCAATGGACTGGCCAACACCCGGTACGAACACGGCGAACACTACACCAGTGTGGTAGTGATAGCCGCGCAACTCGCCCAGGTCGAAATACAGCGGTAATTCCGGGAAACGCGTGGACAGACGTTCGGCAATTGCCAGCAAATCGTCCAGGGCCGCCAGCACGGGCGCCGGCGCATTGGCCAGACGCTCGCGCGCTGCGCTCAACACTTCACGACCGCCACACAGGTCGACCAGCGCTCGCAGCATGCCCGACAGATCGGCAGGCAAGCCTTCGGTCAAGGTAATGACCTCGTCGATGGCTTTACGTTGCAATGCATCGAACAACTGTTGCTCGACTTCACCGGACAAACCGGCGGCGCGGGCCAGGCCGCGGTAGATGCCGACATGGCCGAGGTCCATGTGCACATCCGGCACATCGGCCAGTTGCAGCATGGCCAGCATCAGGCTGATGACTTCTACGTCGCTGCTCGGGCTGGCATCGCCGTACAACTCGGCGCCCAGTTGAATCGGGCTGCGTGAGGACGACAAGGCACGTGGCTGAGCGTGCAGCACGCTACCGGCATAGCACAGACGGCTCGGGCCTTCGCGACGCAGGGTGTGCGCATCGATGCGCGCCACTTGCGGCGTGATGTCGGCACGGAAACCCATCTGCCGGCCCGACTGCGGGTCGATGACCTTGAAGGTGCGCAGATCGAGGTCCGAGCCCGCGCCGGTCAGCAGGGATTCCAGGTACTCGATATGGGGAGTCACGACAAACTCGTAACCCCAGCTCTGGAACAGATCCAACACCTGGCGACGCGCTATTTCGATGCGCGCAGCTTCTGGTGGCAGTACTTCTTCGATGCCATCTGGCAGCAGCCAGCGGTCTACCGTTGCCATTACGCCATTCCCCTATGATCCGGGCGACAAGCCTTTGGGCGAGCCTTGAGTGAAGCAGAAAATGATCGGCCCATGCACACAAACCGCGGGCATGGACAACGGGGCGAAAAGCCTGAAACCGGCTTCGCCAACCACTTTCCTCGAAAAACCTGTCGAGTCATTCAACTCGGGTGCCTGCATAAAAACAGCAATCAAACGTGCAGACGCAAAAAAGCCGGGAATTTCCCGGCTGCCGCATCATACACACGTTTTCCCAAAGGATCACCCCGCCCGAGGTTTTAGCCGCCAGGCGGGGGATGATTCAGGTCAACGCCGTATCAAGGCTTGGCTTTTTCCAGGTAACGGAAGAAGTCGCTGCCCGGGTCCAGGACCATGACGTCGGATTTGTTCGCGAAGCTTTCACGGTAGGCACGCAGGCTACGGTAGAACGCGTAGAACTCCTGATCCTGACCGTATGCCTTGGAGTAGATCGCAGCAGCCTGGGCATCACCGTCACCGCGAACCTCTTCAGATTCACGATAGGCTTCAGCCAGCAGCACACGGCGTTGACGGTCGGCGTCGGCACGGATGCCTTCAGCCAGCTCGTTACCCTTGGCGCGGTGCTCGCGAGCTTCACGCTCACGCTCGGTGCTCATTCGTTCGAACACGCTGCGGTTCACTTCCTTCGGCAGGTCGATGGTTTTGACCCGGACATCGACAACTTCGATGCCCAGCTCTTTTTCCGCCATCTTGTTCAGCGAGTTGGTGATGTCAGCCATCAGCGCATCACGCTCACCGGACACTACTTCGTGCAGGGTGCGCTTACCGAACTGGTCACGCAGGCCCGACTCCAGACGACGGGAAAGACGCTCGTCGGCAATCTGCTTGAGGCCGGAAGTCGCGGTGTAGAAGCGCTCGGCATCTTTCACGCGCCATTTGGCGTAGGCATCGACCATTACGGCTTTCTTTTCCAGCGTCAGGAAGCGTTGCGTCGGTGCATCCAGTGTCATCAGGCGGGCGTCGAATTTGCGCACCTTGTTCACGTAAGGCACTTTCATGTGCAGGCCCGGTTGAACATCGGTCTGGACCACGCGACCGAACTGCAGCATCACCGCGCGCTCGGTCTGAGCCACGATGTAGAAGCAGTTCCAGGCAACGATCGCCACGACGACGCCGATAATAAGGGCGATCAGCGATTTATTGCTCATCAGCGACTCTCCCTGGTACGTGCTTGCTGTTGCTGCAGATCAGCTGCCGCACGCGCATTCACTTCATTGCTGCTGGCTGCTGCGCCGGTCACCGGAGCGCCGGAGCTGCGACCACTGTCGATCATCTTGTCCAGCGGCAAGTACAGCAGATTGTTCTGGCCATCCTTGTTGCCGGTCACGAGAACCTTGCTGGTGTTGCTGAAGATTTCCTGCATGGTGTCCAGATACAGACGCTGGCGGGTGACCTCAGGGGCCTTGCGATACTCGGCCACCAGCTTGGTGAAGCGATCGGCCTCACCCTTGGCGCGGGAGACGGTCTCGTCGCGGTAACCGTTGGCATCCTCGAGGATGCGCTGGGCCTGACCACGGGCTTCCGGCACGACGCCGTTGGCGTAGGTTTCAGCCTGGTTTCGCGAACGCTGCTCATCTTCACGGGCGCGGATCACGTCATCGAAGGCTTCCTGGACTTCACGCGGTGCAGCTGCGCTCTGTACGTTGACCTGGGTGACGGTGATACCGGTGCGGTAGGTATCGAGGAAGCGTTGCAGACGCTCCTTGATTTCGCTGGCCATCAGCTCACGACCTTCGGTCAGCACCTGATCCATGGCGGTAGAACCCACCACGTGACGCAAGGCACTGTCGGTTGCATGTTGCAGGCTGATTTCCGGCTGATCGACGTTCAGCACGAAGTCTTGCAGGTTGCTGATCTTGTACTGCACGGTCAGCGGCACTTCGACGATGTTTTCGTCTTCAGTCAGCATTTGACCCTGCTTGGTATAGGCACGCTCACGCGTGACATTTTCCATGTACTTGCGATCGATCGGCGGGAAATAGATGTTCAGGCCCGGGCCGACGGTTTCATAGTATTTGCCGAAGCGCAGCACTACGGCTTGCTCCTGCTCGTCGACCACGTAGACAGCGCTGTACAGCCACACAGCCGCCAGCACGACCAGGCCGATGCCGAGCAGGCCGCCGAAGCCGCCGCTCTTGCCCGGGCGACCGCCCTCGTCACCGCGTTTTTTACCACCACCGAACAACCCGTTCAGGCTTTCCTGCAGCTTTCGGAAGGCCTCGTCGAGATCCGGTGGTCCCTTGCGGTCGCCGTTATTGCGGCGCTTGCCACCCCAAGGATCCTGATTATTCGAGTTGCCACCCGGCTCATTCCAAGCCATAGCGCTCTCCATCTGATAAAGCAAAGACGCACCCACGGCGCGCCGACCAATGCTACAGAATGCCTGTCACCGCGGCACAACCGCTTTCTCAGGCTTTTATTGCAAAGTGTGTTGCTCGATGAATTCCATCGGTTGCAGACCTTCGCGGCTCACGAGTCGATTCAGTTCGATCCGTGGCAAGCGAACGGCCAGCAAACTAATGCCTTCTTCGTCGTGTTCTTCTTTTTGCACCGCACCGAGTTCGAAAAACTGCGCACGCAGTCGAGCAAAACGTTGCGGCAAGCGCAAGGTACCAACAAACAAATCACTGCCTAACAGTTCGGCCACGGCCTGCTTGAGCAGGTCAAGACCGGTACCGTCCTTGGCCGACAACCAGACCCGCTGCGGCTTGCCATCGGCATCGCGCTGGATCTGCGGCTCAACACCCTCGAGCAAATCGAGTTTGTTGTATACCTCAAGGATCGGCAAGTCTTGCGCCCCGATCTCTCCGAGCACCACCATGACCTGTTCAATCTGGGCCATACGCTCAGGCTCATGCGCATCGATCACATGCAGCAGCAGGTCGGAGTTGCTCGACTCTTCGAGCGTAGCCCGAAATGCCTCGACCAGTTTGTGCGGCAGGTGGCGAATGAAGCCTACGGTGTCGGCCAGCACGATCGGTCCGAGGTCGTCGAGTTCGAGTCGGCGCAAGGTCGGGTCGAGGGTCGCGAATAACTGGTCGGCGGCGAAGACGTCGGAATCGGTGACCGAGTTGAACAGCGTCGATTTGCCGGCGTTGGTGTAACCCACCAGTGAAACCGTCGGAATGTCAGCACGTTTGCGCCCGCGACGAGATTGCTCGCGCTGGCTGCGGACCTTTTCCAGGCGCCCCTTGATCTGCCGCAGGCGAACCCGCAACAGGCGCCGGTCGGTTTCCAGCTGGGTTTCACCCGGGCCGCGCAGACCGATACCGCCCTTCTGCCGCTCAAGGTGAGTCCAGCCACGAACCAGCCGCGTACTCATGTGTTCAAGCTGAGCCAGTTCAACCTGGAGCTTGCCTTCATGGGTGCGGGCGCGTTGGGCGAAGATATCGAGAATCAAACCCGTGCGGTCAATCACGCGGCACTCGAAAATACGTTCGAGGTTACGTTCCTGACTGGGCGTGAGGATGTGATTGAAAATCACCAGATCGACCTGTTCGGCGCTGACCAGATCGCGTAACTCTTCGACCTTGCCGCTGCTGATCAGGGTTTTGGCGGTTGGCCGATGACGCGGCACGTTAAAAAACGCGACGGTCTCGGCGCCAGCCGAAATTGCCAACTCCTGAAACTCCTGCGGATCTTCGCGCGCCTCAGGGTCCTGACCATCCAAGTGAACGAGAATTGCCCGTTCACCACCACCGTGGCGCTCAAAGAACAAAGGAGACTCCTATCAGGCGTTACCTGGCTCAGCGTCACCTGCTTCGGATTCGGTTGCGCTAGGCAGACGAATTGGACGAACCGGCACCACTGTAGAGATAGCGTGTTTGTAAACCATTTGGCTAACGGTGTTTTTCAGCAGGATAACGAACTGGTCGAAAGACTCGATCGTGCCTTGCAGTTTGATCCCGTTGACCAGGTAGATGGAAACCCCCACTTTCTCTTTACGTAAAGTATTCAAGTAAGGGTCTTGTAGCGAATGCCCTTTTGACATGTGCCGCACTCCTTTAAGGATTCAATATAAAAAATAGGTAAACAGATGGCTTGGGGCCGTCACACCCCCAAGGATAGACGGCAATTGCAAGGACTCAGCTCAATATGGAGATGGTCCCAAGGTATTTCAAGGCGCGCGGCAGATTGTCGCAATCGAGGCTGTCCAACCAGTGTAAATCAGCCCAACTGCGTAGCCAGGTGAACTGGCGCTTTGCCAATTGGCGCGTGGCAATGATTCCACGCTCCTGCATCTCGGCTTGCGTCAGCTTGCCATCCAGGTAATCCCAGACTTGTCGATAACCTACAGCACGTATAGACGGCATCCCCGAATGCAGGTCACCTCTATCTCGCAGGGCTACGACCTCGTCGATGAATCCCTGTTCCAACATATTTGTGAATCTTTGTTTAATACGCTCGTGCAGTACCTGGCGATTTGCCGGGGCGATAGCCAAGTTCGCGACAGTATAGGGCAATTGTTGCAGTCCCGAAGCGGCTGCTTCAGTACTTTGCGCAGATTGTCGCAAGCGTAGCTCAGTCATGCTCTGACCACTGACGCGATAAACTTCCAGCGCGCGACTAAGGCGCTGCGGATCGTTCGGATGAATTCGCGCGGCCGATTGCGGATCGATGACCGCCAATTGATCATGCAGGGCTTGCCAACCAAGGCGTGCAGCCTCTTCTTCGATTTGCGCGCGCACCTGCGGATCGGCCGCCGGCATGTCGGCCAGACCTTCGAGCAAAGCCTTGTAGTAGAGCATTGTGCCGCCTACCAGCAGCGGAATTTTGCCCCGCTCGGTGATCTCGGCCATGGCCTCAAGCGCATCCCGACGAAAATCCGCAGCGGAATAACTCTCGGCCGGATCGAGAATATCGATCAACCGATGCGGAAATTCGGCCAATAGCTCTTTGGAAGGTTTGGCAGTGCCAATGTCCATGCCACGGTAAACCAGCGCCGAATCGACGCTGATCAGCTCGCAGGGCAGAACCTTGGTGAGTTCGATGGCCAGGTCGGTCTTGCCGGCAGCCGTCGGCCCCATCAGGAAAATCGCAGGAGGGAGCTGGCTCATCAACGACCGCGCAAAAACAGTTTGTCCAGATCGTCCAGGCCCAGTTGGGTCCAGGTCGGTCGGCCATGGTTGCATTGACCGCTGCGTTCGGTGTTTTCCATGTCCCGCAGCAGACCGTTCATTTCCGGCAAGGCCAGACGCCGATTCGCGCGAATCGCGCCGTGGCAGGCCATGGTGCCGAGCAGTTCGTTCAGGTGTGCCTGAATCCGGTCGCTGGTGCCGTATTCCATCAAATCCGCCAGAACGTCGCTGACCAGCCGATTGGCTTCCGCCTGCTTCAGCAAGGCGGGAATTTGCCGGATGGCCAGCGACTCCGGGCCAAGGCGCTGCAATTCAAAGCCCAGCCGCTGGAACCACGCGACGTGTTCTTCGGCGCAATCGGCTTCGCGCTGACTGACCGCCAGGGACTCTGGCACCAACAGCGGCTGACCGCTCAGGCCTTCGCTGGCCATGGCGATTTTCAGGCGTTCGTACATGATCCGCTCGTGAGCGGCGTGCATGTCCACCAGCACCAGGCCTTGGGCGTTTTCCGAAAGAATATAGATGCCCTTGAGCTGCGCCAACGCATAGCCCAGCGGCGGAATGTCATCCTGCCCGGCCGGCAGCGCGACCGCGTTGGCTTCGGGCAAAGGCGCGAAGAACTCACGGTAGGCCGCTTGAGCTTCGGCGACGGGCACGCCGGACTGAGGCCGCGGCGTGTATTGATACTGATAACCGGCGCCAGCACCCGAGCCAGCCGGCGTGTTGAATGACGGCTGGGCCTGAGGCTGCTCCAGCAGCGCATTGGCCGCCAGACGCATTTCGCCCTGCGGACCGAACTCACCGGCTTCGATGCCGGTCGGCCGCACCATCGCGGTCGCGACAGGCGCGGCCAGATGATCTTCCGGCCGCACATCGCCGAGAGCGCGGTGCAAAGTGCCATAGAGGAAATCGTGAACCATGCGTCCGTCACGGAAGCGTACTTCGTGCTTGGTCGGGTGCACGTTGACGTCGACGCCCGCCGGATCGACTTCGAAAAACAGCACGAACGTCGGGTGCCGACCGTTGAACAGCACGTCGCGATAAGCCTGGCGCACCGCGTGGGCCACCAGTTTGTCGCGCACCGCGCGGCCGTTCACGAAGAAATACTGCAAATCCGCCTGGCTGCGGTTGAAGGTCGGCAACCCGACCCAACCCCACAAATGCAGGCCATTGCGCTCGATCTCGATCGGCAGCGCCTGCTCCAGGAAACCCGCCCCGCAGATCGCCGCCACACGCCGGGCGCGGGCCGCGTCATCGTGGGCTTCGTGCAGGCTGAGGATGGTTTTGCCGTTGTGGCGCAGATGGAACGCCACGTCGAACCGCGCCAGCGCCAGACGCTTGATCACTTCTTGCAGGTGATCGAATTCGGTTTTTTCGGTCTTGAGAAACTTGCGGCGCGCCGGCGTATTGAAGAACAAATCGCGCACTTCCACCGAAGTCCCCACCGGATGAGCTGCCGGTTGCACCCGCGGCGCCATGTCCCGGCCTTCGGTTTCCACCTGCCACGCCTGATCGGCATCGCGAGTGCGGGACGTCAGGGTCAGGCGCGCCACGGAGCTGATGGACGCCAGCGCCTCACCACGAAACCCCAGGCTCATCACCTGTTCAAGGTCTTCCAGGTTACGAATCTTGCTGGTGGCGTGACGGGCCAGAGCCAAAGGCAGGTCATCGGCAGAAATGCCGCTGCCATCGTCGCGCACCCGCAGCAACTTGACGCCGCCCTGCTCCACATCGACATCGATGCGTTTGGCACCGGAGTCGAGGCTATTCTCCAGCAACTCCTTGATCACCGAGGCCGGGCGCTCGACCACTTCACCGGCGGCAATCTGGTTCGCCAGCCGCGGGCTGAGCAGCTCGATGCGCGCAGCATTGGTCAGCACCTGGTTCATTCTTTGGCCGCCAGTTCAGTGCCGGGGATGGTCAACGTCTGACCAATCTTCAGCTCGTCGCTCTTAAGGTTGTTAGCGCTGCGCAAGGTGGCCGGAGACACCTGATAGCGCACGGCGATCATCGCCAGGGTCTCACCGGGATTGACGCGATGGTCACGCGGGCCCTGGGCGATTTTGCCGGAATCGCGCAACCAGGCAATGTAGGTGCCCGGCGGTGGATTCTGCTGGAAGAACTGCCGCACGCCGCTGCTGATAGAACGCGCCAGCGCTTGCTGATGGTTCGCAGCGGCAAGCTTGGACGCTTCGTTGGCGTTGGAGATGAACCCGGTTTCCACCAGAATCGACGGGATGTCCGGCGACTTCAGTACCATGAACCCGGCTTGCTCTACGCGCTGTTTGTGCAGCGGCGTGACGCGGCCGATGTTGCTCAAGACTTTCTGGCCAACGTTGAGGCTGGACGTCAGGGAAGCGGTCATCGACAAATCGAGCAGCACGCCGGCCAGCATGCGGTCCTTGTCGTCGAGGCTGACGTTGCCGGCACCACCGATCAAGTCGGAACGGTTTTCGCTGTCGGCCAGCCAACGGGCGGTCTCCGACGTCGCGCCACGGTCAGACAAGGCGAACACCGAGGCACCAAACGCAGCAGCCGAAGGTGCGGCGTCGGCGTGGATCGAAACGAACAGGTCAGCACCTTTCTTACGGGCAATTTCGGTACGACCGCGCAACGGAATGAAGTAGTCGCCGGTGCGAGTCAGTTCGGCGCGGAAGCCTTTCATGCCATTGACCTGACGCTGCAGTTCACGGGCGATGGCCAGCACCACGTCTTTTTCACGCTGACCGCGAGAGCCCGAAGCGCCTGGGTCTTCGCCACCGTGGCCGGCATCGATCACCACAATGATGTCGCGCTTGCCGGCCGGGGCGGGCGGCAATTTGATCGAAGGCTCGGAGGGTGCGACAGGGACCGCAGGCAACGTCGCCACAGCCGGCGTTGGCGCAGGCGGTGGCGCGGCATCGGCCGCATTGTCGAACAGGTCGACGACCAGGCGATTGCCATATTGGGCGTTTGGCGCCAAGGTGAAGCTTTTTGGCGTGACGGCCTTTTTCAGGTCGATGACCACCCGCAGGTCAGTCGGCGTACGTTGAGCCGAGCGCATTGCGGTGATCGGAGTGTTCGAGGTATTGACGTTCAGCGGCGCCCCCAGAGTTGCGCCATTGATGTCGATCACCAGCCGATCCGGGGAGGTCAGGGTAAAAACGCTGTGCTGGACAGACCCTGTCAGGTCAAACACCAGCCGCGTGTTGTCCGGCGCCCGCCACAGGCGAACACTGTTGACCTTCGTCTCGGCCACAGCGTCGACGGTCACCGCCAGAAACAACAATCCTACGGCAGCAACCAACGCGCGAAAGCGCATACCTAACCCCATCATTTAATTGAATTCCAATGCCAAAGCGGCACACCACGACTCGCCACGCGAGCCCTGGGGCAAAATTTTCAGCGAACGCCCGCTGTCTTGCGGGCTAATGGTAATGGTCAGGTCGGGCTTTGGCAAAAAGCCTGCACCGTTACGGGGCCATTCGATCAGGCACAACGCGTCGTCTTCGAAATAGTCGCGGATGCCGAGGTACTCCAGCTCCTCCGGATCGACCAGTCGATACAGGTCGAAATGGAAGGCGCGGATGTCGCCGATCTCGTAGGGCTCGACCAGGGTGAAGGTCGGACTTTTTACCGCGCCTGTATGTCCCAGGCCACGAATAATGCCCCGGGACAGCGTGGTTTTCCCCGCACCCAAATCCCCCTCGAGAAAAATCAGACCGTGCCCTTCAGTGGTTTGTGCAATGCGCGCACCAAATGCGGTCATCGCCTCTTCATCAGCCAGGTACAGGGTTACTTCAGACACGGTGCTTGCTCCTCCAACAACTGACGAATGGCTGGAATCAGATCACTGGCCGCCAGCCCACGGCCGAATTTACCTTGTTGCGCGCCGGCATTGGCGTGCAGCCAGACCGCCAGGCATGCCGCGTCATACGCATCCATACCCTGAGCGAGCAAGGCGCCGACCAGACCGGCCAGCACATCGCCCAAACCGGCAGATGCCATGGCCGGATGGCCCTGATGACACAGCGCCAGGCGCCCGTCGGGGCTGGCGATCAGGCTGCCGGCGCCTTTGAGCACCACGACAGCTGTATATTTTTTGCTCAATGCATGGGCAGCGGCAGGACGATCGGCCTGAACATCGGCCGTCGATAGCCCCAGCAATCGCGCCGCCTCGCCAGGGTGCGGCGTGATAACACAATGGGCGGGCAAACTCACGCCACCTTCGGCCAACAGGTTCAACGCATCGGCGTCCCAGACTTGCGGCAGCGGCGCATTGGCCGCGGCCGACAACAGACTGCGCCCCCAGGCGGCCTGCCCCAGCCCTGGGCCGACGACCAGCACCGTGACCTTCGCAAGCAGCCCCATCAATTGATTGGCCGACGAAATGCCGAGCACCATCGCTTCAGGCAACCGCGCCAATGCAGCTGAAACATGCTCGCTGCGAGTGGCCACGGACACCATGCCGGCACCGCTGCGCAGGGCGCTTTGTGCACCGAGCAGGATGGCGCCGCCAAAACCGCGATCACCGCCGATCAGCAATACGTGGCCAAATTTGCCTTTGTGGCCAGTTGGTGCGCGACCGGTCAGATGCGGCACATTACCTGCCGTCAGGCGACGAGCACTGACCGTGGCCCCGATAAACGTCTCAGGGGCGGCTAGCAGATCATTGAAGACCAAATCGCCAACCACATCCGCAGCGTCACCGGTGAACAGGCCCAGCTTCAAGCCGATGAACGTCACCGTGAGGTCCGCTCGAACCGCAATGCCGAGCTGGCGCCCCGTATCGGCGCACAGCCCCGAGGGGATATCCACCGCTGCAACCGGTAACCCACTGGCGTTGATCGCGGCGATGACACTGGCGTATGGCTCGCGCACTTCACCGGTCAGGCCAGTGCCAAGCAAGGCATCCAGCACAATGCCACGTAATTCGCAGTGCGCATTCCAGTCTTGAATGGCGACGCCTTCGGCTACCGCCTCGGCATGGGCCGATGCGGCATCGCCCTGCAGACGCCCGGGATCACCGACGGCCAGCACCCGCACGTGCCAGCCGGCACGTCGGGCCAGCACGGCCACCAGGTAACCGTCGCCTGCGTTATTGCCGTGGCCGGCCACCACGCTCAATTCGTGGGCCGTGGGCCAATGGCGGACCAGCGCGCGCCAGGTCGCCCGCGCTGCACGCCGCATCAATTCGAAGCCCGGTGTACCGGCCGCAATCAGGCTCGCATCGAGCCCTCGGACTTGCGCGGCGCTATACAGCGCGTCGGGTAATTCATCTTTAGTGTGCGGCATGCGTCTTCAGGCTCCGATGTCTGGCAGAATTATACGCACCTCAGCTCCGGTTTCTCTCGTCTCATGCCCGCTATTACCACAGACCTGCCCGCCCTCGCCCAATCCATCAAGGACTGGGGCCGCGAGCTGGGCTTTCAGCAAGTCGGCATCAGCGGCCTCGACCTGGCCGAGCATGAGCAGCACCTGGAGCGCTGGCTCGAAGCCGGCTACCACGGCGAAATGGAGTATATGGGTGCCCATGGAAGCAAACGTTCGCACCCGGAAGAACTAGTGCCGGGCACCTTGCGAGTCGTTTCCCTGCGCATGGACTACCTGCCGGGCGACACCGAAATGGCCAAACGCCTGGCCGAACCGGAAAAAGCCTACGTCTCGCGTTATGCCTTGGGCCGCGATTACCACAAATTGATCCGTAAACGCGTGCAACAACTGGCAGAAAAAATACAGGCAGTGATCGGCCCGTTCGGCTACCGCGCCTTTGTCGACAGCGCCCCGGTGCTGGAAAAAGCCATCGCCGAACAGGCTGGTCTGGGCTGGATCGGCAAAAACACGCTGGTCTTGAATCGCAAGGCCGGCAGTTATTTCTTCCTCAGCGAACTGTTCGTCGACCTGCCGCTGCCGGTGGACCCGCCCCACACCACGGAACACTGCGGCCGCTGCACCGCCTGTCTGGATATCTGCCCGACCAACGCCTTCGTCGGTCCGTATGTACTGGACGCCCGACGCTGCATTTCGTACCTGACCATCGAACTGAAAAGTGCGATCCCTGAAGATTTGCGGCCGCTGATCGGCAATCGGGTGTTCGGTTGCGATGACTGTCAGATCGTCTGCCCGTGGAACCGCTTCGCCCGACCTTCCGGGGAAAGCGATTTCAAGCCAAGGCACAATCTGGACAACGCCGAACTGGCCGAACTGTTCATGTGGGACGAAGAGAAGTTCCTCAGCAGCACCGAAGGCTCACCACTCAGACGTGCGGGTTACGAGCGTTGGTTGCGCAATCTGGCGGTCGGCCTGGGTAATGCGCCATCCAGCATTCCGGTGCTGGAAGCGCTCAAGGCACGGCGGGACTATCCGTCGGAACTGGTGCGCGAACACGTCGAATGGGCCCTGAAACAACACGGACTCCTGTAGCAGCTGCCGAAGGCTGCGTTCGGCTGCGCAGCAGTCGTCATTTCGCAAAGCGAGTCCTGCGGCCTCGAACGCAGCCTTCGGCAGCTGCTACAGAGACCGTGTCAGGCCTCGTCGTTATAAACGAACTTGGGCATTTCCCAATGGAAACGGATCGCCAGCAAGCGCAGCAGGAAGCCGCCGAACAGGGTGATCAGGATCGCCTGTTCACCGGGTAATTGCAGGTAAATGCAGAGCAGATAGCACCATGCCGCGGCAAACGAGACGCTGGCGTAGAGCTCGCGGCGGAAGATCAGCGGGATGTCGTTGCAGAAGATGTCCCGCAAGATGCCGCCAAACACGCCCGTGATCACACCGCTGACCGAGGCCACCAGCATGCCGTGGCCCATTTCCAGGGCCGTCATGCAGCCGATCAGGGTGAACGCCACCAGACCCACCGCGTCGAGCACCAGAAACAGTGAACGCAGATGGCGCATCCAGCGGGCAATGAAGATCGTCAGCATCGCCGCAACGGAGGTCAACACCAGGTATTCCGGGTGTTTGACCCAAGTCAGCGGGTAGTGGCCGAGCAGCACGTCGCGTACCGAACCGCCGCCCAGCGCCGTGACGCACGCAATCAGCACCACGCCAAACCAGTCCATGCCGCGACGGCCCGCAGACAGGGCGCCCGTCATGGCTTCGGCAGTAATGGCGATCAGATAGAGCATCAGCAACATGGTGGCGGTCCTGGCAGAAAGGCGCGCAGTCTACTCAGATCGTCAGGGCACCAAAAGGGGGCAAGAGAACCTGTGGCGAGGGAGCTTGCTCCCGCTGGGCCGCAGAGCGGCCCCATTTGCTAACAACGCAATTCTTCAGATAGACCGCGCCGGCTGACTTTACGACTGCTACGCAGCCGAGGGGGAGCAAGCTCCCTCGCCACAAAAGCCCACTCATGCCCAATCAGAACTTGATGAAATTCTTGCGGTAGTGCTGAAGCTCGGCGATCGATTCGCGGATGTCGTCCAGGGCCAGGTGGGTGCTGCCCTTTTTGAAGCTGTCGCGTACGTCCGGTGCCCAGCGCGCGGCCAGCTCTTTAAGAGTCGACACGTCGAGGTTGCGGTAATGGAAGTAGCTTTCCAGCGACTTCATGTGGGTATAAAGGAAGCGACGGTCCTGGCAGATGCTGTTGCCACAGATCGGTGACTTGCCCTTCGGCACCCATTTTTCCAGGAAGGCGATGGTCTCGGCTTCGGCTTCGGCCATGCTGATGCGGCTGTCGCGAACCCGTTGGGTCAGCCCGGAGCCGCCGTGCTGACGGGTATTCCACTCGTCCATGCCGGCGAGGATCTCGTCACTGTGATGGATGGCGATCACCGGACCTTCGGCCAAGGTGTTCAAATTACTGTCGGTGACGATAGTGGCCATCTCGATGATGACGTCGGTATCAGGGTTCAGACCGGTCATTTCCAGGTCGATCCAGATCAGGTTCAGCGGGTTTTGCATGAGTCGGCTCCTCGGCGTAGGTGCGCAGTTTAGCCTAGGGAGGCCACCGGGCGTGCTAAACTCGCGGCCGTTTTACCTAATCGCTGCATTCTCGATACGGAACACCCATGGCCAAACGCCAACTCAATCGTCGTCAAAACTGGCGCATCGAAAAGATTCAGGGCGAGCGCGCTGCCCGCGCCGCCAAACGCGAGTCCTCGGCTGTCGAGGCACTCGAAGGCGGCGACCTGGGCCCGGAACAGACGGGCCTGGTGATCGCGCACTTCGGTGTGCAGGTCGAAGTCGAGGCCCTCGATGGCGAATTGGCCGGCCAGGTGTTCCGCTGCCACTTGCGCGCCAACCTGCCAGCGTTGGTGACCGGCGATCAGGTGGTATGGCGTGCCGGCAACCAGGGCATCGGCGTGATCGTGGCGCAACTGCCGCGAAAAACCGAGCTCTGCCGTCCGGACAGCCGTGGCCAGCTCAAGCCGGTGGCGGCCAACGTCGACTTGATCGTGATCGTCTTCGCCCCGCTGCCCGAGCCTCACGCCAACCTGATCGACCGTTACCTGGTCGCTGCGGAACACGCCGGTATTCGGCCGTTACTGCTGCTGAACAAATTCGACCTGATCGACGAGCAGAACGCCCCGGCGCTGAATGCCTTGCTGGCGGTTTACCGCACGCTGGGTTACCCGGTGCTGGAAGTGTCGGCCCACCACGGCAATGGCATGGAGCAGTTGCAAAAGCAGCTGGACGGGCACATCAGCGTGTTCGTCGGCCAGTCCGGTGTCGGCAAGTCGTCGCTGGTCAACAGCCTGCTGCCGGAAGTCGACACCCGTGTCGGCCCGCTGTCCGAGCTGTCGGGCCAAGGCACCCACACCACCACCACCGCGCGACTGTTCCACTTCCCCGGTGGCGGTGAGTTGATCGACTCCCCGGGTATCCGCGAATTCGGCCTGGGCCACGTCAGCCGTGCCGACGTCGAAGCCGGTTTCATCGAGTTCAACGACCTGATCGGCACCTGCCGCTTTCGCGACTGCAAGCACGACCGCGAGCCGGGTTGCGCCTTGCTCAAGGCATTGGAAGAAGGCCGCGTGCAGCAGCAGCGGATGAACAGCTACCGCTCGATCATCGCCAGTTTGCCTGAAAGCAGCTATTAAACAGACGTGCCAACCGCTCCTGACTATTACGGGGCGGTAGGTCGTTCGTGGCGTCCTACAAAAACCCCCTCAGTTAAACGTCAGACCTCTCTGTAAGGTTTCTTCGCGCCTGCCTGAAGGACGCGTCTCTTTAACCGCCAAGGCCTTGTTGCGGCCACTCAAGTGCATACATTCGAGCCCTCATCGCATCTCTGGCGATACCGAGGGACAGCCATGCAAACCTATCATTTGTTCATCAGCCACTCGTGGAACTACTCAGACGCCCACGACAATCTGGTTCGCCTGCTCAATGCAAAGCCCGGCTTCACGTTCAAGAATTTTTCGGTGCCACCGGACAACCCGATCATCGGCGCGAAAACCGACAAACAACTTGAAGAAGCCATCGAAAACAAGATTCGGCTTTGCTCGGCAGTGCTGATCATGGCAGGGATGTATTCGACCTACAGCAAGTGGATCAACAAGGAAATCGAGATCGCCAGGCGAATGGGCAAGGTCATCATTGCGATAAAACCGTTTGGCGCCGAACGGATTTCCACGGTGGTACGCCGGGCGGCGCACGCGGAGTGTGCGTGGAACACCAACAGCATCATCGATGCCATTCGCACTCACGCGGCGGGCTGAACCATGCGCAAGGGACTGTTCATCGGCATTAATAACTACAGCCATGTTTCGCAATTAAGTGGCTGCAACAATGACGCGATGGCCATGGCTTCGGTGCTTAAAACCGACGCCAATGGCGATCCGAATTTCAAGAACCTGGTCCTGACCTCCGCCGAAGATTATCTGAGCCGTGAAAAGCTCGAAGGGCATATCCAGGAATTGTTTTCAGGCGATTGCAGCGTTGCACTGCTGTACTTCGCCGGTCACGGCAACTTCGACGTCGATACGGACGAAGGCATGCTGATCCCCCAGGACTACAAATCCGCCAAGGATGGAATTCGCATCAGCGACATCCTGAATTGGGCGACCAAAGCCGTAAAAATCAAAAACAAAGTGATTATTCTCGACTGCTGCCAGGCGGGCTCGGCGGGCGAAGTGCGGGCGCTACGCAGCGAAAGCAGCATGGTGTGTGAAGGCATGACCATTCTCACCGCGTGCAAAAAAGAAGAGCCGGCGATGGAAGGCGCCAACCACGGCGTCTTCACAGGGCTGTTGCTGCAAGCACTGCACGGCGGCGCCGCGAACATATTGGGAAAAATCACCCCCGGCAGCCTCTATTCATTCGTCGACAACGCTCTCGACGCGTGGGAACAGCGCCCCGTGTTCAAGACCAATGTGTCGCAGTCCATTTCATTGCGAGAAGTCTCGCCGCTAATACCCAAAGAGATCCTGCGCAAACTGCCTGATTGGTTCGAAGAGGCGGAGTCAATGTTTGCCCTCGATCCGAGCTACGAACCTACCGAAGCCACGTTCGACCCGGAACACGGCGAAGTCTTCGCCCAACTGCAAAAGTGCAATCGCCATAGCCTGATCGAACCGGTGGACGCCGAGCACATGTACTACGCGGCCATCCACTCCACGGGCTGCCGCCTCACCGCCCTCGGCGCCTATTACCGCGAACTCGCAATCAAGGGACATTTCTGATGCCAGTGTTTATCAGCTACCGCCATAGCGATCGGTCCCACGCCATCGCCATCAGCACCCGCCTGAAGCAGGCAAACATCAAAACTTATCTGGATGTGCTGGATCCGGAGTCCCAGACAACCGACGACATCACTGGAGTGATCACCCGCAACATCACAGAATGCACACACTTGCTGGCAGTCGTTTCTGAGAGGACCGCACACTCCTGGTGGGTGCCGTTCGAAATCGGTGAAGCGACCATCAGCAACCGACGGATTTGCTCATTCAAGGTCGGCCCGGCAGAACTGCCGTTGTATCTCGATAAATGGCCAAAGCTCAGCACCGACAAGGATATGGAGTTTTTCATTGATGCTTATCGTGAAGAAGTGGCGACCAAGCGCTCAATGACGCTGGGTTCGATCAATGAATCCCTTTACGGCACCTACAAGCGCAATGCCGAGCTGTTCCACGACCAGCTCAAGAACCGCATCCGACGTGGTTTCTGACAGGCGCAAAAAAGTCGCGGTGATCACTTAAGAAAGTCTTGAATCAAAGAAACCTGTGGCGAGGGAGCTTGCTCCCGCTTGAGTGCGTAGCACTCACAAAAATCGGCAATGGTTGTCAAATTTTTGGGGCCGCTACGCAGCCCAACGTCGGAGTTCCTCTTGGAGCTAGCTCGCTCGCCACAAAGGCAGGCATGACCATTCAAGAAGCCTTCAGCCTCAATTAATTCATTTTTTTCGCACGGTATCACTAGCGCTGATAGCGTGCGTAAATCCTGTTATTTGGCCGTTAAGAGGGCTCTATAACGCAGATTTTGGGACGCTTACTGCTCATCAGCATCGAAGACCGGCCGCGATCGTCGCGCAATGCGATCGCGGCTTTTCAGTCTTCAGCGTGCGGCTTTTTCCAACTTCCAGCCCAGCGCATCCAAGGCGTCACAGCCGTCCTGAATCAGCATGTGTGCAGCATTGGCGAAATGCTCCAGGTCATGACCTTCGGCGTTTTTGATGCACAGGCAGGTGACGCTGTTGAGCAGATTACGGGCGGCTTTTATGCGGTGTGTGTCGGTTTCAAGAAGATCGGAAGCTTTGGCTTCGGTGTCGATGAACAACGTCGGGCCGACGCTGAAATTGCCTTGGAGCGGGTGGTACTTAGCCATGGGTCAAAACTCCAGATAATTTCGAGAGGTTTCATCTTTGTTTCGACCGGCTAAGATCGGTCGCCGAGCTGGTGGGGCGACATTGGAACTATAAACAGCTACCTAGATGGGACTGTCAGATTTTTTGTGTGCGGGCCGGTAACGGCCTGCCGTTAGGCAGGCCATGCTTTTACCAGGTTGGCCTGATAAATCGATCTCCGTACAGAATCGCGAATTGATTCATCGCACTTTTCCAGTCATGGGCCGCTGAGCCCCAGTTTGCTGTGATATTGCGCAGCCCAAGCCAGATCAGTTTTGTCGCCGCATCGTCGGTCGGGAAGTGACCTCGGGTTTTGATGATCTTGCGCAGTTGAGCGTTGATGCTCTCAATGGCGTTGGTCGTGTAGATCACTTTTCGGATCGCAGGCGGGAAAACGAAAAATGGGATCACACGATCCCAAGCGCGGCGCCAAGCAGCCACTACCGTCGGATACTGCTTGCCCCATGGCCCGCTTTCAAACGCATCCAGCGCCTGCTCGGCCGCTTCGGCGGTGACTGCCTGATAGATCGGTTTGAGCGCCTTGGCCAGTTCACGACGCTTATCCCAAGCCGCGTAATCAAGACTGTTGCGGATCAGATGAACAATGCATGTTTGCAGTGTCGTTTCTGGAAATACGGCGCTGAGAGCTTCTGGCATGCCTTTAAGGCCATCGGTCACAGCAATCAACACGTCTTCGACGCCGCGTGTCTTGAGGTCGTTGAAAACCTTCATCCAGAATTTGGCGCCCTCGGTAGTTTCGATCCAAATGCCGAGAATATCGCGTGTTCCGTCAGGCAAAACACCCAGGGCCAAGTAGATCGCCTTATTGCGAACCAGCCCCTCTTCGCGGATTTTGACCCGCAGAGCATCGAAAAAAATAACCGGATACATCGGCTCCAAAGGCCGCTGTTGCCATGCACCGATCTCTGCCATGACCTCATCGGTTACAGAGCTGATGAAGTCGGGAGAAACGTCCGTACCGTACTGCTCGGAAAGAAACGCACGGATCTCTCTGACAGTCATTCCGCGGGCATACATGGCGATGATCTTGTCGTCGAATCCGGTGTAACGGCGCTCGTGCTTGGGAATCAGGATGGGAGAAAAACTGCCGTCCCGGTCGCGAGGAATATCCAGTCGGAGCGGGCCATCGCCGGTTAGAACCGTCTTGCCGCTTTTGCCATTGCGCTGGTTGGTTTCATCCTCTGGGCGCTGTGCGCCCGGCGGATAGCCCAAGTGGTGACCGAGTTCAGCATTCAGGGCTCTCTCGATCAAAGCCTTCTTGAACGCCGCAGAGGCGTCCTCAATGGCTTCAGCGGTCATCGGTCCATCGGTGAATTGCTCGAGCAGCTCTTTCGGGATTTTCGGTAGCTCTCGCAACGCGGGTTTCTTCTTGGTTGGCATACATGCACCTCTTACTCATGTTATGCCCGAACACAAAATTTCTGACACCCCCACCTAGATGATGAAAACCCCACCCGACAATTTCGGAAAGCTCCTACAAATCCACTTTGAGAGACATCAACACGACTAAAAAAACCAAAATTTAATAACTTATTCGAGATTGAGCGCATTCAACAAAGTTTTGTGGCGCGATCATATTACTAAACGAAAATCTCTGATCATCCTTCAGCTCAATGACGAGTGAATCGAAAAATATATTCCTTGTGACTTTTATTTTTAGTATCTCATCGCTATGAATTAGAACCCGACGACAGTAACCAGCAGCTTCATCACGAAAATCCAGCCCCTCCGGAACAATTTCAACAGCGACCTCTCTGTCGCGCCACCCAACCGTAAAATATGAAAACAATATTATATTCATCAGAACAGACAATACTAACGCTCGACCCAGCACAACATCCTCCAAGTCAAAAAGAGGATCCAATATAAACTTAATCACTGCATAGGTTGGAACCAAGCTCACACAAGCCCAAGCTCTGATTCTTAAGCCCACACGTTCATTCCAAATCACACGCATAAAGACTTCACACCCTATCAAACAGATTTATAACCAATCGACCTCCGATCAACTCATCAAGTCCACAAGTCGCGAAGAAGGGCCATTGGCCTTCAGTCGTTCGGTGACGACTTTCGGCCACTGGTTGCGGGAGCGGCGTTTGGCGAGGTTGTAGGTGAGTTCTTGAATGCGACAGGTGGGATAGAAGCAAAGATCGAGTACCAAACCCAGTACATCAATGCCACGTAAAAAATTCTTGCCTCCACTTTCTTGCTTCGCGTGTTTTATCCGTTCCAGTGTTTGCTTGAAGCTGTGGCTCATTCTAGGCCGCACGGATAACTGACTTTGTACAAATGCATCCGACTCACTGTGATTACCGTGCTCGTCGAACCAGGGGCCATTGTTCATATATGAACGAATGTACTCCCAAAAACCTTTTTGCATTGCCAGTGATTTACCAACGGGGGCACCTAGGCTGACCATCAAAGCCGTTACCGGTTTTTCGAAGCTGTACATGCGAATTTCCAGCGATGCGCTTTGCATGCCACCGATGTGGGGACCGACTAGTTGAAATTCATTAGCTATGGCAGAGATGCCTTCCCACGGAGTGTGGAACAGTTCGCCGTCGTGATCGAAATATACTTCGCGGGTGCGACGGTTAAACAGAATAGGTAGCGGTAGCGGGCGCAGAGTTTCCCATAGAAATGGCACTACAAATAGCGGAGTACATATTGAAAGCATTATGAAAAGCCCATCGGCTTCACCGCTGTGTACAAGACTGACAAATCCAAGCCCGATTCCTGCGACCCCACCAATACCGCCCAACACACCCGTCATCAGCCCTCGGTAAGAATCACCTCCTGATTGCAACGCCAAGTAATGCTCGGTGTGTTCATCGGTAATAAATAACTCCATCGGCTGTTCGCCAGTGGACTTGTTCGCCTCAAGCGCGACGGTGGGCGTAGAACTGTAACGTGGTTCTTCTAGCATATTCATATCCATGCTCGTTCCATGATTTTTACTGCTGGCAGCGTCAGCCCTTCTTGTGGGGAATAGATCAACTCGCCCTCAATACACTTCAAGTCCCGCACTCCGTTCTCATGGTACACACGGCGATAAGGGGTGATGCCAACGGGTACAGGAATGCGACTGCCACTATGTAGAGCAAAGTCTTTGCCCGTCCATTCGACCTTTTTAATTTGCTCAGAGTGATAGCCGAGCGTATCACCCCACACTTCGATGCCCTTGAAGTGAATCATCGTGTCGGTCAACGGTACGTTTTCACCCGGCAGTTTCAGCATCAGATATGTGGAAGTGACCTGTCCTTGATAAGGATGCATTTCCGCCAGCCGGCGAGCATCAAAACTGATCGGAAACAAAATGGGGTACAGCTTATCCATGGACAGGGTGTAGCTGTTCGACCAGGTGTCGTCTGGACGGATCCCAAAACAGCTGTTTTTTACCCACTGTTCCAGCGGCGAGTCTGCTGTATAGAGCCGGGCAACAACCCCGGTGACAATCACCAAGGTGAGGCCAAGTATTTTTATAGCCACATGCGGTGCAACATTCATCCCCCCGCAATGGCTGCAGCCTCACCGACCATCACGGCGACTTGTGCGGCACGGTAAGCCCGGAAAAGTTTTACATAGAGCACGATGCCGGCCAGTTCGGCGCTGGCGATAGCCAAATTGGTCGCCATAGTGTCGAAATCGCCTTTTTGGTACGCCTCAAAGGCTTCTATCCCATAGAACACAACGTCGAAGGCCAACACGGCAACCTGCGCCCCCGCGGTAATCGCTGCACGCCCCAAGGTTTTAATCAACATTAGCCTTGAGGAGACTGAAAACTTTCCGGTCTGGCGGACTGACTCCGCCCAATCAAGTTCGCCGACTCGCTGCCACACAGCTGCGCCTGCCGCACCAACTCCAAACGCCGCCCCGACTGCGCTAAAACCGTTTTTGACCGTTTTGTTATCAAGAAACGCATTGCCCGATGAAACAAAATTCACCCCCGCCACCAGCGTCACAATCGACTTGATCGGCGCTTTACTCAGCGCGCCTTTCAAATCAAACACACTGCTCAATTCAATACTCGCCGCCAGATTCACCGGCAACGGTGACAGCTTGGTGCTGGCGGGGACCAAATGCATGAACGGGATACCGTCAGCCACCCCGCTGGCCAGCGGTGTAACACTCAAATGCGCAGGCATTGACTGGCGAGTCCCCATCAAATCGCTGTACCACTCGCCCAGCTGACGCGATGTGACGCCCGAGGTCTGGATGCGCTGGTCGCTGCGGGCCAGCGCTGCCGCCATGTACAAACGCCCCGCCGCACCAGTGCCCTTTTCACCCTGATGCAATTGCAACCCAGCCACCGGGGCAAGAGACAGAAATAGGGCCTCAACGCTTGAGGCCGGCTTGTGTTGCTTCAGTTTGTCGGCGGTCTTGTTCAGCGCATCGGTATAACCAAAGGCTCTGGCGAGTTTGCTGGCGCCTTCTTGAATAGCAGCCTGGTTATCTCGGGCCACATCGCTGAAGTCCACAAGGTATTTGATTTCGCCAACACCCAGCCGTGACGGCAACCCGAGCAATGCCCAAAGCAACCATGGCTTACCGGCCTTGTTACCTTCAAGACTGAGGGTAATGGCCTCGGCCCCGACGCTGGTGCTGGCCGGTCCCAGGCAAGCCGCTGCGAAATGCAATTCCAGTGCCTCACGGGCAACCGACTGGGTAATGTCGAAATGGCCGCAAGCGGTGTCCATGCTCGACGCACCGGTCACTTGCAGGGTGTTAAACCACGCCACCCAGAGTTGGGCCAGACGTTGCAGGTCGGCGGTACATCGGTCGCTCTGGTTCTCTTGATCCTTCCACGCCCGCTGGAGTTCGTCATAGCGGGTGATGGACGGCAACTGTGCGCTCAGTTGCCGGTCGCCTTCGCTCAGTGACTTGATGACACTGGCCATCGCCCACTCTTCAGCGTGATGTTCCTGGTAATTGTCGAACGCTTCTTTACGCACACGCAGCAGCGCGGCAAGATCGAGCAGCACGCCCCATGCGTCATCAATCACGGCATAGGCCTGCTGTTCGCAAGCCTTCATCTGCTTCAGCACTTTCAACCAGTCGGGTGCGTGCTCAGTTTCGGGATCCGCGCTCCAGCCATAGTTAGTTGCATCGTTGTATTCGCCAATCTGCTTGGCGACGGTGTCGACCTTGCCACTGAACGGTGCGACACCTGGCACAAAACTTCGCATGATGCGCTGACGTACGGCGGGGTCTGTTTTGGCGGCCCGATACTGCGCCTCACTCCAGCGAACGGGCGACCAGACCAATCCGGCAGGGTCGCCAGCTCTTAACACTAGATGGGGTTTGACCCGGGTGTCGATCACCCTGCCCGCGCGCGGGGTCTGGGTGAGCTGAGCTTTTTCGACCTGATACTCCACCAACTTGGGTGGGCTGCTCTCCCAGACGTAGAGCCAACCGTCGCGCAACAAACGCGAGGTGTATTTGAGCGCATGCCCGGTCAAGTCAGGATGCCGAGGCCCCAATTCGGGAAACGAGCCGCGCAATGCCGGCAAGTCGTAGGCTTCGGAATCGACAGCGACGGTTGGGCCAAGGGCGTATCGCAGAGGCAAAACGGCAGCGAACAGCGGGCAGGTTCCAACGCGGATTTTACTCTGGGTACTCATGCGTTCTTCTCCGGGTTGGCTGGAAGGCTCAGTGCCTCCAGAACCGGCTCAGGCAGGGTGATTTGCGCGGCCAGACCTTTATTGGCCGGTGCTGAGTCATATTCAGGCGCTTCGTTTTCCCAAGCGCACACTGGCGCGTTGCCATGGCGTAGCCAGACGCTTTCCACACCAAACCAAAAGCCTGCTGGCCATTGCACGCCGGCCAACCAGGCGCGTCGCAGAACCGAGCCATCCGCCAGACGCAACCACAGCTCTCGCTGCTGCTCATCAAAAATGCGCAACCGACGTTGCAGGATCGGTAGCCATTGTTGGGCGCTCCGTGGAGAAGCCAGCCAAACACCATGTTGCAAGTCAGAGCCGCCCCACCACGCGGCATACGATGCGCCGCCAATCGAGGCATTCAGCAGAAAAGGCCCCGCGGCGCTGATCGGCTCATAAGCGGTCCCCTTGAATAGCGGCTGCGGAGAATCTGCGCCGTAGTGCTCGTTAAGCCAATCGATAGCGCCTTCGTACTGGGCGCCATCAAGCAGGAGCAGTCCTTTGTTCGGGATGACTGGTGTCATGCTTCACCCCTCTCTGCTTCCTGGGATTCCTGGGCAACGTTGCATACCGGGCAAACACCGGAATTGGCCTCGCGAAAGACGATGTTCTGTTTGAGCAGGGCTTCCATGGGAAGGGTGTCGATAACCACAGCTTCGGCGACTTGGGGAGCTGCTGACAGTGCCGCCTGCCCGGGTAGGCCAGTTAGCGGCGAACCACCCACGACAATGGCCACACTGCTGAATATCCCGCTGGAGTTAATGACGATGAAATGACCGTCACATTCCCACGTCAGGCTCTGGTCAGCCTTGATAACCACATTGGCCGCAGTGACATGGGCGCGAGGCCCGGCCTGAATCACCAACGTGCCCTCTGCCGTCGTGCTGCTGTTGCCGGTGATGGAGATCACCTCGTTGCCGCCGATCAGCGTGTTGCGCGCACCTTCGGTGGTGTGCAATTCGTCGCCCTTGATCAGGCTAGCGCTGTTGTTGTCCACCTGTTCAAAGCGGTCGTTACCGATCAGGCTGTGGCTATCACGGATAATCTGTTCGCGGCGGTCGTTGCCAATTTTGGTATCGCTGTCGTTGAGGATCAGCTGTTCCAGGTCGCGTTCGGCGCGCAGGTAGATTTGTTCCTGCCCGGCGCGATCTTCAATCGACAGTTCGTTGTAACCGCCCGTGCTGGGGGAGCTGTGGCTACGCAATACGGTTTTGGTCTTGTTTTCGGGCAAGGGATAGGGCACTGCATTGACCTTGTTCGGCACGCATCCGGTAATGAGCGGGTTATCGGGATTGCCGTCCAGAAAGGTGACCATGACTTCCATGCCGATACGCGGAATGGTCACCGCTCCAAAATTTTTACCTGCCCAGTGGGTAGATACCCGCAGCCAGCAACTGCTTTTTTCGCTGTTGAGTTCGGCCCGGTCCCAAGGGAACTCGACTTTGACGCGACCATACTCATCGCAATAGATCTCCTCGCCGGCGGGGCCGGTGACGCGGGCGGTCTGGCTGACCAGCGTCGGTCTTGGTGCAGGTAGCGGTGGCCGGTAAAACACATCCCATGGAATGACGCTGAAGCGGTTGCGGTAGCCTTGGATGAAGCCGTCCTCGGGTTTGGTGTCGCTGGTGATCACCTCTTCCAGTGACTGGGGTTGCTTTCCGGCGTGCGACACACTGAGCAGCAGCCACAAATCGTTGCAAGTTTTATCCGGATGTTCCGTCAGGTCGAAGAAGTGACCGCTGCGCAGGCTTGGCTGATCGCTTTTACCTTCGACCAACTGGTAATCGGTACGGTGCCGTTCCAGCGCCTGCCGGGCCAGCTGTTTGCCGCGCTTTTCGTTTTCGATAAAGACCGGATAGCGATAGTCTTCAAGCTCAGGGTGAAACTCAGCGGTGAAGCGGCTTTCCAGCAATAGACTCGGGCGTTGGAAGTCGTAGTACCGATGCGTGGTGGTGCTGGGGCGGGTGCTGAAACGCATGGAGAACTGGCTGACGACCGGGTGCTCCGCCACCATGCCGGAGTCTTGCAGATAGGGGGTTGCACCCAGTTTGGGGAACCAGGTCTGGTCATCGGTGAACACCAGCACATGGCCTTGCGGTGAATGCTGGTGATGCCACGCGATGCCGTCTTCGGCGCACAGGCGCTGGACGAACTCGTAATCACTTTCCCCATACTGCGTGCAGTACTCGCGCTCGGGGCTGGTACTGACATGGAAGGTAAACGCATCGGCCTGAATGCCGTGGCCTTTGAGTACCTGAGCGATGATTTGCGGCACCGTCAGCTTCTGGAAAATCCGCTGATTGTGGCTGAACTGCAGGTAGTGCAGCGTCGGTACGAGGGTCAGGTGATAACGGGTCAGGCGTTTGCCGGTTTCCCCCCTGAACACATCTTCGATACGACCGTGAAGACCTTCCCCGTTAAGGCCAAACTGGAGAAAAGCAGGCTGACTGAGCAGGCTCTCCAGATCGAAAGCAGGGTGTTCACTGACCAGTTCAATCTGGATCGCATACAAGGCACTGATGGCTTCAGTACCTTCAAAGGTGAGGACTTTGAAATCGTTAGGAACAGTCGGGATCAGTAACGTGAAGTGAGCAACATTGGCGGGGGCGAACATGCGCTTATCCTTTTGCTTTTCCGTGGCTCGTCCTTAAGCCGAATGAGGATACAAATCGCGATGCCCATGCCATCCCCGGCGTGAGCAAACGCAAACTGCCGAGTACGTTAGCAAGAGGAAAAAGGGATTTATGTAGGATGCATCTTGATATCCCATCCGAACCTTCCGGCGTTTCAGAATGTTACGTCTGCGACCGAAGGGGCAGCGAATACTGATGTGGAGCAGCGTACAGGCACAAAAAAGCCGACATCGCTGTCGGCTTTTTTGTAGGTCACTGCTTGGGGGCTGGTTTCGGCACCGGATCATCAAACAGATTCAACCGCTCCCGAAGCTCATGTGCCGGAAGCGGCTCCTTATCCGCCGGCAAGGCATTCGGATCGGCTGGCGGCGTGGGCACTTCGCCCGGGCCGCCCTGCCCTTGCGTCGGCACTGGCGCAGGTTCGGCACCTTGCGAACCTTCGATGGCACGCTGGGCTTTTTTGGTCAGCACGACGATGTCGATGCGGCGGTTGACCGGGTTGAACGGGTTCTCCCGATCGAACAATGCCGACGAAGCGTAACCGACGACCCGCGCGACCTGAGCGTCCGGATAGCTGCCGGCGATCAATGCACGGCGAGCCGCGTTGGCGCGGTTGGCCGAGAGTTCCCAGTTGCCGAAGTCGCCGGTGCCCGAGTACGGCTTGGCATCGGTGTGGCCGCTGATGCTGATCTTGTTCGGCACCGCTTTGATGGTGTCGGCCATGGCCAGCAGGATGTCTTCGAAATACGGCTTCAGACGCGCACTGCCGGAGTCGAACATCGGGCGGTTTTCGGCGTCCACGATCTGGATGCGCAAACCGTCCTGGGTAATCTCGAAGAGAATCTGATCCTTGAACTTCTGCAACTGCGGGTTTTCTTCGACCTTGTTCTGCAACTCTTGCAGCAGCAATTCCAGGCGCTCTTTCTCAACCTGCTCGGCCATGCCTTCGACCTGTTCGGCGTCGATAGTCACCTTGTCCGGTTGAGGCTGGGATTTCACCTCGGGGTTGAGGGTGTTCTCCGGGGCCAGGGTCGGCGAGCCGCCCAGATCGATGATGTATGGCGTGCCGCTTTCGCTGAAACCGACCGGGTCCTTGAAGTAACCGGCAATGGCGATCTTCTGTTCCGGCGTTGCCGTGGACAACAGCCACAACACCAGGAAGAACGCCATCATCGCCGTCGCGAAGTCCGCGAAGGCGATTTTCCAGGAGCCCCCGTGATGCCCGCCCGCGTACTTTTTTACGCGCTTGATGATTATCGGCTGGTTATTTTCCATGACTTAGCGACCGCGAACCGCTTGTTCCAGCTCAGCGAAGCTAGGACGGTGCGCCGGGTACAGAACCTTGCGACCGAATTCCACTGCCAGCGATGGCGGCATGCCGGAAGCCGAAGCCACCAGCGAGGCCTTGATGGCTTCGTAGACGTTCAGTTCTTCCTTGGCATCGTGGCCCAGAGCGTGGGCCAGCGGGCCAAAGAAACCATAGGCCGCGAGAATACCGAAGAAGGTACCTACCAGAGCTGCACCTACGTGCAAGCCAATCATTTTCTGGTCGCTTTCACCCAGCGAAGCCATGGTCACCACGATACCCAATACCGCCGCAACGATACCGAAACCCGGCATGGCATCGGCGATGCCGTTGACGGCGTGGGAGGGGTGATCCAGGTCTTCCTTGAGGCTGGTCAGTTCCATGTCGAACAAGCCTTCAAGCTCATGGGGAGCCATGTTGCCGGAGGACATGATTCGCAGGTAATCGCAGATGTACGCCGTCATGCGGTCATCTTTCAGGACTGCCGGGTACTTGGCGAAGATCGGGCTCGCAGCGGCATCTTCGATGTCGCCTTCGATTGCCATCATGCCTTCGCGACGGCTCTTGTTAAGAATCTCGTAAATCAGCCCCAACACTTCCAGGTAGAAGGTGTGGTTGAAACGCGAACTGAACATGCCCAAAGACTTCTTGAGCACGTGCATCGTCATATGACCGGGGTTGGCCTGCAGGAATGCACCAAGGGCCGCGCCACCGATAATCATCACCTCGAAAGGCTGAATGAGGGCGGCAATCTTGCCGTGGGAAAGCACGTATCCGCCGAGCACGCTCGCGAATACGACGATGATGCCGATAATTTTAGCCATAGGTAGGAGAGCACTTACTGAGTCGGGTTCAAGGTCATATTCGGAAGTTAAAAAATCTCTTCTTCTCCTTATCGGCAAAACTGCGCCAGACTATAGCCAGATAAGGCGAAAAGCCAATTTGGCCCACGCAGGGATAGGTAAAGCAGCGTCCAGACATGGCTAACGAAACGAACGTCCCAACGCCAAAACCGACCACGCTCGAAGGCTGGGTCAAGCTGCTCGATGGTGTGCGCCTGCCGGTTCCGCAAGCCAGTCACGACCGCGTCTGCAAAGCCATCCGCGATAGCCGCAGCGCGCTGCGCGACATTGCCGAAATGATGCAGGACAGCCCGGCCCTGGCCTTGAGTGTGATTCGCGAAGCCAATCGCCACACTCATGGCAGCATGGCCACGCCTGCTGAAAATCTCGAAGTGGCAATTAATCGCCTTGGTTTGAAACGCACCGAAGAATTGCTCGAGCGCTTACCCGCCGAACCCCAATCGCAGATCCCCGTTGCCCTGCGCCAGCTTCAGCTGATCAGTCAGCACGCCACTCAACAGGCCAATGGTTTTTTTGCCAGTCGCCTGGCGCGGTTGTGGCAGGACATCCACTGGGGCAGCCTGCTGTTTCTTTCGCCACTGTGGCCCATGGCGTTGACCCATCCGCAGATGCTTGAAGAATGGGAACTGCGGGTCATCCATAAAGGCGAGTCGGCGCGCAAAGTCGAAAAGCAATTGTTCGGCGTGCGTCTGCTGGAAATCTGTATGGCGCTGGTGGATGTCTGGCGTTTGCCAATCTGGGTCCAGCAGGGTTATCGGCTGCTGCTCAATGAACAACGCGAACTGGTGAAAGTCCTGCGCATTGCACGGGACGATGATCACCCGCTACGCCAACAGAATCGTCTCGATGACGACCCGACGTTGCGGCGCTGGCTTAATCAGCCCGCCAACACCGTGCTGCTGGCCAATGGTCTGGCGTTGTCGGCACAACAGGCCTGGGACAGTCCGCACTGTGAACGCTGGCAGTACCTGACCAGCCTTTATCTGCAAATGCCGATGGATGAAGTGCAGCAACAGTTGCACCAACAGGCTGCCAACAGCGCCCGGCAACATGCCATGCCGGACCTCTGGCACCCGGCCGAAGCGTTGATCTGGCCGGCGGGCATGAACCGCGTTCACGCCGGCTTGCTGCCGGCCCCGGCGCCCACCGCCGAAGACCTGGCGAAGTGGCGTAAACAATGCGCCGAATTGCTGGTGGAGCCGAGCCGGTTTACCAATGCCATGCACTTGACCACATCGGCCCGAGATGCCTTGGTGGCGTGTGGCATGCGGCGTGTGATGATCCTGATGGCCGATCGCACACACGCCAGTCTGCGCGTGCACCAGATTGCCGGGCTGCCCAAAGAAGTGGCCGGCCTGAACCTGGTGGTCAGCCAGAGTGCGGTGCTTCAGCGTCTGCTCGCACAACAGGCTCAGGTGCGCCTGACGCCGGCCAACAACGCCCAATTCTCGGCCCTGTTGCCGGCCAGCCTGCGTTCGCAGTTCTGCGGTGAACACCTGCTGCTGCGCTCCCTGGTCAACAATGGTCGAGTGATCATGATCGTGGTGGCGGATCAGGGCGGCGGGCCGTTCTCGGAAATCACCGTGCAGGCGTTCGGCAAAACCGCGCAGTGCATTGAAAAAGCCCTGCACAGTTTTAGCCAGCGCTAGGGGCTGATGCCAGTCAGTTAAGTGAAGATCAAGACCTGTGGCGAGGGGGCTTGCCCCCGCTGGACTGCGAAGCAGTCCCAAAACCTGCAACCTCGTTCTACCAGGCACACCGCATGCAGCGGATTTGCGACTGCTTCGCAGCCGAACGGGGGCAAGCCCCCCTCGCCACAGATTCAGTTATTTCCTGCGCCGAAATAACTGATAACAGGCCCTCATGACGCTGCGCTACAATCCTCCCCTTTGTGCTCTGGAGACCTCACATGTCTGACTTCTCTGGCTTGGCGCTGGTGATCGAGCCGAGCGACCTGCTCCCGCGTCTCGACTCCCGCGAACTGATTCTGGTGGACCTGACCAGCAGCGCCCGCTATGCCGCAGGGCATATTCCCGGGGCACGCTTTGTCGATCCAAAACGCACTCAACTGGGTCAGGCGCCTGCGCCAGGCCTGCTGCCGACCCAAGCCGCGCTTGAAGCATTGTTCGGCGAACTGGGACACAACCCCGATGCGGTCTATGTCGTCTATGACGACGAAGGCGGCGGTTGGGCCGGGCGCTTTATCTGGCTGCTGGATGTCATCGGCCACAGCAAGTATCACTATATCGATGGTGGCCTGAAGGCCTGGCTGGCGGAAGGCATGCCCATGTCGATCCAGATCCCGCCAGCGGTCGGTGGACCAGTCGCCCTGACGCTGCACGACGAACCCACCGCCACCCGCGAATACCTGCAAAGCCGTCTCGGTGCCGCTGACCTGGCGATCTGGGACGCACGCGGGCCGCAGGAATACTCCGGCGAAAAAGTGCTGGCAGCCAAGGGCGGGCACATTCCGGGCGCGGTCAATTTCGAATGGACAGCCGGCATGGATCAGGCACGCAACCTGCGCATCCGCACCGACATGCCAGAAATCCTGAAACAACTCGGTATCACCAAAGACAAAGAAGTCATTACCCACTGCCAGACTCACCATCGTTCTGGCTTCACGTATCTAGTAGCCAAGTCGCTCGGTTATCCGCGAGTCAAAGGTTACGCCGGCTCTTGGGGCGAATGGGGCAACCATCCCGACACGCCCGTAGAGATTTAAGTTTTTCAAGGACAGTTAATGAATAAGCGTTTGTTTATCCTCAGCCAATACCTGCTGCCTCATCACTTGCTCTCGCGACTGGCCGGCTGCATTGCCGAATGCCGCGTGCGCTGGTTCAAGAACGCCTTAACCGCCTGGTTCGCCAAGCGTTATCAAGTGGACATGTCCCAGGCACTGGTCGAAGACCTGACGGCTTACGAGCACTTCAATGCGTTCTTCACCCGCGCCTTGAAAGACGGCGCGCGCCCGCTGGACCCAACCCCAGGCGCGATCCTCAGCCCGGCCGATGGCGCCGTCAGCCAGCTTGGCCCGATCGAACACGGTCGCGTTTTCCAGGCCAAGGGTCACAGCTTCAGCGTGCTGGAACTGCTGGGGGGTGACGCGGCCAACGCAGCGCCATTCATGGGCGGTGATTTCGCCACCATTTACCTGTCGCCCAAGGATTACCACCGCGTGCACATGCCGCTGGCCGGCACTCTGCGCGAGATGGTCTACATCCCCGGCCGCATCTTCTCGGTCAACCAGACCACCGCTGAAAACGTACCGGAGCTGTTCGCGCGCAACGAGCGTGTGGCGTGCATTTTCGACACCGAACGTGGCCCGATGGCCGTGGTGCTGGTGGGCGCGATGATTGTGGCGTCGATCGAAACTGTCTGGGCCGGGCTGATCACGCCGCCAAAACGCGAACTGAAAACCTTCCGTTACGATGAAGCCGCCCGTGCGCCGATCCATCTGGAAAAAGGCGCGGAGCTGGGTCGCTTCAAACTCGGCTCTACGGCTGTCGTGCTGTTCGGGCCGGATCAAGTGAAATGGGCTGAAGGACTGGGCGCTCTTTCGCCAGTGCAGATGGGTCAGAGCATCGGCTTGCCAAGCGCCTGATCCCGGGCCCGCCGCCCCGAATTTCTTCCGGGCGGCGCATTCCCCCTGTAGGAGCTGCCGAAGGCTGCGATCTTTTGATCTTGATCTACGGCGCGCTCTGAAAAAAATCGCAGCCTTCGGCAGCTCCTACGAAGGCAAGCGTGACGTAAATATCGCGACACCCCCTCCGCGTTCATAGCTGCTACAGTCAAGTCATTCACTGCCCATTTCCCGGTCGGAGTTTGTCTACGGCATGAATGAGACCAATCCTGTCCTGCTGCTACGCGCACCGATCCCGACGCAGTCGCGTTTGTCTTTCTGCGAAGCCACGCCTCGCGACCTCAAGCGCTGGATCGCCAACCTGCCCAAAGCCAACATCGGCGAAACCGCTCGCCAGTTGTATCAAGGCTTGAGCGAACTTAATCAACTGCTCACACCCAGCGATAATCGCCTGCAATTGCTCGAATTGCTGCGGCCCGAGGTGTATTACGTCTGCAAGCATCTGGAGCGGCATTTCCTGCATCAGGCCATTGTGCTCGACGAGCGCTCGCGCAAGATCGCCAACCTTTGCCAGGCGCTGCAGAGCCACTTGGCGATCGGCTACAAGCAAATCGTCATTCGCGTCACGCCGCGCTTCACTAAGGATCGCGCGCCGCTGCTGACCCAGGCTTTGCAGCGGGCAATCCATTGCCTGAACGGCGCATTGATCCGCGCCACTGAACTCTATTGCCCGGTGCCCGAAAACCTGTGGCTGGAACTGCATCAGCTGTATCGGATTGGCTGTCAGTTCCAACTGCAAAATCTGAGTGTGCGCGATGAACTGGCCAGCCAGACGCAAAAGCTGAGCATCGAGCAAACCTATGTCGTCGCCCTTCTGCTGGGTGCTTCACGCTGCAATCAGCTGCGCCAGAACCAGATCGCCCGGCTCGCCGAGGTGCTCGAACCCTGGAGCCAGTGGATCAAGCTGCAACCGGCCAAACTGGACAACGGGCTGTTTGCCATCGCCCCGGATCTCGACACCGGGCCGCGCTACCGCTCCAAATTCCTCGCCGAACAACAGGAGCGTTTGCTGGGGATCGACCCGCAACCCTTGGTCATGGCCATCGAAAACCATCTGCAGCAGTCGGCCGACAAGGTCTCGCCGTTGCCCATTCCGGTGGGGCTGAATCTGGATACGCTGCAACACCTGCATGCCGCCTGGGGCCAGGCCGCCGAGCGCAGTTTCCAGCGCACTGTCGGCCACGGCACGTTGACCCTGTGCGTGGGTATGAGCGCTTTGCACTTTTATCTGGGCGGGCAACGCTCGTTCAACGACATCCTGAAAAAACCCGGCGCCCGCCCCGCGCAGTTCTCGGCGACCGACCCGACAGCTCGCGCCAAAGACCAATGGCGCCACGCCTTCGACGCCGCCCCTCATGGCACGGCAGACACGCTGCTGCCCTACGAAGAGATCGAATACCCGCACCTTCAAAACGATGACAGCCACGAGGCATCCGACCGCCAGCAGCATTTCCCGACCTATGCGCTGCCGGTGATCAATCACAGTCCTGGCGGCTATTGCCTGGCTTGGCCCGGCGCGGTGCCCGCCGAGCTACAGGCTGGCGAAATGGTCGGTATCGAGGATACCGCCGGTCAAGGCTGGAGCATTGCAGTGGTGCGCTGGATCCGACAGGTGCGGGGCGGCGGCACGCAGATGGGTATCGAGCAAGTCGCGCCTTGCGCCGAACCCTGCGGCCTGCAGCTGATACGCTCCCACGACGAGCACAGCCAGTACTTGCGCGGGCTGTTGCTGCCCGCCATCAGTGCCATCGACCTGCCGGCCACCCTGCTCACGCCGCGCCTGCCGTTCCAGGAAGGCAATAAGGTGTTGATCAATACCAACGGCGAGGAACGCCGGGCCGGGCTGGAGCGGCGGGTGTCGAGCACCAACAGCTTTAATCAGTTTGCCTACCGTTCGCTTGAGACAGCCAGAAACGAAAACGCCGCGGGGAGCGGCGTGGTCGGGGTAGCGGAAGAATTTGATTCGTTGTGGAAGTCGCTGTAACGGGGAGCCCAAAAGCAAAAGATCGCAGCCTTCGGCAGCTCCTACTGGTGTCCACATACCCATGTAGGAGCTGCCGAAGGCTGCGATCTTTTGATCTTTTTAGAGCTGCCCGTCGCGATCCCGGAAGCCCAGCAGATACAGCACGCCATCCAGCCCAAGGGTGGAAATCGCCTGCTTCGCTGATTGCTTGACCAGCGGCTTGGCACGGAACGCTACACCCAGCCCGGCAATCGCCAGCATCGGCAGGTCGTTGGCACCGTCACCGACGGCAATCGTCTGCTCCAGACGCAAACCTTCCTTATGCGCCAGCTCACGCAGCAGATCCGCCTTGCGTTGCGCATCGACAATCGGCTCGACTGCCACGCCAGTAACTTTGCCATCGACCACAGCCAGTTCGTTGGCGAACACGTAGTCGATGCCCAACTTGGCTTGCAGTTGCTTGGCGAAGTAGGTGAAGCCGCCCGACAGAATCGCCGTCTTGTAGCCCAGCCGCTTGAGTTCGGCGAACAGGGTTTCGGCGCCTTCGGTCAGGCGCAGCGAGGCGCCGATGGAGTCCAGCACGCTGACGTCCAGACCTTGCAGCAAGGCCAGGCGCTCTTTGAAGCTGGCGCGGAAGTCCAGCTCGCCGGCCATCGCCCGTTCGGTAATCGCAGACACCTGATCGCCCACACCGGCGGCCTTGGCCAGTTCGTCGATGACTTCGGCTTCGATCAGCGTCGAGTCCATGTCGAACACCGCCAGACGGCGGTTACGGCGGAACAGTGAATCTTCCTGGAAGGCGATGTCGACGTTCAGTTCTTGAGCGACGCTGAGAAATTCGGCCCGCAGCGCTTGCGGGTCTGCCGCCTCGCCGCGCACGGAAAACTCGATGCAGCCTTTGCCTTTGTCGGCCGGAGTGTCCAGCGGCATGCGCCCGGACAGGCGATCGATATGATCGATGTTCAGCCCATATTTTGCGGTGATCGAGCTCACGCGCTGCAATTGCTCGGCGGTCACTTTGCGCGTCAGCAGGGTAACAATGTGGCGTTTCTTGCCCTGATTGCCGACCCACTGCTGGTAATCCTCTTCGGACACCGGCGTGAAACGCACTTGTTGCTCAAGCTCATAGCCTTTGAACAGGATGTCCTTGAGCACCGAGTTACCTTGTTCGGTATCGGGAATTTCAACCAGGATGCCAAACGACAGGGTGTCGTGGATCACCGCCTGACCAATGTCGAGAATGTTCACACCACCCTGGGCCAGAACGCCGGTAATGGCCGCAGTCAGACCCGGACGGTCGACTCCCGTGATGTTTATCAGGACGATTTCGCGCAAGGCGCACCCCCGCAGGTGGAAAAAAACCGCATTCTACCCATTTTCAGTGACCATCGGGCACCGCGAGCGCTTTGACGGCCTAGGGCCTGTCGCTATACTGCGCGTCAACTTCACGGACAAAGAGCCGAGCTCAAGTGAACCGGCCCACGCCAGTAAAAACCGATAACTTCTTTCTGCTGATCTTCCGGGCACTGCGTCATCGCCGTGTACCGATCGCATTGCGCATTGCCAGCCATAACGTGATCCTGGTCGCTCTGGCCCTGGTGATCTATGCCTGTGTGATGGGCTTGCAGTTCAAGCAGGCCATGCACGAGCAGGCGGATGCCCTGGGCGAAAGCCTGACCACCCAGACCGCGACCTCAGCCACGGAACTGTTGGTGTCCAATGACATCCTCAGCCTGAACGTGCTGCTCAACAACCTGACCAAGAACAAACTGGTGGCCCATGCTGCCATTTACAGCGTGGATAACCGCATCCTCGCCGAAGCCGGTCAGCGTCCCAAGCATAGCCTGCTGGGCGAAGCCGAGGGCATGTACCAGAGCAAGATCACCTTTCAGGACGTGACCGCCGGGCAACTGCGCATCAGCCTGGACATGGACCAGTTTCAGCAGCCGATGACCATCAGCCTGCAAAGCATGGGCATCCTGAGTGCGATTCTGCTGGCGCTGTCCCTGGCCTTGAGTCTGCGCCTGGGGCGCAATATCTCCACGCCGCTGCTGCAGCTGCGGGTGTGGCTGCGCAATATCGACGAATACACCCCGGCCACCGAGCGTCAGGATGAAGTTGGCGATCTCGCTCGTCAGCTACACGCCAATTTCGCGCCGGAGCCTGCCGAGCCCGAGCCCGTGCCAGAACCGGAGTTCGACGACAGCGATTACGACGACGAAACCGATCCGGCCTTCGAAGTGCGCAACCTGCGCGATCCGAGTTTCGACGAAACCAGGCCTGTCGCCGGCCTCAAGCCTGCGCCGCGACGCACTGTCAGCACCGTCGAAGACGATGAGGACGACGAAGATCCGTTTGCCGATCTACGTGACGACGCGACAGACAGCGCACAGAAACCAGTCGTAAAGCCGAAGGTATCGAACCTGCCGCAGCACAGCGCGGTACTGGCCGTGCAGCTGGGTGCGCAAGATCAATTGCGCCGCCTGCCCCGCGCACGTCTGGAAGAGCTGCTGAAACGCTACCGCGATTGCCTCGATCAGGCTGCGTCGCTTTACCAGAGTGAGCTGCACACATTGAATGATGGCAGCACGCTGATGCTGTTCCACACCGAAGACAGCGGCGACGATTACCTGACCAACGCCATCTGCTGCGGCGAGTTGCTGCGTGCCTTGGGTCATCAGTTGCAGATCGAAGTCGCCGACAGCGGAATCACCCTGCAATTGCAGCTGGGTCTGACGCTGGGTGACGAGTTGTTCGGTCTGAGTCAGATCGACCTGCTGCTGACTGAAACCGCACAGGATGCCCTGGCCCTGTCGCAACACAGCCGCAATCTGCTGCTGGTGGAGCGCAAGATCAGCGACGACGCGCTGATTCGCCAGCGTGCGCGGATCCGCCCGATCGCCAGCCCTGAAGGTGCATGTTGCGTAGAGCGCTTGATGGAGCCTTATCCGTCGATGCTGGAACGGCAACTGGCGCGGATGCACGAGCGCCGGGCGTAAGCCTTAGCCCTGCTGTAAAGAAGCCCGCAGATGAGTGATCGTCTGCGGGCTTTTTGGTGACCGTCTGAAAAGATCGCAGCCTTCGGCAGCTCCTACAAAGTTCGCATGCACCTGCAAGGCCGCGGTCTACACGGTCCCTGTAGGAGCTGCCGAAGGCTGCGATCTTTTGATCTGGGCTTTTTGTTGCCTGTCCCGACGCCTTCGCGGGCAAGCCCGCTCCCACATTGACCTCTGCGAATAAAAAACCTGTGTACGACAGAAATCCCTGTGGGAGCGGGCTTGCTCGCGAAGAGGCCATCAGAAGCACTGAAAATTTCATTCTGCAGAAGCAACAAAGCCCGCATCAATGGCGGGCTTTGCTTTGGATCAATCCAGGCTTAGAACCTGAACACTTCCATATCCGTGCGAATCGGCGAAGCCATCGGGATTTTCGGCTGCTTCTCCGGTTCTGCTGCCGGTGTCACAGGTTTGGCAGCTGGCTTGCGAGGTGCTTCGGCGATCGGCGGCTGGTTCGCCAGTGGCTTGAGCGCCGTCGACAGCTGCTCGGCCAGACGCTGCAGCAACACACCCTGAGCCTGAACCTGAGCCGCAGTCCCGCCGGTGTGCTGTTCCTGCAGATGAATGATGCGGTTATCACGCACCTGACCACGACGGTCAATCAGCCGCCATTGGGCATCAAGGATCGCCGGTTGCGATGCACCCGAGTCCAGACGCGTGATCGTCAGCAGCACCTGAACATCCGGCGTGAAGCCTAATGTCGCCGGTGCCAGGACAACGCGCTGGCTGTCCAGATGGCCGGCGACCTGACGCAGCAACAGCTGATCGATGTCGGAAGACAGGCTACCCGCCCAACGACCATCAGCCGAAGCTTGCAGGCTGCCATCGGGCTGACGCTGCAACAAGGTTTCGCGTTGCAGGTAGTCGGCAACCGTTACCGGGCCCAGCAATACCGCCATGCCAGCGCTTTGCGCAGGCTGAGCCGGACTTCCGCTGTCCAGCTGATACAGCGACACCGGTTGGTGAACGCTGCAACCCGCCAGGCCAAGTACGCCGGCGAGCATCAAAATAAAAGGAAGGCGCAGAGCAGTCATCGTCCCATCCAGGTGGCTGCCACAAGGCTAACCACAGTGAAAATACTCAAAAAATATGAAGAACGCTCGG
Organism: Pseudomonas sp. F-14 TE3482; assembly: GCF_053629455.1. NCBI lineage: Bacteria > Pseudomonadati > Pseudomonadota > Gammaproteobacteria > Pseudomonadales > Pseudomonadaceae > Pseudomonas > Pseudomonas sp. F-14 TE3482. Next base: position 636,249 of record NZ_JBRJII010000001.1, read on the forward strand.
CTACGCCGGCGCTTGAAAGGCCATATCATCCGTGAATATGCGTTCCGACTCCAGCGGCAAAGCGTCGATCTACGCTTTAAATCGTAGATCGAGCGCTCTAGGACGCTTAATTGAGGTTTTCGACGAACAGCGCATCAACCCTCTGAAAGCCACGTGGCAGTTTGTTACCGCGACGTCCACGCTCACCTTTGTAGTGTTCGAGGTCGTCCGCCTTCAGTGACAAGGTACGTTTTCCGGCCTGCAGCACCAAAGTGGCACCCTCGGGCAAAACGGCAATGTCCGTGACATATTCTTCGCGACTGGCAACACGTTCACCGGAAATCCCGATGATCTTATTCCCTTTTCCTTTACCTAATTGTGGCAGATCGCTGATTTTGAAAATCAGCAGCCGACCTTCGGTGGTCACCGAGGCCAGCCAGTTGTGCTCACGATCGGCTACCGGGCGCGGCAGAATCACTTTGGCGTTGTTCGGCAAACTCAGCAGGGCCTTGCCCGCCTTGTTCTTGGCTTGCAGGTCTTCACCCTTGACCACGAATCCGTAACCGGCGTCGGAGGCGATCACGTACAGCGAATCGTCTTCAGGCATCAGCACACATTCGAAACTCGCCCCTGGCGGAGGCGTCAGGCGGCCGGTCAGCGGCTCGCCCTGGCCACGGGCCGAGGGCAGCGTGTGTGCAGCCACCGAATAGCTGCGACCAGTGGAGTCGATAAACACTGCAAACTGGTTGGAGCGACCGGGCGCTAAGGCCTTGAAACCATCCCCGGCCTTGTAGGAAAGCCCGGTGGCGTCGATTTCGTGCCCCTTGGCAGAGCGAACCCAACCTTTTTCCGACAGAACTACGGTCACTTTCTCGTTCGGCAGCAGATCGTGCTCAGTCAAGGCCTTGGCTTCTGCACGCTCGACGATTGGCGAGCGACGGTCGTCGCCATACGTTTCGGCGTCCTTGATCAGCTCGGTGCGTACCAGCTTTTTCAGCTTGGCTTCGCTGCCCAGCAGGGCTTGCAGCTTGGCCTGCTCCTTGAGCAGTTCATCCTGCTCAGCACGCAGCTTCATTTCTTCCAGTCGCGCCAACTGACGCAAACGGGTGTCGAGGATGTAATCGGCCTGGATTTCGCTCAGGGCGAAACGCTCGATCAGTGCGGCTTTCGGGTGTTCCTCGGTGCGGATGATGTGAATCACTTCATCCAGATTGAGGTAAGCGATCAACAAACCGTCCAACAGGTGCAGGCGACGCTCAACCTTGTCCAGGCGGAATTGCAGACGACGACGCACGGTCTGCACCCGGAACTCCAGCCACTCGACCAGCAAGGCCCGCAGGTTTTTCAACTGCGGCTTGCCATCCAGACCGATGATGTTGATGTTGACCCGGTAGCTCGACTCCAGCTCGGTGCTGGCGAACAGGTGCTGCATCAGCGCGTCGTGATCGAAGTTTTTGCGGGCACCGGGAATGATCACGATGCGGCACGGGTTTTCGTGGTCGGACTCGTCGCGCAGGTCAGCGATCTGCGGAGCCTTGGAGGGCTTGGCCTGCATCATGCCCGCGATCTGTTCCAGCACCTTGGCACCGGACACCTGGTGCGGCAGCGCGGTGACGATGATGTCGCCGTCTTCAATGTGGTACACGGCGCGCATGCGCACCGAGCCCTTGCCGGTTTCGTAGATTTTCAGCAGGTCGGCGCGGGGCGTGATGATTTCCGCTTCGGTCGGGTAATCCGGGCCTTGAATGTGTTCGCAGAGCTGCTCGACCGTGGCTTTAGGCTCATCGAGCAAGCGCACGCAAGCGGTCGCGACTTCGCGCAGGTTATGTGGCGGTACGTCGGTGGCCATGCCCACGGCGATACCGGTGGTGCCGTTGAGCAGGATGTTCGGCAAACGGGCCGGCAACACCAAAGGCTCTTCCAGTGTGCCGTCGAAGTTCGGGCCCCAGTTCGCGGTGCCCTGGCCCAGTTCGCTGAGCAGCACTTCGGAATAACGCGATAGCCGCGCTTCGGTGTAACGCATGGCGGCGAAGGACTTCGGATCGTCCGGCGCACCCCAGTTACCCTGGCCGTCGACCAACGTGTAGCGGTAGCTGAACGGCTGGGCCATCAGGACCATGGCTTCGTAGCACGCCGAGTCGCCGTGCGGGTGGAACTTACCGAGCACGTCACCGACGGTACGCGCCGACTTCTTGTGTTTGGAATCGGCGTCCAGCCCCAACTCGCTCATCGCATAGATAATGCGCCGCTGTACCGGTTTCAGGCCGTCGCCGATATGCGGCAAGGCACGGTCCATGATCACGTACATGGAGTAGTTGAGGTAGGCATTTTCGGTGAAGTCAGCCAGTGACCGGCGTTCTACACCGTCCAGGCTGAGATCAAGGGAGTCGCTCATGCGGGCCTCATCAGTTCGTTGTCTGGCGCAGCAGCATGGTGCCACCGCGCTGGGTAAATTCAAGTTTGTTCAGTGCGCTCATACCAAGCAGCACCTGATTGCCGTGCAAACCGGGCGCCACCAGCGCGCGAACGTCACGCAGCACGATGTCGCCCAATTGCAGGCGGTCGAGCCGGGTTCGATAACCCTCGCTCAAGCCATTGGCCGTGCTCAGGGTCACCCCGAAGCCTTTTTCCAGTTTCAGTCGCTCGGCCATTTCGGCCGGGATCGCCACATCGGTCGCGCCGGTGTCGAGCATGAAATCCACCGGCTGGCCGTTGATCTGGCCAGTGGCGACAAAATGCCCCTGACTGTTACTGATCAGCTTCACTTCGATAAAACCTTCGCCCTGTTCGGAGCTGACCACCCCATTCGGGTTTTGCTGGCGCTCTTCCCATTGACCGAAAAACCGTGTTGCCAGAAACAACGCCGCGCACCAGGCCAGTACCATCAATACTCGACCGGCGCGTTTGCCTGGCGGTTGTTGACTCATGGCTTGGCACTCCAGCCACCTTCAGGCGCGGCAAAGCGCCAGACTATCGGGCGTTTCTCGCCGTCGACGCGCGCACCATTATTGTTGTCGATACCGATCCAGGCACCATCGGCGTCCACGATCAACGCTTCCGCCAGCCCAAAGGGCTGCGAATAACGACGGTTTTCCTGCAAGGCCTCGTCGGCAAACGACCAGCAGCGCTCCACCTTGGCTGTCACTGCATCACGGCGGCAAACCTGAAAGACGTTGCGCTCAAGGGTAAACAGCTTGCCGTCGAACAATGACAGATCGGCAAAATCCCGGGAGCGCGTTCTGGCCTTGGGAAATTGCGCTGGTTGCATCTCCACCCCGGCTTCACTCAGCAGCACACACCCCCCCTTGCAGTCCCAGACCGTTTGCTGGCGCTTGATCATCAGCAAACCGCGGCGCTCACGTTCGGCGGCCAGCCACAGCGTGTCACCGGCCGGATTGATCGCCAGCCCTTCGAACAATGCATTGAAGTGCAGCAGCATGCCGCTGGCCCGTGCTTCGCGTACCAGCAACGGCGAGATTTTCAGCCAGGACGCAGGCCCGATTGGCGGAACTTGCAGCACCGCGGCGCGCGCTTCGCTGACGATGTAACGATTGCCGACGCTGTCGCAGGTGATACCTTCGAAATCCAGGTTCCCGCCCCGCACGAACGATGCCACCCAAGTCCGTGAACGCAAGCCCCAAGGCAAACCGCTATCGGGCGCCACGGGTACGTCGATGCGCACGGTTTCGGCTTGCCAGGTGTTGTTGCGGGTGTCGAGGCGATAGATTTGATCATCGTCCCGATCCGAAACAGTCCACAGGTCCTTGCCGCACTGGGCCAGCCCCGACAGATTGCCGCCGCGCATGCCGTCGACGGCATGCTCGGATAACAGGCGCAGCTCGGGCGCAGGCTCCGCCGAAACCGTTACCGAGGTCAGCAGCAACGCACACGCCAGGGCCCAGCCAAATCGCATCAGCCCAGAACCTCGGCCAGGTTGCCCTTGGACTCCAGCCAGGACTTGCGATCACCAGCGCGTTTTTTCGCCAGCAGCATGTCCATCATTTCCGAGGTCGCGTCGAAATCTTCCAGCGTCAACTGCACCAGACGCCGCGTGTTCGGGTCCATGGTGGTTTCGCGCAACTGCGGCGGGTTCATTTCACCCAGACCTTTGAATCGGGTGACCTGTGGTTTGCCGCGTTTCTTCTCGGCTACCAGACGATCGAGGATGCCATCGCGCTCGGCTTCGTCCAGGGCATAGTAAATTTCTTTGCCCAGGTCGATACGGTACAGCGGCGGCATGGCGACGTAGACGTGACCGGCATCCACCAGCGGGCGGAAATGCTGGACGAACAAGGCGCACAGCAACGTGGCGATGTGCAGACCGTCGGAGTCGGCGTCGGCGAGGATGCAGATCTTGCCGTAACGCAGCTGGGCGATGTCCGCCGAGCCCGGATCGACACCGATGGCCACGGCGATGTTGTGCACTTCCTGGCTGGCCAGCACTTCGCCGCCGTCGACTTCCCAGGTGTTCAGAATCTTGCCGCGCAACGGCAGGATCGCCTGAAATTCTTTGTCCCGCGCCTGCTTGGCCGAACCGCCGGCGGAATCACCTTCCACCAGGAACAGCTCGGAGCGCATCGGGTCCTGCCCGGCGCAGTCAGCGAGTTTGCCCGGCAGTGCCGGCCCTTGGGTAATGCGTTTACGCTCGACCTTCTTGCTGGCCTTCAGACGACGGCCGGCGTTGTTGATCGCCAGTTCCGCCAGCAGCATGCCGGTTTCCGGATTGGCGTTGAGCCACAGGCTGAAGGCATCCTTGACCACACCGGAAACAAAGGCCGCCGCTTCACGGGATGACAGGCGCTCCTTGGTCTGACCGGAGAATTGCGGTTCCTGCATCTTCATCGACAAGACGAACGCGATACGCTCCCAGACGTCTTCCGGCGCCAGCTTCACGCCACGCGGCAATAGGCTGCGGAACTCACAGAACTCGCGCATCGCATCGAGCAAGCCCTGACGCAGACCGTTGACGTGCGTACCGCCCTGGGCTGTCGGGATCAGGTTGACGTAGCTTTCCTGAACGCTGTCGCCGCCCTCGGGCAACCACAGCAACGCCCAATCGACCGCTTCTTTGTTACCGGCCAGGCTACCGCAGAACGGCTCGTCCGGCAGGCGTTCGAATTCGCTGACCGCGTCCACCAGATAGGAGCGCAGGCCGTCTTCGTAATGCCATTCGACTTTCTCGCCGGTGGCCTTGTCTTCAAAACTGACCAGCAGCCCCGGACACAGAACGGCTTTGGCCTTGAGCACGTGCTTGAGGCGGCTGATGGAGAATTTCGGTGAATCGAAATACTTCGGGTCCGGCGCAAAGAACACGCTGGTGCCGGTATTGCGCTTGCCGACGGTGCCGACCACTTCCAGCTCGGTCTTTTTGTAACCATCGGCGAAAGTCATCTGGTATTCGTTGCCGTCGCGTTTTACACGCACCCGGACTTCGGTCGACAAGGCGTTGACCACAGAAATACCCACCCCGTGCAGACCGCCGGAGAACTGGTAGTTCTTGTTGGAAAACTTGCCGCCCGCATGAAGCTTGGTGAGGATCAGCTCGACACCCGACACACCCTCTTCAGGGTGAATGTCCACCGGCATGCCACGGCCGTCATCGCTGACTTCCAGAGAGTGATCGGCATGCAGGATGACCTGTACCGATGTCGCATGCCCGGCCAAAGCTTCGTCGACGCTGTTGTCGATGACTTCCTGGGCGAGGTGGTTCGGCCGACTGGTGTCGGTGTACATGCCGGGGCGTTTGCGCACCGGGTCGAGGCCCGAGAGGACTTCGATGGCGTCTGCGTTATAAGAGCTAGCGCTGGGAGTGGCCATGGGGTCTCGTCGTCCGCCTGTAAAAAGAGTGTTCGGTGAAAAAGAGGCGACAAATCACAGTGCAGTGAAATCAATCGCCTGATACAAATCTGCGCCGATGCCGGCGAAACTCAGCATTGCCGGCAATTGCTCGGCAAAACCCTGGAAACTATGGTCGCCGCCCGCCTGGATGCGCAAGGCACAGGCCCGGTAATACTGCTGGGCGAGGCGATAATCCAGCGTTTCGTCGCCAGTCTGCAACCATACTTGAAACCGCTGCGGATCCTTGGGCGCCGGCACTTCCAGCTCGGCCAGGGCCGTTATGTGGTCGTGGGTCAATTCCCAAGTCTCATCGGTGTACAGATTTTTCTGCGTTCCCAGGAACCCGTCGAACATCCGGTGTGGGCTGACGGCAGGGTTGATCAACAGGGCTTTCAAGCCATGGCGCTCGGCCAAGTGAGTCGCATAGTAGCCGCCGAGTGAGCTGCCGACCAGCAGTGGCCGCCCCAGCTCGGCAATCGCCTGCTCCAGCTGACCGATGGCCTCGCGGGGATGGTGATGCAAGGCCGGCACACGCAACTGATCGCTCAAGCCCAGCCGTTCCATCACATTAATCAACTGACAGGCCTTTTTCGACGCCGGCGCGCTGTTGAAACCGTGGATATAAAGGATCGAACCGGACATTTGAGCTCCCTGTGCGTCGGGTAAAGAGGCGCAGTTTACAGGGTGTCGGGAAAATCGGGGATATGCGTGGAAATCAGGTTGCCTGAGCGAACACCATCGCGGGCAAGCCCGCTCCCACAAGGATCTTAGGCGCTCACAAATCCCCTGTGGGAGCGGGCTTGCCCGCGATGGCCGCGCCTCGGTCTTTGGAAATGACAAATAAATCAGTAGCCGTTAGAGCCGTAATCGATTTGAAAATCGAAACCGGTGACACGCTCAACGCCTGTTTCGAGCTGGCCATCCGGCAACAACCGCAACCATCGATACCCCGGCGCCTGCTCGCTCACCTTGAAATCATCACTGCCCGGCTCGAACTGAATGCAGGTCGAGGGTGATGCGATCAGGCGCACACCGTTGCGCACCTGGTCAATTTCCTGATGCACATGCCCCCACAACACCGCTCGCACCTGTGGAAAGCGATCCAGCACCGCAAACAACGCTTCTGGATTGCGCAAGCCAATGGGCTCCATCCAGGCACACCCGATCGATACCGGATGATGATGGAAACACACCAGATGATGCCGCTCCGGTGCCTCACTCAACGAGCGAGCGAGTAACTGCAATTGCTCATCCTGCAAATACCCCGGCACCGACCCTGGCACCGCCGAATCGAGCAACGTGACCCGCCAGTTGCCGATGTCCACCACCGGCTCCAGCAGCGCACTTTGCACCGCTGCTTCGGCCATGATCTGCGGCTCGTCATGATTACCGGGAATCCAGCGGGCCGGCGCATCGATCTGCCGGGTCAGGTCACGAAACAGCTGATACGACTCCAGTGTCCCGTCCTGGGAAAGATCGCCGCTGGCAATCATCAGATCAATCTGCGGCTGCTGCTTCAATACCAGCTCAATGACCTGTTGCAGGCTGTCGCGGGTATTCATGCCCAGCAATGTCCCGTTCGCCTCGGCAAACAGATGGCTGTCGGAGAGTTGCACCAGCAACGCCGGATCGGCGGTGGTTAATGTGGATACGCTCGGCAAGGCGTTCTCCCAGGGCGTGATCACGGGATGGGTAAGTGCCGCAATTATGCTGGGGGGCGATCAAAAGAGGAAATCTGTGAACCGGACGCAGTTCACAACTACACAGGGCTCTTAGCGCACAACAGCGTACTCGTGACCGCAAGCCAGGCAATGGCTCAGCCATTCCCCCAGGAACAGATTGAGCTGAGCCTTTTCATCCGGCTGATGCATTGCGGCGTTCGGGTAAGGATAGATGCCCCGGAAGCGTCGTGCATGTTCAGCGCTGACCACTTCGGCCATGCACGCGTCGTGGTACACCTGAACTTCCAGTTGAGGCACCGGCAGCCACGGCAGGCTGTGTTCCTGGCGTATTTGCAGGGTCGTGGTGTACGGACAGACCTGCAGCACTTCGAGAGCCAGCACGCCCAGCATCTGGTCGCCATGGGTGACGGCGATGCGCCGCGCCTCCGGTTCGCTACGCATATCCGGTAGCAGTCGCATCAGGCGCGCGTAGTTGGCCTCGCAGGAGGCTTGCAGCCCCACGAGGTCGATCCGGTAGCGATCGCGCAGCTTGTTTACGACCATAACCCCCTCACTTCAACGCGGTTCAAAGCCAGCCATTGCAAGGCAATGATGCTTGGCGCGTTGGCAATACGTCCGTCGCGTACGGCTTGCAGGGCATCTTCGAACGCCCAGACCGTGACGCGAATATCTTCTGCCTCTTCCTCCAGCCCATGCAGGCCGCCAACCCCGGTTGTCTCGCAACGCCCCAGGTACAAATGCACAAATTCGTTACTGCCGCCCGGCGATGGAAAATATTTGGTCATCGGCCAGAGCGCCCCGAATACAAGCCCAGCTTCCTCCTGCGCTTCGCGGTGAGCAACTTCTTCCGGTACTTCATCCTTGTCGATCAGACCGGCGACCAGTTCGATCAGCCACGGGTTATCGATCTTGCCCATGGCGCCGACGCGAAACTGCTCGATCAACACCACTTCATCGCGCTGCGGATCGTAAGGCAGCACGCACACCGCATCATGGCGAACAAACAGTTCACGATTGATCTCGCGACTCATGCCACCGGCGAACAATTCGTGACGCAAGTGCACGCGGTCGAGCTTGTAGAAACCCTCGTAGCACTTTTCGCGCCGAACGATATCAACGGCGGTCGGAATGGCGTTGGCAAAATCAGTCATGACAATCCTCGTTTACTACAAATCCGTTACGAGGCTCCTTTTTGTTACTTGCAACCTCGACTTCGCGCCATCCTAACGCGCCCGCGATGTTTGATGCAGCCCCTTTCCAGTCAGCGGGATAGACGGTGAGGGCGAAACCAACTCTAATTAGCTTAGTGGCGAACTGACTGCTTCGTTGAGAGTCGAAGCGGGTAACTTTTCGCCTTTCCCTGTTTTATGAAGGACGCCCATGTCGCTTTTTAAAATCGCCTCCGTGGCCGCCATCGCCCTGACCCTGGGCGCCTGCCAGAGTTTGTTCCAGCCCAACTATCGGGCGCCGCTGGAAACTACCCGCGACGCATCGGAACAGTTGAAACCAGGCTGTGCCAACCCTGAATGCCCGTTGGTGAATATCGATACGCTGCGTTTCCCCGATGAGCCTGCACTTGACGGCATCATCGAAAAACGCCTGTTGCAAATGACCCGCACCTCACCCGAAGCCCCCGTAGCGCCAACGCTGGCGGCGTATCGCGAGCAGTTCTTGAGCAGTGCCGGGCCGCGCTACAGCAGTTACCTGCAAGCCAAGGTACGTGAGCAGCATGACGGCTTGGTGATCGTTGAATTATCCAGCTACCTGGACACCGGCGGAGCCCATGGCACGCCGGGCCGCGGTTTTATCAACTATTCACGTCAACAGCATAAAGTGCTGACCCTCTCGGACATGTTGATCCCGGGACAGGAAGAGGCGTTCTGGAAAGCCGCCCAAGTGGCGCACAACAGCTGGCTGATCAGCACCAAGCTCGATCAGGAACCGGAGTTCGTGAAGAGCTGGCCCTTCGTGAAAACCCAGAATGTGGCGCTGACCTACGGCGGGGTGATCCTCAAGTACGAAGTGAGTACCCTTGCGCCTTACGCATTGGGCCACGTCGAACTGAAGATCCCCTACCCGCGCCTGAACGGTATTCTCAAGCCTGAACTGTTTCCCGGCCGTAGCTGAAGGCCCGACCGAGCAGCAGTTGCAGCAACCCTGCCAGTACCAGCGACGGCAGGGTTGCGCCGATGTCCGGATAGAGATTGGCCAGCAGATGATAGGTGCTCACCCCGCCCAACCAGGCGAGCAATGCTGGCCAGCGCAATGCAGCTGACACTACGTGAGCGCTGCGCCTGCGCAGGATGAAATGATCCACCAGCACCACGCCGAACAGCGGCGCAAACACCGAACCGATCAACAACAGGAAGTTCTGGTACTGGGCCAATGGCGCCAGGCAGGCGATCAGCGTGCAGATGACGCCGATGGCCAAGGCCAGATGCTCGACTTTCAAGCGCAACAGAATCCCGCTGGATACCGCCGCCGAGTGAATATCGGCAAAGGCATTTTCCGACTCATCCAGCAAAATCAGCAGCAATGGAATCCCCAGGCCTGCACCGGCCAATGCCAGCAGCAAGGCATTCACTTCGCCGCTCGGCGCGAACGCCAGGGTGTAGGCCACGCCCAGGCTCATCAGCCAGAAGTTACCGATAAAGAAGCCCAGCGCCGTACCGCCGAAGACGTTTTTCGCACGCTTGCCGAACCGCGAATAATCGGCAATCAGCGGCAGCCAGGACAGCGGCATGGCGATCGCAATGTCAAAGCCCACGGCGAACGGCATCGAACCATCACCGGCCTGCGCCCACAACGCCGCAAGGTCGGCTTTGGCGAACAGGTTCCAGGTCAGCCAGATACACGCGGCCAGCAGCAGCCAGATACCCCACTTGCGCAAGATCTTGCGCACGAAGGTCAGTGGCCCGCTGACGGCCAGCAAAGTCGCCAAACCACCGAAGAAAACTGTCCAAAGCAGCGCACTCGACAACAGGCTGCCTTCGCTGAATGCGCGGGCGCCGAGCAGGCTGGCAGCGTCGCGCATCACGATGATTTCGAACGAACCCCAACCGATCAGTTGCAGCAGGTTCAACACCGCCGGAAGACTCGCGCCATGACGGCCCAAGCTGAGTTTGAGTGCCGCCATCGACGACAGGCCGGTGTCGCTGCCGATCACACCGACGGCGGCCAGCAACAGAACGCCGACCAGCGTGCCGAGAAAAATCGCCAGCAACGAGCCAGACAGGCCCAGACCCGGTGCGAGCAAAGCGCCGGTCTGCAACACCATCAGGCCGATGCCAAGGGAGAACCACAGGGAACACAGATCACGGCCGCCGAAGACACGTTTGTCGATCGGCACCGCGGTATCCGGGGAGTAGGTGCTGGGTTGGATGCTCAAGGGGTGTTATCTCAGAGGGACATTTGTTGTTTTTGGGATCGCTATCGCCAGCAGGCTGGCTCCCACAGGGGACTTGTGAACACCACAAATCCAGTGTGGGAGCCAGCCTGCTGGCGATGAGGCCCTTTCAGGCCCCACCTTTTGAGGTTAGATCAAACCTTCTTGTACAACTGACTGCCTTCCTGCTTGAACCTCTCGGCCTGTTCCGCCAAGCCCTGGGCGATTTCCGCATCGACGGTTTCGATCCGCTGGTTGGCCGCGTATTCACGGACTTCCTGGGTGATCTTCATCGAACAGAATTTCGGCCCGCACATGGAGCAGAAGTGCGCGACCTTGGCCGAATCCTTCGGCAGCGTTTCGTCGTGGTACGAGCGCGCAGTGTCCGGGTCCAGGCCCAGGTTGAACTGGTCTTCCCAACGGAATTCGAAACGCGCCTTGCTCAGGGCATTGTCGCGAATCTGCGCGCCCGGATGCCCCTTCGCCAAGTCGGCAGCATGGGCCGCGATCTTGTAGGTAATGATCCCGGTCTTCACGTCATCCTTGTTCGGCAGGCCCAAGTGTTCCTTCGGGGTCACGTAGCAAAGCATTGCGCAACCGAACCAGCCGATCATCGCCGCACCGATACCCGAAGTGATGTGGTCGTAGCCCGGCGCGATGTCGGTGGTCAGCGGGCCGAGGGTGTAGAACGGCGCCTCGTCGCAGCACTCGAGCTGCTTATCCATGTTCTCTTTGATCAACTGCATCGGCACGTGGCCCGGGCCTTCGATCATGGTTTGTACGTCATGCTTCCAGGCGATTTTGGTCAGCTCGCCGAGGGTTTCCAGCTCACCGAATTGTGCCGCGTCGTTGGCGTCGGCAATCGAGCCCGGACGCAGGCCATCGCCCAGGGAGAAGCTGACGTCGTAGGCCTTCATGATTTCGCAAATCTCTTCGAAATGCGTGTAAGCGAAGTTCTCTTTATGGTGCGCCAGGCACCACTTGGCCATGATCGAACCGCCACGGGAAACAATACCGGTCACGCGTTTGGCGGTCAGCGGCACGTAGCGCAGCAATACGCCGGCGTGAATGGTGAAGTAGTCGACGCCTTGCTCGGCCTGTTCGATCAGCGTGTCGCGGAACAGCTCCCAGGTCAGGTCTTCAGCGGCGCCGCCGACTTTTTCCAGGGCCTGGTAGATCGGCACAGTACCGATCGGTACCGGCGAGTTACGGATGATCCACTCGCGGGTTTCGTGAATGTGCTTACCGGTGGACAAGTCCATGATGTTGTCCGCGCCCCAGCGAATGCCCCAGGTCAGTTTCGCCACTTCTTCTTCGATGGACGAACCCAGCGCGCTGTTGCCGATGTTGCCGTTGATCTTCACCAGGAAGTTACGGCCGATGATCATCGGTTCCAGTTCAGTGTGGTTGATGTTGGCGGGAATGATCGCGCGACCGCGGGCGATCTCTTCACGGACAAATTCGGGGGTGATGATTTTCGGCACGCTGGCGCCGAAGCTGTGGCCGGCGTGTTGCTGGTCCAGCAAGCCAGCGGCGCGGGCCACTTCCAGCTTCATGTTTTCGCGGATGGCAACGTATTCCATCTCGGGCGTGATGATACCTTTGCGGGCGTAGTGCATCTGGGTGACGTTGCCACCGGCCTTGGCGCGGCGCGGGTTGTTCACATGAGCGAAGCGCAGCTTGGTCAGCTCCGGATCTGCGAGGCGTTCCTTGCCGAAGTTCGAACTCAAACCCGGCAGACGCTCGGTGTCGCCACGGGCTTCGATCCACGGCGAACGCACGTCAGCGAGGCCTTTGCGCACGTCGATGATGACGTTGGGATCGGTATAGGGGCCCGAGGTGTCATACACCACCACCGGCGCGTTGATTTCGCCGCCGAAGTCGGTCGGGGTCACGTCCAGGCTGATTTCGCGCATCGGCACAAGGATGTCGGGGCGAGAGCCCTGGACATAGATTTTTTGCGAGCGGGTAAACGGCTGAACCGATTGCTGATCGACCTTGGCCGACTCACTCAGATTGGTTTCGATTTTTGATTTTGTAGTCATCACGGGCTCTCCAGACACACATCCAGGCAGTGGATTTTTGTCGGAGCGAACCTGTAAACGAATGGACGCACGGGCGCTGGGAAAACCAGCTGGTGCTGTGCTCGGTGCTCGAGGGGTGTTCGATTGTCGAACAACATCCCGGACGAAGCACAAGAGGACTCGCCGGGTGACGAGAAATCTTGTTCCCTACGCAGGCGCTAACCTGATCAGGTTCAACGGGATCCGAAATTATTCGATCTCAGCCTCATAGCAAGGCACCCCGACAAGAACCCGGCCAGTCTAGACACAACCGGCAAAGAACGCCAACTCCGCAGCAAACACCATGATGAATGGCGCAATTACCGGATTGTTGCCGTGCCTGCGTGCAACTACACTCGCTACGCCGTGCTGCGCCTTGACGCTGCAGGGCGCCGCGCCGTAGCCTTGGCGCTCAAATTATCAGCGTAATTTTTTTAGGGATGGCCTCATGCTGCGCAAACTCTCACTGGCCCTTGCCGTGTCTTGTGCGTCCAATGGAATGGCCTGGGCAGCTGAAGCGCCTTTATCGACCAAGACTGACCTGGTCAGCGTCTATCAGGAAGCGGTGGACAACAACGCCGATATCGCCGCTGCCCGCGCCCAATACGGTGCTCAGAAGGAAGTCGTACCCCAGGCCCGCGCCGGGCTGTTGCCCAACCTGTCCGCCGGTGCCGACCTGAACAACACCCGCACCTCGCTCGACCAGCCATCGCTGACCTCGACCCGCAGTGGCACGGTGTATCAGGCGACTCTCGCGCAACCGATTTTCCGCGCCGATCGCTGGTTCCAGTTACAGGCCGCCAAGGACGTTAACGAACAGGCAGCCTTGCAACTCTCGGCCACCGAACAGAACCTGATTCTGCAAAGTGCCGAAAGCTACTTCAACGTGCTGCGCAGCCAGGACACTTTGGCCTCGACCAAGGCTGAAGAAGCGGCGTTCAAACGTCAGCTCGACCAGTCCAACGAACGCTTCGACGTCGGTCTGTCGGACAAGACCGACGTGCTGCAGTCCCAAGCCAGTTACGACACGGCGCGGGCCAACCGGATTCTTGCTCAGCGTCAGGTGGATGACGCGTTCGAAGCTCTGATCACCCTGACCAACCGCCAGTACAACTCGATTCAGGGCATCGTCCATACCTTGCCGATCCTGCCGCCGGCACCGAACGATGCAAAAGCCTGGGTCGACACCGCCGCCAAGCAGAACCTGAATTTGCTGGCCAGCAACTACGCGGTGAGCGCCGCCGAGGAAACCCTCAAGCAGCGCAAGGCCGGACACGCGCCCACCCTGGATGCGGTCGCGCAATACCAGAAAGGTGACAACGACGCCCTCGGCTTTACCAACCCGAACCCGAACGGTGTGCGTTACGGCGGCGATGTCGAGCAGCGCACGGTTGGCCTGCAACTGAGCATCCCGCTCTACAGCGGCGGGCTGACCAGTTCGCAGGTGCGTGAGTCCTACTCGCGGCTGACTCAGTCCGAGCAGCAACGCGAAGCGCTGCGTCGTCAGGTCGTGGAAAACACCCGCAACCTGCACCGGGCGGTGAACACCGACGTCGAGCAGGTACAGGCCCGCCGGCAGTCTATCATCTCCAACCAGAGCGCGGTGGAAGCGACCGAAATCGGTTATCAGGTGGGAACGCGCAACATCGTTGACGTGCTCGATGCCCAGCGTCAGCTGTACACCTCGGTGCGTAATTACAACAACACCCGCTACGACTACATCCTCGACAACCTGCGCTTGAAGCAGGCTGCCGGCACCTTGAACCCGGGGGATTTGCAGGACCTGACGCGTTACCTCAAACCCGACTACAACCCGGACAAGGACTTCCTGCCACCGGATCTGGCCAAGGCTGCGGCGGAGCAATTACGGGCTAACCCCGCTCATCAATAAAAAGTAAACCTGTGGCGCGGGAGCTTGCTCCCGCTGGGCTGCGAAGCGGCCCCAAATCCTGAGCATGCGGTCTGTCAGTTACATCATATCGGCTGATTCCACGACTGCTTCGCAGCCGAGCGGGAGCAAGCTCCCTCGCCACAATCGGTCAGTGACAAATTCAGGACTTGTCGATCAACCGCCCCAACCCATCCAGCAACCGCTGCAACGCGCCCTGATTGGTGCGCATCACTTTCAGCCCCGCCTCTGCCATCCGCTGCGCATCGCTCGGCAATTCGAACAGTCGCTGCACCGCCAGCGCCAGACCTTCGGCATCATCGACCTCGGCCAATGCCCCGGCGCTACGCAACTGCGCGGCGATCTCGAGGAAGTTGAACAGGTGTGGCCCGCTGAGCACCGGTTTGGCCAGGGCCGCCGGTTCCAGCAGGTTATGGCCGCCGTTGGGCACCAGGCTGCCGCCGACGAAAGCGCTATCGGCCAAGGCATAGAGAAACAGCAACTCGCCCATGGTGTCGCCCAGCAGCACCGAAGTACTGGCGGTAACCGGCTCGCCCGTCGAACGCCGCACCGTGGCGAAACCCTGCTGCCGGCACAACTCGAACACCGGGTTGAAACGCTCCGGATGACGCGGCACCAGAATCAGCAAGGCATCGGGATGATTGGCCAGCAGCCGACGATGGGCAGCCAGCACCACGTCGTCTTCGCCTTCATGGGTACTTGCGGCGATCCATACCGGGCGATCCTGCGCCTGCCACTGCCCACGCAACTCGCCGGCACGTTGCAGCAGTTGCGGGTCGATGGTCAGGTCGAACTTGATCGAACCGGTCACTTCGACGGTTTCCGGGCGCGCGCCCAAATCGCGGAAGCGCTGTGCCTCGGCTTCGGTCTGTACCGCGAACAGGCTCATCTCGGCGAGCATCGGCCCGGTCAGTTTATGGAAGCGGCCATAGCCCTTGGCTGAGCGTTCGGACAGTCGTGCATTGGCCAGCGCCACGGGAATCCCGCGTTTGGCGCATTGGTGGATATGGTTGGGCCAGAGCTCGGTTTCCATGATCACCGCCAGTTTCGGCCGGGCTCGATCAAGGAATCGCGCCGCGGCGCAGGGCAAGTCGTAAGGCAGATAGCAGTGCTGAATGCGCGGCTCGTTGGCGAACAGTGCCTGGATCCGTTCGGACCCGGTCGGGGTCATGCAGGTGACGGTGATCGGCAGCGAAGGATAACGCTGCAGCAAGGCGCGGATCATTGGCGCCGCGGCGATGCTTTCGCCCACCGACACCGCGTGTACCCAGATGCCGCCCGGCTTCATCGCCGGTAGCGCGAGGGAGAACCGTTCGCCAATGCGCTTGGCGTACGCCGGCGCCTTGCGCGCCCGCAGCCAAAGCCGAATTGCTACCAATGGCAGCCCCAGGTAAAACAGCGCGGTGTAGAGAGTTCTATTCATGGCGGCGGAGTTTATCGGTTTTTTAGCCGATCGCCTGCAAGTGCACGGCAAAACGTTCAGCCAGCCAACGGGCCGCCGGGCCGAGGGGCTCATCACGACGCCAGACCAGTTCGACAATCAACGCTGGCGGCGTCCATTCGCTGGCCAGTTCGACCATCTGATTCTGATACGCCGGGTACTGCACCACATGTCGCGGCAACCAGGCCCAACCAAGACCGCGCATCACCCATTCAGCCATCACATAGAAACTGTCGGCGCGCCAGACCTGCGGGCTGGCCGGCTCACTGCCGGGATAGACGCTGGATTGCGTGGACATCAGCAACTGTCGATGCTGCGCCATTTGCTGGCAATCGACCTGCGCCTGCTTCGCCATGGGATGCCCCACGCCGCACACCGTCACCATTTCGACGCTACCCAGCACCCGCCGCTCGAGGGCTTCGGGTATTTGCTCATGATAAAACAGCAAGCCCAGATCAGCCCGGCGCTCCACCAATTTGCGCGCGACATCACCCTGGGCGGCGCTGGTCAGCTGCACTTCGAGGCTGGGAAACTTTTCTGCCAGAGCCTCGAAGCTTTCAACCACCGCTTGATAGGGCATTGCTTCGTCCTGAGCCACACGCAGACTCGCTTCCTGGCCGCGCATCATCGCCAGCGCCCGGCCATTGAGGCGCTCGCATTGACGCAGCACTTCCCGCGCCTCCTCAAGCAGGGCGGTGCCGGCTTCGGTGAGTTTCGGCTGACGACCACTGCTGCGATCGAACAGGCTGACGCCCAGGTCCTCTTCCAGCAGTGCAATCGAACTGCTGACCGCCGACTGTGCCTTGCGCTGATCCCGCGCCACCGCGGAAAACGAACGTTGTTCCGCGACGCTGACAAACAAGCGCAGTTGTTCCAGATTCCATTGCATGTTCATGGCTCAACCCATCTTCAGAACAGATAGGTAATGACTTTACCGCATCTGGCGAATCTCTAGAATGCCGACCTCAGAAAGCAACGCTTCACACGAGGATTGACCCATGACCGCTTACTACTACCTGGCCATCGCCATCTGCGCCGAAGTGATCGCTACTGTTTCGATGAAAGCGGTCAAGGGTTTCAGCACGCCATTGCCGTTGCTGTTGGTCATCGTCGGTTACGGCATTGCTTTCTGGATGCTGACCCTGGTGGTGCGCAGCGTCCCGGTGGGCGTGGCCTACGCGGTGTGGGCCGGTATGGGGATCGTGATGGTCAGCGTCGCGGCGCTGTTTATCTACGGGCAGAAGCTGGATGTGCCGGCGATGTTGGGGATGGCGCTGATTGTGCTGGGCGTTGTGGTTATTCAGCTGTTCTCGAAAACCGCGGGGCACTAAGGCCCTAAGCACTTTCCATTGTGGGAGCGAGCCTGCTCGCGATAGCGGTCTTGCATTCAACCCTTATGTTGTATGTGCCGGCCCCATCGCGAGCAAGCCCGCTCCCACAGGTTTTGCATCCATCCGATTGATCACCAACAATCCCCTTTTCTTCGAGTCTGTATACTGCGCCCTCGTCTTGAACACTGAGGTCGTTGCATGCCATCCGTTATTTCCACCGACGTTCTGATTGTCGGCGCTGGTGTCGCCGGCCTCTGGCTGAATGCGCGTCTGCGCCGCCAGGGTTTTTCGACCGTGCTGGTGGAAAGCGCCAGCCTCGGTGGCGGGCAGAGCGTGAAGTCCCAGGGCATCATCCACGGCGGCGCCAAGTACGCGTTGCACGGCGCCCTGACCGGCGCCTCGGAAGCCATTGCCGACATGCCGCGTCGCTGGCGTGAAGCGCTGGCCGGCGACGGTGAGCTGGACCTGTCTGGCGTGCGTCTGCTGTCCGACGCCCATTACCTCTGGTCCCCCGGCACCCTCGCCGGCAACCTCACCAGTTTCTTTGCCAGCAAAGCCGTGCGCGGTCGGGTCGATCAGGTCAAGGGCGAACAATTGCCGCCAGCCCTGCAAGACAAGCGCTTCAAGGGCAAGGTCTATCGCCTCGCGGAACTGGTGGTCGATGTGCCAAGCCTGATCCAGCGCCTGGCCGATTTGGCCGGTGACGGCTTGCTGGCCGGTCAGCACATCGAACCGTTGTTGGAAAACGGCGAGCTGGTCGGTTTGAAAGTCGACGAGCGCGAGATTCGCGCCCAGCGCATCGTCCTCAGCGCCGGTGCCGGCACCGCCGATCTGCTCACGGCGCTGGGCCTGAGTCAGCCGGCCATGCAGCGCCGCCCCCTGCACATGATCATCGTCAAAGGTCCGGGCCTCAAACCGCTGTACGCCCATTGCCTGGGCGGCGGGCCGAAGCCACGCATCACCGTGACCACCCACCCGGCCGCCGATGGCCAATGGGTCTGGTACCTGGGAGGCGATATCGCCGAAGCCGAAGGCGTGGCGCGCGATCCTGCGGCGCAAATCGCCACGGCGAAAAAAGAACTCGGCAACCTGCTACCGTGGATCGACTTGAGCACCGCGCAGTGGGCGACCTTGCGAGTCGAACGCGCCGAGCCGCTGCAATCGGGCCTGACCCGTCCAGACAACGCCTTCCTGGCCGAGCAGGACCGCCTGCTGGTGGGTTGGCCGACCAAACTGGCCCTGGCGCCGGATTTCGCTGACCGCGTCCTCGCCGCGCTGCAACGCGACGGCATCCAGCCGAGCCATCCGGCACCGCTGCCGGAACTGCCAAAACCGCCGATGGGCGTCCCTGCCTGGGAGCAACTGCTGCCATGAGCCAACCCACCCTGCACGATCTGCATCGCCCTTTGGGCAGCACCGGCCTGCTGGTTTCGCCCCTGGGCCTGGGCACGGTGAAACTTGGCCGCGATCAAGGGGTGAAATACCCCAATGGCTTCCAAATCCCCGGCGATGACGAAGCGCGCATGCTACTTAAACTCGCGCGCGACCTGGGCATCAACCTGATCGACACCGCGCCGGCCTATGGCCGCAGCGAAGAGCGTCTTGGCCCGTTGCTGCGGGGTCAACGCCAGGACTGGGTGATCGTCAGCAAGGTTGGCGAAGAATTTGCCGACGGCCAGTCGCACCACGACTTCAGCGCCGCCCATACGCGCCTCTCGGTGGAACGCAGCCTGCAACGGCTGGAAACGGATGTTATCGATCTGGTGTTGGTGCATTCCGACGGCAACGACCTGGCGATCCTCAATGGCAGCGAGGTCTATACGACCCTCGCCGAGCTCAAGCGCGAAGGCAAGATTCGCGGTTTCGGTTTTTCCGGTAAAACCGTCGAAGGCGGCTTGAAGGCTCTGGAACAAGGTGATTGCGCGATGGTCACCTACAATCTGAACGAGCAGAACGAGAAGCCGGTCATTGACTATGCTGCTGCTCACGGCAAAGCGATCCTGGTCAAAAAAGCCTTGGCCAGTGGCCACGTCTGCTTGAGTCCGGGTGTGGACCCGGTGCGCGCCAGCTTCGAGTTGTTGTTTGAACACCCGGGTGTGGCCAGTGCTATTGTCGGGACCATCAATCCGCTGCACCTCGCCCACAACGTCGCGACCGTTGCCCAGGTCCTTCGTAGGGTCTGTTGACGTTTGGTGACGACCGCCACCAAACGTCAACAGACCCTAGCCATTGATGCCGCCCACGCGGCCTTAAGCAGGAGCCGACATGCCGCGTACGCTGATAAGAAAGAACCCGAGCAACTTCAAGACCCTGCCGTTATTCGTCGAAGCGACACCCGAAGGCCTGAGTTACCAGAGCGTCGGGATGCCGCTGAATTTCTCCCAGACCCTGCAACGTCGCCGCCCGGTGACGGTGCCCGACAGCGAGCGGTTTGCCCTGGAACTGGCGAATCTTGGGGTTTCTGTGCGCCTGACCCTGCATTGGCAGAATCGCGATTACTGGGTGTTGGTGCGTCAGCGTCGGCAGGACCGCGGCGATGTGGTGCTCAAACTGATCTCGGGTTACGTGCCGGCCCATGAACTGACCCTGCCGCTGCACACGGCGACCCAGGAAATCGCCGAAGAGTGCCTTCTGGAAACTCCGGAAGGCTGGCTCAGCGGGCGTTTCAACGACACCTGGCTGCCCGCACCCTACTCATCAGCCCTGCATTACCGCGAAGCCCTGCCGTTTCGCCTGACACCGCTGTCCGGCTCGGCACGGCCGGTGCGCTGCGCCAACATGCCGCTGATCGAGCGTCCTCGGGCCTACGTGCATTTGCCGACCGCGTCGCTGCAATTGATCTACGACTTGCGCCTGGATGTGCCCAAGGAAGCCAAATCCCTAAGCCTGTTTCATGTCGACGAACGACTGGAAGGCGATCAACTGGTGGCCCGGCTCGATCGCAAACGTCCCGATTTGTATCTGATGCCACTGCAGGACGGCCAGCCGATGGCCGAGCTGTATACCCTGAAAAAAGATCAGCTGTACCCGGCGAGTACCCGCGGGCTCTATCTGGCGGAGAGTTTTGCCCGACAGGAAGGATGGCTGGTGAAGGATGAGCGGATTCGCTGGAAAGACTGGGTGCGGCAACAGGGTTTGAGCCCGCCGGGGAAGGATTCGGGTTTAGCCCGCCTGCATGGAAAAGCAAAGCAACTGCTGAAAAGAATCGTGCCGCGCAAGGCCGCACGATAAAGAAACCTGCGGCGAGGAAGCTTGCTCCCGCTCGGCTGCGTAGCAGTCGTAAAACTCGCGACGCGATCAATCTGAAAAACCGCGGTCTATGGCTTTGGGGCCGCTTCGCGACCCAGCGGGAGCAAGCTCCCTCGCCACAGTGACCGCGCCGTTTCAGTGATTGCGGATCTTCTCGACAATCGCCGTGGTCGAGCTGTTTTCTACCAGCCCCAGCACTTTCACAGTCCCGCCGTAAGCAGTGACGATGTCTGCGCCAACCACTTGCTCGATCCCGTAATCGCCGCCCTTGACCAACACATCCGGCTTGACCTCGCGCAGCAGGTTTTCCGGGGTGCCTTCAGCAAAGCTGATGACCCAATCCACGGCGCCCAGACCTGCCAGTACGGCCATGCGACGGTCGACGCTGTTGATCGGCCGACCCGGCCCTTTCAAGCGGCTCACCGACGCGTCGTCGTTGACCGCCACGATCAGGCGATCGCCTTGGGCACGCGCTTGCTCGAGGTAGGTCACGTGGCCGGCATGCAGGATGTCGAAGCAGCCGTTGGTGAACACAATCTTCTCGTTGTGTGCACGTGCGTCGTCGACCGCCAGCAACAGCTGCTCCAGCCCCAACACACCACGCTCGGAACCTTCTTCACGCTGGATCGCACGACGCAATTCCGGGGCACTGATGGCCGCGGTACCGAGCTTGCCGACCACGATGCCCGCCGCCAGGTTGGCCAGGGCTACCGCGTGGGGCAGTTCTTCGCCAGCGGCGATCGCCGCCGCCAGGGTAGAAATCACTGTGTCACCGGCGCCGGTCACGTCGAACACCTCACGGGCGCGGGCCGGCAGGTGCAGTGCCGGATGATCCGGGCGCAGCAAGGTCATGCCGTGCTCGCCACGGGTCACCAGCAAGGCGCCGAGGTCGAGGTCGTGCATCAGCTGCGCGCCCTTGCTCACCAGCTCGTGCTCATCGGCGCAACCACCGACAATGGTTTCGAATTCGCTGAGGTTCGGGGTGATCAGGCTCGCGCCGCGATAGATCGAGAAATCCTTGCCCTTGGGATCGGCCAGCACCGGAATCCCACGAGCACGGGCAGCCTGGATCAGCACCTGATGGTTTTTCAGCGCGCCTTTGCCATAGTCGGACAGCACCAGCACCTTGATGCCTTCGAGCAATTCGTCGACTTGCTCGCCCAGCGCCAGGGCGTCGGTTGCGAAAGGTTCTTCGAAGTCGATACGCAGCAATTGCTGGTGACGGCTCATCACCCGCAGCTTGACGATGGTCGGCTGGTGCGGGATACGCTGGAACAACGCCCGCACGCCGGCGCCTTTGAGGCTGTTGACCAGGCTGTCGGCAGCCTCGTCGTCACCGGTCACACCGACCAGCGAGGCCGGCGCACCGAGCGCGGCAATGTTCAGGGCAACGTTGGCGGCACCGCCCGGGCGGTCCTCGATTTGCTCGACCTTGACTACCGGTACCGGCGCCTCAGGGGAAATCCGTGAGGTACCACCATGCCAGTAACGGTCGAGCATGACATCGCCGACCACCAGGACAGGGGCCTGATCGAATCGCGGCATGGATAACTTCATGGAAACTCCAGGGGCAATAAAAGCGTCGCGGATAATAACATAGCGAAAGAATGCGGCCGCACCCGAGCACACAGGCTCAGCGGCGGTCATTCTGTGGAGGGGCATCCAGCGGACGCACCCAGAAAAGTTCATGTCGGCGCACCGCTTTGCGGAAGAACTCGTCTTCACCTGTGCGGGGCCAGCAACGCCCGGCCAACAACCGCTGAATCACCCGGCGCAGACGTCTTTTGAGCGGTGGACGGCCCTGCAAGTCGTGCTGCATGCCCAAGGCCATGGCTTTGTCCATGCGGGTTGGCGCGTCCAGCAACGGACTCCATAGTCCATCAGCCGGCAACGGCTCGATGGTCGGCGGCAGGGCAATGCCATAATCCGCCGGGCCCATCGGCCAGCGGTCATTGTCGTGCAGGTGATTGGCATAGAGCAGCAGGGTGCGCGGGCGCCAGGTACTGAGTTCAATCGCGTCCATCAAGGCGCGCGTGCTGGCGACATGATCGCTGTGGGGATCCAGTTCGGGATGGGGTGTCAGCACCGCATCGGGACGGTGATGCTCAAGCAGATGCGCCAGATCAGCTACCAGGTTGCGCCAATGGGGCTGACCATCGACGTCACCCGGCAGGCGCAGGGTATTGTGCCGACGCACGTCACGTATATCGCTCTCCCCCGACTCCCGGGAACCGAAGTTTTGCTCCGGCTGCTGCGCCATCGCATTCAGTTGTAAGCAGTAATAGCCCAATTGCACACACTGTTGTTGCGCCACCCCACCCCACAGCGGCACCGCCAGGCTATCCCAACTGCGCAGGCGCCCCTTCAGACGGGCGGCCTGAGCGGTGTCGAGGCCCATATCGCGATAGTTTTCGGCCTCAATCTCGCCTTGGGTCAGTGTGACGATAGCCACCTCGGACGCCCGGCTATAAAGACCAAAAGCCGCCAGTTCAGCATCATCGGCATGGGGGGCGATGATGAGCAGACGCTGCTGAGCAAAATCCGGATTATTCAGGGCGTGCAAAGTGGCCTGTGGCGCCAGGCTGCAAAAGCGTCCACGTAAGGTCAGGGTCCCGGCAGCCAGCGCCGAACCTTGCCCGGACAGATTGAGAAAACGCTCTCCCGCGACACCGCGCTCCAGATCCTGACGGTCGTCACCGATCCATACCTGGGGGTCAAGAAAGCGACCCAACCAATGGCTCTTGACCCGCACCTGCAAAACCAGGGTTTGCGCCACGCCGAAGTCCCCCGTCACCTGCAAGGCACCATTGACCAGTGTGGTGGGGAACTGCGGCGTATCCGCCGGGAAGTCATAGCGATAATCGTCGCCCGGGGCATAGAACAGATGGTCGGCGAACCAGGCTTCATGGGCGATCCAGCCCAACAGCAGGAACAGCGGCAACGGCCACCAGGCGACAAAAATGCCAAATGATAATGCAGCCAACAACGCACCGATCAGCACCACACGTTTGCGTTGGCGATGGCGTTTAAGCAATTGTTGCTTGCGTGCGCTCATGACTGCCTGTCCTCGCTCAAACCTGATAGACCGGAACCCGGTGACACCAGCGATCCTTGTATTCGCGATCGGCGCGGCCGAACGAGTAACGCAGCGGCTTGCCCACGGCGCGGGCCTGCTCCCATGCGGCTTGGGTGTTGACGAAACTGAGTACACTGCCAGGGCTGAACTCGCGGTTTTGCGGGTCGACACCGCCGTTAATGTATTCCAGGCTGACCCACTTGGGCGCCTCGACCCGGTACAGAATCTGGATCGCCACCGGTTCGTCGTTCAGGTAGATCAAGGACCCGGTCATAAACTCACGCAACAGGCTGAACACTTCAGAAAGACGCGCCTTGCCCGGTGCTTCAAAGTTCCAGCGGCGCTGGAACAGGTCAGCATAGATGGTGGCCTGTTCGCTGGCGCTCAGCTCCAGCATCGGTCGGATGATGCCACCCGCCTCTTCAAGCAAACGCTGGTCACGACGCTGGTTGTAGCGAAATTTCTTGCTGTAGTCCTCTGGTTCACGAGCCAGCGCCAGGCCTTCAGGTTGCTCAGCGAGACCGGTGATGTTTGGGGCATTGAGTTCGGACACATAACGCGCGCGATGCCGCACACGAACCTGGACGTCCTCGGCAACCGGCAGGATGATCTCGGCATTGCCAAGATCGAGCAGGCCACGTTTGCCTTCACGCTTGAGCACGTCCTTGGACAAGGCCACATGACGGCCCCAGGTCGGCATCGCGGCGCACAACTCACCGTCGACGAACCAGCCCAGATAACGCACCGGGATGCCTACCAGCCCCGCCAGACGCTCAACCACGTCGGGATGAGTCGCCACGCTGCCGCCGAACTGTTGCCAGGCCTGGCTATAAGCCGTTGCATCGATGGGCGCCCAGCCGCTTTCTCTCCAGGCTCGCCAGTAACTCAAAATCAAACGTGGGACTCCGTCATCGCCTCGTCGGTGCTTTCGACGAAGTCCTTCTCGTGCAGGCGTGCATAGTGACCGTTCAACGCCAACAACTCGGCGTGGGTGCCGCGTTCGACGATGCGGCCCTGGTCCATCAACAGGATCAGGTCAGCCTTCTCGATGGTCGACAAGCGGTGAGCGATCACCAGCGTGGTGCGGCCCTTCATTACTTGTTCCAGAGCTGCCTGAATGTGGCGCTCGGATTCGGTGTCGAGGGCCGAGGTAGCCTCATCGAGAATCAGCAATGGCGCATTCTTGAGCAGTGCCCGGGCAATCGCCAGACGCTGGCGCTGACCGCCGGAAAGCAGCACACCGTTTTCGCCCACAAGAGTGTCGTAGCCTTGAGGCATTTGCTCGATGAACTCGGCGGCGTAGGCATCTTCGGCTGCCTTGCGCACATCTTCGAACGGTGCGCCGGCGAGGTCGCCGTAGGCAATGTTGTTGGTGACACTGTCGTTGAACAGGGTGACCTGCTGGGTCACCAGGGCAATGTGACGACGCAGGTTGGTCAGCTTGTATTCCTCGACATCCATACCGTCGAGCAGGATCTGGCCCTTGTCGTGGTGATAGAAACGCGGAATCAGGTTGGCCAAGGTGGATTTGCCGCTGCCTGAACGCCCCACCAAAGCAACCATCTGGCCCTCTTCGGCGGTAAAGGAAATATCGTTGAGCACGAGTTTCTCGGTGCCCGGGTACTGAAAGCTCAGGTTACGCACTTCCAGGCGACCGCTGACGCGCACCATTTCCTTGGTGCCCGTATCGACTTCCGGTTCTTCGTCGAGCTGCTCGAAGATGCTCTCCGCACCGGCCAGTCCTTTCTGGATCGTGGCGCTGACTTCCGACAACTGACGAATCGGCTTGGGCAACAAACCGGCTGCGGTGATGTAAGCAACCAGTTCGCCAGCAGAGGCATCGCCGCGAAGGTAGAGCACCAGATACATCAACACGGCCATACCGATGTAAATCACCAGTTGCAGCATTGGGGTGTAGATCGATTGGGTGCGGGTCATGCCCAGGCTGCGGTTCATATTGTCGGCGCTGGCCTTGTGGAAACGCTCGATTTCGTAAGCCTCACCGCCAAAGCTGCGAACCACGCGGTAGCCCTGGATCGTCTCCGACGCCACATGGGTCACATCGCCCATCGCCACCTGGATTTTCTTGCTTTGCTTGCGAAATTTTTTGCTGGCGCTACTCACCAGAATCGCGATGACCGGCAGGATCGCCAGCAATACCAGGGTCATTTTCCAGTTGCTGTACAGCAGGTAACCGAACAGGAACACCACCGTCAGGCCTTCACGGATCACCACTTTGATCGCATCGGTGGCGGCACCGGTGACCATGGTCACGTTATAGGTAATACGGGAAATCAGGTGACCGGAGTTGTTGTTGTCGAAGTAGCGGTTAGGCAGGGTCAACAGGTTGTCGAACAAGGCGCAACGCAGGTCGTGGACCACGCCACGGGCAACCTTGGCCAGGTAATAGTTACCCAGAAATGAGCCGATACCCTGGTAGACGGCAATTAGCACAATCAATAACGGTACGCCGAGTACCAGCGAGACACCCAGAAACTTGGTGTCATTGGGTTTTTGCAAGGCGTCGAGAAAATGTTTGAGCATATCCGCCAGCATCGGCTGGCTGGATGCGAATAGCACGAAGCCGACAATACTGAGGGCGAAAGCGCCCCAGTACGGGAGCACGTATTTCAGCAACCGCAGGTAAATCATCATGCTTGATTGCTGGTCGGAATTGGCCATTCGGCACGCCTCGTACGTTTGAAAAAGACAGACAACCTGTGGATTGTAACAGCGAACGAATTACAACATAGGCTCAGCCCGGACGCGGTGCCGAAAACGCTTCAGCACTTCGCTACCGGGCCAGGAGTATCAGTAGCTGAAACACTCCAGAGGGACGTTTTGGTTTGATTGCTGCCACGAGTGGCCAATACGATACTCAAGGCAATCGGTAACCAGGTGATCAACCAGTCCGCGTTGGGCTTGAGCCAGAGGCCGATGCCATCGGTCATCAACGACGTCCCGGAAAACACCCAGAGCGCCAGCAACACCTGCCCCAGTGGCTGCGCGCGCGAAACCCAGCCACGCCAGCCAACCACCAGCCACAGCCAGCCGAACAGCAGTAGGCCAGGCACACCGAGCCGCACACCGATATCCAGAAAAAGATTGTGGGGATGTTTGAATGCCTGTCCGATTTCAGGGACAGGAATCAGGTACTCATGAAATCCCAACCCCATCACCCAGTGGTCCAGCATCAATTGAACGCCACCGCGCCACAGCTCGGGACGAAAAGAAACGCCACGCTGCATGAGGATTTCCGGCTTGAATACAGCGATGGACGCCAACCCCAAAACCGTCAAAATCATCAGTCCGCTACCCAGGCGCGTCGGTCGCGCCACGCCCATCACGAACAGGCAGGCCAGCAAGCCGATCCATACACCACGGGTCTGGCTAAAGCCCAGGAATAACGTATACCCCAGCGCCGGAATCAGCAGCAACACCATCACCCAGGGATTGAAGCGCTTGGTCTGCAGCGTGAAAACGCCAAGAATCGCCAGAGCCCCCACCCCGTGCGCGGCCATGATCGCAGTGTCCCACAAGCCAATGGCAATCAGCCTGCCGCTAAACGGCTGAGCGGACGTTTCATAAAAGTAGACCCAGGAAGCCGCGGCAAAAAAACCGCCGATAATCGATGCGTACAACAACATGGATTCCAACCGCCACTTGCGGTTCTGGGCAGCCAGTAGCACGCCTAAGAGGGCAAGGGACACGTAGAGCGTCACCTTGCTTTTGCCGACGACGTTAGCGCCCCCCTCAACCATCAGCACCAATAATGTCCAAGCCACGAAAATGGCGAAGAGGATGCACTCCGGTTGCTTGAGCATCATCCGAAAATCCCGATGGAACAGCGCCAACATGGCGGGTAACCAGAGCAGGAAAATTATCATTTGGTGATAAAGCTTATTGTCCGGCAGTACCCATGCCCCGCACAGCAGCACGAGTAGACCGATAGACGCCCACGCCGCCAGGGCATTCCTATCGATCAGTTTTTTCAATCCTGTCAACACTCGGCTTTACCCAGCATTCGATTGGCGACCCGCTGCAACTGGGCCTTGTCGGCGTTCTTCCAGCCACCCTTGATACAGTAGTGTTCAGAGAGGTAATGGAGAAAATTACGCCGCAACCGTTCATCGAGTGGCCATTGCGGGAAAGCGCGTGCCAGTTCCACCACTTGCTCGGCGTTATCGGCATGCATTACCAGCCCCTCGATATTGAAAAACGCCTGACCCAGGGTCAGCACGGGCTTACCCAAGAGGAGGCTTTCCAGGCCAACCGTCGAGTTCAGCGTGACCACAAACTGACTGGACTCGATCAACTGCTGAGTGGCGTTGCCATTGGCGAACAACAGACGCTCGTGAGTACGCTCATGCAACTCAGGATACGTTTCGCGACTGGATGGATGCTCCTTGAACACCACTGTCAATCCAGTCTCTTTGGCCAAGCGCTCGCCCAAGGCGAACATCTCGCGCATGTTCTTGATCCAGGGAGAAAACAGCCGAACCTGACTATCGCGGTCGTCCTGGAACGGAATAAAGACGAACTGCTCCGGCAGCACAATCGGTGCCGGGCCACTGGCACGAGGCTGGCGTGGAATCAACACGGGCGCTGCCTGATTTTCAGGAACCGGATAAGGATAGTTGAGATAAAAACCGGCCTCGCGCGGAACGGCGTTCAGGTAGTTCACGCCCCGCGGATCAACGGTTGTGGTATCGGGCAACAAACCGTTCTCGAAAAAGAACGTCTTACAACCCGGCGGCGCCAAGGCCGTCAGCAATCGGCAGTAACGATGGGAACCATTCCAGAACACCAGCGCGTCGGGGCGCTCACGATCAAGCAAAGCCTGGGCACGCAGCGCCATCCAAATCAGCTCAAGACGTAACAACAGACGATACAAGCGACCATCGTTTTTGTTCTTGACGCGTCGCTCCTCGCATTTTTCTTCGATCAGGCTCAGCCAGTCGATTCGCGAAAGCACTCTGGAAGTCTGCGACAACCTTGGCCAAGGCATCTGTGGTGGGGTAACGACTTTACCTTGTAGCTCGGTCTCGTTGAGTAACCGATTGAAATAGAGGCCTTGATGCTTGGCCAAGGAAATGAACAGCATTGTCGTCATAGGGTGTCCAGAAAATAGGCCGCATCCACCCGCCAAAGCGCAATATAACCACGTGCGACAAGTCCGCAGACATCAACACCCTGTTATTCGCCCGTCCGCGTATGGAAGTATAAAACCAAGAATCAGAAGCAAGCACTCTGTGGTATTGCGCCAGGCAACCCCGTGAACGGGCAACTGCCTCTTAAAAAGTGCGGCGATTGTACCACAGCGGTTTTTTGCAGCATGCGCACTGCGGTAACATAGCCGGCTGACCATCCCATCAGGCCAAACCTTGGAGCCTTGATGCAAACGCTCGACCATACCGCTTATCTCAACATGCGCGAGGGCGCCGACGTTCTCGAGGCCGATGGTAAAGGGGATAAAGTTTTGTGCCTGGCCGATGGCTCGATGCTCAAGCTGTTTCGCCGCAAACGCCTGCTGACATCTGCGCTTTGGGCGCCTTACGCCCGGCGCTTCGCCGACAACTGCCGAGCACTGCGCGAACGCAATATCGAATGCCCAACGGTACGCCAGGTTTATCGCATCCCCAGCATCGAGCGCGATGCCGTGCATTACGATCCTCTGCCAGGTCGCACGCTGCGTCAGTTGCTAGGCACCGGTAACAACGAATTTCTCCGGGCACAACTGGGTGAGTTCATTGCACGCCTGCATGAAGACGGCATCTACTTTCGTTCCGCGCACCTGGGCAATGTGGTATTGACGCCTGAAAACACGTTGGGGCTGATAGATATCGCCGACCTGCGCGCCTATCGCAAGCCGCTGCGCAAAGGCCTGCGCCTGCGCAATTTCAAGCATATGTTGCGCTATCGCCAGGATCGCGAGTGGCTACTCAAGGACAACCAGTTCCTTGAGCATTACCTGAACCACCAACGTGTGTGCAATGGACGGGAACTGAGCCTGGCGCTCACCCCTTAACCCTTCAAGCCATCAGTGTCAGCCGGCGGCAGACAGCCTGAAGGTCTCGAAGTCACGCGCAGGGTCTGCGCCTCGCAACAAGTTATCAACCAGTTGAATGGTCTTTGCCAACCCCTGAGAACCGTACACCAGGTGGTAATCGGCAAAGCGTCGGGCTTGGGCCACATGCCCCGGATAATCCTGCTCAAGCGCTTGTAGCTGGCGGGAAAACTCATGTTCATCGCGCACTTGAGGCCCAAAAAACAGCGAGTGAGAGAAAATATCCACATCGCCGCCCGCATTCACATGGATTACCGGCCGGCCCGCCAGCCCTGCCTCGATACCCGCATTGGACATGATATTGACGACAACGCTGGCCTGCGCCAGAGCGTCCGCCAGTGAACACTTGCTATCCAGCAAGTCGATGTTGGCTAACTGCGCAGCGGCATCGCTCCAGAATTGCGCCTTGCTGCGCGGATGACGCTTGAACAGCACGCGATAATGCGGATGCTGCTCGGCCCAGTCGCGCAGTAACTGATAGGTGCGCTGGTAGCCCGACTCTTTTTCCCGATCAGGGCCAACCCCCAGAATCAACAACGTATGAAGAGCAGGATCGGCAACTGGCAGATCATAGGTTTCATCGGCGAGGTAAGAACCGATCAACACCACCGTCGACTCACCGAATCGCAATGTTCTTTCCTGCAAGGCAACCAGCGAACTATGGCCAAAGACACCGTAATAATCGTAATCGTTCATCCCCAGTCGCCGTGAAGATTCCAGCGTCGTGGCATGAGCCAGTTGCAGCAGCCGGGCACCACGCGCAGCCAATGCCAAGCGCAGGAACGGCGCATGAAGACTACCGTTGCGTTCGTTGATCAGTACCTTGGGCGAATACGTCGTCACCAGCCACTGGGCATGGGCGGCGTACACCAGATAACGCAGCGGCACAGACTGCGGCGGCGCCAGGAGCATGCGCTGGGCGCAGGCGTCCGACGGAGAACGTAACGCTGCTTCAGTCAGGTGGTGCCCGCGCTTGCGCAAGCCCTCGATCAGAATATTCTTGCGTTGCAGCGCCATGGACTTTGGTGCCGAATGCAACAACAGCACCTCACAGGGTGCAGCAACCACCGAAGCACTCAAGCACGCCTTGGCGCGTATCCCGACCGCCACATCCACCAGCACATCGCGAACCAGACGCAAAAGACTGCCACAGCGACCATGACGCTCGCGCAGCAGCTTCCAGCGGTAACGGTCCAATTCACGCGCTTTCTGTGCCCAGCATCCCGCAGCCTGGAACACACTTGCCTCAGACGGCGGCACGTTCACTTGAACAACAACCGGATGGCCTTGCGGGTATAGGACCAGCGCGTGAGCGAGCGCAGATCGGCGCGCACGGCGCGGGCGTAAAAAGCCTTGGCGTTGACATAATCGCCGGCACTGTAGCAATCGCGGAACAACGACAGGCAGCGCTGAGCCAGGAAAGCCTGGCGCAGATCCTGCAGTTCTTGAGGCATTCGGGCCGAGGAAAATACCTCGTCAACCATCCCCACGCCTGCCGCCAGGCTTTGCTTGAGGTCATGGCGCATGCTGTCGCCATGCTTGTAGATCAACGCCAGCGGCTGATCGAGCACACTGCACGGAAAACGCGCCAGCACCTGAGCAAACACCGGAATGTCTTCAACGTTGCGCAAGTGCTCAGGATAGTTGCCTGGCGCAAACACTTCGCGATGCATCGCGCAGGCGCCGTTGGACAGCGATACCGTCTTGTCCAGCAAGTAGCCACGCACACGCTGGCGCGGGGTGGCTGGCAAGGGTTTTACGGCGTGCTGGACACGACGACCGTCGTCGAACACCGACCAGTGACCGCCAATGATCAAACGGCTGCCCGGATTACTGGAGATATGCCGGGTCAACGCAGCCAACGCACCAGGCGCCATCTCATCATCGGCATCGAGGAAGATCAGGTATTGCCCCCGAGCCTCCTCGATCCCGCGATTACGCACCGAAGACAAACCGCCATTGGGTTTGCGCAGAGCTCTGAAGCACCCCGCATGTTCAGTCAGGAGCTGCTCCAGAACTTGCGGCGTCGCGTCAGTGGACCCGTCATCGATTACCAGCAACTCAGCCTGGGCATCACCCAACTGCGCCAACACCGAATTCACCGCACGCGGCAGGGTTTTGGCGTAGTTATAAGCAGGAATAACGACACTGATCAGCACGTCAGTCAACCGCATACTCGTCCGCACCTTCTTTGACCACCAGAATGTCTTCCATGATCAGGTACTGCAGGTCGGAACCGAAGAACATGTTCAAGGCGTCGGTCGGCGAGCAGATCATCGGCTCGCCACGACGGTTGAGCGAGGTGTTCAGCGACACGCCGTTACCGGTCAGCACTTCCAGCGCCTTCATCATGTCGTAGTAGCGCGGGTTGTATTCGCGCTTGAGCACTTGGGCCCGGGAGGTGCCGTCTTCGTGGACGACTTCCGGCACGCGGGTTTTCCACTCTTCAGCCACTTCGAAGGTGAAGGTCATGAACGGCGCGGGGTGATCGATCTTGATCATTTGCGGCGCAACGGTGTCGAGCATCGACGGGCAGAAAGGCCTCCAGCGCTCGCGGAACTTGATCTGGTGGTTGATGCGGTCAGCCACACCGGTCGCACTTGGGCAACCGATGATCGAACGACCGCCCAAGGCCCGCGGACCGAACTCCATGCGGCCCTGGAACCAGGCCACCGGGTTGCCGTCGACCATGATTTTGGCGATCTGCTCCGGCATGTTCTCAAGCTTGCGCCACGCAGGCTTGTTGGGGTGACGGGCACAGGCCGCGAGCACGTCTTCGTTGCTGTAGGACGGGCCGAGGTAGACATGTTCCATCTTCTCGACCGGCACGCCACGGGCGTGGGACACGTAAGCCGCCGCGCCAACCGCGGTACCGGCATCGCCGGACGCAGGCTGAACGAACAACTCTTTGATGTCGTCGCGGGCAATGATTTTCTGGTTCAACTTGACGTTCAACGCACAGCCACCGGCGAAGGCCAGCTTGCCGGTTTCCTTGAGCACATCGCCCAGGTAGTGGTCGATCATCTGCAACGCCAGTTTCTCGAACAGCGCCTGCATGCTCGCGGCGTAGTGGATGTACGGCTCGTCGGCGATGTCGCCTTCGCGCTTGGGCCCCAGCCACTCGATCAGCTTCGGCGAGAAGTAGAAACCTTTGCCCTTCTCTTTATAGCGGCGCAGGCCGATGACGTTGGCGTAGTCGGTGTTGATCACCAACTCGCCGTTTTCGAACGAGGCCAGACGCGAGAAATCGTATTTGCTGGCGTCGCCGTACGGCGCCATGCCCATGACCTTGAACTCACCGTCGAGCATCTCGAAACCGAGGAACTCGGTGATTGCGCCGTACAGGCCGCCGAGGGAGTCCGGATCGAAGAATTCCTTGATCTTGTGGATCTTGCCGTTTTCGCCATAACCGAAGAAAGTCGTGGCGTACTCACCCTTGCCATCAATCCCGAGGATCGCGGTTTTCTCTTTGAAACCGGAGCAGTGATAGGCACTGGAGGCGTGGGCAAGGTGGTGCTCGACCGGCTCGATCTTGATTTTCTTCGGATCGAAGCCCAGTTGCTCGAGGCACCAGACAATCTTGTTGCGATAGCGCTTGTAGCGACGGTTGCCCATCAGAATCGCGTCGAGGGCGCGGTCCGGGGCGTACCAGTAACGCTTGGCGTAGTGCCAGCGAGCCTTGCCGAACAGGCTGATCGGCGCGAATGGAATCGCTACCACATCAACGTCGGATGGCTTGATGCCCGCTTGTTCGAGGCAGAACTTCGCCGATTCGTAAGGCATGCGGTTCTTTGCATGTTTATCGCGCACGAAGCGCTCTTCTTCAGCCGCAGCGACCAGCTTGCCGTCGATATACAGGGCTGCGGAAGGATCATGGCTAAGGGCGCCGGACAGGCCAAGAATCGTCAATGCCACAGGGGTCTAGCCTCTTTAGTCTGCATGCAGGCGCAATGCGCCTCAAAAATTAATGTGCCCTCGCAAGGGGCGAGAGACAGCTAAAGGGCGGGATTATAGCGTAAACGTGCCGGGAATGACCCTGCCCTTATCAGCACCGCGAAGATGACGTCGAGCCCACGCGCTCGCCTTCGCTTATCCGCGACCCGGACGCCCGTAAATCCTGATATTGCCGTCGGTTGCCTGCCGGTTGGCTGACAGTTCCGGCCTCTTCGCGAGCAAGCCCGCTCCCACATTAGGTTTATGTTGAACACAAATTTTGTGTACGACCGAGAACCACTGTGGGAGCGGGCTTGCTCGCGAAAGGGGTGAAGCCCCGATTCAGGCAGCGCTAGAGATATCTTTGGGCAATCGCTGATCAATCACCCGATACAACGCACTACTCTCGGGCCAATTGCGCATGAACCGCGCCCGATCCCGCGCATACGCCGGGGCAAAGCTACTGACCGAGCTATGCTGACACATCGAATCCAGGTCGATCAGCGCCCAGCGATCCTGCTGCCAGAACAGGTTATGGCCCTTGAAATCGCCATGGCTGATGCGCTCGCGAATCAGCTCGGCGAACAGGTGATCCAGGGCCTGCAGCTCGGCTTGCGGCGCTTCGCCGCTTTCCACGTAGGGTGCGAAGCGCTCGATGATGTCCGGCCCCGGCAAATATTCGGTCACCAGGTACGCCCGGCTGCGCAGCCAGAGAAAACGCTTCTCCAACAATGCCAGTGGCTTGGGCGTGGCGATGCCCAGGAAGGCCAGGCGATTGCCTTCACGCCATGAGTGCCAGGCGCGGCTCGGGCGCCAGAAACGTTTGAGCCAATGGGCAAAGCCCTTGATGTTGTAGCGTTTGACCAGCAATGTGCGACCCGCCACTTCGACCTTGCCGACGCTCGCGGCGCCGCCGGTCTTGTACAGATGGCCGTGATCGAGCAAGGCATCGGCCTGCTCCAGCACCGGCAACATCGCCGCCTCTTCTTCACGGCGAATCGCCCGCAAGCCGAACGCCCCGCGCTGGACGCAGAACAACGTGCATTCGCGGCCGACCTTGATCAGGAAATCCTTCAAACGCCAGCGACGGACCTTGTCGATCTGCTTCTGCAACGCTTCCATGGGCAAGGCATGCTCGCCGTTTCCCAGCAGGTAATACACCAGCAATTCTTCGGTGAAGGGTTCCAGCGATTTGGGCAACTGGGCGAAAAACACCCCGAGGTTTTCCAGGACTTTGTGCTGTGACAGTGGCTTGCCAGCCGTCTCGGCACAGATGCCGGCGCCATCGATCAAATACAACTGACCGCCATGACGCAGCAGGTTGTCCAGATGCAGGTCTTCCTGCCACAGGCCTTTGCTGTGCAGATGAGCGATCGCACCCAACGCCTCGGCCAGCACGGCTGATTGTTCATCCGCCAGCACTGGCAAGTGTTCGACCTGTTTCCAGGCGTCCCCCAGGCTCTCGGCGCCCTCAAGGAAATCGAACAACAACCAGCCGCCCTCGCCGTCCTTCAGGCCATCCGCCAATAACAACGGCGTGGTCAACCCCTGAGCAGCGAGTAAACGCACACCGTCCAGTTCACGCTGAAAATGCCGCGCCGCTTTACCGCCGACCAGCAATTTGGCCAGCACCGGCCGGCCGCGCCAGACGCCGGCGCCCACATAACGCTGCCCCGGCAACACCCGCAGCAGGCTCAGCAGCTGTAACTCCGCAGACCCCGCGGCATCGGCCAGTGGAATGTTCAGCGGCAGGCTCGGGCTGCGGCCGGCGTTTTTCAGTTCGGACAAACGCATCAACGCGCCTCCTTGTGACTGCGCCGCGCACTCAGGCGCGATACCCAACTGTCCACCAGCGAACTGTTCAAGGGTTGATCCAGATAAGCCGCCAACAACTCGCGCAGTTGACTTTCGCTCCATTCCGACGCCCGACGCAGCAACGGCTCCAGGTCCTTGACCCGATCACGTTGGCCAAACAGCAATGGCCGGGTTTTTTCCAGGTCGATCAACTGAGCCTGGTAACCGTCACCGGTGGCCTGGAGAAAAATATGCTTGGGATAGAAGCACCCGTGCAGTTGACGCACCTCATGCAGGCGTCGCGCCAGTTGCCCACAGGCTTTCAGAATTGCCGTGTGCTGCACCGCGCTCAGGTCGGACCAGCGCTGCAACAGTGAATCCAGATCATCCCAACCGTCCAGCGCACGGGTCAGCAGAATCGCCCGGACTTCGCCGCCGACTTTGCGCTCACCGAAGAACGCCGCCTGCAACGCCGGAATGCCCAGCTTCTGATAACGCCTGATGGTGCGAAACTCACGGGCAAAACTCGGCTCACCAAAGGGAGAATGCAATGTACGCGTCAGGTAGTTGCACTGGCGCTTGAGGTAGTAACCATGACCTTCCAGCTCTAGCCGAAATACACTGCTCCAGCCACCACCGACGGTATTGGGTTCATCCACCGCCTCAAGCTGTTTGGCCCAGAGTGCGTCGAAGGTGCCGAGGCCATGACGCTCAAGCAGCGCACGGTCTTCAGCAGCCAGAAAATCAGTCATTCGCGGCCCTCGAAAAATCTCACCACGTGCCGAATCCGTTTCTTGTCGGCGGCATCGAGCCGGGTGCTTTGGCGGTATTGCAGATAGAAGCGCAGGCGCTGGGTGGCCGACAGATGATACTTGGCCACTTTGTCCAGACACGCCAGGTCCTTGGTGATCCGGTACTTGAGCCAGAAGCCGCGCCAGAAATCACCGTTGGGGCAGTCGATCAGAAACAGCCGCGCCTCATCGTCGATCAGCAGGTTGCGCCATTTCAAATCATTGTGGGTAAAACGATGATGGTGCATGGTCCGGGTATAGCCCGCCAGCTGCCGACTGATGTTGTCGACCCAGGCGCGGTCCGCCAGTTTCGGATCATGCCGACCTGCCAGGGCCGACAAGTCTTCGGTATTGGGCAGCTCGCGCGTGATCATCGCCCCACGGTCGTATGCCACGCCGCGCCGTTCCAGCCCCCAGGCCACTACTTCGGCGGTGGGAATGCCCCATTTGGCGAAACGCTTGAGGTTCTGCCACTCGGCCTTCACCCGTGGCTTGCCCAGGTAACGGCGCAGGCCTTTACCTGCACCTGTGTAGCGCTTGACGTAATAATTGACGCCATTGCGCTGGACGCGAATGACCTCGGACAGTGGATCACGGGTCAGTCGCTCGCCTTCGAGCGCGAACACCGCGTCAAGACTGCCGAAGTCTTCTGCCAGATTGCTGTAAGCAGGTTCCAGTGTCCAACCCGACATCAGAGCGCATCCCCGTATCGCTGCTTACGCTCGTAGAGCTTGTTGGCCTTGCCTTCGAGCCATGCCAGCAGTCCCGCTTCTTCAGCCAGAATCTGGCGCAGGGGCTGTTGGAAGTACCCCTTGAGGAAACGCAGTTTGTCGCGACGGGTCAGGCCAATGTCGAGCGCCGAAAAATACAGCGCCGCCAGGTCCTTGTTACGCCAGCGTTGGGTAATCGTCGGACGGGTCTGGGCACGGTGCAGATCGATCACCGACAGCTTGAAGTCGTCGGCTGTCACTGGCTTATCGGTGTGCAGCAGGAAGTGACAGATGTAGCAGTCGCGGTGGTTAACCCCGGCGCGGTGCATCATGCCGGTCATGCGCGCGACTTCGGCGATCAAGGCGCGCTTGAGTTTTGGCTCGGGCGGTTGCTTGACCCAGTCGACGCTGAAATCTTCGAGGCTGACGGTGGGCGCCAGCTCTTGCGTGACGATGAACGAATGCTGGTCCGCCGGATTGTTGCCTTTTTCGCCGTAAGCCACAGCGGTCATGGTCGGCACGCCAACTTCTTGCAGGCGCTGAATGGCCTTCCACTCCTGGCCCGCGCCAAGCACTGGCAGCTTGGCGGTCAGCAGGTTTTTGAAAATCTCGCCCCAGCCGATGCCACGGTGGATTTTCACGAAGAACCCGTGACCGTCCACTTCAGTTCGCAGTGTCCGGCGCGCTTCAAGCTCGCGGTACACCTCGCCCTTGAGGCCCTCGACTTCGGCGAACGGATCGCGCCCGGCCCAGAGGCTCTTGAACGGTTCAGCCAGCATCAACTTCATTAAGCGTGCTCCGCCAGAATCACATCGGCCGCGTGCTGCGGCATGCTGTAGAGGTCGGCCGTCTCGGCGAAAGCCAGACCGTTGCGGCTCCACGCCGCCCGTGCATTTGCGTCATTCAACATGCCGGTCAGGTATTGCGTCAGTTGCGCCTGATCGAAGGGTTCGTCCAGCACCAGGCCTGCGTCGGCCTCGGCGATGTAATGGGCATAGCCGCACACCGCGCTCACCAGCACCGGCAAGCCGGCCACCACCGCTTCAAGCAGCACAGTCCCGGTGTTTTCGTTGTACGCCGGGTGGATCAACAGATCGGCACCGAGCAGGAAACGCGGGATATCGCTGCGCCCCTTGAGGAACTGCACGTTGTCGCCGAGCCCCAATGTGGCGCTCTGCAACTGGAATACTTTGGGGTCGTCCTGGCCAATTACAAACAGCCGGGTGCGCTTTCTCAGTTCGGCGGGCAAGGCGGCCAGCGCCTTGAGACTGCGGTCCACGCCTTTGGTCTTGAACCCGGAGCCGATCTGCACCAGCAACAGTTCATCATCTTTCAGGTTGAATTCGCGACGAAACCCGGCACGGATCTCGGCGGCATTGGTCGGCGCGCGACGGTCCAGAGAAATACCCGGCGGCAGTAAATGGAAACGCGCAAGCGGCGTGTCGTAATGCTTGATGAACAGTGGCTGCTGGACTTCGGAAATCATCAGCACTTCGGTTTTGGCGTCCTTGGCGAACACCGCGCGCTCGTACTCGGCGAAGTGCCGGTAGCGGCCCCAACGACGGTACAGCGAGTTGCGCAGGGTTTGGGCCTTGTCTTCGAAGCAGCCGTCGGCAGCGTAGTAAACGTCCAGGCCGGGCATCTTGTTGAAGCCGATCAGGCGGTCCACCGGACGTTTGACCAGATCGGCCTCCATCCACTCAGTGAGCTTCTCGTTGCGTCGATGATTGAAGAACGCCTTGACCGGCGCCACCAACACTTCGAAACCTGGTGGAATGTCGCCTTCCCAGATCAGCGTATAGACGCGAATCTGATGGCCGCGTTGCTGACACTCCAGGGCGATGCGCATGAAGTCGCGCTGCAAACCGCCAAAGGGAAAGTACTTGTACAGGACAAATGCCAATTGCATCAGCGCAGCTCCTCAGCCAGTAACAACGTGCTCAGTCGGCTCGCGACACGCTCGGGATTCAGACGCGTGAAGCACAGGGGCCATTCGCGTTTCAGGTCGAACCGACGGGCATCGTCGGCCGTCGGTTGATAGGTGCATTTCTTTTGCAGGCACGGTGCGCAGGGGAAGTCGCTGGCCATGTGAATCTGCGACTTGCCGTACGCGCCGGTCAGGCCCGGGTTGGTCGGGCCGAACAGCGACAGGGTCGGCACGTCCAGCGCCGCAGCGAGGTGACCGAGACCGGTGTCCACCGCTACGCAGGCTTGCGCTCCGGCCAGGACTTTGCCGACACCCGCCAGGTTCAGTTTGGGCAGCACCTCGACATGCCTCATATCTTTGGCGATGCGCTCGGCGCGGGCCTTTTCGACCGGATTACCCCACGGCAGCTTCACCGCCACGCCGAGGTAACCCACCCGCTCGGCCAACTCACGCCAATAGGCTTCGGGCCAGTGCTTGGTGTCCCAAGTGGTGCCATGAAGAAACACCACGTACGGATTCTTGCGCGGCAATTCCACCAGTCGTTCGACGTTCAGGCCATAGTCGCCCAGCCCCTTAGGCAGGTCGTAACCCAGTGCCACTGCGAACAGCTGGCGCACTCGCTCTACCGCGTGCTGCCCACGGGCCACGGCCAGACGTCGGGAATAGAAGCGCGCAGCGATGGGTTCGCGGGCCGAGTTTTTGTCCAGCCCGGCCACTGGTGCTTTGGCGTAGCGAGTCAGCAACGCGCTTTTCAGCAAGCCCTGGGCATCGATCACCAAGTCATATTTGGTCGCGCGAATGCTTTGCTTGAAGCGCTTCCACTCGCCACTCTTGATGGTCTGCCAGATGTTCTTGCGCCAGCGACGGATCGCCACCGGAATCACCTTGCCCACGGCCGGGTGCCAGGTCGGAATCTCGGCGAAGCCTTCTTCCACCACCCAGTCGAACGTGATGCCGGGGATCGCCCGCGCCGCGTCGGTCAACGCTGGCAACGCGTGAATCACATCGCCCAGCGAAGAAGTCTTGATCAACAGTACCCGCAAACTATTTGACCTCGACCACAGTGCCCAGCAACCGCTGCAAGGCTTCATTCACCGCTTTGGGCATGAGTTGGCGCAAGCAATTGTAATGACCGAAACGGCAGGTGCGATCGAAGCACGGACTGCATTCGATGCCCAGGCGCACGATCTCGACGTGCTCGGCCAACGGTGGTGTGAAACCCGGCGACGTCGAGCCGTACACCGCCACCAACGGGCGGTTCAGCGCGGCAGCCACGTGCATCAGACCGGAGTCATTGGAGACCACCGCATCGGCGCAGGACAGCAGATCGATGGCCTCGGCCAGGGACGTGTCGCCACTGAGGTTCACCGACTCTTCACGCAAACCCGGAATCAGCCGCGCACGAATGTCTTCGCCCACCGCATGATCGTTTTTCGAGCCGAACAGCCAGACCTGCCAGCCTTCACGGATCTTCGCTTCGGCGACCTTGGCGTAGTGCTCGGACGGCCAGCGCTTGGACTCGCCGAACTCGGCGCCAGGGCACAGCGCCAACACCGGACGGTCGAGGGCCAGACCGAACTTGGCCAGCGCGCCGTCGCGGGTCACCGGGTCGATCTGCAGACTCGGCCGTGGATACGGTTTCGGCAACTCGACGCCGGGCTCAAAGGCCAGGGCCATGAAGCGTTCGATCATCAGCGGGTAACGTTCTTTGTCGAGCGTGCGCACGTCATTGAGCAGGCCGTAGCGGAATTCGCCACGCCAGCCGGTGCGTTTCGGGATACCGGCAAAAAAGGGCACCAGCGCCGACTTCAAGGAATTGGGCAGCAGGATGGCCTGGTCGTACTGACCGGCCAGGGATTTACCGATGCGCCGACGCGTCGCCAGCTCCAGCACGCCGTGGCCGAGCGGGAAGCTCAAGGCCTGGCGTACTTCGGGCATGCGCTCGAGAATCGGCCGGCTCCACTCGGGGGCCAGCACGTCGATTTCGCACTGCGGGTGGCGCTGCTTGAGACACTGAAAAAGTGTCTGCGCCATCACCATGTCACCGACCCAACTGGGCCCAACGATCAGAATTTTCATGTGGTTTCCAAAAACGAGCCGGGGAGGCATACGCCTCCCCGCCTCGAGAATCCAGCACCTTCGGGGTGAACCGTCAGGTCATTTGGACGAGCCGATTGGGGCTCGTCGGATCAATTTAATACACATTCATGTCAGTCAGCATAAACCTCTGTGGCGAGGGAGCTTGCTCCCGCTGGGCTGCGCAGCAGCCCCAAAACTTGCCACCGCATTCTCACTGACAGACCGCACAAGCTGGTTCGGGAGCGCTTCGCACTCCAGCAGGAGCAAGCTCCCTCGCCACAAAAGCCCGCATCCACAATTTCGTTGCTCAGCTTAACCCCAGTTCGCGCCAAATCCGCATTACCTGCTGTCGTTCATCCACGAACTGGTCGCCCGGTATTACACCGGCGTCCTTCTGCAAGGCCTCCCGGTGAGCGGCGGAGCGGAAGGCCTTATAGGCTTCACGCAACAGGCTGGCGTCTTCGGCGGGCATCAGCCCGACCTCCTCCAACCCTTCCAGAATGCGGATATTGTCGGTATAGCGCAGCAATGACGGATGCGCTTCAGACCATGCCAGAGCCGCGTATTGCACCATAAATTCAATATCGACGATACCTCCGGCATCCTGCTTGAGATCGAACGGCGCCGTGGCGTCAAAGGCATTTGCCGCGGTGCCCGCCGCCGTGCTCTTGCTGCCGAGATTATCGCGCATCTTGGCGCGCATTTCGCTGACCTCCTGGCGCAAGGTCGGCAGGTCCCGCGGCTTGGCCAATACTGCGGCGCGAACCTTCTCAAAGGCCTGGCCGACATCCTGACTGCCCACCAGCACCCGTGCCCGCACCAGCGCCTGGTGTTCCCAGGTCCAGGCTTCGTTTTCCTGATATCGGGCAAACGCCCCCAGGGAACTCACCAGCAAACCGGATGCACCGGACGGCCGCAGGCGCATGTCCACTTCATACAGCTGGCCGGAGTTGGTCTGCGCCGTCAGCAAATGAATGATGCGCTGCCCGAGCCGGGTAAAAAACTGTGCGCCGTCGATAGGCTTCGGCCCGTCGGTTTCCGCCTGCGGATCGCCGTCGTGGATGAACACCAGATCCAGGTCCGAACTATGCCCCAGCTCCAGACCGCCGACTTTCCCATAACCGACAATGATGAAACCAGGGTCGCACAAGCTGCCGTCGGTGCGCAGCGGCGTGCCGTACTTGGCCACGGTCTGACGCCAGGCCAGGGCCAGTACTTGCTCGAGGATCGCTTCGGCAAGCCAGGTCAGGTAATCACTGACCTTCATCAAGGGCAGGCTGCCGGCGATTTCCGAGGCGGCGACGCGCAAGCGGTGCGCCAGTTTGAAATGCCGCAGGGCTTCCATTTGTTGCTCGAGGTCATCTTCGGGAATCCGCGTCAGACGCTCGCGCAATTCAGCGGCCAATTCCGGCGCCAGCGGCGGCTTGAACAACCGGCCTTCGTTGAGCAATTCGTCGAGCAGCAGCGGAAAGCGCGTGATCTGCTCGGCAATCCATGGGCTCGCGGCACACAGCGTCAGCAGGCGGCGCAGGGCCCCGGGGTTCTCGGTCAACAACACCAGATAGGCGGAACGACGCGCGACAGCTTCCACCAGCGGCAGCACCCGCTCCAGCACCAGATCGGGATTGGCATGTTCCACAGCCTGAGCCAGCAAGCGCGGAATAAAAGCATCGAGGCGTTCCCGCCCCAGGCGCTGCATGGCGCGCAATTGAGGGCTGCCGCGCAGACTGGCCAAGGCTTTCAGCGCCTTGGAGGCGTCGGCGAAACCACCCTCTTCCAACTGACGGCACGCGGCCTCCTCATCCTGCGCCTCCTCCCACAGCGGCAGCCATTCCCCGCCGACCACCACTTCGCTCTCGGCGCCGTCCTCTTCATCAGGATCGGCGATCACCTGAGCAAAGTGCCAGGCCACCCGGCCACGCCAGTACATCAGCTGTTCATGGAACGCCGTCCAGTTGGCAAACCCGAGCATGAAGGCAATGCGCGCCTGATCCTGTTCGCCATCCGGCAGCATCTGGGTCTGGCGGTCGGCAATGGCCTGGATCGCGTGCTCGGTGTAACGCAGAAATTCGTAGGCTTCGCGCAATTCGCTGACCACCGCCGCTGGCAGGTAACCCTGACCTTCGAGGGTGCTCAGTACTTTTAATAGAGGACGCTGCTGCAGGCTCAGGTCGCGGCCACCGTGAATCAACTGGAAGGCCTGAGCGATAAATTCGACTTCACGAATGCCGCCGGAACCGAGTTTGATGTTGTCGGCCATGCCCTTACGCCGGACTTCCTGCTGAATCAGCTGCTTCATGGTGCGCAGCGCTTCGATCGCCGAGAAGTCCAGGTAACGCCGGTAAACGAACGGACGCAGCATCTCTTGCAGTTGCGCCCCTGCCACTTGATCGCCGGCCACCACGCGCGACTTGATCATCGCGTAGCGTTCCCAGTCGCGGCCCTGATCCTGGTAGTACTGTTCCAGCGCATTGAAGC
The DNA here is from genome assembly GCF_053629455.1 of Pseudomonas sp. F-14 TE3482. Classification (NCBI taxonomy): domain Bacteria; kingdom Pseudomonadati; phylum Pseudomonadota; class Gammaproteobacteria; order Pseudomonadales; family Pseudomonadaceae; genus Pseudomonas; species Pseudomonas sp. F-14 TE3482. The sequence goes on from NZ_JBRJII010000001.1 coordinate 679,981, forward strand.
TCAGCACCAGAGCGCCGGACGAACCGTAAGGCCGCAAACGCATGTCGACGCGGAACACGAAACCGTCGACGGTCATCGGGTCCAGGGCCTTGATCAGACGCTGGCCGAGGCGAATGAAAAATTCCTGGTTATCCAGCGACCGCTTCACACCCACGGTTTCGCCGCCCTCGGGGTAGGCGAAGATCAGGTCGATGTCCGACGACAGATTCAGCTCCACGGCACCGAGCTTGCCCATACCGAGGATGACCATCTGTTGCGGCTCGCCGCTGCGCCGCCCGGTAGGCGTGCCGAATTGCTGGCAATGGCGCTGATACAACCACCGATAGGCCTGATCGATGCTGGCATCGGCCATGTCCGAGAGGTCGCGGCAGGTCTGGATCAGATCAGCCTGGCGGGTCAGGTCGCGCCAGATGATCCGCACTTGGTGGCGTGCGCGCTGACGACGCAAGGCGCGGCCGAGCTGGTCGTCGGTTTCGGCAGCGCTCACTGCCGTCGCAATCTGTGCGCACAATTCGCCCGGCGCAAAGACGCGGTCCAGTTCGCCGGACTGCACCAGCTCCAGCAACATCAAAGGGTCACGCACACTCTGTTCGATGACAAAGTCGCTGGCCGCGGTGACGCGGGCAAATTGCGCCCAACGCTCAGGCGTCCAGGCAGACAGGCCATGATCGTCGGGAAGAAGCGCGACGGCCGTACGGAATGACTGCTCGGCACGGGTGACAAAGGGCAGGAGTACGCCGGGCAGTTCGGCAAGCGAAGGGAGGCTCATGGTCTATCCTTGATCGGCGTGTGAAGGGCTGCATGTAGTGATTTGTGCAAATGCGCTACCTGACCGACTGTCGAACAAAGGTTAGAAATAGCTGAAATTTGTTTATTTTTGGCAGCGATCATCAAGCCTTCACCTTTTCTGGTTGGCAAAAGACCAACCTTAACGATTATTCTCACAACGCAGCCGGAGGCCACAAGCCGATCTTCTGTAGTTTTACTACTCGTCTATACATTCGAAAGGCTGAAATGCCCGATGATTTGTAGTAAAACTACACGCCGCCGGAACATACCTCTCGGCAATCCAAGAATTTATATCGTCTGCCCACAAGGCCAGTCGCAAACTCAGGCAACCGATTCTGGAAGCCTTTCCGCCCTGGAGCAAGCCATGCAAGACCTCGATCCCGTCGAAACCCAGGAATGGCTGGACGCCCTGGAATCGGTTCTCGACAAAGAAGGCGAAGACCGTGCTCACTATCTGATGACCCGTATGGGCGAACTCGCGACCCGTAGCGGCTCGCAGCTCCCTTACGCCATCACCACGCCTTACCGCAACACGATCCCCGTTACCCACGAAGCACGCATGCCTGGCGACCTGTTCATGGAACGCCGCATTCGCTCGTTGGTACGCTGGAACGCGATGGCCATGGTAATGCGTACGAACCTGAAAGATTCTGACCTGGGTGGTCACATCTCCAGCTTCGCCTCCAGTGCGACCCTGTATGACATCGGCTTCAACTACTTCTTCCAGGCTCCGAGCGACGAACACGGCGGCGACCTGATCTACTTCCAGGGCCACACCTCGCCAGGCGTCTACGCCCGCGCATTCATGGAAGGCCGCATCACCGAAGACCAGATGAACAACTTCCGCCAGGAAGTCGACGGTCAGGGCCTGTCGTCCTACCCGCACCCTTGGCTGATGCCTGACTTCTGGCAGTTCCCGACCGTATCCATGGGTCTGGGTCCGATCCAGGCGATCTACCAGGCTCGCTTCATGAAGTACCTGGAACACCGTGGCTTCATCCAGCCGGGCAAACAGAAAGTCTGGTGCTTCCTGGGCGACGGCGAGTGCGACGAGCCGGAATCCCTGGGCGCGATCTCCCTGGCCGGCCGCGAGAAGCTGGACAACCTGATCTTCGTCATCAACTGCAACCTGCAGCGCCTCGACGGCCCGGTTCGCGGCAACGGCAAGATCATCCAGGAACTCGAAGGCGTGTTCCGCGGTGCTCAGTGGAACGTGACCAAAGTCATCTGGGGCCGTTTCTGGGACCCACTGCTGGCCAAAGACGTCGACGGTATCCTGCAACGCCGCATGGACGAAGTCATCGACGGCGAGTACCAGAACTACAAAGCCAAAGACGGCGCGTTCGTGCGTGAACACTTCTTCAACACGCCAGAACTCAAGGCGATGGTTGCAGACTTGTCCGACGACGAGATCTGGAAGCTCAACCGTGGCGGCCACGACCCGTACAAGGTCTACGCGGCGTACCACGAAGCGGTCAACCACAAAGAACAACCGACCGTCATCCTGGCCAAAACCATCAAGGGTTATGGCACCGGTGCCGGCGAAGCGAAAAACACTGCGCACAACACCAAGAAAGTCGATGTCGACAGCCTGAAGTTGTTCCGTGATCGTTTCGATATCCCGGTCAAAGACGACGAACTCGAAAACCTGCCGTTCTTCAAACCGGAAGAAGGCAGCGCCGAAGCCCGTTACCTGAGCGAGCGCCGTACCGCACTGGGCGGTTTCGTGCCTCAGCGTCGCGCCAAGAGCTTCAACATTCCGACCCCGCCACTGGACACCCTCAAGGCGATCCTGGACGGCTCGGGCGACCGTGAAATTTCCACCACCATGGCCTTCGTGCGGATCCTCGCGCAACTGGTCAAGGACAAGGAAATCGGTCCGCGCATCGTACCGATCATCCCGGACGAAGCCCGTACCTTCGGTATGGAAGGCATGTTCCGTCAGCTGGGCATCTACTCGTCCGTCGGCCAGCTCTACGAGCCAGTCGATAAAGACCAGGTGATGTTCTACAAGGAAGACCAGAAAGGTCAGATCCTCGAAGAAGGCATCAACGAAGCGGGCGCCATGAGTTCCTTCATCGCTGCCGGTACTTCGTACTCCAGCCACAACCAGCCAATGCTGCCGTTCTACATCTTCTACTCGATGTTCGGCTTCCAGCGTATCGGCGACCTGGCCTGGGCCGCTGGCGACAGCCGCACCCGTGGCTTCCTGATCGGCGGCACCGCCGGCCGGACCACGCTGAACGGCGAAGGCCTGCAACACGAAGACGGTCACAGCCACATCCTGGCTGCCACCATCCCGAACTGCCGCACCTACGATCCAACCTACGGCTACGAGCTGGCGGTGATCATTCAGGACGGCATGAAGAAGATGACCGAAGAGCAACAGGACGTCTTCTACTACATCACCGTAATGAACGAATCCTACCAGCAGCCCGCCATGCCGGCCGGTGCCGAAGAAGGCATCAAGAAAGGCATGTACCTGCTTGAGGAAGACACCCGCGAAGCGGCGCACCACGTTCAGCTGATGGGCTCCGGCACCATCCTGCGTGAAGTCCGTGAAGCGGCGAAGATCCTGCGTGAACAGTTCAACGTCGGCGCTGACGTGTGGAGCGTTACCAGCTTCAACGAACTGCGTCGCGATGGCCTGGCCGTTGAGCGCACCAACCGTCTGCACCCGGGCCAGAAGCCTAAGCTGAGCTATGTGGAAGAGTGCCTGAACGGCCGTAAAGGTCCGGTCATCGCCTCTACCGACTACATGAAGCTGTTCGCTGAGCAAATTCGTCAGTGGGTCCCGTCCAAGGAATTCAAAGTCCTGGGCACCGATGGTTTCGGCCGCAGTGACAGCCGCAAGAAGCTGCGTCACTTCTTCGAAGTCGACCGTCATTTCGTGGTGTTGGCAGCCCTGGAAGCCTTGGCTGACCGTGGCGATATCGAACCTAAAGTGGTGGCTGAAGCCATCGCCAAGTTCGGTATCAACCCGGAAAAACGCAACCCACTGGACTGCTGAGGAGACACTCTGTGAGCGAACTCATTCGCGTACCTGACATCGGCAGCGGTGAAGGTGAAGTAATTGAACTGTTTGTGAAGGTCGGCGACCGTATCGAAGCCGACCAGAGCATCCTGACACTTGAGTCGGACAAGGCGAGCATGGAAGTGCCTGCGCCGAAGGCCGGTATCATCAAGAGCCTGAAAGTGAAGCTGGGCGATCGCCTGAAAGAAGGCGACGAACTGCTGGAACTGGAAGTCGAAGGTGCCGCCGCGCCGGCTCCTGCGGCTGCCGCTGCGCCTGCTGCCAAGGCTGAAGCTGCGCCTGCTGCTGCCAAAGCGCCGGCCGCTCCAGCCGCAGCGCCTGCTGCTGCCAGCGTTCAGCAAGTGCACGTGCCGGACATCGGTTCGTCGGGCAAGGCCCAGATCATCGAGATCCAGGTCAAGGTCGGCGACACCGTCGCGGCTGATCAGTCGCTGATCACCCTGGAATCCGACAAGGCCAGCATGGAAATTCCATCGCCTGCCGCTGGCGTGGTCAAGGCCATCAGCGTCAAGCTCAACGACGAAGTCGGCACCGGCGACCTGATTCTGGATCTGGAAGTGGCGGGTGCTGCTGCACCGGCCGCTGCGGCTCCGGCGGCTCCGGTTGCCGACACCGTTCAGGACATTCACGTCCCGGACATCGGTTCGGCGGGCAAGGCCAAGATCATTGAAGTACTGGTCAAGGCTGGCGACACCGTCACTGCCGACCAGTCGCTGATCACCCTGGAATCCGACAAGGCGAGCATGGAAATTCCATCGCCTGCCGCTGGCGTGGTGGAAAGCGTTGCCATCAAGCTGGATGACGAAGTCGGTACCGGCGACCTGATCCTGAAGCTGAAAGTCAAAGGCGCGGCACCTGCTGCGGCTCCGGCTCCAACCGCTGCTGCTCCGAGCGCTCCTGCCGCCGCACCTGCTACTCAGGCCTCGGTCGCACCTGCTGCTGCGCCTGCCGCTGCTCCAGCCAAGCCTGGTGCAAAAGTTCACGCCGGCCCTGCCGTGCGTCAACTGGCCCGCGAATTCGGCGTCGAGCTGAGCGCCGTTGGCGCCAGCGGCCCGCACGGTCGCATCCTGAAAGAAGACGTGCAGGTTTACGTCAAGGCCATGATGCAGAAGGCCAAGGAAGCACCGGCCGCTGCTGCTGGCGCAACCGGCGGCGCGGGCATCCCGCCGATTCCGGTCGTGGACTTCAGCCGTTTCGGCGAAATCGAAGAAGTGCCGATGACTCGCCTGATGCAAATCGGCGCGTCGAGCCTGCATCGCAGCTGGCTGAACATTCCGCACGTGACTCAGTTCGATTCGGCTGATATCACCGAGCTGGAAGCGTTCCGTATCGCTCAGAAAGCCGTTGCAGAGAAGGCTGGCGTCAAGCTGACCATCCTGCCGCTGCTGCTCAAATCCTGCGCGCACCTGCTCAAGGAACTGCCGGACTTCAACAGTTCGCTGGCGCCAAGCGGCAAGGCGATCATCCGCAAGAAGTACGTGAACATCGGCTTCGCGGTCGACACCCCTGAAGGCCTGCTGGTACCGGTCATCAAGAACGTCGACCAGAAGAGCCTGTTGCAACTGGCAGCCGAAGCCGCTGCGCTGGCCGCCAAAGCCCGCGACAAAAAGCTCACCGCTGACGACATGCAAGGCGCCTGCTTCACCATTTCCAGCCTCGGCCACATTGGCGGCACCGGCTTCACGCCGATCGTCAACGCGCCGGAAGTGGCGATCCTCGGTGTTTCCAAGGCAACCATCCAGCCAGTCTGGGACGGCAAAGCCTTCCAGCCGAAACTGATGCTGCCGCTGTCACTGTCCTACGATCACCGTGTGATCAACGGCGCCGCTGCTGCACGCTTCACCAAGCGTCTGAGCGACCTGCTGGCGGACATCCGCACCATCCTGCTGTAACACCGGCCGGCCCTCCTTTACCGGAGGGCCTGTCGCGTTCCATGTTTTCCGAGCGCCACGCTCGTACCTCAACCCCGCCAATTTGGCGGGGCTTTTTTTGCCCTGAAGAAAGCCCTCCTCTGCACCTTATTCCTACATCCATGGCTTACGCCGCCTACAACTCGAGTCCACTTCCGCCCGATATTTTTTGCGAGCCAATAACTAGTCTTAGTTAGGAGAGTTTTATAATAGAAACTTCGATAACTTATTCCGCTTAGTTAGCATTACTTCGAATGGATTCGAACATGTTCAAACCGACTATTGGCCCTATTGTTGGCCACACTACAACTAATCACACCCGTATTTTCTTGCGCGGCGAATTGCAGAATGACGCCTTGGTATTTGCAGGTATTCGTTATCGACGCGCCGGTGAGGAACATTGGTCCAAGGGCGTATTTGCAAAACTGACCATCTTGCGCGACATGTCCGATGTGATTGCCCTCAACGATCTCATCACTGATACCGCCTATGAATACCAGGCGGGCTGGTTCAGCCCCATGAGCCCGGTGCATACCGTGGAGACGATCCAGGAACTGCCACTGCAATGGCCGCGGGAGATCTACCGCTTTCGCACGCAATCCAGCAAAACCACCACGCCACGGGCCTATATCGCAGGCTCATGTCGTTACCTGCGAATGACCGCCGGCATTGCGTTCGCTCCACATTTGGGCGATCGGATCTTTGCCTCGATCACAAGCCTGGCGGAACGCGCCGAGCCGCCGATCAGCGCCATGCTGATGACTGGCGACCAAATCTACGTTGATGACCTGAACCTCGTGGCCCCCGACCGGGAATACAAGGACATCCTCAGCAAATACCGTACGGCTTTTTCTCAACCGCATATCTCCAGGTTAATGTCCGGCGTACCGACTTACATGATCCTCGACGACCATGAAATTGAAGACAACTGGCCCGCCAATGAAAGCAAGGCCGATGCCTACTTATACGAAAACGCCATGGCGGCGTATGAGTTATATCAAGCCAGCCACAGCCCTGCTTATGAGTTGCTTGCCAACGGGCAAGTAAGCAAGAAACTGAAACAGTATTGGTATCAATTCTCCGATGGCGATATCGAATGGTTTATCACCGACAGCCGAACCCGACGCAATCTGTCGGCCAGCGACCGGCGCATCCTTGATGAAGAACAGGAACAGGCGCTGCTCAAATGGCTGACCAACAGCACGGCCCGGGTCAAATTCGTGGTCACCAGCGTCATGTTCTACCCCGACCGCAAACTTAACGGCGATGACGCCTGGAAAGCCTTCCCGGAACAACGACTACGGCTGCTGGAGACGATTCGTACACGCGGCATCAAAAACGTCTTGTTCATTTCCGGCGATGTCCACGGCTCACTGACCAGTCGCCTGACTCACAGCGCCGCCCCGGATTTTGAAGTTCACACCATCGTGTCTTCACCGCTGTGCAACAGCAAACTGCTGCCGTATGCCAAGGCATCGACCTTCATCCTCGACCAGGCGTTGGCCCGAACGGCCGCGGGAGATTATCGACATGAGCTTACAAGTGAAGTGATCAGCCAGGATAACTTCGCGCATCTGGTCGTCGATGCTGAACAGGTCCGCGTCAATTATCACGATCGGGATGGCAAGCAACTGCAGTCGATAACCATAAAATTGCGTTGATTGCGGAAAAGATCGCAGCCCTGCAGGAGCTGCCGAAGGCTGCGATCTTTTGACTCACAACATTACTTTTAGGCCCCTCGCTGGAGAAATCTTCGCGCCTGCCGACATATTCTTATAGCACTTGGCCTTCATGTCTCTTGTCAGTCGGTGTCGCAATGATGCAACCTTGCCGTAGACAACAGTAAAGAGGGCGAGAGCCCGGCGCGATCAGCATATTCGAAGCGAGTTTCCCTCCATATGAAGAGCCAACCCGATGCCGCCAGCCGTATGGTGGCCGAGGTAGTGACGCAGTTGCCAGTGCCCTCGCGGCTCGGCATGCTGCGTTTCGAACGGCTGAATGAACCGAGCTGGGCGCTGCTGTTTCTCGACCCTAATTGCGAACGACAGTTCGGCTTGCCGGCAGTGGAGCTCTGCGCCCTGGTCGGCTCGCCTTACGCCAGCCTGATGGAGCCCGAAGCGCGCTATCAACTGCATGACACGATCCAGCAGCAACTCACCGAAAGCCCGCATTACCTGATCCGCTACACTTTGCACACCGCCGCAGGCGTACTCAGCCTGCTGGAACTGGGCGAAGCTTACAAACAACACAATCGACACCTGCTGCGCGGCTATCTGATGGTCGTGGACGGCCTGTTCATCGATGAGCCGCTGCTGCCGGTACTGGATCTGGAAACCCAGAACTCACGCCTGCAAATCGCCCTGGAACTCAATCAGCGCGCCCAGCAGGAACAACTGCAGCACCTGGACCGGGTGCGTGCCCAGCAAGATCTGATTCTGCTGCTGACCCGCCAGCGCTACAGCACCAACAATTCCCTGCAAGAAGCCGCCGAGCTGATCACCCGCAGCGCCTGCGACATCTATGAAATCGACTGCGCCAGCCTGTGGAACCTCGATGGCTCACTACTGACGCCGATTTCAGCCTATCACCGCGCCACTCGCAATCACCGACTGCCGGAGCCGATCGATGCCAGTGGTTTCCCCGATTACCTCGAAGCCTTGCACACCGGCCGTGCCATCGACGCCCACAACGCCATGCGCGACCCGCGCACCCGGGAAATAGCCGAAAGCCTGCGCCCGCGCGACGTCAATGCCATGCTCGACGCCAGTATCCGCGTCGATGGCCAAGTGGTCGGCGTGCTCTGCCTGGAGCAGATCGGTGCGACGCGCGCCTGGCAGTCGGACGAAATCGCCTTTGCCGGTGAGCTGGCCGATCAGTTCGCCCAGGTCATCAATAACCACAACCGCCGCACCGCCACCAGCGCCCTGCACCTGTTCCAACGTGCGGTAGAGCAAAGCGCCAACGCCTTTCTGCTGGTCAATTGCGACGGCGTGGTGGAATACGTCAACCCGAGCTTCACGGCGATCACCCAGTACACCACCGAGGAAGTCCACGGCCAGCGGCTGTCGGAACTGCCGGCGCTGGAAAACCTCAGCGAACTGTTGTTCGACGCGCCGTCGGCGCTGGCCAAGAGCAACAGCTGGCAGGGCGAGTTCAAGAGCCGACGCAAAAACCTCGAACCCTACTGGGGCCAGCTGTCGATTTCCAAGGTCTACGGCGACAACCGTGAGCTGACGCACTACATCGGCATCTACGAAGACATCACCCAGACCAAGCTCGCCCAGCAGCGCATCGAGCGCCTGGCTTACACCGACAATCTGACCAACCTCGGCAACCGCCCGGCGTTCATCCGCAACCTTGATGAACGCTTCGCCCGAGACAGCGACACGCCGATCAGCCTGCTGCTGGTGGACATCGACAACTTCAAACGCATCAACGACAGCCTCGGCCACCAGACCGGCGACAAACTGCTGATCAGCCTGGCCCGGCGCCTACGCAACAGCCTGAGCCCGAGCGGCAGTCTGGCGCGTTTCGCCAGCAACGAATTCGCAGTGCTGCTGGACGACACTGACCTCTTGGCTGGCCAACAGGTCGCCAACCAATTGCTGGCGACCCTCGACAAACCGATGTTCGTCGATAACCAGCTGATCAGCGTCACCGGCTCCGTGGGCCTGGCCTGCGCGCCGCTGCACGGCCGTGATCCCCAGACGCTGATGCGCAACGCCGGCCTGGCGCTGCACAAGGCCAAGGCCAACGGCAAACATCAGGTGCAAGTGTTCACCGAAGCGCTGAATGCCGAGGCCAGCTACAAGCTGTTCGTCGAGAACAACCTGCGCCGCGCCCTGACCCAGAACGAGCTGGATGTGTTCTACCAGCCCAAGCTGTGCCTGCGCAGCGGTCGCTTGCTGGGCATGGAAGCGCTGCTGCGCTGGAACCATCCGGAAAAAGGCATGATCCGCCCGGACCAGTTCATCAGCGTTGCCGAAGAAACCGGGCTGATCATCCCGATCGGCAAATGGATCGCCCGCCAGGCCTGCCGCATGAGCAAAGACCTGACCGCCGCCGGCCTCGGCAACCTGCAAGTGGCGATCAACCTGTCGCCCAAACAGTTCTCCGACCCGGACCTGGTGGCGTCCATCGCCAACATCCTCAAGGAAGAAGAACTGCCGGCGAATTTGCTGGAACTGGAGCTGACCGAAGGCCTGCTGCTGGAAGCCACCGAAGACACCCACTTGCAGCTCGATCAGCTCAAGCGTCTGGGCCTGACCCTGGCCATGGACGACTTCGGCACCGGTTACTCGTCGCTCAGTTACTTGAAAAAATTCCCGATCGACATCATCAAGATCGATCGAAGCTTCATCCACGAAATCCCGGACAACCAGGACGACATGGAAATCACCTCCGCGGTGATCGCCATGGCCCACAACCTGAAACTCAAGGTCGTGGCTGAAGGCATCGAGACGGCCGAGCAGTTGGCCTTCCTGCGCCGCCACCGCTGCGACGTCGGCCAGGGCTACCTGTTCGACCGACCGATCCCCGGTTCCGAGCTGATCGAAAAGCTCAAACGTTACCCGCGCGGCCCGATCGCCTGACAGCACACCGCTCCCACATTTTGGGTAGTGATTAACTTGGCATCATTGGGCACACTGGCAGTCTGTTTATTTACATCTCAACCTGACTGAGAGGACTGATCATGGTTCTGCGCTCGGAAATCCTGGTGAACAAAAACGTGCTCCCAACTAAAGAACAAGCTCTGCCTGGCCGCGAAACCCCAATGACCGTGCCGGAAAAACACTTCGTCCACGACGCCCCGCTGCTGGGCCCGTTCGCAATGGACGTGGATTTCGCGATCTTCGGCCTGGGCTGCTTCTGGGGCGCGGAGCGCAAGTTCTGGCAGCGCGAAGGCGTGGTCAGTACAGCGGTGGGTTACGCCGGCGGCTTTACCCCGAACCCGACGTATGAAGAGGTCTGTTCGGGCCTGACCGGCCACAGCGAAGTGGTACTGGTGGTCTACGAGCCGGCAAAAGTCAGCTACGAAGCGTTGCTGAAGATGTTCTGGGAACTGCACAACCCGACCCAGGGCATGCGCCAGGGCAACGACATCGGCACCCAGTACCGCTCGGTGATCTATGCCACCAACCCGGCACAATTGGCCGCCGCCAAGCACAGCGAGCAAGTGTTCCAGGCCGAGTTGACCAAGGCTGGCAAAGGCACCATCACCACCGAAATCGAAGAAGCGCCGACGTTCTACTTCGCCGAGGCGTATCACCAGCAGTACCTGGCGAAAAACCCTGAAGGGTATTGCGGGATTGGCGGTACAGGCGTGACCTGCCCGATCTGATTTTCGGGCCCTAAAAGCATCGCGGGCAAGCCCGCTCCCACAGGTTTTATGTTTGACCACATTTTTGTGATCGACATTAATCCCTGTGGGAGCGGGCTTGCCCGCGATGGCGTCCTGTCAGACGCCACTTATGCAATTGATTAACTCTCGGCAATCAACCAATCCATCTGCCACCCACCCTGGGTCTGCCCAAGCTTCTTGGACAACCACGGCAGCAACTCGCGTAATTCCTCTTCAAGCCCCCACGGCGGATTGGCAATCGCCAACCCCGAACCATTCAGGCTATTGGGCGTATCCAGCGGATGCACCAACAACTCAACTCGCAACAACTTCGGCGCGCCCGTACCCGCCAAATCCTGATAGAACCGACGCAACATGCGCTGATCCTTCACCGGGTACCAGATCGCCGCCACCGTCTGGCGCATCCGGCCAATCGCCTCTTTCAGCGACGCCGCACAGCGCTGCATCTCATCAAGCTGCTCGAACGGCGGATCAATCAACATCACCGCCCGCTTCTCCTGCACCGGCAACATCGCACGCGGCACATGCCAGCCTTCGCCCAAATGCACCTTCACCCGACGGTCACCGGCCATGTTGTCCTTGAGCAGCAAGCCATCTTCGGGGTGCTTCTCATTGAGCATCACCCGATCCTGCGGCCGCGTCAGCCGCCGCGCCAACTCCGGCGACCCCGGGTAATAGCGCAACTGGCCATCCGGGTTCATGTCATGCAGCACCTTCATGTAATCGGCAGTCAACGCCGGCAAATCCGGCTGATCCCACAACCGCGCGATCCCTTCCAGGTACTCGCCGGTACGACTGGCCTGATCGCCCTGCAGGTCATACAGACCAATACCGGCGTGAGTGTCGAGATAGGCAAACGGCTGCTCCTTGCGCGACATCAAGGCGATGAGGCGGGTCAAAGTCAGGTGTTTGAACACATCGGCGTGATTGCCGGCATGGAAGGCGTGACGATAATTCATGATTGCTCCTGCGAAGGCCGGGAAGTTTACCTTGTACCGAGGCGAACGTCAGGGCTTCGCAGCCGAGCGGACAATCTGCGCGGCAATCATCCCAACGCAAGAGCAAGGACGTGATCACACCCCCTGTAGGAGCTGCCGAAGGCTGCGATCTTTTGATCTTGCTCTTGCTCTTGCTCTTGTGGCGGGGGGCTCGCCCCCGTTCGACTGCGCAGCAGTCGCCAAACCAAACACCGCGGTCTGTCTGGCAAAACCGGATCGCAGGTTCTGGGGCCGCTCCGCAGCCCAACGGGAGCAAGCTCCCACGCCACAAAAGCCGCTCGGCTCTAGTCCGAAGGCCGAGCCCGCAACCGCCGCCCAATCACATCCAGCACATCACACCCATCCCGCAACGGAATGGCACACAGCAACGCAAAATCACTGAGAATGAAGGATTCGCACTCGACTGAACCGCGCATCGACATGTTCTCCAGCACCTGCGTGACGGCGCGAATTCGATAGTTGGCAGCGTCGTATAAAACATCGAGCGGCGCGTGGGTATCGACGAACAGCGTGGGCATGTCGGTGCAGTTGCTGGTGAGCGCCATGAAGCGGCTGTTGGGGTGGGGGATTGGTTTTTCGTAGGGAGGATCGGGGTGAAGTGTTTTCATTTTCAAATTCCAGAGGCAGTAAATAGGAACTGCCATCAGCCTTCCTACAGGCTGGGGTGGCAGCTATGCGCGGGGTAGGAATATCGAGGCCTTTGGAAAACTCGACCACGCCGAAGCGTGCCCGCGCACAACCGCCGCAACTGATCTTACGGACGCACGTTAACGGCCGCAAACCAAGCTTCGACGCCAATACATTTCCAACGACTTTGAAGGGTTCCTACACCCTGCCACTGAGTTTTCAGTGACTGCCAAAGACTATCGTTGGAAAACATCTCGCACCAGTTCATGGAAACCGATACGAGTTGAAGGAAACTTCCGACGACCTTGCCCAGAAATTTCGCAGCCGTAACCATCATGCCCGACCCAGACAATCTATTAGCGACTTTATGCTAGCTTTCACCAAGTTAAAAAATCCTCCAGACTTGCTTTATACAGATCATCAACCCACGCTTCGGATAACTTGAGGTACACATCTTCAAAAAACGCCCTAGGATTTTCCATTTCATCCCACCCAGGAGGGAGCGAGGAGGGAGACATCGGATCATGTTCCAAAATTTCAGAAAAAACACTCGAGTCACCCTCAAGAGCCTCTCCCAACACAAAGAACAAAACAAACTTGTGCCGATAACTCAACGCAGCGAAGCGCTTGACAATAAACCGGGATATTAAAAACTCCCTATCTGAAGGACACTCAGGATCGTACGCCGACAACTCAACCCCAAGACTCTCCTCGCGATCATATATATCGAATCCACCGAGAAAGTGCTCTACACTCGGATTATATGGAACGTTAAGATACGGATGCATCAGCATTAGATTTTCTCTATCGGATAAAGCGCTATAGGCTTCAATGTCTCAAAATCGAATTTCATCTCAAAGGCATTCATCTGAGGAATGAAACGCGGATTTTCTGGGTCTAAAGGATTAGGTTCATATCCTTGACCTACATTTTCAGCCTCCATTCTTACTACCAAATTTCCTTTACTATCCTCCCCAGTAAAACGAGACATTTTTCTAGCCTCCCTTGTCATCGCTTCATTATAAGCATTCAGCTGTGCTCTATGGCTTATAAACCTAGAGCTTGGAACGGCTCTCCAACTCTTACTTTCACCACGAAGTTCGCAGCTAGTGGTTTGTTGCTGAACAGCAGAACCCGAATTCTCGGCCCGACTCTTATACGCAGCTCGCACTATAGCGATACACTTTCCAATAACTATAAATAATGTCATTTTTCAAAACCGACCATAACGAAATACAATGAAGTTGTAAAACATTAACAAACTCACTTACTCCCTTTTCTTTCACCCCAATGAGAGAAAAGCATAAAGGGACGGAGTTTTTTTGTTACTCAAACCCCCTTCAAACAGCGACAACCCTCGAAAATTGGAAAATATAAGTCCACCCCCTTTGCTCAATGAAAGTACACAGTAAAAAACCGTGCGCCTTGGGATATTTTTTACTCATCAAAAATATCAACAAGGTGACTCAACCATACCTCTCCCGAATCCCATTCGTGCCAGTAGCAGTAGCAGCAGCTCATCTTTTTGAGCAGAAACTCTCGCAACTCTATCTCGGTCATATGCCTCTCGAGCAGAGCAGCAATTTCATTTTCCACAACCGAAATTGTTTCGGCTGTTGAGTCAGACAGAAAAGATCTAACAACATCATCCGCCGTGTGAAATTCACACATCCAGTCCTCATGAAAATAGGCTCCCAAGAACTGGTAGAGCTGCGAAAACGAATTATCGATCACTTGCATACCCCGTAAATATAATGTAGCCGGACGGCGATTCGTTAGTTCTCTTAAGTATTAATTTTACAACAGATAAAGACTCAAGTTCTCCACTGCGCCGAACAACTCCAACACCTACCGGCGCCGACATTGGTTGTGTAATAACGAGCCTGCGCGCATTACCTCTCATAAAATCATCTATTAGTTCTTTATTTCTATCCATGACGCTTGAAACTGTGGCCTCTGCGACAGTTTGATTAGGAAATGTCGATGCGATTGGTATATGTGGCTCTGCCTCGAGCCTTTCTCGCAACTGGGCTTCGGTCCGACCAATATGTTTCTCCATGAGATGACCTCCCTGAGCTTCGTGTGCAGCCAAACCACCGCCCGGAACAATTACGCTAAACGGTCCTTCAGGATCACCGGGGCAAGGTAGACACGCCAACCCCAACGGATCAACCCATCCCGTCGGATTTGGCGTGTACTGGTACTGATTCAGCCCACCCGCCAATTTGATCGGGTCCGGCGTCAGGTACCGCCCAACCTCCGGATCATAGTACCGATGCCGGTTGTAATGCAGACCGCTCTCCGTATCAAAGTACTGCCCCTGAAACCGCAACGGCTGCTCAAGTTGCTCGCCCCCGCCGAACGCCAGGTGCGTGACTTTTCCGTAGGCGTTGTACTTCGCTGACCACACAATCTCGCCACCAAAATCGGTCAGTTCCTGCGGCGTGCCGAGGTGGTCGAGTTGGTAGTAGAACGGACAGGCTTTACGCGGGCCCTTGCCATCGAGCATGGCCAACGGGCGGAAGGTGCCAGGCTCATAGACGTAGCTGCGGTAATGCTCGCGGCTGCTTTCGGCAACGAGGTTGTCGCCCTGCCAGAAGAATTCGGTGGTTTTGCCGTCGACGGTTTTGGCGAAGCGGCGGCCGAAGGCGTCGTAACGGTAAGTTGAAAAACGACCGTCCGGCGTCGTGATGCCGACCAAGCGATGCTGACAGTCGTAGCGATACTCGGTGACGAGTTTTTGCGCAGTACCACGGCGTTCGCGAATCAGGTTGCCGAAGGCGTCGTAGTCGTAATGCCGGTCGCCCTGCATCAGCAGGCGATTGCCCTTGATGGTTGCCGCGCCGGGGCGGTCCTGCATCAGCAGGTTGCCCGCCGGGTCGTGGGCGAAGCTTTCCGGTGGATCGTCGCGGGTGTGGCGGACGCGGGTCAGGCGGTTGAGGGCGTCATAAAGGTAGCTGCGCTGGCCGTGGCGGGTGTCGGCGATGTGGTCGAGGTTTCCGTTGGCGCGGTAGGTATAATCGCGGCGATACAGCGGTTGTTGCTGTTGGCTGACGGAATGAGCCTTCAGACGTCCTTGTTCATCGTAGGCATATTCGCTGAGCAGCAGACCTTGTTGGCGCTGTTGCTCACGACCGAATTGGAATTGGTGAGCGGTGAGCCGCGCGCCGTTGAGGTCGATGGCCGTCAGCGCACCGCCCTTGGCGTGGTGGTAGTCGAGTTTGCTGTTGTCCGGCAGGCGCAGGCGTTTGAGTTGGCCGCAGGCGTCGTAGCTGTAGCGCAAGGTGCCCCAGCCCTGGTGCTCAGAGATCAACCGGTCCTGGTTGTCGTACTCGAACTCCAGTGGATGGTCGTGGCCATCATCGACGGAAAGCAATCGGCCAAGGCTGTCGTAGCGATACTCGACTTTGACGCCGTCGGGCAGGGTTTTGGCCAACAGGCGCCCGGCCGAATCCCGCTCGTAACCGGTAACCAGTTTCGAGCCGTCATCACCGAACTCGGTTTTCTCCAGCAGTTGTCCGTTCAGGTCATAGGCATACGCCGTGCGTTGGCCGTCAAAGCCGGTTTCCTGTCGGATCAATCCATTGGCGGTGTAGTCCAGCTGATATTGTTCGCCGGATTCGTTTTCAATTTCTGTCAGCAGAAGCTGCGGGTTGTCGTAGCGGTACTTGAGCTGCGTGCCGTCGGGATTGATCCGGCGGCTGACCAGGTGCAGGTCGTCGGCGTATTCGTAGCGGGTGATGCGGCCGAGCTCATCCTGTTCGGCAGTGACTTGGCCGTAGGCGTTGTAACTAAACGCGCGGGTGGCGCCTGTAGGAAGTGTCGTCTGGATCAGTCGGCCAACAGCGTCCCACTGGTAACGTGTGACGGCACCGTATTCGTCCTGGCTGGTAATCCGCCGGCCCATGACGTCGTAGGAAAACTGTCGCCGACCACCCTGCGGCAAGGTTTCTTCGACCAATTGCCCCAAACCATTCCAGACAAACACATACCGACTGGTGTCCGGGTAGCGGATCGACAGCAATCGCCCCTGGGCGTCGTAGTGGTAATGGGTGACTTGGCCGTCCGGGTCGACGGCCTCGGTGATATCGCCTTGGGCATTGCGCCGATAAGTCCATACCGCCTTACCGCGATACCGCGCATGCAGGAAACCGTTGCGGTACTCGTAGGCCGTTGGCTCGTCTTCCGGCGGAATCAGCGCCACCAGGCGTCCGACTTCGTCATAGCGATATTCGGTAACAGCGCCTAGCGGGTCCTGCTCGGCAATCAGCCGGCCGTTGTCGTCGTAGGCCTTGAGGTGTTCGCCACCGTCCAACTCGACCTTGCGCACCAACCGCGCCCGATCATCGTGGACATAAACCTCTTCGCTGCCATCGAGGTTCTGGACGGTGACGCTGCCCTGGTCATCCCAGACATAACGCGTGTCCATCTGCGAAAACGACGCCCAGTGCCGGATGCAGCGCGCCGCTTTGCCGGACCTTTCCCACTCCCAAAAGAAACTCGCCCCACCGGCCAGTTGCCGCTGCAAAATCACGTGCTGATCGTCGTAGTCGTAGCGTTCGCTCTCGCCGGCGGCGTTGCTCGCCTCGATCAGTTGAGCGCATTCGTCGTAGCGGTAACTGACCAGCGTTTGCTCGGTATGCCAGGCCTCATCGAGGGTCTGCGCCGGGACAAACACCTGATAGTCGACGGCGATCAGATGGCTGCGCTCATAGCGCAACAGCAAGGCACGACCGGCGCCGTTGTCGAGGCGCTGGATGCGCTGCTGGCGGTCGCGGGTGATGCGCAAGCGGTTGTCGTACGCGTCGCTGATCGTGGTCAGAAAACCGTTACGAAAGTGGTAGAAACGGGTTTCTTCGCCGGCCTGGGCGAGGATCAGTTCCTCGGGGTCAGCACCGAGATAAATCGCCGCGCGCGAGAGGCTGTTGTGGATCGCCGGGCGCTCAATGGATGGCAGCGGGAAGGTGGTGCGACGGTTTTCGTGGTCGATCCAGATGACCGTGTCGCCGTCGATTTCCAGGCGATGGGATAACGAATGGCTCCAGCCGAAACCCAGGCCACCATCGATCTCGGCGGCGCTGGTGCGGTAGAGCCGGGTGAAGTCGAACGGCAGGATTCCGTCCAGCGACCCGTCGGTGAGGGTCAGCAGTTCTTCGCCGGTGACCATCGACACCGGGCAGCCATTTTTGCAGGTGGACGGCGCGCAAGTGGCGCTGTCGCCGTTGGGGTTTTTTGCTTGGTCCGGGGAGTCGTCGTGGTGTTCGTCTTTCTTCAGCGCAGCGTTGCGCTTGGCATCCCAGCGCAGTTGCATCCGGCCTTTTTTCAAGCCCGCCGCGATGCCACGCGCAGCGACTTTTTTGTAGCGGTCGATGTAGCTGATGAAGTTATTGATGATCGTGAAAATCGCCTTCACGAGACGCAGAACAGCACTGAGTAACTGCGCGAATCGATCAGCCAAACGCATCGTCAAATAGGCGATGCCAGCGCCCGCCCCGGCGAACGTCAGGACGATGCCAATCAGGATGTCGATCAACAGCTGCACCACCACCATCGACACCGCCTCGGCGGTTTTTCCAGCGATCTCGCTCGGTGGCAGCATGTCCAACCACAGGCTGGCGCTGCGCACCAGCAAACACAGCGCCGCTTCGTCACTGGCTAGCAACTGGGCTTTTTCCATGACATCCGGTGCGGTTTTGGCGAGCTTCTCCAGCGCTGCGGCGCTTTCACCCAACCGCTCTGCGAACTTCGCCGGATCCTTGAGAATGTCCGAGAGCAGGCCGATGCCGTCCCACACACCTTCAATTGCCGCCCAACTTCCCGCGAGCAATCCATTGCCTACAGCAACCGAAGAGGATTCCGACCACTTCGGCTTGAACGTCTGCCATTCATCACGCAGCCATTTCTCAAGTTCCTTCGTCAGGCCGTTGTAGGAAGAGAAAAGATCTTCAACGTGCTGCGGTGTGACTTCGTGGTGGACGTGAATGCGGTAGAACTTGCCCTCGTCCCCTCGGAACGTCCCCTTTCCGTTTTTATCGAGCGTGACCGGCGTCGACATCCCGCTCTCTTGCGCAACCACATCGACCTGAATATTGCCGACTGGAATGTCATAAACCGATTCAAACTTGCTTTCGATCTCGAGCTTTCCACCTTTCGGGCACTGCACGACGGTGGAGAAAAAGTCGTCATCGCCACTGCTCACGACGGTGCTGGCATTGCCAAACCGGATGATCCGCTCCATGCCCATCAGCGAAGGCAAATCGGCGGCATGACTGGCCTTATCCGCCACCCGACTGAACCAGTGTTTGAGCTGTTCGCGGTAGAGCGTCAGGGTGTCTGGAAAACTGTCGAGCTCCTGCTCGATGCGCACAATCTGATCCATCAGTTCAGCTCCGCCATCAGGTAATCCACCAACGCTTGTTTCGGTGCTTGGGGCAGGTCCGGCGCCTCAAGAAAACTCGCGGCCTTGCGCCGCAAAATACTTTCGGAAAACGCCTCATAAAGATCAGGGCGGTCCTCGCTCAACCACTTCAGCAAGTTGTTGATGCGAGTGGTGGCGGACTCAGTGGCGAGGTGTTTGAGCAGCGGCTCGGAAACTTCCCACCACGGAAAATCCCTGGCGGTTTTCAATGCACTGCCGCCGATATCGAGCGGTTGCCCATTGATCAAACAACGGTCAATGACAGGCATTAACTGCGTGGCGTTAACCTCGGCAGACCGAAGAGTCGACAACAAATAACGCCCATCCCAGAAACGGAAAAACACCGCGTTGCCGTTGGGCAAAAGAACTTGAGTGAGGCTGCGCAAATGCTCGACCAGCACTTCTTGAGAGGCAGAAGAAACCGCCAGCCAACCCCAATCGCGGGACTCGGTCGTAGCGACCCACTCCAAAAACTCACCGCCGACAGCGACGATTCCGACATAGGGCATCACCGCTTCCCACTCGGCATACGCGGTATCAGCCCAAATCGGGCTCGGCGCTTGAGCGGTGATCGAGCGTTGCCAGGCTTTGAACGGTTCCGCGGCACTGGCACTGCTGAAAATCGCGAACAGTTGCTCTGCCGGTTGCAGCGGCTGGCGCTCCAGCCAGGTGTGAGGTGACAAGGCATCAGGCGGCACAGACACCGTCCTTGCAGCGCTCACACTCTTCACAAAACGGCGCGTCACTTTGCAGGCTAAGGATCTGTGCTGCACTGAGCAGCGCCGCCGGGGCGGCGGCGAGTTTCAACGGAACATCCGGCAAGCTCGGTGCAGCGGCCATGGCCGCCATCGGTGCACCACCGACCACAATCGGCACGCTACTGAAAATCCCGCCAGGGCCGATGTTGATCCACTGCCCGCCCGCCTGAATGGTCGCGCTGGCGCCGCCATCGATGACCACTTGCTGGCCGGCGCTGACGTGGAATTGCTGGCTGGCGTTGAGGGCCTGACTGGTCACGCGAATGTGCCGGTCGCCGACCACCACCAAATGATCATCAAGTCGCACCTCAGTCTGGCGCTGACCGTGGGTGATGCGTTTTTCGTCAGCCTTCAGCTCATGGCGGGCGGTGCCGGTGACGACGATGCTGCGCTGGTTGTCGACCTGCACCTGCTGATCATTCAGTACATGCTGAGTCCAGTTTCGCTGGGCACGCAGGTAGATTTCCTCGGCGCCTTTGCGATCCTCGATGCGCAATTCGTTGTAACCACCGCCACCGGGACTACTTTGGCTACGGAGAATGCTGCGGGTCTTGTCCGCCGGCAGATCGAGCGGCACCGGGGTCGCGGCGTTGGGCAGGCACCCCATGACCAACGGTTTGTCGGCATCGGCGTCGACGAATCCCACCAGCACTTCCATGCCGACGCGCGGAATCATCACGCTGCCATAGCGGTCGTGCGCCCAGCCAGTGGCGACACGCAGCCAGCAACTGGAATGCTCATTGAGCTGACCGTCACGGTCCCAGGCCAGTTGAACCTTGACCCGACCGTACTCGTCACAATGGATTTCGCTGGCAGTCGGGCCGGTGACCACGGCAGGTTGATAGCCGAGCATGCGTGGCTTTTCCGGCCCCAGCGCGGGGCGAAAAGCAACGTCCCACGGCGTCGCCAGAAAGGAATTGCGATAACCCTGAAAATCATCCGGGCTGTCGCTGGTGGCCGACTCTTCAAGGACCTGCGGCTGCCGACCACGGTGTTCAATTTCAGTGATCAACCACAGGTCATTCCACGTCTGACGCGGGTGTTCGGCGAGGTGTAGGAAATGCCCACTGACCAAAGCAGATTCGTCGCCGCGACCTTCGGCCTGGCGGTAATCTGCGCCGTGGCGCTCCAAGGCCCGTTGCGCCAGACGTTTGCCGTGTTCGCGGTCGGTGAATTGGCCAGGGAAGTGGTAGTCCTCAAGCACCGGTCGCTGTTCGCTGTCGAGGCGGCTTTCGAGTTGCAGACGTGGTTTGCGGAAGTCGTAGTCCCGGCGAGTGACCGCTGTGGTCCTGGTTTCCAGGCGCACGTTGAACCGCTTGATCGCTGGCGCATCCGCTGCCATCCCGCTGCCTGGCAAGTACAGCGTCGGCTCGGGTAGCCGGCGGAAAACCGTCTGGTCATCGCCGAATACCAGCAAGTGCCCGTCGGGGCTGTGCTGGAAATGGTAATGAATGCCTACCTCGGCACACAGACGCTGAATGAATGCCAGATCGCTTTCGGCGTACTGAACGCAGTACTCGCGCTCGGGGTAGTCGCTGCCGAGCCGGAACTCGAAGGCGTCACGCTGGATGCCGTGGTCTTTGAGGATTTGCGTGACGATGGTCGGCACGCTTTTGTGCTGGAAAATCCGCTGATTAATACGCTGGCCGAGGTACGCCAGACGCGGTACGAGACTGATTTGATAGCCCGTCAGACGTTGGCCGGAATCGCTCTGGCCGACGCGAAAAATCTGACCATGAATACCGGAACCTTGCGCATCGAAACTCAGAAACGCCTGACGATGCAGCAGGCTTTCGAGGTCAATGTCGGGCCGTTCGCTGACCAGTTCCAGGTCAAAGCGATAGGGTTGGCTGATGGCTTCCTTGCCCGTGAACTCAAGTACCTTGAGCTCATTCTGGACGCCGTCGAGGGTCAACGTGAAACGCGGTTGATTGGCAGGCGCGAACATCCGATGTGTCTCTGCAGAATGAAGGCGGGCGATTCTGCATGAGCGACAAGGGGTGTTGACGGAGGGACAAGGAAATCAGATTCGCCCTACTTTTTTAGGGATTTTTCCTTCAAAAATCGGGATAAAGCACTACAGACATTCCTGTCAGAAGCATCACTGAACAACTGTGGGAGCGGGCTTGCCCGCGATAGCGGTGGGTCAGGCAATATATGTGTGACTGACAGGACCCTATCGCGGGCAAGCCCGCTCCCACAATGGAACTTCGATGCTTCACGCCCTGCGCCAGACGTAAAAGCGCAAAAAAAACGGCCCGCCTCCAAAAGGAAGCGGGCCGTTTTCATGTAGCCGAAAGATCAGAGCATCAGCTCATCCCAATCACTTGTTCAGGCGGAAATCTGCCTCGGCAGCCGCAAAGCGCTGAAGCATGCCGTGAGTCGGCGTGCCCAGCTTGCTGACGATGTAGATCGCCAGGCTGGCGAAGATGAAACCAGGGATGATTTCGTACAGGCCCAGCAGTTCGAAGTGTTTCCAGACGATCACGGTGATCGCGCCGACCAGGATGCCGGCCAGTGCACCGTTGCGGGTCATGTCTTTCCAGATCACGGAGATCAGGACAACCGGACCGAACGCAGCACCGAAACCGGCCCAAGCGTAGCTGACCAGACCCAGTACGCGGTTTTCCGGGTTAGCCGCCATCGCAATGGCGATCAGGGCAACCAGCAGCACCATGGCGCGACCGACCCAGACCAGTTCAACCTGGGAAGCGCTTTTACGCAGGAAGGTTTTGTAGAAGTCTTCGGTCAGGGCGCTCGAGCACACCAGCAGCTGGCAGCTCAGGGTACTCATCACCGCTGCCAGAATGGCCGACAGCAGTACACCGGCAACCCACGGGTTGAACAGGATTTTTGCCAGTTCGATGAACACACGCTCGTGGTTTTCACTCACTGGCATCGCTACGGCAGGGTTTGCCGAGAAGTAAGCGATGCCGAAGAAACCTACAGCAACGGTGCCGCCCAGGCACAGGATCATCCAGGTCATGGAGATGCGACGAGCGTTAGCGATCGACTTGACCGAATCCGCCGCCATGAAACGCGCCAGGATGTGCGGTTGGCCGAAGTAGCCCAGCCCCCAGCCCATCAGCGAGATGATGCCGATGAAGGTGGTGTTTTTCAGCATGTCGAAGTTGCTTGGATCTTGTGCTTCGATCGCCAGGAACGTGGTGTCGATGCCGCCAGTCGCCAGCAGCACGATGATCGGCGTCAGCAACAGGGCGAAGATCATCAACGTGGCTTGTACGGTGTCCGTCCAGCTCACTGCCAGGAAACCACCGACGAAGGTGTAGGCAATCGTCGCCGCAGCACCGGCCCACAGCGCTGTCTCGTAGGACATGCCGAAGGTACTTTCGAACAGACGGGCGCCGGCCACGATGCCGGAAGCGCAGTAGATGGTGAAGAACACCAGGATCACGACCGCAGAGATGATCCGCAGCAGGCCGCTTTTATCTTCAAAACGGCTGGAGAAGTAGTCCGGCAGGGTCAGTGCATCGCCGTTGTGCTCGGTCTGCACACGCAGACGGCCGGCAACGAACAGCCAGTTCAGGTAAGCACCGATGATCAGGCCGATGGCGATCCAGCTTTCGGAAAGACCGGACATGTAAATAGCGCCCGGCAGGCCCATCAACAACCAGCCGCTCATGTCGGAAGCACCAGCGGAGAGTGCGGTCACGACGCTGCCCAGGCTACGACCGCCCAGAATGTAGTCAGAAAGGTTGTTGGTGGAGCGATAGGCCATGAAGCCGATCAGCACCATTGCTGCGATGTAGATCACGAACGTGATCAGGGTTGGATTGCTTACGCTCATTGAGTTACGCCCTGGCATTGTTTTTATGTAGCAGCGGCTGGTGAACCGCTCGCAAACGACGACGTTTGACGGACGATTCGGGGTCCCGCGCATTTATGACTGATGTTTCCCCAGGAAAGCCATCAGCCGGCACACCGACTTTTTGACCGGTTGCACCTTGGCCGCGAATGCTATTCAACAAAGCAAATAAGGTGCAACCAGTTTCGTGCGAATAAGTTGCACCTAGTCGGATTTTCCTGAAAAGGGTCGGTTTTTGCTCCTTTTTAGGGCGTTTTCCGGGTTGCGCTAGAAGCAAAAGCACCAAGCAGGCGCGGGAGGGATGTACCAGAATCAGTTTCCTGACGAGCTGCTTATTATTCCGACAAAAAAAGGGTTGCACCCGGTTGCACCTCGACTGACGCACAGCTAATCTTGCCGCCAGCTGATGCCACGCGGTCGTGGCAAACATGAGGATAAAAATATGGCTACCACCACTCTTGGGGTCAAACTTGACGACCCGACCCGCGAACGCCTCAAGGCCGCCGCGACCTCGATTGATCGCACGCCGCACTGGCTGATCAAGCAGGCAATTTTCAATTACCTGGAAAAACTCGAGGGTGGTGCAACCCTGTCCGAGCTGAACGGTTTGAACGGCAAGGAAGTTGACGAAGCGGGCGAGATCCACGTTGATCACGCCCATCAGTGCTTCCTGGAATTCGCCGAAAGCATCCTGCCGCAATCAGTGCTGCGCGCCTCTATTACTGCCGCCTACCGTCGCCCGGAACCTGAAGTGGTGCCGATGCTGATCGAGCAGGCGCGCCTGCCGGCAGCGATGGCGGAAGCCACCAACAAGCTCGCCGCCTCGATTGCCGAGAAACTGCGCAATCAGAAAAGCGCCGGCGGCCGTGCCGGGATTGTTCAGGGCCTGTTGCAGGAATTTTCCTTGTCGTCCCAGGAAGGCGTAGCGCTGATGTGCCTGGCCGAAGCGCTGTTGCGTATTCCGGACAAAGGCACCCGTGACGCGCTGATCCGCGACAAAATCAGCACCGGCAACTGGCACCCGCACCTGGGTAATAGCCCGTCGCTGTTCGTCAACGCCGCCACCTGGGGCTTGCTGCTGACCGGCAAACTGGTCGCCACCCACAACGAAGCCGGCCTGACCTCGTCCCTGAGCCGCATCATCGGCAAGAGCGGTGAGCCGATGATCCGCAAGGGCGTCGACATGGCCATGCGCCTGATGGGCGAGCAGTTCGTCACCGGCGAAACCATCGCCGAAGCCCTGGCCAATGCCAGCAAGTTCGAAGCCAAGGGCTTCCGCTATTCCTACGACATGTTGGGTGAAGCCGCACTCACCGAGCATGACGCCCAGAAATACCTGGCCTCGTACGAACAAGCCATTCACTCGATCGGCAAAGCCTCCCACGGTCGTGGGATTTATGAAGGCCCGGGCATTTCGATCAAGCTGTCCGCACTGCACCCGCGTTACAGCCGCGCCCAGTACGAGCGCGTGATGGAAGAGCTGTACCCGCGCTTGCTGTCGCTGACCCTGCTGGCCAAGCAATACGACATCGGCCTGAACATCGACGCCGAAGAAGCCGACCGCCTCGAACTGTCGCTGGATCTGCTGGAGCGCCTGTGCTTCGAGCCGCAACTGACCGGCTGGAACGGCATCGGCTTCGTGATCCAGGCTTACCAGAAGCGTTGCCCGTATGTGATCGACTACGTGATCGACCTGGCTCGTCGCAGCCGTCATCGCCTGATGATCCGTCTGGTGAAAGGCGCGTACTGGGACAGCGAAATCAAACGCGCCCAAGTCGAAGGCCTGGAAGGCTATCCGGTCTACACCCGCAAGGTGTACACCGACGTGTCCTACATCGCTTGTGCACGCAAACTGCTGTCGGTGCCGGAAGTCATTTATCCGCAGTTCGCCACGCACAACGCCCATACCCTGTCGGCCATTTACCACATTGCCGGCCAGAACTATTACCCGGGTCAGTACGAGTTCCAGTGCCTGCACGGCATGGGCGAACCGCTGTACGAACAGGTTGTAGGAAAGGTTTCCGAAGGCAAGCTGAATCGTCCCTGCCGCGTGTACGCTCCGGTTGGCACGCACGAAACACTGCTGGCGTACCTGGTGCGTCGCCTGCTGGAAAACGGCGCGAACACTTCGTTCGTCAACCGCATCGCCGACCAGTCCATTTCGATTCAGGAGCTGGTGGCCGATCCAGTGGCCAGCATCGAGCAGATGGCTACGCTGGAAGGCGGCTTCGGCCTGCCGCACCCGCGCATCCCGCTGCCGCGTGATCTTTATGGTGCCGAGCGCGCCAACTCCAGCGGCATCGACATGGCCAACGAACATCGTCTGGCTTCGCTGTCGTGTGCTTTGCTGGCCACCGCTCATAACAACTGGAAAGCGGCGCCGATGCTCGGCTGCGCGTCCAGCAGCGAAACCCCTGCGCCAGTCCTGAACCCGTCCGATCTGCGTGACGTGGTGGGTCACGTGCAAGAAGCCACTGTCCAAGACGTCGACAACGCAATTCAGTGCGCCCTAAACGCTGCACCGATCTGGCAGGCCACACCGCCGGCCGAGCGCGCCGCGATCCTGGAGCGTGCCGCCGATTTGATGGAAGGCGAGATCCAGCCGCTGATGGGCCTGTTGGCTCGCGAAGCCGGCAAGACCTTCGCCAACGCCATCGCCGAAGTGCGTGAAGCCGTGGACTTCCTGCGTTATTACGCGGTGCAGGCGCGCAACGATTTCACCAACGATGCCCACCGTCCATTGGGTCCGGTGGTTTGCATCAGCCCGTGGAACTTCCCGTTGGCCATCTTCAGCGGCCAAGTCGCTGCGGCATTGGCTGCCGGTAACCCGGTACTGGCCAAACCTGCGGAACAAACCCCGCTGGTGGCGGCTCAAGCCGTGCGTTTGCTGATCGAAGCCGGTATCCCGGAAGGCGTGCTGCAACTGCTGCCGGGCCGTGGCGAAACCGTCGGCGCCCGTCTGGTCGGCGACGATCGGGTCAAAGGCGTGATGTTCACCGGTTCCACCGAAGTCGCTCGTTTGCTGCAACGCAACGTCGCCGGTCGTCTGGACGCTCAGGGTCGTCCGATTCCGCTGATCGCCGAAACCGGTGGCCAGAACGCGATGATCGTCGACTCCTCGGCGCTGACCGAACAGGTGGTGATCGACGTGGTGTCCTCGGCCTTCGACAGCGCCGGTCAGCGTTGCTCGGCGCTGCGGGTTCTGTGCCTGCAGGAAGATTCCGCTGACCGTGTCATCGAAATGCTCAAGGGCGCCATGGCTGAATGCCGTCTTGGCAACCCTGAGCGCCTGTCCGTGGACATTGGCCCGGTGATCGACGCCGAAGCCAAGGCGGGCATCGAGAAGCACATCCAGGCCATGCGCGACAAAGGTCGCAACGTGTACCAGGTGGCCATCGCCAACAGCGAAGAAGTCAAACGCGGCACCTTCGTGATGCCGACCCTGATCGAGCTGGAAAGCTTCGACGAGCTGCAACGGGAGATCTTCGGCCCGGTGCTGCACGTGGTTCGCTACAAGCGCAAAGAGATCGATCAACTGATCGGCCAGATCAACGCGTCCGGCTACGGCTTGACCCTGGGCGTACACACTCGCATCGACGAGACCATCGCCAAGGTGATCGACAACGTCAACGCCGGTAACGTCTACGTGAACCGCAACATCGTCGGTGCTGTGGTTGGCGTGCAGCCGTTCGGCGGTGAAGGCCTGTCGGGTACTGGCCCGAAAGCCGGTGGTCCGTTGTACCTGTACCGCTTGCTGTCGACACGTCCTACCGACGCGATCGAACAATCCTTCGCTCGCGGCGATGCCATCGTAGCACCGGACGTTCGTCTGCGTGATGCCATGAGCAAACCGCTGACTGCGCTGAAAGCCTGGGCCGATAGCAACAAGTTCGCGGACTTGAGCAGCCTGTGCGTACAGTTCGCGGCGCAATCGCAAAGCGGGATCACCCGTGTTCTGGCGGGCCCGACCGGCGAGCGCAACAGCTATGCCATCCTGCCGCGCGAACACGTGCTGTGCCTGGCCGACGTCGAAGGCGATCTGCTGACCCAATTGGCTGCGGTATTGGCCGTGGGCGGCTCGGCGGTATGGCCGGACGCTGAACCGGGCAAGGCACTGTTCGCACGCCTGCCGAAAGAAATTCAGGCGAGGATCAAGCGGGTTGCCGACTGGACCAAGGACGAAGTGGTGATTGATGCGGTTCTGCATCATGGCCATTCCGACCAGTTGCGTGCGGTCTGCCAGCAAGTGGCCAAGCGTGCCGGAGCGATTGTTGGGGTTCATGGTTTGTCGCAAGGTGAGACCAACATTGCGTTGGAGCGCCTGGTGATCGAGCGGGCGTTGAGCGTTAACACTGCTGCGGCGGGTGGTAATGCCAGTTTGATGACGATCGGCTAAATCGCAATAAGACCGGGTACCTGCAATGGGTGCCTGGTTTGCAAAATCCCTGTGGGAGCGGGCTTGCTCGCGATAGCGATGTATCAGGCACTAATGATGTTGGCTGGTATGGCGCCATCGCGGGCAAGCCCGCTCCCACAGTTGCTTGTGTCGCCCGCTAAGTCGCTGCTCTGCTCCACCATCACCCATATCAATCATCCTGTTCAGTCTCTATTCCCACGCCTAGACTCGGTCCATTCCCAAAAAAGGTAGGCCGCCATGTCCGAGACGTTGCTCAGTTCCCGCAATCTGGCTTTTGAGCTGTATGAAGTCCTCGATGCCGAGAGCCTGACCCAGCGTGAGCGGTTCGCCGAGCACAACCGCGAGACCTTCGATGCGGCTATCGGCACCGCCCGCAGCATCGCCGAGAAGTTCTTCGCCCCGCACAACCGCAAGGGCGACGAGAACGAACCGCGCTATGAGGACGGTCAGGCAATTCTGATTCCGGAAGTGAAACCGGCGGTGGATGCGTTCCTCGAAGCCGGTTTCCTCAACGCCGCGCGCAGTTTCGACGCCGGCGGCATGCAACTTCCTACGTTGCTGTCGCAAGCGTGCTTTGCGCACTTTCAGTCGGCCAACGCGGCGTCGACCTCCTACCCGTTCCTGACCATGGGCGCGGCGAACCTGATTGAAAGCTTCGGCACCGATGAGCAGAAGCAGCGCTTCCTGCAACCAATGATCGACGGTCGTTTCTTCGGCACCATGGCTCTCACCGAGCCCCATGCCGGCTCGTCGTTGTCGGATATTCGTACCCGCGCCGAGCCTGCATCCGACGGCACCTATCGACTCAAGGGCAACAAGATCTTCATCTCCGGCGGCGATCACCCGCTGTCGGAAAACATCGTGCACATGGTGCTGGGCAAACTGCCGGACGCGCCAGCCGGGGTGAAAGGTATTTCGCTGTTTATCGTGCCCAAATTCCTGGTCAACGATGACGGCAGCCTGGGCAAACGCAACGACGTGTTGCTGGCCGGGTTGTTCCACAAGATGGGCTGGCGCGGCACCACGTCTACCGCGCTGAACTTCGGCGACAACGGCGAATGTGTCGGCTATCTGGTGGGCAAGCCGCACCACGGTTTGAGCTACATGTTCCAGATGATGAATGAGGCGCGGATCGGCGTCGGTATGGGCGCGGTAATGCTGGGTTACGCCGGGTATCTGTACTCCCTGGAGTACGCTCGCGAGCGTCCGCAAGGTCGCGTGCCCGACAGTAAAGATCCGACCACCGCCCCCGTGGCGATCATTCAGCATGCCGACGTCAAACGCATGCTGCTGACCCAGAAGGCTTATGTAGAAGGCGCGTTCGACCTCGGGTTGTATGCGGCGCGACTGTTCGACGACACCACGACACTTGAGAGCGAAGCCGAGCGCAAACAGGCTCATGAGCTATTGGACTTGCTGACACCGATCGTCAAATCCTGGCCATCGGAGTTTTGCCTGAAAGCCAACGAACTGGCGATCCAGATTCTCGGCGGCCACGGTTACACCCGTGAGTACCCGGTGGAGCAGTATTACCGCGACAACCGTCTGAACCCGATTCATGAAGGCACTCACGGCATTCAGTCGCTGGACTTGCTGGGTCGCAAACTGGCGCAGAACGGTGGTGCGGGGCTCAAGCAATTGATCCGTCTGATTGCCGATACCGCCGAGCGCGCTCAAGTATATGAATCGTTAACCGCGCTGCGTGAGCCGTTGGAGAAACTGATGGCGCGCCTGCAAACCGTGACCATTGGCTTGCTGACCGATCTGGCCCAAGGCAAGGTCAATAGCAGCCTGGCGAACTCGGCGCTGTACCTGAAAGTGTTCGGGCACACGGTGATTGGCTGGCGCTGGCTGGAACAGGCGATTCGTGCCGAAGAAGGGTTGGCCAAGGGCAATACGGCGGATGTGAGCTTCTATAAAGGCAAGCTGCAAGCAGCGCGATATTTCCTGACGTGGGAAGTGCCGGGTTGTCACCATGAACTGGCGATTCTCGAGGCGCGGGATGATGTGTGCCTGGGCATGCAGGATGAGTGGTTCTGATTAGAACCCTGTGGCGTAGCTGAAATCCAATCGCGGGCAAGCCCGCTCCCACAGGGATCTCTGTTGTTCACAGATAACGTGTCCAACACACAAATCCTGTGGGAGCGGGCTTGCCCGCGATGGCGTCGGCACAGCCAACACAATTTTTAGCTGAGTTTGAAACTGCCCATCTGCCGCGCCAAATCATCCGCCAACCGCTGCAACATCTGACAATCCTCACGGCAAGCCCTGACTTCCCCCGCCGTAGCCCGGGCCAAATCAGAAATCCCCTGGACGTTGCGGTTGATCTCTTCCGTCACCGCCGACTGCTCTTCCGTCGCCGTGGCCACCTGATGGTTCATGTCGCTGATGCGCTCGACCTGCCCGGTTATCGCCGTCAACGACGCCCCGGTGCGCTGGCTCGACTCAACACCGGTGCCGGTCGCCGCTTGCCCGGCGTGCATGGAAGACACTGCATTCTCCGCACCCTGCTTGAGGCTGCCGATCATCTGCTGAATCTCGTCGGTGGACGACTGAGTCCGCCGCGCCAATGTCCGCACTTCATCGGCCACCACCGCAAACCCGCGCCCCATATCCCCGGCCCGCGCCGCTTCGATAGCCGCGTTCAAAGCCAAAAGGTTGGTTTGCTCGGAAATCCCGCGAATCACCGCCAACACCTGATCGATGGACGCTACTTGATGGGCCAACTCGCCCACCGCACCGGCAGCAATACCAATCTCGTCGGACATGCTTTCGATATGCCGAATCGACCCACCCACCACTACCCGCGCCTGAAGTGCTTCATCCCGCGCGGTTTGCGAAGCGACGGCTGCATTGCCAGCGTTCTGCGCGATCTCCTGTACGGTCAGGCCCATCTCGTGGACAGCGGTGGCGACCATGTCGGTCATTTCCTGCTGACGGCCCGAGCGTTCGGCCGTGTTATCCACCACCCGCGCCACTTGGCCGACCGCCGTGCGCAAGCGCTCACTGGTGGCCAGGACTTCGCCGATCATGTCGCGCTGACTCTCCAGGAACCGATTGAAGCCGCGAGCGAGGTCACCGAGTTCATCGGCGCGGCTGGAATCTAACCTGTGGGTCAAATCTCCACCACCGCTACCGATGGCTACCAGCGCCGCTGTTACCTGACGAATCGGCCGTACCAATCCACGGGCCAGCAACACCACCAGCATCAGGCAAACCAGTGCCACTGCCAAACCGATGCCGCTGCTCATCCACATCGCGCGGCGGGCTTCGGCGTAGATCTGCGACTGCGGCACTTCGGCCACCAGGGTCCAGCCCAGATCACGCAGCGGCAGGCTCAATGCCAGAAAATCTTCGCCATCGCGGACAAAATTGCTGGTGGCGAACGCGGTGGAGGTAGAGAGCTGCCCCATGACCGCTTGCGCCGCCGTGGCGCCGATCTGCTCGACCAGCGTGCGTTTGCCACTGAACTGCGTCTCGGGGTGAATCTGGATCAAACCGTCGGCGCGCACGAGATAGACCTTGCCGCGTTCACCAAAGTTGAAATTGTGGATCAGCTCCGACAGCTCTTTCATGCTCAGGCCCAGCCCGGCGACGCCCACGACTTTGCCGGCCTGCTCGACCTTGAGGTCGATGAACAGCGCCAACTCACCGGTGGCGGTGTCATTGTCGATATTGAGGGTGCGCGGCTGGTTGCTGTCGAGGAACGAATAGAACCAGGCGTCATTGGGATTGCAACGCCTGAGTGTCCGGTCCAGACCTTTTTCAGTGAAGTAATGGCTTGAAGCGGCCCCGATAATCAGCGCGGTAAAGGCTTTGTGCTCGGCGCGGATGCCTTCCAGATACGTCACGAAGGTGTCGGTCTGGGCGCTGTTCTCGCCCCCGGCCAACCAGTCGCGCACCATGCTGTTACTGGCGATGTCTTTCGCGGCGGTAAGAGGTTGAACGAGGATTCGTTCGATGTCGTTGCGCATCGCCTCGATGCTCGACGGCAGCGCTTGTTCGACCAGATAGCGCTGGGCGAGGCGGTTGACCACGAGGGTATAAACGCCAACCACGATCAGAATACTGACCAGCAGGGCGGTGCCCATGCTCAGGATCAACTGCCATTGAATACTGCGTCGCCAGAACTGCATGGAGCACCCCCAAAGAATAAGAGGCTGAAACACTGCAACAGCCATGCCGATTGTATACAACTCAAACGACAATTTATTCTTTGGTTGTGCGCAAAGCTGATCAGGCCTGATTGATTGTCTTGGCGATCACTTCAACCGTGGCGCTGACTTGCTCTTGGTAACGGTCGAGTTCTTGCTGGTGACGCTTTTGCATTTCGATCTGCTGCGAGCACAGATTCATCGCCGCCAGCACCAGCAAGCGGTCACCGATCAGCGTCGGGTATTTCTTTTTGGTCTCGGCCAGGGCGGCCTTCAACATTAATGCGGCGTCCAGCAGGGTCTGCTCTTCCCCGGCTGGCGCCTTGATCGAATAGTCTTCCCCCAGAATCGAGACGACTTTTACCCCTGCGGCGCCGTAACTCATGCGCTGACAGGACCGGCGCTGACGCGCTCAACCAAGGCCTGAATGCGTGCGGCGGTGGCGCCTTGCTTCTCTTCCTGTTCCATCAGGCTCAGTTGCAGGCTTTCGTTTTCATCCTTGACCTGGGCCAGTTCCGCACTCAGGGATTGATTGGTGCCGAGCAGGGTCTGGTTCTGCTGCACCAGGTCGCTGACCAGTTGTTCCAATTGGCTTAGGGATGCTTCCAACATTTTGATTTTCCGGGCATTTTCAAAGGGCGCGTACGATAAAGAAAAGTCACCATTGACGCCAGGGTTATTCGGGCGCAAGGCCTTGATTTTGCTGGCGGGCGACCGTCCTCGCGAGTCTTAAAGACTGTGTTTGGCGGCTCTGGTTCCTGCACTTCGTCGCCGCGGTCCTTCTGCGACAAAAGCGCGCAGCGTCTCAAGACTTTAGTCGTATGACCGATAAGCCATGCATACAGCAGTCTCAGCCCCGCACGGATGCGCTCTTTTCGGTGAACACCATGTCTTTACGAAATATGAATATCGCACCGCGGGCGTTCCTCGGTTTTGCCTTGATTGGCAGCTTGATGCTGGTTCTGGGAGTGTTCGCGCTGAACCAGATGAGCAAGATTCGCGGCGCCGCCGAGGAAATCACCTCGAACAGCGTACCGAGCATCAAAAGCCTCGACGAGTTCACTCAGCTGACCCTGCGCCTGCGCGTGCTGTCTTACCGCCTGTTGGTCAATCGTGAGCCGGACGTCCAGCAGAAGACCATGGACCTGCTGGAAACCCGTAATCAGCAGATTCGAGCCGCTCAAGCCATCTACGAAAAACTGATCGCCAGCCCGCAGGAACGTGCGGCCTATGATCAGTATGTGCAGCTGCTGGGGCAGTATCGCCAGATCGAAGACCGGATGAAGAGCCTGTCGCGCAACAATCAGATCGACGAACTGCGTACGCTGCTCAATACCGATTTGCTGACGAACTCTGAAGCCGTCAACTCCGTGCTCAACCGTTTGCTGGAGATCAACACTCAGCAGACCCTCGACACCAATCAGCAAGCCGTCGACCAATACGCCTCGGCCTTCAACCTGACGGTGACCCTGCTGGTCATCGCCACCGGCCTGACCCTGCTGTTCGCCTGGTTGCTGACCAACAGCATCACCAAGCCAATCGCCAACGCCCTGAGCGCTGCCGAAGAAATCGCCGAAGGCAACCTGACGCGCCCGATCACGGTCGACGGTAAAGATGAAGCCGGTCGCCTGCTGGCCGCGATGGCGAAGATGCAGGACAAACTGCGCGACACCCTGCAACAGATTTCCGGTTCGGCCACGCAATTGGCGTCCGCCGCGGAAGAGCTCAACAGCGTCACCGACGAAAGCGCCCGTGGCCTGACCCAGCAGAACAACGAAATCGAACAGGCCGCTACCGCCGTCAATGAAATGACCAGCGCCGTGGAAGAAGTCGCGCGCAACGCCGTGAGCACCTCCGAAGCCTCGAAAAATGCCACCACGTCGGCGGGTGACGGTCGTGACCTGGTACAGGAAACCGTGAGTGCCATCGAGCGCATGAGCGCCGACGTACAGAGCACCGCCACCCTGATCGGTGATCTGGCCAATGAGTCGCGAGACATCGGCAAAGTGCTGGACGTGATTCGCGGCTTGGCCGACCAGACCAACCTGCTGGCGTTGAACGCAGCCATCGAAGCAGCCCGTGCCGGTGAAGCCGGTCGTGGTTTCGCAGTCGTTGCCGACGAAGTGCGTGCCCTGGCCCATCGCACCCAGCAGTCGACCAGCGAAATCGAACGCATGATCGGCAGCATCCAGAGCGGCACCGAACACGCCGTGGATTCGATGCGCAACAGCACCGAACGCGCCGAGTCGACCTTGAATATTGCCCGTGGTGCAGGCATGTCGCTGGACACTATTAATAGCGCCATCGTCGAAATCAACGAACGCAACCTGGTGATCGCCAGCGCGGCCGAAGAGCAGGCACAGGTGGCCCGTGAAGTGGACCGCAATCTGGTGAACATTCGTGACCTGTCGGTGCAATCGGCCACGGGCGCCAACCAGACGAGCGCGGCCAGCAACGAGCTGTCGCGCCTGGCGCTGGACCTGAACAACATGGTTGGGCGGTTTAGCCTGTAACGGCTACACCACCTCTGTGGCGAGGGAGCTTGCTCCCGCTCGGCTGCGAAGCAGTCGCAATGAACCCACGCGCTGAACCTGACGCACCGCAGCGTCGGTTTGGGGCCGCTACGCGACCCAGCGGGAGCAAGCTCCCTCGCCACAGTGATCTCACCCGGCTCAAGCGGGTGTGCATGATGCTGTCAAAAGCTTTTTGACAGCATCACATTTCAACAGGTTAGAATCGCTGGCACGCAGACTGCATGGTCAGTTTGTGCCCGCCTTTAGCTTTCTGGAGTATTGCCTTTGAATGCGACGACCATCAACAGCCTGTTCTTGATCGGCGCGTTGCTGGTAGGTGCGAGCATTCTGGTGAGCTCACTTTCATCGCGCCTCGGTATCCCGATTCTGGTGATCATCCTCGCGGTGGGCATGTCGGCCGGTGTCGACGGTGCCGGCATTATTTTCGATAACTATCCAACGGCTTATCTGGTCGGCAACCTCGCCCTGGCAGTGATCCTGCTCGACGGCGGCTTGCGCACCCGGGTGGCGAGTTTCCGCGTGGCGTTATGGCCGGCGCTGTCGCTGGCCACGGTCGGGGTGTTGATTACCACCGGACTGACCGGAATGGCGGCGGCGTGGTTGTTCGACCTCAATATGATTCAGGGCCTGCTGATCGGCGCCATCGTCGGCTCCACCGACGCCGCGGCCGTGTTCTCGCTGCTGGGCGGCAAGGGCCTGAACGAACGGGTGAGCGCGAGCCTGGAAATCGAATCCGGCAGCAACGATCCGATGGCGGTGTTCCTCACCGTGACCCTGATCGACATGCTCGCCAGCGGCGAAACCGGCCTGCACTGGAGTCTGCTGGGGCATTTGGTGCGTGAGTTCGGCATCGGCGGCGTGATCGGCCTCGGTGGTGGCTGGCTGATGCTGCAACTGGTCAACCGTATCAATCTGGCCACCGGCCTTTATCCGATTCTGGTGATTGCTGGCGGTCTGGTGGTGTTTGCCCTGACCAACGCCCTGCACGGCAGCGGCTTTTTGGCGGTGTACCTGTGTGGCCTGGTGATCGGCAACCGCCCGGTGCGCAGTCGCCACGGCATGTTGCATATGCTCGACGGCATGGCCTGGCTGGCGCAGATCGGCATGTTCCTGGTGCTGGGGCTGTTGGTTACGCCCCATGACCTGCTGCCGATTGCCTTGCCTGCACTGGGCCTGGCGCTGTGGATGATTCTGTTTGCCCGCCCGCTGTCAGTGCTGGTCGGCCTGTTGCCCTTCAAGGCGTTCCATGGCCGCGAAAAGGCATTCATTTCCTGGGTTGGCCTGCGCGGTGCCGTACCGATCATTCTGGCGGTGTTCCCGCTGATGGCGGGGCTACCCAATGCTCAGCTCTACTTCAATCTGGCGTTCTTTATCGTCCTGGTGTCGCTGCTGGTGCAAGGCACAAGCCTGCCCTGGGTTGCCAAGCTTTTGAAAGTGACCGTCCCGCCAGAGCCTTTGCCGATCTCCCGATCGGCGCTGGAAGTGCATGTCACCAGCGAGTGGGAGCTGTTCGTGTATCGCCTCGGTGCCGAGAAATGGTGCATTGGATCCCCTCTTCGCGAGCTGAAAATGCCCGAAGGTACCCGTATCGCGGCCCTGTTTCGTGGCCAACAACTGCTCCATCCGTCGGGTAGTACGGTGCTCGAAGTCGATGATTTGCTCTGCGTCATCGGCCATGAACACAACCTTCCGGCCCTTGGAAAACTCTTCAGTCAGGCTCCGCAACGGGGGCTGGATTTGCGCTTCTTCGGCGACTTCGTACTCGAAGGAGACGCCCAGCTGGGCGCGGTTGCGGCCCTGTACGGGTTGAAAGTCGAAGGCATCGATCCGAACATGTCCCTGGGCCACTTCATTGCCCAGAAAGTAGGCGGTGCGCCGGTAGTTGGTGACCAGGTGGAATGGAACAACACCCTCTGGACCGTCGCTGTCATGGAAGGGAACAAGATTGGTAAGGTAGGCGTCAGATTCCCCGAAGGAAGTCGCCCCGGCCCCGGCCTGTTCCTCTAAACTCCACACTTCGTCTCGTTTTCGATCGGTCTTTATGTCAACTCTGCGCACCTTTTTCATCATGGCCCTGCTGGGCTTGAGTCTTTCCATCAGCACGCTGCAAGCCGCCGAACCGCCCTCCAGCGAAGCCGTGCAGGCGAGCCTGAACAAGATCGCCGACCGCAAACTGCCGGAAGCCGATCAAAAGGCCCTGCAAGCGGTCTTGCAGAGCACGCTCACCCAGCTCAACAACCAGCGCGATTACGATCAGAAGCTGATTGATCTCAAGCAGCAGCTGACCAATGCGCCAAAGCAGAACATCGAGAACCAGCGCGAACTGACCCGCCTCAAGGCCACCAAAGTGGTGCCGGTGGCGCAACGCTATACCAAAGAAACCATTCAGCAGCTTGAGCAATTGCTAACCGAGCGCTCCACCCAGCAAAGCGATCTGCAGAAAGCCCTGGCCGAAGCGAACAGCCTGATCATCACCGCCCAGACTCGCCCCGAGCGCGCCCAGGCCGAAATATCTGCCAGCCAGACACGCATTCAGCAAATCAACAACATCCTCAAGCTCGGCAAGGACAGCGGCAAGACCTTGACCGCCGAGCAACGCGATCAGCTCAACGCCGAACTCGCGGCGCTGAACGCCTTGATCCCGCTGCGTCGCCAGGAACTGGCCGGCAACAGCCTGTTGCAGGATTTGGGCAACAGCCAGCATGACCTGCTCACGGAAAAATCCAATCGCCTGGATCAGGAGATCCAGGAGCTGCAAACCCTGATCAACCAGAAGCGCCTGGCCCAGTCTCAAGAGACCGTCACTCAGCAGTCCATCGAAGCGCAGAAGGCCGGCGGCAGCAGCCTGCTGGCCACCGAAAGCGCGGCCAACCTGAAGCTCTCCGACTACCTGCTCAAAAGCACCGACCGCCTCAATGAAGTCACCCAACAGAACCTGCAGACCAAGCAGCAACTGGACAGCGTGACCCAGAGCGACTCGGCGCTGGACGAACAGATCAACGTGCTCAAGGGCAGCCTGCTACTCTCCAAGATTCTGTACAAACAGAAACAGGCCCTGCCGCGTCTCAAGCTCGACCGCGATCTGGCGGATCAGATTGCCGACATTCGCCTGTACCAGTTTGAGGTCAGCCAGCAGCGGGAACTGCTCAGCAACCCGACAACCTATGTCGACAACTTGCTGGCGACTCAACCGCCCGAGCAAGTCACCCCGCAACTGCACAAGAGCCTGCTGGAACTGGCCACCACCCGCGCGGACCTGCTGGAGCGCTTGAATCGCGAATTGAGCGCGGTGCTCAACGAATCCATCACGTTGCAACTCAATCAGAAACAACTGCTCAGCACCGCGCAAAGTCTAAGGGCGACGCTGGATGAACAAATGTTCTGGATTCCCAGCAACAAGCCACTGGATCTTGAGTGGATACACGCCGTGCCGGAACGCCTGGAACGTCAGGTCACTACCCTGCCGTGGGCCTCGAGCCTGAGTGAGCTGACCGATGGCCTGACCCAGCGGCCGCTGCTGTTCCTGCCGCTGGCCTTTCTGATCGGGGCGCTGCTGTGGCGCCGAAAAAATCTGTATGCCCGCCTGAACAAAGTTCACCTGGACATCGGCCATTTCAAGCGCGACAGCCAGTGGCACACACCGCAAGCGATTCTGATCAACATCCTGCTGGCGATGCCGGTATCCCTGGGTTTGGCCTTGTGCGGCCTGGCGCTGCAGATCGACGCCCGCGGGCAGAACGCCAATATGGGCGCGGCGCTGCTGCAAATGGCCCAGGCCTGGCTGGTGTTCTACACCGCCTACCGCATCCTCGCGCCTGGCGGCGTGGCCGAACTGCATTTCCGCTGGGAAAAACCTCAGGTCGAATTCCTTCAAGGCTGGATACGCCGACTCGGCCTGGTAGTGATGGCCCTGGTGGCGGTGGTGGCGGTCGCCGAGTTGCAACCGGCGATACTGGCCGATGACGTGCTCGGCATGCCGGTGGTGCTGACTTGCTACGCCTTGATGGCCTGGCTACTCAGTCGCCTGCTGGTCAGCAGCCCGACTCACCAGAACGCTTCACTGTTCCGCAAGGCCGTGGGTGTTCTGTTCACAGCCCTGCCAATCGCGTTGTTCGTCGCCGTGTGCTTTGGCTACTACTACACCGCACTGAAGCTCAGCGACCGGTTGATCAACACGCTGTACTTGCTGATGTTCTGGCTGGTGATCGAAGCGACCTTCGTCCGTGGTCTCAGCGTTGCCGCACGACGCCTGGCCTATCAACGCGCACTGGCCAAACGTCAGGCTGCGAAAGAGGCTGGTGACGGCGAAGCGGTGATCGAAGAGCCGACTCTGGACATCGAGAAGGTCAACGAGCAGTCCCTGCGCCTGATCCGCCTGGCCCTGCTCGGCGGGTTCATCGCGGCGCTGTATTGGGTCTGGTCGGACCTGATCTCGGTGTTCTCGTACCTGGACAACATCACCCTCTACGAATACACCAGCGGCACCGGCGCCAACATGAGCATGGTGCCGATCAGCATCGGCGACATGCTCGGCGCGTTGATCATCATCGGCATCACCTTTGCGCTGGCGCGCAACCTGCCGGGCTTGCTGGAAGTGTTTGTGCTGTCGAAGCTGAACCTGGCCCAAGGCAGTTCCTACGCCACGACCACGCTGCTGTCCTATGTGATTGCCGGCGTCGGCTTCGTCTCGACCCTGTCCACGCTCGGCGTGAGTTGGGACAAGTTGCAATGGCTGGTGGCCGCACTGTCGGTCGGCCTCGGTTTCGGGATGCAGGAGATCTTCGCCAACTTCATCTCCGGCATCATGATCCTGTTCGAACGCCCGGTGCGGATCGGAGACACCATCACCATCGGCAACCTGTCGGGCACGGTGAGCAAGATCCGCATCCGCGCCACGACCATCACCGACTTCGACCGCAAGGACATCATCGTCCCCAACAAGACGTTCATCACCGGGCAACTGATCAACTGGTCCCTGACCGACACCATCACCCGGGTAACCCTCAAGCTCGGCGTCGACTACGGCTCGGACCTGGACCTGGTGAAAGAGCTGCTGCTCAAGGCTGCCCGGGATAACCCGCGCGTGCTGAAGGATCCGGAACCCCACGTGTACTTCCTGAACTTCGGCGAAAGCACCCTCGATCACGAGCTGCGTATGCATGTGCGCGACCTCGGCGACCGCAACCCGGTGCTCGATGAGGTCAACCGCTTCATCAATCGCGAGTTCAAGAAGCAGCACATCAACATCTCGTTCCGGCAGATGGAGGTCTACCTCAAGAACCTTCACGGCCAGGAATACAAGATGGTGCCGATCGAGCCGGAAGCCAAAACCATCGTGCCGGTGGTCGACAGCAAACCGCGGCGCGAACCGCCACCTGTCGAACTCGACTAACCGCGCTATCCCTAGCAGAATGCTCGGACATTCTGCTGGAGATGGCCGTTGAAAGCCCTCGACGAACTGACCTTCGACAATCGCTTCGCCCGCCTGGGCGATGCGTTCTCAACCCATGTGCTGCCCGAGCCCATCGCCGCTCCGCGACTGGTGGTCGCCAGCCCCGCGGCCATGGCGTTGCTGGACCTGGACCCGGCCGCGGCCGAAACGCCGGTATTCGCCGAACTGTTCGGCGGCCACAAGCTCTGGGCAGAGGCCGAGCCGCGGGCGATGGTCTATTCCGGGCATCAGTTCGGCTCTTACAATCCACAGTTGGGCGACGGTCGTGGCCTGTTACTGGGCGAGGTCTATAACGACGCTGGCGAGCATTGGGACCTGCACCTCAAGGGCGCCGGTCAGACGCCTTACTCGCGCATGGGCGATGGACGGGCGGTGCTGCGTTCGTCGATCCGCGAGTTTCTCGCCTCCGAAGCCCTGCATGCCCTGAACATTCCCACTACTCGCGCGCTGTGCGTGATCGGCTCCGACACGCCGGTCTGGCGTGAGAAACAGGAGCGCGCGGCCATGGTCCTGCGCCTGGCGCCGAGCCATGTACGTTTCGGGCATTTCGAATTTTTCTACTACACCAAGCGCCCCGAGCAACAGAAAGAACTCGGCGAGCACGTGCTGGCCATGCATTTCCCGCACTGCCTGGAACAGCCGGAACCGTATCTGGCGATGTTCCGCGAAATCGTCGAGCGCAACGCCGAGCTGATCGCCAAATGGCAGGCCTATGGGTTCTGCCACGGCGTGATGAACACTGACAACATGTCGATCCTGGGCATCACCTTCGACTTCGGCCCGTTCGCCTTCCTCGACGACTTCGACGCCCACTTCATCTGCAACCACTCCGATGACCAAGGCCGTTACTCCTTCAGCAATCAGGTGCCGATCGGCCAGTGGAACCTCAGCGCCCTCGCCCAGGCCTTGACGCCGTTCATCAGCGTCGAAGCTCTGCGCGAAACCCTCGGCCTGTACCTGCCACTGTTCCAGGCCCACTACCTGGACCTGATGCGCCGCCGTCTCGGTCTAACCACTGCCGAAGACGACGACCAGAAACTGCTGGAACACCTGCTGCAACTGATGCAGAACAGCGGCGTCGACTACAGCCTGTTCTTCCGCCGCCTCGGCGACGAATCACCGGAGCAGGCCCTCGCCCATTTACGCGATGACTTCGTCGACCTCAAGGGTTTCGATGCGTGGGGCGAGCTTTACATCGCCCGGGTTGCCCGTGAAGGCGTGGTTGACCAGGAACAGCGCCGCACGCGCATGCATGCGGTCAATCCGCTGTACATCCTGCGTAACTATCTGGCGCAAAACGCCATCGATGCTGCAGAGAGTGGCGACTACTCGGAAGTTCGCCGCTTGCACGCGGTGCTGAGCAATCCGTTCGAGGAGCAGCCTGGAATGGAGCGCTACGCCGAACGGCCGCCGGAGTGGGGCAAGCATCTGGAGATCAGTTGTTCGTCGTGAATGCAGATAGGCCCTTTTCGCAACCGAAGAAGATAGTGGTCTAAAACCTATCTCCTTGATAAAGACCACCTTCAACTCCAGATCAGTTCCATAGACTGCCCAACTGAGAGCCAATCATGACCGACCCACTCCTCATCCCCTGCCCCCACTGCAACGGTCTGAACCGCATCCCCGCCGAGCGCCTCAACGACCATCCAAAATGCGGTCGCTGCAAGGCCGAGGTCTTGCTGAACAAACCGTTCGAATTGAAACAAGGCGATTACGCCAGTCAGATCAAGGGCGACCTGCCATTGCTGGTAGATGTGTGGGCGGAC
This sequence comes from Pseudomonas sp. F-14 TE3482, assembly GCF_053629455.1. Lineage (NCBI taxonomy): Bacteria > Pseudomonadati > Pseudomonadota > Gammaproteobacteria > Pseudomonadales > Pseudomonadaceae > Pseudomonas > Pseudomonas sp. F-14 TE3482. The sequence goes on from NZ_JBRJII010000001.1 coordinate 722,026, forward strand.
TGGTGCGGGCCATGCAAGTCGTTTGCGCCGGTGTTCGCGCAGGCGGCGGGGCAGTTGACGGGCAAGTGTCGGTTGGCCAAGCTGGACAGCGAGGCGAATCAGCAGTTGTCGGCGCAGCTGGGGATTCGCTCGATCCCGAGCCTGATTCTGTTCAAGAACGGCCGGGAAGTGGCTCGCCAGAGCGGGGCCTTCCCGTTACCGCAGTTGATGAGCTGGTTGCGTAGTCAGGGGATTTGAATACAACACGATGCCAAATGTGGGAGCGGGCTTGCTCGCGAAAGCGGTCTATCAATCAGCGATGACGTTGACTGTTATGACCCCTTCGCGAGCAAGCCCGCTCCCACATGGGTTCTGCGCCAACAACAGCGACTCAGGCATTTTCCAGCAGGTTGTGCAGGTCAACGAACTGCAGGGTCAGTTTGTGTCGTGGGTCGAGATGGATCAGCGGCGTGTTGGCCTGATGGGATTCGCGCATCCGCACTGAACTGGCCAGGTACACCGGCAACACCGGCAGCCCTTCGGCGATCAATTCATCGAGGATTTGCTGAGGCAAACTGGCGCGGGCCTGGAACTGGTTGACGACAATGCCTTCAACCTCCAGCCCTTCGTTGTGGTCCTCCTTCAATTCTTCGATTTCCGCCAGCAGGCCATATAGCGCCTGACGCGAGAAACTGTCGCAATCGAAGGGAATCAGCACACGATCAGCGGCGATCAACGCCGACACAGCATAGAAATTCAGCGCTGGCGGTGTATCGAGGTAGATTCGGTCGTAATCGCCGTCCAGTTCCTCGAGCAATTTTCGCAGCTTGTTGATCTTGTGCTTGGCCTCAAGCTTGGGCTGCAAGTCAGCCAGCTCGGCGGTGGCAGTGACGACGTGAAGGTTGTCGAATGGGGTTTCGTAAATATCGACCTGGTTTTTCTTCGAGAACGGCCCGGAGGACAGCGTCTGCTTGAAGAAGTCAGCGATCCCCATCGGGATATCATCACCGGTGAGTCCCGTCAGGTATTGAGTGGAGTTGGCCTGGGCATCGAGATCCACCAACAGCGTGCGATAGCCTTCGCTGGCACTGACCGCCGCCAGATTGCAGGCAATACTTGACTTGCCCACGCCACCTTTCTGATTGAACACCACGCGCCGCATGTCAAAACCTCCGTGTATCAAAGAATGACCGAGTGTAGTAGTCCACGGCGCTGCTTAGCTACCTCGCTGGCATCGGGACTACACAGTCATTGGTAATTTCCATCGGAAAAAGCCGCCAACTCGCCCATCGACAGCCGATAGAGCTGACAGACATGTCCGGCGCAACGTGGATAATGGCCAAACGACAGCTTTCTGGCGAACCAGACGGTACATTTCGTTGCACAAAATGTAACCAGCATTTGCTACACGCCCGCCGCACCGGGATAATGCGCGCCACTCGGCGTTAAGCGCCACGTAAGGTCTGCCGTGATTTTTTGCGGTTCACCGCGTCAAAAGGAAGCCCGCAGGGGCGGGATGAATGTCTGTGATCAACTTCAACATCGCCCAATGGCGCGCGTGGGCCCCCGGGCTTGAAAGCGTGGATGATTGGCAGGCCTGGAGCCGGCAACCGATCGTGCTCGAGCGCAGCGATGCCGCCCCCGATGTGTCGTTTCTGCCGGCCATGCAGCGTCGGCGACTCAGCCGTCTGGCGCGGATGGCGTTCAGCGTCGGCTGGCCTTTGGCCGATGGTCGCCAGGACCTACCGTTGGTCTTTATTTCCCGCCATGGCGAAACCCCGCGCACCTTCGACATTCTCAGCGATCTGGCGACTGATCAACCGTTGTCGCCCACTCAGTTCAGCTTGTCGGTGCACAACGCGGTGATCGGCCTGTGGTCGATCATGCGTGGCGAAACCAGCGAAATGACCGCCCTCGCCGCGGCTGGCGATGGCCTTGAACACGGCATGCTAGAGGCGGCGGCGCTGCTTGAGGAAGGCGCGCCTGCGGTACTGCTGGTGGTGACAGAAGAGCAACCGCCCGCAGCCTACTCGGCCTGGATCGACGATGTGCCATTCCCCTACGCGGTGGGCCTGTTGATTACGCCCGGCAATCAGTGGCAGCTGTCGCTGAACAGCACCTCGCAAGCGTTGTCCAAAACCCACTGGCCCCATGCCCTGAATCTGTTGCGTACTCTGCTCGGCCAGCAAACGACCTGCCAACATGCCTGGAAAAATCGTGTATGGACCTGGCAACGCAACCTGTGACCGATAAAAACCGCGACGCCTATTACTGGCGCCTGCTGGCCACTGCCGCAAGCTTCACCCTGTTCGGGTTGGGCGGGCTATGCCTGCGATTGGTGGTATTCCCGCTGCTGAGTTGCCTGCCGGGAGACGCTCAGGCCCATCGTCAGCGCGCCCGACAGACAGTGAGCCGCTGTTTCTGGTTTTTCATTCGGTTCATGGCTCGCACTGGCGTGCTGACTTATGACATCCAGGGCGCGGAAAAACTCGGACGGCCAGGGCAAATGATCGTTGCCAATCACCCCTCGTTGATCGATGTGGTGTTTTTGATCGGCCTGGTGGGCCACTCCAACTGTGTGGTCAAGAAAAGCCTCTGGGAAAACCCGTTCACCCGCGCCCCGCTCCGCCGCACCGATTACATCAGCAACGATGGCAGCATGGACATGCTCGACGCCGCTGCCGACGCGCTGAAAAGCGGTCAGACCCTGATCATCTTTCCCGAGGGCACCCGCACCCAACCCGGTAAACCGCCGGCCTTTCATCGGGGGGGCGCGGCAATCGCCCTGCGCGGTGCGAGAATCCTCACCCCGGTGATCATCAAGGTCAGCCCGACCACATTGACCAAGGCCGAACCCTGGTATCGGATTCCCAAACGCCGCGTGCACTTCAGTTTTCGCGTTGGGGCCGATATAGACCCACAGGCCTTCGCTACGCAGGGGCCTGCACCTCAGGCCTCGCGCAAGCTCAATGACTATTTGCACCATTACTTTATTAAGGAGCTCGCCGAAGATGAGCGATCTGCACCGTGAGATAAAAGAACTGATCATCGAAGCCCTGGGCCTCGAAGACATCAGCGTCGACGACATCGGCGACAACCAGACGCTGTTCGGCGAAGGCTTGGGCCTGGACTCGGTAGACGCCCTGGAACTTGGCTTGGCCATCCAGAAAAAGTACGGCATCAAAATCGATGCCGACGCCAAGGACACCCGTAATCACTTCACCAACGTGGCGAGCCTTGCGGCGTTCGTCACTGCAAAACAGGCAGCTTGAGACCGGACCATGCAAACTCGTGACGATATTTTCAATACCCTGCGCGATGCTCTGGTCGAACTCTTCGAGCTGGAACCCGAGCGCATCAGTCTGGGGTCCAACCTGTATCAGGATCTGGAAATCGACAGCATCGATGCGGTCGACCTGATCGATCACATCAAACGCCAGACCGGCAAGAAAATCGCCGCCGAAGAATTCAAATCGGTGCGTACCGTCAGCGACGTGGTGGAGGCGGTCTACCGCCTGGTTCAACCCGCCGCATGAGCCGACTGATCGGCCTCGGCCTGCTGCTGGCAGGCCTGTTGTACCCCTTTGCGGTGTATTTCGGCATGGAGCATTTTGCCCCGTGGCAGTTCGGTCTGCTGCTGGGTAGCCTGTGGCTGGCGCGGGCGCTGACTGGCGAGCGGCGGCCTGGCAGCCTGTGGATGGCCGTGGTCGCCATCGCGTTCTGCCTGTTGCTGGCGCTGTTCGACAGCCCGGTGCTGCTGCGCTGGTACCCGGTGCTGATCAGCGCGTTCATGCTGGCGCTGTTCGGCCTGAGCCTGAAATATGGCCCGCCGATGATTGAACGTCTGGCCCGTCTGCGAGAGCCGGAGCTGCCGGCCAGGGCCATTCGCTACACCCGCCAGGTGACGATTGCCTGGAGCGTGTTTTTTCTCTGCAACGGCTTGTGCGCCGCGGCCCTGACCCTTTGGGCGCCGCTGAGTTGGTGGATGTTGTACACCGGCCTGATCTCCTATGGATTGATCGGCCTGATGTTTGCCATTGAATGGCTGATACGACAACGGGTAAGAGGCCGCCCATGAATTGGATAACACTTGAGCAACTGTTGCTCAAGGCTCAGCCGGAACGTGCCGTGACGGTCGAACCGGCGTTGAATCATGCGCAATTGTGCGAACAGGCCCTGAGCCTGGCTGCCGGCCTGCAAGCGCACGGCGTACAGCGCATTGCCGTGCACCTTGAGGACGCTGCCGACCTGGCCATTGCCCTGCTCGGCGCCTGGCGTGCCGGGGTCAGCGTACTGCTGCCCGCCGACCTGCAAGTGCAGACGCGCCAGCGCTGGTCGACCGAGGTCGATCTGTGGCTGACCGATCACGCCGAGGATGCGCACCTGAGCGATTATCAGCATCCACCGCTACCGGCCAGCCCACTGGATCTGGATCGCTGTCAGCTGAGCCTGTGCACTTCCGGTTCCAGTGGTGAACCCAAGCGTATCGACAAAACCCTGCGCCAATTGGCCAATGAAGTCGAAGCGCTGGAGCACCTGTGGGGCGCAGATCTGGGCGCGGCCTGCATCATCGGCAGCGTTGCCACGCAGCACATCTACGGGTTGCTGTTTCGGGTGCTGTGGCCGTTGTGCGCCGGGCGCTCGTTCGTCCGCAAGCAATTGGCCTTCCCGGAAGACTTGCAGCGCGCCAGCCGCGAACACCCGGCCTTCGCCTGGGTCGCCAGCCCGGCGCTGCTCAAGCGCATGGGCGACAACCTCGACTGGCCAGCGCTGAGCGCGGTGCGCCGAGTGTTTTCCTCCGGTGGCGCGTTGCCCGCCGAAGCAGCGCAAAGCCTGCATGAGCGCCTGCAACAATGGCCGACAGAAATCTTCGGCAGTTCGGAAACCGGCGGCATCGCCTGGCGTCAGGGCCAGCATCTCTGGCAGCCCTTCGCCGATGTTGCGCTGAGCCAGGACAGCGATGGCGCCCTGATTATCGCCTCACCGTACTTGCCGGCCGGCCATATTGAACACACCGCCGATGCCGCGCGCATCGCCGCCGACGGCCGTTTCGAGCTGTTGGGTCGGCTGGACCGAATCGTCAAACTGGAAGAAAAACGTATTTCGCTACCGATGCTTGAACAAGCACTGATGGCTCACGACTGGGTCGCCGAAGCGCGCCTCGGTGTGGTTCAGGAAAACCGCGCTTCATTAGGGGCGCTGCTGGTACTCAGCGAGCGAGGCCTGCGTGCCTTGCGCAATCAGGGTCGACGCTGCCTGACTCAAGCCTTGCGTCAGCACCTGAGTCAACATTGTGAAACGCTGGCCCTGCCACGCCGCTGGCGCTTGTTGCGGCAGCTACCGCTGAACGCGCAAGGCAAACTGCCCCAGGCCGAGGTGGAAACCTTGCTGCTGGCACCCCGTCCAAAAGCGCCGGAAGTGCTGGAGCAGCTCGAAGTCGATGGCGAGTGGAGCCTGCAACTGGCAGTCCCGCCAGACCTGGCGTATTTCAGCGGCCACTTTCCCCGAGCGCCGGTATTGCCCGGTGTGGTGCAGGTGGATTGGGCATTGAGCCTGGGCCAGCAACTGATGGATCTGCCGGCAAAATTTTCCGGTATGGAAGTGCTGAAATTCCAGCAACTGGTACGCCCCGGTGATGAAATCCAGTTGCACCTGCGCTTCGACTCGGCGCGCAGCAAATTGTATTTCGCCTATCGCAATGAAACCGCCACCTGCTCCAGTGGGCGGATTTTGCTGGAGGCGTCAAGCGATGCATAACCTGTGGCGAGGGAACTTGCTCCCGCTGGGCTGCGAAGCGGCCCCCAAATCAACCAACGCAGACTTCATTGCGAGCGCTTCGCACTCGAACGGGAGCAGGCTCCCTCGCCACAGTAAGCGCCTTCAAAACAAGGGTTCTGTGGAGGTTTCTGATCATGCATAACCCCTGCGCAATCATCCCGGTCTACAACCACGAAACCGCAATCACCGCCGTGGTCGATGCGCTGCTTGCCAGTGGCTTGCCCTGCATTCTGGTGGACGATGCCAGCAGTCCTGCCTGCGCCAAGGTGCTTGACCAACTGGCCCGGCGGGACCGGGTTTACCTGATCAGGCTCACCGTCAATCAAGGCAAGGGCGGCGCGGTGATGACCGGCTTGCGCGAAGCGTCGCGCCTGGGCTTCAGCCACGCCTTGCAGGTGGACGCCGACGGCCAGCACGACCTGCAAGACGTCAAAGTCTTCATCGAACATTCACGCGCCCACCCCGATGCGGTGATTTGCGGTTATCCGCAATACGACGCCAGCGTGCCGAAGGGCCGTTTATACGCGCGCTATCTGACCCATGTGATGGTCTGGATCAACACCCTGTCGTTGCAGATTCGCGACTCCATGTGCGGCTTCCGTGTCTACCCATTGCCACCGACCCTGGCACTGATCGACTCGGCCAGGATCGGCAAGCGCATGGACTTCGACTCCGACATCCTGGTGCGCCTGGCCTGGCGCAATCAGCCGATGCAGTGGCTGAAAACCAGGGTTCATTACCCTCTGGATGGCGTCTCGCATTTCCGTCTGTTCCACGACAACGTACTGATTTCGAGCATGCACACCCGGCTGTTCTTCGGCATGTTGCTGCGCGCACCGGTGATCCTCTGGCGACGGTGGCGAGCATGAGCGACAACGCAGACAAACAGCACTGGGCCGACCGCCAGGAGCGCGGCAGCTTCTGGTTGATGAAGTTCACTGCGCTTTGCGCAAAAGTCTTGGGTCGCCGACTACTGAGCCCGTTGCTGTACGGCATCGTGCTGTACTTTTTCCTGTTCGGACGCAGCGCCCGCCAAAGCGCCTGGCAATACCAGCAGCGGCTTGCCGACTGGAGCGGTCGTAGCGAATTGCGCCCGACCCATTGGCGGGTGTTTGGCCAGTTCATGGCCTTCGCCGATTCCATGCTCGACAAACTCGATGTGTGGAACGGCAAGCTGAGCATCGATCAAATCGAAATCATCGACCCGGCGCTGCTGCGCAATAAACTGCGCGGCACACGCGGGCAAATGCTGGTAGGCGCGCACTTGGGCAATCTCGAAGTCTGCCGGGCGCTGGCCGAGATCGGTGAGAAAGTCACCATGAACGTGCTGGTGCACACCAAGCACGCCGAACAATTCAACCGTCTGCTGGGTGAAGCCGGAGCGACCAATCTGCGGCTGATCCAGGTCAGCGAGCTGGACCCGGTGATCATGCTGCAATTGCATGAACGCCTGGAGCGCGGCGAATGGCTGGCGATTGCCGGCGACCGCGTGCCGTTGCATGGCGGACGCAGCGTGATCGTGGATTTCCTCGGTCATCAAGCCGCGTTCCCTCAGGGCCCATGGTTGCTGGCCGGTCTGCTCAAATGCCCGATCAACCTGATGCTGTGCCTGAAGAAACCCACTGGCGACTATCGACTGACCCTCGAACCGTTCGCCGACGCCATCGTGTGGAAACGCAGCGACCGCGAACAGGTCATTCATCAGTGGGCCTCCCGCTACGCCGAACGCCTGGGTCACTATTGCCTCGAAGCACCCCAACAATGGTTCAACTTTTACCCTTTCTGGAAGACCGATGACGACGCCAACGCTTGAGCCGGTAACCTTCGGCGAACTCCCTTTGCGCATCGAAGACGTGTTGGCCCTGGCCAACCGTCAGGTGCCGACGCAGTTGCAGGGCGACCCCGAGTTTCGCCAGCGCATCGCCAAGGGCCCGCAATTCCTTGATTCCCTGTTGGACAAGGAAGGCGTGATTTATGGCGTGACCACCGGTTATGGCGATTCCTGTGTGGTGGCGGTGCCGCTGCACCACGTCGAAGCCCTGCCCCGTCATCTGTATACCTTCCACGGTTGCGGCCTGGGCAAACTGCTCGACGCCCAAGCCACCCGCGCGGTGCTGGCGGCGCGTTTGCAATCGCTTTGCCAAGGCGTTTCCGGAGTACGCGTGGAACTGCTGGAGCGCCTGCAAGCCTTCCTCGAACACGACATTCTGCCGCTGATTCCGGAAGAAGGTTCAGTGGGCGCCAGCGGTGATCTGACACCGCTGTCCTACGTCGCCGCGACCTTGTCCGGCGAGCGCGAAGTGATGTTCCGTGGCGAGCGTCGACAAGCCGCCGACGTACACAGCGAACTGGGCTGGGAACCGCTGGTATTGCGCCCCAAAGAAGCGCTGGCGCTGATGAACGGCACCGCCGTGATGACCGGCCTCGCTTGCCTGGCTTACGCCCGCGCCGATTACCTGTTGCAACTGGCCACGCGCATTACCGCGCTGAACGTGGTCGCGTTGCAGGGCAACCCGGAGCACTTCGACGAGCGTCTGTTCGCCGCCAAACCGCATCCGGGGCAGATGCAAGTCGCTGCGTGGTTGCGCAAGGATCTGGCGATCGATGCGCCGACTGCGCCGCTGCATCGCCTGCAAGACCGCTATTCCCTGCGTTGTGCGCCGCACGTGCTCGGTGTATTGGCCGACAGCCTGAACTGGCTGCGCTCGTTCATCGAGATCGAACTCAACAGCGCCAACGACAACCCGATCATCGACGCCGAAGCCGAACGCGTGCTGCACGGCGGGCACTTCTACGGCGGCCATATCGCGTTCGCCATGGACAGTCTGAAAACCCTGGTGGCGAACGTCGCCGACTTGCTCGACCGCCAGCTCGCGCTGCTGGTGGACGAGCGTTACAACCATGGCTTGCCAAGCAACCTGTCCGGCGCCAGCCCCGACCGCGCGATGCTTAACCATGGCTTCAAGGCTGTGCAGATCGGTACCAGCGCCTGGACCGCCGAAGCCCTGAAAAACACCATGCCGGCCAGCGTCTTCTCGCGCTCCACCGAGTGCCACAACCAGGACAAGGTCAGCATGGGCACCATCGCCGCCCGCGACGCCATCCGCGTGCTGGAGCTGACCGAACAGGTCGCCGCCGCTACGCTGCTGGCCGCCAATCAGGGCGTCTGGCTACGCGGCCAGGCTGAAGATGCGCGGCCACTGCCACCGGCCCTGGCCGCGATGCACGAAGAATTGGCCAAGGACTTCCCGCCGGTCATCGAAGACCGTGCGTTGGAAGGCGAATTGCGCCTGTGCCTGCAGCGCATCGCCGAACAACACTGGAGGCTGCATGCGTAGCAAGGGAGTGCTGCACACCGACACGGAAATCCTCGTACCGTTCTTTGACGTCGACACCATGAACGTGGTCTGGCACGGCCATTACGTCAAATACCTGGAAGTCGCCCGCTGTGCGCTGCTGGACAGGATCGGCCACAACTACGACGCCATGGTGGCATCGGGTTACGCGTGGCCGGTGATCGACTTGCAGCTGCGCTATGTGCGCGGCGCGGTGTTCGGCCAGAAGCTGAATGTGCGCGCCAGCCTGGTGGAGTGGGAAAACCGCCTGAAGATCAATTACCTGATCAGCGATCTGGCCACCGGCGAACGCCTGACCCGCGCCTGCTCCGTGCAGGTCGCCGTCGACATGAGCAGCCGCGAAATGCAGCTGGCGTCACCGAAAGTGTTCACCGATGCGGTTGAAAGGATGCTGCCATGAATTCGCTGTTCAAATGCCTTGGCGCTTTAGCGTTGCTCGGGCTCTCATCATTGGCGCAGGCCTTCGATCTGCAACAGCTCAGCGATCAACTGGCCAAACCCGATGTGATCCACGGCAGCTTTGTCCAGGAAAAACACCTGCGCGCCCTGCCCCAGCCGCTGACCAGCAAGGGCACCTTCGTTCTGGCAAAAAACCATGGCCTGCTCTGGCTGCTGAAAACCCCGCTGCAACAGGACTACCGCATCAGCGACAAAGGCATTGCCCGGCGTGATGCCAGCGGCTGGCAAATGCTGCCGAACAAGAGTGCCGGCGCCGAACAGAACCGCTTGTTCCTCGCGGTGCTGCAAGGCGACAGCAGCGGCCTGCAACGGGATTTCGAGCTTTCGCTGAGCGGCGATGCACAGCGCTGGAAGCTGACCCTGATCCCACGTTCGATGCTGCTCAAGCAGGTGTTCAATCAGATCAACATTGACGGCAGCGAACTGGTGCACAGCATCGAGCTGCTCGAAACCCAGGGTGACCGAACCCTGTTGCGCATGCAGGACAGCACCAGCGCACAACCTTTGAGCGATGCGGAGCAACATGACTTTGCCGAGTGAACGGATGCTCCCGCGGCTGTTTCTGGTCCTGCTGCTGGCGGTGCTCGCGCTCGCCGGCTGGCAATGGCGTGACGGTGCACCGCTGTCGGCGAACCTGATGGAACTGGTGCCAGGCACCGCGCCGGACGCGCTGGAACTGCGCGCCGAACAACGCATGCAAGAACCGCTGAACCGGGAAATGCTGGTGCTGGTCGGCCATCAAGACCGCCAGCAGGCCATCGCCATGGCACAAAAACTCGGCGAGCAATGGCAGGCCAGCGGCGTCTTCGAAAAGGTCCAGTGGAACCTGCAAGCCGACTTGCCCGCATTGCGCAGCCAATTGCTGCAAGGCCGACTGGCGATGCTGTCCGCGGCCGACCGGCAGCAACTCATCGAGCACCCTGACGCCTTTATCCAGCAACGGGTACAAGCCCTGTTCGACCCGTTCACCGGCTTCAGCCTGGTGCCGAGCCAGGACGACTGGCTCGGCCTGACCGGGCGCATCCAGAACAGCCAGCCGCAACACGGCTCGGTGCAACTGGACATCGGCAGCGGTACGCTGGTTGCCGATGCCGACGGCAAGAGCTGGGTGATGCTGCGGGCGCGAACCGTCGGCAACGCGTTCGATATGAACCTGCCGCTGCAAGTGGCTGACCTGCTCCAGCACAGTCGCGAAGAAGCCGCCCAGGCGGATGTGCAACTGCTCGCCGCCAGCGGCCTGTTGTACGCCGCCAGCGGTCAACGGCAAGCCGCGCGGGAAATGACTTGGGTCGGCGGCGGCGCCACGGTCGGGATTCTGTTACTGCTGTTGCTGGCCTTCCGGCGCTGGCGGGTGTTGCTGGCGTTCGTCCCGGTGCTGGTGGGCATGCTGTTCGGTGCGGTGGCCTGCGTGGCGCTGTTCGGCCACATGCATGTGATGACGCTGGTGCTGGGCTCAAGCCTGATCGGCGTGGCGGTGGATTACCCACTGCATTACCTCTCGAAAAGCTGGAGCCTGAAACCCTGGCACAGCTGGCCGGCGTTACGCCTGACCCTGCCGGGGCTGACCCTGAGCCTGATCACCAGCTGCATCGGCTACCTGGCCCTGGCCTGGACACCGTTCCCGGCCCTGACCCAAATTGCCGTGTTCTCCGCCGCCGGCCTGCTTGGCGCCTACCTGTCGGCAGTGTGCCTGTTGCCGGCGCTGCTCAAGGGCGTGGATCTACGGCCGGCGCAATGGCCGATGCGCATCGCCGAGAAGTTGCTGGAGCTGCGTGAGTCATTACTGAAATACTTGCGCACGCCAGTCCTGCTGGCACTGCTGATCGCCTTCTGTGTCGGCGGTCTATTGCAGTTGCAGAGCAAAAACGATATCCGCCAATGGGTCGGCACACCGCAGCAACTGACTGACGAAGCCCAGACCATCGCACGCATCACCGGCTATCAACCTACCAGCCAGTTTTTCCTGGTGCGCGCGGCCAATCAGCAGGCGTTGCTCGAACGCCTGACGGCACTGAGCGAGCGTCTGGATCAACTGGTCAATCTGGAAAAACTCCAGGGTTATCTATCGCTCAATCAACTGGTCAGCCAGCCGAGCGAACAGCGCAAAGTGCGTGAAGCACTGAGCAAGCTGCCGCAGTTCTGGCAACCGTTGCTCGAGCTCGGCGTGCCGGCCGCCGCGTTGCAGGCCGAGTTGGCTACGTTGCAGGCGCTGCCCACCGAAGACATCGACACAGCGCTGGCCGGTCCATTGGCCGAGCCCTACCGCACCCTGTGGCTGGGGCCGACCGATGACGGCGTGGCGGCGATGGTCAGCCTGCAAGGCTTGAACAATCCCACGCTGTTGCGGGTTCAGGCGCTGGACTTGCCGGGTGTGGAACTGGTGGATCGCCTCGGCGAACTGAACCAGGTTTTTGCCGCCACTCAAATCAGCGCCGCTGAATTGAAACTCGCCTCCTGCGTGTTGATCGTGCTGGTGCTGATCCTGCCATTCGGTTTCGGTGGCGCGCTGCGAATCGTCTCCCTGCCGTTGCTGGCGGCCCTGTGCAGCCTGGCAAGCCTTGGTTGGCTCGGTCAGCCGCTGACATTGTTCAGCCTGTTCGGCCTATTGCTGGTGACGGCGATCAGCGTCGATTACGCGATCCTCATGCGCGAACAGATCGGCGGCGCCGCGGCGAGTCTGCTGGGCACCTTGCTGGCAGCGGTGACCACTTGGCTGTCGTTCGGCCTGCTGGCGGTGTCCAGCACGCCAGCGGTGAGCAACTTCGGCCTGTCGGTGAGCCTCGGCCTGGCGTTCAGTTTCATCCTGGCACCGTGGGCCGGACGCCAAGTGCATGCCGCCCCAGTTACGGAGCCGGCAGCATGATGGTCGCGGTGTTCTGGGCGATGGCCCTGGTGTTGTTCGCCGTGGCCACCCGTGTCGGTCGTCATTTCGGTCTGATTCCGATCGTCAGCCAGTTGCTGCTGGCGACCTTCGGCCTGCCATTGCTGATGTACTTCTGGATCGAACCGGGCTGGCAACTGAGCGGTGCCGACCTGATCTCGCCGGGCTGGCTGAAGAACCTCTACAGCCTGAGCTTTGCCTTGCTGCTGGGGCACATTCTCAGCGACGTGATCGACCTGCGCCTGGAACGCCAGAGCCTGAAAATCGCCCTGCCGAGTTTCTGTATTCCGTTCGCCTGCGGGCTGGCGACAGCGTTCTGGCTGTTGCCGCCGCAGCCGTGGATCAGCTCGCTGGCGGTCGGTCTGCTGTTCGCCATCACCGCAATTCCGGTGTTGTATCTGTACCTGCGACACATCAACTACCCGCCCGCCGCCACCCGGCGTCTGGTGCAAACCGCGATCCTGATCGACCTGACCTGCTGGACCCTGTTCGCGTTCGCCCAGGGCAGCCTGCATCTGAGTAGCCTCTTGCTGCCGCTGGCCGGCGCCTGTCTGCCGTTGTTGCTGCGCCTGCTCGGGTTGCGCCAACCGTTGCTGCACAGCGGCTGCTTCTTCGCGCTGCTGGTGGTCGCCGAACACTTCAAACTCAATGCGCTGATTTTCGGTATCGGCTATCTGCTGTGCATGGCCGCGCTCAAGGTGCCATTGGTGCTGCCATTGTCGGCGGCATGGATGAGCCGTTTGCAGACCTGGATCGCCATCCCGCTGATCCTCACGTTCGGTATCGTGCAGATCAACGTGCACAGCGCCATCGACAGTCTCGGCGGGATGCAACTGACCGCGCTCCTGCTGTTGCCAATCGCCAGCAAACTGTTGGGTAACTGGCTGGGCCTCGGCTGGGCTGGCGCCTCGTTTGAAGGTGCCAGCCGCTGGCGGGAAAGCCTTTTACTGAATATTCGCGGCTTGAGCGAGATCGTCTTTCTCAACCTGCTGCTGCAACAACAGCTCATCAGCCCGGCGCTGTACTTCGCGCTGATGTTGATGGGCCTGATCGCAACCCTGCTGCCGGCACTCGCCGGCATGCACCGAATCCCTTTGAACATCGCCGCCCCGGCAAGGAGCACCCGTGCCAACAGTTGAAATGGAACGTCGTCAGGTACTGGTGATCGGCGCTGGCCCCTCGGGCGCCATCGCCGCCGCGCTGCTCAAGCGTAAAGGCCATGATGTGCTGGTGATCGAGCGTCAGCATTTCCCACGGTTTTCCATCGGTGAAAGCCTGCTGTCCCATTGCCTGGATTTCGTCGAAGAAGCCGGCATGCTCGAGGCGGTCAATGCGGCTGGTTTCCAGCGCAAAAACGGCGCAGCGTTCGCTTGGGGCGATCAGTACAGCACCTTCGATTTCGGCGACACGTTCACCAACGGCAAGCCGACGACGTTCCAGGTCCAGCGCGCCGACTTCGACAAGCTGCTGGCCGATCAGGCTGAGCTGCAAGGTGTCGATGTCCGTTACGGCGAAGCCATCGTCAGCGCCGATTTCAGCCTGCCTAAGCCGCAGCTCGACGTACTTCGCGAAGACGGCAGCCAATACCGCGTCGAAGCCGACTTCGTGCTCGATGCCAGCGGCTACGGTCGCGTGCTGCCGCGCTTGCTCGACCTTGAAGCACCGTCGAATTTCCCGGTGCGCCAGGCCGTGTTCACCCACGTCGAAGACTGTATCGACAACCCGGCTTTCGACCGGGAGAAAATCCTTATCACCACCCATCCGACCCAGCGTGATATCTGGTTCTGGACCATCCCGTTCAGCAACGGCCGTTGCTCGGTGGGCGTGGTGGCAGCCGCCGAACACTTCGAAGGCCGCACCGAGAATCTGGACGACTGCCTGCGCGGCTTCATTGCTGAAACGCCAAGCCTGGCCGGTGTGCTGAACAATGCCGTGTGGGATACGCCCGCGCGGACCATCGGCGGTTATTCGGCCAACGTCAAAACCCTGCACGGCCCTGGTTTCGCCCTGTTAGGCAACGCGGCGGAGTTTCTCGACCCGGTGTTCTCCTCCGGTGTGACCATCGCCATGCGTTCGGCGAGCATGGCCGCCGGGGTGCTGCACCGCCAACTGCAAGGTGAAAGCGTCAACTGGCAGACCGAGTTCGCCGAACCGCTCAAGCGCGGCGTCGACACCTTCCGTTGCTACGTCGAAGGCTGGTACGCCGGGACCTTTCAGGATGTGATTTTCTATCAGGGCGGCGCAGCGGAAATCCGCCGCATGATCAGCTCGATCCTCGCGGGTTACGCCTGGGATGAGCGCAACCCGTTCGTCAGCGAACCCAAACGTCGGCTGCGGATGATTTCGGACCTGTGCGCACAGGACCCGACATGAGTTACTTGAGCGACAACTACGTCGAAGAAACCCGTTTCGGTTTCTGGTTTCTGCGCAGTCACACCTGGCAGCACCATGTACTGAGAGTGGCGATCAATGATTTGCGCGACCTGTTCAGCGCGCCATTGCCCGCCAACCCGGTATTGCTGGATGCCGGTTGCGGCCAGGGCAAGTCGTTCCAGTACCTGCGCCAGACCTTCGCGCCTCAACGCCTGATCGGGCTGGATGCCGATCCTCACAGCCTGAACCTGAGCGGTGAAGAAGCGACTCGTCAGGGCATGGATGTAGAACTGATCGGCAGTGACTGCGCGAGCATCAACGTGCCGGACGCCAGCGTCGATCTGCTGTTCTGTCACCAGACCTTCCATCACCTTGTCGAGCAGGACCGGGCTCTGGCCGAGTTCTATCGAGTGCTCAAGCCGGGCGGCTATTTGCTGTTCGCCGAGTCCACCGAGGCTTACATTGATACGTGGGTGATTCGCTGGCTGTTCCGCCACCCGATGCACGTGCAGAAAAGCGCCGCTGGCTACCTGGACATGATTCGTCGGCAGGGTTTTGAATTCGGCCCGCAGAACGTGTCTTACCCTTACTTGTGGTGGAGTCGCGCCAAGGATTTCGGCCTGCTCGAACGCTTCGGCTTGCGCCAGCCAAAACCCTTTGGCCAACGGGAAGAAACCCTGGTCAATGTAGTCGCGCGCAAGCCTCTTGAAGGGTGTGCCTGATGATCCGTTTTCTGCTGCTCTGCTGTGTCCTGTTGCTGAGCGCTTGCGCCAGCCAGGCACCGCTGCCCGAGCGAACCCCGAACCTGGCGTTGCCGCTGCAACTGCACATCGAACGGCAGATGGCCGAACAGCGTCAGGACTGGCTGCTGGTGATCCAGCGTGAAGGCCCGGGCATTCGCTGGTCGATGATGGACCCTTTGGGGATTCCCGTGGCACGGCAGAAACTGATCGATGGCCAGTGGCAGGCCGACGGTCTGCTGCCACCCAATCCGGAAGCCCGGGAACTGTTCGCCGCCTTATTGTTTGCGTTGACCCCTGCGGGCGAGTTGCATCGCAACTATCCCGCCGCCCGGCAGGATGGCGGGCAACGGTCCTTGTCACCACGCTGGAACATCCGCTATTCACAACCACTGAGCTTTGAATTGAACGTATCCCAAGGCCCGCACTATCGCGTCACTCCGTTAGGCGAGCACACGCCATGACAGCTTATCTGAACGCCCTCGGGGTGATCTGCGCCCTGGGCCGCGACAAGCAGGAAGTCGCCCGCAACCTGTTTGCCGGCGATTGCTCAGGCATGCGCAGCGAGGCCGGCTGGGTCGTGGAACGCTCGCTGCCGGTCGCGGCGGTGCGCGGCGAACTGGCGCCGATTCCGCCTGAGCTGGCCCATCAAAGCAGTCGCAACAATCAATTGCTGCTGGAGGCTGCGCTGCAAATTCGCGAAGACATCGAGCAGGCGATCCAGACCTACGGCCGCGACCGGATCGGCGTCATCCTGGGCACCAGCACCTCGGGCATTCACGAGGCCAGCAGTGGCCTGGCCCATTACATCCGCGAGCATCAGTTTCCCGCCGACTATGACTATCAGCAACAGGAACTCGGCGCACCGGCGACGTTTCTCGCCGACTGGCTGCAATTGAGCGGCCCGGCCTATGTGATTTCCACCGCCTGCACCTCCAGCGCCCGCGCGCTGATGAGCGCCCAACGATTGCTCGATCTGGGCATGTGCGACGCCGTGTTGTGCGGCGGTGTCGACAGTTTGTGCAAGCTGACCCTCAACGGTTTCTCGGCCCTGGAAGCGGTGTCCGAGCAGCGCTGCAATCCATTTTCGGTCAACCGCAACGGCATCAATATCGGCGAAGCGGCGGTGCTGTTTCTGATGAGCAAAAACGCCGGCAACCGCCAACCGATTGCCCTGCTGGGCAGTGGCGCCAGCTCCGATGCACACCATATTTCCGCGCCGGAACCGACCGGTCGTGGCGCCCTGCAAGCGATGCGCAAAGCCTTGAGCCGCGCAGGGCTGCAACCGCAGCAGATCGGTTACCTGAACCTGCACGGCACCGCCACGCAACACAACGACGCCATGGAAAGCCTGGCCGTGACGACGCTATTCCCGCAAGGCGTGCCCTGCTCATCGACCAAACCGATGACCGGTCATACCCTCGGCGCTGCCGGTGCCCTGGAAGCGGCGTTCTGCTGGTTGAGCCTGAGCGTGGACAACCGCGAGCACGCCCTGCCGCCCCACATCTGGGACGGCCAGCCCGACCCCGAATTGCCGGCCCTGCACTGGGTGACCCCGACTGACCACCTGACGTCCATTGCACCTCGCTACCTGATGAGCAATTCCTTTGCCTTCGGTGGCAATAACGTCAGCCTGATTATCGGAGACGCCCCATGATTGCCTGGCCGCTCGCCGAACTGCTGCCGCATGCCGGCGACATGATCCTCATCGAGCAGATCCTGTCGTTCGATGACGAGCAGATTCACACCCGACTCACCGTCAAACCCGGCGGCCTGTTCAATCGCCCCGACGGCA
Organism: Pseudomonas sp. F-14 TE3482; assembly: GCF_053629455.1. Classification (NCBI taxonomy): domain Bacteria; kingdom Pseudomonadati; phylum Pseudomonadota; class Gammaproteobacteria; order Pseudomonadales; family Pseudomonadaceae; genus Pseudomonas; species Pseudomonas sp. F-14 TE3482. The sequence continues at coordinate 739,387 of NZ_JBRJII010000001.1, forward strand.
GCCTGCCGGCCTGGGTCGGTATCGAGCTGATGGCCCAGAGCGTCGCCGCGTACGCCGGCTGCCATGCGCGCCAGAAAGGCAATGCGGTGGAGTTGGGTTTCCTGCTCGGCACCCGTAAATTCGAATGCAATGTGGAACACTTCCCCGCCGGTACCGAGTTGACCATCCATGGAATACGCTCGCTGGAAGACGACAACGGCATGGGTGTGTTCGAATGCCACCTCACCGCCCCCGGCATCCACGCCACCGCCCGGCTGAACGTGTTTCGCCCGCCTCAGGCCGCGCACTATCTTCAAGAACCCCAAGGAGTCGAGTGATGACTGAATCCGTACTGGTCACCGGCTCCAGCCGTGGTATTGGCCGCGCTATCGCGTTGCGTCTGGCCCGGGCCGGGCATGACATCGTGCTGCACTGCCGCAGCGGCCTTGCGGACGCCGAAGCCGTCAAGGCCGAAGTCGAGGCTCTGGGCCGCAACGCGCGCATCCTGCAATTTGACGTGTCCGACCGTGCCAGTTGCAAAGCTATTCTCGAAGCCGATGTCGAAACCCACGGCGCCTATTATGGCGTGGTACTCAACGCCGGCCTGACCCGCGACGGTGCTTTCCCGGCCCTGAGCGAGGAGGATTGGGATCTGGTGATGCGCACCAACCTCGACGGTTTCTACAACGTGCTGCACCCAGTAATGATGCCGATGATCCGTCGTCGCGCCGCCGGGCGGATTGTCTGCATCACCTCTGTTTCCGGCCTGATCGGCAATCGCGGGCAAGTCAATTACAGCGCGTCCAAGGCCGGTTTGATCGGCGCAGCCAAGGCGTTGGCGATCGAACTGGGCAAACGCAAAATCACGGTCAACTGTGTCGCACCCGGCCTGATCGACACGGCGATGCTCGATGAAAACGTGCCGGTGGAAGAACTGATGAAAATGATCCCCGCACAACGCATGGGCACCCCGGAAGAGGTGGCTGGTGCAGTTAATTTCCTGATGTCGGCGGAAGCGTCGTACATCACCCGGCAGGTTCTGGCCGTCAATGGAGGTCTGTGCTGATGAAGCGCGTCGTCGTCACCGGCATGGCCGGCATCACCTCACTGGGCAGCGACTGGGACACCATCGCCGCCAACTTCGCGGCCAACCGCAGCGGCATCCGCCGCATGGACGAGTGGGATCGTTTTACCGAACTCAGCACGCGCCTGGCCGGGCCGATCGATGACTTCAAAGTGCCGGGCCACTGGACCCGCAAACAACTGCGCAGCATGGGCCGCGTCTCGCGGCTCGCTGTTGGTGCGGCTGAACAAGCGTTGGCGGACGCCGGGCTGCTGGGTGACGAGTCGATCAAGGATGGGCGCATGGGCGTCTCCTGCGGTTCGTCCACCGGCAGCACCGACGAGATCAAGGCGTTCGGCAATATGCTGCTCAACTCGGTGGCCGAAGGCTTGAACGCCAACTCCTACGTACGGATGATGCCGCACACCACAGCGGCCAATGTCAGCATCTTCTTCGGCCTCACCGGCAGGCTGATCCCCACCTCCAGCGCCTGCACCAGCGGCAGCCAGGGCATCGGTTATGCCTACGAATCGATCAAGTTCGGCCGCCTGCCGCTGATGCTCGCCGGCGGCGCCGAAGAGCTGTGCCCGACCGAAGCCATGGTGTTCGATGCGCTCTACGCCACCAGCCTGAAAAACGACGCCCCGCAAACCAGCCCTCGCCCCTACGACACCGACCGCGATGGCCTGGTGATCGGTGAAGGCGGCGGCATGCTGGTGCTCGAAGAGCTCGAGCACGCCCTGGCGCGCGGTGCCCGCATCCACGCCGAGATCGTCGGTTTCGGCAGCAACGCCGACGGCCAGCACGCCACCCGTCCGGAGCAGCTCACCATGCGTCGAGCCATGGAGCTGGCGCTGGAAGACGCCGGGCTGCAGCCTTCCGACATCGGCTACGTGAACGGTCACGGCACTGCTACAGAACAGGGCGACATTGCCGAAACACTGGCCACCAGCGCGTTGTTCGGTGAACACATGCCGATCAGTTCACAGAAGAGTTTCCTCGGTCACACCCTGGGAGCCTGCGGTGCGCTGGAGTCCTGGTTCAGCATCGAAATGATGAACCGCGACCAATACGTACACACCTTCAACCTTGATGAAGTCGATCCGCAGTGCGGCAAGCTCGACTACCTGCGCGGTGAATTCCGGCAGATGAGCAATGAGTACGTGATGAACAACAATTTCGCTTTTGGTGGGGTCAACACCTCGTTGATTTTCCGCCGCTGGTCGTAATCGAATAACTCAGGGTCAAGGAGACCTTCATGCACTTCAAGAAACTCGCTGCCGCCGCCACCCTGCTGATCTGCGCATTGCCGAGCATCAGCCAGGCCCGTGACACCGCGGTGTATCTGCCTTTTGACAAAGCAGTCGCGGAAGCAACCCGCGCCGGCAAAATCGATGGCAGCGTGAAATTCTACCTGGCAGGCAATACACCGACTGGCAACGTCACCGTGCTCAGCACCGGCGCCGTAACCAACAAGAAAACCAACGCCTTCAACAAGTCTGACGAAGTGGCCTGCGAATGGGTCGCGCAATCGGCAATCATCAGCCTGCACCAGGCAGCGAAAAACGCCGGCGCCAACGCCGTGACCAACATCGTCAGCTTCTACAAGAAAAATGAGCGCAAGGATGCCAAGACTTATGAGTGCCACGCTGGGGCGCTCATGGCGGGCGTTGCGCTGAAAGGGGATTTGGCGAAGGTTCAGTAACACCAGAAACGACAAAGGGCGCCTTTCGGCGCCCTTTCACAAACAGGTCGGCTTGTCATTGCCCTTTACCTGTCTGGCTCTGCGATGGCTGGTTGCCCAGGATCCTCAGAGTCTCACAAGCCCCTTTCGGGAACGTCAGCAGTATTGCTTTAAATTGAACGGACGACAACGGCTGGCAATTCGCCGGTCGCGCCACCTTTAGTGCCATCACAGACCCAGAGCGCTACGTACTGCGGCTTTGATTGCAAAAAATTCATCTGTTGCAAGTTGTGAAATGAGATAAACACGCTTTCCCTGACGATCCCGACTTTTGATCCGGTCCAGTCTGGAGAGACTTACCGTCGCAACCATATCGCATTTTGCCCAGCAGATCGGACTGGCTCCGTGCAGATGACTCGCTAGCTTCAAATGATGGTCAAGTACACAGTCCGGGGCAGTGGTGCTCAAGGGCACGACTGTCACCAACAAACTATTGGTCCTGTGTTTGCGTATTACGACAACAGGTCTGACCTTGATCATCTCCGGGACTTCATAACCCCTGAAGTCGCAAATCAGTACGCTGCCTTCCTTGGGTTGATATCGAAGTGGCATCCATGGCACTCATCGAAAAAAAACGATTCTGCGCAAGAACCGGGCAAATACCAAGGCAGATCCGTAACCTGAAATGTCCCTCTTTCGGGCGCTCGCAGTTATGGTGTTAACGGTTCAACCTTACGCGTCAACAACTCCACAAACGCCTTGGCCATCGGCGACTTCTGATCCTTACGCTGCACCAGCCACACCGCCGACACCGCTTCCGGGTCAAGCAAAGGCCGATACACAACACCATCAATACGCATCCGCTGATACGACGCCGGCAACACCGACACTCCCAAACCTGCCGCCACCAACCCGATAATCGTCATCGCCTCGCCAGCCTCTTGCGCGAAGTGCGGGCTGAAACCGGCATCCCGCGCCAGGCTGAGCAGCTGTGCGTACAAACCACTGCCATAGCTGCGCGGGAAAAATACGAATGGTTCGAGGGCTAGCGCCGAGAGGAATAAACCTTCTTCGCTGCCATACACCAGCGGATGCTTGGAGCTGAGGACCGCCACCAGTGGCTCGCGCATCAATTCCACTACGCTGAGCGAGTCCGGCAGCCCAAGCGGCCGCATGATCCCGACTTCGATTGATTCGTCCACCAGTGCATCGGCCACTTGGGTGCTGCTCATCTCCCGCAGGTTCAAGTGCACTGCCGGGAAGCGCTGGCGAAACGAGAAAATCGCCTGGGGAATGGTCGAGTTGAACGGTGCCGACGAGGTGAAGCCGATCTTCAGTTCACCCAACTCACCGAGTTGTGCCCGCCGTGCAACATCGGCCGCTTTGTCGACCTGAGCCAGCACCAACCGCGCCTCTTCCAGAAACAATCGCCCCGCCTCACTGAGTTCGACCCGACGATTGGTCCGTTCAAATAGACGTGCTCCCACCTCCTGCTCCAGCGCCTGAATCTGCTGGCTCAGCGGTGGTTGCGAGATGCCCAGCACCTGGGCGGCGCGGCCGAAATGCAGTTCTTCGGCGACTGCAATGAAGTAGCGCAGGTGGCGCAATTCCATGAAAACTCCATTAGGTCGTTAAACCTATCAAACAGGTCGAACAATATATTGGATTGAATCATTAGCCAGCTATATGATTTTTTCATTGCCTGACCGGCTGCGCCCCTCCGAGGTCCGAAGTGAAAACTGCTGTCGCCCCACTCGCCCATGAAATTCCGCCCATGGCCCCGGACGATATCGTCGCTGAGCTGAGCGAGATCTATATAGAAAAAGGTACGCCGCTGTTCATGCGCACGGTGCTTGCGCTGTTCTCGGGCGGTTTCGCGACCTTTGCCCTGCTGTATTGCGTGCAGCCGATGATGCCGCTGCTGTCCCGCGAATTTTCCATCAACGCAGCCCAGAGCAGCCTGATCCTGTCGGTCGCCACCGGCATGCTCGCCATTGGCTTGCTGATCACCGGCCCCATCTCTGATCGCATCGGGCGTAAACCGGTGATGGTCGCCGCGTTGTTCGCCGCAGCGCTGTGCACCATGGCCAGCGCAATGATCCCGAGCTGGCAAGGCGTGCTGGTGATGCGGGCGCTGGTGGGCCTGTCGTTGAGCGGTCTGGCGGCGGTGGCGATGACTTACCTGAGCGAAGAAATCCATCCGCAGCACCTTGGCCTGGCCATGGGCTTGTACATCGGAGGCAACGCTATTGGCGGCATGTGTGGGCGGTTGATCGTCGGGGTATTGATCGACTTCGTCAGCTGGCACACGGCGATGCTGGTCATCGGTGGCCTGGCGCTGATTGCCGCAGCGGTGTTCTGGAAGATCCTTCCCGAGTCGCGCAACTTCCGCGCCCGCTCGCTGCATCCGCGCAGCCTGCTCGACGGCTTCACCATGCACTTTCGCGATGCCGGCCTACCACTGCTGTTCCTTGAGGCGTTCGTGCTGATGGGTGCGTTCGTTACGCTGTTCAACTACATCGGCTATCGCTTGCTGGCCGAGCCGTACCACATGGATCAGGCCTTCGTCGGGCTGCTCTCGGTGGTGTACCTGTCGGGCATCTACAGCTCGGCGAAAATCGGCGCCCTGGCCGACCAGCTCGGCCGGCGCAAAGTGCTCTGGGCAACCATCGTGCTGATGATCGCTGGCCTCGCCCTGACCATGCTCACGCCGTTGCCGGTGGTGATCATTGGCATGCTGATCTTCACCTTTGGCTTCTTCGGTGCGCATTCAGTGGCCAGTAGCTGGATTGGTCGTCGTGCGATCAAGGCTAGAGGACAGGCGTCATCGCTGTACCTGTTCAGCTATTACGCCGGGTCGAGTATCGCGGGTACAGCGGGCGGCGTGGCCTGGCACTTGGGTGGCTGGAACGGGATCGGGTTGTTTATTGGCGGGTTGTTGGTGATTGCGCTGTTGGTGGCATTGAAGCTGGCGAAGTTGCCGCCGTTGGGCGATGTGAAGGCTTGACACAAAACCTTGTGGGAGCGGGCTTGCTCGCGAAAGCGGTGGATCAGTCGACATCGATGTTGAATGTTCAACCGCTTTCGCGAGCAAGCCCGCTCCCACATTGACTGAGTACTACCTGATGTCTCAAACAAAAACGCCCGGCATAAGCCGGGCGTTTTTTATTGGGCGACGATCACTCGTGATACTGCGCCGACAGTTCATGCACCGCGCGCAGGAAGGCGCCAGCATGTTCTGGGTCAACTTCCGGGGTGATGCCATGACCGAGGTTGAACACGTGGCCGCTGCCCTTGCCGTAGCTGGCGAGAATGCGACCAACTTCGGCGCGGATGGCTTCTGGCTTGGCGTAGAGCACGGTCGGGTCCATGTTGCCTTGCAGGGCGACTTTGTTGCCGACGCGCTGGCGGGCTTCACCAATGTCGCAGGTCCAGTCCAGGCCCAGCGCATCCGCGCCAGCGTCAGCGATGCTTTCCAGCCACAGGCCACCGTTCTTGGTGAACAGGATGACCGGAACTTTGCGGCCTTCGTGCTCGCGGATCAGGCCGCTGACGATTTTACGCATGTAGGCCAGGGAGAATTCCTGGTAAGCCGCTGCGGAGAGGTTACCGCCCCAGGTGTCGAAGATCTGCACCGCTTGCGCGCCGGCCATGATCTGGCCGTTGAGGTACGAAGTGACCGACTGTGCGAGCTTGTCCAGCAGCAAATGCATGGCTTGCGGGTTGTCGTAGAGCATGGCTTTGGTCTTGCGGAAGTCTTTCGACGAGCCGCCTTCGACCATGTAGGTCGCCAACGTCCATGGGCTGCCGGAGAAGCCAATCAGCGGCACGCGGCCGTTCAGTTCACGACGGATGGTGCTGACCGCATCCATGACGTAGCCGAGGTCTTTGTGCGGATCAGGAATCGGCAGGGCTTCGATGTCGGCCAGGGTGCTGATGACTTTCTTGAAGCGCGGACCTTCACCGGTTTCGAAGTACAGGCCTTGGCCCATGGCGTCCGGGATGGTGAGGATGTCGGAGAACAGGATCGCCGCGTCCAGTTGCGGATAGCGGTCGAGCGGCTGCATCGTGACTTCGCAAGCGAACGCCGGGTTCATGCACAGGCTCATGAAGTCACCGGCCTTGGCACGGCTGGCGCGGTATTCAGGCAGGTAGCGACCGGCCTGACGCATCATCCACACAGGGGTGACGTCTACGGGTTGCTTGAGCAGGGCGCGAAGGAAACGGTCGTTCTTCAGGGCAGTCATGTCGGCATCCGGAAAAAAAGTGCGGGCATTTTCTCAGAGCCGGGCGCAAAAGGCACGGCAAGAGCCGCTCCTTTTGTCTATCGGGTCAATTTGTCGCGGTGGAACACCGTCTTCGCAACACCACAAAACACTGTGGGAGCTGGCTTGCCTGCGATGCGGACACCTCGGTCTTTCAGTTAGACCGAGGCGATGCTATCGCTGGCAAGCCAGCTCCCACAGGAATTGCATTCCAATGTTGGAATACGGTTAAACCCCCAGGTAATCCAGGATCCCTTCAGCCGCATTGCGGCCTTCGAAGATCGCCGTCACCACCAGGTCGGAACCGCGCACCATGTCGCCACCGGCGAAGATTTTCGGGTTGCTGGTCTGGTGCTTGTATTGGCCTTGTTCCGGTGCCACGACGCGGCCCTGGCTGTCGGTCTGGATGCTGAACTGCTCGAACCACGACGCCGGGCTTGGACGGAAACCGAAAGCGATGACCACGGCGTCGGCCGGGATGATCTCTTCGGAGCCCGGGATCGGCTCAGGGCTGCGACGGCCACGGGCGTCCGGTTCGCCGAGACGGGTCTCGACCACTTTCACGCCTTCGACGCGGTCTTCACCGACGATCGCGATCGGCTGGCGGTTGTAGAGGAATTTCACGCCTTCTTCCTTGGCGTTCTTCACCTCTTTGCGCGAGCCCGGCATGTTCGCTTCGTCACGACGATACGCACAGGTCACCGACTTGGCGCCCTGACGGATCGAAGTACGGTTGCAGTCCATCGCCGTGTCGCCACCGCCCAGCACCACGACCTTCTTGCCTTTCATGTCGACGAAATCTTCCGGCGACTTTTCAAAGCCCAGGTTGCGGTTGACGTTGGCGATCAGGAAATCCAGCGCGTCATACACGCCCGGTAGATCTTCACCGGCAAAACCGCCCTTCATGTAGGTGTAGGTACCCATGCCCATGAACACGGCATCGTATTCTTCGAGCAGTTGCTCGATGGTCACGTCCTTGCCGATTTCGGTGTTCAGGCGGAACTCGATGCCCATGCCGGTGAAGACTTCGCGGCGATTGCTCAGCACGGTCTTTTCCAGCTTGAACTCGGGGATGCCGAAGGTCAGCAGACCGCCGATTTCCGGGTTCTTGTCGAACACCACCGGGGTCACGCCGCCACGTACCAGCACGTCGGCACAACCCAGGCCGGCAGGGCCCGCGCCAATCACCGCAACACGCTTGCCGGTCGGTTTGACCTTGGACATGTCCGGGCGCCAGCCCATGGCGAACGCGGTATCGGTGATGTACTTCTCGACCGAGCCGATGGTCACCGCACCAAAACCGTCGTTGAGGGTGCAGGCACCCTCGCACAGACGATCCTGAGGACACACCCGGCCGCAGACTTCCGGCAGGGTGTTGGTCTGGTGCGACAGCTCGGCGGCCTGCAGGATGTTGCCCTCGGCCACCAGTTTCAGCCAGTTGGGAATGAAGTTGTGCACCGGGCACTTCCATTCGCAATACGGGTTACCGCAACCCAGGCAGCGGTGGGCCTGGTCGGCCGACTGCTGGGGCTTGAACGGTTCGTAGATTTCCACGAACTCTTTCTTGCGTTGACGCAACAGTTTCTTCTTCGGATCTTTGCGCCCGACATCGATGAACTGGAAGTCGTTATTCAGACGTTCAGCCATTGTTAAAACCTCATCAAACTCTTCAGGCGCATATCACTGCGGGTTGGCACGGGTGCTGGAAAGCAACGATTTCAGGTTGGCAGCCTTGGGCTTGACCAGCCAGAAACGACGCAGATAGTCATCGAGGTTTTCAGCGAGGTTACGACCCCACTCGCTGTCGGTTTCCTCGACGTATTCGTTCAGCACGCGCTGCAGGTGGCTGCGATAGGCTTCCATCGCCTCACCGCTGATCCGCTGGATTTCCACCAGTTCGTGGTTGACCCGGTCAACGAAGGTGTTGTCCTGGTCGAGCACGTAGGCGAAACCGCCGGTCATGCCGGAGCCGAAGTTGTAACCGGTCTTGCCCAACACGCAGACGAAACCACCGGTCATGTACTCGCAGCAGTGATCGCCAGTGCCTTCCACAACCGTGTGAGCACCGGAGTTACGCACCGCGAAACGCTCGCCCGCGGTACCGGCGGCGAACAGCTTGCCCCCGGTGGCGCCATACAGGCAGGTGTTGCCGATGATGGCGCTGTCCTGAGTCTTGTAGATACTGCCCTTCGGCGGAACGATGACCAGCTTGCCGCCGGTCATGCCTTTGCCGACGTAGTCGTTGGCATCGCCTTCCAGGTACATGTTCAGGCCGCCGGCGTTCCACACACCGAAGCTCTGACCCGCCGTGCCTTTGAAGCGGAAGGTGATCGGCGCGTTGGCCATGCCTTGGTTGCCATGCTTGCGAGCGATTTCACCGGAGATCCGCGCGCCGATGGAACGGTCGCAGTTGCAGATATCCAGGGCGAAATCGGCGCCGCTCATGTCGTTGATGGCCGAAGTGGCCAGATCGACCATCTTCTCGGCCAGCAGGCCTTTGTCGAACGGCGGGTTGCGGTCGACCTGGCAGAACTGAGGTTTGTCTGCCGGGATGTGATCGCTGCCCAGCAACGGGGTCAGGTCCAGGTGATTCTGCTTGGCGGTCTGGCCTTCGAGGATTTCCAGCAGATCGGTACGGCCGATCAGCTCTTCGAGGGAGCGCACGCCCAGCCTGGCCAGCCACTCACGGGTTTCTTCGGCGACGTAGGTGAAGAAATTCACCACCATGTCGACGGTACCAATGTAGTGATCCTTGCGCAGCTTCTCGTTTTGAGTCGCGACGCCGGTGGCGCAGTTGTTCAGGTGGCAAATACGCAGGTATTTGCAGCCCAGGGCGATCATTGGCGCGGTGCCGAAGCCGAAGCTCTCAGCGCCGAGGATCGCTGCTTTGATCACGTCGAGACCGGTTTTCAGGCCGCCGTCGGTCTGCACCCGGACCTTGCCGCGCAGGTCGTTGCCACGCAGGGTCTGGTGGGTTTCGGCCAGGCCGAGTTCCCACGGTGCGCCCGCGTATTTGATCGAGGTCAGTGGCGATGCACCGGTACCGCCGTCGTAGCCGGAGATGGTGATCAAGTCCGCGTAGGCCTTGGCCACACCGGCAGCGATGGTGCCGACGCCGGCTTCTGCCACCAGCTTCACCGAGACCAATGCCTTCGGGTTGACTTGTTTCAGGTCGAAAATCAGCTGCGACAAGTCTTCGATCGAATAGATGTCGTGGTGCGGCGGAGGCGAAATCAGGGTCACGCCCGGCACTGCATAGCGCAGCTTGGCGATCAGACCGTTGACCTTGCCGCCAGGCAGCTGACCACCTTCGCCGGGCTTGGCGCCCTGAGCGACCTTGATCTGCAGCACTTCAGCGTTGACCAGATATTCCGGGGTTACACCGAAACGGCCAGTGGCGACCTGCTTGATTTTCGAGCTCTTGATGGTGCCGTAGCGCGCCGGGTCTTCGCCGCCTTCGCCGGAGTTGGAACGCGCACCGAGGCGGTTCATGGCTTCGGCCAGGGCTTCGTGGGCTTCCGGCGACAATGCGCCCAAAGAGATGCCCGCGGAGTCAAAGCGCTTGAGCACCGACTCCAGCGGCTCGATCTCGCTGATGTCCAGCGGCGTGTCCAGGGTCTTGACCTTGAACAGGTCGCGGATCATTGACACCGGACGGTTGTCCACCAGCGCCGTGTATTCCTTGAACTTGCTGTAGTCGCCCTGCTGCACAGCGGCTTGCAGGGTGCTGACCACGTCCGGGTTGTAGGCGTGATATTCGCCACCGTGGACGAACTTCAGCAGGCCGCCTTGCTGGATCGGCTTGCGCGGGCTCCAGGCTTCGGCCGCCAGGGCTTTCTGCTCGGCTTCGATGTCGACGAAACGCGCGCCCTTGATGCGGCTTGGTACGCCACGGAAGCTCAGGTCGCAGACTTCTTCGGACAGGCCGATGGCTTCGAACAGTTGCGCACCGCGGTACGAGGCGATGGTGGAGATGCCCATCTTCGACAGGATCTTCAGCAGGCCTTTGGTGATGCCTTTACGGTAGTTCTTGAACACCTCATAGAGGTCGCCCAGCACTTCACCGGTGCGGATCAGATCGCCCAACACTTCGTAGGCCAGGAACGGATAGACCGCCGAGGCGCCGAAACCGATCAGTACCGCGAAGTGATGCGGGTCGCGAGCAGTGGCGGTTTCCACCAGGATGTTGGAGTCGCACCGCAGGCCTTTTTCGGTCAGGCGGTGGTGCACCGCGCCGGTGGCGAGCGAAGCGTGGATCGGCAACTTGCCCGGGGCGATGTGACGGTCACTCAGCACGATCTGGGTGCGACCGGCGCGAACGGCTTCTTCAGCCTGATCGGCAACATTGCGCACTGCGGCTTCAAGGCCAACGCTCTCGTCGTAGTTGAGGTCGATGATCTGGCGTTCGAAGCCCGGACGATCGAGGTTCATCAGCGAGCGCCACTTGGCCGGGGAAATGACCGGCGAGCTGAGGATCACGCGCGAGGCGTGTTCCGGCGACTCCTGGAAAATGTTGCGCTCGGCACCGAGGCAGATTTCCAGCGACATGACGATGGCCTCACGCAGCGGGTCGATCGGCGGGTTGGTCACCTGCGCGAACTGCTGACGGAAATAGTCGTACGGCGTACGCACACGCTGGGACAGCACGGCCATCGGCGTGTCATCGCCCATCGAGCCAACGGCTTCGTAGCCTTGCTCGCCGAGCGGACGCAGCACCTGGTCGCGCTCTTCGAACGTGACCTGATACATCTTCATGTACTGCTTGAGCTGATCGACGTCGTAGAACGCCGAACCATGGTCGTTGTCTTCCATGGTCGCCTGGATGCGCAGGGCATTCTTGCGCAGCCATTGCTTGTACGGATGACGGGACTTCAAACGGTTGTCGATGGCATCGGTGTCGAGGATCTGACCGGTTTCGGTGTCCACGGCAAAGATCTGGCCAGGGCCAACGCGGCCCTTGGCGATCACGTCTTCAGGCTGGTAGTTCCAGACACCGATTTCCGAGGCCAGTGTAATGAAGCCGTTCTTGGTGGTGACCCAACGCGCAGGACGCAGACCGTTACGGTCGAGCAGGCACACCGCGTAACGACCATCAGTCATTACCACGCCGGCCGGGCCGTCCCACGGTTCCATGTGCATCGAGTTGTATTCGTAGAACGCACGCAGATCCGGGTCCATGGTTTCGACGTTCTGCCACGCAGGCGGAATGATCATCCGCACGCCACGGAACAGGTCGATGCCACCGGTGACCATCAACTCGAGCATGTTGTCCATGCTGGAGGAGTCGGAACCTACGCGGTTCACCAGCGGGCCGAGTTCTTCCAGATCCATCAGATCGTTGGTGAACTTGGTGCGACGGGCCTGAGCCCAGTTGCGGTTGCCGGTGATGGTGTTGATCTCGCCATTGTGGGCGAGGAAGCGGAACGGCTGAGCCAGCGGCCATTTCGGCAAGGTGTTGGTGGAGAAGCGCTGGTGGAACACGCAGATTGCGGTTTGCAGGCGCTGGTCGCTCAGGTCTGGATAGAAGGCGGTCAGATCCGCCGGCATCATCAGGCCTTTATAAATGATGGTCTTGTGGGAAAAGCTGCAGATGTAGTGATCGACGTCGGCGGCGTTGGCCACGGACGAACGACGACGGGCGCTGAACAGCTTGATCGCCATGTCCTGATCGCTCAGGCCTTCACCGCCGATATAGACCTGCTCGATTTGCGGCAGGCGCTCAAGGGCCAGGCGGCCGAGGACGCTGGTGTCGATCGGCACTTTGCGCCAGCCGACCAGTTGCAGGCCTTCGGCCAGGATCTCGCGGTTCATGTTCTCGCGAGCGGTTTCGGCTTTCACCGGGTCCTGGTTGAAGAAGACCATGCCCACCGCATATTGCTTGGGCAGTTCGACACCGAAGGTTTCCTGGGCGATGGCTCGCAGGAATACATCCGGTTTTTGAATCAGCAGACCGCAACCGTCACCGGTCTTGCCGTCGGCGTTGATCCCACCGCGGTGGGTCATGCAGGTCAGGGCCTCAATGGCCGTTTGCAAAAGGGTATGACTGGGCTCGCCCTGCATATGGGCTATCAGGCCGAAACCGCAGTTATCCTTGAATTCATCTGGTTGGTACAGACCTGCTTTCATAGACACTTTCTCACCAGGCTGCCTCTTATCGAGGCAAATTTCTTTTCAATTCAGCCAGTTACCATCCACGCCGAACGTACGCCAGCTTTGCGGGGGCAAAAGGGAGGTCATTGTACACACCGACACAGAGGCTCACAAATTTGACGACGAAATGTCGCAAATCTATGTCGCATTTGTGAAAGGTTTAAAGCGATATGCTGTGCTAGTCAAAACTTTTTTAATTTTGACCGCAACGACTCAAAGACCACTGTGACGCAGACACCACAAGGCACGCGGTCTGTAGAGACGGCATGCGCTTGCAGAAATTTTGAGGTGCTTGGAGAGGCGGCCTGGGTAAGGCCGCCGAATCTTCAGCGAGTTGTTGCCAGTTCCTGTTGGACGCTGGCGACAGTGCGAGGCCAAGGTTTACCAGCCTGAACCTTCGCTGGCAAGGCTTTGATGGCGGTAACGGCTGCATCGCGGTTGGCGAAGCTACCGTAGGTGATGACGTAAAGCGGCTTGCCGTTGAGGACTTTCTTGAAATAACGGTACTCGCCGCCCTGCTCTTTGACGAAGCTTTGCGCGGCCGATTCGGAGCTGGTGCCGAGGATTTGCACCACGTAGTTACCCGGCGCCTGGCCTGCGTACCAGCTGCCACCGGCGGCTTTAGCCACGGCGACTGGCTTCTCGGCAGGTTTGGCGGCGGCGACCGGCTTGGCGGGCGCTGGAGCCGGTTTGGCAACAGGTGCAGGCGCTGGCTTGGCGGTCGCGACCTGAGTCGGCGCTGGAACCGGTTTGGCCGCAGGCGTTGGCGCCGGCTGGATGCCGGCAGGCGGCGCAGTCGTGGTCACGGTTGGCGGTGTAGCGCTGGAACCTTCGACCGGCACGCCGTCGTCGCCTTCGGTGATACCACCGGCCGCTTCGGCCAACGGGCCACGCATTACCGGCTGCGAGTTGCCGACCAACGGCAATGGCATCGGTTGTGAATTACCGGCGAACTCTACGGCGGGAGCGCCACTGCTGTCAGTTTGTGGCGCGCCCTGGCCCAATGGCAGTTGTGCCTGTTCATTGGCAGGCGCGCCGGTGGTCGGTGCTTTGCTGCGACCCGGCATCAACCAGGCGGCGGCTACCGCGACCACGACTACGGCGGAAATCGCCAATACGTGTTTCTTCGGCATGTTGAACCCCATACTTGGACGCTTCACCGCTGAGCGGCTGGCAATCATGGCTTCGATCATTGCATCGCGGGCGACCTGATTGATGTTGCCAGGCCAACCGTCGGAGCTTTCGTGAATATCAGAGATCTGATCCGCGGTGAAAAGTTCGATACCCCGGCCAGCGCCTTCAAGACGCTGATCCAGATATTCGCGGGTTTCTTCTTCGGTGTAAGGCTGCAATTCGATGACGTGGAAACGCTCTTCCTCAAGGCTCAGCGCATCAAGCTGAGCAATCAGCGAGGACTCGCCGAACAGGAACACGTGGGGGCGACCTTCCGGTGCGCCCGCTGCCAAGGCCAGCAAGGCTTCCAGCGCGGATTCGTCGAGTTGCTCGGCATCATCCACCAGCAAATAGACTTCCTGCCCCGTGAGGGCAAGCTGTACCACCTGGGCCAGGATCGCGCCGATTTCAGCCTGCTCGACATTCAGCGCCTGAGCCACCTGACGCAGCACACCAGCCGCATCGCCGGCGCCACGGGCGGAAACCACCACGCTCTGCACTGACTGTTTGTTGGTGCTGGCCACCAGGGCCTGACGCAACAGGGTTTTGCCGCTGCCTTGAGGGCCAGTGACCACCAGCAACAACTGGCTGTAACGGGCCAGATGATGCAGTTGCCCCAGCACCGGTTTGCGCTGGGCCGGGAAAAATTTGAAGCCAGGCACCCGTGGAGCGAAAGGGTCATGACTTAACTGGTAATGGCCGAGGAAAGCCTCGTCGGCATGCAAACTAGTCATCGGGATCTTATTAACCTTTAAGCTGAGCCAGGGCGCGGTAATCCGCTCCCAGCGTGGCCTGTAAAACCTCTTTCGGATAATCGTCGGTCACCACTGCTTCGCCCATGTGGCGCAGCAGCACCAGGCGCAAACGACCGTCGATCACTTTCTTGTCAATTGCCATGTGTTCGAGAAAATCGGCTTCGCTCATCTCTTGCGGCGGGATGACCGGCAGGCCGGCCCGCTGGAACAGGCGAATACCGCGATCACGTTCCTGTTCGCTGATCCAGCCCAGGCGCGCGGACATTTCCAAAGCCATTACGGTGCCAGCAGCGACTGCTTCACCATGAAGCCAGACACCATAGCCCATATGGGTTTCGATCGCGTGGCCAAAGGTGTGGCCCAGGTTCAACGTGGCACGAACGCCCGTCTCTTTCTCGTCAGCACCCACCACTGCAGCCTTGGCCGCGCAGGAGCGTTCGATGGCATAAGTCAGTGCGGTCTGGTCCAGCGCTCGCAGGCGATCGACGTTTTCTTCGAGCCAGGTCAGGAATGGCTCGTCGCAGATCAGCCCGTATTTGATGACTTCCGCCAACCCGGCGGACAGTTCGCGGGGCGGCAGGGTATTGAGGGTGGCGGTATCGATCAGCACCACGTTGGGCTGATAGAAGGCGCCGACCATGTTCTTGCCCAGCGGGTGATTGATCCCGGTCTTGCCGCCTACCGAGGAGTCGACTTGCGACAACAACGTGGTCGGTATCTGGATGAAATCGACGCCTCGCTGGTAGCAGGCGGCCGCAAAACCGGCCATGTCACCGATTACACCGCCACCGAGGGCGATCACCGTGGTACGGCGATCGTGCCGTGCAGTCAGCAGGCCGTCGAAAATCAGTTGCAGGGTTTCCCAGGTCTTGAAGGCTTCGCCGTCGGGCAGCACCACGGAAATCACCGAGAACTGCGCGAGGCTGCGGGTCAGACGCTCCAGGTAGAGCGGCGCGACGGTCTCGTTGGAGATGATCGCTACTTGCCGCCCGCGGATATGCGGGGCCAGCAGCTCAGGCTGATCCAACAAACCTTCGCCAATATGAATCGGGTAGCTGCGCTCGCCTAGATCGACCTTGAGTGTCTGCATGTGTCCCCACAGTGAAGATGGAATCAGGCGTCCTGCCTTGAGTTTACGAATTCCATGGCGTCTGCTGGTGTGACGCCATTCGGTAGCCAGCCGCCACAACCTCGAGCGGCTGCGACAGGACGCCGAGGATAGCGCATTTCGCGCCGCGCATTAACGGGGCGGTAGCTGCTGCAAGCGTTCGAGGATATCGAGCACCACCATCCGCGGTGGCCGCTCATCGGTTTCAACCACCAGGTCGGCGATTTCCCGATACAGCGGATCACGGATCGCCAGCAAGTCGCGCAGGGTTTTCGCCGGGTCGGCGGTGCGCAGCAGTGGCCGATTGCGGTCGCGAGCCGTCCGGCCGACCTGCTGCTCGACCGACGCATGCAGATAGACCACTCGACCACCGGCGTGCAGCGCCCGGCGATTGGCTTCGCGCATCACTGCGCCGCCGCCGGTCGCCAATACCACACCGTCGCACGCGCACAGCTCGGCGATCATCGCCTGCTCGCGGTCGCGAAAGCCCGGCTCGCCTTCCTTATCGAAAATCCACGGGATATTGGCGCCCGTGCGCAATTCAATTTCCTTATCGGAATCTTTGAACGGCAGGCGCAGCTCTTTGGCCAGCAACCGGCCGATGGTGCTTTTACCAGCCCCCATCGGTCCAACAAGAATCAAATTTCGCACAGAATCAATGACTCACAGCAATCGCCTGATTGTTCATGATACGCGGAGTGAGAAATACCAGCAGCTCGGATTTTTTCTCCGAAACCACGTCACGCCGGAAAAGGCGGCCAAGATACGGCACATCACCGAGAAATGGCACCTTATCTACAACCTTGCTCTGAGTATTTGAGAAAACTCCACCAATGACGATGGTCTCGCCGTCGTTAACCAACACCTTGGCGTTGACCTCGTTTTTCTTGATTGGCGGTACATCCTGCACTTTGTTCAGGTAATCCGGTTCATCCTTGGTGACCTTGACCTCCATGATGATGCGGTTGTCCGGCGTGATCTGCGGGGTCACTTCCAGGGACAGCGAGGCTTCCTTGAACGACACCGAGGTGGCGCCGCTGGAGCTGGCTTCCTGATAGGGAATCTCGGTGCCCTTGAGGATTTTCGCGGTTTCCTTGTCGGACGTGACCACCTTGGGCTGCGAGACGATTTCCCCGTTGCCGGTTTTCTCCATGGCCGAAAGTTCAAGGTCCAGCAGCACATTGTCGGTAATGAAGGCGATGCCGATCCCCGAGGTATTGGCAGAGGTCCCCAAGTCGACGAACGGCGAGTTAGTGCTGGTGCTGCCTGGCGTCCCTATGGTGGTCGAAGAGCCGTTGACCCCGGAGGTGTTCCAGTTACCCTTCTGCACCGAACCGCCCCAGCGCACGCCAAGGCTTTTGTCGTAATCGACGTTGGCCTCAACGATGCGCGCCTCGATCATCACCTGACGCACCGGAATATCCAGCTGCGCAACGATACGACGCAGTTCGTCGAGGCGATCCTGGGTCTGGTAGGCAATGATGTTGTTGGTCCGCTCATCGACAGTGATTGAACCTCGTTCGTCGACTTTCGCTTCGGCGCTGGTCACTGACTGGAACAGCTTGGCGATATCGGCGGCCTTGGCGTAGTTGACCTGTAACAGCTCGCGACGCAGAGGCGCCAGTTCGGAAATCTGCTTCTGCGATTCCAGTTCCTGACGCTCTCGGGCAGCGATCTCATCAGCCGGCGCCACCAGCAGCACGTTACCAATCTTGCGCTTATCCAGACCTTTGGTTTTCAACACCAGGTCCAGCGCCTGATCCCACGGCACATTCTGCAGACGCAACGTGATGCCACCCTGCACCGTGTCGCTGGCCACCAGATTGAGGTTGGTGAAATCGGCGATCAGCTGCAGCACCGAGCGCACATCAATGTCCTGAAAATTCAGCGAGAGTTTTTCGCCGGTGTAGGCAAAGCGTTCAGTGTTGCGCTTCTGCAAGTCATCGACAGTCATCGGCCGAATGCTGACGGTCAGTTTGTTGTCGGTCTGATAGGTCGAATAATCGAAGGCGCCACTGGGCTCGATACTGATAATGGCTCGGTCGCCCGTGGCGCTGGCGTTGACGAACTGCACCGGCGTGGCGAAATCCTTGACGTCGAGACGTACACGCAACCGTTCAGGCAGTTGGGTCTTGGTGAAACCGACGATGATTTTGCCATCGCGCTCCTGGATGTCCGGAGCGATGGACGGATCCGACAGATCGATGACCACATTGCCCTCACCCTGGGTGCCGCGCTGGAAATCCACGCCCCGGATGGCTTTGCCCACGGGTGCATTGACCCTGGCGGGCGCTGGCGTCGCAGTGGTTGCGCGCGGTGCGCTGGCGGCCGGTTTGGGCGCCTTGCTACCGGCCCCTTGCCCGACAACCACGAACAAATTGTTGCCTTCGACGCGAGCGTTGTATGGCGTCAATTGAGTCAGGCTGATGATCAACCGCGTACGGTCCTTGGCCTCAACGACCGTGGCGCTGCGGGCATTGCCGCCGCCCAGATCCCGATTCTTGTTCGCCAGCTGACTGGTGACCCCTGGCAGGTCCAGCGCAATCCGCGCAGGCTGCTCTGTCGTGTAACCGTGGGGCTGCGGTGGCGGCCCATCGAACGACAACTTCAACTCGACACGGTCACCGGGCAGCGCGGCGACATCCAGCGCTTTGAGGTTGGCCGCCAGTACCATCGGCGACAAAAACGCTATCCATAGCGAAATACCGAAGGTTGAGAAAATCCTGTTCATTATTCGAGTTCCACTATGAGTGCTCTTTCAAAGGGATGGTCCGCGGCCGTTCCAGCCAGGCGCCTTCGCCGTCAGGAACGATTTCGACCACGTCGACTTGCGAACCGCTGATGGCGACGATCCGCCCATCGTTACGCCCCAGGTAATCGCCGACTTTCAGCCGATGCACGCCGCCCGCCCCGCGCAACAGCGCAAAGGAGCCGGTTGCATTGGAGAGGGTGCCGACCATTTCAAACTGTTCGATGTTGAAACCTTCGAGGTACTGCTTGACCCGGTTGGGGTCGGGTTTGACGTTACGCGAGCCGTGCTTCTGACCGGCCAGATCGACTCTGACCTGCCTGGAGAACGGGCTACGCAGGTTGGCAGCGTTATAGGTGAATGTCGGGTAAGACCGGAATGTGGGCGTTGGTTCAATTTTGCCGGGGGCACGCAGGCGCACTTCGTTCAGGTAGGCGTCCAGGTCGCTGAAATCATTGTCGCCGCCACAACCGGCCAGGATGACCAGGCACATGACCATCGACAGGCAACGAATCGGGCTCATTTCTGCAACCCCTTGTCGTTGTAGCGATAGGTCTTGGCCAGGATGCTCATGCGCAACTTCGGACCGCCATCGGGATTGGCCGGCGCCAGGTCGAAGTCATGCAGGGTGACGATCCGTGGCAGCCCGGCCACGCCACTGACAAAAGTGGCCAGGTCGTGATAAGCGCCGGTGACGGTGATCTGGATAGGGAGTTCGATGTAGAACTGCTGGGTGACCTCCGGGAGCAGCTTGATTTCTTCGAACTCCAGGCCGCTGCCCAGGCCGGTGCGGGTGATGTCCTCCAGCAGGCCGGGCACTTCGGTGTCGCTGGGCAATTGCCGCAACAGCATGCCGAAGGAGTTTTCCATTTCCTTCATCTGCTGGGTGTACAGCTCCAGATTCGCCGCCATATGGGCTTTGGTCGCGAATTGCTCCCTGAGCGTCGATTCTTCCTCGCGCCTGAGTTCCAGGTGGTTTTGCAGGTCACTGATCAAGAAGCTGTAGCCAAGGGTTAGCACCAGGATCATCAGCAGGACACTTGCCAGGACCTTGATCGCCGGTGGCCAGGAACCCATGTTGTTGGTGTCCAGATCGTTGATGTCGATCTGGCGCAACCCTTCGAACCATTCGGATGGTTTCATTTAGCGCCCCCCACAATCGCGGGCTGGGTCTGACGGACGGTCAACTGAAAAATATTGGCCTGGTCCAGCTGACCGGCGGTGGTCGCTTTGACTTCCGTGAGGTTGGGCGCATCGAACCAATCGGAGGCATCAAGATTGCGCATCAGATCCGAAACCCGGTTGTTGGATTCCGCCGCGCCGGTGATGGACACGGTTTTGCCGACCATTTTCACTTCGGTGAAATAAACTCCGTCCGGCAAGGTACGCGCCAATTGATCGAAAATCCTCCCGCTGATCGGCCGGTTGCCTTGCAGGTCCTGAATGATGCGCATGCGTTCGACGAGTTGCTGTCGGCGGGCCTTCAGATCGCTGATCTGTTTGATCCGCTCGTCGACCACGGCAATCTGCTTGCCAATGTAATCGTTACGGGCGACTTGCCGATTAATGGCGCTGTTAATGACCTGGTCCGCAATCAGCAGCGCTGCCACCGACCCCACTAGCACACCGACCAATGCCAGTAAAAAGCGTTTGCGACGCCCTTCGCGCAACTCTTCACGCCAGGGTAAAAGATTGATCCGCGCCATCAGTCGAAACTCCTGAGGGCCAGCCCGCAAGCGATCATCAGTGCCGGGGCATCGCTCGCCAAGGCACCGGCGTTGACCTTGCTGCTCAGGGTCATGTTGGAGAATGGATTGGCGACCTGGGT
Organism: Pseudomonas sp. F-14 TE3482; assembly: GCF_053629455.1. Lineage (NCBI taxonomy): Bacteria > Pseudomonadati > Pseudomonadota > Gammaproteobacteria > Pseudomonadales > Pseudomonadaceae > Pseudomonas > Pseudomonas sp. F-14 TE3482. The sequence continues at coordinate 760,141 of NZ_JBRJII010000001.1, forward strand.
CGGCGTACCCAGTCGCTGCTCGATCAATCGCTCCAGCCCGGGGACCGAGGCGGTGCCGCCGGCCAGGAGGATGTGATCGACCGAGTTGTACTGGCCAGAAGCAAAGAAAAACTGCAATGAACGCGACACCTGTTGCACCAACGCATCACGAAATGGCTGCAAGACCTCGCTGACGTAATCGTCCGGCAAACCGCCCTGCTTCTTCGCCAGCCCCGCCTGTTCGACCGTCAGGCCATAACGACGCTGGATCTCTTCCGTCAGTTGACGGCCGCCGAACAATTGTTCGCGGGTGTAGATGATCCGCCCGTTGTGCAACACGCTCAGGGTGGTCATGGTGGCCCCGATATCGACCACCGCCACGGTCAGGCGCTCCTGAGAGGCGGCCAACTGGGTTGCCAGCAGGCCGAACGATCGCTCCAGGGCATAGGCTTCGACGTCGACCACGCGCGCGGTCAGCCCGGCCAGAGCCAGGGCCGCTTCACGGACCTCGACGTTTTCCTTGCGACACGCCGCCAGCAGCACATTGACCCGCTCGGGGTTGCGCGCCGACACGCCTTGCACTTCGAAATCGATCGCCACTTCATCCAGTGGATAAGGGATGTACTGATCAGCCTCGATCTTCAGTTGGTTTTCCATCTCGTCGTCGGAAAGACCGGCGTCCATCTCGATGGTCTTGGTGATCACCGCCGAACCGGCCACAGCGACGGCCACGTTCCTGAGGCTGGTTTTGGCCTTGGATAGCACCCGCGCAAGCGCCTGCCCCACCCCTTCGAGCTCGGCGATATTTTTCTCGACCACGGCGCTGGCAGGCAGCGGCTCGACCGCATAGGCCTCGACCCGGTACCGGTCGCCCTGACGACTGAGTTCCAGTAGCTTCACCGACGTAGAGCTGATGTCGATCCCCAGAAGCGTATTGGCTTTTTTATTGAAGAGTCCTAGCACTACCAATTCCCTATGACTATCCGTGAGTTACGGACTCTGTAATATCCATTGCGTTCAATACCCTCCGTCTTGACAGAAGCGCAAATGACGCTCCCCGACGGAAAAATGCTTATAATGCTGAGCGTTTTTTCCGCTTTCACTGCAAGCGCGGGTCATTCTGTGTATAGCCTGAACCCCTGATGCCTAATTCATTCTTTACCCTGGATATCCAAAAGCCTTGATTCGTCTGCTGAAATTTTTCGGTTGGTCCATCGTCGCCGTTTTCTGCGGACTGCTCCTGGGTCTGAGCGGCGCTTTTCTTTACCTTAGCCCCGGATTGCCATCCGTGGAGGCGCTGAGAAGTATTCAGTTGCAGATTCCTTTGCGGGTGTACAGCAGCGACAACAAGTTGATCGCAGAATTTGGCGAAATGCGCCGTACGCCAATCCGTTTCGCCGACATTCCCCCCAATTTCATTAATGCGTTACTAAGTGCTGAAGACGACAATTTCGCCAACCACTACGGCGTCGATCCCAGCAGCCTGATGCGTGCCGCCACCCAGCTGGTAAAGAGCGGACATATTCAGTCCGGCGGCAGCACCATCACCATGCAGGTAGCGAAGAACTTCTTCCTGACCAGCGAACGCAGCTTCTCGCGCAAAACCACCGAAATCCTCCTGGCCCTGCAGATCGAACGGCAGTTGACCAAGGACGAGATCCTCGAGCTGTACGTCAACAAGATCTATCTGGGCAACCGCGCCTACGGCATCGAAGCAGCGGCGCAGGTTTATTACGGCAAGTCGATTCGTGACGTGAGCCTGGCGCAGATGGCGATGATCGCCGGCCTGCCAAAAGCCCCGTCGCGCTTCAACCCGCTGGCCAACCCGACCCGCAGCAAAGAGCGTCGCGACTGGATCCTGGGGCGCATGTATAAGCTCGGCAAAATCACCGAAGCCGACTACACCACTGCCATCAATGAGCCGCTGAACGCCAGCTATCATGTGCCGACTCCGGAAGTGAACGCGCCATACGTCGCCGAAATGGCCCGTGCCGAAATGGTCGGCCGCTATGGCAGCGATGCGTATACCGAAGGTTTCCGTGTCACCACCACGGTGCCGAGCAATTTGCAGGAGATGGCCAACACCGCGGTTCATGAAGGCTTGATGACCTACGACCAACGGCACGGTTATCGCGGCCCCGAGTCACGCCTGCCGGGTAAAACCCGAGAGGCCTGGACTCAGGAGTTGACCAAACAGCGAATCATCAGCGGCCTGGAACCGGCGATCGTGACCCAGGTCGACAAGAACGGCGTGCAGGTGTTGACCCGCACGGGTACCGGCGAAGAGCACGTCGCCTGGGAAACCATGAAGTGGGCTCGTCCGTTCCTGAACACCAACAGCATGGGCGCCAATCCGAAGCAGCCGTCGGATGTCGCACAGGTCGGTGATCTGATTCGCGTGCAGCGTCAGCCAGACGGTTCGCTCAAATTCAGCCAGATTCCGCAGGCTCAAGGCGCGCTGGTTTCCCTCGACCCGCAGAACGGTGCCATTCGTTCGCTGGTCGGCGGTTTCGCCTTCGAGCAGAGCAACTACAACCGCGCCATGCAGGCCAAGCGTCAGCCGGGTTCGAGCTTCAAGCCGTTCGTGTACAGCGCCGCCCTGGACAACGGCTATACCGCCGCCAGCCTGGTGAACGACGCACCGATCGTGTTCGTCGACGAGTACCTGGACAAAGTCTGGCGGCCGAAGAACGACACCAACACCTTCCTCGGCCCGATCCGCATGCGTGAAGCGCTCTACAAGTCGCGCAACCTGGTATCGATCCGCCTGCTGCAAGCGCTGGGTGTCGACCGCACCATCGACTACATCAGCAAGTTCGGCTTCAACAAGCAGGACCTGCCGCGCAACCTGTCCCTGGCCCTGGGTACCGCGACCCTGACGCCAATGGAAATCGCCACCGGCTGGGCCACCTTCGCCAATGGCGGCTACAAGATCACCCCGTACATCATCGACAAGATCGAAAGCCGCAACGGCGACACGCTATTCGTTGCCAACCCGCCGAGCGTTCCGAAAGGCGTCGTAGCCAGCGATGGCATCGCCATGCCGGCCTCTGACACCTTCACGGTCAACGCTACCCCGGGCGAAGCACCGAGCGCCCAGCCAATGCCACAAACGCCGGCCGTGGCCGAGCGCATCATCGATGGGCGCACCACTTACATCCTCAACAGCATGCTTGAGGATGTGATCAAACTCGGCACCGGCCGCCGTGCGCTGGCGTTGGGTCGCAGCGACATCGCGGGCAAGACCGGTACCACCAACGAATCCAAGGACGCCTGGTTCTCCGGCTACAACGCCGATTACGTGACCACCGTCTGGACCGGCTTCGACCAACCGGAAAGCCTGGGCAAACGCGAGTTCGGCGGCACCGTTGCCTTGCCGATCTGGATGAACTACATGGCCGCGGCCCTCAAAGACAAACCGCCCCACACCCAAGCGGAACCCGAAGGCATTCTCAGCCTGCGCGTCGATCCGATCAGCGGCCGCGCGGCCACCCCAAGTACGCCAGGTGCCTACTTCGAACTGTTCAAGGCCGAAGACACGCCACCGTCGGTGAATGAGCTGAGCAACGGCAATGTGCCGGGCAGCCCGCTACCAGCCGATGAGGCAGCGCCGATCGATTTGTTCTGATCGTGTAGCAACACCTAAAAGCCCCGCCCTCGAAAGATGTGCGGGGCTTTTTATTGCCTGCCGGTTATGCGCTGAATGACCCACCCCCTTCGCGGGCAAGCCCGCTCACACAAGGTTCTGTGGTGCTCTCAGGGGTTGTGAACCACCGCGATTCCTGTGGGAGCGGGCTTGCCCGCGAAGAGATCCTTACAAACGATACAAAACTCTCAGATACAAAAAAGCCCCGACTCGCGAGAGCCGGGGCTTTTGGTTGATGCGCTACAACGGCTTAGCCGTTGAACACGTCATCCACGCTTTTCAGCGGGTAGTTCTTCGGATACGGCAGGGTCGCCACACCGGTCTCGATGGCGGCTTTGGCCACGGCATCGGAGATCAGGGTGATCAGACGGGCATCCATTGGTTTCGGAATGATGTACTCACGACCGAATTCCAGTTTGATGCCGCCGTAGGCGTCGCACACTTCCTGAGGTACTGGCAGCTTGGCCAGTTCACGCAGGGCGTTGGCGGCAGCCACTTTCATTTCTTCGTTGATGCGCTTGGCGCGAACGTCCAGGGCACCACGGAAGATGAACGGGAAGCCCAGTACGTTGTTGACCTGGTTCGGGTAGTCCGAACGGCCGGTGGCCATGATCACGTCGTTACGGGTGGCGTGAGCCAGTTCCGGGGAGATTTCCGGATCCGGGTTAGAGCACGCGAACACGATCGGGTTGGCCGCCATGGATTTCAGGCCTTCAGCGCTCAGCAGGTTCGGGCCGGACAGGCCAACGAACACGTCAGCACCTTCCAGCGCGTCAGCCAGGGTGCGCTTTTCGGTCGCGTGAGCGAACACAGCCTTGTACTGGTTCAGGTCGTCACGGCCGGAGTGGATCACGCCGGTACGGTCAACCATGTAGATGTTTTCGATGTTGGCGCCCATGCTCACCAGCAATTTCATGCAGGAGATGGCGGCAGCACCGGCGCCCAGGCAGACGATCTTGGCGTCAGCCAGGGTTTTGCCAGCGATTTCCAGGGCGTTGATCATGCCGGCCGCAGTCACGATTGCGGTGCCGTGCTGGTCATCGTGGAATACCGGAATGTCGCACTGCTCGATCAGAGCACGTTCGATCTCAAAGCACTCAGGTGCCTTGATGTCTTCCAGGTTGATGCCGCCGAAGGTAATGGAGATACGCTTGACGGTGTCGATGAAGGCTTGCGGGCTTTCGGAGTCGACTTCGATGTCAAACACGTCGATGCCGGCGAAGCGCTTGAACAGCACGCCTTTACCTTCCATAACTGGCTTGGAAGCCAATGGGCCAAGGTTACCCAGGCCGAGAATCGCGGTGCCATCGGAAATGACTGCAACCAGGTTGCCCTTGCCGGTGTATTTGTAGGCCAGTTCAGGATCGCGGGCGATTTCGCGTACTGGTTCGGCTACGCCGGGGCTATAGGCCAGCGACAGATCGCGGGCGGTAGCGGTGGCCTTGGTGAGCTCGACACTCAGCTTCCCTGGACGGGGATGGGCGTGATATTCGAGAGCGGCAGTTTTCAGATCAGACATAGGGGCATTCCGCTTTTTACTGTTGGACAGACGGACCGCCGAGGATACTCGCCTCGCAAAGTCCTCACAAGACTGACCAGTCACCCCTGTCAAGCGCCCGGCCCTACGACTTTGGGCCAAGAGCCACGGAACACAAGGGATAGACTGTTCACAATCGACATTTAAAATGTCTACAATTTTTTCTTACGGCGCGGCCTGCAACATCGCCGGATCGGTCAGCGGCAGAAGCCAGCGCGCCTGCCCCGGTTGCAACCCACCGCGGCGCGAACGATCCACCACCCAGCCACGAGCCTCGATCTGCTTGCCTTTGAGCTTTTCAAGCGATGCGACATCGAATTGGTCCAGTAGATTGGGTGCAACCCGCAATACAACCGAATCCTGCAACTCGATCCAAACGCCGCCGCGATTGCGCTGAACCTTGCTCACACGACCACTGAGCATGGCGAAACCGGACGCGCTGATCTGCTCCGCTTTCAATACAGGTGATTGTCGCCACAGCCCAAGACCGGCCCGACGAGCACTGGTTTCGGCCGCTTGCTGGCAGGCGACCAAATCGACATTCGGTGCCACCGCCACCTGAAAACCGAGGCCCTCGGCGAGCATCTGCGCTTCGAGGTTGGCCCCATCGACACTGTAGACATGAGCCAGGGTACGGCCGTAATGGTCCCTGCTTTCTTTACCCGGCAACAAACCGACTCGCCCATCGCTGGCAGCCACCAGCGCTTCAAGGCGTTTGCGCGCGGCCACGGCAAACGGTTCGTCGGAGCGACCCTGTTTGCCCAGCTCCGGCGTATTCAAACCGATCATGCGCACACTACGGCCATCGCTCAGACGCAAGGTGTCGCCATCCACCACCCGTTGCACCGCGACCGGCGTCAGCCCGCTCGGCGCCGGGCAGAAGGCCTGAGCACCGGAAAGCCAAATCGCGGACACAAAAAAGGCGCCCGCGAGGGACGCCTTTTTCATCAGCAAGGAAAAGCCCATCGGGCCTTTCAACCTTACTCTGCAGCAGCAGGAGCTTTCTTGCCGAAAGCGCCGAAACGGTCTGCGAAGCGCTGTACACGACCGCCAGTATCCAGAGTCTTCTGCTTACCGGTGTAGAACGGGTGGCACTCGTTGCATACGTCGATCGCCAGAGGCTTGGCCAGGTTCGAACGAGTTTCGAACTTGTTGCCACAGCTGCAGGTAACTGCGGTGATTTCGTATGTTGGATGGATATCGGCTTTCATGATGTATTCCTCAGGCTAGCGTGCCGCCACTCAACACCATTGTTGAATACCGCACGTAATTAGGCCGCGGATTCTACCAGACCTTCGCAATCACGCAAGCTGTCCCTTACACCGACCGTCTGCTAGGCTCGCGCCCCAAATGCTGATCATCTGCACGCAAACCTGTGGGAGCGGGCTTGCCCGCGAAAGCGTCCTGACAGCCAATGAAGATGCCGACTGCATAGGCCTCTTCGCGGGCAAGCCCGCTCCCACAGGGGTTGCGCTCAGCCTTTCTTACTGCCCGCCCAGAGAGATCCCCCCGCGTGCCCAACGCCATTTTGCGCCTCGCCCTGCCTTCGCCTCTGCGCCGCCTGTTCGATTATCGTGCCCCGGCCGGTATCTTGCGTGCCCAGTTGCACCCGGGCATGCGCTTGCGGGTGCCGTTCGGTCGGCGGGAGATGATCGGGATTCTGGTGGAGGTCACCGACACCAGCGAAGTGCCGGCAGACAAACTCAAGCCGGCCCTGGCGCTGCTCGACGCCACGCCGCCGCTGCCGCCCGCACTGTTCAAACTGTGCCTATGGACCTCTCAGTATTACCAGCACAGCCTCGGCGACACGTTGAGCTGGGCACTGCCGGTACTGTTGCGACAAGGCGAACTGGCCGAAGCACGCCAGGAACGCTTCTGGTCCGCCGCGCCCGGCGCCAGCCTTGATGACCCGCGCATCGCTCGTGCCCCGCGTCAGCGCGAAGCTCTGGCGACCCTGGCTCAGCATCCCCACGGCGTCGCTCATCAGCTGCTGAGCAAACTGATGCTGAGCAAGGACAGCCTCGATCTGTTGCTGGCCAAGGATCTGGTGCAAGTCGAAATCCGCAAGCACGCCCCCGGCGCTCGCCACGAACACTGGCTGGCACAACCGGAATTGCCGCTCAACCCCGAGCAGCGCGCCGCTTATGAAGCGATTCGCGCCGGGTTCGACAGTTATCACGCGTTCCTGCTGGCCGGCGTTACCGGTAGCGGCAAGACCGAAGTCTATTTGCAGCTGATCCGCGAAACCCTCGAGGCCGGCAAGCAAGCTCTGGTGCTGATCCCGGAGATCAACCTCGGCCCGCAAACCCTGGCGCGCTTCGAGCAGCGCTTCAATGCGCGCATCGCGCTGATCCACTCCGCGGTCAATGACCGCGAACGCCTGGAAGCCTGGCTGGCGGCGCGGGATGGCGAGGCCGACATTATTATCGGTACCCGTTCGGCACTGTTCACGCCGATGAAAAACCCCGGCCTGATCATCATCGATGAAGAGCACGACGGCTCTTATAAACAGCAGGAAGGCCTGCGCTACCACGCCCGCGACCTGGCACTGGTCCGCGCCCGGCAGGAAAACATCCCGATTGTCCTCGGATCCGCCACACCTTCGCTGGAAAGCCTGCAAAACGCCTACACCGGTCGTTACGGCCTCCTACGCCTGAATGAGCGGGCCGGTGGTGCCAAGCAACCGCGTTTCCTGCGCCTGGACGTGAAAAGTCGTCCGCTGGACAGCGGCATTTCCGGGCCGATGCAGCAAGCTATCGGTCAGACCCTGGCCGCCGGCCAGCAGGTGCTGGTGTTCCTCAACCGCCGAGGGTTCGCCCCGACGCTGCTCTGCCACGACTGCGGCTGGATGTCTGAATGCCAGCGCTGCGACGCGCGAATGACCGTGCACCAGCGCTCCGGCGAGCTGCGTTGCCACCATTGTGGCTACGTCGAACGAGTGCCCCGGCATTGCCCGAAGTGCGGCAAGGTCGATTTGCGGCCTGTGGGCGCCGGTACCGAGCGCGCCGAAGAACGCCTGGGGATTCTGTTTCCGGACGTCCCGGTGCTGCGGGTCGACCGCGACAGCACTTCACGCAAAGACGCGATGAATCAACTGTTCGCCACCATTCAAAAAGGCCAGCCGTGCATTCTGGTCGGCACACAAATGCTTGCCAAAGGGCACCACTTTCCACGGGTGACCCTGGTGTCGATTCTGGATGCCGACGGCGGGCTGTTCTCCGGCGATTTCCGCGCCAGCGAACGCATGGCGCAGTTGATCGTCCAGGTCGCCGGGCGCGCGGGGCGGGCCGAAGAACCGGGCAAAGTGATTATCCAGACGCACCTGGCGGACCATCCGCTGCTGGTGCAACTGACCGAACAGGGCTATTTCGCCTTTGCCGAACAGGCGTTGAGCGAACGCCGCTCCGCCGGTCTGCCGCCGTTTGCGCATCTCGCGCTGCTGCGGGCCGAAGCGCATAAACCGGGGCAAGCCGAAGGCTTCCTCGATGAGGCGTGCAGCGAGGCCGAGCGTTTGCTGGCCGAACAGAATCTGACCGGGATTGAGTTGCTGGGGCCCGTGCCGGCACCGATGGAACGCCGGGCCGGGCGTTATCGTGCACAGTTGTTGCTGCAAGCCACGGCCCGGGCGCCGCTGCATCGATTGCTGAGCAGTTGGTTGCTGGTTTTGGAGCAGATGCCGAGTGGGCGGGCGGTGCGTTGGTCGCTGGATGTTGATCCGGTCGATTTGTATTGATTTAGAGATTGCCATCGCGAGCAGGCTCGCTCCCACAAAGTCTATGGTGTTCATTGGTTTTGTGATCAACGCCTATTCCTTGTAGGAGCGAGGCTTGCCCGCGAAGGCGGCCGATTTGTCACCACATATCCATAACCTGCCCGCTATAGTTGGCAAGCCCGTCTTCGCAACGGATAATGCCCAGTTTTTCCACCAGCGCATCGAAGCGCCGCCGCGCTAGCGGTCGAAAGAGAAGACCATGAAAGACACCATTCGCCAGTTGATCCAACAAGCCATCACCCAACTCGTCAACGAAGGTGTGTTGCCTGAAGGCCTGTCGCCGGCGATCCAGGTGGAAAACTCTCGCGACAAGAAAAACGGCGACTTCGCCAGCAACATCGCCATGATGCTGGCCAAGCCTGCGGGCATGAAGCCCCGTGACCTGGCCGAGAAAATCATCGCCGCGCTGCCGACTGACGAGAACGTCTCCAAAGCCGAAATCGCCGGTCCTGGCTTCCTGAACTTCTTCCAGAACACTCAAGCCCTGGCGACCCGCCTGGACGCGGCACTGGCCGATGACCACATCGGCGTACGCAAGGCCGGCCCGGTGCAGCGCACCGTGGTCGACCTGTCGGCCCCGAACCTGGCCAAAGAAATGCACGTCGGCCACTTGCGTTCGACCATCATCGGCGACGGCGTGGCCCGGGTTCTGGAGTTCCTCGGCGACGAAGTGATCCGCCAGAACCACGTTGGCGACTGGGGCACCCAGTTCGGCATGCTGATGGCTTATCTGCAGGAAAACCCGATCACCAGTGATGAGCTGTCGGACCTGGAAAACTTCTACCGCGCCGCCAAGCAGCGCTTCGACGAATCCGAAGAGTTCGCCGATCGCGCCCGTGGCCTGGTGGTCAAGCTGCAAGCCGGCGACCCGGATTGCCTGGCGCTGTGGACCAAGTTCAAAGACATCTCGTTGTCGCACTGCCAGAAAATCTACGAATTGCTGAACGTCAAACTGACCATGGCCGACGTAATGGGCGAAAGCGCCTACAACGACGACCTGATCAACGTGGTCAACGACCTCAAGGCCGCCGGCCTGCTGGTCGAGAGCAACGGCGCTCAATGCGTATTCCTCGACGAATTCAAGAACGCCGACGGCGACCCGCTGCCGGTGATCATCGTCAAGGCTGACGGCGGCTACCTCTACGCCACCACCGACCTGGCCGCCGTGCGCTACCGTAGCGGCAAGCTCAAGGCCGATCGCGCGTTGTACTTCGTCGACCAGCGCCAGGCCCTGCACTTCCAGCAAGTGTTCCAGGTCGCGCGCCTGGCCGGCTTCGTGACGCACCCGATGGAAATGGAACACATGGGCTTCGGCACCATGAACGGCGCCGACGGCCGTCCGTTCAAGACCCGCGATGGCGGCACCGTGAAGTTGATCGACCTGCTGACCGAAGCCCAGGAACGCGCCTACACCCTGGTGAAGGAGAAGAACCCGGAGCTTGCCGAAGACGAGTTGCGCAACATCGCCAAGGTCGTAGGCATTGGCGCCGTGAAATACGCCGACCTGTCCAAGCACCGCACCAGCGATTACAGCTTCAACTTCGACCTGATGCTGAACTTCGAAGGCAACACCGCGCCATACCTGCTGTACGCCTACACCCGAGTGGCCGGCGTGTTCCGCAAACTCGGCAAGGACTTCAGCGAAGTCGAAGGTAAAATCAGTCTCGAAGCAACCCACGAACATGAGCTGGCCGCGAAACTGGCGCAGTTCGGCGAAATACTGAACAACGTGTCCGACAAAGGCACGCCGCACATCCTCTGCAGCTACCTGTACGATGTCGCCGGCCTGTTCTCCAGCTTCTATGAGAACTGCCCGATCCTCGGCGCCGACACCCCGGCGCAAATGCAGAGCCGCCTGCGCCTCGCCGCGCTGACCGGCCGCACTCTCAAGCAAGGCCTGGAACTCTTGGGTCTGGAAACTCTGGAGCGTATGTAAGTTGGCTGCCAAGAAAAAACCTGCACCCAAGCGTGGCGCCAGCCGTTACCAAGCTCCTGCAAAGCAACCGATCCCGGGCTGGCTGTGGATGGCCATCGGCCTGACGGTCGGCGCGTTCATTGTGTTCCTGATGAAGCTGGAGCCGGGCAAGGGCAGCGATACCGTCAAGCGCGAGAAGATCGAGCAGCAGAAAGCCACCAAGATCGCCGAGGCCAACAAGACTCCGCCGAGCCCGACGCAACCGGTGAAGCCGAAGTACGACTTCTACACTTTGCTGCCGGAATCGGAAGTCATCGTGCCCCCGGACGCGGTGCCGGAGAAAACCCTGCCGACGCCACAAGTGCCGGCCATCCCGACCACGCCGGTGACGCCGGAGCAAGCGGCGAAGATCGACACGGCCCGGGCTCAAGCGGCATTGGCCGGCATCACCCCGCCGCCAGCGCCACCCGTGGCGAAAGCTGCGCCGGTGACCAAGTTCTTCCTGCAGGCCGGTTCGTTCCGCAAGGAAGCCGATGCCGACAAGGTGCGTGCGCAGATCATTCTGCTGGGTCAGGCCGTGGCGGTTGAATCCGGCACGGTGAAGGACGAGACCTGGTATCGAGTGCTGGTTGGCCCGTTCAGTAATCGCGAACAGCTGACTACCGCTCAGAAGCAACTGGCGGGCAGCGGCTTCAGCAACCTGTTGTTACAACAACGTCAGAGTCGCTGACCTAGCAGAAACAACCTGCTTTTGTGGCGAGGGAGCTTGCTCCCGCTGGAGTGCGCAGCACTCTCTAACCCGGGCACCGCGGTCCATCAGACAGACTGCGGTAGCTGGGTTTACGACTGCTGCGCAGCCGAACGGGAGCAAGCTCCCTCGCCACAGGGATTCACTTGCATCCTCCTTCAGCAAATGACAAACCGCTCGTCCCCCGCCGCGTCCTACAGTTGAAAAACGCTCCACCACCCCCATATGAGTTGGCATAAGGCATTTTCGCCCCGCTGCGTGGAGACTCTCCCTTGACCACCATCGTTTCAGTTCGCCGCCACGGCAAAGTCGTCATGGGCGGCGACGGCCAGGTTTCGCTCGGTAATACCGTGATGAAAGGCAACGCGAAGAAAGTTCGCCGCCTCTACCACGGCCAGGTTATCGCCGGTTTTGCCGGGGCCACCGCTGACGCCTTCACCCTCTTCGAGCGTTTCGAAGGCCAGCTCGAGAAACATCAGGGCCACCTGGTTCGCGCCGCCGTCGAACTCGCCAAAGAATGGCGCACCGACCGCTCCCTGAGCCGCCTCGAAGCGATGCTCGCGGTCGCCAACAAAGATGCCTCCCTGATCATCACCGGCAACGGTGACGTGGTTGAGCCCGAAGAAGGCCTGATCGCCATGGGTTCCGGCGGCGGTTACGCCCAGGCTGCCGCGAGTGCCCTGTTGAAGAAAACCGATTTGTCGGCGCGGGAAATCGTCGAAACAGCGCTCGGCATCGCCGGCGACATCTGCGTATTCACCAACCACACCTTCACCATCGAGGAGCAGGATCTCGCTGAGTAAGCCTGTTTTGGCCTAGCGCCACGGCTCACTTTTGCTTGAGGACCGCCAATTATTATGCCCATGACCCCCCGTGAAATCGTCCACGAACTCAATCGCCATATCATCGGCCAGGACGATGCCAAACGCGCCGTCGCCATCGCCTTGCGCAACCGCTGGCGCCGGATGCAGCTGCCCGAAGAGCTGCGCGTCGAAGTCACTCCCAAGAACATCCTGATGATCGGCCCCACCGGTGTCGGTAAAACCGAGATCGCCCGTCGCCTGGCCAAACTCGCCAACGCGCCGTTCATCAAAGTCGAAGCGACCAAATTCACCGAAGTGGGCTACGTTGGCCGCGACGTCGAATCGATCATTCGTGATCTGGCCGACGCCGCGATCAAGCTGCTGCGCGAACAGGAAATGACCAAGGTTCGCCACCGCGCCGAAGACGCCGCCGAAGAACGCATCCTCGACGCCCTGCTGCCACCGGCACGCATGGGCTTCAGCAACGAGGACTCCGCACCGTCCCAGGATTCCAACACCCGTCAGCTGTTCCGCAAACGCCTGCGTGAAGGTCAGCTGGATGACAAGGAGATCGAAATCGAAGTGGCCGAAGTGTCCGGCGTCGATATCTCCGCGCCACCGGGCATGGAAGAAATGACCAACCAGTTGCAGAGCCTGTTCGCCAACATGGGCAAGGGCAAGCGCAAAAACCGCAAGCTCAAGGTCAAGGAGGCGCTGAAACTGGTACGCGACGAAGAAGCCGGTCGCCTCGTCAACGAAGAAGAATTGAAGGCCAAGGCCCTGGAAGCCGTCGAGCAGCACGGCATCGTGTTCATCGACGAAATCGACAAGGTTGCCAAGCGAGGCAACTCCGGGGGCGTCGACGTGTCCCGTGAGGGCGTACAGCGCGACTTGCTGCCGCTGATCGAAGGCTGCACCGTCAACACCAAACTGGGCATGGTCAAGACTGACCACATCCTGTTCATCGCTTCCGGTGCGTTCCACCTGAGCAAGCCGAGCGATCTGGTGCCGGAGCTGCAAGGTCGCCTGCCAATTCGGGTCGAACTCAAGGCCCTGAGCCCGGAAGATTTCGAGCGCATCCTCAGCGAACCGCATGCATCGCTCACCGAGCAATATTGTGCACTGCTGAAAACCGAAGGCCTGCTCATCGAATTCCTCCCGGACGGCATCAAGCGTCTCGCCGAGATCGCCTGGCAGGTCAACGAGAAAACCGAAAACATCGGTGCCCGTCGCCTGCACACCCTGCTCGAGCGCCTGCTCGAAGAGGTGTCGTTCAGCGCCGGCGATCTGGCCAGCACCCACGAGGACAAGCCGATCCTGATCGATGCCGATTACGTCAACAGCCACTTGGGCGAATTGGCGCAGAACGAAGACCTGTCCCGTTATATCCTGTAGGTCACCTACTCTCCTGTGAGAACGTAACACCTGTAGGAGCTGCCGCAGGCTGCGATCTTTTCCGGCTGACGCCGAAGATCAGAAGATCGCAGCCTTCGGCAGCTCCTACACAACGTTCCACATAGACGGACGACCTGCCATGACCCAACTCCCCACCGACATCAAACTCCACAAAGCCTCGAAAACCCTGTCGCTCAAATACGCGTCCGGCGAGGAATATCACCTGCCCGCCGAGTTTCTTCGCGTGCACTCTCCTTCCGCCGAAGTCCAGGGCCATGGCAAACCTATCCTGCAATTTGGCAAGATCGGTGTCGGCCTGAGCAAGGTCGAACCAGCCGGTCAGTACGCACTGAAATTGACCTTCGACGACGGCCACGACAGCGGCCTGTTCACTTGGGAGTATCTGTACCAGCTGGCAGTGCGCCAAGAAGATCTTTGGAACGATTATCTTGCGGAACTCAAAGCGGCTGGAAAGACCCGTGATCCGAATGAATCGGTCGTCAAGCTGATGCTCTAATACAGGCCTCTGGCTGTTTAGAGGGCATTTTCTAATTCCATCTGTTTGAATGCTCCGCTGCGGCGTCAACGATTGGCCCGCTTGCGAAAAAAATTAAACTCGGGTAACCAATGGAGCTGGCAAGTTCCGTGCATTTGTAGCTATTCGCAATTAACGGTCACCCGAGCAGTAGTACCTGGCGTTTGCTGTGTGACTACACAGCTGGGCTCAGGTACTCGTCTCAGGACAATGGAGCGTCGTAGATGAGTAACAAGCTTAACGATGACTTGAAATTTCAGGCTTCGGAAAATACCTTGGGGCTGAATCCTGTTGTTGGACTACGTAGAAAGGATCTCTTGGGCTCTGCCCGCATGGTGCTGAGCCAGGCCATCAGGCAACCCATCCACAGTGCCAGGCATGTCGCTCATTTCGGCATCGAACTGAAGAACGTACTGTTTGGAAAATCCGAGCTTCAACCGCAAAGTGATGACCGTCGCTTCCTTGACCCGGCGTGGAGTCAGAACCCGCTCTATAAACGTTATTTGCAAACCTATCTGGCGTGGCGCAAGGAGCTTCACGCGTGGATCGATGACAGCAATCTTTCGCCCAAGGACGTCGCTCGCGGGCATTTCGTGATTAACCTCATGACCGAAGCCATGGCCCCGACCAACACGGCGGCCAATCCGGCGGCGGTCAAACGCTTCTTCGAAACCGGTGGCAAGAGCCTGCTCGACGGTCTCTCCCACCTGGCCAAGGATCTGGTGCACAACGGCGGTATGCCGAGCCAGGTCAACATGGGCGCGTTCGAAGTCGGCAAGAGCCTGGGCGTGACCGAAGGCGCAGTGGTGTTTCGCAACGATGTGCTGGAGTTGATCCAGTACCGACCGATCACCGAGCAGGTGCATGAACGCCCGCTGCTGGTGGTGCCGCCACAGATCAACAAGTTTTATGTTTTCGACCTGAGCCCGGACAAGAGTCTGGCGCGCTTCTGCCTGCGCAACAATGTGCAGACATTCATCGTCAGCTGGCGCAACCCGACCAAGGAGCAGCGTGAGTGGGGTCTGTCGACCTACATCGAAGCGCTCAAGGAAGCGGTCGACGTGGTCACCGCAATCACCGGCAGCAAAGACGTGAACATGCTTGGCGCCTGCTCCGGCGGCATCACCTGCACCGCCCTGCTGGGCCACTACGCGGCGATCGGCGAGAAGAAGGTCAACGCCCTCACCCTGTTGGTCAGCGTGCTGGACACCACCCTGGACAGCGATGTGGCCCTGTTCGTCGACGAGCAGACCCTCGAAGCCGCCAAGCGCCATTCTTACCAGGCCGGTGTGCTGGAAGGCCGTGACATGGCGAAAGTCTTCGCCTGGATGCGCCCGAACGACCTGATCTGGAACTACTGGGTCAACAACTACCTGCTGGGCAACGAGCCTCCGGTTTTCGACATTCTGTTCTGGAACAACGACACCACTCGCTTGCCGGCCGCGTTCCACGGCGACCTGATCGAGATGTTCAAAAACAACCCACTGATCCGCCCCAACGCACTGGAAGTGTGCGGCACAGCGATCGACCTCAAGCAGGTGACCGCCGACATCTTTTCCCTGGCCGGTACCAACGATCACATCACTCCGTGGAAGTCCTGCTACAAATCCGCGCAGCTGTTCGGTGGCAAGGTCGAGTTCGTGCTGTCCAGCAGCGGGCATATCCAGAGCATTCTGAACCCTCCGGGCAATCCGAAAGCGCGCTACATGACCAGCACCGACATGCCGGTCAAAGCCGAAGAATGGATGGAAAACTCCACCAAGCATACCGACTCCTGGTGGTTGCATTGGCAGGCGTGGCAGGCCGAGCGTTCGGGCAAACTGAAGAAATCCCCCGCCAACCTTGGCAACAAGGCCTATCCAGCGGGTGAGGCTTCGCCGGGTACATACGTGCATGAACGTTGAGCTTCAAATAACTCGCAGTCCGCGGCACTGGGAGGTGCCGCGATCTCTATCGATTACTCTCGAGGCCAGCCTCGAACATTCTGCGACGGCCCGGGACGGCTCGATCAGCGTTTAAAACCTACAGGGCTTCGTGCATGCCGCAACCGTTCGTCTTTCGTACCGTCAACCTGGATGGCCAGACCCTCCGCACTGCGGTACGCCCCGGCAAGCCCCACTTGACGCCCTTGCTGATTTTCAACGGCATCGGCGCCAACCTGGAGCTGATATTCCCGTTCGTCCAGGCTCTGGATCCGGACCTGGAAGTCATTGCCTTCGACGTGCCCGGTGTCGGCGGCTCATCGACTCCCAATCGACCCTATCGCTTTTCAGGCCTGGCAAAACTCACGGCGCGAATGCTCGACTATCTCGATTACGGGCAAGTCAACGTGATTGGCGTTTCGTGGGGCGGCGCTCTGGCGCAGCAGTTCGCCCATGACTATCCCGAGCGCTGCAAGAAGCTGGTGCTGGCGGCCACGGCGGCAGGCACCGTGATGGTTCCGGGCAAGCCTAAAGTGCTGATGATGATGGCCAGCCCGCGACGCTATATCCAGCCCTCCCATGTGATCCGCATTGCACCGATGATCTACGGCGGCTCGTTCCGTCGCGATCCGACCCTGGCAGCCAGTCACGCCGCCAGGGTTCGTTCGGCAGGCAAGCTCGGTTACTACTGGCAACTGTTCGCCGGCCTCGGCTGGACCAGCATTCACTGGCTGCACAAAATCCATCAACCGACCCTGGTATTGGCCGGCGACGACGACCCACTGATCCCGCTGATCAACATGCGCATGCTGGCTTGGCGAATTCCCAATGCCCAATTGCACATCATCGACGACGGCCATCTGTTCTTGATTACCCGCGCCGAAGCGGTGGCACCGATCATCATGAAGTTTCTCGAGGAAGAACGTCAGCGCGCAGTAATGCATCCGCATCCGGCGCCATCGGGCGGTTAACCGACCCCGACTTTTGTTTATGAAAAGGAGTCAGCAGGAGGCCGTGCCGCGCAACAACCCGCAACAACGTCTATGGTGTTTTGTTCGGGTGTGTTTGTTTTTGGCCTGATGACGAAGGAGTGTTAACTCATGCGCGACAAACCAGCGAAGGGCTCTTTGCCCACTCCCGCTGCATTCATCAATGCTCAGAGTGCGGTTACCGGTCTGCGCGGCCGGGACCTGCTTTCGACCTTGCGCAGCCTGGCCACCCACGGCCTGCGCAACCCGGTGTATACGGCCCGGCATGCCTTGAAGCTGGGCGGCCAGTTGGGCCGCGTATTGTTGGGTGAAACCCTTCATCCGACCAACCCGCAAGACAGTCGCTTTGCCGACCCGACGTGGAGCCTCAATCCTTTTTATCGCCGCAGCCTGCAGGCCTATCTGAGCTGGCAGAAAGAAGTCAAAAGCTGGATCGACGAAAGCAACATGAGCCCGGACGATCGTGCCCGCGCCCACTTTGCCTTTGCCTTGATCAATGACGCCGTGGCGCCGTCCAACACCCTGCTCAATCCGCTGGCGATCAAGGAATTTTTCAACTCCGGCGGCAATAGTCTGGTGCGGGGTATCGGCCATCTGGTCGACGATGTCCTGCACAACAACGGCCTGCCAAGACAAGTCACCAAACAAGCATTCGAGGTGGGCAAAACGGTCGCCACCACTACCGGCTCGGTGGTGTTTCGCAATGAGCTGCTGGAGCTGATCCAGTACAAGCCGATGAGCGAAAAGCAGTATTCCAAGCCATTGCTGATCGTGCCGCCACAGATCAACAAGTACTACATTTTCGATTTGAGCCCCAACAACAGCTTCGTTCAGTTCGCCCTTAAAAACGGTTTGCAGACCTTCGTTATCAGCTGGCGCAATCCCGATGTGCGTCATCGCGAATGGGGGTTGTCGTCTTACGTCGAAGCCACTGAAGAAGCGATGAATGTTTGCCGGGCAATCACCGGCGCGCGCGAGGTCAACTTGATGGGGGCCTGTGCCGGTGGGCTGACCATTGCCGCATTGCAAGGGCATTTGCAGGCCAAGCGACAGCTACGACGAGTATCCAGCGCGACCTACCTGGTCAGCATGCTCGACAGTCAGATAGACAGCCCGGCCACCCTCTTCGCCGACGAACAAACGCTGGAAGCGGCCAAGCGTCGCTCGTATCAGAAGGGCGTTCTGGAAGGTAGTGACATGGCCAGGGTGTTTGCCTGGATGCGTCCCAACGACTTGATCTGGAATTACTTCGTCAATAACTACCTGATGGGCAAGGAGCCGCCGGCGTTCGACATCCTCTACTGGAACAATGACAACACGCGTCTGCCGGCAGCATTTCATGGTGATCTGCTGGACTTCTTCAAGCACAACCCGCTGAGTCATCCTGGCGGGCTGGAAGTGTGCGGCACACCGATCGACCTGCAGAAAGTCACCGTCGACAGCTTCAGCGTGGCAGGCATGAATGATCACATCACCCCGTGGGATGCGGTGTATCGCTCGACATTACTGCTGGGGGGCGAGCGGCGCTTCGTGCTGTCCAACAGCGGTCATGTACAGAGCATTCTCAACCCGCCGAACAATCCGAAAGCCAACTACGTCGAGAATCCGAAACTGAGCAGCGACCCGCGGGCCTGGTATTACGACGCCAAGCGCGTCGACGGTAGTTGGTGGACGCAATGGCTGGACTGGATTCAGGAACGCTCCGGCGCACAACACGAAACCCGGATGACCCTCGGCAACCAGAACTATCCACCGATGGAGGCGGCACCCGGTACTTACGTGCGCGTGCGCTGACGTTTAACGAACCACGGCCACCAATGGCCGTGGCATGACTCGACCATTAAGAAGACTGGATGAAAACCCGCGACCGGATTCTCGAATGTGCCCTGCAGTTGTTCAATCAGAAGGGCGAACCGAATGTGTCCACCATGGAAGTGGCCAACGAAATGGGCATCAGCCCGGGCAACCTCTACTACCATTTCCACGGCAAGGAACCGCTGATCCTCGGACTGTTCGAGCGCTTCCAGGCCGAGTTGACGCCCTTGCTCGACCCACCGTCCGATGTGGAATTGGCGCCTGAAGATTACTGGCTGTTCCTGCACCTGATCATCGAACGCCTGGCCCATTACCGGTTTCTGTTCCAGGACCTGTCGAACCTTGCCGGCCGCCTGCCGAAACTGGCCAAGGGGATACGCAACCTGCTCAATGCGTTGAAGCGCACACTGGCTTCATTGCTGGCGCAATTGAAAGCTCAAGGTCAGTTGGTCAGTGACACCCAGGCGCTGGGGCAACTGGTGGAACAAATCACCATGACGTTGCTGTTCTCACTGGACTATCAGCGAATTCTCGACCGTGAAGGTGAAGTGCGACTGGTGGTGTATCAGATCATGATGCTGGTGGCGCCGCACTTGCTGCCGCCTGTCAAGGTTGCGACCGAGCGGTTGGCGTTGCAGTACCTCGAAGAGCATTAAGATCAAAAGATCGCAGCCTTCGGCAGCTCCTACAGGGAATTGCATACACCGGTAGGAGCTGCCGAAGGCTGCGATCTTTTTTCGACAGACGAGCCAAATCTTGAATCTTCAAAACAAAAACGCCCGACCTTCGCAGGCCGGGCGTTTTTTTAGTCCTGAAATCAGGACTGACTGGTTGGCGTCGATGGAGCCGGCGCAGCAGTCGGGGTTACAGCAGGTGTCGGAGCAGTGGCGGAGTTCGCCGTGCTGACCGGGGTTACCGGCTTGGCGGCAGCCACTACTGGTTTCGGTGCAGCCGCTTTCGGGGCGGCCGGTTTTTTCACTGCAGGCTTCTTGGCTGCTGGCTTTTTCGCAGCGGCGGGTTTGGCTGCTGCGGTTTTAGCTGCAGGTTTGGCCGCCGGTTTAGCGGCTGGTTTTGCGGCCGCTTTGGCTGCAGGTTTCGCCGCGGCAGTTTTGGTTGCCGGTTTGGCGGCAGCCTTGGCCAATGGTTTGGCTACGCTTTTGGCCGCTGGTTTGGCCGCCGCGGTTTTCGCCGCAACAGGCGCAACCTTGGCACCGGTGAGTTTTTCGATTTGCTTGGTCAGGGTATCGACCTTGCTGTGCAGTGCCTTGACCTCATTGCGGCTCGGTACACCCAGGCGCGAAATGGCGCTGTTCAGACGCTTATCGAAAGCCCCTTCCAGCTCATCCCATTTGCCCAGTGCACGATCTTTCACGCCGCTGATGCGCGACTTGGCCGACGAAGCGGAGTCCTTGGCGGCATCGACTTTCTTGCCGACAGCGCTCTTGGTGAGCTTCTCGGCTTTCTCGCCGTCCTTAACCAATGTATCGAAGAGCTTGCTGCCGTCAGTGTCGATCTTCGAGTACACGCCTAAACCAGCCAGCCAGATCTTGCGGGAGTAGTCTTCGACCTTCCCGATCCACGAGCTGCCTTCTTTTTCAGTATTCTTTTTACCAGCCATCCCGTTCTCCTTAAGATTTACGCGCGACACGTTCGAGCAATGCCGTCAGCTCATCGAGCTTAGCAGAGAGTGTCTCAACGTCATGTTTAGACGGAATGCCGATACGATTCAAGGCACTTGCGATACGTGTATCGAAAGCCCTTTCGACTTTGTCGAGTTGAAGTTCGACTTTGCCTTTGAAAGTGCTCACTTCACTCTTGGCTTCATCGATCTCGGCATTGGCCGCTTCAAGTTTTTCAGTGACTACTTTTTTGCCTTTCTTTTCAACAGCTTGACCAGCCTTGATCAGCTCTTGAACGTACTCGCTACCCTCTTGGCCGACCTTGGTATAAGCACCCAGGCCAGCAAGCCAGATCTTGCGGGCATACGATTTGACGTCGCCCAGAGCGTTAGTTTCAACGTCGACTTTTTTCTTCAAAATAACTTTGGCCATGGTGCACCTCACGCGCAGAAGGGTCGAGGAACTGCCCGCAGAGAGTCGGGCTCAGGCACAAAGTAGTGAGAATAATTAGAAACGGCACCCTAACAAGTGACACAAACCTTCGGGCGCACCACAAACAAATGTGGGAGCGGGCTTGCCCGCGAAGAGGCCTGTATATCCGCAATATCTCCTGCGGCAGGAATATCGTCTTCGCGGGCAAGCCCGCTCCCACAGGGTTTCTCATTTCACAGAAAGAATGGATCAAGCCAACGCTTTATCCAGAGCCCTTTCAATTTCCGATTTGATCGTGCCGCTCATGGCAGACATCAACAGGCCCAGTTCGACATCGACCTTGATCGAGTCCTCGCCCACATATACCGCCCCTTTTACGCCCGAGCGTCTGAGGTTCAGAGTGTCGCCAGACCACTGCGGCTCCAGGCCATATTGTTCGGACAGTTTCTGCGCCAACTTGTCGGCCTTCTCGCGGGCCGCTTCCTTACCCAGGCCGTGGGCACGCTCAACACTAATACGGGCCATCGAATGACTCCTGCTTTATCGTGACTTGCTCAAGACATCTTGACCCTGCATGCGTCAAAACGTCCCGGTAGTTGCCTATCTTACCTTCAGCCTTGCCAAGACAAAGCAGGCCACCGGGATTAGAATGTCCCGCATTCTCTTTTGGTGACAGCGATATGACTGATCAGCGCAAAGGCAGCGATGCCGAACCCACCACTCACTTCGGCTTCAAAAACGTTCCGGAAAGCCAGAAAGCGGAAAAAGTCGCTGAGGTTTTCCACTCGGTAGCCGCCAAGTACGACCTGATGAACGACCTCCTGTCGGGCGGCATGCACCGCCTGTGGAAGCGCTTCGCGATCGAGCTGTCGGGCGTGCGCACCGGTAACCGCGTGCTGGACATCGCCGGCGGCACCGGCGACCTGACCAAAAAGTTTTCGCACCTCGTTGGCCCGACGGGCCAGGTCGTTCTGGCCGACATCAACGAATCCATGCTCAAGGTCGGTCGTGACCGCCTGCTGGATCTGGGTGTGTCCGGCAACGTCGAATTCGTCCAGGCCGACGCTGAAAAGCTGCCGTTCCCGGACAACCATTTCGATTGCGTGACCATCGCTTTCGGCCTGCGCAACGTTACCCATAAAGAAGACGCCCTGCGCTCGATGCTGCGCGTACTGAAACCGGGCGGCCGTTTGCTGGTGCTGGAATTCTCCAAACCGACCAACGCACTTATGTCCAAAGCCTACGACGCCTACTCGTTCGCCTTCATGCCGCTGATGGGCAAGCTGATCACCAACGACTCGGAAAGCTATCGCTACCTGGCCGAATCGATCCGCATGCACCCGAATCAGGAAACCCTGAAGTCGATGATGGTCGAAGCCGGTTTCGACCGCGTGACGTACCACAACATGACCGCAGGCATCGTCGCCCTGCACCGCGGCATCAAGCCCTGATGCTGCTGGCCGGCCTGCTTGCCAGCGTTGAGCTCGGCCTGAACCGGGTGCTGCGTCTCGACAGCACGGCGCTGCCGCGGCTGGCGCATTTGAGTGGCAGGGTGATTGCCGTCGACTGCCGCAGCCCGGCGCTGCAACTGTTCATCCTGCCCAGCGATGAAGGCCTGATGCTCGCCTCCCAATGGGAAACCGGTGCCGACTGTACCTTGCGCGCACCGGCCTCAAGCCTGCTGAAACTGGCGACGAGCAAGGACAAGACTTCGGTTCTGCATGCGCCAGAAGTCGAACTCGACGGCGACAGCGGCGTGCTGCTGGAACTGGCGGCGATCCTTCAGGACCTTGAACTGGATTGGGAGTACGAACTCTCCCGCTGGCTGGGACCTGTGGCCACGCAACTGGTCGGCGGTCACCTGCGCAGTCGCGCACGCTGGTATCAGCAAGGGGTCGCCAGCCTGAACCAGAACCTGGGCGAATACCTGGCCGAAGAATCGCGCGCCCTCGTCGGTCAGCGCGAAGCTGACGCCCGTTTTAATGAACTGGACCAGATCAAGCTCGATCTGGAACGTCTCGAGGCGCGTTTCGAGCGCCTTTTCCGATCCCTCGACCCAAGCGATAACGCATGAAGCTGCTTGCCGTCCGCCGTTTGTTGCGCATCCAGCGCGTTGTGATTCGCTACCGCCTCGATGACCTGCTGTTCGCCCTGCCATTGCCCTGGTTTCTGCTGGCGCTGCGCTATGCCTTGCCGTGGCGCTGGTTTCCGCGCAAGACACTGGACCTGAGCCGTGGCGCGCGACTGCGCCTGGCGTTGCAGGACCTGGGGCCGATTTTCATCAAGTTCGGCCAAATCCTGTCCACGCGCCGCGACCTGCTGCCCGAAGACATCGCCGATGAACTGATGAAGCTGCAGGACCGCGTGCCGCCGTTCGACTCGCAAGTGTCGGTCCGGCTGATCGAAGAGCAGCTCGGCAAAAAAATCAGTGAAGTCTTCAGCCGCTTCGACGTCGAACCGCTGGCCTCGGCTTCGGTGGCACAAGTGCATGCCGCGCAGCTGAAAACCGGCGAAGAAGTCGTCGTCAAAGTGATCCGCCCGGGGCTGAAACCGATCATTGCCCAAGACCTGGCATGGCTGTTCATTCTTGCCCGCGCTGCGGAAAAACTCTCGGCCGACGCTCGCTTGCTGCACCCGGTAGACGTGGTCAGCGACTACGAAAAAACCATCTACGACGAACTCGACCTGCTGCGCGAGGCGGCTAACGCCAGCCAGCTGAAGCGCAATTTCGAGGGCTCGCCGCTGCTGTATGTGCCGCAAGTCTATTGGGACTGGTGCCGGCCGAAAGTGCTGGTGATGGAGCGCATCTACGGGATTCAGGTCACCGACCTCGCGACCCTGGCCGACCAGCGCACCGACATGAAAATGCTCGCCGAGCGCGGCGTGGAGATCTTCTTCACCCAGGTGTTCCGCGACAGCTTCTTCCATGCCGACATGCACCCCGGCAACATCTTCGTCAGCACCGTGCAACCGTGGAGCCCGCAGTACA
The DNA here is from genome assembly GCF_053629455.1 of Pseudomonas sp. F-14 TE3482. NCBI lineage: Bacteria > Pseudomonadati > Pseudomonadota > Gammaproteobacteria > Pseudomonadales > Pseudomonadaceae > Pseudomonas > Pseudomonas sp. F-14 TE3482. The sequence goes on from NZ_JBRJII010000001.1 coordinate 784,237, forward strand.
TTGCGATCGACTGCGGCATCGTCGGCAGCCTGACCCCGGAAGACCAGGACTATCTGGCGCGCAACCTGTTCGCGTTCTTCAAGCGTGATTACCGGCGTGTCGCGCAGTTGCACATCGATTCGGGCTGGGTGCCGGCGGAAACCAAACTCAACGAATTCGAAGCAGCGATCCGTACCGTGTGCGAGCCGATCTTCGAAAAACCGTTAAAAGATATTTCCTTCGGCCAGGTGCTGATGCGCCTGTTCCAGACCGCTCGACGTTTCAACATGGAAGTCCAGCCGCAGTTGGTCTTGCTGCAAAAAACCCTGTTGAACATCGAAGGCCTGGGCCGTCAGCTGTACCCGGACCTCGATCTGTGGAACACCGCCCAGCCGTTCCTCGAACGCTGGATGCGCGAACGCGTCAGCCCCAAAGCCTTGTTAGGTAACGTGCAGAGCCAGTTCGAGCAGATCCCGCACCTGGCCAACATGGCCCGCGACCTGCTCGAGCGCATGTCCCAGCCCCACGCCAACGACCCGCCTCCCCCTTGGCACAAACGCAAGGATGACTGGTTCCTGCGGTTGCTCGGCACCGCTCACCTGGCGGGTGGCACGATACTCGCCGCCGGTGGCCCGTTGAACGAACTGGGGCACTGGCCCGCCGGAATCATGGTGGCGGTCGGCTTGTATCTGGTCGTTCGCCGATAGCCAGTTGGATGATCGGCTGGCACACTGTTTGAACGCTGAATTTGAACATTGGCCTCAACTATTGAAGTAGAGCCCGCGTCGGAGTCGAAGATGAAAAACTGGCTGGACGAGATCAAGTGGGACGCCGACGGCCTGGTGCCGGCGATTGCCCAGGATCACAAGACCGGACGCGTCCTGATGATGGCCTGGATGAACCGCGAAGCACTGGAATTGACCGCCGCCGAGAACCGTGCCATTTACTGGTCACGTTCCCGTGGCAAGCTGTGGCGCAAGGGCGAAGAGTCCGGCCATGTGCAAACCCTGCATGAGATGCGCCTGGACTGTGACGCTGACGTGATCATCCTGATGGTTGAGCAGATCGGCGACATCGCCTGCCATACAGGCCGTCAGAGCTGCTTCTATCGCGTCTTCGAAAACGGCGACTGGAAAACCGTCGACCCGGTGCTGAAAGACCCGCACGCTATCTATTCCGCAGGACACAAACATGAGTGACACTTTGACCCGTCTGGCTCAAGTACTGGAAGAGCGCAAAGGCGCCGCCGCCGATAGCTCGTATGTCGCCAGCCTGTACCACAAGGGTTTGAACAAGATTCTGGAAAAAGTCGGCGAAGAGTCGGTCGAAACCATCATTGCCGCCAAGGATGCCGCCATCAGCGGTGACTGCAGCGATGTGATCTACGAGACCGCCGATTTGTGGTTCCACAGCATGGTCATGCTCGCCCAGTTGGGGCAGCATCCACAGGCTGTGCTCGATGAACTGGATCGTCGCTTCGGTCTGTCCGGACACGCCGAGAAAGCCTCTCGCCCGTCCGCCTGAACAACTATTAGAGAGGAACGCAACATGGGCATTTTTGACTGGAAACACTGGATCGTCATCCTGGTTGTCGTGGTGCTGGTGTTCGGCACCAAGAAACTGAAAAACCTCGGCACTGACGTGGGCGAGTCGATCAAGGGCTTTCGTAAAGCCATGAACGACGACGAGAAACCGGCCGACCCGACAGCGACCCCGGCCCAACCGGTTCCACCTGTTCAGCCACAGACCACACAGTCCGTGAACCCGCCGCACACCATCGACGTGCAGGCGCAAAAAGTCGAAGAGCCGATCCGCAAAGACTCGTGAGCACTGACTAATGTTTGGTATCAGCTTCTCTGAACTGCTGCTCGTCGGCCTCGTCGCCCTGCTGGTGCTGGGCCCCGAGCGTCTGCCGGGTGCTGCGCGCACCGCCGGCCTGTGGGTCGGGCGGCTGAAGCGCAGCTTCAACGCGATCAAACAGGAAGTTGAACGTGAAATCGGTGCCGACGAGATTCGCCGGCAACTGCACAACGAGCACATTCTGTCCCTGGAGCAGGAGGCGCGGAAGATCTTCACGCCGACTCAACAGGAGCCGACGCCGGTGGAACCTGTGGCGACGCAGACGATTCATGCGCCAACCGCCGAGGTTATGCCGACTGAAACGGTGAAAGCCGTTGAAACCGTACCGGTTGTTGCGCCTGTAGAACCGACTCCTCCCGCGGCTACGCCTGTTGCGCCAGCCCCTCATGACCCAACATTGCCGCCGCGAGCCCCATGAGCGATCTCCCCGAAAACGACCAGCACATGCCGCTGGTTTCGCACCTCACCGAGTTGCGCACTCGCCTGCTGCGTTGTGTCGTGGCGGTGTTCATCATTTTTGCCGGGCTGTTCGCCTTCACCCAGCAGATCTACACCTTCGTCTCCACGCCGCTGCGCCAGTACCTGCCGGCCGGCGCGACGATGATCGCCACCGACGTGTCGTCGCCGTTCCTGACGCCGCTGAAACTAACCATGATGGTCTCGCTGTTCCTGGCGATCCCGGTGATCCTGCACCAGATCTGGGGCTTTATCGCACCGGGCCTGTACAAGCATGAGAAGCGCATCGCAGTGCCATTGCTGGTCTCCAGCATTCTGCTGTTCTACACCGGCATGGCCTTCGCCTATTTCCTGGTGTTCCCGCTGATCTTCAAGTTCTTCGCCGCCGCCACCCCGGCCGGCGTGGAAATGATGACCGACATCACCAGCTACCTCGATTTCGTCATGACGCTGTTCTTCGCCTTCGGCGTGGCGTTCGAGATTCCGGTAGCTGTGGTGCTGCTGGTATGGATCGGCGTGGTCAACGTCGCCTACCTGAAGAAAATCCGCCCTTATGTGATCATTGGCTGCTTCGTGGTCGGCATGATCCTGACGCCGCCGGACATCTTCTCGCAGACGCTGCTGGCTGTACCGATGTGGTTGCTGTTCGAGATCGGCATCCTGTTCGGCAGCCTGATCAGCAAGCGTGGCGAGCACCCGGACGATCAGCCGGCTGACGATCACAACGACCAGCCGCCAGCGACCCAAGCGTGAACCTGCTGCTCCTCGAAGAGGCCGACTTCATTGCGGCCGACCGGGCGATCTTGCGCGATCGCCGGTTGACCCACATGCAGGAAGTCCACCGCTCGGTGGTCGGCGACAGCCTGCGAGTCGGGCGTATCGGCGGCTTGATGGGCTCGGCCGAGTTGCTGCGCCTGGACGCCGATGAAGCCGAGTTGCGCGTCACCCTCGACCAGCCGCCACCGGCCAAGCTGCCTCTGACTTTGGTGCTGGCTTTGCCGCGACCGAAAATGCTCCGCCGAGTGTTTCAGACCGTGGCCGCCATGGGTGTGCCGCGCATCGTGCTGGTGAACAGCTATCGCGTCGAGAAGAGTTTCTGGCAAACCCCGTTCCTGGAGCCCGAGGCGATTCGCGAGCAATTGATCCTGGGTCTTGAACAAGCCCGCGACAGCGTGCTGCCAGAGGTCGTCATCGAGAAGCGTTTCAAGCCCTTTGTCGAAGACCGTCTGCCGGCCATTACCGAAGGCACCCTCGGCCTGGTCGGTCATCCCGGTAACTACCCACCCTGCCCTCGCGGCCTGGACGAGCCAGTGACCCTGGCTATCGGCCCCGAAGGCGGCTGGATTCCCTACGAAATCGACTTGCTGGGCAAGGCTGGCCTGCAACCGGTGCAACTTGGTGACCGCATCCTGCGGGTTGAAACTGCCGTTACCGCGCTGCTTTCTCGTTTGTTTTAACGTCAAACACCCCTACCTGTGGCGAGGGAGCTTGCTCCCGCTCGGCTGCGAAGCAGTCGTAAAACCGGTGAATGCGGTCTTGCTGATAAAAAGCGCTGGCCGCTTCGCGCCCAAACGGGAGCAAGCTCCCTCGCCACAAGTGGTTACTCCACTACAGATCCCTGCCAGCCGGCCGATACAGTTCCCATAAAACCGATTAATGGTCCGAGGGAGTAGCAGCATGTACCGATGGCTGGCCGAGAAACTGGGAAATGTAAGCGTCAATCGCAAACTGGGTGTCGGCTTCGGTCTGGTGCTGCTTCTGACCTTGTTGATCACCTTCACCGGCTGGACCGGCCTGAGCGGTGTGATCAGCCGTGGCGATACGCTAGGGTTTATTTCCAGCCTCAATGAGCTGACCAAAGACCTGCGTCTCGCCCGCCTGGATTACGACATGCGCCGTGGCGAACAAGGCCCGGGCGCCGTCAACGAGCTGATCGGTCAACTCGATACCGGCCTGAAAACCGCCCGTACGCTGATCGAACAGCCTGCCGACGTGGCCATGATCGACCAGCAATTGGCCGCAGTCAGCGAGTACAAACGCGCCTTCGCTGATATGACTCAGGCCACCGCCACCCGCGAAGATGCTCGCAGCAAATTGGGCGCCACTGCCGATAACGCTGTGGCCCGGGTCGCTGAAGTCGAAAAATCCCTGCTGCAAGGCGACAGTGTCGCCCAGTTCAACAGCGTGATCGACCTGAGCAAACTGATCCAGCAAGCGCGTTTCCAGGTACGCGGCTACACCTACAGCGGCAAGCCCGAAGCCGAGCAGCCAGCGCTGGACGCCATCGGCAATGCTCTGAAAAACCTCGAAAGCCTGCCGTCTAAACTGCCGGAACAACACATCGCCAACCTGCAACAAGCGACCGACTCGCTCAAAGCCTATCGCGCGGCGGTCAGCCAATTCCGCGACTCCCAGGTCGCCAGCGCTGCCGCCCTCAAACGCATGAGCGCGCAAGGCGACATTCTGTTGGACGTCAGCAAAAAGCTCACTGTCTCGCAAACCGTCGCACGTGACACCGATGCGGCACATGCAAAAAACCTGCTGCTGTTGGCCACCGTCCTGGCGTCGGCCTTTGGTTTGTTCGCAGCCTGGGCCATCACACGCCAGATCGTCATTCCCCTGAGCCAGACCCTCAAAGTGGCCGAGCGTGTCGCCGCGGGCGACCTGACTCACAATCTCATTTCAGAACGTCAGGACGAACTGGGTCAGCTACAGCGCGCCATGCAAAGCATGACCCTGGGCCTGCGAGAACTGATCGGTGGCATCAGCGATGGCGTGACCCAAATCGCCAGCGCCGCTGAAGAGCTGTCCGCCGTCACCGAGCAGACCAGCGCCGGGGTCAACAGCCAGAAGGTCGAGACCGATCAGGTGGCCACCGCCATGCACGAAATGACCGCCACTGTGCAGGAAGTCGCGCGCAACGCCGAGGAAGCGTCCGAAGCTGCCATCGCCGCCGACCAACAAGCCCGCGAAGGTGACAGAGTGGTCGGCGAAGCCATCGCCCAGATCGAGCGCCTGGCCGTCGAAGTCGGCAACTCGACCGCCGCCATGGGCGATCTGAAACGCGAAAGCGACAAGATCGGCAGCGTGCTCGATGTGATCAAGTCCGTGGCCCAGCAAACCAACCTGCTGGCGCTCAATGCCGCCATCGAAGCCGCCCGCGCCGGTGAAGCCGGGCGCGGTTTTGCGGTGGTCGCTGACGAAGTCCGCAGCTTGGCCCAACGCACCCAGAAGTCCACCGAAGAAATCGAAGAGTTGATCGTCGGCCTGCAAACCGGCACTCAGCAAGTCGCGACCATCATGGACAACAGCCGCAGCCTGACTGACAGCAGTGTCGAACTGACCCGCCGCGCCGGTGGCTCGCTGGAAAGCATCACTCGAACCGTATCGGCGATCCAGTCAATGAACCAGCAGATCGCCGCCGCTGCCGAGCAACAGAGCGCCGTGGCTGAAGAGATCAACCGCAGCGTGCTGAACGTGCGTGATGTGTCCGAGCAGACCTCGGCAGCCAGTGAAGAAACCGCGGCCTCCAGCGTTGAGCTGGCGCGGCTGGGGACGCATTTGCAGATGCTGGTGGGGCGGTTCAAGGCCTGAGCTGATGCGGGCATCCCGGTTCGCTTGAAACCGGGGTGATGCCATCGCGGGCAAGCCCGCTCCCACAGGATCCGCGCCGAACACAAAGTTGTGCTCAGTCAGATCATCAGCCCAAAAAAAACCCCGCTTTCGCGGGGTTTTCGTTATGCCAATTGAGGCTGCACGCTCACAGGCTTGAGCGGCAACAGCGGCGCATGAGGATCGGCATCCACCGATGTGCGCCAGGCTTGCAGCCACTCGGCGTGGCCTTCGTTCCAGACTTGCTCATGCAAGCGACCCAGTGCCACCGGATCACTCAGCAGGGCCACGCGCTCGTCGTTGGTCAGCCCGGCAGGCCCGACCTTCATCGCATGGCGAACCCGCTCGATGCGCAACCATTCGATCGGCTCGGCCTGACGGTGACGAGACGTCGCCAGCGCACACGCCAAAGCGTTCTGCTGAGGATCGACCACCGACCGGACGAAGCCGTCGTTCAGTGCATGCCAACGGTTTTCGTGGGTGTACTGATCGGTCGCCAGCAATTCCTGTGGCGGGGCATATTCCTCAGGAATCAGGAACAGGCTTTCGTCACGGGACTTCAGGCCCAGGCCGACGCGACTGGAGATCACCGATACCGGGATCGACAACATCAGCGAACCGACGATCGGCACCAGCCACCACAGGAAGCTCGGGTTCAGCCAGATCACCAACAGGGCCCAGAAGAAGCCCAGCAAGGTTTGCGGGCCGTGGCGCTTGACCGCTTCACTCCACGGCGTGGAGTCATCGTCACGTTGCGGTGAGTTCCAGGTCGCGGCCCAGCCGAGGAACGCGGCGAGTACGAAACGGGTGTGGAAGATCATCCGCACCGGCGCCAGCAGCATGGAGAACAACATCTCCAGCAGCATCGACAGCGTCACCTTGAACTTGCCACCGAACTCTTTCGCGCCCTTGGCCCAGATCAGGATGATGCTCAGCAACTTCGGCAGGAACAGCAGCACGATGGTCGTCGAGAACAACGCAATTGCCTTGTCCGGCTGCCATTGTGGCCACAGTGGATAGAGCTGACGCGGTTCCAGGAAGTATTGCGGCTCCATCAACGTGTTGACCGCCAGCAAGGCCGTCGACAACACCAGGAACAAGAACCACAACGGCGCAGACAGGTACGACATCACGCCGGTCAGGAACACCGCACGGTGCACCGGGTGCATGCCTTTTACCAGGAACAGCCGGAAGTTCATCAGGTTACCGTGGCACCAGCGACGGTCACGCTTGAGTTCGTCCAGCAGGTTCGGCGGTAGTTCTTCGTAGCTGCCCGGCAAGTCGTAGGCAATCCATACGCCCCAGCCGGCACGGCGCATCAGCGCAGCTTCGACGAAGTCGTGGGACAGAATCGCACCGGCAAACGCGCCTTTACCGGGCAACGGCGCCAGGGCGCAGTGCTCGATGAACGGCTTCATGCGGATGATCGCGTTGTGACCCCAATAGTGGGATTCGCCCAACTGCCAGAAGTGCAGGCCGGCGGTGAACAACGGACCGTACACACGGGTGGCGAACTGCTGCATACGCGCATAAAGGGTGTCCATACCCGACGCACGCGGCGCGGTCTGGATGATCCCGGCGTCCGGCGTGGCTTCCATCAGGCGCACCAGACTGCTCAGGCATTCGCCGCTCATCACGCTGTCGGCGTCGAGCACGACCATGTACTTGTAGTCACCACCCCAACGACGGCAGAAGTCGTCGAGGTTGCCGCTTTTACGTTTTACGCGGCGACGGCGGCGACGATAGAAGATCTTGCCGAAGCCTTTGCCTTCACGGCAAACGTCCAGCCAGGCCTGCTGCTCGGCAACGCAGATATCGGCGTCGTTACTGTCGCTGAGTACGAAAAAGTCGAAGCGATCCAGGTTACCCGAGGCCGCAACCGATTCGAAGGTCGCCCGCAAACCAGCGAACACCCGCGGCACGTCTTCGTTGCAGATCGGCATCACCAGTGCAGTGCGTGCGTCCTTGGCGATCGGCTCGTTGCCGGCGCTGGCGCCGGAAATGCGGTACTTGTCACGACCGGTGATCAGCTCGAGGAAGCCCATCAGCGCAGTCCAGAAACCGGCCGAGACCCAGCAGAACAGAATCCCGAACATAATCAGAATGCTGGTTTGCAAGGCATATGGCAGCACTTGCGTGGCGGTTTGGGTCAGAGGTTGATGCAGGACTTCTTCAAGATCGACGAACGACCAGCCCTGGTACGGCATGATGCCTTTCATGTACCAGCCGGCGACGATCGTCTGACCGAGCATCAGCACCAGAAGAATGTAGCGTCGGATCGAACCGACGGTGCGCCAGCGAGCCGCCGGCAGCACGTTCTCATCCTTCGGTGGGGCCGGCGGATTGGTGCGACCGGTCAGCCGACGCCAGCCACGCACCAGAATGTTGGTGCGCCACGGCTCGGGCACGACTTTGGTCCGACGGATCGGTGGGGTTGCCTTCAGGCAAACCCGACCACTGGCGTCGAGCACCAGCATTTCCGCGTCCGCCAGTTCTTCGGCGGAGTTCAGGGTCAGGCGCCGGCCAACCGAGGCTTGAGCAGCATCGGTTGGCGCGTCGAACGTCGAGGACGACAGACGTTCGTGCAGTTCACTGAAAGACTTGCAGCCCGCGAGTTCCGCGCGCTGCTCGTCGCTCATCGGCAAATGCGCCAGGTACTCGGCAAGCGTTTGTGGCTGTACGTGTGAATTACTCATCGGCGGGCAACTGATAGCTCCAGGTCTCGGTCAGGACTTGTTCAGTCGGTGCCGATTCCGTTGTGGCTGGGGCCGCTTGGGCAGCGACAGGCTGCTTGGCGTCTTTGTTGTCCTTGTCCTTGGTATCCTTGACTTGCAGGGCTTGTGATTCAGCCTGCTTGGCTTCCTTGTCCTTCTTCTCTTGCTGGCGGGCGGCAATCTTGTCGGCCTTGGCAACGGAAGAACTGGACGCTGGCGCAGCGGTCTTGAGCGCCTCGGCAGGCGTGATGTTCTTGACCAGCGCAGCGCGCATTTCGGTGGCCTTGCCCGGATCCTTGATCTTCATCCGCAAAGTCAGGCGCCAGCCCTTGGTTTCAGGGTTGTAACGGACGCTGTTCTCAACCAGTTCTGCGTTGTCACCAACGCTCACCTGGCTGCGCACTTCAGCATCTTCCGGCAGCACTTGCAGGGACGGGCCTTGGAAATCCACCAGATAGGCCACGCTGCCGTCCGGCTGACGAATCAGGTTCGACTGCTTGACGTCACCCGTGGAACGCAGGGTCTGTTGAACCCAGGCGCTGTCCGGCGAATGCAGGGAGGCTTCGTCGATGGTCCAGTGCATGCGGTAGGCAACGTCCAGGGACTGGCCAGGCTCAGGCAGTTTTTCCGGGCTCCAGAAAGCGACGATATTGTCGTTGGTTTCGTCGGCCGTAGGAATCTCTACCAGATCGACGGAGCCTTTGCCCCAATCGCCTTTCGGTTCGATCCAGGCACTTGGGCGCTTGTCGTAGCGGTCATCGAGGTCTTCGTAGTGACTGAAGTCACGGCCACGTTGCAGCAAGCCGAAACCGCGCGGGTTCTCGATCGAGAAGTTGCTCACCGCCAGGTGTTTCGGATTGTTCAGTGGGCGCCAGATCCATTCGCCGTTGCCGGCATGGATCGAAAGGCCGCTGGAATCGTGCAGCTCGCGACGGTAGTTCAGCACTTTCGACGGCTGGTTGGCGCCGAACAGGAACATGCTGGTCAACGGCGCAACGCCGAGCTTGGTGACTTTGTCACGCAGGAACATCTTGGCTTTGACGTCGACGACCGTGTCGCTGCCTGGACGCAGGGTCAGGCGATAGGCACCGGTGGCACGCGGTGAATCCAGCAGGGCGAAGATCACCAGATGCTTGTCGCCCGGCTTCGGCTGTTGAATCCAGAACTCGGTGAAGCGCGGGAACTCTTCGCCGGACGGCAACGCGGTATCGATGGCCATGCCGCGAGCGGAGAGCCCGTAGGTCTGCCCCTTGCCGATGACGCGGAAGTAGCTCGCGCCAAGCATGGTCATGATTTCGTCTTGCTTGTCGGCCTTGTTGATCGGGTACAGCACACGGAAACCGGCATAGCCCAGCTGTTCGGTGGCTTTAGGATCGAACTTCACGTCGCCGAAATCGAAACGACTTGGGTCGTATTTGATCTCTTCGACGGTGTTGGCCGTGATTTCGTTGATTTTCACCGGCGTATCGAAGTGCATGCCCTGGTGATAGAACGACAGCTTGAAGGGGGTTTTCTGGTTCGCCCATTCGGCTTTTTCCGTGAGGAACCGGATTTTTTGATAGTCCGCGAATTTCATCTCGCGAAATTCATTCGGCAGGTTACTGCGCGGGGCTTCGTACTTTTGCCCGGCCAACTCTTTTGCCTTGACCGATACGTCATCCAGATTGAATGCCCAAAGTTGGCCGGCGCTGAACAGGCAGAGCAGTGCAGAGCCTGCTACCAGAGCGCTTCGAAACCGTTTGGCAGACAATTTTGGTGCATTACAGGGACTAACAATCACGAGCAACCCTCGCCGAAAACAGATCAAAAAACCAACGGCCAGTTAAAGTGCCAGCACGGTGTGCGGTGGAAAAAAACCGACCCTGCGAACGACTCTTGCCAAGTTGGCGAGCATTGTTCCGACTCCTATGGGGCAAAATGATTCCCCAACAGGTCTCGGACAAGTCTCTACCTAAGTCAAAACGGACCAACGAACGCTGATCCCCGTAGCGCGCGATTATCTAGCAGGCCGCGTTACAACGCATCAGGTGGAACCAAGTATTTATCGGGAAAAGCCTCGTTTTTCAGTCGAAATGCACTTAAAAAGATGTTTCAAGCGCTTTCACGTCTGTAACAGGAAGGTTACCGGGCCATCATTGACCAGATGCACCTGCATATCCGCGCCGAATCTACCTGATGCCACAGTGCCATGCATCTGTTTCGCTTTACCTGTTAGATAGTCGAACAGCTCCTCACCCAAACCTGGAGGAGCCGCAGTCGAAAAACTTGGGCGCAACCCGTTTTTGGTGTCAGCTGCCAGGGTGAACTGCGAGACCAGCAGCAACCCGCCGCCTACGTCCGCCAGGGACAGATTCATCTTGCCCTCGGCGTCGCTGAATACTCGATAGTTAAGCAGTTTATGCAGAAGTTTGTCGGCGCTGGTCCGCGTATCGTCGGGCTCGACCGCCACCAGCACCAGCAACCCCTGATCTATCGCGCCAACCACCTCTCCCGCAACCTCGACTCGCGCGCCACGCACGCGTTGTAGCAGGCCCTTCATGCTTCGTCAGGCGACAAGTCGAGCATACGACGGGCCATCAGATCGGCGGCGCGTACCAAGGCATCCGTAATACCTGTTTCGGACGCCGCATGGCCGGCGTCGCGAATCACCTGCAATTCGCTGTTCGGCCAGGCCTGATGCAGTTCCCAGGCGTTGTCCAACGGACAGATCACGTCGTAGCGACCATGGACGATGACGCCGGGCAGGTGGGCGATCTTGGCCATGTCGCGAATCAACTGGTTCGGCTCCAGGAAAGCATTGTTGGTGAAGTAGTGGCACTCGATACGGGCGATGGACAACGCACGCTGAGGCTCGGAGAAGCGGTCGACCACCAGCGGATTCGGCCGCAGGGTCGCAGTGCGCCCTTCCCACATGGACCAGGCCTTGGCCGCGTGCATCTGGGCGATCTGATCGTTGCCGACCAGGCGTTTGTGGAACGCCGACAGTAAGTCATGGCGTTCGTCCTGAGGGATCGGCGCGATGTAGTCCTGCCAGTAATCGGGAAACAAACGACTGGCGCCACACTGGTAGAACCACTCGATTTCCTGGGGACGGCAGAGAAAAATCCCGCGCAGAATCAAACCGTGCACGCGTTCCGGGTGGGTTTGTGCGTAGGCCAGGGCCAGGGTCGAACCCCAGGAGCCGCCGAACAGCACCCATTTGTCGATGCCAAGGTGCTTGCGAATCCGCTCCAGGTCAGCGACCAGATCCCAGGTGGTGTTGTTTTCCAGGCTGGCGTGGGGGGTGGAGCGACCGCAACCACGCTGGTCGAAAGTGACAATGCGATACAGGTTCGGATCAAAATACCGGCGGCTCTGGGCATCACACCCGGCGCCGGGGCCGCCGTGGATGAACACCACCGGCAAACCTTCCGGCGAACCGCTTTCGTCGACATACAGCGTGTGGGTTTTATCGACGGCCAGATCGTGCCGGGCGTGGGGTTTGATCTGCGGGTACAAAGTCTGCATTGCGCGCTCCGTAAGGGGTCGAGGTCATCCCTGGGGGGACTTCTATTATTCTGCCGTCCGGCATCATAAACCCGAATTACGTCAATGAGCATGCCCCTTGCAGCGTCAGAGTTTGTCAGCCGTCGTCTCAGCCAAATAGCCGAGCAGGGTTTCATAGAGCCGGTCGACCTCGGCGACCTGCCCCCGCGCCCGCAAACAGCCGTGAACCAGTCCTTCCCCGTAATAAAGTGTTGCGCCCACGCCAGCTGCGTTGAGTCGCTCGGCGTAAAGCACGCCGTCATCGTGCAGCGGGTCGAACTGCGCCACGGCGATCAACGCCGGTGGCAGACCGCTGAAATCGTCGGCGAGCAAGGGCATCGCATAGGCACCCGGTTGTCGGCTACCACCCAAATACAACGCGAGATAACAATCCAGGTCACTGCTGCTGAGCAATGGCGCATCGGCGCATTCGCTGCGTGACGGCAATCGGTGATCGCCGCCCAGTCCCGGATAGATCAGAACTTGCGCGCACGGCATAGGCTCGTCGGCATCGCGTAAAGCGAGGCACAACGCGGCGGCAAGGTTGCCGCCAGCACTGTCGCCTGCCACCAGGGTGCGCGCAGGGTCGAGCCGAAACGGTCCCGTACGCAGCGTGCGCCAGACACTCAGGCAGTCATCGAACGCCGCTGGAAATGGATGCTCCGGCGCCAACCGATAATCGACGGCGATCACCAGCACGCCGAGCACCGACGCCAGTTCGGCACAGATGAAGGCGTGGGAGTCCAGATCCCCCACCACCCAACCACCGCCGTGCAAGTACACAATGCACGGCCAACCGTTGGTCGGCGGCGTGGCCGGTGGTTGCCAGGAGCGCACGGCAACGCCTGCCAATTGAAAGTCGGCCACCTCAAGCCCCGCAGGATGCGGTGGGGTAAACGCCCGGCACATCTCGCTGTAGGCCTGACGCAAACCGGGGAGGCTGCTGTCGGTGCTGTTGAAGCTGAGGGTTTTCTCGACGAAAGCCGCCATCTGTTCAGAGAGTGGATAAGGAGCCATGAGCCTGCAGCCAGCCAAATAGAGGGAATCAAAAAATTTGAACGATGCAAATCCTGTGGGAGCGTGGCTTGCCCGCGAAGAAAGCACCGCGGTTTTTCAGGTATTACGCGTCATCGTTCTTCGCGGGCAAGCCACGCTCCCACAGGTTCTGCGCCCCCCTCGCCACAGTGATCCCGCTCGACCAGTCAGTTTTTCAAACTGGCCTGAACGGTTGCCACACCCTCCTTGCCATCAAAACTGCTGACCCCTGCCAGCCAGCGCTGAAGATCTTCAGGATGATCACGCAGCCATTGCCTGGCGACATCCTGCGGCGTCTTGCGCTCCATGATCGGCACCATCAACTGACTTTCCTGAGCGGCGGTGAACGTCAGGTTTGCCAGCAAGCGGTTCACGTTCGGACAGCGCTCGGCATAGTCCGGCGCAGTCACGGTGGAAACGGTCGCCGCTCCCTCGTTCGGCCCGTAGACGTCTTCGCTGCCGGTCAGGTAGGTGACGTTCATGTTGATGTTCATCGGATGTGGGGTCCAGCCGACGAACACCACGAACTCCTTTCGATTGACCGCCCTTTGCACGGCGGCGAGCATCCCGGCCTCACCGGACTCGATCAGTTTGAAGTCCTTCAAGCCAAAGTGATTGGTCTCGATCATGGTTTTGATCGTGGTGTTCGCGCCGCTGCCCGGCTCGATGCCGTAGATCTTGCCGCCGAGCTGATCCTTGAATCTGGCGATGTCGGCGAAGGTTTTCAGGCCCGCCGCCGCAACATAGTCAGGCACGGCAAGCGTCGCCTGGGCATCCGAGAGGCTCGGTTTGTCCATGACCTTCACTTGATTGGCAGCCACAAACGGCGCGATGTTTTTGTCCATCGCCGGTTTCCAGTAACCGAGGAAGATATCGAGGCGTTTGTCGCGGATGCCGGCGAAGATGATTTGCTGCACGGCGCTGGTTTGTTTGCTTTCGTAGCCGAGGCCGTTGAGCAACACGTCAGCCATGCCGCTGGTGGCGATCACGTCGGTCCAGTTGACCACGCCCATGCGTACGGTTTTGCAGGATGGCTCGTCACTGGCCAGAACGCTGGTGCTCAGAAAAGCCGTGCCGCAGAGGATTGAGAGACAGCGGGTGAACAGTCGTTTCATCGGGAGAGTCTCGTGCGGCAGATTATTGTGAGGGCCGGTGTCTTCGTGCACCGTGCCCAGAACATTACGCAGCGTCGAGAGGGTAAAAGTGAACTGTGGCGACCGAGATTTGCACGGTGGCGACTGTCCTGATGCGTTATCAAGGCGAACACCAATCTGTGGCGAGGGAGCTTGCTCCCGCTGGGTTGCGAAGCAGCCCCCAAACCATTCAACCGAGTTTTATCAGATACGCCCGACCAGCCGGGTTTACGACGGCTTCGCCGCCGAGCGGGAGCAAGCTCCCTCGCCACAAAAGCCCGCTCGCCACAGGGTTATGCGCTGTAGTGCTTTTCGCCCCAAGCCAGCAACCCTTGCAACAACTCCCTGAGCACCACTTGCGTCGGCGCTGCCAAATCCGGGCGATAACGGAACGGCTCGAACTCTTCCATGTACGTGCACTGGCCCAACTCAAGTTGCACGGCATGGATGTTCTCGGCCGGGTTACCGTAGTGCCGAGTAATGTGCCCGCCCTTGAAGCGACCGTTCAGCACATGGCTGTAATCACCGTGCCGTGCGCAGATGGCCTCCAGTTGGCTGGCCAATTGTGGATCGCAACTGGCGCCGTTGAAGGTGCCGAGGTTGAAGTCCGGCAGTTTGCCGTCGAACAGGTGCGGGATGATCGAGCGGATCGAGTGTGCATCGAACAGCAGCGCGTAGCCGAATTCGGCTTTCAGTCGCGCCAGCTCCTCCTGCAAGGTGCGGTGGTACGGCGTCCAGATCTGTTCCAGATAAGTCGCCCGCTCTGCGGCCGATGGCTCCAACCCTTCGCGGAATAACGGAATACCGTCGAACAGCGTCGCCGGGTATAGGCCGGTGGTGGCGCCGACATATAAAGGCTTGTCGTCGGACGGTCGGTTCAGGTCGATGACAAACCGCGAGTACTCGGCGGCCAGCGTGCTGGCGCCCAGCTCGGCGGCGAATTCGTAAAGCCTGGGGATGTGCCAGTCGGTGTCCGGCAGGCTTTTCGCGTCGGGAATCAACCCGGCTTCGACCGCCGGGGTCAGGCGCAGGCCGGCGTGGGGCATGCTGATCAGCAGCGGCACGCGGCCTTGTTTGAAGTTCAGAACCTTATCCACAACTGCTCTCCTAAACGCTTGTTTCGACGCCGTGACGCACGACGCGTTTTTCCAGGTCACCGCCCAGCCAGTACGACAGGTCGGCCGGTCGATCGATCTGCCAGGCGACGAAGTCTGCGACTTTGCCGGCTTCCAGCGAACCGTGAGTCTCGGCCATGCCCAGCGCGGCGGCGGCATGAATCGTTGCGCCAGCCAGAGCCTCTTCCGGGGTCATGCGCAAACAGGTGCAGGCCATGTTCAACATCAAGCGCAACGACAGCGCCGGCGAAGTGCCAGGATTGAGATCGCTGGCGATGGCCATTTTTACGCCGTGTTTGCGCAGGGCTTCCATCGGCGGCAATTGGGTTTCCCGCAGGAAGTAGAACGCGCCGGGCAGCAACACCGCGACCGTGCCGGACTTGGCCATGGCGATGGCGTCGTCTTCGGTCATGAATTCCAGATGATCGGCGGATAATGCGTGGTAACGCGCCGCCAGGCTCGAACCGTGCAGCGACGACAATTGCTCGGCATGCAGCTTCACCGGCAAACCGAGGTTCTGCGCGGCGACGAAAACCCGTTCGACCTGTTCCGGCGAAAACCCCAGGTATTCACAGAATGCGTCCACCGCATCCACCAGCCCTTCGGCCGCCAGGGCCGGGAGCATTTCAGTGCAGATGTGATCGATGAAAGCATCGGCGCGGTCTGTGTATTCCGGCGGCAAAGCGTGGGCGGCCAGGCAGGTGCTGCGCACGCTGACTGGCAGCTCGGCGCCGAGACGACGAACGACCCGAAGCATCTTGCGTTCGTTGGTCAGGTCCAGGCCATAACCGGACTTGATTTCAATGCTGGTGACGCCATCGCGCATCAGGCTCTTCAGACGCTTGGCGGCGCTGGCGAACAGTTCATCTTCAGTGGCAGCTCGGGTCGCGCGCACGGTGCTGGCGATACCGCCGCCGGCCGCTGCAATTTCCGCATAGCTGACGCCTTGCAGACGCTGCTCGAATTCACCGCTGCGGTTGCCACCGAACACCGTGTGAGTGTGGCAGTCGATCAGGCCCGGAGTGACCCAGGCCCCGTTGAGGTCATTGACGGCCGGGTACTCGCCCGACGGCAGTTCGCCGCGCGGACCAATCCACTCAATGTGCGCACCGGACGTCACGATGGCCGCATCCTCGATGATCGAGTAGGCGCCTTGTGCCATGGTTGCGACGTGGCAGTGTTGCCAGAGAGTTTTCATCCGTGGCCTCCGTTAGGTTATCGATGAGAAAAATCAGGGTCCCGTGCCACCAATGCTGCCTGGCCCGCCGCCGGTTTCACCCAGGTCAGGTAGGCCAGCACCAGCAACACGATCCAGACCACGCCGACGATCAGCGCTGCCTGGGTGTCCGGGAAATAGCCCAGCACGCCAAAGATGAACAGCATGAAGGCAATCGCCGCCATCGGCGCATAGGGCCAGAACGGCACCGGGAATTTCAGTTGGGCGACCTGCTCCGCGCTCATGGAGCGACGCATGGCCACTTGGGTGAACAGAATCATCACCCAGACCCATACCGTGGCGAAGGTTGCGATGGACGCGATCAACAGGAAAACGTTTTCCGGAATCAGGTAATTCAGCAGCACGCCCAACAGCAACGCGACACTCATCACCACCACGGTCATCCATGGCACGCCATTGCGCGACAAGCGGGCAAAGCCCTTGGGCGCATGCCCTTGCTGAGCCAGGCCATACATCATGCGACCCGCGCCGAAGATGTCACTGTTGATGGCCGACACCGCCGCCGAGATCACCACGATATTGAGGATGGTCGCCGCCGAGCTGATACCCAGGTTGTCGAAAATCTGCACGAATGGGCTGCCTTGGCTGCCGATCTGCTGCCACGGAAAGATCGACATCAGCACCAGCATCGTCAGCACGTAGAACAACAAAATACGCAACGGTACGGCATTGATCGCCCTAGGCAGCACGCGCTGTGGGTCTTTGGCCTCACCAGCCGTTACGCCGATGATTTCAATGCCGCCAAACGCAAACATCACCACGGCAAACGAAGCGATCAGGCCACCCACGCCGTTGGGCATGAAGCCGCCATGGCTCCAGAGATTGCTGATGTCAGTCGCCTGGGCGCCCGGCGCGGTGCTGATGCCGAACAGCATGATGCCGAAGCCACCGAGGATCATCGCGACGATGGCCGCGACCTTGAGCAGCGACAGCCAGAACTCCATTTCGCCAAAGACTTTGACGTTACACAGGTTCAAGCCGCCGACCACCGAAACGATGCCCAGGACCCAGATCCAGCGATCGACTTCCGGAAACCAGAAGCCCATGTAGATACCGAACGCGGTGACGTCGGCCATGCCGACGATGACCATTTCAAACGCGTAGGTCCAACCGAGGATGAAGCCCGCCATCGGCCCAAGATAGGTGCTGGCGTACTGGCCGAATGAGCCGGCCACCGGGTTGTGCACCGCCATCTCGCCGAGGGCGCGCATGACCATGAACACCGCCGCGCCACCGATCAGGTAAGCGAGCAGTACCGCCGGCCCGGCCATTTGGATGGCCGAAGCAGAACCGTAGAACAGCCCGGTGCCGATCGCCGACCCCAGCGCCATGAAGCGAATATGTCGGGCAGAGAGCCCGCGTTTCAAACCTTTTGTTGGCTGTTGCATTTTTCGTCCTTAATTATTCTTATCCGACGCAAAATCGAATCGCGAGCAGGCTCGCTCCCACAGGTTCAGCGCAATCCAATGTGGGAGCGGGCTTGCTCGCGAAGAGGCCATTACAGGCTAGGCAACAACTTCGCCGAAACCAGCTCGTTCAGGCAACGAGTCGCCAGAAGCTCGCTAGCAGCATTGATGTCCGGCGCAAAGAACCGATCCTTCTCATAGAACGGCACTTCGGCACGCAGAATGGCACGAGCCTTTTCCAGTTTCGTCGAGGTCTTCAGACCCTCACGCAGATCCAGACCCTGGCAGGCCGCCAACCATTCCACCGCGAGAACGCCGCGAGTGTTTTCCGCCATTTCCCACAGACGCTTGCCGGCAGCCGGGGCCATCGACACATGGTCTTCCTGGTTGGCCGACGTTGGCAGACTGTCCACCGAATGCGGATGAGACAGCGCCTTGTTCTCGCTGGCCAATGCCGCCGCAGTCACCTGGGCGATCATGAAGCCGGAGTTCACGCCGCCATTGGCCACCAGGAATGGCGGCAGTTGCGACATATGCTTGTCCATCATCAGCGAGATGCGGCGTTCGCTCAGGGAACCGATTTCGGCGATGGCCAGGGCCATGTTGTCGGCGGCCATGGCCACCGGCTCGGCGTGGAAGTTACCGCCCGAGATCACATCACCTTCAGCGGCGAACACTAACGGGTTGTCCGATACAGCGTTGGCTTCGACAGCGAGCACTTCGGCGGCCTGACGGAACTGGGTCAGGCAGGCGCCCATGACTTGCGGCTGGCAGCGCAGGGAATACGGGTCCTGAACCTTTTCGCAGTTCTGGTGCGAGTCGGACACTTCGCTGCGCTCGCCCAGCAGATCGCGATAAGCGGCAGCGGCGTCGATCTGGCCTTTCTGACCGCGAGCCGCATGAATGCGTGCGTCAAACGGCGAGCGCGAGCCCAATACCGCTTCGACGGTCAGGGCGCCCAGCGCCACGGCACCGGCGAACAGATCTTCGCCTTCAAACAAGCCACGCAGAGCGTAAGCGGTGGACACTTGAGTACCGTTGAGCAGTGCCAGACCTTCTTTGGCAGCCAGGGTCAACGGGGTCAGACCGGCAACTTTCAGCGCTTCGGTGGCGGGCAGCCACTCGCCTTTGTAGCGCGCCTTGCCTTCACCCAGCAGTACCAGCGACATGTGGGCCAATGGCGCCAGGTCACCGGAGGCGCCGACCGAACCTTTCAATGGAATGTGCGGGTAAACCTCGGCATTGATCAGGGCGATCAGTGCATCGATTACCACGCGACGGATACCCGAGAAGCCACGGCTCAGGCTGTTGACCTTGAGCACCATGACCAGTCGAACCAGCGCGTCGCTGATCGGCTCGCCGACACCGGCGGCGTGGGATAAAACGAGCGAGCGCTGGAGGTTTTCCAGGTCTTCGCTGGCGATACGGGTCGAAGCCAGCAGGCCGAAACCGGTGTTGATGCCATAAGCGGTGCGGTTCTCGGCGAGGATCTGTTCCACGCAGGCAACGCTGGCTTCGATCTGGGCCGAGGCACTGTTGTCGAGGGTGATTTTGACCGGGTGCTGATAAACATCACGCAGTTGGGCAAGGCTCAGTTGGCCGGGAATCAAATTAAGCGCAGTCACATCATTCTCCTTTTGAGAGTTTTATTAACTAACCAGACGCTCCGGAAATTTCCGTTGTCCGTCGCTTCCCGACTTTTTGAGAGGGGCTGGCGCCTTGGCACGCTGGTGTTGTGGATTTCAGTTCAGGTTGGGTAACGCCTTGTGCAACAAAATCGGGTCTTTCAAAACACCGGCAGCGGCAGCAATGTCCGGTGCCAGCCAGCGGTCCTGGTCGTAGGCCGAAACCCGCTCACGCAGCAGGCGCCATGCGGTATCGGTGCCAGTACCAAAACGTTGCTCTTTCAAGAATTCAAAAGCCTGGGATGCCAGCAAATATTCAATGGCGAGGATCTGCGTGCAGTTTTCCAACGCGCGATGCAGCTTCAGCGCCGCGTTGGTGCCCATGCTCAAGTGGTCTTCCTGCAAGCCCGAGGTAACGTAGTTGTCGAGCACCGCCGGTTGCGCCAACTGGCGATTTTCCGCACACAGGGACGCGGCAACGTACTGGACGATCATCATCCCGGAATTCACCCCGGGATTGGCCACCAGAAACGCCGGCAGACCGCTAACGTGCGGGTTGATCAAGCGGTCCAGCCGACGCTCGGCGATGGAGCCGATTTCGGCCATGGCGATCGCCAGCAAATCCGCCGCCAATGCCACTGACTGACCGTGCGGGTTGGCTTGGGACATCACCCGGAAGTTGTCCGGCGTGCCCAGCAGCATCGGGTTGTCGGTGACAGAGTTGAGTTCGGTTTCGATCTGCTTTTTCGCGTGCTCAAGTTGATCGCGAGCGGCGCCGTGGACTTGCGGGATCGAGCGGATGCTCAGCGCATCTTGAGTACGAATGCCCTTGCTGCTGGCAATCACTTCACTGCCATCGAGCAGCGTCCGTAAATTGATGCCGACTTGCTGCATGCCCGGGTGAGGCTTGAGCGCGATGATCTCGGCGTCGAACGCGGCAATCTGGCCACGCTGAGCTTCGAAGCTCATGGCACCGATCACATCGGCCCACTGCACCAGACGCGTCGCATCGGCAATTGCCAGACAGCTGAGACCGGTCATGCATGGCGTGCCGTTGACCAGGCACAAACCATCTTTGGCGCCGAGCTGAACCGGTTGCAGACCTTCCTCGCTCAAGGCCTGCTGCGCGGAAACGATCTGCCCGCGATAGCTGACATTGCCGACACCCAGCAGCGTGATTCCGATGTGGGCCATGTGGGTCAGGTAGCCCACCGAACCTTGGGACGGTACTTGCGGGGTGATGCCGCGATTGAGCAGTGCCAACAGGGCTTCGACCACCCGGCGATGAATGCCGGATTTGCCATGGCTATAGTTGCGAATAGCGGCGCAGATGATTGCGCGGGTCTGTTCGTCGGCCAAGGGTGCGCCGACGCCACAGGCGTGACTGAGCAAGGTGTTGCGCGACAGTTGGCTGAGTTGTTCGCCTTTGAGCGAGACGTTGCACAAGGCACCCAGGCCGGTGTTGACGCCGTAGGCACGCTCGCCGCTGGCGACGATGCGCTGGACGATCGCCTGGGCGTTCTCGATCCGCGCCCAGATCTGGGGCGACAGATCGAGCTGCGCGCCGTGACGAGCGACTGCGACCACATCCTGCCAACGCAACGGGGCGTCGGCGATAACGATTTTTTCAGCCTGGGACATCATTAACCTCGTGCGTACAACCTGAATATTGATGCAGATTTACCGACGCCTTCGCGGGCAAGCCCGCTCCCACAGTGTTCTGTTGTGTGAAGAAAATTTGTGCAACACAACCAATCCCTGTGGGAGCGGGCTTGCCCGCGATGAGGCCCGCCCGATCACCGCAAATTTCTCAAACCACCGCAGCCCGCCGCTGTACGAACCGGTCCACATACTCATCCGCCGGCGAATGCAGGATCTCTCGTGGCGTGCCGACCTGAATCAGGCGGCCATCCTTGAGGATCGCGATGCGGTTGCCGATGCGCACGGCCTCGTCGAGGTCGTGGGTGATGAAGACGATGGTCTTGTGCAGGGTCTTTTGCAGTTCCAGCAACTGATCCTGCATTTCGGCGCGGATCAGCGGGTCGAGGGCGCTGAAGGCTTCGTCCATCAAGATGATGTCGGTGTCCGCCGCCAGGGCGCGCGCCAGGCCCACACGCTGGCGCATACCGCCAGACAGCTGATGCGGGTATTTGTTTTCGTAGCCCTTCAGGCCCACGGTGTTGATCCAGTGCAGCGCGCGCTCGGCGCACATCTGCTTGCTCTCGCCACGCACTTTCAAGCCGTAGGCGACGTTATCCAGCACGGTCTTGTGCGGCAGCAGGCCGAAGCTCTGGAACACCATGCTGATCTTGTGCCGGCGAAACTCGCGCAGGGCTTCCATGTCGTATTGCAGGATGTCCACGCCGTCCACCAGGATCGCGCCGCTGGTAGGGTCGATCAGGCGATTGAAGTGGCGCACCAGGGTCGACTTGCCGGAACCCGACAGGCCCATGATCACGAAGATCTCGCCGGTGCCGATGCTCAGCGACAGGTCGTTCACGCCGACCACACAACCGGTTTCGGCCAAGACCTGGTCCTTGGTCTTTTTCTGGCGAATCATTTCCAGCGCGTCTTTGGAACGGTTGCCGAAAATCTTGAAGACGTTTTTGACTTCAATCTTGCTGATGGCTTCGTTGCTCATTTGCTCACCTCATGCCGTGGCCGACCATACGCCTGAGTAATGCGGTCGATGACCACTGCCAGAATCACGATCGCCAGACCGGCTTCAAGGCCACGTCCGACGTTGAGGGTCTGAATCCCCACCAACACATCTTCACCCAAGCCACGGGCACCGATCATCGAGGCGATTACTACCATCGACAGGGCCATCATGGTGGTCTGGTTGATCCCGGCCATGATGCTCGGCAGGGCCAGCGGCAGTTGCACGCCAAACAGTTGCTGCCAGCGATTGGCGCCGAAGGCGTTGATCGCTTCCATCACTTCACCGTCGACCTGACGAATACCCAGATCGGTCAGGCGGATCAGCGGCGGCGCGGCGTAGATCACTGTGGCGAAAATCGCCGGGACCTTGCCCAGGCCAAACAGCATCAATACCGGGATCAGGTACACGAAACTCGGCATGGTCTGCATGATGTCCAGCAGCGGCATCAGCACCGAACGCAGGCGATTGCTGCGCGCCGAGAGAATACCCAGCGGAATGCCGATCAGCACCGAGATGACCGTCGCCACCATCATCAATGCCAGGGTCTGCATCAGCTTGTCCCAGAGGCCGACCGCACCCACCAGGAACAGCAGACCGACGATGACTGACGTGGTCACGATTTTACGGGTCGCGTGCCAGGCAACGCCCGCCACAATCGCCAGCATCAGCCACCAGGGCGCCGCACGCAGCAGACCTTCGAGATTGACGATGGCCCACAGCAGGGTGTCGGAGATGCTGCGAAACACATCGCCGTAGTTGGTGACCAGCGAATCGACCCAACTGTTGACCCAGTCGGCGATGGAAAAGGTAAAGCTTTCGGGAAACATAAAAAGACTCTCAATCAAGGGGTTGCGATCAAGCATCCGACTGCCGTTACCGACAGTCGGAGACACTCGACCTACAAGGCCGCGTCGATCTTTTTGGCTGCGTCTTCGCTCACCCATGCGTGCCAGACTTCAGGATGTTCCTTCAAGAAGATCTTGGCCAGTTTTGGCGATTCGATCCGCTCTTTGGCCATGCGCCCGAGGTTCTGATTCAGCAGGTCGATTGGCAAGTTGACCTTTTCCAGCACGGCCACCAGTTCCGGGGCTTGCTCGTGGAAGGTCTTGGACAGGCCGACCTTGATGGTCACGCTCTTGTCCACGCCTGGCTTTTCTTCGAGTTTGACCAGGTCGACCTGGCCCATCAGCGGGGTTGGCGACCAGTAGTAGAACAGGATCGGTTCGCCACGCTTGTAGCTCGATAGCACTGCCGCATCCAGCGCCGGGCCGGTGCCTGGGCGGAAGTTGGTGTAGGTGCTTTCCAGACCATAGCTTTTGAGCATTTCGCTGTTGTCCAGCTCACAGGTCCAGCCGGCCGGGCAGTTATAGAAACGGCCCTTGGATGGCTCTTCCTGATCCTTGAACACGGCAGCGTATTTACCCAGATCGGCAATCGCTTTCAGGTCCGGGGCTTTAGGCTCCAGCTTGCGCTTGGCGTCGCCTTCGATCACGTAACGCGGCACGTACCAGCCTTCGATCGCGCCAACGACCGGAGCGCCGACACCGATAACCTTGCCGGCCTTCTCGGCCTTGTTCCAGACTTCGCTACGACCGACCCACTCTTCGGCAAACACTTGAATGTCGTTGCTGCTCAGGGCGTTTTCCATGGTGATGGAGTTGCCTGGCAGGCTGTCGGTCTTGCAGTCGTAGCCTTTCTCCAACACGATTTGCATCACGTCGGTCAGCAGCATGCCGCTTTCCCAGTTCAGGCCGGCGAATTTCACCGGTTTGCCCGATTCGCACCAGCCAGCCGCCTGGGTGGCGCCAGCACTGGCCAGCAGGCCCATGGAAAGCAATGTGGTCAGCAGGGTCTTGTTCGATTTCATTGTTTGACGCTCCTAATCATGAGTTGGCTTACGGCAGTCAAGAGGCATCCAGCCCTGTCCACGTCCAGTCAGGCCTGCGCAGCAGCGCGACCGGCCCCGCTTGTTTCAGGTTGTACATCGCTGTCCTGCTCGACCGGCAGAATCAGGTGATCGGGTACTGCGCTGTGCCATTTTTTCGCGCACACGTAATACAGGCCTGCGGGAAGCACCAGACCGATGATCCAGGAAATATCCACACCGCCCAGAGCGTCCACCAGCGGACCGGTATAGAACTTGGTAGCGATGAACGGCAGTTGCACCAGCACACCGAAGACATAGACGCTGATACCGAGGGGGTTCCAACGGCCATAGCGACCGTTCGGATCGCCCAGCGCCGGCACGTCATAGCGCTCGCGAGTGATGCAGTAGTAGTCCACCAGGTTGATCGCGCTCCATGGCGTGAAAAAGGCCAGCAAGAACAGGATGAAGGACTTGAACGCACCGAGGAACGAGTGCTGACCGAGCAACGCGATCAGGGTCGCAGTGCCAACGATGACCAGCACGAAGACCAGACGCTGTAAGCGCGTTACCCGCAGGTCTCCACGGAAACCGCTGATGATGGTCGCAATGCACATGAAGCTGCCGTAGGAGTTCAGCGTTGAAATGGTGACCTTGCCGAACGCGATGCTGAAGTACAGCAGCGCAGCAGTGGCACCGCTGCCGCTCAAGCCAACGATGTAAGCCACTTCGTGGCCGGCGAATTGCCCGTTGGCCATGGCGGCGGCAAACACACCGAGGATCATCGCCACCTGTGCGCCAATGACCGAACCGGCGCCAGCGGCGAAAAAGGTTTTCACCGAAGACGTGCTGCTCGGCAGGTAGCGTGAGTAGTCAGCCACGTAAGGGCCGAAGGCAATCTGCCAGGACGCCGCGAGCGACACCGCGAGCAGGAAGCTGCTCCAGCTGAAATGGCGGATTTGCAGGAGTGCGCCAACGTCAGTCTGGCTCATCAGGCGACTGAACAGGTAAACGAAGGCAATCACGCCAATGACGCTGGCGACACGGCCGATGAAATGGATCACCCGATAACCGAGCACCGTGACCAGCACGATGACACTGGCGAAGATGAGGATCCCGACGCTGTCGCTGACGCCAAACAACTGGCCCAGCGCCTGGCCGGAAAGCACGGTGCCCGTTGCGGTGAAGCCCAAGTACATCAGGCACACCAGCACGATCGGGATGGCCGCACCATACACGCCGAACTGTACCCGGCTGGAGATCATCTGCGGCAGGCCAAGCTTGGGCCCTTGCGCCGCATGCAGCGCCATTACGCCACCGCCGAGCAGCTGACCGATCAACAGACCAATCAACGACCAAAACACATCACCGCCCAGCACCACGGCCAGGGCCCCGGTCACAATTGCGGTGATTTGCAGGTTGGCACCCATCCACAGAGTGAACTGGCTCAACAGACGACCGTGTCTCTCCGCTTCCGGGATGTAGTCGATCGAACGTTTCTCGATCAACGGTTTACTGCCTGCACGATCGTCATTAACAGCCATGATTCAACCTCTGTGGATTGTTTTAATTGTTCTATCCGGTTTACCTGAACCCTGTGGGAGCGGGCTTGCCCGCGATGACGTCGGCACCTTCAACATCAATTCCAGCATTGCCGCCGCTATCGCTGGCAAGCCAGCTCCCACAGGGATTTGGGTTATTTACCGGTAATCATCGGCAGGTTCAGACCCTGCTCCTTGGCACAGTCGATTGCGATCTGGTAACCCGCATCGGCGTGACGCATGACACCGGTAGCCGGGTCGTTATGCAGTACGCGAGCGATACGCTCGGCCGCTTCGTCCGTACCGTCGCAGACAATCACCATGCCCGAGTGCTGGGAGAAGCCCATGCCGACGCCGCCGCCGTGATGCAGGGAAACCCAGGTCGCGCCGCTCGCGGTGTTGAGCAGAGCGTTGAGCAGTGGCCAGTCGGACACAGCGTCGGAACCGTCCTGCATCGATTCGGTTTCGCGGTTCGGGCTGGCAACAGAGCCGGAGTCCAGGTGATCGCGACCGATCACGATTGGCGCGGACAATTCACCACTGCGCACCATTTCGTTGAAAGCCAGACCCAGCTTGGCGCGCAGGCCCAGGCCAACCCAGCAGATACGTGCCGGCAGACCCTGGAAGCTGATGCGCTCGCGGGCCATGTCCAGCCAGTTGTGCAGGTGGGCGTCGTCCGGGATCAGTTCTTTTACTTTGGCGTCGGTCTTGTAGATGTCCTGCGGATCGCCCGACAGCGCAGCCCAACGGAATGGGCCGATGCCGCGGCAGAACAGCGGACGGATGTAAGCCGGTACGAAGCCTGGGAAGTCGAACGCGTTTTCAACGCCTTCTTCTTGTGCCATCTGACGGATGTTGTTGCCGTAGTCGAAGGTCGGAATACCCATTTTCTGGAATTCGAGCATCGCTTTAACGTGCACGGCCATGGACTGCTTGGCGGCTTTGACCACGGCAGCCGGCTCGGTCTTGGCGCGAGCGCGGTACTCTTCCCAGGTCCAGCCGGCTGGCAGGTAGCCGTTGAGTGGGTCGTGGGCGCTGGTCTGGTCGGTGACCATGTCCGGGCGCACGCCACGCTTGACCAGTTCCGGCAGGATTTCAGCCGCGTTGCCCAGCAGAGCGATGGAAATCGCTTTGCCTTCCTTGGTGTATTTGGCGATGCGGGCCAGCGCGTCGTCGAGGTCGGTGGCTTGCTCATCGACATAACGGCTGTTCAGGCGGAAATCGATGCTGACCTGCTGGCATTCGATGTTCAGCGAGCAAGCACCGGCCAGTGTTGCAGCCAGAGGCTGAGCGCCGCCCATGCCGCCGAGGCCTGCGGTCAGGACCCAACGACCTTTCAGGTCATCGTTGTAGTGTTGGCGACCGGCTTCGACGAAGGTTTCGTAGGTGCCCTGAACGATGCCCTGGCTGCCGATGTAGATCCAACTGCCAGCGGTCATCTGGCCGTACATGGCCAGGCCTTTGGCGTCGAGTTCGTTGAAGTGTTCCCAGCTCGCCCAGTGTGGCACCAGGTTGGAGTTGGCGATCAGCACACGCGGGGCGTTGCTGTGGGTCTTGAACACGCCGACCGGCTTGCCGGATTGCACCAGCAGGGTCTCGTCGTCGTTCAGGTTGGTCAGGCTTTCGACGATCTTGTCGTAGCATTCCCAATTACGTGCCGCACGACCGATGCCACCGTAAACCACCAGTTCTTTAGGGTTCTCGGCGACTTCCGGGTCGAGGTTGTTCATCAGCATGCGCAGCGGCGCTTCAGTCAGCCAGCTTTTGGCGGTCAGCTTGTTACCGCGTGCGGCACGGATTTCTACATTGCGGTATTTAGTAGGTTTCTGGGTATTGTCAGTCACGAAAAAGACTCCTCAGCGATCAATCCAAACCAACCCTGGCGGTGGGCAAGCCAGCCTGTGCGCGTCAACGCGACACAAGCGAATCAGTGGACGTTGCGAGGAGTCTCGAATCGACTCATACGCATACGTCTTTACTTGTACATACAAGCATATGCAATCAAGCGGCCAACTTGCTGGATGGGTGTTCAAGAAAAGTTTTGAAAATGGCTGGAGAGCGCCTGAGTCAAGGGTTCTGGCGAAGATGAAATTTTTCTGGGGGATTTTGCGAAGGGCGTGGCAGCTGTTACTTGAGCGTGGTTTTGCGCCAAGCTGGGGCGTTCGGTAACAAAGTGGTGCGCAATGGGAAACGGCGTGGGCTACTGTTTTTGTGGCGAGGGAGCTTGCTCCCGCTGGGCTGCGAAGCAGACCCAAAAATCGGAGCAAGTGGTGTGTCAGAAGAACCGGGATACTGCATTGACGACTGCTGCGCAGCCGAGCGGGAGCAAGCTCCCTCGCCACAGTTAACCGCGCGCGATCAGCTCGATCACACAGCACTGGCCCTTGATGGAGATATCCAGCAGGCCAACGTTACCGTCCAGTTGCAGGCAATCATGGCGCCCTAACTGAGAGGCGTTGTTACCCACCGTCACTTCAAGCTGTTCAGCCACGCTGAACACCAGCACGGTGCCGGCCGAACTGAAAAACCGCTGCTCACCCTCCAGCCACTGCAACCGCGCGCTATAACGCTGCGGTGCATAAATCAGGTTGAAGTCGCGGATCGGCCCGCCGAGCAATGTACAGGACACATGACTCTCGCCACTGAAAGCAAACGGGTCCAGCGGTAACAACGGCCGCGTGTCCTGGCCGTCGACGCGCAAGGTCATGCCCTCGCCTTGCAGCACGGTGATCACCCGCTCATAGCCGGCAAAGGTGGAAAACCCGCCCGACTCGCCTATGTCGGCAATGGACAGCCGCCAGCCGAAACCCTCAAGGCCGGCACCTCCATCACGGGTGATTTCTTCAGTGCTGCCGCCGCCGTTTTTCCACGGCATGCGCGGGTAGTCTGCTGCGCGTAAAACTTTCAACTGGCTCATTTATGGCTCTTTATTTATGGAACCGTCCTTCCAGACGATGACGGGAACCGGGGTGGATCAAACGGGCGGCGGTCACTGGCTGACGGCCGGACCAGGTGCGGCGACGAATCAGCAGGCACGGCTCGCCCTTTTCAATCTGCAGCAATTTGCATTCAGACGGCTCGGCAAGAATCGCTTCGACCACGTGCTCGCCTTCGGTCAGCGGCGCAACCTGATTCAGATAGGCGTAAGGCGTTTGCAGGGTGAAGTCTTGCTTGAGGTACTCCGGCGCCACCAGCGCGTTGACGAAACGGTCTTCGATTTGCACCGGAATATCGTTTTCGAAATGCACGATCAGCGAGTGAAACACTTTCTGCCCTTCGCGCATGTCCAGCGCCAGGGCCCGCTCGGAACCGGCGGCCTCTTCTTCGAGGGTGATCACCTTGCATGTATGGCGATGGCCACGGGAGGCAATTTCGTCGGCGATGTTGTGCACTTCAAACAGGGCGGACTGGCTTTTCGGTTCGGCGACGAACGTTCCGACGCCTTGCATACGCACCAACAGGCCATCGGCGGTCATCTCGCGCAGGGCGCGGTTGATGGTCATGCGGCTGAAACCCAGCTGGCTGACCAACTCGCTTTCCGACGGAACGCGGTAATGCGGCGGCCAGTTTCCACTGTCGATCTGCTGGGTGATCATCTGTTTGACGCGGGCGTACAAGGGCGCCGGACTGTCGCCCAGATTGGCGCTCAGATTGGCATTCGGCGGCAATGTGGCAGAGGGAGTCGGCACGGTTAATCCTTGTTCATCTGTTAGAGGTTGCTAGCTTGCCGGAGTTTACCGAGCAGGCAAACGTCTGTATATGTATATACAAATAACACACGATGGGGTGCTGAACCATGTCCGCCTTCTTTGCCGAACGCGCGCTGCTGCCTAGTGGATGGGCCAACAATGTACGTCTTGAGGTCAGCGCCGATGGCGTGCTGACCCATATCCAGGCCGATTCTCACGCAGATGACGCCGAACGGCTGAGCGGTCCGCTACTGCCGGGGATGCCGAATTTACACTCCCACGCCTTCCAGCGCGCCATGGCCGGGCTGGCGGAAGTGGCGGGTAATCCGAATGACAGTTTCTGGACCTGGCGCGATTTGATGTACCGGCTCGTCGGAAAAATCAGCCCGGACCAACTCGGCGTCATCGCCCGTCAGCTGTACATCGAAATGCTCAAGGCCGGTTACACCTCGGTCGCGGAATTTCATTATGTACACCACGATACGAGCGGCCAACCGTACGCAGACCCGGCCGAACTGGCGTTGCGCATCAGCCAGGCCGCCAGCTCCGCCGGTATCGGCTTGACCCTGCTGCCAGTGCTCTACAGCCACTCCGGTTTTGGTGGCCAGGCCCCGAACGAAGGTCAGCGCCGCTTTATCAACAGCACCGAAAACTACCTCAAACTCCAGTCGCGCTTGCAGCCGATCCTGGCGCAGCAACCGGCGCAGGCCCTGGGTTTGTGTTTCCACTCGTTGCGCGCGGTCACCCCGCAGCAGATCAGCGAAGTGCTGGCGGCCAGCGACAAGCAGTGTCCGGTACACATTCACATTGCCGAACAACAGAAGGAAGTCGATGACTGCCTGGGCTGGAGCGGTCGCCGTCCACTGCAATGGCTGTACGAAAACACCGACGTCGATCAGCGCTGGTGCCTGGTCCACGCGACCCACGCCAACCCGGAAGAAGTCACCCTCATGGCCAAGAGCCGCGCCATCGCGGGTCTATGCCTGACCACCGAAGCCAACCTCGGCGACGGGATTTTTCCGGCAGTAGACTTGCTGGCACAGGGCGGGCGCATGGGCATCGGTTCCGACAGCCATGTGTCATTGAGCGTGGTGGAAGAATTGCGCTGGCTGGAATACGGCCAGCGTCTGCGCGATCAGCGGCGAAATCGTTTGTATGGCGCGGATCAGCCGATGGTCGGCCGCACACTGTACGACGCCGCGCTGGATGGCGGTGTCCAGGCGCTGGGGCAGCCGATTGGCGCCCTGGAAGTGGGCAAGCGTGCGGATTGGCTGGTGCTGGATGGCAACGATCCGTATCTGGCGACGGCCAGTGGCGACGGGATTCTCAATCGTTGGCTGTTTGCCGGTGGTGACCGTCAGGTGCGGGATGTGCTGGTCAACGGCCAGTGGGTTGTGCGTGACGGGCGGCATGCCGGGGAAGAAGAGAGTAATCGGGCGTTTACCCAGGTGCTGCGCGAACTTCTGGGCTAACACCAAAAACAATGTGGGAGCGAGCCTGCTCGCGATGGGGCCATCAGATTCAACAATGAAGTTGACTGAAGGTCCGCTATCGCGAGCAGGCTCGCTCCCACAGAGTTATGCGTAATCAGTTGGAAGTCTTGGCCATCTTGCTATCCGACGCGCGCCAGATCAGTCGCGTCGTGTCATAACCCTGCTGACGCGCCTTGCTCAGCAGCTCTTCCCGCACCACGCCATTGACCGTCGGGGTGCGTGACAGCAGCCAGAGGTGACGGCGGCTCGGGTCGCCGACAATCGCGGTCTTGTAATCATCGCTGACGTACAACACCCAGTATTCTCCCTTCGCCACACCCGGGATCAGTCGCGAGAACCAGGTATCGAACTCGACCCACAGCTTGTCGGCCTTGCCGGGTACCTGGGGATAAGCCGTGCCTTTGGCCTCTTCCCATTGCCAGTCCGACGTCAGGCAGCGGTTCAGCACCGCCATGTCACCTTCAGGCTTGAGACTGTAATGGGCCTCGGATTGTGCGCAGTTGCGCTGAAAATACACCGGCAGACGCGCCAGTTCGTACCAGGTTCCCTGGTAGCGCTTGAGGTTGACCGTGTTGACGGTCTTGGGTGCCAACGGATCTACGCCAGAAGTGGCGCAGCCGGCCAATACCAGGCCGGCAAAAAGTACGATCAGTAACCGCTTCATTATTTTTTTCTCCCGTGGGCGAATAGCCCCGGTTTACTTCAGGCCTTGGCCAGAAAACATCAGCACTTTGTCACCGGCATACTGCACGCTGATAAAGCTGTTTTTGTCACCCCAGGTGCAACTGGACATGCCGAGTGCGCCGGAGCAATCGGTCGGTTTGCCCAGCAAGGTTTCAACCTCGGCCTTGGGCATGCCGGTCGACAGCTTCGAATAATTTTCCTGATTGATCTTGCCGCACGCTGCCAACAACACGCAGAACGAGAGCAAGGCGATAGATCGCAGCGACATGGTGTAACTCCTGGGGCGTAGGGAATGGCATGGCTGCCAAGCTGAAGCTTAGAAGAGAAAACCCTTGTCTGGTTCCCTGACCCTGCGGCTATTTGTTCGGCCATCCGTCTGCCCTTTACGATAAATCAGCCACTTTTTTATCGCCGCTGAGTATTTCGTCGGTTTTCCCGCAGGCCGCCTAATCTTTGGCGCCGGCCAGTCGACATAGAAGCAGTGTAAAGCCTTCCACTGTGGCAAATTGACACCCCTTGTTGACCAGCCCTTCGCGGTAGCTCATTTAATGACCAGAAACATGAAATTCAGCCACAAAATCCTGCTGGCGGCCGCCCTTGTGGTGGCCGTTGCATTCGCCTGTTTCATCCTGTTCAACGACTACCGCCAGCGGCAGACCCTGCTCAGCAATACCGAGTCCTCGATGCAGGAACTCGGCAGCCTGACCACCAGCAACATTCAGACCTGGCTGGAAAGCCGCATTCAATTGCTGCAATCGCTGTCCCAGCAAATCGCCGTGGACGGCAGCGCCCAGGCCAATCTCAAGCGCGCCATCGATCTGCCGGCCTACACCGGCAACTTTCAGCTGAGCTACTTCGGCGGCACCGATGGCGTGATGTTCTCGGTCCCGGCCGGCAATCGCGCCGCGGACTACGACCCGCGCGCCCGTGGTTGGTACAAGGCGGCCAACAACGCGCAACAGACCATCGTCACCGAACCCTACATTGCGGCATCGTCGGGCAAACTGGTGATTACCGTTGCCACGCCGGTGAAGCACCAGAATCAAATGATTGGCGTCGCCGGTGCAGACATTGATCTGTCCAGCGTCAGCGCAATCATCAACTCGCTGAACTTCGGCGGTCATGGCCATGCATTTATCGTCAGCGCCGACGGCAAGATCCTGATCCACCCGGACAGCAAACTGGTGCTCAAGAACCTGGCTGACGCTTACCCCAACGGGGCGCCGAAAATCAGCCCGGGCCTGAAGGAAGTCGAACTGGACGGCAAAACCCGGTTCATCTCCTTCACTCACGTCAACGGCGTGCCGTCTGCAGACTGGTACGTGGCGCTGGTGCTGGATAAAGACACCGCGTTCTCGATGCTCAGCGAATTCCGCACCTCGGCGATCATCGCCATGGTCATCGCCGTGGTGATCATCATCGCGCTGCTGAGCATGTTGATCCGTGTGCTGATGCAACCGCTGCTGACCATGGGCCGCGCCATGCATGACATCGCCGAGGGCGAAGGCGACCTGACCAAACGCCTGACTATTCACGGCCAGGATGAATTCGGCGCGCTGGGTATTTCGTTCAATCGCTTTGTGGAACGTATTCATACCTCGATCCGTGAAGTGTCCTCGGCCACCGGCCAGGTGAACGAAGTCGCCTTACGGGTTGTCGCGGCTTCTAACTCGTCGATGTTCAACTCCGATCAGCAGGCCTCACGCACCAGCAGCGTGGCTGCAGCAATCAACGAATTGGGCGCCGCCGCCCAGGAAATCGCCCAGAACGCCGCCCTCGCCTCGCAACATTCGAGCGACGCCCGTGCCTTGGCCGAAGACGGTCAGCAAGTGGTGGATAAAACCATCGCCGCCATGCAGCAGCTATCGGCAAAAATCAGTGATTCCTGCGGCAACATCGAAACCCTGAACAGCAACACGGTGAACATCGGCCAGATTCTGGAAGTGATCACCAGCATCTCGCAGCAAACCAACCTGCTGGCGCTCAACGCGGCCATCGAAGCGGCCCGTGCCGGTGAAGCCGGCCGTGGTTTTGCCGTGGTTGCCGATGAGGTGCGCAACCTCGCCCACCGCACTCAGGATTCGGCGCAGCAAGTGCAGAAGATGATCGAAGAACTGCAAGTCGGCGCCCGTGAAGCGGTCAGCACCATGACCGACAGCCAGCGCCAGAGCGAAAGCAGCGTCGGCATCGCCAACCAGGCTGGCGAGCGCCTGGGCAGCGTGACGCAGCGCATCGGTGAGATCGACGGCATGAACCAGTCCGTGGCGACCGCGACCGAGGAGCAAACTGCTGTGGTCGAGTCGATCAACGTCGACATCACCGAGATCAACACGCTGAACCAGGAAGGTGTGGAGAATTTGCAGTCGACGTTGCGTGCGTGTGCTGACCTTGAGCAGCAGGCGGCGCGGTTGAAGCAGTTGGTGGGTAGTTTCAGGATCTAAGGCGCTCTCACCGGCCTCATCGCGGGCAAGCCCGCTCCCACAATAATCTTCGGTGGACACAAATTTTGTGTACGACAGAGATCACTGTGGGAGCGGGCTTGCCCGCGATGGCGTCATCAGCAACAACGAAAAGCTAGAAGCGGGATCCGGGGCCTGAAAGAAACTCAACTTCCTCAGCCGTAGATTCACGCCCCAACACCGCATTGCGATGGGGAAACCGTCCAAACCGCGCAATGATCTTCTGATGCCGCTCGGCATAATCCAGGTTGTCGGCAAACACCGCCCGATCCGCCTCGGGTTGCTGTTTAACCAGATCAAGAAACCGCGAAACCGCTTCGTTCTGCACCGCCAGATTTTCGCAGTGCTCAAACACCAGATAGATAAACACCCGCTGGATCGGCCGCAGTTGCCGATCGAAATCCGCAGCAATGCCTTGCGCTACCAGAGCCTGAGCCCTGAGATCGCCTGAAAAGGATTTGGGGGTATCGCGAAAGATCATTCGCGGAAGTTGATCGAGCAACAGCACCAGGGCCAGCCAACCTTCGGGGCGTTGCGCCCAATCGGTCAATCCGCCGGCCAGTGCCTGCTCGACCTGGTCCCCGAAACGCATCCGCGCTTCGAGGTCCTGGCTGTCGCGCTTGCCGAACCATAACTTGCCCTTGTCAGCCGCTATTTCGTTGGGTGATTCGAAAGATCCAAACCACCATTCGAGTAACGGCTGCCAGGGCGCGGTCATGGTTTATTCCTTGTGATAGGCCGTGACGCGGGCAACTTCTTCTTTCGAACCGAGGAACACCGCAACACGCTGGTGCAGGCCTTCCGGCTGGATGTCGAGGATGCGCTGGTGGCCGTCAGTGGACGCGCCGCCGGCTTGTTCCACCAGGAACGACATCGGGTTGGCTTCGTACATCAGACGCAGCTTGCCCGGCTTGGACGGCTCACGGCTGTCGCGTGGGTACATGAACAGACCGCCGCGGGTCAGGATGCGGTGCACGTCCGCGACCATCGCCGCGACCCAGCGCATGTTGTAGTTCTTTTTCAACGGGCCTTCTTCGCCAGCCAGCAATTCGCTGACGTAGCGTTGTACCGGAGCTTCCCAGTGACGCTGGTTGGACGCGTTGATCGCGAACTCCTGAGTGGACTCCGGGATCTTGATGTCTTCATGGGTCAGCACGAAGCTGCCCATTTCGCGGTCCAGGGTGAAGCCTTTCACGCCGTCGCCCAAGGTCAGTACCAGCATGGTCTGCGGGCCGTAGATGGCATAACCGGCGGCTACCTGCTCGGTGCCTGGCTGCAGGAAAGCCTTCTCGTTCAGAGGTTCGTTCTGGCTCAGGTATTCGTTCGGGCAACGCAGTACCGAGAAGATGGTGCCGACCGGCGCGTTGATGTCGATGTTCGACGAACCGTCCAGTGGGTCGAATACCAGCAGGTACGCGCCTTTCGGGTATTTGCCAGGGATCTGGTAGGCGTTGTCCATTTCTTCGGACGCCATGCCGGCCAGGTGACCGCCCCACTCGTTGGCTTCGAGCAGGATTTCGTTGGAGATCACGTCGAGCTTCTTCTGCACTTCGCCCTGGACGTTTTCAGTGCCCATGCTGCCCAGAACACCACCCAGGGCGCCTTTAGAGACGGCGTGGCTGATTTCCTTGCAAGCACGCGCCACCACTTCGATCAGGAAGCGCAGATCGGCAGGAGTGTTGTTGCTACGGGTCTGCTCAATCAAATAGCGACTCAAGGTAACGCGGGACATGGACGGCTCCGGTGGAATGGGGGGGCTAAAAACCCGCGCAGTTTAACGCGAGTCGGGGCGCATTTCCTCCTATCAGACGTGATACACCCAATAGAGTTCATGTGCGGGGTTGAGCGTAGTTCGAAATGGGGCCTTGATTGGCGACAGGTTTCAATATTTTTGGAGGCCGGAAGGACGCCTTCGCGGGCAAGCCTCGCTCCTACAGGTAATCCACCAATCCTGTGGGAGCGAGGCTTGCCCGCGATCTGGCGCGAAACGCCAGCCTAGGATTTGACGGGTGGCTTGCGCAGCAAGCTGAACGCCATGGCCCCCAAAAACAGCACACTGAGCAACAGCACCGCCCACAACCCGAATTTCTTCCAGTTCGTGTCCGCCACCGCAGGCACGGTCGCCGCCGGAGTCACCACGACCCCACCTTCCACGGTCGCCTTGCCCAACGCCGCCAGCTTCGCCGCGCTGTAATCGGGAATCAGCGTCGACAACGGCAAGCTCGCCGCCTTCACCGTCGCACTCCCCAACGCCAGCGTATAAGGCCCGGCACCGCGTGCCAGGAACACCAGTTGCGTGGAGCGCACGGCAAACCGCACGGTCGGCGCTTCGGCGCCCAGGCCACCGCCGCGCTCATCCACCGTCAGCTTCAATTGCTGCACGGTCTGGCCCGGCAGCTGCAATTCGTTCTGCACCACGTCCTGGCCATTCTGGGTCAAGCGGTAGAGCAAACCGCTGGTCAGCGTTTGCCACGGCAGGCTGGTTTCCCGGCGACCCGACAATGTCACCGGTGCCAGGCTGTTGGGCTGATTCAGCTCGATCTGCAAGCGCTGGACATTCAACCCCATCGGCAATTGCCAGATGTACTCACCGGCCTTCACGCTGGTGCCAGCCAACGGTTGTGACCAGACCAACGGCAGCGGCAAGGTGCGAGGGTTGGTGCTTTCCAGTTGCGCCGACGTCAGCGCTGGCGCCGATTGCGGTGAGCTCCACAGCAAACGCAGATAGCGCGCCGATTGCCCCGGCAGGCCGACCTCATGTTGCTCAACCCGTTCGTCGGCAAACGTCAGACGTGCCACTTGCCCTTCGCCCCACGACTGCCAATGCTGCAAATCGTCGCTGGCTTCGATGCTGAAACGCTGGAAGCCGTCGCGATCGCTGGTCCAATCGAGGATCAATTGCTGTAACGGCGCCTTGATTCGACTGGCATCGAGTAACCAGCCGCGCAGCTCTTCTTCGCCCGCCTCCAACTGGCTGGACGGCTGCACCTCGATCAACGTGCCGTTGGTGTTCGATTGCACGCGGACACTC
Source organism: Pseudomonas sp. F-14 TE3482 (assembly GCF_053629455.1). Lineage (NCBI taxonomy): Bacteria > Pseudomonadati > Pseudomonadota > Gammaproteobacteria > Pseudomonadales > Pseudomonadaceae > Pseudomonas > Pseudomonas sp. F-14 TE3482. The sequence goes on from NZ_JBRJII010000001.1 coordinate 821,357, forward strand.
GGCGCGCGTTCGGTGGCTTCCGCCGAGTTGTACAACGGGAACCACTTCACGTCGTGAAGTGTGCGGTTTTCGCGGGTCTGCGCGGGTTCTCGGGCCAGCGCATAAGCCTGAGGCTCACCGGCGGCGTTGAACACGCGTAGATCGCTGAGATCGGTTTGCCGCGCTTTCAGTTGCACGCCCAAGGGCAATTCCAGGCGATACCACGGGCCTTCGCCACTCACCGACAACGGCACCTGCGCGGCAAAGTCCGCCGGTTTTTCCTGCGCGCCGGCCGACAGCGTCACACCCAACACCACAGCCCCCCACCAGCCCAGGTTCAGTTTCTGACTCAAGACGACACTCCTTCGGTTTCAGGGGCCGGTTTTTCAACATCCGGCACAGCTTCGGCACGCTTGGGTGGCAATGGAGCGAAATAGCCCACCACCAACAGCAACACGCCAACGCCGATAAACGACACGATCCGCGCGAGCCCGCCGCGGTTACTCAATTCAACGAAGAACAGCTTGGCGACCACCAACGCGATCAGCGCCGCGCCGATCAGCCAGACTTCGCGGCGATGACGCAGATGCCCACCGATCATCAGACTCAGGGCCATCAGGGTCCAGACGATGGACAGGCCGGCCTGCACCAACATCGACCCAAGCAGCAGATCCAGCGCGTACGGCACGCCACCCCAATGGTGAGCCGCGCGCATCACCAGCGCGGTGAAGAAGACGAACAGCGAAACCCCGGCGATCACTTGCGTGGCGTTATCGGCGTACTCCTTGCGAATTGCCAGTTGCGCCACGGCGCTGCGAGACCAGATGTAAACGCCGAACAGGGCAAACAGCAGGCCCAGCTCCAGCGGGTTGATCAGTGGCACATATGGCAACGGCTCGGCGGTGCCGTCACTGGCGATGTTCGCCAACCAGAACCAGCCGAGCATCAACAGTGCCAACGGCGCAGCGGCATAGACCCGGTACTCGCGGGGATAAGCCGACACCGGCCATGGCCACGCACGCGGTGCAGCCATCAGCACCAGATACAGGCTCGGCAGAATCGCCCAGCCCAACCAGCGCCAGGCGTTGTACTGTTCCGACAACAGCAGCAGACCGTAACGCAGCTCCAGGGCCAACACGCCGATCAACAGCCAGCAGCCGAGCACATGGGCGGTGCTCAGGGCTGTTGCGGGCAGCGTCGGCGCCAGACGCCGCAGCGAGATGAAATGCACGACAAACACCGCGATCCAAACCAGCCAGCCGAAGTTGGCGGCCGGGTGATAACGCGAATGCCAGGCCGCGAGCAGCACCAAACCGGCAGCGGGAATCAGCAACGTGCAGAGCAAGCCCAGCGACGACCACTTCAGGCGCAGCGCCAATACCGTCCACAGCGCGACACTCACGGCGGCGACGGCCAGCAACAAGGTGGCTTGCAGATTCAACGGCGCAAAGCGCAGCACTTCACTGACCCACGCCAGCGCCCACCAACCCGCGCCCCACACCAGCAATACTTCGGACAAGCGCTGCAGGCTCAACCCATCGAAGGCCGAGGCATGGTTGCCGAGCTGCAAACGCCAGGCCCCGACGAAGGCGGCCAGCCCCAGCACCAGCGGCGTCCAGAAACCGCTATGCGCCAACGGTCGCAACCCTTCGCTGAGCAGCGGGCCGAGCAGGTCTGGCCCGGCGAACAGGAACGCCACGCCGCCGATCACCTGCAACAGCAGACCAAAGACAAAACTCACCCGCTGCTTCAGGTACAGGCTCAACCAGATGATGAACAAACCACTGGCGGCCCACACCGCGCTCGCGGTTTGCCACGGCAACACGAACAGCACCGCGAGGTTGATCAGCACCAGACCGGCCAGCAACACCACTGACAAGCCGCGCAGCAAACGCACGTCGCTGCGCACCATTTCGTCGCGGGCCGCCAGCAACATCCCGGCGATCAATGCCAGCCCGATCAGGGACGCGCTGAGCAAACCGCTCCAACCGGCGCTGAACACCGCGGCAGACTCACCGCCCGCCCCTTGCAGCCGCAACAGGAACAACGCACCGCCAAGCAGTTGCACGGCGAACGCGGTGAACAGGAAGGTTCTCGATTGCAGGCGCAGGCCGACGAACAGCGTCGCCAACCCGGCCAGCGCCCAACTGATCGCCGTGCCATGAGTGAAGAAGAACAGCGGCGCCAGCAGATAGAGGAACGTCAGCCCCAGGCAGGCCAGCACCGGCAGCGCTTGGCGCTCCCACTGCGACGCCTGTTCAGGCAACGCTTTGCGTAATTGGTAGAAGCTGAACAGCAGCGCCACGCCGAGCATCAACGCTCCCAGCGGTGCGCCATCGAGCAGGCTGCTCTCACCAGTCCGCAGCTCACTGAGAAAGGCCAGTGCCGAGCCCAGCTGCAGCAGCAAGGCAAAGGCTCGCGCCAGCGGTCGTTGTTGACGCAGGCCGAGCCAGAATATCCCCGCACCTTCCACCGCCCAGGCGGCTGCGGTCCAACGCGCATCGAGCCCCAAAGGAATCGCCAGGCTGGCGAAGATCACGCCAAGTGCCAGACAGGTTTCCGCCAATAACAGCGCTCGACCGCCCATCAGCAACCGGGCCAGCCCCATGTAAATCATGCCCAGTGCCAAGGCGCTGAAGGCGGCGGCAAATTCCAGATGCTCCACCAGCGCGAACTGCAAACCGAAACCCACCAGCGGAGGGGCGAACAGCATCGTGCCGTCGACGTAATCGCCCTTGCGCGCCGACCAGTGCAGCAACGCCTCGCGGCTGTCGTCCTCGGGCGCATCGCTCATTTCCAGCAGTTTGCGCCGGGCGAACAACAAGCCGATGGCCAGGTACATCAGGAAAAACAGAATCAGGAACGGCTCGGTACTCCACAGCAATTCCGGTGTATAGGAACGCAGGCCCCAGGCCAACCCGATGCCGAAGGTGCCGACAAACCCGATCAGGTTAAGCAGCCGCCAGGCCTTGAACCACGCGATGGCGAGGATGCCGGCATTGAGCAAGGCGAAGTAGCTGAACAGCGCGACATGGTTGCCGGCGCCGGTGGAGGTCAGGATCGGCGCGGCGAAACCACCCAGGGCAGCTGCGGCGGCCAAGCCCAAGGCGTTTTGGGTAATGGCGAGAATCGCCGAGAACACCGTCACCACCACCAACAGCCCCAGTGCAGCCGTGGGGTCGAGCAACGGATGCAGACGCATCGCGGCAAATACGGTCAGGTACAACACTGCAATCCCGGTGCCTTGCAGCATCAACGCGTAATTGCTGTTGCGCAGACGCAGCCACCAGCCCAGCGCGAGCAAGCCCAAGGCCGCCGCCGCGACACCGGCGTAACGCAACTCGACCGGCACCACCATGCCCTCGGTGGCATAGCGCAACAGGAAGGCCAGGCCAAGGAACAACAGCACCACGCCAACTCGCAGCACGGTATTGCCGCCGAACAGCCAGTTGCGCGCGCCGCTGATGGCGCGCTCGATGAAGTTCGGGCCGCGAGACGCCGCCGGTTGTTGTGGTTCACGGGCAATCGGTTCGGGTTTCCAGGCATCAGCGGGCGGCGGACGACTGGCTTCGGTGGTGGCCGCCGTGATGGGTTCAAATTCAGGCGGCAGCTCCCAGATCAGCTCCGGGGATGCGACAGGGGCTTGCTCGAGAATGATTTCAGGGGATGGAACCGGCTCGCCAGCCGCAGGTTCACTGGTTTCAGGTGTTTTGACGCCCGACACTTCCAGCAATGCCAATCGCTGCTCGACCGCATGCAGCGCAACTTGCGCCTGATCGAGCATGCGTCGCTGCTCGGCGGTTTGAGTACTCAAGCGGCCGATGCGGATGGCCTGGCCAATACCCAGCCCGAGCAAAGCGCCCAACAGCGCATCGCTGAACGACTCGTCGAGTAGCCAGCCCAGCAGCAGCCCAATCAGCATGAACATCCATTGCATGGTCGATATCCCTAAGCGGCCCATTGCCTTGTGGCGTTTGCACTGACGTCATCGCGGGCAAGCCTCGCTCCCACAGGTTTTGCACAGGCCGCAAAAACGACATATGACCTGTAGGAGCGAGGCTTGCCCGCGATTGACCGCGCAGCGGTCACCGAAACATCCGGAAAACCTGGCGCTTAGTATATCGGTCCGGCCCAACAACCGTCGGACCTGACTCGCAATTATTGCTAAAAGTTACTCCAGTGCCTTCCAGATATCCGTGGCGTACTCGCGAATGGTCCGGTCGGACGAGAACCAGCCCATCCGCGCGCTGCTCAATACCGCCGAGCGCCACCACTCTTTGGAGTCGTGCCAATGAGCCTCGACCCGCATCTGAGCGTTCCAGTAAGAGTCGAAATCGGCGCAGACCAGGAAGCGGTCATAGTCCACCAGCGAATCAATCAGTGTGGTGTAGCGGGACGGATCGTCTGGCGAGAACACCCCTCCGCGAATCGCTTGCAACACATCGTTGAGTCGATGGGAGGCGGCAATGTCCGGTGCCGCGCTGAACTCATGGTTGAGCTTGCGCGCTTCCACTTGCTCGGCGCTGAGGCCGAAGATGAACATGTGTTCGACACCAATGCGCTCGCTCATCTCCACGTTGGCCCCGTCCAGGGTGCCGATGGTCAGCGCGCCGTTGAGGCCGAACTTCATGTTGCTGGTGCCCGAGGCTTCGAAGCCTGCGGTGGAAATCTGTTCCGACAAATCCGCCGCTGGGATGATGCTTTCGGCCAGGCTGACGTTGTAGTTGGGCAAGAACACCACTTTGAGCAAACCACGCACGGTCGGGTCGTTGTTGACCACCCGGGCGATGTCGTTGGTCAGTTTGATGATCAATTTAGCCTGGTGATAACTGGCCGCCGCCTTGCCGGCGAAGATCTTCACCCGCGGCACCCAGTCGATTTCCGGTTCGGCACGAATCGCCTGGTACAGCGCAACGGTGTGCAGCAGGTTGAGCAACTGACGTTTGTATTCGTGGATCCGCTTGACCTGCACGTCGAACATCGCCGCCGGGTTGATCGCGACCCCCAGCCGTTCATGAATCAGGTATGCCAGGGCTTTCTTGCTGTGCAGCCGCTGTTCGGCGAACTGTTTGCGGAATGCAGTCTTCTCGGCAAACGGTTCCAGCCCTATCAGGCTTTCTTCGGGGTTATCCAGCATATCCGGGCCGAGGGCGTCGACCATCATCGAGGTCAGCTCGGGGTTGGCCTGGTAGAGCCAGCGGCGGAAGGTAATGCCGTTGGTCTTGTTGTTGATTCGCTCCGGATAGAGTTTATGCAATTCGGAAAACACGGTGCTGCGCATCAGTTGCGTGTGCAGGCCGGACACGCCGTTGACGCTGTGAGAACCAAGGAATGCCAGGTTGCCCATGCGCACGCGACGACCGTTGTCCTCCTCAATCAGCGACACCGCACGCAACACGTCGAAATCGTGAACGCCCTTGGCCCGCAATGAGTCGATGTGCTGGGCGTTGATCAAATAAATGATCTGCATGTGCCGTGGCAGCATCCGCTCCATCAAACCGACCGGCCAGGTTTCCAACGCCTCCGGCAACAGCGTGTGGTTGGTGTACGACAGCGTGTCGACCGTAACTTGCCAAGCCGCATCCCACGCCACGTCATAAACGTCGACCAACTGACGCATCAGCTCGGCCACGGCAATCGAGGGGTGAGTGTCGTTGAGTTGAATGGCCGCGTGATCGCCCAGGGTCAGCACCGAGGTGTGCATGTTGCGATGGCGGCGCAACAAATCCTGCAGGGATGCAGCGACGAAGAAGTATTCCTGACGCAGACGCAGTTCCTGGCCGGCCTCGGTGCTGTCCGCCGGGTAGAGCACGCGGGAGATACTTTCGGCCCGGGCCACTTCTGCCACCGCGCCCAGGTGGTCGCCAGCGTTGAAGCGCTCCAGGTGCAACTCTTCCATGGCCCGGGCACGCCACAGTCGCAGCGTGTTGACACTCGCGCCGCGCCAACCGACCACCGGGGTGTCATAGGCAATGGCCCGCACGGTTTCCGCCGGGGACCAGACTTGCCTGGATTTGCCGTTTTCATCGGTCACGGTTTCGACACTGCCGCCGAAGCCGATCGGGTAGGCGACCTCCGGCCGTTCGAACTCCCACGGGTTGCCGAAATCCAGCCAGTGTTCGGTCTGCTCCTGCTGCCAGCCGTCGACGATGGCCTGACGGAACAAACCGTGTTCGTAACGAATGCCGTAACCATGGCCGGCGATGCCGAGGGTCGACATGCTTTCCATGAAGCACGCCGCCAGACGCCCGAGACCTCCGTTGCCCAGCGCCGCATCGGGTTCCAGCAGACGGATGCGTTCGATGTCGACGCCAAGTTCGGTCATGGCTTCGCGGGCTACATCAAGCAGGCCGAGATTGCTCAGGCTGTCATAGAGCAAGCGGCCGATCAGGAATTCAAGGGAGAGGTAATAGACCCGCTTCTGGCCTTTGCGGTAGATCTGCCGGGTGTGGTCCATCCAGTGCTCGACCATGTGATCGCGCGCCGCCAGGGCGATGGCTTCGAACCAGTCGTGGTCGAAGGCGTGATCAGGGTCTTTGCCCACCGCGTAGGTAAGCTTGGTCAAGACGGCGTCGCGGAATGCGGCCACCTCTGCTTCGCGAACAAGTGGTTCTTGAGTCATCGATAAGACCTCGAGCGAGCGTGAAGTTGTCTGAGCCTAGTCGGTCTGACAGACCATTGAGACTCTGGTTCGGCAGTTTTTCCTGTTTGTGCGAGCTATTCGTGTGAGAGAGATCGGCATTAGGTTATCGCGCCCCGAAACAATGCAGGGGCCGTGCCGGACACAGGGATTATTTTGCGCCAAGCGAAAAAATCTGGCGAAAGGTTGTTCAAAAATCCACCAGTCCCGGTATGATCGCGCGCCCTGATGCACACGCTGGTAACAACCGATGATGAAGCCCAACCTGATCGCCGCCGCGGAGATCGATCGCCTCGATACCTGGGCAAAATACTCTGCCCCGATGTGCGGTTCCTGCGTGTCCAGCTGCTGCACCTTGCCGGTCGAGGTCAAGATCAAGGATCTGATCCGTATCGGCATTGTCGACGAATTCGAGCGTGGCGATCCGCCGAAGAACATCGCCAAGCGTTTGCAGAAGGAAGGTATCGTCGAGCGCTATAACCAGAAGTCCGAGATCTTCACCCTTCAGCGCATGAGCAACAACGATTGCCTGTACCTGGATCGCAAGAGCCGTCTTTGCACCATTTATGACAAGCGCCCGGACACCTGCCGCAACCACCCGAAGATCGGACCGCGACCGGGGTATTGCGCGTACAAGCCTAAAGAAGTGGTGCGCGAGAACAATCCGCGGACGCTGGACAAGTTCTGATCCAGAATCCCGCTGCCTGACGGGGCCTCATCGCGGGCAAGCCCGCTCCCACAGGGTTCGGCGCCGAACTCAGATTATGTAACCACCACAAATCATTGTGGGAGCGGGCTTGCCCGCGATGGGGCCCGAACTGACACCGCACAAACACCAGACAAACAAAAACGCCCCCGACCTTGCGGTCGGGGGCGTTTTTTTAAGCGCTAACTAAGTCGAAACTCAGTTACCAGCTTTCTTGGCAGCGCGGGTACGCTCGCTTTCGCCCAGGATCTTCTTACGAAGACGGATGGACTTAGGAGTGACTTCGCACAATTCGTCTTCTTGAACGAATTCCAGAGCCTGCTCCAGGGTGAAGCGGATAGGCGGAACCAGAGCGATGGTTTCGTCTTTACCCGAAGCACGCATGTTGTCGAGCTTCTTGCCTTTGGTTGGGTTGACGCCCAGGTCGTTGTCGCGGCTGTTGATGCCGACGATTTGACCTTCGTACACGTCTTCACCGTGACCCAGGAACAGTTTGCCGCGAGCTTGCAGGGTTTCCAGCGAGTAAGTCAGCGCCTTACCGGTAGCAACCGAAACCAGCACGCCGTTCTGACGGCCGGACATGTCGCCGGACTTCATCACGTCGTAACGGTCGAAGATCGAGGTCAGGATGCCTGCACCGGAGGTCAGGGTCAGGAACTCGTTACGGAAACCGATCAAGCCACGAGCCGGGATGTTGTACTCAAGGCGCACACGGCCCTTGCCATCCGGAACCATGTTGGTCAGGTCGCCTTTACGGATACCGATCTGTTCCATGATCGAACCTTGCGATTCTTCCGGCAGGTCGATGGTCACGTTTTCGTACGGTTCGTGCTTGACGCCGTCAACCATGCGGATGATCACTTCCGGACGACCAACACCCATTTCGAAGCCTTCGCGACGCATGGTTTCGATCAGTACCGAGAGGTGCAGCTCACCACGGCCGGAGACTTTGAACTTGTCGGCGGTGTCGCCTTCTTCAACGCGCAGGGCAACGTTGTAGAGCAGTTCTTTGTCCAGACGCTCCTTGATGTTACGGCTGGTGACGAACTTGCCTTCTTTACCGCAGAAAGGCGAGTCGTTTACCTGGAAGGTCATGGAAACGGTTGGCTCGTCAACGGTCAGCGGCTTCATCGCTTCGACGTTCAGTGGGTCGCACAGAGTGTCGGAGATGAACAGCTGGTCGAAGCCGCTGATGCAGACGATGTCGCCGGCAGCTGCTTCTTCAACGTCGATGCGGTGCAGGCCGTGGTGACCCATCAGCTTCAGGATACGACCGTTACGCTTCTTGCCGTCGGCGTCGATAGCAACAACCGGAGTGTTCGGCTTGATGCGACCACGAGCGATACGGCCAACGCCGATAACACCCAGGAAGCTGTTGTAGTCCAGAGCGGAGATTTGCATCTGGAACGGACCGTCACGGTCGACTTTCGGCGCAGGTACGTTGTCGACGATCGACTGGTACAGCGGGGTCATGTCTTCAGCCATGTCGGTGTGTTCCAGACCGGCAATGCCGTTCAGGGCCGAGGCGTAGACGACTTTGAAGTCCAGCTGTTCTTCGGTAGCACCGAGGTTGTCGAACAGGTCGAAGATCTGGTCCAGAACCCAGTCCGGACGCGCGCCTGGACGGTCAACCTTGTTGATCACCACGATTGGACGCAGGCCGGCTTCGAAAGCCTTCTTGGTCACGAAACGGGTTTGCGGCATAGGGCCGTCTTGAGCGTCAACCAGCAGCAGAACGGAGTCAACCATCGACATTACGCGTTCAACTTCGCCGCCGAAGTCGGCGTGGCCCGGGGTGTCCACGATGTTGATGTGGTAGCCGTTCCAGTTGATGGCGGTGTTTTTCGCCAGAATGGTAATACCGCGCTCTTTCTCCTGGTCGTTGGAGTCCATCACGCGCTCGTCGTTGAGCTCGTTGCGCTCCAGGGTGCCGGATTGACGCAAGAGTTTGTCTACCAGGGTGGTTTTACCATGGTCAACGTGAGCAATGATGGCGATGTTGCGTAGATTTTCGATCACTTGTGTATCTCGATCAGAGGATTCGGTGTGCTGACAAGTCTTGGCAGCGATTTACAGTAGAGTCCGGCAAAGCCGTTACAGCTTGACGGCGGCGTCGGGGGGCCGGTGACGCAGGCCACAGGCAAACAGCCCCGGGCACTTAGCTCGGTCGATAAACGCGCACATTGGCATGCCCCTCACTGAGCAAATGGTGGGCATGCAGGCGACTCATCACGCCTTTGTCGCAATACAGCAGGTACTGGCGAGTAGGGTCCAGTTCCTTGAAACGAGCGTTCAATGCATAAAACGGCATCGTCTGCACCTCAATGCCAGCGAGTTCCAGCGGCTCGTCTTCAGCGGCATCCGGGTGACGGATGTCGATGATGATCTGGCCCGCCAGAGCTTCGCTGACTTCTTCGATCTGCAAATCCTGGCCCAATTCGTCGATTACGCGATCGATCGGCACCAGTTTGGCGTTCTCGAGCGCACGCTCAAGTACCGCCATGTCGAATTCTTTCTCTTCATGCTCCACACGCGGACGCTTGGCGTGGGTCTTTGGGTTCACCGAGATGACCCCGCAGTATTCCGGCATGTGCTTGGCGAAATCGGCAGTACCGATTTCGTTGGCCAGGTCGATGATGTCCTGCTTGTGACTGGCGATCAGTGGACGCAAGACCAGCTTGTCGGTCACGCAGTCGATCACGGACAGGTTCGGCAACGTCTGGCTCGACACCTGGGAAATCGCTTCGCCGGTGACCAGCGCTTCGATCTCCAGCCGATCGGCAATACGGGAAGCAGCGCGCAACATCATACGCTTCAAAACTACACCCATATGACTGTTATCGACTTTCCCGAGAATTTCTCCCAGAACTTCCTCGAACGGCACACTGACAAATAACACGCGTTGAGAGCTGCCGTACTTCTTCCAGATGAAGTGCGCGACTTCCATGACGCCCAGTTCGTGGGCTCGTCCGCCCAGATTGAAGAAGCAGAAATGGCTCATCAGCCCGCGGCGCATGATCTGGTAGGCGGCGACGGTGGAATCGAAGCCACCGGACATCAGTACAAGCGTCTGTTCCAGGGCACCCAGCGGATAACCGCCGATGCTGTTGTGCTGGCTGTGGATCACGAACAACCGTTTGTCGCGAATTTCGATGCGAACTTCGATTTCAGGCTCTTTGAGCGAGATTCCGGCGGCGCCGCACTGACGACGCAGTTGGCTGCCGACGTATTTCTCGACGTCCATGGAGCTGAATTCGTGCTTGCCGGCACGCTTGCAGCGCACCGAAAAGATCTTCCCGGCCAGGGCGTCACCAAAATGCTGTTTGCACTTGGCGACGATGTCGTCGAAGTCGCCCAACGGGTATTCATCGACCTGCAGGAAATGCGCGATGCCCGGCATGCAGCTCAGGCGCTCGGTCATCTCCTTCAGGGCTTTCGGCTCGCTGACGCGGGTTTCCAACTCGAGATTGTCCCACACACCGTTGACCACCACAGCCGGGTCCAGATCGCGGAGCACGGTACGGATGTTTTTGGCCAACTGGCGGATGAAACGCATCCGTACCGGGCGGCTCTTGATGGTGATCTCGGGGAAGACTTTTACGATTAGTTTCATGAAAACAGCGCGCGCTGGGCCAGCCGAAAAAGGGGGGCGCGGATTATAGCGGAAATTGCTCAAGGTTTAACCAGTTAATGTGCAGAAGGTTTTGCGCGCACCAAAACAGGTCATTTATGGAATTAGACGCTACATTACAGGGCGAGGTTTGGCGCTTTTCGAGGCTTTGCACCTTTATAAGCGTGATATTGGGGCAAAAAACCCATGGTGGGGCACTGGCATGCAATTTGCTCCCTTGTGAGGCAGGTTGCCTTGGCAGAGTATTCGCGCCGGCATCACCCACATTCTAAGGGCATCCACTACTAAGCCCGAAGCCACCCGGAGGACACTATGTCGAAGTCGGTTCAACTCATCAAAGATCATGACGTCAAGTGGATTGATCTGCGCTTCACGGACACCAAAGGCACTCAGCACCACGTGACCATGCCGGCTCGCGATGGGCTGGATGAAGCTTTCTTCGAAGAAGGCAAAATGTTCGACGGTTCCTCCATCGCTGGCTGGAAAGGCATCGAAGCCTCCGACATGATCCTGATGCCGGACGACAGCACTGCCGTTCTCGACCCGTTCACCGAAGAGCCAACCCTGATCCTGGTTTGCGACGTGATCGAGCCTTCGACCATGCAAGGCTACGACCGTGACCCACGTGCGATCGCCAAGCGTGCCGAGGAATACCTGAAGTCGACCGGTATCGGTGACACCGTATTCGTGGGTCCAGAGCCTGAGTTCTTCATCTTCGACGAAGTGAAGTTCAAGTCCGACATCTCCGGCTCGATGTTCAAAATCTTCTCCGAACAAGGCTCGTGGATGTCCGACCAGGACGTGGAAGGCGGCAACAAAGGCCACCGTCCAGGCGTCAAAGGCGGCTACTTCCCTGTTCCGCCGTTCGACCACGACCACGAAATCCGTACCTCCATGTGCAACGCCATGGAAGAAATGGGCCTGGTCATCGAAGTTCACCACCACGAAGTGGCGACTGCCGGTCAGAACGAAATCGGCGTGAAGTTCAACACCCTGGTTGCCAAGGCTGACGAAGTTCAGACCCTGAAGTACTGCGTACACAACGTTGCTGATGCATATGGCCGCACCGCGACCTTCATGCCTAAGCCTCTGTACGGCGACAACGGTTCGGGTATGCACGTTCACCTGTCCATCGCCAAAGATGGCAAGAACACCTTCGCTGGCGAAGGCTATGCCGGCCTGTCCGATACCGCTCTGTACTTCATCGGCGGCATCATCAAGCACGGTAAGGCTCTGAACGGCTTCACCAACCCGTCGACCAACTCCTACAAGCGTCTGGTCCCAGGTTTCGAAGCGCCAGTGATGCTGGCTTACTCGGCTCGTAACCGTTCGGCTTCGATCCGTATTCCTTACGTGTCCAGCCCTCGCGCTCGCCGTATCGAAGCTCGCTTCCCGGATCCGGCAGCTAACCCGTACCTGGGCTTCGCTGCACTGTTGATGGCTGGCCTGGACGGCATCCAGAACAAGATCCACCCTGGCGACGCAGCTGACAAAAACCTGTACGACCTGCCGCCTGAAGAGGCGAAAGAGATCCCACAAGTTTGCGGCAGCCTGAAAGAAGCCCTGGAAGAGCTGGACAAAGGTCGTGCGTTCCTGACCAAAGGCGGCGTTTTCAGCGACGACTTCATCGACGCTTACATCGCCCTGAAAAGCGAAGAAGAAATCAAGGTTCGTACCTTCGTACACCCACTGGAATATGAGCTGTACTACAGCTGCTGATCCGGTAGCGCCGCGCTACGCGGCGTGACAAAAGAGAGGCCTCCTTCGGGAGGCCTTTTTTATGGGCGACTGTCTGTCATCGGATGCCCGGTTGCGTGCATCATGGCTTTCATCCGATAAAGCCGAGATGCTCCATGCGCTTACGTCCATGCCTTGCCCTGCTCACCGCCCTGCTGGCCAACAGTGCTTTTGCCAGCCCGGCACCTGCCGCCCTCGCCCCGTTGCTTGGCACCATCGAAGAACGCCTGGCGATTGCCGATCAGGTCGCGCTGAGCAAATGGGACAGCGGCAAACCGGTCGAAGACCGGCAGCGCGAGCGCGAGGTGATTGCCAGCGCCGTCGCCCTGGCACCTGCCTATAAATTGAGCAACGAAGCCGTCGAACAGTTCTTCTCGGCGCAGATCGAGGCCAACAAACTGGTGCAATACGCGCACCTGTCTGACTGGCATGCCCAAGGCAAGGCGCCCAACGATCCCCGCCCCGATCTCGTCGGGCAGATCCGCCCACAACTTGACCGGTTACAAAAACGCCTGCTGCAACAACTGGCCGATTTCAGCCCTTATCGCAACGACCCGCAGTGCCCGTCGTGGCTGGCCAAGGCCAATAAAACCGGCGCCCAAGCGCCATTGCGCGAGCTCGCCCAGGTACGCGCCACCGCCGAGTTGTGCAGCGCCAGCCGCTGAGCCGGTCTGCCGGCGTGCGCTGAAGTGCTCTATGCTGTCGCCATGAACGGAACAGGGCCGGACACTTGCCCAACGGCCAATGGAAGCCTGCAATGCGCTCATTGTTGTTATGCCTGCTTGTGCTGATCGCCCTGCCCGCCGCCGCGCAGATCTACAAATACACCGACGCCAACGGCAACACCGCGTACAGCAATCAACCGCCCGATGGCGTAAAGGCTCAGCCCGTGGAGTTGCCACCGCTCAACAGCGTCGAGCTTCAACCTCCGAGCGAACCTGTAGCGCCTGCGCAAGCCAGTAGCCGCGAACAGCCCGGCAGCGCCTATCAAGTGCTGGAGCTAACCGGCTTGCCCACCGAAGAAGCCCTGCGCGCCAACAACGGCACGTTCACGGTCAGCGCCTTGATCCAACCGCGCCTGCAGGGCGCTCATCGATTGAGGCTGTTACTGGACGATCAACCCTACGGCCAACCGAGCAACGTGCCGATTCTGCAACTGGTGAACATCGACCGTGGCGAACACCGCCTCGCGGTTCAGGTGATCGATGGGCAACACGTCGTGCAGCAGAGCCCCACCGTGACCTTCACCGTACAACGGATGCATAAGCCTTGAGGTGCTGGCTGTTGGTCGCATGCCTGATCAGCCTGCCGGCAATGGCCGAGGTTTTCACCTACATCGACGCCCAGGGCAATCGGGTCTTCACCGATCAGCCGGGCACCCGTAATGCCAAGCGTGTACCACTGGCGACCAGCAATCGGATGTCGGCCAACCCGAGCGGCGCCGCGCCAATGACGGCCGCGAAAAACCAGGCCAAACCACTGTTTCATTACGACATGCTTCGTGTGCTGGTGCCGGACCCGGATGCCACGATCCGTAGCACTGCCGGTGAATTGATCGTCAGCGTTACCAGCGAACCCGGCCTGCAACAGGGCCATCGTTATCGTCTGCTACTGGATGGACAACCCACCGCCGAGCCTGGCCCGAGCCCGGTGTTCGCCCTGAGCAACATCGATCGCGGCAGCCACAACCTGTCGGTGGAAATCCTCGACGAACAGGGCCGTACCGTCGAACGCACGGCCAATCAACCCTTCCACATGCAGCGCATTTCCCTCGCGCAGAAACGTCAGGTCAAACCCTGCGTCCTTACCGACTACGGCCAACGACCGGAATGCCCCCTCAAAGACAAACCCGAAGAAGAAAAAAGCTTCTTTTAGCGCTAACGCCGGTCCGTTAAGACGTAGAACCTGTGGGAGCGTGGCTTGCCCGCGAAGAACGATGACGCGTAATACCTGAAAAACCGCGGTGCATTCTTCGCGGGCAAGCCACGCTCCCACAGGATTCTCGTCGCTCAAAGTTGTTCGCCACAGTTCTGTACTTGGCCCGGGCTCTTCTGCTTCTTTTACTTCGTTCAGGCTTGCGCACTATATTGGTGCAATAGAGTGCACAGTACTCACAACACAACCCATTTTGGTTCGAAAGTACCCGCAAAAACTGGCAAAGCGCCACGCAAGCGAGCGTCAAACGCCCGTTTCAGGCGTTTAACGCTTCTTTTCGGAGCCTTGGTTTGGTTTTTGCATTTTCCTCGTATCAGCGCTTGTTTCTTACGCGCGCTCCGCTCCAAAAGAGGTCCTGATGACCATTAGCGACGCACTACACCGCTTGCTACTCGACAACCTGACCACCGCAACCATTCTGCTCGACGCCGAACTGCGCCTTGAGTACATGAACCCGGCGGCGGAAATGCTGCTGGCCATCAGCGGCCAGCGTAGCCATGGACAGTTCATCAGCGAGTTGTTCACCGAATCCACCGAGGCGCTGAACTCCCTGCGCCAGGCAGTCCAGCAGGCGCACCCGTTCACCAAGCGCGAAGCGATGCTCACCGCCCTCACTGGCCAGACCCTGACTGTCGACTACGCCGTGACACCGATCCTGAGCAATGGCAATACGCTGCTGTTGCTGGAGGTTCACCCGCGTGACCGCTTGTTGCGGATCACCAAGGAAGAGGCGCAGCTGTCGAAGCAGGAGACCAGCAAGATGCTGGTACGCGGCCTCGCCCATGAAATCAAAAACCCGCTCGGCGGGATTCGTGGCGCGGCTCAATTGCTCGCCCGTGAATTGCCGGAAGAGAGCCTGCGCGATTACACCAACGTCATCATTGAAGAAGCCGATCGCCTGCGCAATCTGGTGGATCGCATGCTCGGCTCCAACAAATTGCCGTCACTGGCCATGTGCAATGTCCATGAAGTGCTGGAACGCGTAGGTCAGCTGGTAGAGGCCGAAAGTCAGGGCTGCATCACTTTGGTGCGTGACTACGACCCAAGCATTCCGGATGTGTTGATCGATCGCGAACAGATGATTCAGGCCGTCCTGAACATCGTGCGTAACGCGATGCAGGCCATCAGCAGCCAGAACGAGCTGCGCCTTGGCCGCATCAGCTTGCGTACCCGCGCCATGCGCCAGTTCACCATCGGCCACGTGCGCCACCGCTTGGTGACCAAGATCGAAATCATCGACAACGGCCCGGGGATCCCCGCCGAGCTGCAGGAAACCATCTTCTTTCCCATGGTCAGCGGTCGCCCGGACGGTACCGGGCTGGGCCTGGCCATTACCCAGAACATCATCAGCCAGCACCAGGGCCTGATCGAATGTGAAAGCCATCCAGGCCACACCACGTTCTCGATCTTTCTGCCACTGGAACAAGGAGCCACATCGACATGAGCCGTAGTGAAACCGTGTGGATCGTCGATGACGACCGTTCTATCCGTTGGGTCCTGGAAAAAGCCTTGCAGCAGGAAGGCATGACCACGCAAAGCTTCGACAGCGCCGACGGCGTGATGAGCCGCCTGGCGCGCCAGCAGCCGGACGTGATCATCTCCGACATCCGCATGCCGGGTGCCAGCGGCCTGGACCTTCTGGCACGGATTCGCGAACAGCACCCACGACTGCCGGTCATCATCATGACCGCGCACTCCGACCTGGACAGCGCTGTCGCGTCCTATCAGGGCGGCGCATTTGAATACCTGCCCAAGCCGTTCGATGTCGACGAAGCCGTCTCTCTGGTCAAGCGCGCCAACCAGCACGCTCAGGAACAGCAAGGCCTGGAAGTCCCGGTCGCCCTGACCCGTACGCCAGAAATCATCGGCGAAGCACCGGCGATGCAGGAAGTGTTTCGCGCCATCGGCCGCTTGAGCCACTCCAACATCACCGTGCTGATCAATGGCGAATCCGGTACCGGTAAAGAACTGGTGGCCCACGCCCTGCACCGTCACAGCCCACGGGCGGCCTCGCCGTTCATTGCGCTGAACATGGCGGCGATCCCCAAGGATCTGATGGAGTCCGAGCTATTCGGCCATGAAAAAGGCGCTTTTACCGGCGCGGCTAACCTGCGTCGCGGGCGTTTTGAGCAGGCTGATGGCGGCACACTGTTCCTCGATGAAATCGGCGATATGCCGGCGGACACTCAGACGCGCTTGCTGCGGGTATTGGCGGACGGTGAGTTCTACCGTGTCGGCGGTCATGTGCCGGTGAAGGTCGACGTGCGAATCATCGCTGCGACTCACCAGAATCTGGAAACCCTGGTGCACGCCGGTAAATTCCGTGAGGACTTGTTCCACCGCCTCAACGTGATCCGCATCCACATTCCACGGCTGTCGGACCGTCGCGAGGACATCCCGACCCTGGCCAAGCATTTCCTCAGTCGCGCCGCGCAAGAACTGGCGGTGGAACCGAAGCTGCTGAAAAGCGAAACCGAGGAATACCTGAAGAATCTGCCGTGGCCAGGCAACGTGCGTCAGCTGGAGAACACCTGCCGCTGGATCACGGTGATGGCTTCGGGTCGCGAAGTGCACATCAGCGATCTGCCGCCAGAGCTGCTGAGCCTGCCGCAGGATTCGGCACCGGTGACCAATTGGGAGCAAGCGTTGCGTCAGTGGGCTGACCAGGCGCTGGCTCGCGGTCAGTCGAGTCTGCTCGACAGCGCCGTGCCAGCCTTCGAGCGGATCATGATCGAGACCGCCCTCAAACACACCGCCGGCCGCCGCCGCGACGCTGCCGTGTTGCTGGGTTGGGGCCGCAATACCTTGACGCGCAAGATCAAGGAATTGGGGATGAAGGTTGATGGTGGGGATGATGATGAAGGGGATGAGGGCTAAATAGCCGCCAGTTCCTCGCTGAGCTCCAGATCCCATCGCGGGCAAGCCCGCTCCCACAGGAATTTTCAGTGGTTTCACTATCGCGCGAACACCATTGAACTTGTGGGAGCGGGCTTGCCCGCGAGGCTTTTGGGGCCAACATGCACCGCCCGAATGCACCGTGACCTGCAATCGCGCACGACAACCGATCTGAAACCCCGCCTTCATTTGCAAAAAAACCATAACGCAGAAACACAAAAGCCCCGAATTACGGGGCTTTCAGCGCTGCCGGGCGGCTTTCTGTTGCAACTTGTTAGAAACTGGCACGCCCCCTGCAATAGTCCAATCAGTGATTCGATTCACTACCCAGTTTCGGGGACCTTGGTACAGGCAGGCCGGGGATTCCCCTCTTTACACCGGGCTCATACCGCAATTGCGACGAGCCCATCCCGTTTTGGGGTCCTTGGTACAGGCAGGCCGGGGATTCCCTCTTTACACCGGGCTCACGCCGCAATGCGCGAGCCCTCCCGTTTTGGGAACCTTGGTACAGGCAGGCCGGGGATTCCCTCTTTTATTGCTCTCGGAGATGGATCTCCAGCCGCCAGCGGTCATCGACCTCGCTACCGGCCCACTCGCCCTGCAGCGGCCGGGCCGCCACCACCGTCAGCAATAATCCCCCATCACTCAAACGCGTTCGCCAGTTCACGTCCTTGCCGTTGAGCTTGAGCTGACCTTTCTGTGCCTTGCCTTGCGCCTCGAACAGCAGCGCCACGCTGCCGTCGACTATCTCGCCGTGGGTTTTGGGTTCGTTGTTGAACCACACCACCAGTCCATCGTTCGTCACCTCGACCTGCTCTAAAACACTGGGGTCGGGCGCGGTCAGGCGACCGATCATCAGGCCCACCATCACCCCGACAATCGCCAGCGAAGCCATCACCCTTGGGAATAGTTTCGAACGAGGGTCCTTTGGCGGCGTAGAATGCCCGTCATCTTTACCTTCGGAGCCGTGCATGTTTCACGTCATCCTTTTCCAACCAGAAATTCCGCCGAATACCGGCAACGTTATCAGGCTGTGCGCCAACAGTGGCTGCCACCTGCATTTGATCGAACCGCTGGGCTTCGAGATGGACGACAAGCGTCTGCGCCGGGCCGGCCTCGATTACCATGAGTATGCCACCCTGCAACGCCACGCAGACCTCGCCAGCTGTCTGGAAAGCCTCGGCCATCCCCGGCTGTTCGCCTTTACCACCAAGGGCTCGCGGCCCTTTCACGACGCAAGCTTCGCCGAGGGCGATGCCTTCCTGTTCGGCCCGGAAAGCCGTGGCTTGCCGGCCGAGGTGCTCGACGCCCTGCCCGCCGAACAACGCCTGCGCCTGCCGATGCGCGAAGGCTGTCGCAGCCTGAACCTGTCCAACACCGTGGCCGTCGCCGTTTACGAAGGCTGGCGTCAGCTGGGGTTCAAATAACCCGACGATCGTTTTCGCCTGACAGAAACAATCGCGGGCAAGCCCGCTCCCACAGGTTTTGCACAATCCTGTGGGAGCGGGCTTGCCCGCGATTTTCAGCAGCGCAGCTTACTGAACGGTTGGAGTCTCGCCAGCCGCCTGCATGCGTTGCAGCTCTTGTGCGTACAGCGCGTCGAAGTTCACCGGGGCCAGCATCAGGGCCGGGAACGAACCACGGGTCACCAGGCTGTCCAGGGTTTCGCGAGCGTACGGGAACAGGATGTTCGGGCAGAACGCACCGAGGGTGTGGCTCATCGAAGCATCGTCCAGGTTCTTGATCAGGAAGATCCCGGCCTGTTGAACTTCAGCGATGAACGCCACTTCTTCACCATTTTTCACGGTGACCGACAGAGTCAGCACGACTTCGTGGAAGTCGCCTTCCAGAGCCTTCTGACGGGTGTTCAGATCCAGACCGACACTCGGCTCCCACTGCTGGCGAAAGATCGCCGGGCTTTTCGGGGCTTCGAAGGACAAGTCGCGTACGTAGATGCGCTGCAAGGAGAATTGCGGTGCGGTTTCTTCTTCGCTAGCTGCAGTGTTCTGTTGGTCAGTCATCTCAGATCCTTTCTGATCTCGGGTCTTGTAGGGTTGGCTATTTCAAGTAAGGCAGTCAGGCCTTGAGCAGGGCGTCGAGCTTGCCGGCGCGCTCCAGGGCAAACAAATCATCACAGCCGCCAACGTGGGTGCTGCCGATCCAGATCTGCGGCACGGACGTACGCCCGGCCTTCTGAGCCATCGCGGCACGCACCTGCGGCTTGCCATCGACCTTGATCTCTTCGAAGGCTACGCCTTTGTTCTCGAGCAGGTACTTGGCTCGCGAGCAATAAGGGCAGTAATCGCTGGAATAGACGACGACGTTGTTCATATCACTTCACCAGCGGCAGATTGTCGGCTTTCCAGCTGGAAATACCACCGGACAGCTTGGCGGCGGTGAAGCCGGCTTTCATCAGTTCGCGGGCATGAGTGCCGGCAGTCTGGCCCATGGCGTCGACCAGGATAATGGTCTTGGCCTTGTGCTTTTCCAGTTCGCCGACGCGAGCGGTCAGTTTGTCGTGAGGAATGTTCAACGCGCCAACAATGTGACCAGCGGTGAAATCCTTGGTCGAACGAATGTCGATCACAACGCCCGCGTCCTTGTTGACCAGCCCGGTCAGTTCACCGGTGCTCAGGCTGCGGCCGCCGCCTTGCATCTGATAAGCGATCAGCAACGCCAGCAGTACGACGAAGATACCGACGAGCAAATAGTGGTTAGTGGCAAATTCAATCAGGTGAGCAACCATCGAAGGAGGTTCCAGGGCGTTAAAATGTCGGCCAGTATACACAGCCACTATGGTGGGCCAAACCCCGTCCGGCGGTGACGGCGTCGGAACTTCGCTTTAAACTCCTACTCCCTTTTCCATCGCCCTCTTTTAATTCAGCCACGAGTGGAATCCATGACTACCACGCCTAAACCTTTGGTCCTGATTATTCTCGACGGCTTCGGTCACAGTGAGAGCCCTGAATCCAACGCCATCTATGCGGCGAAGAAGCCCGTACTGGACCGCCTGTGGGCTACCGTACCGAACGGCCTGATCTCGGGCAGCGGCATGGACGTCGGCTTGCCGGACGGCCAGATGGGCAACTCCGAAGTCGGCCATATGAACCTTGGCGCCGGCCGCGTGGTGTACCAGGACTTCACGCGCGTGACCAAAGCGATCCGCGACGGCGAGTTCTTCGAGAACCCGACCATCTGCGCCGCAGTGGATAAAGCCGTTGCTGCCGGCAAAGCCGTGCACTTCATGGGCCTGCTGTCCGATGGCGGCGTTCACAGCCACCAGGATCACCTGGTCGCCATGGCTGAACTGGCCTACAAGCGCGGTGCGGAGAAAATCTACCTGCACGCGTTCCTTGATGGCCGTGATACGCCACCGAAAAGCGCTCAGTCGTCGATCGAGTTGCTGGACGCGACCTTCGAAGCCCTCGGCAAAGGCCGGATCGCCAGCATCATCGGTCGCTACTACGCCATGGACCGCGACAACCGTTGGGATCGCGTGTCCCAGGCCTACAACCTGATTGTCGATGGCGCCAGCGAATTCAACGCCGCCACTGCACAGGAAGGCCTGCAAGCCGCTTACGAGCGTGGCGAAAGCGACGAATTCGTCAAAGCCACCAGCATCGGTGAGCCGGTGAAAGTCGAAGACGGCGATGCCGTAGTCTTCATGAACTTCCGCGCCGACCGTGCCCGCGAGCTGACCCGCGTGTTCGTCGAAGACGATTTCAAGGAATTCGAACGCGCTCGCCAGCCCAAACTGGCCGGTTTCGTCATGCTGACCCAATACGCCGCCAGCATCCCCGCGCCGTCGGCGTTCGCCGCGAGCAGCCTGGACAACGTGCTGGGCGATTACCTGGCGAAAAACGGCAAGACGCAGCTGCGCATCGCCGAAACCGAGAAGTACGCCCACGTGACTTTCTTCTTCTCCGGCGGTCGCGAAGAACCGTTCCCGGGCGAAGAACGCATCCTGATCCCGTCACCGAAAGTCGCTACCTACGACTTGCAGCCCGAGATGAGCGCCCCGGAAGTCACCGACCGCATCGTCGATGCCATTGAAAACCAGCGCTATGACGTGATCGTGGTCAACTATGCCAACGGCGACATGGTTGGCCATAGCGGTGTGTTCGACGCGGCAGTCAAAGCGGTTGAATGCCTGGACCTGTGCGTCGGCCGTATCGTCGATGCGCTGGAAAAAGTCGGCGGCGAAGCCCTGATTACCGCTGACCATGGCAACGTCGAGCAAATGTCCGACGAAACCACCGGCCAGGCGCACACCGCCCATACCACCGAGCCGGTGCCGTTCATTTATGTCGGCAAGCGGGACTTCAAGGTCCGCGACGGCGGCGTGCTGGCGGATGTCGCGCCGACCATGCTGATGTTGCTGGGGCTTGAGAAACCTGTGGAAATGACCGGGACTTCTATTCTGGTGTAATCCGCCTCTTCAAACGCCATACAACCCTGTGGGAGCGGGCTTGCCCGCGATAGCAATCTGACAGCCAACTTCTATGTTGAATGTCAGGACGCCATCGCGGGCAAGCCCGCTCCCACAGTGGTTTGTGGTGGTTTCGAAGACTAATTACCCCTGAACCCCACTCCAGTTATCACACAACCCCAATTGGGCATTTTTTTTGCTGCGCTTGGCGGGCATACTAGGCCGTCCCTTTCCCTGGTGTCGCCCGCCTCTATGCTTCGCGTCCTGATAGCCCTTGCCCTGACTTGCCTGCTTCAACCGGCCTTTGCCGACGAGCGCACGCAAACCCAACAACAGTTGGACGCCACGCGTCAGGACATTGCCGAGCTGAAAAAATTGCTGGGTAAACTCCAGGAAGAAAAATCCGGGGTGCAGAAAGACCTCAAGGGCACCGAAACCGAGATGGGCAAGCTCGAGAAGCAGGTCGAAGCCCTGCAAAAAGAGCTGAAGAAAAGCGAATCCGAGCTGCAGCGACTCGATGCAGAGAAAAAAAAACTCCAGAGCGCGCGCATTGAACAGCAACGACTGATCGCCATCCAGGCCCGCGCGGCCTATCAGAATGGGCGTCAGGAATACCTCAAGCTGCTGCTCAACCAGCAGAACCCGGAAAAATTCGCTCGCACCCTCACCTATTACGACTATCTGAGCCAGGCCCGCCTGGAGCAGCTGAAGAATTTCAACGAAACCCTGCGCCAACTGGCCAATGTCGAAAAAGACATCGCCATGCAGCAGGCGCAATTGCTGGTTCAGAAAAGCAGCCTCGACAGCCAGCGCGACGAACTCGACAAGGTCCGCAAGGAACGCCAGCAAGTCCTGGCCAAACTCAGCGACGACGTGAAGGCCCGCGATCAGAAACTGGCGGCGCGCGAGCAGGATCAGGCGGACCTGTCTAAAGTCCTTAAAACCATCGAAGAAACCCTGGCCCGTCAGGCCCGAGAGGCAGAAGAGGCGCGGCAAAAAGCGCTGATCGCCCAGCAGGAAGCCGAAAAAAAGCGTTTACGTGAGGCTCAGGCTGAAGCAGATGCCACTGACGCCCCACGCAAAACCGTTAAATCGACACCCGGCGCACTGGTTTCAAGTTCAGGCGAAACCTTTGGCGGCCCCTTTGCCTCCTCCCGCGGCAAACTTCCATGGCCGGTTGATGGTCGACTGCTGGCGCGCTTCGGTGAAAGCCGTGGCGACGATGCCCGTACCAAATGGGACGGCGTAATGATCAGCGCCTCCGCCGGCAGCCAGGTGCATGCCGTTCACGGCGGCCGCGTGGTGTTTGCCGATTGGTTACGAGGCGCCGGGTTGCTGGTGATCCTCGACCACGGCAACGGTTTTTTGAGTCTTTACGGTCACAACCAGACGCTGCTCAAGTCTGCGGGTGACGTGGTAAAAGCCGGTGAGTCCATCTCCACTGTCGGTAGCAGTGGCGGCCAGGACACACCAGCGCTGTATTTCGCTATTCGTCAGCAGGGTCACCCGAGTGATCCGGCGCAATGGTGTCGCGCGCAAGGATAGGCGTTGAGTCACCTACATTAGGAGTTCGTTCGACATGCTGTATTTGTCCCGCCTTACCTCGCTGGCCCTGACGATTGCCCTGGTGATCGGCGCACCGTTGGCGTTTGCCGCTGAGCCTGCCCCGGTGATCGCACCTGCGGGCACTGCTGCGACCACCAAGGCGCCATTGCCGCTGGACGAGTTGCGCACTTTTGCCGAAGTCATGGACCGGATCAAGGCCGCCTATGTGGAACCGGTGGACGACAAGACCCTGCTGGAAAACGCCATCAAAGGCATGCTCAGCAACCTCGACCCGCACTCCGCGTACCTCGGCCCGGAAGACTTCGCTGAATTGCAGGAAAGCACCAGCGGCGAATTCGGCGGCCTGGGCATCGAAGTCGGCGCCGAAGACGGTTTCATCAAAGTGGTTTCGCCCATCGATGACACCCCGGCCTCCAAGGCGGGCATTCAGGCCGGCGACTTCATCGTCAAGATCAACGGCCAGCCGACTCGCGGCCAAAGCATGACCGAAGCCATCGACAAGATGCGCGGCAAGATCGGCCAGAAGATCACCCTGACCCTGGTACGCGATGGCGGTGCGCCGTTCGACGTGACCCTGGTCCGCGCCATCATTCAAGTGAAGAGCGTGAAGAGCCAGCTGCTGGAGTCCGGCTACGGCTACATCCGCATCACCCAGTTCCAGGTCAAGACAGGCGAAGAGGTCTCCAAGGCCCTGGCCAAGCTGCGCAAAGACAACGGCAAGAAGCTCAGCGGCATCGTCCTCGACCTGCGTAACAACCCGGGGGGCGTGCTTCAATCGGCGGTGGAAGTGGTCGACCACTTCATCACCAAAGGCCTGATCGTCTACACCAAGGGTCGTATCGCCAACTCCGAATTGCGCTTCTCAGCCACCGGCAAGGACGAAAGCGAAGCCGTGCCAATGGTCGTGCTGATCAACGGCGGCAGTGCCTCGGCCTCGGAAATTGTTGCCGGCGCCCTGCAGGATCAGAAACGCGCCGTGGTCATGGGCACCACCAGTTTTGGCAAAGGCTCGGTGCAGACCGTGTTGCCGCTGAACAACGAGCGCGCACTGAAAATCACCACGGCGCTGTACTACACGCCGAACGGCCGCTCGATCCAGGCTCAGGGCATCGTCCCGGACATCGAAGTGCGCAGGGCCAAGATCACCAACGAGCAGGACGGCGAATACTTCAAGGAAGCCGATCTGCAAGGTCACCTGGGCAATGGCAACGGCGGCGCCGATAAACCGACCGGTTCCGGTGGCAAAGCCAAGGCCATGCCGCAGGATGACGATTACCAGTTGGCCCAGGCCCTGAGCCTGCTCAAAGGGCTGAGCATCACCTCCGGCCGCTGAGATGCGCCTGCGGTTGCTCCTCGGCCTGCTGTGTTGTCTGGCGGGTGTCGCTCACGCGGCGCCTGCCACGACAGCGGCCACACCGGCGAAGGCTTATCTGAGCCTGATCATCGATGACCTGGGGCAGAACCTGCTTCAGGATCGCCGCGTGCTGGCGCTGCCCGGCCCGGTCACTGCGGCAATCATGCCCGACACCCCCCACGCCACCGAGTTCGCCCGCGAAGCCCATCGCGCCGGCAAGGTCGTCATCCTGCACATGCCCATGGCTCCGGCCACCGGGCCGTTCGCCTGGCATCCCGAGTTGCCCATCGAAGAACTCGAGAAGCGCTTGAGCGCGGCGTTCAAGGCTGTGCCGTATACCGCTGGTATCAACAACCACATGGGCAGCCGCATGACCGCCCAGCAACCGGCCATGGCCTGGCTGATGGCCGACTTGCAGCGTCGACACAAGTTCTTCGTCGACAGCCGCACCAGTGCACAAACCGTGGCCGCCGCCGAGGCGCAGAAGATCGGTTTGGCGAGCGTTTCGCGGGATGTGTTCCTCGATGACGAGCCCACTGAAGCCGCGATTTTCACTCAGCTACAAACGGCTATCAGCCTGGCGCGCAAGCAGGGTTCTGCGGTGATGATCGGGCATCCGTATCCGCAGACATTGGCGGTGCTTGAACGTGAATTGCCCAAGCTCAAGGCTCAGGGCATTGACTGGATCGATATCCAACAAATGATCAGCGTGCGCGGCAATCGCGCGACGGCGGCACATGGCAAGGATGGCCAGTACCGCCTCCCAACCGCCCGGTAATTGCTCGCAGCCCACTCCATTTCGCGATAACTATTTATACCTGTCGGCACACAGACGCGTGCCACGATAGCGCTCACCCCGAATTTCATCACCAAGGAATGGACATGAAATATCTCAGCTTGTTTTGCTTCACCGGCCTGATTGGCCTGCTGGCTATTTCCGCCGTGCAGGCCCGCGACCTGGGCGAAGGCGCTGTCAACGACTCACCGTCAAGGGCACTGCAAAACAGCGAACATTTTTATGAAATCTGGAGCGGCGTGGGACGACTCAGTCTCCACTCGGGCGAGACTTGCAGCGCCGTTCTACTGGATACGCGAAACAGGCAAGGCCGGGCCACCGGCCCTGCTTACCTGCTCACCAGCGGTCATTGCGTATTCTTTGGGTACGGTTCGGCGCGGACCAATCTGCCTTTGAAAGCCAGCGTCACCTTCCGCTACTTCCATGACGTACCACAGCGCAAGCGCCAATACGCCATCCGAACTTCCCGATGGAGCAGTCTGGTCGGGACCGATCTTGCAGTACTGGAGGTAGACGCAACATTGGCGTCGCTGATACAGGCCGGGATCAACCCGCTCAAGCTGGCCTCCCATCAAACCTACGAAAGTCAGGAAGCGCTTAACGTTGGCGCGCCGGGCGGCTTTATCGAACAGGGGCTTCGATTGAGCGCCTGTGCTGAACAAACCGCCGGAACGTTTATCGATCATCCAGGGGTTTTCCCTTTGGCCATGAAAAACAGCTGCGATCTTCACGCCGGCAGCTCCGGTAGCCCGATGCTGAACCGCCGCACCAATGAAATCACCGGCATCGTCAGTAAAGTCGGGATCTCGCGCAATACCCCGGCGCCGCCCGATTGTGAGCACTCGACGTCTTGCAAGGCCGCCCGTTTCAACTACAGCTACTCGGCCAACTTCCTGCACAAGTGCTTTATTGACGGTGTTTTTACCCGCGATGGGGCGCAGTGTTCGTTGGAGCCGGTCGAACTGACTGTCATGGAGCCCTGGAAGCTCAAGTCATACGTTTATAGAACGCAAAATGCGGATGAGCAGATCGTATTGCCTACGTGGGACTTCAGGTTCTCCCTCGAGGCGCCCTTCTACCGCTACAAAACGGTCCATAACGCTCGGGATTGTCAGGCGCCACGCAACTATAGCGCCGCCATCAGCGCTGAAGATGCTTACATCAATACTGAAATCGGGCCACAAAGCGGTGCATATGCGCTTTGTATTATCGGTGTCGCCTCACGGGAACAGCAGCTGACAAGCGCGACATTGAATAACGTGTTTACAAGTGCCATGTACTTGAGCGCGACGCCGGACGCTGCAATTCAGACCCCATCGAGGTAATTGCTACAGATAGCGCCCCATGATGTCGTCAACAATGCCTTCCTTGCGCAGTTGATCCAGCGCGGCTTGCAGCTTGGCGACTGTTTCGTCCGGCACGTCCTTGTTCAGCGCCAGGTAGAGCTCGGCGCTGTTGAAGCGCAGCACGGTCTTGAGCCCGTTCACGCCTTCCTGGCGCGCCAGGTAGCGGCCTGCCGGGTCACCCGTGGCCCACAGATCAATCTGGCCGTTGACCAGTTTTTTGGCGTTATCTTGATCGCGCAGCACAACAATCGGTTTCAATCCTTGCTTGGCCAGTGTCTCGGCAATCGCATCGCCCTTGTAGGCGCCGATCTTGTACTTGCGCGCCTGCTCCAGCGACTCGAGGGTGATCTTGCTATCGGCCTTGGCCAGCAGGATCCAGTCGTCCGGGCCGATAGGGCCGACCCACTTGAAGAGTTTCTCGCGGTCCGGCAACCGTGCCATCACGAACACGCCATAGCCAGGTTTTTCCAGGGCGAGTTTGTAGATTCGCTCCCAAGGGAAACGTAGTGTCAGGCTGTAGGTAATGTCGGCGCGTTTGAACATCTCGCGGACGATATCCACGGCGATGCCATTGATATTCTCGTCCTGAGCAAAATTCTTGCCGTTCTTCGCCATGTTGTACGGCGGGAAGTTTTCCGTCAGCAGCACCAGACCGGTGCCGGGATTTTCTTCGGCGTGAACTCCGTTGATGAACAACAGAGAAGCGCTGGCGAGGACAAGAAGAAGACGTTTAAGCATGTCGGGCTACCGGAATCCATGGCGTGCCCAAGAGTGCCTTGAGCCCGCCATACTGTCCACTGGCCTGTTTAACGCATCACGATGCCGCGATGAGCCATGTAAGCCTTGGCTTCCTGCACGGTGTATTCACCGAAGTGGAAAATACTCGCCGCCAGCACCGCACTGGCGTGACCTTCAAGGATGCCGTCGGCCAAGTGCTGCAGGTTGCCGACACCGCCGGACGCGATCACCGGAATCCCCAGCGCATCGCTAATGGCGCGGGTGACACCCAGGTCAAAGCCGTTTTTCATGCCGTCCTGATCCATGCTGGTCAGGAGGATTTCACCGGCGCCGAGGCCTTCCATCTTCTTCGCCCACTCAACGGCGTCGAGGCCGGTTGGCTTGCGACCGCCATGGGTGAAGATTTCCCAGCGCGGGGTTTCGCCCGGACCGGACACTTTCTTCGCGTCGATGGCGACGACGATGCACTGCGAGCCGAAATGCTGGGCTGCTTCGCCGACGAATTCCGGGTTGAACACTGCAGCGGTGTTGATCGAAACCTTGTCCGCACCGGCATTGAGCAAGTTACGGATGTCCTGCACGGTACGCACGCCGCCGCCGACGGTCAGCGGGATGAACACCTGGCTGGCCATGCGCTCGACGGTATGCAGCGTGGTGTCGCGACCGTCGACGCTGGCGGTGATGTCGAGAAAGGTAATCTCGTCGGCACCTTGCTCGTCGTAACGACGGGCAATTTCCACCGGGTCGCCGGCGTCGCGAATATTCTCGAACTTGACGCCCTTGACCACCCGGCCGTTATCCACGTCCAGGCAAGGGATGATGCGTTTGGCCAGCGCCATGGTGAGTCCTCAGCCTTTGTACGAATCGCAGAAAGCTTGCGCTTCAGCGACATCGAGGGTGCCTTCGTAGATCGCCCGGCCGGTGATGGCGCCGATGATGCCTGGCGCCTTGGCGTCGAGCAGCGACTTGATGTCACCCAGATTGTGGATACCGCCGGAAGCGATCACCGGAATCTTCGTCGCCGCGGCCAAAGCGGCGGTGTACGAAACGTTGCAGCCCTGCATCATGCCGTCTTTGGCGATGTCGGTATAAACGATCGCGGACACGCCGTCGGCCTCGAATTGCCTGGCCAGGTCGATCACCTGAATGGTGCTGATTTCAGCCCAGCCGTCGGTGGCGACAAAACCGTCTTTGGCATCCAGACCGACGATCACTTTGCCCGGAAACGCGCGGCAGGCTTCAGCAACGAAAGCCGGATCTTTCACGGCTTTGGTGCCGATGATCACGTAGCTCACGCCCGCTTTGACGTAGTGTTCAATGGTTTCCAGTGAGCGGATACCGCCGCCGATCTGAATCGGCAGGTTCGGATAGCGCTTGGCGATGGCGGTGACCACCTCACCGTTGACCGGCTGGCCTTCGAAAGCACCGTTCAGGTCGACCAGATGCAGACGGCGGCAACCGCCTTCCACCCACTTGGCAGCCATGCTCACCGGGTCATCGGAGAACACTGTGGAATCTTCCATGCGGCCCTGGCGCAGACGAACACAGGCACCGTCTTTGAGATCGATAGCGGGAATAATCAGCATCTGGCAAACCT
Organism: Pseudomonas sp. F-14 TE3482; assembly: GCF_053629455.1. NCBI lineage: Bacteria > Pseudomonadati > Pseudomonadota > Gammaproteobacteria > Pseudomonadales > Pseudomonadaceae > Pseudomonas > Pseudomonas sp. F-14 TE3482. The sequence goes on from NZ_JBRJII010000001.1 coordinate 850,706, forward strand.
TCAAATTCGAGTATTCAGCTTCGCTCGGAAATCAGTTTTTCTCGAGCGCCCACAGGTCGCTTTCGATGCTTTCGAACCTCTCTTTGAGGTGCGTCTGCACATCGAAAATCGCCCTGTTGTAATAGTGCGGAGCAATTTCGCGGGTAAACAGCTCAAGGATTTCAGCCGCTTCGAACGAACCCAGGTCCAGCTCGAAGCGATCCTCCATGAAGCGTTTGATCTTGTGATTGGCCTCGTTCTCCTGCTCGGGAGTGAGGCTCAGGATCGGCGGCTTGCCCTTCTTGACGGCCATTTACCAGCGACCATCCCACGCCGCGAAGTTCTGCAGCAATTGCAGGCCATGGGTGTGGCTTTTCTCCGGGTGGAACTGCACGGCGAAACGCGAGCCGTCGGCCAGCGCGGCGGCGAAATCGACCCCATAGTGACCGCTACCCACCACCTGCCGCGCATTGCCGGCAGCGATGTAGTAGCTGTGCACGAAGTAGAAACGCGCCAAGTCCGGAATGTTGTGCCACAGCGGGTGTTCTACCGTCTGCTTCACTTCGTTCCAGCCCATGTGCGGCACTTTCAAGTGTTCGCCGTCTTCGTGCAAATCCTTGCCGAAGAACTTCACCTGACCCGGGAACAGGCCAATGCAGTCCACGCCGTCGTTCTCTTCGCTGCTGTCGAGCAGGGCTTGCATGCCCACGCAAATGCCGAGGAACGGACGGTCCTGGCTGACTTCACGCACCAGCGAGTCGAAGCCCAGGCGACGGATCTCCGCCATGCAATCGCGAATCGCACCGACGCCGGGAAATACCACGCGATCGGCTTCGCGAATCACATCGGCATCGCTGGTGATCAGCACCTTGCCGGCACCGACGTGCTCGAGGGCCTTGGCCACCGAGTGCAGGTTGCCCATGCCGTAATCGATAACCGCGACCGTCTGCATTACAGAACGCCTTTAGTCGACGGCATTTGCCCGGCCATGCGGTCATCCAGCTCTACGGCCATGCGCAGGGCGCGGCCGAAAGCCTTGAACACGGTTTCGATCTGGTGGTGGGTGTTGTGCCCACGCAGGTTGTCGATGTGCAGGGTGACGTTGGCGTGGTTGACGAAGCCCTGGAAAAATTCCTGGAACAGGTCAACGTCGAAACCGCCGACGGTCGCGCGGGTATAAGGAACATGCATCTGCAGGCCAGGGCGGCCGGAGAAGTCGATCACCACACGCGACAGCGCTTCATCGAGCGGCACGTAGGCGTGGCCGTAGCGACGAATGCCTTTCTTGTCGCCGATGGCTTTGGTGAAGGCTTGACCCAGGGTGATACCGACGTCTTCCACCGTGTGGTGGTCGTCGATATGCAGGTCGCCCTTGCTGACAATATCCAGGTCGATCAGCCCGTGACGGGCGATCTGGTCCAGCATGTGCTCAAGAAAAGGTACACCGATATCAAATCGGGCCTTTCCGGTGCCATCCAGGTTGATCGAGGCTTTGATCTGGGTTTCCAGAGTGTCGCGCTCGACAGACGCCATACGTTCGGCCATCACCAGCTCCGCAAAAATCATTGGGGCGAAAAAGGCAGCCATTATAGGGTCGCGGGCGCTAAACAGAAACACGAGAGGTGATATCACTGACGGAGTGAATCCCCTGTCGTCGGGGATAGACATGTCAGTACAAGCCGGCAAACACAAAATCTGTGTCCACGCAGAGCAAATGTGGGAGCGGGCTTGCTCGCGAAAGCGGTGTGTCAGACAACATCGATGTCGACTGGCACGCCCTCTTCGCGATGTAGAAACGGATACATCCTTTACAATCGAGACCGGGGACATCCTTTACGTTTTTGTGGGTTTGAAAGGCGGTTTTCACCGCTTTTCAAACGACCTAAAAGGTAATTGCACAAATACACTTCCCAGACCTCATCTTCCACCTCCTTCAGCCCTAGTGCCTCACCCACCAGCGATTCGCTGACAAATACCATTCCACCTTTCCACTTCATTGAACCGTTTTGCCGGACTTTTCTGACCAGCATTTGTGAAGGGTAATTCACCTCCGGCACACGTCCGTCGTAGAGGCGGCTGGATGGCACATAAACATCCGCCGGAACCTTCATTGCCAGGGCCTTGTGAGGGCGTTCGTAGTTGTATTCGTGGCGAAACCGTTCAAACGCCAGCTGCTGCTGTACCAAATTATGCTCAGGTGTCTGAAGCAGCGCAGCCTTGAGGGTTCGGTGCATTCGTTCATGGCGGCCATTCTGGTCAGGGCGTCCGGGCTGGATACGCTCGGGATAGATACCCAAACGTATGAACCACGCCGCCAGACTGGAGATGCGCGACACGCCGGTCGAGGCAAAAGGTGAACCGTTATCCGTGCGAATGACATTGGGCAACCCATACTCTCGAAAAGCCCAGTCAAATCCTTCGCGCGCCCCAGCCACACTGCTTTGCGCCCGACAAAGTAAGAGGAATCGACTGACATGATCGGAGATCGTCAAAGGAAAGCAGCGCTGACCTGATTGCAGGGCGAAGTCGCCTTTGAAATCCGCCGCCCATGTTTGATTGGGCTCTGTGGCTTCGCGTAATGGAATAGGCCCCGTCGGTGGGCGATTAAGGAAACGTCGTTTTTGCACCAAACCTGCACGCTTGAGCCATTCGCCAGCGGTGCTCAACGCGGGCCAAGGCAGCTCCGCGTGCGTGTTTTTAAGGTTGTGAACCAACTTCTCAGGTCCCCAACTCGGATGCTCGCGCTTATAAGCGATCAGCAACTCAAGGACATGCTCACTGATTTGATGGGGGCTGTGGTGCGGACGTCTGGACAGCTCTTTGAGCCCGTCGATGCCACGTTCAGCATAGCGCGCTAGCCACTTGTCCAAAGTGGGCCGGCTGACACCGTAATGCCGTGCCAGCTCACATTTGGAATAGGCGCCGGACATCCAGTCGCCTACGAGTTTCACTCTCTGATCCATTGGGGACTCTCGATTCCAGGGCATGGTCAGGCACCTCCTGACCGTATTTCATACCTGTAAACGATGTCTCCGGTTTAAAACGTAAAGGATGTCTCCGGTTTCTACCCGAGCAAGCCCGCTCCCACAGGGGTTTTGCGTTAGTGAAAGAGAACCGCAGTCTTCTGCAGCGTCACCCAAACACCCCACGCCAATGGAATGCCCACAACCAGCCACGCAGCCACCGCCAAAGGCTTGGTACCCGCATCCGCTTTCCACTCCAGCACAGTGCTGGCGTCAGCACCTTTGTCGTGGCCCAGCGCTTGTTCGGCGGCCAGTTCGGCCTCGGTCATGAAGTACTTGTCGGCCACCGGGCGAACCATCAGGTTGCACAGGAAACCCAGCACCAGCAGGCCCGCGAGGATGTACAGGGTGATGTCGTATGCCGCAGCGCGTTCAACGCCGATGCTCAGCTGATATTCACGCAGGTAGTTCACCAACACCGGCCCCAACACACCCGCCGCCGCCCACGCCGTCAGCAAACGACCGTGGATCGCGCCGACCATTTGCGTACCGAACAGGTCAGCCAGATACGCCGGCACCGTCGCAAAACCACCGCCGTACATCGACAGGATGATGCAGAACGCCGCCACAAACAGCGCAACGTTGCCCAGATGACCGAGGTTCGGGATCAGTGCGTACAGCGCGAAACCCAAGGCGAAGAATACAAAGTAGGTGTTCTTGCGACCCAGGTAATCCGAGAACGAAGCCCAGAAGAACCGGCCACCAATGTTGAACAGGCTCAGCAAACCGGTGAAACCGGCCGCAATCGCTGCGATCGAGGCCAGTTGCCCGGCGTCCAGCTGACCAAACGTCTGGTCGGTGCCCAGCAATTTACCGGCGAAGACTTCCTGCAACAGCGGCGAAGCCATGCCGAGGATGCCGATACCCGCAGAAACGTTCAGGCACAACACCAGCCACACCAGACGGAATTGCGGGGTCTTCCACGCCACATTCACGTGCACGTGACGGTGAGTGATCATCGCGTTCGAGGCTTTTTTTGCCGGAGCAGTCCAGCCTTCAGGCTTCCAGCCGGTTGGCGGAACGCGGTAGGACAGCGCGCCACCGATCATGAACACGAAGTAGATCGCGGCCATAACCAGGAAGCTCTGCCATACGCCCACGCTGGTTGGCGAAGCGAAGTGCCCCATCAGCGCTGCAGCCAGTGGAGCGCCGACCATCGCGCCACCACCGAAGCCCATGATCGCCATGCCGGTTGCCATGCCGCGCTTGTCCGGGAACCACTTGATCAGGGTTGAGACCGGCGAGATGTAACCCAGGCCCAGGCCGATACCGCCAATGACCCCGGAGCCGATCCACATCAGCCAGATCTGGTGGGTATAGACCCCCAGCGCTGAAATCAGCAGACCGCCACACCAGCACAGTGCCGACACCACACCGGCCTTGCGAGGACCTGCGTGTTCCAGCCAGCCGCCCCAGATCGCTGCCGAGCAGCCAAGGAAGATGAAGAACAGGGTGTAGATCCAGCCGAGCATCGAGATCGGCCAGTCGCATTGAGACGAAAAGACCTGAGCAATGAAGCTCATGTCTGGCGCGCAAGTCACGGCCTTGGTGACGCCCAGGGCTTTGGACAACGGCAACCAGAACACCGAAAAGCCGTAGGCCATGCCGATGCACAGGTGGATGGCCAGAGCGGCCGGTGGTACCAGCCAACGGTTGAAACCGGGCCTGGCGATGATGCGCTCCTTGGACAGGAACGCGGGCTGGTCGGCTTTGATGCCGTCCGCCGTGATGCTCGTAGTCATGGTGTTTCCCCCAATTATTAGTATTGTTCGGCAGCCGTTCTTCACCCCAGCCTTAATGCACGCAGGCATGACTTTTTTTAGGTGAAGCTCCATTTTGGTGCGACATCACGTCGCAGAAGGGACGGACGAACGGGCAGAGGTTACCATTTGCAGGTGACAGAAAAACCAAACTGATATCACCTTTTTGTACGTCGTCTGATCTCGTACCACTGAACGAACATGTGTTCACCCGGTAGGAGCTGCATTAACTTTTCAAAGGAAGCGCCATGCCGATCATTGTCGAGCTGCTGAACCAAGCCACTTATCAGGATCAGCAAGACCTGCAGAAAATCTACCGCGACGCACCGGACTGGCTGTTTTCGCCATTCACAGGGGACATACAGTTGATCGAAGACTGCCTGCAGGACGGTGCGCTGATCGCCGGACGCTTCAACGATCGGCTGTTGGGGGCGGCACGCTTGCAACAGCACCAGGACGTCTGGCATTTGTCCCATTTATGCGTACGAAAAATCACCCGTCGCCGTGGCGTTGCCGAGCGTCTGGTGAACGAAGCGCAGAAAATGGCGTCGCAATCGGGCGCGACATTGCGACTGTTGGCGCCTGCCGGGCACCTCGAAGCTCAAGCGCTGGCGGCTAAGCTGAAGGTGCCGCTGGATGAGCTCCCGACGTGATCGCTGACCGGTCGGCCACTTCGGAGCGCTATACTCCCCGGCTAAATTTCGAATTCGACTAATACAAGGACTCGCCCATGAAAGCGTTCGGCAAAATCCTGGGTCTGGTACTTCTCGGGCTGTTGCTGATCATTGTGGCGCTGGGCTTTGCCCTGACCCACCTCTTCGATCCCAACGACTATAAAGACGAGATTCGCCAGATTGCCCGCGACAAGGCCCACATCGAGCTGACGCTCAATGGCGATATCGGCTGGAGCCTGTTTCCCTGGCTGGGCCTGGAATTGCACGAAGCCAGTGTTGCGACCCTGGCCAAGCCTACCGAACCGTTCGCCGACTTGCAGATGCTCGGCCTGTCGGTCCGCGTGATTCCGCTGCTGCGCCGCGAAGTGCAGATGAGTGATGTGCGCGTCGAAGGCCTGAACCTGCGCCTCAATCGCGACAAGGATGGCCACGGTAATTGGGAAGACATCGGCAAGGCCCCGGCGCCTGCCACCCCCAGTACCTCCGCCACGCCGCCCGCCGCCACCGGCGAACCTGCGCCAGCGACTACCGCTCAGGCAGAAAAACCGGCCCAGCCGATCCGCCTGGACATCGACAGCCTGACCGTCAACAACGCCCGCGTTGAATACAGCGACGAGAGAACCGGCAAGCAGTTCAGCGCCGAAAGCATCCAGCTGAGCACCGGCCCCGTGCACGACTCGACCAACATCCCGGTCAAACTCACCGCATTTCTCGGTACCAACCAACCGGTTCTGCGGGTGCGGACCGAGCTGGCCGGCGAGTTGCGTTTCGAGCGTGCGCTGCAGCGCTACAAATTCGAAGACATGAAACTCTCCGGTGAAGTCGCTGGCGATCCACTGCAAGGCAAGACCATGACCTTCGCCGCTCAAGGTCAGTTGCTGCTGGACAAGGCCGCCAACGTCGCCGAATGGACCGGCATCAAAATCTCCGCCAATCAGCTGCGCGCCTTGGGTGAACTGAAGGCCAATGACCTCGACAAGACCCCGCAAATCAGCGGCGGCCTGTCGATTGCCCAGTTCGATCTGGCGAAATTCGTCGACAGCATCGGCCAGAAACTCCCGGCGATGGCCGAAGGCAGCCTGAGCAAAGTCGAACTGGCCAGCCAGGTTGCCGGCACGCCGACCAGTTTGTCCCTCGACAGCCTCAACCTGAAACTCGATGACAGCACTTTCAGCGGCCGCATTGCTATCGAGGACTTCGCCAAGCAATCGCTGCGACTGAACCTCAAGGCTGACACCTTCAACGTCGATCGTTACTTGCCACCAAAATCCGCCGAAGCCAACAGCGCGAAACAGGTGCGTCAGGCTGAAGTGGCCAACACCGAGAACGAGGCCATGGCCGGCGCAGGCAGTTCACCGCTGCCACCCTCACCGACCAAAGGCCCGTGGAGCACCGAACGTCTGTTGCCGGTGGAGCGCCTGAGCAAACTCGACGTGAACGCTGACCTGACCTTCGGCCAGCTGACCCTCGACAAACTGCCGATTCAGAATGCTGCCCTCAAGGCCACAGGCCTTGGCGGCCTGCTGACGCTGGAGAACCTGCGCGGTGACCTGTACGACGGCAACTTCGAAGCCAAAGGTACCCTGGACGTGCGCCAGCAAGTGCCGGCGCTGAATATGCAGACGCGCATCAGCAAAGTGCCTGTAGAAAAAATCCTCGAAAGCCAGGGGAAAAATCCCCCGGTTCAAGGCCTGGTTACGCTCGATAGCGCGCTGACCAGCAGCGGCAATAGCCAGAGCGTGCTGATCGATAACCTCAACGGCAATGCCAGTTTCGTTATCAACAATGGCGTACTGCTCAATGCCAATCTTGAACAGCAACTGTGCAAAGGCATCGCCACCCTGAATCGCAAAACCCTCACCGGCGAACCACGGGGCAAGGACACACCGTTCGAAGAGCTCAAGGGCAACCTGACCTTCCACAACGGCGTGGCCAGCAACCCCGACCTGAAAGTGCGCATCCCGGGCATGACCGTCAACGGTAACGGCGACATCGACCTGCGGGTGCTGGGCATGGATTACCGCGTCGGCGTGATCGTCGAAGGCGACAAGAGCGACATGCCGGACCCGGCCTGCCAAGTCAGCGAGCGCTTCGTCGGCATCGAGTGGCCACTGCGCTGCCGTGGCCCGTTGGAACTGGGTGCCAAGGCTTGCCGCGTCGACAACGAACGCATGGGACAAGTCGCGAGCAAACTGGCTGGCGAGCGGATCAGCGAAAAAATCGACGAGAAGCTTGGCGATAAAGTCAGCCCGGAACTGAAAGACGCGCTCAAGGGGCTGTTCAAGCGATGAGAGCCGAGCAGTTTTCAACGGCGGTGCTGGATTGGTACGACCGCCACGGCCGCCACGATTTGCCATGGCAACAGGGCATCACCCCTTACCGGGTGTGGGTCTCGGAAATCATGTTGCAGCAAACCCAGGTCAGCACTGTGCTGAACTACTTCGACCGTTTCATGGCTTCATTGCCAACCGTCGAAGCCCTGGCCGCCGCCCCCGAAGACGAAGTGCTGCACCTGTGGACCGGTCTCGGTTACTACACCCGTGCGCGCAACTTGCAGAAGACCGCGAAGATTATCGTTGCCGAATATGGCGGCGAGTTTCCCCGTGATGTGGAAAAGCTCACCGATCTGCCGGGTATCGGCCTGTCCACCGCTGGCGCGATTGCCAGCCTGAGCATGGGCCTGCGGGCGCCGATCCTCGATGGCAACGTCAAACGGGTGCTGGCGCGCTTTACCGCGCAAGAGGGTTATCCGGGCGAGCCCAAGGTTGCCAAACAGCTGTGGGCCAACGCTGAGCGCTTTACTCCATATGATCGGGTCAATGCCTACACCCAGGCGATGATGGACCTGGGCGCTACGCTCTGTACCCGCAGCAAACCGAGTTGCCTGCTCTGCCCGCTGGAAAAGGGGTGCGAGGCGCACATGCTTGGCCTGGAAACCCGCTACCCGATTCCCAAACCACGCAAAGCCGTGCCACAGAAGCGCACGCTGATGCCGATGCTCGCCAACGGTGAAGGGGCAATTCTGCTTTACCGTCGCCCTTCCACGGGCCTGTGGGGCGGTCTCTGGAGCCTGCCGGAACTCGACGACCTCGACGACCTGCAACATCTGGCTTCGCAGCACTCGCTGGAACTGGGCAACCAACAGCCACTGCCGAGCCTGGTACACACCTTCAGCCACTTTCAGTTATCCATCGAACCCTGGCTGGTTCAGGTTCAGGAGGCCGGCCATCACGTGGCCGAGGCCGACTGGCTCTGGTATAACCTCACCACCCCGCCGCGCCTGGGCCTTGCCGCCCCGGTCAAAACCTTGCTCGAACGCGCGGCCGCCGTATTGAACGCAGGAGAGTCGTCATGACCCGCACCATCATGTGCCGCAAGTACAAAGAAGAACTGCCCGCCCTAGAACGCGCTCCATTTCCGGGCGCGAAAGGTCAGGACATTTTTGACCACGTCTCGGCCAAGGCCTGGGCCGACTGGCAGAAACACCAGACCCTGCTGATCAACGAAAAACGCCTGAACATGATGAACGCCGAAGATCGCAAATATCTTCAAGGCGAGATGGACAAGTTCTTTTCCGGCGAGGAATACGCCAAGGCCGAAGGCTACGTTCCGCCCGCTGAATAACCCCGCTTTTTCGAGGGGTGGATCGTAAGCGACGGTAATAATTAAAATTTTTTTGAAAACTTTCTTGACGCCCCCCTGAAAAACCAGTTTAATGCGCCCCGTTGCCCAGATAGCTCAGTCGGTAGAGCAGGGGATTGAAAATCCCCGTGTCGGCGGTTCGATTCCGTCTCTGGGCACCAAATACCGAAAACCCTGAATCGCGAGATTCAGGGTTTTTTTATGTCTGGGATTTGATGGCGCTCGATTTCCGGCTGTCTTCTACGACTGATCCCTACAGGCGGAGGCCTTAAAACAGCCGCACGTTTGCGCTTTAATACTCGGAATTTCTTTTCTGAAAAGGGCAGAAGCCTATGGCATCCCTGACCAAGCAACAAAAGCGAGCCAAACGCGCCAAGGTAAAAGCCAAGCAACAGCGCGTAGCCCGAAGCATTCACCACCCTGCCCTGTTCGACGATTTGTCTGATGAACCAGATGCCTATCCGGCTGAGTTCTTCGAAACTCTGTTTACCCAATTTCATGAAGCGGAAAACCAAAGCCGCAAAGCGCTGTTTGTCGCGCTATTCATCGCTCTGGCCGATGTCATATCGGCAGCCCCCGACCTTCAACAGGAACTGGTCGAGACGGGCGATGCTTCCGAATCGATGGCGATGCTCAGTCAATCCTTTTTGATTGATTATCGGGAGTGGGCTTATGGCGCCACAGAGGCCGAAACCCTGGAATGGCTTACCCGGCCTGATGTACTTGATGATTTCAATCTGGCCGCGGAAGAAGCGGTTGCCGAGTTGGCAGCAAATCTATCCGAAGACGACGAATAGTCCCGCTCGCTACGGACAAACCGAACAGGTGATGCTTCGCACTCATCCTCGAAGCTCTGCACAACTGTATTGCCCACAAGGAATATCAATCGCGCACGCAAATTATTGTTACCGGACGCATCGACCGGCTAGTGTTCGAAAACGCCGGCGACTTCTTCGAGGGCCAGCCCGAAGACTATTTTCATCGGTGAGCAGACTCCGATTTGATACCGCAATCCGTGGCTGACCCAGGCCATGGTCAATCTAAGCATGATCGACACCATGGGCTTCGCCATCCGCACCAAGACCCTGTCACAGCGCAGCCGCTATTTTCCGCTTCAAGCACTATGGCTCAGCATCCCGTGACGAGTGGTCACGCTGATCCTAGACAAACTTCACACCAAAACCCTGAACCGTAAAGATTCAGGGTTTTTTTATGCCTGCGATTTGATCAGGCATCGTGCAAGCGTCTCTCTTCGGCTAGTTTTCAGTATTCCAGTGGAAGACAAGATTGCGAGCGGCGCCACTTCCTACATCCGCCGTATCACGCCGTTCCTCACCATTGCGTGTCGCGACGACGGTGTACTTGCCAGGTGGCAGCTGAACATAAACCAACGGGCCGGCTTCACTCAGCGTCAGCACGGGTTGCCCCGGGTCTTTCTGAATGACCAGATTTACATCCGGAATATATTTGCCCTCCGCCCCGATGGAGAAAGTCATGTGCAGGTTGTAGCCCTGCGCTTGTTGAATGGCTCGAGCCTCATCCTCTCCGATCCCCCCGGACAGATAAGTAATCCCGTTTTGCTGTTGCTGCTGGACTTGCACGCCTGTGCTGTCGATCGGTTCAAGACTGGCGGCGTTAAGCACGACTGGAAGCATCAGTACGCCGACAGCGGCGATGGGCAGCATGAATGAATGGACGTTCTTCATGATGGCGACTCCCGGGTTACGCAGAACCCAATCGTTACTCTTTTTAGATTTGTTACCGAATGTTCAAGTTTTAGATCGATTAGCACTTGGGCTCACTGCGAATCGGACTACGTGATGCGCTCCTCATGCATAGGCTTCCGTCGGCCCGGTCCTGCAAAGCAAATTCGCCTTTCCTTCCGACTTACCAGCCGCGCCCGGCATCGCGGACTATCACTCTCTTGCCATCCTCTTCCGCTCGTTTCCTTCAGCCGCGGAAAATCTCATGAGCTCCCTCAAACCCGGTAACACTCAAGATCCACAGATCACTTCACTGCTCGGCAATCTTGGCGAGTTGATCCGTGAAGCGCGTCAGAAGGTGCTGCGAGCGGTCGATACCGTTCAGGTGCAAACCTGTTGGCAGATCGGACGGCATATTGTGGAGTTCGAGCAGGAAGGCGCTCGGCGGGCGGTGTATGGCAAGCAGTTGCTGTCGACGCTGGCGAAAGTACTGACGGAGCAATTTGGGAAAGGTTTCGACGCTTCCAACCTTCGCTACATGCGCCTGTTCTACCAAGCATTCCCAATTCGTGACGCACTGCGTCACGAATTGAGCTGGACCCATTACCGCAGGCTGCTGCGAGTCGACAACGACAACGCTCGCCACTGGTACATGAACGAATCTGCTCTGCAGAACTGGTCAAGTCGCGCCCTCGAGCGCCAAATCAATACCCTCTATTACGAACGCCTGCTGGCGAGCCGCGACCGGGCTGCCGTCAAACAGGAAGCCGACACCAACATCCAGCAAATGAACGCCAGCCCTCGGGAATTCATCCGTGACCCCGTGCTACTGGAGTTTCTCGGCCTGCCCAATGCGGGCTTGATCCAGGAAAGCGAACTTGAACAAGCCTTGATCAATCAACTCCAGGGTTTCCTGCTCGAATTGGGCAAAGGCTTCGCCTTCATCGCTCGCCAGCAACGCATCAGTACCGAGAGCAAAGACTTCTACATCGACCTGGTGTTCTACAACTACCTGCTCAAGTGCTTCGTCATCTTCGACCTCAAGCGCGGCGTACTGACCCACCAGGATGTCGGCCAGATGGACATGTACGTGCGCATGTACGACGACCTCAAGCGCGGACCGGAGGATAGCCCCACCGTCGGCCTTATTCTCTGCGCGCAAAAAGATGAATCGGTGGTGCGCTATTCAGTGCTGCAAGGCAACGAACAACTGTTCGCCAGTACCTACAGACTGGTGCTGCCGAGCGAGGAGGAACTTCGCACAGAACTGGATCGGGAATGGGCGGTGCTTGAGGAGCGGTTGCTCAAGCAGAGACTCCGATAAGCGCGGGTGGATTGTTCATAAACGGCGTGAAGACTATGGTGGTTGGCTAACCGCAAAGGTTCAACGCCGATGAACTTGCAGGACATGCCCTCACTGGCCCCGACGCAACTTGAATTGCCGTTACCCACCGGCACACCTGGTGAATCTTTCAAGGAACCCGCCGCCGACGGCTTCATCCTTGGCGGTTTCACCTGGCGGCATACGAATCAAGACCCAACCCGTGCGGTGGTGATCATCAACGCCGCTACTTCAGTCCGTTGCCGACACTACTCGCGTTTCGCCGATTACCTGTTCGCCAACGGCTTCGACGTGATCACCTATGACTACCGCGGCATTGGCGAGTCGCGCCCCGCGTCGTTGAAAGGGCTTGAGGCCTCATGGTCCGACTGGGGCGCGCTGGATTTCGAGGCGATGCTGCAAAGGGCGCAACGCGAGTTTGCAGGACAACCCATCAATGTCGTCGGCCATAGCTTCGGCGGTTGTGCGGCAGGGCTGGGCGCCTCGGGGCATGTGATCCGACGCCTGGTGACGGTGGGTGCGCAGTTCGCTTACTGGCGCGACTATGCCCCCGCCCATCGCTGGCGAATGTTTGGGAAGTGGCACGTGACGATGCCATTGATGACCCTGCTTTATGGCTATTTTCCCGGCAAACGCCTCGGCTGGCTCGAAGACACCCCGGCCGGTGTAGTCCGCGACTGGAGCATGCCCACCGCCCGATACGAGAAACGCCCCAGCGGTCGTGTCATCCACGCCAAAAACGGTCAGCTCCCCTTCGCCAATGTCACCGCCCAAACCCTGGCCATCAGCCTCAGCGACGATCCGTATGGCACCATTGCGGCCATCGAACGCCTGCTCAGTTACTTCACTGGCAGTACAAACACCCACCTGCGAATCACCCCTGAAGACATCGACGAAGAAGAAGTCGGACATTTCGCCTTTTTTCGTAGCGCATACCAAGCCACACTATGGCCCATTGCATTGTCCTGGCTGCGAACCGGCGAGCTGGCCCCCGATACACCCGGGCGGCGAGTGCCACGCAGTTGATGGATGCGCCCCCTCAACGAATTACGGAACGACGCCCATGGCCTCCGCCAACAAGCAGAACAAACGCGCCTCCCGCGCCAAAGCCAAGGCCAAGCAGAACCGCACCCAGCGGGCCGCTGCGCCGGTCGAGCTGGACCCGAACGACGATCGCATCGACTTCGAATCGGTGGACCTGACTGATCTGTTCAAAGAAATGATCGACGCGCAAAAGATCAGCCAGCAAGCCATGTGCAGGGCCTTCCTTGAACACCCGCTGCTCGCGTTGGTGCTGGAGCAGGAAGGCGAAGAAACAGCGACAGACTTTATCGTCGCCGCGCTGATCGAGTATCGCCAATGGTCCACCGAAGTGGACGAAGCCGGCGCACTGGCGTGGATCGAATCCCCAGCCTTCCAGGCTGACTACGTGGCGGCGTCCGACGCCATCGCGGCCCAAACCCAACAGAAACCAGACTGAGTTCCCATGGCATCCCTGAACAAGCAACAGAAACGCGCCAAACGCGCAAAGATCAAAGCCAAGCAAATCAATATCCACGGCAGAAAACCCGCCGCGCTGGACGATGATCTGGGCGACATCGGTGAGCCGATCCCGGAATACACCTTGGCGATGTTCAGCAAAATGCGTGACGCCGAGGCTACCAGCCGCAACGACATGCTGCTGACCCTGCTGTCGAACCTCGCCGAAATCATCAGCGATCATCCAGAACTGCTGGACATGGAAAACGCCGACAACGAAGCCATGGCCGCCACTCATTTGGCCGCCGACATGCTGATCGACTACCGCATGTGGGCCGATGGCATGGACCGCGACGCCGCCCAGGCCTGGCTGACCGACCCGCAGTTCATCACTGACTTTGGCGATGCGCTGGACAGTTATCGCCAGTCGCTGGACCTGCCGGTCGAAAAGGCGGAGTAACGCCACCCCGCAAGTAAAAACGGCCGCTTGTCATCACTGACAGCGGCCGTTTTGCGTTACGCGGAACGGATCAGTTCAGCACCACCGCGCCCACTTTCTGCAGCTTGCGACGGCGAGCTACCAGCAACCCCGCCGCCACCACGAGTGCGCTGAGCAGGCCGGTCGCGAGAATCTCCACGCGATGGGCTTCCTGGAACAGCATGATGGTCAGGGCCGCGACAATGAATACGATCACTGCGTAGGTCAGGCCCGGGAACAGCCACATGCTGAAGGCGATTTTTTCACCGCGAGCCATACGCTGTTTGCGCATACGCAGTTGCGAAATCGCGATTACCAGGTACACCAGCAACGCGATGGCGCCCGAGCTGGCCAGCAGGAATTCGAATACAGCGGCCGGGGCCACGTAGTTAGCGAACACTGCAATAAACGCAGCAGCGGTCGACAGCATCACAGCCCAGTAAGGTGTGCCGCTGCTGTTGGTGCGCTGGGAAACGGCCGGCGCATCGCCGCGTTTGCCCAACGAGAACATCATGCGCGAAGCAGTGTAGAGCGCCGAGTTGAGGCAGCTGGTTACCGCAACCAGAACCACGATATCGACGATCAGCTTGGCGTTCGGGATACCCATGCGCTCCAGCACAGTCTGGTAGGAACCGACACTGGCCAGAATCGGGTCATTCCATGGCACCAAGGCCACAACGATGAAGATGGAGACGAGGTAGAACAAGCCAATCCGCCAGATCACCGAGTTGGTAGCCTTGGAAATCTGCTGGCCAGGGTTCTTCGATTCCGCAGCCGCGATGGTCACGATCTCGGTACCCATGAAGGAGAACATGGTGGTCAGGATGGCACCCAGCACCGCGCCCATGCCGTTTGGCAGGAAGCCTTGAGTGTCAAACAAATGCGACACGCCGCTGACCTGGCTGGTCGGCAGGAAGCCGAAAATCGCCAGAATGCCGAGGCCGATGAAACCGATGATCGCGATGACTTTGACCAAGGCGAACCAAAATTCGAATTCACCATAGTTCTTCACGCTGAACAGGTTGGTCACCGTCAGCAATAATGTGATGACCAGTGTGAACGCCCAGATCGCCACATTCGGGAACCAGGCATGCAAAATGGTCGCGGCAGCGTTAGCCTCCAGCGGGATGACCAAAACCCAGAACCACCAGTAGAGCCAGCCGATGGTGAAACCGGCCCAGTGACCAATCGCGCGATCGGCGTACGTCGAGAAGGAACCTGTGTCTGGCGATGCAACGGCCATCTCCCCGAGCATTCGCATGACCAGCACCACTAGGGCACCGGCGGCCGCGTAAGCCAACAGCACGGCCGGGCCAGCAGCGGCAATGGCGTGGCCGGAGCCGACGAACAGGCCGGCGCCGATAACCCCGGCGATCGACAGCATGGTCACATGTCGCGGTTTTAGCCCCTGTTCAAGGCCATTGGAGGAGCTTTGGCTACTGCTCATTAAAACTACCTTTGCAAGTAAAGCGATGACGTCGGCCCGATCTGAAATCCCTTCTCGTAAAAAGAATCCAACAGGGCGTTTCTTATTCTGCACGCAATAATTGCGCCAAAATGTTTCACGCACCCGTTACACGGGGCCTGCACGCTGATCGAGCAGTTATCGCAAGTCATTGAGATTAATGGCATTTCGCCAGAGCGTTACTCTGCCACCCACTTCAGTAACGAATCTGCGCACCAAAAACACATCAAGAAATACAGGTGCGCACAATAAAAGTGCAGTTCGGGTACGTTTGTCCGGTTGGCGCTTCCAACACCCCGCCAAAGCTGGCAACATCGCGCCTTTTTTTACGCGACAGCCACGTCCAAGCTTGTTCAAACGGCTGTTCGGTTGTTGATGGGGCGACAGTCTGCTGTGCCGATGCGACAACCTGCCACATGCCACCCGTTTACCGTCCGTAGCGCTGTTGGCTGCCATTCGAACGCTATGCTAGCTTGGCCGCCTCGCCAGGAAGGCCGCCAATAGCAGGAGCGCAAAACACTATGAGGAACGCACATGGCTGAGGCCACGCCCGCGCTTGAAATCCGCAACTTGCACAAACGCTACGGACAGCTTGAGGTGCTCAAAGGCATCTCGCTGACCGCCCGCGACGGCGATGTGATCTCGATCCTGGGTTCCTCCGGTTCCGGCAAGTCCACGTTCCTGCGTTGCATCAACCTGCTGGAAAACCCGCATCAGGGCCAGATCCTGGTGGCCGGCGAAGAACTCAAGCTCAAAGCCGCCAAGAACGGCGAACTGGTCGCTGCCGATGGCAAGCAGATCAATCGCCTGCGCAGCGAGATCGGTTTTGTATTTCAAAACTTTAATCTCTGGCCGCACATGAGCGTGCTCGACAACATCATCGAAGCCCCGCGCCGCGTACTCGGGCAGAGTAAGGCCGAAGCCATTGAAGTCGCCGAAGCCTTGCTGGCCAAGGTCGGCATCGCTGACAAGCGCCACGCCTACCCGGCGCAACTCTCCGGCGGTCAGCAGCAACGCGCGGCTATCGCCCGCACCCTGGCGATGCAGCCCAAGGTCATTCTGTTCGACGAACCCACCTCCGCCCTTGACCCGGAAATGGTCCAGGAAGTACTTAATGTCATCCGCGCATTGGCCGAAGAAGGCCGCACCATGCTGCTCGTGACCCATGAAATGGGCTTCGCCCGTCAGGTTTCCAGCGAAGTGGTGTTCCTCCACCAGGGCCTGGTAGAAGAACAAGGATCGCCGCAGCAGGTGTTTGAAAACCCGCTTTCGGCACGCTGCAAACAATTCATGTCCAGCAACCGCTAACGGAGCTACCCGCATGCAGAACTACAAAAAAATCTTCCTGGCCGCTGCTGTCACCCTGGCCTTCAGCGCCGGTGCCGCCGCCGAGACCTTGAAGATGGGCATCGAAGCGGCCTACCCGCCGTTCAACAACAAAGATGCCAGTGGCAATGTCGTCGGCTTCGACAGAGAAATCGGTGATGCCCTGTGCGCCAAGATGAAAGTCGAGTGCACCGTGGTCACGTCCGACTGGGACGGCATCATTCCGGCCCTGAACGCCAAGAAGTTCGACTTCCTGATCTCCTCGATGTCGATCACTGACGAGCGCAAGCAAGCAGTGGACTTCACCGCCCCGTACTACTCCAACAAGCTGCAGTTCATCGCACCGAAAAACGTCGATTTCAAAACCGACAAGGAGTCGTTGCAGGGCAAAGTGATCGGCGCCCAACGCGCAACCCTGGCCGGCACCTGGCTGGAAGACAACATGGAAGGCGTCGAAATCAAACTCTACGACACCCAGGAAAACGCCTACCTGGACCTGACTTCGGGTCGTCTGGACGGCATCCTGGCCGACAAGTACGTCAACTACGAATGGCTGAAAAGCGACGCCGGCCGTGCTTACGAATTCAAGGGCGATCCGGTGGAAGAAAGCGACAAGATCGGTATCGCTGTGCGCAAGGACGACCCGATTCGCGAGAAGCTGGACGCTGCGCTGAAAGAAATCGTCGCTGACGGCACCTACAAAAAGATCAACGACAAGTACTTCCCGTTCAGCATCTATTGATTCTGAGCTGCCTGACCGGCGCCGTTCTCTGACGGGGCCGGTCCTTCGCATTGCCTGCCGCGATTTGAAAAGAAATCCATGATTATCGACCTCTACGGATTCGGCCCGGCGCTCGCCGCTGGTGCGCTGATGACTGTGAAACTGGCACTCTCGGCCTTGTGCCTGGGGCTGGTGCTCGGTCTGCTCGGCGCCTTGGCCAAGACTTCCCCGTACAAGCCGTTGCAATGGCTTGGCGGCACTTATTCCACGCTGGTTCGCGGCATCCCGGAATTGCTCTGGGTGCTGTTGATCTACTTCGGCACAGTCAACGTGATGCGTGCCTTGGGCGAGTTCTTCGGCAACCCCGACCTCGAACTCAACGCCTTCGCCGCCGGTGTGATTGCGCTGGGGCTGTGCTTCGGCGCCTACGCCACGGAAGTGTTTCGCGGTGCGATTCTGGCAATCCCAAAGGGTCACCGTGAAGCCGGCGTGGCCCTGGGCCTGTCGAAATTTCGCATCTTTACCCGGCTGATCATGCCGCAGATGTGGCGCATCGCCCTGCCGGGCCTGGGCAACCTGTTCATGATCCTGATGAAAGACACTGCGCTGGTTTCCGTCATCGGCCTGGAAGAAATCATGCGTCACACACAAATCGGCGTGACCATATCCAAGCAACCGTTCACCTTCTATATGGTGGCCGCCTTCATGTATCTTGGGCTGACCATTCTGGCCATGACCGGCATGCACTTTATGGAACGACGTGCCGCTCGCGGCTTCGCGAGGAGCACCCAATGAACTGGGAAGTCATCATCAAGTGGCTGCCAAAACTGGCTCAGGGCGCGACGCTGACCCTGGAACTGGTGGCTATCGCCGTGATCGCCGGGTTGCTGCTGGCGATTCCGCTGGGCATCGCTCGCTCGTCACGACTCTGGTACGTGCGGGCATTCCCCTACGGCTACATCTTCTTTTTCCGTGGTACGCCGTTGCTGGTCCAGCTGTTTCTGGTCTACTACGGCCTGGCGCAGTTCGACGCGGTGCGTAACAGCTCGATGTGGCCCTACCTGCGCAGTCCGTTCTGGTGCGCCACCGCGACCATGACCCTGCACACCGCGGCCTACATCGCCGAGATCCTGCGCGGCGCGATCCAGGCCATTCCACCGGGCGAGATTGAAGCGGCGCGGGCGCTGGGCATGTCTCGGGCCAAAGCCCTGTTCTACATCATGCTGCCGCGTGCGGCGCGCATCGGCCTGCCGGCCTACAGCAACGAAGTGATCCTGATGCTCAAGGCCAGTGCCCTGGCCAGCACCGTGACCTTGCTGGAATTGACCGGCATGGCTCGCACCATCATCGCCCGCACCTACTTGCCGGTGGAGATATTCTTCGCCGCGGGCATGTTCTATCTGCTGATGGCTTACGTGCTGGTTCGTGGCTTCAAGCTGCTGGAGCGCTGGTTGCGCGTCGATGCCTGCCAAGGGCGTTGATTCCTGCGTGCTGACGGGCGAGGCCCTGCTCGCCCGTTTCACCGCGCTGGATGCTTTTCTGATCGAGCATCAGGCGCTGTGGAAACCTCGACCGTTTACCCATCTGCAACTGCCTTGGGAAGCGTCCTACCCGGAGTTGGCGTTTTGGCTACGCGGACGGTCACTTGAGGATGCGGAAAGCAGTCATAACCAACCTTGTTTGCTTGATGCGCCGGAGCCATTTGCTTCATTGGCGGCGATGTCTGCTGACCTGAGCACGGTGGGTGAATTACCAGCTCGCACACTTGAAGCGGCAGGTCATCGATTGAATGTGGATGTGCCGGGACGCAAATGGCAACAGATTGAAGCGTTCGCCGGTCGCCTGCAGTTTGCTCATGCACCGACGCATTGGCTGGATTGGTGTTCGGGCAAGGGCCATTTGGGGCGACGCCTGTTGCAAACCGGGCAACAACTGACCTGCCTGGAGTTCGACCCGGCGCTCGTCGCCAGCGGCCAGGCACTCAGCCAGCGTCATCAGTTGCATGCGTTGCACGTCGAGCAGGATGTGCTCGCGCCAGGCGCAGCCTCCTTGTTGAACGCCGATCACACGCCCGTAGCGCTGCACGCCTGCGGTGATCTGCATGTACGACTGATCCAGCTCGCCAGCGCCGCCGGTTGCAAACAACTGGCCATCGCACCGTGCTGCTACAACCGGATCAGTCCGGACACCTATCAGCCGCTTTCCTGTGCGGCTGAGCGCTCCGACCTACGTCTCTCCCTTGATGATCTTGCGCTGCCGATGAGCGAAACCGTTACCGCCGGCGCTCGCGTCCGACGCCAGCGCGACACCTCCATGGCCCGGCGCCTGGCGTTCGACTTGCTGCAACGGCAACTGCGCGGCGTCGACGAATACCTGCCAACCCCTTCCCTGCCCAGCACCTGGCTGGACAAGCCTTTCGCCGATTACTGCCGCGATCTGGCAGCACTCAAAGACTTATCCACAGTCGGCGCGCCAGATTGGACTACACTCGAAACCGCCGGTTGGCAGCGATTGGCTGAAGTCCGCAATCTGGAGCTGCTGCGAGGCCTTTTCCGACGGCCGCTGGAGCTGTGGCTGGTACTTGATCGGGCACTTTTCCTCATTGAGCAGGGTTACGCCGTTCGTCTCGGCACCTTCTGTAAAACTCCACTCACGCCGCGCAATTTCCTACTCCTTGCAGAACGTCCTTAAATAGCCACAGCCTGTGGATAACTCTGTTGATGGAATTATCGTGGATCCAATATCCAAGCTGTTTTACGCCTTAAACACTGCTGGTCATTTTTTGTTCACACAAATAAAAAACCCGCAAAACAGGCATTTGCGGGCAAATGAGAACGAGTCTACAAAATCGTAATGAACAGGCAATCGCCCCTAGCCCATTGTGCATAAGCATTTCATCAAAACGACATAACCGCCGAACACCGGACATCCATAGCGGAAAATTGCACCTTGCAACGTCCCTTGCTATACACGCATACAAGGACGCCGACAGTGCGGACATGAACAAGAAAAATCTGACCGACAGGATGCGACCGTGACGTTCATTTCTTACGCCCAGAATTTCGAAGACATCCGCCTGTGGCGCGCCCTCAAATACGTCGAAAATGGGTTTTATATCGATATCGGGGCCAACCACCCCACCCAAGACTCCGTCACCAAGGCCTTCTATGACCGCGGCTGGATCGGCATCAACGTCGAACCCATGCCAAATTATTACGACGCCCTGTGCGAGCAACGCCCCAACGACATCAACCTGCAATGCGTGGCTGGCGAAAGTGCCGACGACCTGATCTTCTACGGCATCGCCGGCACCGGCCTGTCGACCCTTGACCCGGCCCTGGCCCAGCAACACAAAGACGCCGGTATGGACGTGCGCAGCCAAACCGCCAAATCCCGCACCCTGGCCTCCATCTGCGAACAACACGCCGGGAACCGTCCGATTCACTTCTTGAAAATCGACGTCGAAGGCCACGAAGAAACCGTCCTGCGCGGCATGGACTTCACCCGATGGCGACCGTGGATCATCCTCATCGAAACCCCATGGGAACGCGACCAGACCTGGGAAACCCTCGTCACCGGCGCCGGCTACCAGCCCATCCTGTTCGACGGCATCAACACTTACTACCTCGCCGAAGAACACCTGGCCCTCAAACCCGCCTTCGACATCCCGCCCTGCAACCTGGACGAATTCCAGTTCTGCCGCGGCCACAACTTTAGCCACCCAGTCACCGACGCTGAAAACCACCTCGCCGCCGCCCTGCAACGCGCCGAACACGCCGAAGCGCAGTTGCGGGCGATGCAAAACAGCCGAGCCTGGCGTGCCCTGCAGAAACTCAAGAAAGTGCTGGTTCGCGCCTGACCAAACGCCTGCGTAAAAATAGTCTGAATTCAGGGGTTTACAGAACCAACCCAATCGCTATAATCGTCGCCCTAACATGCCGGTATAGCTCAGTTGGTAGAGCAACTGACTTGTAATCAGTAGGTCCCGGGTTCGACTCCTGGTGCCGGCACCATACAAGGTTCCAGAGAAGGCTTTCAAAATCTCTGGAACCCCCGAAAAACCCGCCTTCTGGCGGGTTTTTTCGTTTTGGCGTTCCATCGGTTTCCGTCAGAAACTGGTGGATTCCAACCGTTTTAAGGGTAGAGTTTGGGATACAGGTCACTTCGATAAAAGGGAGTACCCTTATGTCGCGCACCACAGCTCCGCTCTCCGACGCAGCTTGCCGCTTGGCAAAACCTACAGACCGCGCCTACAAGCTTTTCGACGGCGATGGCCTCTACCTCCTAGTCCAACCCAATGGCCGCAAAGGCTGGCGGCTCCGTTACGTCAAACCTGACGGACGGGAAGGACTGACCTCGTTCGGCAACTACCCCGTCATCGACCTCGCCGATGCGCGCCGCAAGCGCTTGGAGGTCAAGCGAATGCTGGCGGATGGCATTGATCCCATAGAGACCAAGCACCAAGCCAAGGCGGAAGCCGTGATCAAAGGCAGAACCTTTGAAAGCGTTGCGCTCGACTGGCATACGGAAATGTCGGCCAAGTGGGCACCAGGCCATTCCAAGACTGTGATGAGTCGCCTCAAAACCCACGTGTTCCCGCTGATCGGCGCCCGCGCCATTGTCGACCTCGACACCCATGACCTCATGCAGCCCTTGGAAGCGATCAAGAAGCGCGGAACGATCGACGTTGCTTTAAGGGTACAAAACTACCTGCAGAGCATCATGCGCGAGGCAAAGCGCCTCCGGCTTATCACCATAAACCCTGCTTACGATCTCGAGGGCTCGATCAAGGCCCCGCGGGTGGTCCATCGCCCCGCTCTACCCTTATCGCGACTGCCGGAACTGCAGGAGCGGATCGACACCTATAAAGGCCGGGCACTTACCCGTCTGACGGTGATGCTGTCGCTGCATGTGTTTGTACGCTCCAGCGAGCTGCGCTTCGCCCGCTGGAGCGAGTTCGACCTCAAGCGCGGCGTCTGGGAAATCCCGGACACTCGGCCAGCGTTGGAGGGAGTACCCTTTTCCACAAGGGGTACGAAGATGGCAGGGGATATCCATTTAGTACCCTTATCGCCGCAAGCAGTGGCGCTACTCGAAAAAATCCATGCACTCACAGGCAAATTCGCATTGGTCTTCGCAGGGGATGCCAAACCCTGGAAGCCCATGTCCGAAAATACCGTGAACAACGCGCTTCGGACGATGGGATACGACACCAAAACCGATATCTGCGGGCATGGATTTCGTTCGATGGCCTGCAGCGCACTGATCGAGTCAGGATTGTGGTCGGAGACAGCCATTGAACGGCAGATGAGCCACAAGGAGCGCAACAACGTCCGCGCCGCTTACATCCACAAGGCCGAGTTCATCGAGGAGCGCAGGCTGATCATGAACTGGTGGAGCCGGTACCTGGAGGCCAACCGGCAGGAGCATGTCACTCCACACGAATTCGCGAATCAGACCGGACCGAACGTCACTCGCTTAAAAGCAAAACGCGGCGCAACTGAGTAAGCGCTCGGTCTTCATATTTCAGTGATCCGCTTGTCCACGCGGGTCCATCCAAACAGGGCTGCAAAGCCGCCCTGCTTGGATGGACCTCACTTAAAAAATCTAAAGCCCACGCAACTGTCTGTGGAAAACCACGGATTTCCACCGGTGGATAATTTCATCCACAGTCGCAGAACTCCCGAAAATTCGAGCCTTGACCCGAATTATCCACAGGCGTAGAAAAGATCGGGCAAAGCGCTGTCGTTGACAGCAACCCCAGGTAGCCAGAACCTTTAAGGCTACGCCACACCGTGGTGGTTCTCCCAAAGTGCGATTAGCGTCCGGCGGCTCGCACGGTCACTCACCGAGTGATGGATGCCTACTTCAGATCATTGCCATTGCGGCAAATACATCCCCTACCAGCTGCCCTGCAGCAACCTATCCGTGTGGCCATTTCCTTGCGCCAACCTGCGCCCGTCTCTTTCTCCCGGAAAGAGACGGGCGCTCCTACCACTGCTGCAGGCCACCTCGTACAAGGCTTTGCGGCATTCCCCCTCGTGACAATCGGCGTGACAAATACCGAAGTCACCAGCAACAGCGATGTAGATGATGGTGCCGCAGCCCAAGGAATGGACTGCACCTGACTGACAGTCAGGCATGCCCCGGTCATCGCATCACTGCCTTCACCCGACTCAGGATCTCGCGGCACTGGTCTCGTCAGCCAGTGCAACCTCCACCCGCCCACTTCTTCGGAAGTGCTCAGGAGGTCAGATCATGAGATGCCCAAGCTCCCGGCCGTAAAGAGCCGCCAGTCCCGCGTCAGTGGACAACCCTCACAGGCCGCAGGGGCCTTGATCCCTGATAACACTCAACATCCTTGGCGGGATGACGTGGGGAAAGTCTCAAAGGTTTGGCTTCGAGAGGAGTTTGATCATGGCACTGGTAGGTAGACGGGACGGGCGGAATTTTGGCTATGGTCGGCAACTGAGCTATGCCGGGCCGCAAGCGCTGAAAGACATATTCGGCGGCGGGCACTATGGGACCGTTAAAGCGCACAGTGATCGCTGGCAGGCCTTTGTTCGGTGGTGTCGGTCGGAGGATGGACCAGGAATTAACGATGCGCGACAAATTGATCAGCAGACCCTGCTGGAATACGCCGGATATCTGCGTCAGCAAGTTGACCAAGGCGCTATAGGCGTCGCCACCGCGCAAAACCGATTGTCCAGCGTGAATCGGACCATGGCTGCGCTTCGCGGTGATCAGTATGTGAAGGTCGTGAATCCGAGCAAGGCGTTGGGAATGCGGCGCATCAGTGTTCGTCAATCGGTACCGCAAGGCCAAGATCGCGAACATGTGAAACGGATCGTCGACGTACTCCGCGAACACCAAATGCAACGCGCTGCCGCCATCGTGCACTTGGTGCGAGCCGCCGGAATGCGCTTACGCGAGGCCATTTTGGCCGACCTTCCACGACTACAACGAGAAGCCGAGCAACTCGGGAGGATCAACATCCAGGACGGCACCAAAGGTGGCCGCTCGGGAGCCTCGGCCCCTCGGTGGATAACGGTGGATGAGCACATCCGCGACGCACTGGCATTCGCCCTTCAAGTCTCGCCCGTTGGTAGCCGCAACCTGCTTGCAGCAAATGAACGCTACCTCGATTTCCAACAGGTAATCGTTCGCCCCGCACGGGAGATTCTCCATACGCACAACCTCAAGGGCTTCCACGAATTGCGGGCGACCTATGCGTGCGAACGCTATGAGCAAATCACACAGCATCCTGCCCCCATCAACGGTGGCAATTGCTACCAACTTGATCATCACCTTGATCAGGAAGCCCGAGCACAAATCAGCTATGAGCTGGGACACGGTCGTATCGACGTGGTGTCGGCTTACATTGGTGGCCGAGCATGAGTAAGGCATTCGATATGGAGTTGTTTCTGAGCGGTACCCTGAAAGGCGCGCCCGCCTCTCAACGTCGCCACGTCAGGCAAGCACAAGTAATGCAGATGGCCATCGAGCAGCGCTGGCAACGCAAAACGCCATGGAGCTGGCAGATGAAACACGTCCTTTGGTTTCTAGAGGTTTTTCTCCAGGAAAAGTCCTCCTCCACTCAGTACTATTACTCGCTGACGGCTTGCATCATCAGCAGGCGGATTCAGAAATACGAATCATGGAAGCATTTTTTGAGAAAGACCCGAGCTAACCTCATCGGGCAAGACAATACGGCAACGGCGATCACCCACAGACGAGCCCCCGCTGAAACCTTTGTGTCCTTGAAATCAAACGGATAAGGTGAACCCAAAGGCCACCTTTGGGCGTAGGCGCCCAAAACCGACTTAGCAGTGGCAAGGCTCGTCAGCGAATATCAGATAAGGATTGTCATGAGCGAATCACGAATATCTCAGTTTTATCTCTCTATGCTTACGGATATTCGCAGACGCGACTCTGCTGGCCCTTCTGGTAGAAATCTCGCGATGCAGGCAGCGAGTGACCGGGGGCGAGTATTATTTTCTGCAGCATTTCGCAGGCTTCAATCCAAAACTCAAGCCTTTCCACAAGAGTGGAACGCATCGGTACGAACGAGACTTACACACTCCCTAGAGGTAGCATCAATTGGACGTTACCTAGCGGAAAAAATTTCAGAGCAGCTATTCGAAAAAGGGATGCTCGGAGAAAAAAATAACATAGAGACCCTTTATAGAACCAACGCCTTCATCTCGTTTGTCGAAGTTTCATGCTTGATGCACGACCTGGGAAACCCACCGTTTGGGCACTTCGGAGAGGCGTCAATCCAAGAGTGGTTTGCTGCTAGAATCGAAAAACACAAAGAAAAATTCTCTAAATATCATCATTCTGAATTCACCCAACTGTATCAGGACTTTACAAATTTTGATGGCAACCCCCAAGGTTTCCGGATGGCAACAAGGTTGCAATGGAACAAAGATGAATTTGGCTACAATCTAACTTACTCACAACTATCCGCAACACTAAAGTACCCATGGACCCCTGAACGTATTGGCGAGGTCCAAAATGGTAAAACCGTGAAAAAATCAGGAGTATTCCATAGTGAGAAAAAATACTTTCAGAATTACAAAGCAAATTAAGTATGAATACGATGTCCAGGCATCCGTTGTCATACATAATGGAAGCTGCGGATGACATATCATATTGCTTAAGCGACATTGAGGATGCATTAGAAAAGAACATTGTCAGATGCTATGATGTTGTATTTGCGTTACGGACCGGCTTAGGAGAGCTCAATAAAAATAGAATTGCAATGGAAATTCTCAACTCATTGCCACTGGAACACTCCGAAGATCCTGCATGGTTTACGGCCTTCCGAACCACTGTGACAAATGTTTTGGTTGACCGTTCATGCCAACTATACATAAGACATCATGCTAAAATAGAGGCGGGTGAATATTTCTCACTTCTTGATAAATCAAAAGCTGCTAAAGCACTGCTAGATATCATCAGAAAGTTCTCGAAAGAATATCTGTACTCCAGTGCCGTTATCAGGGAAAGAGAGCTTGTCGGCTTTCAAGTAGTTACCGGCATCCTGGATAGATTTGGCCTTTTGCTTGACCTATCCAGCAATGATGCAGAACAGCTTTTAATCAATAAAGTACAACCCAAGGCTACAGGCTCGGCGTTAGCTTCAACGCTACAAAGTTTTCTGCCTCGCAAGCACATAAAAGTATACGAGCATACATTGCTTGAAATACGGAAAACTAAAAATTCAAAAAAACGATTCGAGCTACTTGAATGGATAGCAAGAGCGCACTTGATTGTGGATTACCTGTCAGGAATGACGGATGATTTTGCAATAGTAACATATCGGCGCTTATACGGTGGCGGAGCAAACAACATATGAGTTCCATCTTGGAGTCACATCCAATTGAAATGACACCCCTTTGGCTTAATGAACTGAAGGGGGAGTGGACCGCACACGTGTCAATTTATCAGTATTGCCCCCAGCAGGTAGACGATGCTCGCATAATAATCCCCATTAGAGCTAAAGATTTAACACCAGCTTGGCTCAATAAACAACTAGAAGCTTTACCTAGCGGCTCCGAGCTAGCATTACACTCAGAATTAATAAGCAAGAACAAAAAATTACATATACCAATGATCGACTTTTCACAACCAACCAAACCATCCGAAGAGAACTTGAGTTGGATTGAAAAACACTCAAACCTAAAATTTAACATCTATGAAAGCGGCCGTTCATATCACGGATATGGCGAAAAGTTACTCACCCATGACGAGTGGATAAAATTTATGGGGTTATTACTCCTTGCCAGCGCTCCAGGGACTATCTCAATCGTAGATACCCGCTGGATAGGGCACCGCCTAATAGCTGGATATGCCGCACTACGTTGGAGTAAAAATACCCAGCAATATCTGAAATCGCCAACTCGAATAATATAAATCACACATAACATTAAGACAGTTCAAATCCATACTAAGGATTGGCTCCTACAGCTACAACACTAGCCATAGAGATAGTCCTTGTATGAGTACAGCTTACGAGCCATCCCGTGATATTCATTTCAGTCTCTAGCTCCGCTAACTGCCTGAAAAGCCTGACGGCGGGAGCGCCGCTGTCGTGATTATAAACTTCGACATCGACGAATGAGATTCCATTACCCCACCCCACTCCCAGAGCTTTTAATACTGATTCCTTTACAGCAAACTTTCCAGCCAATTTCTCTAAACCAGAAGAGCTTCCAATTATCGAATTCAACTCAACACTTGTAAAATATCGATTAAGAAAAGGTTCGAATTCAACATTTAGCAATACTGAAAAACGATCAATATCTACAATATCGACACCGTGACCTTTTAGATAACCTGCCGCCATTGGCATCTTCATCGGGCACTCCTTTGAATTCGAATTAACAATCAATCACTCATCAGCCTCAACGTAGCTCAGCAACTTACTATCTAGATCCACAACAATCAAGCCTCCGGAGTTAGCCAAAACCTTTCTCCAAACATCAAACCCAGTTAAAATGGCTCTCTGCCACTCCCCCATCGTCCGTTGTTTTACTTCCAACAGAGAAGTAATACCTTTAATAGTGCGAAGTAACTTGTAGTCAATATCACCCACACCTTCAAGCCAATTATGTTCCTTAGCATAATCGAAAACCAACGCAGCAACGGCCTCATCAATAACCTGAGCCCTTCCGCCATCTTGCACTTCATCTACTTTCGAAATACTCTTCCGTTTCCGTCCAAGCAGTTTACGAATCACGGGAGACCATCCAAGAATCGCAACATAACTCAAGTGAAAGACATCATGAAATCTATATCCGTCAGCGTCATCAGCATTATCAGTCAAATCATCGCCTATCTTGACCCCATCAATAAAAGTACGAATCTTAGTGCCCCCCTCAGCGGAGACTTCGCGAAGTTCGACTTCAAACTTTCTAGGAAAGCTTTCACCATGTTCATACCCAGCATCAAAATTAGTCAAAAGTGAGCCTGGCGCCCCCCAGCGGCCCAAAGTTTTGTGCAAGTTTTTTTGAGCAATTTCTTCGAGTTTAAGATCAAATTTTTCTGCGACGTTTGCAACATACCAAAGCAAGTCCCCCAGTTCCTCAGCTACCCGATCCTTGAATAACAAGTGTGACTTACCATCTCGTAGGTGCTTTTTATATTCACTTAATAACTCACCAGTCTCACCGGCAAGACCGAGAAGCGGTACAATAACATTCGAATCAAGTGCGCTGTTATCTCGCAGAGCTACTTGATCAGTGAATTGCGCTTGTTGCTGATAAGCATTAAGCTCCATAAAACGCTCCTATAGTATCATTTTCGTTTGGCGAAACTCTTCATCTTCAGACAGCTCTTTAATATCGACCCCGTGGCGAGCCACAGCATCTTCAGCAATCTTGTTGTTCAACTTCCATTTTGGAGGGTACCAAGGAAACTCTATAGGGCCTGTTGGAGTAAATTTCTGCTTAATTTTAGTCCTCCCCGATATCCCACTGATATCTGGATGAGCAACTCGAGAATACTTATCCACTTCACAAAAAAGGTTCTGACAATCAATTAACTGCAATCTCCTTCCCCATAAAGAATTGAACTCTAGACCCAACCTTTCAAACTCAAGCTCTTGATTATCAACCATTAGCCGGATCAACTCAGCCTCATTGAGTCCTGCCGTATATTCAAAACACTTCCGTAATCCGTCTCGGGCGCCGGGGCCAGGTATAACAAAATCCATCTCCGTAAAATCAGTTATTTCGCTGTAGTTGACATCCGTAACAAACTGATAGGCAAGAAAATCCCCAATAGTAGGGTAGCTTTTAAAAAGTTCGAAGGCCGGCTGCATTTTGTGTAAGCTCGCAAGTTTACTTGCCAACTCATCGGACATCATCATTTCCAATAGCTTCAGGTGATTTTGATGTTTCGCCGAATGCCCAAAAGCCGAACTTCCCGGAGGCATAATATATGCGGCCGAATATATGCGCCTCCCAGAAGCCATTGCCTGACTCAAAATACGGTCGTAAGAATTAAAACTATAATCCTCATACGTTATCAGACCAAAGGCATTTTCTAAGAGCTGCCATGTTTCAATTTTGTTAAAAATCTTAAAAAGCATTACCCTGAAAAAAACTTCATTTACAGAACTCGGAAGATCCTTTCTATAGATAACGTTTCTTATTAAATATTGACTTACCCTATCGGATGCACGATACGCATTGGTAAATTTATGAACAGATAAAATGGGGTCTTCTGTCCAAGGTTTTGGGCTACTTTCTAGACGTCGAAAGAAAATATTCTGTCTTTCAACTGCGAATTTCCAATATGTATCATATGCCTCTGTTATTTTTATTGGTAGCAGATGAGAAATCACTTTTTTCGACGGTACAGAAATACTAGTTTCTTTTTCCTGACCGAAGTCCAGCCGAACATTTTCACCCCTCTTCACGCCACAGCCCCGACTTCAGAAGCTCTCACATCAGACTCTAATAGTTCGCCCTCAATACATTTCTTACATTCCGCTATTAACGGATCTAACGCTTCATTGGTCTTTGTTATTCTCTCGAGCTTAGCCACACCAACAATGACATTTACTCGACTCAACTTCATGTTCATTTCATTAGCCATAAACGCACCTAGCTGAGCAATCCCCAAATAGTTGCCATACGCCTTGACAAATAACTGCTGCGTCGCATAGAAAGCATTTACAACCAATCCATCTTTAGTAGGTTCAAAGCTGATTTGTTGCATGCATGGGAACTGAAGCTGTGCATCCGCAATATGGTCTCTCTCAGGATCGAATATGCTGGCTTGAAACATCGACCTCCTCACTCCAGCTCTGCCATTATACTGAGAGAGTATCCATTCCAACTGATTGCCGTCATTTGGACCGCGTTTGTAATCTATAAGTCGCTCAAAATACAGACCGCGTCGATTCCCCTTTGCATTCATCGCTCGATACCTGGGGAACACATCTTGATACAACGAGTAAAAATAGGCTCGATTACCCTGTGCGATTTGCCAAATACGCTGTGGAAAAATAGTATGAGCTACATCAGACACAGATCTGTGATCATTCGCGCTCAACAATTGATCCAGTGCAGCTCTCACGCCAGCATGCTCGTTCGCTTTACCTGTCTCATCGAAACCAGTGAAGCTTAGAACTAAAGGTGCGATCTCATGACCGGTATGCCCAATTACATGCAAGATAGCTTTGGCCCAAGCCTTTGAAAGGCTATCCTCATTTATCAGCAATGGTCCATCCACAACAGCAATTCGTTTAGTCATCAGATGCATCCTCCAAATGGCGAAACCGAGCTAAGCCAACATATCTTTTGCGAGAGACCCTTACATAAAGCGCCCAAGATGTACCCGGTAGTACTACTCTCGTGATACCAGTTTTCGTTGCTCTGAATAGCCTACCACTCGCAAGCTCCTTCTCTGGCATCAATACGGTGATATCTAATGCGACGCCGGCCGGTAACAAAACCAGTGCGCCCTCTTCCATATCGAGCGTCGGGGAAAGCCAATGGTGATCCACGATTGTAAGGGGCTCAGATACTACTTCGCCCAGTATTTCTGATCTGATTGCTTTAGGAGTAACTTTTCCCAATTGATCTCGTCGAACCGGGTTTATCAGTTTCAGCGCATAAGCTAAGTGATTGACAAGAGTTGCTTGCCCCACCCCAAAACTACATGCAATGGCAAAAAGTTCCAAAGGACTAGCTTTATTAGGGTCTAAGTTTCTTAAATGAAATGCTTCTTTTACCCCCAGTGTCGGCATCAGAACAAATGCTCCGAACGCATCTGCAAGTACTTCTTCTGGTGGACGGCTTGCACTACTCAACTGGCTATCATTAAGCTCGTCTATCGTTGAGCCATGTCCAAAGATATGGTGCCCAAGCTCATGCGCACATGTAAAAGCTCTGCGAGCCAAAGGCCTCAAGGATGAGAGGTGAATTCTCGGCTTTGGCTCTCGGTCGTACATGCCCTCCATGTTAATGTCATTGAAACGCACTATTACTTTTAATTTTTCACAAAGGTCATATATGCATATTGGACTTTTAAGGTCGATTCCTGCTTTAGTTCTCGCAGTAATTGATGCCTGCATGCCCTTCATTGCCAATGCCTGGACGGTAGACGATTTTTGCCCTGTCTCTGCACTCATCAGGCGTCTCCCGTTTTATCATTTGAATCCCTCATCGAAGCTAAAAGCCTAAGCAATTTATCTAAATCCTCGGATTTAAGTTTGCTCAGTTCTCTTGCCGCGAGCTGCAGGCGAGGATCATCAATGTCTAACTGCTCAGGTGTCTCCCCCATCAGCCACGGAACAGTGACATCATAGGTTTCGGCGAACGCTCCTAACTCTTCTGCAGACACCTTACGATTACCTGCTTCAATCTCAGATACAGTTGGCCTGTGCATATTAAGCAATTTGGCGACTTGCCCTTGCGACAAGCCAGCCATTTTTCTGGCCTCCCGTAATCGATCTGCGATTAGAGCGCGCTTTGACTGCTGTGTATCCATCATTTCAATTTAACCTGCTTAACAGTCTCTCCAGACTGCTCCTCAGCAAGCTTCATCACTACTGCCACAGTTTCATCTATAGTCAGAGCGATACAACTTTTCTCCTGGGCGAAAATATTTACGTCATCGGCAATCGAAATATCAAGCTTCGATGCAAGTATGCCGATAGCGACAGGCCAGATTTTACTGTCAAACTCAGCTAGTGCTTCCGTAGGCTTCGTCGTACCTTCCAGCTTTGGACAATCAAGCCCGCTTGTGGCTTGGATGAGCTGGAGGACCTCTACGAGCTTTTCCCGCACAAAGTCAGCATTCATACAGAATCTCCCTAAAATTCTTACCGCTAGTAAGAAAATCTTACCACCATTTTGAGAATTCACAAGATCCTTCTCTTGTACTTTTTTTTTGCTGGATGAAATGGGGTCAGTGACAGGACGCAAAGAAATGTCGCAGAGATTCACCCACCCGTAGTAACAGCAATGTTTTTTGCTCCCTATCAGGGTAGTAATAGAGGTAGACGATGCGATTAAAAAAGTTAAAAACTATTAATTATCAATAATTTGTGTTTTTAATTCGACTCCTGGTGCCGCACCATACAAAACAAAGCCCTCGCAGAAATGCGAGGGCTTTGTTGTTTCTGGCGTACGTGAAATCCGAATCCCGTTCGCGCGTCGCAAGCACTAACGACCTAGCTGCTTAAGCCAGTCAAGACTCGCAACGGTAGAACCGGAAGGACGGTATTCACACCCGATCCATCCTGTGTAGCCACGCTGCTCCAGCACCGCGAACAAGGCAGCAAAGTCGGTGCTCCCCGTTCCCGGCTCGTGACGCCCCGGGCAGTCGGCTATTTGCACATGGACTGTTCTGTCATAAAACCGAGCCAGAACATCTACCGCATCTCCGGTCAAAAGCTGAGCATGGTAAAGATCGAGAATCAGCCCGACACTCGGGAAGGTCTCCAGCACCTGTTGCGCCTTGCTGAAGTCAGACATGTAATAGCCCGGCATCTCTTGCGTACAAATTACTTCGATAAGCGGCCGCAATCCCTGATCCTCGAAGTACTTGACGGCATACTCCAGGTTGCCTCCGAAGATAGGTCCTGCGTCATCCTGCGTCGTAACGCCAGACATGATGTGGACATCCGAACATGCCAGCGCCTTTGCATAGCGGGCGGCCTGGAGCAAACCGTGGCGAAACTCTTCTTCCTTACCCTGCAAGGCAGCGATGCCTTTGGTAACGCCCGCCGGTGCGGCGAACTGAATCAACGGCAGACTGTATTGCGCCAGGTGGTCTGCCAGGAGGCTCGCGTCGAATTCATAGGGCGACGGGAACTCCACTGCCCGAAAACCCGCTGCGGCGGCGGCTTCGATGCGTTGCAGAAAAGGCAATTCATTAAATTGGAAACCGAGATGAGCGTTGAACTTGAGCATTAGGTAAATATCCATCCTTGGGAAGAAACGAAATCATCGGCTTGGAGCATCCTTCGCTGCTCCAGCACTTCATCAAAACAAAGCACTCGCAGAAATGCGAGGGCTTTGTTGTTTCTGGGGTTCGTGGGGCTAACAGCATCGGCCCGAACAGTCAGCACAAGAAGTCTCTCAGCCACTAATGAGCAGATCTCCCTCTGCTACGCTTCACAAGCCACTGCTTTCCTCAATTGTGATTTCCGGTAAGTACGTGGCACCACACGACCGAAAGAAACACCAACGAGTAAGGAACACTCCCATGACTCTTCACAAAATAACCCTGGCGGGTGCGCTGTTGTTCACTCTGGCCGGTTGCAACTCCATCGCCAGCAGTACCAACACGCTAACCGATGAGCAGATCAAATCTCAGAGCGCCGGCGCGCTGGGCTATTCACCTTCTGACTTGAGTATTGTCAGCCGTCGTACTGAAGGCACGAATACTTATGTCGCGCTGAAAACCAATGACAACCAGCAGTTCAACTGCATCATTAACGGCGGCAACCTGCTGACTCTGGGTATGACCAATCCGCCGTCATGCGCGAAAAAGGGTGAACCGATCAAGGTAGCGCCGTTCGGAGGTTAATGACTCAAGGATGAGAGCGCTGGTCGTCGTCCTTGCTGTGAACAGCGCCCTACTCCTGAATCGCTCTCAGTGCCCCGCACTCTGCCCACCATCAACATGCAAGATCTCGCCGGTGACAAAGTTGGCGCTGTCCAGATACACCACAGCCTGAGCAATATCGCTGATCTCCCCCATGTGCCCAACCGGATGCAAACTTCCCAGTGCTTCGTGAGTTTCCTCACCATGCATCGGCGTCTTGATGATGCCCGGGGAAACCGCATTCACCCGAATGCCACGTTTGGCGTACTCAATGGCCAAGGATTTGGTCGCCGCGTTCAATCCACCTTTGGTCAATGAGGCCAATACCGACGGCACACCGTCAATCGCGTGGTCCACCAGGCTGGTGGTGATGTTGACGATGTGGCCGCTGCCCTGTTTTTCCATCTCGGTGATCGCGAGTTGGGTGATGTAGAAGAAACCATTCAGGTTCACCGACAGTACAGCGGCATAGTCCTCGGGGGTGTAGGCAGTGTATGGCTTGGCGATGAAGATCCCGGCGTTGTTGACCAAGGTGTCGATACGGCCGAAACGTTCGATCGTTTCATGGATGACTCGCTGGGCGATCGCCGGGTCGCCGATGTCGCCGGCAACGGTGAGGATGTCCGGGTCGGTGGACGGCTGGATCGAACGCGAAGTAGCGACTACCCGGTAATCGAGATCACGGAAGGCCTTGACCATGCCTGCGCCGAGACCTTGAGAGGCGCCAGTAATAACGATGACTTTTTTCGAATTGCTCATGATGAACCCTCTACTACTGAATGATGGTTTTGACGGACGCGGTCATGACTGCCCTTGCGCCTCAGCCAGTTGTTTGCGGTATTGGGTAGTGGTGATCCCGGCATAGCCCCAGTTATCGGTGTCGACTTCTTCGATCACGATGTGGGTCAAGTCCGGGCGTTTGTTGAGGACGCGTTCCAGGGTTTCTGTGATTTCGGCGATCACCTGAGCTTTCTGCTCAGAGGTAACGCCATCGCGGGTGATGCGTACGCTTACGAAAGGCATGAGGAATCTCCAGTGGCCCTCTCATCGGAATGATGGGGAGGCGTTGGAGAGGAATGTATGAGGTTGAGTCAGGGGGATAAAGGTGGGGACGGGAACATCATTAGTGACGTGGTGTAATGAGTTTATTTTGATGACATGCCTTGAACCTTTTCTTTCGCTACGAAAGTTCAGAAAGATTGCTGATCTGAACGCTCGCAGGCCACACTCAAACCTTTATGCTAAATTATGGCTGGTCAATAATTATGGCTTATCAATAAAAAAAGGTAATCGCATGAGCAGCATTTTTCAGCGCCCTGAACTGGCTGAACAGATGGCAAATCAGCTTCTCAATCCGGGAGTTCTCGATGAGGGTCTGCGCTCAGGTTTGTTTCTGTCCGGCCTGCGCAGGACCGGTAAAACGACATTCCTGAGGAACGACCTCATCCCGGCCCTGGAAGAAGCAGGTGCTCTGGTCATTTACGTCGACTTATGGAGCGACACACTGGCCAATCCGGCAACGCTCGTGCATGACGCTATCCGTCAACGCTTGGAAGAACTCCAAACGCCCGGCTCCAGTCTGCTCGAAATGCTCAAGCGTGTTAGCGGTGTCGATGTCGGTGCAGCCGGATTCAAGTTTGGTTTCAAGCTCGACAGCATTGGCAATGCAGGTGGGCCATCGTTGGCACAGGCGCTGACTGAGGTGGTCGATCAAGCGAAAACAGACTTGGTGCTGATCATCGACGAAGTGCAGCATGCCATTTCCTCTGACGACGGCAATCAGTTGCTCCTGGCACTTAAAGCGGCTCGTGATGCAATCAATCCACGCCCGAATACACCAGGCTACTTTCTGTTCATCGGAACAGGATCGCACCGGGCGCAAGTCAGTGAACTGACCGCAAAGCGGAACCAGGCGTTTGCCGGCGCAACGTCGGCGGCTTATCCGGTGTTGAAAGGTGATTATGTTGAATACCTGCTCAACCGCCTCGCAATGACGGTGAAGAAGGAAAAGTTGCCGTCTCTCGAGGTTGCCATTGAAGCATTCAACACCTTGGGGAATCGACCTGAAGAAATGCTCAAGGCGCTACGGCAGTTGATGCAGCAAGAAGGTGATCCCGATCTTTTTCTGCCAGTAATTGCCAGTACTTTGCGCTCGGCAGCGGCCAGTATTGAGCTTGAAAAAGTGGAGCAGTTAGGCAGTCTGGCTCAGGCTATTTTCAACAAAATCGCATCCACAGAAGGCGATGCACGGGGGATATTCTCCATTGATGCAGCGGCTGAGTATTCGAAGACTGTCGGTCGAGAGGTGCGTGTTGAAGAGATTCAGCCGGTGGTAATTGCGCTGGTAGCCGAGAACATCATCATGCGCAGAGGGCATGGGATTTATGCGATTACAGATCAGTTTGTTCAGGAAATCTGGCTGGAAGAACGAGCGTTGATTGATGCTAGTTAGCGCTGGAGAGGAATGAGCAGACCTCCGCTACGAGGTGCAACAACATCCCCAGCCAACGAATTAGCCGAACCCATCTGCTTCCCAGCGAAAAGAGATTTTCGCAGCCCCAAAAAACGCCGACACACGGTCAAATAACCCGTTGACACCCGCGTCACACGGGAAGAAAATTTAATCGAGAGCGCGAAACCGACTGCCTTCAGGTGGCGATAGTCGATGTAGGAGCCCCGTTGATGACCTGAAAATCAGCGCTCGGGTAAACCTCTCCTCCCCTGCTTGAGGGAGCACAATATCAAGCACCTATTCACGAAAGCAGCCTGATCAGGCTGCTTTTTTTTGCCTTGGAAAACGCCCACACCTCCCCCCATCCGGGCCTTTTTTGCCCCCTGATCACCTACCCGCCACCAAAACCCCGATCCTGTGTAAGCCTCAAACCATCGGACGCAGAATCATTTCGCTACTAAACTCGGGACAAGCATGCTCAGGTGCAGGATCATAGCCAGCACGCGACCGAAGCCCACCCGGCGGCCAGGTACACAACAATAGCCAGCCCACTTCAGAGGGCATTACCCAAATGGATAGCAGAACCCTACGTAACCTCATGCGCATTGTGCAGACCGGCTCATTGTCGGCGGCGGCAGAGCATTCCTGTTTGACCGTGCAGGCATTGGCCGCACAGTTGAACAAGGTTGAAGAGCAGTTCGGTTTTCGGTTGTTTCGTCGCTCCAACAAGGGGCTGACTCTGACAACGCAGGGCACGGAGCTCACGCCCTACATGGACAAAGTATTGGTCGCCACGCGGCAACTGGAAGAAAAAGTCGCCGCGCTCAAAGTGCCTGGGCAGCGAACGCTCAAGGTTGCGCTTAACACCACGCTCTCGGCCGACTTCAACCGGCGAATGATCGGACGCCTCATCGAGGTGTTTCCTGATTATCAACTGGAATTCAGCTACGCCGAGTCGATGGAAAACCTCAGCAAGTTGAAGAATGAGGATTTCGACCTGGCCGTGCTGATCGGCCCGCAACAACCGGGGTTACCCAGCATTGCCCTGCCCCATGTACAGGTGCAGGTGGTCGGTGCCCATTGCGGACAGGAAAACGATCCGCTGATGCTGCTCGGCAATAAGTTTCAGGTTCGTCCTGCCGACGATTGTCCGTATTCCCACAGCTTCTTGCGTTTTCTCGACGCCGGCCTTGGTAATTACGAGTCAGGCAAGCGGATGATCTATTCCTGCAGCGAGACCCTGACCCTGTCGTTGATCACACAAATGGACGGCCTTGGCATGGTTTCCCGTGAAGCGGCGCTGCGTAACGGCCTGACCATTTTCCCGGGTTTCGAGGATTCCCTCGAAGTGCGGTTGGCGGTCAATAATCCCGAGTTATCGGGCCAGGCCTTGAACGAGGTGGTCGCTCTATCACTACATGAACGACCCGAGCGCAATGTACGCAGCCGTCCCAACCGCCACACTGAGAAAGAGGTTTTTGCTGAAATACGCACATAACAACGTAGGAATCGCTGCATAGAATTCCGGGCGATCGAGCTGCACCTGTTGATCCTTGATCAACAGCGGCGTGAGGCTGATTGCAGCGACGATCGCCACCGGCAGGTATTCCAATGCCCTGGCGACGAAGGGCGGCCAATGGTCGGTGTTCACCTGCAGCGGCAACGCACGCGGCAGGAACGTCACGGCCATCATTAGCACGACGACCAGGATCAGGAACGTTTGGTCAGGCATACACCCACCCCGCAACCCACGAATGTGGCGATGAATACGTTGAAGGGTGAGCTGCCGATCAGGCTCAGGACACCCATGCAGGCGACCGCGGCCAGTGCGGCGATCAGTTTATTGCGGGTGTTGCACAGCGATACCAGGACGTAGAGCATCATCGCGGTCAGCGCATAGTCGAGCTGATATTTGATCAGGTGCGCCGCGTACTGCGCGCAGATTGCTCCCAGCAAACCACCCAGTACCCACGACGTGTGGCAATACAGATTGAAGCCAATCAGATAACGCACATTGACCGGCGTGCCCTTGCCCAGTTTGACGCTGTGAAAGGCGAACGATTCATCGGTCAGCCCGCCGGCATAACACCAGCGCTCGAGACGACTGAGCCCCATCGCCTGCAAGGCCTTGGCCATGTAGACCGACATCAGCATGTGCCGTGCATTGATCAGAAACGTGGTGAGGATGATGGTGGTCAGCGATGCGCCGCTGGAGATCAGCGCCAGGGCGGCGAACTGCGAGGCACCGGCATAGACGAACAGGCACATCGCGACCGGCAGCCACACGGGCAATCCGGCATTGACGGCCATCAAACCGAACACAAACGACACCGTGAAGTAGCCCGCAACAACCGGGCTGGCTTCAGCAAACGTGCGCGAGGGCTGGGGCTCGACCATCAGCGGCTGGCTGCTGGACGTCTCATTCATAAGTCCCTCTCAAAGGTCGTTTCGCCGCGCGGCTCGCAAAAGCCCTGGGCACTCCAAAAACGTTTGCCGGCAAGATTAGCATCGTCGACGAACAGGAACATCCGCAGCACACCGACCCGTTTCATGTCTGCCGACGCCGCTTCCACCAGGCGCTGACCGACTCCCTGGCTGCGATACACCGGGCTCACCGCCAAGTGATTGATGGTGCCACGGCTGCCGAGCATGCCGCCCAACACCGCGCCGACTACTTCGCCATGGATATCGAGCGCGAGGAACGCTGCAGTGGTTTTTTGCACCAACACACCGCGCAGGCATTTGGCGTCCTGCCATTCACAGAACGACACTTCTTCGAATTGCCGAAAGAAGCACTCCAGGCGCTGGGCATCCTTGGCCGTCGCGCGCTGCAGCATCACCGGTGCAGGGCACTCGGCGATGTGCAACATGGGGTCTAGCTGTTCAGCGAACAATGTCGAAAGCGGTCCCGGGCCGCGAGAAGGAAATGGCCAGAATCTGCCGATAGGCCATTTCGTGAGCGTGGGTGTTGCGTGCCGGTGTCACGTAGTGACGCATGTCGCGATCGAGGAAATAGGTGGTATCGAGGATTTCCAGATAGGTCGTCGCCGCCAATTGTTCCTCTTGGGCCGAATACAAACGGCTCTCCGCCCCGTCCACGTTGTTGCGGCCCCAGAAATGCACACCGCTGAACGGATAACCGTCGCAATGAATGCCTTCAGGGGTGATTTCCAGTTGCTTGCCTGGCTTGATCTCAATGCGGATCTGATGGATCTGGCATTGCCAGATTTCGTCGTGCAACTCCGGCGGCAATACGTTTTTGTACACCTCGAAATCCGCATCGATGAGGCTGCGCATCACCGGCGAATTGATGACTTCGTTGGAGAAATCCTGGAAGTGCCGCTCCAGTCCGCCGACGTAGCTGTTGTTGGCCTTCGATTGCACGTAGGCGCGGTGTTCCAGCTGCGTCAAGTCACGGGTGACCGGGTTGTATTCGAAATCGCTGTAACGACGGAAACGCATGCCCGCATCGGCCTGGCCGTAATAACTGTCCGGCTCCATGCTTTCCCAACTTTTGGTCAATCTGACGAAGTCGGAAAAATGACCGAACAGATTAAAGTCAGCTCCCTGGACGTTGACATATTTGTCGCGCCGTAGCGATTCGCCAACTTCTCTGTTTAAAACGATCATTACTAGGTCTCCGCTGCATTTAGCGGCTTAATCTAGTAGGTGCAGGATTTGCGGCCCATGAGAAAGAATTTCAGGCATATCAAGCGTTGATTGAAACGCAGTATGAAGTTGCTTTAATTCGACTTTCCGCGATCGAAAACAGCCATTTTTTGTATTTTCCTACGGTCATGAGGCGAAAAAAAACCCCGAACCAGTCAGGGTTTTTATCGAGTCTGAACAACTCAACCGATCATCAGAAGATGTTAATCGGGTAATCCACGAACACCCGCAGTTCGTTGCCGCTGACGTTGTACTCGCTGGATTTGTGCGACACGCGCAAGATCGAGCTGCGTACCTTCACGCTCAGGTCTTTGGCCGGGCCACTTTGCACGACGTACTTGAACTGGTTGAAGATCTCGCGCTCGGTGCCGCCCTCGCTGGTGGAGGTGGTGATGTTGTCACCGCGCACGTAGGCAACGTTGTAGCTCAGGCCAGGAACGCCAAAAGTGCTGAAGTCCAGGCCATAGCCCAACTGCCAGCTGCGTTCGTCTTCGGCATTGAAGTCAGACCAGTAGGAATTCGCCAGATAGATGGTGTTGCCACCGTCGCCGACGCGACCTTGATTCTTCTGGTAGCCACCGTAGGCGTAACCCAGGTTGCTGTCGCCGGTGCTGCGTTGGTGAGCGAGAGTGAACGAATGCGGGCCGGTGGCGAAGGTCGCTGCCAGGCTCCAGATCTTGTTGTCGTCGCCGGTAGCACCGCTTTCGCGGACGTAGGAATCGTCCAGCTTGGTGCGGTAGCCGTTGAAGTCCAGCGTCAGGGACTGATCCTTGTCGATCGGGAACACGTAGTTGGCGTTCACGTACTGCTTCTTCAATACATCTTCGACGTCGGACGCGTACAGCGCAGCCTTGAACTGTTCGGTGAACTGGTAACTACCGCCCAACACGTTGATCGACTTCAAGCCACCGCTGTCACGGCCTTCAGCACTTTTGCGCGATTCGGCGGTGAAGCGACCTGCGTTCAGCTCCAGGCCTTTGATCTCTTTGGAGGTGATCAGGGTGCCGGTGTAGCTTTCCGGTAGCAGGCGCGAGTTGTCATAGTTCAGCACCGGCAAGGCCGGCATCTGGTCGCCATAGGTCAGCGTGGTGCTGGAGAGACGGAATTTGACTGCTGCGCCACCCTTCGACAGGTCGTCCGCCGCGTTGCCGCTGTCGCCCTGTTTGAAAAAGTCGATACCACCGGCGCCGCTGCGGCCTTTGCCGCCATCCAGACGCAGTGCGTACAGACCGAAAGCATCCACACCCACACCAACGGTGCCTTGGGTGAAGCCGGACGAGAAAGTACCGATGGCCGCTTGGCCCCATTCGGCTTTGTCCGGGTTGCCGTCTTTATAGTCACGATTGATATAGGCGTTGCGCAGCAGCACTTTGAGGCTGCTGTCTTCAATAAAACCCTTGGACTCGGCCTGGTCGTTAGCCATGGCCTGAGTGGCGCTCAACATCCCCAATGCGATCAGGCTGATTCGCTTGTTCAACATGTTATTTTCCTTATTACGGG
Organism: Pseudomonas sp. F-14 TE3482; assembly: GCF_053629455.1. Lineage (NCBI taxonomy): Bacteria > Pseudomonadati > Pseudomonadota > Gammaproteobacteria > Pseudomonadales > Pseudomonadaceae > Pseudomonas > Pseudomonas sp. F-14 TE3482. The sequence goes on from NZ_JBRJII010000001.1 coordinate 892,488, forward strand.
TTGATACGCGCTGTGTCGAACCACTGAAATGGCGCTATCGCGCTCTTTTTTCACCCAAAAACAAAAAGGCCCGCCCACGAAAATTCGCGGCGGGCCTTTTATTGTTTTGTGAGTCATGGCGGTTAGCCACAGGCGTGGGGCGCATCCTATCTGCGCCCTTAATAAGGTGTCAATTTCAGGAATCGTCTGTGAATAGGCGAAAATCGTCTAAGAAATCACTTGTCAGCGATAGCCAATTGCACGGTGTGGCTGTCGACGAATTGTTCGAAATGCGTGACTTTGCCGTCGGCCAGGGTCCACAAGTGAGCGACCCGAGCATTCATCGGGCGGCCGGTGGTTTTGTAGATTCCGCTGTAATTGCCGTAGGCAAACACCTTGTCGCCCTGTGCGACGTAGTGCTCGGCCTTGAACTGAAAATCTTCCCACTCGGTGGCCAGGCGCTTGAACACATTTTCGACGATAGCGTCGAAACCGACATAGGTCCCGGCGTACGGGAAACCTGCGGCCTCAGTCCAGCGAGCGTCATCGGCCAGTGCCGCGGCGGTATTGCGAGCGTTCTCCTGGGAGTTGGCGCCTTCGTAGGTGCTTTTAATCAGGCTCAGGTTATCCATGGTGACTCCAGGTGAATTCAATGGGCGCAGCCGTCGAGGCCACAGGTTTGAAACGCGGATGAAGACTCTTTCGCCGCAAACGACTGACCCAGCCATTGGGCGAAAGCTTGCGGCTTGCCGAACCACGGGCCGATGTCGACCAAGGTGAGCTGGCCATCCTGTTCCAGCGCAAAAGTCGGAAAACCCTGTCCACCGACCTTGGCCAGGAGTGCGCGGCTGTCCTTGATATGGCGCTCGGTGTCAGCTTCATTAAATGCCTGTTGGAACGCCTCAGGCTCAAGGCCTGCCTGTGTGGCGAGTTCCAGCAGCACGGCGTTATCAGCGATGCGTCGACCTTCCACGTAATGAGCCGTCTGCAAACACCCCAGCAATGCTAGCCCGCGGCCAGCGATCTGCTCGGCTGCCAGCACAGCGGCAATCGGCGGCGCGGAATCGAACACTGCCGTCTCATCGCGCAGCAAACCTTCAAAATACGCCTCACCAAACGGCTGGCCGGTGTATTCAGCGATGCGTCGATCGTGAGGCATCACGTAGTTACGCAGTTGTGACGAAACGGTCTGGCGGTTGGCGCCGGTCATCATGCCGCCACCGTGGGCGATTAAAGGCAGCACGCTTTGGGCGGCCTGCACCAGTGGCTTGGCGCCGTAACACCAGCCGCACAATGGGTCGTAAATGTAGTGAAGGATCATGGGGAAGACTCCGGCAACAAAGTAGGAAAACTCAATGCCGGCAGATTAGTCCCCAGACAGTTTCGGAAAAACGCTGGAATGGCTTTCAGTCTGTTTCATGAATCGGTCGAATACTTTCTGTTTCCGCCAGGTTATGGCCGATATGACCGGAACCTATATCTTCTAAACAATGCAAAACCTTGTGGGAGCGAGCCTGCTCGCGATGAGGCCATTACATCCAACATATTCGTTGATTGTAAGATCGCCATCGCGAGCAGGCTCGCTCCCACAGTTGATCTTCAGTGATTACAAAAAAATCTTCGCCCATAAAAAAGCGCCGCCTTCCCGGCAGCGCTTTTATCAATCCGTTGTTTTTCTTCTTATCCTTCCATTACATCCCACAGTGCTTCCAGTTCCGCCTCGCTGAATAAACCAGCGGGGTAGCGCTCGATCATCATCCGGCGCGGATCAGGTTCTCTGATCTGACGCGTTCCATTGGACTTCAACCATTGCGCCAAGACTTGGAGCGATTCGCTATTAACTGCCAGGGGATGCATTGCCCGCTCGCTCACGACGTTCATTTCGGCGTTCATCTCAGCGCTCTCTCCTGGTTTGTGAGCGGCTAACTTATCCAAGGTTTATGACAGAACATCGAAGTTCTCTCCCTCCCCATGTTGCGCCATCGAAGATACAAGAGCTGTGCCAATGTTTTCCAATTGTCGACAAGTGGATACAAAAAAGCCCGCAGTCCTGATGGGCTGCGGGCTTTCTGTGAAATAACGAGTCTAAAACGTTGCTCAATCGATTCTTCAATCAACTCAAGCTGTTACGACCTCACTCACTCCTTGTGCGGGGCGGGCTGTTGTTGGGTAAGGCAGTGGATATTACCGCCCCCCAGTAACAGTTCGCGACCCGGCACCATGACCACTTCATGCTGCGGGAACAAAGTCTGCAAAATCTCTTTGGCCGGACCGTCCAACGGATCGTCGAAGCTCGGCGCGATGATGCCGCCGTTGACGATCAGGAAGTTCACATAAGAGCCGGCCAGACGAACAGTCGGATTGCGTTCCTGAGTGCCATCCACCGGATCCACGCCAGCGCACTCGTCTTCGGTCGCATACAGCGGCCCAGGAATCGGCATCTTGTGCACCGTGAATGGGCGCCCTTTGGCATCGGTGCTGTTTTGCAGCACGTTCATTGCCGCCTGGCAGCGCGGGTAGTTCGGGTCCTGCGGGTCATCAGTCCAAGCCAGTAGTACTTCGCCCGGACGCACGTAGCAGCAGAAGTTATCCACATGGCCGTCGGTTTCGTCGTTGAACAAACCGTCCGGCAGCCAAATAATCTTATCCACAGCCAGATTGGCGCTGAGCACCGCTTCGATTTGCGCACGGTCCATGTGCGGGTTGCGATTGCGGTTGAGCAGGCACTCTTCGGTGGTAATCAGGGTGCCTTCACCATCGACATGGATCGAGCCGCCTTCGAGCACAAAACCTTCGGTGCGATAGCGCGGGCTGCGCTCGATTTCGAGGATCTTGCCCGCCACCTGCGAGTCACGGTTCCACGGCGAATAAAGACCACCGTCGAAACCGCCCCAGGCATTGAAGTCCCAATCCACACCACGGACTTCGCCGCGGTTGTTGATGACGAACGTCGGGCCAGTATCCCGAACCCAGGCGTCATCGCTGGACATCTCCACCAAACGAATATTCGGCACGTCGAGACGGGCCCGAGCATTTTCGTACTGGCCAGCGGAGACTGCCACGGTCACTGGTTCGAAACGCGCGATGGCCTTGGCCACCGCCACGTGCGCGGCTTGCGCCGGTTTGCCACCCAGACGCCAGTTGTCCGGGCGCTCGGGCCAGACCATCCAGGCCTGGGTCTGGGGCGCCCATTCGGCGGGCATGTAAAAGCCGTCGGTGCGAGGGGTGCTGTTCAAAGTGGTCATGGTTCAGGACTCCAGGGAACCGTCGAGGGTTTTGATCGCGCCGTACAGGTTCGGGCGACGGTCACGGAACGAGCCCCATGCGCTGCGGATGTGCTCCAGCTCATCGAGGTCGAAACTGTGAACCAGAATGCCTTCTTCTGTTTCGTTCAGCTCCTGGACTTTCTCGCCAAACTGGTTGGCGATGAACGACGAGCCGTAGAAGGTAATGTCGTAGCCGTCCTGCTCTTCGTTGCCGATGCGGTTGCTGGCAATCAGCGGCATCAGGTTGGCGCCGGCATGGCCTTGTTGCACGCGCTGCCAATGGTCGCGGGACGAAATGGTCTTGTCATGTGGCTCGCTGCCGATGGCGGTCGGGTAGAACAGGATTTCCGCGCCTTGCAGCGCCATGCTGCGGGCGCACTCAGGGAACCACTGATCCCAGCAGATGCCCACGCCGATTTTCGCGTAGCGGGTATTCCAGACTTTGAAGCCGGTATCGCCCGGGTTGAAGTAGTACTTTTCGTGGTAGCCAGGACCATCCGGGATATGGCTTTTACGATAAATCCCGAGGTTGCTGCCGTCGGCATCGATGATCGCGATGCTATTGAAACGTGCGCGGCCAGCCAGCTCGTAGAAGCTGATTGGCAGAACAACCTGCAGTTCTTTGGCGACCTTCTGGAAATGCTTGATGGCGACGTTGTCTTCGACCGTCGTGGCCAGCTGCAGGTAGTCAGGGTTCGGTTTCTGGCAGAAGTACGGCGCCTCGAACAGCTCCTGGATCAGGATGATTTGCGCGCCTTTCGCCGCAGCCTCACGGACCAGCTTTTCAGCGGTCTCGATGTTGGCTTCAAGGTCCCAGGAACAGGCCATCTGGGTAGCGGCGACGGTAACGATACGGCTCATGAATCATCTCCTGGGCAAGTGTTGAGGGTCGAGGGTGGCATCGACCGATGACAGAAAGAGGCAGCACCGGGCATGGTTCATCCACACCGTGGGCAGTGGCGACTTTATAGCCGATAAAAATCGGCTTTTAAAGCGATAAATATTCTTTCTGTCGAAAACAACTCACTCAAAGCCGATAACAATCGGTATTTCGCGATTCCAAGGTAGGAGCTGCCGAAGGCTGCGATCTTTTGATCTTTAGCGATATCACCAATGCCAAAAATCAAAAGATCGCAGCCTTCGGCAGCTCCTACAGGGGGCCGCAGCGCTGCTTATAGGCCCTCATCCAAGGCTTTGGACAGCATGTCGACAAAGAAATCCACGCTCTGACGCGACGTAACCATCGGCGGCTTGATCTTGAGAATGTTCAGGTAATCGCCCGTCGGCTGCATGAAGATCCCCAGCTCACGAAGGCGATCGCACAACGCCGTGGTTTCTTCGGTCGCGGGCTCCAGGGTTTCTCGATTGCGGATCAACTCCACGCCCAGATAGAAGCCGGAACCATGCACCGCTCCCACCAACGGATGCTGGTCAATCAACGCTTCAAGGCGTTCTTTGAAATACCCGCCCACAACCTGCGCGTTCTCCCAGAGTTTTTCTTCTTCCATCACATCCAGCACTGCCATGCCGATTTGGCAACTGACCGGGCTGCCACCGGCTGACGAGAAGAAGTAACCCTCGGCCTCCAGCGCTTCGGCAATTTCCCGTCGGGTAATGACAGCGCCCAACGGTTGGCCGTTACCCATGCCTTTGGCCATGGTGATGATGTCCGGCACCACGCCCTGTTCTTCGAAGCCCCAGAAGAATTTGCCCATGCGGCCGTAACCGACCTGCACTTCGTCGGCGATGCACACCCCGCCCTGAGCGCGGACCAGCGCATAGACCTGCTTCAAATAGCCCGGCGGCAGCGAGATACCGCCGGCATTACCGTACACCGGCTCGCAGATGAAACCGGCCAGTTGGCGTTTCTGTTCGGCAATTTTCGCCAGGTTATATTCGACGCTGCGCACGTAGTCCGGTGCGCTGTCGATGCCACGAAACTCACCGCGATAGGTGTTCGGCGCGGTCACTGGATGCACCCAGTCCGGACGGCTGCTCAAGGCCTTGGGGTTGTCGGCAATCGAGGTCGAAACCGCGTCCGCCGCCACTGACCAACCGTGATACGCCTCCAGCACGCTGAGCATGTCGCGACCGCCGCTGTAGGCCCAGGCCAGACGGATCGCCAGATCATTGGCCTCGGTGCCGCTGTTGACCAGAAATACGCGATCCATGTTGTCCGGTGCCAGCTTCAGCAAACGCTCGGAAAACTCGGCAATCGCCGCGTAGTGAAAACGCGAATTGGTGTTGAGCAACGACCACTGCCGGCTGGCGACGGCAGCCATGCGCGGATGGCCATGACCCAGGACCGCGACGTTGTTGAGCATGTCGAGGTAAGAGCGACCCTGCATGTCGATCAGGTGATTGCGCCAGCCGCGCTCGATGCGCGGCGGGTCAACGTAATAGTGCTTCTGGGAGCGAGCGAAACTCGCGTCACGGCGGGCGAGCAATGTCTGCGGGTCGAGCTCTTCTTGCGCATCACAGGCCAGGCCCAGCAACACGGCAGGTGAAGGACATAACGCCTGCCAGGCTGCGGCGCGCGATGGCGTACAAAACAACGGCGCGTCGAGCTGAGCACTTCGGCATAACTGCACGATCAACGGCCCGCTGACTGAGCCCAGCACCTGGCCTTTGACCAGCGCCGCGCTACTGCGAACCGATGGAGCCACACCCCACAATCGGACGCTGAGCTCTGGGCCATCCAGTTGCAGCAAGTTCTCCCCTTCGATATGGATAACGCCGGCGAACGGCGCTTCGACCGTCGTGCCGTCGGGCACTCGCAATGCAACATGTAACGGGAAAGTATCCGGTTCACTGGCGCTATCCGGCCGAGTGCGGGACAGACGATACTGGCCATATCGACTGGCCGCCAGACCGTGAGCCGCGGCGGCCTCAGTCAGCAGACGCTGGTCGATCCCCTCTTGCTCCCAGTTACCCGCCTCGAAATGCGCACTGAGCACGCCCAGATCGATCAACGCAAATTCACGCCCCACCAGACTCGGCAACAATGGCGCGAAGTCTTCACTGCCGATGCTCGGCAGGCTTTGACCGACTGCGGTAAGAATCGCCGCCTCCATCAACGCCAACGGCACCGATGTGGCAGCACGGAAAATTTCCCACTCATGGGTCAGGTTGTCGCGACTGTACTCATTGCCCGGATCGACGCTGACCTGCTGTTCCCCACTCAGCACCAGCACCGCCGAACGCGCAACGATCAGCGGCCAGAGTGCCAGCAACTCTTCATGCTGCAACGGATTGACCGCGTGATAAGCCCGAACCGCCGGCAAAATGCAGAACGGATCGCCATCGGCATGGTGCAGCAGCGCGGCGCAGGTCACCGACAGATCGGTGATCCGCCAGGTACGGACCAGGTCGCCGAAATCGATGACACCCTGCAACTGCCATTGGCGCTGCGAATCCCGCTGCCAGACTACGTTGTCGTCGGTGATGTCCATGTGAATCGCCTGCACCGGCAGCTTGTCCACCAAGGGCTGCAAATGGCGCTCGGCCTGTTCGGCGGCTTCAGCAATCAACGCTCGTTGCCGCTCATCCTTGATCACCGGCAGCAAATGCGCGATTAACGCGTTGGCATGGCGAGCGTCCCATTGCAGGGTGCGCTCAAGGCCTGGGTGATTGAAACCGGCCAGCGCCAGGTCCATTTCGCCGCAGAGCCGACCAAAACCGGCGACCACTGAACGGCTCAGGTGATCGAGGTGCGTCAGGGACTGGCCGTCGATGTAATCAAGCAGGCGCACGTGCACCGCTTGGCCGCCGACCTCAAGTGAGAGCAAGTCTGCGCCATTTTTGGCAGCGATCACTCCAGGCACCGGCACGCCGGAATGTTCAGCCAGATGCTTGAGCCCTGCGTGTTGGGCTTGCAGCTCCAGCGCCGAGTAATCGCCACGACAGATTTTCAGGACAAAACGCCCCTGCTCGCTGTCGACGCGGAAATTGAGATCCTGCTGGCTCCCAAGGGCCTGCAACCGCCCGCTCAGCCCGTAATGCTCTTTCAGCAGCTCTATCGCTTGCGCCGCAGACACCTGCGGGCTGGGCAGACTGGCGCGGTGAATCAACGTGGCGAGCGGCATACAACGACCCCTGAAATTTTATTAGGCGCTTATATCGCCATTGCTTGGGGCAATACGCAACCCCTTATACCGGTCAGAGGGTCGGCATTGGGGATGGTTTCCGGTCAGCGATTACTCAGATGAACTTTCCTACGCAACGCATCGACCGGCAGGAATGCCCGGGAATCAACCAAGCCCATAAGCTGATTCCCCTCAATAGGGAAATCCGCCATACATGCCAGAACGCTCATACCCGCTGACTTACAAGGAGCAGTTGCGTCGCCGTATCTTGCGTCCGCCGCCATCCGTAAACGAATACCAACCCATTGCCGATTTTCCCGAATCTCGGCCCACGACTCCTGAGCCACTGACACCCATGGGTTGTGTGTTCGCCAAATCCTGCAAATTGCCGGACGGAATCATCAACTACACGAACCCATCGGGCTTTGTTCCGCTGGACGCATTGAAGGATTATGGAGACTTTTCGCTTCTAGGCGGACGTCAAGCCGATAGCTCTGGCGCCATTCCTCTGAAGAAAATCAGCGGCAATGCCTTGCCGATCGGATTGGGTGGTCTTGCCTTGGCTGGCCCGGCCGTAAGCAGTGCCGCAGTTGCCGGCGGGACTATCGCCTCTGGTTTTCTGACCGGTTTAGTCGCGCTGCTCTGGCCTGGTGAGCTGGCGGATAGCGCGCTATACACCGACGAACAACTGCGCAGCCTCAAACAAGCCAACTCACGTGTACGGCTGAACATCGAACAGCAGGCCGACGGCTCTCTTAAGGGTTACGCCTTTTACACTGGTAAAAACGCCGATTGACAGATGATTCCAGTTATCCAGTTTCAAGACCGAGGCAGCCAGCAGGTAGCCGAATTCGGTGAAGGCTTGGAATTGATTTGGACCCCGGCCGTAGACCCTGGCGAAACTCTCGGCATCCCCGCACTGGAGGCTGCACCTCAAGCGCCAACGATCTGGGTTTACCCTCCTACACAGGCAAGTCGCGATATTCTCGTTAACCCGATTTATCCGCCGGAGTATCAGGATTTCATTCTGGTTTTCCCCCTGGATTCAGGGGTGCGGCCGCTGTATGTGGTGATAAATTCCAGGAAGAGACTCCTCAATCCTGATCACGATTACATCGACGCGCCACAAACAGAAGAGATCAACGGTATTGCGGGGTTGCGTCAGGTCCGTGGAAAAACACCGCGACAAGGAGGCGGTGGAGTAAGAGACAGATGGATCGATAGCAAGGGTCGTAAGTTTTACGAGTGGGACTACTGTCACGGCGAACTTGAAAAATATCTAGTCAGCGACGGAAGTCATTTAGGAGCGTTCTGTCACCTGACCGGTAAGCAGTTGAAGCCAGCGGACAAGCGCCGAAATATCAAAAAATATTTGTGAGGCAACAATGGGACTACGAATCAGAATTCATTGGTTCGATGAGGCTACCGACATCGAAAAAGGTAAGGAGTATTCCCGCGACTTGGGGGAGGACGGCTCGGTGATGAAGGTGCTCGGCTTGCCTATAGAGGAGACCGTTAACAATGGGTTGTTTGACGTTACTCAAGCTTGGCTCCCTACGCTCCAACCTTATTTCGGACACCAAATAGATTTGAGCACGTTCAATTATCAGATTGGGTTTTCTTATCGTGAGCAATGGTAAAGAAGACCAGTCAACGATATTAGGCAGTGTTGATCATGAAGGGCGCCTTCGATCATGTGACGGGGGGAGCAAAGAAAACCGCCGAACAAAAAACGCAACATCAAAAAATTCATGTAAGGAACACAATATGGCTTTAAGAATAAGACTTGAGTGGTATGACAAAAGCACTGACCTTGGGCTTGGAGAAGAGCTATCGAACATTATCGAAGACAATGATTTCGTATTTACAACACTGGGACTTACAGATGAGCACCAAATATTCGATGGCGGATACAACGTCCTTCCAGAATGGATTTCATTGCTTCAATCCTACTTTACGCACCCTATCGACACTGCTCGGCACGACTATCAGATTGCCTTCCGCCTACCTTGATACACGACGACGATAGAGCGGATAAAAAATATATTCAGGATAAAATCAAACACCATGCGCCGAATTGCATTTTCAAACAAGAAAATACGAAACATCCCACGCCGCCTGCGAGCTCTAAAAGCGTGGGCAGCAAGTTATGAAGGTTACTTTCCTAACGACCTGCCCATCGACCAGGGCTATGTAAACTGCAAAATTCCGGTATTGGAAACGTTGGTGGAAGGTAAACAAGCCACCTTGGCCATTCAAAAGGAATGCGCCCAACAACTGATCAATACTGCCCACCACCTGATTCAGGCCAGACCTGAAAACACCATCAACTGCAGGATAGTAGCCACCATCACCACCCCCGACATGTTCTCGAGTGAAATCTGCATTTACACCGACATGAGTCGCTACCGTGGTCACGTCCTGCCGTTCGACTACAGTTATTTCCGCCAAATCCGAATCACCGACAGAAGCCTCGCCACCGAGTGGGGCCTTGTACTGCCGAAAGGGATGAATGAGGCAGGGTTTCACTTCGTTCATGAGGATGAAGACGGCCAAAAGTTTGAGTCCGAACACTGGTACTTCGGAGAGGTGGACAAGACCGACGATGGTTCCGAGGAGGGGCGCTGAAAATACAGAACCTCAAAATACTCTGCGACGAGAATCCGCAACTGTTCAGCTAGCCGGTGTCGCCTCGATGAATTTGCCCTTCCAGGTACTCCCCACTCGCACCCGCCGCCACTTTGCGTAAGAATGTCGGCCATCAACGCCTAATGCTGGAGAAACACCATGAATGTAGTCACCACCGACCTGCCCGGTGTTCTGATCATCGAACCCAAGGTATTTGGTGACGAGCGCGGTTTCTTCTATGAGAGCTTCAACGCCAAGGCTTTCGAAGAAGCGACTGGCCTGAACACCCAATTCGTTCAGGACAACCATTCCCGCTCGCAAAAAGGTGTACTGCGCGGTTTGCATTACCAGTTGGAGAACACTCAGGGCAAACTGGTCCGTGTCACCGCCGGAGAGGTGCTGGACGTGGCGGTGGATATTCGCCGCAGCTCGCCGCATTTCGGCAAATGGGTCGCTGTGCGTCTGTCCGCCGACAACCATCGCCAACTCTGGGTACCTGAAGGTTTTGCCCATGGTTTCGTGGTACTGAGCGATTTTGCCGAGTTCCTCTATAAGACCACCGACTACTACACTCCGTCGGCCGAGCGCAGCATTCGCTGGGACGATCCTGACCTGGGCATCGACTGGCAGCTGGACGAAGCACCGAAACTGTCCGCCAAGGATCAGTCCGCCGCGTTCTTCAAGGACGCTGAAGTCTTTTCCTGAATGCCTGTGTGAATGTTCACCGCCAGCGCGCACTTGATCCCAGGTGCGCAGACTGCGCCCGCAAGCCTAGGCATAATGCGTCCATACCCATAGGCGCTTGATGCTCATGACACCAACTCTCCCCCGCAGACCCCGCTGGCGCAGCCTGGCGCTACTCGCGTTGTGCCTGGCGCCCTTGCTTTGGCCTCTGGAGCATTTGGCCGAGCGTTACTACCGCAGCGAACTGGCCGGACAGAACCGTCAGACCCTCGACCTCTACGTCGCCAACCTGCTGGGCACTCTGCATCGGTATGAAGTGTTACCGCAGATTCTCGGCGAGTTGCCCGCCCTGCGCGCGACATTGGCTGCACCCGACGAGGGCGTGATTCAGGGCAATGCCAATCGCCTGCTGAAAAACATCAGTGCCCAGACCGGCGCCGAAGTCATGTACCTGATGGACACCACCGGCAAGACGCTGGCGGCCTCCAATTGGGACAAACACGACAGCTTCGTTGGCCGCAATTTCGCTTTCCGTCCTTATTTCAGCGAAGCCATGGCCGGGCGTCTGGGGCGCTTCTTCGGCCTGGGCACCACCTCGGCCAAGCGCGGTTACTTCTTCGCGGCGGCGATACGTGATCGCGAAAAAATCATCGGCGTACTGGTGATCAAGGTCGACCTCGACCACACCGAAAGCCTCTGGGGTAAAACCCCAGAACAACTGTTGGTCACCGACCACAATGGCGTGGTCATCCTCACGTCACGGCCCGAGTGGCGTTTCCGCTCGACCCGTCCATTGAGCGACGCAGAACGCGAGGCCATTACCGCGATTCAACCCTACCCGACCCGCGATCCCAAGCCGTTGAATCTAGACGCCAACGCCTGGCTGACCCAAACCCGGCAGATCGAAGAAACCGGCTGGAGCGTCAGTATCCTTGCGCCGCGCACCCTGATCGATCGTCCGGTACGCACCGTCGTGGCCATTGGCGGCGCAACGCTGCTGGTATTGATGCTGCTGCTGGGCTTGATGATGCAGCGCCGACGCCATTACCTGGAGCGGATCGCCTTCGAAGGCAAGGCCCGCCAGGAACTGGAAGGCCGGGTCGCCGAACGGACCAGCGACCTCGAAGGCCTCAACCGTCGACTCAAGCAGGAAGTGCTGGAGCGCGAACACGCTCAGCAGGAACTGGTGCGCGCGCAGGATGACCTGGTGCAGGCCGGCAAGCTCTCGGCGCTGGGGACGATGTCGGCGAGCATCAGCCATGAGCTCAACCAACCGCTGGCGGCAATCCGCAGCTACGCGGAAAACGCCGAAGTGCTGCTCGATCATCAGCGCACCGAGGATGCTCGCGGCAACCTCAAGCTGATCAGCGAATTGACCGGGCGCATGGCCTCGATCATCGCCCACCTGCGCGCCTTCGCCCGGCGTGATCGCCACGCCCCGGAAAGTGTTGCCCTGCAACCGGCACTGGACGACGCGCTGGCGTTACTGGCCAAGCGTCGGCGCAGCATGGAAGTCGAGCTGATCCGTGACCTGCCGGCTGCCACCCTATGGGTCGAGGCCGGGGAAACCCGTCTGCGCCAGGTACTCGGCAACCTGCTGGCCAATGCCCTCGATGCCCTGACGGAAAAAGGCCCGCCGCGTAAACTCTGGTTGAGTGCCGAGTCCACCGCCGACGGCGTCAATCTGTACATTCGCGACAATGGCCCCGGGTTCTGCCTGGAAGCGCTGGGGCGTGCCGGCGAGCCCTTCTACACCACCAAGACCCGCACTCAGGGGCTTGGCTTGGGGCTGGCGATCTGCGACACCCTGATGCGCGCCTTCGGTGGTGAATTGTCGTTCTCCAACCACAAGGAAGGTGGCGCCCTGATTACCCTGAAGTTGCGCGCAGGCGCACCGGGCGTGAGCCTGCAACCGTCCGAGGACCGAAGTGCATGACCATCGACAACCGCATCCAGGTCGTGTTGATCGACGACGATCCCCACCTGCGCCAGGCCCTGAGCCAGACCCTGGACCTGGCCGGCCTGAAAATCCTGCCGCTGGCTGAAGCCAAAGGCCTGGCCGGGCAGCTGGAGCGTGACTGGCCGGGCGTGGTGGTCAGTGACATCCGCATGCCAGGCATGGACGGCCTCGAACTGCTGACCGAACTCCACGCCCAGGACCCGGAGCTACCCGTGCTGCTGATCACCGGCCACGGCGATGTGCCGCTGGCCGTTCAAGCCATGCGTGCCGGAGCCTATGATTTTCTGGAAAAACCTTTCGCCAGCGACGCGCTGCTCGACAGCGTACGTCGTGCCCTGGACCTGCGCCGGCTGGTGCTGGACAACCGCAGCCTGCGTCTGGCCCTGAGCGATCGCAACGAACTGAGCGCTCGGCTCGTCGGGCAATCAGCGCCGATGCTGCGCCTGCGCGAGCAGATCGGTGCACTGGCGGCGACCAAGGCCGACGTGCTGATCCTCGGCGAAACCGGTGCGGGCAAGGAAGTGGTGGCGCGCGCGCTGCACGACCTGTCGAGTCGGCGTAACGGTCCATTCGTGGCGATCAACGCCGGGGCTCTGGCCGAGTCGGTGGTGGAAAGCGAGCTGTTCGGTCACGAGCCCGGTGCGTTTACCGGCGCGCAGAAGCGTCGCATCGGCAAGTTCGAATTTGCCAATGGCGGCACGTTGTTCCTCGATGAAATCGAAAGCATGAGCCTGGACGTGCAGGTGAAATTGCTGCGCTTGCTGCAAGAGCGGGTCGTCGAGCGCTTGGGCGGCAACCAGCTGATCCCGCTCGACATCCGCATCATTGCCGCGACCAAGGAGGACCTGCGTCAATCCGCTGATCAGGGCCGCTTCCGTGCCGACTTGTATTACCGCCTGAACGTCGCGCCGCTGCGCATTCCGCCGCTGCGTGAGCGAGGCGAAGATGCGCTGATGCTGTTCCAGCATTTCGCCGATGAAGCCAGCGCCCGCCACGGTTTGCCACCCCACGAATTGCAGCCGGGACACCGGGCGCTGCTATTGCGCCACACCTGGCCAGGCAATGTACGTGAACTGCAGAACGCCGCCGAACGCTTTGCCCTGGGTCTGGAACTGGCGCTGGACAACAGTGCGCCGGATGGCGGCGTCGGCAGCACGATTGAAGTCGTCAGCGGCGGCCTTAGCGAGCAAGTGGAGAACTTCGAGAAGAGTTTGATTGCCGCCGAACTGGCGCGCTCGCACAGTTCCGTGCGCAGTCTCGCCGAAGCGCTCGGGATTCCGCGCAAAACCTTGCATGACAAACTGCGCAAGCATGGTCTGAACTTCGCCGATGCCGGCGCCGGCAGCCACACTGACGACCTTGATTGAGCTACCGTAAGATCATCCCCTTCACACAAAAGGCCCGTGAATGAACCGCGACAGTCGTCACCTGGAATCGATCCTCCATTCTGACATCCCCCTCACGCGGGACATGGGCCTCAAAGTGCTCGACTGGCACGACCAACAACTGCGCCTGCACCTGCCGCTTGCGGCCAACGTCAATCACAAGAGCACCATGTTCGGTGGCAGTCTGTATTGCGGCGCAGTGCTGGCCGGCTGGGGCTGGCTGCATTTGCGTTTGCGTGAAGAAGGCATCATCGAAGACGGGCACATCGTGATTCAGGAAGGGCAGATCAGCTACCCGCTGCCGGTCACCATGGACGCGACGGCGATTTGCCAGGCACCGAGTGCGGCAGTCTGGAAGAAGTTTCTGGCAATGTATGAGCGGTATGGGCGGGCGCGGTTGACGCTGCATTCGCGGATCGTGAATACCGGGAGTGAAGAGGATGCGGTGAAGTTCGTGGGACAGTACGTGCTGCACCGCTAGGAACCAGCCAAAACAGAACCTGTGGCGAGGGAGCTTGCTCCCGCTCGGCTGCGCAGCAGTCGCCATTCAGACGACGGGGGTTAACTGATATTGCGCGCTGGCTGGATTTGGGGCCGCTTCGCGACCCAGCGGGAGCAAGCTCCCTCGCCACAAAATTATGCGAAACTCAGGAACGTGCGAGTTTCAGCAGTTTCTCCCGCCATGCCGCCTTGGCCGGCAGCGCCAGAAAGAATTCATTCAGCAACGACTCCCGCGCCGGATAGCAGAACGGCTCACCATTCAAATCCAGCACCTCCCCCCCCGCACCTTCCAGCACACCTTGCGCAGCCGCCGTGTCCCACTGCGAAGTCGGCGCCAGCCGCGGATAACAATCCGCCGCGCCTTCTGCCAGCAGGCAAAATTTCAGCGAGCTGCCGATGTTCGCCAGTTGCAACTCACCCAGGCTATCGCTCAACCCCGCGAGTAACCGTTCTTGCTCAGGGCTCGAATGCCGACGACTGGCGACTACCGTGAAAAGCTCACCCGCAGCCGGAACCTCGCGAACCTGAATCGGCAACGGCTCGGCGCCTTTATCACCACGCCAGGCACCCAACCCTGCACCGCCAACATAAAAGCGCCCGTTGGTCGGCATCGACACCACACCAAACACCACACGCCCCTGCTCGATCAGCGCAATGTTGACAGTGAACTCTTCGCTACCGGAGATGAACTCCTTGGTCCCGTCCAACGGATCAACCAGCCACCAGCGCTGCCACCCGGCGCGCACGCTCTGGGGGATATTGGCGTCTTCTTCGGACAGCACCGGAATGCTCGGGTCCAGCGCTGTCAGCCCGGCCAGAATCACGTGATGAGCGGCCATGTCGGCGGCTGTAACCGGGGAATCATCGGACTTTGCAGTGACAGCAACGTTGACGCGCCAGAACGGCAGGATCGCCTCGCCAGCCTTCAAAGCCAGTTCAACGACTGGCGCCATCAACGGATGGGAAAAATTCAAGCTCACGGTAAAAACACCCCACGTTGAGTCAGTAAGTCACGGGCCAGATACAGCGCCGCCAAGGCACGGCCCTCGGTGAATCGTGGATTCTGCGCCAAAGACGACAATTCACGCAGGTTGATCTTTTCCACCCCCATCGGCTCGGGCTCGTCCCCCCCCAGGCGTTCTTCGTACAGCTCAGTGGCCAGCACCACCTGGATCCTCTGGCTCATGTAGCCCGGTGACAATGACAACTCGGTCAAATGCTCAAGCTGTCGCGCGCCATACCCGGCCTCTTCCATGAGCTCCCGCTCGGCCGCCGCCAACACGTCTTCGCCCGGCTCGATCAAACCTTTGGGCAGGGACAATTCATAAGCATCGGTGCCGCCGCAGTATTCCTCCACCAACACCGCGTGCTCCGCGTCGAGCATCGCCACAATCATCACTGCGCCATGGCCGGTGCCTTTGCTGACCAGACGCTCGTAAGTACGCTCCACGCCATTGGAAAAGCGCAACTTCAGCTCTTCGACACAGAACAAACGGCTGGTGGCGACAATGTCGCGGGCGAGTACGGTGGGTTTCTGGCGCATAGATGGCTCCTTGGCGTAAGCGGGTTACTATACAGGCTGTTTGAAAGCTGCTGCGCTCGAGATTGCTGCGTCAAAAACAGGCTCGGACGGGTCATTTACAACTCGTAAACTCCCCGTCCTCGCCTGTTTTTTCCTTGCACTCCCTTCGCTCGCGACGCTTTCCACCCAGCCTGTACCCGGCCTATCCTGATTGTTTATCCCGGATATCTTTTTTACCGCTGGAGAAGTTTTATGTCCCTGCTGCCCTGGCATGACATCGATACCGTTTTGCTGGATATGGACGGCACGTTGCTGGACCTGCACTACGACAACCATTTCTGGATGGAGCACCTGCCCCAGCGTTATGCCGAGCTGCACGGGGTGAGCCGGGCCATGGCGGAGCTGGAATTGCAGCCGCTGTTCGAACGCAATGCCGGACAATTGCAGTGGTACTGCCTGGATTTCTGGAGCGCCGAGCTGAAGCTGTCGGTGCGCGAACTGAAACTGGAAACCGCGCACTTGATCGCCCTGCGTGCGGATGCGGACACTTTTCTGGCGGCGATCAAACGGGCCGGCAAACGCGTGGTACTGATCACCAACGCCCACCGCGACTCGCTGTCATTGAAGCTGGAACGAATTGAACTGGCGCCGTATTTCGAGCGCTTGATCAGCTCTCACGATTACGGTTTCCCCAAGGAAAACCCGCAGTTCTGGGATGCCTTGCAAGCCGACATCGGCTTCGATCCGGCGCGCAGTCTGTTTATCGACGATACGTTGCCGATTCTGCGCAGTGCGCGCAATTTTGGCGTGGCGCATCTGTTGGCCGTGAGCGAGCCAGACAGCCGAAAAGGGCCGAAGGACACGGCCGAGTTTGCGGCGGTGGGGGATTATCGGGAGCTCATTACAGGACTTTAGACCGAGTCGCCTGCATCGCGGGCAAGCCACGCTCCCACAGGTTTTGTGTCGTGTGCACTCTACGCGAACGACAAAACCTGTGGGAGCGTGGCTTGCCCGCGATGGCCATCACACGGTCTCAAGTCTTACTCAGGAATCCGCAACACCTGCCCCGGATAGATCTTGTCCGGGTGCGACAGCATAGGTTTGTTGGCCTCGAAGATTTTGTTGTACTTGTTCGGGTCGCCGTATTCGGCCTTGGAAATCGCGCTGAGGGTGTCGCCCTTTTTCACCGTAACGAAACGAGCGGCCTTCGCCACCGGTCCGGTCACCGTGATCTGGTCATCCACGCTAGCGACACCGGCAATATTGCCCACGGCCAGCAGAATTTTTTCCTTCTCTTCCTGACTCGCCACTTCACCAGTGACGATGACTTTGTCGCCCTCGATTGTCGCCTGAACATTCGGATTACCCAGGCCGACCTTGCTGATGTGTTCCTTCAACTGCTCGCTGGCATTCGCATTGCCAGGTGTCAGCAGATCAATAAGTTTTTCGCCTGCTTCTTTCACAAAGCTAAAAATACTCATGGTGCATTCTCCTTGGGGTTTAGGTTCCAGACGCCAAAGACTAGACCAGCCTTGCAAAGCCCGGTTCCCAGCCGACCAATGACCCAACCCCGCGCAGGCGGTAGAATCGCAAACCTTGCCCGCGCCCTGGAGCGAAGATGGACATCAAGCAGCTCAAATTCCTCATCGCTCTCGACGAAACCCGGCATTTTGGCCAGGCCGCCGCGCGTTGTCACATCACCCAACCGACCCTGTCCATGCGCCTGCGCAGCCTCGAAGAAGAACTCGAACTGCCGCTGGTCAACCGCGGCCAGCGCTTCGAAGGTTTCACCGCGCCGGGCGAGCGCGTGCTGGCGTGGGCGCGTACGGTGCTAGCGGCCTACGACGGCTTGCAGGCCGAAGCGGCTGCCTGTCGCGGCAACCTCGTGGGTACGTTGCGTCTGGGCGTGGTGCCGCTGTCGAGTTTCGACCCGGTACCGCTGATGCAGCGCCTGCACGCCGAGCACCCGAACCTGCGCTTCGAACTCTCGGCACTGAGTTCCGAGCAGATCCTCGAGCAGCTGGCGAACAACCGTCTCGACCTCGGCGTGTCGTACCTGGAGCGTCTGGACGGTGAGCGTTTCGATTCCCTGGCCTTCAGCGAAACCCGCATGGGCTTGCTCTACGATCAGCGTTTCTTCAGTTTCGGTGACGCGCCCTTAAGCTGGAAATCGTTGATTGAACTGCCGTTGGGCATGCTCACCAGTGGCATGCATTTTCGCCAGTCCATCGACCATAACTTCCACAGCCGTGGCTTGGCCCCACAACCGTTGCTGCAAACCGATGCGGTCCACCAGTTGTTACAAGCGGTACACGGCGGTCTGTGCTGCGCCGTGATGCCATTGGAAGGTGGACTGGAAAACCTCACCGATCACTTGCGCCTGCAGCCTATAGAAAGTGCCCAGACCCTCGCCCGGCTGGGGCTGATCATGCGTCGTAGCGCTCCGCGTTCGGCGCTTGCAGAAGCCTGTTTCGCGATATATCAGCAATCAGTGGCCGGCTCTTGATCGACGTCATCTATCAGCAGATCAGTAATAGCAATTAGACACGACCCGCTGACCCGCCTAGGCTTAAAACTGACCAACCCATCGGTGATACCTGATGAACGCCAAGCGCCCTGCCCGCGCGGCGCCTGCTGTTGAAACGCCCGCGACCGTCGCCAGTCAGACATACAGTTACTGCAACCTTGAATACACCGAGTCGGCCAGCACCGCGCTGGCCGAGGAAGTCGCGTTGGCGATTGCCTATAACGGCATCAGCCAGGCCGTCATGTTGGTCACACCAACGGATCTTGAAGACTTCATCGTCGGTTTCAGCCTCGGCAGCGGCATCATCGAAGACGCCTGCGATATCTACGACTTGCAACTCAGCGGCACGGGCTCGGCGCAATACGCGCAAGTGACCATCGCCAATCGCGCCTTCTGGAACCTCAAGCAGCAGCGTCGGCAACTGGCTGGCACCAGTGGTTGTGGTCTCTGCGGCGTGGAAGCGGTTGAGCAAGCACTGCCCGACCTCAAAGTCTTGCCCGGCGCCCCACTGCCCCCTACCGAATGGCTGGACGGCCTGCGCCAGCGCATCGGAGAATTCCAGCCGCTGGGCCAACATTGCGGCGCGGTACATGCGGCGGTGTTCATGAACGGCAACGGCGAATTGTTGCTGGGCCGTGAAGACATCGGTCGACACAACGCCCTCGACAAGCTGATCGGTGGGTTGATCCGCCAGAAGATCCCGATCACTGGCGGCCTGGCGATTGTCACCAGCCGTTGCAGCCTCGAATTGATCCAGAAAGTTTTACGCGCCGGCATTCAGACCCTGGTCAGTTTATCGTCGCCCACGGGCCTTGCCGTGCAATGGGCCCGTCGACACAACCTCAACCTCATCCACCTGCCGCAGAAAAGTGCGCCGCGGGTCTACAGCCCCGCGACGGAGAATCAAGCGTGAGTCAACATCGTCAAGCCGACCAGAAACCCGTCCCCCGCTACAAGCCCTATAAAGGCCCAGCCGGTGGCTGGGGTGCGCTGATCAGCGTCGCCCAAGCCTGGTTGACCAGCGATAACGCGCTGAAAAACCTGCGCATAATGCTCAAGACCAACCAGAACGGCGGCTTCGACTGCCCCGGTTGCGCGTGGGGCGATTCTCCGGAAAAGGGCATGGTGATGTTCTGCGAGAACGGCGCTAAAGCGGTGAACTGGGAAGCGACCAAACGCCGTGTCGACGCTGCATTCTTTGCCAAACATAGCGTCACCTCGCTGCTGGAACAGAGCGACTACTGGCTTGAATATCAGGGCCGCCTGACCGAGCCGATGAGCTACAACGCCGAAACCGATCGCTACCAACCCATCAGCTGGGATGATGCCTTCACCCTGGTCGCCAAACATCTGCGCGGCCTGTCGAGCCCGAATCAGGCCGAGTTCTACACCTCGGGCCGCGCCAGCAACGAAGCGGCGTTCCTCTATCAATTGTTCGTGCGCGCCTATGGCACCAACAATTTCCCCGACTGCTCAAACATGTGTCATGAAGCCAGTGGTGTTGCGTTGGCGCAGAGCGTTGGCGTCGGCAAAGGCACCGTGACCTTCGATGATTTCGAACACGCCGATGCGATTTTCGTCTGGGGCCAGAACCCCGGCACCAACCACCCGCGGATGCTCGAACCCCTGCGCGAAGCGGTGAAACGCGGCGCTCAGGTGGTGTGCATCAACCCGCTGAAAGAACGCGGTCTGGAACGTTTTCAGCATCCACAGCACCCACTGGAAATGCTCACCAACGGCGACAAGCCGACCAACACCGCGTACTTCCGCCCGGCATTGGGCGGCGACATGGCGATCATGCGCGGCATGGCCAAGTTCCTGCTGCAATGGGAGCGCGATGCGCAGAAGGCTGGTGAGCCTGCGGTGTTCGACCACGACTTCCTCAATGAACACAGCGTCAACGTTCTGGAATACCTCGG
Source organism: Pseudomonas sp. F-14 TE3482 (assembly GCF_053629455.1). NCBI lineage: Bacteria > Pseudomonadati > Pseudomonadota > Gammaproteobacteria > Pseudomonadales > Pseudomonadaceae > Pseudomonas > Pseudomonas sp. F-14 TE3482. The sequence goes on from NZ_JBRJII010000001.1 coordinate 912,944, forward strand.
CATCGTCGACGACACCCCGTGGGAGCAGATCGTCGAGCAGTCCGGCCTGACCCTGGTGGAAATCGAGCAAGCGGCGCGCATGTACGCCAAGGGCAAGAATGTGATCATGTGCTGGGCGATGGGCATTACCCAGCATCGTCATTCGGTGGCGACCATCCAGGAAATCGCCAACCTGATGCTGTTGCGCGGCAACATCGGCCGGCCGGGTGCCGGCCTGTGCCCGGTGCGCGGCCACAGCAATGTGCAGGGCGACCGGACAATGGGCATTAACGAACGTCCGCCGGTGGCATTCCTCGACGCTCTGGAGCGGCGCTTCCAGTTCAAGGTTCCCCGTGAAAACGGCCACAACGTGGTCGAGGCGATTCACGCCATGGCTGATGGCCGCTCGAAAGTCTTCATCGGCCTGGGCGGCAATTTCGCCCAAGCCACCCCGGACAGTACGCGTACCTTCCAGGCTCTGGCCAACTGCGACCTGACCGTGCAGATCAGCACCAAACTCAACCGTAGCCATTTGGCCCACGGTAAAGACGCGCTGATCCTGCCGTGCATGGGCCGTACCGACATCGATATCCAGGCCGAAGGCGCCCAAGCGGTGACCGTGGAAGACTCGTTCAGCATGGTCCACGCCTCCAACGGTCAGCTGCAGCCACTGTCGAACCAGATGCGCTCGGAGCCTGCAATCATCGCCGGCATCGCCGCCGCAACCTTGGGCAGCAAACCGGTGGACTGGAACTGGCTGGTGGCCGATTACAGCCGCATCCGCGACCTGATCGCCGACACCATCCCGGGCTTCCGGGACTTCAACGAGAAAATCCAGAACCCGGGAGGCTTCTACCTGGGTAACAGCGCCGGCGCACGTCGCTGGAATACCCCATCGGGTCGGGCCAACTTCCGTGCGAACAGGCTGCCCAAACACCTGGTGCACGAGCGCACCCGCGCCACCGGCGTGCTGCCGGACCTGATCATGCAGTCGATGCGCTCCCACGATCAGTACAACACCACGATTTATGGTCTTGATGACCGTTATCGCGGGGTGAAAGGTCAGCGCGACGTGCTGTTCGTCAATGAAGCCGACATCATTCGCCTCGGGTTCAAACCCGGGCAAAAGGCTGACATTGTTTCGATTTGGGATGATGGCCGTGAGCGTCGGGTGAAGGGTTTTACGCTGCTGGCGTTTGACATTCCTGCCGGGCAAGCGGCCGCTTACTATCCGGAAGTGAACCCGCTGGTGCCGCTGGAAAGCACTGGAGACGGCAGCCATACGCCGACATCGAAGTTTGTGGCGATTCGCTTGGAAGCGGCGAGTGATACTGGGTTGATTTTGGCCAAGTCGGCTTAACGCGGCGTCTGAGCTGACACCATCGCGAGCAGGTTGCTCCCACAGACCTGCCAATACATCCGTCAGGAAGATGTTTGCTAGCATTGCGTCTGAATCAATCCAGATCAGACACGAGTGCTCAGCATGCAACTCCCGGACATGAACCTGTTGGTCGCCCTCGACGCCTTGCTCGATGAAGGCAGTGTGGTAGGCGCCGCACGGCGGATGAATCTCAGCCCGGCGGCGATGAGCCGGACGCTGACGCGGATTCGCGAGGCCATTGGCGATCCGATTCTGGTGCGCGCCGGTCGAGGCTTGGTGCCGACGCCCAAGGCACTGGAGTTGCGCGAGCAGGTGCGGGACCTGGTGGAGCAGGCCGCTTTGCTGTTCCGCTCCGCCGATGAGGTGGATCTGGGCAGTTTGCGCCGGCGGTTCAGCATTCGCGCCAATGATTTCTTTGTTGGCGTTTACGGCGGCAAGCTATTTGACACGATGGAGCGCCAGGCCCCGCATTGCGAATTGCGCTTCGTTCCCGAGGGCGATGGAGACGATGAAGCCTTGCGTGAAGGACGTATCGATTTAAGCGTCAGCAACAATCGTCCGCTGATGCCGGAAGTGAAGGTGCAGAACCTGTTTTCCACGCACTTTGTCGGGCTGGTGCGTGAAGATCACCCGTTGTTCGACGAAGAAATCACCGCCGAACGGTACGCCGGGTTTTCTCATATCAGCATGTCCCGTCGCGGGATCGCCCGCGGGCCGATCGACACGGCGCTTAACGCCTTGGGGCTGGAGCGGCGGGTGGCGGTGATTGCGCCGAGTTTCCATGCGGCGATGTTCGCCTTGCCGGATTCCGATCTGATTCTGCCGGTGCCCAAGGAGGCGCTGCTGAGCGTGCGACGCCTGGGCTTGAAACTGCGCTCGTTCACCCTGCCAATTCCGTTACCGACCCTGATGCTGACCCAGGCCTGGCATCCGCGTTTCGACAAGGACCCGGCTCACCGCTGGATGCGTGAAACCCTCAAGACCTGTTGCGATGAGACGTGGTTGGTGGCACAGCCAACCTAAGTTGACGGTTGACGCATCCCCCTGTGGGAACGGGCTTGCCCGCGAAAGCGGAGTGTCAGTCAATGTTGACGTTGAAGGTGATGGCCTCTTCGCGGGCAAGCCCGCTCCCACAAGGATCTGTGCCGTTTTCTGAATCTAAATGCTGCATGAAACACACTTATAAGCTGCCAATAAGTCAATTTTCGTAACCTTCCACGCTCCCTAAAATGCTTCGGTATTCCCTTTCCGGAGCTTGCAGTACATGACTTCCCTCACGGTCACGGCGCCTCTCGCTGCGGCCAAACCAACGGCCGCCGTCACGCCACCGGTCTTCGGCCCGCGAATCATCATCGGCCTGGTGGGCGTGTTACTGGCGGTGCTGGTGTCGGGCCTGAACGAGATGGTGACCAAAGTCGCGCTGGCCGATATCCGCGGCGCGTTGGCCATCGGTTACGACGAAGGCACCTGGCTGGTCGTCAGTTACACCGCGACCTCGGTGGCCGCCATGGCGTTTGCCCCTTGGTGTGCGGTGACGTTCTCGTTGCGGCGCTTCACTCTGTGCGCGATCAGTGTGTTCACCCTGCTGGGTGTGTTGTGCCCGTTCGCTCCGAATTACGAAAGCCTGCTGGTCATGCGCACCTTGCAAGGCCTGGCAGGCGGCGCGTTGCCGCCGATGCTGATGACCGTCGCCCTGCGGTTCCTGCCGGCCAACGTGAAACTCTATGGCCTGGCCGGTTATGCCCTGACGGCAACCTTCGGTCCCGGTCTCGGTACACCGCTGGCCGGGTTGTGGACCGAGTACGTCGGCTGGCAATGGACCTTCTGGCAAATCGTCGTGCCGTGCCTGCTTGCCATGGCGGCGGTGGCTTACGGTTTGCCTCAGGATCCGCTGCGGCTGGAGCGCTTCAAACAGTTCAACTGGCGTGGCTTGCTGCTGGGTTTTCCGGCGATCTGCATGTTAGTGATCGGCATTCTGCAAGGCAATCGGCTGGACTGGTTCGAGTCGAGCCTGATCTGCGGGCTGCTCGGCGGCGGGTTGCTGTTGCTGGTGCTGTTTTTGATCAATGAATGGTCGCAACCGATTCCGTTCTTCAAGTTACAGATGCTCGGTATCCGCAATCTGTCGTTCGCGCTGTTGACGCTGGCCGGCGTGCTGGTGGTGTTGCTCGCGGTGGTCCTCATTCCCTCCAGTTACCTGGCTCAGGTCCAGGGTTATCGCCCGGTGCAGACCGCGCCGATCATGCTGCTGGCGGCGCTGCCTCAGTTGATCGCGCTGCCGTTGGTGGCGGCGCTGTGCAACCTGCGCTGGGTCGATTGCCGCTGGGTGCTGGGGATCGGCCTGAGCATGCTGGCGCTGTCTTGCCTCGGTGGTTCGCAACTGACGTCGGCGTGGATTCGCGACGATTTCTATGTCCTGCAATGGCTGCAGATTTTCGGTCAGCCCATGGCCGTGCTGCCGCTGTTGATGCTCTCCACCGGCAGCATCACTCCGATGGAAGGGCCGTACGCCTCGGCCTGGTTCAACACCGTGAAAGGCCTGGCGGCGGTAATCGCCACCGGGGTGATCGAGGCACTGACCACCGCAAGGCTGCATTTCCACTCGACCATGCTGGTGGACAACCTTGGTAACTCGCCCCTGATCCAAAGCGACGTAAGCCTGGCTCACCGACTGCATCAACAGGCCCTGGTGCTGACCTCCTCCGATCTTTATCTGTGCATGGCCGGCGTCGCCGTGGTGCTGATCCTGATGATTTTCTGGCTGCCGACGCGGATCTATCCACCGCGCGCGCCGACTTGAATGCTTCACTGAAACAGAAGGTTTTTATGACGACTCAATCAAAGCAAAAAGTCGCTGTTGGCGTTGCCGCAGTAATGGCGCTCGGCGTGTTGATTTACCTGATGGCGCCGGGCTTGTTCGGCAAGCGTACACAGCAGAGCACCAACGATGCTTTCGTCTCGGCGGACTTCACCCGGGTGGCGCCGCGCGTGGCGGGGTTCATCAAAGACGTGCTCGTGGAAGACAACCAGCTGGTCAAGGCCGGACAGCTACTGGCGTTGATCGACGACCGCGATCTACGCGCTGCCGCTGAGGCCGCTGACGCTGAAACCCTGGTGGCCAGGGCGCAGTTGCAGAACGCTCGGGCCACCCTGGAGCGCCAGACATCGGTGATCGCTCAAGCCCAGGCTACGGTGGTTTCAGCAAGGGCTGAAATGGCCTTCGCCGAGCATGAACTGAACCGCTACAACCATCTCGCCGGGGTCGGCGCCGGCACGGTGCAAAATGCTCAGCAAGCACGCACACGCATCGATCAGGCCTCCGCCCGTTTGGCCAATGCCACGGCGGTGCTCGCGGCGGAACGTAAGCAGGTGGAGATCCTGACCGCCCAGCGTGATGCGGCCGAAGGCGGGCTGAAAAGAGCACAAGCGGCGCTGGAAATGGCCAGCTATGAGCTGTCCTATACGCGCATCGTTGCGCCTCAGGACGGCATGGTCGGCGAGCGCGCAGTACGGGTCGGCGCCTATGTCACACCGGGCAGCAAGATTCTCGCTGTGGTGCCGTTGGAACGGGCGTATGTGGTCGCCAATTTTCAGGAAACCCAACTGACTGACGTACAGCCTGGGCAGAGCGTGCAAGTGCACGTCGACAGCCTCGGCGGCGAAGCACTGCGCGGCCGCGTGGAGAGCATCGCACCGGCTACCGGCGTGACCTTCGCCTCGGTCAAACCGGACAACGCCACCGGCAACTTCACCAAGGTTGTGCAACGGATTGCGGTGAAAATCCTCCTCGATCCGGGGCAGCCATTGGCCGAGCGGTTGCGGGTAGGGATGTCGGTGGAGGCGAGGATTGATACTGCAAGCGCCAGCGAGCATGAGGTTGCGCAACGATGAACTTTGTTAATTGCACATCCCTGTGGCGAGGGGGCTTGCCCCCGTTGGGCCGCGCAGCGGACCTAAAATTTGCGAGCGCTGCGCACTCGAACGGGGGCAAGCCCCCTCGCCACAGGGTCAGCATTCATTCAGTGGTTTTTGTGTTGAGTCTGCTTTCATTGAGTGCCTGCACCGTCGGCCCGGACTTCCAAAAGCCTCAGGCGCAACAAGTGGCCGAATGGTCCAAATCAACTAAAGCCGCCGCCAGTCAGATCATTCCCAGCGAAATGGACGAACGCTGGTGGGAAGTATTCCACGACCCGAAACTCTCGGCCCTGACCCAACGCGCCCTGACCGACAACCTCGACCTGAAACTCGCCACCCGCCGCTTGCAGCAAAGCCGAGCCGCGCGTCAGGTGATCACCGCCGACCGCTATCCCACTACCGCCGCCAACGGCAGCTACGGGCGCAAACGCAACAGCGGTGAAGGCCTGAACGATCCGTCGGGCAACGACGGCGACTCGGCGTTCAACCTGTGGGACGCCGGCTTTTCCGCCTCCTGGGAGCTGGATTTCTGGGGCCGTGTGCGCCGCGAAACCGAAGCCGCCGATGCCACTCTGGAAGTGGCGGAAAACGATCTCCGTGGTGTGCTGCTGTCAGTGCTCGCCGAAACCGCTCAGGACTACATTCAGCTGCGCGGTGTGCAAAGCACGCGGGCCGTCACCGAGCAAAACCTCGACGTCGCCCGGCATAGTTTGAAACTCTCGCAACTGCGCCTGGCCGACGGTGTTGCCACAGATCTGGACGTCGCCGAAGCCGCTGCGCAAGTCGCGGCCATCGAATCACGTTTGCCGGCGCTGGAGCAGCGTCAGTCGCAACTGATCAACGCCTTGAGCCTGTTGATGGGCGAACCGCCGCAAGCGCTGTCCGCCGAGTTATCCACAGACGCCCCGGTGCCGCAAACCCCGCATCAGGTCGCCATCGGCTTGCCGTCGCAATTGGCCGAGCGCCGCCCGGACATACGTCAGGCCGAAGCCCGCCTGCATGCCGCGACCGCCAGCATCGGCGTGGCCAAGGGCGACTTTTATCCGCGGATCACCCTGTCGGGCAACATCGGCTCGCAAGCCCTGCAATTGAGCGATTTCGGCTCCTGGGGCTCGCGCTCGTTCGGCATCGGCCCGCAGTTCAGCCTGCCGCTGTTCGACGGCGGTCGCCTGCGCGGCGTGTTGCACCTGCGCGAAGCCCAGCAACAGGAAGCGGCGCTGGCCTACCAGCAAACCGTGCTGCGGGCCTGGCATGAAATCGACGATCAACTCACCGCCTACAACGCCAGTCAACTGCGCCGCGACAGCCTCGCCGAAGCCGTGCGCCAGAACCAGATCGCCCTGCGTACCGCGCAACAGCAATACGTCGAAGGGGTGGTGGATTTCGTCAACGTCCTCACCGTGCAAGGCGAATTACTGGCGACCCAACAGCAGTGGGTCGAGAGCTCGACTGGGGTGTCGTTGGCGATGGTTGGTTTGTACAAGGCGTTAGGTGGGGGATGGGAGTCGGTGTATCCGGTGGTAAGCGCCGTTACCAATAATCCGGTTTGATCGCGGGCGCCTTATGAGTCGCCACGCGAACTGGAAACTGGTGCAGTTGCAGCTCTTCTGAGGTTACGACACGTCGCATCCAGTGTGAGTGCTCCTTTAAAGAGCCCGGTGGTGAGCGTTTGAACTCGGTCCTGCATGGGAGAACAACGCCAATTATCATCTGCGGAAAATCCTCTCGGATGGCTTTTAATGCGGGAGCCATATCTGTGTCCCCGGAAACAAGAACGAGCTGTTGAATGCGCTTTGCGTTGTGCTCGTTGGTTTCTCTCGCCGCGGTGCGATACATGCTTATTGCGATGTGGACGTCAGTTTCTTTCTCTTCGAGTTTCCAGATAGCGACTTTGTCCTGGCGTGACGCACCGATCTTTTTGTCGATAAAACGTGGCGCTCTTGCGGGTTCAAGTTGATGGCGACCATAGTGAACGGACACATTATTGGCCTTGAGTGCTCGGACATAGGTGTCCTGCGCCTCCTTGGAAATTTTGCCGCGAGTAGCCAGCTCCGGCTTGACGGAGGAAGTGAAGTAATCCATTGAAACGAGTGAGCTTCGAGGATTTTCGATGTAGGCGATGTGGGCCAACAACTTTGGCAAATTCAGCCATTTGTAAGGAGTGCCTGCTAACAACCCGTAGAACACGTTGTAGCCGTCAACGAAGAACGCAGTACGCACAAATCCAATCCTCAGAAACGAAAAAACCGGCCTAAGCCGGTTTTTTCACCCCAACTGCCAGAGAACCTAATCTCTGCGTACGGGGTTGAGTAGTGGGTTGATCCTAAATTGAGTGCGTTAGCACGTCAACCCTCGACGGACCAAGGTTCTACTCGACTGGACGATTTCCAGTCGCCGGCCAACCAGTTTTGGGCATTTGCATGATCGATGGTCAAGGCATTCCCGGGTTCAATTATTTGTGATTGTTGCAGGGAGAAGTTTGAAGCATCCGCCTGTCCCTAGATCGGCGAAGTGTCTATTGCCGTCTTCAGTTTAGGTTGAATGGACGTTCCTGATTTCATGTGGGATTTAATACCGATGCTCATTGACCCAGGAATCAAACAACCGCCTTGAAAGTTTTATCCTTTTTGAAACATTACATTTCCAACCAATAATGCCCATCCGCTTGACGCTCACCCCCGCTGTCATAGACTCCGCTCATCCGTCAGGGAGTTACGGTTATGCGGCGTTTTCGTGTTTGGGTTGCAGGATTGACCTTTGTAACGTGCGTAGTACAGGCGCAAACGCCTGCGCCAGACGATCCGTTGCTGGAAAGCAACGCGGTTGGCGGGAATGCGTCGGTCAGCAATGAAGCCCGTGGTGTGCTGCGGGCCCGGGATCAGGCGGTGCTGGCCAGCGAGTTGTCGGGGCGGATTGTCGAGTTGCCGTTCAGTGAGGGCGAGTCGTTCAAAAAAGGCGACACCCTGGCGCGGTTTGACTGCTCGGCTTATCAGGCTCAGCTCAACGCGGCGCAGGCCGCCAGCCGTGGCGCCGGTGAAGAGCTGGCGCACAACAAACAACTGGCGGCGTTGAATTCAGTCGGGCGCTTTGAAGTGGCGCGGGCCGAGGCCAAGGTCAGCGAGATTCAGGCGCAGTCTCAGGTCTATCAGGTTCAGGTCAAACGCTGCAGCGTGGTTGCGCCATTCGATGGTCAGGTCGTCGAGCGCAAGGTCAAACGCTACGAAAGCGTTGCCGCCGGCGCCCCGTTGCTGGACGTGGTCGATAACCGCACCCTTGAAATTCACCTGTTGGTGCCATCGCGCTGGATGGGCAAGCTCAAGCCCGGCCAGACATTCAGTTTTATCCCCGATGAAACCGGTCAGCCGCTGGATGCCACGGTCAAACGCCTCGGTGCGCGGATAGACGAAGGCAGCCAGACCTTGCTGCTGGTGGCGGCGCTGCCCAACGCCAACGGTCTGTTGGCCGGCATGAGCGGAACGGCGCATTTCGCGGAGCTCAAATGAACGCCCCGGTGACCGGCGGCGCCGAGCAGGTGTTCGCCAGGTTTCTCGACCTCGAACGCCAGACCCGCGCCGCGCGCACGCCTTCGCAACTGGCTTACAGCCTGGTCAATGACGGTCAGGCGCTGTTCGGTTTCCGCCATGCCGCGCTGTTGATCGCCGGCAAGGTGCAGGCGGTTACCGGTGTTAGTGCCGTGGAACCGAATGCGCCGTTCGTGGCGTTTGTCGAGCAGGCGGTCGCACAGCTGTTCAAGCTTGAGGTGCTGAAACAGGCGCGGGTGATTGCGCCTGATCTCCTTAGCGAATCGATTCTGGCCGATTGGCAAAGTCTGTCAGCCGCTCAGGTGTTCTGGCTGCCGCTGATCGATCATCAGGGCGAGGTGTTCGGCGGTCTGTGGCTGGCGCGGGATGTGCCGTGGAACCCTTCCGAACAAGTGCTGCTGTCGCAACTGGGCGACACCTACAGCCATGCCTGGCTCGCGCAGCAACCGCGCAAGCCCTGGCGATTACGCTGGACGCGCAAGCGTCAGGTGGCGCTGGTTGCCGTGTTGTTGCTCGGGTTGCTGATTCCGGTGCGCCAATCGGTGCTGGCGCCGGCCGAAGTCGTCCCGTTGGGCGGTCGGGTGGTCGCCGCGCCGCTGGACGGGGTGATCGCCGAGTTTCTGGTCAAACCCAATCAGGCGGTGAAAACCGGCGACCTGCTGCTGCGCTTCGAAAGCACCACGCTCAAGGCTCAGGCCGATGTGGCCGAGCGCGCCCTGGGCGTTGCCGAAGCGGAACTCAAGGCCAATTCCCAACGTTCCTTCGCCGATGCCGAGTCCAGTTCGAAAATCGATCTGCTGGCGGCGCGAGTGGAGCAGAAGCGCGCCGAACGGGATTACGCCCGTGAACTGCTCAAACGCAGCGAAGTACGAGCGGAGCGGGACGGTATCGCGGTGTTCGCCGACGCCGAACGCTGGACCGGCAAACCGGTGCAAACCGGCGAGCGGCTGATGGAAATCGCCGACCCGAACCAGGCCGAATTGCGCATCGAGTTGGCCGTGGGCGATGCGATTGCCCTGGAACCGGGCGCACAAGTCGCGCTGTTTCTCGACAGTGATCCGCTGCAGCGGCACTTGGCCAAACTCGAACGTTCGGCCTACGAAGCGCAGCCCACCGCTGCCGGGCAACTGGCTTATCGACTGGATGCGACGTTCGACGCCGCGCCGCCGCGCATCGGTTTGCGCGGCACTGCGAAAGTCTTCGGCGACCGTGCGCCGCTGGCGTTGTACCTGTTGCGCCGACCGCTGGCCGGGTTGCGTCAGAGCGTGGGCCTGTAGATGAACCTGCCGAGCCTGCGGGCAGACCTGCAATTGTCGGCGGCGGCCCCGGCCCTCGACGGGTCGCCGCGCTGGACCCTGGCCGACCCGGTGCGCGGGCGTTATTTCAAACTCGGTGCGGCGGCGATGCGCTTGCTGCGCCATTGGTCCCTGGGAGATCCGGAGCACGTGCTGCGTGCCGCCAATCGCGAACCGGGGCTACCGCTGGATGGCGCGGCGCTTGAGCAATTGCTGGAGTTTTTGCGCGGCCACGATCTGATCAGCGCCCTCGACCCGTCGCAGCGCGCCAGTTATAGCCTGAAGGCCGCGGCTCAGCGCCAAAGCCTGTGGCAAATCTTGCTGCATCAATACCTGTTTTTCCGGATTCCGCTGTGGCGTCCGGACGCCTTTCTCAATCGCGCCTGGCCGTGGCTGGAGCGTTTCGGCCCGCGTGCATTGCGCTACGGATTGCCGGTGACGCTGGGGCTCGGGGTGTTTCTGGTGTCACGGGACTGGCAGCGGTTTATCGCGACCTTTCCGCACCTGTTCAGCCTCGGCGGTGCCCTGGCGTTTGCTGTGGCGCTGTTTTTCGCCAAGCTGTGCCACGAGTTCGGCCACGCCTTCATGGCCAAGCGCGCCGGTTGTCGGGTGCAGAGCATGGGCGTGGCATTCATGGTGCTGCTGCCGATGTTTTACACGGATGTCAGCGACGCCTGGCGAGTCAATGATCGCCGTACGCGGTTGCTGATTGGCGCCGGCGGGGTGCTGGCGGAACTGGTGTTGGCGTGTATCGCGCTGCTCGCCTGGTCACTGCTGCCTGACGGTCCCGGACGCACGGCGGCGTTCATGCTCGCCAGTGCGACCTGGATCACCACACTGGTCATCAACCTTAACCCGTTCATGCGTTTTGATGGCTACTTCCTGCTCAGTGATTTCTGGGAAGTGGACAACCTTCAAGGGCGGGCCTTTGCCTTGTGCCGCTGGCGGCTGCGCGAGTTTTTGTTCGGCTACGCAGCCCCGGCACCGGAGCCGTGGTCGCCGAAGATGCAGCGGCGTTTGCTGATCTGGGGGTATGGCGCGTGGCTGTGGCGCGCGGTGCTGTTTTTCGGGATTGCGCTGGCGGTCTATCACCTGTTCTTCAAGGTGTTGGGGATTTTCCTGATGCTGGTGGAGTTGGTGTGGTTCATCTTCCTGCCGATCCTGAGCGAGTGGCGGCAATGGTGGAGCCGTCGCGAACAGGCGCATGCGCCTCGGGTACTGCTCAGCGGTCTGGTGTTGCTTGGGTTGTTGTTGCTGCTGGCGTTGCCTTGGCGTAGCGCGGTGGAGTTGCCGACAATGCTTGAGGCCGGACGCGCCAGCGCCCTGCACGCGCCCGTGGCGGCGCGGGTCAAAACGGTGAATGTGCACGACGGCCAGGTCGTCGCTCAAGGTGAGGTGCTGATCGAGCTGGAATCCCCGGATCTGGATTCACGCCAGGCCATCGTCCGTCGCGAAATCCAGATCCAGCAATTACAGATGCGTCGTCAGGCCGGCCGTAGCGAAACCGCCGCCGACGCCGGAATCGTCGAGCAGCGCCTGGCCGAAGCCGTGGCCGAATACCGCGGCCTGGCCGCTCAGCGTGAACGTCTGCTGCTGCGCGCCCCACACGGTGGCAAGGTGCGCGATCTGTTGCCACAGTTAACGGTCGGCCGCTGGCTTTCGACCAAAGATCCTTTGACCCGGGTAGTCGAGGACGGCGCGCGGTTGCGCGGTTATCTGGCCGAGGCCGAACTCTGGCGTGTCTCCCCGGGAGCCAGCGGACGGTTCATCGCCGATGATCCGATGCACCCGGCGATCGCCGTGCAATTGAGCGAAATCGACACCAACGGCGTGGCTTATGTCGATCAGGAAGCGCTGACTTCCGATCACCACGGGCCGATCGCCGTGCGGCGTGATCAGCATCAACGCGCCGAGCCGGTACAGGCGCAGTACGGCGCGCGATTGAGCATCCTCGAAAATACCCCGACACCGGTACAGCCGTTGCGCGGCATTGTGGTGTTGCAGGGCAGTGGCGAGTCGTTGCTGGGCGTTGCCTGGCGGCGCTTGGCGGCGCTGGGGGTCAGGGAAAGCGGTTTCTAAGGAGGAACAGCGATGGCGAAAACCGATTCAGTGGCAGCGGACGGCTTGGTGGTCAGGCCTTCGCGGACCAGCGATGGACCTTTTCTGCACAGCCTTTACCAGGCGGCGCGGCCGGATCTGCAATGGATCGACGGTGAGCAGGAAGTGGTTGAGCAGGTGGTTGCCCAGCAATTCAGGGTGCAGGAACAAGGACTGGGGGAGAACTTCCCCAACGCCATGCATTATGTGATCGAGAAACTCGACACGGCCATCGGCGCACTGACCACCGACTTTGGCCCCAATGAAATTCGCGTGCTGTACCTGGCGTTTATCCCCCAGGCCCGCGGCAAGGGTTACGGTCGGACGGTGCTGCAAGGCGTGCAAAAAGCTGCGCAACAAATTCGCTGCCCGGTGGCGACGGTGGTCTGGGCCAATAACCTCCATGCTCGCCAGCATTACCTGGCGCTGGGGTTTCAGGTTGAAGAACGCAACCCGGCGGCAGAGCGGTTGGTGTGGTACCCACAGGGTTGAGCCCGGGGCAAGGTCCCCTCGCCACAGGCTCGCTCCCACAAAAGCTCGATACAGAATTCGAAGAGAACCACCATGAGTAACCTGACAATCGTCCCTCTCAGCTGCGCCCTCGGCGCGCAAATCAGCGGCATCGATATCAGCCAGCCGCTGAACGTTGAGCAACGCGATGCCATCGAGCAGGCGCTGCTCAAGCATCAAGTGCTGTTCTTCCGCGACCAGCCGATCGAGCCGCAGCAGCAAGCGCGGTTCGCCGCCTATTTTGGCGACCTGCACATTCATCCGATCTACCCGAACGTGCCGGAGCAGCCGCAAGTGCTGATCCTCGACACCGCCGTCACGGACGTTCGGGACAACGCGATCTGGCACACCGACGTGACCTTCCTGCCGACCCCGGCCATGGGCGCAGTGCTCAGCGCCAAACTGCTGCCCGAATTTGGCGGCGACACGCTGTGGGCCAGTGGTATTGCGGCGTATGAAGCACTGTCCGCACCGATGAAAACCCTGCTAGAAGGGCTGACTGCAACTCACGATTTCACCCGTTCGTTCCCCCTGGAGCGCTATGGCAATACACCGGACGCGTTGGCCCAGTGGGAAGAAGCCCGGCGCAAAAACCCGCCGCTATCGCACCCGGTGATTCGCACGCACCCGGTGAGCGGGCGCCGGTCGCTATTCGTCAATGAAGGGTTCACGTCGAAGATCAATGAGCTGTCGGAAACGGAAAGCGAGGTGATTCTGAAATTCTTGTTCGCCCACACCACACGGCCGGAATTCACCATCCGCTGGCGCTGGCAGAAAGACGACATCGCGTTCTGGGACAATCGCGTGACCCAGCATCACGCGGTGGATGATTACCGCCCGGCACGGCGGGTGATGCAGCGGGCGACTGTGTTGGGGGATGTGCCGTTTTTTCGCTGATCAGCCAGTTTTTTGTACTGAAATTGATGACCCCATCGCGGGCAAGCCCGCTCCCACAAGGTTATCGGTTGACCGCAAAATATTGGTCAGTACAAATCCACTGTGGGAGCGGGCTTGCCCGCGATAGCGATGTTACTGAGATCAGGAAATCCGGCGCCGAACACTTATTCCGCCGTCGAAGGCTTCTCCCAAAGATTGACCCCACCCTCCTGGGCAAACCGGTCAATCTCCGCCAGTTCTTCCACGCTGAAACTCAGATTCTTCAACGCCCCGACGTTCTCGATAATCTGCTCCGGCCGGCTCGCGCCTATCAGCGCCGAGGTCACCCGTGGATCGCGCAGGGTCCAGGCCAGCGCCAGTTGCGCCAGGCTCTGACCACGGCGCTTGGCGATTTCATTGAGTGCCCGCACATGGGCGATGTTGGCTTCGGACAGGTGAGCCGCCTGCAGCGAACCACCCCCCGGACGATTGACCCGTGCATCCGCTGGCACGCCATTGAGGTACTTGTCGGTCAACAGCCCCTGAGCCAATGGCGTGAAGGCGATCACGCCGGTGCCGAGTTCATCGGTGGTGTCCAGCAGGTCCTTTTCCACCCAGCGGTTGAGCAGGTTGTAGGCCGGTTGATGGATCAGCAACGGTACTTTCCACTCCTTCAGCAACCCGGCGATTTCACGGGTTTTCACCCCGGAATAGGACGAGATGCCGATGTACAGCGCCTTGCCCTGCTGCACGGCAGTGGCCAGTGCGCTGGCGGTTTCTTCAAGCGGCGTGTCCGGGTCAAAGCGGTGGGAATAGAAGATGTCTACGTAATCGAGGCCCAGACGTTGCAGGCTCTGGTCGAGGCTGGCCAGCACGTATTTACGCGAACCCCCGCCCTGACCGTAAGGGCCGGCCCACATATCCCAACCGGCCTTGCTGGAGATGATCAACTCATCGCGGTACTGCTTGAAGTCTTCACGCAGCAAACGACCGAAGTTGATCTCGGCGCTGCCATACGGCGGGCCGTAGTTGTTGGCCAGGTCGAAATGGTTGATGCCCAGATCGAATGCCGTGCGCAGCAACGAACGCTGGGTGTCGATCGGCGTGCTGTCGCCGAAGTTGTGCCACAAGCCCAGAGACAGGGCCGGCAGCACCAGCCCGCTGCGCCCCACGCGGCGGTAAGGGATGCAATCGTAGCGGTTTTCGGCAGCGGTGTAGGTCATCGAATCCTCTCTTGTCGGTCTTGAATGGGGTATCGACTGCTTTGCAAGTTGCCCAGCATACGCTTGGACAAACGCCGATAAACCTCGGACTCGAGAAAATGCTGAAACGTTTCACAAATTATTAAATCTGACCCACCGCATATTTCCTCCCAGCGTTCACGCCGACAACTAACGCAACGCGGCACAAAAAACCAGATCAGTTCAAGCGCAGCGGTGCCTATGCTCAATAAGTAGCAAGGACACCGAGGTGACCCCATCGCGAGCCTGCTCGCGATGGCTGCCTCAAAAGCAATACATACCTGAAGGGTGGACTCACCATGCACACAGCAATCATCATCTTCTTCGGCCTGATCCTGCTGGCGCTGATGCTGTTCATCGGCGAGAAAATCGGTTTCTCCCGCCAGACCCTGGCCTACAGCTTTGTCGTGCTGTGGCTGGCGTTGACCTTGATCAACGGCGCGGTCGGCATGGTCAACGCCGGCCAGCCGTTGAGCACGGAACTGGTGGTGGGTAGCGCAGTATTCGGCGTGCCGGTGGCGGCGCTGGTGTTGTTCATGACGATGAGCACTGACGCCTGACAAGACGTCAGCGCCACCCTTTTCAATCAACGCACCAGGTGCAGGAACTGCATGTGCCGCTCGTACTGGTCGAGGATATCGTTGATGACCTGCTCCTTGGTGTAGCCCACCAGATCGTAATCCTGACTGCCCTCTCTCAAATGCACTTCGGCGCGGTGGTAACGACGGTTGTTGAGTTGCTTGGAACCCATGCCGCCACGGGCGAACGATGGCGTGAAGTACCCGCGCATCTGCACCTGATAGATGAACGGATGCAGTTCGCCGTGACCGATCTCCAGGCTGACGTTGTCATTGGCCGGATCGGGCTGAGTGACCACGTGCAAGCCCTTCTCGACGAACACTGCCGTCACTTCTTCAATCGCCGGACGCACCGTCGTATCGAGGAAGCGATAGACCTCATCGCGCGACGGGAAATGCACCGCCTGACTCAAGCGCTGACGCCAACCTCCGCGTCGCGAGCCGGACACCGGCGCGAGGGAATGCAGTTGCGCGATCTGCTTCTGCGATTCCAGATAAAACGCCTTGTGCAGCCCCCACATCATCAGCAGCAAAATCAACGAGAACGGCAATGAGGTCAGCACCACCGCTGACTTCAAGGCGTCGATGCTGCCGGAGAACAACAGCGCGCTGGTCACCAGCGCCGTCATCGCGCCCCAGAACACTCGCAGCCATTTCGGCCCGTCTTCATCCGGGTTACCGCCCTTGGCGGACAACGTCGACAACACCACAGTGCCGGAGTCGGCGGACGTCACGAAAAATACGAAACTGATGAACACCGTGACCGCAATCACGGTTTTGCTCCACGGGTAGGTTTCCAGCAGCAGGTACAGGGTCATCGACGGGTTGTCGATGGCCGACATCCCGAGCGCGCTCATGCCGTGGTTGAGGACCTGATCGATGGCGCTGTTGCCGAAGATCGACATCCACGCCAGGGTGAAACCAAGCGGAATCAACAGCACGCCGAAGACGAATTCACGGATGGTCCGGCCACGGGAAATCCGCGCGATAAACAGGCCCACGAACGGCGACCATGCAATCCACCAGGCCCAGTAGAACACCGTCCAGCCGCCCAGCCAGTCGCTGGGTTTGTCATAGGCGTAGAGGTCGAAACTCTTCATCGGCAAGGCGCCGAGGTAATCGCCGATGTTCTGGATCAGTGTGTTGAGCAAGTGCTGGGTGGGGCCAGCGAACAACACGAACAGCAGCAGCGCACAGGCCAGCAGCATGTTGATGTCGGACATCACCCGCACGCCTTTATCGACGCCGGACACCGCGACGATGATCGCCGCGCCCATCATCAGCGTGATCAGGCCGACCTGAATCCACTGGGTGTGGGCGATGCCGAACAGGTAGTCAAGCCCTGAGTTGAGGTGCAAAACACCAAAGCCCATATCGGCGCCGAGGCCGAACACCGTGGCAATGATGCCGAAGCCGTCCACCGCGTAGCCGATCGGGCCGTTAATGCGCTTGCCGATCAGCGGGTACAGCGCCGAACGCAGAGCCAGCGGCAGGTTATGTCGATAGGCGAAATAGGCCAGCGCCATGCCGACGAAGGCGAACACGCCCCAACCGTGCAGGCCCCAGTGCAGAAACAGAATCTGCATCGCCTGACGCGCCGCATCCGCCGTGCCGGCTTCACCTTGCGGCGGTTGCGCCAGGTGCGTCAGCGGTTCGGACACGCAAAAGAAAAACAGCGTGATGCTGATCCCGGCGGCAAACAGCATGCCGGCCCAGGACAGGTAGCTGAATTCGGGCTCGTCGTGGTCGGCACCGAGCTTGATCTTGCCGTAGCCAGACAAGGCGGTGACCACCACGAAGACCAGATACAGCGTCATCGCGAGCATGTAGTACCAGCCGACCGTATTGGCCGCCCAGTTTTGCGCTTCCAGAAGCCAGGCACCGGCCTGTTCGGGTATCGCCATGACCACGACGGCGAACAACAAAATAAAGGTCGCCGCGAAATAAAACACCGGCGGATTCATGCGGACCTGGCCGCTTGCGGGGGTAGACGATGCACTCATGAAAAGTGCACCTCAAGGGGGTGAAACAGGGCAATCAAAAACGGACTCGGCAAAGGCAAGCCTCCTGTTGTGAGCGGGCAGCAAACCGGCGGTTTAACTTGAATGAGCGTTCAAGTTAAACATGGATAGGGGGCTAAGGACTAATCGCAGGGCTCGGCGGTAGTTTTCATACGCTAGCTCAAGGAAGGGTATGACGCGGGGTTTGCGGGATTCGTTCGGCGGGAAATTAGCTAAATGCCATTATTTCGGCCTGACCTGAAACCATCGCGGGCAAGCCCGCTCCCACAGGGTTTCGTGTCGGTCACGGAATTGCCGTTCAACACAAAACCTGTGGGAGCGGGCTTGCCCGCGATGGCGTCAGAAAGACCACTGGAGATTTTGGCCCCTACTTCTGCGTCCCATCATCATGCTGCAGATTCGCCTGGCTGAGGTTGCACCCCGCCGGCACACTGCGGGTCAGCCAGACGTTGCCGCCGATGGTCGAGCCTTTGCCGATGGTGATGCGCCCCAGAATCGTCGCGCCGGCATAGATCACCACATCGTCCTCGACGATCGGATGCCGTGGGTGGCCCTTCTGCAACTGGCCGTCTTCGTCCGCCGGGAAGCGCTTGGCGCCCAAGGTCACCGCCTGGTAAATCCGCACGCGCTCGCCAATGATCGCGGTCTCGCCGATCACCACACCCGTCCCGTGATCGATGAAGAAACTGCGACCGATCTGCGCACCCGGATGGATGTCGATGCCGGTGGCCGAGTGGGCGATTTCCGCGCTGATCCGCGCCAGCAGCGGCAAGCCGGCGCGATA
This sequence comes from Pseudomonas sp. F-14 TE3482, assembly GCF_053629455.1. NCBI lineage: Bacteria > Pseudomonadati > Pseudomonadota > Gammaproteobacteria > Pseudomonadales > Pseudomonadaceae > Pseudomonas > Pseudomonas sp. F-14 TE3482. The sequence continues at coordinate 931,163 of NZ_JBRJII010000001.1, forward strand.
CAGATGATGGGCCAGACGATGGTGAATCACCGCCAGAATTCCCGGATAGCAGAGCAACACTTCATCGACACTGCGAGCCGCCGGGTCGCCGTGATAGGCCGCCAGCACGTCGGTGTCCAACAGAGTGCGCAGCCCCGGCAAAGCGAGAGCGAAATCTTGAATGATCTGGATGGTTTTGGCTTCGACTTCAGTGTCGGCCTGGTCACTGTGGCGCGCGGCGTAACGCAGTTCGAGCCGCGCCTGAGCCAGCAACGCGTTCAATGCCACGTCGAGTGTGTGACCGACGTAAAAGTCTTCACTCTCCTCGCGCAAATCCACCGGGCCCAGACGCATCGGGAACAGCGCACCGCACAAGGCTTCGAGAATATCCGCCATGGCCGCTCGGGACGGCAACTCGCGACCGCCCTGCTCGCCGCTGGCACGGCCGTTTTGTGCGCGCCACTGCTCGCGCGCCGTACGCAGTTGGCTGACGATGGTCTGCAATTGCCAATGGCTGGAACGCTCGCTCACGGTAAAAACTCCTCACGGGCGGCCGGACTGTCTGGCCGCATTAACCGCGATTACTTTACGGCAACGGCTTGCAGCCGAATTAAGAACCAATAGTGCTGGGCTCAATACTTTTGGCTATAAGCGATTGGCAGTTGCCCCACTAAATACCCGTGCCTATAGTCCTGACATCTTCCTCCGCCAGTACGGACCCATGATCAAACAACAGCTTGCCCGCTTTAACCGCCTCGACCTGCTCGGTCATCCTACTCCCCTGGAAAAACTCGAACGCCTGTCGACCTGGCTGGGCCGCGATGTGTACGTCAAACGCGATGACCTGACGCCATTGGCACTGGGCGGCAATAAGCTACGCAAACTCGAATACCTGGCTGCCGATGCCCTGGCCCAAGGCGCTGATACCCTGATCACTGCTGGCGCGATCCAGTCCAACCACGTGCGCCAGACCACTGCCATTGCGGCCAAGCTTGGCCTGGGCTGCGTGGCCCTGCTGGAAAATCCGCTGGGCACCGACGACAGCAACTATGTCGGCAACGGCAATCGGCTGTTGCTGGACCTGTTCGATGCCAAGGTCGAGCTGGTGGAAAACCTCGACAACGCCGACGAGCAATTGGAAGCGCTGGCCGGGCGTCTGCGCAGCAACGGTAAAAAGCCGTATCTGGTGCCGATTGGTGGCTCGAATGCATTGGGCGCTTTGGGTTATGTCCGTGCCGGCCTGGAGCTGGCCGAACAGATCAAGGACACCGGGCTGCAATTCGCCGCGGTGGTGCTGGCGTCCGGCAGTGCTGGCACCCACAGCGGCCTGGCGCTGGCCTTGAGCGAAGCACTGCCGGATTTGCCAGTGATTGGCGTGACTGTTTCCCGTAGCGATGAAGATCAACGACCGAAAGTCCAGGGCCTCGCCGAGCGCACGGCCGAGCTGCTGGGCGTGGGCCTGCCGGCGAATTTCAAAATCGATTTGTGGGACGAATATTTCGGCCCGCGTTATGGCGAGCCGAATGCCGGGACACTGTCGGCGCTGAAGCTGCTGGCGAGCCAGGAAGGGTTGTTGCTGGATCCGGTGTACACCGGCAAGGCCATGGCCGGTTTGCTCGACGGCATCGGGCGCCAGCGCTTCAATGACGGCCCGATCATCTTCCTGCACACCGGTGGGGCTCCGGCACTGTTTGCCTACAAAGACTTTCTGTAAATGATCGTTCCCACGCTCTGCGTGGGAAGGCAGCCCGTGACGCTCCGCGTCACTGGACGTGGAGCGTCCCTAGAGGCATTCCCACGCAGGAGCGTGGGAACGATCACTTAGCCAAGAAAAGAATAACAAACTCAATATTTAGTATTTTCCTATCTAAAGGCAACATCATATAGTCACGCCGCAGGCGAATTTGCAGCAAGACGCATAAGCTGCTTTAGGGCAGGATATCGCAGTCGTTCAAATCCCGAATTTGCCAACTTTCCTTAAGCGTCTTCCATAAGAAAACACAGGGGCTTGTCATGAATTTTTCCGCATTACGTCGAAATCTGCTGGTGGGTTCGCTGGGCCTGGCGCTGAGCGCCGGCCTGCTCGGGCAGGCAGTGGCTGGTGAGCAACTGCAAAAAATCAAGGACGCAGGCGTGATCAACGTCGGTCTGGAAGGCACTTATCCACCGTTCAGCTTCGTCGATGCCGACGGCAAACTGAGCGGCTTCGAAGTCGAGTTCTCCGAAGCCTTGGCCAAAGAGCTGGGCGTGAAGGTCAAACTGCAGCCGACCAAATGGGAAGGCATCCTCGCTGCGTTGGAATCCAAGCGTCTGGACGCGGTGATCAACCAGGTGACCATCACCGAAGAGCGCAAGAAGAAGTACGACTTCTCCACGCCTTACACCGTTTCCGGGATTCAGGCGCTGACCCTGACCAAAAACAAAGACACCATCAAGACCGCCGCCGATCTGGCCGGCAAGAAAGTCGGCGTGGGCTTGGGCACCAACTACGAGCAGTGGGTGAAAGAGAATGTGCCTAAGGCTGACATCCGCACCTACGAAGATGATCCGACCAAGTTCCAGGATCTGCGCGTCGGCCGCATCGACGCCATTCTGATCGACCGCCTGGCCGCGCTGGAATATGCCAGGAAGGCCAAGGACACTGCCGCCGCCGGCGAAGCGTTCTCCCGCCAGGAAGCCGGTATTGCCCTGCGCAAAGGCGAGCCTGAGCTGCTGGCCGCGGTGAACAAAGCCATCGACAAGCTGCGTGCCGACGGTACGCTGAAAAAGCTGTCGGAAAAATACTTCAGCGCTGACGTCACTCAATAATGGGAGAAGCTTTCCAACTTGCGCTGGACTCCGCGCCCTTTCTGCTCAAGGGCGCGTACTACACGGTCATCCTGAGCCTGGGCGGAATGTTCTTCGGCCTGCTGATGGGCTTCGGCCTGGCGTTGATGCGGCTGTCGCGCTTCAAACTGGTGAGCTGGATCGCCCGCATCTATGTGTCGTTCTTTCGCGGCACGCCGTTGCTGGTGCAACTGTTCGTGATCTATTACGGCTTGCCGCAACTGGGCATCGAACTTGATCCATTGCCAGCGGCCCTGATCGGCTTCTCGCTGAACATGGCCGCCTACGCCTGCGAAATCCTGCGTGCCGCCATCAGCTCCATCGAGCGCGGCCAATGGGAAGCTGCCGCCAGTATCGGCATGACCCGCGCGCAAACCCTGCGCCGGGCCATCCTGCCGCAAGCGGCGCGCACGGCCTTGCCACCCTTGGGCAACAGCTTTATCTCGCTGGTCAAGGACACGGCGCTGGCAGCCACCATTCAGGTGCCGGAGCTGTTCCGTCAGGCACAGCTGATTACCGCTCGCACCTTCGAAATTTTCACCATGTATCTTGCCGCTGCGCTGATCTACTGGGTTCTGGCGACTGTACTGTCGCACCTGCAGAACCAGTTGGAAGCGCGGGTCAATCGGCACGACCAGGAGTCCTGACCCAATGATTGTCGTGGAAAAACTGACAAAGCAGTTCAAGGGTCAGGTGGTGCTCAACGGCATCGATCTGCAGGTGAAGGAAGGCGAGGTGGTGGCGATCATCGGCCCCAGCGGCTCGGGCAAGACCACCTTCCTGCGTTGCCTGAACTTTCTCGAGGAGCCTAGCAGCGGCCGGATCAAGGTCGGCGACATCGAGATCGATGGCAGCCGCCCCCTGAACCAGCAGCAGAGCCTGGTACGGCGCTTGCGCCAGCACGTGGGTTTTGTGTTCCAGAACTTCAACCTGTTCCCCCATCGCACGGCCCTGGAGAACGTGATCGAAGGCCCGTTGGTGGTGAAAAAGATCCCGCGCGCCGAAGCCGTTGCCCTGGGTAAAAAGCTGTTGGCCAAGGTCGGCCTGGCGGGCAAGGAAGACGCTTACCCGCGACGCCTCTCTGGCGGTCAGCAACAGCGTGTGGCGATTGCCCGGGCGTTGGCGATGGAACCGGAAGTGATCCTGTTCGATGAACCGACCTCGGCGCTGGACCCGGAACTGGTGGGTGAAGTGTTGGCGACTATCCGTGGCCTGGCCGAGGAGAAACGCACCATGGTGATCGTTACCCACGAAATGGGCTTTGCCCGGGACGTGGCCAACCGTGTGGTGTTTTTCGACAAGGGTGTGATCGTCGAACAAGGCGAAGCCAAGGCACTGTTTGCCAACCCGAAAGAGGAACGGACGAAACAGTTTCTCAGCAAGTTTCTTAATAACGCTTAGTGCTGCCCCACTCGAAAATTGTCAACTTCCATGGATGGAAGTGACATTAACTCCACCTTATAAAAGCAAATAGCATCTTTCAACGACTTACACCATTCGCCCCCACCCCAAATAACTTCCCGGCCTCCCATGCGGTACATATATATGTCCTGCAACAGATTCATATCGCCTAAAATTTACAAAATACCCTGCTACCCACGCTCAGAGGGTTGCTGCCTAAGAGGCATAAAACCCACCAAATACCCCACTTTATTCGACAGAGTGATGCGGTTTATTAACCCTACTGCGTAGGAGCTTTCTGAATCACGCAAGAACTAACCTTTAACCAACCCACGCTATTGACACCTATTCAAACGCACTCTTATCTAGTTCCCAACAGGCAACAGCCATCACACTCATTATTATTTAATCGCGCCAATAGCGAATCGTTTTGTTGCTTGGTAATTCACGCCTTTCGATCTTTCAGAAATGGACTTCGCGGCAAAGCCTCAAGGAGAGAAACCCATGACCAGCACTTCCAACAAACCTGAACTTGCAGCCCCGACCCTGGCGCAAAGCCACAAGGCCGGTATCAACATCACCTCGGCCGCTCATCTTATGATCGACGTGCCACCCTACCCCGGCATGGATGAAGGCGATCTGATCGAGCTGTTTTGGGACAACTGCTATGTCGCCTCCAGCGTGTTGGGGGCCGACCATGACAGTAAAGCCGTGAGCCTGCGGGTGCCGGAAAGCTTCATTGCCAATGGTTCTGCCCGCGTCCATTACAAGGTCATGCAGGTGGGGCAAGGGCCAGCGGTATCACCGGCGGCGCGCGTCCAGATCAAACTCGATTGCCCGGGCGGCCTGCCCTCGCCCCTTTGCGATGAGGAAAACCAGAGCCTGGCGCCGGTGTTTATCCCCGAGACCATTCGCCGTCAGGGGGTCAATCCGAACCAGGTCAAGCGCGGTGTCCCGGTGACCATCGAACCGTACCTGAACATGGCCGCCGAAGACGAAATCACCTTGCGCTGGGGCGACGTGCGCATGGACCTGCCCAAGCTCAAGGCTTGCGATGTGGGTCAGCCGATTCAGGTGTGGGTGCCCCCGGCGATCATTGTCGAAGCCGGCGAAGACCTTCGACTGGAAGTGACCTACTGCATCCTCGACCGCGTGGGAAACAACTCGCGGTGGGCACCGGCCCGCACACTGAAGATCGGTTGCGCCAATCCCTACCTGAAAGTGCCGCCGAAAGAAGCGCTCATGGCTGCTGAATCCCGAAAGAAGTGAAGCCCCTGTAGCAACACTCCTGCTGGGTCATGACAGCTCTTTGTGGCGAGGGAGCTTGCTCCCGCTGGGGTGCGAAGCGCCCCTGAAACCGACAAACGCGTTCTTTCAAATTGAACCCCGTTAACGATTTTTGCGACTGCTGCGCAGCCGAGCGGGAGCAAGCTCCCTCGCCACAGGGGCTCCGACCACTTGGGCGAAGTCACCCTTCTATGCATATTCCTAAAAGTTAGTTCATTAATTATTTATACACGTTTAGGGTATATACACCGGACCACCGGACATTCGTGTTTTTCGTTCGCCGCAACCCATGCGGCGCTTTCATGAGATGTGAGGTAGGTATGGTCCGGAACACAATCACCCCAGTGCAAATCGCCAGGGCATTGCGTGCAGCCAAGGAGCGGCACTGATGTCCAGTCTGGCAGACGCAGTAATCCAGAGTGATCTGGACATCGCCCCATTGTTGTTGCCCGCGCAGGTCTTGCGCAACGACGCACAAGCCATCAAGGCGGCCCATGAGCTGGCGCAAGTCGCCCGCCTGCAAGCAGCCAAACGTGACCAGCAACGCAAGTTGCCGTGGTCGGAAATAGAGCAGTTCACCCGCAGCGGTCTGGGCAGTATTTCCATCCCGCGAGAATATGGTGGCCCGCAGGTTTCATTCGTCACCCTGGCCTCGGTGTTCGCGATCATTTCCGCGGCCGACCCGGCGTTGGGGCAGATCCCGCAGAACCAGTTCGGGATTCTCAACCTGATACTCGGCGCCGCCACCGAGTCGCAGAAAAAGCAGCTGTTCAAAAGCGTGCTCGAAGGCTGGCGAATCGGTAACGCAGGGCCGGAGCGCGGAACCAAAAACACCCTGGAGCTCAAGGCGCGGATCAGCGCCGACGGCGATGGCTTCGTCATCAACGGGCAGAAGTTCTATTCCACCGGCGCATTGTTCGCCCACTGGGTGGCCGTCAAAGCGCTGAACGACGACGGCAAGCAAGTGCTGGCCTTCGTCCGTCGTGGTACCCCGGGGTTGCGCATCGTTGATGACTGGTCGGGTTTCGGCCAGCGCACCACCGCCAGCGGCACCCTTTTGCTCAACAACGTGCGGGTCGACGCCGAGCTGGTGGTGGATAACTGGAAGATCAACGACAGCCCGAATACTCAAGGCGCCGTGTCGCAGTTGATTCAAGCAGCCATCGACGCCGGCATTGCTCGGGGCGCCATCGATGACGCCATCGAATTCGTGCAAAAACGCGCACGGCCGTGGATCGACGCCAAGGTCGACCGGGCCAGCGACGACCTCTATGTGATCGCCGACATCGGCAAGCTGAAAATCGAACTGCACGCCGCCGAAGCGTTGTTGCGCAAGGCCGGGCAAGTACTCGATCAGGTCAACGCCGCGCCGCTCACCGCCGAGTCCGCTGCACGCGCCTCGATCGCCGTGGCTGAAGCCAAAGTGCTGACCACCGAGATCTCGCTGCTGGCCAGCGAAAAGCTCTTCGAACTGGCCGGCAGCCGCGCCACCCTCGCCGAATTCAACCTCGACCGCCACTGGCGCAATGCCCGAGTGCACACGCTGCACGACCCGGTGCGCTGGAAGTATCACGCGGTTGGCGCTTACCACCTCAATGGAACCTTGCCTGCGCGGCATTCCTGGATCTGACCACCAGAACCTTTTTGACCAGATCTCTGGAGAAACACATGACTTATTCTCACCACGTCGCGGTCATCACCAGCGATGAGCAAGCCCTGATCGTCGCCAGTGACCTGGCCGACGATTTCAAACGCGACAGCGCCCTGCGCGACCGCGAGCGTCGTTTGCCGTACCCGGAACTGGAAGTGTTTTCCCGTTCGGGTCTTTGGGGCATCAGCGTGCCAAAGGAATACGGTGGCGCCGGGGTTTCCAACGTCACCCTGGCCAAGGTCATCGCGTTGATCGCCCAGGCCGACGGCTCCCTCGGACAAATCCCGCAGAACCATTTCTATGCCCTTGAAGTGCTGCGCGTGAACGGCACCGATGAGCAGAAAAAACGTCTGTACGCCGAAGTGTTGGCCGGCCAGCGCTTCGGCAATGCACTCGCGGAACTGGGCACCAAAACCGCCCATGATCGCGTCACCAGCCTGACTCGCGATGGCAACGGCTACCGCATCAACGGCCGCAAGTTCTACGCCACCGGCGCGATTTATGCCCAGCGCATCCCCACGTCAGTGGTGGACGAAAACGGCGTGCAGCAATTGGCCTTCGTCCCGCGCAATAGCAAAGGGCTGACGGTGATCGACGACTGGAGCGGTTTCGGCCAGCGCACCACCGGCAGCGGTTCGGTGGTGTTCGAGGACGTCTACGTCGCCGCCGAGGACGTGATCCCGTTTCAAAGTGCTTTCGAGCGCCCGACCACCGTCGGCCCGCTGGCGCAGATTCTCCATGCCGCCATCGACACCGGCATCGCCCGCGCCGCGTATGAAGATGCGCTGCATTTTGTGCGCACCAAGACCCGGCCGTGGATCGACGCCACTCATGAAAAAGCCACCGAAGACCCGCTGACCATCAAGAGCTTCGGCCACTTGAGTATCCGTCTGCACGCCACCGAAGCCCTGCTGGAACGCTCCGGCGAATTCCTCGATCAGGCCCAGGCCGACACCAATGCCGAGACCGTCGCCGCCGCATCGATTGCCGTTGCCGAAGCCCGGGCCATCAGCACCGAAATTTCCCTCGCCGCCGGCAGCACGCTGTTCGAACTGGCGGGCAGCCAGGCGACCCTGGCCGAACACGGCCTGGATCGCCACTGGCGCAATGCCCGGGTGCACACCCTGCACGACCCGGTGCGCTGGAAATATCACGCCATCGGCAATTACTACCTCAACGATGAAAACCCTCCATTGCGAGGGACCATTTGATGGCTGATGCCAAAAAGAAAATCCTGCTCAATGCGTTCAACATGAACTGCATCGGGCACATCAACCATGGCCTGTGGACGCATCCACGGGACAATTCCACCCAATATAAAACTATCGAGTACTGGACCGAATTGGCTCAGTTGCTGGAACGCGGACTGTTCGACGGTCTGTTCATCGCCGACATCGTCGGCGTGTACGACGTCTATCAAAACTCGGTGGACGTGCCGCTCAAAGAGTCGATCCAGTTGCCGGTCAACGACCCGCTGCTGCTGGTCTCGGCCATGGCAGCGGTCACCAGAAACCTCGGCTTCGGCCTCACTGCCAACCTGACCTACGAACCGCCGTATCTGTTCGCCCGGCGTATGTCGACGCTTGATCATTTGAGCCGTGGACGGGTCGGCTGGAACATTGTCACCGGCTATCTGGACAGCGCCGCCAAAGCCATGGGCCTGAGCGAGCAGGTGGAACACGACCGCCGCTACGACCAGGCCGACGAGTACCTGCAAGTGCTCTACAAACTCTGGGAAGGCAGCTGGGAAAACGGCGCGGTGCTCAACGACCGAGAGCAACGGATCTACGCCCAGCCGGACAAAGTGCACAAGGTCGAGCACAAGGGCGAGTTCTATCAGGTCGAGGGCTATCACCTCTGCGAACCGTCGCCGCAACGCACGCCAGTGCTGTTCCAGGCCGGCAGTTCCGATCGCGGTTTGCTGTTCGCCGGTCGGCATGCCGAGTGCGTGTTCATCAGCGGTCAGAACAAACCGGCGACCCGGGTTCAAGTGGACAAGGTGCGCGCCAGCGCCGTCGAGGCCGGGCGCAATCCCTGGGACATCAAGGTGTTCATGGGCTTGAACGTGATCGTTGGCGAGACAGAAGAGCTGGCCTGGGCCAAGCACGCCGAGTACCTGAGCTACGCCAGTGCCGAGGCCGGTGTGGCGCATTTTTCGGCGTCCACCGGGATCGATTTTTCCGAGTACGAACTCGACGAACCAATCCAGTACGTGAAAAGCAACGCCATCCAGTCCGCCACCAAGAACCTGCAAAACAACGACTGGACCCGCCGCAAACTGCTGGAACAACACGCCCTCGGTGGTCGCTACATCACCGTGGTCGGCTCGCCGCAGCAGGTGGCGGATGAGCTGGAATCGTGGATCGCCGAAACCGGTCTGGATGGCTTCAACCTGACACGGATCGTCACCCCGGAAAGCTATGTGGACTTCATTGAGCTAGTGATTCCGGAGTTGCAACGCAGAGGGTCGTACAAGACCGCTTACGACGACGGCAGCCTGCGGGAAAAGCTGTTTCACGAAGGGGCGCATTTGCCTGAACAACATACGGGCTCGTCTTTTCGCCGCTAAAAGCATCGCGGGCAAGCCCGCTCCCACAGGCTCTCGGGCATTCACACAATCCCTGTGGGAGCGGGCTTGCCCGCGATGAGGCCCGAACACACACCAAAAATTTAATGCACTGACTGGAAACCCCATCATGAAAAAGACCTACCTCTCCCACCCAGTCAAAGCACTGGCCCTGGCCCTCGGCCTCTTCAGCTCTCTCACCTTCGCCGCCGACGCACCACTGAAAGTCGGCACCACCGCCGCCTTCGCCATTCCCCTGGAAGCAGCAGTAGAAGAAGCCAACAAACAAGGCCTGAAAGTCGAACTGGTGGAGTTCAGCGACTGGATCGCCCCCAACGTCAGCCTCGCCTCGGGCGACATCGACGTGAACTACTTCCAGCACATCCCGTTCCTGGAAAACGCCAAGGCCGCCGCCGGTTTTGACCTGGTGCCGTTCGCCCCGGGGATCATCAACAACGTCGGCCTCTATTCGAAGAAATACAAGAGCTTCGACGAGTTGCCCGAAGGCGCCAGCGTGGCCATCGCCAACGACCCGATCAACAGCGGTCGCGGCCTGCAACTGCTGGCCAAGGCCGGGCTGATCACCCTCAAACCGGGCGTCGGCTACAAGGCCACCGAAGAAGACATCATCGCCAACCCGAAGAAAATCAAAATCCTTCAAGTCGAGGCCGTGCAACTGGTGCGCGCCTACGACGATGCCGATCTGGTTCAGGGTTACCCGGCCTACATTCGCCTGTCGAAGACCTTCGATGCCAGTTCCGCCCTGCTGTTCGATGGCCTCGATCACAAGGAATACGTAATCCAGTTCGTGATCCAGCCGAAAAGCAAAACCGACCCGCGGCTGATCAAATTCGTCGACATCTACCAGCATTCGCCAGCTGTTCGCGCGGCGCTGGATAAAGCCCACGGCAAGCTCTATCAAGCCGGCTGGGAAAGCTGAGCATGACGGCCGCGATCCAACGGCGACTGGAACTTCCGGAGCCACATAACGCCACACAAACCGAACTGCACCCAGACCTCAATCGCGCCCACGTACGTTTCATCGGCCTGGGCAAAACCTACAACGGCCAGCAAGGTCCGGTGGCGGCCTTGCACGGCATCGACCTGGCGATCCAGCGCGGTGAAGTGTTCGGCATCATCGGTCGCAGCGGCGCAGGCAAGTCGTCGCTGATCCGCACCATCAACCGCCTCGAACAACCGAGCAGCGGGCGGGTGCTGATCGATCAGGTGGACATCGGCGAGTTCGATGAAGACCGCTTGGTGGCGCTGCGGCGGCGGATCGGCATGATCTTCCAGCACTTCAATCTGATGTCGGCCAAGACGGTTTGGCAGAACGTCGAATTGCCGCTGAAAGTCGCCGGTGTGCCCAAGGAGACGCGCGAGCAGAAAGTCCGCGAACTGCTGGAATTGGTCGGCCTGCAAGGCAAGCACAAATCTTATCCGGCGCAGCTTTCCGGCGGGCAGAAACAACGCGTCGGCATCGCCCGCGCACTGGTCCATGATCCCGAGATTCTGCTGTGCGACGAGGCGACTTCGGCGCTGGATCCGGAAACCACGCAATCGATCCTCGGCCTGCTGCGCGAGATCAATCAGCGCCTGGGCCTGACCATCGTGCTGATCACCCACGAGATGGCGGTGATCCGCGACATCTGTGATCGGGTCGTGGTGCTGGAACACGGGCGAATCGTCGAGCAAGGGCCGGTCTGGGAAGTCTTTGGCAACCCGCAGCATGAAGTCAGCAAGACCTTGCTCGCGCCACTGCAACACGCTCTGCCGGAAGAACTGCAAAGCCGTTTGCGGGCGCAGCCGCAGTCTTCGGATGCCGCTGTGGTGCTGCGTTTGCAATTCACCGGCAGCACGAGCGAGGAGCCAGACCTGGCGGCGCTGTTCAGCGCCCTCGGTGGCCGCGTGCGCTTGCTGCAAGGGGGCGTGGAACGGATTCAGGGCCATGCACTCGGGCAATTGCTGCTGGCAGTGACTGGTTCGCCCCTCGGAGCCGAGCAATTGCGTCAGCGCGCCGGCCACTGGGCGCAACAGGTGGAGGTGCTGGGTTATGTGGTTTGATCGCTTGCTTCAGGGTTTTATCGACACGTTTTTGATGGTGGGTGTGTCGTCACTGATTGCACTGTTGGCGGGAATTCCGCTGGCGGTGATTCTGGTCACCAGCACCAAAGGCGGGATCTACGCAGCACCGGCGCTGAATCGTGTGTTGGGCGCGTTCGTGAACCTGTTCCGCTCGATTCCGTTTTTGATTTTGATGGTGGCGCTGATTCCGTTTACCCGCCTGATCGTCGGTACCACGTATGGCGTTTGGGCTGCCGTAGTGCCGCTGACCATCGCCGCCACGCCGTTCTTTGCACGCATCGCCGAGGTCAGTTTGCGCGAGGTCGACCATGGGCTGATCGAAGCGGCGCAAGCGATGGGCTGCCGGCGCTGGCATATCGTCTGGCATGTGCTGCTGCCCGAGGCGCTGCCGGGGATTGTCGGGGGTTTCACGATTACGTTGGTGACGATGATCAACTCGTCAGCCATGGCCGGGGCGATTGGGGCTGGTGGGTTGGGGGACATTGCTTATCGGTATGGGTATCAGCGCTTTGATAGTCAGATCATGTTGACGGTGATTGTGTTGCTGGTGGTGTTGGTTGCGGTGATTCAGTTGGGTGGGGACAGATTGGCTCAAGGCCTGAACAAACGCTGAGAATGATCCCTGCCCCCATACTGCGGACAAGAGCTTTTGTGGCGAGGGCGCTTGCTCCCGCTCGATTGCGCAGCAATCGCAAAACCTGCCTACCCGGTTTATCTGACACACCTCATTGAATGGTTTTGGGTCTGCTGCGCAGCCCAGCGGGAGCAAGCTCCCTCGCCACAGAAAAGCTCACTCGCCAGAGGTATTGTCTCTAGCCTCTGGGGAACATTTCGCACAAGAAAATCAGAGTGCCAGCAGGCCCGATCCCTTTCATTTGCAGGACGTTTCCTAGATCATTCCGCTCGCTTGCGCCGACAGAATCTGGTGGCTAGTCTCGGTTCGTCACTGCTCATCAGTGATCGGGTTTAGTCGCCCGGATCTTTCCAGGCGCACAGCGCCACCTCATGTCAGGTGTTTTTCATTGCCTGAAAGTTATGGTGGCTGTGCGCAGGGCACCCTCGGGTGCGCCGGTATTGCCTGGAGACCGGTCGACTAACCTGCGTGCAGCCGCCACCCCTATTCGTTTAGTCGCGATAACGGTTGGCTCCAATTAATTCCAGGAGTTTTACCAATGAAAAAATCCGTACCCGATCCACCTCCCGAAAACCCCACCAACGAAACCGCCACCGACGACCTGCTCAGGGATCGATCGGCGCTCTACCGTGCGATCGATTTCCACCTCACCGGCAAGCAACCCACAGCACCCGATGAATTACGCTTCTACAACGTCAGCAAAGACGTGAGCTTCGAAGACGCCCAGCTTTATGTGGCGGATCTGTTGCGCTGCGCCTCGGTCACGGCGTATCAGTGCGGCGATCAACTCAAGGGGGCCGATCGGGCATTGGTGTTCTCCGTCTGGCATTTGCTGGAGATTGCCAAGGCGATGGTTGATCGGTCCATTGAATGCCTGGGGATGAAACAGAGTTGAGTCTGGCTGAAGTCATTGGTCGCCAGTGATACCGCTTTCGCGAGCAAGCCCGCTCCCACATTCGATCTTCGGTGAACATGGAATTTGTGTTCGACGCGATCCAGTGTGGGAGCGGGCTTGCTCGCGAATGGCTGCGCAGCAGCCCCCGGCGTCATGGCGTATATTCGACGAATCCCAATTACCTGCGCAGCCAACCATGAAACAGACTCCCGACGACCTGGAGCAGATCACTTCCACCACCCTGGGCCATTACAACGCGGTGGCCGAGGACTTCCGTGAAGGCACTCGCGATCACGATGTCAGCCAGAACATCGATGCCCTGTTGCGGCATATCCAGGGTGAGGCGCCGTTCAGCATTCTCGATTTTGGCTGCGGCCCTGGCCGTGATCTGAAAACCTTCACCCGCCTGGGCCACAGCGCCGTCGGGCTCGACGGTTCTGAAAAGCTTGCACAGATGGCCCGGGAGGACAGTGGTTGCGAGGTCTGGCAGCAAGACTTTCTGAAGCTCGACCTGCCGGTCGAACGCTTTGACGGGATATTCGCCAATGCCGTGCTGTTTCACATTCCGAGTCAGGAGTTGCCTCGGGTGCTGAAGGAACTGCGTGGGGCGTTGAAACCGGGCGGTGTGTTGTTCAGCTCCAATCCTCGTGGCGAGAATCAGGAAGGCTGGAACGGGCCGCGTTATGGGGCTTATTACGATCTTCAGGTGTGGCAGCAAATGCTGACTGAAGCGGGGTTTGTGGAGCTTGAGCATTACTACCGGCCAACGGGGCTGCCGCGGGAGCAGCAGCCTTGGTTGGCGAGTGTCTGGCGTAAGCCTGTGTAGCCTGTCAGGACGCCATCGCGGGCAAGCTCCCACAGGGGTTTTGTGAACGCCAGAAATCACTGTGGGAGCGAGCCTGCTCGCGATGAGCGCGAAGCGCTCGCCTCACTGCACCTCTTTCTTCGGCTCGCGAACCTTGTACCAGGCCACGTACAGCGCCGGCAAAAACAGCAGCGTCAGCAGCGTCGCGATGATGATCCCGCCAATCATCGCGTAGGCCATCGGCCCCCAGAACACTTCCCGCGCAATCGGGATCATCCCCAAACTCGCTGCCGCCGCCGTCAACAAAATCGGCCGGCGCCGGTGTTCCGTGGCTTGCACCACCGCGTCCCACGGTGTGTAGCCACTCTTCTCGAAAGAGTCGATCTGGGTCACCAGAATCACCGAGTTGCGGATAATGATGCCAATCAGCGCCAGAATCCCCAGGATGGCCACGAAGCCCATTGGCGTGCCGGTCGGGATCAGCGCCAGCACCACGCCGATCAGGCCCAGCGGCGCGACGCTGGCCACCAGGAACAGCTTCTGCACGCTGTGCAACTGGATCATCAGGAAGGTCGCCATCAAAAACAGCATCAACGGCACGACCTTGGCGATTGGCCCCTGGGCCTTGCCGCTTTCCTCCACCGTACCGCCGGTGGCGACTTTGTAGCCCACCGGCAAACTGGCGGCGAACTTGTCGATGTCCGGCTTTAGCTGTTGCACCAGGTCGGTCGGCTGAATCTCGTCGCGCACCGCGGCCTTGATGGTGATGGTCGGTTTGCGATCACGACGCCACACCAGTGGCTGCTCGAGTTCATAACGCACCGTGGCAAACGCCAGCAGCGGAATCGACGTGCCGCTCGGGGTGACGATCTGCAAGTTCTCCAAGGTTTTCGGACTGCCGCGTTCGGCATCCTCGGCACGGCCCACCACGTTGATCAGGTAGATATCATCATCGACCTGCGTGACCGGCAAGCCGACGACGATGCTGTTCATGAGGTTCGCCACATCCTCCGATGACAGCCCCAGTTGCCGTGCCCGGTCTTGGGCGATGTCGATGCGCAAGACTTTGCCCGGCTCGTTCCAGTCGTAAATGATTTCGCCGATGTGCGAGTTCTTATCCAGCTCGGTGGCCAGGGCAATCGCATGTTTGCGCACCTGATCGATGTCTTTGCCGCTGACCCGGTACTGAATCGGCCGCCCCACCGGCGGGCCCATTTCCAGCGCCTGGACGTAACTGCCGACACCGACGAATTCTTCGCGCAGGCGCTTTTGCAAACGCTCGGTCAGGGCCGTGCGCGATTCCAGGCCTTTGCTGACGATCACCAGTTGCGCGTAGTACGGGTTCTGCAATTGCTGGTCGAGGGGCAGGTAGAAACGGATCGCCCCCTCGCCGATGTAAGTGCTCCAGCGCACGATGTCCGGGTCGTCCTTGAACGTCGCTTCAAGCTTGTCCACCACCTTGCGGGTTTCGTCGATCGAGGCGTTTTGCGGCAGGTTCAGGTCGACGAGAATTTCCGGGCGGTCCGAGGACGGGAAGAACTGGTTCTGCACGAACTGCATGGAAAACACCGAGAGCACAAACAGCGCCACGGTGATGCCGATGGCCCACCAGCGATTGCGCATGGCCCAGAGCAGGCCGCCATTGAACGCCCGACCGATGCGCCCAGGCTCTGCGTCGTGAGGTTTCACATTGGCGCTCAGAATATGCACACCGAGTACCGGGGCGAACAGCACGGCGACGATCCACGACACCAGCATCGCCACTGCGATCACCGCGAACAGCGTGAAGGTGTACTCACCGGCCGAGCTTGCGTTCAAGCCGATCGGCACAAAACCGGCGACGGTGACCAAGGTGCCGGTGAGCATCGGGAATGCGGTCGATGTGTAGGCGAAGGTCGCCGCCTGCTCTTTGGTTTCGCCCATTTCCAGGCGCGTGACCATCATTTCCACGGTGATCATCGCGTCGTCCACCAGCAGGCCGAGGGCGATGATCAGCGCACCGAGGGAGATCCGCTGCATGGTGATGCCGCTGTATTCCATGAAGAGGAAGACCATTGCCAGCACCAATGGAATCGAACACGCCACTACCAGCCCGGCACGCACGCCAAGACTGACGAAGCTGACGATCAGCACGATCACCACGGCTTCGAACAACGCACTGGTGAAACCGCCGACGGCTTCTTCCACTACGTCGGCCTGGTCGGACACGTTGTGCACACCGACGCCCACCGGCAGGTCCGCCGTCAGTTCATCCATGCGCAGGTGCAGTGCCTTGCCGAAGTCCTGAATGTTGCCGCCCTTCTTCATGGCGATCGCCAGGCCGATGGCTGGCTGACCGTTGAAGCGAAACTCCGGGGTCGACGGATCGACATAGCCACGGCTGATGTTGGCGATGTCGGCCAGTCGGTAGAAGCGATCGTTGAGCTTCAGGTTGACGTTGGCCAGGTCTTTCTCAGAGGCAAATTGCCCCGAAGTCCGCACCGAAATCCGCTCCGGACCGGCCTCGATCACCCCCGCCGGCGTTACCGCATTCTGTGATTGCAGGCTCTGCACCACTTGGCGCTGATCGATGCCGAGGGCGGCGAGTTTGCGAGTGGAGAAGTTCAGGTAAAGGACTTCATCCTGCTCGCCGACCATCTCGACCTTGCCCAACCCCGGGACTTCACGGATCTCGGCACGTACCTGTTCCACGTAATCGCGCAACTGGCGCATCGACAGGCCATCGGCGGTAAAGGCATACACCGAACCGAACACGTCGCCGAACTCATCGTTGAAACCCGGCCCTTGCAGGCCCTTCGGGAAGTCACCGCGAATGTCGTTGATCTTCTTGCGCACCTGGTACCAGATTTGCGGGATGTCCTTGGCACTGGTTGTGTCGAGCAGGTTAACGAACACCGTTGATTCGCCGGGGCGGGTGTAGCTTTTCACGTAGTCGAGCGAGTCGAGTTCTTCGAGTTTTTTCTCGATCCGGTCGGTGACCTGCTTGAGGGTCTGTTCCTGGGTAGCGCCGGGCCAGCGAGTCTGGATCACCATGGTTTTGATGGTGAACGAGGGGTCTTCTTCGCGCCCCAGGTTCAGGTACGAAAACACGCCCATCAGCAGCGCGACGAACATCAAATACCAGACAAACGACTGATGCTTGAGGGCCCATTCGGATAAGTTGAAACTCCCTTTCATTGCGGGCTGTCCTCGTCAATTTTCACTTTCTGCCCCGGTTTGAGGCTGTTCACACCCGCGCTGACCACCCGCTCGCCGGTTTTCACGCCGTTGGCCAGGACCACCGTGGCATCGGTCCGGCTGATCAGGCTGACCTCCCTTGGCGAAACGGTTTGCGTCTGTGGATCAACGACCCAGATCCGCAGTTTTCCATCGACCTCCTGCAGCGCACTCACCGGCAGTTCGAGGCGCGGCTTGATCGCGGAGCTGAGGGTCACGCTGATCGCCGTGCCGAGGCGAAAGCCCGGTGGCGTATCGGCCAGGCTCAGGCGGGCGCGACGGGTACGGGTCGCGCTTTGCGCCTGGGGCTCGATTTCGCGCACGATGGCGGTGCTGGTGATGCTCGGGTCCAGTTGTGAGGCGACCTGGAACACCACGTCGGCTGGCAACTGATCAACCAGGGTATCGGGCAGGTCGATCACCGCTTCCTTGATGTCCGGCTGCGCCAGGGTCACTACTTGCTGGCCGGCCGTGACCACTTGCCCGGCTTCGGCGTTCCACGCGGTGACGATGGCTTTGTGATCGGTGCGCAGCTCAACGTAGTTGAGTTGGTCCTTCGCCTGATCGACGGCGGCCCTGGCTTGATCGAGGGACGCCTGGGTGGTTTTCAGGTCGGTCTGGGCGATGTCCAGCTGTGCCTGCGCGCCAACCCCGCGATTGAACAGTTCCTGCTGACGCCGGGCGTTGGCCTGAGCGTTGATGAGCTGCGCCTGAACCCGCGCCAGATCACCCTGGGCGGAGCGCAACTGGTTCTGCTGATCGGTGGGGTCGAGGGTCGCGAGCAACGCGCCCTTCTGCACTTCAGCGCCGACATCGACGTTACGGCTGGCGATACGCCCCGGCACCCGGAAACCGACGTTGCTTTCGTAACGGGCCTGGATGCTGCCGGCAAACCGGCCGAGGTTTTCTTGATTGAGCGCCTTCACTTCCACCGACAACACCGGCCGAACCGGTTCTGGCGGCGCGTCCTCCTTGGAGCAAGCAACCAGTAGTGCAGCAGCGGACAACAGCAACAGGCGCTTCATGGCTGGGCTCCTGTCGCTGGGGGCTGGTAGGTGTTCTCGACAATCTCCACGCGCACGCCCGGATGCAGTAACTGGCCGCCCGCGGTGACGACTTTTTCGCCCCCATTAAGGCCAGCGCTGACAATGACTTTGCCGGTCAGGTAACGGCCGACGGTGACGGTGTGCAACTGCGCCTTGCCCTCGGCATCCACCAGCCACACGGCCGGGTCACTGAGGTTTTTGGTCAGGGCCGCCCAGGGCAATTCCACCGCGGTTTTGCCCACCGGCTTGGCGGTGGCGCTCACCACCGACCCCAGCTGCATGCCCTCGGGAAGGCTGTCGAGGGTGACTTTGACTTGCACTGTGCCAGTCTGCGCCGAGACTGCCGGCGTGACTTCCCGAACGGTGCCCGTGGTCTTGATTTTCGGGTTGTCGAGCAGGCTGACCACAATCGATCTATCCGCCGGTGGCTCAGTCAGCAGTGATTCGTACACGTTGAACACCGCGTCACGCTCGCCGTCCCGGGCCAGGCTGAAAATCGGCACCGTGGCTTGTACCACTTGGCCGACTTCAGCCTGGCGCGCGGTAATCACCCCCGGCGCATCGGCAATCAACGCGGTGTAGCTCAATTGATCACGGGCGTTGGCCAATTGCGCTTGAGCGGCGGTCAGCGCGCTCTGACTGCTGCGCAAGGCGGCTTGGGCGGAGTCGTATTCGCTCTGGCTGGTGTAGCCCTTGGGCAGGAGTTTTTGTTGGCGAACGAAGGCGGCGGCGGTTTGTTTGACCCGCGCCTGTTCGGCAACGACCTGGGCCTGGGCCGAGTCGACGCTGGTTTGCAGGTCCTTGGGATCGAGCTTGGCCAGCACTTGTTTGGCCGAAACCCGGTCACCGACATCGACCATGCGCTGGATGATCTTGCCGCCCACGCGGAACGACAGTTCGGTTTGCACTCGCGCCTGGACGTCGCCGGTGAGTGTCACTGCGGCGGCGTAATCGGTTGGCTTGACCTCTTGCACGAAGACTCGTGGGCGGTCCTTCTCGACGGGCTTTTTATCGCCACAGGCGCTCAGCAGGGCGATGAGGCTCAGGCCAACCATGAATTTCAATCCGGGACCCGCCATGCAGACTCCTTTGCGTTGTACGAACGTGCAAGTGACGATACGACTGTGAGCTTAGAACAGGGTTCAACAGGTGCACGGGTTTGCTGCATCGCATGGGGCTTGGGGGGTTGCCTGTGGCGAGGGAGCTTGCTCCCGCTCGGCTGCGCAGCAGACGCAAAACCTGCTATCTCGTTTTGCCTGACACACCTCGTTTAACTTTTTTGGGCCGCTTCGCAGCCCAGCGGGAGCAAGCTCCCTCGCCACATACGCTCACAGTCGCCGACTAAGACAAACTGGCGGCCCCTGCAGCAGGAAGCTTCCCATGCTCAAAACCCTCGCGGTGGCCAATTACCGCTCGATCAATAAATTGGTGATTCCGCTCGAACGGCTGAACCTGATCACCGGCCCCAACGGCAGCGGTAAATCCAATCTCTACCGCGCCTTGCGCCTGCTGGCGGAAACTGCTCAGGGTGGAGTGGTCAATGGCTTGGCACGCGAGGGTGGGCTGGATTCGACCTTCTGGGCCGGGCCGGAAACCATCACCCAGCGCATGCGCAATGGTGAAATCCCGATCCAGGCAACCATGCGACACGGCGCCAAACGCCTGCGCCTGGGGTTTGCCGGTGAAGACTTCAGCTACTCGATCGCGCTGGGCCTTCAGGAACAGAGTCTTTCCGCGTTTTCTCTGGACCCGGAAATCAAAAAGGAATGCATCTGGTCCGGGCCGTTCTATCGCCCGGCCAGCCTGCTGGTGGATCGTGACGGCCCGATGATTCGCACACGGGTCGGCCGCAGCTGGGAGGTGCTGGCCCAACGCACGCCGAATTTCGACAGCCTGTTCGATCAGGTTGGTAGCTTGCGCACCTCGCCGGAAGTCTTGCAGCTGCGTGAATTCATCCGCCGCTGGCGCTTCTACGATCACTTTCGCAGCGATGCCGAAGCTCCGGCGCGCCAACCACAACTGGGCACTCGCACGCCGGTGTTGCACCACGACGGTCGCGACCTCGCGGCGGCGTTACAGACCATCCGCGAAATCGGCGATCCCGAAGCCTTGCAGGCGGCGATCAGCGACGCGTTCCCCGGCGCGACGCTGAACATCGCACTGCTGCAAGGTGGCCGATTTGCAATCGAGTTTTATCAGGAAGGGTTGTTGCGGCCGTTGTCCGCCGCCGAGTTATCGGATGGGACGTTGCGCTATTTGTTGCTGGTTGCGGCATTGCTGACGCCTCGGCCGCCGACGTTGATGGTGTTGAACGAACCGGAAACCAGTCTGCATCCGGACCTGCTGCCGGCGTTGGCGCGGTTGATCATTCGAGCGTCCGAGCAGTGTCAGGTGTGGGTGGTGTCTCATGCGCGGCGGTTGATCTCGGCGTTGCAGCAAGACCCGGAATGCAATTGCATTGTGCTGGAGAAGGATTTCGGCCAGACCGGGATAGTCGGGCAGCGGATGCTGGATGAGCCGGTGTGGTATTGGCCGGATTGAGCGGCGTCTTATCTGGCTGATTTGCTGCGGCAGTGGAGGACGGCTATTTTCCTTTACGCTGTAGGAAGGATCTTTTTTTCAAGACAGCCCTCCAAGGACGCACAGCTTTTGGCCAGACTCAGGGCCGAACCATCACAAGGAAGGGAAAATGGCTGACGTAAACGTGCCGCAGCGGCTGGATCCGCAAGACATCGTGAAATTGCTGATGGCGTTGCGCAAAGCGCTGAAGGCGCGGGCGGCCTGAAACTTTAAAGCAAAAGATCTTGGCGTAATAAAAAACGCCGACGCTGTATCAGCCGTCGGCGTTGAAACCTTGAAAAGGTTTGATACTGCGGTCAATCAGAACGCCGGCAGTACCGCGCCGCTGTACTTCTTGGCGATGAATGCTTTCACTTCCGGGCTGGTCAGGGCCTTGGCCAGTTTCTGGATGGCGACGCTGTCCTTGTTGTCTGGACGCGCCACCAGAAAGTTCACGTAAGGCGAATCGGCACCTTCGATCACCAGTGCATCTTTAGCCGGGTTCAGACCCGCGTCCAGCGCGTAGTTGGTGTTGATCATGTCCAGGTCGACCTGGTCCAGAACACGCGGCAGCATGGCCGATTCCAGTTCCTTGAACTTGAAGTTGTGCGGGTTCTTGGCGATGTCTTTCGGGGTGGCCACGGCGTTTTTCGGGTCTTTCAACTCGATCAGGCCAGCCTTCTGCAGCAGGATCAGCGCACGGCCGCTGTTGCTGCCTTCGTTGGGGATGGCGATGGTTGCGCCGTCTTTCAGCTCAGCCAGGCTTTTGACTTTCTTCGAGTAGCCGCCGAATGGTTCGACATGCACGCCGATCACGGTCACCAGGTTAGTGCCTTTGCCTTCGTTGAAGTTTTTCAGGTACGGCAGGGTCTGGAAGTAGTTGGCGTCCAGACGCTTCTGGTCGACCTGCACGTTCGGCTGAACGTAGTCGGTGAAGACTTTGATCTCCAAGTCCACGCCTTCTTTGGCGAGGGTCGGCTTGATCAGTTCAAGGATCTCGGCATGTGGAATCGGGGTCGCCGCCACCACCAGTTTCTCGCCAGCCTGGGCCAGGCCCGCGGTCAGGGCAGCCGCCAATGCGGTAAACAACAGAACCTTTTTCATGCAGTGTCCTTATCGAAATTCGCGGCCATCATCGACGACGGCTGATTAATACGAGTGCCAGTGAAGTGCTATCGCTGGCGTGACGCGGACAATACCGGGATTTTTTATTCCCGAACAATATCTTTTATTCACTTTCATATTCCATTTTGTTCATACAGATCCAACTCGCCCAAAACCCTGTAGGAGCGAGGCTTACCCTCGAAGGCGTCCTCCCGAACAGACCGAGTCGCCGGCTTCGCGAGCAAGCTTCGCTCCTACAAAAAGCCCGGAACATGACCTCTGTAGGAGCGAGGCTTGCCCGCGAAGGCGTCCTCCCGGACAGACCGAGTCGTCTGCTTCGCGAGCAAGCTTCGCTCCTACAGAAGCTCGGTGGCTTTGAGCAGTTGTTTCAAGGCCTCTTTCTCGGCGGCGGAACCGTTGCCGAGGATTTTTTTGAGTTGCTGCTCGATCTGAAGCAGCGATACCGATGCCTCGGGCAAATTCAAATGCTCCGGCAAAATCTCATCGCCGGTACTCACCAACAACGCAAAGTGGATGACGTTCTCCAGCTCCCGGGTGTTGCCCGGCCAACTGTGCTGCTCCAGCAGCTGCTGCGCGGCGTCGCTGATCAATGGCACCGGCAGATCGAGGCGTTGGCTGTAGATGCCAAGGAAGTATTCGGCCAGCGACAAAATATCACCCACCCGTTCGCGCAAGGCCGGCAGTTCGAGCTGGCCTTCACTGAGGTAGTGATAGAGCCGCTCATGGAATTTTCCGGCAGCCACGGCCTGAGCCAGATCGATGCTGGTGGCGGCCACCAGACGTACGTCCACCGGGCTTGGTTGCTGAGCGCCAACGCGAGTGACCTCATGGTTTTCCAGGGCTGCGAGCAGCTTGATCTGGATTGGCAACGGCAAGTCGCCGATCTCGTCCAGATAGAGCGTGCCGCCATTGGCCGAACCGAACCAGCCAGCGCGACTGCTGGCCGAACCGCTGTAACTGCCGGCGGCATAGCCAAACAGTTCAGCGTCGGCGTAGGTCGGGCTGATCGCCCCGCAATTGACGGATACGAACAATCCACCACGGTCACTGGCGCGATGGATGTGCCGCGCCAGCAGTTCTTTACCACTGCCGGTTTCACCGCGGATCAATACCGAGATCGAACGTGGCGCCAGTTGTTCCAGCTCCTGGCGCAACTGCCGGGAACGCGGATCGACGAACACCAACGCCTTGGCACGAATGCTCAGCGGGCTTTTTTCCGCATCAGGAAAGGTCAGCAGCGGCTGACCGAAGGTTTCATGCAAGCTCATGGCAGACTCCCGCCCAAAACCGCCGGCAGACGGGGGCGTTTTTTAAAAAAACAAAGGTTCAAGCGCGACGCAGGGCGTGTTGTTCCATGCGGTTTTGCAGACGATAGAGGTACGCAAAACCCTGCTCCCAACGCTGATGACCGGACTTCACGTTGATGTGCCCGGCCCCCGATAAAATCCCCGCCTCGGCGCCCCAGTTACGTGCCAGCTCAAGCGCTCGTGGCGCACTCACGGCACTGTCGTTATCGGAGCTGACGACCTGGCTCGGGAACGGCAGCAACGTTGTCGGAATCGGTGCGAAGTTGCGCAAGGCCGGTGCACAGGCCGGGCGCTCGACGTCCGCTGGCGCGACCAGCAAGGCGCCGCGCACCTGACGCAGAAAATTCAGTGGGGCCGTGGCCGCCCAATGGGCAACGGTGATACAGCCCAGGCTGTGAGCGATCAGAATCACTGGCGTGCTGTCGGCGGCAATCGCCTCGGCCAATGCCGCAACCCAGTCCTCACGACGAGGCGTCAGCCAGTCGGCCTGCTCCACCCGCGCACTGTTTGGCAGGCTGTTCTGCCAATGGGTTTGCCAATGATCTTCTGGCGATCCTTGCCAGCCCGGCACAATCAGGTAGCGAATTGATTCGTTGCGCATGGGGGCTCTCCTGCTGCGTGTCTGTTCGTGACCGAGTATAGGGAGGAGAGTTATATTCGTTAAGGAATAAGAAGCTATTTATTAAGACCGATAAAGAATATACAACAAATTCCTGTGGGAGCGGGCTTGCCCGCGATATCGGTGGATCAGTCCCCACAATGTTGGAGCTAATGACGCTATCGCGGGCAAGCCCGCTCCCACAGGGTTTGGTATTTGTCTGGAATAAAAAAGGGGCCGCACCCTGCCAAGGAGACGGCCCCGGAAACTCGAAATCTGTTAGCGCTGATCAACAGCGCTGTGACGCGATAATTGGCTGAAACGGTTATCCGATAAAGGAATATTTAATTACTTTAATAGGCCTGAATCGCATATTCGAATCGCTGCTTGCGTCACACCGTATCGTCCCTTTGGGTCAAATTGATGACCAGCATTTGAGTTTCCGGTTACCTCATCAAACCTGAGCGGCACGCACCTCTTGCATCTCGGCGGTGTCCTTGCGCACAAACCGGTTCGCCCGCCCGAACGTCCCGAAATCATTGAACCGCACCCCCATCTCGCGCATCACTTCATGCGCCACCGGGACGGTCATCTGCCGGATGTAAAACGGCTCCTTCACCACAAAATGATGGATCCCGTGGCTGCTGCCGAAGTTGAAGCAGAATGCTTGCAACGGCCACATCCACCAAGGGTTCAACACCTGAGTCTGCTGAATCACATTCCCCGGCTCCACGTCACCGTAGTAGTGCATGTTCGAGCTGACAAAATGCAGGCAGAACGTGCGCAATACGTTCGGACCGATGATCACGACGGCCGCGATGTCGATCACCTGCATCACCGCCAAAGTAGTCGCCGCCCATTCGATGGGCGCACCCAGCAGATGCGCAATGCCGCTGGCGGCGTGAAAACCGAGAAACACGTACCACGCCCCCCAATGCACCAGCGCCAGCGGTGCGTAAACCTTCAGAAAACGCTTGATGATGCTGAACTTGTGCGCCCGGGTCTTGGCCCGCAGCATGCGGATGAACGCCGACATCACGTTGTCGCCGACCATCAATAGCCGCGCGATTCCCCACGGCTCACCGTTGGTGATCGCCCGCTCTTCCATGTCGGCTTCGGTGCCGGACACCTTGTGGTGATTGAGGTGCAAATGACGGCGGATCCAGGGATTGATGGTGCTCGGTCGCGCCAGCCACACCAGGCCCATCATCAGGTTATGCGGCACCCGTTGCTTACGGAAATACATGCTGTGGATCAGGTCATGCTCCAGCTCATGGGTCAGCGAGGCGAAAAACCCGTTGAGCAACAGGCATACCCACCAGGCCATGTACCCGGTGATGTACAGCGCTGCGGAACCGATCATCCCGGCCAACGCGAAGGCCAGAATGCCCGCGCCCAAGGCGTCCTGATGGTTAAGAACCGGGTAGCGCTGGCGCAGTTCGACGCCTTTGGCCAATACCACCTGGCGAATATGCGCTGCTCGCTGTGCTGCATTCAGTCGCTGGGGACTTGCACAAGTACCGTCCATGCTTCCATCCTCTGGTTATTGATGTTCGCATCCTGCCTTGCGATGCTATACGGAGCGGTAGCCGTGAACGCCAACCTGTTGACCGGACGCGCCATTCAACATGACTGAACCGACCTCCCTCGCCAGCTGGACCCGCGCACTGCGCAAGCAGCTCGAAGCGCTGGGGCTCGACAGCACAACCCTGTGCCAGCAAGCGGGGCTTGACCCACACTTGATGGACGACCCGAACGCCCGTTACCCGTTGTCTGGCACCACGCGCCTGTGGCAAATCGCGGTGCAGGTCAGCGGCGACCCGGCGATTGGCTTGCGGGTGTCGCGTTTCGTCAGCCCCACCACGTTTCATGCGTTGGGTTATGCGTTGGTGGCCAGTGGCAGCCTGCGGGAAGTCTTCGAGCGCATCGTGCGTTATCACCAGGTGGTCAGCGACGCGCTGGATCTGGAACTGACCCGCGCCGAGGATCGCTACTACTTCCGCCTGAAAATCCCCCCAGACAACCCCGCGCCAGCCTTCGAGGCCATCGACGCCTTCGCGGCGATTTACGTGCGCACCTGCCGCAATCGCCTGGGCCGTGACTACGCCCCGCTGGCGGTCTATCTGCGCCGTCCGGAACCGGCCGACCCGCACCAATGGCACAAAGTGTTCCGCTCGCCGGTGTATTTCAACGCCGATGAAGACCGACTGGAATTCGCCCTGGTGGATTTCGACAGTCACCTGGACGATGCCAACCCGGAACTGGCCGAACACAACGAAACCGTGCTCAAACGCACCCTGGCGCAACTCAAACCCCTGACCTGGGAACGCAAGGTGCGTGACGCCATTGAAGAGCAATTACCCGAAGGCGAACCGTCGGCCGATCGCATCGCCCAGGCGCTGCACTTGAGTCTGCGCAGCCTGCAACGGCACTTGGCGGATGAAGGTTGTCGGTTCGATACGCTGCTCAATGAAAGCCGGGAGAACCTGGCGCTGCTGCATCTGCGCGACCCGCTGTGCTCGTTGGGCGAAATCAGTTATCTGCTGGGATTCGCCGACACCAGCAGCTTCAGCCGCGCGTTTAAACGCTGGACTGGAATGACGCCGGGGCAGTTTCGGGATGGGTTGCAGTGACAGATCCGAGAGGTGTTTTGAGTTTTCCGGCCTCTTCGAGGGCAAGCCTCGCTCCCACAGGGTTTTCGGTTGCTGTGATTCACCCAGAACCACTGTGGGAGCGGGCTTGCCCGCGATAGCCATTTCTCAAACACCACTGAAACCGCTATCGCCCGCGATCCCGCCGCAACAGCTTGCGCACCCGCTTCACCAGCTCACTGACGGCAAACGGTTTGAGCAGGTAATCATCTTCATGCAATTCCAACCCGCGCAGCCGATCCTCAATGCCGTCCCTGGTGGTGAGGAGCAGCACCGGCGTGTCGCCGAGCTTGCGGATCTGTTGCAACAACTGCCAGCCGTTGAGTCCCGGCAGCATCACGTCGAGGATGATCAGTTCGTACTCACCGGACTCGATAAAGCGCCGGCCGTCCATGCCATTGAGCGCCACATCCACCACGTAACTCGCTTCGCTCAAGCCTTTGGCCAGGAGGGTAGCGGTCTCGGGTTCGTCTTCCACTAGCAACACACGCATGGCACACCTCGATTGTCGTCGTCACAGGCTAGGCGCGTTCGCGGATAAAGCCCATCAATACCGTGGTGATTTCAAAAGATCGCAGTCTTCGCAGCGCCTACAGGTGCACGTCAAATCATTGCTAACGCCCGCAACCGCTCGGCATCCAGAATCTCGATCTCGCCGTACTTGAGATCCACAACCCCTTGCCCCTGCAAATCCTTGAGGAGCTGGTTTGTGGTCTGGCGCGACAGCGACAGCATCGACGCCAGTTGCTCCTGAGGCAGTTGCAGGACACAGCGCGGCGGATCGATTTCACCGTAACCCTCGGCGATCATCAGCAAGCGATGGGCCAGGCGCGCCGGAGCTGGCATCAGGCTTAGCTGTTCGAGGTTGATGAAGGTCAGGCGCAGTTTGTGGCTCATCAGCAACGCCAGTTGCCGCCAGTAAACCGGTTGTTGGTCGAGCACCTTCAGCAGCGTCGCCTGCGGGATGTGCAACAGGATGCACTGGCCAACGGCGTAGGCATCGTGGGTTCGCGGCTGGCCATCGAACAGGCAGATTTCGCCGAACCAGTGCGGCGCTTCCACCAGGCTCAGCAGCGCTTCCTTGCCCTGCTCGCTCACCGCGCCAATGCGCAACGCCCCTTCAAGCACTGCATACAGCCCGCATGGCGGATCACCGCGTTTGAATAGCAGTTGCCCCGACGGCAGGCGCCGAACCCGGGCCGCAGCCAGCAGACTATCCTGTAAAGGAACAGGTAAATGACTGAACCACTGCCCCGTATCCAGGCGCGAACGCCAAACCTGCATGTCCATGAAAACTCCTGGAGATTGTCGCCTGGCTGACAGAGCGAGAGATAAAACCCGGGGCATCATCCATCACCCTACAGGAGGAATAACAATGAAAAGCCTCGTTGACCATCTCAGTCAATACGCCGCCTACCACCGTGACCCGCGCAATATTGCCAGCCACTTTATCGGTATCCCGCTGATTGTAGTGGCGGTCGCGGTGTTGCTGTCGCGGCCGCAATGGGGCGCAGGCTGGGTTTCGCCGGCGGTGCTGGTCGCGATGGCATCGGCGTGGTTTTACCTGCGCCTGGAGGTGCGTCTTGGGGTGTTGATGACCGTGTTGCTCGGTCTGTGCATTTGGGCGGGTCAGGCTCTCGCGCAGCAAAGTACGCTGGTCTGGCTGGCCAGCGGTATCGGGATGTTTGTGGTGGGATGGGCGATTCAGTTTGTCGGTCATTATTACGAGGGACGCAAACCGGCGTTTGTCGATGACGTGACGGGATTGATTGTCGGGCCGCTGTTCGTGGTGGTTGAGTTGGCGTTTTTGCTCGGGATGCGGCGTGAGCTGAAAGAGCAGATCGAGGCGCGAGTGGGTGGTGTGCGTTTGCGTCAGAAAGGTGCTGCGACGTAGATCGCTTTCGCGGGCAAGCCCGCTCCCACAGGGTTTTGGGTTGGCCACAGATATGTGTTCAACGCAGATTCACTGTGGGAGCGGGCTTGCCCGCGATGCTTTTGCTTTAGATGTTGGCGACTTTCTGCCAGACCTTGGGCTTGAAGAACAACGTCTCACCCTTGGCCAATCCAACCAGGCTGTCGTGGTCTTTCACCACTTCAGCCTCGATCAGCTCGCTTTGGCCTTCAACCTTCAGCGTCACCCGCGTGGTCGCGCCCAGCGGACGAATATCCCGCACTTGCGCCGCGTGGTGGTCTTCCAGTTCATGCCGCGACAGCGACACTTCGTGGGGACGGAACAGCACGTGCCGGTCTTCGCCCAAATGCAGACGGTTCGAGTCGCCAAGGAAGTGATAGACGAAATCGCTGGCCGGGTTTTCGTAGACGTCGCCCGGTGAGCCGATCTGCTCGATCACGCCCTTGTTCATCACCACGATACGGTCGGCGACTTCCATCGCCTCTTCCTGGTCGTGGGTCACGAACACCGAAGTCAGGTTGATGTCTTCGTGCAGCCGTGCAAGCCAGCGACGCAGCTCTTTACGGACCTTGGCATCCAGCGCACCGAAGGGTTCGTCGAGCAGCAAAACCTTCGGCTCCACCGCCAAGGCACGGGCCAATGCGATGCGCTGACGCTGGCCGCCGGAGAGTTGTTCCGGGTAACGATCGGCCAACCAATCCAGTTGCACCATGTTCAGCAGTTCGTGGACTTTAACCGCGATCTGGCTCTCGCTCGGGCGTTGGTTTTTCGGCTTCATTCGCAGGCCGAACGCGACGTTGTCGAACACCGTCATGTGCCGGAACAGAGCGTAGTGCTGGAACACGAAACCGACATTGCGATCACGCACGTCGTGGCCGGAGACGTCTTCACCGTGGAACACGATGTTGCCCTGATCCGGGGTTTCCAGGCCGGCGATGATCCGCAGCAACGTGGTCTTGCCGCAGCCGGACGGCCCCAGCAACGCCACCAGCTCGCCGCTTTGAATGTCCAGGCTGATGTTGTCCAGCGCCTTGAACGCGTGGAAGTTTTTGCTGACGTTACGCACTTCGATCGACATGACTTATTCCTCCGCGGCGCTGGCGCGCAGGCGGTTAATACGGTTTTCGCTCCACTGCTTGAGCAGCAGGATGAAGAGCGCCAGGATCAGCAACAGGCTCGCCACGGCGAACGCGGCCACGTGGTTGTATTCGTTGTAGAGGATCTCGACGTGCAGCGGCAGGGTGTTGGTCACCCCGCGAATGTGCCCGGAAACCACCGACACCGCACCGAACTCCCCCATCGCTCGCGCAGTGCAGAGCACCACGCCATAGATCAGGCCCCATTTGATATTGGGAACGGTGACGTGCCAGAACATCTGCCAGCCATTGGCGCCAAGCAGGCGCGCGGCCTCTTCCTCCTGAGTGCCTTGTTCCTGCATCAGCGGGATCAGCTCACGGGCCACGAACGGCACGGTGACGAAAATCGTCGCCAGCACGATGCCCGGCAAGGCGAAGACGATCTGGACGTCGTGATCCTGCAACCACGGGCCGAACAGGCCCTGAGCACCGAACATCAATACATAGACCAGACCGGCGATCACCGGCGACACCGAGAACGGCAAGTCGATCAGCGTCACCAGCATGCTCTTGCCACGGAACGAGTATTTGCTCACGCACCATGCCGCGCTGACACCGAACACCAGGTTCAGCGGCACCGAGATCAGCACCGCAATCACGGTGAGTTTCAACGCCGACAAGGCGTCCGGCTCGAAGATCGCGGTGAAGAACGCACCCAGGCCCAGCTTCAGGCCCTGGGACACCACGATGAACAACGGCAATAACAGAAACAGCGCGAAGATCAGCCAGCCAAGGCCGATCAGGACTCGGCGCGACGTGGCACTGCCACGGCGGGCGGCGTTCGAGGAGGCTGCGGCAATAGACGATTGGGACATTTTTGCGCCTCCTTATGGGGTTTCGATGCGCCGCTGCAGCAAGTTGATCAGCAGCAACAGGACAAAGGAAACCACCAGCATCAGTACACCAATGGAGGTGGCGCCGGTGTAATCGTACTGGTCGAGTTTGACCATGATCAGCAGCGGCAGAATCTCGGTTTTCATCGGCATGTTGCCGGCGATGAAAATCACCGAGCCGTACTCGCCGACCCCACGGGCAAAGGCCAAGGCGAAACCGGTCAGCCAGGCTGGCAACAGCGCGGGCATCAGGATATGACGGAAAACCTGCAACGGTTTTGCCCCGAGACAAGCCGCCGCCTCCTCCACTTCACGGGGAATATCGGCCAGTACAGGCTGTACCGTACGTACTACGAATGGAAGTGTTACAAAAGTCAGCGCCAGCGTGATGCCGAGGGGGGTATACGCGATCTTGAAGCCTAGATCCGCCGCGAACTGACCCACCAGGCCGGTGGGGGTGTACAGCGCGGTCAGCGCGATACCGGCCACCGCTGTGGGCAAAGCAAAGGGCAAGTCGATCATCGCGTCGATGACTTTGCGTCCCGGGAACGTGTAGCGCACCAGCACCCAGGCCAGCAGCGTGCCAATGATGCCGTTGATGATCGCGGCATAGAGCGCGGTGCCGAAGCTCAGCTTCAACGCCGCCAGCACCCGTGGCGCCGAGATGATCGCCCAGAACTGGTCCCAGGTCAGTTGAGCGGCATGCACGAACATCGCCGCCAGTGGAATGAGCACAATCAAGCTGAGGTACACCAAGGTGTAGCCCAGCGTCAGCCCGAAGCCGGGTATGACGGGGGAGATACGACGCGACATAAAAGTCCTTGGTTGAGAACGCGCTAAGCCCCGACGGTGAAATCGGGGCCCGTTAGCCAATGCCAGCCACTTAAGTGCTAAACCTGTGGGAGCGGGCTTGCTCGCGAAGGCGGTGTGTCAGGCGACATCAATGTTGACTGTGCCGCTGTCTTCGCGAGCAAGCCCGCTCCCACATGGAATGCGCATTGGCTGATCTATTTCAGGTTACTGCGCCTGATAAATCTGGTCGAACACGCCACCGTCATTGAAGAATTTCGGTTGCGCGGTTTTCCAGCCGCCGAAGTCCTTGTCGATGGTCACCAGTTCCAGTGTCGGGAACTGTTTGGCGTACTTGGCGGCCACCTCTTTGTCACGTGGACGATAGAAGTTTTTCGCCGCGATTTCCTGGCCGGCCGGGCTGTACAGGTGCTTGAGGTACGCCTCGGCGATGTCGGTGTTGCCCTTTTTCTCGGCGTTCTTGTCGACCACGGCCACCGGTGGTTCGGCCAGGATCGACAGTGAAGGCACGACGATGTCGAATTTGTCAGCGCCGCCGTCTTCTTTCAACGCCAGGAAGGCTTCGTTTTCCCAGGCCAGCAACACGTCGCCCTGACCGTTGTTGACGAAGGTGATGGTCGAGCCACGAGCACCGGTGTCCAGCACCGGCACGTGTTTGAACAGGGTCTGCACGTACTCTTTAGCCTTGGCTTCGTTACCGCCGTTGGCTTTCAGGCCATAGGCCCAGGCCGCGAGGAAATTCCAGCGCGCCCCGCCGGAGGTTTTCGGGTTCGGGGTGATGACTTCCACGCCGTTTTTGGTCAGGTCGCCCCAGTCCTTGATGCCTTTCGGGTTGCCCTTGCGCACCAGGAACACGATGGTCGAGGTGTAAGGCGTGCTCGCTTCCGGAAGGCGCTTCTGCCAGTCGGCCGGCAGGCTCTTGCCGAGCTTGGCGATTTCGTCGATGTCACCGGCCAGGGCCAGGGTCACCACGTCGGCCCGCAGACCGTCGATCACCGCCCGGCCCTGCTTGCCCGAACCACCGTGGGACTGCTGGATTTTCACGTTGTCGCCAGCGTGGTCTTTTTTCCAGAAGTTGATGAACTCGGCGTTGTACTCCTGGTACAGCTCACGGGTCGGGTCATACGACACGTTGAGCAGCTCGTAATCCTTGGCAACCGCGGAACCAGCAAAAAGGGCACTGGCCAGGGCGGCCAAAGCAAAATGACGAATCGACGACATGGTGAAAGCTCCTGGAATTCTTGATGTGTTGGCTTTTCTTATGGATTTCTGGAATCGGGTTGCCTGTTCGAAGATCGCAGCCTTCGGCGGCGCCCACAGGCGCGTAGGAGCTGCCGAAGGCTGCGATCTTTTGATCTTTCGCTTCAGCTCGGCTTGTTGACTGGGTTCTGCAAACGGAATTTCTCTTTGCGTTCGATCTGAACCACCTGGGCGTTGTGCACGGTGATTTCCACCGCGCCAAAGCGCAGATCGCGCAAAGCGCTCTGGATCTCACGCAAAATGGTGGCTTCGTCCTGCCCGTCAACACTACGTAGGGATGCGCTCATGGTGCTGCTCCTTAATGAGATGTGCCTGGCAGTGGCGGGCACTGCTTACGGCGTGAGAGCAATAGTAGATAGGCGCAGATATTCTTAAAAAGACTATTTAAGAATGTTTATATAACCAGAATGCATTATCTGATGAAGCAAAGGGTTGTGGAGGACCAACTACTTTCAAGGGCACACAAAACCCTGTGGCGAGGGGCTTGCCCCCGTTCGGCTGCGTAGCAGACGCAAAAATTTGGGGCCGCTACGCGACCCAACGGGGGCAAGCCCCCTCGCCACAAAAAGCAGATCAGGCGCTCATCCGATCGTTGGTGCTCGGGCCCAATCCAATAATGTCGCCGGCACTGGCCGCCCAAACCAGTACCCCTGCCCCAGATCGCAGTCGTGTTCGAGCAGGAAACTCGCCTGCTCGACCTGCTCGATCCCCTCGGCATGCACTTGCAGCCCCATGCTCTGCGCCAGCGCAATAATCACCCGCACAATCGCCACGTCATCCTCATCACTCGGTAACCCTGCGACAAATCCCTGATCGATCTTGAGCTTCTGCACCGGCAGACGCTTGAGCCGCAGCAATGATGAATAGCCCGTACCGAAATCATCAATGGCCAGCCGCACGCCCAACTCGCGTAAACGATGCATCTGCTCCAGCGCCACTTCCGGGTCTTCCATCACCGCGCTTTCGGTGACTTCCAGCTCCAGATACGCCGGATCCAGGCCCGTGTCGTGCAGCACCTGAGCCACTTGCTGATACAACTCGCGGCGGGCAAACAGGCGAGAAGAAACGTTCACCGCGACAAACGACAACACCACGCCCGCCGCTTGCCACTGGCACATCTGCTGGCAGGCCTGACGCATGATCCAGGCATCGATCTCGGCAATCAGCCCGGTGCGTTCGGCGATGGGGATGAATTCAGCCGGCGACACCAACCCACGTTGCGGATGCTCCCAGCGCACCAGCGCCTCGACGCCGATCAGGCGACGGGTTTTGAGGTCATGCACGGGCTGGTAATAAACCCGCAATTGCTCCTGCTCCAGCGCCTGGCGCAGTTGGAACGCGATCTCGACGCGCTGCTGGGCATGCGCAGTCAATTCTTCAGTGTAGAGGGCATAGCCATTGCGCCCAGCGCTCTTGGCCTTGAACAGCGCCGAATCGGCGTTGCGCAACAGTTGCTCGGCACTCAAGGCATCGCTGGGGAACAGGCTGATGCCGAGGCTGGCGTTGATAAATAGCGGATTCCCGTCGATCTGGAACGGTTCTTTAAGGCCATCGATGACTCGCTGAGCCAGCGCCGCGGCATGCCCCGGTTGCGGGCAGTTTTCAGTCAATACCGCAAATTCGTCGCCGCTGAGCCGCGCCAGCGTGTTGCCCGGGCCGAACAAGGCATTCAGGCGCTCAGCCACAGCCTTGAGCAGTTGGTCACCGACACTGTGACCGAGACTGTCATTGATCAACTTGAAATGATCGAGGTCGATCATCAGCAACGCACAACCGCGCTTATGGACCTGCGCCGAAGCCACGGCCTGCCCGGCACGGTCGGTTAGCAGAAGGCGATTTGGCAGATCGGTCAACGGATCGTGATGGGCCAGGTGCGTCAATTCATGTTCGGAGTTCTTGATCGCGCTGATGTCGGAAAACACCGCAACGTACTGGCTGAGCCGCCCCTGCTCGTCGCGAATGAGGCGGATCGTCTGCCATTGCGGGTAGATCTCGCCGTTTTTACGGCGGTTCCAGATTTCCCCGCTCCACTCGCCGAGGCTGTCGAGTGTCGTGAACATCGCTTGGTAGAAACCCGGCGGGTGATGGCCCGACTTGAACATGTTCGGTCGCTGCCCCAGCACTTCCTCGCGCTGGTAGCCGGTGATTTCCATGAACGCCCGGTTCACATGGACGATCAACCCGTTGCTATTAGTGACCAGCACCCCTTCACGGGTGCAATCGAACACCGCTGCCGCCTGACGTAAACGCTCCCGGTCGGCATTGCGCTCGCGCAATTTGGCGCCGACACCCAGGCAGCGAAACAATCGTGCCCGTGCTATGAAGATCAGCCCGGCACTGAACGCCACCCAGGCATAACCGTTGATCAGCTGCCAGCGCAGCAGGTCGGTGGAATTATCGAAGAACCTGTTCAATAAATAACCACTAAACTGGAGCCAGGTTACGGAAAGCACCAGGTAGAGCAGCGCTGCACGCAAAGCATCGCGATAGGTGGCTGACATTAGAGCGTCCATGTCCCTACAAAAAGGCTGGAATTATAGATTAAAGACACATCCAGCCACTCTTATCTGAAAGGGCGACTGGTTTTATCTGTGGGCTAAGTGATAATGCAACGGCTGTTTTTTTCTTTATCGAGGGTCCTATAGGCTATGTGGTACGAAGGTTTTCTTGGCTTATCGCCCTGGTCACTGGTGGCTGTCACCCTACTGATGACCCACGTGACGATCGTCGGCGTCACGGTTTATCTGCATCGCTATTCAGCCCATCGCTCGCTTGAGCTCAATGCCGGCCTGAAACATTTCTTCCGCTTCTGGCTGTGGTTGACCACGGCGCAGAACACCCGCGAGTGGACAGCTATCCACCGCAAACACCACGCCAAATGCGAAACCGTCGACGACCCGCACAGCCCGGTCATCAAGGGGCTGTCCACCGTTCTGCGCAAAGGCGCCGAGCTGTACCGCGCCGAAGCGGAAAACCCCGAGACCCTGCGCATCTACGGCAAGAACTGCCCCGAAGACTGGATCGAACGCAACCTCTACAGCCGCTTCCCGCTGTTGGGTGTGGCGATCATGGGCGTCATCGACCTGCTACTGTTCGGCACCATCGGCATCACCATCTGGGCCATCCAGATGATGTGGATCCCGGTATGGGCCGCCGGCGTGGTCAATGGCCTGGGCCATGCCATCGGCTACCGCAACTTCGAATGCCGCGATGCGGCGACCAATCTGGTGCCTTGGGGCATCCTGATCGGCGGCGAAGAACTGCATAACAACCATCACACCTACCCTAACTCCGCCAAACTGTCGGTGAAGAAATGGGAGTTCGACCTCGGCTGGGCCTGGATCCAGGTTTTCAGTTTCCTGCGTCTGGCCAAGGTCCAGCGGGTTGCGCCGATCGCCCACCGCGTTGAAGGCAAAGGCAGCCTGGACATGGACACTGCCATGGCGATCCTCAACAATCGCTTCCAGATCATGGCCCAGTACCGCAAGCTGGTGATCGCGCCGCTGGTCAAGCAAGAGCTGGAAAAGGTCGATCACTCGGTCCGTCATCAGTTCCACCGGGCCAAGCGTTTGCTGTCGCGGGAAACCAGCCTGCTGGACGACAAGCACCATATGCGCATCCAGACCATGCTCGAGCACAGCCAGGCGCTGAAGGTAATTTACGAGAAACGCCTGGCCTTGCAACAGATCTGGGTCAAGACCAGCTCAAATGGTCACGACATGCTGGCTGCCATCAAGGACTGGGTACACGAGGCCGAGGCCAGCGGGATTCAATCCCTGCGTGACTTCGCCGGCCAGTTGAAAACCTACTCCCTGCGCCCTGCCAACGCCTGATCCTCTGATAACGGCTTGCCTCTGCTGAAGAGGCTTGCCTGTGGCGAGGGAGCTTGCTCCCGCTCGGCTGCGCAGCAGACGTAAAACCTGACGACGCGTTTTAGTTGAAAAAAACGCGTCGCCAGTACCGCCCAGCGGCCTCCTCCCCCATCACCACAAATACCGGGAACTTCGCTTCAAATCCCCTATCTCAAAGACACTTCGCCATCCAGGCGGGCTCTGTTTTTGGCCGCTGTCGACATAGCGGCATGCCCTTTGAGATTTGTGCCGATGGTCCATAAAAACCTACAAGACACATCCCTTCCACAGTGGCCCGAGGCCGCGCAAACCCTGATGGCTCTGATGCATGCCCAGGGTGAAGTGGCGCGCCTTAGCGAACGCGAACAGCTGTTCAGCTCGCTGCTGGTCAGCGTCAACGCCGTGCTTTGGGCATATAACTGGGAAACCCGCCAGGTGCTTTACGTCAGCCCGGCCTATGAACGGATTTTCGGCCGCCCCGCCGGTCTGTTGCTGTCCGACTACAACCACTGGCGCGACAGCGTCTATCCCGACGATCTGGACTACGCCGAGCGCAGCCTCGCGCAGGTGCTGGTCAAAGGCGCCGTTGAAGACCGCGAGTACCGCATCATCGCTGCCGACGGCCAGGTGCGCTGGCTCAGCGACAAGTGTTTCATCAACCGTCAGGCCGAGCCAGGTCAACCAGTGATCATCGTCGGCATTGCCGAAGACATCACCGAAAAAAAGCAGATGGAAGCCGAGCTGCAACATCTGGCCAGCACCGACGTGTTGACCCAAAGCAGCAATCGCCGACACTTCTTCGAATGCGCCCATCGCGAATTCGAGCAGGCACGGTTGAACGGTGCGCCGATGGCGTTCCTGCTGCTGGACATCGATGACTTCAAAGTGGTCAATGACACCTACGGCCATCAGGAAGGCGACAAGGTGCTGCAACGCATCGCCGAGAGCGGTCGCGCGGCCCTGCGGCGTGGTGATCTGTTCGGACGGATCGGCGGTGAAGAATTCGCGGCGGTGTTTCCCGGCTGTGCACCGGACATGGCCATGCAAGTGGCCGAGCGCCTGCAACGGGAAATTCAGCGGTTAAGCTTCAGCCATGACGACCAGACCTTCGGCATCACCGTCAGCCAGGGCCTGAGCAGCCTTACACACGAGGATGAAAGCATCGACAGCCTGTTCGCCCGCGCCGATGCGGCGATGTACCAGGCCAAGCGCCAGGGCAAGAACCGCATCATTTCTGGCTGAGCTCGAATCGAAATTCAACGCAAAACTTGTGGGAGCGGGCTTGCCCGCGATGGCGGACTATCAGCCACATCAATGCTGACTGTCAGACCCTCATCGCGGGCAAGCCCGCTCCCACAGGTATTGCATAAAGCTTATTTTTTGCGCAAACGCATCAGCTCCGGCAATCCGATCTTGAGCAATCGCGCTGTGCGGCTCTTGGCCAGTGCCTCGATCCCCTCATGCTCGGTCAGGCGCGCCAGTTGCGCGGCCATGTTCATCACCAGCGCTTCGCGGGAGTAAACCCCGCCACCGAACTGGTAAACCGCCGCAATCAGCTCCCGCAGCTCCAAGGGCAGGCGCCAGCGGGTCCGTAGCGCCGAACCATAGGCCGCGCCGAATTCAGCCAAGGCATCGCCGACCTCTTCCCACTCATCCAGCTCTCCGCCAGCCTCCTTCCACTCCTGCAAACAACGCAGCAACGCCAGGTCGCCGAGGCAATGCAGCATGCCCGCGCAATAACAGCGCGCCTGATCCAGATCCAGCAAACGCGCCAGTGTCCGGGCGTATTCGGCGGTGTGCAGCGACAACTGCCAATAACGCTCGGCATAGTCCGCCAGCTGCGGATCACTGAGTCGGGCACTGCGTTTGAGAGCGAGCCCCAGAATCAGGTTCATGCTTTGCCCGGTGCCCAAGCGTTGCAGCGCCTGGGCCAGGGTTTGCACAGCGACGCCATGATGCTGGGCTGCGCTGTTGGCGGCGGCGATCAGGACAGCGGTAATTTGCGGGTCGGTGCGGATTTCGTCTTCCAGCCGCGTCAGATCGAGGCCATTGGGGTTGAGGCTACGTTTGATCGCCACCTGCACATCGGTCATCAACGGCGCACCCTCCGCCAGTTCGCGACGTCGCTCCAGGTACACCGACAAGGTCATGCCTGGGGCCAATGACGGCGCCTCGCAGGACACCTCTTCGCCGGCGTTCAGCAACAAATCCTGCAGGCGCTGGGTCAGGCTTTCGATGTTCAAGGGTTTGGTCAGGTACGCCGTGGGCGCCAGGGGCAAGACTTCGCGCACGCTGGCGCTGTCGTTGCGGCTGCTCATCAGAATGAAGGGCAGCGGCGGATTACGCTTACGCTGCCGGACGCTGCGCAGAACATTCAGGCCATCAACGCCAGGCAACTCCCAGTCGACGATCACCAGGTCATAAGGGTTTTCCGCCAACAGCTGCAAGGTTTCCTGGCCATCGGCACACAGGTCCAGCCGCGCGTCACAGCGCACATTCAACAACACCTGCTTGAGCAGGTCGCGGGACCAGGGGTCGGCCTCGGCAATCAGCACACGCGGCACAGCGGGTAACACCACAGCAGTCATCGCACACTCCAACGGCAATGCTTGCACCTTAGTCAATGATGGCCATTCGATACAGCTCAATTGCCCCGATGTGTTTCAAGCACCATAAAAAAACCCGCCGAAGCGGGTTTTTTGTCGATCAGATCACAAATCAATCAGAGCTCGGCGAAGCACTCTTCGATGATCGCCAGACCTTTGTCCAGTTGCTCGTCCGGCGAGGTCAGCGGTACCAGTACGCGCAGAACGTTGCCGTAGGTGCCACACGACAGCAGGATCAGGCCCTTGTCACGCGCCTTGGCCACAACCGATGCCACAGCAGCAGCGTTCGGCTTGTGGCTGTCGCCGTCGACGAACAGCTCGACCGCGATCATCGCACCCAGGGCACGCACTTCGCCGATGACCGGGTATTTGGCCTGGATGGCTTTCAGGCCAGTCACCAGACGCTCGCCAACCGCTTTGCAGCGATCCAGCAGGTGCTCTTCTTCGAACACTTCCATCACGGCCAGGGCCGCGGCGCAAGCGATCGGGCTACCGGCGTAAGTACCACCCAGGCCGCCTGGAGCGATGGCGTCCATGTATTCGGCCTTGCCGCACACACCGGCCAGCGGGAAACCGCCAGCGATGGATTTGGCGAAGGTGGTCAGGTCGGCAGCAACGCCCATCTGTTCCATGGCGAAGAAAGTGCCGGTACGGCCAGCGCCAGTCTGTACTTCGTCAGCGATCAACAGAATGCCGTGCTGGTCGCACAAAGCGCGCAGACGCTTCATGAACTCTTTAGGCGCGACGTAGAAACCACCTTCGCCCTGAACCGGCTCGATGATGATGGCAGCGATGTCACGCGGCTCGGCGTCGTTCTTGAAGATGCGTTCGATGCTGGCGATCGAATCGTCGATGCTCACACCGTGCAATTCGTTCGGGTACAGCGCGCGGAAGATGCCGCCTGGCATCAGGCCCATGCCGGCCGAGTAAGGCACGACTTTACCGGTCAGGCCCAGGGTCATCATGGTGCGACCGTGGTAAGCGCCGGTGAACGCAATCACCCCGGCACGGCCAGTGGCGGCGCGGGCGATCTTGATGGAGTTTTCCACGGCTTCGGAGCCGGTGGTCACCAGCAGGGTTTTCTTGGCGAAATCACCCGGCACCTTGGCGTTGATTTTTTCGCACACTTCCACGTACGGCTCGTACGCCAGAACCTGGAAGCAAGTGTGGGTCAGCTTGTTCAGCTGTTCGGTCACGGCGGCGATGATTTTCGGGTGCACGTGACCGGTGTTCAGCACAGCGATACCGCCGGCGAAGTCGATGAACTCGCGACCTTCAACGTCGGTCACGGTGGCGTTCTTCGCGGACTCGGCGAAGATCGGGTGAATCTGGCCAACACCGCGCGGTACAGCGGCTTCGCGGCGTTTCATCAGGGATGCGTTAGTCTTGCTCATAGTGTCCTCATTCACCGCTCATCGGGCGGCGTGGTTCAAGGAAAATGCGGCGG
Source organism: Pseudomonas sp. F-14 TE3482 (assembly GCF_053629455.1). NCBI lineage: Bacteria > Pseudomonadati > Pseudomonadota > Gammaproteobacteria > Pseudomonadales > Pseudomonadaceae > Pseudomonas > Pseudomonas sp. F-14 TE3482. The sequence continues at coordinate 971,649 of NZ_JBRJII010000001.1, forward strand.
GGAGGCAACTACGGCAGCATGCGATGATCGACTGCCACAGCTTTCCCGGCCACAGAGAAAATTCCGTTTGAAGCATCGCAAAGGGACAGCGCTCTCGTGCCCTTTGCGCTTGAAGCAATGGACTCAGATACCCAGGCAGAGGTATTTGATTTCCAGGTAATCTTCGATGCCGTACTTGGAGCCTTCACGGCCCAGGCCCGACGCCTTGATGCCGCCGAATGGCGCGACTTCGTTGGAGATCAACCCGGTGTTGACGCCGACCATGCCGTATTCCAGGGCTTCAGCCACACGGAACACACGGCCCAGGTCGCGAGCATAGAAGTACGAGGCCAGACCGAACTCGGTGTCGTTGGACATCGCGATCACGTCAGCTTCATCCTTGAAGCGGAACAGTGGCGCCAATGGGCCGAAGGTTTCTTCCTTGGCCACGGCAGCGTTGTTCGGCACGTTGGTCAGAATGGTCGGCTCGAAGAAGTTGCCTTGCATGCTCTTGCCGCCCGCCAGCACGGTGGCGCCTTTGCCGACGGCGTCAGCAATGTGCTCTTGCACCTTGGCCACGGCTTTTTCGTCGATCAGCGGACCAGTGGTGGTGCCGTCGTCCAGACCGTTACCGATCTTGAGTTTGGCCACGGCCACCTTCAGTTTTTCGGCGAACGCGTCGTAGACCGAATCCTGAATGTACAGACGGTTGGCGCAGACGCAGGTCTGGCCGTTGTTGCGGTACTTGGAAATGATCGCGCCTTCGACGGCCTTATCCAGGTCCGCGTCGTCGAACACGATGAACGGCGCGTTGCCGCCCAATTCCAGAGAGACTTTCTTGATGTCTTTGGCGCACTCGGTCATCAACTGACGGCCGATTTCGGTCGAACCGGTGAAGGACAGTTTGCGCACGATCGGGTTGCCGGTCAGCTCGCTGCCGATATCGCCGGCGCTGCCGGTCACCACACTGAACACGCCGTTCGGAATACCGGCACGCTGGGCCAGTTCAGCCAGGGCGAACGCCGAGAACGGGGTTTGCGAAGCCGGCTTGAGCACCATGGTGCAACCAGCGGCCAGGGCCGGGCCGGCTTTACGGGTGATCATCGCGGCCGGGAAGTTCCACGGAGTAATCGCAGCGGTCACGCCGATCGGCTGCTTGATCACGATCAGGCGCTTGTCTGGCTGGTGGCCCGGAATCACGTCACCGTAGATGCGCTTGGCCTCTTCGGCAAACCACTCGATAAAGGAAGCGGCGTAAACGATCTCGCCCTTGGCTTCAGCCAATGGCTTGCCTTGCTCCAGAGTCATCAGGCGCGCCAGGTCGTCCTGGTTCTCGATGATCAGTTCGAACCAGCGACGCAGCTTGTTCGCGCGTTCCTTGGCGGTCAGGCTACGCCAGGCCGGCAGCGCTCTGTCAGCGGCTTCGATCGCACGGCGGGTTTCGGCAGCGCCCATTTTCGGCACAGTGCCCAGAATTTCGCCCGTTGCCGGGTTATTGACCTTGATCGTCTGACCGTTGTCCGCATCGACCCAAGCGCCATCGATAAAGGCTTGCTGGCGGAACAACTGGGTGTCTTTAAGCTGCATGTCGGCTTTCCTTAACAGCACCGCGCGAGGCGGAGCGAATTATGATTGTAGAAAGGCGCCTTATAGGCTGCCGTCAGGGAAATCATTCACCGGGCTGAAGCACATAAATAGCGCACAAATCGAACTCGTGCGGTTCAGCACCCAGACAAGAGCGTTTGAAATCTCAAACGAATCCTAGGATCAAAGGGGTTAAAGGACAATAGGCTGTTCGAAAAAAAGAACGAAAACGCCGCATTTGCCTATTTTTTCAGATCAGCGTAGCAAACGCAGGTTACGCTTTTGAAAAAGGCAGACGATTCAGCAGCATGGACGCCCGCAGCGCATATGAGTATCATGGCGCCCGCGTCGCACCAGTAGCTCAGCTGGATAGAGTACTGCCCTCCGAAGGCAGGGGTCGTGGGTTCGAATCCCGCCTGGTGCACCATATGTAGAAGTGAGAAAGCCTCAGATCTTAGGGTCTGGGGCTTTTTTGTTGGTGTTTCGAGACTCTGAATCATCTTGATTTGGGCGAGCGCATCAGGCCATCAAGTGCAACATTTACGAGCTGTATAAGCCGATGGTTAGCGGGCTGAAGGGGCAGTTGTAAACTAAAAGTTTACAACTGCGACACGCGTCAGTGTCAGACGCGTGCCGGCCTTCGTGCATTTCTTGGGTAGTTTCTGGGCGTTTCTTGGGTAGTTTCTTGGGTAGTCAGCGACCACTGGTGCTCTGACATTCGCTGTTGCCATTGACCCAATATCCGAGGTTGCAGGAGGCCCACCTGCACGATACCCTTCCGCCGTCGCTGCCAATTCAGCGACCGGGCTTGGTAACCCGATGGAATAAGGCGCAACAGCGCCCCAACACGATTGCAGGCGTTTTTTTTCGTCTGTGGTCTTGTGTTATGGCGGCTGTGCGTGGGACGCCTTCGGGCGTGCCGGTTTCCTTGATTCCCCGGTTTACCAACCTGCGCACAGCTGCCACCCATTCGCTTGGTATCGGATGCGGCAGCTTCTCAAATCAAGGAAGTGAACTATGCGCAGCATTAATCCGTACAAATTTCGGCTTTCCCCTCACCTCGATTCCAAATCGTGTAACGCCCCACCGCTCGTTTTCATGAACTGCTTCGCCAACATCGGAGGTGGTCAATGACCGAGCAATCTGAACTGAAAACTATCGGCTTCACGCCCTGCCTCTACGGTGGAGACGACCCGCTGTTTCATGTCAGCGCTGGGGTGCCCATCAGCAAAGCGTTGGCGCAGGCGTCCGACCTGTTGTTCCTGGCGAAGTCGTTTGCTGAGGATGCAGCCTATGCAAGAGACACCGATCGCCACGCGTGGGCCGCGCATTATCTGACTGCGATGGGTAAGGCAGTGATTGATGATGTGGTGAAAGTTTTGACGCAACCACCGCAGGCAGCGATGCCACAAACCGCAGAATAGCGGCAACTCACCCTTGAAATGGCAGGCCCCGATTTTTCGGGGCCTGCCATTTCAAGGGTGAGTGTTTTCAAGGGCGGCTACGCTCTGCTTCAACCTCATCAATGAGCGCATCAAGCTCGGCAAATAGTGTTTCGGCAGGAATAGCCGGACGCGGGTCATTACGGCTGACGCCAATAGACTCACGTATTTCTGCAGCTCGTTGCTGATAGGCCGTGTGTGGCAAAGGGAGAGCAGCAGGACGCTTATGGTTGAGAACGGCAACAGGCCGCCAAAGCGGTTTTTTCATTCTGTCGTCCAGTCAAACTCATCGTAATCATCATCCTCTTCGTCCTCGACCACTTCATCATCAAGAACGTCTTCCTCAAGCGCTTCTTCTGCCTGCTTCGCCAGAAGAAACTCCTTACGACTCTCAGTCACTGCTCGCCGTAATTCCTCACCCTTCACCGGGCAGTTGAGCATTTGGGCGATGCGGTCGATTTTTTGTGCCACGGCATCCTCCAACGCATCGGCTATAGGCCGATAGTGCGCGCTTTCGGGTGTTGATGCCAAATTTGCCGACCGCTGTTCACCTCATTTCTTCTGCAAATCCTTGAGTCGGGCCGTGAGGTTTTCCTTGGGAAAGCGCTTGTGCAATGTCGTCAGCAGCGCCTCGGCGGCTTGGGTCTGACCGGTGTCTTGCAGGCGTATCACTTCACGTAATTGATCATCCAGTGACTTGGCCGGCGCGGCTAAGCGTTTGCTGATTTTGGCTTCGTCAGCCATTTCGCTGTTGATCGACTCGCGCTGCAACGGTGCCGAGAACTCCGCCATGGGCGCAGCTGGCGCGGGCGCGGACATAGTACCGGCCGGCGCAGCCTGGGAGCGAGCAGCGGGTTCATTCGCTTCAGCGGCTTCCTGCTTGGCAACCGGTGCAGATGCTTTTGGCGCAGGGACAAAGTCATAACTCGGCAGTTGTTCCGGCGTGCGCTGTACCAGCGCCAGCATCAGTGCCACGCCAACGAGGCTGGCGAACGCAACCTGCCAACGGGGTTGCTGGCAGGCACGGAGCCAGCGCTGCCACAGATTCGGCTTCGGTGTGGGGGCTTCGCGATGGGCCGTTGCGAGGATGAAGGCGTCGAGATGCGCCGGTGGTTCGCCGGTTGCGTGGTCGCGAAAATGCTTGAGCACTTCATAGTCGGGCGATGGCGGTGTTTGTCGGGCGTCAGTCATGTCAGTACCTCCTCGGCCAGCAGCCGACGCAGTTTTTGCTGAGCGTAGCGCAAGCGACTTTTAACGGTTTCCAGCGGGGTTTCGGTGAGGGTGGCGATCTGCGGCAGGTCGAGGTCGCCGTGGGCGCGCAGCAGGAACACTTCGCGCTGGTCGGCGGGTAAGGTTTGCAGGGCGGCTTCGAGGCGTTGACCGTCGCGGCTCAGGCTCAGCAGTTGTTCGGGGTCGGCCGCGTCATCGATCAGGGCGTGAGCCTGTTCGTCATAGCTGTCGTGCAACGGGTTGTGGATGCCGTGCTTGCGCCAGTGATCGATCAGTCGGTTGCGGGCAATCTGGTAGAGCCAGGTACGAAAGTTCGCCCGACCTTGTGGCTGACTGGTGCTGCGGATCAGGCTCAGCCAGGTTTCCTGATACACCTCTTCGGCCAGTTCGGGTTTGCCGCTGAGGCCGAGGAGGAATCGATAAAGGCCCTGGCGATGGCGGGCGTACAAAACTTCGAACGCCGGCACGTCGCCCGAGCGGTAACGCGCCAGCAGCGATTCGTCGCTGCTGGCGGCTGAGCTGATTACAGGATCGGACATGTCAGTGCTGGCCTCTTTCACTCTATCCGGTTGTCGTTGGGCTGTTGATTCGAAGCGGTCGGGGTTCGCAGGCTCTGCGCCAATTCCACCAATTGCACGAACTCAGCGCGCAGGCCGAATTGATCGTCACCCCGCGCACCACGGGCCAGGGCTTCGGTGTCTTTCAGGCTGAAATCGCCGGTGTAGCGCCCTCCTTGAGTTGCTGGGAAAACGCAGCGACAGCGGCGGCAAAGCGCAGGTCATCGCTGGCGGCCGAGAGTTTGCCGGCCTCACCCTTCAGTATTGGCCGCTCAATCAAGCGACTGTTCCCACCTTCCGGCAACTGATAACGCACTCGCAACATCGCCATTTCCCCGGTTTTTGCGGAAACATCGGCCGCAGGATTGCCATAGCGCAGCGGTTCCAGCCAGCCCTTCTCGCCCTTGGGGACAATTTCATACAACGCGGTCACCGTATGTCCTGCGCCGATTTCTCCGGCATCGATTTTGTCGTTACTGAAATCCTCGCGTTTCAAGGCGCGATTCTCATAACCCAACAACCGATATTCGCTGACCTGCGCCGGGTTGAACTCCACTTGCAGCTTCACGTTTTTCGCCACCACCGCCAAAGTCGAACCGAGCTGATCCACCAGCACTTTGCGCGCCTCGCGCAGGTTGTCGATGTCGATGTAGGCGTAGTTACCGTCGCCAGCGTCGGCCAGTTGTTCCATCAGGTGTTCATTGTAGTTATCCACACCAAAACCCAGGGTGGTCAGAGAGACGCCGGTCTTGCGTTTATCCACAGCCATTTGTTTGAGGCTGCCGAAGTCGCTGATGCCAACGTTGAAGTCACCATCGGTGGCCAGCAGGATGCGGTTGATACCTTTGGGGATAAACGCCTGTTGCGCCATTTGATAAGCCAGTTCGATACCCGATGCTCCGGCGGTCGAGCCGCCTGCGGTCAATCGATCGATGGCGGTACGAATTTTCGCTTTTTCCCGTCCGGAAGTCGGCTCCAGCACCACGCGAGATTCTCCGGCATACACCACCAGTGAAACCCTATCCTGCTCGCGTAATTGATCGACCAGCAATTTCAGGGTGCTTTTGACCAGCGGCAAGCCTTCGCGACGGTCCATGGAGCCGGACACGTCCACCAGAAACACCAGGTTTGCCGGAGCCAGTTCCGCTACCGCGCGATCGGATGCCTTGATGCCGATGCGCAGCAATCGGGTATGCGGGTTCCACGGCGACGGTGCCAGCTCGGTGGTCACGCCGAACGGCGAGCCATCGGTGGGCAAGGCGTAGTCGTAGGGGAAGTAATTGACCATTTCTTCCAGCCGCACCGCCCCTTCGGGAGGCAAACGCCCCTGATTGAGCAAGCGCCGGACATTGGCGTAAGCACCAGTATCGACATCGGCACTGAAGGTCGAGACCGGCGCCTCGGCCACGCTGTGAATCGGGTTATCGGCCAGCGCCTGATATTGCTCCCGCTGCTCATCCCGATAGCCCTGTGGATAAGCTTCACCGGCCGGCATGGGCGCGAAAGCGACCGACGGTGCCGGTCGCGCGCTGCGCTTGGCCATCGAGGTGTCCGCCATGACCGCCTCGCTACGCACCAACGCTTCAGTTTTCAGCGCCTCTTGAATCGGTGGCGCAACCGCTGCGGGGCTGTTCGTCTCAGAGTCTGGCGTGGATGAAGCGCCGCAACCGGCAACAGCCAGCAACAACCCGGCGGCGAAACCCTGGGCGGCCGGGCGGAGGTAGTGCAGAGGGAGGGACATGGGGGCTGACCTCAGGAGGAAATTGACTCATTCATCCTCTGAGACGGACAGCCCGGCAGGTTCGGGTTAATCGCCGGAAAAAATCTTCAGCGGTGATAACGCCGCACCACGCTGCTGTTTTTCAGCACATGGCCTTTGATTTGTTCCATCAGCTGCGCGCGGGTCAGGCCGGCAGGCAAGGCGTCTGGCGCCAGGTCCAGGGCGTAAAGCTGGATGATGTAGTGATGGGAGCTGTCGCCAATGGGCGGGCAAGGGCCGATGTAACCGGTGGTGCCTTTGCTGTTGCTGCCGCCCACGCCTTCGAGGGCGGATTTGGCACCGACACCGGCCGGGATCTGACGTGTCGCGGCCTTGATCCCGTAATGAATCCAGTGATCGACACCCAGGCCTTTCTGACCGTCTGGGTCGTGCATGACGATGGCGTAGCTGAGGGTGCCCGGGGGGCCGGCGTTCCAGCTCAGGGCCGGGGACTGGTTCTTGCCGCCGCAACCGCTGGCATCGCTGGCCGCCGCCGACGTGAACAGACGATTGTCCGAAACGCCGGGAATGCTGAGGGTGAAACGCTCCTGGGCCTGCGCCGGAAACTGCACGCAAAGGGCGACTGCAACGGCCGCCAGCCAAGGGTTCAAAAAGGTCAATCGGGTCATACCGGAGCACCTTGTGCGGGTGAGGCCGTCGTCGGCTGGCAAACTATAGCCGGACCGTTCGTGCGCTGGCAGCAGGAATTGGCTGAACCAGGGAATAAGCGCCAAACTCCTAAGTGAAACACTTGCCAGGAGATCGATCATGGCCCTGCATCGCGTTGCCCGTTTCGCCGATGTGCCCCAAGACCGTGGCCTTGAAGTCCGGATCGATAAGACGAAAATCGTCTTGCTGCGGCTCGGCGATCAATTGCGCGCCTATCAGGGCAAATGTCCCCACGCCGGGGCTCCCTTGGCCAAAGGTGCGCTGTGTGAGGGACGGCTGATCTGCCCGTGGCACAAGGCAGCGTACCGGCTCGAAGACGGCGCGTTATGCGAGCCACCGTCCCTGGACAGTCTGCGACGCTACCCGCTTGAAATCCGCGACGATGAGGTCTGGGTCGATGACCAGCCGATGCCCACCGCGAGCACCCCACCGGCGGACGACAAGCGAACCTTTGTGATCATCGGTGCCGGTGCCTCAGGTACGGCTTGTGCGGCGGCGCTGCGGGAGAAAGGTTTCGGCGGCCGGGTGGTGCTGATCGACCGCGAGCCCGAGGCCGGCTACGACCGTACGGTGTTGAGCAAATTCGTGATTGCAGGCGAGATGCCGCCGGACGAAGTGCCACCTCTGCGGGATGAAAATTTTTATCAAGAACAGCGCATTGAACAGATAAACAGCGATGTGATGGGACTGGATGCAGCGAACCGGACTCTGCGCCTGGCCGATGGTCAATCGTTGAGCTATGACGCCGCCGTGATTGCCACCGGCGGCATACCCAAAACCCTGTCGCTGCCTGGCGCCGATCTGCCGCAGGTATTCGTGCTGCGCTCGAAGTCGCAGGCGCAGCGGATTCTGACGAGTGCAAAACCCGGTCAACGGGCAGTGATTGTTGGCGACAGTTTCATTGCTCTGGAGTCCGCCTCTTCCCTGCGTCAGTACGGCCTGGATGTCACCGTCCTGGCCCGCCATGCCATCCCGTTCGAGGCGCACTTCGGCGACGCCGTCGGCAAAGCGATTCGTGCCCTGCACGAGGCCAACGGGGTGGTGTTTCATACCGATGGCGAAGCCGCGCAGATCGAAGGCACAGGCAAAGTCGAAGCGGTGCTGCTGGACAACGGACAGCGCTTGCCCGCGGACCTGGTGTTGGTCGGCATTGGCGTCACCCCGGCAACGGCCCCGTTTGCCGATCTGCCAAAAGAAAAAGACCAGTCATTGAAGGTCGACGGCGGGATGCGCGTGACCGACGGGCTCTGGGCCGTTGGCGACATTGCGACCTTCCCGCTCAACGGCCAGCCCCAACGGATCGAGCACTGGCGCCTGGCCCAGCAACAGGCGCGGATTGCGGCGGCGAACATGCTCGGCGGCGATGAGCGCTACCTCGATGTACCGTATTTCTGGACCTGGCACTTCGGCAAAAACTACGACTACCTCGGTCACGCCCAGGCTTGGGACGAGGTCGAGTTCAAGGGTGACCCTGACCATCCACCGTTTATCGGCCTGTTCGGCAAAAACGGCGTGGTGGCGGCGGCCGTGGCCTGCGATGAGGAGCGGGCGATGGCGATGCTCGCTGAGCGGATGAAGCAGCCGTTGTCGGTGGATGAGGCGTGGCGGCTGATCAGGGACATAAATTGACGGCTGTTTTCCCCCGCCGACCACCGTAAAACTCTATGGCGAGGCGCAAACCTGTGGCGAGGGAGCTTGCTCCCGTTCGTCTGCGCAGCAGACGCAAAATCTCTGATCTACCAAAGATCTTGTGAGCGCTACGCACTCAAACGGGAGCAAGCTCCCTCGCCACAGGGGAATGCAAGCTAGACCCGGCTCATTGGCTCGCGGTTGTCGTCATCTTCGGCTGGCAGGCGGATTACCAGCGGATGCTCCAGCGGCGCCAAAGGCGGCGGTAGGTCAGCCGGGGCGACCGGGATGAAGTGCGTAACGACGTGGCTGACATCGCCATCCTGATCGTTATGAATGGTCATCGAGCCCGGCGTGCGCAGTTTCGCCAATCGGTCGCCGGTCAGCTTGAAGCTTTTGCTGAGCCCCTGATCATCCACCACCGGCGCCGGCAAACGGCGCTGGGCGAAGCTCTTGCTTTTGCGCTGTTGATAACGCGCCCATGTGATCAGGATCACCGCGTTCAACAACGCCACCCACAGGTAAATCTGCAACGTGCCGAGGGCGTCGAAAAACGACGCATCGATGCGCGGGCCGGCATGGGTATCGATCAACGGCCACAACCCCCGCACCAGTAAATACAGCAGACCGATCCAGGCCAGCACGGTTAAGAAGACATCGATCACGACCAGAAAGGGCCGCTGCCGGGTTCTGATGATTTTCATTGGATGACTTCCTCTTCATCGTCATTCAGCGGCTTGATGCCCCGGTCCGGACTGACCCAACGCGCGCGCTTCTGATGTTGACCGAACAGCACTTTCGGGAAGCTGACCAGGGTGGTAAGCAGGCTGATGAACCAGAACACCAGCGGATACCAGACCACCCAGAACATGGTCTTGCCGAGACCCTTTTCGTAACGGCGATCGATCAGGATGCTGACGGCGAATTGCACCAGGCAGACCACCGCCAGCAGCAGCCCGGTAAACGCCGGTGGCAGCAGGTGATCGACGGCAATGGCGGGCGGCATCTCGATGAATTTGCCGACACCCCAGAAAATCACCGACAGCAGAAAGGTGAACGCCCAGCCGGTGGACAGGCAGTATTCGAACAGCAGCGGCCAGAGATAACGATGGCGGTATTGCCAGATGCCACGGATGTTTTTGAACAGCACCTCGGCGCCGCCCTGGGCCCAGCGCAGACGCTGCTTCCACAGGCCACCGAGGGTTTCCGGCATGAGGATCCAGCACAACGCGCGGGGCTCGTAGAAAATGCTCCAGTGATCCAGTTGCAGCTTCCAACTGATGTCGATGTCTTCGGTGATCATGTCCGGGCTCCAGTAGCCGACCCGGTTCAGCGCCGTGCGACGGAAGGCGACGATCACCCCGGAGACGGTAAAGATCCGCCCGAACACCCGTTGGGTGCGCTTGATCAGGCCGATGATCGACGAGAACTCGCCGACCTGCACGCGGCCGATCAAGGTCGAACGAGTGCGGATTCGCGGATTGCCGGTCACGGCGCCCAGTCGCGCATTGTCGAGCATCGGCGCCACCAGGTACGCCGCGGTGTTCGGCGCCAGCAGCGCGTCACCGTCGATGCACACCAGATACTCGCTGCGCGCCGCAATGGCGCCCATGCGCAGGGCCACGGCCTTGCCCTGGTTCTCCGCCAGGTGCAGCACCCGCAGACGCGGATCCTGCAACGCCAGTGCATCGAGCACCGCGGCGGTGTTGTCCTTGGAGCCGTCGTTGATCGCGATCACTTCGATGTTCGGGTAATGCTGGGCCAGCGCCGCATGGATGGTATCGGCCGCGTTGTCGCCTTCGTTGTAGCAAGGGATCAGGATCGAGATCAGCGGTTCGCCGGCCAGCGCTGGCGGCAACGTATCGTCCTGCCACGGCCAGTGCCGCTCCCAGTGCAGCCAGAAATACAGGCCGCCAGCGATCCACAACCCCGACATGAACAGTGGATAAAAGAACACGAAGTCCATCAGGAATTGCCCGGTGAGCAGAAAGATCAGCCCGAGGGGAACCCCAAGGACGATCGCCAGAACCAGCAGGGCTAGAAGTCTGTCCAGCATGTTATGGATTCCACTTGTTGGAGAGCGCGGGCCGCACGGTTTTCAGGTCCGGCTGGTTCTCGAGGAAGTTGTCCGGGTAGTAGCCAAAACTGGTGGCGCCCTGACGCTTGAGGCGGCCCATCCACTCAGCCAACTGTTCGCCGTCGATGTCGGCGTCGGTATTTTTCGTCCAGTCACGGGCCTGCAATTCGAACACCGTGCGCTCGAGTGCGCCGGGGCGCGACTTGACTGTCGCCACCAGCGTTTCGAGCCAAGGGCCGGATTGCTGGCGGCTCTGTTTTTCCATGAGTGGCATGGCCATCGGCGCCGTCCAGTCGTAGGCGCTCAGGAAGTCGTCGAGGTTCTGCGCGAACCACGCTTCACTCTCGGGGTTGAGCATCGGCTCGGCGAAAATATTGCGCGCCGTTTTCACTTGCGGGCCACGAATGGCGCGAACCTTGGCGGTCAGTTCGTGAGTGAAATCGATCAGGTAGCGGCTCTTGAATCGCGTCCAGCGTTGCAAGGTGGCCGGATCGTCACGCAGGGCGGCAATCGAACCCGGCAGACCGTTGGCGGCATAGACCTTCAGGGCTTCGGGGCCGGCGTCTTCGAAGTCCGACAGCACCGCGTCATCGTGATAGAGGACGCCGTCGACCGAGGTCAGGCGCGCCATGTCTTCGTAGATTTCACCGATGATGCGCCGCACGTTCGGGTCGAATGGCGACAAGCGCTTGTACTGGTCCGGATCGATCAAGGTGACGCCGGTTTTCGGGTCCCAGCGAGTGACCCGCGGCAGCTTCGAATCCAGGGCAAAACTCAGCACCGGCATCCACGCGAAGACCTTGACGTTAGCCCGCGTACGCAACTGCCAGGCCACGCGGTCGAAGAGGTCGGCGCGCACCGGCAGGTGACGGTTGGGGAAGTACAGCGAATGCACCAGGCCATCGCCCACAGGGTCGGCGAAGGCTTGCAGGAACACCGTGTTGGCGCCCATGTCGGCCATGCGCTGGATCAGTTTGCCGAGGTTGATTTCCTGTTGGGCCGGGTCCGGGTCGTAGACGTTGTCCAGGTCCACATGCACCACGCGCATCGGCGATTCGGCCTGCACCGAAACGATGCTGTTGGCGAAGTGTTCGCCATCCGGGTCCGAGGCCACCAGAAAGCGCGGGCTACTCATCAGGTTGTCGAGGGCATCGAGGCCGTCTTCCAGAGTCAGGGCCATCTGATAGCCCTGTTCGTTGATCACTTGCAGCGAGGTGCCGTCCGCCGCGCCGTAGGGCCAGACCCACACACGCGGTTTGTAACCGGTGACCTTGCGGATCTTCTCCGAGATGGCCGCCACGTCGGCGCGCATCCGGGCCTGGAATTGCGCTTCGGTTTCATAGCGACCGCTAGCCGCCTCATAGCGCCGGGTCGCGGCCGCCGGTTGCAGGTTGCCTTGCGGGTTGGCCAACACGCCTTTGTGGCTGGCGTCGGTGTGGGCGGCGATTTCCACCAGGCCGGATCGGGAAATCTCGCGGATCTGCTCCCAGGTCAGGAAGTCCGAACGCTTGCGCGGTGTACCGGCGAAATCCACCGGCTGGTTCAGCGGCGTATCGATCCACACCCCGACCGGCGCCAGCAAGGCGGGCCAGTTATAGGCGCGCAGCACCGGCAACACGCGGGTGTAGAAGCTTGAATAACCGTCGTCGAAACTCAGCATGATCGCCCGTGGCGGCAGTTCAGGACCGCCGTTGCGAGCAGCCATGATCTGGTCGACGGTGACCGGCTTGTAGTTGTTCTCCCGCAGCCAAGCCAGTTGCTCGAGCAGACGCTCAGTGCGCACGGCCACCACCGCCTGATCGGGGTCGCGGTCCTCGACGTCGTGGTAAGAAATCCCCAATACGTGATTTTTTGGCCACGGCTTTTCATTGGCCGGCATCGGGCGTTCGGACGGCGGTGCGAAGGCCGGGGCTTGCTGGGCACAGGCGCTGATCAACAGCGCTCCCAGCAAAAGGATGAAACGCGAAATAAAAGGCATCTTCAAACTCTTCTAGAAGCGGTAAGTGAGGTCGACGAGCAGGCGCAAATCGGTTTCGCGGTCACCGTCATAAGGCCGGTTGATCACGCTCAGCAGACCGCCCACCTCGAATACGTCGTTCCAGCTGTAGCGCTGGCCGTAACCCAACAGGCCGACGCCGCCGGTGCCGTGATCGCGCTGGCTATAAGTGCCCGCACCGGCCTGAAACTGCTGGCTCCAGGAGGTTTCGTAGCGGTGGTAGAGCACGTGATTGACGTTCACCGTCGGCAGCACGCTGAAGTCGGACTTGGGGTTGAAATACGGCACGTCGTCGGACTTGGAGTTACGGCTGGTGCCGACCTCCAGGCCGAGGTCGACCTGCAACCCCGGCGCGCGGTAAACACCCTCGCGACCGGTGAGCAAGGCTTCGACACGGTTGTTGCCGTCGCTGAAGTGCGAGGGGCTGACCGCCAGTCTCCACTCACGGCTCTCATTGGCGCGCCAACGGATGAAACCGCTGCCGCCGTTAGCGGTGATGTCGCTGTTCAAGGCCCGCAACGGCGTTTGCGCCGACAGGTATTCGAGGCTGCCGCCGTACTGCCAGTGATCGTCGATGTCTCGGGCAATCGCCAGGCGCGCGCCTTGTTTGTCACCGAAACCATAGGAATGGTTGGAGACTTCCGCCTCCAGGGTCATATCGCGAGTCCGGCGTTCTAGCCCGACGCGCTGAAAACGATGGTGGCCGGTGCCTTCCTGGAAGTCGCCGGTGGCGTAACCGGCACCGGCGAACACGCGCCAGTCTTCATCGATGGGCGGGCTGTACAGCGTGGTTTCGATGCCGAAATCGCGACTGCCGTTGACCGCCCCGGCGTCGTCGTTGCCCCCGCCATAACTCTTGCCGCCATAGGCCTCCACCCGCAGCTCGGCCATGTCATGGACCGCACGTTGGCGCTGCAAACGCTGGACCTGACGGTTGTCCGGAAAACGCGCGACCACATCGTCGGTCAGCGCATCCATCTGCCGCCATTCCTGCAAGTCCATGGCGGTGTGACCTTGCGCAACTTCCAGCCCGATGTCCCGCGGCGCCATGCTCTCGGTTTCCTTGAGCTGATTCTCGGCGCGCCGTGGCCAGTCCCGGGCCAGGTACAGATCGGCCTGGGCCAGACGCAGGCCGAGGTTGCCTGGGGCCTGATCCACCAGCGTCTGCAAACGCTGCTCGCCCGACGGTAGATCAGCGCCGTAGGTGCCGGCCTGGGCAGCGAGTTGCTGCGCGTCCATCCATTCATCGTTGGGATTGCCCACCGGCAAGCCCTTGAGCTCGACCCGTGGCTTCTGGGTCTTGGCCAGGTCTTCAGCGACCTTACGCGCTTCATCGGCCTTATCGCTTTCGTGCAGGGCGTAATAGAGCGCGGTGCTGTCTTCCAGACGGTCGCCTACATCGGCATCCGGCGCCACCAGCACTTGACGATACAAATCGGTGGCGATTTCTGGCTGACGCTGGTCCAGATAAGACGACGCCACCCAACGCAGGGCATAGGTCGGAATCTTCACGCCTTCGGCGAGCAATTTCTGGTATTCGGCGATCACATCAGCGGTGCGCGCGCGGGCCTTGAGGGCGCCCATGCGATCGATTCGCCAGCGAATGACGTCATCGTGGGCCTGAGGATCCGGCGTCCAGGTTGTCAGCAACTGGTCGTAATCGGCCAGAGCCCGATCAGCGATCAGATAACGTTCTTTTTCGCTGCGGGTGGCCAGCTCGGCCAAACGCACACGTTCTGCGGCCAGGTCACCTTCGAGGCGTCGCAGCGTAACCGGATCCAGCAACCCCGGCCGCTGAAGGGCCAGGCGCAAGGCCGGTTCTGGCAGGCGGGCGCGTTGCAGGGCAATCACGTATTCCCGAGCGATGTCGGGCTTGCTGCCGGCGCGGACGAAGGCCTGATCGTATTCAAACAACGCGTCGTAGGTGGCACCGGCGCGGGTCAAGGCGTAGGCCAGGGCCAAGCGGCGGGAAGGATCATCCGGTTTCGCCGCCACCAGCGCCCTGGCGCGGACAACCGCCTCGTCAGGCTTACCGGCATCGGCCTGGGTCATCGCCAACCCCAGCTGCAGGTCGGCATTTTTCGGGTCAAGGGCCAGGGCCTTGTTGTATACCTGGGTCGCCGAGTCCCAGCGCTTGAGGTTGCGATAGGCACGCGCGGTGGCGGTCAGGGCCTGAACCGGCAACGCCCGATTGTGCCCTTGGGTCTCATAGACCTGAACCACTTCAGCGTCCAGACCGGCCCAGCTGGCGATCTGCAAATGATCGCTAATCTGGCCGGTGGTGGCCTGGTTGACCGGCACCTGGCGCAATACAGCCAGCGCAGGCGTGTAGTTGCCGGCTCGTGCATCGCGAACCATTTGGTCATAAGGCGTATCGGCGAACGCCAGCACCGGCCACAGCAATTGGCCGCACAGCGCAACGCGAAACAAGGGGCGTAAACCACGATGAATAAAGGGACCAGCAATACACGGCATTCGTCAGCATCCTTACATGGCCAGCCGGGTCGTAATGTCCCCTTGCCCATTCGTAGCGGAAAGCCGGATCGAAAGACCCGGCCAGGCTTTATCGACGCAGTTTTGCATGCAAGCGAAGTCAACTATTCAGAGCACAATAATTGTTCAGATTCGTGTCGCTCGGGCCTTCTCTGGTACCAGTCAGCCAAGCGCAGCCCCTGTGGGAGCGGGCTTGCCCGCGATAGCGATCTATCAGTCAACATCTTTATCGACTGACACGACCTCATCGCGGGCAAGCCCGCTCCCACAGGTTCCGTGCCTTGATTGACTGGCATTGGAACCTCCTCCCCCTCTCCCCGTTTCCAAACCCCAGACAGCAAAACGCCCGGCGTCTGCGTAATGCAGAGGCCGGGCGTTGCGGTGATGCCTGCAGTTTTACTGGATGCTGACGTTGCCGGCGCCGCCGAGCTTGCTCATCACGAAGCCGACAAATTCCTCGAGGGTCATTTTCTGGCCGTTGAAGTCCACCTGATTGTTGGCGTAGTGCAGCTTGGTGACGACGTTGTTACCGTCCAGTTTCGCCAGTTGCGTGCCCACCGCCATGCTGCTGAACATGTCGGCGGTTGCGCTCGCCTGATCGGCAATGAGCTTGGCATCGGTCTGGCCGTCGATTTGCGACTGCACGGTGAGCACGTCAACCAGCATTGGCTTGGACACCAAGAGGTTGAAGTCCAGCAGCGCGATCAACTGCTTGACCAACTGGTCTGGCGGCAAGTCCATGGACTGCGGTTTGGTCAGGTCCAGCACCAGGTTGGCGCGGCTTTCGCCGTTGGTGGTGTTGAACGAGAGGTTTTCCAGAGCCACCTGGGGACCTGCGGCCAGCAGTTTCTCCAGGCTGGTCTTGACCAGCGCCTCTTCGGCCGGGGTCAGGTTCAGTTCCGGCGCCGGTAGACCGGCGGCAGCGGCTTCAGTGGCGGCCTTTTCGTACGGTTGCAGTTTGGTCTGGTAGATCTGCATCAGCGACATCGTTGACGGGATGTCGAGGTTTTTCAGGCTCATGGCCATTTGCGCAGAGCCGATAACCTTGCCGTTCAAGGACACTTCACCGACCTTGTAATCGGCACGCCCCGAAGCGTTGGTGCCCGATTCCTCGGTCTTGTTCTTCATTTCAAAGTTCTTGACGCCGAGTACCGACTGCTTGGCCCCGAAGGTGGTCTTGCTGTGGGTCAGCTCGACGGTGTTTTCGCCGGTGTAATAGCCGTACGTGCTTTTGTTCAGGTTACTGGCCACGGTCAAGCCGTTGAGCTCGACCTGCACCGGGGTCTGATCTTCAGCCACGGTGGTCAGCTTCAGACTGTCCATATAACCGTCTGCCTTGACCTTTTGCGCCTGGGCACTGGCGGCTACATCGAGTTTCATACCGGAAAAGGTCAGATTGGATTTGTCATCCAGTGCGGCTTCCAGCGGCAGAAACTCGAGGGTGCCCTTGGTGGAATTGTCGTAGCCGATGTTAACCACGCCTTTGACCGGGGATTTGTCCTTGGCGGCAGCGAACCACTTTTCGGTCAGCGGGGTCTTTTCCAGCTCGTAGTGACTGGTCGCCAGGACCGGCAACCACTTCAGCGACACCAGGCGCGAGAACGGCAGCGGGCCGTGTTCGATGCGGTCGACGAACAGCAACTCGACCGGCGTTTCACCAAACATCTCGCCCTCGCCCTTGAGGCGGTAGTGCGCGGTGCTGCTGAACACATGGCGGTCCAGCGACACCAGTTCCAGCGACGCCGTGCCGTTGGAACCAGCCAGCGCGGCTTGCAGTTCTTTGTTGGCGTCGGTGATCGAGGTATTCAGCACCCCGTCGAGTTTGCTGCCGGTGTACCACGCACCGCCAGCGCTGATTGCACCGATGGCCACGACAATTCCTAGAAGCACGCCTGCTGATTTATTCATGAAGTACCCGTCAATGTCCGTTGTTGAAAGTGTGGTCGTCTTCCCTGAACCCATGCGGGTTGCGGTCACGACTGTGCTGAAAGTGGGATGGAGATTAGCATTTGCGCCGCAAAGCGGCCCAATGATTAAAGGTGAAAGAGTGTCTGTGGACCGCGCATGGGGGCGAGAGTTTTGGTGGTCATGAGATCGCCATCGCGGGCAAGCCCGCTCCCACAAGGATTGCGCTGAACCTGTGGGAGCGGGCTTGCCCGCGATGGCGTCAGTCCAGCCAACCTCAATTCACGAATACTGCACTTCAATTTCATCAAGCTGATGATCAAAGCTCTTGAGCCGCGCCGTCCACGTATACACCAGCACTTCAAAATCCCGATTGATCACCGCCCCGCCGGTCACTTCCGCGCGCGGGTCGCAGAAATCCAGCTGATAGCGTTCACGGGCCATGGCGTTGGCGACATCGGACAGCTCTCGCGCATTGTTGAGCCAGTGCCACCCTTCATCGGCCACTTGCTTGTCCAGCGCCAGGCATTGTTTTTTCAAGGTTTCGAGGCTTTTTTCCAACGGCGTGCCGGTGAGTTCGCCCATGACTTCCTGGAACGTGCGCCCCGGTTGCCAGTAACTGCCCCAGAAATACCGGTCGAACACCGTTTCGACGCGACGCAAAGCCACCTTGGTGTCCCAGATCAGCACCAGGGTCTTGCCTTGTTCAAGTTGTCGCTTCTTGATGCGCTGGTTCTGTAATGAAGCCCAGGCGACCACCACGATAGCCATCACGGCGATCAACGCCGCCGCGCTGTCGAGGAATATCAGTGCCGTGTCGAGCTCGTGGGCCAGCATGACGCCGTAGAAATAGGTGGCCGACAGCAAAACCAATGCCGCAATGGCGCACCAGAAGCCGGGAGCGTAAGGGTTTTTCATTATTAGATCCCCATGATCAACGCAAGCCTTGATCGACGGGTTCGCCACGCGCCCCCATCAAGTCAAAGCATAGCAACGGCCTCAGGGTTTGCCGGGGTGTGACCCTTGCGTTCGTCCGCTTTCCCGGCCGCCACCCAAAGCAAGGAGCAAATCGATCTGGTTCATGGCGACTTGGGCGTTGGCTGAGGCCAGTTGCGCCGTACGTCGGGTCGACGCTTGGGCAGCAGCAAAAACAGGAGAGGTCTGAGAACTATCAGCGTTTCTTGGCTCGGTCGTACACATCGCTGCGTTCGCGCTTACCAACCGCCACCACAGAAACGACTACACGCTCATCAAAAACTTGATACACAAGCCTGTATCCCGATGACTTCAATTTGATTTTGTAGCAATCAGGCATCCCATGCAGCGAATCGGAAGGGATTCGAGGCAATTCAAGTCGTTCCGCCAGTTTCTTTTTGAACTGCTCACGCAATGTATGCCCCAGCTTGTCCCACTCCTTGCGTGCGGAGGGCAGGAATTCAAGCTTATAGGTCATCCAGGTTTACCGGGACCGGCTTTTCATTTCTACGCGAGCGAACAATTTCCGCCAACTCGAAGTCATCGAGGCGCTCCATCATTTGCTCGAAAACATCGGCCGGAACCATGTATCCCATCACTCGGTTATGGTTCAGCACTGCCACAGGCCCACCGTGAGCACCGCTCAGAACTGCAGATGGGTTTTTCTTCAACTCAGACACGCTAACCGCCATGTCGGCCAGAACACTTTGCATAATTAAGACCTCAATTGAGGTCTTGATTCTGGTCTATTACCTGTTTCTGAGCAACCCTGGAAAAAGCTGACAAATTAAGTTTTTACTCGGATTTTTTTTACCACTCACCAGTTTTTTTTACATTTCGCCATTTTTCTCCAGATTTTTTTACACCCCTCGCCCCTTCCTCAGCAGCACATCCAGCTGATCCACCACCTCAGCCCAATCCGCATCATCCAGA
The DNA here is from genome assembly GCF_053629455.1 of Pseudomonas sp. F-14 TE3482. Lineage (NCBI taxonomy): Bacteria > Pseudomonadati > Pseudomonadota > Gammaproteobacteria > Pseudomonadales > Pseudomonadaceae > Pseudomonas > Pseudomonas sp. F-14 TE3482. The sequence continues at coordinate 990,877 of NZ_JBRJII010000001.1, forward strand.
ATCTCCTCACGCAGCAGCTCTGCCTGGCTCTCGTTCCAGAAGAACGCGTCCGCCAGGTGCAGTTCGGGCTTGAGTGGTGAATGGGTGGCGATGAATTTATCGATGCTTTCGGCGTCATCCGGCAGGCCGAGTTGTTTGAACAGGGATGGGAGGCTGTGGGTTGGGGATTCCATGTCTGGCTCCTTCGTGATCGCTTATTGGATGGGTGACCGGGGTGCGGCTATTCGCGGGCAAGCCCGCTCCCACAGGGTTTTCGCAAGTCCTGTAGGAGCGAGGCTTGCCCGCAATGACGTCAGTCGGGGCGACTGTTATGCCGAAAGACTCAACTCGCACACCTCGGCATGCGGCACCATTTTCAGAAATTCCGGAACGCTCATGTGTACCAGATTGCTGTGGTTGCCGGCTTCGAGGTAGATGTCTTTCTGCCGGGTCAGCAGTGGGTCGATGACCATGTCCATTCCATAAGACTCGCCCAGTGCAGGCACGGCACCGCGTTCGCAATCGTCGAACAGGTGCGGCAGGTTGCTTTCACGGGTGACTTGCCATTCGCCGCTGCCACGTACTTTGCTCAGGTCCAGGTGACGGCTGGCAGGCAGCACGGCCATCAAGTAATGCCCGTGGCGGTCGTCAAGGATCACCGATTTGGCGACCCGTTCGGCAGGAATGCCCGCGAGCCGAGCCGTTTCAAGGCTGCTGGCCGAGTGCGGGTGAGAAACGATGTCATATTCGCAGTGAGCCTTGTCCAGGCTGTTCTGCACGGTTTTTGCCATACGCATGATGCACCTCGGTGTCCGCAGCAACGAATCACGGACGATGGTTAACTTTTTTGTCTCCATTAAAAGTCTAGGCCCACCGAGGGGTTCCGACGGGAAATCCGCCCGTCGGACGCTTTCGACAACGGGTCAAAATTCATACCAATGCTCGGTCAACTAGACTTGTATACAGAGCCCTGAACGGCTCGCGGACGGATGACTCTCCCGGAGGGTCAAGTGAACATGCGTTGCTGTGCAATTGCGCTGTTGCTGGCCCTGAGCGGACCGGTTTTCGCGGCGGACACTCTCATGGTGCTGGTTCCCGATCCCCTCGGGCTCTGGTTGATCACCTTCGGCATTGCGTTTCTGATCGCCGAGGCGGCCTTGCCCAATTACGGCGTGGTCGGCTTGGGCGGCCTTGTGATGTTCGTGATTGGGGCGGTGATTCTGACTAACGCCGAAGTCCCTGTTCCGTTGATGATCGGCTTGGGACTGATCAGCGCACTGCTACTGATTTTCCTGGTGATCCGCGCCTTGAAAACCCGACCGCGCCGCAACGTCAGCGGTGACGCCGAAATACTGGGCGCCGTGACGCCGATAACGTCGTTGCAGGCCGGTAACGCTTATATCGGCTGGGTGCACCTGCAAGGCGAGCAATGGCAGGCAATGAGCGAAACACCGCTGCAACCGGGTCAACAGGTCCGGGTAGTGGCACGCAAGGGTCTACTGCTGGAAGTGGTCGCGGCTGACGCGGCGCCCGCATAAACAATGATGGCGGAGAATAGTCATGGGTCTGCAACTGGGTTTTGCCGCGCTGCTGTTATTGCTGATTGCACTGGCGGGGTCGACCTTCCGCATCCTGCGCGAATACGAACGCGGCGTGGTGTTCCAGCTCGGACGCTTCTGGCAGGTCAAGGGCCCTGGCCTGATCCTGTTGATTCCAGTGGTCCAGCAAATGGTTCGCGTCGACCTGCGTACCGTGGTGCTCGACGTACCGCCGCAAGACGTCATCACCCGGGACAACGTCTCGGTCAAGGTCAATGCGGTGCTGTATTTCCGCGTGCTCGATCCGCAAAGGGCGATCATTCAGGTCGAAGACTTTCTCATGGCCACCAGCCAACTGGCGCAGACCACGTTGCGGGCGGTGCTCGGTAAACATGAACTCGATGAATTGCTGGCCGAACGGGAACGGCTGAACGTCGATATCCAGCAAGTACTCGATGCGCAGACCGACGCCTGGGGCATCAAGGTGGCCAACGTCGAGATCAAGCACGTGGACCTCAACGAATCGATGATTCGCGCCATCGCCAAGCAGGCCGAGGCCGAACGGGAACGTCGGGCCAAGGTGATCCACGCCGAAGGCGAGTTGCAAGCCTCGGAAAAACTCATGCAGGCGGCTGAAATGCTCGGCCGTCAGCCGGGGGCCATGCAACTGCGTTACATGCAGACGCTGAGTTCGATCGCCGGGGACAAGAGTTCGACCATCGTCTTCCCGCTGCCTATCGAGTTGCTCAAGGGGATGGCGGACTTGTCGTCCAAGCCTTGATGCACTGATGACTGTGGCGAGGGAGCTTGCTCCCGCTGGGTCGCGTAGCGGCCCTAAAACCTGCGACTGCTTTGCAGCCGAGCGGGAGCAAGCTCCCTCGCCACAAAAGCCATTGCGCTCATACTTTGCGCAATTGCTCCAATGCCTCATAAGACTCCCTCGCCCACTGATTCACCCGATCACGAAGCAGCACCGAGGCCTCTCGACGCTTGTCATCGCTGTCACCAACAAACCCCTGCGACGGCTGCTTGGCATGTTGTCCCACCGTCGCAAACACCTGCTTGCGCTGCTCGACATCCAATGCAAAGAACGTTGCCAACTGCCCCGCCATGGCCTGCGGCAGTTCGCTGTAGTTCACCGCCAGGCCGCCAAACGCCCGGCATTGCGCAAATCCCTGCGCCAGCAATCGCCCCAATCGCCGGGCGATGTAATCCTCACGGCTGCTGAACGGAAATTTCTCATCCAGCACGCTCGCCCCGATCATCCCCGGCACCATGTGCATGCCCGGGCGACACAGATGCGAAACGGCGATTTCCAGTGGATCGCGATAAAGAAACAACCACGGCGTTTCGGGGAAACACTCGCGCAACAACGGCAGTTCACCGATATTCCAGGCGTCGAGTTTGATCACCAGCCGTTGCTCCATGCCAAGCCGACGTTGCCCGTAAGCAGACAGCACCCCTTCGATGGCAGCACGGCGCTCGATGGCGGGCAAATCACTGCGCAACAACGCATCCAGCGGCGGTGGCTCGCTGACGACAATGTGGCTGTCGAGTTGCGCCAGCATCTGGCTGATCAGGGTCGAGCCACATCGCGAGGCATGAAAGATAAACGCACTCGGGGCCAGCCCAGGGCTGCAAACCTGCCAGTCAGCGAGGGTCGACAATGCAGATTTCCGGCGAAACGCCTGATTGAACGGCAGTCGCAGCGCGTCTTCCACGGCCTCACGAAAAAACGGCTGATGCAGCGGCGTGTCACCGAACCAGCACCAGTCGACTTGCCATTGCCCGGCCTCTTGCCACACGCGAATCGGCAACCAGCCTTCCAGGGTCAGGCGCTCCATTGTTGATTCCATTGACGGCGACCGTCGCGCATCGCCGCGCGCAGTTCTTCAGCGGTGAACGCAAGTCCACGCTCGGCGGACAGTTCCAGGGTACGGACGATAAAGGCTTCGTTGTCCTGCAACCCCTGCAAGGACTTGCACAGCTGCAGATCGCTGGCCACCAATGCCTGGAACTGTGCTAAAGCGTCATGACCGATTTGCGGCGGCGGCGTGGTTGCCAACCCGTCGAGAATCGCTTGCTCCAGCCAGGTATCGGGCCGGCAATCGAGCACCAGATGAACCCGTGCCCGGGTATCGCGATTGTCCACGCGATGCGGCCGCGACAGGTCGAGAAACCAGCATTCGCCAGCGGCCATCGGCATGCGCTGGCGGTCCAGCAGAAAGTCCACTCGGGGTGGACTGAGCAACGGGATATGCAGACGCAAGTCAGCGTCTGGCGCGCCCAGGTCATAGTCGCGATGCTCGTGAATGCGCCCGCCCGGGCCGAGCCGCAGCAGACGCGCGCAGACGATCTGCAGCGGCAGATCCCGCAGCCCTTGTTGCCATCGAGCATCTTGCAGCCAAGGCGCACGCAACAGCGTCTCGCCGCGACCGGGCGACAGTTCAGTCAAGGCATCGGCCGCGCAAATCAGTGCCACGCCGCTCCAGTCGCCAGCGTAATAATCGCTATTGAAGTGACTGTGCCAGTCGCCCTCGCCAATCGCCGCCAGTGCCTGCAACAGCAACGGTAAATCCACCGTTACCGGCAAGCGGGAGAAGGCCGGCCGACTCATCGTTTCGGCAGCACCGCGCATTCGCCGAGCCAGGTCAGCAAACGGTCGAGACAGGCCTCGACCGACTGCGCGCCTGTGTCGAGCACCAGCGACGCGCATGGCGGTGGTTCGTAAGGCGCGGAAATACCGGTAAACCCCGCCAACTCACCCCGTCGAGCCCGGGCGTAATGACCTTTGGGATCGCGCTGTTCACACACCGCCAACGAGGCGCTGCACCAGACTTCACGGTAATCCTCCCCCAATCGTCGGGCGAACACTTCACGCAACTCCACCAAAGGCGCGATCATCGCGAGGATGACGACCTGCCCGTTCTCGACCAACAGTGCCGCGAGTTCACTGGCACGGCGGATGTTTTCCAGGCGATCGCTGTCGGTAAACCCCAAATCGCGATTGAGCCCGACCCGCAGTCCGTCGCCATCAAGCACCACACTCTGCACGCCGTGCTCGAACAACTCGGCGTGCAGTGCCTGGGCCAATGTTGACTTGCCCGCGGCCGGCAAACCGGTCAGCAAAATTGCCGTGCCGCGATGGCCGTTGCGGGTCTCCCGTTGGGCGCGGCTGATGCTCGCCGTCGGCGCCAGCAGATTATTGGACCGGGGCATGGGCCACCGGCACTGAGATGTTGCCCGCCGCCCAGGCCTCTTCGCGATTGGCCAGGGCCGTGGCGATGGACTGGACTTCAGTCGATTGCACTTCGTCCGGCAGCGGATCGAGACCGGCGCTGGCGAAGATCTGCCCGTAAGCGTTGCGCAGGTCGGCGTAAGACAGGTCGCGTCGCAGATCGGCCTGCAAGGTGTTCAGCTCGCCCTGGATCAGGTCCAGTTCGCCCAGCCCGGCCGCCTGGTGACGATTGCGCAGTTGGCCGACGATTTGCCCATCGATGTCTGACAGTTGCTGATTGGTCTTGAACTGCCGCATCGCCTCGCGATAGTTGGCGTTGGCCACGTAAAGCTGCGCCAGTATGGCAATCGACATCGCCTGCCTGCGCGCCGCGGCGACTTCTTCACCGGCCTTGGCAACGTCAATCGCGGCGGGTGCGGAAATCACATTGAACAGGTTCCAGGTGACTTTCACCCCGTAATCCGCCCAGCCCTGCTCCACCAAAAAGGAGTTGCTGTCGTAATGCCCACCAGCGGCAAACTCCAGCCCCGGCAGCAGACGCAGCATGGCTTTGCGGGTTTCGGCGGCGCTGATCCGGGTCTGGTAGTCCTGCTCGCGCAACTCCGGCCGACTGGTCAGGGCTTCCTGCTCCAGGCTGGCGAGGTCGACCTTGAGTTCCGGGATGATGTAATCGTCCTGGGTCGCCAGCGTCAGCTCGGTGCTCAGCGGCAGGTTGATCAGGGTCGCCAATTCGGTTTTCGCCAACGACAGTGCGCGGCGTTGTTCTTCCAGTTGCCGGGTGGCTTCGATCAGCGAGCGTTGATAGCCCAATGCCTGAATCGGATCGCCAATACGCTGCTCGCTCATGCTCTGGCTATTGGTGCGAGCGGTTTCGACCCGGACCATGAGGCTGTCGATCTGTTTGAGCAAACGTTCGGCGGCCATGGCTCGCCAATAGGCCGAGCGCACGTCCTGCACGATGGTATTGATGACCTTGCGCCGACGCTCCTGGACGATCAGTCGCTGGTCGCCCTGTTGCTTGGCGCTGATGTAACTGACACCAAAATCAAGCACGTTCCAGACCATGGTCAGGTCCGCCACTTCACGGTCGCGGTCCTGGGAGGTCGACGGTTCCAGGGACTGGGCCCCGGTCTCGACGCTCTGGCTGCTGGAGGCGCTGACGTTGTTGCGCCCCACGTAACCGGCGTCCAGCGCCATGCGCGGCAGCATGTCGAAACTGGCGAGGTCGAGTTGGCGCTTGGCCAGGGCCTCTTCCATGATCTTGAGCCGGCCTTCGAGGTTGTATTTCACCGCCCGGGCCATGGCCTGGTGCAGGGTCAGCGGGCCGCTGAGAGGCTCCTGCCCCTTGTACATGTTTTGCAGATCGCTTTTGGCGCGCTGTTGGCTGACGCTGCGTTCGATCGGTTCACTGGTGACTGCACACCCGCTGATCGCCAGCGCCAGCAGGCTGGCGCCGAATAACTTCTGACTTCTCTTCATCCCTGGAGCCCCCGGGTGCCGCCCTGCTTTAATGGTTTTTCAGGCCTGCATTTCACTGATGCCGACCTGGTGCAAAGCCGCGGCCAGGCTTTCGACCTGCCGCTGCTCGGTGTCTTTGAGTTGTTGCAATTGCTGGCCAAGACTCGGCGCGCCAAACACGCCGCGCAGCCCTTGGGAAGCATCTCCCATCCTGATTGAGTTATGGCCGAAGGCGTTCAGCGAGTCCCCCTCGCTGCCCGCGTCTTGATTGAACAGATTCGACAGCGTGCTGCTGCCAAAGACCCCGCCATCGCCGCCGCCAAAACCGAGGAAGCCGTGACCTGAGCCATCGCCACCGTTTTCACTGCTGCTGAATACCTGCGCGATAAAGCTGGGCGTCAGTGCCCCGTGACTCATGAAAATATCGCCCAAAGGCCGAATGCCGTTGCCGATCACTCGCTGTTCAAACAGCGGGGTAAAGGTCAGCGGCGAGCCGAGATCGCCAGTGGGCGCAGTGAAGATGATCGGTTGTAATGGCACGTTGGGCAGATCGGGCACGCTGACAGGAACCGTGACCCGGAACTCGGGTTCCGGCGGCACCACGACAGGCGGGGACGACGGTGCAACGACCGTATTGATCGCATAGCTGTTCGACAGGCTGACACCGCTGCCCGTGTTGCCTGCTGAATCGCTGACGCCAGCGACGTTCAGGCTGATCGCATTGTTGCCACTGCTGACATTGGCGTTCGGCGTCAGGGTCGCGGTCCAGGTTCTACCGCCATCGCTGCTGCTCAAACCGGACAAGCTGCCGTTCGCCACGCTGATGTCGGACAGGTCGAAGCCGCTCACAGCTTCGTTGAAGGTGAAGGTCACCAATGAGGTCTGGCCCACGCCCAGGTTCGGGTTGGCAACCACCACCGTAGCCGTCGGCCGTTCGCCGTCGATGGCGTAGTTGTTGGACACCGCGACGCTGGCGCCGATGTTGCCCGCCAGGTCCGTCACGTTGCTGGTGTCCAGCGCAATGAAATTGCTCGGGTCAGTGATGCTCGCGGTGGGTGTGAACGTTCCGGTCCAGGTCTTGCCGCCGTCGCTGCTGGCCAGATTGGTCAGCTCGCCGTTGGTGACGCTCAAGTCCGACAAATCGAAGTCGCTGACCGCCTCACTGAACGTGAAGGTCACCAGCGTCGTCTGGCCAATGCCCAGGTTCGGGTTGGCAACCACGATGGTGACGGTCGGGCGAGTCGCATCGAGTGCGTAGTTGTTGGAAATGGCGATGCTGGCGCCGGCATTACCCGCCGCGTCGAACACATTGCCGGTGTCGAGCAGGATCAGGTTGGTCGCATCGTTAAGGCTCGCGGTCGGTGTGAGTGTGGCGGTCCAGGTCACACCGCCGTCGCTACTGGCCAGGTTGGACAGCACGCCATTGGCCACGCTGAGGTCCGCCAGGTCGAAACCGGACACCGCTTCGCTGAAGGTAATGGTCACCGTGGTGGTTTCACCAATGCCCAGCTTATTGTCCGCCACCACAATGGTCGCGTCAGGGCGAACGGTATCAATCGCGTAGTTGTTGGAGTCGGTCACGCCAACACCGCTGTTGCCCGACACGTTGGTCACACCGCTGTTATCCAGGCTGATCAGGTTAGTGGTGTCCGTCACACTGACAGTGGGCGTGAAGGTCGCGGTCCAGGTCACGCCACCATCGACGGACGAAACGTTGCTGAGGGTGCCGTTGGCTACCGTCAGGTCGGCGTTGTCAAAACCGCTGACCGCCGAGCTGAACGTGATGGTGACCAACGAGGTTTCTCCGACCTTCAGCGCATTATCGGCAACCACGATGGTGGCGGTCGGCACTTCGGTTTCCACTACATAATTGGCCGAGTTGGTGGTGCCTGCCCCTGTATTGCCGGCCAGGTCCGAGATGCCGCCGTTGCTCAACGTGATGAGGTTGCTGGTATCGGTAATCCCGGCGGTGGGAGTGAAGGTCCCGGTCCAGGTGATGCCGCCGTCGCTGCTGCTCACCGCGCTCAACGTGCCGTTGGCGATACTCAAGTCAGCGTTGTCGAAACCCGTTACCGCCTCGCTGAAGGTGATGGTCACCAGCGCGGTTTCGCCCGGTTTCAGGGTCGTGTCGCTCAGCACGATAGTGGCGGTCGGGCGTAGGCTGTCGATGGCGTAGTTATTCGAATCGGTGGTACCGGTCCCCGTGTTGCCTGTTCCGTCGATCACTCCGGTGTTGTCCAGGGTAATCAGGTTGGTCGAGTCGGTGACGCTCGCCGTTGGCGTCAGGGTGGCGGTATAGGTGATGTTATCGCTGGTGCTCAAATTGCTCAGGGTACCGTTGCTCACGGTCAGGTCAGCCGTGGTAAAACCGGTCACCGCCTCGGAGAACGTGATGGTCACCACCGAGGTTTGCCCCACCGCCAGCGCCGCGTCCGCGACCACGATAGTGGCCGTCGGGCGCACGTTGTCGATGGCGTAGTTGTTGGAATCGGTGGTGCCGCTACCGGCATTGCCCGAGCCGTTTTGTACACCGCTGTTATCCAGGGTGATGACGTTGCTGGTGTCGGTGATGGCAGTGGTCGGCGTAAAGGTTGCGGTCCAGGTGATGCCGCCGTCGCTGCTGGTCACCGCGCTCAACGTGCCGTTGGCAACCGTCAGGTCAGCGTTGGTGAAGCCACTGACCGCTTCGCTGAAAGTGATGGTCACCAGCGAGGTTTCACCGACGCTCAGCGCAGTATCCGCGACGACGATAGTGGCGGTCGGCAGCACCGTATCAATGGTGTAATTGCCGGAGTTGGTGGTGCCGCTGCCCGTGTTGCCGGCCAGATCGGCCACACCGGTATTGGCCAGGGTAATGACGTTGCTCGGGTCATTCACGCCGACGGTTGGCGTAAAGGTCGCGGTCCAGGTGATGCCGCCGTCGCTGCTGCTGACCGCGGTCAAGGTGCCGTTGGCGATGCTCAGGTCGGCGTTGGTGAAACCGCTGACCGCTTCGCTGAAGGTGATGGTCACCAGCGAGGTTTCGCCCGCTGTCAGTGTGGGATCGGCCAGCACAATCGTCGCAGTCGGACGCACGGTGTCGATGGCGTAGTTATTGGAATCGGTAGTGCCGCTGCCGGTGTTGCCCGCCAGATCAGCCACGCCGGTGTTGTTCAGGGTGATCAGGTTGGTGGTGTCGTTGATGCTCGCGCTCGGCGTGAAGGTCGCGGTCCAGGTAATGCCGCCGTCGCTGCTGCTCACCGCGGTCAGGGTGCCGTTGGTAATGGTCAGATCCGCGTTGGTGAAGCCGCTGACCGCTTCGCTGAAAGTGATAGTCACCAGCGAGGTTTCGCCGATTCTCAGCGCGGTGTCCGCCACCACAATGGTTGCCGTTGGCCGCACGGTATCGATGGCGTAGTTGTTGGAGTCGGTAGTGCCGCTGCCCACGTTACCGGTGGCGGCAGCCTGCACGCCGGTATTGTCCAATGTGATCAGGTTGGTCGCGTCGGTAATGCTGACGGTCGGGGTGAAAGTGGCGGTCCAGGTGATGCCGCCGTCACTGCTGCTCACCGCGGTCAATGTACCGTTAGCAATCGTCAGGTCGGCGTTGGTGAAACCGGTCACGGCCTGGTTGAAGGTGATGGTCACCAGCGAGGTTTCACCGATTCTCAACGCAGTGTCCGCGACGACGATAGTGGCAGTCGGCAGCACTGTATCGAGGGTGTAGTTGCCGGAGTTGGTGGTGCCGCTGCCCGTGTTGCCGGCCAGATCGGCCACACCGGTATTGTTCAGGATGATGACGTTGCTCGGGTCACTCACGCCGACGGTTGGCGTGAAGGTGGCGGTCCAGGTGATGCCGCCGTCGCTGCTGCTGACCGCGGTCAAGGTGCCGTTGGCGATGGTCAGGTCGGCGTTGGTGAACCCGCTGACCGCTTCGCTGAAGGTGATGGTCACCAGCGAGGTTTCGCCCGCTGTCAGTGTGGGATCGGCCAGCACAATCGTCGCGGTCGGGCGGAGCGTGTCGATGGCGTAGTTGTTGGAATCGGTGGTGCCGCTGCCGGTGTTGCCCGACAGATCAGCCACGCCGGTGTTGTTCAGGGTGATCAGGTTGGTGGTGTCGTTGATGCTCGCGCTCGGCGTGAAGGTCGCGGTCCAGGTAATGCCGCCATCGCTGCTGCTCACCGCGGTCAACGTACCGTTGGTAATGGTCAGGTCCGCGTTGGTGAAGCCGCTGACCGCTTCACTGAAAGTGATGGTCACCAGCGAGGTTTCGCCGATTCTCAGCGCGGTGTCCGCAACCACAATGGTGGCCGTCGGGCGTACGGTGTCGACCGCAAAGTTGTTGGAATCGGTAGTGCCGCTGCCGGCGTTGCCCACCAGATCCGCCACGCCAGTGTTGTCCAGGGTGATCAGGTTGGTCGCGTCGTTGGTGCTCGCGGAGGGTGTGAAGGTCGCGGTCCAGGTGATGCCGCCGTCGCTGCTGCTCACCGCGCTCAAGGTGCCGTTGGCGATGGTCAGGTCGGCGTTGGTGAAACCGCTGACTGCTTCATTGAAGGTGATGGTCACCAGTGAGGTTTCGCCGATTCTCAGCGCATTGTCCGTCACCACAATGGTTGCGGTTGGACGAAGCGTATCGATCGCATAATTGTTCGAGTCGGTGGTGCCGCTGCCGGTGTTGCCCGCCAGATCCGCCACGCCGGTATTGTTCAGGGTGATCAGGTTGGTCGTGTCATTGACGCTCGCGTTCGGGGTGAACGTGGCGGTCCAGGTGATGCCACCGTCGCTGCTGCTGACCGCCGTCAAGGTGCCGTTGGCGATGCTCAGGTCGGCGTTGGTGAAACCGCTGACCGCTTCGCTGAAGGTGATGGTCACCAGCGAGGTTTCACCGATTCTCAGCGCATTGTCTGTCACCACGATGGTCGCCGTCGGCCGTACGGTATCGATCGCATAATTGTTCGAGTCGGTGGTGCCGCTGCCGGCGTTGCCCGCCAAATCCGCGATGCCCGTGTTGTCCAGAGTGATCAGATTGCTCGTGTCAGTGATGCTCGCGCTAGGCGTGAAAGTCGCCGTCCAGGTGATGCCGCCGTCGCCGCTGCTCACCGAGGTCAAGGTGCCGTTGGCGATGGTTAGATCGGCATTGGTGAGACCGGTGACCGCTTCGTTGAAGGTGATGGTCACCAGCGAGGTTTCGCCGACTCTCAGCGCCGTGTCGGTGAACACGATGCTGGCGGTCGGGCGTACGGTGTCGACCGTGTAGTTATTGGAGTTGGTGGTGCCGACGCCGGCGGTGCCCAGAATGTTGATCACACCGGTGTTGTCCAGGGTGATGACGTTGGACGTATCGGAAATACTGGCGGATGGGGTAAAGGTTGCCGTCCAGGTGATGCCACCATCGCCGCTGCTTACCGCAGTCAAGGTGCCGTTGGCGATGGTCAGATCCGCATTGGTGAGACCGGTCACCACCTCGGAGAAGGTAATGGTCACCAGGGACGTTTCGCCGATGCTCAGTGTAGTGTCAGCGACCACAATCGTCGCGGTCGGCGGTGGCGAATACGCGGTGTTGAGCACACCACCGTCGTTGTAGATGGTCGCGACAGAGGTCGGCGAGGTGCCGGTTGTACCTCCGCCCTGCGCGGTACCGCCGGCACCACTGGCCGCGGCATTACCGGCCAGGGCCGCGAAGTTGGCGGCTGTGATCAGCAGCGTGCCTTTGTTCCAGATCGCACCGACGCCACGGCCACCAATGCCGCCATTGCTGGCATTGCTGCCTTGGCCACCACCACCGCCCCCACCGCCGCCGGCACCAATGTTGTTGCTGATGGTCGACGTGCCGACGATGGTGATGGTGCCGCTGCTGGCGTTGTAGATCCCGCCCACCGCGTTGCCGCCGGCGCCACCCACCTTGTCCCAACCGGCCCCGCCGCCACCGCCGCCAATGGAAAGCGTGCCATTGGTGGCCGTCGCACCGTTACCGCCGTTGCTGTAATAGGAAACGCCTACGCCGCCAGCCCCGCCAGTGGTGGTACCGCCGCGACCGCCCATGTGGGTGGCGTCATAACCGCCGCCGTAACCACCGACACCGCCGCCGCCCGCCTGACCGCCCAATGTGCCGGTGCCCGGCCCTGCCGAACCGCCATGCCCACCGCCCTGGCCGCCCAAACCACCGCCACCGCCACCCCCACCGCCGTAAAAAGCGCCCGTCACACCACCGCCGCCACCACCACCGGAAGCGGCGTTGGAGGTCACGGTAACGTTGTTCAGGGTCAGAATCCCTGCGTTGAAAATCCCCCCGGCCATCGCGCCCGTGGCACCGTAGCCTCCGTTGCCACCGTTGCCCGACACCAAGCCACGGGTGATCACCAGCCCATCAAGCGTCACGATGCTGCCAGACGACACTTCAATCACTCGGGTCTGATACTGACCATCGAGAATCACGTCAGCCGCACCGTCGTTGTTCAAGTCGCCATCAACGGTGATGTTCTTGTTGATCAACAGTTCGGAGGTCAGCTGCACCGTCATGCTGCCGTTGAAGGTGACGATGTCGCCGTTCTGCGCCGAGGCGATGGCGGCACGCAACGAACCTACGCCCGTGTTGGCGTTGTTGGTGGCGGTCCAGGTGGCCAGGCCCCACTGATAGTCGCTCATGGCCGTGGTCGAGAGGACGTTGGCGCTTTCGATGTTGCCGGTGGCAATTTCCAGATCCCAGTCGCCACCGAGCCCGGTGCGATCGCTGGAGGCAGCCACATCGCGGCCGGTCAATTGAGCCAGCGAGTCGATAAAATTCAAGCCGCGCTCGCCGTCGGCGGTATAGCAGCCGTAAATCAGGATGTCGCCGCCAACGTTCATGTCCTTGCCAATTTCCGCCAGCACCGCGCTGCGGTCCGCGACGTTGTCGGCAGACAAGTAGCTGTTGCCCAGCCACAAATCGCCCGCATTGCCGTGAGCAATGATCTGCACCGAACTGATGCCCTGATGGCCGTCCAGATAATCAGCGATTTGCTGCAGGCCATCTTTGCTGGCATCCAGCTGAACCACCTGGGTACCGGGAGCAATACCCTGAAGCAGACTGCCAGCGTCCTTGACCCGCGAATCGACGAACACCACGCTCTGCCCCGGCACCGCAGCGGGTGCTGGCGCCGGTGTGGCATCGGCCTGGCCGTGGGTGTCTTTACTGGCGACCGGTTGATCGGCGGTCGGCGCTTTGACCGCCTCGGCGGTGGCATGGCTGTCGGCTTGGGCAGTGTCGGCGACCGTGGCGGCCACCGCGCCGTCGAACAGCATGCGCGGCTCCAGGGACATGATCATTGGCGAGGCCAGCGCTCGTGCGCCTTCGGTAACCCGCGACTTGCCTTTGCTCCACCACATGCTGCTCACCCGGACTCGAACTTTCTGAGGCATCAATGAAAACGCCGCGATCAACTGATCGCGGCGTCGGCCTTCATACGAATGACATTGGCGGCGCTGGCTGAGCCATCGAGCCAAAAAGACAACTCGGCGTACTGCTTGAACAGGTCCGGCGGCAGGATCGTTCGCCTGGATTGCAATTGGACCTTGGCCTTCACCTTGTGCAGCCCCGAGAGGCCGAGGGCCTGGTCGAATTCCGGGGCGTCGTAAGCCAAATGATCGAAGTCATGTTCGAACCAGGGTTCGCCGATGAAGTCGTAGACCAGGCGCATCACCCGCTCAGGCGCCTGGCTCAGCAGGTCGTAATCGATGATCAGCAACGAGTCGGCGTGCTCGCCGTAATAGGCTTCCTTGAGGGCGGCCCAGGAAAACCCCACTAGCCGATTGCGCTGGGCCAGGGTTTCGCAGCGGCTATAGACCGTGTTGCGTTCGACCGCATCACCGAACAGCTTGGTGTTTTCGAAGGGGTTGGCGCGGTACAGGCGCTCGATGCTGTCCATGACCCAAGCGACATTGCGCACGCAGGCAATGATTTTGGCTTGAGGGAACAGATCGCTGATCGCCGGCAGGCGCGAACTCCACAGGCGATTGGTGTCGAACACCACCGGTTTGTCGGCCTTGTCGGCGTAGTAAGAGTCGAACAGGCCACGCAACAGACGGCGACGCAGGTCGGTGTCGATCACCGCACCGAATTCGCTGCCGGCGCTGCATTGTTCCAGAACACCGGAAAAGAGCGCACCCACGGGGCTGGTCATACCGGCATGAAAGCGCGGGTTCTGCAAAAGAATGGCAGAAAGCAGGGTCGAGCCTGAGCGCGGCAAGCCGGAAATAAAGTGAAAGTGCTGCATCCATTCACCCGTCATAAGTCCTTTTATATGACGAGCGTAGACCATGAATGGCCATCCAACTAGTGGTGTTTTGATATCAAATCGGAGCTAAATCGACTGGAAAAGGCGATTCATATAGCCAGTTGAAAAATGAACCGATTAAGCCTTTGAATACCGCCTACTTCTGCCAACCCTGGGGCAAAGGCGCGACGATTCGGTCGCCGGGAGCGAAGTGCTGGTTCACATAGCTGACCATGACGCTGATCTGATCGTCGGTATCCACCGTGGCATTGTTCTTCAGCCCCACCAGTTCTACGCCGACAAACAGCATCAGCACGCCCAGCGCCACTACCTTGAAGTCCGCGTACAAACGATCGATGGCCAGCGCCACAAGCATCGGCAAGCCCAAGGCATAAGCGCTCAGGTAGCGTTCGATGAATACCGGCGATATGAACGACACCGCAAATACCAACAACAACGGGAAAACGGTGTAGATCAGCGCCAGCGCACTGCCACGGAAAACACTGCGATCGCGCGCCAGCGCCACGCCCGCCAGGGCCAGCAGCGCCAGTGGCAACGCAATAAAAATCAGTGTGGGCAGGTTCTCGCCATCGTCCTGGATCAGGAACGACCAGATCATTGAAGGCAGTGAGCCGAGCGTGACGGGCGCCTCCCACCCCACGTCGACATTGGCTTGGAGCTGATCCATGTGCTGCACCAGATCGAACAGATTGGGCAGCCATGGCAGGTACAACGCCACAATCGCCATGTTGGCCAGCCACCAGCCAGAGCGCTGAATGTGCCGCAATCGATACCCTGGCTGCACACGGATCAGTCCCAGATACAACCAGTGACACAGCACGCAAAACGCCGTGAAGTAATGGGTGTAGAACGCCGCACTCATCAGCAGGGTATAAATCACCAGGTAACGTGTGCTTTGCGGCCGCCTGATCCAATACATCAAGGCGATCGTGGCACCGATCAGCCACAGCCCCAGCAACGAATACATGCGCACTTGCTGGCTGTAATGTACCGCCGTGGGCAGCAGCGCCAGCAGGACCCCGGCCAGCAACGCGGCACGGCGGGTAGCGAGCAAGTCCACCAACCAGACGCCGAGCCCCACCGTGACAATCCCCGGCAGCGCACTCAGGCTGCGAATCGAAAAAATGCCCTCTCCGAACAGGTCGATCCAGCCGTGCAGCAGCATGAAATACAGGGGTGGATACACATCATGAGCCGCGTGCTCCCAGATCCCGGCCAGGGAATACTGGCTCAGCAACAGGCTGGCCCCTTCGTCGCCCCGGATCGCTGCCGCCGTCAGGTGGTAAAAACGCACCAGCGTGGCCAATACCAGGATCGGCAACAGCCAGTGCTCCCGCGCCCATTGCAGCAAGCGACGGACAGCCGCCCACAACCCCGGCATCGCATGCGGGTCCTGGGTATCGCCCAGCGGTGTTTCTCTGCGCGCCTCCATTACCTCCCCTTGCAACGGCCATGTGAAAACCGAAGCTTCACGAGCACTGTAGGACAGGCGCGAGCCCGACGTCGATGCTGGCCTTGCGACGGACGACGTCCGGCAATCATTCCGATCAGCGTCTACGCTTTGGCGTGGCGTGACCCAGCCATGGAGATGAAAGGAGTCGGCTGATAGCGCGAACTGCCCGGGTTAACCGGGCCTGCAACGTGACGTATCAGACACTAACCTGAGGGATGAGGAACCATGGAAGTATTCATCGGCACTATTCAGTCTTTCGCCTTTAACTTCGCCCCCAACGGCTGGGCCCTGTGCAACGGCCAGACGCTGAGCATCGCGCAATACAACACGGTTTTCGCACTGCTGGGAACCTACTACGGAGGCAATGGCACCACCAATTTCATGCTGCCCAACCTGCAAG
Source organism: Pseudomonas sp. F-14 TE3482 (assembly GCF_053629455.1). Taxonomy (NCBI): domain Bacteria; kingdom Pseudomonadati; phylum Pseudomonadota; class Gammaproteobacteria; order Pseudomonadales; family Pseudomonadaceae; genus Pseudomonas; species Pseudomonas sp. F-14 TE3482. Next base: position 1,007,195 of record NZ_JBRJII010000001.1, read on the forward strand.
GTCGCATGCCGGTCGCCATGGGCAACGGCCTGGGCCTGACCCCGCGCGTCATCGGCGAAGTTTCCGGCACCGAGAACGTCACCGCGACCATCAATAACCTGCCCAACCACACCCACGCCCTGTCCGGGCTCACCGCCACCACCACCCTGCAACTGGCCAGCCCGGCGAGCAACCCGGTCACCAACCCGACCGCCACCAACTCGTACATCGGCGCCTCCGGCGGTGGGCCGGGCTCGGCGAGTATTTATTCCGATCAGCAAGGTGCTGCGGCCGTGCCGCTCAAGGGCGTGGCCACTACGGTAACGGGGGAAATCTCGTCCGCCGGCAACGGCTTGCCCATGGAGGTGATGAACCCGTTCCTGGTGCTCAACTTCAGCATCGCCCTGAACGGTCTTTTCCCTTCGCGCAACTGAGGGTCTGGCCGGGGGATGCCAATCCCCCGGCCACTTTTGCTGATGGAGTGATGCCATGCTGCAACAGGTTCAAAGCCAACACTTTCAGGCACTGCTGGGCAAGACGGGGACGCTGCGACTGCCCGATGGCAGTGAACTGCCGATCCATATCGACACCCTTGCAGAAACGCCCCGCTCACAGTTGCCAAACAGCGAGCGCATGCCGTTCAGCGTCGAGTTCAATAGCCTGCAACCCACTGACTTTGTCGATGGCTTGTGTGGGATGGAATTGCCGGAACTGGGCCGGGTGAAAGACATTTTCGTGTCGAGGGTCCCCCCGATGGGGCGGGATCCACAGCTGGGCTACTTCTACATCGCGTTCAATTAAAGAGCGACGCAGCGCCTACGCGAGATTGTGGTGGGCTCAACCCCGGGGCTTGCCCCTCGTCATAGACCCGCTCTACTCAGTGAGCCTGACCATGCCACGGCACCAGTTTGCGTTGCAGGGCACGCAGGCCCATTTCCATGGCGAAAGCGATCAGCGCGATCACCAGGATCCCCAGCACCACCACATCGGTAACCAGGAATTGTGCGGCCGATTGCACCATGAAGCCCAAACCACTGGTGGCGGCGATCAACTCGGCGGCTACCAATGTCGACCAACCCACACCCAGACCAATCCGCACGCCGGTCAAAATGTCCGGCAAGGCACTGGGCAGAATCACATGCCGAATCAACTGCGCCCGAGTTGCGCCCAACGACTGGGCGGCGCGCAATTTCGCCGGGTCGACGGTGCGTACGCCAGTGGCGGTGGCTATCGCGATCGGGGCGAAGATCGCCAGGTAGATCAACAAGACTTTCGACAACTCACCGATGCCGCACCAGATCACGATCAGCGGCAGATAAGCCAGCGGCGGAATCGGGCGATAGAACTCGATCAGCGGATCAAGAATGCCGCGAGCGATGCGGTTGTGGCCGATGGCGATGCCCACCGGCACGGCGGTCAGCACGGCGAAGCCCAGGCCCAGGCCAATACGGCTGAGGCTTGCGCCCAAATGCTGCCACAAAGTCGAATCCATGTAGCCGGTGGTCACCAGCAACCAGCCTTTTTGCAGCACGGCGGACGGTGGCGGCAGAAACAGCGGTTCGATCAAACCTGTGACCGTGACGGCCCACCAAATGGCAACGAGAGCGACCAATGTCAGCAAGCTGATCCAGCGTGTGTTCAAACTGCGACGCAGCGGGATTACCGCCGAGCTCTTCACCTTTGAGTCCGGTTTCACCGTCGCGGCGGGAACTTCATAGGTGCTCATACGCGCTCCTGTCGCTGGACGGCACTGCGTTGGGAGAACACTTTGGCGAGCACGTGTTCGCGGGTTTCGATAAAGCGCGGGTCGGATTTGATCGCCCGCGCCGATTCGCCGGCGGCGTAACGTTGACCGAAATCCAGGCTCAGACGCTCGACGACTTGCCCGGGGTTGGGCGCCAGCAGAATCAGATCCGTGGCGAGGAACACCGCTTCTTCAATGTCGTGGGTAATCAGGAACACCGGTTTGGCGGTGCGCTGCCAGACTTGCAGCAACAGCTCCTGCATCTGTTCGCGGGTGAAGGCATCAAGGGCACCGAAGGGTTCATCCATCAGCAAAACCCGAGGGTCTGCGGCGAGGGCGCGAGCGAGGCCGACACGTTGTTTCTGCCCGCCCGAGAGTTGCCAGATTCGGCGATTTTCGAAACCGCAAAGGTCCACCAGCGCGAGCATTTCCCGGGCGCGGATTTCGCGTTGGTCCCGGGCGACGCCAGCCAGTTCCAGGCCGAAGCCGACGTTGGCCAGCACGTCCTGCCAAGGCAACAGGGCGTCATCCTGGAACACCACGCCGCGCTCGGCGCTCGGGCCTTTGACCGGCACACCGTCAAGGGTGATGCGCCCGGCGCTGGGTTCGACGAAACCGGCAATCAGGTTCAACAGCGAGGTCTTGCCACTGCCGGACGGGCCGAGGGCAACCAGCAACTGCCGGGGCCCCAGGCTCAGGGAAATATCCGCCAGCACAGGTTCCGCTGCGCCGGGATACTGTGCGCAGATGCGCTCCAGCTGAAGCAAAGCCATCGCGGTTAACTCCCGATCAGTTGGTGATGTATTTGGCGCTGACGTACGGCGCGTAGTCCGGCAGCACGGCCTCGACCTTGCCCTGTTCCTTGAGGAACACCGCGGTGTCGGTGATGGCCTTGGTGGTCGGCGCGCCGAGGGTGAGCACCTGATCAGCCGCGAGCGGGAAGACGTTGCCTTGCAGCAGCAATGGAATGTCGCTGGCCTTGGCACCGGAGAGCTTCACCAGTTTGTCGACGTTGCTTTGGTTGGCGAGCCAGGCTTTCGGGTCTTTGCGGTAGTCGGCGTAGGCATCGAGGGTCACTTTGGCGAACGCGGTGACGATTTCCGGGTGCTTCTCGGCGAAATCCTTACGCACGATCCAGGCATCGAAAGTCGGTGCGCCGAACTTGGCTAACTCGCCCGAGGTGATCAGCACTTTGCCGTTCTCCTTGGCCACGCCGAGGGCCGGGTCCCAGACGTAGGTGGCGTCGATATCACCGCGTTTCCATGCCGCGATGATTGCTGGCGGCGCGAGGTTGAGCACGGTGACTTTCGATGGATCGATGTTCCAGTGTTTCAGCGCGGCCAGCAGGCTGTAGTGGCCGGTGGAAACGAACGGTACGGCGATTTTCTTGCCGATCAGGTCTTGCGGGGTCTTGATCCCGGAACCGTCTCGCGCAACCAGCGCTTCGGCGGCGCCGATCTGGGTGGCGATGAGGAAGGTTTCTACCGGAACTTTGCGGGTGATTGCCGCCGTCAGGGGGCTGGAACCGAGGTAACCGATTTGCACATCGCCGGAAGCGATGGCGGCGATGATGTCGGCGCCGCTGTCGAATTTGCGCCAGTCGATGGTGGCGTTGGTGGCTTTTTCGTAGGTGCCGTCGGCTTGGGCGACTTTGGCCGGGTCAACGGTGGTCTGGTAGGCGACGGTCACATCTGCCGCCTGAGCCAGGAAACTCGCCGAAGCCAGAAACGCGACGGCCAGAAGGCGAAGAGGAGAAGTCAGTTTCATCGGGAAAGCTCCTTGTCAGGCGACCGAGAGTCGGCGTGAAAAGGAGACTAAATGATATAAGAATCCGAAAATAAATAACTTTTTCGAATTATCTTATGAGCGGAAAATTCTAAGGCCGCATGGTTGTTTATCGCTTTTGTGGCGAGGGAGCTTGCTCCCGCTGGAGGCCGAAGGACTCCCAAAAACAGCGAAGGTGTGTCTGATTGACCACTGTCGCAGATTTTACGGCTGCTGCGCAGCCGAGCGGGAGCAAGCTCCCTCGCCACAGAGGTTTGCGATCTAATTACTGATCGCCAGAATACTCGCCTGATACGACCCGACAAACACATCGAAATCGCCGACTTCGTTCTGTTCCAGCTCCACCTGCTGAGCCAGCGACGAACGTGCCAACTCTTCAAATCTAGCTTGTTCTTCACCTGAAAGTGGCTCGCTGCGGAAAAACTCTGCATGCACCTGACTCTGACGCAAGGAAAACTGAGCAAAGCTTTCCTTGTGCTCGGCCATCGCCGCCAACACCTGAGCCGATGGCGTCAGGGACGAGTCCTTGACCTTGGCCAGCTGTGCGTCCAGTGCTTTGCTGTGAGCTTCGCCGCCATGGCTTTGGTCCAGTAACGCCGCCAATGGCGCAATCTTTTCCAGCAACTCGCTTGCCCATTCCTTCAGGTCTACCGGGTGCCCGTCGCGTTGCAACTGCAGGCCCGGACGACGACCTTCCTTGACCACGCTGAGGAAGTTCGACGTCGCATTGCCGCACGAGGTACTGGTCAGCAGCGGGCTGTCGTTCAGCGCGCAGTACAACAGGAACGCATCAAGGAACCGCGACTCGGTGAGGTCGATGCCCATCGGCAGGAACGGGTTGATGTCCAGGCAACGCACTTCGACGTACTGAATGCCCCGGGCCACCAGCGCCTGGATCGGCCGCTCACCGGTGTAGGTCACGCGTTTCGGACGGATGTTGGAGTAGTACTCATTTTCGATCTGCAGAATGTTGGTGTTGAGCTGAACCCACTCACCGTCCTGGTGTGTTCCGATCTCGACGTACGGCGGATACGGCGTGGCCACGGCTTTGCGCAGGCTGTCGGTGTAGCTGGTCAGATCGTTGTAGCACGGCGTCAAACCGGCCTGGGCGTTGCTCTGGTAACCCAGATCGCTCATGCGCAGGCTGGTGGCGTACGGCAGGTACAACGTGTCCGGGTCCAGTTGTTCCAGCTGATGCGAGCGACCGCGCAGGAAACCGGCGTCCAGCGCCGGCGAAGCACCGAACAGGTACATCAGAAACCAGCTATAGCGACGGAAATTGCGGATCAGCGCGATGTAGGCCGACGACTGATAGTCGCGGTCGGTGCCGTCAAAGCCTTCAGCCTCTTTGAGCAGGGGCCAGAGCTTTTCCGGCAGGGAAAAGTTGTAGTGGATCCCGGCGATGCACTGCATGGTCTTGCCATAACGCAGCGCCAGGCCCTTGCGATAGACGTACTTGAGCTGCCCTATGTTGGAGGTGCCGTAATAAGCGATCGGGATGTCTTCCTCGGCCGGCAACGGGCACGGCATCGATGGACTCCACAGGTATTCGTTGCCGAGCTTGCTGTAGGCAAACCGATGGATCTTATCGAGGCTCGCCAGGGTGTCCGCCGGGTCTGGCAGGGCTGGCGTGATGAATTCCAGCAGCGACTCGGAATAGTCGGTGGTGATTTGTTCGTTGGTCAGCGCGGAACCCAATTCTTCCGGGTGCGGCGTTTGCGCCAGGCGACCTTCGCTGGTTACGCGCAGGCATTCACGTTCGATGCCGTGAAGGCACTGTTCGAGCAGAGAGAGGTTAGCGCGCTCGCCGAGCAGAGCCAGGCGGCGGTTGAGAAGTTCGCTCAAGTTGGATTCCTTCACGCGTCAGTCGCCCCAATATGGGGGTGGGCAAGACGGTCTACAAGGGTGAAGTTAAAACTGGCGTTTTCGCCTGGTTTTGAGCCTGACAGGCCATATGCCGATTATTCAAGAACTGCACGATCCCTATGGGAGCGGGCTTGCCCGCGATGAGGGAGTGTCAGTCACCATTCATGTCGTCTGACACACCGCCATCGCGGGCAAGTCCGCTCCCACAGGTTGCTATGCGCTGAAATTAACTCAAATCGAGGTTAGGTAGCTACAGGACAGCGAACGTGCCTTGTGCTTTTGCGACGAGTTTATCGCCTTGCATCACGTCGGCTTCGACCACCAGCGTGCGCCGGCCCGGATGGATCACCCGTGCCGTGCACATCACTTCACCGTCGGAGACGGCGCGGATGTAGTTGATCTTGCACTCGATGGTTGCGCTCTGCTGGTCAAAGCCGTGGGTGCTGGAACAGGCCAGCCCCATGGCAATGTCCACCAGACTGAACAAAGCCCCGCCATGCAGCTTGCCGCCGCGATTGCGCAGTTCTGGCTCAAGCCCCAGGGCGACTTGCGCCACCCCGGTTTCCAGGCTGTGCAAGCGACATCCCAGCAGCTTGAAAAACGCGCTTTCGGTCAAGCCGGCCGGGATCTCCATCAGCGTTTTTTCAACTGTTTGGCGTTAGCGAACAGCGAGGCCATGGCGTTGTTGGCCGGGGCTGCTGCCGTGGTTTCCTTGCGCGGTGCAGTGTTCTGGGATTGGCGTGGTGCCGAACCCGGACGCGCGCCACGGGCACCGTCGATTTTCTCGCCTGGGGTGTCGCTCATGCGCATCGACAGGCCAACGCGTTTGCGCGGGATGTCGACTTCCATGACCTTCACCTTAACCACATCACCGGCCTTCACCGCTTCGCGCGGATCCTTGATGAACTTCTCCGACAGCGCGGAAATATGCACCAGACCGTCCTGATGCACGCCGATGTCGACGAAGGCGCCGAAGTTGGTCACGTTGGTGACCACGCCTTCGAGGATCATCCCCAGTTGCAAGTCCTTGAGGTCTTCGACGCCTTCCTGGAACTCGGCGGTCTTGAACTCGGGACGCGGGTCGCGACCGGGTTTTTCCAGCTCTTGCAGGATGTCGGTGACCGTTGGCAGACCGAACGTTTCGTCGGTGTACTTCTTCGGATCGAGACGCTTGAGGAAGCTCGCGTCGCCGATCAGCGAGCGAATGTCGCGATCAGTTTCAGCGGCAATGCGCTGCACCAGCGGATAGGCTTCCGGGTGAACCGCGGACGAATCCAGCGGGTTGTCGCCATTCATTACACGCAGGAAACCCGCAGCCTGTTCAAAGGTTTTTTCACCCAGACGCGCGACTTTCTTCAACGCCGCACGGGTTTTGAACGCGCCGTGCTCATCGCGGTGGCTGACGATGTTCTGCGCCAGGGTCGCATTGAGGCCGGAGATGCGCGCCAGCAGCGCCACGGAAGCGGTGTTGACGTCGACGCCCACGGCGTTCACACAGTCCTCGACCACCGCGTCCAGGCCGCGTGCCAGTTTCAGCTGCGACACGTCGTGCTGGTACTGGCCGACGCCGATGGATTTCGGATCGATCTTCACCAGCTCGGCCAGCGGATCCTGCAAACGACGGGCAATCGATACCGCGCCACGGATCGATACGTCGAGGTCCGGGAATTCCTTGGAAGCCAGTTCCGACGCCGAGTACACCGATGCGCCGGCCTCAGAGACCATGACTTTGGTCATCTTCATGGCTGGGTATTTTTTGATCAGCTCAGCGGCGAGCTTGTCGGTTTCACGGCTGGCGGTGCCGTTGCCGATGGCAATCAGGTCCACAGAATGCTTGGCGCACAGGGCGGCGAGCACGGCGAGGGTCTGGTCCCACTTGTTGTGCGGCACGTGCGGGTAAACCGTGGCGTGGTCCAGCAGCTTGCCAGTGGCATCGACCACGGCGACCTTGCAGCCGGTGCGCAGGCCCGGGTCGAGGCCCAGGGTAGCGCGCGGGCCGGCCGGGGCCGACAGCAGCAAGTCGTGCAGGTTGTGTGCGAACACGTTGATTGCTTCGGTTTCTGCGCCGTCGCGCAGCTCGCCCAGCAGGTCGGTTTCCAGGTGGGTGTACAGCTTGACCTTCCAGGTCCAGCGCACCACTTCGCCCAGCCATTTGTCGGCAGCACGGTTCTGGTTCTGGATGCCGAATTGCTGGCCGATCATGCCTTCGCACGGGTGCATGGTGCCCGGCAGTTCATCGCCGACTTTCAGCGCGGAACTGAGAATGCCTTCGTTGCGACCACGGAAAATCGCCAGCGCGCGGTGCGATGGCATGCTTTTCAGCGGCTCGTCGTGTTCGAAATAGTCGCGGAACTTGGCGCCTTCCTCTTCCTTGCCGGCGATCACGCGGGCACTGAGGGTGGCTTCCTGCTTGAGGTAGTTGCGCAATTTGTCCAGCAGGCCAGCGTCTTCGGCGAAGCGCTCCATGAGGATGTACTTGGCGCCTTCAAGGGCGGCTTTCACATCAGCCACGCCTTTTTCGGCGTCGATGAAACGCGCGGCTTCGGTTTCAGGGTTCAGGGTCGGGTCGTTGAACAGACCGTCGGCCAGTTCGCCGAGGCCGGCTTCCAGGGCGATCTGGCCCTTGGTGCGGCGCTTCTGCTTGTACGGCAGGTACAAGTCTTCGAGACGGGTCTTGGTGTCGGCGAGTTTGATGTCGCGTTCGAGTTGCGGGGTCAGTTTGCCCTGCTCTTGAATGCTGGCGAGGATGCTGATCCGCCGTTCGTCGAGTTCTCGCAGGTAGCGCAGACGCTCTTCCAGATGACGCAACTGGATGTCATCGAGGCTGCCGGTCACTTCTTTCCGGTAGCGGGCGATGAAGGGCACCGTGGATCCTTCATCGAGTAGCGCGACGGCCGCTTCGACCTGTTGTGGGCGTACACCGAGTTCCTCGGCGATGCGGCTGTTGATGCTGTCCATAAAACCACCTGACAAATTGTGAAAGCAGGCTCGCAGGCGCAGAGATAAAGGCTCGGCGAGTCTGGTTGAGCGGCCTGGCGTGCGCCGCTACCTGAGCCAACAGGCTTCCCGTTGACCCGTGAAATCGAACAATTACTGCCAGCGCCATGAAAAAAAAGTGGCTGCTTACAGTAACGATCAGACGTTGCCTGACACAAAAGGCCGCGCATTATAACCAGCGTTCTATCCATTCGGGGGCATCGCGGGTTGTAGGCACAATGCCCGGTTTTCTGGCGGTGAAGGAAAAATCTGCTAACAATGCACACGGTGCGTATAACGGCAGCTACGCCATAATGCGCGCCGAGATCAAAGGAGCATCCAATGAGCAGCACTGCAAACATTGCTGAAGGCGAAAAAATTCTTATTGTTGACGACGATCCCGGGCTGAGCAGCCTGCTGGAGCGCTTTTTCGTCAGCAAGGGCTACCGTGCCCGCGCCGTCCCGAACACGGAACAAATGGACCGCCTGCTGGCGCGTGAAGTGTTCAACCTGGTCGTCCTCGACCTGATGCTGCCCGGCGAAGACGGCCTGACCGCTTGCCGCCGCCTGCGCACGGCGAACAATCAGATTCCGATCATCATGCTCACCGCCAAGGGCGATGAGCTCAGCCGCATCAAGGGCCTGGAACTGGGCGCCGACGATTACCTGGCCAAGCCGTTCAACCCGGACGAGCTGATGGCTCGGGTCAAAGCGGTTCTGCGTCGTCAGGCGGCACCGGTGCCGGGCGCCCCGGGCAGCGAAGACGAAAGCGTGACCTTCGGTGACTACGAATTGTCCCTGGCCACCCGCGAACTCAAGCGCGGCGACGAAGTGCATATGCTCACCACCGGTGAGTTTGCGGTGCTCAAGGCGCTGGTCATGAACGCGCGTCAGCCACTGACCCGCGACAAACTGATGAACCTGGCCCGTGGCCGCGAGTGGGATGCCCTGGAGCGTTCCATTGATGTGCAGATTTCCCGTCTGCGCCGGATGATCGAACCCGATCCGTCCAAACCACGCTACATCCAGACTGTCTGGGGCGTGGGTTACGTATTCGTTCCGGATGGCGCCGCCACGAAGTGATCGGTGATTTGTAGGAGCGGGTCTTGCGGGCAAGGGGTCAGATGACCTTTCCCGCAGACCCGTGATCCGCAATATGCGAGCATGCTCGCTCCTGCAAGTGTGTAGCGGTTACTCATGAAAACCCCCGTTTGGTTCCCCCAGAGCTTCTTCTCCCGCACCCTGTGGCTGGTGCTGATCGTCGTCCTGTTCTCTAAGGCGCTGACCCTGGTTTATCTGTTGATGAACGAAGATGTGCTGGTGGATCGCCAATACAGCCACGGCGTCGCCCTGACGCTGCGTGCCTATTGGGCCGCCGATGAAGAAAACCGCACCAAAATCGCCGATGCCGCGACCCTGATCCGGGTGGTGGGTGCCGGTGTGCCAGAAGGCGAACAGCACTGGCCCTACAGCGAGATCTACCAGCGACAAATGCAGGCCGAACTGGGCGCCGACACCGAAGTGCGATTACGCATGCACTCACCGCCGGCGCTGTGGGTGCGCGCACCCAGCCTGGGCGATGGCTGGCTGAAAGTGCCGTTGTATCCGCACCCATTGCGCGGCCAGAAAATCTGGAATGTGCTCGGCTGGTTCCTCGCCATTGGCCTGCTGTCCACCGCCTCGGCGTGGATTTTCGTCAGCCAGCTCAATCAACCGCTAAAACGCCTGGTCTATGCCGCGAGGCAACTGGGTCAGGGCCGCAGCGTGCGCCTGCCGATCAGCGATACACCGAGCGAAATGACCGAGGTTTATCGCGCCTTCAACCAAATGGCTGAAGACGTCGAACAGGCCGGCCGCGAGCGAGAACTGATGCTGGCCGGGGTCTCCCACGACCTGCGCACGCCCCTGACCCGTTTGCGGCTGTCCCTGGAACTGATGGGCGCCCACAGTGACCTGACAGACGACATGATCCGCGACATCGAAGACATGGACGCGATTCTGGATCAGTTCCTGGCCTTCATTCGTGACGGACGTGACGAGTCGGTGGAAGAAGTGGACCTGAGCGATCTGGTTCGCGAAGTTGCCGCACCGTATAACCAGAACGAAGAGAGAGTGCGCTTGCACCTGGAACCGATTCAGCCATTCCCGCTGCGGCGGGTGTCGATGAAACGGTTGCTGAACAACCTCATCGGAAATGCTCTGCATCACGCCGGCAGCGGTGTCGAAGTGGCAGCTTATGTGTCCGGGGATACCAGTGCGCCGTATGTGGTGCTGAGTGTCATGGACCGTGGCGCGGGAATCGACCCGTCGGAGCTGGAGGCGATCTTCAACCCGTTCACCCGTGGCGATCGGGCCCGGGGCGGTAAGGGGACCGGGTTGGGGTTGGCGATCGTGAAGCGGATCGCTTCGATGCATGGCGGGAATGTTGAGCTGCGTAACCGTTCTGGTGGCGGGCTGGAAGCGCGGGTGCGGTTGCCGCTTGGGTTGATGTTGCCGAGGGATGCGGTCTAACGACCGCATCCGAGCTCTGTGGCGAGGGAGCTTGCTCCCGCTGGAGGCCGAAGGACTCCCGATCCCGACAACCGCATGCCTGTCGCCAAAACACGGTTGCCTGGTTTTGCGGCTGCTGAGCAGCCGAGCGGGAGCAAGCTCCCTCGCCACAGGAGGACTGAGTAAGCCTTACCCCTTCCCTTTGGTCCGCGTCATATTCGGCCCACCATTCTTCTCCAGATGCTCAATGATGATCCCCGCCACATTCTTCCCGGTGGTGGTTTCAATCCCTTCAAGCCCCGGCGACGAGTTCACTTCCATCACCAGCGGGCCATGATTGGAGCGCAGGATATCCACCCCCGCCACCGCCAACCCCATGACCTTTGCCGCTCGTAACGCCGTCATGCGTTCTTCCGGTGTGATCTTGATCAGGCTCGCACTGCCGCCGCGATGCAGGTTGGAGCGAAACTCCCCTGGCTTGGCCTGGCGCTTCATCGCCGCGATCACCTTGTCGCCAACCACGAAACAACGAATGTCCGCGCCGCCGGCTTCCTTGATGTATTCCTGAACCATGATGTTTTGCTTCAGGCCCATGAAGGCCTCGATCACCGATTCCGCCGCCGTGGCCGTTTCACACAGCACCACACCTATGCCCTGAGTGCCTTCCAGCACCTTGATCACCAGCGGCGCCCCGTTGACCATCTCGATCAAGTCGGGAATGTCATCCGGAGAGTGGGCAAAGCCGGTGACCGGCAAACCGATCCCCCGGCGCGACAGCAATTGCAGCGACCGCAGTTTGTCTCGCGAACGGGCAATGGCTACCGATTCGTTAAGCGGAAACACCCCCATCATTTCGAACTGACGCAGCACCGCGCAGCCGTAAAACGTCACCGATGCACCGATTCGCGGGATCACTGCATCGAAGCCCTCCAGCGGTTTGCCACGGTAGTGAATCTGCGGCTTGTGGCTGGCAATGTTCATGTAGGCGCGCAAGGTGTCGATCACCACCATTTCATGGCCACGCTCCATACCGGCTTCGACCAGACGACGGGTGGAATACAGACGCGGGTTCCGCGACAGCACAGCGATCTTCATGCAACACCTGTGGAGAAGGTAGATACCGGGAACACCGGCTTGTCTTGTACATATTTAATGCCCGGATTGACCACCAACTGGCCGTCGATCAGGGCTTTGGAACCGAGTAACAGGCGATAACGCATGGACTTGCGGCAGGCGAGCGTGAACTCGACCCGCCAGACCCGATCACCGAGGGCCAGGGTGGTGCTGACCACGTAGCGCATCTGCGCATGGCCATTGGAGCTCTTAATGGTTTTTCTCGTTACCAGCGGGGCTTCACAGCGCCGATGCCGCAGTTGCACCACCGTGCCCAGGTGCGCAGTGAAGCGCACCCATTGTTCGCCGTCGCGCTCGAATGGCTCGATGTCGGTGGCATGCAGGCTGGAGGTGCTGGCGCCGGTGTCGATTTTTGCCCGAAGGCCAGCGACTCCCAAATCCGGGAGCGCCACCCACTCGCGCAGACCGATAACGGTCAAATGGTCAAATGTCTTCAAAAGTGCTCAACCGGCAAAAACCGCTCAGACCGCGTGCGGTCGAATTCGCGGTATTCACGCAGAATAATGGGTAAAAGGCGACAGATATCTACTGCCCGAATTTCCATCCCTCAATGTGCGGGGGAATGCCTGCATTCTAATCCACAGCGTGGTGATTCATGGCACGACAGAAACGGTAGTACAGTTCATCGATATTTCAGAATGAGGTCATCCAATGGCACAAAAAAGCGAAGAGGACGACAAGGTCCGTCTCGATAAATGGTTGTGGGCCGCGCGTTTTTATAAAACACGTGCCTTGGCCAAGGCCGCGATTGAGAGTGGCAAGGTGCATTGCCGGGGCGAGCGCTGCAAGCCAGGCAAGGAGCCGAGGGTCGGCGATGAGTTTCAGATTCGCACCGGCTTCGAGGAGCGCACGGTGGTGGTCCAGGCGCTGTCGATTGTGCGCCGTGGCGCGCCGGAGGCTCAGGCGCTCTATGCTGAAACCGAGGCCAGCATTGCCAAACGCGAGGCGGCTGCGGCCATGCGCAAGGCCGGAGCATTGGGCGTGAGCACCGATGGCAAACCGAGCAAGAAGCAGCGCCGGGATCTGTTCAAGTTTCGCGGTAACAGCAACGACGAGTAGTGATCGCCGTCGGGCACAGACTTGCAATCGCGCACCTGTGCAGCCATATGGGTGTACTCGACAGCGGCAAAATGAAAATACCGTTCGTCGAAAACCGAGGTTTGACCTTGCTTGGAACAGCCCCGGATTGTTCATAAAATGCCCTTACGGCTGAACGTTGCCCGCCCAAAAATGCGGAAATGACGCGATTTTTCTTTTTTGTCACCCTTTCAGATACCCAGACCTATGACCCATCTATCGGATAACGACTACACCCAACGCTTCATCTTCGATGACAGCGACACCCGCGGCGAGCTGGTTGGGTTGGAGCGTAGCTATGCCGAAGTCCTCGCCAAACACGCCTATCCGGAGCCGGTCGCACAACTGCTGGGCGAGTTGATGGCAGCGGCAGCGTTGCTGGTTGGCACCTTGAAGTTCGATGGCTTGCTGATTCTGCAGGCCCGTTCCGAAGGCCCGGTGCCGTTGCTGATGATCGAGTGTTCCAGCGAGCGCGAAATTCGTGGCCTGGCTCGTTACGAAGCCGACCGGATTGCCCCGGATGCGACCCTTGCCGACCTGATGCCCAATGGTGTCTTGGCGCTGACCGTCGACCCGACTCAGGGCCAGCGCTATCAGGGCATCGTCGATCTCGACGGTGAAACCCTGGCCGATTGCTTCACCAACTACTTCGTCATGTCCCAACAAACCAATACCCGCTTCTGGCTCTACGCCGATGGCCGTCGTGCCCGTGGCCTGTTGCTGCAGCAATTGCCTGCCGACCGTCTGAAAGACGAAGAAGAACGCGCCGCCAGCTGGCAGCACATCACCGCCCTGGCCAGTACCCTGACAGCCGATGAATTGCTGAGCCTGGACAACGAAACCGTGCTCCATCGTCTCTACCATGAAGAGCAAGTGCGCCTGTTCGATGTGCAGAAACTACGTTTCCGTTGCAGCTGCTCTCGGGAACGCTCGGGCAATGCGCTGGTCAGTTTGGGTCTGGAAGATGCTCAGAAACTGGTCGTCGAACATGGCGGCCGCATCGAGATCGATTGTCAGTTTTGCAACGAACGTTACCTGTTCGACGCAGCCGATATCACCCAATTGTTTGCTGGTGCAGGGGTCGATACGCCGTCAGATACCCGTCACTAAAACGTTTCAGCGCAGGTAAATTCACTGCTTAACGCCGGAATAACGCCGTTCTGACGGGAGGACCCTACACTTTTTGGGCTTTTCTGGCATAATCCGGCCCACTTTTTTCGCGGTAGTAGTGCACGACTTTCTACTACAAAACGTTTGGAGCACTCGGCCACTGGCCGACGGGGAACCTCATGACGCAAGCCAATAACGCCGTGTACACCGATCTGAGTGTTGATGATCTGGTTAAAGAAGCCCTGAAGCGCGGTGAAGGCGAGCTTGCCGATACCGGCGCGCTGGTTGTTCGCACCGGTCACCGTACCGGCCGTTCGCCAGTCGATCGTTTCATCGTTGAAGAGCCCACCACCCAGGACGCCATCGCCTGGGGCCCGATCAACCGCAAGTTCCCGGCCGACAAGTTCGATGCCCTGTGGGCTCGCGTCGAGGCCTTCAACAACGCGCAAGAGCATTTCGTTTCCCACGTGCACGTAGGTGCTGCCGAAGAGCACTACCTGGCCGTGAAGATGACCACCCAGACTGCCTGGCAGAACCTGTTCGGTCGTTGCCTGTTCATCAACCCGGCCCAGTACAACCCGGCTGGCCGTGAAGAGTGGCAAGTTCTCAACGTTGCCAACTTCGAGTGCGTGCCAGAGCGTGACGGCACCAACTCCGATGGTTGCGTGATCATCAACTTCGCCCAGAAGAAAGTGCTGCTGGCGGGCATGCGTTACGCCGGCGAAATGAAGAAAGCCATGTTCTCGGTGCAGAACTTCCTGCTGCCGGCCGCCGACGTGCTGCCAATGCACTGCGCTGCCAACATCGGCGAAGCGGGCGACGTGACCCTGTTCTTCGGTCTGTCGGGCACCGGCAAGACCACCCTGTCCGCCGACGAAAGCCGTTACCTGATCGGTGACGACGAGCACGGCTGGGGCGAGGGTGTGGTGTTCAACATCGAAGGCGGTTGCTATGCCAAGTGCATCGACCTGTCCGAGAAGAACGAACCCGTCATCTGGAAAGCCATCAAGCACGGCGCAGTCCTGGAAAACGTGGTACTGGACGACGCCAAGAAGGCTGACTACGCCGACGGCAGCCTGACCCAGAACAGCCGCGCCGCCTACCCGCTGGAGCACGTCGAGAAGCGTTCCGAGAAGAACCTCGGTGGCGAGCCAAATGCTGTGATCTTCCTGACCTGCGACCTGACCGGCGTCCTGCCGCCAGTCTCGATCCTCAGCGAAGAACAAGCGGCCTACCACTTCCTGTCCGGCTACACCGCTCTGGTGGGCTCGACCGAAATGGGTTCCGGCAGCGGCATCAAATCGACCTTCTCCACCTGCTTCGGCGCACCATTCTTCCCGCGTCCGGCTGGCGTGTACGCAGAACTGCTGATCAAACGCATCCGCGGCTTCGGCTCCAAGGTCTACCTGGTCAACACCGGCTGGACCGGCGGCGGCTACGGCGTCGGCAAACGCTTCAACATCCCGACCACCCGCGGCGTGATCGCAGCGATCCAGAGCGGCGCGTTGATCGGTGCCGAGACTGAGCACCTGGACACCATCAACCTCGACGTGCCACTGGCCGTGCCGGGCGTTGAGACTGGCCTGTTGAACCCACGTAACACCTGGGCTGACAAGGCTGCTTACGATGAAGCTGCTAAAGCGTTGGCTGGGTTGTTTGTTGAGAACTTCAAGAAGTTTGATGTAAGCGATGCGATCAAGGCTGCTGGGCCGAAGTTGTAAGGCCTGGATTTAGCGAATGAAAAAGCCGCCCTTTGAGGGCGGCTTTTTTGTGGGCGCGATTCGGACCATCAGAAATACAACTGCCATTATTCCAGCTGAAAAAGCGCTAAGCAGCCAGAATAATGCCACTTACGCGTTCGAACAGATGCCTTCCAACTTCTCAGTGTCCCACCGTTGCACCTTGATCGCGTTGTAGAGCATTCCGATAGTCAGCGGGACTTTGTCGCCACGACCCTTGGCCCGACGCTTGAGAAACACATCAAACCCTTCCGGCTGAAAGTAGCGATAAGCGTCGTAGTCAACGAAGTCGATGGCGAACTGTTCCTCCAACGCTTCCATCAGATGCCGCGCATCAGCACCGTCACAACCCAGGTCAAAGTTGATCGAGGTGGTGAGGCTGAGCGTTTTGCGTTCGGGCAGGCCGAGTTCTTCGTGCAGCAGCTGCATGAGCAGGTGCATAGCGTGGTCGTCGGGGAAGCTGGGGGTGAGGTTATTGCGGGTACATCCAGTTTGTTCGTGTAGACGACTTTTGACCTTAGAACTCTCAGTTCTGTGATAGCGACGTGTCCAGCGGATCACCAATACAACGCTCGAAAATTGCTTCCAAGCCACGGTAGTCGCACGTTACGGCGTCGATATTTGCAGGGATCCAAGCCGCATCTTTGACAAGCCACCAATCGACGGCAAAACCTGCATTGATGATGATCTGTTCAAACAAAATACGTTGAGTTCGACCATTCCCTTCGCGGAAGGGATGGATAACGTTTAGATCGCCGTACGTCTCAGCTATGTGAATGACTAGCTCGGCTTTGCTGGTGCCTATGAACCAAGCAGCGTTTTGCATGGTACGGAAGATT
This sequence comes from Pseudomonas sp. F-14 TE3482, assembly GCF_053629455.1. Taxonomy (NCBI): domain Bacteria; kingdom Pseudomonadati; phylum Pseudomonadota; class Gammaproteobacteria; order Pseudomonadales; family Pseudomonadaceae; genus Pseudomonas; species Pseudomonas sp. F-14 TE3482. The sequence continues at coordinate 1,023,934 of NZ_JBRJII010000001.1, forward strand.
TTTTCGGCTTCTGGGATGATTCGTTCTGCGGTACAAAAAAGCGTATCGCCTTTTTTGATATTCACAGTTCTCGGCACTCCGGCCCATTCGTAGATGTCGCAGAACAAGGACTTATGGATATGCTGCAACAGGCTGAGGTCGTACGGGGGAGGGAGGAGGCGAAATTTGTCGGCAGCGATTTCTGATAGCTCTCGCTCTGCTTTCTGTAGCTGCTCTTCATCATGGATGTTGAGCAGATTACGTAGAACGTCGCTATCGGGGTAGCAATAGGGGTCTTGGCCGACCCCGTATTTATCCACCATTAACGTGGATTCTGACGATATTTTTTGAGTACCGATTCCCGCGTTGGGAGCGGTTTTTCAGCATCGGCACGCGTGGTGTCGAAGCCTTCAAGACGCAAGCTCGCTAAGTAGTTCGACCGGCGGACCTTGTCGTAATAATCCTGCTTTTGCTGAAACGTCAGTTCGCTCATGACATCTGCCTCTCGGTGCAATGTTCAAGTGTAGCTCAAATGACCTGGCAAATAGGTCGGTATTTTTGATGCTTTGGAGCTTCTAGACTGCAGGTTTCTCCAGCCTTTGAGCCATGCACGCCAGAATATGCCTCACTCGTTATGTGTTGGGGGCTGGCTTGTTTTTTCTTGTCAGTAAAGCGGACAGTGAGTGGGTATTCAGCGGGAAGTCGCGAAGATCACTCTCGCTGAGAGACGACTTACGAATAACGCTATCTGTCCGAGAGCCGGATAATTTGCTTGCTTTGGTGGCAGTTGTGCTTGGTTCGCGCCTTGGTTTTTTAGCCTTTGGGCCTGGGGCTCGGGTTAACCGAGCATCCTGCAGATGACGTCCCATTTCATCGGCATCGCCAACCTTGTTCAAGTCCTGTTCCAGACCCAACACGTGCATCACCGACAGATAAGCCCCCATCGTCACCCCCGCACCACCCGACTCCAGAGATCGCAATGTCATGACAGACATACCGGCTCGCTCTGCCACTTGTTTAGCTGTCAGCCTTCGACGTAAACGGGCCAGTTTTAGGCGTTCGCCGAGGTCGGTAAGCAGTCGTGCAATACGCGGGGGAAGTGACGCTGTTTTTCTAGCCATACAGCTAATATTCCTTCACTTCGGGGGGGGATAACGCCAGAATAATTGTAGTTATACGAACTGCTTCAGCCAGAGGACCTGCTCTACTGGCTCTCCAATTCCTGCGTATCCCACCGTTGCACCTTGATCGCTCGGTAGAGCATGCCAATGGTCAGCGGCACCTTGTCACCACGCCCCTTGGCTCGATGCTTGAGAAACACATCAAACCCTTCCGGCTGGAAATAGCGATAGGCGTCGTAGTCCACGAAGTCGATCCCAAACTGTTCTTCCAGCGCTTCCATCAAATGCCGCGCATCAGCGCCGTCGCAGCTCAGGTCGAAATTGATCGAGGTGCTGAGGCTGAGCGTTTTGCGTTCAGGCAGGCCAAGTTCTTCGTGTAGCAGCTGCATGAGCAGGCGCATGGCGTGGTCGTCGGGGAAGTTGGGAGAGAGGTTCATGGCGCATCTTCCGTTGGGTGTGTACCGATTAAGCCTGACTTTGCGGCGAGTCGGTCGTCGATCAAGGTTGCGAACCTGGCCTGAGTCAGACCGGTAGCTTTGCGGATTTCTTTGACTCGCAACGCGTCAACATGGAATTCACGGGAAGGCTCACGCTCACCGCGTAGGATTTCGTTTATCTGTTGCACGCTTTCCATTAGCTCATCAATTGCCTCCAGTACTCGATGACGGCTTTCGATGTTCCACGCTCCAAGAGCCGAACGCGGAGCGTCCGTAGAGGCATTCCCACGCGGGAGCGTGGGAACGATCTTCACTCAGCGTCAGGCCGGTGCTTTCCAGTTCATCATGCGTTGCTGGGCGACTTTCAGTAGGTCGTAGCCGTCCTGGGTCAGCAAGAAGAGCGCGTGGGTGATATGGGGGATGTCTTCTACGTCGCCATGTTTGAAGCAAACGCAGTGCAAGGTTTTGAGGAGATCGCTGGACGCTCGGATGCGCTGGAGAGCGGCTTCGAGAATGTCCTGGGGGTTGGCCTCTGTGTCGATGATCAGGGGCGGGGAATCGGTGAGGTTGGTTTGGAGTGGGTGGTAGCGATCGCTGGTGAACGGGTTCCAGTTATTCATAGTGTGAGAATTCTCAAAGTGCATTACGAGAAAACCACCGCCATCGTGACCAAGCGATGGGAGGCGGACTGTGTTCGGGTTGGTCAAACCGGTGAGAACTCACTTTGCCGGTACGCCCGAAGACGTCCCGAACACAGCCACCATATAGCGTGCAGACACTTGAGATGCCGCAGCATACAACGGAAGCGAAATGAGTTCTCAATTCGGGTGACCAAGCCCGAGTCGCTGATTTGGCAGCGACGGTCACGACTATAGGTGCGAGCCACTGGGCAGCGATAGACGACAAGGAGTCCCCGCTTGTAGGAACGGGATGAAGCTTTGATAGGCCGTTGCTGACGGACTTATCCCTTCCGCAATTTCTCTCGTTTAATTGCCATTACACGTTTGACTTCTTCATTGGGAATGCTGGGACGAGGGTCGTCGAGGCTGGCTTGTACTTGTGCTCTGAACCATGTGCCGTAGGCCGCTTTATCGAGTTGTCGTTGAGCATCGGATGTTTCGTTTTTCATCAGGCATACCGCGTTATCGTTCATCGCGGGCAAGCCCGGCTCCCACAGGGATCTTCATGTGGGTCTGGATTTGTTCTGGCATCAATTGGTGGTGATTCTCGGCAGTCGCTGCCGGGCGATTTCGAGCAATTCGTTGCCATCCTGGGTCAGCAGGTACAGCGCACTGACGATGTTTGGAATGTCTTTCACGTCAGCCTGTTTGAAGCACAGGCAATAGAGCGTTTCGAGCAAATCGCTGGCGGCGCGGATGCGTTGCTGGGCGGCGTCGAGAATCTCGTGAGGATTGGCTTGGGTGTCGATGACCAGCACGGGGGTTTCGCTGTAGCTGGTTTTGAGCGGGCGATAGCGGTTGGTTAACGGTTGGAACGTATTCATCGAGGTCAGTCCTGTGGGAAATCGGGCAGGCTCGCCGGCGGGCCGACACAGTGTTTTCAGCCGAGTCGGAAACTATAGAGGGCGGCAGCGAGGCGTCGCAATAAGACGTAAATGGACGGGTTTTGTAGGGGGTTTACCGGCGCTATCGACCTTTTCCTACGCACGTTCCGACTATTTTTTAAGCTTTTCCCCCGAGAGGTCGATATTCCTACGGGATTGTCAGGCGTGGCGCACTGAACCTCCGTAGGGTGCGCGCCAGATTTTGTAGGACGTTTCGAAACGTCTGAGTCGACTCTTAAAGGGAATTAGGTATGCAATGGCTACGTATGGCCTCGATTTTGTTGTTATGGGCCGGTGTTTGGCGGATCGCGGGCGCTACCGATGCGGGTCATTCGCTGGCTCTTGAACATACCGGTTGGCCCGATGCCCTGACCACCCAGGCAGATGTCGACACGGCATCCCGCGCCGAGGTGTTGATGGTGGGCAAGGCGCTGCTGGCCAGCGAAGCGCTGGATGAACAGGGTCTGAAACAGCGACTGGGTGTGCAGACTGTGAAGCTCAAATCGGTCAGACAAGTGCGTGATGGGTTGTGGGATCGGTTGCTGGTCACCTACCGCAATGCCAGTCAGGATTGCGACGGCGAACTCTTCTGCCCACGTGTGCGCAACGTCGCTGATTTGCGTCAGTTGGCGGCGGCGTTCACGGGCGAAATCAGCCCGGCTTATGCAGTGTGGGCGAGCAAGAGCCGAGTGTTTCATGAGCAGGCGCTGGATGAGCAGTTGCGGGTGGCGGTGTTGGTGCCATAGCCACCCGACATGGGTCAATGATGACTAGGTCTATGAGGCGCCGCCCAGAGTTGTGGGCGTAGCGAGGAGCGGAGGTTCGTCAGGGAGCTTCATGCACCCGCTCAGCAGCAGAGATGCAAAGACAAGGACAATGGGTAAAAACTGAGTGTATGGCATGGTTTTTCCTTCATAAGAATCCGCGTGCGGGCGTCCTGCCTTGATGAAAACTTCGCGGATGATGGTTTTTCTCGGGGTGAACCTTACCGGCTGACAGGGGCTGATGTCAGGGGGGCAAAGTGCCTCGTTTGTTTCAATCCGTGGCGAAGGAATCAATGGGGTGACGCTGTATCATCCAGTATCGTTTTTACCCCCGACCTTTTCTCGACCCGCTGCGTTCGCCAGCTAGGCTTTGGGCTTCGCAGCGGTCAACGGAGTGACAGCTTATGCACAACACCCTGGAACAGGTTTTCGGTTACCCACAGTTTCGACCCGGCCAGGAGGCGGCGGTCAGTGCTGTGTTGGCCGGGCGCTCGGCGGCGGCGATTTTCCCGACCGGTTCGGGCAAGTCCCTTTGCTATCAACTGCCGGCCTTGTTGCTGCCGCACCTAACGTTGGTGGTCTCGCCTTTGCTGGCGTTGATGCAAGATCAGTTAGCGTTCTTGCAGCGCCATGGCATTGCGGCGGGCAGTATCGATTCGGCCCAGAGCCGCGATGACGCCAGCGATGTGATGGCCCGGGCAAAGTCCGGCGAGCTGAAGATTCTGATGATTTCCGTGGAGCGCCTGAAGAACGAGCGCTTCCGCCATTTTTTGCAGCAGGTGCCAATCTCGCTGCTGGTGGTGGACGAGGCCCACTGCATCTCTGAATGGGGCCATAACTTTCGCCCCGATTACCTCAAGCTGCCGGACTATCAGCGCCAGTTCAACATCCCTCAGGCGCTGCTGCTGACCGCCACCGCGACACCCAAGGTGATCGCCGACATGCAGGCTAAATTCGCCATCGCCCCCGAGGATGTGGTGACCACCGGTTTCTACCGGCCTAACCTCAATCTGTTGGTGGAACCGGTACGCGGCCAGGACAAGCGACGACGCCTTGTCGAGTGGATGAGCCAGCGTCCCGGCCAGCCGAGTATCGTCTACGTCACCCTGCAGAAAACCGCTGAGCACATTGCCGAGCATCTGACCCGCAGCGGCATTCAGGCGCAGGCCTATCACGCCGGTTTGCCGCACGAACAGCGCGAAGCAATCCAGCGGCGGTTCATGGGTGGGCAATCCAATTGCATCGTCGCCACCATTGCCTTTGGCATGGGCATCGATAAAAGCGATATCCGCAACGTGGTGCATTTCGACCTGCCTAAATCCATCGAAAACTACAGCCAGGAAATCGGTCGCGCCGGGCGTGACGGGCAGCCATCCGATTGCCTGGTGCTGGCCAACCGCGACAGCCTCAACGTCCTGGAAAACTTCGTCTACGGCGACACGCCGGAACGGGACGGCATTCGTTGTGTGCTCGACGAGTTGCAAGCCACTGCGCCCGAGGGGCAATGGGAGTTTCTGCTGGGACCTTTGGCCGATCAGAGCAACATTCGCCAGTTACCGCTCAAGACTTTGCTGGTGCAGCTGGAACTGCGCGCAATGATCGCCCCGCGTTATGCCTATTACGCCGAGTACCGCTTCAAGTATTTGCAGGAACCCGAAGCATTGCTTGCCCGATTTGAAGGTGAACGAAAGGACTTCGTCTCGGCGATCATCCAGACCTCCAGCCGCGCACGGACCTGGGCCACGGTGAATTTCGATGCGCTGTATGAGCAGTATTCCGCCGAGCGCAGTCGGGTGGTCAAGGCGCTGGATTATTTTCAGGAAAAGGGCTGGGTCGAGGTCGAAAGCAAGCAGATGACCGAGGTCTACAGCCTGCTGCAAGCGGACTTTGATTCCCAAACCCTGAGCGCTGAATTGCACGCCTACTTCACCCAACACGAGCGCACCGAGATCGCGCGAATTCACGCCATGCTGGATCTGTTCGCTACCGACCACTGCCTGGGTTACCGCCTGGCCGAGTACTTCGGCGACGATAACGCGCCCCGGCAGTGTGGGCATTGTTCCGTGTGTCACGGTCACGTGGCGCGATTGCCGGCACCGCCGGAATTGCCGGCGCTTGTGGATAAAAGTTTCGAGGCGCTGTGTGGTGATTTTATCCACAGGCACGAGCAGCACACGGGCAACCTCCCTTCGGCTGAGCGCGTAACAAGATTTCTATGTGGGATCAGCGTGCCGCTGTTTACCAAGCTCAAGGCGCGCTCGATTCCGGGGTTTGCGGCGTTGGAGGATTATCCGTATGGCGACGTGCGCGACTGGGCTCAAGCGCACCTGCCAAGTTGAAACACCGTCAATGTGTGCGGGCTTGCTCGCGAAGGGGCCATCAGAATCAACATTGATGTTGCCTGACACACCGCTTTCGCGAGCAAGCCCGCTCCCACGGGATATCGGTGTTTTTGAAAGCTTATCCATCCCCTGAATGTCGCTCATCACAGGAATAAACTTCAAAAAAGCCCGGCGCCTGACTATGGTGAGGACTGTCTTTGGATCGCTAACAAGAGAACAATCATGAGCCAGACACCGTTCGATATTCAGCGCGCCGCCGTGATCGGCGCCGGCACCATGGGCCGTGGCATTGTCATGTGCCTGGCCAACGCCGGGGTGCCGGTGCAATGGGTCGATAACAATCCGCAGATGCTTGAGCAGGCACTGACCAGCGTGGCTGAGACTTACGCCCACAACGTGCGTCAGGGGCGGATCGATCAGGCCGAGGCGGATGCGCGCATTGCACGGGTAACGGCGGCGGCTGATTACGCAGCGATCCGCGATGTCGATCTGGTCATCGAAGCGGTCTACGAAAACCTCGAGCTGAAGCAGAAGATCTTCCGCGAACTCGACGGCCTGCTCAAACCTGAAGCGATTCTGGCCAGCAATACCTCAGCGCTGGACATTGACGCCATCGCCGCTGCCACTCGCCGTCCGCAACAGGTCCTGGGCCTGCATTTCTTCAGCCCGGCGCACATCATGAAATTGCTGGAGATCGTGCGCGGTGCCCAGACGGAGCCGGCGGTACTCGATGCGGCCTTGGCCCTGGGCCAACGCATGGGCAAGGTCAGCGTGGTGTCGGGCAACTGTCATGGCTTCATTGGTAACCGCATGCTGCATCCGTACGTGCTCGAAGCGCGCAAGATGCTGCTGGAGGGCGCTTTGCCTTATCAGGTGGATGCGGCGCTGCAAGATTTTGGTTTCGCCATGGGGCCGTTCCGCATGTACGACGTGGTTGGCATCGACCTGGAGTGGCGCGCTCGGGAGTTGGCTGGCAAAGGCCAGGATGCGCCGGAGGTTCAAGTGGACAACCGCTTGTGCGAGCTGGGGCGTTTTGGTCAGAAGAGTGGCGATGGGTATTACCACTACGAACCGGGCAGTCGTCAGGCTGAGCACGATCTGGAAGTCGATGCGCTGGTGCTTGAAGTCAGCGAAGGGTTGGGGTTCCAGCGTCGCGAGATCGGCCCTGAAGAGGTTCTGGAGCGTTGTTTGCTGGCGCTGGTCAACGAAGGGGCGAAGATTCTTCAGGAAGGTATCGCGGCATCGGCGCATGACATCGACCTGGTCTATCTCAACGGTTATGGCTTCCCGGCGGACAAGGGCGGGCCGATGGCCTGGGCGGATCAGCAAGGGTTGGAAGCTATTCATCTGCGGTTGTTGCAGCTTGAGACCAAGCAGGGCGATCACTGGGCGCCGGCGCGGTTGATTGGTGAACTGGTGGCAGAGGGGCGAGGGTTCGCTGACATGTGAATTTATGTGGCGTTTGTGAAGGCCCCTTCGCGAGCAAGCCCGCTCCCACAGTTGATCTTCATTGATCACAGGTTTTGTGTACGACCGAGATCCAGGGTGGGAGCGAGCCTGCTCGCGAAGGGGGACGACGCGGTTTCACCTTAAACTAGCCATTCAACCCCAGGAACTGACGCTGATGTCCAACCCGATGCCCCAACGCACCGACTACTCGCACTTCCAGCCCATCACCACTCGCTGGCACGACAATGACGCCTACGGTCACGTCAATAATGTCACCTACTACAGTTTTTTCGATACGGCGGTAAACACCTACCTGATCGAAGTCGGCGGCCTGGATATCCATGACGGCGAGGTGGTGGGGTTTGTGGTGAGTTCGGCCTGCGACTACTTTGCCTCTATCGCTTTCCCGGACCGGATCGAGATCGGCCTTCGGGTCAGCAAGTTGGGCAACAGCTCGGTGCAATACGAATTGGCGGTGTTCAAGACAGGTGAAGATGATGCCTGTGCGGCGGGGCGCTTCGTGCATGTGTTCGTGGATCGGACCACGAATCAACCGGTGGCAATTCCTGCCGGATTGCGCGGGGCGTTGGAGCGACTGGCGATCTGAGAGGCAAAAAAAATCGCAGCCCGAGGGCTGCGATTTTTTGATCTACCGGTAAACGAGGCGATTCAAGCCTCAGTCGCGATAGCGATGTTTATGCTTGCGATGGCCATAGGCATGACCACGACCTGGATGGCCGCGACGGTAGTAACCACGATCGTCATCATCATAACCACGACGATAGCGACGATCATCGTCGTCATCGCTCTTGTTGCCCATGTAGTTACCCAGCGCGCCACCGGCGCCGCCACCTGCTGCGGAGCCGATCAGGCTGCCGGTGGTGCCGCCCACGCTGCGGCCGACCACGTTACCGCCTGCTGCGCCCAACGCACCGCCAATGGCTGCTTCGCCACGGCTGCGTTTGTCTGCGCCGACTGCGCTACCACCCGCGCCGCCCAGGGCCGCGCCAATGGTTGAACCTGTATTGCCGCCTAACGATTGACCGACGACCGAGCCAAGAACCCCGCCCAATGCGCCGCCCACACCTGCTTCGGTGGTGCCGCCTGCAGAAGCGAAGCCACTGACCAGGCCAAGGGACAACAAGAGAATCGAGGAGAACTTCATAGAGGAACCTCAAGGGGATGACGGCGCGATCCTGAGGCTGTGTCATGGTTGTGACAATAGAAATCCGACGAGTAACACGACTTGAGCACAATTCTATAAGTTACTGTTTTTTGGGCGGAACTTAAGTGTTTTTCGCCGGTCTTTAACTACTTCGCAAAGGCCGTTTTGATACAGAAACGGCCTTTTTTGTGGGCGATTGGAAAGTGCGGACCGGAAGAATTTGGTGAATGCTCTACCGCCATCGCGATCAGGCTCGCTGCTACAGTGGAGTTTCGGTCGAACACAAATGCTGTATCCACTTGAAGACCGCGATGGGGCCAGATCAGACACCGCAGAACCTACCGCTGCATCCCCCACCGCTTCACCGTCACCCGCTCCAACGAATCAAACACCAGGTTCTCCACCAGCAACCCAATCAGGATCACCACCGCTAACCCGGCAAACACCTTGTCGGTATATAGCTCATTACGATTCTGGAAGATGTACCACCCCAAACCACCCTTGCCACTGGTAGCGCCAAACACCAGTTCGGCGGCGATCAGCGTACGCCAGGCGAAGGCCCAGCCGATTTTCAGCCCGGCAAGAATCGACGGCAACGCGGCCGGGATCAGGATGAACAACACGAAACGGATGCCCTTGAGGCCGTAATTGCGCCCGGCCATGCGCAAGGTTTCCGAGACACCGAGAAACCCGGCATAGGTGTTCAAGGCCAACGCCCAGAGCACCGAATGCACCAGTACAAAAATCAGGCTGTTCTGCCCCAGGCCAAACCACAGCAGCGCCAGCGGCAACAGGGCAATCGCGGGCAACGGGTTGAACATCGAGGTCAGCGTGCTCAGCAAATCGCGACCGAACCGGGTCGACACCGCCAGCGTCGTCAGGACAAACGCCAGAACGATGCCAATCAGGTAACCCTTGAGCAAAACAACCAGCGAAATCCACACCTTGCCCAGCAGTTCGCCGCTGAGCAGGCCGTCCTGCAGCGCGCTGGCGGTTTGCAAAAAGCTCGGCAGCAGCAGGTCGTTGTTCTGATATCGGGCAACGGCCTCCCAAAGCACCGCGAGCAAAATCAGGATCAGACTTTTACGCAGCCAGCCCTGCTGCCAGAGGCGCTGGCCGAGCGGTAATTCACGCTCCAGCGGTACGCTGGTCAGCGGCTGCAAAACAGTTTCGTACTCTTTACGCACAGATGATGAATGGCTCATCGGGCAATCCTCCAATGGCTCAATACGCGATGCGAATGTCGGCGAAATCCAGCGCACGCTCGGTTTCCGGCGACTGACCTTCATCGAACAACAGCCGATGAATCCGCCGCGCCGATTCCTGGAACGCCACGCCCCCCAAGCTGTGCAAGTCGTATTGATGGCTGTGGACTTCCGCCCGCACCCGACCCGGATGAGGCGACAGCAGCAAAATCCGGTTGCCCACCACCAACGCCTCTTCGATGGAGTGAGTGACAAACAGCAGCGTGAAACGCACCTCCTCCCAGAGCAGCAACAACTCTTCTTGCATCTTGCGTCGGGTCAGCGCGTCGAGGGCGGCGAAGGGCTCGTCCATCAACAGGATCTTCGGCTGCATCGCCAAGGCGCGAGCAATGGCCACGCGAGCTTTCATGCCGCCAGACAAGGTATGCGGATAGGCATCGGCAAACGCCGCCAGACCGACTTTGTCCAGATAGTGCAGCGCCCGCTCTTCAGCCTCTTTGCGCTTAAGGGTTTTGGAAGCGAGCAGCGCAAACATCACGTTCTGTTTGACGGTCTTCCACGGTGGCAGTTGATCGAACTCCTGGAACACCACGATCCGGTCCGGCCCTGGCGCATCGACCCGCTGGCCTTGCAGGCGAATCTCACCCTCACAGGGCGGGATGAACCCGGCAACGGCTTTGAGCAACGTCGACTTGCCGCAGCCCGAAGGACCGAGCAGCACAAAGCGGTCCGCCGGATCGATCTCGAAACTGACCTGATGGGTCGCTCGAACCACCCGCGCAGGCGTGCGGTATTCCAGGCTGACCTGGTCGACCGACAGCAGCGCTTGAGCTACCGCGATCGGCTTGCTGGCCGCGTGGCCTTGCAAAGGGGCGTTCATGTCGGTCAGCTCCCTTGCAGCGGTTTGGTGTCTTGGAAGAAGTAATCCTTCCACGAATCCGGCTTGTTTTTGATCGCGCCGACGCGATAGAGGAACTCGGCCAACGGGTAGGTATTTTTCGGTGTGATGCTGAACTCGAACTGCGGGTTGTCGATGATTTTCAGCAACGCCGCACGATCGATTTTGGCCTTGGTGACACGGATGTAAGTGTCGGCCGCCGCACCTTTATCGTTCTGCGCAAACTCGGCCGCTTCAGTCAGCGCGGCGATGAAGGCTTTGTAGGTTTTCGGGTTTTCGTTGCGGAATTTCTCGGTGGCGAACAGCACCGTCGGCGAGTTCGGGCCGAGCAAGTCATAGGTATTCAGCACCACGTGCACATTGGGGTTTTGCAGCGCCTGATCCTGGAACGGCGGGTTGGAGAAGTGCCCGCTCAACTCGGTGCCGCCGGCGATCAGTGCCGCGGTGGCATCCGGGTGCGGAACGGCGATGGTGTACTTGTCGAGACGATTGAACTCCTTGTCGCCCCATTGCTTGGCCGCCGCGTATTGCAGAAAGCGCGACTGCACCGAGACCCCGACCGCCGGCACTGCAATGCGGTCCTTTTCGGTGAAGTCGGCGATGGTTTTGACCTTGGGATTATTGCTCACCAGGTAGTAGGGGAAGTTGCCCAGGGAGGCCACGGCTTTGACGTTTTGCTTGCCGTGGGTGCGGTCCCAGATGGTCAGCAGCGGGCCGACGCCGGCTCCGGCAATGTCGATGGAACCGGAGAGCAACGCATCATTGACCGCCGACCCGCCGGAAAGCTGGGTCCAGTCGACCTTGATGTCGATGCCTTCCTGCTTGCCGTACTTCTCGATCAGGTTCTGATCGCGCACCACGTTGAGCAGCAGATAAACGATGCCGAACTGTTCGGCGATACGGATTTCACCTTCGGCGTGAGCCACGGTCGGCGCCACCAGGCTGCCGGCGAGCAGGCTGAAACCCAGGCCAATGGCCGCAGCCAAGGGTGCAAATGGAAGATGTTTGGACATGGGAATTCTCCGAAATCAGAAAGGCGCGTCGCCCTGGATGGTGGTGCGATACAACTTGCGGCGCAGATGACTGGGGCATCCGGCGGCGAGGTGAATCAGCGAACGGTTGTCCCAGAACACCAGGTCGTGGGCCTGCCATTGATGGCGGTAAATGTTTTGCGCCAGCACGCTGTGGGCGTAGAGCTCGTCGAGCAATTGTTTGCTCTCGTCTTCCGGTAAACCGACGATGCGGGTGGTGAAGCCCTCGCTGACGAACAACGCTTTGCGACCGTTTTCCGGGTGGGTGCGGACGATGGGGTGAACCACTTCAACGACCTGAGCGAGTTGCTCTGGCGTCAGGGTCGGGCGCCAGTTGCCCTCGAATTTGCTCTCGCTGTAGCGCGCGGTATAGGAATGCGCGGCCGAGCGCCCTTTGACCGCTTTGCGCAGTGCTTCGGGCAGGCTGTCCCAGGCTTTGTGCATGTCGGCGAACAGCGTGTCGCCGCCTTCGGACGGCAACTCCTGGGCATGCAGCATCGAGCCCAGGCTTGGCAGTTCTTTATAAGACAGGTCCGAATGCCAGAACTTGCCGGCGTCACCGAGGCCCATGGATTGGCCGTTCTCGATGATGTTGGAAACGATGAGAACTTCCGGATGCCCTGCCAGCAGGAACTGCTTGAGCACGTGAATCTGCAACACACCGAAACGGCGGCTGAAGGCGATCTGCTGATCGGGAGTAATGCGCTGGTCGCGGAACACCACCACGTGATGATCCAGGTGCGCACGATGGACACGGGCGAAGTCCCGGTCGTTGATCGGGCGGGACAGGTCCAGGCCGATGATTTCAGCACCGACGGCGCCGCTGAATGGGCGGATTTCGAAGGATTGCGACGCGATGGCGGCGACGCTGGTTGACACAGGCTTTGGAGAAAAAGAGACAGCTGACATAAAAATCACTCCCACGCACAGCGCGCTCAAGGGCGCGCATCGATCAGAAACTCACGGAGGTCCCGTGTTGGTTCGTGTCGTGCGGCGCGCCGATTGGTCGGCAGGTACGCAGGGGAATGACTTTATAGGTATAAGAATTTAAATTTAAATACCGTTAACGAATAACGATATGGCAGAACAGGCGATGAGTAACCTGTGGCGAGGGAGCTTGCTCCCGCTGGACTGCGTAGCAGTCCCTTTTTTTGGAGGGCCGCTTCGCGCCCCAGCGGGAGCAAGCTCCCTCGCCACAGGTTTAGCGTCCTACCGCTCGTGCAACGCCTCGGCGCGCGCCCGGATAATCGGTTTGAGCAGATAACTGAGCACAGTCTTCTTACCGGTAATGATATCCACCGACGCCACCATCCCCGGGATGATCAACAACGGCTTCTCATCCGTCCCGAGGTGGCTGCGCTCTGTGCGCAGTTTGATGATGTAGTACGTGGTCTTCTTGTCTTCGTCAGTGATGGTGTCGGCACCGATCTGCTCCAGCTTGGCTTTCAGGCCGCCGTAGATGGTGTAGTCGTAGGCCGTGAACTTCACCGTGGCGTCTTGCCCCGGGTGCAGGAACGCGATGTCTTGCGGACGAATTTTGGCTTCCACCAGCAAGGTGTCATCCAGTGGCACGATTTCCACCAGATCGCTCCCCGGCTGGATCACGCCGCCGATGGTGTTCACCAGCAACTTGTTGACGATGCCGCGCACCGGCGATGTCACCAGCGTCCGGCTAACCCGGTCTTCCAGGGCCTTGCCAGTGGCTTGGGCCTTGTTCAGATCGGTGCGTGCTTCGTTGAGTTGGGTCAGGGCTTCGCTGCGGAATTTGCCGCGAGTCTCGTCGATCTTGCGCTGCACTTCCTTGATCGCCGATTCGGCCCGAGGAATCGCCAGCGTAGTGGCGTCGAGTTGGCCGCGGGTTTCGACCTCGGCACGCTTGAGTCGCAAAACCTCCACCGGCGACACCGCGCCCTGAGCCACCAACGGCTCGGACATGTTGATTTCCTGACGCTGCAGCGACAACGCGTTGCGGTACTGAGACTGTTTGGAGGTGAACTCGCGCAGCTCTTGTTGACGCTGGATCAACTGCTCCTTCAAGCCACCGATTTCATCGTACAACTGCTGACGACGGCTGATGTACAACGACTCTTCACTGGCCGCCTGGACGGGTACAGCCTTGAGCACATCGGCGGGGAAGTTCAGCGCACGGTCATCGACCTCGGCGCTCAAGCGCTCCACACGCAGCAGCATCGACAGCCGATCGGCCTCGGTCTCACCGACGTTGGAGGCAAACCGGGTGTCGTCCAGACGAATCAGCGGCGCGCCGGCCTCGACGATCTGCCCTTCGGTCACGAACAACTCGGAGACGATGCCGCCCTCAAGGTTCTGGATTTTCTGGATCTTCGACGACGGAATCGCCTTGCCGTCGCCCTTGGTGACTTCATCGATTACCGCGAAGTTGGCCCAGAGCATCAGGAACACGAAGAAGCCGATGATCGCCCAGATCGTCAACCGCACCACGCGCGGGGCGTCTTCGATCAGCGCTTTGTTGACCTCGGGAAGGGGCTGGCCTTGCAGCGATGCAGAGCCTTTGAAGTAGCGGCGGATGGAATCCTTGACCCCGGACTTAAGCAACACTGATCTGCCCCTTCTTCAACGCTTCCATCACGGCGGCTTTCGGGCCATCGGCGAGTATCTGCCCACGGTCGATCACCAACAGACGATCCACCAGCGACAACAGCGAAGCCCGGTGCGTTACCAGCACCACGGTCTTGTTTTCAACCACCGCCGCGAGGCGTTGCTTGAGGCGTTCTTCACCCGTGTTGTCCATGGCACTGGTCGGTTCGTCCAGCAACAGGATCGGCGGGTTGAGCAACAGCGCTCGGGCCAGGGCGACGTTCTGGCGTTGACCGCCGGACAGGTTCTGCCCGCGCTCACCGACTTGCAGCTCATAACCTTGCGGGTGCAGACGGGCGAATTCGTGGACGCCCGCCAGCTCCGCGGCTTGCAGCACCAATTCGTCTTCGACATAGCGCGCGCCAGACACCAAATTGTCGCGCAGGGTACCGGCGAGCAACTGGATGTCCTGGGGCACGTAGCCGATGTTGTGGCGCAATTCGCTGACGTCGATCTGACGGATATCCACACCATCCACCAGTAGCGCGCCGTCGTCCGGCTGATAGAGGCCCACCAGCAGTTTGGCCAGAGAGCTTTTGCCCGAGCCGCTGCGACCGATGATGCCAATCTTCTCGCCGGGCTTGATGATCAGGTTGATGTTCTTCAGCGCGGGGTTCTGCTGATCCGGGTAAGTGAAGCTCAGCTGACGGCATTCAATGGCGCCTTGCAGCACCTTACGGCTCAGCGGGCGCTCGTCGAAATTGCGCTCCTGGGGCAGCTCCATCATCTGATCGACCGAGGTCATGGTCACGCGAGCCTGCTGGTAGCGGGTCAGCAGGCCGGACAACGAAGCCAATGGGCTGAGGGCACGACCGCTGAGCATGTAGCACGCGATCAAGCCGCCCATGCTCAGGTGGCCGTCGATGATCTGGTACACGCCGAAGACGATCATGATCACCCCGGCCAGTTGCTGAATCAGCAAGGTGATGTTCATCGCCAGACCGGACAGCATTTTCACCCGCAGCTCGAGGCGGCTGAGGGTGCCGATGGTTTGTTCCCACTGATACTGGCGTTCGCTTTCGGCGTTATTGACCTTCACCGCATCGAGGCCGGCGAGGGTTTCGATCAGGCTCGACTGACGCTCGGCGCCCAGGGCCATGGTTCGTTCCATGGTCGCCACCAGCGGCTTCTGCAAGGCATAACCGATCAGCAAGGCAATCGGGAACGCCAGCACCGGAATCCACACCAGATGCCCGCCCAGAATCGCGATGACCATGAAGATCAGCAGCGTAAACGGCAGGTCGATCAGGCTGGTGAGGGTCAGCGATGCGAGAAAGTCCCGCAGGCTCTGAAACTCATGGATGTTCTGGGCGAAGCTGCCGACACGGGCCGGGCGGTATTTCATGGCCATGCCGACGATGCGCTCGAACAGCGTCGCGGAGATGATCAGGTCGGTTTTCTTGCCGGCCAGGTCCAGGCACAGGCTGCGCAGGCTCTTGAGGATCAGGTCGAACAGATAAGCGCCCGTGATGCCGATGGCCAGTACCCACAGGGTCGACTCGGCCTGGTTCGGCACCACGCGATCATAGACATTCATCACGAACAGCGGCGCGGCCATGGCAATGATGTTGATCAGAAAACTGGCGGCGATGGCGTCGGCGTACAGCCAGCGCGAACGCTTGAGGGTGTCGCGAAACCACGAACGCGCGCGCGGGATCAGCGTGCCGTGGTTAACGTCGAATTTATGTTGGGGTTGGGCGAAGAAGACTTTGCCGCTGTAATCGTCGGCCAGCAGTTCACGGCTGACGCAGACTTCGCCACCATCGCTTTCGCTAAGCAGCAGGCGGGCCTGGTCTTCACCGTGCCAGCCGAGCAGCACCGCGCTGCGGCCTTCCTTGAGCAGCAACAGCGCCGGCATGGCAATCGCCGGAATCTGCTCCAGCTTGCGTTGCAACACCCGCCCTTGCAGCCCGGCGCGAGCGGCCGCGCGGGGCAGCAGTTCGACGCTCAGGCGTTGTTTGGGTAACGGCAGGCCGGTGGTCAGCATCGCGGCGCTGGCCGGTTTCTGGTGCAAAGTGCAAAGGGCTAGCAGGCCGTCCAGTAACGGATCGTCATGCAGCGCGCGCGGATCATGAATGAGTTGAACTCGACTGACTTCTGATTCCACGCTCGACACTCTTGGCTAACGATTAAAATGAGGCAGGACTCAATTCATCCCGGGCAACTGAACCTTGGGCTTCACGTCGTTTTGCACAACGGATGCCAACGGTGCGACTACGCCCTGACTTTTGAGCAATTCGCCCATGGTCGCCTTGATTCGGTACTGAGTAAATAACTGAATGTTCTTGATCTCGGCCAGCCGACGGGAAGCGCTGAACAGCTCGTTTTCACTGTCGAGCAGGTCGAGCAAAGTGCGTTCGCCGAGGCTGAACTGCTTCTGGTACGCGCTACGCACGCTGGTGCTGCGATCGACATATTGCTGGGCGATCGGCACTTGGGCGTTAGCGTTGTTCAAGGCATTCCAGGCCAGACCCAGTTCTTCGTTCAACACACGCAGGGCATTGTTGCGAATATCCAGCGCCTGGTTCGACAGGTAGGACTTGGATTCCAGATCAGCCTTGTTGCTGCCACCGGCGAACAAATTGAAGCGCATGCGCAGCATGGCCTGCCATTCGTTGCTGTGACCGTTCTGACCGTCAATATCGTTGTCGGCGCTGCGACCCAGTTCGGCATCGAAGCGCGGATAGAAGCTCGACTTGGCGGCTTCGTACTGCTTCTCGGCGGCAGCGATATCGGATTCGGCGGAGCGCAGGATCGGGCTATTTTCCAACATCTGCGCCCGGGCTTCATTCAGGTTGGCCGGCAACAACGCCATGAAATCGGCGGGCCGCTCCAGTTGATCGGGCATCTGGCCGACGGCGCTGAGGAAGTTGGTTTCGGCATCGGCCAGGTTGGTCTGTTCAGTGATCAGGTTGTTGCGGGCCTGGGCCATGCGCGCGTCAGCCTGATCAAGGTCGGCGCCGCTGCCGACGCCGCGCTGGGTGCGCAACTTGATCTGGTCGAGAATCCGTTCGTGGTTTTTCAGATTGTCTTCGGCCAGACGCACGAATTCGCGGCGAGTCAATACATCGAGATAGACCTGAGCGACGGTCAGCCCGGTACGCTCCGACGTGCCCAGCAAGGAATAAGCGCGGGAATTAACGGTGGCTTGTTGACGCCCCACTTCGCTGGACGTCGCAAAACCGTCAAATACCATCTGCGACAGACGTAAACTTGACTCGCTACGGTTCAACGTTTCCCAGTGATTATTGTTGCCAGCGGCGCGGGTGGTGACGCTGTCAGTGCCTTCGCGACCGTAACCACCGAGCAGATCGACCCTCGGCAAGTATCCACCTTTGGCGGCCTTTAACTGATAATCCGCGGCCAATCGGCTGTTAACCCCTGCCTGAATTTCCGGATGAACATCCAGCGCCTGCTGCATGGCCTGCGGGAGGCTTTGCGCCTGAACAAAGCTGGCGGCAAGGGCGAAGGGTAGAACCTTGAACAGGTGCAAACGCATAGTTGGAATTTCCCGGGACTTCTTGTCTTGAATCACTGCAGAACGTGGCGCTGCATCGGATGATGGCAACCGGAATGACCGTATGTCGGAAAGTTCAAAATCGGAACTGGATCACACGCTGCAGGACAGGTCGCCGTTTAAATATCAATGTGACATTACTGGGACGATTGTTTAGGATGGCTCCCCCAAGGTCAATAGTTTGGCATAAAGTTAATTTCGAAAAAATATAGCCAAATTATTGACGATTTACGCGTCAAACTTATGTAGCAAATATCTTGAAAGTACGTCCAGCCCCGATCGGCGATCACGCCGCGCGGTCCATGGAGGTCAACTGAACGTGACACCCGGAGAGTCTTCAATGAGCAGTGTTGTTGCCATCGTCAAAAGCATTGTTGGTCAGGTTTTCGCGGTGTCGCCAGAAGGCATCCGCCGCGTACTCGTTGAAGGCGACCGGTTGTTGGTCGGCGATCAGGTAGACACCGGTGCCGCCGGCGCCATTACGCTCGAACTGGCTGATGGCCGGACCCTGGACCTGGGCCGCGACACTCAGTGGAGCGGCAGCGATCCGGATTCCAGCACTGACCTTGCGCAAGCCACTGCACAAGCCGCGCCATCGGTTGACGAATTGCAACAAGCCATCGCTGCAGGCGTCGACCCGACCACCGCTCTTGAAGCCACCGCGGCCGGCCCTACGGCTGCGAGCGGGGGCGGCTCTACCGGTGGTGGCCACAGCTTCGTGGCCCTGGAGGCAACCGCTGCCCGGGTCGACCCGACTATCGGCTTCCCGACTGAGGGTCTCGCCACTGCCGCGCTGGCAACACAAGACACCACCGGCGGCCAGACTGCCGACACCAGCGCCAATGCCCTGCGCGAATCGACCCTGAGCCTGAGCGCCACGCCGACCATCACCGAGGCCGGTGGCGTGCTGGTTTACACGGCGACCCTGACCCAGGCGCCGCTGACCGACCTGACCATTACCCTGTCCAATGGCTCGGTGATCGTGATTGCAGCTGGCCAAACCACCGGCACCGTCAACGTTCCGTTGGCACCGAACGACACGGTTTATAACGATCCGACCCAGATCAACGTGACCGTCACCGGCACCACGGGCGGCAGCGGTATCGTGGTCACCCCGCCGACAGTTCCGGCCGTGACCCAGGTCACCGACACCGTCGACACCACCACCGTCACACTGTCAGCGGGCTCGACCGTCACTGAAGGTGGCCAGATCACCTACACCGCGACATTGACCAACCCGGCGCAAACGCCGGTCACCGTCACCTTGTCCAACGGTTCGACCATCACCATCGCCGCTGGCAACACCACCGGCAGCGTCAACGTTCCGACGCCGGCCAACGACGTCTACAACAATGGCAGTACCGTCAGCACCACGATTACCGGCGCGACTGGCGGCAACTTCGAAAACCTGGTGCCGAATCCAACCCCGGCCGTCACCACCATTACCGATTCCGCCGACACCACCACCGTCACGCTGACGGCGGGTTCGACTGTCACCGAAGGCGGTCAGATCACCTACACCGCGACCCTGACCAACCCGGCGCAGACGCCAGTCACCGTCACCCTGTCCAACGGTTCGACCATCACCATCGATGCCGGCCAGACCACCGGCAGCGTGAACGTTCCGACGCCGGCCAATGACGTCTACAACAATGGCAGCACCGTCAGCACCACGATCACCGGGACTACCGGTGGCAACTTCGAGAATCTGGTGCCGAACCCGACTCCGGCGGTCACCACCATTACCGATTCGATCGACGACACTGGCCTGACCCTGTCCGCTACCGGCAGCGTCACTGAAGGCGGCCAGATCACCTACACCGCCACGTTGACCAACCCGGCGCAGACGCCGGTCACCGTGCCCCTGTCCAACGGTTCGACCATCACCATCGAAGCCGGTAAAACCACCGGTTCCGTGAACGTCGACACCCCGGCCAATGACGTCTACAACAACGGCAGCACCGTCAGCACCACGATCACGGGCGCTACCGGCGGCAACTTCGAGAACCTGGTAGCGAGCACCACGCCTGCCGTCACCACCATCACCGACTCGATCGACAATACCGGCCTGAGCCTCAGTGCCACCGGCACCGTCGTCGAAGGCGGCCAGATCACCTACACCGCCACCCTGACCAACCCGGCCGGCACGCCGATGACCGTGACCTTGAGCAACGGCTCGGTCATTACCATCGAAGCGGGCAAGACCACCGGCAGCGTGAGCGTCGATACGCCGGCCAACGACGTCTACAACAACGGCAGCACCGTCAGCACTACGATCACCGGCACCACCGGCGGCAATTTCGAGCAACTGACCCCGAGCACGGAGCCGGCGCTCACCACCATTACCGACTCGAAAGACGACACCGGCCTGAGCCTGTCGGCGTCCACCGAAGTGGCCGAAGGTGGTCAGATTCTGTACACCGCGACGTTGACCAACGCCGCCGGGACTCCGGTCACCGTCACGTTGAGCAATGGCGCCGTGATCACCATCGCCGCTGGCGCGACCACCGGCAGCGTGAGCGTCGATGCGCCTGCCGATGATGTTTATAAAGATGCCGGCAAGGTCGAAGTCACCATCACGGACGCCGCCGGTGGCAACTTTGAGAACCTGGTGACGGACCCGGCGGCAGCGGTCACCGAGGTGACTGACACCCTCGACACTTCGACGGTTAATCTGACGGCGACGTCTACTGTCGCTGAAGGCGGGACCGTGGTTTACACCGCGTCCGTCAACGCACCGGTCACCGGTTCGCCAGTGGTTGTCACTCTGTCCAACGGACAGACCATTACCATTCCGGTTGGATTGAGCAGCGGTTCTGTCAACTTCGTTGCGCCAAACGATGCGCTGGCCGGTGGCAGCTCGCTGAGCGTCAAGATCGACGATGCGAAAGGTGGTAACTACGAGAAGCTGGAGGTTGACGGCAAGTCGGCTGATACCTCGGTGACTGACACTGCGGACACCACAACCCTCAGCCTGAGCGCTACTGACTCGGTCGCTGAAGGCGGCTCCATCGTTTACACCGCGACCTTGACCAACGCCGCTGGCACGCCAGTGACCGTCACCCTGAGCAACGGTGCCGTGATCACCATCGCCGCCGGCGCCACCAGCGGCTCCGTAACCGTCGATGCGCCGAAAGACGATGTCTACAAAGACGCCGGCCAAGTCGAAGTGACCATCAAGGAAGCCGCAGGCGGCAACTTCGAAAGTCTGGCGACCAACCCGGCGGCTGCGGTTACCGAGGTGACTGACACCCTCGATACTTCGACCGTGAACCTCACTGCAACCAGCACTGTGGCTGAAGGCGGTACCGTGGTTTACACCGCGTCCGTGACTTCTCCAGTCACCGGCTCACCAGTGGTTGTCACCCTGTCGAACGGCCAGACCATCACCATCCCGGTCGGGTCGAGCAGCGCTAGCGTGAACTTCACCGCGCCAAACGATGCCCTGACCGGTGGCACCTCCCTGAGCGTCAAGATCGACGATGCCAAAGGCGGCAACTACGAGAAACTGGAAGTCGACGGTAAATCAGCCGACACCTCAGTGACCGATGCTGCGGACACCACCAACCTGTCGCTGACTGCGACCGGTGCCGTGGATGAGGGTGGCCAGATCACCTACACGGCAACCCTGACCAATGCGGCCGGCACACCAGTAACCGTCACGCTCAGCAACGGTGCCGTGATCACCATCGAAGCGGGTAAAACTACCGGCTCCGTGACCGTCGATGCACCAAAAGACGACGTCTACAAAGACGCCGGCACCGTCGAAGCGACCATCAAAGGCGCGACTGGTGGCAACTTCGAGAACCTGGTCGCCAGCGACACCCCAGCGGTGACCACTGTTAACGACACCATCGACACCAGCACCGTTTCGCTGAGTGCCACTTCGACCGTCGCTGAAGGCGGCACCGTGGTTTACACGGCGTCTGTAACCTCACCGGTCACCGGCTCGCCAGTGGTCGTCACTCTGTCCAACGGCCAGACCATTACCATTCCGGTTGGATTGAGCAGCGGTTCTGTCGACTTCGTTGCGCCAAATGATGCGCTGGCCGGTGGCGGCTCCTTGAGCGTCAAGATTGACGGCGCAACGGGCGGCAACTACGAGAAGCTGGACGTCGACGGCAAGTCCGCGGACACCTCGGTTACCGATACTGCGGACACCACCAACCTGTCGCTGACTGCGACCGGTGCCGTGGATGAGGGTGGCCAGATCACCTACACGGCAACCCTGACCAATGCGGCCGGTACACCAGTGACCGTCACGCTGAGCAACGGTGCCGTGATCACCATCGAAGCGGGTAAAACCACCGGCTCCGTGACTGTCGATGCACCGAAGGACGATGTCTACAAAGACACCGGCACCCTCGAAGCGACCATCAAAGACGCGACTGGTGGCAATTTCGAGAACCTGGTCGCCAGCGACACCCCGGCGGTGACCACCGTCAATGACACCATCGATGCCAGCATCGTTTCGCTGACTGCCACTTCGAGTATCACTGAAGGCGGGACCGTGGTTTACACCGCGTCCGTGACTTCGCCAGTCACCGGCTCGCCGGTGGTTGTCACCCTGTCCAACGGCCAGATCATCACCATACCGGTCGGCTCGAGCAGCGGCTCTGTCAACTTCGCTGCGCCAAACGATGCCCTCGCTGGCGGAGGCTCTCTGAGCGTCAAGATTGACGGCGCAACGGGCGGTAATTACGAGAAGCTGGACGTCGATGGCAAATCAGCAGACACCTCGATCACTGACACGTCGGACACCACAACCCTCAGCCTGAGCGCTACTGACTCGGTCGCTGAAGGCGGCTCCATCGTTTACACCGCGACCTTGACCAACGCCGCTGGCACGCCAGTGACCGTCACCCTGAGCAACGGTGCCGTGATCACCATCGCCGCCGGCGCCACCAGCGGCTCCGTAACCGTCGATGCGCCGAAAGACGATGTCTACAAAGACGCCGGCCAAGTCGAAGTGACCATCAAGGAAGCCGCAGGCGGCAACTTTGAAAACCTGACCACCAGCCCAGCGGCTGCAGTTACCGACGTGACCGACACCCTCGACACCTCGACCGTAAGCCTCACTGCGACCAGCACTGTTGCTGAAGGCGGCACCGTAGTTTACACCGCGTCCGTCAGCGCACCGGTCACCGGTTCACCGGTGGTTGTCACCCTGTCCAACGGCCAGACCATCACCATTCCGGTCGGCTCGAGCAGCGGTTCTGTCAATTTCGTTGCGCCAAACGATGCCCTGACCGGTGGCACCTCCCTGAGCGTCAAGATCGACGATGCCAAAGGCGGCAACTACGAGAAACTGGAAGTCGACGGCAAATCAGCCGATACCTCAGTGACCGATACTGCGGACACCACCAACCTGTCGCTGACCGCGACCGGCACCGTGGATGAGGGTGGCCAGATCACCTACACGGCAACCCTGACCAATGCAGCCGGCACACCAGTAACCGTGACGCTGAGCAACGGCGCCGTGATTACCATCGAAGCGGGTAAAACCACCGGCTCCGTGACCGTCGATGCGCCGAAGGACGACGTCTACAAGGACGCCGGCACCGTCGAAGCGACCATCACAGGTACGACCGGCGGCAACTTCGAGAAGCTGGTTACCAGCGATACGCCGGCGGTGACCACCGTCAATGACACCATCGACACCAGCACCGCTTCGCTGAGTGCCACTTCGAGCGTCGCCGAAGGCGGCACCGTGGTTTACACCGCGTCGGTCTCTGCTCCGGTGACCGGTTCACCGGTGGTTGTCACCCTGTCCAACGGTCAGATCATCACCATCCCGGTCGGCTCGAGCAGCGCCAGCGTCAACTTCACTGCGCCAAACGATGCCTTGGCCGGCGGCGGCTCCCTGAGCGTGAAGATCGACGATGCCAAAGGCGGCAACTACGAGAAACTGGAAGTCGACGGCAAATCAGCCGACACCTCAGTGACCGACACCGCTGACACCACCAACCTGTCGCTGACCGCCAGCGGTTCAGTGGATGAAGGCGACCAGATCACCTACACCGCGACCCTGACCAATGCGGCCGGTACACCAGTAACCGTGACGCTGAGCAACGGCGCCGTGATTACCATCGAAGCGGGTAAAACCACCGGCTCCGTGACCGTCGATGCTCCGAAGGACGACGTCTACAAAGACGCCGGCCAAGTTGAAGTCACCATCAAGGACGCTGCAGGCGGCAACTTCGAAAATCTGGTGACCAACCCGGCGGCTGCGGTTACCGACGTCACCGATACCCTCGACACTACGACGGTCAACCTGACCGCGACGTCTACCGTTGCCGAAGGCGGGACCGTTGTTTACACCGCGTCCGTCTCCGCCCCGGTCACCGGTTCGCCGGTGGTTGTCACTCTGTCCAACGGCCAGACCATCACCATCCCGGTCGGGTCGAGCAGCGCTAGCGTGAACTTCACCGCGCCAAACGATGCCTTGACCGGCGGCATCTCCCTGAGCGTCAAGATCGACGATGCCAAGGGCGGCAATTACGAAAAGCTGGAAGTCGACGGCAAGTCGGCGGATACCTCGGTGACCGATACTGCGGACGCCACCACCCTCAGTTTGAGCGCAACCGACTCGGTCGCTGAAGGCGGTTCCATCGTTTACACCGCGACCCTGACCAACGCCGCCGGGACTCCGGTCACCGTCACATTGAGCAACGGCGCGATCATCACCATTGCCGCCGGTGCGACTACCGGCTCCGTGACTGTCGATGCGCCAAAAGATGACGTCTACAAAGACGCCGGCAAAATCGAAGTGACCATCAAGGACACTGCGGGCGGCAACTTCGAAAATCTGGCGACCAACCCGGCGGCTGCGGTTACCGACGTCACCGATACCATCGACACATCGACCGTGAACCTCACTGCAACCAGCACTGTGGCTGAAGGCGGTACCGTGGTTTACACCGCGTCCGTAACTTCGCCGGTCACCGGTTCGCCGGTGGTTGTCACCCTGTCCAACGGCCAGACCGTCACCATTCCGGTCGGCTCGAGCAGCGCCAGCGTCAACTTCACCGCACCGAACGATGCCCTGGCCGGTGGCGGTTCCCTGAGCGTCAAGATCGACAACGCCAAGGGTGGCAACTACGAAAAACTGGAAATCGACGGCAAGTCGGCCGACACCTCGATCACCGACACTGCGGACACTACGACCCTCAGCTTGAGCGCTACGGATTCGGTCGCGGAAGGCGGTTCCATCGTTTACACCGCGACCCTGACCAATGTTGCCGGCGCTCCGGTCACCGTCACGTTGAGCAACGGTGCGGTCATCACCATTGCTGCCGGTGCCACCACCGGTTCTGTAACCGTCGACGCACCGAAGGACGACGTTTACAAAGACGCCGGCCAAGTTGAAGTAACCATCAAGGATGCCGCGGGCGGCAACTTCGAAAACCTGGCGACCAACCCGGCGGCAGTGGTTACCGAGGTGACCGACACCCTCGACACCTCGACGGTCAACCTGACCGCGACGTCTACCGTCGCCGAAGGCGGTACCGTGGTTTACACCGCGTCCGTAACTTCGCCTGTCACCGGTTCGCCAGTGGTTGTCACCCTGTCCAACGGCCAGATCATCACCATTCCGGTCGGCTCAAGCAGCGGCTCTGTCAACTTCGTTGCGCCAAATGATGCGCTGGCTGGCGGCACCTCCCTGAGCGTCAAGATCGACGATGCCAAAGGCGGCAACTACGAGAAACTGGAAGTCGACGGCAAATCAGCCGACACCTCAGTGACCGATGCTCCGGACACCACCAACCTGTCGCTGACCGCGACCGGCACCGTGGATGAAGGCGGCCAGATCACCTACACCGCGATCCTAACCAACGCCGCCGGCACACCTGTGACCGTCACGCTGAGCAACGGCGCCGTCATCACCATCGAAGCGGGTAAAACTACCGGTTCCGTGACCGTCGACGCACCAAAAGACGACGTCTACAAAGACGCCGGTACTGTCCAGGCAACCATCTCCACCGCCACCGGTGGTAACTTCGAAAACCTGGTGCCAAGCACTGCCCCGGCAGTAACCAGCATCACCGACACCCTCGACACCTCGACCGTCACCCTGAACGCCACCGCTTCGGCAACTGAAGGCGGCACCGTCACTTACACCGCGACTGTCGGTGCGCCCGTGACGGGCAGCCCGGTCACCGTGTCCTTGGCCAACGGTCAGACGATCACCATCGAAGTCGGTAAAACCACCGGTACCGTGACCACCGCCGCACCGAACGACGCATTGGCCGGTCATGCTCCGCTGACCAACTCGATCACCAGCGTCAGCGGCGGCAACTACGAGAACCTGGTAGCGGATAAAACGCCGGTCAGCACCATCGTGACCGACACCGTCGACACCACCAACCTCAGCCTGAGCGCGACCAACTCGGTCGCCGAAGGTAGCCAGATCACTTACACCGCGACCCTGACCAACGCCGCCGGCACTCCGGTGACCGTGACGTTGAGCAATGGCGCCGTGATCACCATCGACGCTGGCAAAACCACTGGCACCGTGACTGTCGATGCGCCGAAGGACGACGTCTACAAAGACGCCGGCCAAGTCGAAGCAACCATCACTGGTGCGACCGGCGGCAACTTCGAAAACCTGGTCACCAGCAATACTGCTGCGGTCACGACTGTCACCGACACGATCGACAAAACTGAAGTCAGCATCAGTGGCAGCACCTCGGTGACCGAAGGCCAGACCGCCAGCTACACCGTCAGCCTGACGCACCCGGCGCAGACCGAAGTGACCCTGAAAATCGTCTACAGCGGCACCGCCGCCGATGGTTCGGACTTCACCGGCGTGTACACCGTGAAAATCCCGGCGGGCGCCAGCAGCGCGAGCTTCAACGTCGCGACGCTGGACGACAAGCTCACCGAAGGCACCGAAAACTTCGTGGTCAAGATCGACTCGGCCACCGGGGGCAACTTCGAAAATCTCGCGGTCAGCACCACCAACGGCAGTGTCAGCACTTCGATCATCGACAACGACGCCGCGCCGGTCCTCGACCTGGACGCCAACAACTCCAGCGGCGCCACCGGGGCCAACTACAACGTGACCTTCACCGAAGGCACCACCGGCCAGGGCGTGTCGATCGGCGATACCGACCTGCGCATCACCGACCCGGACAGCACAATGCTGACCGGCGCGACCATCGTGCTGACCAACCGTCAGCCGGGCGATGCGCTGAACCTGGGCAACAGTGTCAATGGCATCAGCATCAACGCCAACAGCCAGGACGGCACGGTCACCCTGACCCTGTCGGGCAACGCGACGCTGGCCGATTACATGCAGCAGATCAAAAACATCAGCTTCACCAACAGCAGTGAAGATCCGAGCACCGTGCCGCGGATCATTACCGTGACGGTGACCGATGGCAGCAACTACTCCAACACCGCGACCACCACCGTCAACGTGGTGGCCGTGAACGACGCGCCGACCGCCGCACCGGTTAACGTCACCGGCACCGAAGACACCCCGCTGATTCTCGGCTGGTCGACCTTCGGCATCAGCGATGTCGACAGCGCAACCGCCAACCTGGGGGTGAAAATCACTCAGCTGCCGGGCGACGGCAAGTTGCAGTACCTGGACGGTGCGACCTGGAAAGACGTGGCGACCAACCAGACCTTCAGCAAGGCCGACATCGACGCCGGCAAGTTGCGCTTCACGCCAGATGCCAACGAATCGGGCGTCGATGGCTACGGCGGCAGCGGCGTGGGCAACAAACAGGCGGACTACGCACAGATCAAGTTCCAGCCAACCGACGGTCAACTGCTGGGCAACACCGGCACGGTGAAAATCGACATCACACCGGTTGCCGACGCGCCATCCCTGAGCGTCGCGGACAACAGCGTCAAGTCCACCGGGCTGATCAAGGAAGTCTGGACCGGTCTGTCGGGCCTGGGCACCGATGGCAGCGGCGCATCTTCCAGTACGCTGAAATCGGTCATCGACGGCGCGGGTACACCGAACTCCAGTGGCACCGTGACCAATGTGCAGTCCAACGGCAGCGTCACGGCCGGCACGGCGTCGAAAACGTCGGGCCTGATTTACCTCGAAGCCGGCAAGACGTACACCTTCAGCGGTACCGGTGACGACAGCCTGTTGGTGACCATCGGTGGTAAAAACGTGGCCGCAATCACGTGGGGCGCGGGCGGTAACCTGAACGGTTCGTTCATCCCGACCACCAGCGGTTATTACACCCTGGACATCTACCACCACAACCAGAACGGCCCGGGCAGCTATGACGTCAACCTGTCGGTCAACGGCGGTGCGGCGGTCGACTTGAGCAGTGCCGGCGTGCCGCTGTACACCGGCGTGGCGGATCTGGCCGCTTCTGGCGTGACGGTTTCCGACCTGCACGGCAGCAATGGCGAAGGCTATTACGACGGCTACAAACTCAACGAAGGCGCCGAAGGCACCAGCGTTCACCTGTCCGCGATCAAAACGGCACTGACCGACACCGATGGCTCTGAAAGCCTGAGCGTGAAGATCAGCGGCATACCGGCGGGCTCAGTGCTCACCGACGGTGCGGGCCATACCTTCACCGCCAGCGCCACCTCCGGTGAAGCCAACGTCACTGGCTGGAACCTCGGCACGCTGACCGTTACTCCGCCGCCGTACTACAACGGCCAGTTCACCCTGACCGTGACATCGACATCCACCGAAGCCCATGGCGGTTCGGCACCGAGTACCGCGCAGATCCCGGTCACGGTGTACCCGGCGGTTTACAACGCCACCACCGCCACAGCGGCCGACGACACCATCACCGGCACCGACGGCAACGACATCATGGTCGCCGATATCGGCGGGCTGACCGTGGTGCCGGGCACCAACTACAACATCGCGTTCATGGTCGACAGCTCGGGCAGCATGAGCCCTTCTTCGATCAGCGCCGCCAAGGATTCGCTGACTGCGGTATTCAACACCCTCAAGCAAAGCATGGGCGGTAACTCCGGGACGGTGAACATTTTCCTGGCGGACTTCGATAACCAGGTCAACAAGTCGGTGTCGGTGAACCTGAACGACCCGAATGCCCTGACCTTGCTCAAATCCGTGCTGGACTCGATGTCGTCCGGCGGCGGCACCAACTATGAGGACGTGTTCAAAACCACGGCCAACTGGTTCCAGAGTGCCGATGCGATGGCCAACACCGGCGCGAAGAACCTCACGTACTTCATTACCGATGGCAAGCCGACCTACTACCAGGGCGGCGAGCAAACCAACCCGACCTTGTTCGGCAATGTGAGGCTCGATGACGTCATCACCACCTCCAATTACAAGTTGGGGCAGACTTATTCCGTTGACCTGGACAGCACTCACTACCTGACCATCGACAGCGCTGGCAACGTCACGCTGCTGACTCAGAATAAAAAGGGCAACTGGCACAGTTCTGAACTGGGCACCCTCCATGCCGAGGGTAACGGCACGTACGAACTGTCCTATCGCGATGGCACCGGCTACAGCACCGATTCCACCGCCATCGACAACTCCACCAGCAGCTTCACGTTGCTGAGCAACGTGTCGACTGTCGAAGCCATCGGCCTGAACAAGGACGTCACCCTCGGCGACCTCAAGCCGTACGACTCGGATCAAACGCCACAAACCAACATCGACCCGAAAGACCTGGCCAACTCGATCATCGGCCATACCGAAGCGACGATGCCGGGTGCCGACACGGTCAGCGGCGGTGACGGCAACGACCTGTTGTTCGGCGATCTGGTGAGCTTCAATGGTGTTGCCGGCGAGGGTTATCAGGCCATGCAGGCGTTCGTAGCCCAGCAGACCGGCGTCGACGTCAGCAAAGTCACCACCAGCAACGTGCACCAGTACATCACCGAGCACTACACCGAGTTCGACGTCTCTGGCGCCCACGATGGTAACGACACGCTGCTGGGTGGCGCGGGCAACGACATTCTCTTCGGCCAGGGTGGCAACGACCTCCTCGACGGCGGCAAGGGCAATGACATCCTGCTCGGCGGCAGCGGCAATGACTCGTTGATCGGTGGTCAAGGCAACGACATGCTGATTGGCGGTTCGGGTGCCGACACCTTCATCTGGAAAGCTGGCGATACCGGCAGCGACGTGATCAAGGACTTCAAAGCCAGCGAAGGCGACCGCATCGACCTGCGTGATCTGTTGCAGGGCGAAACCGGCAGCACCATTGATAACTTCCTGAAGATCACCACGGTGGATGGTGTGTCGTCTCTGCAAGTCAGCTCTGGCGGCAAGTTCAACGGCGCCGATGCCGCAGCGGCCACCCCGGACGTGACGATCAAACTGGAAGGCAACAATTGGTCCAGCGCCAGCATCAACTCGTTGATCGCCGGCAGTGACCCGACCATCAAGGTCGATCACAACAACAGCTGATCAGCAGGCTGACGGCCGCCCAAACCGGGCGGCCGTCACGTTTGCGCCCACCTCACGGGTGACGATATCGTCGTCGCACCGCATACTCGCCTGCGTTGGCCTATGCTGCTGACAGCACGACGCTGGTCCATTTCCGAGGGATGCTCAATGTTTTACGTGCAACGCGATGCGCAAGGTCAGTTAGTGCGCGTGGAAGCCACGGCCTACGCCGAGGCCACGGAAACGCTGCCGGCCGACCACCATGAAATCCAGGCCTGGTTTGCCCACGAAGTGGTTGAAACCAGCCTCAAGCAGCTCAAGCAGAGCGACCTGGAAATGATCCGGGTACTCGACGACTTGATTCAGGTGCTGACCCAAAAAGGTGTGATCCGCGTTACCGACCTGCCGGCCGCCGCGCAAGCCAAGCTGATGGACCGGACCCAGGCCCGTGAAGCGTTGGGCGGGTTGAGCCAATTGATCGATGATGATGAGACGGGGTTGATCTGAATCCCCGGTAAAGCAAAAGATCGCAGCCTTCGGCAGCTCCTACAGAGGAATGTGTACCCCTGTAGGAGCTGCCGAAGGCTGCGATCTTTTTTTTCGCGTCACCACAATGCTCTGAATTACACCTCGGCCCGAGGCTGCATCTGCGGCGACTCAAGGTGATCCAGCGCCCGTTCCACCAACAATTGCACACCATCAGCCATTCGGCTGAGCGCCGCGAGCCTTCCATATCGTCCGCCAGGTCGGCGGCGATGGCGCTGATGGAGAGTAGGTCTTCGGAGGCGTTGGCCAGAAGGGCTTCGGTGTCGATGTCGGGGGAGACGGTGAAGAGGCGGCCTTTGCGGGGCTCAGGCGGATTTGGAGTTACTTTGAACATAAGAAATACCCTAAACAGTAAGTTGGAGCCGTCACCGTTCGCTTGCACGCGAATAGGGTGGCGGCCGTGCGCAGGTGTGCAAGACCGGGACTGTTTAGGACACCCAGCAGATCCGAGGATCTCCTGCGCGCAGCCGCCATAAAGCAGTGAACATCGAAATGCTCATTGAGAGGAATGGCAGCACGCTACCTAAACAGTTTGGTCGGACTTGCACGTCCGTGTCACCGATTATTCAGTGACAAGGCCAGACTAGCCCTGAGTTTTGGCCAAAACAAGTTCACCAAAACCGCTACAACTTGAAGGAAATCTCCTAGGAATTTGCTACCGGAATAATCGGTGTCCCCACGGGCGCCATCGCGGGCAAGCCCGCTCCCACAGGGGGCGGAGGTAAACGCAGGATTGTGGTACCACACAAACTCTGTGGGAGCGGGCTTGCCCGCGATGACGGCATTAGCCTTACTGCCAAGGCTTAGGCTCACCAAACAACTACCCCTCCCACAGGGGGCGGAGGTGAACGCAGGATTGTGGTACCACACAAACTCTGTGGGAGCGGGCTTGCCCGGGTAGAAACCGGAGACATCCTTTACGTTTTAAACCGGAGACATCGTTTACAGGTATGAAATACGGTCAGGAGGTGCCTGACCATGCCCTGGAATCGAGAGTCCCCAATGGATCAGAGAGTGAAACTCGTAGGCGACTGGATGTCCGGCGCCTATTCCAAATGTGAGCTGGCACGGCATTACGGTGTCAGCCGGCCCACTTTGGACAAGTGGCTAGCGCGCTATGCTGAACGTGGCATCGACGGGCTCAAAGAGCTGTCCAGACGTCCGCACCACAGCCCCCATCAAATCAGTGAGCATGTCCTTGAGTTGCTGATCGCTTATAAGCGCGAGCATCCGAGTTGGGGACCTGAGAAGTTGGTTCACAACCTTAAAAACACGCACGCGGAGCTGCCTTGGCCCGCGTTGAGCACCGCTGGCGAATGGCTCAAGCGTGCAGGTTTGGTGCAAAAACGACGTTTCCTTAATCGCCCACCGACGGGGCCTATTCCATTACGCGAAGCCACAGAGCCCAATCAAACATGGGCGGCGGATTTCAAAGGCGACTTCGCCCTGCAATCAGGTCAGCGCTGCTTTCCTTTGACGATCTCCGATCATGTCAGTCGATTCCTCTTACTTTGTCGGGCGCAAAGCAGTGTGGCTGGGGCGCGCGAAGGATTTGACTGGGCTTTTCGAGAGTATGGGTTGCCCAATGTCATTCGCACGGATAACGGTTCACCTTTTGCCTCGACCGGCGTGTCGCGCATCTCCAGTCTGGCGGCGTGGTTCATACGTTTGGGTATCTATCCCGAGCGTATCCAGCCCGGACGCCCTGACCAGAATGGCCGCCATGAACGAATGCACCGAACCCTCAAGGCTGCGCTGCTTCAGACACCTGAGCATAATTTGGTACAGCAGCAGCTGGCGTTTGAACGGTTTCGCCACGAATACAACTACGAACGCCCTCACAAGGCCCTGGCAATGAAGGTTCCGGCGGATGTTTATGTGCCATCCAGCCGCCTCTACGACGGACGTGTGCCGGAGGTGAATTACCCTTCACAAATGCTGGTCAGAAAAGTCCGGCAAAACGGTTCAATGAAGTGGAAAGGTGGAATGGTATTTGTCAGCGAATCGCTGGTGGGTGAGGCACTAGGGCTGAAGGAGGTGGAAGATGAGGTCTGGGAAGTGTATTTGTGCAATTACCTTTTAGGTCGTTTGAAAAGCGGTGAAAACCGCCTTTCAAACCCACAAAAACGTAAAGGATGTCCCCGGTCTCGATTGTAAAGGATGTATCCGTTTCTACACCGCGATGACGGCATTAGCCTCACTGCCAAGGCTTTGGCTCACCAAACAACTACCCCTCCCACAGGGGGCGGAGGTGAACGCAGGATTGTGGTACCACACAAATTCTGTGGGAGCGGGCTTGCCCGCGATGACGGCATTAGCCTTACTGCCAAGGCTTAGGCTCACCAAACAACTGCCCCTGAACCCCATACAACCCCATCTCACGAATCACCGCCAACTCCCCTTCGGTCTCGACCCGCTCGGCAATCAGCGGCAAATCAATGCTGTGCGCTGCCCGCTGAATCGCCTCGATAAACAGACGCTTGTCGCTCTCCTGATCAATCGCCCGGATGTAACTGCCGTCGATCTTCAGATACGCCAACCCCAGCCGCGCCAGATTGCCGATCATGCTGAAACGTCCACCAAAACGCTGCAGGCTCAACGAGAACCCAAGCTCGCGCAGACGCCGCGTCAGCTGTTCCAACACCGCTTGCTCGGGCAATTGCTCTTCGCCGATTTCCAGGGTCAGTCGTTCCCCGAGATTCGAATGCTGACGCAGGATCTCGAACACTTTGTTCAGCGCCTGCGGATCCGCCAGTGTCGCCGAAGACAGGTTCAGCGCCAGCGACTCGTCATGCTCGGCCATCTGTTCAAGCACTAACTCCAGCATCAAACGGTCCAGCCGCGCGGTCCAGCCGAAACGCTCGAGCCAGGGCAAGAAACGCCCGGCGGGAATGGTCTGACCTTGCTCGTCGAGCAAGCGCGATAGCACTTTGTAATGCAGCACCACCTGCGTGTCGTGGCTGGCCACCACCGGCTGGAAGTACAGCTCGAAACGCTGCTGATCCAACGCCTGATCCAGCAAGGTGTGCCAGGCATGGTGGTCATCGCCAACCCGGGCCGATGCACTGTGATCGAGGCACGCCCAGCTTGGTTCGCCCTGACTTTCCGCCTGGGCCAACGCCTGATCCGCCAACCCGATCACTGCTTGCGGCGAGTCGCCATGGGCAAACGGCGCCAGCCCGATTGAAGCCACCGACGCCACGTCCGTGGCGCCCGTCGCATGCAGGCTCGCCAAGGCGCTGTCGAGGTTACTCGCCAGTTGCAGCGCTTCTTCGCGCACCAGCCCCGGCGCCAGCACGGCGAATTCACCGCCACGAATGCGCGTGACGAGGTTCTGGGTTTCCGGGTACTTGGCGCACTCCCGGGACAACTGCTCGCCCACCGCTTTCAACAATTCATCGGTACGCTGACCACCCAGCCGCTGGTTCAAACCAGCCAGATCCTTGACCCGCAACAGCAGCAAATAGCCGGAACTGGCCTGCTCGGCATTGCTCACTCGCGCGTTCAATTGCATTTCGAAATAGCGCCGGTTGGCCAGGCCGGTCAGGTTGTCCTGATAGGATTCGGCCCGCAGTTTTTCACTGCGTTCGGCCTGCTCCTGGAACAGCGCCTTGAGCTTCTCGACCATCTGGTTCATGGCCTGCACCACCCGCCGCAGTTCCGGGGTGCGCGGCAGTTCCGGCAGGCTGAGGAATTCGCGGCGAGCAATGGCGTGGGATTGCTTGACCATGTAATCGAGCGGCTTCAGTTGCCGGCGCAGCAACAGCGCGCCCAGCACCGCACTCACCGCGCCGCAGATCAGCAGCCAGCCAAGGCTGCCCAATGCGCTCTGCCACAGCTTGGCCAACGCAAACATCGGATGGCTGACCACCTCGACCCGCGCGGCCTGCTCCCAGCCACGGCTGACAAGCGCGTCGCCACCGGCCGGTTCCAGGCCGATCAGTTTGACGAACCAGTCCGGCACGTTGGTGACCGCCGGGATGCCGCTGCGCTCGACAATTGTCTTGTCGTTGGTCAGATCGACCACACGGATGCTCGCGTAATAACCGCTGTCGAAGATCGAACTGACCAGCAGCTCGACCATCGCCGGGTCATCGATGTTCGGTGTCAGAGACAGCGCCAACGCCGTGGCTGCGTCCTGGGCATGGGAGCGCAACTGGTTGACGTACTGGGTACGCGAGCTTTCCAGACTGACCATGAAGCTGCCGGTGAAGGCGACCACCAGGAACAGACAGATAGCGATCAACAGCTGTTTGAACAAGGACATCTGAGCGCGTGCTCCTAGTTAGTCGTCTCGACCGGAAAACCTTCGGCCTGCATTTTCTTCAACACATCCTGCCAGCGGGACAGGCGTTTGGTGTCTCCGACCTTTTTGTTGCCCTTGGCACCCGGCAACCACAACCCTTCGGCATTGAAAGAGTAGACCGGCAGCAAATCGGTTCGCTGGCTGGCAGGCTTGATCCCGTCGATCAGGCTGTCGAGCACCAAAGGCATGGCCTCGGGGCTCGAATAGTAGGTCAGCACCATGTGCGCGCGGTTCAGGCGCAAAGCCTTGACGTAGGTGATGCGCAGCTTGTCACTGGAGACACCGAGATGGCGCAGGCTGAAATACTTGGCGATAGCGTAGTCTTCGCAGTCGCCGGCGCCTTTCCATAAGCCTTCGATCGGCGTTTCCCAATAATCGACCTCGTGCCACAGGTCGATGTCTTCTTCGTAGCGCATCTGCTTGTTGAAGAACCGGTTGACTACGTTGAGCTGTTCCAGCTCGCCAATCTGCTTCTGCGTGGCCAGCAACTGCTGCCAGGCATCGATGCGCTGCTGCCCTTCACCCAAAGGCCCGTACAACGCCTGCGCGCGACGGCTGATCAGCGAAAAATCCCAGTCGGCATGCAGCCCGCCCAGCATGATGCCGGCCAGCAGCAGCGCGCAGCCTGGCCAGCGCAAAGTCCGAGGGATCGCGAAACGTACCGCCAATGCGAGGCATCCAGGGTAGGCAGGTGGAAGTCGGTTGATGGTGCAGGTTAGCCCGGTAAAAAACAATGGCACGGTGAGATCACCGTCGGCACGCTAGACTTTAAGGTAATGCGATCTTTTGCCCGTTTGACAACCTGTCAGCCAGTCACTAGGGTCCATTTGGATCCAGAATTTATCAGCCAATCAGGGTGCGTTTGTTGTGACACAGAAGCCTAGCCCTCTCAGCAGTATCAAGGTCAACGGGCCGATTCCCGCTCATCTGGCACGCTCGGTGATCGAAGAAACCCTGCGCGCGGCCATCCTGGACGGACGCCTGCCGCGCAGTACCGCCCTGCGCCAGCAGGAACTGGCTGACCTGTTCGGCGTAAGCCGCATGCCGGTGCGTGAGGCATTACGCCAGTTGGAGGCGCAATCACTGCTTAATGTGGTCCCGCACAAAGGCGCCGTGGTGGCCCCGCTGATCGACAACGATGCGGTCGAAACCTACGCCTTGCGCTCGGTGCTGGAGTCATTCGCTTTGCGCCTGTCCATTCCCCTGCTCGATGACAGCGACCTGGCGCAGGCGGGCCAATATATCGAGCAACTGGAAGCGCAAACCGATTACTCCGAGATCGGCAAGCTCAATCGGCTGTTTCACATGTCGCTTTACCACAAGGCACCTAACCGCAAGCTTCTGGGCCTGATCGAACGCGAGCTCAATGAAGAAGAGCGCTTCCTGCGCTTTCATCTGTCGTCCATGGGGCTGGGCAAACTCACCCAAGACGACCATCGCGCACTGCTCGAG
Organism: Pseudomonas sp. F-14 TE3482; assembly: GCF_053629455.1. Taxonomy (NCBI): domain Bacteria; kingdom Pseudomonadati; phylum Pseudomonadota; class Gammaproteobacteria; order Pseudomonadales; family Pseudomonadaceae; genus Pseudomonas; species Pseudomonas sp. F-14 TE3482. Next base: position 1,060,681 of record NZ_JBRJII010000001.1, read on the forward strand.
GCCGCGAGGGCCAAAGACATCGATAAAGCGGTTGCCTTGCTGGAGCAGCACCTGGAAAAAGCCTCCGCCACCATGCGGCGGTATCTGGATCAACAGCTCAAACGTTAATCGCTCGCCGGCGACCTGGCCGGCGTATCACTTCCTTACATATTCCCCCTCTCCATCTCCGCTCTTGCCTGGCGCGGCGAAGCCGTGCGCGCAACCGGTCGCCGCCATCAGTTCAATGGCACTGCCATTGATTTAGGCTCACTCTTGCGTTTATCGATTCAAACAGACCAAAAGAAGTCAGCGCCTGACAGAAAACCAGGCGAATCGAAGCCAATACGCAAGGAGCGGCGCCAACAGGCGGGATAATCGGAAGTCCGACCGATGTCCCGCCCATAAAACATCAAATCTTGATTCCCTGTTCCCTGAAGTGCTCTGAGTGAGGCATTCACTCAATCTATTCAATTCTGATGAATACAAATCGGAAGGAGCCACTTCGCCTGAATAAAACTTATATTAAAAGTTTTATAAGGCCACTTCACGCCCAATAAATTGTCCACTTCAAATAATTAAAATATTGCTTGCCGCCTACTTGTTTCGTGTATTAGTTTTTTCTTCGTCGAGCCGTTATCGACCGCTCCTGCTTCCGGAAAAGCCCCACCAGGCAAGACCTGCAAGGCCGACAAGGGCATTCAGAGCGAATATTTAAACAACTTTGGTATTCCATGGATTTCGGTTCAGGCGCCCGCTCGTCTTTATAAAAAAGCGGGTGACCTTGCCGCCAAACAACATTGATGAGGACGTTCATATGCAGCCCACTAAAGAACAACTTTTTCTGAAAAAACGCGAACTTGGCCAACACCCGGTTTTTTCCGAAATAACATCAATTAACTTATTGCGCCGTTTTATGGAAAGCCATGTTTTCGCGGTGTGGGACTTCATGTCCCTGACCAAACGGCTGCAACGTGAACTCACTTGTGTCCATCTGCCCTGGCTGCCGCCGGCGGACCCGCACGCTGCACGCCTGATCAACGAAATCGTGCTGGGCGAAGAATCGGATGACCGCCCGGGGGCGGGGTATTGCAGTCACTTCGAACTGTATCTGGACGCCATGCGAGAGGTCGGCGCGGACACCCGGGCCATTGAGCGATTCATCGCGTTGCAACAGGAGGGCGTTAGCCCCGAGACCGCGCTGGACAGTGTCGAGGTTGAACCGGCGGCGGCCCGGTTCGTTCGCCAGACCCTGCACACCGCCCTGCACGCCCCGGCCCACAGTGTGGCTGCCGCGTTCGTGCATGGTCGCGAGAGCGTCATTCCGCAGATGTTCCAGCGCATGCTGGATGCCTGGGGCATTGGCCTGGATCAAGCCCCGACGTTTCGTTACTACCTGCAACGGCACATCGAAGTCGATTCCGAAGACCACGGCCCGGCGGCGGAAAAACTGCTGGCACGGCTGATCGATGGCGACCCGCAGCGCGAAACCGAAGTGCTGGCCGCCGCGCTCGCCGCTGTCCAAAGCCGCGCCGCCCTGTGGGACGGCCTGCGCCAGAGCATGACCCAACCGGTTGCGCAGGTGACGCCATGAACGCCGTCCACTACCAATCCTTCGCTGACGCCTGGGAAAGCCGCGCCACGATCCGCACCCGGCCACGGCGCCGGCTCGAAGACGACGACAAACTGATCTTCACCATGAGCCGCCAACCCCTGGTCCACAGCCAGACCTTTCTCAGCCACTGCCCGCAGCTGCGCGACTTTGTGCTGGTGCAGAGCCTTTACAAGTTCATCAACGACGTGGTGATTTTCGAGACCGAGCTGGTGGACAACACCGCCCGCCGCATCGCCAAGAACAGCTTCGGCATTGAGTTCCCGTTCGCCTGCCGCTACGACGCGATGACGGTCGTGGTAGACGAGGATTACCACGCACTGGTGGCGATGGATTTCATGCAGCAGACCATCGACATGACCGGTATCGCACCGATCCCGTTGCCCATGCAGATCGAACTCAGCCGCGCGATACCGGCGACGCTGGCCCAGGCACCGAAGCACCTGCTCAGCGCCGTAGAGCTGATCTGCATCGCCATTGCCGAAAACACCGTAACCAATGAAGTGGCGGCCTTCGCCCGGGACGATTCGGTCAAGGCTTCGATCAAGGGTTTGATGGCCGACCACCTTATGGACGAGGGGCGTCACGCCGGTTTCTGGACGCGGCTGGTGCAGATTTACTGGTGCTCCGCCCCCGAAGAGGACCGCCATGCGATAGCGCGATTGATGCCGGGTTTCATCGCCCAGTATCTGGCGAGCGATCTGCAGCAGGCGTTCGATTTCGAGCTGATCGCTCACCTGTCCGTCGATGAGTCGGTACGCCAGTCGCTGCGTGAAGACGCCAGTGCGCTGGCCTACCCCATCAACCGATTTCATCCGCTGGTGGGCAACATCACGCGCTTCTTTCGCAGCAGTTCGATGCTCGCCTCCCCCTGCGTGCGCGACGCCTTGGCCGACTACCTGACCCCCTGAGGATCCGTCCATGAGACGCCTTGAAATTGCAGTGTCTGGCAGCAGCCAGGCAATGGCCGAACTGGCCCTTGAACTTGAACTGCACGGCCATGGTGTCGTGCGTATTGAATCGCCGGCCAATCACGGCCCGGTGGATTTGTTGATCGACGACGGAACGGCGCCGTGCGACGGCGTCCAGGCCCGGTCTCGCCTGGAGGTACGCGTCTCACTCGATGCCCTGGCGGACGAGACGTTGCCGCAGCCGGTGGTGGTTTTTCGCGACGGTGCGCAGCGACTGTTATGGCGGCAGGTTATCGCTCCTGAAAGCGGCGGCAACGGCCAGTCTCTGCGCCTGCGCACACTGGCAGCGGTAGTCGAAAGCGGCGCACGGCTGGTCAGCCAGTTTTCCCGGGATGAGGCCTGTTTCGATCATTGGCCAACGGCGGAGGTCGGCGCTGCCGAGTCACTATTGCATGGGCTTGATGCACTGGAGATGCTGGCCTTCGAACACCGCCTCAATGCGCCTGCGGTGCCGTGGCTGCTGGCCGCCGCCCAAGTGCCGGTGATGCACAGCATTGAGCAGCGCATGCTCGATGACGCGACGCAACCGGCCCTGTGGGTCGATGGTTTGCTCGTCGATTACAAGTCCTTACGCAGCCTGGCGCTGAGCTTGCAACAACCGATGCTAAACATGCTGCGCCACCGCGGCGCAACCGAGCGCCCGGTGGTGATCGGCGTGTGCCTGCCCAAGTCGCCGCAGCTGTACGCGGCGATTCTGGCGGTGCTGGGTTGCGGCGCGGTGTACCTGCCGCTGGACCCGCAGCATCCGGCACAACGTCGGCGCTTCATTCTGGAAAACGCCAACGCAGACCTGCTGTTGCACGACGGCGCCAGCGAGTTGGGCGACGTCTCGCTGCCGATGCTGGACATTCGCCGTCTGCCTTCGCCCAAGCCCGGCCTCCCGGCCTCGCTGATCCGCCGCACGGTGAACATCGACGAACCGGCCGTGGCGATCTACACCTCCGGCACCACCGGCCAGCCCAAAGGCGTGTTGCTCAGCCATCGCAACCTCAGCCATTTCTGTGCCTGGTACGCCGACCATGTCGGGTTACAGCGCAGCAGTCGGTCGTTGCAGTTTTCCACCATCAATTTCGACGCGTCGCTGCTGGATATCCTGCCGACCTTTATCCAAGGCGCGCGACTGGTGGTGCCCAGCGACGACCAGCGCCGCGATCCACAGCAATTGGTCGAGTTGATTCGCGGGCAGCAAGTGACCCACGCCTTCCTGCCACCGGCGCTGCTGAGCGTCATGCCGCTGCAAGCACCGCTGGGCCTTGAGCACTTGATTACCGGTGGCGATGTCTGCGAGCCGTTCGTGATCGCGCAGCTCGCACCGCAATGTCGATTCCACAATATTTATGGCCCGACCGAAACCACGGTGTTGGCCACCACGCGGCAATTTTGCGTCGGCGATAGCAATCGCAACCTCGGCATCCCCATCGCCAATGGCCGGGTGTTGATTCTGGATGAGCAACTGCAACCAGTGCCTCAAGGCACACCCGGCGAGTTGTATATCGCCGGGCCGGGTGTCGGCCTGGGTTATCTGAACGACCCGGCGCTGACGGCGGCGCGCTACCTCAACCTGACGCTGCCCAACGGGCAGGCGTTGCGGGTTTATCGCACCGGCGATATCGGCCAGTGGACCAACGAGGGGATCGAGCTGAGTGGCCGTCGTGATAACCAGGTGAAGATCCGGGGCTTTCGGGTCGAGCCCGAGGAAATCGAGCATTGCCTGCGCGAAAGCCAGCTGTTTCGTCAGGTGGCGGTGGTGGTCGATGAACGGCGGCGGATCCTGGCGTACCTGGTTCACCCCAGGGAAGAGCAGCCCGGCACCGCCCTCTCGGCCTTGCGCGAGCATGTGCAAAACGCGCTGCCCGGTTACATGCACCCCGGCGCCTACATTGAACTGCCACGCCTGCCTTACACCAGTAACGGCAAGGTCGATCGACGGGCTCTGCTCGCGACCTCGGGACAGGTCCAGGTCGCCAGTCAGCGGCGCCAGCCGCAGACCCCGTTGCAGATGCAGTTGCGCCAGCTGTGGTCCGAGTTGCTTGAGCTGCCGGTCGAGGAGATTGCCACCGACGAGAGCTTCTTCAACCTGGGCGGGCATTCGATTCTGCTGTCGCAGCTGCTGCTGAGCATCCGCCAGGTGTTCGGTCGCAGCCTGTCGATCAATCGCTTCATCGAGGCGCCTACGTTGCTGACCCTCGCCAAGCTGCTCGATGGCCCCGAGCAAAGCGCAGCTTCGACGCTCAGCCCCCAGGCCTTCATCGATGCCGAAGCCGAACTCAACCTCGATCCGCTGCCGGTCAGCCAGTGCGGTGATGTGCATAAAGTGCTGGTGACCGGCGCCAACAGCTTTCTCGGGGTGCACATCGTCGAGGCTTTGCTGGCCTGGGGCGCCACCGAGGTCGCATGCCTGGTGCGTGAGTCCGGCGGACAAACCGCGGCCGAACGTTTCGCCCAGGCCCTGCGGGATAACCGTCTCACCCATCTGGACCTGAGCCGGGTCAGCGTTTACGCCGCCGACATCACCCAACCGCAATTGGGTTTGCCGGACGACGTTTACGCGCGCATCGACCGCACTTTCGGCGCGCTGGTGCACAACGCCGCCAACGTCAATCACGTGCTCGATTACGAGTCGTTGGCGCGGGATAACGTCGAGCCGATTTTCGAGTGCCTGCGCCTGTGCGAAGGACGCAGCAAGAAGATCTTCAACTTCGTCTCGACGCTCTCGGCGTCCAGCACGATTTCCGACGATGGCCGGGTGCTGGAGTTGCCCGCCGCGCAGACACCGCCGATCTACATCAAGAATGGCTACAACCTGTCCAAGTGGGTCGGCGAGCGGATCCTCGAACGGGCACGCGAGCGTGGGGTGCGAGTCAATCTTTTTCGCCCCGGCAACATCAGTTTCAACAGCCTCACCGGCGTCTGCCAGCCCCACAAAAATCGCTTGATGCTGATGCTCAAGGGCTCGATCCAGCTCGGCCAGGTGCCGGAACTGGCGCTGAATTTCGACCTGATGCCGGTGGATTTCCTCGCCCGTTTCATCGCCTTCCACGCCAGCCGTTACCAGGCCGAAAAAGCGGTGTTCAACCTGCACAACCCCGAGCCCCTGAGCTGGGACGCCTACGTGGCGCCATTTCGCGAGACCGGTCGGGAATTCGCCATGGTCAGCGTCGCCGACTGGCAGCAGCAACTGAGCCGCGTCGATAGCGAAAACGCGCTGTTTGGCGTGCTGGGTTTCTACCTCAACGGCTTCGAAGAAGACATCGGCGACATCTCGATGATCGGCCATGACAACGCCCAGGCCGGCGTGCGGCAGATGGGCGCGCATTACCCGGAAAAATCCCCGGCGCTGCTGCGACGCGGCTGCGACTACCTCAAAGAAATCAACTTCATCTGATTCACCCTAATCCTGCACGGAGCAAAACCATGAATACTCTGCAACCCGATACCCTGATCAAAAATCCTCACGGCTGCCACGTCGAGTCTTCGGTGGAAGTACCGGTTGATGCGGCGCAAGTCTGGGCGGTGGTCGGCAACTTTGCCGGCTTCGATCGATTCATTCCAGCGCTGTCGCACATCGAGATGACGGGCGAAGGCGTGTCGTCGCTGCGCAAGAAATTCTTCAAGGACGACAACCACCTGGTGGTCGAGCAGCTCAACTCTCGGGACGACCAGGCAATGAACATGACCTGGACCCTCATCTACAACACCTTGGGCATCGGCAATTTGTGGGCGGCGATGAGGGTGGAATCCATCGGCGCAGACAAGTCGAGGGCGATCTGGACCATCATCGCTGAACCGGCTCAGGGCGGTGCCGAAGCCCTGCCGGGGTTCAAGGATTTCCTTCAGGGGTTTGCCAATGATGCGATGGGGAATGTGTTGAAGCTGTTTGTTTAAGGCTTCGTTCTAGCGGTGACTGATCTACCGCTATCGCGGGCAAGCCCGCTCCCACAGGGGATGTGTGTACGACACAAACCATGTGGGAGCGGGCTTGCCCGCGATTGACGATAACGCGGTTCAACTGACCTCAATCAGATCTTGAAACTATCAACCAACTGCTTCAACCGATTGGCTTGCTGGGACAACGCATCGCAATCCTTCAATGTTTCATTGAGGTTGGCCACGCTCTGCTGGTTCAGCAGGTTGATCTGGTTGACGTCGACGTTGAGGGTTTCCACCACGGCGGTCTGCTCTTCGGTCGCTGCGGCCACCGATTGGTTCATGCCGTCGATTTCGCCGATGCGCTGGGTCACGCTGACCAGTCGCAGGCCGGCCTGGTTCGCCACTTCGACACTCTGCTCGCTGGATGCCTGACTGGCATTCATCGTGGTCACCGCTTCGCGAGAACCGATCTGCAGTGAGCTGATCATCTTGTGGATCTCTTCCGCCGATTCCTGGGTGCGATGCGCAAGGTTACGCACCTCGTCCGCTACCACCGCAAAACCACGACCTGCCTCACCGGCACGGGCCGCTTCGATGGCCGCGTTGAGCGCCAGCAAATTGGTCTGTTGGGAAATGCCTTTGATCACATCGAGAATGTGGCCGATGTTGTCGGTGCTCGCGTTCAGGGTTTCGATCTGCGTGCAGGACAGGCTGATTTTCTGTGACAGCTCGGTCATGGCCAGGATGGTTTTTTCCACCACCTGACGACCGTCATCGGCCTGCTCGCTCGCGCCGCTGGCGTGTTGCGAAGCATCGGCGGCGTTGCGGGCGATTTCCTGGGTGGCGGCGCCCAATTGGTTGATCGCCGCGGCCACACTGTTGGTGCGGGCGCTTTGTTCGTCGGAGCCGATGATCGAAGCGTTGGACGATGCCATCACCCGTTGCGACAAGTCATGAACCTGACGGGTCGCCGAGGACACTTCGCAAATCGATGCGTGAATCCGCTCCACGAATTGGTTGAAAGAGCCGCCCAACTCGCCGAACTCATCTTTGCTTTCTACCACCAGACGACGGGTCAGGTCGCCCTCGCCCTGAGCGATATCCTGCATCGCACGACCCATCGTGGTCAGCGGACGCATCAGCACGCTGATCAGCAGACTCAGCAGTACTGCAATGGCGGTCACGGCGATGAACATCGCGATCAGCGCCGAGGTGCGGAACTGGCTCAGTGGTGCGTAGGCCTTGGCCTTGTCGATCGACAGACCGATGTACCACTCGGCATTTGGCAAACCACTCACCGGCGTGAACGAGAGGATGCGGTCCTGCTTGTTCAGTTCTACTTCCTGATTGCCTTTCCCGATGCGGACACTGGAACCCGGATAGATGTCTTTCAGGTTCTTCATCACCTGATCCTTGTCCGGGCTGACGATCACTTGACCGTCGGCGCTGACGAGGAACGCGTGACCGATGCCACCGAAGTCCACCGAGTTGATGATCTTCACCAGGGTTTCCAGACTCAGGTCGCCGCCGACGACGCCCAGCAGTTCGCCTTGCTTTTTCACCGGCATGGCGATGGTCACCACTAACCCGCCGACCGCGGCCATGTAAGGCGGGGTCAGCATGGTCTTGTCAGCAACCACGGCTTGTTTGTACCAAGGGCGCTGACGCGGATCGTAGCCGTCCGGCATCTTCGCGTCAGGGCGCTGGGTGAACACACCATTGGCCTGCCCGACGTAGGTGAACTGGAAGTTCGAGGTGAGGGCAGGTTGATCGACCAGCCCCGGCAAATCGGCATTGGCGCCTTGATGAGCGACGTTCTGCGCGAGATTTTCCAGGACCAGCACCCGGCCGCTCATCCAGTTCTGCACGCTGCTGGCGGTCAGCTCGCCGGCTTGCTCAACGGAAGACTCGAGGTTTTGTCGAATGGTGTTTCGCTGCAAATAGTCGTTGTACAAAGTGAACAACGCAAAAGCCAGCACCACGACGCCTGAAGCGGCCAGCAGGATTTTATGGCTGAACTTGAGATTCATTTCATGGGCTTCTTATGCAAAAAGTGGGGATGCGTTCCGGTTTCAACATTCCATGTAACCGCGCAGACGGCATTCTTGGGCCGCTCTACTTTGGTGCACGCATGTCTCACCAATCTGTCGGCACGAGCGAGAGAAATCTTAGGGATTTGTACGAAACCCGTCAGATACCCGCCGAACGGCGTGCTAGAGCGCCCAAGCAGGGGTGTTTACTGACGGTTGCTCGAACGGCAGTTGCAAATTTTCCGACCCTTGATGACAATGCGACTAATTATCATTTGTGACGTCGGGCTGTCGCGTTCATGTCTTCACCTGAGTTTGCAGTACAGGCGCTTTACAGCAGCCATCACGGGTGGCTCAACACGTGGCTACGTGCGCGATTGGGCAATGCAGCCGATGCGGCGGATCTGGCTCAGGACACGTTCGTCCGGCTGCTGCAAAGAACCGAACGCCTGGAGCTCAAGGCCCCCCGCGCTTTTCTACGAACCATTGCCCGCGGCCTGGTGATCGACCATTGGCGTCGAGAGGAAATCGAGCGTGCCTACCTGGAAACCATCGCCCATTTGCCTGAGGCCCAAACCCCGAGCGCCGAGGCGCGGGCATTGGTGCTCGAGTTGCTGGAAAGCATCGCCCGTATGCTTGAAGGCCTGAAGCCGAAAGTGCGTCAGGCATTTCTGCTGGCCCAGTGCGAAGGACTTACCCACAAGCAGATCGCCGAACACATGGGATTATCCCTGCGTTCGGTGGAACGCTATGTGGCTGACGCGCTTTATCACTGCTATGTGCTGCGGTATGAAGCGTGATGCCTGCGGATAACTCAGCACTGAACCGCCGCGCCGCGCCGCATCAGCAGGTGGTTAAACAAGCCATCCATTGGTTGCTGCGCCTGCGTAACAACGCGACCAATCCCAGACTGCGCCAACAATGCGACGTCTGGCGGGCGGAACACCATGAACACGAACTGGCCTGGCAACGGGTGCAGTCCCTGCAAGCCGAGTTGAGCAATAATCTACGCGCGGTGCCCGGCGCTCAAGTCGCTTTCAACACTTTGGAAAACAGCGCACAGGGATTGGGTCGGCGCCAGGCATTGAAGCTGCTGTCGGGCGCGTTGTTGATGGGTACGGCGGCATGGCTGGGCAAGGATGCGATCGGCTGGCAACAGTGGACCGCCGACTTCGCCACCGCCACGGGCGAGCGACGCGGTTTCCAGTTACCGGATGGCACGCGCCTGGAGCTCAATACCGCCAGCGCGGTGGATCTGGACTACACCGCGCAGCAGCGCCTGATCAAACTGACTCGCGGCGAGATCGTCGTGACGTGCGGTGGGGCAAGTGAAGGGGTTTCGTTTGATCGACCGTTGCGGGTGCAAAGCCGTCACGGTGTGTTCGAAAGTGTGGCGGCGCGCTTCATTGTTCGTCAGGACGCCGACTGCACGCGGCTCAGCGTCACCAGCGGCGTGGTCGCAATCCATTCGCCACGAGCCGCCGATGGCCTGCCGATTCAGGTGCAGGCCGGGCAGAGTTATCTGATCGATCGGAGTCGAGCGCAGTCGGCACCGCCGCAGGACATGGATGCGGGCGCCTGGGTGGATGGCCTGATCGTCACCCGCAACATGCGCCTCGGGGATTTCATTAATGAAGTCGGACGTTACCGTCCCGGCTATCTGACCTGCGCGGCCGACATTGCCCACTTGCGGCTGTCCGGGGTTTTCCGTCTCGAAGACACCGACAAACTACTGGCCATCCTGCCGCAAACCCTGGCGGTGCGACTGCGCTATCGCACTCGTTATTGGGTGACGCTGGAGCGACAGGCCTGAATTATTTTTGGCGGGTTTTCCGAACAAGTCCGGCTTAGTCAGTAAGCACTTCAACTCTGCCTTCAGCGACTTCCTACGGAAACCTACAATGACTGTGCGCGCCATCAGTAAGAACCCTCTCCATTTCGCCGCGGAATCGGGCGTATTGCGCCACGCCATCCGCGCGGCGCTGTTCTCGACCGCATTGGGTGTCGGCCTGCTGCCGACACTTGGCGTTGCAGCACAGGGCAGCGAAGCCAGTAGCCACCGCTACAACATCGCCGCCGGCTCCTTGAGCGATGTGCTCAACCAATTCGCGCGTCAGGCGGGCATCACGCTATCGACGACTCCGGCTCAAACTCAGGGCCTTCAATCGCCGGGATTACAGGGCGACTATTCGGCGGATCAGGCGTTGAGTCATTTGCTCAATGGCACAGGGCTTGTGGCCGTCAGTCAGGATGGCAGCAGCTATGTGCTGCGGCCCGTCGCTGAAACTGAAGCCCTGGCGCTGCCCACCACCGACATCAAAGGCTTCGCCCTGGGTAACGCGCTGGGCAGCATGGATGGCTACAACGCAACGCACAGCCAGATCGCCACCAAGACCAGTACCGCGTTGCTGGAAACCTCGCAAAGCGTGTCCGTGGTGACCCGCGAGCAAATGGACGACCAAGGCTCGCAAACCGTGTCCCAGGCGATGCGCTACACCCCGGGCGTGCTGACCAACCCTTACGGCGCGACCCACCGTTACGACTACGTGGCGATGCGCGGTTTCAACGACGGCTCGGTGGATAACATCTATCTCGATGGCCTCAAATCCATGGGCGACAGCGGTACCTACAGCACCATGCAGATGGACCCGTATTTCCTCGAACGAGTCGATATTCTCAAAGGGCCGTCGTCAGTGCTCTACGGTCGCAGTTCGCCGGGCGGGCTAGTGGCGTTGACCAGCAAGAAACCGTTGTATGAGCCCTATCATCAGGTCCAGGCCACGGTGGGCACCCAAGGCCAGCGCGGCATGGGTTTCGACTTCAGCGGGCCGGTGGATGATGACAAGCGTATCGCCTATCGCCTGACAGGGTTGGCGGATCAGTCCGACACACAGTTCGACCACAATAAGGAAAAGCGCTTCGCCCTGGCTCCGACGGTGAGCATCGATTTCACCGAAGATACCTCGCTGACGCTGCAAGCCTATCTGCAACACGATCCCGACGGCGGCTATCACGGCGGCGTCCCGGCCGATGGCACAATCCATCAGCGCAACGGCAATCGGATCTCCCCCAACTTCTTCGAAGGCGAGCCGGGTGTTGATGGTTTCCAGCGTGATCAACAGTCCTTCGGTTATCAGTTCGAACACCGCTTCAACGACGTCTTCACCGCTCGGCAGAACCTCCGCTATCTCGATTCCAAAGTGAAGATCGATCAGGTGTATGCCTATGGCTGGACCACTCCCACCAGTAACGAGTTGAACCGCTATTACACCGGCGGCGACGAAAAGCTCCACGCCTTTATCGTCGATAACATGCTGCAAGCCGAGTTCTTCACCGGCGCAACCAAACACACCGTGCTGATGGGCGCGGACTACCAGCGGCGCAAGACGGTCGTCGACTGGACCAGTGGCGGTCTTGCGCCGATCGATGCGTTCAATCCGGTGTACGGCAATTCGGCCATCGACTTCTACAGCCCGACCAGCTATCTGCGTCGTCTGGAACAGACCGGCGTCTACCTGCAAGACCTGATCGAGATGGATAAATGGCGCTTCTCTTTGGGCCTGCGTCAGGACTGGGTTGAAACCTCCGATGAAAATCGGCTGGCTGAAGCGGGACGCCCTGTAGGCACGGAAATCAGTGACGAACGCACCAAGCTGACGGGCCGGGCTGGGGCGCTGTACCTGTTCGATAACGGCATCGCGCCGTATATCAGCTACTCCGAGTCGTTCAACCCGAATTCCTACGCGGACAGCGCCGGCAATCCTCTGGCACCGACCGATGGCACCCAGTGGGAAGTGGGCCTGAAGTACCAGCCGCCAGGCACCGACAACTTGTTCACGGCGTCGCTGTTCCGCATCGATCAGGAAAACCTGGCGACCAAACTGCCGCAGGAAAACTTCTATCGCGCTGTAGGCGCCGTCCGCTCCCAAGGTCTAGAACTGGAAGCGCACATGCAGCTGACCGATAACCTGAAAGTGCTCGGCAGCTACACCTTCACCGACATCGAGTATTCGAAGTCGATGATCAGTACGTTGAGCACTGCTACCGACGTGATCGAAAACAAGGGCAACTCACCGACTCAGGCGCCACGTCATATGGCATCGGTGTGGGCGGACTACAAGTTCGACAGCGCAGCACTTGATGGCCTGCGTCTGGGCGGCGGCGTGCGTTATGTCGGCTACAGCTGGGCCGATGCGGAAAACACCCTGAAGGTGCCGTCCTATACGCTGTTCGATGCGTCTGTCGGCTATGACCTGGGCAAGGTGGGCTTGAAGGGCGTGGACGTACGTTTAAATGCGAACAACCTGACCAACGAGTCCTACGTGGCCTCCTGCGCCAGCCTGAACTTCTGCTACCTGGGTGAAGAGCGCAACGTCGCCGCTACCGTGAGCTACCAGTTCTAACGACTCGTTATCCAAAAAAGCCAGCCCCTGAATTCAGGGGCTGGCTTTGTCGTCTCTGCAGGAAAATTCCATGCGTGCATTTCTGGTTTTACTTCATCGCTACATTGGTTTGGCGACTGCGTTGTTTCTGCTGATGGCGGGGCTTACGGGCAGCATCCTGGCGTTCAATCATGAGCTGGATGAGTGGCTCAATCCGGGGTTTTATTCAGCGTCTGCCGAAGGTCAGCGTTTGCCACCTGGAGCCTTGGTCGACAAGCTGCAAGCGGAGCATCCGAGGCTGCAAGTCTGGTACATGGAGTATCCGTCAGAACAGGGTCATACCGCATTGCTGGCTGCTGTACCGCGCAATGATCCTGCGACCGGAAAACCCTTTGCCGAGCCCAATCAGGTGTTCTATCTGGACCCGGTCAATGGCGAGCAGAAAGGGCAGCGGTTCTGGGGAGAATGCTGCTTTCAGCGGGAGAACTTCATTCCGTTCATTCTGGAGTTTCACTACAACCTGGTCCTGCCGAATAACTGGGGATTGTTGTTAATGGGACTGGTCGCGATCGCTTGGGTTGTCGATTGTTTCATTGCGCTTTGGCTGACGCTTCCACGTGGGAAACCGTTCTGGAAGAAATGGTCGACGGCCTGGAAGATCAAGGGTGGGCATGCCTACCGGCTGAATTTTGACCTGCATCGGGCGGGTGGGTTGTGGCTTTGGTTGTTGCTGCTACCGATTGCGGTCAGCAGTGTCGCCATGAACCTGCCGAGTCAGGTCTTCAAGCCTGTGGTTTCACTGTTTTCGCCGATTGAGCCGAGCGTTTACGAGGCCCGCGGACGCATGCCTGCTGAGGAGCTGGGAGTTACGCGGCTGAGTTATCAACAGGCTTATGAACGTGCGCTGCAGGAAGGGCAAAGGCTGGGGCTGACCGCTCCAATCGGGGAGTTGTATTACAGCTTTGAGTACAACTTTTATGGGGCAGGGTTTGGGCAACATGATACCGAGGCCCATGGAAAGTCCTGGCTGTTCTTCCATGGCACGGACGGGCGTTTACTGGGACAGGAAATTGCAGGGCAAGGCACCTTGGGGGAGCGCTTTTATCGGCTGCAATTACCGATACACGGAGGGCGGATCATTGGGCTCACTGGGCAAGTCATGATCGCGGTGCTAGGTGTTTTGATTGCAGTATTGTCGGCGACGGGAATCTATATCTGGTGGCGCAAGTTGCTGGCTCGAAGGAGTAGCAAGGCACGTAAGAGCAGGATGTGCCCCATTCCAGATTGAGGTTTCTATAGCCCAGAAAGACAAAACCCCTGTCTGCATAAGCAGACAGGGGTTTCGGAATTCAATCTTGACGATGACCTACTCTCACATGGGGAAACCCCACACTACCATCGGCGATGCATCGTTTCACTGCTGAGTTCGGGATGGGATCAGGTGGTTCCAATGCTCTATGGTCGTCAAGAAATTCTGTGACCAGCCCGTTACAGCGGTAACGTGCCAGAAAAATCGGTGACTTCTACTAAAACAAAACCCCTACCTGCATACGCAGATAGGGGTTTCGGAATTTAATCTTGACGATGACCTACTCTCACATGGGGAAACCCCACACTACCATCGGCGATGCATCGTTTCACTGCTGAGTTCGGGATGGGATCAGGTGGTTCCAATGCTCTATGGTCGTCAAGAAATTCGGTAGCCAGGTCGTGGGCCCTTGCGGGTTCACGCTCCAGCGAATGGGTATGTGATAGTTTGGTGTTTTGTGAGTGTCACAAACTTTCGGTTCGTTTCGTCTTCACACACCGCAATCTGGTGCCTTTTCAGGTCAGCAAATTGCTTGGGTGTTATATGGTCAAGCCTCACGGGCAATTAGTATTGGTTAGCTCAACGCCTCACAGCGCTTACACACCCAACCTATCAACGTCGTAGTCTTCGACGGCCCTTCAGGGGACTCAAGGTCCCAGTGAGATCTCATCTTGAGGCTAGTTTCCCGCTTAGATGCTTTCAGCGGTTATCTATTCCGAACATAGCTACCCGGCAATGCCACTGGCGTGACAACCGGAACACCAGAGGTTCGTCCACTCCGGTCCTCTCGTACTAGGAGCAGCCCCTCTCAAATCTCAAACGTCCACGGCAGATAGGGACCGAACTGTCTCACGACGTTCTAAACCCAGCTCGCGTACCACTTTAAATGGCGAACAGCCATACCCTTGGGACCGGCTTCAGCCCCAGGATGTGATGAGCCGACATCGAGGTGCCAAACACCGCCGTCGATATGAACTCTTGGGCGGTATCAGCCTGTTATCCCCGGAGTACCTTTTATCCGTTGAGCGATGGCCCTTCCATACAGAACCACCGGATCACTAAGACCTACTTTCGTACCTGCTCGACGTGTCTGTCTCGCAGTCAAGCGCGCTTTTGCCTTTATACTCTACGACCGATTTCCGACCGGTCTGAGCGCACCTTCGTACTCCTCCGTTACTCTTTAGGAGGAGACCGCCCCAGTCAAACTACCCACCATACACTGTCCTCGATCCGGATAACGGACCTGAGTTAGAACCTCAAAGTTGCCAGGGTGGTATTTCAAGGTTGGCTCCACGCGAACTGGCGTCCACGCTTCAAAGCCTCCCACCTATCCTACACAAGCAAATTCAAAGTCCAGTGCAAAGCTATAGTAAAGGTTCACGGGGTCTTTCCGTCTAGCCGCGGATACACTGCATCTTCACAGCGATTTCAATTTCACTGAGTCTCGGGTGGAGACAGCGCCGCCATCGTTACGCCATTCGTGCAGGTCGGAACTTACCCGACAAGGAATTTCGCTACCTTAGGACCGTTATAGTTACGGCCGCCGTTTACCGGGGCTTCGATCAAGAGCTTCGCGTTAGCTAACCCCATCAATTAACCTTCCGGCACCGGGCAGGCGTCACACCCTATACGTCCACTTTCGTGTTTGCAGAGTGCTGTGTTTTTAATAAACAGTCGCAGCGGCCTGGTATCTTCGACCGGCGTGGGCTTACGCAGTAAATGCTTCACCCTCACCGGCGCACCTTCTCCCGAAGTTACGGTGCCATTTTGCCTAGTTCCTTCACCCGAGTTCTCTCAAGCGCCTTGGTATTCTCTACCCAACCACCTGTGTCGGTTTGGGGTACGGTTCCTGGTTACCTGAAGCTTAGAAGCTTTTCTTGGAAGCATGGCATCAACCACTTCGTGTTCTAAAAGAACACTCGTCATCAGCTCTCGGCCTTAGAATCCCGGATTTACCTAAGATTCCAGCCTACCACCTTAAACTTGGACAACCAACGCCAAGCTGGCCTAGCCTTCTCCGTCCCTCCATCGCAATAACCAGAAGTACAGGAATATTAACCTGTTTTCCATCGACTACGCTTTTCAGCCTCGCCTTAGGGACCGACTAACCCTGCGTCGATTAACGTTGCGCAGGAAACCTTGGTCTTTCGGCGTGGGTGTTTTTCACACCCATTGTCGTTACTCATGTCAGCATTCGCACTTCTGATACCTCCAGCAAGCTTCTCAACTCACCTTCACAGGCTTACAGAACGCTCCTCTACCGCATCACCTAAGTGATACCCGTAGCTTCGGTGTATGGTTTGAGCCCCGTTACATCTTCCGCGCAGGCCGACTCGACTAGTGAGCTATTACGCTTTCTTTAAAGGGTGGCTGCTTCTAAGCCAACCTCCTAGCTGTCTAAGCCTTCCCACATCGTTTCCCACTTAACCATAACTTTGGGACCTTAGCTGACGGTCTGGGTTGTTTCCCTTTTCACGACGGACGTTAGCACCCGCCGTGTGTCTCCCATGCTCGGCACTTGTAGGTATTCGGAGTTTGCATCGGTTTGGTAAGTCGGGATGACCCCCTAGCCGAAACAGTGCTCTACCCCCTACAGTGATACATGAGGCGCTACCTAAATAGCTTTCGAGGAGAACCAGCTATCTCCGAGCTTGATTAGCCTTTCACTCCGATCCACAGGTCATCCGCTAACTTTTCAACGGTAGTCGGTTCGGTCCTCCAGTTAGTGTTACCCAACCTTCAACCTGCCCATGGATAGATCGCCCGGTTTCGGGTCTATTCCCAGCGACTAGACGCCCTATTAAGACTCGCTTTCGCTACGCCTCCCCTATTCGGTTAAGCTCGCCACTGAAAATAAGTCGCTGACCCATTATACAAAAGGTACGCAGTCACCCAACAAAGTGGGCTCCCACTGCTTGTACGCATACGGTTTCAGGATCTATTTCACTCCCCTCTCCGGGGTTCTTTTCGCCTTTCCCTCACGGTACTAGTTCACTATCGGTCAGTCAGTAGTATTTAGCCTTGGAGGATGGTCCCCCCATATTCAGACAAAGTTTCTCGTGCTCCGTCCTACTCGATTTCATGGCCAAGAGATTTTCGCGTACAGGGCTATCACCCACTATGGCCGCACTTTCCAGAGCGTTCCGCTAATCTCAAAGCCACTTAAGGGCTAGTCCCCGTTCGCTCGCCACTACTAAGGGAATCTCGGTTGATTTCTTTTCCTCAGGGTACTTAGATGTTTCAGTTCCCCTGGTTCGCTTCTTAAGCCTATGTATTCAGCTTAAGATACCTAACTTATGTTAGGTGGGTTCCCCCATTCAGACATCTCCGGATCAAAGTCTGTTTGCCGACTCCCCGAAGCTTTTCGCAGGCTACCACGTCTTTCATCGCCTCTGACTGCCAAGGCATCCACCGTATGCGCTTCTTCACTTGACCATATAACCCCAAGCAATCTGGTTATACTGTGAAGACGACATTCGCCGAAAATTCGCGATTAAACTCACAAATTTTACCTTAGCCTGATCACCACCAGTGAAAGTGGCCATCAGTCTATCTTTCTATCACATACCCAAATTTTTAAAGAACGATCTAATCAAAAGACTAGAAATCAATATTCACAGCGGAATATTCATTTCTAAACTCTCAAACGTGTCGAAGCAGTTTATGGTGGAGCCAAGCGGGATCGAACCGCTGACCTCCTGCGTGCAAGGCAGGCGCTCTCCCAGCTGAGCTATGGCCCCATAACAAAATTGGTGGGTCTGGGCAGATTCGAACTGCCGACCTCACCCTTATCAGGGGTGCGCTCTAACCAACTGAGCTACAGACCCAATTTCGAGCTTGTAACTGTTAGCGTTGAGCTATCAGCTTGGAGCTTAAAGCTGCTTCTATCGTCTTCTTCAATGAATCAAGCAATTCGTGTGGGAACTTATGGAGCAGCTGATGTCGTCGATTAAGGAGGTGATCCAGCCGCAGGTTCCCCTACGGCTACCTTGTTACGACTTCACCCCAGTCATGAATCACACCGTGGTAACCGTCCTCCCGAAGGTTAGACTAGCTACTTCTGGTGCAACCCACTCCCATGGTGTGACGGGCGGTGTGTACAAGGCCCGGGAACGTATTCACCGCGACATTCTGATTCGCGATTACTAGCGATTCCGACTTCACGCAGTCGAGTTGCAGACTGCGATCCGGACTACGATCGGTTTTCTGGGATTAGCTCCACCTCGCGGCTTGGCAACCCTCTGTACCGACCATTGTAGCACGTGTGTAGCCCAGGCCGTAAGGGCCATGATGACTTGACGTCATCCCCACCTTCCTCCGGTTTGTCACCGGCAGTCTCCTTAGAGTGCCCACCATAACGTGCTGGTAACTAAGGACAAGGGTTGCGCTCGTTACGGGACTTAACCCAACATCTCACGACACGAGCTGACGACAGCCATGCAGCACCTGTCTCAATGCTCCCGAAGGCACCAATCCATCTCTGGAAAGTTCATTGGATGTCAAGGCCTGGTAAGGTTCTTCGCGTTGCTTCGAATTAAACCACATGCTCCACCGCTTGTGCGGGCCCCCGTCAATTCATTTGAGTTTTAACCTTGCGGCCGTACTCCCCAGGCGGTCAACTTAATGCGTTAGCTGCGCCACTAAGAGCTCAAGGCTCCCAACGGCTAGTTGACATCGTTTACGGCGTGGACTACCAGGGTATCTAATCCTGTTTGCTCCCCACGCTTTCGCACCTCAGTGTCAGTATCAGTCCAGGTGGTCGCCTTCGCCACTGGTGTTCCTTCCTATATCTACGCATTTCACCGCTACACAGGAAATTCCACCACCCTCTACCATACTCTAGCTCGTCAGTTTTGAATGCAGTTCCCAGGTTGAGCCCGGGGATTTCACATCCAACTTAACGAACCACCTACGCGCGCTTTACGCCCAGTAATTCCGATTAACGCTTGCACCCTCTGTATTACCGCGGCTGCTGGCACAGAGTTAGCCGGTGCTTATTCTGTCGGTAACGTCAAAACAGATACGTATTAGGTAACTGCCCTTCCTCCCAACTTAAAGTGCTTTACAATCCGAAGACCTTCTTCACACACGCGGCATGGCTGGATCAGGCTTTCGCCCATTGTCCAATATTCCCCACTGCTGCCTCCCGTAGGAGTCTGGACCGTGTCTCAGTTCCAGTGTGACTGATCATCCTCTCAGACCAGTTACGGATCGTCGCCTTGGTGAGCCATTACCTCACCAACTAGCTAATCCGACCTAGGCTCATCTGATAGCGCAAGGCCCGAAGGTCCCCTGCTTTCTCCCGTAGGACGTATGCGGTATTAGCGTCCGTTTCCGAGCGTTATCCCCCACTACCAGGCAGATTCCTAGGCATTACTCACCCGTCCGCCGCTCGCCACCAGGTACAAGTACCCGTGCTGCCGCTCGACTTGCATGTGTTAGGCCTGCCGCCAGCGTTCAATCTGAGCCATGATCAAACTCTTCAGTTCAAACATCTTTGGGTTTTTAAGAAACCCTAAACTTGGCTCAGCAATCGTTGGTTACATCTTTGATTTCTCGCGGAGTAACTTGTGATGCTGATAATCTTGTTGACTATCAGTCTGACTCCACAAGCACCCACACGAATTGCTTGATTCAGTTGTTAAAGAGCGGTTGGTTAAGATCTTTCGTCTCAACCGAGGCGCGCATTCTACAGCAGCCTCTGTTACTGTCAAGCGGTTATTTTCAGAAGTTTTCAAAGTTTCCTTTGCAACTTCAACCACTTGCGCTTCCGATCTCTCGTTAGCGGGAGGCGAATTCTACAGCGTTACTCGCTGCTGTCAACACCTCTTTTTCTCCGCTTTCGACCGAGAAGATCGAACCGTCAATAAGGCGAAAACACACTGCCTTACCAACTCCTTCTGGCTTCGATGAACTGAAGCGTAACCGCTGCCGAAAACTGCATAACTCATTGTTTACCAAGGAGTTTTCCGTTTCGACTGCGCCGGAAGTGGGGCGAATTATAGACGTCCAGAATCTGCCGTCAACCTCTAATTACACTTTTCTATCAATAACTTGCGGAACGCCGGAAAACTGCGCATTCCCCTCTATATAGGAGAGCAAAACCAGCCCTGCTATATAGAAGGAATGCTCAGAGCACTCCAGACGCCTTGAACCCAGCAACGACTCCGGCATCCAAACCCAACACCCGCTGCAGAACCTCCAGCGTGTGTTCACCCAACAAAGGAGGCGCACTACGGTACTCCACCGGAGTCTCGGACAGACGTATCGGGCTCGCAACCTGCGGCACCATCCCGGCCAAAGCATGAGGCAGCTCAATGGCCAACCCCCGCGCCTGAACCTGAGGATCGGCAAACATCTGAGCCAGATCATTGATCGGTCCGCATGGCACGCCTGCCTGCTCCAGCTGCACTACCCACTCAGCAGTAGTCTTGAACACGGTCACCTGGCGAATCAGCGGAATCAATACTGCTCGGTTAGCCACCCGCAGTTTGTTGGTCGCAAAACGCGGATCATCCGCCCACTGCGGCTGACCAGCCACCTGCGCAAACTTGCGGAACTGCCCATCGTTTCCCACGGTGAGGATGAAGTCGCCATCGGCCGTAGGGAAGTCCTGATAAGGCACGATATTCGGGTGAGCGTTGCCCAGGCGTTTAGGCGCAATGCCTGTAGTCAGGTAGTTCATCGCCTGATTGGCCAGACAAGCCACCTGAACATCCAGCAATGCCATGTCTATATGCTGACCGCCACCGCCCTGATTCCGATGAGCCAGCGCCGCCAGGATCGCTACTGTTGAATAGAGCCCGGTCAAAATATCTGTCAGAGCCACACCGACTTTCACCGGCCCCGCGCCTTCATCTCCTTCAGGACGACCGGTCAAACTCATCAGACCGCCCAAGCCTTGGATCATGAAGTCGTAACCCGCACGCTTGGCATACGGACCTGTCTGACCGAATCCGGTGATCGAGCAATAGATCAGCTTCGGATTAATCGCCTTGAGCGACTCATAGTCCAACCCATAAGCCGCCAGACCACCCACCTTGAAGTTTTCAATGAGGATGTCCGACTTCGCCGCCAACTCACGCACCAACTGTTGACCCTCTGGCCGCGTGAAGTCGATGGTCACTGATTGCTTATTGCGATTGGCGGACAAGTAATAGGCCGCCTCGCTGGTGTTCTCGCCATAGGCGTCTTTAAGGAACGGAGGCCCCCAGGCGCGCGTGTCATCGCCATTGCCCGGGCGCTCGACCTTGATGACATCAGCGCCAAGGTCCGCCAGGATCTGCCCGGCCCAGGGCCCGGCAAGCACCCGCGATAAATCCAGTACCCTTAGATGCGAAAGCGCGCCCATGACCGTTCTCCTATTAATAGAACGCCTGGATGCCGGTCTGCGCGCGACCGAGGATCAGCGCGTGGACGTCATGCGTACCTTCATAGGTATTCACCACTTCCAGATTGACCAGGTGCCGGGCGACACCGAACTCATCGGAGATGCCGTTGCCACCCAGCATGTCGCGCGCCATGCGAGCGATGTCCAGGGACTTGCCACAGGAGTTGCGCTTCATCATCGACGTAATCTCGACGGCAGCAGTGCCTTCATCCTTCATACGCCCCAGACGCAGGCAGCCTTGCAGCGCCAGAGTGATTTCGGTCTGCATGTCAGCCAGCTTCTTCTGGATCAACTGTGTGGCCGCCAATGGACGACCAAACTGCTTACGATCCAGGGTGTACTGGCGAGCGGTGTGCCAGCAGAACTCGGCAGCGCCCAGCGCGCCCCAGGAAATGCCATAACGCGCCGAGTTAAGGCAGGTAAAAGGACCTTTCAAGCCCCGGACATCCGGGAAGATGTTCTCTTCAGGGACAAACACGTTGTCCATGACGATCTCGCCGGTGATGGATGCACGCAGGCCAACCTTGCCGTGAATCGCCGGAGCGCTAAGGCCTTTCCAGCCCTTCTCCAGAACAAAACCACGAATGTCGCCCGCGTCGTCCTTACCCCAAACCACGAACACATCGGCGATCGGGCTGTTGGTGATCCACATTTTGCTGCCGGTGAGGCTGTAGCCGCCTTCCACTTTACGTGCACGAGTAATCATCGCGCCCGGGTCGGAACCGTGGTCAGGCTCGGTCAGACCGAAGCAACCGATCCATTCACCCGAGGCCAGCTTCGGCAGGTATTTCTGTTTCTGTGCTTCGGTACCGAATTCGTTGATTGGCACCATGACCAGCGAGGACTGCACGCTCATCATCGAGCGATAGCCGGAGTCGACACGCTCGACCTCACGGGCAATCAGACCGTAGCTGACGTAGTTAAGGCCGCTGCCACCGTACTGCTCAGGAATGGTCGCACCCAACAGACCCACTTCACCCATCTCGCGGAAGATCGCCGGGTCGGTCTTCTCATGACGGAAAGCTTCGAGAACGCGCGGCGCGAGCTTCTGCTGAGCGAATTGCTGAGCCGTGTCGCGAATCATGCGTTCTTCTTCAGTGAGCTGTTGATCCAGCAGCAGGGGATCGATCCAGTTGAAGCTAGCTTTACCGCCCATGAGTGAGTCCTCTCGAATCGGGTCAAATAACGTGGAGTGATCCTAGGCCGGGTTTGGCTTCACGACAAACGAGGATTTTGCATACTGTTGTGCTAATTTCTCACTCCGTAACGTCGCGAAAATAGCCTATATGCGATGTATTAGTGAGGTTGACGTACATGCGCAGGAAGATCCCCAGTACAACCGCCCTGATCAGTTTTGAAGCTGCGGCGCGCCACGAGAGCTTTACCAAGGCCGCTCAGGAACTTTCCCTCACGCAGGGAGCGATTTGCCGACAGATCGCCAGCCTTGAGGAGTTCCTCAGCGTCGAACTGTTCCGACGCTCCCGGCGCGGAGTGAAGCTGACGGAGGCCGGGCTTTCCTACAGCCGCCGAGTGGCCACCCAACTCGACGCGGTTGAACGCGATACTTTGTCAGTGATGGGCCAGCAAGGCGCCAACATGATCGAGCTGGCGGTGGTACCCACCTTCGGCACTCAATGGCTGTTGCCGCGACTCAAGGATTTTCAGCACAAACATCCGGAAGTGACGGTCAACCTCACCAACCGCACCCGCCCCTTCCTGTTTGCCGACACCGACTTCGACGCCGCGATCTATTTCGGCGACGCCGACTGGCCGGGTACCGAGTCGCACAGGCTAATGGGCGAAAATCCGATGCCGGTGTGCAGCCCCACGTTACTGGGCAAAAAAACCAACCTGAGCCCCAGTGAAATCGCCGAACTGCCCCTGCTACAGCAGACCACACGCCCTTATGCCTGGCGCCAGTGGTTCAACTCTCAAAGCCTGAATATCCCGCGAGACATGACAGGGCCGCGTTACGAGCTATTCTCCATGCTTGCTCAAGCTGCAATGCACGATATGGGGATCGCGCTGATTCCACCGTTCTTGATTCAGCGCGAATTGACAGAGAAGCGTCTGGTGATTGCCAACGCCCAGGCACTATCGAGCATCAAGGCCTACTACCTGATGATTCCCGAGCGAAAGGTCGAATCAGCCTCTTTAAAGGCATTTCGCGATTGGCTGGTGAATCAGGCACAAGGCTACAGCCTAGAAGGATAAAGGCTCACACTTATTAGCTGACCACGTAGTCAGGAAAACAAAAGCACTACAGATATAAGTATTTGTCGCATATTGGCAGACTGTACTGAGGAGTAGCACAAACGTCCTACAAAGGCCTGAATACGTGGCCTTGAGCCTCCATTGGAAGGCAATGACACCTCATTCACCGTGCCGATGTGTAAATTCTTGAATTTTGGACAGAATCCTCACAAGCCACGGCCTGCAAGGGATTGCACCGATCGGTGCGACATTCGGTCACGGGGTGACTTGTAGTTAATTTTCCGTCACCCGTCATAATCCCTTGAAGGGCACAAAGTTCGCCTGCAAAATGCCGCGCCCCGCCCTGATTTAGCGGGATCGTGCTGATCGGCCGCCCCAGCCGCACCATCCGAAGTGCCTGGGTTTACTCAATAAGATCACGCAGGAGATTTGACGTGCACATTGGTGTTCCTCTCGAAACCCAGACGGGTGAAACACGGGTTGCTGCAACCCCGGAAACCATCAAAAAGCTGATCGGCCAGGGTCATAAAGTCACTGTGCAAAGCGGCGCCGGTATTAACGCCAGTGTTGTCGACAGTGCTTATGAAGCGGCAGGCGCGACCATTGGCAGTGCCAATGATGCATTTGGCGCAGAGCTGATTCTCAAGGTGGTCGCCCCCAGCGACAGCGAACTGACGCTGATAAAAAGCGGCACCGTTGTGGTGGGCATGCTCAATCCGTTCAGCAATGAAACCATTGCCAAGCTGGCTGAGTGCGGCATTACCGCTTTCGCACTGGAGGCCGCGCCGCGCACCTCCCGCGCTCAGAGCCTGGATGTGTTGTCCTCCCAGGCGAACATCGCCGGCTATAAAGCCGTGTTGCTGGCTGCTCACTACTACCCACGCTTCATGCCAATGCTGATGACCGCTGCGGGCACCGTGAAAGCGGCGCGTGTGCTGATTCTCGGTGCTGGCGTGGCCGGTTTGCAGGCGATTGCCACGGCGAAACGTCTGGGTGCCGTGATCGAAGCGTCTGACGTGCGTCCTGCCGTGAAGGAACAGATCGAATCTCTGGGTGCGAAATTCGTCGATGTGCCGTACGAAACCGATGAAGAGCGCGAATGCGCCGTCGGTGTCGGCGGTTACGCACGCCCCATGCCGGCCAGCTGGATGCAGCGCCAAGCCTTGGCCGTGCACGAGCGCGCCAAGCAGGCTGACATCGTCATTACTACTGCACTGATCCCGGGCCGCAAGGCGCCGACGCTATTGAGCGCGGAAACCGTGGCACAGATGAAGCCAGGCTCCGTGGTCATCGACCTCGCGGCAGCCCAGGGCGGTAACTGCCCGCTGACAGTGGCTGATCAGGTGGTCGTCGAGAATGGCGTGACCATTTGCGGCCCGACCAATCTGGCCGGCGCCGTCGCGGCAGATGCTTCGGCACTGTACGCGCGCAACCTGCTGGACTTCCTGAAGCTGGTCTTCAACAAAGAAGGCCAGTTTGAAGTGAACCTCGAAGACGACATCGTCGCCGCGTGCCTGATGTGCCGCGACGGCCAAGTCATCCGCAAAAACGCCTAAGCAGGGATTCAGACGATGGAAGAGCTTATCTCCCCCGGTATCTACAACCTGATCATCTTCGTGCTGGCGATTTATGTCGGTTATCACGTGGTGTGGAACGTTACACCTGCACTGCATACGCCGTTGATGGCGGTGACCAACGCCATTTCGGCGATTGTGATCGTCGGCGCCATGCTGGCGGCAGCTTTGACCGTGACCCCACTGGGCAAGACCATGGGCACCCTGGCGGTAGCTCTGGCGGCGGTGAACGTGTTCGGTGGTTTCCTCGTAACTCGCAGAATGCTTGAGATGTTCAAGAAAAAAGCCCCGAAAGCCGTAAAAGAAGAGGCGCCCAAGTAATGAGCATGAATCTGGTAACGACGCTCTACCTGATCGCGTCGATCTGCTTCATCCAGGCCCTCAAAGGCCTGTCGCACCCAACCACATCGCGGCGCGGCAATGTCTACGGCATGCTCGGCATGGCGTTGGCGATCCTCACTACTATCGGCCTCATCTATAAGCTGGGCGCGCTCTCTTTTGAGCAAGGCAGTGCTACTGCCGGCATCGGTTACGTCATCGTGGGTCTGCTGGTCGGCGGCACCGCCGGTTCGATCATGGCCAAGCGCGTTGAAATGACCAAGATGCCGGAACTGGTCGCCTTCATGCACAGCATGATCGGTATGGCTGCAGTGTTCATCGCCATCGCGGCGGTGGTCGAGCCGCAATCGCTGGGCATCGTCAAGGAACTGGGGGATTCGATTCCTGCCGGTAACCGCCTGGAACTGTTTCTCGGCGCTGCCATCGGTGCAATCACCTTCTCTGGTTCGGTGATCGCGTTTGGCAAGCTGTCGGGCAAGTACAAGTTCCGCCTGTTCCAGGGCGCACCCGTACAGTTCAGCGGTCAGCACAAGCTGAACCTGCTGCTGGGTCTGGCGACGCTGGCACTCGGCATCACCTTCATGCTGACCGGCAATCTAAGCGCGTTTGCTCTGATGCTGGCCTTGGCCTTCGTGATGGGCGTGCTGATCATCATCCCGATCGGCGGTGCAGACATGCCCGTCGTGGTGTCGATGCTCAACAGCTACTCCGGCTGGGCAGCAGCGGGTATCGGCTTTTCGCTGAACAACTCGATGCTGATTATTGCCGGCTCGCTGGTCGGTTCGTCCGGTGCGATCCTCTCGTACATTATGTGCAAGGCGATGAACCGTTCGTTCTTCAACGTGCTGCTTGGCGGTTTCGGCAATACGGCAGACTCTGCAGGCCCAGCAGGTTCGAAGGAAGCCCGCCCGGTGAAATCCGGCTCGGCCGACGACGCGACCTTCCTGCTGACCAACGCCGACACCGTGATCATCGTTCCAGGCTACGGCCTGGCGGTCGCTCGGGCACAGCACGCTCTGAAAGAGCTGACCGAGAAGCTGACCCACCGTGGTGTGACCGTGAAGTATGCGATTCACCCGGTTGCGGGTCGGATGCCTGGGCACATGAACGTACTGCTGGCCGAGGCCGAAGTGCCTTACGATCAGGTGTTCGAGATGGAAGACATCAACTCCGAGTTCGGTCAGGCCGACGTGGTGCTGGTGCTGGGTGCCAACGACGTGGTTAACCCGGCGGCCAAGAACGATCCGAAATCGCCGATTGCCGGCATGCCGATTCTCGAAGCGTTCAAAGCCAAGACCATCATCGTCAACAAGCGCTCGATGGCCAGCGGCTACGCTGGTCTGGACAACGAGCTGTTCTACCTGGACAAGACCATGATGGTTTTCGGCGATGCCAAGAAAGTCATCGAAGACATGGTTAAAGCCGTCGAGTAATAACCTTCGGTAACCTGAACGCCCCGACTCGTCGGGGCGTTTTTGTTTGTGGCTGTTACCGATCCTGTAACGGTGTTTTGTCTGAAAGGCCCAGAATAGACAGCCCGAATGCGACCTTGGTAGCGGGACGGACACTGATCAAATTCACTAGACTGCGTACCTTGCTTCCGTTGCCCGAGATAACAATCCATGTACCGTGACCGTATTCGCTTGCCTTCGTTGTTGGATAAGGTGATGAGCGCCGCCGAGGCTGCCGCTCTGATTCAGGACGGCATGACCGTCGGCATGAGCGGCTTTACCCGAGCCGGCGAAGCCAAGGCTGTGCCTCATGCCCTGGCCGAGCGTGCCAAGGTCGCGCCGCTGAAAATCACCCTGATGACCGGTGCAAGCCTGGGCAACGACCTCGACAAACAACTGACTGAAGCCGGCGTACTGTCGCGACGCATGCCGTTCCAGGTGGACAGCACCCTGCGCAAGGCGATCAATGCCGGCGAAGTCATGTTCATCGACCAGCACCTGTCGGAAACCGTAGAGTTACTGCGTAACCAACAACTCAAGCTACCGGACATCGCGGTGATCGAAGCCGTGGCAATCACTGAGCAGGGCCATATTGTGCCGACCACCTCGGTAGGCAATTCGGCCAGCTTCGCGATTTTCGCCAAGCACGTGATCGTCGAGATCAACCTGGCGCACAACCCGAATCTCGAAGGCCTGCACGACATCTATATCCCGACCTACCGGCCGACCCGCACCCCGATTCCGTTGGTGAAGGTCGACGACCGCATCGGCAGCACCGCCATCCCGATACCGCCGGAAAAAATTGTCGCGATCGTGATTACGAACCAGTCCGACTCGCCATCCACTGTCCTGCCGCCGGACAGCGACACTCAGGCCATTGCTGATCACCTGATCGATTTCTTCAAACAAGAAGTGGCTGCCGGGCGCATGACCAACAAGCTCGGCCCGCTGCAAGCCGGTATCGGCACTATCGCCAATTCGGTGATGTGCGGCTTGATCGACTCGCCGTTCGAAGACCTGACCATGTACTCCGAAGTGCTGCAGGATTCGACTTTCGACCTGATCGACGCCGGCAAGCTGAGCTTTGCTTCCGGCAGCTCGATCACTCTGTCGAGCCGGCGTAATGCCGATGTGTTCGGGAATCTGGAGCACTATAAGGACAAGCTGGTCCTGCGCCCCCAGGAAATCTCGAACCATCCCGAAGTAGTGCGGCGCCTGGGCATCATTGGCATCAACACGGCGCTGGAGTTCGACCTGTACGGCAACGTCAATTCCACCCACGTCTGCGGCACTCGGATGATGAATGGGATCGGCGGCTCCGGCGATTTCGCGCGCAATGCGCACTTGGCGATCTTTGTCACCAAGTCGATTGCCAAGGGGGGCGCGATTTCCAGCGTGGTCCCCATGGTCAGCCACGTCGACCACACAGAACATGACGTGGACATTCTCGTGACCGAAGTAGGTTTGGCCGATCTGCGTGGTCTGGCACCGCGTGAGCGCGCCCGGGTCATCATCGACAACTGCGTTCACCCGGACTATCGACCAGCCTTGAATGACTACTTCACTGCCGCTTGCGCAGTCGGCGGGCATACCCCACACATCCTTCGCGACGCCCTGAGTTGGCACATAAACCTGGAAGAAACCGGGCGCATGCTGGTGGTGTAATTGATACAGATTGCAGCTGACGCAAACACAGTTTCGTCAGCTCGCGGTGACAACGCTCCATCACGTCAAAAACTGTACTGCTGTACCGGTCTTTTCCTACGGCATTCACCTACCTTTTGCGTTGAAACTATCAAAAATGCACCTATTTGGTGCGCATAGGTACAGTTGCCTCAATTTCGACCAGTACACTGCCTTTTAACAGTTAACTGGTCTCTCACAATACAGGTGAACTGTATCTACAGAGCCTGGCCAAACGAGAGGATCATTGGCATCAGTTAAACCACTACCTAATCCCGCCATAAGCGGAAGGATGTCAACCATGGAACGTACACTCAGTTCCGAACTGTTCTTCGAAGATACTGCTGCAAAAACCCAGGCTTCCATGCCTCTGCGCGTTATCGCCAACCTGATGCTGTGGCAGCGCCGCATCTCCAGCCGCCATCAACTGGCTCGTCTGGATTCGCGTCTGCTGGCTGACGCAGGGATTAGCGAAGCACAACGCTACGAAGAGCTGAGCAAGCCGTTCTGGCGCTAAGTTAGCGTCGCTGGCTCTGATCCTCCGGATCCACCGCCAGCAACCCGAATTGAACAAACAAAACCCGTCGTGGGAAACCACGACGGGTTTTGTCGTTTTGGAGCGTTCACATTGGGCCGTACAGAAGACATAACCCTCAATAGGTACAGTTTATACATCCAATAAATTGAACCAGTACAATTTCATCGGAGTGTGTCTGGCCACAGGCGTAGGCTCGAACCCGACGGTTGCTGGGCCAACTCAAATGATCAACAGCTCTCGGATCTGGGCATCAGCCATGCCGAGCGCCTCAACGAAGTGGACAAACCGTTCTGGCGCTAATTTCCTCCCTTGGCAGACAGGGACTGTTCTAACCGATATGCACAGGCCTAATATCCAGATAGAACGTGGCGATCGCTTTACGACAGGCGTCTGATCCTGAGCCACTTCTAAATCGGTCTATCCAAAGGAGCTACCCCATGTCCCGTCTTCGTTTGCTCAGCGCTGCCGCCCTGCTTGCCGTTGCTGCCAATTCCCACGCCACCAGCTTTATCGTGACCACCGACTCCATTGTCGGTGGACTGAAGGCGTCCTCTGATGCAACGTCGGATGTCTCGTCTTCCTTTCGCGACGACAAAATCGTCCGTGCAGCCCGTGACGATGCCGCTAGCTTCGTTGCCAGTGAAGGCGCCATTCGTGGTGTAAAACTGGAAAGTGCTCTCGACCATATCCGCCAACAGGCTCCACAACTGAATGCGACCGATGCACAGCTGGCCCAGGCCATCCTGACGATCTAAGCGACAGCTCTGAAGTGGGGCACGCCCGTCGTGTCCCAATGTTTCGACGCTGGCTCTAGCCCGGGCATTGCGCTAGCCTTGGGACTCGCTTTTAGCTATCGAGTCTCATGCGTTTTCTTTCAAGTATTTCGATCACTGCGGTTTTTCTTGCGGCTTGCTGGTCGGGGTCGGCCCATGCCTTCGATGCTTTCAACCTGTCTACGCAAGGCACCGTGGCCAGTGGTTATGCCACCAGCATGGTGACCTCCGCGCCCTTCGACCATAAACTGCTGATCGCCGCCCGGGATGACGCTGCCGCGTTCATTGCCAGTGGCGGTCAACTGCGAGGATCACAACTGGAGGCCGCGTTGATTTACCTGCGCCGGACCCAGCCAAAACTTCACGCCAGCGACCTTGAACTGGCGCAAGCAATTCTCGTCCAATAGTTATCCCTTGTTCCTCCGGAGTCGTTCCATGCGTAGCCCGCTGATTGCTGCCACCCTTGGCCTGCTGTTGTTGGCCAATGTGGCCCAGGCGCAAACCCTGGTAGCCACCAGTAACATCATCATTCGTGCTTCCGAACGCACGCTTGATTTCACTTCCGACACCACCACGTCCATCCGCGATTCGAAGATCGTCCGTGAAGCCCACGACGATGCAGCCAGTTTCGTCGCCAGCGAGGGTGAAATCCGTGGTGCGCACCTGGAAGCGGCCTTCGACACCTTGCGCACTCGCGTGCCGGAAGCCCGCGACGCCAGTGATCAGGTTCTCGCCGAAGCCATTCTCGCACTGTGAAGTCGCTCGGCGCCTGGCTGCTGGCCGGGGTTGTGTTGCTGCTTGGCAACACAGCTCAGGCCAGCCTGCAACTACGGCTCAAGACCGACGGTCTGAGCCCCGCGCAACAGCAGGCCAGTCAGGCGCTGCTCGATGAAGCCATGCAGGCGTTACCGCCGCGCTTCATTGAGCAACTGGACCGGCGCATTGACGTCGGCTGGACCGACGACATGCCGAGCGATGCTTACGGCCAGGCGTCGCTGGTGTCCGAGCTCGACATGAATCGCAATTTGCTCGCCAGCCTCACGAATGGCAGCGCAGCGACCCAAAAAACGTATCGTCCCCACGGCACCGTCCGCCGGGAAATGCTCGCCACGGTGTTGCACGAACTCACCCATATTTATGACCGTGCGCGTCTGTGGCCAGACGCCGAGCGCACGCTGATTCAGCGCTGCAAGCAACGTAACAACAGCTCCGGGCTGATCGGCATCCCCGACCAATGCCGTGGGCAGACGGAGCGACGCTGGACCCTCAGCGATGACCCTCGTCTGCTGGATTTGGCCGGCTGGCCGCAATACGTCGGTCGGCGCGGCGAGCGCGAACAACACAACCGGCAGATTGCCCGCAGCCCGGACATCTACGAGACGAGCAGCCCGAAGGAGTTCGTCGCGGTCAACATGGAGTACTTCCTTCTCGACCCAAGCTATGCCTGCCGTCGTCCTGCGCTGTATCGCTACTACAAAGAACATTTCGGCTGGACGCCCGCCGCCAAAGACACATGCGCCCAATCATTCGCCTTCCTCAATGCGGGTAACGACTTCGCCAAGCAGCCCTTGGGCCAAGTCGATCCGGAGCGGGTTTACGCGGTTGACTATCTTCTGGCCGAAGCCAACCAGAACTGGGTCAGCCGCTGGGGCCACAGCATGCTGCGACTGGTGATCTGTGCACCGGGTCGGCCACGTGGGCCGGATTGTCGACTGGATCTGGATCAGCATCTGGTGTTGTCCTACCGCGCCTTCGTCGGTGACCTACAGCTGTCGAGCTGGGATGGACTGGTGGGTAAATATCCGTCGCGCCTATTTGTCTTGCCGCTGGCCCAGGTGATCGACGAATACACCAAAACCGAATTGCGCAGCCTGGCATCGGTGCCGCTGAACCTGTCGCACAGCGAGGTCGAAAACGTGGTGGAACACGCCGCGGAAATGCACTGGAGTTACGACGGCAACTATTTTTTCCTGTCCAACAACTGCGCGGTAGAAGGCCTGAAATTACTGCGCAGCAGCACCAACAATGCGCAACTGGTCGGCCTCGACAGCATCATGCCCAACGGTTTGCTGGAAGTGCTCAAGGGCCGCGGATTGGCAGACACCAGCGTGCTGGATGATCCCCGCGAAGCACTGCGCCTGGGCTATCGCTTCGACTCCTTCCGCGAGCGTTATCAAGCGATGTTCGAAGTGCTGAAAAAGCATTTACCGATCAAGCAGGACAAGGTCGAGGACTGGCTGTCCTTGAAAGCTGAAGAGCGTCGCAAATGGATTGATCAGGCTGATTTGCGCACCAGTGCGGCGTTACTGCTGCTGGAGCAGGCCAGTTTCCGTCAGCAGATGGTGCTGGCTCAGGACGAAGTGAAGCAACGTTATCTGGGCGCTCGGGAATTGAAGAATGGCGGCATGGATAAGGCCAATGCGACCTTGCAGGAGATTCTCGCCAACAGCGGCTTCCTCAGCCGTCCGGCCGAACTGCTCGGCAGCACCGGTGGTTATGGTTTGCCGCAACCGAACGAGTGGACGCGTCTGCAGTCGGAAAGCAACCTGCGCCAGAAGCAGCTGCAAGCGCTGACCGGGGATCTGGACAAAGAAGTCAGAGCACTGCTCGAACCGAGCCGTGCCGCCGAGATGGCCGCCAACGAAGCTAACCTGAAGCAGGTTGGCGAACATTTGCGCAAGCTGCACAAGGCCGCGGGTGGGTTGGAGTTGCCCTGAAAGCAAAAGATCGCAGCCTTCGGCAGCTCCTACAGAGGTATTGCATTCCCCTGTAGGAGCTGCCGAAGGCTGCGATCTTTTTGTGGGCTCCAGAACGTAGTCCTGAAGCCCTCGGTCTTGCTGTTTAGTCTGTGCCGCGAGGCTCTAATTCCTCTGTATCAGGAACTTTACCTTCAGCTGACCCGTGCTTTACGCACGCCTTCGGACAAGGCTGCACACAAGCTGAGTACGCCCTCCACAGCCTGATCCGGTGTTGAGGCATTAGCGATGTGATCGATCAGCGCCGACCCCACCACCACACCGTCAGCCAGACGCGCGATGGACGCCGCTTGCTCTGGAGTACGGATACCAAAACCGATGCTGATCGGCAGATCGGTATGGCGACGCAGACGGGTGACGGCTTCTTCGACATGTTCCAGAGTCGCCGCGCCCGCACCGGTCACACCCGCCACCGACACGTAGTAAACAAAGCCGGAACTGCCGTTCAATACAGTCGGCAAGCGCACATCATCAGTCGTCGGAGTGGTCAGGCGAATGAAGTCCAGGCCCGCTGTCTGTGCCGGGTCGCACAGCTCGGCGTTATGCTCGGGCGGCAAGTCGACCACGATCAGGCCATCGACACCGGCCTCTTTGGCTTCAGCGATGAAACGCGGCACGCCGTACATATGAATCGGGTTGAAGTAACCCATCAGCACCAGCGGCGTCTCGCTATTGCCTTCGCGGAACTCGCGAACCATTTGCAGGGTTTTCGCCAGGTTCTGTTTGGCGCCCAAGGCACGAATGTTGGCCAGTTGAATCGCCGGGCCATCGGCCATTGGATCGGTGAAGGGCATGCCCAACTCGATCACGTCGGCACCCGCTCCCGGCAAGCCTTTGAGGATCGCCAGAGACGTGTCATAGCTCGGATCGCCAGCGGTCACAAAGGTCACCAGGGCGGCGCGGTTCTGTTCCTTGAGTTCGGCAAAACGCGTTTGCAGGCGGCTCATCAGTGTTTCTCCTGCTTGGATTGCTCTTGTTGAGAGTGTTCCATGTGGTGCATCACGGTCTGCATGTCTTTGTCGCCACGCCCGGACAGGTTGACCACCATCAGGTGATCTTTCGGCAGCGTCGGTGCGCGTTTGAACACTTCGGCCAGGGCATGGGCGCTTTCCAGTGCAGGAATAATCCCTTCCAGACGACAGCATTTGTGGAACGCATCCAGGGCTTCATCGTCGGTCACCGAGGTGTACTGGACGCGGCCGATGTCATGCAACCAGGCGTGTTCCGGGCCGATGCCTGGATAGTCGAGGCCGGCAGAGATCGAGTGAGCGTCGATGATCTGGCCGTCGTCGTCCTGCAACAGGAAGGTACGGTTGCCGTGCAGCACACCCGGTACGCCGCCGTTCAGGCTGGCCGCGTGCTTGCCGGTTTCGATGCCATAACCGGCAGCTTCGACGCCGATGATCTCAACGCTCTTGTCATCGAGGAACGGGTGGAACAGGCCCATGGCGTTGGAACCACCGCCAATGCACGCCACCAGGCTGTCGGGCAGACGGCCTTCCTGGGCTTGCAACTGCTCGCGGGTTTCCTTGCCGATCACAGCCTGGAAGTCGCGAACCATGGCGGGATACGGGTGTGGGCCGGCCACGGTGCCGATCAGGTAGAAGGTGCTGTCGACGTTGGTCACCCAGTCACGCAGGGCTTCGTTCATCGCATCTTTGAGGGTGCCGGTACCGGCAACCACCGGGATCACTTCGGCGCCCAGCAGCTTCATGCGAAACACGTTGGCTTGCTGACGTTCGATGTCGGTGGTGCCCATGTAGATCACGCAATCGAGGCCGAAACGCGCAGCCACGGTGGCGGTCGCCACGCCGTGCATGCCAGCGCCGGTCTCAGCGATGATGCGTTTCTTGCCCATGCGCCGCGCCAGCAGGATCTGGCCGATGCAGTTGTTGATCTTGTGCGCGCCGGTGTGGTTCAGCTCTTCGCGCTTGAGGTAAATCTTCGCGCCGCCGCAGAACTCTGTCAGACGCTCGGCGAAATACAGTGGGCTTGGACGTCCGACGTAATCACGCTGAAAGTAGGCCAATTCTTCTTTAAACGCCGGATCTTCCTTGGCCGCTTCGTATTCGCGGGCCAGATCGAGGATCAACGGCATCAGGGTTTCGGCGACGTAACGGCCACCGAACGCGCCGAACAGGCCGTTGGCATCGGGGCCGTTGCGCAGATTAGTCTGGGTCATGGGTCGCTCCAGTTGTATTCGAGAGGTGACGATGGGGTTCACTCTACCCCTGACATCCCGCACTGAAAACCGATAAGATCGCCACAACCTGTCAGGAAAACTCACAGATTCCATGAGCCACGACCTTCCGCCGCTGAACGCCCTTCGCGCCTTCGAGGCCACTGCCCGCCTGAACAGCGTCAGTCAGGCCGCCGAACAGCTGCACGTCACTCATGGTGCGGTCAGCCGACAACTCAAGGTGCTGGAAGAACACCTCGGCGTGAGTCTGTTCATCAAGGATGGACGCGGCCTGAAACTCACAGATGCCGGTGTCCGTTTGCGCGATGTCAGCGGTGAAGCCTTCGAGCGATTGCGCAGCGTTTGCGCCGAACTGACCCAAAGCACCGCCGATGCGCCGTTCGTGCTCGGCTGCTCGGGCAGCCTGCTGGCGCGCTGGTTCATTCCGCGTTTGGGGCGGCTCAATGCAGATCTGCCGGATCTGCGTTTGCACCTGTCGGCTGGCGAAGGCGATCTCGATCCACGGCGGCCCGGTCTGGATGCTTTGTTGGTATTTGCCGAGCCGCCATGGCCGGCGGACATGCAGGTCTACGAATTGGCCAGCGAACGCATCGGCCCGGTCATGAGCCCACGATTCGTCGGTTACGAAAGACTGCAGAGCGCACCGGCAAACGCACTGTTGACCGAACCCTTGCTGCACACCACCTCACGCCCGCAAGCCTGGCCGAGTTGGGCACAGCAAAGCGGCCTCGACGGCAAGGCGCTGAAGTATGGTCAGGGGTTCGAGCATTTGTATTATTTGCTGGAGGCGGCAGTGGCCGGGCTGGGTGTGGCCATCGCGCCTGAGCCGCTGGTGGCAGAAGACTTGAAAGCCGGTCGCCTGGTTGCGCCATGGGGTTTCTGTGAAACCCCGGCGCAACTGGCGTTGTGGCTACCCAAGCGCGCCGCGGACGGGCGCGCTCGGCAATTGGCGCAGTGGCTTAAAAACGAGCTGCGCCAGGCATCTTAATTACCGCGTTTGCACAGCAGATAGGCCGCCAAAAGACCCAGCGCACCGACTGCGACACCGGCTGTAGTCCAAGGGTGTTCTTGGGCGTAGTCACGTGTCGCGATCCCGGTTTCACGGGTTTTGACCTTGACCTCTTCATAGGCATCGGAGAGCAGATGACGCGAATGCTTCAGCGCATTTTCGGCGTTGATTTTCAGCGTTTTAAGGGTTTTACGCGATTCGTCCGAGGCGTCGTCCTTCAGGCTTTCCAACGATTTCAGCAGACTCTCGATCTCGGCTTCCATGCTTTGCAATGAGGCTTTACGTAACGAGGTGTTGGCCATGGTGAATCTCCTGCATTGTTTGAGTTGCGTGTGTTGGTTGGGACTTCAGGGGTTTGAGAAAGTGCAGTAAATCTGAACTTCCCCTCGGATTGGTCGACAGAAGAAATAAGAAAAATCACTGCTAGGCTGTATTTCACACCCTTAGGAGAACGCCATGACTGACCATCACACCTACAAGAAAGTCGAGCTGGTCGGCTCATCCACCACCAGCATTGAAGACGCCATCAACAATGCCCTGGCCGAAGCCAACAAAAGTCTGAAGTACATGGAATGGTTCGAAGTGACCGAAACCCGCGGGCACATCAAGGACGGCAAAGCGGCTCACTTCCAGGTGACGCTCAAGGTCGGTTTCCGGATTGCCAGTAGCTGAGCTTAAGCTAGTCTTCTGAACTTGCGCGCCGGCCGAATGCCATAGGGAATGGCAAAGCGCTACGTGGTGAGTGCGTCCGGCCGATAGCTGGATGCGCTCCCCCTA
The DNA here is from genome assembly GCF_053629455.1 of Pseudomonas sp. F-14 TE3482. Classification (NCBI taxonomy): domain Bacteria; kingdom Pseudomonadati; phylum Pseudomonadota; class Gammaproteobacteria; order Pseudomonadales; family Pseudomonadaceae; genus Pseudomonas; species Pseudomonas sp. F-14 TE3482. The sequence continues at coordinate 1,097,535 of NZ_JBRJII010000001.1, forward strand.
TTGATCCGACCAGGGAGTGCACCCCATGAAGAAGTTTATTTTGGCGATAGGTTTGTTGAGCCTTGCGGGAACAGCCTTTGCCCAGGGCAAATCGTGCGACGAGCTGAAAGCCGAAATTTCAGCGAAACTGGATGCCAAGGGTGTTTCCAATTACACACTGGAGATCGTCGATAAAGGCGCTGCTGCTGACGGAAAAGTCGTTGGCACCTGTGAAAAAGGCTCCAGGCAAATCGTCTACAAGCAGGGCTGACCGCTCTCGAAAATGAAAAAGCCGACGCAATGACGTCGGCTTTTTTGTAGGCGCTGTTTGCGCCTCAGCCCTTCATGACCTGCGCCAGCAGCTCATAGGAATGCACGCGATCGGCATGTTCGTACAGGTCACAGGTAAAAATCAGCTCATCGGCCTGCGTCTGTTCGATCAGCACTTCCAGCTTGGCGCGAATTTTCTGCGGGCTGCCGACCATGGCAAGGCCAAGGAAATCACCGACCGCTTCTTTCTCATGGGGCAGCCACAGACCGTCCATGGTCTTCACTGGCGGGCGTTGCACCAGGCTCTGGCCACGCATCAACGCGAGAATCCGCTGGTAGACCGAAGTGGCCAGGTAATCGGCCTGCTCATCAGTGTCTGCAGCCACCAGTGGCACGCCGAGCATCACGTAAGGCTTATCCAAAACCGCCGAAGGCTTGAAGTGGTTGCGGTAGACGCGAATCGCCTCATGCATGAAGCGCGGTGCGAAATGTGAAGCGAAGGCGTAGGGCAAACCGCGCTCACCCGCCAACTGCGCACTGAACAGGCTCGAACCCAACAACCAGATCGGGACATTGGTGCCGGTACCCGGCATGGCAATGATCCGCTGGTCTGGCGTACGTGGGCCGAGGTAGCGCATCAGTTCAGTCACGTCTTGCGGGAAGTCATCGGCACTGCCGGAGCGCTCACGGCGCAAGGCGCGAGCGGTCATTTGATCGGATCCAGGCGCGCGACCCAGGCCCAGATCGATCCGCCCCGGATACAGGCTTTCAAGGGTGCCGAACTGCTCGGCGATCACCAGTGGCGCGTGGTTGGGCAGCATCACGCCCCCCGACCCGACACGAATGGTCGAAGTGCCGCCAGCCAGATAGCCCAGCAGGACCGAGGTCGCCGAACTGGCGATCCCGTCCATGTTGTGGTGTTCGGCGACCCAGAAGCGGTTGTAGCCGAATTTTTCCACGTGCTGCGCCAGGTCCAGGGAATTGTGCAGGGACTGGGCCGCACTGCCGTTCTCCCGCACGGGCACCAGATCCAGGGTCGAGAACTTGATATCGGATAGTCGTTTCATAAACCTGCTTCTCCAATGGGTAAGCAGGTTTTTTCACGAACGAAAACCTGCCGAGTCTATAAGCGTGTTCTATGCAATGAGGGCATATACCCGAGTTTCAATAGGAGAGACAAAAATCCTACGCGATTAGAGGACCGATCAGATGAGGTGAACTTTGCCGGACGGTCTATCCTCAGAACCCTGGTAACCGAAAACCACGAAGGCGCGACGTTTCGCGCCGGATCTTGAGGAGGCAGACATGGCTATCACAAAGAAAGCATCGGCTCATTGGGAAGGTGATCTGAAAACCGGTATCGGCTCGATTTCCACGGAAACCGGCGTCCTCAGAGAAGCCCCCTACGGCTTCAAGGCCCGTTTCGAAGGGGGTAAAGGCACCAATCCGGAAGAGCTGATCGGCGCGGCTCACGCGGGCTGTTTCTCCATGGCATTTTCAATGATTCTTGGCGAGGCCAACCTTAAGGCCGACAGTATCGACACTACTGCCGAAGTTACCCTGGACCAGGTAGACGGAGGCTTTGCAATCACCGCGGTAAAACTGATTCTCAAGGCGAAAATCCCCGGGGCGACCCAGGCGCAATTCGAGGAACTGAGCAATAAAGCCAAAGAAGGCTGCCCGGTGTCCAAAGTGCTGAATGCGAAAATCAGTCTGGATGCGACGTTGGTCAGCTGATAATAATGGTTGATACGCTCGCTGAGATCGCAGCCTTCGCGGGCTCCCTTGCGCAGGTTGCGGTCTTTTTTTGTCCTGAAACATAACCTGACTGACAAAACTGTGGTCGAATAAATGACAGCAGCTTCAGCGCATCACCATGCGCGCTGCCTTAAGGGAGCTTCAACCATGAAACGTTTTGCCTTGGCGGTTATCTGTTGCACGCTGGCCACATCGGCCCTCGCGGCACCGAAATCTTGTGAGGAACTCAAAGCCGAGATCGAAGCCAAGATCCAGTCCAATAACGTCTCGTCCTACACCCTGGAAATCGTCACCAACGACGAAGTGCACGATCAGAACATGGTCGTCGGTTCATGCGAAGGCGGCACCAAGAAAATCATCTACCAAAAAAATGACCGTTGATTCGTCTCACATGACGCAGTTGGCCAGCCGATCTTCGGCGACAACTTCCCGCTTGGCATTGTAGAGCCGGGCGCTGGGAGTGAACGCTATAGAACGCGCTTCCAGCAGGTAACGCTGGCCGGCCTCGAAATGGTCGTAGTTGATGGTCAGGTAGCACAGCCGCTCCAGCGGAGCATTCATCAAGCCCGAGCCACCACCAAATACTTCAAAATCGAAACGTACTCTCAGTTCATGGCTACCCGGGGTGACCTGGAAGTAACGCCCGTCGCTCAGCCGCTGATTGTCCAGCCGATCGGCCATCAGCAGTTTCCCGCCGGGGCTCGGCGTAGCGAAGTCGACCCAGGCCATCTGCGGATTGACCGCCGGTAACGGACTCGTGCAACCGACAAAGGCGCCTGCAGCGAGCAACAGCAACAACCTGCGCATGATGAATTTCCCAAGGACTGATCATTCAGCATAGCGTCGATCAAGTACGTTGGCAGCCTGCCGGTGTGCCCTGTCCAATCACTTTTCGCTGTTGATCATAGAGCTTCGCCCACGGCCGAAAGCCGATATACCCCGCTTGCAGCTGATACCGCTGACCGGCGTTGAAGTCCTTGAATTTCACATTCAACTGGCAGTCGCGCCACAGCGGCTCGGCGTCGGGGCCAATGTTGGTCGGCTGGACTGCAAACAGGTAGCGAACCGTCAGCTCATGGCTGCCCGGCTGCACCTCGAAGTAGCGCTTATCGATGGAAGCCTTGTCATCGACTTCCACCGCTTGCAGCGCGGTGTCTTCCTGCCGTGAATCCAGATCGATCCATGCCTGCGAAGGATCAGGGGTGGGCAGTCCAGCACAACCGGCCAGCATCAGCAGGCCTCCCGTCAGCATCAACTTGCGCATAGCGGAGCTCCAATAGGCGGGATAGTCTTGCGGGCAGACTTTCCAGGGATGATTCATTTTGATCAGGCCGCGTCCAAGCCTTGGGTTACTTGATCGCGTTTTACGCATTTTGTTTCCGGGGATGCTTCTTTTGTTATTTAACGGCTGCACCAGCATCAGCTATTACGGCCAATTGGCCAGTGGTCAGCTGCACTTGCTGCGGGCACGGGAGCCGGTTTCCAGTGTGATTGCCGATCCCGGTCGCGATCAGCAATTGCGCGCGCATCTGGCCCAATCACAAAAGGCCCGGACATTTGCGAGCCAACACCTGCACCTGCCGGACAACCAGAGCTACCGCCTGTATGCCGACATTGGCCGACCGTTTGTAGTCTGGAACGTCTTTGCTACGCCGGAGTTTTCGCTGAAGCCGCAGAACCATTGCTTCCCAATCGCAGGCTGCGTCGCCTATCGCGGGTATTACAGCCAGAGTGCTGCCCGCGGTGAGGCCGCTTTGCAACGATTGCAAGGTATGGACGTGTCGATTGGCGGCGTCGAGGCCTATTCGACGCTCGGTTGGTTCAACGACCCGATCATGAGCTCAATGATGGGTTGGGGCGACGAACGGTTGGCCACGCTGATTTTCCACGAACTCGCCCATCAACGTTTTTATGTGAAAGACGACACCGAGTTCAACGAGTCCTTCGCCACCTTCGTCGAGCAGGAGGGCACTCGCCAATGGCGTGCATTCCGTGGCCTGCCACCGGATAACCGAGCGTTGGAGCAGCAACGCGATCAGTTCATCCAATTGGTTCTGGACGCCCGCAAGAGACTGGAACAGCTTTACGCCTTGCCGCTTCCTGCCGAGCAAATGCGCGAGCGAAAAGCAGCAGAGTTCGAACAATTGCGCCGTGAATACCGGACGCTACGCGACAGCCAATGGGCGGGGAACAAACGCTACGATGCCTGGATCAACACCCCGATGAACAATGCTCGACTGTTGCCGTTTGGTTTGTATGACCAATGGGTGCCGGCGTTTGCCGCGCTATTCAGACAGGTCGAGGGGGATTGGGTGAGGTTTTATGCGGCGGTGGAGAAATTGGGCGCGTTACCGGTCGGGGAGCGTAAGGCGGCGTTGAAAGTGTTGGCCGGATCAGCGAGGTCCGGTGGCTGAGCGGACCTCTTCGCGGGCAAGCCCGCTCCCACATTAGATCGGTGTATGCCAATGCCCTTTGGCCAGACATAAAACCCTGTGGGAGCGAGGCTTGCCCGCGAAGGCAATTCAACTAACGCTGCAAAAACGCCTGATGCATCTGCTCCAGCGTCTCGAAGTGATACGCCGGGGCTTCTGCGCTCAATTCTTCCCGACTGCCAAACCCATAACCCGCCGCCGCTGCGTCCAGTCCATTGCTGCGGGCGCCGATCAGATCGTGTTTACGGTCGCCAATCATCAGCGTATTACCCGGGTCCAGGCCTTCTTCGCTCATCAAGTGGGCAATCAGCTCGACCTTGTTGGTCCGCGTGCCATCCAGCTCGCTGCCGTAAATCACTTTGAAATACTTTGCGAAGTCGAAGTGCCGGGCGATTTCCCGGGCGAAAACCCATGGCTTGGAAGTCGCGATGTACAGCTGTCGCCCTTGCCCAGCCAGGGTTTCCAGCAGCGGCGTGACGCCGTCGAACACGCGGTTTTCATACAGACCGGTGACCTTGAAGCGCTCGCGATAGAAGTTCACGGCTTCCCAGGCCTTGGGCTCGTCGAAGTCGTAGAACTGCATGAACGCCTGCAACAACGGCGGGCCTATGAAATGTTCAAGCCTTGTCAGGTCCGGTTCATCGATCCCCAGTTTGCTCAGGGCGAACTGGATGGAGCGGGTGATGCCTTCACGCGGGTCAGTCAGCGTGCCATCGAGGTCGAACAGTACGGTTTGGTAATGCATGAAAATTCCTGGGCAATAGGGAGGCACTTTCCATTATCAAGCGGCTTAGAGCTGGTCGTAGCCTTCAGCCAGATGCAGATCCTTGAGCTTCACGTAGTTCGCCGCGCTGTAGGTGAAAAAGGCTTTTTCCTTGTCAGTCAGCGGCCGGATCTGTTTCACCGGGCTACCAACATAGAGGAAACCGCTTTCCAGGCGCTTGCCCGGGGGTACCAGGCTGCCAGCGCCGATGATCACATCGTCCTCGACTACCGCGCCGTCCATGACGATGCTGCCCATGCCGATCAGAATCCGGTTCCCCACGGCGCAACCATGAAGCATGACTTTATGCGCGATGGTCACATCGTCACCGATCAGCAGCGGGAAGCCATCGGGGTTGAATGGTCCGGCGTGGGTAATGTGCAACACGCAGCCGTCCTGCACGCTGGTGCGCACACCGATTCGGATGCGGTGCATGTCGCCGCGGATCACTGTCAGCGGCCAGACGGAGCTGTCTTCGCCGATTTCGACGTCGCCGATCACCACCGCCGAGCCGTCGACAAAGGCGCCTTTGCCCAGCAGCGGCGTGTGGTTCTGGTACTTGCGAAGGGTCACGATAGGCTCTCTCTCTTTTGCTGATAGCTGCGGTGAGCGTCGATTGTAATTAAGATGGGGCCATGTTTCTTCCCGCATGTTTTCCAGCCAAGGTGCCAACCGTGAGCGTGAACAATCCTCTTCTGCAGTCCTACGACCTGCCGCCGTTCTCGGCGATCCGTGCCGAACACGTGCAACCGGCCATTGAAAAGATCCTGGCTGACAACCGCGCTGCCATCGTCGACATCCTGAAAATCCAGGGCACACAACCGACCTGGGCCGGCCTGGTGCTGGCGATGGATGAGCTCAACGATCGTCTGGGCGCCGCCTGGAGCCCGGTCAGCCACCTCAATGCCGTGTGCAACAGCGCCGAGTTGCGCGAAGCCTACGAGTCCTGCCTGCCGGCCCTGAGCGCCTACGCCACCGAGCTGGGCCAGAACCGTGAACTGTTTCAAGCCTATGAAGCGCTGGCCAACAGCCCTGAGGCCGCCGGTTTCGATGTGGCGCAGAAAACCATCCTGGAACACGCTTTGCGCGACTTCCGTCTGTCGGGTATCGACCTGCCTGAAGCCGAACAAAAACGTTATGCCGACGTGCAGAGCAAACTGTCGGAGCTGGGCAGCCGCTTCTCCAACCAGTTGCTCGACGCCACCCAGGCCTGGACCAAGCACGTCACCGACGAAGCCGCCCTCGCCGGTCTGACCGAGTCGGCCAAGGCGCAAATGGCCGCCGCCGCACAAGCCAAAGAGCTGGATGGCTGGTTGATCACCCTGGAATTCCCGAGTTACTACGCGGTGATGACCTACGCCCAGGACCGCGCCCTGCGTGAAGAAGTCTATGCCGCCTACTGCACCCGTGCGTCGGACCAAGGCCCGAATGCCGGTCAGAATGACAACGGCCCGGTCATGGAAGAAATTCTCGACCTGCGTCAGGAACTGGCAAAACTATTGGGCTTCACCAGCTTCTCGGAGCTGAGCCTGGCCACCAAAATGGCCGAGTCCAACGATCAGGTGCTGAGTTTTCTGCGCGACTTGGCCAAACGCAGCAAGCCGTTCGCCGCCCAGGATCTGCAACAGCTCAAGGCCTACGCCGCCGAACAAGGTTGCCCGGACCTGCAAAGCTGGGACAGCGGTTTCTACGGTGAAAAACTTCGCGAACAACGCTACAGCGTCGCCCAGGAAACCCTTCGCGCGTACTTCCCGATCGACAAGGTGCTGGGTGGGCTGTTCAGCATCGTCCAGCGCCTGTACGGCATCGAGATCGCCGAGCTGAAGGGCTTCGACACCTGGCACCCGGACGTTCGCCTGTTCGAAATCAAGGAAAACGGCCAGCACGTCGGTCGTTTCTTCTTCGACCTGTATGCCCGCGCCAACAAACGCGGCGGGGCCTGGATGGACGGCGCCCGCGATCATCGCCGCACGATCAATGGCGTGCTGCAAAGCCCGGTGGCGAACCTGGTGTGCAATTTCACCCCGGCCGACAGCGGCAAACCGGCCCTGCTGACTCACGATGAAGTGACCACCCTGTTCCACGAATTCGGTCATGGCCTGCATCATCTGCTGACCCGCGTCGAGCATGCAGGCGTGTCTGGTATCAATGGCGTGGCCTGGGATGCGGTCGAGCTGCCAAGCCAGTTCATGGAAAACTGGTGCTGGGAGCCGGAAGGTCTGGCGCTGATTTCCGGTCATTACGAAACCGGCGAACCATTGCCTCAGGATCTGCTGGAAAAAATGCTCGCGGCGAAGAACTTTCAGTCCGGCCTGATGATGGTCCGCCAACTGGAGTTCTCGCTGTTCGACTTCGAATTGCACGCCACCCACGGCGACGGCCGCAGCGTGCTGCAAGTGCTCGAAGGCGTGCGTGACGAGGTCTCGGTCATGCGTCCGCCGGCCTACAACCGCTTCCCCAACAGCTTCGCCCACATCTTTGCCGGTGGTTACGCGGCGGGTTACTACAGCTATAAGTGGGCTGAAGTACTGTCGGCCGATGCCTTCTCGAAATTCGAAGAAGACGGCGTGCTCAATGCCGAGACCGGTCGCGCCTTCCGCGAAGCGATCCTGGCGCGGGGCGGTTCTCAGGAACCAATGGTGCTGTTCGTCGACTTCCGTGGCCGTGCACCATCGATTGACGCACTCTTGCGCCACAGCGGCCTGAGTGAGGACGCAGCAGCATGAGTGAGGGACCTGTGATTACCAAAAAACGCTTTATCGCCGGGGCGGTCTGCCCGGCCTGCAGCGAGCCGGACAAGTTGATGATGTGGAGCGAAAACACAGTTCCGCATCGCGAGTGCGTGGCCTGCGGTTATTCCGACACGCTGAATGAACAAGGCCTGTCGGTGCCCAAGGAATTGGGCACGCGGGTCAATACTTCGGCACTCAAGGTGCCGGACGCCAAGGTTCAGGCCGTGCAGTTTTTCCCGAACCCGAAGTTGAAGAAGAAACCAGACGAGCAACACTGAGTACCGAAAATCACCTTCCACTGCGCAATGCAGTGGGAGGTATTACTCACTCGACATGGGCCGATTTGAACCAGTTCTTCATCGAACAACTGGCAAACGGACTGGTGCTGCAATCACCATTGGCCAGCGCCGTACGAAGTTTGTCGATATCGGCCTGCATCATGTAACGCACACCATCCTTGAAATGCGTGCTGTCACCAAAGCCGCCTTGGGTCATTTCATTCAGCGCGTCTTCCTTACTCCAACCCTGCACAACCACCCGGTACATTGCGGCCATCAGGCCGGTGCGATCAGAGCCGTGCTTGCAGTGCATAAGCACAGGGCCTTTGGCTTCGGCGGTCTGAATCGTGCGAAGGGCCTTGAGTACGTCCGCATCATCCACGTGATTGGTGCGATAAGGCAGCTGTACCTGTGCGATACCTGGTGTGGATAACCAGCGTGAATCCGATTCGGGCAGGAAGTTGATAACGGTTGCGACCTTGAGCCTTTTCAGCAACGGCACCGCTCCCCGGTCCGGCAATGCGCTGCGATAGAGCGTCGGGGACATTTGATAGAGGTTGTATTGCACCTCGACTGATTGAGCCCACTCTGCGGGGCGAGGCAAAGCAGTGTCGTCAGCGAATACCGGTGTCAGGTTGAAAAATGCGATCAGCGATAGGCCCATCACAGAGATATAACGCAGTAGGGACATGCTCGGGCGACCGTTCAGGGAGAGGCTGGATATTGGCGTCGAGATTGCACCTTGAACGGTCAAAGGGCTGTGAGGGAGGTGTCAATGAAACGTGAAACGATTCTGCCGGGATTGCCTGACAGCCCATGAGCGTCGAGTTCCGGTTCTTCACTATCTTCCAGATCCAGTACTTCATTCGCCGAACGGCACTAGCCCGCCGACAATCCTCGAGATACTGTATGCACATACAGCAATCAGGACCTCTCCCATGAATGCGCCATTGCCCCCTCGCGGCCGCGGCACCGCCACCAACCCGCACAACCGCTTCGCGCCTAACCGTTCAGTGGCCGAAGACGACGGTTGGTATCAGGAAGCGCCGATCACCCAAGGCACCGAGGTGCGCATCGAGACGGCAAAAACCATCATCACCCGCAATAACTCGCCAGACCTGCCGTTCGATCGCTCGATCAACCCCTATCGCGGCTGCGAGCATGGCTGCATCTATTGCTATGCACGGCCCAGCCACGCCTATTGGGATCTGTCCCCGGGGCTGGATTTCGAAACCAGACTGATCGCCAAGACCAACGCCGCCGACGTGCTGGAAGAACAACTGTCCAAACGCGGCTATCAATGCGCGCCGATCAACCTTGGCTCCAATACCGACCCTTATCAGCCGATCGAGCGCGAACACAAAATCACCCGTAAAACCCTGGAAGTGCTGCTGCGTTACCGCCACCCGGTGACCATCATCACTAAAGGCTCGCTGATTCTTCGCGATCTGGACTTGCTGGCTGAACTCGCCGAGCAAAGGCTGGTGGCGGTAATGATCAGCCTGACCACGCTGGATGATGAACTCAAACGTATCCTCGAACCGCGCGCCGCGGCACCCAAGGCACGGCTGCGGGCGATCCGGGTGATGCGCGAGGCCGGTATTCCTGTGGGGGTCTTGTGTTCCCCCATGATTCCGATGATCAACGACAGCGAACTCGAAAGCCTGCTGGCCGAAGCTCATGCTGCGGGTGCCCAGAGTGCGGCCTACATGATGTTGCGCCTGCCGCTGGAAGTGGCGCCGCTGTTCGAAGAATGGCTGGCCGCCCACTATCCTCAGCGTGCAGCTCATGTGTTGAGCCTGATCCGCCAAAGCCGTGGGGGCGAGCTCTACGACAGCCGATTCGGTGCCAGAATGCGCGGTGAAGGGCCGTTTGCCGACCTGTTGGCACAACGCTTTGCCAAAACCATCAAACGCCTGGGGCTCAATCGTCGGGAAGGTTTCAATCTGGATTGCGAATCCTTTTGTCCGCCGGGCCGCCAAATGTCGTTGATTTAAGGACAATTGGCCCTATGGTTGAGTAGTGAACACGACACCGCGTTTCGCGCCGGTCACGTTTTTTGTGACCTGGAACACTCGTTCTAGAGCGTTTTATTCAGTTTGAGTTAAGTTTCAACGGCTACCTTGTTCATCGAGTGACTGATGGGTCTGGCTCTTCGACCTGGATGTTTTTTAAACAGCCACTGGCTTCACACCGGACAAAACGGGAAAATTCCCCTGACTCCGCCAAAGAGGATGAATCATGAGTGACAAGGATAAACAGCCGTTGGCTGCGTCGGCTTCAGCCCAACCCGAGGCGGAAACCGCCGATGCAGCGCTGCAGCATATCGTTGACGGCTTTTTGCACTTTCATCACGAGATCTTTCCGCAGCAGGAAGAACTCTTCAAAAAACTCGCCACGGCCCAGCGGCCTCGGGCGATGTTCATCGCGTGTGCCGATTCACGCATCGTTCCCGAACTGATTACCCAAAGCGCTCCCGGCGACTTGTTCGTGACCCGCAACGTCGGCAACGTCGTGCCGCCCTATGGGCAAATGAACGGCGGTGTTTCCACGGCCATCGAATACGCGGTGCTGGCCCTCGGCGTACAGCACATCATTATCTGCGGGCACTCTGACTGTGGCGCCATGCGTGCAGTGCTCAACCCGCAGAGCCTGGAAAAGATGCCGACGGTCAAAGCCTGGCTGCGTCATGCCGAAGTGGCGAAAACCATGGTCCAGGACAACTGCCATTGCACGGATGAAAACGAGAGCATGCACATCCTCACCGAAGAGAATGTGATTGCTCAGTTGCAACATTTGCGCACGCACCCATCAGTGGCCTCACGCATGGCAAACGGTCAGCTGTTTATCCATGGCTGGGTCTACAACATCGAAACCAGCGAAATCCAGGCTTACGATGCGGATCAGGGTTGTTTCCTGCCGCTCGATGGCAGCCATCCCATTCCGGTGGCGACGCCCAAAGCGCGCTTCTAAATCCTCCTAAGTATGGTTTAGCCGAGGCTGCCGATCTGGCGGCACGGCTTTGCCACGCCTGAAAAAAACTCCGGGAGAGTCACAATGCGTGCCGCTCAACTAAAAGCTGTTCTGCCACGGGAGCTGCTGGCTTCGGTGGTTGTATTTCTGGTCGCCCTGCCCTTGTGCATGGGCATCGCCATCGCCTCGGGGCTGCCGCCGTCCAAAGGCCTGATCACCGGCATTATCGGGGGCCTGGTAGTCGGCTGGCTTGCCGGTTCGCCGCTGCAAGTCAGCGGCCCGGCAGCGGGTCTGGCGGTATTGGTGTTCGAACTGGTGCGCCAACATGGCATTGCCATGCTCGGGCCGATCCTGCTGCTGGCGGGTTTTCTGCAATTGGTGGCCGGGCGTTTGAAACTGGGTTGCTGGTTTCGGGTCACCGCTCCAGCGGTGGTGTACGGCATGCTCGCCGGGATTGGGGTGCTGATCGTGCTGTCACAGGTGCATGTGATGCTCGATGCCGTGCCCAAGCCTTCGGGGCTGGATAACCTGGCAGCCTTCCCCGCTGCGCTGATTCAGGCTTTGCCGTCGTTTGGCTGGCAGGCGGGTTTGCTCGGACTGTCGACCATTGCCGTGATGTGGCTGTGGGAAAAATTCCGCCCGCACTCCCTGCGTTTCGTTCCCGGAGCATTACTGGGGGTTGGTCTGGCAACGGTCGCCAGCCTGGTGCTCGCATTGCAAGTCAAACGTGTGGAAGTTCCGGCCAACCTGGCGGAAGCCATCGATTGGCTGCGCCCGGCGGATCTGCTCAATCTCGCAGACCCGGCCTTGCTGATCGCTGCCTTCGCCGTGGCCTTTATCGCCAGCGCCGAAACCCTGCTCTCGGCCGCCGCCGTGGATCGCATGCACAGCGGTCAGCGCTCGGACTTCGACCGCGAATTGTCGGCGCAAGGTGTGGGCAACATGCTCTGCGGGTTGCTCGGTGCGCTGCCGATGACCGGGGTGATTGTGCGCAGCTCGGCCAACGTTCAGGCCGGCGCCACCACCCGACTGTCGACGGTGTTTCATGGCCTGTGGTTGCTGGCGTTCGTGTTGCTACTGTCGAGCGTGCTGCAAAGCATTCCGGTGGCAAGTCTGGCGGGGGTTCTGGTTTACACCGGTTTCAAACTGGTGGATCTCAAGGCCTTTCGCGGTCTGGGCCGTTATGGCCGGATGCCGATGTTCACCTATGCGGCGACCGCTTTGGCAATCATCTTCACCGACCTGCTGACCGGCGTGCTGATCGGCTTCGGCCTGACGCTGGCCAAACTGGCCTGGAAGGCTTCGCGCCTGAAAATCAGCCTGATCGACTTGCCGGCAGACGGCGAGATGGAGCTGCGACTGGTGGGGGCGGCGACCTTCCTCAAGGTACCGGCGCTGACCCAAGTGCTGGGGAGCATTCCGGCAGGTGCAACGGTGCATGTGCCGCTCAATAACCTGAGCTACATCGATCACTCGTGTCTGGAGTTGCTTGAGGAGTGGGGCCGGGCCAATGCGGCGAAGGGTTCGAAGCTGTTAATCGAAGCGCGGGGGTTGAAGCGCAGGCTTGAAGGACGGTTACGTACCACAACCGGAGTAGGCTCAGCCGCTTAAAAACAATGTGGAAGCGGGCTTGCTCGCGAATGCGGTCGATCATTCAACATTAATGTCGACTGATCCGCCGCTTTCGCGAGCAAGCCCGCTCCCACAGGTGTTCAATTGCTACCGTGTTAAATCAAGCCGCTGGCTGATCCAGCTCAAGGCCCACGCCCAATTGGCGCGACAGGCACGGCCAGCGCTTCCACGCGGCGCCGGTGTCCGGGCTGTTGAGTTTCTCGCGGTAGGCTTCTACCGACTCCAGCGCGAAACTTTCATCGTTAAGCATCTCGTCCACAGCGTGATGCACTGCCTCATCCAGTTGATTGGCAAATTCCTCGCCGATCAGTTGGTGGGCAATCAGGTTGGCAACTGTCATGTCCAAGGGGATCAATGGCTGGCCAAAATGCTTGATGTACAGATCGTTGACCTCTTCGACCAACCGATGCGCCAGATAGGCTTCGTCCAGCAGGCTGTCCAGGCCCACGTGACCGGCCATGATTGCTGGCGGCTGGAGGAAGAACTGCTCGGCGATTTTCAGCACCGGTTTGATCTGTGACTCGATGCCCGCTTCCCTGGCAACTTCATTGGCTGCGTCCAACAGGTCCGGCACTTGTTCTATATACGCGGCCACAAAACGCGTCATTACGCCGTTGGCATCGACATCCGGTAATTGGATGGCGGAGTGAAGGTGCGGCAGTTGGGTTTCCAGTTGTCGAGTTAACAGGCCGGTCTCGGCCTCGTGTTGTTGGGCTTTTTGGATCTGCTCGCGCAATGCGGCGGTGTTCATGAAAACTCCAGGAAACAAGGCAATGAAATAGGGAAGACATAACTTAGCTGGCTTATGAAAAAGCCTAAGACGCATTTGTCATAATTATTTCATCCTTGAGACATCTACGTTATATCGATTTGCCACCACTCGTCTGCATCCTTCTCCATTCGTGACATGGAACGCAAGTCCAACCTGTTTCAGTCGATTTACGTCATCGCATTGCGAGGTGGCAGTCGCTGTCTATACTCGGATCTGAATGGAGTTAGCTGATGACGCCCGACTGCATATGCAGCAAGGCTCGGCGATTCAAGTTCGTAGTCTGAAAAAGCCGCTCCCTTGCCGCAGGTGAAAGCCGGCGGGATAAAAAGAACTATAAGGGGAACCCGCAATGATGCGACATCCACATGTCTGGATGGGCCTCCTGTTGTGGTCGATTTTCAGTCAGGCGCAAGCGGCCTGGACTGTGAATATGGCGCCTGGAGCGACTGAAATCAGTCACGCAGTATTCGACCTGCACATGACCATTTTCTGGATCTGTGTAGTGATCGGCATCATCGTCTTCGGCGCCATGTTCTGGTCGATGATGGTCCACCGCCGCTCTACCGGGCAGGTGGCCGCAAAATTTCATGAAAGCACCACCGTCGAAATTCTCTGGACCATCGTGCCCCTGCTCATTCTGGTGGCCATGGCGGTTCCCGCAACCGCCACCCTGATCCAGATGTACGACAACACTGAGCCGGATATCGATATCCAGGTCACTGGTTACCAGTGGAAGTGGCACTACAAGTACCTGGGTCAGGACGTCGAATTCTTCAGCAACCTGAACACCCCCGCCGATCAGATCAACAACAAGGAAACCAAGGGCGAGCATTACCTGCTGGAGGTCGACAAGCCGCTGGTGCTGCCGATCGGTGCCAAAGTGCGCTTTCTGGTGACTTCCGCCGACGTCATCCACTCCTGGTGGGTGCCGGCCTTCGCGGTCAAGCGCGATGCGATCCCGGGCTTCGTCAATGAATCCTGGACCCGTGTCGAAAAGCCCGGCATCTACCGTGGCCAGTGCGCCGAACTGTGCGGCAAGGATCACGGCTTCATGCCCATCGTGGTCGAGGTCAAGGAAAAGGCCGATTACGAAACCTGGCTGGGCGAGCGCAAGGCGGAAGCTGCGCAGCTCAAAGAGCTGACCAGCAAGGAATGGACCCTCGACGAGCTCAAGGAGCGCGGTGACAAGGTCTATCACACCACCTGCGTGGCCTGTCACCAGGCTGAAGGCCAGGGCCTGCCGCCGATGTTCCCGGCACTCAAGGGCTCGAAAATCGCCACCGGGCCGATCAAGGATCACCTGAACATCGTTTTCCACGGCAAGCCCGGCACCTCCATGGCGGCGTTCGGCAAACAGCTGTCGGAAGTCGATATCGCAGCAGTCGTGACCTACGAGCGTAACGCCTGGGGCAACAACAAAGGCGACATGGTCACCCCTAAAGAAGTGCTGGAGCTGAAACAGGCGGAAAGCAAATGACCCGGTTAATTGCGCATGTAAGGAACCGCTCGGGGCATGAAGCCCCGGCCCGCCCAGCCCATCCGTTTGCAGGAGACAGGACATGACTGCTGTAGTCGATGACCATGTTCATACCGGCACCGCCCACGCCCACGGCCCCGCCAAAGGCCTGATGCGCTGGGTGCTGACCACCAACCACAAGGATATCGGCACGCTGTACCTATGGTTTGCGTTCTCCATGTTCCTGCTGGGTGGCTCGTTCGCCATGGTAATCCGTGCCGAACTGTTCCAGCCGGGACTGCAAATCGTCCAGCCGGAATTCTTTAACCAGATGACCACCATGCACGGTCTGGTGATGGTGTTCGGCGCGGTGATGCCGGCTTTCGTAGGCCTCGCCAACTGGATGATCCCGTTGATGATCGGCGCGCCGGACATGGCCTTGCCGAGGATGAACAACTTCAGCTTCTGGCTGTTGCCGGCAGCATTCCTGCTACTGGTATCGACCCTCTTCACCCCTGGCGGCGGGCCGAATTTCGGCTGGACCTTCTATGCCCCGCTGTCGACGACCTATGCGCCGGAAAGCGTGACGTTCTTCATCTTCGCCATCCACTTGATGGGGATCAGTTCGATCATGGGGGCGATCAACGTGATCGCGACCATCCTCAACCTGCGTGCCCCCGGCATGACGCTGATGAAAATGCCACTGTTCGTCTGGACTTGGCTGATCACCGCGTTCCTGCTGATTGCAGTGATGCCCGTGCTGGCCGGCTGCGTGACGATGATGCTGATGGACATCCACTTCGGCACCAGTTTCTTCAGTGCCGCCGGTGGCGGAGACCCGGTGTTGTTCCAGCATGTGTTCTGGTTCTTCGGTCACCCCGAGGTGTACATCATGATCCTGCCGGCCTTCGGTGCCGTCAGCTCGATCATTCCGGCCTTTTCGCGCAAGCCATTGTTCGGCTACACCTCGATGGTCTACGCCACGGCGAGTATTGCGTTCCTGTCGTTCATCGTCTGGGCGCACCACATGTTCGTGGTCGGCATTCCGCTGGTGGGCGAGTTGTTCTTCATGTACGCAACGCTGCTGATCGCGGTGCCCACCGGGGTCAAGGTGTTCAACTGGGCCAGCACTATGTGGCAAGGCTCGCTGACCTTCGAGACGCCGATGCTGTTCGCCGTGGCGTTCGTCATTCTGTTCTCCATTGGCGGGTTCTCCGGGTTGATGCTGGCCATCGCCCCGGCGGACTTCCAATACCAGGACACCTACTTCGTGGTCGCGCATTTCCACTACGTACTGGTGCCAGGGGCGATCTTCGGGATCTTCGCCTCGGCCTACTACTGGCTGCCCAAATGGACCGGCCACATGTACGACGAAACCCTCGGCAAGCTGCACTTCTGGCTCTCGTTCATCGGCATGAACCTGGCGTTCTTCCCGATGCACTTCGTGGGCCTGGCGGGCATGCCGCGACGGATTCCGGACTACAACCTGCAATTCGCCGACTTCAACATGGTGTCGTCGATCGGTGCGTTCATGTTCGGCGCCACGCAGATCTTCTTCCTGTTCATCGTGATCAAGACCATTCGCGGCGGCGAGCCGGCACCGGCCAAACCGTGGGACGGCGCCGAAGGCCTGGAGTGGAGCATTCCGTCGCCAGCGCCGTATCACACCTTCACCACGCCGCCGGAAGTGAAATGAAACGCCTCGGTCCTGTGGGAGCTGGCTTGCCTGCGATAGGGCCAGCGCGGTGTGTCAGACATACCGCTATCGCGGGCAAGCCCGCTCCCACAGGATCGTGGGTGGAGGTTGGAAATCATGGCTGATTCGATTTCGATGAAGAAACTGGTCACTCGCCTGTTGCTGGTGGTGGTGGCGATGTTTGTCTTCGGCTTTGCCCTGGTGCCGATCTACGACGTGATGTGCCAGGCGTTCGGCATCAATGGCAAAACCTCCGGACAGTATGAAGGCGAGCAAACGGTCGACGTCTCGCGGCAGGTTCGCGTGCAGTTTCTGTCGACCAACGCCGCCGACATGGCCTGGGATTTCTATCCCAAGGGCGATGAACTGGTCGCGCACCCCGGGGCGGTGAACGAGATGATTTTTATCGCCCATAACCCGACTGATCGCCCGATGAGTGCTCAGGCAGTGCCGAGCATCGCGCCCAGCAACGCAGCCGCGTACTTCCACAAGACCGAATGTTTCTGCTTTACCCAGCAAGTGCTGCAGCCCGGTCAGCGAATCGAGATGCCGGTACGGTTCATTGTTGACCGCGACATGCCCAAGGAAGTGAAGCACCTGACGCTGTCCTACACGCTGTTCGACATCACCGCACGTCATCCGCCCGTGGCTGTTGCAGCAAGCACCGGCGGCTAGACGTTAAAGCGTGCCCGATAAGGAGAACAATAAATGGCAACTCATGAACATTATTACGTTCCGGCCCAGAGCAAATGGCCGATTATCGCCACGGTCGGCATGTTCGTCACGGTGTTCGGCCTGGGCACCTGGTTCAACGACCTGAAGGCTGCGCGGCCGGAATCCCACGGTCCGCTGATCTTTTTCGTCGGCGGATTGCTGCTGGCCTACATGCTGTTCGGCTGGTTCGGCACGGTGATCAAGGAAAGTCGCCAAGGGTTGTACAGCGCACAGATGGACCGTTCGTTCCGCTGGGGCATGAGCTGGTTCATTTTCTCGGAGGTGATGTTCTTCATCGCCTTTTTCGGCGCGCTGTTTTATGTGCGCAACATCACGGGCCCGGCACTGGGCGGTGAAGGCACCAAAGGCCTCGCTCACATGCTGTGGCCGACGTTCGAATTCACCTGGCCGCTGCTGAACAACCCGGACCCGAAACTCTTTCCTCCCCCCAAGGAAGTCATCAGCCCCTGGGGCCTGCCGCTGCTCAATACCGTGCTGCTGGTGAGTTCCAGCGTCACCGTGACCATTGCTCACCACGCCTTGAAGAAGGGCCATCGCGGCGCACTGAAAATCTGGCTGGCGCTGACCGTGTTGCTCGGTTGCGCGTTCCTCGGTTTCCAGGCCGAAGAATACCTGCACGCCTACCACGAACTGGGCCTGACTCTGGGTTCCGGCATCTATGGCGCGACCTTCTTCATGCTCACCGGTTTCCACGGCGCCCACGTGACCATCGGCACGATCATTCTGTTCGTCATGCTGATGCGGATCATGCGCGGGCACTTCGATGCCGACCATCAATTCGCCTTCGAGGCGGCGAGCTGGTACTGGCACTTCGTGGACGTGGTGTGGATCGGTCTGTTCGTTTTCGTCTATGTGCTCTGAGCCTTGGCTTTCATGACTACCAAGGCACGTGAGACACCAACTGCCCGCTGAAAAAACCCCAGGCGATCAAGCCGACAGTGGTGGCGGCCAGCGCAACACGAACACTCAAGGCGATGACCAGGCGATTCGAGTGGCTGTCGTCCTTGACCAGAAAAAACAGGCCGCTGAACAGGCTGACAACCGTGGCAATCAGCATCAGGACGATGGCTGCTTTGAGCATGGTGACACTCCGGGGGACAGGCGATGCATTTGAGTATAGCTATCGCGATTACCGACTTTCTGGCAACGCCATGAAACGCTTCCGGCCGGGCCTCTTGCCGACCCTGGTGGTCGCGATGCTGCTGCCTTTGCTGGTGTCACTCGGTTTCTGGCAGTTGAGCCGGGGCGCGGAGAAAAGCGCGCTGCTGCAAAGCTACGCCGAGCGCCGGGCGGCCGAACCGATGGCCAGCACTGAACTGCAACACACCGAAGATCCGGCCTTCCGCCGGGTTCGCCTGCACGGTCAGTTCGATGCCGAACATAGCCTGCTGCTGGACAACCGTCAGCGCGACGGCAAGGTCGGGGTCGAGCTGCTACAACCGTTCCAGGACCGGGCAACCGGGCTCTGGCTGCTGGTCAATCGCGGCTGGTTGCCGTGGCCGGATCGGCGCACACCGCCGTCATTCACCACACCGACTCAGGCATTGAGCCTCGACGCCTGGGTCTACGTTTCCCCCGGCGCAACGTTCCAATTGCATACCGACCCAGACACCACGACCTGGCCACAACTGGTCACCGCCATTGAACCGGCCAGGCTCTGGGCGGCGCTTGACCGTGATGGTTTCGCCTACGAATTACGCGCACAAAGCGGCCCCGCGACCTACCAGGCCGATTGGCCGGTGGTGGCCATGGGGCCGGAAAAACACTTGGCTTATGCCGTGCAGTGGTTCGCCCTGTCGATAGCCCTGCTCGGCCTTTACCTCTATCTCGGCTGGCACAACGCAAAGGAGAACAATAATGGGAGCGGCCATGAATCCACTCGGCATGTCTGAGGCGAAAACGCCGGTAAATCGTCGGCGCGGGCGCTTGCAGTTGTTACTGATCCTGTTGGGCGTGGTGGGTCCGATGATCCTCGCCACCGGCATGTACAAATTGCAGTTCTGGGTGCCGGAGGGCCGCAGTTATCACGGTGAACTGATCGGCAATGGCCAGACCCGCGCCGACATCGGCGTACCGGCGCAAGAAGACCGCTGGCAGTTGCTGGTGACAGCGCCCAAGGACTGTTCGGTGGACTGCCAGCAGCTGGTGTATCTGGCGCGCCAGATCCAGATCGGCCTCGGTCGCGATGCCTCCCGCGCCAGCCATGCGCTGGCCATCGCACAGCCGCTGAACAGCGATTACGAGACTAAACTTCAACGTGAGTACCCGCAGCTGCAACGTTATTCCCTGGACCCGCCGACCTACAGCAAAGGCGCTCAGAGCAATGACACCCCGCACCTGTGGATCATCGACCCTCACGGCAACCTGGTGCTGCGCTACGACCCGACGGTGAAGGGCAAGGACCTGCTCAACGACCTGCGCCATTTGCTGAAACTGTCGAACATCGGATAAGGGCATCGTCATGGCCAAACCTGGATTTCGCCTCGCGCTGTTTGCCACCTTGCTGGCACTGATTGTGGTGTTGCTCGGCGCCTACACCCGCCTGACCCATGCAGGTCTTGGTTGTCCGGACTGGCCCGGCTGCTACAGCTTTATCAGCGTGCCGAACAGCGAAGCCCAACTGGCCCATGCCGAACTGCACTTCCCCGACGCGCCGGTGGAAGCCAACAAAGGCTGGAACGAGATGCTTCATCGCTACTTCGCCGGCACATTGGGGCTGCTGATCGCGGTGCTGGCGGGCCGCGCCTGGACCCATCGTCATCATCCGGGGCAGCCGGTGAAACTGCCGTTGTTTGTCCTGGCGGTGGTGCTCGCCCAAGCGGCATTCGGCATGTGGACGGTGACGCTCAAGCTCTGGCCGCAAGTGGTCACCGGGCATTTGCTCGGCGGCTTTGCGACCTTGAGCCTGTTGTTTCTGTTGACCCTGCGCCTGTCCGGCGTGTTGCCGGCGCTGACCGTGCCACGGCGTTTGCAGCACTGGGCAACCGCCGGATTGCTGCTGGTGATCCTGCAAATTGCCCTGGGTGGCTGGGTCAGCTCCAATTACGCGGCGGTAGCCTGCATCGATTTTCCAACCTGCCACGGGCAATGGCTGCCACCGACTGATTTCGCCAACGGCTTTCACCTGACCCAACACATCGGCCCCAATTACCTGGGCGGGCAACTGGACAGCGATGCCCGCACCGCGATTCACCTGACTCACCGTATCGGCGCGCTACTGGTCACCCTCGTTCTGCTCGGTCTGGCCTGGCAACTGAAGGCCGTCGGCATGACGCGCCTGGCCGCCATGGTGCTGATCGCCCTTGCCGCACAAATCACCCTGGGCATCAGCAATGTGGTGTTCCACTTGCCGCTGCCGGTGGCCGTCGCCCACAACGCCGGCGGTGCAGCGCTGTTGCTGACGATGGTGCTGGTCAATTATCACGCGCGAACCAGCCTGGTTCGGGTCAAGCATCAGCCCCCAGTACGCTGGCGTCTCAGCCTGCGTAAACACTCGGCCGGGCCCATAACAATAAAAGGAGAAATGCCATGGCGACCCTGATCGGCGAACGTCACAGTCAGGCAATCTGGCGCGATTACCTGGAGCTGACCAAGCCGAAAGTGGTGGTGCTGATGCTCATCACCTCGCTGGTCGGCATGTTCCTCGCGACGCGCGCCGGGGTGCCGTGGACGGTGTTGGTGTTCGGTAATCTGGGGATTGCTTTGTGTGCCGGCGGTGCGGCGGCGGTCAACCATGTGGTGGACCGGCGCATCGACGCGGTCATGGCCCGAACTCGCAAGCGGCCCTTGGCCGAAGGCCGGGTTTCTCCAACCGCTGCGCTGACTTTCGCGCTGGTGCTGGCGGTGCTCGGCCAGGCTTTGCTGCTGGCCTTCACCAACCCGTTGACGGCATGGCTGACCCTCGCCTCCTTGCTCGGTTATGCCGTGGTTTACACCGGCTTCCTGAAACGCGCGACGCCGCAGAACATCGTCATCGGCGGCCTCGCCGGTGCGGCCCCGCCACTGCTCGGCTGGACCGCCGCCACCGGTCATGTCAGCGCCGAACCGTTGCTGCTGGTGTTGATTATCTTCGCCTGGACTCCACCGCATTTCTGGGCGCTGGCGATTCACCGCAAAGAGGAATACGCCAAGGCTGACATTCCGATGCTGCCGGTGACCCATGGCGAGCACTACACCAAAGTCCACATCCTGCTTTATACCTTTGCGCTGCTGGCCGTCAGCCTGATGCCCTACGTGATCCACATGAGCGGCGTGCTCTACCTGATTTGTGCCCTCGTACTGGGC
Source organism: Pseudomonas sp. F-14 TE3482 (assembly GCF_053629455.1). Lineage (NCBI taxonomy): Bacteria > Pseudomonadati > Pseudomonadota > Gammaproteobacteria > Pseudomonadales > Pseudomonadaceae > Pseudomonas > Pseudomonas sp. F-14 TE3482. Next base: position 1,119,295 of record NZ_JBRJII010000001.1, read on the forward strand.
GCGAGGTTTCTGCAATGGGCCGTGGTGCTGTACCGTGGCACTCGGCCGCACGCGGCGATCAACACGTTCAAGTACTCTATTTACTACTTGTTCCTGCTGTTTATCGCGCTGCTCGTAGACCACTACTTACTGTTGAACCTATGACTCGAACCCAGAAAACCGTCTTCATTCTCGTCGCCTTGATCGCGCTGATCCTGGGCCTGACCATCAATAAAGTTCTGACCGGAAAAAACCAGGGCGACCCGACGGCACTGATCGATGCGGGGATCATCCTGTTGCCCCAAAGCCGTAACCTGCCGGACGTGAAGATGACCGATCAGGACGGTAAGCCGGTGGCGATCAACGAGCTGAAAGGCAAATGGAGTGTGTTGTTCTTCGGCTACACCTTCTGCCCGGACATCTGCCCGACCACCCTCGCCCAACTGCGGCAGATCAAGAGTGAACTGCCGGCGGATGCTGTGGACAAGTTGCAGGTCGTTTTGGTCAGCGTCGACCCGAACCGCGACACGCCCAAGCAACTCAAGCAATACCTGGGCTACTTCGATCCACAGTTCATCGGGCTGACGGCATCCTCGGTCGAAGACCTTCAGAAGCTGGCCAATGCGGTGAGTATTCCGTTTATTCCGGCGGACACCAGTAAGCCGAACTACACCGTCGACCACAGCGGCAACCTCGCAGTGATCGGGCCGGACGGGACTCAACGCGGGTTTATTCGTGCACCGTTGAACAATCAGAAGCTGGTGGCGCAGTTGCCGGTGATGCTCAAGCGCGAATAACCAACGCAATACCCTGTGGGAGCGGGCTTGCCCGCGATGGCGGCCCGACATTCAACATCTGTTTTGGAGCTGATGGCCCTATCGCGGGCAAGCCCGCTCCCACAAGGTCGGTGTTTCAGGCAAAAAAATGGGGCGCATTCAATGCGCCCCATTTTTCGTTAAAGCTTCAAATCAGAACGCCGGCACTACCGCGCCTTTGTACTTCTCGAGAATGAAGGCTTTCACTTCCGGGCTGTGCAGGGCAGCAACCAGTTTCTGCATCGCGGCGCTGTCCTTGTCGTCCGGACGGGCAACGAGGATGTTCACGTACGGCGAGTCACTGCCTTCGATGACCAGCGCGTCCTTGGACGGATCAAGCTTGGCTTCCAGCGCGTAGTTGGTGTTGATCAGCGCCAGGTCGACCTGGGTCAGCACGCGCGGGATGGTCGCGGCTTCCAGTTCGCGGAATTTCAGGTCCTTGGTGTTCTCGGTGATGTCCTTCACGGTCGACAGGATGTTGTTCGAATCCTTCAACTTGATCAGGCCAGCCTTCGCCAGCAGCAACAGCGCACGACCGCCGTTGGTGGCGTCGTTCGGAATCACCACGTTGGCGCCGCCCGGCAGCTCGGTCAGCGCTTTGTACTTGCTGGAGTAAGCGCCCAGCGGCTCCAGGTGTACACCGGCAACGCTGACGAGGTTGGTGCCCTTGGCTTTGTTGAACTCATCCAGGTACGGCTGGTGCTGGAAGAAGTTGGCGTCCAGACGCTTCTCGGCCACCTGCACGTTCGGCTGGATGTAGTCGGTGAAGACTTTGACCTTCAGGTCCACGCCTTCTTTGGCCAGGGCCGGTTTAACGAACTCGAGGATTTCCGCGTGAGGCACCGGGGTGGCCGCGACGGTCAGGGTGTCGGCAGCGTGTGCGGAAAAGGCTGCAACGGCAGCGAACGCGACGAGTAGTTTTTTCATTCAGCTAACTCCTTGTGAGGCGCCCGTTTGGCGCCTGCCAGCGAATGGCCGGCTCATGACTTATTTACGTGAGAAGTGGACAACCAATTTGTCGCCAACGGTTTGCAGCACTTGAACCAGCATCAGCAGCAACACCACCGTCACAACCATCACATCCGTCTGGAAACGCTGGTAACCGAAACGGATCGCCAGGTCGCCCAGACCGCCAGCGCCGACCACACCGGCCATTGCCGTGTAGGACACCAGTGTAATCGCTGTCACCGTAATCGCCGCGAAGATGCCCGGGCGGGCTTCCGGCAGCAAAGCATTGATGATGATCTGACGTGTCGTTGCGCCCATGGCCTGGGTCGCCTCGATGATGCCGCGATCCACTTCACGCAAGGCGGTTTCCACCAGTCGTGCGAAGAACGGCGTGGCACCCACCACCAAGGGTGGAATCGCACCGGCGACACCCAGGGAGGTGCCCGTGATCAACACGGTGAACGGAATCATCACAATCAGCAAAATGATGAATGGCAACGAACGCAGAATGTTCACCACCAGCGACAACATCGCGTACACGCCTTTGGCTTCCAGCAACTGGCGCGGGCTGCACAGGAACAACAGCACGCCCAGCGGCAGGCCCAACAGCACGGTGAATAGCAGCGAACCGCCGAGCATCAGCAGGGTGTCGCCGGTAGCCAGCCAGATTTCGTACCAGTCGATATTGGAAAAGAAACTCATCAGGACTTCCATCAGCGCAGCACCTCCATATGGACGTCAGCTGCGGTGAAGTGAGCAAACGCCGCTTCCATGTCGCCACCGGTGACGGCCAGGGTCAATTGCCCATAAGGGACGTCTTTGATGCGATCGATGCGACCGGCCAGGATGCTGTAGTCCACGCCCGTTTCCCGGGCGACGGTACCCAGCAACGGCGCGTAGGTCGCTTCGCCCTGGAAGGTCAGACGCACGATACGCCCCGGTACGTGAGCGAAGTCGTCGCGCTGTTCGCTTTCGTCGATTTGCTCGTCTTCCTGCACGAAGCGCTTGGTGGTCGGATGCTTGGGATGCAAGAACACCTCGGCCACCGAGCCTTGCTCGACGATCTTGCCGGCATCCATCACCGCCACCTGATCGCAGACTCGACGGATCACATCCATTTCGTGGGTGATCAGGACGATGGTCAGTTTCAGCTCGCGGTTGATCTCGGCCAGCAGTTGCAGGACCGACGCCGTGGTTTGCGGGTCCAGGGCACTGGTGGCTTCATCGCACAACAGGATTTTCGGTTTGGTCGCCAGGGCGCGGGCGATGCCGACACGCTGCTTCTGACCGCCGGACAATTGCGCCGGGTACTTTTTCGCATGGTCAGCCAGGCCGACCCGCGCCAGCAACTCCGCCACACGCCGGTCGATTTCGCTACGGGACAGTTCACCGGCGAGGGTCAGCGGCAGCGCGACATTGTCGGCCACGGTTTTGGAGGCCAGCAGGTTGAAGTGCTGAAAAATCATCCCGACCTGCTGACGGAAGCGCCGCAGGCTATTGGCATCCAGCGCGGTGACTTCTTCACCATCGACGATGATCTTGCCGCCACTGGAGTTTTCCAGGCGATTGATCAGACGCAGCAGGGTACTTTTTCCCGCGCCGGAATGGCCGATCAGACCAAAGACCTGACCATTCTCAATCGTCAGACTGGTCGGATGCAGGGCGGGAATATCCTTACCGGCGACGCGGTAAGTTTTGTGGACGTTTTGAAACTCGATCACGTAGCGAACCTTGTGGGGCGCGTTAGAAAAGGATCAGCGGTTAGCCGGGCGCGCATTTTAGCCTGTCCGTATAGAGGTTCTTAGCATTTATTTCGCATTCAACCAGCGATTTGGCAATAACGCGATCAAAGGTCAGAAAAAGGGAACGGCGCCAACGCGCCATCGGTCACTGATTAGGCAACTCGAGAATGCCTGGATGCCGTGTATGGGCAATGGCTCATAAGCCTTGGCCCGACGGGAATCGCAACGAGGAGTTTACGTCTGATGAGTACTAAAAAGCCTGCCGCCCCCAAAAGCGCACTGGCCGGGACCGATACCCTGGACCGCGGCAACACCAATGCCAAGCTCGACAGCCTGGAAAAATTTTGCTCCGATGCCACCGAACAGGCCTTGCGCACCAACCAGGGTGTGAAGGTCGCGGACAATCAGAACACGTTGAAGGGCGGTGCCCGCGGGCCGTCGTTGCTGGAAGATTTCATCATGCGTGAAAAGATCACGCACTTTGACCATGAACGCATTCCCGAGCGCATCGTCCATGCCCGTGGTACCGGCGCACATGGTTACTTCCAGGCATATGAAACCCATTCCGTACTGACCAAGGCCGGGTTCCTACAAGACCCACATCAAAAGACTCCGGTTTTTGTGCGCTTTTCCACGGTGCAAGGTCCGCGCGGGTCAGGCGATACGGTGCGAGATGTACGAGGCTTCGCGGTGAAGTTTTTCACCGACGAAGGCAACTTCGATCTGGTGGGCAACAACATGCCAGTGTTCTTCATTCAGGATGCAATCAAGTTTCCTGACTTCGTACACGCGGTAAAACCCGAACCCCACAACGAGATTCCTACCGGCGGTTCGGCCCACGATACGTTCTGGGACTTTGTTTCTCTGGTGCCGGAATCCGCGCACATGGTGATGTGGACCATGTCCGACCGGGCCATCCCCAAAAGCCTGCGCACCATGCAGGGCTTCGGCGTGCACACGTTTCGCATGATCAATGCCGAAGGCAAGGCGCGCTTCGTAAAATTCCACTGGCGCCCCGCTGCCGGCACCTGCTCGCTGGTGTGGGATGAAGCGCAGAAGCTTGCCGGTAAGGACACCGACTTCCACCGTCGCGATCTCTGGGAGTCCATCGAGATGGGGGACTACCCGGAATGGGAATTGGGCGTACAGGTTATCGAGGAGGAAAACGAACATGCCTTCGATTTCGACCTTCTCGATCCAACCAAAATCATTCCTGAGGAAGTCGTGCCGATCACTCCGCTGGGCAAGATGGTGCTCAACCGCAACCCGGACAATTTCTTCGCCGAGACCGAGCAGGTCGCCTTCTGCCCCGGGCATATCGTGCCGGGGATCGACTTCTCCAATGACCCGTTGCTGCAAGGCCGGTTGTTTTCCTATACCGATACTCAGATCAGCAGACTGGGTGGGCCAAATTTTCATGAGATCCCGATCAACCGCCCGGTGGCACCGTTCCACAATGGTCAACGAGATGCGCAGCACCGCACCACCATCGACAAGGGACGCGCTTCCTACGAGCCAAACTCCATCGACAGCGGCTGGCCGAAGGAAACCCCACCGGGAGCGCAGGACGGCGGCTTCGAGACTTATCCGGAGCGCATCGACGCTGCGAAAATCCGTCAGCGCAGCGAATCGTTCGCCGACCACTTCTCTCAGGCGCGGCTGTTCTTTCACAGCATGAGCAAGCATGAGCAGGAACATATCATCGCGGCCTACAGCTTCGAGCTGGGCAAGGTCGAACGTGAATTTATTCGTGCGCGGCAGGTGAATGAGATCCTGGCCAATATCGATCTGGAACTGGCCAAACGCGTGGCACAGAACCTGGGCTTGCCGGTACCGAAGGCCGGAACGGTCGAGGTGCGTAAAACGTCACTCGACCACTCCCCCGCCCTGAGCCAGGCCAACCTGCTGTCAGGGGATATCAAAACCCGAAAAGTGGCCATTCTGGCAGCCAACGGGGTGGATGGCGCGGCGATTGATGCGATGAAGAAGGCTCTGATGGCCGAAGGCGCGCACGCCAAACTGCTCGGTCCGACCTCGGCCCCTGTGACAACCGCCGACGGCAAAGCGCTGCCGGTAGATGCGTCGATGGAAGGTCTGCCTTCTGTAGCGTTCGACGCTGTATTCGTGCCGGGTGGCGCGGCGTCGATCAAGGCGCTGAGTACCGATGGTGTAGCACTGCATTACCTGCTGGAAGCCTATAAGCACTTGAAAGCGATTGCGCTGCATAGCGAGGCAAGGCAGTTGTTGGATGTGTTGAAGCTGGAAGTGGATGCGGGGTTAATCGTGGGTAACGATGCCAAACTGTTCGAGGCGTTTTTCACCGCGATCGGACAGCATCGGATTTGGGAGAGGGAGCCTAAGGCCAAGGCGGTTCCGGCTTAAGGATTTTTATCGAACAGAAGGACGCCTTCGCGGGCAAGCCTCGCTCACAGGTACAGCATAACCCCTGTAGGAGCGAGGCTTGCCCGCGAAGCTTTTAAGGCTTACGCGGACTCAACACCATCTGCGCCGGAATGTTGCGCAGGATCTGTTTCTCCAGCTTCAGATCAAACTCCGAATCCAGTTTTTTCACCCGTTTGGTCAGCAGCGTGGCCAACCATGGGTAATCCTGGGTGCGCGGCGCCTGAATGCTCACGTCGCACTGATAATTCACCACATCGGCGGCGATGGCATCCAGTTGACGACGAAGCTTGCTCATATCGGTGAGATTCAACGCCACCGTAGTACTTTCAGCCGTCGGGTCGATGACTTTGGCCTGAGGTTTGGCTTCGGCAGCCTTGAGAGCTGCTTCGGCTTTATCCAGTTCTGCCTTGCGGGCATGGACAATGGCGCTGTTGACGCCACCGGTCAGCGCCGGGGCCTTGGGCATCAACAGCCGGGCACGGCTCAGCGCCGTGGCTGCTGCATTCACATCACCTTTTTGCAGCACGATCTGGCTACGCAGCAAATAAGCTTCGGCCAATTGCCGCTGGTATTGCTCGAGGGACTGATCGTTGGGCGACTCGGCCTGCAAAGCCGCCAATTGTCCTTCGGCGGTGGCCAGTTCGCTGCTGGCCAGGCTTTGTTCCAGCTGTGCGATCGCCGTGGCCCGCGCATCGGGGGCCTCAGTGGCCGCCGGTGGCGTGCTTTGGCATGCGCCCAGCAGCAGCGAAAATGCGACAAGGAGCAGATAACGGGAGGCGAACGGCTTCATTCCTGCGACTCTCTATTTGCGCAAAAAACGAGCAAGTCTACACCCCTCGACGGGGCAGGACAAAACTCAGCAGAAACAGCGCGGCGGCCGTCACCACAATCGACGGGCCGGCCGGAGTGTCCTTGAACCAGGACAACGCCAGCCCGCCACACACCGCGAGCATGCCCAGCAGGCTCGCGCCCAATGCCATCTGCTCCGGCGAGCGGGCGTGACGCTGTGCCGCAGCCGCCGGAATAATCAGTAACGAAGTAATCAGCAACACGCCGACGATTTTCATCGCCACCGCAATCACCACAGCGATCAGCAACATCAGCGCCAGGCGCAACGCCGCCACTGGCAAACCTTCCACTTTGGCCAGTTCTTCATGCACCGTAATCGCCAGCAAAGGTCGCCACAGCGTGACAAGCAAGGCGAGCACCGCCGCGCTACCGCCGAGGATCCACGCCAGATCGGTCGGACTGATCGCCAACAAGTCGCCGAACAGATAGGCCATCAGGTCGATCCGCACTTCATGCATGAAGCTTAGTACCACCAAGCCAAGAGAGAGCGTGCTGGGTGCGAGAATTCCCAAAAGCGTGTCAGACGCCAGGGGCTGCCGTTGTTGCAACGTCACCAGCAATACCGCCAGCAACAAGCAGCCTACCGTGACGGCAACGGTCGGGCTGACATCCAGCAGAAAACCCAGTGCCACGCCGAGCAATGCGGCATGGGACAGGGTGTCGCCGAAATAGGCCATGCGTCGCCAGACCACGAACGAACCCAACGGCCCCGCGACCAGCGCCAGGGCCAGACCTGCAAGCAGGGCAAAGAGCAGAAAATCAGCCATGCTTGCAGCTATCTCCATGAACGTGAGTGGACGGGCCCGCGCTGACCACCGAGCCATGCAGGTCGTGGGCGTGATCGTGATGGTGGTGATAAATCGCCAGGCTTTGTGCGTTTTTTCCGAACAGCTCGACGAATGCCGGATCGCCGCTGACCTGCTCGGGATGCCCGGAACAGCAGACGTGGCGGTTCAGGCACACCACCTGGTCGGTGGTGCTCATCACCAGATGCAAATCGTGAGAAACCATCAAAACGCCGCAACCATGACGATCACGCAAGCGTGTGATCAGGCTGTAGAGCTCGGCTTGACCGGCCACGTCGACGCCTTGTACCGGCTCATCAAGCACCAGCAATTCTGGCTCGCGCAGCAATGCCCGCGCCAGCAGCACCCGCTGCATTTCGCCACCGGAAACACTTTGCACCGGGCTGTCGATGACCTGTTCGGCACCGACTTCCTTGAGGGCGGCCAACGCCCGAGCGCGGTCCACGCCTGGCACCAGACGCAAGAAGCGCAGCACCGAAAGCGGCAGGGTTGGGTCGACATGGAGTTTTTGCGGCATGTAACCGACGCGCAACTTCGGCTTGCGCCAGACGCTGCCGCTGTCCGGTTTCAACAGGCCGAGCACCGCGCGCACCAGCGTGGTTTTGCCGGCACCATTGGGGCCGATCAAGGTCACGATCTGCCCCGGCTCGACACTCAGCTCGATGTTGTCCAGCACGTTTTGCCCGGCAAAGGTGACAGCCACCTGCTCGAGACGAATCAGCGCGTTGCTCATCAAGCCCCCTGGCAACCCGAGCAGAGACCGATGACTTCAACGGTCTGGGCTTCGACGATAAATCCGACATCTTTGGCGCTATCGATGATCGCGTCGCTGATGGATTTCTGTTCGAGTTCGATGGCGGCGTGGCATTCGCGGCAAATCAGAAACTGCCCCTGGTGGGCGTGTTCCGGGTGATTGCAGCCGACGAAGGCGTTCAACGAGGAGATGCGATGTACCAAGCCGTTTTCCAGCAGGAAATCCAGCGCGCGGTACACGGTAGGAGGCGCGGCGCGGCGGCCGTCCTGCTCGCTGAGCACCGCCAGAATGTCATAGGCACCCAACGGTTTGTGGCTTTGCCACACCAGTTCCAGCACTCGCCGGCGCAAAGCGGTCAGACGCAGCCCCTGACGTGCGCACAAGACATCGGCCTCAGACAATGCGCTATGTACGCAATGAGAGTGGTCGTGGGGACGGCTGGCAATCGGTGTTTTAGGCATGAGCGGCGACGAGTTTTGTGAGAGACGTTATTATGTTACCCGTTCTCGCCTCTTTGAGTGGTCATCGTGTCCCGACTTTTTTCTATCTTTGTCGCATTTGTCGCCAGTTTTCTGCTGATCGGCTCAGCTCAAGCCGAGGTTAAAGTCCTCACCAGCGTCAAGCCTCTGCAGCTGATAGCCGCGGCGGTGCAGGACGGCGTAGCGGTTCCGGAAGTTTTGCTGCCGCCCGGTGCCTCGCCCCATAACTATGCCTTGCGTCCATCCGATGTACGGAAAGTGCAATCGGTGGATCTTCTGTACTGGATCGGCCCGGACATGGAAGGTTTCCTGCCCCGTGTGCTGAAAGGTCGTACGTTGCCCAGCGTCGCGGTGCAAGACTTGCCTGGCCTGAAACTGCGACACTTCGCCGAAGATAACCACTCCCACGCCGAAGAAGCCGACGAGCATGACCACGATCACCGCCCTGGCAATCTGGATGCGCATTTGTGGTTGTCACCGATCAACGCCCGCGTGATCGCTACCAAAATGGCCGCCGATCTGAGTGCCGCCGATCCAGCCAACGCAGCGCGCTACCAGAGCAACCTCAAGGTGTTCGATGAGCGTCTGGATGCTTTGGACCTGCGCCTGAAGGCTCGTCTGGCGGGTATCGCGGGCAAGCCTTACTTCGTGTTTCACGAAGCCTTCGACTACTTCGAAGACGCTTACGGCCTCAAGCACACTGGCGTATTCAGTGTCGCAGCCGAAGTACAACCCGGCGCCCAGCATGTGGCGGCGATGCGCACTCGGTTGCAGGAGGTCGGCAAGACTTGCGTGTTTAGCGAACCACCGCTGCGCCCGCGCCTGGCAGAAACCCTGGTGGCCGGGCTGCCGGTGAAACTGGCGGAACTGGATGCGCTCGGCGGGTACACGCCAGCGACCGCTCAAGGGTATGAGCAGTTGCTGGAAAAGCTGGGGAATGATTTGGCTGGGTGTCTGGAGTCGCTGTAGTTCCGAAAATTGTGTCGCCCCCAATCGCGGGCAAGCCACGCTCCCACAGGGTTTGTGTCGTTCGCCAATATTATGAACGACACAAACCCTGTGGGAGCGTGGCTTGCCCGCGATGCTTTTAGAGGGCGAAAGGCAGCGGTGTGTGGACCTTCTGCCGCTGCATCAGCCGCAGCTGAAACTCCATCGGATCGTGAATCAACACGTCCTGCCCGGCGAAAGACTCCGCGGCGATCAACCGCGACAACCAGAACCGAACGCACGCCACGCGCAGCATGGTCGGCCATAGCTCGGCCTCGGCAGCGGTAAACGGTCGCAGCGCGGCATAAGCGCCCAGCAATGCCCGCGCCCGAGCGCCATCAAGCTGCCCTTGCTCGTCCGAGCACCAATCGTTCAAGGCAATCGCCACGTCATAGAGCATCGGCCCGGAACAGGCGTTGTAGAAGTCGATCAACCCGGTCAGGTGCGTGCCTTCGAACATCGCGTTATCGCGGAACAGGTCGGCGTGGATGTTGGCCCGCGGCAGCGCCAGAATTTTCGTCTTCTGCTGTGTGATTTCATCCAGCGCCCGTTGCAGCAAATCGCTTTGCTCGGCATTCAGGTGCGAAAGCAACTGCGTGCCCTCTTCCAGCATCCAGTCCAGGCCGCGATCGGTTTTGCGTTTGATCATGTTGGCTTGGGTCGCCAAGTGCAGATGAGCCAGCAGCTCGCCGACCTGAGCGCAATGCTGCGCGTTGGCGTCCTTGATGTGCTTGCCCGCCAGACGGGGCTGCAACAGCGCAGGTTTACCGGCCAGTTCGCGCAACGCGACGCCGTCGGTGGTGCGCAGGGCATAAGGCACCGGCAGGTTGGCGTCGTGCAGCACGTCGAGCAGTTCGATGAAAAACGGCATCTCCTGCACCGGACCGCGCTCGACCAGAGTCAGGACAAACTCGCCCTGCTCCAGGCTGATAAAGAAATTGGTGTTTTCGCTACCGGCGGCGATCCCCTGGAAATCAAGCAGGCGGCCAAGCCCGTAAGGGGCGAGAAAGGTTTCCAGCTCGGGCCGAGCCAGGGGGGTGAACACAGACATGGTTAAAACTGCCAGTACGGGCGCCGCGACTGCCGGCGCCGATTTAAGTTAGGAGCGGTTTACCACTCGAATATTTTCCACGACGGAATCAGCATATCCGGCTGGTCCGAGCGGATGAAGTTACCGTCGGAGCCATCAGCGCGCACCAGGAAATACGGTTTGCCGACTTTCGGGGTCACCTTGATGGCATACAAAAAACCATTTTGCCGATACTCCTGAATGGTTTTATCGCCTTCCGTGCGGATTGTTACATCCGGGTCTGCCGAGGGCGCTTCGTCCGCCGCCATGACAGCCAATGGAGTGATTGCAAACAAGCCAGCCAGCAACAAGCGATTTAGTGTGCGCATGATAACCTTGTCCCTTTGTCGTCAACGGTCCCGCTATTCTAGCGCCGGACCCGCCGAAAAGGTTGATCCTGCTCATGAGCCAAGCCCCCCTCGTCCTGGTGGACGGTTCTTCTTATCTGTACCGCGCCTTTCACGCGCTGCCACCGCTGACCACGTCCAAAGGCCTGCCGACCGGAGCGGTCAAGGGCGTCTTGAACATGCTCAAGAGTCTGCGCAAGCAGTACCCGGACAGCCCGTTCGCCGTGGTGTTCGACGCCAAGGGCGGGACGTTCCGCGACGCAATGTTCGCCGAATACAAGGCCAATCGCCCAAGCATGCCCGACGACATGCGGGTTCAGATCGAACCGTTGCACGCCAGCGTCAAGGCCTTGGGCTTTCCATTGCTGTGCGTGGACAACGTCGAAGCCGACGACGTGATCGGCACCCTGGCCCGCAGCAGCGCGGCCGCCGACCGCCCGGTGGTGATCTCCACCGGCGACAAGGACATGGCGCAACTGGTCGACGGGCACATTACCTTGGTCAATACGATGACCGGTAGCACGTTGGACATTGAGGGCGTGAAGGAGAAATTCGGCGTCGCTCCCGAGCAGATCATCGATTATCTGGCACTGATGGGCGATTCGTCCGACAACATTCCGGGCGTTCCGGGTATTGGCCCGAAAACCGCGTCCGGCCTGCTGGTCGGTGTGAACGGCGGCCTGGCCGAGCTCTATGCGCAGCTCGACATCGTCCCGACCCTGCCGATTCGTGGCGCCAAGACCCTGCCGGCCAAGCTTGAAGAACATAAGGAAATGGCCTTTCTTTCTTATCGCTTGGCAACCATCAAGATCGATGTACCGCTGGACTTCGGCCTCGATGACTTGCATATGGGGCCACCGGATCACGATAAACTCGCCGAACTGTATTCCCTGCTGGAGTTCAAGAGCTGGTTCGAAGAGAACCAGCGCGATGCCAAGCGCGCAGGTCAGGACATTGTCGAGGTCGCCCAGGAACAACCGGGCGCCGCCGAGGCGAAGTACGAAACCATTCTCGACCAAAAGCACTTCGAGGCTTGGCTGGACAAGCTCGACAAGGCGCCGTTGATTGCCTTCGTCACCGAAACCAACGGCAGCGATGCCCAACATGCACAACTGGTGGGTCTGTCGTTTTCCGTCGCGGCCAACGAAGCGGCCTACATTCCGCTGACCCATTCCTACATGGGCGTGCCGGAGCAACTGGATCGCGACACTGTGCTGCTGGCGCTGAAGCCACTGCTGGAAAACCCGAATAAACTGAAAGTCGGCCAACACGCCAAGTTCGAAACCAATATTCTCGCCAACTGCGCCATCGGTGGCGATCAGAGCAACGGGATTATTGTTCAGGGCATTGCCTACGACACCATGCTCGAGTCTTACGTCCTGGACTCGACGGCCACCCGCCACGACATGGACAGCCTGGCGCTCAAATACCTGGGCCAAAGCAAGACCGACATTCAAGGGATCGCGGGCAAAGGCGTCAAACAGCTGACTTTCGACCAGATCTCTCTTGAGCTGGCAGGCCCCTATGCCGCCGAAGACGCTGACGTCACCTTCCGTCTACACCAGGCTTTGCAGGAAAAACTGGCAGCAACGCCAAGCCTGGGCAAAGTGCTCAACGAGATTGAAATGCCGCTGATGCCGGTTCTGGCCCGAATCGAGCGTCAGGGCGCGCTCGTGGATGCCAACCTGCTGGGCATCCAGAGCGTCGAACTGGGCGAGAAACTGGTCGCCCTTGAGCGCGAGGCCTTTGCCATTGCCGGTGAAGAATTCAACCTCGGTTCGCCGAAGCAGCTGGGCGTGATCCTCTACGAAAAGCTCGGTTTGCCTGTAATCAGCAAAACCGCCAAAGGCCAGGCCTCGACTGCCGAAGCGGTGCTGGCCGAGCTGGCCGAACAGGACTACCCGCTGCCCAAGGTGCTGATGCAGTACCGCTCGCTGAGCAAGCTCAAAAGCACCTACACCGACCGTTTGCCAGAGCAGATCAACGCTCGCACCGGGCGCATTCATACGTCTTACCAGCAAGCCGTCGCCGCCACCGGACGTTTGTCATCGATCGACCCGAACCTGCAGAACATTCCGATTCGCACTGCCGAAGGTCGTCGGATTCGTCAGGCGTTCGTCGCGCCGAAAGGCTACAAGCTGCTAGCCGCGGACTACTCGCAAATCGAACTGCGGATCATGGCGCATCTGGCCAAGGACGAAGGTTTGCTGCACGCCTTCCGCAACAACCTCGATGTACACCGGGCAACGGCCGCAGAGGTGTTTGGCGTCGAACTGGACGCGGTCACCAACGATCAGCGTCGTAGTGCGAAAGCCATCAACTTCGGTTTGATCTACGGCATGAGCGCGTTTGGCCTGGCCAAGCAGATCGGCGTGGACCGCAAACAGTCCCAGGCCTACATCGACCGCTACTTCGCCCGTTATCCCGGCGTACTGGAATACATGGAGCGCACGCGCGCCCAGGCCGCCGAGCAAGGTTTCGTCGAAACCATCTTCGGCCGTCGTCTCTACCTGCCGGAAATCAACGCAAAAAACCAGGCTCTGCGCAAAGCGGCCGAGCGCACGGCAATCAATGCCCCAATGCAAGGCACCGCGGCGGACATCATCAAAAAAGCCATGGTAACGGTGGATAACTGGCTGACATCGTCAGGCCTGGACGCCAAAGTCATCCTGCAGGTACACGATGAATTGGTGCTTGAGGTGCGTGAGGACCTGATCGATCAGGTGCGTGAGGAGATTCGCGTGCATATGAGTAGCGCCGCACAACTGGATGTACCGCTTCTGGTCGAGGTAGGCGTAGGCAACAACTGGGATGAAGCGCACTGATCGGCCTGAACGACGCCTGTGCTGCGGCCATATGCCGCAGCACAAAATAACGAAGGGCTATAGTGCGGAAAATGACATCGATTATTTCCAATGGTTTTTGAAAATAGTCTGAACTAAATCCGTGAACCGCCACTCAGAGATACTGAATGGCTGGTGAAGCCCTTCGATGCTCCTATGTTGTGTTAAGTGTTGGCAGATATCTGGACCCCGCCCTAGCGGTCCGGAACTTGAACCCCGGAACTTCTCCCTCCCCATATGAAGTCCGGGGTTTTTTTTGCCTGGCTTTTCACCTGTAAAAGCCTTACTCGGCAGCCTCGCTGCCCTTGTCTGCCAACTCCATCCAGCCCGCCAGTACAGTGTAGGCGTCTTCCAGCCCCATTCGTTTCGGTGCCGAAAACAGCTGGATAGTGATCGTATCGCCCCAGCCCTTGCGGATTTGCGCCTGAACCTTGAGCAGCGCGTTTTTCGCCGCGCCATAGGTCAGCTTGTCTGCCTTGGTCAGCAAAATATGCATCGGCATGCCGCTGGCAACGGCCCAATCGAGCATCAGCAGGTCGAAATCGGTCATTGGATGACGGATGTCCATCATCAGAATCAAACCTTTCAAACTCTCGCGACCGCCCAGATAGGCTTCCAGGTGACGCTGCCAGTGCAGCTTCAACGGGATCGGCACTTTCGCGTAACCGTAACCCGGCAGGTCGACCAGACGGCGTTCATCGTCTAGCTTGAAGAAGTTCAACAGCTGCGTGCGACCCGGAGTTTTCGAGGTCCGCGCCAGGCTGGCATGTGTCAGGGTGTTCAATGCGCTGGACTTGCCGGCGTTGGAACGCCCGGCGAAGGCCACTTCAAAGCCTTCGTCGTCGGGGCATTGATCGACTTTGGCGGCGCTGAGCATGAAGGTGGACTGTTGGCACAGACCGAGGATGGGGTTCTTGAGTTGCATGGGATTTCCGATGTGGGCGGCGCCGGGAATGGACGCGGCAAGCTGTGTCGTTTCCGTTTCAGTGACGCCAGTATATAATGCCGCAGATTTTGTGTGCGCTTTGTCCCAGCGTAGGATGAAGTTCACGAGAGCGATTAACCTTGATTGCGAATTAGAACGCAGCACGCTCTCAACCCTGAAAAGGTCGTTTTATGACGAAATGGCTGCTAGCTGCCGGTGTCTTGATGCCGCTTTACAGCGCTCAGGCTACACAGGATCCGGAAGCTGTGTACAACCGTGTTTGTGGTGCCTGTCATTCCGGCCAACTACCCATGGCGCCCCGCAAGGGCGATCAGGAAGCTTGGACGCCGAGGTTGGCGAAAGGTATGGAGACGCTGGTGCAACACGTGACCCAGGGTTTCAAGGCGATGCCGCCGCGTGGTTTGTGCATGGACTGCAGTGCCGAGGATTACCGAGCCATCATCCACTGGATGAGCGAGTAAACCCGGCCCATAACTCTTTAACCCTTAGCCGTAGTTGGATTAGCTGATGAACAAACTGATCGTGAGTCTGCTGTTGACCGTGGGGATCTCCGGCATTGCCCATGCTGCAGGTGATGCAGCCGCCGGCCAGGCGAAAGCCGCCGTATGCGGTGCCTGCCATGGCCCGGATGGCAATAGCATGGCGCCTAACTTTCCGAAACTGGCAGGCCAGGGCGAGCGTTATCTGAACAAACAGCTGCACGACATCAAGTCCGGCAAGCGCACGGTGCTGGAAATGACCGGCCTGCTGACCAACCTGAGCGATCAGGACCTGGCCGATATCTCCGCCTACTTCGCCAGCCAGAAAGGCAGCGTCGGTGCCGCCGATCCGAAAGTCGTGGCGCGCGGTGAAGCGTTGTTCCGTGGTGGCGACCTGGCCAAGGGTCTGCCAGCCTGCACCGGCTGCCACTCTCCGGACGGCAAGGGCAACGCAGCTGCGGGCTTCCCGCATCTGGGCGGCCAGCATGCTCAGTACGTCGGCAAGCAACTGACCGACTTCAGGAAAGAAGAAGGTGGCCGGACCAACGACGGCGACACCAAACCGATGCAGAGCATCGCTAAAAAGCTGAGCGACGAAGATATCGCCGCAGTCTCCAGCTATATTCAAGGCTTGCACTGAGACTGATCGAACAAGCGTTGCTGGAGATGTACATCTCTTGCAACGTTAACACTCGATTAATCCGTCGATGCAAACATAAAAAGGGTGGCTTTGGCTGCCCTTTTTTGTGGCTGCTGCCGTTACACTACAAACTCAAGCCCGCCAGGATCTGTCTGAAAACAGGTCGCGCGAGGCGACCCAATTGTCCAGGAGTAAAGCATGCGTAATCTGATCATCAGCGCCGCGCTCGTCGCTGCCAGCCTGTTCGGCATGACTGCCCAAGCCGCCGAAAAACCTGCAGCGCCCTATGTCGAGCTGAGCAATCCGGTCCCGGTGGCCGTGCCCGGCAAGATCGAAGTCGTGGAGCTGTTCTGGTACGGTTGCCCGCATTGCTATGCCTTCGAACCCGTCATTAACCCATGGGTTGAAAAACTGCCTTCCGACGTGAACTTCGTGCGCATTCCGGCCATGTTTGGCGGCCCTTGGGACGCACACGGCCAGATGTTCCTGACCCTTGAAGCCATGGGCGTCGAAAGCAAGGTTCACGCGGCAGTTTTCGAAGCGATTCAGAAAGAACACAAGAAACTGACCGACAAAGACGACATGGCAGACTTCCTGGCGACCCAAGGTGTAGACAAGGACAAGTTCCTGGCCACCTTCGACTCCTTCGCCATCAAGGGCCAGATCAACAAAGCCAAAGAGCTTGCAAAGAAATATGAAATCTCCGGCGTGCCTACCATGGTCGTCAACGGCAAGTATCGCTTTGACATCGGCTCTGCTGGTGGTGCCGAACAAGCGCTGAAACTGGCCGACCAACTGGTTGCCAAAGAGCGAGCGGCAACCAAGGCCGTCGCCAACTAAGCGCGGCACCTGCCATGCGCCGCTGGGGAACTGAACGCATCGTTGGCCTGCATCATCCGCAGGTCAACGAGCATCACCTGGAATCGACGGGGTTGCCCGTGGACAGCCGTCTGCGTTTACTCAGTTTCAATATCCAGGTTGGTATCAGTACCGAGCGCTATCGGCACTATCTGACCCGCGGCTGGCAGCATCTGTTGCCGCACACCGGGCGTGCCGACAATCTGCAAAAAATCGGTAATCTGCTGGGCGATTTCGATCTGGTCGCCTTGCAGGAAGCCGATGGCGGCAGTCTGCGATCAGGTTACGTCAATCAGGTCGAACACCTGGCGCAGCTCGGCGCCTTCCCCTACTGGTATCAACAACTCAATCGCAACCTCGGCCATCTCGGTCAGCACAGCAATGGTGTACTCAGCCGACTGCGCCCGTGGGCGATTGAAGATCATCCGCTGCCGGGACCCAAGGGTCGCGGGGCCATTCTGGTGCGCTTCGGCGAAGGTCCGGAGGCACTCGTGGTGGTGATGATGCACCTGGCGCTGGGCGCTCGCGCCCGTAGCCTGCAACTGGCCTACATCCGCGAGCTAATTGGCGGTTATAAACACCAGGTGCTGATGGGCGACATGAATACCCATGCCAGTGACTTGCTGCAAAACTCCCCGTTGCGTGATCTAGGCCTGCTCGCGCCGCAACTTGAAGCGACCTTCCCCAGCTGGCGCCCGCAGCGTTGTCTGGACCATATTCTGCTCAGCCCCACTCTGACCCTTGAAAAGGTCGAAGTGCTGGCACAGCCCATTTCCGATCACCTGCCGGTCGCGGTAGAGATTCGTCTGCCAGGTTCGCTCACGGCCGATGCATTGCCCGCGTTGAGTCCTGCCTGAATGAGCGACGAAGCACAGCGCTGGAAAGAGAAATACCTCAAAAGCATCGAACAACAAGAAAAACTGGAACGTCGATGGGACGCCCGGCTTGATCTGTTGCGTCGTGGGCTGGTGCGCAGCACCCTGGCCGCGGAAGGAACCGATCGCGCCGTTGATCAATGCATGAAGGAAATGCGTGAAGTCGTACGCACCGATGACATGGACGCCGGCCTGGCAGCCTTGCTGCCACGCCTGGAAAGAGCCGTGCTCGACTCCGAGCAGCGCCGGGAAACCCGGGTCAATCAAGTCAGTGCCGCCCTGACAGCGCTGGTCTCTCAGTTGCAAGCGTTGCCGCTGCCCCGGGAAGTGAGCCGGCCACTGAAGCATTTCGCCAAGCAACTGGATGGACGCGTAAGCCAGGCTCGCGAAATCCCGTTGCTGCTTAGCGAGCTGAGCGGCTTGCAAGGCAAAGCCTTGAACCTGCTGGAGAACCCTGCCGAACCTGATCGCCCGGGTTTTCTGCAGCGGTTGTTCAGCAGGGAAACGGAAGAGACCGCGCCACAGCTCGCCGTCCCCGAATCGCATATGCCTGCCCCGCAACCTGTCGAACCGATTGCAGCCTCGCCGGCCGAGCCCCCACAAGCGACGGCCAATCTCGCGCCAGCCGCCGATAAACCGCAAGGGGTATCGCCAACCGTCGAAGCCGCGATGCCCGCCACTGCCCCCCCCGAGCCAGCGCAAATTGAGGCGCCCATAGCAATGGCGCCTGCGGCTGAAGTCGTGGCGTTTGAGCCACCCGTCCTTGAGCCAGAAGCTACGAGCAGCCAAGTGACGGAGCTACAAACCCGCCCCGATATCGAGCAATCACAAGAGCCGGTTCCGGCGATCGCCCTACCGGTCACTCAGGTTCTGTCGGCAATCAATCCCGATGAGCTCACTCCGGTGGCCATCGATCCAGAGCCGTCCGGGCACGATATTCTGTATGGCCTGCCGGACTCGCCGGAGCCCTCCTATAGCTCTGTCGCCAAGCACATCGAGGACACCCTGCTGGGCCTTCTCGATGACCTGGCGCTGCCTGAGCGCCATCGTCCGCAAGCCGAGGCGATGCGCGATCGTCTTCAAAATGGCTTGAACTGGTACGAACTGCTGCCCATTCTCGATGACCTGGCCACATTGATGCTGGCAATCACCGACAGCGGCCAGCACGAATTCGAAGCCTATTTGCAGCAACTCAACGAACGCCTCGAGTCATTCCAGAGCAACCTGCAAGCCGCGAGCGAAGGCCACGCCGACAACCGCTCAGCCGCACGGGATATGGACACGCAGATTCGCGAGCAAGTCGACGGCTTGCAAAGCAGCATGCAGGAAGCGGCGGACCTTGATGATCTCAAGCATGTGCTGGAAAACCATCTCGAAGGCCTGCTCGGCACCATGGACCAACACCAGAAGCAGCGCGATGAGCGTGAGCAGGAAGTAGCGGCCCGTCTGCAATGCCTGGCCGAAAGGGTTGCCCACATGGAGCAGGAAGCCCTGGGCTACCGTGAGCATCTCGAAGAACAGCGTCAGAAGGCGCTGATCGATCCACTGACAGGTTTACCCAATCGAGCAGCCTGGAGCGAACGCCTGGAGCACGAAATTGGTCAATGGCAACAACATGGCACTACCCTGTTGCTGGCAATGCTCGACCTCGACCATTTCAAACGCATCAACGACAACTATGGCCATCTGGCGGGCGACAAGGTGCTGAAAATCATCGCCAGCGTTCTACGCAAGCGTCTGCGTGGGTCTGATTTCATTGCCCGATTTGGCGGTGAGGAGTTTGTGCTATTGATGCCTGCCACACTACCTATGGTCGGCGCAAAACTACTGGAAACCTTGCGCGCATCGATCGAAGCCTGCCCGTTCCACTTCAAGGGCGAGCGAGTCACCATCACCATTTCCATGGGATTGACCGCCTTCAGACCGGGCGAACACAGCGATTTGGTACTTAAAAGAGCCGATCAGGCGCTATATCGGGCGAAAAATAATGGCCGGAATCGAGTAGAAGCGGGCTGATAGCTAATTGTTCCATTTTGTTTAAAACAGCATTTTTTGCCATCTGCGCGCAAGGCAATACCGTTACACTGTTGCATTATTGTCTTGCGTGTACTGCCTCCCACCATGAAATGTCTTGCTCTTATTGTCTCGCTGCTTCTATTGGCCGGTTGTGCCAGCGGCCCCCGAATCGATACCAGCCACCGTTCAGCCAATTACGACAATCGTATTCAGTTCGTGGTGATGCATTACACCTCCGCATCCCTGGAAACCTCACTGCAATTACTGACCCATGGCGAGGTCAGCAGCCACTACCTGATTAGCGACGACAAGCGCGCCACTATTTATAAGCTGATAGATGAAAATTTCCGGGCCTGGCACGCAGGCGAAAGCGAATGGCAAGGCCGGACCTGGCTGAACTCCAGTTCCATTGGTATCGAGATCGTCAATCAGGGCTTTGAGGACACCCCGAACGGGCGTCTTTGGTATCCCTACAGCGAAGCCCAGATTCAGTCGATGATCTTCCTGCTCAAAGACATCAGTAAGCGCCAAGGCATCAGCCCCCGTCATATCATTGGCCATAGCGACATCGCACCGATGCGCAAACTCGACCCCGGCCCACTGTTTCCCTGGAAGCGCCTGGCTGCCGAAGGCCTGGGAATATGGCCGAACGAGCAGGCCGTGGCGCGGCAGCAAGCGCAGTTCGCGGTGCAATTACCCAGCATCAGTTGGTTTCAGGCGCAGCTTGCCCGCTTGGGCTATGCCACGCCGCAAACCGGCGAACTGGATGTAGCGACACGCAATGTGCTGGCGGCCTTCCAGCTGCATTTTCGCCCTTCCCGTTTCGACGGCACACCGGACGCCCAGACCGCGGCGATTCTTCAGGTGTTGAATCAGACAAAATAATGACGCCCGCCCGACGGTCAGCGCTTTTTCCAAATCAGCAGCTATAACTCATTGGTAATTCTTCGGATATTCCATGATGCCTGCTGCTCGGGAGAGACTGCATAGCTGGTTCTATCGCCCTTGGTTTTTGGCGATGCTGGCTACTGCCTTGAGCGCAACGCTTCTAACGGTCGGCAGTTTGTTCGTGGCGATGAATCAGGTCGAGCACAACGAAAGCCAGGAAATGAATGCCCAGGGAGAACGCTTTCTGGTCCGGCTGGAGCAGCTGTTCGGGCAATTGCGCGAAAGCCTCGATGACCTGGAAGCCCAACCGCTGCGAGGTTGCGATGACGAAATGATCGCCACCCTGCAGCAGGTCAGCTTCAATTACCGCTTCGTTTATGAAGCCGTTTATATGGACACATCGCGAACCTGCTCCAACCGCCCTCGCCAGGAAGGGGTATCGCTGATCCGACCGCCGGACATCAAGGGTCCCACCTACAGCTATTGGCTGAACACCACCACCGAACCCGATGAGAACCGCGCCGCACTGATGCTTGGGCGTGGCAATTTCCGGGTTGCGACGTCGCGCGGGCATTTGACCGACATGGTCGATCTGTCTCCGGGGAGCAGCCTGTTGGTGGTGCTCGACCATGGCACCCGGGCGATTCCGGTGCTCGGTGTCGCTCAGGCCTGGCCCCCCGCGGAGCCCTGGCCCCCGAAAAGCCCCGATGCGCTGCAAGTCACCCCTACCCGCCTGATTTACCGAATGCCCACTAACACCCCCGAATACCAACTGGTACTGATCACCCCACGTACCGGAATGCATGTACCGCCGGTATGGTGGTGGCTACTGCCGGCCAGCCTGGCGCTGAGTGCCTGTGTAGGCATTCTGGTGTTTTTGCTGGTACGCCAGCGTCAGTCGCTGGATGCCGAACTGCAAGGCGCCATGCGGCGAGGCGAGCTACAGGTGTTATATCAACCGATCTTCGACCTCGACAGCCGCAACTGCGTCGGCGCTGAAGCCCTGCTGCGCTGGCGCAGGCCGGACGGCACGCTGACCAGTCCCGACCTGTTCATTCCGATGGCGGAGAATACCGGCCAGATTCGCCAGATGACCGACTTCGTATTACAGCGCCTGCTGGAACAGCTCGGGCAACTGTTGCGGTCCAATCCGCAGCTGTACATCTCGGTCAACCTGGCGGCCTGCGATGTCATGGTGCCGCGTATCGGTCAGGTGATGGCGCGTCTGCTGAGCATGCACCGGGTGGCGGCCAGGCAAATTGCCTTTGAAGTGACCGAGCGCGGATTGGTGGACGTGGTGGTGGCCAGAGAAAACCTGCAAGCCCTGCGGGATGTCGGGCATCAAGTGCTGATCGACGATTTTGGCACCGGCTATTGCAGCCTCGCCTACCTGCAGACCCTACCGGTGGACTGCCTGAAAATCGACAAGGCGTTTATCGACGCGCTGGGGCATGACGCCGCCAGCAGCGGCGTGGCACCGCACATCATTCGCATGGCTCAGGCCCTGCAACTCAAGGTGATTGCCGAAGGCATTGAACATGAAGCCCAAGCGGTGTTTCTGAGCAGCGAAGGGGTGAAATTCGGTCAGGGTTGGCTGTTCGCCCACGCCCTGAGCGCCGTGCAGTTCATCGAACTGATTACCCGTGGCCGCCGACTGACTACGCGACGCCAGGATGACGAAGCCTGAGAGGGCACCGGCTTATATCGCCAGCGCCATGTAGAACTGCGTCCCCTGCCCCGGCCGCGAATAGACACCCATCCGTCCGCCGTGCAACTGCACGATTTCCTTGCACAGCGCCAGACCCAGCCCGGCACCGCCCTTTTTGCGACCGACCTGAACGAAGGGCTCGAAGATCCGTCCCTGCTGGCCGTAGGCAATGCCTTCGCCGTTGTCCTCGACGCTGATAATCATCCGTTCACCATGGCGCCGGGCCTGCAAACGTATCAGTCCGTCGTGGGAGGTATGGCGCAAGGCGTTGTCGATCAGGTTGTCGAGCACCCGTTCCAGCTGCGCCTGATCGGCTTGCAACCGTGGCAACGGCCCCTGCACTTCCACCAGCAGCTCGATACCCTTCTCCTGCGCCAAGCGGGCAAAACGTGTCTGGGCCTGATCCAGCAAGTCTTCGATGGAGCAGGGTGCCAGGGTGAGTTTTTGCAGGCCGTTTTGATAGCGAGAGAAATTCAGCAAGTCATTGATCAACTGCATCAGGCGCTGCATTTCTTCGTTGACGGTGTCCAGCAGGTCAGCTTCGCGGGAGTCTTCGGCAAAATGCGTCCGCTCGCGGAACAGGCCGAATGCCATGTGCATCCCGGTAACCGGTGTGCGCAACTCATGGGAGGCGCGCAAGACGAACTCGCTGCGCACTCTTTCAAAGGCCCGCTGTTCGGTAACGTCATGCAACACCATCACGGCGCCGAGAATATGACCCTGGGTATGGCTGACCGGCGTCAGGCTATATGTCAGCAATCGCGACTCTCCATCGACTTCGATGCTCAGGTCGTCTGGCGCTCGTTCCAGGGTGCCACCGCGCAATACCAGTTGCAGTTGTTCATCCAGTTCGGGACGCTCAAGCGCCGTACCCAGCCCTTGGCCGAGACGATCGGTGTCCCAGCCTAACTGACGCTGAGCCACCGGATTGAGGTGCTCAAGATGACCTTGACGATCAATGATCAGCAAACCGTCGTCGATGCTGTCGAGCACTGCTTGCAAGCGTTGCTGGCCGGCGAGCAGTTCGTCGATATTGGTAGCCTGGTGCTCACGCAAGGCCTCGGCCATGATGCCGAAACGCCGGGTCAGTTGGTTCATTTCCACCGCGGAGGAAATCGGCAGGGTCACTTCGAAATTACCCTGGCCGATGTTGTCAGCCGCTGCGGCCAAGGCCTCGATCGGAGCCCCGAACCGCCGGGCGATCGCATGGGCGGTAATGAAGCCGATGAACAACACCGCCACCCCGACCAACCCAAGCAGGCCGGCAATCAACAGTGCCCGCTCCCGGGCCTTGCGTTCGATCTCAGTGATGTTTCCCAGTGCGCGCTTCTGTTCAGAGATCAAACCGTTACGCAACGCGTTGAATTTTTCCGCAAGATCCCCGTCACCACCGACTACCTGGATAGGAGCACTGGAAAAATCAAAGGACTGCAGTAGGTTCTGATAATCAGCCTTGGCCTTTTTGAAACCATACTGGGCACCTTCGCTGGACGGTTCGCGAGCAATGCCTTCGTCAAACAATTCAAGGGAATGCTGTTTGGACGCCTCAAACGCCGCAGGATCCGGTTGCTCGTCGAGCATGATGATCAGTTGATCACCCAAGGTCTGACGCAGCTTCAATCCCAGATCCAGCGTGACGAAGTTGTCACGGATCAGGGCTTCCTGAGTCCCTGCCATCTGCATCACGCCGACCAGCCCGAGCAAGAGCCCAAGCAGCGCCACCGTAATCAGTGCGGAAATACTCAGAAACAGCCGGGTGCGCAACGTCATCGCCAGTTTCATCGGTTACGACTCACAAGTTGTACTGCTTGCGTTTGCGGTACAGGGTCGAGGCATCGATACCCAAGGTTTTGGCCGCCTGATCCAGCGTGTCGGCCGTGGCGAGAACCGCGCCAATGTGAGCTTTTTCCAGTTCATCCAGGCTCAGCGCAGCACCAATGCGTGGCGTGTGGTTGGTCGGGGTTTCGGCCATGCCCAAGTGGCTGAGCTCTACCCGCTCCTGCGGACAAATAATGCTCGCGCGCTCCACCACGTTGCGCAGCTCGCGAATGTTGCCCGGCCAGCGGTAGCTGAGCAGCGCTTCGCGCGCCTCGTCGCTGAAACGCCGGGCTGGACGCGAGTATTCCTTGACGAAGCGCGCCAGGAAGCGGTCCGCCAGATTCAAAATATCTTCCCTGCGCTCGCGAAGCGGCGGCAGGTGCAAGGTGATGACGTTGAGACGATAGAGCAAGTCCTCACGAAAACGACCATCGCGAACCATGTCTTCCAGGTTGAGGTTAGTGGCGGCGAGGATTCGCACGTCGGCGCGACGGGTTACCGGGTCGCCCACGCGTTCGTATTCCTTGTCCTGAATGAAACGCAGCAATTTTGGCTGTAAGGTCAGGGGAAAATCGCCGATCTCGTCGAGAAACAACGTTCCGCCGTCGGCCTGATTGACACGACCCAACGTGCTTTCGCTGGCACCGGTGAACGCCCCCCGGCTGTGGCCGAAAAGTTCGCTGTCCATTAGTTCGGCAGTCAGGGACGGGCAATTGATGGTGACGCAGGACTTCTTCTGGCGTTTGCTCCAGCCGTGAATTGCCCGTGACAGTTCACCTTTACCGGTGCCGGACTCGCCGAGAATCAGGATGTTGGCGTCAGTACTGGCAACCTGGCGTGCGGTTTCGAGCACCACTTTCATCGCCGGACTGTGGGAGTCCAGGCCCTCCTTGGGTTTTCGCACTTCACCTTCGAGGGCTTCCAGACGCGCCGAGAGCTGCCGAACTTCCAGTTGTTTGGCAGTAGCCAGGCGCAACTGGTCGGGGCTGCAAGGTTTGACCAGATAGTCGGCGGCACCGGCCTGAATCGCATCCACGGCAGTGTCCACGGCCGAGTGAGCAGTGACGATCACCACCCGCATCCAGGGCGCCTGGATGCGCATCTGGGCCAGCACATCGAGCCCATTGTCTTCACCCAGGCGCAAATCGAGGAAGCACAGATCAAAAACCTGGCGCTGCAACAAGGCTTCAGCCTGAGCCGCGCTGGTCGCCGTAGCCACGCTATAGCCTTCGTCTTCGAGGCAATAGCGAAAGGTTCGAAGGATGGCGGACTCGTCGTCTACCAGCAGAATGCGGCCTTGATGCTCAGTGGCTGATTCCATGTTCCTACGCTCCTTTATTGTTGAAGTGGGTTATGCCCGGAAAAATCGGGCAAGTTGCATGATTGATTGTGGCCGATTTCAGCCATATCAGCGGTGCTATCTACTTCATAACAAGATAACCCGCTGATTTATTTAAATTTTTATTAATGCACCACTCTTCGGCAATTGCCTGCGTCCCTTTCTGACATCCGCGCCCTTCCTTCAATTCCAAAAATATTGAAAGTTTTGGCGAATCCATCGTGCATTACGCACGGCCTTGAATGGGCCATCGTGCAGGATGCGTCCGAACCTATTTTCACAAACCATGTAACTCATTGATTCTGATCAGATTAAACCTGACAAAAAGGTGGCATGCAGGCTGCAGGTATCTGAGTAATCAGGGCATTTAATCAATCAGTGCCCGCCAACCTACCCCTAGAGGGAGGAACTTCAGGATGAATCGCCAAGGTGCCGCTCAATTGCGTATCTCGCCATTGCATATCCAGCAAGGTTTGTTTGCCCTGCTGGCATTGTTGATCACCTTGATTGGCGGCCAGCAGTTCTTGCGCTGGGAACAGAGCCAGCAGCCAGAGACGCCGCACCTGTCGATTCCACACGCACCCCAAACCCATTTCAGCGCGGTCAGCAGCAACCTGGCTGACAGCGACTCGATGCGAATGATGGATGTCGACCAGGCCCAGCCTGTGGACGAGACGTCTCAGGAGCGTTGGGTGTTTTAAGTAAACGAACTTGGCGCGCTCAACGCGCCGGGATAAGCACCACAAGCAACACCTTTAAATAGAAGCGTAAGGAGAATCACCATGTTGAGCTGGGCAATCACATTCCTGATCATTGCCATCATCGCTGCAGTATTGGGCTTCGGTGGTATCGCGGGCACCGCCACGGGTATCGCCAAGATTCTCTTTGTCGTATTCCTGGTGATGTTCATTGCTTCCTTCTTCTTTGGCCGCCGCGGTCGAGGCTGAACATGAGCATTTCATTAAAGACAATGGCAGCCGCCCTGCTTCTGGGCGGCAGTGCCAATTAAAGAAGATCCAGACGGGTATTGAGTTTCGAAACACGAAAGAGGCCACAGCGCCTTTTTCCACTGCGCTACCCGAGGACGGTAGACGCATGACCAAGGGGTCGGGACGTTCTGACTGTTTCAGGGTCGGAGTGACCTACGGGTACAGGGAGTACCTGCGCAAGGGCCGGGTCAGGCAAAGCTGCGACGCAAGTTCGCCGGGGCCAGAGCGGCTCGACGAACTTGCGGAGAGCTTCAACGTGCAAAACGTTGATCTAGAGCATTCAGCTCATCTGCTATTGGTGCATATTCCCCGCAAAACCGTTTCGCGGTGTTTCTTCGTGACCGTATATCGAGAAAGCTCCGACTTTCCCGATAAGAGAATTCGCAGCCAAACGTAGGCTTTTTCCTAAATTTCCGCTTATTTAAAAACCTTCGTCCTGCGCTGAAATGGCCGGCATACGGCACTTATGCCCGCCTGAATGTCGCATTCAAACCGGTTGGGACGCGGGTTTCAGTAAGAAAATCTCATGCCGATTCGGCATAGGGTAGGCGTTTACGGCATTAGACGGCGCTTCCCTGCATCGGAATAGTTGCGCCTTTTTCGCTGCCTGAGAGCTGTAAATGCTCGGTCGCGGGGACCTTATACGGGGGCCGATGCAAGATTTGTTCGCCATTGAGCGTTTCAGTTCATGCATCAGCCTGAGTCAAACGCAAGTAAGGGTAAAGATATGAAGAAGGCAAAGCTTAGCCTCGCCTGGCAGATCCTCATCGGTCTGGTTCTGGGGATAGCAATTGGTGCACTGCTCAACCATTTCAGTGCCGAAAAAGCCTGGTGGATCAGCAACGTGCTGCAACCGGCAGGCGATATCTTTATCCGTCTGATCAAGATGATCGTGATCCCGATCGTGATCTCCTCGCTGATCGTCGGCATTGCTGGCGTGGGTGACGCGAAGAAACTCGGTCGCATCGGTCTGAAGACCATCATTTACTTCGAGATCGTCACCACCATCGCCATTCTGGTTGGTCTGGTGCTGGCCAACGTGGTCCATCCGGGCAGCGGCATCGACATGAGCACCCTGGGGACGGTGGATATTTCCAAGTACCAGGCCACTGCCGCCGAAGTTCAGCATGAACATGCGTTCATCCAGACCATCCTCAACCTGATCCCGTCGAACATTTTCGCGGCCATGGCCCGCGGCGAGATGCTGCCGATCATCTTCTTCTCCGTGTTGTTCGGTCTCGGTCTGTCGAGCCTGCAATCGGACCTGCGCGAGCCGCTGGTGAAGATGTTCCAGGGCGTATCGGAAAGCATGTTCAAGGTCACCCACATGATCATGAACTACGCCCCGATCGGCGTGTTCGCATTGATCGCGGTGACCGTGGCCAACTTCGGCTTCGCCTCTTTGCTGCCGCTGGCCAAACTGGTCGTTCTGGTTTACTTCGCCATCGCCTTCTTCGCCTTCGTGGTGCTGGGCCTGATCGCTCGTCTGTTCGGCTTCTCGGTGATCAAGCTGATGCGCATCTTCAAGGATGAGCTGGTCCTGGCCTACTCCACCGCCAGTTCCGAAACCGTGCTGCCGCGCGTGATCGAGAAGATGGAAGCCTACGGCGCGCCGAAAGCCATTTGCAGCTTCGTGGTGCCGACCGGCTACTCGTTCAACCTCGACGGTTCGACGCTGTACCAAAGCATCGCGGCGATCTTCATCGCCCAGCTCTACGGCATCGACCTGTCGATCAGCCAGCAATTGCTGCTGGTGCTGACGCTGATGGTCACCTCCAAAGGCATCGCCGGCGTACCGGGCGTGTCCTTCGTGGTGCTGCTGGCCACCCTGGGCAGTGTCGGTATTCCGTTGGAAGGCCTGGCATTCATTGCCGGTGTCGACCGCATCATGGACATGGCCCGTACCGCGCTGAACGTAATCGGTAACGCCTTGGCCGTGCTGGTCATCGCACGTTGGGAAGGTATGTACGACGACGCCAAGGGCGAGCGCTACTGGAACTCCCTGCCGCACTGGCGCAGCAAGGAAAAGTTGCCGGTTGGTGAAATTTCCAGCAACTAACGCATAACCCTGTGGGAGCGGGCTTGCTCGCGAAAGCGGTGGATCAGTCAACAGAGATGTTGAATGTTCCGGCCTCTTCGCGAGCAAGCCCGCTCCCACATTGGTCTTTTGCTAGCCGCACTAAACAAACCCCGGAGAAATCCGGGGTTTGTCGTTTCTGCCTACCCCGCTATCATTCGCCGCATTCTTCGGGGGATTTAACTGATGCTCAATGGCCTGTGGCTAAGCTTCTTCATCGTGGCTGCCGTTTCGGCACTGGCGCAATGGCTGATCGGCGGTAACGCCGGGATCTTCGCGGCGATGGTGGAAAGCATTTTCGCCATGGCCAAATTGTCGGTCGAGGTCATGATCCTGCTGTTCGGCACCCTCACCCTCTGGCTGGGTTTTCTGCGGATTGCCGAGAAGGCCGGGATCGTCGAGTGGCTAGCCAAAGCGCTGGGCCCGTTGTTCCTGCGACTGATGCCGGGAGTGCCGGCCGGGCACCCCGCCATCGGCCTGATCACGCTGAACTTCGCCGCCAACGGCCTGGGCCTGGACAACGCCGCCACACCGATCGGCCTCAAAGCCATGAAGGCGCTGCAAGAGCTCAACCCCAGCGACACCATCGCCAGCAACGCGCAGATCCTCTTTCTGGTACTCAACGCCTCGTCCCTGACCCTGCTGCCGGTGACGATTTTCATGTACCGCGCCCAGCAAGGTGCGCCCGATCCGACCCTGGTGTTCCTGCCAATCCTGCTGGCCACCAGTTGTTCGACCCTGGTGGGCTTGTTGTCGGTGGCGTTCATGCAGCGTCTGCGCCTCTGGGACCCGGTGGTGCTCGCCTACCTGATTCCCGGTGCCTTGGCCCTCGGTGCGTTCATGGCGCTGCTGGCGACGCTCTCGGCGACCGCTCTGGCGAGCCTGTCATCGATCCTCGGCAACGTGACGCTGTTCGGGCTGATCATGCTGTTTCTGGTGATCGGCGCATTGCGCAAAGTGAAGGTCTACGAGGCGTTCATCGAAGGTGCCAAAGAAGGCTTCGACGTGGCCAAGAACCTGCTGCCGTATCTGGTGGCGATGCTCTGCGCCGTAGGCGTGCTGCGAGCATCCGGGGCGCTGGATTTCGGTCTGGACGGGATCCGTCATCTGGTGGAGTGGGCCGGTTGGGACACCCGCTTTGTCGACGCGCTGCCGACGGCCATGGTCAAACCCTTCTCCGGCAGCGCCGCTCGGGCAATGCTGATCGAAACCATGAAAACCTCTGGAGTCGACAGCTTCCCGGCGCTGGTGGCGGCGACGGTCCAGGGCAGTACTGAAACAACCTTTTATGTACTGGCGGTGTACTTCGGCGCGGTGGGCATTCAGCGCGCACGGCATGCGGTGGGGTGTGCGTTGCTGGCGGAGTTGGCGGGGGTTCTTGGCGCGATCGGGGTTTGTTACTGGTTCTTCGGTTGACCGAAAATCCTGTGGGAGCGGGCTTGCCCGCGATGGCGGTCTAACCGTAAACAGAAATGTTGAATGCTCCGGCCTCATCGCGGGCAAGCCCGCTCCCACAGGGGTTCAGCGGTGGCCTCAAGGCCTCAGCGGCGGCGCAATCTTCTGACCTTGCTCCACCGTCCAAGCCACCACCTGCGCCGTCAATTGATCGCTGGCCTGACCAAAACCGGTCACCACCGCCGGCACCTTCACATCGTTCAACGGCTGACGCACTTCAAAGCGTCGGCTGGCGAGGATTCGCTGGTCATACCCACGCACCAACAACGCATCCAGGCGCACGACCACGCTCGCCGCCGTGCCTTGGTACTCGGTCTGGAACGCTTGCAGGTTGCCGCCCAGTTCCAGGTCTGCCTGGAAATTACTGTCATCGGTGCTGAGCAACGGCACGCGACCGTCACGCTGGAAACCATCGAGCAGACGATTGCGCAACAGCACCGGTGCCGGATCGCTCCAGCGTGAAGCCTTGTAGCTGCTGATCAGGTCACCCTGAGGGATTACGGCGATTTTCGGGTTGTTCAAGGCTTCGCTGGTTTGAGGCTTGGCCAGCCGCAACGACCAGCGCTGCGGCGAGCCGTGTTGGGCCGATGCGTCGCGCTGTGCCGACGGCAGTCGATAAACATCGGACGGCTCGGTCTTGGGGAAAATCGAACAGGAAGCGATCAACGCAAAACCGGCGAGGAGGGCGAGATGAGCCAGTTTCATGGCGTGAACTCCTTGTTTTTGTCGCTGCCCAGCAGGTAACCGCTGGGGTTGGCCTCAAGCCGCTGGGAAATGGTCCGCAACGAGCTCAAGGTATCGCGCAACTCGCGCACCGCCGGTGCCAGGCCATTGAGGCCCTGCATGCCGCTGTTGAGGGAATCCTGATTGGCGGAGAGCAATGTGTTGATGGTCGCGCTGCTTTGTTCCAGGGACTTCATGGCTTGCTCGGCACTGCCAAACATCTGCTTGCCCTGATCGTTGAGCAGGCCGTTGGCGTTGCGCATCAACGCGGTGGTCTGTTCCAGAGTGGCGCTGGCCTGCTTGCCAACCGAAGCCAGTTGCTGCATCGCCTGACGAATATCGCCGCGCTGATCGGCAATGGTGCCGGTGGTTTGCTCCAGGTGCTCCAGGGTGCTGCTGATACGCGCGACGTTCTCCGAGGAAAACAACTGATTGGCGTTGTGCATCAACACGTTCACGCCCGCCATCAGATCATTGCTGTCATTCATCAACCGGGCAATGGGCGAGGGCGATGCAACGATTGTCGGCAAATTGCCGTCCTTGCCCTTGAGCGTCGGACTTTGTGGCGTGCCGCCGCTGAGCTGGATGATCGAGGTCCCGGTGATCCCGGTCAGCGCCAGCTTGGCCTGAGTGTCTTCTTTGATCGGTGTGTCTCCGCCCAGGCGAATCCGCGCCAACACCCGGCGCGGATCGTTCGGGTCCAGGCGCAGCATCACCACGTCGCCGACCTTGATTCCGCTGTACTGCACGGCGCTGCCCTTGGACAGGCCGCTGACCGCCTCGTTGAAGACGATTTCGTAATCCTTGAATTCGGTATCGACGCTGGATTTGGCCAGCCACAGACCGAAGAGCAGGGCGCCTGCCACCACTATGACGGTGAACAGGCCAATCAATACGTGATGGGCTCGGGTTTCCATGTCAGACCTCGTTGAGCTGGTTAGCGGCCGTCAGCGCCGCGCGGCCGCGAGGGCCATGGAAGTATTCGTGAATCCACGCATCATCGGTTTCCGACACCTTGTCGATGGCGTCCGCCACCAGCACTTTCTTCTGCGCCAGCACCGCCACTCGGTCGGTGATGGTGTAGAGCGTGTCGAGGTCGTGGGTCACCAGAAACACGCTCAGGCCCAAGGCATCGCGCAGCGTCAGGATCAGTTGATCGAAGCCTGCGGCGCCAATCGGATCGAGGCCGGCGGTGGGTTCGTCGAGAAACAGGATGTCCGGGTCCAGCGCCAGTGCTCGGGCCAGGGCTGCGCGCTTGATCATGCCGCCGGACAGTGAAGCAGGGTATTTGTCGGCCGCCGATAACGGCAGCCCGGCCAACGCCATTTTCACTGCCGCCAGGTGCTCGGCGTCGGCACGGCTCAGGCCGGCGTGTTCAATCAGGGGCAGGGCGACGTTCTCGGTCACGGTGAGCGAAGAGAACAAGGCGCCTTTCTGGAACAACACACCGAACCGCCGTTCGACCAGCGAGCGCTCGTGTTCCGACAGGCTCGGCAAGTTCTTGCCGAAGACCTTCACCAGCCCTTCGCTGGGCTGGCGCAGGCCGACAATGCTGCGCAGCAGCACCGATTTGCCGCTGCCAGAACCGCCGACCACCGCCAGAATCTCACCCTTGTACAAGTCCAGGTCAAGATTCTCGTGCACGCTCTGGCGGCCGAAGCGATTGCA
Organism: Pseudomonas sp. F-14 TE3482; assembly: GCF_053629455.1. NCBI lineage: Bacteria > Pseudomonadati > Pseudomonadota > Gammaproteobacteria > Pseudomonadales > Pseudomonadaceae > Pseudomonas > Pseudomonas sp. F-14 TE3482. The sequence goes on from NZ_JBRJII010000001.1 coordinate 1,151,795, forward strand.
CAGCCCACGGACTTCGATCACTGCCTCTGAAGGCGCTCGGGGTAAACGACTCACCAGTCCATCTCCATGAAAAACAACGCAGCCACAGCGTCGAGCACGATCACCACGAAAATCGACTGCACCACACTGGACGTGGTGTGCGCGCCGACGGACTCGGCGCTGCCGCTGACCTTGAAGCCCTCGAGGCAGCCGATGGCGGCAATCAGGAACGCAAAAATCGGCGCTTTGACGATCCCCACCAGAAAGTGCTGAACGCCGATGTCCGATTGCAGCAGTGACAGAAACATCGCCGGCGAGATATCCAGCGACAGAGCGCAGACTACGCCACCGCCGACAATCCCTGACAACATCGCCAGAAAGGTCAACATCGGCAGCGCCACCAGCAACGCCAGGACGCGGGGTACTACCAGCAACTCCATCGGGTCGAGGCCAAGGGTGCGGATCGCGTCAATCTCTTCGTTGGCCTTCATCGAACCGATCTGCGCGGTGAACGCGCTGGCGGTGCGGCCCGCCATCAGGATCGCCGTGAGCAACACGCCGAACTCCCGCAGAAAAGAGAACGCCACCAGGTCCACGGTGAAAATACTCGCACCGAAACTCGCCAGCACCGTCGCCCCGAGAAACGCCACCACAGCGCCCACCAAAAACGTCAGCAAGGCGACGATGGGGGCGGCGTCGAGGCCGGTCTGTTCAATGTGAGCGACCATCGGTGTGAGGCGCCAGCGCTTTGGACGAAACAACCCGCGAGCGATGGTTTCCAGGATCAGGCCGACGAAACCCAACAGTTGCAAGGTGTCCTGCCAGACCGCGTCGACCGCACGGCCAATACGGGTCAGCAGTTGAATGCCGACGCTGATTTCCGGTTCTTTGATCGGCACGCAGAAATCGGTCAGCGAGCAGTACACCGTCTGCAACAAGGCGCGATCAGCGGAGGAAAGGGTGCAATCGGGGTGTTCGGCAGATTTGCCCAGACGCTCGGCGCCCAGCAACTCCACCAGCAATGACGCACCCGCCGTATCGAGCGCGCCGAGACCATTGAGATCGATGTGGGTGTTGTTGTCGTATTGGCCACGGAGCTTTTCACTCAGGCGGCTGAGATCGGCGTAATGGGCGAGCGTCCAGTCACCCGTGACCCGCAACAGGGCAGGGCTGTGCGAGGTGTCCAGTCGGGCACTGCCAGGCATTGTGCTGCTAGTCATAAGCTCCGTGCTTGTTCGGCTATTACGCAGATCTGACTAATAGCACGAACCGCGTTACTTTTCTTTGATGGGTGTGCTGTCCATGACTTTGAAGCGCAACACGCCAATCAACTGACCGTCTTCAGTCAGCACCCGAACCTGCCATTTGCCTGCGGGGTTGCCGGGGAAGTTCTGCTTGTGGGTCCAGGCGCGGTAGCCTTCCTTGCGCCCGCCGTGGATGTCCAGGGGAATACGGTCGACTTCTTTACCGTTGAATATCCAGACGTGATAAATCCGCTCGGCCAGCCCCCGCGGAGCGTTGATCGCGGTGTACGCGTACAGCCCACCTCCGCGAATCTGCTCGGCGCTGACTTCTTCCAGGCTCTTGCCGGGGGTGCGGTCCTGCATTTGAGTGCTGATCGCCACATCGGTCATCCATAAGGTCGCCGGCGGAACCCAAGAGCGCAGCACCCAACCAGCGGCGCCGATACCGACGGTGATGCTGAGGATCGCCAGCGCATTGCGCACAGTGCGAATCGGGAAGATCGAGGCCAGGCTCGGGAACGACAGCAGCATGGCAATGCCTAGCGCCAGCTTGAAGCTTTGGGCGGTGGTCAGGTGCAGGATGACGGGCAGGGCGGTCAACAGGGCCGCGAACAGGGTCAGTGTGTGCAGCGCCAGGAACGCCCAGCGGCGCGGTGCCAGCCATTTGTAGTAGAGCGGGTCGATGATCGAAATCAGCGCCGCCATGCTCAGTAATCCAGTGAAGAACAACTGGCCGCTGTTCCAGGTGGTGGTGATTAAAAAGAACGGCAGGACGAAGAACAGGCTTTCCTGATGGATCATCTGCGTTGCGTAACGCAGCAGTGGCTGGGGTATCTCGCGCTTGAAGACCCTGGCGAACAGCTTGGTGAGGCTGTTTTCCAGCATCAACCAGACCCAGCTGATCAGCATGATGGTGGTGATCCACGTCGCCAGACCTTGTTGGCGATCCACCAGCATGAAGCTGCCGACCCCTGAAATGAAACCGCCGAGCGCAATGACCCCGGGATAGCGCTTCATCAACTCCAGGAGGCGCTGTACGTACAGGGTCAGGTTCGGCATTCGGCGATTCACAATAGTCGTGGGGAAAATCCTCGACAGGGTACCGCCCGAGGGGCCCTGTGGCGAGGCTTGCGGTCACTTTGATCGAACCCAAAACCCTGTGGCGAGGGAGCTTGCTCCCGCTCGGCTGCGCAGCAGTCGCAATATCGGTGAATGCGGTGTGTCTGATAAACCGGGGTGCCGTTTTTCAGGGCCGCTTCGCAGCCCAACGGGAGCAAGCTCCCTCGCCACAGGGCCCCCTCGCCACAGGGAAATCATTTCTTTCTGCGGTGAACGCGCCAACCCAATATTGCAAGCACCATCAGCCCAAATCCCCCGACAATCGTCCACATCACCTGGTCATAACTCATCAGCGGCTTCTCGATCCGCAGATACCCCGGTTGCAGCAGCAATTCGCGCATCGCCTTGTTCGCCTCGGCCAGTTTCACGTCTTGCAGTGCCTTGGCCGGGTTGACGAAATGGCCGTCCTCATAGTCGCCAAGGGCGCTCCAGTAATAGTCCGCCAGGGCGCTGTTGCCTTGCACGGCCCAGGCCTGGCGAGCGATGGCGGCTTGCTTGAGACGGGCGAAGGTGGCGGCATCGAGGCCGTTCTTGAGCAAATCGGCTTTAAGCTCATCCAGCACCTGTTCCGCTGCCAGCACGTCGTCGCGATCGAGGTCGGCGTTCAGGCTCATGAAGCCCACCCCGCCAAATATCTCGCGCTCGGCCGAGGGACCGTAGGACAACCCATGGGCCAGGCGCAATTGGCGATAGAGCGCCCAGTCCAGATAGTCCTTGAGCAGGTCAAAGGTTTCGTCATGCTGGTCTTCCAGCACCGGTTCCGGCACCAGCCAATGCAATTTGGCACCGCCGCCGACGAAACCGTTACTCAAATTGCGCTCGTGGGCCGCGCTGGCCTGAATGTCTGGCAGCGGCAGGTGAGCGCTAGGCTCAACCGCTTCGAGCGCACCATAGGCCCGTTCCAGATAGGCCGGCAGGAGGCGGTCGAGGTCGCCGACCACGATCAGGGTCATATTGTTGGGCGCATACCAGGCCTGGCGCACCTTCTCCAATTGCTCGCGGGTCAGGTGATCGACTTGCGCGCGCTCGGGGCATTTGAGGCCCAGCTCCACCGCCAACTGATTACTGGCGGTATGACCCAGGTCCTGGCGATCCAGCCAGCGTTGCAGGTGCGAGTAATGACCACCGTCTTCGCGCTCGACCACTTGCTTGGCGACGTTGATCGCATGGTCGTCGATACGGGTCTGGGTCAGCAGCGCCAATAACAGGTCGAGGACCTTGCGCTGGTTTTTCGCCGGAGCTTCGATGACGAAGGTCGTGTCGGCATTGTTCGTATAAGCATTCCACTCGCCGCCCAGGGCCTGCATGCGCTCTTCCAGACCGCCTTCGCCGGTGGCGTCGATGCCGCTGAACAGCAGATGTTCGAGTAGATGCGGCAGCTCCTTGTCGGCACAGCTGAAATCATCCCGGCCTACGCCAACCACCAACCGGATCGCCACATGCCCGCGCTCCGTACCCGGTTTGAGGACCAATTGCAGGCCGTTGCGCAACGTGTAGCCCTCGACCTGAAAGCGATCCAGGGCAAATGAAGGCAGTGAGCCGAGCAGCAGACAAGCGAACAGGAGACAACGCATAACGAATTTCCGTACGACCCGCGTAAGTTCAACAGACTTCAGGCAACTGTGGACGTTCAGGGTGAATGAGTGATGTCAGTCAAATCGTCGACCGCCAGAGCGCCAGTATCCGAAGTACCCAACACTGCATAGGCGCTGCTGCAGAACAACGAATTCAAGCGTCTCATGTCAGCAATCAGTTCCAGGTGCAGCGAACTGGTCTCGATACTTTGTACGATCTTACGGTTTAAACGGCTGACATGAGCGTGGGCCAGGCGGCGCTCCTGTGCGCGAAAGCGACGTTTCTCACGCAGTAACTGGCGAGCACTTTCCGGGTCGGCACTAAGGAACACTGACAACCCCAGACGCAGATTGGCAATCAGCTGACTGTGCAGCCCCGCCAACTCCTCCAGACCGACCTCGGAAAAAGACCGGCGTTGCGAGGTTTTCTGCTGCTGAACCTTGCGCAGCATGCGCTCGATCAGATCGCTGGAGAGCTTCAGGTTGATCGCCAGCTCGATGGTTTCCGCCCAGCGCCGACTGTCCTGCTCGCTGAGGTCTTCACGGGGCATTTGTGCCAGATAGAGTTTGATGGCGCTGTAGAGCGCTTCAACATCATCGGTCAGGCGACGAATTTCCTGGGTGACGGCGGTCTGCTTGCCGCGCAGCACGGCGAGCATGGCTTCGAGCATGCTGTCGACCAGATCGCCGATGCGCAGGGTTTCCCGGGCAGCATTGGCCAGCGCCAGACTCGGGGTGACCAATGCCGTCGGGTCAAGATGCCGTGGTTTGGCCGTGCCATTGATGTCCGGCCGCTCTGGCAGCAACCACGCACAGAGCTTGGCCATCGGCCCGACACTGGGCAACAGGATCAGGCAACGCACGGTGTTGTAGAGCAGGTGGAAGCCGATGACCATTTCCTGAGGGCTGAAGTCGAGGCTGTCGATCCAGTGTACCAACGGGTCGAGCACCGGAATGATCAGTAGCAGGCCGATCAGTTTGTACAAGAGGCTGCCGAGCGCCACCTGACGGCCGGCCGCGTTCTGCATGCTGGTGCTGAGAAAGGCAAGAATGCCGCTGCCGATGTTGGCGCCGATCACCAGGCCGATGGCCACCGGCAGGCTGATCACGCTGGCACCGGCGAGGGTCGCGGTCAGCAAAACGGCGGCCAGGCTGGAGTAGGAAATCATCGCAAACAGCGCGCCGACCAAGGCATCGAGCAGAATATCGCCGGTCAGGGAGGCGAAGATGACCTTCACCCCTTGCGCCTGAGTGATCGGCGCGGCGGCCTCGACGATCAGTTGCAACGCCAGAATGATCAGCCCCAGACCAATGCCGACCCGGCCCATCTGTCCGACCCGGGTTTGCTTGCGTGACAGAAAGAAAATCACCCCGAGGAAAATCAGCAGCGGCGACAGCCACGATAGATCGAGGGTCAGAACCCGCGCCATCAGCGCGGTACCCACATCGGCGCCGAGCATGGTCGCCAGGGCCGGGGTCAGCGCCATCAGGCCCTGACCGACAAACGAGGTCACGAGCATGGCGGTGGCATTGCTGCTCTGGACCATGGCGGTCACCATGATTCCGGCGAGAAACGCCAGCCAGCGCCTGGACATGTTATGGGCGATCACATGGCGCAAGTTGGAGCCATAAACCCGCAGGATGCCGGTTCGGACGATGTGCGTGCCCCAGATCAAAAGGGCCACGGCGGATAGCAGATTGAGCAGGGTGAGCATGCAGGCCCCCTGTGGTGGTAGCGCCCCAGTGGGGCAAGTCGACGGTGCCGCGCGTTTTTCTACGTTCTGTACATAAGCTGTAGTTGGCTAACGGTCTGGGCGCCAGCATCGCATAGCCAAAGAGGCGATTGAAACAAAACTGTCATGAAAACTGTTTGCTTCAGAAACGAACAAAGGGCCGTAGGCCCTTTGTTCTTGTGGCGAGGGAGCTTGCTCCCGCTCGGTTGCGAAGCAGCCGCAATACAGGCCTCCGCGATTTTATTGAGTAATCGCAGTGACTGGTTTCAGGGCCGCTTCGCGGCCCGGCGGGAGCAAGCTCCCTCGCCACAGAGACCCCATTGGGACCGGTTACTGACCCGGAACATCCTTGCGCAGTTTCACTGGCTCCTGCTGCTTCCTCTTTTTCATCATCGCGGTGCGCATCTTGATGTTGATCGCTTCCACCGCCAACGAGAACGCCATGGCGAAGTAGACGTAGCCTTTTGGCAAGTGCACGTCGAGCGATTCGGCAATCAGCACGGTACCGACCAGCAACAGGAACGACAACGCCAGCATCTTCAGCGACGGGTGCTTGTCGATGAACTCGCTGATGGTGCCAGAAGCCCACATCATCACTAGTACCGCTACGACAATCGCCGCAACCATGACCGGTACGTGGGACACCATGCCCACCGCGGTGATCACCGAGTCCAGCGAGAACACGATGTCGATGATCGCGATCTGGATGATGGTGTACAGGAAATTGCCGCCCTTGCCCGAAGGCTCGTCGCCGACTTCATCTTCACCTTCCAGCGCGTGGTACATCTCTTGCGAGCTCTTCCACAGCAGGAACAGACCACCGAAGAACAGGATCAGGTCACGCCCGGAAATACCCTGGCCGAACACTTCGAACAGGTCTGCGGTGAGGCGCATGACCCAAGTGATCGACAGCAGCAACAGGATCCGCGTGATCATGGCCAGCGCCAGGCCGAAAATCCGGGTGCGCGCCTGCATGTGTTTGGGCATGCGGCTGACCAGGATCGAGATCATGATGATGTTGTCGATGCCCAGGACGATCTCCAGGGCAGTCAGGGTGAAGAAGGCAACCCAGATTTCAGGGTTGGTCAGCCATTCCATGTGTATTCCTTTGAGCGAGTGTTTAAACCACAAAGGGCCCAGGCTTCAAACAACAAAGCCTGGACCCGTCATGGTGAGTCTTGGGCTTATAGAGTGCTGAACAGCGGGAAAATCCCCATCAGCAATGCAGCGACCAGTATGCACAGGCAAACCAGCACTGCCCACTTCAAGGTGAACCGCTGATGATCACCGAATTCGATACCGGCCAGCGCCACCAACAGATAAGTCGATGGTACCAGCGGGCTCAGCAAGTGGACGGGCTGACCGACGATCGAGGCACGTGCCATTTCCACCGCGGTTATACCGTAATGACTGGCGGCTTCGGCAAGTACCGGTAACACGCCGTAATAAAATGCATCGTTCGACATGAAGAACGTGAACGGCATGCTTACCAGCGCGGTAATCACAGCCAGGTACGGGCCGAGGAAATCGGGAATAACCGCCAGCAGGCTTTTCGACATGGCATCGACCATGCCGGTGCCCGACAGGATACCGGTGAAGATACCCGCGGCAAAGATCAACCCGACCACCGCCAGTACGCTACCGGCGTGGGCCGCAACGCGGTCCTTCTGCATTTGCAGGCAAGGGTAGTTGACGATCATCGCGATACTGAACGCCACCATGAACAGCACTGGCAGCGGCAACAGGCCGGCGACCAGCGTGCACATCAGTCCCAGGGTCAAGGCCCCGTTGAACCAGATCAGCTTTGGACGACGGGCATCCGGGAACTGCGAAACGCTGATTTCGCTGTGATCGACTTCATCACCGACCAGGTGCAGTTCACCCAGACGCGCACGTTCGCGTTTACCGTAGAAGTAGGCAATTGCCAGAATCGCCACCACGCCGGCCAGCATCGCCGGAATCATCGGTACGAAAATGGCGGACGGGTCGACATGTAGCGCACTGGCCGCACGAGCCGTCGGGCCACCCCAAGGGGTCATGTTCATCACGCCGCCGGCGAGGATGATCAGACCGGCCATGATCCGCGGGCTCATGCCGATGCGGCTGTAGAGCGGCAGCATGGCAGCCACGCAGATCATGTAAGTGGTCGCACCGTCACCGTCCATGGACACGATCAGCGCCAGAACGGCGGTGCCGACCGAAACTTTCAACGGGTCGCCCTTGACCAGTTTGAGGATCTTGCGCACGGCCGGGTCGAACAGACCGGAGTCGATCATCAGGGCGAAGTAGAGAATGGCGAACATCAGCATCACGCCGGTCGGCGCGAGCTTGGTGATGCCTTCAAGCATCATCGGGCCGATCTTCGGCGAGAAACCGCCGAACAGGGCGAAGATAATCGGGATGATGATCAGAGCGATCAGCGCGGACAGGCGCTTGGTCATGATCAGGAACATGAACGTGATGACCATGGCGAAGCCAAGGAAAGTCAGCATAGGAATACTCCAGGCGTAGCGCGGCTAGGGAATGGCGAACCGGATGGGGTCAGCGCAGAACGGGAAGCACGAGACGTACGGGCGGAGTGACAGCGAAGAGGCGGGTAGTAGCAGACATCAGAATCACCATTGTTGTTGTTTAATGGACCGGGCGGGCGATAAAACACTCGCATTGGCCAACCGGTCTGTTGCCGGCAGTGAGGGCGATCCTAATCGGGGAAGCTTTCAGCCAGCTTTCGCGAGTGAAAGCATTGACCGAATGTGCAACCGGTCGTCGGGCCGGGTTTAGAGTCCGTAAACACGGGGGCAGGAGAAAAAACATGGGCGAACTACACACCGGCGGCTGCCACTGCGGACAAATGCGCTATCAATTCAGCGGGCCATTGCACGATATCGCTCACTGCCATTGCTCGATTTGCCGACGGGTCAGCGGAGGAATCGTGACCACCTGGATTACCGTGCCGGCCTCAGCATTTGAGTGGATGGCGGGTACGCCTTCCCGGTACGAGTCTTCATCCACCTGCGTGCGCTATTTCTGCCCGAACTGTGGGGCGCAACTGGCGCTGGTGACGCAGCTGAGTCCCGAGAGCATCGATGTGACCATCGCCACCCTCGACCATCCCGAGCAGGCTCCGGCCGAGCGGCATATCTGGACCGACAGTCGTTTGCCGTGGCTGCATCTGGACGAGCACTTGCCCGGCGAGGCCCAAGAACAACTCTGATCAGAAAACAGACAGGTTCAGCGGCCGGATCGCGCCCATCCAGATCGCATGTTCGGTGTGGTCGAGCAAATCGTCGCCCGTGTCCGGGTGCAGGAATATCACTAATCCCTTGCGGTTGAGCGCCAGCCACGGCAATACCTCACCCATGTATTGGGGCTCGAAAGCCAATTGGCAGCTCCAGTCCGGGTGCGGGCCTACCGGGCGTTCGTGCATGCGCCCCATTTTCAGTGGAAACAATTGCGCGGCCTGCTCACACAAGGCCCGTGCCTGTGGCAGGGTGCTGGCATCGAAGTAGACATGCGCGTGGTAACCCTTGATCTGTTGCATCTCAAACCCCCTCTAAAACTACTTGTCGAACCCACCCCGCTTCCCGCAGGTCACACGCTATATAGGCAGCAAGTACGGAGCACATCCATGAAAAATGCCGAAACCCCAGTGGTGAAGGTGGTGCTTTATGGTGCCATGAGTAGCCTGGGCAGTGCGCTGATGGCTGAAATGCTGCGACGCCAGCATGAAGTGATCGCGATTCTCGATGACCTGACCGCACTCGCGCCGCGCCCGGGTTTGCGCACCAAGACCGGCGATCTGTTCGATGCCAATCGAGTCAAGCAGAGTGTGGCCGGCTGTTCGGCGGTGATCTGCCTGCTCGATGCGCCAGGGTTGCCGATGAACAGTGAGCACATCGAAAAAAAATTTGTGCCCGGCCCGGTCGAGGAGGTACTGGCGGTGGATGCACTGATCGACGGCATGCAGGCCGCAGGTATTGCCCGGCTGTTTGTGGTGGGCGATTTCGAGGTACTGGACGACCCGGAAATCGAAGACCCGTTGCAACGCCACGCCGCCGAAGAAATCCGCGAGTCTCTGCAAAGCAGCTCGTTGCACTGGACCTTGGTGAATGCACCACGGCGCGTGCCCGGACTGACCATCGAGCATTTCAGTCACGTCAGCAGTAGCCTGGAACCTGGTCTGGCCGCAGCGCTGGAACAATTGAACAGGGTAGCCATAGGGATTGCCGATGAGCTGCACCTGAACCTGCATGTGGGTGAGCATGTGAGTTTTGTTGGGACTTCGGAATAGTAAAAGATCGCAGCCTTCGGCAGCTCCTACGCGCCTGTGGGCGCTGCCGAAGGCTGCGATCTTTTCGTTTTAGCTTTACACCGCAATCGAAGGTAAAAGGAGACCATTGAGCGATTGCGCACTACTGGCCTGTTCCGCCATCAACCAATCCACAAACAGTTGAATCAACGCCCCACGCCGTTTGCGCTGGGGCAGGACCACGTAATAACCCAGCCTGGAAATCACCGTGTCGGCAATCGGGCGACACAACAGACCTTGCGCCAACAAGTTATCCACAAGGTGCCGCCAACCGATCGCAACGCCCTGGCCGCCAATCGCCGCCTGAATCAGTAAGGTGTAATTGTCGAAGCGCAGTTGCCCCGGCGCTGGGGCCGAGGTGATTCCCAACTCGCGAAACACGCCGCTCCAGTCAAACCAGTTGCTGCTGTGTTCGCCTCGCAGGTGCAGCAGCGGAAACTCCAGCAATGACTGGGCCGGCAAGGGCAGGGCACGGTCCTTCAACAGCAGCGGGCTGCACACCGGAAACACTTCTTCGCTGAACAGCCAATGGCTCTCGCCCTGCTTGAACCGGCCATCGCCGAACAGCACCGCCACATCGATATCGGTTCGCAGCATGTTGTGGCTGCGTTCGCTGGTAACCAGGCTGACATCCACTTGAGGGTTGGCGCTATGGAAGCGATGCAGACGCGGCATCAGCCAGTACGCGGCGAAGGCAAAGTCGGTGGCCACTTGCAACACTTCGTGCTGCTGTTGTGCGCTGATTGCGCTCAATCCTGCATCGATATTCTGCAAACCGAGCTGAACTTGCTCGAACAGAATAGTCCCGGCCTCAGTCAGCTCAATACCGCGATAGATACGGTCGAACAACCGTGTCGCAAGTTGTTCCTCCAGTCGTTTGATCTGCTGGCTGATGGCCGGTTGCGTGGTGCCGAGCTCCACCGCGGCGGCGGTGAAACTGCGATGCCGGGCCGCGGCTTCAAAGGCACGCAGCAGGTCCAGAGACAAATCACCGAGGGCGTCATACATAAGCTGTGCTTATCCTAGTCATTGCCTGGCATGGGCTTTACCACAAAGATTATGGACTCCATGCTCGATCACAGCACTCTCGCATAAATATCCACTATGGAATGCCGCGATCACATGAAGCGCAAAAATATTCTTTTCATCATGGCCGATCAAATGGCCGCGCCAATGTTGCCGTTCTACGGCCCTTCGCCTATCAGACTGCCGAATCTCAGCCGCCTCGCCGCTGAAGGCGTGGTGTTCGACGCCGCTTATTGCAATAGCCCTCTTTGCGCGCCGTCGCGTTTTACTCTGGTCAGCGGTCAGTTGCCGAGCAAGATCGGCGCCTACGACAACGCGGCCGACTTCCCCGCCGATATACCGACCTATGCCCATTACCTGCGGCGCCTTGGTTACCGCACCGCGCTGTCGGGCAAGATGCATTTCTGCGGCCCGGACCAGTTGCACGGTTACGAAGAACGCCTGACCAGCGACATCTACCCGGCCGACTATGGTTGGGCGGTGAACTGGGACGAGCCGGATGTGCGTCCAACCTGGTATCACAACATGTCGTCGGTGCTGCAAGCCGGGCCATGCGTGCGCACCAATCAGCTGGATTTCGACGAAGAGGTGGTGTTCAAGGCCCAGCAATACCTGTTCGATCACATCCGCGAAGATGGCGATCAGCCGTTTTGCCTGACCGTGTCAATGACTCACCCACACGACCCGTACACAATTCCCAAGGCTTTCTGGGATATGTACGACGACGCCGACATCCCTTTGCCCGAGACACCTGCACAGGATCAACTTGATCCTCACTCCCAGCGTTTGCTCAAGGTCTACGACCTTTGGGACAAGCCGCTGCCTGTGGATAAGATTCGCGATGCGCGCCGCGCCTATTTCGGTGCGTGCAGCTATATTGACGGCAACGTCGGCAAACTTCTGCGAACTCTCGAGGAAACCGGGCTGATCGATGACACCATCATCGTATTCTCCGGTGACCACGGCGACATGCTCGGCGAGCGCGGCCTCTGGTACAAGATGCACTGGTACGAAATGGCTGCCCGTGTACCGCTGTTGATCAGTGCACCAGGGCAATTCGGGGCTGGGCGGGTCAGCGCAGCGGTGTCCACTGCCGACCTGCTACCGACCTTTGTGGAATTGGCCGGCGGCTCGCTGGAACCGGGTTTGCCGCTGGACGGCCGCTCGCTGGTTTCGCATCTGCAAGGGCAGGGCGGTCACGACGAAGTGTTCGGTGAATACATGGCTGAAGGCACCATCAGCCCGTTGATGATGATTCGCCGCGGCGCTTACAAATTCATCTACAGCGAAGACGACCCTTGCCTACTCTTCGATGTACATAACGACCCGAAGGAACAGGAAGAACTAAGCCAATCGCCGCAATATCGGCAGCTTTTCGAGGAGTTTCTCGCCCAAGCGCGGGCAAAATGGGATATCCCGGCGATCCACCAACAGGTGCTCGCCAGTCAGCGACGCCGGCGTTTCGTCGCCGACGCCCTGACCATCGGCAAGCTGAAGAGCTGGGATCACCAGCCGCTGGTGGACGCCAGCCAGCAGTACATGCGCAACCACATCGATCTCGACGATCTGGAACGCAAAGCACGTTATCCACAACCCTGCCAAAACCAATAATGTTAAGGGGAAGTCCATGCAAAGGTTATCCACAGTACTGACGGTCGGGCTTCTGGCTCTGGGCAGTGCCTCGGCCTATGCCGAGCAAAGCTGCGAGACGGTGAAAATGGCCGACCCTGGCTGGAGCGACATCGCTGCAACCAACGCCATCACCGGGTTTCTGCTGGACGGCATGGGCTACAAGGCCAAGGTCGACACACTGGCGGTGCCGATCACCTTTGGCGGTCTGAAGGATGGCCAGGTGGACGTGTTCCTGGGTAACTGGATGCCGGCACAGCAAGGCTTCTATGACAAATTCGTGGCCAATGGCGACGTTACGCAACTGGCGAAGAACCTCGACGGCACCGAGTTCACGCTGGCGGTTCCGGATTATGTTTGGGACGCGGGTGTGCATAACTTTAATGACTTGAACAAGTACGCCGACAAGTTTGACAGGAAGATCTATGGCATCGGCTCAGGCGCCCCAGCGAACATTTCGCTGCAAGAGATCATCAAGAAGAACGACTTCGATATGGGTCAGTGGAAACTGATTGAGTCCAGTGAGCAGGCGATGCTGGCCGAAGTGTCTCGCGCAGTGAAGAAACAGAAGTTCGTGACCTTCCTCGGCTGGACGCCACATCCGATGAACGTACAGCTGAAAATGCATTACCTGAAGGGTGGCGAGAAATACTTCGGTGACACCGGCAGCGTTTATACACTGACCCGCAAAGGTTATGCACAGGCCTGCCCGAATGTCGGCAAACTGCTCACCAACCTGAGTTTTACCCAAGAAATGGAGAACAGCATCATGGCCGAGGTGGTGAATAAAAAGATCAGCAATGCCGCGGCGGCCAAGGCGTGGATCAAGGCCAACCCGGCGGTGCTGGATAAGTGGCTGGACGGGGTGAAGACAGTGGATGGAAAGGATGCATTGCCGGCGGTGAAAGCCAAGTTGTAATAGTTACCTGTGGCGAGGGAGCTTGCTCCCGCTGGAGTGCGTAGCGCTCCCATTTCGGCAAACACGGTTTATCTGTCTCACCGAGTTGTCCGGATTTGCGGCTGCTGCGCAACCGAGCGGGAGCAAGCTCCCTCGCCACAATGATCTGCCCACTGCAGGCCAATGCTTTACCCTGACGATTTACCCCTTGCCGAGAGGACCCATGGCCTTCCCCAGCCTTCATTCACTCTTCCCCTTCCTGACCTGGTTGCCCCGGCAAACCCGCGCCAGCGTCGGTCGTGACCTGATCGTCGGCCTGAGCGGCGCGATTCTCGCGTTGCCACAATCCATTGCCTACGCCCTGATCGCCGGTCTCCCACCGGAATACGGGTTGTACGCCGCGATTATCCCGGTGCTGATCGCCTGCCTCTGGGGTTCGTCGTGGCATTTGATCTGCGGTCCTACGGCGGCCATTTCCATCGTCCTGTACGCCAGCGTCAGTCCTCTGGCCGTCCCCGGGTCGCAGGACTACGTCACGCTGATCCTGCTTCTGACACTCCTGGCGGGCATTTTCCAGTGGCTGCTGGGTTTGCTGCGTTTCGGCGCCTTGGTGAATTTCGTCTCTCACTCGGTGGTGCTGGGCTTCACCCTTGGCGCAGCGGTGGTGATTGCCGTCGGGCAACTGCCGAATTTGCTGGGGCTGGATGTGCCCAACCAGGCCACGGCGCTGAACAGCCTGCTGCTGCTGTTCAGTCATCTCAGTGAGGTGGACAAACCCTCGCTGGTACTGGGCCTGGCCACGGTCGGGGTGGGCATCGCGTTGAAGCTGCTGGTGCCGCGCTGGCCGACGCTGTTGATCGCTCTGGCCTTGAGCGGATCGCTGGTGTGGCTATGGCCAGCGATGTTCGGCCATGTGCAGTTGGTCAGCGCCTTTGTCGGACGGCTGCCGCCCTTCAGCCCGCTGCCGCTGGATCTGGACCTGGTGTTGCGCCTGCTGCCCAGCGCGGTGGCGGTCGGCATGCTCGGGCTGGTGACGAGCCTGTCGATTGCCCGCTCCTTGTCGGCGCGTTCCCAGCAGTTGCTCGACGCCAATCAAGAAGTCCGCGCCCAGGGTTTTTCGAACATGGTCGGTGCGTTTTTTTCCGGCTCGCTGTCAGCCGGTTCCTTCACCCGCTCGGCCCTGAGCTACGACGCCGGTGCCTGCTCACCGTTGGCAGGGGTTTTTTCCGCGGTTTGGGTAGCCTTGTTCGCTATCTTCGGTGCGGTATTGATCGCGCACATTCCGATCCCGGCCATGGCCGGTAGCATTTTGTTGATCGCCTGGGGATTGGTCGACCATCGCGGCATTCGCGCGTTGTTACGAGTCAGCCGTGCCGAGTTTCTGGTCATGGCGCTGACCTGTGTCGCGACGCTGTTGCTGGAGTTGCAAACGGCGATCTACGCCGGAGTGCTGGCATCGTTGTTCTTCTACCTCAAACGCACCTCGCAACCTCGGGTGCAGCATTGGCGTGAGGGCGACGAAGACATTCTGCGAGTCGGCGGTTCGATCTTTTTCGGCGCCAGCCATTACCTGCAGGTGCGTTTGCAACGAATGCACGGCGCGCGGGTGGTGATCGAGGCGCAGCAGATCAACTTCATCGACTATTCGGGCGTGGAAATGCTGCACCAGGAAGCACGACGGCTGCTACGCCAGGATCGCAGCCTGACGCTGCGGCGGGCACGGCCGCAGGTGGTGGAGGAGTTGAGAAAGCTCGAAGGCGCGGAGAAGTGCCCGATCCGCTTCGAAGATTGAAACATCCCACCTTGGAATAAACACAGACCACTGTGGCGAGGGAGCTTGCTCCCGCTCGGGTGCGAAGCGCCCGCAGATTTTAGGGTCGCTTCGCAACCCAACGGGAGCAAGCTCCCTCGCCACAGAGAACTAAGCGGCCAATTGCCGGCGGAGTTCGGCCAATACCGGCGCTGTATCCGGGCGCACACCGCGCCACAGGTAGAAAGCTTCCGCCGCCTGCTCTGCCAACATTCCCAGGCCATCCATCGCCACCGCCGCGCCGTGCTCGCTAGCCCAGCGGCAGAAGGAGGTCGGCTCCTTGCCGTACATCATGTCATAGCAAACCGTCTTGCCCGGCTCGATCAAGCTGCTGGCAATCGGCGGTACATCGCCTGACAGGCTCGCCGACGTAGCGTTGATGATCAGGTCCACCGGCTCCTGCAACCAATCGAAACCACTGGCCGATACCGGCCCCAGATCCGCGAACAATTGCGCCAGCAACTCGGCTTTTTCCACCGTGCGGTTAGCGATGATCACTGATGCCGGTTGCTCCGCCAGCAACGGCTCCAGCGCACCGCGCACCGCGCCGCCCGCACCCAGCAGCAGGATGCGTTTGCCCTTGAGGCTGAAACCGGCATTGACCGTCAGGTCCCGCACCAGCCCGGCGCCATCGGTGTTGTCGCCCAGCAGACTGCCATCGGCCAGTTTGCTCAGGGTATTCACCGCGCCAGCCCGCTGCGCCCGCTTCGTCAAGCTGTTCGCCAGGCGATAAGCGTCTTCCTTGAACGGCACCGTCACATTCGCCCCACGCCCTTCACGGAAAAATGCCCGGGCACAGCCGGAAAAATCATCGAGGGGCGCCAGCAAAGTGCTGTAATCGAGTTTTTGCCCCGTTTGCTCGGCGAACAAACGGTGGATCAGCGGCGACTTGCTGTGGCCAATCGGATTACCGAATACGACGTAACGATCCATCTACATTCCTCAACCGTAGGAGCTGCCGAAGGTTGCGATCTTGACGGCAACCCCGACGATGCAAAAACTCAAACCCTGGAATCAGGCCTTCGCCAACCAATCGCGGTCTTGCAGGAAGTACTCGGTCAGGCGCGCTTCTTCACTGCCCGGCTCGGCTTTCCAGTCGTAGGCCCAGCGCACTTGCGGCGGCAGCGACATCAGGATCGACTCGGTACGCCCGCCCGATTGCAGGCCGAACAGCGTGCCGCGGTCATAGACCAGGTTGAACTCGACGTAACGGCCACGGCGAAACTCCTGGAATTCACGCTGTTTGGCCGTGAACGCATCGTTCTTGCGGCGCTGCACGATTGGCAGGTAAGCGTCGATGAACGCATCGCCGATGGCGCGCATGAAGGCGAAGCTGGTCTCGAAGTCCCACTCGTTCAAGTCATCGAAAAACAGGCCGCCGATGCCACGCGGCTCGTGGCGATGCTTGATGTGGAAGTAACTGTCGCACCAGGCTTTGTAGCGCGGGTAGACGTCTGGCCCGAACGGCGCGCAGGCCTGTTCGGCGACGCGGTGCCAGTGCACGCAATCTTCTTCATTACCGTAATAAGGGGTCAGGTCGAAGCCGCCACCGAACCACCAGACCGGCTCTTCACCTTCTTTCTCG
Source organism: Pseudomonas sp. F-14 TE3482 (assembly GCF_053629455.1). Lineage (NCBI taxonomy): Bacteria > Pseudomonadati > Pseudomonadota > Gammaproteobacteria > Pseudomonadales > Pseudomonadaceae > Pseudomonas > Pseudomonas sp. F-14 TE3482. Next base: position 1,168,701 of record NZ_JBRJII010000001.1, read on the forward strand.
GCGATGAAAAAGCGCACATTGGCGTGGGACGTCGGTACATGGGGGTTGTGCGGGTGAATCACCAAAGACACGCCCAAGGCTTCGAAGCCTCGGCCGGCCAGTTCTGGCCGATGAGCGCTGGCAGAGGGTGGGAGACCGCTGCCAAAGACGTGGGAAAAGTTGACGCCGCCCTTTTCAATGACCGCGCCGTTTTCGATCACCCGGGTGCGACCACCACCGCCGGCAGGGCGGGTCCAGGCGTCTTCGACGAAATGCGCGCCGCCGTCTTCAGCTTCCAAAGCAGCGCAAATGCGGTCTTGCAGGTCGAGCAGGTAGGCTTTTACGGCCTCGGTGCGGGTAGTCATGGCATCACCTTGAATCGGGCAAAGCTACGCGGCGCTCATACAGGCCGGCGGCAAATTGCTGCGTAGGATAACACTGCACCTTGTGCCGTCGCAGTTGACGAAGGTCAAGCTTTAAGAGTCCGATAGGGCGCTTGGCGCTACAACTCTAGAAGCTGATACTTAAGGAAAGTGCAGATGGCAAAGCGTATCCAGTTCCGCGCCCATGGCGGTCCCGAAGTGCTTGAGCATGTCGATTACCAGCCCGCCGAACCCGGCCCGCTGCAGGTGCGCGTGACCAACAAGGCCATCGGCCTGAACTTCATTGACACCTATTACCGCGGTGGTCTCTATGCGCCACCCGCCTTGCCGTCGGGCCTGGGCGCTGAAGGCGCGGGCGTGGTCGAAGCAATCGGCAGCGAAGTCACCCGCTTCAAGATTGGCGATCGCGTGGCGTACGGCAGCGGCCCATTGGGTGCTTATAGCGACGTTCATGTATTGCCGGAAGCCAATCTGGTCCATCTGCCGGATGCCATCAGCTTCGAACAGGCCGCCGGCGTGATGCTCAAAGGCCTGACCGTGCAGTACTTGCTGCGTCAGACGTATGAACTCAAGGGTGGCGAAACCATTCTGTTCCACGCGGCAGCCGGAGGCGTCGGTTCCCTGGCCTGCCAATGGGCCAAGGCCTTGGACGTTAAGCTGATCGGCACAGTCAGTTCAGCAGAGAAAGCCGCCCTGGCGAAAGCCAATGGTGCCTGGGCGACCATCGATTACAGCCATGAAAACGTCGCACAACGGGTGCTGGAATTGACTGACGGTAAAAAGGTGCCGGTGGTGTACGACGGTGTAGGCAAAGATACCTGGCTGACATCGCTCGACAGCGTCGCGCCTCGGGGGCTGGTGGTGAGTTTCGGTAATGCATCAGGCGCAGTGGATGGAGTGAATCTGGGGATTCTCGCGGGGAAGGGTTCGCTGTACGTGACCCGACCGACTCTGGCGACCTACGCCAACAACGCTGAAAACCTGCAAAACATGGCCGATGAGCTGTTCGAGATGATCATCAGCGGGAAGCTTACGGTGGACATCAGTCAGCGGTATCCATTGGCTGAAGCGGCCAAAGCGCAGACCGAATTGTCGGCGCGGCGTACGACTGGCTCGACTGTTTTGTTGCCTTGAGGACGCCATCGCGGGCAAGCCCGCTCCCACAGGACTTCGGTCGTGCACATTATTCGTGTACGACTCGGATCTGTGGGAGCGAGGCTTGCCCGCGATGAACGATGATGCGGACTTAATCCGGGCGCACAACGTGGCCGGTCGCCAGATCGCGAATGACGCTCGGATTCTTCCGCCCACCCAGATTGCCGCCCAGCACCCAATCAACCTGCCCGCGGAAATACTGCTCCACGCGAATCCGCGTCCGCGCCGCTGGCCGCCCCTGAGGGTTAGCCGAGGTCGACACCAACGGCCCGACCACCGCACACAAATCCCGCACCAGTGGGTGATCGCTAACCCGCAACGCCACCGTTTCATGCACACCGGTAATCCACTGGGGCAACATATTTTGATGCGGCACCAGCCAGGTGTTGGGGCCCGGCCAAGTGCTGGCCATGCGGTCCATCCACAATTCAGGGAAGTCTTCGAAGAGGAAGTCGAACTGGCGAATATTGTCGGCCACCAGAATCAGACCTTTATCCACAGACCGTCCCTTGATCAGCAGCAGACGATCCACCGCCTCTTCGTTCCACGGGTCACAACCCAGGCCCCAGACAGCTTCGGTTGGATAGGCAATGACCGCCCCGGCGCGAACTTCTCGTGCGGCTTGTTGCACACGCCAACTGTTAACCATGAAAGACTCTCCGGAATAAGGCTCTGGGCAGTTTACCGATCTTCCATGCAAAACCTAGCGTCCCCGTGCAAGCCAGCGGCCACTTTCACAGACCGCACGGCCGTCCATTTCCAGTTCCGTCAGCGCTGCCAACACTTTCGACAATGCCCAGCCGCTGGTGATCGCCAAGGCTTCGCTGGTATGGGGCGCCGCGTGGAGCAATATGAGCAGCGGATGAGTCTCTGTCGTCTGCGGCGTTTCCGAGGATAACGGCAGCCTTTGCCAGCCGCGCAAGGCTTCGAGGATATGCTCGATGGTTTCCACCAGCACCGCACCGTCGCGAATCAACTGATGGCAACCCTTTGCCCCGGGGTGATGGATCGACCCTGGAATCGCATACACCTCACGCCCCTGTTCCGCCGCCAGCCTGGCGGTGATCAACGAACCACTGGCAACACTCGCCTCGACCACGAGCACGCCGAGGGACAAACCGCTGATGATTCGATTGCGCCGGGGGAAGTTGCTGGGGGAAGGGCCGGCGTCCAGCGGGAACTCCGAAAGGACCGCGCTTCCCGAGGCAATCATGGCGTCTGCCAGTCGCCGATTGCGCTGTGGATAAAAATTTTCAAGCCCCGTGCCAAGTACGCCGACCGTTTGCCCGCCAACGTCCAGAGCCGCCTGATGCGCCGCCGCATCGATGCCCAGGGCCAGACCGCTGGTGATGACAAAACCGGCGCCGGCCAGCGTGCGGGAAAACGCGGTGGCGGTGTCCATGCCCGGTCGCGAAGCATGGCGGCTGCCGACCATCGCCAGCTGTGGTTTTTCCAGAATTACCGGATCGCCCGCGACGAATAACAGCGGCGGCGCATCGCTGATTTGCGCCAGCAACGCGGGGTAGTCAGGTTGGTCCCACATCAGTAAATGCTGGCCCGGGCGCTCTAACCAGGCTAATGCATGACGGGCGCCGTCACGGACTTCAATAGAGCGCCGGCCCTCCGCGCAAGTGAGCGGCAGGCCCAATGCACGCCAGGCGCTAGCCGGTGCGCTGATGGCTTTGGAGGCAGAGCCGAAGGCCTCAAGCAACTTCTTGAAACGCGCAGGGCCGAGTTCCGGCAAACGGTGCAGGCGTAAACGGGCTTCCAGTTCCGCGGGGGAAACGGACATACAGGCAGACAACGACATAGATCATCCTTGATCGTTATAGAGTCCCATCGAATCGGGAATAAGCTGTGGATAACTCTGTTGGTAACTTGTGAGCAGGCTTAAGGATTTCGCACCTTGTCCATCACCGCCAAGGAGCGCGATGCGTTAAGGACAAGCCCGTAGCTGAGCTTGTCGTAGGTGCGGAATACCATCAGCAGCCCGGCCCGCTCGTCGGGAATTTTCAATGGCTGGCCGGTGATCCGGTCACGCACGGTTTCACCGGTTTTCATCACCACCAGCACATTGCCTTCGGCCAGGCCATCGCGCTGCCCCTTGTTCAGCGTGACGACATCCAGTGCGCCGATCTGGGTGACCCCTCGCGGCACATCAATGATCAAGCCGTTGATTTCGGTTGTCGGGGCACTGGGCATGAAGGTCGAATTGATCGAGCGTTCTTCGCCGCCGAATAAGCGGTCGCCGAGTCGCACTTCCTGAGTGGTGCGTTGCAGGGCCAGGGTGGCGACATCGCCCTCAGTGGCAATGATTTCGCCGCCACCGATGTCGTCGGCGTTGATCCCCAGAAACTCCTTGCTCTGCGGATCGGTGTAGACCTTGCCCTGACGGAAGATGCCGTACACCGGTTGTGCCGGGTCGAAATGGCCACGCGCGAATATTCGATCACCGGTGCCACTGAGCACCCGTTCGGCATCGCCGGCGACGATATAGGGCGCCTTGTCGAAATCCTCTGCCTTGTCGACGATGCGATTGCTCAGCAGAAAGCTGTTGATCGATTTCAGCGGAATGCTCGGAATGGCGTCGGCCACCGGCGAGCTGCGGATTCGTGGCGAAAGCTTGATGGTGCCCCGGGAAGCGCCGCGATTGAGGGTCAGACGTGGCTGACCGTTGACGTAGACCAGCGACAGCGTATCGCCCGGATAGATGAGATTGGGGTTTTCGATCTGTGGATTGGCCTGCCAAAGCTGCGGCCACTCCCATGGCTCACGCAGGTATTTGGCGGAAATATCCCAGAGTGTGTCCCCTGCCACCACGGTGTATTGCTGTGGAAAACCTTCCCTGAGTTGCACTTGCCCATGCGCAAAACCGGCCGAGGCCAGAAGGAGCAAGGCGAGTAGTGATTTCCTCATGCGGTGAATCCCTTTATTATGTACGTTCGCGTGAAACGCCAGAGCCCTCGTGGCTCGCTTCCGGCTCATTATTGAAAAGCGGGAAGCTACGTTCACAACGGTAGCCTGCATCCTCGGACTCGCCAGGCCATCGACCCGACTTTACCTCACACGTGCAGCAATTGAGCTTATGGCCATTTTAGACATCCTCGAATTCCCCGACTCGCGCCTGCGCACTATCGCCAAACCAGTGGCTGTAGTGGACGACGAAGTGCGTCAGTTGGTCGATGACATGTTTGAAACAATGTATGAAGCGCCAGGCATCGGCCTCGCCGCGACCCAGGTCAACGTGCACAAACGTATCGTCGTGATGGACCTCTCCGAAGACCGCAGCGAACCGCGAGTGTTCATCAACCCCGAGTTCGAAGTCCTGACTGACGAGGTGGACCAGTACCAGGAAGGCTGCCTCTCGGTGCCGGGCTTCTACGAAAACGTCGATCGCCCGCAAAAGGTCAAAATCAAGGCCCAGGATCGCGACGGCCAACCGTACGAACTGATCGCCGAAGGCCTGCTTGCGGTATGCATCCAGCATGAATGCGACCACCTCAACGGCAAATTGTTCGTTGATTACCTGTCCACGCTCAAACGCGACCGGATCAAGAAGAAACTGGAAAAGCTCCATCGCCAGAACGCTTGATGCCCTTCTTTCAAAGGCTTGCTGCGGCAAGCCTTTTTCTTTTGCGACTGCTTTGTAATTGAGAGCTTCCCATGACTGAGCCACTGCGCATTGTCTTTGCCGGTACCCCGGAATTCGCCGCCGAACACCTCAAGGCTCTGCTCGACAGTCCTTACGAAATCGTTGCGGTCTACACCCAACCGGACCGTCCGGCAGGCCGTGGGCAGAAGCTGATGCCGAGCCCGGTCAAGCAGTTGGCGTTGGAAAACAATATCCCGGTGTTGCAGCCGCCAACCCTGCGCAACGAAGATGCTCAGGCTGAACTCGCCGCACTGAAACCGGACTTGCTGGTGGTGGTCGCCTACGGGCTGATCCTGCCGCAAGTGGTGCTGGATATCCCGCGTCTGGGCTGCATCAACAGCCACGCTTCCTTGCTGCCACGCTGGCGCGGTGCGGCACCGATCCAGCGCGCCGTTGAGGCGGGCGATAGCGAAAGCGGCGTGACCGTGATGCGTATGGAACTGGGTCTGGATACCGGGCCGATGTTGCTCAAAGTCACCACGCCGATCAGCGCAGAAGACACCGGCGGCAGCCTCCATGATCGCCTCGCAGAGATGGGCCCACCGGCCGTGGTGCAGGCGATTGCTGGCCTGGCTGCAGGCACTCTGGAAGGCGAAGTGCAGGACGACAGCCTCGCCACCTACGCACACAAATTGAACAAGGACGAAGCACGCATTGACTGGAGCCGCCCGGCGGTTGAGCTGGAGCGTCTGGTTCGTGCTTTCAACCCTTGGCCGATCACCCACAGCACGCTGAACGGCGAAGCGCTGAAAGTGCTGGCTGCGAGCCAGGCCGAAGGGCAGGGCGCACCGGGTGAAATCCTCAGTGCCAGCAAGGACGGCTTGGTCGTCGCCTGCGGTGAACAGGCGCTGTGCCTGACCCGTCTGCAATTGCCCGGCGGCAAGGCGCTGAACTTCAGCGACTTGTTCAACAGCCGTCGTGAGAAATTCGCTGTCGGCACCGTTCTCGGTCAAGCGGCGGACGCTCAATGAATCCACGTCTGGCTGCCGCCAAGGCACTTGCTGCTGTTCTTAACGGAAAAGCCTCACTCAACAGTTCTCTGCCGACGCAAATGGACAAGGTCGAAGACCGCGATCGCGGCTTCACCCAGGACCTGGCGTTCGGCACGGCTCGTTGGCAGCCACGTTTGTCGGCGTTGGCGGCCAAGTTGCTGCAAAAGCCGTTCAAGGCAGCTGATGCCGATGTCGAGGCGCTGTTGTTGGTCGGTCTCTACCAACTGCTCTACACCCGGGTTCCGGCCCACGCTGCCATCGGCGAAACCGTCGGTTGCGCCGACAAACTGAAAAAACCGTGGGCCAAAGCCTTGCTCAACGCCGTTTTGCGCCGCGCCCAACGGGAAAGCGAAGCGCTGCTGGCCGAGCTGGAGCACGACCCGGTGGTACGCACCGCTCACCCACGCTGGCTGCAAAAATCCCTCAAAGCCTTCTGGCCTGAGCAGTGGGAAGCCATTTGCGCGGCGAACAACGCGCACCCGCCGATGATTTTGCGGGTCAACCGTCGCCATCACACTCGCGATGCTTATCTCGGGTTGCTGACTGAAGCGGGCATCGCTGCCACGCCGTGCATTTACAGTCAGGACGGCATCATCCTCGACGCCGCTGCCGACGTGCGCAGCCTGCCAGGTTTCGCCGAAGGCTGGATCAGCGTGCAGGACGAAGCCGCGCAACTGGCCGCTGACCTGCTGGACCTGGCGCCAGGCCAACGGGTGCTGGACGCCTGCTGCGCACCGGGCGGCAAAACCTGCCACATCCTTGAAGCCGAGCCAAAACTGGCTGGCGTGGTGGCTGTGGATCTGGAAGCCAAACGTCTGGTGCGGGTGCGGGAAAACCTTGCACGCCTGGGCCTGAGCGCCGAACTGATCGCCGCCGACGGCCGCGACACCGCGAGCTGGTGGGACGGCAAGCCATTCCAACGCATTCTGCTGGACGCGCCGTGCTCGGCCACCGGGGTAATTCGTCGTCATCCGGACATCAAACTGACCCGCCAACCCGATGACATCGCCGCGCTGGCGGTGCTTCAAGGCGAGCTGCTCGACGCCCTGTGGATAACGTTGGAAGTGGGCGGCATTCTGCTTTACGCCACCTGCTCCACGCTGCCGAGCGAGAACACCGAAGTCATCGAAGCGTTCCTCGCTCGCACGCCGGGTGCCCGTGAACTCGATATCGCCAGTCAGGCCGGCATCAAGCAGCCCCATGGTCGCCAATTGCTGGCACAGGAAGGTGGCCACGACGGGTTCTATTACGCCAAGCTGATCAAGATTGCCGCCGCGCGCGGTTAACCGGTTTTAAGGAGTGAATGGATGAAAATCATCATCCTCGGCGCAGGGCAGGTCGGCGGTTCGCTGGCAGAACATCTGGCCAGTGAAGCCAATGACATCACTGTGGTCGACACCGATGGCGAACGCCTGCGCGATCTCGGTGATCGACTGGACATCCGCACCGTGCAAGGTCGCGGTTCGCTGCCGACCATCCTGCGTCAGGCCGGTGCCGACGACGCCGACATGCTGGTTGCGGTGACCAACAGTGACGAAACCAACATGGTGGCCTGTCAGGTCGCTCACACTCTGTTTCACACACCGACCAAGATCGCCCGGGTCCGCGAAGCCGCGTACCTGACCCGCGCCGAACTGTTCGATAACGAAGCGATTCCGGTCGACGTGCTGATCAGTCCGGAGCAAGTCGTCACCAATTACATCAAGCGCCTGATCCAGCATCCGGGGGCGTTGCAGGTAATCGACTTCGCCGAAGGCAAGGCGCAACTGGTGGCAGTGAAAGCCTATTACGGCGGTCCGCTGGTAGGTCAGCAATTGCGCCAGTTGCGTGAACACATGCCGAACGTCGAAACCCGCGTTGCGGCGATTTTCCGTCGTGACCGGCCGATCCTGCCCCAGGGCGATACGGTGATCGAGGCCGACGATGAAGTATTTTTCATCGCCGCCAAAGCGAACATTCGCGCGGTGATGAGCGAAATGCGCCGCCTGGATGAGAGCTACAAACGTATCGTCATCGCTGGCGGCGGGCAGATTGGCGAGCGCTTGGCCGAGGCCATCGAAAGCCGTTATCAGGTGAAGATCATCGAGATGAACCCGGCCCGCTGCCGCCATCTCTCGGACACCCTCGACAGCACCGTGGTGTTGCAGGGCAGTGCCTCCGACCGCGACCTGCTGATCGAGGAGAACATCGCCGACGCCGATATCTTCCTGGCGCTGACCAACGACGACGAAGCCAACATCATGTCGTCGCTGCTGGCCAAGCGCCTGGGCGCGAAGAAGGTGATGACGATCATCAACAACCCGGCCTACGTCGACCTGATCCAGGGCGGCGACATCGACATCGCCATCAGCCCGCAATTGGCGACCATCGGCACCTTGCTGGCCCACGTGCGGCGCGGCGATATCGTCAGCGTGCACTCATTGCGTCGAGGTGCGGCGGAAGCCATCGAGGCCATCGCCCACGGTGATGAAAAGTCGAGCAAGGTGATCGGCAAGGCCATTGAAAACATCGGCCTGCCACCGGGGACCACCATCGGCGCGATCATCCGCGACGAAGAAGTGATCATCGCCCACGACAAAACGGTGATCGAAGCCGGCGACCATGTGATTCTGTTCCTTGTGGATAAAAAGCATATTCGGGATGTGGAGAAGCTGTTCCATGTGGGGTTGAGCTTCTTCTGATCCGGCATTTGCAGTGGCTGGCCGGGCCCCTTCGCGGGCAAGCCCGCTCCCACAGTGTTTTGCAGTGAACACATATTTTGTGTACGACCGAAGATTCCTGTGGGAGCGGGCTTGCCCGCGAAAGCAATCTCAAGAACGAACAGGCATCCCTGAATAACCTCAATAAGGAATCCACCATGATCGAATCCCTGGAAAAAATGCTCGCCAAGGGTGTGGATAACTCGCTGCTGCGCTTCGGCCTGGGCAAGGGTTATCTGGATCTTGGTGAAAATGCCAAAGCCGCAGAGCATTTCCAGCGCTGCGTCGAGTTCGATCCGAAGTATTCGGCGGCCTGGAAGCTATTGGGCAAGGCCCATCTGGCGCTGGCGGATTACGCGGCGGCACGTCAGGCCTGGGAACAGGGCCTGGAAGCCGCCCGCAACCATGGCGACAAACAGGCCGAGAAGGAAATGACGGTGTTTTTGAAAAAGCTTGAGCGTCAGGCGCACTGATCAGAAGTCACGCAGGCCAAAGATCAAAAGATCGCAGCCTGCGGCAGCTCCTACGGGGGTGTACGCCGCGCCTTTTGTAGGCGCTGGCGAAGCCTGCGATCTTTTAATTTTTACCAGCGTTATCCACAGCCTCAATACCAGCGTTCTTCGCCCGGCGGACGCTTCTTGAAGCGTTTCATGCTCCACATGTACTGGCTTGGATAAGCTCGCACATAGCGCTCGACCACCTGGCTCATCGCCGCGCAGGAGGTTTCGGTGTCGGTGCTGTACATAGCCTCCGGGGCGGCTTCGAGGATCACTTTGTAACCCGAACCGTCCGGCAGCCGCAGGGCATGCAGGAACACGCCGACCGCTTTGCCGCCGGCCAGCATGTTCGGCACGAATTTACTGGTCAGGGCCTGAGTGGCGAAGAACGGCACGAAGATCCCGGCGGATTCGGCCGGTTCCGGGTCAGCCGGAATGCCCACTGCCCCCCCTTTACGCACTTCCTTGATCACGCTGAGGATGCCTTCCTTGGTGGAAGCGGCCACCCGGTTACCCAATTGCACCCGCTGCTTGCGCAGCAACTCATCCACCGCCTTGAGCTTGGGCGGACGGTAGAAAATGATCGGTTTGCACTGGTTGCAATAGAAGTGGTTCAACACTTCCCAGTTGCCCAGGTGGCTGGTGATGCCGACCACACCTTTGCCGGAGGCGAGGGCGTCTTTAAGCACATCGAGACCTTCGACTTCGCGCACCAGATCTATGGAACGCTGAGCCGGCCAGATCCATGCGCAGGCGCTCTCGGTCAGGGACTTGCCGATGTCTTTCAGGCTCTGTCCGACTAAACGCTCGCGTTCGGCCGGGTCCATCTGCGGAAAGCACTTGGCGAGGTTGATCCGCACCACGTCGCGGGAACGGTTGGGGGTTTTCCACATGATCCAGCCAATTGCTGAACCCACCGCCTGCACTGCCCGCCAAGGAAGCAGGGCAAACAGACGCAGAGCGCCTACCAGCAAGGCGCCTTTCAACTTATCCACAGGTCACTCCTGATCTTGTGCTGTGCGCGAGGCGGCTATTCTAACCGCCGTTCGCCAAGGTGGCGTAGCGATCGCAATCCCGGGTGTGGTCCATGACCATGCCCGAGGCCTGCATCAACGCGTAACAAATGGTCGGGCCGACGAACGTGAATCCGGCTTTTTTCAGGCCTTTGCTCATCTCGACGGCAACTGGTGTCACGGCCGGCACTTCACTGCGATCCTTGAAATGATTGATCACCGGCGCTCCGCCGACGAACGACCAGAGAAACGCCACCGGGTCCTCCAGCGCCAGCCAGGCCTGGGCATTGCGCCGGGCGGCATTGAGTTTGAGGCGATTGCGGATGATCCCCGGATCGAGCATCAATTCATCGATTTCCGCGTCGCTCATCTGTGCCACACGCTGCACGTCGAAGCCAAACAGCACCTCGCGATAACGCTCTCGTTTGCGCAACACAGTGATCCAGGAAAGCCCGGCCTGGAACCCTTCGAGCAAAAGCAACTCGAACAAACCCTGCGCATCGCGTAGCGGCGTGCCCCACTCCTGATCGTGATAAGCCATGTACAGCGGATCTTCGGTACACCAAAAGCAGCGTGGCATAAGGCTCCAGGGGGCGTGCGCAGGACCGAATCGGGTATACTCCCGCTCTTTAAATCGCAGCCCAAGAAACAGGTGAATTTCGTGAGCCAGCCTACGCCAGCCGTGCGTACCTTCCAAGACTTGATCCTCGCCCTCCAGCAATACTGGGCCGAGCAAGGTTGTGTGGTACTTCAGCCCTACGATATGGAAGTAGGCGCCGGCACTTTCCACACTGCCACGTTCCTGCGCGCCATCGGCCCGGAAACCTGGAACGCCGCTTATGTGCAGCCCAGTCGTCGCCCGACTGACGGCCGCTACGGCGAAAACCCGAACCGTCTGCAGCACTACTACCAGTTCCAGGTAGTCCTGAAGCCGAACCCGGACAACTTCCAGGAACTGTACCTGGGCTCCCTCAAGCACGTGGGCCTCGACCCGCTGGTGCACGACATCCGTTTCGTCGAAGACAACTGGGAGTCGCCAACGCTGGGCGCCTGGGGTCTGGGCTGGGAAGTCTGGCTCAATGGCATGGAAGTGACGCAATTCACTTACTTCCAGCAAGCGGGCGGCATCGAATGCTACCCGGTGACCGGCGAGATCACTTACGGCCTGGAGCGTCTGGCCATGTACCTGCAAGGCGTCGACTCGGTCTACGACCTGGTGTGGGCTGACGGTCCGTTCGGCAAGGTGACCTACGGCGACGTGTTCCACCAGAACGAAGTGGAGCAGTCGACCTACAACTTCGAACACGCCAACGTCGAGAAGCTGTTCGAGTTGTTCGACTTCTATGAAAGCGAAGCCAAGCGCCTGATCGAACTTGATCAGCCATTGCCGTTGCCGAGCTACGAAATGGTGTTGAAGGCTTCCCACACCTTCAACCTGCTGGATGCGCGCCGGGCGATTTCGGTGACCGCGCGTCAGCAATACATTCTGCGGGTCCGCACCCTGGCGCGTTCCGTTGCGCAAGCCTACCTGCTGGCTCGCGCCAAGCTGGGCTTCCCGATGGCGACCCCGGACCTGCGTGATGAAGTACTGGCCAAGCTGGAGGCTGCACAATGAGTGCTCAAGATTTTCTGGTTGAACTGGGCACCGAAGAACTGCCACCCAAAGCCCTGAATACCCTGGCCGAAGCGTTTATGGCCGGTATCGACAAAGGCCTGCAAGCTGCCGGCCTGAACTACGAAACCAAAACCGTCTACGCCGCGCCACGTCGTCTGGCCGTGCTGATTACCGCGCTGGCGACCCAACAGCCGGATCGCAGCATCAACCTCGACGGCCCGCCGCGTCAGGCCGCGTTCGATGCCGAAGGCAACCCGACTCAAGCAGCCCTGGGCTTCGCCAAGAAGTGCGGCGTCGACCTGAGCGAGATCGATCAGAGCGGTCCAAAACTGCGCTACAGCCAAAGCATCGCCGGCAAGCCGACCGCGAGCCTGATGCCGACCATCGTTGAAGACTCCCTGAACGACCTGCCTATCCCCAAGCGCATGCGCTGGGGTGCTCGCAAAGAAGAATTCGTTCGCCCGACCCAATGGCTGGTGATGCTGCTTGGTGACCATGTCATCGACTGCACCATCCTCGCCCAGAAGTCCGGCCGCGATTCCCGTGGTCACCGCTTCCACCATCCTGAAAACGTGCGCATCACCTCGCCGGCCAACTACCTGAGCGATCTGCGTGCGGCTTATGTGCTGGCCGACGCCAACGAGCGTCGCGAGCTGATCAGCAAGCGCACCGAAGAACTGGCGACGCAGCAGGAAGGTACGGCCATCGTGCCGCCGGGCCTGCTCGACGAAGTGACCGCGCTGGTCGAATGGCCGGTGCCGCTGGTGTGCTCGTTCGAAGAACGTTTCCTGGACGTGCCGCAAGAAGCGCTGATCACCACCATGCAGGACAACCAGAAATATTTCTGCCTGCTGGATGCCGATGGCAAGTTGCTGCCTCGTTTCATTACCGTGGCCAACATCGAAAGCAAAGACCCGCAGCAGATCATCGCCGGTAACGAGAAAGTGGTTCGCCCACGCCTGACCGACGCCGAGTTCTTCTTCAAGCAAGACAAGAAGCAAAAACTCGAAGACTTCAACCTGCGCCTGCAGAATGTGGTGTTCCAGGAAAAACTCGGCAGCGTCTACGACAAGGCCGAACGTGTTTCCAGGCTCGCCGCGTTCATCGCTCAACGCATTGGTGGCAACCCGGCCTGGGCTTCCCGTGCCGGCCTGCTGTCCAAGTGCGACCTGGCGACCGAGATGGTCGGTGAGTTCCCGGAGATGCAAGGTGTCGCCGGTTACTACTACGCCCGCAACGACGGCGAGCCGGAAGAAGTCGCCCTGGCGCTGAACGAGCAGTACATGCCACGCGGTGCCGGTGCTGAACTGCCGACCACCCTGACCGGTGCGGCCGTGGCCATCGCCGACAAGCTCGACACGCTGGTGGGTATTTTCGGTATCGGCATGCTGCCAACCGGGAGCAAAGACCCGTACGCCCTGCGCCGTGCAGCGCTGGGTGTATTGCGGATCCTGATCGACAAGAAGCTCGACCTGGACCTGAATGACGCCGTGGCGTTTGCCGTGAATGCGTTCGGCACCAAGGTCAAAGCTGCCGGCCTGAATGACTCGGTGCTGGAATTCATCTTCGATCGTCTGCGTGCCCGTTATGAAGACGAAGGCGTTGATGTCGGGACTTACCTGTCGGTTCGTGCCCTGAAGCCGGGTTCGGCGCTGGATTTCGATCAGCGTGTACAAGCGGTAGAAGCGTTCCGCAAATTGCCGGAAGCCGCAGCCCTGGCCGCTGTGAACAAGCGCGTTTCGAACCTGCTTAGCAAGGTCGAAGGCTCTGTTCCTTCGGTCGTTGAAGCCAAGTACTTCGACAACGCCAACGAGTTCTCCCTGTATTCGGCGATCCAGCAGGCTGACCAGGCTGTCCAGCCGATGGCGGCTGCTCGTCAGTACAGCGAATCGCTGGCACGTCTGGCTGCCTTACGCGAGCCGGTGGATGCGTTCTTCGAAGCGGTGATGGTCAACGCCGAAGATGCCAAGGTGCGAGCCAACCGTTATGCGCTGCTGGCGCGTCTGCGTGGCTTGTTCCTCGGCGTCGCCGACATTTCGCTGCTGGGCTAAGGGGCTGCTGTTGAAACTGCTGATTCTCGATCGGGACGGAGTGATCAATTACGACTCCGACGCGTACATCAAGTCGGTGGAGGAGTGGATTCCGCTCCCCGGTTCGATCGAAGCGATCGCGCAGTTGAGCAAGGCCGGCTGGACGGTGGCGGTGGCTACCAACCAGTCGGGCATCGCTCGCGGCTATTACGACATCGCCACCCTGGATGCCATGCACGCTCGCTTGCGCGAGCTGGTGGCGGAGCAGGGTGGCGAAGTCGGGCTGATTGTCTATTGCCCGCACGGGCCAGACGATGGCTGCGATTGCCGCAAGCCAAAACCCGGGATGTTGAAAACCATCGCCGCGCATTACAACGTTTCGCTGACGAATCTATGGTTCGTCGGCGATACTCTCGGTGACCTGGAAGCCGCCAAAGCCGTCGACTGTCAGCCAGTTTTGGTAAAGACCGGGAAAGGCGAAAAGACTCAGGGCAAGACCCTACCGGCAGGCACCTTGATTTTTGACGATCTGGCGGCGATTGCCGCGGAACTTATCCACAACTAAGGCTCTTCTGACATCCTGGCCAAGGACTGATCGGGAGTGCGCTTGAATAGGCGGGCAGTGCCCGCAACGGTAAATATCGCCATGTCGATACTGCAGGCCATCAGAACTTTCCTCTTTTACCTGCTGCTGGGCACCAGCTCTTTGCTCTGGTGCACCCTGAGCTTTTTTATCGCGCCGTTTCTGCCGTTCAAGGCGCGCTATCGCTTTATCAACGTGTACTGGTGCCGCTGCGCCTTATGGCTGAGCAAAGTCTTTCTGGGTATCCGTTACGAAGTGAAGGGTGCCGAGAACGTGCCTGACCAGCCCTGCGTGATTCAGTCGAATCACCAGAGCACCTGGGAGACATTTTTTCTCTCGGCGTATTTCGAGCCGCTGAGCCAGGTGCTCAAGCGCGAACTGCTCTACGTTCCGTTCTTCGGCTGGGCCATGGCGATGCTGCGACCGATCGCCATTGACCGTGGCAATCCGAAAGCTGCGCTCAAGCATGTGGCGAAGAAGGGCGATGAGCTGCTCAAGGACAAGGTCTGGGTACTGATCTTCCCGGAAGGGACTCGCGTTCCCTATGGCACCATCGGCAAGTTTTCCCGCGGTGGCACCGCGTTGGCCGTCAATGCGTCATTACCGGTACTGCCGATTGCACACAATGCCGGCAAGTTCTGGCCAAAAACCGGTTGGGCGAAACAGCAAGGCGTGATCACCGTGATCATTGGCGCGCCGATGTACGCCGAGGGCAGTGGGCCGCGAGCCATTGCCGACCTGAATGATCGGGTGCAGGCCTGGAACGAACAGATGCAGCGCGAGATGGGCTCGCTGCCAGCAGCCCCGGCGGCCCCGAGTGCGACCGATCAAGTGGCTGTCTGAGATTCTGTGGATAACCTGTGTACCGTTTTGTTGAAAAACACTGAATTTAGTTCTTAAGCTTATGATTTACATACATATTTCTTAAGCAAGTAAAAAATCCGAAAAGGTGCATAAGTTTATTTCGGACGTAAAAAAACCGGCTGATATAGCCGGTTTTTTTATGCCCGTTGACAGCGTCTGGATCACTCGCTCAATAGCGGTAACTGGATGCTGAACGTCGAGCCTTGCCCCACCACGCTACGACAGGAAATCCTCCCGCCATGACGATCCACCACCGCCTTGACCATGGACAAACCCAGTCCCAGGCCGTCACTGTCGTGAGCCGAGGTAAAACGCCGATACTGACTGAACAACTCAGGAAGTTCATCGACAGCAATCCCTCGCCCCTGATCGGCGATCTCGCACAGTAGCCAACCCTCGGCACAACTCACCCGCACTGAGATCCGCGAGCCCGCCGGACTGTACTTGATGGCGTTTTCCAACAGATTGAACAGAGCCCGTGTCAGTAGCGATTGATCGGCCAGGACCAGCGCTTCAGCGTCTTCGTCGAGGTCATGCAGCAACTGAATGTTCTTCAGATGAGCGATGCTTGAGGCCTGGTCGAAGGTATCGAGTAACAACATCGCGAACATGCTCGGCTGAAACTGATAGGCCTCGGACTCGGCTTTTGCCAACTGCACAAAAGCCTCGGTCAGGTTCAGCGCCTTGCGTACTTGTAACTCGATCTGGTTGAACACTTGAGTGTCACTGGGCACCTGATGCCGCTGGACGTCGAGCAAGGCGAGTATCGCCGAATGGGGAGCCCTGAGGTCATGGGACAAAAAGCGCAGCAGTACGGCTCGCTGTTCTTCGGCGTCGCGCTCGACGCTCAAGTCAGTGAGGCTCAGTAGCCAGCCAATTACAGAGTCGCCTTCGGCCGGCAACAGGGGTGCCAGGTCCAGACGCAGACTGCGTGCCTGGGTGTCACGAAACTCCAGCGGCTCCAGGGTCGACAACGCAGATGGCATTCCGTTTGACGGTACCGGGTAACCCAAGTCGCTCAGTTGCTCGAGCATGTCCTCGCCCACCAGGCCACGACAAAACACTTCTCGAGCCTTGCGGTTGGCCAGCAGAATACGTCCGCTCGGATCGCTGATCAGCGTCGCCACCGGCAGGTATTCAAGCCCGTCGGCAATGAAACGTCGGGTATCGCGGGTCCGGCTCATGGCCTGCTCCAGCGCGACGATTTGCCCTTGCAGCACATCACCGGCCGGGGCCTGGGTACGACGACGTTCGGGAAAGACTTTTGGCTCGCTGTCCAGGCGCGCCAGTTCCCAGCCGAAATAGGCGAGCACCGCGTTCAGCCTTCGCCAATTCCAGATCAGGTAGCCCAGCATCATACCGATCAGGCTCGCGGCCGGTGACCACCACCAACCAAGCCGCAACAGTACACCCGAGCCCAGCAGAGCGGCGGCCATTGCACCCAGGGTCAGCCATAAGGCGCGACGCGGACGCACCAGCAACAGGCCCAGCAACTCACCGACAATCATCACCGATAGCAACGCCGCCAAGCGCTGGTCGAGAACCACGATGTTGCGCTGTTGCAGCAGCCCGTTGAGGATATTCGCCTGAATCTCAACACCCGGTGTAGTGCCGAGGCTGGCCGATTGCGGTGTCACGTAGCGGTCGCCCAGGCCTGCAGCGGTCGAGCCGATCAGGATCAAGCGATCGCGCAGCAACTCGGGCGGAACTTCGCCGCGCAATACGCTGACGTAGGGCACAGTGGGAAAGCCCGCGTCGGAATGGATGAAAGGAATCCGTATTTCATGGGCTCGCTGCCAGCCTTGCGCCGATGATAGGGCCGGGGTACCAGGCATCGGTACATTTCCCTTGTCGGTAAGGGTTTCTTCGTACAGCAGCCAGGCCAGTTGCGGGCGTGTTTTTTGCGCCGGGCCTTCGCTTAAATACACGCTGCGCGCGATCCCATCAGCGTCCGCTTCGGCATTGATGTGCCCGACGCCTTTAGCGCAATGGCTCAGCGCAGCCACCGGTTCAATTTCTCCCAAGGGCTGCCCATAACGTGCGACGCCTTCGCGCAACAGCGGCACGAAAACATTCCCGGCCCGACAGACCGCCTGGGCCAAAAGCTGATCGTTGGCGGGATGGCTATCGGGTTCGCTGAAAATAACGTCGAATAGAACGCCTTTAACGTTCGCAGCGCTGAGCCGATCCAGCAGTTGCGCGTGCATGGCCCGCGACCACGGCCATTGGCCAAGCTGCTGCAAGCTGTAGTCATCGATCGTGACGATGAGTATTCGCGGATCCACCGGCAGCGGACTCAACCGACGCAGGTTGTCATACAGCAGATTGCTCAGGGCCAGCCCCTGATTCATGGACAGCATCGCCGTCAGCGGCAACAGGATCAGACAGACCCACAGCCACTCGCGCACCATCCGCTGAAACAACCGCTGAGCCTGGGTCGGCTCGCGGTCATCCTTCCTTGGTCGTCTCTTCATCGGTCGTCGGCCAAGGCGCTATTGGACACGCGTGGTCCTGGGGTAATAGAAAATGTCATACACCCCGGTCTCTCCCTCTAACCCCTGAGCGTCATAGGCCGACAGGCGAACATGGTAGAAAAACGCTTTCAGCCCGCGGAACTTGACCTCTGGTGTGCTGGAAAACTGCTCTTGCTTGATGTCCAGAAAGGCTGCGTCGGTCGCCACTTGCGCCCGATAACGCTTAGCCCCTTCGATGGGCTTCATGATCAATTGCCAGACAGGCACATTCCCCGTCTGACCGGCCTGACCTAATAAACGTGGAGCGGGTAACAAGTCGATTGGCGTCAGCGTGCCTTGTTTCTGAATACGCAAACCCTGGCGGGCCATGACCTGGACTTCGTCAGCTTCAATGCCCTTGGGGCGTTTGGCAACGGGCCGGGCAGGGCGGAAACCCGACGTTTTTTCATCACGATTGACCGCCACTTGCCCGTTCAACACTTCCAGCAGCGCCTCGCCACCGTCATCGTTGCGCACCCGAAAGTGCGTACCCCTCACGCCCAGTACACCGACCGGCGTGACGATCTGAAAGCGATCATGGTCGCTGGCACGTTTGATCACATACGACTCAACCTGGCCCTGCTCAAGAATGACCTGAGGGATCGAATGTTCGTCATTGAGATGCAGGGTGATATGGGAACTGGAAGGCAACACCACCCGCGAGCCATCACCCAGGGACAGGCTGACAAATGCCGAGGGCGAGGTCATGACGCCTTCCTGCTCGTCGATCGACATACCTTCCTGCAGTGGCGTCTGCTTGCCTTTGGCGTCCAGCTTCCAGGCTTCGCCGGTCAGATGCTCGACAGTCGCCGGCAGCGGTTGACCACGCGCATTGTTGGTTTTGATCGATATAAGGCAAGCGTTTTGCCAAAGAGACTGCCGCCGATGCACTCTGGGAGAGCAATCCCATCAGGCCGGCAACCAGTAAAAGACAGACGCCAGAATGGCGTGGGAGCAATAAGGTCATGGGGTTCATGGATTGGCTTTTATGCTCTTATGAAAATCACGCCGGATAACGCACACAAGTATTTGACGCACGATACCTGAGCGGACGCTCTGGCAGATAGCTATGAGAGCAAAGGATATTGGAGAGGACACATCCCTGTGTCGGAACCGAGCAGGCACTCCATGTGTTTTCCCCTGAGCAGGGTACCGCCGAAAACCGGCGATCGACGGGCCTGCAAAGTGACTTGGCACTCCCTGCGCCGGAGCACATCCCAATGCCCCTGTGCCGCTCAGCGACAACGAATTTACCGGCATAAGTGACCTTCGCAGCAATTCGCCACAATTGTTCAGATTCGATCAATCAGCCTAAACTCCCGTAGGAATTTTCACTAACGAGATGAAGGAACCACTCGGCATGCGTGTCGCAATACTGGATGACGAGCCCGCTGAACTGCGCCGGGTTGAACAGACACTGCGACAGATCCCCGTCACGGGTGAGCAGGCATGGACGCTGCATTGTTTCGAGCGGGGAGAGGACTTGCGACGGCAACTCCGGCGCGAAACCTTCGATCTGCTGATCCTCGATTGGCAACTGCCCGATATCAGCGGTCTGGCTTTGTTGCGTTGGACCCGTGAACACATGGATGTGCCACCGGCCGCGATCATGCTCACCAGTCGTGATACCGAAAGCGATATCGTCCAGGCGTTGAACGCCGGGGCCGATGATTACGTGAGCAAACCGTTTCGTCCCAATGAGCTGATGGCTCGGGTCAGCGCGGTGCTTCGTCGGCATGGGCTGCAACGCGCCGCGGCCACCGAAATACTGACCTTCAATGACCTCGAATTCGACGACGCCGAACTCACCATCACCCGCGCCTCCACCCCCATCAGCCTGACCGAACGGGAATACCGTCTCGCCCGTTGCCTGTTCGCCAATCTGGGCCGACCTTTGTCCCGCGAATACTTGTATGAGCGCTTTTGGACCCACGAAGAAATAGTATCTTCCCGCCCGTTGGATACTCATATTTATCGCCTGCGCAACAAGCTGGGCCTGACGGCCGATCGCGGTTGGCAACTGCTGACGATTTACGGGTATGGGTATCGGCTTGAGAGCGTGGCCAACGCTAGCGCATGAGGACCTTTCGGCGATCAACAAAAAAGGCCAACGCTAAGCGTTGGCCTTTTTTGTTTTAGCGGTCCTGCCGGATCAGAAGTCCAGGTTGGAAACCGCCAAGGCGTTACTTTCGATGAAGTCACGACGAGGTTCGACCGCATCACCCATCAGGGTGTTGAAGATCTGGTCTGCGCCAATGGCGTCTTCGATGGTCACTTTGAGCATCCGGCGCTGGCTCGGATCCATGGTGGTTTCCCACAGCTGATCCGGGTTCATTTCGCCCAGACCTTTGTAGCGCTGGATGGTATGACGCTTGGTGCTTTCAGCCATCAGCCATTCAAGTGCTTCCTTGAATTCGGTGACCGGCTTCTTGCGCTCGCCGCGCTGGATGTACGCGCCGTCGTCCAGCAAGGTGCTCAATTGAGCGCCCAACGATACGACCGTCTTGTAATCGTTACTGCCGAAGAAATCCCGGTTGAAGGTGATGTAGTTCGACAGGCCGTGGGAGATCAGCTCGACCTCTGGCAGCCAGACGTTACGTTCACGGTCTTCACGCAGGCTGGCTTTGTAAACCAGGCCGGATTTCTCGACGGTGCGCAGGCGAACTTCGAACTGCGCCATCCAATCCTGCATCGCTGCGTGATCGGACAGTTGCTCCATGCTCACCGCTGGCAGGTAGATGAAGTGCTCGGTCAGTTCCTGCGGGTACAGGCGCGACAAACGCTTGAGGGTCTTCATCACCAGACGGAAGTCATTCACCAGACGCTCGAGGGCTTCGCCGGAGATACCCGGGGCTTCTTCGTTCAGGTGTAGGCTCGCGTCTTCCAGGGCCGACTGCGTCATGTACTCTTCCATGGCGTCGTCGTCTTTAATGTATTGCTCTTGCTTGCCTTTCTTGACCTTGTACAGCGGCGGCTGAGCGATGTAGATGTAACCGCGCTCGATCAACTCCGGCAACTGACGGAAGAAGAAGGTCAGCAACAGGGTACGGATGTGCGAACCGTCGACGTCAGCATCGGTCATGATGATGATGTTGTGATAACGCAGCTTGTCGATGTTGTACTCGTCGCGGCCAATACCGCAGCCCAGCGCGGTGATCAAGGTGCCCACTTCCTGCGAAGAGATCATCTTGTCGAAGCGTGCCTTCTCGACGTTCAGGATCTTGCCCTTGAGCGGCAGAATGGCCTGGGTGCGACGGTTGCGTCCCTGCTTGGCGGAGCCGCCAGCAGAGTCACCTTCCACGAGGTACAGTTCGGAGAGGGCAGGGTCTTTTTCCTGGCAGTCAGCCAGTTTGCCCGGCAGGCCGGCGATGTCCAGCGCGCCTTTACGGCGGGTCATCTCACGGGCCTTACGAGCCGCTTCACGCGCACGCGCCGCGTCGATCATCTTGCCGACGACCAGCTTGGCTTCGTTCGGGTTCTCCAGCAAGAAGTCAGAGAAGTACTTGCCCATTTCCTGTTCAACAGCGGTCTTCACTTCGGAAGACACCAGCTTGTCTTTGGTCTGGGAGCTGAACTTCGGATCCGGCACTTTTACCGAAATGATCGCTGTCAGGCCTTCGCGGGCATCGTCACCGGTGGTGGCAACTTTGTGCTTCTTCGCCAGACCTTCAGCTTCGATGTAGGTGTTCAGGTTACGCGTCAGTGCGGAACGGAAACCCACCAGGTGAGTACCGCCATCGCGCTGAGGGATGTTGTTGGTGAAGCACAACAGATTCTCGTTGAAGCTGTCGTTCCACTGCAGGGCGATTTCCACGCCGATGCCGTCTTCACGCTGGATGTTGAAGTGGAACACCTGGTTGACCGCAGTCTTGTTGGTGTTCAGGTATTCAACGAACGCACGCAGGCCACCTTCATACTTGAACAACTCTTCTTTGCCGCTGCGCTCGTCCTTGAGGACGATGCCGACACCGGAGTTGAGGAAGGACAGTTCACGAATCCGCTTGGCCAGGATGTCCCAGCTGAAGTGGATGTTCTTGAAGGTTTCAGCCGAAGGCTTGAAGTGGATCTGGGTGCCAGTGGTTTCGCTTTCGCCAACGATTTTCATCGGCTCTTGCGGAACACCGTGGACGTAAGTCTGTTCCCAGATCTTGCCGCTGCGGCGAACGGTCAGGATCAGTTCTTTGGACAGTGCGTTCACCACCGACACACCTACACCGTGCAGACCGCCGGATACCTTGTAGGAGTTATCGTCGAACTTACCGCCGGCGTGCAGCACGGTCATGATGACCTCGGCCGCCGAGACGCCTTCTTCTTTGTGCACGTCTACCGGGATGCCACGACCGTTGTCGCGAACGGTGATGGACTCGTCCGGGTGGATGATGATGCTGATGTCGTCGCAATGGCCGGCCAAAGCTTCGTCGATCGAGTTATCCACCACCTCGAACACCATGTGGTGCAGACCACTGCCATCGTCAGTGTCACCAATGTACATACCGGGACGTTTGCGTACGGCATCCAGGCCTTTCAGCACTTTAATGCTCGTTGAGTCGTACGTATTTTCTTCGCTCAATGCCTTCACTCCCGATGGTCGTGGGTCTGGGTGATACGGCCCTGTTCCACGTGGAACAGAGCGACTGGCGTTTCCGTCTGCCAGCCTTCCCTCAATAATTCGTGATCTACACAGGTGATAAAGACCTGGCAGCGTAAGTCTTCCAGCAAGCGGCAAAGCGCGCGACGGTGGTGCTCGTCCAGTTCGGACGGCAGATCATCCACCAGATAAATACACTGGCCGCGACGGGCCTGGCTAACCAAGTGCCCTTGGGCGATCCGCAATGCACAGACCACCAACTTCTGCTGACCACGAGACAAGATGTCCGCGGCGTTATGTGCGCCCAATCTAAGACGCAAATCAGCGCGTTGTGGTCCGGCTTGGGTATGACCCATTTGCTGATCCCGTTGAAGGGACCCGGCGAGCACTGCACTCAACTCACGGTCTTTGTCCCAGCCTCGGTAATAGCTGAGCGTTAAGCCCTCAAGCTCAACCAGTTCGCTCAAGGTCTGTTCAAAGACTGGTTTCAAGGCTTTGATGTAAGCGCGGCGGTATTCATCTATTTCAGCGCTGGCCTGGCACAGTTCCCTGTCCCAAACCGCTTGCGAAACGGCGTCAAGTGTACCATGTCGCAGCCAAGAGTTTCTCTGGCGCAAGGCCTTCTGCAAGCGCTGCCACGTGGACATGAATCGGGGTTCCACGTGGAACACACCCCAGTCGAGAAACTGTCGGCGAATCTTCGGCGCACCTTCCAGCAGGCGGAAGCTGTCCGGGTTGATCAACTGCAACGGCAGGATCTCTGCCAGTTGCGCAGCACTTCGGGCGTTCTGCCCATCGATGCGAATCTGGAACTCACCCTGCCGGTCGCGAGATATCCCTAACGCGCTGTGTCCACCCTCGGCCAGTTCGACCTGGCCAAACACCGTACACGCCAATTGCTCGTATTGGATGACGGGTAACAGACGGCTGCTACGAAACGAACGGGCAAGCCCCAGCAGATGAATGGCTTCCAGAACACTGGTTTTGCCGCTGCCGTTGGCGCCGTAAAGTATGTTGATTCGGGGGGAGGGGGAGAAGGTCACCGGGTGCAGATTGCGCACCGCGGTGACCGAGACGCGACTTAAGGACATCTAGGTTCTGCTGAGCATGATTACAGACGCATCGGCATGACAACGTAAGCCGAGTCGTCGTTGTCGGACTCTTGTACCAGCGCACTGCTGTTGGAGTCGGACAGGATCAAGCGAACCTGCTCGGTGGTCATCACGCCCAGTACGTCGAGCAGATAGCTCACGTTGAAGCCGATTTCCAGAGAGCCGCCGTTGTATTCAACGCCCACTTCTTCTTCCGCTTCTTCCTGCTCCGGGTTGTTCGCCTGGATCTTCAGCTGACCATTGGCCAGTTGCAGACGGATGCCACGGTACTTCTCGTTGGACAGAATCGCGGTACGGCTGAACGCTTCACGCAAGGCCTGGCGATCGCCGAGTACCAGCTTGTCACCGCCTTTAGGCAGAACACGCTCGTAGTCAGGGAATTTACCGTCGACCAGTTTCGAGGTGAAAGTGAACTCGCCGGTGGTGGCGCGAATGTGGTGCTGGCCCAGCACGATGCTGACATTGCCGTCCGGTTCGGTCAGCAGACGCGCCAGCTCAAGGATGCCCTTGCGTGGCACGATCACCTGATGACGATCCGGCTGACCGATATCGGCCTGCATCGAACACATGGCCAGACGGTGACCGTCGGTGGCCACGGCGCGAATGATCCCGGCCGAGACTTCCAGCAGCATGCCGTTTAGGTAGTAACGTACGTCCTGCTGCGCCATCGCGAAGCTGGTGCGTTCAATCAGACGACGCAGTTTGCTTTGCTCAAGGCTGCAGGTCAGCGAGCCTGGGCCTTCTTCCACCGTCGGGAAGTCATTGGCTGGCAGGGTCGAAAGGGTGAAGCGGCTTCGGCCGGCCTTCACCACGAGCTTCTGCTCGTCGACCTTGATGTCGATCAGCGCATCGTTCGGCAAGCTCTTGCAGATGTCCATCAGCTTGCGCGCAGGCACAGTGATGGAACCCGGGTCCGCAGGCTCTTCGAGTTGTACACGACCGACCAGCTCGACTTCCAGGTCGGTACCGGTCAGCGACAATTGCTGGCCTTCGACAACCAGCAGCACGTTGGAGAGCACCGGCAAGGTCTGTCGGCGCTCGACGACGCCTGCGACCAGTTGCAGGGGTTTCAACAGGGCTTCGCGTTGAATGGTGAAATGCATGGTCTAGTCCCTTGCCTTAATAAGCTGCGCTGGTGTTCATCAAGTAGTCAGTGTACGCAGCAGGTTCTTATAGTCCTCGCGGATGTCCGCGTCGGATTCCTTAAGCTCGTTGATCTTGCGGCAGGCGTGCAAAACAGTCGTGTGATCGCGGCCGCCAAACACATCGCCGATTTCCGGCAGGCTGTGGTTGGTCAATTCCTTGGACAACGCCATGGCGACCTGACGCGGACGTGCTACCGAGCGTGAACGACGCTTGGACAGCAAGTCGGAGATCTTGATCTTGTAATACTCGGCGACGGTGCGCTGAATGTTATCCACAGACACCAGTTTGTCTTGCAGCGCCAACAAGTCTTTCAGGGATTCGCGAATCAGCTCGATGGTGATATCGCGGCCCATGAAGTGCGAGTGGGCGATCACGCGTTTGAGCGCGCCTTCCAGTTCGCGGACGTTGGAGCGAATACGCTGGGCAATGAAGAACGCCGCGTCGTGTGGCAGATCGACTTTGGCCTGGTCGGCCTTTTTCATCAGGATCGCCACGCGGGTTTCCAGCTCTGGCGGCTCGACGGCAACCGTCAAGCCCCAGCCGAAACGTGACTTCAGGCGTTCTTCAAGACCTTCGATTTCTTTCGGATAGCGGTCACTGGTAAGAATGACCTGCTGGCCACCTTCAAGCAGGGCGTTAAAGGTGTGGAAAAACTCTTCCTGAGAACGTTCCTTGCGGGCGAAGAACTGAATGTCATCGATCAGCAACGCATCCACCGAGCGGTAGAAGCGCTTGAACTCGTTGATCGCATTCAGCTGCAAGGCCTTGACCATGTCCGCGACGAAACGCTCGGAATGCAGGTACACAACCTTGGCATTCGGATTCTTCTTTAACAGGTGGTTACCCACAGCGTGCATCAAGTGGGTTTTACCCAAGCCGACACCGCCATAAAGGAAGAGCGGGTTATAGCCGTGCTTGGGGTTGTCCGCCACCTGCCAGGCCGCAGCCCGGGCCAGTTGGTTGGACTTGCCTTCGACGAAGTTCTCGAAGGTAAAGGTGCGGTTCAGGTAACTGGTGTGCTTGAGCGCGCCTTCCACCTGCACCGTCCGCTGTTCGGAGCGAACCGGGGCTTGTTGCGAACTGGCACCGGCCATTGGATCGAAGCTGTCGCGAGACGGCTCTTCACTGACCTCGGCTACTTTTTGTGTCGCACGTTTGGTCGATGCAGCTGCCGGGGCTGGCGCCGGAGCGCTGACAGGCGCTTGAGCGGCCTGAGCCTGAGACGCCGCGGCGGCCAATGGAGCATTAGGTGCCGCACGCGGCGCCGAACTGCGTTTGCTGCCTATTAATAAGGAGAGCGCCGGCGCCAGGCCATTGCCATGCTCATCAAGCAGTTCAAGGACGCGCCCCAGGTACTTTTCATTGACCCAATCGAGAACAAAACGATTCGGCGCGTAGACACGCAGCTCGTCGCCTTCGGCTTCGACCTGTAGTGGACGGATCCAAGTGTTGAATTGTTGGGCAGGCAGCTCATCGCGCAAAAGCTCTACGCACTGCTGCCAAAGTTCCACTGACACGGATATCCCCTAAGTTGAAAGCCGGTGAGGCAAAAACAAGCAGTCATTGTAGCGACCAGTCGTCCACTTATCCACATGCAGGTTGCGCACAGGGCATGATTTATCAATGCGTTAACCCTCGAAAAGAAGACCAACGGTATGTGCATAAGCTCTGTGGATAACCGCCCATGAGGGCACTGGACAAGTGGGGGAGAAACTCGGTGGATAACCTGCCTGTGGATAACTGGCCTTTCCACACACAGCTTATCCGACAGCGCAGCACAGGCTGACCACCGTTTTCCACCGTAGTTGTCATTCTCTGTACATCACGGTTTAGAAGGGCTAAAGGCAGTTATCCACAGATGAACGTGCCTCTAGCTTTTATAAGCTTTACAGAAAAGCTCTAAATAATTCCCTTCTTTATTTCTATATCTGGCGAACGACCTTCGCCGGGTAAATCGTCTGGAGATCTATTTATAAGGAAACGCTGGTTGGAAATTGACCTAGAGGCTTGCTTTCTCTAGAATCCCCGGTCTCTTAAAACGGGGGCCATTCCGGCCCGTTGTGGACGAACCAGGTAACACGACAATGAAACGTACTTTCCAACCAAGCACTATCAAACGCGCTCGTACCCACGGTTTCCGTGCTCGCATGGCTACCAAGAACGGTCGTGCCGTTCTGTCGCGTCGCCGCGCCAAAGGTCGTGCGCGTCTGGCAGTTTGATAAGCCGGCACTGGAGGTGAGTCAGGACTTCAGTCGGGAAAAGCGTCTGCTTACCCCCCGGCATTTCAAGGCAGTCTTTGACTCCCCTACCGGCAAGGTTCCGGGGAAAAATCTCCTGCTCCTTGCGCGCAATAACGATCTTGATCACCCCCGTCTCGGGCTGGTTATCGGGAAAAAGAGCGTAAAGCTCTCCGTCGAGCGCAATCGCCTCAAACGTCTGATGCGCGAATCGTTTCGCCTGAACCAGGATTTACTGGTCGGTTGGGACATCGTTATCGTCGCGCGCAAAGGTTTGGGTGACGTAGAAAGCCCCGAATTGATTCAGCATTTCGACAAACTCTGGAAACGTCTGGCACGCAGCAAGCCGGTACCAGCAGTCAAAACCGAAACTGTAGGGGTAGACAGTACCGATGCGTAAACTGGCACTCGTTCCGATCCAGTTTTATCGCTATGCCATCAGTCCCCTGATGGCCAGTCACTGTCGTTTCTACCCCAGTTGTTCCTGCTACGCGTATGAAGCCATAGAAAATCATGGCCTTCTGCGCGGTGGCTGGCTGACCTTTCGTCGTTTAGGTCGCTGTCATCCGTGGAATCCCGGTGGTTATGACCCGGTTCCATCTATCCCTACCTCCCGTTCTTCTTCGATGGCCGAGTAATCATGGATATCAAACGCACGATCCTGATCGTCGCCCTGGCAATCGTGTCCTACGTTATGGTCCTTAAATGGAACCAGGACTATGGTCAGGCTGCCCTGCCGACTCAGAATGTTGCTTCCAGTACTACCGCACCGGGCCTACCGGATACGGCGACTGGCAATAATGCTTCTGTCAGTGACGACATTCCACGCGCCACAAGCGATACCAGTGCAACTGCACCTGCTGAAACACCAGTAGCTGCAAGCAAAGACCTCATCCAGATCAAAACGGATGTGCTCAACCTGGCAATCGACCCACAAGGTGGCGATGTTGCCCAGTTGACGTTGCCACTGTATCCACGTCGTCAGGATCATCCGGAAATTCCATTCCAGCTGTTTGATAACGGCAACGAGCGGACTTATCTGGCTCAGAGTGGCCTGATCGGCACCAACGGTCCGGACGCAAGTCCTGCCGGTCGTCCGGTTTACTCCTCCGAGAAGAAGATTTATCAACTGGCTGACGGTCAAGACCAATTGGTCGCAGACCTGAAGTTCAGCAAGGACGGTGTCAACTACATCAAGCGTTTCACGCTGAAACGTGGCCTGTATGACGTAACCGTTTCCTACCTGATCGACAACCAGAGCGCTCAGCCCTGGTCCGGTGCAATGTTCGCGCAATTGAAGCGTGATGCCAGCTCCGATCCTTCTTCCAGCACCGCCACCGGCACCGCGACTTACCTGGGCGCCGCCCTGTGGACAAGTAACGAGCCGTACAAGAAAGTGTCGATGAGCGACATGGACAAGGCTCAGCTGAAAGAAACCGTCACCGGTGGTTGGGTTGCCTGGTTGCAGCACTACTTCGTGACTGCGTGGATTCCGGTCAAGGGCGAAAACAACATCGTCCAGACCCGTAAAGACAGCAAAGGCAACTACATTATCGGCTACACCGCTCCGGCAATGACTGTCGCGCCAGGTGCAAAAGCCGAAACCAGCGCCGTTCTGTACGCAGGTCCAAAAAGCCAGGCTGTCCTGAAAGAGTTGTCCCCAGGTCTGGAACTGACCGTCGACTACGGCATTCTGTGGTTCATTGCCCAGCCAATCTTCTGGTTGCTGCAACATATCCACGCGCTGGTCGGTAACTGGGGCTGGTCGATCATCTTCCTGACCATGCTGATCAAGGGGATTTTCTTCCCTCTGTCGGCTGCCAGCTACAAATCCATGGCGCGCATGCGTGCAGTGGCACCGAAACTGGCTGCGCTGAAAGAGCAACATGGCGACGACCGGCAGAAAATGTCGCAAGCCATGATGGAGCTGTACAAGAAAGAGAAGATCAATCCGCTGGGCGGCTGCTTGCCAATCCTGGTGCAGATGCCGGTTTTCCTTTCGCTGTACTGGGTTCTGCTGGAAAGCGTGGAAATGCGCCAGGCGCCGTTCATGCTGTGGATTACTGACCTGTCGATCAAGGATCCGTTCTTCATTCTGCCGATCATCATGGGTGCAACCATGTTCATCCAGCAGCAGTTGAACCCGACTCCTCCGGATCCGATGCAGGCGAAGGTCATGAAAATGATGCCAATCATCTTCACCTTCTTCTTCCTGTGGTTCCCGGCGGGTCTGGTGCTGTACTGGGTAGTGAACAACGTATTGTCGATCGCCCAACAGTGGTACATCACGCGTAAGATCGAAGCGGCAACCAAAAAAGCCGAGGCGTAACTTACTCTGTGGATAACCACTCAAAACGCCCCCTAGTGGGGCGTTTTGCTATCTGTCACTTTTGTCTGGATACCGGTTTATGAGCGTTCCTCGTGAAACCATCGCTGCCGTCGCCACCGCTCAAGGTCGCGGCGGGGTGGGCATCGTCCGTATTTCCGGGCCGCTGGCGAGTCTGGCGGCCAAAGCCATCAGCGGCCGTGAATTGAAACCGCGGTTTGCCCATTACGGCCCGTTCCTCAGTGCAAACGAAGAGGTGCTGGACGAAGGCATCGCGCTTTATTTCCCTGGACCGAACTCGTTCACCGGCGAAGATGTGCTTGAACTGCAGGGCCACGGCGGGCCGATCGTTCTGGATATGTTGCTCAAACGTTGCCTGGAGCTGGGCTGTCGTCTGGCCCGACCAGGTGAATTCAGCGAGCGTGCCTTCCTCAACGACAAGCTCGATCTGGCTCAGGCCGAAGCCATTGCCGACTTGATCGAGGCAAGTTCTGCACAGGCGGCACGAAACGCCCTGCGTTCGTTGCAGGGTGCGTTTTCCCAGCGTGTGCATAACCTCACCGAGCAACTGATAGGCCTGCGTATTTACGTCGAAGCAGCCATCGACTTCCCCGAAGAAGAAATCGACTTCCTCGCCGATGGTCATGTCCTGAGCATGCTCGACAAAGTGCGCGACGAATTATCCACAGTGCTGCGTGAAGCCGGGCAGGGGGCCTTGCTGCGTGACGGTATGACCGTGGTGATCGCCGGCCGGCCGAATGCCGGCAAGTCCAGCCTTCTGAATGCCTTGGCCGGACGCGAAGCCGCGATCGTGACCGAGATTGCCGGCACGACCCGGGATATTCTTCGCGAACATATCCACATTGATGGCATGCCGTTGCACGTGGTTGACACTGCCGGCTTGCGCGATACCGATGATCAGGTGGAAAAAATTGGCGTCGAACGGGCATTGAAAGCTATCGGCGAGGCAGATCGGGTCTTGCTGGTGGTCGATGCCACGGCTCCCGAGGCTCTTGATCCCTTTGCCTTGTGGCCTGAATTCCTCGAAACCCGCCCGGACCCGGCAAAAGTTACCCTTATCCGCAACAAGGCTGACCTGACGGGGGAAGCGATTGCCCTGGAGGTCAGTGGCGATGGCCATGTCACAATCAGTCTCAGTGCCAAATCCGCTGGCATGGGACTGGAGTTGTTACGCGAACACCTCAAGGCCTGCATGGGTTACGAGCAGACCTCCGAAAGCAGCTTCAGTGCTCGCAGGCGTCACCTGGAGGCACTACGTCATGCGAGTGCGTCCCTTGAGCATGGCCGTGCGCAGCTGACGTTAGCGGGTGCTGGTGAACTGTTGGCCGAAGATTTGCGACAGGCGCAGCAGTCTTTGGGCGAAATCACCGGCGCATTCAGCTCCGATGATCTGCTGGGAAGGATCTTTTCCAGCTTCTGTATCGGTAAATAAGTCCCTTCAAGCGTTCACAGACAGGCCATTCGGGCCTGTCTGTTCTCTCCTTTCCTGAAATTTTTCCCCAGTGCCGAGCAGATTCTTCGCTTGAGCGGATTCCCCTTGCCCGGGATTTGCTCATTCGGCGGCTTTTCTGTGGATTAAGCCCTGTGAATAAGTGCCGCTAAGGGCAGTTGATAACAGGGCCTCAAAACTGAAGATAATCACATCTGTGGATAACCATCCCTTTCATCCACAGGCTTAAACCGGTTATCCAAGGGCCTCCTTGGTACATGACCACAGGGTTTTGAATCTCTGTACACATTGAAAATAAAGGGCTGTACCAATCTATCCACAGAAAGGTGGCTCAGTAGAAATAAACATAAAAACAAAGATTTAATAAATTTCTCTCTTTTTAATTTCTATAACCCCGACTTCTCCACAGCTGGTTAAATTTTGTGCAAAGGGTTCTTTAGGAAGGGCGAAGTCCCTATACTTGCCGACCAGGTCCAAAAACCTGAGCTCAAACTATTTCCGGATTACCTGACTGAAGCAGGCACGAGGTGCGTGGTGGATTTCCCTTCCCGTTTTGAAGTGATCGTCATCGGCGGCGGTCATGCCGGTACCGAGGCAGCACTGGCGTCAGCACGTATGGGGGCAAAAACCCTGTTGCTGACGCATAACGTGGAAACCCTCGGTGCCATGAGTTGCAACCCAGCCATTGGCGGGATCGGCAAAAGCCATCTGGTTAAAGAAATCGATGCCCTGGGCGGCGCGATGGCCATGGCTACCGATAAAGGTGGTATTCAGTTTCGCGTATTGAACAGCCGCAAAGGCCCGGCCGTGCGTGCAACCCGCGCTCAGGCAGATCGGGTTCTGTACAAGGCCGCTGTCCGCGAAGCTTTGGAAAACCAGCCGAACCTGTGGATATTTCAACAGGCTGCTGACGACCTGATCGTCGAGCAGGAACAAGTGCGCGGTGTTGTCACCCAAATGGGCCTGCGTTTCTTCGCCGATTCCGTGGTGTTGACCACCGGCACCTTCCTCGGTGGACTTATCCACATCGGTATGCAGAATTATTCCGGCGGTCGCGCCGGTGATCCGCCGTCGATTGCCCTGGCTCACCGTTTGCGTGAACTGCCATTGCGTGTCGGTCGCCTGAAAACCGGTACGCCGCCGCGTATCGACGGTCGCTCTGTGGATTTCTCGGTGATGACCGAGCAAGCGGGGGATACACCGATTCCGGTGATGTCGTTCATGGGTTCCAAAGAGCAGCATCCGAAACAGGTCAGCTGCTGGATTACCCACACCAATGCCCGTACTCACGAAATCATTGCTTCGAACCTTGATCGTTCGCCGATGTATTCCGGCGTGATCGAAGGCATCGGCCCGCGTTATTGCCCATCGATCGAAGACAAGATCCACCGCTTTGCCGACAAGGAAAGCCACCAGGTCTTCATCGAGCCGGAAGGTCTGACCACCCACGAGCTGTACCCGAACGGGATATCCACATCCTTGCCGTTCGATGTGCAATTGCAGATCGTGCAATCGATCCGCGGCATGGAAAACGCGCACATCGTTCGTCCGGGCTACGCCATCGAGTACGATTACTTCGACCCGCGTGACCTGAAGTACAGCCTGGAAACCAAAGTGATTGGTGGTCTGTTCTTCGCCGGGCAAATCAATGGCACCACCGGTTACGAAGAAGCCGGCGCCCAGGGTTTGCTGGCCGGAGCCAACGCCGCACTGCGTGCGCAGGGCAAAGACGCCTGGTGCCCGCGTCGCGACGAAGCGTACATCGGCGTTTTGGTCGACGACCTGATTACCCTGGGTACCCAGGAACCGTATCGGATGTTCACGTCCCGCGCCGAATACCGTTTGATCCTGCGCGAAGACAACGCCGACCTGCGCTTGACCGAAAAAGGTCGCGAATTGGGTCTGGTGGATGACGTGCGTTGGGCAGCGTTCTGCAAGAAACGCGAAAGCATCGATCTGGAAGAGCAACGCCTGAAAAGTACCTGGGTTCGCCCGGGTACCGAGCAGGGCGATGCGATTTCCGAGAAATTCGGTACGCCGCTGACCCACGAATACAATTTGCTCAACCTGCTGAGCCGTCCGGAAATCGACTACGCTGGTCTGATCGCTGTGACCGGTGGGGGCGCAGAAGATCCACAGGTCGCCGAACAGGTCGAAATCAAGACCAAATATGCCGGTTATATCGATCGTCAACAGGATGAAATCGCGCGTCTGCGGGCCAGCGAAGACACCAAACTGCCTGTGGATATCGATTACACGAACATCTCCGGTCTCTCGAAAGAGATCCAGAGCAAGCTCGGCGCGACCCGTCCAGAGACCCTGGGCCAGGCGTCGCGTATCCCGGGCGTAACCCCGGCAGCGATTTCGCTGTTGATGATTCATTTGAAAAAACGCGGCGCGGGCCGTCAGTTGGAGCAAAGCGCTTGAGTTCGTTGGTCACCTCGCAACACGCCGAAGAGTTATCCACAGGTGCTCGCCAGCTCGGTGTCAACCTGACGGAAGCCCAGCATGCACAGCTGCTGGGTTATCTGGCCCTGTTGATAAAATGGAACAAGGCCTACAACCTCACGGCCGTGCGTGATCCGGACGAAATGGTTTCACGGCATTTGCTCGACAGCCTGAGCGTTATGTCCTTCATCGAAAACGGCCGTTGGCTGGATGTGGGCAGTGGCGGCGGCATGCCAGGGATTCCCCTGGCGATCCTGTTTCCCGAGTCGCAAGTGACCTGCCTGGACAGCAACGGCAAGAAAACCCGCTTCCTGACCCAGGTCAAACTCGAACTCAAACTGGATAACCTGCAAGTTATCCACAGTCGCGTCGAAGCCTTCCAGCCGGAACTGCCATTCAACGGGATCATTTCCCGGGCGTTCAGCAGCATGGAGAACTTCAGCAACTGGACTCGCCATTTGGGCGACACCGAAACACGTTGGCTGGCAATGAAGGGCGTTCATCCCGCTGATGAGCTGGTAGCATTGCCGGCAGACTTCCACCTCGATAGCGAACACGCCCTGGCCGTACCCGGTTGCCAAGGCCAACGCCATCTGCTGATACTGCGCCGCACGGCATGATTGGGAACACAAGCAAGAATGGCTAAGGTATTCGCGATAGCGAACCAAAAGGGCGGTGTGGGCAAGACCACCACCTGCATCAACCTCGCAGCTTCCCTGGTCGCTACCAAGCGTCGGGTGCTGTTGATCGATCTCGATCCACAGGGCAACGCCACCATGGGTAGCGGTGTGGATAAACACGGCCTGGAAAACTCGGTCTACGACTTGCTGATCGGCGAATGCGATCTGGCCCAGGCCATGCACTATTCCGAGCATGGCGGTTATCAATTGCTGCCGGCCAACCGCGACCTGACCGCGGCCGAAGTCGTTCTGCTGGAAATGCAGATGAAGGAAAGCCGTCTACGCAGTGCGTTGGCGCCGATCCGAGAAAACTACGATTACATTTTGATCGACTGCCCGCCGTCGCTGTCGATGTTGACGCTCAATGCGCTGGTTGCCGCCGACGGGGTGATTATCCCCATGCAGTGCGAGTACTTCGCGCTCGAAGGGTTGAGCGACCTTGTGGATAACATCAAGCGCATTGCCGAACTGCTTAACCCGAACCTGAAAGTCGAAGGCCTGTTGCGGACCATGTACGACCCGCGTCTGAGCCTGATGAACGACGTATCGGCGCAGCTCAAGGAACACTTCGGCGATCAGCTCTACGACACCGTCATTCCACGCAACATCCGCTTGGCCGAAGCGCCAAGCTATGGCATGCCGGCGCTGGCGTACGACAAATCATCGCGGGGCGCGATTGCCTATCTGGCATTGGCTGGCGAGATGGTTCGCCGTCAGCGCAAAAACTCACGCATCGCCGCTGCTCAGGCAACTTAAGGAATTCCCATGGCCGTCAAGAAACGAGGTCTCGGACGTGGACTGGATGCACTGCTGAGTGGTCCGACTGTCA
Organism: Pseudomonas sp. F-14 TE3482; assembly: GCF_053629455.1. Taxonomy (NCBI): domain Bacteria; kingdom Pseudomonadati; phylum Pseudomonadota; class Gammaproteobacteria; order Pseudomonadales; family Pseudomonadaceae; genus Pseudomonas; species Pseudomonas sp. F-14 TE3482. The sequence continues at coordinate 1,203,513 of NZ_JBRJII010000001.1, forward strand.
GCTCGCTGGAAGAGCAAGCAGTACAAGCCGATCAGCGTGAGCTGCAGCACCTGCCCCTGGACCTGATCCAGCGTGGCAAGTACCAGCCGCGTCGGGACATGGATCCTCAGGCGCTGGAAGAGCTGGCGCAGTCGATCAGGGCCCAGGGCGTGATGCAGCCGATCGTGGTGCGCCCGATCGGCAGCGGGCGCTTCGAAATCATCGCCGGCGAACGCCGCTGGCGTGCCAGCCAGCAGGCTGGCCAGGAAACCATCCCGGCAATGGTTCGCGATGTGCCGGATGAAACCGCCATCGCCATGGCACTGATCGAGAACATCCAGCGTGAAGACCTCAATCCGATCGAAGAAGCGGTGGCCTTGCAGCGTTTGCAGCAGGAATTCCAGCTGACTCAGCAACAAGTTGCCGAGGCTGTGGGTAAGTCACGCGTCACCGTGGCCAATCTGTTGCGTCTGATTGCGCTGCCGGAAGTCATCAAGACCATGCTGTCTCACGGCGACCTGGAAATGGGTCATGCCCGTGCCTTGCTCGGTTTGCCGGAAAATCAACAAGTTGAAGGGGCGCGACACGTTGTCGCACGGGGGCTGACTGTGCGCCAGACTGAAGCACTGGTTCGCCAGTGGTTGAGTGGCAAACCGGAGCCTGTGGAACCGGCAAAACCGGACCCGGATATCACCCGACTCGAGCAGCGTCTGGCCGAGCGCCTAGGCTCTGCGGTGCAGATCCGCCACGGAAAGAAGGGTAAGGGGCAGCTGGTGATCGGCTACAACTCTCTTGATGAGCTTCAAGGTGTGCTCGCACACATCCGCTGAAACAATTCCTCATGTAGCGTGAAGTCGGAAATCACTACCTGACAGTTGAATAGGGGCAGAACCGCCCCTATACTCTGCGCGCATTTTGTCGGCACAAATTATGCCAAGTTATTGAATTCTGGCAGCCGACCATTGGGGAGCAAAAGAGATGGAAAACCGCACGCCAGACCGCTTGCCGTTCCATCGCCTGGCAGTTTTTCCGGTGTTAATGGCTCAATTTGTCGTTTTGCTGATTGCCGCTTTGGCGCTCTGGCAATGGCATGGAGTCGTTGCCGGGTACTCGGGACTCTGCGGAGGCCTGATAGCCTTGCTTCCCAATATTTATTTCGCTCACAGGGCATTTCGGTTTTCCGGCGCCCGAGCAGCTCAAGCCATCGTCCGGTCTTTTTATGCCGGCGAGGCGGGCAAACTGATTTTGACGGCAGTGCTGTTTGCATTGACGTTCGCAGGTGTGAAGCCATTGGCGCCGTTAGCAGTATTCGGCGTCTTCGTGCTGACCCAACTGGTTAGCTGGTTCGCTCCCCTGCTAATGAGAACAAGACTTTCGAGACCTTAGGGCGTTTGAGGCAACCATGGCAGAGACAACCGCTTCGGGCTATATCCAGCACCACTTGCAGAACCTGACCTTCGGTCAGCATCCAACTGGCGGGTGGGGTTTTGCCCACACCGCAGCAGAAGCCAAAGAAATGGGCTTCTGGGCTTTCCATGTCGATACGCTCGGCTGGTCGGTCGCGTTGGGTCTGATTTTCGTTCTTCTTTTCCGCATGGCGGCAAAGAAGGCGACGTCCGGTCAGCCTGGTGCTTTGCAGAACTTCGTCGAGGTTATGATCGAGTTCGTTGACGGCAGCGTGAAAGATACATTCCACGGCCGTAATCCATTGATCGCGCCATTGGCCCTGACGATTTTTGTCTGGGTGTTCCTGATGAACGCCGTCGACCTGGTACCGGTTGACTGGATTCCGAAGCTGGCTGCCATCATTACGGGCGACCCGCACCTGGTCTTCCGTGCCGTTCCTACCACTGACCCGAATGCGACCCTGGGTATGTCCCTGTCGGTATTCGCGTTGATCATTTTCTACAGCATCAAGGTCAAGGGTATCAGCGGTTTCATTGGCGAACTGACCCTGCACCCGTTCGGCAGCAAGAACATCTTCGTTCAAGCCCTGCTGATTCCGGTGAACTTCCTGCTGGAGTTCGTGACGCTGGTGGCCAAGCCAATCTCTCTGGCACTGCGTCTGTTCGGCAACATGTACGCCGGCGAGCTGGTCTTCATTTTGATTGCTGTGATGTTCGGCAGCGGTCTGCTCTGGCTTAGCGGCCTGGGCGTAGTTCTGCAGTGGGCGTGGGCTGTGTTCCACATCCTGATCATCACCCTGCAGGCGTTTATCTTCATGATGCTGACCATCGTCTACCTGTCGATGGCGCACGAAGAGAACCATTAAGACCAGTCTCGACTAGTCTGATGTCCCACCCGGTAAAACGGGTGGGTGCCCGAACAGGGCTATGAAACGATTTGTTTTACCGCTTTAAAATCTAAAAAACCTAAACCATACGACGTAAAAGTCGGGAGGAAAGATGGAAACTGTAGTTGGTCTAACCGCTATCGCTGTTGCACTGTTGATCGGCCTGGGCGCACTGGGTACCGCAATTGGTTTCGGCCTGTTGGGCGGCAAGTTCCTGGAAGGCGCAGCGCGTCAGCCAGAAATGGTTCCAATGCTGCAAGTCAAAATGTTCATCGTTGCCGGTCTGCTCGACGCCGTAACCATGATCGGTGTTGGTATCGCTTTGTTCTTCACCTTCGCGAACCCATTCGTTGGTCAACTCGCTGGCTAATCACTCGAACCTTCGAGTTGATTGGTGTGATGTGCAACGAACGAGCGAGGTGTTGGCGTGAACATTAATGCAACCCTGATTGGCCAGTCCGTTGCGTTCTTCATTTTTGTACTGTTTTGCATGAAGTTCGTGTGGCCTCCGGTCATCGCGGCTTTGCACGAACGTCAGAAGAAGATCGCGGATGGACTGGACGCTGCCAGCCGAGCAGCTCGCGACCTGGAGTTGGCCCATGAGAAAGTGGGTCAGCAACTGCGCGAAGCGAAAGCTCAGGCAGCTGAAATCATTGAGCAAGCCAAGAAACGCGGTAATCAGATCGTTGACGAGGCTGTTGAAAAAGCCCGTATCGACGCTGACCGTGTGAAGGTTCAGGCTCAGGCCGAGATCGAGCAGGAACTGAACAGTGTCAAAGACGCGCTGCGTGCCCAACTGGGTGCACTGGCTGTCGGCGGCGCCGAGAAGATCCTGGGTGCCACAATCGATCAAAACGCGCACGCGGAGCTGGTAAACAAACTGGCTGCTGAAATTTAAGCGAGGGCGATCATGGCAGAATTGACCACGTTGGCCCGACCTTACGCTAAGGCAGCCTTCGAGCACGCCCAGGCCCACCAGCAACTGGCCTCTTGGTCAGCCATGCTCGGCCTGGCTGCAGCAGTGTCGCAAGACGACACCATGCAGCGCGTGCTCAAGGCCCCGCGACTGACGAGCGCAAACAAGGCCGCCACGTTTATTGACGTGTGCGGCGACAAGTTTGATGCCAAGGCACAGAACTTCATTAACGTCGTTGCCGAAAACGACCGTCTCCCGCTTTTGCCGGAGATATCCGCTCTGTTCGACCTGTACAAGGCTGAACAAGAGAAGTCGGTAGACGTTGAAGTAACCAGTGCTTTTGCATTGAACCAAGAACAGCAAGACAAACTCGCCAAGGTTCTCAGTGCACGACTCAACCGGGAAGTGCGCCTGCAAGTCGAGGAAGACAAATCCCTGATAGGGGGCATTGTCATCCGCGCCGGCGACCTGGTTATCGATGGCTCGGTTCGCGGCAAACTCGCGAACCTTGCCGAAGCATTGAAATCTTGAGTTTGAAGGGGCAGCAGAGCAATGCAGCAACTCAATCCTTCCGAAATAAGTGAAATTATCAAGGGCCGCATCGACAAGCTCGATGTGACCTCTCAAGCCCGTAACGAAGGCACTGTCGTCAGCGTATCTGACGGTATCGTGCGGATTCACGGTCTGGCCGACGTCATGTACGGCGAGATGATCGAGTTTCCGGGCGGCGTCTTCGGTATGGCTCTCAACCTTGAGCAAGACTCTGTAGGTGCCGTTGTATTGGGCTCCTACCAGTCTCTGGCTGAAGGCATGAGCGCCAAGTGCACCGGCCGCATCCTCGAAGTTCCGGTTGGTAAGGAACTGCTGGGTCGCGTAGTCGACGCACTGGGTAACCCGGTTGACGGCAAAGGTCCGCTGAACAACACCGAGACCGATGCGGTCGAGAAAGTTGCTCCAGGCGTGATCTGGCGTAAGTCGGTAGACCAGCCTGTACAGACTGGCTACAAAGCTGTCGATGCCATGATCCCTGTCGGCCGTGGCCAGCGTGAGCTGATCATCGGTGACCGTCAGATCGGTAAAACCGCTCTGGCGATCGACGCGATCATCAACCAGAAAGACAGCGGCATTTTCTGCGTCTACGTAGCCATCGGTCAGAAGCAATCGACCATCGCCAACGTTGTTCGCAAGCTGGAAGAAAACGGCGCACTGGCTAACACCATCGTCGTGGCGGCGAGCGCTTCGGAATCTGCAGCACTGCAGTTCCTGGCTCCGTACTCCGGTTGCACCATGGGTGAATTCTTCCGCGACCGCGGTGAAGACGCGCTGATCGTTTATGACGATCTGTCCAAGCAAGCAGTGGCTTACCGCCAGATTTCCCTGCTGCTGCGCCGTCCACCAGGCCGTGAAGCTTACCCAGGCGACGTGTTCTATCTCCACTCCCGTCTGCTGGAGCGCGCATCCCGCGTTTCGGAAGAGTACGTAGAGAAGTTCACCAACGGCGCAGTGACCGGCAAAACCGGTTCCCTGACCGCACTGCCGATCATCGAAACCCAGGCTGGCGACGTTTCCGCGTTCGTTCCGACCAACGTGATTTCCATCACCGACGGTCAGATCTTCCTGGAATCGGCCATGTTCAACTCCGGGATCCGTCCTGCAGTGAACGCCGGTGTTTCGGTATCCCGTGTGGGTGGTGCCGCTCAGACCAAGATCATCAAGAAGCTGTCCGGTGGTATCCGTACCGCTCTGGCTCAGTACCGTGAACTGGCGGCATTCGCCCAGTTCGCTTCTGACCTGGACGAAGCGACCCGTAAGCAACTTGAGCATGGTCAGCGCGTTACCGAGCTGATGAAGCAGAAGCAATACGCACCAATGTCGATCGCTGACATGGCGCTGTCGCTGTATGCCGCTGAGCGTGGGTTCCTGACTGACGTCGAAATCGCCAAGATCGGCAGCTTTGAACAAGCGCTGATTGCTTTCTTCAACCGCGATCACGCCGAATTGATGGCGAAGATCAACGTGAAGGGTGACTTCAATGACGAAATCGACGCTGGCATGAAAGCCGGTATCGAGAAGTTCAAGGCCACCCAAACCTGGTAAGCCGCAGCGGGAGCCGCAAGGCTCCCGCTTGCTAACCTGATAGGTGTTACATGGCAGGCGCAAAAGAGATTCGCAGTAAGATTGCGAGCATCAAAAGCACGCAAAAGATTACCAGCGCCATGGAAAAAGTGGCGGTCAGCAAAATGCGCAAGGCACAAATGCGCATGGCTGCTAGCCGTCCTTACGCGGAGCGCATCCGCCAGGTTATTGGCCATCTGGCCAACGCCAACCCGGAATATCGCCACCCATTCATGATCGACCGTGAAGTAAAGCGCGTCGGTTACGTTGTGGTGAGCAGTGACCGTGGTCTGTGTGGTGGCTTGAACACCAACCTGTTCAAGGCCCTGGTCAAGGACATGGCGGTAAACCGCGAAAACGGCGTCGAGATTGATCTGTGTGTAGTGGGTAGCAAGGGTGCGGCTTTCTTCCGCAACTTCGGCGGTAACGTCGTTGCAGCTATCAGCCACCTGGGTGAAGAGCCGTCGATCAATGATCTGATCGGCAGCGTCAAGGTGATGCTGGATGCCTACCTGGACGGCCGTATTGATCGCCTGTCCGTGGTGTCCAACAAGTTCATCAACACCATGACGCAATCGCCTACCGTGGAGCAGTTGATTCCACTGGTGGCAACCCCGGATCAAGAACTCAAGCACCACTGGGATTATCTGTACGAACCGGACGCCAAAGAGCTGCTTGACGGCTTGATGGTCCGTTACGTGGAGTCGCAGGTCTACCAGGCGGTGGTCGAGAACAACGCGGCTGAACAAGCTGCGCGGATGATCGCGATGAAGAACGCTACCGACAACGCCGGTGATTTGATCAGCGATTTGCAGCTGGTCTACAACAAGGCGCGTCAGGCTGCGATCACCCAAGAGATCTCGGAAATCGTCGGCGGCGCTGCCGCGGTTTAACGGTTCAAATATTCAGAGGATCCAGCTATGAGTAGCGGACGTATCGTTCAAATCATCGGCGCCGTTATCGACGTGGAATTTCCACGCGACAGCGTACCGAGCATCTACAACGCGCTGAAAGTAGTGAGCGCGGCCGAAACCACCCTGGAAGTTCAGCAGCAGCTGGGCGACGGCGTGGTTCGTACCATTGCGATGGGTTCCACCGAGGGCTTGAAGCGCGGTCTGGAAGTCACTGACTCTGGCGCAGCCATCTCCGTACCAGTCGGTAAAGCGACCCTGGGCCGGATCATGGACGTTCTGGGTAACCCGATCGACGAAGCTGGCCCGATCGACACCGAAGAGCGCTGGGGCATTCACCGTCCTGCGCCAACCTTCGCTGAACAAGCGGGCGGCAACGACCTGCTGGAAACCGGCATCAAGGTTATCGACCTGGTTTGCCCGTTCGCCAAGGGTGGTAAAGTCGGTCTGTTCGGTGGTGCCGGTGTAGGCAAAACCGTAAACATGATGGAACTGATCCGTAACATCGCCATCGAGCACAGCGGTTATTCCGTGTTCGCCGGTGTGGGTGAGCGTACTCGTGAGGGTAACGACTTCTACCACGAGATGAAGGATTCCAACGTTCTGGACAAAGTGGCACTGGTTTACGGTCAGATGAACGAGCCGCCGGGTAACCGTCTGCGCGTAGCATTGACCGGCCTGACCATGGCCGAGAAGTTCCGTGACGAAGGTAACGACGTTCTGCTGTTCGTCGACAACATCTATCGTTACACCCTGGCCGGTACTGAAGTATCCGCACTGCTGGGCCGTATGCCTTCGGCAGTAGGTTACCAGCCGACCCTGGCCGAAGAGATGGGTACTCTGCAAGAGCGTATCACTTCGACCAAAAACGGTTCGATCACCTCGATCCAGGCGGTATACGTACCGGCGGATGACTTGACTGACCCGTCGCCAGCGACCACCTTCGCCCACTTGGACGCCACCGTCGTTCTGTCCCGTGACATCGCTTCCCTGGGTATCTACCCAGCGGTCGATCCACTCGACTCGACTTCGCGCCAGCTGGATCCGAACGTAATCGGCCAGGACCACTACGACACCGCTCGCGGCGTACAGTATGTTCTGCAGCGTTACAAAGAACTGAAGGACATCATTGCGATCCTGGGTATGGACGAGCTGTCGGAAGCCGACAAGCAGTTGGTAAACCGTGCTCGTAAGATCCAGCGTTTCTTGTCGCAGCCGTTCTTCGTGGCTGAAGTCTTCACCGGTGCATCGGGTAAATACGTTTCCCTGAAAGACACCATTGCTGGCTTCAAAGGCATCCTCAACGGTGACTACGACCACCTGCCAGAACAAGCGTTCTACATGGTCGGCGGCATCGAAGAAGCGATCGAGAAAGCCAAGAAACTGTAATCCCGGCGCCCGGCAACGGGCGCTAATTTAGGTTGAGGCAATCAGATGGCTATGACAGTCCATTGCGATATCGTCAGCGCGGAAGGGGAAATCTTTTCCGGCCTGGTCGAGATGGTGGTTGCGCACGGTGCACTGGGTGATCTTGGTATCGCCCTGGGTCACGCGCCGCTGATCACCAATCTCAAGCCGGGTCCTATCCGCTTGATCAAGCAGGGCGGGGAAGAGGAGGTGTATTACATCTCCGGCGGTTTCCTCGAGGTTCAGCCGAACATGGTCAAGGTTCTTGCCGACACCGTGCAACGTGCTGCCGACCTGGACGAAGCCTCCGCTCAGGAAGCCGTTAAGGCTGCCGAGAAGGCCTTGCATGAGCGAGGCGCGGAATTCGATTACGGTTCTGCTGCCGCACGTCTGGCCGAGGCTGCAGCTCAGCTGCGCACCGTCCAGCAGATCCGCAAGAAGTTCGGCCACTAATAGGCCATCGACTTATTGCGCGATTGATTAAAAAGGGTAGCCTCGGCTACCCTTTTTTCTTTTCCGACTTTCATCACCCGGTCGCAGCCGCTGACCCCCCAGGATTAGTAGCCTGTCATGTCTCTTGAAATTGTTATCCTCGCTGCCGGCCAAGGCACGCGCATGCGTTCGGCCTTGCCTAAAGTCCTGCATCCTGTTGCCGGTAACTCAATGCTTGGCCATGTTATCCACACGGCCCGGCAACTAGATCCACAACGCATCCATGTGGTGATCGGACATGGTGCCGAAGCGGTGCGCGAGCGTCTGGCGGCCGATGACCTGAATTTCGTCCTGCAGGATCAACAGCTGGGTACCGGACATGCGGTGGCCCAGGCTGTGCCGTTCATCGAGTCCGATACCGTGCTGATTCTTTACGGCGACGTACCCTTGATCGAAGTCGAAACCCTGCAACGGTTGCTCAAGCTGGCTGCACCGCAGCAACTTGGCCTGTTGACTGTCGAGCTGGATGACCCTACGGGTTACGGCCGCATCGTCCGCGATGCCGCCGGCAAGGTTACCGCCATCGTCGAGCAGAAAGACGCCAACGACGCCGAACGCGCCATTACTGAAGGTAATACAGGCATCCTGGCAGTTCCTTTTGAGCGCTTGGGCGACTGGATGAGCCGGCTGTCCAACAATAATGCCCAAGGCGAGTACTACCTGACCGACGTGATCGCCATGGCGGTCAGTGATGGTCTGGTGGTGGCTACCGAACACCCCCATGACGCTATGGAAGTGCAGGGCGCCAACGATCGCAAGCAACTGGCCGAGCTTGAGCGTCACTATCAGCTGCGCGCCGCTCGTCGTTTGATGGCTCAGGGCGTGACCCTGCGCGACCCGGCACGTTTCGATGTGCGTGGTGAGGTCACCGTCGGTCGGGATGTACTGATCGACATCAACGTCATCCTCGAAGGCAAAGTGGTCATCGAGGACGACGTGGTGATCGGCCCGAACTGCGTGATCAAGGACAGCACCCTGCGCAAAGGCGTGCAGATCAAAGCCAACAGCCATATCGAAGGCGCAATACTCGGCGAAGGCAGCGATGCCGGCCCGTTCGCTCGTTTGCGCCCGGGTACGGTGCTGGAAGCTCGCGCGCATGTGGGTAACTTCGTTGAACTGAAGAACGCCCATATGGGCGAGGGCGCCAAGGCCGGTCACTTGACGTATCTGGGCGACGCCGAGATCGGTGCGCGTACCAACATTGGTGCAGGCACCATCACCTGTAACTATGACGGCGCCAACAAGTGGAAAACCGTGTTGGGCGAAGATGTATTCATCGGCTCCAACAACTCGTTGGTAGCGCCTGTGGATATCTCAGCGGGTGCGACCACGGCGGCGGGTTCGACCATTACCCAGAATGTGGATAAGGCTCAGTTGGCCGTGGGGCGGGCTCGGCAGAAGAACATCGATGGCTGGAAACGGCCGGAGAAGATCAAGAAGAGCTGAGTTATCCACAGTTCATGATGTGCTGGCCATGAGATCGCTTTCGCGGGCAAGCCTCGCTCCTACGGAATATCACCGTCCGTAGGAGCGAGGCTTGCCCGCGAAGCTTTTTATCCACAGATCATTTTTATCGTGTCGCGCTTGACGAAGTTTCGCTAATAGGTTTTGATTGCTTACGTTATCTTTCGAATCGAAACTTACCAAGCCATGTCAAAGCGCAACACGCCCCAACGCCGCCACAACATCCTCGCCTTGCTCAATGAGCAGGGGGAAGTCAGTGTGGATGAGTTGGCCAAGCGCTTCGAAACGTCGGAAGTTACGATTCGCAAGGACTTGGCCGCACTTGAAAGCAACGGTCTGTTGCTGCGTCGTTATGGTGGGGCGGTCACCATGCCTCAGGAACTGGTCGCCGATCTCGGCCAACCGGTTTCCAAATACAAGCAGGCCATCGCCCGCGCCGCCGTCACGCGGATCCGCGAGCATGCGCGAATCATCATCGACAGCGGCAGCACCACCGCTGCAATGATCCCGGAACTCGGCCAACAACCGGGTCTGGTGGTGATGACCAACTCCCTGTATGTCGCCAACGCTTTGAGCGAACTCGAGCACGAGCCGGTGCTGTTGATGACCGGCGGGACCTGGGACCCGCATTCCGAGTCCTTCCAGGGTCAGGTGGCCGAGCAAGTACTACGCTCATATGACTTTGATCAGCTATTTATCGGTGCCGATGGCATCGATCTGGTACGCGGGACCACCACCTTCAATGAATTGCTGGGCTTGAGCCGTGTCATGGCCGAGGTTGCCCGCGAAGTGATCGTGATGGTCGAGGCCGACAAGATCGGCCGCAAAATTCCCAATCTGGAGCTGCCATGGAGCAGCGTCCATACCCTCATTACCGATGATCGTCTGCCACTTGCGGCACGCGATCAGATTCAGGCCCGCGGCATTAATTTGATTTGCGCCGCCGTCAGTCAGGAGAACTAGCATGTGTGGAATTGTCGGTGCAGTCGCAGAACGTAACGTTACCGCCATCCTGCTCGAAGGCCTCAAACGTCTGGAATACCGCGGGTATGACAGCGCCGGTGTGGCTGTGTACACCAATGATGAAAAGCTCTTGCGCACGCGTCGTCCGGGCAAGGTCAGCGAGCTGGAACAGGCGCTGATCGAAGAGCCACTGGTCGGCCGTCTGGGCATTGCCCATACCCGCTGGGCGACCCACGGCGCGCCGTGTGAACGCAATGCTCACCCGCATTTCTCAGGCGATCTGGCGGTGGTGCACAACGGCATCATCGAGAACCATGAAGCCCTGCGCGAGCAACTCAAGGCTTTGGGCCACGTGTTCACGTCGGAAACTGACACTGAAGTCATCGCGCATCTGCTGCACGAAAAACTCAAGCTGCAACCCGACCTGACAGTAGCCCTGAAAGCGACCGTCAAAGAATTGCACGGTGCTTACGGTCTGGCGGTGATCAGCGCTCTTCAACCGGATCGCCTGGTGGCGGCCCGCAGTGGCAGCCCATTGGTGATCGGTCTGGGTATGGGGGAGAATTTCCTGGCTTCCGACCAATTGGCGCTACGTCAGGTCACTGACCGTTTCATGTACCTGGAAGAAGGCGATATCGCCGAAATTCGCCGCGACAGCGTGCAGATCTGGGATATCGATGGCGCGCTCGTCCAGCGTGAAAGCGTTCAGTACCGTGACGGAGCCGAAGCGGCTGACAAGGGCGAATTCCGCCATTACATGCTCAAGGAAATTCACGAGCAACCGGTCGTAGTACAGCGCACCCTCGAAGGTCGCCTGAGCCAAAACCAAGTGCTGGTCGAGGCGTTCGGTCCCCAAGCTGCCGAGCTGTTTGCCAAGGTACGCAATGTACAGATCGTCGCCTGCGGCACCAGCTATCACGCCGGCATGGTTGCCCGTTACTGGCTCGAAGAACTGGCTGGCATCCCATGTCAGGTCGAAGTCGCCAGCGAATTCCGCTACCGCAAAGTAGTGGTGCAGCCCGACACCCTGTTCGTGAGCATCTCCCAGTCAGGTGAAACCGCCGACACCTTGGCCGCGCTGCGCAATGCCAAGGAGCTCGGTTTCCTCGCCAGCCTGGCAATCTGCAACGTCGGCATCAGCTCCCTGGTGCGTGAATCGGACCTGACGCTGCTGACCCAGGCCGGTCGCGAAATCGGCGTGGCCTCGACCAAAGCCTTCACCACTCAACTGGTTGGCTTGCTGTTGCTGACCCTGTCTCTGGGTCAGGTTCGCGGTACGTTGGCCGAAGGTGTCGAAGCCACACTGGTTGAAGAACTGCGTCGCCTGCCGACCCGTTTGGGCGAAGCCCTGGCCATGGACAGCACCGTGGAAAAAATCGCCGAGCTGTTCGCCGAGAAGAACCACACACTGTTCCTCGGTCGCGGCGCGCAATTCCCGGTGGCGATGGAAGGGGCCCTCAAGCTCAAGGAAATCTCCTACATTCACGCAGAAGCCTACCCGGCGGGCGAACTGAAACATGGCCCGTTGGCGCTTGTGGATAACGACATGCCCGTCGTCACTGTGGCGCCGAACAACGAATTGCTGGAGAAGTTGAAATCCAACCTCCAGGAAGTCCGCGCCCGTGGCGGTGAACTGATCGTCTTCGCCGACGAGCAGGCTGGCATGACCAATGGCGAAGGTACCCATGTCGTCCATATGCCGCACATCCATGACATTCTGTCGCCGATTCTCTACACCATTCCGCTGCAGCTGCTTTCGTACTATGTGGCCGTATTGAAAGGTACTGACGTTGACCAGCCGCGTAACCTGGCGAAGTCGGTGACGGTGGAATAAGTTATCCACAGGTGATCGAAACAATTGATTTTTGAGAATAAAAACTGTCGCTAGACAATAAAAACTGTCGCAGAGGGAGGGAGCCGTCCCAGCTCCCTTCATCGACACAGGCTCCCTTCCTTCTGTTGCGATGGCTGTAACCCCGCTTTGACCCTCGCCCATGCCTTTGAAAATTCAGCTCGACGAATCACTCGCCTCTTATGTGCGGCGGAACCTATTCCTCAACTGGAACGTAGATGTCGCACCAATCTTTGATCAGCTCGCGACACGTCACGTGTTGAAGAATATCGAGTTGAAAAGACTCTCAGCGGCGATGGGTTGGCAAGGATGCAACGGCTTCAATCGGCTGATTCAGCAACGCCAATTAGTTAAGCCGCAACTGCCCAGTTCACGAGGCTGCTACAGCAAAGAGTGCGTCGCGGCTGAAATTGCTTAACTGACCTTCATCGGGCTTATGAGGGTGAGGATTAGTACCGATAGGTTGCCTGCACTGAAAATATATTCGCACTGTTTTCGTAATTAGCACTGTATTCAGGTTGAAGGCCGGAGTTGTTCGGTTGGTTTACCGAGGCTTTGGATTCCCAGAGATAACCATAAGCAAAGTCTATCGTCAGATCGGGACTCGGCAAATAAGCGCCACCCAGGGTCACGACTTGGCGGTTACCAACCGGAACGCGCACGCTACGATCGGCATTGCTGATTGGCGACGGATCGTAGGCGTAGCCTGCACGCAGCAGCCATTGTTGGTTCAATTGAAAGGATGCGCCAACGGCGGTGGACCACGTGTCGTGCCAGTTCAATGGTTCGCCCACACGCTCCAGACCCGCACTCTGGCCAAGGGCGGAAACATCGCTGTTGATTGCCTCGATCTTTTTCAGTCGACTCCAACGTTTCCAGGTGGTCCCCAGGTATCCCGTCCAGCGACTATTGAAATGATGGGTGATAGAGGTGTCCACGGATTCGGGCATCGTGATGTCTATCTTGTTGTCATACTTTCCGTCCAGCGGGATAACGCTCGGGGAGCCGGAAACCTCGGTATGCCCTTTGAGGTGATAGCTCACCTTCGAGTGATAGTTAATCCCCCAACTCGTTGCATCACTCAAGTCAACCAAGAGGCCGACGTTGTAGCCAATTGCCGTGTCATCGCCTTTGATGGTGACCCGTGTGTCCTGGCCGTTGTTCAGGGCGCCGGTGGCCAGGTAATTCTGAAGTTTTGCATCGAAATGGTTTATGGTCGGTCCGCCACCAATGGACACGTAATCATTAATCCGATAGGCAATGGTGGGCTGCAGGGTTACCTCCTTGGTCGAGCTATAGGAACCTTGGTAGCGGCCCTGAAAAGTGCTCTCGTATTCATTGATCAGACCACTCGGAGCATAGAGACCCAGACCAATCGAAAAACGATCATCAAGCGGCGTCGACATATAGGCGAAGGCACGACCGCCAAAGGTACCGAGTCCCCCTTATTCGTTCCTGCGACACTGCTCTGCGCATCACTAATGTCGTCGCTCCCCGAGATGATCGCGGCCCCGCCGGAAATCTCGGTACGTTTCAACTTGGTCAAGCCAGCAGGATTTCCGTAGATGGTGCTGGCGTCCAGTGCGGAAGACGACCTTCCCGCATAAGCAGTTCCCGCACTGCTGGCACTTTGTTCGTTAAGAGCAATGCCATTGGCGCCTGCAATTGTAGAGGCACTGAGCAGCGCCATGACACTGGTGTACTTAATCCACGCAGCACACTTTCGCTGAGCGGAGAGACACGGGATCGCACGGCTATTGAGTTTCATTTTCCACCTCTCGTTTATTGTTTTTGTTGATTGCACGCAGGCAAGGCTTCGCCTTCCTGTGCACTTTTGAGTGCCGGTTGGAGTTGATCGAAGTTGTGTAAAAGAACCTGAAGGAACACCGCCAGGGCACGACTGCTGGACTTACAAATGCGAGTCAGGGACTCAATTAAGCCATTCGACTTGGAAGCTATAGCGCCCCAAGAGCGGCGCCAGGATTTCCTGGTTAGTTCCGGCCCGGATGCGGGCGACATGCCCACGGCCAGAAGCGGTCATTCGTTCAGGCTGCGACCCTGACCTAATCAAGCCTTGTCTTCATCGCTGAGCCTTACCGCTTCGGCGACTTTTCCAGCGTCGAAACCGATCCACTCGATAAGCCGGCGCAGCAAGCCTGGCGCTTTCGCCACCAGCACCTGGCTGCGTGGCACCGTCACCAAGTCATGCCGCTGCTCGATGCAGTCCACCAGGGCGGCCACCACCTGCTCCAACGCGACGAACTGCCAGACCCCCTGATGGTTATTCCAGACCAGGGTGGAGGACGGCCCATCAACGATCGCCTCCATCATCGGCGTTTGGAAGAAGGTCGGGTGGAACGAGCCGACACTCACGCCGTGCTGACGAAGCTCCAGGCGCAAGCTGTCACACAGGGCCCAGACTCCGGCCTTGCTGGCGGTGTAGGCCGTGTTCAACGGCGAATGAACGAAAGCCGCCATAGACGAGATGGCCAGTAGATAGCCCTGGCGTGCCTTCACATGGGGCAGTGAAGCGCGGAAGGTGCGCGCCACACCGTTGAGGTTGATATCGATGACCCGGTCAAACGTGGCGGGATCGATATACTCCAGGGCTACCACCGAGCTGACGCCAGCGCCGGCGACCACCACATCAATTCCGCCGAAATGCTGCGCGGCCTCTTTCAGCGCCGTTTCCAGACTCTCAATTGAGCGCACGTTGGCCACCCAACCGACAGCGACATTAGGCCCGCCCAGGGTGACAGCCATGGCATTCAGGCTATCCAGATCGAGATCCAGCAAGACCAGCTTCGCGCCTTTGTCGCGCAGGGCCTGCGCGGCGGCCCTGCCGAGACCACCCGTGGCACCAGTGATGGCGATGACGCGGTCGTTCAACGAGTAGCTTTTCATGGGTGAACCTTAAGCAAGTAGTGGGGCATCAACTAGGGCTCTGGGTGCGAACGGTTTCTTCTTCCAATTGGTGGAGCAACCGTTGCAGGCGGGCATCGCGTGTCAGATGCCCAGTCCGTGAAAACGTTGAACAGGCCGCGCAACAGTGAGATGGGCGCCCAGCGAGCCGGTACAACGATGCGCGGCTGGCGCTTTTGTAGACCGCGCACCACGCCACGTGCCACCTGTTCCGGTGCAATCGCCCGATGCAGGAAGGCCGGCAATAGGGTCTCGTTCATCTGGGTGGCGATGGCGTTGCCACCGAAGGCGACCTTGGCGATGGCGGTCGCCGTCCAGCCGGGATAGAGCACGCTGGCGCTGGCCCCGGTTGCACTTAACTCGGCGCGCAGCGAGCGGGCCAGCGACTCCACCGCCGCCTTGCTCGCGGCATAGGGCGCGTTGGCCATGCCGTTCAAGTAGGCATAGGTCGACGACGTGACCAGCACTTGGCCCCGATTGCGCACGACCTCCGGCAGTGCGGCGCGCATCGCGTGCCACACCCCGAACAGATCCACCTCAATGATGCGACGGAACTCCGCTTCGTCGCAGGTGCGTAGGGTCGCCGGTACGCCTCGCCAGGAGATGCCGGCATTGGCGAAGGCCACATCGAGACGGCCGAAACGCTCGACTGCTTGGCGTATCACTGCCTTTGCCGCCTCGGCGTCGGTGACGTCGAACGCCAGCGGCAACACACGTTGGCTGTTGAACTCCTGGGCCAGCTTGTCCACCGCCTCCTGCGAGGTATCGGTCAGCACTAGGCTGGCGCCCTGCACATACAGTTCGCGTGCACTGGCGGCGCCGATGCCGCCAGCCGCGCCGGTGATCAGAACCACTTTGCCTTGAAGGTCGTACATATTCTTATCTCTTCGTTGGGGGGCTTGGCACGTTGCGCTTGAGGAAGTCGAGTTGATCACCCACCACCTGCTCGAAGGCTTCGCCCACATAAATATCGAAATGCCCATGGGCATAGCGATGGATCTCATGACGTGGCGCGCGCCGGGCGTGACGCAGCGTCTGCTTCGCCGGTGCCACGCTGTCGGGATCGCACACGCAAAACAGCACGGGGGCCTGGATACGAGGTGTACTGCGCCCGGGGTAGTAGCGAATGATGTCCAGGGCAAAGCGCGCGGCGGCCTCTTGGCGGATACGCGCACCTGACGGGATCAGCCCGTTATAGCCGCTCCAGGCATCCGGCGAAGTCATGAATGCCGTATCGCCAGGTTGACCGGCGAGCGGAACCAGAATGGGTTTGGCGCCGAACCACGAGCCGATACGGTCGGCCAGGGCCAGCAAGGTGAGGCGAAGTGACACCAGGAGTTCGGTGGCAAGACTGGAGCTCAGGCCGTCGGTGAAGGGACATTGGGAAATGACAGCGGCCACCCTGGCATCGTCGGCGGCGGTGGCCAGCACATGCCCGCCACCGAACGAGGTGCCCCAGATAACGACACGCTGCGGGTCCACATCCGCGAGGCGGCGGGCATGATCTATCGCGGCTTTCCAGTCTTCGAGCTGGCGGTTGATATCCAGCAGTTGGCGAGGCTCGCCCTCGCTGTCGCCGAAGTGGCGATAGTCGAATACCAGGCAAGCGTAGCCGGCGGCGGCGAAGCGGGCGGCAAAGGCCGGCAAGCGCATCTTGCGCGTCCCGCCAAGCCCATGCGCCATCACCACCACCGGGAAAGGTCCTGCACCCAGTGGGCGGTAAAAGTCGGCAACGCAACGCGAGCCGTTGGAGAAGAACTGGATTGTCGCTGGTGCCAGAAGATCGGTGATCGTGTTCATGAACGGCATCTGCTGGAATGGCTGGAGTGCCGTCATTCTCGGCCGCTGCCGTTAGGAAGGCTTGACGGTATCCGACGACTTGCTTGACACTTTGCGTCAAACAACAAAAGGCCAACCCACCCAAAGAGGCCCGATGAGCCAGCCTTTGTATAGGCGCGTGGTGCCCGAGACCTACGTGCAACTGCTCTATGAATACCTGGAGGCGCTCGGTCATGAGCCCGAGTCGGTGCTTGGCCAGCCCTGGCCCACACCTGCCCAGGAGGGTGTCGGCGGCGTTGACGTGGAATGCTGGGATCGCCTGCTGGTGACGGCGGCGCAGGCACTGGACGACCCGCTGCTGGGCCTACACGTCGGTCAAACCATCAGCGCCCGGCATATCGGTGTGCTCGGCTCGGTGCTGCTGGCCTGCGGTAATCTCGGTACGGCTCTGCAACGCCTGGAGCGCTACATTCGCCTGGTGTACGACGTCATTCCCATGACTCGCCGCGACGGCGACGGCTGGTTCGAACTGGTCTGGGATGTCAGCCAGTACCAGCCCGGACCCTTGGTGAATGAAACCGGTATGGTTGCCATAGTGCAGTTCTGCCGTGCCCTAGTGCGCGGCACGGCCAACCCGTTGCGAATCGATTTCAATCATCCCAGCCCCCTCGACACCAGCCCGTACGAAGCCTTCTTCGGCTGCCCGGTACGCTTCGGTCAGGCCGAGGCGGTCCTGCGTTTCTCCGCGCAACTGCTCGAACTGCCCTTTAAGAGCCCCGACCCGGCGCTGGTCTCCCTGTTGGAACAACATGCGGATCGCCTGCTGGCCCAGTTGCCACAGCAGGATGAATTCGTGGAACAGCTGCGCAAGACCATCACCCATGCCTTGCGCGAAGGTGAGCCGAGCATAGAGCGGATAAGTCCCCAACTGGGCACCTCGTCACGCACGCTACAGCGCCGTCTACAAGAGGCCGGCACCAGCTTTCGCTATGAGCTGAACTTGGTCCGCCACGAACTAGCGTTGTCGTACCTGCGCGATCCACGCCTGCAAATCGTGGATATCGCCATGCTGCTGGGCTATTCGGAGCACAGCGCCTTCACTCGCGCCTTCAAGGAGTGGAGTGGAAGGTCGCCCCATGAGGCGAGGCAACTCAACTCGGAGAGTTACTGAGCGGGGAGTCCATGGAATTAGGGAAGGCTTCGGGAGCAGGCTCAGTCTCTGTTCGGCCTCGGGACATCAGGCCCTTTTTGAGTGGTCCATTGAGTGGCCGCTGAGCGTTTCGTTATCAGGGCTTGAATCTGCGCTAGCGTGTTGCGAAGACACGTTGGCGGCCCCCGAAGACTCGATGCAACCATCAGAGATATGAGGTCCAGTAGAGGTCGATTTCTTCGACAGTGAGAGCCCGGGCTGCTGGGTTCATCCCGAATAGCGGGCAGGACATCCACTCTTGGAATCTCAGAAGTGGCTGTAAGGCCCGCCGTTCCTGGGCTAGACAGTTTTTATTCTCTAGCGTATTTGTCCGAGTCACGGTTTTTGGGGCTCGCGACAGTTTTGCATTTCCTCCGAATCGGGCTGAAGGCCACGGAAACTGGGCGTCTTTTGCGACAGTTTTAATTCTCTAAATCCACAATAAAAATCGCAGCCTACGGTTGCGATTTTTTTATCTGAATAAAGGACATGCCCGATGGACCGCTTCCAGGAAATGCAAGTCTTCGCCACCGTCGCCCAGGAACAAGGCTTCTCGGCGGCGGCGCGGCGTTTGGGGATGTCGGCGGCCAGTGTCACCCGCGCCGTGGCGGCGCTGGAAAAACGCATTGGCACCCAATTGCTGACACGTACCACCCGCAGCGTGCATTTGAGCGAGGCGGGTCAGCGTTATCTGGAGGATTGTCGGAGAATTCTCACCGAGGTGCAGGAAGCGGAGGATTCGGCGGCCGGAAGCCACGCCCAACCCCGTGGGCAACTGACGATCACGGCGCCGGTGTTGTTCGGTGATCTGTTCGTTACGCCGGTCATGGTCGGTTACTTGTCTCAATTTCCTGAAGTCAGCATCAACGCTCTACTGGTCGACCGGGTGGTGAGTATGGTCGAGGAGGGCATCGATGTGGCTGTGCGCATCGGTGAGTTGCCTGACAGCAATCAACATGCAATTCGCGTGGGCGAAGTGCGGCGGGTGATCTGCGCGTCCCCCGGATTCCTGACTGACCATGGTCGGCCCCGGCATCCTGCAGATTTAAGCGCAGGTCCGATCATCGCTACGTCGTCCATCGGTCAGCACAGACGCTGGCCGTTCCTTGATGCGGGAGAGCCGATCAGCATTCGTCTGGAACCGCGCCTTGTGGTCACCGCCAATCAGGCAGCTATCACGGCCGCCGCCATGGGGCTGGGACTGACTCGAGTGCTGTCGTATCAAGTGGCGAGCAAAGTCGCGGCCGGTGAGCTGGAAATCGTTCTGGCTGACTTCGAACTGCCGCCATTGCCCATTCATGTGGTCTACCAGGGTGGGCGCAAAGCCCCGGTGCGGGTCCGTAGTTTTGTGGACTTCGTGGTGAACGTACTGCGCGAACCCCCGGCCCTGCATGGCTGAGGGTTATTGCACTGGCTGAAATAATGGATTGCGTTGGCTGGTTATTCTGTTGTTTTGGTTGCGGATGGAAGATGGCCCCCTATCGGCGCTGATCTTCCTGGACGGCGCCACCACCCAGCGGAGTCGACCATGCAAGCGATCAAACTCTACAACTTCCCCCGCTCTGGCCACGCTCACCGTGTGGAGCTGATGCTGTCTTTGTTGCAACTGCCGACCGAGCTGATCTTCGTCGATTTGGCCAAGGGCGCCCACAAGCAAGCGGATTTTCTGGCGCTCAACCCGTTTGGGCAGGTGCCGGTGATTGATGATCAAGGCGTGGTGCTGGCCGATTCCAACGCGATTCTGGTCTACCTTGCGCTGAAATACGGCAACGGTCGCTGGCTGCCAACCGACCCGGTCGGTGCGGCCAAGGTTCAGCGCTGGTTGTCGGTCGCCGCCGGGCCGATTGCCTTCGGCCCGGGCAGGGCAAGGCTGATCACCGTATTTGGTGCGCCTTACAACGCGCAAGAGGTGATCGCTTACGCCCACAGCTGGCTCAAAGTGATCGATCAGGAACTGGGCGCAACGCCCTATCTGGCCGGTGGCGAGCCGACCATCGCCGACATCGCCGCGTACAGCTACATCGCCCATGCCCCGGAAGGCAATGTGTCGCTGGATGACTACCCCAACATTCGGGCCTGGCTGACACGGGTTGAAGCCTTGCCAGGGTTTGTCGGCATGCCACGCACCGTCGCTGGTTTGCAAAAAACTGCCTGATGTTCACAGCCCGCCTCAGTCGGGCTGTTCTTGTTGCGCGATGAGCGCAGGGGAGAAGTCGTTATGGAACGTTCACCTTGGCACGCAGGCGAGACACAGTTGCAGGCTCGTGTGGGTGTCGCCGAGCGAATGGAGGAGTTAGGTCGTAGGGTGATTCGCAGCGAGATGCCGGATCAGCACCGCACCTTCTATCAGCAACTGCCGTTCATGCTGTACGGCGCGGTGGATGCTGACGGCAACCCTTGGGCCAGCATTCTGGAAGGGGCGCCAGGTTTTGCCCATTCTCCAGAGCCTGCGCTGTTGCAGTTCGCCAGCCTGCCTGGCCACGACGACCCCGCGCAATTGCAAGAGGGAGCGGCGATCGGTCTGCTCGGTATTGAGCTGCACACGCGACGTCGCAACCGTCTCAATGGCCGAGTTGGCGCTGTGACTGCGAGCGGCTTCGAGGTGACGGTGCAGCAATCTTTCGGCAATTGCCCGAAATACATTCAATTGCGCCAATTTCGCTCGGTGCCCTTGGCGGATCCGGCGACCCGTGTCGCGCAGCACCTCAACGGGCTGGATGACGCGGCCAAAGCCATGATTGCCGGCGCCGATACCTTCTTTGTCGCCAGTTATGTGGACGTCGATGGCCAACGCTCGGTGGACGTTTCTCACCGGGGTGGCCAGGCCGGTTTCGTCCGGGTAGAAGGCAATCGCCTGACCATCCCGGACTTCGCCGGCAACCTGTTCTTCAATACGTTGGGCAACCTGCTAATCAATCCTCGAGCCGGTTTGCTGTTCATCGATTTCGATTCGGGTGACTTGCTGCACCTCAGCGGTCGCACGCAAATCATCCTCGAAGGCCCGCAAGTCGAAGCCTTTCAAGGGGCCGAGCGGTTGTGGACATTCGAGGTGGAGCGCGTGGTGCGACGGCCCGCGGCACTGGCCTTGCGTTGGCGCTTTGACGGCGTGTCACCCACCAGTTTGTTGACCGGGACCTGGGCGCAGGCGAATGCGCGCTTGCAAAGCTCAAGCCGGAGCTGTAACCCAGAAAATCCACTGTAGGAGCGAGGCTTGCCCGCGAAGACTTTCTCACATTCAGCATTGAGGTCGACTGACACGCCGCCATCGCGAGCAGGCTCGCTCCCACATTTGATCGTGGTCGTCCTACAGACCGAGTGATTTTTGGGGATGTTTCCGACAAGTTTTGACGGTTGTCGGTCGGAAATGGGGTGGATAGGCTTTGGGGGTCGCTGCACATCAGCGATCGGGTGTCGCAGTCCGTTCAGTTCATTTGGTGCATAATCGCCGGCCCAAACCACAGCGCTTCGGTGCTAGTCGTTTGCTTAATGGCGGCTGTGCGCGGGATACCTTCGGGTATGCCGAGTTTCCGAATGGCTCGGTCTGCGACCCCGCGTACAGCTGCCTCCTTCAAATCGCGTCGCAGCGATCGGTGGCGGTAAAACCTTTCATTCGGAGTGTCATCATGTTCAAAGCAACACCGAATCCCCCAGAAACCGACGACGTTTCCCCCTACGAATCCCTCGATTCAAAAAAACTCCACGAAGCCGCTAACCGCGCGCTCGATCACTACCTCAACCCCTCTGCACTCAAATCCCCCACGGCCCGCAAACCGAGCACGATGTATATGGTCGCGCCGGATATCAAAGACGAAGACCTGTTGGCCCACACCTGTGAATCGTTGGCCCAGGCCAGTGTGATGGCGAGTGATTTTGCGGGGTATCTGGAAGGGCCGCATCGGTATACGGCGATGGCGATTCAACAGATCGTCATGCTGGCAGAACTGGCGGTGAACCGGATGCTGGATAACGTCGCCATACCAAAACCTGCGCCACACAGCTGATCCCCTGTAGATGCGAACTGTGGCGAGGGAGCTTGCTCCCGCTTGAGTGCGCAGCACTCACAAGATCTTTGGTATATCAGAGATTTTGGGGCCGCTACGCAGCCCAGCGCGAGCAAGCTCGCTCGCCACAAAAGCCCGGTCCCGCAGGTTTAGGCGTAGGACAGGGATTTTTCTTCCAGCAGTTCTTCGTACAACGTCGTCCACTTGCGACCCATTTCTTCAGCCGTGAACAACTGCCGATAACGCGCCTCTGCCTTCACGCCCATTTCGGCTGCAAGCGTCGGGTTTTCCCAGAGTGTGCGCATGGCGTCACGGAACGCCTGTGGATGACTCGGCGGCACCACCAGCCCGGTTTCGTTGTGGATGTTGATGTAGCTGGTGCCGGTGCCGATTTCGCTGGAGATCATCGGTTTGCCGTACATCGCGCCTTCGAGCAGCGAAATGCCGAACGCTTCGGAGCGCAGGTGCGACGGAAATACGATGGCGTAACTCAGTTGCAGCAGCGCGACTTTGTCTTCGTCGCCAAGACGCCCCAGAAAGTGAATATTGCGCAAACCCAACGCTGCGGCCTGGGCGTGCAGTTCGGCTTCCAGCGGCCCGGCACCAACGATTACCACCGGGTAATCCACGTCTTTCAAGGCGTCGAGCAGAATGTGCAGGCCTTTGTAATAGCGCATCACGCCCACAAACAGGAAAAACTTATCCCCAAGCTTTTGCCGCCAATGGTCCATGCGTTCGTTATCGGCCTGTGGATAACCGGCTTTGTTCAGGCCGTAGGGAATGACGCGGGTCTTGTCCTGAAACTGCTGCAACACATCACTGGTGTGCAGATAGTTGGGGGACGCGGCGACGATCCGGTCGGCGCTGGCAAGAAAGCGGTTCATCAGTGGCCGGTAAAGTTTGAGCAGGTGCTTCTGGCGAATGATGTCCGAGTGGTAGGTCACTACGCTGGGTTTGTTCATGGCGCTGAAGAAATGCACCAGATCCATGAACGGCCACGGGAAGTGGTAATTGACCACGTCTGCCTCAGCGGCCATTTCGCGAAATTGCTTGAAGACGCTGTAAGAAAAGCCTGTGGAAGCGAACTGAATGTCGAGTTTGGCCCGATGGACTTCGTGCTGCCCGAGTTGCACCACCGGCGGTGTCGGATCGGCACTGAGAGTCAACACCTGACTTTCAATGCCATGCTGGGCGCCGCTTTCACATAACTGGAAGATGACTTGTTCGATCCCGCCGACCGAGTCAGGCAGGTACGTCTTGAAAAAATGAAGAACTCGCATTCAACCTCCCATAGCCTGGCGGTAGGCGCGGGCGGTGATCTTCGCGCAGCGCTCCCAGGAAAAAAGCCTTGCCTGCTGCAATCCGGCTTTTCGGCATGCCTGCCAATGTGTTTGATCGTCGATCAGACGGCGCATGGCATCGCGCAAGCCGTCTGGATCGTCGGGTTCAATATAGTTGCCCGCAACGCCTGCGACTTCGGGCATGGCCGAACGTCGGGTCAGGATGACCGGCGTGCCGCTGGCCATGGCCTCCAGCACCGGTAGGCCGAAGCCTTCATAGCGCGACGGGAAAATCAGCGCCCGGGCGCCGGCCAACAGCTGCGCGACCTGCTCGTCGGGCAGGTAACCGAGCAAACACACATGACCATTGGCCAATGCCTGGCGCAGCTCATCGTTGAATTGTTCACGCTGCCAGCCGGCCATGCCCACGATCAATAACGGAAAGCGCTGACGCAATGCTTCCGGAAGTTGGGCGTGGGCGCGCAGGGCCAGGGTCAGGTTCTTGCGTGGTTCCAGCGTGCCGACGCAGAGAAAATAATCCCGCATCTCGACCCCGTGGGCCTTGAGCATCGCATCGATGGCCTCGGGTTCGCGTGGGTGGAAACGTGCAGCCACGCCCAGCGGGGCAACTACAAAACGCTCGGCCGGCAGTGCGAACCAGGCTTGAGCCTCGTCGGCAATGTACTGCGAGTCGGTGAGAATCAGCTGCGCCTGTTGCACGCCATCGGCCAGTCGCCGCTCGATTTCTCGCAGGCGCGCCGGTGGTTGCGTCTCGGGATAGTGCAGGTGTGTCAGGTCATGCAGAGTGATGACCGTCGGGCCGTCGAACGACAACGGCCACAGACTGGGTTCGTGATAAAGGTCGATCGCCTGGGCGCGGCCTTGATCAAAGCGTTTCTGCGCCAGCCAGCGTCGAGCCTGATACGCCCCCGGTATCTGCCGCAGCAACGGCGTCAGTCGCGAGTAGCCCGGCATGGCAGCATCGGGTAGCGAAGAACTCCAGCCCCAGCCATGGAACAGCGACAACTCGACATCGGGCTCACCGGCCAGGGCATTCACCAGTTCGGCGACGTAATGGCCTATGCCGGTGCGCGGGGCCTGGAGGATTCGGGCGTTAAGGGCAATTCGCATGTTGCCTCTCTTGCACGACGGGGGTTTCCACAAGGTTGCGCAGGGTTCGTTCGGCCAGTTGCGCACTGGCTTCACGCCAGCCAATCCAGCGCCAGTCCGCCACATCGCGGGCGGCCGGGAATTGTTTGCTGCTCTCGAATCGGGCAACCAGATCGGCCAGGTTTTGTGGTTCGGCCAGGTCGAAGTACGCCATGAACTCGCCGCCTATTTCGCGGAAGACCGGGATGTCACTGCCCATGGCCGGCAAACCACGCTGCATGGCTTCTACCAGTGGCAGGCCGAAGCCTTCGACGTAGGACGGAAACACCAGCGCACTGGCGTGGGAATAGGCATGTTCGAGGCTGGTGTCGCTCAGGTCGTTAAACATGAACAACCGCCTGTTCAGCTCCGGGTGATTGCGCACCCGGGCGAGCAGGGCATCGCACTTCCAGCCAATGCGCCCGGCGATGCACAGACGGGCGGTGGAGCCTGCGGCCCAGGCGAGTTCGAAGGCGTCTAGCAAGTAGTCGTGGTTCTTGCGCGGCTCGATGGTGCTGACCATCAGGAACACCGGTTCGGGGGTATCGAACAGGCGGGTCAGTCGTGTTTCGACAGCGGCGGTTTCTTCGCGCAGGTCCAGCTCCGAGCCCAGGTGAAAGTAGTCGAACCACAAGGAGTCGGCTTTGGCAGGGCCGACGCGACGATGCAATTCTTCGCGCACCTGATCGCGCACCGTGGCGGAAATCGCCACGTAGCCGTCGGCGGTTTTGGCGATCCAGTCGAACCACTCGTTGAAAATCCGCACCAGTCGCGTGTCGTAGAACTGCGGGTGGGTCAGGGGAATCAGGTCGTAGATCACCGAGACAATGCCCACGCCTTCGCGTTTGAGTTGTTCGGCCAACGGGAAGAAATCGGCGTGCCAGGACGAATCCAGCAACACGAGTTGATCACCCGGTTGATGCTGCAGCGGCGAGCAACGTTTGGGCAGTTGATAGTGATTGATCCGGTCAATCAGGCGCAGCGGTACGCTGAAACCCGCCAGCGCCGTGAGGCGGTAAGCCGCGTACAGCGCGCGCCGGGTCCATCGCGAGGTGCAGCGTTTGTCGAGGCGCTGGTGCAGTTGCCAGTAACGATGGGCCAATCGCTCCAGGCGCCCACCGAACTCCATCAGCCCATTGAAAAGCGGTGTGTCCAAAGGGGCCAGACTCAACACCCGGTAGAGCTTGCCCTTAAGCATCACCACCGGGATGCACTCAACGCCATCGACGCGTTCAGACAACTGATTGATGACGTTGCGCACCACCCGCTGAATGCCCGAATTGACCTTGGGGTGCTGGAACACGTACGTGCATTCCACCAGTAGACGGGTCATGGCGTGTGCTCCGAAACAATCGATTCGGCCGCGCGAGTGATGGTGGTTTTCGCCGCCAGCCACGAGCAGCCGACGAAGTCTTCGTGTCGGTTGTTGATCACATGGAACACCAGGCCGTAGTCGCGCCACTCGAAATTGCGGTCCAGGTGCGAGTCCAGTCGCGACAGGCTCAGGGCCACGGAATAGTTGCCCTTGCCCAGGCCCATGACGAAGGCAAAGCGGTAGGTCAGCCGCTCGCCGGCCTGCAGATCGGTGAGGGCGAGGTCCTGACGATGGGTATTGATGCCGTACATGGCCTGGCCCAGGCGATCCTTGATCATGAAACCCAGCACCAGGCGTTCGATGTCCTGGCGCACTTCGACTTGCACCTCAAGCACGACCGGCTGGCCGACTTCGGCGGCATCGATGGCACGTTCGCGCTCATCGAGCATGCGCACGCTGAGGATCCCGGCTTCACCGGTGCCGGAAACGGTTTGCACCTGGCCGTCCGCGAGCATTTCCTGACGCACCGTCTGGCCTTCGCGCTCGGCGAGCAGGGCGTTGTAGTAGTCCATGACGGCTTCGGGCTTGCCATGCATGGCCATGCGGCCGTTCTCCAAGAGAATCGCCGAGTCGCAGATCGACTGAATCGCCGAGCGGTCGTGGGACACGATCAGCAATGTGGTGCCGGCCCTGCGAAAGCTGCGGATGCGTTCGAAGCTCTTGTGCTGGAAGTAGGCGTCGCCCACTGACAGCGCTTCGTCGACGATCAGGATATCCGGGCGCCGCGCGGTGGCCACGCTGAACGCCAGGCGCATCTGCATGCCGCTGGAGTAGGTACGCACCGGGTGGTCGATGGCTTCGCCGATCTCCGCGAAATGTTCGATCTGTGGCATCAGGGCTTCGATTTCTTCGACCTGCATGCCCAGCAGTTGCCCGGCCATGATCGCGTTTTGTCGACCAGTGAACTCCGGGTGAAAGCCCATGCCCAGTTCCAGCAGGGCGGCGACGCGGCCTTCGAGCTGGATCTGTCCACAGGTGGGTTGGGTGGTGCCGGTGATCATCTTCAGCAAGGTACTTTTGCCGGCACCGTTGACCCCGACGATGCCCACCGCTTCACCGGGAGCGATTTCGAATGCCACGTCTTGCAGCACCCAGTGCTGGCGATGGCGGATCGGCGAAAACGGGATCAGCCACTCGGCCAGTCGGCTCCAGCGCGTGGGGTATTGCTTGTAGGCCTTGCCCAGGCCGGTCACGCGTATGTGTCCCATCAGAGTTCATCCACCATTTCGCCGACCCGCTGACGAAACAGTCGCAGCCCGATCACGCAGAACAACACACCGATCACGAAAATCGGCAGCAGCGAACTCCAGACCGGCCATTGGCCGTAGAGGAACAGGTTCTGGTAACTGCCCATCAGGTTCGTCAGCGGGTTGAGTTGCAACAGCCGCTGGACCCACTCGGGCAGGATGCTCAACGGGTACACGATCGGGGTCAGCCAGAACCAGAATTGCAGGCAGATGGCGAAAAGTTGCCCGACATCGCGAAAGAACACATTCAACACGCCGAGGATCATCCCCAGGCCGGCGCAGAACATGACTTGCAGCGCGATCAGCGGCAGCAACGCCAGCAGGGCCATGCCCGGCAAGCGCCCGGTGATCAGCAGAAAGCCCAGGAACAGCCCGATGATGATCGCGAAGTTGATGCCGGCATTGAACAGCACGATCACCGGCAGGCAGATTCTCGGGAAGCTGATTTTCTTCAGCAGGTTGGCGTTTTCCAGAAACATGTTCTGGCTGCGCAGGGTGATTTCCGAAAACAGCCCCCAAGTCAGCAACCCGGCGCAGAGGTAGATGCTATAGGCCATGCCGTCATCCACACCCGGCAAGCGTGCGCGCATGATGTGGGAAAAAATCACCGTGTAGACGACGATCATCGACAGCGGGTTGAGTACGGTCCATAGGGCACCGAACAGTGAATTGCGATAACGCGCTTGAAACTCTCGCTTGACGCTACCGAGGATGAAACCTCGATAGCTCCACAGCGAGCGATATAGGGAAAGCACCATTCAAACCGTCCTGCCGTATTGGTCTTCGAAGCGAACGATATCGTCCTCCCCCAGGTATTCACCGCTTTGCACTTCGATGATGACCAGGTCGATCACGCCGGGGTTTTCCAGACGGTGCCTGTGCCCGGCGGCAATGAATGTCGATTCGTTCTTGGCCACCAGGTGCGAACCGGAACCGTTGTTGGTGACCTTGGCCATGCCTTCGACCACGACCCAGTGTTCATTGCGGTGATGGTGCATTTGCAGTGACAACTTGGCGCCGGGTTTGACCACGATACGTTTGATCTTGAAGCGAGGACCTTCCTCGAGCACGGTGTAAGTGCCCCACGGTCGGTTGACTGTGCGGTGCAGGCGATAGGCTTCGTGTTTTTTGTCCTTGAGCTGCCGGGCCACCCGGCGCACATCCTGGGCGCGGTCGGCATGGGCGACCAGCACCGCGTCGGCGGTGTCGATGATGATCAGGTTATCCACACCCACTGCGGCGACCAACCGGTCTTCGCTCTGGATGAAGTTGTTGTGGCTGTCGATGAAGATCGCATCGCCGCTGGCGCGATTATTCTGCGCATCGGCCGGCACCAGTGCGGCCACGGCGCCCCAGGAACCGATGTCGCTCCAATCGAAATTGGCCGGTACCACGACCACTTTGTCGGAGCGCTCCATCAAGGCGTAGTCGATGGAGATGTCGGTGATGTCGGCGAAGTGCGTTGGCGACAGTTCCTGTTGCAGGCAACCGCCGGTTTCCACCGGCGCACTGGCCGCCATGCAGGCCCGAGCTTGTTCAAGTAGTGCGGGGGCGTGAAGGTGCAGCTCGGCCAGCAGCGTGGCGATCGAGAAGCAGAACATCCCCGAATTCCACAGGAAGTTACCGCTCTCCAGATAATGCGTGGCGGTTTGCAGGTCGGGTTTCTCGACGAAGCGTTGCACCTTGGCGGCGCCTTTGTCGTCCAGCGGGGCACCGGTTTCGATGTAGCCGAAGCCGGTTTCCGGGGCTGTCGGCACGACGCCGAACGTCACCAGATGACCAGCCTTGGCCAGCGCCACAGCGTGCTCGACCGCGCTTTTCAAGGCGTCTTCGTTGAGAATCAGATGGTCGGCGGGCATCACCACCATGATCGCTTCGTCGCCGTGCAGGGCTTGTAGCGAAAGGGCTGCCGCCGCGATGGCCGGGGCTGTGTTGCGGCCCGTCGGCTCGAGCAGAAAATGCCCGCGATGGCGCTCCAGGCGCGCCTCCTGATAGTGATCCTTGCTCTGGAAGTAATAGTCGCGGTTGGTCACCGTGACGATATCGCCCCAGCCATCGAGCAAACTGGCCGCACGCCGATAGGTCTTGCTCAGCAGCGACTGTCCGTCGGGCAGGGTCATGAACGGCTTGGGATGGCCTTCGCGGGACACCGGCCACAACCGGGTGCCGGCACCACCGGAGAGAATCACGGGAATCAGCATGGCCTACTCCTTGGCAACGCGTTTCATGTCCGCATCCATCATCATGCGGATCAAGGTATCCAGATCGGTTTTTGGCTTCCAGCCCAGTACGCGCTGGGCCTTGGCCGGGTTGCCAAGCAGCACTTCTACCTCGGCCGGGCGGAAAAACGCCGGGTCGATCTTCACGTAGTCGCGGTAGTTGAGGCCGATGTGATCAAAGGCGATGCGGCACATTTCGCGCACGGTGGTGGTCACGCCGGTGGCGACCACATAATCGTCAGGCTTGTCCTGTTGCAGCATCAGCCACATGGCTTCGACGTAGTCGCCGGCGAAGCCCCAATCGCGTTTCGCGTCGATGTTGCCCAGGCGCAGTTCCTGCTGTTTGCCCTGTTTGATGCGGGCGGCGGCGTCGGTGACTTTACGGGTCACGAACTCGATGCCGCGCAGCGGTGATTCGTGGTTGAACAGGATCCCGCTGCTGGCGTGCAGGTTGAAGCTTTCGCGATAGTTCACCGTGATCCAGTGGCCATAGAGTTTGGCCACGCCGTAAGGGCTGCGCGGATAAAACGGCGTGTTTTCATCCTGCTGTTCGGCCTGAATCAAGCCGAACATTTCGCTGGTGGACGCTTGATAGAAGCGGGTGTGCGGACTGAACTGGCGGATCGCTTCGAGCAGGTGAGTCACGCCCAGGCCGTCGACGATGCCGGTGGTCACCGGTTGATCCCAGGAGGCGGCGACAAAGCTTTGCGCCGCCAGGTTGTAAACCTCATCCGGTGCCGATTTGATTACGGCGCGCTGCACCGAGCAGGCATCGGCCATATCGCCATCCAGATAGACGATATCGCCCTCGATCCCCGTCTCGCGCAGTCGCCAACGTGAATCGCTGCTGCGCCGTGCCACCAGGCCATGGACTTTATAACCTTTGTCGAGCAGCAACTTGGCCAGATAGGCGCCGTCCTGACCGGTGATCCCTGTGATCAATGCACTTTTTGTCATTCTTGTCGTACTCGCTTCTCCCAGTCGGACAGGATCGCCCGCAGGGATTGTTGTGTTGTGATTTCAGGCGTCCATCCTGTGGTCTGGGCAAGCTTGGCATGGCTGCCACAAACGCGACGCTGATCCGCGCGGCGAAGACGCGCCGGATCCTGAATCAGTTGCACATCGACCTGGGCGAGATCCCCCAGCTGTTCGATCAAACTGCGAATGCTCTGCTCGCGCCCCGAGCAAATGTTGTAGACCTGTCCCGACATACCTTTTTCCAGCAAGGCGAAGTAGGCCGACACCACGTCGCCCACATCGAGGAAATCGCGAGTGACGTCAATGTCACCGACTTCCAGTTGCGGTGTTTGCAGGCCTTGCTTGATTCGGCTGATCTGCCGCGCCGCGCTGGCAATGACGAAGCTGTCCTTCTGCCCGGTGCCGATATGGTTGAACGGGCGAGCGACCAGCACCGGCCAGCTTTCGCTCAGGCCCCATTGCAGGCTCAGGAACTCCGCCGACAGTTTGCTCACGGCATAAGGATTGCGCGGGCAGGGTGGCTGGCGTTCGGTGATGGGCAGATCGGCTTCGTTGACCTGGCCATAGACGTCACCGGAGCTGACGTACAGGAACGTACCGGCGAAGCCACGGGCTTTTAGGGCTTGAAGCAGGTTAAGGGTGCCCAGCAGATTGATATTCAGCGTACGTGCCGGATCACGAAAGGCTTCGGGGACGAAGGTCTGGCCGGCCAGATGAATGACCGCGTCGGGCATCTCCGGCCACAGGCCTTCAAGGCTTTCTGGCTGTACGAGATCGTAACGGGAAGGGGCAGGCAGCAGTTCCCATTCCGAGGCATCAGCCTTCAGACGAGATTGGATGTGTTGTCCTACGAATCCACTCAGACCCGTAACGAAAAGACGCTTTTTCAAGCCGCGGTCCCCTCAATTCTGAACTTCTGCCATTTCCCGCAGGCTTTAGGGAAAGTCTGTCAGACCGAAGAAAAACCTTCGTAGGAAGACAGGCGAAGTCGTTGTTGTAGTTGTTTGGTAGCCAATCTGTGCCAATTGCGCAGCAATTTCAATAAGTCCCACCGTGACCGGTCAGTTCTCGTTTTCGCAGGCCTTTTTATTCTCGCCGAGCGGTTCACGAACCCTTAATGGATGTGTTTAGAATGCCCCTCGTCACGATCGCCCAGGGTTCGGCAGGGTTATTTTGAAACTCCGCGAAACTGACCACTAAAACAAGAACGTAGACGGGTACGAAGACGATGGAAGAGCACAGGTGATACCTGGCTTTATCCGTTGCTGTTCCGTCATAAAGTGGGGCTGCCGGGATGGCAGTTTCATTGTGGGATGCTATGAATTTCATTCTTTACTCAGCCGTGCACGATAACCTGACTCGTCAAACAGTCGGTCATCCTCAATACGATTACGCGTTTATCCTCCAGGCTTACCGACGGGTGCTCGGGAGCTTTGGAAGCGTTCATATCGTGGCGTCGATCGCAGAGGTCAACCCCCTTGTCCGGCGACTGTCGCAAGAGCGTCAGGAAAGTATTTTCCTCTCGTTCGCCGCGCCACATGACACCCCCACTGACCTCAGTTGCCCGACTATTTGCGTGATGGCCTGGGAGTTCGACTCGATCCCCACTGGGCAAGAAAGCAGCGACCCGCAGCAAGACTGGCGTCGCATCCTTGGTATTCACGGTCGAGTCATCACGCTCTCGAGCCACGCCGCACGGGCGATCCGCAAAGCGTTGGGCGAGGACTTCCCGGTGCTGGTCCTGCCCGTGCCGCTTTGGCAAGCTTTCGCCATCGCCGGCGACCCCGTGCAGCCAGTGCCGATCAACCCGGGGACCACCGTTGATATCACCGGCTGCATTCTCGATACGCGGGTGCTTGGGCTGCACGCCGACGATCTGCTTCCGCCGGTACCTACCGCTGAAGAGCTGGCGCGCATTGAGGCGCTGAAACCTCCACCCTTGACGCCACATCGACGCTTCATCATTGCCAAGCACTATCTACGGGCCTGGATTAGGGACGTTGTTCGAGGGCCGTCACTGCCGGAGCGTGGCCATCGAATCCAGTATCTGAAGCAGTGGTATTGGGAAGGCGTCCAGGATCTTTTATCGGACACTTTGCGTTCACGGCTGGCCAGGTACCTGCCGGGCGTGGCGGGTCCGCTGCCTATACCTGCACCGCCAGCTCTCGATTTGCCGGACCTCGGCCAGCGGGCCGAAACCCGGGTCGATGGCGTGGTGTATATCAGCGTGTTCGACCCCAAGGATGGCCGCAGCAATTGGCCGCGATTGATCTCGGCGTTTTGTTGGGCGTTTCGTGAGACGTCGGACGCCACGCTGGTGTTGAGAATCACCCAGGCCGATCTTGCGGCTTATTACGTCGAAGTACTCACCGTGCTCAGGCAGCTCTCACCGTTTGCCTGTCGAGTGCTGGTATTGCATGGCGAACTGGATGAGTCGCAATCGGCACGGCTTTACCAGGCTGCGAGCTTCTACGTGAATGCCTCACATTGCGAGGGGGTGTGTCTTCCAGTGATGGAGTTCATGGCCCGCGGCACGCCGGCCATCGCGCCGGATCACAGTGCCATGGAGGACTACATCGACGAAACCGTGGCGTTTGTGGTCAAGTCCAGTGCCGAGCCTGCGGCCTGGCCTCAGGATGTCCGCACGCTTTATCGCACCCGGCAATATCGGCCGGATTGGGGCTCGCTGAAAATCGCGTTCCAGCAAAGTTACGCGATGGCCAAGGAACACCCACAGGCCTACGAGGCCATGTCGGGCGCTGCCATCGCGCGCATGCACGATTACTGTCTGGTCACTTCCTGGCAACCACGCCTTCTGGCATTTCTCGGACGGCCGATGGTGGGCGAGGTAGAAACGGCCTCGGCCGTCAACGTGGCGGATAACGCATCATGCTGATCCTGATTTATTCGGAAACCAATCAGAGCACCATCACCCAGAATCTTGGTCGTGCTGAATACAGTTACTATTTCGTACTCAAGGAATTTCGCCCGGTGCTCGAACGACTGGGCACGGTGCTGGAAGTCACCAACCCCGATGAGGAGGTCGACCGCCTTTACGGTGAATGCCTGGCCCGGAATGAAGAATGTGTGTTTCTGTCGTTCTCGCCTCCCCACCGCACTGCCACTCACTATGCGTGCCCGACCGTTCCGGTGTTTGCATGGGAATTCAGCACCATTCCGGACGAAAGCTGGTACGACGATCCGCGCAACGATTGGCGCAATGTTCTGGCGTCGACAGGTGCGGCGATCACCCATTCCAGCTACACGGTCAATGCGGTGCGCAATGCCATGGGCGCCGATTACCCCATCACTGCGATACCGTCTCCGGTGTGGGACCGGTTCTGTGCGCGGGGACGGCAATTGGAGCGACGGCCGCTGGCGGGTCAGGTCAGACTCAAGCTCAAGGGGCTGTTGGTCGATAGCCGGGCAGTCGATCTGCGGGCTTATGCTCCAGCGCCGTTGCGCACAGGCAGGGGCATTGATTTCAAGGCTCCGGCTGGCGAGCGAGAGCTGATGCTCGACGGCGTTGTCTACACGTCGGTGTTCAACCCCTGCGATGGCCGTAAAAATTGGGAGGATATGCTCAGCGCTTTTTGCGCCACATTCCGTGATGTGGAAGACGCGACGCTGGTTTTGAAGCTGACCCATTTCGATGCCGAGCAGGCGCTGAGCGGTCTGCTGCCCAAGCTGTACCAGAATCAGCCCTATCGTTGCCGGATCGTGTTGATCTACGGGTATCTGGCGGACCCCGATTACGAGCAGTTGGTGCAGGCAACCCGCTATGTGGTGAACACGTCGTATGGTGAGGGGCAGTGTCTGCCGCTGATGGAGTTCATGTCCTGCGGCAAACCCGCGGTGGCACCGTCGAACACGGCGATGGGTGACTACGTCGATGCCGATAACACCTTCATCATCGAGTCGACAGAAGAGCTGACCAACTGGCCTCATGATCCACGCTCTGCTTACCGCACGTTACGCTATACCGCCAATTGGGAGTCGCTGTGCCAGGCCTATCAGGCCAGTTATGACGTGGCCCGACACGACGACGACCGCTACGCGACCATGTCGGCCCATGCCATAGACCGGCTGGAGGCATTCTGCAGCCAGGACCGTACTTACACGCGGTTGAAAGCATTCATCGCCGATGTACTGGAACGCCACAAAGTTCACGGCAAACCTGTTGATCGCGTGGCGGCCCAACTCCAGCGCAAGGATGAGATTGCCGTGCAAGCGGCGAACGTCTTCGAAGGCGCTGCCTCGCCCCGCGACTGCGGCTTGCGCGATGCGGTACTTGATGGTTGGTTTCTCAACGACAGCGGTGAGCTGCTCAAGGGCTTCGCTATCACGGCGCACGACACGTTCCTGGATGTGGGGTGTGGCGAGGGTGGTTCAACGCTGTTTGCCGTGCGTCAGGGCGCTTCAGTGATATTCACCGACAGCGAGCTGGACAAGGTCCAGGACCTTGCCCGACGCGTCAGGGCGGAATCTGGCATAGCCAGCCTTGGATTGGTCAGTAACAGTCTGCCGCTACCGTTGCGCGACGGCTGCGCGAGCAAGATTGTCTGCACTGAAGTGCTTGAGCATGTCGATGAGCCCGAGCAGTTCATGGCTGAGCTGGTGCGCATGGGACGCCCGGGTGCGCAATATTTGATCAGTGTTCCGGATCCGGTGGGTGAGCACTTGCAAAAAGGCATCGCGCCGCCGAGTTACTACCAGTCGCCCAACCATATCCAGATCTTTTCCCGTGAGCGCTTTACCGAGCTTGTCGAGAACGCAGGACTGGTCATCGAGCACCGTCAATCCAGCGGTTTTTTCTGGGTCATGGGCATGATTTTTTTCTGGGCCAGCGAACGCGCCGGGGGCAACGATCTCAGTGGTGCCGTTCGTGACCGGATTCACGCGCCATACCCCCCTCTGATGGAGAGCTGGGCGAGAACCTGGCAAGACCTGCTGGCGCAACCCAACGGTCTGGCGATCAAGCAGATGCTTGATCAGTTCATGCCCAAGAGTCAGGTGATCATCGCCCGCAAACCGGTGGAGGCTGAGGCAACGTCCAGGAGGACGGCATGAGCAACAAACGGATCATGGATATCGAGTTGTTGCGGGGCATTGCGGTGCTTGGTGTGTTGTTCCATCACCTGCAAATCAACTTGTTCCCGTCGCCACTGCTGCAGACCATCAATGTCTATGGGCAATTGTGGTGGGGCGTGGATCTGTTTTTTGCCATCTCTGGATTCGTCATCGCGCGCAATCTGATACCGGCGTTGCAAGGCTGCAATACGCGCCAGGATTACTGGTGGCAGATTCGCAACTTCTGGCTGCGCCGAGCTTTTCGTTTGTTGCCTTCAGCGTGGTTGTGGTTGACGTTGACGCTGCTGGCCTGTGTGTTTCTCAACCGCTCCGGCGCGTTCGGTTCGCTCCATGCCAATGTGCAGGCCACCCTGGCCGGGCTGGCGCAATACGCTAATTTCCGTTTCGCCGACAGTTTCCTTCACTACGAATACGGTGCCAGTTTCGTTTACTGGAGCCTGTCTCTGGAGGAGCAGTTCTACCTATTGTTTCCGTTGATGATTCTGCTCTGCCGCAAGTACCTGGCTTGGGCGCTGTTGGCGCTGGTGGCGGTGCAGCTATTAACGTCGCGCACGCCGATGTTGATGGTGGTGCGAACCGATGCACTGGCCCTCGGCGTGTTGTTGGCCATGTGGAGTGTGCAACCTGGATATCGGCGCTGGGAACCGACGTTCTTGCGTCGGCCGTGGGTTGGCGTCTCGGTGCTGGCGGTCATTGTCGCGCTGCTGAGTATGCTGGCGACCGATCGTTTTCAACCTACCCATTACCGTGTCGGCGTTATCGCGGTGTTCAGTGCGGTGCTGGTTTGGGTAGCGTCCTACAACCGTGATTACCTGATACCCCGTGGATTGCTGAAAAATCTGATGACTTGGGTCGGCAGCCGTTCCTACGGGATTTACCTGATCCACATCCCGGCCTACTTTCTGGTGCGCGAATTTACCTTTCGCTTGCAGGCGGCCGGTCTGCCCAGCCCGGCCGGCGAGCCGATCCTGATGTTGCTCATCGCTTGCGGGCTGATCGTCCTATTGAGTGAATTCAACTACCGCTTCATTGAAATGCCCCTGCGTAATCGCGGCGCCTCGCTGGTGCAACATTTGGGCGCGTCCCGAACCGCCATCCCATCCTCTGGAGCCACCTCATGCTGAGCCTTTTGAAGAAACTCACGGGCACCTCCGCTGCTGCACAGCCGCTGACGCCAGTACCGTCGGTCCCGGACAAAGTCGACCCGTTCATGCTCGGCCTGCACGACGCGACGCTCAGCGGCTGGTTCAACCAGCAAACTAACGAGCTGTTTACCGGTTTCCCGGTCAGCCCCGAGGACACGCTGCTGGATGTGGGCTGTGGTGACGGGGGCAACGTGCATTTCTGCGGCATGCGCGGGGCGAAGATCATCATTGCCGACATCGACGCCGCCAAGGTCGAAGCGACTCGTCAGCGCCTGAGCGACACGCCGGCACGGGGCGTCGAGTGCCACGTCACGGACTGCAATCCGCTGCCGATTGCCGACGCGACCGCGACCCGGGTGGTGTCCACCGAGGTTATCGAGCACGTCGACGATCCGGCGCAGTTCCTCGCCGAACTGGTGCGGGTCGGCAAGCCCGGGGCGCTGTATTTGCTCAGTGTTCCGCACCCCAGTTCCGAAGATCTGCAAAAAGACATCGCCGCGCCGGAGTATTTCCAGAAGCCCAACCACATCCGCATCATCAGCGAAGAGCAGTTCAAGGCGATGGTCAGCGATGCCGGCCTGGAAGTCATCAGCCACAGCCAGTACGGGTTCTATTGGTCGATGTGGATGTTGTTGTTCTGGGAGGCCAAGGTCGATTTCAGCAACGCCGACCATCCGCTGCTCAACCATTGGGCCGACACCTGGCAAGCCGTTCTGTCCTCGCCACGGGGAGCGCAGATTAAACAGGCGCTGGATGCGGTAGTGGCGAAAAGTCAGGTGATCATTGCCCGCAAGCCAATGGCTGAGTAGGCTGCCGGGAATTCGTATTCGATCAATTGTGGCGAGGGAGCTTGCTCCCGTTGGGCTGCGAAGCAGCCCCTTCATTTCATCAGACACACCTATGGGCTGCATTTGCGACTGCTGCGCAGCCGAGCGGGAGCAAGCTCCCTCGCCACAGAGGATGAGGGCTCATTGTGTTTTTCATTCGCCTGTCGGCCTTGCTTGCCGCATTGCTGTTGCTCAACGGTTGCGAGCGACCGGACGCGCCGCCGCTCGATCAGCAACTCTACGTCTGGCAACGCCAATGGACGCCGGCCCATGACGCCGCGTTGCGCGACAGCCGCGCCGAATTCTCGACCTTGCGTGTACTGGCCTTGCAGGCGTTTGCGCAGGCCGGCTGGAGCCGGGCGCGGATCGATCCGGCGCTGCTCAAGCGTGATGGTCGACCGCTGATAGCGGTGATTCGTCTGGATGGCCAGCTCAAGGGGCTGGATCAGGACGAGGTCACGGCGCACATCCAGCAGGTGCTCAGCGATTGGCAAGGGCAGGGGTTGATCCTCTCCGGCGTGGAAATCGACCACGATGCGGGCAACGCTCGGCTACCGGCCTACCGCGAATTCCTCACGCATTTGCGCGCCGCTCTGCCCGCTTCCTTGCCACTGAGCATCACCGCGTTGCCGGCCTGGCTCGACAGCCCTGAATTGCCGGCGCTGCTGGCGACGGTCGACAGCAGCGTCTTGCAGGTGCACGCGGTGAGCGATCCACGGCGTGGCTTGTTCGACCCGGATCAGGCACGGCAGTGGGCCAAAGCCTGGAGCAGTATCACCTCGAAACCGTTTTATCTGGCGCTACCGGCTTATGGCGTGGCGTTGTTGCCAGGGGCCAGTGGCGCGCCGGTCGTGGAAAGCGAAGTGCCCATCGAGCGGGGCGGCAAACGCCGGGAGTTACTGGCGGATCCGCTGCAACTGAGCAAACTCGGCGCCGAGTTGCGCGCCGATCCACCGGCTCATCTGGCCGGGCTGATCTGGTTTCGCCTGCCGCTGGCCAATGATCGCAGGGCCTGGAGCCTGACGACGCTCATCGCCGTGGCGCGCGGCGATACGCTCGACAGCCGCGTGGGGCTGAAGCTCTCGGCGCAGGACGGCCTCTACGACATCAGCGTCAGCAACCAAGGCAACCTCGACAGCGCCTGGCCCGAACGCCTGACATTGGCGGTGCAGGGCTGCGATGGCGCCGATGCATTGGCCGGTTATGCATTGCAACAGCGCCCGGATCTGCTTACCTTCACCCGCCTGCGCGAGGGGCGAATCCCGGCCGGCGGGCAGCGCGCCATTGGTTGGGCACGCTGCGCAACTATTGATCAAGGAGGTTCGAATGTTCACCCGTAACTGGCCCCGCCATGTGCTTTGCCTGAGCCTCAGCCTGCCGTTGGGTTCGGCGTTGGCCTGCGGGCCGGACTTCCCCATGCGCCTGCTGGACAACCGTGGCCAGTCGCTGGCGGAACTGCCGGAAGGCAACTTCAACTTCGAGATCAGTCGCCTCGGGCATGCCATCGCGGGACTGAAAAATGTCACGGCTGCCACCAATATTCCGGGGGACGGTTACGGCGATGGACCGGATTACACGGGTCAGCGCAACACCGCCGAACAGGCCGGTTTGACACCTGAGCAGCAAGCGCTGGTGCAACAGCTGCGTAGCCTGACCGATGCCCGTCAGGTTGAAGAGCAAGGCGCGAGCCTGCCGGCCGAGCACATGTTCTATCTGGCGGGCGCGGTGGCGTTCAACGCGGGTGACCATGGTTTGGCCGCTGAATATTTTCAGAAAGTGCTGGCGCTGCCGGCGGATCAACGCGCGTTGCGCAGTACCTGGGCGGCTTACTCGTTGGGGCGGACACTGTTTGCCATGAGTTCAGAGGCGGGCGCAGGTCCTGACCTGTTGGCTCAATCCCGAAAGGCTTTCGAGCAAACTCGTCAGCTGAGTATCGACGGCTTCAGCGACCCGCTGGAACTGGGTGTTGCCAGCCTCGGCGAAGAAGCGCGAGTGGCCCGCACCGCTGGCGATTGGGACAGCGCCATCGAACTCTACGCCACGCAGAACCTCCACGGTTCGGCGGTGGGCTACAGCTCGTTGAAGTTGTTGATGGCTGATCTGATGGTAATGCCCGACGATCAACTGGCCGTGTTGCTCAAGGGCAAAGCGGTGCAGCAACTGGTGACGGCGTCGTTGATCAGTCGACTGGGCTGGTCATTCGGTGATCAGCCGCCAAGCGAACAGAAACTGATCAAGCTGCTGCAAAACAGCACCCGTGGCAGCCTGGATAACGCGGATCGCCTGGCGGCGATGAACTATCAGCAGGGCGATTACGCCAGTGCCAAGGCCTTCCTCGAACAGGCCGGTGACGGCGGCCTCGCATGGTGGCTGCGGGCGAAACTCGCGTTGCGTGATGGCGACAAAGGCGCTGCTGCTGCGGCCTACGCCAAGGCCGCCCAGGCCTTCCCGCAGAACGAGTCTTGGGGCGAGCGACGGACCCCGGACTGGGATTACGAAACGGTGCAGCCCAAGTGCCGGGTCGACGGCGAAAGCGCAATCCTGGCCCTGCAACGCGGCGATTATCTGCAAGCCTTTGATCAGCTCTATCGCAGCCAGAACATTTACTGGTACGACGCGGCCACCGTTGCCGAGCGGGTGCTGACCCTCGATGAACTCAAGCAGTACGTCGACACTCAGGTGCCCGCACCGCCACCGCTCAGCCAGCAGGATCGCGACAATTATGTGCCGTTGTCGGTAGCCGCGAACCTGCGCAATTTGCTCGGGCGGCGCCTGTTGCGTGAAGGGCGTTATGACGAAGCGCCGGAGTATTTTGATAACTCAGATTTGCAGGCCAAAGCCAGGTGGTATGGGCAGCTGCGCGAGGAGGCTGAATCCAAATGGTGGCCGACCAAACGGGCATTCGCTTACTACTACGCCGCGACAGTGGCCCGCTACGATGGGATGGAGTTATTGGGCTACGAAATGTCCCCGGATTACGCGACCTTCGGCGGCAATTACAGTCTGGAGGCTCCCGATCTCAAGGTCGGGCCGCTGATAGCCGAGGGTGAGGTGCAGCGTCGGCAAGCCACGGTGGCGCAACCGGATGAACGTTTCCATTACCGTTATATCGCCACAG
The DNA here is from genome assembly GCF_053629455.1 of Pseudomonas sp. F-14 TE3482. Classification (NCBI taxonomy): domain Bacteria; kingdom Pseudomonadati; phylum Pseudomonadota; class Gammaproteobacteria; order Pseudomonadales; family Pseudomonadaceae; genus Pseudomonas; species Pseudomonas sp. F-14 TE3482. The sequence goes on from NZ_JBRJII010000001.1 coordinate 1,244,225, forward strand.
CCTTGGCGAGTAAGGCCGCTGATCACCTTCCCCATACCAGTCAGGCGTTTGCTTCAGTGCTGTGCAAGGCTTCAACGTGGGGTACCAGCCTGCAAGAGCAAAGCGCGTTCTACCGCCGTTACGTAGAGGAGGGACCGTATGTGATCTGGGCCGGTGATTTCGGTCATCAATGCCAAGATCCAGACTTCCAGAGCGCTGATAAGCGTTATGTGACTCAAGCCACCGATGCTGCGCGATCTGTTCTGCGGCCCTACAAAAAACCATTGCAGATCGGCGCAGTGTTAGCGATTACGGCAGCGGCGCTGTTATTGATCAGTCGCCGCCGTCGCAGAGCGCGATAACCTTCAAGCCTCAAGCCTCAAGCCTCAAGCCTGCTGCACAAAGGTCAGCCGCACCGCGAAGCCGATCAGCAGGCTGCCGAACAACCACTGTTGCACCCGTTGGGCCGATGGACTGCGTTGCAGCCAGCGGCCCAGTGCGGCGCCGACCAGCGCGTAGGCGCTGTCGAACAACAAACCGACACCGACCAGCATCACGCCCAGCGTTGCAAATTGCGCGAGCACTGGCCCGGCGTGAGGTTCGATGAACTGCGGCAACAGCACCGAACAGAACAGCAGCGCCTTGGGGTTGAGCAGATTGGTCAGCAAACCGCGCCGGATCGCCTCGCGCCAATGCGATTTTTCAGTCGTGGAACCTGCACTGTTCAAGCTCGGCAGCATCGTGGTTCGCACGCACTGAATGCCGATCCACAGCAGGTACGCGGCCCCGACCAGGCGCACCACGTCGAAGGTCCAGGGTGCCGTCTTGAACAGTGCCGCCAAACCCAGCGCCGCCAAGGCCACATGACAACCACGCGCTATGCCCAGCCCCAACGCGGTGGCCAGCGCTGCGCTTTTGCCCTGACGCGCGCCGGTCTGCAACAGCAGAATCATGTCCGGGCCCGGCAACAGGTACACCACCGCCAGCGCCATGAAAAACAGCCAGAGTCCTGCCATGTTGCACCCCATTCGGTGTCGATTTGGTGAGGTCAGTCTATGGCTGAAGAGCAGGGCAGGTGGTTGCGTAGTCAGCTTCTAAAGCTTCGATATTTGGCATAACCTGCCCTTTTGTGATGATCGAACCATCGGGATCTGCCAAACCATGAAACTGGACGCCTACGACCGCAAGATTCTCGCGGCGCTGCAACGGGACGGTCGCCTGAGCAACGTGCAATTGGCCGACGAGATTGGCCTGTCTGCCTCGCCTTGTTTGCGTCGGGTACGGATGCTGGAAGAGGCGGGAGTGATTCGCGGCTATCAGGCCAATCTGGATCGAGATGAAGTGGGCCTTGGGCTGACGGTGTTTGTCGGGGTCAAAGTCGAACGCCACAACGATGAACAGGCCGAAGCCTTTCGCCTGGCCGTGACGGCATTGCCTGAGGTGATTTCGGCGTTCCTGGTGTCAGGGGAATCGGATTTTCTGCTGCAAGTAGTGGTGCCGGATTTGCGCGCCTATGACCGTTTTCTCACCGGGCGATTGCTGAAACTGCCGGGTGTGAGCGACATTCGCAGCAACTTTGCGATTCACACGGTGAAGACCCCGGGGGCGTTGCCGCTGGGGCATTTGCCGCTTTAGATCGCGTCGACTGCATCGCGAGCAGGCTCGCTCCCACATTGGTTTTGTGAACGCCACAGATCAAATGTGGGAGCGAGCCTGCTCGCGATAGCGGTAGTTCAGTCTCCATCAACCTCCAGGCTTACATCTGTGTCGCCATCCCCTCCACATCCATTGCCGCCTGGCGCAATGCCTCGGAGCGGGTCGGGTGTGGGTGACAAGTCAGGGCGATGTCTTCGGCCGAGGCGCTGAACTCCATGGCAACGCAATATTCGCCAATCATTTCACTGACGCTCGGGCCCACAAGGTGCACGCCGAGGACTTCGTCGGTGCGCTCATCGGCCAGTACTTTGGCGAAGCCTTCGGTTTCGTGGTTGATCTTCGCCCGGCTGTTGGCGGTGAAGGGAAACTTGCCGACCTTATAGGCGCGACCTTCGGCTTTCAGCTGTTCTTCGGTCTTGCCGACGCTGGCCAGCTCCGGTTTGGTGTAGATCACGCTGGGGATCAGGTCGTAGTTGACCTCACCGGCCTTGCCGACGATTTGCTCGATGCAGGCCATGGCTTCGTCTTCGGCCTTGTGGGCGAGCATCGGCCCAGACGTGACATCACCGATCACCCAGACGCCAGCTGCCTCGGTGCGGTGGCCCTTATTGGCGAGCATGCCGCGTTTGTCGGTGGCGAGACCGACGTTTTCCAGCCCCAGGCCTTGGGTATAAGGGCGTCGACCAATGGCCACTAACACGTAATCGGCTTCAAGTAACTCGGCGGTGCCACCCGCGGCCGGTTCGACGCTGAGCTGAACACCACTCGCCGATGTCGTGGCGCTGGTGACTTTCGAACTCAACTTGAAGCTGATGCCTTGCTTGCTCAATGAGCGCTGAAGGGTCTTGCCCGCTTCGCCATCTACACCGGGGCAGATCCGATCGAGAAATTCGACCACCGTCACTTGGGCACCCAGGCGCCGCCATACCGAGCCCAGCTCCAGGCCGATCACCCCGGCACCGATCACCACCAAGTGCTTCGGTACTTCGGCCAGCGACAGTGCGCCGGTGGAGTCGAGGATGCGTTTGTTATCGATGTCCACGCCGGGCAGGGGAGTGGGTTCGGAACCGGTGGCGATAATGATGTCCTTGGCGCTCAGCTCGGTCTTGGTGCCCTGGCTGTCGGTCACCGTGACTTTGCCCGGCCCGTCGATGTGGCCCCAGCCCTTGATCCAGTCGACTTTGTTTTTGCGAAACAGAAACTCGATGCCCTTGGTCAGCCCGGTAACGCTTTCATCTTTCTGTTTCATCATTTGAACAAGGTTGAGGACAGGTTTGACCTCAATCCCCAGGTTGGCAAATTCCGCCCCCATGGCCGCGTCGTAGAGTTCGGAGGCATGCAGCAGGGCTTTGGACGGCATGCAGCCGACATTCAGGCAGGTCCCGCCCAGGGTGGCGCGGCCTTCCACGCAGGCTGCTTTCAGACCCAGCTGGCCGGCGCGGATCGCTGCGTTATAACCGCCGGGGCCTGCGCCCAGAATCACGACGTCATAGGTGCTCATGGTGGTACTCCTGGTGAAAGGGGCAGGATCGATAAAAGTAGTCTTTGATAAAAATTACGAACGTAATATGTGCGTTTCGAGCCATTTCGGTCAAGGCTTCAGCTTAGCGACAGGTCCGGCGCTTTTAGATAGAGCGATTTACGACGAATATTTCACCACTTTCGTTATATCGTAACGAATTGTGATGTGAGCGATGGCTGGGGTGGTATGCAAGTCGATCTCGATGGCGATGGGGCACAAATAGCAGCGCTGCCGCGCTTTCAGCAGGCGGTCGTTCAAGGGCGTCGATTGCGGCAATTCGCAATGGGTTTGGGAGCCTTGGCGGCGATCGGGCTGGTACTGGCGTTTTTTGTCGGGCTATTTGCACCGCAGTCGCTCTGGCCGGTGTTGTTGGTCAATCAGAGCGCCGGTTTGCTGGTGCTGGTCGCCGGCCTGCAATCGGCCTGGTGGGTAACGCAGTGGCGCGCACGGGCGATGAATCCGGCATTGTCGGTGCCGGTGGTTGTCGCTGAGGAAGTCGTTGCCGCTGAAGGCTGGTACGAGCGGTTGCTGGACCGGATCAGCCAACGTTGGTTGCGCTTGCTGGGGCAGATCGGTGCGCCGACGCTATGGTTGGCTGGCTGGGCGTTATTGACGTTGTACAGCATCGAGCAAGTCTGGAATCTGACCTTGCCGCCCGCCGCGCTGGGATTGTCGGCCAGTGTCGGCGCCACGCTATCGTTGCTGCTGGCTTTCGGTTTGCTGGTGCTGGAGCGGCAACTGGCACAGGAAAACGTCGTCCAGTGGCCCGAAGCAGGGCCGTTGGCGCAGCTCACGCGGGTCGCGATTATTTGCCTGGTGCTCAGCGCACTGTGTTTGTTGTTCGGCAGCGAAACATCGGTCTGGCCGGCGCGTCTGGCGGTGCTGATCGGCTTGCTGCCGGGGCTGGTCGCCGTCGAGTTGCTGCTGCGGGCCGTGTTGTCGTTGTTCAGTCCCCGTCGTGAACAGCTGGAACCGGCCTTGCTGGCTCGAAGCTTTGTCGCCGACATGCTGCGCTGGCCACCGCAGCCTTTGCTCGCATTGCAGCATGAGTTGCACAACCGCTTCGGTATCGACCTGCGGCAAATCTGGGCCTTTACCTACATGCGCCGGGCGTTTTTGCCGGTGCTGGCAGTGGTGGCTATCGTCGGTTGGTCGCTCACCGGCATTCACGAAATTCCCCTGCAAGGGCGCGGTATCTACGAGCGTTTCGGCAAACCGGTGGAGGTGTTTGGTCCCGGTTTGCACGCCGGTTTGCCGTGGCCGTTGGGCCGCGTGCTGAGCGTCGAGAACGGCGTGGTTCACGAGTTGGCCACCAGCGTGGGCGAAACGTCGGCACCGGTCGCGGCCGAACCTGCTGAAGGCCCGGCACCGGCGATTGCCAATCGATTGTGGGACGCCAGCCATGTGAACGATAAATCCCAGGTCATCGCCAGCAGCCGCGCCGACAAGCAGAGCTTCCAGATCGTCAACATGGACGTGCGCTTCGTCTATCGCATCGGCCTGAGCGATCAGGCGGCGCTGGCAGCAACGTACCACAGCGCCGATGTGCCAACGTTGATCCGCAGCACCGCCAGCCGGATTCTGGTGCACGATTTCGCCTCGCGAACCCTCGATGGTTTGCTCGGCGAGGACAGGGTAGGGCTGGCCGAAGAGATCGGCCGTGCCGTGCAGGCTGACCTGCAAAAACTCGACAGCGGCGTGGAAATTCTCGCCACGGTGGTCGAGGCCATCCACCCGCCAGCGGGGGCGGCCAACGCTTATCATGGCGTGCAAGCGGCGCAGATTGCAGCTCAGGCGTTGATCTCCCGCGAGCGCGGAGCAGCGGCGGAGGCGACCAACCAGGCGCAATTGCAGGCCAGCCTCGCTCACGATCAAGCCACGGCCAGTGCTCATGAAATCAACTCGACCGCTCAGGCCGCCGACCTGAAATTTACCGCCGAGCGAAAGGCTTATTCCAGCGCCGGCCAGGCCTTCGTGCTGGAGCAATACCTCAGCCAACTGACCCAAGGTTTGGCCAACGCCAAGCTGCTGGTTCTCGATCATCGTCTGGGCGGCAGCGGTAATGCGCCGACCATCGACCTACGTACATTCACGCTGCCGGCTGATCCTGCGCCGCCGCGTAATACCGTTCAGCCAGGAGCCGTCCATTGAGCCAGCCGACGCCTACACACAATCGCGATCACGATGACAACGCTGGCCACGATCACGGCCATGGCGGACATCACCACGGCCATCACCATCATCACCACGGTGATCCACACGAAGCTGGCCCTTTCCCGTGGCGGCGAATGGGTTGGGCGGCGTTGCTGGTGGCGTTTGCCATTGCGGCGGCGAGCCTGGTGCAAGTGCGCTCGGGGGAGGCCACGGTCATCACTCGCTTCGGCAATCCATCACGGGTGTTGCTGGAACCCGGTCTTGGCTGGCGCTGGCCGGCACCGTTCGAAGCGGCGATCCCGGTGGATCTGCGGCTGCGCACCACCTCCAGCGGTTTGCAGGATGTGGGCACGCGCGATGGTTTGCGCATCATCGTGCAAGCTTACGTGGCCTGGCAGGTGCAAGGTGATCCGGACAACGTGCAACGCTTTATGCGCGCCGTACAGAACCAGCCGGACGAAGCCGCGCGGCAGATCCGCACCTTTGTCGGTTCGGCGCTGGAAACCACCGCCAGCAGTTTCGATCTGGCCAATTTGGTGAACACCGATGCCAACCAAGTGCGCATCGCCGATTTTGAAGCGCAACTGCGTCAACAGATCGATCAACAGTTGCTCACCACCTATGGCGTGCGAGTGCTGCAAGTCGGCATCGAGCGTTTGACCTTGCCGTCGGTGACGCTCACCGCGACGGTCGATCGCATGCGCGCCGAGCGTGAAACAATCGCCACTGAACGCACGGCCATCGGCAAGCGTGAAGCTGCGCAAATTCGCTCGGCGGCCGAGCGTGATGCGCGAATCGTGCAAGCCGATGCGACGGTGAAAGCTGCGGACATCGAAGCCCAATCCCGCGTCGAAGCGGCGCAGATATACGGCCGTGCCTATGCCGGTTCGCCGCAGCTCTACAACTTGCTGCGCTCTCTCGACACCTTGGGCACTATCGTCACGCCGGGCACCAAACTGATTTTGCGTACCGATGCGGCGCCATTTCGGGTGTTGGTTGACGGTCCGCCGACGCTCGATAACAAGTCCGGGTCGCAGCCATGAGTTTAGTTCCACGTGGAACAAATGAGTTGAGCAGCCCCTGGATTCAGGCCGGGCGCTTGGCTTTTCTGGCGCTGTACGCCGTGACCGTGCTGGCTGCGCTGGCGTGGGCATTCTCCAATGTGCGGCAAATCGACCCGCAAAATCGTGCCGTGGTGCTGCACTTCGGCGCACTGGATCGGATTCAAAATGCCGGTTTGCTGTTGGCATGGCCGCGCCCGTTTGAGCAGGTAATCTTGTTGCCTGCGGCGGATCGGGTGATCGAGCGTCGGGTAGAAAGTCTGCTGCGCTCGGATGCTGCATTGCAGGCGGATCGAGTCGCGAGTTTCGCCACGCCCATCAGCGATGCGCTTGCCGGCTCCGGTTATCTGCTGACCGGTGATGCGGGCGTCGTGCAACTGGATGTGCGGGTGTTTTACAAAGTCACCGAACCCTATGCCTTCGTTCTTCAGGGTGAGCATGTGCTGCCGGCGCTGGATCGGCTGGTGACGCGCAGTGCCGTGGCGCTCACCGCCGCGCGCGACCTGGACACCATTCTGGTGGCTCGACCGGAACTGATCGGCGCCGACAATCAGGCCGCTGAGCGCCGCGAACGTCTACGTGGCGATCTGGTGCGGGGCATCAATCAACGCTTGGCCGAACTAACAGCAACCGGGCAGGGGATGGGCATTGAAGTGGCGCGGGTCGATGTACAATCGAGTCTGCCCGGCCCGGCGGTGAACGCGTTCAACGCAGTGTTGACCGCCAGCCAGCAGGCCGACAAAGCCGTGGCCAACGCGCGCACTGAAGCCGAGAAGCTGACTCAAAGCGCCAACGAACAAGCCGACCGCACGCTGCAAGTGGCTCACGCCCAAGCCAGCGAGCGCCTGGCCAAAGCCTCCGCCGACACCGCCACGGTACTGAGCTTGGCCAAGGCGCAACAGCAGGGCACTGACCCGCAAATGCTGCTGCGTATTTACCGTGAGCGGATGCCGAAGATTCTCGGGCAGGCCGGTTCGGTGACCACGGTTGATCCGAAAGACGATTCCCGCCTGATCATTCAGGGAGCTGCGCAATGACTGCCCAAACCGCCGCCGCGCCGAGCATGTTGTCCTCGGCTGAACAACGTAACGCCGCGCGCCAGTTGACCTTGGCCATGCTTGCTCTGGGCTTGCTTGCGCTAGGCTTGATCTGGCGCTGGTTGTCGCCGGAGCAGACCGGAGTCAGCCAATTGCTATTGGGTTTTGCGTCCTTGCTGGTAGCCGTGCCGGTCATGCGCTCGGCGTGGTACAGCCTGCGTTATCCGAGCTTGCACGGGATCACCGATCAACTGATCGCCCTGGCCATGCTCGGTGCCTGGGCCACAGGCGATCTACTCACTGCGGCGTTGCTGCCGATCATCATGATCTTCGGCCACGTGCTGGAAGAGCGCAGCGTGATCGGTTCCCAGGAAGCGATTCATGCCCTCGGCAAACTGACTCGCAGCCATGCACGCAAGATTCAGGCTGACGGTTCCGTCGTTGAAGTCGACAACGGCACCCTCAAGGCCGGTGACCTCGTGGAGGTGCGTGCTGGTGATCGCGTGCCGGCCGATGGCCGGGTGTTGTCCGGCCAGGCAAGCCTCGATACCGCATCGATTACCGGTGAGTCGGTGCCAATGGAGGCCGATGTGGGCATGTCGGTGTTCGGCGGGGCGATCAATCTCGATGGCCTGCTGCGCATTGAAGTGACCCGCACCGGTCACGAATCGACCTTGGGTAAAGTCATTGCGCTGATGCAAAGTGCCGAACGTTCCAAGCCGCCGATCACCCGTTTGCTCGAACGCTACGCCGGAAGCTACATGGTGCTGGTGTTGCTGCTGGCCGCCGTGACCTGGTTCGTCACCAACGATGCCCAAGCGATGCTCGCAGTGTTGGTCGCGGCTTGCCCTTGCGCGCTGGTGTTGTCGGCACCGGCCACGGCCATTGCCGGGGTGGCAGTGGCGGCTCGACACGGGATTCTGATTCGCAGCTCGGCGTTCCTCGAAGAGTTGGCTGACCTGACGTCGTTGGTGGTCGACAAGACCGGAACCCTGACATTCGGCACCTTGCGCCTGCAATCCATCGACAGTCCGCTGGAAGATCGCAGTCACGTACTGAAACTCGCCGCCAGCCTCGGTTCCGCCAGCAGTCACCCGGTCAGCCGCGCCTTGGCCGGGTTGGTCACTCAGGAACACTTTCTGCTGCTCTCTGACATTCATGAGCGTCAGGGGCTGGGTGTCGTGGCGATGACCGAGCAGGGCGAAGCGGCCCTCGGTCGTCCGGAGCTGTTCGCACAATTGGGCATCGCCACATCCGCTGTGCCCGAACACGACGGCCCGATTGCCGGGCTGGCACTCAACGGTGAATTTCTCGCCTGGCTGTTGCTCGCTGACAGTATCAAACCCGAGGCACGGTTTGCCCTGAGTGAGTTGCGTGAATTGGGTTTGGGTCGTCAGCTGTTGCTCACCGGGGATCGGCAAAGCGTTGCGCACACGCTGGCCCGGGATGTGGGCATCAGCGATGTCGAAGCCCAAGCCTTGCCCGAGGACAAACTCAATCGTGTGCTGAAAGAAATCGGCAGCGGATTCCGGCCGATGGTGGTGGGAGACGGTATCAACGATTCCCTGGCGCTCAAGGCTGGTGTGGTCGGCGTGGCCATGGGTGCAGGCGGTGCGGACATCGCGCTGGCCTCGGCCGATATCGTACTGATTGGTAGCGACCTGCGTCGACTCGGGACCTGCGTGCGCTTGAGTCGCCAATGCCGCCAGACCTTGCAAGTCAACGTGATTATCGGGTTGGGCTGGACCCTGGCCATCGTCGCGTTCGCCGCATTCGGCTGGCTTGGGGCGGCAGGGGCGATGATTGCCGCGCTGTTACACAACTTGAGCACGTTATTAGTGCTCGGGAATGCCGGGCGTTTGCTACGCTTTCAGGAACCCCTACTCAAGCTTAAGGATGAGGTGTGAGCGTCTACAACTTTTCAGAACTGTGTACCGGATTTGTAGTCATCTAGGGTAAGGCGGTCATTTTCAACGATCGCCCGTTGGATGGTTTCAGTGTTGCAGGCAACACCGGGAATAGAAAAAGGCTATTAATTCGATAGCCTGCTATTTTTCAAGGATGGTCTACCCTCAGATTTGACGTCTGAAACAAGGGGGACTTTTCATGCTCGCGCAACTTCCACCGGCCTTACAGAATCTGCAATTACCGCTTCGCTTGCGACTCTGGGACGGCCATGAGTTCAATCTGGGGCCGACGCCCAGCGTCACCATTGTGGTCAAGGATCCCCACATGGTTACCCAGTTCACCCATCCCAGCCTCGACGCGTTGGGGGCGGCGTTCGTCGAGGGCAAGCTGGAACTGGAAGGCTCCATCAGCGACGTGATTCGTGTCTGCGATGAGTGGAGTCAGGCGCTGATCAACGAAGATCAAGATGCACAACCGGTGCGCACGGTTCATGACAAAGAGACCGATGCCAAAGCCATCTCCTACCACTACGACCTCTCCAACGCGTTTTACCAACTGTGGCTCGACAGCGACATGGCGTATTCCTGCGCCTATTTCGAGACCGGCAGTGAAACCCTCGAGCAAGCCCAACAAGCCAAGTTTCGCCACCTTTGCCGCAAGCTGCGGTTGCAGCCAGGCGAATATCTGCTGGATGTCGGTTGCGGCTGGGGCGGGTTGGCGCGGTATGCGGCTCGTGAGTTCGGCGCCAAGGTGTTCGGGATCACACTGAGTAAGGAGCAATTGGCGCTGGCCCGTGAACGGGTGAAAGCCGAAGGCCTGGAGGATCAGATCGAATTGCAACTGCTCGACTACCGCGATTTGCCTCAGGACGGGCGCTTCGACAAGGTGGTCAGCGTCGGCATGTTCGAACACGTTGGCCATGCGAATCTTGCCGAGTACTGCAAAACCTTGTTCGGCGCGGTGAAAGAGGGTGGCCTGGTGATGAACCATGGGATCACCGCCAAGCACACCGATGGTCGTCCGGTTGGGCGTGGTGCTGGTGAATTCATTGAGAAGTACGTGTTCCCCAACGGCGAGCTGCCGCATCTGTCGATGATCTCGGCCGAGATCAGCGAAGCGGGGCTGGAGATTGTCGATGTCGAGAGCCTGCGCCTGCATTACGCGCGAACCCTGGACCACTGGAGCGAACGCCTGGAAGATAATCTGGAAGCCGCCGGCAAATTGGTGCCGGAGCAGGCTTTACGGATCTGGCGGTTGTACCTGGCAGGGTGCGCCTATGCCTTTGCCAGAGGCTGGATCAACCTGCATCAAATTCTCGCGGTGAAAACCCATCCCGATGGCAGCCATGAACTGCCCTGGACCCGCGACGACATTTACAACCCTTAAAGAATCGGTGAAATAAGCCGGGCGATCCGCATGCCGATCTGTTGCAGACGGTGGGTCTCCCGGCTTTCTTCTTTGGCGATTTCATGAGCCTGGGCGAAGTCATCGTTGAGCATCTGTTCCACTTCGGCAGCAAACGCACTGTCGACCGTCAGCAACATCACTTCGAAATTCAGCCGGAACGAACGGTTGTCCATGTTGGCGCTGCCAATGGCGCTGATTTCGCTGTCGATCAGCACCACTTTCTGATGCATGAACCCCGGCTGGTAACGGAACAGGCGTACGCCAGCACGTACGGCTTCGAAGGCGTAAAGGCTGGACGCGGCGTAGACGATCCGGTGATCCGCCCGCGACGGCAACAAAATCCGTACATCCACACCACGCAATACTGCCAGTCGTAACGCGGCGAACACCGCTTCGTCGGGGATGAAGTAAGGGGTGGTGATCCACACCCGTTCCATCGCCGCATGGATGGCTTCGACGAAGAATAGCGAACAGGTTTCGTAGGAATCCGCCGGGCCGGTGGCCAGCAATTGGCAGAGCACGCCGTCATCCGGATAAACCTCCGGCAGGATCAATGGTGGAAGCGAACGGGCTGCCCAGAACCAGTCTTCGGCAAAGGACTCCTGCATGCAGGCCACCACCGGCCCGCGCACTTGCACGTGGGTGTCGCGCCATGGCGCCAGGGGTGGTTTCTCGCCCATGTATTCGTCGCCGACGTTGAGCCCGCCGACAAAACCGACAATCCCGTCGACCACGACGATCTTGCGGTGGTTGCGGAAATTGACCTGAAAGCGGTTGAGCCAGCCGCTGCGGGTGGCGAAGGCTTTGACCTCGATACCGGCGTCGCGCAACGGTTGTACATAACCATGGGGCAGGGAGTGGCTGCCGATGCGGTCGTAGAGCAAGTAAATCGCCACGCCTTCGGCAGCTTTCTTGGTCAGCAAGGTGTGCAAGCGTTGGCCGAGGCGATCGTCGTGGATGATGAAGAACTGGATCAATACCGCTTGCCGGGCGTTACTGATGGCGTCGAAAATCGCATCGAAGGTGGCTTGGCCATCAATCAATAGGTGTACTTCGTTATTCGCCAGACACGGCATGCGCCCCAGTTTCGGCATGGCCCTCAACGACGCGTAGGCGCTGGAGGCACGAGCAGCCAGCGCCTCTTCTACCCAGGGGCGCCAGTTCAGCTCGGAGATTGCCTTGCGCATTTCCTCGTTGGCTTGCCGCCGGGCCTTGATATAGCCATCGAAGGTGCTGCGGCCGAAGACCAGATAAGGGATAAGCGTGAGGTAGGGAATGAACAGCAGTGACAGAGCCCAGGCGATCGAGCCCTGAGCGGTCCGAACGGTCAATACGGCATGGATGGCGGCAATCGAGCCCAGCGCGTGCAGCAGAGCGATCAGATAACCGAAAACATGCGGTCCAAAGTAATCCATGGGGCAGCCTTGCTCCTGAAGATTCAATGCTTAACAGACCATGTTCCGGGCAGAATGTCGCTATTTAATTGGCCCATGAACCGAAGCCCGTGGCTGACGTCTAACGGCCACTAATGATCAGGAGTTACTCGATGAACGTTCGTCTGCTGGGTTTGGCCATTGCGTTTGGTTTGACACTTCCTGTGGCTGCTCAGGCGCAGATGTTGCAGCCGGGCTTGTGGGAAATGACTTCAAGCAACATGAAGGTCGATGACCAGAACCTGCCCGATCTGCAACTGATCCTCGGCCAGATACAGAGTCAGATGACTCCTGAACAGCGTGCGCAGCTGGAGAAGCAGGGCATCACCATGGGCGGTAAAGGGATTCGGGCGTGTCTGACGCCTGAGCAGGTGAAGACCGACAACATTCCACTGACGGACCCACAATCGGGCTGCAAGCAGCAAATCACCGAACGTACCGGCAACCAGTGGAAATTCCGTTTCAGCTGCCCGAAAGCGCAAGGTGCGGGTGTCGCCACATTCCTCAGCGATCGTGAGTTCACCACCAAGGTCAACGGCACCTTCAACGCCACCGGCATTCAGCAGAAGGGTAGCCTCGATACTCGCGCTGTGTGGTTGGGCCAGGATTGCGGCACAGTGAAGCCAAGAGCCTAAAAGCATCGCGGGCAAGCCCGCTCCCACAAGGTCATACGCGATCCCTGTGGGAGCGGGCTTGCCCGCGATGACGTCCGTTTAGTCACCTTGAATCTTGGGCGGATTCAACAATTCACACACCGCCTCAATCCCTTTCTCCCCGAAATCCTCTCCACTGCCGCTGCGCAGGCTGACAAACCCGCCTTCCTTTTCCTTCTCTCCCACTACCAGCAGATACGGCACTTTCTGGCTGTGCTGGCGAATCTTGTGGCTGATTTTCTCGTTACGCAGGTCCGAGTTAGCGCGCAATCCGCGGCGGCGCAGTGTCTCGGTCACCGAGTGTGCATAAGCGCTCTGACGTTCATCGATGTTCACGACCATCACCTGCGACGGGGCTCGCCAGGTGTCCAGTTCCTGTTGGCTGGACCAGCATGTACCGTAGATCCGTTGCTCAGAGGTGCCGCCAATATGATCCAGCGCAAAGGCCTGCAACACTTTGGTGGTGGGAACATGCGGACCTGCAGCAAAACTTTCAAAATCTCCCAAGCGATACAGCGATAACCGTTCGGTTGGTGTCGCCCGGGTAGCTGTTTCCCGTCGGATCGAATGGTTGGTCGCCGCTAATGCATGCATGCGCGCTTCAATCAGGGGCAGCTCGGCCAAGGTTAAAGAGCGCCGGAAAGCAAACTCATAAAAGAAACCGTCACCCAGCGACGATCCGGCCCGCAATTGCGCGTGCGGATGGAGCTGTTTGACGGCCATGGCCAGCATCAGCGCACAGGAACGGCGAAGGATCTCCAGGCCATCGGGCTCCTGAGGCGTGACGATACTCACCCGGGCATCGCCCTTGATCAGGAATCCACAATCCACCAACACGCCGTCGACCCGACCGGCCACCGCCGCGTTGGCCAACCCGAGACTGATACTCGCAGCGACTTCATACACAGTCAGCGGCTGATCGTACTCACGCAATGAACCATCGGGCAGGGTGATGTGGATCATGATCGTGTTCTCGAATGTTTTCGATAACGCGCGCTAGCGCATAAACCGTAGGGCTAAACCCTGGCAGCTGTCATTAAGACGTTGGTCGTGCCAGGCAATTTGCCCCGACACGACCGTAGTGGTGACGCTGTGGCGAAAACAATGGTGGGTGAAGGGCGTCCAGCCACATTGCGAAAGGATCGGCTGCCGGGAAACCGCAACGCCATCGGGCTCGGGTTTGATCAATACCAGGTCGGCCCAGTAGCCTTCGCGCAGGTAGCCGCGGTCGGGGATGGCAAACAAATCGGCGACCCGATGACTGGTCTTGGCCACGAGGGTGGTAATTGGCAAAACTTCATCGGCCACCAGTTCCAGCAGCGCGGGCAGGGCGTGTTGCACCAATGGCAAACCGGACGGCGCCTGGCTGTAGGGTCGCTGTTTTTCGGCCCAGGTATGAGGCGCGTGATCGCTGCCGATCACGTCCAGTCGATTGCTCAACAATGCTTTGCGCAAGGCATCGCGGTCGGCCTGAGTCTTGATCGCCGGGTTGCACTTGATCAGGTTGCCAAGGCTTGGGTAGTCGCGATCATCGAACAGCAAGTGATGCAGACAGACTTCGGCGGTAATGCGCTTCTGTGCCAGCGGCTGGTCTTCGAACAGCGCCAGCTCACGGGCAGTGCTCAAGTGTAAAACGTGAAGTCGGGTGCTGTGTCGCCTGGCCAGATCAACGGCCATTGAGGAGGAGCGAAAGCACGCTTCGGCGTTGCGGATCAGCGGGTGAGCGGCGGGCGGAAGGTGCTCGCCGAACAGCTCCCGCAGGTTCGCGGCATTGGTTTCGATGCTGGGTGTGTGTTCGCAGTGGGCCAACAAAATGGTCGGCACTTCGGCGAAGAGCCGCTCGAGAATCCGTGGATCGTCCACCAGCATGTTGCCGGTGGAGGCGCCCATGAACACTTTGACTCCGGCCACCTCACAAGGATTGAGCGCGGCGACGGTATCGAGATTGTCGTTGCTCACGCCGAAATGAAAACCGTAATTGGCCACTGAGCTGGTCGCCGCTCGACGCTTCTTGTCGGCCAGCGCGGCGAGGGTCAGGGTGGCCGGGGAGGTGTTGGGCATGTCCATGAAGCTGGTAATGCCGCCGGCAACTGCCGCCCTGGATTCGGTATGGAAGCTGCCCTTGTCCGGCGCTCCGGGGTCGCGGAAATGTACTTGGTCATCGATCATGCCCGGCAGTAGCCATTGGCCGTTGGCGTCGATTTCCACGGCGGCCGTTTCACCTTCGATACTGCTGGCGATCTTGACGATGCGGCCGTGGCTTACCAGCAAATCACCGTCGAATTCACGACCTTCATTGACCAGCCGGGCGTTGCGAATCAGCACACTGCTCATGGTCAGAACTCGTTCTGCAGGGCTTTGTAGCCCCGCACCAAATCAACGTTGGTGCGCGCCACATCCTCGGAAAACTCCGAGGCACTGATGCTCACCGGTGGGAACTGCGACAGGTCAGTGTTGGGGCCGATGCGCGTGGTGGAGGGCACGTAGAAGTCTTCAGGCAAGTCACGACCATCGACCACCGAGTTGTGCCGCACCACGCAACCGTCGCCCACCGCGCAGTTGAACAGCACGCTGTTGAACCCGATGAACACGCGATTACCAACGGTGCAGGGGCCATGCACGATGGAGCGGTGGGCGATGGAGCTGAACTCGCCAATGGTCACCGCCGCCCCCGACTTGGAGTGAATCACCACGCCGTCCTGGATGTTCGAATTGGCGCCGATGGTGATTGGCTCCATCTCGCCCGAATCATCCACTTCATCGGCGCGAATCACCGCGTAGGGGCCGACGAAGACGTTCTCGCCGATCACCACTTTGCCGCAGATGATGGCGGTTTTATCCACGTACGCGGACTCCGCAATCAGCGGCAGATCGCCGGAAGGATTCTTGCGGATCATGGCTTGCTCAACGCCTCGTACAAGGTGTTGAGGTTGTATTCGAACAACCCGGCGAATGTGCTGGCCGGACCGGTCGCCGCGAGGGCATCGGAGTACAGCGTGCCGCCGATATGTGCGCCGCTTTCATCGGCGATTTGCTTGAGCAGGCGTGCGTCCTTGATGTTTTCCATGAACACCGCTTTGACTTTGGCCTGACGGATCCGCGTGATCAGCGCAGCGACTTCGGCGGCCGACGGTTCACGTTCGGTAGACAGTCCTTGAGGTGCCATGAAGTCGATGCCGTAAGCCTGACCGAGATAGCCGAAGGCGTCATGGGAGGTCACGATTTTGCGATTACCCGACGGCAGCGAACCGAGCTTGGCTTTGGCCTCGGCGAGCAAGGCATAGATCTTTTTCAGGTAGGCCTGGCTGTTGTGTTCGTAGTCGGTTTTGTTGGCAGGGTCGGCGGCGATCAGCGCTTTGGTGATGTTGCTGATGTACAGCTCGCTGTTTGCCAGGTTGTGCCAGGCGTGTGGATCGGAAATGGTTTCGCCATCTTCATTCAGCGAGCGTGGAATGACACCGTGGCTGGCGCTGATGACCGCAGCTTTGGTCTCGGTGCTGGTCACCAGACGGTCCAGCCACGGCTCGAAACCTAGCCCGTTCTTGATGATCAGTCTGGCCTTGAGCAATGCCTTGGCATCGTCCGGGGTCGGCTCATAGGTGTGGGCATCGGCGTCCGGCCCGACCATATTGGTGATCTGGATATGGTCGCCGCCGACCTGATGGGTCATGTCGGCGAGGATGCTAAAGCTGGTGACTACCTGGAGTTTTTCCGCGGCAGACAGCGACATCGACAGCATCAGACTGAACAGCACGAGTAAAGCGCGCATCGGGTAACACCTCATTGGGATGTGAGCAAAGGCGGGCGGCGCAGCAAACCGTGCACCGGACCGAACACCACGGACAGCAGATACAAACCGCCAGCCACCAGCACGATCGCCGGGCCGCTGGGTAGCGAGTAGTAGAACGACAGCAACAAGCCGAACCAGACCGATAGGCAACCGAGCAGCGCGGCGATGGCGATCAGTACCGGCAAGCGACGACTCCAGAAGCGAGAAGCCGCGGCCGGCAACATCATCAAACCGACCACCATCAAGGCACCGATAGCCTGGAAGCCGATCACCAGATTCAGCACCACCAGGGTCAGAAATACCCCGTGAGCCAGTGGCCCGAGGCGGCTGACGGTTTGCAGAAAGAGTGGGTCGAGGGTGTCCAGCAACAGGGGTTTGTAGATGAGGGCCATGGCGATCAGGCTAAAGCCCGAGACCCAAATCATGCCGGTCAACGTCGGCCCGTCGACCGCGAGCGCCGAGCCAAACAACAGGTGCAACAGGTCCAGCCGCTTACCGGCGATACCGAGGATCAGCACGCCGCTGGCCAGCGATATCGGGTAGATCGCGGCCAGGCTCGCGTCTTCCCGCAGGCCGGTGCGGCGGGTGATCCAGGCCGCCAGTCCGGCCATGCTCAGGCCAGCGCCGAGGCCACCGATGGTCAACGCGGGCAAACTCAAACCGGCGAACCAGAAGCCCAATGCGGCGCCCGGCAAGATGCCGTGAGCCACCGCGTCGCCGATCAGGCTCATGCGCCGCAGGATCAAAAACACCCCAAGCGGTGCTGTACTGCACGCCAGAACGAGACCACCAAGCAACGCCCGGCGCATGAATACGAATTCGTGGAACGGTTGCCAAAGCTGAGCGACAGCGATCATCAAGCCACCTGCGTTTGGGGTTGTTGGCGAATCAGATCGGTACTGAGGCCGAGGACGCAGCCGCTGCTTTTGATCAATAGGGCTTGGGGGATTTGTTGGCGTACGGCGGCCAGGTCATGACACACCACCACCAGCGTTCGACCTTCGGCATGCCAGGCGTGGATGTGTTTCCAGAGCAGCGCCTGGCCGAGTTCGTCGAGCGCGGCGTGGGGTTCGTCGAGCAACAACAAGGGGGCTTCGGCGAGACTCAACCGGGCGAGCAGGGTACGCTGCAATTCGCCCCCGGAGAGGGCCATCAATGGTCGATGTTCCAGGCCGGTCAGGCACCAGTCTTCCAGCGCAGACTTGAGGCGTTGGCTGCGAATCTCCGGAGCTTGCTTGCTACCCCAGAAACCTGCGGCCACCAACTCTTGCAGGCTGATGGGGAACTGCCGATCCAGATGTTGTTGCTGAGGCAGGAACGAAAGGCCGCCTTTGCGTGGAACATCAATGATGACTTTTCCAGCCAGAGGCTTTTGCAGACCGGCGATGACTTTCAGCAGGCTGGTTTTACCCGAACCGTTGGCACCGATGACAGCGGTCAGACTTCCTTTGGGTAACTGGAAATCCACCGATGGAGTGAGCGGTTGACCGGGAGCGCCCCAGCGCAAGGCTTGGCATTGGATCATGCGGCCTCCCAATTCCAGCGACTTTCGGCGACAGCGTCGTGGGCGTGAAGACTTTCGGCGTGAACGACTCGCACATGAAAGGCGTTGATGCCCGGGGAGCGTTTCAGGGCCAGGTTCAAGCGTCGGGCAGCGTCTTCGCAGAACATCAGGTTCTGGCCGTTGGCGAGGGCGAAAGCTTGTTCGTCGGCGCGTTTCACGGCGGTTTGCACAGCGGTGCCGAGGGCTGCTTCCGCATCGTTGATCGCGGCGATCAGCGGCAGGTCATCCAGATAGTCATCCAGACGAAGCTGCAATTGCGCATTGCTGCGTTGGCTATGCGGCGTGGCGACGATGCCTTTCGTGGAACCGAGCCAAGTCAGAACGTCAGCGTGTTGCAGCGACTTGTTGGCAAAGTCATCAACGAATTGTTGCTGAATCAACTGCCGCGAAAGGGCTGCTGAGCACGGACAGGTTGAGGAATAAGGCACATCGATTTTTAGTTCCACGTGGAACATCGCGCTTTTCAAACTGGCTTCGATGCTCACCGGATAAGTTTTCCAACCGGCCAGTGGACTGACGAGCGCAGGTCTTTTGAGCAATAGTTCGGTGTGAATTTTTAGGTAAGCGTTGTGGGAAAGCCCTTCATGGGTTTCGAGAAAATTCTGCAAGACTCGCCGCAATAACGCGGGCGAAAGGCTTTCCTGCTCAAGCATTTCCAACGCCAGATACAGCCGCGACATATGGATGCCACGCGCCTCTCCATCGTCGAGGCTAACGCCAGCGTCGGCCTTTGCGCTCAGTCGTTGGCCATCGAGTAAAACAGGAAGAGCAATGCCGCACATGCCCACCCAATCGAGTGGCAGGGCTTGGCGTGAGGCCTGCGCGGCGATATCCGGCAGAGTCAGCGCATTCATGAGCAGGTCCATCGTGGGAGTTGATTTGGCATGTTATATTATAACAATAAAATCGACGATGCCTTTTTCGTCAGCAGGCTTTCACCCTGCACAGACGTCAGTTGCTCATGCGGACGCGGCGCCGCGTCTCACTCGGACAGTATCGGGGCCTAGCAGCCGGTCATCCGGCTACACGTGAACTTGCCGCTGCTGCCACCGGAGCTGGAAAACCGATTGATGGTTGTCCATCCAACTCGTCGGTTGTAGCCGACCCAGGCTTCGCCATCGGACGCGATGCCTGTGAAGAATGTCAGTTGCCCGTAGCGGCTGTTGGTTTGCGCCCATTGGCGGTTGCCGGCTACTTCGAAGCCGCGCAGATAGATCGTGCTACCGACGGTGTTAACGCTGTAGGCATTGCCGTCGGCATCCACGCAAGCCAGCAGATTAGCGCTACGGGTGCAATTGGCCAGGCTCGGGATTTGTCCCCAGGCATCGGCCGCGATCAGCAGCGAAAGGCTCAACAGCGAGAATTTCAGCGCGTTTCCCATGGCATTTCTCAAGGGGGCGGACGGGCTAAAGCATCGTGCCCTTTGTCGTGAGGAACAAGAGGGGAGTGGCTTATTTGTGTTGTTATGCTATAACATAAAATACACCCGCTCTGATGATCCATCTCCATGACTGAACAAGAACTCCTCGCTCAACCCGCCGCCGATTACATGAACGACGCCCAGCAAGGCTTCTTTCGCGAGCTGTTGCTGGCTCAGCGCAGCGAGCTGCAGGAGCGCATTGCCGGCGAGTTCGACGCGTTACGCGATCAGGAACCCCACAGCGATCCCGCCGATATCGGCAGTGCCGAAGAACAACGCCAGTGGCAGCTGCGCCTGCTGGAGCGGGAAAAGAAGCTCCTGGACAAGATCGACGAAGCCCTCGAACACGTGGCTCGCGGTGAGTACGGCTGGTGTCGCGAAACCGGTGAAGCGATTGGCCTCAAGCGCCTGCTGCTGCGGCCCACCGCCACTCTGTGCATTGAAGCCAAAGAACGTGAAGAGCTGCGCGAACGCCATCAACGGGCGATTTGACCGGCCACATCCTGATGAGGAATACCTGATGCCCAATCGTCTCCCCGTGACCGTCCTGTCGGGCTTTCTCGGCGCCGGAAAAAGTACACTTCTTAATTACGTACTACGTAATCGCGAAAATTTGCGTGTCGCGGTGATCGTCAATGACATGAGTGAGATCAACATTGATGGCAGCGAAGTTCAGCGCGATGTCAGCCTGAACCGCGCCGAAGAAAAACTTGTGGAAATGAGTAACGGCTGCATCTGCTGCACCTTGAGGGAAGATTTGCTCGAAGAAGTCAGCAAACTCGCCAAGGAGGGTCGTTTCGATTATCTGTTGATCGAGTCCACGGGCATTTCCGAGCCTCTGCCCGTAGCGGAAACCTTCACGTTTCGCGATGAAGAAGGGCAGAGCCTGGCGGACATCGCGCGGCTCGACACCATGGTCACTGTGGTCGACGGCATGAACTTCCTGCTCGACTATCAGGCCGCCGAAAGCCTCGCTTCCCGTGGCGAAACCTTGGGCGAGGAGGACGAACGCTCGATCACTGACCTGTTGATCGAGCAGATCGAATTCGCCGACGTGATCCTGATCAGCAAGATCGACTTGATCAGCAGTAGCGAGCGCCAGGAGTTGATCGCGATCCTCGAACGGCTAAATTCCCAGGCCGAAATCATTCCGATGGTCATGGGCGAAGTGCCGCTCAAGAAAATCCTCAACACCGGGCGCTTCGACTTCGAAAAGGCTGCTCAGGCGCCGGGATGGTTGCAGGAATTGCGCGGTGAACACGTGCCGGAAACCGAGGAGTACGGTATCGCCTCCACGGCCTATCGGGCGCGGCGACCGTTTCATCCGCAACGCTTCTTCAGCTTCATCGACCGTCCATGGGTGAACGGCAAATTGCTGCGTTCCAAAGGCTTTTTCTGGCTGGCCAGCAAACACAGGGATGCTGGCAGCTGGTCCCAGGCCGGCGGCTTGATGCGGCACGGTTTTGCCGGGCGCTGGTGGCGTTTCGTGCCGAAAAACCAGTGGCCGCAAGACGAAGAAAGCACCGCCGGGATCATGGAAAACTGGACGGCGGCCACCGGTGATTGCCGCCAGGAACTGGTGTTCATCGGCCAGAACATCGACTTCGCGCAACTTGCCGCCGAACTCGATAACTGCCTGCTGACGGACGATGAAATGGCCTTGGGTGTCGAGGGTTGGCAGTTACTGCCCGATCCGTTCGGTCCTTGGCACGAAGAGGCGGCCGCCTGATGTTGGCGCCCAGTCTTAAGCTGCGACCGGTCATTCGTCAGGTTCAAGGTGATACGCCAAAAGCGCTGACCGGAATTCTGGACGACGGCGTAAACCTGGCCCTCTGGCAACGCCAACTCCCGGCGCACATTACCGATTTCGGTCGCTTGTTGTTGTCCCTGAATGAGCCGCTGGCCGAGTCGTTGTCCCTGGAAATGCCCGGCGAGGACGCCGAACCCAATCTCCACGGTTTAGCCTCAGGCTTCAGCGATCTGGAAGGCTACGAAGGCTTTATTGCCGATGTTTCCTGGCTGGTCAGCGCTTTCACCTGCCTGTTGGGCGCCCAGCGTATCGGCCTGCGCCTGCGGGTTCTGGACAAAGCCATGTGCCCGCGTTTCCACGTCGATCACGTGCCGGTGCGGTTGATCACCACCTACGCAGGTATCGGCAGCCAATGGCTGAAAGAAGGGGCGATGGATCGCCGGCAATTAGGCAAACCTGAGGCCGAACCGCAGGACGAGTCGCTGATCCAGCAAATTTCCAGTGGCGAAGTGGCGTTGCTTAAAGGGGAGAAGTGGCACGGCAACGAAGGCTTCGGTTTGATCCACCGCTCGCCGCAGCCGGCGTCGGGCGAGCGTCGTTTGATACTGACCCTTGACTGGCTGAGCTAGCCGCTCAAGGTTTGAGCCAGGTTCCCTGGCTCTGGGCTTCGCAAAACGGCTTCAAATACGCCGCATCGGTGGCCACGCCGTAATAGTGAATATCCTGCCGGTAAGGCATATTGGCGACTTGAGCGTTGCTGCACACCCCGAACGCGCCGGTAGGGCATTGATCGACGTACTGCACCTCGACTTTCTGCCCAGACAGGTTCGGCTGGCAGAATCCGTCGGCGAACAGTTTTTCCGGGATGTTGCGGTTTTGCTGGCAGACCTTCACGTCGAGCCGCTCAGCCGTGCTGTGCACCACGCAAGCCTGGGCCAGCGCTTCGCCCGATGTGAGCGCCAGCAGCAACGACCATCCCATCAACCGCATTCTTTACCTCCTCAGAAAACCTCGACCATGTTGCAGAACATTCCCACCCACGTCATTGCTGGCCCACTAGGTGCCGGCAAGACCAGCCTGATCAAGCACCTGTTGGCACAGCGGCCCGCGGGTGAGCGCTGGGCGGTGTTGATCAACGAGTTCGGCCAGATCGGTCTGGATGCCGCGCTGTTGACCCAGGATGCCGATGGTATCGCACTGGGGGAAGTGGCCGGGGGCTGTTTGTGTTGCGTCAATGGTGCACCGTTTCAGATCGGCCTCGGGCGGTTGCTGCGCAAGGCACGACCGGATCGACTGTTCATCGAACCCTCCGGGCTAGGGCATCCGGCGCAGTTACTCCGGCAATTGAGTGAGGTTCCGTGGCAAGGCGTCCTGGCGGTGCAGCCGTGCGTGCTGGTGCTGGATGCACAGGCGCTCGCGGCCGGAAAACCGCTGCCTGCGGCGCAACAGCAAGCCTTGGACAGTGCCGGGTTGCTGTTGCTGAACAAGGCAGAAAACCTCAACGACAGCGATCGCCAACGAATCGCCGCACAGTTGCCGATGCGTCCTTTGTACTGGACGCAGCAAGCCGTCTTGCCGTTGAGCGAATTACCGGGGCTCGGGGCTCAGGCTTTCACGGGTGTGGATAACTTTGTTGTGCCCAAGGGATTGGCGCAGATGCCGGCTATCTGGACTGACCCCAAGCTGCCGATTTGCTTGAGTCAGGTGCAGGAGGGTGGCTGGAGCGTTGGATGGCGGTGGCATCCGAGTCAGATTTTCGATGCCGTATTGATCGGGAGATGGCTTGAGCGCCTTGAATGGCGGCGGGCGAAGCTGGTTATCCACAGCACCGAGGGGTGGGTGTCGGCGAATGCGCTGGATAACTCGTTACTGGATTGGCAGGTCAGCGAATGGCGTCGGGATTCGCGTATTGAGTTGATTTTCAGTGAGCCGCAGGCTGTCCCAGAACTGCAGGAAGGTTTGGCGGGGTGCCGCACTTAGGCAAATTAGCGAGTTTTTGTGTCGTTTTTGAAGGCCTCATCGCGGGCAAGCCCGCTCCCACAGGTACAGTGTGAACCTTGTGGGAGCGGGCTTGCCCGCGATTGGTTTTAACTGACTGACATCCGACTCACGGACGCCACTTTGTGTGTTCTTGCCGCCACTGACTCAGTTCAATCACCTCGGCTCTGGGCTTCGCGATATCAACCACCGGCGGTGTGTCGTCGAACGGCATCGGGTAGGGCGCCAGCTCGATTTGTGCGCTATGGGCGCCGAATTGGGTGATGGTGCCGGTGTGGCGGGTTTCGCCGGTCACGGTGAATTCGAAGTTATACACACGGGCCAGGCGCCGACGGCCATTGGCGTCTTTAATGAAGGCGATCTTCTTCAAAGCTACGTTGCCGTCCAGCAGCTCGATCCGAAGCTTGGCGCAATGCTGCATGACCCGCTCCAGCGCACGTTCGCGCAAGCCGTGGTTGTGCCACAACCACGCGCCACCGGTGGCGAGCAGCATCAACACGAGGATATTTCCGAGGGTCAGCATCAACAGGGTGCTCCAACAAGATAGTGCCAGCTTAACTGTGTCGCCGGTCTGTCGTACAGGCTGCGTTTAGTCGCATACTGCGCGGCTCGAATTTCAATCGTTTGACGGAAAACTCACCGCATGAAACGTACGCCCCATGTGCTCGCCATCCAGTCCCACGTGGTGTTCGGCCACGCAGGCAACAGCGCCGCGGTTTTCCCGATGCAGCGGGTCGGGGTGAACGTGTGGCCGCTCAATACCGTGCAGTTCTCCAACCATACGCAATATGGCCAGTGGGCCGGGGAAGTGCTGGCTCCGCATCAGATTCCGGAATTGGTAGAAGGAATCGCTGCAATTGGTGAGCTGGGCAATTGCGATGCCGTGTTGTCCGGCTACCTCGGTAGCGCGGCCCAGGGCCGGGCGATTCTCGCGGGCGTGGAACGAATCAAATCGATCAATCCAAAAGCGGTATACCTCTGCGATCCGGTGATGGGCCATCCGGAGAAAGGCTGCACCGTTCCAGCCGAGGTCAGCGATTTTCTGCTGAAAGAGGCGGCAGCGGTGGCCGACTTCATGTGCCCGAACCAGTTGGAGCTGAATAGCTTCTCGGGGCGCAAGGCGCAGTCATTGTTCGATTGCCTGGCCATGGCGCGAGCGCTGCTGGCTCGCGGTCCGAAGGCGGTGCTGGTCAAGCATCTGGACTATCCCGGCAAATTGGCGGATGGCTTCGAGATGTTGCTGGTGACCGCTGAAGGCAGCTGGCACCTGCGTCGGCCGCTGCTGGCGTTTCCGCGTCAGCCGGTGGGCGTTGGCGATCTGACTGCCGGGTTGTTCCTGGCGCGCGTGCTGCAAGGTGACAATCTGCTGAGTGCCTTCGAATTCACTGCGGCGGCGGTGCATGAAGTGATGCTGGAAACCCAGGCCTGCGCCAGCTATGAGCTGGAACTGGTGCGGGCGCAGGACCGGATCGCCCATCCGCGGGTGCGGTTCGAGGCGACAGCGATCAGCCTCTGAGCTTCGCGTCGACCCCATTAGCGAGCAAGCCCACTCCCACACTGGTTCTCTGTCGTACACGAAATCTGTGTGCACTGAAGATCCATTGTGGGAGCGGGCTTGCTTGCGAAAACGATCTAGTGAGCACCGTCAAACTGACTGAACACCTCAGGCGTCGCCCTTGATGTCCTGATAACGCTTTTCCAGTTCCTGACGAATCTGCCGACGCTGCTGCGCCTGCATGTACCGACGCTTGTCTTCACTGTTCTGCGGTTGCAGCGGTGGGACTGCGGCCGGTTTGCGTTGGTCATCCACTGCGACCATGGTGAAGAAACAGCTATTGGTGTGACGCACCGAGCGCTCGCGGATGTTCTCGGTCACGACCTTGATGCCCACCTCCATCGAGGTGTTGCCGGTGTAGTTGACCGAGGCCAGAAAAGTCACCAGTTCACCGACGTGAATCGGCTCGCGGAAGATCACCTGATCCACCGACAGGGTCACCA
This sequence comes from Pseudomonas sp. F-14 TE3482, assembly GCF_053629455.1. Lineage (NCBI taxonomy): Bacteria > Pseudomonadati > Pseudomonadota > Gammaproteobacteria > Pseudomonadales > Pseudomonadaceae > Pseudomonas > Pseudomonas sp. F-14 TE3482. Next base: position 1,269,555 of record NZ_JBRJII010000001.1, read on the forward strand.
CATAGCGACCGGCATAGCGGCTGGCGCAGGCATAAGCCACTTCATCGAGGTATTTGAGCAGGGTCCCGCCGTGGACATTGCCAGAGAAGTTGGCCATGTCGGGGGTCATCAATACCGTCATCGACAGCTGGGCGTTTCCGGGTTCCATAACGTACTCACGGGTCAAGGCAGGATTTCTGGGTTGCACCTCTGTGGGTGCTTGGTTTTTCAAACCAACAGTTATCGGGACGCCGGGCGGGGGGCTGCCGTCACGCCCGAATCTATCTGTTTCCATATATTGCACCGTCTTCCCGTCGGAAGTCGCGATGTTACCCTTCAAAAGCCCACCCAAGGAGCCACATGCCATGCACGCCATCAGTTTCATTCAGGATCTGGCAGTGATCATGTTGATCGCGGGTGTGGTGACCGTGCTCTTTCATCGTCTCAAACAACCAGTGGTGCTCGGCTACATCGTCGCCGGCTTCATCATCGGCCCGCACACGCCGCCGTTCAGCCTGATCCACGATGAAGCCACCATCAAAACCCTCGCCGAGCTCGGAGTGATTTTCCTGATGTTCTGCCTGGGCCTGGAGTTCAGCCTGCGCAAGCTGTTCAAGGTTGGCGCCACGGCGTTCATCGCAGCGTTCCTGGAAATCGTCCTGATGATCTGGATCGGCTACGAAATCGGCCGCTGGTTCGACTGGAATACCATGGACTCGCTGTTCCTCGGCGCGATCCTGGCGATTTCCTCGACCACCATCATCGTCAAGGCGCTCAACGACCTGAAGATGAAGAAAGAACGTTTTGCCCAATTGATCTTCGGCGTGCTGATCGTCGAAGACATCCTCGGCATTGGCATCATCGCGTTGCTGTCGAGCATCGCGGTCAGTGGAACAGTCAGTTCCGGCGAAGTGTTTTCCACGGTCGGCAAGCTGTCACTGTTCATGATTGTCGCACTGGTTATTGGCATTCTGCTGGTACCGCGACTGCTGGCCTACGTGGCCAAATTCGAAAGCAACGAGATGCTGCTGATCACTGTGCTGGGCCTGTGTTTCGGCTTCTGCCTGCTGGTGGTCAAACTTGAATACAGCATGGTCCTCGGCGCGTTCCTGATTGGCGCGATCATGGCTGAATCGCGGCAACTGCTGAAGATCGAGCAATTGATCGAGCCGGTTCGCGACTTGTTCAGTGCCATTTTCTTCGTCGCCATCGGCCTGATGCTCGACCCGATGATCCTGCTGCAATACGCCTGGCCGATCGCGGTGATCACCGTAGCAGTGGTACTGGGCAAGATGCTGTCCTGCGGCCTCGGTGCTTTTATCGCTGGTAATGACGGACGCACCTCACTGCGCGTGGGGATGGGGCTCTCACAGATTGGCGAATTTTCTTTCATCATCGCGGCGTTGGGCATGACGCTGCAGGTCACCAGCAACTTTCTCTACCCGGTGGCGGTGGCTGTTTCGGTCATCACCACGCTGTTGACGCCGTATCTGATCCGCGCGGCCGATCCGCTCTCGATCAAGCTTGCTGCAGTGATGCCGCAGCGTCTGGGCCGTGTGCTCGGGATGTATGGCGAATGGCTGCGCAGCATTCAGCCTCAGGGCGAGGGTGCACTGTTGGCGTCGATGATCCGGCGGATTCTGTTGCAGGTAGGGGTTAATCTGGCGTTGGTGATTGCGATCTTTTTCTCGGGCGCGTTCTTCGCCGAGCGCATGTCCGTTTACCTGCAAGCCTGGATCAGCGACCCGAGCTGGCAGAAAGCGTTGATCTGGGGTGGGGCGTTGCTGTTGTCACTGCCGTTCCTGATCGCCGCCTATCGCAAGCTCAAGGCGCTGTCGATGCTGCTGGCAGAAATGGGTGTGAAGCCGGACATGGCCGGCCGCCACACACAGCGAGTGCGTCGGGTGATCGCTGAAGTGATTCCGATCCTCTCGCTGTTAGTGATTTTCCTGCTGCTGGCAGCCTTGTCGGCCAGTATTCTGCCGACCAACAAGTTGCTGGTGCTGATCGTCATAGTCGCGGCCGCGGTGGCGGCGCTGCTCTGGCGCTGGTTCATCCGTGTGCATACGCGAATGCAGGTGGCCTTGCTGGAAACGCTGGATAACCACAACGATTCGGCCGGGCATTGATTACAGCGGGCAGACGGCTCAGCTTTCCAGCCAGACGTCCCGCGCCCAGTGCCATACCGATTCCCAGGTTTCTTCGGCGAGCAACTCTTCTTCAGCCAGCCACAGCACCACGGTGCCGTCTTCTTCGACCAGGTAGTAATTGTCACCGTCCTGGCAGATCGGAATCATGCTGCGATCGACGCCAGCGTCCCAGGCGTTGGCGGCAACGTCCGGCAGGTAGGTGTGGGACTGCGGATCGGTGACAGTCACTGGCTCCAGGCTGCCGTAGATAACATCGCTGACGGTCAGCAAAAACTCTCTGAAGACGAACGGGATGTCGATGAACAGTTGCTCTTCGATTTCCACAATCTGATCTTCGTCAGGCAATTCCAAGGGGACCGGTACCGGTTCGTTGGCTTCACGCAGTTGTTCGATGATTTCTTCCACGTCCGGGATCCTCTTGCTTGATGGCGCGGTTTAGTTGGGGCGGTTTATACAGTAGCTCGCTATAGATGCAACCGCGAAATAGAAAACCCCGGCCGAGGCCGGGGTTTTATTACAACAGGTGAAACGCGGGAATTGATCAGCCGTTCTGGCGGATACCGGCCACCAGCCAAGGCTGGTTTTCGCCCTGTGGACGTTCCATGTTCCAGCTTTCGCTGAACACTTCGCCCTGATCAAAGCGCGAGGACTTCGATACACCGCTGAAGGTCAGGGTGGCGATAGTCTTGTCCGCACGGTCATCAACGCCATCCAGTTGTACCTGGAGGTTATCGATGTAGGTCGACTGGAAGCCGTCGCCCAGATCGGCACGTTCGCGCTTGAGGAACTCCAGCAGTTGCGGAGTCACGAACTCGGCGATCTTGTCCATTTCGTTGGCATCCCAATGCTGCTGCAGGGACTGGAAGTGGTTGCGGGCCGCTTCAATGAAGTTGTGTTCATTGAACCAGGCTGGCGCGTTGATCACCGGACGAGCGGCAGCAGGTGCTGCCGAACCGCCGAAGATCGAACCCATGGCTGTTGGTTTCTGTTCGAACACTTCACGCTGCATTGGCGCTCCGGCTGGAGCCATGTGCTCCTGCTGCTTGCGACGACGGGCGGCGATGAAACGGAAGACCAGGAAGGCGATGACCGCCATGATCAGGATGTCGAAGATCTGCATGCCCTGGAAGCCGTCGCCCATGAACATGGAGGCCAACAGGCCACCGGCGGCGATACCGGCCAGAGGGCCGAGCCAGCGCGAAGCACCGCTGGCCTTGGTGGCGGCGCCAGCAGCACCGGCCGCTCCCGCAGTGGCAGCAGCGCCGCCGGCAGGAGAAGAAGGAGCCATCTGGCTGGTCTGGTGAGTCGGCGCAGCGCCGGAGCTCTTGCCACCACCAAAGCGCTTGGCGGCATTGGCGTCGAGGCTCATCGTCAGGCCAATGCACAACGCCATGGCGATGCTAAGAAAACGTTTCATAAAGGGAATTCCCAATTTGTGGAAGGCACGCGCGCCATGTTGCACAGCTGAAGTGTTGCTGGCTAGCGGCAGAGTGTTTCGGGCTTTTGCTTGACAGGTTGTGTTCAGCTTCCGGTCACGCAATAAGACTTGTTAACTTTGGTCTGTAGGACGGGTAGATAAGTTCTGTAGGAAGGATGCCTAGTCGGCCTTGGAAAAAGATCGCAGCTTTCAGCAGCTCCTACAGGGTATGCGAATCCTTGTAGGAGCTGGCGAAGCCTGCGATCTTTTCAGTTTTTAAACGGCTTCCAGCTTGGCGTAACCCAGCATCAACCACTTGCTGCCTTCGCTGAAGTTCACCTGCACCCGCGCCTGAGCGCCGGCGCCTTCGAAATTCAGGATCACACCATCGCCGAACACCGAATGCCGCACGGTCTGGCCGAGGCTGAACCCGGTGTCCGGGATCTCGCTGCCGCCGAACAGGCTGCTGGAGCTCTGCTGCTGGCCACCGCCGAACGGACGGCTGACGCTGTTGGACAGCCGCACTTCCTGGATCAGGCCTTTCGGCACTTCACGTACGAAACGCGACACCTTGTTGTAGGTCTCGCTGCCGTACAGGCGGCGGGTTTCAGCATAGGTCAGCACCAGATTCTGCATCGCCCGGGTGATACCGACGTAGGCCAGACGGCGTTCCTCTTCAAGACGGCCGGGTTCTTCCAGGCTCATCTTGTGCGGAAACAGGCCTTCTTCCATGCCCACCAGGAACACGTAAGGGAATTCCAGGCCCTTGGCGCTGTGCAGGGTCATCAACTGAATGCTGTCTTCGTGTTCGTCGGCCTGGGTGTCTCCGGCCTCCAGCGAGGCGTGACCGAGGAACGCTGACAGTGGAGACTGTTCTTCATCCTCTTCCGGGTTTTCGAAGTTACGTGCGGCGCTGACCAGTTCCTCAAGGTTTTCGACCCGGGCCTGTCCTTTCTCGCCTTTTTCCGCCTGGTGGTAGGCGATTAACCCCGACTGCTCGATGACGGTTTGAGTCATCAGGTGCAGCGGCATTTCCAGGCACTTGGCGGCGAGGTCCTCGATCAGCTCGATAAACGCGCCAAGAGCGCCGGCAGCACGACCGGTCAGCCCCTTGTTGGCCACCAGCTGACGCATGGCCTCCCACATCGACACGTCGCTATGGCGCGCATGATCGCGGATCGCTTCAACGGTTTTTTCGCCGATGCCACGGGCCGGAACGTTGATTACCCGCTCAAGGGCCGCATCGTTGCCACGGCCTTCCAGCAAACGCAGGTACGCCATGGCGTTCTTGATTTCTGCCCGTTCGAAGAAGCGCTGACCGCCATAAATGCGATACGGAATGCGCTCACGCAACAAGGCTTCTTCCAAAACGCGCGATTGGGCGTTGGAGCGGTACAAAATCGCGATATCGCTACGAGCCAGGCCGGTTTTCAGCGCGCTTTCAATGGTTTCGACCACGTAGCGTGCTTCATCGTGTTCGTTGAAGGCGGCGTACAGATTGATCGCTTCGCCTTCGCCGCCATCGGTCCACAACTCTTTGCCCATGCGCCCGGTATTGTTGGCGATCAGGGCGTTGGCGGCTTTGAGGATCCCGGCGGTAGAGCGGTAGTTTTGCTCCAGACGAATGATCTGGGCATCGGGGAAGTCGTCGGAATACTGATAAATGTTCTCGATTTTCGCGCCGCGCCAGCCATAGATCGACTGATCGTCGTCGCCGACCACCATCAGACTGTCGCCACCCTTGGCCAGCAGACGCAACCAGGCGTATTGCACGGCGTTGGTGTCCTGGAACTCGTCCACCAGAATGTGCCGGAAGCGCTTCTGATAATGGGCGAGCAGGCCCGGGTTATCGCGCCACAGATCGAGGGCGCGCAACAGCAGTTCAGAGAAATCGATGACGCCGGCCCGCAGGCACGCGGCCTCGTAGGCTTCATAAATGCTGCGCATGGTCGCCAGGAACAGATCGCCGCTGGCTTGAATATGTTGCGGACGCAGACCTTCGTCTTTCTGCCCGTTGATGAACCACTGGGCCTGTCGGACCGGCCAGCGTTGCTCGTCCAGACCCAGCTCGCGGATCACCCGCTTGACCAGCCGTTGCTGGTCGTCGCTGTCGAGAATCTGGAAAGTCTGGCTCAGGCCGGCTTCCTGCCAGTGCGCCCGCAGCAAGCGGTGCGCCAGGCCGTGGAAGGTGCCGACCCACATGCCGGCCGGGTTGATACCCATCAGCTGCTCGATGCGATGACGCATCTCGGCAGCGGCCTTGTTGGTGAAGGTCACCGACAGAATGGAGTGGGGCGAGGCGTTTTCGACCTGGATCAACCAGGCGATACGGTGCACCAGCACTCGGGTTTTACCGGAGCCAGCACCGGCCAGGACCAACTGACGACCCACAGAGGCAGCTACGGCCTGACGTTGGGCATCGTTGAGGGAGTTCAGCAGAAGGGAGAGATCATCGCGCATCGGGGCATTCTAGGGTGCGCCGTCACACCGGGCAAACCGAGCTTTGCATTAGCCGATGAAAGAAGCACCGATGACGACCGGTCGGTCACCGGCTGCAAGCATTGGCGGAGCTCGTCTGGCGGCTTTTTTACCAAGGTGGACGGCTCAAACTTTCGTCTATTTTGTGACCTTGGGCTGTTTGGTCCGGGCATTTGCTTGTGTATGCTCCGTCCACAATTCGGGCTCGCATGCTCACTATAAGAACAAGAACATTGCCTATGACCCTCAGCTCCGACCTGTCGGGCCCCTCTGTGGAGCCCCGGGTTATCCGCAAACAGTACGCTATGGAAATGGCGGTCGAACGCACGCGCCTGCTGTACCAGGGCTCGCTTTTGCCTACGCTGTTCATGCTGATCAACGGTCTGGTGTGCGCCGGCCTGCTCTGGAGCCCGCAGCGCTACTTCGTTGTGAGCGTCTGGCTGATCTGGTTATTGTCGCTGGTGGCGTTGCGGGTGATTCAAGTCGCGGCTTTCGATTCGGCGATTCCCAACCGTCAGGCCCATCCGGTCTGGCGTCGCATGTTCATGCTCGGCTCTGCCATGACTGGCCTGACCCTGGCCGGTGCCGGCATCGCGTTGGTGCCCGCGGACAATTTCATGCAGCAAGCCTGGGTATTCGGGCTGATCGGCGCCGCGGCACTCTCGGCCAGCGTTGCTTATGCCGTCAGCCTGCCGGCTTTTCTGTCCTTTACCTTGCCCTGTCTGCTGCCAGCCATCGGCTATCTGTTCTGGGGCGGGGATGAGCAGGAACAGGGCTGGGGCTGGTTCGGGCTGATTTTGCTGGGTTCGTTGAGCGTGGTCGCCTGGCAGGTCAATCGGCTGATCAACCAAGGGTTGTTGCGGCGCTTTCAAAATCAGGCCCTGATCGAGCACCTGCAGCAGGCGCAAAGTCGCAGCGATCAGCTCAACCACGAACTGGCCAAGGAAATCGACCAGCGCCGCCGAGCCGAAGACGAATTGCGCGAAACTCAGGTCGATCTCGAAAATCGCGTTGCCCAACGCAGTCTGGAGCTGGACGCCGCCAACCAGGCCTTGAGCAAGAGCGAAGCGCGACTGGCGCTGGCGTTGAAGGCCAGCGAACTCGGGTTGTGGGACTGGAACCTGCAGACAGACGAAGTCCATCACACTCAGCTTCAGGAGCTGTTTGGTCTGGAGCCGGAATACGTGACGGCGATGCTCAGCCACCTCAAGCCACGTCTGCACCCCGAAGACTTGCCATCGCTCAGGCGCGCCCTGGTCGAGCATTTGAAGGGTCGCAGCGAGGATTATCAGATCGAGTATCGGGTACGGCATGGCGATGGCCATTGGGTCTGGATCGAGGACCGCGGGCGAGCAGTTGAGCGCAGCGAAAACGGCCGGGTGATCCGCATGGTCGGCACCCGCCGCGACATCAGTGCCAGCAAGGGCCTGGAAGAACAGCGCCAACTGGCGGCGACGGTGTTCGAGGCCGCTAGCGAGGGCATCGTCATTCTTGACCCTAATTACGCGCTGATCGCCGCCAATCAAGCCTTCAGTCGAGTGACTGGCTATGACATCGACGACATGCTCGGGCGCAATGTGGTCGAGTTACCCTGCAGTCGCGACGCCCGCCGGCATTACGCGGCGATTCGTCAGGCGCTGGAGCAGCACGGTAGCTGGCAGGGCGAGTTGGTCGAAACGCGCAAGAATGGCGAGTTGTATCCGCAATGGCTGCAACTGAACGCCGTGCGCGATTCACGGGGAAAGGTTAGTCATATTGTCGGCTTCTTCGCCGATCTGTCTGCTCGGCGTGAGTCCGAAGAGCGCATGCGTTATCTCGCTCATTACGACGAACTCACGGGATTGGCCAACCGATCGTTGTTCCGCGAACGGCTGCACGAAGCTCATCAGCGGGTGCGTCAGGGTGGTCGGCGCAGCCTGGCTTTGCTGCACATCAATCTGGATCGATTCAAGCTGCTCAACGACAGCCTCGGCCACGAAATCGCTGATCAGTTATTGCAGAAAATGTCCCGGCGCCTGGTCAATGCGCTGCCGGAAGCGGACACCATCGCCCGGTTGTCCGGTGATGAATTTGCAGTGCTGTTCGATGCCTACGGCAATCTGTCGAGTCTGGCGCGCATGGCAACTCGTTTGTCGACCAAACTGTGTTTGCCGATCACTGTCGACGGGCATGAGCTGGTGATGAGCGCGTCCATGGGCATCAGCCTGTTACCGGACACCGCGCGGGAGATTTCTGCGTTGGTGAGCCAGTCGAACATGGCCATGCAGCATGCCAAACACTTGGGCGGCAACAACTTCCAGTTTTATACCGAGAGCCTGCAAGCCAGCACGCTCGAGCGTTTGCAGCTCGAGAACCAGCTGCGCAAAGCCATCGAAGAAAAGCAGTTGAAAGTGTTTTATCAACCGAAACTCTGCCTCGCCACCGGCCGGCTGAATGGCGCCGAGGCATTGGTACGCTGGCATCACCCGACCCTGGGCCAAGTGCCGCCGGGGGATTTCATCGGCTTGGCCGAGGAAACCGGGTTGATCGGCGCTATTGGCGAGTTCGTTTTACGCCAGGCCTGTTGGCAAGCCTGCGAGTGGCAGCGTCAGGGGCTGGAGCCGATTCGGGTGTCGGTCAATCTGTCGGTGCATCAATTGCGTTCAGGGAAACTGGTCAGCCTGGTGCGTCAGGTGCTGGAGGAAACCGGCCTGGCGCCGCACTACCTGGAACTGGAACTCACCGAAAGCCAGTTGCTGGACAGCGTCGAGCACATCATTGCGACCTTCCAGCAACTGCGTGATCTGGGGGTGAAGCTGGCGATCGACGATTTTGGCACTGGCTATTCGTCGTTGAGTTACCTCAAGCGCATTCCGGTGGATTACGTGAAGATTGATCAGGCGTTTATCCGCGGTCTGGGGGAGAGCAGCGAGGATGCGGCGATTACCCGGGCGATCATCGCCATGGCCCATGGCCTGTCGCTGAAAGTGGTGGCTGAAGGGGTGGAGCGGCCGGAACAGCTGGAGTTTCTGAAAGTCGAGCGTTGCGATGAAGTGCAGGGGTATTTGATCAGTCGGCCGGTCGAGGCCGCCAACCTGGCCGAGCTTTTACGTCGCGACGCCAACCCTTTGTAGAAGCTGGGCTTCGCCAGCTGCTACAAGGACCGAGAGGGCTACATGGAGCGCATGGCGCATGAAATGGGGACATTGAGTTACGCATTGAGCAGGCAAAAAGCCGATTCATGTAGTATAACTACAAGCGTGCTACATCCCCGGCACCTGCCAATAACAAAGAGTCCAGCCCCTTGAATCTGCTGCAACACATCGCCCAGTCCCGCCACCTGTTACGCAAGTCGGAGCTCAAAGTCGCCGACCACGTGCTGCTTGACCCTGCGGCGGTGATGCACAGCTCCATGGCCGACCTGGCCCACAGCGTGGGCATCAGCGAGCCGACCATCGTGCGGTTTTGCCGCGCCATCGGTTGCTCCGGGTTTCAGGATTTGAAGCTGAAACTGGCACAGAGCCTGGCGGCCGGCGCGAGCTTCGGGCAGTTCGCGATCCATGAAGACGATTCAGTCGCCGATTACAGCCTGAAAATCTTCGACACCACCCTGCATACGCTGATGGAGGTTCGCGAGAAGCTCGATCCGGTGGAATTGCAGAGGGCTGTGTCGCTCATGTCTCAGGCCCAGCGTGTCGAGTTTTATGGCTTCGGTGCCTCGGGCGCGGTGGCGGCGGATGCCCAGCACAAGTTCTTCCGTTTACTGCTGACTGCAGCGGCGTATTCCGACCCGCACATGCAGGCGATGTCGGCGGTCACTTTGAAGCCGAGCGACGTGGCGATTTGTATTTCCCAATCCGGGCGTTCCAAGGACCTGTTGATCACGGCCAATCTGGTGCGCGAGAGCGGCGCTTCGTTGATCACGTTGTGCCCGAGCCAGACACCGTTGGCCGAGTTGTCGACCGTCAATCTGGCGATCGATGTGCATGAAGACACCGAAATCTATACGCCGTTGACGTCGCGCATTGCGCATCTGGTAGTGATCGATGTGCTGGCGATGGGCGTGGCCATGGCCCGCGGTCCGAGCCTGGTCAATCACCTGAAAAGCGTCAAACGCAGCCTTCGCAGTTTGCGGCTGTCGCCCAAATCGGTGAAAGCGCTGGACGATTGATTCATCGGGAAATGCTGGATTTGTGGCGAGGGAGCTTGCTCCCGCTGGGCTGCGAAGCGGCCCCACAACCATCTTGCTGCAGTATTTCTGATAAGCCGCATCAAACGATTTACGACTGCTGCGCAGTCGAGCGGGAGCAAGCTCCCTCGCCACAGATAAGCGCTAAGCCAGTTGATTTCATCAGTCTGTAACTTACCCGCCGCCAAACCGTCATCCCTCGCACCTATCTTGTAACTCCCGTACTCGCCTTGGGAGACTCGAAATGGCTCAGCCCTACGAAGAACGCAACAGCGCCGTCAAAACCCGTCGTCAGCAAGAAGATCAGCGCCGCATGGAATTTCGCCGCGCGATCGAAGATCGCAGCGAGCGCCGCCAGCTTCTGGCCGAAATTGGCGAATTTCCTGACGAACTCGAACTCAATTACTGGCAGGCGGCTCCCGCAACTTCCCGTCGAAACGCTCAACCAGCGCGCTGATCTGCATCCGCTCGCTGCGGATAAACGCAAGGAATGCATGGGCCACCGGTGACAGCCGTTTGGCCTTGGCCTGCACCAGGCACCAACTGCGGTACAGCGGCAGCTCTTCGACTGGCAATTCGATCAATCCGCCGGTTGCCAACTCAAGGTTCAGGGCGTGGCGCGTCAACAGCGCCAGGCCCAGACCCGCCAATACGCATTCACGCTGCGCTTCGGCCGACGCCACCTCCTGGGTTTGGGTGAAGTGCACACGTTTCTCTTTGAAGTACTCTTCGCAAGCCAGTCGCGTGCCGGAACCGTGTTCGCGCAACAGCAACGTGTAGGGCTCAAGATCCTGCAAGCGCAGCGGGCCCATGTGACACAGTGGATGATCCGGCGGCGCCACGGCGACAATCGGGTTGTTGAGGAACGGTAGAAACTCCAGCCCCATGTCCTGTGGAACCATCGACATGATCACCAGATCATCACGGTTATCCGACAGGCGCCGAATGACCTGGCCACGGTTGACCACCGTCAGTTGCAGGTTCACCTCCGGGTGCTGGCGCTTGAACGCGGCAAACAGGTGCGGCACGAAATACTTGGCGCTGGATTCCACCGCCAGTTTCAGCTGACCCTGCAATGAGCCTTGCATGTCCGACAGCTGCATATCGAGGTTTTCCAGGCGCCCGAAAATATCCCGGCTGGCGCGCTGCAGTGCTTCGGCCGCCTCGGTCATGTAGAGTTTTTTGCCGACATAATCGAATAACGGTTGGCCGATCAGCTCTTCGAGTTGACGAATCTGTAGGCTCACGGCAGGTTGTGTGAGAGACATTTCGTCGGCTGCACGGCTGTAGGACCTTAAGTCGCACACCTCATTGAAGATCTGCAATTGACGCAACGTCATACGCATCAATGACTTACGCATTTTCTAGAGACCCTGAGCGGAGGCTGATGCCTCAACTATAAGTCTTTGCTTATGTGTAACCCAATTATTATTCATTTTTGTTAATCCCTTGCGAAGGCTAGTGTGGAGCTGCGACTGAATTGAAACATTTGGTCACGCGTCGACCTGGTGTGACAGGTCGTGGGTACCACCGGCTCAAGGGAACCTCCAAGTGATAAAAAAGATCCTGATCGCCAACCGTGGTGAGATTGCCGTACGAATCGTGCGTGCCTGCGCCGAGATGGGCATTCGCTCCGTCGCGATCTATTCCGACGCCGATCGCCATGCCTTGCATGTGAAGCGTGCGGACGAGGCCCACAGCATCGGTGCCGAGCCACTGGCCGGCTACCTCAACCCGCGCAAGCTGGTGAACCTGGCGGTGGAAACCGGTTGTGATGCATTGCACCCCGGCTACGGCTTCCTTTCGGAGAATGCCGAGCTGGCAGACATCTGCGCCGAACGCGGTATCAAATTCATTGGTCCATCGGCTGAAGTGATTCGCCGTATGGGTGACAAGACCGAAGCGCGCCGCAGCATGATCAAGGCTGGCGTACCGGTGACCCCGGGCACCGAAGGCAACGTGTCGGGCATCGAAGAAGCCCTGACCGAAGGCGATCGCATCGGTTACCCGGTGATGCTCAAGGCCACCTCCGGTGGTGGCGGCCGCGGGATTCGTCGTTGCAACAGTCGCGAAGAACTCGAACAAGCCTTTCCGCGGGTCATTTCCGAAGCCACCAAGGCTTTCGGTTCGGCGGAAGTGTTCCTGGAAAAATGCATCGTCAATCCGAAACACATCGAAGCACAGATTCTCGGTGACAGCTTTGGCAACGTGGTGCACCTGTTCGAGCGTGATTGCTCGATCCAGCGTCGCAACCAGAAGCTGATCGAGATCGCTCCGAGCCCGCAACTGACCCCGGAACAGCGCGCCTACATCGGCGACCTGTCGGTGCGTGCGGCCAAGGCTGTGGGTTACGAGAACGCCGGTACCGTGGAGTTCCTGCTCGCCGAGGGCGAGGTGTACTTCATGGAGATGAACACCCGGGTGCAGGTGGAACACACCATCACCGAAGAAATCACCGGCATCGACATTGTGCGCGAACAGATCCGCATCGCGTCCGGCCTGCCGCTTTCGGTGAAACAGGAAGACATCCAGCACCGCGGTTTCGCGTTGCAGTTCCGGATCAACGCCGAAGACCCGAAAAACAACTTCCTGCCGAGCTTCGGCAAGATTACCCGTTACTACGCGCCCGGCGGTCCTGGCGTGCGCACCGACACAGCGATCTATACCGGCTACACCATTCCGCCGTTCTACGATTCCATGTGTCTGAAACTGGTGGTCTGGGCGCTGACCTGGGAAGAAGCGATGGACCGTGGCTTGCGAGCTTTGGACGACATGCGTCTGCAAGGGGTCAAGACCACCGCCGCGTATTACCAGGAAATCCTGCGTAACCCGGAATTCCGTAGCGGCCAGTTCAATACCAGCTTCGTTGAAAGCCACCCTGAACTGACCAACTACTCGATCAAGCGCAAACCCGAAGAGCTGGCCCTGGCCATCGCCGCCGCCATCGCCGCCCACGCAGGCCTGTGAGGAATAGAACAATGAGCAAACAAATCCACGTTACCGACACAATCCTGCGCGACGCCCACCAATCGCTGCTCGCCACCCGCATGCGCACCGAAGACATGCTGCCGATCTGCGACAAGCTCGACAAAGTCGGCTACTGGTCGCTGGAATGCTGGGGCGGCGCGACCTTCGACGCCTGCGTCCGCTTCCTCAAAGAAGACCCGTGGGAGCGTCTGCGCCAACTGCGCGCGGCCTTGCCTAACACGCGTCTGCAAATGCTCCTGCGTGGCCAGAACCTGCTGGGCTACCGCCATTACAGCGACGACGTGGTCAAAGCCTTCGTCGCCAAGGCGGCAGTCAACGGCATCGACGTGTTCCGCATTTTCGACGCGATGAACGACGTGCGTAATCTGCGAGTCGCCATCGAAGCGGTGAAAGCCGCCGGCAAACACGCCCAGGGCACCATCGCCTACACCACCAGCCCGGTGCACACCATTGAGGCCTTCGTGGCGCAAGCCAAGCAAATGGAAGCCATGGGTTGCGACTCGGTGGCGATCAAGGACATGGCTGGCCTGTTGACCCCGTACGCCACAGGCGAATTGGTCAAGGCATTGAAATCCGAACAGTCGCTGCCAGTGTTTATTCACTCGCATGACACGGCTGGCCTGGCTGCAATGTGCCAACTCAAAGCCATCGAAAACGGCGCCGACCACATCGACACCGCGATCTCCAGCTTCGCCTGGGGCACCAGCCATCCAGGCACTGAATCGATGGTTGCTGCCCTTAAAGGCAGCGAATTCGACACCGGCCTGAACCTGGAGCTGCTGCAAGAGATCGGCCTGTACTTCTACGCCGTGCGCAAGAAGTACCACCAGTTCGAAAGCGAATTCACCACCGTAGACACTCGCGTTCAAGTGAACCAGGTACCGGGCGGGATGATTTCCAACCTCGCCAACCAGTTGAAAGAGCAAGGCGCGCTGAACCGCATGAGCGAAGTGCTGGCGGAGATCCCTCGCGTTCGCGAAGACCTCGGCTTCCCGCCGCTGGTAACGCCGACCTCGCAGATCGTTGGCACCCAGGCGTTCTTCAACGTGCTGGCCGGCGAGCGCTACAAAACCATCACTAATGAAGTGAAGCTCTACCTGCAAGGCGGCTACGGCAAAGCGCCGGGCACCGTGAACGAAAAACTGCGTCGTCAGGCGATCGGCAGCGAAGAAGTGATCGACGTGCGTCCGGCCGATCTGCTCAAGCCGGAAATGACCAAGCTGCGTGCCGAAATCGGCACCGTGGCCAAGTCTGAAGAAGACGTTCTGACCTACGCCATGTTCCCGGACATCGGCCGCAAATTCCTCGAAGAACGTGCAGCCGGCACCCTCGTACCGGAGGTGCTGTTGCCAATTCCGGAAGCGGGCGGCGTGACGTCGGCCGGCGGCGAAGGCGTGCCGACCGAGTTCGTCATCGACGTTCACGGCGAAACCTACCGCGTCGACATCACCGGTGTCGGCGTCAAATCGGAAGGCAAGCGCCACTTCTATCTGTCCATCGACGGCATGCCGGAAGAAGTGGTGTTCGAACCGCTCAACGAATTCGTCAGCGGCGGTAGCAGCAAGCGCAAGCAAGCCACTGCACCGGGCCACGTCAGCACCACCATGCCGGGCAATATCGTCGATGTCCTGGTCAAGGAAGGCGACACCGTGAAAGCCGGCCAGGCCGTGCTGATCACCGAAGCGATGAAGATGGAAACCGAAGTCCAATCGGCCATCGCCGGCAAAGTCACCGCCATCCACGTGGCCAAGGGCGACCGGGTGAACCCGGGCGAGATTCTGATCGAGATCGAAGGCTGAGTTAACAGCCTCGATATACCGCTTTAAACCTCGGGGGGGCATGTGCTCCCCTTTTTTTTCGCCCGGTATTTGGGAGTGCCACAATCCTTGTGTCGGAGCGAGCAAGCAGGATCGCCGCACCGCCGCTCCCACAAGGCTTACTGTGCTGAATCAGTGAGGACAAGGCGAGTGAATCCCGAGTAGGCGCTGCCGAAGGCTGCGATCTTTTCGCTAACCCCGCTTCAAATACGCCTTCCCATAATGCCGCTCCATCCGCGCCTGAATCAGCTCCAGTCCAATCGACATCAGCCAATAAATAATCGCCGCGGTCGTGAGCATTTCGATATAGCGATAGCTCGAGCGCCCATACGATTGGGCCAGGAACATCACTTCCCAAACCCCCATCACCGAAATCAGTGACGAGTCTTTGAGCATGGAGATGAACTGGTTGGTGGTGGGCGGGATGATGGTGCGCATGGCCTGGGGCAGGGTAACGCGCCAGAAAATCACGGTTTCGCGCATGCCTAGCGCCAGCGATGCTTCGCGTTGGCCATGGGGAACGCCGAGGATGCCGGCGCGGAAGATTTCGCTCAGGTAAGCCCCGTAGTTCAGCGACAGGGCGATGATGCCAGCGGCGATCGCACCGGGCACGATGCCAAGTTGTGGCAGGCCGAGGTAGATCAGCAGAATTTGAATCAGCAGCGGCGTGCCGCGAAAGAACGAGGCATAGAAGCTCGCAATGCCGAACGCCACCGCGCTTTTCGACAACCGAGCCAAAGCCGTGATGAAGCCCAGCAGTGATGACGCCACGATCGAGCACAGGCACAAGAACAACGTCAGCGCTGCGCCTTGCAGAAAGCCGTTGGGCGCCAGGTGCAGGCCGATCAGGTTCGGCAGTTTGTCGAGGATGATCGAGAACTTCAGGTCGAAGCTCAGGAAGAAACTCGCGAACAAGCCGAACATCGCTGCCCAGGTCAGGTACAGCCGCGTGCGAAAACCGAAAATCCGTTGCAGCAGCGACTCAGCCACCGGTTGCGGCGGCTGAGGTGGTTTGGGGAAAGAAGTCATTTGCTGATGTCGGCGCCGATCCATTTTTGCGACAGCTTGCTCAAGGTGCCGTCCTGTTTCAACTGGGCAAACACATCACGCACTTTGGCGTCCCACTGGGCGTCGCCTTTTTCGATGGCCACCGAGTTCGGCTCCGAGTAAAGCGGCTCGCCGGCGAGCTTGAAACGCTTGTCTTCGTTCAGGCGCGGTTGCGCGGTCACCAGGTTGGTGAGAATCGCGTCCAGACGAACGCCAGCGCCCAGGCCCAAATCCTGGAACGCGACGTTATCGGTGTCATAGGGGGCGATCTGCACATTCTCGAACGGGTATTGCAGTTGGGTGTCTTCGGCGCCTTCGATCACCAGGTTTTTGTTCAGGTAGCTTTCATAGCTGGAAGCGCTGGTGAGGCCGACTTTTTTGCCGCTCAGGTCCTTGGCACTGTGAATGCTGTCGTCCTTGGCGTTGACCACGATCACGGCAGGGGAGGCGTAGTACTCCACCGGGAAGTCGAAGACTTCGGCGCGGGCCTTGCTCGGGGTCATGGAGCAGATGCAGATGTCGTAACGCCCGCTCCAGCGCCCGGCGGCGATCACGTCCCAGGACGGCGTTTCGAGGCGCAGCTTGACGCCCAGTTTGTCCGCCACGGCCTTGGCCACGTCGACGTCGAAACCGTCGAGCTGGTTTTGATCATTGAGAAACGAGAAGGGTGGATAGCTTTCCATCAGCACGCCCACCAGTTCTTTCTTTTGCTCGATGCGGTCCAGTGTGGCGCCCGCAAAGGCTTGAGTGGAGGCAGCCAGAATCGTCAGGCCCAGGGCCAGCAGTGGTTGAAATTTCACAGTTGATCCCTGAAAAAAAAGAGGTTGTTATTAACCGTACGGTGCGTATTAAATAGTTATAAGAACGACTCTGATAGTGAGTTATTTTCATAAGCTTATGAGTGAAAAGCATATGGGCGCAGGCAGCACGGTAATTCTGGATGGCGGCATGGGTCGTGAGCTGCAACGCCGAGGGGCGCCGTTCAGGCAACCCGAGTGGTCGGCGCTGGCTTTGAGCGAAGCACCGCAAGCGGTGGAGGCGGTGCATGCGGCTTATATCGAAAGCGGTGCCAACGTGATCACCAGCAACAGTTACGCGGTGGTGCCGTTCCATATTGGTGAAGAGCGTTTTGCCGCTGAGGGTCAGGCGCTCGCGGCGTTGGCCGGTGAGCTGGCCCGGCGTGCGGTCGATGCGGCGGGCAAGCCCGTGCGAGTGGCCGGGTCATTGCCGCCATTGTTCGGCTCCTATCGCCCGGACTTGTTCGATGCCCCGCGGGTGACTGAACTGCTGACGCCTCTGGTCAATGGCCTGGCGCCGCATGTCGACTTGTGGCTGGCTGAAACCCAGAGCTCGATCGTCGAGGCGCGAGCGATCCATGCCGGTTTGCCAAAGGACGGCAAACCGTTCTGGCTGTCGTTTACCTTGAAGGATGAAGACACCGACGAAGTGCCGCGTCTGCGTTCCGGTGAACCTGTGGCTGAGGCTGCCGCGGTGGCGGCGGAGTTGGGCGTCGAGACCTTGCTGTTCAACTGCAGCCAGCCAGAAGTGATCGGCGCTGCGATTGATGCGGCACGGGAAACCTTCGAACGCTTGGGGGTGAAGATTCACATTGGCGCGTACGCCAATGCCTTCCCGCCGCAGCCGAAAGAGGCCACGGCCAACGACGGTCTGGACCCGTTGCGCGACGATCTCGACCCGCCGGGGTATCTGCAATGGGCGGCCGATTGGCAGAAGCGCGGGGCCAGCCATTTGGGTGGGTGCTGCGGGATCGGGCCGGAGCATATTGCGGTGTTGGCCCAGAAATTAGCGTGATGCCATTCGCGGGCAAGCCTCGCTCCTACAGGTTTTCGATTGACCATAAAATGGTGATCGACGCAAAACCCCTGTAGGAGCGAGGCTTGCCCGCGAAGGCGTCCTGCCAGACGCCGAGGATTACTGGCGGCACTCCACCAACGTTTTCACCTGCCCCGATTCCGTCTGGTTCTCATCAGACAGCCACCGCTCGAACCCCGCGCCAATCGCCGGCCATTCCGAATCCAGAATCGAATACCACGCCGTGTCACGGTTCTGCCCCTTGACCACCATGTGCTGACGGAACACCCCTTCAAAACTGAACCCCAACCGCTCCGCTGCATATTTGGAGCGGGCATTGCCGTTGTTGCACTTCCACTCCAGACGCCGGTAACCCAGGGCAAAGGATTCCCTGGCCAGCAGGTAAACCGCCTCGGTACTTTTTGGTGAACGCTGCATCGCTGCGCCGAAGGTCACATGGCCGATCTCGATGCGGCCCTGAGCAGGGACAATCGACATCAGGCTGAGGATGCCCTGGACGTCGCCGCTGGCACGGTCGATCACCGTGAAGAAGTACGGATCGCTGTTGGCCGCGTGATTGTTCAGCCAATCGTTGAAAGCGCTGCGTTCCGGGAAAGGCCCATAAGGCAAATAATCCCAGAGTTTCGGATCCGAGCCCGGGCCTTCGAGGGCTTTCCACAAGCCGTCGGTGTGACGGGCCGGGTCAAGTTTTTCCAGGCGGATGAAACGCCCTTCGATCAGTTGAACCGAGGGTGGCGGAACACCTTTCCAGTCCGCGAGTGAAGTCGACATGCTGCTCTCCTTGAACCTTATAGGGCGTGGCGAAACTGGATGAAACCGGGGCGTTCGGCGATGCGCTCATAGAGCTGGATCGCGGTGGCGTTGGTTTCGTGGGTCAGCCAATGAACCTTGCAGCAGCCATCGGCCTTGGCCGTGGTGTAGACGAATTCGATCAGTTGCCGACCGACACCGGTGCCGCGGGTTTCTGGCGTCACCAGCAAGTCTTGCAGGTAGCAGGAGTTTTCGATGCTCCAGTTCGAGCGGTGGTAGATGAAATGCACCATGCCCACCGCTTTGCCATCGGCCCAGGCCAGCGCCCCGTGAGTCGGTTCGCTCGGGTCGAGCAGGCGCTGCCAAGTGCTTTGGGTCACCGCCTCAGGCAGTTCGGTGTTGTAGAAGCGCAGGTAGGCTTGCCACAGCGGCAGCCAGGCCGCGTGATCGTCGGCGGTGACCTGGCGAATGTCGATCTGACTCATATTGATTCCTTAACGCATCAAGTGGGCGAGGGCCTGGTCATGCACATCAGGGCTGGCGGTCAGCCCCTCGCGCACACCGGCGATGTCTGCGGCACTACGGTTCTGGCTGAGCTTGCGTTTGCCCTCCAGCCGCTGGATCGGCAAGGCAAAACCGACGATGGCCTTGAGCATGCCGTCGATATAGTCGGCGGGGGCATCGGCAACCTTCCACGGCTGGGCGCGACCGGCTTCATGGCGCTCGGTCAATGCGCTGACCAGATCGCGCAGGCGATCGGTATCGGTGAACACTTCGCCAGTGCCATAAGCGTGTACGGCCACGTAGTTCCAGGTCGGCACGACTTTCCCGTGCTCGGCTTTGCTCGGGTAAAACCCCGGGCTGACGTAAGCATCCGCACCAGCAAAAATCACCAACGCCTCGGCGCCGTTCTGCAATTCTCGCCATTGTGGATTGGCCCGGGCGAGGTGCCCGTAGAGAGTGCCATTCGGGCCGTGGTCGACATTTAGCAGCAGCGGCAAATGACTGGCTTGCAGGCCCTGTTCACCGTGGGTGACCAAAACACCAAGACGGGCGCCGAGGATGTGCTGATGCAGCTCATTCAAATCATTGATGGCGAAATTGCTGGGCGTATACATGGAAATATTCCTTGGCGAATGCCTGCATCCTAGGCAGGCTATTGGTCTGTTGTAAGAGCCATTAATGACCAATTTCATAGGTCCATTACCATGTCGAACACGCCGCTTCCTTCGTCGTTCAATCCGGCGGGTATCGAACTCGACCGCCGCCAGGGCCTGAGTCGTCAGCTCTATCAAGCGCTGCGGGTGCGAGTGCTTGATGGACGCCTGGCCAGCGGCACACGACTGCCAGCCAGTCGCGATCTGGCGGCGGCTTTATCGATTTCCCGTAACAGCGTGGTTCGTGCCTACGATCAGCTTTACGCTGAGGGCTTCATCGAGGGGCGTGTTGGCGACGGGACTTATGTCGCGCAATTGCCTCAAGCTGCGATGTCAGTGAAAAAATTATCCACAAAAGTATCCACAGGGTTTTCAACAGGGTTACCCACAGCCTTATCCACAAATTGGCTGGATTTACCTGTGGTTTCATCCAGTAAAGTTATCCACAGCGGTGCTTTGGGCCGGGTTGAAAAGAACCATTTGACCTTGCCTCCCAGTGGTCCACCTCGGGCATTTCGTGTCGGCGTTCCAGCCTTCGATCTGTTTCCTTTCGAGGTCTGGGCCAAGCTGAATGCGGCTTTCTGGCGTAAGCCGGATTTAGAGCAACTGTGTTACGGCGACCCAGCGGGTGATGCGCGATTACGTGGGTTAATTGCTGCGTATTTGCGCAGTTCGCGGGGCATGCAGTGCTCGGCTGAGCAAATAGTGATCACCAGTGGCGCACAACAGGGGATTAGCCTTTGTGCACAGTTGCTGGTGGAGCCTGGCGATGGGGTGGGCATTGAAAATCCGGGGTATCGAGCGGCGGGTCATGCGTTCGCTGTAGCCGGCGCGCGATTGCACGGGATAGCGGTGGGCAGTGAGGGTATTGATTGCACCGAATTGGCGGCGCTCAGCGATTGTCGATTGGCTTACGTCACGCCGTCGCATCAGTACCCGACCGGGGTGGTCATGAGTCTGGCGCGACGTCTTGAATTGTTGGCCTGGGCCGAACGCACCCAAGGGTGGATCGTCGAGGACGACTACGATGGCGAATACCGTTACAGCGGCGCACCGCTGGCGCCGTTGGCTGCACTGGATCGACAGGGGCGGGTGCTGTATGTCGGAACCTTCGGCAAGGTCGCATTCCCGGCATTAAGACTGGGTTATCTGGTGTTGCCGCCCGGATTGGTTGAGGCGTTCTCCCAGCGTCGTGCGGTGGACGTACGGCACTCGGAGGTCAGCACCCAGGCGGTAATGGCCGAGTTCATGGCCGCCGGGCATTTCCAGCGGCATATCCGGCGTATGCGCCGCGCTGCGTTGAGTCGGCGTAACGTGTTGCTCAATGGCTGGCCTGTGGATGTCCCGGGCGTCGGTAAGCTGCCCAGTGTGGCGGCCGGTTTGCACGTGACGGTACGTGTCGACAGCGTGACTCGTGAGCGCGAGTTGATTGAACAAGCCACCAGCGTCGGGGTGGAGATCAATGGTTTGAGCAGTTACTGGCTGCCAGACACGACGCTTCCCGAAGACCAGCGAGCGGGGCTGGTCCTGGGGTTCGCCGCAGTGCCGGAGACGGCTATCGAATCGGCACTGGCGAAGCTCAAAAAGATCTGGCGCCCGGTGTGAGTCGCGCCGCCCGGATCAGGTGCCGGACTTGATCTTGGTCCAGGCCCGGGTCCGCGCCCGCTCGGCATCACGCGGCAGCGGTTGCAGGGTGTAGAGCGTGCTCATCGCCGCTTCGGTCGGGTACAGGTTCGGGTTGTTGCGGATCGCCGGGTCGACCATTTCCGTGGCGTCTTTGTTCGGGTTCGGGTAGCCGACGAAGTCGCTGACCGGTGCAATGACCTGAGGTTGCAGCAGGTAGTTGATGAAGGTATAGGCGTCTTCCGGGTTCTTCGCGCCTTTGGGGATCGCCAGCATGTCGAACCAGATCGGCGCGCCTTCTTTGGGCAGGCGCATATCGACAATCACGCCATTCTTGGCTTCCTTGGCACGGTTGGCGGCCTGGGAGAAGCTGCCGGAGTAACCGACCGCCACGCAGATGTCACCGTTGGCGATGTCGGCCATGTACTTGGATGAATGGAAGTAGGTGATGTACGGACGAATCTTCATCAGCAGCGCTTCAGCCTTGGCGTAGTCCGCCGGCTTCTTGCTGTTGGGCTCCAGGCCCAAGTGTTGCAGGGCCAGCGGCAGGATCTCTGACGGTGAGTCGAGCAGGGCCACGCCGCACTGCTTGAGCTTGCTGATGTTCTCTTCCTTGAAGATCAGGTCCCAGCTGTCCACCGGTGCGTTATCGCCCAAAGCCGCCTTGATCTTGTCCGGGTTGAAGCCGATCAGAATGGTCCCGTACATGTAGGGCACGGCGAATTTATTGCCCGGGTCGTTGGCTTCGATCAGCTTCATCAGCTTGGGGTCGAGGTGGTTCCAGTTCGGCAGTTTGCTGCGGTCCAGCGGCTGGAACACCCCGGCCTCGATCTGCTTGGCGAGGAACACATTGGACGGCACCACCACGTCGTAACCGGAGTTGCCGGTCAGCAGCTTGGCCTCCAGTGCTTCGTTGGTGTCGAAGATGTCGTAGACCAGTTTGGTCTGGGGGGTCTGGGTCTTGAAATCTTCCAGCGCTTTGGGGGTGATGTAGTCGAACCAGTTGTACACCCGCAACGTGCGCTCTTCGGCGTGAACAGCACCACTGAATGCGGTGGCGCATAACACTGGAGCGATAAGACGCATGAGTCGATTCATTTGTTCTAATTCCTCATTGGGCGCTTTCAAAACCTTCGAGAACGTTCACGGCATTGATGCCGATTTCTTCTACCGCGTAACCGCCTTCCATCACGAACAGCGTCGGCTTGCCGAGGCCCGCGATGCGCGCGCCCATCGCCAGGTAATCCGGGCTGTCGAGTTTGAACTGGGAAATCGGGTCGTCCTTGAATGTATCGACGCCCAGGGACACGACGATGATGTCGGCGCCATACTTTTCAATCTCTTTGCAGGCCTGCTCCAGGGCTGCGCTCCAGCGGTCCCAGCCTGAGCCGGCGGGCAAGGGGTAGTTGAAGTTGAACCCTTCGCCCGGGCCTTCACCGTGTTCTTCTTCATAACCGAGGAAGAACGGAAACTCGGCTTCCGGATGACCATGGATCGAGGTGAACAGCACGTCGCTGCGCTCGTAGAAAATCGATTGGGTGCCGTTGCCATGGTGGTAATCGACATCGAGGATCGCGACCTTTTTATGGCCTTGATCGAGGAATGCCTGAGCGGCGATGGCGGCGTTGTTGAGGTAGCAATAACCGCCCATCAAATCGCTGGCGGCATGGTGTCCCGGTGGACGGCACAAGGCGAAGGCACTGCGGGCACCGCGCTGGATTTGCGCCTGCGCGGTCAACGCCACTTGCGCCGCGCTATACGCCGCTTGCCAGGTGCCGGCGGTAATCGGTGCGCCGCCGTCGAAGCTGTAATAGCCGAGCTGGCCGTGCAGGCTGGCAGGCATGATCCGGCGCAGGGTGCGGGCAGGCCAGGTGTAGGGCAGCAAGTCGCCGTCGGTATTGAATTCGGTCCAGCGCGCCCAGGCCCCTTTGAAGAAGTCGAGGTAGTCGCGGCTGTGGATACGCTCGATCGGCCCGAGACCGAAATCCTGCGGCGCCTCGACCGGGCCCAGATGGCGGGACTGTACGCGTGCCAGCACATGGTCGGCCCGCGAGGGCATTTCGAAGCAGGGCATCAATTGCCCGTCCATCAATTCGCAACGGCCGTGATGCAAGTGGTGATCGTCCGAGTAGATCGTCAGCATTCTTGTTCTCCGCAGGCTGATTCGGTTGCACACAGTCTTGCGGCGGGCGGCGTTTGGGAAAACGGCAGGAAAGGCCAAAAGGGGATCGATATGGCCAAAAGATTTGACCGAAATTCGCCCCTTAATGGCACACCGGCGCTTCAACATTGGGCTTGGAATGCCGAACCTGTGGGAGCGGGCTTGCCCGCGAAAGCGATGGTGCAGCCAATGGAGATGCGTCGAATGTACTGGCCTCTTCGCGGGCAAGCCCGCTCCCACAGGGGTTATCAGTGTGGCCGGAACTGACTCGGTGCAACGCCACTCCAGCGCACAAACGCATGGCGGAAGCTTGCGGTTTCGCTGAACCCCAGCGCCTCGGCAATCCGATAGATCGGCAGTTGATCTTCGCAGAGCAGTCGCTTGGCTTGCTCGAAGCGCAATTCATCGAGCAGTTCTTGATAGCTGCAGCCCAGGTCCTTCAGATGTCGCCGCAGGGTGCGCGCCGAGCAGTTCAACTGTTTGGCCAGCCCATCCAGGCCCGGCGCCGCGCTCAATTGCGCCGCGAGGAGTTGGCGGATACGCCCGAGCCAGGCCTGGCGCCCGGTGAATTCGGTGTTTTGCTTGCGACAACGCTCGGCCATGGCCTGGTGCGTGATGGCGTCGGCCAGGGGCAGAGGTTGTTCGAGCCAGCGTTTGTCGAAAGCAAAGGCATTGGACACAGCATCGAACTGCAACGGGCAGTCGAAACGCTCGGCGTAGCGCGCCTGATAATCCGGCGCAGAGTATTCGAAGCGGGCACCGAGCAGGGGCAGAGGGTGGCCGAGCAAGTCTTCGCAGGTGACTTTCATCGAGACCAGGCAAAACTCGACATTGAAGGGCGCCAGCGCCGGATTTTCCCGATAGTCGCCCGCGTTGAGCCAGATGCGCTCGCCATCCTCCTCCAGGCTCAACTCGAACAGTGTTCCCAATAGCGCCGGATAGTGCAGCGCCAACCGCAAGGCGTCACCTAAAGTGGCGCTGGTGAGTAAGGCGTACCCGAGCATGCCATAGGAAGAAACGTGCATCCGCCGACCTAACTCCAGGCCGATATCGCGGCGTAACGCGACAGCGTTGGCGCAAACCAGCATCTCCTGGTTGGTGGTGATGCGCGTATCCGCCCGGCTCAGATCCGCCGCGCTGATACCGCTGCCGGCCAATAACGCTTCGCTGGACAGGCCTTCGGCCTTGAAGGTGTTGAGCACCAGAGAGACGGCATTGAGGGTGGTGAGGTGAGAGTGGAGCATGGGTGCTTCCAGCGTTGGGCGTGCCGGAAGGGGAGCAAGTTATATGCCTGATGGCCCCTGTAGGAGCGAGGCTTGCCCGCGAAGCTTTTGGCGCACTTGAGGACGCCTTCGCGGGCAAGCCTCGCTCCTACAGGGTTTTGTGTTGTGTCAGCTCAGTTCACCGCACAGATCGAGTTCAACCAGCCGTCGAACTTCAGCGGATTCAAGCCCTGCACCCAGCAGCCCATGCAACTTGCCAAATGCCGCCTCGCGAGTCATGCCGCCACCGGACAACACACCGGCGTCACGCAAGCGGCTGCCCGCCTCGTACACGTCGAGCTGCACGCCACCTTCATGACATTGCGTCACCGCGACCACCACCACACCTTTGTCCCGCGCCCGTTCCAGGCTGGTGAGAAACTCTGGGTTGTCGCTTGGCCCGGTACCGCTGCCATAACATTCCAGCACCAGACCCTGAATACCGCTGTTGAGCAGGCCATCCAGTTGATCGGCACCGATGCCCGGGAACAGCGGCAGCACCGCGACTTTCGCCAGCTGTTTAGGCTGGTTGTAGTTCAGCTGCGTCGGCACGGAAGTCGCTTTCACGCCGCCGCCCTGACGCTCCAGCCGTTTGAATGGATGACGACCGAAACTGCGAACCTTGGCGCAGCGGGTCGGATCGAGCAGTTCGCCGTGGAAGTACAGATGAACGCCCGACGCCAGGCCCTGGCCAAGAGCAACCAACGCACCGCTGAGGTTTTCCCAGGCATCGCTGTCGGTCACGCCGGCCGGCAACATGGAGCCGGTGAACACTACGCGGGCATTCAGGCCGAGCAGCTGGAAGCTCATGGCTGCGGCGCTGTAGGCCAGGGTGTCGGTACCGTGCAGGATCAACACACTGTCGCAGCCCTGGACATCAATAGCATCGACCACCGCTTCACGCAGTTGCTGCCAGTAGGCGGGCGTCATGTTGGCGCTGTCGATCAGCGGCGCCATCTCGCGAAAGCGCCACTGCGGCACCACCAGTTCAGGCTGGCTATGCAGATACTCGCGCATTCGCGTTTCGAAACCCGATGCCGGGGCCAAGCCGTGGGCACTGGCTTGCATGCCGATGGTGCCACCGGTGTAGAGCACCATGACGTGCTGGGCAGCAGGAAAAGTCGAGGAATTCATGGAGGTTCTCCGAAAACGATGTGGGAGCGAGCCTGCTCGCGATGGCAGCGATGGGGTCTCAAGCTCGAACCAGAACGGCAGCATCAAAATAGCTGCCACAACCTGCGACCGAGCATGACGCCGGTCGCAAGCTGTGTCACGCCGGGCGCAGGGGATGCGCCCGGTTTTTTACCGATCAGCGTTGCGCTGCGGTCACGCCTTGCGGCTCGGCGGCGGCCGTAGGCGCGGCGGCTGTCGGATTGGCCGGCCAGGCTTTCAGGTCCAGGTCCAGATCCGGGAATTTGCTCGAATCGAACACCGGGGTCTTGATGCCGGCAGCGCGCTGATCATCGTAGTCACGCAGGATGCGCATGCCGACCTTGAACAGCAGGAACAGCGCGATCAGGTTCACGAACGCCAGCATCGTCATGGTGATGTCGGCGAAGGCGAACACGGTGCCGAGGTTTTCGATGGCACCCCAGAAGATCAATACCAGTACCAGTGCGCGGTAGCCGATCAGCGCCTTGCGGTTTTCACCCATCATGAAGCGCAGGTTGTTCTCGCCCAGGTAGTAGTTGTAGAGGATCGAGGTGAACACGAACAACGACAGGGCCACCGAAATGAAGATCCGGCCCCAGTCACCGACTACGGCAGCCAGGGAGTTCTGGGTCAGGGCAATGCCGTCGCCTTCGAAGCCCGGGGTGTAGAAGCCCGACAGCAGGATCAGCAACGCGGTGCAGGTGCAGATCACGAAGGTGTCGAGGAACACGCTGAACGCCTGAACCACGCCTTGGGACACCGGGTGCTCGACCGAGGCCACAGCGGCCACGTTCGGCGCACTGCCCAGGCCCGCTTCGTTGGCGAACACGCCGCGCTTCACGCCCATGACGATGGCGCTGCCGATCAGGCCGCCGAACGCCTGGTCCAGACCGAAGGCGCTTTTGACGATGGTCATCAACATGCCCGGAACGTGGTCGAACTGCAGCACGATCACGTAGAGGGTCACGCCGATGTACGCCAGGGTTTTCACCGGTACCAGCAGGTCAGCGACCTTGGCGATCCGCTTGATGCCGCCGATGAACACCAGACCCAGCAATACCGCCAGTGCCAGCCCGGTGTACGTGGTGTCGAAGCCGAAGGCATTGTTCAGCGAGTGGGTGACGGCGTGGGCTTGCAGGCCGTTGAAGGCGAAGCCGAAGGTGATCAGCAGCAGGAACGCCATGATCATGCCCAACCAGCGTTTCTGCAGGCCGTGTTGAATGTAAAAGGACGGGCCGCCACGGAACTGGCCTTCGGAGTCGCAGCGCTTGTAGAGCTGGCCGAGGGAGCATTCGAAGAAGCTGCTGGACATGCCGACCAGCGCGGTCACCCACATCCAGAACACTGCACCGGGCCCACCAAGGGTCACGGCGATGCCGACACCTGCGATGTTGCCCGCACCGACACGGCCGGCCAGGCTGAGCATCAGGGCCTGGAAGGAACTGAGCTGGCCAGCGCTGCTTTTGAGGCTGTCGCGGAACACCGCGAACATGTGAAAGAAATGGCGGAACTGAACGAAACGCGAGCGGATCGTGAAGTAGCTACCGAGCCCGACAATGAGCACGATCAGTACTTTCCCTGAGAGGAAGTCGTTGATGACTTCGAGCATGGATTATTCCTCGCTATTTTTTGTGTGTGCAGATAATGGTGGACCGACACATCGCGTTACACCGGCTTGCGCGTGGCACAACAAGTGGATCGAGGTTCGTTCCGGTTCCATATCGCGGGTTTTATTAGTTCGGGTTTCGCATGGGTTTGGGCCTCGTTACCGACGACCGCTCACGCGAAGAGGGCCGGCACTATACATAGGAGAGTGCCTTCCGTCTGCACGGTTGTGGTGCAAGCGATGAAACGAGAGTGCTGCAAAATCAAAAAATCGCAGCCTTCGGTAGCCTCTACAGGGGGGTCTCAAACCCGGTAGGAGCTGCCGAAGGCTGCGATCTTGGCGGAACTGAAAGCATTCAGCATATTAGAAAATCCGCAAAAGGGTTAAAAAAAAGGGCTTGAGGGAATAAATCCCCAAGCCCTCAAAAGGTGAGAGGTGTCTAGTCCCTCGACCTGGTGAGCGTGCTCTTCAAAAGAGCCGGCGTTTGGTCAAGCCTTCAGAGGCACCAGACGCGGAGCAATCATGTTTTCCGGGCGCAGGATGTCGGCGAGCATTTCTTCGTCGAGCAAGCCTTCTTCGCGCACCAGTTCCAGCACGCCGCGGCCGCTTTCAAGCGCGATACGGGCAATGCGAGTGGCGTTTTCATAGCCGATGTACGGGTTCAGTGCTGTAACCAGGCCGATCGAGTGTTCGACCAGTTCACGGCAGCGCTCTTCGTTGGCGGTGATGCCGACGATGCAGTGCTCGCGCAGCATGTCCATGGCGCGCTGCAGCAGGCGGATCGAGTCGAAGATCTTGAAAGCGATCAGCGGCTCCATCACGTTCAGTTGCAGCTGGCCGCCTTCGGCCGCGATGGTCAGGGCCAGGTCGTTGCCGATGATCTGGAACGCCACCTGGTTCACGGCTTCCGGGATTACCGGGTTGACCTTGCCTGGCATGATCGAGCTGCCTGGCTGGCGCGCTGGCAGGTTGATTTCGTTGATGCCGGTGCGTGGGCCGCTGGACAGCAGACGCAGGTCGTTGCAGATCTTCGACAGCTTGACCGCGGTGCGCTTGAGCATGCCGGAGAACAGCACGAAGGCGCCCATGTCGGAGGTGGCTTCGATCAGGTCGGCGGCTGGCACCAGTGGGTGACCGCTGATGGTCGCCAGGCGTTGCACGGCCAGGTGCTGGTAGCGCGGGTCGGCGTTGATGCCGGTGCCGATCGCGGTGCCGCCCAGGTTCACTTCGGTCAGCAGCTCTGGCGCCAGAGTCTTCAAGCGTGCCAGGTCTTCGCCCAATGTGGTGGCGAAGGCGCGGAATTCCTGGCCCAGGGTCATCGGCACGGCGTCTTGCAGCTGGGTACGACCCATCTTCAGAACGTGGCTGAATTCTTCACCTTTGGCGGCGAACGACTGGATCAGGCTGTCGAGGCTGGCCAGCAGCGCATCGTGACCCAGCAGCAGGCCCAGACGGATCGCGGTCGGGTAGGCGTCGTTGGTCGACTGCGCCATGTTGACGTCGTTGTTCGGGTGCAGGTACTGGTATTCGCCCTTGCTGTGGCCCATGGCCTCCAGCGCGATGTTGGCGATGACTTCGTTGGCATTCATGTTGGTCGAAGTGCCAGCGCCGCCTTGAATCATGTCCACCACGAACTCTTCGTGGAAATCGCCGCGGATCAATCGGGCACAAGCTTCGCTGATAGCAGCGTGCTTGGCTTCGCTCAGGTGACCCAACTCGCGGTTGGCGTCAGCGGCGGCCTGCTTGACCATTGCCAGACCGACAACCAGTTTCGGGTAATGCGAAATCGGAACGCCAGAGAGGCGGAAGTTGTTCACCGCTCGCAGGGTCTGGATGCCGTAATACGCTTGAGCAGGTACTTCGAGTACGCCAAGCAGGTCTTTTTCTGTGCGGAAAGATGCAGCGGAGGACATGATAGAAATCATCTCGATATGGACCCGGTCTGTGCCGGAACACTGCAAATGCTAGGCTTGTGAAGAATTTTGGGCCAATGCTGTTAAACACTAGCCTATGCACATTCGGCATAATGCCCGTGTGACGCCGCGTGTGCGGCGAGCGTGTGACCTAAATTGGTGCGTGTCCGGGAGGGCGTGATGAATCTGGAAAGTAAATGGCTCGAGGACTTCAGTGCTCTGGCCGCCACTCGCAGCTTCTCCCAGGCAGCTGAACGACGCTTCGTGACTCAGCCGGCATTCAGCCGACGGATCCGCAGCCTCGAAGCCGCGCTGGGGCTGACCCTGGTGAATCGCTCCCGCACGCCGGTCGAGCTGACAGCGGCGGGGCAGCTGTTTCTCGTTACCGCGCGAACTGTGGTCGAACAGCTGGGTGAAGTGCTGCGCCACCTTCATCACCTGGAAGGCGGGCAGGGCGAGGTGATGCAGGTTGCTGCCGCTCACTCTCTGGCACTGGGTTTCTTCCCGCGCTGGATCGCGCAGTTGCGCAATGAAGGGCTGAACATTGCCACGCGACTGGTGGCCACTAACGTTGGCGATGCGGTGCATGCATTGCGCGAAGGCGGCTGCGATTTGATGCTGGCGTTTTATGACCCGGATGCGGCCATGCAAATGGACCCGGAGATTTTCCCGTCGCTGCACTTGGGGGACACCGAAATGCTCCCGGTCTGCGCCGCCGATGCCGATGGCAAACCGTTGTTCGACCTGGAAGGCGAGGCCAGCGTGCCGCTATTGGCCTATAGCGCCGGTGCGTTTCTTGGACGTTCGGTGAACATGCTGTTGCGCCAGCGGGCGCTGCGATTCACCACTATTTACGAAACCGCCATGGCTGACAGCCTGAAAAGCATGGCGCTGGAAGGCCTTGGCATCGCCTGGGTACCGCAACTGAGCGTGCGCGCTGAACTGGCTCGCGGTGAGTTAGTCGTCTGCGGGGGCCCGCAATGGCATGTGCCACTGGAGATCCGTCTGTACCGCTGCGCATTGGTGCGTAAGGCCAACGTGCGGTTGCTCTGGCGCAAACTGGAGGGCAGCACGGCCCAAGGCACAACGGGTTCCTGAGAACAATGAAAACCCTGTGGGAGCGGGCTTGCCCGCGATTGCGGCGTGTCAGGTAACATCATTGTTTGCTATGCCGGCCTCATCGCAGGCAAGCCAGCTCCCACAGGGATTTGTGGTGGATTTGATTGACCTTCAGGTCAATAAAACCGGCACTTTGCGCCGTATGACAGATGGTCGTATCGGGGGCTGTTTATCTGCTTCATTGAGGTATACTGCGCGGCCTTCGGCCGGTTCGTCCGGCCATTTTTCGTACAATCAAGCCACGCATTTCTGCGTGGCTTGTTGTTTTTTGACGCGCCTGCGGGCGCCCAGAGAGAAGAGGCACGACGATGAGTGCACTGGTTGGCGTGATCATGGGCTCCAAGTCCGATTGGTCCACCCTTAGCCACACCGCCGATATGCTGGAAAAGCTCGGCATCCCTTACGAGGTGAAAGTGGTCTCTGCCCACCGCACCCCGGACCTGCTGTTCCAGTATGCCGAAGAGGCCGAGGCCCGTGGCATCGAGGTGATCATCGCCGGTGCCGGTGGCGCGGCCCACCTGCCAGGTATGTGTGCGGCCAAGACCCACCTGCCGGTGCTGGGCGTACCCGTACAGTCGTCGATGCTCTCGGGCGTCGATTCGCTGCTGTCTATCGTGCAAATGCCTGCAGGCATTCCGGTCGCCACCCTGGCCATCGGCAAAGCCGGCGCGATCAACGCAGCGTTGCTCTCGGCGAGCATCCTGGGCGCCAAGCATCCGCAATTTCATACCGTGTTGAAGAAATTCCGCGCTGAGCAGACAGACAGCGTCCTGGACAATCCAGACCCACGCATCGCCTGAGGTTGTTGACGATGAAAATCGGTGTAATCGGTGGCGGCCAGTTGGGTCGCATGTTGGCGCTGGCGGGCACTCCGCTGGGCATGAATTTCGCTTTCCTCGACCCGGCGCCAGACGCTTGCGCAGCCGCGTTGGGCGAACACCTGCGGGCCGATTACGGCGATCAGGATCACCTGCGTCAACTGGCCGATGAAGTCGACCTGGTGACCTTCGAGTTCGAAAGCGTCCCGGCCGAAACCGTGGCTTTTCTGTCGCAATTCGTCCCGGTGTACCCGAGCGCCGAAGCCTTGCGCATCGCTCGTGATCGCTGGTTCGAAAAGAGCATGTTCAAGGACCTGGGGATTCCGACGCCCGCGTTCGCCGACATCCAGTCGCAAGCCGACCTGGACGCCGCCGTGGCTTCGATCGGTCTGCCGGCCGTGCTGAAAACCCGCACCCTGGGTTACGACGGCAAGGGCCAGAAAGTCCTGCGCAAGCCTGAAGACGTGATCGGCACCTTCGCCGAGCTGGGCAGCGTCGCCTGCCTGCTGGAAGGCTTCGTGCCATTCACTGGCGAAGTCTCGCTGATTGCCGTGCGTGCTCGCGATGGCGAAACCAGGTTCTATCCACTGGTTCACAACACCCACGACAGCGGCATTCTCAAGCTGTCCGTGGCCAGCACCGATCACCCGCTGCAAGCGTTGGCTGAAGACTACTCCAGTCGCGTACTCAAGCAGCTGGAGTACGTCGGCGTGATGGCGTTCGAGTTCTTCGAAGTCGACGGCGGCCTCAAGGCCAACGAAATCGCCCCGCGCGTACACAACTCCGGGCACTGGACCACCGAAGGCGCCGAGTGCAGCCAGTTCGAAAACCACCTGCGGGCCGTTGCCGGTCTGCCGCTGGGTTCGACGGCCAAGGTCGGCGAGAGCGCGATGCTCAACTTCATCGGTGTCGTGCCGCCAGTAGAAAAAGTGATCGCGATCGACGACTGCCATTTGCATCACTACGGCAAGGCTTTCAAGGCCGGCCGCAAGGTCGGTCACGCCAGTCTGCGCTGTGCAGACCGTGAGACGCTGGCTGCGCAGATCCTCAAGGTCGAAGCGCTGATCGCCGAATAGTTTCATGTGGCAGCGGCGGAACCTTCAGGGGCCGCCGTTCTCTGATGGCAGGATGCCAAAGTCTGTCTAGGCTATAGCCAATTAATCAGAGGGAAATGCCATGGGAATTATCGGAACCATCTTTATCGGCTTGATCGTCGGCCTGATCGCACGGTTCCTGAAACCGGGTGATGACAGCATGGGCTGGATCATGACCATCCTGCTCGGTATCGGCGGTTCGCTGGCAGCCACTTACGGCGGCCAGGCCTTGGGCATTTACCACGCTGGCGAAGGCGCAGGTTTCATCGGTGCGCTGGTGGGCGCGGTGGTATTGCTGGTGATCTACGGCCTGATTAAAAAGAACTGATTCAAGCGACGAATCCCTCTCGGCTGCGCACGTCGAGAGGGCTAGAATGCTCGGCGTGACACTGTCCTATCCCTACTGAGCACTTTCATGCGCCGTCTTCTGTTGACTCTTCTCTTCCTGGGCAGTGGTTTGGCCCATGCCGGCGAACTGCCGGAAACCGACTGGCTTGAACTGATGCCCAAGTCGGACCAGAAGGCCCTCGAGGCCATGCCCGAAATCGATCACAACTCACCGGAAGCTAACGGCACCTTTACCCAAAAGGGTGGCATGAAGCAGAGCAAGGGCTTGCCAGCGGTGATGTACTCGACCAAAACCGTGCCGTCGATGAACGACAAGCACATCCGCATTGGCGGTTACCCGGTACCGCTGGAATCCGACGCCAAGGGCCACAGCACACTGTTCTTCCTTGTGCCGTATCCGGGCGCTTGCATCCACGTGCCGCCGCCACCACCTAATCAATTGGTGTTGGTGCGTTATCCCAAAGGCTTGAAGCTGAACGATATCTACACACCGCTGTGGGTGACCGGCACGCTGAAGATCGAGACGGTCAACAACGACTTGGCGGATGCGGCGTATGCGCTGGATGCGGCGCAGGTGCGGGTGGTGCAGGAGTCTGATCTCTAGCAGCCACCGAATAACTGTGGGAGCCAGCCTGCTGGCGATAGCGGTCCGTCAGATACTTTCAAGTTGACTGACACGACGCCATCGCCAGCAGGCTGGCTCCCACATTTCATTGCGGTATGGCTTAGAGCGTTTTTGCGCCGACACTGACGCCCAAGGTATGACTTGCCCCCGGTGCCAGTGTCACCACATCCCCCATCACATTCGCCGTTTCAATGCACAGCATGCGCTGCCAGCCATCGTCGGCCATGTCGCTGAATGCTGCCGCGCGGTCGATCCAGGGGTTCCAGATCACTGCAGAGCGCGAACCGCTGCTGGTCAGTTCGATGCGTCGTTCCCAGTGCGGGTCAACGATGCTCAGCTTCGGCGGGGTATTGAGATAGATGCGGTCGGTCTCGCCGGTAAAATGCAGTTCACCGGTCTGGGTGACGGTTTTCCAGTCGTCCAGGGTTTCGATATAGCTCAAGCCATCCAGCCCTTCGACATGTACGTTGCGCACATCGCTGACCGCGAAATAGCTGTGCAATGCCTGGCTGATGGTGACATTTTCAGCGCCCTTGTTTTCGCTGGTCAGGCTGATGTGCAACTGCTCATCCAGACGAATGCTCAGCTTCAAGTCCACTTGATGCGGCCAGCCTGGCAGGCCGCCTTCGGGGTAGGGCAGATTGAATTCCACCTTCAGGCTTTCGCCCTCGGTTTCGATGCCAACCAGTTCCCAGTCCATCGCCCGCACCAGCCCGTGGGCGGTCGGCGGTTCCTGGCTGACGCGCATGGCCTGGACACTCTGCGGGTTGCGCGACAGGTTACCGAACCACGGCCAGCACACCGGCACGCCAGCGCGGATGCTTTTGCCGGCCTTGAACACCGCCTCGTCGTTGAGCCAGATCAACGGTGGCTCGCCAGCCCGTTGATAACTGAGAATGTGCGCGCCTTGTTGGGCCACCAGCAATTCGGCCTGACCGTGGCGGATGCGCCAGCAGTTCAGTTCATCCAGTTTCACGGCTTCAACGTTGGGCGTGCTCATGGGGCAACTCTCGATCAGGAACAGGACTGCAATGGACCGCAAAACGGTCGCCGGGTTTAACGCCCACTTTTTTTACGGGCTCCGGTTTTTACGAGCTTCGGTTTAACGGGCTCTAGGCGGAACCGAGCGAGTGCGGCCGCTGCCATCGATGGCGACGAACACGAAGACGGCTTCGGTCACTTTACGCCATTCGCTGGACAGTGGATCGTCGCTCCAGACCTCGACCATCATCTGAATCGAGCTGCGGCCGATTTCCAGGGCCTGGGTATAAAAGGAGAGCTGCGCGCCCACCGCCACCGGCACCAGGAATGCCATGCGGTCGATCGCAACGGTGGCTACCCGCCCGCCGGCAACCTTGCTGGCCATTGCGGTACCGGCCAAATCCATCTGCGCCACCAGCCAGCCGCCGAAAATATCGCCAAAGCCGTTGGTTTCGCGCGGAAGCGCGGTGATTTGCAAGGCCAGGTCGCCTTGCGGGATTGGATCTTCTTGTTCGAGCTCTATCATGCCGGGGGTGCCTCTGACCCGTGACTCTACGTTGGTCTTTCAGGTGAATAGCCGTCTTCAAGAAAAACGATTCAGCCCCGAACATACTACGTTCGTCACGTTTTTCGTAAGGCGCCTAAAGGGAAACTCTGCGAAATCGGCTGGTGGAGGCCAACAACGGTTTCGCACAGCAACCCCTTACAAGCCGTTGCAATATTGGGAGTATATCGATCGGTAGACTCCACGACGACCGTCCGGTTCTCATTTTGACCGTCAAATACGCGCCTCTATGTGCTTTTTCGAACAATTTGCTATCGTGCCGAACCTGCCCAAGCCTCCGCCAGCGTTGTTGAGGTTGCAGATCCGACTATAAGAGAAGCCCTTGCCATGACCACAGCGCCCTCGAGCATCGCGCAGCCCAGCCAATCCGCACGCCCGCTGACCCGCAACGACTATAAGACGTTATCGCTGTCTGCCCTGGGTGGCGCGCTGGAGTTTTACGACTTCATCATCTTTGTGTTCTTTGCCACGGTGGTCGGCAAACTGTTCTTTCCCGCCGACATGCCCGAGTGGCTGCGCCTGATGCAGACGTTCGGCATCTTCGCCGCCGGCTACCTGGCACGGCCATTGGGCGGCATCGTCATGGCGCACTTCGGTGATCTGCTGGGGCGCAAGGAGATGTTCACCTTGAGCATTTTCATGATGGCAGTCCCGACCCTGATCATGGGCTTGCTGCCAACTTATGCGCAGATAGGTATGTGGGCGCCGATCCTGTTGCTGCTGATGCGGGTAATTCAGGGCGCGGCGATTGGCGGTGAAGTGCCGGGGGCCTGGGTATTCGTTTCCGAACACGTGCCGCAGCGTCACATTGGTTATGCCTGCGGCACGCTGACCAGCGGTCTGACTGCCGGTATTCTTTTGGGCTCGTTGGTCGCTACCGCAATCAACAGCATTTACACGCCGGTGGAAGTGTCGGATTACGCCTGGCGGATCCCGTTCCTGCTGGGTGGCGTGTTTGGCCTGTTCTCGGTCTACCTGCGTCGCTGGCTCCACGAAACCCCAGTGTTTGCCGAACTGCAATTACGCAAAGCGCTGGCCGAAGAAGTGCCGCTGCGCGCCGTGTTGCGCGACCATCGCGGTGCGATTCTGATTTCCATGCTGCTGACCTGGCTGCTGTCCGCCGCCATCGTGGTGTTGATCCTGATGACCCCGACCGTATTGCAGACGGTCTATCACTTCGCGCCAACCACCGCCCTGCAGTCCAATAGCGTGGCGATAGTGCTGCTGAGCATTGGTTGCATCATTGCCGGCGCCCTGGCAGATCGTTTCGGCGCGGGACGAGTATTCGTGTTCGGCTGCGCCGCGTTGCTGGCCAGCTCCTGGACCTTCTACCACAGCCTGGCTGAGCATCCCGACTGGCTGTTCCCGATGTACGCCATAACAGGCTTGCTGGTGGGCACCATCGGTGCGGTCCCCTATGTCATGGTCAAGGCATTCCCGCCCGTGGTGCGCTTCAGTGGCCTGTCGTTTTCCTACAACGTCGCCTACGCCATTTTCGGTGGCCTGACGCCGATGATCGTCAGCCTGCTGCTCAAGGAAAGCCCGATGGGGCCTGCCTATTACGTGGCGGTGCTGTGTGTCGTCGGGATTCTGGTGGGGGCCTATCTCTGGAAGAAGGGTCGCTAAGCCGACTCTTTGCACTGATCGTTCCCGCGCAGAGCGTGGGAACGATCTATCGCTAGATGCTGGCCTTTCATCCAATTGTCATATTTCAGCCATAGAGTGTTCACACGGCCTGCTGATACTTGGCCCCGACTAACACACCTATCTGCTAGGAGTAAGGCATGAAACTGAAGCGTTTGATGGCGGCAATGACTTTTGTCGCTGCTGGCGTTGCGACTGCCAACGCGGTTGCCGCTGTTGACCCGTCGATCCCGAGCTACACCAAGACCACTGGTGTGTCGGGCAACCTGTCCAGCGTCGGCTCCGATACCCTGGCCAACCTCATGACCCTGTGGGCTGAGAACTACAAAAAAGAATACCCGAACGTAAACATCCAGATTCAGGCTGCCGGTTCCTCTACCGCGCCACCTGCGTTGACTGAAGGCACCGCTAACCTGGGCCCGATGAGCCGCAAGATGAAGGACAACGAACTGCAAGCCTTCGAAACCAAGTACGGCTACAAGCCAACCGCTATCCCGGTTGCTGTGGATGCCTTGGCGGTGTTCGTACACAAAGATAACCCGATCCAGCACCTGACCATGGAACAGGTCGATGCGATCTTCTCCTCGACACGTCTGTGCGGCGGTAAAACCGATGTGAAAACCTGGGGCGATCTGGGTGTGACCGGCGACCTGGCCAACAAGCCAGTGCAACTGTTCGGTCGTAACTCGGTATCCGGCACTTACGGCTACTTCAAGGAAGAAGCCCTGTGCAAAGGCGACTTCAAGCCAAACGTCAACGAACAACCAGGCTCGGCTTCGGTCGTGCAGTCGATCAGCTCCTCGCTGAACGGCGTGGGTTACTCGGGCATCGGCTACAAGACCGCCAGCGTGAAGACCGTGGCCCTGGCCAAGAAAGGCAGCACCGAGTTCGTTGAAGACACTGAAGAAAACGCCCTGAACGGCAAGTATCCGCTGTCGCGTTTCCTCTACGTTTACGTCAACAAGGCTCCGAACAAGCCTCTGGCCCCGCTGGAAGCCGAGTTCGTGAAACTGATTCTGTCCAAACAGGGTCAGGAAGTGGTTGTGAAAGACGGCTACATCCCGCTGCCAGCCAAGGTTGCTGCAAAAGCACTGGCTGACCTGGGTCTGCAAGAAGGCGGTAACGTCGCAAAAAAGTAAAACCCTAGGTCCGGGCTAAACCCGGACCTGTGTAGGAGCGAGGCTTGCCCGCGAAGGGATTTTTCAAGGGAGAACCGAGGCGATCCCTTCGCGAGCAAGCTTCGCTCCTACAAAGGCTCAGGGTTGCCATGCTGGCAACCCGGCCCTCTCAAATTTTCGATCCACTGCCAGTTACCGCTGGCGGCGGATTTGTTGCGTCACTGCATTGTCATCTTTCTGTCATACAGGATCGCTAGGGTGTGCGCATGAATGATCTGGCCAACTCCACCATGACTACAAATCCCCCCAAGCGAATTGACTTCAATACGCCTGAGCTGCAACGCAAGCGCCGTATTCGTGCGCTGAAAGATCGCCTGACCCGCTGGTACGTCCTCGTCGGCGGCCTCGCCGTTCTTGCCGCGATCACCCTGATCTTTTTCTTCCTCGGTTACGTCGTCGCGCCGCTGTTCCAGGGGGCCGACCTGACCGCCAAAGACGCCATCACGCCCGCCTGGATGCAAGACGCCGGCAAGCCGCTGATGATCTCCCTCGAAGAACAGAACCAGGTCGCCATGCGGGTTTCCGACAAGGGCCAGGCATTGTTCTTTGATATCGACACGGGCACTGAGCTGCGCCGCGTCGACCTGCCGATTCCGGCCGGCACCAGCGTGACCTCCATTGGTGAGGATCAACCTGGCCAGCCATTAGTGGCCGTGGGTTTGTCCAACGGTCAGGCGCTGGTGTTCCGTCACACCTATAAAGTCAGCTACCCGGAAGGCAAGAAAACCATCTCGCCGGCCATTGAATACCCGTACGGCGAAACGCCAATCGTGCTGAACGAGGCGGGCGGCGCTCTGGAGCACGTCAGCCTCAACGCTGCCGATTCGACCCTGCTGCTGGCCGGCTCCACCGGTGCGCAGTTGCATGTCCTGTCGCTGACCAGCGAAGAAAACATGATGACCGGCGAAGTCACCAACGAGCACAAGCGCATTGAGCTGCCGCAAATGACCGAGCCGGTGAAGAACATCTTCGTCGACCCGCGTCAGCAGTGGTTGTACGTGGTCAATGGCCGCGCTCAGGCCGATGTTTTCAGTCTGCGCGACAAGAGCCTTAACGGGCGCTACAAATTGCTTGAAGACGGCAATACCGAAGTCACCGCTATTACCCAATTGCTGGGCGGCATCTCGCTGATCGTCGGTGACTCCAAGGGTGGTCTGGCCCAATGGTTCATGGCTCGCGACCCGGATGGCGAGCAGCGTCTGAAGCAGATTCGTACTTTCCAGATGGGCACTGCGCCGATCGTTGAAATCACCGCTGAAGAACGTCGTAAAGGCTTCGTTGCCCTCGATGCGTCCGGCAAACTGGGCGTGTTCCACAGCACCGCTCACCGCACTTTGCTGGTGGATCAGGTGGTCGACGGCCAAGGCCTTTTCGGCATGTCGCCACGGGCCAACCGCGTGATCGTGGAGCAGGGCGGCAAGCTGCAACCGTTGCTGCTCGACAACCCGCACCCGGAAGTCTCGTGGAGCGCGTTGTGGAGCAAGGTCTGGTACGAGAACTACGACGAGCCTAAATACGTCTGGCAATCGACCGCGGCCAACACCGACTTCGAGCCCAAGCTGAGCCTCTCGCCGCTGACCTTCGGTACCCTGAAAGCTGCGTTCTACGCGATGCTGTTGGCCGCGCCACTGGCCGTTGCCGCCGCGATCTACACCGCGTACTTCATGGCCCCGGGCATGCGTCGCAAGGTCAAACCGGTGATCGAGCTGATGGAAGCGATGCCGACGGTGATCCTCGGCTTCTTCGCCGGCCTGTTCCTGGCGCCGTATGTGGAAGGGCATTTGCCCGGCATTTTCAGCCTGCTGATGCTCCTGCCGATCGGCATTCTGGTGGCGGGTTTCGTCTTCAGTCGCCTGCCTGAGTCCATCCGCCTGAAAGTGCCGGACGGCTGGGAAAGCGCGATCCTGATCCCGGTGATTCTGTTTGTGGGCTGGTTGTCGCTGTACATGAGCCCGTACATGGAAACCTGGTTCTTCGGCGGCGACATGCGCATGTGGATCTCCCACGACCTGGGCATCACCTACGACCAGCGCAACGCGTTGGTGGTCGGTCTGGCCATGGGCTTCGCGGTCATTCCGAACATCTACTCCATCGCCGAAGACGCCGTGTTCAGCGTGC
This sequence comes from Pseudomonas sp. F-14 TE3482, assembly GCF_053629455.1. Classification (NCBI taxonomy): domain Bacteria; kingdom Pseudomonadati; phylum Pseudomonadota; class Gammaproteobacteria; order Pseudomonadales; family Pseudomonadaceae; genus Pseudomonas; species Pseudomonas sp. F-14 TE3482. The sequence continues at coordinate 1,309,546 of NZ_JBRJII010000001.1, forward strand.
CTCGGGGCCTGACCCTGGGCTCCCTGGCCCTCGGCGCCACGCCGTGGCAGACCATGACCCGCGTGGTGATTCTCACCGCCAGCCCGGGTATTTTCTCGGCGCTGATGATCGGCATGGGCCGCGCGGTGGGTGAAACCATGATCGTGCTGATGGCCACCGGTAACACCCCGGTCATGGAAATGAACCTGTTCGAAGGCCTGCGCACCCTGGCGGCCAACGTTGCGGTGGAAATGCCTGAGTCGGAAGTCGGCGGCAGCCACTACCGCGTGCTGTTCCTCTCTGCGCTGGTACTGCTGTTGTTCACCTTCGTCATGAACACCCTCGCGGAACTGATTCGTCAGCGTCTGCGCAAGAAATACTCGTCGCTTTAAGAAAGGTAGAAGTCTGTGAAACAGAACTCCCTGAATGGATGGTTCAAGAGCGGCGCCCCCGGCGTCTGGATCAGCGGCGGCGCGGTGTCCATTGCGGTCATCATGACCATTGGCCTGCTGGCGGTGATTGCCGTGCGCGGCCTGGGTCACTTTTGGCCGGCGGACCTGATACACGCCAGTTACGACGTGCCGGGCCAGGCCAATCACCTCGTCATCGGCGAAGTGGTGCAGAAGGAAGAAGTGCCACGCGAGCGCCTGAAAAGCGCTGGCCTGCCGGTGCCCGATCAAGGCCCGGAGTTCATGACCCGCGAGCTGATCAAGGTCGGCAACCGTGATCTGAACGGCACCGACTTCACCTGGATTGTCGGCGAGTGGCTGACCAACCAGAAGACGCCGCCTGAGCTGATGGCCATCGAGCGTCGCGAATGGGGCAATTTCTACGGCTACCTGGTCAACGTCAAACAGGATGGCAAGGTCATCGCTGAAGGCGAGGCCGCATGGCCTGAGTTGCAGGCGCGTGTCGATCGTGTCAATCAGCTCGCCGCACAGCTCAAGACCCTGGAAAAGGTTGACATCGGCGCGATCAACGCCGGTCTCGAACGTGTGCGTCTGCACGGTCGCAAACTGGAATTGGCCGGCCGTCTCGACGCTGCCGCGCAAGCGGATCTGGAGTCCGAGCGCGCCGAGCTGAATGCCCGTTATCAGGACATCGAAGCGCGTCTGAACGACCTGCACGCGCAGTTCAACCGCGATAGCCTGACCGCTCGCGATGCCAACGGTAAAGAAGTCGAAATCGGCATTGGCAAAGTGGTTCACGCCTACCAGCCGAACGCCATGGGCACCTTCACCAAGATCGGCTTCTACTTCAGCAAGGTCTGGGAATTCCTCAGTGACGACCCGCGTGAAGCCAACACCGAAGGCGGGATTTTCCCGGCGATTTTCGGCACCGTGATGATGACCCTGATCATGGCGATGATCGTGACGCCGTTCGGCGTGCTGGCGGCGGTTTACCTGCGTGAATATGCACGTCAGGGGCCGATGACCCGGCTGATCCGTATTGCGGTGAACAACCTGGCGGGTGTTCCGGCCATCGTTTACGGCGTGTTCGGTCTGGGCTTCTTCGTCTACGTGCTCGGCGGTTCGGTCGACCGGTTGTTCTTCCCTGAAGCACTGCCGGCGCCGACCTTCGGTACGCCGGGCCTGCTTTGGGCCTCGCTGACCCTGGCCCTGCTGGCCGTGCCGGTGGTGATCGTGGCCACCGAAGAAGGCCTGGCGCGGATTCCTCGCACCGTTCGCGAAGGCTCGCTGGCCCTTGGCGCGACCAAGGCCGAAACTTTGTGGAAGATCGTGCTGCCAATGGCCAGCCCGGCGATGATGACCGGCATGATCCTCGCCGTGGCCCGGGCCGCCGGTGAAGTGGCGCCGCTGATGCTGGTGGGTGTGGTGAAACTGGCGCCATCGCTGCCGCTGGATGGCAACTACCCGTACTTGCACCTGGACCAGAAGATCATGCACTTGGGCTTCCACATTTATGACGTCGGCTTCCAGAGCCCGAACGTCGAAGCCGCACGGCCACTGGTCTATGCCACCGCATTGCTGCTGGTGCTGGTGATCGCCACGCTCAACTTGTCGGCGGTTTATATCCGTAACCATCTGCGCGAAAAATACAAAGCGCTGGATAGCTAAGTCAGGCAGGCGCGGTCACCTGTGGGAGCTGGCTTGCCTGCGATGCGAACAACGCGGTGTATCAGAGGCACCGCAGTGATGCCATCGCAGGCAAGCCAGCTCCCACAGGGACCGGCGCCAGACAGAGATTTTGAGTAAGCCGCTGGCCCGAACACCAAGCCAGCGGTTCAACGAACCGAATTTGTTAGCACAGGGAGCCTCCCATGCAGCACGAAGCACATACTCACGGCATCAACATGTCGGCCCTGGGCCGCGACAAACAGAGCCTGAGCCTCGAGCAGGAAACCGTGGCCATCGAAGTACCGGGCCTGAGCCTGTTCTATGGCGACAAACAGGCGCTGTTCGACGTCAGCATGAACATCCCGAAACAGCGCGTGACCGCCTTCATCGGTCCGTCCGGCTGCGGCAAGTCCACGCTGCTGCGCACCTTCAACCGCATGAACGACCTGGTGGATGGCTGCCGCGTCGACGGCGCGATCAACCTCTACGGCAACAACATCTACCGCAAGGGCGAGGATGTGGCCGAGTTGCGTCGCCGGGTCGGCATGGTGTTCCAGAAGCCTAACCCGTTCCCGAAAACCATCTACGAAAACGTGGTTTACGGTCTGCGCATCCAGGGCATCAACAAGAAACGCATCCTCGACGAAGCCGTCGAGTGGGCGTTGAAAGGCGCGGCGCTGTGGGATGAGGTCAAAGACCGTCTGCACGAGTCGGCACTCGGCCTGTCCGGTGGTCAGCAGCAACGTCTGGTGATTGCCCGCACCATCGCCGTGGAGCCGGAAGTACTGCTGCTCGACGAACCATGCTCGGCACTCGACCCGATCTCCACGCTGAAAGTCGAAGAGCTGATCTACGAACTGAAATCCAAGTTCACCATTGTTATCGTGACCCACAACATGCAACAGGCCGCGCGGGTTTCCGACTACACGGCGTTCATGTACATGGGCAAACTGGTGGAATTCGGCGACACCGACACTCTGTTCACCAATCCGGCGAAGAAGCAGACCGAAGACTACATTACCGGTCGTTACGGCTAGGAAGCTGTTGTTGCTCACTGAACTGACGCTGCGGTCCACCGCACCTTACCGGACGCTCCAAGGACGCCAACATGATTAGTAAAGAAGGCCTTACCCATCACATCTCCGCGCAGTTCAACGCTGAGCTCGAGGAAGTGCGCAGCCACCTCCTGGCCATGGGCGGGCTGGTGGAAAAGCAGGTCAATGACGCGGTCACCGCGCTGATTGAGGCCGACTCCGGCCTGGCCCAGCAAGTGCGTGAGATCGACGACCAGATCAACCAGATGGAACGCAACATCGACGAAGAATGCCTGCGCATTCTGGCCCGTCGCCAACCGGCGGCGTCGGACTTGCGTTTGATCATCAGCATCTCCAAATCGGTGATCGACCTGGAGCGCATCGGCGACGAAGCCACCAAGATTGCTCGCCGTGCCATTCAGTTGTGCGAAGAAGGCGAAGCACCGCGCGGTTACGTCGAGGTTCGCCACATCGGCGACCAGGTGCGCAACATGGTTCGCGATGCGCTGGACGCGTTTGCCCGTTTCGACGCCGACCTGGCGTTGTCGGTGGCGCAGTACGACAAGATCATCGACCGCGAGTACAAGACCGCACTGCGTGAACTCGCCACCTACATGATGGAAGACCCGCGCTCTATCTCGCGGGTCTTGAGCATTATCTGGGTGCTGCGTTCGCTGGAGCGAATCGGTGACCACGCGCGCAACATCTCGGAACTGGTGATTTACCTGGTGCGCGGCACCGATGTGCGTCACTTGGGCCTCAAGCGCATGAAGGAAGAAGTTGAAGGCACAAGTGCCGAAACCGCTAATGTTCCGGGCAAAGCTGACGATAAGTAAGTTTGCCCAAGAAAAGCGCCCGGCCTTTTGGCCGGGCGTTTTTGTTTGCGTGGCCTTCGTATTGAAAAGCCGAGTAGAAAAGCAGCACCCGCGAACGAAAAGTCCCGGCGTGACTGAAGAGTTTTGGCAAAGTGCCATCAGCCAGCGTTATGCTTGCCGGGATTTTTAAAGGGGTGTTGGATGAGCAAGATCAGTGTGTTGGTCGTGGACGATGCGTCGTTCATTCGTGACCTGGTGAAGAAGTGCCTGCGCAACTACTTCCCGGGGATCCGGACCGAAGATGCAGTCAACGGCAAAAAGGCCCAGGCCATGCTGGCCAAAGAAGCATTCGACCTGGTTCTGTGCGACTGGGAAATGCCGGAAATGTCCGGTCTGGAACTGCTGACCTGGTGCCGCGAGCAGGACAACCTCAAGACCATGCCGTTCGTGATGGTCACCAGCCGTGGCGACAAAGAGAACGTCGTCCAGGCGATTCAGGCCGGAGTTTCTGGCTATGTCAGCAAGCCGTTCACCAACGAGCAACTGCTGACCAAGGTCAAGCAGGCACTGAACAAGGTCGGCAAGCTCGACACCTTGATGAACAGCGCGCCGACCAAAATGAACTCGGCGTTCGGCAACGACTCCCTCAGCGCCCTTACTGGCGGCAAGGCAGCGGTGGTCACGCCATCGGCGGCACCGGTCAACCCATTCGCCAAACCTGCCGCCGCCGCGCCAGCCCCGGCTGCCGCACCGTCTCGCGGCTTGCTTAACAGCCCGCCGGTAAAGGCGCCTGCTGCCTCCGCAGCATCAGCCGGCGGTCGTGGCCAAGGCCAACTGCGCCTGCCGAGCGGCACTCAGCAATGCGTGATCAAGGCCTTGAGCATCAAGGAAGCGCTGCTGGTGGTGAAACGCACCGACACGCTGCCGCAAGTCCTCGACAGCGCCGTGCTCGACCTGGAGCAGGGCGACAACGCTGAAATCGCCCGGCTCAACGGCTACCTGCATGCCATCGTCGCCTTCGAGCCGAAACCTGACAGCGAATGGCTGCAACTGACTTTCCGCTTTGTCGACCAGGATGCGCAGAAGCTCGACTACATCTCCCGCCTGATCGCCCGTGGCACTGCGCAGAAGCATTTCGTACCGGGCGCATAAGCCCGGCGTCGCCTTCTCGTACGCCTTCGCGGGCAAGCCTCGCTCCTACAGGTTCACCGTTTACCTGTGGGAGCGAGGCTTGCCCGCGAAGGGGCCATCGAATTCACCGCGCATCCCCTGAACCGCCCATTTTGAAACATCTGTCGACAACGCTGGTCCATTTCAGCTGCTAGGCTCCTTTCCAGGCCTTACTCGACAGAATCTTGCCCATGCTCGCGCGCCTGCTGTTTTTCTGTGGTCTGTTCATGGCCTCCACCTCGGCTGTGGCCATGACGATTTACCGGTCCACCGACGCCAGTGGCGTGGTCTCTTACAGCGACCGCCCCAGCAAAGGCGCGAAGGTGTTCGTTTTTCGCGACCGGATGGTCGAGCGCCTTGAGCGGCAGGTATACCTCGACATCAAGAAGCAGAGGGGCATGGACAGTGTGTTCGTGCGCAACGATCTGTATGCGCCGGTCGAGATCGAGCTGAGTTTTTCCGGGCTGAACAATGTCAGCGGCGCGCCGAGCCGACCGATTCGTCGGGTCATGCCGGCACGCAGCAGCATTCGTCTGGCGCTGCTCAAGGCGACGAAGGCCGGAAGGCCGCTGGCGTATACCCCGAAGTTCGAATATTCCCTGGGCGACCCCGCAGGGGCCGCCATGGCCTATCGATATCCATTACCCTGGCGCGGTGGGCCGTTTCGGCTGAGTCAGGGCGCCAATGGCCAATACAGCCACTATGGGCCGAAGAACCGTTATGCGATGGACATCGCCATGCCCGAAGGCACGCCGATCATCGCGGCGCGCGGCGGGATGGTGGTGAAAACCGAGAATGGCCAGACCGGGCGCGGCAACGATCCGTCGGGCAATTTCGTGCGGGTATTGCACGATGACGGGACCATGGGCGTGTACCTGCACCTCAAGAAAGGTTCGGTCAGCGTACGGGAAGGTCAGCGTGTGGTGGTGGGCAGTGCGCTGGCGCTGTCAGGCAATACCGGCAACAGCAGCGGCCCGCACCTGCACTTCGTGGTGCAGCGCAATACCGGGTTGGGGTTGGTATCGATTCCGTACCAGTTCAATCAACCGGTAGGCGCGTTGCCCAATTTTGCGTTGGGCAAGCAGTGATGGGTTGCCTGACCCAACGCCATCGCGGGCAAGCCCGCTCCCACAGGCCCAGCGCAAGTCCTTGTGGGAGCGGGCTTGCCCGCGAAGGGATCGACGCGGATCTGAATCAGTGCATCAATCCAGCATCAACACCTTCGCCAAAATGATCTTCGGCCCTTTCATCTTCTTGATGATGATCCGCAAGCCTTCGACTTCCAGCACTTCTTCCTCTTCCGGCACCCGTTTCAGGGTTTCGTAGACCAGCCCGGCGAGGGTTTCCGCTTCGATGTGGTCCAGATCGATGCCCAGCAGGCGTTCAACCTTGAACAGCGGCGTATCGCCCCGCACCAGCAGTTTGCCCGGTTGATACGCGAGGATCCCGCGTTCGGCCTTGCGGTGTTCGTCCTGAATGTCGCCCACCAACACTTCCAGCACGTCTTCCATGGTCAGGTAGCCGATGATGTTGCCGTCGGCTTCCTCGACCAGAGCGAAATGCGAACCGCCCTTGCGGAATTGTTCCAGCAACTGCGACAGCGGCATGTGGCGCGACACGCGCTCCAGCGGCCGGGTCAGTTCGGCGAGGTTGAACGACTCGGGAATGTGATCCAGCGCGGCCAGTTCCAGCAGCAAATCCTTGATGTGCAGCAGGCCGACGAACTCCTGGCGCTCGCTGTCATACACCGGGTAGCGGCTGAACTTGTGGCGACGGAACATCGCCAGAATTTCCTTGAGCGGCGCGTTGAACTCCAGCGTGACCAGGTCTTCCCGGGAGTTGGCCCAGTCGACCACTTCCAGCTCGCCCATTTCCACTGCCGAGGCCAACACGCGCATGCCTTGGTCGCTCGGGTCCTGGCCACGGCTGGAGTGCAGGATCAGTTTCAATTCTTCACGGCTGTAATGGTGCTCGTGATGCGGGCCGGGTTCACCTTGCCCGGCAATGCGCAGGATTTGGTTGGCGCTGGCGTTGAGCAGGTAGATGGCCGGGTACATGGCCCAGTAGAACAGGTACAGCGGCACCGCCGTCCAGAGCGACAGCAGCTCGGGTTTGCGGATGGCCCAGGATTTCGGGGCCAGTTCGCCGACCACGATGTGCAGGTACGAAATGATGAAGAACGCCGTGAAGAACGAAACGGCCTTCACCACCTCAGCGGAATCCACGCCCACGGCACTCAGCACGGGTGCCAGAAGGTGCGCGAACGCGGGTTCGCCGACCCAGCCCAGCCCCAGCGAGGCGAGGGTGATACCCAATTGGCAGGCCGAGAGATAAGCATCGAGCTGACTGTGCACGGTACGCAGGATATGCCCGCGCCAACCGTGCTTTTCAGCGATGGCTTCGACTCGGGTCGAGCGCAATTTGACCATGGCAAATTCCGCCGCAACGAAAAAGCCGTTGAGCAAAACCAGGATCAGAGCAAAAAGAATCATGCCGAAATCGGCGAATATTGTTGCGAGGGTCAAGCCAGGGGAAGGGTCCATGATGGAGTTTTGCGGGTTCCGTGTATTCGAAAGGAAAGAAAAAAGTGCGCCTGAAGGGCAGGCACAAGTCAGCCAATGTAGCGGCTGACCGGGTAATTGCCTAGTGGCGGGTGCTGGCCGGTATCAATCGGCGGCACTGATGACCCGGGATTTTGTCACTTGGGCTGGCGCAAAATGGCAGGTAAACGTGCTGCCGTGGCCCGGCACACTGCTGATCTCCATACGTGCCCGGTGGCGCAGCAACACATGTTTGACGATGGCCAGCCCCAGCCCGGTGCCGCCGGTGTTGGAGTTGCGACTGGAGTCGACGCGATAGAAGCGTTCAGTCAGGCGCGGCAAGTGTTTGCTGTCGATGCCGATCCCCGAATCCTGCACGCTCAGGTGTGCGCCTTGATCGTCACCCCACCAGCGAATGCGGATATTGCCCTCGGCCGGTGTGTACTTCACTGCGTTGAACACCAGGTTGGAAAACGCGCTACGCAATTCTGCTTCGCTACCCTTGAGCAGAATCGTCGGATCGGCTTCCAGGGTGATGTGCTGATTGCGTTGACCGGACAGTTGCTGAGCGTCGCCCTTGATCGATTGCAGCAGGCTGTCGACGGCCACCGGTTGGTTGTCCGACGGGTAATCGGTGGCTTCCAGTTTGGCCAGTAGCAGCAAATCGTTAAGCAAAGTCTGCATGCGTCCGCCTTGCTGTTGCATCTGCTGCAGGGCGCGGGTCCAGCGTGGGTTCACTTCCTCGACGTTGTCGAGCAGCGTTTCCAGGTAGCCGCAGATCACCGTCAGCGGTGTGCGCAGCTCATGGGACACGTTGGCGATGAAGTCTTTGCGCATCTGTTCCAGCTGATGGATACGCGTCACGTCACGCACCAGCATCAAGTGTTCGTTGTTGCCGTAGCGAGTGATGTACAGCTGAATGCGCAGGCGATCATTGATTGGCGAAGGGATTTCCAGCGGCTCGGCGTAGCTGTCCTGCTCGAAGTATTCCTTGAAGCGCGGATGGCGCACCAGATTGGTCACGGGCTGGCCGCTGTCCTGGGGGGTCTTGAGGCCAAGCAAGGTTTCGGCGGCGCGGTTCCACCATTCCAGGTTGCCGTCGCTGTCGAGCATGATTACCGCGTCTTTCAGCGCAGCGGTGGATTCCTGGACCCGGTCGATCACCGCTTGCAGGCGTCCGCGCACCCGTTGGTCGCGGCGTTGCAGGTGGTAAATGCTGTCGAACACTTCGCCCCACAGGCCATAGCCATCGGGCGGTGCTTCATCGGGTTTGTGCAGGCGCAGCCATTCATGCAGGCGCAGCAATTGCTTGAGGGTCCAGGCCAGGTAAAGGCCCAGGCCCACGGCGAGGCTCCAGCCGTAGTAGCCGGAAATCAGACCGATCACCAGGCAGGCGGTGACCAGCAACAGCATGTGGCGAATCAGGGTGCCATGCCAGTTTTGGTTCACGGAAAATATGCGTCCTTGTCAGCGAGTCTGGCGATCGGCTCAGGCCTTGGTGGAAAACCGGTAGCCGGTGCCGCGCACGGTTTGTACCAGATTTTCATAGGCATCGCCGAGGGCTTTGCGCAGGCGACGGATGTGCACGTCGACGGTGCGTTCTTCGACATAGACATTGCCGCCCCAGACCTGGTCCAGCAACTGCCCGCGGGTGTAGGCACGTTCCTGGTGGGTCATGAAAAATTGCAGCAAACGGTATTCGGTCGGGCCCATCTCGGCGGGTTTGCCGTCGATGGTCACGCGGTGGCTGATTGGGTCCAGCAGCAGGCCGCCAACTTCGATCGGCGCTTCGCCATCGGTCGGACCGGCGCGGCGCAGCACGGCTTTCAGGCGCGCCACCAGCTCTCGCGGGGAAAACGGTTTGGTGATGTAGTCATCAGCGCCGACTTCCAGACCCTGGATTTTGTTGTCCTCTTCGCCCTTGGCGGTGAGCATGATGATCGGGATATCCCCGGTCAGCTCATCGCGCTTGAGGCGGCGGGCCAGTTCGATACCGGAAGTGCCGGGCAGCATCCAGTCGAGCAAAATAAGGTCCGGCTTACGGTCGACGATAATGGCATGGGCCTGCTGCGAGTTCTCCGCCTCCAGGCAGTCATAGCCGGCCATTTCCAACGCAACGGCGATCATTTCGCGAATGGGCGCTTCGTCGTCGACGATCAGAATGCTCCTGCCAACCATGCGTTAATCCTCTTGTCATTTAACTGTCTTGCGCCGCATTAGATAACGGAATTATTGCAGTCGTGTGACAGTATTTTAGCCGTCCTGCGATTGTCGTGATCCTGAACTAAGCTCTAAGTCCGAATCCTGACAACCACAAGAGGAAGGTTTCCATGAATTACATTGCGCAATCCTGGAAGGCCCTGCTGGTCACGGCTGCGCTAACGCTGCCGTCCCTGGCCTTCGCGGCAGACCCGGCCATGATGAAAGACGGCATGATGGTCGACCACAAGGGCATGACCTTGTACACGTTTGACAAAGACAAGGAGGGCAAGTCGATGTGCATGGGTGAGTGTGCGACGAATTGGCCACCTTTGATGGCGCCGATGGATGCCAAGCCCACAGGTGACTGGACACCGATCAAGCGTGACGACGGCACGATGCAATGGGCTTATAAAGGCAAGCCAATGTATGGCTACAAAATGGACAAAAAGCCCGGGGATACGGAGGGTGAGGGTAAAGGCGGCTTCTGGCACATGTATCGACACTGAGTGATTGCCAAAAAGATCGCAGCCTTCGGCAGCTCCTACAGATGTCATCCGGCGTAGGAGCTGCCGAAGGCTGCGATCTTTTCCAGACGTCAGCGCAATGCGTAATCCAGCACAATCCCCACGAAAATCGCCAACCCCGCCCAATGGTTGTGCAAAAACGCCTGGAAGCAACGCATCCGGTCCTTGCTGCGGGTGTACCAGAACTCCCATGCAAAACAACCCGCCGCCGCCAGCAGGCCGAGGTGGAACCAGCCGCCAAGCTGGAATTTCGAACCCGCCAGCAGCAGGCATCCCAACGCCAACCCCTGCAGGATCAGAATGATCACCCTGTCGGCGTCGCCAAACAGAATCGCCGTGGATTTCACCCCGATCTTCAGGTCGTCATCGCGGTCGGTCATGGCGTAATAGGTGTCGTAGCCAACGGTCCACAACAAGTTGGCGATCCACAATAACCAGGCCGCCGCCGGCAGTTCACCGGTTTCGGCGGTGAACGCCATCGGCATGCCCCAGGAAAACGCCGCGCCTAGCACCACTTGCGGGTAGTAGGTGTAGCGCTTCATAAATGGATAACTGAACGCCAGGGCCAAACCGCCCAGCGACAGCCACACGGTCTTAGCGTTAGTACACAGCACCAGCAAAAAACTCACGCCCATTAGCACCGCGAAGAACACCAGGGCTTCTTTGGAGCTGATCTTGCCGCTTACCAGTGGCCGCTGTTCGGTGCGTTTCACGTGGCCGTCGACCTTACGGTCTGCCCAATCGTTGATCACACAACCGCCGGCACGGGTCAGTACCACGCCGAGCACGAAAATCACGATATTGGCCAATGAAGGCGAACCTTCACCGGCAATCCAGAGTGCCCACAGCGTTGGCCACAGCAGCAGATAAATGCCGATCGGCTTGTCCATGCGGGTCAACTGAATGAAATCCCAAGCCCGAGGATTCACGCGGTTCAGGGACTTGAGCAGGCTCTGGTACATCAGCAATTCTCCGGATGGGCGCGGGTGGCGTTCCATAAGGTCGGCAGGAAGATCTCAGCCACCAGCACGCTCAAGGCGCCGCGGTCGAAACGCGAGCGCCGGCCCCACAGTTCAGGCGCCTGAGCATCCATCGGTAGCCATGCTTGAGGATAGTGACAAACCTCAATGGCCCGGCGCTGAAATGCCCGATCACAAAACAGCAATTCGCCCAGCGAACGGCTGCCCAATTCATCCATATGCAACCCGTCGCCCTGCAGTGCGCTACGCGCCGCCACGCTGCGGGCAAACACCCAGGCTTCACCGTGCCCGCGCAGATACACCTCGCGCACCCAGCCTTCACTGCCTTCGGCCAGCTCCAGCGCGGCACATTCATCGGCGCGCAGCGGTTGCCAGCCTTCGAACAGCGGCGTGACGCTGAAGCCATCATTCGACAGACGGATCAAGCGCCGGGTCAGCGACCCTTCATCGAACAGCCAATCGAGCGTAGACGTGTCGGGAAGGGGCGTCAGTTGGCTTCGAGGGAGCCAGAGCGGTATCGCGGAGGGGGATTTTGAGTGCGGCACAGTGAGTCATTATTGGCAGCAAATGAGGCGGCGAGCTTACCATGTCAGGCGGCGAATTTGATTGGCCCCGCCTGCCGTTGCGCCGAACAGGCTTGCATCTGTCGGGTCCGATCAGTACAAAACGCCCTGAGCCGGACGGCAACACTTTACCGATCGACCGTTCGCGCCGGCAAAAGCCTGAATCCTGAGGAAGTACCTGAATGAAAAAGTGGCAATGTGTGGTCTGCGGCCTGATCTATAACGAAGCCGAGGGCTGGCCGGACGACGGTATTGCGGCGGGCACACCGTGGCAGGACGTGCCGGAAGACTGGCTGTGCCCGGACTGCGGCGTGGGCAAGATGGATTTCGAAATGATTGAAATCAACTAAGACAAGCAAGGAGCAAGGAATGAACGCACCTGTCGTGATCGTCGGCACTGGGCTGGCTGGCTACAACCTGGCCCGGGAGTTTCGCAAACTCGATGGCGAAACCCCGCTGCTGCTGATTACCGCAGATGACGGACGCTCCTACTCCAAGCCGATGCTCTCCACCGGCTTCGGCAAGAATAAAGACGCCGACGGCCTGAGCATGGCCGAACCGGGTGCCATGGCCGAGCAATTGAAAGCCGAAGTGCGTACCCACACGCGCATCAGCGGTATCGACCCAGGCCATAAGCGCCTGTGGATTGGTGAAGAGGCGGTGATCTACCGCGACCTTATCCTGGCCTGGGGCGCGGAAACCGTGCGGGTGCCGATCGAAGGCGATGCCGCTGACGCCGTTTTTCCGATCAACGATCTTGAAGACTACGCACGCTTTCGCGCGGCCGCGGCCGGCAAACGTCGGGTGTTGCTGCTGGGCGCCGGTTTGATCGGCTGCGAATTCGCCAACGACCTGATTCTCGGTGGTTACGAGGTGCAACTGGTTGCACCGTGCGAACAGGTCATGCCGACCTTGCTGCACCCGGCGGCGGCCGCTGCGGTCCAGGCCGGCCTGGAAAGCCTGGGCGCGCGCTTCCACCTCGGGCCGGTGCTCAATCGCTTGCAGCGAGTGGCGGACGGCCTGGAAGCGCACCTGTCCGACGGCCAGGTCATCCCGTGCGATGTGGTGGTCTCGGCCATCGGTCTGCGTCCGCGTATCGACCTGGCGGCCGCTGCCGGGGTGCAGGTCAATCGCGGCGTGGTGGTCGACCGTCACCTGAAAACCTCCCACGCCAACATTTACGCCCTGGGCGACTGCGCCGAGGTCGATGGGCTGAATCTGTTGTACGTCATGCCCCTCATGAGTTGTGCGAGAGCGCTGGCCCAGACCCTCGCCGGAAACCCTACCGCGGTGAGTTATGGCCCGATGCCGATCACCGTGAAAACACCGGTCTGCCCATTGGTGGTTTCGCCGCCACCACGGGGCGCGGAAGGCGTCTGGACGGTCGAAGGGCAGGGCGCGGACATCAAGGTGCTATGCCGCGACAGCGCCGGCAAATTGCTGGGCTATGCCCTGACAGGCGCGGCGGTGATGGAAAAACTCGCTCTGAACAAAGAGCTTCCCGCCTTGCTGGCGTAAATAGCGGTCGTTCTGTCGGAATCACCCCGCTTTTGCTCCCACAAAGGTCGCGGGGAGACTGGCGCCGCTCTAAAGCGCGTGCCATTCTCACTCCCGTCTGCCGCAGAGTAGAGCACCTGCGGCGCCTTAGGCGCTGTTCCAACGAGAACAGCACGGACATAACAACAAAAAACCGTCAAAGGGGCTTCACTAATGCGTAAACCAGAACTCGCCGCTGCAATTGCGGAAAAAGCAGACCTCACCAAAGAACAGGCCAACCGCGTCCTCAACGCCGTTCTCGAAGAAATCACCGGCGCTCTGCACCGCAAAGACAGCGTCACGCTGGTGGGCTTCGGCACCTTCCTGCAACGCCATCGCGGTGCCCGTACGGGCAAAAACCCGCAGACTGGTGAGCCAGTCAAAATCAAGGCCAGCAACACTGTTGCGTTCAAGCCAGGCAAGTCGTTGAAAGACAGCGTTAATCCGTAACACGCACCGACTTCCCGCATAGCGGGTGAGCGGGATAAAAAATGGGCACGCCAACGAGGTTGGGTGCCCATTTTTTCTGTCTGGCGGATCAGCCGACTCGGCTTTGTTTCCTGGCAAGAATCGCTGCTATTTCCGGCTCATTCAGGTGGTCCAGCGCTCGCTCCACCAACAAATGCACCCCATCGGCCAAGCGGCTGAGCGACAGGGCTACGGAGCGGCGTGAACCGTCCACGTCGTCGGCGAGGTCAGCGGCGATGGCGCTAATGGACAAGAGGTCTTCCGATGCGTTGGCGAGGAGGGCTTCAGTGTTGATGCCCGGGCAGACGCTGAAGAGTTGGCCTTTGCGTTTCGGTGGCTTTGGTTCGGCTGGCGGGAAGTGGTGGTCGAGGGCGCGTTCGGCGGCGTCGTTGAGTTTTTTTGAATCGGGGCTTACGTATGGGGAGACCGGGTCGGTGTCGGGTGGGTTGGGAGTAACCTTGAACATGATCTTCAATTCCTTGAGTGATGCTGACAACACTTCGCCGACTAAACGAAGGGGTGGCAGCTGTACGCAGGTTAGTCGGACCGGGGAATTGAAGAAGCCGGCGCACCCGAAGGTGCCCTACGCACAGCCACCATCAAATGCAGGTAGGAAATACCTGTCTGACGGACGCTTGTACAACTTCAATTACCAGCGGGCGACTAAACCCGACCACTGACGATCAGTGACACGAATCAAGTTACCGACCGGCCCCAAAGCGCACAAGCCGGCGGATTCTGGCGTAGCCGTAGGCAACGACGCAAGGTGTTGTAGCTTTCATGGCGTTACCTACAAGGCTTTTAAACAAACACTGTCGGGCATTGGCGTGGGACCGACTGGAAAACCATTTTTGATCAGGATTGGGGTTGCCTACGTAATCGTCAGGTAGAAAGCATTAGTACTTCCTTGTTGATTTGGCGACTGACCGGATGGCGAGGGAACATGATGAGTGCGAGCTGGAAAAATGGGCACGCCGACTGGGTCGGGTGCCCATTTTTTGTAGGCGTTGATTGACGCTTTTAACGAATGCCTTCCACTAGTAGATCACGCTTGGTTTTTATAGGGGGTGAATGAGCGCTCAGCGGTGTAGAAGCCTAGCCCTTTGTCGCTTTTGAATTTCTGTTCGATCATGGCATCAGCCAACTCTTGGGAAATCAAAAGATCTCCCGAGTCACGCTCGCGTGCAATTGCGCCCATTTCCGCGGCGTTATCATGAAGCCAAATTTCATTGAAGTAGAGTATTGAGCCATTGTCAGAGAGCTCTGCTACCGACTTGCTGTGATCAACCGCACTTATCGCCTGGGCAGCATTGACAATGTAATAGATTTCGCTCACTTGCTCCCCGTCCGCAGCAATACTTGTGGGTGGCAAGAGCTCAATAGAGTGACCGGCGTTCTGTACGAGGAAATCCGCTAACCGCTGGCTCACCAAAGGAATGTCGCCTAATAACCATAAGCAGTCGTAAGTCAGCAATTTTTTCTTTTTGCATGGAAAAAATATTTTGGGTTTATCCATGTCGGCAGGGTAAGGCTCACCTGTCAGGAGTGACAGATAGTCAAAGTTCGATCCTGCCGTTTCATAGGCGCCGCGCTCCGCATCGTATGAACCGATCAATTTATCGTTGTAATAGATAGGGGCTTTCCAGCTTAAGATCATTTCTGGATCTCCTAATTGTAATGAGCGCCAGGGCGTGCATTTTTATTCAATTGCCTTTTGCCGGAGCGGAGTAATTATGGAGAACAAATCGTGCCAACGGCTCACATAGAAGGTCGAACCGTTGTGTTTTCTGGCGGCGACAGAGAGCAGTGAAGGCTCGTCTTCTTGGTAAAAAAAACAGCGCCCAGCTCTTTCGGATATGGACGGATGTTCAGGAAGTTTTCAAGCTTGTATGAAAAGAGTTTGAATATATTCATGTTGGTTTTTGCCTGTTATTCTTCCTGACAACTTGATGGCACTCCATCCTTATCATCAATAGCCTTTTTTCAGCAAAGTCCACGCTCAGGCAATGCTTGAGAGCTTTATTTCGGAACTTAATATCATCCTGCTGCATACACATGAATTGCATCTTCTGAAATGTATATTGTTTTGCTGTTTGGATGTGCCTGGACTGGAGAGATTAATAACTCGCGCAGATCGCCTGATGTCACGGCATCATCAAGAAAACTCAAGAGATCGTTTTTTTCTGCCTTATACAATTCTCCCTTGAAAATTATTTTTTTACCTTTGTAAGCGATCAGTTTATGTGCCACATAATAGTAATCTGAAGTCATGTGAGGCCCCAGATCTCTAAGTGAGTCGAGTGCTCGAATGAGATCGCCTGAAAGTGTTGGCTGTAACATCATTGAATAAATAGCCTCTCTGCTTTCATTCGGGCCTAGTTCAAATTTTTTCAGTTTTTCCAATCGATAATTATTTTTCATGCTGGTTCGGTTGATGCGAACTAAGCCAAGAGGAGAAATCAGAAATACATATTTCATTTAAAATCAAATCTAGAGGTATATCCTCAATGCTATCGGCTATCTCGTCATAAGGGGTTGGTAATACATAGGAAAATCCGAAATCATCATCGAGAATTATTGAGCCATTAAAGATTCGTTGACGCTTTGTAAGTTTTTTTACTTGGCCAAAAGACATCCCTGTAGAAAGCATACCTCTGTAAAGTCCTTTGTAATGTACATTGCAGCCAATTGAGAATATAGCTCCGTCAGAAAGGGTTGCTATGGTGATCGTGTCGTTTACCACATAGGCCACCCTCGTTTCCCCGTCCGGTAGATTATAGTTTTTTATTTTTATGTTGTGTTTTTTATATAGCTCATCGATATAGTTGGAAATGTTTTCCCCTAATAGTATGTCTGCTGCTGAGTGCTTGGAATTGATATCTGCTGTAAAGTCAATCATGTTTAAGTTCCACCGTTCATTAACGTGCCATTAACATAGACTGGAGAGTCTTTTATTAGATCGTAATTTTTGAACCCGTCATGTCCAATTCTACCAAAATACAATATCTTCTCCAGATCTATTGGCTTTGTACACTCTCCAGTAATCGTTTCCGTGAATGTTGGGCTGGATGGAACCGCCATCTTGGATGGTAATAAATAACCCTAGAGTACGACCGCCTCTCGAATGCTCTGAGTCTTCAAGTGTGGGTAAACACTTGCTCGTCAAGAGATTGATTTTGTCAATCATTCCTCAGGATAAATTTTCAGTTTGCTATTGTCCGTAAGTATTTCAAAAATGGTTAGGGAATCATCTGCGTGATTGATCTCATAAGACCTTTCCGTGAAGGTGCTTCGCCATATTTTTTCAGTAATCGAAGTGATTTTATCGGAGTTGTATTTATAAAGGGTTTCGAAGTATTCTCCCGTGTTGTTCAAGCAGTAATGCCCTGTAGCTTTGTCATTCAGAAACTTAATCAGGGAAACCGAGTCAAGGTTGGCCTCTAGGTTGCCGTTTAGCTCACTGCCGAATGTAAGCTCAAGGATTTGATCGGCCTCATGCAAAAAAAATTTTCTATAAACAATCCATTGCTTTTTAATTGTTACGTATTTTGCAAATTTTAACTCACCTATTATTTTGTTATCTTTATTTAAGAAATAACATTGCCTGTTTTTGGCTGGCTCGGAATCTTTTTTTAAAAAACGTCCAGGCTTACATCCCTGGAGCTCCGACATATAGGGGGCCGGCGAATAGGAAGGCATGATCCCCATGCCCCAGATTGTCGTTTTGTAGTTTTTCTCCATAGACGATATAAGCTCTGAATATTTATCCTTATATTCATTGAGTCGTGCATATAAAAAGTCCTTCATGGGGTATCTCCTACTTTGCTAATGGGAAAACCTTTCCACCGTTGAGCTCCAAGTTGAGTTTATTTAAACCCGACTCGAATCCAGATTTTGTGTTCGCCCCTTTTAGGGTTTCCCATACGTGTTGTTTATACGCATTGCCATGTACTCCTTCCCCGGCATGAGCGGTTGCTGTTGTATTTGGTAAACGGGACTGTGGGTTTACAGGCAGCCATATACCATTTTCTTTCTGATTTATGTCAATGCCAAGTCTGTCCATACGTCTTCTCAACCAGCGCATACGCACATCCTTCGAATTGGACATTACTATATGGTGGGCTCGATAGTTCGAGTTTGGCGCTTTACCCAAACGGCTTCCAAGAACTTTAGCATCGCTCGAGCAACTTAGGCCCAGAGCGTCTATCCAAGTGAATGGGTTAGGTGAGTATTGATAAAGATTGATTCCCCCCGCCAACCCAATCGGATCCGGCGTCGTAAACCGCCCCACATCCGGATCATAAAACCTGAACGTATTGAAATGCAGCCCCGTCTCCCGGTCCAGGTACTGCCCCTGGAACCGCAGGTTCTGCTCTTCAATGTAATACGGCTCACGCACCTCTTCTAACGTGTTGCCCCACACCCGATAAGTCGCCTGCCAGACGTTGTGGCCGTCCGCCTCGGTGAGCTGTTCCGGCAGGCCGTTGAGGTCGTTGTGGTAGTAGCGGATTTTTTGCAGCGGGCCGGTGCCGTCGACGCGGGCGAGGGGTTCGTAACCTTCGTCTTCGTAGAGGTAGAGGCTGGTCTGTTGATGGCGATGCTCCTGCAACAGGCGCAGGCCGTCCCAGGTGAAGCGGGTTTCTCCCAGTGGATAACCGTTGGTGTCGTGCCCGGTTTTTTCGATGCGCCGGCCCAGCGGGTCGTAGGTCATCCTGAGCACGCTGCCGTTGTCATTGCGCACTTCAATCAACCGGCTTTCGGCGTCGTAGGCAAAGCGTTGCAGGCCCCATTTAGCGCTGCGTTTTTCGATCATCCGGCCAAACGCGTCATATCGATAACGCTTGTCCTGATAGGTCAGCAGTTTGTTGTGCACCACCAACCCGGTGCCGGGTTGCGGGCCGTCCAACAGATTGGCGGCGGCGTCGTAGGCGAAGGTTTCGCGCTGGCCGTGCAGGCTGTCCTGGCTGGCGATGATGCGGCCGGTGGCGTCGTAGTGCAGCAGTTGGCGGTGTTGCGCGGCGGGTTGCTGGTCGAGTTTGCCGATCAGGTTGTCGGCGGGGTCGTACTCGAAATGTTTCTGCACGGCGGCCGGCATCAGCGAGGGTTGGCTGGTGTGTCGGCGTTGGCGTGAGCGTAAACGGCCGCTGCGGTCGTATTCGCTGCGGGTGCTGATCTGGCCTTGGGTGCGTAGCACTTCGCGGTGCAGGCGGTCGCGTTCGAAGTCGCTGATGACCTGGCCGTCGAGGTTGATCTGGTGCAGGTGGCCGCTGCCGTAGTACAGGCGATTGAGCCAGCGGCCGTCGGGCAGTTGGGTCTGGATCAGGTTGCCGAGTTCGTCGTAGTGGTGGTGCAGGCTGCCAGCCGCGCTTTGTTCTTCGAGCAACTGGCCGAGGGCGTCGTAGGCGAAGCTCAGGGTTTGTGCGTTGCCGTGGTGGTCGGTGAAGGTGACGGCAGTGAGTCGGTCCAGCGGATCGTAGGTGTAGTCGGTGCGGCCATCGTCGGTGACTTTGGCGATCAGCCGGCCGACGGCGTCGCGTTCCAGTCGGTGAACGATGGGAGCGGGGGGCGACTCGGGGACGACGGCCAGGCCGTTGCCGTAAGGCGCCGGAACAGCCGTCACCGCCGCGACGTTATCCAGCAGGTCATAGGTGTAGCGCTTGGCGCTGCCATCCAGATCCTGTTGTTCGGTCAGCCGATCACCGGCATCCCAGGCAAACCGATAACTTTCGCCGTTCTCGTTGGTCAGCGCTTGCAGCCGCCCGTAGCTGTCATACCCGAATTGCACCTGCCGGCCGTGGGCGTCGGTGCGCTGGCGCACCTGGCCGCGGCGGTTGTGTTGATAGAGCGTGGTGTGCCCGGCCGGGTCGGTATAACCGGTCAATTGGCCGCTGATGTCGTGCTGGTACTGCTCGGTGCGCCCGTCCGGCAATTGGCTGCTGAGCAGGCGCCCTTGGGCGTCGTAGCTGAATTGGGTGCGTTCGCCGAGGGCGTCGGTGATGGTTTGCAGATAGCCCCGGTTGTCGTAGCTGAACCGCGTCGGATAACCCGAGCAATCGATGTGTTCGATCAATTGGCCGAACGGGTTCCAGCGCAGCTTTTTGCTTTTGCCGGTGGCGTCGATGATCTCCACCACCTGGCCGTGGGTGTCATAGCGGTAGTGGGTGATGTGGTCCAGCGGATTGGTTTCGGCGATGCAGTTGCCTCGCTGATCGTAGCGGTATCGCCAACTGTTGCCGGCGGCGTCGGTTTGCACCAGCGGCAAGGCCCAGAGTTCCAGCCACAAGGTCGAGTCGCTGCGGCCTAGCGGGTCGGTTTCGCCGATCAGGTTGCCGGCGTCGTCGTAGCTGTATTCGTAGTGCCCGCCCTGTGGGTCGGTGGCGTTGAGCAGTTGGCGTTCGTCGTTCCACTCGAACTGCCAGGTGTGGCCGAGGTTGTCGGTGTATTGGGTGATCTGGTGCTGGGCGTTCCAGCGCCGCGTACTGATGCGCTGCAAGCTATCGGTGATGCGCGTGACACCGGTTCCGAGGTCATAGTCGAACTGGTAAGCGTCGCCCTCGTCGGTCCAGTGCCGGACCACGCGCCATTCCAGGTCTTCGATCAACGCCCATTCATAGAAGCAACGCAGCCCCGTGGGCAACTGGTGCTCGACCATCCGCTGTCCGGCGTCGTAGGTGAAACGCCGTTGCACCTGGCCGGTAGCGTCGCGCACTTCGGCCAGGTTGGCTGACTGATCGTAGCCATAACTCACCAACACTTCGCGGTGTTGGTCAGGGTAGACCCGTTCCACCTGACTGACCCGTGCCTGGAGGTAGGTCAATTCCACCTGAACCAAGTCAAAGGTGTCGCGCAGTTTTACAAGGCGTCCGGCGGCGTCATAGTCGAGGTAGATACGGTTGTCATTGCGATCACCCAATTGATCAAGACGCAGCAGCGCCGTATTGCCCGGCACTGGATTGAACAAGCGGTACACACCGTCATCACTTTCAATCAACAACTGCCCATTAACATGGCGTCGAACACTAAGCCCTTCCCCCGCACTGAACACCGCGCCGCCCAGGGGGATCGAGCCCATGTCGATGCGCCGACCCTGTTCATCGGTGTAGACCAGCGTTTCGCCGCCCTCGGGGTGAGGCAGGATTTCCACCCGCACCTCGTAGGACACACTCCAACCCGCGCCAAACATCCCGTCGCGTCGCTCGTCACGGCTGTTGTAGAAGCGTTGCCAATCCATCGGCAAGATGCCGGGCAACACGAAATCCAGCTCTTCATCTCCCCCCAGCACCTTGGCCCCGGTCGCCGCATGCACCGGGTTCGGCGAGCCCCTGGCGGCGTTGGCCAGGGCGCCCATCGCGCTGCTGACGGCCATCGACGTCGCGCCACCGATCAGCATGCACGGCAATTTGCTGAAGAACTTACCCTTGCCACCCTTGAGCATCAGCAACGCAGTGACTGCCAGCCCTACGCCCGGGGTCTTGCCGCTGCGGATCTCACGTACCACCACCGAACCGCCGCCAATGGTGACGTTGGAGGAAATCAGCCCGGACGACACGACCTTGGCATCGCAGGTGCTGCGGTCGCCGCTGCGCACGGCGGGCTGGCCGTTGATGGTGACCTTGTCCGAGCCCTCGGCCATAAACTGCGGCGGCATCGGCGGATGCTTCATGCAGACGAGCAGGTCCAGCGGCTTGGGCACCGCGCCGGGCGCGGGAGTGGCAACGGTGGGGCGCCACATCTGGGAGAAGAAGCTTTCGGCCATGTCCAGGTAACTGGCTTCTGCTTCGGGCTCGGGCATTTCCAGTTCGGTGCCGGCCGGCGCAACATGGGATGGGATCGCTCCGGCGGCGCGGGCGGCGGGAATGTTGTTGGTGAGGGTGTTGGTGGAGCCGGTGAGAATGTTCGCCTGCACCGTGGGTGGAAACAGCGCGTTGCTGAAGCTCTCGCACAGGTTACTCAAGCCTTTGTCGGCCCCGGTCTTGCTCATGGCAAGGCCGACGATCGTGCCCACCACCAGGCCGAGTACGAAGCACCCCAACCCGCCAGTGACGACGGTGATGCCGGTGGCCGCCACCACGGCAGCGGTGGCCAGCGCAGTGATCGCGATGTTGGCCGCGACCTCGAGCACGCCGCCGAGGATGTCGGCCATCATCGAGGTGTGATCGAGCGCGTCGCCCAGTCGGGCGGCCCAGAGTGCATCAGACATGCAAGGTGCTCATCAGGCCGGAACGTCGAACAACAGCGAACTCTTGATGGTCGCCCAATGCGCGGCTTCGGCATCGCCGAGTTTCTCGGCCTTCACGTAGCTCAGGGCGAGCATCTTGCGGGTGCCGGGTAACACCAGTGCCAACTGGTATTGGAAGACTTTGTCGTTGCCCTTGTTGAACTGGCTGCGCAACTCGATGCCTTCGACTTCCTGGCTGGCGCCCAGACGCACGGCGACGCCCGGTTGAAAACGCAAGTCTTGCACTTGTTTTTCCAGGCGCTTGAGCTGGTCGTCGAAGTTGCTTTGCAGGGTTTCGCCCTCGGCCAGCAAGCTGCGGCTGACAATCAGCGAAGTGCCCAGTTCAGGGAACTTGAGGATGTTGATCGACGCGTCTTGCAGTTCGCCTGCCGGCAGTTGGAACTGGAATTCATTGATTCGGTAAGTCATGGAACACAGATCTCGTGATTAGCCCTTGGGCTTGGGAAACGCGGCATTGATGTTGGCGTCGATGCTGGCCTTGACGCCCTGGCCATCAGGCGTGGCGCCAGCGCCGCCGCCGTTGTTCAGGTGCAGCACGCCGCCGGTGTTGAACTCGGCATCACCGCTGGCATAGAAGCTGATTTGCACGCCGGTCAGGTTGATCTGGCCACTGGCATTGAGCTCCAGGATGCTTTCACCACAGACCAGCCGCAGGTTCTCACCCACTTCAATGACGTAGCTCTGGCTGATGCTGTCGGTCTTGCGCTGGCCCACCGAAAGAATGTCTTCCTGTTTGACGATACGCAGGCGGTTGTTGCCGATGGTCACCGTCTCGTTATGCCCGATGCTCTTGTTGCGGTCGTGACCTACCGAGTGGCTTTCATCCACCTCGACCACGATGTCCTGGTTGCGCTCGGCATGGATGTACAGCTGCTCGGCGCCTTTTTTGTCTTCCATGCGAATTTCGTTGAAGTTCGCCGGTGTGCCGCCCTTGCTCGAACGGCTTTTCATGCCGCTTTGGGTGGCGTTTTCCGGCAAGTCGTAGGGCACGGTCTGTTCGGCGTTGTAGACGCGGCCGGTGATGATCGGCCGGTCCGGGTCGCCTTCGAGGAAGCTGACGATCACTTCCTGGCCGATTCGTGGGATCTGCATTGAACCCCAGTTTTTCCCGGCCCAGGATTGCGACACGCGAATCCAGCACGAACTGTTTTCGTTGGACTGGTCGTGACGGTCCCAATAGAAATGCACCTTCACTCGGCCGAACTGGTCGGTCCAGATTTCCTCGCCCTTGGGGCCAACCACCAGTGCGGTCTGCGGGCCCTTGACGATAGGCCGGTGGGTGTTGGGCAGGGGGCGGTAGCTTTGTTGCGCGTCGATGCAGGTCAGGCTGCTTTCGAACTGCGCCGAAGCGCCAGCGCCGCCGGTTTCCCCGCTTTCCTGGGCGACGTAGTAACGGGCGCCGACGATCAGGTATTCGCGGTTCTGGTCCTGGCGGCTGAAGCCCGTGAGGCTGAACAAATGTCCCGACCCCAGGCCCCGGGCGTTGCCGGCGAACTCGACCTGTTCGTGCAGGGTCTGCAAGGCTTCGATGCGGGTGCGGGCGTAATGTTCGCCGTCTGCGCTTTGCACATAGGTGCCGGGATAGTCGTACAGCGGATAGTCACCGGCGGTGTGCGGACGCGGCATGGCCGAGCGCACGTCAATTCGCGCGCTGGGGCGCTGGAAGTCATAGTCGTTGAGTTCCAGCGAGCCAGGCTGGACTTCCTGGGCCAGGTGCCAGTCATGGATGTGATCGCGTTCGCGCTGCTGTTCATTCTTGGGGTAGTAGGGCACCGAAGCGTAGCCGGGCACGCTGGTGTGGGCGCCATAGGCATCGGCCAATACCAGCACATGACGACCCTGTTCATGGCGGAAGAAGTAGTAGATCCCTTCCTGCTCCATCAGGCGGCTGACGAAATCAAAGCTGGTTTCGCGATACTGCACGCAGTATTCCCACTCGCGATAGGGCCGGCTCAGGGCATCTTCGAAATCGGAAAAACCCAGGTCGCGAAAAACCTGCTTGATGATCTGCGGGATGGTCAGGTTCTGGAAAATCCGGCAATCGGAGGTGCGGGTCAGCAGCCAAAGCCAAGGCCGCAGCGTGGCCTGGTAGCTGGCGAACTGGCCCTGGTCGACGTTCTGGCTGCAACGGGCAACGATGCCATGGAAATAGCGCTCGCCACCGCCGTCCAGTTGCAGGCTCAGGCACATGGGTTTGCCCAGCAGCTGGTTGAGGTCGATGGCGTTGTCCAGCGAGTGCAGTTGCAGCTCATAGTTGAACAGCCGCCCCAGCTCTTCGCCGCCGCCCATGTCCTTGAGCAACAGCACATCCGGCCCCAGGGGGCTGGTGATTTTTGCCAGACGTGAGAGTTGCTTGAATAGCATCAGTTATCCCGTAAACGTTGTAATCACCGCGCCGCTTTCTCCCTGCCGGAACCGGATCAATGTGGGAGCTGGCTTGCCTGCGATAGCGGTATATCAGTCGACATCAATGCTGAATGTCACACCGTAATCGCAGGCAAGCCCGCTCCCACATTGACCGTGTTCCAGGCCGGTCAGGCCGCGTCGCTGAAGTCGTAGTGCAATTCGTTATCCCGGGCGCTGATCCGCACCCCTGCCAGCGCTTTGCCTTCGAGCATGCGGGTGAGGAACTCGCGGCTCATGTCCGGCAACAGGCTGTTGGTCAGGATGGTGTCGATCATCCGCCCACCGCTTTCGGTTTCGGTGCAGCGGGAGACGATCAGGTCGATCACCGCGTCGTCGTAATCGAAGGCCACTTTGTGGGTGTTCTCCACACGCTTCTTGATGCGGTTGAGTTGCAGGCGGGTAATGGCCTTGAGCATCTCGTCGCTGAGCGGGTAGTACGGAATGGTCACCAAGCGGCCCAGCAATGCCGGCGGGAAAATCTCCAGCAGCGGCTGGCGCAGGGCCTTGGCGATCTCTTCGGGCTCGGGCACGTTTTGCGGGTCTTTGCAGACCTGGGCAATCAGCTCGGTGCCAGCGTTGGTGGTCAGCAGGATCAAGGTGTTCTTGAAGTCGATCACCCGTCCTTCACCGTCCTCCATCACGCCTTTGTCGAAGACCTGGAAGAAAATCTCGTGCACGTCCGGGTGGGCTTTTTCCACCTCGTCCAGCAGCACAACGCTGTAGGGTTTGCGCCGCACGGCTTCGGTCAGCACGCCGCCTTCGCCATAGCCTATATAGCCTGGTGGCGCGCCCTTGAGGGTGGACACGGTGTGGGCTTCCTGGAACTCACTCATGTTGATGGTGATGACGTTCTGCTCACCGCCATACATGGCTTCGGCCAGGGCCAAGGCGGTTTCGGTCTTGCCCACGCCGGAAGTGCCGGCGAGCATGAATACGCCAATCGGCTTGCTCGGGTTGTCGAGGCCGGCGCGGGAGGTCTGGATGCGCTTGGCGATCATCTGCAAGGCGTGGTCCTGGCCGATGATGCGTTTCTTCAGGTGCTGGTCGAGGTTGAGTACGGTTTCCAGTTCGTTACGGGCCATGCGGCCCACTGGAATGCCGGTCCAGTCGGCGACCACCGAGGCCACGGCCTGGTAATCGACCGTCGGCAGAATCAGCGGGGTTTCGCCTTGCAGGGCACTGAGGCGCTGTTGCAGGTCCACCAGTTTCTCGCGCAGGGCGTGGCTGTCTTCACTGCCAACGTCGCGGTCTACCACACCGACGCTTTCGCGCAGGGTGGCGCGGGTGGCGAGCAGTTCGTCCACCAGGGTTTTCTCTTCGGCCCAGCGGCTTTCCAGTTCGGCCAGGCGTTCGCGCTCGGCGGCCAGCAGGTTTTCGCTGTTGCTCTGGCGGGCGCCGATGACGATGCCGATGGCGTGCTCGCGGGCGATGATTTGCAGTTCGGTTTCCAGCGCCTCGATGCGGCGACGGCTGTCGTCCACTTCGGCCGGCACGGCGTGCAGGCTGATGGCGACCCGGGCGCAAGCGGTGTCCAGCAGGCTCACGGATTTGTCCGGCAATTGGCGCGCCGGGATGTAGCGGTGGGACAGCTTGACCGAGGCTTCCAGGGCTTCGTCAAGGATCTGTACCTGATGGTGTTTCTCCATGGTCGAGGCCACGCCGCGCATCATCAACAGCGCCTTGTCTTCGGACGGCTCGGCGACTTGCACCACCTGGAAGCGGCGGGTCAGGGCCGGGTCTTTCTCGATGTGCTTCTTGTACTCGGCCCATGTCGTGGCGGCCACGGTACGCAGGGTACCCCGGGCCAAGGCGGGTTTGAGCAGGTTGGCCGCGTCCCCGGTGCCGGCGGCGCCACCGGCACCGACCAGCGTGTGGGCTTCGTCGATAAACAGGATGATCGGTTTTGGCGAGGCCTGGACGTCTTCGATGACCTGGCGCAGGCGCTGTTCGAATTCACCTTTCATGCTTGCGCCTGCCTGCAACAGGCCGACGTCGAGGCTGCGCAATTCCACATCCTTGAGCGCCGGCGGCACGTCACCGGTGACGATGCGCAGGGCAAAACCTTCGACCACGGCGGTTTTACCGACGCCGGCTTCACCGGTCAGAATCGGGTTGTTCTGCCGACGGCGCATGAGGATGTCCACCAGTTGGCGGATTTCTTCGTCACGCCCGACAATCGGATCAAGCTTGCCGCTACGGGCCTGTTCGGTGAGGTCGACGGTAAAACGCTTGAGCGCTTCCTGCTTGCCCATGGCGCTTGGGGCCATGGCGCCGCTGGCTTCACCAGGCACGCTGCCGGCGTTGAAACCGTCGCTGGCGCTGAGCGCATTTTCCGGCGAGTCACCGACGTATTCGTCAAAACGCTCGCTCAGGACCTCGACCTTGATCTTGTCGAACTCTGCCGACAGCCCCAGTAGCCCATGGCGCAGGCTCGGCGTCTTGAGGATGCCCAGCACCAGGTAACCGGTACGCACCTGGCTTTCGCCGAACATCAGGCTGCCGTAGACCCAGCCACGTTCCACGGCTTCTTCCACATGGGAGGACAAGTCAGTGATTGAAGTCGAGCCCCGTGGCAAACGGTCCAGGGCGTCGGTCAGGTCCCGGGCCAGGCGCGCCGGCTCGATATTGAACTGACGGATGAGGCGGTGCAGGTCCGAGTCCTGCAGTTGCAGCAACTGATGAAACCAGTGGGCCAGCTCCACATAAGGGTTACCGCGCAACTTGCAGAATACGGTGGCGGCTTCGATGGCTTTGTAGGCCACGCTGTTGAGTTTGCCGAATAACGCGGCGCGACTGATTTCACCCATGCTCTTGGCTCCTTGAGGTTTGTGAGGTGTTGGCCTGCTCGGCGTAATGCCGGGCCAGTATTAAGTCCTTGGCATCTTTTTCGGGCTTGCCCAGCCAGGTATTGAAACCCAGGCGGAAGCGGCGATTGAGTTGCAGCGCCGGTACTTCGGGCTGTTTCAGAACCAGGTTCAGGTCCCAGTCCAGTTCATGGCCCAGGTATTCGGCGACCCAGGCCACCAGCTCATTGAAGGGTTGGCTACCGGGCAGCATGCTCATGTAGTCATCCAGCTTGAGTGGCCCAAGACGAATGCGGAATTTGTGCTGGCGATCCCAGACGTAACGGCCCAGGCAAAAATCCACGCCCAATTGATGGGCGCTGACGCCCACGCGGCTGCGTTCCGGCAGTTCCAGCCATTGGCCGACGTACTCTTCGATCTCCACCGGCAGGCCGAAGTACTCGCTGAGAATGGCTTTCAAACCATCCGGGTAGCGGGTTTGTGCCGACAGATGACCGCTGTAATGCAACTTCGCCGTGTCGGGGATCAGCCCTTGTTTGAGCAGGCTCGGCATGCCCCGGCCGCTTAGTGCTGCCAGGCGTGCCGACCAGTAGTCATCGTCCGGGCGGTCATGGCTGACCGTCGGCCGCGCTTCGGCCCAGGCCCGGTAAAACAGGCTCAGCAGGCGGTGATGGAACACATCCAGGAAGCGTTTACTGGTGCTGTCGGCATTGTTGCGCTGGCGTTCGCGCACATATTCGGTGAGGTGCAGCGGCAACGGACCGTTGGGGCCGCCGAGGCCGAAAAAGAACTGCTCCAGGCGCGGCGGCGAGCCGTCGACGCCTGGCTGTACCGACGCCAGGGTCGCCGGGGCGAAGGTGCATTCAGCCTGTTGCCCGAGGCGCAGCGGATCATCGGCCAGGCGCAACGAATGGCCCAGGCGTGGCAATTCAGGCGATTCGCACTCGATGCGCCGCAACGCCTGGAAGAAGTCGTATTCCCAGGGTTCCTGGTGCATCGCGTCCAGGGTACTCACAGGGTCGGACGGCGTCCGGGCTTGGCTTTCCATCGCATGATCTCGCCGCGTTCGGTGGTACGGATCACCGTCTCGGTAAAACTGTTGATCGACACGTAGCGTGCCAGGAAGCGCTCGAACACTGCACCGAGCAAGAAGACTCCAGTGCCGCGAAACGCGTTTTCATCGAATTCCAGGGTGATCTCCAGGCCACGACCAAACACGATCGGGCCGGGCATCGGCAGGCGTCGGGTGCAGGCCTTGCTGCTGACTTCGCGCAGGCCTTCGATCTGCAATTGCAACGCCGCGTCGTTGCTGTCGCCATACAGGCGCAGCAGTTCGCGCAGGGCGGCGGCGCCCTGGCCTTGTTCGCTGAGGGACAAGTAATTCAGCGACAGCTGGCTGATCAACCGCCACGCCTTGGCGTCGTGGGCATGGCTGGCGCGTGGGCGGCTCGGGCCTGCCACGCAGCGCACCGCCGCCACAGGTGCGCTGTCGGCCAGGGTGAAGTCGGTCTTGCTGTTGCCCACACTCATGAACAGCGGCAGGTCGCGGTTGGTGCACAACGCTGTTACGCCCAGTTGACGCAGGTCGTGGCGATAGGGCGCCTGCTGGCTGTCCACCAGGCTGACGAAGGTTTCGCTGCCGATGTACGTCGAGCGCGGGCCGTTGCGCCGCTGTCCGCTGGACAGCACGCGAGGTTCGCGTCGCACCGTGTACCAGGCCTGGTCGCGGCCGTAGCGAGACGGATCGCGTACCGCATAGAACGGCAAAAAAGGCTGCTCCGACCCGGTACCGTGGCCGGTGAGGGTGGTCAGGGAATGAATCTCGAAATCCATCGGCCGGGTACGGTCGGCGATCACATGGTGTTCATTGACCCGTTCCGACAAGTGAATGCGATCCAGGCGCTTGGGAAACAGGTTGATGGCCGGGGTGCAGAACGGCAGGAACTGCGCGGCTCCGACGCTGCCTTCCAGGCTCGGATCGTGACGGTCGAACAGCACGATCAATTCCAGTTCCTGGCCGTCGCAGCGTTTGACCGCCCGGCTCAGTTGGGTGAAGTCGACAAACAGAAAGCGATGGGGCAGGGCAAAGTATTCCTGCAACAGGCGATAGCCCTGGAAGGCCCGCGAGACCACTGGCAGCGCGGCGTCGGTATCGTCGAA
Source organism: Pseudomonas sp. F-14 TE3482 (assembly GCF_053629455.1). Classification (NCBI taxonomy): domain Bacteria; kingdom Pseudomonadati; phylum Pseudomonadota; class Gammaproteobacteria; order Pseudomonadales; family Pseudomonadaceae; genus Pseudomonas; species Pseudomonas sp. F-14 TE3482. Next base: position 1,339,044 of record NZ_JBRJII010000001.1, read on the forward strand.
TCCCTGGGAGCGCAGTGCGTCCTGCGGCAGGCGTTCCACCCAATCACCGCCGGGCTGACGGGCGAACACGGCGCAGACGTTGCCCAGCAGCTGTTCGTAGAGGCGGAAGGGTTGCTCGTCTGCTCCATTGAGGTACAGCGGCAGGTTGTCCAGAGCCAGACTGTTGAACGGTAGCTCGGCGCCGGTGCGCAGGGTCAGGCGCAGGCCGGCCTTGGCCTTGGGTTCGCTGGCGGCCAGGCGCCCGAGCACGGCGGACGGGTTGCCGAAGTACTCGGCCTGGCTGACCTGCAACGGCCACAACGTCACCGCATGGGCGGTGCGGTACTCGCAGCAGGTTTGTGTTTCGCGGCCCAAGGCGGCGCGCAGGACCGTGTCCCGGGGCAGCGGGAAGCCGCTGCCCAGCGAACCTTCATCGGGGTCGGCCTGCAATTGCACCACGGTCATCGACGGTGTCGGCGCCAGGTAATGGGGGTACGCGATTTCCAGCAGGTTGTGGGTGAAGGTCGGGTATTCGGCGTCGAGCTTGAGTTGTACCCGCGCCGTCAGATAAGCAAAACCTTCCAGCAAGCGCTCGACGTACGGGTCGGCGCAGTCCATGCCGGACAACGTCAGCCGACTGGCGATCTTCGGGTATTCCTGGGCGAACTCCGCCGCGCTTTCGCGCACGTGGTGCAATTCCTGGTTGTACAGTTCCAGAAGGCGCGGGTTCATGAGCGTCTCCGCTGATCGGCGTTGATCACTCGCACATGGCCGGATTCCAGGTCCAGGTCGGTCTGCAGCATCAGGCGCAGCGGCACTGGCTGCGCCCAGAGATCGCCTTCGATCTCGAAACTCAGGGCGTTGTGGTTCATCTCGGCGGATGCCCGGGCCCGCACGCGCAAGGTGTTCCGTAGAATCCGCGGTTCGAACGTAGCGATGGCCTGGTGGATCAGCGCTTCAAGCGCCGCGATATCGACGTTCGACGCACTGTTGCCGGCCAGGGCTGGCAGCCCGAAGTTGACCACCGACGTGCCGGCCGGGGTGTGCAACGTCGCATCGGCGCTGAGCAATGAAGTGGTGTTGAGCAACCACGCCAGGTCGCGCAGCACCGAGGCTTTCAATTGGGTCAGGGAGAGCACGCGCTTGTCGGCGCTTTCCTTGGGATTGCTCGGGTCGTCATCGGTCAACCGGTCCAGCAGGGACGGTTGCAGACGATCGCGGGTGGCGATTTCGGTTACCACGTAAATGGCCCCACATACATTTTTTGGTCCCCGCCCGAGCCGCAGGAGGCATAGTTACTCGCGGCGCCCGCTTCCAGGGCTCCGTTGATTTGGCGGATAGCCTGCATTTTGCTGAGGCAGTCGCGACTAGGCGCTGGCATGTGCTCGCTACGCCAGACCGCGAATATCGGAATGTCGTTGAAAGTCTCTACACGCAGCCTTTGCGGTTTATCCAAACTGAAGCTGCAAGGCCATTCCATGTCCAGCTTCATACGAGTCTGGTCGGGTTTGACCAGTGTGCATCGGCCCTGATCGTCAACCAATCTGAGTTGTTGTCCGACGAAGACTGCCTGGGTGGCCGTCGGTTCAGCATGTTGGGCCCATGCGCCCAGGCTGATGAAATTCATCGCCAGGCACACGGTGAGCAGATGCTTTTTCATTGATGAACGAAGACCTGACCACGACTCGGGCACCGAGCAGGAAAGGACTGGATTGGAGCAAGCAGCAAACGCCATCGGCGCATTCAACCGGGCCGGGAGGGACGGTTGCAGGCGATCGCGGATGGCGATTTCGGTTACCACCGGAATAGCGCCGTAAACATTTTCTGGTCTTGCTGGCCGAGCCCGCACATGGCGCTGGGGTTGACCGACGAGGCTTCCAGAACGCCGTTGATTTTGCGTACGGCTTGGGATTTTGTCTCGCAGTCCCGACTAGGCGATGGTTCGGGGACGCTCCGTTCGACCAGGAAGATCGGGACGTCTCTGAACATTTCTACCCGCAATTCACCCTTTGGGTTCAGGTTGAAATAGCACGGCCATTCCATACCCAGTACCAAATGAGTCTGATCAGGTTTGAGGACGGCGCATTGACCGTTCTGGTCGACCAACTTAAGTAGCTGGCCAGCGAACGTTCCTTGAGTGCGAGCGGGTGCGTCGAGTTGGTCTGGATCGGTTTCAGCGCAGGCATTCAAGCTGATCAGCAGGCTGTACAGGAGTGTCGCTCGGAGCATTGGCCCTATCATGTCAACTCCCAGAACCAGACCTGTCTGGAAAGGAAATCACCATCAAAGAAGCCTTTGGTTCGGCCACGATTCCATAGGTCGATGTGGTCGCCTGAGCGCTCGCTTTCAGGCTCGTTTGCACGGCTAAAGCAATCCTTGAAAAAGATGATTCCGGTCTTCTGGCTGAGTTTCAGACGATCGGCTGCGCTACCACTCAAAATGGTCGGACGCCCCAAATGATGCCGCCACAGCCAGTTCGCCAGAGACTCGGCGCCACGGGCATGGTCATGCTTGCATTTTGGGTCGGTGTAGGTCGACTTGTTGACCTTGATGGTCAGCTCGCCATTCAACGCGACACTCATACGAATCGCGCACTGGTTGCCCCAGGGCTGGTCGCATGGATCCTTGACGGTGGGATAGCTGCTCCACAAATTAATAAACGAAGGCTTGGCCATGACTCAGACACCGGAGGGAAAAGGATTGGATTCGAGCAAGCACCAAAACACCCCCGGCGCATAACGCCGGGGGCATCTTCGATTACACCTTGACGTTCTGGCGGATGTTCCAGCCGAACTTGACCGGCCCGCCTTCCTTGGTGCCGTCGGCTTTTTGCGGCTGGTAGTCCACCAGTACCTTGGCGAAGTTCAGGGTGAGGTTTTCGGTCAGGCGATCATCGCTACCCGAGCCGCCGGTGCTCAGGGACGTGACCAGCACTTCTTCCAGGTTGATGATCATGTACTCGACCTGGCTTTCGCCGCCGGCCTTGCGCACGGTCAGCTTGACCTTGTCGATGTGCTTGCCGCTGGCGCAGTGCATCATCAGGTTCGGTGAGGCTTTGTCGACGTACTTGGTCAGCGATAGGTCCTGGATGTTCACCTTGCCGGCACCACCACCGCTGCCCACGTGCATGTTGCCGGACTGAGACATGCCCCAGCTCCAGTTCAAGACGTCGATCTCGTCCTTGTGGGCCTTGTCCATGGACTCGCCCTTGATGTCGCCGATCTTGATGAAAATATCAACAGCCATGTTTTCTCCCTGTGTGGTCTCTACCACATTGTTTGGTTAACGCTGACCTTGCGAAATCTGTCCAAAGCTCCTGCAGAATCACGCTTTCTCGAGCCTGGTCCAATGCCAGTCAAGGCACAGAACCTGTGGGAGCCGGGCTTGCCCGCGATGCAGGCACTGCGGTTTTTCAGCAGAACCGCGTTGATGCCATCGCGGGCAAGCCCGGCTCCCACACAAGCGTGCCGCTGCAGTCTTTTACGCGCCTTTGGCCGAAGGCAGCTTGGATACCAGGCGCAGCGACACGGTCAGACCTTCGAGCTGATAGTGCGGGCGCAGGTAGAACCTGGAGTTGTAGTACCCCGGGTTGCCTTCCACGTCCTCGACGATCACTTCGGCCGCAGCCAATGGGTGCTGGGCCTTGGTGGTTTCGGTGGAGTGCGCCGGGTCACCGTCGACGTAGTTGAGGATCCAGTCCTGCAACCAACGCTGCATTTCGTCCTTCTCTTTGAAGGAGCCGATCTTGTCGCGCACGATGCACTTCAAGTAATGAGCGAAACGGCAGGTGGCGAACAGGTATGGCAGGCGCGCGGCCAGGTTGGCGTTGGCGGTGGCATCCGGGTCGTCGTACTCGGCCGGTTTCTGCAACGACTGGGCGCCGATGAACGCGGCGAAGTCGGTGTTTTTCTTGTGCAGCAGCGGCATGAAACCGTTCTTCGCCAGTTCCGCTTCGCGGCGGTCCGAAATGGCGATTTCGGTCGGGCATTTCATGTCCACGCCACCATCGTCAGTCGGGAAGGTATGCGCCGGCAGGTTTTCCACTTCACCGCCAGACTCCACGCCACGAATGCGCGAGCACCAGCCGAAGTGTTTGAACGAGCGGTTGATGTTCACCGCCATCGCGTAAGCGGCGTTGGCCCAGGTGTACTTGGAGCTGTCGGCACCGTCGGTGCTTTCTTCGAAGGCGAAGGCCTCCACCGGATCGGTCTTGGCGCCATATGGCAGACGCGCGAGGAAACGCGGCATGGTCAGGCCGATGTAGCGCGAGTCTTCCGATTCGCGCAGCGAGCGCCAGCCGGCATATTCCGGGGTGGTAAAGATTTTGGTCAGATCGCGCGGGTTCGACAGTTCCTGCCACGAGCCCATGCCCATCACGGTCGGCGATGCGGCTGCGATGAACGGCGAGTGCATGGCGGCGCAGACTTTCGACAACTCGCCCAACAATTCCACATCTGGAGGCGACTGGTCGAAGTAGTAATCGCCGACCAGGCAACCATAAGGTTCGCCGCCGAACTGGCCGTATTCTTCTTCGTACATCTTCTTGAAGATCGGGCTCTGGTCCCACGCGGTGCCCTTGAATTTCTTCAGGGTTTTGTGCAGGTCGGTCTTGGAGATATTGAGCACGCGAATCTTCAGTTGCTCATCGCTCTCGGTGTTGTTGACCAGGTAATGCAGGCCACGCCAGGCGCTTTCCAGTTGCTGGAAATCGGGGTGGTGGATGACCTGGTTGACCTGGGCGGTGAGCTTGGCGTCGATGGCGGCGATGATTGATTCGATCGACTTGATGGCGTCGTTGGACACCAGGTCGGTCTGCGCCAGGGCCTGTTCGGCCAAAGTGCGCACGGCGGTCTCGACGGCTTCGCGAGCGCGTTCGGTCTTGGGTTTGAATTCTTGCAGCAGCAGGGAGGCGAACTCGCTGGCTTCTTCGGTGGTGCTCAGTGTCTGAGCGTCTGCATGTACTGAATCGGTCATGATCATTCGTCCTGATTAAGCCTGAGGCTCGGCTGGCTTCGGCGCACTGGCAAGCGCCTGGAGCAGCGCCGGATCCTTGATGGCCTTCATGATGATTTCTTCGGCACCGGTCTTGCCGTCCATGTAGGTCAGCAGGTTGGCCAGTTGGGTGCGCGCTTCGAGTAACTTGTTCAGCGAGTCGACCTTGCGCGCCACGGCGGCCGGGCTGAAGTCGTCCATGCTTTCAAAGGTGATGTCCAGGCTTAGGTTGCCTTCGCCGGTCAGCTCGTTGGGCACATGGAACGCGACGCGTGGCTGCATGGCCTTGAGGCGCGAGTCGAAGTTGTCGACATCCACCTCCAGGAACTTGCGATCGGCCACAGGTGCCAGAGGCTCGGCGGGCTTGCCGGCGAGGTCCGCCATGACGCCCATGACGAAGGGCAACTGGACCTTTTTCTCGGCGCCGTAGAGCTCGACGTCGTACTCGATCTGCACTCGAGGCGCACGGTTGCGCGCGATGAATTTCTGAGAACTTTGCTTCGCCACGTTGCTGCTCCTGGTCGCTCAAGCGACGGTGTTGGCGTCATCGGTGGTACCGGTGACGTGACTGCGTGATCCGTTCGCTTTTATTCGCTGTCTGGTCCGCGCAGGTTTTCAAATTGGCTCATGCCGTCGGGAATCAGGTTGCGCACGATGGCCGCAAAGTCGGCATGCACCAGATTCTTCGCCCGGGTCAACAGCACCGGCAGCGGGCTGGAGGGCTCATGACGGGTGTAGTACGCAAGAATCCGGTCCAGGCTGCGCAGCACGTCGTCGCGGTTGTTGATTTCGCCAGTGCTGCGCGGTGTGCTCGGCGCGGTGGCGTATTCAACCGGCGCGGGACTGTCGTCGCTGATGGCATCGGGCAGGGGGCTGTCGCCGCTCTGGGGGGCGAACTGGCCGAGAATCTGCAAGGCCATTTTGAGCGGTTGCTTCAACGGGCCAAGGTCAACGCCCTGGGCGGAGCCGATTTGTTCGCTGACCTGTTGCTCGATGGCCTCGGCGACGCTGCGGGCCTCGTGCAAAGCGGCGCGGGTGATTTCCAACTGTTCGGGATCGCTGTCCAGGAACGCCCCGGCGAGCTGCTCGGCGCCGAGGTTCTCGTCAGGGAAGCTTTGCAGGCCGCTGGCATTAGCGGCGGCGCGCAGGCTGACAGCACCAAAGGTTCGCGAACGGGCCAGGATGCTTTCGCGCAGCAGGCGAATGGTTGCATCGGACGTCAGGCCGGCGAGGGCATTGATGCGCACAGTGGGGTCGTTGTTGTCTTCGGCATCCAGACGCGGATGCAGGTCGGCCCAGTATTGCTTGAGCAATTCGCTGATCAGTGTCAGGACGCGAGCCAGGCCGGTAACGCCTTCAAGGGCAAGGGAGCTTTGCAAAAGGAAATGGGTGATACGCAGGTCTTTGCTGCGTTGCAACAAATCCAGACTTTGCTGCTGGATGCTGCGCCATTCAGGGGGGGCGGCAGGCAATATCGAATCGCCCATGCTGCGCTCGGGCTGGCCTTGGGAATCGCGTTCCAGGCGCAAAAAATCCGCGTCATATTCCAAATCTTCACCACAAGGCGAAGTCGCGGAAACGGCGGCGAGCAGCAAAGGCACTTCCACTGAATTTGATCTCCATATCGCCCGACTGACAGTCGGGCTGTTCACACGTTAGTTCCAAGTGGAACTTCACATGTTTCCTTGAGTGTAATGGCCCTTTGGATACACAGTGATCTTAAAGTGCCATCATTGATATTCAAGAAGTTGTTCATTTTTGGTGTAGTACTTATGGCTTGTCAAGGTAAGCTATTTCCTCTGTGTGACAGATGTGAGGTGCTTAACAACCCGCGCGACTGATAGGTCGAAGCAGGCACTCATGCAGGTTTTTTTGTCACGCAGGCCGGTTAAGATCAGCAATCATGCTGGTAAAAAGCCGTTTCAAGGTTGTTTTTGCAAGGTTGTCGGAGCGAGTCTGGCGGGAGTGAATCCCGATTCGCCCGCGCGCAAAGTGTTCAGCAAGGAGGCAAGATGTCGCTGTGTTTGACTATCACTAGTTATCACAAAATTACCCCTGGCCAGTGCCCTGAGAAATCCATGGATCAGGGTGTGATGGCAATTGGCCGTAATTCTGATAATGACTGGGTATTGCCCGATCCAGAGCGTTTGGTGTCCGGCAAACATTGCGTTGTTCAATATAAAGATGGCCGGTATTACTTAACTGATAACAGCACTAATGGTGTGGAATTGGTCAAGGCCGGTATTCGTCTGCGCAAGGGCAACAGCGAGCCGTTGCAAGATGGCGAAGTTATCCGCATCGGTGATTATGAAATCCAGGCGCGTATCGATTTCAGTCTGCCGGTGACCGACGGCAACCCTTTCGCCGATTCGTCCAGCAGCTTCGAAGCCCTGATGGGGCGTCAGGGCGCCGTCGTGAATACGCCGACGTCGTTGCCCATGACGCCACCTGCACATTTTCAGGGCGTATCGGCCATGGACACGATGCCGGACCTGTTCGACTTTCTGACACCGACCAGCGTCCCACCGGCCACCCAGCCCGACCATGTCCCGGCCGAGCAGCATGACTTCCGCCCACCGACCCCGATCCCCGCCCCAACGCCCGTGGCCGGGCCTGCGCCGCTGGCGTCGGCCCCGGTGATTCCGGAAGATTGGGACCTGTTCAGCGACAAGCCTGCACCGGTGGCGATCGCCCCTCTGCCTGTTACAGAGGTTGCGCCGCCGCCCGTACCTCACATCAACGTACCGATCGAACCGGCTCCCCTTTGCGAACCGCCCGTGGCCGTGGTCCAGCGCCTGGTCGATCCGGTCAGCCCGGCCGACAATTCTCAACCCGACCTGTTGCAAGCCTTTCTGCGCGGCGCCGGGCTGGATCAAGTGCGCCTGGACAAGGCCCAGGCCGAAGCGCAAATGGAAAGCATCGGCCGTAGTTATCGGCTGATGGTCGAAGGCCTGATCGATGTCTTGCGCGCCCGTAGCAGCCTCAAGGGCGAGTTCCGCATTCAGCAGACGATGATTCAACCGGTGGAAAACAACCCGCTGAAATTCGCTCCCAATGTCGATGAAGCATTGCTGTTGCTGTTGCGCCACAGCAATCAGGCGTTCATGTCACCGGACCTGGCCGTGCGCGACAGCTTCGATGACTTGCGTGCCCACCAATTGGCGGTGATGGCCGGCGTGGAAGCGGCGATCAAGCACCTGCTGGCGCGCTTCGAACCGGCGCAACTGGAAGAGCGCATGGGCAAGCCCGGTGGCCTGTCGAGCATTTTCAACGGCTCGCGACAGGCCCAGTACTGGCAGCAGTTCACCGAGCTCTACAGCAATATTTCCCGCGAGGCCCAAGAGGATTTCCAGGACCTGTTCGGTCGGGAATTCAGCCGCGCCTACGAAGAACACAGTACAAGGCAGCGCCGCGGCTGAGCGTCGCCATCGCATAACGCCATTCATAGCAAAGAACGGAACAACGGATAGCTGAAACGTCATTGAGGACGCAGGATGATTCCCAGGTTTTTACTCGCAGTTGCCACCGCGCTTCTGCTGACCGCATGTGCCAAGGATGCGGCCAAACCCCAGCCCGAAGAGGCTGAGGCCGACACGGCCGCCATCGAATTGCATTTTCACGCCATTGCCGGGCTCAACCCCGGCGCCACTGGCCAGCCAGCCCCGGTCCGGGTGCGTATTTTCGAATTGAAAAATGCTGCCACCTTCGGCCGTTCCGATTATTTCGCACTGGCCGAGCGGGCCCAGGCGACGCTCGGCGCCGATCTGATCGATCAGGACGAAGTGCTGATCCAGCCCGGCCAGCAGTTGAGCCTGCAGCGCGACCTCGACCCGGCCACCCGCCATATCGGCGTACTGGTGGGGTATCGCGAGCTGGATCAGTCGTTGTGGCGCGCGGTGATGAATGTTCCGCCGCGCCAATACACCGAATACCAGATCAGCCTCGACGTGCGAGCCGTGCGCAGCGCCGTCGTGGTTTCCCCATCCAGCCCTGCCCAATAAGCAATCGGAGCCCCCCATGTCCTGGAACAATCGAGTGGTCTGGTCGGAAGGCATGTTCATTGGAACGCAGCACTTTCAGCAGCATGACCGTTACCTGGAGAACCTCATCGACGCCCGGAGCCGCCCGTTGTCGGCCGGCGCCTGGGGTTTCTCCGAATTGCTGATCGACCAGGGCCTGCTGGCCCAGGGCAAACTGGCGATCATCTCGGCGCGGGGTCTGTTGCCGGACGGCACGCCATTCAACATTCCCCAGGATGACCTGGCGCCGAGCCCCCTGAATGTCGATGACAACCTGCGCGATGGCTTGGTGTACCTGGCCTTGCCGCTTAAGCGCGCCGGTGCGCGTGATACGGTCGACGAAGGCGAAACCCTGGGCGCTGCGCGCTACGTGAGCCAGGTGCGCGAAGTACGGGACGACAACGCGCCGTTCGAAAACCAGGCCCCCGTGGCCGTGGGGTCGAGGGCGCTGCGATTGTTGGTAGCCCAGGATGGCATCAGCGACTACGCCGCCATCGGCCTGGTACGAATCAAGGAAAAACGCGCCGACCGAGCCTTGGTGCTCGACGACACTTACATCCCGCCGCTGCTGGATGTGGTCGCCTCCAATCCCCTGGCCGCGTTTCGCAGCGAACTGCTGGGCCTGCTTCATCAGCGCGGCGAAGCCCTCGCCGGGCGAGTGGTGGCATCCGGTGCCGGCGGTGCCTCGGAGATTGCCGATTTCATGCTGCTGCAACTGGTCAACCGTGCCCAGCCGCTGATCCAGCACTTGAGTCAGTTGAGCCCGTTGCACCCCGAGCGGTTCTACAGCGAGCTGGTGAGTCTGGCCGGCGAGTTCTCGACCTTTACCGCTTCCGGGCGGCGACCCCAGGAATACCCGCAGTACCAGCACGATGACTTGGCACTGAGTTACGCGCCGGTGATGCAAGCCTTGCGTGAGGCGCTATCGATGCTGATCGACAGCAAGGCCACGCCGATTCCGATCGTCGAAAAAGCCTACGGCGTTCATGTGGCGATGCTGGCCGACAAGGCCCTGCTCGACAGTGCCAGCTTCATCCTGGTGGTGCGCGCCGACGTGCCCGCCGAAACCCTGCGCAGCCACTTCGGCCAACAGAGCAAGGTCGGCTCGGTGGAGCACATCCGCAACCTGGTCAACCTGCAATTACCGGGCATTGGCCTGCTGCCGCTGCCGGTGGCGCCACGGCAGATTCCGTATCACGCCGGCTCCACTTATTACGAACTGGACCGGGGCAGCGAGCATTGGCAGCAACTGGCCAACTCCGGCGGTTTTGCGTTCTACATCGCGGGGCAATTCCCGGGGCTGAACCTGGCTTTCTGGGCGATCCGAGGATAAACCGCAATGAGCAACGACGATCGTACCCAATTCATGCCGACACCCGGTGGCCGTGGCGCCGACCCGGTCCGCCCGGAGGCTGGTCGCGGCCAGGCCGCGCCACTTTCGATGCCGGCCGCGCCGCTTTTGATCGGCACGGCCGAAGGTCTCAACCCCTTGGAGAGTGCCGCTGGCCCGTTGCTGGCTTTGCTGACCCGCTTGCGCAACACCATTGCCCACCCGGCGCCGGCGAGCCTGCGGGCGCAATTACTGGCCTACCTGCGCCAGTTCGAGGAGCGCGCCGAGGCTGCCGGCGTGGTGCGCAACGATGTGTTGCTGGCCCGTTACGCCTTGTGCACCGCCCTGGATGAAGCGGTGTTGAGTACGCCGTGGGGTGGTGCCAGCGATTGGGGCAAACAGAGCCTGCTGATCACCGTGCACAACGAAGCCTGGGGCGGCGAGAAAGTGTTCCAGCTGTTGGAACATTGCCTGCAAAGCCCCCGCGAACGTTTGTATCTGCTGGAGCTGTTGTACCTGTGCATGTGCCTGGGTTTCGAAGGGCGTTATCGGGTCATGAACGACGGTCGCAGCCAACTGGAAGCCTTGCGTGAACGCACCAGCGCGGTCATCCGCAGCGCCCGTGGCGATTATGAGCGTGAACTGTCGCCCCATTGGCGCGGCGTCACCGTGGCCCGCGACCGGCTGGCGCAATTCATGCCGCCTTGGATCGCCGTGGCCATCGGCGTGGCGTTGCTGCTGGCACTGCTGTTCGGCCTGCGCTTGAAGCTGGCCGCCGATGCCGAGCCGGTGTTTAAAAATATCCATGCTCTGGGCGAGATCCCGGTGCAGGCCATCGACCGTCCGGTGGTGCAACCGAAACTGATCGAGCGTCCCCGCCTGGCAGGCTTCCTCGCTGATGAAATCAAGGCCGGTCGGGTCGCTGTGGAAGATGCCGTTGACCGTTCAGTGGTGACCATCCGTGGCGATGAGCTGTTCGCCTCGGGCAGCGCCAGCATCGTCGACAATTTCCAGCCGCTGATGCTGCGCATCGCCGATGCCGTTCGCAAGGTCAAGGGCCAGGTCCGGGTGACCGGCCACAGTGACAATCGCCCGATTGCCACCTTGCGGTTTCCATCGAATTGGGCCTTGTCCGAGGCGCGGGCCAATTCGGTACTGCAAATCCTTTCGGCCAAGACCGGCCAGCCCGAACGCTTCAGCGCCGAAGGCCGCAGCGACACCGAACCGTTGGCCTCGAACGCTACAACAGAGGGCCGCGCACGCAACCGTCGGGTCGAAATCACAGTGTTGGCGGAGGGGGTCGAGTGAAGGCGTTTTTCAGTTTTATCATCCGCTGGGTCATTCCGTTGCTGGGGCTGATCGCCCTGAGCCTGATCATCTGGTTTGTCGGGCCGCTGCTCGAATTCCTGGTGCCCGAAGGCCGGCGCTGGGCGCTGATCATTCTGGTGTTCGCGGTGTGGATCGCCTACCGGGTGTTTCGCATCATCCAGGCGCGCCGTCAGGCCGCCGAAGTCATGCGCAGCCTGGCGGCGCAAACCCCGCCGGATCCGACCAGCATCGCCACCTCTGAGGAGCTCGAAACCCTGCGCCAGCGCATGGACGAAGCCCTGGCGCTGTTGAAGAAAGCCAAGCTGGGCGGTGACGAGCGACGTAACCTGTACGAACTCCCTTGGTACGTGATCATCGGTCCGCCGGGTTCAGGCAAGACCACGGCGCTGGTCAATTCCGGGCTGCATTTTCCGTTGGCGGCGCAGTTGGGCGCCGGGGCGGTACGCGGTGTTGGTGGCACGCGCAATTGCGATTGGTGGTTTACCGATCAGGCCGTGCTGCTCGACACCGCCGGGCGCTACACCACCCAGGACAGCGACGCGACAGTCGATAAAGCAGCGTGGCTGGGTTTTCTCGGCCTGTTGAAAAAACAGCGGGCCCGGCGTCCGATCGACGGCGCGTTTATCGCCATCAGCCTCTCCGACCTGCTGCTGGGCAGCGACGCCGAGCGCGCCGCCCATGCCGCCGCGATCCGCCTGCGTATCCAGGAGCTGTACACGCAACTCGGTGTGCGCTTTCCGATCTACCTGATGCTGACCAAGCTCGATCTGGTGCCAGGGTTCATGGAGTATTTCGATAGCCTGAGCAAGGAAGAACGGGCCCAGGTCTGGGGTATGACTTTTGCCCTGGACGACGGCAAAAACCATGACAGCCCACTGGCCCATCTGCCAAGCGAATTCACCGGCCTGGAACAGCGCCTCAACGATCGTTTGGTGGAGCGTTTGCAACAGGAGCGCGACCCGGCGCGGCGCGATCTGATCTACGGTTTCCCGCAACAGTTCGGCGCGTTGAAGGATTGCCTGCAAAGCTTCCTTGAGGGCGTATTCAAACCCAACGCCTTTGAAGAGCGGGTGCTATTGCGCGGGGTGTATTTCACCAGCGGCACCCAGGAAGGCAGCCCGATTGACCGGCTGATCGGCTCCATGGCCCAGAGCATGAACCTGGACCGCCAGCACCTGGCGCGCCAGAACGGCACCGGGCGCAGTTACTTCATCGAAAAACTCTTCAGCGCCGTGGCCTTTGCCGAGCGTGGGCTGGTGGGGGTCAACCCGAAAGTCGAACGTCGACGCAAGTGGATTGCCCGGGGTGTGCTGGCCTCGACCGTGGCCCTGGTGCTGGTGGTCGGGACCTTGTGGTGGGTCAGTTACCGCGCCAACCAGGCGTATATCACGCAAGTCGATCAGAAAGTCGCGCCCCTGGGCCAGGCCGTGCAGAACCTCAGCCCGGCACAACGGGACGTGCTTGCGGTGTTGCCTTTGCTCAACGCGGTGAAGCACCTGGCCGACGATTCGCCGAACTGGGCCGAAGGCCTGGGCCTGTATCAGGGCGACATGCTTGAAGCCGAGTCTGGCAGCGTCTATCGCAAGTTGTTGATCGCAGTCTTCGCGCCACGCTTGCTCACGCGCATCGAAGAGCAATTGCACGGTGGCGGCAATTCGGACTTCCTTTACGAAGGCTTGAAGGCCTACCTGATGCTCGCCGACAGCGAGCATTACGATGCCGACTTCATCAAGGCGTGGATCGCCCTGGACTGGGATCGCAGCCTGCCGCGCGACTTGCCGGCCGAGCAGCGTGTGGCCATGGAGGAGCACTTGCAGGCGCTGTTCGAGCGCCATCCGCCCACCGCACGTCTGGACCCGCGCCTGATCGACGACCTGCGTCGGCAGTTGCAGCAGCTGCCAGTGGCTCAGCGTGTCTATGACCGGGTCAAACGGCAGAAACTGCCGGACGGCATTCCGGACTTTCGTCTCAACGAAGCGGCCGGGCGTGATGCCGCGCTGGTGTTCAGCCGCAAGAGCGGCAAGCCGCTGGGCGAACCCTTGAGCGGCTTCTTCACGGCCAAGGGTTACCGCCAAGGGTTTTTGCTCACCAGCCTGAACCAGACCGGCACCCTGGCCGAGGAGCAGTGGGTGCTCGGTCGCGACCAGGCAGAACAACAGAACGTCGTCAGCCTGGCCGCCGACGTGCGCCGCCTGTATTTCCAGGATTACCAGCGCCAGTGGGATGCCTTACTGGCTGATATCGACTTCGTGCCGATCACCAGCGTGGCCCAGGCCGCCGATGTGTTGCGGGTGATTTCTGGCCCGACCTCGCCGTTGAAAAAACTGCTGGTAGCAGTGGCGAAGGAAACCGACCTGCAACAGGAAGAACGCCTGCTGGCCGCCAAGGGCGCGCCGGTGGAGGGCGGGGTCGACAAGCTCAAGGAGCGCTTGGGCAGCTTGCTCGGCCAGGAGCAGGCGACGCAAAACACAGTGGATGCCAGTGAAGATCCCATCACCGCGCATTTTGCCGAACTCAACAGCATCGTCAGCAAAAACGAAGGCGAGCCGGCGGCCATCGACGGCCTGCTGGCCGACATGAACGCCCTGTATGTGCAGGTCAGCGCCATGGTCGGCGCCAGCGGCGACGCCTTGCTCGGCGAAGCCAAGAACCAGGCCGCAGCGGCCGCGACACGGGTCAGCCTCAACGCCGAACGTCAGCCGCCGCTGGTGCAGGGCCTGGTCAGGTCGGTGGTCAACTCCACCACCAACAGCATGATGGGCGGGGTACGCAATCAACTGAACGCGGCCTGGACCAGCGAAGTGGTGAACATCTATCGCCAGTCCCTGGCCGGGCGTTACCCAATGTCGCCGGGCAGTGCGCGGGACGCGACCCTGGATGACTTCGGCCAGTTCTTCGGCGTGGGCGGGGTGATGGACAACTATTTCCGCAAATACCTGCAGCCGTACGTGGATACCTCGACCCAGGCCTGGCGTTGGCAGCCGGGCGCCGCACAGAAGCTCGGCATCGCCCCGGGCGTGCTGCAAACCTTCCAGCGGGCAGCGACCATCCGGGATGCATTTTTCCGTTCCGGCGGCACCCAGCCGATGGTGCGCTTCGAACTCAAGCCAGTGGCGATGGACGCCACCATCACCCAGTTTTTGCTCGACCTCGACGGCCAGCAATTGAGCTACGACCACGGCCCGAGTCGCCCCACCTCCATGCAATGGCCCAACCCCGGCAGCATTGGCGTGGTGCGGATCTCGATCATGCCGCCTTCAGCCAGCGGTCGTTCGGGCATCACCCTGGACGGGCCTTGGGCCTGGTTCCGCCTGCTGGAGCAATCGGACCTGACCGCCGGCAACTCGCCGGATCGCTTCAACCTGCGGCTGCGGGTCGACGGCGCCAGCGTCTCTTATGAGCTGCGGGCCAACAGCGCCTTCAACCCGTTCAAGAGCCGTGTGCTCAGCGGTTTCAGCCTGCCGGAGCGTTTATGAGCACGCCGGGCTTCTATGGAAAGCTGGCCAGTCGCGGGGACTTTGTCAGCCGTGGCTTGCCGCAGAGTTTTATCGGCCCCTGGGATTCGTGGCTGGCGGCGGGCCTGCTCGCCAGCCAGAGCCTCGGGGAGCGTTGGCTGGATGCCTATCTGGTCAGTCCGCTGTGGCGCTTCATGCTCGGGCCCGGTGTATGTGGGCCGCAGGCCGCCGTTGGGGTGGTGATGCCGAGCATCGATCGGGTTGGCCGGTATTTTCCGCTGACCGTTGCTGTGCTGCTGGATCACGACGCTGACCCGGCGTCGGTGGTGGGCGGCTCGGATGTCTGGTTTGAGCAAGTTGAGCAATTGCTGTTGAGCACGTTAAGCGTGGAGGCGAGCTTCGAAGCCTTCGGTGCAGGGCTGGAAACGCTGGGCGGCCCAGCGTACCTGCCACGTGCTCCAAGCAGCCGTTTTGCCGGCCTGCATCGTTTTGATGCCACCGACCCGAAGGCGCGAATGACCGCCCTCGCCGAACAGGCCTGCGAAGGCGCAAGCCTTTGGTGGGGCCAGGGGTCGGAGCGTATCGCCCCTGCTTTATTGCGGTGCCAGGGCCTGCCGGCCGCCGCTGATTTTGCGCAATTTTTGCTCGGCCAAGAAGGTGTTGTGTAGATGTGTCCAAGCGTTGGAAAGACGTTCAAGTCTGCAAGCAAGAGCCATGTCGGTATGGTCCGCCAGGTTAACGAAGACGCTTGCCTGGACCGGCCGGAAAACGGCCTGTGGGTGGTCGCCGATGGCATGGGCGGGCACGCGGCGGGCGACTACGTCAGCAGCCTGATCGTCGATAGCCTGCGCAACGTTGCCGTAGGCCGTTCTCTGGATGAATACGTCGCGGCGCTGAAAACCGACCTGCTGCGGGTCAACGCGGTCGTGCGTGAAGAAACCGCCAACCGCGGCGTGACCATGATGGGCAGCACTGTGGTGGTGTTGGCGGCGCGCGGCTTGCGCGGGGTGTGCCTGTGGGCGGGTGACAGCCGCTTGTATCGCCTGCGTGACGGCCTGCTCGAAAGCATCTCGCGGGACCACAGTTACGTTCAGGATCTGCAGGACAGTGGCCTGCTCAGCGAAGCTGAAGCCCGGGTGCATCCACGGGCCAATATTGTTACCCGCGCCATCGGGGTCGAGGCGCAACTGAAACTGGCGATAGTCGAGCTGCTGTTGATGCCTGGCGACAGTTACCTGCTGTGCAGCGATGGGCTGACCAAGACCGTCGAAGACCATGAAATCAGCGAGGTGCTGAGCCACGACGAGCCCGGTGAAATCGCCAGCAGCCTGGTGTCCCTGGGCCTGATGCGCGGTGCTCCGGACAACATCACCGTCATTGTCGTGAAGGTGCCGTCATGAATTCCGCCCTGCACATTCTGATCCCCGGCTATGACATCGACGGCGAGATCGGCGAAGGCGCCATGGCCAGCGTTTACCTGGCGACCCAGCGCTCGCTGGAGCGCAAGGTGGCGCTGAAGGTCATGGCTGCCGCACTGGCGGCGGACCCAAGTTTCTGCGAGCGTTTCCTGCGCGAAGGTAAAACCCTGGCGCGTCTGTCTCACCCGCATACGGTCACCATCCATGACATCGGCCATGTCGGTGAGCTGTATTACATGGCCATGGAATTCCTGCCCAATGGCACGCTCAAGGAGCGCATCGCCGCCGGCCTGACGCCGGAGCAGGGCCTGATCTATATCCGTCAGATCGCCTCGGCCCTGGGCTATGCCCATGGGCTGGGGCTGGTTCATCGCGACGTCAAACCGGCGAACATTCTGTTCCGTGCCGATGGCACGGCGGTGCTCTCCGACTTTGGCATCGCCAAGTCCATGGATGACCGCACCCAGTTCACCCAGGCCGGTTTCGCTGTCGGTACTCCCAGCTACATGAGCCCGGAACAGGCGCGCGGCCAGGATATTGATGGCAGGGCCGATCTTTATGCCCTGGGCGTGGTGCTCTACGAAATCCTCGTTGGCAAACTGCCGTATACCGGCAACGACGCACTCTCAACGGCCCTGGCACATTTGACAGAACCGTTGCCGGAGCTGCCAGTGCACCACGGTCGCTATCAAGAGGTGCTGCGCAAGTTGTTGGCCAAGGATCCGGCCGACCGTTTCCCGGACGCAGCGGCGCTGTTGCAGGCGCTGGATAATCTGCCTCGGGAATCGGTTGAAGCGACCACCATCCGGCCATTGCCAATTCCGGTAGTGCCGATTGCGGTGAGCAATGACCTGGCGGGACTGACGCCGGTGTCCATCGATATACCGACCGGCCCCGCGCAGCCACAACCTCGATCCAATCCTGTTCCGCCGACTGTGAAGCCGACACCGTCGTCCACGGTCTCGGAACAGCGAAAGGGGCCGGTGTTCGCACTCGCCGCTGTCGCGGTGGCCGTGGCGCTGGTCTTGGGCGGCGCGGGTTATTGGTGGCTGTCCGGTGACGTCGAAGCCGACGCCAAGGTGCCGGTGGTTTCGGCACCGCCGGCCAGTGCGCCGCCGACCGTGGCGCCACCCGTAAAGCCCCCCGTGGCAACGGAGGTCGATGGCGGTCAGCGTCCGCTGCTGATGGCCGGCAAAAAAACCTTGTTCCAGCGGGTACTCAGCAAGCCGGGGGCGAAACTCGCCAGCGAACCGGGGGGCACACCCGACAAGGCCTTGCCGGCGTTCTCGGTGCTTTACGTCTATCAGCGCAAAGAGGTTGATGGCAGCCCGTGGCTGCGTGTCGGCGCCGCCACCGACGGGCGCAGTGACGGCTGGTTGCCGGCCGCGCAAGTCAGCGACTGGAAGCAAAGCCTGGTACTTAAGTTCACCGAACGCTCCGGCCGTGCGCCGGTGATGTTCCTGCGTCAGCCCGGCGAAGTGGAGAGGCTGCTGGCCGATCCGTCGGCGGCAAAAAACCTGCTGCTCAAGGCCCAGCAGAATCACGAAGACAACCAACAGGTGCTGGCTCTGGAACCGGCCGCCAGCGCGGTTCCGCAGAACCAGTTTTACCTATTGCCGATCTTCGATTCCCGCGAGAGCTTCGATGAGAACGGCCAGCCGGTGCAGTTGCTGAACGTGGCGTCCATCGACCCCGGCAATGCTCCAAAGGCCGCTGCCAACAACACGCCAATCACTACCGCTGACGCCGACGCGTTCCGCACCGCCGTGGTATTGGTCGTGGACACCACCGTGTCCATGCAGCCCTACATCGATCAGGTCCGCGATGTGGTGCACCAACTGCAAACCCGCATCGCCGAGCGGGGCGAGCAGGACAGTGTCAGCTTCGGCCTGGTGGGGTTTCGCAGCAGCACCCAGAAAACCCCGGGCCTGGAATACGTCGCTAAAACCTTGATCACCCTGGACCAGGGCCGCGACCCACAGCGCTTCATGGACCTGGCGCGTCAGGTCAAGGCGTCCACGGTGTCCAGCCATTCGTTCAACGAAGATGCGTTTGCCGGTGTGATGGAAGCGGTCGAGGGCATGGACTGGTCCGGCTATGGCGGGCGCTTGATCCTGTTGGTCACCGATGCCGGTGCCTTGCGCAAGAACGACCCGTATGCCGCCACGCAAATGAACGAAGCCGAAGTGCGCCAGGCTGCGCTGGGCAAGCAGATCAAGATCTACGCCTTGCACCTGCTCAGCGATGCCGGCAAGAAAACCCACAGCGGTGCGCAAAGCCAATACCGCACCCTGACCGCCGACGCCAACCCGCAGATCGGCGACCTGTACATTCCGGTACCGGGCGCCGATGTACGCAAGTTCGGTGAGCGGGTGGACGAGATCGGTTCGGTGTTTGCCGACCTAGTGCATCAGGTGCGTAGCGACAAGCCGCAAACCGTGCCGCTGCTGAGCGCCGCGCCGAGCCTGAGCGACAAATCGGCGGCCGTCGGCTATGCGATGCACATGGACTTCCTGGGGCGTAAAGCCGCCAGCCAGGCGCCGCAACTGGTCAGCGCCTGGACCGCCGACCGTGACCTGACCAACCCGGCACTGCCGGCATTTCAGGTGTGCGTGATGCTGACCAAGTTGCAGCTCAATGACTTGCAGCAATCGCTGAAACTGATTGTCGATGCCGCCCGCAAGACCCAGACCTCGCCGAAGAATTTCTTCCAGGAAATCGCCAGCGCCAGTGCCTACATGAGCCGCGATCCCTCGGCCTTGCGCAAGGGTGGCAACCTGGCCGATGGCGGGGTGCTGGGTGAGTACCTGGAAGGGCTGCCCTACCGCAGCAAGTCGCTGAACATGACCCAGGATTTGTGGCTTTCCCTGAGCGTGGCCGAGCAGGAGGACTTTATCGACGAACTGGACTCGAAAATCCGCCTCTACGAAACCTTCCACAACGACTTGGCCAACTGGGTGCGTTTCGGCGATGCCGAACCGGGTGATGCCTTGTACCGCGTTCCGTTGTCGACGCTGCCGTGATGCTGAACATGAGCGCAGTGCACAAACACCGGGGCGTTGGCAGCCAGCGTTACAGCCTGATGATCCCTCAGCTGCAACTGCGTGCCGGTGAGCAATTGGCGGTGGTCGGTCCCAGTGGCTGTGGCAAAAGCACATTGCTCGATTTGCTGGCGCTGGTGCTGGCGCCGGATCAGGCCGGGCAGTTTGATTTTGCGCCTGGCCAAACCCGCACGGACATTACCGGGTTGTGGCGCACAGATGCGCAAAGTGCCTTGGCGGACCTGCGCCGCCGGCACTTGGGCTACGTGCTGCAAACCGGTGGCCTGCTGGAGTTTCTGGACGTGCGCGGCAACATCGACCTGTCGCGCAAACTGCTCGGCTTGAAAGACGACGGCAGCGTGGATCGCCTGGCCGGGGAATTGGATATCGCCGATCAACTGGGCAAAAAGCCGGGTGACTTGTCCGTCGGCCAACGGCAACGGGTGAGTTGCGCCCGTGCCCTGGCCCATGGGCCGCGTTTGCTGCTGGCCGATGAACCGACCGCCGCCCTTGATCCGCTGAACGCGGAACGAGTGATGCAGTTGCTGGTGACCCAGGCTCGCGAACACGGTGTGTGCTGCGTCGTCGCCACCCACGATGAATCACTGGCCCGCGCCAGCGGTTTGCAGGTGCGGCGCATCAGTTGTCATCGCGACGTTGATGGCGGTGTCACCGCCACCCTCGGGGAGACCTGCTGATGCGCAGCGCGCTGGTGGCTTCCCTGGCCTGGCAGGATTACCGCAACGATGCGTGGCTGTCGGCCTGTTCGGTGCTGGCGCTGGTGGCGGTGGTCGCACCGCTGCTGGTGCTGTTCGGCTTGAAATTCGGCCTGGTCAGCAGTTTGACCGAGCGCCTGGAAAACGACCCGGCCACCCGGGAAATCATTCCCCTGGGCGGCGGTCGGTTCAGTGCCGCGTTTATCGAACAATTGAGCCGGCGCGACGAGGTGGCTTTCGCCTTGCCGCGCACCCGGCAGATTGCCGCGACGGCGGACCTGACCGCTGGCGCTTCGACGGTGACCGTCGAAATGATCCCCACCGCCAACAACGATCCGTTGCTCGGCAGCTTGCCGGTACCCCAAGGGCTGGATCAGGTGCTGCTCAGCCAGACCGCCGCCGAAAAGCTCGGGGCCAAGGCCGGTGATTGGCTGCAGGCCAGCGTCGCTAGGCAAGTGGCCGGTCATGGCGAGGCGCAGCGCACTCGCGTCCAGGTGCTGCGCGTACTGCCGCTGGAAGCCTTCGCCCGGGACGGGTTGTTCGCACCGTTGGCCCTGCTGGAAGCGGCTGAAGATTACCGGGATGGCCGTGCCGTGTCGGCGTTCAACTGGCCGGGGGAGTCGGTGGGTGTGATGGAGCAACGGGTGTACCCGGCGTTTCGTCTGTACGCCCGGCGTCTCACGGATGTCGAGCCGCTGCGTCAGTACTTCGCTGCGCAGAATCTGCTGGTCTCGACCCAGGCTCAGGCCATCGCCCAGGTGCAATCGCTGAGCCGCAACCTGTCGATCGTATTCTGGATCATCGCCGGATTGGCTTTGGCGGGAGCATTTGCGGCGATTTTTGCCGGTGCGCTGGCGGCGGTCGAGCGCAAGCGTCGAGCGTTGTCGGTGTTGCGCCTGCTGGGGTTTTCTACGGCGGCGCTGTTGCTGTTTGTTGTGTTGCAGGCGCTGTACAGCGCCGGCCTCGCGGCCCTGTTGAGCGCCGGGCTGTATGGCCTGGCGCAATCGGGCCTGAACCATTTATTTGCGCAGGCGCCGGGCGAATACGCCAGTCATCTGCTGGCGCATCACTACGCGTGGGCCTTGGTAGCCGTGCTCGGCGTCAGCGTCGTGGCGGCGGCCTGTGGTGGCTGGCGAGTGGCGCGAATCCAGGCGTGTGAAGGAATCCGAGATGTATAAGTTATTGGGCGCCGCCATGGCGCTGAGCCTGGCCAGCATGGTCTGGGCTGATGAAAGCACCGACAAACTGGACAATCCCAAGCCGCTGGCCGACGACGTCAGCTTGCCGCTGCCGTGCGAAGGGCAGATGGTGTTCCGTTACGTCTACATCCTGGCGCAAGGCACTCTGGACGACCGCGAGATCAGCCTCGGCTATCCATTCAGCGAGGGCGAGGCCGGTTATCAACAGTCGTTCATCTCCGGTTACCGCCGGGACTTTATCAACGGCCAGTTCACCCTCAAGGATCTGCCCAAGGATTGGGGCAAGACCATCACGCCGTTGATGCCCAAGACGGACACCAAGACTCCGCTCAAGCCGATGCTCTATTTCATCGGCAAATACGAAGTCACCGCCCGCCAATACGCCCAGGTCATGGCCCAAGCGCAATCGCTGGCCAGCGGCGAGCCGGCGCCGGCCTGCGAGGCACTGCAAGCCGAGGCGCCGCAAGGCATGGCCGGGCGTTTGCCCAAGGTGAAGTTGTCGCGCTTCGAGGCCGAACGCTTCTCGGCGGTGTACAGCGCCTGGCTGATGAAATACCACAAGGACCTGCTGCCGGTGAGCGGTCGCGGCACCTCGGCCGAGGACGGCGGGCTGGGGTTTGTGCGCTTGCCGACCGAAGTCGAGTGGGAATTTGCTGCCCGTGGCGGGCAGGCCATTAGCCGTCAGGATTTGGAAGGGCGTCTGTTTCCCCGGCGTCTGGAAGGCAGCGAAAGCGACGGGCCACTGGCCGATTGGGCGGTGTTCAACCAAGTCGCCGGCGGCACTGGTCAGGCAGCGCGGTTGATGCCGATCGGCACCAAACTGCCGAACCCCATCGGCCTGTTCGACGTGATCGGCAATGCCGCCGAAATGGTCCAGGAGTCCTTCCAGCTAGTACACGCCGGACGCCGCCAAGGCACCTACGGCGGCTTCGTGGTCAAGGGCGGCAACTATCTGGAAGGCGAAGGCACCTTGTTCACCGGGATGCGTCGCGAATACCCGCTGTTCGCCGCCGACGGCACCGAGCAAAACAACGAAACCACCGGATTCCGGGTGGCGATTGGCGCGTTGTCGGCGCCACGTTCGCGCTACAAGGAATTGTTTGCCCAATGGCAGAAAGAAGGTCGGCTGGCTTCGCTGACCGATGCCATCGACGACGCCCAGGACCCGACCAAACGCCTGGACAGCATCATTGCTGCCAGTGTCGATCCACGCCTGCAAGCCGAACTCGGGCTGGTCAACGAAGAGCTCAAGCGCAACGTCTCGCTCATCGCCCAGCAGCGCGAGGAAGCGGCCGGCAACCTGATCCAGTCAGCGGCTCTGGTGGCTGAGACCGTCAACAACTACAACATTCGCCTGACCAATTTGCAGAAGAGTCGTCAGCAAGCCGTGGACGCCAAGGACGAGGCCAGCGCCAAGCTGTTCGCCACCGCCATCGACAATGGCCGCAGCGCGCTGGACGGCGCGGTGGCGATCTACATCGACAACCTGGCGACCGGCACGCGCTACACCGATGCCGTGATCCAGGCGCAGTTTCAACGCATCAAGGAAGAGTTGGAGCGCAAGCCGGTACTGGGCAAGAGCCTGGTCACGCGCGCAACGTTATTCGTTCGCCATGTCGGTGATTATCGTCAGCAACGACGAGCCGACCCGGCGGCGATATTGAAGGAGTTGCTCGCATCGAACGCCCAGCGGTCTTGATCGTTCGTTGTACAGCGAGCTTGGAAGGGACTCAGGCGGCGGTGGGCCGTGCTGAGCTGGTCAAACTTAAAAGAGAACACAACTATGCTTTCCTCCCGTAAACCTTTTGCTTCGCTTTCCAAGCGTCACTTGCTGCTGATGGCCGTTGGCTTCAGCACCGTACTGACCGGTTGCGCCACGTCGCCGACCTCCAAGGTCGTCTCGAGCACCAAGGTCGAGTACTACCCAAACTGCTACGAGCCAGTGCAGCACCTGCGCGCCACTGATTCGAACATGACCAAGTCGGTCGTCACCGGCGCCGCCGTCGGTGCTGTTGGCGGTGCACTGCTGGGCGCCCTGGTCGATTCCGAGAACCGTGGCCGCAACGCCGCCATCGGTGCGGCGGGCGGTGCCCTGGCGGGCGGCGCGGCCGGTTACTACACCGAGCGCCAGAAGCAGATCGCCGATGACAACCAGCGCATCGCGTCCTACGCCTCCGACGTCAACAAAAGTGCCGCCGACATCGACCGCAGCACCGCGTACGCCAAGACTTCGCAGCAGTGCTACCAGAACGCGTTTACCAAACTGGTCGCCGACCGCAAGGCTAAAACCGTCAACGACACCGAAGGCCGCAAGCGCCTGGCAGAAATCGTCGCAGGCCTCAAAGAGTCCAACGATCTGATCGTCGCGGTGAACGGTAAAGCCAGCGAAGACCTGAACAACTACACCCAGGCCTACGAAAAAGACCTGCAGCAAGTCGGCGTGCAGCGCACTGACGTCGTCACCGTGGCAACCGCCGACACCACGCCAGTCGTGACACCGACCAAGAGCAAAAAAGCGGTGAAACCGGCGAAAAAACCGGTGCTGCCAACCGTGCCGAAAGAAGCGGTCACCACCGAGAAAACCCTGCAGACCGCACAAGCCAAACAGGCTGAAAGCAAGCAAGTGGCTAGCGCAGGCACCACTCAAGTCAACAGCATGTGCAAGAACCCGGACCTGGGCGACTGGGCACCAGTGCCTTGCCCGAATGCTTGATTGAGTTTCTGTAGGTCTTTGATCATTCCCACGCGCTTTGCGTGGGAGTGATCTGTACTGGCTACACCTTGGCGCTGTGCGCCGCCATCTCCTGCACTGGCAAATGATCCAGTGCTCGTTTCACCAGCAAAGCTACACAATCGAATCAATATCCAGATGAAATGGCGTGCCCACGGCATGCCCTCCGGTCATTGCCGCAATGGCTGCGTCGTGGTCTTCGGCCACTGGTGGAATCATCGCCAACTGTTCCTGAACGATGTTTTCCGGATGGGCTTTCCAGCGCAGCAGATTTTCCTGTACCCACTCGGGCTGGTCGGCGTAGCTGCCATAAACATCAGAGTCGATGACCGTCCGCTTGTGCAGCGCTAGCAGACGGGCCTTGGTTTGGCCGATCTGTTCGACTTCTTTTTCAAGATCCCTTATCGCTTGGGCATCTCGCTGGGGATTGGCATAAGCACGGGAGAGTTTTTCGATTTTCGCTTTGAGTGCACTCAGCTGTCCTGAGACATTTGTCAGGGCGTCGCTGACCCATTGGAATTCAGTCAAAGTCACCAGCGAGCGTTTTTTTTCCAGCGCTTCCTGCCAGCGGCGCAGGCTGGCCCAGCAGCCGGGAATGTAGCTGCCGACCATAGAGTGATGGCCTCCATCTATCACCTGCCGCAGAAAGTTGCCGCGCTTCGGTAAGCCATCAGTCTGTCGCAGCGCTTCGGCGTAACCATGATCGTTGATCGTGCTGCAACCCGGTTCCCAGAGGATGGAGGACCTGTGACCTTCGCCAAATTCCACCGGCATGAAGTGACGTAACTGACCGTGATGCCCATAGGGGGCACCCGTGAAGTTGATGATCCCGCCTACAAAAAATGCCAAACCACCCACCGGGTGAAGGGCAAGTACCGCCCCATGGGTAGCGTACATCGGAACGCGGTTGGACGGCGTGTTCATCCAGGTAGAAGGAACGCTCGGTACGGGGTCGTTGTGGAAAACGATGCGATGGTGGTTCAGTGGTTTTGCAGCTTCGATAAAGGTTGAGTCGGCGGCGCGGGGAGCTCCGTAGGTGTAAAGCACGATGTCTGGCGAGTATTGGGTGTCGCGTCGCAACATCTCCGCCAGTATCAGCGCCACCGCACCGCCGAGACTGTGCCCGCAAATCACCACCTTTTGTCCGCTGTAGAATTTCTCCAAATACTTCACGGCAAACGTGTAGGACACTTTCGCGGCCCGATAAAAACCGTTGTGCACTTTGCCATCCCCTTCCTCGAAGGGTACTTGGTGTGCATCTGCATCAAGCCAGGCGTCGGGTCCTTTCTCACTGGTTCCCCTGACACTGATCAATATCAACTCGTCGTGATGTGTCATGAAAGCCTGTGTGTCCGAGCTGTCCTCTAGATTGCGATCATCAAGGAAATGCAGCTTGGCCGGGTTTTCCTGCTCATCACCCAGTTCAGGGTCGTTAACCACTGGGTACAACTGCGGATCGAACGGCACCACTTCCAGACGTTTGGAGTAGGACACCTCTTCATACAAGGGGTAGAACTTCGCAGTCTGTGAGTCATCGACTTGCCATAGCTCATCAAATTGCGGCAAGGCATGACCGAACCAGTTGCCACTGCTCGGCCGCAGTGGAAAGGTCACGCTATCCGTTTCGACGGGTTGGGTATTCGGGTCTTGACCAAAGTCGGTGTAACTCAACGTCGACATCAGTGCCAGTTGATAGAGGTTGAGTGCGCAAAACTCGTTGCCAGTCGACAACATCGGCCGCAGCGCTCTCATCGGACGGACTTCCAGCACATGATGTTTGTTCGGCAGTAAGGCGATGCCTTTTGGCTTGGGCGGCGGCGGGGCAAACCCCAGTTCGGACATGCCCATGTCTGCCGGTGTCATGACAGCGCCTATTCCTCCATCCGTGGCGACTTTATTCTGAGGTGTGAATGATCTGGTTTTTGCGGGCTGGCGGAACAGCGTGTGTAACGCCGTGTTGGGTGGGGAGTTACGCGAGGCCAAGGGCGGCAAATGCGCAACGTGCTTGACCAGTTCGCTCACTTCAACCTGGTAATAGGCATCGGGGGCAGCGAGGTCCTTCGCTGGATTTGCCAGCGTGCGTACGCCTGATTTGTCGACAAAGCGGGTTTTTTCGGCGCGTACTTGTAGTTCGGTGATGGGGAGAGGGTAATGCTTCCTGCGAACTAATTCGCTGTAATCGTCATTAAGTCCTCGATACTCCTCGCTCAGTTTGAGCAGTACCGGGCCACAGAAGTGGTTTTCCACTTTGGCGGAGCCGTTGTTATCTAGTTTTCCGGTGTAAACGGTGTCTTCGTAGTCGATAACTTCGTAAGTCAAGCCGGCATAGGGCTTGCCATCACCAAATTCGTCTACTAACTGAAAACTTGTCGAGTGGCCACGCAACGGGCAAGCGTGGATGTTGCCTTTCATAAATGGAATATCGCTCGTAGCCAAAGATTCGACACTCATGGGTTTTCCTCCTTGTTTTCCGTGCAGCCTGGGTAAATGGTGCAGATCCGTTCATCCACCATCCTGAAGGTGCTGAAATCCTTGTGATTGCCGTAACAAAACGCATGCTGGTCTTCGAAACCTTTCCCCATACAGCGCTTCCAGCCGTCAGGTATCTTCACCCATGTGTCGCCCATGTAAGGCTCCTCCTCACGGGCCAATGTAATTTTTAGTTTCACTGTTTTTCCTGGTAACTGATCGAGCGTGTATGCCGTGAAGGGACGACCTTTCGCGACGTTCCCCTGCGCATCAGTCTTTTTGCAGTAAAGGATTTTTATGAGGTAACGCTTGGGGCCGACTGTGCGGAAAAACCATTGGCATTCACCGGAGAACTCACCTACGCCGTCAGTGTTGAAAGTGCCCATTTGTCGCTCTAACAACTCTGGACGCACGGCAATTGCGGCATAGTCATAACTGCGGTTGCCCCGTCCAGGGCCAAAGATGCCCATGACCTCGACCTCCACACGGTTCAACGCCAACGGACAGCCACTCACGGTTCTATAAAGCGGGATCTCGGAAGTCGCTTTGTATTCCATGTAGACCTTGTTGAATCCAAGCTGAGTACCTTTCCCACCCGGCACGGTGCACGTTTGCCCTTGGGCGGGCTCGTAGCTGGCTGTCAGTTCGTACTTGAAGTCAGGCGGAAAATCGGGAACGAAGGTAAATGTCTCTCGCTTTCCAACGGCAGTACAACCCAAAGTGAGGGAAAGGGCAGCGGCGAGGGTTAAGCTTTGAATAACCCGTTTCACGTGCAAAGCGGCTCCACAGCACCCCAGCGTTTTTTGATGTCTCATAGGGTTTCATCCTTGTTTTCCGTACAGCCAGAGTAAATGGGGAAAGTGTGGCGACCAGCCGGTATGTAGAAGGTCAGTTCCCTTCTGCGCTTACCTTTGATTATCCGGGGAATTTTCCACACAAAGCGTTCCCTTTGTAGCTATGAACTAAAGGTCCTAGAAACATAAGAGGGCCGCACGCATAAAAATCAGAGTTGAATTTTTGGTCCTTGTACATTTTGCATACAGGCAGCATTAATGGAATTGGTAAAATTAGAGCCCATAGCGTAATCCCACACCACTCACGGGTTGTTTTGTCTCCGCTGCGTGTATAAGGATCAGGTGTTTTTAGGGTGTAACCAATGCAACCAGTTAAAGAGGTCGTAATCAAAATTACGATCATTCTGTTTGCTGCTAATTTAATTTTTTTCATATTGTCGTTTTGAAAGTTCGCATTGATTGGGTGATTTCGTACGTTTTTAAGGTACTGACGACGCGCTTTATAAGTCCGCATCTCCCTGCCAATACAGCACTTGCTGATACACCCGCTCAAAATGCGCCGCCGAGTCCTCTTCCGGCTTCGGTTGCCATGTCCTGGGCGGCAAGTACCCCGGTGCCTTCAAGCACTGAGTCAACAAAAAATGCACCTGCTCGGGTTGCTGCCAATTCCATAAATGGGCCAGTTGAATCACGCCCCACAACCAGTCATCCACGTCCCGCTCTGCGGCGAGCCGAGCCAGGGCTTCTGTGTGCTCACGGACCAAGTAGCGGCGCGTGTTATCGAACTGCACGTTCGCGTAGACAATTTCCGGTGTCGGGGTTTTCAACCAGGCCGGGTCGGGTGGCAGCAGATGTGCGCCGGGGTCCGGGTTGTCAGTGACCGTCCATTGCCCCGCGTGCCAGTAACAGACGCTGGCGATCGGCCCCAGATAATCGGCGTACTGCTCGGGTTGCAGATGACTCAGGGCGCGCCCCAGTACGCGGTTATCATGGAAGCGATACACCGCTTGATTTGGTCGCTCACCGACTACCAACCGGTCGCGCCAGTGAATGACCAACGCATCAAGGTCAAAGTTGATCGCGCTCGCCAGCCAGCCCCAATGGCGCTCGGGCGAATCGAGCAGCGCCTGGATGAGCGGATGTTTGACGGTGCCAATATGGAAAAGAAAAGGGCCTGCTGGCGCCAATGAGTTGGCTGCCGTACCCACATACAAATTGCGGTACTGATCGGCTCCCAGTTCCTTGGCCAACGCCATGCGCTCGTCGAGTTGACCGTCAGTGTCGAGCATCAGATAGAGATCCCGCCCGGATCGCGATTGTTCGTGTAGCCATCGTTCGAGTGCATTCATGCGACTTCTCCAATGCTGCATTGGCCAGCAGCGAGACAAGCCTCGCAAAGCGGGCAGTAGTCCGCCGCCTGCTGGCGGGCGGCGGTGACGATAGACAGTGGGCTGGCGATGACGGGATTCGGATTGCTGGTCACAGCCTGAAGCGCCTGTAGTGGCGCAATACCCGCCAGTGGCGCACCGCCCTCGACCATGGCCACGCTGCTGAAAATCCCGCCGGCGTTGATGACGATGTGGTGACCACCCGCCTTGAGCGTCAGGCTCATGCCGGCATCGATCACCACATTAGTGGCGGTGACATGCGTCTGTTGCCCGGCCTGAATCACCAACGAGCCCGCGGACGTCGTGCTGCTATTGCCGCTGATAGTGATCAGTTCATCACCGCCGATCACCGTGCTGCGCACGCCTTGGGTGGTGTGGAATTCCTCGCCCTTGATCAGGCTGGTGCTGTTGTTGTCCACCTGCTCGAAACGGTCGTTGCTGATCAGGCTGCGGCTGTCGTTGAGGATCAGTTGCTCGATGTCGCGTTGGGCTCGCAGGTAGATTTTTTCCTGCCCGGTGCGGTCTTCAATCGACAGTTCGTTGTAGCCGCCATTGCGCGGCGAGCTTTGGCTGCGCAGAACCGTTCTGGTCTTGTTCTCGGGCAATTGATGAGCGACGGACGTGACCTTGTTGACCACGCAACCGGTGATCAACGGTTGATCCGGATCGCCCTCCTGAAATGTCACGACCACTTCCATGCCGACGCGCGGGATGGTCACCGCCCCAAAACCTTCGCCCGCCAAACTGGATGCAACCCTTAACCAGCAACTGCTTTTTTCGCTGTTGAGTTCTGCCCGATCCCAAGGAAACTCGACACGAACCCTGCCGTATTCATCGCAAAATATTTCCTCTCCGGGCGGCCCAGTGACACGCGCGGTCTGACAGACCAGCACAGGTTTTCGCACAGGCAGCGGCGGCCGATAAAACACATCCCAGGGAATCGCGCTGAAGCGGTTGCGGTAACCCTGGGTAAAACCGTCCTCAGGTTCGGTAGCGCTGGTAACTGACTCTTCAAGCACCTGGGGTTGTTTTCCAGCGTGAGTGACACTGAGCAACAGCCATAGATCGTTGTAGGTTTCGCGTGGGTGTTGCGTCAGGCTAAAGAAATGACCGCTACGCAGGGTCGGCTGGTCGCTTTCGCCTTCGGCCAATTGGTAATCGGTTCTGTGCCGTTCCAGCGCCTGCCGGGCGAGCTGTGTACCGCGTTTTTCGCTCTCGAAAAACAGCGGGTAGCGATAGTCTTCAAGCTCAGGAGTGAACTCGGCTGTGAAGCTACTTTCCAGCGACAGACTCGGGCGTTTCAGGTCGTAGTGTCGGCGGGTGGTCGTGCTGGGGCGGGTGCTGAAGCGCAGGGAGAACTGGCTGACCACCGAATGCTCCGCCACCAGGCCGGAGTCTTGCTGATAAGGGGTTTCGCCCAGCGTGGGGAAGAAGGTCTGGTCGTCGGTGAACACCAACAGGTGGCCTTCCCGGGAATGCTGGTGGTGCCAGGCGATGCCATCCTCGGCGCACAGCCGCTGAATGAACTCAAAATCACTTTCCCCGTATTGAGTGCAGTACTCGCGCTCGTGATTCGTTCCGATGTTAAAGGTGAACGCATCGGCCTGAATGCCATGCCCCTCAAGGACCTGAGCGATGATTTGCGGCACCGTCAGGTGCTGAAAAATCCGTTGGTTGTGGCTGAACTGCAAGTAGTAAAGCGCGGGCACCAGGGTCAGGTGATAACGGGTCAGGCGTTTACCGGCTTCACCGACGAGCGCATCTTCGATACGGCCATGAATGCCTTCGCCATTGAGACCGAACTGGAGAAACGCCGGCTGGCTGAGCAAGCTTTCCAGATCGAAGTCAGGGTATTCGCTAACCAGCTCGATCTGGATCGAATACAAGGTGCTAATGGCTTCAGTGCCTCCAAAAGCCAGCACTTTGAAATCGTTGCGAACCGTTGGGATCAACAACGTGAAATGAGCAGCATTGGCCGGGGCGAACATGCGCTTATCCTTTTGCTTTCCGTGGCTCGTCCTTGAGCCGAAAGAGGAGACAAATCGCGGTGCCCAAGCCATGCCCGGCGTGAGCAAACGCAAACTGTCCAGCACGCTAACAACAGAGAAAAAGAATGAATGTCGGACTCGTCCAGAAAGTACGTCAGAGTTTTCCGCATTTCAGAATGTTGCGGCAGCAATGTGTGAATGGCTTTCGATACTTCTGTAAGAAGTTTGAGGCGAACTGAGTAGGTATTTGTAGAAAAATGGGTGAAACACAGAGTGCCATCATTTTGATGTCACATCATGTTGCTTATTGTCAGTTATCGCTATGTCCATGGATGACTGTAACTTTTAGGAAAGCTCCTACATTTTTTATGTTTTATTTTTGTCATGCTGGGTTCCGTTTCAGGGTGTGAATGTCCTGTGATTATTGGCGGGGTTGATAAACCGCTCTGGCTCAATGGTTGCGGGGGTGATGCGTCGAAGGTGGGGAGGTCAAAACCGGCATCAGGGGATCCCCTGTCCCCTATAGGGTGATCTCCTACAGCAACAAAAAAGACGCAATTTTATTGTTTAATCGGGTGCTTGCAAATGGCCATCATTGTGATTAGGATGCGCGCCTTGAAAGAGCGCGAACTCAATTGGATGAGACTCATCGCAGCTCTTTGATACTGTCCGGCGCCATTTCAACTCCAATGGCCGCATGACTGTAATTCTAACTAAAGGTCACGGATGTCCTACTCAAGCAAACTTTCCGCTCATTACCTTGAACTCGCAAAAGCCTCTGTTTCAAAAGAGAATTTCGCGGGTGAGGACGTTCGCTTTTCGAGCGAATATGAGGCGTTGGAAAGTGAGCTGGGTAAAGCCTCGTCCATGCACGAAAGCGGTCAGATCGACTGGCTGAAAATCCGCGAAAACAGTGAAAACCTGCTGCGCACGCAATCCAAGGATTTACGTGTCGGCGCCTGGTTGACCTGGGCGCTGTACCAGCGTGAATCCTTCCCGGGGTTGCTGGCCGGCCTCGGTTTGCTGCACCACCTCTGTGAAAATCACTGGGCCGAGGTTCATCCGAAGAAGGCCCGCACCCGCGCCGCAGCCATCAGCTGGTTGGTGCCGCGTCTTGAGCAGGTGCTGAACGAAAACGTCGCTCTCAAAGAGCAGCTACCGCTGTTCCGCCGTCTGGTCGAGCATCTTGAAGGCCTCGACGCCGCGTGCACCGAGCATTTGGGCGACGACGCGCCATTGCTGCTGCCGATTTCCCGGCGTTTGAAAAACATGGTCCAGCGCGCCGCCGACAACCAGCCGGAGCCCGGTGTGGTGGGCGCCGCGGTGGCTCAGGTCAAGCAGGCCGCGACCCAGCTGTTCACCCCCGGCGCACCGATCGACAACGAAAAAGAAGCCCACAAGGCCCTACGTGCCCAGCAGGAAACTGCTCGTCCGTTGTGTGCCTGGTGGCTCAAGCAGAAAGCCACCGATCTGCGCGCCCTGCGCCTCAATCGCACGCTGCTGTGGCTGCCGATCGACGCGGTGCCCGAGCGTAACGCCGAGCAGATCACCGTTCTGCGTGGCTTGCCGGCGGACAAACTCAAGGCCTATCAGGACCGCTACGACCAGGGGAAATACGCAGATCTGCTGGTAGAGCTGGAGGCGAGCCTGGCGAAGGCGCCGTTCTGGTTCGATGGCCAGCGAATAGTCTGGGAATGCCTCCAGGGGCTGAACGCCGAGATGGCGATGCGCGAAGTGGAAATCCACTTCGCGCTTTTGGTTCAGCGCCTGCCCGGCATCATCGAATTGCGTTTCCATGACGGCGCGCCGTTCGCCGATCCGGCCACCCGCGCCTGGATCGGCGCCCACGTCATGCCGCACCTGCAAAGCGCCAGTACGCCGCGCAAGGTCGAAGTCGCCGATACCCAGCCGGCCTGGGAACTGGCCCTTGAAGAAGTCTTGCCGATTCTGCGCAAGGACGGTCTCAAGGCCGCCGTGCAGATTCTCAAGCAGGGCTTGCAAAGTGCTCACGGCGGACGGGTTCGGTTTTTCTGGCAGTTCGCCCTCGCGCGGCTGTGTTTCATGGCCAAGAAATACGAACTGGCCAAAACCCAACTTGAAACCCTCGACCAAACATTACAGGACTCAGGCCTGCACGCCTGGGAGCCCGATCTTGCGCTGGAAGTGCTGCATTTGCTGCATAGCTGCTGCGAGTTGTTACCGCAGAACCATGCAGTGCGTGAACGCAAGGAAGAGATTTATCGCAGGCTGTGCCACCTCGATCTCGAAGTGGTACTCGAATAGGCCCCCGGGCCACAACCGCAAGGAGAAAAGCCATGGCCAAAGAAGGCTCGGTAGCCCCCAAGGAACGCATCAACGTCACCTTCAAACCCGCCACCGGCGGTGCTCAGGAAGAGATTGAACTGCCGCTGAAACTACTGGCAATCGGTGACTACACCCACCGCAAGGACGAACGCAAAATCGAAGATCGCAAGCCGATCAGCATCGACAAGATGACCTTCGACGAAGTGCTGGCCAAGCAAGAGCTGAGCCTGACATTGAGCGTGCCGAACCGTCTTCAGGAAGAAAGCGACACTGAAGAACTGGCCGTGAAACTGCGCGTCAACTCGATGAAGGACTTCAACCCGGCCTCGCTGGTCGAGCAAGTGCCTGAGCTGAAAAAACTGA
The DNA here is from genome assembly GCF_053629455.1 of Pseudomonas sp. F-14 TE3482. NCBI lineage: Bacteria > Pseudomonadati > Pseudomonadota > Gammaproteobacteria > Pseudomonadales > Pseudomonadaceae > Pseudomonas > Pseudomonas sp. F-14 TE3482. The sequence continues at coordinate 1,372,559 of NZ_JBRJII010000001.1, forward strand.
TGGAACTGCGCGACGCGCTGGTGGCCCTCAAAGGCCCGCTGGGTAACGCGCCTGCGTTCCGCAAAGCCATCGAAGGCGTGCTCGCCGACGACGAATCCCGCGGTCGCGTACTCGGTGAGCTGGGTTTGAACGCCACAGCCCAGGACGCCTGAGCCCCCATCAGCCAAGGAAGCCAACACAATGAGCACTAGCGCAGCACAGCAAAAGAGCAACGAGAACGGCGAATACAGCATTCTCGACAGCATCATCGCCGAAACCCGCCTGACGCCAGACGACGAAGCCTACGACATCGCCAAACGCGGTGTGTCGGCGTTCATCGAAGAGCTGCTCAAGCCGCAGAACAACGGTGAGCCGGTCAAGAAGGCCATGGTCGACCGCATGATCGCCGAGATCGATGCCAAGCTCAGCCGTCAGATGGATGAAATCCTCCACCACCCGGACTTCCAGTCCCTGGAATCGTCGTGGCGTGGCCTGCAGTTGCTGGTCGACCGCACCAACTTCCGCGAAAACATCAAGATCGAAATCCTCAACGTCTCCAAGGACGACCTGCTGGACGATTTCGAAGATTCGCCGGAAGTGATGCAGTCGGGCCTGTACAAGCACATCTACACCGCTGAATACGGCCAGTTCGGTGGTCAGCCTGTAGGCGCGATCATCGCCAACTACTACATGTCCCCAAGCTCGCCGGACGTGAAACTGATGCAGTACGTGTCCAGCGTAGCCTGCATGTCCCACGCGCCGTTCATTGCTGCCGCCGGCCCGAAATTCTTCGGCCTGGAAAGCTTCACCGGCCTGCCGGACCTCAAAGATCTGAAAGATCACTTCGAAGGCCCGCAATTCGCCAAATGGCAGAGCTTCCGCCAGTCGGAAGACTCCCGTTACGTTGGCCTGACCGTGCCGCGTTTCCTGCTGCGTAACCCGTACGACCCGGAAGAAAACCCGGTCAAATCGTTCGTGTACAAAGAAACCGTCGCCAACAGCCACGAGCACTACCTGTGGGGCAACACGGCCTACGCGTTCGGCACCAAGCTGACCGACAGCTTCGCCAAATTCCGCTGGTGCCCGAACATCATCGGCCCGCAGAGCGGTGGCGCGGTTGAAGACCTGCCGTTGCACCACTTCGAAAGCATGGGCGAAATCGAAACCAAGATTCCTACCGAAGTATTGGTTAGCGACCGTCGTGAATACGAACTGGCCGAGGAAGGCTTCATCTCCCTGACCATGCGCAAAGGCTCCGACAACGCGGCGTTCTTCTCCGCAAGCTCGGTGCAGAAGCCGAAGTTCTTTGGCATCAGCGCTGAAGGCAAGGCTGCAGAGCTGAACTACAAGCTCGGCACCCAACTGCCGTACATGATGATCGTCAACCGCCTGGCTCACTACTTGAAAGTGCTGCAGCGCGAGCAACTCGGTTCGTGGAAAGAACGTACCGATCTCGAGCTGGAACTCAACAAGTGGATCCGCCAGTACGTGGCCGACCAGGAAAACCCGAGCGCCGAAGTCCGTGGCCGTCGTCCACTGCGCGCCGCCCAGATCATCGTCAGCGATGTTGAAGGCGAGCCGGGCTGGTACCGCGTCAGCCTGAACGTGCGCCCGCACTTCAAGTACATGGGTGCCGATTTCACCCTGTCGCTGGTTGGCAAGCTGGACAAAGAGTAAGCGGAGCCTGACTCATGACTGGATACGGCAGCCTTTTCGAACGCCTGGGTGGCGACGCAGACAAACGCGTCGGCTGGAGCCGCGAGGTCTCCGCCATGGCGTCCGTGGCTGCCCATCTGGCCAAGATGCTCAGCACCCGTGCGGGCAGCGTGCAAACGCTGTCCGATTACGGGCTACCCGATCTCAATGACATGCGCCTGAGCCTGCACGACTCCCTGAGTCAGGCCCGTTTGGCCATCGAAAATTTCATCGAAGCCTACGAGCCACGCCTGAGCAATGTGCGTGTCATCTCCCTGCCGCGTGACAACGATCAGCTTCGCCTGTCCTTCAGCATCGAAGGCCTGCTGGAAGTTGATGGTTTCAAGCGCCAGGTCAGTTTCGCCGCGCGCCTGGATGGCAGCGGTCAAGTGAAGGTCAACTAAGGAGACTCCGATGTCCGGCAAACCCGCAGCACGCGTATCCGACCCCACCGCTTGCCCGCTCCCCGGCCACGGCACCAACCCGATCGCCGCCGGTTCCGGCGACGTGTTCTTCGACGGCCTAGCGGCCGCCCGCCAAGGCGATGCCTCGGCGTGTGGTGGTGCGATGGTTGGCGATCTTGCGACAACTGTTTTGATTAACGGTAAACCGGCGGCGACCGTGGGCTCAGCCGGTACTCATGGCAACAAGGTTACGGCCGGGTCCGGGACGGTGATTATCGGGAATTCGCATTCGCCGGCGCCGTTTGTGCCGCCGTTGCTGGTGGAGATTCAGTGGCCGTTTAACGAGCACTTTGTAATCAATTGCAAAGACACCGGTAAGCCATTGGCTGGCGTTGCGTACACGCTAAAAACCGCTTCAGGAAAGATCATCAACGGTATTACCAGTGCTGATGGAAAGACTCAAAAAATTTCTTCCGGTCAGGCTGAAGCTGTGGAGTTGGTGATTGAGCAGCAAACCGAAGTGATGATCGCTTAAGTATTTAGTTGTTTTTTAGAAGTGAGTTTTTGACTCTGGGTTTTAAATTAAGGGTTTTGAAATGGCAGACACAGTAGTGGCATCTAGCTTGACTCCAGCGAGCAACAAAACTGGGCAGTCTACTGCTGTGCGTCATTTTAAAGTGAGCGATATTCCTGCTGCGATGGATAAGATGAAGTGGCCTGTGGCCGCGGCATTGATGCGTCACTGGTTTAAGGGTGAACCATGGAAAAATGCCAGTGGCGGGATGGAGAAAGAAGAAAAAGAGCGTACTAGACCAGTGCCTGATCAGTACATCGAAGAAAATATAGTCAAGATGGACTGGGTGCTTAAATTTAAGAAGCCTAGTGAAACGCGTCAAGTGCTGAAAGGGGCATGGAATAACGAAAAAGCCATGCCTGAAATCCGCACAAAAATGCTACGGGCATTCGGCAAGTCTGGTCCCGGTTGTTATCCAGTGAAATTCAATGGTAAGGGACGTGTAGCCGAGAAGTTCGGCTATTTTAATTCGCGGTCTGTTAATTTTAGTCAGTTAGGTGGCGGTGAATTGGATGAGCTGCGTGGAGCATTGGCGAATTTCAATATGCGGGTTATCGCCGAAGGTGTTGTAAACGTCTTTGATAAGAAAATTGTATTCGTCGCGGATCGCCTGGGTTACTACGTCGAAGATAACTATGATTTTAATGACGGTGACGATTTTGTCAGCCAGCCACTCGGATATTGGAATTTTGATGGTGTCGCTGGGGTTCTCGACGCTAACGCGCAAAACATGGCAATTGACCAAGAGACCGCTGGAATCGCGCGGTCATCCATATTCGGGATGAGTGAAGCATCAGAAAGACGGTTTGTGGAAGCAGCAAACAAACGATATTTTTTTATTCAAAACAAACATTTTGTGGAGTACAGAAAGCTTCACTCCAAGGGTGGGGATTTCAGGCTTTTTTCTGATATTTTTTACGAAAGTATTGCTCCTGTTTCTATTGAACTGGTGAAGAACTGATGGACTCAAAAAAAATAGCTTTGTCACTATGTTTTTTGGTAGCCGCGATCACTGTTTTTTCTGTTTCGCTGAATAGCGTGCTTGAACGCAAAGCCAGTAGTTTTGTAGTTAGTGAATCAGGGATCTATCTAATTGAAAATGTGCCTGTTAGAGGTTTGCTCGTGCCCTTCGATGATTTGGCGTACTTGAGAATCACCGACAAAAGAGATTCGAACGCAGTGTTTAGATCTCCTTTGTATTCGCGCAGCACTGTGGATATGAGTTCCCACGAGGATGATGTGATTGTGGGAATTGTCTGGATCGATTTTTACAAGCGCGATCAGCATTTTGGTATCAGGGTTCCGGACTGGAAAACGCATTGGCTCAATAGTTTTATCAGTAATACCCCATATGAAATTGTTGGGGGTGATTGAGGTGAGCGTCAGGGCGCTGGGAACGAAAAAGGGGACTGTCCCTAATATCCCCATAAACATGGCTGTCTTGTTGTGTGGCTTGTTGATCGCTGTTGCAATCATTGTGGTTGAAGTTTTAGATCGTGCGCCAGACGTCTCGAAAAAAAGTCCGTCTGGGCAATATATTATCGAGTCTGTTCCTGCAAGCTCGCTTTTGACCCCGCGAGACTTTGTCTATCTGCGATTCACCGATTTAAACAACCCCAATCAGGTTTACCGTACACCTCTTTTTTCCGAGTTGGAGTTGGATATGCGCGCCGATGAAGATGAAAAAACAGTGGGGGTTGTATTTATAGAATTTGATAAGTCGAGCAAGGCTTTTACGTTGGGGCTTTCCAGCCCGAAAAAGCACTGGTTGAATTTTTTTATCAGCAATACGCCTTACAGGGTTCTGGAAAATTGATGCTGGGGTCAGTGACGCAGAAAAAAGGGGATTGTCCCCGTCCCCTTTTTTCCGGGCGAACTGGATAAATATGGAATTTGGAACAAGCAGGTTGGCAAATAAATGAATAGTCAAATAGTCATAGGCTTCCTGATTCATTTTCTGGCATGTGCACTTTACATTGTCATGAATAATTATGCGGTGCCAATCTACAAAGAAATGGTGGGCGGGTTGACGTCTCGTGGTGTCGCTATCGGGATGGGGATGTATGTGATTTTTTACTTTTTTGTATTTTGTAATTTTATTATTGTTTTTGTTAAGAAGATACCAGTCAAAATTGGTATAGCCGTGTTTATGGTCTTGGCTATTTTGTATTACATGCTTCCACAATACCCTGTTCGAGGTATGGCATATAGTGCGCTGTCGGGGAGTTTGACTTTTATTGCAATTGCCATGGCCAGTCTGCTGGTGAGGGTTTGGACAAGGTTTTTCCAAAAACGTGAATCGCTGTGAGCAAGGTAGTGATATAGGTACAAAAAAGCGTTTAATTAATGGAGCTTGATGTGAATTCCAATTCGACACCGATGAGTTGCGCCGTTTCTAATGGTTCCCAGGTCGCGAAAATAACTTTCGGAGCTATTGCTTACTTATTGGTGATCGTTTTGTATGTGTTTGTTCATGATCTTGGAGTTTCTTTTTATAAAGAACGAATGGGCGGCTTCACGGCGAGGGGTGTTGCTATTGGGATAACTGCTGAGCTGATGTTTGGATTTTTTATATTCATCAATGTAGTTGTTTTCGTGCTGCCTAGAATGGCTTTGAAGTTTGCAACGATAGTGCTGATGGTCGCGATCGTACTTTTCTATTTTCTTCCTGAGAATCCAGTTCGTGCGATGGCATACAGCATGCTGACAGGAGGTATGAGTGTCATCGCGTTATTCACACGCTCACTAGTTCATCGACTGATTGTCCGACGCTGGCTTCGTGCTAGTGCGGTAACTTCACTAAATTCATGATCAGGCAACTACTCCATGTCCTTTAACCACTACTACCAAAGCGAACTCACCGCACTTCGCCAGTTAGGTCGTCGTTTCGCCGAGCGTAGCCCGGCGTTGGCGCCTTTCCTTGGGCAGGCCGGGCGGGATCCGGACGTGGAGCGGTTGCTGGAGGGCTTTGCGTTCCTGACCGGGCGCCTGCGCCAGAAACTCGACGACGAGTTGCCGGAGCTGAGCCATTCGCTGATGCACCTGCTGTGGCCCAACTACATGCGGCCACTGCCGGCGTTCAGCATTTTGCAGTTCGACCCGTTGAAGCGTTCCGGGCCGGCGTTGATGGTCGAGCGTGATACGCCGGTGGAGAGTGTGCCGGTCGATGACGTGCGTTGCCGTTTCCGCACGTGCTATCCGACCGAGGTGTTGCCGCTGGATCTGGCTGCGCTGAATTACTCGGTGAAGGGTGACGGTTCGCTGTTGAGCCTGCGTCTGGAGATGAGCGCCGATGGTCACCTTGGCGAGCTGGAGCTGAGTCGACTGCGTCTGCACTTTGCTGGTGAGCGCTACATCAGCCAGATGCTTTACCTGAGCCTGTTGCGCAACCTTGAAGGCATCGAGCTAATCCCGCTGGATGGCGCCGGCAAGCCTATCAACGGTGTGAGCGGCCAGCCGATGGCGTTCAAGATGCCCGGCGACCGCGTGCAGCCGGTGGGTTTTGCCGAAGAAGAGGCGTTGATCCCGTATCCGCTGAACACCTTCCGCGGCTATCGCTACCTGCAGGAATATTTCGCCTTCCAGGACAAGTTCCTGTTCGTCGACATCAACGGTCTGGACCTGCTCAAGGCACTGCCGGAAGACACGCTCAAGCAAATGCGCGGCCTCGAATTGCGCTTCGATATTCGCAAGAGCGGCATCATGCGTATGCGTCCGACCCTGGACAACGTGAAGCTCTACTGCACGCCGATCGTTAACCTGTTCGAGCACGATGCTTTGCCCATTCGCCTCGATGGCAAACAGGACGAATACCTGCTGTTGCCGGCCGAGTTCGACCTGCAAAACTGCGGCGTGTTCTCGGTGGAAACCGTCACTGGCTGGAAGCCCGGCGGACTCGGTTATCAGGAATACGTGCCGTTCGAATCCTTCGAGCACGACCCGAGTTTCGACGTGCCCACCAGCCGTCCGCATTACAGCATCCGCCAGCGTTCGTCCTTGCTGCACGACGGCCTCGACACCTACCTGAGCTTCGGCATCCGCCACACCGAAGCCCACGAAACCCTGTCGATCGAGCTGATGTGCACCAACCAGAACCTGCCGCGCAAGCTCAAGCTCGGCGACATCTGCATGGCCTGCGAAGACACGCCGGAGTTTCTGAGTTTCCGCAACATCACGCCGGCCACCTCCAGTTTCGCGCCGCCGCTGAACCGTGACTTCCTCTGGAAGCTGATCAGCAACATGTCGCTCAACTACCTCTCATTGGCCGACGTCAATGCGCTGAAGGTGATTCTCGAAACCTACGACCTGCCGCGCTACTACGACCAACACGCGGAAAAAGTCAGCAAGCGCCTGCTGGGCGGGCTCAAGTCGATCAAGCACCAGCACGTCGACAGATTGCACCGAGGGTTGCCGGTACGCGGGTTGCGCACCGAGCTGACCATCGACCCGGAAGGGTATATCGGCGAGGGCGACCTGTTCGTGTTCGCTTCGGTTCTTAACGAGTTTTTCGCGCTTTACGCCAGTCTCAATTCGTTCCACGAGCTGCGGGTAAAAAGCACACAGGGAGAGGTGTACCAATGGACACCACGTATGGGCCTGCAGCCCCTGCTTTAAGCGGGCTGACCCGGGTAATACGCGAGTACTCGCTGTTTCAGGCTGTGCTGCTGGTGATTGACCGGCTGCGCGATGCACACCCGCACCTGAGCGAAGACGACCTGTACGACCAGCTGGAATTCCAGGCCAACCCGAGCCTGGGTTTCCCTGGCAGCGACGTCGATCGCGTGGAGTTTTTCAAAGAGCATGGGCAGATGCGTGCGCGTCTGCGTTTCAACCTGATCGGCCTGGTCGGTTCCGGTTCGCCGCTGCCGGCGTTCTACGGCGAACAGGCCTTGGGCGACAGCGAAGACGGCAACCCGACCCGTAACTTCCTCGACCTATTCCACCATCGCCTGCAACGGCTGATGCTGCCGATCTGGCGCAAGTACCGCTACCGCGCGAGCTTCCAGAGCGGCGCCCTCGATCCGTTTTCCTCGCAGCTGTTTGCGTTGATCGGCCTCGGTGGCGAAGAGATCCGCAAGGCCCAGGAACTGAACTGGAAACGCCTGCTGCCGTACCTCGGCCTGCTCAGTTTGCGGGCGCACTCGGCGGCGCTGATCGAAGCGGTGCTGCGCTACTACTTCAAGCACGCCGAACTGACCATCGAGCAGTGCATCGAGCGCCGCGTTGAAATCCTCGACGAGCAACGCAATCGCCTGGGCCGGGCCAACAGCATGCTTGGCGAAGACCTGGTGCTGGGCGAACACGTGCGCGATCGCAGCGGCAAATTCCGCATTCATATCCGCGAGCTCGACTGGCAACGCTTTCACGAATTCCTGCCGATCGGTTTCGGCTACCAGCCGCTGTGCGCGCTGGTGCGGTTCACCCTGCGTGACCCGCTCGATTACGACATTCGCCTGGTGCTGCGCCAGGAAGAAATCCGCGAACTGCGCATCGGTGAGCAGAACGCCTGTCGCCTGGGATGGACCAGTTGGCTAGGCCGCGAGAAAGCGGACGGCGTGGTGACCCTGGGCAGCAAAATTCATTAAGGACAGATGACACATGATCAACGTAGACCTGCAACAACTTATCCAGGCGCTGGACGCCGAAACCCGTCGTGATCTGGAAAGTTCTGCCGAACGCTGCGTCGCCCGTGGCGGCAGCAAGATCCTCGTCGAAGACCTGCTGCTGGGCCTGCTGGAGCGCCCGCAAGGCCTGCTCGCACGGGCGTTGCAAGATGCCGAAGTCGATGCCGGCGAACTGAGCGCCGCGTTGCAGTCGCGGGTCGAGCACAGCGCCTCGCGTAACCCGGTGTTCGCCCCGGAACTGGTGCAGTGGCTGCAAGACGCCTTGCTGGTGGCCAACCTCGAGTTGGGCCAGAGCCAGGTCGAACAAGCCGCGTTGATCCTCGCCCTGTTGCGCAACCCGATGCGCTACGCCGGCAGCCGTTATCAGTCGTTGCTGGCCAAGCTGAACATCGAGCGCCTGAAAGAATTCGCCCTGTCGCAGAAAGAGCAACCGGCCACCGGTAAGCCCGCTGTGCCCGGCGAATCGCTACTGCAGCGCTTCACCCATAACCTGACCCAACAGGCCCGCGACGGCAAACTCGACCCGGTGCTGTGCCGTGATGGCGCGATCCGCCAGATGGTCGACATCCTCGCTCGTCGGCGCAAGAACAACCCGATCGTGGTCGGTGAAGCCGGCGTCGGTAAAACCGCCATCGTCGAAGGCCTGGCCTCGCGCATCGCCGCCGGTGAAGTGCCGCAGGTACTTAAAGGCGTTGAGTTGTTGTCGCTGGACATGGGCCTGTTGCAGGCCGGTGCCAGCGTCAAAGGTGAATTCGAACGTCGCCTCAAAGGCGTGATCGACGAAGTCAAAGCCTCGCCAAAACCAATCATTCTGTTCATCGACGAAGCCCACACCCTGATCGGCGCGGGCGGCAATGCCGGCGGCTCCGACGCGGCCAACCTGCTGAAACCGGCCCTGGCCCGTGGCGAGTTGCGCACCATCGCCGCCACTACGTGGGCGGAGTACAAAAAATACTTCGAGAAAGACCCTGCTCTGGCCCGTCGTTTCCAGCCGGTGCAACTGCACGAACCGACCGTCAGCGAAGCGGTGACCATCCTGCGTGGCCTGGCTCAGGTTTATGAGAAGAGCCACGGCATCTACCTGCGCGATGACGCGGTGGTTGCCGCGGCCGAACTGTCTGCTCGCTATCTCGCTGGCCGTCAGTTACCAGACAAAGCCGTCGACGTGCTCGACACCGCATGCGCCCGCGTGCGCATCAGCCTCGCCGCCGCACCAGAAAGTCTTGAACGCCTGCGGGGTGAACTGGCCGAAGGTGGCCGTCAGCGTCAGGCCCTGCGTCGCGACGCCGAGGCCGGTTTGTTGATTGACCATGAAGCGCTGGACGCTCTGGAAGATCGCCTGGCCGACGCCGAAGAAGAAAGGGTCGCTCTGGAAACCCTCTGGACCGAACAAAAAACACTGGCCGAGCGCCTGCTGGACCTGCGTCAGCAACTGGCCAAGGCCCGCGAGGCCGCCGCTGTCGAACCGACCATCACGGTTGAAGTAGACGTTGAAGGCACCGTGATCGAAACCCTGCCAATAGACGAAGCACAAAGCGTCGTGTCCCTGGAAACTGCGCTGAACGAAACCCACCGCGCCCTGACCGATGCCCAGGTCAAAGAGCGTCTGGTGAGCTTCGAAGTCTGCCCGCGTTTGGTGGCCGAAGTGATCAGCGCCTGGACCGGCGTGCCGTTGGCGCAACTGGCCCGTGAGCACAACGCCAAAGTCACGAGTTTCGCCACCGATCTGCGCACTCGCATTCGGGGTCAGGAGCAAGCGGTTCATGCCCTCGACCGTTCGATGCGCGCCACCGCCGCAGGCCTCAACAAGCCTGATGCACCGGTCGGCGTGTTCCTGCTGGTCGGCCCAAGCGGCGTCGGCAAGACCGAAACCGCCCTGGCTCTCGCCGATTTGCTGTACGGCGGCGATCGCTTCATCACCACCATCAACATGTCCGAGTTCCAGGAGAAGCACACCGTCTCGCGCCTGATCGGTGCGCCGCCGGGCTACGTCGGTTACGGCGAAGGCGGCATGCTCACCGAAGCCGTGCGGCAGAAGCCGTACTCGGTGGTGCTGCTCGATGAAGTCGAAAAAGCCGACCCGGACGTGCTCAACCTGTTCTACCAAATCTTCGACAAAGGCGTGGCCAACGACGGGGAAGGGCGCGAGATCGACTTCCGCAACACGCTGATCCTGATGACCTCGAACCTGGGCAGCGACCGCATCAGCGAACTCTGCGAAAACGGTGCTCGGCCCACCGCCGAAGTCCTCGAAGAAACCATTCGCCCGGTGCTCAGCAAGCACTTCAAACCGGCGTTGCTGGCGCGGATGCGCGTGGTGCCTTACTACCCGGTCGGTGGCCCGGTGCTGCGCGAGCTGATCGAAATCAAACTGGGTCGTTTGGGCGAGCGCCTGAATCGTCGTCAGCTCGATTTCACTTACTCCCAGGACCTCGTCGATCATCTGGCTGAACGCTGCACCCAAAGCGACAGCGGCGCACGCCTGATCGACCATTTGCTCGACCTGCACGTGCTGCCGCTGGTGGCCGACCGTTTGCTCGACGCAATGGCCACCGGTGAAAGCCTCAAGCGTGTCCACGCAACGCTCGACGGTGACGCCAGCGTGACGTGCGAGTTCGCCTGAGGTGGGTGTGATGTTCACTCAAGTGCCGCAACCGCTGGTCTATGCCGAAGCCTTGCTGGCGCAGTTTGCCAGCCTGTCGCGCGCGGCGGACGGTGCTGCGCTGCTGGGTGACTTCGTGCGCGGTTTGGCCGAGCTCAGCGGTTGTGAGCTGACGCAGCTGTACCTGCTGGACGCCACACACACCTGCCTGGGGATGAACGCCGAGTGCCTGAACGGCATTCTGCAACCTCGGGAAGGGGCGAGCCTGCCGGCGGATTACAACGGTGAACAACTGCTGCAATTCGCCCTGTGCCAGAACCGCGTGGTGTGCCTCAGCGAACTGAGCGGCAGCCTGCACGAAACCAGTTTCCTGCCGCTACAAGCCACGCCCTGGCAGTCGCTGTTGTGCGTGCCGTTGGTCAATCAGCAAAAGGCTGTCGAAGGTTTACTGCTGTGTGCCAGTCGCCGGCAGATCGACCTGCAAGGCTTTGCTGATTCTCTCGGTCAACTGGGCTCGTTCGTGCTCGGCCAATTGCACTTGCTGCAACGTTTGCGTCGGCCAGCCGGCGATACACGACCGGCGTCGATCAGCGTCCCGAGCGTCAGCGGTTATGGCCTGATCGGCAAGAGCGCGGCGATGCGCCAGACCTATTCGCTGATCAGCAAAGTTTTGCACAGCCCGTACACCGTGCTGCTGCGCGGCGAAACCGGCACCGGCAAGGAAGTGGTCGCGCGGGCGATTCACGACTGCGGCCCGCGCCGGTCCCAGGCATTCATCGTGCAGAACTGCGCGGCGTTCCCCGAGAACCTGTTGGAAAGCGAGCTGTTCGGCTACCGCAAAGGCGCCTTCACCGGCGCCGACCGCGACCGTGCCGGGCTGTTCGACGCGGCCAATGGCGGCACCTTGTTGCTCGATGAAATCGGCGACATGCCGTTGTCCCTGCAAGCCAAGCTGTTGCGCGTGTTGCAGGAAGGCGAGATCCGCCCGTTGGGTTCCAACGACACCCACAAGATCGACGTGCGCATCATCGCTGCGACTCACCGGGATTTGGCGGTGCTGGTCAGCGAAGGCAAATACCGCGAGGACTTGTACTACCGCCTTGCGCAATTCCCGATCGAGTTGCCGGCCCTGCGTCAGCGCGAAGGCGACATCCTCGACCTGGCCCGGCACTTCGCCGACAAGGCCTGCGCGTTTTTGCAACGCGATGCCGTGCGTTGGTCCGACGCGGCGCTGGATCACCTGTCCGGTTATGCCTTCCCCGGCAACGTTCGCGAACTCAAAGGTTTGGTCGAACGCGCGGTGCTGTTGTGCGAAGGCGGCGAGTTGCTGGCCGAGCATTTCTCCCTGCGCATGGAAGCCATGCCGGAAGACAACAGTCTGAACCTGCGCGAGCGCCTGGAGCAGGTCGAACGCAGTTTGCTGCTCGATTGCCTGCGCAAAAACGACGGCAACCAGACCCTCGCCGCCCGCGAACTCGGATTGCCACGCCGCACGCTGCTTTATCGCCTTGGGCGCCTGAATATCAATTTGGGTGATTTCGATGGCTGACCCCATTTTTTTTGAGCGGCGAAATTCTGTGGCGAGGGAGCTTGCTCCCGCTCGACTGCGCAGCAGTCGCAGTTCAGCCAACACGGTCTGCCTGAATAAACGGGACAGCTGGTTTTGGGGCTGCTCCGCAGCCCAGCGGGAGCAAGCTCCCTCGCCACAAAGGCAGCGCTCAGGCCCCATAGCTAGAGCGCTCGAACCTGCCTCATTCGCTTCTAACAGCGCCACCCAAACGGGTCGGCGCTTTGCACTTTGTCTACCCCTGGAGACCCTCTGATGCCTGTTCGTCACTGGCAAGCCGTCCTGCTGACCCTAGTCGTTCTATGCGGCCTTGGCGGCTGTAGCGGCAATTACAAATACAACGACAACACCTATCGCCCATTGGGTGATCCGCAGGCGGTCAATCGCGGCAAGTGACCGCAAGGAGTATCACCATGGAACTGGTTTTCGAAATGCTGAACACCAAGCAGTTCGTGCCCACGGATTTGTGCCAGAAGACCTTCAAGCAGGCCGGTGGCGTGATTGGCCGGGGCGAGGATTGCGACTGGATCATCCCCGACCGCAAGCGTCACCTGTCCAACCACCACGCGTTGATCAGCTACCGCGAAGGCACGTTTTTCCTGACCGACACCAGCAGCAACGGTATCCAGGACAGCGAGAGCGGCGCGCGCCTGCGCAAAGGCGAGCCGATGCGCATCGAGCACGGCAGTGTGTACGTGCTGGGTGACTTCGAGATCCGCGCGCGACTGGTGCGCGACCCGGCGACCTTCGACGTTGAAGTTGGCCGTCCGCAGGCCGCGGGCAGCATCATTCCGGACGATGCCTTCCTTGACCTCGACCCGTTGAATGCCCTCGACCAGCAAGAGCGCGTGTACTCGGAAATCGATGAACTGATTTCCCCGAGCACCACGATCGAAGACACCCGTCAACGCGCCGACTACGCGCGCATCGACATGGAAAGCCTGATGGTGCCGGAGCTGATCGCCGCCCCGGCAGAACCTGCGCCAGCCCCGCCACCCAAAGCGGTCGAGCGTCAGAGCGAAGGTTTCTGGGAACGCTTCGGTGCGGCATTGGGCGTGGACCTCAAAGGCCTCGACCACGACGCTCGCGAAGCCCTGGCCCTGAACGCCGCACGTCTACTCAAGCAAAGCGTCGGCGGTTTGCAGCAGAGCCTGCGCACCCGCAGTGAACTGAAAAACGAACTGCGCCTGGCTCATACCACCGTGCAAGGCACCCACAAAAACCCGCTGAAATTCGCCGTCGATGCCGGTGAAGCGCTGGGCATTCTGTTGCAGGCCAACAAGCCGGGCCAATTGCCGGCCGAGCAAGCGATCTCCCGTGCGTTCCGTGATTTGCAGGCGCATCAGGTCGCGTTGCTGACCGCCAGTCGCGCCGCCGTTCGCGGCACCCTGGAGCACTTCTCGCCGCAACAGCTGACCCTGCGTTTCGAGCGCGACAGCAAGCCGTTGCTCGCCACCTCCGGCAGCCGCTGGAGAGCCTACGGGCGTTATCACCAGGCTCTGCGTCTGGACGATGACTGGAGCGAACGCCTGCTGGCCCGCGACTTTGCCCAGGCCTACGAAGAACAGATCCGCCTGATTTCTACCCTTCACACCGACCACCAAGGATGATGCGCATGTCTCGCTGCTCGACCGCTTTTTTCAAGACGCTGACGGCGCTCATTGCCCTCGTGCTGTTGGCCGGATGCTCGTCGTTGTCGCCGTATTCCACCGTGACCAAACTCAACCTGAAACTGACCGCCAGCGATCAGTTGAACCCGGACCTCAACGGGCGTCCGTCGCCGATTGTCGTGCGTCTGTTCGAGCTCAAGCACCCGGTGACGTTCGAGAACGCCGACTTCTTCAGCCTGTACGAACGCGCCAAGGAATCCCTGGTCCCGGACCTGGTGGCCAGCGAAGAACTCGAGCTGCGTCCGGGTGAAACCGTCGAGCTCAAGCTTAGCGTGGAGGAGGGCAGCCGTTACGTCGGCGTGCTCGCGGCCTACCGCGACCTGCCGGAAACCAAATGGCGCTACACCGTGCAAATCACTGCGCTGGAAGTCACCGTGGCTGACCTGACCCTCGATCAGGCCGGCATCCGCAATACCCACGAAACGCTCGCCAAGGCGGATGACTGAACATGAATGCGCATAAAGTCATTTGGCAGGAAGGCATGCTGCTGCGTCCGCAGCACTTCCAGCACAACGATCGTTACTACGACCACCAGATGAAGACCCGTACCCAGTTGCTAGGCAGCTACATCTGGGGCTTCCTGAACCTGGAAATCGACTTGCAGTTCCTCAACATGGGCAAACTGGTGATCAGCCAGGCCTCGGGGATTCTGCCGGACGGCAGCCTGTTCGAACTGGGCGGCAACACAGAGCCGTTGGCGCTGGACGTGCCGCCGAACACTGGCAACACGCCGATCTACCTGGCCCTGCCGTTGGTCACCGGTAACCACATCGAGTCTCGCCGCCCGGAGCAGTCCGACGTGCTGGCGCGCTACACCGCGTACGACGCGGAAGTCGCCGACTCCAATGCGGGCGACGACTCCGCCAGCCAGGTCAGCTGCGGTCGTCCGGACTTCAAACTGTTGCTCGGCGAGCAGCAGAGCGACCAGGCCTACGTGAAACTGAAGATCTGCGAAGTGCTCGACACCACGCCCGATGGCGTGATCAGCCTCGACCCGGACTTCGTGCCGACCTACATTCAGGCGCATTCGTCCAGCTACCTGCTGTCGTGCCTCAAAGAAGTCATCAGCATGCTCGGTCACCGGGGCGACACCATCGCCGAGCGGATCAGCTCCAACGGCAAGGTCGGTGGCGCGGAAATCGGCGACTTCATGATGTTGCAACTGATCAACCGCACCGAAATGCTGCTGCGCCATTACCTGGGCCTGGAACAGGTGCACCCGGAAGAGTTGTACCGCACGCTGCTGACCATGCTCGGCGATCTGGCGACGTTTTCCAGCGAGAGCAAACGCCCGCGTCTGGACAGCCGTTACCAGCACAGCGACCAGGGCGCGAGCTTCCGCAAACTGATGGAAGCAATCCGTCAGGTGCTGTCGATGGTGCTCGAACAACACGCCATCGAACTGATTCTGCAAGCGCGTCAGTACGGGATCATCGTGTCGCCGTTGCACGACCACAAACTGCTGGGCTCGGCCTCGTTCGTACTCGCGGCCAGTGCCAACTGCGACTCCGAAGAACTGCGCCATCGCTTGCCGGCGCACCTCAAGGTCGGCCCCGTGGAGCGTATTCGCCAACTGGTCAACCTGCACTTGCCGGGCATCAAGGTCAAACCGTTGCCGGTGGCGCCACGGCAGATCGCGTTCCACTCCAACAAAACCTATTTCATCCTCGAACTCAGTTCCGAAGACCTGGCGCAACTCGAGCGCTCCGGCGGCTTCGCGTTCCACGTGTCCGGCGATTTCGCCGAGCTTGAACTGAAATTCTGGGCCATCAGGAACTGACCGACATGATCAAGGACATGGAATACAACCAGGACGACAAAACCGTCCTGCTCGACCGCCAGGGCCACGGCCCGGCGTCGAGTCCGCTGACTGACTTCGCTGCACCGCCGCGTTTTGAGCAGCTGGAAGAACGGATGATCTATGCCGCGCGCCTGCGCCCGGCCGAAGCGTTCAACATCAGCCTCAATTCGCTGGTGGCCGCGGCGTCCGACCTGCTGTCGGAAGTGGTTCGACTCAAGCACAGCGACACCCGCGAAGACCTGTACGCGCTCAACGAGCGACTGACCGCCGGCCTGAAGCTGTTTGAAGTACGTGCGCTGCATAACGGCGCTGAAAGCAGCCAGGTGATGGCCGCCCGTTACGTGCTCTGCACCGTGGTCGACGAAGCCGTCGTCACCACGCCGTGGGGCAACGAAAGCGAGTGGTCGCAGATGAGCCTGCTCAGCAGCTTCCACAACGAAACCTTCGGTGGCGAGAAGTTCTTCCAGTTGCTGGATCGCCTGTCGAAAAACCCGGTCAAGCACCTGCCGATGCTGGAGCTGATGTACTTGTGCCTGTCCCTCGGTTTCGAAGGCAAGTACCGGGTGCAGGCTCGCGGCATGCTCGAGCTAGAAGGCATCCGCGACGCCTTGTATCGGCAGATTCGGCAACTGCGCGGCGACGTGCCGCGTGAGCTGTCGCCGCATTGGGAAGGCTTGAACGATCAGCGCCGCAGCCTGGTGCGCATCGTGCCGGCGTGGATGGTGGTGCTGTTCACCGTGGTCTGCCTGGTGGTGATGTATTCGGGCTTCGCCTGGGTGCTGGGCGAGCAACGCGAAACCGTTCTGCAACCTTACCAGCAGCTGGATCCGGTCGCGGTTCAGCCGCAGTCGAAGCCGTAAACAGGGACGTGTGATGAAAAAGTTTTTCAAGAAAGTCGGCGCTTTCCTGCGCCAGACCTGGGTCTGGACCCTGCTGCTGGTGCTCTTTATCGCGCTGCTGGTGTGGTTTGTCGGGCCGTTGCTGGCGGTCAATGACTACAAGTTCTGGGAAGGTTCGACTTCCCGCCTGCTGACCATCAGTGTGCTGTTCCTGATCTGGGGCCTGACCATGGTCTTCGTCAGCTGGCGCGCCGGTGTGCGCAAGAAGGCCATCGAAGAAACCGAAGACGGCCAGGACCGTATCCGCCGTGAAGAGCTGATCGACGAAGAGCAGAAAGAACTTCGCGTACGCTTCAAGGATGCGTTGAAAACCCTGAAGACCTCGAGTCTCTATCGCGGTCGCAGCGAGCGCTGGCGCAGCGATTTGCCGTGGTACTTGCTGATCGGCCCGCAGGGCAGTGGCAAGACCAGCCTGCTGGACTTTTCGGGGCTTGAGTTTCCGATCAACAAGATCGACCGCAAACTCACTCGCGACACCCTCGGCACTCGGCATTGCGACTGGTACTTCGCCGACCACGGCGTGCTGATCGACACCGCCGGGCGTTACCTGACGCAGCCGGATGCGGAAGTTGATGGCAGCGCCTGGAGCACCTTGCTCGACCTGCTGCGCAAGCGTCGCCGCAACCGTCCGTTGAACGGTGTGCTGGTGTCCATCCCGGTGGAAACCCTGCTGGGCGGCAGCGAGCAAGACCTCGACACCCTGGCCCGTCAGGTGCGTGCGCGTCTGCAAGACGTGCATCAGAAACTGCACGTCGACGTGCCGATTTATCTGGTGTTGAGCAAGGCCGACCGACTGCTCGGTTTCGACGAGTTCTTCGATCAACTGACCCGCGAAGAAAGCGATCAGGTGCTCGGTACCAGCTTCCGCAAAGAGCAGAGCGGTACTGATGTGGCTGTGCTGCGCGCCGAGTTCGAAGAGCTGCTGCGTCGCCTGAACAGCCAGGTGATCATGCGCATGCACCAGGAGCGCGACACCCAGCGCCGTGGCCGCATCCTCGACTTCCCGCATCAACTGGGGCAAATCGGCGAGCGCCTGTGCCTGTTCGTCGACATGGCGTTCACCGGCAACCGCTACCAGCGTGTCAGCCAGTTGCGCGGTTTCTACCTGATCAGCGCACCGCACCTGACCGAACAGATGGATCAGACCACCGCCGGCATCGGCGCCAATCTGGGGATGAACACCGGTGTGCTGCCGACTCTGCGCAGCGGCCGTTCGCGGTTCATTCACCATTTGCTCAGCCGGGTGATTTTCCCCGAGGCCGATCTGGCCGGTCTGGACAAGCGTGAACGCAGCCGCATCCATTGGGGCCAGCGTGCGCTGTACGTGGGCGCACTGGCGGCACTGGCGCTGTTCGGCATGCTGTGGGCGGGCGGTTTCTCGGCCAACTATGAGCGTCTGGAAAACCTGCGTTCGTTGGCGCAAACCTGGAATCAGCAACGCTCGGCCCTGAGTGCGCGCGATGACTCCATGGCGGTGCTCAAGACCCTCGACACCCGCTACGCGGCGACCCAGGTCTTCCCGAACAAAGGTGACGTGTCGTACCACGAGCGCGGCGGCCTGTACCAAGGCGAAGACGCCAATCCGGTGGTCAACAGCGCCTACGAGCGTGAGCTTGAAGCGCAATTGCTGCCACGGGTTGCGACGCTGCTGGAAGGGCAGATTCGCGCCAACATGAAGGACCGCGAACGCCTGCTCAACAGCCTGCGTGCGTACCTGATGCTGAACATGAAGGATCGCCGCGATGCTACGTGGCTCAAGGATTGGGTCGCCACTGACTGGTCCTTGCGCTACGCCGGCAACACCGCGGTGCAGAACGGCTTGAACACCCACTTCGAGCGTTTGCTCAAGCAGCCGTTTATCTACCCGCTGAACGATCAGCTGGTGGCGCAGGCGCGTCAGGTTTTGCGCAGCGAGTCGCTGGCCAACGTGGTTTACCGGATGCTGCGCGAGCAGGCTCGCAATCTGCCGGAATACCGTTTCAGCCAACACTTGGGCCCGCAGGGTTCGTTGTTTGTCGGCACCGATTATGTGATTCCGGGGTTCTACACCCAACAGGGTTATCAGCAGTATTTCTCGGTCCAGGGCACGGCGCTGGTCACCGACATCCTGCGTGACAACTGGGTGCTGGGCGAAGGCTCGGGCATCAGCGGCATGGACTTGCGTCGCCTGATGGTCGAGCTGGAGCAGCTGTATTTCCGCGACTACGCCAACTTCTGGAGCGAAGCGGTCGGTCAGGTGGCATTGCCACCGATCAACGACGCCGGTGAAGGCGCCGAGCAACTGGCGGGCCTGACTTCGGCCAACTCGCCGGTGCTGCAACTGCTGGTGGAAGTGCGCGAGAACACCCGTTTCCAGGTCATCGCCGACAGTGCCGATGAAGCCGCCGAGGCGGCTGACAAACTGGATGAGAAGGGCGGCAAGTTGGGCAAACTCGCTGCGGCCGCCGCGGACAAAGCGTCGGACATTGCGAAGAACTTGCCCGACACCGCGAAAAAGTCCCTGCAACGTCGCTTCGAACCGCTGCACCGATTGCTGGACGACAACAACGGCCCGGCCGCTGATTTGACCCCGGCACTGACAGCACTCAACGACCTGCAACTGCAACTGTCGAGCCTGGCCCGTGCCAGCGCGCCGGAACAGGCTGCGTTCGAAATGGCCAAGACCCGCATGAGCGGCCAGCGTGATGCGCTGAGCAACTTGCGCAATGCCTCGAACCGTCTGCCGCGCCCTGTCAGCGTGTGGTTCAACGTGCTGGCCGAAGACACCTGGCGTCTGGTGCTCAACGATTCCTACCAGTACCTGAACCAGCGTTATCAGAGCGAGCTCTACAGCTTCTACGGCAAGGCGATCAACAAGCGTTACCCGTTCAGCGCCCACAGCACCAGCGATGTCGCGATCAGCGACTTCCGCGAGTTCTTCAAGGCCCAGGGCATCGCCGATCGCTTCTTCGACAACTACATGCGTCCGTTCGTGAGTGGCGACCCAGGCAACTATCGCCTGCGCAGCATTGACGGTCACAGCATGCCGATCTCCAAGGTCTACCTCGACCAGATGGCCGCGGCACAAGTGATCCGCCAGAGCTTCTTCGCCAGCAACCCGGCCGAGCCGCAAGTGCAGTTCAAACTGGAGCCGTACACCCTCGACCCGGCCGTCAGCCGTTCCGAGTTCAAGTTTGGCGACAAGACCATTGAATACCGCCACGGCCCGATCGTACCGGTGTCCTTCAAATGGCCGACCGACGCTGAAGACGGTCGCACCAGCCTGGTCCTCGACAAAATGGCCGGCCGACCGATCGGCATCGAGAAGAACTCCGGCCCATGGTCGCTGTTCCGTTTGTTCGATCTGATGCAGACCGAGTACCTGACCGGTCGCGACGTGCTGGTGCTCAAGGCTGACGTGGGTGGCCTGCGCGCCAACTACCTGCTGTCGAGCCAGCGCACACCGAACCCGTTCGACATGGGCGTGCTGCGTACTTTCCGTATGCCGGTGCAGCTCTGATGCTGGTTGCCAGTCCCTGGCGCAGCGCTGCGCGTACCGATCCGGGCAAGGTTCGGGCGCGCAACGAAGATGCTTTTCTCGACTGTCCACAGCAGGGGCTGTGGGTGGTCGCGGACGGCATGGGCGGTCATCAGGGCGGCGATATCGCCAGTCAGTTGATCGTCGCCAGCCTGGCGGAATTGCCGGTGCAGGACGACTTCGACGAACGACTCAAAGGGATTCGCCAGTGCCTGCACTGGCTCAACCGCCGCTTGGGTCAGGAGTTGACCGTCACCGCCGGGCGCCACGACAGCATCATGGGCAGCACCGTGGTGGCGCTGCTGGTGGAAGGCAATCGCGCGGCCTGCATCTGGGCCGGCGACAGCCGCTGCTACCTGTGGCGCGGCCAGCGTTTGTATCAGCTGTCCAAGGACCATTCGCTGCAACAGCAACTGATCGACGAGCAGAACATGAGCGTCGAGCAAGCCCAGGCTCACCCTGCCGCCCATGCCCTGACCCGTGCGGTCGGGGCTGCCGAGCAGCTGACCCTGGACGTGCTCGAACTCGAGGTCTATCCCGGCGATGCGTTTTTGCTGTGCAGCGACGGTTTGTATCAAGGGCTGACTAGCGACGCCCTGGGCAACGCCCTGAGCCTGACCGCGCCGCACGTTGCGCTGGAACGTCTGTTCGACGGCGCGCTGCGTGGCTCGGCCCGGGACAATCTGACTGCCGTGGTGATCCGCCAATGACTGAATTCATGCCGCCGATCGACGACCTGCTGGTGACCGAGGAAGAAGCCAACAACCTGACTTACTTCGCCTTCGCCACGCCTCTAAACGGAAAGCCGCATCAGGCCGAGCCTGCGCTGGCGCCGACTCGGGCCAGCGTCGGTGAATTGCCCGACGTGCTGGCGGGGCGTTACCGCATCGAGCGCCTGCTCGGTGCCGGTGGCATGGGCGCGGTTTACCGTGCACGGGATTTGCTGAGCGAACAGTTCGGCGATCCCGACCCTTACATCGCGCTGAAAATACTCAGCGAAGAATTTGCCGAATCGCCGGACGCCAGCGCCTTGCTCTACAGCGAGTTCGCCCTGACCCGACGACTGCGCCACGACAATGTGCTGCGACCGCACACCTTCGAAGTGGACACCGACTGCCAGCGCGCCTTCATCACCATGGAACTCATGCGTGGGCTGACCCTGGACAAATTACTCTGCGAGCGGCCCCTGGGCCTGCCGTGGAAAGAACTGCGTGACATCGCGCTGCCGCTGCTCGACGCGCTGGCCTACGCCCACGCTCGCGGCGTGCTGCACGGCGACATGAAACCGAGCAACGTGATGCTCAGCGAAGAGGGCGTGCGCCTGTTCGACTTCGGCCTCGGCCAGGCAGAAGAGGGCATCTTGCCCGGCCTGCCACACCTGAGCCGCAACCGCTTCAACGCCTGGACCCCCGGCTACGCCGCCCCCGAACTGCTTGAGGGCCAACCGTTGTCGGCCAGCGCAGACGTGTACGGCGTGGCCTGCGTGATCTATGAGTTGGCGGGCGGCAAACACCCGTTCCGCCGCTTGCCCTCGACTCAGGCTCGCGACGAGCACCTTGAGCGCGAGCTGCAGGCTCCGCGGAACCTACCGAAACACTGCTGGCCAGCGCTGCGCACCGCGCTGAGTTTCAACGCGGCAGAACGCAGCATCACTGCCACCCAATTGCGTGACGCCTTGGGCGCCACTTCGTCCTGGCTACAACGTCTGCGACTTCGGGCGTAACGGATGACATTCGAACAGGGAGCACTTTATGTTCAACCCAGCTAACGAAACGCACTTCAGCCTGACCGTCGACGGTTCTCAAGGCGATCAGGTCGGCGACCTGCAAGTGCTGTCATTCACCGGCACCGAAGGCATCAGCCAGCCGTATCGCTTCGACCTTGAACTGGTCAGCGAAAACCCGGACCTGGACCTGGAAAAGCTCCTGCACAAACAGGCCTTTTTGGCGTTCGATCCAAAGGGTTCCGGCATCCACGGCCAGATCTACCGCGTCGCCCAAGGCGATGCCGGCAAGCGTTTGACCCGCTACAAAGTCTCCCTGGTGCCGCAGCTGCAATACCTGCATCACCGCACCAACCAGCGCATCTACCAGCAGATGTCGGCGCCGAAAATCATCGCGCTGATCCTCGAAGAACACGGCATCAAAGGCAACGCCTACACATTCCAGTTGAGCCAGCCGTGCCCGGACCGCGACTACTGCGTGCAATACGACGAAACCGACCTGCACTTCGTCCAGCGCCTGTGCGAAGAAGAAGGCATTCACTACCACTTCCAGCACAGCGAAAAAGCCCACCTGCTGGTGTTCGGCGACGACCAGACCGTGTTCCCCAAACTCGGCCAACCCACCGCCTACATACAAGGCAGCGGCATGGTCGCCGACGAACCAGTGATCAAAGGCTTCAAACTGCGCCTGGAAACCCGCACCGGCCGCGTCACCCGCCGCGACTACGACTTCGAAAAGCCCAACCTGCGACTCGAAGCCGGCTATAAACCCGACGGCGAAAGCACCGAACCGGACCTCGAAGACTACGACTACCCCGGCCGCTTCCTCGACCGCGCGCGCGGCAAATTCCTCAGCCAACGCGCCCTCGAACGCCACCGCGCCGACTACCAGCAAGCCGAAGGCCATGGCGACCAGACCACCCTCGCCAGCGGCCACTTCCTGGAAATCTCCGACCACCCGCGCACCGAGTGGAACGACCTCTGGCTGCTCACCGAAATCGTCCACGAAGGCAAACAGCCGCAAGTGCTCGAAGAATCCGTGACCAGCGACACCACCGACAACAAAGACGACTTCCACCAGGGCTACCGCAACCGCTTCCTCGCCACCCCGTGGAACGTCTTCTACCGCCCCGCACTGGAACACCCCAAACCCCGCGTCCTCGGCAGCCAGACCGCCATGGTCACCGGCCCCAAAGGCGAAGAAATCCACTGCGACCCATACGGCCGTATCAAAGTGCAATTCCACTGGGACCGCGAAGGGTTGGCTGATGACAAAACCAGCTGCTGGATGCGTGTTTCTTCAAGCTGGGCCGGCGACCGCTATGGCGCCATCGCCATCCCGCGCATCGGCATGGAAGTGCTCGTCACCTTCCTCGAAGGCGACCCCGACCAACCGCTGGTGACCGGTTGCCTGTACCACAAGGAAAACCAGGTTCCCTACGACTTGCCAGCGAACAAAACCCGTACCGTATTCAAAACCCTCAGCTCACCAGGGGGTGGTGGGTACAACGAACTGCGGATTGAAGACAAGAAAGGCGCCGAGCAGATCTTTATTCATGCCCAGCGGGATTGGGATGAAAACATCGAGCACGACCAGAAGATTCGCGTGGGGAATGAACGCCACGATACGGTGGTGAAGAACACCTACACCGAGCTGAAGGCTGAAGAACATCGGACCACGATTGCCGATCGCAAGAGTGAAGTGCGGGTGGATGATCACCTGACGGTTGGGCAGAACCAGCATGTGAAGTTGGGGACTGCGCAGCTGACCAGTGCGGGGAAAGAGATTCACCTCAAGGCTGGGGACAAGATTGTTGTCGAGGCTGGGATGGAGCTCACGGTTAAGGCCGGTGGGAGTTTTATCAAGCTCGATGCCGGTGGGGTGACTGTTGTTGGGCCGGTGGTGAAGATTAATGCCGGTGGGTCGGCGGGGAGTGGGACGGGGATTGAGATTAAGCCTCCGGTGTTGCCGGGGGCTGCGGATAAGGATAAGGCGGGGAGTTTGATGGATCAGGCGTTGGGGAATGCGGTGCCTGAGAAGGTTAAGCCGAAGGCTTTTTTTGTGTTTTCTGAGTAGAAAAAATCAAATCAAGGATTTAAGGATGAAGAGTCAATTGCGTATTTGCTTTATTTTACTGGTCTCGATTTATGGCTTGTTTTCGGCCATTGTTCAGGCGGGTGGAAGTGATGAAACTTTATGTCCTTCGAAGGACTTTTCAAAATTTTTAGCTGCATATACTGAAAGTTCTTCAGTCCAAGAAAAGTTTACCAATATGCCGCTTAAAAAAACGATCACTGTGGATGCGGAGCCCGAGCCAAAGCAGGTAATCACCTTCCTTGAAAAGACCCAAATTGTACTCCCTATTCTACCTGATGAGAAACATCGGACAGAGAGCGGGCTTAAACTGCAGATGGTAGATAATGCAAGTGGGATGGTTGCAGTAAAATTGGAAAAGCCAGATACAGATTATCAAATTATTTATATATTTAAATTGAGTTCGTGTTGGTTTTTAGACGAAGTCAAAGATTATTCGCTTTGATTGCCATTTAAAAAGGAAGTTTCATGTCTTTCAGTGAAGTGATGTTTCGCGTCTTGCCACCAGTAAATGGCCAGGAACCACATATTACAGGACATTATGGTGAACAACGTCCTAGTGGGCCTCATGGTGGGACTGACTTTAACTATGTCGGTGGGCAGAACGGTATAAATTTGCAGTATCCCAAGGTATACGCGCCGATTGCTGGGGTAGTCACTTTTGCGGGAGGCTCATATGGCACGATCAAAATCAAAGATGCTGATGGTAATAGTCATGAGATCCTGCATACAAGTAGTCATACCGTAAGCCCAGGGGCAACTGTTGCTGCTGGTGATGAAATAGGTGCAATGGGTGGGCAAGGACCCAACGGTGCGGCACAGTACCCTCGCCACGTCCATTATCAAATGAAGGGGCCTACCGGCACATCGATCAGTCCTGAAACGTGGTGGAATCAGCAAACGGCTGCACCTATTAGTCCTCCGCCGACGTCGGACCCTACAGTAGTTCATACATCGAGTTTTCAGTTTCCAGTTCGCAAAGCAGGTGGCGCGCAATTCAAAGATGCGGATGAATTGTTTGGTGCTCTCGAAGCAGAAACTTCAGGTCATTATCTCTTGGGGAATCACAAATTCTGGCATGGCGGAATCCACATCAGCAATAAAAGTGCCCCGCAATGCGTACGCGATGAGCCGGTCCGTTGCATAGGTGATGGTGTAGTCGTGGCGTACAGACTAAATAAGGATTATTTGACCTCTACATTTGAAGGGGCGAGTGCAACAGAAATTCTGAAATACTCTAGCTCATTCTGTTTAGTTCGCCACGACTATAAGTCTCCGGCGAACACGGAGGTAACACCAAATACTTACAATGAACTAACGCTTTATAGCCTCTACATGCACTTGTTGCCATTTGATCAGTATCCGACTCCGCCAGAAGAGGCGCCTACGCCGCGAATCAAGATGGTCGCGGAGGGATTTAAAGCGCGCAGTGATGTCAGAGATGCGGTTGGCTGCATTGAGTACGGCGGGATATCTGCGGGGACCGAAATTGAGATCATTGAAGAACACTCCGATGGAATTCACGCAAAAGGCAAGCTGTTCAAAGGTACAGTCGGAGATCGCACCGAGGGCCAGGAGTTTTGGTTTGCCTATAAAAAAGATGGCGTCGCATACCCCAAAACAGGCGGTGGTCCAAGTTGGATATCGGTTCCGCTCCCTGAGCGAACCAAGCCTGGTTACTGGCAAGGTAAAGTGAAAGCAGCGGTGACAGCCTCCGGGCTAACACTTCGCAAACCTCCTGCATCTTTGACTCATGGAGCTCAGGCAGGGGGGCCAATAGGTGAAGGGTTGGTTCTTTGTACTAACAGTATTGTTGAGTTTGATAGTGGCAAAGTACTGAACCTCAAGCTGGGCGCTAAAACATTGCGAATGGCTGAGTGCACATTTATCCCGAGCACTTCTGGCCCCGCCACCGGCTTGAAAAACCAGGCGCTTCCAGTGCCTCCAACCTTTTGGGCCTGTGTTGACGATGTGGCTCCGAATCGCTTCGTCGACTGGCGCGAGCTGATGCCTACAGATTTTGAGAGGGTCGTGCCTAGGGACACGGCAATCAAGGCCGGTGATCCGATTGGGTATCTGGGATTAAACGAAACGCTTGCAAGTTCGACCGGTGGAGTCGTAGGCAAACATCAGGTGCACATAGAAATTTTCTCTGCTGACTCACGAATTGAAGAGTTTCTTAAAAATAAAGCTGGCGTAAAGCAGGGCAAACAGTACATTCATTTGCCTGCTGCAACGATTCTAACTAAGAAAGCTCCCGGAACAGGGATGATTGAACTGTCCAACGAACACTTCATTGAGCTTGCTAAGGCTGTCCCGTTTAAAGATACGGTCGAGTGGTATGAAATTACAGTTGTTGATCAGGGCGAAAGCAAAACAGGCTTGCTAAAAAAGGATGCAGCCAAATTTCTCTCTCAACATGATTGGGAGAAGCTAGGTTTTCGAGTCGTCAAGGAATCCAATCCAAATTCTGATGGCTTTCTTGATCCTGATGACATGCCAGATTTTTTTAAAGCACTCTACAACGATCTCGACAAGTTCGGTAACAACGACGGAAAAGTAACGCCTGAAGATCTTCCCTGCGCATTGAAAAACGTAGAAATGAGGGAGCATTGGTCGAAGTTTATCGCACATCACCCGACAGAATGGAAGGATGATGCGGATACTCCAAAATGGTCGCGTCTAAAGAATATTCTAGAAGATTCTCCGAAAGTTCTTGAGCATGAGAAGGAAAGAATCAATAGCCTGATATTCTGGAATGACCCTGTTTTACAGTCGAAACAATTGGGTGATGGGCTTATATGGCATTTTCATCCGATTGCATTTTTAGGGAATTCGATCGGCTCTGGTGGGAAAATAAAAATAACTGTTGGAATGTTGAAGAAGGTGTTTGACAAGCTGAGAAATAGCTCTGAGAAAGATGAATTGCTAAAAGAGATTGCATCTCAGATAAATGAAAATTGCGAAAAGTATAAGCTTGATACCGTGCTTAGATTAAGTCATTTTTTTGCTCAGGTAAGGCAAGAAATTGGCTCGAAATGCGCGGTGGAAGAGGATTTCACGTATAGCGTTCAGGGGCTTAAAGGGACTTTTGGTTACTTTGCACATCATCCCGATGAGGCAGCGACTTACGGTTATCCGGGGCAAACTAAGTATGTTTCTCATCCCAATCAAATTGCTATTGCTAATCGAGCTTACGGTAGCAGACTGGGAAACGGAAGTATCGCTTCAGGCGAGGGTTGGAAGTATCGTGGACGAGGGCTTAAGCACCTGACGGGAAAATCCAACTATAATGCTTTCAAAACATATCACAAAGATTTTTGGGGGGAGGACGTCGATTTTGTTGGGAGTCCGGACTTATTACATACGCAATATAAATATTCCGTGAGGTCGGGCATTTATTTCTGGCTTAAAAATAATTTGGCCGTAGAAGCAGATAAAGGTGATGCAAGAGAAAATGTCGATGCGATAACGCGCATCATTAACAGAGATACTGACAGTTATGGCAAACGTTGGGATCACTTTAAAAGGATATATAAAGTTGAAAAAATATTCGAAGATATTTGAGGTTTGTGGTGCTTTTGCACTCGGTATAGGGATGCTTGGGTCAAACGTCCTGGCTGACGATTTGCCTTCGATTGGAGAAATGCATCCACCCGTCGTTGCGTCCGTAGGTGAGAAAAAAGTTACAGTATTTTTTTTGAAAAATAACTTGAAGGACAAGGTTCAAGACGAACATGTTGCGGATGCGGAGATATTTTACTCTCCGATAAATTCAGCTAAGCCGTCTTTGAATTATGTTTGGAAGGTTGAAGGGGATCAAATCGCTTCGGTGTTTTTCTATGATTGGAAGTCTTCAGGGCGAGCCGGAAAGTCAATGTATGTATTGACGAAGAGCAAGCTGTCCAACTCTGGTTTTGAGGGTGTGACGTACTCAGCAATGGAACTTTCCATAATAAAGAACGGAGATAGTTTGTCCGTAGCCTTCTTTAGCGGCGACCCTTCTGATCCTGTTTTACAAAATTGCAATGAAGGACGAGACCTGGCTATGGGGAAAAATTTGGTTTGTGCTTATAAAGATGCTGGAAGCATAAAAAAATATCTGGCGACTCAAGATAAATAAGTATTTGTTAGGTCATGGCTCGGTTTTTAGCCATGGCCTTTATCTTTGGAGATGGTTTTCTTGATTTATTTACGAGGCGGGTTTAGCTGTCGATAGCGAAAAGGGGACTGATTTATTTACGGATTTATTTGCGAGGTAGGTTTATCCGTCGATAAATAATTGTGGTCCCCTTTTTTGTACTCGGGAACCGTTGATTAGTAGTTATTGGGAGATGAACGTGCCGAAGCAATGCGTAACCCGGTTTCCGAAGCGCAGAACCTGAATAAATCAAGATCGAGTGTTTGGTTTCCATTGTTTGTTTAAATAGGTTGTTTCGATGCGTAAATTTTGTTTTTTATTATTAGTGTTTATGCTCTGTAGAGTATCCGTGGCTCAGGATGATAGCCTCTATCTGCGGGGAGCGGTAGTAGATGGGCCCTATAAAATAACTATTGTCGAAAATGCGGAGTTATCGGTTTTGGACACGGGAGATGCAGAGTATCCCGTGTCTTTAGTCCTCGACGTGAAAAACAACGATGGAGTATCGGCTAGACAGTTAGTTGATAAATATGATGTTGCTGGTTCGTCACCCAAGGTCGAGTCGATATTTTTTTATCCGGTTCAGGGTGTAAGAAATGTCTTTGTTTTGGTTTCTTGGGGAATTAACAGTAGAGGCATTGGTGCCTACGGTACTCTGTATCAGGTCTATGCTTATGCACGAAGTAGTAATGGTAGGTTGATCTCCAATCAATTGATTCAGGCTAATAGGTGCTTGAGCGGGATCGATGGTTTTAGTGAGGGTGTGCCACAAACGTTTGCTTATAAAGATGCGGCCTCGATAAAGGCCTACGTAAAGAAGCACCTTAATACGCCATAACCCCTTACGAAGGGATCTGTAGAAAACTACAAGGATGATTGGGATGAATCAGTTTATCAGGCTAATTGTTGGAGCAGTGTTTAGTGGCCTCCTAGGTTTGCCCACTGCGTTTGCGCAGGATGATTGCAACGAGATCACCATAAGCGAGCAAATTGATAGATGTTCTGATGTCGCGAAGAACGCCGCCGATTCACAGTTGAATACGAGTTACCACCAGCTGATGGCTCGACTCGAAACGCAGTATCGAGCCGAACCCGACACAGGGACGGCGTATACGGCGAAGGTCAAAGAAGCACAGCGTGTGTGGATAAAATTGCGCGATGCGAATTGTCCGCTCGAAGCGTTTGAGATTAAGCCTGGCACGTCCGCCTTTTTGGTGACGGTGAACAATTGCATAGCAAGAATGAGCCGCGAGCGCTCAGTCTTTCTGGACAATATTGCGCCCGACATCGTGAGTGGCTCCGCTGTTGGGCGTGGATCAGGTGTCTCGTGTCCATCCCAGAACTTTGCTCAGTTTCTGCCGGCATTCTCTGCCAGTACTGAGTCCCAGAAACGACTAACCGCGCTGGCGGTAAAAATACTGGTGTTGAAGCGGACTTCGGACCCTGGTCGCTTTGAACCGCAAATTACTGCTGAGACAGGCTCGAGTTTGGCGTTTCCGTTGATGGCTGCGATGGAAGGCAAGACTGAAGGGATTGAGATCGAAACAGTCGACGACACTCACATGAACGTTGTGGATAAACGGGCCGGTAACAGCAATATCAAGATTTTTAACTTTTCTAAAAAGTCGTGCTGGGCGTTGGTGGGGATTGAGGATTGGTCGATAAGCGAGAAGGAGCTTGTTGCATCCAGTAAACCCGGAATGAGCCGTGCCGAGAATTTCTGCTATCAACGTGCGGAGGGTTTGGGGGGTTTAGGCGCGCTTGAACAATACCGGCTGACTAAAGAATTGCATGAAGCGTCCCTGGAAAATTATGTATGTGCTGCAGAGTCGGGTGATCCACAGGCGAGTCTGTCGGCGGCAAGCTTGAGTCTTTCGCAGATGGCACCTCAGTTGGAAACCAGCAAGCTTGAGGCTCTGCTTAAAGCGGCATCGACGACACCGAGCGGCGCGTTGGGTTATGCCACTTATTTTTGTAACGGTAATTCCACCGACTATAACGGCCCTTGCCTGCACCCCGAGCAAGCAGAAAGGGAAGTTATTCGCGCGGTTTCCATGGGATCCACAGAGGCGATTAACTATCTGGCTTCTTCTTTTGAGAGTGGCGAGTTGGGAACGAAGGATATGTCCCGGGCGTTGGCCTGTTATCAGTTGTCAGCTGACAAAGGTAGCCCGCGGGGTAGCGACAGCGTGAAGCGCTTGGTTTCGCAAGGTTCAGCCATAAAGGCTAGCCACTGTCTGTGAATTTCGCTGTGCAGATATAAACGTTGAAGAAGGGGACGTTCAACTGGTCGATCGTATTGAGGCTCGGTGCGATTTTGGTTCAGCAAGAAGGGGGACGCGAAGCCCCCGTTCTCTATTCGCGAAGTTGCTATACCTTCGCCCGATACTCCGCCGGATTCGGCGAATCAATGTGATCCAGCGCTCGCTCCACCAACAAACGGACCCCATCCGCCAATCTGCTAAGCGCCAAGGCTAAGGAGCGCCGTGTACCGTCCACGTCGTCGGCCAGGTTGGCGGCGATGGCGCTAATGGACAGCAGGTCTTCCGAGGCGTTGGCCAGGAGGGCTTCGGTGTCGATGTCGGGGGAGACGGTGAAGAGTTTGCCTTTGCGCTTGGGTTTTTCGCTAGGTGGTGGGGCGAAATGGTGGTCGAGGGCGCGTTCGGCGGCTTCGTGGAGTTTTCTGGAATCGAAGGATTCGTAGGGGGATGTGGCTTCGTTTTCTGGTGGATTCGGTGTCGGCTTGATCATGGATGTAGCTTCCTGGAATTAAGAGGCTGACACCGTTTCGCTTTGCACTTCGAAGAGGTGGCAGCTGTGCGTTGGTGTGCAAGACCGGTCCAGGGGCCGGCAGACCCGAAGGTCTCCGACGCACAGCCGCCATAACGATCCGCGAGCATAGGAAAACGCTCGATGAATTGCCATCAACGATTGTGCACCTGGATCGGACTTGCACGTCCGAATCACCGATTTTGCGGTGACGAACAGAGGTTATCGATGAGGGACCAAGCTGCCTAGTTCATGGATGGCCCGGCGTTTTGAAGGAAATGTCCGATAAGTTTGAGGGCATCAAGATCAAAAGATCGCAGCCTTCGGCAGCTCCTACAGGAATGTGTTTCTTCAGGTGTAGGGCGGGTGTTGGGTGTGACGCGGAGCGTCACGGGATGCATTCCCTCGCGGGAGCGTGGGAATGATCAGGGTTGAGGCGGTAAAGCGTGACTTGGCGGTCATCATGCGGGAAAAGCAGTTCATCTTCTTCTAACGCAACCCGATGGTGGCGTTCTGGCTTGAAGCCGCTACACTGCGCCGGCCGTTCATTTTTCTTTTGAGGCTTTGCGCATGAAATTTCGTTTTCTTCTGTGGATGCTGGGTTTGTTGATGGGTAAGGCCAGTCGGACTAATCCTGCGTTTCAGCAGCAGTTGGGTGACAAGGCATTGGTGTTTCAGCTACAGACCCAGGACGGGAAGGTAGCGCGGCATTTCTTTGTGAAGGATCAGCGCATTACCAGCAAGTCGGGTGTGTATGCCGAGCCTGCGTTTGCGATTGCCTTTAAAGACGCGGCGTATGGCTTTGACACGATGCAGGCGAAGAACAAGCAGTTGGCGTTTATGACGGGGATTCAGGACAAGTCGATTCAGATCAAGGGCAACCCGGCGTTGGTGATCTGGTTTCAGGGGTTGACCAAGTATTTGAAGCCGAAGAAGGCCAAGCCGAAGGCATAGGTCTTTCGGGTAACGTGCCGGGATTTTTCGAGAGCAAGCCAGCCTCTTCAGCCATCCGACTCAGGAGGCCCGTCGGCGTCGAGTGGCTGGGCCCGGTATGTCTTATAGATCTGCTGGACTTGCGGGTTGTCCAGGTTCTCGTATGTGATGTCTTCCTTGTCCAGGCCATCCAGGCCTCTGATACCACCGATGGTCTCTGGCCACTCGTCACGACTGGATATATCGATTACGAACGGGTTGAGATAGTTGTCGAGATGCCTTTCGCGAGGCTCTCGGATCTCGTCGCTGAGTGCCCGCAGGTAGTCGTCTTTGTTTGTCCTTGACCAGTCGATGGCGAACTCGGCTCGATAACAGAGTTCCATGAAGACTAATAGAATCGTGCGCCCATTGCCGTCCAGGAAGGGGTGTGCGAAAGCCAGCTGGCCCATCACCCCGCCGGGATGGTCTCTGAAACGTTTCTTGTCAGCTGCTAGCTTAAGCGCGTAGTCGACAGACATTTTGATGGAGTCCGGGCGCTCGAAGACGGTGCTGCGGGGATCGTCGAGGGAGCCCTTGAAGACTGCCAGGTGAGGGACAAGCTCGTTCCGGTCTTTTCCTGCCCAGTGATAGAAGCCGGAGAACAGGATCTCGTGAACTTTGAGTACTGTCTTGTAATCGATGGGCTTCTTCTTTGCCAAATAGGCAAGCGCATCTTCGATACTCAATTCGAACGAAAGATGCTCTGACTCTTTTACTTCAGTGGGATCTTTCAGTTGCAGCGAGTTTTGAAGATATCCAGAAGTTTCGAAGTCGCCGAACGGATCAAAAGTCATGCGCTACGTTTCTGTGCACGCCTTTCTTGAAGATAGCGCCCTTGGAGCACCAGGATTTCAGACTTGCTCAGAATGCCTTTTCTCTTGAGATTGACGAGCAACTGTTCGATGCCATCCAACTCGACGACATCGCCAGCCAAATGGGTAATGCTCACGGCCATACGACTTATGCCGTCACGTCCAGCAGTGACCTTGTTTTCTTTCGCAAGCTTACGGACTTGGCTTGCAACACTGGCTGTTTGGGTCATAGGAAAGCCCTCTATTTGCCGTCAAATCATAGCAGGGCGCTTGCTTCCTGTCGTTGCTGGCTCAGTTGAGCGGGAGCAAGCTCCCTCGCCACAGGGTTGTGGTGATTCAGGTAGATCGGCGGGGGATTCATCGCGGGCAAGCCCGCTCCCACAGGGATCGCCTAAATCCTGTGGGAGCGTGGCTTGCCCGCGATGCTTTTAGGCCTGGCTGAATTGCGAAGCCAGTTCGCGCAGCAGCACTTCTGCTTCCAGAACTTTGCTGACAACGTCGTTGGCTTTGTCACG
This sequence comes from Pseudomonas sp. F-14 TE3482, assembly GCF_053629455.1. Lineage (NCBI taxonomy): Bacteria > Pseudomonadati > Pseudomonadota > Gammaproteobacteria > Pseudomonadales > Pseudomonadaceae > Pseudomonas > Pseudomonas sp. F-14 TE3482. Next base: position 1,405,918 of record NZ_JBRJII010000001.1, read on the forward strand.
GGTCAGGCCGACGCGTTCCAGCAGGGCGTCGGGGATGTCTTCGTCCGGGCCGGAGCCGATGCCGCGGCTGCGCAGCAGGCGCACGGCCAGGCAGACGAGGTTAGGGTATTCGGCGTAGTCGCCGTCGTAGCTTGGGTCGTGCTGGAAGCGCAGGGCGGTGGCCAGTTCGTCGGGCATGTCCCAGAAGCGCATCAGCCATGAGCCGATCTGTTCGCGGCTGATGCCCAGCAGGTGTTGTTCCACGTAGCTGTGGCACAGGTGCGGGTTGACCTCCAGGTGGCGGCAGATCAGCGAGAAGTGCGGCGGGAACACGTGGGCCAGCAGCAAGTAGCCGAAGTTGTGCAGCAGGCCGGCGAGGTAGGTCAGGCCGGCTTCCGGGCGCTGGGCGCGGGGCATGGCGCGGGTCAGGCCTTCGATGACGGCGGCGGTGTAGATCGATTGCTGCCAGTACGGCGTGGTGTGTTGCGGGTGGTCTTTGGGCAGGCTCAGGGTTTTGCCCAGGGCCAGGCCCAGCGCCAGGTTGATCACCAGGTCGAAACCCAATACCCGGACGATGGCGTCTTCCACTGAACGAATCTTGCCCGGCGAGGCGTAGTACGGCGACGCTGCCCAGCTGACGACTTGTGCGGCCAGGGCCGGGTCGGTTTCGACGACGCCGGTGATGTCGTCGATGGTGGCGTTGGGGTCGACGCGCAGTTTGATGATTTTCTGCGCAGTTTCGGCCAGCGGCGGAATCTCGATGGTTTCTTCCAGGCGCTGCTGGATGCGCCGTGCGGTGAACGCTTGCACGGCCTGGGTGATTTCCTCGCGGTCATCGTCGGGGCGATCGAGGTTTGGACGGATGCGGTTCACGGCTTCGCCGAAATTGCCGGCGCTGGCCTTGGTGAGCATGGCTTTGAAATCGTCGCTGGAGATTTCCAGCAGCACGCCCGGCTCGCCCGAGTTGATCAGCAACGTCGGTTCGCGCAGCAGGCTTTCTTCATACAGGCACGGCGAACTGGTGAGCGCCGGCAGGCCGGGCAGCAGGCTCAGGCTGTGTTTGCCGAGCATTTTTACCAGGCGCTCGGTGGATACAGCAGTCAACCGGCGGCCGGTGAGTTCGGCGAGGCGGTTGAGGTCCAGCAATTGGCTCTGGGGGAACAGCACCATGAGCGCGCCGACCGCATCGTCGAGCAAGACTGCCTGCACTTTACGCGCGGCGTTCAGGCCGTGATGGTCGAAGACTTCTTCGTAGGCGATGCCCAGTTTGCCGAGCAGCAGCCGAATAACAGACGGAGCGTGCGGGGTTTCAGGGGCGAGGGCAACGTCGGTCATAGTCTGTATCCGTTTGCAAACAATTGCAGGAGTATAACCAGCTTGTTTAACGCCAGGGTCCGGAAACTGCGACAGTGCTCACACTTGGCCGTATTGCTGCCCATGGCGTAGCCAGCGGTCGAGTAGCGGGCTGACGTGATCCGGCCAGCGTTCGAGCAAAGCCTGAGCGGCGTCGCGCACGGCGGGCAGCAAGTCGGCGTCGCGCATCAGGTCGGCGACCTTGAATTGCAGCAGACCGGTCTGGCGCGTGCCGAGCATTTCGCCGGGGCCACGCAGTTCGAGGTCTTTTTCGGCGATGACAAAACCGTCGTTGGTTTCGCGCATGATGCCCAGGCGCTGACGGCCGATCTGCGACAGCGGCGGATGGTAAAGCAGCACGCAATGGCTGACGGCGCTGCCTCGACCGACACGGCCACGCAGTTGGTGCAGCTGCGCGAGCCCGAGGCGTTCGGGGTTTTCGATAATCATCAGGCTGGCGTTGGGCACGTCGACGCCGACTTCGATCACGGTAGTGGCGACCAGCAGTTGCAGGTTGCCGGCCTTGAACTCGGCCATCACTGCGGCTTTCTCGGCGGGCTTCATGCGACCGTGGATCAAACCGACTTTCAACTCGCCGAGGGCGGCGGTGAGGTCTTCATACGTGGTTTCGGCGGCCTGGCAGGTCAGCTCTTCCGACTCTTCGATCAGCGTGCACACCCAATAGGCCTGTCGCCCTTCGGCACAAGCGCCGCGCACGCGCTCGATCACTTCGACGCGACGGGTGTCGGTGACCAGCACCGTGTTTACGGGCGTACGGCCGGGCGGCAGTTCGTCGAGGATCGAGGTGTCGAGGTCGGCGTAGGCGCTCATGGCCAGCGTCCGGGGGATCGGCGTGGCGGTCATGATCAGCTGGTGCGGACACATCCGCCCGCCGACGCCTTTCTGTCGCAATGCCAGGCGCTGCTGCACGCCGAAGCGATGTTGTTCGTCGATGATCGCCAGCGCCAGGTTCTTGAACTGCACCTCTTCCTGAAACAACGCGTGGGTGCCGACCACCATTGGCGTACCGCTGGCGATTTGCTCCAGCGCGGCGACACGATTTTTACCCTTGAGCTTGCCGGCCAGCCACGCGACTTCGATGCCCAGCGGTTCGAGCCAGCGCTTGAAGGTGATGAAATGCTGCTCGGCGAGAATCTCTGTGGGCGCCATTAAGGCGACCTGATAACCGGCCTCCAGCGCTTGCAGTGCGGCGAGGGCAGCGACCACGGTTTTGCCGGCGCCGACGTCGCCCTGAATCAGCCGCAACATCGGCTCGTGCTGACTGAGGTCGTAAGCGATTTCGTTGCCGACCCGTTGCTGGGCGCCGGTCGGTGTGAAGCCGAGGTTGGCCAAATACTGAGTCGGCAGCTTCGTGGCTTTTGGCATCGACGGCGCGCGCAGGGCACGCATGCTCTCGCGCAGGCGCTGCTGGGACAGTTGATGGGTCAGCAGCTCTTCGAAGGCCAAACGGTGTTGGGCCCAGTGATGACCGAGGGCGAGTTCGTCGACATCGGCATCGGCGGGTGGGTGATGCAGGTAGCGGATCGCATCGGCCAGCGGCGCCAGTTGATAGTCTCGGGCCAGTTCGGTCGGCAGCCAGTCGGGCAGGCTGCTGGGGCCGAGCAGGGTCAAGGTTTGCATGCACAACTGGCGCAAGCGCTGTTGAGTCAGGCCTTCGGTGAGCGGGTAAACCGGGGTCAGGGTTTCGTCCACCGGCGGTGGCTCGTCGCCGGTGATGGCGCGGTATTCCGGGTGGTAGATCTCCAGCCCCGAGGCTCCGGGCCGCGCTTCGCCGTAGCAGCGAATGCGCGTGCCGCGTTTGAGACCTTCTTTCTGGGCGTTGCTGAAATGGTAGAAGCGCAGGCTGAGCCCGCCGGTGCCGTCCTGTAGACGTACAACGAGGCTACGGCGACGGCCCATGACCACATCGGCGCCGCTGACGGTGCCTTCGATCACGGCGTCTTGCCCAGGTCGCAAATGGCCGATCGGGACCACGCGGGTACGGTCCTGATAACGCAGCGGCAGGTGGAACAGCACGTCCTGGAGATTCTCCAGGCCGACCTTGGCCAGTTTCTCGGCCATGGCTTCGCCGACACCCTTGAGTGCCGTCACCGACACTTGCGACAACTCGGTCATGGCAGCGACTTAACCGGCCACCACCGGCGCTGGCGGCTTGGCCACCGAGCACAGGCGAATGGAGTCGGCGAGGATTTCAATCGCCTTCGGCCGCGGGAAGCTCGCGCGCCAGGCGATGGCCACGGTGCGAAACGGCACCGGCGCGCTCAGTGGACGCACTTCGATCACGCCTGGGGCGTAGTGATGGCTGTCGACTGCCGACAGCGGCAGGATCGAAATGCCCAGGCCGGAGGCGACCATGTGGCGAATGGTTTCCAGCGAGCTGGATTCCACCGTGGTGTGCTTGGCGCCGTCGTTGCCTTTGGCCAGGGTCGGGCAGGCTTCCAGCACTTGATCGCGGAAGCAGTGGCCTTCGCCGAGCAGCAGCAGGCTCTTGTCGTTGAGCAGAGCGGCGTCGATGGATTCTTTTTGGGTCCACGGGTGCTGGGCTGGCATCAGGACGTAGAACGGCTCGTCATAGAGCTGCAAGGTCAGCACGTCGGCTTCGTTGAACGGCAGGGCGATGATGATCGCGTCGAGCTCGCCGTTGCGCAGTTTGTCGCGCAGCACGTGGGTGAAGTTTTCTTCGATGTACAACGGCATCTGCGGGGCGACCCGGTGCAGTTGTGGAATCAGGTGCGGAAACAGGTACGGGCCGACAGTGTAGATCGCGCCGACTTTCAGCGGGGCGGTCAACTGGTTCTTGCCGGCCTGGGCCAGTTCGCGGATGCCTTGGGCCTGTTCCAGGACTTTCTGTGCCTGGGCGACAATGCCTTCGCCGACCGGAGTCAGGCGCACGGCGCTCTTGCTGCGCTCGAAAATCAGCACACCGAGTTCGTCTTCAAGCTTTTTCACGCCCACCGACAGGGTCGGCTGGCTGACGTGGCAACGCTCGGCCGCGTGGCCGAAGTGCTGCTCTTGGGCGAGGGTAACGATGTAGCGTAATTCTGTCAGAGTCATAGCAAGCGTCCATGAAGTTGCGGGCCAAGCATACCGGCTGCAATCGATAGACGCACGTTATCAGACTGAGTGTGCTGAGTGACACTGGGCAATGCAGGTTTGCCGTTGCCAGATATGCAAAAGGCACCTTTCGGTGCCTTTATGGTTGTTGCATAACCTGTGGGAGCGGGCTTGCCCGCGATGGGGCCATCATATCCAACATCTGTGTTGACTGTTATATCGCTATCGCGGGCAAGCCCGCTCCCACAGGTTTTTGTATTGTGTTTAGCGGCGGCGTTCCAGCGAGTAAACGAACGGTGCAACGATTTCGATGGAGCCGTTGTTCAGCATATCGGCCGGTGGCTTGGGCAGCGGCTGTGCGCGGCGGATCATTTCCAGGGTGGCCCGGTCCAGATCGGCGTTGCCGGAGCGGCCCACCAGTTCGAACGACAACACGTTCCCTTCAGCATCCACCACGAAGCGCAGACGGTTCAAACCTTCCTTGCCCCGCGCCTGTGCACTGGCCGGGTACTTTTTGTACTTGGCCAGATGCGCAAGCAGGGTGCCTTGCCAACTGGCCTTGGCCGCTTGCTGCGCCGGTGATGGCCCCGGTGCCGGCTGAGCGGATTTCTCCGTCGGTGCCTGGGTCGGTTGCGCGTCGCTCGGTTTTTCCTCGGACGGTTTTTCCTTCGGCGGCTCCGGCTTTTTCTCCACAGGCTTGGGCGGTTGAGGCTTGGGCTTGGGCTTGACCGGTTTCGGTACGGCGATTTCGGCCTTAGGCGCTTCAGCCAGTTTCGGGATCGGCAGTTCTTCCACCGGGGCCGGTGGCTGTGGCGGCGTGATCACCTTTGGCGGTGCGGGCGGTGGCGGGGCCGGAACCGGCGCCAGTTCGACCATCATCGCTTGCGGCGGCAGCTCGATCGGCGGGCGCGACGTCCAGTTCAGCGCCAGCGCAATGGCTAGCGCATGGACGCCCAGCACCACGGCCAGGCTCCCGCTGTAACGCGTCAGCTTTTGGCGCGTGTTGATCATTTCTTGGCTGCCGTCTCGAGTCCGACCAGGCCGACCTTCAGGTAGCCAGCGGCGCGCAGGGCGTCCATCACGCTCATCAGGTCGCCGTAGTCCACGCCTTTATCGGCCTGGAAGAAGATCGTCGTGTCTTTCTTGCCCTGGGTCTTGGCGTCGAGTGTGGCACCGAGGGTCTCGGCCTTCACTTCGTCTTCGCCGAGGAACAGGCGCTGGTCAGCTTTCACGCTGAGGAACACCGGTTTCTCTGGCCGCGGCGCCGGTTTGGCGGTAGAGGCGGGCAGGTCGACCTTGATGTCCACGGTGGCCAGCGGCGCCGCCACCATGAAGATGATCAACAGCACCAGCATCACGTCGATGAACGGCGTGACGTTGATTTCGTGGTTCTCGGCCAGATCGTCGTCTGCGCCTTCTTTCAAATGCAGGCCCATGGCCGATTACCCCACTTTCACCATGTGCGGTTGCGAGCTGCGCTGCTCGGTCGGCAGGTGGTCGAGATCACGGCTGACCAGCAGCAGGACTTCTGCCGAGGCGTCGGACACTTGTGCCTTGTAACCGGCGATGGAGCGGGCGAAGACGTTGTAGATGACCACCGCAGGAATCGCTGCAACCAGGCCCAGCGCGGTTGCCAGCAAGGCTTCGGCGATGCCGGGAGCTACGACAGCGAGGTTGGTGGTCTGGGTTTTGGCGATGCCGATGAAGCTGTTCATGATGCCCCACACGGTACCGAACAGGCCGACGAACGGCGCGGTGGAACCGATGGTGGCGAGTACACCGGTGCCGCTGCTCATGTTGCGACCGCAGGCAGCGACAAGGCGCTCCAGACGAAAGCTCACGCGCTCCTTGATGCCTTCTTTCTCGCGGCTGTTGGCCGACAGGCGCATTTCTTCCAGCGCGTCGTGGACCAGCAGGTTGGCGAGTGTGCCTTCCTTGGCTGCCGTTGCGCTGGCTTCTTTAAGGGTGGCGGCTTTTTTCAGGTGGACGATTTCAGTGCGCAGACGACGCTTGGCGCCCATCAGCTCGAAGCCCTTGGCGATCCAGATGGTCCAGGTGATGATTGAGGCGATGGCCAGGCCGATCATCACGATCTTCACGATGATGTCGGCGTTCTGGTACATGCCCCACGGCGACAAGTCATGGGCCATGCCCAACGTGTTGTCGGCTTCGAGGACTTCCGGCACGTCAGCGGCGTCTACGGCCTGGACCGGATCGGTCGCGGCAGGTGTCACGGCAGGCGCGGCGGGTGTTTGAGCGGCAGCAGGCTGGGTGGCCGGCGCTTGTGCATCGGCGAAGGCGGCGGTCGGCGCCAGCATCAGGCTGAGCAGCAGGGCGGCCACCGCGCTCCAGGCGCGAGGTCGTTTGGTTGGCGAAGCGGGGAATTGATTGGGTGTCATGCTGGCCGGACCTGAAAGGAAAAAAACGGTAAATGTTCTTCCAGGCCTCGTGAGGCCGAGAACAAAAGTGGCAGGCATTATTGCAAGTAATTCTTGTTAACAAAAGTAATAGAGTATCTTTTTTTCCTTCATTGCTAGCCGCGTGTCCCTTGCCGGCGCTAGTCTGTGACTTTCCGATGGGAGTTTTCTGATGTCCGCGCCTTCTGTTTTGATCGCCGGCTGCGGTGATGTCGGCAGTCGTCTGGCTACGCAATTGTTGGCTAGCGGGTGGGAGGTTCACGGCTTGCGGCGTGATGTCTCACGCCTGCCACACGGCGTGATCGGCGTTGCCGGCGACTTGTTCAATAAAGACTGCCCGGCGACCTGGCCAATCGGTGCGGTGGATTACCTGGTGTATTGCGCGGCGGCTACCGATCACAATGAGGCGGGTTACCGCGCCGCTTATGTGCAGGGTTTGCAGCACGTGCTGGAATGGCTGAGCGACTATGGGCAAGTACCCAATCGACTACTGTTCGTTTCCAGCAGCAGCGTTTACGGCCAGCAGGATGGCGAGTGGGTCGATGAAACGTCGCCGACGGTGGCGGGCGGTTACTCGGGGCGTTTGATGCTCGAAGCCGAGCAGGTGGCGCTCGATAGCGGCATCCCGGCCAGTCTCGTGCGCCTGACCGGTATTTATGGTCCGGGCCGAGAGTGGCTGCTGACCCAGGTCCGCCGCGGCTATCGCGTGGCGATCGATCCACCGTTGTACGCCAACCGCATTCATGTCGACGATGCGGCGGGGTTGCTGGCGTTTCTGCTTGAGGCGGATCGACGTGGGGTGGCGCTGGATGATTGCTATATTGGCGTCGACGATGCGCCCGCGCCGTTGGCCGAGGTGGTGGGCTGGTTGCGGGAGTACCTGGGCGTGACTGAATGGGCCGAGGATGCGAGTGTGCGTCGTGCCGGCAGCAAGCGCTGCAGCAATGCCCGGGCGAAGGCGTTGGGCTGGGCGCCGAAGTATCCGAGTTTCCGCGAAGGCTACGCTGCGATCCTCGAAGGCCGCTGTTGATTTCCGGTCACCACAAACCTAAATGTGGGAGCGGGCTTGCTCGCGAAGGGGTCATAACATTCAACATCATCGTTGACTGTTACACCGCTTTCGCGAGCAAGCCCGCTCCCACATGGATTCTGCGTTGACCTCAGGGCCGGGTTACTGTTTTTCCAGCAACCACTTGCGATCACCCGGCGTAAACGAAGGCATCTCGTCCGCCAGTGCGGTATTCACCGTCTGGAAAATCTCCAGTTCCTTGCCCTTGCGCGCAAAAATCCAGGTATTGCCCTGGCCGTTCACCTGCAGCCAGATGTTGTCGTTGCCGCCGCTCATCGACGCGCAATCGCCCGCCAGGCACAGGGCATAACGATCCGCACCGGGCAGGCCGGCGACCTGGCCATCGGCCTGGAACTGCACGGTGTTGCCTTCGCCCGGGCCGCTGACGATTTTCCAGCTGCCGCCCATATAAGCCGAATACAGCGCTCGCTCGAAACTCGCGCCAATCGGTGCGCCTTCGGGTACCGGGACCGATGCACGGTCGAAGACTTGCTCCGGCTCGTTGTCGTTGGCGGCCTGGCTCAGTTGCTTGCCATCACGCTTCAGCTCGCTGGCGGAGCTGCCATAAAAGTCGACTTTCCACGCGCCGGACTCTTCGCCCAGCAGCTTGCCTTCGACGTTTTCAAAACCATTGGTGTAGCGGGCCTGACCGGCTCGGGTGTTGACGTCCCATTCCAGGTTCGGGCCATAGGCCTGGAGCGCTTCCCGCAGGGGGCCGCCCTTGGATGCAGCATCGATCGCCGACTGATTGATCCAGGTGCCGCTGATATCACGATCGGCAGGATCGCTGGCACAACCGCCCAAGAGAAGGGCGACCAGCGAGAGAGCTAGCGCTTGGCGCATGGTGGAATCCTTTCAAAACAAGATCGGCGCAGCCTTTAGCGGGCTGCGCCGCACGTTTACTCGATGACCAGAATGGCATCCATTTCAACCTGCGAACCCTTTGGCAGGGCTGCTACGCCGATGGCGGCGCGGGCTGGGTAAGGTTGCTCGAAGTACTTGCCCATGATCTCGTTGACCTTGGCGAAGTGGCTCAGGTCGGTGAGGAAGATGTTCAGTTTGACGATGTCCTTGAACGAACCACCGGCCGCTTCAGCCACGGCTTTGAGGTTCTCGAACACCTGGACGGTCTGGGCTTCGAAGCCTTCAACCAGTTCCATGGTTTTTGGGTCCAGAGGAATCTGACCCGACATGTAAACGGTGTTGCCAGCCTTGATCGCCTGGGAATAAGTACCGATGGCGGCCGGGGCCTTGTCGCTGTTGATAACGGTCTTGGTCATGTATGACTCCTTGTGAAGGGTGGGCTACGCGCGCATGCGGGTGATGCGAATCACCCCGGTCAGGGCGCGCAGTTTCTTGATCACGCGGGCCAGGTGCACGCGGTCGTGCACACTGACCACCAGTTGGACCACGCTGATACGACCGTCGCGTTCGTCCATGCTGATTTTTTCGATATTGCCGTCGGCCGCGTTGACGCTGCTGGCCAGCAGGGCGATCAGGCCGCGCTGGTGTTCCAGTTCGACGCGCAGCTCGACATTGAATTCGCCGGTGACATCCTTGGCCCACGAGAGCTGGATGCATTTTTCCGGGTTGTGGCGGATTTCGCTGATGTTGCGGCAGTTGTCCAGGTGCACCACCATGCCTTTGCCGGCGGACAGGTGACCGACAATCGGGTCTCCCGGGATCGGCGTGCAGCACTTGGCGTAACTGAGCACCAGACCTTCAGTACCACGAATCGCCAGCGGGCCTTCCGGGCTTGGCAGCTGTTCGCCTTCGCCGAGCAGGCGACGGGCGACCACGTAAGCCATGCGATTGCCCAGGCCAATGTCTTCGAGCAGGTCTTCGATCAGTTCGAGGCGGTATTCGTGGAGCATCAACTGCACGCGCTCGGCCGGGACTTTTTCCAGGGAGCTGTCGAAGCCGTTGAGCACCTTGTTCAGCAGGCGTTCGCCGAGGCTGATGGACTCGGAACGGCGTTGCAGTTTCAGCGCATGACGGATGTGCGTGCGCGCCTTGCCGGTGACCACGAAGTTGAGCCATGCCGGGTTCGGCCGCGCCCCCGGGGCGCTGACGATCTCGACCGTGGAGCCGCTTTGCAGCGGTTCGGACAGCGGCGCGAGACGACGATTGATCCGACAGGCAATGCAGCTGTTGCCCACGTCGGTGTGCACCGCGTAAGCGAAGTCGACCGCCGTGGAGCCTTTGGGCAGCTCCATGATCCGGCCTTTGGGCGTGAACACGTAGACCTCGTCCGGGAACAGGTCGATCTTCACGCTCTCGATGAATTCCAGTGAATTGCCAGCCCGTTGCTGCATTTCCAGCACGCCTTTGACCCACTGACGAGCGCGGGCGTGAGTGCTTTTGGGCTGCTCGTCGCCGCTGGATTTGTACAGCCAATGGGCGGCGATGCCGTTGTTGGCCATCTCTTCCATTTCACGGGTGCGGATCTGAATCTCGATCGGTACACCGTGCATGCCGAACAGCGTGGTGTGCAGCGACTGGTAGCCGTTGGCCTTGGGGATCGCGATGTAATCCTTGAAGCGCCCCGGCAACGGTTTGTACAAATTGTGTACGGCGCCTAGCACGCGGTAGCAGGTATCGACCTTGTCGACGATGATCCGGAACGCGTAGACGTCCATGATCTCGTTGAAGGCCCGACGCTTGCCGCGCATTTTCTTGTAGATGCCGTAGAGGTGTTTCTGACGACCGCTGACCTCGCCCTGGATGCCATCGATGGCCAGGCAGTGGCTGAGGGACTCTTCGATCTTGTTGACGATTTCCTTGCGATTGCCCCGGGCGCGTTTGACCGCCTGGTTGATCCGTGCGGAACGCATCGGGTGCATGGCCTTGAAGCCGAGGTCTTCGAATTCTATGCGGATGGCGTGCATACCCAGCCGGTTGGCGATGGGCGCATAGATTTCCAGGGTTTCCTTGGCGATCCGCCGGCGTTTTTCGCCGGACAGCACTTCCAGTGTGCGCATGTTGTGCAGGCGGTCGGCCAGCTTGACCAGGATCACGCGAATGTCGCGGGCCATGGCCATGGCCATTTTCTGGAAGTTTTCGGCCTGGGCTTCGGCTTTGGTCTCGAAGTTCATCTGGGTCAGTTTGCTGACCCCGTCGACCAGTTCGGCCACGGTTTCGCCGAACTGCGCTTGCAGCGCTTCCTTGGCAATACCGGTGTCTTCGATCACGTCATGCAGCATGGCCGCCATCAGGCTCTGATGGTCCATATGCATGTCGGCAAGAATATTCGCAACCGCGAGTGGGTGCGTGACGTACGCCTCACCGCTGCGGCGGCGTTGGCCATCGTGGGCTTGTTCGGCGTAGAAGTACGCTCGGCGGACCAGGTTGACCTGGTCCTTGCCGAGGTAGGTCGATAAGCGATCGGCGAGGGCGTCTATGCTCGGCATGATAATTCCTGCCGTTCGTTGTGACCCCGCGCCGTGCTACGTCGACCAGGCATGGACTTATACTGCCTCGTTGGACTCGTCCTCGAACGCTGCGAACAGCGGTTCGTCTTCGACGATTTCTGCGTTGGCGATGAACTCGTAGCTCATCAGGCCTTCAGCGATTTCACGCAACGCTACAACAGTAGGCTTGTCGTTTTCCCACTGGACCAGGGGCTCTTTGCCGCCGGTGGCCAGTTGACGGGCACGCTTGGTGGACAGCATGACCAGCTCAAAACGGTTTTCCACGTGGTTCAGGCAGTCTTCAACGGTTACGCGGGCCATGGTATTCCTCGGAGCGAATGCAATATGCGCGCTGCCCGGGTGGGCGAGCGGACTCAACAGTTTAAAAAATCACCAGCGATTAGGGAAGCGCTGATTTTTTGACCAGACTCTTCAACGCGCTATAAGTGCCAATGTAAAGCCCTTGCAGCGGTTTTGGGAAGAGCTGTTTAGCCGAGCAATTCAGCCAATAATTTGCCATGACGCTGCTGCTGACGCTTCTGATGCAGCTGATTGGCGCGGAAAATCGCCTTCAGATCGTCCAGTGCGTGGGTGAAATCGTCGTTGATGATCAGGTAGTCGTAGTCGACGTAGTGGCTCATCTCGCTGACGGCTTCACGCATCCGGCCTTCGATGACCTCGTTGCTGTCCTGGCCGCGATTGTTCAGGCGCTGACGCAAGGCTTCCAGGGACGGCGGCAGAATGAAGATCGAGCGGGCCTGGGGCATCAACTTGCGCACCTGTTCGGCACCCTGCCAGTCGATTTCCAGAATCAGGTCGTGGCCTTCGTCCAGGGTTTGCTGCAGGTGGCTTTGCGAGGTGCCATAGAGATTGCCGAACACTTCGGCGCGCTCGAGGAAATCCCCGTGCTCGATCATCTTCACGAACTCGCTGCGTTCGACGAAGTGATAGTTCACGCCGTTCACTTCACCGGGGCGCATGGCGCGGGTGGTGTGGGAGACCGATACACGGATCTCCTGGTCGGCGTCGGTCAGAGCCTTGACCAGACTGCTCTTGCCCGCGCCCGAAGGGGCGGAAATGATGTACAGGGTGCCGGTGCTGTGGGTCATGTCGGGTTTGCCTTACTCAATATTCTGCACTTGTTCGCGCATCTGCTCGATCAACACTTTGAGGTTGACCGCCGCTTGGGTGCTGCGCGGGTCGAAGGCTTTGGAGCCCAGTGTGTTGGCTTCGCGGTTGAGTTCCTGCATCAGGAAGTCCAGGCGCCGACCGGCAGCGCCGCCGGACTTGAGCACCCGGCGAACTTCAATGATGTGAGTGCTCAGGCGATCCAGTTCTTCGGCGACGTCGCTCTTTTGCGCGAGCATGACCATTTCCTGTTCCAGTCGCTGCGGGTCGAGGTCGGCCTTCATGTCGGTAAAGCGGTCGAGAACTTTCTGGCGTTGGGTGGCCAGCATCTGCGGGACCAGCTCACGCAGGATCACCACATCCCCTTCAATAGAGGTCAGGCGCTCGTCGATCAATCGCGCCAGCTCAGTGCCTTCGCGTTCGCGACCGGCCTTGAGTTCTTTCAGGCCCTGATGGAACAGCGCCAAGGCTTCGGCATTCAGCGCTTGCGGGTCGGCGGCGTCGGCCACCAATACGCCGGGCCAGGCCAGGACTTCCAGCGGGTTCAGTGCGGCGGGGTTCTTGATCAGGCTGGCGACCGTCTCGGCGGCAGCGACCAGTTGCGCGGCGCGCTCGCGGTCCACTTGCAGCGGTTTGCCGGTGCTTTCTTCGGTAAAGCGCAGGGTGCATTCGAGCTTGCCCCGGGACAGTTCCTGGCGCAGGGCTTCGCGGACCGCGCCTTCGAGGTCGCGGAAAGATTCCGGCAGACGCAGGTGGGGTTCCAGGTAGCGGCTGTTGACCGAGCGCAATTCCCAGCTCAGGGTGCCCTGGACGCCGGCTTTCTCGACGCGGGCGAAGGCGGTCATGCTGTGCACCATGGAGGTACCTCGCAATGCAGGTCGGCGCGTAACCCATGGTTGCGCGGACCCGCTATCTGTGAATTAAAGCCGACAGGCAGCAAAGGCGCAGGATTGTAGCGCAGTGGGGCGGATGCGCCCAAACACACGCTGTGACAAAGAGCTGCAGGCCGTCGGCTAAGCTCTATTCAGGGGCTTCAATCGTCGGGCGATTTTTTTAGAAGTGCCCACTCGCGGCCCACGGCTCTATAATGCTCGGCAGTTTTCCGTCCTCCGTACAGGTAATCCCTATGAAACGTCCAAGTGGTCGCGCTGCCGATCAGCTCCGCTCGATCCGCATTACCCGCAACTACACCAAACACGCCGAGGGATCTGTACTGGTCGAGTTCGGTGATACCAAAGTCATCTGCACCGTCAGCGTCGAGAATGGCGTGCCGCGTTTCCTGAAAGGTCAGGGCCAGGGTTGGTTGACCGCCGAATACGGCATGCTGCCTCGCGCCACCGGCGAGCGTAACCAGCGTGAAGCGAGCCGCGGCAAGCAAGGCGGCCGTACGCTGGAAATCCAGCGTTTGATCGGCCGCTCCCTGCGCGCTGCGCTGGACATGACCAAGCTGGGCGACGTCACCCTGTACGTCGACTGCGACGTGATCCAGGCCGATGGCGGCACCCGCACCGCGTCCATCACCGGTGCGATGGTTGCACTGATCGATGCCTTGAAAGTGATCAAGAAGCGTGGCGGCCTCAAAGGTGGCGACCCGCTCAAGCAAATGATCGCTGCCGTTTCGGTGGGCATGTACCAGGGCGAGCCTGTGCTTGACCTCGACTACCTGGAAGATTCGGCTGCCGAGACTGACCTCAACGTGGTGATGACCAGCACTGGCGGCTTCATCGAAGTACAGGGCACTGCCGAAGGCGCGCCGTTCCAGCCGGAAGAGCTGAACGCGATGCTGGCACTGGCGAAGAAAGGCATGATCGAGATTTTCGAACTGCAGAAGGCCGCACTGGCCGACTGATCGGACCTGCTCCACGCAAGGAGGACGCCATGAGTGACGAGCAACTGCCGCTACCCACACCGAGCCGAGAGGTTCGTCAGTGGGCGATGTTTTGTCACCTGTCCGCCTTGCTGGGGATCTGGCTGCCATTTGGCACGCTGATCGGGCCGCTGATTCTCTGGCAGATGAAGCGCGAGTCCGACCCGTTCATCGATGCGCAAGGCAAGGAGGCGCTGAACTTTCAGATCACCGTCGCCATTGCTTCTGCCATCTGCTTCCTGCTGATGGTGGTGATCGTCGGGTTCTTCCTGTTTGGTCTGGTCGCGATTGGTGCACTGGTGCTGACGATCATTGCTGGCGTGAAGGCCAATGAAGGGTTCCCTTACCGGTATCCGTTCACCTGGCGCTTGATCAAATAATAGCCAGCAAAGATTTCCTGTGGGAGCGGGCTTGCCCGCGATAGCGATCTGGCAGGCAATACATCTGTTGACTGTGACGGCCTCATCGCGGGCAAGCCCGCTCCCACAGAAAGCGAATCTTCACCCACAAAAAAGCCGACAGTGAAGTCGGCTTTTTTGCGTCTGCGAAAAGACGCTTAGATCGTCAGCGTCCAGTCGTAGTCCACGATCAGCGGTGCGTGCTGCGAGAACCGTGGCTGACGTGGCAGGCGTGCGCTGCGTACGAAGCGGCGCAGGCCAGGGGTCAGCAGCTGGTAGTCGAAACGCCAGCCCAGGTTGAGCATCTCGGCCTGTTCGTTGTCCGGCCACCAGCTGTACTGGTCGCCTTCACGGCTGACTTCGCGCAGGGCATCGACATAACCCATGTTGCCGACAATCTCGTCCATCCAGGCGCGCTCAGGTGCCAGGAAGCCCGGGGATTGCTGGCTGTCGCGCCAGTTCTTGATATCCAGCTTCTGTTGCGCCACGTACAGCGAGCCACAATAAATGTACTCGCGACGTTTGCGCCGCTGTTTATCCAGATAACGGGCGAAGTCGTCCATTAGCTTGAACTTCTGGTTCAAATCTTCATCGCCGTTCTGCCCCGAAGGGAGCAGCAAGGTCGCGATGCTGACCTTGTCGAAATCGGCTTGCAGGTAACGCCCGTAGCGGTCGGCTGTCTCGAAGCCGAGACCGCTGATGACTGCCTTCGGTTGCAACCGCGAGTACAAAGCCACGCCACCTTGGGCGGGAACTTCAGCTTCGCAGGCATAAAGGAAGTAGCCATCCAGTTGGAAGGCTGGATCGTCCAGTTCAAAGGCGGAGGCGCGGGTGTCCTGCAGGCAGATGACGTCGGCATTCTGTGCTTGCAGCCAACTGAGCAAACCACGCTCGACTGCAGCCTGAATCCCATTGACGTTCACACTGATGATCCGCATAAGTGGCCCCAAAAATCGCGTGCGGGTATGATACACGGCGTCTACCTAATTAGCTAAATCCGTGGTATTTGGGGTTTTTTTCATGCAAGCGTATCAGCGCGACTTCATTCGTTTTGCCATTGATCGTGGCGTTTTGCGCTTCGGTGAGTTCACCCTGAAGTCCGGGCGCACCAGTCCTTACTTCTTTAATGCCGGCCTGTTCAACTCGGGTTCTGCCCTGGCGCAGCTGGGTCGTTTCTATGCGGCAGCCATCGTCGAGAGCGGTATTTCGTTCGACGTGCTGTTCGGCCCGGCCTACAAAGGCATCCCGTTGGCGGCGACCACCGCCGTGGCGCTGGCCGAACATCATGGCCGTGATCTGCCATGGTGCTTCAACCGCAAGGAAGCCAAGGCCCACGGCGAAGGCGGCAGCCTGGTCGGCGCGCCATTGACCGGCGACGTGCTGATCATCGACGACGTGATCACCGCAGGCACTGCCATCCGTGAAGTGATGCAGATCATCGCTTCCCAGGACGGCGCCAAAGCCGCGGGCGTGTTGATCGCCCTGAACCGTCAGGAACGTGGCAACGGCGAGTTGTCGGCCATCCAGGAAGTGGAGCGTGACTTCGGCATCCCGGTGATCAGCATTGTTTCGCTGAATCAGGTGCTCGAGTTCCTGGCGGATGACCCACAGCTCAAGCAACACCTGCCGGCGGTTGAAGCCTACCGCGCACAATTCGGCGTCTAACCACAATTCCTTGTGGGAGCGGGCTTGTGTGGCGAGGGAGCTTGCTCCCGCTGGGCTGCGTAGCAGACCCAAGGATTTTGTGAGTGCTACGCACTCAAGCGGGAGCAAGCTCCCTCGCCACAAAAGGTGGATTGTCACAGGGATTGCAGGCAAAAAAAGACCCCGCTCAGCCAGGCTGAGCGGGGTCTTTTGGTTTGTGTGGCTTAGTGACGCTTGCGATTGCTGATCAGCGTACCCACACCCGTGTCGGTGAAGATTTCCAGCAGAATCGCGTTTGGCACCCGGCCATCGATGATCAACGAGCTGCCCACACCGCCTTGTACCGCTTCCAGCGCGCAACGAATCTTCGGCAGCATGCCGCCGTAGATAGTGCCGTCGGCGATCAGGTCATCGACCTGTTGGGTCGTCAGGCCGGTCAGAACCGTGCCCGACTTGTCCATCAGGCCGGCAATGTTGGTCAGCAGCATCAGCTTTTCAGCCTTCAGCGCTTCAGCCACTTTACCGGCCACCAGGTCAGCGTTGATGTTGTACGACTCGCCGTTGGCGCCGACGCCAATTGGCGCGATCACCGGGATGAAGTCGCCTTTGACCAGCAGGTTCAACAGGTCGGTGTTGATCCCGACCACTTCGCCGACGTGGCCGATGTCGATGATTTCCGGCTGGGTCATTTCCGGCGTCTGACGGGTGACGGTGAGCTTTTTCGCACGAATCAGCTCGGCATCTTTGCCGGTCAGGCCGATGGCGCTGCCGCCATGACGGTTGATCAGGTTGACGATGTCTTTGTTGACCTGGCCGCCGAGGACCATTTCCACCACGTCCATGGTCTGCGCGTCAGTCACGCGCATGCCATCGATGAAGTGGCTCTCGATCGACAGACGCTTGAGCAGGTCGCCGATTTGCGGGCCGCCACCGTGAACCACCACCGGATTGATGCCGACGGCTTTCATCAGCACGATGTCGCGGGCGAAGCCGGTTTTCAGCTCCTCGCTTTCCATCGCGTTGCCGCCGTATTTGATCACCAGCGTCTTGCCGACATAGCGGCGAATGTAAGGCAGCGCTTCGGACAGGACCTTGGCGGTGTTGGCGGCGGCTTCGCGTTCGAGGGTCATTCAGGGCTCCGGGTGAATCAGAACGGTAGTTGGAGATCAGGTGCAACACGCTTTAACTGGACGTGGAAAACGTCCTTGATGCGCTGCAATTCAGCCTCGTCATCGGCCTCGAAGCGCAGCACCAGCACCGGTGTGGTGTTGGAGGCGCGAACCAGGCCCCAGCCTTTGGCATAGTCGACTCGCACGCCGTCAATGGTGGTCAGGTCGGCGCCTTCACCCCATTGCGCATCGTGCAATGCATCAATGATGCTGAATTTGCTCTCTTCGGTCACATGGATATTGATCTCTGGCGTAGAAATATCGTTCGGGAAGGTTGCGAACAACTCTTCCGCGGTGGATTTTTCCTTGCTGAGGATCTCCAGCAGACGTGCGGCGGCGTAAATGCCATCGTCGAAACCGAACCAGCGCTCCTTGAAAAAGATATGCCCGCTCATTTCGCCGGCCAACAGGGCGCCGGATTGTTTCATTTTCTTTTTGATCAACGAGTGACCGGTCTTCCACATCAGCGGCCGACCGCCATATTCCTTGATCAGCGGGATCAGGCGGCGGGTGCATTTGACGTCGAAGATGATTTCCGCGTCCGGATTGCGCGCCACGACGTCGCGGGCGAACAGCATCAAAAGGCGATCAGGGAAGACGATGCTGCCGGTGTTGGTCACTACGCCAACGCGGTCGCCGTCGCCGTCGAAGGCCAGGCCCAGGTCGGCGTTGGTTTCCTTGACCTTGGCGATCAGGTCCACGAGGTTTTCAGGCTTGCCCGGGTCCGGGTGGTGGTTCGGGAAGTTGCCATCGACTTCGCAGAACAGCGGGATGACTTCGCAGTTCAGGGCTTCGATCAGCTGCGGGGCGATCACGCCGGCCGCGCCATTACCGCAGTCGACCACCACTTTCAGGCGGCGGGCCAGTTTGATGTCCTGGACGATTTCGGTGTTGTAGCGGTCGAGGATCTCGACCTGGGTGATGCTGCCCTTGCCGCTGCTCAGGTTGTTGGTCTTGAGGCGTTCGTGCAGGGCCTGGATCTGTTCGTTGGCCAGGGTGTCGCCGGCGATGACGATCTTGAAGCCGTTGTAGTTCGACGGGTTGTGGCTGCCGGTGAGCATCACGCCGGATTTGCCGGCCAGTACGTTAGCGGCGTAGTACAGCGCAGGGGTTGGCACCAGGCCGACGTCGCTGACGTGGCAACCGCTGTCGGCCAGGCCCTGGATCAGTTGTTCCACCAGTTCCGGGCCGGACAGGCGACCGTCACGGCCGACGGATACATTGGGTTCGTTCTGGGCCAGGCTCTGGGAGCCGATGGCGCGACCAAGCCAATAAGCTGTTTCAGCGTTCAAGAATTCCGGGACGGTGCCACGAATGTCGTAGGCGCGGAAGATGCTGTCGGGGAACTTGGGTGCGACTTGGGCTGGGGTGCTCATTTCTGGAAATGCTCCATCTCTAAAGTGGCTGGACAAGCCTGCGAAAAACTCGTGGGCTGGCTCAAACTGAAGGGTATGACGGCGTTTTCGGCAGAGAGTTCGTGGTGTGTAAAGGCCATGCCATCAGCATCGGTGAGCAATTGGCCGGCCAATGCCTTGATTTCCAGTGGTAAACCTTCTAGATGACGTCTTTGCAATTTTCATCCTTAAAATGCAGAGGGCAGGCCAGGCCGGGCAGCATTCCCGGCCCGAATGCCGATGGTCAGTGGCTGCCCGAGTGTCCGAAACCGCCGGTGCCGCGCTGGGTTTCGACGAACTCTTCGACCATTTCAAAATGCGCTTGAACGACCGGTACCAGCACCAATTGGGCCAGGCGTTCGCCTACCACCATGTTGAAATCGGTCTGGCCACGGTTCCAGCACGACACCATCAGCGGGCCCTGGTAATCGGAGTCGATCAGGCCGACCAGATTGCCCAGCACGATGCCGTGCTTATGGCCAAGGCCTGAGCGCGGCAGGATCAGCGCGGCCAAACCTGGATCGCCAATGTAGACAGACAGGCCCGTCGGAATCAGCAGGGTTTCGCCCGGCTTGATGACGGTGTCTTTTTCCAGCATGGCGCGCAGGTCGAGGCCGGCGGAGCCTGGCGTGGCGTACTGTGGCAGCGGGAATTCAGTACCGATGCGGGGGTCGAGGATCTTGGCTTGCAAAGCGTGCATGTAAATTAAACCTGGTTCAGACGTTCGGCGATAAAAGTGATCAGCTGGCGAGCAATCTTGCTCTTGCTGGTCTGGGCGAAGAGTGTGGCGTGCAGCTCACGGTCGATCACGCTGCAGGCGTTTTCTTCGCTGTTGAAGCCAATACTCGGGTTCGCGACGTCATTGGCGACGATCAGATCGAGGTTCTTGTCTTTCAACTTGCGTGCAGCGTAATCGAGCAGGTGTTCGGTTTCGGCGGCGAAGCCGACGCTGAACGGACGGTCGGGACGGGTGGCGATGGTGGCCAGGATGTCCGGGTTGCGCACCATCTGTAGCAACAAGCCGTCGCCGTTCGTAGGGTCTTTCTTGAGTTTCTGTGGGGCGACGACTTCCGGACGGTAGTCCGCGACCGCAGCAGAGGCGATGAACAGGTCGCAAGGGATCGCCGCTTCGCAGGCGGCGAGCATGTCGCGGGCACTGACCACGTCGATGCGCGTGACGCGATCCGGGGTCGGCAGATGCACGGGACCTGTGATCAGGGTCACGCGGGCGCCGGCTTCTACCGCGGCTTCGGCCAGGGCAAAGCCCATTTTGCCGGAGCTGTGGTTGGTGATGTAGCGCACCGGGTCGATGTTTTCCTGGGTCGGGCCGGCGGTGATCAGCACGTGTTTGCCGGTCAGCGCCTGGCGCTGGAAGCAGTCTGCCGCGCACTGGGCGAGGTCGGTGGCTTCGAGCATGCGGCCCATGCCGACGTCGCCACAGGCCTGGCTGCCGGAGGCCGGGCCGAAGACCTTGAGGTCACGGCTTTCGAGGGTGTGCAGGTTGGCCTGGGTCGCCGGGTCGCGCCACATGGCCTGGTTCATCGCTGGCGCCACGGCGACCACCGCGTCGGTGGCCAGCACCAGCGTGGTCAGCAGGTCGTCGGCGATGCCTTGGGCCAGGCGGGCGATCAGGTCCGCGGTGGCGGGGGCGATCAGCACCAGGTCGGCCCATTTGGCCAGCTCGATGTGGCCCATCGCGGCTTCGGCCGCCGGGTCCAGCAAATCGAGATGGACCGGATGCCCGGACAAGGCCTGCATGGTCAGCGGGGTAATGAATTCGCTGCCGCCACGGGTCATGACCACGCGCACTTCGGCGCCCTGGTCGATCAGGCGGCGAACCAGCTCGGCGCTCTTGTAGGCAGCAATACCGCCGCCGACGCCCAGAACGATGCGTTTCCGATACAGCCGCTGCATAGGTCTGCCTTTCATTTCGTTGATGACTGCATGGCGATACCCCCTCCCCAGGAGTGAAATCGCCCGCAAAAAAGATGGGCTACGATATCACAGCGACCGCTACGGAACAGCGGGCGCCCACAGACATGGAGGTGTTATGAGCATTCGCGATTGGCCGGCGGCCGAGCGGCCGCGGGAGAGGTTACTGGAGTTAGGCCCGGGGAGTCTTTCGGACGCCGAACTGCTGGCGATTTTTTTGCGTACCGGCGTATCCGGCAAAAGTGCGGTAGATCTGGCGCGACACTTGTTGACTCAGTTTGGTGGTCTGCGTTCGCTACTGGAGGCTGATCAAAAAACATTCAGCAAACAATTAGGGCTCGGACCCGCGAAATTCGCTCAATTGCAGGCCGTTCAGGAAATGGGCAGGCGGCATTTGGCTGAACGCTCGCGCTACAAGTCGGCGTTGGAAAATCCGCAGGCTGTGCGTGATTATCTGAAGTCGATGCTCCGCCATGAGCCCCACGAGGTGTTTGGCTGCCTGTTTCTGGACTCCAAGCACCGGGTATTGGCGTTCGAAGCGCTGTTCCGCGGCTCCATCGACAACACCAGCGTCTATCCACGGCAGGTGGTCAAACGCGCTCTGGCCCATAACGCTGCAGCGCTGATCCTGTGCCACAACCACCCGTCGGGCAATCCCGACCCCAGTCAGGCCGACCGAATGCTGACCAAGCGCCTGCAAGAGGCCTTGGACCTGATCGATGTGCGGGTACTCGATCATTTCATCGTCGGTGACGGCGATCCGCTGTCCATGGCCGAGTATGGGTGGATGTGAACGAGAGATACTGGGCTAAGTAAGTCCTTGTGGGAGCGGGCTTGCCCGCGATGGCGATGGCAAATTCAACATAGTTGTCGCCTGACAAGTCCGCTATCGCGGGCAAGCCCGCTCCCACAGGTTTTGTGTTGGGGTTTATGGCTTGAGGATAACCTTCGAATAGTCCTGCCGGCCAAACGGGCTGACCGAGTAACCCTGAACATCCTTACGTGTCAGCGCGAAGGCCGTCGGGTGCACCAGTGGCAGCCACAACGCCTGTTGCTGGATCTGCGCCTGGGCCTGTTCATAGAGCTTGGTGCGTACACCTTGCTCGCCGGTGGTCTTGCCGGCGCTGATCAGTTTATCCAGGTCCTGGTTGCAGTAGCGGGCGAAGTTGGTGCCGGATTTGACCCCCGCGCAGGAAAACTGCGGCGTGAGGAAGTTGTCCGGGTCACCGTTGTCGCCGGCCCAGCCCATGAACAACAGGTCGTGCTCGCCGGCCTTGGCGCGGCGAATCAGTTCGCCCCATTCGATCACACGAATCTCGGCCTGGATGCCGATTTCCGCCAGATCGGACTGCAGCAATTGCGCCCCGAGGCTCGGATTGGGGTTTAGCAGGCTGCCGGAAGGGCGGGTCCAGATGGTGGTCTGGAAACCATTCTTGAGCCCGGCCTTGGCCATCAGCGCACGGGCCTTTTCGACGTCATGCGAATAGCCCGGCAAGCCTTTGGCGTAACTCCAGGTATTGGGCGGGTATGGGCCGTTGGCGGGTTCGGCGGTGTCTTCGAACACGGCTTTGACGTAGTTGGCCTTGTCGAACGCGAGATTGATCGCCTGGCGTACTTCAGGCTTATCCAGCGGTGGATGTTGGCTGTTGATGCCAACGAAGGCGGTCATGAAGGCGTCAGTCTTTTCGACTTTCAGGGTTGGCTCTTTCAGCGCGGCCCGTACGTCCAGAGGCTTGGGTGACAGGGCGATCTGGCACTCGTTGCGGCGCAACTTCTGCAAGCGCACGTTGGCATCCGGGGTGATGGCGAAGATCAACGGGTCTACCGATGGCTTGCCGCGGAAGTACTCACTGTTGGCCTTGTAGCGAATCGAGGCATCTTTCTGGAAGCGCGTGAAGATGAACGGGCCGCTGCCGATCGGCTGGCTGTTGAGCTTTTCCGGAGTACCAGCCTTCATCAGTTTGTCCGCGTACTCGGCCGAATAGATCGAGGCGAAACCCATGCTCAGGGTGGGCAGGAAAGTCGAGTCCGGGTGGTCGAGGGTGAAGCGGATGGTAAGCGGGTCCAATGCGTCGATCTTCTTGATCAGCGCCGGTAACTGCATCGACTGGGCGTGCGGGAAGCCGCTCTGGGCGACTTTGTGCCACGGGTTCGCCGGGTCGAGCATGCGGTCGAAGCTGAACTTCACGTCTTCGGCGGTCAGGTCACGCGTCGGGCTGAAATATTCGGTGCGGTGAAATTTCACCTGCGGGTGCAACTTGAAGACGTAGGTCAGGCCGTCGGGCGTGACTTCCCAGCTGTCCGCCAGGCTGGCGACCACTTTGCCGCTGGCCGTGTCGAAGTCCACCAGGCGGTCCATCAGCACGTCGGCCGAGGCGTTGGTGGTGGTCAGCGAGTTGTATTGCACCACATCGAACCCTTCCGGGCTGGCTTCGGTGCAGACGCTCAGGGCGGCAGCCATAGCCTGTGGGCTCAATAGAAGCGGGGCGAGCAGCAGCGGTAGGGCAGCGAGGCGCATGGTCGGATTCCTTTACAGATCGAAGGCCCATCTGCAAGTGCAGTCTGGAAAAGGCTTACCCTAGTGGGCTCTTTTGCAAATGACTATCCCCTTTTTCATTTTAAGGGGACTATGTGCGCTTGTTTCGGTGATGCGGACCGAGGAAAACCCGGAATCGGTCGGTTGGCCGATTCTCTGCGACGAGCGGTCTTAATCGGCGACAGCCTTTATCCAAGGCGCCCGGTGGCCGAAAAATGGGGAATTTATCAAGTCCGCGCACACGGAATGTTGTTGCTCTCCAGTCTTTCTGGTATAAAGCAGCGCTCTTTTCTAGGGGCCCGGTTCCTTCACTGTAGGTGTAGCCGGTAAGACCTCTAAAGAAACGCGGCGCCTGGCGCCAAATGACTGAGAGATTAAGCGGCCAACCCATGCCGGGTTGGGCATGTGGTTTTAGAGGGCTGAGGCATGTCGAGAGTATGTCAAGTTACCGGTAAGGGTCCGGTGACTGGGAATAACATTTCCCACGCAAACAACAAAACCCGTCGTCGTTTCCTGCCGAACCTGCAGCATCACCGCTTCTGGGTTGAAGAAGAGAAACGTTTCGTGCGTCTGCGCGTATCTGCCAAAGGCATGCGTATCATCGACAAGCGTGGCATCACTGTCGTGCTGGCCGAAATCCGCAAAGCCGGCAAGATCTAAGGGAGCTAATCATGCGTGAATTGATTCGTTTGATTTCGAGCGCCGGTACTGGTCACTTCTACACTACCGACAAGAACAAGCGCACTACTCCGGACAAAATCGAGATCAAGAAATTTGATCCGGTTGTTCGCAAGCACGTGATCTACAAAGAAGGCAAAATCAAGTAATTGATTTTTCCCTCTTACGAAAAAGGCCCGTATCGCGAGATACGGGCCTTTTTTGTTGCTTGTGGGTTTGTGTTGTCTGGTAGGGCCTCATCGCGGGCAAGCCCGCTCCCACAGGTTTTATGATCGACACAGATCCCTGTGGGAGCGGGCTTGCCCGCGATGAGGTCGGCCCAAGCAACACAAATCCTCAAGCCTTCTGTTCAAACACCACATAAATCTTGCGGCAAGGCTCCAGCACTTCCCAGGTGCCTTTGAAACCGGCCGGAATCACGAAGCGATCGCCCACGCGCAGGGTCTTGGCGTTGCCGTCGCCGTCACGCAGCACTGAAACCCCCTGAACGATTTCGCAGTATTCGTGCTCGGTGTAGTTCACTAGCCACTGGCCGACTTCGCCTTCCCAAACACCTGCGCTCATCTGCCCGCACGGGCTGTTGTAGTGGTTGTACACCGCTTGCTCGGGGTCACCCTTGAGGACTTTTGCAGGGTCGGGCCGATAACGATCGGGCTGGGTGTTGGCCTGGCTGAAATCGACGATATCCTGAATGCTCATGCTGGTATTCCCCCGTGATTGCGCTGGAAAATTGAAAGTCTATGTTTATTAAAATGAACATCGCAAGGCCGTTTGCCAGCCTTGTGTCAAATATATTGAAACTTCACCGGCCGCTGGTTTAGGGTAACGGTTGCCTTGAGCCGAAAAGCAAGCTGGCCAGGCAGAATTCCTGACAGCGCCCGCAAAGAACACGGGGCACTCGTATTCAATAAGAGGAGGACACTCGAATGACCACCCTGACTCGTGCCGACTGGGAACAACGGGCTCGCGATCTGAAAGTCGAAGGCCGCGCCTACATCAATGGCGAATACACCGATGCAGTCTCTGGTGAGACTTTCGAGTGCATCAGCCCCGTCGATGGCCGTCTGCTGGGCAAGATTGCCAGCTGTGACGCCGCCGACGCCCAGCGTGCCGTGGACAACGCCCGCGCCACTTTCAATTCCGGCAGCTGGTCGCGCTTGGCGCCGACCAAACGCAAAGCCACCATGATTCGTTTTGCCGGCCTGCTCAAACAGCACGCCGAAGAGCTGGCTCTGCTCGAAACCCTGGACATGGGTAAGCCAATCAGCGATTCCCTGTACATCGACGTTCCTGGCGCGGCGCAAGCCCTGAGCTGGAGCGGTGAAGCCATCGACAAGATCTACGACGAAGTCGCCGCCACTCCGCACGATCAGCTGGGTCTGGTGACTCGCGAGCCGGTCGGCGTGGTCGGCGCAATCGTGCCGTGGAACTTCCCGTTGATGATGGCCTGCTGGAAACTCGGCCCGGCGCTGTCCACCGGTAACTCGGTAATCCTCAAGCCTTCCGAAAAATCGCCGCTGACAGCGATCCGCATTGCGGCGCTGGCGGTTGAGGCCGGTATTCCGAAAGGTGTGCTGAACGTGTTGCCGGGTTACGGTCACACTGTCGGCAAGGCCCTGGCCCTGCACAACGACGTCGACACGTTGGTGTTCACCGGTTCGACCAAGATCGCCAAGCAACTGCTGATCTACTCCGGCGAATCGAACATGAAGCGCGTCTGGCTGGAAGCTGGCGGCAAGAGCCCGAACATCGTGTTCGCCGATGCGCCGGACCTGCAAGCCGCCGCCGAAGCCGCTGCCGGTGCCATCGCCTTCAACCAGGGCGAAGTCTGCACCGCCGGTTCGCGCCTGCTGGTTGAGCGTTCGATCAAGGACAAATTCCTGCCGCTGGTAATCGAGGCCCTGAAAACCTGGAAGCCGGGCAATCCGCTGGATCCGGCAACCAATGTCGGTGCGCTGGTGGACACCCAGCAGATGAACACTGTGTTGTCCTACATCGAGTCCGGTCACACCGATGGCGCCAAACTGGTGGCGGGCGGCAAGCGCATTCTTCAGGAAACCGGTGGCACTTACGTTGAGCCGACGATTTTCGATGGCGTGAGCAACGCGATGAAAATTGCTCAGGAAGAAATCTTCGGTCCGGTGTTGTCGGTCATCACCTTCGACAGCGCTGAAGAAGCCATCCAGATCGCCAACGACACGCCTTACGGTCTGGCCGCTGCAGTCTGGACCGCCGACATCTCCAAGGCTCACCTGACCGCCAAGGCTTTGCGTGCCGGTAGCGTGTGGGTCAATCAGTACGACGGCGGCGACATGACCGCGCCGTTCGGTGGCTTCAAACAGTCCGGCAACGGTCGCGACAAGTCACTGCACGCGTTCGACAAGTACACCGAGCTGAAGGCGACCTGGATCAAGTTGTAATGTGTAGCAGGGCTCCGGTTCATACCCGGGGCCCGATGCAACATAGATCCCGTGTGGGAGCGAGCCTGCTCGCGATAGCGGTCTGACAGTCGACGTCAATGTTGAATGTTGCTCCGTCATCGCGAGCAGGCTCGCTCCCACACTGTTTTGCGCTGTACATAAAAATATCCACAGGAGCGTGGAACATGCGTTGGGCGACGTATTTCGCCGTTTTGGCATCTGTCTTGAGTGTCGGCCTGGCCCTGGGTGTCAGCATGCCATTGGTGTCGCTGCGTCTGGAAGGCTGGGGGTACGGCTCGTTCGCGATCGGCGTGATGGCGGCGATGCCGGCTATTGGCGTACTGCTGGGGGCGAAGATCTCCAGCCACCTCGCGGCCCGTCTTGGCACGGCCAATCTGATGCGCCTGTGCCTGTGGGCCGGGGCGGTATCCATTGGTTTGCTGGCAGTGTGGCCGAGCTATCCGGTCTGGTTGGTGTTGCGGTTGATGATCGGGGTGATCCTGACCCTCGTCTTTATCCTTGGTGAAAGCTGGATCAACCAACTGGTGGTTGAGCAATGGCGCGGTCGGCTGGTGGCGCTGTACGGCAGCAGTTACGCGTTGAGTCAGCTGGCCGGGCCGTTACTGTTGGGGGCGTTGGGCACCGAGCATGATTATGGTTTCTGGGTCGGCGTCGGTTTGCTGATGACGTCACCGTTCCTGCTGTTGGGCCGCGGCGGCGCACCCACCAGCGAAGCTTGCAGCGTAACCCTCGGTGACTTGTTGACCTTCTGCCGCGGCTTGCCGGCGATTGCTTGGGCGGTGTCGCTGTTCGCGGCGTTCGAAGCGATGATCCTGACCTTGCTGCCGGTCTATTGCCTGCGTCAGGGCTTCACCACGGAAATCGCCTTGGCGATGGTCAGTACCGTGGTGGTGGGTGATGCCTTGCTGCAGTTGCCGATTGGCGCGCTGGCCGATCGCTTGTCGCGACGTACATTGTTTACCGGTTGCGCGATGCTCTTGCTGCTGTCGAGCCTGGCGATTCCGTTGCTGATCGACACGCTGTTGATCTGGCCGCTGTGGGTATTGTTTGGCGCCAGTGCCGGCGGTTTGTTCACCTTATCGCTGATCTTGATTGGCGAGCGTTATCGCGACGATGCCTTGGTGCGCGCCAATGCCCATATCGCGCAACTGTGGGGCATTGGTTGCCTGATCGGGCCCTTGGCGGCCGGTGCCGGGAGTCAATGGATCAGCGGGCATGCCTTGCCGTTGTTAATGGCGGCGGGCGCGTTGGGGCTGGTGATTCTGGTATCGCGGCAAGGGGCGTTTGGTACGGTTGCCGAACCAGTCTGAGCGCTGCACAACCCTGTGGCGAGGGAGCTTGCTCCCGTTCGGCTGCGCAGCAGTCGCAAATCGGCATCCGTGTTCTATCTGAATAAGCGGTGGCGCATGATTTAGGGCCGCTGCGCGACCCGACGGGAGCAAGCTCCCTCGCCACAATTCATCGCCAGCCTTCTGACTACAACATCCGCTCCAGGCCGACCATGCTGCTGAGCCATGAATTGAAGTGGCGCCACCAAC
This sequence comes from Pseudomonas sp. F-14 TE3482, assembly GCF_053629455.1. Classification (NCBI taxonomy): domain Bacteria; kingdom Pseudomonadati; phylum Pseudomonadota; class Gammaproteobacteria; order Pseudomonadales; family Pseudomonadaceae; genus Pseudomonas; species Pseudomonas sp. F-14 TE3482. Next base: position 1,433,946 of record NZ_JBRJII010000001.1, read on the forward strand.
CTCCCGGTTCTTTGGTCAATGTGTGCTGCTTGCCGTCATCTTCGGTGACCCAGACGATCTGACCCTTTTCCAGCCGGGCCTGATAGCTGAGGGCTGGCGCCATACCCTCCAGTGCCAGTTCGCGCACCCGCCCGGCGAGCTGCGGGTTGTCCACCAGTACCCCGACTTCGGTGTTCCACAGTACCGAGCGCGGGTCGAAATTGAACGAGCCGATAAAGGCTTTCTGTCTATCGAAAATCATCGCCTTGCTGTGCAGGCTGGAGTCGGAACTACGGTAGGAGCTGCTGCCGCCGTGAAACAGGTTCGATCCGCTACCGCCGTTGTCTCCATTGTCGCCGGGCTGACGGCGTAATTCGAACAGCTGCACCCCATGCTCCAGCAAGGCTTTGCGATAAGGTGCGTAACCACCGTGCGTGGCCGGTACGTCGGTGGCTTCCAGTGAGTTGGTCAGCACACTGACCGATACGCCGGCATCGGCGCGACCGGTCAGGTAAACCAGCCCCGGTTGGCCGGGTACAAGGTAGGCCGAGACCATGATCAGCTCTTTGCTGACCCCATTGAGCTCGGGCGCCAACTGGGTGGTCAGCAGCAAGTGCGGGTCAGGTTCGCCGTCGGACAGCACCTTGCTCGGTGCGTCCCACAATGCCTGGTTCCAGGCCCAGATCAGCTCCCGGCGCCAGACATCCAGACGCGGTTGAGTGGTGTAGGCCATCAACTGCTGATAAAGCGCGTGATTCTGTTTGCGCGTTTCCTCCAGGGATTCGTCCAGCCGGGTCCGGGTGTTTTTCAGATCCCTGGCTGTCGGCTTGGTCGAGAGAAACTGCTCGATCGGCTTGCTCAGGGCGCTGTTCCAGTACTGGTCGAAGCTGTGTCCCAGTTGCTCTGCAACCGGGCCGACACCAAGCATGTCGATGTCGGTGAAGTTCAGGTTGGGCTCGGCATCGAAATACTCATCCCCCAGGTTGCGCCCGCCAACGATCGCCGCGCTGTTGTCCGCCACCCACAGTTTGTTGTGCATGCGCCGGTGTTGCTGCGACAGGTTGAAGAACCGGCCCATCGTTCGCGTAACGACGGTGCTGCGGCCCAGATGCAGCGGGTTGAACACGCGTATCTGAATCTTCGGATGGGCGGCGAGGGTCGCGATGATCCGGTCCAGGCCATCGCTGGTGGTGTCGTCGAGCAGAATCCGCACCCGCACGCCGCGGTCGGCGGCCTTGAGCAGCTCGCTCACCAGTATTCGTGTGCTGATGCCGTCATGGACGATGTAGTACTGCAGATCGAGGCTGCTTTGAGCGTTGCGAATCAGCTCGGCGCGGGCGGTGAAGGCCTCGGCACTATCGGAGAGCAAGCGAAAGCCCGATTGGCCCTCATGGGGGGCAGCCTGTGCCTGGATCGACCGCCCGAACGCCGAGTTCGCCGCCGGTAGGGCCTGACTCGATTCGCGGACGACATCAAGGCTGGTGCAACTGCCGAGCAACAAGGCGAGCAACAAAGCAAAGGGCCGGACCGGAATGAGTATCAAGGCAGGATTTCTCGCGTCGGGGTCACGGAAGTATGGCACGGCATTGGGATCACACACGTTTGAAGGGTGGCATGACTGTGATTGATCGGATCCATTGGTGAGAACCGAAAAAAGCCACAGGTGCTGTCGCCGATGCCAGTTGATATGGCGACTTCTCCTACATAAAAAACCTACAAGAAACGGAATGATCGCCGGGTATTCGACGTGTCGGAAGAAAGCCTGATCTCCCGCTGCATTCGACGCGTTGGTGCTTTCATCCATTCACAGGTAAGTGTTTATGAAGAAGCTTTTTTTGATGGCCGCTTTAACAGCAGCCATCGCTCCATTAGCCGTTCAAGCGGCAAGTGTCGATCTGAACGTCAGCGGTACGGTCATTCCGACTTCCTGCATTCCTGCTTTCGCCGGTGGCAGTAACATCGATCTGGGGCGGATCTATTCCTCGACGTTGAGCGCGACAACACAAAACGATCTCCCGCCGCGAGACATCACTTTGAAGATCGCATGCGACGCACCCGCAGCGGTGGAGATTGCAGTCACGGATAATCGTGGTGGTACCAAAGTGCCGGGCCTCACGTTCAATAGCCGCACCGGTGATCACCTTTACTATGGCCTCGGCAGCACGAATGGCGTCGGCATCGGCGGCTTTGGCCTGCTGACCGGCCAGCCCCTGACCGATGGCAACCCGCAGACTTTCCTGGTGCGCTCTCCGGCCAATCCGGTATGGCGAGTTCCGGTCAGCGGCCTGATGTCCAACGCCCCGGTTTCCTATTCCTGGGGGCCTGGTGCAGCAGCCGGCCCGGCCGCCGCGCGTCTGCATGTCTTTCCTATGAAAGTGGCTGCGGCTATTCGCCCGACCTCCGAACTGCCCGCGACCACCGACGAGTTTCACCTCGACGGCTCGGTGACGTTCGACGTGTTCTACCTCTGAGCCGACGCTGCATAACGGGCTGACGGTCATACCGCTATTGGCCGTTTCCTGGCGTGTCATCGGGCATCGACAGGCATTGCGTTCGCCGTGCTGGTCGATGCCCTCTGGAGAATTTCATGTGTCCCCCTAAATCTTTACAGGCGCTCGGTGCCATTGCGGCCCTGTGCCTGTCACTTTTCAGTGCGCTGGCGATGGCGGCTGGCATGGTGCCGCAAACCCCTGTCGTAATAGTCGATGAGGCATTGGGCGAAGCGACCCTCAATGTCAAAAACTCCGACGAACAACCGGCATTGCTCCACAGCACGATCGAACACATCGCAGAGGATGACGAACCGCTGTTGCTACTGACTCCGCCCGTGGCCCGGGTTGAGCCCGGGCAGAGTCAGCAGGTCAGGTTCATCTTGCGCAGCACCAAACCTCTGGAAACCGAACGCCTGAAACGGGTGGTGTTCGAGGGGATAAAGCCTCGTCAAGGCGCAGACGGTGCTCGGCTCAGCCTGGGCGTGCGGCAGAACATACCGGTGATCCTGCGCCCGGCCAACTTGGCAGTGGACCGCTCGCCCTGGAAACATCTGCTCTGGAACGTTGTTGGCGACCGGGTGCAGGTGAGCAATCCCGGCCCCTATGTAGTGCGGCTCGCCAAATCGGTGAGCTTGATCCCCAGCGGCGTGATGCTCGATCTCGGGCGCACCTACATTCTGCCCGGCGAAGTACTGACGCTCACCGCCGTGTCGGCGTTGGGCACCCATGTGCGGATTTTCCCCGCGACGACTTATGGATTCGCGGTCGACAGCCATGATGCGCCGTTGAGCAGACGATAATGAGTCGCCGCAAGCCTTGGTATGGCGGCTCACGTTGCTGGGTCGGCAGTCTGGTTCTGGTGATTGATGTGACCGGAAAAGCCTGGGGCGAAACGCCAATCGAATTCGATCGCTCGGTGCTTGAGGCCCGGGGTATCGACCCGAAAGTCGCCGAGCATTTTCGCGATTTACCCCGTTTTCAGGCCGGCCGTACGCGAGTCCTCTTGCAGGTCAATGGCTCGCCCATCGGGCAGGTGCTGGCCACCTTCGATGACGAAGGCCAGTTATGCCTTGATGCCAACCTGCTCGATTATGCCGGTATTGCTGCGCCGCCAGGTTTGCCCGACAGTGCTGACGACAAAGCATGTTTACGGGCAACCGAGGGGATAGCCGCTGCGCAAGTGCGACTCTCTCCAGGCCAGCAACAAGTGGCGTTTTTGGTTCCCACTGATCTGTTGCTCGCGCAGCCTCGGCTGCAGCGAAACTGGGCGTCAGGCGGTATGGCGGGGGTGTTGAACTATGACGCGCTAGTGGTTTCCAGCTCAGGCGCGGACGCCTCCACGCAGTATCGCAACCTGGGAACGGAACTGGGATTCAATGCCGGAGACTGGGTCGTGCGCAGTCGCCAGAATTACACCGCGTTCGAGGGGGTGGCGCGGTTCGAAACGTTGTACACCCAGGCATCGCGAACCTGGGAGCGTTATCAGGCCAATGTACAACTTGGCCAGCTCAATATGCGGTCGTCGCTGTTTGCCGGTGAGCCCTTTACCGGCATTCAGGTCCTGCCGGAAACAGCGTTCGCCTTGCGCAGTCAGGAAGGCCTCGGCGTCGGAACGGCGGTTGAAGGGATAGCTTACTCACCGTCACGGATAGAAGTGCGCCAAAGCGGTGTCGTGATTTACACCACCCTGGTTCCCGCTGGGCCATTTACCTTGCGTGATCTACCTGTACTCAGCCTTCAACTGGACCTTGAAGTCACAGTCATCGAAGAAAGCGGCGAACAGCGCCACTTCCGGGTGCCGGCAGCCAATGTGCGTCCGCTGAGTGGGTTGACCCCACCGGGCTTCGCCATCGCGGCGGGCCAGGTACGGCGGTTCACCCATGACGAACGTGAGACACCCTCGTTTTTTGCCGCCAGCAAGGATTGGCAGTGGGGCTCGGACTCGTTATTCACCGCCGGTTGGATGGGGAGCAGCGCCTATCAGTCGTTGGGCTGGGGGGTGCAACATGCCTTGACGCGCGACTCGATGGTGAGCATTCAGCACTTGAGTTCGCGTACAGCGTCAGCGGGGCAGGGCCAAAGCCTGCAGACGACTTTCAGCACCTCGTTGGGCCCCGGCTTGTCCGCCAGCTTGACCGCAGCTCAACGCAATAACGGGTTTCGAACCTTGGCGGACATCGGGTCGGAATCTCTGACCGATGACCCTTATGGCCGGGCAGAACGTCAATGGGGTGCTTCAGTCAATTATTCAGATCGGCATTGGGGCGCGTTCAGCGGTTCGATGACCCGCTATGCCATGGCCGGTAGCCCGGATCGATCGCGGATCAGTGCTTCATGGTCTCGGGAATTCGGTGCTGCCAATCTGTCGCTGAATGTGCAACGCGAAAGTGGTGACGATGATCGCGGTACCGGCGTTTACGCCACCCTTGGCTTTCCCCTTGGACGAAACCGTAGTCTGAGGGTATACGGTCGTCAGGATCGCCAGCAGGGGATGCGCACCGGCGCACGTTACAACGAGCAAGTCAGCGAGACCTCGAGCTACAGCGTCAATGCCGAGCGGGCCGATACCGGCCAGACAAATCTCGACGGGCGCATCAGCCTGCTGCCTCGTTACACCAGTGTCGACCTCGGCTATGCGCGCAGCAGTGTCGGCACCCGCAGTTATGATTTCGCGTTGCGCGGCGGTGTGGCTGTTCACGAAAGTGGACTCACGCCATCACCTTATGCGCTGCGCGATACTTTTGGTCTGCTGAAGATTGGCTCCGATGCCGGGATAAAAATCAGCACGCCTCAGGGACCGGTCTGGACCGATGGCACTGGCAGGGCGGTAGCGGCCAGCCTGCCGGCGTACCAGAGCAGTCGTCTGGAAATAGACACCGTCAGCCTGCCGCGTAATGTCGAAGTGCTCAATGGTTTTCAGGAAATCGAAACCGGACGCGGCGCGGTACCTCGACTCGACTTCAAGCTGAGCAGCGCCCGCCGGCTGATGCTGCATGTGCGTACCGAGGCCGGGCAGTGGGTGCCCAAGGGAGGGGCGGTATACGACAGCGAGGGTGTGTACCTGACCAGTGTGGTTGAGACCGGTCTGGTGTACATCGGCGATGCTCCCGAGTGGCTTGGGCTGCAATTGACGTTGCCCGACGATCGTCGCTGCCTGCTTGAGTTCGACACCCGCCAACTCCCGGAAACCACCGCGCCTTACCAGGTTGCCGAAGTGACTTGTCGGGCGGGTGATAGTTGATCCAGAGGACGTTCATGAAAGATTTTGTCAGGCTGTGGTTGCTGGCATTGTGGCCGGTCGCGCTACCGAGTTATGCGCAGGCGCATTGCACGATGCAGCTCAATCCCATGGTGCTGGATTATGGTTCGCATACCCGTGATGGCTTGCAGGCGTCGAATACGGGGTCGGCTCTGAGTTTCGGCATTCGGCGGATATATCTGAACGTGCAATGCAGCGAGCCGCAACCGATGACGCTGCGGTTCGAGGCGCCGGCTGTCGACGCGCAGCACTATCGGTTCGGGCCGGGCATTATGCAGTTGCGTCTGGTCGCTGCACGGCTCGATGGCCAGGCAGTCAACTGGTTAAGAGAATCCGACGGCGCGCACAACGTAGCGCTGCTGCGGCCAGGCGATCGCATCCGACCCAGGCTCGACGGTCAGCCTCTGGCTGGCCAGCATTGGCGCCTGGAACTGGATATCGAAACCCTCGTCCCCCCACAAGCGACACGCGTTCGCGACATAACCCCGTTCCAGGCATGGGGGCGATTTCAGCTGGACTGATCGTTCAGCCTTCAGCCAGCAATTTGATCGCTGTCGCACCGACCTTGCGCACCGCTTCTTCAATCTGCGGTGTTGGTTTGGCCGCGTAGTTCATCCGCAGGCAATTACGGTATTTGCCCGAGGCGGAAAAGATACTGCCGACAGCAATCTGTACGCCTTGATCATGCAGCGCCCGATTGAGTTTCAGGGTATCGAAGCCCTCCGGCAGTTCGACCCACAGCATGAAGCTGCCTTGCGGGCGGCTGGCCCGGGTACCGGCGGGGAAATAGCGGGTCACCCAGTCGATCATCGCGTCGCGATTGCGCTGGTATTGCGTGCGCATCTTCCGCAAATGCGGTTCGAAGTGCCCGGCTTTGAGGAATTCGGCAATCGCAATTTGCGGTTGCGGCGCGGTGGAACCGGTGCTGATGTACTTCATGTGCAGCACCCGTTCCAGATACCGGCCCGGTGCGACCCAACCAATGCGCAGGCCTGGTGCCAGGGTCTTGGAAAAAGAACTGCAGAGCAGGACGCGGCCGTCTTCGTCGAAGGATTTGATCGTGCGCGGGCGCGGGTAGGTGTAGGCCAGTTCGCCATACACATCGTCCTCGATAATCGCCACGTCAAAACGCTGTGCGAGCGTCAACAGCGCACGTTTGCGCGCCTCCGGCATAATGTAGCCCAGCGGGTTGTTGCAGTTGGGGGTCAACTGTATGGCTTTGATCGGCCATTGCTCCAACGCCAGTTCCAAAGCCTCGAGGCTGATGCCGGTGAGCGGATCAGTAGGGATTTCCAGGGCTTTCATGCCCAGGCCCTTAAGCGTCTGCATGGCGCCGTGAAAGCTCGGCGAATCCACCGCCACGATGTCACCCGGCTCGCAGATGGCGCGGATGCTGGTGGACAGCGCTTCGTGGCAACCGGTAGTGATTACCAGATCGTTGGCGCCCAACTGGCAACCGGAGTCGAGCATCAGGCGAGCGATCTGCTCGCGCAATTCGAGGGTGCCGTAGATGTTGTCGTAATACAGACCGGGCATGTCCTGCCGACGGCTGATTCGGGCCAGGCTGCGCAGCAGCGGTTTCATGGTCGGCGTGGTAATGTCCGGCATGCCGCGCCCCAGCTGCACGACGTCCTTGCGCGGTACGGCGCGGATCAGTTCCAGCACTTGATCCCACTGCGAAATGTCCACCGGCCGTTGGGCCGGCCGGCCAACCGCTGGCAGCTCCGGCAGTTCGCGACTCACCGGTACGAAGTAACCGGACTTGGGTTTGGGCATCGCCAGACCCACGTCTTCCAGCACTCGATAGGCCTGCTGCACCGTGCTCAGGCTGACCCCGTGTTCGACACTCAGCGCTCGCACCGAGGGCAACCGGTCGCCGGGGCGATAGAAGCCTTGTTCGATACGCGTGCCGAGCAATTCGGCGAGATTGACGTAGAGGGTCATGGCGCAGTCTCGGTATGGGTGATTCGGTTGACCAGTACAGATGGGGTAAAAATATGTGATTCAGACGCTGAAACGGAAAATCTGTATGGAGTTAATACACCACCGTTGAATCTGTAATGCTTTTCGTCGCCCGCGCATCATGAAAGCTCTGGCTACCCAAGTAAACAGGAGCAACGAAAATGAACGGCTTGAGCGATGTGCGGCTGACGTTACACAGTCAGGAACTGGCGGCAGGGCAAAAAAACGGCGCACGCGAGGCGGTGATGCGCAACGCACCGTCCGGCCTGGGTCGCTGGGGTCTGTTCTGGCATCGTCTGCACACACGCAAGGCGTTGCTGACGTTGACGCCAGAGCAGCTCAGGGATGTCGGATTGAGTCGTGAGCAGGCGCGGGAGGAGGGGCTTAAGCCGTTCTGGCGGATCTGAGTTCTATGACGTTCTTGCGGGCCTCATCGCGGGCAAGCCCGCTCCCACAGGGATTAGCGGTGAACTCAATTCTTGTGAACACCAGCAACCATTGTGGGAGCGGGCTTGCCCGCGATGAGGCCCGCAAGAACGCAGCTAACCGATCAGACCAACTCCTTCAGTCGATGCCACAACATCCCCAACGCCAACAGCGGAGAACGCAAATGTTTGCCACCCGGGAAGGTGATATGGGGCACCTTGGCGAACAGATCGAACCCTCCACTCTGCTGGCCGCTGATAGCCTCAGCCAACAACTTGCCCGCCAGATGCGTGGCGTTCAACCCATGACCGGAATAAGCCTGGGCGTAATACACATTCGGCTGCTCCTTGAGCCGACCGATCTGCGGCAGGCGATTGGCGCCGATGCCGATCATCCCGCCCCATTGGTAGTCGATTTTCACCCCGGCCAGTTGCGGGAACACCGCCAGCATCTTCGGTCGCATGTAGGCGGCGATGTCTTTCGGGTCGCGCCCTGAATAATGACAGGCGCCGCCGAACAGCAAACGTCGGTCGGCCGAAAGTCTGTAGTAATCCAGCGCCACCCGTTGATCACAGACCGCCATGTTTTGCGGTAGCAAGGCGTGAGCCTGTTCTTCGCTCAAGGGTTCGGTGGCGATGATGTAACTGCCGGCGGGCAGCACCTTGCCGCCGAGTTGCGGATTGAGATCGTTGAGGTAGGCGTTGCAACCCAGCACCAGCGTCTTCGCGCGAACCGTGCCCTGGGCGGTGTGGACTTTGACCTCGGGGCCGTAATCGATGCGGATCACCGCCGATTGTTCGAACAGCTTCACACCCAATTGCCCGGCGGCCGCCGCTTCGCCCAGTGCCAGGTTCAAGGGGTGCAGATGCCCGGAGCCCATGTCGATCAAACCGCCGACATAGCGATCGGACCCCACCACGCTGTGCATTTCGTGAGCTTGCAGCAGACGGGTTTCGTAACGGTAACCGAGGCTGTGCAGCTCGATGGCGTCTTCGGCGAAACCTTCCAGGTCGTGAGCCTTGTTGGCGAGGTCGCAGTAGCCCCAGGTCAGGTCACAAGGGATCTGAAAGCGCTCGATTCGCTGTCGGACGATTTCCACCGCTTCCAGGCCCATCAGTTTCATCTGACGCACACCGTCGACGCCGATCACGTTGGCGAACTGATCGAGGCCGTGCCCGACGCCTCGGATCAACTGCCCGCCATTGCGTCCGCTGGCGCCCCAACCGATCTTGTGCGCTTCCAGCAGCACCACGCTAAAACCCCGTTCGGCCAGTTCGAGGGCGGTGTTCAGCCCGGAGAACCCGCCGCCCACCACGCACACGTCCGCCACCAGATCACCTGTGAGTCCCGCAAGATCGGGCTGTGGCAGGCTGCTGGCGGCGTAATAAGAAGCCGCGTGTTGATGGCTCGAGGCAGGTTGCTGAACGGGGGCGTTCATGTGCGTCATCCTGGGTGCATGTGTTTGAAAAAGTTGACGGAGCATAAGCCGCCGCTTCGGACGCGGGCAACACCGGTCGGTTGGCGCTGTCTGAATCGGGGTTTTTGCGTCAGAATCCCGGTCTATTTCGTATTCGGTCACCGCTTCGATGAGTTGCAACAGTCAGAAAATTCGCACGCTGCGCCAACAGATTCCCTCTTTCGAGTGCGTGCCCGGCTGCCATGACTGCTGTGGGCCGGTGACCACCTCGCCCGAAGAAATGTCCCGCCTGCCGCGCAAGACCCGGGCGGAGCAGGATGCGGCGATGGATGAACTCAATTGCGTTCATCTGGGCCCCAATGGCTGCACGGTGTATGACGAACGACCGCTGATCTGTCGGCTGTTCGGTACCACCAAAACGTTGCCATGCCCTAACGGGAGACGGCCGGTGGAGCTGATCCATCCGCGGGTCGAGAAGCAGATTCATGAGTACATGGCTTCTACCCGACAGGTGTTGGTTTAAGAAGCGGCGTTACTTCAACAGATCCGAGTCGACTCCATCGCGGGCAAGCCCGCTCCCACAGGTTCACCGCCATACCTGTGGGAGCGGGCTTGCCCGCGATGAGGCCTGAGCAGGCACCATAAAGCCTCAATCCGGAATCGGCAGGTTCAAGCTCTCTTTCACTTCTTCCATCACGATATAGCTCTTGGATTCGCGCACATGCGGCAGCTTGAGCAGGATGTCGCCCAGCAGTTTGCGGTACGAGGCCATCTCGGAAATCCGTGCTTTCACCAGGTAATCGAAATCCCCTGACACCAAATGGCATTCCAGTACGTGGGGCAGTTTCAGCACCGCGCGTCGGAACTCTTCGAAAGTATCGCCGGATTTGTAGTCGAGGCTGATCTCGACGAACACCAGCAGGCTACCCTTGAGGTGCTGCGGATTCAGGCGGGCGTTGTAGCCCATAATGATCCCTTCGCGCTCCAGTCGCCGTACCCGCTCGGTGCAGGGCGTGGTGGAGAGGCCGACCTTTTCCCCGAGCTCGGTGAAGGAAATACGCCCGTCCGCTTGCAGGATCCGCAGGATGTTGCGGTCGATCTTGTCCAGCTCACGTTTGGTCTGAGTGTTGGTTCGCATAGGGGATGCGCCTCCGTGAAAAGGGTTTTTGCCGAGAATTGTCGCCAAATATAGGCACTTATATAGTGAAAAGCACTGGCTAATCTTTTTTAAACTGCCCACATCTTCGGTCTGCACAATAAACGTCAGCGGTAAGCCGCGATGAGGGATATGAAAATGCGCGTTCTGGTCTTGGGTAGCGGCGTTATCGGTACCGCCAGTGCCTATTATCTGGCACGGGCTGGCTTTGAAGTGACGGTTGTTGACCGTCAACCAGCGCCGGCCATGGAAACCAGTTTCGCCAACGCCGGGCAGGTTTCGCCGGGTTATGCCTCGCCGTGGGCCGCGCCGGGCGTGCCGCTCAAAGCCATCAAGTGGCTGTTGCAGCGTCACGCGCCATTGGCGATCAAGGCCACCGCCGACATCGATCAATACCTGTGGATGGCGCAGATGCTGCGCAACTGCACCGCCAGCCGTTATGCGGTGAACAAGGAGCGCATGGTGCGCCTGTCCGAGTACAGCCGCGACTGCCTCGACGAATTGCGCGCCGAAACCGGCATTGCCTACGAAGGCCGCAGCCTGGGAACTACCCAGCTGTTCCGCACCCAGGCGCAGCTTGATGGCGCTGCCAAAGACATCGCCGTGCTGAAAGAGTCCGGCGTGCCGTTCGAATTGCTCGACCGCGCCGGCATTGCCCGGGTCGAACCGGCCCTGGCCAGCGTCACCGACATCCTCGCCGGTGCCTTGCGCCTGCCGAATGACCAGACCGGCGACTGCCAGATTTTCACCACCCGCCTGGCCGAAATGGCCACGAAACTGGGTGTGGAATTCCGTTTCGGCCAGGATATTCAGCGCCTCGACTTCGCCGGTGATCGCATCAACGGTGTGTGGATCGACGGCAAGCTGGAAACCGCCGACCGCTACGTGCTCGCTCTCGGCAGCTACTCGCCGCAATTGCTCAAGCCGTTGGGCATCCGGGCTCCGGTGTATCCGCTCAAGGGTTACTCGCTGACCGTGCCGATCATCAACCCGGCGATGGCCCCGACGTCGACCATTCTCGACGAGACCTACAAGGTCGCGATCACCCGTTTCGACAACCGCATCCGCGTCGGCGGCATGGCGGAAATTGCCGGTTTTGACCTGTCGTTGAACCCGCGTCGACGCGAAACCCTGGAGATGATCGTCAACGACCTTTATCCTCAGGGCGGCGATCTGCCCCAGGCGAGCTTCTGGACCGGCCTGCGTCCAACCACTCCGGACGGCACCCCGATTGTCGGCGCCACGCCGTTCAAAAATCTGTTTCTGAATACGGGCCACGGCACGCTCGGCTGGACCATGGCCTGTGGCTCCGGTCGTTTGCTGGCTGACCTGATGGCGAAGAGAACACCTCAGATCAGCGCCGAAGGCCTCGATATTTCCCGTTATGGCAACAAACTCAAGGAGTCCGCAAAACATGTCAATCCAGCGCCAGCTCACCAATGAGCGCATGAGCCAGATCGTTGTCCACAACAGTACGGTGTATCTGGCAGGGCAGGTCGGCGATGACATGAGCGCCGGGATTGAACAGCAGACCCGTGAAACCCTCGCCAACATCGAGCGTTTGCTGGATCTGGCCGGGACCGACAAGAGCCGTCTGCTGTCAGTGACGATTTACCTTAAAGACATCGACGCGCACTTCGCAGGCATGAATTCGGTGTGGGACCAGTGGCTGCCAAAAGGCGTCGCCCCGGCCCGCGCTACCGTTGAATCGAAGCTGTGCGAACCGCAAATCCTGGTTGAGCTGTCGGTTGTTGCCGCGCTGCCATAACGCTCAGCCAGAAAGATCCCTCTCCCGGTGCTGTTGGCGGTTCACGCTGTCAGCCAGCGCCGGTTTTTTTCAAATGACTGACTAGAAGTCTGCCGCCATGCGTCCAGCCCGTGCCCTGATCGACCTTCAAGCCCTGCGCCACAACTACCGGATCGCCCGTGAAGTCACGGGGGCTAAAGCCCTCGCGGTGATCAAGGCCGATGCCTATGGCCATGGCGCGGTACGCTGCGCCCAGGCGCTGGAAGCCGAGGCGGACGGGTTTGCCGTGGCCTGCATCGAAGAAGCGCTGGAACTGCGCGTCGCCGGCATTCGTGCGCCAGTTTTGCTGCTGGAAGGTTTTTTCGAAGCCGATGAGCTGTCGCTGATCGTCGAGCATGACTTCTGGTGCGTGGTGCATTCACTGTGGCAGCTCGAGGCCATCGAAAAAGCCGCGCTGAGCAAACCGATCACGGTATGGCTCAAGCTCGACTCGGGCATGCATCGGGTTGGCTTGCACCCGGCGGATTACCAGGCGGCCTATCAACGGCTGCTGGCCAGCGGCAAAGTGGCGAAGATCGTGCTGATGAGTCACTTCGCTCGCGCCGATGAGCTGCACTGCCAGACCAGCGCCGAGCAGGTCGCGGTGTTCGAGGCGGCGCGTCAGGGGTTGTCGGCCGAAATCAGCCTGCGTAATTCGCCGGCGGTGCTCGGTTGGCCGCAGATTCCGAGCGATTGGGTGCGCCCGGGCATCATGCTCTATGGCGCGACACCGTTCGAAGAGGCCAATGCCGTGGCGTCTCGCTTGCAACCGGTGATGACCCTGGAATCGAAAGTGATTTGCGTGCGTGAACTGCCGGCTGGCGAGCCGATTGGTTACGGCGCGAAATTCGTCACCCCCAAGCCAATGCGCGTTGGCGTGGTGGCGATGGGGTATGCCGACGGTTATCCACGTCAGGCTCCGACCGGTACGCCGGTGATGGTCGCCGGGCAGCGCAGCCAGTTGATTGGCCGCGTGTCGATGGACATGCTCTGCATCGACCTGACCGACGTGCCGCAAGCCGGCCTTGGTTCGACCGTCGAGTTGTGGGGCAAAAATATCCTCGCCAGTGACGTCGCGACGGCCGCGGGCACGATTCCTTACCAGATCTTCTGCAACCTGCGTCGAGTGCCGCTGCTCTATTCCGGGGCCTGACGAAAAACGTTCCCGACCGAAAGTCGCTTCGCCAAACAGGATTCAGGCCCAAGTGTTGTAAATACTGAACGCTGTCGCCATGATAACGCTCAATATTTCTACAACCTGAATCCCTGGAGGCTCCAGCATTGGACGTCGGTGAACGACTGCAATCGATCCGTAAGCTCAAAGGTCTTTCCCAGCGTGAGCTCGCCAAACGCGCGGGTGTTACCAACAGCACCATTTCGATGATCGAGAAGAACAGCGTCAGCCCCTCGATCAGTTCGCTGAGGAAGGTACTGGGCGGGATTCCCATGTCCATGGTCGAGTTCTTTTCCGAAGAAATCCTGCAGGAAATCCCGACTCAGATCGTCTACAAGGCCCACGAGCTGATCGATATTTCCGATGGGGCAGTGACCATGAAACTGGTCGGTCGGGCTCACCCGAGCCGGGCTATCGCGTTCCTCAATGAAATCTACCCGCCAGGCGCCGACACCGGTGAGGAGATGCTCACCCATGAGGGCGAGGAAACCGGGATTCTGGTGGAAGGTCGGCTGGAACTGGTGGTCGGGCTCGAAACATTTGTGCTCGAAGCCGGCGACAGCTACTACTTTGAAAGTACCAAGCCACACCGTTTCCGTAATCCGTTCGATGCTCCGGCGCGACTAATCAGCGCAGCCACTCCAGCGAATTTCTAAGAGAAGAGGCGTCCTGCCCGGATTGCGCAGACGCCCCTGCTGTATTTCCTTCCCACGATAAGACCCCTTCGACTTTGGGGTTGTTTCAGTGTGACGGGCTTACCGCTATACTTGCGCCCGCCTGCGAACCGTGGCCGTGGGCGTGACTAGCCACCATTGAGGGTGTACGCGTGAACCTAATTATGAAAATGCTGGCCGCACCAGCAACCGTATTGGCCCTTTGGGCAGTCAGCGCACAAGCTGCGACCAACGACGATATTGCTAAACGTCTTGAACCCGTTGGCCAGGTTTGTGTGCAGGGCAAAGAGTGCAAGGGGATGGAAGTCGCTGCTTCTGCGGGTGGTGGTGATGCCAAAACCCCTGACTCAGTGATTGCAAAACATTGCAACGCATGCCACGGCAGCGGCCTGTTGGGCGCGCCGAAAATCGGTGATGCTGCAGCCTGGGGCGAGCGCGCCAAGAAAGAAGGTGGCCTCGACGGCTTGCTGGCGAAAGCAATCTCCGGCGTCAACGCGATGCCACCAAAAGGCACCTGCGCCGATTGCTCTGATGGCGATCTCAAGGGCGCCATTCAAAAGATGTCCGGCCTGAAGTAAGCCCGGTCTTCAACGAAAAGCCGCTTTCGAGCGGCTTTTTTGTGCGTGCGATTTTTCGCTGAGGCTATGCTTTGCAGCAAAGACCCGGCAAGCTCGGTCCAACCCCAACTCATGGAACGGCGGGAGGATCAGATGGTGCAGTTGTGTTCTATCGAACAGGCGGTCGATGACGTCCTGGCGCGGTTGCCGGCGCATATCCACATGGGATTGCCGCTGGGGCTGGGCAAGCCCAATCACTTCGTCAACGCGCTGTATCAACGGATCGCGCAACTGCCCGAGCGGCAACTGACGATTTACACCGCCCTGTGCCTCGGACGCCCGCCATTGGGCGATGGCTTGCAAAAGCGCTTCCTTGAACCCTTCATCGAGCGAGTGTTCGGCGATTATCCGGAGCTGGATTTCCTCGCCGATTTGCATCGCGACAGCCTGCCGGCCAACATTCACGTCCATCAGTTTTTCATGCAACCGGGCAGCCTGCTTAACAGCGCACCGGCCCAGCAGGATTACGTCAGTAGCAATTACAGCCACGCCGCCCGGGACATCAATGCCGCCGGCTTGAACCTGATCGCGCAACTGGTCGCCAGCCACAGCGAGCATCCCGATCGCCTGAGCCTGAGCTGCAACCCGGACATCACCCTCGATCTGTTGCCGATGATTGCCAAGCGCCGGGCGGCGGGGGAAACGATCCTGATGGTGGGGCAGGTACACAACGATTTGCCGTATATGCCCGGCGATGCGGAAATCGGCATCGACACCTTCGACCTGCTGATCGACGCGAAGGACAACACCACGCTGTTTTCCACGCCGAACATGCCGGTGGGTTTTCAGGATCATTTCATCGGTCTGCACGCCAGCACGCTGGTGCGCGACGGCGGCACCTTGCAGATCGGCATCGGCGCCATGGGTGATGCCCTGACGGCAGCGTTGCTGGCGCGGCAGGCTGACAGTGACGGTTACAAGGCGTTGCTGGCGGATCTGAATCTCAGCCAATGGGCGCAGTTGATTGAGCGCGAAGGGGGTATCGAACCGTTCGCCAAGGGCCTTTATGGTTGCAGCGAAATGTTCGTCAACGGCTTGCTGGTGTTGGCGGATGCCGGGATCGTGCGGCGCAAGGTCTACCCGGACGTGCCGACCCAGCAGCAGGCGAATGCCGGGACGCTGGACGAGGCCGCGCAAACTGACGGCATCTCGGTGCATGGCGGGTTTTTCCTCGGGCCGCGCAGTTTCTACGAGCGCTTGCGCGAGTTGCCGCAGGCTAAGCGGCTCGAATTCAACATGACCCGCATCAGCTACATCAACGAGCTCTACGGTCAGGAAGAACTCAAACGCTTGCAGCGCCTTGATGCGCGCTTCATCAACACTGTCTTCACCATGACCTTGCTCGGCGCCGGCGTGGCCGATCAACTCGAAGACGGGCGGGTGCTGAGCGGTGTCGGCGGGCAATACAACTTCGTCGTCCAGGGCCATGCGCTGGAAGGCGCGCGTTCGATCCTGCTGCTGCGCAGTTGGCGCGAGTCGGGCGGTGAAGTCAGTTCGAACATCGTCTGGGAGTACGGCCATTGCACGATCCCGCGGCATTTGCGGGACATCGTTGTCACCGAGTACGGCATCGCCGACCTGCGGGGCAAGACCGACGCGGCAGTGATCGAAGCATTGCTGAACATCAGCGACTCACGCTTCCAGTCGGGGCTGATCGAGCAGGCGCAGAGCGTTGGCAAATTGCCGAAGCATTTTCGCCTCGATCCGCGTTTCGCCGACAACAGCCCACAGTGGCTGCAGGCCATTCAGGCTCGGCATTCGAATCTGTTTCCGGAGTATCCGCTGGGCTGTGATTTCACCGCTGAGGAACGGGACCTATTGCGGGCGCTGAACTGGTTGAAGAGCAAGTTCAAGCTCACCGAGATTCTGGAATTGGGTAAGGCTGCGCTGGATGCGCCAGCGGCTTCGGAGTTTCCGGTGCATCTGGAAAGGATGCTGCTGACGAAGCCGGAGGGGTTGAAAGAGGATTTGTTTCAGCGGTTGTTGCTGACCGGCCTGAAGGCGACCGCGTAATAACGGCCACCACAAAAAACCTGTGGGAGCGGGCTTGCCCACGATGGTGGTGGAACAGCCAACATCAATGTTGAATGTTATGACCTCATCGCGGGCAAGCCCGCTCCCACAGGTTCGGTGATGCAGCGGGTTTATTCGATGAAGGTTACAACGCCATCCTTCAGCGACTGCACCCGCGCCAACGATTCAACGCGATAACCCTGGGCATCCAGTTCCGCACGACCACCCTGGAACGACTTCTCGATCACGATACCCAAACCGGCCACGGTCGCGCCGGCCTGTTTGATGATCGAGATCAGCGCTTGCGAGGCCTTACCGTTGGCCAGGAAGTCGTCGATGATCAGCACGCGGTCGCTGCTGGTCAGGTGGCGCGGGGAGATCGCCACGGTGCTTTCGGTTTGTTTGGTGAACGAGTAGACGGTCGCCGACAGCAGGTTTTCAGTCAGGGTCAGGGACTGATGCTTGCGGGCGAAAATCACCGGTACGCCAAGGTTCAGGCCGGTCATGATTGCCGGGGCAATGCCCGAGGCTTCGATGGTGACGATCTTGGTGATGCCCGAGTCCTTGAACAGCGTGGCGAATTCGTCGCCGATCAGCTTCATCAGGGCCGGGTCGATCTGGTGGTTCAGAAAGGCGTCGACTTTCAGGACCTGGTCGGAAAGCACGATGCCTTCTTCGCGAATTTTCTTGTGCAGTGCTTCCATGAAGCTTTCCTCTACTGACGCCATGTGCGCCTGGCGTGTAAAAAGTGTGCGGTTAAAAAGTGCTCAATTCTAGCGCTTTAACATCGCGCGTATATCCGCCAATGCGGTATTACCGCGCACCGCTTTGACTTCGGTCGGGGTGTCGTCGTTGCCTTCCCAAGCCAGGTCGTCCGGCGGCAGTTCATCGAGGAAGCGGCTGGGCGCGCAGTCGATGATCTCGCCGTATTGCTTACGCTTGGCAGCAAAGGTGAACGCCAACGTCTGACGCGCTCGGGTAATCCCGACGTAGGCCAGGCGGCGTTCCTCTTCGATGGTGTCGGCTTCGATGCTGGAGCGGTGCGGGAGGATTTCCTCTTCCATGCCCATGATGAACACGTAAGGAAATTCCAGACCCTTTGAGGCATGCAAGGTCATCATCTGCACGCCTTCGGCGCCGTCTTCCTCTTCCTGCTGACGCTCGAGCATGTCGCGCAGGACGAGTTTGCCGATGGCGTCTTCAACGGTCATTTCGCCTTCTTCGTCTTTCTCCAGGGTGTTTTTCAGCGCTTCGATCAGGAACCAGACGTTACCCATGCGGTAATCGGCGGCCTTGTCGCTGGAGCTGTTGGTGCGCAGCCAGTTCTCGTAGTCGATGTCCATGACCATGCTGCGCAGGGCGGAGATCGGGTCCTCGCCGGCGCACTGCTCGCGGACCTTGTCCATGAAGCGCTTGAAGCGCGACAGGCGATCGGTGAAGCGCGTGTCCAGATGCTCGCCCAAACCGATTTCGTCGGTGGCGGCGTACATCGATATTTTTCGCTCGGTGGCGTAGTTGCCCAGCTTCTCCAGCGTGGTCGAACCGATCTCCCGGCGTGGGACGTTGATCACCCGCAGGAAGGCGTTGTCATCGTCCGGGTTCACGATCAGGCGGAAGTAGGCCATCAGGTCTTTCACTTCCTGACGTCCGAAAAAGCTGTTGCCGCCAGACAGGCGATACGGAATCTGGTGGTGCTGCAGCTTCAGCTCGATCAGCTTGGCCTGGTAGTTGCCGCGATACAGGATCGCAAAATCGCTGTAGGGCCGATCCGTGCGCAGATGCAGGGTCAGCAGTTCCACGGCCACGCGCTCGGCTTCGGCGTCTTCGTTACGGCAACGGATCACACGGATTTCGTCGCCGTGGCCCATCTCACTCCACAACTGCTTTTCGAACTCGTGCGGGTTGTTCGAGATCAGCACGTTGGCGCAGCGCAGGATGCGGCTGGTGGAGCGGTAGTTTTGCTCGAGCATGACCACTTTCAGGGACGGGTAGTCGTCCTTGAGCAGCATCAGGTTTTCCGGACGGGCGCCGCGCCAGGCGTAGATCGACTGGTCGTCATCGCCCACCACGGTGAACTGGTTGCGTTTGCCGATCAGCAGTTTCACCAGCAAATACTGGCTGGCGTTAGTGTCCTGGTATTCGTCCACCAGCAGGTAGCGGACCTTGTTCTGCCATTTTTCCAGGATGTCGTCGTGTTCCTGGAACAGTTTTACCGGCAGCAGGATCAGGTCATCGAAGTCCACCGCGTTGAACGCCTTGAGCGTGCGCTGGTAGTGGGTGTAGACGATGGCGGCGGTCTGTTCTTTGGGGTTGCGCGCGTTTTCCAGGGCTTCGGGCGGCAGGATCAGGTCGTTTTTCCACGAACCGATCATGTTCTTGATCTCGTCGACGCCGTCGTCGCCCGAGTATTCCTTCTGCATGATGTCGGTCATCAGGGCTTTGACGTCGGTCTCGTCGAAGATCGAGAATCCCGGTTTGTAGCCCAGCCGCACATGTTCCTTGCGGATGATGTTCAGGCCCAGATTGTGGAAGGTGCAGACCGTCAGGCCGCGGCCTTCGCCGCCCTTGAGCAGCGTGCCGACCCGTTCTTTCATCTCGCGCGCGGCCTTGTTGGTGAAGGTCATGGCGACAATGTATTGGGCGCGGATGCCACAGTTCTGGATCAGGTGCGCAATTTTGCGGGTGATCACGCTGGTCTTGCCGGAACCTGCGCCGGCGAGCACCAAAAGAGGGCCGCCGACGTAGCTCACGGCTTCTTGCTGCCGGGGATTGAGTCGGGACATACGAAATCAGGGAGTCATTAGCGAAATGGGCCGGCATTTTAACAGGCTCAGCGAATTGTGCTGCTCTCTCCGACTTGTGACGTAACACGCGATCTCTAATTGCCGGTTTTGATACTTTCACGCAGGATGCGTAGTGAATTTGCGTCTAATGTTCGTATTCAAGACGCAAAAGCCGTGTTTGATAACCGATGTCATTTGGTCATTGGTTACCCGCGCGGCATAATGCCCGCCGCCTACATCTTTGCAGAGTCTAGGAGCTAGCTTGTCTACGCCTGTCGAACCCTTGCGTTTGCTGCTACTGGCCGAAGAGCCAGCGTGGGCAGCGTTGTTGCGCGAGTGTCTGGCTCCGATGGGGAGTTCGGCTGTGCTGCTCAGCGCGCCGAGCTGGGAGTCGGTCAGTAGCCTGTTCGATGACAACCGCAGCGCGGTGTTGTTGACGATTCCCGCTCTGCAGCCAGCACCCGGCCGTTGCAACTTGCCGACGGTGTTGCTGCTCGAACACGAGCCGCTGGCGCCGCCCGACGGTGTGAGCGACTGGCTGGTGCGCAATCTGCTGGACCCCGGCATGTTGCGCCGCTGCCTGCGTCATGTGCGTGAGCGCGGCGTGCTGGAAAACACCTTGCAGCGCCTGGCCGAGCAGGACCCGTTGACCGGTATCGCCAACCGTCAGGGTTTCCAGACCTTGCTGGCGGCGCGCCTGGCCGACAACGATGGTCGGGGCCTGGCCCTCGGCCACCTCGACCTCGACAATTTTCGACACGCCAACGACGCGCTCGGCCATCAGGCTGGCGATCGGCTGATCCTGCAAGTGGTCTCGCGGCTGAAAAGCCAACTGGAGGCCAGCGATCAACTGGCGCGGCTGGGTAGCGATGAATTTGCCCTGCTGATCGACACCCGCCGCGCCCCTCAGCGCGCCGAATGGATGGCCGAACGCATTACCGAAGCCCTGTCCGAACCCTATTGGATCGATGGCGAAAGCCTGTTGATCGGTTCCAGTCTCGGTATCGCCCACGCACGAGCGCAGGCCGGCGCCGACCCGTTGATGTGGCACGCGCACATTGCCATGCAGCAGGCCAAGAGCACTCAGGGCTGCACCTTTCACGTCTTCAACGAACGGATCAATCGCAATGCCCGCAGCATCGCCGACCTCGAAAGCGAACTGCGCCGGGCCTTGCGCCGCGATGAACTGGAGCTGCATTACCAGCCACGCCTGAACCTTGAAGACGGCCAGATCGTCGGCCTCGAAGCATTGGTGCGCTGGCGTCATGGCGAACGTGGCTTGCTGCCCCCCAGCGAATTCGTGCCATTGGCCGAGCAAAGCGGCTTGATCGTGCCGCTGGGTTACTGGGTGATTTCCCGGGCCCTGCGAGACATGCAGGCGTTGCGCGAACGAGGTTTGCCGGCGCTGCACATGGCAATCAACCTGTCGTTCCGGCAGTTTCAGGACAGCCAATTGCTGACGACCCTGAGCCGGCTGATTGCCGAGCGAGGCGTCGAGGCGCAATGGCTGGAATTCGAACTGACCGAAACCGCGGTGATGCGTCGCAGCGATCTGGTCAAGCAGACCATGGATGCCCTCGGGCGTTTGGGCGTGCGCTTCTCGCTGGATGATTTCGGCACCGGATTCTCTTCGTTCGTGCACCTCAACAGCCTGCCGATTGCATTGTTGAAGGTCGACAAGAGCTTTGTCGGCGGCATGGAAGAGCGCGAAGAGAATCGCAAACTGGTGCACGCGATGATCAATCTGGCACACAACCTCAACCTCGAAGTGGTCGCCGAAGGCGTGGAAACACCGGAACAACTGGATTTGTTGCGCGGCTTTGGTTGCGATCAAGTGCAGGGGTACCTGATCAGCAAGCCGTTGCCGTTGGCGGAACTGGTTGAGTATTTGACCTTTGGCAGCAGTCAGCAGCCGATGATGGAAATCGTGAGCTAGCTCCAACCCCTGTGGGAGCGGGCTTGCCCGCGATAGCGGTTTATCAGTCACATCTATGTTGAATGTGCCGCCGTTATCGCGGGCAAGCCCGCTCCCACAGGATTTTCAGTCAGGCTGAGCTATCTGGAAATCGCCCTGCGACGCCGGCTCACGCCGAATCATCCGCTTCATCTTCCACTCAAACGCCAGCGTCAGGCTCACCGCCGCACACGCCAGCCCCAGCGCCAGACCCCACCAGACCCCCGTTGGCCCCCAATTCAAATGGAAGGCCATCCACCAGGCGGCCGGTGCGCCGATCAGCCAATAGCAACCCAAACCCACCAGGAACGTGGTCTTGGCATCCTTGAGCCCGCGGATGCAGCCCATGGCGATGGTTTGTGTGCCGTCGAACAGCTCGAACCATGCCGCCACCGCCAACAGGCTTACGGCCAGGTTGATGACTTCGCGGAACGCCGGGTCGTTGTGGTCCAGGAACAAGCCGATCAACTGATGCGGCAGCAACCAGAAGACCATCGCAAAACCCAGCATTGCCGCCGCACCAAAGGCGATCCCGACCCGTCCGGCCAGCCGCGCATCAAGCAATTGCCCGGCGCCGTAATGCTGGCCGATGCGCATGGTGATCGCGTAGGAAAGCCCCGCCGGAATCATGAACGCCACCGAGACGATTTGCAGGGCGATCTGATGCGCCGCCAGTTGCGTACTGCCCATGGTGCCCATGCACAGCGCAGCGAAGGCAAAGAGGCCGACCTCCACCGCATAGGTGCCGCCAATCGGCAGGCCCAGGCGCCACAATTCCTTTAAGTACTGACGGTTGGGCCGCGACAGACCCTGGCGCAATGGATACGCGTCGTAGGCCGGATGCCGACGAATATGCAGCGCCAGCGCCAGCGCCATCAGGTTGGCGACGATCGCCGTGACCAGACCGATGCCCACCAGACCCATTTTCGGCAGGCCGAACATGCCGGTGATCAACGCATAGTTGAGCAGGAAATTGGCCACGGTGCCGGCGAGGCTGATGACCATCACTGGTGTCGCCCGGCCGATGGCGCTGGTGAAACCACGCAGCGCCATGAAGCTCAGGTAGCCGGGCAGGGCGAACGGCAGGATCAACAGAAACTGGCCGGCAGCCTGGACGTTGGTTTCGGTCTGGCCGAACAGCAGCAACACCGGTTTGAGATTCCACAGCAGCAAACCCGCCACCAGTGCCATTAACCAGGCCAGCCACAACCCGGCCTGGGTCAGCCGCGCTGCGCCGATGATGTCACCCGCGCCCTGACGGATCGCGACCAGGGTGCCGACGGCGGCGATCACGCCGATGCAGAAAATCGACACGAACGAATACGTCGCCGCGCCCAGACCGCCGCCGGCCAGTGCTTCGGGGCTCAGGCGCGCCATCATCAACGTGTCGGTGAGGACCATCAACATGTGCGCCAACTGCGAGGCAATCAACGGCCCCGCCAGCCGCAGGATGGCCCAGAGTTCACTACGCGCTGGATGCTGCATGATCATCACGCTCGATTGTCAGAGAGAACAGGAAGCGTCGATTCTCGGCGCTCTGCGGGGTTTTCACAAAGGGATAAAAAGGATGGGTGGCATGATTAAAACTCATGCTGGGGAGTTTCTGATAAGTTGGTTCCATCGCGCTATAGGAGCCATCCTGATGTCCCGTCGTCTTCCTCCCTTGTATGCCCTTCGAGCATTCGAAGCGGCGGCGCGGCATAGCTCGTTTACCCGCGCGGCCGAAGAACTGTCGATCACGCAAAGTGCGGTCAGTCGGCACATTCGTACGCTCGAAGAGCATTTCGCCTGTCGGCTGTTTCATCGCAGCGGGCGCAACCTGCAACTGACCGAATCGGCGCGGCTGATCCTGCCCGGCATTCGCGAAGGCTTCACCGCCCTCGAGCGGGCCTGCAATACCTTGCGTGCCGAAGACGACATCTTGCGCATGAAAGCCCCATCGACCCTGACCATGCGCTGGCTGTTGGCGCGGCTCAGTCGTTTTCGGCACCTGCGACCGGGGAACGAGGTGCAATTGACCAGCGCCTGGATGGACATCGATACGGTGGACTTCAACCATGAACCCTTCGACTGCGCCGTCATTCTCAGCAACGGGCATTTTCCACCGGACTGGGAGGCGACTTTCCTGTTCCCCGAAGAGCTGATTCCGGTGGGCGCGCCGAATCTTCTGAAGGATCAACCGTGGGACGTTGCGCGCCTGGCCAGTACCGAGTTGCTGCACCCGACGCCAGACCGCCGTGACTGGCGCAACTGGCTGGAGCGCATGGGCCTGACCGATCAAGTCTCGCTCAAGGGTGGGCAGGTGTTCGATACACTGGAGTTGGGC
The DNA here is from genome assembly GCF_053629455.1 of Pseudomonas sp. F-14 TE3482. Classification (NCBI taxonomy): domain Bacteria; kingdom Pseudomonadati; phylum Pseudomonadota; class Gammaproteobacteria; order Pseudomonadales; family Pseudomonadaceae; genus Pseudomonas; species Pseudomonas sp. F-14 TE3482. Next base: position 1,457,964 of record NZ_JBRJII010000001.1, read on the forward strand.
ATGATCGCCGCCGCCCGAGGTTACGGCGTGTCCATGGGCGATTTGTTGATGGTGGCGGAGGATGTTGCGCAGGGACGTCTGAGTCTGCCGTGGCCGACGGCCGTCGCCAGTGGTGAGAATTATTACCTGGTCTGGCCGAAAACCCGCCCCGGCGGTGAGCGTTTGCGTCGCCTCAGCGATTTCCTGCAAGGCGAGGTCCGGGCCATGGAATTACCGGATGTCGAACGTCTGGGCTGAATCGATGGAGCCGCCGCAATGGCGGCCTTGAGCCATATCCCCGTTAATTACTCAAGTATTCAGCTTTGCCGCCGAAAATCTGCTGATAGGACCTTCGTGCAGGTTCCATGTTTTCCCCACCATCAGAAATTTTGCCGAGTGTGCGAAGGGATCAGAATGATCCGGCCACTGGGTCAGGAGCTGTCATGTCTCAACCTCGTGCTCGGATTGCCTCACAGCTGGGTCTTGCGCTTGCCGTGATTCTGGCGATTGTCATCAGTGGCAGTACCGTGTTCGCCCTGCGCTCGCTGGACACCGCGAACCTCGCCACCCGCGAAGAGCATCTGGCCAGTGAGGCCCGCTTGCTTGCCGATCAGTTGAGCACCTTTCACGGCACTTTGCGTGAAAGCACCCAGCGCCTGGCCGGCCTGTTCGAGAAGCGCTTCAGCGCCGGTTTGAGCGTGCATCCGGATGAGCCGGTGACCGTGGCGGGCGTGCAGACCCCGGGCCTGCACTTGGGCAGTGAAGTGTTGAACAACAACTTCGCGGAAGTCGACGAGTTCAAGCAGATGACCGCAGGCGTCGCGACCGTATTCGTGCGCAGTGGTGAGGAGTTCATTCGGGTCAGCACGAATGTCACCAAACAAGACGGCAGCCGTGCCATTGGCACGCTGCTCGACCACGCGAACCCGGCTTACGCCCGTTTGATGGCGGGGCAGAGTTATGTGGGGCGAGCGTTGCTTTTCGAACGCTTCTACATGTCGCAGTACACCCCCGTACGCGACAGCAGCGGCAAGATCATTGCCGTGCTGTACGTAGGATTCGATTACACCGACGCGCAGAATGCGCAGTTCGCCAACCTCAAACGCTTCCGCATCGGCCAGACCGGCTCCCTGGCGTTGCTGGATGAACAAGGCAAATGGCTGGTGCCGATTGCCGGTGTGCAAGCGCTGGATCAGGCGGTCCCGAGCATCGTCGGTCTGGCCAAGACACCGGGCAAAGGCGACTTCTGGAACGACACGTCGCAAAATTTTTACAGTGTTGCCGTGCCGTTCGAAGGCGGGCCGTGGTCGGTGGTGGCGAGCATGCCGAAAACCGAAATCCGCGCGGTGACCTGGAGCGTCGGTATTCAATTGGCGATCGGCAGCCTGCTGGCGATGTTGCTGGCAGTCGGCTCGGCGGTCTGGTTGCTGCGCAGCAAACTGGCGCCACTGGGTGATCTGGTGCGTCAGGCCGAAGCCTTGGGTGCCGGTGATTTGAGTGTGCGCCTGAACGTGTCGAGCAATGACGAAATCGGTCAACTTGCCCGCGCCTTCAATCAGATGAGCCAGGCTCTGTCGACCATGGTCGAGCACATCCGTAAAGCCTCGGGAGAGGTCAACAGCCGTGCCCAGGCGTTGTCCGGTTTGTCCGGTGGCGCTTATGAAGGGATGGAACAGCAGTCCGGCGAAATCACCAGCATGGCCGGCGCCGTAGAAGAATTCAGCGCCACCTCGTTGAACATCGCCGACAACATGGGCAACACCCAGCGTCTGGCGCAGGAAAACGCACAGCAAACCCAGATCGGTCGTACGTCGATGGACGAAGCGTCCTCATCCCTGGAGCAAATCGCCGGTGCACTGAACAGCACCGCGACGGTGATCAATACCTTGGGGCAGCGCTCCCAGGAAATCGGCGGCATTGTCGGGGTGATTACCTCGATCGCCGAGCAAACCAACCTGCTGGCGCTCAACGCCGCCATTGAAGCCGCCCGCGCCGGTGAGCAGGGCCGCGGGTTTGCGGTGGTGGCCGATGAGGTGCGCAACCTGGCCTCACGTACCCGCCAGGCCACAGACGAAATTTCCGGGATGATCCAAAGCATCCAGCAGGAAACCGGCAACGCCATCAGCACCATGGAGCAGGGTAACGTGCTGATGCAGGAAGGCCTGTCGCGCAACGCCAACGTCGCTTCGGCGCTGGCACGGATCGATGAACAAAGCCGTTCGGCCGGTCAGCAATTCGCCGCCATCACTACCGCGACCCAGGAACAAAGCAGCACCGCGACCTTGCTCAGCAGCAATCTGCAAAGCATCGCTTTGGCGAACAGTGAGCAGCGGGAAGTGGTGTCCAACCTGGCTGTGACTGCCAAAGAGCTGGAGAAGCTGGCGGCGGACTTGCGGCATGAGGTTGACCGGTTTCGTTGAGTCGCTGCCGAAATCGCCATCGCGAGCAGGCTCGCGATGGCATCGACTCAATTCCCGATTTGCCAAATCTGCGGATCAATTCCTCTCTAGTGGTCGTCCTTGGCATTTAGCACCAGTGTCTCGATTTTTATGCTTGCTGAAACGTTTCTTCAAGTCTATAAAATTGGCACAACTCCAAGAAAGGCTGCTGCCATGACCCCGCTCAAACTCTTCGTTGCCCTCAGCGCACTGTCCGCTGCTTCCCAAGCCATGGCCTGGGATTATGTTTTGCTCGACACCGACAAAGCCGCCCAGAACTGGCAGATCACCAGCCAGCAACTCGGCGTGAAAACCGACAAACCCTTCAGCGTCACCCTGCGCACTTTGCACGGTGGGCGGCAGGAGGGGGTCAGCATCGTCGACATCGATAACGGCACGATGAAACTCTCGGTGGTGCCGACTCGTGGCATGAACGTCCTGCAGGCCTCGGTCGGCGATGTGCGCATGGGCTGGGATTCGCCGGTCAAGGAAGTGGTCAATCCATCCTTCATCGAACTCAACGGCCGCGGTGGCCTGGGCTGGCTGGAAGGTTTCAACGAACTGGTCACCCGCTGCGGCTATGAATGGGTCGGCCACCCCGGCATCGACAATGGTGAGCTGCTGACCCTGCACGGTCGCGCCGCCAACATTCCTGCGAACAAAGTCACTCTGCACATCGATGAAAAACCGCCGTACGCCATCACCCTGCGCGGTGAGCTGAAAGAACAGGCGTTCAAGAAAGTCGACTTCTCGGTTGCTACCGAACTGGTCACCGAACCCGGCAGCGTAGCGTTCGCCCTCAACGACACCCTGACCAACAACGGCGACTATCCGAAGGAATACCAGGCGCTGTATCACAGCAACTTCGGCACCCCATTCCTGGAACAGGGAGCTCGTTTCGTTGCACCGGTGAAACAGGTGTCGCCGTTCAACGACAAGGCCAAGGGCGATCTGCCGGACTGGCAAACCTACCGCGCACCGACCAAGGACTACGACGAAACGGTTTACAACGTGGTGCCGTATGCCGATGCCAAGGGCGATACGTTGACCGTGCTGCATAACAAGGCCGGCAGCCTGGGGGTTTCGGTCGGCTTCAATACTCAAACACTGCCCGTGTTCTCCCTGTGGAAAAACACCGATACCCAAGGCCAGGGCTATGTCACGGGGCTGGAGCCGGGGACAAGTTTTTCCTACAACCGCCGGTATCAGCGGCCTCTGAACCTGGTGCCGACGATTGGGCCGAAGGAACAGAAGCAGTTCGGGATCAGCTACAGCTTGTTGGCGGATAAGGCGGCTGTGGATAAGGCGTTGAAGCGGGTGAGCGATATTCAGGGTGGGCGGGAGACTGAGGTGCGGCAGACGCCGTTGGTTGATCTGACCAAGGGGTGATGCTGACTCTATGCCTTGGGCCACTGGCCGCTTGACGCTGCTCTACCTGGTTTTCAGCGCATTGGCCAGGCGCAGCATGGCGGCTTCGATTTCATAAGCGGTCAAGGACGAGTAACCCAATAGCCAACCTTGTTTCTTCTGATCGCCGGCGTACAACCGGCTGAGGCCGGAAAGCTGCACGCCCACGCCGGCTGCCTGGCGGATGGTTTTTTCCTCCGACCAGCCATCATGCAGCAGGCAGGGAATTTGCAACCCGCCCTGGGGGCGCAAGGTGGTAACGATGCCGTCCAAATGCTTGCCAATGGCGTCGAGCATGATGGTTCGGCGCCCGGCATAGAGCTTGCGCATGGCCCGGACATGGGCGTTGTAATGGCCGTCTTCCATAAAGCGCGCCAGGGTCAGTTGCAGGATTTGGGGCGTATGGCCGTCCATCATGCTGCGCGCGTAGGTGAAGGCTTTGATCAACTCGTGGGGCAAGACCATGTAGCCCATTCGCAACCCGGGGTAGAGGGTCTTGCTGAAGGTGCCGAGGTAGAGAGTGCGCTGGTACTTGTCGAGGCCCTGCACACAGGCGGTCGGCTGCCCGTCGTAATGAAACTCGCTGTCGTAGTCATCTTCGAGGATCCACTTGCCCTTCTCTGCGGCCCAGTTGATCAGCTCCAGCCGGCGTTCCAGCGGCAAGGTCGCGCCGGTGGGGTATTGATGAGAAGGCGTGACATAGACGCAGTTGGCGCCGCTGCGATCGGCGTACAGCAGGTCGGTGCATATGCCCAGTTCATCGACATCGATGGGCAGAACCTTGGTCTCGGCGGTTTCAAAGGCTTTCCTGGCACCAAAATAACCCGGGTTTTCCAGCAGGATCGGTTTGCCGGCGTCCACCAACAACTGCGCACACAGAAAGAGGGCTTGGCGAGTGCTGCTCAGCACCAGGATCTGGTCGGCGGAGCACTTGGCCCCACGCTCGAGGTTCAAGTAGGTGGCGATGGCCTTGCGCAGCGGCTCGGCACCTTGCGGGTCGCCGTGCAACAGCACGTTGGCGCGATAGTCCTTCATCACCTGGCGTTGCAGACGCTCCCAGACATCGGTGGGGAAAGTGCGGGTTTCCGGCAGGCCGGTCGCAAATGCCTTGATCACCTGCTGATCAGTCACACCGCCACTGTCGAAGATCATCCGCCCGCGCTGGCTCAATCCCGCCCCCGGTGCCGCCTGGTTGCCTTTGACCTCTTGCGCCTTGATGCGTCGGCGCGCTGCGCCGCGCAATTCGGTACCCAGCGTTTCACAGACATAACTGCCAGCCCCCTCGCGCCGCACGATAAAACCGTCGCGGTGCAGTTGCACATAGGCGTTCTCAACGGTATCGCGGGCAATCCCCAGTGATTTGGCCAAAACCCGAGTCGCAGGCAGCTTCAAGCCTGGGTCAAGGGCGCCTTCGAGGATCAATGCACGTAATGCGCGTTGAATCCGCTGGTGCAGATCCAACAGCTGAAACTCGACATCGCTGAGGCGCATTTTGAGCGTTTCCAGTTCGAACGTTCTAGCCATGCGGTCTGCCCTGATTGAATAAATTGGCCTGTAGTAGCAGGCCATCCTATCCGTAGAATCCGCCCCTCGCCACTGCCTCTGCGCTCGGTCATTTCAGCGCTATAAATCCCCTCGCCCGGGCCAACACCTCGTTTTGCAAGGAGCAAAGCAATCGTGTCTTCTTCAGCATCCCCATCGCCCCTGCGTTTACGCGATCTTCTGCATCCGATCGTCGCCGGGCTGATTTCAGTCATCGTCAACTATGGCGGCACGTTCATCCTGGTTTTTCAGGCTGCCAAAGTCGCCGGGCTCAGCCCCGAGATGACAGCGTCGTGGGTATGGTCGGTGTCAATTGGCGTGGGTATTACCGGGCTGTTTCTCAGTTGGGTGAGCCGTGAGCCGATCATCACTGCCTGGTCGACACCCGCCGCGGCCTTTTTGGTCGTCGCGCTGTCGACTACGCCCTATGCCCAGGCCGTAGGTGCGTACATCATTTCAGCCGCCGCCTTCGTGCTGCTGGGTTTGTCCGGCTGCTTCGAAAAAGTCATCCGCCTGATTCCGCCGGGTGTGGCTGCGGGTCTGCTGGCCGGCATCTTGTTGCCGTTCGGTATCGGCGCATTTGGTGGCATGAGTCTTGACCCGGTGTTGGTCGGGTTGCTGATTGCCGCTTACGTTGTGCTCAAGCGCTTTACCGCGCGCTACGCGGTGGTGGGTATTCTGGTGCTGGGGTTGGCGTTTCTTCTGACGCAGGGCCGTGTAGAACTGTCGGGACTGGCGCTGCAATTCGCGGCTCCGGTATTCACCCAGCCTGAGTTTTCGATCAATGCGCTGCTCAGTGTGGCGCTGCCGCTGTTTCTGATCACCCTCACCGGCCAGTACATGCCGGGCATGCTGGTACTGCGCAACGATGGTTTCAGTACCAGCGCTAACCCTATCCTGACTGTCACGGGGCTGGGCTCACTGCTGATGGCACCCTTCGGTTCCCACGCCTTCAACGTCGCGGCGATCACTGCGGCCATCTGCACCGGCAAGGAAGCCTCGGAGGATCCGTCCAAGCGCTGGGTCGCCGGGGTTGCCGCGGGATTGTTCTACATCCTCGTAGGAGTTTTCGGGGTGACCCTCGCCGCAGTGTTCATGGCGTTCCCGCCCACCTTCATTACGACGCTGGCCGGGCTGGCCCTGCTCGGCACTATCGGCGCCAGCCTGGCCAGTGCCATGGCTGACGTCAAAACCCGCGAAGCCTCGCTGATCACCTTTCTGGCGTGCGCCGCAAACATCACCTTGCTGGGGATCGGTGGGGCGTTTTGGGGATTGCTGATTGGTCTGGCGGCCTACGCCTTACTCAATGGGCGCTTGCCGCGTCGCGAGGCAGTGGTCATTCCGGCTGCCGACGCTGTTGCGACGACCAAAGGAGTCACCCACTGATGCTCGATCAATTGGAAGAAACCGTCACCCTTCACGAGCGTCATGGCCGTTACCCACAGGCCACCAGCGTCGAGGACTTTCGCCGCAACCTGGCAGCCGTGCAGCAACGAATCGCCAATGCCTGTCAGCGGGTCGGACGTGATCCGGCGAGTGTGCGCCTGCTGCCGGTCAGCAAGACCTTTGACGAAGCTCATCTGCGTCTGGCCTACGCCGCCGGCTGCCGGCTACTGGGTGAGAACAAAGTGCAGGAAGCGCAGCGCAAATCGCAGGCCATGGCCGATCTGGCCGATCTGCGATGGTCGGTTATCGGCCACCTGCAAACCAACAAGGCCAGGCAGGTGGCGCGTTTTGCCAGTGAGTTTCAGGCGCTGGACAGCCTGCGAGTGGCCGAGGCTCTGGATCGTCGCCTGCACATCGAGGGGCGCCAGCTGGATGTGTTCGTTCAGGTCAATACCTCCGGCGAAGCCAGCAAATACGGCTTGGCGCCCGAAGCCGTCGCGGACTTTTTGTACGCCCTGCCGGCGTTCTCGGCGTTACGGGTGCGTGGTTTGATGACGCTGGCGCTGTTTTCGGCCGACGTGGTCCGTGTCCGCCCTTGCTTTGTACGGCTGCGCGAACTGCGCGAGCGCTTGCGCCAGCACGCCCCGGCGGGCGTCGGGCTGGAGGAACTGTCCATGGGCATGTCTGGTGACTTCGAAATCGCCATTGAAGAAGGGGCGACCGTGGTGCGTGTCGGTCAGGCCATCTTCGGCGCACGTGCCATGCCGGATGCCTACTACTGGCCGATCGCGGATGCCCGTCCGGGAAGTGATGAGCACACAGGAAGCCATCCGATCCTCTCTGCACCGTTGTAAACCGGCTTACTTTCCCAACCAAGGACCCCTTCATATGTACGACTCAACGCTGACCCTTGAAGCATTCGACGCCGAGCTGTGTGAGGCGATTCATAAAGAAGAACATCGTCAGGAAGACCACGTCGAGCTGATCGCTTCCGAAAATTACGCCAGCCCTCTGGTGATGAAAATCCAGAGCACCGTGCTCACCAATAAATACGCCGAAGGCTATCCAGGCAAGCGCTACTACAGCGGCTGCGAATATGTCGATGTGGCCGAGCGCCTGGCCATCGAGCGGGTCAAGGCCCTGTTCAACTGCGACTACGCCAACGTGCAGCCGCATGCGGGTGCACAGGCGAACGCCGCGGTATTCCTGGCATTGATCAATCCCGGCGATACGGTGATGGGCATGAACCTGGCCCAAGGTGGCCACCTGACCCACGGCAACCCTTCAAACTTCTCGGGCCGTCATTACAAGATCGTTCCTTATGGCCTTGACCCGGAGACGGGCTTTCTCGACTACGACGAGATGGAACGTATCGCCCTGGAAACCCGGCCGAAGATGCTGATCGGTGGTTTTTCCGCCTACTCCCGGTACAAAGACTGGGCGCGCATGCGGGCGATTGCCGACAAGGTCGGAGCCATTTTCTGGGTCGACATGGCCCACGTCGCAGGGTTGGTCGCCGCGGGAGAATACCCGGACCCATTGCCGCACGCCCATGTGGTCACCAGCACCACGCACAAGACCCTGCGGGGCCCACGGGGTGGCTTGATTTTGTCCAAGGGGCAAGATGAAGCATTCTACAAAAAACTCGATTCTGCGGTATTCCCGGGTGTTCAGGGCGGCCCATTGATGCACCAGATCGCCGCCAAAGCCGTCGCTTTCAAGGAAGCACTGAGGCCAGAGTTCAAAACCTATCAGACCCAAGTGGTGATCAACGCCCGGGCCATGGCGGCCGTGTTGCAGGAGCGGGGTTACAAGATCGTCTCCGGTGGCACCGATAATCACATGATGCTAATCGACCTGTCCGACAGGCCCTATACCGGCAAGGAAGCCGATGCGGCCCTGAGCAATGCCTGCATCACCGCTAACAAGAACTCGGTGCCCAACGACCCGCGCTCACCGTTCGTGACTTCCGGGCTGCGCATCGGTACCCCAGCCATCACCACCCGTGGTTTCGGCGTGATCGAATGTGAACAATTGGCGGGCTGGTTGTGCGACGTACTGGACGCCCTGGAAAACGGCGACAGCGAAAGGGTCGGGCACCACGTGCGCGAACAGGTGGTGGAGCTCTGCCGCCGTCATCCTGTCTATCGTTAACCCTGTTACTCCGGGGGCGAAAAACCAGGCGCGCGGCAAGGCGCCTGGGACGAACGGGTGCATTCGATGCCAACCTGTTGCGTCTCTAGCTGGGGGCTGATGGCCGATATTGCAGTGCTTCGGCGACGTGGCTGCGACTGATAGCGTCTACTTGTTCCAGATCCGCCAGGGTGCGGGCGACTTTCAGTAGGCGGTGAGCAGCACGAAGCGAAAGGGTTAGTCGCTCGCAGGCGCTTTCCAGCCAGCCTTCATCTGCTTTGGATAACGCGCAATGCTGGCGTAGCCCTGGCAGGTCGAGAAAGGCGTTGGCGCAGCCCTGACGCTGTTGCTGACGCTCCCGGGCCTGGGCAACCAGGGCAGAAGCGCTGGCCGTGTCGTCACCGGCCTTGATCGGGTTCAGCGCCGTGCTTTCCCGGGCTACGGTCAAATGCAGGTCGATGCGGTCCAGCAGTGGTCCAGACAGTTTGTTGCGGTAACGCTGGACCATGTCCGGTGTACAACTGCATTTACCACTGGGCTCGCCAAGATATCCACAGGGGCAAGGATTCATCGCCGCGACCAGTTGAAAGCGTGCCGGGAAGCGTACGCGGTCCTTGGCACGGGAAATCACGATGTGGCCGGATTCCAGTGGCTCTCTCAACACCTCCAATACCTTGCGATCAAATTCCGGGAGTTCATCGAGGAACAGCACTCCGTGGTGGGCGAGGGTGATCTCGCCCGGTTGCGGTTTTGAGCCGCCGCCTACCAGCGCCGGGCCTGAAGCGGAGTGGTGTGGCTGTCGGAAGGGGCGCTGTGGCCAATGACTCAACGGCACACAACTGGCGACCGATTGAATCGCCGCGACTTCCAGCGCTTCACTCTCGGCCAATGGCGGTAATAGCCCTGGCAGACGACTCGCCAACAACGTTTTCCCCGTCCCCGGCGGTCCGCTGAACAGCAAGTTATGAGCCCCTGCCGCCGCAATCAGCAACGCACGCTTGGCGGCAAGTTGCCCCTGCACTTCATTCAGATCGGGATAGGGTTTGCTGGCGTAGAGCAAGCCATTGGACGCGTAGGGGGGATGGGCGTGTGGCCATTGAAATGCGCGACCGCTTCCAGCAAATGATCCACCGCAATCACCTTCAACCCCGACGCCAGGCAGGCCTCCTCGGCATTCGCCCGCGGCACCACCAGCGTGCGCCCGGCCTTGCGCGCCGCCAGCGCTGCCGGCAACACCCCACGAACCGCCCGCACCGCGCCCGACAGCGCCAGCTCTCCCAGGCACTCCACATCATCCAGCGTCAATGTCGGCACCTGCACGCTGGCCGACAGAATCCCCAAGGCAATTGCCAGATCGAACCGCCCGCCGTCCTTTGGCAGATCGGCAGGGGCGAGATTTAAGGTGATGCGTCGCGCTGGAAACTGCAGCCCTGAATTGATGATCGCGCTGCGTACTCGGTCCTTGCTTTCCTTCACGGCGGCTTCGGGCAGCCCGACCATGGTCAGCGACGGCAAGCCGTTGGCCAGATGGACTTCTACGGTGACGGCGGGCGCTTCCACACCGACCTGGGCGCGGCTGTGGACGATGGAGAGGGACATGGTCGTTCCTTGAGCTGTACGGGAACCGCTTCCTGCGGTTTTTTGAAGGGTAGCCGGGGAGTGAGGGTTTAGCGTGGCGGCAAGGGAAGGAAACTTTCGCAGGATGTTGCGAGTGTTGGTGAGCTAATTCGGGAGCTTCGTCAGGCTCGTGCCTGCAAGCCAGCCACTCGGTTCAAGTTCTTTGCCCTGAGCAGCGGCGACATCCAAAAAGCGGCGTTGATTGGCCGATACGCTCCCGGCTAACCGGAGTGCCTCAGCATGATATTCAGCGACGAGTAACAGTTTGGCTTTTTGTTTTTTAGATTTCATAGCGACCTTTTGGATTCGTAGATTGGTTTTTTTTGGGGGCAGTTAGCTTAAGAGGTAGACACGGTTTTGATGCAATGGGAATTGGCGCTTGTTTTTGTAGGACTCGGCTGGATTTCGAAAGCCTTCTGAAGGACTCAGGTAGTCCTTTTCCTAAAGTTTTGAGAGGGGGCCAAGAATCGCAACACCGCGTTTGCATTAGTGAATTCAGGTTATACACTCAAGATTAATGCATAACGTTAAGCTTTAAATTATGATCGTTAGCTTTAAGTGTTCTGAGACCGAGTACCTGTTTCGCAACGGAAAGACCCGTATGTGGTCAGCCATTCTGAGTGTCGTGGAACGAAAGCTGACGATGCTTGATGCTGCTGCCGTGCTGATGGACCTTCGATCACCACCAGGCAATCGATTGGAGGCGCTGGAAGGAGATCGAAAAGGTCAGCACAGCATCCGCATCAACGCTCAATGGCGAATTTGCTTTGTTTGGGGTCTTAACGGGCCAGAGAATGTCGAAATCGTCGATTATCACTGAGGTGAGTAATGACTAAGAATGGTATGCGCCCGGTTCATCCTGGCGAGATCCTTAAAGAGGAATACCTGGAGCCTCTGAGCCTTACGGCTGCGGCCTTGGCCAGAGCGTTGAGCGTTTCGACGCCTACGGTGAACGACATCGTGCTTCAGCGTCGAGGTGTCAGTGCCGATATGGCTCTAAGGCTATCTATCTGCCTGGACACGACTCCCGAGTTTTGGCTGAACCTGCAATCGACATACGATTTGCGAAAAGCCGAGATCGAACGAGGGGCTGCGATCCGGGATCAGGTTGAGCGTCTTCCGCACTGTGCTTGATCCTCTGCTCCTGAACGAACCCCACGCTACGAACGTGGGGTTTTTTTGTCGTTCAGAATGCCTGAAGTATTCGCGACGCACGTTTCCACCACGGCGCATTGACCGAATGCTGTGGCTGTTCTCGATCTGGCAGGATCTGCGGAACATCCTGCAACCGAATCCACGGCTGGTTATTCCAGTGCAGCAAACTCAATGACATCTGCGGCCAATTCAGCAGGCTCAGTATCGGGCGTTCGGTTGAGGTGGGTTGTTGGGCGTCTCTGAGGGCTGGTACTACGTCGTGGGTCAGCCATTCGCGCAGGCCTCGGTATTCGGGGCAGTAGTGGTAGATCAGTAACGCGTAGACGCCGGATTCGCTGATCAGCAGAGTGTTTTCGATGGCTCCGTGGATGAGCATTTGTACGGTTTGGTGTTGGTCGGGATCGAGTTTGCGTAGCGCTCGTTCGTCGAGGAAGAGACGTAGCAGTCGGCCAAGGTCTCGGGCGCTGAACCAGGGTTGGTTTTCCAGGAGGAGGGCGTGGAGGTGGAGTTTGTGGCGGGTGAAGATGTGGGGGGTTAGATAGTTTTCGTCCATGGTGCAGTTCTCGGGGTCGAGTGGAGAAAAACTGCCTCTGATCGTCGCCAAACGAAAAGGGTGGCAGCTGTGCGTGGGTTGGCGAACCGGCGACACCCGAATTCCGGCAGACCCGAAGGTCTCCCATGCACAGCCGCCATAAATCAAGACGGGAAATTTCCCTGTCCGAATGTGTCGTGCTGCATCGGGGGTATCCAGGTCGCCAAACCCAGTGCTGAACATTCAGCATTGGGTGAGCTTAGGAACCGGGGCTTTGCGGCGCAATCGGACGGCGGTGGTTTTCTTGTAGGACGTTGCCGGGGTTATTGAGGGCTTAAAGATCAAAAGATCGCAGCCTTCGGCAGCTCCTACAGGGGTGGTCTGTCCAGTGTGGATGGCTGGTAGACCGAGGCGACCCCATTCGCGGGCAAGCCCGCTCCCACAGGGGATCGCATTTCACAGAGGGTTGGTGCGTTACTCGGCAGGTGGATTGAGCTTCGCTTCCAGCTCCGCCACTTTCGCCTCCAGGCTCTCCAATCGTGCCCGGGTGCGTGCCAGCACGACCATCTGGCTGTCGAATTCTTCCCGGCTCACCAGATCCAGCTTGCTGAAGCCGCTCTGCAACAAAGCCTTGAACTGGCTTTCGATTTCGCTTTTCGGCAGCGGGGTGTCGCCGCTGAAGAGGCGGGAGGCGGTGCCGCTCAGGGCGTCGAGGAAGTCTTTGGGCGCGAGCATGGGGAATGTTCCTGTCAACAATGGCGGGCAGTGTACCACGCAGTGTCTATAGTCAATCTCGGCAGCTGCGATGCACGCTTTTCGCGCAGTCGAGTGGGCAGCCGCGCACTGTTGTTGTGCGTAACGGTTGCCTTAATCGGGCGGAAGGCTCTTGGTCAGCGGCCAAGACATTGAAATCAATGGGTTTTGGATAGATGGCAAGCTTTCTGCTTAGTCGCTGGTGACCCATGCACTGATGCAGTCGCTGTGACGAATGCAGTGCGCCAAGCGGAACGGGGGAAGTTTCGTGCGGAGTGGTTAGCTGGCGTCGGACGGGCAGGTAAGGCCGAACGATGCGTTACAAAGCCAGGCACTGCGCTTAGACTTGAGTCGGGTTTGTTTTCCTGGGGCAAGTCCACCAATTCGGGAGAGAGTTTTCATGAAGCTAGTCACTGCCATCATCAAGCCGTTCAAACTGGACGACGTGCGCGAGTCGCTGTCCGAGATCGGCGTGCAGGGCATTACCGTTACTGAGGTCAAAGGCTTTGGTCGGCAGAAGGGTCACACCGAGCTGTATCGCGGCGCGGAGTACGTGGTCGATTTTCTGCCCAAGGTGAAGATCGATGTCGCCATTGACGACAAGGATCTGGACCGGGTTATCGAGGCGATAACCAAGGCTGCCAACACCGGCAAGATCGGTGACGGCAAGATCTTCGTGGTCAATCTGGAACAGGCGATTCGCATCCGTACCGGCGAAACCGATACCGACGCAATCTAAGCCGCCACAAACCCAACGCCCCAGGAGAAAACAATATGACTCTGCGTAAAATCGCAGGGCTAGGAGCCCTGTTGTCCCTCGTAATGCCCGGCCTGGCCATGGCGGCAGACGAAGTGGCGGCCCCAGTCCTCAACTCCGGCGATACCGCCTGGATGATGACCTCGACAGCCCTTGTGCTGTTCATGACCATTCCCGGTCTCGCGCTGTTCTACGGCGGCATGGTTCGCTCGAAAAACATTCTTTCCGTGATGATGCAGTGCTTCGCCATTACCGGTCTGATCAGCATTCTGTGGGTCATTTATGGCTATAGCATTGCGTTCGACACCACCGGCATGGAGCAGGGCGTCGTCAACTTCAACTCGTTCTTCGGCGGCATGGGCAAGGCGTTCCTCGCCGGTGTCACGCCTTCGAGCCTGACCGGCCCCGCGGCGCTGTTCCCCGAGGCGGTCTTCATTACCTTCCAGATGACTTTCGCCATCATCACTCCAGCGTTGATCGTCGGTGCGTTCGCCGAGCGGATGAAGTTCTCCGCCATGCTGATCTTCATGGGCATCTGGTTCACCCTGGTTTATGCACCGATCGCGCACATGGTCTGGTCCGGTAACGGCGGCCTGATGTGGGACTGGGGCGTGCTCGATTTCGCTGGCGGCACCGTGGTGCACATCAACGCCGGTGTGGCCGGTCTGATTGCCTGCCTGGTGTTGGGCAAGCGTAAAGGTTTCCCGACCACCCCGATGGCCCCGCACAACCTCGGCTACACCCTGATGGGCGCCGCGATGCTGTGGTTCGGCTGGTTCGGCTTCAACGCCGGTTCCGCTGCCGCCGCCAACGGCACTGCCGGCATGGCGATGCTGGTCACCCAGATCGCCACCGCTGCTGCGGCGCTGGGCTGGATGTTTGCCGAGTGGATCACCCACGGCAAACCAAGCGCACTGGGTATCGCTTCGGGTGTGGTGGCCGGTCTGGTTGCAATCACTCCGGCGGCAGGCACCGTGGGCCCGATGGGCGCTCTGGTGATCGGTCTGGCGGCGGGCGTGGTGTGCTTCTTCTGCGCCACCACCCTGAAACGCAAACTCGGTTATGACGATTCCCTGGATGCCTTCGGCGTGCACGGCATCGGCGGTATTCTCGGCGCAATCCTGACCGGTGTGTTCGCGGCACCGGCCCTTGGTGGCTTCGGCACCGTGACCGACATCGGTGCACAAGTCTGGATTCAGTGCAAAGGCGTGGGCTTCACGGTGATCTACACCGCGATCGTCACGTTCATCATCCTCAAGGTCCTGGACGCCGTCATGGGTCTGCGTATTAACGAGGAAGAAGAAGCTGTCGGCATCGATCTGGCGCTTCACAACGAACGCGGCTACAACTTGTAAGCACGCGCATGAAAAATTTGCCCGGCTTGCCGGGCATTTTTTTGTCCGGGATTTGTCAGTGAAGGAAGGGCTGAAAGGTTTTTTCATACACGTTCAGTCCCGTTTACGACGGGCGTTTTTCTGCGGCCAATGGCTTACACGATTGAAGGAATATTAGGGCCTTTGTTTTTTTCCAGAGCGCGCTAGAATGCGCCCCGAACGTGCGGAGAACAGTATGTGGCAACAGACTCTGATCACCTTGCGAGCACGGCCCCGGGGCTTTCATCTGGTAACGGATGAATTACTCGCTGGCTTGCCTGAACTCAAGGCGTGTCGGGTCGGTCTGTTGCATTTGTGGCTACAGCATACCTCGGCGTCGTTGACCATCAACGAGAACGCCGATCCGGCGGTACGTCGCGACTTCGAACGATTTTTCAATCGTCTGATCCCACAAGGAACAGACGGCTATGAGCATAACGACGAAGGCCTGGACGACCTCCCGGCGCACTTCAAGGCCAGCGTACTTGGCTGTCAGCTCAGTTTGCCGATCTCGGCAGGCCGACTGGCGTTGGGGATCTGGCAAGGTGTTTATCTGGGAGAGCACCGTGATCACGGCGGTGCCCGTAAAGTCCTCGCCACCGTGCACGGTGAAGGGGCATGAAAACCGCTGGTTACCAGTGGTAGTTGATTTTTTTCCGGCAGCCGTCGACAGACAGCAAAGCTGGGCTATAACTAATTTGCTTTTCGCAAGTCATGAGGTAGAACATGAGCGACGATGATCTGGAAAACGACGACCTCGAAGTAGGCGACGAAGACGAAACCGAAGAAGGCCTTGAAGCGGCGGCAGAAGACGTCGCTGAAGACGACAGCGGTGATGTGCCCGTTCCGACTGCCAAAGGCAAGGTCAAGGCTGCGGTATCGGTCGATGAGCTGCCGAGCGTCGAAGCCAAGAACAAGGAACGCGATGCCCTGGCCAAGGCCATGGAAGAGTTTCTGGCACGGGGCGGCAAGGTGCAGGAAGTGGAGGCCAATGTGGTCGCCGATCCTCCCAAGAAGCCTGATAACAAGTACGGCAGCCGGCCTATCTAAGCGCCTGCTTCTTGCTTGCTGAAAAAGCCCGCCGTCGCTGCGGGCTTTTTCATGGGTGAGGATAAAAAATCAAAGTTTACGGTGATCCCTGTGGGAGCGGGCTTGCCCGCGATGGGGACATCACATTCGAAATTGATGTCGTTTGACACGCCGCTATCGCGGGCAAGTCGAATCGTCGCACCGCCGCTCCCACAGGTTATGTGTCAGGCGGAAACCGAATTCCACCGCGCCAACAACCCCGGCAACTCGTTCAGGCTACGAATCTCGGCATCTGGCGCCTTCTCGGCTTCCCACACCTTGCCCGCCGGGTTAAACCAGATCGCACGCAACCCCGCCTGCTGGGCGCCGGCAATGTCATCGCCGGGATGGTCGCCAATATGCACCGCTGTTTCGGCGGTCGCGCCGCCCCGCTGCAGCGCTTCATGAAACAGTCGCGCATCGGGCTTGGCGATGCCGATGTCTTCGGCGCACAGGGCAAACTTGAAGTAATCCGCCAGCCCCAATCGACGCACATCGGCATTGCCGTTGGTGACCACGCCAAGCGCATAGTGATTGGCCAGAATTTCCAGGGTCGGTTGCACCTCCGGGAAGATCTCCAACTGATGCCGCGCATGCAGAAACACTTCGAAACCCTGATCGGCCAGGTCGGATGCTTCAGCATGTCCATAACCAGCTTCTTCCAGTGCATGGAACAACACCCGCCGACGCAAGGCACTGATACGGTGCTTGAGGCTCGGTTCGTGGCTCAGCACTCGCTCGCGAATCGACCACAGGTGTTCCACCGGCACTGCGCCAAGGCTCGGTGCTTGCTCGGTCAGCCATTCACGCAATACGACTTCGGCGCTGGCGATCACCGGGGCGGTGTCCCACAGGGTGTCGTCGAGGTCGAAGGTGATCAATTGGATGGTCATGAATCATCGCCTTTAATGCGTTTGGCCCGTGGATGGGCACTGTCATAGACCGTCGCCAGGTGCTGGAAGTCCAGGTGGGTATAGATCTGGGTGGTCTTGATGTCTGAGTGGCCGAGCAGTTCCTGCACCGCCCGCAAGTCCTGAGAGGACTCCAGCAAATGGCTGGCGAAGGAATGTCGCAACATGTGCGGGTGCAGGTTCTGCCCCAGTTCGCGCTCGCCGGCAGCCTTGACCCGTACCTGGATCGCCCGAGGGCCGAGGCGCCGGCCTTGCTGGCTGACAAACACTGCGTCGTCCGCCGGGTTGGTCATGGCTCGCAGTGGCAGCCACAGTTCCAGTGCTTCGCGAGCCTTTTTGCCCACTGGCAACAGTCGAGTCTTGCTGCCCTTGCCGAGCACCTGGACCATGCCGTCAGCCAGATCCAGCTGATCGAGATTGAGCCCGGTCAGTTCGGAAAGGCGCAAGCCGGAGGAATAGAACAGTTCCAGAATCGCCTGATCCCGACGCGCCAGAAAATCATCCTCTACGGCCCCCTCAAGCAGTTGCAGCGCGCGGTCAGTGTCGAGGGTTTTCGGCAGGCGACGTTCGCCCTTGGGCGGCGCCAGGCCATTGGCCGGATCGTGGTCGCACAGTCCTTCGCGGTTCAGATAGTGATAGAGCCCACGCACCGCCGACAGCAACCGCGCCAGACTGCGGGACGATTGACCTTGGGAGTGCAGGCGCGCGATCAGGCTGCGCAGGCGCTGGATGTCCAGCGCGGCCCAACTGCTGATGTTCTGTTTTTCGCACCAGCCCAGCACTTTATCGAGGTCGCGGCGGTAGGCGTACAGTGTGTGCGGCGACACCTGCCGCTCACTGCGCAGGTGTTCGCAGTAAGCGTCCAGTTGTCGTTCCATGGTCAGCGTACCGAGCGCAGGGAGTTGTTGACCCGTGGCAGCACGCGGCCCATGACTTCGGCGATGTAACTCAAAAACAGCGTGCCCACCGAGCTCTTGTAGTGCTGCGGATCGCGGCTGGCGATGGCCAGGACGCCATGGATGCCCTGATGGCTGATGGCGACGACGGCGGTGGAGCCGATCTGCTTGCGCTGTTCTTCACCGAACAGGAAGTCCAGTTCATGCTCACGCAGGCTGCCGCTGACGCTTTTGTCTTCCGAGAGCAAGCCGCCGATGGCCGTTTGCGCCTCGGCATGCGTCACCCAACGACCCACCGGCATCGGGTTGTCGCCCAGCAGGATCAGGCTGACGAAGGGTACCTGGAAGTCTTGGCGCAGGCTGTCTTCAACGCTGATCACCACATCTTCCAGGCTGGTGGCGTCCATCAGCGCGAGGATCAGGCGGCGGGTCTTGTCAAAGAGTCGATCGTTGTCGCGGGCCACGTCCATCAAGTGCGAGAGGCGATGACGCAACTCGATGTTGCGGTCGCGCAGAATCGTCATCTGGCGTTCGACCAGCGAAATGGTGTCGCCGCGCTGGTGCGGAATTCGCAGGGCCGGGAGTAGTTCTTCGTGCTCGATGAAGAAATCCGGATGAGCCTCCAGGTACGCGGCAATCGCCGCCGCCTCAAGGCTTTCGGAAGGAGATTCGTCGGGCTGTAGGGCGGGAACCTGGGGCTTGTCGGTCATGGATTTGGCTCACTCAAAGACGCACTTGTCCTTCGTATACGCGCACTGCCGGGCCGGTCATCATGACCGGTTGGCCAGGGCCTGCCCATTCAATGGACAGACGCCCGCCGGGCAGGTCGATCAATAGCGGCGAATCCATCCACCCCTGGCTGATCGCGGCCACTGCGGCAGCACAGGCGCCGGTTCCGCATGCCTGGGTTTCCCCGGCCCCGCGTTCCCAGACGCGCAACTGCGCACGGCTCCGGTCGATGACCTGGAGAAAACCGACATTGACCCGCGCCGGGAAGCGCGGGTGATGTTCGATTTTCGGCCCCAGTTCATGCACCGGTGCGTTGTTGATGTCGCTGACCCGCAACACGGCATGGGGGTTGCCCATGGACACCGCGGCCAGTTCGACCATGGTGCCGTCGACGTCGACCTGATAGCTCAGGGCCTGGCTCGGGGCGTCGAATGGAATCTCGGCCGGCACCAGGCGCGGGGCGCCCATGTTGACGCTGATCTGGCCATCGTTGCGGATGTCCAGTTCGATGATGCCGCTTTTGGTCTCTACGCGAATCAGCCGCTTGGCGGTCAGGCGCTTGTCGAGTACGAAGCGGGCGAAGCAGCGCGCACCGTTGCCGCACTGTTCCACTTCGGAGCCGTCGGCGTTGAAGATCCGATAGCGGAAATCCACGTCCGGGTTGCTGGGCGCCTCAACGATCAGCAACTGGTCGAAGCCGATGCCGGTGTGCCGATCGCCCCATTGCTTGGCGTGCTTGGGCAGGATGTGCGCGTGCTGGCTGACCAGGTCGAGGACCATGAAATCGTTGCCCAGGCCGTGCATCTTGGTAAAACGCAGCAGCATGGTTTTACTCCGGCAGCAGGCTTTCGCCAGCAAACAACTCGGCTACCGTCTCACGGCGACGCACTTCAAATGCCTGATCACCGTCCACCAACACTTCAGCGGCGCGGCCACGGGTGTTGTAGTTGGAACTCATGACAAACCCATAGGCACCGGCCGAATGCACGGCCAGCAGATCGCCTTCTTCCAGGGCCAGTTGACGATCCTTGGCCAGGAAGTCGCCGGTTTCGCAGATCGGGCCGACGATGTCGTAGGCGCGAGCGGCGCTGTTGCGCGGGCGCACGGCGGTGACGTCCATCCAGGCTTGGTACAGCGCCGGGCGGATCAGGTCGTTCATGGCCGCGTCGACGATGGCGAAGTCTTTGTGCTCGGTATGCTTGAGGTACTCGACCTGGGTCAGCAGCACGCCGGCGTTGGCGACGATGAAACGGCCCGGCTCGAACACCAGCGCCAGGTCACGACCGTCGAGACGCTCGCGCACGGCTTTGATGTAGTCGGCAGCCAATGGCGGCTCTTCATCGCGATAACGCACGCCCAAACCGCCACCGAGATCGATGTGGCGCAGGTAGATGCCGCAATCGCCGAGACGGTCGACCAGGCCCAGCAGGCGGTCAAGGGCGTCGATGAACGGCGGCAGGGTGGTCAGTTGCGAACCGATGTGGCAATCGACGCCGACCACTTCCAGGTTAGGCAGTTGCGCGGCACGGATGTATACGTCTTCGGCGTCGGCGATGGCGATGCCGAACTTGTTCTCTTTAAGACCCGTGGAAATGTACGGGTGGGTGCCGGCGTCGACATCCGGGTTCACGCGCAGCGAGATCGGCGCGCGAACGCCCAGCTCGGCGGCCACTACTTGCAGGCGTTCGAGCTCATCGGTGGACTCGACGTTGAAGCAGTGCACGCCGACTTCCAGCGCACGACGCATGTCGTCACGGGTCTTGCCGACACCGGAGAACACGATCTTGTCAGCAGTACCGCCAGCGGCCAGCACGCGTTCCAGCTCGCCACGGGAAACGATGTCGAAACCGGCGCCCAAACGCGCCAGGACATTCAGTACACCCAGGTTGGAATTGGCCTTGACCGCAAAGCAGACCAGGTGCGGCATGCCGGCCAGCGCATCGGCGTAAGCCAGGTACTGGGCTTCGATGTGGGCACGGGAGTAGACGTAGGTCGGTGTACCAAAGCGCTCGGCGATGGCGGACAGGGCAACCCCTTCCGCGAACAGCTCACCGTCACGGTAGTTAAAAGCGTCCATAGCGTTCCCTTAGTAGACGTCGTGCTTGTGGGCTTTCGACGGAGTCTGCTGCGACGATTTGGCTTGCTCTGCTGGGTCCTGATTTTCATCAGGCAGGTACAGCGGGCCTTTTTGACCGCAGGCCGATAATAAGCTGACAAAAGCGACGAGCGAAGCGAGCGCAGCAAGGGAAGAGATCAGGCGCTTCATGGCGAAATCCTTGAAAATGCGTTAATTGCGCCGGAGTATACCGGCCACCCGGCAGCTTGCCTATGCGACGGGGCTCCCGTCCGGCGGGCCTTCGCCGGATGTTGTCCGGCGAGGTGCAATCCCTGTGGGAGCGGGCTTGCCCGCGAAGGCGTTGGTTCAGTCAACAAAGATATTGAATGTACTGACCCCTTCGCGGGCAAGCCCGCTCCCACAGGTGTACCTATATCGGTGCTTGATCGTTATCCTTTGCAATCACCGGGGCTCGCCCGTATCTTGCGGCGCTTGAGCGTGAGTAGACACTTTTTGAGGTTCCCGCAATGAGTTTGACCGAAGCCCGTTTCCACGATCTGGTCGATGCCACCCAGCAGACGCTGGAGGATATTTTTGACGAGTCTGACCTGGATATCGATCTGGAGAGCTCGGCCG
Organism: Pseudomonas sp. F-14 TE3482; assembly: GCF_053629455.1. NCBI lineage: Bacteria > Pseudomonadati > Pseudomonadota > Gammaproteobacteria > Pseudomonadales > Pseudomonadaceae > Pseudomonas > Pseudomonas sp. F-14 TE3482. The sequence goes on from NZ_JBRJII010000001.1 coordinate 1,479,332, forward strand.
GTGTGCTCACCGTCAAGTTCGAAAACGGCAGCGCGCTGATCTTCAGTCGCCAGGAGCCGCTGCGTCAGCTGTGGCTGGCGGCGGTGTCCGGCGGCTTCCACTTCGACTACGACGAAGAGAGCGAACGCTGGATGTGCGACAAGAGCGAAGAGCAACTGGGCGAAATGCTCGAACGCATCGTCAAGCAGCAAGCCGACGTCGAACTCGATTTCGAAGGTCTGTGAGATCGTGACCCAGCCCGCCCCCGTTCGTCCGCCCAAACCGCTTTACAGCAATGTCAGCCCGGCGGTGCCTTCGCCGTGCAGCGGCGTGTGTCGGCTGGATGAGCAGAAGGTTTGTCTGGGGTGTTTCCGTCATGTCGAAGATATTCGCGAATGGCGCTCGGCGGATGATGAGCGGCGGCGGGTGATTTGTGCGCAGGCTGCACAACGCAAAGTATTGGCTTAAGGGCTTTTGTGGCGAGGGAGCTTGCTCCCGTTCGGCTGCGCAGCAGTCGTGAACTTTTCGGGGCCGCTACGCGCCCCAGCGGGAGCAAGCTCCCTCGCCACAAAGTTACTCGCCAACCCTAAAGAGGGCGTTCAGCGGCCTCACTTGTATATTTATTGAGCTGTGATAGTGTCCAGAGACGCCTCAACCCATCGAGGCTCGTGAAAACCCCGCCTTTTTCTGGCGGGGTTTTGCTTTTTTCGTGCAGAAGAAAGGAGTCTGCCCTGATCATGACCGCACCTTCCATCACCCTTACCCGTCTGGACGTGCAACGTCTGGAGCGCCTGATCGACAGCCTGGATGACACGCTGCCGGGCGTTATCGCGCTGCAAACCGAACTGGATCGCGCCGATACCCTGGTCGGTCACGATGAAGTGCCCGCCGATGTCGTGACCATGAATTCCCGTGTGCATTGCCGTGAAGAGAGCAGCGGCAAGGACTATCACCTGACCCTGGTTTACCCCAAGGATGCCAACGCCGACGAAGGCCGGATTTCCATTCTGGCGCCGGTGGGCAGTGCTTTGCTGGGCTTGAAAGTCGGTCAGCACATCGACTGGCCGGCTCCGGGCGGCAAGACGCTGAAACTGACCCTGCTGGAAGTGGAATCGCAGCCGGCCGAGGGCGGCCACTTTCCGGAATAAACCCCTCAGACCTGCTCGAGCGCTTCGTTCAGTGCGCGCTCCAGGTCGGCCTTGTAGCGCAGGTACAGCTGGCTTGAACCCTGGCCATCACCGAGCAGGCCCGACAGGTCCAGGTCGGTGATGTAGCAGCGATAGCGTTCGGTCTTGCGGCGCTGCTCGACGATTTCCCGGGCGACCACGCTGAACAGTTGGTCGCCATACTCCAGCTCGGAAAATTCCCGCTGATTGCAATACAACGTGACCTGCACCTGCCCTGGTGCGGCTTTGCCGATGATGGCTTGTACGTCATAGAACGGTTTGTCGACCGGGTTTTGCGGTGCTGGCCGAGCTTCGACTCGACGCGCCCGTGGGGTACCTGAAGGCAACAACTGGTAATACAAAGTGTCCAGACTCAATGGCTGGGCGGCGTCCATCGGCAGCAAGGCATCGCGCCGGTACTGGATCGATTGCAGGAAGCGTTGCAGCGGCACCAACAGGCTTTGCTCGTCGTGATAAGGCAAACGCTGCTGCCACAGGGCATTGAATTCATCCAGAACATACACATCGGCCTGGTGTTCGTTGATCCGGTAGAACACCTGAACGCAGTCGGGTTGCCCCATGGGCAGGATCAGCGCCAGGTCGTGGTCTTCCAGTGCCATCGGGTCCAGATGAAACGGGCTGTAGCTCGCCAGTTCTTCGCCGAGGTAATCGAACAGCGCCGGCAGGGTGGCGAGGGCAATGTGATTGACCTGGCCCGGCACCAGCTCCAGCACATGGTAGTGCTGCTGGACCTGAATCAGGTAACGATGATTGAGTTTGCTCAGCAGCAGGGTCTGCGCGGTGTCGAGGATTTCTTCGACCCGCCGGGCAATGAATTGGGCGCGGTTGTGGCAGAAACAGCGCACCCGCAGCTTGGGCTGTTGTGGCCCGTCCGGCAGGGTACTGAGGTAATCGCGCAGGCAGTCGAGCAGGGCGTGGGGACCGTCAAAGCGGCTGACCAGCACTTCGTTCCAGCTATTGAGCGTGACCTGATCAAGGGTCAGCACCAGGTTTTCTCGCACGCCGGCGTAACTCAGCGAGTCGGTGCGCTCGGTGGTCATCAGGATGTTCAGGTCGCGATGGTGCTTGAGCGGGTCGATGCCGACGTTCACCAGAATCAACACTTCGCTGGGCACACTGGCGCGCAGCAAAGGCTCTTCGGCGACAGTGGTCAGGGGCAGGGCGATGCTTTGTTGCAGGCTGCCGAGCAGGTTGAACAGTTCGAACTCGCTCAAGTCGCTGGTGCCGGGGTGCAGGGCCAGGCGGGTGCTGCTGTCGATCACGCCGTTGCGGTGGCACCAGGTGAGCAGTTCCAGCAGCTGGCGGCTGCGTTTGATCGGCGCGAAATGCTCCCATTCGTGGGCGGCCAGGCTGCCGTTGTACAAACCCCATTGGGTTTGCCCCGGTTCTTTCTTGTTTGGCGCCTGCACCAGCGTCAGGGTGTCTTCGGCCAGATCGGGGGCGATGCCCGGGTTGATGAATTCGACCTTGTCGGCCTTGCGCTCGAAGGCCGCGTACAGCCGCCGGCCCAGCACATTGAGGTCGCGCTTGTTGATCAGGCTGACGGTTTGTTCGTTGCGGGCAAACTGCGTCAGGAAGCGGTAGCTGTAATTCAGTTCGCCGACCAGGGCTCGGCGTTCGGCGCTGACCTGGCGGACCTTCCACTGGCTGCGGCTGTCGAGCAATGCGAGCTGACGCTGATCCCACTGCCATTCATGGGCCAGGCGTTCGAGCAACGAACGCTGCCAGTTCTGGGTGCGACCACTGCTGCCGGTGAGCTTACGGTTGACCTTCAAGTACAGCGCACGGCGTACCAGCTCCAGGCGTTCCGGTTCGCCCCGGGCCGTGAGGTATTCCTCGATGCGCCGGTACACCACGACGTATGGATCCAGTTCGTCGAGGTCCAGTTGGTTGGCAAATACCGCCTGCTTGAAGCGCAGGCTCAGGCAGTGGACCTTGGGGTGTTCGCTGGCATAGACCTCGGTCAGCAGCAGTTTGAGCACTGATTTGTAGGGTGATTCGATGCCTTTGAACAATTGCCAGAGTCCGGCACCGATGAATTCCCCGGGCGGGATGTACGCCAGATGCCCCAAGTCCAGAGTCTCGTCGGCACGGATGAAGCGCTTGGATAACAGCGTGTGGGTATAACGGTCGTACGCCGACTCTTCATAAACCGGTACCAGCCACCAGATGGGTGTACGGCCAGCCAGCCAGATCGCGGTGCGGTAGAACTCGTCCAGCAGCAGGTAGTGCTGGGTGGTGCCGCAGTCTTCCGAACTCAGTTGGGTATCGCGCTCGCCGAGCACGAAGCGAGCAGGGTCGATCAGGAAGAAATGTGCCTCGGCACCCTGGCTGGCGGCCCATGTCTCAAGCAGCTGGCATTTCTTGCGCAGTTCTGTGAGCTCGCTTTCGCTCAAGTCCGGCCCGTGACAGACCCAGACGTCCATATCGCTCTGATCGGCCTGGGCCAAGGTACCGAGACTGCCCATCAGGAACAGGCCGTGAATCGGTCGTGGCGGATTGCTGCCGTGGCGCGGCTTGTAGGAAAACGAGCGGGTCAGGCGCTGGGCTTCGGCAAGGGCGTTGGCGTCAGGTTCGAAATTCGACAGCCCGGCCGGGGTGCTACCCGAAACGTAACCCGGCAACAGCGGATGATTGACGTGGAAAAACAGCGGCAGCAAGGTCAGCACCGTTTGCTGGCGGGTCGACAACCCTTCCATGGCACGGGCCATGCGGCCCTCGTTGAGCTTCAGAAAACGGGCGCGCAGCTGGCTGAGAACCTTTCGGTCGATTCCCTCGTCCAGATCGGGGCGGATTTCATGGGTGCGGGTCATGTCAGCTCAATCCGGCTCGCGGGGCTCGGACGTGGAGGGCTCGGGATGAGGGGCAGTTTAGCGCCTCGGCCCCGGGACTTTTAAGCTGATTTTGTATTTCTGGCGTCAGGTTTCTATCGCACGGCGACAGCGGGCACCAAGTGTGCCCGCGGAAATCCCGTGACAGAGGTTTCCGTGGGCGAGGCGGTGAGGCTCAGGCTGTTTCGCGCACGGACAGAATGGTTAGAACGGTTTGCACATTTTGTGCAGCGTCACGCCCCAGGCTGGTCAGATAACCGCCATCGGGCTGGGTGATCAATTCTTTATCGAACAGTCTTTGGGCGGCGGCAATGGCTTTCGGGGCAGCGGTCTGATGAATTTTCAAACCTTCCTGGGAACTGTCCAGGTTGAAGAGGGCGAGGATTTCCAGTTCGGCAACCAACTCAGGGGTAAGCGACATAAGGACTCCAGACTTTCTAGGAATTGGACGATAGCGCTCCTAAGGTGAGCCCACTCGCGCAGCATGTCCAGTGCTCGTAACAGGGTTTTTTCGCCTTGGGGTGGTTTCCAGTTTAGTCAGCGTCTGGGGTAAGGCGGTACTGATTGGTGACAATCTATGTGGAGGCGGGCTTTTGTGGCGAGGGGGCTTGCCTGTGGCGAGGGAGCTTGCTCCCGTTGGGTCGCGAAGCGGCCCCAAAAGCTTTGCGACTGCTACGCAGCCGAACGGGAGCAAGCTCCCTCGCCACAGGCAAACCCCCTGGCCATAAGAGCCCCATGACAGGGCTGGCTTATTTCTTTTCCGGCGGCAACTCTGGCAGAGCGCGCAGCGCAGCTTCGTACCATTCGGTGTTGAACGCGCGGTCTTCTTCGAGGATCGCGTCGATTTCCACCGCCAGCACGTGGGCCATCAGGTTGAGGATTTCCTCACGCTCGTAACCCACCAGGGTCAGCTTGTTGAAGGTCGCCTTGGCCGCTGGCGGGTTATCGCTTTCGATCTGGTTCTCGATCGCTTCGATCAGGGTGTTTTCGGCGAACTCTTCTTCGTCGATCTCGATATCAGTTGGCTCGCTCATGGCAGGCTCCTCAAGTTAAGGCGGCCAGTTTACCTGCATTCAGCGCTGTGATGCTGCTGGCAGGAAGTGCCCGGGCGTTCTATAACTGGCGCTGCCAACCCCTTGCACGGCCTGGAGGCTATGTAATGCTCAAGCTTTATGGATTTTGCGTCAGCAACTACTACAACATGGTCAAGCTGGCGTTGCTGGAGAAGGGACTGCCGTTTGAAGAAGTGCCGTTTTACCCAAGCGCCAGCCCCGAGGCACTGGCCATCAGCCCGCGCGGAAAGGTCCCGGTGCTGGGCGTCGAACAAGGATTCATCAACGAAACCAGCGTGATTCTCGAGTACCTCGAGCAGAGCCAGAAAGGCACGCCGCTGCTGTCCAGCGAGCCCTTCGAGCGAGCGCAGGCGCTGGCGTTGGCCAAGGAAATCGAGTTGTACATCGAACTGCCGGCGCGCGCCTGCTACCCCGAAGCGTTTTTCGGCATGTCTGTGCCGGAGGCGATCAAGGACAAGACCAAGGCCGAGCTGCTGCTGGGGGTCGCCTCGCTGGGCAGGCATGGCAAGTTCGCCCCTTACGTATCGGGCGACAGTCTCAGCATTGCGGATTTGTATTTTCTGTACAGCGTGCCGATGGCGCGTGCCGTGGCGCAGAAGCTGTTTGATATCGACCTGTTGGCCGAGATGCCGGCGGCCAGGGCGCTGCTGGAGCGTCTGGGGCAGACCCCGCATGTGCAGCGGATCGCAAAGGATAAAGACGCGGCGATGCCTGCGTTTCTGGAGATGATCGCGTCCAAAAAGTAGGTTTTGTAGTGCTCTGAAGTCAGTCATCGCGGGCAAGCCCGCTCCCACAGGTTTCTCTGTCTGCCATAGATTTTGGCCCGTCGGAGATCCTTGTGGGAGCGGGCTTGCCCGCGAAGCTTTTAACGGCTGGCGAGCAACGCCTGACCGCGAGCAACAGCCTTCTTGACCTGCGCCGGCGCAGTCCCGCCGATATGGTCACGGGCATTCACCGAGCCTTCCAGGGTCAGCACGGCAAATACATCCTGCTCGATCTGATCGCTGAACTTGCGCAGTTCTTCCAGGCTCATTTCCGCCAGGTCCTTGCCGCTTTCCACGCCATACTTCACCGCGTGGCCAACGATTTCGTGGCAATCACGGAACGGCAGGCCACGGCGTACCAGATAGTCAGCCAGGTCGGTGGCGGTGGAGAAACCCCGCAGGGCCGCTTCGCGCATCATCGCGTGTTTCGGCTTGATCGCCGGGATCATGTCGGCGAAGGCGCGAAGCGAGTCGCGCAGGGTGTCGGCGGCGTCGAACAGCGGTTCCTTGTCTTCCTGGTTGTCCTTGTTGTAGGCCAGTGGCTGGCCTTTCATCAGGGTCAGCAAGCCCATCAACGCGCCGAATACCCGGCCAGTCTTGCCGCGAACCAGTTCTGGCACGTCCGGGTTTTTCTTTTGCGGCATGATTGAGCTGCCGGTGCAGAAACGATCTGGCAGATCGATGAACTGGAACTGTGCGCTGGTCCATAGCACCAGCTCTTCGGAGAAACGCGACAAGTGCATCATCGCGATGCTCGCGGCCGAGCAGAACTCGATGGCGAAGTCGCGATCGGACACGTTGTCCAGGGAGTTACCGCCGACCGCGTCGAAGCCCAGCAGTTGAGCGGTGTACTCGCGATCGATCGGGTAAGTAGTGCCGGCCAGTGCGGCGCTGCCCAGCGGCATGCGGTTGGTGCGCTTGCGGCAGTCCACCAGGCGCTCGTAGTCGCGGCTGAGCATTTCGAACCAGGCCAGCATGTGATGCCCGAAGGTCACCGGCTGCGCGGTTTGCAGGTGGGTGAAGCCCGGCATGATGCTGGCGGCTTCGCGCTCGGCCTGCTCCAGCAGGCCTTGTTGCAGACGGGTTATTTCGCCCAGGATCAGGTCGATCTCGTCACGCAGCCACAGGCGGATGTCGGTAGCGACCTGGTCGTTACGGCTGCGGCCGGTGTGCAGCTTTTTACCGGTGACGCCGATGCGGTCGGTCAGACGCGCCTCGATGTTCATGTGCACGTCTTCAAGGTCGATGCGCCAGTCGAACTGGCCGGCCTCGATTTCACCCTGGATGGTGTTCAGGCCATCGATGATGCTGTCGCGCTCGGCATCGGTCAGCACGCCGACCTTGGCCAGCATGCTGGCGTGGGCGATCGAGCCCATGATGTCGTGGCGATACAGGCGCTGGTCGAAGGTGACGGAGGCGGTGAAGCGGGCGACGAAGGCGTCGACGGGTTCACTGAAGCGGCCGCCCCAGGACTGATTGGTCTTGTCAGTGCTCATGAATTCGCTCGTATCGGCTTGAAGAAAGATGGCGTGAAACGCTGACGCGGATAATAACAGGGTTGCCAATCCTGTCGCTGACACTGGTCGACAGGTTTTTTTCTCATCGCGCCACCCCTGCTCGAAGCAAGCGATGCGGAAATTGCGCAACGATATTTCTCAATTGAGCAATATCGTCCCGCCAACCGTCTACAGTTGGACAGAGGATCAGCGCACTTCTCGATGCTGCAGCTGACTATAGAGAGAAGAGGGGTGTTCATATTGTGTATCAGCAAACCCTACGGCGATGCCTCGCCAGTGCGGGCCTGGGCCGCCAGTCACGCGGCAGATAAAAATTTAGCCGCCGGTCTCGCGGCACTTTTTGGCCCTCGCGCTAGTCTTAGCGTGGATCGCGGTGACGGACGTCACTTCACCTGTCTACGCTATCCTTGTGCGAGACTCACGCAGGAATCCAGCGCAATATGAATGTCCTGATCGTTGATGACGAACCCCTGGCCCGCGAGCGCCTGAGCCGAATGGTCGGCGAACTCGAGGGATACAATGTCCTGGAGCCCAGCGCCACGAACGGCGAAGAGGCGTTGGCACTGATCGACAGTCACAAACCGGATATCGTGCTGCTCGATATTCGCATGCCGGGCCTCGATGGCCTGCAAGTGGCTGCACGATTGTGCGAACGCGAAACCCCGCCCGCCGTGGTGTTTTGCACCGGGCCCGATGAATTTGCCGTGGAAGCCCTGCAGGCTAGCGCCGTGGGCTATCTGGTGAAGCCAGTGCGCACAGAACAGTTACATGAAGCATTAAAGAAAGCCGAGCGACCCAATCGTGTCCAGCTCGCGGCCTTGACTCGCCCGGCGGCCGAAACCGGTAGCGGCCCGCGCAGCCACATCAGCGCCCGCACCCGAAAAGGCATCGAGCTGATTCCGTTGGGCCAGGTGGTCTACTTCATCGCCGACCACAAGTACGTCACCTTGCGTCATGAAGGTGGTGAAGTGCTGCTCGACGAACCACTCAAGGCCCTTGAAGACGAATTTGGCGACCGTTTCGTGCGGATCCACCGCAATGCACTGGTGGCTCGCGAACGCATCGAGCGGCTGCAACGCACGCCCCTGGGGCATTTCCAGTTGTTTCTCAAAGGCCTGAACGGCGATGCCCTGATCGTCAGCCGACGCCATGTGGCCGGCGTGCGCAAAATGATGCAACAGCTTTAAAGGCGGATTTGCAGCCTGTTACCGGACATCAAGGGCCAGGGAGGCCACGCAGTTTCTGATACAAGTCAAAGTGGATTTGGCTGAGCTGTTATTATCTGCCGTATCTATTCAAGTACGGATTGATCCATGTCCTCTCGCGAAATCCGCATCGCCACCCGCAAAAGTGCTCTCGCCCTGTGGCAGGCCGAATACGTCAAGGCTCGTCTGGAAGAGGCCCATCCGGGCCTGCTCGTGACGCTGGTGCCTATGGTCAGTCGCGGCGACAAGCTGCTCGATTCGCCGCTGTCGAAAATCGGCGGCAAGGGCCTGTTTGTCAAGGAGCTGGAAACTGCGCTGTTGGAAAACGCAGCCGACATCGCCGTACATTCCATGAAAGACGTGCCGATGGACTTCCCCGAAGGCCTCGGTCTGTTCTGCATCTGCGAGCGCGAAGACCCGCGCGATGCCTTTGTCTCCAATACCTACGCTAGCCTGGCTGAGTTGCCGCCAGGCAGCATCGTCGGCACCTCCAGCTTGCGTCGCCAGGCGCAGTTGCTGACCCGTCGCCCGGACCTGGAAATCCGCTTTCTGCGTGGCAACGTCAACACTCGCCTGGCCAAGCTCGATGCCGGCGAATACGACGCCATCATCCTCGCCGCGGCGGGTTTGATTCGCTTGGGCTTCGAAGACCGCATCACGTCGGCCATCAGCGTCGAAGACAGTCTGCCGGCCGGTGGCCAGGGCGCGGTCGGTATTGAATGCCGTAGCGTCGACACTGAAATCCACGCACTGCTGGCGCCGCTGCATCACCAGGACACGGCCATTCGCGTTACCGCCGAACGTGCCCTCAACAAACATTTGAATGGCGGCTGCCAGGTGCCAATCGCTTGCTACGCCGTGCTTGAAGGCGAGCAGATCTGGTTGCGTGGGTTGGTGGGTGATCCTAGCGGCGGTTTGTTGCTCAGCGCCGAGGCCCGGGCGCCGCGGGCTGATGCCGAGGCATTGGGTGTGCAAGTGGCCGAAGACCTGCTGAGCCAGGGCGCCGCCGACATTCTGAAAGCAGTCTATGGCGAGGCAGGGCACGAGTGACCGGCTGGCGCCTGTTGCTGACGCGCCCAGCGGATGAATCGGCGGCGCTAGCCCGTGTGTTGGCCGACGCGGGGGTTTTCAGCAGCAGCTTGCCGCTTTTGGATATCGAGCCGATTCCTGCCTCTGACACAATGCGCGAAGTGATTCAGAACCTGGATAGCTATTGCGCGGTGATCGTGGTCAGCAAGCCGGCCGCCAGAATCGCTGTCAGTCTGCTCAACCAGTACTGGCCGCAGCCACCGGGCCTGAAGTGGTTCAGCGTGGGCGCGGCGACGGCGCAGATTCTCGAGGATAACGGGCTGGATGTGAGCTTCCCGGTCGACGGCGACGACAGCGAAGCCTTGCTTGAACTTGCGCCGTTGCGCGAGGCTGTCGCCGGTCCCGATCCGCGAGTGCTGATCCTGCGCGGGGAGGGTGGGCGTGAGCTGCTGGCTGAGCGTTTACGCGAGCTTGGTGCTAGTGTCGAGTATCTGGAGTTGTACCGACGCGGTTTGCCGCAGTACCCGTCGGCAACGCTGCCAGACCGGGTCAAGGCGGAACGCTTGAACGGGCTGGTGGTCAGCAGTGGACAGGGTTTTGAGCACCTGCACCGATTGGCTGGCGATGCCTGGCCGAGCATGGTGCGGCTGCCGTTGTTTGTTCCAAGCCCCAGGGTCGCCGAGCTGGCACGTGCCGCCGGGGCTAAAACAGTTGTGGATTGTCGTGGCGCCAGTGCCGCGGCCTTGCTGGCGGCGTTACGGGAACACCCCGTGCCCGTTTTCTAATGCAAAGGATGGATACGTGAGCGAAACAGCCTTGCCTAAAGATGACGTCCGGCCCGTGCTTGATGCACCGGCTGATGCACCGGTTGAAACTGCGCCACCTGCTGTTGAGCAGCGCCGAGGCAATGGGTTGGCAATCGTCGCGCTACTATTGGGCGCTGCCGGTGTTGCCGTGGGCGGTTGGGGAGTCTGGCAGGTGCGTCACCTGCAGGCCAATAACCAGCAACAGTTGAGTCAGGTTCAGGCGCTGAATGATCAGGCCCAGAGCTTGAAGCTCAACGAGCAACGCCTGACGGCTCGTCTCGAGCAAATGCCGGCCGCCGAGGAACTCGACGCGCGCAGTCGTTTGGTCACTCAACTCCAAGGCGATCAGCAACGTCTGAATCAACGTCTGGAAACCGTCCTCGGCGCGAGCCGCAAGGATTGGCGTCTGGCCGAAGCCGAACACTTGCTGCGCCTGGCCAGCCTGCGTCTGTCGGCATTGCAGGACATCAGCAGCGCCCAGGCCCTGGTGCAAGGCGCCGACGAAATTCTTCGTGAACAGAACGACCCCGGGGCTTTCGCTGCTCGCGAGCAAGTGGCCAAAACCCTGGTGGCCCTGCGCAGTACCGAACAGCCGGATCGCACCGGGTTGTTCCTGCGACTGGGTGCCTTGCGCGATCAGGTGATCAACCTCACCGAGTTGGCACCTGAGTACAAGGATCGAGGCGAATCCCTGCTGGGCCTGACCGCTGATGGCGATGGCGCCAGTCGCTGGGCGCAATGGTGGGATCAGATCTCGCGTTATATCCGCATCGATTTCAACGCCGACAAGAATGTCCGGCCGTTGCTGGCAGGGCAGAGCCTGAGCCAGGTGCGTCTGGCCCTGAGCCTGGCGTTGGAGCAGGCACAGTGGGCCGCGCTCAATGGCCAGGCCGCGGTTTACACCCAGGCGTTGGCCGAGGCGCGGGACGTGCTCAAGAGCAACTTCAATCCGGACAACCCTCAGAGCAAAGTCATGCTGGAGCAGGTGGCCGAGTTGAGCAAGCAGCCAGTCACGGTGGTCACGCCAGATCTGACGGGCACGTTGAATACGGTTCAGGCCTATCTTGAGCGTCGTAACATCAACGCCGAGGAGTCGGTGAAACCTCTGGCCAAACCTGCCGCAAGCACGACACAGGAGGCCGCGCCATGAAGCGCCTCTATGTGATCGTTTTCGTGGTCATTGCGGCGGCTGCCGCGCTGGGGCTGGCGATTGCCGAGCATTCCGGCTACGTGCTGATCGCCTACAAAACTTTCCGTTACGAATCGAGCCTGTGGGCAACCCTCGCCCTGGTGGCCGTGCTGTGGCTGGTGTTCTGGGGCATCAAGGCGCTGATCGAGCTGGTGACGACTTCCGGTGGAGTGGTCAATCCATGGTCCCGGCGCAATCGCAGTCGGCGGGTGCAAGTGGCGATAGAACACGGTCAGCTGGATTTGGCCGAGGGCCGCTGGGCCAGTGCGCAGCGTCATTTGTATCGCGCAGCGGAAGCCGAGCGCCAGCCGCTGCTCTACTACCTCGGTGCCGCCCGCGCCGCGAACGAACAAGGTCACTACGAGGAAAGCGACAATCTGCTGGAGCGCGCCCTCGAGCGGCAGCCCCAGGCCGAGCTGGCGATTGCCTTGAGCCATGCCCAGTTGCAGACTGACCGCGGCGATACTGAAGGCGCGCTGGTAACCCTGCAAGCCATGCACGAGCGTCACCCTCATAACGTCCAGACCTTGCGCCAGTTGCAGCGCCTGCTTCAGCAGCGGGGCGACTGGTCGGCAGTGATTCGCTTGTTGCCGGAGTTACGCAAGGACAAGGTATTGCCACCGGCCGAACTGGCTGAGCTGGAGCGCCGTGCCTGGGGTGAAAATCTTTCGTTGGCGGCGCAGCGGGAAGAGGACGGAACGGTCGGTTTGCAATCGCTCAATCGCGCCTGGCAGCAACTCACCGCCGCTCAGCGCCAGGAACCGCAACTGGTGCTGGCCTATGCCGAGCAATTGCGGCAACTAGGGGCACAGGTCGAGGCCGAGGAGGTCCTGCGTGCAGCCCTCAAGCGCAAATACGACAGCCATCTGGCACGCCTTTATGGGCTGGTTCGCGGCAGCGATCCGGCCAGGCAGCTGCACACCGCCGAGGGTTGGCTCAAGGATCATCCCGCCGACCCGAGCCTGCTGCTGACGTTGGGCCGTTTGTGCCTGCAAAGCAGTCTGTGGGGCAAGGCCCGGGATTATCTGGAGAGCAGCCTGCGCGTGCAGCGCAACCCTGAAGCCTGCGCCGAGCTGGCGCGGTTGCTGGCGCAACTGGGTGACACCGAACGCAGTAATCAGCTGTTCCAGGAGGGCTTGGGTCTACTGGATGAGCGTTTGCTGGCGGCACCGCTGCCGGTGCCGGCTCACGCCTGATTCCCGCTGTAGCAGCTGGCGCAGCCTGCGCAGCCAAACGCAGGCTGCGCCAGCTGCTACAAGGGCGGGAATCGCTTCGAATCCGCCACGGTTTCAGCGTTGTCATCCTTCGCCGGCAAAGTCCTACAGAGGACTACATCAAATCCTCTCGACACTGTCGGGAATTCCCTACACTTCTGGTGAAGTGTCCGTGGGGGTCTGCCTTGAAAGGCTGCTGCGCTTTCCTCTACCGTAACCGCCTGTCTCTACTGTTACGGAAAAGCCATGTCTTTGGCCTGCTCACGCTCCTTGTTTTTCATGGTTTTCATTGCAGGTGCCCTGGCCTTGGGCGTTTCCTATCACCTGGAATATGTGGTCGGCCTCAAGCCTTGCGGGTTGTGCCTGTTGCAGCGGGTTTGCCTGGCACTGCTGACGGGTGTCTGCCTGGCGGCTTCGGTGCAGGGACCTGGACGCTTTGGATCCTTCCTGTATTGGTTGCTGGGTCTGTTCTGCAGTCTGGCGGGCACCATCACGGCGTGGCGGCAGGTGGTGTTGCAGAGCGATCCGGTGCATCAGTTATCGACATGTTCGCCTGATCTGGCCGATCTGTTCGCCAGTACGCCCTGGCTGTGTGTCGTGCAGCGAATGTTCCAAGGAACCGCCGATTGCGCGGAAATTTCCTGGACGCTGTTCGACCTGAGCATCCCGGAATGGAGTTTGCTGTTCTTCGTTGCGATGATGATTCTGGGCGGGTATCAGTTGCTGCGCCTTGTCTGGATCGCGTGTCAGCGACCGCTCAGCGGCGAGTCGTCGCACCGGGCATTGGCGGGTGATTAAACACTTGTATGAACTTTATCTCCTGCGTACCTTGAAGCCATAAGCGCGCGGGCATAATCTGGCCCGCACGTGTCATTGGATTTATGTTGCTCGAATGACGCTCTGCCTGGTCGATTCTTGATCTTCAAGTGTGCGACAGGTGTAGAGCAGCATGACCCACAAGGGAAGAGAGAATCACCATGCTCGAAAGTTGTCAGAATGCTCAGGAACGTTGGGGTGGAGTGCATCTGCTGATCGATCGCTGGTTGCAGGAGCGTCACGAACTGGTTCGGGCCTATGACGCTCTCGGCGCCAAGCCCGAAGCTTTGGGCGAGAACCGAAAACCGTTGCAGGAATTCTGCGGTGTACTGGTCGACTACGTGTCTGCCGGGCATTTCGAGATCTACGAACAACTGACGGGCGAAGCCAAGGCGTTCGGTGATACTCGTGGTCTGGAGTTGGCCGAGACAATTTACCCGCGCATCGACGTCATCACCGAGAAGCTGCTGGCGTTCAACGACCTGTGTGACGCCGGCAAGTGTGTCGCGGAGAAATTCAAGGAGCTGGGTGGCTTGTTGCACGAACGCTTCGAACTGGAAGATTGCCTGATCGAAGTGCTGCACACCGCCCACAAGGAAGAGGATTCGGTTCAGGCCTGAACCTTATCCGGCAACACCCTCAAAACGGTGCGCAAATGCGCGCCGTTTTTCGTTTCCGGTTTTCAGCTTTTAGCACCGCGCAATTCGACCTCGAATACCAGCGGCGTGAATGGCGCAATCAGGTCGCCGGCACCCTCGGCACCATAGGCTTGGGCCGATGGGATCACCAGTCGCCATTTCGCGCCGACCGGCATGTTTTGCAGCGCACTGCGCCAACCCGTGATCACACTATCCAGACTGAACCACTGCGGTTGGCTGTTCTGGTCGAACACTGAACCGTCAGGCAGGCGTCCGATATACAACACCTGGACCTTGCCATTCGGACCGGCCTTGGCACCGGTGCCCGGCGCCAACTCTGTCAGCAATATTCCATCGGCCAGTTCGCGAACGCCGGGTTTGGCTTTTTCTTCAACGAGAAACCGTCGCTCGTTTTCCAATGCCAATTCGCTTTGCGGCTCAGGCGACTGCATGGCAACCCGGGCTTCATGCTCAGCCAGAATCTGTTCGATCCGCTCATCTTTCAGTGCCAGCGGCTTGCCTTGATAGGCTTGCTGCAAACCTTCGAGCAGGGCCTGAAGTTGCAGGTCCGGAACTTCCTGGCGCAAGCGTTCGCCAAGGCTTGCGCCCAAGCTGTAAGCGAGATCGTGAGTGTCATTTGCGGCGGTTTTTTCGGCGGCCTGGGCCACGGAAAAAAACACGCACAGCGATAAAAATAGGTAGCGCGACATGGGCACTCTCCGACCTGAGATGCGCAGGATTATGCCAGTGTGAATGCGTTCAAAGGTGAACTGGTTTTGCGCAAGCACAGAACATTTTTACTTCGTTGCAACGTAGTGCTTTCGATACTGTCAACATGCCCTAGCGGCGGTTGCAGCAGAGGTCTAGTATGAGCCGCATTCACGTCAGCCAGGAGGTAAACCATGTCGGCCACCAAGAAGCCAGTAAATACTCCGTTGCACTTACTCCAACAACTCTCGGGCAGCCTGCTCGAGCATTTGGAAAACGCTTGTTCCCAAGCCTTGGCTGATGCTGAAAAACTGCTCGCCAAACTGGAGAAGCAGCGCGGAAAAGCACAGGAAAAGTTGCACAAATCCCGGACCAAATTGCAGGACGCTGCGGCGGCCGGCAAAGCCAAGGCGCAAGCCAAGGCCAAGGAGGCGGTGAAAGAACTTGAGAACTTGCTCGATGCCCTCAAGGATCGCCAGTCCGAAACGCGCAGCTACATCCTGCAACTCAAACGCGACGCTCAAGAAAGCCTGAAACTGGCCCAGGGTGTCGGTCGTGTCCAAGAGGCTGTCGGCAAGGCGTTGTCCCTGCGTTCGGCCAAGCCAGCTGCGGCTCCTGCCAAGAAAGCCGCTGCCAAACCGGCTGCTGCAAAAGCACCGGCCAAGTCTGCTGCCAAACCGGCTGCCAAAGCACCGGTGAAAGCCGCAGCAAAACCTGCCGCTAAACCTGCGGCGAAAAAAACAGTCGCTGCAAGCGCTGCAAAACCGGCTACAAAACCTGCCGCCAAGCCAGCCGCTGCCAAAACAGCTGCCGCTAAACCGGCTGCAAGAACCGCTGCTGCTAAACCCGCGGTGGCGAAAACTGCAGCGGCGAAAGCAGCTGCCAAACCGGCCGCAAAACCAGCTGCAAAAACTGCCGCTGCGAAACCTGCTGCCAAGCCAGCCGCGAAATCAGTCGCGACTAAAACAGCTGCCAAGCCAGCTGCAAAAGCTGCAGCCAAACCGGCTGCCAAAACTGCTGCTGCAAAACCTGCTGCAGCCAAGCCAGCTACTGCTGCAAAACCTGCCGCAGCGAAACCAGCAGCCAAACCTGCCGCTGCCAAACCGGCTGCAAAACCAGCGGTGAAAAAACCGGTTGCCGCCAAGCCGGCCGCCGCGCCAGTTGCCAAGCCAGCCAACCCGGTTCCGGCGGCAACGTCTGCTTTAGCAGCAGCCACCTCGACAACGCCGCCAGCGCCAACGCCGGCCGCCGCATCGATTGCAGCAACCACCCCAACCAGCGCTTCCTAAGCGCCGGTTACCGCGACGCGCAGCTGATGCAGCGCGTCGCGGTCCAGGTGGGCGGCACCCGCCGCCACACCTTCCAGCCAGGCCGATAGATCGGTCGCCTCATCCTGCGGCCAACTCAACGCCGATCGTTCCAGTCGCACCAACAGACGTCGCTCGGCATCCAGTTCGAGTGCCTTCACTTGCTCGCGCAACGCATTCAGTTCGCTATCGCCGATGGCAACGACTTTCCAATTCACCCGCAAGGCTCGCAGCGGTTGCACCACGTCTGCGTCCCACGACTCGGCCACGCTACGCAGTTGCTGCAATCGGTCTTCGTTACAGGCGACGCCACGTTCTCCCAGCCATAACCCGCAGAGCAGCAAGCACACATTGATACCCGCCGACTGTAATTGCAGGCAAGCATCTTCAACGCCGGGACGGGCGTAAGTGCCAAGGGAAAAGCTCCACAGGTCAGAGGACATAGTGCTACTCGCGCCAGTTGCGAGCGAAGCTGGTAGACTCCGCCGCCATTATGATTCGACTTCAGAACCTCACTTTACAGCGTGGCCCGCAACGTCTGCTAGAAGACGCCGAGCTGACCCTGCACGCCGGCCACAAAGCCGGCCTCATCGGTGCCAACGGCGCCGGCAAATCGAGCCTGTTCGCCTTGATTCGTGGCGAACTGCACCCGGACTCGGGTGACTGCTTCCTGCCGGCCGACTGGCGCATCGCCCACATGCGCCAGGAAATCGAGACGCTCGAACGCATCGC
Organism: Pseudomonas sp. F-14 TE3482; assembly: GCF_053629455.1. Classification (NCBI taxonomy): domain Bacteria; kingdom Pseudomonadati; phylum Pseudomonadota; class Gammaproteobacteria; order Pseudomonadales; family Pseudomonadaceae; genus Pseudomonas; species Pseudomonas sp. F-14 TE3482. The sequence goes on from NZ_JBRJII010000001.1 coordinate 1,496,327, forward strand.
GGTCGACTACGTGCTCGATGGTGACCTGCGCCTGCGCGAGGTGCAACGCGACCTCGCCGCAGCCGAAGCGGCCCATGACGGTGCCGCTCAGGCCCGCCTGCACTCGGAACTCGACAGCGCCGACGGCTACACCGCCGATGCCCGGGCTCGAAAGCTGCTGGCCGGCCTTGGGTTCACCAACGAGCAGATGGATCGGCAAGTAGGAGATTTCTCCGGTGGCTGGCGGATGCGTCTGAATCTGGCGCAGGCTTTGATGTGTCCTTCGGACCTGTTGCTACTCGACGAACCGACCAACCACTTGGACCTCGACGCCATCATCTGGCTCGAAGAGTGGCTTAAAAGCTACCCCGGCACCTTGCTGCTGATTTCCCACGACCGGGACTTCCTCGATGCCGTGGTCGATCACGTAGCCCACGTCGATCAACGCAAGATCACCCTGTATCGCGGTGGTTACAGCGCTTTCGAACGCGCCCGTGCCGAACGTCTGGCCCAGCAACAACAGGCCTACGAGAAGCAGCAGGCGCAACGTGCGCACATGGAAAGCTACATCGCCCGCTTCAAGGCTCAGGCCACCAAGGCCCGTCAGGCCCAGAGCCGGATCAAGGCACTGGAGCGGATGGAAGAACTGTCCGCCGCCCACGTCGATTCGCCGTTCGACTTCGTCTTCCGCGAGTCGACGAAAATTTCCAGCCCGCTGATCGACCTGTCGGATGCTCGACTGGGTTACGGCGACAAAGCCGTGCTGGAGAAGGTCAAGCTGCAACTGACCCCCGGCGCGCGGATCGGTTTGCTCGGCCCGAACGGCGCGGGTAAATCGACCCTGATCAAAAACCTCGCCGGTGAGCTTGAGCCGTTGGCCGGTCGCCTGACGCGCGGTGAAAACACCGTCGTTGGCTACTTCGCCCAGCATCAGCTGGATTCTCTCGACTCCAAAGCCAGCCCGTTGCTGCACTTGCAGCGCCTGGCGCCGACCGAGCGGGAGCAACCCTTGCGCGACTTCCTCGGAGGGTTCGACTTCCGCGGCGCGCGTATCGATGAGCCGGTACTGAATTTCTCCGGCGGTGAGAAGGCGCGTCTGGCCTTGGCATTGATCGCTTGGGATCGACCGAACCTGTTGCTGCTCGACGAACCGACCAACCACCTGGATCTGGAAATGCGTCTGGCGCTGACCATGGCCCTGCAGGAATTCAGTGGCGCGGTACTGGTGGTCTCACACGATCGCCATCTGCTCAAAAGCACCACTGACAATTTCTATCTGGTGGCAGACGGCAAGGTCGAGGAGTTCGACGGCGACCTGGAAGACTACGCCCGTTGGCTGGTCGAATACCGTCAACGCAATGCCCCGGTCAGCAATACCCCGGTCAATCCGGACAAGACCGACAAGAAGGCCCAGCGCCAGGCCGCCGCTGCGTTGCGTCAGCAATTGGCACCGCACAAGCGTGAGGCTGACAAGCTTGAAGCCGAGCTGGGCAAGCTGCACGAGAAACTGGCAAAGATCGATGCCAGCCTTGGCGACAGCGACATTTACGAGCCGATGCGCAAGAACGACTTGCGTGATCTGCTGGCTGAACAGGCCAAGCTGAAGGTGCGTGAGGCCGAGCTGGAAGAAGCCTGGATGGAAGCGCTCGAATTGCTCGAAAGCATGCAGGCGGAGCTGGAGGCACTGTCCTGATGGAAGCCTACAAGCTGCCGCTGCCGGCTGGGTGGGGCGAGCCACTCTGGCTGGTCGTGCAAATTCTGCTGATCCTGCTGGCCGGTTATATCGCCCAGCGCGTCGTCGCTAAATGTCTGACTCGATTGGGTGAGCGCTACCCGTTTCCGCCGCAGTTTTTCATGCCGCTGCGCGGCGGTTTGCGCTGGCTGATCATGGGCAGCGCGCTGATCTTCGTGCTGGAGCGCCTTGGCGTGTCGGCCACGGTGCTCTGGACGGCGTTGTCCGGTTTCGTTGCGGTGGCCGCCGTGGCGTTTTTCGCCATGTGGAGCGTGCTGTCCAACCTGTTATGCGCAATTCTGATCTTCACCGTCGGCCCGTTCCGTATCGGCGATGTGGTCGAGTTGGTGGATACCACCGATAAGCCCGGCGTCAAAGGCCGGGTGGTGGCGATCAATCTGCTCTACACCACGCTGATCGAAGCCGAAGAACTCGGCACCGGCAGTGCCATGGTTCAAGTGCCCAACAGCCTGTTCTTCCAGCGCTCGGTTCGACGCTGGCGTGGGACGGATGTGTTTCCTTCGAACGGGTTTGAAAAGTAAGCCTTCTGTTGCCTGACACACCGCCATCGCGGGCAAGCCCGCTCCCACAGTTTTTTTGGAGTCGGATTACAGGTTTGTGATCAGCCCGAAACCCTGTGGGAGCGGGCTTGCCCGCGATGGCGGTCCGTCAGACGATGGGCCCTTCTAGCCGTAAACGCTGGTCGGCAGTCGGCATGTCCTGTAAAAAATCGGTAGTCATCGGCCCAAAGGCGCATTAGCTTAGACGTCTGTCACGAGTCTGAATCGAGGTGTGCGATGCTGCTTCAAACATGGCTGGCGTTTTTTGCCGCCTGCTGGGTGATCAGTCTTTCTCCCGGTGCCGGCGCCATTGCGTCGATGTCCAGCGGTTTGCGCTACGGTTTCTGGCGCGGTTACTGGAACGCTCTGGGCCTGCAACTGGGCCTGGCCTTGCAGATCGCGATTGTCGCTGCCGGTGTGGGTGCGATCCTCGCGGCCTCCGCCACGGCGTTCTATGCGATCAAATGGTTTGGCGTGGCCTACCTGGTCTACCTCGCGGTCAAGCAATGGCGCGCGCTACCCAATGACATGAGCGACGACGCAGCCGTACGGCAGATCGGCAAGCCAATGGCGCTGGTGTTCCGTGGCTTTCTGGTGAACGTCAGCAACCCCAAGGCCTTGGTGTTCATGCTCGCGGTGCTGCCGCAATTCATCGACCCCCACGCGCCGCTGGTGGCCCAGTACCTGATCCTCGGCGTGACCATGATCTGTGTCGACCTGATCGTCATGGCCGGCTACACCGGACTGGCGGCCAAGGTGCTGCGTTTGCTGCGCACGCCCAAGCAGCAACAACGGATGAACCGTACTTTTGCCGGGCTGTTCATTGGCGCGGCGGCGTTCATGGCGACCCTGCGCAAAGCGGCGGTGTAAAACCTCCAGGTACAAAAAAGGCGACCTCTTCAGGTCGCCTTTTTCATTTGTGACGAGGGAGCTTTTGTGGCGAGGGGGCTTGCCCCCGCTCGGCTGCGCAGCAGTCGTAAAACCGGCTGATACGGGTTGGACTGACTACTGGGGCCGCTTCGCGGCCCAACGGGAGCAAGCTCCCTCGCCACAAAGCCACAAAGCCACAAAGCCACAAAGCCACAAAGCCCCATCGTCACAGAGTGCCTGACCTGAATATCAGCGCAGAATGACTGGCGCCGTATCCTGCGGCAGGTTATTGCGCAACGGCGCTTGCCCCGGCTGCTCGTAACCACCGCCACCGAGCTGTTGGCTCAATTGCGCAGCCACATCCTCACCCAGCGCCTTGGACACGTCACGTACCACCCGTGGACGGTTCAGCGAGATCTTGATGTCCCGACCATTCACCAGTTTGGTGTCCTGACCTTCGCCCATCGCCGTGAAAGCCGAGGTGATTTCAAAGGTCTTGGTGTTGATCAGGCTGAAGTCCGCCACCAGCGTCAGCCCCAGCACCGCCGAATAGCTGTCGGTGTTGGCCAGCTCGTTCATGTCGCGGGTGAAGTCGATGTCTGACACGGTGCCGAACAGCACGTAGTCGGCACCCTTGAAGCTGCCGGCCTTGATCCGCTTGATCACGTCATACACGTCACCTTTGGACGATGCTGTGTAAGGCGTGCCCTGCACCAGCTGGAACATGCCGGTGCGTAGAATCTCGCCCTTGATGTCGCCGGTGAATTTACGCAGCTCGCCTTGCTCGATGTAGCTGCTGGTTGCTTCGATCTCGTTGTAACTCGAAGAGCCGCTGGCGCCGTAGTAACTCTGGCTGTGGTTGCTCTGTGCCGAAACGATATGGATGTATTGCTCCACTCGCTCCTGATACGCCAGATCCGTCACCGCGACTTTCGGGGCCGCTTGCACGCTGAACGCGCAAGCCAGGGCCATCATGCCAATCCATGTGCGCATCGATTAACGCTCCGTGGTTTTGCGGATCTCTTTTTCGTCCATCCACTCGGCCAGACCGCTTTCAACGTCGATCAACTGCAGGCTGAATTTGTAGAAGACGTCCTTGTAATCGCTGCTGCGCTTGACGATCGAGCTGATCGAACCTTCAAGACGGTATTGGGCGGCGATCATGTTGCCGGTCTTGGCCACGGTGCTTTTCTTGTACAAACCGCTCTGGTTTTGCAGCTTGAGCTGGTCAACCTGGCTTTGCATGGCGGTGTTGTCGCTGGCGAAGCGGGCAGTGCCGGACTTCATCAGTTGGGTCTTGATGCTGGTGGTGATTTCGCGGGTATCGATGTACTCGCTGGTCTTGTTCTTCACGTCGTAGACCTGAACCACCGGACGGCCTTGCAGGATGCCGGACTGGGCCAGGGAGCGGGTCATGGATTCGGCGATCATCTGCAGGTCGGTGGAACCGAACTCGTTGGTCACGGTTTCCACGGCCTTGGTGTCACCGTAGCTGATGTTTTTGCTGCCAAGCGTTGGCGAAGTGTTGGCGCAACCGCTGGCCAGGAGGGCGATGACGGCGATGAACGAAAAGCGTGCAAACATGGGAATGCTCTCTAAAACTGAACGAATAGGGTGTCGGGCTTAAGGCGTTTTGATTTCGAGACGGAAATCCACGGCTTTGGCGGTTGGCGCAATCGCCTGAATGAAACTGGTCTGCTCGCCGTACATCATCTGGCTTTTCCAGGTTTCTTCTTCGGCAACCGGGAAACCTTCAGGGCCGAGCCAGGCAAAACGGTAGTAAAAAGTCTTGTTGTTGTAGCTGGTGTTGCTCAGCTGAGCATTGACCGTCATGAAGCCGTTTTCCCGGGCCACGCGCATGGCGCCGACCACGATGTTCTTGAGCTTGCCCATGGCCACGACCTTGCTGGCCGCGCTGCCTGGCTCCGGCGGTGGCGGGGTGGCGCAGCCAGCCAGCAAGGCCAGGGCGACGACAGCGATGAATTTGAAGCGCATGCAAAGACTCCGTTCTTAAGGTTGTTTGAGGCTGGCCACGGCGGTCGGGTTGGCGCTCGGGATGACGTGCGCAGCCACGCCGCTGGCGAATACTTGATTGCCCACGGCGCGCAGGGTAATGACCTGAAAGCGCTGATCGACGGTGACCTTGACCACCGAACCGCCCACGGCGCTCGGCAGCGTGACTCTGTGCTCGCCTTTCTTCAAACGCAGACGCACCACCTGAGTGTTGTCCGGCAGCGTGCGCCACGTACGGGTATCGGCGCCTTCGAGTACAGCTGAAGTGATGCCGACGGCAAGACCCGCCAGCGGGTTGGTTTCATTGATCTGCTTCTGTGCCACACCACGGGTGATCGCCCGCACGGTGGTGCGCAAGATGATGCCTGGCATGTCATCACGCAGCGCGCGACGGGACATGGCAGTGGTGCTGTTGAGTTGCGTCAGGTCCAACTGCTGACCGTCCACGCCGATTTGGGCGAACACGGCGGTGGAGGTATCCGGCTTGATGATCGGGAACGACAGCGGAGTAATCACCACGTTATTGCTGATAGGCAATGGCAGCGGAATGCGGATCGAGTCGCGGGACGGCGCCAGACCGCTTTGCACCACGATCAGGATGTCGCTGTCCTCGCTCCTGGCGGGTTTATCGAGATTCACCAGCGCCTGTTCCAGCAGTGGCGTGTTCGGACGCAGCTCGGCGGCCTTGCGATAACCTGGTGCCGCCAGATCTTTCTCGCCCAGGGCTTCATAGACGAAGCCGGCCAGATAATGGCTGAACGCACTCTGGTAGCTGTTTTTCAGGCTGACCACTTCCGGCGCGTCGAGGCTCGCCACCGGGTAACCCTGAAGATCCTTGTACTGGGTTTTGACGCCTTCTTTCTCGGCTTGCTCTTCGCTCTTGAGGTATTCCTTGTCACGCAGGTCGGCAATCACCGCTTCACGTTCGTGAGTCTTCTTGATCGCGGTGCGCGCGCCATCGAAGTCATTCACCGCCAGCAGGTTGAGGGCCATCTGCGTGGTCAGCATGACTTTTTCGTAGTCGTAGCCTTCGTAGCGACGAACCTTGTCGTTGACCAGGAAGCTGCCGAACTGAGCCAGGTACTTGTCGGTGTCGAGCTTGACCGCGTCTTCCCATTTGCCCACCACCTGATCGGCGCTGGTCCAGGCGTTCTGGCTGCCGGACAAGTCGCCCTTGGCGCGCAGCAGTTCGCCCTTCTCGAAGTAATAGAGCAGGTCTTTGTCTTTGCTGGTGTTGTTCTTTTCCAGCAGGGTCAAGGCGGCGTCGACGTTGCCGGAGGCCAGTTGCTGGTTGGTTTGTGCAAGTTCCGAATCGTAGTTACGAAACGCCGAGCAGCCGGAAAGCAATGTGACAGCGCTGAGCGCGATCAAGGTGGGGGCACGGAATGCCATAAGGGGTACGTCTTCCCTGAATTTAAGCAGCCGCGTGCTGGTCGGGCTGTTGGGACCCATCGGCAGGCTGTTGGCCTCCTGCCAATTCCTCATAAAAAAAGGAGCTTAAATGCCATATCGCAATAACGACGGCGCGGCATTATAAACAGGGATGCTGGCTATGTAATGGCTTTTTAATCGCATCTTTTCACAAAGTGCCATTACTTATTTCAGACCGGGCACCACAGTGCTTTCCCAGGAAATTCCAACAAAGCTTGAGCGAAACTGATTGGAAGTGAACAATGTGTTACTTCGTATTTCCATTTGAGAGTTATTCATGACTGCCTCCTCTCGTTTTCTGGCGTGGCTCGTGCTGCCGATGATCGCGTTCTGCAGCTTCAATGCGCTGGCCGAAACCGCAGAAGGTGCGCCCAAGGCCCTGCATTTGCTCGATTACATCGGCGCCGATTATCCGGCGACGGTGGAGGCGGGCAACGTCATCGATGAGTCTGAATACCGCGAACAGCAGGAATTCCTGAAAGTGCTGCAAGGTTTGATCACCGATTTGCCGGCCAAACCCGAACGCGCAGAGCTGGAGCAGGGCGTCGACAGCCTTGGCGCTGCGATCGCCGCTCGCAAGGACGGCGCGGATGTTGCCCGTCAGGCGCGGCAGCTGGGGGCAAAACTGGCGGTGACCTATGAGGTCAGCCAGGCCCCGGTTATCACTCCAGACCCGACTCGCGGCGCGCCGCTGTATACCCAGCAATGCTCGGTGTGCCATGGCGATGCGGGCGCCGGTGACGGTCCGGCGGGTGTCGGCATGACGCCACCGCCGGCCAATCTGCGCGATGCCGTGCGACTGGACCGTCTGAGCCTCTATGCGATCTACAACACGCTGGGCATGGGGGTTGAAGGCACCGACATGCCGGCCTTCGCCGATCAGTTGGATGATCGTCAACGTTGGGACCTGGCGACCTATATCGCCAGCTTCAGCGCCGATCCGGCTGCGGCCAAATCCGGGAAAACCTACAACATCGCCGACCTGGCACGTCAGACGCCAGCCGAGGTGCAGGCCGCTGAAGGTCCGCAAGCGGCCGCCACTTTCCGAGCGCAACGAGCGCAACCGCCCCAGGTCAAGCGTGGTCCGGGGCAGTTGCTTGATTACACGGCGGCCACCCTGGACAAGAGCATCGCAGCCTACCGCGCCGGCGATCACGATCAGGCTTATGACTTGTCGGTAGCGGCGTACCTGGAAGGCTTCGAACTGGTCGAAAGCTCTCTGGACAACGTCGACGCCAACGTGCGCAAAGACACCGAAAAATCCCTGATGGCGTACCGTCAGTCGTTGCAGGACGGTTTGCCGGTGGCCCAGGCCGAGCAGCGCCTGGAAGCGGCCAAAGCCAAGTTGAAAGAGTCCGCTGGCCTGCTGGGCAGTGATGGCTTGAGCTGGTCGCTGAGCTACATTTCCGGTCTGTTGATTCTGCTGCGTGAAGGTCTGGAAGCGATTCTGGTGCTCGCGGCGATCCTCGCATTCCTGCGCAATACCGGTCAGCAATCGGCGGTGCGCAGCGTCAACATCGGTTGGGGCCTGGCACTGCTGGCCGGGCTGGCGACCTGGGCGGTGGCGGCTTATGTGATCGACGTCAGCGGCGCCCAGCGTGAACTGCTGGAAGGCGCGACGGCGTTGTTTGCCAGTGTCATGGTGCTCTGGCTCGGCGTGTGGATGCACGACCGTCGCCACGCAGCGGCCTGGCAGGATTACATCAAGAGCAGCCTGGTGAGCGGCGGCGGGCGTTTCGGCTTTGCGATCCTGGCGTTCTTCTCGGTGTATCGCGAACTGTTCGAAGTGATCCTGTTTTACGAAACCCTGTGGTTGCAGGCCGGGCCGGTAGGACACAACGCCGTAATGGCGGGCGGGGCGACGGCGCTGGTATTGCTGATCGGCCTGGCCTGGGTGATTCTGCGCGGCTCGGCGAAACTGCCGCTGGCGTTGTTCTTCGGCATCAATGCCGGTTTGCTCTGCGCGTTGTCGGTGGTGTTTGCCGGCCATGGCGTGAAGGCGTTGCAGGAAGCCGGGATCTTCGGCACGCGGCCGGTGCCGTTCTTTGACTTCGACTGGCTAGGGATCCACGCTGATGCGTATTCCCTGAGTGCTCAGGCTGTGGCGATCATTGCGATCATTGTGTTGTATAGCCGTAGCCGGATGGCCGAGAAGCGGCGGGTGTCGGTTTCTTAAAAGCATTCGCTGCGCTCATAATCGCGGGCAAGCCCGCTCCCACAGGTTCAGCGCTAACCTTGTGGGAGCGGGCTTGCCCGCGATGCTTTTCAATAGAGGAAACACTATGCGCGTGTGGATCGATGCCGACGCCTGCCCTCGGGCAGCCAAGGATCTGGTGGTGAAGTTTGCCCTCAAGCGCCAGTTCGAAGTGGTGCTGGTCGCCGGCCAGCCCCAGATCAAACCGGGCCTGGCGCTGGTGAAGTTGATCGTAGTACCCAGCGGCCCGGATGCCGCTGACGATTACCTGGTGGAACACGCGGCGCCGGGTGAGCTGGTAATTTGCAGCGATGTGCCGCTGGCGGACCGGTTGGTGAAGAAAGGCGTGGCGGCGCTGGATCCGCGGGGCAAGGAGTTCGATGCGCAGAACATGGGCGATCGGCTGGCGGTGCGTAACCTGTTCACCGATCTGCGCGAGCAGGGCCAGATGAGCGGCGGACCGGCGCCGTTTGGCGAGCGCGAGAAGCAGGCATTCGCCAATGCGCTGGACCGGATACTTACGCGGTTATCGCGCAAGTCTTAAGCATGACGGTGGTCCCTGTGGGAGCGAGCCTGCTCGCGATGGGGCCGGCACATTCAACATTGATGTCGACGGTTAGACCGCTATCGCGAGCAAGCCCGCTCCCATACTGAACGGTGTCAGTCGTCGTTTTCGTGGGTCAGTTCCAGCACGCGGTCGACCAGTTTGTTAATGCCGGAAGCGGCCTCGCTGATCGATTGCGCCAGCATGTATGCCGGCGTGCTGACCAGCTTGCGCGCCTTGTCTTCGACGATGTCAGTCACTGCACATTCGGCATGGGTGGCGCCCATCTTGTTCATCGCGGCGGCGGTATCGGCATCGTTGCCGATGGTGCAGGTCACGCCCGGGCCGTAGATCTTGGCCGCCAGGGCCGGCGAGATGCAGATCAGCCCCACCGGTTTGCCGGCCTCGGCGAACGCTTCGGTCAACGCCAGGACGTCAGGCTGAACGCTGCATCCGGCACCTTCGACGGCAAAGTTCGACAGGTTCTTGGCCGAGCCGAATCCGCCGGGAACGATCAGCGCATCGAAGTCTTCGACGCTGGCTTCACGGATATCCTTGATGTTGCCCCGGGCGATCCGTGCCGATTCCACCAGCACGTTGCGCGCCTCGGGCATTTCTTCGCCGGTCAGGTGGTTGATCACATGCAATTGCGCGATATTGGGTGCGAAACATTGCACCTGGGCACCGCGCTGGTCCAGCCGCAGCAGGGTGATCACGCTTTCGTGGATTTCGGCGCCGTCGTACACGCCGCAGCCGGAAAGGATCACTGCAATTTTTTTGCTCATGGGCTTTTCTCCAGATTCATGGCGTTAAATGTCCACTAATTTGTCACTCGTTGCCATAGGGTTAATACGCGGCTACACCTAATCTCTGCTGAACGATTCTGATCAGGGCGCGTCATGGACTTCATTCTGTATGCGGTGCCGTTTTTCTTTGTGCTGATTGCGGTCGAGCTGCTGGCCGACCGTTGGCGCGGGGTGAGCAATTATCGCGTGGCAGACGCGATCAACAGCATCAGCACCGGCGTGCTGTCGACCACCACGGGCCTGCTCACCAAAGGCGTCGGCCTGGTCACTTATGCCTTCGCCCTGAAGCATCTGGCCGTGATTGAGCTGTCGGCCGACAGCGTCTGGGTCTGGGTGTTTGCTTTTGTCTTCTACGACTTCTGCTATTACTGGCTGCACCGCATGGGCCACGAACGCAATATCCTCTGGGCTGCCCACTCGGTGCATCACCAGAGCGAGGATTACAACCTCTCCACGGCCTTGCGCCAGACCAGCACCGGGTTTCTGTTGAGCTGGATTTTCTACCTGCCCATGGCCGTGCTCGGCGTTCCACTCGTGGTGTTCGTCAGCGTTGCGGCGCTGAATCTGCTGTACCAATTCTGGGTGCATACCCGGCACATTCCCAAGCTCGGCTGGTTCGAATGGGTCTTCGTCACGCCGTCCAATCATCGGGCTCACCATGCACAGAACGCTCTTTACATGGATCGCAACTACGGCGGGGTGTTCATTATTTGGGACCGTCTATTTGGCTCGTTCCAGGAAGAGGACGATAACGAGCCGGTGATTTTCGGCGTGACCACACCGCTGGCGAGCTGGAATCCGTTGTGGGCGAACGTGCAGTTCTATGCGCAGCTATGGGATGACGCACGGCGCGCCGAAAGCCGGTGGGACAAGCTGCGGATCTGGTTCATGCGCACCGGTTGGCGACCAGCGGATGTGGTGGCCAAGTACCCGATGAACAAACCGGACCTGAGCCAGTTCCGCAAATTCGAGGTACCGCTGGACGGGCGCCAACAGTGGTATGTGGCGCTGCAGTTCTGCGTCTACATCGCCTTGGGCAGTTACTTGATGAACCTGGAGCAAAGTCTGCCGACCGCAGCCCTGGTGTTGGGCTGGGGCGCCGTGGCACTGGGGCTGTTTGTGTTGGGCGTGGCCCTGGAAAATCGCCCGCAGGCGTTGAAGCTGGAGCTGTTGCGGCTGGCGTCGAACCTGCCGCTGGTGTGGCTGGCGCCAATGGTCGGGTTATGGCCGGACAGTGTAATGGGCAACGCGGTGGGCTGGGTGGGGCTGCTCAGTTACAGCCTGCTCAGCGGCATCGGTCTCTACTGTTGTAGAAACCGCTTCACTCGATGGGCGTCGTAGGTTCGCTGGACTTGGCCTGTTCGGCTTTCAACGCTTGCTCGTCGGCGTAGATCTTCTTCGCCAGACGGGCATTCTTGAAGCGCCGCCGCAGCCACAGGCAAAAGCCCAGTACCAGCAGGGCGCCCAGCACCCACAGCTCATACTTCTTGACGCTGCCCAGCATGCCTTCGAGCACTGCGCCGAAATGATAGGCGGCGGAAGCCAGCGCGGCGGCCCAGATGGCTGCGCCAATCCCGTTGAGCAGCAGATAACGTCCCGGCGGATAGCCCGACAGACCGATCGCCACTGGCATCACGGTGCGCAGTCCATAGACAAAGCGGAAGCTCAGCACCCAGATGTCCGGGTGCTTGCGGATATGTTCCAGCGCCCGATCGCCCATCAGTTGCCAGCGCGGTTTACGCGCCAGCAGTTTGCGCCCGTGCTTGCGTCCCAGGAAATACCACAGCTGATCGCCGGCATAACTGCCGAGGAATGCCACGAGCATCACCACCTTGATGTCCATGTATCCACGGAACGCAAGGAAGCCCGCGAGCACCAGGATGGTTTCGCCTTCGAAGAATGTGCCGAGAAAGAGGGCGAAGTAGCCGAATTCCTGAAGAAATTGTTGGAGCATTGTCTGGGTGCTGGCGAAATGAACGCGCAGCCTAACCCCTCGGACACATTCAGGAAAGTGTCAAAATGTGTCTCGACGTGAACATTTCCTACAAGGACAATGGAATGCGGCTTCCTGAAGCACAACTGTCATCCGTTCGTCATAATGGCCGCTTATAACTGTCACGCTCGCCCGCCAGCGCGGGCTCAGGAGTCTGCCGTGAGCTTTACCCCCGCCAATCGTTTGTTTCCTGCAACCCGCCTGCGTCGCAACCGTCGTGATGATTTCTCGCGTCGACTGGTCCGTGAAAACGTACTGACCGTCGATGACCTGATCCTGCCGGTGTTCGTGCTGGACGGTGAAAACCGTCGCGAAGCGGTGGCGTCGATGCCGGGCGTCGAGCGCCTGACCATCGACCTGTTGCTGGAAGAAGCGGCCAAGTGGGTTGAGCTGGGGATTCCGGCCCTGGCATTGTTCCCGGTGACGCCGTCGGAGCTCAAATCCCTGGACGCCGCTGAAGCGTGGAACCCCAACGGCATCGCCCAGCGCGCCACCCGAGCCCTGCGTGACCGGTTCCCGGAGTTGGGGGTGATCACCGACGTCGCCCTGGACCCGTTTACCACCCACGGTCAAGACGGCATTCTCGATGAAGAAGGCTACGTGCAGAACGACATTACCGTCGATGCACTGGTTAAACAGGCCCTGTCCCACGCCGAAGCCGGCGCTCAGGTGGTGGCGCCTTCGGACATGATGGACGGTCGCATTCAAGCGATCCGCGAAGCGCTGGAGCTGGCCGATCACGTCAACGTGCGGATCATGGCTTACTCGGCCAAATACGCCAGCGCCTATTACGGCCCGTTCCGTGATGCGGTGGGTTCGGCGCTGAACCTGGGCAAGGCCAACAAGGCCTCCTATCAGATGGACCCGGCCAACAGCAACGAAGCCCTGCACGAAGTGGCGGCGGACTTGTCAGAAGGCGCGGACATGGTCATGGTCAAGCCAGGCATGCCGTATCTGGATATCCTTTACCGGGTTAAAGAAGAATTTAAAGTGCCGACCTTTGTCTATCAGGTCAGCGGTGAATACGCCATGCACATGGCAGCGATCCAGAATGGCTGGTTGAGCGAAGGGGTTATCCTCGAATCCCTGACCGCTTTTAAACGTGCAGGCGCTGATGGCATCCTGACTTACTTTGCCGTCCGTGCTGCTCAATTGTTACGAGAGCAAAAATAGCCCTCCCAGGAACATTCGATGAATACCGAAGGACTCACTGAAGTTGCCGTAAAAGACGCTCAACCTGTGGTGGAGCCAATCGCCGAAACCCCGCCGGAGCTGGAGCCTGCTCCTCCCGCGGTGGTGGCCGAGCCCGTTGTTGCGGCGCCAGCGATTGCCATTCCCGGCCTGGATGACAGCAGCCTGTACATCCATCGTGAGCTCTCGCAACTGCAGTTCAACATCCGCGTGCTGGAACAGGCGCTGGATGAGTCCTACCCATTGCTGGAGCGGCTGAAGTTCCTGCTGATTTTCTCCAGCAACCTGGACGAGTTCTTCGAGATTCGTGTCGCCGGCCTGAAGAAGCAGATCACCTTCGCTCGCGAACAGGCTGGCGCCGATGGCCTGCAACCGCACCAGGCCCTGGCTCGCATCAGTGAACTGGTGCACGGCCACGTCGATCGCCAATACGCGATCCTCAATGACATTCTGTTGCCGGAACTGGAAAAACATCAGGTCCGCTTTATCCGTCGCCGCTACTGGACCACCAAGCTCAAGACTTGGGTTCGTCGTTATTTCCGCGATGAGATCGCTCCGATCATCACCCCGATCGGCCTCGACCCGACGCACCCGTTTCCGTTGCTGGTGAACAAGAGCCTGAACTTCATCGTCGAGCTCGAAGGCATCGACGCCTTCGGTCGCGACTCCGGTCTGGCGATAATCCCGGCGCCGCGTCTGCTGCCGCGGATCATCAAGGTGCCGGAAGAAGTCGGCGGTCCCGGCGACAACTATGTGTTCCTGTCGTCGATGATCCACGCCCACGCCGATGACCTGTTCCAGGGCATGAAGGTCAAGGGCTGCTACCAGTTCCGCCTGACCCGAAACGCCGACCTCGCGGTCGACACCGAAGATGTCGAAGACCTGGCCCGCGCCCTGCGCGGCGAGTTGTTCTCCCGTCGCTACGGTGACGCGGTGCGGCTGGAAGTTGCCGATACCTGCCCGAAACACTTGTCCGACTACTTGCTCAAGCAGTTCAACCTGCATGAGACCGAGTTGTATCAGGTCAACGGCCCGGTCAACCTGACCCGGCTGTTCAGCATCACTGGCCTGGACAGTCATCCGGAGCTGCAATACAACCCATTCACCCCGCAGATCCCGAAACTGCTGCAAAACAGCGAGAACATTTTCAGCGTGATCAGCAAGCAGGACATTCTGCTGCTGCACCCGTTCGAGTCGTTCACCCCGGTGGTCGACTTGCTGCGTCAGGCGGCGAAAGACCCGCACGTGTTGGCGGTACGCCAGACGTTGTATCGAAGCGGCGCCAACTCCGAGATTGTCGATGCGCTGGTGGACGCTGCGCGTAACGGCAAGGAAGTGACGGCAGTGATCGAATTGCGCGCGCGGTTCGATGAAGAGTCCAACCTGCAACTGGCCAGCCGTCTGCAAGCGGCCGGTGCGGTGGTGATTTACGGCGTGGTCGGTTTCAAGACCCACGCCAAGATGATGCTGATTTTACGCCGCGAGGCTGGCGAAATTGTCCGTTACGCCCACTTGGGGACCGGCAACTACCACGCGGCCAACGCCCGTCTGTACACCGACTACAGCCTGCTGACCTCCGACGATGCCTTGTGCGAAGACGTCGGCAAACTGTTCAGCCAGCTGATCGGTATGGGCAAGACCCTGCGCATGAAGAAACTGCTGCACGCACCCTTCACGTTGAAGAAGGGCATGCTCGACATGATTGCCCGGGAGACGCAATTCGCCCTCGACGGCAAACCGGCGCACATCATCGCCAAGTTCAACTCGCTGACCGACCCGAAGGTCATCCGCGCGTTGTACAAGGCCAGTCAGTCCGGGGTGCGTATCGATCTGGTGGTGCGTGGCATGTGCTGCCTGCGACCAGGCATCGCCGGCGTGTCCCACAACATCCACGTGCGCTCGATCATCGGCCGCTTCCTGGAACACACCCGGGTTTTCTACTTTCTCAACGGTGGCGAAGAGCAGATGTTCCTGTCCAGCGCCGACTGGATGGAGCGCAACCTCGACAAGCGCGTCGAGACTTGCTTCCCGGTCGAGGGCAAGAAGCTGATTCTGCGGGTCAAGAAAGAGCTGGAGCTTTATCTCACCGATAACACCCACAGCTGGAGCCTGCAGTCGGACGGTCGCTACATCCGCAACACGCCGACCGGCAACCAGAACCCGCGCAGTGCCCAGGCCACGCTGCTGGAGCGCTTGGGCAGTCCGATTCTGGCTGTCCGTTAACGTAGATTCGGTTGATACAAAAAAGGGCGATCCATGTGGATCGCCCTTTTTTTGTTCCCGCCCGAGCGGTGAATGACTTGTGGCGAGGGAGCTTGCTCCCGTTGGACTGCGCAGCAGTCCATCTTTTTGGGGCCGCTTCGCAGCCCGGCGGGAGCAAGCTCCCTCGCCACAGGGTTTAGCGCACGTTCAGCACGAAGCTGACGCGGGTCAGCCATTCCGCTTCGAGGGCGAAGTCGGCCTGGGTCAGTTGATTGTCGTCCAGCCAGTGTTCCGGGAACAACACGTCCAGGCTGTCGCCATTGGCGTGCAGCACGACCTGTGGCATTTCCTGGATGCCGCGGATGTGATGGAACAGAATCGCAAAGCGCAGCAACACGCACAGGCGAATCAGCTTGATGCCGTCGTCGCCGAATTCGGCGAACTTGTCCTTGGGAATGTTGCGTCGGTGGCCCCGCACCAGCAGTGCGAGCATTTGCTGGTCTTCGCGGGAGAATCCGGCCAGGTCCGAGTGCTCGATCAGGTAGGCGCCGTGCTTGTGGTACTGGTAGTGGGCGATGTCCAGGCCCACTTCATGGACCTTGGCGGCCCAGCTCAGCAGTTCGCGCCAGACACCGTCATCCAGTTGCCAATCCTCGGCCACCTGATCGAAAGCATGCAGCGCCTTGCGTTCGACCCGCGCGGCTTGTTCCAGGTCAACGTGGTAACGCTCCATCAGCGAGCTGAGAGTGCGCTCACGCACGTCTTCATGATGATGACGGCCCAACAGGTCGTAGAGCACGCCTTCGCGCAGGGCGCCTTCACAGTGGTCCATGCGTTGCAATTCGAGGGCGTCGAAGATCGCTTCGAGAATCGCCAGCCCGGCGGGGAAAATCGCCCGACGGTCGGGCTTGATGCCTTCGAAATCGATTTTCTCGGCATCGCCGAGTTTGAACAGCTTGCGCTTGAGCCAGGCCAGACCTTCGGCATTCACTTCGCCAGTGCCATGCCCGCCGGCCTTCAGCGCCAGGCCAATGGCGCGAATGGTGCCCGAGGAGCCGATGGCTTCATCCCAGGTCAGGCGGTGCAGGGCGTGCTCGATGCTCATGATCTCCAGCCGCGCCGCGGTGTACGCCTGGGCATAGCGGGCCGGGGTGATCTTGCCATCCTTGAAATAGCGCTGGGTATAGCTGACGCAGCCCATTTGCAGGCTTTCGCGCAGCAGCGGTTCGAAGCGCTGGCCGATGATGAATTCGGTACTGCCGCCGCCGATGTCGGCTACCAGGCGCTTGCCCGGCGTGTCGGCGAGGGTGTGGGAGACGCCGAGGTAAATCAGGCGCGCTTCTTCACGGCCAGAGATGACTTCTACCGGATGGCCAAGAATTTCTTCGGCGCGGTGGATGAATTCGGCGCGGTTACGGGCTTCGCGCAGGGCGTTGGTGCCGACGATCCGCACCGTGCCGGGCGGCATACCGCTGATCAGTTGGGCAAAACGCTTCAGGCAATCGAGCCCGCGCTGCATGGATTCTTCGCTGAGTTGGCGCTCTTCGTCGATGCCGGCGGCCAGCTGAACCTTCTCCCCGAGACGTTCGAGAATCCGGATTTCGCCGTTCTGGGCCTTGGCCACGACCATGTGAAAGCTGTTGGAGCCCAGGTCGATTGCGGCGATCAGGGACAGATTCTTGGCTTGGGATTGCGGCATGGTCAGGGGGTCTCGGTCGATAACCTCGACATCCTGCCACGATCAAACGCTGCCGCCAACGCGTAGGCGCTGTCGAAGGCTGCGATCTTTTACCACGGGGCATCCGTGGTGTTGCGAATGGCCTCTTCGCGGGCAAGCCCGCTCCCACAGGTTTTTGCGTCGAACACACCATCGCGTTCCAGCAGAGAACCCTGTGGGAGCGGGCTTGCCCGCGAAGGCGGCCTTGCAGGCACTGAAGATCTCTCAGCCTGCCGCCTCAACCGTCCCGATAAAATTCGCCAGCTCCGCCGTCTGCGGGTTGGCAAACAATACCTTCGGATCCCCCACCTCATGCACCTTGCCATGGTGCATGAACACCAATTTGTCCCCAACCTCGCGGGCAAAGCGCATTTCATGGGTGACCATGATCAGCGTCATGCCCTCTTTGGCAAGTTGCCGGACCACGCTCAGCACTTCGTTGACCAGTTCCGGATCCAGCGCCGAGGTGATTTCATCGCACAACAGCACCTTCGGCGACATCGCCAGCGCCCGGGCAATCGCCACCCGCTGTTGCTGGCCGCCAGACAGTCGGTCGGGGAAGGCATCGAATTTTTCCCCCAGCCCCACCCGTTCCAGCATCTGCCGCGCCAGTTCGGCGGCTTTGGCTTTCGGCACTTTCTGCACCACTTGCGGCGCGAGCATGACGTTTTCGCCCACAGTGAGGTGCGGGAACAGATTGAACTGCTGGAACACCATCCCGACTTTCTGCCGCAGGCTGCGCAGGTCGGCGCGGGCGGCGTCGAGGTATTCGCCGTCGACTTCGATCACGCCGTCATTGATCGACTCCAGACCATTGAGGGTGCGCAGCAAGGTGGATTTGCCCGAGCCACTACGGCCGATGATCGCCACCACCTGGCCTTCGTCGACACTCAGGTCGATGCCTTTGAGCACATGGTGGTCGCCGTAATACTTATGCAGGGCGGAAATTCTAAGCAGAGGCATGCAGTCTCCTTTCCAGGTAGCGCGCACTGAGGGACAAGGGGTAGCAGAGCAGGAAGTAACCGAGCGCCACCAGGCCGTAGACCATGAAGGGCTCGAAGGTCGCGTTGGCGAGCATGCCGCCGGTCTTGGTCAGTTCGGTGAAGCCGATGATCGAGGTGACGGCGGTGCCTTTGACCACTTGCACCGAGAAACCCACGGTCGGCGCCACGGCGATGCGCAAGGCTTGCGGCAGGATCACGTAACGCAGTTGCTCCAGCGGATTGAGCGCCAGGCTCGACGAGGCTTCCCATTGGCCATTGGGAATCGAATCGACACAACCGCGCCAGATCTCCGCCAGGTAAGCGCTGGTGAACAGCGTCAAGGCAATCGCCGCGGCCATCCACGGCGAAATCTCCACACCGGCCAACGCCACACCGAAGAACACCAGAAACAGCTGCATCAATAGCGGCGTGCCCTGGAACAGCTCGATGTAGGTGCGGGCGAAGTGGCTGGGCAGGGATTTTTTTGAAATCCGCATCACCATGATCAGCAAACCGATCAGCCCGCCGCCGATAAACGCCACCAGCGACAACGCCAGGGTCCATTGCAGGCCCGTGAGCAGGTTGCGCAGGATGTCCCAGAAGGTGAAATCGCTCATTGGCTGCTGCTCCTTGCTATGTAGCGCCGGCCGATCCAGTTCAGCAATTGGCGGATCAGCAGCGCCATGCACAGGTAGATCAGTGTGGTCAGGGCATAGGTTTCAAAGGCGCGAAAGTTGCGCGATTGAATGAAGTTGGCGGCGAAGCTCAACTCTTCGGTGGCGATCTGCGAACAGACCGCCGAGCCGAGCATCACGATGATGATCTGGCTGCTCAGGGCCGGCCAGACCTTGCCCAGCGCCGGCAGCAGAACCACGTGGCGGAAGGCTTCGAAGCGGGTCATTGCCAGGGCGGCTGCGGCTTCCAGCTGCCCGCGGGGGATCGCTTGAATGCCGGCGCGGATGATCTCGGTCGAATAGGCGCCAAGGTTGATCACCATCGCCAGCACCGCCGCCTGCCATTCGGAAATCTGCAGGCCCAGCGACGGCAAACCGAAAAAGATGAAAAACAACTGCACCAGGAATGGCGTGTTGCGGATCAACTCGACGTAAACCCCGAAAATGCCGGCGAACGGGCGGATGTTCCACGCCCGCACCAGTGCCCCGACGATACCCAGACCGACCCCGAGCACCGCGCCAATGGCCGTCAACTCAAGGGTGAACAGCGCACCGCGCAGCAGCAGATCGGTGTTTTCCACCACCGGCAAGAAATCGAACTGATAAGCCATAAATCGTCTCCGCGAACGATCAGAGATCGGCCGGCAGCGGCTCTTTCAGCCAGGTTTGCGAGTTCTTTTCCAGCGCACCGTCAGCCTTGGCCGTGGTGAGGATGTCGTTGACCTTGCCCAGCAGCGCCGGCTCGTTCTTGTTCACGCCAACGTAAACCGGCGAGTCCTTGAGCTTCACCTTGAGGGCTGGCACGCGTTTCGGGTTTTTTTCGCTGATCGCTACCATCACCACGTTGCCACTGGCGATCAGGTCGACTTGCCCTGCGAGGTAAGCGGCGATGGTCGAGTTGTTGTCTTCGAAGCGTTTGATGGTCGCGCCTTCGGGAGCGACTTTGGTCAGCTCGATGTCTTCGATGGCACCACGGGTGACGCTGATGGTTTTGCCCTTGAGATCGTCCAGGCCCTTGATGGCGGCGTCTGGCGGGCCGAACACGGCGAGGTAGAACGGCGCGTAGGCACGGGAGAAGTCGATGACTTTCTCGCGCTCAGGGTTCTTGCCGAGGCTGGAAATAACCAAGTCGACTTTGCCGGTGGTCAGGAACGGAATGCGGTTGGTGCTGTTGACCGGGGTCAGTTCAAGTTTGACCTTGAGTTGGTCGGCCAGCAGTTTGGCGGTATCGATATCGAGGCCGCGAGGTTTCATGTCCGGGCCGACCGAACCGAACGGCGGGAAGTCCTGGGGCACGGCGACTTTGAGGGTGCCGCGCTTGACCACATCCTCCAGACCGTCGGCGTGGGCGGGGGCCTGGCTCAGCATCAAGCTGGCAAACAGGGTGGCGAGGAGGACGCTGTAACGCATGGTCATGGCAAATCTCCGGATCGGCGGGAAGTGATTTCTGCGGATCGACAGAGCACGGGCCATGCCAAGATTGGTTTTTGGGGGGCGCAGGCCACGGTTTTGCTGGTGTCGCTCGGTCTTACTGGTCTGAACAGTTGAGTGACATTTCGCACCCTGATGGCGCACCCGTGAAAATTCCCGAACCCCCATGGGGCACGACTTGCCGGACGTCGCGAATAGCTTTACAACTAGCCGCTCATTGGCCTGGCTCGTCTGAAAAAACCATGAACTCGATCTCCCGCGCCGTACCCGAAGTGGCGCTGCAAGCCATCCGCAAACTGATCACCGAGCAAGGTTTCGGGGCGGGGGATGCCTTGCCCTCGCAACGGGACCTGGCGGTGCAATTGGGGGTCAGTCGGGCGTCATTGCGTGAGGCGTTATCGTCCCTGAGTGCACTGGGCGTGATCAGTATCCAGCCAGGCAAAGGCGTGTTCGTGCAGTCACCGGTCGATCTGCCCCGGGGCGATGCGGCGCCGGGCTGGCCGTTCGCGGCCCAGGCATCGCCGCTGGACATCTTCCAGTTGCGCTACGCCCTGGAAGGTTTTGCCGCCGGGCTGGCGGCCGTGACCCTGAGCACCGATGAGCTAGATGCCCTGGAAGACAATGTCGCCGCCATGCGCACCGAATTGCGTGCCGCCGACTTCGATGCAGCGGCGCGACTGGACTTCGAGTTTCACCGGCGCATCCTCCTGGCCAGCGGCAATCAGGCGATGCTGAGCATTCTGACGGCCAGCGCCGACATCTTCCTGGAGAGCCAGAAGCTACCGTTCATCCGGGCCGAACGGGCGATGGAAACCTGGCAGGAACACCGTAAAATCCTCCGTGCGCTGGCTCGTCGGGCCTCTGGCGCCGCGCAGAAGGCCATGCAGGAGCATGTGCGCAACGCCGCCCTGCGTACCGGAATTGCTTTCGTCGCTCCCGCCACCTCATGACTTGAGCTATACCCAAACTCATGGGCCACCATAGCGAGACTCAATCATCTGCGGCTTCCTGAACACGGGAAGGGCGGCTATGATGGGCCACGTTTTTTATTGCTTACAACCCGGAGACATCCATGAGCAGCGATCTTATCAAGCACGTCACCGACGCTAACTTCGAAGAAGAAGTACTGAAGGCTGCTGGCCCTGTGCTTGTTGACTACTGGGCTGAGTGGTGCGGCCCTTGCAAAATGATCGCCCCGGTTCTGGACGAGATCGCTGGCACCTACGCTGGCAAGCTGACCGTCGCCAAGCTGAACATCGACGAAAACCAGGAAACCCCGGCCAAGCATGGCGTACGTGGTATCCCGACGCTGATGCTGTTCAAGAACGGCAACGTCGAAGCCACCAAGGTCGGCGCGCTGTCGAAGTCGCAACTGGCTGCTTTCCTCGACGCCAACATCTAAGCGTTGTTATAAAGCGTCATGAAAAGGCCCCGCATAATGCGGGGCCTTTTCGTTATTGAGGGCTAGACGCTCCGAAACTCAGGTGGTACATTCGGCCCCGCACTGGTTTCTCCACTGCCCCCTGCTAGCCGTCGCCGACGCACTCCTTTTCGAATAAGTACGCGATCCTGTCGCCTTCTCTGCGGCGCGGCCTCATTAAGCCAAAAGCTTAATTTCCCCCCTCCATAAATGATTACGTCATTCCTATATGAATCTGACTGAACTCAAGCAAAAGCCGATTACCGAACTGCTCGAATTGGCCGAACAGATGGGCATAGAAAATATGGCCCGTTCGCGCAAGCAGGACGTGATTTTCTCCCTGCTCAAAAAGCACGCTAAAAGCGGCGAGGAAATCTCCGGTGATGGCGTGCTGGAGATTCTCCAGGACGGCTTCGGCTTCCTGCGCTCCGCTGACGCTTCCTATCTCGCCGGCCCAGACGACATCTACGTCTCGCCGAGCCAGATCCGCCGCTTCAACTTGCGCACCGGTGACACCATCGTTGGCAAGATCCGCCCTCCAAAGGAAGGCGAGCGTTATTTCGCACTGCTCAAGGTCGACACGATCAACTACGATCGCCCCGAGAACGCGAAAAACAAGATTCTCTTCGAGAACCTGACCCCGCTGTTCCCGACCGTGCGCATGAAGATGGAAGCCGGCAACGGTTCCACCGAAGACTTGACCGGTCGTGTCATCGACCTGTGCGCCCCGATCGGCAAAGGCCAGCGCGGCCTGATCGTTGCACCGCCGAAAGCCGGTAAAACGATCATGCTGCAAAACATCGCGGCGAACATCGCACGTAACAATCCTGAAGTTCATCTGATCGTATTGCTGATCGACGAACGTCCGGAAGAAGTGACCGAAATGCAGCGCACCGTGCGTGGCGAAGTGGTTGCCTCGACGTTCGACGAGCCGCCAACCCGCCACGTGCAGGTTGCCGAAATGGTGATCGAGAAGGCCAAGCGCCTGGTCGAACACAAAAAGGACGTGGTGATCCTGCTCGACTCCATCACCCGTCTGGCGCGTGCCTACAACACCGTGATCCCGAGCTCCGGCAAGGTGCTGACCGGTGGTGTCGATGCCCACGCCCTGGAGAAACCGAAACGTTTCTTCGGCGCTGCACGGAACATCGAAGAAGGCGGCTCGCTGACCATCATCGCTACCGCGCTGGTTGAAACCGGCTCGAAGATGGACGAAGTGATCTACGAAGAATTCAAAGGCACCGGCAACATGGAACTGCCTCTGGATCGCAAGATCGCTGAAAAACGTGTGTTCCCGGCCATCAACATCAACCGTTCCGGTACTCGCCGCGAAGAGTTGCTGACGGCCGACGACGAACTGCAGCGTATGTGGATTCTGCGCAAGCTGCTGCACCCGATGGACGAAGTCTCTGCCATCGAGTTCCTGGTCGACAAGCTGAAACAGACCAAGACCAACGACGAGTTCTTCCTGTCGATGAAGCGCAAGTAAATCGCAGAAAGTCAGCAAAAGCCGGGGAAACCCGGCTTTTTGCTATCTGATTTTTGATCAACGGCAGTTCGTGGTTCTGAATAGAGGGGTTCGGCGCTAAACTGCCTGCCCCGAACGCCACGGCCAACACGAGGCTCACGCATGCAGTATCGCGACTTGCGCGACTTTATCAGCGGCCTGGAAAAGCGCGGCGAACTCAAGCGCATCCAGGCTCCAGTGTCCCCAGTGCTCGAAATGACCGAGGTCTGCGATCGAACGTTGCGCGCCAAGGGCCCGGCGCTGCTTTTCGAAAACCCTACCGGTTATGACATTCCCGTACTCGGCAACCTGTTCGGCACCCCCGAGCGCGTGGCGCTGGGCATGGGCGCAGAAGCGGTCAGCGAGCTGCGCGAAATCGGCAAGCTGTTGGCGTTCCTCAAAGAGCCCGAGCCGCCGAAAGGCCTGAAAGACGCTTGGTCCAAGCTGCCGATCTTTCGCAAGATCATTGCCATGGCGCCGAAAGTCGTCAAAGACGCGGTGTGCCAGGAAGTGGTCATCGAAGGCGACGATGTCGATCTGGCGATGTTGCCGGTACAGACCTGCTGGCCGGGCGACGTCGGTCCACTGATCACCTGGGGCCTGACCGTCACCAAAGGCCCGAACAAGGATCGCCAGAACCTCGGCATCTATCGTCAGCAAGTGATCGGCCGCAACAAGGTGATCATGCGCTGGTTGAGCCACCGTGGCGGCGCGCTGGATTACCGTGAATGGTGCGAGAAACACCCCGGCCAGCCGTTCCCGGTCTCCGTGGCCTTGGGCGCTGACCCGGCAACCATTCTGGGTGCTGTGACGCCCGTACCGGACAGCCTCTCCGAATACGCTTTCGCCGGTCTGTTGCGCGGCAATCGCACCGAACTGGTGAAGTGCCGCGGCAACGACCTGCAAGTGCCGGCCACTGCTGAAATCATTCTGGAAGGCGTGATCCATCCGGGTGAAATGGCCGACGAAGGCCCGTATGGCGACCACACTGGCTATTACAACGAAGTCGACAGCTTCCCGGTGTTCACCGTCGAGCGCATCACCCATCGAATCAAACCGATCTATCACAGCACCTACACCGGCCGTCCGCCGGATGAGCCGGCGATACTCGGTGTGGCGCTGAATGAAGTGTTCGTGCCGATCCTGCAGAAGCAGTTTCCGGAGATCACCGACTTCTACCTGCCGCCCGAAGGCTGTTCGTACCGCATGGCCATCGTGACCATGAAGAAGTCGTATCCTGGGCATGCCAAGCGGGTAATGCTCGGTGTCTGGTCGTTTTTGCGACAGTTCATGTACACCAAGTTCGTTATCGTCACTGACGACGATATCAACGCACGGGACTGGAACGACGTGATCTGGGCCATCACCACGCGCATGGACCCCAAGCGCGACACGGTGATGATCGACAACACGCCGATCGACTACCTCGACTTCGCCTCGCCGGTTTCCGGCCTGGGCTCGAAGATGGGGCTCGATGCCACGCATAAATGGCCAGGCGAAACCACCCGCGAGTGGGGCCGGGTCATCGTCAAGGATGAAGCCGTTACCCAACGGATCGATGCCATCTGGAATCAGTTAGGAATAGATTGATGCGTGTAACCTTGCAGCCCTCCGGAGCAGTGCTAGAGATTCTGCCCGGCGAGCGGATTCTCGATGGCGCGCGGCGCCTGGGCTATGAATGCCCGCAAAGCTGTCGTAACGGCAATTGCCATGTGTGCGGCGCGTTGCTGGTGGAAGGGCGGGTCGAACAAGCCGGCGATGTGCGTGACCATGGCGAGTTCTACACTTGCATTGCAGAGCCGCTGGAAGACTGCATCGTGCTGTGGGATGGCGTGCTCGCGCTGGGAGAATTGCCGGTGCGCAGCGTGTCGTGTCAGGTCATTGAATGCAGGGATGTCGGCGGCGATACCTGGCGCGTGCGTCTGCGTGCGCCGGCGGGCAAGCCGCCGCGCTATCACGCCGGCCAGTACCTGATGATCGAGCGCGAGAGCGGCGAGAAATCCGCCTTCTCCCTGGCCTCTGCACCGCATTCCGGGCGCGACCTGGAAATTCATGTACTGGCGCGCGAAAGCAGTGCGCTTAGCCTGATCGAACAGCTTCAGCGCAACGCGATGGTGCGCATCGAAATGCCGTTCGGCGATACCCATCTGGCGGAATTGCCAGACGGTCCACTGGTACTGATTGCTGCCGGTACCGGCATGGGCCAGATCCACAGCCTGATCGAACATTGCCGGGCCACGGGATTCAAGTATCCGGTGCATCTGTATTGGGGCGTGCGTCGTCCTGAAGACTTTTATGACATCGAACATTGGGATGAATGGGAAAAACTGCCCAATCTGTTCCTGCATAAAGTCGTCAGTGATCAATGTGGCTGGGGAGGGCGCTGCGGCATGTTGCATGAGGCGGTGTGTGAAGATTTCCCTGACCTGAAAGCCCTGCACGTCTACGCCAGCGGCTCTCCGGCCATGGTCTATGGCACGTTGGATGCGCTGGTCGAAGCGGGGATGGATGCCCATCAAATGCGCGCGGATGTGTTCGCTTACGCCCCCCGATCTTGATCCGCGATCTTAAATCGTTATAACTCCCCATATAGCCGATCGGTATTTATAAGTTTTTATAGATGCCGGTAGGTTATATCTCATTCAGGCAATAAGTTTTAGAGCGCCGCCATGGCACTTAAATTGCCTTAAACCATATGTGCCTTATTGTTACAGCGGTGCGTTCTATTAAGTAATTCTTCACCCGCGGGGAGCTGAACGCTATTCGCCATGAGTGCCATTGAATCTGCTTTTTTGAATCTGGCTTACCCTCCGCGGCTCGATCTGGGGCCGCAGCTCACGCACGAACAACTGCTCAGCTCGATGCAATCGACCATGGCGCGCCACAAGGGTGGGCCGGTCTGGCTATTCGCTTATGGTTCGCTGATCTGGCGCCCAGAATGTGCTGCGGTTGAGCGAGTGCGCGGTCGTGTGCATGGCTACCATCGCGGTTTATACCTGTGGTCCCACGAACATCGCGGTACACCGGAAGTGCCCGGCCTGGTATTTGGCCTGGATCGCGGCGGCTCATGCAGCGGGTTTGCCTATCGCTTGCCCGAAGAGCAACTCGACGCTTCGCTGTATGCGCTCTGGCAGCGTGAAATGCCATTCCCGTCCTATCGCCCACACTGGCTCAACTGCCGTCTCGAAGACGGAAACCAGGTTCAGGCATTGGGATTCGTTTTGGAGCGGCACCTGCCCAGCTATGCCGGTAACTTGCCGGATCATGTGCTGAGTCAGGTATTCGAAAGCGCTTGCGGGCGTTACGGCACCACTCGCGAGTATGTCGAGCAGACAGCTCACGCCCTGCGTAGCCACGCCATGCCAGACCGGAATCTGGAGGCGCGGCTCAAGCGCTGCAAATCAAAGACCGATCAGGCGATCGCTTCGCGGCTCTGACTGGCGACGTTCTTGTGACCCAGGGTGGGTGCCAGAAACGCCATCGCCAGCAGGCAGGCGACGACCAACAGGATGAAGCCGCCATCCCAGCCGAAATAGTCCACCGTGTAGCCCATCAGGGCACTGGCCGCGACTGAACCCCCCAGGTAACCAAACAAACCGGTAAAGCCCGCGGCCGTTCCTGCAGCTTTCTTCGGAACCAGCTCCAGCGCCTGCAGGCCGACTAGCATCACCGGGCCATAGATCAGGAAACCGATCGCGAACAGCGAGATCATGTCGACCATCGGATTGCCCGGCGGATTCAGCCAGTAAACGATCGTCGCAACGGTCACCAGTGCCATGAACACCATGCCCGTCAGGCCACGGTTGCCCCGGAAGATCTTGTCCGACATCCAGCCGCATAGCAGTGTGCCGGGAATGCCTGCCCACTCGTACAGGAAGTAAGCCCAGGACGTCTTGTCGAAGTCGAAGTGCTTGACCTCTTTAAGGTAGGTCGGCGCCCAATCCAGGATGCCATAGCGCAACAAGTAGACGAAGACGTTGGCCAACGCGATGAACCAGAGCATTTTGTTGCGCAGCACGTATTTGACGAAGATGTCCTTGGCGCTGAATTCTTCTTCGTGGCTGGCGTCGTAGCCTTCCGGGTAGTCGTTCTTGTACTTCTCGATAGGCGGCAAGCCCGTCGATTGCGGGGTATCGCGCATGACAATGAAGGCAAATACAGCGACCAGCAACGCCACCGCTGCCGGTACGTAGAACTTGCTGTGCCAGTCGTTGAACCAACCCATGCCGAGTATCGCCAGCGGGCCGATCAAGCCACCGCCGACGTTGTGCGCGGTGTTCCATACCGAAACCACACCGCCGCGTTCTTTCTGCGACCACCAGTGCACCATGGTGCGCCCGCTCGGTGGCCAACCCATGCCTTGCGCCCAGCCGTTGATGAACAACAGGATGAACATCATGGTCACGCTGGACGTTGCCCACGGTGCGAAACCGAAAACGAACATCACCCCGGCGGACACAATCAGGCCAAAGGGCAGGAAGTAACGAGGGTTGGAGCGGTCGGACACGATGCCCATCAAAAACTTGGAAAGGCCGTAGGCAATTGCAATCGCCGACATCGCCACCCCGAGTTGGCCTTTTGTATAGCCTTGGGCGATCAGATCCGGAAATGCCAGGGTGAAGTTCTTGCGCAGCAGGTAGTAACCCGCATACCCAATGAAAATCCCGGCGAAGATCTGCCAGCGAAGGCGTCGGTAGGTGCTGTCTATTTTTTCTTCAGGCAATGGAGCCTGATGTGCGGCAGGACGAAAGAAAGCAAACATTCAAAGGCTCCAGATTTCTTGTTTTGACTGCGGATGCGAATGTTACAGTTTCGTTACCGAAAATAGCACCGGTTCGCATCGGCAAAACAGCGGAAATGTTGGAGATTGCATGTTCTTTTATGAACATGTCGCTCAGGTATAAATAGAGGGCGGTATGGGAATGGCGGAACCGGGTCGCAGGGCTGCGACCCGGTTCGGGTCAAGCAGGTCAGGTAAACAATCAGCGAACCTGAACCACCACTTTCCCGACCGCCTTGCGCTGGCCAAGATCATTGATCGCCTGCGCCGCGTTGCTCAGGGGATACACCTGAGACACTAGCGGCTTCAGCTTGCCCTCGGCAAACCAGCCAAACAACTGCTGGAAGTTTGCCGCGTTGTCCTGTGGTTGGCGCTGGGCAAAGGAGCCCCAGAACACGCCGACCACCGCTGCGCCTTTGAGCAGTGCCAGGTTCACTGGCAGCTCCGGGATTCGTCCACTAGCGAAACCGACCACCAGTAGACGGCCGTTCCAGGCAATGGCGCGGATCGCCTGGTCGAACAGGTCGCCGCCCACCGGATCGTAGATCACGTCGGCGCCTTGGCCGTCGGTCAGGCGTTTGATCTCGTCCTTGAGGCTGGTTTCGCTGTAGTTGATCAACTCATCGGCGCCGGCTGCCTTGGCCACCGCGAGTTTTTCCGCGCTGCTGGCGGCAGCGATCACCCGGGCGCCCATGGCTTTGCCGATTTCCACCGCGGCAAGGCCGACGCCGCCGGAAGCGCCGAGTACCAGCAAGGTTTCGCCAGGTTGCAGGTTGCCCCGTTGTTTGAGGGCGTGCATCGACGTGCCGTAGGTCATACTGAATGCGGCGGCGGTGTTGAAGTCCATCGAGGGCGGGATCGGCAGCACGTTGTAGCCTGGCACCGCGACCTGCTCGGCAAAGCTGCCCCAGCCAGTCAGGGCCATGACCCGGTCACCGACCTTGAGGTGACTGACCTTTTCGCCCACTGCGCTGACCACGCCGGCCGCTTCGCCACCCGGAGAAAACGGGAAGGGCGGCTTGAACTGATATTTGCCCTCGATGATCAACGTGTCCGGGAAATTCACCCCAGCCGCATGCACATCCAGCAGGATTTCATTCTTCTTCGCGACAGGGCTGGCGACGTCTTCCAGCACCAGCGATTCGGCAGGGCCGAAGGCTTTGCACAGCACGGCTTTCATCGGGGCTATTCCTTTGGGAGTGATGGCCGATAAGTGTAGGTGTGTGAGTCATCGGGTCAACGAGCATGCCCGACCCTGATAGTCAGCCATAAGCTTGTGCTTGAGCGGCGGGTCGTTATGCTTGGCCGCAAACCGGATAAGGAGCGAATTGTGAAAGCGTGGATCATGTTGATGCTGGCCCTGTCTCTGCCTGTGGCAGCGATGGCCGAAGAAGCCAAAGAAGGTGAAGCCCCGAAGGTCAACTACATCACCCTGAGCCCGCCATTCGTGGGCAACTATGGGCTGGACGGTACGCCGAAGCTCAAGGTCTACAAGGCCGATGTGGCGTTGCGGGTGACCGGTGACGAGGCGACCAAAGCGGTTAAGGCCAATGAGCCATTGATCCGTAATAAGCTGGTGGCGTTGTTTGCACAGCAGACCACTGAAGCCATGAACAACGTCGAAGCCAAGGAAAAGCTGCGTCAGGAAGCCTTGAAACAGACTCAGCAAGTGATGAACGACGAAACCGGCAAGCCAGTGGTTGAGGATTTGTTGTTCAACAACCTGATCATCCAGTAAGACTTTTGCTGTCCGGGCGGGCCTCATCGCGGGCAAGCCCGCTCCCACAATGATCCCCAGTGAATGCAGCCTTTGCATCCACCCCAGATCCCTGTGGGAGCGGGCTTGCCCGGGTAGAAACCGGAGACATCCTTTACGTTTTAAACCGGAGACATCGTTTACAGGTATGAAATACGGTCAGGAGGTGCCTGACCATGCCCTGGAATCGAGAGTCCCCAATGGATCAGAGAGTGAAACTCGTAGGCGACTGGATGTCCGGCGCCTATTCCAAATGTGAGCTGGCACGGCATTACGGTGTCAGCCGGCCCACTTTGGACAAGTGGCTAGCGCGCTATGCTGAACGTGGCATCGACGGGCTCAAAGAGCTGTCCAGACGTCCGCACCACAGCCCCCATCAAATCAGTGAGCATGTCCTTGAGTTGCTGATCGCTTATAAGCGCGAGCATCCGAGTTGGGGACCTGAGAAGTTGGTTCACAACCTTAAAAACACGCACGCGGAGCTGCCTTGGCCCGCGTTGAGCACCGCTGGCGAATGGCTCAAGCGTGCAGGTTTGGTGCAAAAACGACGTTTCCTTAATCGCCCACCGACGGGGCCTATTCCATTACGCGAAGCCACAGAGCCCAATCAAACATGGGCGGCGGATTTCAAAGGCGACTTCGCCCTGCAATCAGGTCAGCGCTGCTTTCCTTTGACGATCTCCGATCATGTCAGTCGATTCCTCTTACTTTGTCGGGCGCAAAGCAGTGTGGCTGGGGCGCGCGAAGGATTTGACTGGGCTTTTCGAGAGTATGGGTTGCCCAATGTCATTCGCACGGATAACGGTTCACCTTTTGCCTCGACCGGCGTGTCGCGCATCTCCAGTCTGGCGGCGTGGTTCATACGTTTGGGTATCTATCCCGAGCGTATCCAGCCCGGACGCCCTGACCAGAATGGCCGCCATGAACGAATGCACCGAACCCTCAAGGCTGCGCTGCTTCAGACACCTGAGCATAATTTGGTACAGCAGCAGCTGGCGTTTGAACGGTTTCGCCACGAATACAACTACGAACGCCCTCACAAGGCCCTGGCAATGAAGGTTCCGGCGGATGTTTATGTGCCATCCAGCCGCCTCTACGACGGACGTGTGCCGGAGGTGAATTACCCTTCACAAATGCTGGTCAGAAAAGTCCGGCAAAACGGTTCAATGAAGTGGAAAGGTGGAATGGTATTTGTCAGCGAATCGCTGGTGGGTGAGGCACTAGGGCTGAAGGAGGTGGAAGATGAGGTCTGGGAAGTGTATTTGTGCAATTACCTTTTAGGTCGTTTGAAAAGCGGTGAAAACCGCCTTTCAAACCCACAAAAACGTAAAGGATGTCCCCGGTCTCGATTGTAAAGGATGTATCCGTTTCTACACCGCGAAAGGCGCGACTCGGTCCTTCAGGACGCCAGGCTCTTGCGAAACCGCATCAGCGCAATGGTAAAAAACAGCAGGCCGATGGCGCTCAATGCCAGCAAGTCCGGCCAGACCACACTGATGCCAGCGTCGCGAAACAGTATCGCGGCGCTGAGGCTGACGAAGTGCGTGGATGGCGAGCCCTGCATCACCCATTGCAGCCATTGCGGCATGCTGTCGAGCGGCGTACTGCCGCCAGAGAGCAGCAACATCGGGATAATGACCGGAATCGCCAACAAGCCGAACTGCGGTGTCGAGCGGGCGAGGGTCGCGAGGAATATCCCCAGCGCTGTGCTTGCGAACAGATAAACCGCCGTCACCAGCAAAAATAAGGTCATGGAGCCGGCCAGCGGCACGCCGAGTGCGCCTTTGACTATCACTTCCAGCGACACCCAGGTGCACAGCACCACCACCAGCATATTGCTCCAGATTTTCGCCAGCATGATCTCCAGCGCCGTCAGCGGCAGCACCAGCAAATGATCGAGGGTGCCGTGTTCGCGCTCACGCAGCAGCGCTGTGCCAGTCAATATGATGGCGAGGATGGTGATGTTGTTGACGATCTGAATCACCGCCAGGAACCAGCCGCCCTCCAGATTGGTATTGAACAAGGCTCGCGTCGTCAACAACACGGGGGACTTGTTCGCCGCATCGCCCTGGCCACTGTAGGTCAGCAGCTCGCGCTGGAAAATCCGTCCGATGTAGCCCGCGCCCATGAAGGCCTGGCTCATGGCCGTGGCGTCGACGTTGACCTGCACCGCCGGCTGGCGGCCGGCCAACAGATCCGCCTGAAAATTTGCCGGAACATTGATCACGAAGGTGTATCGCCCGCTGTCCAGCACTTCGTCCATCTGTTCATAGGGCAGCGACACCGGCGGCTGGAATTCCGGTGGTTGCAGGGCTTGGGCCAATTGTCGTGACAGGTGGCTGTGATCTTCATCGACCATGGCCACGCTGGCGTTGTGCACGCCGATCACGGAGCCCGCGGCCGGCATATAGATCGCCACGGTAAAGGCGTAGAACAGGAACAGCAGCAATACACTGTCGTGTCGCAGGCTCATGAGTTCCTTGAGACCAAGACGCAGGATGTGCGCAAGCTTGTGCATCAGACCTCCTGCTTTTTCAGCATGGCCAGGCTAAGCCCGGTGAACCCGAGAAAGAACCCGAACAGTGCCAGGCATTGCGGCCACAACTGCCGGATATCCAGCGCCTTGGTAAAGGTGCCGACGGCGATATCGAGGAAGTAGCCCGCCGGAAACAGCATCCCCATGACCGCGGCCGCGCCGTCAAGGGAGGAGCGCGGCACGATCAAACCGGAAAACTGAATGGTCGGCAGACTGGTGATGATCATGGTGCCGAGGATGGCGGCAATCTGGGTTCGGGTGAACGCTGAAATCAACAGACCCATGCTGGTGGTCGCCAGTACGTAGAGCAGCCCGCCGAAGGCCAGGGTCAGTGCGCTGCCCTTGAAGGGCACGCCGAACAGCCAGCGATTCATGGCCGTCAGGACGGCGAGGTTGATCAGGCTGACGGCCAGATACGGCGCCTGTTTACCTAACAGGAACTCCAGGCGGGTCAGCGGTGTAGCGTAGAAATTGGTGATCGAGCCCAGTTCTTTTTCCCGCACGATACCCAGCGCAGTCAGCATGGCCGGGATGAACGCCAGGATCAGCGCCATCACCCCGGGACCGATGGCGTTTACGCTGATGACATCCTGGTTGTAGCGGAAGCGGGTTTCCAGTTCGGCCGCTGCTTGCCGGTTCAATGCCGGGCTGGACTGCTCGGCCAATTGCTCAAGGTTGGCCAGGTGAACCGCTTCCACATAGTTGCGGCTGGTTTCGGCGCGAAACGGCATGCCGCCATCGAGCCAGGCCGCTACAGCGGGTTGGCGACCGGCGAACAGGTCTCGGCCGAACCCGGGCGGGATCTCCAGCGCCAGTTTGATTTCCGAGCGCTGCAGTCGTCGATGCAACTGCGCCGCATCGCTTATGGAGGGTTGCTCGTCGAAGTAACGGGAGCCGCGGAAGGCCTCCAGGTAAGCCCGGCTTTGCGGGGTCTGGTCCTGGTCGTAAACCGCGAAGGCGAGTTTCTCCACATCCAGGGAAATGCCGTAGCCGAAGATCACCATCATCAAAATCGCCCCGAGCAGGGCGAAGGCCATGCGTACTTTATCGCGCAGCAGTTCCTTGCCTTCGCGACTCGCCAGTGCCCGCAGCCGTCCAAAACTGAAGCCGTGATCTTTCACCGTTGTGGTAGGTGCAAGTGTCGTGTCGATGGGCACTGGCGGCGGCGCCGTTGCGATCGGGCCCTGGGCCTGTTCCAGGCAGGTGACGAACGCCGCCTCCAGTGTCTGGCCCTTGAACTGCTGTTGCAGGGCTGCCGGGGTGTCGCAGGCCAATACCTTGCCGGCGTGCATCAACGAGATGCGGTCGCAGCGCTGGGCTTCGTTCATGAAATGGGTAGACAGGAAAATCGTCACGCCCTGTTCGCGGGACAGTTCGATCAGCAGTCGCCAGAAATCGTCCCGGGCCGCCGGGTCGACACCGGAGGTCGGTTCGTCGAGGATCAGCACTTCCGGGCGATGCAGCACCGCCACCGCCAGGGATAAGCGTTGGCGCAGGCCAAGCGGCAATGCACCAGAGGGTTGATGAGCGATGCTACCCAGGTTGAAACGCTGGATCAGCTCGTCGATGCGCTGAGCACTGTCGGCCTTGGGCAAATCGAACAGCCGCGCGTGCAAGTCCAGGTTCTGCCGTACGCTGAGTTCGCCATACAAAGAGAAACTCTGGGACATGAAACCAACGCGTTTTCGGGTGGCCAGATCCTTGGCGTTCACCGGATTGCCCAGCAACGTGGCGCTGCCTACGCTGGCCGGAATCAGCCCGGTGAGCACTTTCATGGTGGTGGTTTTGCCGCAGCCGTTGGAACCCAGAAACCCGAAGATCTCGCCGCGGCCGATGGCGAAGCTGACCTTGTCCACAGCCGTGAAATCGCCGAAGCGCAAGGTCAGGTTGTGGGCTTCGATGGCGATGTCGGCAGTGGCGTTGGTTCGAGGAGGGATCAGTAGCGGCTGGTTGTCATGGCCGGTGTCGCCCTGAAAGTGGGTGAAGGCCTCATCAAGTTTGCCGCCAGGAGTAACCGCCTTCAGTTCGTGGCTCAAACCGGCGGCGATCAGCTTGCCGCCATCGAGCATCAGGCAGTGTTCAAACTGCTCGGCCTCTTCCATATACGCGGTGGCGACCAGTAACGTCAGTTGTGGTCGTTGGCGCCGAACGTCATCAATCAACTCCCAGAAGCGCCGCCGGGACAAGGGATCGACGCCAGTGGTCGGTTCATCGAGGATCAACAAGTCCGGTTCATGGATCAGCGCACAACAGAGGCCGAGCTTCTGTTTCATTCCGCCCGATAGCTTGCCGGCCGGGCGCTCGGCAAACCGCAGTAAATCAGTGGCCAGTAGCAGGCTCTGCATGCGCTGATCGCACTCGGCCCCGGACAACCCGAACAGTGTGGCGAAGAAGTGAATGTTCTCGCTGATCGACAGCTCGGGATACAGGTTGCCGCCCAGGCCCTGAGGCATGAACGCGATACGCGAGTAGAGGCTGTTGCGGTGGCGCCGATTCTGGATCGAGCCACCGAGTACTTCCAGCTGGCCGTCTTGTAATGTCTTCACGCCGGCGATCAATCCCAGCAGGCTGGATTTACCGGCGCCATCCGGACCAATCAACCCGCACCGGGTGCCGGCAGGCAGGCTGAACGTGATGTCGGTCAGCGCCTGCTGTTGGCCATAACGATGCTGAAGGCGGGTGGCATGCAGTGCCAGGCCGGTCATTGAAGATTGGCCGGCCAGTCAATGGGAGCGGTGCGCACGTAGCCGTTGCCGGGCATCCCCGGTTTGGCCTGGGGCACAGCGCTGGGTTGGGTCAGGTGTAGCTTGACCCGAAACACCAGTTTCTGACGCTCGTCGCGGGTCTCGACTTCTTTGGGTGTGAACTGCGATTTGGCCGCCACGAAGCTGATTTTCGCCGGCAACGGCTGACCGGGCAGGGCGTCCAGCAGGATCCGCGCTTCATCGCCGACCGCCAGGCGTCCGGCCACGGACGCCGCAAGATAGAGGTTCATGTATTGGTCGTTCGGGTCAATCAGCAGTAGTACCCGCCCACCGGCGCCGAGCACTTCACCGGGTTCGGCCATGCGCAGCTGAATCACCCCGTCGATGGGGGCTCGTAAGCTGCTGTCGTCAATTTCGCTGGTTAGCTGAGCGACTTGTGCCTGTGCCGCGCCAATGGCTGCGCCGACGGCGGACACCTGAGCGCGGGCCGCGGTGACGGCCGCATTGCCAGTGTCGAAGCGTGACTGCTGCTGGTCGATGATCTGACCACTGGCGAAACCGCGCTTGAACAGTTCCTGGGAGCGTTTGAGCTCTTGATGGGCAAGCAGTTGCTCACTCTGGCGCAGTTGCACATTGGCCTGGGCGGCGGAGAGATTTTCCCGGGCGCGTATCACTTCGGCTTCAGCCTGCCTGCGCTGGGCTTCAAGGGTGCGGGTGTCCATGCGGGCCAGCAGTTGACCTTTGGTTACTTTGTCGCCTTCGTCCACCAGTACTTCAGCCAGCCGGCCGGGAGTCTTGCTGGCGATCTGCACTTCAGTGGCTTCAAGCCGACCATTGCCGACATACAGACCTTCGGGCAGTCGGTTAAGCGTCGACTTCCAATAACCGAATCCCCCAGCGGCCAGTAGCAAAGCCCCCAGTAAAAAGGCGAAGAAAAGAGAAGAGCGGCTGTGCGTCGACATGTAGGCATCCTGCGTCTGTAGCGCCGTAGTCTGACAGGCAAGCGCCTGAGGGGCTTGATGTCAGTCAACTGAGGGTCACCCTGACCGATCGGGAGATGATCCAGTGTGACGGACGGATCTGCGTTATTTAGCGCAGATCAAGCACCGCGGCCCATTGCTCAGCGGTGACGGGCATCACCGACAGTCGCGAGCCTTTCTGTACCAGTGGCATCTCGGCCAACGCCGTTTGCTGCTTCAGATAATCGAGCTTAAGCACCTTGGAAAACGTCTCGACGTGAGCAACATCAATCGCGCTCCAGGCGTTTTTCTCGGCAGTGGCCTTCGGATCGAAGTAATGACTCTCAGGCTCCAGCGCCGTCGGGTCCGGGTACGCGGCTTCGACAATCTTGCCGATCCCGGCAATCCCCGGCTCCGGGCAGCTGGAGTGATAGAAGAAAAACTCGTCACCCACCGCCATGGCCCGCAAAAAGTTGCGCGCCTGGTAGTTGCGAACCCCGTCCCAGCGCGCTCGGCCAAGCTTCTCCAGGTCTTTGATCGAGAGTTCGTCAGGCTCGGATTTCATCAGCCAATAGGCCATGGTTTTGCTCCTTGCGAGGTGAGTGGGCAAGCGGTCGGGCAATTTTATGACAAACCGACAGTCGGTTGACGCCAGCGTTTGCGTGTCGGTTCACGTTGTCGCAAAATGCCGGCCTTCTAAGCTTGACGCTGCTGCACGGCCTACACCTACAACGGAAACCGCTGCTGTCATCGTGTTGATGTGCCTTTGGGGGGCAATCGATGAAACGCAAACCGGATTTACTATGGATTTTGGTTATTTTGTTCGGCCTTGGTGTCGTGACCACCGGCTATGCCCAAAGCCTGTGGAACAACAAACCCGATGCTCCGGTCGAGATCGCGCAGCAACAGCCGTCGGCCTTCAAGCGCTGAACCTGTCTTTCGACGCCGCTGAAATCAGTGGCGTCTAGTCTGCGAAATACCATGCCTTGTCCGTGACCGTTCCCTGCAGCGGCACATCCCAGCTCGCCTGAGCCAATCGTTGAACCTTCTGACATTCATGGGCCAGGCCCAGCAGCGTCGGCTTGCGCCAGTTTTTGCGGCGCGCCAGGTACGCCAGGCTTCGATCGTAGAAACCACCGCCCATTCCCAGGCGTCCGCCGACATCGTCAAACCCCACCAGCGGCAACAACACTAGATCCAGCGCCCAGACCTTGCGTTGTCGGGCAATGTTGTGTCGTGGTTCGGGGATGCGAAAACGGTTGGGTTTGAGCTTTTCGCCGGGGCGAATCCGCTGGAACACCATTTTGGTTCGCGGCCAGGCACTGAGCACCGGCAGATACGTCGCCTTGCCCCGACGTTGCGCGGCACGCATCAGCAGGCGCGGATCGATTTCACCGTCGTTGGGCAGGTACAGGGAGATGTGTTTTGCGCGGCGGAACAGCGGGTGCTGGATCAATTGCTTATACAGCCCGCGAGCGGCCTCGCGCTGCTGACTGGGAGTCAGTGCGCGGCGGGCCTTGCGCAGCATGCGTCGAAGTTGCGGGCGGGGCAGCAGCGCAGGTTCGGTCATGGGTTCAGGCTTCAGAAGTGCGAGTACCAAAGCGTACCCGTAAAAAAGCCGATGCCGGTATTTAAACCGGCATCGGACTGGAATCAGGCTCCCCGGATGAACCGCTGTCGACTTAGCCCTTGAACCCGAAAGTTCAAGGTGGAAGATGCAGTAGGCTTTAAGGCTTTCCGTCTAGCGGACATGCACACCAGCCCAACGTGCAACCTCCAGGGTAGTGCGAATCGGCTCAGGGACGTCGTCAACTGGCAAGCACCCCAGGGAGTGATGCGAGTATACCCCAAGCGGTTTCGCGTTTCAGCCCTTGGTGACATCCGGATCGGTCGACAGCACCAGATCGACGCGGTCCAGCAGGTCGCGAACCTGCTCGCGGGTCGAACCGCTGGCCTGCACATCCGGGCGATCTTCCTTGTGCAGAAGATCGTGCGTGATGTTCAGCGCGGCCATCACGGCGATGCGGTCGGCGCCGATGACTTTGCCGCTGCTGCGAATTTCGCGCATCTTGCCGTCCAGGTAACGGGCAGCGCTCACCAGGTTGCTGCGCTCTTCCTGGGGGCAGATGATCGAATATTCTTTGTCGAGGATCTGCACGGTAACGCTATTGCTTGAACTCATGAGTCTTGCTCCAGGGCCTTGAGGCGCGAAATCATCGATTCGACCTTACGCCGGGCGATTTCATTTTTTTCAATGAGATGCGCGCGTTCCTCGCGCCAGCTCTTTTCCTGAGCTAATAGGAGTCCATTCTGACTCTTTAGTTGCTCGACTCGAGTAATTAGCAGCTCGAGTCTGGCCATCAGCGCTTGCAGGTCGGTGTCTTCCATTTTGTCCACTGGTTGTGTCTGATGCGTGATAGCTGGCGGACAGCCTTTAATAGTCTTGGCGAGTCTGTCGATGTAGGATACAAGGCCTTCATTCTAGACATAGCGCCGTCTGGCGCCTAGCTGCCCATGCCCATTCAGAATTCTCCGTACCAAGCCTTTGCCACCCTGCTGAGCACCAGCGGCCATCCCGTCTCGCCTGCCGAACTGCACGGCCTGTTGCTCGGCCGCAGTTGCGCCGGTGCCGGCTTCGAAGCCGACAGCTGGTTGGCCGACGCCGCCGAGCTGCTCGAAGGCGAGCCACAAGACAACGTTCGCAACGCCTTGATCGGCCTGCAAGAGATGGTCAAGGGCGAGCTTACCAGCGACGACATGACCGTTGTTCTGCTGCTGCCGACCGACGACGCGCCGCTCACCGAGCGCGCGGCTGCACTGGGCCAGTGGTGCCAGGGCTTTCTTACCGGCTTCGGTCTGACCCGCCGCGAATATGCCTTGAGCACTGAAGCCACCGAAGTGTTGCAGGATCTCGCCGCCATTGCCCAGGTACAGGACGCGCTGGAAGAGTCCGACGACGGCGAAAGCGACTACATGGAAGTAATGGAGTACCTGCGCGTCGCTCCGTTGCTGCTGTTCACCGAAACCAAGAAAACCGACGAAGCGGCTGCCAAACCGTCGTTGCATTAATCGCGTGCCAGGGAAAGCCGTCTGCCCATGATTCATATCCCGAAATCGGAATACAGCCGTCGCCGCAAGGCCCTGATGGCGCAGATGGAACCCAACAGCATCGCCATCCTGCCCGCCGCTGCAGTGGCCATCCGCAACCGCGATGTCGAGCACGTCTACCGTCAGGACAGCGATTTCCAGTACCTCAGCGGTTTCCCCGAGCCTCAAGCCGTCATCGTCTTGATGCCCGGCCGTGAGCACGGCGAATACGTGCTGTTTTGCCGGGAACGTAATGCCGAACGGGAATTGTGGGACGGACTGCGCGCCGGCCAGGAAGGCGCGATCCGCGACTTCGGCGCCGACGACGCATTCCCCATCACCGACATCGACGACATCCTGCCGGGCCTGATCGAAGGCCGTGACCGGGTGTACTCGGCCATGGGCAGCAATCCGGAATTCGACCGGCACCTGATGGACTGGATCAACGTGATCCGCTCAAAAGCGCACCTCGGCGCCCAACCGCCGAACGAATACGTTGCCCTGGATCATCTGCTTCACGACATGCGCCTGTATAAATCGGCGGCAGAAGTGAAGGTAATGCGCGAAGCCGCACGGATTTCCGCCCAGGCCCATATTCGTGCGATGCAGGCCAGCCGTGCCGGTTTGCATGAGTTCAGCCTCGAAGCCGAGCTCGATTACGAATTTCGCAAGGGCGGGGCAAAGATGCCGGCTTACGGCTCGATCGTCGCCGCCGGGCGCAACAGCTGCATCCTGCATTACCAGCAGAATGACGCCGTGCTCAAGGACGGTGATCTGGTGCTGATCGACGCCGGTTGCGAGATCGACTGCTACGCCAGCGACATCACCCGCACCTGGCCGGTCAACGGCAAGTATTCACCGGAGCAGAAGGCAATTTACGAGTTGGTGCTGGCTTCCCAGGAAGCGGCGTTTGCCGAAATCGCACCGAACAAACACTGGAATCAGGCGCACGAAGCCACGGTCCGGGTGATTACCGCCGGTCTGGTGAGGTTGGGCCTGTTGCAGGGCGACGTCGACGAGTTGATCGCCAGCGAAGCCTATAAAGCGTTTTACATGCACCGCGCCGGCCACTGGCTGGGCATGGATGTGCACGACGTTGGCGAGTACAAGGTCGGCGGCGAATGGCGCGTACTGGAAGTCGGCATGGCGCTGACGGTCGAGCCGGGCATTTACATTGCGCCGGACAACCAGAACGTGGCGAAGAAATGGCGCGGCATTGGCGTGCGCATCGAGGACGACGTGGTGGTCACTAAAACCGGTTGTGAAATCCTGACGAACGGCGTGCCGAAAACGGTCGCCGACATCGAGGCATTGATGGCTGCAGCAAGGACACAAGCGGCATGAGTCGAGTCAATCTGGCAATCATCGGCGGTGGCCTGGTCGGCGCCAGTCTGGCGTTGGCGTTGCAGGCCGGGGCCAAGGCCCGTGGCTGGAAGATCGTGCTGATCGAGCCGTTTGCCCCCGGCGACAGCTATCAACCGAGTTATGACGCCCGTTCTTCGGCGTTGTCCTTTGGTGCCCGGCAGATTTATCAACGGTTGGGTGTGTGGCAGGAAATCTCCCGCCGCGCCGAGCCGATCAAGCAGATTCATGTCTCCGACCGTGGACGTTTCTCCACCGCGCGGCTGTCGGCGATGGAAGAGGGCGTTCCGGCGCTGGGTTATGTGGTGGAAAACGCCTGGCTCGGCCAATGCCTCTGGCACAGTCTGGACAAGGACGTGATCAGTTGGCGTTGCCCGGCGGAAGTCACCGGCATGGAGCCGCTGACCGACGGCTATCGCCTGACGCTCAACGATGAAACCCTGGTGGAATGCGACCTTGCGGTGCTCGCCGATGGCGGCCGTTCCGGCTTGCGCGAGCAACTGGGGATCGGCATCAAGAAACGCCCGTATAACCAGAGCGCACTGATCGCCAACATCACCCCCAGCGAAGCGCACAACGGCATGGCCTTCGAACGTTTCACCGACGATGGGCCGATGGCCTTGCTGCCGTTGCCGGACAATCGTTGCGCTCTGGTCTGGACCCGTTTGGGCATGGATGCGCAACGGCTGGCAGCCCTTGATGACCGCAGTTTTCTCACTGAGCTACAGGGCATCTTCGGTTATCGCCTCGGCACGCTGAAACAGGTCGGCGCACGGCATTTGTATCCGCTGTCGCTGATCGAAGCCGAGGAACAAGTCCGCCCGCATCTGGCGATCCTCGGCAACGCCGCCCACAGCCTGCATCCGATTGCCGGGCAAGGGTTCAACCTGTCGTTGCGTGACGCCCAGGCGCTGGCCGACAGTTTGTTGGGCAGCGAGACATCGCCCGGCGATTTCGCCACCTTGCAGGCCTATCGCGAGCGTCAGCGTCTGGACCAGAACTTGACCGTGGGCTTCTCCGATCAGGTCACCCGCTTGTTCGGCAGCACTCAGCCGCTGGTTTCCCTGGGCCGCAACATCGGCCTGCTTGGCCTCGATCTGCTGCCGCCGGCCAAACGCTGGTTCGCCCGGCAGGCCATGGGCCTGGGTACGCGTCCCGATGATTAAGCGAAAACCAGGCAGGGTGTACCTGCAAGTCGATATTCACGACGGCGCGAGCACTTGGGTGACGCGGGTCGAGAAAAACCTTTATGTGCGGCTCAAGCCGCAAGCGAGACAGGCTTAAAGCATGGATATGCGCGCAGATCTGCTGATTGTCGGGGCCGGAATGGTCGGCAGTGCCCTGGCGCTGGCGTTACAAAACAGTGGGCTCGAAGTCCTGCTGCTGGACGGTAGCCCCCTGAGCGTCAAACCCTTCGATGGGCAGGCTCCGTTCGAACCGCGGGTGAGCGCTTTGTCGGCGGCCAGCCAGCGAATACTCGAACGTCTGGGCGTTTGGGATGGCATCGTCAGCCGGCGCAGCAGCCCCTATACGGACATGCATGTCTGGGATGGCAGCGGCACCGGGCAGATCCATTTCTCGGCGACCAGCGTGCATGCCGAAGTGCTCGGGCATATCGTCGAGAACCGCGTGGTTCAGGACGCCTTGCTCGACCGTCTGCACGACTGCGATCTCGGGATGCTGGCCAATGCGCGTCTGGAACAGATGCGCCGCTCCGGTGACGACTGGCTGCTGACCCTGGCCGATGGCCGCACCTTGCGGGCACCTTTGGTGATCGCGGCGGATGGCGCCAACTCGGCCGTTCGACGCCTGACCGGTGTTGCGACTCGCGAATGGGATTACATGCACCACGCGATCGTTACCAGCGTGCGCAGCTCAAAACCCCATCGAATGACTGCGTGGCAACGATTCACTGACAACGGTCCGCTGGCGTTTCTGCCACTGGAGCGGGACGGTCAACAGGATTGGTGCTCGATCGTCTGGTCGACCACGCCGAGCGAAGCCGAACGCCTGATGGCGCTGGATGACGAAGGCTTCTGTAAAGAGCTGGAGCGGGCCTTCGAAGGCTGCCTCGGCACGGTGCTCAGCGCCGACCCGCGTTTGTGTGTGCCACTGCGTCAGCGTCATGCCAAGCGGTATGTGGCTGAAGGCCTGGCGCTGATCGGCGACGCGGCCCACACCATCCATCCGCTGGCCGGGCAGGGCGTGAACCTCGGTTTCCTCGATGCCGCGGTGCTGGCCGAAGTGCTGCTGCAAGCGGCCGCGCGTGGCGAGCGGTTGGCGGACGTGAAAGTGCTCAGTCGTTTCGAGCGTCGGCGCATGCCCCACAACCTGGCGTTGATGGCGGCGATGGAAGGGTTCGAGCGGTTGTTCCAGGCCGATCCGTTGCCGGTACGCTGGTTGCGTAATACCGGGTTGAAGATGGTCGATCAGATGCCCGAGGCCAAGGCGTTGTTCGTGCGTGAAGCGCTTGGGTTGATTGGGGATCTGCCGGCACTTGCCAAGGCTTGATTGCCCTGTAGGAGCAGCCTTCGGCAGCTCCTGCTGCAACATCCGGTAACGCCTCCACCCACTGTCCGATTGAGATGCGAAATGTGAGTCCTTATCATTCGCTCTCACTTCCCCCATTCGAGAGACCGCTCCCATGTTGGCACCCAAGCGTCTACTGACCGCACTGGCACTGACCCTGATTGGCAGCACCGCCGCCCAGGCCGCCGACGAGGTGGTGGTTTACTCCTCGCGTATCGATGAATTGATCAAGCCAGTCTTCGATGTCTACACCCAGAAAACTGGCGTGCAGGTGAAGTTCATCACCGACAAGGAAGCGCCGCTGATGCAGCGGATCAAGGCCGAGGGCGAAAACGCCACTGCCGATCTGCTGCTGACCGTCGATGCCGGCAACCTCTGGCAGGCCGAGCAGATGGGCATCCTCCAGCCGTTCACTTCCAAGGTGATCGACGCCAACATCCCGTCGCAATACCGCGCGTCCTCCCATGCCTGGACCGGCCTCAGCCTGCGGGCACGGACCATCGCCTATTCCACCGACCGGGTAAAACCCGGTGAACTGACCACCTACGAAGCGCTGGCCGACAAGCAATGGGAAGGTCGCCTGTGCCTGCGCACGGCGAAGAAGGTCTACAACCAGTCCCTGACCGCCACCATGATCGAAGTCCATGGCGCTGAGAAAACCGAGAAAATCCTCAAGGGCTGGGTCAACAACCTGTCCACCGACGTGTTCTCCGACGACATTGCCGTGCTGGAAGCGATCAACGCCGGCCAGTGCGATGTCGGCATCGTCAACACTTACTACTATGGCCGTCTGCACCAACAAAAGCCGAACCTGCCGGTGAAGCTGTTCTGGCCGAATCAGGGCGACCGTGGTGTGCACGTCAACCTGTCGGGCATCGGCCTGACCAAACACGCGCCACACCCAGAAGCCGCCAAGGCGCTGGTGGAATGGATGACCACGCCTGAAGCGCAGAAGATTTTCGCTGACGTGAACCAGGAATTCCCGGCCAACCCTGCCGTTCAACCTTCAGCTGAAGTCGCGAGCTGGGGCAAGTTTAAGGCCGACACCTTGCCGGTGGAAATCGCGGGCAAGCGTCAGGCTGAAGCGATTCGGATGATGGATCGGGCTGGCTGGAACTGAAGCCACTGTTGCTGTGGTGAGAGGCTTGTCTGTGGCGAGGGAGCTTGCTCCCGTTGGGTCGCGAAGCGACCCTGAAGGCATCGACTCCGCTCGAGCGAGATGATCTGATAACCTCTTGCGGCTGCTTCGCAGCCGAACGGGAGCAAGCTCCCTCGCCACAGAATGGGGCCGACTGCCGATCTGCGTTGGCTCCCAATTTTCTAGAGAACTTCCTTGGCCCACCCTGCCCAACGCCGCTGGTATCCCTTGGTCTTCGCCATTGCTGCGCTGGTCCTGCTGCCCCTGAGCGTCCTGCTTCTTTCCTGGCAAACCATCGATCAGCAGATCTGGTCCCACCTGTGGGACACCCAGATGCCGCGACTGCTGGGCAATACCCTCACGCTGGTCCTCGGTGTCGGTTTCGGCGTAACGCTGCTGGGCGTCAGCCTGGCCTGGCTCACAAGCCTCTGCGAGTTTCCCGGGCGGCGTTGGCTGGACTGGGCGCTGATGCTGCCCTTTGCGATTCCTGCTTATGTGCTGGCATTTGTCTTCGTCGGCCTGCTGGACTTCGCCGGCCCCGTGCAAACCTTGCTGCGCGAATGGTTCGGCAGCGGTTTGAGGCTACCGCGAGTGCGCTCCACCGGCGGTGTGATTCTGGTACTGGTGCTGGTTTTTTATCCGTACG
Source organism: Pseudomonas sp. F-14 TE3482 (assembly GCF_053629455.1). NCBI lineage: Bacteria > Pseudomonadati > Pseudomonadota > Gammaproteobacteria > Pseudomonadales > Pseudomonadaceae > Pseudomonas > Pseudomonas sp. F-14 TE3482. The sequence continues at coordinate 1,541,072 of NZ_JBRJII010000001.1, forward strand.
TTTACCTCTTGGCACGTAGCGCATTCCTGGCTCAGGGCAAAGGCTTGATGGAAGCAGCGCGAGTCCTTGGGCAATCCCCGTGGCAGGCGTTCTGGCGAGTGGCATTGCCGATGGCACGTCCGGCCATTGGCGCGGGCGTGGCGTTGGCGCTGATGGAAACCCTGGCGGATTTCGGTGCCGTGTCGGTGTTCAACTTCGATACGTTCACCACCGCTATCTACAAAACCTGGTACGGCTTTTTCAGTCTTTCCACGGCTGCGCAACTGGCCAGCCTGTTGCTATTGGTGGTGATGGTCGTGCTGTATGGCGAGCGCCGTGCCCGCGGGGCCAATCGGGCGAGCAACGAACGGCCACGGGTCAAGGCGTTGTATCACCTGCGCGGGCTCAAGGCGCTGGCGGCCATGAGCTGGTGCGGTTTGGTATTTGCCTGCGCCTTCGTCATTCCCGTGCTGCAACTGGTGGTGTGGTTCTGGCAACGTGGGCGCTTCGATCTGGATGAGCGTTATGCCGGATTGATCATCCATACCCTGTACCTGGGCGGCATGGCAGCATTGATCACCGTCAGTGTCGCTCTGGTGCTGGCCTTTGCCCGTCGATTGGCGCCGACCCGGGCGATTCGTTCCGGCATCAGTCTGGCCAACCTTGGCTACGCTTTGCCGGGTTCGGTGCTGGCGGTGTCGATCATGCTGGCGTTCAGTTACCTGGATCGCGAACTGGTGATCCCGCTGTCAGGCTGGCTTGGCGGCGCGGGCAAACCGTTGCTGCTGGGCAGTCTGTCGGCGTTGTTGCTGGCCTATCTGGTGCGTTTTATCGCGGTGGCCTATGGACCGCTGGAAAGCAGCCTGGCGCGAATACGGCCCTCTTTGCCCGAAGCAGCACGTAGCCTTGGCGTCAGTGGGCCACGACTGTTTTTCAAAGTGTATCTGCCGTTGCTGCTGCCGGGCACGTTGAGCGCGGCGTTGCTGGTGTTCGTCGATGTGCTCAAGGAAATGCCCGCGACCCTGCTGATGCGCCCGTTTGGCTGGGACACGCTGGCGGTGCGGATCTTTGAAATGACCAGCGAGGGCGAGTGGGCGAGGGCCTCATTGCCGGCACTGACCCTGGTGTTGGTCGGGCTGTTACCGGTCATCGGATTGATCCGACGTTCGGCGCATCGAAACGCGTAGGTGTCAGTCCTACACCTTGCGGCTACAATGCGCGGCATTCGGTGCGGTCCGTCCTCGGATCGGGTTGCTGAAATTGGCTGAAAGCCTTTTATTTCAAGGCATTTCATCCCGTGCAGCGCCTGCCCGCACCTTCGCCACGCCCGGAAGGAGAAACCCATGGGACAGCGTACGCCTCTGTATGACCTTCATCTCGCCCTCGGCGCGAAGATGGTCGATTTTGGCGGTTGGGATATGCCTCTGCATTACGGCTCGCAGGTCGAGGAACACCATCAGGTGCGCCGCGATTGCGGGGTTTTCGATGTATCCCACATGACCGTGATCGATGTTGACGGCCCCCAGGCCAAGGCTTGGCTTCAGTATTTATTGGCCAATGACGTCGAACGTCTGCACAGCCCCGGCCGTGCCTTGTACAGCGCCATGCTCAACGAGCACGGCGGCATCGTCGACGACATGATCGTCTATCGTCTCGAGGACGGTTATCGCCTGGTGGTCAACGCCTCCACCCGTAATCAGGATTTGGCCTGGATGCAGGCTCATCTCGGCGACTTCCAGGTGCAGCTCAACGAGCGTTCCGAGCTGGCGATGCTGGCCATTCAAGGGCCTCACGCCCGGCACAAGATTGCCGAACTGGTGACTCAGTCCCGCGGCGCGCTGATTCAGCAGCTCAAATATTTCGAAGGTCAGACCGACGGTGACTGGTTCATCGCGCGCACCGGTTACACCGGTGAGGATGGTCTGGAAATCGTGCTGCCGGCGGATCAGGCCCCGGGCTTCTTCAACGATCTGGTGGGCGCGGGTATTTCCCCGATCGGCCTCGGAGCACGAGATACCTTGCGCGTCGAAGCCGGCATGAACCTCTACGGCCAGGACATCCATCAAGACGTTTCGCCATTGGCCTCCAACATGGCCTGGAGCATTGCCTGGGAACCGGCTACGCGCCAATTCATTGGCCGCACTGCCCTGGAAGCCGAACAGGCCAATGGCGTACAGCACAAACTGGTGGGTCTGGTCCTGGAAGAACGTGGGGTTTTGCGGGCGCATCAAGTGGTTCGCATCGCCGATGTTGGCGAAGGAGAGATCACCAGTGGTAGTTTCTCTCCTACGCTTAGCAAGTCGATTGCACTGGCGCGCGTACCGGTGGCCACCGCCGACCGCGCTGAAGTGGAAATCCGTGGCAAGTGGTACCCGGTTCGAGTGGTCAAACCGACCTTCGTACGCCACGGCAAAACCTTGATCTAACTTTTTTTGGCGGACAATGACCGCTGACATTTTTCTTGAGGACACAGAACATGAGCGAAATCCCAGTCGACCTGCGTTTTGCCGAAAGTCACGAATGGGCCCGTCTAGACCATGATGGCGGCGTGAAAGTGGGTATTTCAGACCATGCTCAGGAAGCCTTGGGTGACGTCGTGTTCGTCGAGCTGCCGGAAATCGGCAAAGTGTTCGCGGCCGGTGAAGCTGCGGGTGTTGTCGAGTCGGTCAAGGCTGCCTCCGATATCTACTCGCCGGTTTCCGGCACCGTCATTGCCGTCAACGAAGACTTGGCCAACAGCCCGGAACTGGTCAACAGCGCGCCTTATGACAGCTGGTTCTTCAAACTCGAGCCAAGCGATACCACCGAACTGGACAATCTGCTGCTCGATGCAGTTGCCTACAAGGCTGCCATCGGCGAGTAATGCTCGCCCCGTAGGAGCTGCCGAAGGCTGCGATCTTTTGATCTTGTATTCTTAAAATCAAAGGTCAAAAGATCGCAGCCTTCGGCAGCTCCTACATCGTTTACCGACTCCTTCTTCAATGGCTCCCCGACAGCGACTGCTATGCTGGTTTGACCGCATTGCATCGACGCCGAGCCAGTCAAGAGAGAGCCCGTCATGTCCCAGTTGCCGTCCTTGAGCCAGTTACGCGACCCCAATACCTTCCTGCGCCGCCACTTGGGCCCTGATGCCGCCGAGCAGCAGGCGATGCTCGACAGCCTTGGCCTTGGCAGCCGGATCGAACTGATCGAGCAGACGGTGCCGCCGGGAATCCGTCTCAACCGGCCGCTGGACTTGCCGCCGGCCCTCGACGAACAAGCCGCGCTGGCCAAGTTGCGGGGCTACGCCGAGCAGAACCAGGTCTGGACCAGCCTGATCGGCATGGGATACCACGGCACTCTCACGCCGGCCGTCATCCTGCGCAACGTGCTGGAAAATCCCGGTTGGTACACCGCCTATACCCCCTATCAACCGGAGATCGCTCAAGGCCGGCTCGAAGCGTTGCTGAATTTCCAGCAGCTGACCATCGACCTGACCGGTCTGGAACTGGCCAACGCCTCGTTGCTGGATGAGGCCACGGCGGCAGCCGAGGCCATGGCACTGGCCAAGCGCGTGGCCAAATCCAGAAGTAACCTGTTTTTTGTCGATGAGAATTGCCACCCGCAGACCATCTCCGTCGTGCGGACCCGAGCCGAAGGGTTCGGTTTCGAGTTGATCGTCGATGCTGTGGATAACTTGAAAAAACACCAGGTGTTCGGCGCGTTGCTGCAATATCCCGACACCCACGGTGAAGTGCGCGATTTGCGCCCATTGATCGATCATTTGCACGCCCAGCAAGCTTTGGCTTGCGTGGCGACCGATCTGCTAAGCCTGCTGTTGCTGACCCCTCCGGGGGAGTTGGGCGCCGATGTGGTATTCGGTTCGTCCCAGCGCTTCGGCGTACCCATGGGTTACGGCGGTCCCCACGCGGCGTTTTTTGCCAGTCGCGATGAGTACAAACGGGCGATTCCCGGGCGGATCATTGGCGTGTCGAAAGATGCGCGCGGAAACGTTGCCCTGCGCATGGCCCTGCAAACCCGCGAGCAACATATCCGCCGGGAGAAGGCCAACTCCAACATCTGCACCGCTCAGGTGCTGCTGGCCAACATCGCCAGTTTCTACGCGGTCTACCATGGCCCGGAAGGGCTCAAACGAATTGCCCAACGCGTCCATCGGCTGACCAGCATCCTCGCCGCTGGCCTGGAGCGTCACGGGATCACCCGTCTCAACCAGCATTTCTTCGACACCCTGACCCTTGAGGTGGGGGGCACTCAGACGGCGATCATCGAAAGTGCCCAAGCGGCGCAGATCAATTTGCGCATTCTCGGCCGTGGGCAGCTGGGCCTGAGCCTCGACGAAACCTGTGACGAAACCACCGTGGCGAAGCTGTTCGATGTGTTTCTCGGTGCCGATCATGGGCTCAACGTCGACGACCTGGACGCTGAAACGCTGGTATCCGGCATTCCTGCCGGGTTGCAGCGCAGTACACCTTATCTGCGTCATCCGGTGTTCAACGCTCATCACAGCGAAACCGAAATGCTGCGTTACCTCAAACAGCTGGAAAACAAAGACCTGGCACTCAATCAATCGATGATTCCGCTGGGCTCTTGCACCATGAAGCTCAACGCTACCAGCGAGATGATCCCCATCACCTGGCCGCAGTTCGCCAACCTGCATCCGTTTGTGCCGAAAGAGCAGGTGGTGGGTTATTCCTTGATGATCGAGGAGCTGGAGCGCTGGCTCTGCGCGATCACCGGTTTCGATGCGATCTGCATGCAACCCAACTCGGGCGCTCAGGGCGAGTACGCCGGGTTACTGGCGATTCGCAAATATCACGAGAGCCGCCATCAGGGCGCGCGGGATATCTGCCTGATCCCGTCATCGGCCCACGGCACCAACCCGGCCTCGGCGCAAATGGCCGGGATGCGCGTGGTGATCGTCGAGTGCGATGAGGCGGGAAATGTCGATCTGGATGATCTGAAGGAAAAGGCCACGGCGGCGGGGGATAAACTGGCCTGCCTGATGGCGACTTATCCGTCGACCCATGGGGTTTACGAGGAAGGCATCAGCGAGATCTGTGAAGTTATCCACAGCCATGGCGGTCAGGTGTACATGGATGGGGCCAACCTCAACGCGCAGGTTGGATTGGCACGGCCGGCCGACATCGGCGCCGACGTGTCGCACATGAACCTGCACAAAACCTTCTGCATTCCCCACGGCGGTGGCGGGCCCGGCATGGGCCCGATCGGTGTTCGCGCGCACCTGGCGCCGTTCGTCGCCAATCACCCGGTAGTGCCCATCGATGGCCCGCTGCCGGAAAACGGCGCGGTGAGCGCGGCACCCTGGGGCAGCGCGAGCATTTTGCCCATCAGCTGGATGTACATCGCCATGATGGGGCCACAATTGGCGGATGCGAGCGAAGTGGCGATTCTCGCCGCGAATTACCTGGCGCAGCATTTGGCCGGCGCCTTTCCAGTGCTCTACACCGGTCGCAACGAGCGAGTGGCCCACGAATGCATCCTCGACTTGCGACCGCTCAAGGCACAGACCGGGATCAGTGAAGAGGATGTTGCCAAGCGTCTGATGGACTATGGCTTCCATGCGCCGACCATGTCATTCCCGGTGCCGGGGACGTTGATGGTCGAACCGACCGAGAGTGAGTCGAAGGCGGAACTGGACCGTTTTATCGGTGCGATGTTGAGTATTCGCGCGGAAATCACCGAGGTGCAGAACGGCAATTGGCCGGCGGAGGACAACCCGTTGAAACGCTCACCGCATACCTTGGCCGATATCACCGGGGTTTGGGAACGCCCGTACAGCATCGAGCAGGCGGTGACGCCGGATGCGCACACCAAGGCCCATAAATATTGGCCGGTGGTGAACCGGGTGGACAATGTTTATGGCGACCGCAATCTGTTTTGCGCGTGTGTGCCGGTGGACGAATATCGCTGAAGTCGCTGTCCCCTGTAGGAGCGAGGCTTGCCCGCGAAAGCGATTTAACATTCAACATTTATGTCGACTGATTCACCGCTTTCGCGGGCAAGCCTCGCTCCTACAGGTATCGCACGCAAAAAAATGCCGCTCATGAGAGCGGCATTTTGTTAAGCAACGAACCTTATTTCGAGGCGATGGCATTCTTCGCCAGGATGGCGTTCGCCAGTTCCATGTCCGTGGCTTGCAGGCCAGGGTTGTCGGCGCGGACTTTCTGTATAGCAGCTTCCAGGTAGGGGCCGCGAATGGCGCCGTCACTGGCGACAAAGCTGCCGGCGTCGTCCTGGGCGGCGACGACCAGCTTGTGATCCCTGGAGGTCAGGTAGGAGGTGCCGGTGGTGGCACCGGACGTAAGGACGTTACGCAAAAAGCTGTCATCAGCCATCGCCGAACCGACTGGAAGGGACAACACGGCGAAGGTAGCGACAGCAAGTTTGAGACGCATAAAAGGTGACTCCACTGGGTATTAACTGCGGCCTTTGATTGCCAATAACCCAATCGAGTTCCGTGACGTTAGTCGGCTCGCCGCAGGCTGCGATCTTTTGATTTTTGCTTTTGAAAACAAGATCAAAAGACCGCAGCCTGCGGCAGCTCCTACGAGGAATGCAGGCTTCGCAGCTGCTACAAACAAGGAGCGTGTAGCGGTTGAAATGGCCTACTTCTGCTCACTCTGCGGCGTCACTCGCAACACCTCTTCGATGGTGGTCAAACCCGCCGCCACTTTCTGCGCACCGGACAGCCGCAAACTGCGCATGCCTTCCTTGAAGGCCTGACGCCGCACCGCGAGCAAATCGGTATCAGGGTTGATCAGCGCTTTGATGCCGTCAGTCAGTTGCATGATTTCGTACACCCCGGCGCGACCGCGATAGCCGGTTTCGCGGCATTCCAGGCAACCGATGGCGCGTTGTGCGTTGCCTGGCAGTGGCGCTTGCCAAGGCCGGGTCAGGGTTTGCCAGTCGTCCTCGCCCAAAGTTAATGGCGCCTTGCAATGCGGGCAGAGGGTCCGGACCAGACGCTGGGCCATGACCCCGAGCACCGTGGCCTTGATCAGGTAATGCGGCACGCCGAGCTCCAGCAGGCGGCTGATGGCGCTCGGGGCGTCGTTGGTGTGCAACGTCGACAGCACCAAGTGGCCAGTGAGTGCGGCCTGAATCGCCATCTCGGCGGTTTCGAGGTCGCGGATCTCGCCAATCATGATGATGTCCGGGTCTTGCCGCATGAGTGCGCGCACGCCGGCGGCAAAGGTCAGGTCAATGTTGTGCTGGACCTGCATCTGATTGAATGCTGGCTCGACCATTTCGATCGGGTCTTCAATGGTGCAGAGGTTGACCTCCGGCGTCGCCAGTTTCTTCAGGGTGGTGTACAGCGTGGTGGTCTTGCCTGAACCCGTCGGTCCGGTCACCAGAATGATGCCATTGGGCTGGCGGGTCATGTCTTGCCAGCGACGCAGGTCATCGGCGGAAAAACCCAGCTGATCGAAGTCCTTGAGCAGCACTTCCGGGTCGAAGATCCGCATGACCATTTTTTCGCCGAACGCGGTCGGTAATGTCGACAGCCGCAGCTCGACTTCGCCACCATCCGGGGTTTTGGTTTTGACCCGGCCGTCCTGGGGTTTGCGTTTTTCTGCGACGTTCATCCGCCCCAGGCTTTTCAGGCGGCTGACGATGGCCATGGTCACCTGCGGCGGGAATTGATAGACGTTGTGCAGCACGCCGTCGATGCGAAAGCGCACCGTGCCTTGCTCGCGCCGGGGCTCGATGTGGATATCGCTGGCCCGTTGCTGGAATGCGTACTGGAACAGCCAGTCGACGATGTTGACGATGTGCGCATCGTTGGCGTCCGGCTCCTGATCGCTGGCGCCGAGGTTGAGCAACTGCTCGAAGTTGCCCAGGGTGCTTATTTGCTGGTCGGAGTTGGTGGCGCCACTGACCGATTTGGCCAGCCGGAAAAACTCCACGCTGAAGCGCTGGATGTCCACCGGGTTGGCCACTACGCGCTTGATCGGCAGCTTCAGCACGTGGGTCAGGTCAGCTTCCCAACTGCTGACGAAGGGCTGGGCGCTGGCCACGGTGACGGCGTCGCGGTCGATGGACACCGCCAGAATCTTGTGGCGTTGGGCGAAGGCATAGGACATCAACGGCGTGATGGCCGCGACGTTGATTTTCAGCGGGTCGATGCGCAAGTAAGGCTGACCGGCCTGCTGAGACAGCCAGAGTGTCAGGCTTTCCAGATCGAGGTGTTTGCCGGGACGGCTGAGGTCGTCCAGGTGTTGGCTGGCGATGAATTCCAGCGGGTGCTGCTGACCATTTATGGCGTGACGGCGGCGGGCGTTGAGCGCGTGTTCGGCCGAGTCCTGACTGATAAAGCCTTGGGCGACCAATTCACGCAGCAAATCATTGAGGTCCAGCCAGCGGTCCTGAGTGGCGAGTTGAACGGACATGCGGGCTCCTTTTGAACAACCGTCCGCAAAGGATAGTCGCGCACCCGCAGACCGTTGGGCCACTACCCGACCAAGGCGTGTCGTTTCTTTTCAGCCTGCCGCCTGAGCCGGCTCTTCCCACGCAGAATCAGCCGCTTGCAGGTTTACCGAGCAGACGCTGATCAGGTTACGTAATTTTTCCGCGATCACTTGGGCACGGTGCCAGCTCAGGCCGTCCATGACGATGTCGATCGACAGCAGGTCGTCCATGCGCTGCACGTTGACTTGCTGCGGCGTCAGAAACTGCAAGGCGAAAAGATTGAGCGCCCGGCACAGCAGGTCCGGCTCGGCCTCGGCCAGTAATTGATAGTGAACGCGGCAGTGGGCGTTGCTGACGTTCCAGACATCGGCGCGGGCAGGCGAGGTGTTCACGGCTTCTAAATGCGGCATGGTCGGTCTCCAAATCACTGGAGGAATTTTTACATTCGGTGCCGGGCATTTCTTATCTATGATTGGGCTTATTGATCATTTATCGAATCGATCAATTCGATTTAGTACCCACTATAGGTTTTTCTATGCACAGCGAGCTGGATGGCTACGACCGCAAGATTCTCGCGTTGCTGCAAGAGGACGCTTCGCTCTCCAGCGCGCAGATCGCCGAACAGGTGGGGCTCTCGCAGTCGCCGTGCTGGCGGCGGATTCAGCGGATGAAGGAGGAGGGGATCATTCGCGCTCAAGTAACGTTGCTTGACCGCAAGAAAATCGGCCTTAACACGCAGATCTTCGCCGAGATCAAACTCAACGCCCACGGACGTTCGAACTTCACCGAGTTCACCGAGGCGATTCGCGGTTTTCCCGAAGTGCTGGAATGCTATGTGCTGATGGGGTCGGTGGATTTCTTGCTGCGGATCGTCACGGCGGACATCGAGGCTTATGAGCGCTTCTTCTTCGAGAAGCTGTCGATGGTGCCGGGGATTCAGGAGGTCAACTCGATCGTGGCTTTGTCGGAAATCAAATCCACGACGAGTTTGCCGGTCTGAAGCTTTTGCGGTGAATGTGCTGGCCTCATCGCGGGCAAGCCCGCTCCCACATTGATCTTCAGTGTCCACGAATATGTGAGCGACAGATAACCCTGTGGGAGCGGGCTTGCCCGCGATGGCGGTCTTACAGACGCAGCAAAGTCTTCCAGGCTCGATTCTGATACACCGCGATCGCCTGCTGCTTACGCGCATCCAGCGATTCATCGGTAATCGGCTCGTTGGCCAGTTGCGTGAGTTTGTTCAGCTCACCGTACAGGCGATCCATTTCCGGGATCTCCAGTACGCCGCGGGCATGGTGCAGCCAGGCCTGGATGCGCTCGATACGCGGCAGTTGCTCGGCCAGGTCTTCCGGCTGTTGCTGGTAACGCTGCAATTGCAGCGAGTTGGCTTCTTCGCCCAGCATGCGCGGCAGCCAGCTACCCAGTTGTGCAGCGCCCTGGCGATTACCGCGGACGTTGCGATCGGCGGCCCAGGTACGGGCCAGCAACCAGCGCGAAGTGTTCAGTGAGAACAGGCCCCAACGTGGGTCTTCCAGCTCTTCGAGGAACTGCTCCGGCGCAGCTTTACGTACGTCTTCGTCGTCCAGGCCGGCCTGTACCAGCGGTCGCCAGTCTTCCAGCAAGGCATCCAGTGCGACCCGCAGATCGTGAGTCGACTGACGCGGTGCGGCCTGACCGAGGCTGCTGATCAACGCGCGCATTTCAGCGAGGTTCTCGACCCAGTCCTGCAACAGGCGCCAGTGGCCATTGAAGCGATATTGCTCGGCCAGACGCTGGCTGCTGCTCAGCAAATGCCAGCTCAGGGCGGCGAACGCATCGTCCAGCGGCATTTCGGCAGTGATCTGCGGTGCCGGCAAGCTCAGCGAGTAGCTGTTGGCGTCGAACAAGCGATAACCGCGTTCGGCCTTGCTGATGTCACACGGCATCAGCGGGAGGGTCGCTGCCAGTTCGGCGGCCAGTTCCAGCAGCGCGGCCGGTTCGCCTTCGCGCAGCTCCAGTTCCAGCTCGCAGATTTCTTCTTTCTGCTTGCCGACCACCACGTGGCCCAGGTCCAGCGCTGCTTCGATGACCACTTTGGTCTTGCCACGGCCCCAGGCGATTTCTGCACGTTCGCGAACGAAATCGGTGGTGAAGATGGCTTTCAGGGTTTTCTTGTCCAGCTCGGCCAGCTCTTCGGGCCAGCATTCACCTTCGAGCTTCTTCACGTCGAGCTTGGCTTTGGCCAGAGGCCAGTCGTACTCGTGGCGCTCGGACAGACCGGCGACGCTCTGGCCGCGGGTCTTGAGGGTCTGAATCACTTCGTCGCCATCGCGGCGCAGGCGCAGGGCAACCTTGGCGCGGGCCAGGTCGCGCTCAGGCGTGTCGAAGTACTGGTTCATCAACTCACGGCGTTCCCAGCCACTTTTGTTGCGTTTTTTCAGTAACGGGTGCTCGCGCAGGGCGGCGAGGGTTTCGCGGCTGACGCGGAGTTTGATTTCGGTTTCTTTCTGCATGGCCGGAAAATCCAGGATCGGGAGCGCAGCCGGGGGAATGTGTGGCTGCCAAGGTCGTGCAGTGTACAGGACTCATCCGAGATAGGGTCTGTTGACGCTTGGTGACGACCGGGACGGGCCCCACTTGGCGCAGGGCTGCGTTGCTCGGAACTTATTTGGGACAACCAGACCACGTTCCTCGCGCCTTGCCCTGCACCAAGTGGACCGCCGTCGCGGCTCGTCACCAAGCGTCAACAGACCCTACCCGCGCCGTAGCGGTTTATTCCTGTCGCCGGATGGTTCTATGATGGACTTCAATTCGGGAGTTGGGAGTCAGCGATGCCTTTGCCGTCCATGAAAGATCAGTTCGCTGCGCTGATCGCCGCGCCGTCTGTCAGCTGTACCCAACCCAGCCTGGATCAAACCAATCGGCCGGTCATCGACTTGTTGGCGACTTGGCTCGGGGACTTGGGTTTTGCCTGCGATATCCAGCAGGTCAGCCCCGGCAAATTCAATCTGCTGGCCAGTTTTGGCTCCGGCCCCGGCGGGCTGGTGCTGGCCGGTCACAGCGATACGGTGCCCTACGACGAGGCGTTGTGGCAGACCGACCCGCTGAAACTCACGGAAGTGGAAGGTCGTTGGGTCGGCTTGGGCAGTTGCGACATGAAGGGTTTTTTCGCCTTGGCCATCGAAGCCGTCAAACCCTTGCTCGACCAACCGTTCAAGCAACCCTTGCTGATCCTCGCCACCTGCGATGAAGAAAGCTCGATGGCCGGCGCTCGCGCTCTGGCTGAAGCCGGGCGGCCATTAGGTCGCGCGGCGGTGATCGGCGAGCCGACCGGGCTGAAGCCGGTCCGGATGCACAAAGGCATCATGATGGAACGCATCGACATCCTCGGCCAGAGCGGCCACTCCTCGGACCCGCGCCTGGGCCACAGCGCTCTTGAAGCCATGCACGACGCCATGGGCGAATTGCGTGGCCTGCGCCTGGCGTGGCAGCGCGAGTTTCGTAACCCACAGTTCAGCGTGCCGCAGCCGACCCTGAATTTCGGTTGCATCCATGGGGGCGACAATCCCAACCGAATCTGCGGCCAGTGTTCGCTGGAGTTCGACTTGCGTCCGTTGCCGGGCATGGACCCCAAAGTCCTGCGCGCGGCGATTCTGCAGAAGCTCAATCCGATTGCCGAACGGCATCAAGTGAAGATCGATTACGCGCCGCTGTTCCCCGAAGTGCCCCCCTTCGAGCAGGCCGAGGACTCGGAATTGGTGAGGGTCGCTGAAAAGCTCACCGGTCATCGCGCCGAAGCAGTGGCGTTCGGCACGGAAGCGCCTTATCTTCAGCGTCTTGGTTGTGAAACACTGGTATTGGGACCGGGCGACATCGCCTGCGCACACCAACCGGGGGAATACCTCGAAATGTCACGTTTGCAGCCTACCGTGCATCTATTACGTCAACTGATTGAACATTACTGCCTGACACCGGCCAAAACGGCGATGCCAGTGTAGGAGCTGCCGAAGGCTGCGATCTTTTGATCTTGTTTTTACAATGCAAAGATCAAAAGATCGCAGCCTTCGGCAGCTCCTACAGAGAGCGTGTATAAATTGCCGATGTCCCAACCCGTATTCATGAGGAGAGCGCGCGTGTCGCCAAGCCTGTTCCGACGATAACCATCAGCCCGCTGTGCGTTTACTGCTTTACCCTTTTTTCGGCTGCTATTTATTACAGGCCCAGGTTCATGCCCGAATACGTCAATTGGCTTCGTCACGCTTCGCCTTACATCAACGCCCACCGCGATTGCACTTTCGTCGTCATGCTGCCCGGCGACGGCGTGGAGCACCCGAACTTCGGCAACATCGTCCACGACCTGGTGCTGCTGCACAGCCTGGGTGTGCGACTGGTGCTGGTTCACGGTTCGCGCCCGCAAATTGAAACCCGCCTCGCCGCTCGCGGCCTGACTCCGCATTACCACCATGGCATGCGCATCACCGATGCGGCGACGCTTGAGTGCGTGATTGATGCGGTCGGTCAACTGCGCATCGCCATCGAAGCCCGGCTGTCGATGGACATGGCCTCATCGCCAATGCAGGGTTCGCGCCTGCGGGTGGCCAGCGGCAATCTGGTCACCGCACGGCCGATCGGCGTACTTGAGGGTGTCGACTATCACCACACCGGCGAAGTGCGCCGGGTCGACCGCAAGGGCATCAATCGCCTGCTGGACGAACGCTCCATCGTGCTGTTGTCGCCGTTGGGTTACTCGCCGACCGGTGAAATCTTCAACCTCGCTTGCGAGGATGTCGCCACCCGTGCAGCTATCGATCTGGGGGCGGACAAGCTGCTGCTGTTCGGCGCCGATTTGGGCTTGATCGACGAAAATGGCCGGCTGGTCCGCGAATTGCGCCCGCAGCAAGTGCCGGCGCATTTGCAGCGTTTGGGCAACAACTATCAAGCCGAGCTGCTGGATGCGGCCGCTGAAGCGTGCCGGGGCGGGGTGGCGCGCAGTCACATCGTCAGCTACGCCGAAGATGGCGCGTTGCTGACCGAACTGTTCACCCGTGACGGTGGCGGTACGCTGGTGGCCCAGGAGCAATTCGAAGTTGTACGCGAGGCGGCCATTGAAGACGTCGGCGGTTTGCTGGACTTGATCAGCCCGCTGGAAGAGCAGGGCATTCTGGTACGGCGTTCCCGCGAGGTGCTGGAGCGTGAGATCGAGCAGTTCAGCGTGGTCGAACGCGAAGGCATGATCATCGCCTGCGCCGCGCTGTATCAGATTGCCGATTCGGATGCGGGGGAGTTGGCGTGTCTGGCGGTGAACCCGGAGTACCGCCATGGCGGTCGCGGAGATGAACTGCTGGAACGCATCGAAACCCGCGCCCGGGCTCAAGGGCTGAAAACCTTGTTCGTACTGACGACCCGGACGGCCCACTGGTTCCGTGAGCGGGGTTTCGTGCCGAGCAGCGTCGAACGCCTGCCATCGGCGCGGGCGTCGCTTTACAACTATCAGCGTAATTCGAAGATCTTCGAAAAAGCCCTCTGACGGGGGCTGTCCGTGTTGGCTTTCGTGGCGAGGGGAGCAAGGTCCCTCGCCACAGGTTTGCGTGTTACTCAGTGATGAATTTCGCGCTGACATACGGCGAATAATCCGGCTGTATCTCGACCTTCTCTTGTCCCTTCAAGCACTTCGCCGTTTCCCCCCTCGCCTTGGCTGAAAAATACCGAGCTGACCAGCAGCTCCGGCACATCATTGGCGCCGGTCATCGCGGCGTAAATCCTTGCGAACGCCCCAATACGTCAGCGAAAAAAGAAAATATCAGCGATACATAAACTGTAACAATTTGACTAGATAGTGCGCGTTTGGCCATCATGGCGTCGCCTTTTCGAAAGTGATTGACGTATGGGGAATACGTCGAAAGCTAATCGATCTAGAAAAACGTCAATAAATACCATTTAGGAATTAGCTTATGAGCCGATACCGTGTATCCCGGTTCGGATCCCGGTCATAACGGTATATTCCTAAAAGATATTAAAAAGAATGAAATAATTCTTTTTGGATTTATATGGAGATCATTACCCTGCAGGGACCAAATCATTGCGGTTAGACCTTGGTCGTAGACACACATGGTTACGATTGACTTGTCAGTCATGGACCAGTGCTAATCGCGCATCTGTGGATCTGGGGCGTTAGACCCGAGACCAAAGAGCATAAAAATTAGAACGAGAGGAGCGAAACAATGAAGAAGTCCACCTTGGCCCTGGCAGTGGCCGTAGGGGTTTTGGCGCAGCAGGCAGGCGCCGCCGGTTTCATCGAAGACAGCAAGGCGTCCGTCAGTTCCCGTACCCTGTATTTCAATAACGATAACCGTGAAGGCGGTTCCGATCAGCGCGAAACAGCTACCGGCCTGAAGTTCGACTATAAGTCCGGCTTCACCCAAGGCGTCGTAGGTTTTGGTATCGACGCCCAGGCCTTGGTCGGTATCCACCTCGATGGCGGCAAAGGTCATCACCCGGATAACAACTCCTTTGTTCCAAGCGACACCGACGGTTCGGCCGTACACAATTGGAGTCGTCTATCCGGCAACGTAAAGGCGCTGTTCTCCAAGACCGAGGCTCACTTGGGTGGTGCCTTGGCGCCTAACTTGCCGATTCTGATAGCCAGCGATGGTCGTTTGCTACCGCAAACCTTTGAAGGTGGCACTATCACCTCCAAGGAAATCGACAACGTAACCTTCAACGGCGGTCAATTGGAGCATGCCGTAGGCCGTGCGGGAACCAACAGCACCGGCCTGGCAGTGAGTGGCGGTACTCAGGACAGCAACCAGTTCCGTTATGGTGGTGCGGACTGGAAGGTCACCAAAGACCTGACCCTGCAGTACTACTACGCCAACCTGCAAGACTATTACAAACAGCACTTCCTGGGCGCGGTACATGTTTTCCCGATTACCGAAGGCCAGTCGTTCAAGACTGACTTGCGTTACTTCGACAGCAGCTCAGATGGTCGCAACGGTGACGCCGGCTATCGGTTCAACAACAACGGTGGCTATGCCAAGACCCCGGGCGAGGTCGATAACAAGACCTGGAGCGCCATGTTCACCTATACCCTGGGTGGCAGCGCATTCTTGTTGGGACACCAGCAAGTCGGTGATGACGGCGGCTTCGTTTACCTGAACCAGGGCAGCCTTTTGAATGACAGCGGTCGTAACGAAGGGGCTGGCGGCTCAAGTTTCTACCTGTTTACCGATAGCATGATCCATCAGTTTGTCCGCGCAGGTGAGAACACCACGTTCGGTCAATACTCCTATGATTTCACCGCACTGGGCGTTCCGGGTTTGAAAGCTGCAATTGCCTACCTCCACGGCGATGACATCAAATCCGCCACTGGTGGAAGCGATTCGTCCGAGTGGGAACGCGACATGCGCCTGGACTACGTTGTCCAGCAAGGCCCTCTGAAAGGCTTTGGCACTACCTTGCGTCACGGCACCTACCGTGGCAGCAGTACCGGTATCGCCGATCAGGATCAGACTCGCCTGATCTTCAACTACACTTACAACTTCATGTAAAACGTAGAACCAAAAAAAAGCCCCGCCCGGCATCTCGCCGGGCGGGGCTTTTGCGTTTTCAAAGCGAGGTCACCCCCGTAATCCCGCCTTGAAAATCCCCTCTTTGCAGCAACTCAAGGCCTTCTCGAACCTTGTCGGCGATGTTCGTCCTCATGTGCATTCAGGTCCAGTGAACAGATATTTAATATTCACTTATGATCTAAATAAATCGATATTTATTCTTTTTGTTCTCTAAGGAATGCAGGCACAGTTGAGCTCAACAAGCACTCACAAGGAGCAGCACCATGAGCCTCAGACTTGGCGATATCGCCCCCGATTTCGAACAGGATTCCAGCGCCGGCACTGTCCGTTTCCACGAATGGCTGGGCGATAGCTGGGGCGTGTTGTTTTCCCATCCGGCGGACTTCACGCCGGTGTGCACCACCGAGCTGGGCTTCACCGCCAGGCTCAAGGATGAATTCACCCAGCGCGGCGTCAAAGCCATTGCTCTGTCGGTCGACCCGGTGGACTCGCATCACAGGTGGATCGAGGACATCAACGAAACCCAAAACGCCATCGTCAACTTCCCGATCCTCGCCGATGCGGACCGTAAAGTGTCCGACCTGTATGACCTGATCCATCCGAATGCCAACGACACCCTGACCGTACGTTCTCTGTTCGTGATCGATCCGAACAAGAAGATTCGGCTGACGATTACTTACCCGGCGAGTACCGGCCGTAACTTCAATGAAATTTTGCGGGTGATCGATTCACTGCAGCTCACCGACAACTACAAAGTGGCCACCCCGGCCAACTGGCAAGACGGTGATGAGGTGGTGATCGTGCCGTCGCTCAAGGACGAAGATGAAATCAGGCAACGCTTTCCCAAGGGTTATCGCGCGGTGAGGCCATACCTGCGCCTGACGCCGCAGCCGAATCGTTAAACGTCAAAAGATCGCAGCCTTCGGCAGCTCCTACATGGATTGGCGTACAGCTGTAGGAGCTGCCGAAGGCTGCGATCTTTTACAGGCATCAACCAAAGCAGGGGATTTTGGGCCGTTTCGACGGCCTTTTTTTTACCTGGGAAAAACAGTTTCACATAGATCTATATCGCATAACTAAATGAATAAATATGATTTATAGATATATAAATCAGCTGTTAAGGTCACTCCATCAACGCGAGATCGCAAGCTGCGAATCGCCAACACCGCTCAAGGAATTGTCTGAATGCTGGTCGTCTCACTCGGTGGCAGTCCCAGCCCACGCTCCCGTTCCGGGGTTTTGCTGGAGCGCTCGCGACGCTGGTTACAAGAGCAAGGTGTGGAAGTGGTGAGTTACCAGGTACGGGACTTCCCGGCCGAAGATTTGCTGCATGCCCGCTTCGACAGCCCGAAAGTGATCGACCTGTTGCAACAGATTGAAAACGCCGATGGCTTGTTGATCGCCACGCCGGTTTACAAAGCGTCGTTCTCCGGTGCGCTGAAAACCTTGCTCGATCTGCTGCCCGAACGTGCTCTGAGCCACAAGGTGGTTTTGCCGATGGCTACCGGCGGCAGTATCGCCCACATGTTGGCGGTGGATTACGCGCTCAAACCGGTGCTGTCGGCGTTGAAAGCCCAGGAAATGCTGCAGGGGATTTTCGCCGTGGACAGCCAGATCGCTTACGGCGAAGGCAGCGCCCAGGCGCAATTGGCGCCGGAGCTTGCGCAACGATTGTTTGAAGCGCTGGAGCAGTTTTTCAGCGCCATGGCTCGTCGGCCCAAGCCGCTTGATCCAAACCTGTTGAACGAACGTTTGTTGAGTGCTCGCTGGAGCATTTAAGCCAGTCCTCAAGCCACATCTGAATTTGAAGTACTCCACCTTACTGGCCCGCTAACGGGCAAGCAGGTGCAGCCAAAACCCAACTGCAAAAAAGGAGAGCGCTATGCGCACTGTCATTTTGCGTCGCGGTCTGGTCGCTCTGTTTGCTGCGGCTGTAACCTTCGGCGCCATTACTCAAGCTCAGGCCGAGACACTCCGGATCGGTTATCAAAAGTACGGCACTCTGGTGCTGCTCAAAGCCAAAGGTACTCTGGAAAAACGCCTCGCCGGCCAAGGCGTGGACGTGCAATGGACTGAATTCCCCGGCGGCCCGCAACTGCTCGAAGGCCTGAACGTCGGCTCCATCGACTTTGGGGTCACCGGTGAAACGCCGCCCGTGTTCGCTCAGGCGGCCGGTGCCGATTTGCTCTACGTTGCCTATGAACCGCCAGCGCCCCACAGCGAAGCGATCCTGGTGCCGAAGGACTCGCCGATCAAATCGGTGCAGGACCTCAAGGGCAAGAAAGTCGTGCTCAACAAGGGCTCCAACGTGCACTACCTGTTGGTGCGTGCGCTTGAAGACGCTGGCCTCAAATACACCGACATCCAGACCGTGTTCCTGCCGCCAGCCGATGCCCGCGCTGCATTCGAGCGTGGCAGCGTCGATGCCTGGGTGATCTGGGACCCGTACCAGGCCGCCGCCGAACAGCAACTGCAAGCACGCACGCTGCGCGACGGCAAAGGCCTCGTCGACAACCATCAGTTCTACTTGGCGACCAAACCTTACGCGCAGAAGAATCCTCAAGTGATCAAGGCGCTGGTGGAAGAAGTACGCGCAGTTGGTGAATGGTCCAAGGCCAATCCCGAGGACGTGACCAAGCAAGTTTCGCCACTGCTCGGCCTGCCAACGGACATCACCCTGACCTCGGTGAAACGCCAGGGTTACGGCGCGCTGTTCCTGACCCCCGACGTGGTCGCCGCCCAGCAGAAAATCGCCGACAGCTTCTACCAGCTCAAGCTGATTCCCAAACCCTTGAACATCAAAGACGTGATCTGGACGCCACCCGCCACCGTGGCCAAAGCGCCGTAATTCGATTTCCTGAGGAGACCACTCCATGAGCCTTAATATCTTCTGGTTCCTGCCTACCCATGGCGACGGCCATTACCTTGGCACCGCTGAAGGCGCTCGCGCCGTCGACCACGGTTACCTGCAACAGGTCGCGCAAGCGGCGGATCGTCTGGGCTTTGGCGGGGTACTGATTCCCACTGGTCGCTCCTGCGAAGACTCGTGGCTGGTAGCCGCATCGCTGATCCCGGTGACCCAGCGTTTGAAATTCCTTGTCGCCCTGCGCCCCGGGATCATTTCCCCGACGGTGGCGGCGCGTCAGGCCGCGACACTGGATCGCTTGTCTGGCGGTCGTGCGCTGTTCAACCTGGTCACCGGTGGCGATCCGGAAGAACTGGCCGGCGACGGTTTGTTCCTCAGTCACGAAGAGCGCTATCAGGCTTCGGTGGAATTCACCCGCATCTGGCGCCGGGTGCTGGAAGGTGAAACGGTTGATTACGACGGTCAGCACATCAGCGTGAAGGGCGCCAAGTTGCTCTATCCGCCGATCCAGCAACCGCGCCCGCCGCTGTATTTCGGCGGCTCGTCGGAAGCCGCCCAAGACCTCGCGGCAGAGCAGGTCGAAATGGTTCTGACCTGGGGCGAGCCACCGGCCGCCGTGGCAGAAAAAATCGAGCAGGTTCGTGCCAAAGCCGCGAAGCTCGGTCGCACCGTGCGCTTCGGTATTCGTCTGCATGTGATCGTTCGCGAAACCAATGCCGAGGCGTGGCAAGCGGCGGATCGACTGATCTCGCATCTGGACGATGACACCATTGCCCGTGCCCAGGCGTCTCTGGCGCGTTTCGATTCGGTCGGCCAGCAACGGATGGCCGCCTTGCATGGTGGCAGTCGCGACCATCTGGAAGTCAGCCCCAACCTTTGGGCCGGTGTTGGTCTGGTGCGCGGCGGTGCCGGTACGGCGCTGGTCGGCGATGGCCCGACCGTGGCGGCACGCGTGAAGGAATACGCGGACCTGGGCATCGATACGTTCATCTTCTCCGGTTATCCACACCTGGAAGAGTCCTATCGGGTGGCTGAGTTGCTGTTCCCGCACCTGGATATCGAGCGTCCGGACCTGCCGAAAAGCGCCGGTTACGTCAGCCCGTTCGGCGAGATGGTAGCCAACGACATTCTTCCCAAAGCCGCGTCCCAGAGCTGAGGCGCCGCCATGAAGAAAATCATCCACAACCTCGCGCCCTGGGCGCTGCCGGTCTTGTTGCTGGCGGTGTGGCAGTTGTCGGTGTCGGCGGGCTGGTTGTCGACGCGGATTCTGCCGGCGCCGATCGCGGTGATCGAAGCCGGTGTGAGCCTGGTCAGCAGCGGTGAAATCTGGACTCATCTGGCCATCAGCGGCTGGCGCGCGGCGCTCGGTTTCGTCATCGGCGGCGGCATCGGTCTTGCGTTGGGCTTCATCACTGGCCTGTCGACGTGGGGCGAACGCCTGCTCGACAGTTCGGTGCAGATGATCCGCAACGTGCCGCATCTGGCGTTGATTCCGCTGGTGATCCTGTGGTTCGGCATCGACGAGTCGGCGAAGATTTTTCTGGTGGCGTTGGGTACGTTGTTCCCGATTTACCTCAACACGTATCACGGCATTCGCAACGTCGATCCGGCGCTGGTGGAGATGGCGCGCAGTTATGGCTTGTCCGGTTTCAGCCTGTTTCGCCAAGTGATTTTGCCGGGTGCGCTGCCATCGATTCTGGTCGGTGTGCGTTTTGCGCTGGGCTTCATGTGGTTGACATTGATCGTGGCGGAAACCATTTCCGCGAGCTCGGGCATTGGCTATCTGGCGATGAATGCCCGGGAGTTCTTGCAGACCGACGTGGTGGTGCTGGCGATTCTTTTGTACGCGGTGCTCGGCAAGCTGGCTGATTTTGCGGCGCGTGGGCTTGAACGCGTGTGGCTGCGCTGGCATCCGGCTTATCAGGTTGCCAAGGGAGGTGCCGCATGACGGCTCAACAACCTCCACGCCTGCTGCGCGGTATTCCGCTGGTGGTGCGCAAGCTGCAAAAAACCTTCGGTTCACGGCAGGTGCTGCGTGAAATCGACCTGCACATTCCGGCCGGGCAGTTTGTCGCGGTGGTCGGGCGTAGCGGCTGCGGCAAAAGTACTTTGCTGCGCTTGCTCGCCGGTCTCGACAAGCCCACGGGGGGGCAGCTGCTTGCAGGCGCAGCGCCACTGAATGATGCGCGGGAAGACACTCGACTGATGTTCCAGGAAGCGCGTCTGCTGCCGTGGAAAAAGATCATCGACAACGTCGGTCTCGGGCTCAAGGGCAACTGGCGGCCACAAGCATTGCAAGCGCTGGAAGCCGTCGGCCTGGCGGATCGCGCCAACGAATGGCCGGCAGCCTTGTCCGGCGGGCAAAAACAGCGTGTGGCCCTGGCTCGCGCGTTGATTCATCAACCGCGCTTGCTGTTGCTCGACGAACCGCTGGGCGCATTGGATGCCCTGACCCGAATCGAAATGCAGCAACTGATCGAACGGCTCTGGCAACAGCATGGCTTCACGGTGTTGCTGGTGACCCACGACGTCAGCGAAGCAGTGGCGATTGCCG
Organism: Pseudomonas sp. F-14 TE3482; assembly: GCF_053629455.1. Classification (NCBI taxonomy): domain Bacteria; kingdom Pseudomonadati; phylum Pseudomonadota; class Gammaproteobacteria; order Pseudomonadales; family Pseudomonadaceae; genus Pseudomonas; species Pseudomonas sp. F-14 TE3482. The sequence goes on from NZ_JBRJII010000001.1 coordinate 1,562,448, forward strand.
ATCGGGTGATCCTGATTGAAGAGGGCGAAGTCGGCCTCGACCTGCATGTGGAGCTGCCGCGCCCTCGGGTCCGTGGCTCCCATCGGCTGGCGGCGCTGGAAACCGAAGTGCTCAACCGCGTGCTGTCCCTGCCTGGCCAACCGCCGGAACCGGAACCTGTTTCACCACTGCCTGCGCAATTGCGTTGGGCGCAATAACTTAAAGATTCATCCAACGACAGGAATCAACATCATGACTATCAAAGCCATCAACGTTCGTAACCAGTTCAAAGGCTCGATCAAGGAAATCGTGCTGGGTGACGTGCTGTCGGAAATCGACGTGCAGACGGCCTCCGGCATCGTCACTTCGGTGATTACCACTCGTTCGGTGAAAGAGCTGGAACTGGTGGTCGGCAGTGAAGTAATCGCGTTTGTGAAATCCACCGAGGTGTCGATCGCCAAGTTGTAAGTGCGTGCGTAAACAACAACCCTGGAGGGTGTGAGCCCTTCGGGGGTTTTTATGCGTGTGATTCAGTGAGTTCGGCGGTGCGCCCTTCGCGAGCAAGCCCGCTCCCACATTTGATCTTCAGTGGGCACAGATTCTCTGTACGACAGAAATCCACTGTGGGAGCGGGCTTGCTCGCGAAGGGGCCAGTGAAGCCCGCGAGGATCAGGCTGTAATACCGCGCTTGGGCAGATAAGGTGGCAAATACAACCCAAGATAAGCATCAAACACCCGCATCCCTTCTTCAGCCATGCGCGGCGTGATCTGCCCATGCTGCTGCACCGAGCGTGCATACACCCGATCGCCCAGCTCCATGGCCAGCGCAAACACATCGACATCACTTGGCAGCCTCGGCAATTCGAAGTGGTGGTCGAACAGCTTGTGCATCAGGTCGCCGAGTTCGATGTCGTGCTGGCGGTCGGCCTGGGTGACTTCAGTCAGGCCGTGCTGGGCGAGGATCAGTTGGCGGGCGGCGGCGTCTTCGTCGTAGATGGCGAGCATGCGTTGTTCCACCAGTCGCGACAGATCGCGCCAGCCGTTGAGGGCATGGTGATCGATGGGTGCTTGCAGGCAGGCGCGGAATGCGGCGTGGACGTCGGCGGTCAGGGCTTCAAGCAGGGCCGGGACGCTGGCGAAAAAATGGTAGACGGAGGAGGGCGGGATCTCCGCGCGTTCGGCGACGCTGTAGATCGACAGGCTGGCCACGCCCTCGGCGGCCAGCAACGTGCGGGCGGCATCGAGTATCGAATCGATCCGGGCCTGACTGCGGGCGCGGGGTTTGCGAATGGTGGCGGTGCGCGTCATTGAAGTCTCCTGCGGGGCAGCGGGCATTGTACGAGTCGAGTTGTGTGTTGTCTTCCCGGCCGCCATCGCGGGCAAGCCCGCTCCCACAATGTCATGTGTTGAATGCAGATATTGAATACGCAGACGATCCCTGTGGGAGCGGGCTTGCCCGCGATCCGCCGTAGGCGGCCATAAAAAAACGCCGCTCGGCCTTCTCAGCCGGCGGCGTTGTGTTTACTGCAACCGCTTAAACGGTATGCAGGTACCAGTTGTACTCAAGGTCGGAGATGGAGTGTTCGAACTCCTCCAGCTCGCTCTCTTTACAGGCGACAAAAATGTCGATGTATTTCGGATCGATGTACTTGGCCATGACTTCGCTGTCGTCCAGCTCACGCAATGCATCACGCAAGTTGTTTGGCAGGCTTTGCTCGTTCTGCTCGTAGGAGTTGCCTTCCACGGGTGCGCCCGGCTCGATCTTGTTGGTCAGACCGTGATGTACACCGGCCAAAACAGAAGCCATCAACAGATACGGGTTGGCGTCGGCGCCGGCGACACGGTGTTCGATGCGCACGGCATCGGAGGAACCGGTTGGTACGCGGATGGCCACGGTACGGTTGTCCAGGCCCCAGCACGGCGAGTTCGGCACGTAGAACTGTGCGCCGAAACGACGGTAGGAGTTGACGTTCGGGCAGAGGAAAGCCATCTGCGCCGGCAGGGTCTCGAGCACACCGCCGATCGCGTGACGCAGTGCGGCGTTCTGCTCGGGATCCTCGCTGGCAAAAATGTTTTTGCCATCTTTATCAAGAATCGAGATGTGGACATGCAGACCGTTACCCGCCTGGCCTGGGTAAGGCTTGGCCATGAAGGTGGTGTCCATCTCATGGTCATAGGCGATGTTTTTGATCAGACGCTTGAGCAGGACCGCATAGTCGCAGGCCTTGATCGGGTCGGCCACGTGGTGCAGGTTCACTTCGAACTGTGCCGGGGCACTTTCCTTGACGATCGCGTCGGCAGGGATGCCTTGCTCTTTCGCACCTTCCAGAATGTCCTGGAGGCAATCGACGTATTCGTCGAGGTCGTCGATCAGGTAGACCTGTGTCGAATGCGGGCGTTTGCCGGAGATCGGCGAGCGCGGCGGTTGTGGGCGACCGTTCACGTTCTCCTGGTCGATCAGGTAGAACTCCAGTTCGAACGCAGCGCAGATGGTCAGGCCCATCTCGTCGAACTTGGCTACGACTTGTCGCAGGACTTCGCGCGGGTCGGCGAAGAAAGGATCACCTTCGAGTTCGTGCATGGTCATCAGCAGTTGCGCGGTCGGGCGCTTCTGCCAGGGCTCATTGCACAGGGTGTCGGGGATTGGATAGCAGATTCGGTCAGCATCGCCGATGTCCAGGCCCAGGCCGGTGCTTTCGACCGTCGAGCCATTGATATCCAGAGCAAATAGAGAGGCCGGCAGGTTGATGCCTTTCTCGTAAACCTTGTGGAGGCTGGTGCGTTCAATGCGCTTGCCGCGCACCACACCATTCATATCCGCAATCAGAAGGTCAACGTACAGAACCTCAGGATGTTCCTTAAGGAACGCGTTCGCTTCGTTAAGCTGAACGGCACGCGGGGGTACCGACATGATGCAACACCTTTGTTGTTAAAAATATCAATCATTGATCTCTTCGGATTCCAGTCAACCCGAACGGCATGCCGAAGTCAAGCGAGGCCTTTTTTGCCCTAAAAAAGCACTCGCGGGGCTTTTTTGAGGCACTTTGGGGCGTTTTTTTGCCTTCAGTCGTCTTGGCGCCCGCGAGCTTGAGCGGGCCGTGTTGTATTTTTTACGGGGGTGTTGTGTAAAAAAATGAACAAGGCTAAGCTCGATTTAAACCCATAACAGCAATAATACCGGGGTGCTTCATGTCTCGCCTGCCGTTAATCGGCGTCACCGCCTGCTCAAAGCAGATCGGTCTGCATGCTTATCACATCAGTGGCGACAAATACGTACGCGCCGTGGCTTCAGCTGCCAAGGGCCTGCCGTTGATTCTTCCATCCCTGGCGGATCAGCTGGCGCCGTCCGAAATTCTGGACGCTCTGGACGGCATTCTCTTTACAGGCTCTCCTTCTAATATAGAACCGTTTCACTATAACGGCCCGGCCAGTGCGCCGGGTACTGCTCATGACTCTGCACGCGATGCCACCACTCTCCCGCTGATCCGCGCCGCTGTCGAGGCCGGTGTTCCCGTGCTCGGCATTTGCCGCGGCTTCCAGGAAATGAATGTGGCATTCGGCGGCAGTCTGCATCAGAAGGTTCACGAGGCCGGTCCGTTCATGGATCACCGTGAAGACGACAGCCTGCCGCTGGAAGGGCAGTACGCGCCAAGTCACCCGGTGCACGTTCAACCAGGCGGTGTACTTGCCAGGCTAGGCCTGAAGAGCGAGATTCAAGTCAATTCGATTCATGGTCAGGGCATCGAGCGTCTGGCGCCTGGCCTTCGTGTGGAAGCGGTGGCACCCGACGGGTTGATCGAAGCCGTCTCTGTTATCGAAGGCAAGGCTTTTGCTTTAGGGGTGCAATGGCATCCCGAATGGCAGGTAAGCTTGAATCCTGACTACCTTGCGATTTTCCAGGCATTTGGCGATGCCTGCCGCAAGCATGCTCTACAACGCGACGCCGATGCGTCAAACAACGCCTGACTTATAAAAGCCAGGAAACTCAGCCTAAGAGGCATTTATGAGTAACAACCTCGACCAGCTCACCGATTGGTTGAAAGACCGCAAGATCACAGAAGTCGAATGCATGATTGGCGACCTGACCGGCATCACCCGGGGCAAGATCTCGCCGACCAACAAGTTCATTGCCGAAAAAGGCATGCGCCTGCCCGAAAGCGTTCTGTTGCAGACCGTGACTGGCGACTATGTCGAAGACGACATCTATTACGAACTGCTCGACCCGGCCGACATCGACATGATCTGCCGTCCCGACCAGAACGCGGTGTTTCTGGTGCCCTGGGCCATCGAGCCCACCGCCATCGTGATCCACGATACTTACGACAAGCAGGGCAACCCGATCGAGCTGTCGCCGCGCAACGTGCTCAAGAAGGTGTTGAAGCTCTACGCCGACCACGGCTGGCAGCCGATCGTGGCGCCGGAAATGGAGTTTTACCTCACCAAACGCAGTGATGACCCGGACTACCCGCTGCAACCGCCGATTGGTCGCTCCGGTCGCCCGGAAACCGGTCGCCAGTCGTTCTCCATTGAAGCGGCGAACGAATTCGATCCGTTATTCGAAGACGTCTACGACTGGTGTGAACTGCAGGAACTGGACCTCGACACGCTGATCCACGAGGACGGCACGGCACAGATGGAAATCAACTTCCGTCATGGCGATGCCCTGTCCCTGGCCGACCAGATTCTGGTGTTCAAACGCACCATGCGTGAAGCCGCGCTCAAGCACAACGTGGCGGCAACCTTCATGGCCAAACCCATGACCGGCGAGCCGGGCAGCGCCATGCACTTGCACCAGAGCATCATCAGCATCGAGACCGGCAAAAACGTTTTCTCCAATGAAGACGGGACCATGAGCCAGCTGTTCCTCAACCACATCGGCGGTCTGCAGAAATTCATTCCTGAGCTGCTGCCGCTGTTCGCCCCCAACGTCAATTCGTTCCGCCGCTTCCTGCCGGATACCTCGGCGCCGGTGAACGTGGAGTGGGGCGAAGAGAACCGCACCGTGGGCCTGCGGGTTCCAGATGCAGGACCGCAGAACCGTCGGGTGGAAAACCGTCTACCGGGTGCCGATGCCAACCCATACCTGGCTATCGCTGCCAGCCTGTTGTGCGGGCTGATTGGCATGGTCGAAGGGCATAACCCGAGTGCTCCGGTCGTGGGTCGTGGTTACGAGCGGCGCAACCTGCGCTTGCCATTGACCATCGAAGACGCCCTGGAACGGATGGAAAACAGCAAGACCATCGAAAAATACCTGGGCAAGAAATTCATCACGGGCTACGTCGCGGTCAAGCGGGCCGAGCATGAAAACTTCAAGCGCGTGATCAGTTCGTGGGAGCGGGAGTTCCTGCTCTTCGCCGTCTGATGCGCCGGGCGCGGCTGTAAATCGCCGCGCCTTCACTGGAATCCAAGGAGAATTCGCATGACCAGCAACAACCCGCAAACCCGTGAGTGGCAAGCCCTGAGCAGCGATCACCACCTGGCCCCGTTCAGCGACTTCAAACAGCTGAAAGAGAAAGGCCCGCGCATCATCACCAGCGCCAAGGGCGTTTACCTCTGGGACAGCGAAGGCAACAAGATCCTCGACGGCATGGCCGGCCTGTGGTGCGTCGCGATCGGCTACGGTCGCGATGAGCTGGCCGATGCCGCCAGCAAACAGATGCGCGAACTGCCTTATTACAACCTGTTCTTCCAGACCGCTCACCCGCCGGTGCTGGAGCTGGCCAAGGTGATTGCCGACGTTGCGCCTGAAGGCATGAATCACGTGTTCTTCACCGGTTCCGGGTCCGAAGGCAACGACACCATGCTGCGCATGGTTCGCCATTACTGGGCGATCAAGGGCCAGCCGAAGAAGAAAGTCATCATCAGTCGCAAGAACGGCTATCACGGTTCCACCGTCGCCGGCGCGAGCCTGGGTGGCATGACGTACATGCACGAACAGGGCGACTTGCCGATCCCGGGCATTGTCCACATCGCCCAGCCGTACTGGTTCGGCGAAGGCGGTGACATGACCCCGGACGAGTTCGGTATCTGGGCAGCCAATCAGCTGGAAGAGAAAATCCTGGAAGTCGGCGTCGACAACGTCGGCGCCTTTATTGCCGAGCCGATCCAGGGCGCCGGCGGCGTGATCATCCCGCCAGACAGCTACTGGCCACGCATCAAGGAAATCCTCGCCAAGTACGACATTCTGTTCGTGGCCGACGAAGTGATCTGCGGTTTCGGCCGTACCGGCGAGTGGTTCGGCAGCGATTTCTACGACCTCAAGCCCCATATGATGACCATCGCCAAAGGCCTGACGTCCGGTTACATCCCGATGGGCGGCCTGATCGTGCGTGACGATGTGGTCGAAGTGCTCAATGAAGGCGGTGATTTCAACCACGGTTTCACGTATTCCGGGCACCCGGTGGCTGCTGCGGTAGCGCTGGAAAACATCCGCATCTTGCGCGATGAGAAAATTGTCGAGCGCGTGCGCACAGAAACGGCACCTTATTTGCAAAAGCGTCTACGGGAACTGAGCGATCACCCGTTGGTGGGGGAAGTGCGTGGGGTCGGTCTGTTGGGGGCCATCGAACTGGTTCAGGACAAAGCCACCCGCAAACGTTACGAAGGCAAGGGCGTTGGCATGATCTGCCGCACGTTCTGCTTCGAAAACGGCCTGATCATGCGCGCCGTCGGCGACACCATGATCATTGCTCCGCCACTGGTGATTACACCGGCTGAAATCGACGAGTTGGTGACCAAGGCGCGCAAGTGCCTGGACCTGACCCTGAGTGCGTTGCAGGGCTAAGTGCTAGGCTCTGAGCGAGGTGCAATGTTTGCACTTCGTTCCGTGCAAACAAAGGATGGGTCTTTCCTTGAAAGCCAGCCTTGGATCTTGCCAGACTAACGGTTGTTCGGATGCCCGTTAACCGGCCACTGAGCACGTGGTTAAAAAGAAAAATTGGAGCATTACCCATGAAGGCATTAGGTATGAAGATAGCTGGCAAGACCCTCCTCGCCATGTCCCTGATGGGCGTGATGGCGGGCGCCGTTCAGGCCGACGACAAAGTGCTGCACGTGTACAACTGGTCCGATTACATCGCGCCGGATACCGTCAAGAAATTCGAGGCCGAGTCGGGTATCAAAGTTGTCTACGACGTGTTCGACAGTAACGAAACCCTTGAAGCCAAGTTGCTGGCAGGCAAGTCCGGCTATGACATCGTCGTGCCGTCGAACAACTTCCTGGCCAAGCAGATCAAGGCCGGCGTTTACCAGAAGCTGGACAAGTCCAAACTGCCTAACTGGAAAAACCTGAACCCGGACCTGCTTAAAGCAGTATCGGTAAGCGACCCGGGTAACGAACACGCATTTCCTTACATGTGGGGTTCGATCGGTATCGGTTTCAACCCTGACAAGGTCAAGGCTGCACTGGGTGCCGACGCGCCGACCAATTCCTGGGACTTGCTGTTCAAACCTGAAAACGCTGCCAAGTTGAAGTCGTGCGGTATCAGCTTCCTCGATTCGCCAACCGAGATGATTCCGGTGGCGTTGCATTACCTGGGCTATCCAACCGACACCCAGGACAAGAAACAACTGGCTGAAGCCGAAGCGCTGTTCCTGAAGATTCGTCCTTCGGTGGGCTACTTCCACTCGTCCAAGTACATCTCCGACCTGGCCAATGGCAACATCTGCGTCGCCGTGGGTTACTCGGGTGACATCTACCAGGCCAAGGCGCGCGCCGCTGAAGCCGGTGACAAGGTGAAAGTCAGCTACAACATTCCCAAAGAAGGTGCCGGCAGCTTCTACGACATGGTCGCCATCCCTAAAGATGCCGAAAACGTCGAAGGCGCCTACAAGTTCATGACCTTCCTGCAGAAGCCGGAAATCATGGCCGAGATCACCAACGCCGTGCGTTTCCCGAACGGTAACGCAGCCGCCACGCCGCTGGTTGAAAAAGAAATCACTGCCGACCCGGGTATCTACCCGCCAGCGGACGTGCTGGCCAAGCTGTACGCGATTGCCGACTTGCCGGCCGCGACCCAGCGGATCCTGACTCGCAGCTGGACCAAGATCAAATCCGGTAAATAAGCCGATTTGAGGCAACTACCTGTTGCCGTCGTCGCGCGACGGCGGCAACAGGAATAATTAAATGACAGAAAGTTTTGCTGGAACGGTTTTTCGAGGGTAAGTTGCGCGCCGGTTTTGTTGCCAGGCAGCCATGGCTGTCATGTAACGCGGGGCAACTTGGGCCCAACTAATTTTAGAGGACCTCCACTTGCCTATTTTTTCTTTGTTGCGCAATGCACTGCTGGTCGGTGCCGGGCTGACACTCGCTGTCAGTGTTCAGGCCGCTGGCACAGTGCATATTTATAATTGGTCGGACTACATCGGTGAGACCACTCTGGCCGACTTCCAGAAAGAAACCGGCATCAAGCCGGTATATGACGTATTCGATTCCAACGAAACCCTGGAAGGCAAGTTGCTGGCCGGGCGTACCGGATATGACGTGGTCGTGCCGTCCAACCACTTTCTTGGCAAGCAGATCAAGGCCGGGGCTTTCCAGAAGCTCGATAAATCGAAGCTGACTAACTATTCCAACCTCGACCCGGTACTGCTCAAGCGCCTGGAAGAGAACGATCCGGGCAATCAGTACGCCGTACCGTATCTGTGGGGCACCAACGGCATCGGTTACAACGTCGACAAGGTCAAGGCCGTGCTGGGCCTCGACAAGATCGATTCGTGGGATGTGGTGTTCGAGCCGCAGAACATCAAGAAGCTGCACAGCTGTGGCGTGGCGTTCCTCGACTCCGCCGATGAAATGATGCCCACGGTCCTCAACTACATGGGCCTGAACGCCAACAGCACCAATCCAGAAGACTACAAAAAGGCCGAAGCCAAATTGCTGGCGGTGCGGCCTTACGTGACGTATTTCCATTCGTCCAAATACATCGCAGACCTGGCCAATGGTGACATCTGTGTGGCGATCGGTTTCTCCGGCGATATGTTCCAGGCCAAGGCCCGCGCGGCTGAAGCCGGCAAAGGCATGAACATCGCCTACTCGATTCCGAAAGAAGGCGGCGCGCTCTGGTTCGACATGCTGGCGATCCCCAAGGATGCGGCCAACGCCAAAGAAGCCCATGCCTTCATCAACTATTTGCTGAAACCCGAGGTGATTGCCAAGGTCAGCGATTCCGTAGGCTACGCCAACCCGAACCCCGGGTCGGACAAACTGATGGAACAGTCCATACGCACCGACGCATCGGTCTATCCACCGCAAGCGGTCCTCGACAAGACATACGTCTCCATCGAGTTGCCACCGAACATTCAACGTTTGATGACGCGCAGCTGGACCAAGGTCAAATCGGGCAAATAGCTTCAAACTATCCAGGTTCGCCACGTTGAGCGAACTGCAAATTCTGTTGGGAGTTTCGTAAATGGCAGTTGCCTCCGGCGCCTATAAGAAAGCCCTCGAGGGCGATCAGACACCTAAACAGGTGCTGGTCAAAATCGACCGGGTCACCAAAAAGTTCGACGAGACGATTGCCGTGGACGACGTGTCCCTGGAAATCAAGAAAGGCGAAATCTTCGCCCTGCTCGGCGGCTCGGGTTCGGGCAAATCCACCTTGCTGCGGATGCTGGCAGGTTTCGAACGGCCCACGGAGGGGCGCATTTACCTCGATGGCGTAGACATCACGGACATGCCGCCGTACGAGCGGCCGATCAACATGATGTTCCAGTCCTACGCCTTGTTCCCGCACATGACCGTGGCGCAGAACATCGCCTTCGGCCTCAAGCAGGACAAGCTTCCCGCCGCTGAAGTCGATGCACGTGTGGCCGACATGCTCAAGCTGGTGCAGATGAGCCAGTACGCCAAGCGCAAACCGCATCAGTTGTCTGGCGGTCAGCGTCAGCGTGTGGCGCTGGCGCGTTCTTTGGCCAAGCGACCGAAGCTGTTGCTGCTCGACGAACCGATGGGCGCGCTGGACAAGAAGCTGCGCTCGCAAATGCAACTGGAACTGGTCGAGATCATCGAACGGGTCGGCGTGACCTGCGTGATGGTGACCCACGACCAGGAAGAAGCCATGACCATGGCCGAGCGCATCGCGATCATGCACCTGGGCTGGATCGCCCAGATCGGCAGCCCGATCGACATCTACGAAACCCCGACCAGCCGCCTGGTCTGCGAGTTCATCGGCAACGTCAACATCTTTGACGGTGAAGTGATCGACGACGCCGAAGGCCACGCGATCATCACCTGCAAGGACCTGGACCGGCAGATTTATGTGGGCCACGGCATCAGCACTTCGGTGCAGGACAAATCCGTGACCTACGCGATCCGTCCGGAAAAGCTGCTGGTGACGCCGACCATGCCGACCTGCGAATACAACTGGTCCAGCGGCAAAGTGCATGACATCGCCTACCTCGGTGGCCACTCGGTGTTCTACGTCGAACTGCCGAGCGGCAAGATCGTCCAGTCGTTCGTCGCCAACGCCGAGCGCCGTGGCCAGCGGCCGACCTGGGGTGATCAGGTTTACGTGTATTGGGAAGATGACAGCGGCGTGGTACTTCGCTCATGAACCTGCGCAAATTCAAACGCCGGCTCAATCGAATAATTCCCGGTGGCCGTCAGCTGGTCATCGGGGTTCCGTTCATCTGGCTGTTCATGTTCTTCATGTTGCCGTTCTTCATCGTCTTGAAGATCAGCTTCGCCGAAGCTGACGTGGCCATTCCGCCGTATACCGAGATCTACAGCTTCATCGACCAGAAGCTCCAGGTGCTGCTTAACCTGAGCAACTACGCGATGCTGGGCGATGACGAGTTGTACATCGCCGCTTACCTCGGTTCGCTGAAGATGGCGCTGATCAGCACCGTCCTCTGCCTGTTGATCGGCTACCCGATGGCCTACGCCATTGCCAGCGCCCGCAAAGAACTGCAGACGGTGCTGGTGTTGCTGATCATGATGCCGACCTGGACCGCGATCCTGATCCGCGTGTATGCGTGGATGGGCATCCTCAGCAACAACGGTCTGCTCAACGGCTTTTTGATGAGCATGGGCTGGATCGACGAACCGCTGCAGATCCTCAACACCAATCTCGCGGTTTACATCGGGGTCGTTTACTCCTATCTGCCGTTCATGATCCTGCCGCTCTACGCCAACCTGGTCAAACACGACACCAGTCTGCTGGAAGCCGCGTCGGATCTCGGTTCGAGCACCTTCAACAGTTTCTGGAAGATCACCGTGCCGCTGTCCAAGAACGGCATCATCGCCGGTTGCATGCTGGTGTTCATCCCGGTGGTGGGCGAGTTCGTGATCCCGGAACTGCTCGGCGGTCCGGAAACCCTGATGATCGGTAAAGTGCTCTGGCAAGAGTTCTTCAACAACCGTGACTGGCCGGTGGCGTCTGCCCTGGCTGTGGTGATGCTGGCGATCCTGATTGTGCCGATCATCCTGTTCAACCGTAGTCAGGCTAAAGAAATGGAGGGCAAGGAATGAAGCGCTTCCGTTTCTCAAGTTTCATGCTGGTAGCGGGTTTGCTGTTCATCTACGCGCCGATGCTGATCCTGGTGATCTACTCGTTCAACGCCTCGAAACTGGTGACGGTGTGGGGCGGTTGGTCGATCAAGTGGTACGTGGGGTTGATGGACAACACCCAACTGATGGGCTCGGTGGTGCGCTCGCTGGAAATCGCCTGCTACACCGCGATTGCAGCGGTAGCACTGGGGACGCTGGCGGCGTTCGTGCTGACGCGAATCACCCACTTCAAGGGCCGCACGCTGTTCGGTGGCCTGGTCACCGCGCCGCTGGTGATGCCGGAAGTGATCACCGGTCTGTCGCTGTTGCTGCTGTTCGTGGCCATGGCGCAGATGATCGGCTGGCCGCAGGAACGCGGCATCGTCACCATCTGGATCGCCCACACCACGTTCTGTGCGGCGTATGTGGCGGTGGTGGTGTCGGCGCGTTTGCGTGAGCTGGACCTGTCCATCGAAGAGGCGGCCATGGACCTGGGCGCGCGGCCGTGGAAGGTGTTCTTCCTGATCACCATCCCGATGATCGCGCCGTCGCTGGCGGCGGGCGGGATGATGTCGTTTGCCTTGTCGCTGGATGACCTGGTGCTGGCGAGCTTCGTATCCGGTCCGGGTTCCACGACCCTGCCGATGGAAGTGTTCTCCGCGGTGCGCCTGGGCGTGAAGCCTGAGATCAACGCCGTGGCCAGCCTGATTCTGCTGGCGGTGTCGTTGGTCACGTTCCTGGTCTGGTACTTCAGCCGTCGTGCCGAAGAGATTCGCAAGCGTGCGATCCAGCAGGCCATCGAGGAAGGCGCCGCCGATTCCTGGAAACAACCGGACGTGCGCCGGGTCCAGGCGCCGGAAGCGGTTTGAGCTTGATGCCGGGTTGACCACCGTTGCGGGGCCAACCCAAATCCATTGTGTGCGGGCTTGCTCGCGATAGCGGTCTGTCCGTCGACATCTATGTTGACGGTGATGCCGTCATCGCGGGCAAGCCCGCTCCCACAGTGATCGGTGTGAAGCAACAATTTTGTGATCAACACAAAACCTGTGGGAGCGGGCTTGCCCGCGATGACGTCAGTTAAACCAACAGAAATCTATTGCCCTGAACGCGCTGGCAACAGCTTCAACGTACTACGGGTATTGGCCGTCACTTCTTCATCATTGAAATGCGCCTGGTAGTAAACCCCCTCGATATACGCCTCGGCCTGGTCGGCATAGTGGCTGTCGAATGGCACGCCGCTCTGACCGACCGGGTTGATGGTCAGGCTGTGGGCCGGGTCGGCGAAGTCGATCAGCCGCCGCGTCGACGGGCCGTAAGTCACAGGCCACGGTGCCGGGCCGATCTTGGCCGAGAGGTTGTTTGGCACTTCATGGGTACCGGGCGCCGCGAACGGCCCGACGTTGAAGATCCGCTCCAGGGGTTTTTGCGTCCCCAGCGGATGGCCGTGAGTCAGGGTGTGCGCCTTGCCCCACTTCCATTGCGCGACATCGGCACCCAAGGTGGTTTTGAGGTGAGCCATGCTCGCTTGCCAGGCCACCTTGACCGTATCGGCGCGAGTTTCCTTGCCGGGGGTGTTGCGGTTGTCCCACCACGGTGAGTCGGCGGAGGCCGCCAGCCGCGGTAGTGCGGCATCGATCACCCGGGTCGGCAGCAGCGTTTCGAAGAAGTCGTTGCCCAGTTCATCGCGCATCGCCGCGTCGGTGAGGTTGAACAAGAACTGGTTGAACAGCGTGGCACTGATGGAGTCCAGCGGATAATCGCCGCTCCACTGCGCCAGTTGCTCCACGAATTTGAGCTCGGCGGGACCGCTCACCACTTCACGCAGCACCGGTAGCAACGGCGCCAGCAAGCGCGGGCCGTAGTCGGTGGTGGTGCCCAGTTGCAGCTTCTGGCTGGACTCGTTGTCCCACTTCACGTTCTTGTCGCTGAGCTGACGATTGAGCTGCTGACCGCGATCGGCGAGGTTGTAGTAACCGGGAATTTCCATGCCGGTCGGCGACACCGGTTGGAAGTTGGCCGAGACGATATAGCCCCGCGCGGGGTTCTCTTCCTGTGGGTTGGCGCTGAACGGGTAAAAACCTTCCTTGTCCGCCTGGGGGGTGCTGCCGTCGAGGATGAAACCGGGCTTCACCCCGGCCGGGCGCTTGGGCAGCAGCGCCGAGGCCCACCAACCGATGTCGCCCTTGGCGTTGGCGTAGACGATGTTCAGCCCCGGCGCCTGAACCTTGGCCGAGGCGGCGCGGGCCTTGGCCAGGGTGTCGGCGCGGTTGAGCTGGTAGAAACCATCGAGGATCGGATTCGGCGTCTCGAGGAAGGCCCACCACATGGCGACCGGTGTTTTGCCGGCGGCGGTGCCGAGCGCATCGTTGATGATCGGGCCGTGGGGCGACTGGCGCAGGGTCAGCGTGACCGGTGACTGGCCTTTGACCGCGATCTGTTGTTCGGTGTTGACCATGTCGACCCACTGGCCGCGATACCAGACCTGGTTCGGGTTGTCCGGGTTGACCTTCTCTGCGATCAGGTCCAGATCGTCGTTCTGGAACATGGTCAGGCTCCAGCCGAAGTCCAGGTTGTGGCCCAGAAACGCAAACGGCACCAGCGCCTGATGGTAACCGTAAAGCTCGAAACCCGGCGCCGACAGGTGCGCTTCGTACCACACCGACGGCGCCGAGAAGCGAATGTGCGGGTCACCGGCCAGCAGTGGCTTGCCGCTTTTGCTGCGGCTGCCGGAAATCACCCAGGCATTGCTGCCTTCAAATTGTGGCAGGCCATGGTCGGCCAATGCTTGCTCACTCAAACGGGCGAGGGCGTTCAGATCCTTCCAGTCATTGGCGGTGAGGGCCGGAGCAGGGTTGGCGCGCCTTTTGGCCAGCACGCCCTTGGGCTGCCAGTCGAGGTCAAAGATATTCAGATACTCGGCGCCCAGTTGGTCACGCACGTAAGTCAGCAAGGGTTCGGTGCGAAACGCCGCGGCAAAACTGTAGGCCATGTAGCCGGCGATGCTGATGCTGTCTTCGGCAGTGAAAGGGCGCTTGGGGATCCCCAGCACATCGAACTCTATCGGCGCAGCGTGGCTGTCCTGATATTGATTGATGCCGTCCAGATAGGCTTGCAGGGCCTTCCAGGCCGGCGACTGACGATCCAGCGCGGCGACGTAGCTTTCAGCCCGCTCGCGGATGCGCAGGCTGCGAAACAGTTTGTCGGTGTCGATCAGTTTCGGGCCGAGGACTTCGGCCAGCTCACCACGGGCCAGGCGCCGCATGGCTTCCATCTGGAACAGTCGGTCCTGGGCATGCACATAGCCAAGGGCGCGGTAGAGGTCGGTTTCGTTTTCGGCACGGATATGCGGCACGCCGCGCACGTCGTAGCGCACGGTCACCGAACCTTGCAGGTGCTGCAATTGCACCTGGCCCTGGCGCGTCGGTTGCTTGCTGTACACATACCAGCCGCCCCCGGCGACGAGTACGACAATCAGCAAGGCAAGTACGGTCAGGACGCGTTTCATGGTGACTCCTTGTTCTTTCGGGATTGCCGCCCGTGTGGGCTGCAAACGTGTAGCACAGACCTCCTGTGCCGGGCATCGCGGTCCTGGAAAAGTCAGGAATGCCTTACTTCACCTCAGCAGGCCACGGACAGTAGCAACCCACCGCCAGCGTATGGGTGGCGTTCACCGCCCGGCCTTCATTCAGCGCTTGCAGAATGGGCTCGATAAAACTGTTGCTCGAATTGCAGGTCAGGCCTTCGCTGTACGGCCCGAAATACGCCAGCCTGCCACTGCGGTCCCAGATCGCCACCGCCGGGCTGGCAGGGATCTGTTCGGAACCTGGCAGGACAGTGATGGTTTTAAGGCGACTCAACGTGCCGGGCAATTGACCATGGCTGCCGGGTTTTTGGACCGCATAGAACTCGACGCCCTGCGGTACATACTGCTCGACCAGTTCGGTCAGGTGTTGTTGGTTGCCGACATTGCACGGGCAGGCGGGGTCCCAGAAGTGCACCAGGCGAATGGCGCCGGGGCCGGCAAGTTCGTCCGGCAGGCGCAATGGGTCGCCGGAGAACACCGCAGTGTGCGAGCTGAAGGCGCGCAAGTAGCGCCCCTGAAACCAGTCGTAGGCGGCCCACAGCACGCCGGCACACACAAGGGCGAGCAGGCTGGCAAGCAATGTGGTGCGGTAGGCCGGATGCATGGGTTTCAATCCTCGAAGGTCGGCTAGCTTGCCATGCTTGCCGCGACAGATGAATATCGCAGGCCCATAAAGTCAGTTTCGCGCTCTGGAATAGCCCATGTCTGCCACTTTCGACCCCGATCATTTGCGTGCCAGCCTGCGGCCATTGGCCGAGTGGCAGCCGCTGTCGACCGAGGCCATGGCCTATCAGCATTTTTATGGGCTGGATTTCCCCCGGCGAAACCTGCGCAGTGGCCTGGGGCGTTTCGAGGTCGATGGCTATGAAGTGGTCAGCCAGCTCTGGTGTCCCGAGCGGGCGAAGGCAACGCTGTTTTTGTTTCACGGTTTCTACGATCACACCGGGCTCTATCGGCATGTGATCGAGTGGGCGCTGGACCAGGGTTTTGTGGTGATCGCCTGTGACCTGCCGGGGCATGGCTTGTCCAGTGGCGAACGGGCGAGCATCAAGGACTTCGCCGAGTATCAGAGCACCCTGCAAGGGCTGTTGGCCGAGGCGCAATCGCTGGGCCTTCCGCAGCCCTGGCACCTGTGCGGGCAAAGCACCGGCGGGGCGATCGTGATCGATCATGTGCTCAATCAGGGCGCGAACAGTCCCGCCCAAGGGCAGGTGATTCTGCTGTCGCCACTGGTGCGGCCGCGAGCCTGGGGCTGGTCGCAGCTCAGTTATTACCTGCTCAAGCCGTTCGTAAAAGGCATCGCCCGGCGTTTCAGCGAGAACTCCAACGACCCTGACTTCCTCGCATTCCTGCAAGCCGATCCGCTGCAGCCGCTGCGCTTGCCAACGGCCTGGGTCGGTGCGCTGGGGCGCTGGATCAAGCGCATCGAAGCGGCACCGAGCAGCCCGCGGCAGCCGCTGATCGTGCAGGGGCAGGCGGACATGACCGTGGATTGGAAGCACAACCTTGATGTATTGCGGGATAAGTTCGATCGGCCGCAGGTGCTGATGCTGCCCAAGGCGCGGCATCATCTGGCGAATGAGTCAGCGGGATTGCGGCAGGAGTATCTCGGGTTTTTGAGCAAGCGGATGAAGGGGCGGAATCTTTAGCGGTAGTCAGGGCCCCATCGCGGGCAAGCCCGCTCCCACAGGTTTTGTATTGGTCATGGGTGACTTGCACAGGTCCACTGTGGGAGCGGGCTTGCCCGCGATGGCGATCTGGCTGACGCCAAAAATTACTGGGCAAGGCTCGACGTACTCTGCCCCACCGCCAACCCCGCCCGAATCGCCGCCAATGCCGCCTGGTAGTAAGCCTTGCCTTCAGTGGACTCGGCGAATGTGGCGAACTCTTCCAGTTCTTCATCCGACAGGTCGCGATAGACATACAGCAGCGTATTGTTCAGGTCGGCGCCGATCTGCTCCATCAGGCGCTGGCGCTGACCGTTCAACATGCCTTGAGCCTGACCGCCACCGAGCAGGCCGGGGATCATCGAGCTCAGGCTGTCGGCCGCCACGCCCGCGATTGCCAGGCTGACTTCAGCGCCGGCCTCGCGGGCAGGCAGGGCTTGGGCCAGGTGACCAATGATCAGCTGACGGGTATCGCTGGCCTGCATTTTCGGCAAGCCCTTGGCGTTTTTCGCCAATTGATCGCGACGGGTCGCCAGCAGTTCGGCGGCGACGATTTTCCTGCCCAAGGGCGATTGGAAGAAGGTCAATGCAGGTTTCGGATCGGCAAGCTTTTTGCGCAGCTGCGCTTCGGCACGCTGATCCATGGCTTTGGGCGCAAAGCGCTGATTACTGTTGTTGAGCAGAGCCTGAAACACCGCCGGCGGCAGGCTGTTCTGGTAACGCTGCTGAGCGGCAGAGAGAGCATCGTTGAAATGCGCACGTTGTTCTGGCCAACCGGCGACCTTGTACAACTGGTCGTGGCCGTCCGCCCAGGCGGGCAAAACACAGAACATCAGCAGTGAAAAAAGCAAACGGCGCATAGGGACTCCTGTCAGCAGGCGACTATTCTCCGTGCGGCATTCGTACTTGTCGAGAATTCGTATCAGGTTGCGTGCCTTATCCGACCAATCCTCCGCTGCGCGGCTCTGTCGGATTTGCGGGCACAGGAATACTATGCGCGCCATGCAAATATCCTCTGATCATCCGCTGCTGTTACGTATCGTCGACGACCTGGCTGAGCGCGGCTGGTCGCAGCAGAATATTTTCCTGCCTCTGGATCTGACCCAGGCGCTGGCGGCCGAGTGTCGCAAACGTGCCGCTGAGGGCGAGCTCGCCCCGGCCGCCGTAGGGCGCGGGCCGTTTTCGGAGATCCGCGAGGGCATTCGCGGTGACCATATCCAATGGCTCGAACCCGGTCAGGCCGAGGCTTGCGACAGTTATCTGGGGTTGATGGACAGCCTGCGTGAGGCAATGAATCGCAGTTTGTTTCTGGGCCTGGAAGATTTCGAGAGCCATTTCGCCCTGTACCCGCCTGGCGCTTTCTACCTCAAGCATGTCGACCGGTTCCGCGATGATGATAGGCGCATGGTCTCGGCGGTGATCTACCTCAATGACGCCTGGCTGCCCGAGCATGGCGGTCAGTTGCGCATGTACCTGGACGAAGGCGTCGAACACGATGTGGTGCCCACCGGCGGATGCCTGGTGGTGTTCCTGTCGGGCGAAGTCCCCCATGAAGTCCTGCCCGCGACCCGCGAGCGCCTGTCGTTGACGGGCTGGTTCCGCCGTCGTGGCAACGAGCCGTTCTGATCATGCAAAAGATTCTGGTAAGCCGCTGTTTGCTCGGTCACCGCGTCCGTTACGACGGCGGCGCCAGTGGGCCATTCAATCTGCTGGAGCAGTGGATTGCCGAAGGCCGGGTGGTGCCGTTGTGCCCGGAAGTTGCCGGTGGTTTGCCGACGCCAAGGGCCGCGGCGGAGATTCCGGGTGGGCAGGGCGGTGAAGTGCTTGATGGCCTTGCATCGGTCATCACCACCGAGGGCGAGGACGTCAGTGCCGAGTTTCTTTCGGGGGCTTATCAGGCGCTGGAGCTGGTGCAGCGGCACGGCATTCGTATCGCCGTGCTCAAGGCCAACAGCCCGTCTTGCGGGAATCTGTTGACCTATGACGGGACGTTCAGTGGCGTGAAGGTCAACGGTGAGGGTGTTACCGCGGCATTGCTCAAGCGCCATGGCGTGCAGGTGTTCAGTGAGCTGGAGTTGGTCGAAGCGGCGCAGGCGCTGGCCGCGCAGGACTAGCAGTCACCACAATACCTGTGGGAGCGGGCTTGCCCGCGATGGCGGTTCAACATTCAACATCGATGTTGAATGTTATGGCCTCATCGCGGGAAAGCCCGCTCCCACAGGGTTATTCGTCAACCTTGAATCAGGGTTTCGGCGCCACACTTGCATCCGCCCCGAACCACTTCTGCGACAACGCTTCCAATCGCCCATCCCCCTTGATTCGCTGCAAGGCGTTTTCGAGGCTGGCGTGAAACGCCGGGTTACCCTTCTGAAACGGAATGGCCATGCTCACAGCCGGGGCGGCTTTCGGCTTTTCTTCCGTCAGCGACTGCACCAACAGGATTGAACGCGGCTGCTCTTCTTTCTGCGCGATCAATTGCGCATTGGTGTGAATGTAAGGTTCGGTGAAGTCGAAACGATCCTTAAGGTCCGGGGTCTGTGCTATGTGATTGATGGCGACGTCGTACTTGCCGCTTTCGACGCCGGCCAGCAGATCGACGGAATCGGTGACGACGAAGTCGGCCCGTACATCCAGCTCACCGGCCAGCAGTTGACCCAACTCGACCTCGAAGCCGGTCAGTTTGTCGTCATCCTTGAAATTGAAGGGCGGGGTATTGGCCTCAAGGGCAATGCGCAATTCGCCGCGGTCGTTTACATCGTCCATCAGTTCGGCATGAGCCAAAGGGCTCAAAAGGGGTAGCAGGCAGATCAGGCCAGGCAAAAAGCGCATGGTCACTCCTTTGAATTCATTTATCGCGACGCGCTGTTCAGGCTCGCTTTGCTATGGTTGTCGTGTGCCTTCGACAACGAATGGCCGTGAAGTTGTCACGGTCGAGCGAATTTTACGGAAAAACTGGAGAAGAAAATGAAATCCTTTATGTCACGAGCAGCACTGGCTGGCCTGTTGCTGGGCGCATCGATGCTGGCAACGGCGGCCACACCTGCTCCCAAAGGTGCACAAGCGTTCATCGTTTCCCCGGAAGACGGTGCGACGGTGGGGCAGGAATTCAAGGTCAAGTTTGGCGTGAAGGACATCTCACTTGCCCCGGCCGGTGATCCCACCAAGAACACCGGCCATCACCACTTGCTGATCGATGTCGACAAGCTACCTGCCGAAGGCGCACCGATTCCGACAGATGCCAACCACATGCATTTCGGCAAGGCGCAAACCGAGGCCACCATCAAACTGGCACCGGGTAAGCACACATTGCAGCTCGAGCTGGGCGACAGCGGGCACATGCCGTTCGATCCGCCAATCGTTTCGAAGAAAATCACCGTGACTGTGAAGTAACTTTTTTCACAGGCATGAAAAAGCAGCCATGAAAAAGCGGCCATGAAAAAGGGAGCTCCAAGGAGCTCCCTTTTTTGTCGCTCAAGTCGCGATCAGAACAACACGCGGCAACGAATAGTGCCGTTGATGTGCTGCAGCTTCTCTTGCGCCATTTCCGAGTATTCGGCATCGACGTCGATCACGACGTAGCCGACTTTCTCGTTGGTCTGCAGGAACTGACCGGAAATGTTGATGCCGTTTTCGGCGAAGACCTTGTTGATCTCGCTCATCACACCCGGAATGTTCTCGTGGATGTGCAGCAGACGGTGCTTGCCAGGGTGAGCCGGCAGGGCCACTTCCGGGAAGTTCACGGACGATACCGACGTACCGTTGTCGCTGTACTTGACCAGTTTTTCCGCCACTTCCAGACCAATGTTGGCCTGCGCTTCAGCGGTGGAACCACCGATGTGCGGGGTCAGGATCACGTTGTCCAGGCCGCGCAGCGGGCTTTCGAACTCTTCTTCGTTGGAGCGCGGTTCCACCGGGAATACGTCGATGGCCGCGCCGATCAGGTGCTTGTCCTTGATCGCGTCCGCCAGGGCGTCCAGCTCAACAACAGTGCCGCGAGCAGCGTTGATCAGAATGCCGCCCTTCTTGATGGCGCGGATTTCCTTCTCGCCGATCATCCACTGGGTGGCTGCGGTTTCCGGAACGTGCAGGGTGACGATGTCGGACATGCCCAGCAGCTCGTGCAGGTTGCCGACCTGGGTGGCGTTACCCAGTGGCAGCTTGGTCACGGTGTCGTAGAAGTACACCTGCATCCCCAGGCCTTCAGCCAGAACCGACAGCTGAGTACCGATCGAGCCGTAACCGACGATGCCAAGCTTCTTGCCACGGATCTCGAAGGAGTTGGCTGCACTCTTGATCCAGCCGCCACGGTGGCAGGAAGCGTTCTTCTCAGGGATGCCGCGCAGCAACAGGATCGCCTCGGCCAATACCAGCTCGGCTACGGAGCGAGTGTTGGAGTACGGCGCGTTGAATACCGCGATGCCGCGTTCGCGAGCCGCGTTGAGGTCGACCTGGTTGGTGCCGATGCAGAAACAGCCGACAGCCACCAGTTTCTTCGCGTGATCGAAGATCTCTTCGGTCAGCTGAGTGCGGGAGCGAATGCCGATGAAGTGCGCATCAGCGATCTTTTCCTTGAGCTGGGCTTCCGGCAGAGAACCTGTGAGGTACTCGATGCTGGTGTAGCCCGCCGCCTTGAGGACGTCGACAGCCGATTGGTGGACGCCTTCGAGAAGAAGGAACTTGATCTTGCTCTTATCGAGAGAAGTCTTGCTCATCTGCGTAAACCTGTATCCCGGAGAAAAATGGCAGGAAATGGTCAACAGATGCTGACCCGGACGGCAAGAAAGCCGTCGCCGCAGGACAGCCGTTGGGCACTATGCTGCGGGGTCGATATGCTAGCATATGCACCCCGCTAAACACTCATTCCTGCGACGTGAAGCGTTCTCAGGATGACCATGAATTGTTCGAGAGTTCTGTCGATGACCGATCCTGCGCTGATTGATGAGCTGAAGACCCTGGTTGAGTCTGGCAAGGTCCTGACCGACGCCGACTCCCTGAATGCTTACGGTAAGGATTGGACCAAGCATTTCGCCCCGGCCCCGACCGCCATCGTGTTTCCCAAGACGACCGAGCAGGTCCAGGCCATTGTCCGTTGGGCCAATGAACACAAGGTTGCGCTGGTGCCGTCTGGCGGTCGTACCGGGCTTTCGGCTGCGGCCGTGGCAGCCAATGGCGAAGTGGTCGTGTCCTTCGACTACATGAACCAGATTCTCGATGTGAACCTGACTGACCGCACGGCCGTTTGTCAGCCGGGCGTGGTCACCGAGCAATTGCAGAACAAGGCCGAAGAACACGGTTTGTATTACCCGGTGGACTTCGCGTCGGCAGGTTCCAGCCAGATTGGCGGCAACATCGGCACCAATGCCGGCGGGATCAAGGTAATTCGCTACGGTATGACCCGCAACTGGGTGGCCGGCATGAAAGTCGTCACCGGCAAGGGCGATCTGCTGGAACTGAACAAAGACCTGATCAAGAACGCCACCGGCTACGACCTGCGTCAGCTGTTCATCGGCGCCGAAGGCACCCTGGGTTTTGTGGTCGAGGCCACCATGCGTCTGGACCGCGCGCCGAAAAACCTCACCGCGATGGTCCTCGGCACTGCCGATTTCGATTCGATCATGCCGGTATTGCACGCATTCCAGAGCAAGCTTGACCTGACTGCCTTCGAATTCTTCTCCGATAAAGCCTTGGCCAAGGTTATGGCGCGCGGTGACGTACCGGCGCCGTTCGAATCCGATTGCCCGTTCTACGCGCTGCTGGAATTCGAAGCGACCACCGAAGAAGTGGCCAATCATGCCCTGGAAACCTTCGAGCACTGCGTCGAGCAGGGCTGGGTACTGGACGGCGTGATGAGCCAGAGCGAAACCCAGTTGCAGAACCTGTGGAAGTTGCGCGAGTACATCTCCGAAACCATCTCCCACTGGACGCCATACAAAAACGACATTTCGGTCACTGTGTCGAAAGTCCCGGCATTCCTGAAAGAAATCGACGCGATCGTCGGCGAACATTACCCGGATTTCGAAATCGTCTGGTTCGGCCACATCGGCGACGGCAACCTGCATTTGAACATCCTCAAGCCGGACAACCTGAGCAAGGACGAGTTCTTCGCCAAATGCGCGACCGTCAACAAGTGGGTGTTCGAAACCGTGGAGAAGTACAACGGTTCGATTTCCGCCGAACATGGCGTGGGCATGACCAAGCGTGATTACTTGACCTACAGTCGCTCGCCGGTTGAGATCGAGTACATGAAAGCCGTCAAAGCGGTGTTCGACCCGAACGGCATCATGAACCCGGGCAAGATTTTCGCTGTTTGACTTTTGAATTTAAGAGCTACGAAACAGGAGTCGGTAATGAGCTATCAGCACCAGTATGTCGACGGCACGCGTATTCACTTCCCGTTGGGGAAAGTGGTGTGCATCGGCCGTAACTACGCCGAACACGCCAAGGAGCTGGACAACCCGGTGCCTACTGAGCCACTGCTGTTTATCAAACCGGGCAGTTGCGTGGTGCCGCTGGAAGGCGGTTTCAGTATTCCGACCGAACGTGGCTCGGTGCATTATGAAGCGGAGATCGCCGTGTTGATCGGCAAGCCACTGTCGACCAAGCCGAGCCGTGAAGAAGTGCTGGATGCCATCTCCGGCATCGCCCCGGCTCTTGACCTGACCCTGCGCGACAAACAGGCCGAGCTGAAAGCCAAGGGCCTGCCGTGGGAAATCGCCAAGTCCTTCGACGGCGCGGCGGTGATTGCGCCGTTCGTGGCTGGCAGCACCTTCGCCGACCTGACCGACATCGGTATCCGCCTGACCATCAATGGTGAAGTGCGCCAGGATGGCAACAGCAAGGACATGCTGAATCCGATCGTGCCGATGATCCAGTACATGGCCGGCTGCTTCTCGCTGCAGGCCGGTGATGTGATCCTCACCGGTACGCCGGTGGGTGTTGGCCCGCTGAATGTCGGTGACGAACTGGTGCTCGAACTGCCAGGCGCCAGCCGCTTCACCAGCAGCGTGCGCTGACCCCACACAAAACCCTGTGGGAGCGGGCTTGCCCGCGATGAGGCCATGACAGTCAACATTGATGTTGAATGTCAGACCGCCATCGCGGGCAAGCCCGCTCCCACAATGGTTTCTAGTGGTCGCAAATTTCTGTGTCCACGCAGGGCAATCCCGCCATTTCCCGTTTTTTTCACATGTTGTCCGGATAATTCCGGGGCTTCTGGCGTCTGAGCCAGTCCCAATGTGCTATTACCCATAGCCTGAATTTCTGGAACGCATCCCTGCATGGCCACCCAACCGCTGTCCAAGCTGAAAACTGCCCGCCACTCGCGCTTTGTCATGCGTTGGTATTCCTGGCTTTTGCTGGTGTCGGTTGCCGTATATGGCCTCGTGTTTGCGATGCACTGGGATGATCGCGGCGTGCTCTGGGTGATGGAGCGTTTCGAAAGCCCGGCCGAGCGAAAAGAGAGTATCTGGCTGCCGGATTACCGGGTGGTAATCGACGCCAAGTTGCTGCCGGGCATGGAGAAGGACGAAGCGTCAGATGTTTCTTATGACCCGCAGACCAAAACCCTGTTTGCGGTGATGGGCAAGAACCCGTTCCTGGTCGAGCTGACGTTGCAGGGCGATGTGTTGCGCAAGATGCCGCTGGTGGGTTGGGGCAACCCGGAAGCGGTGGCGGTCATGGGCAACGGTTTACTGGCGATTACCGATGAGCGCAAACACCTGCTTTCCATCGTCAAGGTCGATGCCGATACTCGCGAACTGAATATCGCCAGTTTCCCGAAATACGACCTGGGCCCGTCGAAAAACCAGAACAAGGCCTTCGAGGCGATCGTTTGGGATGCGCGCAACCAGCAACTGTTGCTGGGTGAAGAGCGTCCGCCGGCGCTGTTCAGCTGGAAAAGCGATGGCAGCCAAATCCTCAAGGGCGACAAGCAAAAGCTGGCCAGCGACGAACTGGATATCCGCAACCTGTCGGCCCTGGCCATCGATCCGCGCACGGGCCACACCCTGGTGCTGTCCGCTGATTCGCATTTGTTGCTGGAATTGGACGAGGACGGCGAGCAGGTTAGTTTCATGACCCTGCTGGGTGGTTTCAATGGTCTGAAAAAAACCATTCCCCGTGCCGAAGGCGTGACCATGGACGAAGCGGGCACGTTGTACATGGTGAGTGAGCCGAACCTGTTCTATCGCTTCGAAAAACACCCGTAGGAGTTCGGCAATTGTCGTCAAAGGCCATTGGCCATTAAGCTTGAATTCATACTGCCGTGGTATTTCATCCGCCCGTCTTGTTTCCGAGCCCGCCTGAATGCGCCGACTTGCCCGTCCTAAACCCCTGATACTGATCCTGTCGGTCATTGCGCTGATCGTGCTGATTGCCGTCGGCCAGTACCTGCGCCTGTTCGAGCGCACCTGGTTCAATGTGCAGACGCTATGGCAGCCGATGAATGCCCAGTCGATTGGCCTGGATCAATATCAGGTAACGGTCGAGGCGCGAGTCATTGACGGTCTGGATGACGATGTTTCGGCGCTGACCTTCGATCCCGTGCGCAAAAGCCTGTTCACGGTTACCAACAAAAATGCCGAACTGATCGAATTGTCCCTGGAAGGCAGAATCCTGCGGCGTGTGGCACTGATCGGGTTTGGCGACCCGGAGGCGGTGGAGTTCATCAGCGCTGACACTTACGTGATCACCGACGAGCGCCAGCAACGGTTGATCAAGATTCATCTGGAGGCGGACACGACGTTCCTTGATGCCGCCGACGCTGAACAGATCACCCTCGGCGTGCACATGCGTGGCAATAAGGGTTTCGAAGGGTTGGCCTATGACTCGGTGGGCAAGCGCTTGTTCGTCGCCAAGGAGCGCGACCCGATGCTGATCTACGAAGTGCAGGGCTTCCCGCACTACAACCCGGAGAAGTCCTACGCGGTGCATGTGGTGAACAACCCCAAGCGCGATGCCGGGATGTTCGTGCGAGACCTGTCGAGCCTGCAATACGATGAGCGTAGCGGCCATCTGCTGGCGCTGTCCGATGAATCGCGACTGATTCTGGAGCTGGATGTCGATGGGCGGCCGCTGACCACCCTGTCACTGAACAAGGGGCGTCAGGGGTTGCAGAAGACTGTGCCGCAAGCAGAAGGCATCGCCATGGACGATGACGGTACCTTGTACCTCGTCAGCGAGCCAAACCTGTTCTACGTCTTCAAAAAACCACCGCAAAACTAACCAACACCGCAAAACAATGTGGGAGCGGGCTTGCCCGCGATGGCGGCCTTTCAGTCAACATCAATGTTGAATGTGACGGCCTCATCGCGGGCAAGCCCGCTCCCACAGGTATTTCATTTGCCCATGAATCTGGGCGATTCGCTTATTGGGCGCGCAGGGTTTTCACGCCTTCGCTCGTCCCCAGCAGCAGCAAATCAGCCGGGCGGGCTGCGAACAAGCCGTTGGTGACCACGCCGACGATGGCATTGATCTGTGTTTCCAGCTCCACTGGGTTGGTGATCTGCATGTTGAACACGTCGAGGATGATGTTGCCGTTGTCGGTCAGCACGCCTTCACGGTAAACCGGGTCGCCGCCGAGCTTCACCAGTTGGCGGGCCACGTGGCTGCGGGCCATCGGGATCACTTCCACCGGCAGCGGGAACGCACCAAGCACCGGCACCAGTTTGCTGGCGTCGGCGATGCAGATGAAGGTCTTGGCCACGGCCGCAACAATCTTCTCGCGGGTCAGGGCCGCGCCACCACCCTTGATCAGGTGCAGGTGCTCGTCGCTTTCATCGGCGCCGTCGACGTAGAACTCCAGGTCGCTGACGGTATTGAGCTCATACACCGGAATGCCGTGGCCTTTGAGGCGGGCGGCGGTGGCTTCGGAGCTGGCAACCGCGCCATCGAACGCGCCTTTGTGCTTGGCCAAGGCATCGATGAAGCAGTTGGCGGTGGAGCCGGTGCCGACCCCGACGATGCTCTTGTCGTTGAGTTTCGGAAGGATGAAGTCGACGGCGGCCTGAGCCACTGCCTGTTTGAGTTGATCCTGGGTCATGCGGGCTCCGAAGTGCCGAAGAGGGGACGAAAGGCCGGCATTATAGGCCTCGCGAATGGGACAGGTCATTGTCCAATCGGCAGACGGAGAAGATTTGCTTTTGTGGCGAGGGAGCTTGCTCCCGCTGGAGTGCGAAGCGCTCCCCGGCACTCTTTCAGACGTACCGCACAAGCAGGTTTTACGGCTGCTGCGCAGCCGAGCGGGAGCAAGCTCCCTCGCCACAATGAGTCTCTTGCGCTCACGAGCGGCTAAAACCACCTGTTTAGTGTGGTCGCCTGCCCAAAAGCCGGGTTAGACTCCTTGGCCCTGCCCAACCCGCTCAGTGATGCTTTCCGATGCTCGAACAGTACGTCAAAAAGATCCTCACCTCGCGCGTTTATGACGTTGCCGTAGAAACCCCATTGCAGACTGCCCGCCAGCTCTCCGAGCGGCTGGGCAACGATATCTGGCTCAAGCGTGAAGACTTGCAGCCGGTGTTCTCGTTCAAGATTCGCGGCGCCTATAACAAGCTGACGCAGCTTTCCGATGAAGAGCGCGCTCGCGGTGTGGTCACCGCGTCGGCGGGCAACCATGCGCAAGGCCTGGCCCTGGCGGCCAAGGTGCTGGGCGTGAAAGCGACCATCGTGATGCCCAAGACCACCCCGGAAATCAAGGTCGAAGGCGTGCGCTCGCGTGGCGGTAAAGTGGTGCTGCACGGGGATTCGTTCCCGGAAGCCCTGGCCTACTCGCTGAAACTGGTCGACGAAAAAGGCTACGTCTACATTCACCCTTACGATGATCCCCACACCATTGCCGGGCAGGGCACGGTGGCCATGGAGATTCTGCGCCAGCACCCGGGGCGTCTGGACGCGATCTTCGTTCCGGTGGGCGGTGGCGGATTGATCGCCGGGATCGCGGCGTACGTGAAGTACCTGCGGCCTGAAATCAAGATCATCGGCGTCGAGCCGGACGACTCCAACTGCCTGCAAGCCGCCATGGCCGCTGGCGAACGCGTGATCCTGCCGACCGTGGGCCTCTTCGCCGACGGCGTCGCGGTGGCGCAGATTGGTCAGCACACCTTCGACATTTGCAAAGACTATGTCGATGAAGTAATCACCGTCAGCACCGATGAAATCTGTGCAGCAATCAAGGATATCTACGACGATACCCGCTCGATCACGGAGCCTGCCGGTGCCTTGGGCGTGGCCGGGATCAAGAAATATGTCGAGCAACGCGGTGTCACCGGCCACACCTTCGTGGCCATCGACTCTGGCGCCAACGTCAACTTCGACCGCTTGCGCCACGTGGCCGAGCGCGCTGAACTGGGCGAGGGTCGTGAAGCCATCATTGCCGTGACCATCCCCGAGAAACCGGGCAGCTTCAAGGCGTTCTGCGAAGCCATCGGCAAACGCCAGATCACCGAATTCAATTACCGCTACAACACCGGCAGTGAAGCGCACATCTTTGTTGGCGTGCAGACGCATCCGGAAAACGACCCGCGCAGTGCGCTGCTCGCCAGTCTCACCGAGCAGGGTTTCCCGGTGCTCGACCTGACCGACAACGAACTGGCCAAGTTGCACATCCGCCACATGGTCGGCGGGCGTGCCGCCCAGGTGGTCGATGAAGTGGTGCTGCGCTTCGAGTTCCCGGAGCGTCCGGGTGCGTTGTTCAACTTCCTCAACAAGCTCGGCGGGCGCTGGAACATTTCGATGTTCCACTACCGCAACCACGGCGCGGCCGATGGCCGTGTAGTCGCGGGCCTGCAAGTGCCGCACGACGAGCGTCATCTGGTACCGGCCGCGCTGGAAGAAATCGGCTACCCGTACTGGGACGAAAGCGACAACCCGGCCTATCAGCTGTTTCTCGGCTGAGCGGCTACGCTGATCGGCAGGCCATAAGGAAATCGAACAATGGAAACGTTAACCGCCCTCAAAATCGCTCATAGCGTGGCGACGGTGTTGCTGTTGATCAGCGCACTGGGGTTGGCGATCTGGGTCTGGCGCGCCCGCCGTAACGGCGACGCGAGCGCTCACACTCGTACCTTGCAACGGCCGCTGGTGTTCATCTGGCTATTGATGGGCCTGGCACTGCTGAGCATGCCGTTCACCGGTTGGTGGATGGTGCATCTGGTGGGCTGGCCGTTGGGGCAGACCTGGCTGCTGGCGTCCAGTGTGCTCTACACCGTGGCGGCGTTGGGCTGGTTCTGGCTGGTGGTGCGGCTGAATCGGCTGCGCACTGTTCCGGGAGGCAATGGCAAGTTTACGTTTGCGTTGGCGTTGTTCAGCTTTGTCTGCTTTATCGCCATTGCGGGGTTGATGGGGGCCAAGCCGGTGTAAGGCTTCAGACCGAGTCGACCCAATCGCGGGCAAGCCCGCTCCCACAAGGTTCTGCTGTGTGACATAGATAGCATTTACAGCAGAGACCCCTGTGGGAGCGGGCTTGCCCGGGTAGAAACCGGAGACATCCTTTACGTTTTAAACCGGAGACATCGTTTACAGGTATGAAATACGGTCAGGAGGTGCCTGACCATGCCCTGGAATCGAGAGTCCCCAATGGATCAGAGAGTGAAACTCGTAGGCGACTGGATGTCCGGCGCCTATTCCAAATGTGAGCTGGCACGGCATTACGGTGTCAGCCGGCCCACTTTGGACAAGTGGCTAGCGCGCTATGCTGAACGTGGCATCGACGGGCTCAAAGAGCTGTCCAGACGTCCGCACCACAGCCCCCATCAAATCAGTGAGCATGTCCTTGAGTTGCTGATCGCTTATAAGCGCGAGCATCCGAGTTGGGGACCTGAGAAGTTGGTTCACAACCTTAAAAACACGCACGCGGAGCTGCCTTGGCCCGCGTTGAGCACCGCTGGCGAATGGCTCAAGCGTGCAGGTTTGGTGCAAAAACGACGTTTCCTTAATCGCCCACCGACGGGGCCTATTCCATTACGCGAAGCCACAGAGCCCAATCAAACATGGGCGGCGGATTTCAAAGGCGACTTCGCCCTGCAATCAGGTCAGCGCTGCTTTCCTTTGACGATCTCCGATCATGTCAGTCGATTCCTCTTACTTTGTCGGGCGCAAAGCAGTGTGGCTGGGGCGCGCGAAGGATTTGACTGGGCTTTTCGAGAGTATGGGTTGCCCAATGTCATTCGCACGGATAACGGTTCACCTTTTGCCTCGACCGGCGTGTCGCGCATCTCCAGTCTGGCGGCGTGGTTCATACGTTTGGGTATCTATCCCGAGCGTATCCAGCCCGGACGCCCTGACCAGAATGGCCGCCATGAACGAATGCACCGAACCCTCAAGGCTGCGCTGCTTCAGACACCTGAGCATAATTTGGTACAGCAGCAGCTGGCGTTTGAACGGTTTCGCCACGAATACAACTACGAACGCCCTCACAAGGCCCTGGCAATGAAGGTTCCGGCGGATGTTTATGTGCCATCCAGCCGCCTCTACGACGGACGTGTGCCGGAGGTGAATTACCCTTCACAAATGCTGGTCAGAAAAGTCCGGCAAAACGGTTCAATGAAGTGGAAAGGTGGAATGGTATTTGTCAGCGAATCGCTGGTGGGTGAGGCACTAGGGCTGAAGGAGGTGGAAGATGAGGTCTGGGAAGTGTATTTGTGCAATTACCTTTTAGGTCGTTTGAAAAGCGGTGAAAACCGCCTTTCAAACCCACAAAAACGTAAAGGATGTCCCCGGTCTCGATTGTAAAGGATGTATCCGTTTCTACATCGCGATGGCGATCTTAATCGCGCAACGAAATCACCGGCCAACCCCGCTTCTCAGCCTCGGCCCGCAAATTAGGATCCGGATCAACAGCAATCGGATTCGCCACCTGCTCCAGCAACGACAAGTCATTCATCGAATCACTATAGAAATAGCTGTCTTCCAGATTGTGGCCAGTCTCTTCCAGCCAACGAATCAATCGGGTCACCTTGCCTTCACGGAAGCACGGGACATCAGTGCTGCGTCCGGTGTAACGGCCGTCGATCATTTCGCATTCGGTGGCGATCAGGGTTTCAACGCCTAAACGTGTTGCAATCGGCCCGGTCACAAAGCGGTTGGTGGCGGTGATGATCACCAGTTTGTCGCCGGCCTCACGGTGCTTGGCCAGCAGTTCGATGCCCTTGGGCAGCACGATCGGTTCGATGCAGTCGCGCATGTAGTCCAGGTGCCATTGATCCAGCGTGGCCATCTCGGTGCGACCGAGAACTTCCAGGCAGAAGTTCAGGTACGCGTCGTTATCCAGCTTGCCGGCCAGGTAGTCCTGATAGAACTCGTCGTTGCGTGCCTTGTAGGCGACGGCGTCGAGGAAACCGCGTTCGCACAGATAATCGCCCCAGGCGTGGTCACTGTCACCGCCCAGAAGCGTGTTGTCCAAGTCGAATAAAGCCAGCCGCATTGCAGTTACTCGCTGAAAAGTCTGTAGAAAGGTGTCCAGAATACGGACTTTTCACAAGAGTGCACATAAGGTAGGTCGGCTCGTTGCTGCTTTCACAACCTTTGTGGAACAATGCGACGACATGCGTTTGCGAGGTTGTTGCCGTGATCGACCCCGATGGTTTCCGCCCCAATGTCGGGATCATTCTGACGAATGATGCCGGCCAGGTGCTATGGGCTCGCCGTATCAATCAAGATGCCTGGCAGTTTCCACAGGGAGGGATCAACCCCCAGGAGACGCCGGAAGACGCCTTGTACCGCGAGTTGAACGAAGAAGTGGGCCTGGAGCGCGAAGATGTTGAAATACTCGCCTGCACCCGGGGCTGGTTGCGCTATCGTTTGCCGCAACGTCTGGTCAGGACGCACAGCCAACCGCTGTGCATCGGCCAGAAGCAGAAATGGTTTCTCCTGCGCCTGATCTCCAACGAGCAGCGGGTGCGGATGGATTTGACCGGTAAACCGGAATTCGATGGCTGGCGCTGGGTCAGTTATTGGTATCCGTTGGGCCAGGTGGTGACATTCAAGCGCGAGGTTTATCGCCGCGCTCTCAAAGAGCTTGCCCCGCGCCTTTTAGCGCGCGACTGACGACGGAGTTCGACCCCGAGCCATGCTCAATACGCTGCGCAAGATCGTCCAGGAAGTTAACTCCGCCAAGGATCTCAAGGCGGCGTTGGGGATTATTGTGTTGCGCGTCAAAGAGGCCATGGGCAGCCAGGTCTGCTCGGTCTACTTGCTTGACCCCGAGACCAATCGCTTCGTGCTGATGGCCACCGAGGGCTTGAACAAGCGCTCGATCGGCAAAGTCAGCATGGCACCCAACGAAGGTCTGGTCGGCCTGGTCGGCACGCGTGAAGAACCCCTGAACCTCGAAAACGCCGCGGATCACCCGCGCTACCGTTACTTCGCCGAGACCGGTGAAGAGCGCTACGCCTCGTTCCTCGGGGCGCCGATCATTCACCACCGTCGCGTTGTCGGCGTGTTGGTCATTCAGCAAAAAGAACGCCGTCAGTTCGATGAAGGTGAAGAAGCCTTCCTCGTGACCATGAGCGCGCAACTTGCCGGCGTTATCGCCCACGCCGAGGCCACCGGTTCGATCCGTGGCCTGGGCCGGCAGGGCAAAGGTATCCAGGAAGCAAAGTTCGTCGGTGTACCGGGTTCGCCGGGCGCGGCGGTCGGAACCGCGGTTGTCATGCTGCCGCCGGCCGATCTGGATGTGGTGCCGGACAAGACCATCACCGACATCAACGCGGAACTGGGCCTGTTCAAGACCGCCATCGAAGGCGTACGCGCCGACATGCGTGCCCTGTCCGCCAAACTGGCGACCCAGCTGCGGCCTGAAGAGCGTGCGCTGTTCGACGTTTACCTGATGATGCTCGACGATGCCTCGCTCGGCAGCGAAATCACCACGGTGATCAAGACCGGTCAGTGGGCTCAGGGCGCGTTACGTCAGGTGGTCACCGAACACGTCAACCGATTCGAATTGATGGACGACGCCTACCTGCGTGAGCGCGCCTCGGACGTCAAGGACCTCGGGCGGCGCTTGCTGGCTTATCTGCAGGAAGAGCGGCAGCAGACGCTGGTCTACCCCGACAACACCATTCTGGTCAGCGAAGAACTGACGCCGGCGATGCTCGGCGAGGTGCCGGAAGGCAAGCTGGTCGGTCTGGTGTCGGTACTCGGCTCCGGCAACTCCCACGTGGCGATCCTGGCGCGCGCCATGGGTATTCCGACGGTGATGGGCCTGGTCGACTTGCCGTACTCCAAGGTCGACGGCATCCAGATGATCGTCGACGGCTACCACGGTGAGGTCTATACCAACCCCAGTGACGTGCTGCGCAAGCAGTTCGCCGAGGTGGTCGAGGAAGAGAAACAGCTGGCCCTCGGGCTGGATGCATTGCGGGACTTGCCGTGCGTGACGGTCGATGGCCACCGCATGCCGCTGTGGGTCAACACCGGCCTGCTGGCGGACGTGGCGCGGGCGCAGAAGCGCGGTGCCGAAGGCGTGGGTCTGTACCGCACCGAAGTGCCGTTCATGATCAACCAGCGCTTCCCGAGCGAAAAAGAGCAGCTGGCAATCTATCGCGAGCAACTCGCCGCGTTCCATCCGCAACCGGTGACCATGCGCAGCCTGGACATCGGTGGCGACAAGGCGCTGTCGTACTTCCCGATCAAGGAAGATAACCCGTTCCTCGGCTGGCGCGGCATTCGTGTGACCCTCGACCACCCGGAAATCTTCCTGGTACAGACTCGCGCCATGCTCAAGGCCAGCGAAGGCCTGAACAACCTGCGCATTCTGCTGCCGATGATTTCCGGCATCCATGAACTGGAAGAAGCCCTGCACCTGATTCATCGGGCCTGGGGCGAAGTCCGCGACGAAGGCACCGACGTGCCGATGCCGCCGGTTGGCGTGATGATCGAGATTCCGGCGGCGGTGTATCAGACCAGGGAACTGGCGCGACAAGTGGACTTCCTGTCGGTCGGCTCCAACGACCTGACCCAGTACCTGCTGGCCGTGGACCGCAACAACCCGCGGGTGGCCGATCTCTACGACTACCTGCACCCGGCAGTGTTGCAAGCCTTGCAGAACGTGGTGCGCGACGCCCATGCCGAAGGCAAGCCTGTGAGTATCTGCGGCGAAATGGCCGGTGACCCGGCGGCGGCGGTGTTGTTGATGGCGATGGGCTTCGACAGCCTGTCGATGAACGCCACCAACTTGCCGAAAGTGAAGTGGATGCTGCGTCAGATCAACCTGAGCAAGGCCAAGGAATTGCTGGCGGAGCTGATGACCATCGACAACCCGCAAGTTATCCACAGCTCGCTGCAGTTGGCGCTGAAGAACCTTGGGTTGGCGCGGATGATCAATCCGGCTTCGGTTAAAACCCTTTAAAAGGCTGAGGGCCCCATCGCAGGCAAGCCAGCTCCCACAGGAATTTGGGTCGATTCACTGATTTGTGATCAACTCCAGAACCTGTGGGAGCTGGCTTGCCTGCGATAGGGCCAGTCCAGGCAGCACAAAATCAAACCCTGACTTCCACTTCCCCCAAATGCCCCCCATACGGCCCGAAACTCCTTTCGACCATATGCCTTCCTCCATCCGCCTGAACAATCAACGCCGTGCTCGCCCGTGTCCCGTAAGTCGGGCTCTTGATAAACACGCTCGACAACAACGTCTCGGTGGCCTGTCCCACGCCAGTGTCCGGCAGTTCGGCAAGCGGTGCCGTCTGCGGATCGCTCAGCAAAGCCAATAGCGCCTGGGGCTGCGGATCGCCCAATACCTCGCTCAATGCTGCCTTGGCCTTGAGCACTTTCGGCCACGGCGTATCCAGCCCCGCGTTCGATAACCCATAAATGCCCGGTTGGAGCATGACCGCCTCCGTCTCCCGGGCATTGAAGTGCCATAGCTCGTTGGCATTGCCAATCAACAGATTAAACCCGGCATATTCAGGCGAACGTCCGACAACGTCCTTTAAATAGTCGTCAATCGACATGTCCCCGCTGAGAAACTGCGCCACCAGTTCGCCTCGCGACTTGCGCGCCGGCGGCTGAAGGGGATCACGGATGTTGGTCAGCGCGGCGAAGCGGCCGTTGGCGCCGACCCCGAGCCACGTACCGCCAGCCTCCAGGTCGCGACCGGCGTACACGTGCGGGGCATGTGGCCATTGCGCCAGGGGCAGGCTGGGCCGGGCATAGAATTCGTCGCGGTTGGCCGCCACGATCAGTGGCTGGGCATGACCCGGTCGCCAGGCAAAAACAATCAGGCACATAAGGTGGTCCTTGTGTGTTTTTTGCTCACTCTACGCAGACATCGCTCATCGATCCATCGCCATCCACAGTGGAGCCCGAGGCCATGCTTCCGTTACCATGCCGCTCCTGATTCGGGATGCTTGGGGATGCGGCCATGGAATTTCTGCTCTATCTGGCGCTGGGCGCCTGTGCGGGCGTGCTGGCCGGGCTGTTCGGGGTAGGCGGCGGGATCATCATTGTCCCGGTGCTGGTGTTCAGTTTCACCTTGCAGGGATTTGATGCGTCGATCCTGACGCATCTGGCAGTCGGCACCTCCCTGGCGACGATCATCTTTACGTCGATCAATGCGGTCCGCGAGCATCATCGCCGCGGCGCTGTGCGTTGGCCGATTTTTGCCTGGATGACGCTAGGTATTCTGATCGGTGCCGGTTTCGGCGCGCTGACCGCCGAAGCGATTTCCGGGCCGAATTTGCAGAAGATCATTGGTGTATTTGCGCTGATCATCGCCGTTCAACTCGCTTTGGACTTCAAACCCAAGGCCAGCCGAACGGTGCCGGGCAAAGTCGGTCTGACCGTGGCCGGCAGTGTGATTGGCTGGGCTTCGGCGATTTTCGGGATTGGCGGCGGCTCGTTGACCGTGCCGTTCCTGACCTGGCGCAGCGTGCCGATGCAGCAAGCGGTGGCCACTTCGTCGGCCTGTGGCCTGCCAATCGCCTTGGCCAGTGCTTTAAGTTTCATGATTCTGGGGTGGCACGATCCACTGCTGCCGGCCCATAGTCTCGGTTTTGTTTATTTGCCGGCGCTGCTGGGGATCGCCCTGACCAGCATGGTATTCGCCCGCCTCGGTGCGCGACTGGCCCACAGGCTGTCGCCGCGCTTGCTGAAAAGACTGTTTGCCGCTTTGCTGTTTTGCGTCGGCTTGAGCTTCTTGCTCTGACGCGTAGCGCAATCCTGGCTTAATCCTGGCGTGACAGCGTCGCCCGGGAATTTGAAGGTTTCAACTCTAACGAGGAGTCGCAATGCTGCCTTACCCGCAGATCGACCCGGTGGCCCTGGCCATCGGTCCGCTGAAAATCCACTGGTACGGCCTGATGTACCTGATCGGCATCGGCGGCGCGTGGTGGCTGGCATCACGCCGGCTGAACCGCTTCGACCCGACCTGGACCAAGGAGAAACTCTCCGACATGGTCTTCTGGATGTCGATGGGGGTCATTGTCGGTGGCCGCTTGGGTTATGTGCTGTTTTACGATCTGAACGCCTACCTGGCCAACCCGACCCTGATCTTCGAAGTGTGGAAGGGCGGCATGTCGTTCCACGGCGGGTTTATCGGTGTAATGCTGGCGGCGCTGTGGTTCGGTAAAAAGAACGGCAAGTCGTTCTTCCAGCTGATGGACTTCGTCGCGCCGATGGTGCCGATCGGCCTGGGTGCCGGGCGCATCGGTAACTTCATCAACGCCGAGTTGTGGGGCAAGGCAACCGACGTGCCGTGGGCGATGGTCTTCCCGACCGATCCGGCGCAACTGGCGCGTCATCCGTCGCAGCTGTACCAGTTCGCGCTGGAAGGCGTGGCGCTGTTCGCGATCCTCTGGCTGTTCTCGCGCAAGCCGCGGCCGACCATGGCGGTGTCCGGGATGTTCGCGCTGTTCTATGGCATCTTCCGCTTCATCGTCGAATTCGTTCGCGTGCCAGACGCGCAACTGGGTTATCTGGCCTGGAACTGGCTGACCATGGGCCAAGTGCTGTGCGTACCGATGATCGTCGGCGGGCTGTTCCTGATCTGGCTGGCTTATCGGCGCGCCCCGGCGGCCCCCGCAGCTGCTGTATAAGAAGCAGGCGCTATAAATTCGAACCCCGGGGCGATGGTCCCGGGTTCAAGGACACAGGTAATTCATGAAGCAATATCTCGAACTGGTCGCCCACGTCATCAAAAACGGCACCAAACAGGCCAACCGCACGGGCGTGAACACCATCAGCTTTCCGGGCGCGATGCTGCGCTTCGATCTGCAGGAAGGTTTCCCGGCGATCACCACTCGCAAGATGGCCTTCAAATCCGCCATCGGCGAGATGTGCGGTTTTCTGCGCGGGGTGAACAACGCCGCCGAATTCCGTGAGCTGGGCTGCAAGGTCTGGGACCAGAACGCCAACGAAAACGCGCAGTGGCTGGCCAACCCGTTCCGTCAGGGTGAAGACGACCTCGGCGAGATCTACGGCGTGCAATGGCGCAAATGGCCGGCGTACAAGCAGATTCCGGTCAGCAACCAGGCCGCCATCGAGCAGACGTTGAGCCAGGGTTATCGTCAGATTGCCGAAGGCGAAGAAGACGGTCAGGCCTATGTGGTGCTGTACAAGGCGATCGACCAGATCCGCCAGTGTGTCGACACCATCATCAAGGACCCGGGCAGCCGTCGCATCCTGTTCCACGGCTGGAACGTTGCGCAGCTCGACGAAATGGCCCTGCCGCCGTGCCACTTGCTGTACCAGTTCCACCCGAATGTCGAGACCAGGGAAATCTCCCTGACCCTCTACATCCGCTCCAACGACCTGGGCCTGGGCACGCCGTTCAACCTCACCGAAGGCGCCGCGCTGCTGAGCCTGATCGGTCGCCTGACCGGTTACACACCGCGCTGGTTCACCTATTTCATCGGCGACGCCCACGTCTACGAAAACCACCTGGACATGCTCAACGAACAGCTCAAGCGCGAGCCGTTCCCGATGCCGAAACTGGTGATTTCCGACCGCGTGCCGGCGTTTGCCAAGACCGGTGTTTATCAACCGGAATGGCTGGAGCAGATCGAGCCAAGCGATTTCTCGCTGGAAGGCTATGAACACCACGCGCCAATGACCGCGCCGATGGCGGTCTGAAGATCAATTACTGAACCTGTGGGAGCGGGCTTGCCCGCGATGACGGCCGCACATCCAACATTGATGTGACTGACAAACCGCTATCGCGGGCAAGCCCGCTCCCACAGGTTTTTGTGGTGTTCTTAGTGGCCGTGGCTTCGGCCAACATGAGAATGCTCAACCTCCGTCGCTACAACCCCGCCGCTGACCTCCAGCCGCTGCAAAATCCCGCACTGATCGATATCCGGCCCTTCGCTGCAGCGTTGGCGCAGGTCGAGCAGTTGTGTCTGCAAGGCCAGCAAACCATCGATTCGAGCTTTCACATGGTGGATGTGTTCGTCGATCAACGCGTTGACGTTTTCGCATTGATCCTGCGGGCTGTCGCGCAGGGCCAGCAGGCTGCGGATTTCCTCGAGGGTCATGTCGAGGGTTCGGCAATTGCGGATGAAGGTCAGGCGCTCGGCGTGAGCCTGGGTGTAGACGCGGTAATTGCCGTCGCTGCGGGCCGGCTCCGGCAGCAGGTTTTCGCGCTCGTAGTAGCGGATGGTTTCCACGGCGCAGTCGGTGAGTTTCGCCAGTTCTCCGATTTTCATCGAGGCAATCTCCAAAAGGATGCTTGACCCTATAGTGGCTACAGGGTCTTTACTTGGCAACAGGCACCTTCATGGACGCGACCAATGAGCGATTCTCTTCACACCCACAAACCCGGGCACGATCACAGCCACAAGCTGCAGCCTGTGCACAAGCATGAGCATGGCGGCCACGGGGATTCCTGCTGTTCCTCCAAAGCAGCAGCGCCGTCGCTGATCAAGTTGAGCGAGACGCCGACTGCCGGTGCGCGGCTGAGCAGTTTCCGCATCGAGGCCATGGACTGCCCGACCGAACAGACGCTGATCCAGAACAAACTCGGGAAGCTGTCGGGTGTGCAGCAACTGGAATTCAACCTGATCAACCGGGTGTTGGGCGTGACCCATGACCTGCCAAACACCCTGCCGATCATCGACGCGATCAAGTCCCTCGGCATGCACGCCGAGCCGATGGAGCAGGGCGCCCAAGCACCGGCATCGAGCCCTGAACCTGCGAAAAAGCCCTGGTGGCCGCTGGCATTGTCCGGCGTCGGGGCGCTGGCCGCCGAACTTATCCACTTCACCAGTGCGGCGCCAAACTGGGTGGTGGCGGTGATCGCGCTGATCTCGATCCTCAGTGGTGGCCTCAGCACTTACAAAAAGGGCTGGATCGCCCTGAAAAACCTCAACCTGAACATCAACGCGCTGATGAGCATCGCAGTGACCGGCGCGATTCTGATCGGTCAATGGCCGGAAGCGGCGATGGTGATGTTTCTGTTCACCGTGGCCGAATTGATCGAAGCCAGGTCTCTGGACCGGGCGCGCAACGCCATCGGCGGGCTGATGCAGATGGCCCCCGAGCAGGCCACGGTGCAACAGGCCGACGGCAGTTGGATCGCACAACCGGTCAAAAACATCGAACTGGGTGCGCGGGTGCGGGTGCGTCCTGGCGAGCGGATCGGTCTGGACGGCGAAGTGTTGTCCGGCAACTCGACCATCGATCAGGCGCCGATCACCGGTGAAAGCCTCCCGGTGGAAAAAACCATCGGCGACAAAGTGTTCGCCGGCACCATCAACCAGTCCGGTTCGCTGGAATACACGGTAACCGCTGCGGCGAACAATTCGACCCTGGCGCGGATTATCCACGCCGTGGAACAGGCTCAGGGGGCACGCGCCCCGACCCAGCGTTTCGTCGACAGTTTCTCGAAAATCTACACCCCGGCGGTGTTTATCCTGGCCCTGGCCGTGGCGGTGATTCCGCCGCTGTTCATGGACGCGCTGTGGTTCGACTGGATCTACCGGGCGCTGGTGTTGCTGGTGGTCGCCTGCCCGTGTGCCTTGGTGATTTCCACCCCGGTGACCATCGTCAGCGGCCTCGCGGCAGCAGCGCGCAAAGGGATTCTGGTCAAGGGTGGCGTCTATCTGGAGCACGGCCACAAACTCGATTACCTGGCCCTCGACAAGACCGGCACCCTCACGCACGGCAAACCGGTGCAGACCGACTATGTGTCCCTCGATCCAATCGCTGATGCAATTGCCCCGGCCATTGCGGCGGCACTGGCCGGTCGTTCGGATCACCCGGTGTCGCTGGCTATCGCCAACGCGGCTGTGGATAAGCATCCTGTGCCGCTGGTTGTGGATAACTTCGAAGCCCTGGCGGGTCGTGGCGTGCGCGGCGAGATTAACGGTGAGCTCTACCACTTGGGCAATCACCGCCTGGTGGAAGATTTGGGTTTGTGTTCGCCAGCGCTGGAAGAGCAGCTGTTTGCTCTGGAGAAACAGGGCAAATCCGTGGTGCTGCTGCTCGACAAGTCGGGCCCCCTGGCGCTGTTCGCCGTGGCAGACACCGTGAAAGCATCCAGTCGCGAAGCGATCCAGCAGTTGCATAAGTTGGGCATCAAAACCCTGATGCTGACCGGCGACAACGTTCACACCGCCCAGGCCATCGCCGCCCACGTGGGCATCGATCAGGCCCAGGGCGATCTGTTGCCGACCGATAAGCTGCAAGCCATCGAAACGCTGTATGCCCAAGGCCATCGGGTCGGGATGGTCGGCGACGGCATCAACGACGCACCGGCACTGGCGCGGGCCGAGATCGGTTTCGCCATGGCGGCGGCCGGCACCGACACCGCCATCGAAACCGCTGATGTCGCCCTGATGGACGACGATCTGCGCAAGATTCCGGCTTTCATCCGCCTGTCGCGGCAGACTTCGAATATCCTCAAACAGAACATTGCCCTCGCATTGGTCATCAAAGCGATCTTTCTTGGGGTAACCTTCGCCGGGATCGCCACCATGTGGATGGCGGTGTTCGCCGACATGGGCGTGAGCCTGTTGGTGGTGTTCAACGGTTTGCGCCTGTTGCGCAAATAGACGATGAGGGAAGGGTGTGCTGAGTGCCGAGCTGAAGGCGTTTTACATGGTTGCCCGGTTGGGCAGTATTACCCTGGCGGCGAAAAAGCTCGGCCTGAGCCAACCGACGGTAACGACCCAGATTCGGCATCTGGAAAGCCAGTACTCGGTTGAGCTGTTCTACCGTGGCGGTCGCCGCCTCAGCGTCAGCGACGAAGGCGCGCGGTTGCTGCCGATGGTCAAGGCGCTGTTGCAGCAGGAAGCCGACATCGAGTTCTTCCTGCGCAACAGCGGTCAGGTCCAGGGCACGTTGCGCATCGCTGCCACGGCGCCGTATTACATCCTCGATCTGGTGAAGACCTTTCGCGAGCGCTTGCCGCAAGTGGAGGTGTCGGTGGAAATCGGCAACT
The DNA here is from genome assembly GCF_053629455.1 of Pseudomonas sp. F-14 TE3482. Classification (NCBI taxonomy): domain Bacteria; kingdom Pseudomonadati; phylum Pseudomonadota; class Gammaproteobacteria; order Pseudomonadales; family Pseudomonadaceae; genus Pseudomonas; species Pseudomonas sp. F-14 TE3482. Next base: position 1,603,532 of record NZ_JBRJII010000001.1, read on the forward strand.
CCCAACAGGTGCTCGAGGCGCTGGAGGATTACCGGGTCGATGTCGCGGCGTCCTCGCAGTTGCTGGACGATGCGCGGATGATTCGCCGCGTGCTCGGCAGCGATCCACTGGTGCTGGCGGTGCATCGCAATCATCCGCTGGCGGTGCATGATCATGTGCCGCTCAGTGCCTTGGCGGGGCATACCTTGTTGATGCGCGAATCGGGCTCGACCACTCGGCGCCTGACCGAAGAGTTGCTGGCCAGCGCCGGGGTGAGTTTCGGGCCGCTGCTGGAGATTGGCAGCCGGGAGTCGATTCGTGAAGCGGTGCTGCGCAACATTGGTATCAGCATCATTGCTCGGCAGGAAGTGCCTCACGATCCGCAATTGCGGGTGCTGACTATCGAAAATGCACCGCAGATTCCCGAGTATCTGTACTGCCTCAAAGAGCGAAAAGGTGCGCGGCTGCCGGCGGCGTTTCTCGGGTTGGCGCAGGAAATGGCCCCGGCCTGAAATCTCCATTGCCCGTACTGGCCTCATCGCGGGCAAGCCACGCTCCCACAGGATTTATGCAGTCCTGTGGGAGCGGGCTTGCCCGCGATGACGTCAGTTCAGTCACCGCATGACTTCAACCCAAATCCCCGAATACCACTATCGGCCGTTTTTGCCTCGCTGCCACATGACGGACGCATTGCAAACCTAGGATGGCCCTCATCTGCTTGATGAGGTCTGTCCATGAACCACTCCACTGCAACTGCCCTGACCAACCCCGGTGCGCCGATGAAAGTGCGCGGTGTGCAGAAACGCTTCGGTGCGTTCACCGCGCTGGATAACGTTTCCCTCGACGTCGCGGCGGGTGAGCTGGTGTGCCTCCTGGGGCCGTCGGGCTGTGGCAAAACCACCTTGCTGCGCTGCATCGCCGGCCTTGAGAAACAAGACAGCGGCGAGTTGTACCTCGGCGATCGCGACGTTTCCCACCTGGCACCTCAAGCCCGCGACTACGGCATTCTCTTCCAGTCCTACGCCCTGTTCCCCAATCTGACCGTCGAAGCGAACATTGCCTACGGCCTCGCCGGCAGCAGTCGCGATGAAGTGCGCCAGCGTGTCGGTCAGATGCTGGAACTGGTTGGCCTGATCGGCAGTGAGAAAAAATACCCCGGCCAATTGTCCGGCGGCCAACAGCAGCGAGTCGCACTGGCTCGAGCTCTGGCGCCAGCCCCTTCATTGTTGCTGCTGGACGAACCGATGTCGGCGCTCGACGCCCGGGTCCGCGAGCATCTGTGTACTGAACTGCGCCAATTGCAACGCAACCTCGGCGTCACCACCCTGATGGTCACCCACAATCAGGACGAAGCCATGCTGATGGCCGACCGCATCGCCGTGATGAACAACGGCAAGGTCGAGCAGTACGCCACGCCGCAGGAAATCTACGACCGTCCGGCCACACCGTTTGTGGCGGAGTTCGTCGGTCAGGGCAACTGGCTGCCATTCCACCGGAGCAGCGACAGTCATGCCCAGGTCGGCGGGATGAACATGCGTCTGGCTGAAGGCAGCGCTAAAACCGCCTCGGGCCGTTTGTTCTGCCGCCCCGAGGCCATCAACGTCAACCCGCCGGTGCATGAAGAGAACCTGTTCCCGGCCAAGGTTCGCGAGATCACTTTTCTCGGCAACCGCTGCCGCATGAGCTTCGAACTCGATCAACTGCCGGGCCATGCGTTACTGGCGGAACTGGCGCCGGAAGCCATGCCGCGTCTTGGCGCGCAGCAGATCATGGTCGCCTTGCCGCCGCGCAGCCTGCAGGTGTTTGCCTGATGAGCGCGAACGTCGCGCTGCCGATACCGCACAAGCAGGTTCGGCAGACCTCCCGTGCCGAGATCGGCGATCGGCTATTCGTGGTCGGCGGCAAGGTTCTGTTGCTGGTGTTGCTTGGCGTGGCGGTGTTGATGCCGTTGCTGGCGATCTTCTGGCGCGGTTTCAGCTCAGAAGCCGGGCAGGGCGGTGGTTGGGTGGCGGCTCGTGAACTGGTCACCAGCGCGAATTTCCACTGGTTACTCGGCAATAGCTTGAAGGTCTCCCTCAGCGTCGCGGCGATTGTCGTACCGCTGGCCTACCTGTTTGCCTACGCCCTGCAACGCACCCTGATTCCCGGCAAAGGCATCTGGCGCGGCATGTCGCTGCTGCCGCTGATGGCGCCGTCGATGCTGCCGGGGATTGCGCTGGTTTATCTGTTCGGCAATCAGGGCATGCTGCGCGGTTTGCTCTCGGACAACATCTACGGCTTCTGGGGCATTGTTCTGGGTGAGGTCATCTACACCTTCCCACACGCACTGATGATTTTGCTGTCGGCCCTGTCCCTGGCGGATGCGCGACTGTTCGATGCCGCCTCTAGCATGGGCGCCAGTCCGGCGAAGGCCTTTCGCAGCATCACCTGGCCGGTAACGCGTCAGGCTGTATTCGCGGCATTCTGTCTGGTGTTCACTCTGACCATCACCGACTTCGGCGTGCCCGTGGTGGTCGGCGGCGACTATCAGGTGCTGGCGCTGGAAGCCTACAAAGCCGTGGTCGGCCAGCAACAGTTCGGTCGCGGGGCGTTGATCGGCATGGTCCTGCTGTTGCCGGCGCTGTTCAGCTTTGGCGTCGACGCCTGGCTGCGTCGGCGTCATGGCGATTCCATGAGCGGTCGGGCGCAAGTGTTTCAACCGGCGCCATCGAAGCTGCGCGACGCTTGTTATCTGGCCATCGTGCTGTTGATCTGCGCGGTGTTGCTGCTGGTGTTCGGCATGGCGGTGTACTCATCGCTGGTGAAGTTCTGGCCGTACAACCTGTCGCTGTCGCTCAACCATTACCAGTTCAACGACACGGCGGGCGGAGGCTGGCTGGCCTACGGCAACAGCGTGAAGATGGCGTTGTGTACGGCGTTGATCGGCAGTGTGCTGATCTTCACCGGGGCTTACCTGATGGAAAAAACCAAGGGTCAGCGCGGACTGAATCTGACACTGCGCATGCTCAGTTTCGTACCGATGGCGGTGCCGGGTCTGGTGCTGGGCCTGGGTTATGTCTTCTTCTTCAACCTCACCGGTAACCCTTTGCATGTGCTCTACGGGACCATGACCCTGCTGGTGGTCTGCACCATTGCTCACTATTTGACCACTGCGCAAATGACCGCCACCACCGCGTTGCGTCAACTCGATGCCGAGTTCGAAGCCGCCGCGCTGTCGCTCAAGGCGCCGCTGTACCGGCACTACCTGCGGGTCACCGTGCCGATCTGCCTGCCGGCATTGCTGGACATCGTGCGTTACCTGTTCGTCTCGGCCATGACCACCGTCTCGGCGGCAATCTTCCTCTACAGCCCCGACACCATCCTCGCGGCGGTGGCGGTGCTGAACATGGACGACGCCGGCAACGTCGGCGGCGCGGCGGCGATGTCGACCCTGATTCTGTTCACCTCGGCGGGCGTGTCCCTGCTGCTGGCCTGGGCTTCGCACGGTTTGTTGCGCCGCTCCCAGGCCTGGCGGCAGACCGCGCCTGGCCACTGATTTCCAATCCCGCAAACCTCAACTCAAACAGGAAAAGATCATGTTCAAGCCTTTGGCCCTGGCCGCTGCTGTCCTCACCGCTTTCAGCCTGAACGCCTTTGCGGCGAAAACCGAGTTGACGGTGTACACCGCCCTCGAAGCCGAACAACTGAAGACCTACAAAGAGGCTTTTGAAAAGGCCAATCCGGACGTCGAGATCAAGTGGGTGCGCGATTCCACCGGCATCATCACCGCCAAACTCCTGGCCGAAAAAGCCCGCCCGCAAGCTGACGCGGTATGGGGCCTGGCGGCGTCGAGCCTGGCGATTCTCGATCAGCAAGGCATGCTGCAAAGCTACGCACCGAAAGACTTGGGCAAGATCGGCAGCAACTACCGAGACGCCGCCAACCCGCCAGCCTGGGTCGGCATGGACGTCTGGGCAGCGACCATTTGCTTCAACACCGTCGAGGCCGAAAAGCAGGGCTTAACCAAACCCGTGAGCTGGCAGGACCTGACCAAGCCTGAATACAAAGGCAAGATCGTCATGCCCAACCCGGCCTCGTCCGGCACCGGTTTCCTAGACGTCAGTGCCTGGCTGCAAACCTTCGGCGAGAAGCAGGGCTGGCAGTACATGGACGACCTGCACCAGAACATCGGCCAGTACGTTCACTCCGGTTCCAAGCCGTGCAAGCTTGCGGCCGCTGGTGAATTCCCGATTGGCATTTCCTTCGAGTACCCGGCCGTTCAGTTGAAGCGCCAGGGCGCGCCGCTGGACATCATCCTGCCGAAAGAAGGCCTGGGCTGGGAGATTGAAGCCACCGCCGTGATCAAAGGCACGCCTCACGAAGACGCGGCGAAGAAGCTGGCGGACTTCTCGGCGAGTCCGGCGGCGATGGAGCTTTATAAAGAGAACTTCGCCGTGCTCGCGCAACCGGGTATCGCCAAGCCGCAGACCGAACTGCCGGCGGATTATGAGCAGCGCCTGATCAAGAACGACTTTGCCTGGGCCTCGAAGAATCGTGACGAAATCCTGACCGAATGGCGCAAGCGCTATGACGGCAAGTCCGAGAAAGTGGCGGCCAAGTAAGTTCTTTATTGGCTGACAGGGCCCCATCGCGGGCAAGCCCGCTCCCACAGGAATTTATGACGGACACAGATTTTGTGAACGCTACGGACCCTGTGGGAGCGGGCTTGCCCGCGATAGCGGTCTCGAATTCAGGAATAAATCTCCATGACTCAACACAGCAACATGCTAATCGTAGGCGCCGGCATCCTCGGTCTGTCCCACGCCTATGCCGCCGCCAGACGCGGTCTGAAAGTCACCGTTTTCGAACGCAGCGAAACTCCTTTGGGCGCCTCGGTACGCAATTTTGGCCAGGCACTGGTCACCGGCCAGCCACCCGGCCCAATGCTTGAACTGGCCAAGGCCAGCCGCGACATCTGGGGCCAATGGGCACAACTGGCGGGCCTGCAACTCAAGCGCAACGGCTCGTACCTGTTCGCCCGCACCGAAGCGGAAGAGCACCTGTTGGAAGCGTTCTGCGCCGGTCGCGCCATGGAGCACGGTTACCGCGTCGAACTGCTGCGCGGTGCGGCATTGCGCGATTTATACGGCGGCCAGTTCAGCCATCACCGCGCCGCGTTGCACGGCATGGACGACCAGCAGCTGTATTCCCGCGAAGCGATTCCGGCGTTGATCGACTACCTGCGCCGCGAGTTAGGCGTCGAGTTCCACTTCTCTACGCTGGTGCGCGACATCGAGCCGGGACGCTTGCACAGCACCGCTGGCACCTTCAGCGCCGAGCAGATCATCATCTGCTCCGGTCACGATTATCAAACGCTGCTGGCCGAGCCGATTGCCGAACTGAATCCGCAAATCTGCCGCCTGCAAATGCTCCGCGCCCGACCGCAGATCAACCTCAACCTGCAACACGCGCTGCTCACTGGTCTGAGTTGCGTCCATTACGGCGCCTTCGCCGATTTGCCGGAAGCCGCAGCGGTGCAGGCGCAGATTCTGCGTGACGCACCTCATCTGCATGAAAATGGCATTCACCTGCTGATCAGCCCGACGCCTTACGGTGAGTTGATCATCGGCGACTCCCACCATTACGGCAGCGATCCATCACCGTTCAATGCCGAGCAGGTGGATGACTGGATGATTGAACTGGCCGAGCAGACGTTGGGCTGCAAGGTGCAAGTGATCGAACGCTGGCAAGGCGTCTATGGTTCACGCGGACCGGGGCCGTTCTCCTTTCTGCGCCCGATGCCAGGCGTGAGCGTGGCGCTGATGCACACCGGTGTCGGCATGAGCGTCGGGCCGGCGATGGCCGAACGTAACGTCACGACTTTATTGGGAGACAGTTGATGGACCGCCATGAGCAAGTGATCGCCGAGGTGTTCGGTCTGTACGAGCGTTTTGGCGACAACGATTACATCGGCGAACCGGTGTCGCAGATCGAGCACATGTCTCAGGCGGCGGAACTGGCGATGGCCGGGGGGTTCGATGATGAAGTGGTGCTGGCGGCGTTCTTTCATGACATCGGGCATCTCTGCGCCGAGGGTGCCGAGAGCATGGGTGGTTTTGGGATCGTCAGCCACGAGCGACTGGGGGCGGATTACTTGCGTCGCGCCGGTTTCAGCGAACGGCTGGCGCGGCTGGTGGAGTACCACGTTCAGGCCAAGCGTTATCTGACGCTCAAAGAGCCCGGGTACTACGAGCGCTTGAGCGAAGCCAGTCGGCGCACGCTTGAGTATCAGGGCGGGGTGATGACGGCTGCCGAGGCTGAGGCGTTTGAGCAGGATCCGTTGTGTGCGGTCAGTTTGCAGATGCGTCAGTGGGATGAATTGGCCAAGGAGATGTGGGTGCCGGTGATTGATCTGGGCATCTTGAAGGCAAAGGCGTTGCGGCTGTTGGCTGAGTAAAGCTTCACAATCGAGCCGCGCCCATCGCGGACAAGCCCGCTCCCACAAGGTCTCGGGTGATACAGAGATTGCATGGACACCGAAGATCCCTGTGGGAACGGGCTTGCCCGCGATGAGGACAGAGCTGACACCGCAGATTGCGGGTCTTTAAAGTTGTTGCGCCAACACCTCAACCTGTTCTTGGCGCTCCCCCTGACTCAACTTCGAATTCGGATTAAGCGACGACCACTGCGGATGCGCCCGCGCCTTGTTCAGCGCTTCGGGCAGTTTGCCTTCGCGCCAGGTTTTGTCCTGTGGTGTGGCGACCTGAATGCTGTCCATCGCCGCATGCCCACGCTGGTTCAGGGCTTGCAGCAATTGCCGCTGACGCAACGCCAACAGCCGTAGCACGCCGTCGTCGACGGTCAGTTCTCGCTGGCCTTTGATCTTGCCCAGCAAACGGCTGCCGTAACTGCGAGCGGTTTGCAGGGCGCCGCCGGCAATCGCTCCAGCCAGTGCCGCGGCGCCGAGGGTCAGGCCGCCCACCAGCAGATCGACCCCGGCCCCGGCCGCCGCGCCAGCCGCGATGCCGCCTCCGACCCGCACACCGAGCTGCTTCAGGGTTTCCGGGTTGAACAGGTCATCGCCCCAGCGGCCATCGAGCAGCGGCAAGTCACTGGCCGCCGCATCTTGTGGGCGGAAGGCGTAGAGCTTGAGCAAGGCCTCGACGCAGCGTTGTTCGCGCTGACGCACCGCTTTGCGCAGTTCGCTGATCGCTTGCTGTTCCTGCGCCGCCTCGCTGACCACACTGCGACGACAGGCGGCGCAATCGATCAATAAATCGGCAATCAGCCGCGCTGCACTCTGCTGACGGGCCAGGCGTTGGGCCTGCTGATCAGCGATCAAGCGCTCCAATTGTTCGCGGGCGTTTTCCAGCAGCAGCGCGAGGCTTTCGTAGAGTCGACGCTCGCCATCTTCCGGTGGCGCGACGCTGTCGAAACGCACCAAGGCATGTAAACCGAGACGCGCCAGGGCTTCGCGCCAATCAGGTTCGCGATGCTGGGCGCTGCTGACAAAATTCAGCACCGGCAACAGCGGTTTGCCGCAACTGGCCAACACTTCCAGTTCGTCGCGGTACTTGGCCAGCACCGGCTCCCGGGCATCGATCACATAGAGCCCGGCGTCCGAGGCGAGCAGTTGCCGCAGCACCTTGGCTTCTTGTTCGAAGCGCTGTCGGGCTTCGCTGCCCTCAAGGAATCGTGCCAGTCGTGCCGGACCGTCAAGGCGTTCGCCGGGGCGTTCCAGGCGCTCGAGGTAGTCGAGCAGGGCGATGGCGTCTTCCAGGCCCGGAGTGTCGAATAGATCAAGCAATGGCTCGCCGTCTACCGACAATCGCGCGCCTTCGACGTGCCGCGTGGTGCTGGGGCGATGGGACACTTCGCCGAAGCCGACGTCTCGCGTCAGCGTTCGCAGCAACGAGGTTTTGCCGACATTGGTGTGGCCGACCACGGCGAGCTTCAAGGGCTGTTTCCAGGCATCAGTCATGACCCGTCTCCAGCCAGTTCAACGGCGCGCAATCGGCGAACGGCAGGTCCAGTTGTCGTAGCGCAACATGCCAGTCGCCCAGGCGTTCGGCATCCAGCGCTTCGCCGGGCGGCGCTTGCAACAACCACACACGGGTGGCGGTAGCGCTGCGAGACAGTTCGGCAATCAGCGCCAGACTGCCACGGTCCGGCGAACGCCGTGGATCGCAGGCGATGGCCAGCCGGGCCGGGGGAAAACGACTCAACTGTTCGAGCAGTTTGTGCCGGGATTCGCGGCTGTCGAGGACGCCAGCGTTGTTGACGTTTTTCGGCAACTGCGGCGGCCAGGCGCGTTGGTCGTCCAGCTCGATGGCCACCAATAGCGAGCCATCGCTTTGCAGATCGCTGGCAGCGCTTTCAACCCGATGAAGTTGTTCTGGCGCAGCATCGCTGATGCCCAGGCGTTCGCTGGTGGGCATCAGCCGTTCGCGCAGTTGGGCGTAGCCGGGCAGGTTCAAATCCAGATGCAGGGCTGCTTGACCGGTTTTCCAGCGCCACAGGCAGAACAATGCGAGCAGCAATCGCGGCAAAACACCGTACACCAGTAGCACCCCAACCACCCACGCCGCCCAGGCCTGTCGGGCACTTTCGATGTTCAGCGCAGCATCGCCGCTGGCGCGGATCATCTCCACGCTGGGCACACTGAAACCGAGCAAGGCCGGCAGGGCGCCGAGGGCTTGGGTCATGGCGACGAAGGTGTCGCCACCGAGAAGGGTGGTTTCCCAGACGAAGCCGTAGCGCCGGGTCGCCATCAGCGTCAGCACCATTACCAAGGCGCTGAGCATCGCCAGCAACCACAACCCGTTGACCAGCACGCCCAGCGCCCAGCGATTGAGTTTCTGCCGTTGCAGCAACAGCAGCAGGGCCGGCGCCAGTTGCGCGGCGTTGGCATCGCGGGCGAGTTTTTCACTGAGCCACAACCACAGGCGTCCAAGGGCGGCGCCTTGTTCTCCGGCGAACACCAGGCCCAAGGCCCAGCTCAGCAATAGAATCAGGTTCAGCCCGAGCAGACTGCCCAACGCCCAGAACACATTGACCGGGGTCTGGCCGTCGCCCAGCGCGGCAAACGCCAGGCCGGCGCCGCTGATCACGGCCAGAACGGCCAGTACGATCAGCGCCAGTCGCGCGCCTTGCAGCCAATGTTTGAGGGCGTGGGTCTGTCCGTCGCGCTCGGCCAGCCACAGGGCGCGGCGTTGAATGCGCGTCGGCAGGTCGCCGCCGGCGCTACGGGCGATTCGATTGGCTTCCAGATCGTCCAAGGGGCCGGCGTGTTCTTCACGCAGACGTATGGTTTCACTCAGCCAGAGGTTTTGCAGGGGCGTCAGTTCAGTCACGCGGCTTCCCGTCGCTTAATTGAGCGGTGAGCATAACCGCTGTGACGCTTATCGGGGTAAGGGAGGCTCTGGTATCCTCGCCGACATGACTAAATCACTCCCCCTCAGCCTGATCGCAGCCCTCGGTGAAAACCGTGTGATCGGCGTCGACAACAGCATGCCCTGGCACTTGCCGGGGGACTTCAAATACTTCAAGGCCACCACCCTCGGCAAACCGATCATCATGGGTCGCAAGACCTGGGATTCCCTCGGTCGTCCGCTGCCGGGCCGGTTGAACATCGTGGTCAGCCGTCAGGCGGATCTGCAGCTGGAAGGCGCGGAGGTTTATCCGTCGCTGGAGGCAGCGGTGGTTCGCGCGCAGCAATGGGCGAACGAGCAGGGCGTCGATGAGGTGATGCTGATTGGCGGGGCGCAGTTGTATGCGCAAGGGTTGGCACAGGCTGATCGGCTGTACCTGACGCGTGTGGCGCTGAGCCCGGAAGGGGATGCGTGGTTTCCGGAGTTTGATTTGAACCAGTGGAGGCTGGTGTCGAATGTTCCGAATCCGGCGGAAGGCGACAAGCCTGCCTACAACTTCGAAGTGTGGGAAAAAGCTTAAAAGCATCGCGGGCAAGCCCGCTCCCACAGTGATCAAGGTGGAACACAAATTGTGTAAACACCAAAAAACCTGTGGGAGCGGGCTTGTCCGCGAAGAGGCCTGCTCAGACGATGAAAATCTTAAGCCTGCGCCAACGCCCCATGCTCATCCGCATCCAGCAGCTCTTTATCGGTCTGCTGCATCATCTGGCTGGTAATCGCACCCGCCGTGATCGAACCACTCACGTTCAACGCCGTACGACCCATATCAATCAGCGGCTCAACCGAAATCAGCAACGCCACCAGTGACACCGGCAAACCCATGGCCGGCAGCACGATCAACGCGGCGAAGGTCGCGCCGCCACCAACCCCGGCCACACCGGCCGAACTCAGCGTCACAATCGCCACCAACGTCGCGATCCACAGCGGGTCCAGCGGGTTGATGCCCACGGTCGGCGCGACCATCACCGCCAGCATTGCCGGGTACAGACCAGCACAACCGTTCTGGCCAATGGTTGCGCCAAACGAAGCGGCGAAACTGGCGATGGACTGTGGAATCCCCAAACGGCTGGTCTGAGCTTCGATGCTCAGTGGAATGGTGGCGGCGCTGGAGCGGCTGGTGAAGGCAAACGTCAGCACCGGCCAGATCTTGCGGACGAAGCGCAGCGGGTTGATCCCGGCCACCGACACCAGCACACCGTGCACCACAAACATCAGACCCAGGCCGATGTAGGACACCACCACAAAACTGCCGAGCTTGATGATGTCTTGCAGGTTGGAGCCGGCGACCACTTTGGTCATCAGCGCCAATACGCCGTACGGGGTCAGCTTCATCACCAGACGCACCAAGCGCATCACCCAGGCTTGCAGGGTGTCGATGGCGTTGATCACTTTCTGACCTTTCTCGACATCATCCTTAAGCAGTTGCAACGCTGCGACCCCAAGGAACGCGGCGAAGATCACCACACTGATGATCGATGTCGGCTTGGCGCGGGCCAAGTCGGCGAACGGGTTTTGCGGGATGAACGACAGCAGCAGTTGCGGCACATTCAGGTCTGCGACCTTGCCCGCATAATCGCTCTGAATGGTTTGCAGGCGGGCCATTTCCTGGGTGCCGGCAACCAGGCCTTCGGCGGTGAGGCCGAACAGGTTGGTCAGGCCGATGCCTATCAGCGCCGCGATGGCGGTGGTGAACAGCAGCGTGCCGATGGTCAGGAAGCTGATTTTGCCCAGCGACGAAGCGTTGTGCAGGCGCGCCACGGCACTGAGGATCGAGGCGAACACCAGCGGGATCACGATCATTTGCAGCAACTGCACATAACTGTTGCCCACCAGATCGAACCAGCTGATCGAGGCTTTCAGTACCGGGTTACCGGCACCATAAATCGTGTGCAGAGCGACACCAAATGCCACGCCCAGTACCAGCGCGAGCAGAACCTTTTTGGCCAGGCTCCAGGTGGTGTGACGGGTTTGCGCCAGGGCAAAGAGCAAGGCGAGGAACACCAGCAGATTGAGAATCAGCGGCAGATTCATAGAGGCTCCATAGACTTGTGCCAGCCACCTTCGTGTGTGACTGCGAACCGGCAAGCCTAACAGCTTGATATGTAATGATTTAATATCAAAAACAGCGGTTGACTGTCGTTTTTGGAATAAGCCGATGCCGCTGTGAGGAATGCAGTTGGCGGAATCAGGATGCAAGCGGTCGCGGGCAGGCGGGGACTGTCATACAGATTTGTTAGCGTCGATATCTTTGAATCAGGGAGAAACGCAGATGAAGCTCGCACCGAAATTTCTGGCTGCCGTATTCTGCTTGGGCCTTGCCGGCCAGGCGTTCGCTACGGACCTGAAACACTGGCCAGCCGATCAGGCCAAGGCGCTGGACGCGATGATCGCGGCCAATGCCAACAAAGGTAACTTCGCGGTGTTCGACATGGACAACACCAGTTACCGCTACGACCTCGAAGAGTCCTTGTTGCCGTTCATGGAAAACAAGGGCCTGATCACCCGCGAGAGCCTCGATCCCTCCCTGAAACTGATCCCGTTCAAGGACACCGCTGACCATAAGGAAAGCCTGTTCAGCTATTATTATCGCCTCTGTGAAATCGACGACATGGTTTGCTATCCATGGGTCGCCCAAGTGTTTTCCGGCTTCACGCTTCAGGAGCTCAAGGGCAACGTCGATGAGTTGATGGCGTCTGGCAAACCGGTGCCGAGCACTTATTACGATGGCGACGTGGTCAAGACCATCGACGTCAACCCCCCGAAAATCTTCACCGGTCAGAAAGAGCTCTACAACAAGCTGATGGAGAACGGTATCGAGGTCTATGTGATGACCGCCGCCTCCGAAGAGCTGGTGCGCATGGTCGCCTCCGATCCGAAGTACGGCTACAACGTCAAGCCGCAGAACGTGATCGGCGTGAGCCTAATGCTCAAGGACCGCAAGACCGGCGAGTTGACCACGGCACGCAAGCAGGTCACTGCCGGCAAGTATGACGAGAAGGCCAACCTGGGCCTCGAACTGACCCCGTACCTGTGGACCCCGGCCACCTGGATGGCGGGTAAACAGTCGGCGATCCTGACGTATATCGATGAATGGAAAAAACCGGTCCTCGTGGGCGGCGACACCCCGACCAGCGATGGCTACATGCTGTTCCACAGCGTCGACGTGTCCAAGGGCGGTATCCATTTGTGGGTCAACCGCAAAGACAAATACATGACCCAGATTAACGGCATGATGGCCAAAAACGCAGCAGCCCAGGCGAAAGAAGGGTTGGCGGTGACGGCGGACAAGAACTGGGTGATCGTCAAGCCGGAAGAGATTCAGTAAGACCGAGCTGCTGCCAGACTCACTCTCAAAGGCCACATAGCACAAATGTGGGGGCGGGCTTGCTCGCGAAGGCGCCATAACATTCAACATCAATGTTGTCTGTCAGACCGCTTTCGCGAGCAAGCCCGCTCCCACAGTTGATTCGGGTTGCCTGAAATGTTTGTGATCGGCACATGCAAAAAAATGCCCCGCACTTGGCGGGGCATTTTTTTGTTCGACGGTTAAGTATTACAACCCGTCGAGCATCGCCTTGTTACGTACCGCACCCTTGTCGGCGCTGGTGGCCAACAGGGCATAGGCTTTGAGCGCCGTGGTCACTTTACGTGGGCGCACTTCCACCGGTTTCCAGCCTTTCCTGTCCTGCTCGACACGGCGCGCGGCCATTTCTTCATCGCTGATCAATAGGTTGATCGAGCGGTTCGGAATGTCGATCAGTACCTTGTCGCCATCCTGTACCAGACCGATCGCGCCGCCAGCAGCGGCTTCTGGCGAAGCGTGGCCGATGGACAGGCCCGAAGTGCCGCCAGAGAAGCGGCCGTCGGTGAGCAGGGCGCAGGCTTTGCCCAGGCCTTTGGATTTCAGGTAAGACGTCGGGTAGAGCATTTCCTGCATGCCCGGGCCGCCTTTCGGGCCTTCGTAACGGATGATCACGATGTCGCCGGCCTTCACCTCGTCGGCGAGGATGCCGCGTACGGCGCTGTCCTGGCTTTCGAAAATCTTCGCGTTGCCTTCGAAGACGTGGATCGACTCGTCGACGCCGGCGGTTTTCACCACGCAACCGTCCAGAGCGATGTTGCCGTACAGAACGGCCAGGCCGCCTTCTTTCGAGTAAGCATGTTCGACACTGCGGATACAGCCGTTTTCACGGTCGTCGTCCAGGGTTTCCCAACGGGTCGACTGGCTGAACGCGGTTTGCGTAGGGATGCCCGCCGGGCCGGCCTTGAAGAAGTGATGCACGGCTTCGTCGGTGGTCTGGGTGATGTCCCACTTGGCGATACCTTCGGCCATGGTCTTGCTGTGCACGGTCGGCAGGTCGGTGTGCAACAGACCGCCACGGGCCAGGGAGCCGAGGATGCTGAAGATCCCGCCGGCACGGTGCACGTCTTCCATGTGGTACTTCTGGATGTTCGGCGCGACTTTGCACAGTTGCGGCACATGGCGGGAGAGACGGTCGATGTCGCGCAGGTCGAAATCGATCTCGGCTTCCTGGGCCGCGGCCAGCAAGTGCAGGATGGTGTTGGTGGAACCGCCCATGGCGATGTCCAGGGTCATGGCGTTTTCGAACGCCTTGAAGTTGGCGATGTTGCGCGGCAACACCGACTCGTCGTTCTCGCCGTAGTAACGCTTGCACAGCTCGACAATGGTGCGGCCGGCCTGCAGGAACAGCTGTTCGCGGTCGCTGTGGGTGGCCAGGGTCGAACCGTTGCCCGGCAATGCCAGGCCCAGGGCTTCAACCAGGCAGTTCATCGAGTTGGCGGTGAACATGCCGGAGCACGAACCGCACGTCGGGCAGGCGCTACGCTCGTACTCGGCGACTTTCTCGTCGGAGGCGCTGGAGTCGGCGGCGATCACCATGGCATCGACCAGGTCGAGACCGTGGCTGGCGAGTTTGGTCTTGCCGGCTTCCATAGGGCCGCCGGATACGAAGATCACCGGGATGTTCAGGCGCAAAGAGGCCATCAACATGCCGGGGGTGATCTTGTCGCAGTTGGAAATGCAGACAATGGCGTCGGCGCAGTGGGCGTTGACCATGTATTCGACGGAGTCGGCGATGATCTCGCGGCTCGGCAGCGAATAGAGCATGCCGTCGTGGCCCATGGCGATGCCGTCATCCACGGCGATGGTGTTGAATTCTTTGGCGACGCCGCCGGCCCGTTCGATTTCGCGAGCGACCAGTTGCCCCAGGTCCTTGAGGTGCACATGACCCGGTACGAACTGGGTAAAGGAGTTGGCAATGGCGATGATCGGCTTCTTGAAGTCGTCATCTTTCATCCCCGTGGCGCGCCACAGTGCGCGGGCACCGGCCATGTTGCGGCCGTGGGTGGATGTTTTCGAGCGGTAATCAGGCATGAAGCACTCCGGGCGGCTAATCAGGTATCAAAAGGGGAAGTGAGCTTCTATTGACGTCTGGAACACTCAGAAATGGCCGTGTGTCCGGAAGTTGCCGATAACTTTGCGGGATCGCCGCGCGCTTCAGCTTGAGCTCATAAACCCGCCGGGGGATGAATGGCGATGAATCTCGCGATTCTACACCGCTGGCGTCAGGAGGGAATGCCGGAAAGCGTTGATCCAGCGCCGATGAAGCGTATGGGGTGACGATCGGCGGGGTTATTCGACGCTTGGACTGGCTCTTGGGCTTTTGGCTCGTTGATTGATACGACTGTTGAGCGCCAGCGCCACGCTACTCAGAATGACGAAGCTGTATCCAAGGGTGGATTGCAGGTTGGCCGGCCCCAAGCTGATGAGCGCACTGATCAACCCGCCGCAGATGAAAATCACCGTGCTGCCGGCCGACGCCGAGGTTCCCGCACTTTCAGGGAACAGGCTCATGGCTTTGGAGGTGGCGGCCGGTCGGGCAATGGTGGTGCCGGCGGTGCAGATGAGCATCGGTACCAGGACGGTGACCGATGACAATGCAACGTGGTTTGAAAGGTAAAGCATGATAAGACCGGACAGCAGGATCAGGCTCAACCCGCTGATGATCTGATGACGGGGACTGATGCGTTTGCACAGCACAATCGCAGCCATGCCGCCGACGATGTAGGCGCCGCCGTATACCAGCAGGATCAGCGAGTAGTCATAGGCCGATAACTGGAGTTGGTCCATGAAGATCAGCGGCGAAATCACGATGAATGAGAAATGGCAGGCGAAAGCAAAGCCTGAAATCAACCAGTAGGGCAGGAAGTCGGCATCACGCAGGACCCCACTGTAGGACTGGAGGATATTCGGCCGCGCGCGGGTTGCTGCCGGGCGGGTATTGTCGAGAAACAGCCAGGCTTTGAGCAGTACCACGCCGGCCAGTGCGGTAAATACCCAGAAGCTGCCCTGCCAGCCCAGCGTGGCCTGCAGGAATGTACCGGCCAACGGCGAGACGGAGATGAAAATGCCGGTGGCGGTGACCATCAGGATCCGCAACCGGTCACGTTCCTCACCCTCGAACAGATCCTGAATCAGTGCTTGTGACAGCACGAAACACCCGCAGCCGAGCGCCTGAATGACACGCAGCAGCAGGAAATGGACATAGTCCGTGGTCAGTACGCAACCCACCGCCCCCAGCATCGAAACGGTGATTCCGGCGAGCAACAATCTTTTGCGTCCGATCACATCCGACAGCGGCCCGATCAGCAGTTGAGAGGCGGCGATGCCGACGGCAAACAGACTGACCGACAGCGCAACGTCGGCGGACGTGCTGCGAAAGTGTTCGGCGAGTGCAGGGAACGAGGGAAGCAGGACATCCAGCGGGAATACGCCAAGCAGCACCATTGGCAACAACAGGCTGACCGCCCCACGACGCTGTCTGGCGGTTGCCGCAGAATGTCCTTCATTCATCGATAAGTCCTGCCTTCATGAACAGCTGCTGGTTGTATGGCAGGGCGAAGAATCCGGCTTTTTTCAAAGCATCAAGCGTCGCGCCACTGCCGGATCGCGCACGCTGAAGGGTGGCTTGGCGGCTAGTCAGGTCTCCGAGAATCTCTGTGACAGCGGTCTCGTCGATCCCCGCGCTGTGCAGGCTTTCCCGCATCCATCGCTCATCGGCTTCGAAGAAAATCCGGACGATGCTCAGCAGCAGCCTGCTGGCGAACGTGCGTTGATGGCTGTTCAGGGTCAACCACAGGTAATGGAACACTTCAGAGAAATAGCGGCTGTGAAGCGCCTCGTCCGAGAGATGGTCCCTGAGCATTGCCTGAACGCTGGACACCAGGTCGTCACGGCAGATGTCGAGCAGATCCTTGGCAATGATCGTCTCCGACACGAACCCGACGAGAAACCAGGCCAGTGCCTTGTTTTTTTCAGGTGTGCGGTCGAGCAAGGTGTTCAACCGCGTGATGCGGTGAGGCATGACCGGGCGCGGACTGATCCCGTAAACCCCGGCAACCTGCTCGGCAAGGCTGTTGGAGAACAGCGCGTGATAACCCTCGTCGGTATAAAGCTGAAGTGCGGCGGTCTTCATCCGCGGGGGGACGCAGGCTTTCAGTTCACCGTGGATGATGGTTTCCACGGATCGGTTGACGATGCGGTGTTCGAGCAAGGTGGTGTAGTCGAGGAAATACACCAGATGATTGGCCGACAGCCGATGGATGACGGTTTGTCCCAGCGCTTCGATAGCCGGGTGCTTCAGGTAAGCGAGGAAGGCCGGAGGAAACCAGTGGCGTGTTTCCAATTGTTGTTCCAGGTCTGGCGGCAATAGATAGTCGTGCTCGCTGGTTCGCACCGACGCGCGGGTATTCCAGTCGCCGAGGGTGAAACGCCGCGCCCAGGAAACGGGAAGCTCCGACGGCTCAATGATGGCATTCATTGCGCCAGCTCCTGGCTGCTGAGCAACGCCTTCAATTCCTCGCACATCACCTGGCCGTCGCTTTTGCCGCAGCCGACAAAAAACAACGGTTGCTCCGCACTGTCCTCAAGCCCCAGTAAAGCCTCGACCTGATCATCTGCCAGCGCGCCTGTCAGCCAGGTGTTCAGTCCCAGCGCAGTGGCCACCAGCTGGAATGTCTGGGAAATGTGCCCCGCCTCCACGAAGGCCATTCTGTAGGCTCGCGAGTGTTCATACTTCCACCACAGCTTGTCGAATCGACTGGTGATGAACAGGCCCACGGGCAGGTTATTGATGAAGTGCTGCCCACACAGCAATTGCCCCAGTGGCGAATCAAGTGCCGGGTTGACGAAACTCAGTGCGTGGTCGACGGGATGATAGGCGTAGAACCCGGGTTCAAGGCCGCTGACGTTTTGTACATGAAGAAAGCCTTCGCAGGCATTCAGCCCGCCGCCGGACGGGCTGCTGCGTCGGGCACCGAGACCTTCGACAATGGTTTCGTCGACGTCATTTTCGCGTTCATGCAAGTAGCCCAGGGACAGGTAAAGCAGTGTGCCGACATCTTTTAGCGAAACCGCTTCATCCGTGAAGGTGCGGCAGGTTTTTCGGCCGATCAGGACGTTGGCAAGGGAGCTCTCCGGCAGGCAGGAGGGTTTTGGCAGGGCAATCAGCTCGCGTGCCTGGCGTTCTGTGAGCCTGGTGCCCGGCGCGGGTGCGGTCAGTACTTCGGTGCAATGGTCCAGATAGTGCCTCGACCATTCATGAATGTTCTGAGGGACATGTTCGCAGGGAATGTTCTTGGTGCCGATATGAAATATCTTCGACAGTTCATCCCAACCCCATTCAATAGTGTCTTGTATTGAATGGGTCAATATTCCGGAGTTCAGAAGTTGAGTGTCTATTCTGTTGCTGTCGTCATACAGTTTTGGGTTGTTGATAAGTTGTGCAAGCCGGGTTGAATATTCCAGGTTAAGTTCAAATTGTTTATGGTTTTTGTAATCCCAGACTATTTGGCCGGGCGTACGAGGAAGTATGAACAAGTATGGGTTTATCTGCATGATGGACGGTTCGCTCTGGACATAGCTATAGAAAACGCTGGGTAGCCGGCACTCCCCAGCGTTTCATTTACTTAGCGGGTTTTTGGCGCAACCAGAAAAGCCAGGTTGGCGATTTTGTTTGCTTCCAGAGTAATTGCTTTCATGTTTTTGACTCCTTGTCATTGATAGTGAGTGTCACTTCGCGGTGACAACTCAATCATAGGCTGTAATGAGCCCTTATCAAGGGGGTATTAAGTAGGAAGGTTCTAGTAATTTTGTCGGAGCGATCTGACGGTAGGCGCAAGTTTGTAAGTTATATCCTTTTAAATAAAGGATGCAGGGAAACGTCCTGCAAGTCAGTAGGACCGCAAGAGTAAGAAGCGAGACAGAAGTTTGGATGTCGTGGCGTTGAAACGGCTGACGGAGAGCCTGTTGGCTCCCCGTCAAACCAGCGTACTCAGCTGTTTGGCAGCAGACGGCAGGTGATGCTCTTGATGTAGCGAGTCTCGGCAATCGCTGGGTGTACCGGATGATCCGGGCCCTGACCGCCGCGTTCCAGCATCTGGATGTTGCGGTCCAGGTGACGGGCGCTGGTCAGCAGGATGTTCTGCAAATCGTCTTCCGGCAGGTGCATCGAGCACGAAGCGCTGACCAGGATGCCGTCCTTGCTAAGCAGGCGCATGGCTTGCTCATTCAGGCGACGGTAGGCGCCTTCACCGTTTTTCATGTCTTTCTTGCGTTTGATGAAGGCAGGAGGGTCGGCCACGATGACGTCGAAACGCTCTTCGCTGGCTTTGAGCTCCTTCAGGGCTTCGAACACGTCGCCTTCGATGCAGGTCATTTTTTCGGCGACGCCGTTCAGTGCGGCATTGCGCTCGACGCCGTCGAGGGCGAAGGCCGAAGCATCGACGCAGAACACTTCACTGGCGCCGAACGCCGCCGCTTGCACGCCCCAGCCGCCGATGTAGCTGTACAGGTCGAGTACGCGCTTGCCTTTGGCATAAGGGGCCAGGCGCGCACGGTTCATGCGGTGGTCGTAGAACCAGCCGGTTTTCTGTCCCTGGATGACTGGCGCTTCGAATTTCACGCCGTTCTCTTCCAGAGCAACCCATTCCGGCACCAGGCCGAATACGGTTTCGACGTAGCGGTTGAGGCCTTCGGCATCACGGGCAGCGGAGTCGTTCTTGAACAGAATGCCGCTTGGCTTGAGCACTTGGGTCAATGCCGCGATCACGTCATCTTTGTGAGCTTCCATGGTCGCCGAGGCGATCTGGACGACCAGGATGTCGCCGAAACGGTCTACCACCAGGCCTGGCAGCAGGTCGGAGTCGCCGTAGACCAGGCGATAGAACGGCTTGTCGAACAGGCGATCGCGCAGGGACAGGGCAACGTTCAGGCGATGCACCAGCAGCGACTTGTCCAGCGGCAACTTGATGTCGCGCGACAGCAGACGGGCGCAGATCAGGTTGTTCGGGCTCATGGCAACGATGCCCAGCGGCTTGCCGCTGGCGGCTTCGAGAATCGCCTGGTCGCCGGCCTTGAAACCGTGCAAAGGCGTAGCGGCTACATCGATTTCGTTGCTGTAGACCCACAGGTGGCCGTTTCGCAGGCGACGGTCGGCGTTGGCTTTAAGGCGCAGGCTAGGCAGGGACATGACGTCGCTCCGGAAAAAAGAGCGGGAGTATAGCGTGTTGCGCAAGGGCTCGGCTTGGCGGATGGACATGCGGTGAGGGGGGCTGCAACTTGTGGGAGATTCTATGGTTGAGGGGAAGCCCTCAACCGGCTTTGGGTTGATATTCGCTCTGTCCTTTCAGCAGGGCGAATACGACCCGAGCCAGCTTGCGAGCCAGCATTACCAGCGCCTGAGTGGTGCTGAAACCCCGCGTTCTTTGTTCTTCGTAATACCCTTTCCAGGCTTTCGTACGGCTAGCCGACATCGCTGCATTGTGCAGAAGCCGGCGGGCCTCGGGGTCGCCGCGCTTGGTCAAACTGCGGCGAGCGTCCTTCTGTCCTGATTTCGCCACCCGTAAATCCATGCCCAGGAAGGCGATAAATGCATCCGCGTTTCTAAAATCTCCTCGCTGAAATGCAGTTATCAAGCGGGCCCCAGTCAAAAATCCAATACCCTCAACTTTCAGGCAGCGCTTCAATTGACCGAGCAAACCAGCTTCTTTGAGCTGATCGTTGATCGTCTTTTCGATCAGCGTCTCAAGCTGCTGCATGGACTTCACTTGCTCGGCAAAAGCCGCCTTGAGCAGCGGTTCATTCGACCAGCTCTGCACCAGGCCGACCCTGGCCTGGACCAAGGCTGCGCGACGGCGGAAAAGGCTCAGGAGCTGGCGGTACAGCGGTGAGGGCGGGGTCCAAGGACGCAACTCCTCGGCTTCGTTCTTCAGGTAACGAGCCAGCAGCTTGGCATCCAGGGCGTCGGTTTTGGCACGGATCTTCACGCCTTCGCGATAATGTTTGAGTTCATAGCCTCCCACCATGTAAATCGTGCAACCGGCCTCATAGGCCAGATCAGCGAAGTCCAGGTGGTAAATGTTGGTCGCCTCAATGGCAATAGCCACCGTCCCCGACAACGCCTTCAGCCACTGCTTGATGGATGTTCTGGTGTTGGGAATCTCTTCAAGAAAATCACCATCAGACTGATAAATCACCAGTTCATTCTTGGCGACATCCACACCTACGATCGGTTTTGATAGAGAGACCGGCATTGCCACAGGATTTCCTCCGGGATAAGGTTTGAGCACTTGAAGGGCTCACCCAGAGGCGCAGGCTTGTTCCTATCGTCGGTCTAGCCAGATGCATTCTTTATCGGCGCTTGGGTGAAAGGAGGAGGGGCGAAATCTCCCACGGTCTGTACTGCGTCAACAGTCAGAATCGAGCCTTGTCCCTCCTCCTCCCTTCAAGTCCTACCATACAAGCGAGCCTGCTCGCGATGACGGCAGTACTTTCAACATCAATGTTGGCTAATCCGACGCTATCGCGAGCAGGCTCGCTCCCACAGGAAGTGCATTTGTTCTGGGCAATAAATGAAATTTCGGCGACATAGCTGCGAGTGTGTCGGATCCATCTTTTTAAGGGTTAGAATCCCCGCCTGACCCGGAGTGTGTACTTATGTCCCAAGAGTTGACGACCGAACAGATTCAACAGTCCTTGCAAGGCATCAGTGTGCCGCCCCAGCCGCAGATCATGGTGGATCTGCAGATGGAGCAGTACATGCCCGACCCGGATCTGGAAGTGATCGCGAAGCTGATCTCCCAGGACCCAGGCCTTTCCGGCGCCTTGCTGAAAATCGTCAATTCGCCGTACTACGGCTTGAGCAACAAGATCACCGCAATCCAGCGGGCAGTGAATCTGTTGGGCAGCCGCTCGATCATCAACCTGATCAATGCGCAGTCGATCAAGGGCGAGCTGAACGACGATGCCATCGTCACCCTCAACCGTTTCTGGGACACGGCTCAGGACGTGGCGATGACGTGCCTGACCCTGGCCAAGCGTGTCGGTGTTCAGGCCGGTGATGAAGCCTATGCACTGGGCCTGTTCCACGATTGCGGCATCCCGTTGATGATCAAGAAATTCCCCGACTATATGAAAGTGTTGGAACAGGCCTATGCCAATGCCAGTGCCGAATGCCGGGTGGTGGATACCGAAAACAAGCAATACAACACCAACCATGCCGTGGTCGGGTATTACACCGCCAAGTCCTGGCGCCTGCCGGAACATGTCACCCAGGCCATTGCCAACCATCACAACGCCCTGGCCATTTTCAGCGATGAATCGTCGCGCAACACGCCGCTGAAAAACTTGCTGGCGATCCTGAAGATGGCCGAACACATTTGCGCCTCCTTCCGGGTACTGGGCAACCAGTCCGAAGACTACGAATGGAACAGTGTCGGGCCCCTTGTGCTCGATTACATCGGCCTATCGGAATACGATTTCGAAACCCAGAAACAAGAGATTCGCGACCTCGCCACGCGTTGAGTGTCGAACCTCGCCTGATTCGAGAGCCCCATGCCTGAACTGCCGGAAGTCGAAACCACCCGCCGCGGGATTGCACCGCACCTGGAAGGCCAGCGCGTCAGCCGGGTGATCGTGCGTGAGCGCCGTCTGCGCTGGCCGATCCCCGAAGACCTGGATGTGCGGCTGTCCGGTCAGCGCATCGTGCTGGTGGAACGGCGCGCCAAGTACCTGCTGATCAACGCCGAAGTCGGCACGCTGATCAGTCATTTGGGGATGTCGGGCAATCTGCGGCTGGTGGAAGTCGGCCTGCCGGCGGCCAAGCATGAGCATGTGGACATTGAACTGGAATCGGGCCTGGCCCTGCGCTACACCGACCCGCGACGCTTTGGCGCGATGCTCTGGAGCCTCGACCCGCTTAATCACGAACTGCTGATTCGTCTCGGGCCGGAGCCGTTGACCGACCTGTTTGACGGCGAACGTCTGTTCCAGCAATCCCGCGGGCGTTCCATGGCGGTCAAACCGTTCATCATGGACAACGCGGTGGTGGTCGGCGTCGGCAATATCTACGCGACAGAAGCGTTGTTTGCGGCCGGTATCGACCCTCGCCGTGAAGCCAAGAGCATTTCCCGGGCGCGCTATTTGAAGCTGGCGATCGAGATCAAGCGCATCCTTGCCCTCGCCATCGAGCGCGGGGGCACCACGTTGCGGGACTTTATCGGTGGCGACGGTCAACCGGGTTACTTTCAACAGGAACTGTTCGTGTACGGCCGTGGTGGTGAACACTGCAAGGTCTGTGGCACAGGGCTGCGGGAAGTCAAGCTTGGGCAGCGCGCCAGCGTCTTTTGTCCGCGCTGCCAGAGCTGATACCGGCTACGGTCTATAGTCAGTGTTCTCACTGCCTAGCCGAAGGACCGTGCCATGAATCCGTTTCGAACCCTTGTTGTTGCGCTGCTGCTGAGCGTCGGTGCGTCCGCGCTGGCGGCTGAGAACGGCAGCGGCGATCCGCGTTACACCATCCAGAACCCACCGGCCTACGCCATGCTTGGCGATTTACTGATTGCTCGACCTTTGTTGGTGGCGGCGACGGTGATCGGTGCCGGGGCGTTTGTGCTGTCGTTGCCGTTTACCGCACTGGGCGGCGGCATTGGCGATGCGGGAAAGGCGTTGGTGGTCGATCCGGCGAAAGCCGCATTTGTGCGGTGCCTGGGGTGCATCGGGGAGGGGTTTGAGCAGCGGGAGTGAGCTCTAAAAGCTTCGCGGGCAAGCCTCGCTCCTACAGAACCCCGTCGTTCATGAATTTCGAGGACGACGCGGACCTGTAGGAGCGAGGCTTGCCCGCGAAGGCGCCCTGACAGGCGCCGGATGACTCAAGCCTTACCAGTAATCTTGCGGTACTTCTCCATCAACTGTTCTTCAGTCTCCGGATGGGTCTCGTCCAGCGGGATGCAATCCACCGGGCAGACCTGCTGGCACTGCGGTTCGTCGTAGTGGCCGACACATTGTGTGCACAGGTTCGGGTCGATCACGTAGATCTCTTCGCCTTGGGAGATGGCGGCGTTCGGGCACTCAGGTTCGCAGACGTCGCAGTTGATGCAATCGTCGGTGATGATCAGGGACATGCTAACTCCAGCCAGGGCGGCAGGCCCGGGCGCAATAAATCAATGCGCACAATTGTGCCGCATTGGCGCCCGCAGTGCACGCGGGCGCGATCAAGTGCAGCGATCGAAGATTGCGGTAGCCGTAAAAGATCGCAGTCTTCGGCAGCTCCTACTTTTTAAAGCGTAGGGTGAGGGCGTCGGCCACCGCCGGGTGGACGAACTTGGTGATATCGCCACCCAGGGCTGCGATTTCACGCACCAGCGTCGAGGAAATGAACGAATAACGCTCGGACGGCGTAAGAAACAGGCTTTCCACATCCGGTGCCAGTTGGCGGTTCATGTTGGCCAGCTGGAATTCGTATTCGAAGTCCGATACCGCGCGCAAACCACGCAGGAATACGTTGGCGTTCTTCTCTTTGGCGAAGTGCGCGAGCAGCGTCGAGAAGCCGACGACTTCAACGTTCGGCAGATGTTTAGTGACCTCGCGGGCCAGCTCCACACGTTGTTCCAGGGGAAACAGCGGGTTTTTTTTCGGGCTGGCGGCGACGGCGATGATCACGTGATCGAACAGGCGCGAGGCGCGTTCGACCAGATCGCCATGGCCCTTGGTAATAGGGTCGAAGGTACCTGGGTACAACACTCGGTTCATCGCGTCGTCCTGGCGGGAGTCCGTTGGGGAGTCGGATGGTATCGCAGCCTTCCCGGTCGGCCAAGTCGCCTGTTGGGTAAGAAAGCACTATAGACGATGGGAATATTCCGCGTTTTCATGGGTTTTTCAAACGTTCGGCCAGCGAAGTCGCCAATTGTGCCGTCAGTCCGTAGACCGACAATTGGGGGTTTGCCCCAATGCTGGTGGGGAAAAGCGAGCCGTCATGAATCGACAGATTGGCGAGTTGGTGATGTTGGCCGAGGCTGTCGGTCACGGCATTTTTCGGGTCTTCACCCATGGCACAACCGCCCATCACATGAGCACTGCCCAGGCGCGTGCGATACAACTCAAGGCTCAGGTCATCAATCAGTGTGCGTGCTTCGGCCAGGGTTTTCACGTAGCGCGCGTCGGCGTGCATCGGCATCACGGCGTTGGCGCCACCGGCGAACTGGATCTCGGCCATGCTGTGGAAAGCCCGGCGCAACCCGTCCCAGGCGTAGGGTGAAACCTGATAGTCGAGCACCGGTGTGCCGTCACCGCGCAATTCAACGCTGCCGCCAGGGCTTTCCGGGTGAAAACCATCTCGCAGCAACGCCAGCATGGCGTGGGTGTGCGGCAGGTTTGCCATATGCCGGGCGCTTTCCGTGCCGAAGCCGCCCAGCAGGGTGCTGGCCAGTGCCGGGTGCAATGGTGGGACTTCCAGTTTGTAAGACATCTTGCCGGTGGTGCCATCCTGCCACTGGAAATGGTCGGAATAGATCGACTGCGGCGCGCCGTAAAATGGGTTGATCACCTCATCAAACAGCCCGGCGGACATGTTTACCAGGTGTAGGAACGTCCGTTTGCCCAGCCGCTCGTGAGGATCCGGCGCTTCGGAGCGCAATAGCAGCGCCGGGCTGTTGATCCCGCCGCCGGCCAGTACGTAATGCCGCGCCTTGACCGTAATCGTGCGTCCGGTGGGCGCAACGCAACGCTCATCCATTGCCACGCATTGCAGCCCCGTAACCCTGCCGTCTTTGAGCGACAGCTTTTCTGCGCGGGCCAGATAGAGCAGCTCGCCACCTTTTTCCAGGGTCGCCGGGATGGTCGTGACCAGCATCGATTGCTTGGCGTTGGTCGGGCAACCCATGCCGCAGTAGCCGATGTTCCAGCAGCCGCGCACGTTGCGCGGAATCACATGCCAGGCGTAGCCGAGTTTTTCGCAGCCCTTGCGGATGACGTCGTTGTTGGCGTTGGGCGGCACCATCCATGGCGCGACACCCAGGCGTTGTTCCATTTTCTCGAACCAGGGCGCCATCTCGGCCGGTGTGTGGCCTTTGACGTCGTGCTCTTTGGCCCAGTGTTCCAGCGTCGGGTCCGGGGTGCGAAAGCTTGAGGTCCAGTTGATCAGCGTGGTGCCGCCCACCGCCCGACCCTGGAGGATGGTGATCGCGCCGTCCTTGCTCATGCGCCCGATGCCTTCCTGATAGAGGCTGCTGTAGGCCTGGTCTTCGAGCATCTTGAAGTCGCTGCTGGTCTTGAGCGGGCCTTCTTCGATCAGCAACACTTTGTAGCCAGCAGTGCTGAGGATTTCGGCAGTGGTCCCGCCGCCGGCACCGCTGCCGATGATTGCCACGTCCGCTTCGAGGGTCAGGTCCTGAGTCAGACGGGCGCCGTTGTAGGTTTTCCAGCCACGGGCCAGGCCTTCGCGGAACGGATCGGGTACGGGCATGTTTGGGGTTCTCTTATTATTTTGGATTCTGTGGTGAGGCGGCTGACGTCATCGCGGGCAAGCCACGCTCCCACAGGGTTTGAGTCGTTCACAAAAGGGTGGTCCATCTCAAAACCTGTGGGAGCGTGGCTTGCCCGCGATAGCGTCGACTCGGTCTCAAACCGAAGGTGGCCCGGGATACCCGCAATGCGCCCACGACTCCGCCCGGCTGTACCACGCCATCATCACCATTTGCAGCAACGAGCTGTGGCCCATGCGCAGCAGGCTCAACGAGCTGTTCTCCCAACGGTCGAGAAAATGCCGGATCTGTTCGCTGCTGGCGTTTTCCCAACTGCCCCAAATTCCGGTCAGTGGGCCGCGGGTAATGCTCATCCCCAATACATCGAACAATTGCCGGGTCAGTTTGAGCATTTCCGGCGACAGGTGATTCAGGCCGTTATCCAGGCTGTACAAGGTCTCGGCGACGGCGGTCGGCATTTTTTCGACGGCCACGGCGCCGTCGAGCATCACCGGAATCACTGCCCGCAGAAATAGCAGGTCGCCGCTGCGCAGAATCGCGAAACCGCTGGCCGGCGTATTCGACGAGCAGCCGCTGAGGCTCGCGCCTAATCCGGCGGTGGCCAGAAAGGCGCTGGCGCCGAGGCTGAATTTAAGCAGGCCGCGCCGTGACAGCGCGGGTGTATCGGACAGGCTTGGGCTCATTATTGTTTTTACCCGGCGGTGAGGATGTTTAGCGGATAAACAGCTTCTGGATCAGTTTCTGAATGGACTTGCCGTAGGGCGGATAGATCAATTTCGCCGCATTGAAGCGTTGTTTGATCAGCACGCCTTTGGCCTTGCTGAAGGTCAGGAAGCCTTCGTGGCCGTGGTAGTGGCCCATGCCCGAGGCACCGATGCCGCCGAACGGCATGTCGTCTTGAGCAACGTGAAGCAAGGTGTCATTGAGGCAAACGCCGCCCGAATGGGTTTCGTGGAGGACGCGGTTTTGCTCGCGCTTGTCGTAGCCGAAGTAATACAGCGCCAGCGGGCGAGGCCGTTGGTTGATGTAGGCAAACGCTTCATCGAGATCCTTGTACGGCACGATTGGCAGCAACGGGCCGAAGATTTCGTCCTGCATCACTGTCATGTCGTCGCTGACGTTGAGCAACAGGCTATGGCTCATGCGCCGGCCCTGGCCCTGGTCGAACAGCGGAATCAGCAGGGCGCCCTTGCTGGTGGCATCGCTGAGGTAGCCATTGAGCCGTGCCAGCTGCCGGTCGTTGATGATGGCGGTGTAGTCCGGGTTGTCGGCCAGCGTCGGATAAAACCCGCGAACCGCCTGACGATAGGCTTCGACGAAGGAGCCGACGCGGTCTTCCGGCACCAGCACGTAGTCCGGGGCGACACAGGTTTGCCCGGCATTGAGGGTCTTGCCGAAAGCGATGCGCTCGGCGGCGTCCTTGAGCGGCACATCGTGGGAAACGATGGCCGGGGACTTGCCGCCCAGCTCGAGGGTCACCGGGGTCAGGTTCTCGGCCGCCGCGCGCATCACGTGTTTGCCGATACTGGTGGCGCCCGTGAACAGCAAGTGATCGAAACGCAACCGCGAGAACGCCACACCGATATCAGCCTCGCCCAGCACCACGCAGACCAGGTCCTGGGGAAAGATTCGGCCCAGCAATTCCTTGAGCAGCAAACCGGTGGCGGGGGTCGATTCGCTGAGTTTGAGCATCACCCGGTTGCCTGCCGCCAACGCACCCACCAGCGGCCCGATGGCCAGGTAAAGCGGGTAGTTCCACGGCACGATCACTCCGACCACGCCCAACGGCTGATAAACCACTTTGGCCGACGCTGGCTGAAAGGCGAGGCCGACTTTGCGCCGCGAAGCTTTCATCCAGCCTTTGAGGTGCCGGCTGGCGTAGTGAATGCCGTGCAGGCTGGGCATCAGTTCGGCGAGCAGGGTTTCATCGGCGCTGCGGTGGCTGAAATCCTGGCTGATCGCATTGATCAGAGCCTGACGCTCATTGCTCAGCAGATCCTTCAACGCCTTTAGCCATTGCTGGCGCTGAGCTGCGGGTGGCATGGGGTTGGCGGCATACGCCGCGCGCTGAACATCGAACAGAGTTTGGAGTTCGTCCAGAGGCTGCTGCAGGTTCTTCAGGTAGGCAATGTCTGCAGGCATGGTCGGCTCCGGATTTATTGTAATGAGGAACTTTTTAGAGTCTATGCTCTAGAAAGTCAAATAGCACTTTGGTACAGCTTTGTTTTATCCATGCGCGGATAGGTCGTAAGATGCCTCTCATCGCACTCTGAATTAAAGCTCAAGCCATGGCCCCTCGGATCAAAACCAGCGAGCGCATCGTGCAGAACAGCCTGGAGCTGTTCAATCAACAGGGCGAGCGCAGTATCAGCACCAACCACATTGCTGCCCACATGGAAATTTCCCCGGGCAACCTGTACTACCACTTCCCCAACAAGCAGGCGATCATCGCCGTGTTGTTCAGTGAGTACGAAAACCTGGTGGACAGCTTCCTGCGCCCGCCCCAGGGCCGCGCCGCGACGGTCGAAGACAAGCGCTTCTACCTCAAGGAACTGCTCGCCGCCATGTGGCAATACCGCTTCCTGCATCGCGACCTCGAGCATTTGCTCGACAGCGATCCTGAGCTGGCTGCCCGTTACCGGCGTTTTTCCCAGCGCTGCCTGATCCAGGGCACACACATCTACGCGGGTTTCGTCGAGGCCGGCATTCTGCGCATGGACAAGGTTCAGATCGAATCCCTGACCCTCAATGCCTGGATCATCCTCACCTCATGGGTGCGTTTTCTGTGCACGACGCGGGAAAATTCCAACCATCTGAGCGAACAGGCCATCAAACGAGGCGTGTATCAGGTGCTGGTGCTGGAGGCCGGGTTTGTCACGGATCAATCTCGCGATGCGGTGAATGCACTGTTCGAAGAGTTTTATGTGCCGCTGGCCCAGGCGCTGGAAGAAGTGGGATAAAGAGTGCAGTAGGATTCGAGACAGACAAAATCACAGGAGCCCGTTATGCCCATTGCGCAACTGATCAGCCCGCAAGTGTTGGACCTGAAAAAGGAGACGCCGGGGCTGGTGATTCTGGATTGTCGTTTTGCCCTCGAAGACCCTGATTACGGGCAGCGCAGCTACGCCGAAGGGCATATTGCCGGATCGAGCTTTGCCGATCTTGAGCGTGATTTGAGCGGGACAGTGGTCAAGGGGGTTACCGGACGTCACCCATTGCCTGAACCCGCCGACTTGATCGAACGCTTTCAAGCCTGGGGCATCAACGCCGACAGCGAAGTGGTTTTGTACGATGACGGTCCCGGCGCCTACGCGGCGCGGGCCTGGTGGTTGCTGGCGTGGCTGGGTAAACGCGACGGTGTGTTCATTCTCGATGGCGGGCTGAAAGCCTGGCACGCCGCCGGATTGCCCCTGAGTCTTGATCCGCCGTCGGTTACCCGTGGCACCTTCACCGGGACGCCGGATGCTTCGTTGGTGCTCAGCGCCGAACAACTCCAGCAACGTCTCGGCCAGTCCGCGTTGACCTTGCTCGACGCCCGCGGTTTGCCGCGCTTCAAGGGTGAAATGGAGCCGATCGATCCGGTTGCCGGGCACATCCCCGGCGCACAATGTGCCGCGTTCACCGATAACCTGGGCAGCGACGGGCGGTTCCTGCCGGCCGAACAGCTCAAGCAGCGGTTTGCCGCGAAACTCGGTGATCGTTCACCGACGGAGCTGGTCGCGTATTGCGGTTCCGGCGTGACCGCCTGCCATAACCTGTTCGCCCTGTGCCTGGCGGGTTATCCGTTGGGAGCGTTGTATGCCGGCTCGTGGAGCGAGTGGATCAACGATCCTGCGCGAGGCGTTGCCAAGGGCGAATGAAAGATCAAAAGATCGCAGCCTTCGGCAGCTCCATGAAACGCATCTCCCTGTAGGAGCTGCCGAAGGCTGCGATCTTTTAGCGGCACATTGTTATTCCAGGCACGATCCAGCCCCATGGGTTACTTGCGCCCTGTGGTGGCGAGCCATTGGGGAATGCGCCGTTCCAGGTAATAACCAGGCTGCCGGAACGAGCCCTCGACGAAGCCGACATGCCCACCCTTGGCCTGCAACTCGAATTGAGTGCTGGCGGACAATTCGTCGGCATGCGGCAGGCTATGAGGAAAGACAAACGGGTCGTCGGCCGCCTGGATAATCAGGGTTGGTGTGCGAATCTCCCCAAGGAAATAACGACTCGAAGCGCGGCGATAATAATCCGCGGCATCGGCGAAACCATTCAGCGGCGCGGTGACCCGGCCATCGAAGTCCCAGAAGGTGCGCATGTTTTCCAGCGAGCCCAGCGCAGCCAATGCCGCCAAGCCATCCTGATGCCCTTCATGCTGGAACCTGCGCTGCTTGTTCTTGATGTACGCGACCATCTCCCGCATGAAATGCGCTTGATAGAATTTTGAGAAACCCTGACTGATACGATCGGCACACTGATCGAGCCGAAACGGCACCGACACCGCCACCGCGCCAAGTACGCCGCTGTTGCTGCCGGTTTCGCCCAGGTGCTTGAGCAACACATTGCCGCCCATGGAATAACCGACCGCATACAGCGGTGCGAGAGGGCGCTGGGTTCGCAGGTGCTTGATGGTTTCGGCCAGGTCTTCGCTGGCCCCGGAATGGTAACTGCGCGGCAGCAGATTGGGTTCGCCGGAACAGCCTCGCCAGTTCAGCGCGACGCTGGCCCAACCCTGGGCGCCCAGCGCCTTCTGCACACCGGCCACGTAAGGTGAATTCGATGAGCCAGTCAGGCCGTGCAGCACCAGCACCAGTGGCACATTCGCGCTGTGGGGGCCATGCCAGTCCAGGTCAAGGAAGTCGCCGTCTTCGAGCCATAAGCGTTCGCGCTCGCGGTCCAGGTGTGTGGTTTTGCGCCATAGCGGTCCCCACAAGGTTTGTAAATGCGGATTGCCCAGGCCGTAGGCGGGGGTGAAACGTTCTGGCAGATGGGACACGATTGCTCTCGATGCAGCGGTGCTTACCCGCAGCGTTAACTGACTGAGCTTCGCACCGTTTTTACAGGCCGGACTAACCGGCGATCCCTGCCATACGTTGCCACAACGCGTAGTACACCCGTCCTGATTTTTGCTCCCGATGCAGGCGCCAATTTTCTGGCAAACCCAATATCGACGGTGCCGTTTCGCTTTCAGTGTAGACCCACGCATCGTCACTCAGCCAATGACGCTCTTCGAGCAAAGTGCAAACGGCCGGCAACAGATTCTGATTGAACGGCGGGTCGAGAAACACCAGATCGAACGCCGTGGCCGGTTGGGTTTCCAGATAGCGCAAGGCGTCGGCAGTCTGTACCTGGCCGGTCGTGCAGCGCAGGGTGCCCAGATGTTCCTTGATGCTCGCTACCGCAATGTTGCTGGCATCCAGTGCCTGGCCCATTGCTGCGCCACGGGACAAAGCCTCGAGAAACAATGCGCCACTACCGGCAAATGGATCGAGCACCTTGGCCCCGGCGACATAGGGCGCGAGCCAGTTGAACAGGGTTTCACGGACTCGGTCCGGCGTTGGACGCAAGCCTGGCGCATCGGGGAAGCTCAGCTTTCGGCTGCCCCATTCACCGCCGATGATGCGCAGTTGATTCAAGCCATTATGCACGTTGTGAACAGGTTTCTTTGGACGGGCCATTAATGCTCCGGAACCCCGAGCGGTTGCTCGGCAGGTTTATCAGTTGGGGCCGGTAACGGCTTTTGCGGCACGGTCGGGCCAGCGCTGACGATGACCAGTTTGTCCGTGCTCAGGTGTTTGTTCAATGCGGTTTTGACTTGCTCGACGGTCAGGCTCTGGGACTGCTGCATGAAGTCTTCCAGGTAGCTCAGCGGCAAGTTGTAAAAACCCATGGCGCCGAGCTGCCCGACGATATCGGCGTTGCTGGCGGTGGACAGCGGAAAGCTGCCGGCCAGTTCACGCTTGGCATCGTCGAGTTCTTTCTCGGTGGGGCCGGTTTTAAGGTAGTCGGCGAGCACGTCCTGCACCAGTTTCAGCGTGCCTTCGCTCATCTCGGCGCGGGTTTGCAGGTTGATCATGAACGGGCCGCGAACCTGCATCGGGCTGAAACCCGAATACACGCCGTAGGCCAGGCCACGTTTCTCGCGCACTTCGCTCATCAACCGGGTGCCGAAGCCACCGCCGCCAAGGATCTGATTGCCCAGGGACAATGCCGTGTAATCCGGATCGTCACGGTCAATGCCCAGTTGCGCGATCATCAGGTTGGTCTGCTTGGACGGAAACTCGATGTGGCCGATGCTGGGCTTGGGGTCGGTCGGTTGTTCGATTTTCGCCAGGGCCGGCCCTTTGGGTAGATCGGCGGACACTTGTGCGGCAACCGCCTCGGCCTCGGCGCGGGACAGGTCGCCCACCAGCGCGATCACCACGTTACCGGCGGCGTAGGCTTTCTGATGGAAGGCCCGCAACTGCGCCAGGGTAATCGGTGGAATGCTTTTCGCCGTGCCATCGCTGGAATGCGCGTACGGGTGATCGCCATACAAGCGGTTCATCAGCTCCAGGCTGGCGAGTTTGCCGGGGTTCTGTTTCTGGTATTCGAAGCCGGCCAGCATCTGGTTCTTGATGCGTGCAAAGGAATCGGCGGGGAGGGTCGGTTTGCCGACCACTTCAGCAAACAGCTTCAAGGCAGGCTCGCGTTTATCTGCGGCACTGAGGCTGCGCAGCGAGGCAATCGCCATGTCTTTATAGGCGCCGTTACCGAAATCGGCCCCCAGGCCTTCGAAGCCCTGGGCGATAGCGCTGACATCCTTGCCGGCCACACCTTCATTGAGCATGGCATTGGTCAGCAGTGCCAGGCCAGGAGCATCGCCGTCCTGGCTGCTGCCGGCAGCGAAGATCAGGCGCATGTCGAACATCGGCAGCTCACGGGCCTCGACGAACATTACCTTGGCGCCTTCGGCGGTGTTCCAGGTTTGCACATTCAGCGAGCGATGGCTTGGGGCCTTGCCGTCGAGTTCTGCCAACGATTGCAGTTTCTTGCTGGCCTTGGCTTTGTCGAGGGCTTCGCTGGCGCTGGTTTCGTCAGACTTGGAGAAATAGAAGGCGGCGGACCCGAGCAGTGCAATGACGATCAGGCCGATCAGGGCCAGGCGCGGTTTTTTACGCTCACTCATGAGTCGTCTCCTGTGGCAGTACATGGGCGACGCTGAGACGTGCGCGAGTGAAATACAGGTTGGCGGCCTTCTGGATGTCTTGCGGGGTCACGCTTTCCAGTTCGGCGAGTTCGGTGTCCATCAGTTTCCAGGACAGCCCGACGGTTTCCAGTTGGCCAATGGCGGTGGCCTGGCTGGTAATCGAGTCACGCTCGTAGACCAGGCCGGCAATGACCTGAGCCCGCACGCGCTCCAGCTCTTCAATGGATGGCGCGGTGGTTTTAAGCTGTTCGAGCAGTTTCCACAGGCCGGCTTCCGCCTGGGCCATGGTTTTCTTTTTCTGGGTGTTCGGCGTAGCCGACAAAGTGAACAGACTGTCGCCGCGGGTGTAGGCGTCGTAGCTCGACGAACCGCCGGACACCAGCTCTTCGCCGCGTTCCAGTTGCGTCGGGATCCGGCCGCTGTAGCCGCCGTCGAGCAGTGCGGAGATCAGGCGCAGAGCGTTCACCGAGCGCTTGTCTTCGGCGGTAGCGATGCTCGGCACGTTGAAGGCCAGCATCAGGCTCGGCAATTGGGTCTGCACATGCAGGGTGATTTTCCGTTCGCCGGGCTCGGCCAGCTCCAGCGGGATTTTCGCGGGTGGCACGTCGCGCTTGGCGATCGGGCCGAAGTAACGCTGGGCCAGGGTTTTGACTTCGTCCGGGGTGACGTCACCGACTACCACGAGGGTGGCGTTGTTTGGCACATACCAGGATTGATACCAGTGGCGCAGTTCTTCGACCTTCATGCGGTCGAGGTCCGCCATCCAGCCGATGGTCGGCGTGTGATAACCGCTGGCGGGGTAGGCCATGGCAATGAAGCGTTCGTAGGCCTTGGACATCGGCTTGTCATCAGTGCGCAGGCGGCGTTCTTCCTTGATCACCTCGATCTCGCGGGTGAACTCGTCGGCCGGCAGGCGCAGATTGGCCATGCGGTCGGCTTCCAGCTCGAAGGCCACGCCCAGACGATCACGGGCCAGCACTTGGTAATACGCGGTGAAGTCATCGCTGGTGAAGGCGTTCTCTTCGGCACCGAGGTCACGCAGGATCAGCGACGCTTCGCCGGGGCCGACCTTCTCGCTGCCCTTGAACATCATGTGTTCCAGCGCATGGGACAGCCCGGTCTGGCCTGGGGTTTCATAGCTTGAGCCGACCTTGTACCAGACCTGGGAAACGACGACTGGCGCACGATGGTCTTCGCGCACCACGACCTTCAGGCCGTTGTCGAGGGTGAATTCGTGGGTGGGTTGTGGATCGGCAGCCAGGGCTGAAAGTGGCAGACAAACTGTACTGAACAGCAGGCCTGCAGCGCGGCGGGCTAGAGCATTCATTCGTTTTTAAACCTGTTGGGCTGCCCGCTTGGTCTTAGCGTCGGCGGGCGAGAGGGTGCTAGGATACTGATCCGTTTTACTGGCGGCCACGCCTATCAGGCCTTTACGTTTGATCAGGTTGTATGGGTTTACGGCTTGGGCTTTGAGTTTGTCAGCTAAACTCTGCGTTTTCGCCGACGATGCCGTTCCAGTCCTTTGTATTAATCAACCTTTGAGGTGCCGTTGGTACCTCGACAAAATGTTGCGCGTGAACAAGCTGGATGAATCGCAGTCTGTTCTGCATCGAATTATTTATTGCCGAGGCGCCCTTTGGCGCGTCGCTACCGTGAGATAGCCGTCCTCCATGTTTGGTTCCAACGACGACAAGAAGACCCCAGCTGCGGCTGGCGAGAAAAAAAGCCTGTTCGGATGGCTGCGCAAAAAGCCGCAGGAACCCGTTGTCGAACAGCCACAACCACTTCCTGAGCCAACACCTGCGCCAGTCGTGGAAGAAGCGCCCGCGCCGGTTGCCCTGCCGATTGCCGAGCCGGTGCTGCAATCCGCGGCCGAGCCTGTTCCTGTTGCTGAAACCGTAGTCGTGGCCCCGTTGCCGCTGACGCCTGCCGCCGAGCCGTGGCTGACGTTGCCGGTGGCGGAAGAGCCGGTGGCATTGGTCGAAGATGAGCAAGCAGCTCATATCACGCCGCCGATTCCGGCCCCGACTGCGTTTGCTCCTGAGCCGGTTCAGGCGCCAGTGGTTGAGCCGGTGGTCGAACCTGTGTTCGTGGCCGAGCCTGCGCTGGTTGCTCCAGAACCTGTAGTGACTGCATTTGTTGCTCCCGCTCCGGTTGCTCCGATTGTTCAAGCGCCAGAGCCTGCACCTGCACCGGTTATCGCTCCTGTCGCCACCACGCCTGCACCCGTCGAAACTCCGGTCGAGCCGGTGCGAACCGAAGAGACCAAGGCCGGCTTCTTCGCCCGTCTCAAACAAGGCTTGTCCAAGACCAGCGCCAGCATTGGCGAGGGCATGGCCAGCCTGTTCCTCGGCAAGAAAATCATCGATGACGAGTTGCTCGAAGACATCGAAACCCGTCTGCTGACCGCCGATGTCGGCGTCGAAGCGACGTCGGTGATCATTCAGCGCCTGACCCAGAAAGTCGCCCGCAAAGAGCTGGCTGATGCCGACGCGTTGTACAAATCCTTACAGGCGGAGCTGGCGGCGATGCTCAAGCCCGTCGAGCAGCCACTGAAAATCAACTCGCAGAACAAGCCGTTCGTGATTCTGGTGGTGGGCGTCAACGGCGCCGGCAAGACCACCACCATCGGCAAACTGGCGAAGAAGCTGCAGCTGGAAGGCAAGAAAGTCATGCTCGCCGCTGGTGATACTTTCCGTGCCGCAGCGGTCGAGCAATTGCAGGTCTGGGGCGAGCGCAACAAGATCCCGGTGATCGCCCAGCACACCGGCGCCGACTCGGCTTCGGTCATCTTCGATGCCGTGCAGGCCGCCAAGGCCCGTGGCATTGACGTGCTGATCGCCGACACCGCCGGTCGCTTGCACACCAAAGACAACCTGATGGAAGAACTGAAAAAAGTTCGCCGGGTGATCGGCAAGCTTGATGCCGACGCGCCCCATGAGGTGCTGCTGGTGCTTGACGCCGGTACCGGCCAGAACGCCATCAACCAGGCCAAGCAATTCAACCAGACCGTCGAACTGACTGGCCTGGCGCTGACCAAGCTCGACGGCACTGCCAAGGGCGGGGTGATTTTCGCCCTGGCCAAGCAGTTTGGCTTGCCGATTCGCTATATCGGCGTCGGCGAAGGCATCGATGATTTGCGTACTTTTGAAGCAGAACCCTTTGTCCAGGCATTGTTTGCCGAGCGGGAGCGTTCATGATTCGTTTCGAACAGGTCGGTAAACGCTACCCGAATGGTCACGTCGGCTTGCATGAGCTGAGTTTTCGAGTCCGTCGGGGTGAATTCTTGTTTGTCACCGGCCATTCCGGCGCCGGTAAAAGCACCTTGTTGCGCCTGCTGCTGGCGATGGAACGTCCGACCACCGGCAAATTGCTGCTGGCAGGGCAAGACCTGAGCACCATCAGCAATGCGCAGATTCCGTTCCTGCGCCGGCAAATCGGCGTTGTGTTTCAGAATCACCAGCTACTGTTCGATCGCACGGTGTTCAACAACGTCGCATTGCCGCTGCAGATCCTTGGCCTGTCCAAGGCCGAAGTCGTCAAGCGCGTGGACTCGGCCCTGGAGCGCGTGGCGCTCTCGGACAAAACCGATCTCTACCCCGGCGACCTGTCCACCGGCCAGCAACAGCGGGTCGGCATCGCTCGCGCCATCGTGCACCGTCCGGCCTTGCTGCTGGCGGATGAACCGACCGGTAACCTCGATCCGCGTCTGGCGGCAGAAATCATGGGCGTGTTCGAAGACATCAACCGTTTGGGCACCAGCGTGCTGATCGCCAGTCACGACCTGGCACTGATTGCCCGCATGCGTCATCGCATGCTCACCCTGCAGCGTGGCCGATTGATCGGCGACGGGGAGGCTGGCGTATGAGTGCAACACGTAGCCCCAAGGTTTCCGAGCGCGTAGCCCCGAAGGCCGCCGATCCGCAACCGCAGCAGCAGAAGAAAAAGCGCGACGATGACGATGGCCCGGACTTCCCTACGCTGTTCCGTGCCTGGATCGAAAGCCATCGCGCCAGTCTGCTGGACAGCTTGCGCCGCTTGGGTAAACACCCGATCGGCAGCTTTTTCACCTGCATGGTGATGGCAGTTGCCCTCAGCTTGCCGATGGGCCTGTCACTTTTGCTAAGTAACGTCGAGCGTCTCGGCGGTTCCTGGCAGCGTGCGGCGCAGATTTCCCTGTACCTGCAACTCGATGCCAGTCCTGAACAGGGCGAGTCATTGCGTGAGCAGATCAAGGGCATGCCGGGCGTGGCCGACGCCGAATACGTGGGGCGCGATCAGGCGCTGGAAGAGTTCCAGCAGCAGTCCGGGCTAGGCGAAGCGCTCAAGGAACTCCCGGAAAACCCGCTACCGGGCGTGGTCCTGGTGACCCCGAACGAGGTCGACAAGCCCGCGCTTGAAGCATTGAGACAAAAACTTTCCGAATTGCCGAAGGTACAACAGGCGCAACTTGATCTAGTCTGGGTCGAGCGTCTGGCAGCCATCCTCAAGCTGGGCGACCGATTTGTCTTCGGTCTGACCGTGCTTTTGGTTTCTGCATTACTTTTGGTGATAGGCAATACCATTCGTCTTCATATTGAAAACCGCCGCACAGAGATAGAAGTGATTAAACTCGTCGGCGGCACTGACAGCTATGTGCGCAGGCCCTTTCTGTATATGGGCGCGCTTTATGGCTTTGGTGCGGGGATTCTTTCCTGGGGTGTATTGGCGTTCGGCCTGAACTGGCTGAACGACGCGGTGGTTGGACTGGCCGGTTTGTACGGCAGTGATTTTGCGCTGGCCGGAGTGCCAGTTGCCGACGGTCTATCGCTCTTGCTTGGCGCGGTGCTGTTGGGGTATATCGGTGCATGGATTGCAGTCGCACGCCACCTGCGGGAGCTTGCGCCAAAGTAATATCATTTTGCTCGTATTGACCTTTCAGCGTTTATGGGAACTTGTCTTTTGGTTTCCGGTCAATTTTCGCAGTGCTGAACTGCACGAGTTATGTAAGTCGGAGGTTTTTTCGTATGACCAATTCTTTGCAGCCTGCATATGCTCTGGTCCCGGGTGCGAACCTGGAGGCCTATGTGCACACGGTGAACAGCATTCCATTGCTGACGCCGGAGCAGGAGCGTGAACTGGCCGAGAGTCTCTATTATGAGCAGGATTTGGGGGCGGCTCGGCAGATGGTGCTCGCCCACCTGCGTTTTGTCGTACACATTGCCCGTAGCTATTCCGGCTACGGCCTGGCCCAGGCTGACCTGATCCAGGAAGGCAACGTCGGCCTGATGAAAGCGGTCAAGCGTTTCAACCCGGAAATGGGTGTACGCCTGGTGTCCTTTGCGGTGCACTGGATCAAGGCGGAAATCCACGAGTTCATCCTGCGCAACTGGCGGATCGTGAAAGTCGCGACCACCAAGGCTCAGCGCAAGCTGTTCTTTAACCTGCGCAGCCAGAAGAAACGTCTGGCCTGGCTGAACAACGAGGAAGTCCATCGCGTGGCGGAAAGCCTCGGCGTAGAGCCGCGGGAAGTGCGCGAGATGGAAAGTCGTCTGACCGGCCATGACATGGCCTTCGACCCGGCCGCGGAAGCGGACGACGACAGTGCATTCCAGTCGCCGGCCAACTACCTGGAAGACCACCGGTACGATCCGGCCCGTCAACTGGAAGACGCCGACTGGAGCGACAACTCAAACCACAACCTGCACGAAGCGCTTGAAGTGCTGGACGACCGCAGCCGCGACATCCTCTACCAGCGCTGGCTGGCAGAAGAAAAAGCTACGCTGCACGACCTGGCGCAGAAGTACAACGTGTCGGCCGAGCGTATTCGTCAGCTCGAGAAGAGCGCGATGAACAAGCTCAAGTTGTCGATCGCCGCCTAACCGCAGCGCCGGCAATAAAAAACGCCCCGATCATTGATCGGGGCGTTTTTGTTGGTGCCCATTTTTCAGCTTCGCCTTGGTCCCTGTGGGAGCGGGCTTGCCCGCGATGACGGCTGATCATTCAACATTGATGTCGACTGGCACTACGCCTTCGCGGGCAAGCCCGCTCCCACAGGGTTCTGTAGTGCCCGAAAAATCGTGAGTGGTTACTGAGCCCAAGGTGCCCGGCGCGAATCGTTGAGCCCGAGCAGATAGCTATCCCCGCCCAACTGGCTCATCTGCTGGCGAATCCACCCGGCCCGTCTTGCAACGTAAGAGGTTGGATGACTGGCGCTCCACACCCGCGGGTTCGGCAGTACCGCAGCCAGTAAACTTGCCTGCTGTCGGGATATCGAGCGAGCGCCTACACCAAAGTGATGCCGAGCCGCCGCTTCGGCGCCAAACACGCCTTCATCCCACTCGACGCTGTTGAGGTACACCTCAAGAATCCGCTGTTTGGGCCAGAGCACCTCGATCAGCCCGGTAAACCAGGCCTCCAGGCCTTTGCGCAGCCAGCTGCGGCCAGACCACAGAAACAGGTTCTTCGACACTTGCTGGCTCAGAGTGCTGGCACCACGAATCGAGCCGCCGCGCTCGTTATGCGCAAACGCTGCCTGAATTGCGCCGATATCAAAGCCCCAATGCTCGGGAAACTTCTGATCTTCACCGGCAATCACTGCGACTTTCAGGTCGTCGGAGATTTCATCCCAGGGTTTCCAGGTGCGTTGCAGGTCAATGGGTTCGCCGTCGAACCAGGATTCGACCTTGCGTTCCACCATCAACGCCGTTCCCGGTGGCGGCACCACCCGGAACAGCAACACCAGCAATACGCTGCCGCCCGCGAACCAGAGCAGGGCCTTCGTGAAACGACGGAAAATTAACTGCAGCATAGAGATGGCTTGGCCGAACCCGTTGAGCCGGCCATTATACAGACCCTGTTGATCGAGTCTGACTGGAGTTCTTCATGTTGCGTGGCTTCCTGATGTTGGCTGCTTTTTTCGGCTTCACCGGTGTTGCCTTGGGCGCATTCGCCGCCCATGGTCTGAAAAGCCGCCTGAGCGCCGAGTACCTGGCGATTTTCCATACGGGCGTCACCTATCAACTGGTGCATACCCTGGCGCTGCTGGGGGTAGCGCTGCTCGCCACGCAAATTCCCGGTCGACTGATTACTTGGGCCGGCGCATCCTTTGCTATCGGCATTCTGTTGTTTTCCGGCAGCCTGTACCTGCTGACGATCACCGGCATCAGCAAGCTCGGGATCGTGACGCCCTTCGGTGGCCTGGCGTTCCTGGTCGGCTGGGTTTGCCTGGGGCTTGCCGCCTGGCGGTTGAGCTGACCACGCGGTCCATTTCGTGACGAATGGCTTGGGTCGGCCTGACCGATCGGGCTAGAATGCCAGCCCCTAAAAATGATGGCGGCATTCGGTATGCGCATTCAATTGAACGGCGAATCCCTTGAACTGCCCGACGGTGAAACCGTTGCGGCCCTGCTGACCCGTCTGGAACTGACCGGACGCCGGGTGGCGGTCGAGCTCAATCTGGATATCGTCCCGCGCAGCCAGCACGCAGAAACCACCCTAAATGATGGTGACTCCGTAGAAGTCGTGCACGCCATCGGCGGCGGCTAGTCGTCTGGCCCAAGAGGCCACAGAATTATTCTGCAAGAACCTCACCCCTACAGAGGATTTCCCATGAGCATCGTTCGTAGCGACAAGCCCTTCGTCCTGGCCGGTCGTACTTACCAGTCGCGTTTGCTGGTAGGCACCGGCAAGTACCGCGACATGGAAGAAACCCGCCTGGCCATCGAAGCCTCGGGTGCCGAGATCGTCACCTTCGCCGTGCGCCGCACCAACCTCGGCCAGAACCCGGGCGAACCGAACCTGCTCGAAGTCCTGTCGCCGGATCGCTACACCTTCCTGCCTAACACCGCCGGTTGCTTCGACGCTACCGAGGCTGTGCGCACCTGCCGTCTGGCCCGTGAGCTGCTCGGCGGCCACAACCTGGTAAAGCTGGAAGTGCTGGCGGATCAGAAAACCCTGTTCCCTAACGTGATCGAAACCCTCAAGGCCGCCGAAGTGCTGGTCAAGGAAGGTTTCGACGTGATGGTGTACACCAGCGATGACCCGATCATTGCCCGTCAACTGGCGGAAATCGGCTGCATCGCGGTCATGCCGCTGGCCGGTCTGATCGGTACAGGCCTGGGGATCTGCAACCCGTACAACCTGCAGATCATCCTCGAAGAAGCGAAAATTCCGGTGCTGGTGGATGCCGGTGTTGGTACCGCCTCCGACGCCACCATCGCCATGGAGCTGGGCTGTGAAGCGGTGCTGATGAACTCGGCCATCGCCCATGCCCAGCAGCCGATCATGATGGCTGAAGCCATGAAACACGCCATCGTTGCGGGCCGTCTGGCCTACCTCGCCGGCCGCATGCCGAAAAAACTCTATGCCAGCGCTTCCTCGCCGCTGGATGGTCTGATCAAGTAAGAGCCATTGATGACTGAATCAAACGACACGCCTATCCAGATGGAAGAAGGCGACGAGCGCCAACACCGCCGCATCAAGAGTTTCGTGATGCGCGCCGGGCGCATGACTGAAGGCCAGCAACGTGGTCTGGACCAAGGCACACCGCTGTTCGTACTGCCTTTGGCCGATGCACCGGTGGATTTCGATCAGGTGTTCGGTCGCTCGGCGCCGCGCTCGCTGGAAATCGGCTTTGGCATGGGTCATTCGCTGCTGGAAATGGCCGCGGCCTCGCCGGAGCAGGATTTCATTGGCGTTGAGGTTCACCGTCCGGGTGTCGGTGCGCTGCTCAATGGCGTGCTGACTCAGGGCCTGACCAACCTGCGCGTCTACGATTGCGATGCAATCGAAGTGCTCAACCGTTGCATCGCCGACAACAGCCTCGATCGCCTGATGCTGTTTTTCCCGGACCCGTGGCACAAGAGCCGTCACCACAAGCGTCGTATCGTTCAGGCGTCATTCGCCGAACTGGTGCGCAGCAAGTTGAAAGTCGGTGGTGTGTTGCACATGGCCACCGACTGGGAACCGTACGCCGAGTACATGCTGGAAGTGATGAACGTCGCGCCGGGCTATCGCAACCTCGCCGAAGACGGCAAATGCGTCCCGCGCCCGACCGAACGCCCGATCACCAAGTTCGAACGCCGCGGCGAACGCCTTGGGCATGGCGTGTGGGATCTGAAGTTCGAAAAACAGTCGTAAAACCTGTGGGAGCGGGCTTGCCCGCGATGGCGGTCTGACAGTCAACAAAGATGTTGAATGTTATGGTCTCATCGCGGGCAAGCCCGCTCCCACATTGTTTTGTGTGCTATTCGAATTTAGCGGCGGTCTGCTACGACGCCAATCAACACCAGCACCACCAACAACACCGGTGCCAGGCTGTAGTTGTTGAACTGGCTCAGGCCTTTGATGATCCATGGCGTTGCATAGATCAGCGCCACGCCACTGCCGACCATGCACAGCAGGGCCATCAGCGGGACGCGCAAGGCGCCGGCGATGCTGCCCAGGCGTTGGTCGACCCAACCCTTGATGTCGGCGCCAAACAGCACCAGCAGGCAGCCCACCAGCGCCAGAGAGATTTCCGATAGGTTGCTACGGCTCCAGCGGGACACGGTGGCGAGCAGGTCGAGTACCAGATCCATTCGATTTCCTTATGTCAGAAATTTTTGCAGCAAGTCATTGAGAAAGAGTTGTCCGCGCAGCGTGGCGGCCAGACGTGACGGTTCGACCTGCAACAAGCCACTTTGTTCGGCTTCGCGACGGCCTTCGGCGAGGCTTTCCAGGGACAGCCCGGTGCGCTCCGGATACAACCGCGCTTCGACGCCCTCGGTCAGGCGCAAGGCGTTCATCAGGAACTCAAACGGCAGTTCTTCGTCGGGCAGCGCTTTCTCGCCAGCCTTGAAGCTTTTGGCCGGATTGAGGTAGTCCTTCGGCAGGCGGGTCTTCCAGGTGCGCACGATGCGCCCGTCCGGATGGCTGAGCTTGCCGTGGGCGCCGGCGCCGATGCCGATGAAGTCGCCGAAACTCCAGTAATTGAGGTTATGCCGCGCCGCACGACCGGGCAGGGCATAGGCCGAAACTTCGTATTGCACGTAACCGTGTTCGGCCAACAGTGCCTGACCGGCCTCCTGAATATCCCACAGGGTGTCGTCTTCCGGCAGCGTCGGCGGCTGGTTCCAGAACACCGTGTTCGGTTCCAGCGTCAGCTGATACCAGGACAGGTGCGTCGGCTTCAGGGCAATGGCCTGGCGCAGGTCGTTCAGGGCATCGTTCAGGGACTGATCGGGCAAACCATGCATCAGGTCCAGGTTGAAGTTGTCGAAACCGGCCTGACGCGCCATGCCGGCGGCACGCACGGCCTCATCGCCGTTGTGAATCCGCCCCAGGGCCTTGAGTTTTTCTTCCTGAAAGCTCTGGATGCCGATCGACAGGCGATTGATGCCCAGCGCCCGGTAAGCGACGAACTTTTCCTGCTCGAAGGTTCCGGGGTTGGCTTCCAGGGTGATTTCAATGTCGCTGGCAAACGGAATTCGTTGCTCGACGCCCTTGAGCAGGCGACCCAGCGCCTTGGCACTGAACAGGCTCGGCGTGCCGCCACCGAAGAAGATCGAACTCAGCTCACGGCCATAGACCGCATGCAGGTCTTGATCGAGGTCGGCCAGTAGGGCGTCGACATATTCTTCTTCCGGCAGCACGGGGCTGGCGGTGTGGGAGTTGAAGTCGCAATAAGGGCATTTGCGTACACACCATGGAATGTGGATGTACAACGCCAAGGGCGGCAGTACGGGCAGGGCCGCTCGCGGCGATTGGGCGGCGCCGCCGAAGATCAGCGGCGACGCGGACGAGTCATGGGTCATTTCAGGCCCAGACGCTGGCGCAGCAGATCCATTGCACGGGCGCGGTGACTGATCTGGTTCTTGTCGCTCGGGCTCAGCTCGGCGCTGGAGCACTCGCGCTCCGGCACCCAGAACAGCGGGTCGTAGCCGAAACCGTGTTCGCCGCTGGCCTGGGTCAGGATGCGCCCATGCCACAGGCCTTCGCAGAGGATCGGCAACGGATCGTCGGCATGACGCACCAATGCCAGCACGCAGACGAATTGCGCACCGCGCTCGGCTTCGGGCACATCTTTCAAGACGTCGAGCAGTTTGGCGTTGTTCGCCGCATCGCCTTTACCGTCGGCGTAACGGGCCGAATAAATGCCCGGTGCACCGCCGAGGAAATCCACCGCCAGCCCCGAATCGTCGGCCAAGGCTGGCAGCCCGGAAATGCGCGAGGCATTGCGTGCCTTGAGAATGGCGTTCTCGACGAACGACAGGCCGGTTTCTTCAGGCTCGACG
Organism: Pseudomonas sp. F-14 TE3482; assembly: GCF_053629455.1. Taxonomy (NCBI): domain Bacteria; kingdom Pseudomonadati; phylum Pseudomonadota; class Gammaproteobacteria; order Pseudomonadales; family Pseudomonadaceae; genus Pseudomonas; species Pseudomonas sp. F-14 TE3482. Next base: position 1,648,186 of record NZ_JBRJII010000001.1, read on the forward strand.
CTGCTGAACTCGCCGATCGAGCGCAAGTGCACCGATTCGCCGAGCATGGCCTGGAGTTCCTTGAGTTTGCCGGCGTTGTGGCTGGCCAGTACGAGTTGGGTGAAATTCATCATTGGCCAGGGAAAAGCTCTTGTTGGAAACTGATGGTGTTGGTTTTGTCGCCGGTCTGCACTTTGATGTCAAAGGTGCGGATTTCCTGCTGATCCACCGGGAACTGGGCGATGTAGTACACCGCACCTGTTTCGGTGATCTGTTTGAACTTCAGCGGGATGCTTTGGCTGGTCAGGTCTTTGACCGTGCCGCTGACCTGAGCCGTCTGTGGTTTACCTTCCTTGAGTACCGAGACGTTGATCACGCCCTGATTCTTGCTGCGAGTCAGCTCCGCCGCTTTGGCGATTTCCGGCGTCAGGAAGGTGGAATTGAAGGTGTTGTAATGCACCGTCACGTCGCCAAAGGTTTCCTTGCGCTCGCCCTTGATGACGTCGGCGGCCATGGCGGTGACGCTCAGGCAGGCAGTAAGTAAAAACAGTGCTAGACGACCCATGATCGTTCTCCTCGAAGTGTCGTGATTCAGACCGCGACCTTGTGGTCCGGCAGACCGGGGCTGCTGACGCGGTAGATGCCGATCTCACCTAACAGATTAGGCCATAGCTTACTGGCCCACCCATGCCGATGCTGTTGATCCACGGCAAGCCGATCAATGACCTTGGCTTCACGTTCGCGACACAGCGCTTCAAAGTCTTCGAAAGTGCAGAAGTGGATGTTCGGCGTGTTGTACCAGGTGTACGGCAGAAACTCCGAAACCGGCATCCGGCCCTTGCTCGCCAGGTACCAGCGGCAGCGCCAGTGACCGAAGTTGGGGAAGGTGATAATGCACTGGCGACCGACGCGCAGCATTTCGTCGAGGATCCTGTCCGGGTAGTGCACAGCTTGCAGGGCCTGGGTCATGACCACGATGTCGAAGCTGTTGCTGGCGAAGTTGCCCAGGCCCTTGTCCAGATCTTGCTCGATGACGTTGATGCCCTTGGCCACGCACTCGGCAATGTTGTCCGGGTCGTTTTCCAGGCCATAGCCGGTAACCTGTTTGTGGTCACGCAGCCAGGTCAGCAACTCGCCATCACCGCAACCGAGGTCGAGCACGCGGCTGCCGGCGGGGATCCATTCCTGGATGATTTCCAGATCGGCTCTCATGTCTTCCTCAAAGCGCTATACGGTTCATGTAATTGCTGAAGGCCTGCAAATAACGCGGGATCGGAATCAGGAAGGCATCGTGGCCTTGCGGAGCGTCGATCTCCAGGTAGCAGACGTCTTTCCTGGCCGCCATCAGCGCGTCCACCAGTTCCCGCGAGCGGGCAGGGGAGAAGCGCCAATCGGTGGTGAAGGACATCACGCAGAACCTGGCCTGGGCATTGGCGAAGGTTTTCGCCAGGTCGTCGTCGAAGTTTGCCGCCGGGTCGAAGTAGTCCAGTGCCTTGGTCATCAGCAGGTAGGTGTTGGCGTCGAAACGTCCGGAAAACTCTTCGCCCTGATAGCGCAGGTAGCTTTCGACCTGGAACTCGACGCTGTGGAAGTCGTAGTTGAGCTTTTCGCTCTTCAGGCCGCGACCGAATTTCTCGCCCATGGAGTCGTCGGACAGGTACGTGATGTGCCCGACCATCCGCGCCAGCATCAGCCCGCGCTTGGGGATTACACCTGCTTCCTGGAACGAGCCGCCGTGGAACTCCGGGTCGGTGAGGATCGCCTGGCGTGCGACTTCGTTGAACGCGATGTTCTGCGCCGACAGTTTCGGTGCCGAGGCGATGGCCAGGCAGTGCCGCACGCGGTCCGGGTAAGTGATGGTCCACTGCAAGGCCTGCATGCCGCCGAGGCTGCCGCCGATCACCGCCGCCCATTGGTGGATGCCGAGCAGGTCGGCGAGACGCGCCTGGCTGTGGACCCAGTCTTCCACGGTCAGTACCGGGAAATCGGCGCCGAATGGCTTGCCGGTTTCCGGATTGACACTGCTGGGGCCGGTGGAACCATTGCACCCGCCGAGATTATTCAGGCTGACCACGAAGAACTTGTTGGTGTCGATCGGCTTGCCGGGGCCGATGCAGCTGTCCCACCAACCGGGTTTGCGGTCGTCGGGGCTGTGGAAGCCGGCAGCGTGATGGTGACCGGACAAGGCGTGGCAGATCAGCACGGCGTTGCTCGCCGTAGCGTTCAGCGTGCCGTAGGTTTCGTAGATCAGGTCATAAGCGGGCAGCGAACGTCCGCAGGCCAAGGCCAGGGGTTCACTGAAGTGCGCCACTTGCGGCGTCACCAGACCAACAGAATCGGGGGGGAAGGCAGCTGGCATCGACCCTGCTCTCATTGAAATGAGGCGTAAGTCTAAAGACCGCTGTGGCTAGCGGCAAGCAAAGGCCGGGCCTGATTTTTTCCTGTGAGACCGAGGCGTGACCATCGCGGGCAAGCCACGCTCCCACATTGGAATGCGTACCCCTGTGGGAGCGTGGCTTGCCCGCGATGAACGATGACACGGTTAGCCGGACTGTCGAACCAGATCCGGCAAATCCGGCAGCTTCTTCGGTGAACAAATCCGCACCCGTTTCTGCCGGTTCAGCTCTCCGCTGATCAAACTCACCTGACTCTTGGAAACCCCGAACGCCTTGGCCAGAAACGCCATCAGGTACGCATTGGCCTTGCCTTCAACCGGCGGTGCGGTCAGGCGGATCTTCAGGCGATCGCCATGCAGCCCGCAGAAATCATCGCTGCGGGCCGCCGGTTGCAGGTGACATTCCAGAATCAGGTCATCACCGTCCCAGCGAAAGTAGCTCATCAGATCAGGCCGAGCAGCCCCTGCGGCATGAGGGCATAGTACGCAAGTCGCGGGATCAGCCAGCTTTGCAGTAACTGGATCGCGATAAACGCGAAGATCGGCGAGATGTCGAGGCCGCCCAGGTTCGGAATGATACGGCGGAACGGGGCGAGTACCGGTTCAGTGATCTGCTGTACCAGCTCTGCGCCCGGATTGTGGCTCCCAGGGGCGACCCAGGACAGGATCACGCTGATGATCATCGCGTAGAAAAGAACACTCAGAAACAGCGAGAAGACTGCGATCAGTGCCCAAGGCACCAAAAGCAGCAAGTCGACCTCGAAGCCTTTGAGCAGCAGGATGACTGCTATCAGCACCATCTGCACGATCAGCGCCAGTACCAGTGACGACATGTCCAGCCCGAACATGCTCGGGATGACCCGGCGCAGGGGCTTGAGCAGCGGTTGAGTGGCTTTGACGATGAACTGGCAGAGCGGGTTGTAAAAATTCGCCCGAACCAGTTGCAGGATGAAGCGCAGCAGCACGATCAGCAGGTACAGGCTGCCCAGGGTTTTGATGATGAAAATGGCAGCGTCATTGAGTCCGAGCATCATTGATTCCTTTGTAAGAGCTGATTAGCGACCGAGTTGCTCAGCCATCTCGGCCGAGCGGTGCGCAGCGGCGCCGAGTGCTTTTTCTACCAGGGCTTCGAAGCCGCCGGCCTGGAACGACTTGATCGCCGCTTCGGTGGTGCCCGCAGGCGACGTCACGCGACGACGCAGTTCAGCCGCGTCGACATCGCTTGCGACCGCCATGTGTGCAGCACCCAAAGCGGTTTGCACGGTCAGTTGTGCGGCGATGTCCGCTGGCAGGCCGAGCTTCACGCCCGCGGCGGTCATGGCTTCGATCAGCAGGAAGAAATACGCAGGGCCCGAGCCGGAAACGGCGGTGACCGCGTCCAGTTGCTGTTCTTCGTTCAGCCACAGGGCAATGCCAACCGCCGACAGCAATTCTTCAGCTTGCTGGCGTTGTTCGGCGCTCACTTCGCTGGTGGCGAACAAACCGCTCACGCCCTGACGCAGCAGCGCCGGGGTGTTGGGCATGCAGCGCACGATGGGCTGGGCGCCAAGCCAGTTGTTCATGCTGGCGCAGGTGATGCCTGCCGCAATCGAGACCACCAGTTGATTCGGCGCAAGGCTTGGGCGAATGGCTTCGCACACGGCTTTCATCGCCTGGGGTTTGACCGCCAGCACGATCACGTCCACGCCCTGAATGGCGTCGGCGTTGTCGGCGAACACTTCGATGCCGTGTTCGGCACTCACGCGGGCACGGGTTTGTTCACCCGGATCACTGGCGCGGATTTGCGCGGCGTCCAGACCTTTGGCGCGCAGGCCGCCGATCAGGCTGGCGGCCATGTTGCCGGCTCCGATAAAGGCAATACGAGTCTTGCTCATGTCAGGTCCTTATAAAGAGAGGTGTCAGCCATTGTTTCAAGACTGGCCGTAGTCGCGGGCACCAAACAGGGCCGTTCCGATACGGACCCAAGTGGCGCCCATGGCAATGGCCGACTCGAGGTCGTGGCTCATGCCCATGGAAAGTGTGTCGAGTGGCAGGTTCAGGCTGGCTTGCAGGCTCTGTACGGCAGCAAAAGCCGCGTCCTGAGCGGCGCGATCTTCAGTCGGCTCGGGAATCGCCATCAAACCGCGCAATTTCAAGCGAGGCAGAGCGCTGATGGCATTGGCCAGGGCGGGCAGGTCGGCCGGGGTGCAGCCAGACTTGCTGGCTTCACCACTGACGTTGACCTGGATGCAGATGTTCAAGGGAGGCAAATCGGCGGGACGTTGTTCGGACAGCCGTTGTGCGATTTTCAAGCGATCCACGGAATGCACCCAGTCGAAATGCTCGGCGATAGCGCGAGTCTTGTTCGATTGAATGGGGCCGATGAAGTGCCAGATCAAGGGCAGGTCGGCCAATTCGAGCTGTTTGCCCAAGGCTTCCTGCAGGTAGTTTTCGCCAAAGTCGCGCAGGCCGGCGGCATACGCTTCCCGCAGGGCTTCGGCGGGCTTGGTCTTGCTCACGGCCAGCAGCTGGATGCTGTTCTCATCGCGGTGGGCGGCTTTGGCTGCTGCCTGGATGCGTGAACTAACCTGAAGAATGTTGTCTGCTATCGTGGACATCAAGAGGCGCCAGCGGTCTGAAGGTTCGCGGCATTCTACTGGAATTGAGGAGCGCTATGGATATCACTGAGCTGCTGGCTTTCAGCGCCAAACAAGGCGCGTCTGACCTGCACCTGTCCGCCGGCCTGCCACCGATGATCCGTGTCGACGGCGATGTGCGACGCATCAACCTGCCGGCTCTGGATCACAAGGAAGTGCATGAGCTGATCTACGACATCATGAACGACCTCCAGCGGGTGGACTTCGAGAAGCATCTTGAAACCGACTTTTCCTTCGAAGTGCCCGGCGTGGCGCGTTTTCGGGTCAATGCCTTCAACCAGAATCGGGGTGCGGGCGCGGTATTCCGGACCATTCCGTCCAAGGTGCTGAGCATGGACGATCTGGGGATGGGGGAAGTGTTTCGCAAGATTACCGAAGCCCCCCGGGGCCTGGTGCTGGTGACCGGCCCGACCGGTTCGGGCAAGTCCACCACATTGGCGGCGATGATCGATTACCTGAACAACCATCGCCATCACCACATCCTCACCATCGAAGACCCGATCGAGTTCGTCCATGAATCGCGCAAATGCCTGATCAATCAGCGCGAAGTCCATCGCGATACCCGCAGCTTCGCCACGGCGCTGCGCTCGGCCCTGCGCGAAGACCCGGACGTGATTCTGGTGGGGGAGATGCGTGATCTGGAGACTATTCGGCTGGCATTGACTGCCGCCGAGACCGGTCACCTGGTATTCGGCACGCTGCACACCACGTCGGCGGCGAAAACCATCGACCGGGTGGTGGACGTGTTTCCGGGCGACGAGAAATCGATGGTGCGCTCGATGCTCTCCGAGTCATTGCTGGCGGTGGTGTCGCAGACATTGATCAAGAAAATCGGCGGCGGGCGAGTTGCCGCCCACGAAATCATGCTTGGCACTTCGGCGATCCGTAACCTGATCCGCGAAGACAAGGTGGCGCAGATGTATTCGTCGATTCAGACCGGAGGGTCGCTGGGGATGCAGACGCTGGATATGTGCCTGAAGGAGTTGGTGACCAAGGGCGTGATCAGCCGCGAGCATGCGCGGGAGAAGGCGCGGTCGCCGGATAATTTTTGAGGTTGGAATGCGAACCTGTGGCGAGGGAGCTTGCTCCCGCTGGGCTGCGAAGCGGCCCCAAAAACTGCGAGCGCTGCGCACTCGAACGGGAGAAAGCTCCCTCGCCACAAGTGCCCATCTTCAGAAGGGGGGCGCTTTCAAATCAGCGCTGAACAACCCGCAATGCGTTCTGTTCTTTCGGCAGAACCCGCTTGGCAACCACATAGTGGTTTTCCCAGTACGGTTTCTTCAGGGTGTCGATGCTCACCGACTTGCCACGGCGGGGTGCGTGGATGAAGCGGTCGTTGCCCAGGTAGATGGCAACATGATTGACCCGACGACTCTTGATGTTGAAGAAAATCAGGTCGCCTGGCTTCAGATCGTTGCGATCGACCTTCTCGCCATGACCGCTGGCCATGGCGTTGGAGGTACGAGGCAGGTCAAACGTGGCGTCGTTGAACGCGTATTTCACCAGACCGCTGCAATCGAACCCTTTACTTGGGCTGCTGCCACCCCAACGATAAGGTGTACCGAGCACGTTTACCGCGCGGCTCAATACGTTGCTGCTTTCCTTGCTGGCCATTGGCGGGACCAGCTTGCTGTTTACGCTGCTCAGTTGGCTGGAGCGTTTTACTGTTTGTTTGTTTTTGCTCGAAGGAGCAGAAACGTGGGATTTTGGGGTGTAACCATTAACGCTAGGAAGACGTTGCTCACGATTGGTGGCGTGGGCGGCCAGGGGCAATAATAGGCAAATGGTTAGCCATGTCTTGAAAAATGGACGCATTAGGCAAGGCTCATATGGGTGAACGCGCAACTTTATAACAGCTTTTTTGGCCCTTCCGAGGCCGTTGGTCGATTCAAACGGCGGGCCGCGGAACTAAAAATCGGCAAAGTTGACGTGGGTTGTCTGACAAAAGTCAGGTATTACAAGGCTTTGGCAGGAATGAAGTTAGCATTTGCCGTATGTCGGCCGCCTGTAAAAAAGTCACAAAGAATTCAAGAATATTTCTCTATCGTGTGAGTCGAGGTCATCCATGAACACCTATCAACACCCCGTTTCAGAGCAAGACACACACAGCAAAGTGATTGGTTACCTGTTGTGGATTTTCGGTTTTACCGGGGCTCACCGCTTCTATTACGGCAAGCCGGTGACCGGGACAATCTGGTTTTTTACCTTCGGCTTGCTGGGTATCGGCTGGTTGATCGACCTGTTTCTGATCCCCTCCATGGACCGTGAAGCGGACCTGCGCTTTACCGCTGGCCCCATCGAATACAACGTCGCGTGGATTCTGCTGACGTTTCTGGGGGTATTCGGTGTGCACCGGATGTATCAGGGGAAATGGATCAGCGGGTTGCTGTATCTGGTGACAGGCGGGGTGTTCTTTCTGGGGGTGTTGTATGACTTCTGGACGTTGAATGACCAAGTGTCGATTCGCAATGCGCAGAACAGAGGCGCCTTCCAGTAAGTTGTGGCGAGGGAGCTTGCTCCCGCTGGGTCGCGAAGCGACCCCAAAACAGGTCTGCTGCGCAGCCCAGCGGGAGCAAGCTCCCTCGCCACAGGTCTCACGCCTGGTGACTGATCCGTCCATCCACCAGGGTGTAACGCACCACACCCGGCAAGCTATGGCCAATGAACGGACAGTTTTCGCCCTTCGACAACCAGTTCTCACCGGCCACGGTCGAGGCCGCAGGGTCGAACAGCACGATATCTGCCGGCCCTCCTACCGCTAATTTGCCCGCTGGTAAACGCAACGCTTCGGCAGGACCGGCGCCCAAGCGTGCGAGCAGCGTCGGCAAGTCGAGCAAACCGTCTTCCACCAAAGTCATCGCCAGCGGCAGCAGCAGTTCAACACTGCTGATGCCCGGTTCGGTGGCACCGAACGGCGCCAGTTTGGCATCGCGCTCATGGGGCTGGTGATGGCTGGAAATGGCCGAGACCACCCCCGATTTCACCGCTGCCCGCAGGCCGTCGCGGTCCGCACGAGTGCGCAGCGGCGGCTGGACGTGATAGAGGCTGCTGAAGTCGATCAGCGCTTCGTCGGTGAGGATCAGCTGGTACAACGCCACGTCCGCCGTGACCTTCAGGCCACGGGCCTGGGCTTGGGCGATCAGCGCCACACCGCGGGCGCTGGTGAGCTGGCTGAAGTGTGCGCGTACGCCGCTTTGCTCGACCAGCAGCAGGTCCCGGGCCAGGGCCACGGTTTCAGCGGTTTCCGGAATGCCCGGCAAACCGAGGAAACTCGCCGTCGGACCTTCGTGAGCCAAGCCACCTTCGGCCAGATCATGGTCCTGAGAGTTGAAAATCACCGTCAGATCGAACGTTGCTGCATATTCCAGCGCCCGACACAGGGTTCGGGTGTTGCGGAAGCTCTCCAGACCGTTGCCGAAGGCCACGCAGCCGGCATCGCGCAAGGCGACCAGTTCGGCCAGCTGTTCGCCATCCAGGCCTTTACTCAAGGCGCCAATCGGGAAGACTTTGGTGTTGCCGGCTTCGCGAGCGCGGTCGAGGATCAGTTCGGCCACGGCGGAGGTGTCCAGCACCGGTTTGGTTTTCGGTGGGCAGCACAGGCTGGTCACGCCACCGGCAGCGGCGGCACGGGTTTCGCTGGCGATCGAGCCTTTGCGGCTGTAACCCGGCTCGCGCAGGGCGACGTTCAGGTCAACCAGGCCGGGGGCGGCAACCAGGCCTTTGGCGTCGATGGTGTCTACTGCAACGAAACCTGCCGGAGCGGCGCCGAGGGCGACGATCTTGCAGGCTTCAACGTGGATATCAGTCACTTGATCCAGGCCGCTGGCCGGATCGATAACGCGTGCGCCGAGAATGCTGAGCTTCACTGGGCGTTCTCCTGCTCGAATTGGCGCTGGGCTGTTTGCCCGCTCATGGCCATGGACAGCACAGCCATACGAATCGCGATGCCGTAGGTCACCTGGTTGAGGATCACCGAGTGCGGGCCGTCGGCCACCGCCGACTCAATTTCCACCCCGCGGTTGATCGGCCCCGGGTGCATGACGATGCAATCCGGTTTGGCCCCGGCCAGGCGCGCGGTGGTCAGGCCGAACAGGCGGTAGAACTCGCCTTCGCTCGGCAGCAGGCCGCCGGTCATACGTTCACGCTGCAGGCGCAGCATGATCACCACGTCGACGTCTTTCAGGCCTTCGGTCATGTCGGTGTACACCTTCACGCCGTATTGCTCGATGCCGATCGGCAGCAGGGTTTTCGGCGCAATCACGCGGATGTCCGGGCAGCCAAGGGTTTTCAGGGCCAGCATGTTCGAGCGCGCTACCCGCGAATGCAGGATGTCGCCGACGATGGCCACCGAAAGGTTTTCGAAGCCGCCCTTGTGCCGACGAATAGTGAGCATGTCGAGCATGCCTTGGGTCGGGTGGGCATGACGGCCGTCGCCGCCGTTGATGATCGCCACTTGCGGGCAGACATGCTCGGCGATGAAGTGCGCCGCGCCGGAATCTCCGTGACGCACGACGAACATGTCGGCGGCCATGGCTTCCAGGTTGCGCAGGGTGTCGAGCAGGGTTTCGCCCTTGCTCGCCGACGATGTGGACACGTTCAGGGTGATCACGTCAGCCGACAGCCGCTGAGCCGCCAGTTCGAAGGTGGTGCGGGTGCGGGTGGAGTTCTCGAAGAACACGTTGCACACGGTCTTGCCGCGCAGCAACGGGACTTTCTTCACCGCCCGGGCGCCAACCTCGAGGAACGAGTCGGCGGTGTCGAGGATTTCCGTCAGCAGCTCGCGGCGCAAACCGTCGAGCGAGAGGAAGTGGCGCAGCTGGCCCTGTTCATTGAGCTGCAGCGGGCGCTTGGTTTCTAGAGGCGTCATCGCGAGGGGGACTCTCAATAGGGCGAATTAAAGGGCGAGGTCTTGAAGTTCGAGCTTGAGTTCCGGGCCGGACAGTTTCACTCGTTCATGGGCCGCCAGCGACAGCGTCGCGCCAACCACGTTCGGCCGGATCGGCAGTTCACCGGCGTCCAGGTCCAGCAGGCATACCAGCGTCACGCTGGCCGGGCGGCCGTAGTCGAAGAGTTCGTTCATTGCAGCGCGGATGGTCCGACCGCTCATCAGCACGTCATCGATCAGTACCAGGTGCTGGCCTTCGATCTCGAACGGTAGCGCCGATGGGCGTACTTGTGGGTGCAGGCCGTTCTGGCTGAAGTCGTCGCGGTAGAACGAAACGTCCAGGGTGCCCAGGGGCGAATCGCTGCCCAGTTCATCGAGCAACGCCTGCGCGACCCAGACGCCACCGGTCCGAATGCCGATATAGCGCGGTTCACTGATGCCCCGGTTTTCCAGATAAGCCTTGAGACGGATCGCCATCTGGCTGATCAGTTCGGCGGGATTGGGCAGGCTCATGGTTTGCTCCTTCTTTGTCCCGAGCCGGATGCCGCTTGAGGGGTGGCTCGGGTTGTAGCTAAGGGAGACGCCGCAGCGGCTCTTCAGAATTAGGTGCGGTCAGGATTCGAACAGCGCGGTGTTTTCGTCGAGCCAGCCTTGCAACAGCAGTGCGGCGGCGATGGCATCGACCGGGTTGTCGCGGTAACTGCCTTTCTGGCCGCCACGGACCAGGCGTTCGCCCTTGGCCTCGAAGGTGGTCAGGCGCTCGTCGTGAGTATAGAAGGGCAGGTTGTAGCGGCCGTTCAGGCGGCGGGCGAACTTCTCGGCCCGCAGACACATGTCGCTCGGCGTGCCGTCCATGTTCAGCGGCAGGCCGACCACCACAGCGTCGGGTTTCCACTCTTTAATCAGGGCTTCGACCTGATTCCAGTCAGGAATGCCGTTTTGCGCCTTCAAGGTGCACAGCTCGCGGGCCTGGCCGGTAATCACCTGACCGACCGCAACGCCGATCTGTTTGGTGCCGTAGTCGAAACCCAAAATCAACCGCAGGGCCATCAGGCGTGCCCCGCCTGGTTGGTGAGCAGGCTGAGATTGACGCCCAGGTGTTTGGCCGCCGCTTCAAGACGTAATTCGCTGCTGGTATTGAACAGGATGTCGGCATTGAACGGGCAGGTCAGCCAGGCGTTGTCGGCCAGTTCGGCTTCCAGTTGCCCGGCTTCCCAGCCGGCGTAGCCGAGGGTGATCAGGCTTTTCGCGGGGCCGACGCCGTCGGCGATGGCGAACAGTACATCCTGCGAAGTCGACAGCGACAATTCGCCGTCCAGATCAACGGTTGCCTGATAGGTTTTTCCCGACGGGTGCAGGACAAAACCACGATCGGTTTGCACCGGGCCGCCGATAAAAATGGGCACATGCTGGCAGAGTACCGGCGGTTCGATATCGGGGCGCAATTGCTCGAGGATATCGGCCAGGTTCAGGTCCTGCGGACGGTTGACCACCAGCCCCATGGCACCATTGGCCGTGTGCTCGACGATGTAGGTCAAGGTGTGCGCAAAGTTCGGGTCGGCCATATGAGGCATGGCGATCAGGAAGTGATGCTTGAGGTAGCTGGGGCTGACGTTCTTCATGAGCGCTAGTGTGGCGTTGGAGGGGCGAACTGACAAGCCGAGGATGCACAGGAAATGCCCCGAATACCCGCAAACAACCTGTTCCCTGTGGGAGCGGGCTTGCCCGCGATGACGGCGCTACATCCAAAATTGAAGTGTCAGACAGACCGCTATCGCGGGCAAGCCCGCTCCCACAGGGGTTTTGTGCTGGTCAATTACTGGACAACCGGTCCCCACGCGCAAACTTCCACGTCCGAATGATTTCCAGACGATCGATGTCTGACAGATCCCCGGTAAACGGTGCAAACGGCGCCGCGAGCCTTACGATGCGCTGCGCCGCCTGGTCCAGCAGCGGCTGGCCGGAAGACTCCAGCACCAGCACTTCATACAGCGAGCCGTCGCGGTTGATCGAGACCATCAGTCGCAGATTGCCGTAAATCTGTTTGCGCCGGGCTTCGTCGGGGTAGTTGAGGTTGCCGATGCGCTCGACCTTCTTGCGCCATTCATCTTTGTACCAGGCACCCTTGTCGCGCATGGTCGATGCGGCGCTCAAGCGGTGGATGCGCGGGCGCTTGGCGTAAAGCTGTTGTTCACTGGCCAGTTCCGCTTCCAGGCTGGCGATGTCGCTGGACAACTGTGCGCTGTCGAAGGTAGGTGCCACGACCTTGGGTTTGGTTTCGGTCTTGATCTCTTCGCGCTTGGTCGCGGTTTTTTTCGGTTTCGGCGCGACGGTCGTCACGGCTGCCTTGGGGGCTGCTTCCGGCACTGGCGGCGTGGCGGTTGGCGGTGGGGTGACTGGCTGCACCTTGTTGTCCTGGAAGGGCGCGACCTCGGTGGTCTTGGGCGTCGCCTTTTTTTCCAGGGTGCCGCTGCCTTCCTGGTTTTCCTGGGCGAGAAAGTCAGCTTTTTCTGGCTTCTTTTCGCTTTTGAACGTGGCGAGGGTGATTTCCAGGGTTTTGCTGATTTGCTTGGGTTCGACCATGGAGAACCCGACGCCCAACAGCAAGGCCAGGTGGATCAGCGCCGCGAGAAACAGGGTGAAACCGAGGCGATCAGCCGGACGCACGCCACGGTGGGCGAGTTCAGGGGGCAGATCGGACGGGAGTGTCATAACAAGAAAACCAACATCGCGTTTTTTACAAGCCGGGGATGATAACGCAATGTTGGTTGTCTCTATCAACGAGCCTTGAGCTTCTGATCGATGGCATCCATCAGAAGGCCACCAATGTCGGTGCCGAACGCGTTATCGATCTCACGAATGCAGGTCGGGCTGGTGACGTTGATTTCGGTCAGATGCTCACCGATCACGTCGAGACCGACGAACAGCAAGCCCTTCTCACGCAGGGTCGGGCCGACTTGCGCGGCGATCCAGCGATCTTTCTCGGTCAGCGGTCGGGCTTCGCCACGGCCACCGGCGGCGAGGTTGCCACGGGTTTCACCGAGCGCGGGAATCCGTGCCAGGCAGTAATCCACCGGCTCGCCGTCGATCATCAGGATGCGCTTGTCGCCATCAACGATTGCCGGCAGGTAACCCTGGATCATGATTTGCTGACGGCCATGCAAGGTCAGGGTTTCGAGGATCACCGACAGGTTCGGGTGGCCCGCGGTGTGACGGAAGATCGACGAGCCGCCCATGCCGTCCAGCGGCTTGAGGATCACGTCACCGTGATGGTCGGCGAATTCACGCAACACGTCGGGGCGACGGCTGACGATGGTCGGCGGCGTGCACTGCGGGAACAGCGTGGCGAACAGCTTTTCGTTGCAGTCACGCAGGCTCTGCGGCTTGTTGACCACCAGTACGCCGGCATTTTCCGCTTGTTCCAGCAAATACGTGGAATAGACGAATTCCATGTCGAACGGCGGATCCTTGCGCATCAGGATCACGTCCAGATCGCTCAGCAGCGCATCGCTTTCGGCGCCCAGTTCAAACCATTTTTCCGGGTTGGCGAATACTTTCAGCGGACGCATCCGCCCGCGAGCCTCGCCTTCGGCCTGATACAAATCGCGCTGTTCCATATAGAACAGTTCCCAGCCACGCTTTTGCGCGGCCAGCAGCATGGCCAGCGAGCTATCCTTTTTATAGGAGATGCTGGCGATAGGATCCATGACAATCCCGACGCGAACGCTCATGGGGTTTTCCTCGAAATTGGGGTGGAAAGTGTTGTGAAAAAGTGGCGTCAGAGTGGCGCTGAGTGTGTTCCCGGTCAAGGAAAAACCACCGCCAGGGTCGCCCGATAGATTGGATGGGGAGACTGTGCTAAAAAGACTGCCATGCCCTGTTGGCCCTTAAGTATCAAGGGTTTCGAGCCAGCGATGAGCGGCAAACGGACAAATTGATTCACAAAGGCGACGGTAGAGCCACTATGGAACAGCATTCCAGCGCCTTGAAGGTCATGGTGATCGATGATTCGAAAACGATTCGTCGCACCGCCGAAACGCTGTTGAAAAACGTGGGCTGTGAAGTCATCACCGCAATCGATGGTTTCGATGCCCTGGCCAAGATTGCCGACAATCACCCCGGCATCATCTTTGTCGACATCATGATGCCGCGTCTGGATGGTTATCAGACCTGCGCTTTAATCAAGAACAACAGTGCGTTCAAGTCCACGCCAGTGATTATGCTGTCGTCCAAGGACGGGTTGTTCGACAAGGCCAAGGGGCGGATCGTCGGTTCCGACCAGTTTTTGACCAAGCCTTTCAGCAAGGAAGAACTGCTGAACGCGATTCAGGCCCATGTACCGGGCTTCACCGCCGTTTCGCCGCAGTAGGACACGCACAGTGACACTCGGCCATGGGGCCCGGTGTCGACAAGAATGGGGAAGACCATGGCACGTATTCTGATCGTCGATGACTCGCCGACCGAAATGTACAAACTGACCGGCATGCTCGAAAAGCACGGTCATGAGGTGTTGAAAGCCGAAAACGGCGCCGACGGCGTGGCGCTGGCCCGTCAGGAAAAACCCGACGCGGTGTTGATGGACATCGTCATGCCCGGCCTTAACGGTTTCCAGGCGACCCGTCAGCTGACCAAAGACCCGGAAACCGGGCACATTCCAGTGATCATCATCACCACCAAGGATCAGGAAACCGACAAAGTCTGGGGCACGCGCCAGGGCGCCAAGGACTACCTGACCAAACCGGTTGACGAAGAGACCCTGATCAAAACCCTGAACAACGTGCTGGCCGGTTGATCGTCCGGTCATGACCGAGTCGCTGACGGCTTTCGAACTGCTGCTGCAGATTGACCAGCGCTGTCGTCTGCTGGCGGCGGACTTGCCGTCCCAGCCGACCCGACAGGACAGCTGGAGCGGCATCGGCTTTCGCTTGGGCGAGCATTGGTACGTCGCGCCCATGGGCGAAGTCAGCGAAGTCCTGCACGAACCGCGCGTGACCCAATTGCCGGGGGTCAAGCCCTGGGTCAAGGGCGTGGCTAACCTGCGGGGGCGATTGCTGCCGATCATGGATTTGAGCGGCTTCATCGGTCATGAACTGTCGAATCTGCGCAAGCAGCGGCGGGTTTTGGTGGTGGAGCACAACGAGGTGTTTGCCGGGCTACTGGTCGATGAAGTGTTTGGCTTGCAGCACTTTGCCCAGGACAGCCTGGAACCGGTAAATACCTTGAGCGGCCCGATTGCACCGTTCATCAAAGGCCGGTTTCAGCGTGAGCAGAATTGGCAGGTATTCAGCCCGTTTGCATTGGCGCAGTCGCAAGGTTTCATGAACGTCGCCGCATAACCTGTGGGAGCGGGCTTGCCCGCGATAGCGGCGTGTCAGGTTCAATAGATGTCGACTGACACGCCCTCATCGCGGGCAAGCCCGCTCCCACAGGGTTCCTGTCAGGTCTCACAAGATGTTGGTTAACAGGCGAGAACCGATGATAAAAGCAAAAACAGGCAAGCCAGAAGGGTCGCGCAGTCGGTCGCAGATCATTGCGCTGTTCATCGCGTTGATCGTCTTCATCATGCTGCTGTTCGCCAACTTCGCGTACCTCAACACCCAGGCGAATTACGATAAACAGTACATCGGCCACGCCGGTGAGCTGCGCGTGTTGTCCCAACGCATCGCCAAGAACGCCACCGAAGCCGCCGCCGGCAAGGCCGCGGCGTTCAAGTTGCTCAGCGATGCACGCAATGACTTCGCCCAGCGTTGGGGCTACCTGAAGAAAGGCGATCCTTCCACCGGCCTGCCGCCGGCACCGTCCACCGTGCGCCCGGAAATGCGCGCCGTGCAGCTGGATTGGGAGCGTCTGCTGAAAAACACCGACGCCATCCTCTCCAGCGAACAGACTGTGTTGTCCTTGCATCAAGTCGCCGCAACGCTGGCCGAAACCGTGCCGCAGTTGCAGGTCGAGTATGAAAAGGTCGTCGAAACCCTCCTGCAACGTGGCGCCCCGGCCACTCAAGTGGCGATGGCCCAGCGTCAGTCGCTGCTGGCCGAGCGGATTCTTGGTGCGGTGAATACCGTGCTGTCCGGTGATGAAAATTCGCAGCAGGCGGCCGACGCTTTCGGTCGCGACGCGGCGCGTTTCGGCTTGGTGCTCAACGGCATGCTTCAAGGCAACGCGGCGCTGAAAATCAGCCAGGTCGAAGACCGCGACGCGCGCGCCCGGTTGACCGAGATTTCCGAGCTGTTCGAGTTCGTATCCGGTTCGGTGGATGAAATCCTCGAAACGTCGCCACAACTGTTCAAGGTCCGTGAATCGGCCACCAACATTTTTACCCTGTCGCAAACCCTGCTCGATGAGGCTTCGCAACTGGCCAGCCGTTTCGAAAACCTCGCCGGCGGGCGTAACACCGGCACTATCGGTGGTTATGTACTGGGCTTGCTGGCGCTGATGTCGATCATCCTCATCGGCCTGGTGATGGTGCGCGAAACCAACCGTCAACTGCGTGAAACCGCCGAGAAGAACGAGCGCAACCAGAACGCGATCATGCGTTTGCTGGACGAAATCGAAGACCTCGCCGACGGCGACCTGACCGTGACCGCCTCGGTGACCGAAGACTTCACCGGGACCATCGCTGATTCGATCAACTATTCCGTCGACCAACTGCGCGATCTGGTGGCGACCATCAACCTCACCGCCGGCCAGGTCGCCGCCGCCGTGCAGGAAACCCAGGCCACTGCCATGCACTTGGCCCAGGCCTCGGAGCATCAGGCGCAGCAGATTTCCGAAGCCTCCACGGCCATCAACGACATGGCCCAGTCCATCGATCAGGTCTCGGCCAACGCCGCCGAATCCTCAGCGGTGGCCGAACGCTCGGTGGAAATCGCCAACAAGGGCAACGAAGTGGTGCACAACACCATTCATGGCATGGACAATATTCGCGAGCAGATTCAGGACACCGCCAAGCGCATCAAACGGCTGGGGGAGTCTTCTCAGGAAATCGGCGACATTGTCAGCCTGATCGATGACATTGCCGATCAGACCAACATCCTCGCCCTCAACGCCGCGATTCAGGCGTCGATGGCCGGTGACGCCGGGCGCGGTTTTGCGGTGGTGGCCGACGAAGTCCAGCGTCTGGCCGAGCGTTCGTCTGCGGCGACCCGGCAGATCGAAACGCTGGTGCGGGCGATTCAGGCCGACACCAACGAAGCGGTGATTTCCATGGAGCAGACCACCACGGAAGTGGTGCGCGGCGCGCGTCTGGCGCAGGATGCCGGGGTGGCCCTGGAAGAAATCGAAGGCGTATCGAAGACTCTAGCGGCATTGATCCAGAGTATTTCCAACGCCGCGCAGCAACAGACTTCGTCGGCCGGCCAGATTTCCCTGACGATGAACGTGATCCAGCAGATCACCACGCAGACCTCGTCCGGCTCCACCGCCACCGCCGAGAGCATTGGCAACCTGGCGAAAATGGCCAGCCAGCTGCGGCGCTCGGTGTCCGGTTTCACCTTGCCGGCCAAGTCTGCGGACAACGCTTGAACCGCCTCTGGGCGGATGCATCTTGATTGGAGTGGTTATGGGTGATCGGCACGACTATGTGGCCCTTGAGTGGGTCAAAGGCGAGATTGCCGAAACGCTGAAGCAGGCTCATCAGGCAATCGAAACCCTGATCGACGACCCGCAGGCGACACACGCGCTGAGCGAGTGTCTGGCCTGTGTCCATCAGGTTCACGGTAGTTTGCAGATGGTCGAATTCTACGGCGCGGCCCTGCTCGCCGAAGAAATCGAGCAGCTGACCAGCGCCTTGCAGCAGAACCGCATCAGCCATCGTGACGAGGCGATCCATCTGTTGCTGCACGCCCTTGGGCAATTGCCGACTTACCTCGACCGGGTGCAAGGCGCCCGTCGTGATTTGCCTTTAGTCGTGTTGCCGTTGATCAACGATTTGCGCAGCGCCCGTGGCGAAAGCCTGTTATCGGAAACCAGCCTGTTCAGCCCGCAACTGCCGGAGCTGCTACCTCTGGGCCCAGAGGCCTTGGCGCTGCTGGAACCGTCCGACTTGCCGAATGTACTGCGTAAATTGCGGCAGATGCTGCAGATGGCCCTGGTCGGTTTGTTGCGCGAACAGGATGACGAAACCCACTTCGGTTATCTGGCCAGGGTGTTTGCGCGCCTCGAAGCGCTGTGCGACAACGCGCCGCTGAGCCCGTTATGGCAAGTCGCTTCGGCACTGGTCGAAGGCATGCGCAATGGCTCGATTGCCAACAGCCCGGCGTTGCGCAGTCTGTTCAAGGATGCCGATAAAGAGCTCAAGCGTCTGCTCGAACAGGGCATGTCCGGAATCAATCAACCGGCACCGCCGCAGCTGCTCAAGAGTTTGTTGTTCTATATTGCCAAGGCCGAACACCCCACCGGGCAGATGCTGACCATGAAAGATCGCTACTCACTTGACGACGCGCTACCCGACGGCGCGATGGTCGATGAAGAACGGGCACGACTGGCCGGCCCTGACCGCGACGCCATGCGCTCGGTATTGTCGGCGCTGTGCGAAGAGCTGGTGCGGGTCAAGGAGCGCCTGGACTTGTTCGTGCGCAGCGACCGTCAGCATACCTCGGACCTCGAAAGCCTGTTGGCGCCCCTGCGGCAAATCGCCGACACCTTGGCGGTGCTCGGTTTCGGCCAGCCGCGCAAGGTCATCATCGATCAACTGGCAGTGGTGCTGAGCCTCGCTCAGGGCCAGCGTGAACCCAACGACGCGACCCTCATGGACGTCGCCGGGGCCTTGCTTTATGTCGAAGCGACCCTGGCCGGCATGGTCGGTACCGTGGAGCCGCAAAGCCAGGAAGACAGCCGACTGCCGACCACTGACCTGACGCAGATCCATCAGATCGTGATCAAGGAAGCGCGCATTTGCCTGCAACAGGCCAAGGACATGATCGTTGACTACATCGACGCCGACTGGGACCGCCAGCATTTGCAACCCTTGCCGGCGTTGCTGACCCAGGTGCGCGGTGCGTTGGCGATGATTCCGCTGGCCCGCGCGGCGAGCCTGGTCGAGACCTGTAACGGCTTCATCCGCGAACATCTGCTGGTGGACCCGGGCCAGCCCGGCTGGCAGCAACTGGACAGTCTGGCCGACGTCATCACCAGCATCGAATATTACCTGGAGCGCCTCAGCGACGACCCAGAAGCACCGGGGGAACACCTGCTCGATGTCGCGGAAAAAGGCCTGGCCTCGCTCGGCTTCTTCCCCATTGAACAGCAGGTGCCGACGCTCAAGGATGTGCTCAGCCCCAGTGAAGCGCTGGTTATGCAGGACATGCAGGAACTGGATGACCCCGAAACCGTTCAGTCCCTGGCCGATGTGCTGGCCAGCCCCGTATCGTCCGTCAACCCGCCAGCCCTGACCACGCCGGGTAGCCTGTTGCCGCCGCCCGCCGGTGAAGAGCCTGTGGACGATGAGCTACGGGACGTCTTCCTCGAAGAGACGGACGAGGTGCTGGAAATCCTCGAGGAGTATCTGCCGCGCTGGTCGGCCAATCCCGACAGCACATCGGTCTTGAGTGAACTACGCCGCGCCTTCCACACCCTCAAAGGCAGTGGCCGGATGGTCCGTGCGCTGGTGCTGGGTGAGTTGGCCTGGGCGGTGGAAAACCTGCTCAACCGCGTGCTTGAGCAAAGCGTCGCCCCAAGCCCTGCGGTGCAACAACTGGTGGGCGATGCGCTGAAGCTGCTGCCGGAACTGGTGGCCGAGTTCGCCGCCAATGCCCAGCGCCAGCGCAACGATGTCGATCAACTGGCCGCCCGTGCCCATGCCCTCGCCAAGGGTGATAAGCCGGTGTCCGATGAGGACGTGCAGGATGTCGCGGCGCTCGATCCACTGTTGCTGGAGATCTTCCGCAACGAAGCCGAAACCCATTTGAGCAGCCTCAATCGCTTCCTCGACCAAGCCGCCGAACACGTACCGCTTCAGGCCAGCGACGAGTTGCAACGGGCGTTGCATACGCTCAAGGGCAGCGCCTCGATGGCCGGCGTGCTGCCGATTGCCGAGCTGGCGGCGTCGCTGGATGAACTGGCCCGGGAGTACAAGGCGCACCGGATTGCCCTCGACCTGGACGAAGTTGAATTGCTGCTGGAAGCCGAAGGGCTGTTCCGCCTTGGGTTGCGACAACTCAAGAGCGACCCGCTGGCTGAAATCCCCGACGCCCGCTCGCTGATCGAGCGCACCCACGCAGTGCTGGCCGAGCGTCTGCACAGCCTGTTGAGCACGCCCAATACCAAGCTGCGCATCAAGCGCGATCCGCAACTGATCAACAACTTCCTTGCCCAGGGCATGGACATCCTGCTGGACGCCGAAAGCCTGTTACAGCGCTGGCAGCAGCATCCCGGCGAGCGACAGGAACTCAGCGCGCTACTGGACGAACTGACCACCCTCGGCGAAGGCGCGCACCTGGCCGATCTGCATCCGGTGGATGAACTCTGCGAAGCCTTGCTCGACCTGTATGGCGCGGTGGAAGAAAGCAGCCTGGCGGTCAGCGACCGGTTTTTTCATGAGGCGCAAAGTGCCCATGAAGCGCTGATCAATATGCTCGACGAACTGGCCGCAGGCCAGGAAGTCACTGCGCAACCGCAGCGGGTGCGTGCCTTGCGCGGCTTGCTCGATGAGAGTCTCGATCCATCCTCCATGGGCCTGATCCGCAGTGACGGCAGTCGCACCCTGAGCATCCGCGAACTGGGCAGCGCCACCGCCGAGCTGGAGCAGAGCGCGACGCAGGTGGAGCTGGACGACGAAATCGTTTCGATCTTCCTTGAAGAGGCGGTGGATATCCTCGAAAGCGCCGGCCAGGCCTTGCAACGCTGGCTGAGTGACCCGGACAACGGCGCGCCGCTGTCGTCCTTGCAGCGCGATTTGCATACCCTCAAGGGCGGTGCGCGGATGGCCGAGGTCGAGCCGGTCGGCGATCTGGCCCATGAACTGGAAAACCTTTACGAAGGCCTGGTGGACCGCCGTTACAGCCACAGCGAAGTATTGGCGCAATTGCTGCAACAGAGCCATGACCGACTGGCCCTGTTCCTTGATCAGTTGCAGCACAACCGTCCGTTGGGTGATCCGGGTGAGTTGATCGCGGCCATTCGTGAGTTTCGTCATGGCAATGCCGGCAGCGCCGAGGCGATCGAACCAGCGGTCAGCCATGACTCGGCGGGTCATGATTCCGAGCTTCTGGAGATCTTCCTCGAGGAAGGTTTCGACATCATTGAAAACTCCGGCGCGGCGCTGTTGCGCTGGCAGGCCGAGCCGTCGAATCGCCAGGAAATGGAAACCCTGCTGCGCGACTTGCACACCCTCAAGGGTGGCGCGCGGATGGTGGAGATTGTGCCGATTGGTGACCTGGCCCATGAACTGGAATTTCTCTACGAAGGCTTGTCGGCGGGCGTGCTGCAACCCACCGCCGAGCTATTCTCGCTGTTGCAACGCAGCCATGACCGACTGGCGCAGATGCTCGACGCCACCCGCGCCGGTCAGCCATTGCCGCCGGCCGATCGGCTGATTGATGCGATCAAGAATTTCAGCCATCCGGCAGTGCCCGAAACATCGGAACCCGTGACGCTGCCCGTAGCGCCCAAAGCCGAGCCAACCGCGCTGCAACCGGAAGGCACCGACACGGTCAAGGTCTCGGCGGAATTGCTCGACGATCTGGTCAATCTGGCCGGGGAAACTTCAATCTTCCGTGGCCGCATCGAACAACAGGTCAACGACGCGCGGGTAGCCCTGAGCGAGATGGAAACCACCATCGAGCGCATGCGCGACCAGTTGCGCCGCCTCGATACCGAAACCCAGGGGCGGATTCTCAGCCGTCAGCAAGTCGACGCCGAACGCCTGGGGTACGAAGAATTCGACCCATTGGAGATGGACCGCCACTCGCAGCTGCAACAGTTGTCGAGGGCGCTGTTCGAGTCTGCCTCCGACCTGCTCGACCTCAAGGAAACCCTCGAGCGGCGTAATCAGGACGCGGAAAACTTGCTGCAGCAGCAAGGCCGCATCAACACCGAATTGCAGGAAGGCCTGATGCGTACGCGCATGGTGCCGTTCGAGCGAATGCTGCCGCGTTTGAAACGCATCGTTCGGCAGGTCGCCAGCGAGCTGGGCAAGGACGTGGACTTCGTCGTCGGCAACGCCGAAGGCGAGATGGACCGCAATGTCCTCGAACGCATGGCCGCGCCGCTGGAACACATGCTGCGCAATGCCGTCGACCATGGGCTGGAATCGGCCGAGGTGCGTATTGCGGCCGGCAAACCGGCCCAAGGCAAGATCACCCTCGACCTGTCGCGAGAGGGCGGTGACATCATTTTCGACATCCGCGACGACGGTGCCGGCGTGCCTTTGGACGCCGTGCGGCGCAAGGCGATCAAGCGCGGGTTGCTCGACCCGGACAGCGACATCAGCGACCGCGACGTGCTGCAATTCATCCTGCAACCGGGGTTCTCCACTGCCGAGAAAATCACCCAGATCTCCGGGCGTGGCGTCGGCATGGATGTGGTTCACGAGGAAGTCCGGCAGCTCGGTGGCAGCATGACCATCGACTCGGTGCCAGGGCAGGGCGTGCATTTCCGGATTCGCCTGCCGTTCACCGTGTCGGTCAACCGTGCGCTGATGGTGCAGTGCGGGGAGGATCAATACGCGATTCCGCTGAACACCATCGACGGCATCGTGCGGGTGTTGCCCAACGAACTCGAAGGGCATTACCGGCTCGATCCGCCGACCTACGAATACGCCGGACAACGTTACGAGTTGTGCTATCTCGGTGAGCTGCTGAAAACCAGCACCCGCCCGAAACTGCTGGGCCAGAGTCTGCCGTTGCCGGTGTTGCTGGTGCAGTGCAACGAGCGGCACGTTGCGGTGCAAGTGGATGCCATGGCCGGCACCCGGGAAATCGTGGTCAAAAGCCTCGGCCCGCAGTTCGCCGCGGTGCAGGGTTTGTCCGGTGCGACGATTCTGGGCGATGGCCGGGTGGTGCTGATTCTCGACTTGCTGGCGCCGATCCGCGCCATGCAAGCACAGGTGCCGAAGCGGCCTGTGACTCAAGACGTAGAGCCCGAGCCGCAACGGCCGTTGCTGGTGCTGGTGGTCGACGATTCGGTCACCGTGCGCAAGGTCACCAGCCGTTTGCTGGAACGCCACGGCATGAACGTGCTGATCGCCAAGGACGGTGTCGACGCCATGTTGCTGCTCGAAGAACACATGCCCGACCTGATGCTGCTGGACATCGAAATGCCGCGCATGGACGGCTTCGAAGTGGCGACCCAGGTGCGCGCGGACGAACGCTTGCGGCATCTGCCGATCATCATGATCACCTCCCGTACCGGCCAGAAACACCGCGACCGCGCCATGGCCATCGGCGTCAACGACTACCTTGGCAAGCCATACCAGGAATCGGTGCTGCTCGACAGCATCGCATTGTGGAGCAAAACCCATGCATGAGCTGCGCTTCAACAAGCGCTCCAGCAACCTCACTGGGCTTTTATTGCCCTTGGCTGATCGCAACCTGATCTTGCCCAACGTCGCTGTCGCTGAACTCATCGACTATCAGCCGGGGGCTTTCGATCTCGATACACCGCCGTGGTACTTGGGGCGGGTGACGTGGCGGGAGAGGCAAATTCCATTGCTTAGTTTTGAGTCGGCGTGTGGGAACAAAGTGGTGATCGGTGAGCGGGCGCGGATCGTCATCCTCAACGCCCTCGGCGGGCGGCCAGAGTTGAAGTTCATTGCGCTGCTGGTGCAGGGGATTCCGCGGTCTTACAAACTCGACAGTCAGTTGAGTTATGTCGATGTGCCGTTGTGTGCGCTGGAACAGGCGGCGGTGCAGGTGGGGGAGCAAGTGGCCAAGGTGCCGGATTTGCTCGCGCTGGAGGAGCTGTTGGTTACAGCTGGTTTGGCCAACTGATCCGGATATTGTGGTGATTTCACCGGCCTCATCGCGGGCAAGCCCGCTCCCACAGAATTGTGGATGACTCAGGAATTGAGCACAGCACGGACACTGTGGGAGCGGGCTTGCCCGCGAAGGCGGCCTTCAACTTGCCAAAGACCTCACTGTTAAACCCCAGCCCGAGCCTTCATCTGCAACGACTCATGATGATCCAGCACCCGCTCGACCAACAACTGCACGCCATCGGCCAAACGGCTGAGCGCCAAGGCTACAGAGCGGCGTGAGCCTTCCACATCGTCCGCCAGGTCGGCAGCAATGGCGCTGATGGACAGCAGGTCTTCGGAGGCGTTGGCCAGAAGGGCTTCGGTGTCGATATCGGGGGCGACGGTGAAGAGCTGGGACTTACGGCGTTTGGCCGGTTTTTCGTGGAGTGGGGGGAAGTAATGGGAGAAGGCGCGGTCGGCGGCTTCCTTCATTTTTTCTGCATCGAGGGATGCTTGGGAATCGGCGTCGGTTTCCGGGGGATTGGGAGTAGCTTTGAACATAGTGAAGCTCCATTTAATGAGTTTCAGCTGCTCCATCGGGTTCCAATCGAAGGGGTGGCAGCTGTACGCGGGCTGGAACCCGGGCAAACGGACAAAACCCGACAGACACTAAGGTCTCCCGCGCACAGCCGCCATAACGGAGTGCACACATTAAAGGTGCGCAAGCATACGTTATGAAAGGCGCTTTTGCCTCGTTAACACCACGGGGTTCCAATCCCGGTCGCTAAGTTTGCAGCGACCCCCAAACGATAAAGACCAACGCAAAACCGCACCAGTCAGCGGGTTCCGGCATTGCTGTAGGCAGCGACGCCAGACTGCGTAGCCGTTCACCATTCCTGATGACAAACTTTTAAACACAAAACCCAAGCGGCCGGACCTTCCAACAAGCCCCTGGCCACAAAGGTTTCTGCATCAGGTTGAAGATTCCCAAAAAGGGACCTATCGTTCCTTTTTTGGGACTTATCGGTCGTTGCCGTGAAAAACCTGTCACTAAGCGAAGCCTTGTTCACTACCACTCAGCAAAAAGTGCTCGGCCTGCTGTTTGGTAAACCCGACGAAAGCTTTTACGCCAACGAGATCGCCCGCTGGGCTCAAGTGGGTAAAGGCAGCCTCATGCGCGAGCTGGATCGGTTGCAGCGGGCAGGCGTGCTGACCCTGACCCGGCAGGGCAACCAGACCCACTATCAAGCCAATCCCGACTGCCCGATCTATGCCGAACTGCTGGGCATCGCCCGCAAAACCTTTGGCATTGCCGAGCCTCTGCGTCAGGCGCTCCAACCTTTTGCCAAACAGATCACTTGGGCATTTGTATACGGCTCTATCGCCAAGGATCAGGCAAACGCATCCAGTGACATTGATCTCATGCTGATCGGCAAGGGCCTGCACTACAGTGAAGTGATGGAGCGGCTCATGCCGATGGAAGAGCAGTTGGGCCGCGTCCTCAACCCGACGCTCTACACCCCCGACGACTGGGCCGCCAAACTGGTGGCTGAAAATAGTTTTGTCGTGCGGGTAGCGCAGCAGGACAAGATCAATCTGATGGGGGGAAACCCTTTGGAGTCCAAGGATGGGCAGCAACGAGAACCTGGAAAACCTGTTACGTAGCGGTGGACTGAAAGCTGAGCCGCCGGATCGCAAGGAATGCGAAGGGCTGATGCGTTCGGCTGTGGACCGATTGAAAGACGCGCAAACGTCTTCGCTTTCCTTCGCGAGTCGTTTCGACCTGGCTTATAACGCTGCCCATGCCTTTGCACTGACGGCTCTTCGCTTGTGCGGCTACCGTTCAGACAAGCGATACCTGGTGTTTCAGTGCCTGGTTCATACCGCTGATGTTGGCAAAGTACAGGTTCGGCTATTCGCCCTGTGTCATGAGCGACGAAACCTGGCGGAGTACGAAGGCTATATGGATGAAGATCCGGCGTTGTTGGCGCAGTTGTTGGAAAGCACCGCGCAGCTGCAGATTCGTGTGCAGCAGCAGATGACCGGAGTGTAATGCCCCGTCATTGAAAACTGCGGGGATTGTTCTGGCCCCTTCGCGGGCAAGCCCGCTCCCACAGGTATTGTGGGTGGCTCAGGATTTGAGCACGACACGGACACTGTGGGAGCGGGCTTGCCCGCGATGAGGTCGGTATTGGCAACAGAGATCTTCTGTCGATCATTAACCTGACCGTAACAATCCAACACTCCGCTTGATTGATGCCCCCCGCCCAACGCTCCTAAGGTGACCCCCACGACAGCGAACCCGTGGAGTGGTCATGACAACAACAATATCCCCCGACTCGCGATGGACGCGGCGGCGCAGCGAAAAGCAGCGGCGCCTCAAATTGGTGAAGGGGCTTGCCGACGGTGTGGTGTTGCCCACCGACAAGATCGTTGCGGCGCTGGAGGCGTTGATCCTGCCCGGCGACCGTGTGGTGCTGGAGGGCAATAACCAGAAGCAGGCGGATTTCCTTTCCCGCTCCCTGGCCAAGGCTGATCCGGGCAAGCTGCATGACTTGCACATGATCATGCCCAGCGTCGGGCGTTCCGAGCACCTGGACCTGTTCGAGCGTGGTATCGCCCGCAAGCTCGACTTCTCTTTTGCCGGCACCCAAAGCCTGCGCATCAGTCAGTTGCTCGAAGACGGCCTGCTGGAAATCGGCGCGATCCACACCTACATCGAGCTCTATGCGCGGCTGGTGGTCGACCTGATTCCCAACGTCGTGCTCTCGGCCGGTTTCATGGCCGACCGCGCCGGCAACATCTACACCGGGCCGAGCACCGAAGACACCCCCGCGTTGATCGAACCGGCCGCCTTCAGTGATGGCATCGTCATCGTTCAGGTCAACCAATTGGTGGACGACGTCAGTGACCTGCCTCGCGTGGACATCCCGGCGTCCTGGGTCGATTTCGTCGTGGTGGCCGACAAACCGTTCTACATCGAACCGCTGTTCACCCGCGACCCACGGCACATCAAGCCTGTACACGTGTTGATGGCGATGATGGCGATCCGCGGGATCTACGAAAAACACAACGTCCAGTCCCTCAACCACGGCATCGGTTTCAACACCGCGGCCATCGAACTGATCCTGCCGACCTACGGCGAATCCCTCGGCCTCAAGGGCAAGATCTGCCGCAACTGGACCCTCAATCCTCACCCAACCTTGATCCCTGCCATCGAAAGCGGCTGGGTCGAAAGCGTGCATTGTTTCGGCACCGAGCTGGGCATGGAAAACTACATCGCTGCCCGGCCCGATGTGTTCTTCACCGGCCGCGACGGTTCACTACGCTCCAACCGGATGTTCTGCCAACTGGCCGGGCAATACGCGGTGGACCTGTTCATCGGCGCAACCCTGCAAGTCGACGGCGACGGCCATTCCTCCACCGTGACCCGCGGTCGTCTGGCCGGTTTCGGGGGGGCACCGAACATGGGCCACGACCCGCGCGGTCGCCGCCATGGCACGCCGGCCTGGCTCGATATGCGTCACGACGATGCGCCCGAAGCATTGCTGGAGCGCGGTAAAAAACTCGTGGTGCAAATGGTCGAGACCTTCCAGGAGGGCGGCAAACCGACCTTCGTTGAAACCCTCGATGCCGTGGAAGTAGCAAAGAAAAGCGGCATGCCGCTGGCGCCGATCATGATCTATGGCGACGACGTCACCCACTTGCTGACCGAAGAAGGCAT
Organism: Pseudomonas sp. F-14 TE3482; assembly: GCF_053629455.1. Classification (NCBI taxonomy): domain Bacteria; kingdom Pseudomonadati; phylum Pseudomonadota; class Gammaproteobacteria; order Pseudomonadales; family Pseudomonadaceae; genus Pseudomonas; species Pseudomonas sp. F-14 TE3482. The sequence continues at coordinate 1,675,699 of NZ_JBRJII010000001.1, forward strand.
CGCCTATTTGTACAAGGCCCGTTCCCTCGAAGAGCGTCAGGCGATGATCGCGGCCGTCGCCGGGGTGACCGCCATCGGCCTGCGCCACAACCCGAAAGACACCGCGCGCATGCGCCGCGAAGGCCTGATCGCTTTGCCCGAAGATCTCGGCATCCGCCGCACCGACGCCACCCGCGAGCTGCTCGCAGCGAAAAGCGTGGCCGATCTGGTGGAGTGGTCCGGTGGTCTCTACAACCCGCCCGCCAAGTTCAGGAGCTGGTAATGCACGCATTCAACCTGCAACCGAAACCTTTAACCCTGACTGAGCGGCTGGCGGATCTGGCGGTGGACGCGCTGATCGACGAAGCTGATCTGTCGCCGAAACCGGCGCTGGTGGATCGTCGCGGCAATGGTGCGCACACCGATTTACACCTGAGCCTGATGCACGCCTCGGCGCTGTCGTTGTGGCCGGCGTTCAAGGCAATGGCGGACGCGGCCAGCGAATTTGGCGAAGTCGGTTTATCCCTGCGCGAAGCCCTTGGGCGGATTGGCCGCGACGGTGAACAAACGATGCTCGCCACCACCGACGGCGTGAATACTCATCGTGGGGCGATCTGGGCGTTGGGGCTGTTGGTAGCCGCCGCTGCGCTGGAACCTGAATCCAGCACCGCCAGCGGCATCACGTTGCGCGCTGCACGTCTGGCCTTGCTCGACGACCGCTACGCCCCGCGTCCTCTAAGCCATGGCGCTCAAGTCGCCCAGCGTTACGGTGCTCGTGGCGCACGCGAAGAAGCACAGCTTGGTTTCCCTGCAGTGATTCAACGCGCACTGCCCCAACTCAAACTCAGCCGCGCCGCCGGCCATGGCGAACAGAACGCTCGGCTCGATGCCTTGTTGGCGATCATGACGACACTGGCCGATACCTGCGTGCTCTACCGCGCAGGCGAAACCGGCCTGCAGACCATGCAACTCGGTGCCCAAGCCGTGCTCGACGCCGGCGGCAGTGCGAGCCTGGCCGGTCGCCGCCGTTTGCATGAGCTGGACCAACAATTAATCGCGTTGAATGCCTCGCCCGGCGGCGCTGCGGACTTGCTCGCAGCCTGCCTGTTTATCGACCGTATCGACTCGGGCGCCGGCATCTTCCAGGGAGTATTTTGATGGAAACCTTATCCTTTGAATTCCCCGCCGGGCAGCCGCCACGGGGCAGGGCGCTGGTGGGCTGCGTCGGCTCGGGCGATCTGGAAGTGCTGATCGAACCGGGGCTGGCCGGCAAGCTGACGATCCAGGTGCAGACCTCGGTCAACGGCAGCGAACAACGCTGGCAGCATCTGTTCACGCGGATGTTCGACGGCCAGACACCGCCCGCGATGGCGATCGATATCCACGATTTCGGCGCCACTCCCGGCGTGGTGCGTTTGCGCCTGGAACAAGGCTTCGAGGAGATCAGCCATGACTGACAGCGCAGCGCTTCTCAGCAAACATAGCTTCGTCGAACTCGGCGCCCGGCAACGGGCAAGAGCGTTGCTCGACGCCGGGACCTTTCGTGAGCTGCTCGACCCGTTTCAGCGCGTCATGTCGCCATGGCTGTCACGCCAGGGCGTGGTGCCGCAAGCCGATGACGGCGTGGTGATCGCCAAGGGCAGCATCGGCGGTTTGCCGGTGGTGATCGCTGCCATCGAAGGCGCGTTTCAGGGCGGCAGCCTCGGTGAAGTCGGTGGGGCGAAAATTGCCGGCGCGCTGGAACTGGCCGCCGAGGACAACCGCAAAGGCATTCCTACTGGCGCCGTGTTGCTGCTGGAAACCGGTGGCGTGCGTTTGCAGGAGGCCAATCTCGGGTTGGCGGCGATTGCCGATATTCATGCGGCGATTGTCGATTTGCGCCAGTACCAACCGATAGTCGGCGTGGTCGCCGGCAGCGTCGGCTGTTTTGGCGGCATGTCGATTGCCGCCGGGTTATGCAGTTATTTGCTGGTGACTCAGGAAGCGCGCCTTGGCCTCAACGGCCCCCAAGTGATTGAGCAGGAAGCCGGACTTGAGGAATACGACTCCCGCGATCGCCCGTTTATCTGGAGCCTGACCGGCGGCGAGCAACGTTTCGCCAGTGGGTTGGTGGATCGCTACGTGGCTGACGACGTGGCGCAGATTCAGCAGCAGGTTAGCGAGTTGCTCCAGCAGGGTTTGCCGGCGCAGCAACGCAGCCGCCAGGCCGAATGGTTTCTGCAACGGCTGGCGCGTCTGGATGCTGAACCACAAATCGAGCCGGCGACGGTTCGCGATCTGTATCAAGGAGAGCGCTCATGAGTTCGTATTCCCTGAGAGGCTTGAACTGGTTCAACGCCTTGAGTGCCGGCGCGAAATCGGTCGCGGGTCTGCCGGCGTCGTTGAAAGTCGCCGATGGTGCGCTGGGTGATCAACCTGTTCGATTTATCGCGGTGGTGGCCGATCCCGACAACCGCTTCGTCCGCGCCCGCAATGGCGAGGTCGGTTTGCTGGAAGGCTGGGGCCTGGCCAAAGCGGTGGATGACGTCATTGCCGCGGATAACGACAAACCTCAAAAACGCGCCTTGATCGCCATAGTCGATGTGCCGAGCCAGGCTTACGGCCGGCGCGAAGAAGCCCTCGGCATTCATCAAGCCCTGGCCGGTGCTGCGGACAGTTATGCCCGCGCCCGACTGGCCGGGCACGCAGTGATTGGTTTACTGGTGGGCAAGGCGATGTCCGGGGCGTTTCTCGCTCATGGCTATCAGGCCAACCGGCTGATCGCGTTGCGCGATCCGGGCGTGATGGTGCATGCGATGGGCAAGGCGTCGGCGGCGCGAGTGACGTTGCGCAGTGTCGAAGAACTTGAAGCCTTGGCCGCCAGCGTGCCGCCGATGGCCTATGACATCGACAGCTTTGCCAGCCTGGGTTTGCTTTGGGAAACCTTGTCGGTGGATCAGATCGAGCAGCCGACGATGGCGGATCTGGCGCGGGTGAACGAGTGTCTGGTTCAGGCGATTGAAGATGTCGGGGCTGGTCGTCGCGATTTGAGCGGCCGCTTGGGTGCGAACAATCGCGCCGCGTCGAGCAAGGTTCGCCAACTGCTGAGAGCGCAGTGGTGAGCACGCTTCTGGCCCACGACCTGCTGTGGGGGATGACCCCGGAGCAGTTGCCTGTGGATGCGCCTGTGTGGGTGATCGAGTCGATCAGCGTGGGTCAGCCGGTGGTGGTCCGGCGTGCGATGACTGCGCCGGATCAAATCGCGGTCGGGGTACGCGGACGCTTGCGCGAGCAGCGTTATGCAACGTCGATGGCGATCACGGCGATTTCACGTCGGGTCAGGCCGGAAGAGCTTTGTCATGTCGAGACGGCGAGGGATCTGCCGGCTTTGCGAGCACTGGCGCAACTGCGGCCAATGCTCGACGCCTGCGGCTGGGTTTGGGGTGTCAGCGGCAGCGCCGGATTTGAATTGGCCAGTGGTTTTGCGGCGTTGCATGAGCGCAGCGATCTCGATTTGATCCTGCGTACACCGCAACCGTTGAGCCGGCTTCAAGCGCGAGAGTTGGCGACTCTTCTCGGCACCGCTGAATGTCTGGTCGACATGCAATTGCAGACACCTCATGGCGCTGTGGCCTTGCGTGAATGGGCCGGCCCGTCGCAACGGGTGCTGCTCAAAAACGCTCAGGTCGCCTGCCTGGTCACCGATCCCTGGAACCCGCAGGAGCAAGCAGCGTGAGCAGTTTGCTGGTGTTCCCCGGCCAGGGCGCGCAGCAACCGGGCATGCTTCATCGTTTGCCTCGGGAAACGCTGATCGAGGCGAGCGAGGTGCTGGATGAAGATGTTTTGCTGCTGGATTCTGCCGAGGCGTTGCAGTCGACGAGGGCGGTTCAGTTATGCCTGCTGATCGCCGGAGTCGCCGCTTCACGTCAGTTGTTATTGAGCGCGGATTACGTGGCCGGATTGTCTATCGGCGCCTATCCGGCGGCGGTGGTCGCCGGTGCCTTGAGCTTCAGCGATGCGCTGCATCTGGTCAGCCTGCGCGGTGAGCTGATGCAGCAGGCTTATCCTCAGGGCTATGGCATGACCGCGATCATCGGTCTGGATCTGGCGACGGTGGAAAGGTTGCTGGCGCAGGTTCACAGCGTCGACACACCGGTTTACCTGGGCAATATCAACGCCGATAACCAAGTGGTGATTGCCGGCAGCGACGAGGCGATGAAAGCGGTTGCCGAGTTGGCGAAAGGTTGTGGTGCAGGTCTGACCAAGCGTCTAGCGGTCAGCGTGCCGTCCCACTGTCCGCTGCTGGAAGCACCGGCAAAAATCCTCGCCGAAGCCTTCGCCAAGGTGCAATTGAAAACGCCGACCCTGGGTTACCTGAGCGGCAGTCGCGCCCGGCCCGTTATCAATCCCGAGGCGTTACGCGACGACCTGGCGTTCAACATGTGCCGCGTGGTGGATTGGCGCGGCACGGTACAAAGCGCCTATGAGCGTGGCGTACGTCTACAACTCGAACTGCCGCCCGGTGCGGTGTTGACCGGGCTGGCGCGCCGGGTGTTCGAGCAGGGCACCGTGATTGCCTTCGACGGTGCGCGGCTCGATACCTTGCAGGTGCTGTTGCGTGAGGAGGGAAGCCGCCAACCCTAGATCACCGACTCAGGCTGCGAACGACAAAAACAACAATTCCGACGATGCACTTTGAGGACTACAACAATGATTATTTACGGTGTGGCGTTTCTCGCCTTTTGTACCCTGGCGGGTATTTTTATCGGCGAACTGCTTGGCAAATTGATTGGCGTGCCGGCCAACGTGGGCGGCGTGGGTATCGCGATGCTGCTGTTGATCGGGCTCGGCAGCTACTTCAACAAAAGCGGTTGGTTCAAAGGCAAGACTGAGCAGGGCGTGGAATTCTGGAGCGCGATCTACATCCCTATCGTGGTCGCCATGGCCGCGCAGCAAAACGTCTACGGTGCGCTCAAGGGTGGGCCGATGGCGATCCTGGCCGGTACGGTGGCAGTGGCCATTGCCTTCGCTCTGGTACCAGTACTGGTGCGTATCGGCAACAAGGCACCTGAACCTGTCACTCCACCAAAAACAGTAGGGTGATCACCATGTACGAATCGATGATGAAGGTGATTACCAGCTACGGGCTGATCAGTGGGTTTGCCATTGTCGGCGTAACCATGTGGCTGTCCTACTGGATTTCCAACACATTTACCAAAGGCCGCCTGCACGGTTCGGCCATCGCCATCCTGCTGGGCCTGCTGCTGTCTTACATCGGTGGCGCGTTGACCGGTGGCCAGAAAGGCGTGGTCGACATTCCGTTGCTCTCGGGTATCGGTCTGCTCGGCGGAGCCATGCTGCGAGACTTCGCCATTGTCGCCACGGCATTCGGTGTGAGTGTCGATGAGCTCAAACGAGCCGGCTTCGTCGGGGTGCTGGCACTGTTCGTGGGGGTCGGCACGTCGTTCATCGCAGGTGTCGCGGTGGCCATGGCGTTTGGTTATACCGATGCGGTTAGCCTGACCACCATCGGCGCGGGTGCGGTGACTTACATCGTCGGGCCGGTGACGGGCGCGGCTATCGGGGCCAGTTCGGAAGTCATGGCGCTATCGATTGCGGCCGGGCTGATCAAGGCGATTCTGGTCATGGTCATGACGCCGTTCGTGGCGCCGATGATCGGTTTGAACAATCCGCGCAGTGCGGTGATTTTCGGTGGGTTGATGGGCACCTCCAGCGGTGTGGCCGGCGGGTTGGCGGCGACTGATCCGAAGCTGGTGCCTTATGGCTGCCTGACGGCGGCGTTCTATACCGCACTGGGCTGCCTGCTCGGGCCTTCGCTGCTGTTTCTGATCATGCGCGGATTGCTTGGCTAGGGCTTTGAATCGGGCTGCCGCCATCGCGGGCAAGCCACGCTCCCACAAGGACAGCGCATTTCCTGTGGGAGCGTGGCTTGCCCGCGATGCAGGCGCCGCGGTCTGTCAGGCCTGCCGATTGGCATACATCCGACACTCTGCCAAAAGCGCCAGCAAATTCGGATCGCGCTCCTTGGCCTTCAGGAACACCACGCCGATGTGCTGCTGTAACCGATACTTTTCCTGCAATGGAATCAGCTTCACCCGGTTCTCATACACCGCCGCAATCCTTCCCGGCAGCAACGCATAACCGACCCCGGAGCTGACCATGCTCAGCAGGGTGAAGATGTCGTTGACCTGCATCGCCACCTTTGGCTCGAACCCCGCCTGCTTGAACACCCGAATACCGTCCTGGTGCGTGGCGAAGCCTTGGGTCAAGGTGATGAATGTCTCGTCGCGCACCTCGGCCAGATCGACTTCGGTCCGCTGGGCAAAGGGCGAATCAGCCGGGGTGGCGAGGAAGATGTCATCGGAAAACAACGGAATCTGCTCGCAGTCCGGGTCATTCACGCTGTCATCCAGCGACACCAGGATCGCGTCGACTTCCATGTTCTTGAGCTTGTACAACAGGTCGATGTTCGAGCCCAGGATCAGGTCGATATTGAGTTCACTACGGCGAATTTTCAGGCCCATGATCAGCTGCGGGACGGTCTTCACCGTCAGCGAATACAGGGACCCAAGTTTGAAACGCTCAGCGGAGAAACCGGCCGCTTCGCGGGTCAGGCGCACGCTTTCGAGCACGTCCTGAATCAGCTTCTGCGCCCGTTCTTCCAGCACATAAGCGCTTTCGAGTGGGGTCAGGTTGCGGCCTTCGTGTTTGAATAGCGGGCAACGCAGGGCGCTTTCCAGAGAGTGGATGGCGCGGTGCACGCTGACGTTGCTGGTTTGTAACTCGGCAGCGGCGCGGGTCAGGTTGCCGGTGCGCATGAAGGCCAGGAACACCTCGAGTTTTTTCAGGGTCAACTCTTCATCGATCAGCATGGGCGTGACTCTTATTCGAATCGTTCGATTGTGCCCAATTGGCTGACGTTTGGCTCGATGGCTTTTTGTAGGAGCGGCGCTATACGGAAACATTGCGCTTTTAACCTTGAGGCCTGAGCCTTGCGCGATGCTGCAACGAATTTTGAGGTGAGCAACGCATGTATCACGGGGAAAGATTGAACGCCTGGACGCATCTGGTCGGGGCGGTGGCGGCGTTTGTCGGCGGCGTGTGGCTGCTGGTGATCGCCAGTATGGATGGCAGCCCGTGGAAGATCGTCAGTGTGGCGATTTATGCGTTCACCTTGCTGGTGCTCTACAGCGCCTCGACCGTGTACCACAGCGTGCGCGGGCGCAAGAAAGCGATCATGCAGAAGGTTGATCACTTTTCGATCTACCTGTTGATTGCCGGCAGTTACACACCGTTCTGCCTGGTGACCCTGCGCGGGCCGTGGGGCTGGACGTTGTTCGGGATCGTCTGGGGGCTGGCGCTGATCGGCATCCTGCAAGAAATAAAACCGCGCTCGGAAGCGCGGATTCTGTCGATCGTGATTTACGCGGTGATGGGCTGGATTGTGTTGGTGGCGGTCAAGCCGTTACTGGCGGCGCTGGGGCCAGTCGGCTTTACCTGGCTGGCGTCGGGCGGGGTGTTGTACACCGTGGGGATTATCTTTTTTGCCCTCGATAATCGCTTGCGGCATGCCCATGGGGTCTGGCATCTGTTCGTGATTGCCGGGAGCTTGCTGCACTTTGTGGCGATTCTGTTTTATGTCCTTTGAGGCTTCTACGGGATCAAGCGATCCAGTTGCGCCTGCGCCCGTCGGCTGAACACCTGCAACAAGTCGCTCAAGGTGTGTGGCGGCGGTTCATCTGCGCGGGTCACTGCGTACAGGGTGATCGGTAGCGCCGGGGCCAGGGGGCGAATCGCCGTAGTGGCGGGGGACGCACCGAGTGCGGTGAACGGGTCGATCACTGCTAGCCCGGCACCGGATTCAACCATCGCCCGGGCCAGCGAATAGGTCTGCACCGCGATGCGTACCTTTGGCGGCGGGTTGACCGCTTCAAGGTAGCTGTCGAGTCGGGCGGCCAGCGGGTCGGCGCTGGACAGGCCGATCAGCGGCGCACCGGCCAGTTCGATCAACGGCAGCGGTTTACCGTGAGTGTCGTCGGGCCAAAAGCCCTTTGGCGCCAGCGCCACCAGCATCCCACAGGCCAGGGCCTGCGCCTTCAGGCCCGGATGATCGGGCAGTTGCAACGTCAGGGCGACATCCACTTCGCGCATTAACAGGTTCTGCATCAGCTCGCGGCTGTGGGCGCTGGACAGTTCGCAGGCGATTTGCGGGTAGCGTTGCGTCCATTCGTTGATCGCCGGCGGCAGCAGCGACAAGGCCAGCGCCGGGATCGCGCCAATCCGTACACTGTGGCCCGGCTCGCGGCGCAGGCTCTGGGCCAGGCGTCGCACGCCTTGCAGGCTTTCGGTGACCTTGTCGACCTCGCGCTCAAGCTCCAGGGCTTCGGGTGTCGGCTGCAATTTGCCGCGCACCCGCAGGAATAACGCAAAGCCCAGTTGCTGTTCGGCGTGTTGCAGCACTTTGCTCACCGCCGGCTGCGACACGTGCAGCAACTGGGCGGCGCCACTGACCGAACCGGTCTGGCGGATGGCCTGAAAAATCTCGATATGTCGCAGTCGCATGGCAAGTCCATAACCTTTGTTTATGGCTCAGGCATCTTTATGCATTGTTCAGCGTCTGTCACCTGGTCCTAAGCTGAGGGCACGTTTCAACAACGCTTAAGGACTGACATGGCTCAGCGGGTTTGCATCATCGGTGGCGGCGTCATCGGGCTGACAACGGCTTACGCACTGGTTCGCGACGGCATCGACGTGACGCTGATCGAGGCCCGGGATTCGTTTGCCAGCGAGACCAGTTTCGCCAATGGCGGCCAGTTGTCCTACCGATATGTCGCGCCACTGGCCGATGCCGGCGTACCGTTGCAGGCACTGGGCTGGATGTTGCGCGGTGACTCGCCGTTGAAGCTGCGCCCGCGCCTGGACCCGGCGCAATGGCGCTGGATGGCGGCCTTTCTGGCAGCCTGCCGGCGTTCGGTGAATCAGCGCAACGGCGCACATCTGCTGCGCTTGGCGCTGTTGAGCCAGGCCACGCTGCAAGGCTGGCGCGACGAAGACCGCCTCGACGGTTTCGACTGGCGGCGCAACGGCAAACTGGTGACGTTTCGTGAAGCTGCGAGTTTCGAGCATGCGCGCCAAGGGCTGGCTGATCCGCGACAGCAACAGGTGTTGTCCCGAGCCGAGTGCGCACAGTTGGAGCCGGCACTCGCCGAGGCGCCGTTCGTAGGGGCGATCTACACGCCCGATGAAGAAGTCGCCGACTGCCATGCTTTCTGCCAGCAACTGGTGGCCCGGCTCAAGGCGTCGGGGCGTTGCGAGTTTTTGCCGGGCCGCACGGTCACCGGCATTCGCCACGGGGGCGGCGCGGTGCAGGCCGTTGAAATGGGCGCGCAGGTGCTGCCTGTCGAGCAACTGGTGATCGCTGCCGGTCATCGCAGCCCGGCACTGGCGTTGCCGGGCATGAACCTGCCGCTGTACCCGCTCAAGGGCTACAGCCTGACCATGCCGATCCGCGCCGAACACCGCGCGCCGGAGCTGAGCATCACCGATTACAACCGCAAGATCGTTTACGCCCGCATCGGTGCACAACTGCGAGTGGCGGCGATGGTCGACATTGTCGGTTTCGACCCGGCACTCGATCCCAAGCGTCTGGCGCTGATCAAACGCCAGGCGCAGGAAACCTTGCCCAATGCCGGCGATTATGACGCCGCCATCGAATGGGCCGGCATGCGCCCGGCGACCCCCAGCGGCGTGCCGTTGATTGGCGCCACGGCGTACCGCAACCTCTGGCTCAACCTCGGCCATGGCGCCCTGGGTTTTACTTTGGCCTGCGGTAGCGCGCGGCTGCTGAGTGAGTTGATTGCCCGGCGCGCACCCTCGATCGAAATGCAGGGCCTCGCACCCCGCGTTGCTCGCTGCTAAACGCTTAACCCACAACGGAGAATAACAATGCAAAAAATCACGTTGATCGGCTGCACCCTCGGCCTGCTGTTCGCCAGTCAGGTCCAGGCCAATGAAGCGCCGCTGACCGGTACGCTGAACAAGGTCGCCAATGCCAAGAGCATCACGCTGGGCTATCGCGATGCGTCGGTGCCGTTCTCTTACGTGGGGGATCACACGGGGCAGCCGATGGGCTATTCGGTGGACCTGGCGAGCAAGATTGTCGAGCGCATCAAGCAAAAACTCGAGCTGCCGGACCTGCAGGTGAAGTACAACCTGGTGACCTCGCAAACACGCATTCCACTGGTGCAGAACGGCACGGTCGACCTTGAATGCGGCTCCACCGGCGTGACCGCCGAGCGCATGCAGCAAGTGGCGTTTTCCTATGGATTCATCTACGTGAAGGGGCAGTTGCTCACGGCGAAGGACAGCGGCATCAAGCGCTTCGCCGACCTGCGCGGCAAGAACGTCGTGACCACCGCCGGCACCACCAATGAGCGGTTTCTGAAGAGCTACAACGTCGATCACAAGATCGATATGTTCGTGATCAGCGCCAAGGACCACGGCGAAGCCTTCCAGATGCTGGAGTCAGGGCGGGCAGCGGCATTCTACATGGACGATGCGTTGCTTTACGGCGAGCGCGCCAAGGCCCGCGATCCGCATAAGTGGGTCGTGGTGGGTGAGGAGCAATCGCGGGAAATCTACAGCTGCATGGTGCGCAAGGGCGATCCGCAATTTCTCGAGTTGGTGAACTCGACGCTCGCCGATTTGTATAGCTCAGGGGAAATCAATGGCATCTACAACCGCTGGTTCCAGCAGCCGATTCCGCCTAAAGGTTTGAATCTTGAGTTTCCGATGACCAGCGAACTGAAGGCGATCATTGCGAAGCCGGTGAGTGATCCGGTGCAGTAGTTCCCGAAAGATCATTCCCACGCTCTGCGTGGGAATGCCTCTACGGACGCTCCGCGTTCGGCTTTTGATGGGACGCGGAGCGTCCCGGGCTGCATTCCCACGCAGAGCGTGGGAACGATCAAACCTAAAAATCGCCCCACAACTGCTGAGCCACCGCCAACGCCACCACCGGCGCGGTTTCGGTACGCAATACGCGAGGGCCGAGGCGTGCGGCATGAAAACCGCCGGCCTTGGCCTGTTCGACTTCAGCGTCAGACAACCCGCCTTCCGGGCCGATCAAAAACGCCAGCGTCGCCGGTTTCGCATGGCTCACCAGTGGCTCGGCCACCGGGTGCAGCACCAGCTTCAATTCGGCCTGCGTCTGCTTCAGCCAATCGGCCAACAGCAGCGGCGGATGAATCAGCGGCACCGATGAACGCCCGCATTGCTCGCAGGCGCTGATCGCCACCTGACGCCAATGCATCAGGCGTTTGTCGGCGCGCTCGTCCTTGAGGCGGACTTCGCAGCGGTCGGTGAAGATCGGGGTGATTTCACTGACGCCCAGTTCGGTGGCTTTCTGAATCGCCCAGTCCATCCGCTCGCCACGGGACAAACCCTGGCCGAGATGGACCGCAAGCGACGATTCGACCTGCCCGGCGAAGCTTTCATCGATTTGCACTACGACGCGCTTCTTGCCGACTTCCGCCAGCGTGCCGCGAAACTCATGGCCCGAGCCGTCGAACAATTGCACCGCATCACCCTCGGCCATGCGCAGCACGCGGCTGATGTAATGGGCCTGGGCCTCGGGAAGCTCGTGTTCGCCGATGCTCAAGGGGGCGTCGATAAAGAAGCGGGACAGTCTCATCAATGGTCTCTGTAAAAGTGTGAAAGTCTGGCGGCCCCATCGCGGGCAAGCCCGCTCCCACAGGTTTTGCGCCGATCCTGTGGGAGCGGGCTTGCCCGCGATGACGGTAGTCCGGTCACCGCTGAAGCTTAGGTGAAGTCAATCAGCCCGGATCACGGTAGCCCGGATGAAAGTCCTTCGGCACTGCCACGCTGATGCTGTCACGGGTAGCGATGTCGATGCCTTCGCTGGCCACCTCGGCCAGAAAATCGATCTGCTCCGGGGTAATCACGTACGGCGGCAGGAAATACACCACGCTGCCCAACGGCCGCAGTAAAGCACCACGCTCCAGCGCATGCTGGAACACCCTCAAACCACGACGTTCCTGCCACGGGTAAGCGGTCTTGCTGGCCTTGTCCTTGACCATCTCGATGGCCAGGACCATGCCGGTCTGGCGCACTTCGGCAACGTTCGGGTGGTCGACCAGGTGCGCGGTGGCGGTGGCCATGCGTTGGGCTAGGGCCTTGTTGTTCTCGATGACGTTGTCTTCTTCGAAGATATCCAGCGTCGCCAACGCCGCCGCGCATGCCAGCGGATTGCCGGTGTAGCTGTGAGAGTGCAGGAAGGCGCGCAGGGTCGGGTAGTCGTCGTAGAAGGCGCTGTAGACCTCATCGGTGGTCAGCACCGCCGCCAACGGCAGGTAACCACCGGTCAGGGCCTTGGACAGGCAGAGGAAATCCGGGCGGATGCCGGCCTGTTCGCAGGCGAACATCGTTCCGGTGCGGCCGAAGCCGACGGCGATTTCATCGTGGATCAGGTGAACGCCATAACGATCACAGGCGTCGCGCAGCAACTTCAGGTACACCGGGTGGTACATGCGCATGCCGCCAGCGCCCTGAATCAGCGGCTCCAGAATCACGGCGGCCACGGTGTCGTGGTTGTCGGCCAGGGTCTGCTCCATGGCGGCGAACATGTTGCGTGAGTGTTCTTCCCAGCTCATGCCCTCGGGGCGCAGGTAGCAGTCGGGGCTCGGCACCTTGATGGTGTCCATCAGCAGGGCTTTGTAGGTTTCGGTGAACAGCGGCACGTCGCCCACTGCCATCGCCGCCATGGTCTCGCCGTGGTAACCGTTGGTGAGGGTGACGAAGCGCTTCTTGTCCGGCTGGCCGCGGTTGAGCCAGTAGTGAAAGCTCATTTTCAGCGCGACTTCGATGCACGACGAACCGTTATCGGCGTAGAAGCACCGGGTCAGGCCTTCGGGCGTCATCTTCACCAGACGCTCCGACAACTCAATCACCGGCTGATGGCTGAAACCGGCGAGGATCACGTGTTCCAGCTGATCGACCTGATCCTTGATGCGCTGGTTGATCCGCGGGTTGGCGTGGCCGAACACGTTGACCCACCAGGAGCTGACCGCGTCGAGGTAGCGTTTGCCTTCGAAGTCTTCCAGCCAGACGCCTTCGCCGCGCTTGATCGGGATCAGCGGCAGCTGTTCGTGGTCTTTCATCTGGGTGCAGGGATGCCACAACACCGCGAGATCGCGTTGCATCCACTGATTATTCAGGCCCATGTTCAGTCTCCTCGAGGCGGCTCGCTTGGTGCGCGGGCAAACAATCGCGCAAGCCTATGCAATGCGCGTCATCGGGACAACCCATTGTGTCGATTGAGCTACTTTGTATAAGGCGGTAGACGTCGCTGGCGGCGTTTTGATGGCTGACGTATTCTTCGCGGTTCTTTGAGTCGTCTGACTCGTAAAACCGCTATTTCCTCGTGTATTTCCGGAGTTCGCTGAATGTCTGCTGGTTGGCTGCGCGCCTGTGCGCTGGTGATGTTGGGGCTGTTCAGCGTTTCGGCGCTGGCCAAGGATAAAACGGTGATCGTGGTCGGCGGCGGGCTCTCGGGCCTCACCGCGGCGTACGAGCTGCAGAACAAAGGCTGGCAGGTCACCCTGCTGGAAGCCAAACCGACGTTGGGCGGTCGCTCCGGCATGGCCACCAGTGAGTGGATCGGCAACGACAAGACCCAACCGGTTTTGAACAAGTACATCTCGACGTTCAAGCTGACCACCACGCCAGCCCCTGAATTCGTGCGGACGCCGAGCTACCTGATCGACGGTGAATATTTCACCGCCGCCGATCTGGCGACTAAACAGCCGGCCACCGCCGAAGCGCTGAAACGCTACGAAAAGACTCTGGATGATCTGGCGCGTTCGATCGAAGACCCGCAGAACCCGGCCGCCAACAGCACACTGTTCGCACTGGACCAGATCAACGTATCCAACTGGCTCGATCGCTTGAATCTGCCAGCCACTGCGCGTCAGTTGGTGAATCAGCAGATTCGTACCCGCTATGACGAACCTTCGCGCCTGTCGCTGCTGTACTTCGCACAACAGAGCCGCGTCTACCGTGGCGTTGCCGACCGTGACCTGCGCGCCTCGCGTCTGCCTGGCGGCAGCCCGGTGCTGGCTCAGGCCTTCGTCAAACAACTGAAAACCATCAAGACCAGCTCTCCGGTTTCGGCCATTACTCAGGACAAGGACGGCGTGACCGTGAAGGTCGGCAGTGTTGGCTATCAGGCCGACTACGTTGTGCTGGCCGTGCCATTGCGGGCACTGAACAAGATCCAGATGACCCCGGCGCTGGATGCCCAGCACCTGGGCGCCATCAAAGGCACCAACTACGGCTGGCGTGACCAGATCATGCTGAAGTTCAAGACGCCAGTGTGGGAAAGCAAGGCGCGCATGTCTGGCGAGATCTACAGCAACACCGGCCTGGGCATGTTGTGGGTCGAGCCGGCCCTGAAGGGCGGCGCCAACGTGGTGATCAACCTGTCCGGCGACAACGCGCGTGTGATGCAGGCCTTCGGCGACAAGCAGATGGTTGATCAGGTACTGATTCGCCTGCATGCGTTTTATCCACAGGCACGCGGTTCGTTCACCGGTTATGAAATCCGTCGCTACAGCACCGATCCGTCGATGGGTGGCGCATACCTGGCCTTCGGCCCGGGTCAGATCAGCAAGTACTGGCGCCTGTGGGAGCGTCCGCTGCAACGTGTAGCCTTTGCCGGCGAACACACCGACGCCTTGTACCCAGGCACTCTGGAAGGCGCATTGCGCACCGGTCAGCGTGCGGCCAGTCAGGTAGAAGACCTGGCGGCGGGCAAATCGTTTGAACCGGCGAAAGTTGTTCCGGCGGCGACCGCAGCAGCGGCAGGTGCAGTGGCGGCGAAGAAAGGTAACTTCTTCACCAACCTGTTCGGTGGTTCTGACGACAAACCGGAACCAGCCAAGGCGCCAGCACCCGTGGCACCGGTTGCTCCGGCACCCGCCCCTGTACCTGCGCCGACTCCAGCGCCAGCACCGGTTGAGGCGCCGAAGCCTGCGGCACCGGTGAAAGCAGAGCCTGCCAGGAAAGCGCCGGCCAAAGCGCCAGTGAAAAAGCCTGCGGCCAAAACCGAGTCCAAAAAAGCCCCGGTCAAGGCGACGGTGAAAAAGACTGAGCCGGTGAAGAAGCCAGCGGTCAATACTGCTGCGAAGACCCCAGTGACGACTGAAACCAAGACGCAGTAAGTTCTGGAATCAAAAAAAGCGCGGCAGTGATGCCGCGCTTTTTTTATATCTTGCGTATGTCGCCAGCCAAAGCAGGCTGCTGATTTTGCTTTGACGCTAAGCTAGATCGACACTATGGACTTCGTCGCTTTGGTAGTCGCTGACATAGGCATGGTTATGTTGATCAAGAACCATGTCATACGGTTCGGAAGCACCAGGGATGGGCACCCGGCGAACAATTTCATACGTGGCGGTATTAATTTCCACGACCTCTTTTTTGATTTGATCAACGGCATAAGCGTTTTTTTCGCCGAACACTATTTTCCCTTCGCAAGTCACAAAATCGAAATGCCTGGTGGTCGATAACTTAGGGTCCAGTACGGTCAGTTTTTGAGCGTCCAGACACACGATATACACTTCTTTGTCGTCGGGACTGACGGTAACTGCTGACGGATACCTTTCGGTTCTGATGATATCGAGGACTTTGAAAGTCTTGCTGCTGATGATCGTTAGTGCGTCCTGATAAGGGCCATCAGGAGAGTTCGTGCTGGAAATATAAAGACGCGAATCGTCCTGGCTGATATCCACACTTATGGAGGGAGAGGGCAATCCTCTCACTCTGCTCACCGCATAAGTGCGGGTATCAATAATTGCCAGCCACTCTTTGTTTTGTCGAACGGTGACGTAAACATGCTTGCCGTCTCGGCTCACGACGATTCCCCGAGGATATTTTCCCACCGTGATGTGACCCACCTTGTAGGTTTTGGTATCAATAACCGAAACCGAACTTGACCCGTAGTTGGTCACATAAGCTCTTTTCCCTCCATGGGCAAGAACTATGTTCTGGGGGTAATGCTCGACGGCGATGGTGTGGATTACCTTTCTGTTCCGGGTGTTGATCACTGACACATTGCCTGAAATGTAATTGCAAACAAAAACCCGTGATCCATCGTTGTTGATGGCTATCCCTCGCGGCCCTGCCCCTACGGGTATCGAATTAGATAGGTTTCCCGTAATCGTGGGGGATGAACTCGAATGGTGACTCATGGTAGAACTCCTGTTCAGACGCTCGGGCTAACGCCCGAGATCAGGTTCATCAATGACCTGTAATGGTGGCTACTGTCAGATATGACAGTTCTGACGAGTGGTAAAGACTTTTTGGAAGCGAGCATGGGACAGCGTCTGTAGGTTTTTTCTTCTGGTTAACACTCTCTTAATATCTCGACCCCAAGGTCTTGATCGTATTTTTCGATATTTCAGAGCGAAATTTTCCGCTTTAAATCGATAGATAACTCGATAGTCTTGGGCGAAGTTCTTACAGGATTTGGGCAATGCAACTACGTAACTCTTCTTCCCGCTACGGTTGGATCAGCATCTTCGTGCATTGGGGTGTGGCGCTCGCGGTCTATGGTCTGTTCGCGTTGGGGTTGTGGATGGTGGGTCTCGACTACTACAGCGTCTGGCGCAAAGATGCGCCGGATCTGCACAAGAGCATTGGCCTGCTGTTGTTCGCGGTCATGTTGCTGCGGGTGTTGTGGCGCTTCATCAGTCCACCGCCGCCGGCCCTGCAAAGTTATAGCCGCATGACGCGTCTTGGTGCCGTGTTCGGCCATGCCTTCCTCTATCTCGGATTGTTCGCTGTGATGATTGCCGGTTACCTGATTTCCACCGCAGACGGTGTCGGCATCCCGGTGTTTGGCCTGTTTGAAGTGCCTGCACTGGTTTCCGGACTACCGGACCAGGCAGACACCGCGGGTGTGATCCATTTGTACCTGGCCTGGGCGCTGGTAATTTTTTCCGGCCTCCATGCGTTGGCAGCATTGAAACACCACTTTATCGATCGTGATGCGACCCTGACACGAATGCTGGGTCGCAAAGCCTGATGTTCAACCTCGACTCCAAAGGAATAGAAAGCATGTTGAAAAAGACGCTCGCCGCCCTGGCAATCGGTTCTGCTCTGCTGTCCGCTAACGTAATGGCGGCCGATTACGTTGTCGACAAAGAAGGCCAGCACGCCTTCGTTGACTTCAAGATCAGCCACCTGGGGTACAGCTACATCACCGGTACCTTCAAGGACATCGACGGCAAGTTCAGCTTCGACGCCGCCAAGCCTGAAGACAGCAAGATCGAGTTCAATGTGCGCACCGCCAGCGTGTTCACTAACCACGCCGAACGCGACAAGCACATCTCCAGCGGTGACTTCCTGAACGTGGGCAAATTCGCCGACGCCAAGTTCGTTTCCACCAGCGTCAAATCCACCGGCAAAAACGCCGCTGGCAAAGACACTGCCGACGTAACCGGTAACCTGACCTTGCTGGGTGTGACCAAGCCAATCGTGGTCAAAGCCACCTTCCTGGGTGAAGGCAAGGATCCATGGGGCGGCTACCGTGCCGGCTTCGAAGGCACCACCAGCATCAAGCGTTCCGATTTCGGCAAGCAGAAAGAACTTGGTCCACAGTCTGACGCGGTCGAGCTGTACATTACGTTTGAAGGTGTGAAAGCGAAGTGAATTTCGCTGCTTGAACAAAAACGCCCCTGATCTCGCGATCCGGGGCGTTTTTTATTGCCGGGCAAATCTGCACAGGCAATGCAAAACCTTGTGGGAGCGGGCTTGCCCGCGATGGCGGTGGGTCAGGCAACATAGATGTTTGCTGGACTGACGCGATCGCGGGCAAGCCCGCTCCCACAGGTTTTTTCGTCAGTCAGAAAAAATGCCCCGGATCGTGAGATCCGGGGCATTTTTCATGGCTTTGAAAAACTCAGCGATTGCGTGTCAGCAAGGCTGGTTTTTCGCCGCGTGGACGGCCTGGCAGTTGATCCAGTTGCTCAGGTGTCGGGAAGCGATCGCTTTTCGACTCCTTGTGAATGATCTTCGGTGCCGGGCCCCGCGGGTTCTGCACGGCCGGTTCCGAACGAGGCTGCTCGTCACGGGCCGGGCGGCGGTTGCGGGACTCTTCGCGACGGGCCTGGCCGTCACGTGGGGCACCGTTGCGTGGGCCGCTGCGCTTGGCCGGTGGGGTGCCGGTGGTTGCGCCGCTGCTGTTGCGCGGACCATTTTGGCGACCTTGTGGCTGACCGGTGCGCGGGGCACCTGCGCCTGCGCCTTGTGCCGGAGCGCCCGGACGGCGGCCACGGCCCTGAGCAGGTTTGGCTTGAGGCACATAGTCGACGCGGTTACCGAAGTTATCGATATCGTCATCCAGGAACTCGTCCGGAGCACGGTCAGCGGCGGCACGAGGTGCCGGACGCTGTTGCTCACGGGCCGGGGTGCCTTCGCGAGGCTTGTGTTCACGGGCAGGGCGATCGCCACGGCCAGTGGCAGCAGGTTTTTCCTTGCCGCCCTTGTCCTTGCCTTTGTCTTTACGACCGCCGCCACCACCGCTGCCGTTTGGACCATCGCCGCGCGGGCCACGTGGGTTGCGCGGATTACGCACATCCGGACGCTCGCGAACTTCAGGTTTCTCGGCTTCCACAGCGCTGGAGTCGAAGCCCATCAGATTGCCGTCGGCAATCTTCTGCTTGGTCATGCGCTCGATGCTTTTGAGCAGCTTTTCTTCGTCCGGAGCGACCAGCGAGATCGCCTCGCCCGAACGACCGGCACGGCCAGTACGGCCGATACGGTGCACGTAATCTTCGTCGACGTTCGGCAGTTCGAAGTTGACCACGTGGGGCAACTGGTCGATGTCCAGGCCGCGAGCGGCGATGTCGGTGGCGACCAGGATGCGCACTTCACCGGCCTTGAAGTCGGCCAGGGCTTTGGTGCGGGCGTTCTGGCTCTTGTTACCGTGGATGGCGACGGCGGTGAGGCCGTGTTTGTCCAGGTACTCGGCCAGGCGGTTGGCGCCGTGCTTGGTGCGGGTGAACACCAGCACCTGTTCCCAGGCGCCAGCGGTGATCAGGTGCGCCAGCAGCGAACGCTTGTGGTTGGCTGGCAGACGGAATACGCGCTGTTCGATCCGCTCGACCGTGGTGTTCGGCGGCGTGACTTCGATGCGTTCCGGGTTGTGCAGCAGCTTGCCGGCAAGGTCGGTGATGTCTTTGGAGAACGTCGCCGAGAACAGCAGGTTCTGGCGTTTGCTCGGCAGGCGGGCGAGGACCTTTTTCACGTCATGGACAAAGCCCATGTCGAGCATGCGGTCGGCTTCGTCCAGCACGAGGATTTCCACGTGGGACAAATCGACGCTGCCTTGGCCGGCGAGGTCGAGCAGGCGACCGGGGCAGGCCACCAGCACGTCGACACCGCGGGACATGGCCTGAACCTGTGGGTTCATGCCGACGCCGCCGAAGATGCAGGCGCTGACGAACTTCAGGTCACGGGCATAGACCTTGAAGCTCTCGTGCACCTGGGCCGCGAGTTCGCGGGTTGGGGTCAGGACCAGTACGCGCGGTTGGCGCGGGCCGTGACGCTGGGATTTGTCCGGGTGACCGTTGGGGAACAACCGCTCCAGAATCGGGAGGGCGAAACCACCGGTTTTACCAGTACCTGTCTGTGCCGCAACCATCAGGTCGCGACCTTGCAACACGGCGGGAATGGCCCGCTGTTGCACCGGAGTAGGCTCGGTATAGCCCGCTGCCTCGATGGCGCGGACTAAAGCCTCGGAGAGACCGAGGGAAGCAAAGGACATGAGTAATCCTGTTTTAGTTAGGGCTTGGCCCAATGGGAGTCTTGCCTGGCGCGAATCGCGTTTAAGAGGACGCAATCCCGTCCGGTCCTGCTGGGCCTCGAAGGCTCGTCTGGGGCGCTCGCGCGGGCTGAAAAGCTGCGCTGTAGCGGGATCGAGATGCCTTGAACAAGTCCGAGCGTCCGGGCGTGAGCCTGGCGGGAAGGCCGGAGTATAACAGAGCAATCACTGCGCGCCGCTTTCCTGCTGCTCAACGGTTTTTCCGTCGGTTGCGGTGGCGCTGGCGGCCCGTGCTTCGGGGGCCGGGCCGGCGCCATAGCGGGCGCTCAGTTCGGCGTAGGCCGGCTCGCGCTTGAAGCGTTTGAGCTCGGCACCGAAACGCTGCACCAACAAATCCATCCCGGCATTGCGGCGTACCGCCAGAAACTGGCTTTGCTGGCTGATGATGATCGGGTTCTCGGTGATCTTGTCGCGGATATTCAGTTGATCGAGCAAATGCTGGCCGACCCGGCGATCGGTGATCAGCAGGTCGATGCGGCCGCGCACCAGTTTGCCGAAGTTGGCTTCATGGGTGGGTGCCGGCTCTTGGGTGAACAGCGTCGATTCGCTGAAGTCCTTGCTGTACAGGTAGCCCGGCGAGGTGCCGATGGTCAGGCCTTTCAGGTCGTCCAGGGTGCGAAACGGATACGGTCGCTCGTTGGCGTAGAACATCACGAACTCGACTTGCGAGAGCGGTTCGCTGGGGTAGAGCAGGGTCGCGTCGCGTTCAGCGCTGTGGAAGATATCCAGCACGCCATCTGCCTGGCCTTGCTCAAGCATCGACAGGCAGCGTTTCCATGGCAGGAACTGCCATTCCACGTCGATTCCGAGGCGTTTGAAGACAATGGCGGTGGTTTCATAGTCAAGTCCCAAAGACTTGCCGTTTTCCTCATACACGTAAGGTGCCCAGGGTTCGGTGACAATACGCAACTTCTCGCCCCGAGCAGTGAGGCTCAGGCAAGTGAACAGAAGCACGGTCAGTAACTGAGCGATCAAAGGCATGGGGTTGAGATTACGACGAGAAATCATAAAGAGCCAGAAACCGGATCCAGAAGCTCTGGTTCAGGGTATGGCTGCACAATAAAGGGGCGCCGGAAAGCAAAAGATCGCAGCCTTCGGCATTTCCTACAGGGGGATACGTACCTCTGTAGGAGCTGCCGAAGGCTGCGATCTTTTGATCTTGCTTTAACGACGATTAACGCGGCAATTTCAGGTTGTTCCACACCGCCAGGCTCGGCTCAGCCTGGTTCAGCGTGTAGAAATGCAGCCCTGGAGCGCCACCTTGCAGCAGGCGTTCGCACATCTGGGTGATGACTTGCTCGCCAAAGCCTTGAATGCTTTGGGTGTCGTCGCCGTAGGCTTCCAGTTGCTTGCGGATCCAGCGCGGGATTTCCGCACCGCAAGCGTCGGAAAAACGCGCCAGCTTGCTGTAGTTGGTGATCGGCATGATCCCCGGCACGATCGGGATGTTCACACCCTTGGCCTGTACACGCTCGACGAAGTAGAAATAACTGTCGGCGTTGAAGAAGTACTGGGTGATCGCACTGTTGGCGCCGGCGTTAGCCTTGCGCACGAAGTTGTTGAGATCGTCTTCAAAGTTGCGCGCTTGCGGATGCATCTCCGGGTAAGCGGCGACTTCGATGTGGAAATGATCGCCGGTTTCTTCACGAATGAATTCAACCAGGTCATTGGCGTGACGCATCTCGCCGCTGGCCATGCCCATGCCCGAGGGCAGGTCACCGCGAAGCGCAACGATACGCTTGATGCCGGCTGCCTTGTACTGGCTCAGCAAGCCGCGCAGGTCGTCCTTGCTATCGCCCACGCAAGACAGATGCGGTGCGGCAGGGACTTTGACTTCGCTTTCAAGCTGCAACACGGTGTTGAGGGTGCGATCACGGGTCGAACCGCCAGCGCCGTAGGTGCAGGAGAAGAAGTCGGGATTGAAGGTCGCCAGGTGACGGGCAGTGGCGATCAGTTTTTCATGCCCAGCATCGGTCTTTGTCGGGAAGAATTCGAAACTGTAGCGACGGTCTTGGGACATGGTCATATCCTTGGAAACACGTAAGCCGGACGCTTGCACATCCCAATGTGGGAGCGGGCTTGCTCGCGAAGGCGGTGGGTCAGACGACATTAATGTTGAATGTTAAACCGCCTTCGCGAGCAAGCCCGCTCCCACAAGGGAGAGCAGGCAGCAGGACCAATCAGTAGCGGTAAGCGTGCGGCTTGAACGGGCCTTCGACGGTCACGCCGATGTAGTCAGCCTGTTGCTTGGTCAGTTGAGTGACCACGCCACCGAAACCGCGGACCATTTCCAGGGCCACTTCTTCGTCGAGTTTCTTCGGCAGTACTTCAACGGTCAGACGCTCGGCTTTCTGGGCTGGCGACAGGTCGGCGTACTTCTGGCCGAACAGGAAGATCTGCGCCAGAACCTGGTTGGCGAACGAACCGTCCATGATGCGGCTTGGGTGGCCAGTGGCGTTGCCCAGGTTAACCAGACGGCCTTCGGCCAGCAGGATCAGGTAGTCGTCGTTCTGAGCGTCGAAAGCGCCCGGACCGGTGCGGTGAACCTTGTGAACCTGTGGCTTCACTTCTTCCCATGCCCAGTTCTTGCGCATGAAAGCGGTATCGATTTCGTTGTCGAAGTGACCGATGTTGCAGACCACAGCGCGCTTCTTCAGGGCTTTGAGCATGTTTGCGTCGCAAACATTGACGTTGCCGGTGGTGGTCACGATCAGGTCGATCTTGCCCAGCAGCGCTTTGTCGATGCTGGCTTCGGTACCGTTGTTGATACCGTCGATGAACGGCGAAACCAGTTCGAAACCGTCCATGCAGGCTTGCATGGCGCAGATCGGGTCGACTTCGGACACTTTAACGATCATGCCTTCCTGACGCAGGGACTGGGCCGAGCCCTTGCCCACGTCACCGTAACCGATGACCAGCGCTTGCTTGCCGGACAGCAGGTGGTCGGTACCGCGCTTGATCGCGTCGTTCAGGCTGTGACGGCAGCCGTACTTGTTGTCGTTCTTGCTCTTGGTCACCGAGTCGTTGACGTTGATGGCCGGGATTTTCAGCTCGCCCTTGGCCAGCATGTCCAGCAGACGGTGAACGCCGGTGGTGGTTTCTTCAGTGACGCCGTGGACGCGGTCCAGGATTGCCGGGTATTTCTTGTGCAGCAGCTCGGTCAGGTCGCCGCCGTCGTCGAGGATCATGTTGGCATCCCAAGGCGCGCCATCTTTCAGGATGGTTTGCTCCAGGCACCACTCGTACTCTTCTTCAGTCTCGCCTTTCCAGGCGAAAACCGGGATGCCGGCAGCAGCGATAGCGGCAGCGGCCTGGTCTTGAGTCGAGAAAATGTTGCAGGACGACCAACGCACTTCGGCACCCAGGGCAACCAGGGTTTCGATCAGCACGGCAGTCTGAATTGTCATGTGGATGCAGCCGAGAATCTTCGCGCCTTTGAGCGGCTGCTCGGCGGAGTATTTGCGGCGCAGACCCATCAGGGCTGGCATTTCGGATTCGGCGATGATGGTTTCGCGACGGCCCCAGGCAGCCAGGGACATGTCGGCGACTTTGTAATCGTTAAAATCTACAGGCGTGATAACAGCGCTCATGATGAGCCTCCATTCGTAATGTATGCGAATGGGCGCCGTTGTGCGTTTAGTGTCTGGCCGTGGCCAGTCAACGCCCCATCCGAGCCTGACAGGTCGAACCTGCTGCAGCGCCCCTCGGACAGGTGGCGGGAAAACGGTAGCAAGTGAACATTACCGTTTTGAAACGGGGGCGATTATAGCGGGCTATGCTGATCTTCCAAAGCGTTTCTGTTGGTCAATGCCCGAACGGTAATCGAGACCATAGTCGATGCGTAATAGAGCTCTAGTCCGGGCTCTGCCATGATGGCCGGCATCAATCGGCAAGACGGTCAGGAGTGAGTATGAATTTCCACACCCGTAAATGGGTAAAACCCGAAGACCTCAACCCCAACGGCACGCTGTTCGGCGGCAGCCTGTTGCGCTGGATCGACGAAGAAGCGGCGATCTACGCCATCGTCCAGTTGGGCAATCAGCGTGTGGTCACCAAGTACATTTCCGAAATCAACTTTGTCAGCGCTTCGCGTCAGGGCGACATCATCGAGCTGGGCATCACCGCCACCGAGTTCGGTCGCACCTCGATCACGCTGACTTGCGAAGTGCGCAACAAGATCACCCGCAAGAGCATCCTGACGGTAGAGAAGATGGTTTTCGTGAACCTGGGCGAAGACGGCCTGCCCGCGCCGCACGGCCGAACCGAGATCAGGTACGTCAAAGACCAGTTCAAGGATGATGACATCGGCGAGTGATTGCCGCTCTGTGGCGAGGGAGCTTGCTCCCGCTCGGCTGCGAAGCAGTCGTAAGCCGACAGTGAAGTCTGTCTGAAAGAACCCGATGGCAGGTTTTAGGGCCGCTTCGCGCCCCGACGGGAGCAAGCTCCCTCGCCACAGGGTTTGCTTCGTTTCGCCGGGTAGTGAACAGCCCCGAACCCCACGTGTCGTAATTAAACGACCCACCACTGGTTCAGGAGTTTTATGGACACGCCCCAAGACGGCAAGACCCCGGACCTCTCGGCGCAAGAACAGCGCGAGGTCGACAAGAACCAGCCACCGCGCGCGGCGGTGCTGCACGAAATCATTCGCACCCAAGGTGATAAGGAACTCGAGCGCAGCGTTGCGGCGCTGTGGTGGTCGGCCCTGGCTGCGGGCTTGACCATGGGCTTGTCGCTGATGGGCATGGGGCTGCTCAACTCGCGTCTGCCGGACGGTGAAGGCTTCAAGGTGATCGCCAGTTTCGGTTACTGCGCAGGTTTTCTCGCTGTGATTCTCGCCCGTCAGCAACTCTTCACCGAGAACACCCTGACTGCGGTATTGCCGATCATGAGCAAGCCTACGCTGGGTAATTTCGGTCGGTTGCTTCGGCTGTGGTCGGTCGTGCTGGTGGGTAACCTCTGCGGCACCTTGCTGGTGGCGTATGTGATGCTGCATCTGCCGATTTTCGACACCAAGACCGATCTGGCCTTCCTCGACATCGGGCGCAAGGTCATGGAGAACGACGCGAGCAAAATGTTCGCCAAAGGCATCATCTCCGGCTGGATGATCGCCACCATGGTCTGGATGATCCCGTCCATGGAAAGCGCCAAGATGTGGATCATCATCCTCATCACCTATTTCATGGCGCTGGGAGATTTCACCCACATCGTGGTCGGATCGGTCGAGGTCTCGTATCTGGTATTTGCCGGCGAGTTGCCCTGGAAGGATTTCTGGCTGGTGTTCGCAGGACCCACGCTGGTGGGGAACATCATCGGCGGCAGTTTTATCTTCGCACTGATCAGTCACGCGCAGATTCGCAGTGAAAGCGGACCGCCGAAGACCTCTGCGCAGCGGAACCAGGAGCCCGAACCGCAGAAGATCAAAAAATGAAGTACCTGATGCCAGTCAGTTTAAGGCGCGAAACCTGTGGGATTGCGCTTAACTGACTTAGCCGGACACATTGACCGCGACAGCATTGCGACGCTGCAGGTAGATGAAAAACAACGTCGTCAGCACCGTCAACCCGCTGACCAGTGCGCCGGTCCACGGCAAGTCCGCCAGGTCCGCGCCACTGGCCACAACCAGCCCGCCAATCCACGCACCGGCTGCGTTGCCGAGATTGAATGCGCTTTGATTCAACGTCGACCCGAGGTTCGGCGCTTCATGAGCCTGATCGATGATCAGCAATTGCAGGATCGGGCACAGCGCAAACGCGAAGATGCCCCACAACACCAGCGTGATCGCCGCCGGGATCACTGAGTGGCTGGTCTGACTGAAAGCGGCCAGCACGACAACCACCGCCAGTGCCATACCCACCAGAGAAGGCAGCAAGCGACTGTCCGCCAACCGGCCGCCGAGCATGCTGCCCGCCGTCAGACCGACCCCGAACAACAGCAACATGATCGTCACGCCATGCGGGCTGACACCGGTGATGTCTTGCAGGATCGGCGCGATATAGGTGAACACGCTGAACAGACTGGTGGACGCCAACACGCTCATGCCCAGCGCCAGCAGCACGTTGACCTTGCCCAGCACTTTGAACTCGCTGGCCAGGTTGGCCTTGTCCATGGGGATTTCCTTGGGCAGCCAGACCCACTGAGCGATGGCCGCAATCACACCAATCACCGACACGGCCCAAAACGTCGAGCGCCAGCCAGCGTATTGCCCCAGCGCGGTGCCCAATGGAACGCCCAGCACGTTGGCCAGCGTCAGGCCGGTGAACATCATGGCAATCGCCTGGGCTCGTTTGTTCGGTGCCACCAAACCGGCGGCGACCACTGAACCGATGCCGAAAAACGCGCCGTGGCACAGCGCCGTGATCACCCGCGCGGCCATCAAAGTGGCGTAGTTCGGCGCCAGGGCGCAGAGGATATTGCCGAGAATGAACATCAGCGTCATGCCCAGCAATGTGGCTTTGCGCGGCATGTTGGCGGTCCCGACCGCGAGGATCGGCGCGCCGAACACCACGCCCAAGGCGTAACCGGTTATGAGCAGCCCCGCGTGAGGAATGCTCACGGCGAGGTCGCGGGCGACATCGGGCAGCAAGCCCATGATGACGAATTCAGTGGTGCCGATGCCGAAGGCGGCAACAGCCAGTGCAAGCAAGGCGAGTGGCATGCGCAAGGTCTCTGTCGGTAGTCTTGACGCTTTGATCAGGCATACGCAGGCCGACGACCGTTCTCGGTGAGAGCGGGCAGAGGCAGGAATTATTGGAATTAGTGTGTGCGCAACTGAGTGCGGCGTGGTCGCTTGCAGTATAAACAGCTGCGGACATATGGCGAATCAATTCTCTGCTCCGCCCATGTAGGAGCTGCCGAAGGCTGCGGGGTGGGTGGTGGGGGGGAATAAGGAGTGTGCCGTGCTTGCGACGGTTCTGGTGTTGGTGGCGGCGCTGTTGCACGCGGCGTGGAATACCCTGATCAAATTCAGCGCGGAGCGGCTGTTGGTGGTGGCCTGCATGGACAGCGTGGCGCTGCTGTTTGTCGCCCTGATGCTGCCCTTCGTGGCGCTGCCGCCACTGGAGATGTGGCCGTGGATTCTCGCGTCAGCGGCATTTGAGTTGCTCTATCGCTACCTGTTGATCCAGGCCTATCGGGTCGGCGATCTCGGCCTGGTCTATCCGTTGATGCGTGGACTGTCGCCGCTGGTGGTGCTGGCACTGACGCTGATCTTCGCCGGGGAAGTGCTGACGGCTCAGCAGATCTTCGGCATTTTGCTGATCCCGCTCGGCATGTTGTGCCTGCTCTGGCAGGGCGGTGGCGGGGTGCGTCTGCCGTGGTCGATGCTGCCGGTGGTGGCGCTGATCGGGTTGTGCATCGGTTGTTACACCTTCATCGATGGCCAGGCCCTGCGGCGCTGGTCCCATCCTTTGGATTACCTGGTTTGGGTCACATTACTCAGTGCCTGGCCGTTCCCATTGCTGGCGCTGGTGCGCAAGCGCCCGGTGTTCATGCTGTTCTGGCGCGAGCAGTGGCGGTTGGGCTTGGCGGTCGGGTTTTGCGTGCTGTTCAGCTACGCTCTGGTGCTGTGGGCAATGCAGCTCGGCTCGATTGCTGAAGCCGCGGCGCTGCGCGAAATCAGTGTGATTCTGGTGGTGCTGTTTGGGATGCGCTATCTGAAAGAACCTTTCGGCAAGCCCCGGCTCTTAGCCTGTGGGCTGGTGCTGATCGGCATGTTGGTGATGAAGTTTTAGTCACCCTTGATGGAACTCGACTCTCTATAACTTGAAAGAAGGGACTGCGTTATGACGGTTGCTCTGTGGTGCATTTTGATTGCGATCTGCTTGCCATATCTATGCACAGGCGTCGCCAAGTTCAGCGGCGGCAAGTTCGGGCTGAAAGAGAATCACGATCCGCGGGCGTTTCTGGATTCGCTTGAAGGGGTGGCCAGGCGTGCGCATTCGGCGCAGTTGAACAGCTTCGAAGTGACACCGGCGTTTGCGGCGGCGGTGATCGTCGCGCACCTGGCCGGTAATGCTGATCTGGTGACGATCAATGTGCTGGCGGTGTTGTTTATCACCAGTCGGCTGCTCTACATCATTTGCTATCTGGCGGACTGGGCGATTCTGCGGTCGTTGGTGTGGGCCATTGGAGTGGGGTTGATTGTCAGTTTCTTTGTGGTGTCGGTTTAAAGGCAAGATCAAAAGATCGCAGCCTTCGCCAGCTCCTACATTGACCCCTGTAGGAGCTGGCGAAGCCTGCGATCTTTTGCTTTTAAAGTGTGTCAGCCACCTGCGGCACTTGCGGCAACGCCGCTCCTTTTGGCCAAAGCATCCAGATCTGCCCCTGCTGTTTCATGTCGCCGGCCAATTGCCCGGCCGCATCCCCCGTGCCCCAGAACAGGTCCGCGCGGACCTCGCCGGCAATCGCGCCGCCAGTATCTTGCGCGGCCACCGGACGGACCAGTGCGCTGCCATCCGGGCGTGTGGTCGATAACCACAACAGGCTGCCGAGCGGAATCACCTTGCGGTCCACCGCAGCGCTATAACCTGCGGTCAGCGGGACATTCAGCGAGCCGCGCGGTCCTTCGTTGCTGTCGGGGTTGCGGGTAAAGAACACGTAGCTGGGGTTGCTGCCGAGCAGTTCGGGAATGCGCGTCGGATTAGCCTTGGCCCAAGTGCTGATAGCACCCATGGTCACGTCTTCTTTCTTCAGCTCACCCTGGTCCACCAGCCAGCGGCCGATGGGTCGATAGGGGTGGCCGTTCTGGTCGGCATAACCAACGCGCAACTGACGACCGTCATCAAGCTGGATGCGACCCGAACCCTGGATTTGCAAAAACTGCAGGTTCATCGGGTCGGTCAGCCAGGCAATCACCGGCGCCTTCACGCCTTTGGTTTCAATGGTTGCCGCATCGTCGTACGGCTTGAGTACGCGACCTTCGAGTCGTCCGCGCAGGCGTTTGCCTTTGAGTTCCGGATAGATACTGTCCAGCGAGACGATGATCATGTCCTCGGGCACACCGTACACCGGGATGTTGGCTTCCTCGGTCTGGGTCAGGCTGCCGGGATACACCGGTTCGTAGTAACCGGTAATCAGGCCGTTGGGGTTGTCATTGGCGGCACGCAGGCCATAGACGTCCAGGTTCTGTTTGAGGAAACCGCGGATGTCATTGGCGGTTGGCTGCACATTGGCGGAAGCCGCACAGGTGCCGCCCCAGACCGGGTCGGCCTTGAGCCGGGTACAAGCGCTGCGCCACGAGCCGAAGCCGGCGACGAGGTCGTTGTCGGACACTGCCGGAAGCGCTTCCCAGGTGGCGCTGGAGTAGGTCGCCAGTGCGTGGGTTTTCGGTTTGCTGCTGTCGCCGCCGGTGCAACCTGCCAGTACGGCCACCATCGGAAGGGTCCAGGCCAGATTGTGACGCCATGCCTTGAAACGGCTGTTCATGGAGTAATTCCTTTGCCGGCTGCCTGAGTGCTCCATGCGCTCAAACAACCCGTATTGATAATAGGGCTATTGGTCTTTGCCGGTGACGCGAGGATACTGGCCGCCGTTTCCAGTGACCTGAAGCCACCATGATTCTTAAAAGACTTTCTGTTGTATTGCTGGCCTGCCTGACCTTGTCCGCCTGCGGTGGTGTCGACCCGAACTCGCCGCTTGGTCAGCGCAAGGCGATCTTCAAGCAGATGCTCAAGACCGGCGAAGACCTGGGCGGTATGTTGCGTGGGCGTATTCCGTTCGATGGCCCGAAATTCGTCGACGGCGCCGTGAAACTTGATGCCTTGTCCCATGAGCCGTGGAAACATTTCCCGCAAGTGCGCGAAGAGGATCACACCAGCGCCAAGGATGATGTCTGGCAGAAGCAGGCACGTTTCCAGGAGCTGGCCCGCACCCTTGAAGGCGCCACCGGTGAACTGGTGATTGCCAGCAAAGTCCAGCCCTACAAGGTCAGCAACCTGGGGCCGGCGGTGCAGAAAGTCGAAGATGCCTGCAGTGCCTGCCATAAAGAGTTTCGGGATCATTGATTGCAGAAGAGATCGCAGCCTTCGGCAACGCCTGCATGGGAGCGCGTACTCCTGCAGGAGCTGCCGAAGGCTGCGATTTTTTGATCTTGAAAGATCATTTATTTATCCAGCTCATCCAGCGCTTCCTGCAACTCCTTGCGTGATTGAGCCAGTTTGTCTTTGCGCTTGTTGATCTTCTCGGCGTCGCCTTTTTTCATCGCCTTCTCGAGGTCGGCCTGACGCGTGCTGACTTCGTGCTTGGCGTCGAGCACCTTGTTTTCCCGTTCCTTCTTCAAGGAAGCGTCGGTGCAATGGGCAGTGACTTCGTTCAGGGCGGTTTCCAGGCCCGCCTGTTGATCGGCGTTGCCGCGGGACTTGGCCAGTTCGATCTGGTTGATGATGCCTTGTTTTTTTGCGGCGCAGCCGGTCAGGCCCGGGGCATCTTCGTCGGCCATTAATGGAGCGGCCATCACGCTGCACAGGGTCAACACGGCAAGCGGTGAAAGAAGTTTCATAAAAGCTCCAGGTGAAAAATTCGATATAGCGATGGGCTGTTTGAGCGCATCGGCCCCTTTGGGTTCCCGGCTCTCAGGCAGGGCTGGCGTCTAGAAACCGTCAATCCCGGCAACACGTAATGTCTCACTCAAGGCCAGGACCTGCGGGTCGCGGAAAAATGCGCTCAATTGCGCTGCGCGCCCCGGGCCGATGCCGGCTTCGGCCTGCCATTGTTCGGTGTTTCGTTGCGCCAGCGCCTGCCATGAATCGGCGAGGCGTGCCTGGCCGATCGGCGGCAAGCCCAAGGCTTTAAGCCAGCGCGCGAATGGGCGTTGCCGGGCGCTGTTGAAACTGTCCAAAAGACGAGCACTGCTGCGCTCACCGAAGCCGTCAATCTTAGCAAGCTCTTGCTCATCAAGGGTCAACCAATCGACCAGGCTGTCGAGGCGTTCGGCCTTGAGCAGTTTCTCCCAGGTGCCCGGCCCGACATGAGGCAAGGCCAGCCCCTGTTTGCCACTGAGCCAGCTCAGACGTGCGAGGAATTGGCTTTCGCATCCGGGTGTGGGCTGCCAGCAGCTTAAAGAATGAAACTCTGCCGCCAGCGGTACATTCAATGCCGGGCGTTCGGTGCTGCGCAATACGACCCCATCGAGCCTGGGGATGGTCAGCCCCGCCAGGCTGATGGCGACCTGATCGCCGGGTCGGATGTCCAGCGCTTCCCAGCGTTGCAGGGAGCTGACACTGACGCGCCTGATCTGCCGGTCGTCGAGCATCACCGGTATCAGATCCAGCACCGGTGTGATCCGGCCGGTTCGTCCAATTTTGAAGTGGACCTTGCGCACCTCGGCCAGCGCCTGGGCAAAGGGGTATTTCCAGGCGACGCTCCAGTAAGGCGTTTTCGCCTGCCAGCGCTCGGCCGGTGGGCGTTGGTCCTGGCGCAGCACGACCCCATCGCTGGCAAAGGGCAGGGGCGAGCGATACCAGTGATCGCGCCAGCGTACGGCATCGGCAAATGCCTCGATCGGCTGACTGTAGGGTGCCGTACTCGGGAACCCCAGCTTGTCCAGAGCTGCCACCCGGTCGGGCAGGCTTTTCGGGCCTTGCGGCCAGTCCCAGACAAACAAACCGATACCGGCGGCCTGCTCGGCGCTCAGCGCCTTGCGTGCCATCAACCCGGCCACCGTGGCGCGGGCATTGAGGCTGCCGGCCTCGGCTTGTACGTGTTCGGTCAGGCGCCAATAGAGTTCGCCTTGCAGCAGCAAGTCCAGCGACTGCGAAAGTTTTTGAGGGATGGCGGCGATCTGGCGTGCCGAGGCAGTCCAGTCCTGGCCGTTTACCCCGTCCCCCCGACTGATCGCCCGGTGCAACCAGCCATTGCGATAAATCAACGTCACCGCCACACCGTCAACCTTGGGCTGAATCCACACCTCGCCCCGATCTTTCAGCCAGGCTTCAACGGCGCGCCCATCGCGCAGTTTTTCCAGACCGGTGTGGGCGATGGGGTGAACAACCGTGCCGCCGGCTGTACGCAATGGTTCATCGGAGGGGGCTGAATCAAAACACTCGCGCCATTCGGTCAGCCGCGCGCGGGACTGATCGTAGAGTTCATCGGCGATCAGCGATTGGCCTTCACGGTGGTAGCTATCGTCCCAGCGATCGATTTGCAGTTGCAGGGTGGTGATTTCTTGCTGTGCGCGAACCGGTGGCCAATCGGGGCATTCGGCGGCATTGGCGGTCTGGCTGGCGAAGGTCAGCAGGAAAGCGAAAAACAGGCGCAGGTTGGGCAGCATCGAGAGCGTCCTTGCTCAGTGGGATGCTTGAAGGCTAGTCAGTTTTCGGGTGTGGGTTGCGAGGGTGTAATTCTGGGTGTTTCCAAATGCGAAGATCAAAAAATCGCAGCCTTCGGCAGCTCCTACAGGTGTACGCCAAGGCTGCGATCTTTTGAGCTTTCTCATGAAAAAGCCCCGCACGGCGAACCGTGCGGGGCTTTGGGTACCGCAGGAAAAGTCTTACAGGCCGGCAGCGACACGCAGGTCGTCGGCGCGGTCGGTTTTTTCCCAAGTGAAAGTGGTGAACGTATCGTCGCCCACAGTCTTGGTGGCCGGAGTGCGACCGAAGTGGCCGTACGCAGCGGTTTCCTGGTACATCGGGTGCAGCAGGTCGAGCATGGTGGTGATCGCGTATGGACGCAGGTCGAACACTTCGCGAACCAGTTTGACGATCTTGTCGTCGCTGATTTTACCGGTGCCGAAGGTGTTCAACGAAATCGACGTAGGCTGAGCAACACCGATCGCGTAGGAAACCTGAATCTCGCAACGCTCGGCCAGGCCGGCCGCGACGATGTTCTTGGCCACGTAACGACCGGCGTAGGCCGCCGAACGGTCTACTTTCGATGGATCCTTGCCGGAGAACGCGCCGCCGCCGTGACGGGCCATGCCGCCGTAGCTGTCGACGATGATCTTGCGACCGGTCAGGCCGCAGTCGCCCACCGGGCCACCGATGATGAATTGGCCGGTCGGGTTGATGTGGAACTGGGTGTCTTTGGACAGCAGTTCGGCAGGCAGTACGTGCTTGACGATCAGTTCCATCACGCCTTCGCGCAGGTCTTTGTACGATACGTCAGGGTTGTGCTGGGTCGACAGTACAACGGCGTCGATACCGACAACCTTGCCGCCTTCGTAACGGCAAGTCACTTGCGACTTGGCGTCCGGGCGCAGCCAAGGCAGCAGGCCGGATTTACGGGCTTCAGCCTGGCGTTGAACCAGTTGGTGCGAGAAGGTGATCGGCGCTGGCATCAGCACGTCGGTTTCGTTGCTGGCGTAGCCGAACATCAGGCCCTGGTCGCCGGCGCCCTGGTCTTCAGGCTTGGCACGGTCAACGCCCTGGTTGATGTCGGGGGACTGCTTGCCGATGATGTTCATCACGCCGCAAGTTGCACCGTCGAAGCCGACATTGGAGCTGTTGTAGCCGATGTCGAGAATCACGTTACGGACGATGTCTTCCAGATCGACCCAGGCCGACGTGGTGACTTCACCTGCGATGATTGCAACGCCGGTTTTTACCAGTGTCTCGACCGCTACACGGGCGAATTTGTCTTCAGCAATGATGGCGTCCAGCACCGCATCGGAAATCTGGTCGGCGATTTTGTCCGGATGCCCTTCAGACACGGACTCGGAGGTGAAGAGGGAGTATTCGCTCATCTCGATTTTTTCCTGAATTTACCGATGGTGAGTGTCGCCAGTCGGTCGCTGAAAATGGCGGACCTGAATCTGGAAACCATTACGTAAGCCTACATAGAGGCTTTCCCCGGGAATGAGTCCCGCAGCGGTGGCCCAACGGGCCAGATCGTCCTGTTCAAACCCCAACCACAGATCACCGCAGGCCTCCCTGGCCCAACTCTGGTTGTGGCTACATAACTCTGTCACGAGCAGGCTACCGCCCGGTTGCAGCAAGTCGGCCATGCGCTTGAGTGCTTCGGCCGGCGCGGCGAAATGGTGCAGTACCATGTTCAGTACAACGCAATCAGCCTTGAGGCTTACGCCGTTCAATGCATCGGCCAATTGCAGGCTGACGTTAGCCAGCATTTCACGTTCGCAGACCTGACGGGCCAGATCGAGCATCGCCGGGCTGTTGTCCAGCGCCGTGACTTGAACGAAACGATGCGCCAGCTCCGGCAGAAAACCGCCATCGCCGGGGCCTACTTCGATCGCCGTGGCGCCAGGGCCGAAACTCAGCTTGTCGAGCAGTGCCACCACGCTTTCGCGGTATTGCGTCAGGCCGGCAATCAGGTCTTGCTGGGCGCGAAACTTCTCTGCGACCCGTGAGAAAAAGTCCTGGCTGGCCGCCGCTCGCTGCCCGTGGACCTGACCGATCCGCGACTGAACGTCAGTCGGCAGGGTCAGGTTGTCCACTTCTTCCAGCAGTGCGGCATGCAGCTTGCCGCCCAGCAGATCGGTGTGGGGCAGGGCGCGGCGGTAGAAAATCGCATTGCCTTCACGACGGGTCGCCACCAGATCGGCCTGGGCCAAAACCTTGAGGTGATGACTCATGCCAGACTGGCCAATGCCGAAGATCTGCGCCAGTTCCAGTACGCCGAACGAATCGTTGGCCAGCGCGCGCAATACATTCAGACGCAGAGGATCGCCGCCGGCCTTGCACAGGGCCGCCAGTTCATCGCAATCGTCATGTCGAATGGAAGGCACGCGTAAATTCATAAGGCCAGCAGTCTAGTGACGGTCGGAAATCATCGCAAGAGCAATATCAAAAAGTTTTGATATTGCTCGATAGATGGCACTTTTCAGCGTTAGGTTTAGTCAGCAAACGAACAGCGGAAAGGTTTCATCAGTCGAATACGCTGTTATCCATTGGAAAAACGCCTTCGGATGACTATCTGTCATTGCCCCGAAGGCGGTCGGTGAGGGAAAATGCTCGCCTTTTTTCCGTTTCGTTTTATTAACTCTCGATTCAATATCCGCAGGAGAACAGCGATGCCCAGCCGTCGTGAGCGTGCCAACGCCATTCGTGCCCTCAGCATGGATGCCGTGCAAAAAGCCAACAGCGGCCATCCCGGTGCCCCTATGGGTATGGCGGATATCGCCGAAGTACTTTGGCGTGACTACCTGAAGCACAACCCGAGCAATCCATCGTTCGCCGACCGTGACCGCTTCGTGCTGTCCAACGGTCACGGTTCGATGTTGATCTACTCGCTGCTGCACCTCACCGGCTATGACCTGTCTATCGATGACCTGAAAAACTTCCGCCAGCTGCACAGCCGCACTCCGGGTCACCCGGAATACGGCTACACCCCGGGCGTCGAAACCACCACCGGTCCACTGGGCCAAGGCCTGGCCAACGCCGTGGGTTTCGCGTTGGCGGAAAAAGTCCTGGCGGCGCAGTTCAACCGTCCCGGCCATAACGTCGTTGATCACCACACCTACGTATTCCTGGGTGATGGCTGCATGATGGAAGGCATTTCCCACGAAGTCAGCTCCCTGGCTGGCACCTTGGGCCTGGGTAAACTGATTGCCTTCTACGATGACAACGGCATTTCCATCGACGGCGAAGTCGAAGGCTGGTTCACCGACGACACGCCGAAGCGTTTCGAGGCCTACAACTGGCAGGTGATCCGCAACGTCGACGGTCATGACCCGGAAGAAATCAAGATCGCCATCGACACGGCCCGCAAAAGCGAGCAGCCGACGCTGATCTGCTGCAAGACCACCATCGGTTTCGGTTCGCCGAACAAGCAGGGCAAGGAGGACTGCCACGGTGCCCCGTTGGGTGACGCGGAAATCGCTCTGACCCGTGAAGCACTGAAGTGGAACCACGGCCCGTTCGAAATCCCGGCCAATATTTATGCCGAGTGGGACGCCAAGGAATCCGGTCGCGCTGCCGAAGCCGAGTGGGATCAGCGCTTCGCTGCTTACTCCGCGGCCTTCCCGGAGCTGGCCAACGAACTGATTCGTCGTCTGAGCGGTGATCTGCCAACTGACTTCGCGGAAAAAGCGGCTGCTTACATCGCTGAAGTCGCGGCCAAGGGCGAAACCATCGCCAGCCGTAAAGCCAGCCAGAATGCCCTGAACGCGTTCGGCCCGCTGTTGCCGGAACTGCTGGGCGGTTCGGCTGACCTGGCCGGTTCCAACCTGACCCTGTGGAAAGGTTGCAAAGGCGTCACCGCCGAAGACGCCAGCGGCAACTACATGTACTACGGCGTTCGCGAGTTCGGCATGAGCGCGATCATGAACGGCGTGGCCCTGCACGGTGGTCTGGTGCCGTACGGCGCGACCTTCCTGATGTTCATGGAATACGCCCGCAACGCGGTGCGCATGT
This sequence comes from Pseudomonas sp. F-14 TE3482, assembly GCF_053629455.1. Taxonomy (NCBI): domain Bacteria; kingdom Pseudomonadati; phylum Pseudomonadota; class Gammaproteobacteria; order Pseudomonadales; family Pseudomonadaceae; genus Pseudomonas; species Pseudomonas sp. F-14 TE3482. The sequence goes on from NZ_JBRJII010000001.1 coordinate 1,711,882, forward strand.
CGGCGCTGATGAAGAAGCGCATCATCTATGTGTTCACCCACGACTCCATCGGTCTGGGCGAAGACGGCCCGACTCACCAGCCGATCGAGCAACTGGCCAGCCTGCGCTGCACGCCGAACCTCGATACCTGGCGGCCAGCCGATGCCGTTGAATCGGCAGTGGCCTGGAAATGCGCGCTGGAGCGTGACGACGGTCCGTCGGCACTGATCTTCTCCCGTCAGAACCTGCAGCACCAAACCCGTGATGCCGTGCAGATCGAGTGCATCAATCGCGGCGGCTACGTGCTGAAAGACTGCGCAGGCGAGCCTGAGCTGATCCTGATCGCCACCGGTTCGGAAGTCGGCCTGGCCGTTCAAGCCTTCGACAAACTGACCGAGCAAGGCCGCAAGGTGCGTGTTGTTTCGATGCCGTGCACCAGCGTCTTCGAAGCCCAGGACGCCGGCTACAAGCAAGCGGTTCTGCCATTGCAGGTCAGCGCGCGTATCGCCATCGAAGCTGCTCACGCGGACTACTGGTACAAGTACGTGGGCCTGGAAGGCCGCGTGATCGGCATGACCACCTACGGCGAGTCGGCGCCTGCGCCTGCCTTGTTCGAAGAGTTCGGCTTCACCCTGGAAAACATCCTGGGCCAGGCTGAAGAGCTGCTGGAAGACTAAGTCCGGGTGATGTATTGCCTGTTCTGACGCTATCGCGGGCAAGCCCGCTCCCACAGGGATTTACACCGTCCATGTGGGAGCGGGCTTGCCCGCGATGGCAATAGAACATTCAACGCAACACTGACGGATTCACCACGGTAATCGAGAACCCCATGCCTCAACCGCGTCCTTACAAAGTTGCACTCAACGGCTACGGCCGGATTGGTCGTTGCGTCTTGCGTGCGTTGTTTGAGCGAGGCTCGGCGGCAGGGTTTGAAATTGTCGCGATCAACGATCTGGCCGACATGGCCAGCATTGAATACCTGACACGCTTCGACTCCACACACGGGCGGTTCCCCGGTGAAGTGAGGGTCGAGGGCGATTGTCTGCATATTAAAGGCGACTGCGTGAAGGTCCTGCGCAGTGCCACCCCCGAAGGCATCGATTGGGCGTCACTGGGCGTCGATCTGGTGCTGGAGTGCTCCGGCGCTTACCACACCCGTCAGGATGGCCAGCGCTTCCTCGACGCTGGCGCGCCACGGGTGCTGTTCTCCCAGCCGATGGCCAGCGAGGCGGATGTCGACGCCACCATCGTCTACGGTGTGAACCAGGATTGCCTGACCGGCGATGAGCTGCTGGTATCCAACGCGTCCTGCACCACCAACTGCGGCGTGCCGCTGTTGCGCCTGCTGGATCAGGCCATTGGTCTGGAATACGTGTCGATCACTACCATCCACTCGGCAATGAATGATCAACCGGTCATCGACGCCTATCACCACGAAGACCTGCGCCGCACCCGTTCGGCGTTCCAGTCGGTGATTCCGGTGTCCACTGGTCTGGCGCGAGGCATTGAACGCCTGCTGCCGGAACTTGCCGGGCGAATTCAGGCCAAAGCCGTGCGGGTGCCGACGGTTAACGTGTCCTGCCTCGACATTACGATGCAGACCGTAAGCGATACCGACGCCACCGAGGTCAACCGGATTCTGCGCGAGGCCGCCACCCATGGCCCGCTCAAGGGCCTTCTGGCCTACACCGAGTTGCCTCACGCCAGTTGTGATTTTAATCATGACCCACATTCGGCCATCGTCGATGCCAGTCAGACCCGCGTTTCCGGCCCTCGGCTGGTGAACATCCTGGCCTGGTTCGACAACGAATGGGGTTTTGCCAATCGAATGCTGGACGTTGCAGAACACTATTTGCAAACAGCTGCACCACAACCAAAACCTGCTCTCTAAAACAGCTATCCAGGAAATGCGACCCATGACCGTGTTGAAGATGACCGACCTCGATCTGCAAGGTAAGCGCGTACTGATCCGCGAAGACCTCAACGTCCCAGTCAAGGACGGTGTTGTCACCAGCGATGCGCGAATCCTGGCTTCGCTGCCGACCATCAAGCTGGCCCTGGAAAAAGGCGCGGCCGTGATGGTCTGCTCGCACCTTGGCCGTCCGACCGAAGGCGAGTTCTCGGCCGAAAACAGCCTCAAGCCAGTCGCTGACTACCTGAGCAAAGCCCTGGGCCGCGAAGTGCCGCTGGTGTCCGATTACCTGGGCGGCGTCGACGTGAAAGCCGGCGACATCGTTTTGTTCGAAAACGTGCGCTTCAACAAGGGCGAGAAAAAGAACGCTGACGAACTGGCCAAGCAATACGCGGCCCTGTGCGACGTGTTTGTGATGGACGCCTTCGGCACCGCTCACCGCGCCGAGGGTTCGACCCACGGCGTGGCCAAGTTCGCCAAAGTCGCCGCTGCTGGCCCGCTGCTGGCCGCCGAACTGGATGCACTGGGCAAGGCCCTGGGCGCCCCGGCGCAGCCAATGGCCGCTATCGTTGCCGGTTCCAAAGTGTCGACCAAACTCGACGTGCTCAACAGCCTGAGCCAGATCTGCAACCAGCTGATCGTCGGCGGCGGCATCGCCAACACGTTCCTGGCCGCTGCCGGTCACCCGGTCGGCAAATCCCTGTACGAGCCGGACCTGCTGGACACCGCCCGTGAAATCGCTGCCAAGGTCAGCGTTCCGCTGCCGGTCGACGTGGTGGTTGCCAAGGAATTCGCTGAAAGCGCGACCGCGACCGTCAAGCTGATTGCCGACGTGGCCGCAGACGACATGATCCTGGACATCGGCCCACAGACCGCGGCGAATTTCGCCGAGCTGTTGAAGTCGTCCAAGACCATCCTGTGGAACGGCCCGGTGGGCGTGTTCGAATTCGACCAGTTCGGTAACGGCACCAAAGTGCTGGCCCAGGCCATCGCAGAAAGCTCGGCGTTCTCCATCGCTGGTGGCGGCGACACCCTGGCAGCCATCGATAAATATGGCGTTGCCGAGCAGATCTCCTACATTTCTACCGGCGGCGGCGCGTTCCTCGAATTCGTCGAAGGCAAAGTGCTCCCGGCCGTCGAAGTCCTGGAAAGCCGGGCCAAGGCCTGAGGCCGCGCATTTGACCAGGCAAAGGAGTGTTCACATGGTCAGGACCTTAATGCTGTTGATTGCCGCGGGTATGCTGGCGGCTTGCGGGAGTAACCCGAAAGCCACGCCGGAACCCGCGCCGCAGTCACAGGAAAAAGGCTGCTACCAAGCGGATTGGCAAGCGGAAACCAACCCGGTGATCAACAAGCGCTCCGGGCCCGACGGCCTGGACAAATACGAGACACAGGTCCCGGCCAAGGAACATGGTTGCCCTTGAGGGGTCAGACTCTTTACTCAAGGCGGGCGGCGTGCGCCGTCAGCCGAGGAACACGGATGAAAGGCTTTATCGCCGTTGCGGCATTGGCATTGCTGGCAGGTTGCACCCATTTGAACCTGTTCAACGCTGCCGAGCCAGCGGGCAGCTGGACCACCTGGACCTGCGACAGCCAGGCCAAAGTGCTCTGGCGCTACACTGACATCAACCGCAAGGAAGTCGACGTTCGCCTGGGCGGTGCCGATCAGGTCTACCGCTTGAAGCTTGAACCGGGCGCCGAAGGTTCGCTGTACAGCAACGACATGCTGGCATTTCACGTAAAAGGTGAGGAAGGCCTGGTTTACTGGGTCGCCACCAATGATTTGATTGGCCGCGGTTGTAAAGCCGAGTAATTGAAGGCTTGCGCAAAACCTGTAGGAGCGAAGCTTGCTCGCGAAGAGGTCATCACATTCAACACATGTGGTGTCAGTTAAAGCGCTTTCGCGAGCAAGCTTCGCTCCTACAGGAAATCGTCAGCTGTTAGAGATAGACGCACCACCGAATTCGCAGCCCGGGCCAACCCCCGATCTGCAATAACTTGAATAGCCGCCGCCGCTACGGCAGGCTGGCACGATTAACGACCCTCAACCGGGAGAGACACACACAATGGCACTTATCAGCATGCGCCAGATGCTGGACCACGCAGCCGAGTTCGGCTACGGCGTTCCAGCCTTCAACGTCAACAACCTTGAGCAGATGCGCGCCATCATGGAAGCCGCTGACAAGACTGACTCCCCGGTGATCGTCCAGGCTTCGGCCGGTGCCCGCAAATACGCAGGCGCCCCGTTCCTGCGTCACCTGATCCTGGCCGCCATCGAAGAATTCCCGCACATCCCGGTGTGCATGCACCAGGACCACGGCACCAGCCCTGACGTCTGCCAGCGCTCCATCCAGTTGGGCTTCAGCTCGGTGATGATGGACGGTTCCCTGGGCGAAGACGGCAAGACCCCGACCGACTACGACTACAACGTCCGTGTCACCCAACAAACCGTAGCCATGGCTCACGCCTGCGGCGTATCGGTAGAAGGCGAGCTGGGCTGCCTGGGTTCGCTGGAAACCGGCATGGCCGGTGAAGAAGACGGCATCGGCGCCGAAGGCGTTCTGGATCACAGCCAAATGCTGACCGACCCGGAAGAAGCCGCTGACTTCGTCAAGCGCACCCAGGTCGATGCCCTGGCCATCGCCATCGGCACCAGCCACGGCGCCTACAAGTTCACCAAGCCACCTACCGGCGACGTGCTGGCCATCGACCGCATCAAGGAAATCCACAAACGCATCCCGAACACCCACCTGGTGATGCACGGCTCGTCTTCGGTTCCGCAAGAGTGGCTGGCGATCATCAACCAGTACGGCGGCGACATCAAAGAAACCTACGGCGTACCGGTTGAAGAAATCGTCGAAGGCATCAAGCACGGCGTGCGCAAGGTCAACATCGACACCGACCTGCGCCTGGCCTCCACCGGTGCGATGCGTCGCCTGATGGCTACCAACCCGAGCGAATTCGACCCGCGTAAGTTCTTCGGCGCGACCGTGACCGCGATGCGTGATGTGTGTATCGCACGTTATGAGCAGTTTGGTACGGCGGGTAATGCTTCGAAGATCAAGCCGATCTCGTTGGAAGCGATGTATCAGCGGTATTTGAAGGGTGAGTTGAACGCTAAGGTCAACTAAGCCTTCTGCGTTTGAGTTGCACGAAAAACCCGCCGAGAGGCGGGTTTTTTTGTGGGCTGTGGGCGGATTTTGCGTTACCCCGTGTAGATGAAAGTAAAACCTTGGTTCTTTAGTTATATCGGTTATTTCAAAGATGTATTAAGCACTGTCATTTATTACAGGTGATTGGGTGAGAGATATTACCTATGCTGGTCGTGCTCTCACAGAGGAGCCAATTAAATAGATCGGTTTCCTTTCTCTCTGTTTATATATTGAGGTGGATAATGAAAGTTAAGGAAGATAAGAGCGGTATGAAGGTGGACGGTGAATTCACGGCTACTTTTTACGATAAGTCCGGCAATAAATCAGGAGACTTCAAGGCAGATCGAATTAGTGGGGTAATGGATGGCGATATATTCAATGTAAATGCATACGATAAAGATAATCTTATAAAATTCCAGATTCCGCAGGACTTTGGTATCAAAAAGCACGAATTGACGGACAAAGGTGAATTTTTATTTATGTCTGATCCTGCGGATGCCGAGCGTTGGTACGCTCAGTCGGGATATGTGGATATCGAAAATAATGATGTCGCTGACTATCGAGGTAGTTTTCATGTAAAAAAGCGTTCGGAGGGTGATACGGATAAGTCAGCTATGGAAGGAAGATATCGGCTCGACGTTTCCGCAATCAAGAAAGCGGCAAAGTAAAGGCAGAGTAGCAACCCAAAGGGGACTGATTGATTTAATCGTCCCTTATTCAGTGAGTTGAACGCTAAGGTTAATTAAGCCTGAGCGTTAAACTGCATTGATAAAAACCCGCCGAGAGGCGGGTTTTTATTGGGGGCAAGTTGTTCGCATCAGCCGAGACGCGATTACTCCTTCAATTCGACGTGGTCCAACGCCTGGTTCACCGCCAGTTCGCCGAGCATGACCACTTGGGCGATGCCCAGCAGGGTCTTGCGATGGGAGGTCTCCAGCAGCGCCGCGAAATTGTTGAGCATGGTGGTAGCCGAACCCAATGTTTCGCTGGCGTTGGCCAGCAGGGATTCGGTGTTGTACTTCGGATTGGCCAAGTACATGGGCTCGGGTTCGTTGGTGGTGGCCATGATGTTGGCGGCCGGGTTGAGGTAATGGTCGAGGGCGCGCTCGGCGGCTTCGTGGAATTTTTTTGAGTCGAGTGATTCGTAGGGGGATGCCGGGTCGGTGACCGGCGGATGCGGCGTTGATTTGGTCATTTGCTCGAAACCTGATTGGAGTGCCCCCTCTTTGGCTACTAATCAAAGTGGAGGCAACTGTACGCAGGTTAGTAGACCGGGGTTTCGAGCAGGCCGGCGCACCCGAAGGTGCCCTGCGCACAGTTACCATCAAGCGCAGGAATCGAAATCCCTGACTGACAGATGCTTGTGCACCAAGCTCGAAACCACGGGCTACTAAACCCGATCACTGGAAATCAGTGACGCGAATCAAGTTACCGGTGGGCTTCAAGGCGCACAAGCCGGCGGATTCTGGCGTACCTGTAGGCGGTGACGCAAGCCGTTGTAGGCTTCATGAAGTAACGCTGAGTGTCTTTAAACGTGGGCGTTTAAGTGGGGCCAGATGCCGGTCAGTGAAGAGATGGAGTTGGACATAAAGAATCTGTGGCGAGGGAGCTTGCTCCCGCTGGGGCGCGAAGCGGCCCCCCCAAAAGAGGGACTGCTGCGCAGCCCGACGGGAGCAAGCTCCCTCGCCACAATGGGTGGATTCCTGCGAGGTTTTCGGAGCTGAAGATCAAAAGATCGCAGCCCTCGGCAGCACCTACAGGAGATCGAGTCGCCTCAGGTGTCGTGATCGATATCCAGCTTGCTGAATGTCACTTCCCCGCCTTCGCTGGTGTACCCGGTGTTGTCCTGCACGTAGACGCCGGCCTTGAAGTACAGCGGTTTATCACGCCACATCGCGCTGATGTCGGTGTCCCACTGGTAGCCCGCCGCACTGATGCCCAATGCGCCGCCGGGGCTGAGGTGGATGAGGTAGGAAAATTCCCGATCGAGTTTTATGCCTGTGGCGATGGTGATGACCCGGGCGGTGTCGTCGTCGGGGTGCATGCGGACTTTGGCGACGATGTTTCCGGTCTCGCTGTAGTCTTTATATTGATATTCGAGTTTTACCATCGGCTTTTGGCTTTTGTAGGCGTGGATCTGGCCAATGACGATCTTGCCCGTGCTGGGTACCTTGCTGATCGTAAGGGTCGCCCGCAGAAAGTTGTCCGCGTCGGGGTAGTACCAGTTTTTCAGCGTGCCATTGCTGTAGGTTTCGCGCAGTTCGGTACGGGGGTAAATCGCGTTTTCAGTGCGGGTGCCGGTTACCGGGGCCCAGAAAAACAAGGTGCCGGTGTCGGAGTGGAAGTACTGATCCTTGAAGCCGTCCACCAGTTTGGTTGTTTCAACGGTGTACGGCGGACTGCCGACAGGAACGCTGAGGTTCCAGGTTGCGAGATCGATCATATTCAAGCTTCCACTTTGTTCTGTACGCACGTGCCAGAAGCTCTAGCCCGCGCCTTCGGGCTGTCTTTATAAGCGTAGAACGGTTGTTTGTTAATGCCCGTTTGGCAGATGGTTGACGTCAACATCCTGTCGAAATGCCATCTTTCCCGGTTTACGGGGGCTGTAGGACTGACCGTTAGTCGGCTATATGAAACTTACTGAAGTGATGGCACACCGGTAGCTTCTGCTTTTGTGGATCCAGGTCTAGAGTGAAGTCGCATTATGTGTCCGGTTTTCACAAGAGGCCGGCCTGAGGTCCCGAACAAGAGATGCAGCATGGAATGCGCACAACCTATGCCAGCTGAAGGCAGCTCAATCCTTTTAATTGTTGATGATTACCCCGAAAACCTGATCAGCATGCGCGCGTTGTTACAGCGCCAGGACTGGCAGGTCATCACCGCGGCTTCCGGGTTTGAAGCGCTCAGCCTGTTGCTCGAACACGATGTCGACCTGGTACTGCTGGACGTGCAGATGCCGGGTATGGACGGTTTCGAAGTGGCGCGCCTGATGCGTGGCAGTCAGCGAACCCGCCTCACGCCGATCATTTTCCTTACCGCCAACGAACAATCCCAGGACGCCGTGATCAAGGGCTACGCCAGTGGCGCGGTGGATTACCTGTTCAAACCGTTCGACCCGCAAATTCTCAAACCCAAAGTCCAGGCCCTGCTCGAGCATCAGCGTAATCGCCGTGCCTTGCAGCAGTTGACCCATGACCTGGAAGTCGCCCGTGCCTTCAATGCCTCGGTGCTGGATAACGCCGCCGAAGGCATTCTGGTGGTGGGGGAGGATGGGCTCATTCGCTTTGCCAATCCGGCGATGTCCCGCTTGCTCAATGCCACGGTGCATGAGCTTCAAGGCAAGGAGTTTCTGGATTTCCTGCAAAAACCGCACATCCCGATCTGGGCCGACTCCGAATTGTTTGCCGGCTACAAGCGCGGTGAAACCCTGCGCCTGCACGATGCGTTGCTGCGTACCGCGCCTGGCCAGCAAGTGCCGGTGGCGTTGTCCTGCGCGCCTTTGCCCACCGAACAACATGCCATGGTAGTGACGGTGCTGGACATGTCGGTGGTGCACCATCTGCATCAGCAGCTGGAGTTTCAAGCGGTGACCGATCCACTGACCGGGCTGCTCAATCGCCGGGGTTTCTATCAGACCGTTGAAAACCTGCTGCTGCGCGGCGAACGCTCCGACAGCACGTGGGTGCTGTTGTACCTGGACCTCGACGGCTTCAAGCGGGTCAATGATTCCCTCGGCCACGATGCGGGCGACCGGGTGCTGCGATGGGTGTCCGAGCAGCTGAAGGCGTGTCTGCGGCCCTTCGATATTCTGGCGCGGATGGGTGGCGATGAGTTCACCGCGCTGCTGGATCTTGAGCTCCCCGAGCACGCGGCGAAGATTGCCGAGAAGCTCATCGAGCGGGTGTCGATCTGTCAGCAGATCGAAGGCATGGACATCGCCTTGGGCGCCAGTATCGGCATCGCCACTTATCCCGATTGTGGGGCTAATCTCGACGGGTTAATGCGGGCGTCCGACATTGCCATGTACGAAGCCAAACGCGCGGGGCGTCAGCAATATCGCTTCTACGATCACGAAATGAATGGCCGGGCGCGCTCGCGGCTGATGCTCGAAGAGAGCGTGCGCACGGCCATCGAAAACCGTGATTTCAACCTGGTGTATCAGCCTCAGGTGGCCATTGCCGACGGGCAGATTCGCGGGTTCGAGGCGTTGCTGCGCTGGCAGCATCCGAGTGTTGGCGATGTACCGCCGGGGCTGTTTTTGCCGTTGCTGGAAGAGGCGCGGTTGATCAGTCGCCTGGGCAGCTGGATTTACCATCGTGGGGCCAAACAGCGGAAAGCCTGGGAAACCTTGTTTGCCGAAGATCTGGTGCTGGGCGTCAGTTTGAGCAGCACGCAATTCGGTTTGCCCAACCTGGTCACCGAGCTGCGTCAGGTGCTGGACCGCCATGGTTTGAAACCGCGGCAGCTGGAGGTCGAGGTCACGGAGGAGGCCTTGATGCTTAACCCCGACGAAACCCGCAAGCAGCTGCGTTTGCTGCGCAATTTGGGAGTGCGGGTGGCGCTGGATGACTTTGGCTCCGGGGCTTGTTCGCTGGCGCACCTGCGAGACCTGGAACTGGACACGCTCAAACTCGACCGGCATTTGATCGCCCGGTTGCCGGGGTCCGAACGGGATGCGGCGCTGGCTCGCAGTGTCATCGATTTGTGCAAACAGTTTGGTCTGCTAGTGATCGCTGAAGGGGTGGAGACGGTGGCGCAATATGAATGGCTGCAAGCCAACGGTTGCCAGTATGTGCAGGGGTTTCTGGTCGCGCGACCGTTGATGTCCGAGGACACCCGTCACTTTGTCGAGCCGTTCGACTGGAGCGCGCTGACGAGTTGAATTCGTTACACTGGCGGCCTTTTCGTGACTCGTGTTGCCGCCCCAATGACCGCGTTGAAATACCTCCAGGCCTATCCCGCTACGTTGCAGGACCAGGTGCGACAGCTGATCGCCGAAGGTCGGCTGGGCGACTACCTGAGCCAGCGATATCCGCAAAAGCACGGGGTGCAGAGCGACAAGGCGCTGTACACCTATGCCCTGGACCTCAAGCAGGAATACCTGCGTAATGCCCCGGCGATCGACAAGGTGTTATTCGACAACCGTCTGGACCTGACCCACCGCGCGCTCGGCCTGCATACCGCGATCTCCCGGGTACAGGGCGGCAAGCTCAAGACCAAGAAAGAAATTCGCGTGGCATCGTTGTTCAAGGACGCGCCCTCCGAGTTTCTGAAAATGATCGTAGTGCATGAGTTGGCGCATTTCAAAGAGTCGGATCACAACAAGGCGTTCTACAAGCTGTGCGAACACATGTTGCCGGGGTATCACCAGGTGGAGTTCGATTTGCGGGTGTACCTGACGTGGCGGGATATGCAATAGAAGATCTTCCAATAAGGAGCGCATGGATGGACGTGAGCAAGACCAAAAGCAGCTTCTACCGCCGGTTGTACGTGGCGTACCTGATCGACAGCGGGCTGGCCAGCAGCGTCCCGGCGTTGACCGAAGTCACTGGCATGCCCCGGCGCACGGCCCAGGACACCATCGCGGCATTGGCGGATCTGGATATCGTTTGTGAATTCGAGCAGGAAGAAGGCGCGCGCAACCATGCGGGGCGCTATCGGATTCGCGAGTGGGGGGCGATTGATCGGGGGTGGATCGAGCGCAATCTGCGGCAGATTAAAGCGGTGCTTGAGTATCCCTGAGTATTGCGGCGTCGGTGCTGACGCCATCGCGGGCAAGCCCGCTCCCACAGGGTCCGGGGTGGATTGCAAATGTGTGATCCACTCGCGATCACTGTGGGAGCGAGCTTGCCCGCGAAGAGGCCCTCAGGAACGACGCATCCCGATATGCGGAATGTCATCCTCCAGGTATTCCTCACCCACCACCACAAACCCGTACCGCCCGTAATACCCCTGCAAATGCGCCTGGGCCGAGAGGTAGACCGGCACTTCGGGCCAGCGTTTGGCGGCCTGTTTCAACGCCTGGCTCATCAACTCATGCCCAAGCCCGGTGCCGCGTGCAGCGGGAGCAGTGATCACTCGGCCAATCACCACGTCGCCGCCCTGTAACTCCGGGTCGAGCAAGCGCAGGTAAGCCACCAGACGATCCCCGTCCCAGCCCATCAGATGGCAAGTGTCACCTTCCAGATCCTGGCCGTCGATGTCCTGATAAAGGCATTTCTGCTCGACGATGAACACCGCGGCGCGCAGCTGCAAAATGGCATAAAGCTGCTCTTTACCCAGATCGCTGTGGTGCTTGCAGACCCAATCGATTGTCATCTTCAGATTCCTTGAACAACGTGCTCCGATACTAAGCGTCCTGAGGCGGGATGTCTTTATGGCAAAGAAATCTGTGACAAAGGCCAAAATGCCATCATTCATTTCTCGCGAGATTGTCTTCTTTGTGTAATCTGCGATGCAGCGCTGTGCAATGTCGTCGATAAGCTAATGTTAGGACCTGGGTTTCGCCGCTAAAGGGGCCTTGGAGTTTTGGCTGAAAACACGTCGGGCAACCCGCCCGCTAAGGATTTTCTGGCATGCCGCGATTGCATCGAGCGTTTGCTTTGATTGGATTGCTGTTGCTGACACAGAGTGCGGCAGCGCAAAAGCTGCGCCTGGTAGCCGATGCCTGGCCACCCTTTACCGACGCCACGCTGGTCAATGGCGGACTGGCCACGGACATCGTTAGCACCGCGCTGGCCCGGGCCGGTTATGGCAGTGATTTCGAACAGGTGCCGTGGGCGCGAGCCTTGTTTGGGATAGGCGAGGGGCGTTACGACGTGCTGGTCAACGCCTGGTACACCGATGAGCGCACGAAGCTGGGGCAGTTTTCCGGCGAGTACCTGCTCAATCGCGTGCGCTTTCTCAAGCGCAAAGACACGCCGATCGAATTCAACAACCTGCAACAACTGCACACTTTCCCGATAGCGGTCGTACGCGGTTATGCCTATTCGCAAGCATTCGACGACGATGTGTCGCTGCAGAAAGTACCCGTGCATAGCTTCGCCATGGCCGTGCGCATGGTCGCGGCCGACCGGGTCAAGCTGACTCTGGAAGACGAGTTTGTCGCCCGGTATTACCTCGCCCGCGAGTCATCCAAAGTACGCAATTCCGTGGAGTTTTTGCCCAAGCCATTGAGCGAGAACAGCCTGCATATTCTGGTGAGCCTGAAGAACCCGCAGCATGAACAGATCGTTGCCGGTTTCGACCGTGAGATTGCGGCGATGAAGGCTGATGGGAGTTATGAGAAGTTGCTCAAGCAGCATGGGATGTAATGGGTTTGATTCGGTGTTTGTGTTGACGCTGCTGGCCTCATCGCGGGCAAGCCCGGCTCCCACAGGACTTGCACAAACCTGTGGGAGCGTGGCTTGCCCGCGATGACGTAAGGCCAGTGACTATGGCGCTCAAGTCTCGCCGGTTTCCTTGATGAGATGCGCCGCCAACGTCCGCAACGGCCCCAGCTGCCGGCAGATCAACGCCAGTTGCGTCTGCACCAACCGCTGCCCTTCGTCGATCTCATCCGGCATTTGTTCCAGCCCATTGGCCAGCGCTTCTTCCTCATCACTCTGAATCGCAATCGGCTGTTTGCTCGCCAGTCCTTGGGCGATTTCGTCGAGGCTGGCAGCCAGGCTCACGCCGGCGCCGTCGATCAAATGCTCGCGCACCTCCGTGGGTAATTGGGTTTCGCGGTGTGCCCCCAGCCCCGACAAATAGCTGAGCAAGGTGTGCGACAGCACCAGGAAACGAAACCCGACGTCCGCTTCCTTACGAAAGTGCCCCGGCTCCATCAGCATATTGGCCAGCGTCGTCGACAATGCGGCGTCGGCGTTGTGCGCGTTGCGCCGGGCCAGGCGATAAGCCAGGTCGTCGCTTTTGCCGGCGGCGTATTGCTGCATGATCTGGCGCAGGTAAATGCTGTTGCAGGTGAGGGTGTTGGCCAGCACTTTGTTCAGGCGTCGACCCTGCCAGTCCGGCAGGAACAGGAATACCGCCAGCCCGGCGATCAGACTGCCGAGCAAGGTATCGAACAGTCGCGGCAGAAGCAGCCCATAACCATCGCCCACCTGGTTGAAACAGAACAGCACCATGAGCGTGATCGCGGCAGTCGCCAAGGTGTAGCGGGTGGTGCGATTGGTAAAGAACACTACCCCGGCAACGATCGCGAAGCTCGACTGGATCAACGGGTTCGGGAACAGATCGAATAGCGCCCAGGCCACGGTCAGGCCGATGGCGGTGCCGATGATCCGCTGCCCGAGTTTGCGCCGGGTGGCGCCGTAGTTTGGCTGACAGACAAACAGCGTGGTGAGGATGATCCAGTAACCTTGCGACGGGTGGATCAAATGCACCATGCCGTAGCCGATGCTCAATGCCAAGGGCAGGCGCAGGGCATGGCGGAACAGCAAGGACGTCGGCGTCAGCTGCGTGCGCAAACGTACCCAGACATCCTTGAGGCTGCGTGGCGAACGGTCGAGCAAGCTGCTGTCGGTGGCGTCTGCGAGCGCATCGGGATTGCTGGCGTCGCTGAGCAAACGGTCGAGTGTGCCGAGGTTGGCGGCCAGCGCTCGCAACGAACGCAGCAGACCGCGCCAGGCCGGATTGCTCTGGATACGCAGGTGTTCGAGGGAGGCATGCAGGTCGTTCAGGGCCTCGGCGAAGCTTGCGTCATAGGTGAACGGCTGGCGCATCTGGATCGATTCGGCCAGTGCGCGGCAAGCCTTGCCTTGCTGGCGCAGCAGGCGCTGACAGCGGAACAGCACGTCGCTGTGGAAGAACGCTTCGGCCAGCGCGTTATAGGGGTAGTGCGAGGAACTGGCGCGCTCGTGGATGTCCTGGGCGAGGAAGTACAGCTTCAGATAACGGCTGACTTTCACCCCCGGCCGACCGTCGCCGACGCGATGCAGAATGATTTCCTTGGCGGCGTTCAGGGCTGCCACCACCCGACCATTCTGTTGGGCCAGTTCCAGGCGCTGCGCTTGCACGTCCATCTGCCGGATCGGTTCGAACAGCGACGATTTCAGCTTCAGGTAATAACCCAGTTCACGGAACAACCGCGCCAGGCTTTGCTGCACCGGCTGGTTGGAAAACAGCGCCTGCCACAGCACCGAGAGCAAGCCGTACCAGGCCGCACCGGCCACCAGCAGCACCGGTTCGTGCCAGAAATCAGTGACCGCGCCACCGCGCTGGTCCACGCCGATCATGGTGTAGACCGACAGAATCAACGTTGCCGAAGCAATCGCGCCATAACGTTCGCCCAGCGCGCCGAGCATGGTCAGGCAGAAGCTGGCCAGGGCAAAGGCGATGATAAAAAGGACGGGGTAGGGGAAGAGCAGTTCGACGGACAGGGCCGCGACCATGAAACACACCAGCGTCACTGCGAGCGCATTGAGGCGACCCTGCCAACTGTCGTCGGTCTCGGCCAGGGCGCTGGCGATGATCCCCAAGAACAACGGGATCAGCAGTCCCATTTCATCCTGATACCAACACAGCGCCATGCTGCCGGTCAGGGCGATGAATACCCGCACGCTGTAACTGAATTTATCCAGCGCCCAGAGGCGGCGCAGAGACTGCCGAAATGTGGTCGATGACATGAAGTGCGAAGGCCTTCCGAGGCAATGACGCTAAATTGAGCCACTAATGACGCCGACGCAATGGCGCCGATCACATCTGACAGCAAAATCTGTTCCTTTAAAGATCAACGCATAACGAATGTGGGAGCGAGCCTGCTCGCGATGAGGCCGGTACATTCAACATTTATGTCGACTGTCAGACCGCTATCGCGAGCAGGCTCGCTTGTATGGTAGGACTTGAAGGGAGGAGGAGGGACAAGGCTCGATTCTGACTGTTGACGCAGTACAGACCGTGGGAGATTTCGCCCCTCCTCCTTTCACCCAAGCGCCGATAAAGAATGCATCTGGCTAGACCGACGATAGGAACAAGCCTGCGCCTCTGGGTGAGCCCTTCAAGTGCTCAAACCTTATCCCGGAGGAAATCCTGTGGCAATGCCGGTCTCTCTATCAAAACCGATCGTAGGTGTGGATGTCGCCAAGAATGAACTGGTGATTTATCAGTCTGATGGTGATTTTCTTGAAGAGATTCCCAACACCAGAACATCCATCAAGCAGTGGCTGAAGGCGTTGTCGGGGACGGTGGCTATTGCCATTGAGGCGACCAACATTTACCACCTGGACTTCGCTGATCTGGCCTATGAGGCCGGTTGCACGATTTACATGGTGGGAGGCTATGAACTCAAACATTATCGCGAAGGCGTGAAGATCCGTGCCAAAACCGACGCCCTGGATGCCAAGCTGCTGGCTCGTTACCTGAAGAACGAAGCCGAGGAGTTGCGTCCTTGGACCCCGCCCTCACCGCTGTACCGCCAGCTCCTGAGCCTTTTCCGCCGTCGCGCAGCCTTGGTCCAGGCCAGGGTCGGCCTGGTGCAGAGCTGGTCGAATGAACCGCTGCTCAAGGCGGCTTTTGCCGAGCAAGTGAAGTCCATGCAGCAGCTTGAGACGCTGATCGAAAAGACGATCAACGATCAGCTCAAAGAAGCTGGTTTGCTCGGTCAATTGAAGCGCTGCCTGAAAGTTGAGGGTATTGGATTTTTGACTGGGGCCCGCTTGATAACTGCATTTCAGCGAGGAGATTTTAGAAACGCGGATGCATTTATCGCCTTCCTGGGCATGGATTTACGGGTGGCGAAATCAGGACAGAAGGACGCTCGCCGCAGTTTGACCAAGCGCGGCGACCCCGAGGCCCGCCGGCTTCTGCACAATGCAGCGATGTCGGCTAGCCGTACGAAAGCCTGGAAAGGGTATTACGAAGAACAAAGAACGCGGGGTTTCAGCACCACTCAGGCGCTGGTAATGCTGGCTCGCAAGCTGGCTCGGGTCGTATTCGCCCTGCTGAAAGGACAGAGCGAATATCAACCCAAAGCCGGTTGAGGGCTTCCCCTCAACCATAGAATCTCCCACAGGTTATTGGTTGGATCAGACGAATTGCGCGGCGGCGTAGCCTGAAGCCCAGGCCCACTGGAAATTGAAGCCACCCAGATGCCCGGTGACATCGAGCACTTCACCAATGAAATACAGCCCCGGGCTTTTCAGCGATTCCATGGTCTTGGACGACACCTCGCGAGTGTCGACGCCGCCCAGGGTCACTTCGGCAGTGCGGTAGCCTTCAGTGCCGGCCGGCACGACTTTCCAGCTCGCCAGTTTCTCAGCGATGTCCGCCAGCTCTGCATGGGTGTACTGCTTCATCGGTTTGGAAACGAACCAGTTGTCCGCCAACAGGTTGGCCATCTTCTTGGTGAAGATTTCCCCGAGCAGGGTTTTCAACTCGCTGTTGGGACGTTCGGCCTGCTGCTGTTGCAGCCAGGTCGGCACGTCGTGATCCGGCATCAGGTTGATTTCCACCGTGTCGCCGGATTCCCAGAACGACGAAATCTGCAAGATCGCCGGCCCGCTGAGGCCGCGGTGAGTGAACAGGATGTTTTCGCGGAAACTCTGGTCGTTGCAGCTCACCAGGCAATCCACCGACGTACCGGACAGCTCGGTGCAAAGCGCCTTGAGCTGATCGGTGATGGTGAATGGCACGAGGCCGGCGCGGGTCGGCAGCAAGTCGTGACCGAACTGCTTGGCCACTTGATAGCCGAAACCGGTGGCACCGAGGGTCGGAATCGACAAGCCACCAGTGGCGATCACCAGGGATTCACACGTGACCTGGCCCAGCGTGGTATCCAGCAGATAACCGCTTTCCAGCTTCTCGATGGTCTGAATCGAGGTGTCCAGGTGCAGGCTGACGCCGACCTGATCACATTCCTCGAGCAGCATTTCGAGGATGTCGCTGGATTTGTTATCGCAGAACAACTGGCCGAGTTTCTTCTCGTGGTACGGCACGCCATGTTTGGCCACCAGACCGATGAAATCCCACTGGGTGTAGCGCGCCAGCGCGGATTTGCAGAAGTGCTCGTTCTGCGAGAGAAAATTGCCCGGTTCGGTGTACATGTTGGTGAAATTGCAGCGGCCACCGCCCGACATGAGGATTTTCTTGCCGGCCTTGTTCGCATGATCGAGCAACATCACTTTGCGCCCGCGCCCGGCGGCGGTCAGCGCACACATCAACCCTGCGGCGCCAGCGCCAATGATCACGACTTCGGTAGAGCGCAAAACGGTGTCCCTCTCACAAGAGCTGATCTGGAATGCAATCAAATGTGGGAGCTGGCTTGCCTGCGATGGCATCACCTCGGTCTGTCAGTCAGACCGAGTCGATATCATCGTGGGCAAGCCCGGCTCCCACAGGGATACGCAGTGTTCTTACAAAATGCGCACGCGCAGCGAACGGCCTTTGATTTTACCGTCGTTCAGGCGCTGCAAGGCTTGCTTGGCAATCCCGCGTTCCACGGCCACATAGGCCTGGAAGTCGAAAATCGCAATCTTGCCGACCTGGGCACCCGGGATGCCGGCGTCGCCGGTCAGTGCACCGAGAATGTCGCCCGGACGCACTTTGTCTTTACGGCCAGCGCCGATGCACAGCGTGCTCATCACCGGCAGCAGCGGTGCGCCGCCCTGGGATTTGAGGTTGCTCAGCTGATCCCAGCTCAACGGCGACTTCTGCAGTTGCTCGATGGCTTGGGCGCGGTGGGCTTCGGACGGGGCAACCAGGCTGATCGCGATGCCTTTCTCGCCCGCACGGCCGGTACGGCCGACACGGTGAATGTGGATTTCCGAGTCACGGGCCAGTTCGACGTTGATCACCATGTCCAGCATATCGATGTCCAGGCCACGCGCGGCGACGTCGGTGGCAACCAGTACCGAAGTACTGCGGTTGGCGAACATGGCCAATACCTGATCGCGGTCACGCTGTTCCAGATCACCCTGCAGACCGACGGCGGAGATGCCTTTGGAGGTCAGGTGATCAACGGTTTCCTGAACCTGCTGCTTGGTGAAGCAGAAGGCCACGCAGGACGCCGGACGGAAATGCGCGAGGACTTTGACCACCGCGTCCATACGTTCTTCCGGGGAGATCTCGTAGAAACGCTGCTCGATCTGCGTATCGTCGTGGAACGCCTCGGCCTTCACGATCTGAGGGGTGCGCATGAATTTCGACGCCAGTTGCTTGATGCCCACCGGGTACGTGGCGGAGAACAGCAGGGTCTGGCGGCGCTCCGGGGTCTGGGCAATGATTTCTTCGATGGAATCATAGAAACCCATGTCGAGCATGCGGTCGGCTTCGTCGAGGATCAGCGTGTTCAGGCCATGGAGCACCAGCGAGCCCTTGCGCAGGTGCTGCTGGATACGCCCCGGGGTGCCGACGATGATGTGCGCGCCGTGCTCCAGCGAGCCGATCTGCGGGCCGAAGGACACGCCGCCACACAGGGTCAGGACCTTGATGTTGTCTTCGGCGCGGGCCAGACGACGGATTTCCTTGGCGACCTGGTCAGCCAGTTCGCGAGTCGGGCAAATGACCAGCGCCTGGCAACCGAAGAAGCGCGGATTGATCGGGTTCAGCAGGCCGATACCGAAGGCGGCGGTCTTGCCGCTGCCGGTCTTGGCCTGGGCGATCAGGTCCATCCCCTTGAGGATCACCGGCAAGCTTTGCGCCTGGATCGGCGTCATCTGGGCATAACCGAGGGAGTCGAGGTTAGCCAGCATGGCGGCGGACAGCGGCAAAGTATTAAAAGCGGTGGCGATGGTGGTCACGGGACTGGCCTGCAAAACAAAATGTCGCGCAGTGTATCAGTCCCATGGCCATTCGCCCGAAGTTTCCGGACGAGAAGTCGTAGCAGCTGCCGAGGGTCAGTGCTCGATATCGTGCTCGCGGCTGACCATCCGTCGGCCATCCTTGGGTGAAAGCTGCGAGAAGATGGTTGCAGCCAGCATCGCCATGATTCCAACCGTCACAAACGTCAGCTGGAACGCGCCCAGAACCGTGTCCACGCCGTCATTGCCGATCTCCGCCGTGAAGCCGCCGAGCAGGGCGCCGGCGCAGGCCACACCGAGGCTCAGGGACAATTGCGCGACCACCGACAGCAAACTGTTGCCGCTGCTGGCGCTGGCGTCGTCGAGGTCGATCAGGGTGACAGTGTTCATTGCGGTGAACTGCAAGGAGTTGATCGCCCCCAGAACTGCCAACTGAGCCAGCAGCAGCCAATACGGCGTCTGCTCGCTGACCAGGCCCATGCTGGCCAGCATGATTCCCAGCGCCAGTGTGTTGCCGGTCAGCACGGTGCGATAGCCGAAGCGTTCGATCAGCGGCCGCGCCACCGACTTGGCGACCATCGCGGCCGCCGCCAGGGGAAGCATGCTCATCCCGGCCTGAGACGGCGAATAACCCAGCGCCACTTGCAGCAATAACGGCACCAGGAACGGCAATGCGCCGCTGCCGAGGCGAGCGAACAAGTTGCCGAGGATGCCCACGGCGAAGGTCCGGGTCTTGAACAGCGAGGGCGCAAACAGCGGATTGTCGATGTGCCCGGCCCGCAGCCAATACGCCGCCAGACACGCCATGCCGCCAAACAGCAGCAACATCACCCGCAAGTGCGGCAGGTGCAGTTCGCCGAGGCCCTCCATGGCAATGGTGATCAGCACCATCGCCGCACCAAACAGCAAAAAGCCCAGGCTATCGAAGCGGGTGCGTTCACTGCCGCGCAGGTCAGGGATGAATTTCCACACCGCGTAGCAACCGAGGACACCTACCGGCAGGTTGATCAGGAAGATCCAGTGCCAGGTCAGGTATTGCACCATCCAGCCACCCATGGTCGGGCCGATCAGCGGGCCGAGCAGGCCGGGAATGGTGATGAACCCCATGATCCGCACCAGCTCCGAGCGCGGATAGGCACGCAGCACCACCAATCGACCGACCGGCAACATTAACGCGCCACCGAGGCCCTGAATCACCCGGGCGCCGATGAGCATGCTCAGGGTGCTGGACAAGGCGCAGAGCAAAGAGCCGAAGCTGAACAGGAGGATCGCGCCGAAGAAGATTTTCCGGGTGCCGAAGCGATCGGCGATCCAGCCGGAGGCGGGGATCAGTAAGGCGACGGTGAGCATGTAGGCGATGATGACGCCCTGCATGCGCAGCGGGTCTTCGGCCAGATCCCGGGCCATGGCGGGGAGGGCGGTGTTGAGGATCGTCCCGTCGAGGGACTGCATGAAGAAGGCAATGGCCACAACCCACGGTACCCAGCGGGCGGTGGCAGCGTCGAGAGGTGGGCGGTTGGGCATGGGACCTCTTGTGGGGTGGTCTGGTAACCGTAAACCTGTGGGAGCGGGCTTGCCCGCGAAGGCGATGTGTCAGTCAACATTGATGTTGAAGCTGATGGCCTCTTCGCGGGCAAGCCCGCTCCCACAGGTTTTGTGTTTACAGGGTCAAGGTCAATCGGCTGACGAGCGCGCCCGGCAACAGTGCCGAAGCAGTCGCCCGCTGACTGTAGGTGCTGGCCGACAGCAGCAATTCACGCTCCTCGGTCAACGCTTCCAGCTGCGAACCGAGCAGGCTGTAGACGCTGTCATCGAAACGCATGGTGCTGACCGGTGCCTGAATCTCGCCGTTCTCGACCCAGAAAGTCGCAAACCGGGTCATGCCGGTCAGGCGCGCCGCCGGTTGGTCCGAGTAGTTCAGGTACCACAGGTTGCTGATATAGAGCCCGGTGCCAAGGCGCTTGAGGATATCCTTCTGCTCCAGATCGCCGCCGTTCATGACCAGCGCCGTCGGGTATTCATGGCTGCTGGCGCCGTTGGCAGCGAGGCCGTATTCGGCGGCGCTGCGGGAATTGATCAGTCGGGCATTGGCCATGCCTTTGGCGATCAACCCCAGATCATCGCGGGGATAACCTTCGTCGGAAAACGCCGGGCTCAAGGAACCGCTGACCTGCTCACTCAACCATACGTTGGGGCTGAAGCAGGCTTCGCTGGCGTAGAACTTCTGCAATGGGCTCTGTTTGCTGGCAATCGCCTGGGCCGAAAACCCGCCCCAGCTCAGCATGCCCATGATTTCTTCCAGCGCTGCCGGCGCCAGGTAGGCGCGGTATTCGCCGGGCGCCAGCGTGCGCAATGGCCGACCCAGAAACGCCAATTGCTCGCGGGCCTGCTGGAAGCGCCTGGCAAACCCTTCGCTGCTCCAGTCGTGCCCGGCATAGCTGGCCTTCACCGCCTGACCGTTTTCATGAAACAGGCTGAAATCGAAGTTGAAGCTGTTGGCCTGATGCCAGCCGAACGCGCCCGAGGAGCTGGCGAAACCACGACTGATCGGCCCGGCGGCATAGAAGCCGACCAGATCCAGCCCTTCGGCAGCTTGAGTGATTTCAGCGACCACTTGCTCGGTGTCCGGCAGCGGATGCTCCTGCACGTTGTTGCTCTGCCAGTCGTTCTGGTTAAGCAGCAGGTATGGATCCTGAGGCAGCAGTGGCAAGGTTTCGCGCAACTGTTGCAGGCCTTCGGCCAGACGCTGAAGATCAACTTCGTGGTCGCCCGACAGCGTGATATTCAGATCGGCATGACGACCATCATTAATCAGTTTGAACCCGACATTCGCCTGCTGCACCTGCCCGGCTTGACGGACTTTGGCATGGTTGAATCGCACGAAAGCCGACGACTCGGCGGCGTAGCTGAGGGTGAATTGCTCCGGCGTGCGCAGTGCATCGCGCAGCCAATTGACCAGGTCCTTGAATGACTCAGCCCGACTCTTGAAAGTACTCATCAGGCATCTCCCCCAAACACATCCACATTGCTGAACACACAGGCCGGCGACGCGTGACCGACGCGGATCACCTGGTTCGGTTCGCCCTTGCCGCAGTTCGGCGTGCCTAGCACTTTGACGGTATTGGCATCGCCGACAGCGCTGAGGCTTTTCCAGAATTGTGCGGAAATCGCCCGGTAGTTCGGGTTCTTCACCACACCTTTGAGTTCGCCGTTTTCGATCAACTGGCCCCATTCGCAACCGAACTGGAATTTGTTGCGCGCATCGTCGATGGACCACGAACGGTTGGTGCTCATCAAAATGCCGTGCTCGATGTTGCCGATCAGCTGTTCCAGTGGCTGATCACCGGGCTCGATGTTGAGGTTGGCCATGCGGTCGATCGGCGGACGGTTCCAGCCGCAGGCGCGGCTGTTGGCAACGCCATCCATGCCGGCACGAAATTGCGACAGCGCACCGCCCAATGGCCGCAGCAGCAAACCTTCTTTAATCAGAAATTGCTTGCTGGCGGCGCTGCCGTCGTCGTCATGGCCGTAGCTGGCGAGTTGCTCGGGGATGTCCGGGTCGAACGTCACGTTGAGCAGTTCGGAGCCGTATTGCAGGCTGCCGAAGTCTTCTGCCTTGACGAAACTGGTGCCGGCATAGTTGCGCTCATCGCCCAGGATGCGGTCCAGTTCCAGCGGGTGACCGATGGACTCGTGGATCTGCAGCATCATTTGATCGGGCATCAGCAGCAAGTCGCGCGGGCCTTGCGGGGTGTTCGGCGCCAGGAGCAATTGCAGCGCCTGATCGGCGACTTTCGGGCCGGCACCGATCAGGCCGCAACGGCTGATCACATCAAAGCCGCCCTGCTGGCCGAAGTTCTCGCGGCCAAGGCTACGGGTCTGGCTGTCGCTGCCGTCGAAGGCGGTGACGTCCATGCTCGGGTAGACGAAACGCTGGGCCTGACGCAACTCGGCACCGGCGCTGTTGAGGTAGATTTGCTCGACGTTGGTGATGCCGATGCTCGCCTGCCAGTTCACCAATCGCTCGTCCTTGGGCACGGCGGCAGATTCGGCGCCGAGCAACTGGTAGCAATCGCTCAGGGACGGGAAGGGCTGGTCGAGATTGGGTGATAAGTAGTCGGCGCGGTCGCTGGAGGCGGCTTGCTCGCGCAGGTCGAGCAGGGCGTGAGGTTTGAGTCGACGGGCTTGTTGCTCGGCCTTCTCCAGTGCGGCCTGAAGGCCGGATTGGGACAGGTCATTGGTCGCGGCATAGGCTTCGACGCCGTTGACCCGAACGGTCAGCATCACGCCTTCATCACGGCTCAGACTTGGCGGTTCGGCGACGTTCTTGCGCACCGACAGGTACTGGCCGGACTCGCGCACATAACGCAACGAAAAGAATTCAGCGCCCGTGCGCAAGGCAGCAAAACGCTGCTTGAGCTGGGGGTGGAAATCGAACATTCGGGAACCTCCTTGGCATGGAGTTGCGATGTATCGGTATTGCGAGGGGATGAAACGTTTGCGTGGCGCTAGATTAGGCCTGGGCGGGGGGTAGATCAAGGGCGCAGCGGTGTGGGGAGGGATTGCAAGGATGTGTCAGGTCGAGATGTGTTGTCTGGTCGGGCTCTATCGCGGGCAAGCCCGCTCCCACAGGCTTGGGTGGATCACACATTTGCAATCCAACCCGAAACCTGTGGGAGCGGTGGTGCGACGATTCGACTTGCCCGCGATAGGCGCGCCTCGATGTAACTGCCTTACTGAGCAGTCAGGCTCACATCCCGCAACGGCTTGCCACGCACCGGTGCGTCACCGGCCACGTAGTAAGCGGCGTTGCTACGCGGCAACGGCTTGCGACCGCGGATCTTGTCAGCGATTTTCTCGGCCATCATGATCGTTGGTGCGTTCAGGTTGCCGGTGGTGATGATCGGCATGATCGAGGCATCGACCACGCGCAGGGCTTGCATGCCATGCACACGACCTTCGCCATCGACCACGGCCATCTCGTCGGTGCCCATCTTGCACGAGCAGGACGGGTGGAACGCGGTTTCGGCGTGTTCGCGGATGAACTTGTCCAGCTGCTCATCGGTTTGCACCTCGATGCCCGGGCTGATTTCGCGGCCACGGAAGGCGTCCAGTGCAGGCTGTTGCATGATTTCACGGGTCAGGCGGATGCCATCGCGAAATTCCTGCCAGTCCTGCTCGGTGGCCATGTAGTTGAACAGGATGCTCGGGTACTCGCGCGGATCCTTGGACTTGGCCTGGATGCGACCACGGCTTGGCGAACGCATGGAGCCCATGTGCGCCTGGAAGCCGTGTTCTTTCACACCGTTACTGCCGTTGTAGTTAATCGCCACCGGCAGGAAGTGGTACTGAATGTTCGGCCAATCGAATTCCGGACGGGTGCGGATGAAACCACCGGCCTCGAACTGATTGCTGGCGCCGATGCCGGTGCCGTTGAACAGCCACTCGGCACCGATGGCCGGCTGGTTGTGCAGCAACAACGACGGGTACAGCGAGACCGGTTGGGTGCAGGCGTATTGCAGGTACAGCTCAAGGTGATCCTGCAGGTTTTCACCAACGCCCGGCAGGTCGTGGACCACCGGGATGTCGAGTTTCTTCAGCAGTTCGGCCGGGCCGACGCCGGAGCGTTGCAGAATCTGCGGCGAAGCGATGGCGCCGGAGCATAGCAGTACTTCTTTGCGGGCGCGGGCTTCAACGCGCTCTTCAGCGGCGCCGATCAGGTAACGCACGCCGACCGCACGCTTGCCTTCGAACAGGATCTTGTCGGTCAGGGCATGGGTGACGATGGTCAGGGTCGAGCGCTTCTTGGCGACGTCCAGGTAACCACGCGCGGTGCTGGCGCGACGGCCGTTCGGCGTCACGGTGCGGTCCATCGGGCCGAAACCTTCTTGCTGGTAGCCGTTCAGGTCTTCGGTGCGCGGGTAACCGGCTTGTACGCCAGCTTCAACCATCGCGTGGAACAGCGGGTTGTTGCCGGCTTTCGGTGTGGTCACGCTGACCGGACCGTCGCCACCGTGGTAGTCGTTCGGGCCGATGTCACGGGTTTCCGCCTTGCGGAAATACGGCAGGCAGTCGAGGTAGGTCCAGTCTTCCAGACCGGGCAGCTTCGACCAGTTGTCGTAGTCCATGGCGTTACCACGGATGTAGCACATGCCGTTGATCAGCGAAGAACCACCCAGGCCCTTGCCGCGACCGCATTCCATCCGGCGACCGTCCATGTGTGGCTCTGGATCGGTTTCGTAGGCCCAGTTGTAGCGGCGACCTTGCAGCGGGAATGCCAGGGCGGCCGGCATTTGCGTGCGGAAGTCGAGACGGTAATCCGGGCCGCCCGCTTCGAGCAGCAGGACAGTGACGCCTTCGTCTTCAGTCAGACGGGTCGCCAGGGTGTTACCGGCCGAGCCGGCACCGATGATGATGTAATCGAATTCTTGGGACATTGAATGCACCCTCTTTGAAGTTGGTCAGGTCGGCGAGTGCTTCGCACTCGATCGCGGGCAAGCCACGCTCCCACAGGGATAGGGGGCACCGCAGATTTGGCGAACGACGCCAAACCTGTGGGAGCTGGCTTGCCTGCGATAGCGATCTCGCAGGCGAAGCAAATACCGCCTTAGAAAACCGAGGCGTAATCGCCCAGTTCGACCTGTACCGATTTGATGCGTGTGAAGTTGTTCAGCGAGCTGATGCCGTTCTCACGACCCACGCCCGACTGCTTGTAGCCGCCGACCGGCATCTTGGCGTCGGACTCGCCCCAAGCGTTGATCCAGCAGATACCGGCTTCCAGTTGATGGATCACACGGTGAGCGCGGTTCAGGTCTTTGGTGACAACGCCAGCCGCCAAACCGAACTCGGTGTCGTTGGCGCGACGGATCACTTCTTCTTCGGTTTCGTAAGTCAGGATCGCCATGACCGGGCCGAAGATTTCTTCGCGAACGATGGTCATCTCGTCGGTGCAATCGGTGAACACGGTCGGTGCCACGAATGCGCCTTTGGCGAATTCGCCTTCGGTCAGACGGCTGCCGCCGCACAGAACGCGAGCGCCTTCTTCCTTGCCTTTGGCGATGTAACCCAGCACGCTTTCCATGTGGGCGAAGCTGACCAGCGGGCCGAAGTTGGTATTCTCGTCTTCTGGGTTGCCGACGCGGATGCGGGCAACGCGTTCAACGATCTTGGCTTCGAAAGCGGCTTTCAGGTGGCTCGGTACGAACACGCGAGTGCCGTTGGTGCAGACCTGACCGGAGCTGTAGAAGTTGGCCATCATCGCGGTGTCGGCGGCGCGATCCAGGTCGGCGTCGTCGAAGATGATCAGCGGGGATTTGCCGCCCAGTTCCATGGTTACGTCTTTGAGCGACGAAGCGGAAGCGCTGGCCATCACCTTCTTGCCGGTGTCGGTGCCGCCGGTGAAGGAGATTTTTTCGATGCGTGGGTGTTCGGTCAGCCAGGTGCCGACTTCACGGCCACTGCCGGTCAGAACGTTGAACACACCGGCTGGCAGGCCAGCTTCGGTATAGATCTCGGCCAGTTTCAGGGTAGTCAGGGAAGTGACTTCGCTTGGCTTGAAGATCATCGCGTTACCGGCCGCCAGGGCCGGTGCGGATTTCCACAAAGCGATCTGGATCGGGTAGTTCCACGCGCCGATACCGGCCACGACGCCCAATGGCTCGCGACGGGTGTAGACGAAAGACGTGGTACGCAGCGGAATCTGCTCGCCTTCGATGGCCGGCACCAGGCCTGCGTAGTACTCCAGCACGTCAGCGCCGGTGACGATGTCGACGTAACGGGTTTCGGAGTACGCCTTGCCGGTGTCCAGGGTTTCCAGGGCGGCCAGTTCATCGTTGCGCTCGCGCAGGATGTCGACGGCACGACGCAGGATGCGCGAACGCTCCATGGCAGTCATCGCCGCCCAGATTTTCTGACCCTTTTCGGCGCTGACCACAGCGCGCTCAACGTCTGACTGGGTCGCACGTTGTACGGTTGCGAGGACTTCACCGTTAGCCGGGTTGATGGCTTCGAAGGTGGCGTCGCTGCTGGCGTCACTGTAGCCGCCATCGATGTAGAGTTTTTGCAGTTCGAAACGGGCCATAAAGTCCTCGCAAGTGCATAAGTGGTTGGCGTTGACCACCGGGCGAGCCGTGTAGCAGTGGCGTCGCGGTCGGTAGCGGTTCAGGTGCTGAGCGGTTCTGTGTGCTCTAACTCACCTGCTTGGCCAGTTGGAAATCCATGTATTCGTAAGCGATCTGGTGCGCTTGACCGGTGTCGAAAGCATCTCCCGACAGCGCGCCGCGCAACCACAAACCGTCAATGAGGGCTGCCAGGCCGCGGGCGGCGCTGCGCGCTTGATCAAGCGGCAACACACGGCGGAACTGGCAGCACAGGTTGGAATACAGACGGTGATCGTTGATCCGCTGCAACCGGTGCAAAGACGGGTGGTGCATGCTGGTGGCCCAGAAGGCCAGCCAGGTTTTCATTGCCGGGCCATTGACCTGGCTGGCGTCGAAGTTGCCTTCGATAATCACCTGAAGGTGAGCCCGTGGGCTGGTGTCCTCCAGCGCCTGACGGCGCGCGGTGACGTTCTCGCTGAGGACACTCATCAGATACTGCGCCGTGGCGGCGATCAGGCCGTTCTTGTCCTGAAAGTAGTGACTGATGATGCCATTCGAGACACCGGCCAAACGGGCGATCAGCGCAATGCTGGCGTCCCCCATGCCGACCCGATCGACCGCCTGTAATGTGGCTTCGATCAATTGCTGGCGGCGGATGGGTTGCATACCGACCTTGGGCATCTTGCACATCTCCTTAGGCCTTCCGGTGGACGAAAAACGGCTACCGGGTTAAAGGCCAGTCTATTTTGTTTTGATTGAACGTTCAATCAACAAAGAATAAGATCTGCGACAATTCGTCGCTGCCTACAGGTTTTTCCTACACGTGGTTGGCGGAAAAACGACATCTGAAAATGCTCGAAACCCACACGCTCAGGCGTTCAGGGGTTTCGGGCTTTTTTCGGGCTGTCTTTATATCACCCGCCGGTCGGCTGCCAACTAACCGAATGGTCGGGTAACGCGTTGCCTTGTGTTCTTCTCTCGCACTGCCTGGAGCATCTGTGCCATGAGTTCTGCCTCTCTAATAAAGACCCCACCCGAGAAGGTGACGGTCAACGGTTGGGTGTTTTACACCTCTACCGCGCTGATCCTGCTGTTGACCGCCATTCTGATCATTGCCCCGCAAGAGGCCGGCAGAATGCTCGGCATTGCCCAGGCCTGGTTGTCCCGCAGCTTCGGCTGGTACTACATGGTGGTGATCGCCGCTTATCTGGTTTTTGTGGTTGGCCTGGCGTTTTCGTCTTACGGCAAGCTCAAGCTGGGCAGCAAGGACGACACCCCGGACTTCAGCTACGGCGCCTGGGCGGGGATGCTGTTCTCGTCGGGTATCGGCATCTCGTTGCTGTACTTCGGTGCTTCCGAGCCGCTGGATCATTACTTCAATCCGCCGGAAGGCGTGGCCGGCAGCAATCTCGCGGCTCGTCAGGCGGTGCAACTGACGTTCCTGCATTGGGGCCTGCATGGCTGGGCGATCTACGCCCTGGTCGGCTTGGCCGTGGCGTACTTTGCTTACCGTCATAACCAGCCGCTGGCGTTGCGGTCAGCGCTGTATCCGCTGGTCGGCGAGCGTTGGGTCAAAGGCGCCGCCGGTCATGCAGTGGACGGCTTCGGCATGTTCGTGACCCTGCTGGGGCTGGTGACGAACCTGGGGATTGGTTCGCTGCAAGTATCGTCGGGGCTGGAAAACCTGTTCGGCATGGAGCACAGCAACACCAATCTGCTGATCGTGATCATCGTGATGAGCACCGTGGCGACCATCGCCGCTGTGTCTGGCGTGGAAAACGGCATTCGCCGTCTGTCCAACCTGAATATCGTGTTGTTCAGCGGTCTGCTGATTTTCGTGCTGCTGTTCGGCCCGACCCTGCACCTGCTCAACGGCTTTGTGCAAAACATTGGCGACTACCTGAACGGCGTTGTACTGAAGACTTTCGACCTCTATGTGTATGAAGGCGACAGTGAGAAGTCCGACCGCTGGTTGGGCCTGTGGACTCTGTTCTACTGGGCCTGGTGGATTTCCTGGGCGCCATTCGTCGGCATGTTCATCGCGCGTATCTCCCGCGGTCGCACGGTGCGTGAACTGGTGGCCGGCGTGTTGCTGATTCCGCTGGGCTTCACCCTGGCATGGCTGTCGATTTTCGGTAACTCGGCCCTGGACCTGGTGATGAACCATGGGGCGGTGGAACTCGGGAAGACGGCACTGGAACAGCCGTCGATGGCGATCTACCAGTTGCTTGAGCATTACCCTGCGTCGAAGATCGTGATCGGCGTGTCGATTTTTGTCGGCTTCGTGCTGTTCCTGACCCCGGCGGATTCCGGCGCGGTGATGATGGCCAACCTTTCCTGCAAGGGCGGTAATGTTGACGAAGATGCGCCGCACTGGCTGCGGATTTTCTGGTCGGCGGTGATCACTCTGGTGACCATTGGTCTGTTGTTCGCCGGTAACTTCGAAGCCATGCAAACCATGGTGGTGCTGGCCGGTCTGCCGTTCTCCGTAGTGCTGGTGTTCTTCATGTTTGGCTTGCACAAGGCCATGCGCCAGGACGTGCAAATCGAACAGGAGCAAGCGGAACTGGCAGCGCGTGGTCGTCGTGGTTTCAGCGAGCGTTTGACCCAGCTGGACCTGCAACCGAACCAGTCGATCGTTCAGCGTTTCATGGACAAGCAAGTCAGCCCGGCGCTGGAAGATGCAGCTGTGCAATTGCGTGCTCAGGGCCTGGATGTGCAGACGTTGCTGGGTAAGTCGAAACGCTGCATGGGCGTGCGGATCGAGATGGAAGAGGGCAACCCTTTTGTCTACGAAGTGAGCCTGGACGGTTATCTGGCGGCGGCGAGCGACACGGTGTCTGCTGAAAGCGCTGATGAACCGCGCGCACGTTACTACCGTGCCGAGGTGTACCTGCATAACGGCAGCCAGGATTACGACTTGATGGGCTTCACTCAGGATCAGATCACCCGTGACGTGCTCGATCAGTTTGAAAGCCATCGGCAATTGCTTGGCCGGGTTTATAGCTGAGTAATCGAGGTCGCGGTGTTTCGATCCGAAGCACCGCGTCGCTTTCATCGCGGGCAAGCCCGCTCCCACAGGGATCGGTGCCATGATCAATAGTTGTGTCACAACACCGATCCTGTGGGAGCGGGCTTGCCCGCGATGGGGCCATTTGCTTCAAAGATGCTTATCCCGATATCCCGCAAACAAAAACGCCGCGATCTCTCGCGGCGTTTTTGTGTCTGCTGCTTCTTACCCCAGGTTCTTGCCGAGCAGCGCGTGGTACAGCTCGCTGTCGCCAAGAATCCCGACAACCTTGTTGTTGTCATGCAGCACCAGCTTATTGCCGGTCTGGTAACGAATCTGCAGTGCATCGCGCATGCCGATGTTGGAGTCCACCAATGTTGGCCGACGCCCCAAACCTTCAACCGCTTGCCCCGGTATCCAGTTCTGCAGGTCCAGGCTCGAACCGTTCTGGCGGGCGCCTTTGATGGTGTTGCCTTCGGCCAGGTCCAGCCACGAATCGCCGCCCGGATCCAGGCACACCGAACCGTTGATGCGTTTGCAGTTGTCCAGGGTGCGCATCAGGCTGCGACCGCACAATACGTTCAACGGATTGGTGTGGGCGACGAAGGTGCGCACGTAATCGTCCGCAGGATTGAGGACGATTTCTTCCGGTTTGCTGTACTGGATGATCCGGCCGTCTTTCATGATGGCGATACGGCTGCCGAGCTTCAGGGCTTCATCGAGGTCGTGGCTTACGAAAACGATGGTCTTGCTCAGTTTACGTTGCAGTTCCAGCAGTTCGTCTTGCAGGCCTTGGCGGATCAGCGGGTCGAGGGCCGAGAACGGTTCGTCCATCAGCAGAATGTCGGCGTCCATCGCCAGCGCTCGGGCCAGGCCGACACGCTGTTGCATACCACCGGATAGCTCATTGGGTTTCTTGTTGCGCCACTGGGTCAGGCCCACCAGTTCGAGTTTTTCATCGACCAGTTTTTTCCGTTCCTTCTCCGGCCGGCCCTGCATTTCCAGACCGAAGCTGATGTTCTCGCGCACCGTCAGCCAAGGCATCAGGGCGAACTTCTGGAACACCATCGCGATGCGCTTGGTGCGCATCATTTTCAGTTCCGCCGGCGTGCACGAGGCGATGTCGATCTGCTTGCCTTCGTGCTCGACGAACAACTTGCCACGGCTGACGGTGTTAAGGCCGTTGATGCAGCGCAACAGGCTGGATTTACCGGAGCCGGACAGGCCCATCAGTACGCAGATTTCACCTTTTTCGACGTCCAGGCTGGCCTTTTCGACACCGACGATTTGCCCGGTCTTTTTCAGAATCTCGTTGCGGGTCATGCCCTGGTCGAGGAGTTTGAGCGCCTCGCGCGGGTCTTTGGAGAAGATCACGTCCACGTCTTCGAAGCGAATAATGCTCATGCGTCACCCCCTACTTTAGCGTCGGGTTGTTTGCAGATACGGTCGAGCATGATCGCCAGCAGTACGATCGCCAGGCCTGCTTCGAAGCCCAGTGCGATATCAGCAGTGTTCAGTGCGTTGACCACGGGTTTGCCCAGGCCATCGGCGCCCACCAGTGCCGCAATCACCACCATCGACAACGACAGCATGATGCACTGGGTGATACCGGCCGCGATGCTTGGCATGGCGTGGGGCAGTTCGATTCGCGAGAGCAGCTGACGGCGCGAGCAGCCAAAGGCCTTGCCGGCGTCCATCAGTTCGTCCGGAACATCGCGGATACCCAGGTAGGTCAGTCGGATGGGCGCGGCAATCGCGAACACCACCGTCGAGATCAGACCCGGGACCACACCCAGACCGAAGAGGGTCAGGGTAGGAATGAGGTACACGAAGGTCGGCACGGTCTGCATCAGATCGAGCACCGGCCGCATCACTGTGTAGAACATCGGTTTGTGCGCGGCGACGATGCCCAACGGCACGCCGATCAGCACGCACACCAGGGTGGCGAACAACACCTGGGCGAGGGTTTCCATGGTTTCCTGCCAGTATCCCAGATTGAGGATCAGCAGAAAGGAGGCGATGACGAAAACGGTCAGGCCCCATTTGCGTTGGATGAAGTGTGCCAGTAGCGCGATGAGGCCGATCAATGCCAGCGGGTTGAACCAGGTCAGCGCAAAAGTCACGCCGTGGATCATCGTTTCCAGTGACACGGCGATTGCGTCGAAGGTGCTGGCGCCGTTTTGCGTCAACCATTCAACGAAGCCCGCGATGTACTGGCCTAAAGGTATTTTCTGATCAATCAGCATGGTAGTGAACGTCCGCATGCAAGGGAATAAACAGCCCGGGCGAGCGAACTCGCCCGGCGTAAGCATTACTGCGCAAGCTTGGCTTTCACGGCCT
Organism: Pseudomonas sp. F-14 TE3482; assembly: GCF_053629455.1. Taxonomy (NCBI): domain Bacteria; kingdom Pseudomonadati; phylum Pseudomonadota; class Gammaproteobacteria; order Pseudomonadales; family Pseudomonadaceae; genus Pseudomonas; species Pseudomonas sp. F-14 TE3482. Next base: position 1,744,110 of record NZ_JBRJII010000001.1, read on the forward strand.
CCAGGCCAGGTTTACCGTCAATGGTGGTCACGCCAGCAAGCCAGGTATCGAGCACCTGTGGATTCTTTTTCAGCCAGGCCTTGGCGGCCGCGTCAGGCTTCATTTTGTCGTCCAGGACGTTGCCCATCAGCGTGCTTTCCATGTCGAGGGTAAACACCAGGTTTTTCAGCAACTGACCAACGTTGCTGCATTCCTGTGCGTAACCCTTGCGGGTGTTGGTGTAGATGGTCGCCTGGCCGAAGTTCGGGCCGAAGTATTCGTCGCCGCCGGTCAGGTACTTCATCTTGAATCGAGTGTTCATCGGGTGCGGTTCCCAGCCCAGGAACACCACGGCGGTGTTGCGGCGCTGGGCGCGATCGACTTGCGAGAGCATGCCTGCCTCGCTGGACTCGACCACCTTGAAGCCGGCGTCTTTCAGGCCGAAGGCGTTCTTGTCGATCATGCTCTGGATCAGGCGGTTGCCGTCGTTACCCGGTTCGATGCCATAGATCTTGCCGTCGAGTTCTTTCTTGAACTTGGCGATGTCGGCGAAATCTTTCAGACCTTTGTTATACAACTCTTCGGGGACGGCGAGTGTGTATTTTGCGTTTTCCAGATTAGCGCGCACCGTGTCCACGGTGCCGGCATCGCGATAGGCCTTGATGTCGTTTTCCATGGTCGGCATCCAGTTGCCGAGGAACACGTCCATGTTCTTGCCGTCGGCCAGCGACTTGTACGTCACCGGCACGGAAATCATCGTGGTCTTGGTCTTGTAGCCCAGGGCATCGAGAACGACGCTGGTGGTGGCGGTAGTGACGGTAATGTCCGTCCAGCCGACATCGGAGAAGTTTACGGTGCTGCATTGGGCCGGTTCTGCGGCTTGAGCCAGAAACGGCAGACTCAGCATGGCGGCCAACAACAACGACGGGGAACCTTTCATAAGGGGCGACTCCTTGGTGTTTTTTTTGGCAGTGTTCCGACTGGACCACCGCACTTATCTGTTGCGGTTGGATGGCGTTTTGGAGACAGCTCTACCACGGCGCCTTGCAATCGAGTCGATACGATCATGTACCAGTGAAAATCTGACGCCTACAGGGTGCGTCGTAACCAGTACAGGGATGGTCGCATCCAGTGTCGGTAACGTCGTTTACAGCTTTTTTCAGCCCGTTTTGCCCCGCTGATCCGCAAAAAAACGGCGAAAACACTGCGTAAGCGGCTTGCGGCGCTGGCGGGCATGAGTGCGTCGGTGTGAGACGTTGAGCGACATGACAAAAGCCTGATGATGCGGCCATCTCGGCGGATTGCAGCTTGAGCGTAGCAGCTCCGTCACTGGGCGCTTTTGCGCCTGGAGCAGGCACATCCAGGAGTTCAGCAGTAATGGCTATCAGCGTTTTCGACTTGTTCAAAATCGGCATCGGCCCTTCCAGTTCGCACACCGTGGGGCCTATGCGCGCCGCGGCGCTGTTCGTGCAAGGTTTGCGTGAACAGGGTCTTTTGGAACAAGTAAGGCGTGTCGAAGTTCAGCTTTATGGTTCGTTATCTGCCACCGGCATCGGTCATGGCAGCGACAACGCGGTGATCATGGGGCTGATGGGCGAGTGGCCGGACGCGATCGATCCGTCGCAAATCGGCATCCGCATCGAGACCCTGCGTGAAACCGACACGCTACTGCTCGACGGTCGCTTGTCGGTTCCGTTCATCTGGGCCCGGGACATGCGCCTGATCGACGAGAACCTGCCGTTCCATCCCAACGCCATGACTCTGGTTGCCGAAGGCGATCACGGTGAACTGCATCGCGACACCTACTATTCCATAGGCGGCGGTTTTGTCGTCGATGAAGCACAGGCTTCCAGCGGCGTGGTGGATCTGGATAGCACCGTGCTGCCTTACGACTTCTCCAGTGCCGTCGAGCTGCTCAGTCTCTGCAAGCAGCACAACCTGCGCGTTGCAGAGCTGATGATGGCCAACGAGAAAGTCTGGCGCAGCGAAGAGGAAATTCGCGCCGGCCTGATGAAACTCTGGCGCGCGATGCAAGATTGCGTGGAGCAAGGCCTCAAGCACGAAGGCATCCTGCCCGGTGGCCTGAATGTGCGTCGTCGCGCGGCCAAACTGCACCGCAGCCTGCAAGAACTGAACAAGCCCAACGTGATCGGCTCGACCTTGAGCGCCATGGAGTGGGTGAACTTGTTCGCCCTGGCGGTCAACGAAGAAAACGCTGCTGGCGGGCGCATGGTTACGGCGCCGACCAACGGCGCGGCGGGGATCATTCCGGCGGTGTTGCACTACTTCATGAAGTTCAGCGAGGCAGTGACCGACGCCAACGTGGTCGATTACTTCCTCAGTGCCGCGGCGGTGGGGATTCTGTGCAAGAAGAACGCCTCGATTTCCGGTGCCGAGGTCGGTTGCCAGGGTGAAGTCGGTTCGGCCTGCGCCATGGCGGCGGCTGGGTTGGCGGAGATTCTGGGGGCCACACCGGAGCAATTGTGCAACGCGGCGGAAATCGGCCTGGAACACAACCTCGGCCTGACCTGCGACCCAGTGGGTGGCTTGGTGCAAGTGCCGTGCATCGAGCGCAATGCGATTGCCGCGGTGAAAGCGATCAACGCGGCGCAGATGGCGCTGCGGGGCGATGGTCAGCACTTTATCTCGCTGGACCGGGTGATCCGCACCATGCGTGATACCGGTGCCGACATGCACGACAAATATAAAGAGACATCGCGCGGTGGGTTGGCGGTTAGCGCCGTTGAGTGTTGAGACCGGGTTGACCCCATCGCGGGCAAGCCCGCTCCCACAAGGATTTGTAGTGTGTATTAGTTCTTCGTCACACAAAAATTCCTGTGGGAGCGGGCTTGCCCGCGATAGCGCCAGACCAGTCAAAACTGCGCGCTAATTGAGCACCCGATTCAAAACGCGCCACCTTTTAGCGCGTCGCAAACAGGTAAGCCTGTCTCCCCCAGTCAGGGATCCAATTCAAGCCTGACCGTCCGTCACCTGTGCTTGCGGTGACACTCTCCCCAGGAGCGTCGCAGCCCTGTTCCCACAAGTGCTACCGATTTGCTCACAGGCAACGGGGTAGCGGGTTTGCGGCCTCTAATGGCACTTATGACCTCTTATCTCTGCGCGCCATATCTAGACGCATCGCGACGTCGTTTTCAGGAGTTATTGAACACGCATTCAAGTTTAGGCATGGCAATTGCTCTGTCATTACAAAGCCCGTCTCCCACGCGAGAACGATGGCAATAAAAAGAGCCTCCGCCTGAGGCCATCACCCGCTTTGTGTGAGGAGATACCGCGATGACGACGTTCAACTCCGGGGCCCAACCCCAGAACCGTGCGCCTCAATCCATCGGCTTTTTGCTGCTGGACAATTTCACGCTTATTTCTCTGGCCTCTGCAGTAGAACCTCTGCGCATGGCCAACCAATTGTCCGGCCGCGAGCTGTATCGCTGGACCACACTCACCGTCGATGGCGGTCAGGTCTGGGCCAGTGACGGACTGCAAATCACCCCCGACGCCTCCATGCACAAAGCGCCTCCCCTGGACACTGTCATTGTCTGCGGCGGCATCGGTATTCAGCGTACTGTTACCCGTGAACACGTGTCGTGGCTGCAAAGCCAGGCGCGTCAGCACCGTCGTCTCGGCGCGGTCTGCACCGGCAGCTGGGCCTTGGCTTGCGCGGGCCTGCTGGACGGTTTCGATTGCAGCGTGCACTGGGAATGCCTGGCGTCGATGCAGGAAGCTTTCCCGCGGGTGGCCATGAGCACCCGTCTGTTCACCCTCGATCGCAACCGTTTCACCAGCTCCGGCGGCACCGCGCCGCTGGACATGATGCTGCACCTGATCAGCCGCGATCACGGTCGTGAACTGTCGGCCGCGATCTCGGAAATGTTCGTCTACGAGCGCATCCGCAACGAGCAGGATCACCAGCGCGTGCCGCTCAAGCACATGCTCGGCACCAACCAGCCGAAGTTGCAGGAAATCGTGGCGTTGATGGAAGCCAACCTCGAAGAGCCGATCGACCTCGACGAACTGGCGGTGTACGTCGCTGTTTCGCGTCGTCAGCTGGAGCGGTTGTTCCAGAAATACCTGCACTGCTCGCCGTCGCGTTACTACCTGAAACTGCGCCTGATCCGCGCTCGGCAACTGCTCAAGCAAACGCCGATGTCGATCATCGAAGTGGCGTCGGTATGTGGTTTCGTGTCTACGCCACACTTCTCCAAGTGCTACCGCGAATACTTCGGCATTCCGCCGCGCGACGAGCGCGTGGGTTCCAACACCACGCAACAAGTGGCGATGATGCCTCTGCCGCAAGCGCTGGTGCTGTCGCCATTGTCCGGGCCGCTGTCGGCGTTGAGTCAGGCGCGTAATGAATCGACGTTTGCTAGCGTAAGGCTGTAGACCAGGCAAACTTTTGTGGCGAGGGAGCTTGCTCCCGCTGGGCTGCGAAGCAGCCCCAAAACCGGTATATGCGGTCGTTCAGACAATCCGCATTCGCTGGTTTCGCGACCGCTTCGCGGTCGAGCGGGAGCAAGCTCCCTCGCCACAAGAAGCCGCTCAGTGCTGAAAGTCAGGCGCTACGGCTTTGCTGATACTCCGCCAGCGCCGGCAGCAATTGTTTGTCGATCGCCTGGCGCACGGCCGGCAGGATGGTCGCGCTGCTGGTGTACATCTGCTTCACCATAGTGCGCAGCGTCATCGCCCGCTCATCGTTCAAGCCTCGCACCGCACACTCGCAAGCCTGTTCGGCTGTAGAGCCATTCGGCACTTGAAAACCCAACGATTTCAGCTGGCCCAACAGGTCTTCCTGGTCAATCAAATCGGCGTGCATCATGACGCAATCCTTCTTCAGGGAACGGTGTCGTGGCTCGATTCTGGTAGGGGCTGGGGATGGCGGCAAGGACGATTTGTCGCAATGGCCGCAATACCTATGAACAGGTCGTTTTCGGCTAACTTGCCCTGCATGGGAATGGGCACACTGGATTCAGCTGGCTTCACGAAGGTTTGGTCACCCTCGCGCAACAGCTCCTCAACAGTACCCTCCTCAGCTCCGATCCTGTCACGGCTTGATCGGGGTTTTTTTTGCCTGTGAATCCAGAAGTCCAGTGTTGTCGGTGCGGACGCCATCGCGGGCAAGCCACGCTCCCACAGGTTTGGCACCGTTCACCAAATCTACGGTAACCCCGATTCTGTGGGAGCGTGGCTTGCCCGCGATGAACGATGACGCGGTCTACCGTTGCAACACCAAAATCCGCGACAGCAACTCATCCCGGTCGACATAACACCCCTGGAAATGCCGGGCACCGGTAGCGGGGTCAAACGCATTGCGGGCATGAAGGGTACGGCGGTTGTCGAAGCACCACAGCTCACCGGGGTTGAGCCGGGTCATCACCCGGAAGCGCGCCTCGCGGGTCATCGCAATGAAGCGTCGGTAAGCGCGATACAGCTTGGGCATCTGCTCGACTGAAGCATCGAACGGCCCACGCAGAAAGTTCGCCATACGGATTTCCGACACCTGCCCGAAAGCATCCAGGGCGATGATCGGCGCCAGGCAACGGTAGTCGCTGTGACGGTCTTTATTGCGGAACTCCACGGGAATTTCACACAAGGCTTGAAACGCCTCGGGATCTTCCCGACGCAAGGCTTGGGCGATGGCAAAACCGTCGACGAAAATGCTCTCGCCACCGTCGGCGTCATTGACCAGGCAATGCAGAAATTGCAGCCCCGGTTGCAACTCCCGGGTCGGCAGGTCGCTGTGCAGCGGCAGGTTGAAGGCGGTGTAGGCATTGCTGTCGGCGTCGGCCTTGGATTGCACGTTGAACAGCACACCGAAATTGCTCTCACGGATGAACGAAATCCGTTGGGCGATCAGCTTCAGCGAGCCCGGCTCAGTCGGTACGCCGCGAACCTGGGTCAGGCCGATGTCGCGCACGGCCAGCAGCCATTGCAGCAAGGCATCGTTGTTGTCCATCAACGCCTGATAGTCGAACACCGGCAGCTTCAGCTGGCTGTCCCACAGCTTGCTTTTCGGTTTGGCAGCCCGGCGTTCGGCGCGGGTTTCGTCGTCATAGGCGTGAGCTCGCAGCCAGCCCGGGTCGAAGCGGCTGAGATGGCCGTCCTGCCAATCGACACACAGACAACCTTCGGCATCGATTTGAGCGCTGTCGGGGATCAGACTTTCCGCGACATCGACGATTTCCAGCACTTGCTCGCGGGTCACCGAGTAGACGCACTGCGGGCACGGGCAGTTATCCCGTAGCCATTGATGATGAAAAGGGCTGACCCGACCGTCCGCCCACTGCACTTGAATGCGGTCCGCCAGGGTGTGCACGGCGGTCAACGCGCTGATCAACGGGTAGGTGCGGAAATCGGCAAAAGCGGCGACGGTGTTCATGACGAGCTCCTTGTTATTTTGGTAAAGCTATCACTCGGCCGATGAAGGCGGGGGCGGGCAGGTCGGCTTGCTCGGCAACAATGGCTTGCAGCTTGCTCAAGGTTTCCTCGCTGAACGGTGCGGATCGCGGCCCGGCAAGATCGACGTGCAACAGCATTTGTTCATTGCCCGCCAGCTCCTTGTCACCGCCCACCAGATGCAGGCTGTGGTAGAGGTGCAGGCGCTTGCGGTCATGGCCGATGATCTGGGTGTGCACTTCGACGTCGGCATCGAGCTTCACTTCGTGCAGGTAGTTGAGGTGCAGCTCGAGGGTGAACAGCGAATTGCCGCTGGCTTCGCGGTTGTTGCTGTCCATGCCCAGTCGATCCATCAGCGCGTCGGTGGCGTAGCTGAAAATCAGCAGATAGAAGGCATCGCGCAGGTGGCCGTTGTAGTCGACCCAATCGGGGATGATTTTGGTTTGGTAGGTGGTGAGGGTGGGCATGGTGAGTGATCCAACGTTGGTGGTGTCTGGGCTGCCGCTATCGCGGGCAAGCCCGCTCCCACAGTGATTTGAGGTGGATATACAATCTATGCCACTCAGTAGATCCCTGTGGGAGCGGGCTTGCCCGCGATGAGGCCAGACCTGCTGGCCCCTGACTTGGTTTATTCGCTGAACGCCATGCCATGTTTGGCCTTTGTGGTCTTCACCGCCTCCAGCACTGCCAGCAAGCAATCATCACGATAGCGCTCCAGCGCCGAGATGCTGTGCTTACCCAGTTGATCACTGGTGCCATCCACCACGTCATCGATCAATTTGTCGGTCAGCTCCGGTGCCGGCAGATAGGTCCAGGGCAACTGCAACGCCGGCCCGAATTGCGCCATGAAGTGCCGCATGCCCGCGTCGCCGCCCGCCAGGGTGTAAGTCAGGAAAGTACCCATGAACGACCAGCGCAGGCCCGCGCCAAAACGAATCGCATCGTCGATTTCACCGGTGGTCGCCACACCGTCGTTAACCAGATGCAGCGCCTCACGCCATAGCGCTTCGAGCAAACGGTCGGCGATAAAACCGGGTACTTCCTTGCGCACATGCAGCGGGCGCATGCCCAAGGATTCATAGACTTTCATTGCCGCTTGAACCGCTTGCGGCGCGGTATTTTTGCCACCGACCACTTCCACCAGCGGCAGCAGGTAAACCGGGTTGAACGGGTGCCCGACCACGCAGCGTTCCGGGTGCGTCGAGCTCTCGTAGAACTCGCTCGGCAACAGCCCCGACGTACTGGAACCGATCAAGGCATTGGGCTTGGCCGCCGCGCTGATTTTGCTGTGCAATTCCAGTTTCAGCTCCAGTCGTTCTGGAGCGCTTTCCTGGATGAAATCCGCGTCGCGAACGCATTCTTCGATGGTGGTAACAAAACGCAGACGATCCTGCGACGCGCCGGGTGCCAGGCCTTGCTTCTCCAGCGCGCCCCAGGCATTGGCGACGCGTTTGCGCAGCGCCGCTTCGGCACCGGGCGCGGGGTCCCAGGCCACCACGTCGAGGCCGTGGGCGAGGGCGCGGGATACCCAGCCGCTGCCGATGACACCGCTGCCCAGGGCTGCGAAGGTTTTGATATCAGTGATAAAGCTCATGGTCACTTCCTAAAGGTCTTGGAAAACCCTGTGGGAGCGGGCTTGCCCGCGATGGCGGTGTTCCATTCACAGAACATGTGGCGGATGTACCGGCCTCATCGCGGGCAAGCCCGCTCCCACAGGTGTGGTGTAGGTTCGGGTTAACCGCGCTTGGTCAGGCCCATTTTTGCCCGGCCTTCAGCTGGGGTCAGAACACGGGCGCCGAGGCGGCTGAGGATTTCGCTGGCGCGCTCGACCAGTTGGCCGTTGGTCGCCAATACGCCCTTGTCCAGCCACAGGTTGTCTTCCAGACCGACCCGCACGTTGCCGCCCAGCAACACCGCTTGCGCCGCCATTGGCATTTGCATGCGACCAATGCCAAACCCGGCCCAGACCGCATCGGCCGGCAGGTTGTCGACCATGGCTTTCATGGTGGTGGTGTCGGCCGGCGCGCCCCACGGGATGCCCAGGCACAGCTGGAACAACGGGTTATCCAGCAGGCCTTCCTTGATCATCTGTTTGGCGAACCACAGGTGACCGGTGTCGAAGATTTCCAGCTCAGGCTTAACGCCTAGCTCTTGAATGCGTTTGGCGCCAGCACGCAGCTGCGCCGGGGTGGACACGTAAATGGTGTCGCCATCGCCGAAGTTCAGGGTGCCGCAATCGAGCGTGCAGATTTCCGGCAGCAGTTCTTCGACGTGGGCCAGACGGGTCAGCGGGCCGACCAGGTCGGTGTTCGGGCCGAACTCCATCGGGTTCTCGCCCGCGCCGATTTCCAGGTCACCGCCCATGCCGGCGGTGAGGTTGACGATGATGTCGACGTCGGCCTCGCGGATACGCTCCATCACTTCGCGGTACAGCGCCACGTCACGGCTGAACTTGCCGGTTTGCGGGTCGCGAACGTGGCAGTGAACCACGGTGGCGCCAGCCTTGGCGGCTTCCACGGCGGCCGCGGCGATTTGTTTCGGGGTGACCGGCACGTGTGGGCTTCTGGCGGTCGTGTCGCCAGCACCGGTGAGTGCGCAGGTGATGATGACGTCGTGGTTCATGAGGCGGTTCCTTACAGGCGTGATTTTTGGGTGTGGCTCAGGGCGTGACGATTCCGTTCGCAGCCCGGTCGGGCTGCGAATCGGTGGTTCATTTCAGGTTTATTTACTGGTCAGTTTCAGGTTTTCAGCCGCCGGTTTGCCGTCGAAGGTGGTCACGCCTTCGAGCCAGCGTTGCTTGTCTTGCGGGTGATCTTTCAGCCATTGCTTGGCCGATTCGAAAGCGTCTTTGTGATCGAGCAACGGCTGCATCATCCGGCTCTCGTCTTCGGCGGTGTAGGTCAGGTTGCTCAGCAAACGACCAATGTTCGGGCATTGCTCGGCGTACTTCGGCGCGGTGACCGTCCAGACGGTGGCCATGCCTTCGTTCGGGCCGAGGGCGTCTTCGCTGCCGGTGAGATAAGTCATTTGCACGTTGACGTTCATCGGGTGCGGCGCCCAGCCAAAGAACACCACGGCTTCCTTGCGCCGCACGGCGCGATCCACCGCCGCGAGCATGCCGGCTTCGCTGGACTCGACCAGCTGGAACTTGCCCAGGCCAAACTGGTTCTTGGCGATCATCGCCTTGATCTGAGTATTGGCGCCCGAGCCAGGCTCGATGCCGTAGATCTTGCCGCCCAGTTCTTTTTCGAACTTGGCGATGTCGGCGAAGGTTTTCAGGCCTTTGTCGGCGAGGTAAGTCGGCACGGCGAGGGTGGCGCGGGCATCCTTGAGGCTTGGTGCCTCCAGCACTTCGACCTGCTTGGCATCGACGAACGGGGTGATGGTCTGGGTCATCAGCGGGTTCCAGTAGCCCAGGAACAAGTCCAGGCGCTGGTCGCGAATCCCGGCGAAGATGATTTGCTGGGAGGCGCTGGTTTGTTTGGTGTTGTAGCCGAGGCCGTCGAGCAAGACCTGGGTCATGGCGCTGGTGGCGATCACGTCGGTCCAGTTCACTACGCCCATGCGCACGTTCTGGCACGACGCGGGTTCGGCCGCCATGACGCTGGCGCTCAAGAAAGCGGTACCGCTGAGTGCAAGAACACAGCTGCTGATCAGTCGTTTCATGTCGGGTTCCTCGGCAGGTCGTTATTGTGGGTTCCGGTGTCTGATGCGCCGGTGATGCCAAGTTACGCAGCAAAGCCCCCGTGAAAGCGCACTGCGGCGACCAGCTCTTGCACTGCAGCGACCTGAGCCCTTGAATGCCGGTTGCAAGTGGCGTATCAACGTCCACACGCTAACCGCCCTCTCGTTACCTGGCCTCTTTTTACCTGCTAAGCGAGTGCGCTCCATGTCCCAGGATTTCTACTTCTTGTTGATGCCGGGTTTTTCGGCGATCGGTTTTATCTCGGCCATCGAGCCGCTGCGGGTCGCCAATCGCTTTCGCGGCGAGCTGTACCGCTGGCATGTGTTGAGCGCCGATGGCGGGGCGGTGTTGGCCAGTAACGGCATGTCGGTCAACGCCGATGCAGCGCTGGAGCCCCTGAAGAAAGGCGCGACCTTGCTGGTGGTCGCCGGTTTCGAGCCGCTGAAGTTCACCACCCCGGCCCTGGAGCACTGGTTGCGCCGCCTGGATAACGAAGGCGTGACCCTCGGCGCCATCGACACCGGCAGCTTCATCCTCGCTCAAGCCGGTCTGCTCGATGGCCATCGCCTGACCTTGCACTGGGAAGCCATCGACGCCTTCAAGGAGTCTTATCCACAGCTCAGCGTCACTCAGGAGCTGTTCGAGATCGACCGCCGACGCATCACCTCTGCCGGCGGCACGGCCTCCATCGACCTGATGCTTGACCTAATCGGCCAGGCCCACGGCCCGGAACTGGCGATCCAGGTCAGCGAACAATTCGTACTCGGGCGCATTCGCCCGCGCAAAGACCACCAGCGCATGGAAGTCGCCACGCGTTATGGCATCAGCAACAAGAAACTGGTGCAGGTGATCGGGGAGATGGAGCAGCACAGCGAACCGCCGCTGAGTACGCTGGCGCTGGCGGAATCGATCAAAGTGACCCGGCGTCAGTTAGAGCGGTTGTTTCGCCTGCATCTGAACGACACGCCGAGCAATTTCTACCTGCGGTTAAGGCTGGAGAAGGCGCGGCAGTTGCTGCGTCAGACGAACATGAGTGTGTTGGAAGTGAGCATCGCATGCGGGTTTGAATCGCCATCGTATTTCACCCGGAGTTATCGGGCGAGGTTTGAGCGGTGCCCGCGTGAAGACAGGCGTACCGCCCAAGCGTAATTCTGACGACACCGAGAAACCTGTGGGAGCGGGCTTGCCCGCGATGAGGCCGGCACATTCAATGTTGATGTTGACTGACACACCGCCATCGCGGGCAAGCCCGCTCCCACAATGATCTGTGTTGATGAGAGAAAATGTTACTTCTTCATCAAGGCCGAGCACGCCGCCTTGTACGCCTCATGCTGATACTTGTTCAGCGTCTCCGGCAGTGCAAAATCGAACTTCTTGTTCTGCGCATTGATGGTCTGCGGCGACAGCAGCGTCACCTCGCAATTTTCCAGCAGCTGGAAAATCCCCTCTATCTTGAACGTAGTCGGCCCACCGGCGAACTCGCCTTTCTTGCTGCGCTTCTTGATCGCGATCCGGTCGATTGAGTTCTCACGAACGAACGACGCCACCTGAGCGGCGAAGACTTTGACGTTGGCGGCTTCGTCGTCCTCGTCGAGGGCGATTTTCCTGGTGGCGAGGGCGACGTGACTGAGCGCCTGACCGTCGAGGGAGGCCACGGCGATGATCGCTTCGCTGCCTTTGATTTCGATGCCGCAGATTTTCATTTCAATCCCTTTTCCTGATGCTGGCGTTCAGCTTACAACTCTAGTTGGCTGGCGGTGATGCCAAAAGCTGCGGCAATTTTTTCACGGGTTGACTTGCGGGGCTTGGCGACCGTCTCTTGCTGGGCGAAAGCCGGTTGGGAAATGCCCATGCGTTTGGCAACTTCATCCTGCGTAAGGTTCAGGTGTTCGCGCCAGGCGCGAATAGGCGTCGCACCATCGACGATGCGACTGACCACTTCGTGTGGGATCAGATCGGGCGCGATCTTCTGCGCCACATACTGCGCGTAGGGAATGACCACGAACGCCGGTTTTCCCTCCGCGTCGTTGATGATTTGAATCTCAGTAGGTGCGTTCATCGCGTTTTTTGACCTCTTGAATACTGACCACTTTGATCGCGCCATCCCAGTCGAACATGACCCGATAACTACCGACTCGCAGTCGATAGGCGTAGTCATGACCGACCAGTGCTTTGACGTTGCCTACATCAGGCATGCCAGCTAGCGCCGTGATGGCATCACGAACCTGGATCTGATGAACGGAATGCAATTTCAAGAGCTGCTTAACGGCCTTTCGAGTCCAGTGAATGCTGTTCATGGAGAATATAAGTCTTTTATAAGATTTTGCGAATCTTTACTTATATTTTTCAGGTGGCCAATAAACGAAATTTGTCGGGATGTTGCTCGAAAAAACTGCTTTAACCCTTACCCGGCGGGAGTTGTAGGTTTGCTCGGTGAAACCTGTGGGAAAGGTCTTGATTGAAGGTAAAAGCTGGTAGGGCTACCAGCTTTCGACGGACGATTCAGGATCACTCCTGCCCAATCGACTCCAAAAACTCCGACCGCTCGTCACTCATGCGCGCTATGCAATCATTCTGCGCAATGGTGAACGCTTTGCTACCGCTGGTCGCCGGAAATGCGTCCACTGCGCAATCGGCATCCCGGGTTTTCAGCCATTGCTGTTGTGCGGTTTTGATTTTGGCGGTGATGTCGGTCAGTTGCGCCTTGTTGTTGCCGTAAAGCGTTTGCATGCGCTCGGTCAGGCTCTGATAGTTGTCGCTCAGCAGCTGTTCGGCGGTGGTTCTGCTGTAGGCCGAGCATTCCAGGGTCTGGATTTCGTTTTCGACGGCGTCGCAAGGGTTGTCGTCGGCCTCTTCAGCTGCGTGTACGCCAGTCGCTATCAGTGCCAAAGCCAGGAAGATCGATTTCATTGCGTCGCCGCCCTTAATTCAGTGATTACACCCAGTGATGCGGCGAATTCTGGCCCAAGCGGGCGGTGTTGGATAGGTAGGCAATGACGCCTGTTGACGACCCTTTGTCGCAGATTGACGCTTTCGGCAAACCCCCTGTCGTTTTTGCACCCGGCTACCCCTGCACCGAGGCATATGCTGGCCCCAAAGCGCCGGCACACGATTCGGCGCATGAATCGCTAATAGGGGACAGCCTGATGAGCCCAGCCGAATTGCACGCCGACAGCATCGTTATCGACGGGCTGATTATTGCCAAGTGGAACCGCGAGCTGTTTGAAGACATGCGCAAAGGCGGTCTGACCGCGGCCAACTGCACCGTGTCGGTGTGGGAGGGCTTCCAGGCCACTGTCAACAACATCGCCGCCAGCCAGAAGCTGATCCGCGAGAACAGCGACCTGGTGATTCCGGTGCGCACCACCGCCGATATCCGCAAGGCCAAGGAGCAGGGCAAGACCGGTATCCTCTTTGGCTTCCAGAATGCTCACGCGTTTGAAGACCAGATCGGCTACGTTGAGGTGTTCAAGCAGCTGGGCGTCGGTATCGTGCAGATGTGCTACAACACCCAAAACCTGGTCGGTACCGGTTGCTACGAGCGAGACGGTGGCCTGTCGGGTTTCGGTCGTGAAATCGTCGCTGAAATGAACCGCGTCGGCGTCATGTGCGACCTGTCCCACGTCGGCTCGAAAACGTCCGAAGAAGTCATCCTCGAATCCAAGAAGCCGGTTTGCTACTCCCATTGCCTGCCGTCGGGTCTGAAAGTACACCCGCGCAACAAATCCGATGAAGAACTGAAGTTCATTGCCGATCACGGCGGTTTCGTGGGTGTGACCATGTTCGCGCCGTTCTTGGCCAAGGGCATCGATTCGACCATCGACGACTACGCCGAAGCGATCGAATACACCATGAACATCGTCGGCGAAGACGCCATCGGCATCGGCACCGACTTCACCCAGGGCCATGGCCAGGACTTCTTCGAATACCTGACCCATGACAAGGGCTACGCCCGCCGTCTGACCAGCTTCGGCAAGATCATCAACCCGCTGGGCATCCGCACCGTGGGCGAGTTCCCGAACCTGACCGAGACCCTGCTCAAACGCGGCCATTCCGAGCGGGTGGTGCGCAAGATCATGGGCGAGAACTGGGTGAACGTCCTCAAAGACGTTTGGGGCGAATAAGCCACCGCATTTCTGAATCCTTTCCCCCGGCCGTCCGTGCCGAGGGCAACACCAAAATTTTTCTGGAGTTAAGTTTCCATGGCCAAGATCGCCCCGCAATTGCCAATCGAAGTCGACAGCGAAACCGGTGTCTGGACCTCCGACGCCCTGCCGATGCTGTATGTGCCGCGTCACTTCTTCGTCAACAACCACATGGGCATCGAGGAAGTGCTGGGCGCCGACGCCTACGCCGAAATCCTCTACAAGGCCGGCTACAAGTCCGCCTGGCACTGGTGTGAAAAAGAAGCTGAATGCCACGGCCTGGAAGGCGTTGCAGTGTTCGAGCACTACATGAAGCGTCTGTCGCAACGCGGCTGGGGCCTGTTCAAGATTCAGGACATCGACCTCGACAAAGGCACCGCCAGCGTCAAGCTCGAACACTCCGCATTTGTCTATGTGTACGGCAAGGTCGGGCGCAAGGTCGACTACATGTTCACTGGCTGGTTCGCCGGTGCCATGGACCAGATCCTGGCTGCTCGCGGCAGCAAGATCCGCACTGTCGCCGAACAAGTCTACGGTGGCTCCGAAGAAGGCCACGACGACGGTTTGTTCACCGTCAAGCCGTTGTAAGTCGAGGACCCCGCCATGGCTTTCGAAGCAATGTTCCAGCCGATCCAGATCGGCAAACTGACCATCCGCAACCGCGTGCTCAGCACCGCGCACGCCGAGGTCTACGCCACCGACGGCGGCATGACCACCGACCGGTACGTCAAGTATTACGAAGAGAAAGCCAAGGGCGGGATCGGCCTGGCGATTTGCGGCGGTTCCTCCAGCGTGGCCATCGACAGCCCGCAAGGCTGGTGGAAGTCGGTCAACCTGGCCGACGACCGGATCATTCCGCACTTCCAGAACCTGGCCGATGCCATGCACAAGCATGGCGCCAAGATCATGATCCAGATTACCCACATGGGTCGTCGTTCGCGCTGGGATGGCGAACATTGGCCAACCCTGCTGTCGCCGTCGGGCATCCGTGAACCGGTGCACCGCGCGACCTGCAAAACCATCGAGCCGGAAGAAATCTGGCGGGTGATCGGCAACTACGCAAGCGCAGCCGCGCGGGCCAAGGCCGGTGGCCTGGACGGCGTCGAATTGTCTGCCGTGCACCAGCACATGATCGACCAGTTCTGGAGCCCGCGGGTCAACAAGCGTACCGATGAATGGGGCGGCAGCTTCGAAAACCGCATGCGTTTCGGCCTGGAAGTGATCAAGGCTGTGCGCAAGGAAGTCGGTCCGGACTTCTGCGTCGGCATTCGTCTGTGCGGTGACGAGTTCCACCCGGACGGCTTGTCCCACGAAGACATGAAGCAGATCGCCAAGTACTACGACGACACCGGCATGATCGACTTCATCGGCGTCGTGGGCTCGGGTTGCGACACCCACAACACCCTGGCCAACGTTATCCCGAACATGAGTTATCCACCGGAGCCATTCCTGCATTTGGCCGCCGGTATCAAAGAAGTGGTGAAGGCCCCGGTGCTGCACGCGCAGAACATCAAGGACCCGAACCAGGCAACCCGTATTCTGGAGGGCGGCTACGTCGACATGGTCGGCATGACCCGCGCCCACATTGCTGACCCGCACCTGATTGCCAAAATCAAAATGGGTCAGGTCGACCAGATCAAGCAATGCGTCGGCGCCAACTACTGCATCGACCGTCAGTACCAGGGCCTGGACGTCTTGTGCATCCAGAACGCCGCGACTTCCCGTGAATACATGGGCGTGCCGCACATCATCGAGAAATCGACCGGTGTGAAGCGCAAAGTCGTGGTGGTCGGTGCCGGTCCCGCCGGGATGGAAGCGGCTCGCGTGTCGGCCGAACGTGGCCACGACGTGACCCTGTTCGAGAAGAAAGAATTCATCGGCGGGCAGATCACTACGGCGTCGAAAGCTCCACAACGGGACCAGATCGCGGGTATCACTCGCTGGTTCCAGCTGGAACTGGCGCGCTTGAAAGTCGATCTGCGCCTGGGCGTGGCGGCGGATGCGGCGACTATTCTCGACCTGCGTCCTGACGTGGTGGTGCTCGCCGTTGGCGGCCATCCGTTCCTGGAACAGAACGAGCACTGGGGCGCGGCTGAAGGCCTGGTGGTCAGCAGCTGGGACATCCTCGACGGCAAGGTTGCGCCGGGCAAGAACGTGCTGGTCTACGACACCATTTGCGAGTTCACCGGGATGTCGACGGCCGACTTCCTTGCCGACAAGGGCAGCCAGGTCGAGATCGTCACCGACGACATCAAACCGGGCGTGGCCATCGGCGGTACGTCGTTCCCGACTTACTACCGCAGCATGTACCCGAAAGAAGTGATCATGACCGGCGACATGATGCTGGAGAAGGTCTACCGCGAAGGCGACAAGCTGGTGGCGGTGCTGGAAAACGAATACACCGGCGCCAAAGAGGAGCGGGTGGTGGATCAGGTCGTCGTCGAAAACGGTGTGCGTCCAGACGAAGAAATCTACTACGCCATGAAGGAAGGCTCGCGCAACAAAGGCCAGATGGACATCGAAGCCCTGTTCGCGATCAAGCCGCAACCTTCGTTGAGCCAGGCGGGCGACGGCTACTTGCTGTTCCGCATCGGCGACTGCGTGGCCCAGCGCAACACCCACGCGGCGATCTATGACGCGTTGCGGTTGTGCAAAGACTTCTAACGGCTTGCACATGACCTTGTGGGAGCGGGCTTGCCCGCGATAGCGGTGGGTCAGTCAATGCAGATGTGACTGACAAAATGCAATCGCGGGCAAGCCCGCTCCCACAGGAACCGAGTCAGGCATCTCGACCTGCAAGACCCTGCGGTCTTTGGGAGCTCCACATGTTGAACACCCTTCTTCCAATCCTGTTGTTCGCTGCCTTGGGCCTGGCTGTCCTGGGCGCGTTGCGGCGGGTGGCTATGTGGCGTCAGGGCCGGGCGTCGAAAGTCGACCTGATCGGTGGCCTGTTCGCCATGCCCAAGCGCTACATGGTCGATTTGCACCACGTCGTCGCGCGGGACAAATACATCGCCAACACCCACGTCGCCACGGCCGGTGGTGCGGTAGCGTCCATTGTGCTGGCGATTCTGGTTCATGGTTTTGGCCTGCATAACCGCATCCTCGGTTATGCGCTGCTGCTGATGTCGGCGGTGATGTTTGTCGGCGCGATCTTTATGTTCCTGCGCCGTCGCAACCCACCGGCCCGGTTGTCCAAAGGCCCGTGGATGCGCCTGCCGAAGAGCCTGATGGCGTTCTCGGCGTCGTTCTTCCTGCTGACCCTGCCGGTGGCGGGCATCCTTCCGGAAAACTTCGGTGGCTGGGTAGTGGCTGCGATCCTCGGCGTCGGTGTGCTGTGGGGCGTTAGCGAACTGTTCTTCGGCATGACCTGGGGCGGACCGATGAAGCACGCCTTCGCCGGTGCATTGCACCTGGCCTGGCACCGTCGCGCCGAACGCTTTGGCGGCGGTCGTTCCACCGGCTTGAAGCCGCTGGACCTGAATGACCCGAACGCGCCACTGGGCGTGGAAAAACCCAAGGATTTCACCTGGAACCAACTGCTCGGCTTCGACGCCTGCGTGCAGTGCGGTAAATGCGAAGCCGCGTGCCCGGCGTTCGCCGCGGGCCAGCCGCTGAACCCGAAAAAACTGATTCAGGACATGGTCGTTGGCCTGGCCGGTGGCACCGATGCCAAGTTCGCTGGTAGCCCTTATCCAGGCAAAGCAATTGGCGAACACGGTGGCAATCCGCATCAACCAATCGTCAACGGTCTGGTAGACGCTGAAACCCTGTGGTCCTGCACCACTTGCCGTGCCTGCGTCGAGGAATGCCCGATGATGATCGAGCACGTCGACGCCATCGTCGACATGCGCCGCCATCTGACCCTGGAAAAAGGCGCGACCCCGAACAAGGGCGCCGAAGTCCTGGAAAACCTGATCGCCACTGATAACCCTGGCGGCTTCGCGCCGGGCGGGCGGATGAACTGGGCGGCGGATTTGAACCTGAACCTGCTCAGCGAGAAAAAATCCACCGACGTGCTGTTCTGGGTCGGCGACGGTGCCTTCGACATGCGTAACCAGCGCACCCTGCGTGCCTTCGTCAAAGTGCTGAAAGCGGCCAAGGTCGACTTTGCGGTGCTGGGGCTTGAAGAGCGTGACAGTGGTGACGTGGCCCGACGTCTGGGCGATGAAGCGACCTTCCAGCTGTTGGCCAAACGCAACATCCAGACTTTGGCCAAATACAGCTTCAACCGCATCGTCACCTGCGACCCGCACAGTTTCCACGTGCTGAAAAACGAGTACGGCGCCTTCGACGGCAACTACCTCGTGCAGCACCACAGCACTTACATGGCGGAGATCATTGGCGAAGGCGCCCTGAACCTCGGCCAGCACAAAGGCAGCAGCGTGACCTATCACGACCCGTGCTACCTCGGCCGCTACAACGGCGAGTACGAGGCGCCGCGTGAAGTACTGCGCGCCCTGGGCATCGAGATCAAGGAAATGCAACGCTCCGGTTTCCGTTCGCGCTGCTGCGGCGGCGGTGGCGGTGCACCGATCACCGACATTCCGGGCAAGCAACGGATCCCCGACATGCGCATGGAAGACATCCGCGAAACCGGCGCCGAACTGGTGGCCGTGGGTTGCCCACAGTGCACCGCGATGCTCGAAGGCGTGGTCGAACCGCGTCCACTAATCAAGGACATCGCCGAACTGGTGGCCGACGCCTTGCTCGAAGACGCCGCGCCGGGAAAGCCTTCGGCACCGGCCAAACGTGAACCTGCGGAGGTGCATTGATGAGCGACATTATCCGCCGCGACCCACGCGCCGAATGGATCGCCCGCAACCGTCTGCACCCGCTGCACGCGGCCATGCAACCGGCGCAACATAGCTGGATGGGGCCTAACGGTGTCATCCGCAAGAACCCTCACGGGATCGGTTTTATCGGCCCCAACGGCATCAAGCGAATCGACCGCAGCGGCGCTCAGCAGGGCGGGGCGACCAAACGCTCGGCGGCGGTTGAAGTGCAATTGCCGCTGCATCAAGTGGCTGCACCTGCGTTCTACATCAGCGTGGTGCCGGACATGGTCGGCGGCCGCTTGAGCAGCCACGACCGCGACTTGCTCGGCCTGGCCCATCAGTTGGCCGGCAAGGACGGCGCGGTACTGGCGGTGGTCTTCGGTGAGCACAAGGAAAACGCCTTCGCCACGGCGGGCGTTGACCGCTTGCTGGTGCTTGAGGGCGACGAATTCAGCGGTTATGCACCGGAACAACGGGTCCAGGGCCTGCGGGCTGTGGATAACCAGTTCAGCCCCCGTCACTGGTTGCTGCCGGACAGCCGCAGCGGTGGCGGCGAACTGGGTCGACGCTTCGCCGCGGCACTGGGCGAACGCCCGGCCACGCGGGTCTGGCAGGTCAAGGAACAGGAGTGCATCGGCCGCGCCGGTGCTGGTTTGCAAGACCTTGCGCGTCCGGTCGCCCGCTTGATTCTGGCCGCTGCCGAATGCGCCGAACCGGTCAGCGAAACCCGTCACGAAGCCCTGCCAGTGGAGTTATCCACAGCAGTCGCCCGCAGCCTGTCGCGGATCGAAGATCTGGGCGCGGTGGCGGTGGACCCGGCGGCGATTCCGATGGCCGAAGCGGAGTTCATCTTCTCCGGCGGCAACGGGGTCAAGGACTGGGGACTTTTCCACAGGACGGCCGAGGCGTTGGGCGCGACCGAAGGTGCGTCGCGGGTGGCGGTGGACGACGGTTTCATGGCTCGCGACCGTCAGGTCGGTGCGTCCGGCACTTGGGTGACGGCACGGGTTTACGTGGCGGTGGGCATTTCCGGGGCGATCCAGCACCTGCAAGGCATTGGTGCCTGCGACAAGGTGGTGGCGATCAACCTCGATCCTGGCTGCGACATGATCAAACGGGCCGACCTGTCGGTGATCGGTGAGAGCGCCGAGATTCTTCAAGCCTTGATCGATGCGGTAGAGGCTTACCGCAATGAAGCCAAGCGCGATGCGGCTTAAGGAAAGGAAAGGGTTATGAGCACGAAAATCATCAGCCTGGTGTCCATCGGCGCCCACCCGACCTCCGGCCGGCCACGCCGCGCCGAGCAGGATGCACGAGCGGTTGAACTGGGCCTGCAACTGGCTGGGGATAACCTGCAAGTGCTGCATGCCGGCGACGTCGCCGAACCGGCATTGCGCGCTTATCTGGGCATGGGCCTGGAGCAGCTGCATGTGCTGGAACAACCGGAAGGTGCTGACGCGCTGCCGGCGTTGACCGCGTATTTGCGTGATGCCGGGGCGCAAGTGGTGCTGACCGGCAGCCAGGCGGAAACCGGTGAAGGCTCGGGCATGTTGCCGTTCCTGCTGGCGGAAAGCCTTGGCTGGCCGCTGGTGGTGGGGTTGGCGCAGGTCGAATCCATCGACGGCGGTTCGGCGCTGGTGCTGCAGGCCTTGCCGCGCGGGCAGCGTCGGCGCTTGAAAGTACGCCTGCCGTTTCTGGCGACTGTGGATAACGCGGCGCCCAAGCCTCGGCAGAGTGCCTACGGCCCGGCGCGGCGCGGGGTGTTGCACGCGGATGAAGTCGAAGTAATCGACGATGAACTGCTGGCGGTGGCCACGCTGCAACCGGCCAAGCCACGCCCCAAGCGCTTGAAAGTGATCAAGGCCAAGAGCGGTGCAGACCGCATGAAAGCCGCGACGGCCAAGGCCAGTGGCGGAGGCGGGCAGGTGCTCAAGGGCGTGACCGCGCAGGCGGGCGCTGAAGCCATTCTCAAGTTGTTGATTGAAGAAGGCGTGGTTCGCTAACAGTCCTGTGGAGTCCCGTAAATGGCAGTTGAGTTTCGTTCGGCCCTGCGCACGGATGCGCGGGAGATTGCTCGCTTGTTTCAGATTTCATCAGAAGGTGCGGCGGATTACATCTGGAGCCAACTGGCGCAGCCCGGCCAGGACCTGCTGGAGGTCGGTGCCAGTCGTTACGCTCGTGAAGACGTCGATTTCTCCTATCAGAACTGCCTGATCGCGCAGGCCGAGGGACAGGTCATCGGCATGCTGCACAGCTACGCGATGCGCCACGATCCATTGGCCGCTCCCGTGACCGATCCGGTCCTGGCGCCGTATGCCACGATGGAAATCCCCGACACCCTTTATATTTCGAGCCTGGCCCTGCATGAGGGCTGGCGCAATCAGCGCTTGGGCCAACGATTCCTCGCCTACGCCTACGACCGTGCCAATCAGCTGGGGCTCAACGGCTTGAGCCTGATCGATTACGCGGTGAATACCGGCGCCCGACGGTTTTATGAGCGCCATGGCTTCCGGATCGTCGATACCTGCCAGATCACGCCCCACCCGATGATTCGGGTTACGGGGGAGGCGTATTTGATGTATCGGCCTTAAGGACATCGAACACCTGTGGGAGCGAGCCTGCTCGCGATGACGGACTGACATTCACCATCGATGTTGCCTGACCCAGAATTGGCGCATTTACCCACAATCCCTGTTAGCGCTTCTGTGGATAACATGTTCGCGCCTCGCTACACCCCGTACCCAGCAAGCCCTTCAGCCCTCCGTACAAAAAACAACCAGTCTAAGCCACGGTTTTTTCGAGCTTTTTCCACAGAACGACTTCCTGCGTAAGCCGATACTTGCCCCCAATCTCTGTTGGCGCTTCTGTGGATAAGATGTTCGCTGTCCGCTACAGGCTATATAAACCGTGGCTTTCAGTGAGTTGATCAAATAATGTTCAATTTGCCGTTTCCCTTCGTTAATCCTTCCGCAAACCCCGAATTCTCACGGCTTTCAGCAGTTTTCCACAGAGCCTGCCAAGTTGCCCCCAAAGTCTGTTGGTGCTTCTGTGGATAAGGTGTTCGCCATCCTCTACATGTCATATAAACCGTGCTCTGCAGACTTTTGATCAAAAAACGATCAGTAGCTGCATAAAACCCTGCTTCTGGATAAGTCACGGTTTTTCTTCATTTTTTGTGAATAAATTTGGGCTCTCGTCCACAGTTGTCCCCAATAGCTGTGGGTGGAGATGTGGATAACTTGTTCGCTGAACCCTGCAAGCCACGGTCTGTATAGGCCCGAACGCGATAGATCAGATTTCATACAGTTCTAAGGCACTTCCTTGACTTCGATCTGTCGCCTGTCTTCACTCTCAGGCACAAGGACAGCCGTCACTTATCCACATCTGGTTCAGGGAGAACGCGTGATGGATAGCCAGCCATATCGCTCGCACCCAAACCCTTGCGTGACCTGTGTACCGACCCCCGCCACCTTGCTGCGTAAACGGATTCACCGTCGCGCCACCAATCAGCGCGCTCGCCTATAGCGCCTGAAGCCTTTCCCCATACCCTGACGCCGCTGCCATTGAGGCCCGACCGTGCCCGGTGACCAGGCGTTTGTTCGTCTATCGATTGCAGGCAACCACAGAGTTGCCCATCTGCCTGAGAGGAAATGACCCATGACACGGATCGCCACGCCCATCAGCGACATCAAGGAACATTACGACGTGATCGTCATCGGCTCCGGCTACGGCGGCGGGATCGCGGCGTCGCGCCTGTCCCGGGCCGGCAAGCGGGTGTGCCTGCTGGAGCGGGGCCGGGAAATCCAGCCGGGCGAATACCCCAACACGATGCTGGCGGCCACCGAAGAGCTGCAAGT
Organism: Pseudomonas sp. F-14 TE3482; assembly: GCF_053629455.1. Taxonomy (NCBI): domain Bacteria; kingdom Pseudomonadati; phylum Pseudomonadota; class Gammaproteobacteria; order Pseudomonadales; family Pseudomonadaceae; genus Pseudomonas; species Pseudomonas sp. F-14 TE3482. The sequence continues at coordinate 1,766,962 of NZ_JBRJII010000001.1, forward strand.
CCATGACCCGGACGGGCACATCGGTTCGCGCACCGGGTTGTTCGACCTGCACGTCAACGCCCAGCAGAACGTGGTGGTCGGTTGCGGCCTGGGCGGCACGTCGCTGATCAACGCCAACGTCGCCTTGGAACCGGAGCCCGGCGTGTTCGACGATCCACGCTGGCCGCTGGCGGTGCGTGAACACCGCGACACGCTGCTCAAGGATGGGTACGCCCGGGCTCGGGAGATGCTCAAGCCCAATCCCTACCCAAGCACCTCGCCGGTGCTGCCGAAACTGGAAGCCAACAAAAAATCTGCGGACTACCTCAAGCAGGGGGCGCATTTCTACAAGCCGCCGATCAACGTGACCTTCGACAAACTGCCGAACAATCTCAACCACGTCGGCGTCGAGCAATTACCGTGCAACCACTGCGGCGACTGCGTGTCGGGCTGTAACAACAAGGCCAAGAACACCACGCTGATGAATTACCTGCCGGACGCCTGGAACCACGGCGCGGAGATTTTCTGCCAGGCCGAGGTTCGGCATCTGGAGCGCGACGCCGACGGCGACGGCTGGATCGTGCACTTCCAATACCTGGACAGTGGCCGCGAGAAATTCTCGGCACCGACGTTATTCGTCAAGGCTGACGTCGTCGTGGTTTCGGCGGGCACCCTGGGCTCCACCGAAATCCTCCTGCGCTCTCGGGACAAAGGCTTGTCGACGTCCAATCAGCTCGGCGAGAACATGAGCGGCAACGGTGACATTCTCGGTTTCGGCCACAACTGCGACCAAGCGATCAACGGCATCGGTTTCGGCGCGCATCCGGCCAGTGAAATGAAACCGGTTGGCCCGTGCATCACCTCGATCATCGACATGCGTACCGAAGGCGACTGGCGCAGCCGCATGGTCATCGAAGAAGGCTCGATCCCCGGCGCGCTCGGCCGGCCCATGGTGCCGAGCATGGCCGCGTTCGCCGGGTTGATCGGCAAGCCCACCGACGACAGTTTCACCGGCAAGCTCAAGTACGCGGAGCGCGAAACCGAAAGCTTCCTGCGCGGCCCGTATCACGGCGCCCTGCATAACATGCAGACCTACCTGATCATGAGCCACGACGACGGCAAGGGGCGCATGGTGCTCGACAGCAAGGATCAGTTGCGCATCGACTGGCCGGGCGTCGGCGAGCAGGAAAACGTGAAGATTGGCAACGATCGGCTGCACCAGAGCACCAAGGCATTAGGCGGGATTTGGGTCGAGAATCCGATCTGGACCGAGCTGCTCAAACACAGCATCGTTTCCGTCCACCCGCTGGGCGGTTGCGTGATGGGCGAGGACGCGGAGCAGGGCGTGGTCAACCACAAGGGCCAGGTATTCAGCAGCGCCAGTGGCACCAATGTCTATGCCGGGTTGTACGTGGCCGACGGCGCGGTGATTCCGACTTCCCTGGCGGTCAATCCCCTGCTGACCATTTCTGCCGTGAGCGAGCGCAACATGGGCCTTCTGGCGGCCGATCGCGGTTGGCACATCGACTACACGCTGCCCTCGGCACCGCGCAAACAAGTGGCGCCACCGACCCTCGGCGTGCAGTTCACCGAAACCATGAAAGGCTATTTCTCCAAGGACTTCACTCAGCCTCAAGGCACCGATCTCAAGCTCTACGAAACGGCGGCCAAACGCGGCGAGTCGGAGAACTCGCCGATCGAGTTCACCCTGACCATCACCGCCAACGACCTCAACCGCATGATCAAGGAGCCGGAACACGCTGCGACGCTGGTCGGCACGCTCAATGCGCCGGGTCTGTCGTCGGAACCGCTGACCGCCAGCAATGGCGTATTCAACCTGTTCGAGGAGTATCAGGAACAGGTCGGCGTACGGCACATGAATTACGACATGAAACTGACCGCCGAGGACGGCAGCGATTATTACTTCAGCGCGTTCAAAACCGTGCCCGAAGACAACGGCGTGCTGAACGTCTGGCACGACACCAGCACCCTCTACGTGACGCTGTATCGTGGGTCGGACAAGACCGGTGAAGTGCTGGGTTCGGGGGTGATGCACATCCATCCAGCCGATTTCGCCAAGCAGATGACCACCATGAAGGTGCTCAACGCGCGCAACGAACGCGAGCGCATCGACGGTCTGGCGCGGTTCGGCAAGTTCTTCGCCGGCATCTTGTGGGAGAGCTACGGCGGGGTGTTCGCTGGCGACATCTACTTCAACCCTGACGCACCGCCGCGGCAGAAACGCCCATTGGATGCACCGATTCCGAGCGTGCAGTTCTTCCAGACCGAAGACAACGTACAGCTACGCCTGACCCGCTATCAGGCTGGCAGCAAAGGGCCGGTGATGCTGGTGCATGGCTTGGGCGTGGGCTCGAATATTTTCTCCACCGACACCATCCAGACCAACCTGCTGGAGTTCTTGTGCAAGCACGAGTACGACGTCTGGCTGCTGGATTTGCGGGTGAGCATTCTGTTGCCCGCCAGCAAGAAGGAATGGAACGGCGACCAGATTGCGCAGTACGACTTCAAGGCCGCCATCGCGCAGATCCAGCAGGCGACCAAGGCCGCGGACGTGCAATGCGTGGTGCATTGCTACGGGGCGACGACTTTCTTTATGTCGTTGCTGGCCGGGTTGCAGGGCGTACGTTCGGTGGTCTGTTCGCAGATCGCCGCGGATACGGTGGTCGCCACGGCAACCGGGCTCAAGGCCGGCCTGCACCTTCCGGGGATGCTCGACGCCATCGGCATCAAATCCCTCACCGCGTATGCCGACAACAAGGAGAGCTGGTTCAACAAACTCTACGACAAGGCCCTCAACGGCTACGCCCGCATCGAGGCTCAGGGCTACTGCACCAACCCGGTGTGCCATCGCATCACCTTCATGTACGCGTCGCTGTACCGCCACGACACGCTCAACGACACCTTGCATGACAACCTGCATGAGCTGTTCGGCGAATCGAACATGCAGACCTTCGAGCACTTGGCGCTGATCCTGCGCAAAGGCCATCTGGTGGACTTCAAGGGCCAGGACGTCTACATGCCGCACTTCGACCGGCTGACGATGCCGATCTGTTTCATCAGCGGCGAAGACAACCAGTGCTACCTGCCGGAAAGCACGCTCAAGACCTATGAGCGCGTGTGCAAAGCCCATGGGCCGGAGCGCTACAGCCGCCATGTGGTGCCGGGTTACGGGCATATCGACTGCATGTTCGGCAAGAATGCGGTGCTCGATGTGTACCCGATCATCCTGCAACACCTGGAGAAAACCGCCCTCGGCTAGCACTGCTTACTGTGGCGAGGGAGCTTGCTCCCGCTGGGCTGCGTAGCAGCCCCAAAACCTGAGGGTGCGATCTATCAGATACACCGCGTTTTCTGGTTTTACGACTGCTTCGCAGCCGAGCGGGAGCAAGCTCCCTCGCCACAAAAGCCGTGGGCTGACTGGGATTGGTGACGACAAGGAATGGATGCTATGGACAGTTACATCCGCTGGTTTCAACGCTTCATCTGGCTAGGCATCGTGATGAACATGGTCTTCGCAATTCCGGCGCTGTTCGCGCCGGCGTTGCTGACTTCGATGCTCGGGATGCCGCCGCAACTCTCCGATCCGTGGCTGGAAAACGCCGGCATGCTGCTGGTGGGGATCAGCCTGTTCTACATGCCGTCAGGCTTCAACGCACCGCGGTACGTCGTGCATTCGTGGCTGTGCGTGTTGTCGCGACTGGTCGCCGTGGCGTTCTGGATCTACCTGATCAACACCAGCAACCAGGCTCAGGTATTCGTGCCGATGCTGCTGGGTGATCTGAGCATGTTCCTGATCCTCGGGGTTCTGCTGTACCTGGGCAGCGCGCCGGCCAATCGGCCGCTGGCGTTACTTCGCGACGGCTGGCATGCGTGGCGCGCAGCCTGGGCGCGACGCTGGCAGCGGCACAGCTTCAAAGTCGCCACGCTGGTTGTGGTGCTGGCGCTGGGGTTTATCGGCTACGAAACCTGGTACCAGATGCTGCGGGTGGTGCCGGCAGAGCAGTACGCCTCCGATGAGGACCACTACAAGTACGGCGCCATCGGCCTGGGCGTTGAAGCGCGGATTCCCTATTACCTGTTCGCCGTATTGCCGCAGATGTGCCCGGATAAACTGCCGAAACCCGGCGGCTACGAAGTTTTCGGTTTCCTCTATGAGAACGGCAAGGACCTGCCGATCGGTATGGCCAAGCGGCAGATCGGCTACCCGACCGTGGAGCCCAACTGCGCCCTGTGCCACACCGGTTCCTACCGGGCCAATACCAGCGAGGTCGCCATCCCGGTGGCCACTGCGCCGGCCAATACCCTGCAACTGCAGGCCTTCCAGTGGTTCGCCTACAATTGCGCCAGCGATCCGACATTCACCCCCGACGCGGTGATGACGGCGATCAACAGCAAGTTCCAGCTCGGTTTTTTCGAGCGCTTGTACAACCGTTACGTGATCATTCCGATGGCCACGAGCGCGCTGGTCAAGCAGAAACAGGCCTATGCCTGGCAACGTCTGCGCGCACCGCAAGGGCCGGGGCGCACCGACACTTTCAACCCGACGAAAATGGTGGTGTTCGGCTTCCCGGACGACTCGACCATCGGCACCGTCGACTTGCCGCAAGTCTGGAACCAGAAGCCTCGGGAGTCGCTGTACCTGCACTGGGACGGCAACAACAACGACATCCATGAGCGTAACTACGCGGCGGCCATGGCCGTGGGCGCAACGCCGGAGTCAGTGTTGCCGGCCAGCTTCAATCGAGTGACCAACTGGCTGCTGGGCCACAAGGCGCCGGCCTGGCCGTTCACGCTGGATCAGGCCAAGGTCGCACAGGGCAAGCCGGTCTGGGAAAACAACTGCGCCGGTTGTCATGATTTCGGCCGCACCGACACCGGTCAGGTCACCACCAACATTGAGGAACTGGGCACCGATCCCCATCGGCTGAACTCGTTCACCAATGGTTTAGTGACGGCTTTCCATGGCTTCAAGAAATCACCGTTCGACTTCGGCGCCTATCGCAAGACCCAGAGCTACAGCAACACGCCCACCGACGGCGTCTGGTTGCGCGCGCCGTACTTGCACAACGGTTCGGTGCCGACCCTGTGGGATTTGCTGCAACCACCGGAAAAGAGACCGCTGGTGTTCTTCACCGGCTCCGATGTGTACGACCAGGACAAAGTCGGCTTCGTCACCAGTGGCCAGCAAATGAAGGCCTCGGCGGACTTCAAATACGACACGCGCCTGGAGGGCAACCATAACGGCGGCCACCTGTACGGCACGCAACTGTCGGAGCTCGATAAGCGGGCGCTCATCGAGTTCATGAAAACCCTGTAATTCCACTACGGATGGAGGAACGCGACATGTCATTGGTCAGTCATTGGGAACACGAGTACGACAAGGTCAAGCTACGCGTACATGGCTTGTTCACCCGTTTGGATATGGCCTGGAAAAAGCTCGTCAGCGAGCTTGAACCCAAGGAGTACGAGGCCATCGTCGCGCTATTGCAACGGGGTCACGATCAGGCGCACTACGTCCTCAAAAACGGCGACTTGCCCGACGATCAACCGAGTGTGCCGTGGGAGTTGGCCCACGGATTGTCGATCCTGCATATCGGTAACGCCACTCCCTTGCCGCAATCGGCAGACGAGCTGCAAACCCGAGTGCTCAAGGACGGCAGCTTGCTCGGTTGTCGCAAATGGGAACTGCTGGATCTGCTGTGGAGCGAGGCGCTGCTCAAGTGGATCGAGAACCTGCGGCATCACGCGCCGTTCGCTACCAACCCGGCGCTGATGCGCATGGACAGTGATGTAACCCTGGCCATCGCCGGCGACTGGGGTACCGGGCCGTTCGACAGCCATGCGCCGGCGGTGTCGGTGGCCAATCAGATGCAACTGGCTCAGGCCGATTTCACCGTTCACTTGGGGGACGTGTATTACGCCGGCACCCACTCCCAGGAAGACGTCGACATGGTCGGCTGGCCCATGGGCAAGCACGGCTCGTTCACCCTCAACTCCAACCACGAGATGTACAGCGGCGCCCATGGCTATTTCAAGGAATTGGCCAAGCGTTTTCCGGCGCAGCAGGGCACCAGCTATTTTGCGTTGTACAACGATGACTGGCTGGTGATCGGCCTCGACACGGCGTATGCCTCGGATCCGATTAACCTGTACATGGACGGTGCACTGAACAAGGAGCAGATCGACTGGATGAAAGGACTGCCTCAGCGCAAGAAAATCATGGTGCTCAGTCATCACCAGGGTTTCGACATTACCGGACACAACAAGACGGCGCTGTATCAACCGGTGTGCGATGCCTTGGGGCGTGAGCCGGATTATTGGTATTGGGGGCATTTGCACAACGGCATCTGCTACGCCGCTCAAGGCGGGTTGCATGCGCGCTGCGCCGGGCATGGGGCGATTCCCTACGGCAATGCCAGCGAGCTGAACGGGCATTCGCGGGTGCTGTGGTCGGAAACGCAAAATGCGCGGGATGAGGCGTACCCGGATCGAGTGTTGAACGGTTATGTGAAAGTGCGGCTGGTGGGGGAAAACATCGAAGAGACGTTTATTGGCGAGGATGGGTCGGTGCGGTGGTCTTCAAGTTGATTGGGTGAATGTTACGGCCTCATCGCGGGCAAGCCCGCTCCCACAGTCATGGGGGTGTTCACAGAATTTGTGAACGCCGCCGATCCTTGTGGGAGCGGGCTTGAACTGGCCTAATGATTTTGCTCTTAGCCTTGAACCGGAACCCCTTTGAGGTAAGGCGCAGGCTCGGCCCCAAGGTTGTTCAGCAACCGCTCGCTGTACCAGTCCACAAAGTTCACCACGCCAAACTCATAGGTCTTGGAGTAAGGCCCTGGCTGGTACGCGGTGGAGTTGATGCCGCGCTGGTTTTCTTCGGCCAGGCGACGGTCCTGGTCGTTGGTCGCATCCCAGACCTGGCGCATGCGCTCCACGTCGTAGTCCACGCCTTCGACCGCGTCCTTGTGCACGATCCACTTGGTGGTGACCATGGTTTCCTGAGCGCTGATCGGCCACACGGTGAACACGATGATGTGGTCGCCCATGCAGTGGTTCCACGAGTGCGGCAGGTGCAGGATGCGCATCGAGCCCAGGTCCGGGTTCTTGATGCGGCCCATGAGCTTGGCGCAGCCCTGTTTGCCGTCCATGGTCATCGACACGGTGCCCTTGAGCAGCGGCATGCGCACGATGCGGTTACGCAGGCCGAAACTGGCGTGGGCGTAAGGGATCTTCTCGGCTTCCCAGGCAGCGGCCGAAGCAGCGACGTGGTCCTTGAAGGCCTGGTCGGCACGCGGGTCGGTGACGTCGTCCCATTCCAGCAGGGTTTTCAGCAGTTCCGGGTGCGATGCGTTGCAGTGGTAGCACTCGCGGTTGTTTTCCAGCACCAGTTTCCAGTTGGCTTTCTCCATCAAGGTGGTTTGCACCGCCACCTTGGTGTTCTCCATGTCGTACGGTTCCATGTAATGGCTGAGCGTCGACAGGAAGTCATCAATGGCCGGCGGGTTTTCCGACAGGCTGATGAAGATGTAGCCGCCAGCGGTTTTCACGTTCACCGGTTTGAGGCCGTACTGCTTCATGTCGAAGTCGGCGCCCATTTCGGTACCGGCGAACAGCAGGCGACCGTCCAGCTCATACGTCCACTGGTGGTAGTGGCAGACCAGTTTGGCGACTTTGCCTTTTTCACTGGTGCACAGCCGTGAACCGCGGTGACGGCAGACGTTGTGGAACGCATGGACCACGCCTTCGGCGCCACGAATCACGATGATCGGGTTCTTGCCGACTTGCAGGGTCAGGTAGTTGCCCTTGGTCGGGATTTCGCAGGTCATGCCGGCGATCAACCACTCTTTCTGAAAGATTTCCTGCATGTCGATATCAAACAGCCGCTCGTCAGAGTAAAACGGCTGCGGCAGCGAGAAAGTGCGCTCGCGTTCTTGCAGCATCTGCGCGGTGGCCTTGCGTGCGGGTTCCAGCGGATCGCCCAGGCTGATTTTTGCGGTGACGTCCATCGATTTGATCCTCAAGGCCATTCTGTGTGGCCGGCGAAAGTGGCTAATCAGGTTTGCTACGCAAGGTGTAAAGATTATGTCTTGGTATGGGGCGAGTGTGGGGCCGGCGCTCGCCAGAACCTTATCCATGGGCGACATGGCCCAATCTGTTCCCGACGCGCAACCCCCGGTAATTGGGGGCTGGTCGCGATAAGTATGTGAATGTCGCAGATAGGTAAATGGAGGGGCTGCGCTATACGCAGAATCGCCAACATAAAGGCCGGTAGTCGGCCGTGGAGAACAGCATGTCCAACAGCTTCCTGAATCCGGTAACCACCCAGACCTGGGCCAATGGTCGACACATTGTCCGTTGCGTCAAAGTCATCCAGGAAACCTGGGATGTGCGCACCTTCTGCTTCATGGCCGACCAGCCGATCCTGTTCTTCTTCAAGCCCGGGCAGTTCGTCACCCTGGAGCTGGAAATCGACGGCGTGCCGATCATGCGCTCCTATACCATTTCCAGCTCGCCGTCGGTGCCGTACAGCTTTTCGGTGACCATCAAGCGCGTGCCGGGGGGCAAAGTGTCCAACTGGCTGCACGACACCCTGCATGAAGGCCAGGAGCTGGCGGTGCACGGGCCGGTCGGGCTGTTCAACGCCATGGACTTCCCTGCGCCGAAAGTGCTCTACCTCAGCGGCGGCGTCGGTATTACGCCGTGCATGTCCATGGCCCGTTGGTTCTACGACACCAACGGCAATGTCGACATGGTATTCATCCACAGCGCCCGTTCACCGAAAGACATCATTTACCACCGCGAGCTGGAACACATGGCGTCGCGGATCGATAACTTCAGCCTGCACCTGATCTGCGAGAAGCATGGTCTGGGCGAGCCGTGGGCCGGTTATCGCGGTTACTTGAACCACAAGATGCTCGAACTGATGGCGCCGGACTTCCTTGACCGTGAAGTCTTCTGCTGCGGCCCGACCCCGTACATGAACGCGGTCAAGCGCATGCTTGAGGCGGCGGGTTTCGACATGAAGCGTTATCACGAGGAATCCTTCGGCGCGACGCCAGCGGAAGCCCGTGCCGATGCGGTGGAGCAAGCCGAGCAAGCGGCGGATGCTCCAGAAATCGACGCGGCGGATCTGCATCAGGTGGAATTCACCGCGTCCGGCAAAAGCATTCGCGTGGCGCCGGGCGAAACCGTGCATGCGGCGGCGGCCAAGCTTGGCCTGCTGATCCCGAAAGCCTGCGGGATGGGGATTTGCGGGACGTGCAAGGTGATGAAACTGGGCGGCGAGGTCGAAATGGACCACAACGGCGGGATTACCGAGGAAGACGAGGCCGAAGGGTTCATCCTGTCGTGCTGCAGCGTGCCAAAGGGCGACGTGCGGATCGAGTTTTGAACCTGTGGGAGCGAGCCTGCTCGCGATAGCGGTGGATCAGTCAATATCAATGTTGAATGTTCCGGCCTCATCGCGAGCAGGCTCGCTCCCAAAATGGTTGGTATTTCAGTCCACAAACAGGTCTGGCATCAGCTTGTCTTTGGTGTCGGGCTCAAAGCGGTAATGATCGAATTCGGTCACGCCATGCTCCCGCAGAATCTCCTCATCAATCAGCAACCGCCCGGTGATGCTGCGACCACTGCTGCTCAGAATCGCGTAAGCCGCATCCGCCATGATCGCCGGCGTGCGCGCATGTTTGAACGACTCGCGTGACCCCAGCTGAAACTCGATGGCAGCCGTGGCGATCATGGTCTGTGGCCATAGGGAATTGACGCTGATGCCGTAGTTGGCAAATTCCTCACTCATGCCTAACGTCAGCATGCTCATGCCGTATTTGGTCACTGTGTAAGGGCTGTATTGGGCGAACCACTTGGTGGCCAGATTCAGCGGCGGCGACAGGTTGAGGATGTGGCCGGCGGTTTTTTTCAGATAGGGCAGGGCGGCCTGGCTGCACAGCAGCACGGCGCGGGTGTTGATCTGGTGCATCAGGTCGAAGCGCTTGAGTTCGATGTGTTGCACACCGGTCAGCTTGATCGCCCCGGCATTGTTGATCAGCGCATCGATGCCGCCGAAATGTGCGCTGGCGTCGGCCATGGCCTGGCGCACGGCAACTTCATCACGCACATCCACCTGCAAGGCCAACGCCTTGCCTCCCGCGGCTTCAACTTCCGCCGCCACGCTGAAAATGGTGCCGGGCAGTTTGGGGTGAGGGGTGGCGCTTTTGGCGGCAATCACGATGTTGGCCCCGTCCTTTGCTGCCCGCAGCGCAATCTCACGCCCGATGCCACGGCTCGCGCCGGTGATGAACAGGGTTTTGCCTTGTAGTGACATGCGTACGCTCCTGATTGTTGTTATCTGAGCGGAGGCTCGACAAACAATGTAGACCAAGTCACTGGCGCAGGAGGAAGGGGGAGCGTGCAAGCCTGTGGCGAGGGAGCTTGCTCCCGCTCGGCGGCGAAGCCGTCGTAAGACCCGCCAATGCGGTCTGTCTGGCAAACCGCAGTTTCAGGCTGGTGAGGCCGCTTCGCAGCCCAGCGGGAGCAAGCTCCCTCGCCACAGAAGTGGGTGGGGCGTCAGGCTGTCATCACGTGCCGAATATCCGCCGCCAATTCCCGCACGCGTTCTTCTTCGGTGTCCCACGAGCACATGAACCGTGCGCCGCCGTTGCCGATGAAGGTGTAGAAGCGCCAGCCCTTGGCGGTCAGTGCGGCAATGGCCGGTTCCGACAGTTGCAGGAACACGCCGTTGGCCTGCACCGGGAACATCAGTTCCACGCCAGGAATATCGCTCACCAGTTCGGCCAGCAGCTGCGCGCAGTGGTTGGCGTGGCGGGCGTATTTGAGCCAGGCGTCGTTTTCCAGGATCCCGACCCACGGCGCCGAGAGGAAGCGCATCTTCGACGCCAGTTGCCCGGCCTGCTTGCAGCGGTAATCGAAGTCTTCGGCCAGTTTGTGGTTGAAGAACAGAATCGCTTCGCCCACCGCCATGCCGTTTTTTGTGCCGCCGAAGCACAGCACGTCAACGCCGGCCTTCCAGGTCAGGTCGGCTGGTGAGCAGCCAAGAAATGCGCATGCATTGGAGAAGCGTGCGCCGTCCATGTGCAGGTTCAGGCCCAGTTCTTTGCAGGTGGCACTGATGGCGCGGATTTCTTGCGGGGTGTACACGCTGCCGACTTCGGTGGCCTGGGTCAGGGTCACTACGCGGGGTTTGGGGTAGTGGATGTCCTGGCGCTTGAGGGCGATTTCGCGGATCGACTCCGGCGTCAGCTTGCCGTTTTCGGTGCGGGCGATGAGCAGCTTGGAGCCGTTGGAGAAAAACTCCGGCGCACCGCATTCGTCGGTTTCGACGTGGGCGGTTTCCGAGCAGATCACGCTGTGGTAACTCTGGCACAGTGACGACAGGGCCAATGAGTTGGCCGCGGTGCCGTTGAAGGCGAAGAACACTTCGCAGTCGGTTTCGAACAGTTTGCGGAATTGATCGGCCGCGCGAGCGGTCCACTCGTCGTCGCCATAAGCGCGCTGGTGGCCGTGGTTGGCCTGTTCCATGGCAGCCCAGGCTTCAGGGCAGATACCGGAATAGTTGTCGCTGGCGAATTGTTGGCTCTTGTCGGTCATGGCCGGCTTCCTTGGTCGAGGCTCTTATGGTGAAGAACATCGTGGTCAATGATGGTGCGCACTTTACCCAAGATCGTCAGGAGAGCACACGGGATGATGCTGTCAGAAAAATACACGGTTGACGGGCAATTATGCACATGACGCAACGGGATGGGGCGCTGGATCTGCTCAAGTGGCTGGCGCTGCTGAGCATGGTGCTCGATCACCTGCGATATGTCGGTTACTCCATCGATCTGCTGTATGTGCCGGGCAGGTTGGCGTTCCCGTGGTTCTGTCTGGCGATGGCGGCGAACCTGTCGCGAGTTCGTGCAGTCACGGCCGACGGCCAGTGGCGTTACCTCGGTTGGTTGTTGCTGTTTAGCGCTGTAAGCGAAATCCCCTACCGGATGTACATTCCTGATCTCAAAACCTTAAACGTATTGCCCACGTTGGTTCTGGGTTTGTTGGTCGCCCGTGGCTGGCAGCACAGGATGCTTCAGCCGCGACTATTGGCGGCCGGTGCCTTGTTGCTGGCGGCGCTGTTCCCGGAACGACTGATGTTCGGATTCTTCGGCGTGCTGTTGCCGCTGGCGATGTTGCTGGTGATCAGGCGTCCCTGGTATTTCAGCCTGCTGCCGGGGCTGGTCTGCCTGGCGGCCAATCAGTGGCAAGTGCTGTATTACGCCGCGCGGCTCGGCAGCGGTGCGGCGATCCTCGGCGCTGCCGCTTGTCTGATTGCGCCACTGCTGGGGCTGCTGCTATTGCGACATGCCCAAGGCATTCAACCGCCACCGATGCGCCGTTGGGCGTATGCGCTCTATCCCGCGCATTTCCTCGTGCTTCTGGCCTTGCGCCAACTTATCGCTTGATCCCTGGCCTTCTAAAGAGGGGCGCAAAACCCTGTGGGAGCGGGCTTGCCCGCGATGGCGGCATCATATCCAGCATTGATGTCAGATGACCCACCGCTATCGCGGGCAAGCCCGCTCCCACAGGGATCTTTTCTGATTTGAAGGTTGTGTTCGGCATGCCATTTCTCGCCATGTCGTAAACGCACCTTTGCGTGGCGTCCATAGGCATTTGACCTGTCTGCGCCGGTCATACCATCGCTTCCAAAGGGCACTGCCGTAACGCCAGTGCCTTACCGAGACGAATGGCGCATAGATGCCGCTGGGAGAGACGCGATGTTCAGCAAGCAAGACCAGATCAAGGGTTACGACGATGCACTGCTGGCGGCGATGAATGCCGAGGAGCAACGCCAGGAAGATCACATCGAGCTGATCGCGTCCGAGAACTACACCAGCAAGCGCGTGATGGAAGCGCAAGGCAGCGGCCTGACCAACAAATACGCCGAAGGTTATCCGGGCAAGCGCTACTACGGTGGCTGCGAGCACGTCGACAAGGTCGAAGCCCTGGCCATCGAACGCGCCAAGCAATTGTTCGGTGCCGACTATGCCAACGTTCAGCCGCACTCCGGCTCTTCGGCCAACAGCGCCGTGTACCTGGCACTGCTGCAAGCCGGCGACACCATCCTCGGCATGAGCCTGGCCCATGGCGGTCACCTGACCCACGGCGCCAAAGTGTCGTCCTCGGGCAAGCTGTACAACGCCGTGCAGTACGGCATCGACACCAAGACCGGCCTGATCGATTACGACGAAGTCGAGCGCCTGGCCGTCGAGTGCAAGCCGAAGATGATCGTTGCCGGCTTCTCTGCCTACTCCAAGACCCTCGACTTCCCACGCTTCCGTCAGATCGCCGACAAGGTCGGAGCGCTGCTGTTCGTCGACATGGCTCACGTTGCCGGTCTGGTCGCTGCCGGCCTGTACCCCAACCCTCTGCCTTACGCCGACGTGGTCACCACCACCACCCACAAGACCCTGCGCGGTCCGCGTGGTGGCCTGATCCTGTGCAAGTCCAACGAAGAAATCGAGAAGAAGCTTAACGCTGCCGTATTCCCCGGTGCTCAGGGCGGCCCGCTGATGCACGTCATCGCCGGTAAAGCCGTGTGCTTCAAGGAAGCGCTGGAGCCTGGCTTCAAGGCTTACCAGCAACAAGTGATCGACAACGCCCAAGCCATGGCCGGCGTATTTATCAAACGCGGCTACGATGTAGTGTCCGGCGGTACCGATAACCACCTGTTCCTGGTCAGCCTGATCCGTCAGGGCCTTACCGGCAAAGAGGCGGACGCAGCACTCGGTCGCGCCCACATCACCGTGAACAAGAACGCTGTCCCGAACGATCCACAGTCGCCGTTCGTGACCTCCGGCCTGCGTATCGGCACCCCGGCGGTGACCACTCGCGGCTTCAAGGTTACCCAGTGCGTTGAACTGGCCGGCTGGATCTGCGACATCCTCGACAACCTCGGTGACGCCGATGTCGAGGCCAATGTCGCGCAGCATGTGGCAGCCCTGTGCGCGGACTTCCCGGTTTATCGCTGAGCGCGGTTTTGGAGTAAATGACTATGCAACGCTATTCGGGCTTCGGCCTCTTCAAACACTCCCTCAGCCATCACGAAAACTGGCAGAAGATGTGGCGCACGCCGACCCCGAAAAAGGTCTATGACGTGGTCATCGTCGGCGGTGGCGGGCATGGTCTGGCGACCGCCTACTACCTGGCCAAGGAGCACGGCATCACCAACGTGGCCGTGGTCGAGAAAGGCTGGCTGGGCGGCGGTAACACCGCGCGCAACACCACCATCGTTCGCTCCAACTACCTGTGGGACGAGTCGGCGCACCTGTACGAACACGCGATGAAATTGTGGGAAGGCCTGTCCCAGGACCTGAACTACAACGTGATGTTCTCCCAGCGTGGCGTTTACAACTTGTGCCACACGCTTCAAGACATTCGTGATTCCGAGCGTCGGGTCAGCGCCAACCGCCTCAACGGCGTGGACGGCGAACTGCTCGATGCCAAACAAGTGGCCGACGAGATTCCGTACCTCGACTGCTCCAAGAACACTCGCTACCCGGTGATGGGCGCTACCGTCCAGCGTCGCGGCGGCGTGGCCCGTCACGATGCCGTGGCGTGGGGCTTTGCCCGTGCCGCCGATGCCTTGGGCGTGGACCTGATTCAACAAACCGAAGTGATCGGTTTCCGTAAGGAAAACGGCGTGTGCATCGGTGTTGAAACCAACAAGGGCTTCATCGGCGCCAAGCGCGTCGGTGTGGTCACTGCCGGTAACTCCGGGCACATGGCCAAACTCGCCGGTTTCCGTCTGCCGATCGAATCGCACCCGCTGCAAGCGCTGGTGTCCGAGCCGATCAAGCCGATTATCGACAGCGTGATCATGTCCAACGCCGTACACGGTTACATCAGCCAGTCCGACAAGGGCGACCTGGTGATCGGCGCCGGTATCGACGGCTACAACGGCTACGGCCAGCGTGGTTCGTACCCGGTGATCGAGCACACCATCCAGGCCATCGTCGAGATGTTCCCGGTGCTGTCGCGCGTACGCATGAACCGTCAGTGGGGCGGCATCGTCGACACCACGCCGGATGCGTGCCCGATCATCTCGAAAACCCCGGTACCGAACATGTTCTTCAACTGCGGTTGGGGCACCGGTGGCTTCAAGGCAACACCTGGCTCGGGCAACGTGTTTGCCGCGAGTCTGGCCAAGGGTGAAATGCACCCATTGGCTGCACCTTTCTCCATCGACCGTTTCCATAGCGGTGCGTTGATCGACGAACACGGCGCTGCAGCAGTCGCCCACTAACAGGAGAAATCCCTATGTTGCATATCTTCTGTCCTCACTGTGGCGAACTGCGCTCCGAAGAGGAATTCCATGCATCCGGCCAGGCGCACATCCCGCGTCCACTGGATCCGAACAGCTGCACCGACGAGGAGTGGGGCGACTACATGTTCTTCCGCGACAACCCTCGCGGTCTGCACCACGAGCTGTGGGATCACGTCGCCGGTTGCCGTCAGTACTTCAACGTCACCCGTGACACCGTGACCTACGAGATTCTCGAAACCTACAAGATCGGCGCCAAGCCGCAGTTCACCGACAAGACCGACAGCCCGAAAGCGGCCGCCACGGCTCTGGGAGAGAAGGTATGAGCCAGATCAATCGCCTGTCCAACGGCGGACGCATCGACCGCAACAAAGTGCTGAGCTTCACCTTCAACGGCCAGGTCTACAAAGGCTTTGAAGGCGATTCCCTGGCTGCAGCCCTGCTGGCCAACGGTGTCGACATCATCGGCCGTAGCTTCAAGTACTCGCGCCCACGGGGCATCTTCGCCGCCGGTGCCGAAGAGCCGAACGCTGTGCTGCAGATCGGTGCGACCGAAGCCACGCAGATCCCCAACGTACGCGCCACGCAACAAGCGCTGTATCAAGGCCTCGTCGCCACCAGCACCAACGGCTGGCCGAGCGTGAACAACGACATGATGGGGATTCTCGGCAAGGTCGGCGGCAAGCTGATGCCGCCGGGCTTCTACTACAAAACCTTCATGTACCCGCAATCGTTCTGGATGACCTACGAGAAGTACATTCGTAAGGCTGCCGGCCTTGGCCGTTCGCCGACCGAGAACGATCCGGACACCTACGACTACATGAACCAGCACTGCGACGTGCTGATCGTCGGCGCTGGCCCTGCGGGTCTGGCGGCTGCGCTGGCGGCTGCCCGTAGCGGTGCGCGTGTGATTCTGGCCGATGAGCAGGAAGAGTTCGGCGGCAGCCTGCTCGATTCCCGCGAAAGCCTCGACGGCAAGCCTGCCACCGAGTGGGTCGCCAGCGTCATCGCCGAGCTGAAAAACACCCCGGACGTGCTGCTGTTGCCGCGCGCCACGGTCAACGGTTACCACGACCATAACTTCCTGACCATTCACGAGCGCCTCACCGATCACCTCGGTGACCGTGCCCCGATTGGCCAGGTGCGTCAGCGCATCCACCGGGTTCGCGCCAAGCGTGTAGTGCTGGCGACCGGTACTCACGAGCGTCCACTGGTCTACGGCAACAACGACGTGCCGGGCAACATGCTCGCCGGCGCTGTGTCGACTTATGTTCGTCGTTACGGCGTGGCACCGGGCAAGAAGCTCGTGCTGTCGACCAACAACGATCACGCTTACCGCGTAGCGCTGGATTGGCTCGACGCCAGCCTGCAAGTGGTTGCGATCGCCGACGCCCGCAGCAACCCGCGTGGTGCGCTGGTGGAAGAAGCGCGCGCCAAAGGCATCCGCATCCTGACCGGCAGTGCTGTGATCGAGGCCCGTGGCAGCAAGCACGTCACCGCTGCTCGCGTTGCCGCGATTGACGTAAAAGCACACACCGTCACCAGCCCGGGCGAATGGCTCGATTGCGACCTGGTCGCCAGTTCCGGCGGTTACAGCCCGGTGGTTCACTTGGCATCGCACTTGGGCGGCAAGCCGATCTGGCGTGAAGACATCCTCGGTTTCGTACCGGGTGAAGCACCGCAGAAACGCGTGTGCGTCGGTGGCATCAACGGCGTCTACGGCCTCGGCGACTCGCTGGCCGATGGTTTTGCAGGTGGTGCTCGCGCCGCCAGCGAAGCCGGTTTCAGTGTGGTCGAAGGCACCTTGCCGAAAGCCCTGAGCCGTCTGGAAGAGCCGACGCTGGCGCTGTTCCAGGTGCCTCACGAAAAAGCCACTGCCCGTGCGCCGAAGCAATTCGTCGACCTGCAGAACGACGTCACCGCTGCCGCCATCGAACTGGCGACCCGCGAAGGCTTCGAGTCGGTCGAGCACGTCAAGCGCTACACCGCACTGGGCTTCGGCACCGATCAGGGCAAGCTCGGCAACGTCAACGGTCTGGCCATTGCCGCCCGTTCGCTGAACGTGACCATCCCGCAGATGGGCACCACCATGTTCCGTCCGAACTACACGCCGGTGACTTTCGGCGCCGTGGCCGGTCGTCACTGTGGGCACATCTTTGAGCCGGTTCGTTTCACCGCGCTGCATCACTGGCATGTGAAGAATGGCGCCGAGTTCGAAGACGTCGGTCAGTGGAAACGTCCTTGGTACTTCCCGAAAAACGGTGAAGACCTGCACACCGCCGTGAAGCGCGAATGCAAAGCCGTGCGCGACAGCGTCGGCCTGCTGGACGCTTCGACCCTGGGCAAGATCGACATCCAGGGCCCGGATTCGCGCGAGTTCCTCAACCGCATCTACACCAACGCCTGGACCAAGCTCGATGTGGGCAAGGCCCGTTACGGCCTGATGTGTAAAGAAGACGGCATGGTGTTCGACGACGGCGTGACTGCATGCCTGGCCGACAACCATTTCGTGATGACCACCACCACCGGCGGCGCTGCACGCGTGCTGCAATGGCTGGAAATCTACCATCAGACCGAATGGCCAGAGCTGAAGGTGTACTTCACTTCGGTCACTGACCACTGGGCGACCATGACCCTGTCGGGGCCGAACAGCCGCAAGCTGCTCAGCGAAGTCACCGACATCGACTTGAGCAACGAAGCCTTCCCGTTCATGACCTGGAAAGAAGGTCTGGTCGGTGGTGTGCCAGCGCGGGTGTTCCGGATTTCGTTTACCGGTGAGCTGTCGTACGAAGTCAACGTGCAGGCCGACTACGCCATGGGCGTGCTGGAAAAAATCGTCGAGGCCGGCAAGCAGTACAACCTGACCCCGTATGGCACCGAAACCATGCACGTTCTGCGTGCGGAGAAGGGCTTCATCATCGTCGGTCAGGACACTGACAGCTCGATGACCCCGGACGACCTGAACATGGGCTGGTGTGTCGGTCGCACCAAACCGTTCTCGTGGATCGGCTGGCGTGGCATGAACCGCGAAGACTGCGTGCGTGATCAGCGCAAACAGCTGGTCGGTCTGAAGCCGATCGATCCGACCAAATGGCTGCCGGAAGGGGCGCAACTGGTGTTCAACACCAAGCAAACCATCCCGATGACCATGGTCGGTCACGTGACTTCCAGCTACTTGCACAACTCCCTGGGCTATTCGTTTGCCATGGGTGTGGTCAAGGGCGGCTTGAAGCGCATGGGTGAGCGGGTGTTCGCACCGCTGGCCGACGGCAGCGTGATCGAGGCGGAAATCGTTTCTTCGGTGTTCTTCGATCCGAAAGGCGATCGCCAGAACGTGTAACACCACAGTTCCTGTGGGAGCGAGGCTTGCCCGCGATGAACGATAACGCGGTGCCTCAGGCAGACCGAGTTGCTCCCATCGCGGGCAAGCCACGCTCCCACAGGAAATACGAATTCAAGACAGGTGCTTTATGACCGCAGCCAATGTTTACCAACAACGCCCAACCACCGGGGCCAAGGCCGAGTCGTCGCTGCATCATGCAGACCTCGCCAGCCTGGTGGGCAAGGGTCGCAAGAACGCCGGCGTGATCGTGCGTGAGAAAAAACTCCTCGGTCACCTGACCATCCGTGGCGATGGTCACGATGCCGCGTTCGCCGCCGGCGTGCACAAGGCCCTCGGCCTGGAACTGCCCGCCGCGCTGACCGTGGTGATCAAAGGCGAAACCAGCCTGCAATGGATGGGGCCGGATGAATGGCTGCTGATCGTGCCGACCGGTGAAGAATTCGCTGCCGAGAAAAAGCTGCGTGAAGCACTGGGCGACCTGCACATCCAGATCGTCAACGTCAGCGGCGGCCAGCAGATCCTCGAACTCAGCGGCCCGAACGTGCGTCAGGTGCTGATGAAATCCACCAGCTATGACGTGCACCCTAACAACTTCCCGGTGGGCAAGGCTGTCGGCACGGTGTTCGCCAAGTCGCAATTGATGATCCGCCACACCGCCGAAGACACCTGGGAACTACTGATTCGTCGCAGCTTCTCGGATTACTGGTGGTTGTGGTTGCAGGATGCGGCCGCCGAATACGGCCTTAGCGTTCAGGCGTAATTGTGGCGAGGGAGCTTGCTCCCGCTCGGCTGCGCAGCAGTCGTAAAACCTGAGTCCGCGTTCCTTCTGCAGGAATGCGGTTGCTGAAAAAGGGGTTGCTTCGCAACCCAGCGGGAGCAAGCTCCCTCGCCACAGGTCTTCGCAGTCGCGTAGGTATTTTCGAACAGGAGTCACCGCATTATGAGCCGCGCCCCAGACACATGGATTCTGACCGCCGATTGCCCTAGCGTCCTCGGCACCGTGGATGCGGTGACCCGCTTTCTGTTCGAGCAGGGCTGCTACGTCACCGAGCACCATTCCTTTGATGACCGGCTCTCGGGTCGTTTTTTCATTCGCGTGGAATTCCGTCAGCCCGACGGCTTCGACGAACAAGCCTTTCGCGCAGGTCTGGCGGAACGTGGTGACGCCTTCGGGATGGTCTTCGAACTGACCCCGCCGCATCACCGGCCGAAAGTGGTGATCATGGTGTCCAAGGCCGATCACTGCCTCAACGACTTGCTCTACCGTCAGCGCATCGGCCAGTTGTCGATGGACGTGGTCGCCGTGGTTTCCAACCACCCGGACCTCAAGCCGTTGGCCGACTGGCATCAGATTCCGTACTACCATTTTCCGCTGGACCCGAACGACAAGCCCTCCCAGGAGCGTCAGGTCTGGCAGGTGGTCGAAGAGTCCGGCGCCGAACTGGTGATTCTTGCGCGCTACATGCAGGTTCTGTCGCCAGAGCTGTGCCGCAAACTCGACGGCAAGGCGATCAACATTCATCACTCCCTGCTGCCGGGTTTCAAGGGTGCCAAGCCCTATCACCAGGCCTACAACAAGGGCGTGAAACTGGTCGGCGCCACGGCGCATTACATCAACAACGACCTGGACGAAGGCCCGATCATCGCCCAGGGCGTGGAGGCGGTGGATCACAGCCACTATCCCGAAGACCTGATTGCCAAAGGCCGGGATATCGAAGGGCTGACCCTGGCGCGGGCGGTGGGCTATCACATTGAACGACGGGTGTTTTTGAACGCCAATCGCACGGTCGTTCTTTAGATCGCCATCGCGGGCAAGCCCGCTCCCACAGGGGGTTTGTGTTGTTCACAGACCTTGAGTACAGCCGATCCACTGTGGGAGCGGGCTTGCCCGCGATGGCGCCATAACAAACAACACAAGACACACAGGCAATAACCCGAGCAATCAACGCGCCGCCGATCCATGGCGACGCGACCGCTACATAAAAACAACAGCGAGGTGAAAGCATGTCTGGTAATCGTGGTGTGGTGTATCTCGGCGCTGGCAAGGTCGAAGTACAGAAAATCGACTATCCCAAAATGCAGGACCCGCGCGGCAGGAAGATCGAGCACGGCGTCATCCTGCGCGTAGTGTCCACCAACATCTGTGGTTCCGATCAGCACATGGTGCGCGGGCGTACCACCGCTCAGACCGGTCTGGTGCTGGGCCACGAGATCACGGGTGAAGTGATCGAGAAGGGCAGCGGTGTCGAGAACCTGCAGATCGGCGACTTGGTGTCGGTTCCTTTCAACGTTGCCTGTGGCCGTTGCCGTTCGTGCAAAGAGCAACATACTGGCGTCTGCCTGAGCGTTAACCCGGCGCGTCCGGGCGGTGCCTATGGTTACGTCGACATGGGTGACTGGACCGGTGGCCAAGCCGAATACGCGTTTGTGCCGTATGCCGACTTCAACCTGCTGAAACTTCCAGATCGCGACCGGGCCATGGAAAAAATCCGTGACCTGACCTGTCTCTCCGACATCCTGCCCACTGGTTACCACGGCGCAGTGACTGCCGGCGTTGGCCCTGGCAGCACCGTGTACATCGCCGGCGCCGGCCCGGTTGGCCTGGCAGCTGCCGCTTCCGCTCGTCTGCTGGGTGCTGCGGTGGTGATCATCGGTGACGTCAACCCGATCCGCCTGGCCCATGCCAAGGCTCAGGGTTTCGAAATCGCCGACCTGTCGACAGACACCCCACTGCACGAACAAATCGCTGCACTGTTGGGCGAACCGGAAGTGGACTGCGCCGTCGATGCCGTAGGCTTCGAAGCTCGCGGTCACGGCCATGCCGGCGTGAAGCACGAGGCTCCGGCCACCGTGCTCAACTCGCTGATGGGCGTGGTTCGCGTGGCGGGCAAAATCGGTATCCCCGGCCTCTACGTCACTGAAGACCCGGGTGCGGTGGATGCCGCCGCGAAAATGGGCAGCCTGAGCATTCGCTTCGGTCTGGGCTGGGCCAAATCCCACAGCTTCCACACCGGCCAGACCCCGGTGATGAAGTACAACCGCCAACTGATGCAAGCCATCATGTGGGACCGCATCAAGATTGCCGACATCGTGGGTGTCGAAGTCATCAGCCTCGACGACGCCCCGCGTGGTTATGGCGAATTCGATGCGGGCGTGCCGAAGAAGTTTGTGATCGATCCGCACAAGATGTTCAGCGCGGCGTAAGGCTGGGAGCAAGACGGGAAGAAGGGCGACAGTGATGTCGCCCTTTTTTATGGAGCACCGCAGCCTGCGCTTTCAGGTTCTGCCGGGTTGTTCACAGGCCTGTTTGGCGGGAGCAGGCGTGCCATTCATCGTATGGATTCGGGGTTCCACGACTGGGGGGGAACATGCCAGCAGATGCCCGGTCAAATCGGCAGTTTTGCTGCCCTGCCGGGTGGTTCTCATGGCACAAGAGGATGTCTGGATGAACGTTTCAAGCGGTTTTGCGCTGGCATCGCTCATGGCTGTTGCTTCGTTGACGACGCTGGCCGCCAGCCCGGCCTTTGCACAGTTCAGCCTCAGCGATGCGGCCAGTGCGATTTCGGCGATGCAGGGTAACGAGGACGATGAGAGCGACGAGAGCGAAGACGCCGTGGCAGCGCTCCCCAAGGCTGCCGGTTTGCTCACTACCCTGGGGTCTCAGCTCAACGTCACGCCAGAACAGGCCGTGGGTGGTGCCGGTGCGATGCTGGGGCTGGCCAGGAACCAACTCAGCGGCCAGGAGTTCACCGAGCTGAGCAAAAATGTGCCGGGCCTCGATCAGATCGCCGGCAACAGCGCTCTCAGTGGCTTGAGCGGATTGGGTGGGCTGCTCGGCGGTGGTGTCGACAAGAACCCTTTGCTCAATGGTTTGCTGGGTAACGTCAAGGACACCAAGGACCTGAACAACGCGTTCAGTGCCCTGGGCATGGACACCGGCATGATCGGCCTGTTTGCCCCGGTGATTCTGCAATACCTCGGTCAGCAAGGCGTCGCCGGTTCGCTGCTGCAAAATCTTGGCGGAATCTGGGGCACCGGCACCGGCATAGGTAGCTGAGTCAACCCTCGGCGCGTAGTGCCTTGATGCGCCGGTCCTTCTCGATCCAGAGCTGGTTGACCCAGTTCTGGACATGTTCGCGAAACACCGGATCGTTTTCGTAATCGCCTTGCCACAGCGCCGGGTCCAGTTCACGTGTCTGGATGTCGATGATCACCTTCTGCACGTTGCCGCTGATCAAATCCCAGAACCCCGGAATCTTCTGCTGCGGGTACACCACCGTCACATCAAGAATGGCATCCAGCTGTTCGCCCATCGCCGCCAGCACGAAAGCCACGCCGCCAGCCTTGGGCTTGAGCAGGTGAGTGAACGGTGACTGCTGCTGGGCGCTTTTCGCCGAGGTGTAGCGGGTGCCTTCCAGATAATTGACCACCGTCACCGGCTGACGCTTGTACAGCTCGCAGGCTTGTTTGGTGATCTCCAGGTCCTTGCCGGCCAGCTCCGGGTTCTTTGCCAGAAACGCCTTGGTGTAGCGCTTCATGAACGGATAGTCCAACGCCCACCAGGCCAGGCCCAGGAATGGCACCCAGATCAGTTCCTTCTTGAGGAAGAATTTGAAGAACGGCGTGCGCCGGTTAAGCGCCTGGATCAGTGCCGGGATATCGACCCAGGACTGATGGTTACCGATCACCAGATACGAGGTGTCGCGGCGCAGATCATCGCCGCCGCGAATGTTCCATTGGGTGGGGATGCACAGTCGGAAGATCAGTTTGTCGATTTCGGCCCAGGTTTCGGCAATCCACATCACCGCCGCCGAGGCGTAATCGCGAAAACGCCCGGGCAAGAGCAGTTTCAGCAAGGCGAACACCATCAAAGGCCCGAACAGCACCAGGGTGTTAAGCAACAGCAGCAGGGTAACGAAACAGCCGGTGAGCAGGCGGCGCATAAGTCACTCTTGAAAGCGTTTGGGCGCGCCATGATAAGCAGCTTCGGGCGACAGGCCAAATCGATGGTGACGAATGTTTCACGTTTACCTGGTTATGCTTCCAGAGGTATGAGATCCCCTGTGGCGAGGGAGCTTGCTCCCGCTGGGCTGCGAAGCGGCCCCAAAACCAGACGCCGCGGTTTTTCAGGTATACCGCATGCAGTGGTTTTACGAGTGCTGCGCAATCGAACGGGAGCAAGCTCCCTCGCCACAGAGGTTTGCGGTGGTCCAACTATCGTTGTTTTTTGCGGTCTAGAATTCGGCCATGCGTCCACATTCCCAAAGGAAGCCCCCTACGTGAAATCTCTCCTTGCACTGCTTTCCCTCGTGGCCCTGCCGGTCCTGGCCGCTGAGCCGACCCTGTACGGGCGTTACGAATACATCGCGCTGCCGGAAATCGGCGGCGAAGTCCTCAAGGCCAAAATGGACACCGGCGCCCTGACCGCGTCGCTGTCGGCCAAGGACATCGAAACCTTTACCCGCGACGGCGACGAATGGGTGCGTTTCCGCCTCGCCACCAAAGGCGCGAGCAACAAGGTTTACGAACACAAGGTCGCGCGGATCAGCAAGATCAAGACCCGCTCCGAAGAAGACGACGATGACAAAGAAGCGATCGAACCCACCAAACGGCCAGTGGTTGATCTGGAACTGTGCCTGGGCAACGTCAAGCGCACCGTCGAAGTCAACCTCACCGACCGCAGCAGCTTCAATTACCCGCTGTTGATCGGCGCCAAAGCACTGCGTGAATTCGGTGCGGCGGTGAACCCGGCACGGCGTTTCACGGCAGACAAACCCGACTGCTGATTGACGGCGAATCGGCCTTGGGGCACCGTTCGCCCACTTAACTAGCGGGCTCGGACGCCATGCCTCATATCCTGATTGTCGAAGACGAAGCGGCGATTGCCGACACCCTGATTTTCGCCTTGCAGGGCGAGGGCTTTACCACCACGTGGTTGAGCCTTGGCGCGGCGGCACTCGAGCATCAGCGCGCCACGCCGGCCGACCTGATCATCCTCGATATCGGCCTGCCGGACATCAGCGGCTTCGAGACGTGCAAGCAATTGCGGCGTTTCAGCGAAGTGCCGGTGATGTTCCTCAGCGCCCGTGATGCAGAGATCGACCGCGTGGTGGGTCTGGAGATCGGCGCCGACGACTACGTGGTCAAACCGTTCAGCCCCCGGGAAGTGGCGGCGCGGGTCCGGGCGATTCTCAAGCGCATGGCGCCACGACCGGTGGCGGAGGCGGCGTCAGCGCTGTTTCGCATCGACAGCGAACGGGTGCAGATCAGCTATCGCAACCAGCCGCTGAGCCTGACTCGCCATGAGTTTCGTTTGCTGCAATGCCTGCTGGAACAACCCGAGCGAGTCTTCAGCCGCGAGCAATTGCTCGATGCGCTGGGCGTGGCCGCCGATGCCGGTTACGAGCGCAGCATCGACAGCCACATCAAAAGCGTGCGCGCCAAATTGCGCCAGGTGAAGGCCGATGCCGAGCCGATCCAGACTCATCGCGGCCTCGGTTACAGCTACAGCCCGGGGCACAGCTGATGCCACTGGGGATCCGGATTTTTCTGGTCTACGTGCTGTTCATCGGCCTGACCGGCTACTTCGTGCTCAACACCGTGATCGAAGAAATCCGCCCCGGCGTGCGCCAATCCACCGAAGAAACCCTGGTGGACACCGCCAACCTGATGGCCGAGATCCTGCGGGACGACTTCAAGGCCGGCACCCTCAGCCAGAACCGCTGGCCTGAGTTGCTCAAGGCTTACGGTGAGCGGCAACCGAAGGCGAAAATCTGGGGAATGCCGAAGAATCAGGTCAACCACCGCATTTACGTGACCGATGCCAAGGGCATCGTGGTGCTGGATTCCAGCGGCATCGCGGTTGGCCAGGACTACTCGCGCTGGAACGACGTCTATCTGACCCTGCGCGGCGAGTACGGCGCACGTTCGACGCGCAGCAACCCGGATGATTCGAATTCGTCGGTGATGCATGTCGGGGCGCCGATTCGCGACAACGGCCAGATCATCGGCGTGGTGACGGTGGCCAAGCCCAACAGCTCACTGCAGCCTTACGTTGATCGCACCGAACGGCGATTGCTGGCTTATGGCGCGGGGCTGATTGGCCTCGGTTTGCTGTTCGGTGCGCTGTTGTCGTGGTGGCTGAGCGCGGCGCTGCGGCGGTTGACGGCGTATGCCCAGGCAGTCAGCGAAGGCCGGCGGGTCGAGGTGCCGCATTATCGTGGCGGCGAGCTGGAGCAACTGGCCACGGCGGTGGAGCAGATGCGCACCCAGCTCGAAGGCAAAGCCTACGTCGAGCGTTATGTACACACCCTGACCCATGAATTGAAAAGCCCGCTGGCGGCGATCCGTGGTGCGGCGGAATTGCTGCAAGGCCAGATGCCGCTGGCTCAGCAGCAGCGTTTCGTCAGCAACATCGACAGCGAAAGTGCGCGCATGCAGCAGTTGATTGAACGACTGTTGAACCTCGCGCAGGTGGAACAGCGCCAAGGGCTGGAAGAGCGGGTGGCCGTGCCGTTGGCGGGTTTGGTCGATGAGCTATTGAGCGCGCAGGCTGCGCGAATCGAAGGCAAGCAGTTGCGTGTGGAACTGCAAATTGCTGCGGATCTGAACCTGCTCGGCGAGCCGTTTCTGTTGCGCCAGGCGCTGGGCAATCTGCTGGAGAATGCTCTGGATTTCACCCCGGATCGTGGCTTGCTGCGATTCAGTGCCGCAAAGTTCGGTGAGCAAATCGAATTCAAGTTTTTTAACCAGGCCGAGGCGATTCCCGACTATGCGTTGCCGCGCTTGAGCGAGCGCTTCTACTCACTGCCGCGTCCGGACAGTGGGCGCAAAAGCACGGGGTTGGGGCTTAACTTCGTTGAAGAGGTGGTCAAACTGCACGGCGGCCAACTGTGGGTAGGCAACGTTGCTGGCGGTGTAGAGGCCAAGTTGCATTTGCCTGAGGCGACTCGTCATTGACTCAAGGAGTTACCAAGCCAGGCACTGATTTTCGGGCCTTTTTTCTATGCACGAACTTGAGTGCCGGCTGCTCGATGAACAACCATGAAAGTGTCGCCAGACCGATGACAATAAAAGTCGTGACAACAATAGACGGTACAAAGGCCAGTGGGGTTTTATTGAT
Source organism: Pseudomonas sp. F-14 TE3482 (assembly GCF_053629455.1). Lineage (NCBI taxonomy): Bacteria > Pseudomonadati > Pseudomonadota > Gammaproteobacteria > Pseudomonadales > Pseudomonadaceae > Pseudomonas > Pseudomonas sp. F-14 TE3482. The sequence continues at coordinate 1,793,740 of NZ_JBRJII010000001.1, forward strand.
GACCAGTTGTTGTACGGGAAAGGCATACAGATAGATGCCATAGGAGATATCAAACCGGCCCCTGATGGTTTTATCTACGTACAACAGGCCCAGGCTGATGGTTGCCAGACTAACCCCTAGAGTGGCGGTGACCCACACCGACGAAGTCCCCAAGGAAACTACTATCAGTAGGATGGAGGCGGCCAATACGATTGCTTTTGTGCGAGGGCTTTTGAAGTGATGTCGATGAAAGGCGATCAATGATCCCGAGAAAAACGCTATGCCCGCGGCGCAGTAGGCCAGAAATTTCTGCGCCAGTGCGCCCGTGATGTAGTTACTCAGGACAAAGGTTGCGAGGCCAAACAGCAGTAACAAAGCCAGAGGCATCAAGGCGCTGCGATACAAGGTCAGTACCACCGCCAGCAGAATGTAAAAAACGAACTCGATCTTTAACGTCCACAGGCTTCCGTTAAAGGATTCGCTGAAGATGAAGTCGTTGGTTACTTCATCAATGGAGGCACGTCCGAAGGCTGAAATGCGCAGAAAGTCGACCAAAGCCTCTTTTCCCAAGACATAGTCGCTGGCGAAGAACGCTCCGGCCACGTAGGTCATCAAGAATGAGCAAGCGATGAGCGCCGGAAAGATTCGAGCGACACGCTTTGCCAGGTAGTCTTGAAAGCTAGCGGCGTTCAAATAACTGAGGGTAATCAACAGCCCGGAAATAGCGAAGAAGCAAATGACTGCCATACCGCCAAACGAGTTGTAACCAGCTATTCCCGGCTCGTTCATGCCTGACAGTACAAAGTGATGGCTGACCAGGACCATGAGGGCAGCGAGGTGTCTGATCAGGTCAAATGAGTTGTTTCGCAAAGAGGCACTCCTTGTCTTGCCTCCTCTGGATCAAACAAAGGGGCGAAAATCTGAACTGTAGCTGGCAGTAAAACGTATCCGGAATGGGTGCAGATACCCGCAGGGGGCCTGAAGGTAGCGCAGTGTGCCAAGACCCAAAAGGCTTTTACAGGTATTTCCACACAATCCCCACAGATCCTCCACGAACCCCCCACACAACTGACCCAGACTTTCCCCATCCAAACAGGGAGAGTCCCATGAACCGTAGCCTGACCCTAAAACTGGGGGCGATTGCCCTTTTGATTCTGTTGCTGCTGATCCCGTTGCTGATGATCAACGGCGTGATCCAGGAGCGGCAACAACTGCGCGACGGTGTGCTCGAAGACATCGCCCGCAGTTCCAGTTACAGCCAGCAATTGAGCGGCCCGCTGATGGTGGTGCCCTATCGCAAAACGGTGCGCACCTGGAAAACCAACGAAAAAACCAACCAGCGTTACCAGGACGTTCGCGAGGAACGCGGGCGTTTGTATTTCCTGCCGGAGCGCTTCGAACTGGACGGCCAGGTCCAGACCGAACTGCGTGCCCGGGGTATCTACGAAGCGCGGCTGTTCCACGCCGATAATCACATCAGCGGGCATTTCTCAGTCCCGGCACAACTGGGTATCAAGGAAGACTTCGCCGACTACCGCTTCGATCAACCGTTCCTGGCCGTCGGCATCAGCGACATTCGCGGCATTGAGAATGCATTGAAACTCGAACTCAATGGCCAGAGCCTGGACTTTGTACCGGGTAGCCAAGTGCGCTGGTTGGGCGAGGGTGTGCACGTGACGCTACCAGCGCTGGATACCAGACAGGCCACGGAACTGGCCTTCGGTTTCGACTTGCGCCTGCAAGGCACCGGCCAGTTGCAGGTTCTCCCGGTGGGCAAGACCAGCAAGGTTTCACTGGCCGCCAACTGGCCTCATCCCAGCTTCATCGGCAACTACCTGCCGGCCCAGCGTGAAATCACCGATCAGGGTTTCACCGCCAATTGGCAAACCTCGTTTTTCTCCACCAACCTGCAAGAGGCGTTGAACAGTTGTGTGTCTGGCGGCCAGTGCGAGGCGTTCAGCGGTCGCAGCTTCGGCGTGAGTTTCATCGACCCGGTGGACCAGTACCTGAAAAGCGACCGGGCAATCAAATACGCGCTGCTGTTCATCGTCTTGACCTTCGCCGGTTTCTTCCTTTTCGAAGTGCTGAAAAGCCTGGCGGTCCACCCGGTGCAATACGCGCTGGTGGGCGTGGCGCTGGCGTTCTTCTACCTGTTGCTGTTGTCGCTGTCCGAACACATCGGCTTTGCCTCGGCGTATCTGCTGTCGGCGAGTGGTTGTGTGGCGTTGATCGGGTTCTATGTCTGCCATGTGCTGCACAGCGTGCGCCACGGCTTGAGTTTCTCGACGGGGCTGGCGGCGTTGTATGGCTTGCTCTATGGCTTGCTGAGTGCCGAGGATTACGCGCTGTTGATGGGCTCGTTGCTGTTGTTCGGGCTGCTGGGCGTGTTCATGGTGCTGACCCGCAAGCTGGACTGGTATGGGATCGGGCAGAAAACCGCGAAACCTTTGGTCTTTGATATTGGAGCAGTGGAATGAGCCGGTCGTTGGGGTTGCGCGAGGATCAGCGGGTGGGTGAGGTGTTGGCGACGCGGATTGCCGGGTTGTTTCCGTTAGATCCGGTGTGGTGCATTCGCGAGCAAGCCCGCTCCCACATTGGACCTGAGTTGCTGCACCGATGGTGTGAACAACACAAATCCCCTGTGGGAGCGGGCTTGCTCGCGAAGATGCCGGTACAGCCAGTGAATATCTAAACCTTGGGCATCGTCGCAATCATCGAAGGCCGCTGACTCACCTCGAAATACCACTCTGCCAGCTTCGGATTCTCTTTGCGCCATTCCAGATCCGGATGGCGCAGATCCAGGTAGCCCAAGGCACAGGCCACACTGATCGCCGCCACATCGAAATGGCTGGTCAGCTCGGCAATCGCGTCGGCTTCCAGCAGGGCCAGGGCGCGACGAATCTTGTCGCGCTGACCGTCGAGCCATTCGTCCCAGTGCTTTTCCGGGACGCGCAGGGCTACTTCATAGCGAATCATCACCGCGGCATCCATGATCCCGTCTGCCAGTGAAGCCAGTGTCATGCGCCGCCAGCGCGCCGAGCCTTCACGAGGAATCAGCGGATTGCCGACGTGCTGATAGTCGAGGTAATCGAGGATCACCCGGCTGTCGTACAACACATTGCCGTCGGCCAGGCGCAGCGCCGGAATCTTGCCCAACGGGTTGTCTTCGTTGAGGGCCAGATCCGGGCTGACAGGCGTGAGCTGGCTGGCTTGCAGCGCCACACGGTTCGTCTGCCCGGTTTCATGCAGCAGCACCATGACTTTACGAACGAAGGGCGACGCGGGGTTGTGGAACAAGGTCATGCTGGGAGCGGACATGGCAACGATCTCGATCATGGGCAGTGTCGGCAGCATAGCGCGTTGACCCGATAGCTCAAGATGGCTTTAACCCTACAGTTTTTAGCGGTGTTGCAGAAATCCGCCCAAGGCGAGGACGGCAGGGATACCCAGCCCGAGCCAGCTCAATGCATCCCACACGCCATCGCCCAGCAACGCGGCAAACAGCCCGGCGGCGCTGAGCAGGGCGATGACGGTGGGCGTGGCGAAGACTTTCCAGAAACTCGACTGTCTCGGCCTCATGTCGGGCACTCCGCGTTTTCGAGCACAGGTTTCGCGACCTTGCGCCGTACCACCCACAAATAAACCCCACTGCCGAGCACGATGATGGTCAACACATCGAGGGTCGCCCAGAGGATTTTCATCGGCATACCGCCGTAATCACCGAAGTGCAGCGGCTGCGACATGCCCATGGCGTCCATGTACCACGGCCGCTCGGCCACCGCCGTGACTTGCAGGGTGCTGGCGTCGATCAACACCGGTGTCAGCAGGTGCGAGGTCAGGTGAGTGCTGCCTTTCATGAACACGGCGTAATGGTGTTCGCTGGAAAATCGCGTGCCGGGGAAGGCGATGAAATCGGGCTGCATGCCCGGCGCGACGTCTTTGGCGATGTCGAGTAAGCGGGTCGCAGGCGCCAATTGAGTCAGCGGCGGCGCATCGCGGTAAGGCGCGATCATCGCGCTCAGGCTGTCGTTGCGCCACGCGGCGATCAGTAAGTCGGCGCAGGCACTGATCACGCCAGTCACGCCGACCACCAAGGCCCAGGTCAGCGTCACCACGCCGATCAGGTTATGCAGATCGAGCCAGCGCAGGCGGGTGGATTTGTCGTGGCGCACGGTGGCGAACTTCAAGCGCCGCATGAACGGCAGGTACAGCACCGTCCCGGAGACAATCGCCAGCACAAACAGAATCCCCATGAACGCAAGCAGCAACTTGCCCGGCAGGCCAGCGAACATGTCCACGTGCAGGCGCAGCATGACCATCATCAACCCGCCATTGGCCGAGGGCATTTCCAATGCTTCGCCGGTGCGAGCGTCGAGCATGAAGGTGTGGGACGCGTTCGGCTCGGTGCCGGCGGTGGGCGCCATGATGGCGATGACGCCGTTGGGGTCTTCGTCGTCGTAGCCGAAATACTGCATGACCTCGCCGGGACGATGCTTTTCAGCCGCTTGCACCAACTGCTGCAAATTCAGCTGCGGGGTGTCGGCCGGCATGGATTTCAACTCGGCGGCATCGCCCAGCAGATGGTCGATCTCGTGGTGGAAGATCAACGGCAGGCCGGTGAGGGCCAGCATCAGCAGGAATACCGTGCAGATCAGGCTGGTCCAGGTGTGAACGAATGACCAGCGGCGGATGGTTTTGCTTTTCATTTCACTTCATAGCCTTCAGAAATACCAAAGCCGTCCAGGTAGGACGGCTCGGGTCTTGGGCGTGTCAGTTCAGGCGATTACCACTTGTACGTAGCACTGGCGACGACACTGCGTTGGTCGCCGTAGTAGCAGTAGAAGCTGTCGCAAGTGGAGATGTAGTCCTTGTCGAACAGGTTGGTGGCATTCAATGCCAGTGACGCACCTTTCAGACTGTTATCCAGACGGCCCAAGTCGTAATGGACCGCTGCGTCGAACACCGTGTAGGCATCAGCCTTGCCCAGCCAGGTGTTGCCCTGGTCGCCATAAGTATTGCCGGTGTAGCGTGCGCCGGCACCGATGCCGAAACCATCCAGCACACCGTTGTGCCAGGTGTAATCGGCCCACAGCGAGGCTTGCTGGTTAGGCATCAGTTGCAGGCGATTGCCCTTGAAGTCACCCTTTTGTACTTCGGACTTGGCCAGGGTGTAGGCGGCGATGACTTTCAGGTTGTCGGTGACGTCGGAAACGGCTTCCAGCTCCAGGCCTTTGACCTTCACTTCGCCGGTCTGGCTGGTAATCGAGACATTGTCCGCGTTGGTCGTGGTGACGGAGACGTTTTTCTGGGTCAGGTCATAGACCGCAGCCGTCAGCAGGGTGTTGCTGCCTGGCGGTTGGTACTTGATGCCCAGTTCCCATTGCTTGCCTTCAGTCGGCTTGAACGACTCGGTCGGCGATGCCACGGCTTTGCTCGTCGGCTGGAACGACTCGGCGTAGGACAGGTAGGGCACAAAGCCCGAATCGAACACATAGCTGATCGCTGCATTGCCGCTGAATTTCTTGTCCCGTTCGGTGTTGGTGGCATCAGCCTTGTTGAAGAATTTGGTGCCCGTGTGGACCCAGTCCTCACGACCACCGAGGGTCAGACGCCATTGGTCGAGGGCCATTTGGTCCTGGACGTACAAACCGCTCTGGTAGGTCTTCTGGTCATAGTCATAGAACGCCGTCGAGCGCGCCGGGCGAATGATTGGCTGGCCATAGATCGGGTTGTTGACGTTGGTGGTCAGACCGTCACCGAAGATCGAGGTGTAGTTGGTATTGGTGCGCTGGTGATCGAGGCCGATCAACAGGGTGTGACGGATGTCGCCGGTCGCGAAGTCGCCCTGGAAGTTGTTGTCCACGGCGAACTGGCTGATGTCCTCGTCGACACTGGTGCTCGAACGGCCAACATTGCCCTCGGCATCCACTTGGGTGAACGGGTAGGCGCCGGGGGTGAGGGCCTGGAAGGACAGGTCCGACTTGGTGTAACGCAGGTTCTGCTTGAACTGCCAGACATCATTCAAGCGATGTTCAAAGGCGTAGCCCAGCGCGTAGTAGGTGCGGTCGTAGAATTCCCAGTCCGGGTCGCCGAGGTTCTTGTGATGGGAAATCTTGCCGAGTGGCGAATGGATCTTGGTGCCTTGCACAGGCAGGAACTGGCTGGTGATGCCGGTATCGTCGCGGGTGAATTGCGTCAGCAGGGTGAATTTGGTGTCTTCGTCGATGTTCCAGGTCAGGCTCGGCGCGATGTTGTAGCGCTTGTTGTCGACGTGGTCGATCTGCGTGCCGCTGTCGCGTACCACACCGCTCAAACCATAGAGGAACTGGCCTTCGTCATCGATCTTGCCGGTGCTGGCGAAGTTAATCTGGCGATGATTGTCGCTGCCGTATTGCACCTGGATTTCGTTGCTCGACTCGGCGCTGGGACGGCGGCTGACCATGTCCAGCAGACCGCCCGGCGGGGTTTGGCCGTAAACCGAAGAGGCCGGCCCGCGCAACAGGGCGAGTCGCTCAAGGTTCCAGGTTTCCTGTTTCGGATTGGCGTACACGCCTTTTGGCAATGGCAGGCCATCGAGGAATTGCGTCGGTTCGAAACCGCGCACGAGCAACCAGTCGGCGCGGGTGTCGCTGCCGTAGCTGCTGGCGACAATGCCAGGCATGTAGCGCACAGCGTCATCGAGGTTCTGCACACCGCGATCTTCCATTTGCTGGCGGGTGGCGACGGAAATCGAACGTGGCGCTTCGACGAGCGCGGTGTCGGTCTTGGTGCCAGCGGCGGTGCGCGTGGCCACGTAACCTTCGACCGGGCTCCAGGCAGTTTCCGCATTTTCCAGGCCAATGACGGCGGTTTCCGGCAAGGCCATCACGCCCTCGGGCACGGCCACCAGGCTGTAGGTGCCGGCGCTGCTCTGTTCCAGCTGCAGACCGGTACCGCGCAGGGCTTCACGCAGGGCGCCGGTGGCGTCGAACTGGCCCTTCACCGGGGCCGAGGTCTTGCCCGCCGCCAGCGACGGATTCAACGACAGCGCCAAACCGGCCTGACTGGCGATCTGATTCAGAGTGCTGGCCAATGGCGCAGCCGGCAGGTTGTAGGCGCGAACACTGGATGCCTGTTCGGCGGCGATCAGTTGGCTGCTGGCCAGAGGGGCGCAAAGGGCAATGGCGACCGCCAACAAACGGGGGCGCAACACGGTGTCTAGCGAACGGGACATACAGCGGCTCCTGAATGGAAATATTTCTCAATTGCCTAGGTGCCGGACGAGAATTCAAAAGTGATAGGGGTGGATGAAAATAATTTCTATTCGTCAATTGCGGTGACGCTGATGGCCTCTTCGCGGGCAAGCCACGCTCCCACAGGTTTTGTGTCGGGAGGGAATACTGTGAACGACACAAAACCTGTGGGAGCGGGCTTGCCCGCGAAGGCGGCGGATCAGGCGCAGCGCCTTTTAGGGCTTGGCCTCAGTCTTCGCCGCGACCGTTACCCACCATGGCGTGTGCTGTTCGATCTGCACCGGCAGGGTCGGTAAAAGTGCACTCAACGCCTTGTCGGTATCGTTCAGCGGGAAGCTGCCGGTGATGCGCAGGTCGGCGACCTCTGGCGTGACGCCAAGATGCCCGCGACGATAGCGAGCGAGTTCCTGGACCAGATCCTCTAGCCGCGCGTTGTCCACCACCAGCATGCCGCGGGTCCAGGCATCGGCGCCGAGGTTGAGGGCGATGATGGAGCCCAGGCCATTGCTGCGCATCAGCACTTGCTGGCCTTCGCGCAGGATCTGTTCCTCGGGGCTCGATTCGGGATGAGCGGCGACCGCTGATTTCAATACGCTCAGGCGCGTGCCTTCATCTTCACGCTTGACCAGGAACCGTGTCCCCAGTGCTCGCATGCTGCCTTCGCGAGTTTCGACGATAAACGGCCGGGCATCGCCATGGCCGGTTTCGACGAGGATTTCTCCTTCCTGGAGGACGATCAGCCGCTGATTCTCATCGAAGCGCACATCCACTGCGCTGTGGGTGTTGAGGCTGATCTGCGTGCCGTCGCTCAGGCGCAGGGTGCGCTGCTCGCCGGTAGCGGTGCGCTGGTCGGCCAGCCAATAGTCGATGGGCAGATAACGATCACCGGCGAACAGCGCCAGGCCGATCACCGCGACGATGCTGGCCAGGCCGCTGCCGAGCTTGCGCACCCGGCGCCGGATGCTTTCGCGCGATTGCAGCAAGGCTGTGCGGGCCGGGCCGTTGGCGACGCTGAAACGCTGGTCGAGCATGCCCAACTGACGCCACGCCCGAGCATGTTCTTCGTGGGCGGCGTGCCATTTGGCGAATGCTTCGCGCTCGACCGCGTTGCCGGAATCCAGCGACAGTTGCCAGGCAATCGCGGCATCCAGCACCTGCGCCGACACGGGTTTGGAGCTGGCCGGGCTCATACCGGCTCACCGTACAACGCGATGTAGCACTGACGAATGCCCTGCGCCAAATACTGGCGAACCCGCGGCACCGACACCCCCAGACGCTGAGCGATTTCGGCGTGGCCGAGACCGTCGAGACGGTTATAGAGAAACGCCGCCCGGGCCTTGCTCGAGAGCTTGCCCAGCAGGTGATCGATGGCTTTGAGGTCTTCGAGGATCAGTTGTTGCTCTTCTATCGACGGTTGTTCGCCTTCGGGGATCAGCATCAATTCGGTGAGGTAGGCCTGTTCCAGTGCGGCCCGGCGGAAATAGTCGAACAGCAGGCCTTTGGCGATCGCCACCAGAAATGCCCGAGGTTCGCGAGGTGCCTTCAGTTCGTCACGGCCCAGCAAGCGCACGAAGGTGTCCTGGCTCAGGTCTTCGGCCCGTTGCGGGCAGGCCACGTTGCGCCGCAGCCAGGCTAATAGCCAGCCGCGATGGTCGCGATACAACGCACCAACGAGCTCACTCTGGGGGCTTTGGACTGACGACACGCAACATCACCGAAGGGGAAGTGTTAAGTAACGAGAATTGTTCGCGATTGTGGCAGAGGCGGGGGAGGTAAGCAATTGGTGCTGGTCGGGTGGTTTTGGCGGGGGGAACATCCAGTCAGACCGAGTTATCGTTCATCGCGGGCAAGCCACGCTCCCACAGGTTTTTCGTCGTCCGCCGATTTCGCAAACGGCACAAAACCTGTGGGAGCGTGGCTTGCCCGCGATGGAGCCCGAACAGTCACCGAAGATCTAGAAAGACGGAGCCTGTCGCCGCCGCTTCCACTGACTCAGCCGCTGCTGCAGGTTCAACGGGCTATGAATCTGCTGCTGTCGCGCCCGGCTGAACAGAATCAGCACCAGCTCCGCTGTCGCCAAGGCATCGGCACTGGCGTTATGCCGCTCGAAAACTTCCAGCTTGAACCAGTCGATCCACTCGTCCAGCCCGGCCTCGCGAATGTGTGCCTGTGGACAAAGCAGCGGCGCGATGTCGGCCACGTCCAGAAACGGATGCTGCAATTTGTAGCCCAGATGTTCTTTCAGCGCGCGCCCCAGCATGTGCTGGTCGAACGGCGCATGAAACGCCAGCACCGGACTGTCGCCGACGAATTCCATGAACTCGAGCAAGGCTTGCGCGGGGTCGCTGCCGGCGGCAATGGCGCTCGGGCCCAGACCGTGAATCAACACGCTGGGGCCGAGTTTGAGTTCGGTGCATTGCAGCGTGCGTTCGAACTGCTGGCTGAAATCGATTGCCCCGTCCTCGATCACCACCGCGCCGATGGACAACAGCCGATCTTTATTCAGGTTCAGCCCGGTGGTTTCCAGGTCGAGAACTACCCAACGTTGTTCGCGCAGGCTGCAATCGCCCAGCTCGGCCACGGCAGGCAAGCGCTCCAGACGTTGTTGCAGTTCGCCGGGCAAAATGGGGCTGACCGGGCGCAGCCATGAAAACAGGCTCATAACTGATACCGCAGGGTCAGGCTGCTTTGCAGGCGTTGGGCCTGGCGCAGGGATTCACGCAGGATGCGTCGGTCCAGATGATTGAGGCTGTCGGGATCGACGCGGTTGGAGTAGGGAAAATTCTCCCGGGTCTGTAGCTGATGTTGCTGCATGCGGGTTTGCTGGATGAAGTGATACGCCTCTTCATACGCCGCGCCGTCCAGTCGTTCGATGACTTCTTTGTCCACCAATTGGCGAAAGCGCTCCAGGGTGTTGTTGGCGTCGATGCCGTGGGCCAGGGCCAGCACTCGCGCACCGTCGACGAAGGGAGTCAGGCCCTGGAGCTTCAGGTCGAGGGTGGCTTTTTCGCCATTCTTGCGCGCCAGCACGAATTCGCGGAAACGGCCTACGGGCGGGCGGTTGCGCAGCGCGTTTTCGGCCATCATCCGCTGGAACAAGCGGTTGTCGCCGACCTGATCGAGAATGCCTTGGCGCAGCTGCTCGCAGCCTCGCTCGTCGCCCCAGACCACGCGCAGGTCGAAATAGATGCTCGACCCCAGCAGGTTTTCCGGAGTCGCCTCGCGGATAAACGCCGCAAAACGTCGCGCCCATTCGGCCCGGGACAAACACAGCTCGGGGTTGCCGGCCATGATGTTGCCTTTGCACAGGGTGAAGCCGCACAGCGCCAGGTTCTGATTGATCTGCTGAGCGATGGGCAGCAACTTGCCGCGAATTTCGGCGGCGTGGGCCGCGTCGCGGGCTTCGAACAGAATGCCATTGTCCTGATCGGTGTGCAGCGTCTGCTCGCGGCGGCCTTCGCTGCCGAAACATAACCAACTGAACGGCACGCCGGGGTCGCCTTTCTCGGCGAGCACCAGTTCGATCACCCGGCACACGGTGTGGTCGTTGAGCAGGGTGATGATGTGGGTGATCTGGGTCGAGGACGCGCCATGGGCCAGCATCCGCTCCACCAATTGGCCGATTTCGCCGCGCATCGCCACCAGGTTTTCCAGCTTCTGGGCACTGCGAATAGTCCGCGCCAGATGCACCAGATCGACCCGTTGCAGGGAAAACAGGTCACGTTCCGAGACCACGCCGCACAGGCGCTGATCCTTGACCAGGCAGACGTGGGCGATGTGCCGTTCGGTCATGGCAATCGCGGCATCGAAGGCGCTGTGGTCCGGCGTCAGGTAAAACGGCGCCCGGGTCATGTGTCCTTCGATGGCTTCATTGAAGTCGCTGGTGCCGTTGGCCACCACATGTCGCAAGTCGCGCAGGGTGAAAATGCCCAGCGGCGCCTTTTGCTCATCAACCACCACAATGCTGCCGACTTGTTGATTGTGCATCAGCGTTACGGCTTCACGCAGCGCAGTGCTAGGACTGCAAGTCACCGGGTGACGCATGGCCAGTTCACCCAGTCGGGTATTGAGCGAGTACTGGGTGCCGAGGGTTTCCACGGCTTTCTGCTGGACTTGCTGGTTGACCTGATCCAGCAAACTGCTGACTCCGCGTAGGGCAAAGTCGCGAAACGGGCTGGAAAGTGCGAACAGTTTGATGAACGCCAGCTTATTCAGCTGTAGGCAAAAGGTATCTTCGGCCGCCAGATGTTCGGTGCGAGTCGCCCGTTCCCCCAGTAGCGCGGCGAGGGGAAAACACTCGCCGGTGGTGATTTCGAAGGTAGTTTCCGTCCCGCCCTTGGCCGTGTGCGGGCGTTCGCCCACGACCCGGCCCTGTTTGACGATGTAGAAATGCTCAACCGGGCCATCGGCAGGTTTGATGATGCTTTCGCCGGGGGCATAAAAACGCAGCTGACATTGCTCGACCAGATAGGCCAAGTGGGCGTTTTCCATCTGATTGAACGGCGGGAAGCGCTGTAGGAATTGCAAAGTGCCCTGGATGTTCTGCAACACCGCGGTTTTCCCTGCCTGGGTGAAGGCGTCCGCTTTACTCATAACCATTACCGCAGTCTTTTTCTGATTGTTGTGTCGGATCGTTGTGTCAGATCGTTACAGGCATGGTCGGCCCCTACGGGCAGGGTGCCCATTGGACGTAAGTCTAGGTAGGCAGTGCTACGGTCGGAATATGGGAAATGTCTGACACAACTGTGGGAAAAACCTCCTACATTGTCTATTGGAAAAGTTTCCGACGAAGTGCACATTGAAGTCTGCTGAGCGATGTCTGACCACTGTGTCAGGGATCGAATCGAAAACGTTGAGAAAGCCATGTCCGACCACGATATTTTGAGTGATGCCGAGCGCGAAGCGCTCAGTGCCGTCATGCTGGAACCAGACTTGCCGCCGCAGCGGGTGTTGATCGTCGATGACGATAAGGACTCCAGGGAATTGCTGTCGGAAATTCTGGGGCTGGACGGCATTCACTGCATGATGGCGGCCAGTGGCGAAACGGCGCTCAAATTGCTGGAGACGAAGTCATCAATCGGGTTGGTGATTACCGACCTGCGGATGGGACATGTCGACGGCCTGGAACTGATCCGTCAGGTGCGGGAATCGGCGCGTGCGGCGTTGCCGATCATCATCGTCTCTGGCGACGCCGACGTGAAGGATGCGATCGAAGCCATGCACTTGCACGTAGTGGACTTTCTGCTCAAGCCCATCGATAGCGGCAAACTGCTTGAATTGGTCAAGCATGAGCTGGGGATGGATGTGTAGCGGCTTTTTTTGTGGGCGAGGGGGCTTGCCTGTGGCGAGGGAGCTTGCTCCCGCTGGGTTGCGAAGCAGCCCCAAAACCAGCAATCCCAATGTACCTGGTACACCGCATACACAGGATTTACGACTGCTGCGCAGTCGAGCGGGAGCAAGCTCCCTCGCCACAGGGGACCGCGGCGTAAAAAAAAGCCCTGATCTTTCGATCAGGGCTTTTTCATGTCCAGCGTCAGCGTTTACTCAAAGGCCATTGGCAGCCTTGAATTCGCGACGACGACGGTGCAGGACCGGCTCGGTGTAGCCGTTTGGCTGCTTGGTGCCTTCCACCACCAATTCGACCGCCGCCTGGAAGGCGATGTTGCTGTCGAAGTTCGGTGCCAGCGGACGGTACAGCGGGTCGTTGGCGTTCTGACGGTCAACCACCGGCGCCATGCGCTTGAGGCTTTCCATCACCTGATCTTCAGTGACGATGCCGTGGCGCAGCCAGTTGGCGATGTGCTGGCTGGAAATACGCAGCGTCGCACGGTCTTCCATCAGGCCGACGTCATTGATGTCCGGCACTTTCGAGCAACCCACACCCTGGTCGATCCAACGCACCACGTAACCGAGAATGCCCTGGGCGTTGTTGTCCAGTTCGTTCTTGATCTGCTCCGCGGTCCAGTCTGGGTTGACGGCCAAAGGGATGGTCAGGATGTCGTCCACCGAAGCGCGAGCACGTTTGGCCAGTTCAGCCTGACGGGCGAACACGTCGACCTTGTGGTAGTGCAGCGCATGCAGTGCAGCAGCGGTCGGAGATGGAACCCAGGCAGTGTTGGCACCGGCCAGCGGGTGAGCGATTTTCTGTTCGAGCATTGCTGCCATCAGGTCCGGCATGGCCCACATGCCTTTACCGATCTGGGCGCGACCTTGCAGGCCGGTGCTCAGGCCGATGTCGACGTTCCAGTTCTCGTAGGCGCTGATCCACTTCTCGGCCTTCATGTCGGCCTTGCGCACCATCGGACCGGCTTCCATGGAGGTATGGATTTCATCGCCCGTGCGGTCGAGGAAGCCAGTGTTGATGAACACCACGCGCTCGGCGGCAGCCTTGATGCAGGCCTTGAGGTTGACCGTGGTACGGCGTTCCTCGTCCATGATCCCGACTTTGAGGGTGTTGCGCGGCAAGCCCAGCACGTCTTCGATGCGACCGAACAGCTCGTTGGTGAACGCCGCTTCTTCCGGGCCGTGCATCTTCGGTTTCACGATATAGACCGAACCGGTACGGCTGTTCTTGCGCGAGCTGTTGCCGTTGAGGCTATGGATCGCCGCAAGGCAAGTCACCAGACCGTCGAGAATACCTTCCGGTACTTCGTTGCCGTCTTTATCGAGGATCGCGTCGATGGTCATCAGGTGACCGACGTTGCGCACGAACAACAGCGAGCGACCGTGCAGGCTCAATTCTTTGCCATCGACACCGGTGTAAGTGCGATCGGAGTTCATGGTACGGGTAAAAGTCTGACCGCCCTTGGAGACTTCTTCCGACAGATCGCCCTTCATCAAGCCGAGCCAGTTGCGGTAGATCACCACTTTGTCATCGGCATCGACGGCAGCGACCGAGTCTTCGCAGTCCATGATGGTGGTCAGCGCGGCTTCCATCAGGATGTCTTTGACGCCGGCCGCGTCGGTCTGGCCAACGGGGGTGCTGGCGTCGATCTGGATTTCGAAGTGCAGGCCGTTGTTTTTCAGCAGGATCGCAGTTGGAGCCGCTGTATCGCCGTGGAAACCGATCAGTTGCGCATCGTCGCGCAGGCCGGTGTTGCTGCCGCCTTTGAGGGCGACCACCAGTTTGCCGTCAATGATCTTGTAGCCGGTGGAGTCGACGTGGGAGCCGGCAGCCAATGGCGCGGCTTCGTCGAGGAAGGCGCGGGCGAAGGCGATGACCTTGTCGCCGCGAACCTTGTTGTAGCCTTTGCCTTTTTCCGCGCCGTCCGCTTCGCTGATGGCGTCGGTGCCATAGAGCGCGTCATACAGCGAACCCCAGCGGGCATTCGAGGCGTTGAGCGCGAAGCGCGCGTTCATCACCGGTACCACCAACTGTGGACCGGCCATGCGGGCGATTTCGTCATCGACGTTTTGCGTCGTTGCCTGGAAATCAGCCGCTTCTGGCAGCAGATAACCGATGTCTTGCAGGAAGGCTTTGTAGGCCACCGCATCGTGCGCAACACCTGCACGAGCCTGGTGCCAGGCATCGATACGTGCCTGGAAATCATCGCGTTTGGCGAGTAGGGCTTTGTTCTTCGGCGCCAGGTCATGGATGACCTTGTCGGCACCGGCCCAGAACGTGTCGGCGGTGAGGCCGGTACCGGGAATGGCTTCGTTGTTCACGAAGTCGAACAGGACTTTGGCGACCTGCAGGCCACCGACTTGAACGTGTTCAGTCATTGCTTGCCTCACTCTGCTCAGCTATTTCGCTTTTCAGCTCTTCAATTTTAACAATGAAGCCTCTGGCCATTTAAACCACAAACCCTTCTACCAGTACATGCCATTGCTGGCGGCTGGGTTCGATCCGATCAACGGCTTTGCGGCCTTGCTGACAGGGCTTTCAGGGGTTGCGACGGACCTGCGGCAGACATCGATCCAGCGTTATGTAGTGCGCGCTGCGGCATACTACATGATGAATTGCGGTTGTGAAAATTAGACTAATTACGTCGTTCTGCGACCCCATGACGCATTGCGGTCATGGCGAGGAACAGGATGTTCTCAAAAAACTATTGGATTGTTCCAGCTAAATATAAAAACTTGTACACATAATCTTCGAAGCCCTGCTATGGGGCACTGCTCTTTGTGGCGAGGGAGCTTGCTCCCGCTGGGGCGCGAAGCGGCCCTCTGCATCTCTCCGAACAGTCCGCATTTTGGTAATTTGGCGACTGCTGCGCAGCCGAACGGGGCAAGCCCCTCGCCACAACCAGCCCCTTGCCTATACTTGTTTTTCTATAACAAAAGTCATGACAAGAGGGCTGCGCCATGAACCACCTCGTACTCACGGTATTCGCTCTGGACAAGCCCGGGCAGGTCGAGCGCATTGCCCAATGCATTGCCGAGCATGGTGGCAACTGGCTGGAGAGCCGCATGTCGCGGATGGCCGGGCAGTTCGCCGGGATCCTTCGGGTGGGGGTACCGGCCGAGGCTTACGATGAACTGGTAGACGCCCTACAGGGACTGTCAGCCCAGGGGATTCGCGTGATGATCGCCGAAAGCGGTATCGAACAATCCTGCACCTGGAAGCCGATTGCCATGGAACTGGTGGGCAATGATCGTCCGGGCATCGTGCGAGACATTACGCGTCTGCTGAGCGAACAGGGCGTGAACCTGGAAAGTCTGGTGACCGAAGTACGCCCGGCGCCGATGAGCAGCGAGCCTTTGTTCCACGCTGAAGCGATTCTCGCGGTGCCGCTGACTTTGTCGCTGGAGGTGCTGCAATCGCGCCTGGAAACCCTGGCGGACGATCTGATGGTCGAATTGGTGCTGCGCAGCGAACCCTGAAAAGGTTATCCAAGTTATACGTGCACCTGCCTGTGGATAACCTGTAGAGACACCTCGCCAGGCCACGTCGGCCGGTGCTCTTCAGGATCTGATCAAAAAACCAGCAGTTTCAGTGACTTGCGCACAAACGCCGGGGATCACGCTGTGGATAACCTTGGGAAGGATGGATGCAGGCCACGGGAGACGTGGCCTGTAGAGATTTGTACGTTTTCTGATCAGCTGCGGCGGCGCAGACTTATCCACGCATCGACGCTGTAAACCGCCAGACCGGCCCAGATAAAGATGAACGCCACCAGCGTGCTGGACGACAAGTGTTCGCCAAACAGCAGAACGGCTTGCAGCAACACCAATGTCGGCGCCAGGTACTGGAGAAATCCGAGGGTGGTGTAGGGCAAGTGCCGTGCGGCGGCGTTGAAACACACCAGCGGCACCAGCGTCACCGGACCTGCAGCCACCAACCACCAGGCTTCAGAGGTGGTCCAGAATTCGGCTTGCGCGCTGCTCGCCGTCGGATTGAACAGCAGCCAGGCGACAGCAATCGGCACCAGCATCCAGGTTTCCACCACCAGCCCCGGCAGCGCCTTGACCGGTGCCTGCTTGCGGATCAGTCCGTAGAAGCCGAAGGTCAATGCCAGCACCAGCGACACCCACGGCAGGCTGCCGACTTGCCACACTTGCTGCGCAACACCGACCGCCGCCAGGCCAACCGCCAGCCATTGCATGCGCCGCAGTCGTTCGCCGAGGATCAGCATCCCCAGCAGCACGTTCACCAGCGGGTTGATGTAGTAACCGAGGCTGGCTTCGAGCATGCGCCCGTTGTTCACCGACCAGACGTAGGTCAGCCAGTTGGCGGCGATCAACGTGCCGCTCAGGGCCAGGATTGCCAGCCGTCGCGGGTTCTCACGCAGCTCGCGCCACCAGCCGGGATGCTTCCAGACGAGCAGCAGCAAAGCACCAAACAGCGCGGACCACAGCACTCGGTGGATGATGATCTCCACGGCGGGCACGTTGGCGATGGCTTTGAAGTAGATCGGGAACAGGCCCCAGATGATGTAGGCACTCAGGCCCAGGATGTACCCGCGACGCGGGTTGGCGGCTTGCATGAGAATCCTTGCTTAGGCAGCTAACAAAGAGGGGATTGTATAGAGGTGTCATGTTTTTACAGGGGCTGGTGTGTTTAGAAGAGTTTTAGTGGCTCTTCATTGAGAGCAGCCAATTGTTCACGCAGCGCCAGCACTTGATCGCCCCAATAGCGCTCGGTACCAAACCACGGAAAACTGCGAGGGAAGGCCGGGTCATCCCAGCGACGGGCGAGCCAGGCGCTATAGTGCATCAGGCGCAAGGCGCGCAGCGGTTCGATCAGCGCCAGTTCCCGCGGGTCGAAGTCGTGGAATTCGTTGTAGCCGTCCATCAATTCCGACAACTGCCCCAGACATTCCTGACGATCACCCGCCAACATCATCCAGATATCCTGCACCGCGGGGCCCATGCGGCAGTCGTCGAGGTCGACGATGTGGAACATCTCGTCGCGACACATCATGTTGCCGGGGTGGCAATCGCCGTGCATGCGGATGTTCTGGTGCGGCGTGGCCTTGTAGACCTCTTCGACCCGCTTGAGCAGGTCGCGGGCCACGGACTCGTAGGCCGGCAGCAAGCTTTTGGGTACGAAATTGCCTTCGAGCAGGGTCGTCAGCGAGTCCTGACCGAAGTTCTTTACTCCCAGCGCTTCACGGTGTTCGAACGGTTTGGTAGAGCCGACCGCGTGCAGGCGACCGAGCAGTTGCCCCAGGCGATACAGCTGATCGAGATTGCCCGGCTCCGGCGCACGGCCGCCGCGACGGGGAAACAGGGTGAAACGGAAACCGTTGTGTTCGTGCAGGCTGGCACCGTTGTGCATCATCGGTGCGACCACCGGTACGTCGCATTCGGTGAGTTCAAAGGTGAATTGGTGCTCTTCGAGAATCGCTTCGTTGGTCCAGCGCTGCGGGCGGTAGAACTTGGCGATCAGCGGCTCGGAGTCTTCGATGCCGACCTGATAGACACGGTTCTCGTAGCTGTTGAGCGCCAGAATGCGGGCGTCGCTGAGAAAGCCGATGCTTTCGACGGCATCGAGCACGAGGTCTGGGGTGAGCGTTGCAAACGGGTGGGCCATGCTGACTCCTGCGCGCAGCAGGCTGCCGCGTCGGGCCAAACATGGTAGCGCAGACGGGGCTTCTTTAGGGGTTGGGCTTGAGGTAAGTGTTGTTCACACCGATGCCATCGCGGGCAAGCCCGCTCCCACATGGATCTTGGGTGTGCACACTATTTGTCACACACAGGAGGACACTGTGGGAGCGGGCTTGCCCGCGAAGAGGGCCTATCAGGCGCCGACGATCCCGCCATCCTCGCGGGAAATCGCCATCACCGAAGACCGCGGCTTGCCGTTGGGCAGATGCTCGGGGAACGTCGACCCACCGTTTTCCCCCGGATGCTGGATCCCGACAAACAAGGTTTTCTGATCCGGCGAGAAGCTGATCCCCGTCACCTCGCAGCCCACCGGGCCGACCATGAAGCGGCGGATCTCGCCGGTCACCGGGTCGGCACAGAGCATCTGGTTATTGCCCATGCCTGCGAAATCGCCTGCGTTGCTCGAATCGCCATCCGTGAGGATCCACAGGCGACCGGCCTCGTCGAAGCCCAGACCGTCCGGGCTGTTGAACATGTTCTGCGGTGTGATGTTCGATGAACCGCCCTTCGGCGTGCCGGCGTGGATGCCCGGGTTGCCGGCGACCACAAACAAGTCCCAGGCAAAGCTTTTCGAGCCGTGATCGTCGCGGTCAGTGCGCCAGCGCAAAATCTGCCCGTAGACGTTCTTCTCGCGCGGGTTCGGCCCGCCCACCGGTTGCCCGTCCTCGCCACGCTTGGCGTTGTTGGTCAGCGTGCAATAGACCTGGCCATCCTTGGGGCTGACGACGATCCATTCCGGGCGGTCCATGCGCGTAGCGTTCACAACGCTGGCTGCGAGGCGTGCATGAATCAGCACTTCGGCCTGATCGGCGAAACCGCTGCTGGCGTCGATGCCGTTTTTGCCGTGAGTCAGTTCGATCCACTCGCCCTGGCCTTTCGGGTGATCGGCATTGCCGTCGCCCGCATCGAAGCGCGCCACGTACAAAGTGCCGTGGTCCAGCAGGTCGCGGTTGGCCTTGGGGTTTTTATGGTTGATCTTGTCGCGGCTGACAAATTTGTAGATGAACTCGCCGCGCTCATCGTCGCCCATGTACACCACGGCGCGACCGTCATTGGTTTCGGCCAGTGCGGCGTTTTCATGTTTGAAGCGGCCCAGCGCGGTGCGTTTGACCGGCGTCGACTGAGGATCGAACGGGTCGATTTCCACCACCCAGCCATGACGATTGAGTTCGTTGGGGTTTTTCGCCAGGTCGAAGCGCGGATCGTGTTGATGCCAGTTGATTTCTTTACTGGCCGCCACCGCGCCGTAGCGTTTCTGCGCGGCATCGAACTTCTGCTCGGCATTGCTACTGCCGAAGCAGTCGGTGAAGTTCTCTTCGCAGGTCAGATAAGTGCCCCACGGCGTCTTGCCGTTGGCGCAGTTCTGGAAGGTGCCGAGGACGTTCTTGCCGTGTTTGTCGGCGCTGGTTTTCATCAGCTCGTGACCTGCCGCCGGACCGCTCAGGCTGATCGGCGCGTTGCCGTGAATGCGCCGGTTGTAGCGCGAGCCCTGGACGAACTGCCACTGGCCGTTTTTGCGCTGCACTTCGATTACCGACACACCTTCGCAGGCCAGGGCCTTGCGCACATCTTCCGCCGATTGCGGCATACCGCTGTGGGGGTAGAGGTAGCGGTAGTTGGTGTATTCGTTGTTGATCGCCATCAGCGCCCGGTCTTTTTCACCGGGGAATTCGAACAGGCTCATGCCGTCGTTGTTGTCGCCGAACTGGACTTCCTGCGCCTGGGCCGTGCCGTTGCCGCTGGGGTCGAACGCCGGGCCATTTTTTTGCAGTGGCTGGCCCCAGCTGATCAACACCGAAGATTTGTAGCCCGGCGGCAGGGTGATGGTATCGGTCGTGGCGGCGGCGATGCTGTCGAAACCCAACAGTTTGCTGGAACCGGCGCTGACGCTGGCGGCCAGCACGCTGCGACTCAGCAGGTTGCCACCGAGAAACATCGCCGCACCGCAGAGGGCGCCCGCGCTGATGAAGCCACGACGGCTGAGGCCGACGATTTTTTCGAGGTCGGTGGGTTGGTTGTCTTCTAATAAGCTCACATCAGGCTCCCTGCGGGTTTTTGCAGCCACCTTAATGGTGGTCGATGAAGCTTTTGTTGCAGCCTCTTAAAATCAGAATCAAAAGATCGCAGCCTTCGGCAGCTCCTACAGCGGTTGCGATGCACTTGGGCTAGAGCGGTGTGCCCAGCAAAATGTTGGATGGCGCGAATTGCACCAGCACCGGTTTTCCGGCGGTGAGTTCGAGGGTCTTCAGGTGCAGCGGCTCGGCCAGGGCGCAAAGTGTCTGGCCATTGGGCAGGCCGATGCGCACTTCGCTAGGGCCGTCGTCGGCGTCGAGGATTTCTTCGATCATGCCCTTCAGGCAGTTGTTGCCGGGCGTTACGGTTCGATCGAAGCCCAGCAGTTCCAGCCAACCGGCCTTGATCAGCGCCACTACTTCGGTGCCGGTCTGCAGTTCCAGGCGCAGAGTGCTGTCGTGGGTGATCTGCGCATCGATCCGCAAACCTTCGGCCAGTTCAAGACGGATGCGGTCGTTGCGTCCTTGTGCATCGATCGCCACGACCTTGCCGTGCAGTTGGTTGCGCGCGCTGGTTCTGAGCATCAGGCGACCGAGCAGGTCCAGGTCACTGGCTTCTTCGGCGGCTTCCAGCACCTGAGTCTGCAAGGCTTGCAGCTTTTGATACAGGCGCAACACGCGCTCACCTTCGCTGGACAGTTTGGCGCCGCCACCGCCCTTGCCGCCGACGCTACGCTCCACCAGCGGTTTCTGCGCGAGGTTGTTCAGCTCGTCGATGGCGTCCCACGCCGCCTTGTAACTCAGGCCGGCGCTTTTCGCGGCGCGGGTGATCGAGCCTTGTTCGGCGATGTGTTGCAGCAACGCGATGCGCTGCGGGCGACGGGCAATGTGCTGGGACAACAACGTAGGCAAGGACATGGCGAGACGCTTTGGGCTGTGGCGATGGGCAGGACGTTGGCGGCTTGGCGCGCGGGAGTCAAGTCAGGTCACGTCGCCAGGTTTTGGAGTACGGGCCAGGCAGTAGACATCGACCCGCGCGGCGCCCGCCTCCATCAACAGGCGAGCCAGGGCCTGGGCGGTGGCGCCGGTGGTCAGCACGTCGTCGACCAATGCGAAGTGGCGACCGTTGATCGAGCCTGCAGGCGCCAGGGCAAAGGCGTGGCGCAGGTTCTTTTTACGGGCGTCGGCATTCAGCTCTTGTTGCGCGCTGGTGTCCTGAATCCTCAGCAACAGCGTTTCATCGCAAGGAATGTCGAGGCTGACGCTGAGCCAGCGGGCGAGCATCGCCGCCTGGTTGAAACCCCGCTGGCGCAGACGTTTGGCGGCCAGCGGTACGGGTATCAGCACATCGGGCCGATCCAGATCTTCATCGAAGCGATGTTGCAGAAACTGAGCGAGAAGTTCGGCGAGCAGGCGGCCAAACGGCCACTTCGCGCTGTGCTTGAAGCGGGTGATCAAACTGTCGATCGGAAAACTGTAAGTCCAGGGCGCGGCGACTCGCTCGAAGGCCGGCGGTTGTTTCAAGCATTGGCCGCAGGTCAGGCCCGTGGAAGGCAGGGGCAGGGCGCAGGTTTGGCAGTGCTCGCCCAGCCAGGGCAACTCGGTTTCGCAGGCCATGCAGATTGGGGTGATGTCGTCCGCGGCTTCTGCGCAGAGCAAACAGATTTGTTTGTTTTTTAACCAGATGTAAACCGGTCCTTCGTATCGTGGTTGACAGCGCATCGCTCTTCCTTAAATATGCCGAACATCCGTGTCGCGTCTGTGGGTATTCCATTCCCCAGCCGCTTGCCAAGCATAAACAAGGAAACGCCCATGAGCGCCAGCACCACTGCAACCCTGCGTCATGACTGGTCTTTGGCCGAAGTCAAAGCTCTCTTCGTTCAGCCATTCAACGACCTGCTGTTCCAGGCGCAGACGGTGCACCGCGCGCATTTCGACGCTAACCGTGTCCAGGTTTCGACGCTGCTGTCGATCAAGACCGGTGCTTGCCCGGAAGATTGCAAATATTGTCCGCAGTCCGGTCACTACAACACCGGCCTGGAAAAAGAAAAACTGATGGAAGTGCAGAAGGTCCTCGAAGAGGCCGCTCGTGCCAAGGCCATCGGTTCGACCCGTTTCTGCATGGGCGCGGCGTGGAAACACCCGTCGGCCAAAGACATGCCGTACGTGTTGGAAATGGTCAAAGGCGTGAAAGCCATGGGCCTGGAAACCTGCATGACCCTAGGCCGTCTCGATCAGGATCAGACCGTCGCCCTGGCCGAAGCCGGCCTGGATTACTACAACCACAACCTCGACACCTCGCCGGAGTTCTACGGCAGCATCATCACCACCCGTACGTACAGCGAGCGCCTGCAAACCCTGGCTTACGTGCGTGATTCGGGGATGAAGATCTGCTCCGGCGGCATTCTCGGCATGGGCGAGTCCCTCGACGACCGCGCCAACCTGCTGATCCAGCTGGCCAACCTGCCTGAGCATCCAGAGTCGGTGCCGATCAACATGCTGGTGAAGGTCGCCGGTACGCCGCTGGAAAATGCTGACGACGTCGACCCGTTCGACTTCATCCGCATGCTCGCTGTCGCTCGCATCCTGATGCCAAAATCCCACGTGCGTCTGTCCGCCGGCCGTGAAGCGATGAACGAGCAGATGCAAGCCCTGGCGTTCTTTGCCGGCGCCAACTCGATTTTCTACGGCGAAAAACTGCTGACCACCGCCAACCCGCAGGCGGACAAGGACATGCAACTGTTCTCCCGTCTGGGGATCCTGCCGGAAGCGCGCGAAGAGCACGCCGACGAAGTGCATCAGGCCGCCATCGAACAAGCGCTGGTGGAGCAGAAGAGCAGCGAGATGTTCTATAACGCGGCTGTCTGAGTCTTCTACCGTTTCGCCTAATTGGAATGCGGTAAAAATGTGGGAGCTGGCTTGTCGGGTCGCCGCATCGCTGCGATAGCGGTCTGTCAGCCACATTGATGTTGAATGTGCTGCAGTCATCGCAGGCAAGCCAGCTCCCACATTAGATCGCATCCAGTCTCACGTTTTTTGATCTACCGAGGCCTGCATGTCTTTCGATCTCGCCGCACGCCTTGCTGCCCGTCGTGCCGAAAACCTTTATCGCCAGCGCCCATTGCTAGAAAGCCCCCAAGGCCCGGAAGTGGTGGTCGACGGTCAGCCGTTGCTGGCGTTCTGTAACAACGATTACCTGGGCCTGGCCAATCACCCGCAGGTGATCGAAGCCTGGCGCGCCGGCGCGTCGCGTTGGGGCGTGGGCGGTGGTGCTTCGCATCTGGTGATCGGTCATAGCGGCCCACATCACGCACTGGAAGAAGCCCTCGCCGAGTTCACCGGCCGCCCGCGAGCTCTGCTGTTCACCACCGGTTATATGGCCAACCTCGGCGCGGTCACCGCGTTGGTCGGGCAGGGAGATACGGTGCTCGAAGACCGGCTCAATCATGCGTCGTTGCTGGATGCAGGGTTGTTGTCCGGTGCGCGTTTCAATCGCTATCTGCATAACGACGCGGCCAGTCTGGCCAAGCGCCTAGAGAAGGCCACCGGCAATACGCTGGTGGTCACTGATGGCGTGTTCAGCATGGACGGTGACATCGCCGACCTGCCGGCGCTGGCGCGGGAAACCAAGGCCAAAGGCGCCTGGCTGATGGTCGATGACGCTCACGGTTTTGGTCCGCTGGGTGCCAATGGCGGCGGGATCGTCGAGCATTTCGGTCTGAGTCAGGAAGACGTGCCAGTGTTGGTCGGCACCCTTGGCAAGGCTTTCGGTACGGCCGGTGCTTTTGTGGCTGGCAGTGAAGAGCTGATCGAAAGCCTGATCCAGTTCGCTCGCCCTTACATCTACACCACCAGCCAACCGCCGGCGCTGGCCTGCGCGACGCTGAAAAGCCTGGAGCTGTTGCGCAGCGAACACTGGCGACGTGAGCATCTGCAGACGCTGATTCGCCAGTTCCGCCAAGGCGCCGAACAGATTGGCCTGGAGTTGATGGACAGCTTCACGCCGATCCAGCCGATCATGATTGGCGACGCCGGGCGCGCAGTTCGACTGTCGCAGATGCTGCGCGAACGCGGGCTGATGGTGACTGCGATTCGTCCACCGACTGTGCCCGCGGGCAGCGCACGTTTGCGCGTAACTCTGACCGCCGCTCACAGCGAGGCGCAGGTACAGCTATTGTTAAATGGACTGGCCGATTGTTTTCAACAACTGGGACCGGAGCCAAGCCATGCGTGATCGTCTGATTCTGCTGCCGGGCTGGGGGCTCGGGATTTCGCCGCTGGAACCCTTGGCAGCGGCCTTGCAGGGGTTGGATGAGCACCTGCGCGTCGAGATCGAGCCATTGCCGGAACTGGAATCGAGTGACCTCGAAGAATGGCTCGATGAGTTGGACTCGACGTTGCCGCAGGATGCCTGGCTCGGTGGCTGGTCATTGGGCGGCATGCTGGCGTCCGAACTGGCGGCGCGACGCGGTGACCGCTGCTGCGGCTTGGTGACCCTGGCGAGCAACCCTTCTTTTGTCGCCCATGAACGATGGTCGAGCGCGATGCCCGGCGAAACCTTCGATGCGTTTCTGGCCGGCTGCAAGGCTGACTCGCGCATGACGTTGAAACGTTTTTCGCTGCTATGCGCCCAAGGTGCCGAAGACCCGCGCGGGATATCGCGACTGTTGCTCGCTGGCGCACCGCATACGTCTTCGCCGGTACTGATGAGCGGCCTGGAGTTGCTCGCACAATTGGATACCCGGCAAGCGTTGCAAGCGTTTCGCGGCCCGCAATTGCATTTGTTTGGCGGCCTCGACGGGCTGGTCCCGGCCGAAGCGGCGGGGGACTTGCTGACGCTGCTGCCGGATGTCGAAATCGGTCTGATTGAACAGGCCAGCCACGCGTTTCTTCTGGAAGACCCCCACGGTGTGGCGGGGGCGATTCAGGCCTTTTTGCATGAGTTCGGTGATGACTGATTTATCCCTTCCCAACCTGCCCGGCGGCTTGCCCGACAAACGCCAGGTGGCGGCGTCCTTTTCCCGTGCGGCGGCGAGCTACGACAGCGTGGCTGAATTGCAGCGCGATGTGGGCAGCGAGTTATTACGTCGGTTACCGGAAGATTTTGTCCCTGCTCGCTGGCTGGATATGGGCTGCGGCACCGGGTATTTCAGTCGAGCCTTGGCGCAGAAGTTTCCTGCGAGCGCCGGAGTGGCGCTGGATATCGCAGAAGGGATGCTCAATCACGCCCGGCCCTTGGGCGGCGCGACCCATTTCATCGCAGGCGATGCCGAGCGCTTGCCGTTGCAGGACTCGACCTGCGATCTGGTCTTCTCCAGCCTGGCGGTGCAATGGTGCGCGGATTTCGCCTCGGTGCTCAATGAGGCGTATCGGGTACTGAAACCGGGCGGTGTTTTTGCGTTTGCTAGTCTGTGTGTAGGCACGCTGTACGAATTGCGCGACAGCTGGCGTCAGGTGGACGGCATGGTGCACGTCAACCGCTTCCGCGAGTTCGGTGTTTACCAACAGCTTTGCGCGGGCAGCGGCTTGAAGATCGTCAGCCTCGAAACGCAGCCGCATGTGTTGCATTACCCCGATGTCCGCAGCCTGACCCATGAACTCAAGGCACTTGGGGCGCATAACCTGAACCCCGGTCGGCCAGGCGGTTTGACCGGCAGGGCGCGGATCCTCGGCCTGATTGAGGCTTACGAGCAGTATCGTCAGGCACAGGGACTGCCGGCGACTTATCAAGTGGTTTACGCCGTGTTGGAGAAACCCTTATGAGCGCAGCCTATTTCATCACTGGTACTGATACCGATGTCGGCAAGACCACCGTCGCCGCAGGTTTGCTACATGCCGCGCGGTTGGCGGGCTTGAGCACGGCAGCGGGCAAGCCGGTGGCCTCCGGCTGCGACCTGACGCCCAAGGGGTTGCGCAACGCCGATGCGCTGGCCCTGTTGGCCGAGTGCTCGATACCGTTGACCTACGAACAGGTCAATCCGGTCGCGTTTGAACCGGCGATTGCACCGCATCTGGCCGCGCGGGAGGCTGGCGTGGCGTTGACCGTGCAATCACTGTTGACACCGATGCGGCAGATTCTCGATATGCAAGCGGACTTCACCTTGATCGAAGGCGCTGGCGGCTGGCGAGTGCCGTTGGCGGATCAGGACAATCTGTCGGACCTGGCAATGGCGCTGGGTCTGCCGGTGATCCTGGTGGTCGGCGTAAGGCTGGGTTGCATCAATCATGCGCTGCTGACAGCTGAGGCGATCGCACGGGATGGTTTGCAGTTGGCAGGGTGGGTGGCCAACATCATCGATCCGAAGACGTCGCGCCTGGAAGAGAACCTCGCGACATTGGCCGAGCGCATCCCCGCGCCATGCCTGGGGCGAGTGCCAAAACTCAAGTCGGTGACAGCCGATGCGGTGGCCGTGCATTTGCAGCTGGACCTGCTGGACTGAATTTGTTGGCTTGAGTTTTAGCTATGACAAGGCACTGTGCCATTAGTGTTTTTGTCGGGCCTTTTGTCGGCGTGTCTGGTTCAATGGCCGCTGTTGATCCTTTGTCGGACGGGTTCCCCCCATGGAAATCTCAGGAAACACCGCTTTTTATGCCGGTCTGAGCACTATTCAGACCGGGCAGAACCGTGTCGATCAGGCGTCGGGTCAGATCGCCAACAACACCATCGAGCGTTCGGTCACCAGTCAATCCTCCGAGGTTCAAGTCGATCGCCTGCGTTCGGTAGACCGCAGCCAGCAATCGGATCTGGCCAGCAATATGGTCGAGATGTCTCAGGGAAAATTCCAGGTGGAACTGGGCGTCAAAGTCGCCAAGGCATCCGATGAAATGCTCGGTACGCTGATCGATACATTTGCCTGAACCCTCGCTGAATCCGCTACTCCAACGCCGCGCCTGTTCGCGGCGTTTTTCTGCGTAAGTCCTTCTGCCTCAACTAATCTCTCCTACATCGCGTGTTGCTCAGTCAACGGCGGTGGGCAGCGGCGTGTCCGAGGTTTTCGTGACGCGATGACGAACGGCAAAAGATCGGCGCTTGACAAGAATTGGGCGTAAACGTATGTTTCAAACAACTGTTTGACCGCCACAACAAATCAACGCGGTCGTTCATTCCCGGTTACATCAGCAGAGGTTTATCGCTATGCCTGACTACAAGGCCCCCTTGCGTGATATTCGCTTCGTTCGTGACGAACTGCTCGGCTACGAAGCGCACTATCAGAGCCTTCCGGCTTGTGCAGACGCAACTCCAGACATGGTTGACGCCATTCTCGAAGAAGGCGCCAAGTTTTGTGAGCAGGTGCTGGCTCCGCTGAACCGTGTGGGTGACACCGAAGGCTGCACCTGGAGCGAGTCCGGCGTTAAAACGCCGACCGGTTTCAAAGAAGCCTACAAGCAATTCGTCGAAGGTGGCTGGCCAAGCCTGGCTCACGACGTAGAGCATGGCGGCCAAGGCCTGCCAGAGTCTCTGGGGCTGGCTGTCAGCGAAATGGTTGGCGAAGCCAACTGGTCGTGGGGTATGTACCCAGGCCTGTCCCATGGCGCGATGAACACCATTTCCGAACACGGTACGCCTGAGCAACAAGAGGCTTACCTGACCAAACTGGTTTCCGGTGAATGGACCGGCACCATGTGCCTGACCGAACCGCACTGCGGCACCGACCTGGGCATGCTGCGCACCAAAGCCGAGCCTCAGGCCGACGGTTCCTACAAAGTGTCCGGCACCAAGATCTTCATCTCGGCCGGTGAACACGACATGGCCGACAACATCGTCCACATCGTTCTGGCACGTCTGCCGGATGCACCGGCCGGCACCAAAGGCATTTCCCTGTTCATCGTTCCGAAGTTCCTGCCGAACGCGGACGGCTCGATTGGCGCACGCAACGCTGTGACCTGCGGTTCCCTGGAACACAAGATGGGCATCCACGGTAACGCCACCTGCGTGATGAACTTCGACGCGGCCACCGGTTACCTGATCGGCCCGGCGAACAAAGGCCTGAACTGCATGTTCACCTTCATGAACACCGCACGTCTGGGTACCGCGCTGCAAGGTCTGGCTCACGCCGAAATCGGCTTCCAGGGCGGCCTGAAATACGCTCGCGATCGTCTGCAAATGCGCTCCCTCACTGGCCCGAAAGCGCCGGACAAAGCCGCTGACCCGATCATCGTTCACCCTGACGTACGTCGCATGCTGTTGACCATGAAGGCGTTCGCCGAAGGCAACCGTGCGATGGTTTACTTCACCGCCAAGCAAGTCGACATCGTCAAGTACGGCGTAGACGAAGAAGAGAAGAAGAAAGCCGACGCACTGCTGGCCTTCATGACGCCGATCGCCAAAGCCTTCATGACCGAAGTCGGTTTCGAATCCGCTAACCACGGCGTACAAATCTACGGCGGCCACGGCTTCATCGCCGAGTGGGGCATGGAGCAGAACGTACGCGACAGCCGCATTTCGATGCTGTACGAAGGCACCACCGGTATCCAGGCACTCGACCTGTTGGGCCGTAAAGTGCTGATGACTCAAGGCGAAGCGCTCAAAGGCTTCACCAAGATCGTCCACAAGTTCTGCCAGACCAACGAAGGCAACGACGCGGTCAAAGAGTTCGTCGAGCCATTGGCTGCGCTGAACAAAGAGTGGGGCGAGCTGACCATGAAGGTCGGTATGGCTGCCATGAAAGACCGCGAAGAAGTTGGCGCCGCGTCGGTGGACTACCTGATGTACTCCGGTTACGCCTGCCTTGCCTACTTCTGGGCTGACATGGCGCGTCTGGCTGCCGAGAAACTGGCTGCCGGCACCACCGAAGAGGCGTTCTACACCGCCAAGCTGCAGACTGCGCGCTTCTACTTCCAGCGTATCCTGCCGCGTACCCGCACTCACGTTGCAACCATGCTGTCGGGCGCCAACAACCTGATGGACATGAAAGAAGAAGACTTCGCGCTGGGTTACTAAGTCCTACGCTGTCTCTTCACAAAGCCGCTGCTTCCTCGGGAGCAGCGGTTTTTTTATGCCTGACGCAAACGATCACGTCTGTAAATATTCCTGACTAAAACGCTAAGAAGAACGCCATTGCTGCCGTTAAAGAGGATGGCGATGTGACACACGTCACATTGCATGTGCTTAGCTGCGCTAAATGCAGGCACAATGCCATCTTTGTTTGCCGGGTCGGAGCTTTACCCTTGCCGCGTTCTTCCGCTGTACGTTTCAGTCACTTTTTGCCATCGCTACTGTTATTGCTTGCGGGGCTTGCGGCTGCCTACGTCAAGGATCTCAACGTCTTCTTCACCTCGTTGTTCAACGTGCTGCCGACGCTGGTGCTGTTGCTCGGCGGGGCGTATTGCGCAGTTTACCGACGTCAGCGTGAACTGTTTCTGATGGTCACGGTGTACATCGCCTACTTTCTGCTCGACACCCAGACCGACTACTACCGCGACAACGGTAAAGTCCGTGACGATGCCGCCGTGGTCTTCCATCTGTGCTGTCTGTTGCTGCCATTACTCTTCGGCTTGTTCGCCGCCTGGCAGGAGCGCACCCATCTGTTTCAGGATATGGTGGCGCGTTTCGCCGTGTTGCTGGCGTTCGGCAGCGTGGCGCTGGGGCTGGAACAGAGTTACCCACAGGCGCTGTTGATGTGGCTCTCGGAGATCCGCTGGCCAGCCCTGCATGGCGCCTGGATGAGTCTGATCCAGTTGTCCTATCCCGTGTTCATCGCCTCGTTCCTGTTGCTGGCCTGGCAATACTGGCGCAACCCAAGACCTTTGCACGCTGCGCAACTGGTGGGGCTGTTGGGATTGTTCTGGATGTTGCCAAAGACCTTCATCCTGCCTTTCACCCTGAACATCATGTGCAGCCAGGTGATGTTGATGATTGCCGCAGCGGTCGCCCATGAAGCCTATCAGATGGCGTTCCGCGATGAGCTCACCGGCCTGCCGGGTCGCCGCTCCCTGAACGAACGCATGCAACGGCTGGGGCGCAATTACGTGCTGGCCATGGGCGACGTCGACCACTTCAAGAAATTCAACGACACCCACGGCCACGATGTCGGCGATCAGGTGTTGCGCTTGGTCGCCAGCAAGCTGTCGAAAATCAGCGGGGGCGGTAGGGCATATCGCTACGGCGGTGAAGAATTTGCTCTGGTGTTCGCAGGCAAAACCCTCGAAGAGTGTATGCCACACCTGGAAGTCATCCGCGAATCCATCGCCACCTACAACATCCAGCTGCGCAATCAGGACAGTCGTCCCCAGGATGACCAGCAAGGACGCCAGCGTCGCGCGGGTTCAGGCGCCTCGAGTGTATCGGTCACCGTCAGCATCGGTGTCGCCGAGCGGTTGGAGCAGCGCACGCCGGAAGAAGTGCTCAAATCCGCTGACCAGGCGCTCTACAGCGCCAAAGGCGCGGGGCGAAACTGTGTGATGGCTTTCGGTCAGAACCGCCGTGGGGCGGTGCGCATGGACGCCGCTGCGGGTTGAGTGATGATGGCGCATTCAGCGTCTGGACTGTGATTGTGAGGCGTGGTGCGCGGCAGTAGGTTTGAGCAATCTGCTGCCGGAGAAATGACTATGCCCGAGTACAAAGCTCCCCTGCGCGATATGCGCTTTCTGATCGACCACGTCTTCGATTTTCACAGCAACTACGCCGCGCTGGGCGCCACCGATGCCAGCCCGGACATGATTAATGCGATCCTTGAAGAAGGCGCGAAATTCTGTGAGAACGTTCTCGCACCGCTGAACCGAAGCGGCGACGAGGAAGGCTGCCATTTCGACAACGGCGCGGTCACAACGCCTACAGGTTTCAAGCAGGCTTTCGCGCAGTACGTGGAAGGCGGATGGCATGGTCTGGCGGCGGATCCGGCTTACGGCGGCCAGGGTTTACCCAGTTCTTTGGGGCTGGTCATCAGTGAGATGGTCGGTTCCAGCAATACCTCCTGGGGCATGTACCCCGGCCTGACTCACGGTGCGATGTCGGCGATTCACGCCCATGGCACCGAAGAACAGAAACAAACCTACCTGAGCAAACTCACTGCCGGCCAATGGACCGGCACCATGTGCCTGACCGAAGCCCATTGCGGCACCGATCTGGGCATCATCAAGACCCGCGCCGCGCCTCAGGCTGACGGCAGTTACGCGATCTCCGGCAGCAAGATTTTCATTTCCGCCGGCGAACACGACATGAGTGACAACATCATTCATCTTGTGCTGGCCAAACTGCCGGACGCGCCGGCCGGTACCAAGGGTATTTCGCTGTTTATCGTTCCTAAATTCCTACCCAATGCTGAGGGCGAGGCGGGTGAGCGCAATGGTGTTTCCTGCGGCTCGATCGAACACAAAATGGGCATCAAGGCCTCGGCCACCTGTGTGCTGAATTTCGACGACGCCAAGGGATTCTTGATCGGTGAGCCGAACAAGGGCCTGAACTGCATGTTCACCATGATGAACCACGCGCGGCTCGGCACCGGCATGCAAGGTCTGTGTCTGGGTGAGGCAAGTTTCCAGGGCGCGATCAAATACGCCAACGACCGCCTGCAAATGCGCTCGCTGACCGGCCCGAAAGCACCGGAAAAAGTCGCCGACCCGATCATCGTTCATCCCGATGTGCGCAGGATGTTGCTGACCATGAAGGCCTTCAATGAAGGCAACCGGGCGCTGACTTATTTCACCGCGCAGTTGCTGGACGTCGCTCATCTGAGCCCGGATGAAACGGCGCGTCAGGAGGCCGAAGACCTGTTGGCATTCCTGACGCCGATCTGCAAAGCCTTCATGACCGACACCGGGCTGGAGGTGACCAACCTCGGCATGCAGGTGTTTGGCGGCCACGGTTTCATTCGTGAGTGGGGCATGGAGCAGCTGGTTCGCGACTGCCGGATCGCGCCGATCTACGAAGGCACCAACGGCATTCAGGCGCTGGACTTGCTTGGGCGCAAGGTCCTTGGCAGTCAGGGAAAACTGCTGCGTGGCTTCACCAAAATCGTCCATAAATTCTGTGCGGCAAACGCTGAACATCCGCAACTCGGCAACTATGTGGCGCAGCTCAATGGTCTGAATCAGCAGTGGGGCGAGTTGACCACCAAGGTCGGCATGGCCGCGATAAAAAATCCGGATGAAGTCGGCGCCGCCTCGGTGGATTACCTGATGTACAGCGGCTACATCATCCTCGGCTACCTGTGGCTACGTATGGCATTGGTGGCCCAGGCGCAGTTGGAGGCGGGCGGCGGCGATGCGGATTACTGCCAGGGCAAGCTGGCGACCAGCGAGTTTTACTTCAAGCGTTTGCTGCCACGTACGGCTGCTCATCGGGCGGCCATCGAGGCGGGCAGCGATTGCCTGATGAAGCTGCCGGCAGAGTTGTTTGCGCTCTGACGATCTGGCTTGAAAAGCTTCGCGGGCAAGCCTCGCTCCTACGGTTCTATGTCGTCTATGTGAAATGGGCTGCGACACGACCTGTAGGAGCGAGGCTTGCCCGCGAATGCGTTCTGGCAGGCGAAAACTATCTCAGATGAAATGTCTGTGACTAAAAATTACAAAACGGTCACTAGTCGACCCTATGTGTCGTAAAAGTTGTTGGGGTACACTCGGACACAACGAAATCACTATTCTACGAACCACCTGTTTAGATCTTGCGAGGTTTGCCATGGCTGACTACAAAGCGCCCCTGCGCGATATGCGCTTCGTCCTCAATGAAGTTTTCGAGGTCGCCAAACTCTGGGCCGAACTGCCTGCGCTGGCCGAGACCGTCGATGCGGAAACGGTCGAAGCCATTCTCGAAGAAGCCGGCAAGGTCACCAGCAAAAGCATCGCGCCCCTGAGCCGTGCAGCTGACGAAGAAGGCTGCCACTGGGCCGACGGTGCCGTCACCACCCCGGCCGGTTTCCCACAGGCTTATCAGACTTACGCTGAAGGCGGTTGGGTTGGTGTCGGTGGTGATCCGACCTACGGCGGCATGGGCATGCCCAAGGCGGTTTCGGCGCAGGTCGAAGAAATGGTCAACTCTGCGAGCCTGTCGTTCGGTCTGTACCCGATGCTGACCGCCGGCGCCTGCCTGTCGATCAACGCCCACGCCAGCGAAGAGCTGAAAGCGGCGTACCTGCCAAACATGTACGCCGGTGTCTGGGCCGGTTCCATGTGCCTGACCGAGCCGCATGCCGGTACTGACCTGGGGATCATCCGCACCAAGGCCGAGCCTCAGGCCGACGGTTCCTACAAAGTCAGCGGCACCAAAATCTTCATCACCGGCGGTGAACACGACCTGACCGAGAACATCATTCACCTGGTACTGGCCAAACTGCCGGACGCCCCGGCGGGGCCGAAAGGCATTTCGCTGTTCCTGGTGCCCAAGTTCATGGTCAATGCCGATGGCAGCCTGGGCGCACGTAACCCGGCGAACTGCGGTTCGATCGAACACAAGATGGGCATCCAGGCGTCCGCAACCTGTGTGATGAACTTCGACGAAGCCGTGGGTTATCTGGTCGGCGAGCCGAACAAAGGCCTGGCGGCAATGTTCACCATGATGAACTACGAGCGTCTGGGCGTCGGCATCCAGGGCCTGGCCACTGGCGAGCGCTCATACCAGAACGCTATCGAATATGCTCGTGACCGCCTGCAAAGCCGCTCGCCGACCGGCGCGCAAAACAAAGACAAGGTCGCTGACCCGATCATCGTGCATCCGGACGTGCGCCGCATGCTGCTGACCATGAAAGCCTCGAACGAAGGCGGCCGTGCTTTCTCGACTTACGTGGCGATGCAGCTGGACACCGCCAAGTTCAGCGAAGACGCCACCACCCGCAAGCGCGCAGAAGACCTGGTTGCACTGCTGACGCCGGTGGCCAAGGCATTCCTGACCGACCTGGGTCTGGAAACCACGGTTCACGGCCAGCAGGTGTTTGGCGGTCACGGCTACATCCGTGAGTGGGGCCAGGAGCAACTGGTGCGCGACGTTCGTATTACGCAAATCTACGAAGGCACCAATGGCATTCAGGCGCTGGACCTTGTAGGACGCAAAATCGTCGGCAGCGGCGGGGCGTTTTACAATCTGTTCGCTGATGAGATTCGTCATTTCATCGGGACAGCCAATACTGACCTGGCGGAGTTCACCCAGCCGCTGAATGATGCGGTGGACACCCTCGACGAACTGACTGCGTGGTTGCTGGACCGGGCGAAAAACAACCCGAACGAAATCGGCGCGGCGTCGGTCGAGTATCTGCAAGCATTCGGCTACATGGCCTACGCCTACATGTGGGCACTGATGGCCAAGGCAGCCTTCGGTAAAGAAGCGCAGGACGACTTCTACGCGAGCAAACTCGGTACGGCGCGGTTCTATTTCGCACGTCTGCTGCCGCGTATTCACTCGTTGAGCGCGTCGGTAAAGGCGGGCAGCGAATCGCTGTTCCTGCTGGATGCTGGACAATTCTGATCCTTTGACGTTATGTAAGCATTCTCTTACATAACGTGCTGCTGTTTTCCCATAGGCGAAGATTGGATCCAGAGCTAATCTACTTCACATGGACGTCGCGCAGGAAGCGCAAAGCAACAACACGGACACGTAGGATTCTGCCAGGACGGCGGAGTGAAATGGATGTCAGGGAAACAGTCTGCAAAGCCCCGCTTCGGCGGGGTTTTCTTTTACCTGGAAAAAAGTGCTCAGCTCAACCCGTCCAGTGTCGCCGGGCCATTCAAGTGGTCATCTGGCCCATTCATCACTTCTTCCAGCAATGTCCGCAACAACGTCAGCGAAGCCTGTTGCCGCTGCACATCCCGACACACCAATCCGACTTTCAGCGGCACCCGCGGCTCGCTCAGTGGTTTCCACAGCAAGGCCTGATCGCCATGGGTCTTTTGTGAGCGCCCAGGCAGAACCGTCGCCAGTCGCGTGTGCGGCAGGCTGTCGAGAATCCCCGCCATGTTGTTCAGCTCAGCCTGCACTTGGGGGCGACGTCCCAGATTGGCTAATTGTGCCTGCCAGATCTGCCTCACTTGGAACTCTTCACCCAGTAGCAACATCGGTAACTCGGCGGCCTGGCTCATAGAGACTTTCTTGAACTCGCGCAACGGGTGGTCCACCGGGATGACAAGGGTCAGTTCATCTTCGTACAACTGCACGCCGTGCAAACCCGGCTGACGGGGCGGCAGGTAACTGATGCCGATGTCCAGTGAACCGTTGAGTAGCCGCCGCTCGATTTCCAGGCCGGTCAGTTCATAGATCTGCACCACCAAATGTGGCTGTGCCTTGCGCACGCGTTCGAGCATTTGCGGCACGAGGCTGGAGTGGACGGTCTGCAGTACGCCGATGGCCAAGGTTCGTAGCGCCTTTCCCTTGAAGTTGCCCAAGGCTTCGCGTGCGCGCTGCAGGCCATCGAGCAAGGGCAGAGCATGGTTGTACAGCGTATGGGCAGCCAGAGTGGGCAGCAGACGTTTGCTGCTGCGCTCGAACAGGCTCACATCGAGGTTTTTTTCGAGTTGGCGAATCTGCTGGGACAACGCTGGTTGGGAGATTGAAAGTCGCTCGGCGGCCCGGCCGACGTGGCCTTCTTCGTAGACCGCGACGAAATAACGCAGTTGCTTGAAATCCATAAGTAATACTTATCGAAAATGCTGGAAAATCGAAATGGCTCAGTGCCTTGCCTAAGCCTAGTCTAACCGCATTCACAGGGCTTACAGGGCCAGAGCGCACGATGAATAGCGTTTACGACGGTGGTGTTTACATAGGCAAGACAGAAAACCTCAAACGAGGTTTTACCCAATGAATCTGTTCAACCTGCGACGCAAACCACCGAGCCTTGATGACCTGGCGATGGACACCTCCCTGTCGTCCAGAAGCGACAACTTAACCAGCGAGTGTCTGATGCCCAGTGTCGAACGGCCGAAACAGATTTTCGTGCGGGGCCAAGGCTCATGGCTGTGGGACAGCGATGACCGCGCTTATCTTGATTTCTCACAGGGTGGCGGCGCCAATAGCCTTGGACATAGCCCTTCGGCACTGGTCAAAGCCATTTCGGAACAGGCTCAGTCGTTGATCAACCCAGGTTTCAGTTTGCATAACCGTGGCATGCTCAACCTCACGGAACGGCTCTGTACCAGCACCGGCAGTGACCAGGCGTACCTGCTCAACAGTGGCAGCGAAGCCTGTGAAGCAGCGATCAAGTTGGCGCGCAAATGGGGTCAGCGACATCGCGGCGGTGCTTCGAGGATCATTGTTGCCAGTAAAGGTTGTCATGGCCGTAGTCTCGGGACGATTTCAGCGTCGGACAGTTCCAATCTGATCAACCGATTCGAGCCACAACTGCCGGGCTTCAGTCATGTTCCGTTCAATGACCTGCCGGCGTTGCATGCGGCCGTGGACGCCCAGACTGTCGCAATCATGCTCGAACCGATCCAGAGCGAGGCCGGAGTGATTCCCGCCACCGAACACTACCTCAAAGGTGTCGAGCGCCTGTGTCGTGAGCTTGGCATCTTGCTGATACTCGACGAAGTGCAAACCGGCATCGGTCGCTGCGGCAGCTTGCTCGCCGAACAGTCCTACGGCGTGCGGGCAGATATCGTCGTGCTCGGCAAAGGACTCGGCGGTGGCGTGCCATTGGCGGCATTGCTGGCGCGAGGCAAGGCCTGTTGTTTCGAAGTCGGCGAACTGACCGGCACGCATCACGGCAATGCGCTGATGAGTGCTGCCGGTCTTGTCGTCCTCGACAATGTGCAGGAAAAGGGCCATCTCGATCATGTGCGCGAGGTCGGTCAGCATCTGCGTGAAGGCTTGAGTCGTCTGGCTCATCGCTACGGTCACGGTGAGTTGCGCGGGCAAGGACTGCTCTGGGGGCTTGATCTGTCCGACGATTCGGCTGAGGCCGTAGTCAAGGCTGCGCTGTACGAAGGATTGCTGCTCAACGCCCCGCAACCCGATTGCTTGCGCTTTACCCCAGCCCTCACCGTTAGCAAGGCCAATATCGACGAAATGCTCCTGCGCCTGGCCCGTGCCTTCTCCCGTGTACGCACCGCGCAACTGCAGTGCCGCAAAGGTATTGCGGTCTGATCAGCCCCGTCCTACACGAATTCTCGAACCGTCTCGCGGTATAACGCATCGCCCTACGCCTGATTCTTTTGGCGTGGGGCGTTTTTTTGTCTTCCTTTGGAGGGAGGCAGTGATCGGAATTTACAACTGAACCCCGTAGAACGCCGCAGGTCGATTAGCTGTATGGTTTCACAAGAGCCAACTTCAATCAGGAGCTACCCCATGGACTTTATTCGAATCATCATAGCCATTCTGTTGCCGCCACTGGGTGTGTTTCTGCAAGTCGGTTTCGCTGGGGCATTCTGGCTGAATATTCTGCTGACGTTGTGCGGTTACATTCCGGGGATCGTGCATGCGGTGTATATCAT
Source organism: Pseudomonas sp. F-14 TE3482 (assembly GCF_053629455.1). Classification (NCBI taxonomy): domain Bacteria; kingdom Pseudomonadati; phylum Pseudomonadota; class Gammaproteobacteria; order Pseudomonadales; family Pseudomonadaceae; genus Pseudomonas; species Pseudomonas sp. F-14 TE3482. Next base: position 1,831,364 of record NZ_JBRJII010000001.1, read on the forward strand.
CGCCAAGCGCTGAGTTTTGATGTGTCAGGTAAATAGCCTTCGCGGGCAAGCCTCTACGTTCTTTAGGAGCGAGGCTTGCCCGCGAAGGGCACGACGCGGTTTCAGCTCGCGAGCGCCATCACCCTTTGATAAAACAACCACTCCTGCTCCAGCGCATGGGCCTGATTGCCGGCCTTGCGAAAGCCATGGCGCTCGTCGGCGTAGTAATGCGCTTCGACCAGAATGCCGTTGTCCTGTAGCGCAGTGACCATGTCGCGGGTCTGTTGCGGCACCACCACGGCGTCCAGTTCACCCTGAAAGAAAATCACCGGAACGCTGATGTTGTTCGCGTGCAGCAATGGCGTGCGCGCGGCGTAGCGTTCGGCGTCCTGCACCGGGTCGCCGATCAACCAATCCAGATAATCACCTTCGAACTTGTGAGTGGCGTGGCCTAGCGCAACGGGATCGCTGACGCCATACAGGCTGGCGCCCGCACGAAAGACCTTGTGAAAGGCCAGTGCGCACAACGTGGTGTAGCCACCGGCGCTGCCTCCACGGATAAACGCTTTGTCGCCGTCGATCAGTCCACGTTCGGCGAGGTAGGCCACCACCGCACAGGCATCTTCCACATCCACATCGCCCCAACTCAAATGCAGCGCCTGGCGATAAGCGCGGCCATAGCCGCTGCTGCCTCGGTAATTGAGGTCGGCCACGGCGAAGCCGCGTTGCGCCCAATACTGGATTCGCGGGTCGAACATCGGGTAGCAGGCTGAAGTCGGGCCGCCGTGAATGAACACCACCAACGGTGGTTTCGTGTCGTTGGTCATTGCCGGGTAGAAGAAACCATGGGCCTCGCCCGAACCGCTTGGATAACGCAGGGTTTGCGGGCGGCTGATCTGTTCGGCTGGCAGCGGTGCGATACCGCCGGCCAGAACGTTGACATGGTGTGTTTCACGGTCGATGGCAATGATTGCCGATGAACTGACCGATGAAGCGGCGATGCAGTAGATGAACTGCTCATCCTGTGCGAGGTGGCGGAAGCGGCTATAGTCGCCAGTGAAATCGTCACGGGAACCATCGCCATGACAAAGCCCCAGTCGACCAAAACCGCCCTCGGTCCAACTCGCCAGATAAGTGTCGTCGCCCAACGGCAACCAGGTGCAACCACCCAGTTGCCAAGGCGCCGGTCCATGGTCGGCGGCAGCGCTTGGCAGTGGGCTCAAGCCGTTGCCCGACTCCACCCACGGCTGCCAGAAACCACCGCGATCCGTCAGACAATACAGATGGCTGCTGTCATCGAATCGAGGTTGTTGCAGTGACTCCTGGGCACTATCGCCGGCCACACATCGAGGTTGCGCAAAACTGCGATCACTCTGGCGTTCGGCAACCATCAGGCGGGTAGCGGTCCAGGGCTGATCCGGGCGATTCCACTCGATCCAGGCCAGACGTCGACCGTCAGGACTCACGGTCGGTGCAGCATAGAAATCGGCGCCTTCGGCCAGCAGATGACGTTGGCCGTCAGTCAGATTGATAGCCACCAGGCGATGTCGATCACGGTTCTCTTCCACCGCCAGCACCTGCCCGTTGGCGAAGTGCAAATCGCCGTAGCGGCATTCACTTGAAGTCAGCACCTCAGGCGCCTCACCGGTCAGTGATTGCCGATACAGCTGCTGATCGGCCTCGTTGACGAAAACCAGCCCGTCATCGGTCAGGCAAAATGCGCCGCCGCCATATTCGTACACCCGGCTGCGCACACTGAAGGTGGGCGGCGTCAGGCAACGAGCCTGGCCGTCGCGCCACCGCCAGATCCGGCAGGCGGCATCCTCGGGGCGGTATTCGTTCCAGAACAGGCCATGTTGCCCGACCTGTAACTCGGCGAAGTCGATGCCGGCCGCGACAGCCTTGGCGGCGCTCAAGGGTTCAGCTTTTGGCGATGAGGCGTGAGTTTCGTTCATTGCGAAAGGCCAGTTGTTCGATGGTCTGGGTCGCGTGTTCGGCTTCTTCGCGGGCCTTGAGAATCACGCCGTGATGTTCCGACTTGCTGCACACCGGGTCGGCATTGCTCGCGTCACCCGTGAGCATGAATGCCTGGCAGCGGCAGCCGCCGAAGTCCTTTTCTTTCTCGTCGCAGGAGCGGCACGGCTCGGGCATCCAGTCGTAACCGCGAAAGCGGTTGAAACCGAACGAGTCGTACCAGATGTGCTGCATGCTGTGGTCGCGCACGTTGGGAAACTGCACCGGCATCTGTCGGGCACCATGACAAGGCAGGGCGGTTCCGTCCGGCGTGACTGTCAGAAAAATGCTGCCCCAACCGTTCATGCAGGCTTTCGGACGTTCTTCGTAATAGTCCGGCGTCACGAAAATCAGCTTGCACGGATGCCCTTCGGCTTCCAGTTTGGCGCGGTATTCATTGGTGATACGTTCGGCGCGCACCAATTGTTCTTTGGTCGGCAACAGGCCAACCCGATTGAGCTGGGCCCAGCCGTAGAACTGGCATGTCGCGAGTTCGACGAAGTCCGCTTCAAGGGCAATGCACAGCTCGATGATCCGGTCGATCTTGTCTATGTTGTGCCGATGGGTGACGAAGTTCAGCACCATCGGGTAGCCGTGAGCCTTCACCGCGCGAGCCATTTCGAGTTTCTGCGCGAAGGCTTTTTTTGAGCCGGCCAGCAGGTTATTCACTTGCTCGTCGCTGGCTTGAAAACTGATCTGGATGTGGTCCAGACCGGCCTTCTTGAAGTCGCTGATTTTCTGCTCGGTGAGGCCAATGCCCGAGGTGATCAGGTTGGTGTAGAAGCCCAGCTTGCGCGCCTCGGCGATAAGCTCGGCGAGGTCTTGGCGTACCAGCGGCTCACCGCCGGAAAAACCCAGCTGCGCCGCACCCATCTCCCGGGCTTCTCGAAAGACTTTGAGCCACTGCTCAGTGGTCAATTCTTTGCCTTGCTCGGCGAAATCCAGAGGATTGGAGCAGTACGGACATTGCAACGGGCAGCGATAGGTCAGCTCGGCCAGCAACCACAGTGGCAGGCCGATTTCGGGCTTGGGCGGTAACTTGATTGACGTGGAGTCAGGCAAGTTCGATCCAGTGCTGAGCACGGGCGACCTCCATGAATTGCTCGATGTCTTCACCAAGCTCGGGCACATCGGGGAATTGCGTGTTCAATTCGGCGATGATCGCCGCGACATCCCGCTGACCATCAATCAAACCGCCAATCAGCGCGGCGCTGTCGTTGAGTTTGATCATGCCTTCCGGGTAGAGCAGCACATGGCCTTTTTGTGCCGGCTCGTACTGGAAACGGTAGCCTGGGCGCCAGGTCGGGGTTTTGCTGCGATCGAAACTCATACGATGATTCCTTTATGCCAGACCCGCTGTTCGGTCACGCTGTGGTACGGCGGGCGGTTCAGTTCGTAGGCCATGCTCATGGCATCGAGCATGCTCCAAAGAATGTCCAGTTTGAACTGGAGAATTTCCAGCATGCGCTCCTGGCCTTCCCGCGTAGTGTAGTGCTGCAAAGTGATCGCCAGACCGTGCTCCACATCCCGGCGAGCCTGGCCCAGGCGAGTGCGGAAATATTCGTAACCGGCCGGGTCGATCCACGGGTAATGCTGCGGCCAGCTGTCGAGGCGCGATTGGTGGATCTGCGGCGCGAACAGCTCGGTCAGCGAACTGCTGGCGGCTTCCTGCCAACGGGCCCGGCGGGCGAAGTTGACGTAGGCGTCGACGGCGAAACGCACACCAGGCAGCACCAGTTCCTGAGAGCGCAGTTGATCCGGGTCGAGGCCGACTGCTTGGCCGAGGCGCAGCCAGGCTTCGATACCGCCTTCTTCGCCGGGAGCGCCGTCATGGTCGAGCAAACGCTGAATCCACTCGCGACGAATCTCGCGGTCCGGGCAGTTGGCCAGAATCGCGGCGTCCTTGAGCGGGATGTTCACCTGATAATAGAAACGGTTGGCGACCCAGCCCTGGATCTGCTCGCGGGTCGCCCGGCCTTCATACATCGCCACGTGATACGGGTGATAGATATGGTAGTAGGCACCCTTGGCGCGCAGGGCCGCTTCGAATTCGGCGGGGGACATTGCGGTGTCAGTCATTGCGGTTCTCCGGGTACAACCGGTGGATTCTTTGGTGTCTGGTCTGACGCCTTCGCGGGCAAGCCCGCTCCCACAGGATTACGAGATCTACTGTGGGAGCGTGGCTTGCCCGCGATGGGGCCATCCGCTACAACACAATACTCATGCCGTCATACGCCACTTCAACCTCGCGCCGAGCCAGCTCCGCACGCTCCGGCGAATCTTCATCGAGAATCGGGTTGGTGTTGTTGATGTGGATAAGCACTTTGCGTTGCTTGGGCAGCTGTTCCAGCACTTCGAGCATGCCGCCAGGGCCGTTCTGCGCCAGGTGGCCCATTTCCCGGCCAGTGCGGGTGCCGACGCCACGGCGCTGCATTTCGTCGTCGTCCCACATCGTGCCATCCACCAACAGGCAATCGCTGCTGGCCATGATCTTCAGCAGCGATATGTCGACCTTGCCCAGGCCCGGTGCATAGAACAGTTTGCCGCCGGTGCTCAGGTCTTCGACGATCAGGCCAATGTTGTCGCCCGGGTGCGGGTCGAACCGATGTGGCGAGTACGGTGGTGCGGCGCTACGCAGGGGCAGCGGGGTGAAGCGCAGGTTCGGGCAGGCCGGGACGGTGAAGCTCTGATCGAGTTCGATACGGTTCCAGTTCAACCCGCCATTCCAGTGAGTCAGCATGGTGAACAGAGGGAAACCGGTGCTCAGGTCTTCGTGGACCATGTCGGTGCACCAGACCTGATGCGGGCAACCTTCGCGCAGACTGAGCAGACCTGTGGTGTGATCGATCTGGCTGTCCATCAGGATGATTGCGCTGATGCCGGTGTCACGCAGCGCGCGGCCCGGCTGCATTGGCGCAAAACTCTGGAGCTGGGCGCGGATGTCCGGCGAAGCATTGCACAGCACCCAGTTCACGCCGTCATCGGAAATCGCGATGGACGACTGGGTACGTGCCTCGGCCCGCAGGCTGCCGTCGCGAAAACCTGCGCAGTTCACGCAGTTGCAGTTCCACTGGGGGAAACCGCCGCCGGCGGCGGAACCTAGAATCTGGACAAACATGGCCGCTCCATCATTGAAAGCTGAAAATAAAAACGCCCCGGCGAGCCGAGGCGTAGCACTGCATTCTCTACCAGGCGGCAGAGCTTAGCGGCTTGCGAAGTACATGGTGACTTCGAAGCCGATACGCAGGTCGGTGTAAGCAGGTTTGGACCAGGACATAGAAGCGCTCCTTCAGGTGGATGGGACAGTTGAGACCTATACATATAGTCCACCTCCAGCTGGAGATGTTCAGATAGTTAGGTGGCTATGTTACTCAAAATTACAGAGCGATTGGCCACGAATCTTTGAGAAAGCTAATTGCAGCGCCGGTAATGATCATTTTGCCACTTGCCAAGGCGGCCCGGAACAAGGCCCGCTGGCCAGACAGCGCCATCCACCATCGGCCCGATTCAGTCGTTGTGCCGCCGCCAGCAAGGCTTCACGGTCGGTCATCAGAATTGCCTGAGGCAGACGCTGCAGGTAATCAGACGAATGGCCGGCCAGTTTGCCTTGCCAGAGCAGCTCGGCGGCCTGGGCGTTGGGCAGGGCGATGCTGTCGAATTGATCGGCCAGGGCTTGACGCTGAGCGATGAAAGTCGCGTCATCGATGCGTTCGATCATCCCTTCCAGTTCGCTGAGGAACTGTTCGATGTGTTCCAGTAAATCCATGGGCGCGACGCTCGGCGATTGCACGCCAAACAGCAGCCCGGTCTGACCGTTTATCTGGCGTAGTCCGCTGAACACGGCATACCCAAGTTGCAACTCTACCCGGAGGCGCTGGTAGAACGGCGTCTGGCACACGTGTGCGAGCACACGCCAGGCGGCTGCATCGGCGATGTCATGGGTTGTCGTCGGACAAAAGAGTAACAACGCGTGTTCGCTGGAGCCGGTATCGACGCAGTTCCACAGATGCTGCGACCGAATCGACGGAGGTGGCGTCAGTTGACTGTCCGCAGTGCCGGGAATACGACTCAAGGCAAGCCCCATCGCTGCTTGAGTCTGGGCAGACAGGCCTGTGGCCAGGCCATCCCAGCGTGCGCTCGACCAGAGTTGCTGTAGGTCATCTGAGGCTACGCTGTGCTCATGGCATAGATCGGGCAATGCTTTGAGAAGCTGTCGAATCGGCATCAATGCAACAGCCGCCGGCTCTTCCTGTGAGAAATCGGCATCAGGTTTTGTCAGTTCTTTCAGCGCATGTTCGAGGACTGTCGGCATTGGTTCCTGCAGCCCCGTCATTTTCAATAGCCATTCGTTGCCCGAGGCACTGAAGGAAAAGTCGACACCGGCCTGACGCGCATCTTCGCGCAGCAACCGCAGGTTGTTTTCCAGATTCGACTGAAGGCGACTGTGAGACGCGAACTCCAGGCGCCAGCGCAGATAAACCGCACCTTCATCCGTATTATCCGGCAACGCCTGACTGAATTGCATTGGCGATCGTTCGCGGCGACTGCGTGAGCGATCCTGGGCAAACGTCCGCAGGCCGCGGTGGGCGCTGGTCTGGCCGCGAATCAATCCGGCATTCGGGGCTGGCGTCTCGGCGCGCAAAAACGGGTTGGGAGTCGGCAGTTGCCACTGGCCGGTAAAGTTATCCACAGCGCCGATTTGTTCAAGGATTGCCTTGAGCGCGACAACGCCCTGTTCGGACAGCCCGGCTTCAAGCTGTTCGCTGTCTCGTCGGGCCAGTTGCAAGGCGCTGCTGACTTGCTGTTGGCGCTGCAGCAGGGCGGAGTACTCTTCGCGCAATTCGGCCCAATCCTGATGGGAGGCAAAAAAGCCCAGCCAATCCAGAAGCCGTTCGCGGATCATGTTGGCCGGTTGCGTGGCGTGGGCGGGCCGTGCGAGTTCGATGTGCAGCAAGGCTTGGCCTGCATAGTGATAGAGCGGCGTGGCTTTCAGGTTGTCCGCCAGCCCATGCTCTCGCAGCTGCGCCAACAGGCCGCCGGTTTTTTCGGCGTTCAGCCAGTGGCACAGGAACGCCAGCGCTTCGGGCGATGAGTCGGGCAGTGCTTCGAAGGTGAACAGCAGATCCAGTCGACGTTCTCCAGCCTGTTGATAACTATTGTCTGAAGAATCCATCAACAGGGTGGGTTTTGTCTGAGGGACTTTCTCGCCGGAGGGAATAGCAACGGCAAACGCCTGCGCCATCCGCTTCAATTCATCGAGACTCTGTGGCCCGGCCAGGCTCAGCGTCATTTGCCCGGACTGGTAAAACCGCTGATAGAAGCCCTTCAACGCTTGCTGGAATTCAGGCTGCGGCACCGGCAGGCTGTAACGGTTTCCTGCATGAAATGCCCGCAAAGGGTGAGCCGCCGAGAGCTCATCGAACAGCGCAAACTGCTGTTGGGCCGTCGCATCCCGCGACCAGGCGACAAATTCGGCGTGCAGAACTTCCCGTTCCCGCCGCTGATCATCCGGATTCATACGCGGATGAGCGAGCATGTCTGACAGACGCTCCAGCCCACCCTTAAACGCCTGAGGCGGCAGTTCGAAAAAGAAGTCCGTCGTACGTTCGCTGGTTCGCGCATTCACCTGCCCGCCATGACCTTGCACGTAGGCCATCAACCCCTGCTCTGCGGGAAAGCGCTCTGTACCCAGGAACAGCAAATGCTCAAGAAAGTGCGCCAGCCCCGGCCAGGCCAGTGGCACGTCGTGACTGCCTGCAGCGACCCGCAACGCAGCGGCGCAGCGCTTCAAATCCGGCGCATGACGCAACGTCACCCGCAGGCCGTTGGCGAGGGTTTCAGTATGAAGGCGAGGGTGATTCAGCGCAGGCATGAGCACTTCCAGAACAGAGAAGCGCTAATGCTAGCGGATTAGGGCTTGTTCAGCTCGCCGTATAGCTCGGGACGGCGGTCGAGGAAGTAGCGATTGGCGGCGCGGGAATCGATCATCAGCTGACGATCCAGTTCACCGACAATCAGCGCTTCATCAAGTCCGGCCTGGGCGATGCGGCTGCCATCCGGCGCGGCGATGCTGCTTTGGCCGCAATACTGGATCTCGCCTTCGTGCCCGCAATAGTTGGCGTAAGCCACATAACACTGGTTTTCGAAGGCCCGTGCCCGGACGGTGACGTCGGCAATGAAATCGTAGGGAATCATGTTCGCTGTCGGTACCAGGATCAGCTCGGCACCGGCCAATGCCAGGCGCCGGGCGTTTTCCGGGAACTCCAGGTCGTAGCAGATCAAAAAGCCAAGCTTCCAGCCGTTGAGTTCAACCAGCGGAAACTCATCCGGCCCGGGGCTGAACATCGAGCGATCGAGGTCGCCGAACAAGTGAGTCTTGCGGTAGTTGCACAACCGTTCACCATTGGCGTCGATCAACTGCACAGCGTTGTAGATCTGCCCGTCTTCGGTACGCTCCGGGTAGCCATACAAAATGGCGATCCCTGTCGTTTTGGCAATGCGCGCGATTTGCTGCGCCGATTCACCGTTGTGCACCTCCGCCAGCACGCTGACCGCATCGATGCCGATGTTGTAGCCGGTCAGGAACATCTCCGGCAGCACCAGCAAGTCTGCGCCCTTGGCCTCCAGCGCCAGTTGATGCAGGCGTTGCAGGTTACCTGCGACATCCAGGGGCAGCGGTGGACATTGGTAAAGGGCTACGCGCATTTCGGATTCCTCTTACTCGGGCAGGGCGATTGGACCGATCTCGTTGAACACATCTCCTGGACCCGGGTTTTCGGCGTGAGTTTCACCGCCGAAGTGTTTCATGATCCCCCACACCGCGTTGAGCGACGTCTGCACCGCGCCTTCGACCCATGCCGGCGTCCAAGAAACGTCGTCGCCGGCGATGAAAATCCCGCGCTGCTCGGCCGGCATATCGTCCTGCATGAAGTGCGCGTACATGCGCTGGTTGTAACGGTAGTGGCCGGGCAGGGCGCCTTTGAAAGCGCCGAGGAAATGCGGGTCGGCTTCCCACGACACGGTGATCGGATCGCCGATGATTCGCGCGGCGATATCGACTTTCGGGTAGATCTTCTTCAATGCATCCAGCGCCAGCTTCACGCGTTTTTCCACCGGGTGCGGGAGCATTTTCAAGGCGTCGCTCATCCACGAGTACGACAGGCAAATCACCCCTGGCTTGTCGTCGCCGTTATCGAACAGGTACGTGCCGCGGGTCAGGCGATCGGTGAGGGTCATGCTCATCAGGTCGCGACCGGTTTCCGGGTCCTTGTCCTTCCAGAATGGGCGATCGACCATCACAAACGTCTTCGACGATTGCATGTAGCGGGTGCGGTCCAGGGCCATCCACATCTTTTGCGAGAACAGGCTTTCGTCGCATTCGATCTGGGTGGTCAGCAGCCAGCTCTGGCAGGTGGTCAGTACTGCCGCGTATTCGCGTGTGTCGCCGTAGTTATCGGTGACGGTAAAACGCCCGTTCGGTGCGTGGGCGATTTTTTTCACACCGGAGCGTGGCGCACCGCTGTGCAACGAACTGAGACTGGTGCCTTCAGGCCAATGCACGCAACGCTCCGGCACATGGCGCCAGATGCCCAGCGGCACTTGTTCCACGCCGCCGACCACCAGATGCTGGTGATCGTCGCAGTTGGTCATCACCACGCGGAAGATTTCCAGCATCGAGTTGGGGAAGTCCGAGTCCCATCCGCCAGTACCAAAACCGACTTGGCCGAACACTTCGCGGTGATGGAACGAGAGCTTGGCGAAGGCTTCGGAGGTGGCGACGAAATCATAGAACGTGCGGTCGTCCCACAGTGGCACCAAGATGTTCCACAGTTCCTTGAGGCGCGGCACGTCGCGATCACGGATTGCTTGCTGGATATCGGAGAACTGCGAGCCGGCTTCCAGAGCATCGGCCCAGGCGTCAGCGACTTCCTGGAACAGTGCAGGAAGATCCGCCAGTTTCTGTGCGTAATGAGTTTTACCTTCCAGATCGATTACCGTGCTGCCCGACGCAGGCGTCAGTGGGTTCGGAAAGGGCTTGGTCTGGAGGCCGAGCTTGTCGACGTAGTGATAAAACGCAGTGGACGACACCGGGAAACGCATACCGCCGAGCTCGGCGATGATGCCTTCAGCGCCATTGAAGGCCTGCGAGCGCAGACGGCCGCCCATCTTCGAGGCTTCGTAGACGACGGGTTTAAGGCCCAGCTTCATCAATTCGTAGGCGGCCACCAGGCCTGCAATGCCGGCGCCGACAATCGCCACTTCGGCGCCGTGATTGTGTGCCGGAATGCTGCCCAGCCCGGCCGGGTGCTCGATCCAGTCGTCGAAAGCGAAAGGAAAATCCGGGCCGAAAACGGTGACCGGTTTTTTACCGTCTGCAGGATGGCGATTGTTCTTGTTCATGGCTGACCTTGCTGGCGACCTGACGCAGAGTGCGCGTCTGAGTATAGGAAAAGATGGCAGCCATTCTAGAGAGCGTAGAACACGTTAATAAGACGCAATGTGTCGTCGTTTTGCTAATTGCTTGATCAATATGACGATGTATCGCTACACACTGTTCAATTGGGAGCGAGCCTGCTCAAGATGAGGCTCGATCAGGCAATGGAATTATCGGTTGAAACTCAAACCGGCTGCCCCCGATCAATCTTGCTACTCAGGATGATCGAAGTCGTCGTCTTTTCCACGCCATCCACACTGCCAATCTGATCCAGCAACTGATCCAGTTGCTCCGGAGAGTCGGTGCGCAACCACGCCACATAATCGAATTCGCCACTCACCGCACACAGCTGCTGCACCTGCGCCATGGCGCTGAGACGACGCAGCACTTCCTTGCCGGACCGTGGTTGCACCGTGATCCCGACGTACGCCTGCAATCCGCCATCCACCACGCGCTGTCCCAGGCGCACACCGTAACCGGTGATTACCTTGGCCTTTTCCAGCCGCGCCAGGCGCGACGTGACGGTGGTGCGGGCGATGCCCAGTTGACGGGCGAGCATGGCCACGCTTTCGCGGGCATTGATCTGCAGGGCTGCGATCAATTGGCGGTCGATTTCGTCAAGGGCGGGCGGGCGGGTGTCAGGCAAAGGGCATCTCCAGCGGTATAGAGCAATGGGCAGGCATGTTACAGGCACATCCTGCACGGTGCTCGTGGCGGTTGACTGGACTAGCCTTGGATGAGACATAAGCCGTTATTCTCATAGTCGAATACGCAACGGAGAGCTGTGACGGGAGATGATGGGAATGAACAAGAAAATGCCTCCCGCTATACGGGAACATGCATTGCAGATCGCGAATCACGAAATGGGGCACTACGTGGTTGCCCGAGCTTTGGGCTTTGAAACGGGTGATGTGAGCTTGAAAGTCACCATGGACTTGAGGCATCAGGCCGGGGCTTCCATTATCTTGACGCGGTCAATTTCCTCGATAGAAGAAATGAAGGAACATTTGGAAAGTCGGCTGATCGTCCTCTTTGCAGGCGCCATGAGTCAGACCTTACCTGCAAAGCATTCGGCCAGGAAACTTGTCGATAAATTGAAAGCGACAGCCATCCTGAATGGAGAGCTCGGGGCAGAACAGGATTACGCAAAAGTAAGGGAGTTACGGCATTTGCTGCGAAATATCTCCTACCCCGATACGGATGCAGCGTCGTCCGAGCGCATAACTGCCGAGCTTAAAGAGATTACTGATCGTGTGTGGTTGCGGACTCAGCAAATCGTAGAGGCGTTGGCCGATACAATTACCGGATTGGGCACGGTGCTGGTAGATGGCATGGTCATCGTGGAGCAATGGGGGAGGCCGGCGGATACTTATGAGATCGTGTTGACGGGGGAAATGCTTGAACGGTTACAGCCAGTGCAGGCCATTCCATCGTTGAGTGTACGGGCCTGAAAAGTGCCAAGCACTGACTTCAATTTACAGGGCCGATATCCTGTTTTGGCATAAAAAATCGAGCAAACAATTCGGGTTGTGATTTGATGTTTAATTTGGCGTAAATATTTCGGCGGTGAACTTTTATCGTTTCTGCCGACAGGGAAAGTTTTCCTGCTATCTCTTTGTTAGAGAAGCCGCTAAGTAACAGCTTGAGGACGTCCTTTTCGCGTGTTGTTATGTGTGTGCCAAGCTGGAGAATTGTTTCTGGCCATAGAGTTGGTTCGGGGAGGTCTTTTTCTATGTCAGTTTCAAAACACATGCGTTGATGCATTAACGCAGTTACCCATGGTTTGATAATGTCAAGTATTGTTATCTGCTCTTGGTTGAAGCGGGCGTTACTGCCAAAGGAAATGCATAGTGTTCTATCGGCATCGAGTTGAACATTGTACTGCGCTTCATCTACAGAAATATACTGTGCGAAGTATTGGTGATAATACTCGGTTTCAAGAAAGTGCTCCGGTGCAATATCCAGCATATGAAAAAAACCGCTCTGCGGGTTTTCTCGATTAGCTATGTAAAATGGATCCAGCATATAAAGTCCCTTCACGTAGCGATGAATGAATGCATCTACCTCTTCGGTATCTGCTACTTCAGGAAGACTAACAACTTTCACTTGCTGATTGCTAAATATTAATACGACCCAGTTATCAATTTGCACATATTCATTTAGAGTGCGAATAAGTGAACTCCAGAATTCTGGACGGTTCAACTGCATGATCAGCTTTCCAATCGATCGGTGCCAAGCCAGGCTATGAGGGTCGAGTGGCATTTTCTACCCCTTTAGGGTTAGGGACTCGTAGGTTGCGGGTAAGTATTCGTAGGTATTTACTATTCGTCAATGCCGGGTATATTCACGATCAGGATTCACGATGGCCATGAGGGCATGTCGTCTTGACAAGGATAGTTGTATGAGCAAATCACCTTTGCGAACCATTTTTGCAGCCTCGCTTCTCTGTGCAGGGATAAGCACATCAGTGGGGGCTGTAGAGCCTGGGGTGAATCTGTATAACTGGTTCGGGTTTATCGCACCGGAGACCCCAAAGGAGTTTGAGCAGGAAACCGGCACCAGCATCCATATGGATGCGTTCGACAGTGCCGAAATCATGCAGAGTAAAGTGATGGCTGGGCGCACGGGGTACGACGTGGTTGTGGCTACCTCCAACGTGTTGCCAAGCCTGATCCAGGCGGGAGTACTTCAGCCGTTGGATCGTAATCAACTGAGTAATCTGTCACACATCGATCCTGATATCTTGGCCCAGGTTGCGGTCAATGACCCTGGTAATCGATACGCTGTTCCCTATTTATGGGGCACCACCGGCATTGGCTATGACGTTGATAAAGTCAAAGCGGCATTGGGTGATAATGCTCCGGTGAATAGCTGGGACTTGATCTTCAAAGAAGAAAACATCAGTAAGCTCAAGTCTTGCGGTGTGGCAATGCTCGATTCTCCAAGTGAGATCATTTCAATTGCTTTGCATTACCTTGGGCTTCCTAGCAACAGTAGGAACCCCGATGATTACCAGAAAGCTCAAGCCCTGTTGTTAAAAATCCGTCCCTACGTCCTCTATTTCGACTCATCCAGAATCGACTCTGACCTGGCTGATGGCAATATTTGTGCAGTTGTAGGTTGGGCCAATGGTGCCCTTGCTGCGCAGGCGATCAATGAGAAGGCTAATACTGGACGCAAGATTGCATACAGCCTTCCTCGCGAGGGCGCGCTGGTTTGGTCAGAAAATCTGGTTCTGTTAAAAGATGCTCCCCACCCAAAGGAAGGCATGGCATTTATTAATTATATGTTGCGACCAGAAATTATTGCCAAGAGCTCAAATCACACGTTGTATCCGAACGCTAATAAAGATGCCACGGAGTTTGTTGAGCAGAAACTGCGCGACAATACTTGGATTTATCCAGACAAAAAGACCTTTGCTGCACTTGTTCCACTTGAGCCGCTGCCATTGAAGTTGGAGCGAATCCGCACTCGGGTTTGGATCAAGGTGAAGAGTGGTACGTGATCTTTGTTGTTCTAAGAGGATCTTTGTTTTTCCAATACCCCTGCACCTAACGGTTCGGGACTCCTGAAGGGCGCCTGATGGGAAGGTTCTGTATATGCGAAATGGGTGCGTTTCCTGCAATAGTCCGCGTTTATTTGGAGCGCTGCTAATCACGTAGGGAGCAGGGGCATCCCTATCAGCCGACTTACTTAGGGGTTGTCACAAAGATTCTAGGGAAGGAGAAAAATCATGTACCAAGGTGATTGCCAATGCTACTTGGAGTCGGACGAATACAAAGCCTACAAGGAGATTGAGGAGCAGATCGGCCACTGCACGCCCGAACAAGCCTGGGCCATGTATTACGTCTCGATCGGGATGGTGCGTGAAAACATCGCCATGGCGGTGATGGAACACATCGCCAGAGGTAACAAGGCACTGCTGGTTGAGTTCCCCGAACTTGCACCGGCTGAAAGGGAGTTCACCAATCGAGTTAAGGCGGATCACGCAAGCCTTTACAGCGAGGGGGCCACCAGTCCTGGATCGCGACGGTGTCCATAGGATTGTATCAGCGGTGGCCGACCAGAAAACACGAAAACCGCGCAGTGCGCGGCTTTGAGTATGGTGGGCCCAGTAGGACTCGAACCTACGACCAAGGGATTATGAGTCCCCTGCTCTAACCAACTGAGCTATAGGCCCTCAGTAGGCCGCGGATTATAGCGATGGTTTCTCGGCTGTGCTATCCGAAAAATCCAATATGGCTGTACGAAGAAACGTCGCGGCGAATTCGTCGGGGGGAAGTGGCAGGCTGACGATGTAACCCTGGATCTGTTCGCAGCCTTCGGCGGTGAGAAATTGCTGCTGCGCCTGGGTTTCGACGCCCTCGGCGATGACGGTGAATTGCATGCTGCGGCCCAGGGCGATGATTGCGCGAACAATGGCCGCGTCGTGTGGGTCGTCCGGCAGGCCGCGGACGAAGGATTGGTCGATCTTGAGGATGTCCAGCGGCAGGCGTTTGAGGTAGCTCAGGGACGAATAGCCAGTACCGAAATCATCGATTGCCAGTTGCACACCCAGGCGTTTGAGTTGATGTAGCACCGCCAGCGCTTCTTCGGCCTGGCTCATGATGAAGTTTTCAGTGATTTCCAGTTGCAGGAAGCCGGGATTGAGGTGGTTGTCTTTGAGTAATTGCTCGATCCGGCCGAGCAGGTTCGGCTGGCGCAGTTGCGCGCCTGCGAGGTTGACTGAGAGTGGGCCCAGGCACTCATAGACCTGATTCCACTCGTACATCTGTCGGCAGGCGGTCTCAAGTACCCAATCGCCGATTTGCAGGATCATGCCGTTTTCTTCAGCCAGGGGAATGAAGTGCTCGGGAGGTACATCGCCAAAGGTAGGGTGATGCCAGCGGATCAGCGCTTCGGCACCTACCACCCGATGGTCATCCAGACTGATTTTTGGCTGGTAGTACAAAAACAGCTCATTGCGCTCGATGGCGCGCCGCAGTTCATGTTCCAGCGCCACGCGCTCACTGGCTTGGGCGGTGAGGTCGCGGGTGTAGCTTTCAACCCGGTTACGACCCTTGGCCTTGGAACGATACATCGCGGCATCGGCGTTCTTGACCAGCGTGGCGACGTCGCAGCCGTCCTTGGGATACAGGCTGGTGCCGATGCTGGCGCTGATGAAAAACTCGTGTTCACCGGCCTGGAAAGGGGCGGTGAAGCAGTTCAACAGCTTGGTGGCAATGTTGTCGGCATCGCTGGATTGTTGCAGCCCCGGGAGCAGGATGATGAACTCGTCGCCACCCAGCCGCGCCACGGTATCGATATCGCGCAGCTGCTCCTTGAGGCGTACGGCGATGCCTTTGAGCAGCAGGTCGCCGACCGGGTGGCCGAGGCTGTCGTTGATGTGCTTGAAGCGGTCCAGGTCGAGGAACAGCACTGCGCCCTGTCCCCCGTTTTCCTGCTGGCTGTTCAGTGCGGTCAGCAGCCGACTCTCGAACAATGTGCGGTTTGGCAGGCCGGTCAGCGGGTCGTGGTGCGCCTGGTAGTCGAGTTTGGCCTGAGCGTGCTTGAGGCTGGAAATGTCCGCGAACACCGCAACAAAGTGGGTGATGAATTTGTCCCGGTTGCGCACTGCACTGATGGTCAGCCAGCTCGGGTAAAGCTCGCCATTCTTGCGCCGGTTGGAAATCTCGCCCTGCCAATGACCGTCGGCGGTCAACTGATGCCACATCGCCGCATAAAATGCGCTGTCATGCAGACCCGAGGCGAGCAGGCGAGGAGTATGGCCCAGCGCTTCGCTCTCGCTGTAGCCGGTAATTTCGGTGAATGCACGATTGACCGCACTGATGTGCTGTTGGGTGTCGGTGATCAATACACCCTCGGCAGTGCTCTCGAACACCGTGGCGGCCTGCTGCAGTTTCTCCTGCATCAGATGCCGCTCGGTAATGTCCCGGGCAATGGTCAACATGCAGTCTTCATCGCCGATGGGCAACGGCCGGCTTGAAACCTCACACAGCCGGATCTGCCCGTCTTTGCGGCGGATGTGGCAACTGAAGTCGCGCACGAAACCATCCCGATGCAACAGCTCGAGCATCTGCTTGCGTTCGTTGAGATTGACCCAGATCCCCAGGTCCAGGGCCGACCGATCCACGGACATCGCGCTGTTGAAACCGGTAATACGGCTGAAGCCTTCGTTGACTTCCAACAGCAAACCGTCGCTCTGCCGGGACAAGAGCAAGCCGTCGGGAGACGCATGAAAGGCTTTGGCGAATTTCTCTTCGGAGGTTTGCAGTTGTTGCTGGGTCTCTTTGAGCTGACTGATGTCCCGCACGACGACCACCAGGGCCGGGGTCGTATCGAGATCGAAAGGCTCGGCGGAAATCAGGCCGGTAAACACCTGGCCATTGCTGCGGCGAAAGGGCATCTCCAGGTTGCGGATGCTGCCGGCCTGCAAACGCTGCAACAAACCTGGGCCCACGCCGGGTACGCCCCAGATGTTCAGGTCGGTGGCGGTCTGGCCTATGACGTCTTCGGCCTTGAGACCGATCTGTTCTTCGAACGCTTCGTTGACTTCCAGCAGACAACCGTCGGAAAGCCGGGCGATCACCAGAATATCCGGGCATTGCTGGAACACTGAAGCGAACTTCTGTTCCGACAGGCGCAACGCCTCTTCGGTGCGCTTGGCTTCGCTGATGTCGATCATCAGCCCGCGCAGTACCGGTTCATGGGCGTGCTCGATCAGGCTGACGATATCGCGGACCCACAGGCAGCGGCCGTCGGCGGTGATGACCCGGTAATCGACGCTGTGATCGCGCCCGGCTGCCACTTCACGGTCGCAGAAGGTTTGGGCCCGGGTCAGATCCGCCGGGTGGATGATGTTGCGCCAGAAGCCCGGAATCAGCCAGTGGGGCAATGGGTAACCAAGGAGCTCCTCAGCATGAGGTGACACGTAGCTGTAGGTGTAATCGCTGATCCGGGCTTCCCAGGCGATGGCCGAAAGACTCTCTACCAGCCCGCGATAATGGTATTCGCTGCTGCGCAGCTCCTGTTCCAGAGCGACCCGACGGGCAATTTCCGAACTGAGTCGGCGGTTGATCCGGATAACCACTGCCAGCACGATCATCAGAAACAGTAATCCAGGCAGGCCGTAAATCAGCACGTCGAGCCAGATGGTTCGATGGTCCAGGACGTTACCGATCCAATGTTCCTGGATGGCACTGATTTCACTTGGGGTCATGTCTGCCAGGACTTTGTCCAGGATGCTGACCAACAGCTTGTTGTTCGGTGGCACGGCCATCGCCAATTGGTAGCGATAGGGTGTTTCACCGCTGACGTAAAGCCCGTCGAGCTTGAGCTGGCGCAGGCTCCAGACACTGGAGGCGAGATCGCCGACTACGGCGTCCACGGCGTCGGTAGCGAGCGCCTGCAGCGCCGAGCTGACGTTGGGCATCGCCACCAGATTCAGGTCGGGATGGCGGGTGCGCAATAGTTCATGGGGGGCGTAGTTTTCCACCACGGCGATCTTCAGCCCGTACAGGTCTTCGAGTTTGCGCGGTTGGGGGCCTCCGACGTGAGCCAGAATGACAATCGGAAAGTCGAGATAGGGGCGGGTGAACGACAGATACGTCTGACGCTCGGGAGTCGACATAATGCCCGGCAAGATGTCTAGCTTGCCTTGTTTGGCCTGCTGCAAGACTTCAGTCCAGCTGACCGGCTCGATGGGCGTGAGTTTGATGGCCAGCCGTTGGCGGATGACGTTGATGTAGTCCGCTGCCAGGCCCTGATAACGCCCGTGCTCGTCGCGAAACTCAAACGGCGGCCAGGACGCGTCCACGCCCAGGCGCAATTCCGGGTGAGCCGTTAGCCAGCTACGTTCTTCGTCGGTCAGAGTCAACGCGCCAGCCGTTGCGGTCCAGGTCATCAGCGACAGCAAAAGAAACACGGTCGGCCATCTGGGCATAACGGTCTCGTTACGGCTTGGGGGAATGCTTCGAGTGTAGACGGGCTATGCGGCGGGGGGGATGTACGGGGCATTTAATCTGCATAAAGCAAAACCCCCGGCCTGGGCCGGGGGTTCTGTGATCACTCGTCGAGGAAGGAGCGCAAATGCTCGCTTCTCGTCGGGTGGCGCAGCTTGCGCAGCGCCTTGGCTTCGATCTGACGAATCCGTTCACGGGTCACGTCGAACTGCTTACCAACCTCCTCAAGGGTGTGGTCGGTATTCATGTCGATACCGAAGCGCATGCGCAGAACCTTGGCTTCACGGGCAGTGAGGCCGGACAGGACTTCGCGAGTCGCTTCTTTAAGGCTCTCAACAGTGGCGACATCGATTGGCGACTGCATGGTCGAGTCTTCGATGAAGTCACCCAGATGAGAATCTTCGTCATCACCGATCGGGGTTTCCATGGAGATCGGCTCTTTAGCGATCTTCAATACCTTGCGGATCTTGTCCTCAGGCATTTCCATGCGTTCGCCCAGCTCTTCCGGGGTCGGTTCGCGACCCATTTCCTGCAGCATCTGCCGGGAAATACGGTTGAGCTTGTTAATCGTCTCGATCATGTGCACCGGAATACGGATGGTGCGGGCCTGGTCGGCGATCGAGCGAGTGATCGCCTGACGGATCCACCAGGTGGCATAAGTCGAGAATTTGTAGCCGCGGCGGTATTCGAACTTGTCTACCGCTTTCATCAGACCGATGTTGCCTTCCTGGATCAGATCGAGGAATTGCAGGCCACGGTTGGTGTACTTCTTGGCGATGGAGATCACCAGACGCAAGTTCGCTTCGACCATCTCTTTCTTCGCGCGGCGGGCCTTGGCCTCACCGATCGACATGCGACGGTTGATGTCCTTGATCTCGGCGATCGTCAAACCGGTCTCGGTTTGCAGCGCGGTCAGCTTCTGCTGGCAACGAATGATGTCCGGTTGCAGACGACCAATGGCTTCAGCGTATTTGCTTTTGCCTTTGGCCAGTGCATCGGTCCAGCTTTCGTCGACTTCATTGCCCGGGAACTGGCGCAGGAAGTCGGCACGCGGCATGCGGGCATCACGTACGCAAAGTTGCATGATCGCGCGCTCTTGCTGACGCAGACGATCCAGGGCACTGCGAACACGCTCGACCAGGCCTTCGAATTGCTTCGGCACCAGTTTGATCGGCATGAACAGCTCAGCCAGGACTACCAGCTCGGCAATTGCCAGCTTGTTGCCACGACCGTGCTTTTTCAGGGCCTTGCGGGTGATTTCCATCTGATCGGCGACAGCGCCAAAGCGCTGTGCGGCGATGACCGGATCCGGACCGCTTTCGGCTTCTTCTTCGTCATCGCTCGCTTCGGCGTCATCGTCGTCGGTGTCGTCGTCCGCTTTCACGGCTTTCGGGTCGACAGGCGGTGGCACTTCGGCTGCAGGCGGCGCAATGCCGTCGTCCGGGTCGATATAACCGCTCAGGACGTCGGACAGGCGGCCACCTTCGGTGGTGACGCGAGTGTACTCGGAGAGAATATGGTCAACCGTGCCAGGGAAGTGCGCAATTGCGCCCATCACTTCGCGGATGCCCTCTTCAATACGCTTGGCGATTTCGATTTCGCCTTCACGTGTGAGGAGCTCTACCGTACCCATTTCACGCATGTACATGCGCACTGGGTCGGTGGTGCGACCAATGTCGGTCTCGACCGCTGCCAACGCTGCTGCTGCCTCTTCGGCCGCGGCTTCGTCGGTATCGGCGTCGGCCAGCATAAGGGAATCCTTATCTGGCGCAACCTCGAATACGTTGATCCCCATGTCATTAATCATGCGGATGATGTCTTCCACCTGTTCCGGATCTGAAATATCCTCCGGCAGGTGGTCGTTGACCTCCGCGTAAGTCAGGTAGCCCTGCTCACGACCAAGTGTGATCAACTCTTTGATACGAGACTGCTGTTGCGCTTTTCCGGACATAACACCCTATCCACTGAAGGTCTTGGCGGGCAAAAAACAAGCCGAGGATTATACCTGAGCTATGACCTCACGCGCCAGTTGAGGTCGGGCTTGATGCGGAAACATTGCGACTTAAAAGGTCGCGCAGTTGATTTTTCTCTTCGGTGCTCAATTCACTTTGACGTGCTTTTCGAAGAAGTTGTTCCAGGTTTCGCTCGCGTTGGCGGGCTGACAAGCTAGTAATGGTGTCGAAAAACTGTTGTTCAAGGTTATCTCCATCAATCAGCCATTCCTTTTCTGCCAGCGCTTTGAGCAGTCGGCCTTGTTCGGTGCCGTGCCAGCGCGCAATCAGTTGAAATGAGTTTAGCTTGGGATTCTTCTGTACGGCTTCGAGCAGGGCGACCAACAGTTGTGTGTTGGTATGGTCCTCGGCCGCGAAATGCCCGGCATCCTCGACTTTCTCGGCCAGTTGCGGGTGATGCAGCAATGTGCGCAAGGCGGCCAGGGTAGGCGGCTCTACAGCGGCCGGAATCCGTGGCGCGCGCGGCTGATCGCGATCACCGCCGCGTTTGCCATTCTTGTCCCACGGCTTCTTGTCCCATTTCTTGCCGCCTGCGCCAGGCTTCTTCGGCGTCCACTCCTGCTGCGGCGCGTACATCTCTTGTGCCTGCGGCTGATGGTAGTCGCTGTAATCCGGCATGGCGTCGTAATCGATGCCTGGATCGTAAGCGGGTGGCGCTTCCTGAGGCTGAGGCGTGCTTTGCACCAGTTGGCTCACGGCTTCACCACTAAGCCCGGTAATTTCGCTCAGGCGCTGGCGCATCAAGATGCGCAGGTTGGCGCCCGGGACTTTGTCGATCAGCGGCGCGGCGAGGGTGGCCATATGGGCCTTGCCTTCGAGGGAGCGCGGGTCCGATTCTTCGGTCAGCTGTTGAAAAAAGTAATCGGCCAGCGGCTGGGCATGCTGATTGATCCGTGCGCGGAAGGCGTCAGTGCCCTCGGAGCGGACCAGGGTATCCGGATCTTCGCCTTCAGGCAGGAATAGAAAACGCGCCCGACGGCCGTCTTGCAGGCATGGAAGGGTTGCCTCCAGTGCCCGCCAGGCGGCATTTCGGCCCGCCTGGTCGCCATCAAAGCAGAACAGCACGCTGGGCACGACGCGAAACAGGCGCTTCATGTGTTCTTCGCTGGTGGCGGTGCCCAGTGTTGCGACGGCATTGCGCAGGCCTTGCTGGGCGAGGGCGATGACGTCCATGTAGCCTTCGACGACGATGATTTCGTCGAGGTTGCGATTGTTCTTGCGTGCTTCATAAAGGCCGTAGAGTTCCTGGCCCTTATGGAAAACCGGAGTTTCGGGTGAATTCAGGTATTTCGGCTTGTCGTCGCCCAGCACCCGGCCGCCAAAGGCAATGATGCGCCCACGACTGTCGCGGATCGGGAACATTACGCGATCGCGGAAGCGGTCATAGCGCTTGCCGGTTTCGGCGTTCTCGATCAACAGGCCGGCATCGATCATGGCTTTTTGCTGCAGGGTATCGCTGCTCAAGTGCTTGTACAGATTGTCCCAGCCAGGCGGGGCAAAACCGAGACCGAAGTCCCGGGCGATTTCACCCGTTAGTCCACGACCCTTCAAATAGTCCACGGCGGCTTTGCGCGACGGATGGCTTTTCAGGGCTTGACGATAAAAGTCGGCGGCGGCGGTGAGTAGCGGATACAGCGGCGAATCAGTAGGCTGGCGCGGTTTGTGCGCCCGACCGCTTTCTTCGCGGGGAATTTCCATGCCGGCGGCTTTGGCCAGTTCTTCGACAGCCTGGACGAAATCCAGATTGTCGTGGTCCATCATGAAGCCGAGGGCGTTGCCGCCAGCGCCGCAGCCGAAGCAGTAATAGAACTGTTTGTCGGGGCTGACGCTGAAGGAGGGGGTTTTCTCTTTGTGGAACGGGCAGCAGGCAGTGTAGTTCTTGCCGGCTTTTTTCATTTGCAGGCGCGAGCTGACCACGTCGACGATGTCGGTGCGGTTCAGAAGGTCGTCAATGAAGCTCTGGGGAATTAGCCCGGCCATGGCGTTCTCGTCATCTGCGCTGAAATGGACCCAAAACGAAGGGCGGCCAAACGCGGGTCGTTGTTCGAGGCACGCAGGGTGTGCGGCTCGACCTGTGTCGTCTGCGTATCGCTGTCGGGAAGTGTATCTGCCGAAAATCCACTGACGTTAATACCAATCAGTATTCGACTATTTGAAAGTGTTTCGCTGAATCCGGCGACGGCCAGTCATTGGCCTCGGATAGCTCATAAGCGGGCACGCAAGAAGGTGCCTTGGGCTGATCGTCGTGAGAGGAATCAGTGGGTGTGCTCGTCAGTAGCCTTGGAAGGCTCGTCAGAAAAGACGTGCACCGCTGGCAAAAGAGCCAGGTCTGACGCTGTGAAGCAGATTTGTCTCGGTCGCGTCTGCGGCTTTGACGGTGAAGCATCAAGCGTTGTCCGCAAATGCCATTAGCCCGGCTGAGGGCCGGGCTTGGCAGAAGCTTGCTACGATCGTCTGTGTATTAGTACAGACGAACGGCGCGGCGCTGTTCGCGCTGAACTTTCTTGGCGTGACGCTTAACAGCGGCTGCTGCTTTACGCTTACGCTCAGAAGTTGGCTTCTCGTAAAATTCGCGGCTACGAACTTCAGCCAGTACACCGGCTTTTTCGCAGGAGCGCTTGAAACGACGCAGAGCTACGTCGAAGGGTTCGTTCTCTTTTACTTTGACGGCTGGCATCCAGAGCTACCTTCATTCATTACCGGGGTCAACATCCTCGCGGCAAAAGAGCACTTGAAGACGTCGGTTTTTAAGGGTTGCGGATGTTAACCCCTCATCGCTCGGAATGCAAAGCCTCTGATCGAAAACCGCTGGTAGGGGCATCACGCGACGACTATTATGCGCGCCTTCGAATTCAGCCTCTACAAGGCGCAAACCCATGCTAGTACTGGGATTAGAAACCTCTTGCGACGAAACCGGTGTCGCACTTTACGACAGTGAGCGCGGGTTGTTGGCCGACGCGCTGTTCAGTCAGATCGATCTGCATCGTGCCTATGGCGGCGTGGTGCCGGAGCTGGCGTCGCGTGATCACGTCAAACGCATGCTGCCCTTGATTCGTCAGGTCCTGGCCGAGGCCGACTGTGTGCCGACCGAGATCGACGCCATCGCTTATACCGCGGGTCCTGGCCTGGTCGGAGCCTTGCTGGTGGGGGCTTCCTGCGCCCAGGCGCTGGCGTTTGCCTGGGGCATTCCGGCCTTGGGCGTGCACCACATGGAAGGTCACTTGCTGGCGCCGATGCTGGAGCCGCAACCACCGGAGTTTCCGTTCGTCGCTTTGTTGGTGTCAGGTGGTCATACACAGCTGGTTCAGGTCGATGGGATCGGCCAATACACGCTCTTGGGCGAGACCCTCGACGATGCGGCCGGCGAAGCGTTCGACAAGACCGCGAAGATGATGGGTCTGAATTATCCGGGCGGCCCGGAGATCGCGCGTCTGGCGGAGCAGGGCGTTACAGGACGTTTCACTTTTCCGCGTCCGATGTGTGATCGTCCAGGCTTGGCTTTCAGCTTCAGCGGCCTGAAGACCTTCGCCCTGAACACCTGGCAACAGAGCGTCAGCGCCGGGGACGACAGCGAGCAAGCCCGTTGCGACATCTCGCTGGCGTTCCAGCAGACCGTGGTGGAGACTTTGACCATCAAGTGCAAGCGTGCCCTGAAACAGGCGGGTCTCAAGCGTCTGGTGATCGCAGGGGGCGTCAGCGCCAACAAAGCACTGCGGGTTTCACTGGAAAAAATGCTCGGCGACATGAAGGGCGATGTGTTTTATGCCCGTCCGGAGTTCTGCACCGATAATGGCGCGATGATTGCGTTTGCCGGTTGTCAGCGCTTGCAGGCCGGCCAGCATGAAAGCCTGGCGATCAGCGTGCAGGCGCGCTGGCCGATGGAGCAGTTGTCGGCGCTGTGATGAGCGGCGCTCATGTGCGGTATTTAAAAATGCCGTTCGCGCCCGGCAAACAGGTCGCGTAGATTGCCGCGATGACGCCAGACGATCAGGCCTGTGAGCGCGCTCATGGGCAGCAATGCCGCTGGTTCTTGCCAGGCAAGCAGTGGCAAGGTCAATGGTGTGGCAATCAGGGCTGCGAGTGAGCTGGTGCGGGTCAGGTAGAACGTCAGTGACCAGACACAGACCGCCAGCAGCGCGGCGGGCGGGTAGAGCCCCAGCAGCATGCCAGCCGCGGTGGCGACACCCTTGCCACCGCGAAAGCGGAAGTACAGCGGAAACAGGTGACCGATAACGGCGCAGACGCCAATCCAGGCCTGTTGTTGCAGTGAAAGGTCTACTGCAGCTGCGATCAATACGGGTAGCAGACCTTTGTTCAGGTCGCCGAGCAAGGTCAGAATGGCGAGTTTTTTGCCGGCCAGACGCAACATATTGGTGGCCCCGGCATTGCCCGAGCCACTCATTCGCGGATCGGGGTTGCCGGTCAGGCGGCTGAGCAAAATGGCGAAGGACAGAGAGCCGAGCAGGTAGGCGAGGATCGCCAGTAACCAAAACATGCTAACTATTCCGGGCGAGGACGCCCTGATTCTAACGGCGCATTGCGCCCTTGTCGTGCAGTGGAGAGAAGTGCTTGGACAGAGTGTTTATCGAGGGCCTGGAAGTCGACACCGTCATCGGTGCCTACGACTGGGAACGAGGCATCCGACAGTGTCTGCGACTTGATCTGAGCTTCGCCTGGGACAATCGTCCGGCCGCCGCCGGTGATGACCTGGCCCTGGCGCTCGACTACGCGAGCGTTTCGTCGCGCATTCAGGCGTTTGCCGAGCAGGCGCAGTTCCTGCTGGTGGAGACCTTTGCCGAGCGTCTGGCGCAAGTGCTGATGAGCGAATTCAAGATCACCTGGATGCGCCTCAAACTGACCAAGCCAGGTGCCATCCCGGCTGCCACGGGTGGTGTGGGCGTGGAGATCGAGCGCGGATGTCGCTGACTCAGGTATACCTCGGGCTCGGGAGCAATATCGAGCGCGAAGCCCATTTGCAGGCAGGCCTGGACGCCCTGGCGGGTTTCCTGGTGGATATGCGCTGCTCGGCGGTATTCGAAAGCCGGCCGGTGGGGATCAAGAGCGGGCCGTTTTTTAACTTTGTGGTCTCGGCCTTCACCGATCTGCCGCTGATGGAGCTCGATCGACGGTTGAAATTCATCGAGGCGGATAACGGCCGTTACGCGCCGGACCGCAAAGGCTTGCCGCTGGATATCGACGTGCTGCTGTTTGGCGACCTGGTGGGCAACTTCGATGGTTTGATCTTGCCGCGGGCAGAGATTCTGAAAAATGCCTTCGTGCTGTGGCCGTTGTCGCTGATTGCACCGGATCGTGTGCATCCGGGCGTAGGCAAAAGCTTTGCGGCTTTGTGGGATGAGGCGCAGATCGATCAGGTGTTGGCGCCGGTGGCTTTCGAGTGGCGCGGCGAGCAGTTGACTCCCTTGAATCTGCTGTGATCTTGCTGACGTCTTCGCGGGCAAGCCCGCTCCCACAGGACTTTCACCATACCTGTGGGAGCGGGCTTGCCCGCGATGCTTTTCAAGCAGGCGCCACCGCTTTGTAAGCCTTCAACGCCTTGAGGCGCTCGCTCTTGATCGCCTCGCCCAATTCCGGCCCCTTGAATCCCTTTTCCAGCAATGGCTGAACGGCAACACTTCGCGCTGCAGTTGCCGCGCCCCGTAGATAATCCGCCTGTGGATAACTTCTCTGCTCCAGGCCTTTACGCCCTCGAGCGTCCATTTCGCACGCCGCGATAAATTCCTCAAAGCGCTGAGGTCGACGATAGACGTCGAAACTCTGCAGCAACTCCAGCAAGGTCGACGGTTTCAGCTCCAGAGCACGATGGCCATGGGTGTGATACTTGCCCACTAGCAGCGCCAGCTCCTGACAGTCTTTCGGTGCCTTGAAGCGCTCATTGACCGCTTTGATCAGCTTCAGGCCTTTGTGCTCGTGGGCTATGTGGCGGGGCCATTCTTCCTCGGGCGTCAAACCTTTGCCCAGGTCATGCAGCAAGCAGGCCCAGCGTACAGTCAGCGGTTGTTTGTGTAGCGCCGCTTGCTCCAGCACGCTCAGGGTATGCACGCCCGTGTCGATTTCCGGGTGATGGGCTTCGGGTTGCGGTACACCGAACAGCGCGTCGACTTCCGGCATCAGTACTTTGAGCGCGCCGCACTCGCGCAACACCTCGATGAAGACTTGGGGTTGGTCTTCCATCAGCGCGCGGGCGATTTCTTTCCAACTGCGTTCGGGCGTCAACGCCTCCAATTCACCGGATTCGCTGAGTTGACGCATCAGCTCCAATGTCTCGGGGGCGACGGTGAAACCCAGTTCCGCATAACGCGCGGCAAAGCGGGCAACGCGCAAAACACGGAGCGGATCTTCGGCGAACGCGGGGGAAACGTGACGCAGCAAGCGAGCCTCGAGGTCCCGTTGACCGTGGTAAGGGTCGGTCAGGTTCTGTTGATCGTCCTCGGCCATGGCGTTGATCGTCAGGTCGCGGCGAATCAGATCTTCTTCGAGGGTGACATCAGGGCTGGCGTGAAAGATGAAGCCGCCGTAGCCGCGCCCGTTTTTGCGTTCGGTGCGGGCGAGGGCGTATTCCTCACCGCTTTTGGGGTGAAGAAAAACCGGGAAGTCCGCGCCCACCGGACGAAAGCCCTTGGCGAGCATTTCTTCGGTGGTGGCGCCTACAACGACCCAGTCGATATCGGTGACAGGTTTGCCCAGCAGGCGATCGCGGACCGCACCGCCGACTTTATAAATCTGCATAAAAAACCTCCGTTAGCCCGACAGAATAACCTTTGCGTCGAACTTCCGGAGGCAGAAAACAGGATCAAAGATGAATGACTGCCAAGTCCAGCCGGCCGTAATCCCCCTCGCCATGCTCGCTTCTGGGCGGAACATGGTGGGTTTTCATCACCTGATCCCCTTGCAGGGTTTCCAGGTGGATGTCGAAGCCCCAGAGGCGGTGCAGGTGCTTGAGCACTTCATCAGTGGAATCGCCCAGCGGTTTGCGGTCGTGTTGTTGGTGGCGCAAGGTCAGGGAGCGGTCGCCACGTCGGTCGATGCTGTAGATCTGTATGTTGGGTTCGCGATTGCCCAGGTTGTATTGCGCCGCCAGGGTTTCACGAATGGTTCGATAGCCGTCTTCATCGTGTATCGCCGGAACCAGCAGATCGTCCTTCTGATCGTCATCGAGGATGCTGAACAGCTTGAGGTCGCGGATCACCTTGGGTGACAGGTACTGCAGGATGAAACTCTCGTCCTTGAAGCTGCTCATGGCGAATTTGATGCTGGACAGCCAGTCGGTGCCGGCGATTTCCGGAAACCAGCGATAGTCCTCTTCGGTGGGGTGTTCGCATATCCGGCGGATATCGCGATACATGGCAAAACCCAGGGTGTAGGGGTTGATGCCGCTGTAATAGGGGCTGTCGAAACCGGGCTGGAAGACCACGCTGGTATGGGACGTCAGGAACTCCATCATGAAACCATCGGTGACCAGGCCTTCGTCGTACAGGTCGTTCATCAGCGTGTAATGCCAGAAGGTGGCCCAGCCTTCGTTCATGACCTGGGTTTGGCGCTGTGGATAAAAATACTGGGCGATCTTGCGTACGATCCGCACGATTTCGCGCTGCCAGGGCTCCAACAACGGCGCGTGTTTTTCGATGAAATACAGGATGTTTTCCTGAGGTTCGGCGGGGAAGCGTGCGTTGTCCTTGTCGCTGTACTTGTCCGCGCCTTTTGGAATGGTCCGCCACAAATCGTTGATCTGCTTCTGCAGATGCTCTTCCCGATCCTTCTGCCGACGGCGTTCTTCTTCGGCGGAAATCGGATACGGGCGTTTGTACCGGTCGACCCCGTAATTCATCAGCGCATGGCAGGAGTCGAGCAAGTCCTCTACCGCGTCGATGCCGTGGCGTTCTTCGCACTGCATGATGTACTGCTTGGCGAACACCAGGTAATCGATGATCGAACTGGCATCGGTCCAGGTGCGGAACAAGTAGTTGCCTTTGAAGAAACTGTTATGGCCATAGCAGGCGTGAGCCACCACCAGCGCCTGCATGCAGATGGTGTTTTCTTCCATCAGATAGGCGATGCAGGGATCCGAGTTGATCACAATCTCGTAGGCCAGCCCCATCTGGCCGCGACTGTAGGATTTTTCGGTGCTGAGGAAGTGTTTGCCATAGGACCAATGGTGATAACCCAGGGGCATACCGACAGAGGCATAGGCGTCCATCATCTGCTCGGCGGTGATCACTTCGATCTGGTTTGGATACGTATCCAGCGCGTAGCGGGCCGCGAGACGACTGATTTCGCGGTCGTAGGCCTGGATCAGCTCGAATGTCCATTCGGAGCCGGTGGAAATGGGTTGGCGCTTCTGCTCTTTGGCGGTCATGTCACTAACCTGCGCTGGAAGAGTTCACGAAAGACCGGATAGATATCCCCGGCCGAGACCAGTTGCTGCTGGGCAAAAGTGTCAGAGAAGGCTTCGGCGATGCGTTCGTACTCGAACCACAAGGCCTGGTGTTCGCGCGGGGTAATCTCAACATAAGTGTAGTACTGCACGAACGGCATGATCTGATTGATCAGGATGTCGCGGCAGATCGGCGAATCGTCATTCCAGTTGTCACCGTCGGACGCCTGGGCGGCATAGATATTCCATTCGTTGCTCGGATAACGCTCGGCCATGATCTCTTGCATCAGTTTCAGGGCGCTGGAGACAATGGTGCCGCCGGTTTCCCGGGAATAGAAAAACTCCTCCTCATCTACTTCACGGGCGCTGGTGTGGTGGCGGATGAACACGACGTCGATTTTGTCGTAGTTGCGCTTGAGGAACAGGTACAGCAGGATGAAGAAGCGTTTGGCGATGTCCTTGGTCGCCTGGGTCATGGAGCCGGACACATCCATCAGGCAGAACATTACGGCTTTGGAGCTGGGGTTCGGCTGCTTGATCAGCAGGTTGTACTTGAGGTCGAAGGTGTCGAGAAACGGCACTCGGTGAATGCGTGCGCTGAGCTTCTCGATTTCTGCTTCGAGATTCTGGATATCGCCGAAGTTGTCCG
Source organism: Pseudomonas sp. F-14 TE3482 (assembly GCF_053629455.1). NCBI lineage: Bacteria > Pseudomonadati > Pseudomonadota > Gammaproteobacteria > Pseudomonadales > Pseudomonadaceae > Pseudomonas > Pseudomonas sp. F-14 TE3482. The sequence continues at coordinate 1,860,804 of NZ_JBRJII010000001.1, forward strand.
GTTCTTCCCGTTTAAGTCGCAGCAGTTCCTCTTTGACTTCGCGCAATTTCGCCCGGCTGCTGCCGGACAAGGCGATGCGTCGGGCATGGGCCGAACGCAGCGTGCGGATAATGTTGATCCGTGACGGGTTGCCCTCGTTGCTGATACCGGCGCGTACGGTCTTGAAGGTGTCGGTGCCGGTCAGGTGGCGTTTTACCAGGTTAGGCAGTTCAAGGTCCTCGAACATGAATTCGAGGAATTCCTCCTGGGTAATCTGGAAGACGAACTCGTCCATCCCTTCACCCGTGTTACCGGCCTTGCCGGGGCCTCTGCCGCCGCCACCTCCTGGCGGGCGGGCAATGTGCTCGCCGCTGGTGAATTCCTTGTTGCCGGGGTGCACGATGGTTTGCTTGCCGCCGCGACCGTGGTGAAGCACCGGCTCGTCGATGTCGCGGCCGGGAATGCTGATCTGCTCGCCGTGTTCCATATCGGTAATGGAGCGCCGGCTGACCGCCTCTTCGACGGCCTTTTTGATGTGATCACGGTAGCGCCGCAGAAACCGCTGGCGGTTCACCGTGCTCTTGTTCTTGCCATTGAGACGTCGGTCGATCACATAGCTCATGACTGCTCCTTAGAAGCTGTCCTGAAAGGGGCGAGCGTTAACGCAGCATAAGGCCAGTGCCGGAGGGTGTACACGCTCCCCTCAAGCGCTTTGATGCTGCCTGAACCTCGCTACCGCATTTCGGACACCTCCAGAGGCCTGTGTAACAGAAAAAGCGTAAACAGGCCTCGGGCTAACGACAACCGGTCTGACCGGCAGCGGGTTACTGTGATTTTCTGACCCGCAAGTACCACTCAGACAGCAGTCGTACCTGTTTGTCGGTGTAGCCCCGCTCGACCATCCGTGTGACGAAGTCGTTGTGCTTCTGCTGGTCCTCTTTGCTGGCCTTGGCGTTGAAGCTGATGACCGGCAGCAAATCCTCGGTGTTGGAGAACATTTTCTTCTCGATGACCACCCGCAGTTTTTCGTAGCTGAGCCAGGTTGGGTTCTTGCCGTTGTTATTGGCTCGGGCGCGCAGTACGAAGTTGACGATTTCGTTGCGGAAATCCTTCGGATTGCTGATGCCAGCCGGTTTTTCGATCTTCTCCAGTTCTTCGTTCAGGGCTACGCGGTTGAGGATCTCGCCGGTTTCCGGATCGCGGTATTCCTGATCCTGAATCCAGAAGTCGGCGTACAGCACGTAGCGATCGAAGATGTTCTGACCGTACTCGCTGTAAGACTCGAGGTAGGCAGTCTGAATCTCCTTGCCGATGAATTCGATATAACGCGGCGCCAGGTACTCTTTCAGGAAGCGCAGATAGCGTTCCCGGGTCTCGGCCTGGAACTGTTCCTGTTCGATCTGCTGTTCCAGCACGTAGAGCAGGTGTACCGGGTTGGCAGCGATTTCGTGCGGATCGAAGTTGAAGACCTTCGACAGAATCTTGAAGGCGAAGCGGGTCGACAGACCGTTCATGCCTTCGTCGACACCCGCTGCGTCGCGGTATTCCTGGATCGACTTGGCCTTCGGATCGGTGTCCTTGAGGTTTTCGCCGTCATACACGCGCATCTTGGAATAGATGTTGGAGTTTTCCGGCTCCTTGAGGCGCGAGAGTACGGTGAACTGCGCGAGCATTTTCAGCGTGTCGGGCGCGCAATGGGCCTTGGCCAGCGAGCTGTTGAACAGGAGCTTGTCGTAGATCTTCACCTCGTCGCTGACGCGCAGGCAGTACGGCACTTTGACGATATAGATCCGGTCGATGAAGGCTTCATTGTTCTTGTTGTTGCGGAAGGTGTGCCATTCCGATTCGTTGGAGTGAGCCAGCAGGATCCCGGTAAACGGAATCGCCCCCAAACCTTCGGTGCTGTTGTAGTTGCCTTCCTGGGTGGCCGTCAGCAATGGGTGCAGCACCTTGATCGGTGCCTTGAACATTTCGACGAACTCCATCAAGCCCTGGTTGGCCCGGCACAGTGCGCCCGAGTAGCTGTAGGCATCGGCGTCGTTCTGCGGGAACTCTTCCAGTTTGCGAATATCGACCTTACCCACCAGTGCCGAGATGTCCTGGTTGTTTTCATCTCCCGGCTCGGTTTTCGCGACTGCGATCTGGTTGAGGATCGACGGATAGAGTTTCACCACGCGGAACTGGCTGATGTCGCCGCCGAATTCGGCCAGACGCTTGGTGGCCCATGGCGACATGATGGTATTGAGATAGCGCCGGGGAATGCCGAAGTCTTCCTCGAGGATCGCGCCATCTTCGGTGGCGTTGAACAGACCCAAAGGCGACTCGAAAACCGGCGAGCCCTTGATTGCGTAGAAGGGCACTTTCTCGATCAGTTGTTTGAGCTTTTCGGCCAGGGACGACTTACCGCCACCGACAGGGCCGAGCAGGTAGAGGATCTGTTTCTTCTCTTCCAGACCCTGGGCTGCATGGCGGAAATACGACACGATCTGGTCGATGCATTCTTCCATCCCGTGGAAGTCTTCAAAGGCCGGATAGCGGCGGATCACCTTGTTGGAAAAGATTCGCGACAGCCTCGAATTGGTCGAGGTGTCGAGCAGCTCCGGTTCTCCGATGGCCAGCAAGAGACGCTCGGCGGCGGAAACGTAGGCGCTGCGGTCCTTTTTGCACAGCTCCAGGTACTCCTGCAGAGAGAGTTCTTCCTGGCGCGTGGACTCGAAGCGTTGTTGGAAGTGGCTAAAGATACTCATGACGTCACCTCGCTCGATACGTGGAGCCGACGCCGGATCACTCAGTCGATGCTGGCAGCAACCGAACAGGCAGTTGCTGTTTACCCCCCAGAACTCTCCCGGAGCTGACGACTCCGAAAGCTACTCCCGATGACCCGCGCGCCGGTGTACCGGCTCTCCCCTGTTTTGGATGGCCTGCGCTTAAGGATAGTTGGGAATTCGGAAGGTAAATGCAAGATGCGTAATAAGTTGTGGCAGACCGTTCGTCTGTCACCGCGCTAGCCCGCGGGGACCGGGGCTTGCGCGCATTGAAAAAAATTATTCGGAAGTGCCTTGCGCCGTTTCCGAAGGATAGGTCGTACGCCACAACTCGAAACCGCCATCCATGCTATAGACGTCGGAGAAGCCTTGGCTGACTAGATAGGCAGCCGCGCCCTGGCTGGAATTGCCGTGATAGCAGACCACTACCGTCGGCGCGTCCAGGTCAGCGCCCTGAATGAAAGCATGCAGAGAATGATTGTCCAGATGCTTCGAACCGGCGATGTGCAGTGCGGCAAACGTTGCCGGGTCACGGACATCGACCACCACCGCGCCTTGTTCGCGCAGGGCCTGGGCCTGTTCTGGGGGGATACGTTTGAATTCGCTCATGGCGGGCTCCTGTGGCTCGGCTGAAAGCGCAGTCTAGCGCGGGGCGCTGGCTGACGTTTGTTCGGGGATAGAAGCGGCGACTGGCGGCCGGGTATTACCTCGGGCGTCGCATTTACATTGCAGGCGCTCACCGGTGTCGACGTTCATCAGGGTCATGGCGCCACCCCAGACGCAACCGGTGTCGAGCGCAAACAGACCTGGCTCGTTGCACTGGCCTTCGAGCGCCGCCCAATGGCCGAAGATGATCTTCAGGCCTTTGGTCTTGCGCTCCTTGTGGGCAAACCATGGCGCATAACCCGGCGGCGCGGTGTCGATGCCTTCCTTGCCCTTGAGGTCGAGTTTGCCGTCGCTGGTGCAAAAACGCATCCGGGTGAAATAGTTGGTGATGACTCTCAGGCGAGCCGCGCCTTTGAGGTCGTTGTCCCATTTCACCGGCTCATTGCCGTACATGCCGTCAAGGTAAGGCGCGAAGCGATTGTCATCGTGCAGGGCGTCTTCGACTTCGGCGGCGCACTTCAAGGCTTTGCGCAGCGACCATTGAGGCGGAATGCCGGCATGGACCAGTGCGATATCGCGCTGCTCGTCGTAATGCATGAGCTTTTGTTGCCGAACCCACTCCAGCAGCTCCCCGCAATCGGGTGCTTCAAGAATCTCGCGAAGCGTGTCGGCCTTCTTCAGGCGTTCGATGTTTTGCCCGACCGCCAGCAAGTGCAGGTCATGGTTGCCGAGTACGCACACCAGCGATTCGCGGATGCTATAAAGGAAGCGCAAGGTCTCCAGCGACTGCGGACCACGGTTGATGAGATCACCCACCAGCCACAAGCGATCCTTTGCCGGGTCGAAAGCGACTTGCTTGAGCAGGCATTGCAGCGGCTCAAGGCAGCCTTGCAAATCGCCGACGGCATACGTCGCCATCAGTGCAGGGCTCCGGGTACTGCCAGGCGAAACGGAGCGATGACGGCATCGAAGTGTTTACCGTCGTCGGCGACCATCTCATAAGTGCCCTGCATCGTACCGACTTTGGACGTCATGACAGTGCCGCTGCTGTAGGTGTGGCTCTTGCCCACGTCGATCAACGGCTGTTGGCCGACGACGCCTGCACCACGAACCTCCTCGACATGCCCGTCCCCGTCGGTGATCACCCAATGCCGCGACAGCAGCTTGGCCGGTAACTCGCCATTGTTCTGCACGGTGATGGTGTAGGCGAAGGCAAAGCGATTTTGCTCGGGTTGCGATTGTTCTGCCAGATAGCGGGTGACGACGCTGACGTCGACCTGATAACGAGGATCGGACATGCAAAAGGCCTTAGAAACGAAGCGGGACGCGGGGCATAGCTGATAGAACTCAGTCTAGGCCAAGTATCGGGTAGTAAACCAGAGTGGCGTCCTACCCGATAGCGCTCATCGCCTTTCAGTCGGTGGCAGGCTTGTGTAGGACTTGTTCGCTGAGCTTGTCGGCCAGGCGAACGAAGGCCGCCAGATCGAGCTGCTCGGGGCGTAGGCTGCCATCGACGCCGGCGGCTTCGATTTCAGCGTTGCTCAGCAACAATTTCAGCGTGTTGCGCAGGGTTTTACGGCGCTGGTTGAAGGCTTCGCGCACGACGCGTTCCAGCAGTTTGTGATCTTTGGCTGGATGCGGCAGTACCGCGTGAGGCACCAGGCGCACGATGGCCGAGTCGACTTTCGGCGGCGGATTGAATGCGCCCGGGCCGACGTTGAATAGATGTTCGACCCGGCAATGGTACTGAACCATGATCGACAGGCGACCCCAGTCACCGCCACCAGGCCCCGCCGCCAGACGTTCGACCACTTCTTTTTGCAGCATGAAGTGCATGTCACGAATCAGGCTTGCGTTGTGCAGCAGATGAAAAATCAGCGGCGTAGAGATGTTGTACGGCAGGTTGCCGACCACTCGCAGGCTGTTCGGCGCGGCGTTCAGGCTGTTGAAGTCGAACTTCAGCGCGTCACCCTGATGCAGGTGGAAATTGCTCTTGCTGGCGAACTGCTGGTTGAGGATCGGGATCAGGTCCTTGTCCAGCTCCACCACGTCCAGTTGGGCGCCGCTGTTGAGCAGGCCTTCGGTCAATGCGCCCTGGCCCGGGCCGATTTCCAGCAGACGGTCTTCGGGTTTGGCGTGAATGGAACGCAGGATGCGATCGATAACGCCGGCATCGTGCAGGAAGTTCTGGCCGAAGCGCTTGCGCGCCCGGTGTTGGTAATGCTCGGTCATAAACGGGTCTCGGCCATCTGATAGGCGGTTTCCAGGGCGACTTGCAGGCTGCCGGTATCAATTTTGCCGCTGCCGGCCAGATCCAGGGCGGTGCCATGGTCGACCGAAGTGCGGATGATCGGCAAGCCAAGGGTCACGTTGACTGCCGCGCCGAAGCCTTTGTATTTCAGCACGGGCAGGCCCTGGTCGTGGTACATCGCCAGCACCGCGTCGCAGTGCTCCAGATATTTGGGGGTAAACAGAGTGTCGGCGGGCAGGGGGCCGCGAAGGTCCATGCCCTCGCCGCGCAGGCGCTCTAATGTGGGTTCGATGATGTCGATTTCTTCATGGCCCAGGTGACCGCCTTCACCGGCATGCGGGTTGAGACCGCAAACCAGGATGCGTGGCTGGGCGATGCCGAATTTTTCTTGCAGGTCGGCGTACAGGATCCGCGTGACCCGTTCCAGACGCTCCGGCGTGATTGCATCAGCAATCTCGCGAAGGGGCAGGTGAGTAGTAACCAGCGCTACGCGCAAGCCGCGGGTGGCGAGCATCATCACCACTTGCGCGGTATGAGTCAGGTCAGCGAGAAATTCCGTGTGCCCGGAAAAGGCGATTCCGGATTCATTGATCACGCCTTTGTGCACTGGGGCGGTGATCATGCCGGCGAAATGCCCGTCCAGGCAGCCCTGGCCAGCACGCGTCAGGGTTTCCAGAACGAAAGCCGCATTGGCTTTGTCCAGTTGCCCGGCGATGACCTTGGTGTTAAGCGGCGTATCCCACACATACAGGCTGTTGGCCGGTGCGGGAGCATCCGGCCAGCTGTCCGGCGTTACCGACAGCAGATCAACAACCACGCCCAACTGCGCGGCCCGCTCGATGAGCAGGTCGCGGCTGGTAATGGCAATCAGGGGGTATGGCTGAGCTTGCGAGGCGAGCAGCAGGCACAGGTCGGGACCTATGCCGGCCGGTTCGCCGGGGGTCAACGCGAAACGCTTGGGTTTCACTGCGTTGCCTGGTCTGCACCAGGAAGCTTGATTTCTACATACGCTTCGTCACGGATCTGACGCAGCCAGGTTTGCAGCTCTTCATCGTATTTGCGGTTACGCAGTACGGTCATCGCTTGTTGTTCACGAGCCTGGCTGGTGCTGTCCGTGGCGCGGCGGCCCAGGACTTCCAGTACGTGCCAGCCATATTGAGTCTGGAATGGCTTGGACAGCTGACCTTGTGGGGTCTTGGCCATCACTTCGCGGAATTCAGGCACCAGTGCATTCGGGTCGATCCAGTTCAGGTCGCCACCGTTGAGGGCGGAACCCGGATCTTCCGAGAAGCTTTTCGCCAGCTCGCCGAAATCTTCGCCCGCTTCGATACGGGAATAGAGCGAATCAGCCAGAGCCTTGGTTTTTGCTTCGTCGCGGATCGGGCTTGGTTTGACCAGGATGTGACGCACATGCACTTCGTCACGCACCTGGGCTTCGCCGCCACGCTTGTCGAGGATCTTCAGAATGATGAAGCCGCCCGGGGTACGCATAGGCTGGGTAATGTTGCCAACAGCCATGGTGCTCAGCAGGCGATCGAACGGAGGTGGCAGTTGAGCAGCTTTACGCCAGCCCATGTCGCCGCCTTCCAGTGCGGTTTCGCTGGCGGATTTGGCGATTGCCAACTGACCGAAGTCAGCGCCTTGCTTGAGTTGCTGGTAAACCGCGTCGGCTTGTTTGGCTGCATTCTGAATCGCGTCGGAGTTGGCGCTTTCCGGCGTAGGAATCAGGATGTTGGCCAGACGGAACTCTTCGGACAGCTGCATCTTGCCCAGGTCGGACGCCAGGAAGTTCTTCACCTCCTGCTCGGACACCTGGATGCGTTCAGCTACACGGCGCTGACGCACACGGCTGATGATCATTTCGCGGCGGATCTGGTCACGAGCGTCGTCATAAGACAGGCCGTCGCGAGACAAAGCGGAGCGGAATTGTTCAATCGACATGTTGTTGCGCTGGGCAATGGTGCCGACAGCCTGGTTCAGTTCTTCATCGGTAATGCGAATGCCGGAACGCTCGCCGATCTGCAGTTGCAGGTTTTCGACGATCAGACGCTCGAGCACCTGCTGATCCAGCACGCCGGCAGGCGGTACGGCAGCCCCGCGTTTGGCGATGGTTTGCTGAACTTCGTGAACACGCTGGTCCAGTTGGCTCTGCATGACCACGTCATTGTCGACGATAGCCACCACTTTATCGATGGACTGTACCGCGGCGTTGGCCGCGGTACCCAGGAACAGCGCGCCCAGCATCAGCGGGCGCAGACAATCAGAAAGCTTGGTCTTCACGTTCACGATAACCTTGGATGCCTTTGTCGAGGAAGCTCTCTACCTTGGCGCCAGTGAGGCCGCCGAGTCCCTTCAGAACAATTTGGAGGAAGACGCCGTGGTCGCCTTTTTCGTTTTCCGGGGCGTTCTGACTGAACTCGTCATAGCTGACCCAGTAACGGTTGATCAGGCGCAATTTCCAGCAGCAGTTGTCGTATTCGAAACCACCGAAGGCTTCCAGAGTACGGTTGCGGTTGTAGTCATACTGCCAGCGGCTGATGGCGTTCCACTGCGGCACGATCGGCCAGATCACCGAGAAGTCGTGCTGCTTGATCTTGTAGTAGTCCTTCACATAGCCAGGAGTGCCCGGAGTACCGTAGTCACCGCCGCCTACCGACCATTTACCGGTGTTCTGGTCATAACGGACCTGGTCATTGCGATAGCGATAACCGGCGTTGATGACCTTGTTCGGGTTGTCTTCAGGCTGGTAGTGGAACATCGCGCTGCCCGAGCGAGGGCTGCGGCTGTCCGGGTCCCAGTTGTAATCGGCGGTGGTGCGCCAATCGCGGTTCCAGCGGTATTCGTATTCCAGCGCATAAGGCGAAACACTGGATTTTGCATCGTCGCGGGTTTTCGCATCGATACCTGGCAACTGTACTTCGCGGTCCTTGAAGTACAAGGCCTGGCCGACGCTGATGCGTTGACGTTCGAAGCCGTTATCTTCAATCCAGCGGTTGGTCACGCCCAGCGACAGCTTGTTCTCGTCGCCGACACGGTCGGAGCCGGAGAAGCGGTTGTCGCGGAACAGCGAGGCGTAGTTGAAGGTGTATTCGCCTGTATCGAATACCGGAATGTCTTCCTGGTCTTCCTCAGGTACATAGAGGTAAAACAGGCGAGGCTCCAGGGTTTGGCGATAGTTTTTGCCGAACCATTGGGTATTGCGATCGAAGTACAGGCCGCTGTCTATGCTCGCGATCGGTACGCCGCGATTTTGGTTGCTGCCGAATTCACCACCGATGTAATCGGTACCAGCGGCCGCTGCTGCGTTTTGTTGAGCAACGATTTGATTTTTGCCAGTGCCGTCCAGATCCAGTTGGTACTGGGTGTACTGATACTTGAGCGATGGCTTCAGGAAACCGTAGGTCCAGTTCAAGGGCAGGCTGACACCCGGCTTGAGATTCAAACGGTCGCCATTAGCGCGAGCCAGGCCGGTCACGTTGTTATCAAGTCGCGGTTCGACGGTGCCATCTTCGTTTACGAAGTTGCCATTTTCCAAGTCACGGTCGAATCGGACGATTTCAGTCTCGTAATCGAAATCCAGACCTTCCGGATGATACGGCAGCTGCCCGTTGAAGGTGATCTGCGGCAAACGATCATAAGGCGTGATGTTCGAAACGGTCGCCAGCTGATAAGCCTGGGCATTCAAACGAGCGGTGTAGCTGTCGCCACGATAGGTGACAGAACCTTGCTGATTCACGAAATCGGCACTTTTCACACCAATCTGATCAGTCTGCAAATCCTGGAAGTAATACGGATCGCTGATCTTGGTGTAATCGACCTGAGTCAATACGCGCGAGTCCAGGCCACCCTTGTGCTGCCAGTTGTACATGTAGCGGGTTTTTTCGTAGTCAGTCTGCAGCTTGCGATCGTCGTTCTCGTCGTTGAGGTACGCGGCGCCGAACTGACCTTCGCTGGACTTGGTCAGGTAGCGGAACTCGCCTTCCATCAACAGGCCACGCTTGCTCATATAGCGCGGGTACAACGTGGCATCGTAGTTCGGTGCCAGGTTGAAGTAGTACGGGGTGACCAGCAGGAAGCCGGTATCACTGCCGGTGCCAATGGTCGGTGGCAGGAAGCCGGACTGACGACGGTCGTCGATCGGGAAGTAGATGTACGGCGTGTACAGAACCGGAATGTCCTTGACTCGCAGCGTCACGTTGGTCGCAGTACCGAAACCGGTCGCCGGGTTCAAGGTGATGTTGTTGCCCTTGAGCTGCCAGGCGTTGCTGTCCGGTTCGCACGTGGTGTACGTACCGTCCTTGAGGCGGATGATCGCGTTCTCGGCCCGTTTGGCATATAGCGCGTTACCGCGGATACGCGATTTGTGCATCACGTATTCGGCGTTGTCGACTTTGGCTTCACCCGTGTCGAGCTGCACGTCGGCGTGGTCGCCCACGATCAGTGCGCCGTTGTCGCGAACACGCACGTTGCCGCTCAGTTCGCCACGGCTCTCGGCCTGGTACAGGTTCGCTTCGTCGGCTTCTACCTGCATGCTGCCCTGACGCATAACGACGTCACCGGCCAGAGTAGCGACCTGCTCATCCTGCTTATAGCGAGAGGCTTTGGCACCGAGAAAGGTCGGAGCGTCACTTTTACTCGTCTTGTCATTCATGCCAGGACGAATCGGTTCGATATAGGAACCAGAGCAGTAAGGACCGGTTTCGGCCAATTGTGCTGCAGTGAGCTTTTCCCGTGGAACCCAGTCGAGGTGGCTGTAGTCTTCACTACGCGACTTCAAACCGCGACCCTTGGACTCCGTAACCAGCACGGGTTTGGTGCCGGTATCTGCGCTGGAGCCGGTGTCTGCCGCAGCTTCGCCAGTGGCGGAAACTGCGCTGCCATCATGGACGGGGCGTGGCGGCAATGCAGCAGCCGGTGCCTTTGGCGCACAGTCCCAGGCACCCGAAGCAGAGACTGAGCAGTCATACTGTTCCGCAGCGACCACGAACGAAGTGGCTAGAGGTTGCAGGGCCAGCAGACTGCCGGTAACCAACAACGGAAATTTTTTACGAAACGCGGGGGATTTCAATGCCATCTTATTAGTCCGGGCTTCCTGCGTGCCATCTGCCCGCGGTGTGGGCCGCACGCCTCTCGATGGTCTGAAAAAGATGCTGGATAATAAAGCATGACCCGCTTGACGGCTAGCGCCGTCGGAGACCCTTGCAATGCCTGACCAAGATGTACGTTTGCAACACCTGAAAGTTTGGCTCGATGAACAGTTGGCTATCCTCTTTGCAGAACAAGGTTGGGGCACCGTGCCCCCGGCCACGTTGACTGCGGCCAGTAGCGACGCGAGTTTTCGGCGCTATTTCCGCTGGGAAGGCGCAGGCAGAAGTTTCGTCGTGATGGACGCGCCGCCGCCCCAGGAAAACTGCAAACCCTTCGTGGATATCGCTTTTCTGCTGGCGAAATCCGGAATAAACGTGCCGAAAATTTATGCCGAAGACCTCGAGCGTGGTTTTCTTTTGCTCAATGACCTGGGCAACAAGACTTACCTGGACGTGATCGACAGCGAAAACGCCGACGATTTGTTCAAGGATGCCCTGCAAGCACTGCTGGCTTTCCAGCAGTTGCCGATGGTGGCGCCGCTGCCGAGTTATGACGTGGCGCTGCTGCGTCGCGAGCTGGAACTGTTCCCCGAGTGGTACGTGAAGCGCGAACTGGGCATCGAGTTCGACCCGGCGCAGCAAACGCTCTGGCAACAGATCAGCGACTTGCTGATCGACAGCGCTCTGGCCCAGCCCAAAGTCCTGGTGCATCGCGACTACATGCCGCGCAATCTGATGCTCAGCGAGCCGAATCCCGGTGTGCTGGATTTCCAGGACGCGGTGTACGGGCCGGTGACTTATGACGTGACCTGCCTGTTCAAGGATGCCTTCCTCAGTTGGCCTGAGGAGCGCGTGCGTGGCTGGCTGGAGGATTACTGGCAGCAAGCAGGTGCGCTCGACATCCCGGTGCAGCCAGACTTTGAAGACTTCTTGCGCGCCAGCGACCTGATGGGTGTGCAACGGCACTTGAAAGTCATCGGCATTTTCGCCCGCATCTGCCATCGCGACGGCAAGCCGCGCTACCTCGGCGACGTTCCGCGCTTCTTTGCTTATATAGACGCCGTCATCGCCCGTCGCCCTGAGCTGGCGGAGCTGGGTGAATTGCTGGCCAGTCTGCGTGCTGGAGCGACGGCATGAAGGCAATGATTCTGGCAGCGGGTAAAGGCGAGCGCATGCGTCCGCTGACCCTGACCACGCCAAAACCACTGGTTCGCGCTGGCGGAGTGCCCCTGATCGAATATCACCTGCGCGCCTTGGCGGCTGCAGGGTTTACCGAGATCGTGATCAACCATGCCTGGCTCGGTCAGCAGATCGAAGATTATCTGGGCGATGGTTCGCGGTACGGCGTGAGTATCCAGTATTCGGCGGAAGGTGAACCGCTGGAAACCGGTGGCGGTATTTTCCGTGCGTTGCCGTTGTTGGGAGACGAGGCCTTTGTGGTGGTCAACGGTGACATCTGGACCGACTACGACTTCAGCGTGTTGCATCAGCCCATCGCCGGGCTCGCTCATTTGGTATTGGCGGACAACCCGGCGCATCATCCGACCGGGGATTTCACTTTGGTCGATGGCCATGTGCAGGACGGTCGGCCGGATACATCAACCCTGACCTACAGCGGCATCGCTGTGCTGCACCCGCAGCTGTTTGACGGGTGCTCGGCCGGTGCCTTCAAACTTGCGCCGCTGCTGCGCAAAGCCATGGCTGACGGGCAAGTGACCGGTGAACGCCTGAATGGGCATTGGGTGGATGTCGGCACCCACGAGCGCCTGGCTGAAGTAGACACTCTGATAGAAGCGAGACGCTGACATGTTGTGGCCAGGGACTCTGATTGGAGCCGGAGCGGGCTTTGCTATAGCCAGCATTCCGGGGGCCATGCTCGGCGCTTTATTGGGACAGGCGCTGGACCGGCGCTTGCACCTGCAAAGCTGGGCGCATTTATGGGAGAAGTTCGGTGGTCGCTCGGTGCTGCGCAACGATGAGCTGCTGTTCGTGTTGCTAGGCCGATTGGCCAAGAGCGATGGGCGGGTAGTGGATGGCCACATTCAGCAGGCGCGGCAGGAAATGCGTTCGCTGGAAATGACCGAGTCGGCACAACGTCGGGCGATTGCAGCATTCAATCGCGGTAAGTCGGGACACGACCGGTTGCGCGGTTATCTGCGACGCCTGAGTGCTCAACCCCATGCGGCGGAAGGGGTGTTGCGTGCCTGTTGGCGGATGGTCTGGGCGGATGGTCGCGCCGGTAGCAATGAGCGCGAGCTGATTGCCCAGTGGGGCAAATGGCTCGGCTGGACGTCGCATCAAGTGCAGGCGCTGGCCAGCGATTACGAGCCGCAGAAGCGACCGTTGGTCACGAGCGCGATCACGTATCAGGATGCCTTGCGACTGTTGGGAGTGTCTGCCACAAGTGAGCCGGCACAGATCAAGCACGCCTATCGACGCCTGCTCAGTCGGCATCATCCGGACAAGATTGCCGGCAGCGGTGCGACGGCGTTGCAGGTTCGTGAGGCCACGGACAAGACTCGTGAATTGCACAATGCCTATACGTTGATTCGTGAGCGGCGGGATTTTCGGTAGCAAGTAAGGTTTGTGTCACCAGTGATGCCGCCATCGCGGGCAAGCCCGCTCCCACAGGTTTTATGTCGATAGCAAAAATTACGTACGACTCAAATCCTGTGGGAGCGAGGCTTGCCCGCGAATGGGGCGACTCGGTCTATCAGTCCGCCACAGGCTGCGGATTCAACCACCCACGCACCCGCCGCACCAACTGCTCTTGCTCGGCCTTGGCATTCCCCGGCAATGCCTTGAGCGACACCTGACTGAACCCCGAAGTTTTCAAGCGCTTGCTGGCCTGTAAACGTTCCAGCGCCGCGTTACGATCCACCGGCTTATCCATATAGAAGATGTCTGCGGCAGGCAGCTTCAAGGTGGGTGTGAGCTCAGCCAGTCCCGGTTTTGCTGTAACAGGCGTCTGGGCGGCAATCATCACGAATTTCTCGACTTGCGATGGCTGCTTCTCGCTCAGATAACGCGCGGCCCAGTAAGCGCCGGTACCATGGCCCAGCACGACGATACTGCGAGCGCTTTGCTGTTCGGCGTAGGCGATGGCGGCATCGATGCGCGCGAAGATTCGCTCGGCGTCAGCTTTGGCTTGTTCTTCGGTGGTTTCGACGATGGCCTTGTCGGTTACCTCCGCTTCGCCGCCAGCCGCCTGTTCGATGGGCGCCGCAGTCGTCGCGTCTTTGCTGCCGGCATCAGGCGTTTTGGGCGCTGGTGCCACTTCGACGATACGTGGCGCAATGGCTTCGCTTTGCAGGTCCGGCAAGGTGATACTCAGGCTGCTCCACTCGGCGTCCGGCAATTTACGGCGCAATGGGCTGATCGCTTGCGGCCAGTCAACGGTTTCGCCGGCGCCCGGGATGATAATCACCGCGCCTTTGGGTTCGGCGGTATTGGCCGGTTTCCACAAGGCGAGAAAGCTGTCGGTGCCGGCTTGCAGTTGTTGCTGTTCCTGCGCAGGGATTTTTCGCTCAAGTGCTGCCGCTTCTTCCTGACTACGCTCAAGCAGCGGCTGGCGTTCAACCGGTTTTTCTTCTGCGGGCTTTTCCGCGGCGGCAGGTGCCGGGTCAGCCGCTTCGACGGAAAACGCGCAAGGCAGGATCAACGACAGGCACAATGCTGGCAGTGCCAGGCGGTAGACAGGGGGCATCGGATATTCCAGGCCAGAAGTTATTCCGGCAGCCTAATGGGTTGGTCAGTATTTGTCAGTGTGTGAGACTTCGATGATGCATTTTCGCTGCCTGTGGGTTATCGGCTGTTTGTGGTTTCCCTTGATGGGCTGGGCGGCGCCCGCGCCACCGGCGCACGTCGTGCAGCTGTTGCCAGCGCAACAGCAATGGCTGGCGCAGCATGGCGAGTTGCGGGTCGGAGTGGTGTTGCAAACGCCTTATGCCCAATACGATCGCCGCTTGCAGCGCCTGTCCGGGGTTAATATCGAGCTGATGAAGTGGCTGGCCAAGGCGCTCAAGATCGAACTGAGCTGGCGTAATTATCCCGATCTTGCGCAACTGGAAGCCGCCGCCCGTGAAGGCGACATCGATATCGCGCCAGGCCTGACGCAAACCCCCGTGGGTTTGCGGCTCTGGCAATTTTCCGACCCTTACATGCGGGTGTCGCAACTGGTGGTCAGCGACCAGAAAAGCACCGGGGCGGTAGAACTGGAAAAACTCGACAGCCAGACCCGCGTTGCCGTGCGCATGCCCAGCGTCACCGCCGATTATCTGCGCAGCAATTATCCCCATCTGAACTTGCAGGGCGTGCCTCTGGAGCGCCAAGCGCTGCAACTGTTGTTGAGTCAGCAGGCCGGTTACGCCGTAGTCGATGAAGCGCAGTTCGGGCGTCTGTCTGCCGAGCCCGAGTTCTCCGGGCTGGTGGTGGTGGGCGATATCGGTTTCCCGCAACTGCTGCGAGTGGCCACGCGCCGGGACTGGCCGGAGTTGGCCGGCATCGTCGAAAGCGCGCTGCGGGCGATCCCGGCCAAGGATCTGGAGCAATTGCACAATCAATGGGTGCAACCCAAGTATCCGCGGCTGTCCGAGTCGCCGGGTTTCTGGCAAAACCTCTGCCTGCTCTTGGTGGTGTTGCTGCTGAGCAGCATGGCCATTGTGTTCTGGCAGCGCCGTCAACAACACAGTCTGGAGCAGCGATTGCTGGCGGCGCGCGAAGACATTGCCCTGCGCGAGGCCAGCGAAGAGGCCTTGCGCCTCACGCAGTTTTCCATCGATCAGAGCACCGTCGGCATCCTCTGGGTCAACTGGGACAGCCATGTGCGCTATGCCAACCGGGCGGCTGAAACCATGCTCGGCTACCCGGTGGGCGGGATCATTGATCGGCCATTGATCGACTTCGAGCCCGGCTTGCACATGGACCGCTGGCTGAGCCTGTGGAAACGCGCCCGGACCAGTGACGACGCGCCGCAAAGTTTCGAGACCCATTGCGTGCGAGCGGACGGCAGTATCCTGCCGGCAGATGTTTCGTTGAGCTTCTTGCGTTTTCGCGATGGCGAATACCTGGTGGTTTACCTCAATGACGTCACCGAGCGTCGTCGCGCCCTGGCCGCGTTGCAGGAAAGCGAAGCGCGCCTGCAAGGGATCGCCGCCAACGTCCCCGGCCTGGTCTTTCGTCTGGAGCGCGCGCCGGTGACCGGGCAAATCGACTTTGCCTACATCAGTGAAGGCAGCGAGAGCCTGGTGGGCTACTCGCCCGCGACGCTGGCCCATCGCGACAAAGGTCTGCGCAGTCTGGTGCATCCGGACGACAGGGCCAGTTATCACCAGACTCAGAATCACGCGCTGGACACCGACAGTGACTGGTCGTGGCAGGGGCGGATTCTGACCCGTCAGGGCGAGCAGCGCTGGGCCGAGATCAAGGCCATCACTCGCCGCCTCGATGACGGCGCCTATGTCTGGGACGGGATCGTCTGGGACATCACCGAGAGCAAGCGCATCGAACTGGAACTGGCCAGCTCCCGCGAGCAACTGCGCGAGTTGTCCGCCCACCTGGAGAGCGTTCGGGAAGAGGAAAAGGCCCGCATCGCCCGGGAAGTTCACGACGAATTGGGTCAGATGCTGACCGTGTTGAAGCTGGAAACGTCCATGTGCGAATTGGCCTACGCCCAGCTCGATCCGGGTCTGCACGAGCGCTTGAACAGCATGAAGCGGCTGATTGCTCAGCTGTTTCAACTGGTGCGCGATGTGGCCACGGCGCTACGGCCGCCGATTCTCGATGCCGGGATTGCCTCGGCCATTGAATGGCAGGCCCGGCGGTTCGAGGCACGCACGCAGATCCCGTGTCTGGTGCAAGTGCCGGATAACCTGCCGGTGCTCAGCGATGCCAAGGCCATCGGGCTGTTCCGGATCCTTCAGGAAGCGCTGACCAATGTCATGCGCCACGCCCAGGCGCATACTGTTGAACTGACGCTGGCCCTTGAGGGCGATGAACTCTGCCTGACTGTCAGCGATGATGGCGTAGGATTTGTCGCCGCCACTGGCAGGCCGACATCCTTTGGAGTGGTCGGCATGCGTGAGCGGGTGTTGATCATGGGCGGGCAGTTGTCGCTTGAGAGTGAGCCGGGGGAGGGTACGACCCTGAGTGTAAGAGTGCCGCTGGATGAAGCCTGATGGTTTTGTGTTGTTTGAGCTGGCGCCTTCGCGGGCAAGCCCGCTCCCACAGGGGTTTGTGTAAGTGCACAGATCTTTGACACCCCCAAATCACTGTGGGAGCGGGCTTGCCCGCGATAGATCTTGAATCTGGAGAAGAACGTGATCCGTGTACTGGTAGCCGAAGACCACACCATCGTTCGCGAAGGCATCAAGCAATTGATCGGCCTGGCCAAGGACTTGCTGGTGGTAGGGGAGGCGAGCAATGGCGAGCAGTTGCTCGAGACCTTGCGCCATGTTCCGTGCGAAGTGGTGTTGCTGGATATCTCCATGCCCGGGGTCAACGGCCTGGAAGCGATCCCGCGGATTCGCGCCTTGAACAATCCCCCGGCGATCCTGGTGTTGTCGATGCACGACGAAGCACAAATGGCCGCTCGAGCGTTGAAGGTCGGCGCTGCAGGTTATGCGACCAAGGACAGCGATCCGGCATTACTGCTGACGGCAATCCGCAAAGTCGCGGCGGGTGGGCGATACATCGACCCGGACCTGGCTGACCGGATGGTCTTCGAAGTCGGCCTGACGGATTCGCGGCCATTGCACTCATTGCTGTCGGAGCGTGAGTTCTCGGTGTTCGAACGCCTGGCCCAGGGTGCCAACGTCAACGACATCGCCCAGCAACTTGCCCTGAGCAGCAAAACCATCAGCACCCACAAGGCGCGACTGATGCAGAAACTCAACATCACCTCCCTGGCCGAACTGGTGAAGTACGCGATGGAACACAAACTCCTCTGATACACCCAGTCCACGGGTTCACTGCAAATCCCTGTGGGAGCGGGCTTGCCCGCGATTGCGGTTTGTCAGTCGATAGGATTTTTGAATGTTCCACTGTCATCGCGGGCAAGCCCGCTCCCACAGGACCGTGTAGGCATGTCCATTTGCGACATGCACATCAAGCCGCTTTTGCCTGTTCTTACGGCTTACAGCTCACCGCCTGTCGCGATCCCGAATCGACATATCCATCCCCGCCATCCTTGTAGGGCAATCCCTACCCCCAACCTTCCATCCGGCTGAGGCGATTCTCTCCTGCGCCCCGATTTGCGCCGCTCCCAGCGTCCACTAGGCTTAGTCCACAGCAGTCATCAATAACAAAGGTGTGGGTATGAGCCAGGTTGATTCAAGCGCAGGGGCCAGCGATATTCTGGTCAGCTTTCGTGGAGTGCAAAAGAGCTACGACGGCGAGAACCTGATCGTCAAAGACCTCAACCTGGATATTCGCAAAGGCGAATTCCTCACCTTGCTCGGGCCGTCCGGCTCCGGCAAGACCACCAGTCTGATGATGCTCGCCGGTTTCGAAACGCCGACCGCCGGCGAAATTCAACTGGCCGGGCGTTCCATCAACAACGTGCCGCCGCATAAACGCGACATCGGCATGGTGTTCCAGAACTACGCGTTGTTCCCGCACATGACGGTCGCCGAGAACCTGGCGTTCCCGCTGACCGTGCGCGGTTTGAACAAGAATGATGTCAGTGACCGGGTCAAACGCGTTTTGAGCATGGTTCAGCTCGACACCTTCGCCCAGCGTTATCCGGCGCAACTGTCCGGCGGCCAGCAACAGCGTGTGGCCTTGGCCCGTGCGTTGGTGTTCGAACCGCAACTGGTGCTGATGGACGAACCTCTCGGCGCACTGGACAAACAACTGCGCGAACACATGCAGATGGAAATCAAACACCTGCACCAACGCCTTGGTGTGACCGTGGTCTACGTGACCCACGACCAGGGCGAAGCCCTCACCATGTCTGACCGTGTGGCGGTGTTCCACCAGGGCGAGATCCAGCAGATCGCACCACCGCGCTCCCTCTATGAAGAACCGAAAAACACCTTCGTCGCCAACTTCATCGGCGAGAACAACCGTCTCAATGGTCGCTTGCATAGCCACACCGGCGACCGCTGCGTCGTCGAACTCGGTCGCGGTGAAAAGGTTGAAGCCCTGGCGGTCAATGTCGGCAAGACCGGCGACCCCGTCACCCTGTCGATTCGCCCGGAACGCGTGAGTCTCAATGGTTCGAGCGAATCCTGCGTCAACCGCTTCTCGGGGCGGGTGGCGGAATTCATCTATCTGGGCGACCACGTCCGGGTTCGTCTGGAAGTCTGCGGCAAGACCGACTTCTTCGTGAAACAACCGATTGCCGAGCTCGATCCCGCGCTCGCTGTCGGCGACGTGGTACCGCTTGGCTGGCAGGTCGAACACGTTCGCGCGCTCGACCCACTTTTAGAGGCGCATTGATCGCCCCGGCTACACCAACACCAACCCTGCACGTGGAGAGAACAATAAATGTTGAGATCCCTGAAATTCACCGCCCTGGTCGTGGGCATGATGGGTGCGGCACACGCGATGGCGGCGGGCCCGGACCTGACCGTGGTGTCCTTTGGCGGGGCGAACAAGGCGGCGCAGGTCAAAGCCTTCTACGCACCGTGGGAAGCGGCGGGCAACGGCAAGATCGTGGCGGGCGAGTACAACGGCGAGATGGCCAAGGTCAAAGCCATGGTCGACACCAAGAGCGTGTCCTGGGACCTGGTGGAAGTTGAATCGCCGGAACTGTCCCGTGGTTGCGATGAAGACATGTTCGAACAACTCGACCCTGCGCTGTTTGGCAAGTCCGAAGACTACGTCAAGGGCGCTATCCAGCCGTGCGGCGTGGGCTTCTTCGTGTGGTCGACCGTGCTGGCCTACAACGCTGACAAGCTGGCATCCGCACCGACCAGTTGGGTCGATTTCTGGGACACCAAGAAATTCCCGGGCAAGCGCGGCTTGCGTAAAGGCGCCAAGTACACCCTGGAATTCGCACTGATGGCTGACGGCGTTGCGCCGAAAGACGTCTACAAAGTACTGGCTGGCAAGGATGGTCAGGACCGTGCGTTCAAGAAACTCGATGAGCTCAAACCAAGCATCCAGTGGTGGGAAGCCGGCGCACAACCGCCGCAATACCTCGCCTCCGGTGACGTGGTCATGAGCTCGGCCTACAACGGCCGGATCGCGGCGGTACAGAAAGAAAGCAACCTGAAAGTGGTGTGGAACGGCGGTATCTACGACTTTGACGCATGGGCCATCCCGAAAGGTCTGGACGCCAAGCGCGCCGAAGCGGCGAAGAAATTCATCGCCTTCACCGTGCAACCGCAGCAACAGAAGACCTACTCGGAAAACATCGCTTACGGCCCGGCCAACACCAAAGCCGTGCCGTTGTTGGCCAAGGATGTCCTGAAAGACATGCCGACCACCCCGGAAAACATCGCCAACCAGGTGCAGATCGACGTCAGCTTCTGGGCTGACAACGGCGAGCAACTGGAGCAGCGCTTCAATTCCTGGGCTGCGAAGTAACCACAACTAATGTGGGAGCGGGCTTGCCCGCGATGGCGTCATCACATTCAGCATTCATGTTGACTGATACATCGTCATCGCGGGCAAGCCCGCTCCCACAGGTTGTTCGAATTAGAAAGATCGATTTCCGGAGTACGCCATGGCTATCGCCGTTCCCGTGAACGCGGGCACTGACCCCACCTTGAAGCAGCGGCTCAAGCACGCCGAGCGGATCAACCGCTGGAAAGCTCAAGCCTTGATCGCGCCGTTGGTGCTGTTTCTGTTGCTGGTGTTCCTGGTGCCGATCGTGGCGCTGCTCTACAAAAGCGTCGGTAACCCCGAAGTGGTTGGCGCCATGCCGCGCACCGTGGCAGCCATCGCCAGTTGGGATGGCCGCGGCCTGCCGGCAGAGCCTGTGTACAAGGCCGCCAGCGAAGACCTCGCCGAAGCCCGCAAGAATCAGACCTTGGGTGACTTGTCCAAGCGCTTGAACATGGAGTTGGCCGGCTACCGCAGCCTGCTGACCAAAACCGCACGCGCCTTGCCGTTCGCCACCGAGCCGACGTCCTATAAGGAAGCGCTCGAAGCGCTGGACGAGCGTTGGGGTGATCCGGCCTATTGGCAGGTCGTGCGCCGCAATACCAGTAATGTGACGCCTTATTACCTGCTGGCAGCTGTCGATCATCGTATCGACGACCTCGGTGAGCTGGCCCCGGCCACCCCCGATCAGGCGATCTACCTCGATATCTTTGCCCGGACCTTCTGGATGGGCCTGATCATCACCGTGATCTGCCTGGTGCTGGCCTATCCACTGGCCTACCTGCTGGCGAACCTGCCATCGCGGCAAAGCAACCTGTTGATGATTCTGGTGCTGTTGCCGTTCTGGACCTCGATTCTGGTGCGGGTCGCTGCGTGGATCGTGTTGCTACAGTCGGGCGGTTTGATCAACAGCGGGCTGATGGCCATGGGCATTATCGATAAGCCGCTGGAGCTGGTGTTTAACCGCACCGGGGTCTACATCTCGATGGTGCACATTCTGCTGCCGTTCATGATTCTGCCGATCTACAGCGTAATGAAAGGCATCTCGCCGACTTACATGCGCGCGGCGATTTCCCTCGGCTGCCACCCGTTCGCCAGTTTCTGGCGGGTGTATTTCCCGCAGACCTATGCCGGTGTCGGCGCCGGTTGCCTGTTGGTGTTCATCCTCGCCATCGGCTACTACATCACCCCGGCGTTGCTGGGCAGCCCGAATGATCAGATGGTCAGTTATTTCGTCGCCTTCTACACCAACACCAGCATCAACTGGGGCATGGCGACCGCGCTCGGTGGGCTGTTGCTGCTGGCGACCGTGGTGCTTTATCTGATTTACAGCCGGCTGGTGGGCGCCAGTCGCCTGCGCCTGAGCTAAGGGGAGAATGAAATGCTGAGTCCTTACATGTCGCCCATCGAACGGGTTTGGTTCTACAGCTTGCGGATTCTCTGCGGCTTGATTCTGTTGTTCCTGATCCTGCCGGTGCTGGTGATCATTCCGCTGTCGTTCAACTCCGGGAGCTTTCTGGTCTATCCGCTGCAAGGCTTCTCGTTGCAGTGGTATGAGGATTTTTTTGCTTCGGCGGAATGGATGCGTTCGTTGAAGAACAGCATGATTGTGGCCCCCGCAGCGACGGTACTGGCGATGATCTTTGGCACGTTGGCGGCGATCGGCCTGACCCGGGGTGATTTCCCGGGTAAGCCACTGGTGATGGCGCTGGTGATTTCGCCGATGGTGGTGCCGGTGGTCATCATTGGTGTGGCGAGTTATCTGTTCTTTGCGCCGCTGGGATTGGGCAACAGCTTTTTCTCGTTGATCGTGGTGCATGCGGTGTTGGGTGTGCCGTTTGTGATCATCACGGTATCGGCGACGTTGCAGGGGTTTAACCAGAACCTGGTACGCGCCGCTGCAAGCCTGGGGGCTTCGCCGTTGACCGCATTCCGTCGGGTGACCTTGCCGTTGATTGCGCCGGGCGTGATTTCCGGTGCGCTGTTTGCCTTCGCCACCTCATTTGACGAAGTGGTGGTGACGCTGTTCCTTGCTGGTCCCGAACAAGCGACCTTGCCTCGGCAGATGTTCAGCGGCATCCGCGAAAACCTCAGCCCGACGATTGCCGCTGCCGCGACGCTGCTGATTGCGTTCTCGGTGGTCCTGTTGCTGACACTGGAATGGCTGCGTGGGCGCAGCGAAAAACTTCGCACCGCCCAGGTCTGAAGCCGCGGGCGGTAAATATGTGGGAGCGGGCTTGCCCGCGATGACGGTATATCAGTCAACACTGATATTGGATGTCATGACGCCATCGCGGGCAAGCCCGCTCCCACAGGGATTTAGGGTAATTTCGGGATCGGCGGTGATTCACAATCTGAATAGCAGACAAACCCCAATCCCCAGCTACTATTGTGCCCAGCTCCCCTATCTATAAGAGGCTGCGCACATGAGTCTTTCCTCTTTCAAAATTGCTCACAAACTGATCACTGGCGCAGGTGCCATCGAGCAACTGGCGGCTGAGCTCACACGTCTGGACATCGATAACCCGCTGATCGTTACCGACGCCGCTCTGGTCAAGTCCGGCACGGTAGAGCTGGCGCTGGCGCAGCTGGGCGAGCGCAGTTACGAGATTTTCGACCGGGTGCTGCCGGATCCGGAAATCGCCATCGTCGAAGATTGTATGCGGGTTTACCGTGAAGGCGGGCATGACGGATTGATTGGTCTCGGTGGCGGCAGTGCCATCGACATCGCCAAGAGTGTTGCCGCTTATGCCGGTTACCACGGCGCCCTGGAGGACTTGTTCGGCGTCGATCAGGTGCCGCGCAAAGGCCCGCCGCTGATTGCTATCCCGACCACTGCCGGCACCGGTTCGGAAGTGACCAACGTGGCCATCCTCTCCGACAAGATCGCGCAACTGAAGAAAGGTATTGTCAGCGATTACCTGTTGCCGGACGTGGCACTGATCAGCCCGCAAATGACCCTGACCTGCCCGCGCAGTGTCACCGCTGCCAGTGGCATCGATGCGCTGGTGCACGCCATCGAGTCCTACTTGTCGCTCAATGCTTCGCCAATCACCGATGCCCTGGCTATTGGCGCGATCAAACTGATTACCAAAGCACTGCCCAAGGCCTACGCCAATCCATCCCATCTGCAAGCCCGCGAAGACATGGCCACCGCCAGCCTGATGGCCGGCATGGCGTTCGGCAATGCCGGGGTCGGCGCGGTGCATGCGTTGGCGTATCCACTGGGCGGGCGTTTCAACATTGCCCATGGCGTCAGCAATGCCTTGCTGCTGCCGTATGTCATGACCTGGAACAAGATGGCTTGCGTGGAGCGCATGCAGGATATTGCCGAGGCCATGGGGGTGATGACCGCTCATCTGAGCGCCAACGAAGCGGCGGACAAAGCCGTGGAGGCGATGACCGAGCTGTGTGCAGCGGTAGAAATCCCGCTGGGCCTGCGCAGTTTCGGGGTGCCTGAGGATGCGATCCCGGCCATGGCGGTGGAAGCCGCTGGGATTGAGCGCCTGATGCGTAACAATCCGCGCAAGTTGAGTACCGTCGATATCGAGAAGATCTACCGAGCGGCCTATTAGTACCCAATCATCGCAGCACGGTGCGCGCGTCAAAGCATGAGGTATACAATGCGCGCCATCGTGATTCTGCTCAAAAAAGGTGCGTCATGCAGCCCTTCGTCATTGCTCCGTCGATTCTCTCCGCCGACTTCGCCCGCCTGGGCGAGGAAGTGGACAACGTCCTGGCCGCCGGCGCCGACTTCGTGCACTTCGATGTCATGGACAATCATTACGTGCCCAACCTGACCATCGGCCCGATGGTGTGTGCCGCGCTGCGCAAGTACGGCGTGACCGCGCCGATCGATGCCCACTTGATGGTCAGCCCGGTGGACCGCATCGTCGGTGACTTCATCGAAGCCGGTGCGACCTACATTACTTTCCACCCGGAAGCCACGCAGCACGTCGACCGTTCCCTGCAACTGATCCGCGAGGGCGGTTGCAAGGCGGGCCTGGTGTTCAACCCGGCGACCCCGCTGGACGTACTCAAGTACGTGATGGACAAGGTCGACATGGTGTTGCTGATGAGCGTCAACCCGGGCTTCGGCGGGCAGAAGTTCATCCCCGGCACTCTCGATAAGCTGCGTGAAGCGCGGGCGCTGATCGATGCCTCCGGGCGTGATATCCGCCTGGAAATCGACGGTGGCGTGAATGTGAACAACATTCGCGAAATCGCTGCTGCTGGCGCCGACACCTTCGTGGCCGGCTCGGCGATCTTTAATGCGCCGAACTACCAGGAAGTGATTGAAAAAATGCGCTCCGAACTGGCGCTGGCTCGCCCATGAGTGGCTTTGAGCAGCTGTTCCCCGGGCGTCTGCCGCGGCTGGTGATGTTCGATCTGGATGGCACGCTGGTCGATTCGGTCCCCGACCTCGCGGCGGCCGTGGATAACATGCTGCTCAAACTCGGGCGTCAACCTGCCGGTATCGAACCGGTACGGGAGTGGGTCGGCAACGGCGTGCACATGCTGGTGCGCCGGGCCTTGGCCAACCACATCGACGCCGAGGGTGTCGATGAGGTCGAGGCCGAGCATGCCCTGGAATTGTTCAACGGCTTTTATGAAGATGGTCACGAACTGACGGTGGTTTACCCCGGCGTGCGTGACACCCTCAAGTGGCTGAACAAACAAGGCGTCGAAATGGCGCTGATCACCAACAAGCCGGAACGCTTCGTCGCGCCGCTGCTGGATCAGATGAAGATCGGCCGTTACTTCAAATGGATCATCGGTGGCGACACTCTACCGAATAAGAAGCCCGACCCGGCCGCGCTGTTTTTCGTGATGAAAATGGCCAACATTCCAGCGTCCCAATCGTTGTTCGTCGGCGACTCGCGCAGCGACGTGCTGGCGGCGAAAGCGGCGGGGGTCAAATGCGTGGCCCTCAGTTACGGCTATAACCACGGTCGGCCAATCGCCGAAGAATCGCCGGCGCTGGTGATCGATGATCTGCGCAAACTAATTCCCGGTTGCCTGGATCCGGCCGCTGAGATAACGTTGCCCGACGCTGTTCAATCCCCTCCTGGAAACGCCATCGTGGTGGTCACTCGCAAACTCTGGATGAAAGTCATCAAGGCCCTGGCCCGCTGGCGTTGGCGCGCCTGACTTGTTTCTGGCCGGCGTACCGGCGCGTTTGCACACCTGACCGTTAGACCCTCAAGCCACGAGGCACCTCATGATCCGCGAAGAATTCCTGCGTTTGGCCGCTGCCGGCTACAACCGCATCCCCCTTGCCTGCGAAACCCTGGCCGACTTCGACACGCCGTTGTCGATCTACCTGAAACTGGCCGACGAGCCCAATTCCTACCTGCTGGAGTCGGTGCAGGGCGGCGAGAAATGGGGCCGTTATTCGATCATTGGCCTGCCGTGCCGCACCGTGCTGCGGGTTCACGATCACCACGTCAGCGTGACCCACGACGGCGTCGAGATCGAAAGCCACGACGTTGAAGACCCGCTGGCCTTTGTCGAAGCCTTCAAGGCGCGTTACAACGTGCCGACCATCGCCGGTCTGCCGCGCTTCAATGGCGGTCTGGTGGGCTACTTCGGTTATGACTGCGTGCGCTATGTGGAGAAGCGTCTGGGCAAATGCCCGAACCCGGATCCACTGGGCGTACCGGACATTTTGCTGATGGTGTCCGACGCGGTAGTGGTGTTCGACAACCTCGCCGGCAAAATGCACGCGATTGTCCTGGCCGATCCATCGCAGGAAGACGCCTTCGAACAAGGTCAGGCGCGTCTGCAAGCGCTGCTGGAACAACTTCGTCAGCCGATCACCCCGCGCCGTGGCCTGGATTTCAGCAAGCAACAGTCTGCTGATCCGTTGTTCCGCTCGAGCTTCACCCAGGACGATTACGAAAAAGCCGTCGACACCATCAAGGAATACATCCTGGCTGGTGACTGCATGCAGGTCGTGCCGTCCCAGCGTATGTCGATCGACTTCAAGGCTGCGCCTATCGACCTGTACCGGGCGCTGCGCTGCTTCAACCCGACGCCTTATATGTATTTCTTCAACTTCGGCGACTTCCACGTCGTCGGCAGTTCGCCGGAAGTATTGGTGCGGGTCGAAGACAACCTGATCACCGTGCGCCCGATTGCCGGCACTCGTCCGCGAGGTGCCAACGAAGAGGCTGATGTGGCGCTGGAAAAAGACCTGCTGTCGGACGACAAGGAAATCGCCGAGCACCTGATGCTGATCGATCTGGGCCGCAACGACACCGGTCGGGTTTCGGAAATCGGTTCGGTGAAACTCACCGAGAAGATGGTGATCGAGCGTTATTCCAACGTGATGCACATCGTGTCCAACGTCACTGGCCAATTGAAGGCCGGGCTGACGGCGATGGACGCACTGCGGGCGATCCTGCCGGCCGGTACCTTGTCTGGCGCGCCGAAGATTCGCGCGATGGAAATCATCGACGAGCTGGAGCCGGTCAAGCGTGGTGTCTATGGCGGCGCGGTCGGTTACTTTGCCTGGAATGGCAACATGGACACCGCGATTGCGATCCGCACCGCAGTGATCAAGAACGGCGAACTGCACGTGCAGGCCGGTGGCGGCATCGTCGCCGACTCTGTGCCGGCACTGGAATGGGAAGAAACCCTGAACAAGCGCCGCGCCATGTTCCGTGCAGTAGCCCTGGCCGAGCAGACGCCGGACAACTGAGTTCACTCAGTAACGCTGTCCATTGAGCTTTTGTGGCGAGGGAGCTTGCTCCCGCTGGCCTGCGAAGCAGGCCTTCTGACGACTGCTACGCAGCCGAGCGCGAGCAAGCTCGCTCGCCACGGAAAGCATTCACTATAAAAAAACGCGGCGCCTTTAAGGGCTCCGCGTTTTTTGTGCCTGCCATTCCTGTGTAGGAGCTGCCGAAGGCTGCGATCTTTTGATCTTGTACTTCGGTCGCTCCCAACACCGCCAAAAGATCGCAGGCTGCGCCAGCTCCTACGCAAACCGCCTGCGCAGGGTCAGAAGTCCAACGCCACCCCAACGTTGATGCCCTGCTGAGTAAAGTCATCATCCTTGCGGAACGTGTAACCACCACGTAGCGCCAGGTCGGCGGTCAACTTGTGGCTGACCCCCAGGCTCACGCGGTTCAAGTGACTCTGCGGCGTATAACCTTCCAGCGTAAAGTCGTTCGCCGGCAGGCTGTTGAGGGCGATGTTTACCTTCTGAACGTCATCTTCGTACTCACGTTCGTAGGCATATTCGCCAAATACCTGGGTCTGACGGGTGAAGTTGTATTTGCCTTGCAAGCCGACACCCAGGCGTTTCGAGTCTCGGGTCTGATCATCAAAAGTCAGCGCCGTGGAGCGGGTGCTGTTTTCCGAGTAGCCGTCGACTTCCACTTTGGCGTAATCGGCGCTGATGAACGGTGACAGATGCCATTCGCTGCCCGGTTGCGCAATGTCATAGCCAAGGCGAGTGCTGAAGGCCCAGAGGTGCCCATCGGTATCACCCTTTTCCCCACCTTCGCTGACACCCAGGTCGAATTTGCGTTCGAGGTTGTCGTAATCCAGTTTGCCACCGGTCAATGCGGCATCGGCCCACCAGCGATTCTGCTGAAACTGGGCGAAGGCGGTCGCCAGATAGCTATTGAGTTTGTAGTCCGAATCGTTACTACCGGCGTCCAGGTTCTGACGATAGAAGCCTGCTGCCACACCCACGCGCCAGGCTTCATTGAGGCGATAGCTGCCGCCGATATTCAGGTTGTAGCCGCTGCCATCGGCGCTGGCGCCGCTGCTTTGGCTATCGACATCCAGATGCTGTCCACCGCCGGCGACAATCGCGCGCCATTGGCCGACGGCCTGCCAGTTCTCCCAGTCGGATTGCCACTGGCTACGCAGTTCATCCTGATGGGCGCGTAAGGTGGCGTGGGCCATTTCCGGCAGCAGCGTCAGTTCCCAAGGCGCCGACAGCAAGGAATAGGCGTAATCGGCTATCAGCTTTTGCCCGGTTTCCGTGGGGTGAACCGAGTCGTTATAAATCAGCTTGCTCGGGTCCGGGGTGGCACTGTTGATGCCATACACGGCGTTCTCCGTACAACCGCTGCCGCTAAAACAGGTGGCCGTCAGGTTCTGGCCGGTGGCGAGGCCGAAACGCGCCGGGTCGGCGAAGGTTTCCTGCAACAGCAGTGGAATGTTCAGCGGGATGATTTCGGCATTGATCCCCGCCAGGCGTGTGACCAACTGTTGATTAAAGTCGGTACTCAGCTGTGAGATCGAGGCTTGTAATGGAGTGCCATTGACGGCAGGCGCCAATCCAAGGTCAGGCAGCAACCAGACCACGATGTATTTGGCGCCGGCGGTTTGCAGGGTCTGCACGCTGTCGGCCAGTTGATTCGCCGCGGTGTTGGCCTGGGCGGTATTGAGTACGCGGCCTTGAAGGAAGTCGTTGCCGCCCCCGGAGATGTAATACAGCGCATTCGGATCGGCACGGAAATTGTTCGTCGGCAGATAGCCTGGTCGGGTGCGCTCGCCCGTGGCGGATTCGGTAGTGATCGAATCCAGAATCTGGTCGGTTCGGTAACCGCCCACGGCCCAGTTGTTACCATCCACCAGTCCTTCATTGACGCGTACAGCCGAAGTCGAGGCGGCGGTCTGGTCTGCTGAGAACCCGAGACGTCCACCCAACAATTGCGTGGAGTTCAGCGAGCGAAATTCACCACTGCCATCCAGGTAAACTGGCCCGGTCCGGTTGGTAAAACGCTGGGTCGCACCCGCAGGGCCACCCGTGTCGGTAAACTGCCCGGCATCATTGAGGCTGTCGCCAAAGACGACGAAATTCGAATACGGGTTGGGCGCGGCGATCGCCTGGGAACAGGCCGCAGCGAGCAGGCATCCGGCGAGCGGTACAAACAACGTCTGTTTGATCATGAGCAAGTCCGTTTATTTATTGTTGTTGTAAACGAAACGACAGTACCAAAAACTTCCGGCCCTTTGCCATCTGTCGCGAACCCTTTGATTGTTTCGCCAGCTGTCGCCCCGGCCATATTGCACGCTCTGCCCAGCTAAGTTACTGTGCCGAGACGTATGAATGAGACCTTCCCCGTGTTGATCGTCAGCAAACTTCTGGATCAAGTCATCAAGGCACACGCCCGTTGGCGTTGGCGCGCCTGAATCTTTTCTGCCGGCCTGGCCGGACCTGTACCGCTTTGCCTTCTTTACCTGTATGAAATGCCGCTTTGCTGGCGCCACTCCAGCACCTGACAAAGCGCAGCGCACTGCGGGTAAATCATTCGAAGGCCGTCTTAAAAGTCAGTGAATTCAAGAGGTTCTTAACGCCATGTTGCTGATGATCGATAACTACGACTCTTTTACTTACAACGTTGTGCAATACCTTGGCGAGCTGGGCTCCGAGGTTAAAGTCGTGCGCAACGATGAACTCACCATTGCCGAAATCGAAGCCCTCAACCCTGAGCGTATCGTCGTGTCGCCCGGTCCTTGCACCCCGACCGAAGCCGGTATTTCCATCGAAGCGATCAAGCACTTCGCCGGCAAACTGCCGATTCTCGGTGTTTGCCTGGGGCACCAGTCCATCGGCCAAGCCTTTGGTGGCGATGTGGTCCGTGCCCGTCAAGTCATGCACGGTAAGACTAGCCCGGTATTCCACGAGGACAAGGGCGTATTCGAAGGTCTGAATCGTCCGCTGACGGTCACCCGCTACCACTCGCTGATCGTCAAGCGTGAAACCCTGCCCGATTGCCTGGAACTGACCGCCTGGACCCAGCTCGAAGATGGCTCGGTCGACGAGATCATGGGCCTGCGCCACAAAACGCTGAACATCGAAGGTGTGCAATTCCACCCTGAGTCTATCCTCACCGAACAGGGTCACGAGCTGTTCGCCAATTTCCTCAAACAAACCGGCGGCACGCGCTAAGGACTTTTCATGGATATCAAGACAGCCCTGAGCCGTATCGTCGGCCATCTCGACCTCAGTACCGATGAGATGCGCGATGTCATGCGCGAAATCATGACCGGGCAATGCACGGATGCGCAGATCGGCGCGTTCATGATGGCCATGCGCATGAAGAGCGAAAGCATCGATGAGATCGTCGGCGCCGTGACGGCGATGCGCGAGTTGGCGGACAAGGTTGAACTCAACACCCTCGACGGCGTGGTCGATGTGGTCGGTACCGGCGGCGACGGTGCGAACATTTTCAACGTTTCCACCGCTTCTTCGTTTGTCGTTGCCGCGGCCGGTTGCACCGTGGCCAAGCACGGTAACCGTGCGGTGTCGGGTAAAAGCGGCAGCGCCGACCTGCTGGAGGCGGCCGGTATCTACCTGAACCTGACGCCGGTTCAGGTGGCGCGTTGCATCGATAACGTGGGCATCGGTTTCATGTTTGCCCAGACTCACCATAGCGCCATGAAGCACGCCGCCGGCCCGCGCCGCGAGCTGGGCTTGCGCACCTTGTTCAACATGCTCGGCCCGCTTACGAATCCGGCCGGTGTGAAACACCAAGTAGTGGGTGTATTCAGTCAGGCGTTGTGCCGGCCATTGGCCGAAGTTTTGCAGCGTCTGGGTAGCAAACACGTACTGGTGGTGCATTCGAAGGATGGCCTGGACGAGTTCAGTCTGGCGGCTCCGACCTTTGTGGCTGAATTGAAGAATGACCAGATCACCGAGTATTGGGTCGAACCCGAAGACTTGGGGATGAAGAGCCAGAGCCTGCACGGTCTGGCAGTGGAAAGCCCGGCGGCTTCCCTTGAGCTGATTCGCGATGCCTTGGGCAAGCGCAAGACCGAAAACGGTCAGAAAGCCGCCGAGATGATCGTGCTCAATGCCGGTGCCGCTTTGTACGCCGCCGACCATGCCAGCAGTTTGAAAGAAGGCGTTGCCCTGGCGCACGATGCGCTGCACACAGGCCTCGCTCGGGAAAAACTTGAGGAATTGGGTGCATTTACCGCGGTATTCAAAGTGGAGAATGAGGGATGAGTGTGCCGACGGTTCTGGAAAATATTCTGGCCCGCAAAGTTCAGGAAGTCGCCGAGCGTAGCGCCCGTGTGAGCCTGGCGGAGCTGGAAAACCTGGCCAAGGCGGCCGATGCACCCCGTGGTTTTGCCCAGGCGTTGATTGCGCAGGCCAAACTCAAGCAGCCGGCAGTCATTGCGGAAATCAAGAAAGCCTCGCCGAGCAAAGGCGTGATTCGCGAGAACTTCGTTCCCGCCGACATCGCCAAAAGTTACGAAAAGGGCGGAGCCACTTGCCTGTCGGTGCTCACTGATATCGATTACTTCCAGGGCGCCGATGCGTATCTGCAACAGGCCCGGGCGGCATGCAAGCTGCCGGTGATCCGCAAGGATTTCATGATCGATCCGTATCAGATCGTCGAGTCCCGTGCTCTGGGTGCTGACTGCGTGCTGTTGATCGTTTCCGCACTGGATGACGTGAAAATGGCCGAGCTGGCGGCCGTGGCCAAAAGCGTCGGTCTTGATGTGCTGGTGGAAGTCCACGACGGCGATGAGCTGGAGCGGGCCTTGAAGACACTCGACACGCCACTGGTGGGCGTGAACAACCGGAACCTGCACACTTTCGAAGTCAATCTGGAAACCACCCTCGACCTGTTACCGCGTATTCCGCGTGATCGTCTGGTGATTACCGAGAGTGGCATTCTTAACCGGGCCGATGTCGAGCTGATGGAAATCAGCGACGTGTATGCGTTCCTGGTCGGCGAAGCGTTCATGCGCGCGGAAAGCCCGGGTACCGAACTGCAGCGTCTGTTCTTTCCCGAGCGTGGCATTCCAGTGAGCGGTTCTACGCTCGACTGATTGAAAATCGGGGCGCTCCCTTCGCGAGCAAGCCCGCTCCCACATTAGCCCGCGTTCATCCAGACAACGCGAATCCACTGTGGGAGCGGGCTTGCTCGCGAAGGCGGCATAAGATGCACCACAGACTGACCGTCCTATGGAAGACCTTATGACCTCACCAACCCCCCTGACCATCGAAGCCGGCCTGCTCGCCGAGCAGGACCTGTTGGCCCATGTGTGCACCGGTGAGTCGGAATTCGGTCTGCTGTTCTGGCAACCCACTGACCGCGCATTGGTCATGCCTCGTCGCTTGAATCGTCTGCCACAGTTCGAGGATGCCTGCGAAGTCTCCGCTGCCGCCGGCTGGCCGGTATTGCTGCGCGAAACTGGCGGTGAGCCAGTGCCGCAATCGGCCTCGACGATCAACATCGCACTGGTTTATGCCCCGCCGCGCAGCGAAGGCGATTTGAACCGCATTGAAACCGGCTACCGGCGGCTATGCGATCCGATCTGTCAGTTACTCGATGAGTTGGGCGGCACTTCGTCGTTGGGCGAAATTGAGGGCGCGTTCTGCGACGGCCGTTTCAACGTCAACCTCGATGGTCGAAAGATGGTCGGCACCGCCCAGCGGTGGCGCCAGAGCAAGGGCGGTCAGCGTCCGGTCGGCCTGGTGCACGGGGCGATGTTGATCGATGACGAGCGAGAGTCGATGGTCGGGGCGGTCAATCGCTTTAACGAAGCCTGTGGCCTGGAGCAGCGGGTTCGCGCTGAAAGCCACATCGCCCTGCATGAGAAGTTTGCCGCTCCTGATGCGCTGCAACGGCTCGATACGCTCTACCGACAGTTGTTGGCAGAAATGCTCGGGGCTTAAATGCTCGGAGCCTGGTTTTCGAGCTTAGCGCGTACCGAAGACCACCATGGTCTTGCCCTTGACGTCGACCAGATTGCGCTCCTCCAGATCCTTGAGCACGCGGCCGACCATCTCGCGGGAACAACCGACAATCCGGCCGATTTCCTGACGGGTCACTTTGATCTGCATGCCGTCCGGGTGAGTCATGGCGTCAGGCTGCTTGCACAGCTCCAGCAGACAGCGTGCAACGCGACCGGTCACGTCGAAGAATGCCAAGTCACCGACCTTGCGCGTGGTATTGCGCAGGCGCTGTGCGATTTGTCCGCTGAGCACGTAAAGAATGTCTGGATCCTGTTGGGACAGCTCGCGGAATTTCGCGTAGCTGATTTCCGCGACGTCGCATTCGACCTTGGCCCGCACCCAAGCGCTGCGTTCCTGTTCCAGGCCTGCTTGCTCAAACAGACCCAGCTCGCCGAAAAAGTCCCCGGAGTTGAGGTAGGCAATGATCATTTCACGGCCGTCGTCATCCTCAATCAGAATGGTGACCGAACCTTTGATGATGAAAAACAGCGTGTCCGAGCGGTCACCGGCACAAATGATGTTGCTCTTGGCGGCATAGCGACGGCGCTGGCAGTGCATCAACAGTTTGTCGAGGTTCTTGATTTTGGGTGTGGGGGTAATAGCAACCATGGTTGTATCCCGAAAAGACTGCACGGTGTGTTTGTTTTTTATAGGCGCTGGCGAAGCCTGCGATCCTTTTTATTCGCTGCGAAGCTGGCTATGCGCCACTGATTTGGCGCCAGCTTAACAGACACATTCCTTCAAGATTCGAGAATTTACCTACGACGCAGATGGTTATGTCCTAGGAAGGCGAAGCGCTGCCAATCAAGGGCCCTGTGCTAAGCTGGCGACCCTTTTTTAGACAGTGGAGTCTTGGCGATGAAGGCACGCATCCAATGGGCTGGCGAAGCCATGTTCCTCGGCGAATCCGGCAGCGGTCATGTCGTGGTCATGGACGGACCGCCCGATGCCGGCGGTCGTAACCTGGGTGTCCGGCCGATGGAAATGCTCCTGCTGGGTGTTGGCGGCTGCAGCAATTTTGATGTGGTCAGCATCCTCAAGAAGTCCCGTCAGGCCGTCGAAAGCTGCGAAGCCTTCCTCGAAGCCGAGCGTGCGACCGAAGATCCGAAGGTTTTCACCAAAATCCACATGCACTTCGTGGTCAAGGGCCGCGGGCTGAAAGAAGCCCAGGTCAAGCGTGCCATCGAGCTGTCGGCCGAGAAATATTGCTCGGCCTCGATCATGCTCGGCGCGGCTGGCGTGGCGATTACCCACGACTACGAAATCATCGAGCTTGGTTGAATCGACATTCAACCATCACAAAAGCGGTGCAGACTCAGGTGATGCAAACTTTTTACGCGCGCAGCATGCTGAACTAAGAGACACCGAGTACAAAAAAGGCGACTACATTGGGTAGTCGCCTTTTTTATTACCGAAACGCGGTCCCTGTGGGAGCGGGCTTGCCCGCGATAGGGACGTCGCGGGCACTGCAATACTTAGATTCGATAAGTACTCTTCGTCATCACCTTGGCCAACAAGCTCATGCCGAACTTCACCGGTGCAGGAAAACGAAACCCCCCGGCATCCAGCGCACTTTCGGCGTGGTGTTCTTCATCAATGCGCATCTGCTCGAGGATCGCCCGGGATTTTTCATCCTCGGCAGGCAGTTGCTCAAGGTGTTCATTCAGGTGTTTGCAGACCTGATGCTCGGTGGCAGCAACGAAACCCAGGCTGACTTTGTCGCTGATCAACCCGGCGACCGCGCCAATACCGAACGACATGCCGTAGAACAGCGGATTGAGGATGCTGGTATGGCTGCCCAACTGATGAATGCGTTGTTCGCACCACACCAGATGGTCGATTTCTTCTTCGGCTGCGTGCTCCATGGCGGCGCGCACTTTCGGCAGCTTGGCGGTCAGGGCCTGGCCTTGATACAGCGCCTGGGCACAGACTTCGCCGGTATGGTTAATGCGCATCAAGCCGGCGACGTGTCGGGTGTCCTCGTCGCTCATTTGCGCATCCGGCTGCACGATGGCAGGCGACGGACGGTAGGGCTGACCACTGAAGGGCAGCAAAGTACGCATCGCGGCATCGGCTTGCAGCAGAAGACGGTCAATTGGCGAGTAGTGACGTTGGGTAGTCATGCTGACCTCCGGGAAGAATCTCGGCGGCCAGTTTAACTCAATCGGCCGGGGGAGGGTTTGCGCTGGGTCATTTCCGGTGGGAGCGACACCAATCCTGTAGGAGCGAGGCTTGCCCGCGAAGCTTTTGGCGCACTTGAGGACGCCTTCGCGGGCAAGCCTCGCTCCTGCAGGGGGAGATTGGTGAATCAGCCCGGCGGCCAGTGCATCTGGCGCTGACCCAATACATGCATATGTATGTGATAGACGGTCTGCCCACCTAGTGGATTGCAATTCATGACCACGCGGAAGCCCTCTTCGCAACCCAGTTCCAAGGCCAGACGCTGGGCAGTGAACAGAATATGCCCAGCCAATGCCTTGTCGTCCTCGGTCAGGTCGTTAAGCGTGCGCACCGCTTTTTTCGGGATCACCAGAAAATGCACCGGTGCCTGTGGCGCGATGTCGTGGAAGGCCAGTACCTGGTCGTCCTCGTAAATGATCTTCGCCGGGATTTCCCGGTTGATGATCTTGGTGAACAGAGTATCCACAGCTGTTTTCTCCGTTGTTTGGGCTGGCCTGAGTGTAACCATGGGTCAGGTCAGAGCCCAGTCTTTTGCCTTGAGGATTGATCAGCGCGGGCAATAGGCTTTGTTGACCATGCCCGCGATTGTCCGGGTCAGCCAGCGTGAGCCGAGCCGCGGCAGGAACGCGAACCAGCGATTCAGGCGACCGGGAATAATAATGGCGCGATTTTTCGCCAGCGCGCGCACGGTATAGAGCGCGACTTCTTCTGGACTCATCAGCAGTTTGCTCTCGACCAGTTTGTCGGTGTCCAGTTGCGCGGTGCGGAAAAACGCCGTGCGGGTCGGGCCGGGGCAGAGTACCGACACCTTGACCGCGCATTTCTTCAGTTCGACCCGTAAACCTTCGGAAAAATGCAGCACGTAAGCCTTGCTGGCGTAGTAAGTGCTCATCCAGGGGCCGGGATGGAACGCCGCGACCGAGGCGACGTTCAGGATCTGCCCGCCGCCCTGCAAGGCCATGCTGTTCCCAATGGCATGGCACAAGCGAGTGAGGGCCAGGATATTCACTTCGATCAAGTCTTGTTCGGTCATCCAGTCCTGGGCCAGGAATGGGCCGCAGGTACCGATGCCGGCACAGTTGACCAGTAAATCGATCTGCCGGTCGCCTTCCTCCAGTTCCAGCAAAAAACCGGACAGCCTCAGCGGCTCGCCCAGGTCACAGGCACGAAACAGCACCTCCACACCAAAACGTTGAGTCAGTTCAATCGCAATGCTTTCCAGCTGATCACGCTGTCGGGCCACCAGAATCAGGTTGCGGCCGCGCCGGGCCAGCGCTTCGGCCATCGCCAGGCCGATGCCGCTGGAAGCGCCAGTGATCAGAGCGTAACGGGTCATGCAGTTCTCCATCGCAACAGCTCCGCGCCGGCGACGCAGGTGTCACGAGCGGGGAGCGCTGTTCATTCTTTCGCAGAGTCTACAGTGGGCTCGGCTGCTTCGGCTGCATCATCGGATGAATTTGGCGCTTGTTCGGCCTCATCGGCCGGCTCGACTTCAACTTCGTCGGGGATCACCGCGCTGCTTTGATAGGTGCTGTCGGTGGCGCTTTCGTACTCATCCTGGATCGCGGTGAGGCCTCCAGTCAGCCCGCCCACAAACATGATTGCGATAAACACCAGCCACAGCGAAGCCAGCACCCTGACCGCGTTGCTATTGGGCGGTGGTGGTGCGCCATATCGGTTGGCCGTGTTGTTACCCGGCACGATCATTATGACAAACGGAAAAATGCTGCCCACGACCGGTACAAGGTTCAGCAGCCAAAGCCAGCCGGACCAGCCGATATCGTGCAGGCGCTGCACACTGAACTGGATGCTGATGAAGGCGAGCACCACGACCAGGATAAAGGCCAGCAGGCCAGCGAGAATCAAGCCGGCAGTTGAGTCTGTGCTAATGAGCGCGAAGCCGAAAATAGCCAACACGGAGCCAACGCCAAGCGTCACCAGCGTAAGAGCCATCGTCCAGGCCAGAAAGCGCAAGCGACCGATGCGGCCAACGAAACTGAAGGCCTTGAGTGCAGAAAACTCCGGCATTGCTTCACCGACAGAGGCGCGGGGCGGTGCATAGGGAGAATCGGGATCTGCCGTGACAGGTTGGCTGTTGGCAGGAGCGTGTTCGTGAACGTCGGACAGGTTCAACTCGATCGAGGGTTCTGTCTCGATTCGGGCATCGATCCCGGTTTTCGTCAGCGCCTGAAGGTAAGTCTGCGCATCGGCGTGGGACAGGTCGCGTTTGAGCGCAACCTGCCGGCCACTGAACAGGCGATCGATGGCCGCGACGTCGCTTTTGAACAGCTCGGCGAGGTTGAGCTTCGCGGTGGTGACGTCCACACCTGGCAGCAGAGCGCCATCGAAGACGATCTTGAAACGGTTTTCGCTCA
Source organism: Pseudomonas sp. F-14 TE3482 (assembly GCF_053629455.1). Taxonomy (NCBI): domain Bacteria; kingdom Pseudomonadati; phylum Pseudomonadota; class Gammaproteobacteria; order Pseudomonadales; family Pseudomonadaceae; genus Pseudomonas; species Pseudomonas sp. F-14 TE3482. The sequence goes on from NZ_JBRJII010000001.1 coordinate 1,898,312, forward strand.
TGGCCGGGCATCCTTGTCGCAAGAGTTTGTAATAGACGGTGTTGCAGCTATGAAGTGTAAGGCCCGCCTGTCAGCGCGGCCAGCGCTTGGGCAACGCCGCCGCCAGTTCCAGCGCTTTGCGGTATTCGGCATCGAGACGTGCGACCAGTTGATCGACACTCGGCAGGTCCTCGATTTCTCCGACGCCCTGGCCTGCGGACCACACGGTTTTCCAGGCTTTGGCTTCATCGTTCAATGGCTTGAGCTTGGAGCCGAAGTCCACCTCGCCCTTGCCTTGCAGAGCTGCCATGTCGAAACCGGCGGCCTCAAGGCTCCGGCGCATGAAACTCGCCGGTACTCCCGACACCGCTGGAGTATGGACGATGTCTGCGGCTCTGGAAGTCAGGAGCATCTCCTTATACGCGTCAGGCGCATGACTTTCCGTGGTGCCGATAAATCGTGTACCGAAGTAGGCCAGATCCGCGCCGAGCAATTGTGCGGCAAGAATTTCATGGCCATGGTTCAGGCAGCCGGCCAGCAGTAAGGTCTTGTCGAAAAACTGGCGAATCTCGGCGATCAGCGAAAACGGGCTCCAGGTCCCGGCGTGACCACCGGCGCCCGCAGCCACGGCGATCAAGCCGTCCACACCGGCCTCGGCGGCTTTTTCTGCGTGGCGCCGGGTCGTCACGTCGTGAAACACCAGGCCGCCATAGCTGTGCACGGCGTCGACCAGTTCTTTCACGGCACCGAGGCTAGTGATCACGATCGGTACTTTGTGCTCGATGCAGATCGCCAGATCCGCCTGCAATCGCGGATTGCTGTTGTGGACGATCAGATTCACTGCATAAGGCGCGGGGTTTTCCAGTATCGCCAGTCCTGCTTCGATTTCTTCCAGCCAGGCCTTGAAACCGCTGCTCTCACGTTGGTTCAGCGCAGGAAAGCTGCCCACCACGCCATTGCGGCAGCAGGCGAGCACCAGCTCAGGATTTGAAATCAGAAACATCGGCGCTGCTACAACGGGCAGACGCAAACGTTGTTCGAGCAAAGCGGGCAGCGACATTGGAAGTACCCCGGGTGAAGATTGCTTGTTGGATTAAAACGGCCGAACGACGACCAGAATTACGATAGCCAGCAATATCAGAACCGGCACTTCATTGAACCAGCGATAAAAGACATGGCTGCGGGTGTTTTCGCCACGGGCAAAACGTTTTACCTGTGCGCCGCACATGTGGTGGTAGCCGATCAGAATCACCACCAGGGTCAATTTGGCATGCATCCATGCACCTTGGGTGAAGTAGGCGCTTGGGTTGAGACTGATCAGCCAGATGCCGAACACCAGGGTGGCGATCATCGCCGGGCCCATGATGCCCCGGTACAGCTTGCGCTCCATGATACTGAAGCGTTCCTTGCTGACGGTGTCTTCGCTTTGGGCGTGATAGACGAACAGGCGCGGCAGGTAAAACAGGCCGGCAAACCAGCAGACCATGCTGACGATATGAAGCGCTTTGAGCCACAGATAAAGCATTTTTAGTTGTTCCCAGGTTCACGGTAGCGAAGATAGTAGGGGGTAGAGCGTCCGCACGTCACCTTGACGGTTGTCGCAGGGCCGCGCGGCCCCTATTATCGACGGCTTTCCAGTGGGTTCGTTGAGGGCAGGTTTATGGTCAAGGTCGGTATCGTCGGCGGCACGGGTTACACCGGTGTCGAACTGCTGCGTCTGTTGGCACAGCATCCGCAAGCTGAAGTGGTAGTGATCACTTCCCGATCCGAGGCCGGCCTGGCCGTGGCCGACATGTACCCGAACCTGCGAGGCCATTACGACGGCTTGGCTTTCAGCGTTCCGGACATCAAGACCCTCGGGGCCTGCGACGTGGTGTTCTTCGCCACGCCGCACGGTGTCGCCCATGCCTTGGCGGGTGAGTTGCTGGCTGCCGGGACCAAAGTCATTGACCTGTCGGCAGACTTCCGTCTGCAAGACGCCGATGAGTGGGCCAAATGGTACGGTCAGCCGCACGGCGCGCCGGAACTGTTGGAGGAGGCGGTTTACGGCTTGCCGGAAGTCAATCGTGAACAAATCAAGCAAGCGCGCCTGATCGCTGTGCCGGGTTGCTACCCGACTGCCACGCAATTGGGTTTCCTGCCTTTGCTCGAAGCGGGTCTGGCGGATACTTCGCGGTTGATCGCAGACTGCAAATCCGGCGTCAGCGGTGCCGGTCGTGGCGCTTCTGTAGGTTCGCTGTACTCCGAGACGTCGGAAAGCATGAAGGCTTACGCCGTCAAAGGGCACCGTCACTTACCGGAAATCCGCCAGGGCCTGCGTCGCGCAGCGGGCAAGGACGTGGGGCTGACCTTCGTTCCGCACCTGACGCCGATGATTCGCGGTATTCACTCGACGCTCTACGCGACGGTTGTGGATCGCTCGGTGGATCTGCAAGCGTTGTTCGAAAAGCGCTATGCCAACGAACCGTTCGTCGACGTGATGCCTGCCGGCAGCCATCCGGAAACCCGCAGCGTGCGCGGTGCCAACGTTTGCCGTATTGCCGTGCACCGTCCGCAGGATGGTGATCTGGTGGTGGTGTTGTCGGTGATCGACAATCTGGTCAAAGGCGCGTCGGGTCAGGCGGTGCAGAACCTGAATATCCTGTTCGGCCTTGATGAGCGCTTGGGTCTGTCCCATGCGGGCATGCTGCCGTAAGGCTTATCCCACTCAGCAAAAAGGCCCGTCGAACGGGCCTTTTTGCATTTTGGCCTGACAATTGGATTGATTGATATACCGTAACAATAGTTGACCGATTTTCTGGGAGAAGCGGATAATGCGCGTCATCACGCATTATGGCGGCGTAGCGCCGGGAGATAGTCAGCATGAGCGTCGAATCCTTCACCCCCACGGCTTTGCAATTCACCCACGGTGCCGCGCACAAGGTGAAGAGCCTGGTCGATGAAGAGGGGAATGATCGCTTGAAGCTGCGCGTATTCGTTACGGGCGGCGGTTGTTCAGGGTTTCAATACGGCTTCACCTTCGATGAAGAAGTGGCCGATGACGACACCATCGTCGAGCGCGAAGGCGTCAGTCTGGTAGTCGATCCGATGAGCTTCCAGTACTTGGCTGGTGCCGAAGTGGATTACCAGGAAGGTCTGGAAGGTTCGCGTTTCGTGATCAAGAATCCGAACGCTACCACCACCTGTGGCTGTGGCTCTTCGTTCTCGATCTGATCGCACCCCACCGCATTACCAGGCGCCGCAGAGTCTCAGGACTTTGCGGCGTTTTGCTGTCTGGGGTTTCCTCAGGCGGGGTAGATGGCGCCGAGTACGCGCAGGCCGCGGGCACCGGTGACACTCGGACGGTTGGCCGCGATACCTTCCAGGCAGCAATGAGCCAACCAGGCGAAGGCCATGGCTTCGACCCAGTCCGGGTCTACACCATACGCAGCGGTGCTGCTGACTTTCGCATTCGGCAACAGGCTGGCCAGGCGCTTCATCAGCGTGGCGTTGTGCGCGCCGCCCCCACAAACCAGCAGCTCACGTGTATCCGATTGGGCGCTTTGCAATGACTCGATAATGGTCAGCGCAGTCAGCTCAAGCAGCGTGGCCTGTACGTCTTCGGCAGCGAAGGTCGGTAGCTGCGACAGATGTTGCATCAGCCATGGGAGATTGAATACTTCGCGGCCGGTGCTCTTCGGGCCTTGGGTCACAAAGAATGGATCACTGAGCAGCTCGTTCAGCAGGATAGGTTCAACCTTGCCGCTGGCGGCCCATTGACCGTCACGATCAAAGTTATCGCCCCGTTGTTGGTGAATCCAGGCATCCAGCAGGACGTTCCCGGGGCCGCAGTCAAACCCGGCAACAGGCTTGCCGGGTTCGATCAGGCTGAGGTTGCTGAACCCGCCGACGTTCAATACCGCGCGGTTGCCAGGCCGTTCTTCAAACAGGGCTTCGTGAAAGGCTGGAACCAGTGGCGCGCCTTGTCCGCCAGCGGCTACATCGCGGCTGCGGAAATCGCTGACGACGGTGATGCCGGTCAGCTCGGTGAGTAAGGCGGGGTTACCGATTTGCACCGTAAACCCGCGCGCCGGCTCGTGGCGAATGGTCTGGCCGTGGCTGCCAATCGCGCGAATGTCGTCGGGTTTCAGATTTTGTTGGTCGAGGAGGGTGTGAATGCCCTGAGCGGCCAGTTTCACCCAGTTCTGCTGGGCAATGGCGGAGCGGGCAATCTCGTCCGGCCCGCTGGCGCACAAGCCAAGCAGCTCGGCGCGCAGGGAATCAGGCATAGGGATGTAATGGGTGGCGATCAGCTTGATCGCCGGGGTTTGCTCGATCAACGCAATGTCCAGGCCATCAAGGCTGGTCCCGGACATCACACCTATATAGAGCGCCATGGCTTAGCGTTTACTCGAAGCCAGCTGGGTGGTTTTCTCTTGATCCATGCGCGCCATCAGCGGTTGGCTTTGCGCGAGGAAGCGTGAGCGTTCAGCTTTGGAGATCGGATCGGCCATCGCCACCTTCTGACCCAGCGGGTCGACGTGCACGCCATTGACCTGGAACTCGTAGTGCAAGTGCGGGCCGGTGGAGAGGCCGGTGGTGCCGATGTAGCCGATCACCTGACCTTGCTTGACGCTGCCGCCAGTCTTGATGCCTTTGGCAAAGCCCTGCATATGGCCGTATAGCGTGCGATAGGTATTGCCGTGCTGGATGATCACGGTGTTGCCGTAACCGCCGCGACGACCTGCCAACAATACTTTGCCGTCGCCGGCAGCCTTGATCGGCGTACCGCGTGGTGCCGCGTAATCGACACCCTTGTGGGCGCGGATTTTGTTCAGAATCGGGTGCTTGCGGCCCATGGAGAATTTCGAGCTGATGCGGGCGAAGTCTACCGGGGTACGGATAAACGCCTTGCGCATGCTGTTGCCGTCAGCCGTGTAGTAGCTGCTGTTGCCTTGTTTGTTGGTGTAGCGCACCGCAGTGTAAGTCTTGCCGCGGTTGGTGAAGCGTGCGGAGAGGATCGGGCCGTTGCCGACAGCTTTACCGTTGACGACCTTCTGTTCATAGATCACATCAAACTCGTCACCTTGGCGAATATCCTGGGCAAAGTCGACGTCATAGCCAAACACGCTGGCCATATCCATGGTGAGGCTGTGGGACAAACCGGCTCGGGCGGCAGATTGCGACAGCGAACTGTTGATCACGCCATGAACGTAGGCGGAGCGAACGGTGGGCTTGGCGGTAATGCGATTGAACGTATAACCCTTGTCATTCTTGGTCAGGCTGATGCTTTCCGTGTCGCTGACTTTGCTGTGCAAATTGGTCAGCTGGCCATCAGGGTTCAGTTCGAACTCAAGCTTCTGGCCATGTTTGAGTTGGCTGAACTGCTTGGCCTGCTTGTCGCCGGCCAGTACTTCATGCACCGAAGTGGCCGGAAGGCCGACTTTCTCGAACAAAGTCGAGAGAGTGTCACCTTTACTGACGATCACTTCTTTATGGCCTGGTGCCTTCTTCTCTTCGACGACTGGCGCGGGAGCAGGGGCGGGGGCGGCCTGGGCAGTTTCCTGAGTCTCTTCGGCGCTGTTTTCGATCTGCGCGAAGGGGGAGGCTGCCGGCTCATTTGTGGCTTGGACGGTGTCGGCGGCGTCTTGATCTTGTGTCAGTTGTTCTGCAGGGCTTTCCAGTTCAAGACTCAGGGTCGTCTTTTTGGCTTCAACATCACTGGAAGGGAATACCAGAAGCGCCAGGCTGAGAAGGGCGGCGATGCCACTTGCTGCGAGCAGGTGGGTCTTCGGGTAAAGCGGCGGCGCTTTAGACGGTTCTGTGGTCATAGGTAATTTTGACTTTGAAAAGATGAATTGGAAAAGATGAATGACATGATGAAGACGAAATAACTGTATAAAATATAACCAAATCATCTCTGAAGCAAGTCTGCGAGCGCTCTGTCCGTGGATTGGCATCCGCGCGCCGGGCAAAACTTGTATTTGGTGCGCGATCTTGTATGGTTGTTCCCCTTTGAATCTGAGCCTTGCGGGTCTGTTATGAAGTCGGTTGAAGAGCAGCTAGCGCTGATCAAACGTGGTGCAGAAGAACTGTTGGTCGAGTCCGAGCTGATCGAGAAACTCAAGCGTGGCCAGCCGCTGCGTATTAAGGCAGGCTTCGATCCGACCGCGCCGGATTTGCACCTGGGTCACACCGTGCTTATTAATAAGCTGCGCCAGTTCCAGGATCTGGGGCACCAGGTGATCTTCCTTATAGGTGATTTCACCGGGATGATCGGTGATCCAAGCGGCAAGAGCGCGACACGTCCTCCGCTCACCCGTGAGCAGGTTCTCGAGAATGCCGAGACCTACAAGACTCAAGTCTTCAAGATTCTTGATCCGGCCAAGACCGAAGTGGCGTTCAACTCCACCTGGATGGATCAGATGGGGCCAGCCGACTTCATTCGTCTGACTTCGCAATACACCGTGGCTCGCATGCTTGAGCGCGACGATTTCGACAAGCGCTACACTACCAATCAGCCAATCGCCATTCACGAATTCCTCTATCCGCTGGTTCAGGGTTATGACTCGGTCGCTTTGCGTGCGGATGTCGAGCTGGGTGGTACCGATCAGAAGTTCAACCTGCTGATGGGGCGTGAGCTGCAACGTAGTTATGGTCAGGAGGCTCAGTGCATTCTGACAATGCCATTGCTCGAAGGTCTGGATGGCGTGAAGAAGATGTCCAAGTCGTTGGGCAACTATGTCGGTATCCAGGAAGCTCCGGGTGTCATGTATGGCAAGCTGGTCTCTATTCCGGATGCGCTGATGTGGCGTTACTTCGAGTTGCTCAGCTTTCGCTCCATGGAAGAGATCAATGCTTTTCGGCTTGACGTCGAAGCAGGCGCGAATCCGCGTGATATCAAAATCAAGCTGGCCGAAGAGATCGTTGCGCGTTTCCATGGTGAAGAGGCTGCGGCCAATGCTCACCGTGCGGCGGGGAACCGTATGAAAGACGGTGAGCTGCCGGATGATCTGCCAGAGATCGAGCTGACCGCTGTCGAGGATATGCCGATTGCTGCTGTTCTTAATAAAGCGGGCCTGGTGAAGAACTCCGCTGTGGCGCGCGACCTTCTGGGTTCTGGTGGTGTGCGTATAGATGGTGAGGTTGTTGATCGCACCTTTATATACGTACTGGGCGCGACCCATGTTTGCCAGGCCGGGAAGAAGGCATTTGCGCGTATTACGCTCAAATCCGAATAAAGCTGAAATCAGGGGTTGACGGCAGATTCTGGACGTCTATAATTCGCCCCACTTCCGGCGCAGTCGAAACGGAAAACTCCTTGGTAAACAATGAGTTATGCAGTTTTCGGCAGCGGTTACGCTTCAGTTCATCGAAGCCAGAAGGAGTTGAAAGAGCGGTGTTGTTTGGCTCTTTTGACGGTTCGATCATCTCGGTCGAAAGCGGAGAAAAAGAGGTGTTGACAGCAGCGAGTAACGCTGTAGAATTCGCCTCCCGCTAGCGAGAGATCGGAAGCGCAAGTGGTTGAAGTTGTTGAAGATTCCCAAGCGAAACTTTGAAAACTTCTGAAAATAACCGCTTGACAGTAACAGAGGCTGCTGTAGAATGCGCGCCTCGGTTGAGACGAAAGATCTTAACCAACCGCTCTTTAACAACTGAATCAAGCAATTCGTGTGGGTGCTTGTGGAGTCAGACTGATAGTCAACAAGATTATCAGCATCACAAGTTACTCCGCGAGAAATCAAAGATGTAACCAACGATTGCTGAGCCAAGTTTAGGGTTTCTTAAAAACCCAAAGATGTTTGAACTGAAGAGTTTGATCATGGCTCAGATTGAACGCTGGCGGCAGGCCTAACACATGCAAGTCGAGCGGCAGCACGGGTACTTGTACCTGGTGGCGAGCGGCGGACGGGTGAGTAATGCCTAGGAATCTGCCTGGTAGTGGGGGATAACGCTCGGAAACGGACGCTAATACCGCATACGTCCTACGGGAGAAAGCAGGGGACCTTCGGGCCTTGCGCTATCAGATGAGCCTAGGTCGGATTAGCTAGTTGGTGAGGTAATGGCTCACCAAGGCGACGATCCGTAACTGGTCTGAGAGGATGATCAGTCACACTGGAACTGAGACACGGTCCAGACTCCTACGGGAGGCAGCAGTGGGGAATATTGGACAATGGGCGAAAGCCTGATCCAGCCATGCCGCGTGTGTGAAGAAGGTCTTCGGATTGTAAAGCACTTTAAGTTGGGAGGAAGGGCAGTTACCTAATACGTATCTGTTTTGACGTTACCGACAGAATAAGCACCGGCTAACTCTGTGCCAGCAGCCGCGGTAATACAGAGGGTGCAAGCGTTAATCGGAATTACTGGGCGTAAAGCGCGCGTAGGTGGTTCGTTAAGTTGGATGTGAAATCCCCGGGCTCAACCTGGGAACTGCATTCAAAACTGACGAGCTAGAGTATGGTAGAGGGTGGTGGAATTTCCTGTGTAGCGGTGAAATGCGTAGATATAGGAAGGAACACCAGTGGCGAAGGCGACCACCTGGACTGATACTGACACTGAGGTGCGAAAGCGTGGGGAGCAAACAGGATTAGATACCCTGGTAGTCCACGCCGTAAACGATGTCAACTAGCCGTTGGGAGCCTTGAGCTCTTAGTGGCGCAGCTAACGCATTAAGTTGACCGCCTGGGGAGTACGGCCGCAAGGTTAAAACTCAAATGAATTGACGGGGGCCCGCACAAGCGGTGGAGCATGTGGTTTAATTCGAAGCAACGCGAAGAACCTTACCAGGCCTTGACATCCAATGAACTTTCCAGAGATGGATTGGTGCCTTCGGGAACATTGAGACAGGTGCTGCATGGCTGTCGTCAGCTCGTGTCGTGAGATGTTGGGTTAAGTCCCGTAACGAGCGCAACCCTTGTCCTTAGTTACCAGCACGTGATGGTGGGCACTCTAAGGAGACTGCCGGTGACAAACCGGAGGAAGGTGGGGATGACGTCAAGTCATCATGGCCCTTACGGCCTGGGCTACACACGTGCTACAATGGTCGGTACAGAGGGTTGCCAAGCCGCGAGGTGGAGCTAATCCCAGAAAACCGATCGTAGTCCGGATCGCAGTCTGCAACTCGACTGCGTGAAGTCGGAATCGCTAGTAATCGCGAATCAGAATGTCGCGGTGAATACGTTCCCGGGCCTTGTACACACCGCCCGTCACACCATGGGAGTGGGTTGCACCAGAAGTAGCTAGTCTAACCTTCGGGAGGACGGTTACCACGGTGTGATTCATGACTGGGGTGAAGTCGTAACAAGGTAGCCGTAGGGGAACCTGCGGCTGGATCACCTCCTTAATCGACGACATCAGCTGCTCCATAAGTTCCCACACGAATTGCTTGATTCATTGAAGAAGACGATAGAAGCAGCTTTAAGCTCCAAGCTGATAGCTCAACGCTAACAGTTACAAGCTCGAAATTGGGTCTGTAGCTCAGTTGGTTAGAGCGCACCCCTGATAAGGGTGAGGTCGGCAGTTCGAATCTGCCCAGACCCACCAATTTTGTTATGGGGCCATAGCTCAGCTGGGAGAGCGCCTGCCTTGCACGCAGGAGGTCAGCGGTTCGATCCCGCTTGGCTCCACCATAAACTGCTTCGACACGTTTGAGAGTTTAGAAATGAATATTCCGCTGTGAATATTGATTTCTAGTCTTTTGATTAGATCGTTCTTTAAAAATTTGGGTATGTGATAGAAAGATAGACTGATGGCCACTTTCACTGGTGGTGATCAGGCTAAGGTAAAATTTGTGAGTTTAATCGCGAATTTTCGGCGAATGTCGTCTTCACAGTATAACCAGATTGCTTGGGGTTATATGGTCAAGTGAAGAAGCGCATACGGTGGATGCCTTGGCAGTCAGAGGCGATGAAAGACGTGGTAGCCTGCGAAAAGCTTCGGGGAGTCGGCAAACAGACTTTGATCCGGAGATGTCTGAATGGGGGAACCCACCTAACATAAGTTAGGTATCTTAAGCTGAATACATAGGCTTAAGAAGCGAACCAGGGGAACTGAAACATCTAAGTACCCTGAGGAAAAGAAATCAACCGAGATTCCCTTAGTAGTGGCGAGCGAACGGGGACTAGCCCTTAAGTGGCTTTGAGATTAGCGGAACGCTCTGGAAAGTGCGGCCATAGTGGGTGATAGCCCTGTACGCGAAAATCTCTTGGTCATGAAATCGAGTAGGACGGAGCACGAGAAACTTTGTCTGAATATGGGGGGACCATCCTCCAAGGCTAAATACTACTGACTGACCGATAGTGAACTAGTACCGTGAGGGAAAGGCGAAAAGAACCCCGGAGAGGGGAGTGAAATAGATCCTGAAACCGTATGCGTACAAGCAGTGGGAGCCCACTTTGTTGGGTGACTGCGTACCTTTTGTATAATGGGTCAGCGACTTATTTTCAGTGGCGAGCTTAACCGAATAGGGGAGGCGTAGCGAAAGCGAGTCTTAATAGGGCGTCTAGTCGCTGGGAATAGACCCGAAACCGGGCGATCTATCCATGGGCAGGTTGAAGGTTGGGTAACACTAACTGGAGGACCGAACCGACTACCGTTGAAAAGTTAGCGGATGACCTGTGGATCGGAGTGAAAGGCTAATCAAGCTCGGAGATAGCTGGTTCTCCTCGAAAGCTATTTAGGTAGCGCCTCATGTATCACTGTAGGGGGTAGAGCACTGTTTCGGCTAGGGGGTCATCCCGACTTACCAAACCGATGCAAACTCCGAATACCTACAAGTGCCGAGCATGGGAGACACACGGCGGGTGCTAACGTCCGTCGTGAAAAGGGAAACAACCCAGACCGTCAGCTAAGGTCCCAAAGTTATGGTTAAGTGGGAAACGATGTGGGAAGGCTTAGACAGCTAGGAGGTTGGCTTAGAAGCAGCCACCCTTTAAAGAAAGCGTAATAGCTCACTAGTCGAGTCGGCCTGCGCGGAAGATGTAACGGGGCTCAAACCATACACCGAAGCTACGGGTATCACTTAGGTGATGCGGTAGAGGAGCGTTCTGTAAGCCTGTGAAGGTGAGTTGAGAAGCTTGCTGGAGGTATCAGAAGTGCGAATGCTGACATGAGTAACGACAATGGGTGTGAAAAACACCCACGCCGAAAGACCAAGGTTTCCTGCGCAACGTTAATCGACGCAGGGTTAGTCGGTCCCTAAGGCGAGGCTGAAAAGCGTAGTCGATGGAAAACAGGTTAATATTCCTGTACTTCTGGTTATTGCGATGGAGGGACGGAGAAGGCTAGGCCAGCTTGGCGTTGGTTGTCCAAGTTTAAGGTGGTAGGCTGGAATCTTAGGTAAATCCGGGATTCTAAGGCCGAGAGCTGATGACGAGTGTTCTTTTAGAACACGAAGTGGTTGATGCCATGCTTCCAAGAAAAGCTTCTAAGCTTCAGGTAACCAGGAACCGTACCCCAAACCGACACAGGTGGTTGGGTAGAGAATACCAAGGCGCTTGAGAGAACTCGGGTGAAGGAACTAGGCAAAATGGCACCGTAACTTCGGGAGAAGGTGCGCCGGTGAGGGTGAAGCATTTACTGCGTAAGCCCACGCCGGTCGAAGATACCAGGCCGCTGCGACTGTTTATTAAAAACACAGCACTCTGCAAACACGAAAGTGGACGTATAGGGTGTGACGCCTGCCCGGTGCCGGAAGGTTAATTGATGGGGTTAGCTAACGCGAAGCTCTTGATCGAAGCCCCGGTAAACGGCGGCCGTAACTATAACGGTCCTAAGGTAGCGAAATTCCTTGTCGGGTAAGTTCCGACCTGCACGAATGGCGTAACGATGGCGGCGCTGTCTCCACCCGAGACTCAGTGAAATTGAAATCGCTGTGAAGATGCAGTGTATCCGCGGCTAGACGGAAAGACCCCGTGAACCTTTACTATAGCTTTGCACTGGACTTTGAATTTGCTTGTGTAGGATAGGTGGGAGGCTTTGAAGCGTGGACGCCAGTTCGCGTGGAGCCAACCTTGAAATACCACCCTGGCAACTTTGAGGTTCTAACTCAGGTCCGTTATCCGGATCGAGGACAGTGTATGGTGGGTAGTTTGACTGGGGCGGTCTCCTCCTAAAGAGTAACGGAGGAGTACGAAGGTGCGCTCAGACCGGTCGGAAATCGGTCGTAGAGTATAAAGGCAAAAGCGCGCTTGACTGCGAGACAGACACGTCGAGCAGGTACGAAAGTAGGTCTTAGTGATCCGGTGGTTCTGTATGGAAGGGCCATCGCTCAACGGATAAAAGGTACTCCGGGGATAACAGGCTGATACCGCCCAAGAGTTCATATCGACGGCGGTGTTTGGCACCTCGATGTCGGCTCATCACATCCTGGGGCTGAAGCCGGTCCCAAGGGTATGGCTGTTCGCCATTTAAAGTGGTACGCGAGCTGGGTTTAGAACGTCGTGAGACAGTTCGGTCCCTATCTGCCGTGGACGTTTGAGATTTGAGAGGGGCTGCTCCTAGTACGAGAGGACCGGAGTGGACGAACCTCTGGTGTTCCGGTTGTCACGCCAGTGGCATTGCCGGGTAGCTATGTTCGGAATAGATAACCGCTGAAAGCATCTAAGCGGGAAACTAGCCTCAAGATGAGATCTCACTGGGACCTTGAGTCCCCTGAAGGGCCGTCGAAGACTACGACGTTGATAGGTTGGGTGTGTAAGCGCTGTGAGGCGTTGAGCTAACCAATACTAATTGCCCGTGAGGCTTGACCATATAACACCCAAGCAATTTGCTGACCTGAAAAGGCACCAGATTGCGGTGTGTGAAGACGAAACGAACCGAAAGTTTGTGACACTCACAAAACACCAAGCTATCACATACCCATTCGCTGGAGCGTGAACCCGTAAGGGCCAACGACCTGGCTACCGAATTTCTTGACGACCATAGAGCATTGGAACCACCTGATCCCATCCCGAACTCAGCAGTGAAACGATGCATCGCCGATGGTAGTGTGGGGTTTCCCCATGTGAGAGTAGGTCATCGTCAAGATTAAATTCCGAAACCCCTATCTGCGTATGCAGGTAGGGGTTTTGTTTTGTCCGCAGGAAAATCTCGCTTGTAGGGTTTCTATGCAACAGCCCGGGGCATGGATATCATGCGGGCCTCATTGTGAGGCGAGACTTGCATGCTGACGTTGTTAAAGCTTCTTAAGGATGGTCGATTCCATTCGGGCCAAGCCCTGGGTGCTGCCTTGGGCGTCAGTCGTAGCGCTGTATGGAAGCAGCTTCAGCACCTGGAAGCTGAACTCGGTTTATCCATTCACAAAGTGCGCGGTCGCGGCTATCAACTAGCTGCGCCATTGACACTGCTTGATCCTGCGGAAATAAGCGCGCAGGCGCCTTCTTGTGAGTGGCCCATTCTAGTCTTCGACTCAATTGACTCCACCAACGCTGAAGCCTTGCGCGCTATCGAGCGTGGCCAGCCTGCGCCATTTCTGGTGCTCGCTGAGCGGCAAACGGCCGGTCGTGGACGGCGTGGGCGCAAATGGGTCAGCCCGTTCGCGGAAAACATCTATTACAGTCTGGTGCTGCGTATTGATGGTGGGATGCGGCAGCTGGAGGGCTTGAGTCTTGTTGTCGGGCTTGCCGTAATGCAGGCCTTGCGAGAGCTTGGTGTCTCGGGTGTGGGGTTGAAGTGGCCGAATGATGTTCTGGTGGGTCAGCAAAAGATTGCTGGAATACTGCTCGAGTTGGTGGGGGATCCTGCTGATGTGTGTCACGTGGTGATCGGTGTCGGAATAAATGTGAATATGCAGATGACCGATGAGGTTGATCAGCAATGGACGTCCATGCGTCTCAAGTCGGGTAAGGCCGTTGATCGCAATCATCTGGTTGCGGAGTTAGGGTTGATGCTCCAGGCCTATTTAAATCGCCACCAGGCCGGCGGGTTTTCGGCTATCCAGGCGGAGTGGGAGCAAAATCATCTATGGCAGGGGCGGGCGGTATCGTTGATTGCCGGTGTGAGTCAGATAGATGGGGAGGTGCTGGGTATCGATAGTCAGGGTGCCTTGCGCTTGAAGGTGAATGGTGTGGAGAAGGTCTTTAGTGGTGGCGAGCTCAGCCTGAGGTTGCGCGATGATTCTTGAGCTCGATTGTGGAAACAGTTTCATCAAATGGCGTGTGCTCGGCGAGGATGTCCGGCGGGTGATTGGCGAGGGGGTCGTTGATACAGATCTCGCATTGCTGGAGAGCTTGAGAGGGCTCAAGGGGCTCGCTCTCATGCATTGTCGTTTGGTTAGTGTCAGAACCGCCGAAGAAACCAGTGCACTGATTTCTCTGTTGACCGAGGCTTTTGGCGTTTCCGTCGTGTGCGCGGCACCGGCTCGGGAGATGTCCGGGGTTCGAAATGGCTATGAGGAGTTCGAGCGGCTAGGGCTTGATCGCTGGCTTGCAGTGCTCGGAGGATTTCATCTGGCTTCGGGTGCTTGTCTAGTGCTCGACTTTGGTACGGCTGTTACGGCTGACTTTATTGCAGGGGGTGGTGAGCATCTCGGAGGATTCATCTGTCCGGGGATGCCTTTGATGCGCAACCAGCTGCGTACCCATACCCGTAGAATTCGCTATGGAGATCTTGCTGCCGAGCGCGCTTTGGAGAGTCTTGTTCCTGGGCGTACAACCGTCGAGGCGGTCGAGCGAGGTTGTTTGCTAATGTTGAGAGGGTTTGTCCTGACTCAGCTAGAGTTGGCGCGCAGCTATTGGGGAGAAGATTTCGCAGTCTTCCTGACTGGAGGGGATGCTGATCTGGTCTCCGAGATTGTGCCCGAGGCCAGGGTGGTTCCAGACCTGGTATTTGTAGGTTTGGCGATGGCGTGTCCCTTGTCCTGAGGTATTTATGCGTTGGTTGTTCCTGCTGTTGCTTGTTCTCAATGTGTTCTATTACGTCTGGCACCAACAGGAGGCTCCGCTTCGCGCGAAGGATGTAACGCCCTTGAGTTTGTATCGCGGCTCGCAGCAGGATATTCGTTTGTTGAGCGAGGCGACGGATACGGCTCGAGACAAAGGAAAATCCACGCAGGCGGATAGCAGTTGTCTCTATCTGGGAGGTTCTACTCGACAGGACGTCGCCCAGCTAATCGAGCGTCGATTGAGTGACATGGGTATCAGGTTTCAGTCCTTGCCGAAGGATCTCCCCGAATATGCTGGTTACTGGGTGCGCATAGCCCCGGAAAGCCGGCGTTTGCTGGATGACTCGCAGTTGCAAAACCTTTCTAAAGAATTCAATGAGTTAAAACATAAAATAATGCCGTGCGAGGGGGTTGCACCCGTCGAATAGTTTGCATAGAATGGCGCCCGCTTCGCAGTGAAGACCTTTAGCGGTCAGCAGTGTGAAGCGAGGTCAACGCAGC
Source organism: Pseudomonas sp. F-14 TE3482 (assembly GCF_053629455.1). Classification (NCBI taxonomy): domain Bacteria; kingdom Pseudomonadati; phylum Pseudomonadota; class Gammaproteobacteria; order Pseudomonadales; family Pseudomonadaceae; genus Pseudomonas; species Pseudomonas sp. F-14 TE3482. The sequence continues at coordinate 1,913,652 of NZ_JBRJII010000001.1, forward strand.
TAACCTCAGGTTTTTAATGAGAAAATGCTTGACAGAAGGCTGGCATGATATAGAATGCCGGCTCGCTTAGGAGGGGTTCCCGAGCGGCCAAAGGGATCAGACTGTAAATCTGACGTCTACGACTTCGAAGGTTCGAATCCTTCCCCCTCCACCATTTTTAGCGAGAGCTGCAAGCTCTGCGGGTATAGTTTAGTGGTAGAACCTCAGCCTTCCAAGCTGATGATGCGGGTTCGATTCCCGCTACCCGCTCCAAGTTTGCAGGTCCTGCAAAGTGTTACGCTCTTGTAGCTCAGTTGGTAGAGCACACCCTTGGTAAGGGTGAGGTCAGCGGTTCAAATCCGCTCAAGAGCTCCATATAACAAGGCAGATATGAAAATATCTGCCTTTGTTTTAATGGCTGATAGTACTTGCTTAATTCTTCTGCTAGGGGTGATTTCGATGGCTAAGGAAAAGTTCGAACGTAACAAGCCGCACGTCAACGTTGGCACCATTGGTCACGTAGACCATGGCAAGACGACCTTGACCGCCGCTCTGACCCGCGTCTGCTCCGAAGTGTTCGGTTCGGCAAAGGTTGACTTCGACAAGATCGATAGCGCCCCAGAAGAAAAAGCTCGTGGTATCACCATTAACACTGCTCACGTTGAGTACGATTCGGCTGTGCGTCACTACGCACACGTTGACTGCCCGGGTCACGCCGACTACGTGAAGAACATGATTACCGGTGCTGCGCAGATGGATGGTGCGATTCTGGTTTGCTCGGCCGCTGATGGTCCGATGCCGCAGACCCGTGAGCACATCCTGTTGTCCCGTCAGGTTGGCGTTCCGTACATCGTTGTCTTCCTGAACAAGGCTGACATGGTTGACGATGCTGAGTTGCTGGAACTGGTTGAGATGGAAGTGCGCGATCTGTTGAGCGCTTACGACTTCCCAGGTGACGACACCCCGATCATCATTGGTTCGGCGCTGATGGCGCTGAATGGTCAAGACGACAACGAGATGGGCACTACTGCCGTCAAGAAGTTGGTCGAGACTCTGGATAGCTATATTCCGCAGCCTGAGCGTGCTATCGATAAGCCGTTCCTGATGCCGATCGAGGATGTGTTCTCGATCTCCGGTCGCGGTACTGTTGTGACTGGTCGTGTTGAGCGTGGCATTGTCCGCATTCAGGAAGAAGTTGAGATTGTTGGTCTTCGTGACACTGTCAAAACTACTTGCACTGGTGTTGAAATGTTCCGCAAGCTGCTCGACGAAGGTCGTGCAGGTGAGAACTGCGGCGTTTTGCTGCGTGGTACCAAGCGTGACGATGTTGAGCGTGGTCAGGTTCTGGTCAAGCCCGGCACTGTCAAGCCGCATACCAAGTTCACTGCTGAGGTTTACGTTCTGAGCAAGGAAGAAGGCGGTCGTCACACTCCGTTCTTCAAAGGCTACCGTCCACAGTTCTACTTCCGTACAACTGACGTGACTGGTAATTGTGAGCTGCCAGAAGGTGTTGAAATGGTGATGCCGGGTGATAACGTTCAAATGACCGTTACCCTGATCAAAACCATCGCGATGGAAGATGGTTTGCGTTTCGCTATCCGTGAGGGCGGTCGTACCGTCGGCGCTGGTGTCGTAGCAAAAGTCATCGAGTAAGTTGTTGTAATGTCTTTTTCGGGCCGGCATAATGGTCGGCCTGATTTTGTTTTAGGTCAGTAGCTCAATTGGCAGAGCGACGGTCTCCAAAACCGTAGGTTGGGGGTTCGATTCCCTCCTGACCTGCCAGATTCACTTGGTGTGTCTGGCTTTCTTTTCACAGGATCTTCATAGATGACTCCTAAAGCTGAAGCTCAAGGCTCTCGCTTCGATCTGCTCAAGTGGCTAGTAGTAGTCGCTTTGGTGGTTGTTGGCGTTGTTGGCAATCAGTATTACTCTGCTTCGCCGATCCTGTACCGCGTACTTGCTTTGCTTGTCATTGCTGTTGTAGCTGCCTTTGTAGGCCTGCAGACAGTCAGGGGCAAGTCTTTCTTTGTACTGGTTAAGGAAGCTCGCACCGAGATTCGTAAAGTCGTATGGCCAACTCGCCAAGAAACCACGCAGACCACGCTGATTGTTGTGGCTGTTGTCCTGGTTATGGCGTTGCTGTTGTGGGGGCTTGATTCCCTGCTCGGCTGGCTTGTTTCCTTGATTGTCGGCTAAGGGTGTCCCGTGGCTAAGCGTTGGTACGTTGTGCATGCTTACTCCGGTTACGAGAAGCATGTCATGCGCTCGTTGGTAGAGCGCGTAAAGCTGGCTGGCATGGAAGATGGCTTTGGCGAAATTCTGGTTCCCACTGAAGAAGTGGTTGAAATGCGTAATGGCCAGAAACGCAAAAGCGAGCGCAAGTTCTTCCCGGGTTATGTGCTGGTCCAGATGGACATGAACGAGGGTACTTGGCACTTGGTCAAGGATACTCCTCGGGTGATGGGTTTCATCGGCGGTACTGCTGATAAGCCTGCGCCGATCACTGATAAAGAGGCAGAAGCGATTCTGCGTCGCGTTGCTGATGGTAGCGACAAGCCGAAGCCGAAGACGTTGTTCGAGCCGGGTGAGTCGGTGCGTGTCAATGACGGGCCGTTTGCTGATTTTACTGGCACGGTTGAAGAAGTTAACTACGAGAAGAGCCGGATCCAAGTGGCAGTGCTCATTTTCGGTCGCTCTACTCCGGTAGAGCTAGAGTTCAGCCAGGTCGAAAAGGTCTAGCTGAGCAAGCATCCCAACCCCGCAGCCCTAGGCTGTGGGGTTTTGTCGTCACTGGGATAAACGCGCAAGTAACCGGGGAGCCTTACGAGGCGTTCGAACCCGTAATTGGAGTGCCTCATGGCCAAGAAGATTACCGCTTACATCAAGCTGCAAGTGAAGGCCGCTCAGGCTAACCCAAGTCCACCTGTTGGTCCTGCTCTGGGTCAGCACGGCGTGAACATCATGGAATTCTGCAAGGCTTTCAACGCCCGTACTCAGGGTATTGAGCCAGGTCTGCCGACTCCAGTGATCATCACTGTCTACAGCGACCGTAGCTTCACTTTTGAAACCAAATCCACACCTGCTTCGGTTCTGCTGAAGAAGGCTGCCGGTCTGACTAGCGGTTCCGCTCGTCCGAACACCGTTAAGGTTGGCACCGTGACCCGTGCTCAGCTGGAAGAAATCGCGAAAACCAAAAACGCGGATCTGACTGCAGCTGATATGGAAGCAGCCGTGCGTACTATCGCCGGTTCTGCTCGTAGCATGGGCCTTAACGTGGAGGGTGTGTAATGGCTAAGTTGACCAAGCGTCAAAAGGCTATCGCCGGCAAAATCGAAGCAGGCAAGTCCTACAACTTTGTAGACGCTGCTGCTTTGCTGGCTGAGCTGTCGACTGTCAAGTTCAGCGAGTCGTTCGACGTTGCTGTGAACCTGGGTGTTGACCCGCGTAAATCCGACCAGGTCGTTCGTAGCGCTACCGTGCTGCCACACGGCACTGGCAAGACTGTTCGCGTTGCTGTGTTCACCCAGGGTCCAGCTGCCGAGGCTGCTCTGGCTGCCGGCGCTGACCGTGTAGGTATGGACGACCTGGCTGCCGAAATGAAAGGCGGCGACCTGAACTATGACGTAGTTATCGCATCCCCGGATGCCATGCGCGTTGTTGGTCAGTTGGGTCAGATCCTGGGCCCACGCGGCCTGATGCCTAACCCTAAAGTCGGCACTGTAACTCCAGACGTAGCTACCGCGGTTAAAAACGCCAAGGCTGGTCAGGTTCGTTATCGCACCGACAAAAACGGCATCATCCACACCTCCGTTGGCAAAGTCGGCTTCGATGCCGTCAAGCTGAAGGAAAACGTTGAAGCCCTGATCGCTGATCTGAAGCGTATCAAGCCAGCTTCCTCGAAAGGTATTTACGTCAAGCGCGTTACCCTGAGCACCACCATGGGTCCAGGTCTGGTCATCGACCAAGGCTCGCTCGACGCGTAAGACACAGGTTGGCGCAAGCGATTGCGCCAATTGAAAGATTGGGGTCCCTGCCTGGCGGGGGCTATCCAAGACCGTAGGCGACGCAAGTCTTAAACCTCAAGCCTACGCAGATGGTGCTCCCGGTTCCTTACCGAATCAGACACCAAAACGACATCCGGCTTCGGTTGGATGAAACGGTAACAAGCAGGAGTTAAACCCGTGGCAATTAAACTCGAAGACAAGAAGGCCATCGTCGCTGAAGTCAACGAGGCTGCCAATGTTGCCCTGTCTGCTGTTGTGGCTGATGCCCGCGGCGTGACAGTTGGCGCTATGACCGGACTCCGTAAAGAGGCTCGTGAAGCTGGCGTTTACGTACGTGTTGTACGTAACACCCTGCTCAAGCGCGCCGTTGCTGGCACTCAATATGACGTGCTCAACGACGTGTTCACCGGCCCGACCTTGATTGCATTTTCGAAAGAACATCCGGGCGCTGCTGCTCGTATTTTCAAAGAATTCGCAAAAGGTCAGGATAAGTTCGAGATCAAGGCAGCTGCGTTCGAGGGCAAGTTCCTCGCAGCTAATCAGATCGACGTACTGGCAAGTCTGCCGACCCGTGACGAAGCAATTTCTCAGCTGATGAGCGTGATTCAAGGCGCAACCAGCAAATTGGCTCGTACTCTGGCGGCCCTTCGCGACCAGAAAGAAGCTGCCGCAGCCTAAGGCTGAGCGACTCCTTTCAGCGTTTATTGTTTATTTCGATGGCCGCGTAGGCTGTCACCCCAATACAGGAATTTATAGTCATGTCTCTGACTAACGACCAAATCATCGAAGCAATCGGCGAAAAATCCGTTCTGGAAATCGTTGAGCTGATCAAGGCCATGGAAGAGAAGTTCGGCGTTTCCGCTGCCGCTGCTTCCGCTGGTCCAGCTGCTGTTGCTGCCGTTGTTGAAGAACAAACTGAATTCAACGTCATGCTGACCGAAGCTGGCGAGAAGAAAGTTAACGTGATCAAGGCAGTACGTGAACTGACCGGTCTGGGCCTGAAAGAAGCCAAGGCTGTAGTTGACGGCGCTCCTGCCATGGTTCTGGAAGCTGTTTCGAAAGACGCAGCTGACAAAGCCAAAGCAACTCTGGAAGAAGCAGGCGCTAAAGTCGAGCTGAAGTAAGCATCGACTTTGCACCTCCAGCCCGAGCGTTAAGCGAAAGGCTGATGGCTGGTGGCTCTTGCCACCGGCCTTTTTCCGTTATTGGCAGCCGACTGGGTCGGTGCTGATAACGAGCTGTAACCACCCGATGCGGTGGCGCAAACCATGGGGTTTGCACGATTTTCTGGCTGCTCCCGTCGGGAGGGGCCAAACAAGCAGGTGACCAAGCTGGGGAACGCTGATGGCTTACTCATATACTGAGAAAAAACGTATCCGCAAGGACTTTAGCAAGTTGCCGGACGTCATGGATGTGCCGTACCTCCTGGCCATCCAGCTGGATTCGTATCGTGAATTCTTGCAAGCGGGAGCGACTAAAGATCAGTTCCGCGACGTGGGCCTGCATGCGGCCTTCAAATCCGTTTTCCCGATCATCAGCTACTCCGGCAATGCTGCGCTGGAGTACGTCGGTTATCGCCTGGGCGAACCGGCATTTGATGTCAAAGAATGCGTATTGCGCGGTGTAACTTACGCCGTACCTTTGCGGGTAAAAGTGCGCCTGATCATTTTCGACAAAGAATCGTCGAACAAAGCGATCAAGGACATCAAAGAGCAAGAAGTCTACATGGGTGAAATCCCCCTGATGACTGAAAACGGTACCTTCGTAATCAACGGTACCGAGCGTGTAATCGTTTCCCAGCTGCACCGTTCCCCGGGCGTGTTCTTCGACCACGACCGTGGCAAGACGCACAGCTCCGGCAAACTGCTGTACTCCGCGCGCATCATTCCTTACCGCGGTTCGTGGCTGGACTTCGAGTTCGACCCGAAAGACTGCGTGTTCGTGCGTATCGACCGTCGTCGCAAGCTGCCTGCATCGGTACTGCTGCGCGCGCTGGGCTATACCACTGAAGAAGTGCTGGACGCGTTCTACACCACCAACGTCTTCCACGTGCAAGGTGAAAACCTCAGCCTGGAACTGGTGCCTCAGCGCCTGCGTGGTGAAATTGCTGTCCTGGATATCCTGGATGACAAAGGCAAGGTTATTGTCGAGCAAGGTCGTCGTATCACTGCTCGCCACATCAACCAGCTGGAAAAAGCAGGGATCAAAGAGCTGCAGGTGCCTCTGGACTACGTACTGGGTCGCACTACCGCCAAGGTCATCGTGCATCCGGCAACCGGCGAAATCCTGGCAGAGTGCAACACCGAGCTGAACACCGAAATCCTGGCGAAAATCGCCAAGGCTCAGGTTGTTCGCATCGAAACTCTGTACACCAACGATATCGACTGCGGTCCGTTCGTCTCCGACACTCTGAAGATCGACTCCACCAGCAACCAATTGGAAGCGCTGGTCGAGATCTATCGCATGATGCGTCCTGGCGAGCCGCCAACCAAAGACGCTGCCGAGACCCTGTTCAACAACCTGTTCTTCAGCCCTGAGCGCTATGACCTGTCTGCGGTCGGCCGGATGAAGTTCAACCGTCGTATCGGTCGTACCGAGATCGAAGGTTCGGGCGTGTTGTGCAAGGAAGACATCGTCGCGGTACTGAAGACTCTGGTCGACATCCGTAACGGTAAAGGCATCGTCGATGACATCGACCACCTGGGTAACCGTCGTGTTCGCTGCGTAGGCGAAATGGCCGAGAACCAGTTCCGCGTTGGCCTGGTACGTGTTGAGCGTGCGGTCAAAGAGCGTCTGTCGATGGCTGAAAGCGAAGGCCTGATGCCGCAAGACCTGATCAACGCCAAGCCAGTGGCTGCGGCGGTGAAAGAGTTCTTCGGTTCCAGCCAGCTTTCCCAGTTCATGGACCAGAACAACCCGCTGTCCGAGATCACCCACAAGCGTCGTGTTTCTGCACTCGGCCCTGGCGGTTTGACTCGTGAGCGTGCTGGCTTTGAAGTGCGTGACGTACACCCGACTCACTACGGTCGTGTATGCCCGATTGAAACGCCGGAAGGTCCGAACATCGGTCTGATCAACTCCTTGGCTGCCTATGCGCGCACCAACCAGTACGGCTTCCTCGAGAGCCCGTACCGTGTGGTGAAAGACGCTCTGGTCACCGACGAGATCGTGTTCCTGTCCGCCATCGAAGAAGCTGATCACGTGATCGCTCAGGCTTCGGCCACGATGAACGACAAGAAAGTACTGATCGACGAGCTGGTAGCTGTTCGTCACTTGAACGAGTTCACCGTCAAGGCGCCGGAAGACGTCACCTTGATGGACGTATCGCCGAAGCAGGTAGTTTCGGTTGCAGCGTCGCTGATCCCGTTCCTCGAGCACGACGACGCCAACCGTGCGTTGATGGGTTCGAACATGCAGCGTCAAGCTGTACCAACCCTGCGCGCTGACAAGCCGCTGGTCGGTACCGGCATGGAGCGTAACGTAGCCCGTGACTCCGGCGTTTGCGTCGTGGCTCGTCGTGGCGGCGTGATCGATTCCGTCGACGCCAGCCGTATTGTGGTTCGTGTTGCTGATGATGAAGTTGAAACCGGCGAAGCTGGTGTCGACATCTACAACCTGACCAAGTACACCCGCTCCAACCAGAACACCTGCATCAACCAGCGTCCGCTGGTGAGTAAGGGTGATCGGGTTCAGCGCAGCGACATCATGGCCGACGGTCCGTCCACCGATATGGGTGAACTGGCTCTGGGTCAGAACATGCGTATCGCGTTCATGGCATGGAACGGCTTCAACTTCGAAGACTCCATCTGCCTGTCCGAGCGTGTTGTTCAGGAAGACCGTTTCACCACGATCCACATTCAGGAACTGACCTGTGTGGCGCGTGACACCAAGCTTGGGCCAGAGGAAATCACTGCAGACATCCCGAACGTGGGTGAAGCTGCACTGAACAAACTGGACGAAGCCGGTATCGTTTACGTAGGTGCTGAAGTTGGCGCAGGCGACATCCTGGTTGGTAAGGTCACTCCGAAAGGCGAGACCCAGCTGACTCCGGAAGAAAAACTGCTGCGTGCCATCTTCGGTGAAAAAGCCAGCGACGTTAAAGACACTTCCCTGCGTGTGCCTACCGGCACCAAAGGTACTGTCATCGACGTACAGGTCTTCACCCGTGACGGCGTTGAGCGTGATGCTCGTGCGCTGTCGATCGAGAAGACTCAACTCGACGAGATCCGTAAGGATCTGAACGAAGAGTTCCGTATTGTTGAAGGCGCCACTTTCGAACGTCTGCGTTCCGCTCTGGTCGGCCACAAAGCCGAAGGCGGCGCCGGTCTGAAGAAAGGTCAGGAAATCACCGACGAAGTTCTCGACGGTCTTGAGCATGGTCAGTGGTTCAAACTGCGCATGGCTGAAGATGCTCTGAACGAGCAGCTCGAGAAGGCTCAGGCCTACATCGTTGATCGCCGCCGTCTGCTGGACGACAAGTTCGAAGACAAGAAGCGCAAACTGCAGCAGGGCGATGACCTGGCTCCAGGCGTGCTGAAAATCGTCAAGGTTTACCTGGCAATCCGTCGTCGCATCCAGCCGGGCGACAAGATGGCCGGTCGTCACGGTAACAAGGGTGTGGTCTCCGTGATCATGCCGGTTGAAGACATGCCGCACGATGCCAATGGCACCCCGGTCGACGTCGTCCTCAACCCGTTGGGCGTGCCTTCGCGTATGAACGTTGGTCAGATCCTTGAAACCCACCTGGGCCTTGCGGCCAAAGGTCTGGGCGAGAAGATCAACCGGATGGTAGAAGAGCAGCGTAAAGTTGCTGAGCTTCGCACCTTCCTGGACGAGATCTACAACCAGATCGGCGGTCGTAACGAAGATCTGGATAGCTTCTCCGACCAGGAAATCCTGGATCTGGCGAAGAACCTGCGTGGCGGCGTACCAATGGCCACTCCAGTGTTCGACGGCGCCAAGGAAAGCGAAATCAAGGCCATGCTGAAACTGGCAGACCTGCCAGAAAGCGGCCAGATGCAGCTGACCGACGGCCGTACCGGCAACAAGTTCGAGCGCCCGGTTACTGTTGGCTACATGTACATGCTGAAGCTGAACCACTTGGTAGACGACAAGATGCACGCTCGTTCTACCGGTTCGTACAGCCTGGTTACCCAGCAGCCGCTGGGTGGTAAGGCACAGTTCGGTGGTCAGCGTTTCGGGGAGATGGAGGTCTGGGCACTGGAAGCATACGGTGCTGCTTACACTCTGCAAGAAATGCTCACAGTGAAGTCGGACGATGTGAACGGTCGGACCAAGATGTACAAAAACATCGTGGACGGCGATCACCGTATGGAGCCGGGCATGCCCGAGTCCTTCAACGTGTTGATCAAAGAAATTCGTTCCCTCGGCATCGATATCGATCTGGAAACCGAATAACACGTGACGCGAATCGAGAGCGGGGCAGGATTGCCCGCTCTCTGCTCCGCCAGGAGGAAAGGCCTTGAAAGACCTACTGAATTTGCTGAAAAACCAGGGTCAAGTCGAAGAGTTCGACGCCATCCGTATTGGATTGGCATCGCCTGAGATGATCCGTTCGTGGTCGTTCGGTGAAGTTAAAAAGCCGGAAACCATCAACTACCGTACGTTCAAACCTGAGCGTGACGGCCTGTTCTGCGCCAAGATCTTTGGCCCGGTAAAGGATTACGAGTGCCTGTGCGGTAAGTACAAGCGCTTGAAGCACCGTGGTGTGATCTGCGAGAAGTGCGGCGTTGAAGTCGCGCTGGCAAAAGTTCGTCGTGAGCGCATGGCGCACATCGAACTGGCCTCGCCAGTTGCCCACATCTGGTTCCTGAAATCGCTGCCGTCCCGTATCGGCTTGCTGATGGACATGACCCTGCGTGATATCGAACGTGTTCTCTACTTCGAGAGCTATGTCGTTATCGATCCGGGCATGACCACCCTTGAAAAGGGTCAGCTGCTCAACGACGAGCAGTACTTCGAAGCGCTGGAAGAGTTCGGCGACGATTTCGATGCCCGCATGGGTGCCGAAGCTGTCCGTGAACTGCTGCACGCTATCGACCTGGAGCACGAGATTGGTCGCCTGCGTGAAGAAATTCCGCAAACCAACTCCGAAACCAAGATCAAGAAGCTGTCCAAGCGTCTGAAGTTGATGGAAGCCTTCCAGGGTTCCGGCAACCTGCCAGAGTGGATGGTGCTGACCGTTCTGCCGGTTCTGCCGCCAGATCTGCGTCCACTGGTCCCGCTGGATGGCGGTCGCTTCGCGACTTCCGACCTCAACGATCTGTATCGTCGAGTGATCAACCGTAACAACCGCTTGAAGCGTCTGCTCGATCTGTCCGCTCCGGACATCATCGTGCGCAACGAAAAGCGTATGTTGCAGGAAGCCGTCGATGCACTGCTCGACAACGGTCGTCGTGGCCGCGCTATCACTGGTTCCAACAAGCGTCCTCTGAAATCCCTGGCTGACATGATCAAGGGTAAGCAGGGTCGTTTCCGTCAGAACTTGCTCGGTAAGCGTGTTGACTACTCCGGTCGTTCGGTAATTACCGTAGGTCCGACCCTTCGTCTGCACCAGTGCGGTCTGCCGAAGAAGATGGCTCTCGAGCTGTTCAAGCCGTTCATTTTCGGCAAGCTGGAAATGCGTGGTCTTGCTACCACCATCAAAGCTGCCAAGAAGATGGTCGAGCGTGAGCTGCCAGAGGTTTGGGACGTTCTCGCTGAAGTGATTCGCGAACACCCGGTTCTCCTCAACCGTGCACCGACCCTTCACCGTCTGGGTATCCAGGCGTTTGAACCGGTACTGATCGAAGGTAAGGCTATCCAGCTGCACCCTCTGGTCTGTGCTGCGTACAACGCCGACTTCGACGGCGACCAAATGGCCGTGCACGTACCGCTGACGCTGGAAGCCCAGTTGGAAGCGCGTGCGTTGATGATGTCGACCAACAACATTCTGTCGCCAGCCAACGGTGAGCCAATCATCGTTCCGTCGCAGGACGTTGTATTGGGTCTGTACTACATGACTCGTGAAGCGATCAACGCCAAGGGCGAAGGTCGTGTGTTCGCGGATCTGCAAGAAGTTGACCGTGTGTTCCGTGCCGGCGAAGCCGCACTGCACGCTAAAGTCAAAGTGCGGATCAACGAAACCGTCAACGATCGTGATGGTGGCAGCGTAAAGAACACCCGTATCGTCGACACCACTGTCGGTCGTGCGCTGTTGTTCCAGGTTGTTCCACCAGGCCTGTCGTACGACGTCGTCAACCAGCCGATGAAGAAAAAGGCGATCTCCAAGCTGATCAACCAGTGCTACCGCGTGGTTGGTTTGAAAGAGACCGTTATCTTCGCTGACCAGTTGATGTACACCGGTTTTGCTTATTCGACCATTTCCGGCGTTTCCATCGGTGTTAACGACTTCGTTATCCCGGATGAAAAAGCCCGCATCATCGGTGCAGCTACCGACGAAGTGAAAGAGATCGAAAGTCAGTACGCCTCCGGCCTGGTAACCCAGGGCGAGAAGTACAACAAAGTGATCGACCTTTGGTCCAAGGCGAACGACGAAGTTTCCAAGGCGATGATGGCCAACCTCTCGAAAGAGAAAGTCATCGACCGTCATGGCGTCGAAGTCGATCAAGAGTCTTTCAACTCGATGTACATGATGGCCGACTCGGGCGCACGGGGTTCTGCTGCGCAGATCCGTCAGCTCGCCGGTATGCGTGGCCTGATGGCCAAGCCGGACGGTTCCATCATCGAAACGCCGATTACTGCGAACTTCCGTGAAGGTTTGAGCGTACTTCAGTACTTCATCTCCACTCACGGTGCTCGTAAAGGTTTGGCGGATACCGCGTTGAAAACTGCGAACTCCGGTTACCTGACTCGTCGTCTGGTAGACGTGGCGCAAGATCTGGTTGTGACCGAGATCGATTGCGGCACCGAACATGGCCTGGTAATGACTCCGCACATTGAAGGCGGTGACGTTGTTGAGCCGCTGGGTGAGCGCGTATTGGGTCGTGTTATTGCCCGTGACGTTTTCAAGCCAGGTACCGAAGAAATCATCGTTCCTGCCGGCACGCTGGTAGACGAGAAGTGGGTCGAGTTCATCGAGCTGAACAGCATCGACGAAGTGATCGTGCGTTCGCCGATCAGCTGCGAAACCCGCTATGGCATTTGCGCCAAGTGCTACGGTCGTGACTTGGCTCGTGGTCACCAGGTGAACATCGGTGAAGCGGTCGGCGTTATCGCTGCCCAGTCCATCGGTGAGCCGGGTACCCAGCTGACCATGCGTACGTTCCACATCGGTGGTGCGGCAAGCCGGACCTCCGCAGCCGACAGCGTTCAGGTGAAGAATGGCGGTACCGTCCGTCTGCATAACCTGAAGCACGTTGAGCGAGTGGATGGTTGCCTGGTTGCTGTGTCCCGTTCCGGTGAGTTGGCGATCGCTGATGACTTCGGTCGTGAGCGCGAGCGTTACAAGCTGCCGTACGGTGCTGTGATTTCGGTTAAAGAAGGTGACAAGGTCGACGCTGGCGCAATCGTGGCCAAGTGGGATCCGCACACTCACCCAATCGTTACCGAAATGAAAGGTACCGTGACCTACGTGGGCATGGAAGAAGGCATCACGATCAAGCGTCAGACTGACGAATTGACGGGTATGACCAACATTGAAGTACTCGACGCCAAAGACCGTCCAGCTGCCGGTAAAGATATCCGTCCTGCTGTGAAGATGGTTGATGACAACGGCAAGGATCTCTTGCTGCCGGGTACCGACGTAATTGCTCAGTACTTTCTGCCTGCTAACGCCCTGGTCGGCGTAGCGGACGGCGCGAAAATCGCGATCGGTGATGTTATCGCTCGTATTCCGCAAGAGACTTCGAAAACCCGTGACATCACCGGTGGTCTGCCGCGTGTTGCCGACTTGTTCGAAGCCCGTCGTCCGAAAGAAGCCTCGATTCTGGCTGAAGTCAGCGGCACCATCGCGTTCGGTAAAGAAACCAAAGGCAAGCGCCGTCTGGTTATCACCCCGAACGACGGTAGCGATCCGTACGAAGAGCTGATTCCGAAGTGGCGTCACCTGAACGTCTTCGAAGGCGAACAGGTAAACCGCGGCGAAGTTATCTCCGACGGCCCGAGCGACCCACACGACATCCTGCGTCTGCTGGGTGTGAGTGCGCTGGCCAAGTACATCGTGAACGAGATCCAGGACGTTTATCGTCTGCAAGGCGTGAAGATCAACGATAAGCACATCGAGACCATCCTGCGTCAGATGCTGCGTAAAGTTGAAATCGCTGAATCCGGCGATTCCAGTTTCATCAAGGGCGACCAGATGGAATTGACTCACGTTCTGGTAGAGAACGAGCGTCTGGCTGGCGACGAGAAGTTCGTTTCCAAGTTCACTCGCGTATTGCTGGGTATCACCAAGGCGTCGTTGTCCACCGAATCGTTCATCTCGGCGGCTTCCTTCCAGGAAACCACTCGCGTACTGACCGAAGCGGCGGTAACCGGCAAGCGCGATTACCTGCGCGGCCTGAAAGAAAACGTAGTCGTGGGTCGTTTGATCCCGGCGGGTACCGGTCTGGCTTACCACAGCGAGCGCAAGCGCCGCCGTGATGCTGACAAACCGTTGCGCGTAAGCGCCAGTGAAGTGGAAGCTGCACTGACCGAAGCGCTGAACTCAAGCGGTAACTGAGTTCTGCGATAAATGAGCGTGAGGCCCTGGCCGTTCCGTTCATCGAATCGAGACAATTTGTCGAGGTTGGATGAGCGGGGAGGTCGGGGCCTTGCCTTGACTGGGGGCAAGATCCTCTTTAGACTCTTGTACCCCTAAATTTGGCGGGAATTCGTTCCTGCCATTTTGCTTTTCTTGCAAGACAATAGCGTCGCAAGACAACAGTGGAGCTAGTAGATGGCAACTATCAACCAGCTGGTACGTCAGCCGCGTAAGCGTATCGTCGAGAAATCCGACGTGCCTGCGCTGCAGAACTGCCCGCAACGTCGTGGCGTATGCACCCGTGTGTATACCACCACGCCGAAAAAACCTAACTCGGCACTGCGTAAAGTATGCCGTGTGCGTCTGACCAACGGTTTCGAGGTTTCCTCGTACATCGGTGGTGAAGGCCACAACCTGCAAGAGCACAGCGTGGTACTGATCCGCGGCGGTCGTGTAAAAGACTTGCCAGGTGTTCGTTACCACACCGTACGCGGTTCTTTGGATACTTCCGGCGTTAAAGGTCGTAACCAGGGTCGTTCGAAGTACGGTACCAAGAAGCCTAAGTAGTAGTGGCTTTTTGTAAAAACTGATTTTCTATTTTTCTGAGTCGATAAGAGTAAGGTCGGAGGCGTCCCGAAAGGGCACCGATTCCGAGCGAACCTGAAGACCGTTTGAGGGCTTATCCATGCCAAGAAGACGCGTAGCAGCCAAGCGCGAAGTGCTTGACGATCCAAAATACGGCAGCCAAATCCTGGCCAAGTTCATGAACCACGTTATGGAAAGCGGCAAGAAAGCCGTTGCCGAGCGTATCGTTTATGGCGCGCTGGAAAAGGTTAAAGAACGCAAGAACAGCGATCCCCTGGAAATCTTCGAGAAAGCTCTCGACGCCATCGCTCCGCTGGTCGAAGTAAAGTCGCGCCGTGTAGGCGGTGCTACTTACCAGGTTCCGGTCGAAGTTCGTCCGTCCCGTCGTAACGCTCTGGCAATGCGCTGGTTGGTAGACTTCGCCCGTAAGCGCGGCGAGAAGTCTATGGCTCTGCGTTTGGCTGGCGAACTGTTGGACGCTGCCGAAGGCAAAGGTGCTGCAGTTAAGAAGCGTGAAGACGTGCACCGTATGGCTGAAGCCAACAAGGCTTTCTCGCACTACCGCTTCTAATTTTAGCGTCACTAATTTTGCGAGGGCTTTATGGCTCGTACTACACCGATTAACCGCTACCGTAACATTGGTATCGTTGCTCACGTGGATGCTGGTAAAACCACCACCACCGAGCGCGTCCTTTTTTACACTGGCAAAAGTCACAAAATGGGCGAGGTGCATGACGGCGCCGCGACCACAGACTGGATGGTGCAGGAGCAGGAGCGTGGTATTACCATTACTTCTGCTGCCATTACCGCCTTCTGGCAGGGTTCCGAGAAGCAGCACAAGGACCAATACCGCTTCAACGTCATCGACACCCCGGGCCACGTTGACTTCACTATTGAAGTTGAGCGTTCCCTGCGTGTTCTCGACGGCGCGGTCGTTGTGTTCTGCGGCACCTCGGGTGTTGAGCCTCAGTCGGAAACCGTATGGCGTCAAGCCAACAAATACGGCGTTCCACGTCTTGTTTACGTAAACAAGATGGACCGTGCTGGTGCGAACTTCCTGCGCGTGATCGGTCAGATCAAGCAGCGTCTGGGTCACACTCCGGTGCCAATCCAGTTGGCCATCGGTTCCGAAGACAACTTCCAGGGTCAGATCGATCTGATGTCCATGGAAGCTGTTTACTGGAATGACGCTGACAAAGGCATGGTTCCAGTTCGCAAGCCTATCCCTGCTGAGTTGCAGGAACTGGCTGACGAGTGGCGCGGCAACATGGTTGAGGCTGCGGCCGAAGCCAGCGAAGAGCTGATGAACAAGTACCTCGAAGGTGAAGAGCTCACCAACGCGGAAATCAAGGCCGCTCTGCGTCAGCGTACTATCGCTGGTGAGATCGTTCTGGCTGTTTGCGGTTCTTCCTTCAAGAACAAGGGTGTTCCCCTGGTTCTCGACGCCGTGATCGACTACCTGCCTGCTCCTACCGACATTCCTGCCATCAAGGGTACTGACCCGGATGACGAGACCAAGGAAATGGAGCGTCACGCAGACGACAGCGAGCCGTTCTCGGCTCTGGCGTTCAAGATCGCTACCGACCCATTCGTGGGTACCTTGACCTTTGTTCGAGTTTACTCGGGCGTGTTGGCCTCCGGCGACGGCGTGATCAACTCGGTTAAAGGCAAGAAAGAGCGCGTGGGTCGTATGGTGCAAATGCACGCAAACGCCCGTGAAGAAATCAAGGAAGTGCGCGCTGGTGACATCGCGGCCTTGATCGGCATGAAGGACGTCACCACTGGTGAAACTTTGTGCAACGCTGACAAGCCAATCATCCTGGTTCGCATGGACTTCCCGGAGCCGGTTATTTCGGTTGCCGTAGAGCCTAAGACCAAGGACGACCAGGAAAAAATGGGTATCGCTCTGGGCAAGCTCGCTCAGGAAGATCCATCTTTCCGCGTCAAGACTGATGAAGAGACTGGTCAAACGATCATCTCCGGCATGGGCGAGTTGCACCTGGACATCCTGGTTGACCGGATGCGCCGTGAGTTCAACGTCGAAGCCAACATCGGCAAGCCTCAAGTTTCGTACCGTGAGCGCATCACGAAGAGCTGCGAGATTGAAGGCAAGTTCGTTCGCCAGTCCGGCGGTCGTGGCCAGTTCGGTCACTGCTGGATTCGTTTTGCTCCTGCTGACGAAGGTCAGGAAGGTCTGCAATTCCTGAACGAAGTAGTGGGTGGTGTGGTTCCTAAGGAATACATCCCGGCTATCCAGAAGGGTATCGAAGAGCAGATGAAGAACGGCGTTGTTGCCGGCTATCCGCTGATCGGCCTGAAGGCTACCGTGTTTGATGGTTCCTACCACGACGTCGACTCCAACGAGATGGCGTTTAAAGTGGCTGCTTCCATGGCAACCAAGCAACTGGCCCAGAAGGGCGGTGGTGAGTTGCTTGAGCCGATCATGGCGGTAGAGGTTGTTACGCCTGAAGACTATATGGGTGACGTGATGGGCGACCTTAACCGTCGTCGCGGCATGATCCTGGGTATGGAAGACACGGTCTCCGGCAAAGTGATTCGCGCCGAAGTTCCGCTGGGTGAGATGTTCGGTTATGCGACCGACGTCCGTTCCATGTCCCAAGGTCGCGCAAGCTACTCTATGGAATTCAAAAAATACAATACAGCTCCGTCGCATATCGTCGAAACTGTTACCAAAAAACAAGGCTGATTCAGCCCCTTTAGGCTAGGAGTTAATTGTCGTGGCTAAAGAAAAATTTGACCGTACCCTCCCGCACGTCAACGTTGGCACCATCGGTCACGTCGACCACGGTAAAACCACGCTGACCGCTGCTCTGACTCGCGTCTGCTCCGAAGTTTTCGGTTCGGCCGTTGTAGCTTTCGACAAAATCGACAGCGCTCCGGAAGAAAAGGCTCGTGGTATCACCATCAACACCGCGCACGTTGAATACAACTCGCTGATCCGTCACTACGCTCACGTTGACTGCCCAGGTCACGCTGACTATGTGAAGAACATGATCACCGGTGCTGCTCAGATGGACGGCGCTATCCTGGTTTGCTCGGCCGCTGATGGTCCGATGCCACAAACCCGTGAGCACATCCTGCTGTCCCGTCAGGTTGGCGTTCCGTACATCGTTGTCTTCCTGAACAAGGCTGACATGGTTGACGACGCTGAGCTGCTGGAACTGGTTGAGATGGAAGTGCGCGATCTGCTGAGCACTTACGACTTCCCAGGTGACGACACTCCGATCATCATCGGTTCGGCTCTGATGGCTCTGAACGGCCAAGACGACAACGAAATGGGCACCACTGCCGTTCGTAAACTGGTTGAGACTCTGGACAGCTACATTCCGGATCCAGTTCGTGTTATCGACAAGCCGTTCCTGATGCCAATCGAAGACGTATTCTCGATCTCCGGTCGCGGTACTGTTGTAACTGGCCGTATCGAGCGCGGTATCGTCAAGGTTCAGGATCCACTGGAAATCGTTGGTCTGCGTGACACTACCGTCACCACCTGCACCGGTGTTGAAATGTTCCGTAAGCTGCTCGACGAAGGTCGTGCTGGCGAGAACTGCGGCGTTCTGCTGCGTGGTACCAAGCGTGACGACGTTGAGCGTGGCCAGGTTCTGGTTAAGCCAGGTTCGGTTAAGCCGCACACCAAGTTCGAAGCTGAAGTCTACGTTCTGAGCAAGGAAGAAGGCGGTCGTCACACTCCGTTCTTCAAAGGCTACCGTCCACAGTTCTACTTCCGTACTACTGACGTGACTGGTAACTGCGAACTGCCGGAAGGCGTTGAAATGGTAATGCCAGGCGACAACATCAAAATGGTTGTCACCCTGATCAAGACCATCGCAATGGAAGACGGTCTGCGTTTCGCTATCCGTGAAGGCGGTCGTACCGTCGGCGCTGGCGTCGTAGCCAAAATCATCGAGTAAGCTCTTTTTTGAGTTAGCTTTGATGAGTTGAAAAAGCCTCCGCTTAGCGGGGGCTTTTTTATTGGGTTGACACCTATATGGGGCGTCTATAGAATTGCGCCTCCTTTTAACGGGCGTATTGCGCTCGGTGGGAATAGCAGCCGGAGTCTGAAATCCAATGCAAAATCAGCAAATCCGTATCAGGTTGAAGGCTTTTGACCATCGCCTGATCGACCAATCCACCCAGGAAATCGTGGAAACCGCGAAACGTACTGGTGCTCAAGTGCGTGGTCCAATTCCACTGCCTACCCGTAAAGAGCGGTTCACCGTTCTGGTCTCCCCGCACGTCAACAAAGACGCGCGTGACCAGTACGAGATCCGTACTCATAAGCGCGTTCTGGACATCGTTCAGCCAACGGATAAAACCGTTGATGCACTTATGAAGCTTGATCTTGCGGCCGGTGTGGAAGTGCAGATCAGCCTCGGCTAAGACTCGGTCTTAGTCGTGTAACGCTCTGAAATGGGCGGCCATAGCGGGTGAAAGCCCCGTACACTCATGAGGTTTACAACATGACTATTGGTGTAGTCGGTCGTAAATGCGGTATGACCCGTATTTTCACCGAAGAAGGTGTCTCCATTCCGGTCACGGTCATTGAGATCGAGCCGAATCGCGTCACCCAGTTCAAAACTGAAGAGACCGATGGCTATCGTGCAGTGCAAGTCACTGTAGGCGAGCGTCGTGCTTCGCGTGTTACAGCTGCTCAGGCTGGCCACTTCGCTAAAGCGAACGTTGCCGCTGGTCGTACCGTAATGGAATTCCGTCTTGAAGAAGGCGAGTACCAGGCCGGCGATCTGATCAACGCTGAAATCTTCGCTGCTGGTCAACTGGTTGATGTAACCGGTCAGTCCAAAGGTAAAGGCTTCCAGGGTACGATCAAGCGTTGGAACTTCCGCGGGCAAGATAATACCCACGGTAACTCCGTGTCCCACCGCGTTCCAGGCTCTATCGGCCAGTGCCAGACTCCTGGTCGTGTATTCAAGGGCAAAAAAATGTCCGGTCATATGGGCGCTGAGCGCGTGACCGTGCAGTCCCTCGAAGTAGTGCGCGTGGACGCTGAACGCAATCTGTTGTTGGTCAAGGGCGCTGTTCCTGGCGCTACTGGCGGCAACTTGGTTGTACGTCCAGCAGCCAAGGCTCGCGGTTAAGGGGAAGCTGACATGCAATTAAATGTAAATGACGCTCAAGCGATCGAAGTTTCCGAACTGACATTTGGCGGCGAATTCAACGAGACGCTGGTTCACCAAGCAGTCGTGGCCTACATGGCCGGCGGCCGTCAAGGTAGCAAGCAGCAAAAGACCCGTTCCGACGTTCGTGGTGGCGGTAAGCGCCCATGGCGTCAGAAAGGTACTGGCCGTGCTCGTGCCGGTACTATCCGTAGCCCAATCTGGCGTGGCGGCGGTACCACTTTCGCAGCTCGTCCTCAGGATCACACCCAGAAGCTGAACAAGAAGATGTATCGCGCAGCAATGCGTTCCATCCTTGCTGAGCTGGTGCGTACTGATCGTCTGGTTGTGGTTCAGGACTTCGCTGTTGATGCACCGAAGACCAAAGATCTGCTGAACAAACTGACCGGCATGGGCCTGACTGACGTCTTGATCGTGTCTGAAGTGGTTGATCAGAACCTGTACCTGGCTGCTCGCAACCTGCCGCACGTTGACGTACGTGACGTGCAAGGTTCCGATCCAGTTAGTCTGATCGCATACGACAAGGTGTTGATCACCGTGTCGGCCGTGAAGAAATTCGAGGAGCTGCTGGGATGAACCAGGAACGCGTATTTAAAGTTCTGCTTGGCCCGCACGTTTCCGAGAAGGCTACGGTTCTGGCTGACAAGAAAGGCCAGTTCGTTTTCAAGGTTGCAACTGACGCAACCAAGCTGGAAATCAAGAAGGCCGTCGAAAGCCTGTTCAGCGTGAAAGTAGAGCGTGTTACTACCCTGAATGTTCTGGGTAAGAGCAAGCGCACTGCTCGCGGTCTGGGCAAGCGTAATGACTGGAAGAAGGCAGTTATCTCCCTTCAGCCAGGCCAAGATCTCGATTTCAGCAGCAGTGCTGAGTAAGGAAGGGGTGCATCATGGCAATCGTTAAATGCAAACCGACTTCCCCTGGCCGCCGTTTTGTGGTCAAGGTGGTCAACCAGGAGCTGCATAAAGGCGCTCCTCACGCACCGCTGCTCGAGAAAAAATCGAAGACTGGTGGTCGTAACAACAATGGTCGTATTACCACTCGTCACATCGGTGGTGGCCATAAGCAGCATTATCGTCTGGTCGATTTCCGTCGCAACGACAAAGATGGCATCTCTGCCACTGTTGAGCGTATTGAATACGATCCAAACCGTACTGCTCACATCGCTCTGCTGCTGTACGCAGATGGCGAGCGTCGCTACATCATCGCCCCTAAAGGCGTGAGTGCTGGTGACCAGCTGATCGCAGGTGCTTTGGCGCCGATCAAGCCGGGCAACGCTCTGCAACTGCGTAACATTCCAGTTGGTAGCACCGTACACGGCATCGAATTGAAGCCAGGTAAAGGCGCGCAAATCGCTCGTTCCGCTGGTGCTTCGGCTCAGCTGATCGCTCGTGAAGGTGTCTACGTGACCCTGCGTCTGCGTTCTGGTGAGATGCGTAAAGTGCTGGCTGAATGCCGCGCGACCCTGGGTGAAGTCTCGAACTCCGAGCACAGCCTGCGTTCGCTGGGTAAAGCTGGTGCCAAACGCTGGCGTGGCGTTCGCCCAACCGTTCGTGGTGTTGCCATGAACCCGGTTGACCACCCACATGGTGGTGGTGAAGGTCGTACCTCTGGTGGTCGTCATCCGGTATCGCCATGGGGCTTCCCGACTAAGGGCGCGAAGACTCGTGGTAATAAGCGTACCGACAAAATGATCGTCCGTCGTCGCAAGTAAATAGAGGGATACGACAGTGCCACGTTCTCTGAAAAAAGGTCCTTTTATTGATCTTCACCTACTGAAGAAGATCGAAGTGGCGGCGGAAAAGAACGATCGCAAACCAGTTAAGACCTGGTCGCGCCGTTCCATGATCCTGCCACAAATGGTCGGTTTGACCATTGCAGTGCATAACGGTCGTCAACATGTTCCAGTTCTCGTGAACGAAGACATGGTCGGCCACAAACTGGGCGAGTTTGCCGGTACCCGCACAT
Source organism: Pseudomonas sp. F-14 TE3482 (assembly GCF_053629455.1). NCBI lineage: Bacteria > Pseudomonadati > Pseudomonadota > Gammaproteobacteria > Pseudomonadales > Pseudomonadaceae > Pseudomonas > Pseudomonas sp. F-14 TE3482. The sequence goes on from NZ_JBRJII010000001.1 coordinate 1,935,044, forward strand.
ATCGTGGGCACGTGGCAGACAAGAAAGCCAAGCGTTAAGGGGTAAGGAACGATGGAAGTAGCCGCTAAGTTGTCGGGCGCTCGAATCTCCGCCCAGAAAGCCCGCTTGGTCGCCGACCAGATCCGCGGGAAGAAGGTGGGCGAAGCGCTCAACCTGTTGGCTTTCAGCAGTAAGAAAGCCGCCGAGATCATGAAGAAAGTGCTGGAGTCGGCCGTAGCCAACGCCGAGCATAACGAAGGCGCAGACGTTGATGACCTGAAGGTCAGCACCGTTTTCGTCAACGAAGGGCGTTCGCTGAAGCGAATCATGCCACGTGCCAAAGGCCGTGCTGATCGCATCGTCAAGCGGTCTTGCCATATCACTGTCAAGGTTGCTGACAAGTAACGGAGTCGAAGAGATGGGTCAGAAAGTACATCCCATTGGCATTCGCCTGGGAATCGTCAAGGAGCACACCTCCGTCTGGTACGCAGACGGTCGGACTTATGCGGACTATTTGTTCGCTGATCTGAAGGTGCGTGAGTATCTCCAAGACAAACTAAAAAGCGCGTCCGTAAGCCGTATCGATATCCATCGTCCGGCTCAGACTGCACGTATCACCATCCACACCGCTCGTCCAGGTATCGTTATCGGGAAGAAAGGTGAAGATGTTGAGAAACTGCGTCAGGACCTGACCAAGCAAATGGGTGTGCCTGTGCACATCAATATCGAAGAGATCCGCAAGCCGGAGCTCGACGGTATGCTGGTTGCGCAGAGCGTAGCTCAGCAGCTGGAGCGTCGCGTAATGTTCCGTCGCGCTATGAAGCGCGCTGTTCAGAACGCCATGCGCATTGGTGCCAAAGGCATCAAAATCCAAGTGAGCGGTCGTCTCGGCGGTGCTGAAATCGCACGTACTGAATGGTATCGCGAAGGTCGTGTGCCACTGCACACCCTGCGTGCCGACATCGACTATGCCAACTACGAAGCTCACACCACTTACGGTGTGATCGGTGTAAAGGTTTGGATCTTCAAAGGCGAAGTAATTGGTGGTCGCCAAGAAGAACTGAAACCACAAGCACCAGCGCCTCGTAAAAAAGCTGCTAAGTAAGGGGTACGCCAAATGTTGCAACCAAAGCGTACGAAGTTCCGCAAGCAGATGACAGGCCACAACCGTGGTCTGGCTCAGCGCGGTAGCAAAGTCAGCTTCGGCGAGTTCGCGCTGAAGTCTGTAGCTCGTGGTCGTCTCACCGCTCGTCAGATCGAGTCAGCGCGTCGTGCTCTGACCCGTCACGTTAAACGTGGCGGCAAGATCTGGATCCGTGTATTCCCGGACAAGCCTATTTCCAAAAAGCCACTCGAAGTTCGGATGGGTAAAGGTAAGGGTAGTGTGGAGTACTGGGTTGCCCAGATTCAGCCAGGCAAAGTCCTGTATGAAATCGAGGGTGTTTCTGAAGAGCTGGCGCGTGAGGCTTTTGCCCTGGCTGCTGCAAAGCTGCCGCTCGCCACCGCCTTTGTTAAACGGACGGTGATGTGATGAAAGCGAATGAACTTCGTGAAAAATCCGCACAGCAGCTGAACGAGCAACTGCTCGGCTTGCTGCGCGACCAGTTCAATCTGCGTATGCAGAAAGCAACTGGCCAGTTGGGGCAGTCTCATCTGCTCTCGCAAGTTAAGCGTGACATCGCTCGCGTGAAGACTGTGCTCAACCAGCAGGCAGGTAAGTAATCATGGCTGAAGCCGAAAAAACTGTCCGTACGCTGACTGGCCGTGTTGTCAGCGACAAGATGGACAAAACCATCACCGTTCTGATCGAGCGTCGCGTTAAGCACCCGATCTACGGTAAATACGTTAAGCGTTCGACTAAGCTGCACGCGCACGACGAAACCAATCAGTGCCACATCGGCGACAAAGTCACTATTCGTGAAACTCGTCCTTTGGCCAAGACCAAGTCTTGGGCGCTGGTTGATGTTCTCGAACGCGCTGTGGAAGTCTAAGGACTAGGGGTCGGAGAAATTATATGATTCAGACTCAATCCATGCTCGATGTGGCCGATAACAGCGGCGCTCGCCGTGTTATGTGCATCAAGGTGCTGGGTGGCTCCCATCGTCGTTACGCTGGTATCGGTGACATCATCAAAGTTACCGTGAAGGAAGCAATTCCTCGCGGTAAAGTGAAAAAAGGCCAAGTGATGACTGCTGTAGTAGTCCGCACTCGTCACGGCGTACGTCGTGCTGATGGCTCCATTATCCGCTTTGATGGCAACGCTGCTGTTCTTCTGAACAACAAGCAAGAGCCGATCGGCACCCGTATCTTTGGGCCAGTGACCCGTGAACTTCGTACTGAGAAGTTCATGAAGATCGTCTCGCTCGCCCCAGAAGTGCTGTAAGGAGATCCGACATGCAAAAGATTCGTCGTGACGACGAGATCATCGTGATCGCCGGCAAAGACAAAGGTAAGCGCGGTAAGGTGCTTAAGGTTCTCGCTGACGACCGTCTGGTCGTTGGTGGTCTGAACCTGGTTAAGCGTCATACCAAGCCAAACCCGATGTCGGGCGTACAAGGCGGTATCGTCGAGAAAGAAGCGCCACTGCACGCTTCCAACGTTGCCATTTTCAACGGCGAAACCAACAAGGCTGATCGCGTTGGTTTTAAAGTAGAAGACGGCAAGAAAATTCGTGTCTTCAAGTCGACCCAAAAAGCGGTTGATGCTTGAACACTGCTAGGTAGAAGACCATGGCACGACTAAAAGAGATTTACTGGAAGGAAATCGCACCGAAGCTTAAGGAAGAACTTAAGCTTTCGAACGTGATGGAAGTTCCACGCGTTACCAAAATCACCCTGAACATGGGTCTGGGCGAAGCAGTCGGTGACAAAAAAGTCATCGAGCACGCTGTTGCCGACCTGGAAAAGATCACCGGTCAGAAAGTCGTTGTGACTTACGCTCGGAAATCCATCGCTGGCTTTAAAGTCCGTGAAGGTTGGCCGATCGGCGTCAAAGTGACTCTGCGCCGTGAGCGTATGTATGAATTCCTGGATCGTCTGCTGTCGATCTCCCTGCCTCGGGTTCGCGACTTCCGCGGCCTGAATGCCAAGTCCTTCGATGGTCGTGGTAACTACAGCATGGGCGTTAAAGAGCAGATCATCTTCCCGGAAATCGACTACGACAAGATCGATGCTCTCCGCGGTCTGGACATTACCCTGACCACCACTGCCAAGAACGATGATGAAGGTCGCGCTCTGCTGCGCGCTTTCAAATTCCCGTTCCGCAACTGATTGGAGTAGGAAAATGGCCAAGATGAGCATGAAAAACCGCGAGCTGAAGCGTCAGCTCACGGTTGCCAAGTACGCCAAAAAGCGTGCAGCACTGAAAGCTATCATCGTTGATCTGAACGCAAGTCCAGAAGCGCGTTGGGAAGCTACAGTAGCTCTGCAGAAGCAGCCACGTGACGCAAGCGCTTCGCGCATGCGTAACCGCTGCCGCCTGACCGGTCGTCCACACGGCGTTTACCGCAAGTTCGGCCTCGGCCGTAACAAGCTGCGTGAAGCTGCCATGCGTGGTGACGTACCTGGTCTGGTTAAAGCCAGCTGGTAAGCACTGTCAAAGTCTCGGTGTTCGGGATCGCAAGATCCTGACCATCGGTGACCTTGAACTTGAATCAAGCCCCTATTGGGGCTTGATTCATTTGTGGGGTGTGTCTAGAATACCCGGCTCGCCTGAGCCCGTGCTTTTTTCGCGCGGATGTACTCGGCGACACGTAGTAGCCGCAAGGCTAATTTTTTGTGTATTAGGAGCGTCTAGCCCATGAGTATGCAGGACCCGTTAGCGGACATGCTAACTCGAATCCGTAATGCCCAGATGGCTGAAAAGTCCGTCGTAAGCATGCCATCTTCTACTTTGAAGGTAGCTGTTGCCAAAGTCCTGAAGGACGAAGGTTACATTGCGGGTTATCAGATCAGCAGCGAAATCAAACCACTGCTGTCCATCGAGCTGAAGTACTTCGAAGGCCGTCCGGTCATCGAAGAAGTGAAGCGCGTTAGCCGTCCAGGCCTGCGTCAGTACAAGTCCGTCGATGATCTGCCAAAAGTTCGTGGCGGTCTCGGTGTGTCTATCGTCTCCACCAACAAGGGTGTGATGACGGATCGTGCTGCGCGCGCTGCCGGTGTCGGCGGCGAAGTTCTTTGCACTGTGTTCTAAGGGGGGATAAGCATGTCACGCGTCGCTAAGAACCCCGTTAAGCTGCCAGCCGGTGTCGAAGTCAAATTCGCAGGCCAACAGCTTTCGGTGAAGGGTGCCAAGGGTACTCTTGAACTGAACATCCATTCGTCCGTTGAGATCGTTGAAGAAGCCGGTGAGCTGCGTTTTGCTGCTCGCAATGGCGATCAACAGACTCGCGCAATGGCTGGTACCACTCGTGCGTTGGTTAACAACATGGTCCAAGGCGTAAGCCAAGGCTTCGAGCGCAAGCTCCAGCTGGTCGGTGTTGGTTATAAAGCGCAAGCAAAAGGCACAGTGCTGAACCTGGCTCTTGGCTTCTCGCACCCAGTGGATTATGAACTGCCGGAAGGCATCACCGCTGAGACTCCTAGCCAGACCGATATCCTGATCAAGGGCATCGATAAGCAGCTGGTAGGTCAAGTGGCCGCCGAGATCCGCGACTTCCGTCCACCAGAGCCGTACAAAGGCAAAGGTGTGCGCTACGCGGACGAAGTCGTCCGTCGTAAAGAAGCCAAGAAGAAGTAGGGCATAGCAAATGACCGACAAAAAAGTTACTCGACTGCGTCGCGCTCGCAAAGCACGCCTGAAAATGCACGAACTCGAAGTCGTGCGTCTCTGCGTGTTCCGCTCGTCGCAGCACATCTACGCCCAGGTCATTTCGGCCGACGGCAACAAAGTCCTGGCAAGTGCCTCGACTTTGGATAAAGAACTGCGTGATGGGGCCACTGGCAACATCGACGCGGCCACTAAGGTTGGCCAGCTGGTCGCTACGCGTGCTAAAGCCGCTGGCGTCTCGCAGGTGGCTTTCGACCGCTCTGGCTTCAAGTACCACGGTCGCGTCAAGGCGCTGGCTGATGCTGCTCGTGAAGCTGGGCTGGAGTTCTAAGTTATGTCAAATAACGACCAAAAGCGCGACGAAGGCTACATCGAGAAGCTGGTTCAAGTTAACCGCGTAGCCAAAACCGTTAAAGGCGGCCGTATCTTCACTTTCACCGCGTTGACCGTGGTTGGTGATGGTAAAGGGCGTGTTGGCTTCGGCCGTGGCAAGTCGCGTGAAGTGCCTGCTGCGATCCAGAAGGCAATGGAAGCTGCTCGCCGCAACATGATCCAAGTTGATCTGAACGGCACCACTCTGCAGTACGCAATGAAGTCCGCCCATGGCGCTTCGAAGGTGTACATGCAGCCTGCTTCTGAAGGTACCGGTATCATCGCTGGCGGCGCTATGCGTGCTGTCCTCGAAGTTGCTGGCGTTCAGAACGTTCTGGCCAAGTGCTACGGCTCGACTAACCCGGTAAACGTGGTTCACGCCACTTTCAAAGGTTTGAAAGCTATGCAGTCTCCTGAATCCATTGCCGCCAAGCGTGGCAAAAGCGTCAAGGAGATCTTCTGATCATGGCTACCGTTAAAGTTACGCTGATCAAAAGCATGACCGGCCGCATCCCTAACCACAAACTGTGCGTTAAGGGTCTGGGTCTGCGTCGCATCGGTCACACTGTAGAAGTGCTTGATACTCCCGAGAATCGCGGGATGATCAACAAGGCTTACTACATGCTGCGTGTCGAGGGTTAATCGATGAAACTCAATGATCTGAGTCCAGCGCCGGGTTCCCGTCGCGAAAAGCATCGTCCGGGCCGTGGTATCGGTAGTGGTTTGGGCAAGACCGGTGGCCGTGGCCACAAAGGTCAGTCCTCCCGCTCCGGTGGCACCATTGCTCCAGGCTTTGAAGGCGGTCAACAGCCGCTGCATCGTCGCCTGCCGAAGTTCGGTTTCGTTTCCCTGAAAGCCATGGATCGCGCAGAAGTGCGTTTGTCCGAGCTGGCTAAAGTGGAAGGCGACATCGTCACCGTGCAGTCCCTGAAAGATGCCAACGTGATCAACGTCAACGTACAGCGTGTGAAAATCATGCTGTCCGGCGAAGTTACTCGCGCTGTCACCATCGGAAAGGGAATCGGCGCCACCAAAGGTGCGCGTGCGGCTATCGAAGCAGCTGGCGGCAAGTTCGAGGAATAAATGGCTAAGCAAGGTGCTCTCTCTGCGCTCGGCAAAGGCGGTATGTCTGAACTCTGGGCTCGTCTGCGTTTTCTATTCTTGGCGATTATCGTCTACCGAATAGGCGCACACATCCCGGTTCCAGGTATCAACCCGGACCGACTCGCGGACCTGTTTCGACAGAATGAGGGGACCATTCTTAGCTTGTTCAACATGTTTTCCGGCGGCGCGCTGGAACGGATGAGTATCTTTGCACTGGGGATCATGCCGTACATTTCGGCATCGATCATCATGCAACTGATGACCGCCGTCAGCCCGCAGCTGGAGCAGTTGAAGAAGGAAGGTGAAGCTGGGCGTCGCAAGATCGCTCAGTACACCCGCTACGGCACTGTCGTCCTCGCTCTCGTTCAGGCAATTGGCATGTCCATTGGTCTGGCGGGGCAGGGCGTTTCGTTCACTGGTGACTTTGGCTTCCATTTCGTCGCGGTATCCACGTTTGTGGCTGGTGCGATGTTCATGATGTGGCTGGGTGAGCAGATTACTGAGCGTGGTGTTGGCAACGGTATCTCGATGTTGATTTTCGCAGGTATCGTCGCCGGTCTTCCGAGAGCGATCGGGCAGTCTTTCGAGTCTGCGCGTCAGGGTGATATCAACATTTTTGCCCTGGTTGCCATCGGTTTGCTGGCAGTAGCGATTATCGGTTTCGTGGTGTTCATTGAGCGTGGTCAGCGTCGTATTGCTGTTCATTACGCCAAGCGCCAGCAGGGCCGCAAGGTCTTTGCTGCGCAGACTAGCCACTTGCCGTTGAAGGTGAACATGGCCGGTGTTATTCCGGCCATTTTCGCGAGCAGCATTTTGCTGTTCCCGGCTTCGTTGGGTACCTGGTTTGGTCAGTCTGAAGGTATGGGCTGGCTGCAGGACATCTCGCAGTCGATCGCTCCTGGTCAGCCGTTGAATATTCTGCTGTTTAGTGCAGGGATTATTTTCTTCTGCTTCTTCTATACGGCGTTGATGTTCAATCCGAAAGACGTAGCGGAAAACCTGAAGAAGTCCGGTGCCTTTATTCCGGGTATCCGTCCAGGTGAGCAGTCTGCGCGCTACATTGATGGCGTTCTGACTCGTTTGACCCTGTTCGGTGCTCTATATATGACGGCCGTGTGTCTGTTGCCCCAGTTCCTGGTGGTTGCGGCAAACGTTCCGTTCTACCTTGGCGGGACCTCGTTGCTGATCGTCGTCGTGGTTGTGATGGACTTCATGTCCCAAGTACAATCGCACCTCGTTTCGCACCAGTACGAATCCCTGATGAAGAAAGCCAACCTGAAGGGTTACGGCAGCGGCATGTTGCGCTGAGTACCCATAAGGTTCGAGGAGTTGGTGATGAAAGTTCGTGCATCGGTGAAAAAGCTGTGCCGTAACTGCAAGATTATTCGCCGCGAAGGTGTTGTTCGAGTAATTTGCAGCGCGGAACCGCGTCACAAACAGCGCCAAGGCTGAGTGTGATTGTGCTTCAAGCCCGGCAGCTAGTGCGCTGCCGGGTTGATTATTTGTTATTACAGCGATATTATCTCGCGCCCTATTTCTTGGCTTCCGGGGCGTAGGTAGCTGTCAATTGGAGTCCCACTGAATGGCCCGTATTGCAGGCGTTAACATTCCAGATAACAAGCATACTGTTATCTCGCTGACCTACATCTATGGTGTTGGTCGCACTACTGCACAGAAAATTTGTGCAGTGACTGGGGTAAACCCAGCCGCAAAGATCAAAGATCTGAGCGACGAGCAGATTGAACAGCTGCGTGGCGAAGTGGCGAAGTTCACCACTGAAGGTGACCTGCGTCGCGAAATCAACATGAAAATCAAGCGTTTGATGGACCTCGGTTGCTATCGCGGTCTGCGTCATCGTCGTGGTCTTCCAGTGCGCGGTCAGCGTACGAAGACTAACGCGCGTACCCGTAAAGGTCCGCGTAAGCCGATCCGCAAGTAATCGCCCCAGCGAATCGACAGGAAATTAATCATGGCTAAACCTGCTGCTCGTCCTCGTAAAAAAGTTAAAAAGACAGTGGTTGATGGCATCGCCCACATCCATGCTTCTTTTAACAACACAATCGTGACCATCACCGACCGTCAAGGCAACGCTCTTTCCTGGGCTACCTCCGGTGGTTCGGGTTTCCGCGGTTCCCGCAAGTCCACCCCGTTCGCTGCTCAAGTAGCTGCTGAACGTGCTGGTCAAGCTGCGCTGGAATACGGCCTGAAAAACCTCGACGTTAACGTCAAAGGTCCAGGCCCAGGTCGTGAATCTGCAGTCCGCGCTTTGAACGGCTGTGGCTACAAGATCGCCAGCATCACCGACGTGACGCCAATCCCGCACAACGGGTGCCGTCCGCCGAAGAAGCGCCGCGTGTAATCCAGGAGATTGTAAAGAATGGCTCGTTACATTGGTCCAAAATGCAAACTCGCTCGTCGCGAAGGCACCGATCTCTTTCTGAAGAGCGGCGTGCGCGCGATCGAATCGAAGTGCAACATCGAAGCAGCACCTGGTATCCACGGCCAACGCCGCGGTCGCCAGTCCGATTACGGCACCCAACTGCGTGAAAAGCAGAAGGTCCGTCGTATCTACGGCGTTCTCGAGCGTCAATTCAGCGGCTACTACAAAGAAGCTGCTGGCAAGAAAGGCGCAACTGGCGAAAACCTGTTGCAGCTGCTCGAATGCCGTCTGGACAACGTTGTATACCGTATGGGTTTTGGCTCTACTCGTGCCGAATCCCGTCAGCTGGTATCGCACAAGTCGATCAGCGTTAACGGTCAGACCGTAAACGTTCCGTCTTACCAGGTTCGTGCTGGTGACGTGGTCGCAGTTCGCGAGAAAGCAAAGAACCAACTTCGCATTGTCCAAGCTCTCGATCTGTGTGCCCAACGTGGCCGCGTAGAATGGGTAGAAGTAGACACTGAGAAGAAGTCGGGCGTTTTCAAGAACGTTCCTGCTCGCAGTGATCTGTCCGCCGACATCAACGAAAGCCTGATTGTCGAGCTCTACTCCAAGTAAGGGCTAGAAAATAGGTGCATCCATGCAGATTTCGGTAAATGAGTTCCTGACACCCCGCCATATTGATGTGCAGGTTGTCAGTCCAACCCGCGCCAAGATCACTCTCGAGCCTCTCGAGCGTGGTTTTGGCCACACCCTGGGCAACGCGCTGCGCCGCATCCTGTTGTCCTCAATGCCCGGCTGTGCAGTAGTCGAGGCCGAGATTGACGGTGTGCTCCATGAGTACAGCGCCATCGAAGGTGTACAGGAAGACGTAATTGAAATCCTGTTGAACCTTAAAGGTCTGGCTATCAAGCTGCACGGTCGAGACGAAGTTACGCTGACCTTGTCGAAGAAGGGTTCGGGGGTGGTTACCGCTGCCGATATTCAGCTGGATCATGATGTCGAGATCGTTAACCCCGATCACGTAATCGCTAACCTGGCGTCTAACGGCGCCCTGAACATGAAGCTCACCGTAGCTCGTGGTCGTGGTTATGAACCGGCAGACTCGCGTCAGAGCGATGAAGACGAAAGCCGCAGCATCGGTCGCTTGCAGCTTGACTCTTCGTTCAGCCCGGTTCGCCGTATCGCTTACGTGGTGGAAAACGCCCGTGTCGAACAGCGTACTAACCTGGACAAGCTGGTTATTGATCTGGAAACCAACGGTACCCTGGATCCTGAAGAGGCTATCCGCCGTGCTGCAACCATTCTGCAACAGCAGTTGGCTGCGTTCGTCGATCTCAAAGGTGACAGTGAGCCAGTGGTTGTCGAGCAGGAAGACGAGATCGATCCGATCCTGCTTCGCCCGGTTGACGATCTGGAACTGACTGTACGTTCGGCTAACTGCCTTAAGGCGGAAAACATCTACTACATCGGTGACCTGATTCAGCGTACCGAAGTAGAGCTGTTGAAGACTCCGAACCTTGGCAAGAAATCCTTGACTGAAATCAAGGACGTTCTGGCCTCCCGCGGTCTGTCCCTCGGCATGCGCCTCGACAACTGGCCGCCTGCAAGTCTTAAGAAGGACGACAAGGCGACTGCCTGATCGTCGTAATCACCGAACGTTGTGTTTGGTAAGGAATGAACCATGCGTCATCGTAAAAGTGGTCGTCACCTGAGCCGCACCAGCTCGCACCGCAAGGCCATGTTTCAAAACATGGCGGTGTCGCTGTTCGAGCACGAGCTGATCAAAACTACACTGCCAAAAGCCAAAGAACTGCGTCGCGTTGCTGAGCCGCTGATCACTTTGGCCAAGACAGACAGTCTGGCTAACCGCCGTCTGGCTTTCGACCGTACTCGTTCGAAAGCTATCGTTGGTAAGCTCTTCAACGACCTGGGCAAGCGTTACGCTACCCGTGAGGGTGGCTACCTGCGCATCCTCAAGTGCGGCTTCCGCACTGGCGACAACGCGCCTATGGCGTACGTCGAGTTGGTTGATCGTCCTGTCGGCGGTGAAGCTGTATCCGCTGAGTAAGACGTCAGTCTGAAACAAAGAACCGGGCCTAGTGCCCGGTTTTTTGTGCGTGTAAGAAACGCGCTGTTTGTACAAGCTTCCTTGCGGTTCATGCCTTCAGTATATGAGGGGGATTGTTGGTAGTATTTTTCTATTGATGTCTGCAAATTAATGAATTTGTAGGTGCCATGATTGATGGTCAATACTCCTTCCCACGCCGATTAGCCGGCAGTTCCAAAACTGACAGAGGATGAGATCGCATGAGCCAAAACAAAACGCTTACGACCGCCAGTGGCGCTCCTGTCGCCGACAACCAGAATTCCCGCTCCGCCGGCCCTCGTGGTCCTTTGCTGCTCGACGATTTCCACCTGATCGAGAAGCTTGCTCATTTCAACCGTGAAAACATCCCTGAGCGTCGTGTACACGCTAAAGGTTCGGGTGCTTACGGTACGTTCACCGTGACTCGCGACATCACTCAGTACACCAGTGCCAAGCTGTTTGAGTCCGTCGGCAAACAAACCCCGACATTCTTGCGATTCTCCACTGTGGGCGGCGAACGCGGTTCGGCTGACACCGAGCGTGATCCCCGCGGTTTTGCCCTGAAGTTCTACACAGAAGAAGGCAACTGGGACATCGTCGGTAACAACACGCCGGTGTTCTTCATTCGTGATCCGCTGAAATTCCCTGACTTCATCCATACCCAGAAACGCCTGCCGCAAAGCAACCTGAAAAGCGCGCAGATGATGTGGGATTTCTGGTCGCACTCGCCTGAGGCATTGCACCAGATCACCATTTTGTTCTCGGACCGCGGCATCCCTGACGGCTATCGCCACATGCATGGCTTCGGCAGTCACACCTACAGCCTGATCAACGCCAATGGCGAACGCCACTGGGTGAAGTGGCACTACAAAACCAGGCAAGGGATCAAGAACCTCGCTCCGGCAGAAGCAGCACGCCTGGCGGGTACCGATCCGGATTACGCGCAACGTGATCTGTTCGGCGCCATTGAGCGCGGTGATTTCCCGAAATGGAGTGTCAATATCCAGATCATGACCGAGGCTCAGGCTGCGGCTCACTACGAGAACCCGTTCGACGTGACCAAGACCTGGTCGCAGAAAGAGTTCCCATTGATCGAGGTGGGTGAGCTTGAACTCAACCGCAATCCGCTGAACTACTTCGCTGAAGTCGAGCAGGCGGCGTTCGGCCCGAGCAACATGGTCCCGGGTGTCGGTCTGTCGCCTGACCGCATGCTGCAAGGTCGCGTGTTCGCTTACGCTGACGCTCACCGCTATCGTGTGGGGACCAATCACCAGCAACTGCCGGTGAACGCGCCTCGCAGCCCGGTCAACACTTACCAGCGCGACGGCTCCATGGCGTTTGGCGCCAATGGCGGCGCAGCGCCGAACTACGAACCGAACAGTTACGTAGAATCACCGAAACAGGCACCGCGCTACGCGGAACCTGCTTTGGCCTTGAGCGGCGCGGCTGATCGTTACGATCATCGCGAAGACACCGACTACTACAGCCACGCCGGTGCGTTGTTCCGTTTGATGAGCGAGGAACAGAAACAACTGCTGATCAACAACATTGCCGGCGCAATGGCAGGCGTTTCCAGCGATGTGGTTGATCGCCAATTGCAGCATTTCTTCAAGGCCGACCCGGCGTATGGAGAAGCAATCGCAAAGGCACTCAACGTACAGCTTAACTAAGTCTAAACGATAAGCAGAACCGCCCTCATTTGGGCGGTTTTTGCGTTATTTAAGCTGCTTTTCTAAGAATATCTTCGCTTTTATAGCGTCGGGCGAGTGACCTTCCAGTCAGGTTGGTTCAAACTACAGACTTTAAAGCAGGGAGATGTAGGGCGATGCAAGGTCACCCAGACGTAATCGATTACCTCAACACGTTGCTGACAGGCGAACTGGCAGCCCGTGATCAATATTTCGTCCATTCGCGGATGTATGAGGACTGGGGTTTCACCAAGCTCTACGAACGTATCAACCACGAGATGGAAGAAGAAGCCGGGCACGCTGATGCCCTGATGCGTCGTATTCTGATGCTCGAAGGCACGCCTCGCATGCGTCCGGACGACCTTGATGTGGGCACCACTGTGCCGGACATGCTCGCCGCTGACCTGCGCCTGGAATACAAAGTCCGCGCCGCGCTCTGCAAGGGCATTGAACTCTGCGAGCAGCACAAGGACTATGTCAGCCGCGAGATGCTGCGGGTTCAATTGCATGACACCGAAGAAGACCACACCTACTGGCTTGAAAAGCAGATGGGTCTGATCAAGTTGATCGGTCTCGAGAACTACCTGCAATCCCACGCCTGATTACACCGATACAAAAAGCCCCTGTCACTGAGCAAGTGACAGGGGCTTTTTTTGGAGCCGGATTCAGGCCCGATCACGTTCCAGCAGTGGCTTGAGGTAGAAGCCGGTATGCGACTGCTTCATCTCCGACACTTCCTCTGGCGTACCGACGGCAATGATCTGTCCACCCTTGGAACCACCTTCCGGCCCCAGGTCCACCAACCAGTCGGCGGTCTTGATCACGTCCAGGTTGTGCTCGATCACCACCACGGTATTACCGTGGTCGCGCAGACGATGCAGTACGTCGAGCAGTTGCTGGATATCCGCAAAGTGCAGGCCGGTGGTCGGCTCATCGAGGATGTATAGCGTCTTGCCGGTATCACGCTTGGACAGCTCGCGAGACAGTTTCACCCGCTGGGCTTCACCGCCGGACAGCGTCGTCGCCGATTGCCCCAGCTTGATGTACGAAAGGCCTACGTCCATCAGCGTCTGAAGCTTGCGCGCCAAAGCTGGGACGGCGTCGAAGAACACCCGGGCTTCCTCGATAGTCATCTCGAGGGTTTCGTGGATGCTCTTGCCCTTGTACTTGATCTCCAGCGTCTCGCGGTTGTAACGCTTGCTCTTGCAGACGTCGCACGGGACATAGATGTCCGGCAGGAAGTGCATTTCCACCTTGATCAGGCCATCGCCCTGACAGGCTTCGCAACGACCACCCTTCACGTTGAAGGAGAAACGCCCCGGCCCATAACCGCGGGAGCGGGATTCCGGCACACCGGCGAACAACTCGCGAATCGGCGTGAACAGCCCGGTATAGGTCGCGGGGTTGGAGCGCGGTGTGCGACCGATCGGGCTCTGGTCGATGTCCACAACCTTGTCCAGATGTTCCAGGCCTTTAATGCTGTCGTGAGCAGCCGCTTCCAGGGTCGTTGCCCCATTGAGTGCGGTAGCGCTCAAAGGAAACAGTGTGTTGTTGATCAGCGTTGACTTGCCTGAACCGGAAACACCCGTCACGCAGGTCAACAGGCCGATCGGAATCTCCAGATCGACATTGCGCAAATTGTTGCCGCGAGCGCCCTTGAGGGCTAGCGACAACTTCTTGTTACGCGGCGTGCGTTTGGCTGGCACTGCGATTTTTACACGACCCGAGAGGTACTTGCCGGTCAGTGAATCAGGGTGAGCCATGACCTCGGCCGGCGTACCTTCGGCAACGATATGCCCACCGTGTACACCCGCGCCCGGGCCGATATCCACCACATAGTCAGCCAGACGAATCGCATCCTCGTCGTGCTCGACCACGATCACCGTGTTGCCGATGTCTCGAAGATGTTTGAGGGTGCCCAGCAATCGGTCATTGTCCCGTTGATGCAGACCGATCGATGGTTCATCGAGAATGTACAGAACCCCCACCAAACCGGCGCCAATCTGACTGGCCAGACGGATCCGCTGGGCTTCGCCGCCGGACAGCGTGTCGGCACTACGATCCAGTGACAGATAGTCCAGGCCAACGTTGACCAGGAACTGCAAACGCTCGCGGATTTCCTTGAGAATCTTGTCGGCAATTTCGCCACGGCGACCGGTCAGTTTCAGTACGCCGAAATATTCGCAGGCGTCGCCAATCGGCAGATTGGTCACCGCCGGCAAGGTCTTCTCGCCAACCCACACGTGCCGCGCCTCGCGACGCAGACGGGTGCCGCGGCAATCCGGACAGGGCTGGGTGCTGAGGAATTTGGCCAGTTCTTCACGGACCGAAGCCGATTCGGTTTCGCGGTAGCGGCGTTCCAGGTTCGGCACGATGCCTTCGAACGGGTGCGAACGTTTGACGATGTCGCCACGGTCGTTCAGGTATTTGAAGTCGACGTTCTGCGAGCCACTGCCGTGCAGGATGAACTTCTGCTGATCGGCCGGCAGGTCGTTGAACGGCACTTCAAGGCTGAACTTGTAGTGCGAGGCCAGCGAGCCAAGCATCTGGAAGTAATAGACGTTGCGCCGGTCCCAGCCGCGGATCGCACCTTCGGCCAGGGTCAGTTCACCGTTCACCAGTCGTTTGGTGTCGAAGAACTGTTTAACCCCCAGACCATCGCAGGTCGGGCAGGCGCCGGCCGGGTTGTTGAAGGAAAACAGCTTGGGTTCCAGCTCGCTGATGGCGTGGCCGCAGATTGGGCAGGCGAAGCGCGCGGAGAAGATGATTTCTTCGCCGGGCTCGTCGTCCATTGGCGCCACCAGCGCAATACCGTCCGCCAGTTTCAGCGCGGTCTCGAACGATTCGGCCAGGCGTTGTTGCAGATCAGCGCGGACCTTGAAACGGTCGACCACGACGTCAATCGAATGCTTCTTCTGTTTATCCAGCTTCGGCAACTCGTCCAGCTCACAAAGCCTGCCATTGACCCGGGCCCGCACAAAACCCTGGGCGCGCAGTTCTTCGAAGACCGAAAGATGTTCGCCTTTGCGCTCGCGGATCACCGGGGCCAGCAGCATCAGTTTGCTGCCCTCCGGTTGTGCCAGCACCAGGTCGACCATCTGGCTGACGGTCTGGGCTTCCAGCGGAATGTCGTGGTCTGGGCAGCGCGGAATACCGACGCGAGCGTAGAGCAGGCGCAGGTAGTCGTAGATTTCGGTAATGGTGCCAACCGTCGAGCGCGGGTTGTGCGAGGTCGACTTCTGTTCGATGGAGATCGCTGGCGACAGACCTTCAATGGTGTCGACGTCAGGTTTTTCCATCATCGACAGGAATTGCCGGGCGTAAGCCGACAGCGATTCGACATAACGGCGCTGGCCTTCGGCGTACAGCGTGTCGAAGGCCAGGGACGACTTGCCGGATCCGGACAGGCCGGTGATGACGATCAGTTTGTCCCGTGGCAGGGTCAGGTCGATGTTCTTCAGGTTGTGGGTTCGGGCCCCACGAATCAGGATCTTGTCCAAAGTGGCCTCGCTCGGCGGGCGTCGAAAACGTAGGAGTATACGGCCAAATACTGGATGGATGCACACTATCAAATGAGGGTGGCGCAGCCTTGCATGAAGACTGTGTCATCTATACGCGTCATAGCGTCGCGATATACCCCGTCAATCGATGGGACTGGTAGAATCGCCGCCGGTTCACATGAGGTTTTTCCATGCACGATCCCCACAGCGAACGCATGAGTGGCAGTGAGACCCGCGCAGCAAGCGGTCTGGCCCTGGTGTTCGCCTTCCGTATGCTTGGCATGTTCATGGTGTTGCCGGTTCTGGCGACCTATGGGATGGACCTGGCAGGAGCGACCCCGGCCCTCATCGGGTTGGCGATTGGCGCTTACGGCCTGACCCAGGCGATCTTTCAGATTCCTTTTGGCTTCATTTCCGACCGCATCGGTCGACGTCCGGTGATTTATCTGGGGCTGATCATCTTCGCCCTGGGCAGCGTGCTGGCGGCCAATGCCGATTCGATCTGGGGTGTCATCGCCGGACGCATCCTGCAAGGTGCCGGGGCGATTTCTGCGGCGGTGATGGCGTTGCTGTCAGACCTGACCCGGGAACAGCATCGGACCAAAGCCATGGCCATGATCGGCATGACGATTGGTCTGTCGTTCGCTGTCGCCATGGTTGTAGGACCGCTGCTGACCCGTGTCTTCGGTTTGTCCGGGTTGTTCTTCGCCACCGGTGGCATGGCGCTGGTTGGCATCGTCATCGTGATGTTCATGGTGCCGCGTGCAACCGGGCCGTTGCAGCACCGCGAGTCCGGCGTTGCGCGCCAGGCGCTGATACCGACACTCAAGCATCCGGACCTGCTGCGCCTGGATCTGGGTATTTTTGTGTTGCACGCGATGTTGATGTCGAGCTTCGTTGCGTTGCCCCTGGCCCTGGTCGAAAAAGCCGGACTGCCCAAAGAGCAGCATTGGTGGGTGTACCTGACCGCGTTGCTGATTTCCTTCTTCGCCATGATCCCGTTCATTATCTACGGCGAGAAGCGACGCAAAATGAAACGAGTTTTGCTCGGTGCCGTCGTGACGCTGATGTTCACTGAGCTATTCTTCTGGCAGTTCGGCGACAGCTTGCGGGCTCTGGTGATTGGTACGGTGGTGTTCTTCACCGCGTTCAATCTGCTGGAAGCCTCCTTGCCATCGTTGATCAGCAAGGTTTCACCGGCAGGCGGCAAGGGCACAGCGATGGGGGTATATTCCACCAGTCAGTTCCTCGGTTCGGCACTGGGCGGGATCCTCGGCGGCTGGATGTTCCAGCACGGCGGTTTGTCGGTTGTATTCCTCGGATGCGCCGGCCTGGCTGCCCTCTGGCTGGCCTTTGCTGTTACCATGCGCGAACCACCTTACGTCACGAGCCTGCGCTTGCCGTTGTCGCCCGAGGCGATCCGCGAAGCGGGTCTGGTCGAGCGCCTGAAGGCCGTCGTAGGGGTAACAGATGCAGTGATCGTCGAAGATGAAGCGGCGATTTACATCAAATTGGACACAGAACTATTGGATCGCACCACCCTTGAGCGCCTGGTGAACAACCCGGCCGGGGCAGCGTGCGTAGCCTAGGAGAACGTTATGGCCCGTGGGGTTAACAAAGTCATATTGGTCGGCACTTGCGGCCAGGATCCCGAAGTTCGCTACTTGCCTAACGGTAACGCCGTGACCAACCTGAGTCTGGCGACCAGCGAACAGTGGACCGACAAGCAAACCGGTCAGAAGGTCGAGAAGACCGAATGGCACCGTGTTTCGATGTTCGGCAAGGTTGCCGAAATTGCCGGCGAATACCTGCGTAAAGGTTCGCAGGTGTACATCGAAGGCAAGCTGCAGACCCGCGAGTGGGAAAAAGACGGTATCAAGCGTTACACCACTGAAATCGTGGTCGACATGCAAGGCACCATGCAGCTGCTGGGCGGCCGTCCACAGCAGGGCGACCAACAAGGCGGGGGCAATAACTACCAGCAGTCCGCCCCGGCTCCACGCCAACAGGCTCCGCGTCCGCAGCAGTCGGCACCGCAACAGTCGCGTCCGGCTCCACAGCAGCAGGCCGCTCCTCAGCCGGCTCCGGATTTCGACAGCTTTGATGACGATATCCCGTTCTAAAAAGCAGCTATCCAGTCAGTAATAAAAAAAGCGAAGCCAGTGATCTGGCTTCGCTTTTTTGTGGGCGCTGTTATCTGAACAAAGTGGCCACATTGGCCCGTGCCGAGTGCAGTTTCTTGTAGCTATCAATCAATCGCAGGTGCCTGTCGAGCCCCTCCAGCTTCATGCTGGTCGGCGTCAAGCCATGGAAACGCACGCTGCCGTCTACCGATCCGATTGCTGCATCTGTCCGCTCGTTGCCAAACATCCGGCGGAAATTGGCCTCGTAGTCTTCCAGCTCCAGGTCTTCGTCCAGCTTCATCTCCAGCACCACGTTGACGGCCTGGTAGAACAAGCCACGCTCAACCGTGTTGTCGTTGTACTGCAGGAACATTTCCACCGCCTCTTTCGCCTCTTCAAATCGCTGCAAGGCGAGATAAATCAGCAGCTTCAACTCCAGGATCGTCAGCTGACCCCACGCGGTATTGTCGTCAAATTCGATGCCGATCAAGGTGGTGATGTCGGTGTAGTCGTCCAGCTCACTTTCCACCAGACGCTCAACCAGCGCTTGCAGTTCGTCTTCGTCCAGGCGATGCAGGTTCAGGATATCGGCGCGGAAGAACAGCGCTTTGTTGGTGTTATCCCAGATCAGATCGTCCGCGGGATAGATTTCCGAATAGTTCGGCACCAGGATGCGGCATGCCTTCGCGCCGATATGCTCGTAGACCGCCATGTACACTTCCTTGCCCATGCCTTCGAGAATGCCGAACAAGGTCGCGGCTTCCTCGGCGTTCGAGTTTTCACCCTGACCGGAGAAGTCCCACTCCACGAATTCGTAATCCGATTTGGCACTGAAGAAGCGCCACGACACCACGCCGCTGGAGTCGATAAAGTGCTCGACGAAGTTATTCGGTTCGGTCACCGCATGCCCTTCAAACGTCGGCTGGGGCAAGTCGTTGAGGCCTTCGAAGCTGCGGCCCTGCAGCAATTCGGTCAGGCTGCGTTCCAGCGCCACTTCCAGGCTCGGATGCGCGCCGAACGAGGCGAACACACCGCCGGTACGCGGGTTCATCAACGTGACGCACATCACCGGGAATTCACCGCCCAGGGACGCATCCTTCACCAGCACGGGAAACCCTTGCGCTTCCAGCGCCTGAATACCGGCCAGTATCCCGGGGTACTTCGCCAGCACGTGGGCGGGCACATCCGGCAGTGCAAATTCGCCTTCGATGATTTCGCGTTTTACCGCGCGTTCGAAGATCTCCGACAGGCACTGCACCTGGGCTTCGGCCAGCGTGTTACCGGCACTCATGCCGTTGCTCAGGAACAGGTTTTCAATCAGGTTGGACGGGAAATACACCACCTCGCCGTCCGACTGGCGCACGTACGGCAGCGAGCAGATGCCGCGCTCTTCATTGCCCGAGTTGGTATCGATCAGATGGGAACCACGCAACTCGCCGTCGCGGTTGTAAATCTTCAGGCAGTACTCGTCGAGAATTTCCGTTGGCAGCTCATCTTTTCGGCCAGGCTTGAACCAGCGTTCGTCCGGGTAGTGCACAAACGCTGCGTTGGCGATGTCTTCGCCCCAGAACTGGTCGTTGTAGAAGAAGTTGCAGTTGAGTCGCTCGATAAACTCGCCCAACGCCGAGGCCAACGCGCCTTCTTTGGTCGCCCCCTTGCCATTGGTAAAGCACAGCGGCGAGTGCGCATCGCGGATATGCAGCGACCACACATGGGGCACGATATTGCGCCACGAGGCGATTTCAATCTTCATGCCCAGGTCCGCCAGAATGGCTGACATATTGGCGATGGTCTGCTCCAGTGGCAGGTCCTTGCCCGCAATATAGGTGCTCGCCGCAGAACTAGACGCAGGCATCAACAACGCCTGGGCATCGGCGTCGAGGTTTTCCACCTCTTCAATCACAAACTCAGGCCCGGCCTGCACCACTTTTTTCACGGTGCAACGGTCGATGGAACGCAGGATGCCCTGGCGGTCCTTGTCGGAGATGTCCGCCGGCAACTCGACCTGGATCTTGAAAATCTGGTTGTAGCGGTTTTCCGGATCAACAATGTTGTTCTGCGACAGGCGGATGTTATCTGTGGGAATACTGCGAGTGTCGCAGTACAACTTCACAAAATAAGCCGCACACAACGCCGACGAAGCCAGAAAGTAATCGAACGGACCCGGTGCCGAGCCATCGCCCTTGTAGCGGATAGGTTGATCGGCCACCACCGTGAAGTCATCGAACTTGGCTTCAAGTCGAAGGTTGTCGAGAAAGTTGACCTTGATTTCCATGGGGGATTACCAGAATAACGGCTAAACGAATGGCCGCCATTATCCGGTATTTCAGCCGTAAGTCTTGCGGACATCGTACTTATGTCCACACCGGCGATGGATGGGTCAGTCGAGTATCAGGTGCGGCAAGAAACGGCTCGAGTCCTTGGTGATCAAACTGTTGTCTTCCCGAACACCAATACCGGCTGCCTGATCGCCGATAACCCAGGAACCCACCAGCGTAAAGCTGTCGCCAAACTTCGGCAGTGGGGCGAACTCCTGAAGGATAAATGGCGCATCGGTGTAGGGCCCGTCCTCTTTTACGATCAGACCCTCAGCGGTTTGTAACTCAATGTTGGCGCCTTCCCGGGAGAAGAACGGTTTGCGCACCCAGCCTTTGGGCACCGCTTTGCTCGGGTCGGCATCCAGGTGTGCCGCGAGCAGGTTAGGGTGACCTTTGTTGAACTCCCACAGCAGCGGCAGGATGCCCTTGTTGGAGATGATGGATTTCCAGGCCGGCTCGAAAAACTGGGTGTCGCTCTGGGCAATCGCTGCACCAAAGGGCTCGTGGAAGATGAACTCCCAGGCATGCAGCTTGAACAGGTGAGGAATCCAGCGATCTTCTAAATCGACGAAACGTCCTTCAGCGGTGAGGCCGATGTCTTCGATGTCGATGTGTCGCGATTCGATGCCGACCTTTTCCGCGATCAGGCGCAAGTAGTCGGTGGTGCCTTTGTCTTCGACCGAGTCTTTCATCGAGGCGAAATAGAAGGGCTGTTTGAGCTGCAGCTGGGCAAAGGCCTGATGCAGCTTGGTGTCGATGCTGTTGAACTGGTCGGCATGCTTGGGCAGCAAGCCGCGTTCGAT
Organism: Pseudomonas sp. F-14 TE3482; assembly: GCF_053629455.1. Classification (NCBI taxonomy): domain Bacteria; kingdom Pseudomonadati; phylum Pseudomonadota; class Gammaproteobacteria; order Pseudomonadales; family Pseudomonadaceae; genus Pseudomonas; species Pseudomonas sp. F-14 TE3482. The sequence goes on from NZ_JBRJII010000001.1 coordinate 1,956,167, forward strand.
GCATTGCTCCAGCCAGCCCCATTGAAACGCCGCGGCCTCATACAGGCTGGTCGGCGTGTCGTAGTTGAGTTCCAGCAACTTGGCGGGCCCGCTGCCGTTGTAGGAGAAATCCATACGCCCATACAGGTGCGGGTGACCTTCGAGCCATGAAGTGCGAACCATGTCGAAGAATGGCGCGGGAATGCTCAGGCGCTCCAGCAGCTCCTCGCTCTGAACCACGCGGGCCACCAGGTCCATGCACATCTCATGAATCTCGGTGGTCGGGTCTTCGAGATCGTTCTCGATCTGTTTGAGCGTGAACTGGTAATACGCGCTCTCGTCCCAATAGGGTTCGTCGTCGATGGTATGGAACAGAAAGCCGAGACTTTCGGCGGTCTGTTTCCAGTCATGACGCTCTGCGCAGAGGATCTTCTTCATGGTGCTCGTTCCTTAACTGCTCGATCGGCCAGCGCTGCTCGAACCACCCCAACCGCTGCGGGCGCTGGCTTTGCTGCCGAAGCCGCCACGGGAGGTGGATGAGGCAACGGACATCGGCTTGCTGCCGGAACGGATTGAGTCGGCGTAGCTGCTGCTGCCATACCTCGCCTGATTGGACTTGGTAAAGGTTGAGCCTTTGGAAATCCGCTGGTTGAGCGTCGAGGAGCCGTAGTTGCCGCGATCATCGCGGTAGCGGTAGACCGGTTCGGAGAAGTAGCTGTTGCGGTTGCTGCTCAGCATGTTGCCGATCAGCAGGCCAGTCAGCAGGCTGGTGCCGGAGAACCCGGAGCCTCCACTGTTGGCTTCCGAGGCGGGTAATTGAGCCTTGGCTGCGTCTACTTGGGATTGTGTTACCTCGCCATCGGCAGTCAGTTCGAAACCACCCAGCTTGGGGATGAACTTGCCGGCGGAATCCTGTTGGCACCAGTCGGCGACAAAGTCGGCATCGCAATCGGCCTGGTTGTCGTAGACCGGCGCGATGCGGCGGTGCTCGGCCATGGCGCTCATGTAGGCGTCAGAGCAGACGTCCACCGGGAGCTTTTCATCGGCGCACTGCTGAACGGACTGGAAGTTGTACTTCTTCTGCACCGGGTAGGTCTTTTCCGCTTGCCCGCAACCTGATATGGCCATGGCGACCGACGCGGCCAGCGAGAGCTGAACGTACTTGCTTCGTTTCATCGGGATCTCCGTGGCGCAATCAGTTCTGGGAAGGGGTCATGCAGGCGGCGTTCAACATGCCGACGCTGATGGCCACTGCCGCGACATAGATACCCGCTGCGATCTCGCCTTTTTTAATCCGTTCAGAGGCGCCTTTAAGCACCAGGCTGGTCACCAGAAAAGCCAGCAGTTGTACGAAAGCGGCGATCACTGCCCAGACGACGAAGTCCAGAATGCTGATCGAGTAGGCGATCACATTGCTGGCCGGAATGGCGAAACCGATGATGGCGCCACCCAGTGCGATCGAGGCCGCAACGTTGCCAGAACGGATCAGTTCGAACTCTCTGTGCGGGGTGATTCGGGTGTAGATGAATTGGAACAGTGCGAACAGCACGGTGGCGCCGAGGATGTACAACACAAACCCGAGCACGGCGGCTTTGTTCAGGGAGATGGAGAGCGCTTCAAGCATGGACTTCTTCCTTATTTAAAAAGTGTTCAGGTCAGTGGTGTACAACGAAATGCCCAGCGAAGTGCTCAAGCTGATGGTGCCTTCGGCGTCTTCTTCGACGGAAAACAGCAGGAATTCCCGGCGATCGGTCAGGCCGGTTTCGCGGGCATACAGCATCGAACGGTGCTCGATGCTGTAGGACTCATCCGGGTTTTTCAGCTGTTCGCTCAGCGCCACCAGTTCTGTCTGGCCGTTCTCGGTGCCCCATTCGCGGGTGTATTCGACACCGTTGTGGGTGTAGGTCGGCAGGCCGATCAGGCTTTGAGGACCGGCCAGTCGACGCAGCTCCGCTTCACTGTTGATGGTGACGTAACTGAGGTAATTGAACAGGATCACCGACTCGACCTGGCCGGCGATGTCGCCAGTGGTGTGCACTTGCAGCCAGTAGTCTTCGTCGTTCATGTAATAGCGTGACAACCAGGTCGACTGCCCGAGATCAACCGTGCCAGCGCTCCAGATCTGTTGGGAGCCAGGGATGACCACGGTGGTGTTACCGTCGAGCAACAATTTCAGGGTGGTGTCGAACATCACCTCTTTGCCCAATGCCAGTCCCAGCGGACCGATGGCGGGCAGGGTTTCGTTGGCTGCCCATTTCGATTCAGTATTCGCTTTCGGGGCCTCAAGCCCCATCAACTGTTTAAACCATCCCATTGGTGATTTCCTTGAGGCGAGAGGAGGCGATGTAGAAGAGTTCGCCGCCCTCAACGCGAGTGGTGCCGGGCGGATTGATCCACGGCTGTCGGGCGCCTTTGGCGCGGTAGCCGATGAGGGTCGCGTTGTGCTGTTCTTTCAGCTGTGCATACAGATCGCCGAATGTGGCTTCAAAGGTCTCGGGCAGTTTCATCAGGTACTGCGTGGCGCCTTGACCCACGCACAGCAATTCATTGATGACCGCGGATGAGCCCGGATCCTGAGAGGCGCGTACCAACATCTCGATGGCCATGCTCGAGGTGCATTCCAGGCTGGGCGCGTAGGCGCTGGCAAGGGCGGCGATTTCGCTTTCATTGAAGTGGGCGACCACATGGCCGACAGGGCTCAGTTGATTGACTGCCAGCACGGTGGCCAGGGTCAGGTCGTCTGAATGGGTTCGCACCAGGACGCGTTCGGCACCGGGAACGCCGGCCCGCAGCAATAGCGCGGCAGAGGACAGGCTTTCGCCTTTGATAAAGTCCGCTTTGCCCGGCATGGGATTTTCTTCGAGGTCGCAATCGCAAATGACGATCAGGTTGTCATTGGAAGTTTCGTCCTGCAGCAATAATTCAATGACCCGCTCGCTGGACGCGCCTTCCCAGCCGATGAGTACGGTATGGCCGACCTTGCCGGTGAAATCGCCTTTGCCTTTCATGCCTTTTCTCCATACATCGATGACACTGCTGGTGGTTTTGCCGATGGCTGCCGTCAGCAGCGCAATGCCCCCGAGCATGACCCAGGTAGCCACGAAAATTCGTCCCGCGGCTGTCTGTGGCGCAAGATCGCCATAGCCGACGGTGAGCGTGGTGGTGAGATAGAAATAGGTAAACGTGGCGGGGGTGGTGAGGTGTTGTTCGCCCAGAAGCACCAGGCCGATATAGGCCGTGCTCATGTGTATACCCAGCGCAATGGTCAGGCCTGCCCAGCCGAACCGATGGAAGAAGGACGAGGCGTACGTGCGCAATAAAAGGAAAATCGACATTACATCCCTGACTCCGTGGGGGCTCATTCCTGGCGACGTAATCGCTCTGGCGTCTGAGTGCTCAAGTGCGGTTACCGGGTGGCATTAAACCTGCTGCGCGGCGTAGATAACAGTACCTTGGCTGCAATAAATCCGGAGATCGCACCAAAGATATGCCCTTCGAAAGACATGCCCTGGCGAGGAAGGAAGCCAAAAATCAGGCCACCATAGAGCAGGACCACGACACTGGCTGTTATCAGGTTGCTCCAGCTCCTCTGGAACCAGGCGCGCGACAGGAGGTACGCCCACAGCCCGAATACCCATCCGCTGGCACCGATGTGAACGCCTGCAAAACCGAACAGCCAGACCAGCGAACCGCCCAGCAGAATAATGATAGTGCTGACGGCCATGAAGCGGCTGAGCCCTTCGACAATGACCAAAGTACCGAGGATCAAAAAGGCAATCAGGTTGGTGCTCAGGTGCGCAAAGGACCCGTGCAAGAAAGGCGAGGTGATGATGCCGACCAGTCCCTGCCATGTTCTCGGGACCAGGCCGAAGGCAATAAGACTGTAGCCGGTCGCCACATTGAGCAGTTGCAGCGCGACCATGAAGAGGGCCACGCCCGCGATTGTCTTGAAACCCTTCAGGGCATCCATCCGTGACCTCGATTCGGCAAAAAATATGGCAACGAATCCATGTGGGAGCGGGCTTGCTCGCGAAGGCGGTGTGTCAGGCAACATTGATGTCGACTGATACTCCCTCTTCGCGAGCAAGCCCGCTCCCACAGGTTATGCGCCAGGCATCAGGGCCGGTTACTCAGCCGATTTTTTCTTCAGGCGTTCCAGAATCGCATTGGCGCTGCCTTCGTTCGGCGTGATGCCGGCATCGCGCAGCTTGCGCTCCAGGTCGGTGCCGGTCGATGCATCGGCCAGTTGGTCCTGGGCTTCCAGTTCCGCGGCGCGTTGCTGCTGTTTGGCTTGCAGGCGGTTCAGCGTACCGACGGCAGTTTCCAGCTTGCCGTTGGCGCCGCCACTGGCGATCGAAGCACTGACCTGGGCTTTCTGAACGCTTTCACGCGCCTTGGCCATGTCCACTTGCTGACGCAGGCTTTTGATGCGGCTTTCGGCCTTGGTGATGTCTTTGCGCATGTTGTCCGCGTAACCGCCGAATTCGGTGGCCTGCTTTTGCTCGACATCCAGTTCGTTGGTCAGGGTCGAAATGGCTTCGGCCACTTCCAGTGCCAGGTCTTCGCGGTTAGCCTGGATCGCGGCCAGGGCCTTGGATTCCAGGTCCTTGATCTTGGCGTTGTGCTCGCTGACGCGATCAGCCGACAGTTTGTGCTTGGCCATGATGGTGACCAGCTCACGCTTGGCGTTGGCCAGCGCGCTGTCAGCATCGCGAATTTCCTGGTCGAGGATGCGCAGGGCCTGTTGGTCGACGATCGATTCGCCGACTTCGTTGGCACCGCCACGCAGCGCGGTGAACAATTTGCTCCAGATGGACTGAGTCATTGGATATTTCCTGTTCCCGAAAAATTAGATGAAGAAACGTTCAAAGGCTTCGCTGGCGCGCTGGACGTTGTCGACGAGGGTTTTGACCTCGGTCACAACGTTGGTCAGGCTGGAGTCGGAGCTGAGTGCGCCGAACATGTTGTAAACGATCTGTCCGTTGGGCATGGACTCGATTCCGATCGAGGACAGCGGGAACATTTCCCGGCTGCGCAGAACGGCATCGTTGAATGCCGGTACGTCGTTGATGGACTCGACATCGACCAGAACGGTATCGACGATGATCTGATCGCCAACCACTGCGATGTAAATCGGCAAGCCACCGAACTCGTTCATGTCCAGCTTGATGCTGGACTCGGCACCTTGAACCAGGGAGAGGGTGATGTCGTTCGAAACCACTTCGTCGAGGGCCTGAAGGGCGCTGTAGAGGCGATCGATGTTCCAGTTATTACCTGCGCTCATGTAATTCTCCGACATGAATGAGCCAGCCAGGATCGGTTGGCGTAGCTGTTTCTCCATCTGCTTGAGCAGGCTTCGGTTTTCGGGAAGCACCCAAGTCTCGTGTTTCACATACCCGGCGGCACCCAGACCCGCACGCATCTGCTTCATGTAGAAGCTGGATGGTTTTTTCGCGGACGGTTTCGAGCGCTCTCCCTTTTGGCTCGCTGAATCGGTCACAGATCCGGTAGGCGGATCTGATGGAGAGCTGCTTTTCATACTGGTGACTCCGTAGTGAAAATCTCACGCGTGAGAAACACTACAGGCAATTTTCGTGGCCCTCAATAGCTCACGCGTGAGAATTTTAGACTGCTGCACAGGCGTATGACAAAAGAAGGTCTATCACTCAATGCCAGTCAGTTAAGCGCAATCCTGTGGGAGCGGGCTTGCCCGCGATGACGGTCTAACCGTTGGCAGAAATGTTGAATGTTCCGGCCTCATCGCGGGCAAGCCCGCTCCCACAGGTTCTTCATCTAACCAGCCAGAAAATCATCGGTGGACACCACGCTGGCATAGGCAAAACCCAAGGCCGACATGAAGGCAGCGTGTACGTGGGCGGCCGGGACGGTGACGCCATTGAATTCCAGGTCAAGGGTGGCGCAGGCGTCGTGAATCACCGTGACGGTATAGCCCAGGTCGGCTGCGGCGCGGGTGATGCCATCGATGCACATGTGGCTCATGCTCCCGACCACCACCAGGTGCTCGATGCCTTGCTGGTCGAGGATCGCCTCCAGTTCGGTTTCGCGGAACGAGTTGACGAAATGTTTGAGCACCACGGGCTCGTCGGCGCGGTTGAGAACTTTGGGATGCAGCTTCGCGCCGTCGGAACCTGGAGCGAAGAACGGCGCGGCATCGGAGGTGAATTCGTGGCGGATATGCACCACCGGATCACCGGCCTCGCGAAACGCCTGAATCATCCGTGCGGCGTTGTCTGCTGCGGCATCGGCGCCGACCAAAGGCCACTTGCCCTGGGGGAAGTAGTCGTTCTGGATATCGACTACGATGAGTGCTTGCTTGGCCATGGGTGTTTCCTCGAAGTGTTTGTTGGGTGTGAATCAAGTATTAGGTTTTGCTGGCCGTCCGAGGATTGGCCGCACCGACAATAGAAGGGGGAAAACTGACAATGGGTGTTGAAAAGACAGTCGCCGAACTGGGCGTGCTGATCTATCCCGGTGCGCAGATGGCGGCGGTGCATGGGTTGACGGATCTGTTCGGCGTGGCCAACCGGATCGCCGCCGAGCATCAGTCGGCGCAGCTACCGTTGCTGCGGGTCAGTCATTGGCAGGTCGAGGGTGATCAAGTGCCCGAGCGGGTCTATGACACTCATTCCGGCCCGGCCGGCGCATTGGTTGCCGTATTGATCCCGCCCTCGATCGGAGGTTTCTCCGAGGGGCAGGCGCCCCAAGGGCTGATTCGCTGGCTTCGTCAGCAACATGCCAACGGTGCGACCCTCGGCGGGGTCTGCGTGGGTTCGATCCTGCTGGCCGAAAGCGGCCTGCTCGACGGTCGCAGCGCCACCACCCACTGGACCTCGGCCAAGGCTTTCGCCGAGCGTTACCCGGCGATCAAGCTCAAGGCTGACACGCCGATTGTCGACGACGGTGACCTGATCACCACTGCCGGCTTGATGGCCTGGTCAGAGCTGGGATTACGATTGGTGAACCGCTTGCTCGGGCCGAGCATCGCCACCGGCACGGCGCGGTTTCTGGTGGTGGAACACAGCGATAGTGCGAGCGAATGCGGCAGTAATTTTTCACCGATTCTCAACCATGGCGATGCGGCGATTCTCAAGGTCCAGCATTGGCTGCAAAGCACTGGGGCAACTGATGTCTCGTTGGCGGCGATGGCCGATCGGGCAGGGCTGGAAGAACGCACTTTCCTGCGGCGATTCCGTGCGGCGACCGGGTTGAAACCCACCGAGTACTGCCAGCATCTGCGGGTTGGCAAGGCGCGGGAAATGCTCGAATTCACCAACGGCACCATTGATCACATTGCCTGGACCGTGGGTTACCAGGACCCGAGTGCGTTTCGGGCAACGTTCAAGAAGATTACCGGGCTTGCGCCGAGTGATTACCGGGCGCGGTTTGGTGTGTCTGCGACCGCGGCAACGGCTCGGTAGCGAGCATCACTGCAGATCTGAAAATGTGGGAGCCAGGCTTTGGTCGTGCAAAATGCCGGGAGTATTGAAAGGTGTCGTGCAGAATAAAACAGGCCTTGTGCTACCACCTGTTTCGCAATTGGCTGATTTAAAAACCGTTTTTTTCCAGCCGCCATTGGCCTGATCTCTGCACCCCCTTCAGCTACATTTATCAAACGCAGATTGAAGGGGAACGCATGACCCCAACACGTCGCAAGAAACTGGTGCTCGCCCATTCGGTGCGACCCGACGCCTCGTTGCACGAAGTCGAAACCAATCGCGCCTTGGCCCGTTGGCTGGCCCAGGTCGTCGGGCTCGAATATGGCGGCAGTTACGACCCACAGCTGCATAGCGGCCGGGACATTTATCTGTTGCCGACCCAGACGCTGGTGGGTGTTGCTGCCGCCCGGCAGCTGGGTGTCAAAGGGCCGGAGGATTTGTGGGGCGGTTACGTCGACCACGATTTCATCTGCACCAAAGCCATCAGCCATGGGTTGTTGAACAAGTATGCGTTCGCACCCGAAGGCTGGTCGTCGTTGTTTTCCGAACGGGTACGCAGCGTCGTGCTCGATGGCCTCAGCGTGTTCTCCCTGGAGGATGCTCGCCCGGCAGCGGAGCACCTGCTCTACAGCGGTCCGATCCGCATGAAGCCTATTCATGCCTGCGCCGGACGTGGTCAGGAAGTGATCAAAAGCCTCGACCAGTTCGACGCCATCCTCGCTCGCCCCGATGCCAAAACATTGTTCACCGACGGCGTGGTGCTGGAACAAGACTTGACCGAGGTGGTCACCCATAGTGTCGGCCAAAGCTTCATCGGCGACAAAGTGCTGAGTTATTGCGGTGATCAATACTTGACCGAAGACGGTCAGGGCGAGCAGGTTTATGGAGGGTCCAACCTGTTGGTGGTGCAAGGCTATTACGAAGACCTGTTGGCGCTGGAATTACCGGACGAAACGAGGCTGGCAATTCAGCAGGCGCAAGTGTTCGACAGCGCGGCCGATGAAGCCTACCCCGGTTTCTATGCCTCGCGGCGCAACTACGACATCGCCCAAGGGCTGGATTGCGATGGCAAACAACGCAGCGGCGTGCTCGAGCAATCCTGGCGCCTGGGCGGTGCCAGCAGTGCTGAAGTCGCGGCGCTGCAGAGTTTCGTCAACGACCCCGGCTTGCGCGCGATTCGCGTGTCGTCGGTCGAAATCTATACCGATCAACCTTTGCCGGCCAACGCCATCGAGGTCTACCGCGGGCCTGCGGAACACAGTGACTTTCTTCTCAAGTACGTAACGGTCAAATCCTATGACGGCTAGAAGCGAAACCATTGCGATCGACATCGACGATGAACAGATGAGCGGAACCTTCCTCAGCCCCAAATCGAAAGTCCCGGGTGTGCTTTTCGTTCATGGCTGGGGCGGTAGTCAGGAGCGCGACCTGGAACGCGCCAAAGGCATCGCCGGGTTGGGTTGCGTGTGCCTGACATTCGACTTGCGCGGGCATACCGGCGGGACCGGTATTCCATTATCCCGGGTCACCCGCGAAGACAACCTGCGTGACCTGCTGGCGGCCTACGATCGACTGCTCGCCCATCCGGCGCTCGACACGTCTGCGATCGCCGTGGTCGGCACCAGTTATGGCGGTTATCTGGCGGCGATCCTGACGTCCTTGCGCCCGGTGCGCTGGCTGGCGCTGCGGGTGCCGGCGTTGTATCGCGACGACTTTTGGCACACACCCAAGCGTGATCTGGACAAGCTCGATCTGCGCGATTACCGCAGCACACGGGTCAGCGCCGACAGCAATCGCGCACTGCATGCCTGTTCGCAATTTACCGGGGATGTGTTGCTGGTGGAGTCCGAGACCGACGCCTATGTGCCCCACGCGACCATCATGAGTTACCGCGCGGCGTGTCAGCAGACCCACTCGCTGACTCACCGGATTATCGACGGCGCCGATCACGCCTTGAGCGAGCCTGTCTCGCAACAGGCTTACACCTCGATCCTGGTGGGCTGGATCACGGAAATGGTGGTGGGCGAGCGGTTGAGCCTCATTCAGTCATCGTAAAAAGATCGCAGCCTTCGGCAGCTCCTACATGGACATGTGAATACCCGTTGGAGCTGCCGAAGGCTGCGATCTTTTGATTCTGCTTCTTAATTCTGAGGTTTTTTCGAAATCCGCAACGACTTCGCCTTGGCTTCCACCACCAGATACATCACCACGGTAATCAGCAGCGGCAGCAGGAAATAGATCGCCCGATACGCGAGTAACCCTGCCACCAGACTTCCTCGTGAGGCCTCGTGTTGCAGCAATGCCACGAACACCGCCTCCAGCACCCCGAGCCCGGCCGGAATGTGGGTGATGACCCCGGCAATGGCGCTGATCAGCAACACGCCAAGCACCAGCGGATAATCCAGTTTGCTCGGTAGCAGGGTGAAGATCACCGCCGCCATCAGCGACCAGTTCAGTGCGCCGAGGGCCAGTTGCAGGACGGCCATGTGCAGCGACGGCAGGTTGATTTCCACGCCGCGAATCGACCATTCCCGTCGCCTGGAAAACCGACAGGCCGCCAGATAACCCGCGCTCAGTAGCAGCAATAACACGCCCACGCCTTGCAGGGCACCGCTGCTCAGCTTCCAGCCTGGCGGCATTCGCACCAGTCCGCTGCTGAACACGGTGCCGGCAATCACCATGTAGCCGAACCAATTGGTCGCCAGGCTCAGCCCGAGGATTTTCGCGATGTTGCTTTTGCTCACGCCGAGCCGTGAATACAGCCGATAACGCATGGCAACCCCGCCGACCCAGGCGCTCAGGTTAAGGTTGAAGGCATAGCTGATGATCCCCACCGGCAGGATCTGTCGCCAGGTCAGGTCTTGACGGATGTAGGTGCGGCCGATCAGGTCGAAACAGGCGTACACCAGAAAACTCAGCAACGTCAGTCCGGACGCGATGATCAGTGTGCGCACTTTGAAATCGGCGAGAGTATCGAACACTTCGCCCCATTCGATGCGTTGGGCGAGCATCGTGAACAGTACGATCAACGCCAGAAAAAACAGCATCGTCAGCGGCTTTTTCCAGCGGTGCCAGTGGGATTTTCTCGGCGTGTCGGAGTGAGGGGCAGGCTGCGCATCAGAATGGCTCATGCCTTATCGCTCCCGGTCGGATGAATGAAGGGTTTGAGGCGCGGTTTATGCGCCGGCAGCCAACCGGCCCATGCCGGGAAATGCTGCAGGAAGTGAAACACCAGAAAACCGATGGTCATGTGCCAGACCCGTCCGCGAGGCGCCTTGTCCGCCGACATGACCTTGCAGTGGTTGCTGCTCAATTCGTCGAGCCGCTCGAACAGGTCGCGGTTGAAGGCGCGGTCGCGGATCAACACGTTGGCCTCCAGGTTCAGGGCCAGGCTCAGCGGGTCGAGGTTGCTTGAGCCGACGGTGCTCCAGTCTTCGTCGACCAGGGCGACTTTGCCATGCAGGGGGCGATCGCAGTATTCGTAAATCGCTACTCCGGCTCGCAGCAGATAATCGTAGGTCATGCGCGCGGCGAGTCTGGCCACCCGCAAATCCGGCTGCCCCTGAAGGATCAGGCGCACCTCGACCCCTCGGCGCGCCGCGTTGCGGATTTCCCGCAGCAGCCGATAGCCTGGAAAGAAGTAGGCGTTGGCGATGATCACGCGATGTCGGGCACTGCGCACGACCTGCAAGTACACCTCTTCGATATCGCCCGGGTGTTCGCCATTGTCGCGATACACCAGCCGCACCTGACCATCATGATCGCTGACCGCCAGTTCTGCGCGCCTCTGTCTGCGGCGTTGCCACCAGTATTTGGCCCGGGCCGGGCGACCGCTTTGCAGCAAGGCGAAATGATGAATATCGGCCACCGCCGGGCCTTGCACTTCAACCGAGTAATCCTGTTTGGCTTCAGGGCCGAAGTCGGCCAAATGGTCGGCGGAAAAATTGATTCCGCCGAGGAACGCAATCGTGCCGTCGACCACCACAATCTTGCGGTGCATGCGGCGGAACCAGTTGGTGCGGATGCCGAAGTGACGCGGCGCGGGGTCGAATATTTGCAGGCGCACACCTGCATTGCTCAGCGCCGCAAGGTACTCCGTGCTCAGTTCGCCGCAGCCAAAACCGTCGAGGTTGACGGTGATACGCACCCCGCGTTGAGCCGCTTCAATCAGGATTTTCTGCAGTTCATTGCCGACCTTGTCCTCGAACACAATGAAGGTCTCCAGCAGGATTTCACTCTGGGCCTGGCGCAGCGCTTCAAACACCCGTGGAAAGTATTCCTCACCGTTCTCCAGCAATTGGACCCGGTTGTTACCGTGCCAACCGTATACGACGTTAACAACCGCCGGCTCACGTACGGGCGGCGGTGTGGAAACGTGTTCGATCGTGGTTTTTTCCATCAATGGGCCGGTCATAGCTCGATCTCCACCGATAGCGGTGCATGGTCGGAAAGGTGTGACCAGGGCCGGGCCGCCAGTACTTGCGGATGGCTGGCCTTGAGGTTGCGCACGTAGATGCGGTCCAGGCGCAACGCAGGCAAGCGCGCCGGGAAACTACGCGCAGGTTTGCCATGCAACTCGGCAAAGACTTCACGCAAGCCGCAGGGTTTGAGCAGCGCATCAGCGCGCAGGCGCCAATCGTTGAAGTCGCCGGCGACCACCACCGGGGCATCTTCCGGCAACTCTTCCATACGTTGGATCAGCAGCTCGAGTTGTGCCTTGCGATGACTTTCGCGAAGCCCCAGATGGACGCAAATGGCATGCACTTCCCGACCATCGCCGGGCATCCGCAGCACGCAATGCAGGATTCCACGGTTTTCATGGCCACTGATGGAAACGTCGAGGTTGTCGTGGCGAATGATCTGGAACTTCGACAACAGCGCATTGCCGTGATCGCCTGCCGGATAGACCGCGTTGCGCCCATAGGCAAATTGCGGCCACAGGGTATCGGCAAGAAATTCGTACTGTGGCATCGCCGGCCAATTGAGGTAGCGCTGTGGATGATGTTCGTGGGTGCCATGGACCTCCTGCAAAAACACCACGTCGGCGGACACACTGCGCACCGCCTCGCGTAACTCGGGCAAGATGAAGCGCCGGTTGAGCGCGGTGAAACCCTTGTGGGTGTTGACCGTCAGCACGGTAAAACGGCTCACGGCGCTGATGATGGGTTGCTGTTCATCCGTCGTGCCGACCGGTTCGGGAATGCTCATGGCAGCACTCCTTCGACCACTGGCTCACCGGGGGCGGTAGCAAGGTCCTTGTCGAGATGGAAACGCTCAAGCAGACGGCGGGCATCGAAGGGCGCGCGGACTTTGATGTCGTTATCGAAATAGCAGAATATTTCCCGGGCTCTGCGTGTCTTGGGTTTTTGCCGAGGCGCGATCAATTGCGGATCTGCTGGTTGCTGTCCGTGATACCAGGCCTCGATCCGGTCGCCCCAGCGTTTCAGCGCTTGGGGGGTATAACCGCTGGCGTAGAGTTCTTCGGCACCGTGCAGGCGCAAATAGACGAAATCACTGGTGAGGTCTTCGCGATACGGCCATTTGCCGGCGGTGTCAGCAATGACTAGCGCGGTGTTGTAGCGTTTGAGCAGACGGACGAAAGCGGGATCGACAAAGCTTTCGTGGCGAATTTCCACGGCATGACGCAGCGGTTTTTTGCCGTAAGCCTTCATGCTGGCGTGACCGTTCAGGCGTGGCTCATGTTGGCGGGCGAGGGCGGCGGCCTGTTCCGTGTCGTGGGGTAATTGTTCGAGAAAGCTTTCGAACAATTGCGGGTCGAATTTAAAGTTGGGTGGGAATTGCCAGAGGATCGGGCCGAGTTTTTCCTTGAGTTCCAGTATCCCGGAGGCAAAGAAATTCGCCAGCGGCTTATGAATGTCCCGCAGGCGCTTGATGTGGGTGATAAAACGCGGCGCCTTGACGCTGAACACGAAGCCCTCCGGGGTTTCGGCGTACCACTGGGCATAACGTTCGGGCCGTTGCAGGGCGTAAAACGATCCATTGATTTCGATGCTGTTGACCGCCCGTGAAGCGAATTGCAATTCGCGCTTCTGGGTCAGCCCCTTCGGGTAGAACTCCCCCCGCCAAGGCGTGTAGCGCCAGCCTGAAATACCAATATGAATCGCCGCCATGTCGCCTCCCGTCTATGTAGCCCTCGGACAGCCTCTGTCTTTTGATGACTGCCGGGCGTACTAGAAAGTTTCGACGGGGCTACGGACGGTAACGCGAAAAGATCGCAGCCTTCGGCAGCTCCTACAAGGCTAATGTGAACACCTGTAAGAGCTGCCGAAGGCTACGATCTTTTGATTTATTAATGACTTATAACAATCCGGGTCGAACCCTCAGCCGGTTCGACATACACCGGACCCAACCGGTCAAGACGCCCACTCCAGGCGGTCAGTGCCAGTGCGACCAATACCACCAGGCCGCCGATCCACGCGGTATGAATCAGCCCCATGTGCGCCACGATCAAACCACCGCCCCACGCCCCACCGGCAATGCCGAGGTTGAACGCCGCAATGTTCAGGCCCGAAGCCACGTCCACCGCATTCGGGGTGTGATGTTCGGCCTGACGCACCACATACACCTGCAGGCCCGGTACGTTGCCGAAAGCAACGGCGCCCCAAACCAGCACGGTGGCCAAGGCCAACCATGGATTTCCGGCAGTGAACGTCAGCACGAACAGCACGGCGGCGAGCAGGGCGAAGATGATTGTCAGGGCACTGATCGGACCGTGCTTGTCCGCCAATTTGCCGCCCCAGATGTTGCCGATGGCCACCGAGATGCCGTAAACCAGCAGCACCAGGCTGACGGTGCTGGCGCTGAAGCCGGAAATGTCCTGAAGAATCGGCGCCAGAAAAGTGAAGGCAATGAAGGAGCCGCCGTAACCGACCGCCGTCATGGCATACACCAGCAGCAGGCGCGGCTGCTTGAGCACCTGCAATTGCTGCAACAGCGAAGCCGGTTTGCTGTGGGCGATGTTTTTCGGCACATAGAGCAGGCTGCCGATGAAGGCGATCACACCCAAAGCAGACACGGCGAGAAAGGTTTCACGCCAGCCGAAATGCTGACCGATAAACGTCCCCAATGGCACGCCAGTGACCAGCGCCACGGTCAGGCCGGTGAACATGATGGCAATCGCGCTGGCGGCTTTCTCCTTCGGCACCAGGCTGGTGGCGATGATCGAGCCAATCGAGAAAAATACCCCGTGAGCCAGGCCCGTGACGATCCGCGCAATGATCAGCGACTCGTAGCTCGGTGCTTTCCAGGCCAGCAAGTTGCCGAGCGTGAACAGCACCATCAACGACAACAACAGCAATTTGCGTGGGACTTTGCCGGTAAGGGCGGTCAGCACCGGCGCGCCGATAGCCACACCGAGAGCATACAGACTGACCAGCAGACCGGCGGATGGCAGGCTGACACCGAGATCGGCGCCGATAGTAGGTAACAGGCCAACGATGACGAACTCCGTCGTCCCGATAGCGAAAGCGCTGAGGGTCAGCGCGAGCAAGGCAATGGGCATGGCTGCAACTCCGGTGGATTGATTGATGGAGCGCAGTGTCGGGGTTTGGGGCGTGCGGAAAAATACCGGGATGGGCATTTGATATTTGTGTGGAGGTCAAAGATCTCGTGGGCTAGCAAAACCTATGGCAAGGGGGGCTTGCCCGAATGCCAGTCAGTTAAGGCGCAGAACCTGTGGGAGCGTGGCTTGCCCGCGAAGAACGATGACGCGTAATTCCTGAAAAAACGCGGTGCATTCTTCGCGAGCAAGCCCGCTCCCACATTTGTTCTGTGTCGGAGCACGGTTTTGTGATCGACACACATCCCCTGTGGGAGCGGGCTTGCTCGCGAAGGCGCCAGACCAGACGCCATCAATGCCGGGTCAGTTTGCTGCGTACCTCGGCCATTGCCTGCTGATCCAGCTCCAGCCAGAACTGCTGCTTGCCAGCAATCTCGGCGGCGGCTGGCAAGCCGTCGCGATACACCAGTCGATTGCTCGCCAGTGCCGGCACTTTCGCGCCTGGCAACAGGGTGCCGGCGAGGTTTAGCGGATCCACCCCACACACCGCAATCAGACTTCCATCATGCGGTCGCCGCCTGACTTCGCGCAGCAATGGAATCGCCTCGGGCAGCGCAAATTGTTCCCCCGCCAGGCCACTGACAAACCGCCCGCCACGAATCTCGCCCCGAGCCTCGAGCCGATGAAATGTGCGCAACAATTCCCGCCAACTCGGCAACCAGTCCGCCTCACGCTCCAGCAAGCGCCAGAACACCACGCCGTAACGGCGCAGCAAGGTCATGGCGATGTGTTCCAGGGTGTCGCTGGGTGTGGGCGTCGGTCGTTGCTTATCCACAATCGGCGCGGCAGCACCGCGGCGCAGTAACGCCCAGCGTCCGGCATCGTCCATGCCGCCGACAAACGCTCCGCGTCCGCGTCGGCTGCTGCGATTCTGGCGTTTGCTGGCCGGGGTAATCAGCGCCCGCAGGCCGGCGAAGCTGTCGGCGTTTACCAGCCCGGCACCGACCAATTCCTGCAAGGCGATTTCCAGTTCCGAGCGCAGCAGATGGGCTTCGTGAATCAGCTCATCGAAAAACAGTGCGCCGTGCTGGCTGAGCGCTTCATGGACCTTCTGGGTTTTGGGCGACAGTTCGCTGACCGGCGTCTGTTCGGTCAAGCTGCTCCACAATCCGACCTGACTGCGCGGCAGCAGCAGAATCGGCGTGCTGCGCAATGCGGTGCTGGTGCTCTTGTTGCGCGTGGTCAGGCGGGTCCACACCAGTTTTCCGCTGCGGCATAACTCATCCAGCCAGCTCGCCGAATAGTCTTTGAGCCGCGCCGGCAGAATGTCGCTGTCCCATGCCGAAGCAGCGGCGGGGTAGCCTTCGAACTGGCTGATAATCGCCGGCAACACCGCGCGGCCCTGGCCTTGGCTCGCGGCGGAAAGATGCTGCCAGTCGAACAGAAAACGCATGAAATCCTGCAGAGCCACCGGCTCGATTTCCCGTCGCAGCCATTTGACCGTGTAGCGATGAATCCGCGCGAGCAGATGCCGTTCGCACCATTCTTCATCAGGGGCGCCCGGGGTGAATTGCCCGCGCAGTACATAGCCTTCGCGCTCCAGTTGTGCCAGAGCCTGAGTGACTTGAGTCGCCGGTAATCCAAGTGGTTCGGCAATCGCTTTCAGCGGCAGCGGACCAAACGCGCTGAGCCGTGCACGAATCAGTTCCAGCACTGCTTCGTCCGGCTCCCAGGTTTCATCGAAACCGGGCAAGGCCTCCAACGGTGGAGCCAATGTGGCTTGTGGATAAATCGCCCTCAGGCAGGTCAGTCGTTCCAGCGCGAGCCATAGCGATTGCTCCGCGTTGATCTGCAAACGGCTGGCGCGGCCACTGTCGGCCAAGGTGTTCAGCCAATCGAGCCAATTCGGGTTGGCCTGAGCCTCGTTGTCGGCGATGCACGCCAGGCTCATCAGCGCTTCATGCATTTCATCGATGCCGGTGGGCGTTGGCCAGGCTTCATCACGCACCGCAGTAATCGCGTCGGCGTCCAGGGCACCGAGATCATCGGTGGACTGCGGATCACTCCAGCGGCGGTTGAGCACTGCCTGAGTGCGGCGCTCTTCCAGCGGCGCATCGTCGAGGAAGGTGTAGGGGCGGGCGCTGAGGATTTCCGCCGCCAGTGGCGAAGGCGCTGGCAAGTCGCGACTGATCAGGCGGATGTCGCCCTGTTCCATGCGCCGCAATAACGCGAGCCAGCCTTCGCTGTCCATGGCTTCGTGCAGGCAATCGTCGAGGGTTTGTTCCACCAGCGGATGGTCGGGAATCTCGCGCTCGCCGGCGAGGTTTTCCACGCAGGCGATCTGATCGGGAAACACGCTGGCAATCAGGTCTTCGCTTTTCATCCGCTGGATCTGCGGCGGTACTTTGCGTCCACCGCTGTAGCGTGGCAGCGCCAAAGCGACCCCGGCGTTCCAGCGCCAGCGCACGCCGAACAGCGGGGCCTCGAGTACCGCTTGAATCAAGGTGTGTTCGGCGCTGTTGCTGTGCAGATAGCGCCAGACGTCATCCAGCTCGAAGCTATGACCGGTGGACAGCGACAAAACGATGGCGTCCTCACTGGCGGCGGCCTGCAATTCGAAGTTGAACGTGCGGCAGAAACGCTTGCGCAGGGCCAGGCCCCAGGCGCGGTTGATGCGGCTGCCGAACGGCGAGTGGATGATCAGCTGAGTACCGCCGGACTCGTCGAAAAACCGCTCCATCAGCAGCGTGTCTTGCGACGGCAAGGCGCCGAGGGTTAGCCGTGCCCGGGCCAGGTAATCCACCAGTTGTTCGGCACTGGCGAGGTTCAAACCGAGGGTGTCGGTCAGCCAGTCGACGGCTGGCTGAAGGTTGCCGGGCGTGACGCCGAGTCGTTCATCGAGTTGCGCTTGCAGGCGGGCCACGGCGAACGACAGTTCATCACTGCGCCCCGGTGCTTCACCGAGCCAGAACGGAATGGTTGGCGGCTGGCCCTGAGCGTCTTCGACCCGGACCTTGCCGGTTTCGACCCGCAGGATTCGATACGACGTATTGCCCAACTGAAAGATATCCCCGGCAATACTTTCCACCGCGAAGTCTTCGTTGACGCTGCCGATGTTCAGCCCTTGAGGCTCCAGCAGAACGCTGTAGTCGGCGTTGTCCGGAATCGTCCCGCCGCTGGTCACAGCGGTCAGTTTGGCGCCTCGACGGCCGCGCAGGGTGCGGCTTACGGCGTCCCGGTGCAGGTAAGCGCTGCGAATACCCAGGCGCCCGTTGTAGCCCTCGGCGAGCATTTGCAGCAGTGCCTGATAGTGCTTTTCGTCGAGGGTGGCGTAAGGCGAGGCTTTTCGCAGCATCTCCAGTAACGCTTGTTCCTGCCATTCCTGGCAGCTGACCTCGGCGATGATCTGCTGGGCCAGCACGTCCAGCGGCGCTTCGGGGATCAGTAACGTGTCGAGCTCGCCACGGCGCACGCAATCGAGCAGGGCGGCGCATTCGATCAGGTCGTCGCGGGTGGTGGCAAACAATCGGCCCTTGGGCGTGCCGCCGACCTGGTGCCCTGAGCGGCCGACCCGTTGCAGAAAACCGGCAATCGAGCGCGGTGAAGCGATCTGGCACACCAGATCGACGTCGCCGATATCGATCCCCAATTCCAGCGAAGCGGTAGCGATCAGCACTTGCAGTTCGCCGCGCTTGAGCCGTTGCTCGGCGTCCAGGCGAAACTCTTTGGCCAGGCTGCCATGGTGGGCGGCCACGGCCTCCTTGCCGAGTCGTTCGCTCAAGTGTCGACTCAGGCGTTCGGCCAGACGGCGGGTGTTGACGAAAATCAGCGTGGTCCGGTGTTCGCGGGCGAGGGCGGCGAGTCGGTCATAGACCAGCTCCCACACATCGTTGGCCATCACCGCCGACAACGGCACGGGCGGCACTTCGATGTCCAAATCCCGTGGACGGGCGTGGCCGATGTCGATGATTTCGCAGTCGCGATCACGGCCGACCAAAAAACGCGACACCGCTTCGATGGGTTTTTGCGTGGCGGACAAGCCGATACGCACCAGCGGTTGCGAGCAGAGTGCCTGCAGACGCTCCAGGCTCAGGGCCAGATGACTGCCGCGCTTGCTGGCGGCGATGGCGTGGATTTCGTCGACGATCACCGTGTGGGTGGTGCCGAGCATTTGCCGGCCGGAGTCGGAGCCGAGCAGCACATAAAGGGATTCCGGGGTGGTCACCAGAATGTGTGGCGCGGTTTTGCGCATGGCCGAACGCTCTTTTTGCGGCGTATCGCCGGTGCGCACGGCGGTGCTGATCGGCACGTCGGGCAGGCCCATCACCCGCAACTGTTCGGTGATGCCGGCCAGCGGGTTTTGCAGGTTGATCCGGATGTCGTTGGACAGGGCCTTGAGCGGTGAAACGTAGACCACCAGGGTTTCGTCCGGCAGGCCGTCCGGGCTCTCCAGGCCACGATGGACCAGATCGTCGAGCACGGCGAGGAATGCAGTGAGGGTCTTGCCGGAACCGGTGGGCGCGGCAATCAGGGTCGAGCGGCGCTGGCGGATCAACGGCCACGCCCGGGCCTGGGCAGCGGTGGCCGTTGCGAAGGTGTTACTGAACCAGGCGCTGACGGCGGGGTGAAAGCCTGCCAGTGCAGCGTCCGTGGGGATGGGCAGATTCATGGAGTAATTTATGCGGGTGGGGGCGGGAAGTTGCAAGTGCCGCTCACGATCTTTGCCGGCCTTTAGGGCCCTATCGCGGGCAAGCCCGCTCCCACAGTGTTCTCTGTTGTTCACAAATACTGCATTCACAGAAGATCCCTGTGGGAGCGGGCTTGCCCGCGATGAGGCCAGTAGCAGCACCACAAATCCCTGGGATCTACACTTTACGGATGACGGTTGCGCACTAAACCCGCAAAATGCAACGATTCCGGCAATTATTGAGGACATCGCCTGCGGGCGCTGTCGATAAAGCCATCGTTCCAATCAGACTGGGCCTGCTGACTCTATGCGAATGCGCCTTATGTTACTGGGCGGCGGAAATGCCCTTGGGCAGGCGCTGATTCGCCTCGGTGCGGAGGAAGACATCGGTTTCCTCGCCCCCCGCCCACCACAAGACGGCTGGGATGCCGCGAGCCTGACGCAACTGCTCGACGATACCCGTCCGGATGCGTTGATCAATCTCGCCTACTATTTTGACTGGTTCCAGGCGGAGACCGTCAGCGAGCAGCGTCTGGCCGGGCAGGAGCGAGCCATCGAACGGCTGGCCGAGCTGTGCCAGCATCACAACATCGTGCTGCTGCAACCGTCGAGTTATCGCGTATTCGATGGCTCCCGGGCGACCGCCTACAGCGAAAAAGACGAACCGGTACCGCTGGGCCTGCGCGGTCAGGCCTTGTGGCGAATCGAGCAAAGCGTGCGCGCCACCTGTCCGCAGCATGTGTTGCTGCGTTTCGGCTGGCTGCTCGATGACAGCCCCGACGGCACCCTTGGGCGGTTCCTGGCCCGGGCCGAGAAAGCTGAAGAACTGCTGATGGCCGATGACCGTCGCGGTAATCCGACGCCGGTGGACGACGCCGCCCGGGTGATCATTTCGGTGCTCAAGCAACTCGACTGCGCGGCGCCACTGTGGGGCACTTACCACTACGCCGGGCATGAGGCGACCACACCGTTGGCACTGGGGCAGGCGATTCTTACCGAAGCACGGGCCCTGCACCCGTTGGCCATCGAAGCACCGACCGCCCAGGCTCACGCCGCGCGGCCCGACGCCGCCGAAGAACCGCAACACGCGGTGCTGGCCTGCAAGAAAATTCTGCACACTTTCGGGATCAAGCCCCGCGCCTGGCGCGCGGCACTCCCGGGCTTACTGGATAGGTTTTATCGCCATGGCTGACAGCCCTGTTTTAATCACCGGCGGCGCCGGTTTCATCGGTTCGCACCTGACCGACGCCTTGCTTGCCAAAGGGCATTCGGTGCGCATTCTCGATGACCTCTCTACCGGCAAACGCAGCAACCTGCCGCTGGACAATCCCCTCGTCGAACTGATCGTGGGCGATGTCGCCGATGCCGCATTGGTGGCGCAGGCGATGGTCGGTTGCAGCGCTGTTGCGCACCTGGCCGCGGTGGCCTCGGTGCAGGCTTCGGTGGATGATCCGGTGAAGACTCACCAGAGCAATTTCATCGGTTCGCTGAATGTCTGCGAAGCCATGCGTCAGACCGGCGTCAAACGGGTGCTGTTCGCATCCAGCGCGGCGGTCTACGGCAATAATGGCGAAGGCGAGTCGATCGACGAAGACACGCCCAAGGCGCCGTTGACGCCGTACGCGGCGGACAAATTGGCGAGCGAGCATTACTTCGATTTCTATCGTCGCCAGCACAGTCTGGAGCCGGTGATTTTCCGCTTCTTCAATATCTTCGGCCCGCGCCAGGATCCGTCCTCGCCGTATTCCGGGGTGATCAGCATATTCAGCGAGCGCGCGCAAAAAGGCTTGCCAATCACCGTGTTTGGCGATGGCGAGCAGACTCGGGATTTTGTCTATGTCGAGGACTTGGTGGACGTGTTGGTGCAAGCCATCGAGAAGCCACAGGTCGAGGTTGGCGCCGTGAATGTCGGCTGGAATCAGGCGACGACCCTCAAGCAAATGCTTGAAGCCCTTGAAGCGGTGGTCGGCAAGCTGCCACCCGTGAGCTACGGCCCGGCGCGCTCCGGCGACATCCGCCATTCACGGGCGAATAACCGGCGTTTGCTGGAGCGGTTTACCTATCCCGAGCAGACACCAATGAGTGTTGGCCTGGCACGGTTGCTCGGGCACTGAGGTTTTACGCAGCCATGAAAAAGGCGCCGTTGAAGGCGCCTTTTTTGTGGCCGATGCAATACCCGTGGCGAGGGAGCTTGCTCCCGTTCGACTGCGCAGCAGTCGCCATTATTGGGTCTGCTTCGCAGCCCAGCGGGAGCAAGCTCCCTCGCCACAGAAGCCGATCAAATGCTTCTTAAAACTTGTAACCCAAACCAACCATGTAGATGAACGGGTCCACATCAACGTCGACCTTGGCTCGGGTGCCCGGTGCGACGGCGTTGTTTTCCACGGTCGCGGTGGTGTCGATGTCGATGTAGCGCACCTGGGCGTTGATCATTACGTTTTCGGTCAGCATGTAATCGGCACCGACCTGCCAGGCCAGCCCCCAGGAGTTTTCCGCCTTGAAGTTGCTGAAGCCGTTGGCGGCGGCTTCGCTGCCGACGTGCTCGTCGTAGATCCAGGTGTAGTTGATACCGCCGCCGATGTACGGCTGGAACGCGGACTTGGAATCCAGTGGGTAGTAGACCAGGCTCAGGGTCGGCGGCAGGTGTTTGAGGGTGCCGAGTTTGCCGTTGGCGGCGCCGAGGGCGGTGCCTTTGAGCTTCACGTCATGCTCGAACGGCGAGGCCGCGAGCAGTTCGATCCCCAGGTTGTTGGTGATCATGTAGGCGAAGTTCAAGCCCAGTTGGGTGTCGCTGCTCATGGTGGCCTTGCCACCCAGATCGGCGCCCTTCAGCGGGCCTTGATCGACCTTGACGCTGGAGCTGTCGGCTTCCGGGTTGACGGTGATCGCACCAGCCCGAACGATGATGTCACCGGCGGTGTGAGCATGGACGAGCGGGGCTGCGAGCGCGAGGGCGAACAGCGAAGCGCAGAGCTTGGACTTGTGCATGGGGGCTCCAAAGGACGTTAAAAATGTTCGATGTCCAATGGTAGGGATCCAACTGATACGGTCTTTTGACTCAGCTCAATGAAACAGTGATGGCCCCGATTTTTGCGAAACCCTTGATGGCCTCATCGCGAGCAGGCTCGCTCCCACAGGGATCTTCTGTGAATGCACTATTTGTGAACAACAGAAAACACTGTGGGAGCGGGCTTGCCCGCAATGGCGATTGAACAGACAACACAGAACTACCGGATTCACTCCGGCAATTCATACGCATAAATCTTGTCCGCCTCCATCTGATACCCGGCATCCGCCAACTCGCTGGTGGATGCTTTCACCTGCAACGCCCCTTCGATCCAGTACGGCTGATACAGCTCATCAAGCTTCACGCCGACTTCGCTTTTGACATGCACGATCTGGTTCGACGGTGGCGGCGGCACATGGATGCAGGCGCCGAAATACGGCACCAGCAAAAACTCGGTAGTACGGCCCTCTTCACTGACTTCCAGCGGCACGATGTACCCCGGTAAACGAATGTTCTTGCCGTCGAGGCTCTTCACCACCGGCGCGTTTGGCATGTCCTGCTTGGCCGCTGGGGCCGATTCTGCGGACAAAGCATCGCTCATCTTCGACAGGTCATGCAGCGGCGTCATGTTCGGCACTTCTGGCGCCGCATCCGGCGGAATCATTTCCGACCAGGTCAGGTCCTTTGGTTCGGCTGCCCACAGCGGAAGGGCAACCAGCATCAATAGCGCAAGCACAGCGCGGGGCATCATTAATGTCCTCATAGTCGGATCGACAGGCCATCGGCCAGGGATTGGCGATAAGCACGCCAGGCCGGCACGCTGCCCATCAGCAGCGCGGCGATCAGGATGCCACCGAGCAGCGTCCATTCATATTCACTCGGCCAGGCCAGCGGCAAGTACAAGCCATAATTCGCCTGCACGTAACCCTGCGCCACCGCGATGCACACATACAGCAGCGCCACACCGGCAATCACTCCGGACAACGCCAGGGCAAAGGCTTCCAGCACCAGCAAGGTCGCAATGTGCCACGGCCGAGCGCCGACCGAACGCAGAATCGCCATCTCGCGGCGCCGCTCGTTGAGGCTGGTGAGGATCGCCGTGAGCATGCCGATCAATCCGGTCAGCACCACGAACAGCGAGACGACGAACAGGGCTTTTTCCGCCGTGCTCATCAAACTCCACAGCTCCTGCAATGCCACACCCGGCAGGATCGCCAGCATCGGTTCGCCACGGAATTCGTTGATCTCCCGTTGCAGCGCGAACGTCGAAATCTTGCTGTTGAGGCCGAGCATGAACGCAGTGATCGCTTGCGGCGTCAGGTCCATGTTGCGCGCCTGGTCGGCACTGATCCGGCCATTACCGCGCGCCGGCACGCCGTTGTGCCAGTCGACGTGAATCGCTTCCATCCCGCCGAGGCTGATGTGCAGCGTGCGGTCCACCGGGGTGCCGGTGCGTTTGAGAATGCCGACCACGGTGAACGGTTTGTCGTCGTGTTTGACCAGGCTGATCACCGCTACGCCATGGGCCAACACCAGTTTGTCGCCGAGCTTGTAATGCAGCGCATCGGCCACTTCGGCGCCGAGCACCACTTCGAATGGATCGCTGGCGAAGGCGCGACCGTCCGCCAGTTCGAGGTGCTGTCGATGGCCGTACTGGTAATGCTCGAAGTACGCCTCGGTGGTGCCCATCACCCGATATCCGCGATGGGAATCGCCGAGGGACATCGGGATCGCCCACTTCACTTTCGGGTTGTTGGCGAAATGTTCGAAGCTGTCCCAGCGGATGTTGTTGGTGGCGTTGCCGATGCGGAACACCGAATACAACAGCAGGTTCACCGAGCCGGAACGCGCGCCGACGATCAAGTCGGTGCCGCTGATGGTGCTGGCGAAACTGGCCTTGGCCTCGGTGCGCACCCGCTCCACCGCCAGCAACAGGCAGACCGACAGGGCGATGGCGAACGCGGTAAGGATCGCGGTGAAGCGACGGTTAGCCAGGCTGGCCATGGCTAGACGAAACAAATACATCTCAGACCTCGGACGGGGTGGCGGCGCGATTGAGATCGGCCAGCGACAGGTGGCGATCGAACAGCGGCGCGAGGCTCTGGTCATGGCTGACAAACAACAGGCTCGACCCGGCTTCGCGGCATTCGGCGAACAGCAGGCGAATGAAGTTTTCGCGGGCGTCGTAGTCCAGCGCCGAGGTCGGTTCGTCGGCGATCACCAGTTCCGGCTGACCGATCAACGCACGAGCGGCGGCGACCCGTTGCTGCTGGCCGATGGACAGCGAATCGGCGCGGCGGCTGAGGATGTTTTCATCCTTCAGGCCCAAGTGGGCGAGCAGGGTGGCCGCGGCTTGATCGACGCTGCCGTGGCGCTGTTCCGCCCGTTCTGCGCGCACTTTGGAGAAGTGGCAGGGCAACTCGACGTTCTCGCGTACCGAGAGAAACGGCAGCAAGTTGAACTGCTGGAAGATGTAGCCGGTGTGATCGACGCGGAAGTGGTCGCGGGCACCGGCAGAGAGTTCGGTCAACTCCTGGCCAAGCAGGCGAATACTGCCGCGATCAGGCTTTTGCACGCCGCCGAGCAGGCCGAGCAGAGTGGTCTTGCCGCTGCCGCTGGGGCCTTTGAGGAACAGGGTTTCACCCGGCATGAGGCGAAACGCCGGGATGTCCAGCAGCGGCGGATGACCGGGCCAACTGAAGCCCAGGTCGGACAGTTCGATGAGTGCTTGGGTCATGTGAAACCGGTCAGGTTGGTGGTGAACCCTGTGGGAGCGGGCTTGCTCGCGAAAGCGGTATTTCAGTCACATCATTGCTATATGTGCTGCCGCCTTCGCGAGCAAGCCCGCTCTCACATTGGATTGGTGTCGGATCAGAATTTCAGGGCGGCAGCCTTGGCTGTTACTTCAACCCCTTGCTGCCCGCTCGGGCTGATCAGTTGTACCTGAATCTTCTGGGTGGCCGGGAATGTGTTGAAGATATTCGCCAGGTCCAGGGTCTTCAGCGCGCCCGGGGCCGAGCAGCTGAATTGGTAATGGGCATGGATTTCGCTGTGGTCATGGTGATGCTCATGACCATCCTTGGCGTCTTCTTCGTCATGGTCATCGGCATCCGGCTTGTCACCGAACAGCGGGCTTTCCAGTTCCTGAGTCGCGACCACGCAACCGGCGGCTTTTGGCAGATTGAACAGCACCAGCGGTTTTTCCAGCTGCGCGCGGACGGCGGCGACTTTGGCCTTGTCGGCGTCGGTGGTAGCGGCGTGTTCGAAACCCACCAGGTTCATCGCCGGGCTTTCCAGCTCCAGCTCCAGGGTCTGGCCATCCAGCGCCGCATTCAGGCGACCGACGCCATGTTCGTGGGCGCTGAGGCTGCCATGTTCATCATGATCGTGATCATGCTCGACCGCTGCATGGGCGACAGCCAGCGGCAACAAGGCAAACGGCAAAGCGAGCAGCAGACGGCGCATGACGGATCTCCGGAAAGTAAAATGAAAAGTTTGTTATGTAATCTTATAACGAAAGTGCGGAGAGTTTGACCGTCTGCTTGGCGTTGCGCAAGACCCATGGGAGCATGCGAGTCAGGTATGGGCAGGAGCAGACTTATGTTGCGAATACGCGGAAGCATCGGCGACTGGCCGGTGGATTTGACACTGGAGCTCGATGAAGGCGACTGGGCGCAGCTCGGTGCGCAGTTGCAGGCAGCAAAACCCGAGGCCAGTGTTGCGCCCGCCAAACCGGTGAATCAGGACGATGCGCTGTGGCAGATCGCCCAAGAGTTACTACGCAAGGCCGGACAATTGAGCGGGCCGGATTTGCTGGAGCAACTGGAAGGGTTGACGGGCAGCGCAGCGGCGGGCAAGCGCTTGTTGGTGCGCTTGCGCCACTGTGCAGACGTCAAAGTGGTGAGCGGCGGAGATACGCCGCTGTACAGCTGGCATAAGCCAGCGTAGGAGCTGCCGAAGGCTGCGATCTTTTGACGTTAATAGAGAGCAGCGAACAACTTGCGACGGTACGTGGTCACCAGCGGGTGATCGTTGCCCAGCAATTCGAACACTTGCAGCAAGGTCTTGTGCGGCAAGCCTTCGCTGTAGCTGCGATTGCGGATGAACAGTTTCAGCAGGGCATCCAGCGCCGCGTCGTATTGCTGACGGGCCAGTTGCTGGATCGCCAGTTGATAGACGGCCTCATCGTCCAGCGGATTTTTCGCCAGACGCGCTTTCAGGTCTGCCGCATCCGGCAAATCCCTGGCCTGACCGAGGAACTGGATCTGCGCCTTGGCGCCGGCCAGGGCAGCCTTGTGCTCATCGGTCTTGATCGAGTCGAGCACGATTTGCGCTTCACCCAGTTCGCCGCGCTCAGTCAGGCAGCGGGCGTAGAGGATCAGCGCCCTGGCGTTAGTGTTGTCTTCAGCCAGCAGTACTTTGAGGGTGGCTTCGGCGTCGGCGTAACGGCCGTCATCGAACAGCGCCTGAGCCTGCTCGAACGGGTCGGCTGCAGCGGGCGGCGGCATTTGCACGTGGGGTTCGAGCATGGTGCGCACAGCCGATTCCGGTTGTGCACCGGCAAAGCCGTCCACCGGTTGACCATCCTTGAACAGCACCACAGTCGGCAGACTGCGAATGCCGAAGCGCGCAACAATGTCCTGCTCGATGTCGCAATTGACCTTGGCCAGCAGCAACTCGCCCTGATAGCTCTCGGCGATGGTTTGCAACATCGGCATCAAAGCCTTGCACGGCGCACACCATTCGGCCCAGAAATCCACCAGCACCGGTTTGTGAAAAGAGTTCTCGATCACCGACTGGTCGAAATCGGCAGTCGTGGCGTCGAAAATGTACGGCGTTTCCTGACTCATGGGGGATCTCGTAAAAGCGTGGATGTGGTCACTATAAGGCTTGGCGGGGGGTGGCTGAAAGCGGGGGTGACCATTGAGTGATCTGCTGCCTGACGGGACGTCTTCGCGGGCAAGCCTCGCTCCTACAGGGTTGGTGTCGATCTTGAAATCAGTGCGGACCTGTAGGAGCGAGGCTTGCCCGCGAAGCTTTTACCTAGCCACGCCGCGCGTGATAGAGGCTCACATGCCGAAACTCTTCGGGTTCGGCCAGATCCGGCAAGGTCATCGCCTCCAGCATCTCGATGCGCCGATACAACGGATGGCGAAAATCGCGCACCCGCGAATCCGCCACCAACGCTTCCCGGCCACGGCTGAGAAACTCGTCGAGCAACGGCAGGTTTGCCCGGTCGTACAACACGTCGGCCACCAGAATCAGATCAAACCGATCGGCCTCGTTGAAAAAGTCCGTCGAGTAGCTGAGCTGCACGCCATTGAGTTCGGCATTTGCCCGACACGCGGCAATCGCCAACGGATCCAGGTCACAGGCCACCACTTCCAGTGCCCCGGCTTTCACCGCCGCAATCCCGGCGACCCCTGAGCCGGCGCCGAAATCCAGCACCCGTTTACCTTCGACCCATTGCGGGTGCTCGGCGAGATAGCGAGCCACGGCCAGCCCACTGGCCCAGCAGAAACTCCAATACGGCGGTTCGTGAAGAATGCGCCGGGTTTCTTCCGGGCTGAAGGCGCGATCCATATTGTCGCCGTCGATCAGCCAGAGTTTCAGTTCGGTGCCGGGTAACTCACAGGCTACAAGCTGTGCATCGCCAAGCAGTTCACCCAACGCCTGTTGCAGGTCGAGCGGTGCAATCATGGCGCTTTGACGAATTGCAGCTGACCCAATGCCTGGGTGGTTGGCTGTGTGATCATTTGCGCCGGCAGATGCAGAATCAACTGTCCGGACTGGCTGGCGCGGCCACGAAGCTCGACGCGGGCACCGGCCGGAAAGGACTCGGGGTTGAAACGCAGGCGAAACGGCAACACTTGATTGGTACCGATCAGGCTGGAACTGGCGAGCAATAGTTGCGGACGATCCTTTTCGTCGATCACCAGCAACGCCAGTTCGACTTCGGCACCGGCCGGCACGCCCTGCAGAGTGCCGCTCAATTCACGTTGATGCGCCGGCAGCGGACCGAGCTCGGCCGCCGCCTTGGCTTTCTTCTGCGCCTGTTGCGGTGCAGGGCCTGGTGTCGGCGGCTGGGATTTGGGCGCATCGCTGCCACAGGCCACTAGCAGGCTGAAAAGACTGAGCAAAACGAGCGGTCGTAACGGCATTGGCGGCTCCAGCAAATGAAATCCATAGACAGCCAGTCTGTATACCGCAAACCCTATGGCTTGTCTTGCCACGGGGATGCGCTACCATGGCCCTCCCATTTTTTGTTGCCTGCCACCATGCACTGTCCCTTCTGCGGTGCCAACGACACCAAGGTCATCGACTCGCGTCTGGTCGCCGAGGGCGAACAGGTGCGCCGCCGGCGTGAATGCCTGGCCTGCGGCGAACGTTTCACGACGTTCGAAACCGCTGAACTGGTGTTGCCGCGCCTGATCAAAACCGACGGCAGTCGCCAGCCGTTCGACGAAGAAAAACTCCGTGCCGGTATGCAGCGGGCGCTGGAGAAGCGCCCGGTGAGTGTCGAGCGCCTCGAATCGTCGCTGGTGCACATCAAACACAAGCTGCGCGCCACCGGCGAACGCGAGGTCAAATCCCTCGTGGTCGGCGAACTGGTGATGGCCGAGCTGAAGAAGCTTGATGAAGTCGCCTATATCCGCTTCGCTTCGGTGTACCGACGCTTCCAGGACCTCAACGAGTTCCGCGAAGAGATCGATCGCCTCGCCCGTGAGCCGGTGAAAGAATGACCACCTCCCCCGAACAAGCCATCCTCGACGCGCATTACATGGCCCGGGCCCTGGAACTGGCGCGCAAAGGTCATTACACGACGCATCCCAACCCCCGGGTTGGCTGCGTGGTGGTGCGTGACGGGCAGATTGTCGGCGAAGGCTGGCATGTGCGCACCGGTGAGCCCCACGCCGAAGTCCACGCCCTGCGCGCCGCTGGCGACAAGGCGCGAGGCGCCACGGCTTACGTGACCCTCGAACCTTGCAGCCACCACGGCCGTACGCCGCCCTGCGCGGATGCATTGGTGAATGCCGGTGTGGCGCGCGTCGTTGCGGCGATGCAGGACCCGAACCCGGAAGTCGCCGGTCGCGGTCTGCAGCGTCTGGCCGAGGCCGGTATCGCCACCGAAAGCGGCGTGCTGGAAGGCGAGGCGCGTAAGCTCAATCAAGGCTTCCTCAAACGCATGGAACATGGTTTGCCGTTCGTGCGGGTCAAGTTGGCGATGAGCCTCGACGGCCGCACAGCGATGGAAAGCGGCGAGAGCCAGTGGATCACCGGTCCGGCGGCGCGTTCGGTGGTACAGCGTTTGCGCGCCCAGGCCAGCGTGGTACTGACCGGCGCCGACACGGTACTGGCGGACAACGCGCGTTTGACCGTACGTGCCGACGAGTTGGGTCTGGACGCCGAGCAGACCGCGTTGGCCATGAGCCGTCCGCCGCTTCGCGTGCTGATCGACGGTCGCCTGCGGGTGCCGCTGAATGCACCGTTCTTCAAGGCCGGTCCGGCACTGGTCGCCACGTGTGTCGCGGTGGAAGAACAGTACGCCAACGGCCCGGAATGCCTGATCGTACCGGGCGACGATGGCCAGGTCGATCTGCATCGGTTACTGGTCGAACTCGCCAACCGTGGCGTCAATGATGTGCTGGTCGAGGCCGGCCCCCGACTGGCTGGCGCGTTTGCCCAGCTCGGGCTGGTGGATGAGTTTCAGATCTTCATTGCTGGCAAGTTTCTCGGTTCCACGGGACGGCCGTTGCTGGACTGGCCGCTGGCGCAGATGAAAGACGCGCCCGAGCTCAAAATCACCGAAATCCGTGCGGTTGGCGATGACTGGCGAGTCACTGCCATCCCTGTGCCATCGGCGAGCGTATAATTCCCGGCCATTGCTCTAGCGCTGGCTCTGTTCTCGAGGAGGACTCCATGTTTACCGGCATCATCGAATCCATCGGCAGTATTCGTGCATTGACCCCAAAAGGCGGAGATGTGCGGGTTTACGTAGAAACCGGCAAGCTCGACCTGAGCGACGTCAAACTGGGCGACAGCATTGCCGTCAATGGCGTGTGCCTGACGGCGGTTGAATTGCCGGGCAATGGCTTTGCGGCGGACGTCAGTCGCGAAACCCTCGACTGCACCGCCATGAATGATCTCAAAAGCGGCAGCCCGGTGAATCTGGAAAAAGCCCTGACCCCGACCACCCGTCTCGGTGGACATCTGGTCAGTGGTCACGTCGATGGCGTGGGCGAAGTGGTTGCCCGTACCGAAAATGCCCGCGCTGTGGAATTCCGCATCCGCGCGCCGAAAGACCTGGCCAAGTACATCGCCCATAAAGGCTCGATCACCGTCGACGGCACCAGCCTGACCGTGAACGCAGTCGATGGCGCCGAGTTCTTGCTGACCATCATTCCGCACACCCTGAGCGAAACCATCATGGCGTCTTACCAGCCAGGTCGCCGGGTGAATCTTGAAGTTGATTTGCTGGCACGTTATCTGGAGCGCCTGCTTTTAGGCGATAAAGCCGCAGAGTCTGACTCTTCGCAAAGGCCGTCCAGTAACATCACCGAAAGCTTTCTGGCCCAAAACGGCTACCTCAAATCCTGAAGCTCAAATTTCGAAAGAAGGGGGGTGCCTTGTGGCGCTCAATAGCATCGAAGAACTGGTTGAAGACATCCGCCAAGGCAAGATGGTCATCCTCATGGATGACGAAGACCGCGAGAACGAAGGCGACCTGATCATGGCCGCCGAGTGCTGCCAGCCTGAACACATCAACTTCATGGCCAAGCACGCTCGTGGCCTGATCTGCATGCCGATGAGCCGCGAACGCTGCGAACTGCTCAAGCTGCCGTTGATGGCGCCACGCAACGGTTCCGGTTTCGGCACCAAGTTCACCGTGTCCATCGAAGCCGCCGAAGGTGTGACCACCGGTATCTCCGCGGCCGACCGTGCGCGCACCGTGCAAGCCGCTGCTGCCAAAGACGCCAAGGCTGAAGACATCGTCAGCCCCGGCCACATCTTCCCGCTGATGGCCCAGGCCGGCGGTACGCTGGCCCGCGCCGGTCACACTGAAGCTGCCTGCGACCTGGCGCGCATGGCCGGTTTCGAGCCGAGCGGTGTGATCTGCGAAGTGATGAACGATGACGGCACCATGTCCCGTCGCGCCGAACTCGAAGCGTTTGCCGCCGAACACAACATCAAGATCGGCACCATCGCCGACCTGATTCACTACCGGATGATCCACGAACGTACCGTTCAGCGGATTGCCGAGCAGCCGCTGGACAGCGAACTGGGCCAGTTCAACCTGGTGACCTATCGTGATTCGGTAGAAGGCGACGTGCACATGGCCCTGACCCTGGGCACCGTGTGTGCTGAAGAGCCGACGCTGGTCCGGGTTCACAACATGGACCCGCTGCGTGACCTGTTGATGGTCAAACAACCGGGCCGCTGGAGCCTGCGCGCCGCCATGGCTGCGGTTGCCGAGGCTGGCAGTGGCGTGGTGCTGTTGCTCGGTCACCCGCTCGATGGCGACGTATTGCTGGCGCATATCCGCGAAACCGCGGATCACAGCGCAGTGAAAAAACCGACCACCTACAGCATCGTCGGTGCGGGTTCACAGATCCTTCGCGACCTGGGCGTGCGCAAAATGCGCCTGATGAGTGCGCCGATGAAATTTAATGCGATATCCGGTTTCGATCTGGAAGTTGTAGAATACGTGCCCTCCGAATAATGACCGGCAATTTGCGGGCCTGTATTCGCGGTTAACACATCACTGAGGGACGCGTAGAAAACGCGTCCCGGCTCTTTAAGAGATCTAACGAATGACCCTGAAGACCATCGAAGGTACCTTCATCGCCCCTAAAGGCCGCTACGCTTTGGTAGTGGGCCGTTTCAACAGCTTCGTCGTTGAAAGCCTGGTCAGCGGTGCAGTTGATGCCCTGGTTCGCCATGGCGTGAGCGAAAGCGACATCACCATCATCCGTGCGCCTGGCGCCTTCGAAATCCCGCTGGTTGCGCAGAAAGTCGCTCAGAAGGGCGAGTTCGCGGCAATCATCGCCCTGGGCGCAGTCATTCGTGGCGGTACTCCGCACTTCGAATACGTGGCGGGCGAATGCACCAAGGGCCTGGCCCAGGTGTCCATGGAATTCGGCGTACCGGTCGCTTTCGGCGTACTGACCGTTGATTCCATCGAACAAGCCATCGAACGTTCCGGCACCAAGGCCGGTAACAAAGGTGCTGAAGCTGCCCTGTCCGCTCTGGAAATGGTCAGCCTGCTGGCGCAGTTGGAGGCCAAGTGATTAGCGACGAAAGTGATCGTTTCAACCCGCGCGATCCAAAGCCTGCGGATGCCGGCAAGCCATCGAAAAGCGTCAAGCGTCGCGAAGCCCGTCAGCTCGCGACTCAGGCGCTGTACCAATGGCACATGGCCAAGCAGTCGCTGAACGAGATCGAAGCGCAATTTCGGGTCGATAACGATTTCAGCGATGTCGACGGCGCCTACTTCCGTGAAATCCTGCATGGGGTTCCGGCTCAGAAGGACCGGATCGACGCCGCACTGGCGCCATGCCTGGACATCACCATCGAAGAGCTGGACCCGGTTGAACTGGCGGTTCTGCGCCTGTCCACCTGGGAACTGCTCGAGCGCGTTGATGTGCCGTACCGCGTTGTGATCAACGAAGGTATCGAACTGGCCAAGGTCTTCGGTTCCACCGACGGCCACAAGTTCGTCAACGGCGTGCTCGACAAGCTGGCCCCGCGTCTGCGTGAAGCTGAAGTGAAGGCGTTCAAGCGCTGATCGGCGCTTGAAGCAGTGTCCTGTCTCGCCGATGCGTTCCTTTTTTGGCGAGTGGCTGTTGTTGTCAGACAAGGCGCCGCGACGAGTCATAGCTGGCTATGGCGAGGAGCGGCAACGCAGACTGGCGACAACAGACGCCGCTAAAAAAGGAACAGCATTGGTGAGACAGGATACCTGATGGGCGAGTTTGAGCTGATCCGCAATTTCTTCGCCGCCGCGCCTTGTGCGCAGGGCGGCGAAGGCGTTGCTCTGGGGATCGGCGACGACTGCGCCTTGCTGGCTGTTCCCCCCGGGGAGCAGTTGGCGATTTCCACCGACACGCTCGTGGCCGGTGTGCATTTCGCAGACCCCTGTGACCCGTTTCTGCTCGGTCAGCGCTCGCTGGCTGTGGCTGTCAGTGATCTGGCCGCCATGGGCGCCGCTCCCATTGCCTTTACCCTTGCCCTGACCTTGCCGACGGTGACCACCGATTGGCTGGAAGCCTTCGCCCGTGGTTTGAACCTCATGGCGCAAAATTGCGCTGTGGCGCTGGTGGGGGGAGATACCACCCGCGGGCCGTTGAGCCTGACCATGACCGTGTTCGGTCGGGTGCCGGCCGGCCTGGCGTTGACCCGCAGCGGCGCACAGCCGGGCGACTTGCTCTGCGTGGGCGGTGAGTTGGGGAATGGCGCGGGTGCATTGCCGTTGGTGCTCGGTCAGCGAATGGCTGACGCGGCCATCGCTGATCCGTTGCGGGCTCATTACTGGTCGCCACAACCGCAGCTGGGTCTGGGCATGGCGTTGCGCGGCAGAGCCACTGCGGCGCTGGATATCTCCGACGGCCTGCTCGCCGACTGTGGGCATATTGCCCTGGCATCGAAAGTCGGGGTTCAGGTGGAGCGCAGTAAGCTGCCGTTGTCGAAGGCGCTGCTGGCCTTCCTTGGTCAGTCTGGCGCTGAGCAAGCCGCCCTCAGTGGCGGTGACGATTACGTGCTGGCCTTCACCTTGCCGCCCGCCGAGTTGCCATCATTGCTGGCGGACGGCTGGCCGATCCATGTGCTGGGGCAGGTGGTTGCAGGGCAGGGCGTGACATTGCTGGACGCCGACGGACACGACATCACCCCGTCAATCCGGGGTTATCAACATTTTCGGGAGACACCGTGACAGATCATCCCAAACAGGTCCCGGCGGAGTTCGTACCGCCGTCGGTCTGGCGCAACCCTTGGCATTTTCTGGCGTTCGGCTTCGGCTCGGGCACCCTGCCAAAAGCGCCGGGCACCTGGGGTTCGTTAGTGGCGTTACCCTTCATTCCGTTGTGGCAGATGCTGCCCGATTGGGGGTATTGGCTGATGCTCGGCATCACCATGCTGTTCGGCTTCTGGCTGTGCGGCAAGGTCGCCGATGATTTGCGCGTGCACGACCATGAAGGCATCGTCTGGGACGAAATGGTCGGGATGTGGATCACCCTGTGGCTGGTACCGGAAGGCTGGTATTGGTTGCTGGCGGGGTTCCTGATGTTCCGCTTCTTCGACATCCTCAAGCCCTGGCCGATTCACTGGATCGACCGGCATGTGCACGGTGGGGTCGGGATCATGCTCGACGACGTGCTGGCAGGCGTATTTGCGTGGTTGGCGATGCAAGGGCTGGTGTGGTTTTTCGTCTGAGGCGCCAAGTGAGAGAGCCGGGGATAGCGCGACGCGGGTTGCTGCTGATGGTTTTCGCGGTGTTTTGCTCGCTCGCCCGGGCGGAGGATGCACCGACGACGCCCTCCGTGATTCACCTCGCCAGCGAAGCCTGGGAAGACTTTACCGCCGCCGATGGTCAGGGTTTGGGCTGGGAGGTGTTACGCAAAGTCTTCGAGCCGGCGGGCGTAAAACTGGATATTCGAACCGAACCTTATACGCGCGCCATGGGCTTGGCCCAGCGTGGGGAAGTGGACGCTTGTGTCGGTTCTTATCGGGAGGAGGCGAGCGACCTGCTTTATCCACGATGGAATTTCGATACCGACCACATCTACGCCTTGGGCTTGGCCAGCAATCCAGCGCCGACCCTGGATACCTTGGGCCGCTACCGATTGGCCTGGGTACGCGGCTACAAATATCAGGCTTATCTACCCAATGTGCAGCGCTATAACGAAGTCGTGCGGCGGACGGGAATTGCGTCCATGCTGACCCACAATCGCGCCGACTATTACATCGATGCACTGACCGAAGTCGATTACGTCCTTAGCCGAGTCACGGACACGTCGCAGTTTCGCCGCACGCATATCGCGGAATTACCGCTTTACCTGTGCTTCGCCGATACACCTCGGGCTCGCACGTTGATGGCGCTGTTCGATCAGCGCATGGAAGTGCTGGTAAAAAACGGCCAGCTGAAACCGATTTTCGCGAAGTGGAAGCAGCCGTACCCGTTTGACACAGAATAAGTACGGTGAATGTGGGAGCGGGCTTGCTCGCGAAAGCGGTGTGACAGTCACAATGATTTTGAATGTGGAACCGTCTTCGCGAGCAAGCCCGCTCCCACAGGGTTGTTGGCTTGGCCTCTTGATCAAACTTTTTGATCGTTATGCCCCATAATTCAGCCTAAGCGTCTGTAGGAACGTGCTGTTACAATGCCGCCTCTGCGAATCTTCAGTACTTATAGATCAGGAGCACACCGGTGCCTGTCGTTTTTGTCGCCGCTTCCAAGCTGCCAACGCCTTTTGCGCAATTCACGATGCATGGCTTTCTCGACGAAGAGAACGGGCGCGAGCACGTCGTACTGAGCCTGGGTGAGTTTGCCGACGGTGCTCCGGTACTCGGCCGGTTGCACTCCGAATGCCTGACCGGCGATGCCTTGTTCAGCCAGCGTTGCGACTGCGGTTCGCAACTCGAGGCAGCCCTGCAGGCAATCGCCCGTGAAGGCCGTGGCGTGTTGCTCTACTTGCGTCAGGAAGGTCGCGGCATTGGCCTGCTGAACAAGATCCGCGCCTATGAATTGCAGGACGGCGGTGCAGACACCGTTGAAGCCAACGAGCGTCTGGGTTTTGCCGCCGACCAGCGCGACTACGCCATGTGCCTGCCGATGCTGGAGCACCTGGGCGTGAAGTCCCTGCGTCTGATGACCAACAACCCACGCAAGGTCAAAGCCTTGACCGACATGGGCATCGTGGTTGCCGAGCGCGTGCCGTTGCACACTGGGCACAACCCACACAACAAACTCTATCTGGCCACCAAGGCGAGCAAGCTCGACCATATGATGGGCAACGAGCATCAGGGTGAGGTTGACCGGGCGTGACCCGCGGTCAGGTACGGCGGCGACTGTCCGTCAATTGGTGGCAATACCTGGCGCTGGCTTTGGTGCCGCTGTTCGTGGTCAATGGTGTATTCGGCCAGAGCGAGGCGATTTTGCCGGTACTGGCGATGCCATTGTTTATCGCCGGTGTGGCGTCGATGTTTGTCAGCCTGAAGTTCTTTGGCGGTTACAAGCACGCACTGATCGCTACCCAGAAAGCCCTCGACACTCCTGAAGAACCCAGCGCCTGGATTGCCCTGGCCGCGAAACGCCGTGCTGCGTTTCTGGTCGCCGGCCTGCCCGCCTGGATTGGTGCGCTGGCGGTATTCGTCGGTCTTGAAGCCGTTCCATTGGTGCTGCTGGCGCTGTCGACCACGGTGCTGTTCTACCTCTACCGTATCCCGCGTCAACTCGGCTGATGCGCAGCATCTGGCTGGCAGTGTTGCTGCTGGCTGTCAGCGGTTCGGCGGCTGCGGTTGAACGGGTCGTCAGTCTGGCGCCGTCGCTTTCTGAGATCGTCGTGGAGCTGAACTCGGCTGACCTTCTGGTCGGTGTGCTGGATGCCGGCGAACGTCCCGCTGAGCTCAAAGACATTCCTTCCGTTGGCAACTACGGCCAGTTGGACATGGAACGACTGCTCAGCCTCAAGCCCGATCTATTGCTGTTGTGGCCGGGCAGTGTGGGGCCGGCCCAGCGTGAGCAGCTCAAACGGCTGAACATTCCCACCTATGTCGCCGAACCCCACAACCTCGAACAACTTACCGCCCAGATTGAAGTGATCGCTACGCAGCTCGGAAGACCGGAGCGTGGCGTTTCATTGGCCGAAAATCTGCGTCAACGACTCGATTCCCTGCGCCAGCGTTATCGGAGGGATGAACCGTTACGGGTGTTTTACCAACTCTGGGACCGGCCCTTGTACACCGTGGGCGGCGGGCAGATCATCAGCGATGCTCTAGCGGTGTGCGGGGCGCGCAATGTGTTTGCCGACCTGACGCAGCCTGCACCGCAGGTCAGTGTGGAGGCGGTGTTGCAGCGCAATCCCGAGGTGATTCTGGCCAGTGATCAGGCGCAGCTCGATGCGTGGAAGAGCTGGCCTCAGGTAACGGCGGTGGCGCGGGGGCAATTGCTGCTGGTGACGGACAAAGGCCTGGAGCGGCCGAGTGGGCAGATGATCGAAGCGACTGCCAAGTTGTGCCAGCTAATCGCGCCGGACCTCTAACCTGTGGCGAGGGAGCTTGCTCCCGTTGGGCTGCGAAGCGGCCCCAAAATCTGCCGACGAGTTCTTTTCAGGTGGACCGAGTCAGCTTGGATTGCGGCTGCTACGCAACCGAGCGGGAGCAAGCTCCCTCGCCACAGTGATCGGGTGATGGCTTCAAATATCCGGCGTCCAGGTCACCCCGAACATCCATGCCCGGCCTTCCTCGCGATACCCATACTGACTGCCATCATGGCTGTACAACGCCCGGCGTAGCCCTTGTCCAGCAGGTTATCGACCTTCAATTCCAGCTTGATCTCGCGATTCAGCGCCCAACTGCTGCGCAACCCCAACAACGCATACCCGCCTAACGGCTGCTGGTTGTTCTCGTCGTCATAACTGCTGCTCACCGCTTGCCAACTGGCACCGAGGCCGAGTCGGTCGAACTGCCGATCCAGGTCCAGGCTCAACGTCCGCCGTGCACGACGGGCGAGGGTGTGGCCGCTGTCGCGATCCCGCGGGTCGATGATTGCCAGGCCAAGGTTGCTCTGCCAGCCGAACAGCTCTTGTTTCAAGGCCGCTTCAAAACCGTTGATCCGCGCCGAGGCGACGTTCGCCGGGCGGTTGTTGCTGCCGAAAATAATCGCGTCTTGCAGATCGGTGCGGTACAGCGAAGCTTCCAGGCGACTGCTCTGCGTCAGCTGACTGCGCCATTGCAGCTCATAACTTTTCGAGGTCTCGGGTTTCAGGTCCGGGTTGCTGAAGTCCGGGTAGTACAGGTCGTTGAAGGTCGGCGCGCGGAAGCCTTCGCTGTAGGTCAACAGCACATCGTTGTCCGGGTTCAGCGGCAGCGTGAACGTGCCACTCCAGCTGTTCTGGCCGCCGAACTGCTGGTTCTGGTCGCGACGCAGGCCCAGTTCGGTAGAGAAACTGTCGGCCTGATAGCGATGCTGGATAAACGCTGCACGGTTCCAGCGGCTGTCTTCGTCGAACGCTGTGCTGCTGTTGATTCGGTCTTCGTACCAGTCGCCTCCGAGGATCAGGCTGTTGCGCTCATCCAGGGTCAGGTCGTTCTGCCAGTTCACCGAATCGCGGTAAGTGTTGAACACGCTGCGCTCGTCGCTGAGCTTGTCGAGCGTCTTCTCACGGTTTTCGCTATGGCCGAATTCGACGCGGGTTTTCCAGGCGTCGTTGATGCGCGCATCGACGTAACTGCTGACGCTGCTCACAGCGAACTCGCTGTAGGGCTGCTGCTGGACCGATTCAAAGGTGTTCATATCGAAGCGGCCGAACGGATTGTCGAATGCGCTTTTGCCCTGGTTATCCAGCAGATTGGCGCCGACTTCGATGTCATCGGTGAGGGCGTGACTCAGGCTTAAGCTGACCGACTTATTGCGGTATTCATCGTGATCGCCATCACTGGGCCAAGACTGGTGGGTGCGATTGATGCCTGCGGTTTCATCGAGGCTGGCGCCGAGATTGAAGTGTGTCTGCCCATCGCCGCCAGACAATCCAAGGCTGCGCTCCCAGGTCTGATTGCTGCCAACCCCCACGTGCATGCGGGGTTGCAAGCCCTGTTCGCCACCACGGCGGGTGAAGATCTGGATCACCCCGCCGATCGCATCGCTGCCGTAAATCACTGAACGCGAACCACGCAGCACTTCCACTCGCTCGACCTGTTCGATGTTGATGTGTTGCAGGTTGCTGTCGCCGGAGGTCGAGTTGCCGATGCGTTGGCCGTCGACCAGCACCAGACTTTGCGCCGACTTGGTACCACGAATGTAGACCCCCGGCAGACTGCCGCGCCCGCCGGTTTGCCCGACCTGTGCACCCGGTACCCGGCGCAGCAGGTCAGTGACACTGCTGGGCTGCAGACGGTCGATGTCGTCGCGGGTGAACACGGTGTTGGCGGCGCTGCTGTCGTTGCGCGCTTCGACCTGACGGTTGGCGCTGATCAGCACGTCGGGCAGTTTCAGGGCTTGGTCGCGTTCGAAGGTGTCGGCCAAGAGTTGGCCGGCCGGCAGGAGGGCCAGCGCCAGGGCAAAAGGGGAGAGTTTCATGGATGATCCGTTGGCGCTTTAAAGTGAACACATTCTTGAGGCTGCACAAAACTCTGTGGGAGCGGGCTTGCCCGCGATGACGGAGTGTCAGTCCATGAATAAGTCGACTGTCATTCCGCTATCGCGGGCAAGCCCGCTCCCACAGGTTTTGTATATGTCTTAGAGGTTCAGCAGTTGCAGGCGCTGACGCACCGCTTCTTCGATCCCTGCCTCATCCAGTCCGCATTCGGCCAGCATTTGCGCAGGCTTGGCGTGCTCGACGTAGATGTCCGGCAAGCCCAGGTGCAGCACCGACTTGAGGATGTTTTCGCGGGCGAGGAACTCACTGACCGCGCCACCGGCACCGCCCATGATGGCGTTCTCTTCGATGGTCACCAGCAGTTCGTGACTGCCAGCGATTTCGCGAACCAGTGCTTCGTCGAGCGGCTTGACGAAACGCATGTCGACCACGGTCGCATCCAGCTTCTCGGCGACTTTCAGTGCCTCGGCCAGTTGCACGCCGAACACCAGCAGGGCGACTTTGTTGCCCTGACGGCGGACGACACCCTTGCCGATTTCAATCGGTTCGAGGTCTTTCGCGATCGGCGCATTCGGGCCGGTGCCGCGCGGATAACGCACCGCCGCCGGGCCGTCGTACAGGTGGCCGGTGCTGAGCATTTTTCGCAGTTCGTTTTCGTCGCTCGGGGTCATCACCAGCATGCCGGGGATGCAACGCAGGAACGACAGGTCGAAGCTACCCGCGTGCGTCGGGCCGTCTTCGCCCACCAGACCAGCACGGTCGATGGCGAACAGCACGTCGAGGTTTTGCACCGCCACATCATGCACAAGCTGGTCGTAAGCGCGTTGCAGGAAGGTCGAATAGATCGCCACCACCGGTTTTGCGCCTTCGCAGGCCATACCGGCGGCGAGGGTCACGGCGTGTTGCTCGGCAATCGCGACGTCGAAATAACGCTCCGGGAAGCGCTCGCTGAACGCCACCAGGTCGGAGCCTTCCTTCATCGCCGGGGTAATCCCGACCAGGCGCGGATCGACCGCGGCCATGTCGCACAGCCATTCACCGAACACACCGGAATACTTCGGCCCGCCGGCTTTCTTCGGCGGGTTGGCCGGGGCGTCCAGGGGTTCGAGTTTGGTGATGGCGTGGTAACCGATCGGGTCGACTTCCGCCGGAGCGAAGCCTTTGCCTTTTTTGGTGACCACGTGCAGGAATTGCGGGCCTTTCAGATCGCGCATGTTGCGCAGGGTGGCGATCAGGGTCGGCAGGTCGTGGCCATCGATCGGGCCGATGTAATTCCAGCCCAGCTCTTCGAACAGCGTGCCGGGAACCAGCATGCCTTTGGCGTATTCTTCGGTACGACGGGCGATTTCCCAGGCGCCGGGCAGGCGGGACAGGACCTTTTTGCTGCCTTCGCGCATGCTCGCGTAAGTGCGGCTGGAAAGGATTTTCGCCAGATAGTTCGACAGCCCGCCGACGTTGCGCGAAATCGACATGTCGTTGTCGTTGAGGATCACCAGCATGTTGGCGTCCACTTCCGGCGCGTGGTTCAGCGCCTCGAAGGCCATGCCGGCGGTCAGTGCGCCGTCGCCGATCACCGCGATCGCCTTGCGATCACTGTGTTGCAGGCGGGCAGCAATCGCCATGCCCAGCGCTGCGCTGATCGAGGTGCTGGAGTGGCCGACGCCAAAGGTGTCGTACTC
Organism: Pseudomonas sp. F-14 TE3482; assembly: GCF_053629455.1. NCBI lineage: Bacteria > Pseudomonadati > Pseudomonadota > Gammaproteobacteria > Pseudomonadales > Pseudomonadaceae > Pseudomonas > Pseudomonas sp. F-14 TE3482. The sequence goes on from NZ_JBRJII010000001.1 coordinate 1,997,807, forward strand.
GCTCTCGGAACGACGCGGGAAGGCGGCAACGCCGTCCTTCTGGCGCAGGGTGCTCATGCGCTCGCGACGGCCGGTGAGGATTTTGTGCGGGTAGGCCTGATGACCCACGTCCCACACCAACCGGTCATCCGGGGTGTCGAAGACGTAATGCAACGCGATGGTCAGCTCGATGACACCCAGGCCGGCACCGAAATGCCCACCGGTCTGACCGACCGTGTAGAGCAATTCCAGGCGCAACTCATCAGCCAGGGTTTCCAGCTCGGCTTCGCCTAACCGGCGCAAGCCGTCCGGCGTGTTGGCACGGTCGAGCAGGGGCGTGGTCGGGCGCTTGCGGGGAATCTCATGAAACGTCGTGGGCATCAGGCGAATCGTTATAGGTATAAAAGATGCGGCAGTTTACCTGATGCATCGCCCCCTGCCCACGCGTTGGTTTTTTTTGGCGGATACGCCGTCAGCTGCGGCGATCGACGATGTACCGGGCCAGATCGCGCAATGGCTCAGCCGCCGCGTCAAACGGTCGCAGCGCGTGCAGGGCCTGATCGCGCAGTTCCAAGGCGTAGGCCTTGGCCGCGTCGAGACCGAGCAGTGCCGGATAGGTCGGCTTGTCCCTAGCGATATCGGCGCCTTGGCGTTTGCCGAGGGTTTCGGTGTCACTTTCAACGTCGAGAATGTCGTCCTGGACCTGAAATGCCAGGCCAATGGCCTGTGCATAACTCTGCAGGGACTTCAGTTCGTCCTTCGCGGCATGACCGCTGGCCAGGGCGCCGAGCTTGACGCTGACTTCGATCAGCGCGCCGGTCTTGTGCCGGTGCATGTATTCAAGGGCTTTTTGATCGAGCTTCAGACCCACCGAGCCCAGATCGATGGCTTGCCCGCCGACCATGCCCGCCGGGCCCGCCGCCAACGCCAGGGCGCTGACCATCTGCAGACGGGTTTCGGCGTCGCAACTGTTCAGGCGCGGGTCGAGCAGGGCGCTGAAGGCCAGGCTCTGCAAACCGTCACCGGCGAGGATTGCGCAGGCTTCATCGAATTTTTTATGCGTAGTTGGCTGGCCGCGACGCAGATCGTCGTCGTCCATGGCCGGCAAATCATCGTGCACCAGCGAATAGGCGTGGATCAGTTCAACCGCACAGGCCGCGCCGTTGGCTTGCTCGGCCTTGCCGCCCAACGCCTCACACGCGGCGTAGGCCAGCAATGGACGCACGCGCTTGCCGCCGTTCATCACGCTGTAGCGCATGGCTTCGTAGAGGCGTGCGAGCTCGGGGGTCGGCGGGTTGAACAGGGTTTCCAGTGCCGCGTTGACGCGAGCCTGGCTGGTGGCCGAATACGCCGCAATCATTCTGGCTGATCCGCGTCGAAGGGTTCCTCGGCCAGCTCACCATCACGCTCAAGCAGCACTTGAACCTTCTGCTCGGCCTGAGCCAATGCCGCCTGGCAATCGCGAGTCAGCCCGATGCCCTGCTCAAAAGCGGTCAGCGAGTCTTCCAGCGACAATTCGCCGTTCTCCAGACGCTCCACCAGCGTTTGCAGGTCAGCGAGGGATTGTTCGAAATCCAGTGCAGCTTTTTTGCGGGCCATGGCGGCTATTTCCGGTTGACGTTAAACCGGCGCGACACTAGCAGACATAGGGGTTATGGGCAAATGAGCGGGGCCTTTGACACCACAGTTTCCGGGTGAAAACACACCCTGTGGCGAGGGAGCTTGCTCCCGCTGGGGCGCGGAGCGGCCCCTAAACCAGACACCGCGTTTCTTCAGGTGTACCGAATCCAGCAATTTGCGACTGCTTCGCAGCCGAACGGGGCGATGCGGCGTTCCGACAAGCCCCCCTCGTCACGGGACTGTATCGATCATGATTAATCTGTTGAGTCATCGGGATAGCTGATTTGATATCGAGTACTGCGCCCGCCGCCGGGCAGGCGTTTCAGGCAGCCCTTCTCCAGCAGTTCGGCCAGATGACGGGTTGCGGTGGCTTTGGAAACCTGGAATGAGTGAGCCGATTAAAAATGCTATTCGGCTCATATAGTGAGCCGAATATGACGCCTATTCGGCTCACCGTCCAGTTGTCGGACAGCGTGTCGCCTCACGTGCGGCTGCGACTGAATCGCGCAACATGTGGGTTGGCCGCAGTTCAATGCGGTCAAAGTGAATTCAGGATTATTTTTTAGACATTAAAAAGCCGGCTTGTGGCCGGCTTCTCGGGGGACTGGCTTGGTTTATTTTTGGTAAACCGCGCCAGCCTTCAAAACGTACACCCGGATCTTGCGTCCGGCTGTGGGACTTGGCGAGAAAGTCATCTGCCTTGTCGGTGCGATCTGAGCCTGAAGAAGGGTCGATGCGCAAATGTGGGGCGCAGCATACTGATTTTTTTGAGGAATTCCCAGCGGGAAGTGCCGGGTAGAGCGATGGGGTATTTGTTGGCAGGAGAGTTTCTGTAGGACCGGGCAGTTGGGTTTCGGGTTGATTGCCAGAATCGCAGCCTTCGGCAGCTCCTACAGGGGTCTGCATTTTCCTATCCCCCCGAGGAGCTGCCGCAGGCTGCGATCTTTTAACGCTTACAGGAAGGGCACCGACGGCCGGCGTTTGTTGAGCGTCGACCACCAGAATACCCACCCCAATACCCTGATGTTTTGCTTGTCGATCTGCTCGGCACTGAAGATCTCGTCGGGATACTCGGCTTTGTTATAGCTGCGCAATCGCAACGCATTCCCCGGCATCCGGTGCAGGTATTTGATGCGCAGCATCCCGTCATGCTCGATCGCATAAATTTCCCCATCAATAACCTGAGTCAGCCCACGGTCGATCGCAAGCGTCGAGCCATCTTCAATCTTTTCGCCCATGCTGTTGCCGATCATATGGGTACAGATAGCGTCAGCGTGCTTAATTTCCAGGGAGTCCAGGTGGCTGCGAGGCAGGCGGATGGATTGGCTGGGGTCTTTGACGACGTGAGTTTTGTTGGAGCCCGGGGCGGTGGCTGTTTCTTTATAGAAGGGCAATTCGACGTCGATGGGCTCGATCACCGTGTAGATGCCGCGGATGGCCTGGGCGTCGAAGGTGTTGCCGGACTCGTCGAGTACGCGCAGGCGTGAGGACTCTTTCGGGCCTTCGCCGGTTTTCAGCCAGTCGCTGTTTACAGACAGTAGTCTGGCGACCTCTTCCATGCGGTAGGCGGGCACACCTCGGGTGTACCAGTTGTGGATATTTTGCGCTTCCGTGTCGAAGAAAGCGGCAAATCCAGTGGTTGTGATTTTCGCTGCTTCAAGGAGTGCTTTAAACCGTGGGCCGCTAGTGTTCTTTTTCATAAACACGAGTCTACTGGCGCAGGACGGGGGTTTGAATAAACGATCCGTTCAAATTTCGAGGGAAATTTAAGACTGGATGTAAGGCGCTTTTAGTGGAAATTAAACGAGAAAAAACCAATGCACCCAAGCGTTAAGCGACCGGTTTAAAAGAGGCTTTGCAAGCGCGCACAAAAAACCCCGGATCAACCGGGGTTCTTCTTCAAACGTCGCAGCTAGCAGCTTACCGCGGCTTCTCAGCCTTTATAGGCAGCAACCGACTTGGTGATCGCGTCGCGGGCGGCATCTGCGCCGGCCCAGCCTTCGATCTTCACCCACTTGCCTTTTTCGAGATCTTTGTAGTTCGCGAAGAAGTGCTCGATCTGCTGAATCAGCAGCGGAGGCAGATCGGTGTATTCCTTCACGTCGACGTACAGCTGGGACAGCTTGTCGTGTGGAACCGCGATCACTTTGGCGTCACCGCCGCCGTCGTCGGTCATGTTCAGGATGCCGACTGGACGCGCGCGGATTACCGAGCCTGGGGCTACCGGGTAAGGGGTCACGACCAGCACGTCGAGGGGGTCACCGTCGTCGGCCAGGGTGTTGGGAATGTAACCGTAGTTGGCCGGGTAGAACATCGGGGTGGCCATGAAACGGTCAACGAACAGGCAATCGCTGTCTTTGTCGATTTCGTATTTGATCGGCGCGTGGTTGGCCGGGATCTCGATCGCGACGTAGATGTCGTTCGGCAGGTCTTTGCCAGCCGGAATCTTGCTGTAGCTCATTGGGCGGTGCCCCCGTTAGTTGACCAGAAAAACTTGGCCGGATTGACCAAAAAGTGGCGGCGATTATAGGCATATTCTGCCACCGTTGCCATGCGCCAGAGGTCGTGTAGACCTTAGTCGTGTGCCTGATAGACCGGGTTTTCAGCCAGAAGTTGCCGTAGCCGGGCCAGCGGATCCTGCCGATAAAACAACTTCAGCTGCTGATAAACCTGTGGATATGCCTCATGCAGCAAGTCCGGTGCGCTGAAGAAGTATTCGCTGGTGACGGCGAAGAACTCGGCGGGGTTTTCCGCTGCGTAGGGGTCGATGGCGGTTTCGGCGTCCGGGTTGCGGTCCAGTTGCCGGTCGAGGTCGTCATAGGCTTCTTGCATGATTCTGGCCCAGTCGCTGACGCGCATATCGGTATGCAGCGGTGGCAAGCCATTGGCGTCGCCGTTGAGCATGTCGAGTTTGTGCGCGAGTTCGTGGATCACCAGGTTGTAGCCTTCCCAGCCACCACTGGCCATCACGCCAGGCCAGGCGAGGATGATCGGGCCTTGCTGCCAGGCTTCGCCGCTGTGTTCGCCGTCCCATTCGTGTTCGACGCCGCTGGCATCGCGATGGCGCTGGGGGCTGAGGAAATCGTCGGGGTAGAGGATGATTTCGTGAAAGCCCTGATACCAGTTCAGATCGCCCAGATGCAGCAGCGGCAATTGGGCCTGGGCGGCGAGCAGCAGGCGTTGCTCCTGGTGAAGCTCGACGCCGGGCAGGGCGGTCAGGTGTTTGTCTTGCAGGAACAGCACGCAGGCTTCCCGCAGCCACTGGTCTTCGGCTGCGCTGATGCCATCGAGAAAGCTCAGGTGATGGCGCACCCGTTGCCACATGTCATCGGCAATCGGATGCCTGGCCAAGGTGCGCCGGCGTCGCCAGGCGCTAAGGGACCACATCGTGAGTCAGCGGGGTTCGGCTTTGGACGCGGCATGCCCGAGGCGGCTGCGGATCACGCTGATGATCATCGGCAGCAGCGACAGCAGGATGATGCCCACTACCAGCAGCGACAGGTTTTTCTTGATGAACGGTACGTTGCCGAAGAAGTAACCGAGGGTGACCAGGCCGCCCACCCAGAGGATGGTTCCGAGAACACTGAAGGCAAAGAAACGCGGGTAGGGCATTTTGCCGACACCGGCGACGAACGGGGCAAAGGTACGGATGATTGGCATGAAACGCGCCAGGGTCACGGTTTTGCCGCCGTGCTTGTCGTAGAAGTCGTGGGTTTGTTGCAGGTAGTCGCGGCGGAATATTTTCGAGTTCGGGTTGCTGAACAGCTTTTCGCCGGCGGTGCGGCCGATTATGTAGTTGGTGCTGTCGCCGAGAATTGCCGCCAGCATCAGCAGGCCGCCCAGCAGCACCGGGTCCATGCCGCCACCGGCCGCCACGGCGCCGGCGATGAACAGCAGGGAATCGCCCGGCAGGAACGGCATCACCACCAGACCGGTTTCGCAGAAGATCACCAGAAACAGAATGGCGTAAATCCATGCCCCGTAGTTAGTTACCAGCAGGTCGAGGTAAACATCGAGATGCAGGATAAGGTCGATCGGGTTGAAATCCATGGAAAGCACCTGTGGTGATGGCCCGACTCTGCAGGCCTGTGCGGATGGCTTCGCGTAAGACTACAGCTAAGTGTGATTTTTCTTACGAGCCGGAAGAATGGGCATTATACGGGGAGAGAAGTGAAAAACGCCTCGAGTTTGTAGCGGGGGATGTCGATGGAACGATCATAGGCCTGTTGGCATTGCACAATCTTTGTGGCAAGGGGGCTTGCCCCCGTTGGGTTGCGAAGCGACCCCTAAACCAGGTAGTCACGGTTTTTCAGAGATACACCGCATGCTCAGGTTTTACGACGGCTGCGCCGCCGAGCGGGGGCAAGCCCCCTCGCCACAAAGCCCCAGTGCTTACAGCTCCTCACTGATCGGCAACACGTAGTTCTTGAACTCGGTGTCTTCCCTGAACCCGATGGATTCGTAGGTTTTCTGCGCGACTTCGTTGTTGCTGCTGGTGGAAACGCGCATGCGCACCGCATTGGTTTCCTTGGCCATTTTTTTCGCGGTGCGGATCAGGTTGTCGGCCACCAACTGGCGGCGGGCGTCTTCGGCGACGTAGATGTCGTTGAGGATCCACACGCGTTTAAGCGAAAGAGACGAAAAGCTGGGATACAACTGACAGAAACCCATCAGTTTGTTGTTGTCGTCATCGGCCAGGGCCAGGTAGATCACCGACTCCTTGCGCCGCAGGCGTTTCTCGAGGAACGCCCGGGACGAGTCCGGATACGGCAGGGAACCGTAAAACTCACGATATTTGACGAACAACGGGGTCAGCAGGTCGAGGTGTTCGAGGGTCGCTTGAATAATCCGCATGGTAGGTCTCGTCTTCAAGTGGCTGTCTTACGTGGTGACGGCGACGGGAAACCCTGGCGGCCGTGCATCGATCCTGCCTGAAACCTGAATAGAAACGCAATGCGGAAACGGTTCAGGTATCCGACGGGCTCAGTAGGAAATTACCTTTCATATCTGCACCAATGTCCGACTCCAGCGTCTGAACCTGGGCTTCGTCCTTCAGACTGACCCCCGATAACTGCCGCCGACAGGCTTCGCGCATTAAATACAGCAAGCGGTGTGCCGCCATGCCGTAACTCAAGCCTTCGAGCCGGACATTCGAGATGCAGTTGCGATAGGCGTCTGTCAGTCCGACTTTGGGATTATAGGTGAAATACAACCCCAGGCTGTCTGGCGAGCTCAAGCCGGGGCGTTCGCCGATCAAAATGACCACCATTTTCGCGCCTAATAGCTCGCCAATCTCGTCGGCCACTGCAACTCGGCCCTGTTCCACCAGAATCACCGGCGACAGGGACCAACCCTCAGCGGCTGTCTGTTCTTCCATGCGCGCCAGAAACGGTAAGGTGTGGCGATGAACGGCCAATGCCGAGAGGCCATCGGCCACCACGACCGCCAAGTCCACCCCGCCAGGATGATTCCGAGCATAGTCGCGCAGGGTCTGCGCCGACTCATCACTCAACTTGCGCCCCAAATCGGGGCGCTGCAGATAGCTGTTCCGGTCCGTGGCGGCGCTGTGCAACAGCAAACTCTCACGTCCACGCTCGGCCAGTTGCGAACTGAGCCCCCTGTGATCGAATGGCAGATGCACCGCATCCCGGGCCTGTGCATGGGCGTACTGAAAATCCAGCTGCGCGCTGGTCGGCATACTGGTGCCTGTACGACCGAGGGCAATACGTGCCGGGGTCAGGCGACGCAGTTCCAGCAATGGGTTTTGCGGATCGACAGGTGGTTTATCCATCTCAATACTCATCCCAGTTGCGCCATGGCTTGGCGGAAGGCCGGTGGCAGGTTGTCGCCGAAGTGAATTTGGCCGTCTGCCTGGGTAAAGATGCCCATGTTCGCCAGCCACTGTTCAAACTCCGGCGCCGGTTTCAGGCCCAGGGTTTTGCGGGCGTAGAGGGCGTCGTGGAACGACGTGGTCTGGTAATTGAGCATGATGTCGTCAGAGCCGGGGATGCCCATGATGAAGTTGATCCCGGCCACGCCCAGCAGGGTCAGCAGGGTGTCCATGTCGTCCTGATCGGCTTCGGCGTGATTGGTGTAACAGATGTCGCAACCCATGGGCACGCCCAGCAACTTGCCGCAGAAGTGGTCTTCGAGGCCGGCGCGGATGATCTGTTTGCCGTTGTAGAGGTATTCCGGGCCGATGAAGCCTACGACGGTGTTCACCAGAAACGGTTTGAAATGGCGTGCCACGGCGTAGGCGCGGGTTTCGCAGGTCTGTTGATCGATGCCGTGATGGGCGTTGGCCGACAAGGCGCTGCCCTGGCCAGTCTCGAAATACATCAGATTCTGGCCCAACGTGCCGCGATTCAGGCTCAAGCCTGCGTCATAGCCTTCCTGCAAGACGTTTAGGTTGATACCGAAACTGGCGTTGGCCGCTTCAGTGCCGGCGATCGACTGGAACACCAGGTCCAGCGGAACGCCGCGATTCACCGCCTCGATGGAGGTGGTGACGTGGGTCAGCACGCAGGCCTGTGTAGGAATTTCGTAACGCTGGATGATCGCATCGAGCATTTCCAGCATGGCGCAGATCGAAGCGATGCTGTCGGTGGCCGGGTTGATGCCGATCATCGCGTCACCGTTGCCGTACAGCAAGCCGTCGAGAATGCTCGCGGCGATACCGGCCGGTTCGTCGGTGGGGTGATTGGGTTGCAGGCGTGTCGAGAGCCGGCCGCGCAAGCCCAGAGTGCCGCGGAATTTCGTGACCACGCGGATTTTCTGCGCCACCAGCACCAGGTCTTGCACGCGCATGATCTTCGACACGGCGGCGGCCATTTCCGGGGTCAGGCCCGGGGCGAGGGCGCGCAGGCTCTGTTCGTCGGCGGCGTCGCTGAGCAGCCAATCGCGAAAGCCACCGACAGTGAGGTGGCTGACCGCTTTAAAAGCTTGCTTGTCGTGGGTGTCGATGATCAGCCGGGTGACTTCATCGGTCTCGTAAGGAATCAATACTTCCTGTAGGAAATGAGTCAGCGGGATGTCAGCCAGGGCCATCTGCGCGGCCACGCGCTCGCCATCATTGAGGGCGGCAACGCCAGCCAGAAAGTCCCCGGAGCGCGCCGGGCTGGCTTTGGCCATGACGTCTTTCAGACTGTCGAAGCGGTAGGTCTGGGCGCCGACGGTATGGGCAAATACGGCCATGGTGTCCTCCTGATTAATTGATGACCTGTAGGAGCGGGGCTTGCCCGCGAAAAACGATAACGCGGTGTATCAGTCAGACCGCATCATGCCCTTCGCGGGCAAGCCTCGCTCCTACAGGAATGGGGCGCTCCCAAATAGGGCGTGCGCCCGGCGCCGGTGCAATTAGATACCTTCGAGCATTGCATCCGCCGGCGCGTCGGAACGCTGCTTGGCCGTCAGTTGGAAATACAGGTAGCCGGCCGCCATGAACCCGAGGAACACACACCCGATCAAGGTGTTGAACCACGCCATCGCCACCAGGCACACCACGGCCAGAAACAGCGCGATCCCCGGCACGATAGGGTAGCCCGGTGCGCGGAAGGTACGCTCCAGGTTCGGCTCGGTTTTACGCAATTTGAACAGGCTCAGCATACTGATGATGTACATCACGATGGCGCCGAATACCGACATGGTGATCATTGCCGCCGTCAGCGTCATGCCCTGCAGGTTGACCAGGCCGTCGCTGTAGATTGCCGCGATGCCGATTACGCCGCCCGCCAGAATCGCCCGGTGCGGCGTCTGGAAGCGCGACAGCTTGGCCAGCCCTTTGGGCAGGTAACCGGCGCGAGCCAGGGCGAAGAACTGTCGCGAGTAGCCAAGAATGATCCCGTGGAAGCTCGCCACCAGGCCGAACAGGCCGATCCAGACCAGCATGTGCATCCAGGTTGAATCGTTGCCGACCACGGCTTTCATCGCCTGAGGCAGCGGATCGTTGATGTTCGACAGTTGGCGCCAGTCGCCGACGCCGCCAGCCATCACCATGACGCCGATGGCCAGGAACACCAGGGTCAGAATGCCACTGACGTAAGCCCTGGGAATCGTGCGTTTCGGGTCCTTGGCTTCTTCGGCGGCCATGGCTGCGCCTTCAATGGCGAGGAAGAACCAGATTGCGAAAGGTATTGCCGCAAAGATGCCGGGGATCGAGGCCATGGTGAATTCGTTGGAACCCGACCAACCATTGAGCACGAAATTGCTGAAGCTGAAGCCCGGTGCGACCACGCCCATGAACACCAGCAATTCGGCGACCGCCAGCACGGTGACCACCAATTCGAACGTGGCAGCGATGCTCACGCCGAGGATATTCAAGCCCATGAACACGAAATAGGCACCAACAGCAGCGATCTTCGGGTCAAGTTCCGGGTATTGCACGTTGAGGTAAGCGCCGATGGCCATGGCAATTGCCGGTGGCGCAAAGACGAATTCGATCAGGGTCGCAATGCCGGCGATCAGTCCGCCTTTTTCGCCGAAGGCCCGTCGGCTATAGGCAAACGGCCCGCCAGCGTGGGGAATGGCGGTGGTCAATTCGGTGAAACTGAAGATAAAGCAGGTGTACATCGTCGCCACCATCAGGGCGGTGACGAGAAAACCCAGGGTCCCCGCGGTGCCCCAGCCGTAACTCCAGCCGAAGTACTCGCCGGAAATCACCAGGCCGACGGCAATGCCCCATAGGTGCAGGGTGCCGAGTGTGGGTTTGAGCTGTGTAGTAGAAGTCATAAGTCCTCTCTGTCTTTTTTATTGTTTGATCTGTTGGACTTTCGGGTATGGCGTTTTAGGTGTAGAGCGGGCACGCAAAGCCCATGCCAGACAGGCAGGGCGATGATTTACGGTGCGTTTAAGGACGCCATCGCGGGCAAGCCCGCTCCCACAGGGTTATGGGATAAATTCACCTGTTGGGGTTGACCCAAATCACTGTGGGAGCGGGCTTGCCCGCGATGACCATCTGAAGGGCGATACAGAACTACCTGTATCGCCCCCGGTTTTTAGAAGAAGCCCAACGGATTGATGTCGTAGCTCACCAGCAGGTTTTTGGTCTGCTGATAGTGATCGAGCATCATCTTGTGGGTTTCACGGCCGACGCCGGACTTTTTGTAACCACCGAACGCGGCGTGAGCCGGGTACAGGTGATAGCAGTTGGTCCACACACGACCGGCCTTGATGGCGCGGCCCATGCGGTAGGCGCGGTTGATGTCGCGGGTCCAGAGGCCGGCGCCCAGGCCGAACTCGGTGTCGTTGGCGATGGCCAGGGCTTCGGCTTCGTCCTTGAAAGTGGTGATGCTCACCACCGGGCCAAAGATTTCTTCCTGGAACACGCGCATTTTGTTGGTGCCCTTGAGCAGGGTCGGCTGGATGTAATACCCGGTCGCCAGGCTGCCCTCGAGTTTTTCCACTTTGCCGCCGGTCAACAACTCGGCGCCTTCGCCCTTGGCGATTTCCAGGTACGAAAGGATTTTGTCGAATTGCTGCTCGGATGCCTGGGCGCCGACCATGGTGTCGGTGTCCAGCGGGTCGCCACGTTTGATTTGCAGGACTTTGTTCATGACCACTTTCATGAACTCGTCGTAGATCGACTCTTGCACCAGGGCGCGGGACGGGCAGGTGCAGACTTCGCCCTGGTTGAAGAACGCCAGCACCAGGCCTTCAGCCGCTTTCTCGATGAAAGTCGGTTCGGCTTGCATGATGTCTTCGAAGAAGATGTTCGGCGACTTGCCCCCCAGTTCCACGGTGGACGGAATGATGTTCTCGGCGGCGCATTTCATGATGTGCGAGCCGACCGGGGTCGAACCGGTGAAAGCGATCTTGGCGATGCGCTTGCTGGTGGCCAGGGCTTCCCCGGCTTCTTTGCCGAAGCCTTGCACCACGTTGAGCACGCCGGGTGGCAGCAGGTCGCCGATCAGTTCCATCAGCACGGTAATGCCCAGTGGCGTTTGCTCGGCCGGTTTAAGGACCACGCAGTTACCGGCGGCGAGGGCCGGAGCAAGTTTCCAGGCGGCCATCAGGATCGGGAAGTTCCACGGAATGATCTGCCCGACCACGCCCAGAGGTTCATGGATGTGATAGGCCACGGTGTTGCCGTCGATCTCGGCGGCGCTGCCTTCCTGGGCGCGGATGCAACCGGCGAAGTAGCGGAAGTGGTCCGCGGCCAGCGGGATGTCGGCGTTGAGGGTTTCGCGAACGGCCTTGCCGTTGTCCCAGGATTCGGTGATCGCCAGCACTTCCAGGTTCTGTTCGATGCGATCGGCGATTTTCAGCAGGACCAGCGAGCGTGCCTGGGCGGACGTGGCGCCCCAGGCATCGGCGGCGGCATGGGCAGCGTCCAGGGCCTTTTCGATGTCTTCGGCCGTGGAACGCGGGAATTCGGCAATAGGTTGGCCGTTGACCGGCGATGTATTGGTGAAGTACTGACCTTTGACAGGCGCGACGAACTCGCCGCCGATGTAGTTACCGTATTTGCTCTTGAACGAAACGATAGCGCCTTCAGTACCGGGGTGAGCGTAACGCATGGTGATTTCTCCTTGGCTTTTGTGCTTATAAGGGAGGACGCGCTAAAGCGCTGCATTAAGCGTAGAGCAAAGGTCGGGCCACTGCGCTGCAGATCAGGTAAATCAAGGCCTTGCGTGTTTTTTGTCGGACGAATGGGCAGCGTTTGTGACGCTTGCGGTACAGCCCCTGTGACACTTTGTACCGTTTGTGGCGCAGGCTGTGACTGGCGGGTCTTGCCAGCATTGCAATGCGTCGATGGCTGGAGGATGCTGGGCCTCAAAATTGCCACACTGGTAATCCTCTGTGGCGAGGGAGCTTGCTCCCGCTGGGCTGCGAAGCAGCCCCAAAATGTCTGCCGGTCATGATTTTTGGCGAGCGCTTCGCACTCGAGCGGGAGCAAGCTCCCTCGCCACAAGGTGTGTGCCAGCCTCTTAGCGGGGGCAGCACAGCTATCGGGGAGAATAATAAGAAATGCACGATAACCATTTGAGTCGCCATGCCCAGCAAGTGCTGACCGTGACCCAAGGCAAATCCCACCTGCACGGTCCCGGCAGCGATCCGTCCATTGCCCGTTCCTGGCTGCGTTGTCTTGAGGATTATCACCTCGACCCGGCCCTGACCATGGCGCCGACGGTACTGGAGCATGGCCGCGTGCTGGAAAGCCGCGAACGTTTGCAGCAAGTGCTGCAGATCGCCGGCACCGAAATGACCAGCCTCCACCAGCAACTTTCCGGCGCCGGCCACGCGGTGCTGCTGACCGATGCTCGCGGGGTGATCCTCAACTGCGTCACCGCGCCCACCGAACGTAAGATTTTCGAGCGCGCCGGCCTTTGGCTTGGCGCCGACTGGAGCGAAGCCTGCGAAGGCACCAACGGCATCGGCACCTGCCTGGTGGAGCGCCAATCCCTGACCATCCATCAAGACGAACATTTTCGGGGGCGTCACACCGGCCTGACCTGCTCGGCGAGCCCGGTGTTCGATCCGCACGGCGAGCTGCTGGCGGTACTCGACGTGTCTTCGGCGCGTCACGAGGTTTCGCGGCAGAGCCAATTCCACACCATGGCCTTGGTCAATCTGTCGGCGAAGATGATCGAGAGCTGCTATTTCCTGCGTTACTTCGACAATCAATGGTTGCTGCGTTTTCACCTTCAGGCCGAATCCGTCGGGCTGTTCAGCGAAGGGTTGCTGGCGTTTGACGGGGAAGGGCGGATTTGTGCGGTGAACCAGAGTGCGCTGAATTTGCTGGGACATATTCGTGGTGGGCTGTTGGGCAAACCGGTGGAGGCGTTTTTCGACTGCTCGCTGGATGAGTTGCTCGGCCGTGCGAGCGCCAATGCCAGCGCCAGTTGGCCATTGCGCACCCGTGACGGGCGGCGGTTGTTTGCCGTATTGCGCGGGCAGCCGCGCAGTATTCCGGTGCCGGTGGTGCAAAGCCCGATGGTTGCCGAGCGCCCGCGCTTGTCAGGCATTTGCCTGGGCGATGCCGCGTTGCAGGAGGATTTCCGCAAGGCCTTGCGCGTGTTTGAACGGGACGTGCCGTTGCTGATCAATGGCGAAACCGGCTCAGGCAAGGAAGCTTTCGCCAAAGCCGTGCATCAGGCCAGTCAACGGGCAGCACAATCTTTCGTTGCCCTCAATTGCGCGGCGATTCCCGAAAGCCTGATCGAAAGCGAACTGTTCGGCTATCGCGGCGGCAGCTTCACCGGTGCTCGCAAGGAAGGCATGCGGGGCAAGTTGCAGCAGGCCGATGGCGGGACGTTGTTCCTCGATGAAATCGGTGACATGCCGCTGAGCATGCAGACCCGGCTATTAAGGGTGCTGGAAGACCGTCAGGTGGTGCCGATTGGCGGTGAGCCGGAATCGGTCAATGTGCGGATCATCAGTGCCACCCACCGCAATCTGCTTGAACGGGTGCAGGACGGCAGTTTCCGCGAGGATTTGTATTACCGGCTCAATGGACTGGAAGTCGCATTGCCGGCGTTGCGTGAGCGCGCTGACAAATCACAGTTACTCGACTTTTTGCTGGCCGAAGAGGCGGGCGGGGAGACGGTTCTGATTGATGCCCCGGCGCGGCAGGCCTTGCTGGATTTTGCCTGGCCGGGCAATGTGCGGCAGCTGCGCAATGTGCTGCGGACCCTGGCAGCATTGTGTGATGGCGGCCGGATCGGGCTGGAGGATCTGCCGGCGACGATTCGCCAGGCCCGACCGGTGACGGCGTCGGCGGTTGAAGAATCGTCCGAGTATCCGCTGGACGATGCCGAGAGGTTGGCGTTGCTGACGGTGCTGGAGCAGCAGCGCTGGCACATGACCCACACCGCCGAACAGCTGGGCGTCAGCCGCAATACCCTCTATAGAAAGCTGCGCAAACACGGTATCGCCCGCTCTGTCTGACTGATTGAGTCCTGTGGCGAGGGAGCTTGCTCCCGCTCGGCTGCGCAGCAGTCGTAAAGTTGGCAATCGGGTGATCCGAATGACCGCGTTGACTGGTTTTGGGGCTGCTTCGCAACCCAGCGGGAGCAAGCTCCCTCGCCACCAAAAGCGTGCCGGATCAGCCAAACGGTTGCCTCACGCTCAGCTAAAGAGTGCGATTTTCCCCTCCCTACGCTAACCTGCGGCCATGTTTTACGAGGTCGACTATGCACATTCATATTCTTGGTATCTGCGGCACTTTCATGGGTTCGATGGCGGTTTTGGCCAAAGAGCTGGGCCATCACGTGACGGGCTCCGATGCCAACGTCTATCCGCCAATGAGCACTCAGCTGCAAGCCCAGGGCATTGAGTTGACCCAAGGTTACGACCCGGCGCAGCTCGATCCCGCCCCGGACCTGGTGGTGATCGGCAATGCCATGTCCCGCGGCAACCCGGCCGTCGAATACGTGCTGAACAAGGGCCTGCCGTACGTCTCCGGCCCGCAATGGCTGGCCGATCACGTGTTGCAAGGCCGCTGGGTGCTGGCGGTTGCCGGCACTCACGGTAAAACCACCACCAGCAGTATGCTTGCCTGGGTCCTGGAGCACGCGGGCATGAGCCCGGGTTTCCTGATCGGCGGCGTGCCGCAGAATTTCTCGGTGTCGGCGCGTCTGGGTGATACGCCATTTTTCGTGATCGAAGCCGATGAATATGACAGCGCGTTCTTCGACAAGCGCTCGAAATTCGTTCACTACCGCCCGCGTACAGCGATTCTGAACAATCTTGAATTCGACCACGCAGACATCTTCCCTGATCTGGCAGCCATCGAGCGGCAGTTCCACCATTTGGTGCGGACCATCCCGAGCGAAGGCCTGGTGATTCATCCGACCACCGAGCCGGCATTGCTGCGGGTTATCGAAATGGGCTGCTGGACCCCGGTGCAAACCACCGGTGCCGGCGGTCAGTGGCAAGTCAAACTGCTCAGTGAAGACGGCTCGAAATTCGAAGTGATGTTCGAAGGCGCCGTTCAAGGCGTGGTCGAGTGGGACATGACCGGTCAGCACAACGTCGCCAACGCCTTGGCCACCTTGGCCGCCGCACGTCATGTCGGCGTAGTGCCGTCGATGGGCATCGCTGCACTGAGCGCGTTCAAAAGCGTGAAGCGCCGGATGGAAAAGGTCGCGGAAGTGCGTGGCATCACGATCTACGACGATTTCGCTCACCACCCGACCGCCATCGCCACCACCCTCGACGGTCTGCGCAAACGTATTGGCGATGCGCCGCTGATCGCGATCATCGAGCCGCGCTCCAACTCCATGAAGCTTGGCGCGCACCGTGATGGCTTGCCGGAAAGTGTGGTCGATGCCGATCAGGTGATCTGGTATTCCCCGGCCAACCTCGGTTGGGATCTGGGCGCCACAGCAGCATTGTGCACGGTGCCGTCGATCGTCAGCGATTCGCTGGAAGGCATCATCGAGCGCGTGAAGAGCCAGGCTCAGCCCGGCACTCATGTGGTGATCATGAGCAACGGCGGCTTCGGCGGCCTGCACGGCAAACTCGCCGAGGCGCTGCAATGAACAACGGCCCGGAACGCATCACGCTGGCGATGACCGGCGCTTCGGGCGCCCAGTACGGCTTGCGTCTGCTCGACTGCCTGGTGCGTGAAGACCGCGAGGTACACTTCCTGATTTCCAAGGCTGCGCAACTGGTGATGGCCACCGAGACCGATGTCTCGCTGCCGTCCAAACCACAGATGATGCAAGCCTTCCTCACGGAATACACCGGCGCCGCCGCCGGGCAGATTCGGGTGTACGGCAAGGAAGACTGGATGTCGCCAGTGGCGTCGGGCTCTGGCTCGCCAGCGGCGATGGTGGTGGTGCCGTGTTCTACCGGGACCTTGTCGGCTATCGCGACCGGCGCCTGCAACAACTTGATTGAGCGGGCTGCCGACGTGACCTTAAAGGAGCGCCGCCAGCTGATTCTGGTGCCCCGCGAGGCGCCGTATTCGAGCATTCATCTGGAGAACATGCTCAAGCTGTCGAACATGGGCGTGACGATTTTGCCGGCGTCGCCGGGCTTCTATCACCAGCCGCAGACTATCGATGACTTGATCGACTTCGTCGTGGCGCGAATTCTCAACTGTTTGAATATCCCGCAAGACATGCTGCCGCGTTGGGGCGAACACCATTTGAGCAGCGATGAATAAGCTGCTGATCATCCTGCTGGCTTTGCAATTGGCGGGCTGCGCCACCGCGCGCACCCTCGATGCGGCCAAGCCTGGAGCGCCGGTGGTGTATTCGGGGACGCGTCTGGATTTGTATGCGATGAACGGCGGGTGCTGCGCCATGGACCGATTTGGCGCCGAAGCGCCGAGTTATCCGGCTGTTGATCTGCCGGCCAGTGCGTTGCTCGACACGCTGCTGTTGCCGTTGTCGTTGTTGACGGTGATTGGCGTAAGTTTTCAGGCGACTGGCGGATTGTAGGAGAGCGCTTCGCGCTCTATCGCGAGCAGGCTCGCTCCCACATTAGATCTTCAGTGGACACAAAATATGTGAACGCCGCCAATCAAATGTGGGAGCGAGCCTGCTCGCGATGGCGTCCTCTTGGGCGCCGCTGAATTACTTGCCCAACTTGCGCAACTCATCCGACTCGACAATCCGCACGCCATCCTGCTCTTCCAGCGCCAGGCGCCACATGGCGCGGGCCAGTTGGCAGGCTTCGATGCCGTGGTATTTGCCCGGAATCAATTTCGACAATGGGCCGGCAACCCGCTCGCCCAGTCGCGGCTCGACGCGATCGCCCAACAACAGCGAAGGCCGGCAAATGGTCAGCTGCGGCCAATTCTGCGCGCGTAATGCGTGTTCCATCTCGCCTTTGACCCGGTTGTAGAAAATCGAGGATCTGCGATCGGCACCCAAGGCGCTGATCACGATCAAGTGCCGTGCGCCCATTTCTCGCGCACGTTTGGCGAAAGCCACGACCATGTCCAGGTCCACCGCGCGAAACGCTTCCTCGGAGCCGGCCTGCTTGATCGTAGTGCCCAGGCAGCAATAGGCAATGTCGACGCGACCGTTCAATTGCGGCAAAAACACCGTCGGGTCGCCGACCGGGTTTTCCAGGTGAGGATGCTCGGCCAATGGCCGGCGTGAGGGGGCTAATACCCGTGTAATCGTTGGCTCGTTGAGTAGACGGTCAAGCAAATGTTCACCGGTTAACCCGGTAGCTCCGGCAAGCAATACATGCTGAGGCGTCAAGTACATAGTCATTCCCCCTTGATACTATTCAGCTTAGTTGCTCTTTTCATCCTTGCTGATAGAGACACTTTGCAGTGCCTTTCGTGCCTGTTGTTTGCGCAACAGCTGCCAGTGGCTGAGAACGGTTTTCGGCGCCCAGATCTGTGGCTCGGAGGCTTCGAAGCTGTCGGCCAGTTCACGCTCGGCCACGGTGGCACTGGCCAGTTTGAAGGCTTGCTCCAGGTCGTCGGTCTGGTTCAGCGCCTGGGCGAACAGCGCGTCGCCGAAGTACGTGAAGTTGGCTTCTTCCGAACACCCAAAGGACACTCGATCGGCGCGCGAGGCGGTCATGATCAGGGTGCGTTCGTCCTTGAGGGCGGGAATGAAGCCACCGGAATAGCACGATGAAATCACGATAATTTTGTCGCGCTTTTTCAGGGGCGCGAGGACGGCGGCGAGTTCGTCGGCGGGCAGGTCGGCCAGTTCCATGCGTGGCTGGTCGAGCACCAGTTCGTGTTCGCTGTTGCCGTGGCTGGTCAGGTAAATGAACAGCAGGTCTTCCGGGCCGCTGCGTTCGGCCAGGGTCTGGGCGGCGCGGCGCAGGTTTTCCCGGGTGGCCATCGGCCGGTCGCCGAGGTGATCGCGATGGTTGACCAGGCGGATCTGGCCGAAGGCGCCGAAACGGCTGGCGAGCATGTTGGCGACGTAGTCGGACTCGCGCAGGAACACGCTCTGCTTGCCATCGCCGCCGAGGGTCAAGGTGTACAGTTCGACTGCCGAGGTAGAGGCCGGGACATTGGCCAGTGCATCGTCGAGCAAGCGACCTTGAGCCAGCAAACCGAGTTCGAGAGGGTCGGGTAGCAGCTTGCCGTCGGCATCGCGCACGCGCTGACTGTTGACCCAGGTGCCGCTCTGCACCGTGCCATCGGTCAGCACCAAAGTACCTCGGCCCTGATAGTTGTCGCCGTCGAACTGGCCGATATAGAAACTGCCATCGGCCAGGTTCAAGCGACCCTGACCGGTGAAACGCCAGTCGCTGAAGTGACCGATGTAGTGACTGCCATCGGCGCCGATCAACTCGCCCTTGCCGCTGAGCACGCCTTCCTTGAACTGACCGAGCCAGACATCGCCATCGGCGTTCTCGTAGCGGCCCTTGCCGTGCAGTTGATTGTTCTTGAAACCGCCGACATAGATATCGCCATCGGCGCTGTTGAAGGTGCCATTGCCTTCCAGCTGACCGTCGGCGAAATGCCCGGTGAACTGATTGCCGCTGGCATCGCTGCGCTGGCCTTCGCCGTTGGGTTTGCCGTGGGCGAATTGACCCTGGTACTGGCTGCCGTCTGCGAGTTCCAGACGACCGAGCCCTGAATATTGATCGGCCTTGAATTCGCCGCGGTAGGTCATGGCGTTTTCTTTGAGGGTGCCTTCACCGTCGCGTCGACCCGCCTTGAAACCGCCGGTGTAGCTGCTGCCAGTGGTGGTCAGCGTGCCTTGGCCGTCGAATAGCCCTTGCTGGAATTGCCCGCGATAGACCTCGCCGTTGCTGCCATGCCATTCGCCCTGGCCATGCCATTGGCCTTTGTCGAACTGGCCGGCGTACCAGCTGCCGTTCGGGTAATCGATGCGGCCTTGACCTTGCAGCAAACCATTGACCAGATCACCGCGATAGCGTCCGCCATCCGGCAGGCGGGCGTCAGGGGGCAACAGCGATTCGCCATCGCCGCAAGCGGTGAGCAACAGGGTCAAAGCAAGGAGTGCAAGTGAGCGCATAGCGGGATCCGGGCAATTAGGCGACCGAGTATGCCGCAGCTATGTGTCGCATTTATAGAGACACGGCACAGGCACGGCGCGAAACAGCGTGAGCTGCTTCGCATCCGGGATGCTTTACACGAAGCAGAGGGACAGTGGCTCGGCGATATATGCCGGTTTGTCCGACCCTTCAATTTCAAGCGTGGCGGTTGCCTTGAGCAACCATTGGCCGGGTTTCTTCTCGATGACGTCGTTCATGTCAACCTTGAGTCGAACCCTGGAATTGACCTTCACAGGCTGGATGAAACGCACGCTGTCCAGACCATAGTTGACTACCATCTTTGCGCCTTCGGGCAGGATGAGGATGTCTTCCATCAGTTTGGGGATCAGCGACAACGACAGGAAACCATGGGCGATGGTGCTGCCAAAAGGTGTTTGCGCGGCTTTGACCGGGTCGACATGGATGAACTGATAATCACCTGTGGCTTCTGCGAACAGGTTGATGCGTTCCTGGTCGATGGTGAGCCATTCGGAACGTCCGAGTTCCTTGCCGACATAATCTTTGAGCTCTGCAACTGGAACATAGGGCATTGAGACTCTCCTTGGGTCATCGGTTTTATAGTTTTCGAGTGGGGGGATTTGACCTCCCTGCGAACCACTTTAGATCAACATGGCAAATTGCTCCGGTCAACTATCCATGCTTTTGGCGAATGCCGATTCATAGCGTTGGCGTGCTTATAATGCCGGGTCCCTTCTTTGTGGGGAGCACGCGTGGGAGAGAATGGATGTTGTTACGTGGCCTGACCTGGCTGGTGCTTTTTCAATTGCTCGGCACCGCCCTCAACCATTTGTTTTTGCCGGTACTACCGGGGCCGATCATTGGCCTGCTGTTGCTGCTGGGATATCTGATTATCCGCGGTCAAGTCGGCGAGCCGCTAAACCTCGCGGCCAGCAGCCTGCTGCGTTATCTGCCGTTGCTGCTGGTGCCGCCAGCGGTGGGCGTGATGGTTTACGCCGCCGATATCGCCGCGGATTTCTGGGCGATCACCGGTGCGCTGGTGTTGTCGCTGCTGCTATCGATGGCCTTCGCCGGCGTATTGATGCAGCGCCTGGTCAAGCGTCACGCTCATCGCGAGGACGACCAATGATTTTCGATTGGCAGGGCGCCTGGGCGGCGGTGATTCATCATCCGTTGTTCGGTATCGGCATTACGTTGGGCGCGTATCAATTGGTGCTGGCGGCCTACGAGAAAACCCGCTGGATTTTTCTGCAACCGGTACTGGTCTCCATGTTGCTGGTCATCGTTGTCCTGGTGGGTTGCGGCCTGAGCTACGCCGAATATCGCAAGAGCACCGAGATCCTCAGTATCTTGCTCGGGCCGGCCACTGTTGCGCTGGCGGTACCGCTGTACCTCAATCTGCGGCGGATCCGGCAGTTGTTCTGGCCGATATTTACTACGCTGGTGATAGGCGGCGTGGTCGCCACGGGCATGGGTGTGTTGCTGGGCTGGGGCTTCGGCGCCGAACACATGATCCTGATGACCATGGCACCCAAATCGGTCACCTCGCCGATTGCCATGCTGGTGGCAGAGCAGATTGGTGGCGTCGCGGCACTGGCGGCGGTGTTCGTGTTGATTACCGGGGTAATCGGGGCGATCTTCGGGCCGAGTCTTTTGACCCGTCTCGGTGTCCACAGCCCAGAGGCTCGAGGCATGGCCCTGGGCATGACCGCTCATGCGGTCGGCACCTCGGTGGCCTTGCAGGAGAGTGAAGAATGCGGTGCCTTTGCGGCGCTGGCGATGAGTCTGATGGGCGTAGCCACGGCGGTATTCCTGCCGTTGGCGGTGTCGATGGTGGTGTAAGGAAATGTCTATGAGTCTGCCGCTTTTTCCGCTGAACACGGTGCTGTTTCCGGACTGCACCCTCGACTTGCAGATCTTCGAGGCGCGCTACCTGGACATGATCGGTCGCTGCATGAAACAGGGCGGCGGCTTCGGGGTGGTGTGCATCCTCGACGGCAAGGAAGTCGGCATCGCCCCCGAAGGCTACGCACGGGTGGGGTGCGAGGCGCTGATCACCGATTTCCATCAGCAAGACAATGGCCTGCTGGGCATTCGGGTGAAAGGCGGGCGGCGTTTCCACGTTGTGCGCACCGAGGTGCAGCGCGACCAGTTGATCGTCGCCGAAGTCGAATGGCTCAAAGATGAACCCGAACAACCGCTACAGGATGAAGACGCCGACCTGGTCGCGCTGCTCAAGGCCTTGGCGGAACACCCGATGGTCGAAGCGCTGAACATGGGCACCGAAGCGACGGGGCAGCAGTCGCTGGCCAATCAGTTGGCGTACCTGTTGCCATTTGCCGAGGTGGACAAGATAAACCTGCTGCAACTCGATAATCCGCAGCAGCGGCTGGATGCGATTCAGGCGTTGCTGGATGAGTTGCAGGGTGAGTTGTTTGCCTGACGTCCGCTAAAAGATCGCAGCCTGCGGCAGTTAAATTGGCGTACGTCCTGTAGGAGCTGCCGAAGGCTGCGATCTTTTGATCTTTTCAGTACGCATATCTCAACATCGCATGCGGCATATGCCTCAACACAAAGAAACCGAACAACGCCACCAATGAAGGCAACACCAGCCACCAGATTTTCGGCGGCATGGCGGTGAGCGAAGTCTGGCGTTGAGTCAGCCAAAGGCTGGCCGCGCACACGCATGCCGCCAGCATCGCCCCGGCCAGCACATCGGTCGGCCAGTGCGCCCCCAGGTACACCCGTGAAAAGGAAATCGTCAGCGCTGGCAAGCAGCCCACCAACAACCAGGTCAGGCGCATGCGCGGCGGTTGTCCGCGACCGGCCAGCACTGCGAGCGTCAAGAACAATGCGAAAGAGCCCGAGGCATGGCCGCTGGGCATGCTGTAGCTGATCAGTGGATCACTCAGCACTTCCGGGCGCGCACGGGCGAAAAAGTGCTTGGTCGCGGTGTTGCCCAGCGCGGTGAACAGCAGGGTGCCGCCGGCGAAGAGCGCGTGTCGCCATTGTCGTGTCAGCAACAGCAAAACGGTCAGCAGCGCGCTGAGCATAAACATGTTGCGGAATTCACCGATCAGCGTGAACACCACGGCCACTTCATCGAGCATCGGGCTGCGGTGTTCCTGCACCAGCGTCATCACGCCTTGATCAAGAGCGCTCAGGTGCGGATAGCCAATAAACAGCCCCGCCAGAATCAGCAGGCTCATGCTGGTGATGAACATCGTGGCTTTGCGATGCCGGCGCAGGCTGCTGGTGGCACTCAGCCCCACCATCAGTGCAATGCTGCCCGCGACAATTCCGGCCTCGGGCCAGAAACCTTCCGGCAACGGCAATCGAATCGCCGCTCCCGTGGCCCAGCCGGGCAGCAGATACGCAACGCTCCAGCCTGCGGCGGCCAGCAAGCTGACGACGGCGAAGCGCGGGAATGGCATGTCGAACATCCCGGCGACCATCGGCAGCATCGGTCGTAGCGGGCCGATAAAACGTCCAACCAACAGACTGGCAATGCCATAACGCTGGAAATACGCCTCGGCCCCGGCCATCCATTCCGGATGATGGCGCAACCCCGGCAGACGCCGGATGTTCTGGTGGAAATGGCGCCCCAAAAAGTACGAAACAATGTCACCCAACACACCACCGAGCAAACCCAGCAGCAGCGTTTCACCCAATGACAACGCGCCACTGCCGGCCAGCACCGCCACGGCAAACAACAAGACTGTGCCGGGCACGATCAGCCCGGCAATCGCCAGGCATTCAACGCAAGCCACGATGAACACTGCCGCGGCCAACCACTGCGGATTGACCGTCAACCAACCGGTCACGCTATCGAGCCATGGGCCCATAAAAACAACTCCATCTGATTCAATTGGCCCTTGGTGGGCGAACACAATTTAAACAACACCATAAAACCCTGTGGGAGCGGGCTTGCCCGCGATGGCGCCGGGACAGTCAGCATTGATGTTGACCGGTATGGC
The DNA here is from genome assembly GCF_053629455.1 of Pseudomonas sp. F-14 TE3482. Taxonomy (NCBI): domain Bacteria; kingdom Pseudomonadati; phylum Pseudomonadota; class Gammaproteobacteria; order Pseudomonadales; family Pseudomonadaceae; genus Pseudomonas; species Pseudomonas sp. F-14 TE3482. Next base: position 2,021,287 of record NZ_JBRJII010000001.1, read on the forward strand.
CCTATCGCGGGCAAGCCCGCTCCCACAAGGATCTCCTTTGCATCAAGATTCAGCAGCTGTCAGGACAGCAAAAAATAATCGCGCCCTTCGACCTGCCCCCGGCGCAGCGGGTTGCGTGTGCAATAAAGTGCGTAAGCCGCATCAACGAAACGGTACATCAAGTGTCCGTCGCGTCCCTGGGGAATGCCCAGGCGTGTGGTCTGGATAATGTGGCCGGGCGCCGGCCCGACATCTTCCACCAGCAGTACTTCATGGTCGAAGCGCTTGGCGTCCCAGACCGGCACCTTCAGCCCCAGCGCCTTGCAAAGCAGCGTCTGTCCGGCACACAGCTTTTGCGAGGGGCGAGGGCGGCCCTGAGCATCGGGATTGTTCAATAGCATCTGCGCCAGACTCGCTGGCCCGCTCAGTTCATCGACCCACGGATAGGCTGATTTGATCAATACCGCATTACCCGGACCCTGAGCGCTGAAATTCAACGAATCGCCGCCGCGGGCGTAATACATATAGATGTGGCCGCCATCCAGAAACAAAGCCTTACGCTTTTCTGTGTAGCCAAGGGAGGCGTGGCTGCCTTTTTCTTCGCAGTAATAGGCTTCGGTTTCAATGATCCGGGCACTGAGCCACAGGTCGCCGACCTTATGGCGGATGATCTTGCCCAGTAAATCCCGGGCCAGCGTTTGGGCATCGCGGTCGAAAAATGCATCCGGCAGCCCCGTGGGCTGGCGCGTAGTGGATGCAGAAACAGGCAGGTTGGTCATGATGAACAGCGTTTATCAGGGCTGATTGAGTTGTGATGATAACAATATGCGGCTTAATCACGGCTGAACGTCGGCAAATTGCGCTCCATTTCGACCATCCGCCTGTCACCGCTGTTAGTCCCGGGACGCGACAGCTATAATCTGCCGCTTTACTCTTTACCAAGACCTTAGCAAAGACCATTGCAGACCATGACAGAGTCCGTTCTTGACTACATGACCCGTTTGGGTCGCGCCGCCCGCGAAGCTTCCCGCGTGATCGGCCGTGCCAGCACCGCGCAGAAAAACCGCGCATTGCAGGCGGCTGCCAATGCGCTGGACGCTGCACGCGCCGAACTGACGGCTGCCAATGAACTGGATTTGGCCGCCGGCCGCGCCAATGGTCTGGAACCTGCTTTGCTGGAACGTCTGGCACTGACCCCGGAGCGCATCGACGGCATGATCGTCGGTTTGCGTCAGGTCGCAGCACTGCCCGACCCGGTGGGTGCGATCCGCGACATGAGTTATCGCCCGTCTGGTATCCAGGTCGGCAAGATGCGCGTGCCATTGGGCGTGATCGGGATCATCTACGAATCACGGCCGAACGTGACCATCGATGCCGCCAGCCTGTGCCTGAAGTCTGGCAACGCGACCATCCTGCGTGGCGGCTCCGAGGCGATTCATTCCAACCGTGCCATTGCCGCCTGCATCCAGCGAGGCCTGGCCGAGGCAGATCTGCCGGCCGCCGTGGTGCAAGTGGTCGAAACCACCGACCGTGCCGCCGTTGGCGCGCTGATCACCATGCCCGAATACGTCGACGTCATCGTGCCCCGTGGCGGTCGTGGCCTGATCGAGCGGGTCAGTCGCGATGCCCGCGTGCCCGTGATCAAGCACCTGGACGGCATTTGTCATGTCTACGTCAGCGCCCACGCCGATCTGCCGAAAGCCCAGCGCATCGCGTTCAACGCCAAGACTTACCGTTATGGCATCTGTGGCGCCATGGAAACCCTGCTGGTGGATCAAGCAGTCGCCAAGGATTTCCTGCCATCGATGGCTGCCCAGTTCCGCGAAAAAGGCGTCGAGCTGCGCGGTTGCGAGCGTACACGGGCGATCATCGAGGCCGTTGCGGCCACTGAAGAAGACTGGCACACCGAATACCTGGCGCCGATCCTCTCGATCCGTGTGGTCGACGGTCTGGATCAGGCCATTGAGCATATTAATAAGTACGGCTCCCATCACACCGATTCGATCGTCAGCGAAAACCTGGCCGATACCCGGCGTTTCGTGGCTGAAGTCGATTCGTCTTCGGTGATGATCAATACGCCGACGTGCTTTGCCGATGGCTTCGAATACGGATTGGGTGCCGAGATTGGCATTTCTACTGATAAGCTGCACGCCCGCGGCCCGGTGGGCCTCGAAGGGCTGACCTGCGAGAAGTACATCGTGGTCGGTGACGGTCAGTTGCGCGGCCAGGAGTCGCTCTGACTTGGGCGACCTCGACCCGTCAGCCCAGGTGACCGCCAGCGAGCCCCAGCCTCGACGCATTGGCGTACTGGGCGGGACCTTCGACCCGGTGCACATCGGCCATTTGCGCGGTGCGCTGGAAGTCGCCGAATCGCTGGCGCTCGATGAGTTGCGTCTGACACCCAGTGCCAGGCCACCTCATCGCGGTACGCCGCAGGTGTCGGCGAAGGACCGTCTGGCGATGGTCAAGTGCGCGGTGGCCGGTGTGCCACCGTTGGTAGTGGACGCCCGCGAATTGCAGCGGGACAAACCGTCCTACACCATCGACACCCTGGAACTGATGCGCGCCGAACTGGCCGCCCCGGACCAGGTTTTTCTACTTTTGGGCTGGGACGCATTTTGCGGCCTGCCCACTTGGCACCGCTGGGAAGAGTTGCTCCAGCATTGCCACATCCTGGTGCTGCAACGCCCGGATGCCGACAGCGAACCGCCGGATGCCTTGCGCAACCTGCTGGCAGCGCGCTCGGTGAGCGACCCGCTGGCCCTCAAAGGGCCGAGCGGACAGATTGCATTCGTCTGGCAGACGCCGCTCGCGGTATCCGCCACCCAGATCCGTCAACTGCTGGCCAGCGGTAAGTCGGTACGTTTCCTGGTGCCCGACGCGGTCCTGGCCTACATCGATGCGCACGGGCTTTACCGTGCGTCGAACTGAAAAAGGGCGCGCTTCAAGGCACGTGAATGCGTGTATCGAAGCGCCCGAACACACGAGCAAAACGAGTTTTATATGACTGACAAAGACGTAAACAAAGTAAAGCGCAAGGGCACGTTCAAGAGCGCTCCGCTGCCAGTAGTGGCCAATACCGGCCCGGAACTGCGCGGCGAAGAGCTGGTCAAGGTGGCCGTAGCGGCCCTGGAAGACGTCAAGGCCCAGGATGTTCTGGTGATCGACGTTCGTGAAAAGCAGAGCATCACTGATTTCATGATCATCGCTACCGGTACTTCCAACCGCCAGATCGGCGCGATGCTGGATAAGGTCCGCGAGGCGGTCAAGGCCCAAGGCGTCAAGCCGTTGGGTGAAGAAGGCAAGGGCGACAGCGACTGGGTGCTGCTGGATATGGACGACGTCATCGTGCACATGATGACTGCCAGTGCGCGCCAGTTCTATGACCTGGAGCGTTTGTGGCAGGGTGCCGAGCAGAGCCGTGCCGGCAGCGCCGCGCACCACAGCCCGGAAAACACCCATGAGCATTTCATCAAGCTCAACAAAGACCAGCAATAAGGGACCGCTGTGCGACTGCGACTGATCGCCGTCGGTTCACGCATGCCCAAATGGGTGGAAGAAGGCTGGCATGAATATGCCAAGCGTCTTCCGTCCGAGCTGGCGCTGGAACTGGTGGAAATTCCGCTCAACACCCGCGGCAAGAACGCCGACGTGGCGCGCTTTATCCGTCAGGAAGGCGAGGCCATGCTGGCCAAGGTCGGGCCGAACGAGCGCATTGTCACCCTCGAAGTCCACGGCAAGCCCTGGAGCACCGAGCAACTGGCGGTCGAACTCGATCGCTGGCGGCTGGACTCGCGCACGGTGAATTTCATGGTCGGCGGCCCCGAGGGGCTGGCGCCGGAAGTCTGTGCCCGGGCGGATCAACGCTGGTCGTTGTCGCCGTTGACGCTGCCGCACCCATTGGTGCGGATTCTGATCGGCGAACAGCTGTATCGTGCCTGGACAGTCCTGTCCGGCCACCCTTACCACAAGTAGTTCTGCCCTCATGCCCCAGCCGATCCGCATCAAGGACCACGAAAAAGACGCCCGTCTGGTGCGTGGCCGCGTCGTGTTCGGGGCCATTGCAGTGGTGGCGCTGATTGGCGTGCTGATCGCGCGGCTGTATTTCCTTCAGGTGATCCAGTACGAGTACCACTCGACACTGTCGGAAAACAACCGCGTCCATGTGCAGCCGATTCCGCCGACTCGCGGGTTGATCTTCGACCGCAATGGCGTGGTGGTGGCCGATAACCGGCCCAGCTTCAGCCTGAGCATGACCCGCGAACGCTCCGGTGACTGGCAGCAAGTGCTCGACGTGATCGTTGAAGTGCTGGAGCTGACGCCCGAGGACCGGGTGATTTTCGAGAAGCGCATGCGTCAGGGGCGCCGACCGTTTGAGCCGGTGCCCATTCTGTTCGAGCTGACCGAAGAGCAGATCGCCCGCATCGCGGTGAACCAGTTCCGTCTGCCCGGTGTGGAAGTGGTCGCGCAACTGGTGCGTCATTACCCGCAGGGCGCGCACTTTGCGCACTCAGTGGGTTACATGGGGCGGATCAACGAGAAAGAGCTCAAGACGCTCGATCCGGTGAGTTACAGCGGCACCCATCAAATTGGTAAAACCGGCATCGAGCGGTTTTACGAGCCCGAGCTGCACGGTCAGGTCGGTTACGAGGAAGTCGAGACCAACGCCCGTGGGCGCGTGTTACGGGTGCTCAAACGTACCGAGCCGATTTCCGGCAAGGACATCGTCCTGAGCCTGGACATCAAATTGCAGGAAGCCGCCGAAGCCGCGCTCGGCGGTCGTCGTGGCGCGGTAGTGGCGCTGGACCCGAAAACCGGCGAAGTCCTGGCGATGGTCAGTCAGCCGAGTTTTGACCCGAACCTGTTCGTCACCGGCATCAGTTTCAAAGCCTATTCCGAGTTGCGCGATTCCATCGACCGGCCATTGTTCAACCGCGTGTTGCGCGGTCTGTACCCGCCGGGCTCGACGATTAAACCGGCGGTGGCGATTGCCGGGCTGGATGCGGGCGTGGTCACCGCATCGACCCGGGTCTACGACCCCGGTTACTACCAACTGCCCAATTACGATCACAAATACCGTAACTGGAACCGTACCGGCGACGGTTACGTGGATCTGGACACGGCGATCATGCGGTCTAACGACACCTACTTCTATGACCTGGCGCACAAGCTGGGGATTGATCGGTTGTCGGCTTACATGAGCAAATTCGGTATTGGTCAGAAGGTCTCCCTCGACATGTTCGAAGAGTCGCCGGGGTTGATGCCGACCCGGGAATGGAAGCGCGCGACCCGTCGTCAGGCCTGGTACCCGGGCGAAACGCTGATTCTCGGGATCGGTCAGGGCTACATGCAGTCCACTCCGTTGCAGTTGGCGCAGGCCACGGCGCTGGTGGCCAACAAGGGTGTGTGGAATCGTCCGCATTTGGCCAAGACCCTCGAAGGTGCGAAGCCGGTGGACGAAAATCCGATGCCGGACATCATTCTGCGCGACCCGTCGGACTGGACCAAGGTCAACCACGGCATGCAGCAGGTGATGCACGGTGCCCGCGGTACGGCGCGCAAGGCATCCATCGGTGCTCAATACCGGATTGCCGGCAAAAGTGGTACGGCCCAGGTGGTCGCGATCAAGCAGGGCGAAAAGTACGACCGCTCCAAGGTTCAGGAGCGTCACCGCGACCACGCCTTGTTCGTCGGCTTCGCGCCGGCCGACAACCCGCAAATCGTGGTGTCGGTGATGGTCGAGAACGGCGAGTCCGGTTCCGGCGTCGCCGCGCCAGTGGTGCGTCAAGTCATGGACGCCTGGCTCCTGGACCAGGACGGCCGACTGAAAGCCGAATACGCCAGCCCTATCAGTGCGGAGGCTACGGCCCGTGAAGAGTAATTTCGATCGCATCCTCTCCAGCGAGGATGTGATGCGTCGCCGTGCGACGCTGTTGCAACGCATGCACATCGACGGCCCGTTGCTGATCCTGCTGTTGACCCTGGCGGCCGGCAGCCTGTTCGTGCTGTATTCGGCCAGCGGCAAAAGCTGGGATCTGCTGGCCAAGCAAGCCACCTCCTTCGGCATCGGCCTGGTGTCGATGATCGTCATCGCCCAGTTCGAGCCGCGCTTCATGGCCCGTTGGGTGCCGGTCGGTTATGTGATCGGCGTGCTGTTGCTGGTGGTGGTGGATGTCATGGGCCACAACGCCATGGGTGCCACGCGCTGGATCAACATTCCCGGGGTGATCCGCTTCCAGCCCTCGGAATTCATGAAGATCCTGATGCCGGCAACCATCGCCTGGTACCTGGCCAAGCGCTCCTTGCCGCCGCAACTCAAGCATGTGGGCGTCAGTCTGTTTCTGATCGGGTTGCCGTTCATTCTGATCGTGCGTCAACCCGACCTCGGCACTTCGCTGCTTATTCTCGCCGGTGGCGCGTTCGTGCTGTTCATGGGCGGCCTGCGCTGGCGCTGGATTCTCAGCGTGATTGCCGCGGCTGTGCCGGTGGCGGTCGGCATGTGGTACTTCATCATGCACGACTACCAGAAGCAGCGAATCCTGACCTTCCTCGACCCAGAGAGCGATCCGCTGGGCACGGGCTGGAACATCATTCAGTCGAAAGCGGCCATCGGTTCCGGTGGCGTGTTCGGCAAAGGTTGGTTGCTTGGTACTCAGTCGCACCTGGACTTCCTGCCGGAAAGCCACACCGACTTCATTATTGCGGTGATGGGCGAAGAGTTCGGCCTGGTGGGCATCTGCGCATTGTTGCTGATTTACCTGCTGTTGATCGGTCGCGGGCTGGTGATTACCGCCCAGGCGCAGACATTGTTCGGCAAATTGCTCGCGGGCAGCCTGACCATGACGTTTTTTGTTTACGTTTTCGTCAACATCGGTATGGTCAGTGGCCTGTTGCCGGTTGTGGGGGTGCCGTTGCCGTTCATTAGCTACGGAGGAACTTCGCTGGTGACGCTACTGTCAGCGTTTGGGGTTTTGATGTCGATCCATACCCATCGCAAGTGGATCGCACAGGTTTGAATAAGGTGAAGATTTCAATGCAAGTAATGCGTGGCTGGGCGACTCGATACGCACCGTGGGTCGGCCTGGTAAGCATCCTTGGTACCGCGCAGCAAGCGTGGGCCGGCGATTACGAAGGCTCACCGCAGGTGGCCGAGTTCGTCGGTGAAATGACCCGCGACTATGGCTTTGCCGGTGAACAGCTGATGGGCGTGTTCCGCGAAGCCGAGCGCAAACAGTCGATTCTGGACGCGATCTCCAAACCCGCCGAACGGGTTAAACAGTGGAAAGAATATCGCCCGATGTTCATCACCGATGCGCGCATCGCCCGTGGCGTGGACTTCTGGCGTCAGCACGAAGCGATCCTGGCTCATGCCGAGCAGGAATACGGTGTGCCGGCGCAGGTCATCGTCTCGATCATCGGCGTGGAGACTTTCTTTGGTCGAAATACCGGCAATTTCCGGGTGATCGATGCCTTGTCCACCTTGGGTTTCGACTATCCTCCCCGTGCCGAATTCTTCCGCAAGGAGTTGCGTGAATTCCTGCTACTGGCCCGTGAAGAGCAGGTCGATCCGTTGACCCTCAAAGGCTCCTACGCCGGGGCCATGGGTTTGCCGCAATTCATGCCGAGCAGTTTTCGCGCCTATGCGGTGGATTTCGACGGCGACGGCCACATTAATATCTGGACCAACCCGGATGATGCCATCGGCAGCGTCGCCAGTTATTTCAAGCGTCACGGCTGGGTCGCCGGCGAACCGGTGGTCAGCCGCGCCGATGTGCGTGGCGATCAGGTAGATGAGGGTTTGACCGCAGGCATCGAGCCGACGAAAACTGTCGGGGAGTTGCGGGCGCTGGGCTGGTCGAGTCATGATGCGCTGCGCGATGATATGCCGGTCACGGCTTTCCGCCTGGAAGGTGACAATGGCCCTGAATACTGGATGGGTCTGACGAATTTTTACGCAATCACGCGTTATAACCGCAGCGTGATGTACGCCATGGCCGTACATCAACTGTCTGAACAGCTGGTCCAAGCACGGGGCGTCAAGTAATGCGGGCATTGCCTATGAATAAACCCCTGAAGCTCATGGCATTCGCCGCGTTGACGGTTCTGGTCGCCAGTTGTTCGACCAGTCGCGCGCCGGCTCAGAAGTCCCCGACCGCCGTTCGTTCGGCTCCTGGCCTGGATATCAACCGGGCTCACAAGGATGGCGCACCCTGGTGGGACGTCGACGTAACGCGCATTCCGGATGCCACGCCGACCCTGCACAGCGGTCCTTATAAAGCCAACCCGTACACGGTGCTGGGCAAGACTTATTTCCCGATGCAAGAATCCAGAACCTACGTGGCGTCGGGCACTGCGTCCTGGTACGGCACCAAATTCCATGGCCAGAACACCGCCAACGGCGAAGTGTATGACCTGTACGGCATGAGCGCAGCGCATAAGACCCTGCCACTGCCAAGTTATGTTCGGGTGACTAACCTGGACAACAACAAGACGGTCATCCTGCGGGTCAACGACCGCGGGCCGTTCTATTCGGACCGGATCATCGACTTGTCCTACGCAGCCGCCAAGAAACTCGGCTATGCCGAAACCGGTACGGCGCGGGTCAAGGTCGAAGGCATCGACCCGCAGCAATGGTGGGCAGCCAAGGGTCGCCCGGCGCCTTTAATGCTTAACGAGCCGAAAGTCGCACAAAATAGCGCGCCGGTGATGACGGCATCGGCCGGCACCGTCGAGCAATGGACCCCACCGCCGCAGCAACACGCCGCGGCCGTAGTGCCCGTGCAGATCGATGCAAAAAAAAACGCTTCTGTACCAGCCTCTGGCCAGTATCTGCAGGTGGGCGCGTTCGCCAACCCGGACGCTGCAGAGCTCCTGAGATCGAAGCTCAGCGGGATGGTGAGCGCTCCGGTGTTCATCAGCTCGATCGTGCGTAACCAACAGACACTGCATCGGGTGCGCCTGGGGCCGATCGGCTCGCCGGGTGAAATCCAGCAAGTGCAAAACAGCGTGCGGCTGGCCAATCTCGGTTCGCCGAGCCTGGTCAGCGCCGAGTAGTACCTGGTTCTTGTTTGACGGTTCGCTTGCGGTTTAGGGGGCGAACCGGGTTGTTGGCTCGTTGAAGAACAAAAGCCCGGCAAGGGTTGCAGAGTGAGCAACTGAACACGCGACAACTTTTTCGAGAGTTGTCTGATTAGTTTTGCCCTAGGGCAGTTTCCATTAGCGATTTCGAGAGACGGATGAACATCACCACCTTTGCCAAACGCCTGTGCCTGCTAGTCCCGCTGCTTCTCTCGCCCGCGGCTTTCGCGGCCGAGATAATGCCGTCGCCACCGCAACTGGCCGCCAAAGCCTATGTACTCATGGACGCCAGCAGCGGCAACGTGCTGGTAGAGAACAATGGTGACCAGCGTCTGCCACCGGCCAGCCTGACCAAGCTGATGACCGCTTACATCGCGACCCTGGAAATCCGTCGTGGCCAGATCGGCGAAAACGATCCGGTGACCGTCAGCGAGAACGCCTGGCGTACCGGCGGTTCGCGGATGTTCATCAAGGTGGGTTCGCAGGTCACCGTCAGTGATCTGCTGCACGGCATCATCATTCAGTCGGGTAACGACGCCAGTGTTGCGCTCGCCGAGCACATCGCCGGCAGCGAAGACGCGTTCGCCGACATGATGAACAAAACCGTGGCCGACCTGGGCATGACCAACAGCCACTTCATGAACCCGACCGGTCTGCCAAACCCGGAGCACTACTCGTCGGCTCACGACATGGCTGTGCTGGCCCGCGCGATCATTCACGAAGACCCGGCTCACTACGCGATTTACTCGCAGAAAGAGTTCTTCTGGAACGGCATCAAGCAGCCTAACCGCAACCTGCTGCTGTGGCGTGACAAGACCGTCGACGGTCTGAAAACCGGTCACACCGACGAAGCCGGCTACTGCATGGTGTCTTCGGCCGTACGTGATGGCATGCGCCTGATCGCCGTGGTGTTCGGCACCAACAGCGAAGTGGCCCGTGCTGCTGAAACCCAGAAGCTGCTGACTTACGGTTTCCGCTTCTTCGAAACCCAGACCTTCTATCAGAAAGGCGCCGAGCTGGCTCAGGCACCTGTCTGGAAAGGCACCACCAATCAAGTCAAGGCCGGCCTGGCTCAAGACCTGACCATGACCTTGCCAAAAGGCCAGCTGAAAAAGCTCGCCGCCAGCATGACCATGACCCCGCAACTGGTCGCGCCAATCGCCAAGGGCGATGTGATCGGTAAAGTCGAAGTGAAACTGGACGACAAAGTGGTGCACAGCGCCGACCTGATCGCTCTGGACGCGGTCGACGAGGGTGGTATCTTCCGCCGCATGTGGGATAGCATCCGTCTATTCTTCTACGGCTTGTTCAACTGAATTAGTGTGGACCTGCATGGCCCCGTTCCAATCCGGAGCGGGGCCATGTCCGTTGCCACGGCTTACGAGGCCGTTACGCCATGACAGACACTGAAGTAAAGGCGCCAAAAATCGAATTCCCCTGCGCGGATTACCCCATCAAGGTAATCGGCGACACCGGCGTGGGTTTCAGGGATAGGATCATCGCGATCCTTGAGAAACACGCGACCGTTGACCACAACACCTTTGCCGAACGGCAGAGTACCAACGGCAAGTACACGACCATCCAGTTGCACATCATCGCCACCGGCCAGGAACAGCTGTACGACATCAACAGCGAGTTGCGGGCTACCGGCTTCGTGCACATGGTGCTGTGATGTCTGGCACGCTGGGCTTTCGCGAGCTCGGTCAGATGGCTTACGAGCCGGTCTGGCATGCCATGCAGCGCTTCACCAACGAACGCGGCAGCGATGCCGCCGACGAAATCTGGCTGGTCGAGCACCCGCCGGTGTTCACTCAGGGCCAGGCTGGCAAGGCCGAGCATCTGTTGCTGCCGGGGGATATTCCGGTGGTGAAGGTCGACCGCGGTGGTCAGGTGACTTATCACGGTCCCGGCCAACTGGTGGCCTACCTGTTACTGGATGTCCGCAAGCTGGGGTTCGGCGTGCGTGATCTGGTCAGCCGCATGGAGCAATGCCTGATCGAGCTGCTGGCCAGCTACGGCGTGACCGCGGTGGCCAAGCCGGATGCGCCGGGTGTCTATGTCAATGGCGCGAAAATCGCTTCGCTGGGTCTGCGGATCCGCCACGGTTGCTCCTTTCATGGCCTGGCCTTGAACGTGGATATGAACCTGGAACCGTTTCGACGGATTAATCCCTGCGGCTACGCCGGGCTGGCAATGACCCAGCTGCGCGATCACGCAGGATCGATTGAATTTGCCGAGGTAAGTGCCCGGCTGCGCGCGCAGCTCGTCAAACACCTCGACTATGCTGAGCAGACGACCCTAACGGGCGGAATCGACTGATATGACTACTGATGCAGTGCAAACCATGATCCCGACGCTCGATGTCACCGAGCGTCCGGCCCCGCGTGCCAAGGTTGAAGCCGGCGTCAAGCTGCGCGGCGCCGAGAAGGTTGCACGCATCCCGGTGAAGATCATCCCGACCACTGAACTGCCGAAGAAACCCGACTGGATTCGCGTGCGCATCCCGGTTTCCCCGGAGGTCGACCGCATCAAGGCCCTGCTGCGTAAACACAAGCTGCACAGCGTGTGCGAAGAGGCGTCCTGCCCGAACCTGGGCGAGTGCTTCTCCGGTGGCACCGCGACCTTCATGATAATGGGTGACATCTGCACCCGTCGCTGCCCGTTCTGCGACGTTGGTCATGGTCGTCCGAAGCCACTGGACGTCAACGAGCCGGAAAGCCTGGCCATTGCCATCGCCGACCTGAAACTCAAGTACGTCGTAATCACCTCGGTAGACCGCGACGACCTGCGTGACGGCGGTGCCCAGCATTTTGCCGATTGCATCCGCGAAATCCGCAAACTGTCGCCGAACGTGCAGCTCGAGACCCTGGTCCCGGACTACCGTGGCCGCATGGACGTCGCGCTGGAAATCACCGCCGCCGAGCCGCCGGATGTGTTCAACCACAACCTGGAAACCGTGCCGCGCCTGTACAAGGCTGCGCGTCCGGGTTCGGATTACCAGTGGTCGCTGACCCTGCTGCAACGCTTCAAGCAGATGATGCCGCACATTCCGACCAAGTCCGGCTTGATGCTGGGCCTGGGCGAAACCGACGAAGAAGTCATCGAAGTCATGAAGCGCATGCGCGAACACGACATCGACATGCTGACCCTGGGCCAGTACCTGCAACCGTCCCGCAGCCACTTGCCGGTCCAGCGCTTCGTACACCCGGACACCTTCGCCTGGTTCGCCGAGGAAGGTTACAAGATGGGCTTCAAGAACGTTGCTTCCGGGCCGCTGGTACGTTCCTCGTACCACGCTGACGAGCAGGCGAAACTGGTCAAGGCCGAGCTGATGTCGTCCTGATCCCGTTTTGAGAGCAAAAAAAGGCCCGCAAGGCTTCCAGGCCTTGCGGGCCTTTTTTTAGCAGTGCTCACAGCGATTGCAGTCTTTTCCTGCAAACCGTGGTGCGATTGACCCTCTTCTGTTTATTCCCGTTCCTGACTACTGTGTGCTGAAGCGTTCACAGGGAGAATCATGGATGACTGCTCGACCGACCCACACCCTTTGTCCTCATGCCCCCGTTCCGGCCTTGCCGCCTACAGGGCTGATTGGCGTGATCGCGCCCGCCGGCCCCGCAGCGCTGGACACCGATAAAGCCATAGGCTGGATGCGCACTCGCGGCTATTCGCTGCGCGTATTTCCCGGCGTTTATGAGCAAGAGGGTTATCTGGCCGGCAGCGATGATGTGCGGCTCAATGACTTGCATGGCGCATTCGCCGACAGCGAGGTCGATGCCATCCTCTGTCTGCGTGGCGGTTACGGTACGCCGCGTTTGCTTGATCGCATCGATTTCGAATTACTGCGCAACAACGCCAAGCCGTTCATCGGTTACAGCGACGTCACTGCGCTGCACTTGGCCATCAGTCGTTATGCAGGCTTCGTGACGTTTCACGGCCCGATGCTTAACGCGGACCTGCTGGGTGACAAGCAGCAACCCACCGAGTTCTCGTTTTTCAACATGCTGCGCGGGCAGGTGAAGGCGGGCAGTGTGCTTTCTCACCCGGTGGCCTGGCCGTTGACCACCATCGAGCCCGGCATTGCTCACGGGCGTTTGCTGGGGGGCAATCTGTCGATGATCGCCGCGACCATGGGCACGCCTTACGAGATCGATGCCGAGGGCGTCATCCTGTTCATCGAAGACATCAACGAGCCGCTGTATCGCATCGACCGGTTGCTGACTCATTTGCGTCTGGCCGGCACGTTGCACAAGCTGCGTGGGGTTCTGGTGGGGGATGTGGCAGGGGTTGATGCGATCGCGCTGAAGAAGTTGCTCAAGCAGACCTTTGCGCCGTTGCGCATCCCCGTGCTGGCCGGATGGCGTAGCGGGCATTGTGATCCGAATTTGACGCTGCCGATGGGCGCGCTGGTCAGGCTGGATGCGGGGGACAAGGCGTTGGTGCTGGAGCAGGATGTGGTAATCAGGTAACAACAGTCGCAAAAAAAGATCGCAGCCTTCGGCAGCTCCTACAAGGTTTTGTGTACACCTGTAGGAGCTGCCGAAGGCTGCGATCTTTTGCTTCTAGCGGCTGCGCAACCCTTCCAGCAACTTGTGCGTCGGATAACCATCCGCCGGCCAGCCAAACGACTGCTGCGCGCTGCGGATCGCTTTGCGGGTATTGGCGCCGATAATCCCGTCGGCGGTCCCTGCGTCGTAGTTCTGGGCGCTCAGCAGGTTTTGCAGCTCGATTCGCTCGGTACGGCTCAGCGGCAAGTCATCTTTTGGCCATAGACCGCTGATCAAACCGCCACCATTGAAGCGCTCGGACAGCAGACTCACGGCCAAGGCGTAGGACGAAGAGTTGTTGTACTTGAGAATCGCGCGGAAGTTATCGAGGACCAGGAACGCCGGGCCGCGATAGCCTGCCGGCAACAACAGGGCGGCCGACAGGTGTTCGGAACCTGCCGGAACCTGGCCGCCATTGGGCAGGGTTACCCCCAGTTGTCGCCACTCAGCCACACTCTTGCGAATCGCGCCATCGGCCAGGACGTAATTGAAGCCGCTCGCCAGTTGTACTTCGAAGCCCCAGGGCTGACCTTTCTGCCAGCCGGAGCTTTGCAGGTAGTGCGCGGTCGAGGCCAATGCATCGGCGGAGCTGTTCCAGATGTCGCGGCGGCCATCGCCGTCAAAGTCTACGGCATGGGTGTTGTAGGTGGTCGGAATGAACTGGGTCTGGCCCATGGCGCCGGCCCAGGAGCCGAGCATTTTCTCGGGGGCGATATCGCCCTGTTGCAGGATTTGCAAGGCCGCGATCAGTTGCGCATGAGCAAAGCCCGGACGTCGACCTTCATAAGCCAGGGTCGCCAGGGAATTGATCACCGACTTGCTGCCCTGGAACTGACCAAAGTTACTTTCCATGCCCCACACCGCGACCAGAGCCTGACGGTCGACGCCGTAGCGCTGTTCGATGCTTTGCAGGATGTCGGCGTGCTCGCCGACAAGCGCCTGACCTTTGCGCACCCGTAGCGGCGACAGCGCGCCATCGAGGTACTCCCACACCGGGCGAGTGAATTCCGGTTGGCTGCGATCGGCACGGATCACGCTGTCGTCCACGCTGACATTGGCAAAAGCACGATCGAACAGGTCGGCGCGAATGCCGGCGGCGAGGGCGTCCTTACGGAAACCCGCCTGCCATTCGGCAAAGGTCTGGGTAGGTTGGATGTCGAGATTTTCACCGGTTGGAACCACCGGCGGAATGACCGCAGGGGCCGTCGCAACGGTGCGGGTCTGAAGCGGTTGGGCGTCGGCAGCGGTGGGTTTTTCCGCGCAGGCGACAAGCAGAACGAGGCTGGAGGCAGCTATCAGTTGGCGAAGAGGCCAACGACGGGAAATACAAAGGGGCATGCACAGGTCCAGAGGATACGAATCAGGTGCAGACCTTAACATGCCTGCTGAGAGAATCGGTCGCTTGGCAAACATTTGGACTGAAAGCTTGCTAGCCAACTGGCTAACCTAGTCCCATTTCATGCTCTCTTCAACTGTCAGATCTGGCAGCTATTCGGGACTCTTTTCAAACTGTTAAATGATCGATACAGGCAACTTTATCGTTCATCGATGGGGACTTTTTACATGAAAAGGATAGTGCTTTCGTTGTTGTTTTTCCTGATTTTGGGCTGTTCGACATCACATGATGTGAGCAACGATTCAATTTACAACAATATGACTACCTCGGCGACGACGGAACCGCCGTTGGCAACTCGCGGTCCGTTAGTGGCAGCCGAGTTGGCTGCGCGTTACAGAGATACTGCCACCACTCGATGCGATGGACTGGATAGAAGGCCAGCATTCTTGTGCAGTGGAATTTTGCTACGTGGAACGGCCACTGCAGACGGATTCGATGTCTGGGATCCGAGCCCTACGGCAGTAAGGGTGGGAGGCACTTCATTTTCATTTGTCCGTTCGGACTACAAGATGAAAAGACTTGCCATGGGCTATAAGAAGGGTCTGATTTTTTACCCTGTTTTGAAAACTCCTCCAAATAAACTCAAGATCCCCGTTTTGTGTTTCTTTCCCGTGGACGGGGATTCCGATCATCGTAGCGACAAGGGTTGCGGCGGTATTTCCGGGTACGCCTCAACCGTTGCCTGCGCTTCTCAGGGTATCGACACCCCTGAAAAATGGGCAGGGAACTACCAACAATATGCTTCTGAAAGTCACAACAGGAGGGGGGTGTGCAGTTTTGATGTCCGAGATTCGATTGATGCGCTTGCCGGCCCCAACTTTGTCAAAGGCATGCAGGCGGGTCGCCTGGTGACGCCTAGAGCTTTTGATATACCCAATGATGTGAAGATGGAAACTTGGGAAAAGGGGGCGGCCGCGGTTCTGCCAATTGAGGCCTTCTTTTATGTCATTGTCGGAAGTTCTTCAGGATTGACGGAAGTGCAAAAGGATCAACTTCGATTCAAGGAGGTCACTGGAGAAAGCATACCCATTATCAAAGTGACAATGCCCGCAACGCTGGACGAAAAAGTGACCTTCGCTTTTCAGGCGCAAGATCAGGCAGTGAATTGATTGCTGATTCAAGCGGCCAGAAAGTAAGAAGCCTCCCAGCTATTAGACTGGAAGGCTTCGCGGCGGTAGCTGCCTTTGCCCTTGCCGGCTCGTTCCTGACGGCTGCGGAACAGTGGCTGGGCGACGATGGATTTGGCCTTGTTGGGGCCATGTTTAGATGGCTTTTTGCTCATGATGATCTCTCACAAGTGAGTGGGTTTTGCGGGGGGAATGATCTGCCGAAGCAAGGATTTTGTCTAGTCCCTACATTGTGTAGGACCTTTCGGCATTCTTTGTAGTGAGGTTGGTTTTTGTGGCGAGGGGGCTTGCCCCCGTTGGGCTGCGAAGCAGCCCCAAAACCGGCTGTGGAGGTACAACAGGTAAAACGCGTTGATCGGATTTACGACTGCTGCGCAGCCGGACGGGGCGGTGCGGCGTTCCGACAAGCCCCCTCGCCACAAAAACATTACTCGGCAGGCAGCGATAATCTCTGGCCAGCCATCAACAGCGTCAACCGACTCAGACTCATCCACGGCGAACCCGCCGCCTGGCCTTTGATCTGCGCATCGATGCGCTGGGCTTCCAACAGCAACTGCGCCCAGCGTTGTGCCGAATAGCGTTGCAGCGCTTTGCTCATCAACGGTTTGCGTTTGTCCCAGATTGGCGGTCGGGCCTGGCTGAAGGCTTTGTCGAGCGGCACGCCTTGGCTGTATTGCAGCGACAGGTTGGCCAGCAGACGCAGTTCCCGGGCCAGCGCCCAGAGAATCACCGGCGGTTCGACGCCTTCGCCGCGCAACCCTTCGAGCATGCGCAGGGCGTGAGCAGCCTCGCCATTGAGAATCGCATCGGTCAGGCCGAAGACATCGAAACGGGCACTGTCGGCTACTGCCGCTTGCACGGTTTCGACGGTGATCTGGCCACCCTCGGCCATCAGCTTGAGCTTTTCGATTTCCTGGGCGGCAGCCAGCAGGTTGCCCTCGACCCTGGCGGCAATCAGTTCGACGGCGTCCTGGCTGGCGGAAAGCCCGGCCTGGGACAGGCGTTGACGGATCCAGCTCGGCAACTGGTTGGTGTCCACGGGCCAGATCTGCACGAACTGGGTCTGCGGGCCTTCGACCAGCACCTTGCCCCACTTGGTCTTCTGCGCACTGCCGTCAAGCTTGGGCAGACTGATCAGCAACACCGTGTCTTCGGCGGGGCGCGAACAGTATTCGATAAGTGCCGCGGCGCCTTTGTCTCCGGGTTTGCCGGAGGGCAGACGCAGTTCCAGAAGACGTTTTTCGGCGAACAGCGACATGCTGGCGCCGGCCTGCAGCAGCGTACCCCAGTCGAAACTGGCGTCGGCGGCAAAGACCTGGCGTTCATCGAAACCTTGCTGGCGGGCAGCTGCGCGAATGGCGTCGGCGGCTTCCTGACACAGCAGTGGGTCATCGCCACTGATGACGTAGACCGGCGCGAGGGCACCTTGCAGGTGTTTAGCGAGTTGGGCGGGGGCGAGTTTCATAAGAAGAGGCAAACGGGGCGCCTGAGCGCCCCGTAAGGCTTATTGCTGCGGAAGTTCGATAGGCGACTGACGCGGCGTCTGCGCTTCAGCTTTCTGTGCCGCTTCCAGCGCGTCGGTTTCAGCCTTGGCCTTGGCGTCAGCGGTCTGCTGCAGCTGTTCCAACTGAGTTGGGGAGAGCTGTTGCAGGCGCAGCATCATGCGTTGAACCAGTTCACGACGCATTTCCTTGCGGGCATCGTTGGCTTCCTGGTCGGAACCCACCAGGTTGTTGCCGTCATGGATGAAGACTTTCTGCACTTCGAGCTTGTCGCTCAGCAGTGGCAGGTTGCTCTGACCCCGGATGTCGTAGTTCAGCACCATGGTCATCTGGTACTCGCCAGTACGACCGGCGCCTGCGTAACTGAGGATGCGCTGGCTTTCCTGCTCATCGGTCAGCACCAGTTTGTGAGGTGCGCCGCTGTAGACCTTGACGCCACTGCTTTCCAGCACCTGACGCAATTGCGTTACGGTTTCGCCGTAGGCATTGCGGGCGTTCAGATCGAGTTCCTTGATCGCCAGTTCAGTGGTGCCGGTGCCGCGCAGCTGGAAACCGCAGGCGCTCAGCAGGACTGCAAGGCCCATCACCAGCAAATTGCGTTTGATCATCTTGTTGCTCCCCTTGAAACCATGTGGGCCGGTCAAGCGGCCCGAAAGGTTTTACTCGGCGCCAGGCATCACCTGGCGCCCGATCCAATTTAGCTGGCGACGATATTGACCAGTTTCCCGGGCACTACGATCACTTTGCGAATAGTCAGGCCATCGACGAAGCGCAGGACGTTTTCGTTGGCCCGTGCGGCCGCTTCGACTTCTTCGCGGCTGGCGCTGGCCGGCATTTCGAGGTGGCCGCGCAGCTTGCCGTTGACTTGAATGACAAGCTGCAGGCTGTCCTGTACCAAGGCGCTTTCATCCAGCACCGGCCAACCGGCATCGATGACCGGATCGGCGTGACCCAGGCGATGCCACAGTTCGTGGCTGATGTGCGGGGTGATCGGAGCCAGCAGCAGGACTACGGTTTCCAGACCCTCGTGAATCAGTGCGCGATCCTGTTCGGTGCTTTGCGCGGCTTTTTCCAGCACGTTCATCAGCGTCATCACTTGGGCGATGGCGGTGTTGAATTTGTGGTTCTGGCCGACGTCGTGGCTGGCCTGCTTGATGGCCTGGTGGATCGAGCGGCGAATGGCTTTCTGCTCGTCGTTCAGGCTGGCGATGTCCAGTTTGCCCGGCAGGCCCTGAGTGACGTGCGCTTGAGCCAGGCGCCAGACGCGCTTGAGGAAGCGGTGCGAACCCTCTACGCCGGAGTCGGACCATTCCGCGCTCATGTCGGGTGGCGAGGCGAACATCATGAACAGGCGGCAGGTGTCTGCGCCGAACTGGTCAATCATCGACTGTGGGTCGACGCCGTTGTTCTTTGACTTGGCCATCTTCTCGGTGCCACCGATTTCCACCGGCAGGCCGTCTGCGATCAGCTTGGCGCTAATGACCTTGGCCTTACTGTCGCGTTCAAGTTCGACATCCGCCGGGTTGAACCACGTGTAGGCACCGTTGGCTTCGCGACGGTAGTAAGTCTCGGCGATCACCATGCCCTGAGTCAGCAGGTTCTTGAACGGCTCGTTGGAGCTCACCAGGCCTTCATCACGCATCAGCTTGTGGAAGAAGCGCGCGTAGAGCAGGTGAAGAATCGCGTGTTCGATACCGCCGATGTACTGATCCACCGGCAACCAATGGTCGGCCGCCGATTTTTCCACCAGACCACCTTCATAGTGTGGCGAGGCGTAGCGGGCGTAGTACCACGAGGACTCGACAAAGGTGTCCATGGTGTCGGTTTCACGCTTGGCTGCAGCGCCGCATTTCGGGCAGCTGCACTCGTAGAACTCGGGCATGCGCGCCAGTGGCGAACCGGCGCCGTCCGGTACGACGTCTTCCGGCAGCACCACGGGCAGTTGATCTTCCGGGACCGGCACATCACCGCAGGTGTCGCAGTGGATGATCGGGATCGGGCAGCCCCAGTAGCGCTGACGGCTGATGCCCCAGTCACGCAGGCGGAACTGGGTGCGCGAGGCACCGAGGTTTTTCTTGATCAGCGCCACTTCAATGGCGTCGAAGGCGCCTGCGAAGTCGAGGCCGTCGAATTCGCCGGAGTTGATCAGCGTGCCGTGCTCGCCGTACGCATCCTGCCAAGGAGCCGGGTTGGTGTCGCCGGAACTTGTGCGCACCACGGATTTGATCGGCAGGTTGTACTTGGTGGCGAACTCGAAATCACGTTCGTCGTGAGCCGGAACAGCCATGACCGCGCCATCGCCGTAATGCATCAGCACGTAGTTGGCGACCCATACCGGGAGTTTCTCCCCGGTCAGCGGGTGTTCGACGAACAGCGAGGTCGGCAGGCCTTTTTTCTCTTGAGTGGCGACGTCGGCTTCGGCAACGCTGCCGCCCTTGCATTCAGCGATGAACGCTTGCAGCTCAGGGTTGTTCTGCGCGGCCAGGGTCGCCAAATGGTGTTCGGCGGCCACCGCAACGTAGGTTGCGCCCATCAGGGTGTCCGGACGGGTAGTGAAAACTTTCAGTGCGCCGGCTTCGCCGATGGAATCGACGTCGTACGGGAACTGCACTTCCATGCCGCGGGATTTGCCGATCCAGTTGCGCTGCATGGTCTTGACCTGTTCAGGCCAGCCCGTCAGTTCGTCGAGGCTTTCCAGCAGCTCATCCGCGTAGGCGGTGATCTTGAAGTAGTACATCGGGATTTCGCGCTTTTCGATCAGCGCGCCGGAACGCCAGCCGCGACCGTCGATCACTTGCTCGTTGGCCAGAACGGTCTGGTCGACCGGGTCCCAGTTCACAGTGCCGCTTTTTTTGTAAATCACGCCTTTTTCGAACAGGCGAGTGAACAGCCATTGTTCCCAGCGGTAGTAATCAGGCTTGCAGGTGGTCACTTCGCGCGACCAGTCCACCGCCAGGCCCAGGCTGCGCAGCTGGCTTTTCATGTAGGCGATGTTTTCGTAGGTCCACTTGGCGGGCGCTACGTTGTTCTTCATCGCGGCGTTTTCCGCCGGCATGCCGAAGGCGTCCCAACCCATGGGTTGCAGGACGTTCTTGCCTTGCATGCGCTGGTAGCGGGAGATCACGTCGCCGATGGTGTAGTTGCGCACGTGCCCCATGTGTAGCTTGCCGCTGGGGTAAGGGAACATCGACAGGCAGTAGAACGTCTCCTTGCCTGGCTGTTCACTGACTTCAAAGGACTTTTGCTCGTCCCAGAATGACTGGGCGGCGGCTTCGATTTCACGGGGCTGATATTGTTCGTGCATGGCTACTTTTGAACTGAATAGGGGTGGCCTAATCCTCTTCAATGCAACGCTGGACGGTGATAACGCCAAATCGGCGTTTCGGTGCCCAGGCGAGCTGGAAGTGGAGTTACAGGAAGCGCCGTAGCATACATGACCGCACTCTACCGAGGGAAACCCTGATTACACGCCAGGACGTGGCCAATACCCGCTCCGAGGGCCGTTGGTCGCGGCACTCAGCCGGTTTTTTCAGCAAGGCTAAGCTCTAAAAGGGGAGTGAGTCTTATCTTCAATGAGGTGATGGATGGTTGAGTCACAGCAAAAAGCTACAAAACCGGAGCTGTACGAAAAACTGATAGACCGTCTCGCAATGGCGCTGGATTCGGCCAAAACTGCCGGACGGCTGCGTGATGAGCGTCCCCTGGAGCTGGAGCTGCGTGGTTTGAGCCCCGCGGAGTTTGAACTGGTCAAGGCCTATCTGGATCGTAGTGAACGTGAAACGCAGGGATGCTTGTCAGCAGCAGTGAAGCAACTCGAGGCACCACGTTCGGCCAAGATCATCTGGCTCAAGGATAAGGCACCCGGCAAAGGCGCGGGAAAGGTCCGGTCTTTGCAATTCAAGTAAGGGCACTTGAAGCCATGGAATATGGTTTTTTGAAACAAAGTCCTTCCACATTTGTTGTCGCATTGCGTCAACCCACCTAGGCTTCGGGCATCTATGGAGATGCCCGATGCCTTTTCGTTATTTCATTAAACAACTTCTTCTGCCGCCCGGCATTTTATTGCTGCTGCTGGTACTTGCCTGGTGGTGGCGCCGCTCAAGGCCGAGGCTGGCGGGGGTGTGTTTCATCTTGGGCGTGGGCGGCTTCTGGTTGATGAGCCTGCCGGTCGTGGTGGAGTGGAGTGCCAAGGCGCTGGAACGCGAGTCGCCGCTGGCGCGCGAGGAATGGGCAACCTTGGGCCGACGGGCGGACGCGATCGTGGTGCTGGGTTCAGGGCGTGAGCGGGGCGATCCGGCCTGGGGCGTTGACCAGCCGACCGGAGTAGGCCTGGGACGTGAGCGCTATGCCGCGCGCCTGGCCAAGGCGTCCGGCTTGCCGATTCTGACCAGCGGCGGCCTGCATTACGGCACTCCACCGACCGAAGCGAAGCTGATGGCGGACTCATTGCTCGATGATTTTGGCGTGACGGTACGCTGGCAGGAAGGGCGCAGCCGCACGACCTGGGAAAACGCGCAATTCAGCGCTCAGGTGTTGTTGCCCGAGGGGATCAAGCGGGTGGCGGTCGTGACTCAGGCCTGGCACATGCCGCGAGCGGTCTGGAGTTTCCAGCAGGCGGGATTTGAGGTAGTGCCCGCGCCAGTGGGGTTTTTAGGCGTGGACAATGCCCGGCCGCTGGGTGGCTGGATGCCGGAGTTCAAATCGATCTGGCAGAGCGGGCAGTTGATGAATGAGGCGGTGGGGCAGATCGGGTATTCGTTGTTTTATCGAGGCGATGTTGACGCTGATTGATGTTGTGCCTGTGATTCCGTCTTCGCGAGCAAGCCCGCTCCCACAGTAGATCTGCGGTGAACACAGTATGTGTGAACACTCGAGATCAAATATGGGGGCGGGCTTGCTCGCGAAGCTTTAAACGGTTTTCGCCATCCGGTTGGCCACCAATGCCCAACCAAACAACAACACGCAACTGATGATCAACGGCCACGAACGCCATTGCAGGTAGGGCGTCAGGTTGTGCATCGGCACCACTTCGCCATACAGAATGCCTTGTTCGAACTGCGGGATCTGCACAGTGATCTGGCCAAACGGGTTGATCAGGCCGGTCACGCCGTTATTGGTGGCGCGGATCATCCAGCGGCCGGCTTCAAGTGCGCGCATCTGCGCCATCTGCAAGTGTTGCAGGGGGCCGATCGAGGTGCCGAACCAGGTGTCGTTGCTGATGGTCAGCAGCAAATCGCTACGGGCGGCGAGGCCGGCGGCGAATTCCGGGTAGACCACTTCGTAGCAGATGAACGGCGCAATCTGATAACCCTTGGCTTGCAGCAGCGCTTGATCGGCCGGCCCTCGGGCGAAGTCGGACATCGGCAGGTCGAAGAAAGCGATCAGGCCGCGCAAGACTTCCTGCAGTGGCACGTATTCGCCGAACGGCACCAGTTTCTGTTTCAGGTAAGTGCCATCGCCTTCACCGACGACGGTAATGCCGTTGAAATAGCGCTTCTCGTGATGGAGTTCCTGGCGAATCGGCACGCCGGTGATCAACGCGGATTTACGCTCGGCGGCGAAGCTTCCCATCATGTTCAGGTAGCCCTCGGCGGACTCCTTGAGCACCGGGACCGCCGTTTCCGGCCAGATCAGCAGGTCGACGCGTTTGGAGCTGAAGCTCATGTCGCGGTACAGCGCCAGCTGCGCATTGAGCTGCGAGGGGTCCCACTTCATGCTTTGTTCGATGTTGCCCTGAATCGCCGCGACGCTCAGTGGTGCGCCTGCCGGGCTGGTCCAGGCATGTTCCTTGAGCGCCATGCCGGCCACCCATGGTCCTGCCAGCAGTAACACGCCGACAGCGATGAAGCCTTTACGACCAGTGCGTACCAGGCGCGCAGCGTTGTAGATCAGCGCAGCCGTCAGGGCCAGGGTGAAGGAAATCAGCCACATTCCGCCGACCGGCGCGAGCCCGGCCAATGGGCCGTCGAGTTGGCTATAACCGGAATAGAGCCATGGGAAACCGGTAAGGAACCAGCCGCGAAAGGCTTCCTGACCCACCCACAACGCCGCAAATGCCAAGGCATCGGCCAGAGGCGCTTCGTTACGGCGCAGCCAGCGCGCCCAAATCCAGGCGGGCAGGGCGAAGAACCAGGCAATCGCCGCGGTGAACAGCAGCATCAAGAATCCGGCCAGCAGCACCGAGGCGCCACCAAAGTTGTGGATGCTGTAGTAGATCCAGCTAGTGCCCGCGGCAAACAGGCCGAAACCGAAACACCAGCCACGGCCCAGGGCCTGACGGGGGTTCAGTTCACGCAAAGCGGCGTAAAAGAAACCGACCGCCAGCAATGCCAGCGGCCAGATATCGAACGGCGCCAGGGCCAGAGTGGTGAGTGCACCGGCCGCCACGGCCAGCAGGTTACCGGGCCAGCCGGGGCGGGTCATCCAGTGCATTTCTTTCCTTAATTTTTACCGGGCAATAGGTGTCAGACGCAGCAAGTGAATCCGACGGCTGTCGGCGTTCAGGATGCGGAAGCGATAGGCGCCGATTTCAGTGATTTCGTTGCGTTTTGGCAAGTGCCCGAACGCGCTCATCACCAAGCCACCGACGGTGTCGAATTCATCGTCGGAGAATTCGCTGTCGAAGAACTCGTTGAAGTTATCGATCGGCGTCAGGGCCTTGATCAGGAAGTCACCGCTGGGCAGCGGCTTGATGTAGCTGTCTTCTTCGACGTCGTGCTCGTCTTCGATGTCGCCGACGATCTGTTCCAGCACGTCTTCGATGGTCACCAGACCGGCCACGCCGCCGTATTCGTCAATGACGATGGCCATGTGGTTATGGTTGGCGCGAAACTCACGCAGCAGCACATTCAGGCGCTTGGACTCGGGCACGAAGGTCGCCGGGCGCAGCAGGTCCTTGATGTTGAAGCTGTCGCCGTTTTCCTTGAGGATCAACGGCAGCAAGTCCTTGGCCAGCAACACACCCATCACGTCATCGTGGCTTTCGCCGATCACCGGGTAGCGGGAGTGGGCCGAGTCGACCACGGCGGGCAGGAACTCGCGGGGTGTCTGGGTCGCCTTGATGCTGATCATCTGCGAGCGCGGGACCATGATGTCCCGTACTTGCAGGTCTGCAACCTGGATGGCACCTTCGACGATGGCCAGCGCTTCGCTGTCCAGCAACTTGTTTTGATGTGCATCGCGCAGCAGCTCCAGCAGCTCCTGGCGGTTTTTCGGCTCGTGGGCAAAAGCCTGGGTGAGCTTACCCAGCCATGACTTCTGCCCGTTGCTCGATCGATCTTCGCTCATAGCGATTACTCTGAATCCTTTGTTGTTACGATTGGGGATGTGTCTGTTTCGTCGTCCGCATAAGGGTCTGGATGACCCAACTCTGCAAGCAACGTTCGTTCCAGTGCTTCCATTTCTTCGGCTTCATCGTCATCTATATGGTCGTAACCAAGCAGATGCAAGCAGCCGTGAATGACCAGGTGCGCCCAGTGAGCCTTTAATTCCTTGCCTTGTTCCGCCGCTTCGCGCTCGACCACCGCTACGCAGATCACCAGATCGCCGAGCAGGGGAATATCGAGAAACTCATCGGGGACATCGGCCGGAAATGACAAAACGTTGGTGGCGTAGTCTTTCTGCCGCCAGGTGAAGTTCAGTTCGCGGGCTTCCTCTTCGTCGACCAGACGGATGGTCATTTCGGAGTCGGCAGTACGCTGGCGCAGGGCCAGTTCGCACCATTGGCGGAATTCGGCTTCGCTTGGGGCAGACGCTTCGGTAGCCAGTTGCAGGTCAAGCTCAAGCATCGGGGCGAGTGTCCTTGGGAGAGGGCTTCGCCGTTTCGTCGGCTGTGCGATTTTCGAAGCGCTCATAGGCCTCGACAATGCGTTGCACCAACGGATGGCGCACCACGTCCTTGGGCATGAAGTGGGTGAAGCTGATCCCCGGAACGTCTTTGAGCACCTCGATCACATGATGCAGCCCGGATTTGGTGCCTTTCGGCAGATCGACCTGGGTGATGTCACCGGTGATGACCGCAGTGGAGCCGAAGCCGATGCGGGTCAGGAACATCTTCATCTGTTCGATGGTGGTGTTCTGGCTTTCGTCGAGGATGATGAAACTGTTGTTCAGCGTACGCCCGCGCATGTAGGCCAGTGGCGCGACTTCGATCACTTGACGCTCGATCAGCTTGGCCACGTATTCGAAGCCGAGCATTTCGTAGAGCGCGTCGTAGAGCGGGCGCAGGTACGGATCGATCTTTTGCGACAGGTCACCCGGCAGGAAGCCGAGCTTTTCGCCCGCTTCAACCGCCGGACGAACCAGCAGAATGCGGCGAATCTGCTCGCGTTCCAGCGCATCTACCGCGCAGGCAACGGCCAGATAGGTCTTGCCGGTACCGGCCGGGCCTATGCCGAAGTTGATGTCGTTACCGAGGATTTCCTTCACATAGCGCACCTGATTCAAGCCGCGAGGGCGAATCATGCCTTTCTTGGTGCGCAAGGCGACGGACGGTTCGGCGGGGGAATGGTTGTCCAGTTCCTCGACGGCCGATTCCTGCAGGAACAGGTGAACCATGTCTGGCGACAGCTCGGTACCTTTGGTTTCCCGGTACAAGCGGCGCAGAAGGTTTTCCGCGGAGGTGGTGTGCTTGGGCTCGCCGATCAGTTCGAACTGATTCCCGCGGTTGCGGATCTCGATCGCGAGGCGCTGTTCGATCAAGCGCAGATGCTCGTCGAATTGCCCGCACAGATTGGCGAAGCGGCGAGCTTCAAAAGGCTCGAGGATGAAACGATGTGGTTCTATGGGTGCGTTCAAGGTCGTATTTAGCCGCCCTGGGGCAATTATGATGAATCAAGGATAGCGCCAGTCGCCTGGGTACGAAAGCTCTTAAATATCGCAAAGTCGGTCACCGTCCCTGTGGGAGCCGGGCTTGCCCGCGATGAACGATAACGCGGTTTGTCAGACAGACCGCGGTGTAGCCATCGCGGGCAAGCCCGGCTCCCACAGGTGACGAGGTATTATTGGAGCAGCGAGCCCCGCAGCGAGTGCGGTTGCGCGGCATCGATATGCACGTCGGCGAACTGGCCGATCAGGGTCGGATTGTCGCAACGGAAGTTGACGATACGATTATTCTCGGTCCGGCCTTGCAGTTCACCGGGGTCTTTTTTCGAATAATCGGTGACCAGAATCCGCTGAATGGAGCCCACCATTTGTCGGCTGATCTCGAAACCTTGCTGGTTGAGGCGATGTTGCAGGGCGTTCAGGCGTTCTTTTTTCAGTTCTTCCGGCGTGTCGTCGACCAGATCGGCAGCCGGTGTACCCGGACGCTGGCTATAGACGAACGAGTAGGAAAAGTCGAAACCGACGTCTTCGATCAGCTTCATGGTCTGTTCGAAGTCTTTTTCGGTCTCGCCCGGGAAACCGACGATGAAGTCAGAACTGATGCAGATCCCCGGCACGGCAGCCCGCAACTTGCGCAGTTTGGATTTGTACTCCAGGGCGGTGTGGTTGCGTTTCATCGCCGCGAGGATCCGGTCGGAACCCGATTGCACTGGCAAATGCAGGTGTTTCACCAGCTCCGGCACGTCGGCGTGGGCCTGGATCAGGCTGTCGGAGAATTCCAGCGGGTGCGAGGTGGTGTAGCGAATCCGGTCGATGCCATCGACAGCGGCTACTACCCGGATCAATTCCGCCAGATCAGCCAGGCGCCCATCATGAGTGGTGCCGCGATAACCATTGACGTTCTGCCCCAGCAAGGTCACTTCGCGCACGCCGTTTTCGGCCAGGTGAATGATCTCGGCAATCACGTCGTCGAACGGTCGGCTGACTTCTTCACCGCGCGTATAAGGCACCACGCAGAACGTGCAGTACTTGCTGCAGCCTTCCATGACCGACACGTAAGCGCTTGGCCCGTCGATGCGCGGTTCGGGCAAGTGGTCGAATTTTTCGATTTCCGGGAACGAGACGTCGACTTGCGGCAGTTTGGTCAGGCGCGCGGCGTCGATCATTTCCGGCAGGCGGTGCAGGGTCTGCGGGCCGAATACCACGTCGACGTACGGAGCGCGATCACGGATGGCCGCGCCTTCCTGGCTGGCCACGCAGCCGCCGACGGCGATGACCATGTCCGGGTTAGCCAGTTTCAATTCGCGCCAGCGACCCAGCTGGGAATACACCCGGTCCTGGGCGCGTTCGCGGATCGAGCAGGTGTTGAGCAGGATCACGTCGGCGTCTTCAGCGCGAGCGGTGACTTCCAGGGCCTGGTGTTCACCCAGCAGATCGACCATGCGCGAGCTGTCGTACTCGTTCATCTGGCAACCGTGGGTTTCGATGTAAAGCTTCTTGGCCATGGATAGAGTCATCACGTGATTCAAAGAACCGCGCATTATAGGGAACATGCACCAAGGTTCCTACCGTTGCGCGTCCGGTGGCTATGCTATAGTTCGCGCCCTCATTTTTATCCCCGATGTGTTACCCGCCCACCATGACCAAACGTGAAGCTCCAATCTACAAGGTGATTTTCCTCAATCAGGGCCAGGTGTACGAAATGTACGCCAAGCAGATCTATCAAAGTGATCTGTGGGGCTTCCTGGAAGTGGAAGAGTTCGTCTTTGGCGAGCGCACGCAAGTGGTCGTCGATCCGAGCGAAGAGAAGCTCAAGGCTCAGTTCGAAGGCGTTGTGCGCAGTTTTGTGCCGATGCATTCGATCGTGCGCATCGACGAGGTCGAGCGCCTCGGCACGCCGAAAATCAGCGAAGCCCGCGGCGCGGTAGGCAATGTCATGCCGTTTCCGATGCCGATGCCTGAGAAGTAAGCCGCGGATTGATTGGCTAGAGGGGCTTGTTGTGGCGAGGGAGCTTGCTTCCGTTGGGCTGCGAAGCGGCCCTGAAACCCTGGCCCCTGCAATTACAGTCTGTCTGGCACACCGCATTCTTCGGTTTTACGACTGCTGCGCAGCCGAGCGGGAGCAAGCTCCCTCGCCACAGGGGCCAGCTTCAATTCAGGGAAGTGGCGAAAACGGCGTACGCCCATCGGCGCTCTGCAACTCCATCAGGTATTTACGGAAAATTTGCCCCAGCACCTGGGTAGCGACTTCCAGATCTTCGCGGGGCATTTTTTCGGCGACTTCGTCGGCGGTGTCCAGCGCCTCTTCGGCGCCGTTGACCGCGGCCATTTTCAGCACGATATACGCCTGAACGTTATTGGCCGGTACGCCTTCGCCATGGAAGAACATGGTGCCAAGTTTGAATTGCGCCTGGGCGTGGCCTTGCAGCGAGGCCTTTTCGAAGTAGCTCAGGGCTTGATTGAGGTCGCGCGGCGCGTTTTTGCCGTCGTAGTAGAACTCACCCAACTCGTATTGCGCTTGCGCATCCCCTTCATCCGACGCTTTCTGACAGGCGGCGAGCGCTTGTGTCAGGTCTTGCGGCTGAGTATTGAGGGTGCAGCGACCCATCGCCGGGATCAACAACGAGTTGCCGCCTGCTTGTGCGAGCGCGAGCAGGGGCTGAAGGAGCAACAGGCAGCCCAATGCAAGGGTGCGGCCGGTGCGGTTCATGGGAATCGACTTACCTCTGAGGGGCGCGTGGACCCATCGAGGGATCCAATAAGCGCGCATTATGAAATAAGCAGGGCCAACCTTACAAAGTCTTTACTCGTTTTTCTGCTGCGCGGGGAATATATCGCCCACTTTGCGGGGGATTATTGGCAGATGAGTAGGAAAAAGGGGCGGATGTAGGTGAAAGCTGACGTTGGCAATCGCCAACGTCAGCGTTGCAGCTTTATTTCAATGCGGCGAATGCACGCTCGGCGGCGTCCAGTGTCAGTTTCAACTCGGTCTCACCGTGGGCGATCGAGGTGAAACCGGCTTCGAAGGCGCTTGGCGCCAGGTACACGCCGCCTTCGAGCATCAGGTGGAAGAAACGCCCGAACAGGCCGGCATCGCTGGCCATCACATCCTCGAAGGTCACGATGTCGTCGGCGCCGCTGAAGTACAGACCGAACATGCCGCCGGCCTGAGTGGTCACGAACGGAATGCCGGCGGCGTCGGCGCGCTGTTGCAGACCATCAAGCAGACGGCTGGTGTAGTCGCTCAGCTCGGCGTGGAAACCAGGACGACTGATCAGGCGCAGCGTGGTCAGGCCCGCCGCCATCGCCAGCGGGTTACCCGACAACGTGCCGGCCTGGTAGACCGGCCCCAGTGGCGCGATTTGCTCCATGATCTTGCGTTTGCCGCCGAAGCAGCCAACCGGCATGCCGCCACCGATGATCTTGCCGAAGGTGCTCAGGTCCGGCGTGACGCCGTAGTGGGCTTGGGCACCACCGAGGGCGACACGGAAACCGGTCATCACTTCGTCGAAAATCAGCACCACGCCGTGCTTGTCGCACAGGGTCCGCAGGCCTTCGAGGAAGCCCGGTGCCGGCGGTACACAGTTCATGTTGCCGGCCACTGGCTCGACAATGATGCAGGCCACGTCCTGGCCGACTTCGGCGAGCATGGTTGCTACCGCGTCGATGTCGTTGAACGGCAGGGTCAGGGTGTGTTTGGCGAACGCCGCCGGTACACCGGCCGAACTTGGTACGCCTTGGGTCAGGGCGCCGGAACCGGCCTTGACCAGCAGGCTGTCGGAATGGCCGTGGTAGCAGCCTTCGAACTTGATGATGCTGTCACGGCCGGTAAAGCCACGGGCCAGGCGGATGGCGCTCATGGTCGCTTCGGTGCCGGAGCTGACCATGCGCACCATTTCCATCGACGGCACGATCGAGCAGACCAGGTCGGCCATTTCGGTTTCCATCGCGGTCGGGGCGCCGTAGGACAGGCCGTGTTCCAGCTGTTTGCGCACCGCGTCCAGCACGTCCGGATGGCTGTGGCCGAGAATCATCGGGCCCCAGGAACCGACGTAATC
This sequence comes from Pseudomonas sp. F-14 TE3482, assembly GCF_053629455.1. Classification (NCBI taxonomy): domain Bacteria; kingdom Pseudomonadati; phylum Pseudomonadota; class Gammaproteobacteria; order Pseudomonadales; family Pseudomonadaceae; genus Pseudomonas; species Pseudomonas sp. F-14 TE3482. The sequence continues at coordinate 2,051,794 of NZ_JBRJII010000001.1, forward strand.
CACATAACGCTTGTCATCTTCGTCGGTGACGTAGGCGCCTTCGGCGTGTTTGAAGAACAGCGGCGTGCCGCCAACACTCTTGAATGCACGAACAGGCGAGTTCACGCCTCCGGGAATGTGTTTCTGGGCATTGGCAAACAGGGTTTCGGAACGAGACATGATCGGGCTCTCAAAAATCAGGATTTGAACAATTCGTTAAAGGCGCGGGCACGACGGGTCACTTCAGCCGTGTTGTCGGCGCCAAACAGGCCATGCACCACCGCCAGCAAGTCGACCCCGTGGGCCACCAGTGGCGCAGCGTTGTCCAGCGTGATGCCGCCGATCGCGCAGATCGGCAGATGCAATTTGCTGCGGGCCTGATCAAGCAGTTCGAGGCCGCAGGCCGGTGCGCCGGGTTTGGTATTGGAATTGAAGAAGCGGCCGAAGGCGACGTAACTGGCGCCTTCTTTGGCGGCTTGCTCGGCGAGTTCGAGTTGCGCATGGCAGGTCGAGCCGATGATGGCCTGACGACCGAGGAGTGCCCGAACCGGCATCAGCGGGCCATCGGTCTGGCCCAGGTGCACGCCGACGTTCAGGCGTGCGGCCAGTTCGGCGTCATCATTGATGATCAGATGAGTCTTGTAACGTTCGCACAGATCGCGCAGGGCTTCGGCTTCGCGCAGGCGGCGGGCCTCGTCGCTGCTCTTGTCACGGTATTGCAGCAGGGTGACGCCGCCTTCGAGCGCCGCCTCCACGTACGAAAGAAATTTCCCGGCCAGTAACTGGCTGTCGGTAATGGCGTACAGGCCACGTAGTTTCATCGGACAAGCCTCATGGCGTTACGAACAGAAGTCCAGTGGCAAGCGGCGCGGCACGAACTGGCCTTTGCCCAGCTGCTCCGCATCACGCAAGGTGCGCCAAGTGTAGTCAAGCGCGGTCTTTACGGCACTGGCGAGGTGTTCACCCTGGGCCAGACGACCGGCGAGGGCGCTGGCCAGTGTGCAACCGGAACCGTGATAACTGCCGGGCAGGCGCTGGCAGGTAAAGGTTTCGCGGCGACCGTCGCGGCTGTACAGGCGATTGTGTATTTCGTGTTCGTCGCCATGACCGCCGGTGATCAGCAGGTGTTTGACGAATGGCAGAAGTTTTTCAGCGCACTCGTCCGCGGTGCCTTCCGGCAGTTCGGCGAGAATGCGAGCTTCGGGAAGGTTGGGGGTGGCAATGATCGACAGCGGCAACAGGCGTTCGCGCATGGCGTAGCCGACTTCGTCCTTGCCCAGTCGTCCACCGCCGCCGGCGCGCAGCACCGGGTCGCAGACCACCGGCAAATGCGGGTGTGCTGAAAGCAGTTCGACCACGGTGTCGACCATTTCCAGGGAGCCGAGCATGCCCAGTTTGACGGCGGCGACTTCGGAGTCATTGAGCACGGCGTTGGCCTGGGCCAACACCCACTCGCGATCGAGAACGCGGAAGTCAGTGACGTTGACGGTGTCTTGCACCGTCAGGGCGGTGACGGCCGGAGCGGCATGACAACCCTGAGCGAGCAGGGCTTCGATATCTGCCTGCAAGCCGGCGCCACCACTAGGGTCGTGGCCGGAGAGACAGAGGACAACGGGGCGAGAGCTGTAGATATTCATGGTGCGCGAGCTTACCACCAAACATGTTTTTTCGGGTGTTGTGGCAGCCATCGCGGCCGATACATTGTGGTGAGGGGGCTTGCTCCCGTTCGGCTGCGCAGCGGTCGTAAACCTGCCAATGCGGTGTTCCAGACAGAAGGCAAAGGGGGGCGCTTCGCACCCCAACGGGAGCAAGCTCCCTCATCACAGGAATCGCTGCGCATTGAGGCATTGTCACAACCTGACCAAGCCAACAGCTCTAACTCAATGTATAGAGCTGGAACGCTTGTTCTAGAGCCTTTTCAGGAAAAATTTCAATGGTGCTCAATGGCCACCAACGGCTATGCTAGAGTGGATCCAAACCAATAACAGGTAATACCGGTTTTACGTCTACTCAAAAGGAATGGGGGGCTTCCTGACAGAACCGGACAGGCCACGCTGGGGCTTAAATGCGCTATTTGCTGATGTTGCTGTTGTGCTTGCCCCTCCTGGCGAGCGCCGTCGAATTCGACGAGTTCACCCAGAGCCTTCCCCTGGGCCGAACGATGCAGGTTTATGAAGACGCGGGCGGTCAGGCGACCATCGCCGATGTCCGTGCGCAAGCGGCGGCCGGGCAGTTCAAACCTCATGATAAAACCACCCTGAACGCCGGTTATTCGCGTTCGGCGTTCTGGCTGAAAATCGATCTGCAGTACCGCCCGACCAACCCGTCGGCGCAACGGACCTGGTTGCTGGAACTGGCTTATCCGCCCCTCGATCACCTTGATCTGTACTTGCCCGATGCTGGCGGTGACTATCAATTGGTCCGGCAGACTGGTGATGCGTTGCCGTTCGCCACTCGCGAGATCCGCCAGAACAACTATCTGTTTGGTCTGAACTTTGCGCCCGAGCAGGCGCAAACCGTGTATTTGCGCCTGCAAAGCCAAGGCTCGATTCAGGCGCCCGTCACCTTGTGGTCAAGCACCGCTTACCTCGAAGAGCAGCCGGTGCGGCTTTATGTGCTGGGGCTGATTTATGGTGTGTTGCTGGGGATGCTGGTCTACAACCTGTTCATCTTTCTCAGCGTGCGCGACACCAGCTACTTCTATTACATCGTCTATATCGCCTCGTTCGGCTTGTATCAGCTGTCGGTGAATGGCGCGGCCGTGGAGTATTTCTGGCCGAACAATCCCTGGTGGGCCAACGCCGCGACGCCGTTCTTCATCGGCTGCTCAGGATTGTTCGGCAGCCAGTTCGCCCGCAGCTTTTTGCAGACGGCCACCCACAGTCGCTGGCTCGACCGTTTGCTGCTGGCGTTGATTGCGTTCAGTGCGCTGGTGGTCGGGTTGTCATTGATGACCAATTACGCCCTGGCCCTGCGGCTGGCGACGTTGCTGGCGTTGGTTTTCACCGTGGTGATTTTCGCCGCCGGGATTTTCGCCTGGTGGCGTGGCCTGCGGGTCGCGCGGTATTTCATCATTGCCTGGTCGGCGTTCCTGCTCGGTGGTGTGGTCAACACCCTGATGGTGCTGGGTTATTTGCCCAACGTATTCCTGACCATGTACGCCAGCCAGATCGGCTCGGCGATCGAAGTGGCGCTGCTGTCCCTGGCCCTGGCCGATCGCATCAACGCCATGCGCGAGCAACAGGCGCAAACGCTGTTTGATGCCGGCCAGAAGCTCGAAGTGTTGAACCAGCAACTGGCTCACAGCAACAAGCTCAAGGACGAATTCCTCGCCACCCTGACCCACGAACTGCGCACGCCCATGAATGGTGTGATCGGTTCGCTGGAGTTGATGCAAACCGTCGAGATGAACCCTGAGATGGAGCAATATCAGCAAACGGCTGCAGGTTCGGCGCGGGACATGATGCGCATGGTCAACGGCATCCTCACCCTGACCGAATTGCAGGCCGGCAAGCTCAAGGTCTATCCGGACACCTTCAGTTTGCGCGGTGTGGTCGAGGCCTTGCGTCTGCAGTTCGATGGCAATGCGGCGAGCAAGTCGCTGGACTTCAAGGTCGAGGTGACATCCGGGCTGCCGGATCGTTTGCACGGCGACAGCGGCAAGCTGACACAATGCCTGGAATGCCTGCTGGATAACGCGATCAAATTCACCCGGGTCGGCGGATTGGCGCTGCGGGTGACGGGTAAACCGGTAGCGCCCGATCGGCTGGCACTGTCCTTTGCAGTGATCGACACTGGCATTGGCTTCACCGATTTGGACGAGGCAACGCTGTATCAACGCTTTTTTCAGGTCGACGGCTCGATGACCCGTGAATATGGTGGTTTGGGTGTTGGCCTGGCCATTTGTCGGCAACTGGTCGAATTGCTCGGCGGGCGCCTGAGCCATCGCTCGGAACCGGGTCGCGGTAGTCGCTTTCAACTGGACGTCGAGTTCGAGCTGCCGTTGCCGGTGGTGGAATCTGCACCCGCAATCACCCGGCAAACCACCGGCCTGCGTTTGCCTCAGGACTGCACGGTGTTGCTGGTCGATGACAACAGCATCAATCAATTGGTGATGCGTGGCATGTTGCTCAAGCTTGGGTTCCGCGTGCGCACCGCTGACAGCGGCGTCGCGGCGCTCGATCTCTTGCAGCGTGAAACCGTTGATGCGGCGCTGCTCGACTGTCAGCTGCCGCCACTGGATGGCGCCTCGATCTGCGGTCGGATCCGCGCCTTGCCGGGTTGTGCCGAGTTACCCGTGTTCATGATTGCCCAGAGTGCGGATCGGGCCTATTGCCCAAGCGACACCTTGGTCGACTACCTGAGCAAACCGGTGAAATTCGAAGATTTGCAGGCGGCGCTCTATCGGCGGGTGCTCTGTCCGGGGCAAGGCGAAAGCGCCGACAGTTAGGCAGATATGCCACTTTGTTCAACCTCGGGGCGGTGCTTAACTGAAAGTCCCTTGGCTGACCAAAGGAGCCCCGTCATGAACCTGCATCAGTTCGCCGAAACCCACGAAGTCACCAATCAGCCGCCGTCGCTGGACGGCGCCAATCTCTATCGCATCGACCTGCCTTTGCAGGAGTGGTCGCAGCGTTTCGATGCCGGTTGGGCCGAGTCGCGAATTGACGCTTATGGCGTATTGGCCGGCGGGCCGCTGATGGAGGCGGGGTTTGTGGCCAATCAGAACAAACCGGTGTTTGTCAGTCATGACCGTTACGGCCATCGCATCGATCTGGTGGAGTTTCATCCCGCCTACCACGAATTGATGCGCACGGCGGTGGAACATGGCCTGACCGGTTTGCCCTGGACCGACCCGCAACCGGGCGCTCACGTTGCCCGCGCGTCCATGACCTATTTGCACAGTCAGGCTGAAGCCGGCAGCGGTTGCCCGTTGACCATGACCTTCGCCAGCGTCCCGGCGATGCGCCTGCAACCGGATCTGGCCGAACAATGGCTGCCGAAAATCCTCGCCACCGAATACGACCCGCGCAACGTCGGCATGGCCCACAAGGCCGGGGTCACCATCGGTATGGCCATGACGGAGAAACAGGGCGGCACCGACGTGCGGGCCAACACCACCAAGGCGTATCCGGTCGGCGCCAGTGGCCCGGGCCAGGCGTATGAACTGGTGGGCCACAAGTGGTTCTGTTCGGCGCCGATGTGCGACGCCTTCCTGACCTTGGCCCAGACCGACAAAGGCTTGACCTGTTTCCTGCTGCCGCGTCATCGCCCGGACGACACACGCAATCAGTTCTACATACAGCGGCTGAAGAACAAACTCGGTAACTGGTCCAATGCCTCCAGCGAGGTGGAGTTCCGCGGCGCCCTGGCCTGGATGGTCGGCGAAGAGGGCCGGGGTGTTCCAACCATCATCGAAATGGTTGCCATGACCCGCTTCGATTGCATGGTCGGCTCCAGTGCGCTGATGCGCCAGGCCCTGACCCAGGCCAGCCATCACTGCGCCCATCGCAAGGTCGGTGGCAAATTGCTCAGTGAGCAACCCTTGATGCAAAACGTGCTGGCCGACCTGGCCCTGGAAAGCGAAGCGGCGTTGGCTTTGAGTTTGCGCATGGGCCGGGCGCTGGATCATCTGGATGACGATCACGAAGCGAAATTCGCCCGACTGGTGACGGCGGTGGGCAAGTACTGGATCTGCAAACGCGCGCCCGCGATGATCAATGAGGCTGCCGAATGCATGGGCGGCGCCGGTTATGTCGAAGAAAGCATCCTGCCGCGTCTGTACCGTGAGGCCCCGGTCAACTCGACGTGGGAAGGTTCCGGCAACGTGCAATGCCTCGACGTATTGCGCGCATTGTCGAAAGAGCCGGGTGTGCTTGATGTGCTGTTCAGCGAGTTGGGCGACGGTCATGGCGACAAACGTCTGGCGGCGCACATCAGCCAATTGCAGGCCGCGTTCAAGGACACCGCCGACATTCAATACCGCGCCCGCCAGCTCACCGAAGACATTGCCTTGGGGCTTCAGGCCAAGTTGTTGCTGGAGGCGGGGAATGCGGCGGTCAGTGATGCTTTTATCGCCAGCCGTCTGGGTTCGGCCGGTCGGGTGTATGGAACATTGCCGCGCGGGCTGGATGTGGAAGCGATTGTTGCCCGGTCGACCCCGCAAGGTTTCTGACCACAATTGAATAAACACCACAAAACCTGTGGGAGCGGGCTTGCCCGCGATAGCGATTATACATTCAACAGAGATGTTGGCTGATAGAGCACTATCGCGGGCAAGCCCGCTCCCACAGGGTCTGTCTGCGCATCACATCTTGGTGTACAACCAACACGCCACTGTTCCCGTGAAGCGATGATGCAGGCAAGATGAAGGTCTGCAAGTCAGAACACAGGAAGCTGATCGTGACCGAAGCGTTTATTGTCGTTCAAACCGCCGAGCAAGCCGTGGATCGGCTTGCTGCCTTGCACGAGCGTGCAACCACCGCGCTGAATCAGGCGCTCAAGCGTTATCTCAAGGATCGCGTCGAACCGGACGCTGAACAGCGGGCTCTGTTTCGTTATCCCGAGTTGCGTCTGACCTACCTTTGCCAAGGCGAAGTCCCACAGACCACTCGCGCCTATGCCAAGGTTCAATTGCCGGGGACCTACAGTGTCACCGTCACCCATCCCCGCGCTTTCCGCAAATACCTGCTGGAACAACTCGTCCCGTTGATGCACGACTTCACCGTGACCGTGGAAGTCGGCGTCAGCCAGCAGAACATTCCTTATCCGTACGTGGTCGAGCAGGGCGATGAACTGGCCGGTTCCGGCGTTACGGCGGCGGTGCTGGCGCGAGTGTTCCCGAGTACGGATCTGTCGGCCGCCACCGATGGCATCGCCGATGGCTTGTACGACTGGGAAAACACCGACCCGTTGCCACTGGCCCTGTTCGACGCCGCGCGAGTGGACTTCTCCCTGCGCCGGCTGGTGCATTACACCGGCAGCGACTGGCGCCATGTGCAGCCGTGGATTCTGCTGACCAACTACCACCGCTACGTCGACCAGTTCATCGTTCATGGCCTGGAGCAACTGCGCAATGATCCGCGTTTTGTGCGCATGGTGTTGCCCGGTAACGTGATCATCGAAAAGGGCATGGACCACGGCGAGGCGTCGGCGATTGCCGCGGGCGTGGTCTGGCACCGTTACCAGATGCCGGCCTATCACCTGATCGCCAGCGACGGCCATGGCGTGACCCTGGTGAACATCGGCGTCGGCCCGTCCAACGCCAAGAACATCACCGACCACCTGGCGGTGCTGCGTCCGCATTGCTGGCTGATGATTGGTCACTGTGGCGGCTTGCGTCAGTCGCAGACCATTGGCGATTACGTGCTGGCCCACGCTTATATGCGCCGCGACGGGATTCTCGATCGCGTCGTGCCGCCGAACATTCCGATTCCGGCCCTGGCTGAAGTGCAGATGGCGTTGCAGCAAGCGGCGGCCAACATCACCGGTGAGAAGGGCGACGAACTGAAGAAGCGCCTGCGCACCGGCACCGTGCTGACCTACGACGACCGTAACTGGGAACTGCGCTGGGCGCAGGAGCGTCCGCTGATCAACCTGTCCCGCGCCGTGGCGGTGGACATGGAAAGCGGCACCATCGCCGCCCAGGGTTATCGCTTGCGGGTGCCGTATGGCACGTTGCTCTGCGTATCGGATAAGCCGTTGCACAGCGAAATCAAACTGCCGGGTTCGGCCAACGCCTTCTATGAGCGCGCGGTCAGCCAGCACTTGAAGATCGGCATCGAAGCGGTGGATCTGTTGCGCACCGAACTCAACTCGCTGCACTCGCGCAAACTGCGCAGCTTCGATGAGCCGCCGTTCCGCTGATCGAGAGTTGTCATGGTCATTTGGCGGTCAGGGCACTAGCATTAGCAGCCCTGACCGTTAGATGTTCTTTTCGCCATGCCTCGTCCACCTCGTCCTGCCTCCCGCCGTCCAGGCGTGAAGCCTGCGCCATCCTCTTCAGCCCCGCGCCGTGTCGCCAAAGCGCCGCCTGCCGAGCCGAAGCTGATTCTGTTCAACAAACCTTTCGATGTGCTGACGCAATTCAGCGACGGCGAAGGGCGGGCGACGCTCAAAGACTTCATCGAGATTCCGGGAATTTACCCGGCAGGGCGGCTGGACCGTGACAGCGAAGGCTTGCTGTTGCTGACCAACGACGGCCAGCTTCAGGCGCGAATTGCCGACCCGAAACACAAACTGGCCAAGACTTACTGGGTGCAAGTGGAAGGTGAGCCAACCGCCGAGCAGTTGCAGCGATTGCGCGATGGCGTCGAGCTGAACGACGGCATGACGTTGCCGGCCGAAGCGCGACAATTGGATGAGCCGCAACTGTGGCCGCGCAACCCACCAGTGCGCTTTCGTAAAAGCGTGCCGACCAGTTGGCTGGAACTGGTGATTCGCGAAGGCCGCAACCGTCAGGTACGGCGCATGACCGCGGCGGTCGGCTTGCCGACGTTGCGTCTGGTGCGGGTCAGAATCGGCGACTGGACGATCGAGGGGCTCGATCAAGGCCAGTGGAAGGAAGTGCCGGCGCGCTTATAGAGTGCCGGATTCGATCAGGCCGATCACCACGCTTTTGATCACGAACGCGGCCACGCCCAGCCCCAGTACGAAGAACAGAATGAACGAGCCGAAGCGCCCGGCCTTGGATTTTTTCGCCAGATCCCAGACGATGAAACCCATGAAAATGATCAGGATGCTGACCAGTCCAGTCATCATCCACTCTTCGAGTACTGCAGGATCCATTGAACATCTCCAGCGTGGGCGGGGCTAAAAGGCGCTGGAGTATACGCCATGGGGGATTGGCGGGGCATTGACCTGCGGCAGTGTGCCGCACCGTGGCGAGGGGGCTTGCCCCCGTTGGGTTGCGAAGCAGCCCCAAAACCAGCCAATGAGTTGTACCTGACACACCGCGTTGTCTGATTTTACGACCGCTGCGCGGCCGAACGGGGGCAAGCCCCCTCGCCACAGAGGCATTCTCAGCTGCGCAGATGAGTCAGCGGCAACTCGGTGCTGTTGAGCACCTGGTTCAACACAAAACTCGACCGCACGCTGGTCACCCCTTCAATCCGGGTGAGATGCCCCAGCAGCAGTTTCTGATAGTGGTCCATGTCCGGCACCACCACCTTGAGCTGATAATCGGCATCCATCCCCGTCACCAGGCTGCATTCCAGCACCTGCGGCAAGGTGCGAATGGCGGCTTCGAAGTTCTCGAAACGCTCGGGAGTATGGCGGTCCATGCCGATCAGCACGTAGGCGGTCAGGCTCAGGCCGAGCATCTTGCGGTCCAGCAGGGCGACCTGGCGGGTGATGTAACCGTCGTCTTCCAGCTGCTTGACCCGCCGCGAGCAAGGCGAAGGCGACAGGCCGATGCGTTCGGCCAGCTCCTGATTGGAGATGCGCGCGTCGCGCTGTAATTCAGCCAAAATGCTCAGGTCGTATCGGTCGAGTTTGCTCATCAATCAGGCCTTTGTCATAACTATTGCGGCGGATTATCTATCCTGAGTTAAAAATTGCGCAAGTGATGTTTATTTGAGCAATCTTCGCAATCCTCTGCCGGTGCTCCGGGCCTATTCTTATCACCAGAATCACTGCTCGGACAAACAGTCCAGTGCGGCTCGCCCAATCAGGCCAGCTGCGGTCGCCACCCCCACCGGGGATGTGTTGACCCCCGAGCTACACACTGTCCAGAAGACGGCGTGAGGTGAGCCGACGTCATAAGCGTCGAGCACGGACGAAGTTCTCAAAGGGAGGCCGACGGGTCTCCCTTTTTTCTTGCCCGGAATTTATGGGCGACCCTCAATAAATAAGTTGCGTGACTGATAACCTGTTGCAGAACCGGCCTGTGCTTTCCCAGTCTTACGTACAGGCCCTAACCCGCAGTGAGGAAAAGCATGAAGTCGCGCATCTGGCGTTTGGCCGGTGTTGGTTTGCTATGTGTGAGTGTCACTGCGCAATCGCTGGCCGATGAGCCGCAAATCCGTGGGCCTGATGGCGGCCAACGCGGGCCGGATCATCAGGGTAAAGGTCAGGGTCATGACGGTAACAATCAGCCGCACCGGCAGAACAACGAAATCATTCGGGGTGACAACAGCCGCCAGTTCGAGCTCCACGACCAGAATCAGGGCGGCGAGCATCAGAACCGTCCGTCGTACGATCCCAATGTTCAGGGCCGACCGCCGCAACAACCCGGTAACAATCTGCCGATCCAGGGCCGGCCCGATACTGTGCGCCAGACCCAGGAACCCCGGCGTGGCTACTATCAGGATGAGCAGCCGCGCAACTATGACAACCAGCACTGGCAGACTGGCGGGCAGGGCTCACGTCATGATGATCGTCGCTGGCCCGGTCGCCCGGATGGGCGCGGCAATGGCTGGGGCCCCGGCCCACAGTATCGCCCGGGGTACGTGATCGACCGCTTTCCGGAGCGCAACTACCGCGTGCCGTATCGTGGCCAGGATTATTTCTATTCCGGTGGTTATTGGTATCGCCCGCAAGGCCCGCGTTACGTGGTGGTTCAGCCACCTCGCGGGATTCGGGTCAGCTACTTGCCCGATTACGCGCGTGAAGTGTGGATTGGCGGTGCGTTGTTGTTCCTGGCGGCCGGCGCGTATTACGCCTATCAGGAGAGCACTCGGGATTACGTCGTGGTCGAACCACCGGTGCAGCCGCAACCGGTGAGCAGTGGTTATGACGTGGTGGCGTATCCGGCCAACGGCCAGTCGCCGGAGGAGGTCAGTCGGGACGGTTACGAGTGTTATCGCTGGGCCGTGGAGCAGAGCGGTTTCGATCCGCGTGCCGTCACCTACCAACCGGCCCCGTCGGTGGTGCAAGTCTACCGACAGGCCCAGGGCAACTGCCTGAGCAGTCGCGGTTATCAGGTGAGTTACTGAGCCCTGGCGGCGTTCACCACTTCCTGCGGGTCGGCGTGCACCAGCACTTCGGCTCGCGGGTAAGCGGCGTGAATTGCATCGGCGGCTTGATCGCTGATGCCGTGGGCGACTGACAGCGTCAGCTCTCCCGGCAACTCCAGATGCAATTGCACAAACCACTGGTTGCCGGAGATTCGTGTGCGCAGATCGTGGGCGCCCAAAACCCCCGGCACGCTGCAGGCCAGTTCAAGCATGTGCTGGCTGACACCCGGCGGCAGCTCTTCATCCATCAGCACGGCAAAACTCTCTCGGGCGATATGAATGGCACTCCAGAGGATGTAGGCGGCGATCCCCAATCCGAACCAGGGGTCGACTTGATGCCAGCCAAACCCGGCCAACACCAGCGCCACCAGAATGCTGCCGTTGAGCAGCAAGTCTGAGCGGTAATGCAAGGAGTCGGCACTCACGACGTTAGAACCGGTTGCCTTGATCACCCTATGTTGCAACATCAGCAGGGCCACGGTCAGGGCGAGGGAGAACACAATCACCCCGATGCTGAGCCACGCAGCACCTATCGGCTCCGGATGTTTCAACCGTTCGATCGCCTGCAACGCAATCAGCACCGCACTGCCGCCAATGAACAGCGCCTGAGCCATGCCCGCCAATGATTCGGCCTTGCCATGCCCGTAGCGGTGATCGTCGTCGGCCGGGCGCAAGGCGTAATGCACGGCCAGCAGATTGAGCAGCGAGCTGACGCCATCGAGTGCAGAATCGGTCAGCCCGGCGAGCATGCTCACCGAACCGCTCAACCACCAGGCGATGGCTTTGGCGACGATCAAGATGCACGCCACCGCCACCGAGGCGCGCGTCGCCAGCCGTAGCAGGCGGGCGTGTTCGGTACTGCTGGTCATAAGTGCGGCTTTTCCTTTTTGGTGCACCGATTACGCGGCCGGTTGCAGGCCGAACATGGCCAGTTGCTGGGTGCTTCCCTTGTGCTGGATCAGGCGTGGATCGTCCAGCGGGAAGCTGCGGCCCAACTCAGCTTCGAGAATAGTCTGCAACTTGTGGTTATCGACCTTGCCGTCGGCTCCGATGGCCTCCTTGAGTTTTTCCGGAGCCACCTGGGCGGTTCGGCCGGGCTCGTAGTAAATGGCGCCAGTCGCAAAGTCCACCGCAAAGGCAATCAACCCCGGAATGATATAAAACAGCAGGCCCACGGCATCCAGCGCGACGATGACCGGGTCGATCTTGCCATCGATCTGCCCGCGACGATCGGGGTAGAAAATCGTGCCGCAGGCGGTCATTTGGGTCAGCAAAGTCGCGACCAATACACCGCCGATCAAGCGAAAGGGAGCACGCATGTGAAATCTCCTGGGTTATCTGGAAACGAAGGGACGTCTATATGAATTAGGACCGCGCCGAACGCCGTTATACTCGGCCCTCTGTTTGGGAGCCAGCATGATTTCTTTGCCGATTGATGAAGTTTTACCCGCCCTGCGTGAAGCCCTCGCTACACGCCACGAAGCCGTGCTCGAAGCACCGCCCGGCGCCGGTAAAACCACCCGCGTGCCCTTGGCCTTGCTCAACGAGCCATGGCTGGCCGGGCAGACCATTCTGATGCTCGAACCGCGCCGCTTGGCCGCACGGGCGGCGGCGGAGCGGTTGGCCAGTGAGCTGGGTGAGAAGGTTGGCGAAACCGTTGGCTATCGCATTCGTCTCGACAGCAAAGTCGGCCCCGACACCCGCATCGAGGTGGTCACTGAAGGTATCCTTACCCGGCGCTTGCAGGATGATCCGGCGCTGGAAGGCGTGGGTTTGCTGATTTTCGATGAATTCCACGAACGCAGCCTCGACGCCGACCTGGCGTTGGCCCTGAGCCTGAATGGCCGGGAGCTGTTTCGCGATGACCAACCGCTGAAAATTCTGTTGATGTCGGCAACCCTGGAAGGTGAACGCCTGGCCGGGTTGCTCGATGATGCGCCAATCCTGCGCAGCGAAGGTCGCATGTACCCGGTGGCGATGCGTTGGGGGCGACCGTTTCAGCCAGGTGAATTTATCGAGCCAAGGGTGGTGCAGACCATTCTCGACGCGCTGAACGATGAGACCGGCAGCCTGCTGGTGTTCCTGCCGGGGCAGGCGGAAATTCGTCGGGTGCATCAGCAACTCGCCGATGCGCTGGGCGATAGCACACAGGTTTTGCTTTGCCCGTTGCATGGTGAACTGGACCTGGCGGCGCAGCGTGCAGCGATCGATCCGGCGCCCGCCGGCAAACGCAAAGTGGTGCTGGCCACCAACATCGCCGAGACCAGCCTGACCATCAACGGAGTGCGCGTGGTGATCGATGCCGGGCTGGCGCGAGTGCCGCGTTTCGACCCCGGCAGCGGCATGACTCGCCTGGATACTCAGCGGATTTCCAAAGCCAGCGCCACGCAGCGCGCAGGTCGGGCTGGGCGGTTGGAGCCCGGCGTGTGTTATCGCTTGTGGTCGCAGGATCAGCATGAGCAACTGGCGGCTTACGCCAGTGCGGAAATTCTCTCGGCGGACCTCGCCGGGCTGGCCTTGCAACTGGGTCGTTGGGGCGTGACGCCGGGGCAGTTGGTTTGGCTCGATGTCCCTCCGGCAGCAGCTTATGCACAGGCTCAAGATCTGCTTGAACGTTTGGGCGCGCTGGAGGGCGAGGCGCTGACCCGTCACGGTCAGGCCATGGCTGAACTGCCGGCCCATCCACGGATCGCTCATTTGCTGTTACGTGGCCAGGCGCTCGGTCTCGCCGACATGGCCTGCGATGTCGCGGCATTACTCGGTGAGCGGGATATCTTGCGTGGTGCCGGGGCGGATCTGCACAGCCGATTGGTGCTGTTGTCCGGCGAAGAACGGGCTGCTCGTGGTGCCCAGGGCGGTGTTCAACGGGCTCGGCAACTGGCGCGGCAGTATCGCGGTTATCTGCGGGGCAAAGCGTCGGAGCCGGTCAGCGATCCTGAACATCCGCGCTGGCTTGGCGCGTTGCTGGCGTTGGCGTATCCCGACCGAGTTGCGCAACAGCGGCGGGCCGGTGGCGCGGAGTATCGTTTGGCCAACGGTCGCGCAGCGCTGTTCGCCGAAGCCGACAGTTTGATGAAACAACCGTGGCTGGTGATCGCTGATCTGGGCAGTCGCCAAGGCCAGCGTGAGGAACGGATTTATCTGGCGGTGGATTTCGATCCGGCGTTGTTCGATTCGGTGCTGGCCGAGCAGGTGCGTTGCGTCGATCAACTGGATTGGGATGAGCGCGAAGGCGTGCTGCGGGCCGAGCGTCAGCGCAAGGTCGGCGAATTGATCCTCAGCCGCGAACCGCTGACCGGGCTCGATGAAAGCGCTCGCAGTCAGGCGTTGGTGAATCTGGTGCGGCGTAAAGGCCTGGAGCTGTTGCCCTGGACGCCAGAGCTGCGTCAGTGGCAGGCGCGGGTTGCGTTGTTGCGTCAGTTGGATCTCGGCAGTAAGGAGCAGAGTGAATGGCCGGATGTCAGCGACGCTGCACTGCTCAAAAGTCTCGAACACTGGCTGATGCCGTATCTGGGCAAGGTCTCGCGACTCAGTCACTTCGCCAATCTGGACCTGTCGAGCATCGTTCATAACCTGTTGCCGTGGCCGCTGCCGCAACGGCTCGAAGAACTTGCACCGCATCATTTGAGCGTGCCGTCGGGCTCATCGATTCGTCTGGATTACAGCGAACAGCCGCCGATACTGGCGGTGCGTTTGCAGGAGTTGTTCGGCTTGGCCGAGACCCCGCGCATTGCCGGTGGCCGGCAAGTGGTCAAGCTTCATCTGCTGTCCCCGGCACGGCGGCCGGTGCAGGTGACGCAGGACCTGGCGAACTTCTGGCGCAGTACGTATGCCGAGGTGAAGAAGGATTTGAAGGGACGGTATCCGAAACATTACTGGCCGGATGATCCACTGGTGGCCGAGGCGACGGCACGGATCAAACCCCGAAAATAATCTTCCTCAGACAACGAAGAACCCTGTGGGAGCTGGCTTGCCTGCGATGACGTCGTCACATTCAACATCTATGTTGCCTGACACACTGCTATCGCGGGCAAGCCCGCTCCCACAGGTTTTGCATTTGCCTGACGTCATGCGCTAAGGCGAAGCCGGCAACAGAAACCGCGCAATCACCGGCAAGTGATCGGAAATGCGCAACGTATCGTCCTGCCTCACCCTCGCCTGGACCCGTTTGAGGTGCGGGCTGTAAAACAGGTAGTCGACAGTCCGGTCCGGGCCGTTCAGGCCGGGATCATTCGGGTAATGGGTCAGCCATTGGGCCCGGTCGATACCGCTGGCTTCGTTGTTGGTGGGGATCATCGGGTATTTGTCCCACAGCACATGCAGCGCGCTGTCGGCGGAGTAGGGCGTGCGTTGCTCGGAGGGCAGGCGTCGATACTGGCCCAACGGCAACAGGTTGAAGTCACCACCGATCAGCCACGGCGTGCCGCGGCTTTCGTACTTGTCGAGGACCTTGGCCACGGCTGTCACCTGGCGTTGCAAGGTTTCGTCGAGCGGGGGCGTGGCACGTTCCAGATGGGTATTGAACACGGCCATTTGGCCGCCATTACTCAATGGCAGGTGAGTGACCAGCAAGGCGTTTTTCGGCTTGAACTGACGGCTGATGAAATTGGCCGGTGCGACCGGTAATTGCAGGCGTTCGGCATGTTCGATCTGGTAGCGGCTCAGGGTTGCCAATTGCCGGCCAACGCTGCCGTAGATGGGCGGTTCAGGCACGAAGTCGGCGTTCCAGTCGAAGGCTTGAGCGCTGCAGGGATACAGGTCGGTGACTCGATCCTGAAGCAATTTGAACTGGTTCTGGTAGTCACTGGCCTTGGCGCCGTCATCGAGTTCCTGCAACAGCACGATGTCCGGTTGCTCGTCGCGAATCACCCGCGCCACTTCGTCGAGGCTGAAGGCCATGTCTTCAGGCGTAGGGCGCTCGTCGTTCCCTGCGGCCAAGTCATTCCAGAACACATAGCGCTTGCCCGCCAGGTACTGGACGTTCCAGGTCATCACCTTCAGCGCCTGGCCGGGCACCAGCATCGGCGCCTGGGTGTTGCAACTGACCGGCAGCACTTCCTTGGCCTGGGGGCGCCAGGTCAGGCTGTAGATCAGCGATGCAATCAGGCCAATGGCAATCAGCAGGCCCAGCAGGGTGTAGCGCAGTAGACGGGTCATGGCTCGGCTTATAGCGTTACAAAAGATGGCCCCGAGCATAACCGAGCGCAAACGGCATGCCCATCAATTAGCCGAGACACATTGTTCCTCAAAGTGCCCCGTCAGCCTTCTCGGGCGCATCGCTAATCAGCATGAACAAGCGGAACACCACCACGCTGGTGAACAGTTGCAGGAAGCTGTGGGCGCTGTCGATCAGCAGCGAGATCACCGGGTTCTGTGGATCAGGGTAAACCGCCAACGTCGCCCCCTTGAGCACCCACAGCGGGCCCATCACGCACAGAATGCACACCAGAATGCGCAGGAAATTCCCGCGGGTCAGGCGCAGGCTTTCTTTCATCGCCGCCAGCGGTGCCAGGCCGCGCAGCACCAGCAGGTACTCGCCGAACGCCAGTGTCACCATCAACCAGATCCCCGGCAGGAAATACAGCGACAGGCCGATCAGAATCAGCAGGGTATTGAGGGCGGTCAGCAGGGCGAAACGCGGCCACAGGGTCGCGGAAGTCGCCAGCAAGTCGCGGGTGCGCGGCGTTTCGCCACGGCTGCGGGCATCGAGAAACAGGATCAGCGCGGCGGTGTATAGCGGATACACCAGCAGGCCGACAATCACACTGATGCCGGGGAAACTGTCCGGCTCCGTGGAGTGGTCGACCACTTGTTGCAGCAGCGCCTCGACAATCACCAGCGGCAGGCACAGCTGCATGATCTGGCGCAGATTGCGCTTGAAGAAATACAGAGAGTCACGCAGTACATCGAACGGATTCATCAGTCGGTATCGCAGGTCGAAAGCAGGTGCCTCACTTTAACCGATGAACCCCTTTGGGGCGCAAACGTAAACGTTCGGTAAAGGTCATTGAAACATCCTGTATCAGCCCCATTACTGGTGAGCACCTTGTCCACCGTGGATGAGGGCGACGATATTCCCGGCAATCTATGAGGTCGCCATGAACAGCGAAGAACAAACCCTGATCGATGGACTGTTTTCCCGGCTGCAACAGGCCGAAACGGATTCAGCCCCGCGCGACGCCCAAGCCGAAGCACGGATCAAGGAACACCTGACTCGCCAGCCAGCGGCGGGCTATTTCATGACCCAGGCGATTCTGGTGCAAGAGGCTGCCATCAAGAGCCTCGACGAACAGAACAAGCAACTTAATCAACAAATCCAGCAATTGCAGGCTGAGCTGCAATCGGCCAAGGCTCAGACGACGGCACCGGTGCCGAGCAGCGGTGGCTTTTTGTCGAGCATCTTCGGTGGTGGATCTCGTGATCCACAGCCTGCGCCGACTCAAGGCGCAACCCCGTCGAATGGCGGCTGGCGTGAACCGGGGCGGCCGTCATTCAACTCGCAGCCGCCACAGCAAAACTTCAGTGCGC
Source organism: Pseudomonas sp. F-14 TE3482 (assembly GCF_053629455.1). Lineage (NCBI taxonomy): Bacteria > Pseudomonadati > Pseudomonadota > Gammaproteobacteria > Pseudomonadales > Pseudomonadaceae > Pseudomonas > Pseudomonas sp. F-14 TE3482. The sequence goes on from NZ_JBRJII010000001.1 coordinate 2,069,256, forward strand.
CGGCTACTCAGCAGAACTTCGGAGCGCCGCCCCAGCAAAACTACGCACCGCAACAGGCCGCCGGTAGCAGTTTCCTCGGTGGTGCATTAAAAACTGCAGCGGGCGTGGCCGGTGGCGTGATGCTGGCGCAGGGCATCAGCAGTCTGTTTCAGCATCATCAGCAGCCGGAAGTGGTTGAAGTCATCAAGGAAGAGCCGGCTCAGGTCAACGATCAGAGCGACAGCGGCAATGATCAGCGCGTGGCTGACAATTCCAGCGATCAAGGCGGATACGCCGACGCCGACTATAGCGATGACAGCTCATCGTTCTTCGGTGGCGACGACGATTCCTTCGTCTGACACATCTGTGGCGAGGGAGCTTGCTCCCTCACCACATGGCCGATTATTCGCGGAACAATCCTTCGGGCTGGCATACTGGGCAACTTTTCGGGCCTGGTGCCTGATCCTGCCCGCGCTTCGGCACGCCAAAGAGGATGTACGGTGAAAAAAATCGCAGTGTTCGCCGATGTCCAGAACCTCTATTACACCGTGCGTCAGGCTTATGGTTGCCACTTCAACTACGCCGCGCTGTGGGCTGACGTCAGTAAAGAAGGGCAAATCGTCGAGGCCTATGCCTATGCGATCGATCGTGGCGACAGCAAGCAGCAGCAATTTCAGCAGATCCTGCGCAATCTCGGCTTCATTGTGAAGCTCAAGCCCTACATCCAGCGCAGCGACGGTTCGGCCAAAGGTGACTGGGACGTGGGTATCACCCTCGACATCATGGACGCCGCCGACCATGTCGACGAAGTGGTGTTGGCCTCCGGTGACGGTGATTTCGATATGTTGCTGGAGCGCATCATCAGCAAGCACGGCGTGCAAGCGGTGGCCTATGGCGTGCCCGGTCTCACCGCCAATTCGCTGATCCGCGCTGCCAGCCGTTACGTGCCGATTGAAGGCGCGTTGCTGCTCAAGAATTGATTTTTATGGAGTTGAAACAGGTTTGGAACGCATAGCAGTCATCGACTTTGAAACCACCGGACTCTCCCCAAGCAGCAGCTGCCGGGCCACGGAAATTGCCGTGGTGATTCTTGAACAGGGGCGCATCGTCGAGCGTTACCAAAGCCTGATGAACGCTGGCGTGCGGGTGCCGGCTTTTATTGAGCAACTCACCGGCATCAGCAACGCCATGCTGCGCACCGCGCCCTCGGCCGAGCAGGTGATGAACGAGGTCAACGAATTCGTTGGCATCACGCCGCTGCTGGCGCACAACGCTGCATTCGACCAGAAGTTCTGGGACTACGAACTCGGGCGAATCAAACGCACACGCTTGCAGAACTTTGCCTGCTCGCTGTTACTCGCCCGCCGCCTGATGCCCGCCGCGCCGGACCACAAACTCGGCACCCTCACCACTTTCGCCAGCCTGCCCAATACCGGCAAGGCTCACCGGGCCATGGCCGATGCCGAAATGGCGGCCAACCTGACGGCGCACTTGGCTGAAGAGTTGCGACGCAAGCATGGGTTGCGGGAGTTGTCCCATGATCTGCTCGTCAGTTTGCAGAAAGTGCCGGCGGCGAAGATCAATGAGCATTTGAAGCGGTATCGTGGGTTCTGAAACGTACCTAAACCCCTGTGGGAGCGGGCTTGCCCGCGATGAGGCCGTCACATTCAGCATCGTTGTCGACTGACAGTCCGCTATCGCGGGCAAGCCCGCTCCCACAGGGACCGTGCAACATCACGATTTTCCATTCCCTTCCAACTGCCCCAACGGCACGCGCTTCTCGATGGCGCTGGACAGCACGATCGAGGTCTTGCTGAACCCGAACGTGGCAATCCGGTTGATCAACTCTTCCAGCTCCGGCATCGAGCCCACCGCCGCTTGCATGATCACGCACGGGTCGCCGGTGACGCGGTGGCATTCGGTGAGTTGTGGGATTTTGATCAGTTCGTCGTAGGTTTTCTGGTTGCCGTGCTGGTTGAGGCGCAGTTCGATGACGCACTGGATCGGCAGGCCGAGTTTGGCCATGTCGACTTTCGCCTGGTAGCCGGTGATCACCCCGCAGGCCTCAAGTTTGGCCACGCGCTCGGCCACCGCCGGAGCGGACAGGTTCACCTTGCGCGCCAGTTCGGCGTAGGACGCACGACCGTTTTCCAACAGGGCACTGAGGAGCATGCGGTCGTATTTGTCCATCGTGGTATTCCTGAAAAAAGACTGACTTTCGAAAGTACGGTTTATAGCGCTGAACTCCGTGTTTTGAAAAGTGTACCGGCGCTATAAACAGGTTTTGTAACTTATTTTCCGCTGCTGGCCTTTCTAGAATAGCGGCTCTCTTTGTCTTGTTCTCGAGCTGCCCATGCCTGGCATACGCCGTTTTTCCTTACCGCTGATTGCTGCTTTTTTCGCGCTGTACGTGATTTGGGGATCCACCTACCTGGTGATTCGAATCGGCGTGCAGTACTGGCCGCCGTTGTTGCTCGCCGGTATTCGTTTCGTGATCGCCGGTACGTTGATGTACGCGTTCCTGCGCTGGCGCGGGGCACCGGCACCGACGTGGGCGCAGTGGAAAGCGGCGGGGATCATCGGGATTTTGCTGCTCACGTGCGGTAACGGGGCGGTGAGCGTCGCCGAGCATACAGGTGTGGCCTCCGGCGTTGCCGCGTTGGCGGTGGCGACGGTGCCACTGTTCACTTTGTTGTGTGGATATTTCTGGGGCGCGCGTAATACCCGTCTCGAATGGGCCGGGATTGTGCTCGGGCTGATCGGTATCGCCATGCTCAACCTCGGTTCCAATCTGCAATCGAGCCCGTTGGGCGCGGCATTGCTGGTGTTCGCGGCAGCGTCCTGGGCGTTCGGTTCGGTGTGGAGCAAACACTTGCCGTTGCCACAAGGCGCGATGGCCAGTGCCGTTGAAATGCTGGTGGGCGGCGTGGTGTTGTTGATCGGCAGCGCGGTGAGCGGTGAGCATCTGGAGGCTATGCCGCCGATCGAAGGTTGGGCCGCATTGGCCTATCTGACGTTCTTCGGTTCGATCATCGCCTTCAACGCCTACATGTACCTGCTGAAACACGTGCGTCCGGCGGCGGCCACCAGTTATGCCTACGTCAACCCGGCGGTGGCGGTGTTGCTGGGTATCGTATTTGTTGGCGAGACCATTGGTATTGAAGAAGCGCTGGCCATGACAGTGATCATCAGTGCCGTGGTGCTGATCGGATTGCCGCAGTGGCGCCGAGGTGCGGATCGGCCTGGCGTAGTGGTGCCGACAGAATCCCGCGCGAATTAGGGTAAACTGCGCGCCATTGCATCTTGTTTTGCACACTTGTTTTGAAAAACCCGCGCTGAATTTTCCTACGGTACTCCCATGACTTTCGCCACCCTTGGCCTGATCGAACCTTTGCTGCGCGCTCTCGAGACGCTCGGCTACCAGACTCCTACGCCGGTCCAGGCGCAAGCCATTCCGGCGGTGCTGGCCGGTCGCGACCTGATGGCCGCCGCCCAGACCGGCACCGGCAAAACCGCCGGTTTCGCCCTGCCGCTGCTGCAATTGCTGGCCATGGAAGGGCCGAAAGTCAGCGCCAACTCCGTGCGCGCACTGATCCTGGTGCCAACCCGCGAGCTGGCCGAACAGGTTCACGAAGCCGTGCGCCAGTACGCCGAGAACCTGCCGTTGAGCACGTACGCGGTGTACGGCGGCGTCAGCATCAACCCGCAAATGATGAAGCTGCGCAAGGGTGTCGACCTGTTGGTGGCGACTCCGGGCCGCTTGCTCGACCTGTTCCGCCAGAACGCGCTCAAGTTCAACCAGTTGCAAACCCTGGTGCTGGACGAAGCCGATCGCATGCTCGATCTGGGCTTTTCCGAAGAGCTGGGGAATATCTATAAAGCCCTGCCGAAGAAACGTCAGACGCTGTTGTTCTCCGCGACCTTCTCCGACGCCATCCGCACGCTGGCCGGGCAAATGCTCAACGACCCTCTGAGCATCGAAGTCAGCCCGCGCAACGTCGCCGCCAACACCGTCAAGCAATGGGTGGTGACGGTGGACAAGAAGCGTAAGCCGGAACTGTTCGTTCACTTGATGCGCAAGGGCAAGTGGAAGCAGGTGCTGGTGTTCGCCAAGACCCGTAACGGCGTAGACGCGTTGGTGGAAAAGCTCCAGGGCCTGGGCATCAATGCCGACGGCATCCACGGCGACAAACCTCAGGCGACTCGTCAGCGGGCACTGGATCGTTTCAAGGCCAGTGAAGTGCAGATCCTTGTAGCCACCGACGTGGCAGCGCGTGGCCTGGATATCGAAGATTTGCCATTGGTGGTCAATTTCGACCTGCCGATCGTGGCCGAGGACTACATCCACCGCATTGGTCGCACCGGCCGTGCGGGCGCAACCGGGCAGGCGATTTCGCTGGTGTGTGCTGATGAGGTGAATTTGCTATCGGCTATCGAGACGTTGACCCGTCAGACGTTGACTCGCCAGATGGAGCAGGATTTCGAGCCTGAGCACCGCGTGCCGGATACGGATGCCAGCGGTCAGGTGGTCAAGAAGCCCAAAAAGCCGAAGAAGCCCAAGACCTCCAGTGGCGGCAAGCACAATTTGGGCAAGTGGGTCGAGAGCGGTGATGCCTCGGCGCCGGAGCCTTCGATCAAGCCTGTGCGTAAAGTGCCGGTGTTTAATACCGGGCCGCGTAAGCGTAAGCCTTGATTAGCTGCGGCGCCTGTTAGGCCGCCATCGCGAGCAGGTTCGCTCCCACAGGTGACCGAGTTCTTTCATAGGAATACGGTCAATGTGGGAGCGAGCCTGCTCGCGATGGACGCGACACGGTCTTCAATCCTTGCGCTGCAACCACTCCACCATCCCCAACCCCGCTGCTCGCCCACTGGCAAAACACGCGGTCAGCAGATAGCCGCCGGTCGGCGCTTCCCAATCGAGCATTTCCCCCGCGCAGAACACGCCGGGCAGTTGCTTGAGCATCAAACGTTCATCCATCGACTCGAACATCACGCCCCCTGCGCTGCTGATGGCCTCGTCCAATGGCCGGGTTTTCACCAACGTCAGCGGCAATGCCTTGATCGCTTTGGCCAGCAATGCCGGATCGGTAAAACAGTCGGCCGGTGTCAGCTCTCGCAACAGCGCCGCTTTCACCCCATCAAGCCCAAGCTGACTGTGCAGGTGTTTGGCCATGGAACGGGAGCCGCGAGGTTTGCTTAGCGCCGCCTGGATTTTATCCACAGGCTTGCCCGGCAACAGATCGAGATGAATGGTCGCCGAGCCGTGCTGATTGATCGCTTCGCGGATTGGCGCCGACAGGGCGTAGATCAAACTGCCTTCAATCCCCGTGGCAGTGATCACGCATTCCCCGAGTCGCGGCACGTCGTCATTGAGGCCAATGGCGATGTTTTTCAGCGGGCTGCCTGCGAATTTGCTGACCATCAATTCGCTCCAGGCCTGCACCTCGAAGCCGCAATTGCTCGGTTGCAACGGCGCCAGTCCTACACCGCGCTGTTCCAGCGCCAACATCCAGGCACCGTCCGAACCGAGGCGCGACCAACTGCCGCCGCCTAGGGCCAGCAGGGTCGCGTCGGCTTGAATGGTTTTTTCACCTTCGGGGCTGTCGATGCGCAAGTCACCGTTGTGATCCCAACCAAGCCAGCGATGGCGGGTGTGGATAACTACGCCGGCATCGCGCAGGCGTTTGAGCCAGGCACGCAACAGGGGCGCGGCTTTCATGTCGGTAGGAAACACCCGGCCGGAGCTGCCGACAAAGGTTTCGATGCCCAGGTCATGAATCCATTGGCACAAGGCGTCGGCGCCGAAGGACCGTAACAGCGGCGCAATCTGCGGTGCCCGTTCGGCATAGCGTGAGAGAAACTCCGGGTAGGCCTCGGAATGGGTGATGTTCATGCCGCCGACCCCGGCGAGGAGGAATTTTCGCCCCACTGAAGGCATGCCGTCGTACAGATCGACCTTGATCCCGGCCTGGCTCAGCACTTCAGCCGCCATCAAACCGGCGGGGCCGCCGCCGAGGATGGCGACGTGAGGGGGGAGGGAAGTGGAGGGCTGGGTCATGGCGAGAGCTGCGGTATGGCGGAATAAGCCGCGCATTCTACCAGTGCACGATAACTGTGGGAGCGGGCTTGCCCGCGATAGCGGACTGTCAGGCAACAAAGAGGTTGAATGTGCCGGCCTCTTCGCGGGCAAGCCCGCTCCCACAGGATTGTGGGTGGATTCGAATGCTGGTTAAAAAACAACCACCGCTCTGTAGCCTACACCCCGCATGGCCTGCAGACCCTTTCACTCAGGTTATCCACAGGCGGTTCCACAGGCATTGTGGGTAAAGACTCACACATCAATGACAACCTGATGACTGCCACACCCGTTGGGCGCTGTGATGGAGGATGCCATGACGGCGCGCCAGGGCCTTGCGGTCTTTGCTGTAACCGCCGCCGATCACGCCGACCACCGGAATATCCCGGCCCAGGCAATGGCGCATCACGCTTTCATCGCGAGCGGCGACGCCTTCGTCTGTCAGTTTCAGATAACCCAGTGCGTCATCCTTATGCACATCGACACCGGCGTCGTACAGCACCAGGTCCGGTTGGTAGAGCGGCAGCAAATAGTTGAGTGCGTCGTCCACCACTTTCAGGTAATCGGCATCGCCCATGCCCATCGGCAACGGAATATCCCAATCACTTTCGGCTTTGCGTGCAGGAAAATTCTTTTCGCAGTGCAGGGAAACGGTTATCGCCTCAGGGGTGTTGTGCAGGATTCGTGCAGTCCCGTCACCCTGATGCACATCGCAGTCGAAGATCAGCACCCGATTCACTCGGCCACTTTCCAGCAGGTAATGGCTGATCACCGCCAGGTCATTGAAGATGCAGAACCCGGCGGGATGATCGTAATGCGCGTGGTGGGTGCCGCCGGCCAAGTGACAAGCCAAACCATGTTCCAGTGCCTGTTCGGCCGCCAGCAGCGAACCGCCGACCGCTCGCACCGTGCGCCGGGCCAGCGCTTCGCTCCAGGGCAAGCCGAGGCGTCGTTGATCTTCGCGGGACAATTCGCCGCCCATGTAGCGTTCGATATACGCAGGGTCATGGGCGAGGGCGAGAATCTCTGGCGGGCAGAGGTCCGGGCGCAGCAAATCGGTGTCGCGGGTCAGCCCACTGTCCACCAGGTGATCGCGCAGCAGGCGAAACTTGTCCATGGGGAAGCGGTGATCCGCCGGGAACTCGGGGCTGTAGTCTTCGTGGTAGATCAGTGGCAGGGGCATGGCAGATTTATACAGGAAGGCATGTAGGAATGAGTGAACGATCCTACCAGCGATGTAGACTTGCGGCATGGAAACGGGGGAGAAGGCACGATGGAGCCGATACTGGAACTCGAAAGCGCACGACTGTTGTTACGGCAGTGGCGTGATGAGGATTTGCCGGCGTTTGCGGCGATGTGCGCCGATCCACAAGTGATGCGTTATTTTCCGGCACCCTTGAGTCGACTGGAAAGTGCCTCGTTGATCGGGCGGATTCGCGGGCATTTTGCCGAGCATGGTTTCGGTCTCTGGGCACTGGAGCGCAAGGACACCGGGGCGTTCATCGGGTTTACCGGGCTGGGTGTGGTCGGCTTCGATGCGCCATTTACGCCTGCCATCGAAATCGGCTGGCGCCTGGCGCGCGAGCACTGGGGGCTGGGTTATGCCGGTGAAGCGGCGTGGACCGCTCTGCGCTGCGGGTTTGATCGGTTGGCGCTACAAGAGGTCGTTGCATTCACCACAAAGACCAATTTGCCATCCGAGAAAGTCATGCAAGCGATCGGCATGCACCATGCCCCCGCCGATGACTTCGAGCACCCGCGGCTTGCAGCCGATCATCCGCTGCGTCCGCACGTGTTGTACCGCATCACCCGTGAGCAATGGCTGCAAACCTTGCATGGATAAGCAGGCGCGGACGTTTACAATGGCCCTCATGTTGAAGCGGGCCATAAACTGAATCGACCGCCGCAGCCAAGACTGCGCGGCATTGCGTTGTGTGAGGAGAGTCTGAATGAGCCAAGTGTTGGAAGATCTGGTAGACCTGCTGACCCTGGAACCGATTGAAGAAAACCTGTTCCGTGGCCGCAGCCAGGACCTGGGGTTTCGTCAGTTGTTCGGCGGTCAGGTACTCGGCCAGTCCCTGTCGGCGGCCAGTCAGACAGTCGAGCCGGCGCGCCATGTGCATTCGATGCACGGTTATTTCCTGCGCCCGGGCGATGCCAAATTGCCGGTGGTGTATCAGGTCGATCGGGTGCGCGATGGCGGCAGTTTCAGCACGCGCCGGGTGACGGCGATCCAGAAGGGCCATCCGATTTTCACTTGCAGCGCCTCGTTCCAGTACGACGAAGAAGGCTTCCAGCACCAGACTGAGATGCCGCAAGTGGTCGGCCCGGAAAACTTGCCGTCGGAGCTGGAACTCACCCAACAGCGCGCGCACCTGATCCCTGAACACATGCGCGAAAAACTGCTGTGCCCGAAACCGATCGAAGTCCGGCCGGTGACCGAAAAAGACCCCTACAACCCGCAGCCTGCCGATCCTGTCAAATACGTCTGGTTCCGCGCCGACGGTGCGTTGGCTGACACCCCGGCGCTGCACAAATACCTGCTGGCCTACGCGTCGGACTTCGGTCTGCTGACCACCTCGATGCTGCCCCACGGCAAATCGGTCTGGCAGAAAGACATGCAGGTCGCCAGCCTCGATCACGCCTTGTGGTTCCATGCCGACCTGCGCGCCGATGACTGGTTGCTGTACGCCATGGACAGCCCGTGGGCCGGCAACTCGCGCGGATTCTCCCGGGGCAGCGTGTTCAACCGTGCCGGGCAACTGGTGGCTTCGGTCACTCAGGAAGGCCTGATTCGCCATCGCAAGGATTGGGCATGAGCCTGGCCGAGGTGCGGCACTGGGTGTTCGACATGGACGGCACCCTGACAGTGGCCGTGCACGACTTCGCGGCGATTCGCGTGGCATTGGCGATTCCCGCCGAACACGACATCCTGACCCACCTCGCTGCGCTGCCGGCCGATGAAGCCGCGGCCAAACACGCGTGGCTGCTGGAGCACGAGCGGGATCTGGCGCTGGGTTCGAAGCCGGCGCCGGGCGCGGTGGAACTGGTGCGTGAGTTGGCCGGGCGCGGTTATCGCCTGGGCATTCTCACGCGCAATGCTCGTGAGCTGGCGCATGTCACGCTAGAGGCTATCGGCCTGGCCGACTGCTTTGCGGAAGAGGATGTACTGGGCCGCGATGAAGCACCGCCCAAGCCGCATCCTGGTGGATTGCTGAAACTGGCCGAAGCCTGGAAAGTGCCGGCGAGCGAGATGGTGATGGTTGGTGATTACCGCTTCGATCTGGATTGCGGCCGGGCGGCGGGGACGCGGACGGTGCTGGTGAATCTGCCGGATAATCCGTGGCCGGAATTGACTGATTGGCATGCTGCCGATTGCATCGAGTTGCGGCAATTGCTTTCAGCTTGAGAAATTGGTCGTCACCGCAAGACTCACTGATCAAACAACACCTTCTGCCCCTCAGGCGATGTAAACATCCCATCCCCATTGTGCCCGACCCCAGGCACTTCAATGAGCTGCTGACTCAACCCTTGCGGATGGCGCCGTTTCAGATAATTGAAATAATGGCGCCCACGAATCAATCGAGAAGCACCCTGGGCTTTGGCCTCGCAACTTTTATCCAGCGCCGGATGATTCGGGTCGATGTCCTGCTGCCCGAGTAAATAAACGATGTCACGTTTGACGTAGTTGTCTTCGAGTTGCGCAGGTGTTTGTCCATCGGCATAGGGGGGCAGATCCGCCAGCCCGTATTTCCAGCGATTGAAATTCGGACATTTCGCGTGACTGAACGCCACTGGCCGTTGCTCATTGAAGTAAGCGTACGACGAAGCATTGGCGATCACATAGCGCACCTTCACGCCCTCCGCCTCGAGGGCTGGCTGAGGGTGGCTCAGCAAGGCATAACGTTGAACCACCTGAGCGCCGCCGGAGTGGCCGGCAATGACGATTTGCTTCACGTCCGGAAACTGTCGCCGATCACCCAGTCGCGCGATGATTTCGTCGAGCGCCGCATAGGAACTCAGCGTAAACGGCGCGGTGGATAAACCGCCGGCCATCCAGTCATTGCCTTGCCAGCGTAAAACACTGTCAGGCACCGGATGGCTCGCGACGTCGGTTTCGTTGAGAAACTGCGGGGCGAGCACCAAGGTGTTCGCGCTTTGCCCGGCCTGCTCGGCAGCGCGTTCGGCGCTTTGGCGATAGGTTTCAGCATCGCGTAATCGACCATGGACGATGATCACTACGCGTTCGATTTTTTCCGGTGTCGGGCCCATGCTCACCGCGATTTCCCCGGCGCTCAACAGCAGGCGCCCGGAACTGATCGCCTTGACCCCTTGCTCGGCAGCCTGGGTGCTTGCGCAGGTGATTAGCAGAGCCAGCAGCCACTTGCGCATCACAGACTCTTCGCCGCGAAGGTGTCGCACTGGCCGACTTGGCCCTGTGCGAACCCGGCCTTGAACCAGCGCACTCGCTGGGCCGAAGTGCCATGGGTGAAGGAGTCCGGCACCACGCGGCCCTGACCCTGCTGTTGCAAGCGGTCGTCGCCGATGGCGTTGGCGGCGTTCAAAGCTTCTTCGATGTCACCGGGTTCCAGCCAGTTCAGACGTTTTTGCGCATTGTGGGCCCAGACGCCGGCCAGGCAATCGGCCTGCAATTCCTGACGTACCAGCAAACCATTGTCGCCTTCCATTTGCCGGCCCTGTTGGCGAGCGTCCTGAATCTTCGCGGAAACGCCGAGCAGGGTCTGCACGTGGTGCCCGACTTCGTGAGCGATCACGTAGGCCTGGGCGAAGTCGCCGGCGGCGGAAAAGCGTTGGGACATCTCTTGAAAGAAACTCATATCGAGGTAGACCTTCTGGTCAGCCGGGCAATAGAAGGGACCGGTCGCCGAAGTCGCCAGGCCGCAGGCCGAATTGACGCGGTTGCTGAACAGCACCAGGGTCGGGTCTTTATATTGTCGATCGGCCTGCTGGAAAATCTGGCGCCAGGTGTCTTCGGTATCGCCGAGGATCGAGCGCACGAATTCGGCCCCTTCATCATTGGCCGGTGGCGCCTTGCGGGTTTGGGTGGGGGCCGGGGCTGACTGTTCACTCATTTGCCCGGTCAGTTGGCCGAGGATCTGCAGCGGGTCCTGGCCAGTGATCCAGCCAATCCCGACGATCAACAGGATTGCCGTCAGGCTCAGGCCCTTGCCTCCACCGAAGCGCATTCCACCGCCCCCACCACCGACGTCATCGCCACGGGCATCGACCACGTTGTCGCTGCGTCGGCCTTTTTTCCAAAGCATGGGGGATCCTCTTTTTTACCTGATGAAGGCGCATGGTGATGAGTGTTGCCGGTGAGTAGGTATGGCGCCAGTCCGGTCGTCTGACAGCCCTTGGCGACTGGGGTTCTCCTAAGTGGCGACATTAGCGGTTTCATGGACGGACGGGGACTGCAGGTTCGGTCAAGACTGCTGTCGGACAGGTTCCAGATTTTGCTTCTTTCGAGTTGTCTTTTAGAATCAGTCAAATTTCGTTTTGGAATCCCCATGGCAGGCAGTCAGATCGAACGTGTTTTCAGCGTGCTGGAAAGCCTTGCCGGTGAACCTCAAGGTTTACCGATGCAGACCCTGGCCGAGCAACTGGATATTCCCAAGAGCGCGACCCATCGTCTGCTCGCCGAACTGATTCGTCTGGGGTATGTGCGGCAGAATCCGCAAAACCTGCGCTATCACTTATCGACCAAACTGGTCGCCATGGGCTTTCGTTACTTGTCCGGCAGTGGTGCGGACATTGTCCAGCCAGTGCTGGATCGGCTGGCCCGGGAGACCGGTGAGCTGGTGCGTCTGGGGGTGATCGAAGGCGAGCGCCAGACCTGGATCGCCAAATCCCAGGGCGCCCGTTCCGGCCTGCGTTACGACCCGGACATGGGGCGCGATGCGCCGTTGTTCTATACCGCTTCCGGGCATGCGTGGCTGGCCAGCATGAGCGATGCCGAAGCGTTGTCGCTGGTTGAACGCCAGGCCATCGAGACGCCCGAGGGCCTGGGGCCCAATGCGCCACGCTCCAACATCGAACTGCTGGAGCGGCTGCGTCTGGCGCGGGAGCAGGGCTATGCCTGGGTCGAGGAAAGTTCGGCGGTAGGCACGTCGGCGATTGCTGCCGTTATCCGTCATCCCTTGCAGGGGCGAGTGATCGGCGTGCTCAGCATTGCCGGACCGAGCGCGCGGATGCCGGGGGCGCGACTGCATGAACTGGCGCCGACGTTGTTGGCGTTCGCCCAAGAGCTGTCGGCAGCGAGTCAGGCGTCGGAGCTCTTTAGCGGATAGCGCTTGCCCCCATCGATCCGGAAGTCGATTAAAAAACCGTGCGCTGTTCGCACACTTTCAGGCGGTGCGACTATAAGAATCTGGAACCGGGTTCTAAATTATTGGAATTATCCCGCCAGAAGAGAACCTCGCCTTGACGTCGTCTATCAGCACCCCGCTCTGCGGCGTCAATCATCCTTTCAAAGGGATCCTGCTGGTGGTGGTCGCCACCTTTCTGTTTTCCAGCCATGACGCCTTGTCGAAATACCTCTGCGGGTTTTACCCGGTCGTTATGGTGGTCTGGGCTCGCTACGTGATTCACACCTTGTTGATGGCCGGGATTTTTCTCCCGCAATCCGGGTTGCGCGTCCTGCGCACCAAGCGGCCATTGCTGCAGTTGATGCGGGCGTTGTGCTTATTGGGAACCAGCCTGCTGTTTACCGGTGCGCTGTTGTTCATCCCGTTGGCCGAAGCCACGGCTGTGAATTTTCTCGCACCGGTATTGGTCACGGCGTTGTCGGTGCCACTGCTCGGTGAACAGGTGACGCGCGGGCAATGGCTGGCGGTGATTTGCGGGTTCATCGGGGTGTTGATCATCGTCCATCCCGGCGGCGAACTGTTCACGCCTGCGGTGTTGCTGCCGTTCTGCTCAGCGCTGTTTTTCTGCTTCTATCAATTGCTCACCCGCAAGCTCAGCGAAATCGATAGCCCGACCACCAGCAATTTTTTCGCCGGGCTCTGCAATACGTTGGTGATGAGTGCGCTGGTGCCGTTCTTCTGGCAAGTCCCAAGCGTGGGTCATGGAGTTTTGATGGTGGCGCTGGGGGCGTGTGGAATGACGGCGCATCTGTTGTTGACCCAGGCTTTCCGTCACGCCGCGCCCGCGTTGTTGGCGCCGTTCGGCTATTGCCAGATTGTCTTTGCCGGTTTGCTGGGCTGGTGGCTGTTTTCCCACACGCCGACCCTGACTACGGTGATCGGGATCGTGGTGATTTGCTGCAGCGGGTTGGCAGCGGCGTGGCAACAACGGCGTCGACAAGAGGAGGGCGGCAGGCCTGGAATCAGGCCTGCCGGGGGAAGGGAGTTTACGCGGTGACGGTAGGAATTTTGCGCGGTGCCATGAAGTACATCCAGATCAGTGCGATGAAGTACATCGCCGGAATCATGGTGAACAGCACGGTGTAGTTGTTGTGGGTGACCGTCAGAATGTGGCCGACCAACTGGGTCATGAACATCCCGCCGATTGCCGCGCACATCCCGCCGAAGCCGAACACCGTACTCATCATGTGCTTGGGCGTGTAGTCCATCACCAGGCTCCAGATGTTCGCGGTCCAGGCCTGGTGCGCACCGATGGCCAGGGAGATGGCGAACACCGCGAGCCACAGGTTGCTTGAGCCGGCGGCCATGACCACGCCGATGATGCAGCAGGCGAACAGGAACATGGACATCAATCGCGCCTTGATCGGGTTGATCCCGCGACCGATCAGGAACGAGGACAGGATGCCGCCGCCGACACTGCCGAAGTCAGCCGTGAGGTAGATGATGATCAGCGGAATACCCATCTGGGTCACGTTGATTCCCAGGTTGTATTGCTGATTGAGAAACGGCGGCAGCCAGTACAGGTAGAACCAGAACACCGGCGCGGTAATCGAGTAGGCGAGGGCGAAGGCCCAGGTGCCACGCATGCGCAGGATTCGCGAGAACGGTACGCGGGATTGTTCCGGCTCGACTTCCTTCTGGATGTAGTCCAGTTCCGATTGCTTGACGCTCGGGTGCTCTTCCGGGTTGAAGTACTTCAGACCCCAGAACAGCAACCAGATGCCGCCCAGTGCCGCCATGCACAGGAACGCGGCTTGCCAGCCCCAGGCGTGGAGGATCAGCGGCAGCAGCATGGGCGTGAACATCGCGCCAACGTTGGTCCCGGCGTTGAAGATGCCGGTGGCCACGGCACGCTCGCCGGCGGGGAACCACAACCGGGTGGTTTTCACGCAGGCCGGGTAATTCGCCGCTTCAGTCAACCCGAGAATGAACCGGCAGACCATGAAGCCCACCGCCGAAGTGGCCAGGCCATGAGCACCGGTGGCCAGGCTCCAGAGCAGCACCGCGCAGAAGAACACGCGTTTGACGCCGACCCGGTCGATCAACCGGCCCTGCAGCACAAAGCCGATGGCGTAGCCGACCTGAAACCAGAAGTTGATGTTGGCGTAGTCCATCGCCGTCCAGCTCATTTCCTTGGCCAGGATCGGCTGCATGACGCCCAGGGCAGCACGGTCGATGTAGTTCAGAGTGGTGGCGAAAAACACCAGCGCCAGCATCCCCCAGCGGGTTTTGCCGACCGCCATGGCGCCGCGGATTTTGTCGCCGATGCCGCCAGTGGCGACGCCCATGGCCGGAGCCACGCGAGAGCTTTGAGAAGGAATCATGTGTATGTGCCATCCGTTCAATGACTGACAAGCGAGGCTTGTCGGGACTTCAAGGGCGCGTGATCAATCGACGGCGCCAGGCGCGGGTGTGATTGATCGGCTGAGGTGTTTTCGTCGGACTGACGACAACGCGTTATTCAGCGAGCGGCACGGTTCGGCCGAGAGGGCGCAAGGTTCGGATGGATGCCAGATACAGCGTGAGGGTGGAGCAAGCAAACAAGGCGTTGAATAAGCGCATGAGCGTGTACCCGTTTTTTGAAATTTTTATGTGGTGTTCAGGGTCTTTGGTAACCGAGTCCATAGGGTCGCGGCCGGACTCAATGTGGTGTCGATGTTGCGCAGTGGACGAAAAATCGTCAATTCGCCAACCGCCATTGTGTTCGATAATCGCCCGCAAAACTAACCGGGTAGTACACTTTGAATTGCTGTGTGGATTCGTCAAGCCAATAATTTGCCCAACAAGAATGTCCCCACCACCGGGAGTCGACACATGCAGCGTTCCATTGCCACCGTTTCCTTGAGCGGCACCTTGCCGGAAAAACTCGAAGCCATCGCCGCCGCCGGTTTTGACGGCGTGGAGATTTTCGAGAACGACCTTCTCTACTACGACGGCAGTCCGCGGGAAATCCGACAGATGTGCGCCGATCTCGGGATCGCCATCACGCTGTTTCAACCCTTTCGGGATTTCGAAGGTTGCCGCCGCGATCGCCTGCCACGCAATCTGGAGCGGGCCGAGCGCAAGTTCGATTTGATGCAGGAACTGGGCACCGACCTGGTGCTGGTGTGCAGCAACGCCTCGGCCGACTCCATCGGTGATGAGCAGATCCTGGTCGATGACTTGCGCCTGCTCGCCGAACGGGCCGGCGCTCGTGGTTTGCGGATCGGCTACGAAGCGCTGGCGTGGGGTCGACACGTCAACACGTATCAGCAGGTGTGGAACATCGTTCAACAGGCCGATCATCCAAGCCTCGGCGTATTGCTGGACAGTTTTCATACGCTGTCGCTCAAGGGCGACCCGAGCGCCATCGCCGAGATTCCCGGCGACAAGATTTTCTTCGTGCAAATGGCCGACGCGCCGATCCTGGCCATGGATGTGCTGGAGTGGAGCCGACACTTCCGCTGCTTCCCGGGTCAGGGCGAATTCGATCTGCCGGGCTTCCTTGCGCCCATCATCAAGAGTGGCTACACCGGGCCGCTGTCGCTGGAGATCTTCAACGACGGCTTCCGCGCCGCACCGCCACGAGCCAACGCCGCCGACGGTTTGCGTTCGTTGCTGTATCTGGAAGAGAAAACCCGCCAACGTCTGGAACAGGAAGCCACGCCCGCAGCCAATCGCGACATTCTGTTCCAGACCCCAAGCGCCAGCGAATACAACGGCATCGAGTTTCTTGAATTCGCAGTGGATGAAAGCCTCGGAGCCAAGCTGTCCCATTGGCTGGAGCGGCTGGGTTTCGTCAAGGCCGGGCAGCACCGTTCCAAAAGTGTCAGCCTGTTGCGTCAGGGCGATATCAACCTGATCCTCAATTGCGAGCCTTATTCCTTCGCCCACAGTTTTTTCGAGGCCCACGGCCCATCGCTGTGCGCCACCGCCGTGCGGGTCCAGGACAGCGCCAGTGCGCTGGCCCGTGCCGTGGCTTACAAAGGCCAGCCCTATCGCGGCCTCGTTGGCCCCAATGAGCTGGAACTGGCAGCGGTGCGAGCGCCGGACGGCAGCCTGATTTACCTGGTGGACCAGAACGCTGACGTCTACGGCACCGACTTCAACCTGCAACCGACGGCCGTGGCCAGCGGTGGCCTCAAGCGTATCGATCACATGGCGATGGCGCTGCCCGCCGACAGCCTCGACAGTTGGGTGCTGTTCTATAAAAGCCTGCTGGATTTCGAAGCCGACGATGAGGTGGTGCTGCCTGATCCGTATGGTTTGGTGAAGAGCCGTGCGTTGCGCAGCCGTTGCAGTTCGATCCGCCTGCCGCTGAACATTTCCGAGAACCGCAACACCGCCATCTCACACGCACTGTCGAGTTATCGCGGTTCCGGCGTGCATCACATCGCTTTCGATTGCGACGACATCTTTGCCGAAGTCAGCCGCGCCAAGGAGGCGGGCGTGCCGCTGCTGGATATCCCGCTCAACTACTACGATGACCTCGCTGCGCGGTTCGATTTCGACGATGAATTCCTCAGCGAACTGGCCTATTTCAACGTGCTTTACGACCGCGATGCTCAGGGCGGCGAGCTGTTTCATGTGTACACCGAGCCGTTCGAAGGGCGGTTCTTCTTTGAAATCATCCAGCGCAAAAATGGCTACGCGGGTTACGGCGCAGCCAACGTGGCGGTGCGACTGGCGGCCATGGCTAAATCGCGAAGTGGTGGCGTACGTCAGGCAAAGTTGTAGGAAAATCGTAAACACGGGTACATAACTGCTGCCTCGCGACTTCCTTCACTGGGCGCGGCAGCCCATAATCGCCAGCTTGTGCAGTGATGGCCGTGAGCCCGCAATGACAATAATTACAGAACTCTCCGTAGCGCCCGAAAAGCCAATTGCCGAGCCTCGCAAGAGTCGCAAGAACAACCCGGAAAAGACCCGCGAGAACATTCTTCAAGAGGCCATTGTCGAGTTCGTTCAGCAGGGGCTTTCCGGTGCGCGCGTCGATGCAATTGCCGAACGCATCCACACCTCAAAACGCATGATCTATTACTACTTCGGCAGTAAGGAACAGCTCTACGTCGAGGTGCTGGAGAAACTCTACGGGGATATCCGCAGCACCGAGAACCGTCTGCACCTGGCCGAGCTGGCGCCGGTGGAAGCGATTCGGCGGTTGGTGGAGTTCACCTTCGATCACCATGATCGCAACGTCGATTTCGTGCGTATCGTCAGCATCGAGAACATTCACAACGCCGAGTATGTGAAGCGCTCCGATGCGATCAAGGCAATGAACAACACCATCCTCGATTCACTGGGCGAGATTTTGCGTCGCGGCTGCGAAGAAGGTGTATTCCGCACCGACCTCGATCCATTGGATGTGCATCTGCTGATCAGCTCGTTTTGCTTCTATCGGGTGTCGAACCGTCATACCTTCGGTGAGATCTTTCAGATCGACTTGCCGGACGAAAGCATCAAGCAGCGTCATCGGGAGATGATTTGCGAGTCGGTTTTGCGATATCTGCAGGCCTGATCTGTGGCGAGGGGGCTAGCCCCCGTTGGGCTGCGCAGCAGCCCTCAGATCTTTTAAACCTCAACCCTTCATGCTCTGAAAATGCGCCAGCATCCGCTGAGCATCCGGCACCACGCCGCTGAACAGTTCAAACGCCTTCACCGCCTGAAACACCGCCATGTTGCCACCATCCAGCGTTCGGCAACCCAGCGCGCGAGCGTTGCGCAGCAGTTCGGTTTCCAGTGGGAAGTAGACGATCTCCGCAACCCACAACTGCGCCCGAAGCAACTCAACCGGCACGGGCATGCCCGGCAGCTTTTTCATGCCCATCGGCGTGGTATTCACCAGTCCGTCGGCTTCGGCCATGTTGCTCGCCAAGTCATGCCCGGCCACGGCACGACCGAAACCGAAATGCTGATTGAGGTTGTTCGCCAGCGACTGAGCGCGACCTTGATCCACATCGAAAATGCTTAGCAGCTGTACGCCTTCGCTCAATAGCGCGTGGGCCACTGCCGCGCCTGCGCCACCAGCGCCCATTTGTACGACGCGCTCAAGAGCAACGCCCTGCAAGCCACGGCGAAAGCCTTCGGCAAAACCCAGGCAATCGGTGTTGTGGCCGATGCGTTTACCGTCCTTGAGCACCACCGTGTTCACCGCGCCAATACCGCGGGCTTCCGGCGACAATTCGTCCAGCAACGGGATGATCGTCTGCTTGCACGGGAAGGTGATGTTCAGCCCGGTGAAATTCATTCGTTCGGCGGCCATCAGCAGGTCGGGCAGGGCACTGCTGTCGAGCTTCAATTGATCCAGATCGATCAACCGATACAGGTAACGCAAACCCTGAGCGTCACCTTCATGCTCGTGCAGCGCGGGAGTGCGGGAAGCCTGAATGCCGGCACCGATCAGCCCGGCCAATACCACGGTGTTCTGTGTCATGACGCTTAACCTTCCAAACGATGGCTGAAATGCTCCAGCGCCAAACGATAGCCGTGGCTGCCGAAACCGCACATGACCGCAGTGGCGATGGACGAAACAAAGGAGTGATGCCGAAAGGGTTCACGGGCATGGACGTTGGACAGATGCACTTCGATCACCGGCAGTTCGCTGGCGACCAGGGCGTCACGAATGGCGACCGAGGTGTGAGTCCAGGCGGCCGGGTTGATGACGATCCCGGCGCAGCGGCCACGGGCGGTGTGAATCCAGTCGAGCAATTCGCCTTCATGGTTGGTCTGGCGAAACTCCACTGTCAGGCCGAACTCTTCGGCCGCGCGACCGCACAGCGCTGAAATGTCCGCCAGGGTTTCGTGGCCGTAAGTCGCCGGTTCACGGGTGCCCAGCAGGTTCAGGTTCGGGCCGTTGAGCACCAGAACGATAGGGGACATCGGATCTCTCCACATATTATTTTTGGCATTGGCCGAGGATTTCAGCCTGTGGAGAGAAATTGTACTAACTGGTTAATAAGGTCAATTGAAGAGGGCTTCAGGCCTGGATTATTTGTGCGGTGATCGAACATGCGCAAAAAGATCGCAGCCTGCGGCAGCTCCAACAGGTGCGATCTTTTCAGCGCGGCAGATGCTCAACCAGAAAATCGATAAACGCTCTTAGCCGCAACGGCACATGGCGGCTTTGCGGATACAGCAGAGTGAAGGGGCGGGAACGTCCGCCGTAGGGCTCGAGCACTTCCACCAGCGAACCGTCCGCCAGTTCCTTTTCGACGATGAAGCGATAGGTTTGAAAAATCCCCGCGCCGCTTTTTGCCAGCGTCACGCCGCCCAATACGTCATCGGAACAGCAGTAGTTGCCCTCGGCCAAAATCTCCCGCGGCACATCGTTGTCGTTGAACAGCCAGGCAATCCGCCGCCCACTGCTGGGCAGTTCGTACTGGATGCATTCGTGCTGAGCCAAGTCATCCAGGGTCTGCGGGGTGCCGGCGCGCTTCAGGTAATCAGGGCTGGCAATCATCACCAGCGCGGCGTCCTCCAACGGCCGTGCAATCAGCCCGGAGTCGGGAATGGCCCGCACACGGATTGCCATGTCATAGCCTTCGCCGACGAAATCGATGTTGCGATTGCTGATGTGTGCCTCGACTTTCACGGCGGGAAAGCGAGCCCGAAACGCAGGCAGCAACGGCAGGATTCGATGATGGGCATAGGTCGTGGGAATGCTGATGCGCAAAGTGCCGGAAGGTTCTTGCTGCTGCCCCATCACCTCGCGCTGGGCCTCGACCAGTTGTGCGAGAGCCTCACGACACTCTTCGAAATAACGCCGGCCACTGTCGGTCAGCTTGACGCTGCGAGTGGTACGCGCAAACAGCCGCACGCCCAAGCGTTCTTCCATGCGCGACACCGAGCGGCTGACGGCGGCCGGGGTCACACCTGCCACCAGAGCCGCGGCAGTAAAGCTGCCAGCTTCGGCGGCCAGGCAAAACAGTTCGATGCTGCCAAGCTGAAGATCGTCGAAATGTCGCTGCATGATTGATTACACCGGGAATCAAATGAAGTGTCTGAGTCTGTATCTATCAAATAAGAGCGCACAAATACAGGGCCGGGTTACCGGCCAGGTATTGGCGATGAAAGGATTGCTTACTCTTTTTTGCCTTGATTGGCGGAGCCCGATCGACCTGGAACGCTAGGCTCAAACGTGGCCAGTTGATCCAAGCGATCAGCGCCACTTATCGGATTCTTCAAGGAATGGCGAATCTTCGAGCTCTATAACCTAACAGATGGGTTAGCATAAATGTATGCCGCTACAAAGGGTTTTCACTGGTGGTCATGTTGCGTGATGAGCATTGCCCGCCACACGTTCACGTCGACGCAGGCACATGGAGCGCGCGCTTCAGGTTCAGCTTCTGGCACAACGGCGTCGAGCTCTGGGATGTGTCCCTCATTCGCATCGACCTCCTCTGGCTGTGCTGGAGGGATTGCGTCAGGCGCTCAGGCAACCTGCCCATTTACGGCGAGCCCGTGGCATCTGGTGGAGCAAATTGCAGACGGCTTGCCTCGACAATCAGTTATGGGATTGGCAGGGCAATGAAGTGGTCGTGATGAAGAGGATTGCCAGTACGACTTACATGATTGGTTCGACTCGCTATGAGCCTGAAGGCAACAAGACCCTACTGACCCTGATGGGAGCACCTGAGGGGGTGGAGATCGAATTATGAAAGCGATAAGCGCAAAAATGCAGGTCGATCACCCCGTGACCGAAGGCGTTTTGGACGAAGCGATCGAGAGTGGTGAGGCGCGCCGTCGCGCTGGATTGAATGCGACCACGGTGATCTTTCTTGATCCATGTCTCGCCGTCGGTTTTGAGGATGGCAGCGGTGTGTTGTTGCCAGTGAAAAACTATCCAGAGTTCGATGGTTTCGAGACTGAGGATTTCGCCGGGCTGAAAGTCGGTTTCGCCGGAGCCGCACTTTTTCATGAAGACAAGGATCTGCAGGTGTCCATCGCCGGCTTGATCTCGGCGAGCAAACCGCTGATGGATATGGCCGCCTCGGTGATCGCATCGCGTAATGGTCGTCAGAGCAGCGCTGCGAAGGCCGAGGCTGCACGGGCCAACGGCAAGAAGGGCGGTCGCCCGCGCAAGGTCGATGCGGCTCTCTGATCGCCCACAAAAAAGCCGTCCGGTGGACGGCTGATTTGTAGGAGGAGGCTGCGATCAACGACGGGTCAACAACACCCCGGATTCCATATGATGGGTCCACGGAAACTGGTCGAACATCGCGCATTGAGTAATGCGGTGAGTGTCGTGCAGCTGGGCGATGTTGGCCGCCAGGGTTTCCGGGTTGCAGGAAATGTAGAGGATGTTGTCGAAGCGCCGGATCAGTTCGCAAGTGTCCGGGTCCATGCCGGCGCGGGGCGGGTCGACGAACACGCTACCGAATTCGTAGCTCTTGAGGTCGATGCCGTGCAGGCGGCGGAACGGACGAACTTCGTTCAGGGCTTCGGTCAGTTCTTCGGCAGACAAACGCACCAGCGTGACGTTATCCACTGCGTTTTCGCTCAGGTTGCTGAGCGCTGCATTGACCGAGGTCTTGCTGATTTCGGTGGCCAGTACTTTGCGCACGCGGGTCGCAAGCGGCAGGGTGAAGTTACCGTTGCCGCAATACAGCTCCAGCAAATCGTCGGAGCGATCGCCGAGGGCGTCATACGCCCAGTTGAGCATCTTCTGGTTCACGGTGCCATTGGGTTGGGTGAACGCGCCTTCCGGCTGGCGATAGCTGAAGGTACGGCCGCCAACTTCGAGTTTTTCGACCACGTAATCGTGACCGATCACTTCGCGTTTGCCCTTCGAGCGACCGATGATGCTGACGTTCAGGTCGGCTGCCAGTTTCGACGCCGCTGCGTGCCAGTGCTCGTCCAGCGGGCGGTGATAGCACAGGGTAATCATCGCATCGCCGGCCAAGGTGGTGAGGAACTCCACCTGAAACAGCTTGTGGCTCAGGGCCGCACTCGCTTGCCACGCCGCCTTGAGTTGCGGCATCAACTGGTTGATGCGCAGGCTTGCGATCGGGAACTCTTCGATCAGGATCGGCGTGCGTTTGTCTTCCTGGGAAAACATCGCGTAGTGGCGATCACCGGCTTCGCGCCACAGGCGGAATTCGGCACGCAGGCGGAAGTTTTTCAGCGGCGAATCGAACACTGCGGGTTCGGGAGCACCGAACGGGGCCAGCAGATCACGCAGACGCGTGACCTTTTCTTCGAGCTGAACGGTGTAGGCCTGGGAGTCAAAAGTCATGCGTTGAACCAACCCAACTTGATAACGAACAGAATCGACAGAATCACCAGCGCCGAATTCAACTCACGGCCGCGACCGGACAACAACTTGATGGCAGTCCAGGAGATGAAACCGAAGGCGATGCCGTTGGCGATGGAATATGTGAATGGCATGGCCAGGGCGGTGACCACGACCGGTGCGGCGACGGTGATGTCGTCCCAGTCTATTTCCGCCAGGCCGGATGTCATCAGTACGGCGACGAACAGCAAGGCAGGTGCGGTGGCGAAGGCTGGAACGCTGGCCGCCAATGGCGAGAAGAACAGCGCCAGCAGGAACAGGATAGCGACCACGATGGCGGTCAGGCCGGTGCGGCCACCGGCACTCACGCCGGCTGCGGATTCGATGTAACTGGTGGTGGTCGACGTACCCAGCAAGGAACCGGCCATGGCCGCGGTGCTGTCGGCGATCAGGGCGCGGCCCATTTTCGGCATGTGGCCGTCCTTGCCCATCAGGCCGGCGCGCTTGGCCACGCCGATCAGGGTGCCGGAGTTGTCGAACAGGTCGACGAACAGGAAGGCGAAGATCACGCTGACCAGACCGATGTCCAGAGCGCCTTTGATGTCCAGTTGCAGGAAGGTCGGTGCCAGCGACGGCGGCATCGACATCACGCCGCCGAACGGGGTGAAGCCCAACAGGATCGAAACGATGGTTACCGCCAGAATACCGATCAGCACCGCACCGCGTACTTTCAGGGCTTCGAGGGCAACGATCAGGGCAAAACCAAGGGTCGCGAGAATCGGTGCCGGTTGCTTCAAGTCGCCGAGACCGACCATGGTCGCCGGGTTGCTGACCACGATGCCGGCGTTGTGCAGGGCGATCAGGGCCAGGAACAGGCCGATACCGGCGGCAATTGCCGAGCGTAGCGCCAGCGGAATGCTGTTGATGATCCATTCGCGGATGCGGAAGATCGACAACAGAAAGAACATCACCGCCGAGATGAACACCGCGCCCAACGCCACTTGCCAGGTGTGGCCCATGTGCAGGACCACGGTGTAGGTGAAGAAGGCATTCAGGCCCATGCCCGGCGCGAGGGCGATCGGGTAGTTGGCGATCAGGCCCATGGTTGCCGAGCCGATGGCCGCAGCCAGGCAGGTGGCGACAAACACCGCACCCTTGTCCATGCCGGTCTCGCCGAGGATGCTCGGGTTGACGAACAGAATGTAGGCCATGGCCAAAAAGGTCGTGACGCCCGCCAGAATCTCGGTCCGCACGTTGGTGTTATGTGCCTTGAGTTGAAACAGCCTTTCCAGCATGTCTGCTCCCCGTGGCGCGCCCGGCGCCGTGAATGTATCGACCTCAACAGCAAAGCACAGGCCGCTGCAGGCGCCTGGGTATTTTCTGTGGGTCGGAAAAAGCCGCGCATCATACCAGCAGCGTGGGGCTATGGCTGCTTATGGCTGCGATCGTCGTCGATGTTTTGCACAAAAAGGAACTGCGCCATACTGCGCGCTGTTTTTTTGGGGGAGGGAGGGGGTAGATATGTATTGCATTAATAAGCGTGTGATTGCGGCATTTGGATTGCTACTCAGCTGTTTCATCGGAGCGCAAACAGCCTCTGCTGCCATGGCCCAACCGTTGAGCCAGGTGAAGGTGCTCAAGGTCGAATCGCCATCCTGTGGATTTGAAAGTATTGCGGACGGCCAGGCGCAAACCCGTTGCGACCACAAAGGGCCAAACATCAAGGTGTATGTGCTGGAGGTCGGCTACGGCCGTGCAGCCCATGTCGCACTGGACGGTTTCGAGGTGAACGGCACCCGAACCCCTGTCTGTGCCTTTGATACCGGCAACCTGACCGAGTGCTCCGCCGGGAAAAAAACCGTCGGCTATCTGTACATCTTCAACCTGGCGGGCAAGCAGGACGGCACCTTCACGTTCAGCAATACCTCGATCAACGCCCCCGGCAACACGATGTCGACGCAGCTTTACATCAAGTAACGGCTGGCCTCGAACAAGGGTCAGGAAAGCTGACTACGCTTTAAAGATTATCCTGTGGACCGCGCCCATGACCTTTAGAGCCCTGATTACCCTCGCCGAGGGCATCGACGATCTGCAAACCGTGACCTTGATCGATGTGCTGCGCCGCGCCAAGGTTGAAGTGGTGGTGGCCAGCATCGAGGCACGGCGCATGCTCACCTGCGCTCGCGGCACCCGCTTGACCGCTGATGCGATGTTGGTGGATTTGCTCGCCCAACCCTTCGACTTGATCGTGCTGCCTGGCGGTGCCGTAGGGGCGCAGCATTTGGCGGCCCACCAACCCTTGCAACAATTGATCAAGGACCAGGCCGCCGCCGGGCGCCTGTTCGCCGGTATTGCCGAATCTCCGGCGCTGGCGCTGCAAACCTTTGGCGTTTTGCGCCAGCGACGCATGACTTGTCTGCCCACGGTCAGCAATCAACTGTCGGGTTGTAACTTCATCGATCAACCGGTGGTGGTCGATGGCAACTGCATCACCGCTCAGGGTTCAGGCGCCGCGTTGGAGTTTGCGCTGGCGCTGGTGGAGCAACTCTGCGGCAAAGCCACGCGGACGACGGTGGCGGGGGAGTTGGTGGTTTAAGAGTGCCCTGGACAACTACGTCAGACCCTGACCTTTTCCACCGGCACATGCATACGATCGCGGTTGGCCAGGGTCGGGAACAGTTTGATCCAGGCTCCGGTCACCATCAGCGTGCCGATACCGCCCATGACCACTGCCGGCACTGTGCCGAACCAGTGAGCCGTCAAGCCGGATTCGAACTCGCCGAGCTGATTCGAAGCGCCGATGAACAAGCCATTCACCGCGCTGACCCGGCCGCGCATCTCGTCCGGGGTTTCCAGTTGCACGAACGAGGCGCGGATCACCATGCTGATCATGTCCGCTGCGCCCAATACCACCAGCACGGCGAGAGAGAACCAGAACGAAGTCGACAGGCCGAAAGCGATCGTTGCCACGCCGAATACGCCCACGGCCGTGAACATCACCCGTCCGACGTTGCGCTCAACGGCAAATCGCGCCAGAAACAACGACATCAGCAGCGCACCGACTGCAGGGGCCGAACGCAGCAGGCCCAGACCCCACGGGCCAGTCAGCAGAATGTCTTTGGCGAACACCGGCAGCAGCGCGGTTGCGCCACCCAGCAGGACGGCAAACAGGTCCAGGGAAATCGCCCCGAGAATGTCCGGACGACTGCGAATGAAGCGGATACCCGCCAGCAGCGAATCCAGGGTGGCCTTGCCCTTGTTCAGCGGTGTTTGCCGGGCCGGGAGGTTGAGCATCAGCGCACAAGCGATGAGGTAAAGGATCACCGTCGGGCCATACACCCAAACGCTGCCGAAGGCATAGAGCAAACCGCCCAGCGCCGGGGCGATGATGGTGGCTGATTGTTGGGCAGATTGCGCGGCGGCAACGGCACGGGGGAACAAGGCGCTGGGCACGATGCTCGGCAGCAATGCCTGAGTCGTCGGCATTTCGAAGGAGCGGGCGGCGCCGAGCAGGAACGCGAGGATGAAGATCATCTCCCGGGTGACCTGGTCGGTCGCGCTGCCGATGGCCAGCGACAGGGCGATCAGCGCTTGCAGGGACTGGCAAATCGCCGCGACCTTGCGCCGGTCATAGCGATCCGCGACATGCCCGGTGTGCAGCATGAACAATACCCGCGGAGCAAACTCCACCAAACCTACCAAACCCAGATCGAGTACGTTGCCGGTCAGTTGATACAGATTCCAGCCAATGGCCACGGTCAACATCTGAAAACCGCTGGCGGTGAATACCCGAGCCAGCCAGAACGCGATAAACGGGCGGTGATGACGTAACAGCAGGGGCGCTTGGCTGGGCATCTGAAGGCAGGTCTGGGCGAGGGGAAGGGCGAGATTATCACCAACCTGTAACCAGAAGTTGCAGGGCTGAGAAATTTAGTTAGCTAGACACCGATCCATGGAGCATACGCCCCCGTTGGGCTGCGAAGCGGCCCCAGACCTAGCAACTCATTTCTGCCAAGTACACCGCAGTAACCGGATTTACGACTGCTGCGCAGCCGAACGGGGGCAAGCCCCCTCGCCACAGTTACTCCACCCATCCAAAAATGTATTGCAGCTCATGCCCAAACCCATGAGGCAACCTGTCACGCGGCAAAAGACCACACCGTCCATCGGCAAAAATGCGACTACTCTTTCAACGTTGCTTGATCCAGATCAAGACCCTTCGTGGAATTGATCCGGCGGCCAGATGGCCAGACTCCCTACGTTTGTGATGATGGTCCAAAAAGAACGAATTCGAATTCGCCACACTCCATATCCGTGGGGGCAGTGGGTGTAGGCCGCAAGCCTTCAGCCGGTATTACCTGACAGAGGAAGACTTATGTTCGGTTTGGAGGCACTTGATCTCGCCCGGATTCAGTTCGCATTCACCATTTCGTTTCACATCCTGTTCCCGGCCATCACCATTGGCCTGGCGAGTTACCTGGCGGTGCTCGAAGGCCTGTGGCTGAAGACGCACAACGACACTTACCGCGATCTGTACCATTTCTGGTCGAAGATCTTTGCCGTCAACTTCGGTATGGGCGTAGTTTCCGGTTTGGTCATGGCCTATCAGTTCGGCACCAACTGGAGCCGTTTTTCGGACTTCGCCGGTTCGGTGACCGGGCCGTTGCTGACCTATGAAGTGCTCACCGCCTTCTTCCTCGAAGCCGGTTTCCTCGGCGTCATGCTGTTCGGCTGGAACAAGGTCGGGCGCAAGCTGCACTTCTTCGCTACCGTCATGGTGGCCATCGGCACCCTTATTTCGACCTTCTGGATTCTGGCCTCCAACAGCTGGATGCAGACCCCTCAAGGCTACGAGATCGTCAACGGTCAGGTTATTCCGGTGGACTGGCTGGCGATTATCTTCAACCCGTCGTTCCCCTACCGCCTGATGCACATGGCCACGGCGGCGTTCGTTGCTACTGCCTTCTTCGTCGGTTCGTCGGCGGCCTGGCACTTGCTGCGCGGCAAGGACAACCCTGCGATCCGCACCATGCTCTCGATGGCGATGTGGATGGCGCTGATCGTTGCCCCGATTCAGGCGGTTATCGGTGACTTCCACGGCCTCAATACCCTCAAGCATCAGCCGGCGAAAATCGCTGCGATCGAAGGCCACTGGGAAAATGTCGGCGACGAACCGACGCCGCTGATTCTGTTCGGCTGGCCGGACATGAAAGCCGAGAAGACCAAATTCGCGGTAGAAATTCCGTACCTCGGCAGCCTGATCCTGACCCACACCCTGGACAAACAGGTCCCTGCGCTCAAGGAATTCCCGCCTGAAGACCGGCCGAATTCGACCATCGTGTTCTGGTCGTTCCGGATCATGGTCGGTCTGGGCATGCTGATGATCTTCACTGGTTTGTGGAGCCTGTGGTTGCGTAAACGCGACAGGCTGTATACCTCGCGGCCGTTCTTGTACCTGGCGCTGTGGATGGGGCCGTCAGGCCTGATCGCGATCCTCGCCGGCTGGTTCACCACTGAAATCGGCCGTCAGCCGTGGGTGGTTTATGGGTTGATGCGCACGGCGGATGCGTCCTCCGGGCACAGCTTCGTGCAGATGAGCATCACCTTGATCATGTTCGTTGTGGTGTATTTCGCACTGTTCGGTGCCGGTCTTGGCTACATGATGCGCCTGGTGCGCAAAGGGCCGAAGATCGACGAAGGCAAGGAAACCAACGAAGGTGGTCCTGGCCAGAAACGCACACCAGCCCGTCCGCTGTCCGCAGCCGATGACAATGGTGACGCTGATCACAACCACAGCCTGAACAAGGAGATTTGAATCATGGGTATTGATCTTCCGCTGATCTGGGCCGTGATCATCATCTTCGGCATCATGATGTACGTGGTCATGGACGGCTTTGATCTTGGGATCGGAATTCTCTTCCCGTTCATCAAGGGCAAGAGCGATCGGGACGTCATGATGAACACCGTCGCCCCGGTCTGGGACGGCAACGAAACCTGGCTGGTATTGGGCGGCGCGGCATTGTTCGGCGCCTTCCCACTGGCTTATTCGGTGGTGCTCTCGGCGTTGTACCTGCCGCTGATTTTTATGCTGATCGGGCTGATTTTTCGCGGTGTGGCCTTCGAGTTTCGCTTCAAGGCCAAGGACGACAAACGCCACCTCTGGGACAAGGCATTCATCGGTGGCTCGATCGCCGCAACCTTCTTCCAGGGCGTGGCATTGGGTGCGTTCATCGATGGGCTACCGGTAGTCAATCGTCAGTTTGCCGGCGGTTCACTTGACTGGCTGACACCGTTCACGATGTTCTGCGGTGCGGCGCTGGTGGTGGCTTATGCGCTGCTCGGTTGCACGTGGCTGATCATGAAGACCGAAGGCAAGCTGCAGGAGCAGATGCATGATCTGGCGCGGCCATTGGCCTTCGTGGTGCTGGCGGTGATTGGCATCGTCAGCATCTGGACACCCTTGGCCCACGCCGAGATTGCCGCACGCTGGTTTACCCTGCCGAACCTGTTCTGGTTCCTGCCGGTGCCGATTCTGGTGCTGGTGACCATGTACGGCCTGATTCGCGCGGTGGCCCGCAATGCGCATTACACGCCATTCCTGCTGACCCTGGTGCTGATCTTCCTCGGCTACAGCGGTCTGGGTATCAGCCTGTGGCCGAACATCGTGCCGCCGTCGATCTCGATCTGGGACGCCGCCGCACCGCCGCAAAGCCAGGGCTTCATGCTGGTGGGCACGCTGTTCATCATCCCGTTCATCCTGGGCTACACCTTCTGGAGCTACTACGTGTTCCGCGGCAAGGTCACCCACGAAGATGGTTACCACTAGTGACTACGGCGCAGCATTGAATCCTGCGCCGTTGCAGAGGAGAAAACGATGATGGCTGGCAAACCTGATTTGCAGGAAATCGAAGCCGCCGAGAAAAAGCCGCTGTGGCAGCGGCTCGGCTGGCTGGCGATGATCTGGGCCGGCAGCGTCGTGGCACTGTTCATCGTGGCCACGCTAATGCGCATGTTCATGAATGCCGCGGGCCTGAGTACCCACTGAAATTCCCATCCCGTTGCCTTGCGGCACGGATTTATAACCCTCCTGCGATGGAGGGTTTTTTTTGTCCGTGATTATTTGCGTGCTTTGAGAATCACGAACTTGGGTGTGGCCGCGACTTGCTCGACGCCGCGGAACAACCGCGCCAGCTTGCTGTGATAACCCAGGTGACGATTGCCGACGATGTACAGCGCGCCGCCCACCACCAACGATTCACGCGCCTGCTGGAACATCCGCCAAGCCAGGAAATCGCCGACCACTTGCTGTTGGTGAAACGGCGGATTGCACAGCACCACGTCCAGGGATTGAGGTTCCTGCTCAGCCAACCCATCGCCGGCCCGCACGATCACGTCGCGATCACCCAGCGCCGCGCGCCAGTTTTCAGTGGCCGATTGCACGGCCATGAACGATTCGTCCACCAGCGTGTAGTGCGCCTCAGGGTTTTGCAGGGCACTGGTAATCGCCAGTACGCCGTTGCCACACCCCAGATCGGCAACCCGTGCTGCGCCGAGGTTCTTCGGCAAGTGCGGCAAAAAGGCCCGCGTGCCGATATCCAGCCCTTCGCGGCAGAACACATTGGCATGATTGAGCAGTTCGATCGCAGGGTCGTCGAGTCGATAGCGGGTCGGGTAGGGGGAGGTCGCGGGCGCTTTGTCTTGGGGCGTGGCGATCAGCAGCCGGGCCTTCTTGACGGCCAACGAGGCTTGCACCGGGCCGATGTAACGCTCCAGCAGATCGCCCGCAGCGCGTGGCAAATGCTTCACCATTGCGGCTGCAATCACTTGAGCGCCAGGAGCCAGTTGCCCTTGTAGCCGGATCAGTTGCTCTTCCAGCAGGGCCAGGGTTTTCGGTACCCGGATCAATACCCGGTCAAACGGCCCGACGAATATTTCGCTGGCAGGCACCTTCGGCACTGCATCAAACGTCTGGCCATTGCGTATCAGGTTTTTTTCCAGCCCCTGAAACGCCAGAAACGAATCGCCGCTGCTGGTCACCCGAACCTTGCCCGCCAGGCTGGCGGCCAAAGCGCCGAAGCTGTCGTTGAGCACCAGCACGCGGGTATCGGCTGCCGGTTGTTGCCCGGCCAGATGAGTGAGCAGGTATTCGTCTGCGGCATCAAAGGCTTGCAACGGTTCGTTCGGCTGTTCTGGCTGGCGGATCAGATCGAGTTGAGCGAAGGGGGTTTCGAGCAGAGGCATGAGACGGGGGGCTCTGGGTAATCAACGGAGGATAATCAACGAGTGGCCCGCCGCGCAGAGGCTTATAACGGGCGAGCCATTCCGAGTGGACTACGTCGTGGAATTTCACACGGCATCACTCAGGACTGGATCGCAGATGGTACGGTTTTTTCGCTTGGATTACTCGCGGGGATTACCGGATTCAAACAGATTCAGATGACGCCCACTTTCGCGGCTCTGATCACTGCCGCAATTTTGTTGTTTACGCCGAATTTTCGGATGGCGCCGCGTATATGGAACTGTACCGTGCTTGGACTGAGGTTGAGGATGATCGCGACCTCGTCTGCCGTCTTGCCATCGGCTGAGTATTTCAGCACCTCGATTTCCCGGGATGATAAATGCACTGTGCCTGGTTTTGAGGGTGCAGGCAGTTCTTTCGCCACAAGCCCATGCAGGTGACGGCTAATGAACAAGGCGTAGCCCAGATTTTTATACAGATCATGCGTCGTAATCGGACAGTGGCTTCTGGCCAGGCTCAGCATGCTGCAAAGCCCGTTCTCATCATGAACGGATTGGGACCAGCCATAGCGCAAGCCTTGCTGTTTTTGTGCTTGCCACAGTGTGGGTGTCTTGCAGAAGATTTCTTCCTGCCAAAGAATCGGTAATTCGGAATGATTGCAATGGGCTAGTATCGGGTCGACTTCACTGAAGTGCTCTTGTTCATATTTTGTGTTCCATTCGGTGGGATAATTATTCAGATTGATCGTATGGCGGCGTATCCCCCTTACTTGGGATGTTATTGAAAATGCACAGAAATTAAAGCCAAGATTTTTAACAAGACTGAGAGAAATCTCGTACGCGGTCTCTATTTTCTGAGCGTAAGAAAGCTGCGTTAACTGTGACTCCTTCCACACTTTCATGGGGTAGCTCCATTGCGGCCTTACTGTCGTTGGTGCTGATTGGATCCGATATCCGGCACGTCACGATTGTAGGAGAATTCCTACATGCGTGGTGGATTTTTTTGCTCTAAAAAAAAATATGCAACTGCATAAACCAGTTCTTAGCTTACTAACGGATCAACAGGAATCAACTGCATATCATATTTGTATTTCTACTGTTTGGTGAGGTGAGGCAAAGCCATTACAAATCACCGGTGTTTATACCTTCTGCTTTGCGGGACACTGGCGTTATCTGTTGAATGGAGCGACCCAATGACTGCCAGTGCAGAGAAATTCACACGCCAGACACTGCTCGACGTCCAGCCGTTGACTCCAAACCTGTTTACCCTGCGAACCACCCGGGATTCGGGCTTTCGTTTTCGCGCAGGGCAATTCGCCCGGCTGGGCGTGACCAAGGCCGACGGCAGTACAGTGTGGCGGGCTTATTCCATGGTCTCGTCCCCCTATGACGAGTTCCTGGAGTTCTTCTCCATTGTCGTGCCGGGAGGGGAGTTCACCAGTGAACTGAGCCGGCTGGAAGTCGGCGATACGCTGCTCGTCGATCGGCAGGCCTTTGGTTATCTGACGCTGGATCGCTTCGTCGATGGCCGTGACCTCTGGTTGTTATCCACAGGCACGGGGCTGGCGCCGTTTCTGTCGATCCTGCAGGACTTCGAGGTGTGGGAGAAATTCGAACGAATCATCCTGGTCTACAGCGTGCGCGAAGCACGGGAGCTGGCGTATCAGGAGCTGATTGCAGGGCTCGCCCAGCGCGATTATCTGGCCGAATACGCGCACAAGCTGCAGTTCATTGCCACCGTCACCCGCGAGCAGCATCCGGGGGCCCTGAATGGGCGGATCACGACACTCATGGAAAGTGGCGAGCTAGAGCGCACGGCCGGTGTAGCGCTGACAGCCGAGCATTCGCGGGTGATGCTCTGCGGTAATCCACAGATGATCGATGACACGCGCAAGTTGCTCAAACAACGAGACATGCGCCTGAGCCTCAGTCGACGACCCGGCCAGGTGGCAGTGGAAAACTACTGGTAAACAAACGGCGCCCTGAAGGCGCCGTTACTTGGGGCAATCAGTCATCAGGGCTGATTGTTCTGAGCCTTGAGCAGATCGCGAATCTCTTCCAGCAGCTCTTCTTCCTTGGTTGGAACCGGCGGCAGGGTGGGCGCAACGGCCTCTTCACGTTTCAGGCGGTTGATGGCCTTGACGCCCATGAAGATCGCGAAGGCGACGATGATGAAGTCGATCAGGCTCTGGATGAACTTACCGTAGGCCAGCATCACCGCCGGGACATCACCGTTGGCAGCCTTGAGCGTAATGGCCAGGTCACTGAAGTCCACCCCACCGATCAGCAAGCCGATTGGCGGCATCACCACGTCGCCGACAAATGACGAAACGATTTTGCCGAAGGCGGCGCCGATGATGATACCCACGGCCATGTCGACCACATTACCTTTGACCGCGAAGGCCTTGAACTCACTTATCACGCCCATAGGTTATTTCCTTGTTACAGATGAGGTTGGTGAACGCAGTGTAAATCAGCAAAACGGCTGGCGCTCGAAACACCGCCTTACAATGCTCGCTCTTATCGACACATCTTCCGGCAATTAGTTTACAAAGTGCTACCATTCGCGCGCGACTAACCGCTCTAGACCGGGTATTCCAGAACCTTTTCGCTATCGGCTCGGTGCGGCATTTCTATTTATGTTTTGGCCTTTGGGTCACTAGCCTCTGTGGGGCGCACCTGGATGCGCCTTATAAAACCAGAGGAAACTTCCATGACAACTCCCCTTGGCCTCGGGGCTTTTCCCTTCCCTCGTACCCTTGGCGTTCTGACCGCCAGCCTGCTGTCCTTCTCCGTCAATGCAGCGACCTTGACCCGCGATAACGGTGCCGCCGTCGGCGACAACCAGAACTCGCAAACCGCCGGCGCGACCGGGCCGGTGCTGCTGCAAGACGTGCAACTGATCCAGAAACTCCAGCGTTTTGACCGTGAACGCATTCCCGAACGCGTGGTGCATGCCCGTGGCACTGGCGCCCATGGCACGTTCACCGTAACCGACGACCTCAGTGACCTGACCAAGGCCAAGGTGTTCGCCGGCGGCCAGAGCACGCCGGTATTTGTGCGTTTCTCCGCTGTGGTCCATGGCAACCATTCGCCGGAAACCTTGCGTGATCCGCGGGGGTTCGCCACCAAGTTCTACACCGCAGACGGCAACTGGGACCTGGTCGGCAACAATTTTCCGACCTTCTTCATCCGTGACGCGATCAAGTTTCCAGACATGGTTCACGCCTTTAAGCCAGACCCGCGCACCAACCTTGACGATGATTCCCGTCGTTTCGACTTTTTCTCCCATGTTCCAGAAGCCACTCGCACCTTGACCGAGTTGTATTCCAACTCCGGTACGCCGGCCAGTTATCGGGAGATGGATGGTAACGGTGTACATGCCTACAAGTTAGTGAACGCCAAAGGCGATGTGCACTATGTAAAATTCCATTGGAAAAGTTTGCAGGGGTTAAAGAATCTCGACCCTAAAGAAGTGACGGGTGTTCAAGGTCAAGACTACAGTCATATGACTAACGACTTGGTCGCCAATATTAACAAGGGCAACTTTCCTAAATGGGACTTGTACATCCAGGTTCTAAATCCACAAGACTTGTCCAAGTTTGATTTCGATCCATTGGACGCGACCAAGATCTGGCCAGGTGTGCCGGAACGAAAAGTTGGACAAATGGTGTTGAACCGCAATCCGGCGAATGTTTTCCAGGAAACCGAACAAGTGGCCATGGCCCCGGCCAATTTAGTTCCGGGTATCGAACCTTCGGAAGATCGCTTATTGCAAGGACGAGTGTTCTCATATGCCGATACCCAACTGTATCGTCTGGGGGCCAACGCTCTGCAGTTGCCGATCAACGCACCCAAAGTCGCCGTGAACAACGGTAATCAGGATGGCGCAATGAACATCGGCGCCAGCAGCACCGGCGTAAATTACCAGCCAAGTCGCCTGCTGGCCCGTGAAGAGCCGCCAACCGCGCGTTACAGCCAGTCGACCCTGTCGGGCAGCACGCAACAGGTGAAGATTCAGCGCGAGCAGAACTTCAAGCAGGCCGGCGATCTGTATCGCTCGTTTAACCCGAAGGAACGTCAGGACCTGATCGACAGCTTTGGTGGCTCACTGGCCACTACCGATGACGAGAGCAAGCACATCATCCTGTCCTTCCTGTACAAGGCCGATCCGGAATACGGGACCGGAGTGGCCAAAGTAGCCAAGGGTGATCTGGCTCGGGTCAGGGCGCTGGCGGCCAAACTGGTCGACTGATCCATCTGCCTGAAGCGGGGCCTCATGCGAGGTCCCGTCTGATCAAGGAGTTGCGTCATGCGTTTTTATCTTTCTGTGTTTCTGGCGTGCTGGTCGCTCAGTGTGTTCGCCGGGCCTGATGTGCAAGCCTCGAAGAACCCTCAGGCGCTGAAAGCCCAACTACAGGATTACTATTTTGATGCCGCTCGACGCGGTGATGTGCCGATGCTCGATACCTTCATCGAGGCCGGCTATTCCCTCGATACCCGCGACAGCAAGGGTTACACCGCACTGATTCTGGCCGCCTATCATGGCCAAAGCGCTGCAGTGGAGCGTTTGCTCGCTGCCGGGGCGGACGCCTGCGCCCAGGATCAACGCGGCAACACGGCGTTGATGGGCGCGATTTTCAAAGGCGAAGTGCAGATCGCCAGGACCTTGCTGGCCGCTCATTGCAGTCCCGATCAACGCAATGGCGCAGGGCAGACTGCCGCGATGTACGCCGGGTTGTTCAAACGCGTTGAGTTGCTGGACGCGCTCAAGGCCAAAGGGGCGGACATGAACGCCGAAGATCCGCTGGGCAACAGCGCCGCGCGTCTGGCCAGCGGTGAAATCCGTACGGCGCCGCCGCGCTGATCCGCGCGAGCTGAGCTATCATCGCGGTTTTTGCCGGGAGTTCAGATGGCCAAGGCCAAGCGCATGTACGGCTGCACCGAGTGTGGCTCAACCTTCCCCAAGTGGGCCGGCCAGTGCGGCGAATGCGGGGCCTGGAACACGCTGACCGAAACCATGGTCGAGAGTGGCGGCGCCGCAGCCCCCAGCGGGCGCACCGGTTGGACCGGCCAGCAGGCGCAGATCAAAACCCTGGCCGAAGTCAGCGTCGAAGAGATTCCGCGTTTCTCCACGGCGTCCAGCGAGCTGGATCGCGTTCTGGGCGGCGGCCTGGTGGATGGCTCGGTGGTGTTGATCGGTGGTGATCCGGGTATCGGCAAGTCGACCATTTTGTTGCAAACCTTGTGCAACCTCGCCAAGAGCATGCCGGCACTGTATGTCACCGGCGAAGAGTCCCAGCAACAAGTGGCCATGCGCGCCCGGCGCTTGGGCTTGCCTCAGGATCAGCTGCGGGTGATGACCGAAACCTGCATCGAAACCATCATCGCCACGGCCCGGCAGGAAAAGCCCAAGGTGATGGTGATCGACTCGATCCAGACGATTTTCACCGAGCAACTGCAATCGGCACCGGGGGGCGTTTCCCAGGTGCGCGAAAGTGCAGCATTGCTGGTGCGTTACGCCAAACAAAGCGGCACGGCGATTTTCCTCGTGGGCCATGTCACCAAAGAAGGCGCGCTGGCCGGTCCCCGAGTGCTGGAGCACATGGTCGACACCGTTCTGTATTTCGAAGGCGAATCCGATGGACGCCTGCGTCTTTTGCGGGCAGTGAAAAACCGTTTCGGCGCGGTCAACGAATTGGGCGTGTTCGGCATGACCGACAAGGGCTTGAAAGAAGTCTCCAACCCCTCGGCGATTTTTCTGACCCGGGCCCAGGAAGAAGTCCCGGGTAGTGTGGTCATGGCAACGTGGGAAGGCACCCGGCCGATGCTGGTGGAAGTCCAGGCGTTGGTGGACGACAGCCATCTGGCCAACCCTCGCCGGGTAACGCTCGGACTGGATCAGAATCGCTTGGCGATGTTGTTGGCGGTTTTGCATCGACATGGCGGCATTCCGACCCACGATCAGGACGTGTTCCTCAACGTGGTCGGCGGGGTGAAGGTGCTGGAAACCGCTTCCGACCTGGCCTTGATGGCGGCGGTCATGTCCAGTTTGCGCAATCGGCCGCTGCCCCATGATCTGCTGGTGTTCGGTGAAGTCGGCTTGTCGGGTGAAGTGCGCCCGGTGCCGAGCGGCCAGGAACGCTTGAAGGAGGCGGCCAAGCACGGCTTCAAGCGCGCCATTGTGCCCAAGGGCAACGCGCCGAAAGAGGCGCCGCCGGGGTTGCAGATTATTGCCGTGACGCGCCTGGAGCAGGCATTGGACGCGTTGTTCGAATAACTTTCAGATCGATACAAAACCTGTGGGCGCGAGCCTGCTCGCGATTGCATTCTTTCATTCAACATATTTGTTGCGGTTGAATCAGCTATCGCGGGCAAGCCCGCTCCCACAGTGTTTTGCGGTAGTTTCTAGATCTCGATCAGGGCGCCCAATTCGCGCTCCAGTTCCTCGGGATCGCCCAGGTTGAACTCAATCAGCCGCCGCAGTCGTTCAATCGATTCCAGGCTGATGTGTTTGCAGACAAACCCGAGTTGACCATGGTCATCGTGGGTCAACATCACATCCATCTTGATCTCTACGTCTTCATTAAGATGAATATCAACCAGGAAATGCCAGTCTGGATTACCCAGCCACGGCTCGGGCTTCTCGATAAGCAGCCCCTTGAGCGACAGGTCGATCAACTTCACCGGCCAGATGAATTCCCCTTGGCTCAGCTCGGTTCGGGCATCGAACGCAAAACGTTTGAAGCGGCGGCGATCAGCAGGGTGGTCACTCATGGCTCAATCCTCTGAATGTCCGCTGACTATAGACCCGCATTGTTAAAGCCTGCCAGCCAAGACGAGGCCCTGGATCAATGTCGGGGTATGGCCTTTGCTGTCAGTAGCGCTAAACTCCGGATGGCTGTCTTTCTTGTCCACTCTGGCTGGAATCATAAAATGAAAAATAATAATAGCCTGCTACGCCACCTACCCTGGCTGCTGCTGGCAATCCTGGGAGCGTGCGCCCTGGGCGTAGTGGCATTGCGCCGAGGCGAGGCGATCAACGCCTTGTGGATTGTGGTCGCCGCCGTGGCCATTTATCTGGTCGCGTACCGCTACTACAGCCTGTTCATCGCTAACAACGTGATGCAACTCGATCCGCGTCGGGCGACACCCGCCGTGCTCAACAATGACGGTCTGGACTATGTGCCGACCAACAAACACATCCTTTTCGGTCACCACTTCGCAGCCATCGCTGGCGCGGGGCCGCTGGTCGGCCCGGTCTTGGCGGCGCAGATGGGCTACCTGCCCGGTACGCTGTGGCTGATTGCCGGCGTGGTGCTGGCCGGTGCGGTTCAGGACTTCATGGTCCTGTTCATGTCCACCCGCCGTAACGGCCGTTCCCTGGGCGACATGGTCCGTGAAGAAATGGGCCGCATCCCCGGGACCATCGCGCTGTTTGGCTGCTTCCTGATCATGATCATCATCCTTGCGGTGCTGGCGCTGATCGTGGTCAAGGCCCTGGCCGAAAGCCCGTGGGGTATTTTCACGGTGATGGCGACCATCCCGATCGCGATGTTCATGGGCATTTACATGCGCTACATCCGCCCGGGCCGCATCGGTGAAATCTCGGTGGTCGGCGTGGCATTGCTGCTGGGTTCGATCTGGCTGGGCGGGCAGATTGCCGCTGACCCGGTGTGGGCCAAGGCGTTCAGCTTTACCGGAGTCCAGATCACCTGGATGCTGATTGGCTACGGTTTTGTCGCTGCGGTACTACCGGTGTGGCTGATTCTGGCGCCGCGTGACTACCTGTCGACCTTCCTCAAAATCGGCACCATCGTTGCGCTGGCGATCGGCATCCTGATCACCATGCCCGAGCTGAAAATGCCGGCATTGACCCAGTTCATCGACGGTACCGGGCCGGTGTGGAAGGGTGGGTTGTTCCCGTTCCTGTTCATCACCATTGCCTGTGGCGCGGTGTCCGGTTTCCATGCGTTGATCTCCTCCGGTACCACGCCGAAGTTGCTGGATAACGAGGTTAACGCCCGTTACATCGGTTACGGCGGCATGCTGATGGAGTCCTTCGTGGCGATCATGGCCATGGTGGCCGCTTCGGTGATCGAGCCAGGCGTGTACTTCGCCATGAACAGCCCGGCGGCGGTCGTCGGTGGTGACGTGGTGGCTGTGGCACAAGCTGTCAGTGGCTGGGGTTTTGCAATTACCCCGGAAGCGCTGCAAGCGGTGGCCAAGGACATCGGTGAAACTACGATCCTGGCGCGTGCCGGTGGCGCGCCGACCCTGGCGGTCGGTATCGCGCAGATCCTGCACAGTGTGCTGCCGGGTGAAAACACCATGGCGTTCTGGTACCACTTCGCGATCCTGTTCGAAGCGCTGTTCATCCTGACGGCGGTGGACGCCGGCACCCGTGCGGGACGCTTCATGCTGCAGGACTTGCTCGGCTCCTTCGTGCCGGCGCTCAAACGCACCGAATCCTGGACCGCCAACCTGATCGCAACCGCCGGTTGCGTGGCGATGTGGGGTTACCTGCTGTATCAAGGCGTGATCGACCCACTGGGCGGGATCAACACCTTGTGGCCACTGTTCGGCATCTCCAACCAGATGCTGGCGGGTATCGCGCTGATGCTGGCAACTGTCGTATTGATAAAAATGAAGCGCCAACGCTACATCTGGGTCACCATGTTGCCCGCCGTGTGGTTGCTGATCTGCACCACCACCGCAGGCTTCATCAAGCTGTTCGACGCCAACCCGGCAATCGGCTTCCTGTCGTTGGCGAAGAAATACAGCGATGCGTTGGCCAACGGGCAGATTCTGGCCCCGGCCAAGAGCATCGAGCAGATGCAGCACGTGATCTACAACGCCTACACCAACGCAACGCTGACCGCACTGTTCCTGTTCGTGGTGTTCAGCATCCTGTTCTATGCGCTTAAGGTCGGCATTGCCGCCTGGGGCACCAAAGAACGTACGGATAAAGAATCGCCGTTCCAGGCTCAGCCGGATGCGTAATCGAGGATTGCACCATGTTCAATGACCTGAGTCGCCTCGGTAAATACCTCGGTCAGGCCGCGCGCCTGATGGTCGGCATGCCCGACTACGACAACTACGTCGAGCATATGCAAACCAAACACCCGGACAAACCGGTGATGAGCTACGAGATGTTCTTTCGCGAACGTCAGGAAGCCCGTTACGGTGGCAAGGGTGGGCCGAAGTGCTGTTGACCCGGTTGTCGGGTTAATAGCAATCCCTGTGGGAGCTAGCCTGCTAGCGATGGCGCCTGAACATTCAACATCACTGTTGATTGACAGTCCGCCATCGCTAGCAGGCTAGCTCCCACATTTGTTTTTGTGTTGATTTCTAATTTTGTGAAACAGGAGATTCCAGTTGTCCTCTCCCATCCCAGTCACGATTCTCAGCGGCTTCCTCGGCGCTGGCAAAACCACGCTGCTGCGCCACCTGCTCAAAGCCGAGCACGGCCTGAAAATCGCCGTGATCGAAAACGAATTCAGTGACGCCGGCATCGACACCCAGCTGTTGGGCGACGAGCCGGTGCAAGTGATGACGCTGTCCAACGGCTGCGTCTGCTGCACCATCCACACCGATTTGACCAAAGCGCTGTACCTGCTGCTCGAACGCCTGGACAGCGGCGAAATCGCCTTCGATCGTCTGGTGATCGAATGCACCGGCTTGGCCGACCCGGCCCCGGTGGCACAAACCTTTTTCATCGACGAAGAACTGCGCGAGCGCTACATCCTCGACGGCATCATCACCCTGGTGGACGCGGCCCACGCCGACCTGCACCTGACCCAGACCATCGCCCAGGCACAGATCGGCTTTGCCGACCGCTTGCTGGTGAGCAAGCGGGATCTGGTGGACGAGCCGACCTTCACCGCCCTCAGCGAGCGTCTGACGCGCATCAACCGTCGCGCGCCAATCCGCGTGGTCGACCACGGCAAGATTGATCTGGCCGAACTGCTCGACGTGCGCGGCTTCAACCTCAATGCCGACCTCGGTGGTGGCGTGAGTTTGCGCCCGGTGAGCAAGTCGCCCTCCATCGATCGCATTTCCAGTCTGGTGTTGCGCACCGACAAGCCGCTGGATATCGACAAACTCAGTGAGTTCATGAACGAACTGCTGGAAGACCACGGCAAGCAATTGCTGCGCTACAAAGGTGTTTTGAACATCCTTGGCGAACCGCGGCGCATGGTGTTCCAAGGGGTGCTGAAGTTGTACGGTTTCGATTGGGATACCGAGTGGGCGGACGATGAGGCGCGGGAAAGCGTGATCGTGTTTATTGCCGATGATTTGCCGGAAGAGAAGATTCGTGAGGGGTTTGCGCGGGTGGCGGCAGGCTGAAACGTTTGTAGGGTCAGTGTTGACGCCATCGCGGGCAAGCCCGCTCTCACAAGGTCAGCGGTGAACCTGTGGGAGCGGGCTTGCCCGCGATAGGGATTTAACCGGCAACACAACAATCCAGGCTGGGGATATTACCGGAGTTCAGCAGTGCCTCCTCAAGATGATCCAGACGCCGGTTCATCAACATTTCGGCCGTCGTAACATCCTCACGCTCCACTGCATCAACAATCTCCGCGTGCTCCCGCCATCCGCAATAATCACCTGTCAGCGCGTCATACCGCGCAATCGCCAGCGAAGTCAGCGGCACCAGAGAGCCAAGAAAATACGCCAACGGTGCGTTCCCCGCCATTTCGGCCAGTTGCAGATGAAATTCCCCTGACAATCGAATGACCGGACCACGTGCTGTGCATTGGCGTTCGCTGTCGATCAAGGCGCGCAGGCGTTTCAAGTCTTGCGGGTGAGGTTGCTGGCAGGCCAGTCGAACCAGCGTAATCTCGGTCAGTCGTCGGGCATGCAGCGTCTGGCGAATCTGCTCGACATCGGGCGCGGCGACTCGGGGGCGATGGTGGGTGCGAAGGATAATGATCTGCTGATGGGACAACTGCGTCAGCACGCCACGAATCTCACTGCGTCGAGCGCTGAACATCTGCGCCAGGCTGTCTTCGGTAAAACGACTGGCTGCATGGATGCGCTGTTCGAGAATGGCGTCGAAGATCCGTGAATAGAGATCATCCACCGGCAGTTTCCCGGTGTCGGTTCGGGAGAAGGGCAGGGCAGTGAATATCTGTGGTGAGGCGAAGCTGTTCATGGCCTGTCTCCAGTTCGAAGAGGGGGTCAACTGCCGAGGTGGTCATCCGGAATGTTCAATTCGATGCCCATCCGCTGGCCTTCGCGCAGGATGTGCCGACGCATCTCGGCGCTGGCCTGGGCGCTGTTTTTGCTGCGAATGGCCCGCACCACGGCTTCGTTTTCTTCAAGGCGTTCAGCCAGATGCTCTGGCGAGTTGCGTAGCACCTCGGCGCTTTGTTTGAGGGCGTTGCTGGTCTGCTGCACAACGCTCTGGAAGATCGGGTTCGAGGTCAGGGTGAACAGTTCTTCGTGGAACGCGATGTAGGCGCTGACCCCGGCTTCGCTGTCGTTGGCCTCCAGGGCTTCGCGCATGTCCATCAGGGTCAGGCGCAGTTGCCCGACTTCCTTGCTGCTGATGGATTGTGCAACCAGGCCGACGATGAAGGGTTCGAGGGTGTAGCGCAGTTGCAGCACATCTTCCAGGCTGGCCCCGGCCACCGCGCTGTCGTGGCTTTGGCTGTCGCTGAGATTGGCTTCCAGCACCACCACGCCTTTGCCCGGCATGGAGCGCACCAGCCCGAGGGTTTCCAGCACGATGACCGCTTCGCGCAGGCTCGGGCGGCTAATGCCCAGTTGCTCGGCCAGTTCACGCTGGCCCGGCAGCATCTCGCCGGAGCGCCACTGACCGCGGGCCAGGGCGGCCCGAAGTTTTTCCACCACCGAATTTACAACGGTTGACGAGGTAATCACTGTTCGCTCCAAGTCGTGATAAATGTGCCTGACCTTGGGCAGGCACAGGTAGTTTAAAATTCCTGCTGATGCGCCGGGACCACCGGTTTCCTGGGCTGGAAGGTATAACCCACCTGACCGGAAAGCACTTTGTTCGCTCGCTGGATATCGATGTCCTTTTCCCAACGGGCGATAGCCACCGTGGCGACGCAGTTGCCGATCAGGTTGGTCAGCGCCCGGCCGATGCCCATGAACCAGTCCACTGCCAATACCAGCACCAGGCCGACCACCGGAATCGCCGGGATCGCCGTCAGGGTTGCCGCAAGAATCACCAGTGCTGAACCGGGAATCCCGTGGGCACCTTTGGAGGTGATCAGCGACACCAGCAGAATCGTCAGCAGGTCAGTCATGGCCAGCGGCGTGCCGGTGGCATTGGCGATGAACACAATGGCCAGGGTCAGGTAGATCGAAAAACCATCCAGGTTGAACGAGTACCCGGTCGGAATCACCAGCCCGACCGTGGAGCTGCCGATGCCCAGATGCTCAAGCTTGCGCATGATTTGTGGCAGCACGGCGTCGGAAGAAGCGGTGCCCATGACGATCAGCAGTTCTTCACGCAGGTACTTGAGCAGCGGCCACATCTTCAGGCCCGAGAGGCGCATCACCAGGCCGAGAATCAATGCCACGAACGCTACACAGGTCATGTAGAAAAGACCGACCAGGCTGCCCAGGTGCTGCAGCGAATCCAGGCCATATTTGCTGGTGGTGAAAGCGATGGCGCCGAACACGCCGATCGGCGCCAGACGCACGATCATGCCCATGATGCGGAAGATTACGTGGCTGAGTTCGTTGATCAACCGGGAAATACCCGATGCCGCTTCGCCCACCAGGTTAAGTGCGCTGCCAAACAGCACCGAAAACAACAGGACTTGCAGAATGTTGTTGTCGGCAAAGGCGCCTATCACCGAAGTCGGGATCAGGTTCATCAGGAACTGCGCGGTGGTTTGCATATGCTGACCGCGCTGGGCGATGTCGCCCATATCAGCAGTGGAGAGCTGCTCCAGATGGATGTTCGCGCCGCTGCCAATGCCGGTCGTGAAGGCGAACACCAGGCCGATCACCAAGGCGATGGTGGTCAGTATTTCGAAGTAGATCACCGATTTCAGGCCGATGCGTCCGACCTTCTTCAAGTCGCCGGCACCGCTGATGCCGCTGACCACCACGCAGAACACGATCAGACCAATAAGCATCTTGATCAGTTTGATGAAACCGTCGCCGAGAGGTTTGAGTTGGGCGGAGTATTCGGGAAGGGTCAGCCCGCAGACGATGCCGAGCACCAGTCCGAGAACCACTTGAAGGAAGATTGAACGCGAGCACCATCTGAGCATGGGAGGAATCCTGGTCGGTGTCCTGGCTGCCGTGCGCGATGCGCATCAGATTCAGGACTTAATTATTGTGGTCTTACCGGTATGTCCAGTGCAGGCGCAGTCTACGCTGGGTTTTTTCAGGATTACAAGTGGATATAGAAAAATTGGCATGACCGGTCTGACCAGTGGCCAAAGCCGCGTAGGAGATGCGGATCAAGATCAAAAGATCGCAGCCTTCGGCAGCTCCTTGTATCTCGACTATCGCTCCGTCAGGAGCGATAGTTCTCGACTGATCATCGAGGGAGGGACCTGGAAGCCGTGCAGCTCCTTAGGCTTTTTGCCTGTGATGTAGATTGTGCT
Organism: Pseudomonas sp. F-14 TE3482; assembly: GCF_053629455.1. Classification (NCBI taxonomy): domain Bacteria; kingdom Pseudomonadati; phylum Pseudomonadota; class Gammaproteobacteria; order Pseudomonadales; family Pseudomonadaceae; genus Pseudomonas; species Pseudomonas sp. F-14 TE3482. Next base: position 2,113,740 of record NZ_JBRJII010000001.1, read on the forward strand.
CCAACCCTCCACACTCACTCGTACAGTTCGAACGGTATCTTGGGCCCGTCTTTGGCGAGAGCCCGCATTCACAAGGTTGGACAGAGTGCAGTGATGATCGAAAACGGATCAATGGAGAGACGCTTATGTCCAGTTTTGTCGGTGTCGATGTCGCTAAAAACACCTTTGATATCGCCACTCATCTGCCAAACGGCAAACACAAAACCAAGGCCAAACTGGCCAACGACCCCAAGGGTTTCAAGGAATTTGAAGCCTGGTTGCAGAAGCAGGTCGAACCTTCGGCGCTGATCGTGATGGAAGCCACCAGCGTTTATCACCTGGAGTTAGCCGAGTTCGTCTACAACAAAGGTTATCGGGTTTGTGTGGTCAATCCGGCCACGACCCATGCCTACGCTGGCAGTGAATTGCGTCGGATCAAAACCGATAAAAGCGATGCCAAACTGATCGCTGACTTCGCCCGCGAAAAGAGTGAGAAGCTTCAGCTTTGGGCTCCGGAGCCGCTCAAGTATCGCCAGTTGAAAGCCTTGGTGCGCCGCCTGGACGATCTCCAAGAGATGGAGCAAATGGAGCGTAATCGTCTGGACGTGTCCGATGAAAAGGTTAAAGCCTCGATCAACTCGGTGCTGCACCATATCGAAAAGGAAATCGCCGAAACCCACAAGGCGATCAAAAAACATATCGACGACGACCCGGATATGCGCGAGATGCGTAATTTGATCGTGACCATTGATGGTATCGGGGAAAAAACGATTGAGCGGCTGCTGGCCGAACTGGGCGACCTGCGCAAGTATGACGATCCTCGCAAACTGGTTGCTGCCGCAGGGCTGAACCCGAAGCTTCACGACTCGGGCCTGCTCAAGGGGCGCACTACGATTTCAAAAATCGGCTCAGTGCGTGTGCGCGCGGGCCTCTACATGCCAGGCCTGGTGGCCTTGCAACACAATGAGGCGATCAAAGCCATGAAAGACCGCCTGAAGGCCAACGGCAAGGCCCCCAAGCAGATCATTTGTGCAGCGATGCGCAAGCTGCTGCACTTCGTTTATGGCGTGCTCAAATCGGGCCAGCCTTATGACCCGAAACTTGCGCTTGCTCGGTGAGGTTCAAGACGGTATCTACAAAAACCGCGTACACCCATGATTTCACGAATGTACACAACCTCTGAGCTGCCGAAGGCTGCGATCTTTTGATCTTTTGATCTTTATGGCGGACGAAAAAAAACCGGCCATCACTGACCGGTTTTTTCATTACTGCGGTTTAGCGGGGCAATTAAGCGCCGTACACCGGCAGCTTCTTGCAGATGGCTTTGACTTTCTCACGAACGGCGTCGATCACCGCTTCGTTGGAAAGATCTGCCAGGATGTCGCAGATCCAGCCGGCCAGCTCTTTGCACTCTGCTTCCTTGAAGCCGCGAGTGGTCACTGCCGGTGTACCGAAACGCAGACCGGAGGTGACGAACGGGGAGCGTGGATCGTTCGGTACCGAGTTCTTGTTCACGGTGATGAACGCTTTGCCCAGAGCGGCGTCGGCGTCTTTACCGGAGATTTCCTGCTTGATCAGCGACAGCAGGAACAGGTGGTTCTGAGTACCGCCCGACACCACGTCGAAACCGCGCTCGATGAACACGCCGGCCATGGCCTGGGCGTTTTTCACCACTTGTTGCTGGTAGGCCTTGAACTCAGGCTGCAGCGCTTCCTTGAAGCAGATCGCCTTGGCAGCGATCACGTGCTCCAGCGGGCCACCTTGGGCGCCCGGGAATACGGCGGAGTTCAGCTTCTTCTCGATGTCGGCGTTGGCGCGAGCCAGGATCAGGCCGCCACGTGGACCGCGCAGGGTCTTGTGCGTGGTGGTGGTCACGACGTCAGCGAATGGAACCGGGTTCGGGTAGACGCCAGCGGCGACCAGACCGGCCACGTGAGCCATGTCGACGAACAGGTAGGCACCGACTTTGTCAGCGATTTCGCGGAAGCGCGGGAAGTCGAGGATCTGCGAGTAGGCAGAGAAACCGGCCACGATCATTTTTGGCTTGTGCTCGACCGCCAGACGCTCGACTTCGTCGTAGTCGATCAGGCCGTTGGCATCGATACCGTACTGAACAGCGTTGTACAGCTTGCCGGAGGACGAAACGCTGGCACCGTGGGTCAGGTGACCGCCGTGGGCCAGGCTCATGCCCAGGATGGTGTCGCCCGCTTGCAGCAGGGCCAGGTAAACGGCGCTGTTGGCTTGGGAGCCGGCGTGTGGCTGAACGTTGGCGTAATCGGCGCCGAACAGTTCTTTGGCACGGTCGATGGCCAGTTGCTCAACCACGTCGACGAACTCGCAACCACCGTAGTAGCGCTTGCCCGGATAACCTTCGGCGTACTTGTTGGTCAGTACCGAGCCTTGAGCTTCCATCACCGCAGGGCTGGTGTAGTTTTCCGAAGCGATCAGCTCGATGTGTTCTTCCTGGCGCTGAGCTTCTTGCTCCATGGCGGCAAAAAGGTCGGCGTCGTACTTGGCAATAGTCAAATCACGGCTGAACATGGCGGTCCTCAAGGATCGGGGCAGAAAAGGGGGGCATTCTAACCCAACCGCTTTTAGATGGCATATGAAAGGACATCATGTCGCAGACAAGTGGGCTTCATGACCAGATATGCGGTGCCTGTACGGGCCTCATCGCAGGCAAGCCAGCTCCCACAAGAGTCGGTGTCAGCCAAAGATATCTGATTATCCGCAAATCCCTGTGGGAGCGGGCTTGCCCGCGATGAGGCCAGCAGCCTCACTACATATCTTCAGTCGAACATGAATAGCGCATCATTGCTGAACTGCGCCTCAAACCGGCTCGCCGGCATCGGCCGGCCAAACAGATACCCCTGAACCTCATCGCAACCATGCTCACGCAGGAAGTCGAGCTGCTCGTGGGTTTCCACGCCTTCGGCGATCACCGCCAGATTGAGGCTGTGGGCCATGGCGATGATCGCCCGGGCAATTTGCGCGTCCTGTTCACCCGAGGGCAGGCCATCGACGAAGGTGCGGTCGATTTTCAGCACGTCGATCGGGAATTGCTTGAGGTAGTTGAGCGATGAATAACCGGTGCCGAAGTCGTCGACCGCAATGCTCAGGCCAAGGTTTTTCAACCCGGCGAGGATGTGCATCGCTTCGCTGACTTCGCGCATCAGAATACTTTCAGTCAACTCCAGCTCCAGGCACGCCGGTGGCAGGCCGGTTTCCTTGAGGATGGTGGCGATCCGCGTGCCGAGCTGACCGTCGGAGAACTGCCGGGCCGAAATGTTCACCGAAACCTTCGGCACCCGGACTTTGGTTTGATGCCAGGTCTTGAGCTGACGGCAGGCTTCGCTGATCACCCAGTCGCCGACGTCCACCACCAGCCCGAGCTCTTCGAGCACGGGAATGAAATCCCCGGGCGGTACCAGGCCACGTCGTGGGTGACGCCAGCGCAGCAGGGCTTCGGCACCGGTCAGGCGTTTGCCATCGCCGCTGAATTGCGGCTGGTAGTACAGCACGAATTCATTTTGCTCCAGGGCATGGCGCAAGTCGCTTTCCAGCTCCAGACGCTCCAGGGCACTGGCGTTCATGTCGGCCTGATAGAACTGGAAGTTGTTCTTGCCACGCTCCTTGGCGTGGTACATCGCGGTGTCGGCGTTCTTCATCAACTGACTGAGTTCGCTGCCGTCCTGAGGGCTCAGGGCGATGCCGATACTGGCGGTGACAAAGAACTCGCGGCCTTCGAGCACGAACGGTTTCACCAGGCTGGCGAGGATCTGTTCGGCCACGTGAATCGCCCGGTTCAACGCGATCTCCCGGTTGACCCGCGGTTGCAGCAGCAAAGTGAACTCATCACCACCCATGCGTGCCACGGTGTCGTCATCGTCGACGCAACCAAGCAGGCGCGTGGCCATTTCCTTGAGCATGCGGTCGCCGGCGGCGTGGCCCAGGGAGTCGTTGATCGGCTTGAAACGGTCCAGGTCGAGGAACATCAGCACTACCCAGGACTTCTGCCGCTCAGCCGATTGCAGTGCGGTGTGCAGGCGATCCTGGAACAGCGTGCGGTTGGGCAGGTGGGTCAAGGCGTCGTAATAGGCGAGCCGGTGAATCCGTTGCTCGCTGGCTTTGCGCTCGCTGATGTCGCTGAAGAAACACACGTAGCTGGCCAGGTCGCCTTCATCGTCGAGTACCGCGGTAATCCCGACCCAGGCCGGGTAATGCTCGCCATTGCGTCGTTTGAGCCAGACTTCGCCTTCCCAGGTGCTGTGCTGATGCAATTGCTTGAGCACATAGCGCAGATGGGCTTCCTGCTGCTCATCGACGGTGAGCATATTCGGCAACTGGTCGAGGACCTGGGCCACCGCGTAGCCGCTTACGCGACTGAACGCTTCGTTGGCCTGGACGATATAGCCCGCCGGGTCAGTGATCAGAATCGCCGAGGTCGAGTGCTCGAATACCGTGGCCGCCATGCGCAGGTCTTTTTCGGCCCGACGTTGCTGGCTGATGTCGCGGCCGACCCCGAGCACACCTTCAAAGGCACCGTGTTCGTCCCAGACCAGCACCAGACGCAGCTCGATGGGAATCTTGCGTCCGTCGGCCCGCAGGCAGTCGAACAGAAATAGCTGGGTCTGCACCTGACTGCGCAGCAGCGCCAGTTGTTCGGGTTTATCCAGCGCTTTGCTGACCCGGTCCATCAGGCTGTAGATGCCGGTCAGTTGTTGTGGATTGGCGATGGTCGATTGCCAGCCGTTCTGGAATATCCAGTCGGCGTCGAAACCCAGCACGGCTTGCACCGAGGGGCTGACGTAATTGAGCGACATCTTGCTGTCGGTGGAGAAAATCACGTCGCTGATGCTTTCGGCGAGCATCCGGTAACGCTGCTCGCTGTCGCGCAGGGACTCACTGGCTTCGATCTGTTCGGTGATGTCTTTGGCCACGCCGATGATGCGCGTGACCTGATCGTGTTTGTCCCGCGCCAGGGCCTGTTCGCGAATGTCGAAACGCCGCCATTTGCCATCGCGATGGCGGAAACGCAGCTGGCATTGCATCAGTTGGGTGTAACCCGCGTGACGTTGGGACTGGCGTGATCGGTGGTAGTAGTCGGCATCCTCGGGGTGCAACAGGATTTCCCAGAAGTACTCGCCCATCTGGTGCAGTTCGGTGCGGTTGTAACCCAGCGTTTGCCCCAGGTGATGGTTGCTGAAGATCATCCGCTGGCTGACCACATCCTGCACATACAGATGATCCGGCACGGTGCGCACCACGTCGGACCAGAACCCTTCACGCTCCAGCAGCGACAATTCGATGAGCTTGCGACTGGTGATGTCACTGATGCTCAGGATCACCGCTTTGTAGTCGGCCTGATCTTCCGGCAGACGCAGCACCAGCCACAAATGCTGGTCGCGGCCATTGGCGTCCTGGAGTTTGATTTCCAGCTCAAGCTGTTTTTGCTGGTGCAGCACCGCTTCGAGCACTTGATTGCCGATGGCCGTGCAGTCCAATGGGCAGCCGTTGATCAGCAGTTTCCAGGCTTGATCGCAGGAATTGACGTTGAGCAATTGCAGGGCAACCTGGTTGACCTCGGTGATGCGCAGTTCCTGCAGCAGTTGCTGGCGTTGCTCCGGTGTCTGGAGCCAGGCCTTCAACTGCTCGCTGCTGTTGAGTTGAGCCTTGTCGAAAAAACTTTTGAGTCCGGACAGGTCGAGCACGCACAGCGCAACGCCGGTACCTTCGAAAATGTCCTGATAGCGTCGGCGGCCTTCATGCAACAGGCGTTGACGGCGACGAATGCTCAGCAGAGCGATGAACGGTAACAGCGAAAAGGCCAGGCCCAGCAGGCATTTGCCGATGAACGCCGGCAGCAGTTGTTCGAGCACCTGTTGGCGGTCGAACAACCCGCGCAATTGCCAGTCGCTGCTGCTCAGAGGGACTGTCAGCACACTGTTGGCCAGTTCGTCGGCTGTCAGCACGGCCGGTTTGGCCGAGGGCTGGGTGTCATCGCGGCTGATGATCTGATGATTGATACGGTTTTCCACCAGCCACAGGGGGCGGATGCCGGCGTCGCCCTGCTTGGTCAATGAGGAGAAAAACGTCGGTGTCAGACGCAGGGCCCAATAACCGCGGCTGCTGCCGCTGGCTTGATGCAGGAGCAGATGCACCACTGAGCCGTCGTCAGCATTGCTGAAATAGTGGGCCTGGGCGCGGCTACGCTGAACCAGTTCGCCGAGGTAACTGGCGTCCTGGCTGTCGGCGGCGCTGTCGCTGAGGATTTTTCCGGAGGGACTGAGCAACGCCAGGCTGCGCAGATCGGGCAGCGATTGTTGCAGTTTACGCAGCAATGCCTGCTGTTCGTCGGGACTTTGTGGTTGTTCGATGATCGGTAGCAGGTTGAGGGCGATCTGGGCATTGAGCGCCATGTTGAGGCTGACTTGCGCAGCCAGATCGGCGGAGTAGTCGATGGTGTACTGGCGCTGGTTTTTCTGGGTTTCGCGAAGCTGATCCAGCAGCTGCCAGAACAGCAGTGCGAGCAGCAACAGCACGAGGGTTGCCAGCGCGCCCTTCAAGGTTCCGCGCAGGGGCGAGCCGGTCGCAGGATTGAGTGCGCTCACGGACGATGGCGGAGAGACATTAGACAAACTGTAATCCTGCGGTTTGGCTGGACTGGCGCGACGTGCACTATAAGCCGGACGCCCGAAGGGCGGCTAGCATGCCTTGAGTTGTGGCGAAGTGCCAGCCCCACTCGGCTGGACTGCCTCCTATCAATAAGGTAGCTTTGCCGGTTACGCGGGAGCGTTCCAGCTCCTAGAATCAGGTTTTTTTCAGCGCGCACGCTTTGATACCCATCAAACGAACGACGCGCATGGCCTGGCCGGGCATCGCCTGCGCTCCAATCATTCATCAGTCACTGACCCAAGGTTCTCCATGGCTCAATACGTCTTCACCATGCATCGGCTGGGCAAAGTTGTTCCGCCGAAGCGGGAAATCCTGAAAAACATTTCGCTGTCGTTCTTCCCAGGCGCCAAGATCGGCGTACTCGGTCTCAACGGTTCGGGTAAGTCCACGCTGCTGAAAATCATGGCGGGCGTCGATAAAGAGTTCGACGGTGAAGCCCGTCCGATGCCGGACCTGAATATTGGCTACCTGCCGCAAGAACCGATCCTGGACCCGACCAAGACCGTGCGTGAAGTGGTCGAGGAAGCTGTCAGCGTGATCAAGGACGCTCAGGCGCGTCTGGACGAGGTTTACGCGGCCTACGCTGAACCGGATGCCGACTTCGACAAACTGGCGGCAGAACAGGCCAAGCTTGAAGCCATCCTGCAAGCCAGCGACGGTCACAACCTGGATCGCCAACTGGAAGTCGCCGCCGATGCGCTGCGCCTGCCAGCGTGGGATGCCAAGGTCGAAGTCCTGTCCGGTGGTGAAAAACGTCGTGTGGCCCTGTGCCGCCTGCTGCTGTCCGCACCGGACATGCTGCTGCTCGACGAACCGACCAACCACCTGGACGCCGATTCCGTCGCCTGGCTGGAGCACTTCCTGCACGATTTCCCGGGCACTGTGGTTGCGATCACGCACGACCGTTACTTCCTGGACAACGTCGCCGGCTGGATCCTCGAGCTCGACCGCGGCGCCGGTATCCCGTACGAGGGCAACTATTCGGGTTGGCTCGAAGCCAAGTCCGATCGTCTGGCGGCCGAATCCAAGCAGCAGTCGGCTCACGAAAAGGCCATGAAGGAAGAGCTGGAATGGGTGCGCAAAGGCGCCAAGGCCCGCCAGTCCAAATCCAAGGCTCGTCTGCAACGCTTCGAAGAAATGCAATCGCAGGAATTCCAGAAGCGCAGCGAAACCAACGAGATCTACATTCCGGCCGGTCCGCGTCTGGGCGACAAGGTCATCGAGTTCAAGAACGTCAGCAAGGGCTACGGCGATCGCGTGTTGATCGACAACCTGTCGTTCTCCATGCCTAAAGGCGCCATCGTTGGCGTGATCGGCGGTAACGGTGCCGGTAAATCGACCCTGTTCCGCATGCTGATGGGCAAGGAAACACCGGATTCGGGCTCCATCGAAGTCGGCGAAACCGTGCAACTGGCGTGCGTCGACCAGAGCCGTGAAGACCTGGATGGCAGCAAGACCGTGTTCCAGCAGATCTCCGATGGTTCCGACCAGATTCGCATCGGCAACTACGAGATCCCGTCGCGCACCTACGTTGGTCGCTTCAACTTCAAGGGCGGCGATCAGCAGAAGTTCGTCAAGGACCTGTCCGGTGGTGAGCGTGGTCGCTTGCACCTGGCCCTGACCCTGAAAGAGGGCGGCAACGTCCTGCTGCTCGACGAACCGTCCAACGACCTCGACGTTGAAACCCTGCGTTCCCTGGAAGAGGCCTTGCTGGACTTCCCGGGCGCCGCCATTGTGATCTCTCACGATCGGTGGTTCCTTGACCGCGTCGCGACTCACATCCTGGCGTACGAAGACGACTCGCAAGCGGTGTTCTTCGAAGGCAACTACACCGAGTACGAAGCCGATCGCAAGAAACGCCTCGGCGAAGCGGCTTCCCAGCCGCACCGGGTACGGCACAAGAAACTGGCCTGATTTCAGGTTGGTCGCATAGAAAAAACGGAGCCTTCGGGGCTCCGTTTTTTATGGGTGTTCAGTAAGACCGCGGCGCGGCTATCGCGAGCAGGCTCGCTCCCACATTTGATCTTTCAGTGAGCTGAAGATTTGTTGCCAATACAAATCCCCTGTGGGAGCGAGCTTGCTCGCGAAGGCGGCCTGGAGATCATCCAATCTCTATGGCCAACACCTCAATCACCAAATCCCCCGCCGGTCGCTTCCACAGCACTTCATCACCCACCTGCGCCCCGAGCAACGCCCGCCCCAGTGGCGAGCTCCAATTGATCAAGCCATGGGTGGCATCCGCCTGGTCTTCTCCGACCAATTGCACGCGCTGCTCATGATCGTGTTCGTCGGCAAAGGTCACCCAGTTGCCGATCTGCACTTTGTCGGTCGAGGAGGCTTGTGCGACCACCTGGGCGCTTTGCAGGCGCTGCTTGAAATAGCGCCAGTCGCGATCGAGGTCGGCCTGGCGCTGCTTATCGGCCAGTTCGCCTTTGGCGCTTTCCTGATCAAGCAGGCTTTGCAGCTCGGCAACTTTTGCCTGAAGCTGCGCCAGGCCCGCTGGCGTGACGTAATTGGGCTGCGCGCTGACCTGCCGTTCGACTGGCTGATCGGCTTGCGCGGCGGCGTTATCTTCATTGACGAAGGCGCGACTCATGCTGTTCTCCCGTTATAGGGTTTGGGCCATGGTCGCAGGCATTAAGTTTCGACGAATGTCTGTAAACGACTTATTGCGAGCGATAGGCTCGCGCGGCGTCCCTGTCTTTCTCTTGTTGCCAGGCCCGTTCGCGCTCGTCCCAATGGCGGTCCTTGTACTCGTTACGATCCTCGTTTTCACGCATGGCCTGGCACTGACGGAAGCCATCGGTCCAGCCTTCGGCGTATGGCTTGTCCTTGAGGTAACGCGGGACATTTTTGCGAAACTCACCGGTGATCGCCCCAGCGGCTTGCCGGCCACTGCTGCAACCGTCATCGAAGCCATCGGCGAATGCCGGCGGATAACCCTTGGCGATCAGATCCTCGTGGGTCGACTCGCACCCCGTTATCACTACCAACAACCCCAATACAGCCACGCAACGCCACATCCCGGACTCCTGGACCGTTCAACGGCCTATAAGGGAAGTTTAGAAGCGGATTTGTCGGGTGTATGTGAAAGGCTTGTGATTAATCTGTGGGCGCAAATCCCTTGTGGGAGCGAGCCTGCTCGCGATGGCGGTGGAACAGGCAGCATGGATGTTGAATGTGATGGTCTCATCGCGAGCAGGCTCGCTCCCACAGGGGGCAGATCAATAGTGATACCACTTCACCTCAAGCATCACTTCGTTTTCGGGCGAAGCCAGGTGGCTGAATTCGCGCTGGGCGCTCAGGCGCACACCCAGATTGCGCGACAGTTCCCACTGCTGATTCAGGCTCATGCTGCGGCGCACTTCGCCATTGGTGAAGTAATCACCCTTGGCTTCCAGGCTGAAATTGCCCAGCGGGTTTTTCCATAGCAGGCCGCTGTTGAAGCCTGCCGCCGGGGCGATGAAACCCGCGAAGTCGTTGTTATGCTCCACACGCACGGTGCCCAAGGCGAAACCGAGCATGTCATCACCCAGCTGCCAGGTCCCGCCGCCACCGCCATTGACATGGCTGACCAGGGTTTCATCATCATGCTTGCCCGGTACGCGCTCCAGGCCGCCGGTGACTTGCCATGACAGCGGCTGCAACAATTCATTGCGAGGCGTCAGCGAGCGGATGGTCGCCAGGTCCAGTTGCTGCAACTGCCAGTCATTACCTTCGTATTGGCGCAGCTTCATCTGCAGAATTTCGATCTGCGCGCCGAGGGGGAAGCTTTCCATGTTGTCATTGAGGTCGTGATAGGCCATGCGCAGGCCATATTCGCCGAAGGCCTTGTCGCCTCGAGTGCCGATGCCGGCCTGCCAGGTGCGGGATTCGTGACCGTCCTCGGGCAAGCCGGGTTGCGGAATTTCCAGCTCCGGGGGCGGGTTTTGATTGATTGCGCGCAGCAATTCGAAACTGCGTTGAGCCCGTTGCGGGTCACGCTCCTGACCGTTGGCGCGATAACGCTCCAGACGATAAGCCGCATCGATGATCAACGCCTGGCGGTCGCGAGGTAGAGCCTTGAACGCCGGAGTCTGCAATTGTGTCTGGTCGGCACTGACGTTCAGCACCCACTCCTGCTCTTCAACGGTTAATGGCTCGGCACGGCTTAGCAGTTCACGCTCACGGGACGGGCGATACTCGATCGATTGCACCAGTCCGGCTTCTTTCACCGCTTTGACCGTGTCGGTAGGGATAGCGGTCAACGGGAATTGCTCGGTCAACTGCAGGTTCGGTCGCGCCACTTGCAGCAGTTCAAGCAGGCGGTAGGAACAGTTTTCGTCGAAGAAGAAGTAGTCGAACTGGATCTGCTTGAGTTCCCAGACGTGCTCGACCATGCGCTCGGTTTCCTGCTGCGTCAGGTTCAGGCGGTATTCCCACAGATCGCGGTTCTCGAGGCTACGGTATTCCGAGAGCTTTTCCTGATACGGCACCAACGCGAACAGCCCGGGATAGCCACCCATCAGACCTTTCCAGGCGTACAGAATGCTGTTGTCCGAACCTTCGATGTAGGCGCCGAAGTTGATCGCGTAACTGAGTAGCGATGTCTTGTCACTCTGCACATTGGCCTGATCGATGCGCAGCAAGGTGTGACCAAACATCGACGATGGACTGTTCAGGTAGGCCGCCGGGAAAATCATTACCGCGCTGTGGGGCGCAACATCCTTGAACCATTGCTTGAACTCGGCGCAGTCCGGTGTCGGCATATCGCTGAGCGCCAGTTGCGCCTTGAGCCAGCGGGCGCGGGCCGGATAGACGCATTGGGCATGCTGCTCGCCGGCGCTGGCCGGGGCATACAGTGCCTGCACGGTCGCCGCCAGTTCACGGTCGGGGTGTTCGTTGCCATCGGGGGTGAGAAAGAATTTCTTGTCGCTGACATAGCTGCGCCAGCCACCGAGCTTGGCGGTTTCGTAATGCCCCAGGGAAATCCAGAAGGGGTCGTTGGCCAGTTGCTGCAAACGTTGATTGTCGATATGTGGCGCGGCGGACAGCGGGGCGCAGACACAGAGCGCCAGCCAGGCAAGGCGTTTGAGCATAGTGAGCAACTTAGCTTTTCGAAAAAAAAGAGATCGGAGGAAAGACCCAAAGCACGACAGGTCAAAAAACAAAACCCGCTCCCCAAAAGGAGCGGGGTGGATCGAGCTTAAGCTTGAGTGGCGTACTTGGCCAGACGCGGGTCGCTTTTCAGCACGGCCAGGGTGTTGGTATGCACGTCATCAGCGGTCACGTCAGCTTTGCTGAAGATTTGCTGGAAGTGCTGATGAGTCACAGCGGCGAAGTGCGCACGGTCTTCCGGCGCCACGCCCAGTACCACGGCGTAAGTGGTCAGCGCTTCGCCCTGACCTTTAGCCATGTCTTCGGACAGCTCGTTCATCATGCCATTCATGGCGATCCAGGATTTGCCGCCATAGGTCAGCGACGCATTGGTCGAGCAACCGTTGGTACCGGAGGTCATACCGAACGTTGCGTTACCGGAAGTGCCGTTGGTGGTGGATGCCAGGAAGTGTGCCGGGGTGCCACGCTGACCTTCGAACAGCATGTTGCCCCAACCGCAGTCCGGACCGCCTGGCGCCTGAGCCATGGCGTTGATGGATACAGCGGTGAAGAGAGTACCGAGAAGAATCCGTTTCATAGCTATGTTCTCTTTGTGTGCATACCAATGGACAGGGTGCTGGCCCCTAATGGTGCCAGTGGGCCGGTTATCATCCAGCCGCGCAGTTTGGAGTTTAGGCACGTTCCGGGGGTTCCGTTACTTTTTGCGAAACATTCGTTGAAAACATTGATTTTGAGCTGCTCGGCCCGGGGTTGGCGCTTTGTCTAAGCGCGCGCCTTGCCAGTGAGGTACGGGCAGCGCCAGAATGCCGCTATCTGCCCCGCCTGATGTAAGGAAGCCCGATGCCTGATCCTGTTGCTGCCAGCTTGCGTCTAGCGCCTGAAGCGCTGACCCGTCCGTTTTCCGCTGAACAGTTCAGCTTCTCTACCACTAATGATCTGGAGCCCTTCCGCGGTGTGCTTGGCCAGGAACGTGCGGTTGAAGCCTTGCAGTTCGGTGTGGCCATGCCACGCCCCGGTTATAACGTATTCGTCATGGGCGAGCCCGGCACCGGCCGTTTTTCGTTCGTCAAACGCTACCTCAAGGCCGAAGGCAAACGCCTGCAGACCCCGGCTGACTGGGTCTACGTCAATAATTTCGATGAGCCGCGCGAGCCTCGTGCGTTGGAATTGCCGTCGGGCACCGCCGGAGCCTTCATCGGCGACATCAACGGTTTGATCGACAACCTGCTGGCGACCTTTCCGGCTGTGTTCGAGCACCCGTCCTACCAGCAGAAGAAAAGCGCCATTGACCGCGCTTTCAACCAGCGTTATGACCGTGCACTGGATGTGATCGAGCGTCTGGCGCTGGAGAAAGAGGTCGCGCTCTACCGCGACAGCAGCAATATCGCCTTCACCCCGATGAGCGAAGGCAAGGCACTGGATGAGGCTGAGTTCGCCCAGTTGCCGGAAGCCGAGCGCGAACGTTTTCATGACGACATTGCCGGGCTGGAAGAGCGGTTGAACGAAGAACTCGCCAGCTTGCCGCAATGGAAGCGCGAGTCGAGCAATCAACTGCGTCAGCTCAACGAAGAAACCATCACCCTGGCCTTGCAGCCATTGCTCGCGCCGCTGTCGGAAAAGTACGCGGAAAACGCCGGCGTTTGCGGTTACCTGCAAGCGATGCAGGTGTACCTGCTCAAGACGGTGGTCGAGCAACTGGTGGACGACAGCAAGACCGACGCCATCGCCCGCAAGCTACTGGAAGAGCAATACGCCCCCAGCCTGGTGGTCGGTCATCCGTTCAGTGGCGGCGCGCCCGTGGTGTTCGAGCCGCATCCGACCTACGACAACCTGTTTGGACGCATCGAATACAGCACCGATCAGGGCGCGCTCTACACCACCTATCGGCAGCTGCGACCGGGTGCGCTGCACCGGGCCAACGGCGGTTTCCTGATTCTCGAAGCGGAAAAAATGCTCAGTGAGCCTTTTGTCTGGGATGCGCTCAAACGCGCCCTGCAATCGCGCAAGCTGAAAATGGAATCGCCTCTGGGTGAGTTGGGCCGGCTGGCCACCGTGACGCTGACACCGCAACACATTCCGTTGCAGGTGAAAGTCGTCATCATCGGCGCCCGACAGCTCTACTACACGTTGCAAGACCTCGATCCGGACTTCCAGGAGATGTTCCGCGTCCTGGTGGATTTCGACGAAGACATCCCGATGGTCGACGAGAGCCTGGAGCAGTTCGCCCAGTTGCTCAAAACCCGTACGTCCGAGGAAGGCATGGCGCCGCTGACCGCCGATGCGGTGGCGCGTCTGGCGACTTACAGCGCGCGTCTGGCAGAACATCAGGGACGTTTGTCGGCGCGGATCGGCGATCTGTTCCAGCTGGTCAGCGAGGCGGATTTCATTCGTGACCTGGCGGGTGACGACATGACCGACGCCGGGCACATCGAGCGTGCGCTCAAGGCCAAGGCCACCCGTACCGGGCGTGTTTCGGCGCGGATTCTCGATGACATGCTGGCCGGGATCATTCTGATCGACACCGATGGCGCGGCTGTTGGCAAGTGCAACGGGCTGACGGTACTGGAAGTCGGCGATTCGGCCTTCGGGATTCCAGCGCGGATTTCCGCCACGGTTTATCCAGGCGGCAGCGGCATCGTCGACATCGAGCGCGAGGTCAACCTCGGTCAGCCGATCCACTCCAAAGGCGTGATGATCCTTACCGGGTATCTAGGCAGCCGTTATGCCCAGGAGTTTCCGCTGGCGATTTCCGCGAGTATCGCCCTGGAGCAGTCCTACGGTTATGTCGACGGTGACAGCGCGTCGCTGGGGGAGGCATGCACGCTGATCTCGGCCTTGTCGAAAACCCCGCTCAAGCAGTGTTTCGCGATTACCGGTTCGATCAACCAGTTCGGTGAAGTGCAGGCGGTGGGTGGGGTCAACGAGAAGATCGAAGGTTTCTTCCGACTCTGCGAAGCCCGTGGTTTGACGGGGGAGCAAGGGGCGATCATTCCTCAGGCCAACGTCGCCACGCTGATGCTCGACGAAAAGGTGCTGGCGGCGGTGCGCGCGGGGCAGTTCCATGTCTACGCGGTGCGCCAGGCCGACGAGGCTCTGAGCCTGTTGGTCGGCGAGCCAGCCGGCGCGCCGGATGAGAATGGCGCATTCCCTGAAGGCAGCATCAACGCGCGGGTAGTGGAACGCTTGCGGGTGATTGCGGAAATGATCAGCGAGGAAGACCTCAAGGAAGCCGAAAAGGAGTTGGCACAGGAAGCGATGCTGGAAATCAAACCGGCCTGACACAACCCCATGTGGGAGCGGGCTTGCTCGCGAAGACTGACTAACATTCAACATCAATGTCGACTGTTATGCCGCCTTCGCGAGCAAGCCCGCTCCCACAGGTTCTGTAGTGTTTTGCAGACTGTATTCAATGCAAAAGAGCGCCATCGAAATGGCGTCAATATTTGCGCAGCGACCACTCGGCACCTTCTGATTCTGGTTCGCGTGCGAGCCAGACTTTTCTTCTATTATCTGCTCAAGGATATCGACAGTAATCACTGGATCGAGACAGCCTTCCCGTGGAGGCTGAATACCGGATCTATCGAGGGTCGCCGCCATGTCGCGCAACCTCTGTCTCACCCGTCAATGCCTGGGCCTTGTGACCCGTATCGAATGTGCTATCCGCCCGCTGGCGGGAGATACGGGCATGTGGACCTTGCTCTTCGCCGCCGGAATGGCCGGCGAGCAGCCTTCTGCCATCAAGGCCCAAGGCCCGTTCCGTGGGCCGGTCGTGGCGGAATCGATCCTCGACACCATCGTTGAAAGTCTGACCTTGCATGGTTACGAACTGGCCGACGACCCGCAAATCTGGTGCCTGCATCTGCAAGCCCAGTTGCGAGAGATCAATGGTGGTCGTTACCGCAACCTTAGCGGACCCGAGTTTCGGCCCGAGCACTGAACAGGCTATTGATCAAGGCTGCCTGGCTCAGCCTTGTCGAGTTTGACCTCAAACCCATATTGCACGGTGGTGAGGTTGGTTCGCTGATAAGTTTCCAGACGTGTGGGCTGGCCATAGAAGTAATGCACTGCAAATAACGCCGGGCCTTGCGCGCTCGCGTCGTGACTGACCGACAGAATCTCTTTCAAATAATTGCCGCTGTCGTCCTTGGCGAAAAAACGCCAGTCCTGGGCGGGAAACAGTTTCAAATCCACCACCAATGCATTCCCTTTGAACTCCAGGCCTTTGGGCAACTGGCGGGCGTCGTATGTTTGCTGGTCGATAGTCGCCAGAAAGTGCGGCATGGAGCCCACGGCGTAGGCCGGTGTTTCCGGAAACAGGTTCAGATCATAGGTGATGGCGCCGCGGATCGGATCGACCTCATACGCCTCCGACGGCAGCTCTATCGGCCCATCGCGCTGGCCATTGCGGTCTTGGGTAAAGAACGTCACCGGGCTTTCGCCGGGATTGAAAGAGGTGCCGAGCAGTTCGTCATTGAAGCTTCTGGGGTGATTGAATTCGATGCGGGCGGCACTTGGTTCATCGACCGACTGACTGATGCTGATGCTTCTTTTCAGTTGCTCCTCGCTCAACGTTGCGCCCTTGAGCCAAGTCGCAGCCTGGTCGTCATACACCACAACCGGCAACGTCAGCGGCTGGATGGTTTTTTCCGTGGTGTGCGGGTCGAAGCGGCGTATCGGCAGGTTCAGGACCTTGTGGGTCACCGTGACCGCCGAGAAGTCCAGCAGGCTCACTTCGATGGTGTCGATCGGGCCGTTGAAGTAGACCTTGGTGTAATGCCGGGTTTGTTGTTGTTCAAACGCGCGCTGCTCGTCATCGAGCTGTTTTTCGAACGCTTCGCTCCAGGCCTTCTGCTGTTGCATCTGCGCCAGCTGTTTTTGATAAAACGCAATTTGCGCGGCGGTTTCGTTGATCGCACCTGAACGAGAGAGGAATTGCCCGGTGGCGTCCCTGGCCTGAACGATCAATGGGGTGAGTGATATGTCACGTATCTCGGGGGCCAGCGGCGCGCTGTTACTGAATTCGATTTCGGCGTAGTTATTGCCCAGTTTCAATAAGGTGACACTGAGATTGTCGTTGGTGCGAGTCTGGCCGACGTCCTTTTTCGTCAGGTCGAAACTGTAGAGTCGGCGTGGGGCGATGACTTCCACCTTGCCTTGCAGGCTCACCGGTTGTGGTTGGTTCTTCTTGTCCACCTCCAGGCCTTCGATGAAGGGGTAGGTCACCGTCAAATCATCGGGGTTGGTCAGGTTGGAGCTCGACGGGCTCAGCTGAATGCCGGGATCGGTTTCCGACCATTCCGGCTGGAACGCGATGACGCGCTTATTGCTCAGGGTCACCGATTGCCATTCCAGGCCATGAGGAAAAAAGAACGCGCCCGGAATGTTGAAGTTGAAGGGGAATACCGGTTGCAGATCGGTCAGGTAATCCGAGCTGGACTCCTTGTGTAACACGAACAGACCGTTAATGTAGGTGTCGACCAGGGCCTGGGGTGTGGGGTAGTGCTTGAGCACGGCGAGGGCGTCTTCGCCGTATTCGGTGACCACTGGTTTGGTGTCGAGTTTGAGTTGTGCACGCTCGAGTAACAATAGGGAACCGCCTAGCTCGGCTACGGCATTCTTGAGTTTTGGGTCCTCGATCGTCTCCAGGGATTGTTCGAACTGTGCGATCTTTTCTTCGAGGCTGACCTGGCGTTTCTCATCGCTGGGTGAGCAGCCACCGAGCAATAATGCGAAGCAAAGCCCGGCACTCGTTAACGGCAATCGCACATCCATTTCCAGTCTTCCTGTCCGACGTCGCTGACCTGTCAATCATCTGGACACTAGCAGAAAAACTTTGTCACACACACGCAGGTTACGGATTTTCCGGCGGTTTCTGGGTGTAACAGGTGGCTGTTATACTCGCCGCCATTTCCAGCCCCTTGTGTGAGATTCAATGGAACGCTTTATCGAAAATGCAATGTACGCCTCCCGCTGGTTACTGGCGCCGATCTATTTCGGTTTGTCCCTGGGCTTGCTGGCGTTGGCACTGAAATTCTTCCAGGAAGTCTTCCACGTCATTCCTAACGTGTTCTCGATGGCCGAGTCGGATCTGATACTGGTACTGCTGTCGCTGATCGACATGGCGCTGGTGGGCGGCTTGCTGGTGATGGTGATGATCTCTGGCTACGAAAACTTCGTTTCTCAGCTGGATATCGACGACAGCAAGGAAAAGCTCAACTGGCTGGGCACCATGGATTCGTCTTCGTTGAAGATGAAGGTCGCAGCTTCCATCGTGGCGATTTCGTCGATCCACCTGCTACGGATCTTCATGGACGCCAAGAACGTCGATCCCGAGCATTTGAAGTGGTACGTGGTCATTCACATGACCTTCGTGGTGTCGGCGTTTGCCATGGGCTATCTGGACAAGCTGACCAAGCACTGATCGACTAATCCTTGTGGGAGCGTGGCTTGCCCGCGATAGCATCACCTCGGTCTGACGATAAACCGCGGTGATGCCATCGCGGGCAAGCCACGCTCCCACAGTTTTGTGAAACAGACGGGTGGTGCCGTCTGTAGCTTGTACTTTGGCCCGCCGAGGCATATCCATGTAGAGGTCCTGGCTCGCCAATGCCTGAGGTGCGCTCATGAACCTGCAAGAATTGAATGCGTATGCCGTCGCCGGAAAGGTCGATGAGCTGAACCTGATCTCGATGGAAGGCGTGTTTTACGTGCTGGAGGCACGGATGCATGGCGCGGGGCATCCATTGTGCGATGCGCACGGCGAAATATTGCATCTGCGCTCGGTCGAGCATGCGCGTGAAGTGCTTCATGCCTTTCCCAAGTTGTCGTTCAACGTCGTGCATACCTCGGTTCAGGATGAAATGTGCGGTGCCAGCACCGAGGAAAGCCTGAAGGTACCGATCACTTTCCGTTCCGCGTGACAGGGCCGACACGGCTCATCAACGTGACGGCATCTGTGCTAGTCTGCTCGCCCTTTTGATTCCGGGCGCTCCGGGATGCGCTGTGCATGCACGGCAAGTTCCAGGGCCGTCCGCACAACGGAGCAGTGTCATGTCCGAAGTAAATCTGTCTACCGACGAAACCCGCGTCAGCTACGGCATTGGCCGTCAGTTGGGCGACCAGCTGCGTGACAACCCGCCTCCGGGCGTTAGCCTGGACGCAATCCTGGCTGGCCTGACCGACGCGTTCGCCGGCAAGCCAAGCCGTGTGGGTCAGGAAGAGATGTCCGCCAGCTTCAAGGTGATCCGCGAAATCATGCAAGCCGAAGCTGCAGCCAAGGCTGAAGCCGCTGCTGGCGAAGGCCTGGCTTTCCTGGCTGAAAACGCCAAGCGCGAAGGCATCACCACGCTGGCTTCCGGCCTGCAATTCGAAGTACTGACCCAAGGTGAAGGCGCCAAGCCGACCCGTGAAGATCAAGTGCGCACTCACTACCACGGCACTCTGATCGACGGCACTGTGTTCGACAGCTCCTACGATCGTGGTCAGCCTGCAGAATTCCCGGTAGGCGGCGTTATCGCTGGCTGGACCGAAGCCCTGCAACTGATGAACGCCGGCAGCAAATGGCGTCTGTACGTGCCGAGCGAACTGGCTTACGGCGCTCAAGGCGTTGGCAGCATTCCGCCGCACAGCGTACTGGTATTCGACGTCGAACTGCTCGACGTTCTGTAAACCCGTGATCCTGTAGGAGCGAGCGGTGCGGCGATCCGACTTGCCCGCGAAGGCATCAACTCGGTTTCAAGCTTGAATCGAGTTGCCTGTTTCGCGAGCAAGCTTCGCTCCTACAGATATTTGCAGTGTTACTCATATTTCGATCTTGTTGTGCGGCTCATTCGTCGGGCGCAACGCCCGGGCATAGCAGAACAGAAACAGATTGCGCACCAGTTCCTTGAGCACCACCGGCTCGCTGGAACTTAAACCGTTGACGTCCAGATCACCCTGATCCTGTAGCTCGTTCAAGGCTTCTTCTTCAAGCACCGCACAGACTTCCCCGGTTTCCCGATGCAGGATTCTGAGGTAGGGGTGTGGGCGGTCCAGCCAGGCATCGATCAAATAAGTCATGAGTCTCATCTCCATTGATGGGTTTCAATGAGAATAATTCTTATTCATCAAATAGCAAGGGCCTATTGGCGGTTTGTGTTTTTTTCTGTGGGGAAATTGCTGAGTGTCAAAACGACTGGCGTTTGGCTATTGCGCGGGAATGCTGGGTGATTCGGGGAAGGGCGAAGCACCATCCCACGCCGGGCGCGGGATGGAATGCAGCAGATTCAGACTTTTCTGACGAACTCGGATTTGAGCTTCATCGGGCCGATGCCATCGATCTTGCAGTCGATGTCGTGATCGCCATCGCACAGGCGGATGTTCTTGACCTTGGTGCCGACCTTGACCACCAGCGACGTGCCTTTGACCTTGAGGTCCTTGATCACGGTGATGGTATCGCCGTCCTGCAGGACATTGCCGACCGAGTCCTTTTTCACGGTGTCATCGGAAGTCACTTCGGCTTCGCCACCGGCGGACCACTCGTGGGCGCACTCTGGGCAGATCAGCTGGGTGCCGTCTTCGTAGGTGTATTCGGAATTGCATTTTGGGCAGGGTGGCAGCGTGCTCACTAAAGCTCCTTGGATTCAGGATGGCTAAAAAGCGCACATTATATAGGGTTTTGTTGCAGGAAGGGGCTGACAGCAAAAGATCAAATCGGCAGCTACTGCGGGGTTTTGTATACACCTGTAGGAGCTGCCGAAGGCTGCGATCTTTTGATCTTGCCGTTAATGTCAGTGCGTGCGGGCGACCGCGAACTCACTCAACTCAACCAACGCATCGCGGTATTCGCTGGCGGGCAGGGCGTCGAGGCACTTGATCGCACGGGCCACATAATCGCGGGCCAGTTGCGCGGTGTAATCCAGCGAGCCGGAAGCTTCAACAGCTTCGCGAATGCTTTCCAGATCTTCGATGCCACCTTTCTGGATCGCCTGACGAACCAGTGCGGCCTGCTCAGGAGTGCCTTCGCGCATGGTGTAGATCAGCGGCAGCGTCGGTTTGCCTTCGGCCAGATCGTCACCGACGTTCTTGCCCAGGGTTTCGGCATCGCCCCGGTAATCCAGCAGGTCGTCGACCAATTGGAAGGCCACCCCCAGGTGATCGCCGAAGGTGCGCAGTGCTTCGCTCTGTTCCGGCGAGGCACCGGCCAGAGCGGCGGCACTGTGGGTCGAGGCTTCGAAGAGCATCGCGGTTTTGCCGCGGATGACTTCCATGTAGGTTTCTTCGGTGGTGCTGGCGTCGCGGACCTTCGACAGCTGCAACACTTCGCCTTCAGCGATGATGCGCGTGGCTTGCGAAAGGATCTTCATCACCGGCATGGAGCCCAGTTCGACCATCATTTCGAAGGAGCGCGAATACAGGAAGTCGCCCACCAGCACGCTCGGCGCATTGCCCCACATGGCGTTGGCGGTCGAGCGGCCACGGCGCATGCCGGACATGTCGACAACGTCGTCATGCAGCAAAGTGGCGGTGTGCAGGAACTCGATGGTCGCGGCCAACAGGCGCAGGTCATCGCCTTCGCGGCCGAGTGCCTTGCCGCACAGCAGCACGAGCAACGGGCGCAGGCGTTTACCGCCAGCCGAGGTAATGTAGTCGCCGATTTTCGATACCAGCGGCACTCGGGAAGTCAGCTGTTTCTTGATGATGCCGTCGACGGCGCTAAAATCGTCCGCCACCGCGCGGTAGAAAGCTTGGGGTTGCATCAGCGACAGTTGCTCCAGAAGGGTTGCGCGGCATGCTAGGACCCACGTCCGGGCCTGTCAAGGCGCGATGGACAGCCTCTTGCATCGCCCCGGAAGCTTGCGTACAATCGCGCACCCTGAACTTCCTGGGCAGCACCTGCCTTACGCAATTGCAAACAGGCCTTCCAGCCTTATGCAGCCATGCCAGCCAATACCTCTTCTTATAAAGAGCTGGGTGAGCAGGATTATCGGAGAAATACCATGTCTTATGCAGTAATCGTTACTGGTGGCAAGCAGTACAAAGTTGCTCCAGGTGAATACCTGAAGATCGAAAAACTGGAAATCGCTACCGGCGAATCCGTTACTTTTGATCGCGTTCTGTTGGTTGCCAATGGCGACGACGTGAATATCGGCGCTCCAGTTGTTCCTGGCGCTACCGTTGTGGCTGAAGTGATCTCCCAAGGTCGTCACGATAAAGTCCGCATCATCAAGTTCCGTCGTCGTAAGCACCACATGAAGCGTATGGGCCACCGCCAGTGGTACACCGAGATCAAAATCACCGGTATTCAGGCTTAATTTCAGCCTAATTCCTCACTAGGAGAATTGAACTCATGGCACACAAAAAAGCTGGTGGTAGTACCCGTAACGGTCGCGACTCAGAAGCCAAACGCCTTGGCGTGAAGATGTATGGCGGCCAGGTTATCATTCCGGGCAACATCATCGTGCGTCAGCGCGGCACCCAATTCCACGCTGGCTACGGCGTTGGCATGGGCAAAGATCACACTCTGTTCGCTAAAATCGACGGCGTGATCAAGTTCGAAGTAAAAGGCGCCTTCGGTCGTCGTTACGTAAGCATTGTTCCGAAGACTGACGTCGTCGCGGCATAATTACGTAGTTGCTGGAAAAGCCCTGTCTTGCGACGGGGCTTTTTCGTTTGTGGGGTGAGTCTCTTGCAAAGCTGTTTGTGATGGGCTCCAGCGCTGTATTGGCGGTCGTTGATTGAGGTCGCTGCGCTCATTTTTGCAAGAGTCTTATGTCTAGGTTTTTTCGGCTCGTCCGTATGGCGAGAGGCGTTTTGTTATGAAGTTTGTTGATGAAGTATCGATTCGAGTAAAGGCCGGGGACGGCGGCAACGGTTGCATGAGCTTCCGTCGTGAAAAATTCATTGAAAACGGCGGCCCGAACGGCGGTGATGGCGGTGATGGCGGCTCGGTCTACATGGTCGCCGACGAAAACCTCAATACCCTGGTGGACTACCGTTACACCCGGCACTTCGATGCCGAGCGTGGTTCCAACGGCGGCAGCACTGACTGCACCGGCAAGAAAGGTGAGGAGTTGGTGCTGCGCGTTCCGGTCGGCACTACCGTTATCGATTCCGCGACTCAGGAAGTGATCGGCGACTTGACCAAGGCTGGTCAGCGTCTGCTGGTGGCTCACGGCGGCTGGCACGGTCTGGGTAACACTCGTTTCAAATCCAGCACCAACCGGGCGCCGCGCCAGACCACGCCGGGCAAGCCGGGTGAGCAGCGCGACCTGAAACTGGAAATGAAGGTGTTGGCGGACGTCGGTCTGCTCGGTTTGCCGAACGCCGGCAAAAGTACCTTCATTCGCTCGGTATCGGCCGCCAAGCCGAAAGTCGCCGACTACCCGTTCACCACTCTGGTGCCAAACCTGGGTGTTGTCAGTGTCGATCGCTGGAAGAGCTTTGTGGTGGCGGACATTCCCGGCCTGATCGAAGGTGCTTCCGACGGCGCAGGTCTGGGGATTCGTTTCCTCAAGCACTTGTCGCGCACCCGTCTGCTGCTGCACCTCGTCGACATGGCGCCGCTGGATGACACCAGTGCTCCGGATGCCGCTGAAGTAATCGTCAGCGAGCTGACCAAGTTCAGCCCGTCCCTGGCTGAGCGTGATCGCTGGCTGGTGCTGAACAAGTGCGACCAGATCCTTGAGGAAGAGCACGACGCTCGCGTCAAGGAAATCGTTGATCGTCTGGAGTGGACCGGTCCGGTCTACGTGATCTCCGCGATCGCCAAGCAAGGCACCGAGCGTCTTTGCCATGACATCATGCGTTACCTGGAAGATCGTGCCGATCGTCTGGCTAATGACCCGGCCTACAAGGAAGAGCTGGCCGAGCTCGATCAGCGCATCGAAGACGAAGCGCGCGCGCAGTTGCAGGCGCTGGACGATCAGCGTGCCCTGCGTCGCAGTGGTGTGAAGTCGGTCCATGACATCGGTGACGACGATTGGGACGAGGAAGATGTGGATGACGAAGACGGTCCGGAAATCATTTACGTGCGTGACTGATCCGTTGCGATAAACTTGAACGCCGCTCACTGGAGCGGCGTTTTAGTATCTGGAAATCAGTAGTCACGAATAACGTCATGGGCAGCGCTGGGTCGTGCTGTCCTCAAGCTAAGGTTGAAGATGATGCGGAGCAAGGTGACAGGTGCGCAGCGTTGGGTCGTGAAGATCGGCAGCGCTTTGCTGACGGCGGACGGCAAAGGCCTGGATCGCGCGGCAATGGGTGTCTGGGTCGAGCAGATGGTTGCCCTGCACGAGGCGGGTGTTGAACTGGTGCTGGTGTCCTCCGGGGCAGTGGCGGCGGGTATGAGCCGCTTGGGCTGGACTGTACGACCCAGTGCAATGCACGAGTTGCAGGCCGCTGCCGCTATCGGTCAGATGGGGTTGGTGCAGGCCTGGGAGTCGAGCTTCGCCGAGCATGGCCGGCATACCGCGCAGATTCTCCTGACTCACGACGATTTGTCCGACCGCAAGCGCTACCTGAACGCTCGCAGTACCTTGCGCGCGCTGGTCGAGCTCAAGGTGATCCCGGTGATCAACGAGAACGACACTGTGGTCACTGACGAAATCCGTTTCGGCGACAACGACACGTTGGCAGCGTTGGTGGCGAATCTGGTTGAAGCTGATTTGCTGGTGATCCTCACCGATCGCGACGGCATGTTCGACGCCGATCCGCGCAACAATCCCGATGCCAAGCTGATTTACGAGGCGCGTGCCGATGATCCGGCGCTGGATGCGGTGGCTGGCAGCACGGGCGGTGCACTGGGTCGTGGTGGAATGCAGACCAAGTTGCGCGCTGCGCGTCTGGCCGCGCGTTCCGGTGCGCACACCATCATTGTCGGCGGCCGCATTGATCGCGTGCTGGATCGTCTCAAGGCGGGCGAGCGCATCGGTACCTTGTTGTCACCTGAGCGTGGCATGCTGGCGGCGCGCAAGCAGTGGCTGGCTGGGCATCTGCAAACTCGCGGCACGCTGGTGCTGGATGCGGGGGCGGTGACGGCGTTGTCCCAAGGCAACAAAAGTTTGCTGCCGGTGGGCGTCAAGCTGGTCCAGGGCAGTTTCCGTCGCGGCGAAATGGTGGTCTGTGTGGCGCCGGACGGTCGTGAAATCGCCCGTGGCCTGGCTAACTACAGTGCTCTGGAAGCACAAAAAATCATCGGTCAGTCGTCTGAGGCGATTGTCGGTCTGCTGGGTTACATGGCGGAGCCGGAACTGGTTCACCGCGATAACCTGATTCTGGTCTGAAGGAATACCTGAATGCGTATGGCAAAAGGATTATTGGGCTTGTTGTTGGCGATGCCGCTGTTGGCCTCGGCCGATGAAATTGGCCAGGTGTCGACGGTGTTCAAGTTCGTCGGCCCGAACGACCGTATCGTTGTCGAGGCGTTTGATGACCCGAAAGTGGATGGCGTGACTTGCTACCTGTCGCGCGCCAAGACTGGCGGGGTAAAGGGTGGGTTGGGTCTGGCTGAGGATCGCGCTGAAGCGTCTATTGCGTGCCGCCAGGTCGGGCCGATCAACTTCAAGGGTGAGCTCAAGGATGGCGAGGAGGTGTTCAAGGAGCGCACGTCCCTGGTGTTCAAGACCATGCAGGTGGTGCGATTCCTCGACAAGAAGCGCAATACGCTGGTGTATCTGGTTTATAGCGATCGTTTGATCGAGGGCAGCCCGCAGAATGCGGTGACGGCGATTCCGATTTTGCCGTGGGCACACGCTCAATAAGCTAGCAAAGATCAAAATGTGGGAGCGGGCTTGCTCGCGAAGACTGGCTGACATTCAGCATCTATGTTGACTGTTACGCCGCATTCGCGAGCAAGCCCGCTCCCACATTTTTTTTGCGTGGTATTTGCCAAATCCCAGGCAATAAAAAACCGACCCTGGGGTCGGTTTTTTAATGAGCGTGTCGCTTAGGCAGCAGCGGCAACGTTCAGGGCCTTTACGTGGCCATTCAGGCGGCTCTTATGACGAGCAGCTTTGTTCTTGTGGATGATGCCTTTATCGGCCATACGGTCGATAACTGGCACAGCCAGAACGTAAGCAGCTTGAGCTTTGGCAGCGTCTTTTGCGTCGATGGCCTTAACTACATTCTTGATGTAGGTACGAACCATGGAACGCAGGCTGGCGTTGTGGCTGCGACGCTTCTCAGCCTGTTTTGCACGTTTTTTGGCGGAAGGTGTGTTGGCCACCGTCGAGCTCCTCGAAAGACTTTTTAGGAAATAGCAAACAAAATAGGCCGCGAATCATGCCGATGAGTTGATGTCTTGTCAAGGGCGGTTGAGACGATCCGCTAAGTGGCAGGTATAGAGCGCCGGGATATTTCTTTCCGGCGTGCGACCTGTAAACTCGCGAGCTTTGGCTCTGTGCTGTTGCGGCGCGGAGTATCGCATAAGTGGGCGCGTTGTTCGCCTGCTGTTTATCGACAGGCATAAACTCTTTCAATGAATCTGCTCAAATCGTTGGCCGCTGTCAGCTCTATCACGATGGTTTCCCGGGTGTTGGGGTTCGTTCGCGACACCCTCATCGCTCGCGCATTTGGTGCGGGAATGGCGACCGACGCCTTCTTTATCGCCTTCAAACTGCCCAATCTGCTGCGGCGGATCTTCGCCGAGGGAGCATTTTCCCAGGCGTTCGTGCCGATTCTCGCCGAATATAAAAGCCAGAAGGGCGAGGAGGCGACGCGAACCTTCATTGCCTACGTCTCGGGCCTGCTGACGCTGGTGCTGGCGCTGGTCACCGCGCTGGGCATGCTCGCTGCGCCCTGGGTCATCTGGGCCACGGCACCGGGTTTCGTCACGACCCCGGAAAAATTCGAGCTGACCACCGATCTGCTGCGGGTCACTTTTCCTTATATATTGCTGATCTCCCTGTCTTCATTGGCCGGCGCGATCCTCAATACCTGGAACCGCTTCTCGGTCCCGGCCTTCGTGCCGACCCTGCTCAATGTCAGCATGATCATCTTTGCGGTGTTCCTGACGCCGTATTTCGATCCACCGGTCATGGCGCTGGGCTGGGCCGTTCTGGTGGGTGGCCTGGCGCAATTGCTGTTTCAGCTGCCGCACCTGAAAAAAATCGGCATGCTGGTGCTGCCGCGCCTGAGCCTGCGCGATAGCGGTGTCTGGCGGGTCATGAAGCAGATGCTGCCAGCGATCATCGGCGTTTCGGTGAGCCAGATTTCGCTGATCATCAACACCATATTTGCTTCGTTTCTGGTGGCGGGTTCCGTTTCCTGGATGTATTACGCCGATCGCCTGATGGAATTGCCATCCGGTGTACTGGGTGTGGCACTGGGCACGATTCTGCTGCCCACGCTGGCCAGGACCTATGCCAGCCAGGATCGCCACGAATACTCGCGGATCCTCGATTGGGGGTTGCGCCTGTGCTTCATGCTGGTATTGCCGTGCGCCCTGGCGCTGGGGATTCTGGCTGAGCCGCTGACGGTTTCGTTGTTCCAGTACGGCCAATTCAGCGCATTCGATGCGGTCATGACCCAGCGCGCGTTGATTGCCTATTCCGTCGGCTTGCTGGGGATTATCGTGATCAAAGTGCTGGCGCCAGGCTTTTATGCGCAACAAAACATCCGCACTCCGGTAAAAATCGCGATTTTCACCCTGATCGTCACTCAGCTGTTCAACCTGGTGCTGATCGGTCCGCTGGCTCATGCCGGTCTGGCCCTGGCCATCAGCGCGGGCGCCTGCATCAATGCCGGGCTGTTGTTCTATCAGTTGCGCAAGCAGCAGATGTATCAGCCGCAACCGGGCTGGGCGAAGTTCGGTCTCAAACTGCTGGTGGCGGTGGCGGTGATGTCCGCGGTATTGCTGGGCGCAATGCACTTCATGCCGGCTTGGGCGGAAGGGCATATGCTGGAGCGTTTGCTGCGACTGGGCGCATTGGTGATCGCCGGCGTGGTGGTCTATTTCGGCATGTTGCTGTTGATGGGCTTCCGTTTGCGCGACTTCAATCGCAAAGCGCTGAGCTGAGGCTTTTGTCTCGATAAACACGGGCGGGCCGACGGTTTTGTCGGCTCGATCACTTTGGGTTACGGTGTTGCCTGTCGTCGGCCGCCGGGTGTGGTTATAATCGACCACTTTATGAGCAAGAAGCGCGTTATGCAGCTGGTTCGAGGCCTCCACAACCTGCGCCCCCAGCATCGGGGCTGTGTCGCCACTATTGGCAACTTTGACGGTGTTCACCGTGGTCACCAGGCTATCCTGGCCCGGCTGCGTGAGCGTGCGCTCGAGTTGGGCGTGCCCAGCTGCGTGGTGATTTTTGAGCCGCAGCCGCGAGAATTCTTCGCACCGGACACCGCCCCGGCCCGTCTGGCCCGCTTGCGGGACAAACTGCAGCTGCTGGCCCTGGAAGGTGTCGACCGGGTGCTGTGCCTGGCGTTCAATCAGCGCCTGAGCAAACTCAGCGCCAGCGAATTCGTCGATACTATTCTGGTGGACGGCCTCGGCGTGCAGCATCTGGAGGTCGGCGACGATTTCCGTTTCGGCTGCGACCGGCTAGGGGATTTCGATTTCCTGCAACAGGCTGGCGTCCTTCAGGGGTTTACCGTCGAAGCGGCGCAGACCGTTGTGCTGGACGGCATTCGTGTCAGCAGCACTCAGGTGCGTAACGCCCTGGCCGCTGCCGATTTTGCCTTGGCCGAGCGGCTGCTCGGTCGTCCGTACCGGATTGCCGGGCGGGTTCTGCATGGCCAGAAGCTGGCGCGCCAATTGGGTACGCCGACAGCCAACGTGCAGCTCAAGCGTCGTCGTGTGCCGTTGAGCGGGGTTTATCTGGTCAACGTCGACATCGACGGCAAGACCTGGCCAGGCGTCGCCAATATTGGCGTGCGGCCAACGGTCGAAGGGGATGGCAAAGCCCACCTCGAAGTACACCTTTTAGATTTTGCCGGCGATCTGTATGACCGGCGTTTGACGGTGGTTTTCCACCACAAGCTGCGTGAAGAGCAGCGTTTCGCCTCTCTGGAGGCGCTTAAGACGGCGATCAATGCGGATGTCGCCGCCGCCCGTGCCCTGTCGCACCTAGCGCCAATCGCTAATGAAGAGCCTTAAATGACCGACTATAAAGCCACGCTAAACCTTCCGGACACCGCCTTCCCAATGAAGGCCGGCCTGCCTCAGCGCGAACCGCAGATTCTGCAGCGCTGGGACAGCATTGGCCTGTACGGTAAGTTGCGCGAGATTGGCAAGGATCGTCCGAAGTTCGTACTTCACGACGGTCCTCCGTACGCCAACGGCACGATTCACATCGGTCATGCGCTGAACAAGATTCTCAAGGACATGATCATCCGCTCGAAGACCCTGTCGGGTTTCGACGCGCCTTATGTTCCGGGCTGGGACTGCCACGGTCTGCCGATCGAACACAAAGTCGAAGTGACCCACGGCAAGAACCTGGGCGCGGACAAGACTCGCGAACTGTGCCGTGCCTACGCCACCGAGCAGATCGAAGGCCAGAAGTCCGAATTCATCCGTCTGGGCGTGTTGGGCGACTTCGCCAACCCGTACAAGACCATGGACTTCAAAAACGAGGCCGGTGAAATCCGCGCCCTGGCGGAAATCGTCAAGGGTGGCTTCGTGTTCAAGGGCCTGAAGCCTGTGAACTGGTGCTTTGACTGCGGTTCGGCCCTGGCTGAAGCGGAAGTCGAGTACGAGAACAAAAAATCCGCGACCATCGACGTGGCGTTCCCGATCGCTGACGAAGCCAAACTGGCTGCCGCGTTCGGTCTGCCGTCGTTGGGCAAACCCGCCTCGATCGTGATCTGGACCACCACCCCGTGGACCATCCCGGCCAACCAGGCGTTGAACGTTCACCCGGAATTCAACTACGCACTGGTCGACGTCGGCGACAAACTGCTGGTGCTGGCTGAAGAGCTGGTCGAGTCGTGCCTTGCCCGCTACAGCCGGGAAGGTTCGGTCATTGCGACCACCACCGGTAAAGCACTGGAACTGATCAACTTCCGTCACCCGTTCTACGATCGTCTGTCGCCGGTTTACCTGGCCGACTACGTCGAACTGGGCGCGGGCACCGGTGTGGTTCACTCCGCGCCAGCCTATGGCGTAGACGACTTCGTGACCTGCAAAGCCTATGGCATGGTCAACGACGACATCCTCAATCCGGTGCAAAGCAACGGCGTCTACGCGACATCGCTGGAGTTCTTCGGTGGCCAGTTCATCTGGAAGGCCAACCCGGCCATCGTCGACAAACTGACCGAAGTCGGCGCGTTGCTGCATACCACCACCATCGAACACAGCTACATGCACTGCTGGCGTCACAAGACCCCGCTGATCTACCGCGCCACCGCGCAGTGGTTCATCGGCATGGACAAAGAGCCTGCAACCGGCGAAACCCTGCGCAAGCGGGCAATCAAGGCCATCGAAGAGACCAAATTTGTTCCGGCCTGGGGCCAGGCGCGTCTGCACTCGATGATCGCCAACCGTCCGGACTGGTGCATCTCCCGTCAGCGCAACTGGGGCGTGCCGATCCCGTTCTTCCTGAACAAGGAAAGCGGCGAGCTACACCCACGCACTGTCGAATTGATGGAAATTGTCGCCCAGCGCGTCGAAGTCGAAGGCATCGAAGCCTGGTTCAAGATGGACGCCGCCGAGTTGCTCGGTGAAGAAGCGCCGCTGTACGACAAGATCAGCGACACCCTGGACGTCTGGTTCGACTCGGGCACCACGCACTGGCACGTCCTGCGCGGCTCGCACTCGATGGGCCACGAGACCGGTCCACGTGCCGACCTGTACCTGGAAGGTTCGGACCAACACCGCGGCTGGTTCCACTCATCGTTGCTGACCGGTTGTGCCATCGACGACCACGCGCCGTACCGCGAGCTGCTGACCCACGGTTTCACCGTCGACGAATCCGGCCGCAAAATGTCCAAATCCTTGGGCAACGTGATCGCGCCGCAGAAGGTCAACGACACCCTGGGCGCCGACATCATGCGTCTGTGGGTCGCTTCTACCGACTACTCGGGTGAAATGGCGGTTTCCGAGCAAATCCTGCAACGCAGTGCGGACGCCTATCGGCGTATTCGTAACACCGCGCGCTTCCTGCTTTCCAACCTGACCGGTTTCAACCCGGCCACCGACATCCTGCCGGCCGAAGAAATGCTGGCGCTGGACCGTTGGGCCGTGGATCGCACCTTGCTGCTGCAACGTGAGCTGCAAGAGCACTACGGCGAATACCGCTTCTGGAACGTCTACTCCAAGATCCACAACTTCTGCGTGCAGGAGCTGGGCGGTTTCTACCTCGACATCATCAAGGACCGTCAGTACACCACTGGCGCCAACAGCAAGGCCCGTCGTTCGGCGCAAACCGCGCTGTACCACATCAGCGAAGCGCTGGTGCGCTGGATCGCGCCGATCCTGGCGTTCACCGCCGACGAGCTGTGGCAGTACCTGCCGGGCGAGCGTAACGAGTCTGTGATGCTCAACACCTGGTACGAAGGCCTGACCGAATTGCCGGAAGGCTTCGAGCTGGACCGCGCCTACTGGGAGCGGATCATGGCGGTGAAGGTGGCAGTCAACAAGGAAATGGAAATCCAGCGCGCAGCGAAGGCCGTCGGTGGCAACCTGCAAGCCGAAGTGACGCTGTTCGCCGAAGACGCGCTGAGCGCCGACCTGGCCAAGCTGAGCAACGAACTGCGCTTCGTACTGATCACCTCGACTGCCGCCGTTGCCCCGTTGGTGCAGGCTCCGGCCGACGCAGTGGTCACCGAAGTTGGCGGCCTGAAGCTCAAAGTGGTCAAATCGAGCCATGCCAAGTGCGCCCGTTGCTGGCATTGCCGTGAAGACGTCGGCGTGAACCCGGAGCATCCGGAAATCTGCGGTCGTTGCGTCGACAACATCAGCGGCGCGGGCGAGGTTCGTCACTATGCCTAACGCCGTTGGCCGTTTCGGACGGCTGAGCTGGCTCTGGTTGAGTTTGCTGGTCCTGGTCATCGACCAGGCCAGCAAGTTCTACTTCGAAGGCTCGCTGAGCATGTACCAGCAAATCGTGGTGATCCCCGATTACTTCAGCTGGACCCTGGCCTACAACACTGGCGCGGCGTTCAGTTTCCTGGCTGACAGCTCGGGTTGGCAGCGCTGGCTGTTCGCTCTGATCGCGGTGGTGGTCAGTGCGGTGCTGGTAGTCTGGCTCAAGCGCCTGGGGCGCAACGAAACCTGGCTGGCGGTTGCGCTGGCTCTGGTTCTGGGTGGCGCGCTGGGCAATTTGTATGACCGCATTGCCTTGGGCCATGTGATCGATTTCATTCTGGTGCATTGGCAGAACCGCTGGTATTTCCCGGCGTTCAACTTTGCTGACAGCGCAATTTCTGTCGGTGCCGTGATGCTTGCACTGGATATGTTCAAAAGTAAAAAGACCGGAGAAACCGTTCATGACTGAACAGGTATTGGCTGAGCAACGCATTGGCCAGAACACGGAAGTCACCTTGCATTTTGCATTGCGTCTGGAGAACGGCGACACCGTCGACAGTACCTTCGACAAAGCCCCGGCGACCTTCAAGGTTGGCGACGGCAGCCTGTTGCCAGGTTTCGAAGCCGCGCTGTTCGGTTTCAAGGCCGGCGACAAACGCACCCTGACCATTGAGCCGGAAAACGCCTTTGGTCAGCCGAACCCGCAAAACGTACAGATCATCCCGCGCTCGCAGTTCAAGGATATGGAACTGTCGCCTGGCTTGCTGGTGATCTTCAACGATGCGGCCAATACTGAATTGCCCGGTGTGGTGAAAGAATTCGATGACGCCCAGGTGACCATCGACTTCAACCACCCGCTGGCTGGCAAGACGCTGACCTTTGACGTGGAAATCATTTCCGTCAAAGCACTGTAAGAAACAGAGCAGACCCACTGTGGGAGCGGGCTTGCCCGCGATAGCGGTACATCAGCCGACATCAAAGTTGGCTGTCAGACCCTCATCGCGGGCAAGCCCGCTCCCACAGGGATTGCAATGATCCAATTTTTCGCGCGCAAGACACGAGGCACAGCATGCAAATCAAACTCGCCAACCCCCGTGGCTTCTGCGCCGGTGTGGACCGGGCGATCGAAATCGTCAACCGCGCCCTGGAAGTCTTCGGGCCGCCGATCTACGTGCGCCACGAAGTGGTCCACAACAAATTCGTCGTCGAAGACCTGCGCGCCCGTGGGGCGATCTTCGTTGAAGAGCTGGATCAGGTACCAGACGACGTGATCGTGATCTTCAGCGCCCATGGCGTTTCCCAGGCCGTGCGTACCGAAGCCGCAGGCCGTGGCCTGAAGGTGTTCGACGCTACCTGCCCGCTGGTGACCAAGGTACACATAGAAGTCGCGCGCTACAGCCGCGACGGCCGTGAATGCATCCTCATCGGCCACGCCGGTCACCCGGAAGTCGAAGGCACCATGGGCCAGTACGATGGCAGCAATGGTGGCGCGATCTATCTGGTCGAGGACGAGAAAGACGTCGCCGCGTTGCAAGTAAACAACCCTGAAAAACTGGCCTTCGTCACCCAGACCACCCTGTCCATGGACGATACCAGTCGCGTGATCGACGCCCTGCGTACTCGGTTTCCGGCCATCGGCGGCCCACGCAAGGACGATATCTGCTACGCCACGCAAAACCGTCAGGACGCCGTCAAGCAACTGGCAGACGAATGCGACGTGGTGCTGGTGGTCGGCAGCCCGAACAGCTCCAACTCCAATCGCCTGCGTGAACTGGCTGAACGCATGGCCACCCCGGCCTATCTGATCGACGGCGCCGAAGACCTGCAAAAGAGCTGGTTCGATGGTGTCGAGCGTATTGGCATCACCGCTGGTGCCTCCGCTCCGGAAGTATTGGTGCGTGGCGTGATCC
Organism: Pseudomonas sp. F-14 TE3482; assembly: GCF_053629455.1. Classification (NCBI taxonomy): domain Bacteria; kingdom Pseudomonadati; phylum Pseudomonadota; class Gammaproteobacteria; order Pseudomonadales; family Pseudomonadaceae; genus Pseudomonas; species Pseudomonas sp. F-14 TE3482. Next base: position 2,147,343 of record NZ_JBRJII010000001.1, read on the forward strand.
AGCAGTTGCAGGCTTGGGGTGCCACCGGGGCCGATGAGTTGGCCGGGCGTGAAGAGAACATCACGTTCTCGATGCCTAAAGAGCTACGCGTCCGCTCCCTGCTCTGAATCTTCTCCTCCCGCGCACAGCGCCTGTTCAGTCTTATCGCTGCGCAGGCTGACCCGTCCGGTCCGGGACAGCACCACCTGGTGCAGGCTGACCGGTTTGCGGCTGGCGCAAATATGTAACGTCCCCGCTTGAAAGGCACCACTGGGCAACTGCGGTTCGCCCAGGCTGCTGAACTGTACGAAATTCTTGACCGGCCGATTACCGACAATGGGCACTCGAGCGTCGCTCTGTTGCTCGACCAGCAGCGGATTGCTGCTGTCCTCCGGGCCTTTACCGCTGACATCCAGAATGATCCGCCAACCCTGGCCCCAGTCGCCGTTGATTCCGTGTATCACCACACTCTGATTGCGTGTGATAGCAGCGGTTCTGGCATTGCGCATACCACTGACAATCGACTGCGCCGCCTGCTCTCGATGGTTCGATTCTGTCAGTGCCGCGAACGCCGGGCTGACCAGTTGCAGAACAATCCCGACAATTGTCAGTCCCATGAGCAGTTCGATCAGGCTGAAACCTTGCTGATGCATGTTATCTCCCTCCCTGGAGTGCTGCGGCCCGCGCGATCCCTGCGCGAGTAATGGCAAAACAACCGTACATCTGCCGGTCGAATGTTCTAGCGTGTAGAAGCAGGTATAGCCGACGGCAACGGAGGGCACCGATGGATCATCGTACAAAAGGTTTCACGCTGATCGAGCTGCTGATCACGCTCGCCGTGTTTCTGATCCTGATCAGCCTGGCCGTTCCGGCGTTTACCCGCTCGGTGCAAAGCACCAAGGCCGACACCGAGATCGGCGACCTGCAACGCGCGCTCAATTTCGCCCGGCTTGAGGCGATCGACCGGGGTATTACCACCCGGGTTCGCCCGACAGCAGGCGGGAGTGTCTGGACCGGCGATCTGACCGTTTATGACGGTACCGGCAATCCGGCCAATGTATTGCGGGTTGTTCCAGCGATGAGCAGTGGCGCCACTCTGACGCTAACCTCAGGAGTGACCGCTATTGATTTCAACAATCTGGGTGGTTTGTCGGCGCCGTCCACGGCCGTCGTGATCAGTTATGTACTGGGGGCACAGAGCAGGACGCTGAATGTGTGTTTGAACGGACGAATTCTATTGGGTGGAAGTTGCGGATGAGGGGTTGGAGCAAGCGCGCACAGGAGGGCATGACGCTGATCGAGGTACTCGTCGCGTTGTTGGTTCTGGCCGTGGGGTTATTGGGCGCGGCGGCGATTCAGCTCAATGCGCTGAAGTACACCGACAGCTCGCGGATGACCAGCCAGGCGAGTTTTATCGCCTACGACATGATGGACCGCATTCGTGCCAACTCCGGCGCTGATTACACCGTCACGCCACCGACCTCCGGCAATTTGAGCGTGGCCCGGGATCAGGACCTTTATGATTTCACCAGCAACATTGTCAATTTCGGCGGCGCCACGGCGACTGGCAGCATCACCCGAAACCAACGGGTGTACACCATCACCATCACCTGGGACGACTCACGGGCCGCCAATACCGCCGACTCGCGCCGCAGTTTTGTCCTTACCAGCCGCGCCACCGTTGATCCGGCGACGACACCATGAACAGAAACAGCAAAGGTTTCGGCCTGATCGAGTTACTGATCGCCCTGGCGTTGAGTCTGGTCGTGGTTCTTGGTGTGGCGCAGATCTTCATCGCCGCTAAAAACACCTACGTCAGCCAGAGTACCGCCGCCGGCATGCAGGAAGATGCACGGTTTGTCCTGAGCAAGATGATTCAGGAAATCCGCATGGTCGGCATGTTCGGTTGCCTGGGCACGATTATCGATGCCAGTTCGGCAGGGAGTTTCAATGCCAGTCAGATCACGCCGATCAGTTGGGACAATGCCAACCTCAAATTAACGCTTGTCACTGCCGATGTCGGCGGCAGTGGCGGGACGCCGACCTGGACGGTGGTTTCGGACTGTCGTAACACTGCAACGGCCTACTCCGGCCTACGAACGACCACATCCGGGCAATTGGCGTTTCCGATCCGGCGGTTGATCTACAGCTTCAGCAATAACCAATTGCTGATGGGCTCTGGTGTCGACACGCCGACCCAGCAGGTGCTGGTGAACAATGTCAGTGCCTTCAATGTGAGCTTCGGCCTCGCGAGTTCCGCCACGGATACGGCCGCCTCCAGCTACAGCAGCAACCCGTCCGATCCGGCACGGATCCGAAGTGTGCGACTGACCCTGACACTGAGCGACCCGAACCACCGGGTCAGCGATCAAACCTTCAACGTGGTTGCCGCCTTGCGCAACCGGTTGCCATGAGGGGAGAGCCGATGAGTATTGCTCCCATGACCCCTCACGCCCAGCGCGGCATGGCGCTGCTGGTCAGCCTGGTGTTTCTCCTGGTGCTGACGTTGATCGGGCTTTCATCAATGCAGAGCGCCACGTTGCAGGAAAAAATGGCCAGCAGCGTGATCCTGCGCAATCAGTCGTTCCAGGGCGCAGAAGCGGCATTGCGTGTTGGCGAAAGCGCGGTGCAACTGGACACCTATTCATTGCCGGTTTGCAGCGGTACCAGCCAATGCGCGCCACCGGCCGAAGCGTCGGTCATTACCGCCACCGGGTTCAACTCCACCTCGGGGGTGACCTGGATCGCCTCCGGCAGTGGCTTTTACGGGGTGCAGAACATCGGCACCACCTTGACGGCCGTGAACGTACCGAGCAACACGTCGGCAACGCTGTACCGGGTGACCGCCGTGGGCATCGCGGGCAATTCGCGCAGTGTGGTGGAGAGTATCTATGCGAAGTACTGAGACCCGCCCAGGCTGGCGCCGCTGGTTATTGCAGCTGTTCTGCGGCGCGGCATCGAGCCTTTATCTGGCAGCGCCGACTTACGCCTTCACGCCCTCGGATTCGCCGCTGTTGAACGCCGCCGCCGTGACGCCCAACGTGATGCTGTTGCTCGACGACTCGAAGAGTATGAACAGCATTATCTGGGCGCCAGGTTTCGACCCGACAATCGCACGCACCCCGGTGGCTATTTGCCTTTCGAATGGTTCGTGTTTGAAAGGCCGCGAACTTGACATGACCGATAACAATATTGCCCTGTCGAGTTTGACTCACGGGACATGTTCGAAGGATGGATGGTACGGTTTTTATAAAAACAGCCTTCTCGGTCTGGATTCACTTTGCCTGAAGCTTCCCGATCCGGTGGGACGCGAGGACACGCTCTATTCGGCGAAATACTTGTCGTACCTGATCAGCCTGGCCAACAACTCCGACCGGGATTTCACCGATGGTTCGATCCCCAATGATTACCGCATGAACGTAGCGCGCAACGTTTCCAAGACGTTGGTGGCCAGCAACCGCTCGCTGCGCATTGGACTGTCGACGTTTAACCTGGCGGTCGGCAACCATAAGAATGACGGCGGTTACATCGTCCGCTCGATCAGTGATTTGTCGGCCGTCAGCGGCACCGTGACTCAGGCTCAGGCCGATACCAACTACAACGAGTTGATCGCCGGAATCGATGAACTGAGCGCGCAGGCCAATACGCCCTTGGCTGAAGCCTATTACGAGCTCACCCGTTATTTTCGTGGAATGACGCCGTACAACAACGCGACGCCCACCACCTACACCAGTCCGATTCAGTATCGCTGCCAGAGAAATTACGGGGTGGTGATCACCGGTGGTCTGCCAACCTTCGACCATACCTTTCCGACCGACGATCCACTCGGTGGCGGTGCATTACCGAACTGGGACGGTATCAGCAGTAACGATGGCGCCGATCCTTTCGGTGACAAGGAGGGCGATACCTTTTATCTGGATGACATCGCCAAGTTCGCCTTTGACATCGACATGCGCTCCACGGGGACCGATGCCACGGGCAAAAGCTGGAATACCCCTGATTTTCCAAAACAAAACATGAATACCTACACCCTGGGTTTCACCGCGGCAAACCAGATGCTGGCGGACGCCGCGACCTACGGGCAGGGCAAGTATTACCAGGCGATCGACGGTGCCGAGCTCAACAGCGCATTGTCTTCAGCCCTGAGCGACATCACCGCCAAGGCGGGCTCAGGTGGCAGCGGTGTGGCCAATGGCACGACTTTGACCAGCAGTTCCAGCTACTTCCAGACCAGCTACGATCCCAAGGACTGGCGCGGCACCATCAAGTCTTTTGGCTTCACCTCGGCGGGCGCGGTGAACACGGCCGCGGCGCTGTGGACGACCGATACCACGATCGTGCCCGGTGCTACCGCCCCGACCTACCAGTCCTGGAATACCCTGACCAACGCCGTCGTTACCCTGGCCTATAACAATTTCTCTTCGGTCCAACAGACTTCCCTCAACCAGAGCCTGCCCGTCGGTATTACCGGCAGCGATCTGGTGGAGTGGAGCAAGGGCACCAACAAAACCGGATTGAAAACGCGCAGTGTATTACTCGGCGATATCATCAATTCGCCTCTCGTACTGGCCGCGCCCACGGACCAAACCGCGTCCGATTTGGTGGGTGATACCACCTACAGCACCTACCTAGCCACTAAAGCCGCCAACATGAATTCCAGCCTGGTGGTGAACGCCAACGACGGTTTTGTAAACGTCATCAACTCGACCAACGGTGTCAGGCGCTACGGCTATATGCCCTCCAGTGCGTTGCCATCATTGCGCTACATCGCTGATCCCACTTATACCAACGGTGTGAGCCACAAATATCTGGTCGACGGTCAGGTCGGCGTGTTCGATGCCCAACTCGACAGCGCCTGGAAAACCCTGGCGATTGGTGGAACAGGGGCGGGCGGCAAAACCTTCTATGCGCTGCAACTGTTCGACGCCTCGGCCGGGAACGTGATTAACGCGTTGTGGGAAATCAGTGCGCCGACCACGGCCAGTACGACGAATGTTTTCAATGATCTGGGTTATGCCTATGCGCGCCCCGAAGTGGCACGCTTGGCCGATGGTCGCTGGGCCGCGTTTATCTCCAACGGTTATGGCAGCAACTCCGGGGTGGCTGCACTTTATGTGGTGGATATCCGCGACGGTTCGCTGATCAAGAAAATCGTGGTCGACAGTACAGAAACCACCAACGGCCTGTCGTCGGTGAAGCTCAGGGTCAACTCGCAGAATGTGGTGCAGGCTGCCTATGGTGGCGACCTGAAAGGGCGGTTGTGGAAGTTCGATTTGAGCGGTACCACTACCGATACCTGGGGTGTGGCGTTTTCCGGCAAGCCGTTGTTCACCACCGCGGGCGGCGCGACTCAGCCGATCACGGTACAACCGCTGCTCGCCGATCATGCATCGGGCGGCAAGCAAGTGTTTTTCGGTACCGGCAAACTCAACGAGAGCGCTGACAAGACCAACAAGGATCTACAAGCGTTCTACGCGGTATGGGATGCGGAGGGTGGCGCGGGGCAAATCACCGCTTCCAGCCTCCAGGCGCAGGCGGTGACCGGCGTGTTCTCTGGCAGCAGCGGGCAATTCATCACCACCAGCCAGAATGAGGTGACCTACCCGGCAAAGAAAGGCTGGTACTTGCCGCTGGTCTACAACAACCTACTGACCGGGGAGCGGGTGATCAATCAGGCCAGTCTCGTGGCAGAGCGAATCGTTTTTACCACAGCCAGTATGGATACCGTTGACCCCTGTGCCGGCTTCGGCACCGGCAAACTGGTCGAACTCGATGCGTTCAGCGGTAAGATGCTCAATTACGCGGTGCTCGATACCAACGCCGACGGGGTGGTCGATAGTACTGACACGATTTCCAGCGGGGTGATTTTCACCGGTGGTATCCCGACCCTGAACGCGGTCGTCGATGACGCAACCCGCAAGGTTGTAAACGACTCCGGCGGTGGCGTGACCACTCTGGTGGAAAAATCCGGTGGCGGCAGCGGCCGTCGCATCATGTGGCGACAAATACAGTGAGTGAGAGTTGAGGCATGCGCAGATCCAACCGAGGTTTTACCCTGATCGAAATCATGATCGTGATTGCGATCATCGGGATCGTCATCACCATTGGCTATCCGAGCCTCACCGAGTACGTGAAAAAGGGCCGCCGTACTGAGGTGGCCGGTCTGCTTTCCGAACAGGCGCAGATTTTGGAGCGTTTCTATTCGAAGAATAATGTCTACACCAATGCTACCGGTCTGAGCGCCGGCAATGATTTCTATACCATCACCCCGACCCTGACCGATCAGACCTTCTTGCTGACGGCCACACGCAAGGCCGGTTCGACCATGGCGAGCGACAAGTGCGGTGATTTCACCCTCACCAATACCGGCGTCAGAAGCATGGTCAATGCAACATCCGGCCTGACCACCAGGGATTGCTGGGGTCGCTGAGTTTCTCTTTCGGGCGCCCTTTGCGCCTCTGTCTATCTAACGGTTGGATCAGAACATGAGCAGGCAACAGCAAGTGGTGATTGTCGGCGGCGGCGTGATTGGCCTGCTGACGGCGTTCAATCTCGCGTCCGAAGTACAGAGCGTTGTGCTGCTGGACCGCTCGAATGTCGGTCAGGAGTCGTCCTGGGCCGGTGGCGGGATCGTTTCGCCACTCTACCCGTGGCGCTACAGCCCGGCGGTCACTGCGCTGGCTCATTGGTCCCAGGATTTTTATCCACAGCTGGCGGAACGTCTGTTCGCCGCCACGGGTGTCGATCCTGAAGTGCACACCACCGGGTTGTACTGGCTGGACCTGGATGACGAAGCCGAAGCGCTCGCCTGGGCCAAACGGGAAAACCGCCCGCTGCGGGCTGTGGATATCTCTGCGGCACACGATGCGGTGCCGGTATTGGGCGCCGGTTTTTCGCGGGCGATCTACATGGCCGATGTGGCCAATGTGCGTAATCCACGGCTGGTGAAATCCCTCAAGGCCGCCTTGCTGGCGCTGCCGAACGTGACGATTCATGAGCAGTGCGAGGTCAGCGGGTTTATCCGTGAAGGTGCTGCGGTGGTCGGGGTACAGACCTCGAGGGGGGCCATTGCGGGTGATCAGGTGGTTTTGACCGCAGGGGCCTGGAGCGGTGACTTGCTGAAAAGCCTGGGCCTGGAACTGCCGGTCGAGCCGGTCAAAGGCCAGATGATTCTCTACAAGTGCGCGGCGGACTTCCTTCCAAGCATGGTTCTGGCCAAGGGTCGTTATGCCATTCCTCGGCGTGACGGGCACATTCTGATCGGCAGTACGCTGGAGCATGAAGGCTTCGATAAAACGCCGACCGACTCAGCGCTCGAAAGCCTGAAGGCCTCGGCGGTGGAGTTGATTCCGGCGCTGGCGGATGCCGAGGTGGTGGGGCATTGGGCCGGGTTGCGGCCGGGGTCGCCGGAAGGGATTCCCTATATCGGTCGGGTACCGGGGTTTGACGGGCTCTGGCTTAACTGCGGGCACTACCGCAATGGGTTGGTGCTGGCGCCGGCGTCGTGTCAGTTGTTTGCGGATGTGATGCTGGGTCGGGCACCGATTATCGATCCTGCGCCGTATGCACCGGCCGGGCGTCTTTGACCGCATGATTTTTGTTGTCGGTCAGATCGCCTTCGCGGGCAAGCCTCGCTCCTACAGGTTTGTAGTCGATCAATAAGTTTGTGAACGACATCAATCTGTAGGAGCGAGGCTTGCCCGCGAAGAGGCCCTCAATCCAGCCCCAATTTCTTGAGCCTGTAACGCATCGAGCGAAACGATAGATTCAACCGCTGAGCCGCCGCCGTGCGGTTCCAGCGGGTTTCTTCCAGGGCCTGGAGGATGAGTTTGCGTTCGACGTTTTCCAGATAGGCTTCCAGATTGTCGATCTGCGTCAGGTCCGGCACGTCGCCGTCCGGGTTGCAGTTGCCTTCGGCCAGCCGCAGGTCGCTGGCTTCGATTTGTTTGTTCTCGCACAAGGTGTGCGCCCGCTCGAGCATGTTCTCCAATTCCCGCACGTTTCCTGGAAAACGATAGCTTTTCAGTGCGTCGAGGGCTTGCGGGTGGAGTTTTGCCGCGGGTTGGCCAGTGCCAGTTGCCAGTCGCTTGAGCATATTGTTGGCCAGAAGCTCAATGTCGTCGCGACGTTCGCGCAAGGGCGGCACCCGCAATTCGATCACATTAAGGCGGTAGTACAAGTCCTGGCGAAAGCGTTCGGCGGCGACTTCGGTATCGAGATCTTTGTGGGTGGCGCAGAGAATGCGTACATCCACCACGGTTTCCTGCTGTCCACCGATGCTGCGCACGGCTTTCTCTTGAATGGCCCGCAAAAGTTTGACCTGCATCGCCAGCGGCAGGTCTGCCACTTCATCGAGGAACAAAGTACCGCCATGGGCGGCCTGGAATAGCCCGGGTTTGTCTTCGATGGCACCACTGAAACTGCCTTTGCGATGGCCGAAAAATTCGCTTTCCATCAATTCCGACGGGATAGCCCCGCAGTTCACCGGCACGAATGGGCGGGTGGCGCGTGGGCCTTGATCGTGGATCAGTCGGGCGACCAGCTCCTTGCCGCTGCCGGACTCGCCGCTGATGTACACCGGGGCCTGGCTGCGGGCCAGTTTGTCGATTTGTTTGCGCAGGCTGCGCATTGGCAGGGAGTCGCCCAGTAGGCGACGGTCGATGGTACTGCTGGCGCCGCCTGGCGCAGGCAAACTCAGCGCGCAGGTGACCAGTTCGCGCAAACGGGTGAGGTCGACCGGTTTGGTCAGAAAATCGAAGGCGCCAGCCTTGAGGGCGTTGATTGCCGTTTCCAGGCTACCGTAGGCGGTAATCATCGCCACTGGCACTTGCGCATAGCGCTGCTGGATGTGCTGCACCAGTGCCAGACCGGTGCCGTCGGGCAGGCGCATGTCGGTCAGGCACAGGTCGAATGTCTCCCGTGCCAGCAGTGCTTGCGCTTCTGCGAGGTTGCGGGCACTAAAGGTGTCGAGTTTCATCCGTCCCAGGGTTATTTCCAGGAGTTCGCGGATATCCGGCTCATCGTCGACGATCAGGATTTTTTGCCGTGGGCTCATGTTCAACTTTGTTTCCGTCCGTGAGCAAAGGTGATGCGAAAGCAGCCGCCGCCTTGGCGTGGTTTGAAGTCTAGGCGGGCTTGATTGCTTTCGCACAGCTCACGGGACAGATAAAGCCCCAGGCCAGTGCCCTGGCTGCTGGTGGTGAAGAACGGTTCGAACAAATGCGAGCGCTGGTCCGGCGCCACGCCGGGGCCATTGTCCAGGACTTCAAGGATCGGCAACTGGCTGTCCGGGTCAATAAACAACTCGAGCCAGACCTGCGCCTGATCATGGTTCAGGGCACTATGGCGCCAGGCGTTGCGCAACAGATTGTCGAGAATCTGGGTCAGTTGATTCGGATCCATCAGGGTTGTGAAGTCCCCCGAACCGATTCGCAGGTGAACTAGCTGACGCTCGGTCGCACCCTCGCGGGTTTCGGCCACGAAGTGCTCCAGCCACGGCCGCAGATCCAGCCGTTGCGGCACGGTTTGCTGACGACGGGACAGCTGCAGGACGTTTTCGATTACCCGATTCATTCGCTGAGAGTGGTCTTGAATAATCTGCGTCAGACGCCGATCCGCGCCGTTCAGTTCCTCGGATTCTTGCAGTAACTGCGCGGCATGACTAATGGCGCCTAGTGGATTGCGGATTTCATGGGCAATACCGGCAGTCAGGCGGCCGAGGGCGGCGAGTTTAAGTTGCTGGGCCTGCTGGGCGATTTGGGCGAGGTCTTCGAGAAAAACCAGCGTCTGGTGGTGCGGGCTTTGGTCCAGGGCAATGAAGCTCGGTTGCAGCTCCAGGCCATTGCTGGCGATTTTCAGGCTTTGCGGGCGCAAAGTCGGATTGTTGAACCACAGTTGGAGTCGCTCGACCAACGGCATCGAATGGTCGTCGATCAGTTGGCCATCGAGTTTTTCCTGCCCCAGCAAGGTCAAGGCGCTGTGATTGGCCAGTTGCACACGCCGCTGGTCGTCGAGCACCAGAATGCCCGTGCGCATACGTTGCAGGATCAGTGCGTTGAGGGCTTCGAGACCGAGCACTTCACTGGCCCGCTGCTCGGCCAGGGTTTCGCTGACTTCAACTCTTCGGATCAAGCCTTGCACCAGCAATGCCGCGACAAAACACAGAGCACCGAGCGTGCCGATTTGCAGGTAATCATTGGGACTGGTGGGGTGGCTGAAGCTCAGAAGAAAGCTCAAACCCACGATGCCGAGGGCGCCAACAGCCGCAATCAGCAGACCGATGCGCCCGCGCAGCAGGGTATTACTGATAACCACCGACACGATCAACAGGTTGCCAATGGCACTGGGCATGCCGCCAGCGGCATAGAACAGACCGCATAGCAGCAGGACATCGACCAGCGCCAGACCGAACAACTGCGCCGGGCGACGGGTGTTCTCCAGAAAGACCACCAGCAGGATATTCAGCACCAGGTACAACCAGCTGCCGTTGCGCAGCAGGTCGTCATTGGCAAACGTCAGCAACTGGCTGTCCATGTTGCTGGAAATCAACAGCACCAAGGTGATGCCGATGCTTAAACGGTAGAGGTGATAGAGGCGCAGCAGTCGCTGGGCCTGTTTGTTGCCGGGACTGGACGTCTCAGCGATCACTGGAACCCGGGCCTTGCTCAAGGTGAGCCTGGCTGCAATACCACTGTTGTTGAAGGCTCAGCGCGCGGTCGCGGGGCAGATGTACGCCGCAATGAGCGCAACGGACCATGGGTGGAGCATCTTGCTCTCGCGGCGTGTTGGCGCCCGAAACCGGGGCCTTGAACTTGCGCCAGAGCCATACCGCAGCGGCAATCAGTGCGATCCAGAATAATAAACGAAGCATGGTGAGCTGCTTTTTGAGTAGTGAATTGGCAGTTTAGCCAAGGACGGGTCGGTCGCACAGCGCAATACGCTCACCCCTGAAATCCGGTAATAAAAAAGGCGCCTCGAAAGGCGCCTTCTCGGCACAACACTCAGCGTCAGTCGAACACGCCGAAGGTCATGTAGCTGAACCACGAGCGGTCGGCGTTGTTGGCTTCAGACTCGTGCTGCTCTTCTTCGATCACATCGCCGTTCTCATCTTTAGGCTTGAGCTCGTTCGGAATCGAGTCCTTGGCGTCCTGGAACTGTCTCTGCACGTCCTGGTTGGCGCGGGTTTCACCTGGCGGCAGCGGCGGACGGGATTCGATCAGGCCCAGGGTGGCCTTACTCAGCCACGAACGGTTGTCGGCTTCGTCCTTCGAGGGCACGAACTGACCGTCCACCAGGCTTGGGTGGTTCGGGTAGTTGAGCTTCAGGGTTTCGAGCGTGGTCGCGGCCAGTTCGTCCAGGTGCAGACGCTGGTAGGCTTCAGTCATCACCGCCAGGCCGTCACCGACCGAAGGGGTTTCCTGGAAGTTTTCCACCACGTAACGACCACGGTTCGCGGCGGCGACATAGGCCTGACGGGTCAGGTAATAGTCGGCCACGTGAATCTCGTAGGAAGCCAGCAGGTTGCGCAGGTAGATCATGCGCTGCTTGGCGTCCGGCGAGTAGCGGCTGTTCGGGAAGCGGCTGGTCAGCTGGGCGAACTCGTTGTAGGAGTCGCGAGCGGCGCCCGGGTCACGCTTGGTCATGTCCAGCGGCAGGAAGCGCGCCAGCAGGCCGACGTCCTGGTCGAAAGAAGTCAGACCCTTGAGGTAGTAGGCGTAATCGACATTCGGGTGCTGCGGGTGCAGGCGAATGAAACGCTCGGCGGCGGATTTCGCAGCCTCGGGCTCGGTGTTCTTGTAGTTGGCGTAGATGAGCTCGAGTTGAGCCTGATCGGCGTAGCGACCGAACGGATAACGCGACTCCAGCGCCTTCAGCTTGGCTGTGGCGGCGGTGTAGCTATTGTTGTCCAGATCGTGCTGAGCCTGCTGGTACAGCTCGACCTCGCTCAGGTTTTCGTCTACGACTTCCTTCGATGAGCAAGCAGCGGTCAATGCGAGGATGGCGATCAGCAGCAGGTGTTTCACTTGCATGGCGGCTTGCGTCCCTATGACGGCCGCTGTCTTGGGCGGGGCCGTCCTGTTATGATGAGCGCCCCGTTGAAAAGCCTCGGGGCAAAAGACGCCGTATTTAACCACAAGCGCGCAGCCGAAACCAAAGGCTGTGCCGACGCCTAGTCTGAGCATGTCCGATAAAATTGAACTTCGCGCAGAGGTGCCGTCCGAATTGGGCGGCCAACGCCTCGATCAAGTCGCCGCACAATTATTCGCTGAGCACTCGCGCTCGCGCCTTTCCGCCTGGATCAAAGACGGCCGCCTGACTGTGGATGGGGCGGTTATCCGCCCGCGAGACATCGTTCACGGTGGCGCCATTCTTGAACTGACTGCCGAGCAGGAAGCTCAGGGCGAATGGATCGCTCAAGACATCGAGCTGGACATCGTCTATGAAGACGACGACATCCTGGTGATCAACAAGCCTGCGGGCCTGGTGGTGCATCCGGCTGCCGGCCACGCCGACGGCACCTTGCTCAACGCCTTGCTGCACCACGTGCCGGACATTATCAATGTGCCCCGCGCCGGTATCGTGCATCGCCTGGACAAGGACACCACCGGTCTGATGGTGGTGGCCAAGACCATTCAGGCGCAGACACAGCTGGTCACGCAATTGCAGAGCCGCAGTGTCAGCCGGATCTACGAGTGCATCGTGATTGGTGTGGTGACGGCCGGCGGCAAGATCAACGCGCCGATCGGTCGTCATGGCCAGCAACGCCAGCGCATGGCCGTGATGGAAGGTGGCAAGCAAGCCGTCAGCCATTACCGCGTGCTCGAGCGTTTCCGTTCCCACACGCACGTGCGGGTGAAGCTGGAAACCGGCCGTACGCACCAGATTCGCGTACACATGGCGCACATCAACTACCCGTTGGTCGGAGATCCTGCCTATGGCGGTCGTTTCCGAATTCCGCCGGCCGCTAGTGTGACCATGATCGAATCCCTGAAAAATTTCCCGCGTCAGGCGCTGCATGCGCGATTCCTGGAGCTGGATCATCCGACCACCGGTAAACGCATGAGCTGGGAATCGCCGCTGCCGGACGATTTCGTCTGGTTGCTGTCGCTGCTCAAGCAAGACCGTGAGGCGTTCATCGGATGAATGACTGGCTGATTCCCGACTGGCCTGCGCCTGCCGGGGTGAAAGCCTGCGTTACCACCCGTGCGGGCGGCGTCAGTCTGGCGCCGTTCGACAGCCTCAACCTCGGCGATCACGTCGACGACAGCCCCGAAGCTGTTGCCGAGAATCGCCGTCGCCTCACTGATCATTTCTCTATTCAACCGGCCTGGTTAAAGCAGGTTCACGGCATTGTCGTGAACCAAGCGGATCCAAGCCTGGTAGCCACTGCCGATGCCAGCTGGACGGCAACACCCGGTATCGCCTGCGCGGCGATGACCGCTGATTGCCTGCCAGCGCTGTTCTGCGACCGCGCCGGCACCCGCGTCGCTGCCGCCCATGCCGGTTGGCGCGGGTTGGCGGCGGGTGTGCTGGAGGCGACCCTCGACAGTCTGGCCGTACCGCCTGAAGACGTGCTGGTCTGGCTTGGCCCGGCCATTGGCCCACAAGCCTTTGAAGTCGGCCCGGAAGTACGCGATACCTTCGTCCAGCAATTGCCTGAAGCCGCCAAAGCCTTTGTGCCGAGCCAGAACGCCGGCAAGTTCATGGCCGACATCTATGAGCTGGCGCGTTTGCGCCTGGCCGCTCGCGGCGTTACCGCTGTTTATGGTGGTGGTTTTTGCACCGTGACCGATCCTCGTTTCTTTTCTTACCGCCGTAGTCCACGCACCGGCCGGTTTGCCTCCTTGGTCTGGCTTGAACGCTAGACTTCTCTGATCTACATCAACACCACGACGCTTGAATCTCCCAGAATCGACCGCATCTATAGCGGTATCTGGCAGGTTTCTTCATTCAGGATGTTTATAGGTCCGGCCTGCTCAAAAGGAAGGTGACCCATGCGTATAGACCGTTTAACCAGCAAGTTGCAGTTAGCCTTGTCCGACGCCCAATCCCTGGCCGTCGGCCTCGATCATCCCGCCATTGAGCCGGCGCACTTGATGCAGGCCATGCTTGAACAGCAAGGTGGTTCGATCAAACCCCTGCTGATGCAGGTGGGTTTTGACGTCAACAGCTTGCGTAAAGAACTGACCAAAGCCCTCGATCAGCTGCCGAAAATCCAGAATCCCACCGGCGACGTGAACATGTCGCAGGATCTGGCGCGCCTGCTCAACCAGGCTGACCGCCTGGCCCAGCAGAAGGGTGATCAGTTCATCTCCAGCGAGCTGGTGCTGCTCGCCGCCATGGACGAGAACAGCAAACTCGGCAAATTGTTGCTGGGCCAAGGCGTGAGCAAAAAAGCCCTGGAAAATGCGATCAACAACCTGCGCGGCGGTGAGGCAGTCAATGACGCCAACCACGAAGAATCCCGTCAGGCGCTCGACAAATACACCATCGACCTGACCAAGCGTGCCGAAGAGGGCAAACTCGATCCGGTGATCGGCCGTGACGACGAAATTCGCCGCACCATTCAGGTCCTGCAGCGCCGCACCAAGAACAACCCGGTGCTGATCGGTGAGCCTGGCGTGGGTAAAACCGCCATCGCCGAAGGCCTGGCCCAGCGCATCATCAACGGCGAAGTGCCGGATGGCCTGAGAGGCAAGCGTCTGTTGTCTCTGGACATGGGGGCTCTGATTGCCGGTGCCAAATACCGCGGCGAGTTCGAAGAACGCCTCAAATCCCTGCTCAATGAACTGTCAAAGCAGGAAGGGCAGATCATTCTGTTCATCGACGAACTGCACACCATGGTCGGCGCCGGCAAGGGCGAAGGCTCGATGGATGCCGGCAATATGCTCAAGCCGGCACTGGCTCGTGGTGAGCTGCACTGCGTCGGTGCGACCACGCTCAACGAATACCGCCAATATATAGAAAAGGACGCTGCTCTCGAGCGACGCTTCCAGAAAGTATTGGTGGATGAGCCGAGCGAAGAAGACACCATCGCCATCCTGCGTGGCCTGAAAGAGCGTTACGAGGTTCACCACAAGGTGGCGATCACCGACGGCGCGATCATCGCCGCGGCCAAACTCAGTCATCGCTACATCACCGACCGCCAGCTGCCGGACAAAGCCATCGACCTGATCGACGAAGCCGCCAGCCGCATCCGTATGGAGATCGACTCCAAGCCGGAAGTGCTGGACCGCCTGGAGCGTCGCCTGATTCAGCTGAAGGTGGAATCCCAGGCGCTGAAGAAAGAAAGCGACGACGCGGCGAAGAAACGTCTGGAAAAACTGCAGGAAGAAATCGCCCGTCACGAGCGCGAATACTCGGACCTCGAAGAAATCTGGAACTCGGAAAAAGCCGAAGTGCAAGGTTCGGCGCAGATCCAGCAGAAAATCGAACAATCCCGTCAGGAACTGGAGGCTGCGCGCCGTAAGGGCGACCTGAACCGCATGGCCGAGCTGCAATACGGGGTGATCCCGGACCTGGAGCGCAGCCTGCAAATGGTCGACCAGCACGGCAAAAGTGAAAACCAGTTGCTGCGCAGCAAGGTGACTGAAGAAGAGATCGCTGAAGTCGTGTCGAAGTGGACCGGCATCCCCGTGGCGAAAATGCTCGAGGGCGAGCGCGAAAAACTGATGAAGATGGAAAGCCTGTTGCACCAACGTGTGATCGGTCAGGACGAAGCGGTGATCGCTGTCTCCAACGCGGTGCGGCGTTCCCGCGCCGGGTTGTCCGACCCGAATCGCCCGAGCGGTTCGTTCATGTTCCTCGGCCCGACCGGTGTCGGTAAAACCGAGTTGTGCAAGGCGCTGGCCGAGTTCCTGTTCGATACCGAAGAGGCGATGGTGCGGATCGATATGTCCGAGTTCATGGAGAAACATTCCGTGGCTCGACTGATCGGTGCGCCACCGGGCTACGTGGGCTATGAAGAGGGCGGTTACCTGACCGAGGCAGTGCGTCGCAAGCCTTATTCGGTGATCCTCCTGGACGAGGTCGAGAAGGCCCACCCGGACGTGTTCAACATTTTGCTGCAAGTGCTCGAAGATGGCCGTTTGACCGACAGCCATGGCCGCACGGTGGATTTCAAAAATACTGTGATCGTCATGACCTCCAACCTTGGCTCGGTGCAGATCCAGGAGCTGGTGGGGGATCGCGAAGCGCAGCGCGCGGCGGTGATGGATGCGATTTCCACGCACTTCCGGCCGGAGTTCATCAACCGGGTCGACGAAGTGGTGATTTTCGAGCCGCTGGCTCGGGATCAGATCGCCGGCATTACCGAGATCCAGTTGGGGCGCCTGCGTAGCCGCCTGACCGAGCGCGAGCTGAAGCTTGAGCTGAGCCCGGAAGCGATGGACAAGCTGATCGCCGTCGGTTACGACCCTGTGTATGGCGCACGGCCGCTGAAACGGGCGATCCAGCGCTGGATCGAGAACCCGTTGGCACAGCTGATTCTGTCGGGTCGATTCATGCCCGGCGATACCGCCAAAGGTGTCGTGGAGAACGACGAAATCGTTTTCGTCTGACGCTCGGCGGCAGTGCAATAAAAGGAGGCCTCGCATTGCGAGGCCTTTTTTTCGCCAGGCTGTTGAACTCAAAGGAAAAGGCTTGTAAAGTGCGCCCCGCAGTAAGTCGCCCTGAAGGGTTTCTGCTCCCCAAGCAGGAATCTGAAATAAGTTGCAAATCATTAACTTGAAAGCAATTTAGGGGGTTGACAGAGGTGCTTAAGATTGTAGAATAGCGCGCCTCAGACACACGAACGCAGCGATGCGATCGGGTCGAAGAGGTGAAGCAAGCTTCACAGTTGTAAATTGAAATATCAGTTGTAATTGAAATATCAGTTGTAATTGAAATATGTAGTTCCGTGATAGCTCAGTCGGTAGAGCAAATGACTGTTAATCATTGGGTCCCAGGTTCGAGTCCTGGTCACGGAGCCAATTTCAAACCGGGGTATAGCGCAGTCCGGTAGCGCGCCTGCTTTGGGAGCAGGATGTCAGGAGTTCGAATCCCCTTACCCCGACCATTTTTGGGTCGTTAGCTCAGTTGGTAGAGCAGTTGGCTTTTAACCAATTGGTCGTAGGTTCGAATCCCACACGACCCACCATTTTTGAAACCAGTTAACGCTGGAATCGAATCTTAAGATCAGACGCCAAAAGCTCTGTTCGCAGAAGGCGCCTTTCAAAGGTGCCTTTTTTTACCGGGGTATAGCGCAGTCCGGTAGCGCGCCTGCTTTGGGAGCAGGATGTCAGGAGTTCGAATCCCCTTACCCCGACCATATTAAAAATCCTCGTATCGAAAGATACGGGGATTTTTTTTGCCTGCTGTAAATGCAAAAAAGCCCTGCTTCTCGACGAAGAGGCAGGGCTTGGGCCTTCAGAGGCTTAACTATTGTCTTTCAGGTGCTCGAACAAGCCCTTTGGCATCTTTTTACCATTGGCTTCGTAGTTGGCTTTCACGTTATCAAAAGCCTCTTGTTCCGAGATTTGGCCGTCATGGTTGGTGTCGATCTTGTCGAAGTCAGCCTTGGGCGCCACTTTCAAAAACTCCGCGCGGGATACCTTGCCGTCATCATCGGTATCGGTCCGGGCCATCGAAGCATCGCCGCACTTGCCTTCGCCACATTTGCCTTCCGGCGTCTTCACGACCTGTTCCGCCGAGGCCAGCAGGTAGCCCTGAGTCAGCGGCTGCGAAGCGAATACGGAGCCGGACAACATCATGCCTCCGGCCAGGACAGCGCCGAGCAGGCCAACAGTGTTTTTGCTGAGAGTAGTGGTACGGGACATTACAAATCTCCTGGGTTGCACAACACAACCGCTCGATAAAGGACGCCACGTGAGTGCGGCGATGACCGAAGCAGGCAGTGCCTTGCTCGGGTGTGGCCATTTAGCGGGCGTGGTGTATCGCTACTGTGTCGCACAAGGGGGGGCTTTGTAAGCGAAGGGATGGAATTAGCGGGGGAGATACAGTGAGACACACAAGTGTCCGCAGGTTGGACCGAGGCGCCTGCATCGCGGGCAAGCCACGCTCCCACAGGTTATGTATCGACCATGGATCTGGGTCCAACACATAACCTGTGGGAGCGTGGCTTGCCCGCGATGGGGCCCTGACAGACGCCGAGTATTTAGTGCAGCTTCAGCCGCGGCTCAGTCCCGCGCCCAATTTTGCTTCCCAGCATCAACATCGCCGTGCGGAACGCGCCATATAGCGCCATCTGGTGCATGCGATACAGCGACACGTAAAACATCCGCGCCAGCCAGCCCTCGAGCATGACGCTGCCGGTCAGGTTGCCCATCAAGTTACCCACAGCCGAAAAACGCGACAGCGAAATCAGCGAACCATAGTCGGTGTACTTGTACTCCGGCAGGGCTTTGCCTTCGATCCGCAGTTTCAGCGATTTGGCCAGTAACGAAGCTTGCTGGTGCGCGGCCTGGGCACGCGGTGGCACATTGCGGTCGGTGCCCGGTTGTGGGCAGGCCGCGCAGTCACCGAAGGCGAAGATGTTCTCGTCACGAGTGGTTTGCAGGGTCGGCAATACTTGCAGCTGATTGATGCGGTTGGTTTCCAGGCCATCGATGTCCTTGAGGAAGCCCGGTGCACGAATCCCGGCGGCCCAGACTTTGAGGCTGGCGTTGATCTCTTGGCCATCGGCGGTAATCAGGCTGTCTGCCGTCACTTCGCTGACTGCCGCATTGGTCATGACGTTGACCCCGAGTTTCTCCAGGGTTTTATGCACAGGGCCGCCGATCCGTTCCGGTAGCGCAGGGAGCACCCGTGGCCCGGCTTCGATCAGGGTAATGTGCATGTTTTCCGGTTTGATCCGGTCCAGGCCGTAGGCCGCGAGTTCATGGGCGGCGTTGTGCAGTTCCGCGGCC
This sequence comes from Pseudomonas sp. F-14 TE3482, assembly GCF_053629455.1. Classification (NCBI taxonomy): domain Bacteria; kingdom Pseudomonadati; phylum Pseudomonadota; class Gammaproteobacteria; order Pseudomonadales; family Pseudomonadaceae; genus Pseudomonas; species Pseudomonas sp. F-14 TE3482. The sequence goes on from NZ_JBRJII010000001.1 coordinate 2,166,227, forward strand.
AATTCGACCCCGGTGGCACCGGCGCCGACGATCGCTACGCTAATCTGCTCGACCTTATCGGTCTGCCCGGCGTGGGCGCGCAGGTAATGATTGAGCAATTGCTGATGGAAGCGCTCGGCCTGTTTGCGGGTGTCGAGGAACAGACAGTGCTGCGCCGCGCCCTGCGTGCCGAAGTCGTTGGTGGTGCTGCCGACGGCAATCACCAGCGAGTCGTAAGGCACTTCGCGCGCCGGCACCAGTTCCAGGCCTGCCTCGTCATAAGTGGCGGCCAGCTGGATTCTCTTCTGTGCGCGGTCGAGCCCGCTCATGCGCCCCAGCTGGAACTCGAAGTGGTTCCATTTTGCCTGGGCAACATAGTTGAGTTCGTCTTCGGAAGAGTTCAGGGAACCTGCCGCCACTTCGTGCAACAACGGTTTCCAGATGTGGGTCAGGTTCGCGTCGACCAGCATCACACTGGCCGTGCCGCGCTTGCCCAGAGTCTTACCCAGACGGGTAGCCAACTCCAGACCGCCGGCGCCGCCGCCAACGATGACAATACGATGAGTCATGGGGATATCTCGCAAGGCTAAAAGAAATCGGTGCAGTCAACCGAGCGAGCGCGATGCAGCTCATAGCGTCAGGTAACTGATAAGTCGGCTCAACAGGCCTAAACCCATGGTCACTGCCAACACCACCACCAGGAGCATCCACGGCCGGAAAGGCCGGCGCTCGACTTGGTGCTGGGACAGGTTCAGGTACTCTTCGACATGTTTCTGGTCGTCGGGGTTCAGGCGGCTGGTCATAAAGGCCTCGTCAGGTAGACGTTGCTGAATGTGTAGACGCTACAGCGCGCAGCGATGTTGCGACCTATCCGGTGTGGAACGGAGCATAGTTGCTGGCGGGAATGGCGAATGATTCCACTTTGTAACACTCGGCGACCAACGCCTGCAACGGACTCACAGGCTGATCCCGACGTCGAAAACGATGCTGCGCCCCAGGTTGCTGCGCAGGAAATCCGGGGCTTCCGGGTGTGCGAACAACACTCGGGCGAAGGTCGGGCCGACCAGCGACAACGAGCGCCAGCCCTGACGCAGGTATTCGGTGGGCGGCGGAAAGTGGCTGTTGAGGTCCAGCACTTCGCGCTTGAGGCTGGCGAAGGCGATGATGTCCAGCTCCCCCAGGTCCATGCCGCGCTCTTTGTAGTTGTGGGCTTTTTTGCGCAAGGTCGGCGCCAGTCTCAGCAGAAATTCATTGGCCGGGATGCGCCGGGGCTTAGCCTCGCGGCGCACTAGCTGGCTCAGGGAAAACGCGCTGCGTCGACGTTGCAACTCGTCGCGCCATTCATCGTTGAGGCGCCGACCCTCGTCGAGCACGAAGAACACTTCGAAGTTCGCGTCGCGGAACAACACGTCCGGTGGCTCCCCGGCGGGGGCAAATTCGTCGGCGCGATAGGGAATGTTCAGGCCTTGCAGCAGGCGCTGGCAAACCCAACGCTCACGCTCCCATTTGCGGGCATTGGAGAGGAACGTGTTGGCTTGCTCGGCCGCAATGGTCAGCAGGCGTAAATAATCTGAATCATCCATAGGCCCAAGCTTAGCGTTCAAATGTGATCTGAATAATAAGTCTGTCGCAAAAGAAAAAAGTCTGTCGGGATTTCTTCAGCCGTTTTTTCTGGCATGCCTATGGGGGTTTATCAGCGAATATCTTCTACCGCCGTATCAGGTCCTTGATTATCTGGCCCGGGCTCTTGCGCTTGATCCACCCATTCCCAGAACAGCTGATAGCCGACCGCGAGTATCACAGGGCCGATAAACAGGCCGAGGATACCGCCCGTGACCATGCCACCCAAGGCGCCGATCAGCACCACGGGCATCGGCACATCGACACCACGACCCAGCAGCAGCGGTTTGAGGACGTTATCGACCAATCCCGCGATGAAGACATAAATGGCAAACACAATGGTCGCCGTACTGGCACCTTCGCTCATGAAAACAAAGACGATGACCGGAAGGGTAATCAGGGTTGCCGGTAATTGCATGATGCCAAGAAGCAGCACCGCCAAGGCGAGAAGGCCGGCGCCGGGGACGCCCATGAATACAAAGCCGATGCCCACCAACAGCATCTGGATGAACGCGATGCCGACCACCCCCAATGCCACTGCCCGGATGGTGGCGGTGCACAGATCGGCGATTTTCGGCCCCTTGATCGGACCGCTGAAGCGCGAAACGATTTGCACCGCGCTGCGGTGGCCGCTCTCGCCATACGCTAAAAAAATACCGGCAATAATCAGGGCGACGATGAATAAAAGGAGCCCCATGCCGACACCCGCAAGCTTGCTCAGCAGGGAGAGGCTGACACCTTTGATCTGCGGCATGAACTTGTGTGCCAGATCGGGCAGGTCAGTGGTGGCTTGCGCCCACAAGTTATAAAGAGGTTCGCCCACCAGTGGCCAGCTGGCTATCGCATCGGAGGGTGGCGGAATATGGAAACTGTCGGTTTTGACCATGGTCATGACCCTTTCCACCGAATCCGCAAGTGAGGCTCCCAATAAATAAATAGGCACCATAAGAATACTGATGACGATGAATACGATCAGCGTCGCGGTGATCCCGTCCTTGTTTCCCAGCTTGCCTTTGAATCTGATCTGCAAGGGGTAGAGGGTGATTGCCAGGATCACCGACCACAGCATCAGGTCGAGGAACGGGCTGAATATCTGAAAGCAGAACATCACCAGAACGGCAATCACTCCGGCACGAATCAGTACATCGAGCAGGTCTCGGGAAAAAACCTTTTCGAGAAGGGGTATGGGAACCATGGATTACCTCCTGTAGAGAGTGGCAAGGGCCTGCATTTGGTAAGTCCGGCCCTGGTCGCAAGTGAGCCGGTGAACATGTCGCTCAGCGACTCTTGTCATCCCGACCCATCCAATCCACCGGATGTATCGCGAGATAGCTGTCGACTGCAGAGCCTATTGTTGGAAAGAACGCTGTTTCGCCAAGCCGCGCAAAAAGCCCGAATCGCTTCAGCTTGTCCTTGACCGGGTCCTTCATCTCGGCCACGCACAACTTGATACCCGCCGCGTGCAACGTTTCATCAAGTTCCGCCAACATGTCGGCGGAGGTCACGTCCACGCTGGTGACGGGTTCCGCCGCAACAACCAGCCAGCGCACTGGCGTAGGCGATGCGGCCACGGCGTCCAGCACTCGGTCATGGAACAATTCGGCGTTGGCGAAAAACAACGGCGCATCCCAGCGAAACAGGACCAGGCCGGGTACAAGGCGCGCGTCGGGATAGCGCTTGATGTCGTGATAACCCTTCACGCCGTCCGCGCGTCCCAGGACGGCAGAGTAAGGACGCCAGCCATCCCACAGAAATTCGATGACGGCGATCACGATGGCCAGGCCGATCCCCTCGATCGCACCCAGCACGGCCACGCCGACGGTGCAGACGATTGACAACCAGAACTCCCAACGCTGGATTCGATAAATGCGTCGCAGGTCGCTGACCTCAATCAGGCCGATGGCGGAGGCGATCACCACCGCAGCAAGTGCGCTGGTAGGTAAGTCCTTCAACAGGTCCGGCGCGACCATTAGCAACATGGCAACCGCAAGCGCGCCGACGACTCCGGTCAACTGGGTTTTGGCGCCTGCGGCTTCGGCCACGGGCGTACGGGACGAACTGCTGCAAATCGGAAAACCCTGAAACAATCCGGCGGCGAGATTGGTAAAACCGAGCCCCACCATTTCCTGGTTCGGGTCCACATAGGTACGGCTTCGTGCCGCATAGACACGTGAGAGCACGCTGGTATCGGCGAACGAAACCAGGGCAACGGCGCAACCACCGATCAGGACGGGGACGATGTCGTCCCTGGTGATCCAGGGGATGGCGAACGCAGGCAGGCCTTGTGGAAGAGAGCCGAGGACTGACACTCCCGCGCGCGCTGCAAGGTCCAGCACACCCACAACGACGGTCGCTCCCACCACGGCGATCAAAATGCCCGGCACGCGCTTGTTGCCCTTGAGCAAAAGAATCACGGCCAAGGTGGCTGCGCCGACCATGAAGGCGGTCCAGTTGGTTTTCCCCTCCATTACCGCCGTAGCGATCGCCCACAGGTTTCTCAGCGGGCCATCGGACTCAATCGAAAAACCGAAAAGCTTGGGCAGTTGGCTGATCAATACCGTCAGCGCGATCCCGTTCATGTACCCGTAGCGGATCGGTTTGGAAAGAAGCTCCGTGACGAAGCCCAGGCGCGCGATGCCAGCCAGGATGCACACAGCCCCCGATACGATCGCCATCATGCCCGCAAGGGCGATTGCACGATGCGGGTCGCCACCGGACAGTGGCAGGACGACTGCGAGAATGACGGCCGCCAGCGAGGAATCGGGCCCCAGCACCAGAATTCGGCTGGGGCCGAACAGCGCATACGCGAGTAGCCCGACGATGGTCGCGTAAAGGCCATAGATGCCGGGTACGCCCGATGCCACTGCGTAGGCGATGCCGACAGGTACCAACATCGTGGTCAGCACCAGTCCGGCCACGAGGTCGTGCCGCAACCAGGTTATTTTGTAACCGCGCAGCGTGCGTAGTCCGGGAAGCCAGCGACTCCAACCGGTGTCGCCGCCGGTGTTGCGATGGGCAATGCGGCCCGGTTCCGGGACGGGAGGCGAAGCATCCGAATGGCTCATAGGACTGTGGCCCTTTGGTGTACAGCGCAGATCCGCTTGAACGTGCCGGTCAGAACTTTTCCGGAATTCGCCGCAACGGATAATCCGGTTCACGATAGCCGCCTGATTTCTGCCGCTTGGGCAAAATCACCTTCTCGCGCGGTACATTCTTGTACGGAATACGGCTGAGCAAATCAGAGATGATGTTGAGGCGGGCCCGCTTCTTGTCGTTCGAGTTGGCCACAAGCCACGGAGCATGATCGGTGTCGGTCGCCTTGAACATGTCATCACGTGCGCGGGAGTAGTCGTACCAGCGGCTGTATGACTTGAGATCCATTGGCGTCAGTTTCCAGATTTTGCGGCCATCCTTGATCCGCGCCTCGAGCCGACGGGTCTGCTCCTCTTCGCTGACCTCCAGCCAATACTTGAACAGCATGACGCCCGAGTCGACCATCATGCGTTCCATCAGGGGGGCCAGGGCCAGGAAACGGGTCACCTGCTCATCGGTACAAAATCCCATCACACGCTCGACCCCTGCGCGGTTGTACCAACTGCGATCGAAGATCACCACTTCGCCAGCCGCTGGCATGTGCGCCAGGTAGCGCTGTATATACATCTGGCTCTTCTCGCGATCGGTCGGGGCCGGTAGCGCCACCACCCGAAAGACACGCGGGCTCACCCTCTCAGTGAGCGCCTTGATCGTCCCACCCTTGCCGGCGCCATCGCGCCCCTCGAAGACGATACAAATCTTGATGCCCTTTTGTTTCACCCATTCCTGCAACTTGACCATTTCGACATGCAGTCGGCGTAACTGCTCAAGATAGTCTTTGTTCTTCAGTTTCAAGGGTTCAGCGGAGTTGCTTTTAACAGGGGTTTTCTTCTTGTCCTTTGCCATGACCCAAGCCTCACCTATGCCAGTCGCTGACTGCCGATAGATAGACCCTGCAGGTGCAGCTATCAGCTTGCAGATCGCGCATTGCTTCGAGCAAACCTGGCGTCAGTCGTGGACGGCCCTCTGCTCTTGACGTTCAACTTCATCACTAACCGCGTGAGTCTAGTCCATGAATCAACCCTCTACAGGGTTGCTACAGGGCCTTGCACAAAACGGATAACGATCTGCGCAAAGCGGCTATTGCCCCGTGCCCGGCGTCTCTACCCTCGGCTGTACGGACGTTAGCCGCGTTACCGACTCTTAAAAAAACAACAACAAGAGATAGATGCCATGCGCAAGATCGACGTACATGAGGTGATCGACAACGCTCGATTCAACCGCTTTCACTGGATGGTGCTGTTCTGGTGCGCCCTGATCATCATCTTCGACGGATACGATTTGGTGATCTACGGCGTGGTGTTGCCGATGCTGATGAAAGAGTGGGGGCTCAGTCCCCTGCAAGCTGGCGCGCTGGGAAGTTATGCACTGTTCGGGATGATGTTCGGCGCGCTGTTTTTCGGCCCGCTGTCAGACAAGATTGGCCGCAAGAAAGCCATCACCCTGTGCGTGATGCTCTTCAGCGGTTTTACCGTGCTCAATGGTTTTGCCCGTAACCCCACCGAGTTTGGCCTCTGCCGGTTCGTTGCCGGGTTGGGCATTGGCGGGGTGATGCCCAATGTCGTGGCGCTGATGAACGAGTACGCGCCGAAAAAAATCCGCAGCACGCTGGTGGCGATCATGTTCAGCGGCTACTCGGTGGGCGGCATGCTCTCGGCGGGGCTCGGCATCGTGCTGATCCCCAGTTTCGGCTGGCAGTCGGTGTTTTACGTGGCGGTGCTGCCGTTGCTGTTGTTGCCGTTGATCATGTACTTCCTGCCTGAATCGGTGGGTTTCATGCTGCGTCAGGGGCGTAATCAAGAGGCGCGCAACGTTCTGGAGCGGGTTGACCCGGCTTACGTTGCACTCGCCAGCGATCAGTTGCACATGAGCGAAGTGAAGGGCACTGGCACCCCGGTGTTGCAGCTGTTCCGTGAGGGGCGTGCGTTGCGCACGCTGATGCTGTGGCTGGCATTTTTCTGCTGCTTGCTGATGGTCTACGCCTTGAGTTCCTGGCTACCGAAACTGATGGCCAACGCCGGTTACAGCCTGGGCTCGAGTCTGTCGTTCCTGCTGGTGCTCAACTTCGGCGCCATTTTCGGCGCGGTCGGCGGCGGAATGCTGGGCGACAAGCTCAACTTGCCGCGCGTGTTGGCGGTGTTCTTCGTCGTGGCTGCGGTATCGATCACCTTGCTGGGCTTCAACAGTCCGATGCCGGTGTTGTACCTGCTGATCGCCCTTGCCGGCGCCACCACCATCGGCTCGCAGATTCTGCTGTACGCCTGCGCCGCGCAGTTCTACTCAATGACCATTCGCTCCACCGGTTTGGGCTGGGCGTCGGGCATCGGCCGCAACGGCGCCATCGTCGGCCCACTGCTGGGCGGTGCCTTGTTGGGGATCAGCCTGCCACTGCAACTGAACTTCATGGCGTTTGCCTTGCCGGGTGCGGTGGCCGCCCTCGCCATGACCGTGTTCGCCATCAGCAGTCAGCGCAGCGCCAAAGGTGCCACCCAGACGCTGGCGCCGACCAGCGCTTGAGCCAGGCAGCGGTCGGCACGGCGTCATGCCGTGTCGCCTGCCTGGTCACCCGCACTTTTTTCCGAACAAGAGCGGCCGGGCCTGTGCCACGGATCGCCTGACGAGTCTTGCGGCGAGGTTTCATGAAAGCGTTAATTCAGGACTTTTCCCTGTCTGCTGCCGTCGCCGGATTTATCGCCACGGTGATTTCCTACGCAGGCCCCTTGGTGATCATCTTTCAGGCCGCCGAGACCGCACACCTCTCGCGGGAAGTGTTGTCGTCCTGGGTCTGGGCGATTTCCATCGGCAGCGCCGTGCTCGGTATCGGTTTGAGCCTGCGTTACCGCGTCCCGGTGATCATCGCGTGGTCGGCACCGGGCTCTGCGTTGCTGGTGGCACTGTTGCCGGGAATCTCCATGCCGGAGGCGGTGGGCGCTTACCTGGTCAGCAGCCTGATCATTTTCCTGGTCGGCGTGTCGGGGGCGTTTGACCGGATCATCGGCAAACTGCCCGCGGCGATTGCGGCGGCGATGCTGGCGGGGATTCTGTTCAGCTTCGGCACGGGGTTGTTCGTCTCGTTGCAAGGCAAGCCATTGCTGGTGCTGGCGATGTTTGCCACGTACCTGATCTGCAAGCGGGTGATGCCGCGCTATGCGGTGTTGATGGTGCTGCTGGTGGGCTGTTCGATGGCGTTTCTTTCCGGTGATTTGCACCGCGAAGCGCTGGTGATCGGTTTGGCCACGCCGGTGTGGATCACCCCCGCGTTCAGCTTGAGTGCAACGCTGAATGTCGCCTTGCCGCTGGTGATGGTGGCGCTGACCGGCCAGTTTGTTCCCGGCATGGCGGTGCTGCGTGCCAGCGGTTACACAACGCCGGCCGGCCCGATCATCGCCAGCAGCGCGTTGGGCTCTGCGCTGTTGGCACCGTTCGGTTGTCACGGGTTGAATCTGGCGGCGATTACCGCCGCCATTTGTACCGGTCGCGAGGCCCATGAAGATCCGCGCAAACGCTATGTGGCCGGGGTCGTGGGCGGGCTGTGTTACCTGGTGCTGGGGATCTTCGGTGCCACGCTGGTTTCGTTGTTTTCGGCGTTCCCCAAGGAACTGATCGCAGCCCTGGCCGGGCTGGCGCTGTTCGCCGCGATAGCCGGGGCGTTGGCCGGCGCAATGGCCGTGCCGAGTGATCGCGAAGCCGCGCTGGTGACCTTTCTCACCACCGCCTCGGGCATGTCGCTGTTTGGTTTGTCCGCCGCTTTTTGGGGGCTGATTTTCGGCATGGTCACGCACGTGCTGTTGAGTGCCCGGCGTCCCGCACCGGCGACTCAAGCGGCCCCTGCGCAGGAGGTGGCGCGCTGACCGAGTAAGTAATCGCAACCCCGATCCTTATCCGTTTTTAACCATCCCCCGTGGCGAATCCGCCACGGGTGGAGCACTTCAACCTGTCGATCAATAACAATAAGAGAACAGCGATGAAACAGATTTTTCCAGCAACCGGTTCAGTGTTGTCCCTGGCGGTCGTCTCGGGTTTTTCCGGTGGCGTGATGGCCGCCGAGGGCGGCTTCATCGAAGACACCACGGCCACCTTGCAGGCGCGTAACTACTACTTCAGTCGGGACTTTTCCGACATCGTCGGGGCCAATCAACAGTCGAAGGCCGAAGAGTGGGCGCAAGGCTTCATCCTCAACGTCAAATCCGGTTATACCCAGGGCCCGGTCGGTTTTGGTGTGGATGTCATCGGCCTGCTCGGCCTCAAACTCGACAGCAGCCCGGACCGGGTCAATACCGGTTTGCTGCCGGTGCACGATGATGGTCGCGCGGCAGATGATTACAGCCGTCTGGAAGGTGCGCTGAAGATGCGTTACTCCAGGACCGAGCTGAAAGTGGGGGAGTTGCAACCCAACGTGCCGGTGCTGGCCTTCAGCGATATCCGGCTGCTGCCGCCCAGCTATCAGGGCGCAAGCATCAGCTCCAATGAAATCGATGGCCTGACCTTGCAAGGCGGCCACTTGAATTCGACCAGCCTGCGCAACGAAGCCGGCGACGAAAAGATGCAAGCCATGCTCGGTCATGTACCGCAGCGTCAGGTCAGCAGCGATGGTTTCAACTTTGCTGGCGCCGACTACGCCTTCAATGACAAGCGCAGTTCGGTCAGTGCCTGGTTCGGGCAATTGGAAGATATCTACAACCAGCGCTTTCTCGGCCTCAAACACAGCCAGCCGATGGGCGACTGGACCCTGGGTGCCAACCTCGGCTACTACGATTCGCGCGAAGACGGCAAAAAGTTGCTGGGCAATATCGACAACCAGGCGTTCTTCTCGTTGCTGTCGGCCAAGCGCGGCGGCCACACGTTTTATGTCGGCTATCAGGGCATGTTCGGCGACAGCGCCTTCCCGCGGGTGTTTGCCAACATCTCACCGCTGGGCAACGAGGTGCCGACCTACGAGTTCGCCTACACCGATGAACGCTCCTGGCAAGCGCGTTACGACTACGACTTCGCGGCCCTCGGCATGCCCGGCCTGACCAGCACCGTGCGTTACATCACCGGCTATAACGTCGACACCGGCAAGGGCTTTGAAGGCAAGGACCGCGAGCGCGATCTGGATATCGGCTATGTGCTGCAGAGTGGCAGCCTCAAAGGCCTCGGCATCCGTGTTCGCAATGTGATGGCGCGTTCCAACTACCGCAGCGATATCGACGAAAACCGCCTGATCCTCAGCTACACGTGGAAGCTGTTATGAGCCCGGGTGCAGTCACCTATGGCTTCGTACGTTACGCGATGGGTCTGGCCCTGATGGTCGACATGCTCCATGGCGCATGCCGTCCACCCGGCCAAGACCTTCCAGCGCAATGTTGGGGCCTGGTTGCTCGTTTACGTCATCCCCAGCGAGTTCGGCAGAACCAGAGAAATCCACGGGACATAGGTAATCAATACCAGGAACAGCAGCAGGATGATCAGCCAAGGCATTGCTGCACGAATGGTGGCGGTCAGTGACATGCCGGTCACCGCCGATGTGACAAACAGGTTCAGGCCCACGGGCGGCGTAATCAGACCGATCTCCAGGTTCACCACCATAATGATTCCCAAATGAATCGGGTCGATTCCCAACTTCATGGCAATCGGGAACATGATCGGCGCCAGGATCAGGATGATTGCCGAGGGCTCCATGAAGGCGCCAGCCACCAACAACACGATGTTCACCACGAGCAGGAATGTCACCGGTGTCAGGCCCGCGCCGATGACCCAGGCGGTGATTTGTTGAGGTAATTGCTCGGTGGTCAGTACGTGGGCGAAGAGCATGGCGTTGGCGATGATGAACATCAGCATGATGCTCAGCTTGGCAGATTCGAGCAGTACCTTCGGTATCTCGCGAAACGACATGTCCTTGTAGACGAACAGCGCAATGAATGCCGCATAGACCGCTGCCACGGCCGCCGCCTCGGTCGGGGTGAACATTCCGGAGTAGATGCCGCCCAGGATGATGAACATGAGCAGCAAGCCCCAAATGGCCTTGCGTGCCGCACTCAACCATTCACGAACAGTCGCCCGTGGCATGGCAGGCAAGTTTTTCCTCACGGCGACGACGTAGATGGCCACCATCAGCGCTGTACCCAGCAGCAGGCCTGGCACCACGCCGGCCATGAACAGCTTGCCGACCGAGGTTTCCGTCGCTGCGGCATACACCACCATCACAATAGAAGGAGGAATAAGAATCCCCAGGGTGCCGGCGTTGCACACAATACCGGCACCGAACGCCTGTGGATAACCGGAGCGGACCATCCCGGCAATGGCGATGGAGCCCACGGCAGCTACCGTTGCGGGGCTTGAGCCAGACAACGCGGCGAACAGCATGCACGCCAGCACCGCCGCGATGGCCAGGCCGCCGCGAATATGCCCAACGCACGCGTTGGCAAAGTCGATCAAGCGCCGCGCCACCCCTCCCGTGGTCATGAAGGCACCGGCCAGCAAAAAGAACGGGATGGCCAGCAACGTGTAATGTTCGGAGGTCTCGAACAGCTTGATGGCCAGTGAGCGCACGGAGTCAGGGCTGAAAAAGATGATCGTCAGCGAACCGGCCAGGCCAAGGGAAATGGCGATCGGCACGCCGATAAACATCAGCGCGAACAGGGCAGCAAAGAGGAAGAGAATAGTCATTTTTTGTCATCCTCATGCTCGGTCAGTTTCATCACCTCCGCGGCCTCGTCGGCCAGGCCCAGGCCCGTTTGACGGTTTTGCACGATGCGCACCAGGATTTCGGCAAAGCGGATGAACACCAAGGCAAAACCCACCGGCACAATCAGCCCGATGTGCCATTGCATGATGCCGTAATGACCGAGGTCCTCGGCACCGATGCCGGCGATGAACAAGGTTTGAATCCATTCGAAACTGGCGACGCTGAGCAGGCCCGCATAAACCAGACTGCAGAGGCAGGCAATGATGCCAATGATTCGCTGAACCGGTTTGCTGGCCAGTTTCACCAAGGCATCGACACCAATGTGCCCGGCCGTGCGCACGCCATAGGACAGGCCAAAAAAGATCAACCAGGCGAACAAGGCCTTGGTCAGCGATATGCTCCACGTCATGGCTTGGGCCATCCCCATGATACTGTCGCCAATCGCGAACAAGGGTTCACTGGCGCTCTGCCACTGCTCGGCGAGGCTGTAGAAAACGCTATAGAGATTGTTAAGGATGACGTAGACGAACGTTACCAGCGTCATTGCCGCCAGCAGGAAGACGATAAAACCTTCTTCGAAGTGATCCCAGATTCGCCGTAAGGCATTCATGAGTGGCATCTCCCGATCGAGTGACGACGATGAAACAGGGGCCGCCCTTTCAGGCGGCGCCCGCCGGCAGATTACTGAGCCTGGTTGGCGGCTTCGGCGGCCTTGATCAGGTCGGCACCGATATCACCTTCAAACTTCTTCCAGACCGGTTTCATTGCTTCGCGCCACTCGCCACGTTGCTCTGGGGTCAGGGTGATGATTTCAGTGGTTTTGGCGTTGATGATGTTCTGTTTGGCATCCTGGTTCAGTTTCTCTGCGTCTTTGTTCACCTGAGTGGTGACCTCGACGATGATCTTGTCCAGTTCGTTTTTTGTATCCGGCGGCAGGCCACTCCAGAACTTGGTGTTGGTGATCAACATGTAATCGAGCAAGCCATGGTCGGATTCAGTGATGAACTTTTGCACTTCGTGCATTTTCTGGCTGTAGATATTCGAGTAAGGGTTTTCCGCGCCATTGACGACACCGGTCTGCAAGCCCTGATAGACCTCGGCGAAGCTCATTTTGCGAGGGTTGGCGCGCACCGCCTTGAATTGCTCTTCAAGCACGGCCGAAGCCTGCACGCGGAATTTCAAACCACGGGCATCGCCCGGTTTACGCAGCGCCTTATTGGCGGACAACTGCTTCATGCCGTTGTGCCAATAGGCCAGACCGGTGATGTTTTTGCTTTCCATGGACTTGAGAAGCCCCTGGCCTTCAGGGCTTCGCTGGAAGCGGTCGACTGCCGAGATGTCGTTGAACAGGAAGGGCAGATCGAACAATTGCAGCTTGGGTGTGTATTGCTCGAATTTGGCCAGCGACGGCGCAATCATCTGCACATCGCCCGACAGCAGCGCCTCCATTTCCTTGCCATCACCAAACAGCGAAGAGTTTGGATAAACCTCTACCTTGACCTTGCCGGACAGGCGTTCTTCGACGAGTTTCTTGAACAGCAGGGCGCCTTGGCCTTTAGGCGTTTGTTCGGCAACCACGTGAGAAAACTTGATAACGACTGGATCAGCCGCCAGCGCCAGGCTCGACGAGCCCAGCGCGAGTGTGCAGGCGAGCGCGCTCCACAATGATTTGAGCATTTGGACGTTCCTCTTGTTTTAGTTCTCGTGCCGTTCATGTCTGAAACGCGTTTGCACGGTGGACAAGAGGAGTCTAGGCAATAAATCACCATTGGTCGTCAGGGTAGGGGGCGTTCTCAATTGATTCCCGGCGCGGCGGGGAAACTCATTGAGAACGCCCCTAGTACTTCCAGAAAACCGGGATAAACAACACCAGAACAGTGAGGATCTCCAGTCTTCCCAGCAGCATGCCAATGGTCAGCAGCCATTTGGCCGAATCGGGCAGTGTCGAGAAGTTACCTGCCGGGCCAATGATCGAACCAAGGCCAGGCCCCACGTTACAGACGGCGGTGGCCGCGCCACTCAATGCCGTGGTCCAGTCCAGGCCGATGAGCGCCAACCCCATGGCGATCGCCCCGATGGTGATGGTGAAAAAGAATGAAAACGTCAGGAGTGAGCGGGCGATATCTTCATCGATGGGGCGATTGTTGTATTTCTTCTGGATGACGGCGCGAGGATGAATCAATTGTTTCAGGCTGCCCATGAGCAGGGCGCCAGCCACTTGAAAACGGAAGATTTTAAGACCGCCGGCAGTGGAGCCGGAGCAGCCGCCGACAAAGGTCAGATAAAAAAACAGCAACACGGAGAAGCTGCCCCATAACGTGTAATCCCCTAGCGCCACCCCGGTCGTCGTGACCACCGACGTCACGTTGACCGCCACGATCCGGAACGCGTCCCACCAGCCGTACTCGCTGTTCAAGCACAGCCAGGTGCCGAACAGCAGCCAGGTGATGAGCAAAAAACCAATGAAGCCGCGTACCTGATGATCGTTGAACAAGGCCTGTTTATTCCCGCGCACCATGCTCACGTACAGCGTAAAAGGCAGGCTGCCCAAAATCATGACAACCACCGACACCCAATGAATGGCCGGTTGCGTCCAGTGCGCCAGAGAAGAATCGGAGGTGGAAAATCCTCCTGTAGAAATCAGCGCCATTGCATGGTTGATGGCTTCGAACGGCGTCATTCCGGCTATCCACAGGGCCAGCGTGGAAACAGCGGTAAGCCCGACATACAGCCCCAGAATATATTTGGCGGCGACATGGGAGCGTGGTGTGACCTTCTCTGACCAGTCGGATGATTCGGTCTGGAACAGCCGCATCCCCCCAACCCGCAATAGTGGCAGGATGGCCACGGCCATGCCGATGAAGCCGATCCCGCCCAGCCAATGCAGCATTGAACGCCAGATCAGCAATCCGGGGGAGGCGGTGTCCAGACCGGTCAGAATGGTCGATCCGGTGGTGGTGATGCCGGACATCGTTTCAAAAAAAGCGTCGGTGTAGCTGATGTTCTGGATAAAGACCATGGGCAATGCGGCAAACATGCAGACGACCACCCAGCTGGCGGTCGTCAGCATGTACATATCGCGGGGACGCAACTGAGCGTTTTCAGGACGTCCCTTGTTGATCAGCAGCAGCCCGGAGACCACGGTGATCAGGATTGACCACAGAAAGGCTGACATCTCATCGTTGCGTTCATAGATCACCAGCGTGAGCAGCGGTATCGCCATGCTCACTGCCAGTGTGATCAAAAAAATACCCAGGATGAAACCGATAAACCGCAATACCGCAATGGACATAAATAATGCCTGTCTTATTAGCGCCGCGCAGTATCGATCGGCTTGTCGTTTTGTCTCGTAAAGTTTGCGTAACTTTTTTTTCGCTCCCTCGGATTTTCTATTCGTCGGGGTGGACGCGCGATACGGCCATTCAGAATCGCCGGTATAGACTGAGAGCTATCACGACGGGAGAGACGCGTGAAATATAGAACAGTGTTGCTGCTCAGTCTTTTGCTTTTATGGGCCCAGGCGCCGAAGAAGGCACGCCCATGATCGGCGCCGAACTGCTATCACCACAAAGCCTTACAGTTGGCTGGCTTATTTACGTGCCGGCAGTGATCTGGGCTGTCTGTCGAGCACCCTGGGTCGAACTGTTCAGCGACAGCCGCCGCCAGCATCTATTGTTCGGCACGGTGTTCGCGCTGTTCATGCTCTGGCTGGTGCGACGGGACTTCGACACCGGCGTGTCCTATCACTTCATCGGCATGACGGCGGTGACGTTACTGCTGGATTGGCCGTTGGCGATTGTCGGCGGATTGGTCGCGCAAACGGGATTGGTCCTGCTGGGGCGGCAGGACATGGCGGCGATGGGGGTCAACGGCGCGCTGCTGATTCTGCTGCCGGTGCTGGTCACCGAGTGCTGCGCCATCCTGGTGGAGCGCGCGCAGCCGCGTAATCCCTTTGTGTACATTTTTTGTTCGGGTTTTTTTGCCGCTGCGTTGTCGGCCCTGTTGTGCCTGATTCTGGCGCTCACGCTGCTGTGGTACGACGAACGTTTCGCCATGCCGTACTGGCTGACAGATTTTGTCGGCTACCTGTGGCTACTGATTTTCCCGGAAGCCTTTATCAACGGCATGGTGGTCAGCGCATTGGTGGTGTTCTGTCCCGAATGGCTGGAGACGTTCAATCGCACCCGCTACCTTTCGGCGCCCTGGAAAGACGACGATCCCAAATCTTGATCCACATCAAATCCAAAAAACGTTGCCGAATCCATGCTCTGGAAAACCTTCAGGAGCAATGGCATGAGTGTGTATGAGTGGGCCCGGCAGGAGTTGCGTCAGAGTCTGGATGTGGCGCAAGAGGTGGGCTTCGATCCGGGATTGAGCCTGCGCGCCTTGCTCAGTGCGGTAGTGCAGCAGAGCAAGGCGGTACGCAATATAGAAGACCTGGCCGATGAGTTGCGGTTTCTCGCCGAGAACCTCGACGAGGGCCAGGACTATGGCTTTATGCGGCCCTGAGGGGCGGGATCAGTGGCGCGGGTCGAAGTCTTCGCTGAACATTTCGTCTTCGGCATCCGGGCTCACCGGGATCTTGTGTTCTTCCGACGCCCAGGCGCCCAGGTCGATCAGTTTGCAACGGTCTGAACAGAATGGCCGGAACTTGTTCTCCGGGCTCCATTCGACAGGGGCGCCACAGGTTGGGCAATCGACGGTAGGGGTTTGGCTCATGACTGGCCTCCACGCAAAGTAAGGTAAAAATGATGCAGGCGTTCGACCTCGCTGTGCAGCCAGGCGAGGTCGCGGTCGTTGACCACCACATCGTCGGCATGGCTCACGCGGTCCTGTCGGCTGGACTGGGCCTTGAGGATCGCCTGGACCTGCTGTTCGCTGGTCTGGTCACGCTGCAGGGTGCGTTCGATCTGTAACTGTTCCGGGGCATCGATCACCAAAACCCGTTGGGTCATGGCGTACTGCCCGGACTCGATCAGCAGCGGCGAAACCAGAATCGCATAAGGCGATTGTGCCTTGGCCAGATGGTGAGTGATTTCTTCGGCGATCAGCGGATGCAACAGCGCTTCGAGCCAGCGGCGTTCATCCGGCACTTCGAAGATCAGCTTGCGCAGCGCCGCACGATCCAGTTGGCCGTCGGCTTGCAGCACGCCGGGGCCAAAGTGCTCGGCGATCTTCGCCAGTGCCGGGCGACCGGGTTCTACCACCCAGCGAGCCGCATGATCGGCGTCCACCACGTGCACGCCCAGATCGATGAAGTGCTGGGCGGCCGCGCTTTTGCCGCTGCCGATGCCGCCGGTCAGACCGAGAATCCAGGGTTTTTCCACAGGGGTATTCATTTCAAACCGACAAACTGCCAATAGAAGCCGGTTATTTGACCACCCCAGAGCAAGGCAATCCAGCCGGCAATCGCCAGATAGGGGCCAAAGGGCAGCGGAGTCGAGGTTTTCGCATCCCGCAGGCGCAGCAAAATCACCCCGATGACGGCGCCCAGCAGCGATGACAGCAGGATGGTCAGCGGCAGGATCTGCCAGCCGCCCCAGGCGCCGAGCATCGCCAAGAGCTTGAAGTCGCCGTAGCCGATGCCGTCCTTGCCGGTGATCAGCTTGAACAGCCAGAACACCGTCCAAAGCGCCATATAGCCGGCCACCGCGCCCCAGAGCGCGTCATGCAGTGAGACGAAGAGCCCGAAACTGTTGACGATCAACCCCAGCCATATCAACGGCAGCACCAGCACGTCCGGCAACAGCTGGTGTTCGGCGTCGATCAGGCTCATTGCCAACAGGCCCCAGCTTAGGACCAGCACCATGCAGGCCTGCCAACCGAAGCCGAAGTGCCAGGCGACGAACGCCGACAGCACGCCGCAAGCCAGTTCGGTCAGCGGGTAACGTTTGCTGATCGGCGTCGCGCAGTTCGAGCATCGCCCGCGTAAAAACAGATAACTGAGCAGGGGAATGTTTTCCCACGCTCGAATCCGATGGCCACAGTCGGGGCACTCGGAGTGAGGCAGTATCAGGTTGTAAGCCGGGCCGGGGGCTTCGGGTGGCAAATCCAGGACGTCATGGGCTTGCAAGCGCCATTCACGCTCAAGCATTTTCGGCAGGCGCCAGACCACCACGTTGAGAAAACTGCCGATCAGCAAACCGATCACCCATGCGGTGATCACGAAGGCCAGCGAGTTGTGACTCAGAAATTCGTTCAAGGACATATCAGATCGCTGAGCCAAGTTGGAAGATGGGCAGGTACATTGCAACCACCAGTCCGCCGACGATAACCCCCAGCACCACCATGATGAAAGGCTCCATCAGACTGGTCAGGTTATCGACCATGTTATCCACCTCGTCCTCATAGAAGCTCGCGACCTTGTCGAGCATGTCATCCAGTGCGCCAGACTCTTCGCCAATGGCCGTCATCTGGATCGCCATGTTCGGAAATATACCGGAGGTGCGCATCGCAAAATTCAGCTGCATGCCGGTGGAAACATCCTGCCTGATGCGTAATACCGCTCGCTTGAACACGATGTTGCCGGTTGCGCCTGCCACTGAATCCAGAGCTTCGACCAGTGGCACGCCGGCGGCGAACGTCGTCGACAAGGTACGGGCGTAACGGGCCACGGCGGACTTGTACATGAGCGCGCCAACCAACGGCAGTTTCAGCAGCCAGGTGTCCATCCGGTCCCGAAAGCCCGGGGACTTTTTAAAGGCATGGCGGACGCCGAAAACCAGCGCACCCAACAGGCCGAGCACCATCCACCACCAGGCCTGCAGGAACTCCGACAAGCCGATGACCATCACGGTGAACGCTGGCAGTTCGGCGCCGAACCCCGAGAACACTGACTCGAACTGCGGCACAACCTTGACCAGCAGAATCCCGGTCACAATGATCGCGACGAACACCACCGCCAGCGGGTAGGTCATGGCTTTCTTGATCTTGGCCTTGAGGCTTTCACTCTTTTCCTTGTAGGTCGCCACCCGTTCCAGCAGGGTATCCAGAGCACCGGCCTGCTCGCCGGCATCCACCAGATTGCAGTACAGCTCATCGAAATACTGGGGCTTTTTGCGCAAGGCCGCGGCGAAGCTGTTACCGGCCGCGACTTCCTGTTTTACCTCGTCCACCAGTTTGCGCATGTTCGGGTTATCGAAGCCCTCGCCGATAATGTCGAACGATTGCAGCAACGGTACGCCGGCTTTCATCATGGTCGCCATCTGCCGGGTAAACAGGGCAATGTCCAGGGCCTTGATGCGTTTGCCGGCACTGAAAATGGACGCGGTTTTTTTCCGCACCTTGCCCGGGTTGATGCCTTGCTTGCGTAACTGGGCCTTGATCAGCGCGGGATTCTGGCCGGTCAATTCGCCGGTCATTTTTGTGCCTTTTTTGTCTGTGCCTTCCCAGGCATATACGCTGATTTTCGCTGCTTTGACCGCCATGTTCAGTCCTTGGTGACCCGATTGATTTCTTCAAGGCTGGTGATGCCTTGCATGGCCTTGAGCAGGCCCGAAGTACGCAGGTCGTTGAAGCCGTCCTTACGCATCTGGATGTCGATTTCCAGTGAATTGCCTTCGGCCATGATCAGCCGTTGCAGGTCTGGGGTGTTCTTTACCACTTCATAAATCCCTACTCGCCCTTTGTAACCGTTGTTGCACTGATCGCAACCAACCGGTTCATAGATCGTGAACGAGCCGATGCGTTCCTCGGGAAAGCCTTCCTTGAGCAACGCCTCGCGGGGAATCTCGATGGGTTTTTTGCAATGACTGCACAATTTGCGCGCCAGGCGCTGGGCGATGATCAGGCTGACCGAGGTCGCGATGTTGAACCCCTGAATCCCCATGTTGTGCAAGCGGGTCAGGGTTTGCGCGGCGCTGTTGGTGTGCAGGGTGGAAAGCACCATGTGCCCGGTCTGGGCGGCCTTGATGGCGATTTCGGCGGTTTCGAGGTCGCGGATTTCACCGACCATGATCACGTCCGGGTCCTGACGCAGAAACGAGCGCAGCGCTTGGGCGAAATCCAGTCCCTGCCTGGGATTGACGTTGACCTGGTTGATGCCTTCGATGTTGATTTCTACCGGGTCTTCGGCAGTGGAAATATTGATGTCGACGGTGTTGAGGATGTTCAGCCCGGTATAGAGCGACACGGTCTTGCCCGAACCGGTGGGGCCGGTCACCAGGATCATTCCCTGTGGCTGTTTGAGCGCGGCCATGTACAGGTCTTTCTGGTCGGGCTCGTAGCCGAGGGCATCGATGCCCATTTGGGCACTGGACGGGTCGAGGATCCGGATTACCACTTTCTCGCCCCACAAGGTCGGCAGAGTGTTGACCCGGAAATCGATGGACTTGCTTTTGGACAGGCGCATCTTGATTCGCCCGTCCTGGGGTTTGCGCCGCTCGGAGATATCGAGACTGGCCATGACCTTCAGCCGCGAGGCAATGCGGTTGGCCAGTTGTGTCGGCGGCCTGGCGACCTCCCGCAGCATGCCATCGGTGCGCATGCGTACGCGGTAGATTTTTTCATAGGGCTCGAAATGCAGGTCGGAAGAACCGCTCTTGATCGCGTCGAGCAACATCTTGTGGACGAAGCGCACCACCGGCGCATCATCGGCATCTTGCCCTACGATAGAGTCCTGTTTCTGGTCATCGACCGACTCGATGTCCAGCCCGTCGAGGTCGACATCGGCCATGTCTTCCAGGCCGGTGGAGTGGTTGTCGAAGAATTTTTCGATAGCGTCGCTGAGCTTGTCTTCCTCCACCAGAATGGCTTCGGTGCTCAGCCCGGTGCTGAACTGGATGTCGTTGATGGCTTGATGATTGGTCGGGTCGGAAATCCCCACGAACAGCTTGTTACCACGCCGCCAGAGGGGCAGGGCGTGGTGCTGGCGGATCAGCTTCTCACTGACCAGCCCTCGGGGTTGGGTGTCCTTGTCCAGGCAGTTGAGGTCCAGCAGGGCCATGCCGAAATGCTCCGAAGCGACCTCGGCGACCTGCCAGCTTTTCAGCAGTTTGTTTTGCACCAGATAGCTGACCAGCGAAATTCGATTGCGTTGGGCTTGTTGATACGCCTGTTGCGCACTTTGGTCAGTGATCAGCTCGGCCAGTACCAATTGCTTGGCCAGACCGCTAAGGGCGATGTCATTCATTGGAATACCGGACGCAGACAGTGAATGACTTATAGCCTAGTCAAGCAGTGGAACCAAACCAGCCGGGGTGAGGTGACAAAAAGTGTCAGATAGTGCGGATCCTTGGAGTAGGAAAGGTCTTTGCCGCGATCTCGCGCCCAGCAGGCAGAGGCGCGCGCGACTTGGCATGACCTGTGCTGTGCCTTGTTCAGATCATGAGATTTCGACTCATGCATGGAGCCTGTCTATGAAAAATCAAAAAGGTTTTACTCTGATCGAGCTGCTGATCGTGGTGGCGATCATCGGGATTCTGGCGACGTTTGCGTTGCCGCAGTATTCGAAGTACCAGGCGCGGGCGAAGGTAACTGCTGCTCTTGCAGAAATATCGGCACTGAAGGTGCCTTTCGAAGACATTATCAACCAAGGTACTAATCCGACCCTCGCTCTGATCGGCGGTACGGCGACCACAGGTAATTGCACAATTACAGCATCGGGTACCGCCGCTGACGGCGCAGGTACTATCGGCTGCACGATCCTCAACGCTCCTGGGCCGGTGCTCAGCAAAACCATCACGCTTACACGCACCCTTACCGGTGGCTGGACATGCGCCACCACAGCTGAACAGGAATATGCGCCTAAAGGCTGCACCGGTGCTGCCGCTGCTGGCTGATCCATTGTCATCCTGCCAATGCCCCGCGTTTCACGACGCGGGGCATTTTTTTTGCTCGTCATTTGTGGGCCAATTCAATAATCAAGAAAATCCCCGACAATTCATGGCCTTAGGCCTGCGTTAAAACCCGCAAGTTGCATGTAGATAATTTCGCAGTCATGCAATTTGCATGATTCCGGAAATTGCCATTATGGTTAACCTATTGATTTAAAAGGTTTTATTTTTTGTGTCGCTGTTGGCACAGCGTTCGCACTATCTCCTGTAACCCTGCTGACAAGACACGCAGCAGACTTTCCAGAAATACAGGAGTTACTCGTATGAAGAAGTTCGCTATCGCTGCCGCTACTGCTACCGCGTTGACCCTGACCATGGCCAACGCTGCATTTGCACAGACCACCCAAGCGACTCAGGCACCCATGATGCTGGCCGCCGGTGAAGTCACTGAAGCGAAAGAGGATGTTTCCGATACCTGGATCACAACCAAAGTCAAAGCAGACCTGGTCACCGAAAAAGGCATCCCAGGCACCGACATCAAAGTCGAAACCAACAAAGGCGTTGTTTCCCTGTCTTCGATGACCGTTCTGACAGACGCTCAGAAAACCACCGCCGTGGCTATCGCCAAGAAAATCAAAGGCGTCAAAGCGGTGTCCGCTGACGGCCTGAAATCCGAGTAAGACAAGGCTTCTCGCCTGGACCGGGAGAAGGAGCGGTAGACGGGCCGAGTCATACGTCTGCCGCAACTTGAGAGTTCATGCGAAGGCCACAAGGATGTGGCCATTACAGGCCCTGGCATTCGTGTCGGGGCCTGTTCTATTGCGGGCTACGCAAAACAACTGTGGGAGCGGGCTTGCTCGCGAATGCGGTGTGCCGGTCAACATTGATGCCGACTGACACACCGCATTCGCGAGCAAGCCCGCTCCCACATTGGTTTGTGGTGGATTTAATTCCCACGCTTGCTGGTGATTCGAACCAACCGGTTGCCTTCAAAGCGCAGGTACTGGTACATCCCGCTGTTGGGCCCGTAGGTCCATTCCTCGACCTGAAACTCTTCCCGCCGATTGGCGCTGCGCTTGTAGCCCAGCAAGTCGCGGGCAACGGGCTCTCCGCATTTTTGTAGCACTTCGCTGGACCTGTCCCCGACGCTGATCAATTGACTGCCACAACGCAAGGTCTCGGCCGCCGCTGTCTGGCCGGCAACCAGCAACAGAGCCAGGCTCAGAAGCCAATGTGCGCCCATCATTCGGCATCCAGATGCATGGGCGTGATAACGCGGCCATCGCTCTCTGCCTCGCCAAGGCTGGCGTCGATGAAGTACACGCGGTCATCGGCCAATTGCCCCTTGTCCACCAGATAATCCTTGATGCTGCTGGCCCGTTCTTGCCCCAGTTGACGCAACAGCACCTCGCTGGAACTCCAGAACGCGATCACGCCTTCCCGCATTTTTTTGCTGCGTTCTTCCTTGCCCAGATCCTTCCAATCGGCGGGCGGCTGGGTCTTGAGGCGTGTGCGGTAGATCCCTTCAAGCAGCGGGCCTTTCTCGTTGTCCGGTACGTCCAGCAACGAGGCTTGGGCCGGTACTTTGTCACCGCGACGCTGGAGCATTTTGTAGTAGTTGTACTGGTATTCCCGCTCCAGGCGTTGCTCGGCAATCAGCGGGCCATCGCTGCTCTTGGCGGCGGTGCCTTCGATTTCCAGGCGCAGGGCCGGACGCTCCTTGAGCGCTTGGGACAGTTTGACCAGCGCCGCTTCGGCATCTTTGCTCAGGTCACTTGAGCCCGGTGCGAACGCCACGCTGCCCAAGTCTTCCGAACCACCGCCGCTGACCAGGCCGCCAATCATTTTGAATGGCGCTGCGGCCGCTTTCACGATCAGGTTGCGCAGGGTCTGCCAGATAATCGGCATGACACTGAACTGCGGGTTATTCAGGTCGCCGCTCACTGGCAGTTCGATGGAAATCTTGCCGTCGACATCCTTGAGCAAGGCAATCGCCAGCTTCAGCGGCAGGCTCACGGCATCTGGACTGTCGACCTTTTCACCCAGTTGCAACTGCTCGACCACCACTTTGTTTTCAGCCAGGAGCTGGCCGTTGGTGATCTTGTAGTGCAGGTCGAGATTGAGCCGGCCTTTGCGGATACGGTAACCGGCGAACTTGCCGGAGTAGGGCGTCAGGGTGGTCAGTTCCACCCGTTTGAAACTGGTGGCGATGTCCAGGCTGGCCATCGGGTCGAACGGATTGACCGAGCCCTTGATGGTCACCGGTGCATAGCGGTCGACCTTGCCTTTGATGTCGACGCTGGCCGGTTTTGCCTGGCGGCTGTCGATGGTGCCGATCTTCCCGTTGAGCTGTTGAACGGCGGTGGCGAAGTTCGGAGTCAGGCTGAAGTCGGCGAAGTTTGCCGAACCGTCATTGATGGCAATGCCGCCAATGTGGATACCCAACGGTTTTTCTTTTCCGGCTGCCGGTTTGGCCGCAGTGGTGGTTGTGGCGCCGGAGTCGGCCGGTTGCGGGATCAACAGGTCATCGACGTTGGTGGTGCGATCATCGTTGATCATGAAGCGTGCATAAGGCTGGAACAGGTTGACCTTGTCGATCGACAGGCTGTCGCCATGTTGATAATTCAGGCCTTCGAGCACCAACTGTTGCCACTTGAGGAAGTCGCGGGTTTTCAGAGTGTCGAGGGTATGCAGCTGATCGACCTGGGCTTTGCCTGTGACGCTGAACGCCAGCGGTTCGGTGCTTTTCAGGTCGACCGCCAGATCACTGCCCAGCATGCCGCTGCGCAGTTCGAGACGAATGAACGGGTTGATGTAGGACTGTGCGACGCGCAGGTCGATGTCCTTCGTCTGCACGTTCAGTTTGGCGCTGATCGGGGCCAGATTGACCACGCCGTCCGCTGTGATCTTGCCTTGCTTGCCCACGCCGGTGTCGAGCTTGAGGTTGAAAGGTGAGCCATTGAGGCTGTCGAAATTTTGCAGGTCCAGGTTCAGCGGACCCACCTCCAGCGCGACCTCCGGTTGTGCCTTGCGGTCGGCCAGATGTACCTGATAGTCACGTAGCTGCACGTCTTTGAGCAGCACCTGCCAAGGCTTGCTCGGCGCGGTCGGTTCAGGCTTCGGCGAATCGGCTGCTGCCGGCGTGCTGGCTGGCTCGGCATTGGCTTTGTTGGCCGCTTTGGATGGCTGACTGGCGAACAGTTTTTGCCAGTCCAGTTGCCCGTCGGCTTCGAGGGCGGCCCAGGTTTCCAGTTTTTTGCTGCGGATCTTGCCGACCACCACTTGCTGTTTGGCCAGGTCTACGGTGGTTTCGCTGATGTCCAGTCGCTCGAGCTTCGCCAGCGGTCGACCGACCGGAGTCTTGATAGCGAAAGGCGCGACGCTGACGGCAACGTTGCTCAGCAGCAGTTCGGTTTCTTTGGCCAGGTTGAGTTTGTAATCGGTGCTGAGGCTGACCACGCCGTCTTCGAGTGCAAGTGGCACAGCATCACGCACATAGGGCCAGAAGGATTTCATCTTGCCGTCGGTGATTTTCAGCTTACCTTCGGAGGCGATCGGGATCAGGCTGAAATTACCGGTCCAGTCGATCTGTCCACCTGCCGGGCCGACGGCGACCAACGTCATGTCGGCGCTGTCTTCGGGCAGGGTGCTGAGGTTTTTCAGTTCGAAATCGAGTTTATCGTAGAGGAACTCGATGGGTTCGCTGGGCCGTGCATCCTCGAAATGCAAGGAGCCGCCGGCCAGTTTGATCCTCTCCACGCGCAGCGGGAATGGTTTGGCGTCCGGATCGACCGGGGTCGGTTCGCTGGCGGGGATTTTGAACAGGACGAGCAGGTTGAGTTTGCCGTCCTTGCCGAAAAGGATTTCGGTCTTGGGTTTGTCCAGTTCGATATCGGACAAGTGCAGCGCCTTGGTCCAGAGGCTATCGATCTGCAGGTTAGCGTACAGACGTTCGAAGCCCACCTGTTCCTTGCCCGGCTCGCCGATGACCAGGCCCCAAAGGGTGACTTCAAGGCTGAAGGGGTTGAGTTCGATCCGCTGAATCGTCGCAGGTGTCGTGGCGTAGTTGGCCAATTGTTGGTTGGCGATTCGCAACGCGATGCCCGGCAAAATCAGAAACCCCAGCAGGCTATAAAGAGCCAGGGCAGTCAACAAGGCGCCGATAGCGCGAATCAATCCTTTGGGCATGTGCGGCTTCATCTGTCGGAATCTGAGTGCCTTGGAGTATGGCATGCGTTTGCGGTTCCGAAGCAACCAAGCTTTATAGGATTTATCTGATTATCGGTGCGAATTTTCAGAGCTGCAGAATCAGCGTTTTCAATGGCGGCTGCTGATCCATCGACGGAAAATCGCTGCCCGGTGTCAGCGCTGTCCACTCGCGCACCGGGCGCCCGGCCTTCTCTGCGCAGCGCAAAACCTGCTCGCGCCAATCGTCCATGCTGACCTTCGCCAGGTTGTTGCAGCAGATCAGTACGCCATTGTCGGCGGTGGTCAGCAGCGCCGGTTTGAGCAGGCTTTGGTAGTCGCGCAACAGGTCGACCGTGCCGAACGCACTCTTGGCCCAGGCCGGAGGATCAAGCAACACCAAATCGTACTGACGCGGTTCCAGACGTTGATAGCTCGGCAGTTTCTGGCCGCGACGCTGGCTGATCGGCAGACCGGCCAATTGACGAATCGCGGGGAAATAATCTGACTGGATGAATTCCATCGTCGGCAATTGCGGGTTGAGCAAGCCGTTCTCACGACCGACCGCCAGATTGCCTTCGGCAAAGTCCAGGTTACACACCTCGCTTGCACCACCCGCCGCGGCGCTGAGGCCGACGCCACAGGTGTAGGCAAACAGGTTCAGCATACTTTTGTTTTTGCTGTGCGCCTTGACCCAGCCGCGAGCGTTGCGCAGATCGAGAAACAGCAACGGGTCCTGGCCGGCGTGGCGCCCGCGCACCCGGTAGTTCAGTCCCCATTCGTGGCCGATCAAATCTTGCAGGGCGGCTTCGTCGGCGCGGTAGACGGTGTCTTCGCGGTCGATGCGCGAGTTACCACGGGAACGGTCGTTGTAGACCAGCAGGGTGTCGAGGCCCAACTGCTGATTGACGATCTCGTGCAGTTGCAGAAGAGCGTCACGCTCCAGCGCCTGATGAAAACTCTGCACCAACAGTTGCGGACCGTAGCGGTCGATGGTCAGGCCGCCGGCGCCTTCCTGGCTGCCGTGGAACAGGCGATAGCAATCGGTGCCTTGCTGATGCAACTCGGCAAGCAGGTCCTGACGATGATCGAGGGCGGCGCGCAGCGCCTGATTCAAGGAAGACATGCTGGGCGCCTTGCAGGAGGGAGTTGGGCGCGGGAGTTTAACAGCTATGGGCTTTGAGTTTTGTGGGCAAATGTGAGGGATGTGGTGGCTGCGAGGCCGTCTTCGCGGGCAAGCCCGCTCCCACACTGGATGTGTGACGTTCAAAAATCCAATGTGGGAGCGGGCTTGCTCGCGAAGCTTTTAAGCTCTTTCGCTCGCAGTGCTACGCCTTGGCCTCCGCCGATGCACAACACGAGTTCATTGGTTCAGCCGCTGATCGATCAGCCCTTGCACCACGCTCGGGTCGGCGAGGGTCGAGGTGTCACCCAGGCTGTCCAGTTCGTTGCAGGCGATCTTGCGCAGAATTCGTCGCATGATCTTGCCCGAGCGGGTTTTCGGCAGGGCCGGGGCCCACTGGATCAAGTCCGGTTTGGCGAAGCTGCCGATTTCCTTGCTGACATGCGCCAGTAACTGTTTCTTCAATTCGTCGTTGGGTTCGGTGCCATTCATGGGCGTGACAAAGGCATAAATGCCCTGGCCTTTGACGTCGTGGGGGTAACCGACCACGGCGGCCTCGGCGATGCTGTCGTGCAGCACCAGCGCGCTTTCCACTTCGGCTGTGCCGATGCGGTGCCCGGAGACGTTGATCACGTCGTCGATGCGGCCGGTGATCCAGTAATCGCCGTCCTCATCGCGACGTGCGCCGTCGCCGGTGAAGTAATAGCCGGGGTAGGGCTTGAAGTAGGTTTCGATCATCCGTTTCGGGTCGCCGTAGACGCTGCGGATCTGCGCCGGCCAGCTGGACTTGATGGCCAGTATGCCGCTGCCGGCGCCTTTGATTTCCTTGCCGTGTTCGTCGAGCAATACCGGTTGCACGCCGAACATCGGTTGCGTGGCGCAACCGGGTTTGACCCGTTGGGTGCTGACCAGCGGGCTGAGCATGATGCCGCCGGTTTCGGTCTGCCACCAGGTATCGACAATCGGGCAGCGCTGCTCGCCGACTGTATTGAAATACCACTCCCAGGCTTCCGGATTGATCGGCTCGCCGACGGTGCCGAGCAATCGCAGGCTCTCGCGGGACGTTTCCTTCAACGGCTCGGGACCTTCACGCATCAGTGCACGCAGGGCAGTCGGGGCGGTGTAGAAGATGTTCACATGGTGCTTGTCGATCACCTGCCAGAAGCGCGAGGTGCTGGGGTAGCTCGGCACGCCTTCGAAGATCAGCGTGGTCGCTCCGTTGGCCAGTGGCCCGTAGACAATGTAGCTATGGCCGGTGACCCAGCCGACATCGGCGGTGCACCAGAAGACTTCACCGTCGCGATAATCGAACACGTACTTGAAGGTCATGGCGGCTTGCAGCAAGTAGCCGCCAGTGGTGTGCAGCACGCCTTTGGGTTTGCCGGTGCTGCCGGAGGTGTAGAGGATGAACAGCGGGTCTTCGGCGTCCATCGGCTCTGGCGGGCAGTCATTGCTGACGTCGCGCAAAGCCTGGTGGTACCAGATGTCCCGATCGTCGACCCAGCTAACCTGGCCTTGGGTGCGTTCGACCACGATCACGGTGTTCACGTCGGGGCAGCTTAGCAGCGCGGTGTCGACGTTCTGTTTGAGCGGCACGAATTTACCGCCGCGCACGCCTTCGTCGGCAGTGATCACGGTGCGGCAATCGGCGTCGAGAATCCGGTCACGCAAAGAGTCCGGGGAGAAGCCGCCGAACACCACCGAATGAATCGCACCGATTCGCGCGCAGGCGAGCATGGCGTAGGCGGCTTCGGGGATCATCGGCATGTAGATGCACACGCGGTCGCCTTTCTTCACGCCGCGGCCTTTGAGCACGTTGGCCAGTCGGCAGACGTTGTGATGGAGTTTTTTGTAGGTGATCTGGGTGGATTCGGCGGGGTCATCGCCTTCCCAGATAATCGCGATTTGATCGCCGCGTTTTTCCAGGTGACGGTCGATGCAGTTGTAACTGACGTTTATCTGTCCACCCGCGAACCAGCTCGCTTCACCGGTTTTCAGGTCGTAACGCTGGACGGTTTGCCACGGCGCGCTCCAATCGAGAAAGCGTGTGGCCTGTTCGGCCCAGAAGGAGCTGGGGTGCTCGATGGATTGGCGGTACAGGCGTTGGTAGTCGTCTTGACTTAACTGTGCAGCCCGGCGGACGGCATCGGCTTTGGGGAACGTGCTGATATCGAACATGACGGTTCCTTATTCTTGTTACGACAAGCAATAAAGATGCGCCCTGTGAATTTTGAGTTCAAGTGTACATAGAACCAATGTGGGAGCGGGCTTGCTCGCGAAAGTGGTGTGTCCGCTTTCGCGAGCAAGCCCGCTCCCACAGGGTCAGTGATGACCTGTGGGAAAGAGTCTCAAATCACCCGCGGTGACGACCGCGGAAGTAGTTGATCAAGCCTTGGGTGGAGGCATCGTCGGCCGGGGTTTCTTCGCTGCCGACCAGGCGGTTGTAGACGCCTTTGCCCAGCTCCTTGCCCAGTTCCACGCCCCACTGGTCGAAGGCGTTGATGCCCCAGACCACGCTTTGCACGAAGACTTTATGTTCGTACAGCGCCACCAGTGCGCCAAGACGACGCGGGCTGATGCGCTCGACGACCAGGGTGTTGCTCGGACGGTTGCCCGGGATCACCTTGTGCGCCGCCAGCTTCTGCACTTCGTCCTCGCTCATGCCCTTGTCACGCAACTCGGCTTCAGCCTCGGCGCGAGTCTTGCCGAGCATCAGTGCCTGGCTTTGCGACAGGCAGTTGGCGTACAGCCACTGGTGATGGTCGGACACCGGATTGAAGCTGACGATCGGCACGATAAAGTCGGCCGGAATCAGTTGAGTGCCTTGGTGCAGCAACTGGTGATAAGCGTGCTGACCGTTGCAACCGACGCCGCCCCAGATCACCGGGCCAGTATCGGTGGACACTGGCGTGCCGTCCTGGCGTACGCTCTTGCCGTTGGATTCCATGTCCAGCTGTTGCAAGTGTTTGGTGATGTTGCGCAGGTAGTGGTCGTACGGCAGGATCGCGTGGCTTTGCGCGCCCCAGAAGTTGCCGTACCAGACGCCGAGCAACGCCAGCAGTACCGGCATGTTCTGTTCGAATGGCGCGCTCTGGAAGTGCTGGTCCATGGTGTAGGCACCGGACAGCAGTTCCTTGAAGTTCGACATGCCGATGGCCAATGCAATCGGCAAACCGATAGCCGACCACAGCGAGTAACGCCCGCCAACCCAATCCCACATCGGGAAGATGTTTTCTTCGCGAATACCGAACGCTACCGCTGCCGCGTTGTTGCTGGAAACGGCGATGAAGTGACGGTACAGCTCGGCTTCCGAACCGCCCTGAGCCAGGTACCAGGCGCGTGCGGCCTGGGCGTTTTTCAGGGTTTCGAGGGTGTTGAAGGATTTCGACGAGACGATGAACAACGTGGTCTCGGCGCGCAGCTTCATGGTCAGTTCGTGGAATTCACTGCCGTCGATGTTCGCCAGGTAATGGCAGCGCACGCCTTTCTGGGCATAGGACAGCAGCGCTTCGGACACCAGCTCAGGGCCGAGGAACGAGCCACCGATGCCGATGTTGACCACGTCAGTGATCGGCTTCTCGGTGTAACCGCGCCACAAACCATCGTGGATGCGACCCACGAGGTCGGTGATCTGGTTCAACACCTTGTGTACATCGGGCATCACGTTGACGCCGTTGACCGACAGCTTGTCGCCCACCGGGCGGCGCAGTGCGGTGTGCAGGGCGGGGCGGCCTTCGGAAGAGTTGACGATTTCGCCATCGAACAGCGCTTTGATCGCGCCTTTGAGGTCGACTTCGTTGGCCAGGCCCACCAGCAGATTGCGGGTCTCGGCGTTGATCAGGTTTTTCGAGTAGTCGAGAAACAGGCCGCAGCTGCTAAGGGTGAATTGAGTAAAGCGCTGCGGATCGGCATTAAAGGCTTCGCGCATGCTGAAATCTTGCATGGCTTGGCGGTGATCATTCAGCGCTTGCCAGGCGGGCAGAGCGGTAACGTCGTGAGGGGTGCGGTAATACGCCATCGCTGCGGTTTTCCTTTTTACTTGAACGGCCTTTTGAACACTAAAAATCCCGGAGCGCTGCGGGTGGGCGTCCGGTCAACTGCGTCGACACGATTTCATGGCGCAGGGCGAATACAGTAAACCTCGCGCTGCAATCTGTCTTGACTTTGTCTGACCTGCTCCCGGTACTTTTTTAACATTTAAACAGGGAGCGGTCCGACAAACGGAAGGCTGACAGGGGCGTCGGCTCGATCAGGCGACCTGAACCGGAATGGCATTGCTGGTGTGGCTCAACTCGTTACCCGGCGCCATGTAGAGCATGCGCGGCTTGAAGTTGAGCAGCTCGGCTTCGTTGTAGTGGGCGTAAGCGCAGATGATCACGCGGTCGCCGACCTTGGCCTTGTGCGCCGCGGCACCATTGACCGAAATCATGCGCGAACCTTCTTCGCCACGAATCGCGTAGGTGGTAAAGCGTTCGCCGTTGTCGACGTTGTAGATCTGGATCTGTTCGTACTCACGGATGCCGGACAGGTCCAGCCATTCACCGTCGATGGCGCAAGAGCCTTCGTAATCGAGTACAGCGTGGGTAACTTCGGCGCGATGCAGCTTGGCCTTGAGCATGATGGCGTGCATGAGTGTTTCCCCAGGTCGGAATCGAACGGCGGGCAGTTTGCCCGAAGGCTTTGGAGGCAGCAATACGATGTGGAAATTGGCGCAGGACCAATGTGGGAGCGGGTTTGCCCGCGATGGCGTACTAACAGTCAACATCTATGTCGACTGCTAAATCGCTATCGCGGGCAAGCCCGCTCCCACAGGGTTTGGTGGTGTTTATGCTAGCGCGTCGAGGTTCAGATGCAGGTTGTCGATCAACCGCGTCGTGCCCAGGAACGCCGCCACCAGAATCACCAGATCCCGATCTTCCGCCGTCGCCGGACGCAAGGTCAGCGCATGACGAATTTCCAGATAGTCCACTCGCAGACCGGCGGCTTCGAGTTGCTTGATCTGCTCATTGATCAACGTCGGGTAATCGCGCTCGCCCTGTTTAATTGCATCGGCAATATGGGTCAGGGTGCGATAGACCACCGGCGCGATGGCCCGCTGTTCTTCGCTGAGGAAACCATTGCGCGACGACAGCGCCAGACCGTCGGCCGCACGTACGGTAGGCTCACCGATAATCTGGATCGGCATGTTCAAGTCATGCACCAGGGCGCGAATCACCGCCAGTTGCTGGAAGTCTTTCTGGCCGAAGATCGCCAGGTCCGGCTGGACCATGTTGAATAGCTTGCTGACTACGGTCGCCACCCCTTCGAAATGCCCCGGACGGCTGGCGCCGCACAGGCCCTCGGACAGTTGCGGAACACTGACACGGGTCTGACCGGCCATGCCATCGGGGTACATTTCTTCGACGGTGGGTGCGAACAGCAGATGGCAACCGGCCTGAAGCAGTTTCTCCTGATCGGCGGCCAGGGTTCGCGGGTACTTGTCGAGGTCTTCGCCGGCGCCGAACTGCAGCGGGTTGACGAAAATGCTCGCGACCACGAAATCCACCCGTTGGGTGGCTTTGGTAATCAGCGCGATATGCCCGCTGTGCAGGTTGCCCATGGTCGGCACGAAGCCGATACGTTTGCCTTCGCTACGGGCGCGGGCCACGGCGGCCCGCAGTTCGCGTACGGTTTTTACGGTGTTCATGCAGAGAATCCGTGTTCGATGCCAGGGAAAGTCGCCGCTTTGACTTCAGTGACATAAGCGCTCAAGGCTGCCTGGACGCTGGTTTGGCCAGTCATGAAATTCTTCACGAATTTCGGCACGCGGCCGGTAATGGACAAGCCCAGCATGTCGTGCAGGACTAGCACCTGGCCGTCGGTGCCACTGCCGGCGCCGATGCCGATCACCGGGATCTTCACCGCTTGGGAGATTTCTTCGGCCAGTTCGCTGGGCACGCATTCGAGCAGCAGCATGGCCGCACCCGCCTGTTCCAGGGAAATCGCGTCGGCACGCATTTGCCGCGCCTGGTTCTCGTTGCGGCCCTGGACTTTATAGCCACCCAGGATGTTGACCGATTGCGGCGTCAGCCCCATGTGTGCGCACACCGGGATGCCACGTTCGGCCAGCAGACGGATCGAGTCCGCGAGCCACAATGCTCCTTCAACCTTGACCATGTGTGC
Organism: Pseudomonas sp. F-14 TE3482; assembly: GCF_053629455.1. Taxonomy (NCBI): domain Bacteria; kingdom Pseudomonadati; phylum Pseudomonadota; class Gammaproteobacteria; order Pseudomonadales; family Pseudomonadaceae; genus Pseudomonas; species Pseudomonas sp. F-14 TE3482. The sequence continues at coordinate 2,198,829 of NZ_JBRJII010000001.1, forward strand.
ACCGGCCTGCATCAACAGGGCGCTGTTGGTCATGGTTTGTTCGAGGGTGGCGTAGGCCATGAAGGGCAGGTCGGCGAGGATCAGGGCATCAGTGTTGCCGCGTTTGACGGCTGCCACGTGGTAGGCCATTTCGGCGGTGGTCACCGGCAGGGTGCTGTCGTGACCTTGCAAGACCATGCCGAGTGAGTCGCCCACCAGCAGCACTTCAACCCCAGCCTCGTTGCAGGCGTGGGCGAAGGTCGCGTCATAGCAGGTCAGCATGGTGATCTTTTCACCTTTCTGCTTGAGGCTCTGGAGCGTGGTCAGGGTGATGGCTGGCATGAAAAAAATCCTCATTACAGGCGCTATGGAAACTACTGCGAGTAACGCGCGTGATTCGTCATTTATACAGGCGCACCTTCTTTCGTGGTGCTTGTAAGGCCTGGATTGCGCCCTTTGGCGCCGCGTTGGCGGCAGCGGGACGCCTATAGTCGTGAGGAGAACCCGGGAAGTCAATTGCGTGTGTTACCGCATTGTTACGCGTGGGGTGTTACCGTCGTTACTGATGCGATTCAGCAGGTTTTTGCTGATGCAAATCTTTGATACGACAGAAACCATTGTGGGAGCGGGCTTGCCCGCGATGGCGGACTATCAGTCAACATTGATGTTGAATGTAAAGTCGCTATCGCGGGCAAGCCCGCTCCCACAGGGTTTTTTGTCAATTTTAAGAGAAGCGTTCCAACCCGACGAACGGGCAGGCGGCAAGCAATGCTGTGAGGGTGCGGCCATCGGCCAGGCGCAGATCAGCCGGTGCCAGCTCTGCCAGCGGATAGAGCACAAAGGCCCGTTCCTGCAGGTGATAGTGGGGAACTTTGAGGCGAGGTTCGTCGATCAGTCGATCGCCGAACAGCACGATATCCAGATCCAGCGTGCGCGGGCCCCAGCGTTCAAGGCGCTCGCGGCCCTGGCCGTTCTCGATGGTCTGCAGTGCATCCAGCAGGTCCAGTGGTGCGAGGCTGCTTTCGAGGGCGGCGACTGCGTTGGTGTAACGCGGTTGGCCAGGTAACAGCGAATCGCTTTGATAAAACCCGGAAACCCCGATCAGTTCGGTTTGCGGCAATTGCGCCAGCGCTGCGACAGCGCTGCGCAACTGTTCGGCGGGGTCAGCCAGATTGCTGCCCATGCCGATGTAGATGCGTTCCATGGCTTATTCGCCTGTAGCGCTCGGTGCGCCGGCCGCGCGCTTGCGCTTGGCGCCGCCGCTGCGTCGACGTTTGCGTGGAGCACCGGTACCGTCGTCCTTGCCGCTGAGGTCGCGGATCATGTCCCGGCGTTCGCTGTCGTTGGCGTCCTGATAATCGGTCCACCATTCGCCCAGGCCATCGGTCTGCTCACCGGCGCTTTCACGCAGCAGCAGGAAGTCGTAACCGGCACGGAACCGCGGATTGTCCAGTAACAGGTCGGCGCGTTTGCCGCTACGCCGTGGCAAGCGCTCCTGCATGTCCCAGATCTCGCGGATCGGCATGGTGAAGCGTTTCGGAATGGCGATGCGCTGGCACTGCTCGGCGATCAATTCGTGAGCGGCTTCCTGCATCGCCGGAATCGGCGGCATGCCGCGTTCTTGCAGGCGCAACACACGGGCCGGCAGGGCAGGCCAGAGCAGGGCGGCAAACAGGAATGCCGGGGTGACCGGCTTGTTCTGCTTGATCCGCAGGTCTGTGTTGATCAGTGCTTCACTGATCAACGTATGGGTGTAGGTCGGGCTGTACTCCAACGCTGCCGCACTCGCCGGGAACAGCGGATCGAACAGCTGCAGGTCGACCAGCATTTCGAAAGTGTCCGCGGCATAGCCGGAGAGGAACAACTTGAGCACTTCTTCGAACAGACGAGCTGACGGGATCTCACGCAACAACGGCGCCAGTTCGCGAATGGGCGTGGCGCTGTGTTTTTCGATGCCGAAATTCAGCTTGGCGGCGAAACGCACGGCCCGCAGCATCCGCACCGGGTCTTCCTGGTAGCGTTGCTTCGGATCGCCGATCAGGCGGATCAGGTGATTGCGGATGTCGTGTACGCCGTTGGCGTAGTCGAGAATGCGCTCGCTGACCGGATCGTAATACAAGGCGTTGATGGTGAAGTCGCGGCGTTGCGCGTCTTCTTCCAGGGTGCCGTAGACGTTGTCGCGCAAAATGCGCCCGCTTTCATTACGAGACGATTGGTTGCTGTCTTCGTCTTCGTCGTTTTGCGGGTGATTGGCGCGGAAGGTCGCGACTTCAATGATTTCGCGGCCAAAGTGGATATGCACCAGTTTGAAACGCCGACCGATAATCCGCGCGTTGCGGAATTCGGCGCGTACCTGTTCAGGCGTGGCGCTGGTGGCGACGTCGAAATCTTTCGGCGTGATGCCGAGCAGCATGTCACGCACACAGCCGCCGACCAGGTAAGCCTGGTAACCGGCGTTCTGCAGGCGTTCGACGATATTCACCGCGTAACGGCTGAATTGTGCCTTTTGCAGCGAATGTTGGCCGCTGTTGAGCACTTCAGGCGTACTGCGAATGTGTTGCGTATGACGCTTGGGAGAACGGAATGACTGGAACAACTTCTTCAGCATGGGATGCACTGTTTGAAGGAATGTTCGGCCATAACGAAGAATGACCGCATGATGGGCGGGGATTCTAGCATTTAGTCGGGGGATGGTGTAGGACACAGCAGATATGAGCTGCAAGCCACAAGCTACAAGAGAAAAGCGAAGCGCAGGCGGGGGAGGTTTTTCAAATCGCAGAAACCACAAGGGGAGCCGAAGCTCCCCAAGAAGTAGTTGCATGCTCTATTTTTATTATTGGTTTCGGGCTTCTTGTTTTTGTTGAGCGCCCTCGCCATGAAGTTTTCCTTCATGACCCTCCCAATCGGGAGCCAAGAGCAAACGGATTGCTTTGGTCGCTGTGTTGCTGTGATCGTTCGATCCAACCAGTTCAGGCACTGTCTTGAGACAGTTTTTTATTATTCTCGGCCTGGTCGTGGGGCAAGCCCCAAATGCAACGCCTCTCCAAAAGAATCAGTTAGCTACGCCTCTCGCCGTCTTGTTTTTATTGTGCGTGAGTCGATTCGTCTTATTTTTATTGTCTTGTACATTGCTTGTTATTGTTCTTGTATCAAACATATAGCAGGGTGCGTGCCAACTTTTGCGAGGCCCAGTAAAACAAGGGGTTAGGCGGGCTAATGGTGTTTTTCGAGGCCAAAAAAAACCGGGGCTTCGTTACCGTAAGCCCCGGCTTCTGTTACGCGAAAAAGCTGAGGTAACAGTTTTTTCACAATGTCATGTGTTACCCGCACATCCGACAGGTGCGGTTCAGCTCTCGCTGGCCACCCCGGTCTTGCGCCGCGGAATGCCCAGGCGCTGACGGCGCTCCCACAGGCATTTGCGACTGACCCCGAGTTTGCGGGCCAGTTCGGTTTCGGTCATGTGGTCTTGATGCTCGAGAACGAAATGCTGGAAGTAGTCTTCCAGGGACAAATCTTCGGTCGGTTCGTGGCTGGTGTTACCGGCGCCGTTGCCCTGCTGCGGCGCCAAGCCGATGAAGTCGTCGTCATCCAGATCGCTCAGTTCGATGTCGATGCCCAGCAGCTCGGCGGAAATCTCCGGGCTTTCGCACAGGATTACCGCGCGTTCGACCGCATTTTCCAGCTCGCGAACGTTACCCGGCCAGGAATAATGCCGAATGGCCTGTTCGGCATCCTGGGCGAACTTCAGATCGGTACGGCCGACCCGTGCGCTCTGTCGCGCGAGGAATGCAGTGGCAATTTCATTGACGTCCGCACCGCGTTCGCGCAAGGCCGGCAGTTTCAGGGCGATTACGTGAAGGCGGTAATACAAGTCTTCACGGAACTGCCCAATCTTCGCCAGGCTCTTGAGGTCCCGGTGCGTCGCGGCAATCAGGCGTACGTCGACCTTCTGCGACTGCACCGAACCTACCCGGCGGATTTCTCCTTCCTGCAACACACGCAGCAGGCGGGCCTGGGCTTCCAGTGGCAGTTCGCCGATTTCATCGAGGAACAAGGTGCCGCCGTCCGCCGCTTCCACCAACCCGGCACGCCCGGCACTGGCGCCGGTAAAGGCGCCTTTTTCGTGGCCGAACAGTTCGGACTCGATCAGGCTTTCCGGAATGGCCGCGCAGTTCACCGAAATCATCGGCGCCTTGGCGCGTTTGGACAGGTTATGCAGGGCGCGTGCTACCAGTTCTTTACCGGTACCGGATTCGCCCTGGATCAGGACATTGGAATCGGTTGGCGCGACTTTGCGGATCTTGCTGTACAGGTCCTGCATCGGCGGGCAGGAGCCGATAATGCCGATTTCGCCGTTGCTGTTGTCGACACCATTTTTCGCGGCACCATTGCTCGTCTTGCCGACGACCGGTTCACCGCTGGCTTGCGCCGATTGCCGGTCACGCAGGATTCGCGCGACGGCCTGGAGCATTTCGTCGTGATCGAAAGGCTTGGCGATGTAATCCACCGCGCCCATCTTCATGGAGTCGACGGCCGAACGCAGGCTGGCGTAACTGGTCATGATCAGCACCGGAGTGCCCTGGCCAAGTTTGATCAACTCGGTACCAGGCGCGCCTGGCAGACGCAGGTCGCTGACGATCAGGTCAAATGTGGGGATGCTGAAACGCTCTTGTGCTTCCTGCACGGATCCGGCTTCGCTGACCTGGTACTGGTTACGTTCCAGCAGACGGCGCAAGGCGGAGCGGATAATTGTTTCGTCTTCGACGATCAAAATGTGCGGCATTGATTCGATACTCTCGACGGTCTCAGTTCACAGCGGACGTCGCTTCGACATGACGCGGCAAAGTTACCCGGATACGGGTGCCGCGTTGGCTTTGAACATCAGCCGGGCTGTCGATGGTGATTTGTCCATAATGCTCTTCAACGATGGAATAGACCAGTGCAAGGCCCAGACCGGTGCCTTCGCCAGGGTCCTTGGTGGTGAAGAAAGGTTCGAACAATCGGTCCATGATGCTCGAGGGAATACCGCTGCCTTCGTCTTCGACGATCAGATCGACCGTGTGTTCGCCGGCTTCGCTCTTGACTCGTACCGCACTGCCCGGAGGCGAGGCGTCGCGGGCGTTTGAGAGCAGGTTGATCAATACCTGGGCGAGCCGCTGCGGGTCACCTTCGACCCAATGGTCGGGATCGCACAGATTATAGAACTGTACTTCGAAATTGCGCCGGTTCAAGGCCAGCAGGCCGATGGCATCCTGGGCCACTTCCGCCAGACAGACGGGCTCGTCACTGTGCTGATAACTGCCGGCATGGGCGAAGCTCATCAGCGACTGAACGATGCGTGACACGCGTTTGGTCTGCTCGAGGATCTGCCCGCTGATTTCCGTGAGCTCGGCGTCTTCTTCACGCTCTTCGCGCAAGTTCTGCGCGAGACAGGCAATGCCGGTGATCGGGTTGCCGATTTCATGGGCCACGCCGGCCGCCAGTCGACCGATGCTGGCCAGGCGCTCGGAGTGCACCAGCTTGTCTTCGAGCATCTGGGTTTCGGTCAAATCTTCCACCAGCAGCACCAGGCCACTGTTGCCCGGCGCCAGCGGTTCATCGATCGCCGCTTTGTGCAGGTTCAGCCAGCGCGTCTGACCGTCGAGAGCCAGGTGCTGTTTGTGCAAATGCTCGTCCGGCAGATTGATGAAGCCTTGCAGCAGTTCTCTCCACGGATCGCCAATGGTGCTCAGGCGCGAACCGACCACACGCTGCGCGGCAATCCCGGTCAGTTCCTCCATGGCTTTGTTCCACATGAGGATTTCCTGATCCTTGGCCAGCGAGCACACGCCCATCGGCAATTCCTGCAAGGTCTGGCGGTGGTAGCGGCGCAGGGCATCAAGTTCGGCGGCAAGACCGGTGAGGCGCGAGTGGTAGTCCTCAAGACGGCTTTCGATGAAGTGGATGTCTTCGGTGACGTAGTTTTCGCCGCCAGCCTTGTAGGGCAGGAAGGTTTCGACCATGTCCTGCGCCACGCTTGGCCCCATCAGGCCCGAGAGGTTGGCTTCGATACGGTCCCGCAAACGGCGCAAGGCGTATGGCCGGCGTTCATCGAATGGCAGATAGAGGTCTCGCAGCGCCTGCTCGACTTCTTTCTGCGCAGCCTTGGCGCCCAATGGTTTTGCAAGCTGCGTGGCAAACTCCTGAGGCGAGGCCGCGTGCAGTTCGCGGCGTTGTGGGCGGCGAACGTTGTCCACCGCGCAGGCTTCGGCGGCGCTGGCCTCTTCGGGACTGGCGTTGGTGAACAACGAGATCAGCGTGAACATCAGCACGTTGGCGGCCAGCGAGGCGATTGCCGCCATGTGCCAACTGGTGTCGTCCAGCACGTAAATCATGTTCAACAGCGGAATGTAGAAGCCTTGCAGATTGCCGACCAGCGGCAGCAGCATGGTCACCAGCCACACCAGAATCCCCGCCAGCAGACCTGCGATGAAGCCGCGGCGGTTGGCGGTCGGCCAGTACAGCACCGACAACACCCCCGGCAGGAACTGCAACGTGGCGACGAAGGCGACGATGCCGAGGTTGGCCAGATCCTGCTCGGCACCCAGCATCAGGTAGAAACCGTAACCGGCCATGATGATCGCGACGATCAGCGCCCGGCGGGTCCATTTCAGCCAACGGTAGATATTGCCTTCGGCCGGCGGCTGATAGAGCGGCAGCACCAGATGGTTCAGCGCCATCCCGGAGAGCGCCAGCGTGGTGACGATGATCAAACCGCTGGCCGCTGACAATCCGCCGACATAGGCCAATAGCGCCAGGGCTTTGCTGTTGGCGGCGATGCCGATGCCCAGGGTGAAGTATTCCGGATTGGTCGTGGCGCCGAGTTTCAGCCCGGCCCAGAGAATCAGCGGCACCGCGAGGCTCATCAACAGCAGAAACAGCGGTAAACCCCAGCTCGCACTGACCAGCGAGCGCGGGTTGAGGTTTTCGGTAAAGGTCATGTGGTACATGTGCGGCATCACGATCGCCGAGGCGAAGAACACCAGCAGCAGCGTGCGCCACGGGCCTTCCTGCAATGGCGTGTGCAGGGCGGCGAGGGCGGTCTGGTTTTGCAGCAGCCACAGTTCCAGCTGCTGCGGGCCGTCGAACACGCCGTACAGCGCATACAGGCCGACGCCGCCAATCGCGATCAGTTTGATCACCGATTCGAAGGCAATCGCGAACACCAGGCCTTCATGTTTCTCGCGGGTAGCGATGTGGCGTGAGCCGAAGAAAATCGTGAACAGCGTAATCAGTGCGCAGAAGCTCAGGGCCACGCGATGCTGCACCGGCTCGCGGGTGAGGATGCTGATGGAGTCGGCCACCGCCTGAATCTGCAGCGCCAGCAACGGCAGGACGCCGATCAGCATGAAAATTGTCGTCAGTGCGCCGGCCCAGGTGCTGCGGAAACGAAACGCGAACAAGTCGGCCAGGGACGAGAGTTGATAAGTGCGGGTGATTTTCAGGATCGGGTACAGAAGCACCGGCGCCAGCAGAAACGCTCCGGAAACCCCGAGGTAGCTGGACAGAAAACCGTAGCCGTACTGATAGGCCAGGCCCACCGTGCCATAAAACGCCCAGGCACTGGCGTAAACGCCCAGCGACAGGGTGTACGTCAGCGGGTGGCGAATGATCGCCCGGGGGATCATGCCTCGTTCGCTGACCCAGGCCACGCCGAACAGCACCGCCAGGTACGCGGCGCTGATCAGGATCATCTGGGTCAGGCTAAAGCTCATCGGCATCTTTTTGGCTCTGCAGAATGAAGGTCACGACAATCAGAATCAGCCAGAGCAAATAAGGGCGATACCAGGCGCCCGTGGCGTCGATCCACCAATCCATGATGGCCGGGGAGAACAGATAAATCCCCACTACCAGGAGCAGGACCAAGCGATAGATGTACATCCCGGCCTCTCTTTTTTATGCGCGTGCCCGAAAACGTGCGGCGATGGTAACGGATGGGCGCGCCACTGCAAGTGGCATCACTGCAGTTGCGCTTCAGGCAACGTCAGTGTGCGCGGGATCAGCGATGCATCCCAGTGGGTAATTCCCCAGTTCAGCACTTGCCGTGGCGTGGCGTCATTCAGTTCGGTCGCAGGTTTGTGCCCCAGCGCCCGCAATGCGCGCAGTAACAGCGGCGTGGCCTGATCTTCGGTCAGCGGCGGTGATCGATAGGATTTGCCGAGTTTGTGGCCGTCCGGCTGGGTAATCAGCGGGATGTGCAGGTAGCGCGGTTGTGGCAGGCCCAGCAATTCTTGCAGATAGAGTTGGCGCGGCGTGGAATCCAGCAGATCGGCGCCTCGCACGATATCGGTGATGCCTTGCCAGGCGTCGTCCAGCACCACTGCCAGTTGATAGGCGTAGAGCCCATCGCGGCGGCGGATCACGAAATCACCCACCTCCCGCCCCAGATGTTGACGGAACTCGCCCTGCACCCGGTCGATGAAGTGGTATTCCAGTTCCGGTACACGCAGGCGGATCGCGGCGTTCTCAGTGCCGTGCCCTGCGTTGCGGCAGAACCCGGGATAGATGCCGTGATACGGCTCCAATTGCTTGCGCGAACAGGTGCAAGCATAGGCCAGGCCCTGATTGAACAGGCGATTGATGACGTCGTCATAGGCCGCGTGCCGGTCACTCTGTCGGACCATGTCGCCATCCCACTCGAACCCGTAGCTTTCCAGGGCCTTGAGAATCGCCGCCTGAGCGCCAGGCTCTTCCCGTGGCGGATCGAGATCTTCCATGCGTACCAGCCAGCGGCCGCCGACCGAACGGGCGTCGAGGTAGGAGGCCAGTGCTGCGACCAACGAACCGAAGTGCAAGTGGCCGCTGGGTGTAGGAGCGAAACGGCCGATGTAGAGAGGGGAAGTCGTGGCAGTCATGGACGAATGTTACTTCTCTGGTCGTGCGCAAGTCCCTGTGGGAGCGAGCCTGCTCGCGAAGGGGGCATCAGCTCCAACATTAGTGTTGCCTGACACACCGCATTCGCGAGCAGGCTCGCTCCCACAGGTTTGCTGCCAGGGCAAATGTCAGAAACAAAAAACGGAGCGTTCGCACGCTCCGTTCTTCGTTCAAGTCGTCAAGATTACTTGCCGACTTGCTTTTCCTTGATTTCCGCCAGGGTCTTGCAGTCAACGCACATGTCGGCGGTAGGGCGGGCTTCCAGTCGCTTGACGCCGATTTCGACGCCGCAGGACTCGCACCAGCCGTATTCTTCGTCTTCGATCAATTGCAGGGTTTTGTCGATTTTCTTGATCAGCTTGCGCTCGCGGTCGCGGGCGCGCAATTCGAGGCTGAATTCCTCTTCCTGGCTGGCACGGTCTGCCGGGTCAGGAAAGTTGGCCGCTTCGTCTTTCATGTGATCAACAGTACGGTCGACTTCCTGCATCAAGTCCTGTTTCCACTTGTTCAGGATCTTGGTGAAGTGAGCGCGCATGGGCTTGCCCATGTACTCTTCGCCCTTCACTTCTTTGTAGGGTTCGAAGCCGCTGATCGACTGGTTCTGCTGTTGCTTTGCTTGGGTGGGCATGAAATGGACCGCCTCTACTCTTGTAATCCATTGCGCAGGATTGCTCCATCACCGACACCTGCCGGCCCTGCGGCTGCAAGCGGGCGAACTTACCAGATCAAATCGGACCGCGCTACTCCCGGATGTCGAGCCCGCGGCCCGTGGGCCTTGCAAAAGATTGCAAAGCCTTGCCTGGTGGCTCTGGAGACCTGATCAATTATTGATTTTAGTCAAACCTGGAGCATACGCTTGAACCGTTTGAGACCAGCGTTATATGGGCTCTGACCGCTTTAGGTTCTCGCTCGTTCCTGCGCTTGGGTAGAATCGATTCTTTTCCCCGTTGTAAGGAAGGCTAATGGCTCTGTCCTACAGTGCGCGCAGTCGCGCTATCGAACCGTTTCACGTCATGGCCCTGCTGGCGCGGGCCAACGAGCTGCAAGCGGCCGGTCACGACGTGATTCACCTGGAAATCGGCGAGCCGGACTTCACCACCGCCGAGCCGATCATCCAGGCCGGCCAGGCCGCGTTGACGGCGGGGAAGACCCGTTACACCGCTGCCCGCGGCATTCCTGAGCTGCGTGAAGCCATTTCGGGCTTTTATCAGCAACGTTACGGGCTGAACATCGATCCGCAACGAATTCTCATCACGCCCGGCGGTTCAGGCGCGTTGCTGTTGGCCAGCGCCTTGCTGGTGGACCCAGGTAAACACTGGCTGCTGGCAGACCCGGGTTACCCGTGCAACCGGCATTTCCTGCGGTTGGTGGAAGGCGCGGCGCAACTGGTGCCGGTCGGCCCGGACGTGCGTTATCAGCTGACCCCGGACCTGGTGGCGCGCCACTGGGATCACGACAGCGTCGGCGCCCTGGTGGCATCGCCGGCCAACCCGACCGGGACCATCCTGACCCGCGACGAATTGGCCGGGCTCTCTGCAGCGATCAAGGCCCGCCACGGCCATTTGGTGGTCGATGAGATCTACCATGGCCTGACGTACGGCACGGATGCGGCCAGCGTGCTGGAAGTCGATGACAGCGCCTTTGTCCTCAATAGTTTTTCCAAGTATTTCGGCATGACCGGCTGGCGTCTCGGTTGGCTGGTTGCGCCAGAAGCGGCGGTCGGAGAGTTGGAAAAACTCGCCCAGAACCTCTACATCAGCGCGCCGAGCATGGCCCAGCACGCCGCATTGGCTTGCTTCGAACCCGCCACCATCCAGATTTTCGAGGAGCGCCGCGCCGAGTTCGGCCGACGTCGCGATTTCCTGCTGCCCGCCCTGCGTGAATTGGGTTTCGGTATCGCCGTGGAGCCGGAAGGCGCGTTCTACTTGTACGCCGATATCAGCAAGTTCGGCGGCGATGCCTTCGCGTTTTGCCGACATTTTCTCGAAACCGAGCACGTCGCGATTACGCCGGGCCTGGACTTCGGGCGTTATCAGGCCGGGCATCATGTGCGGTTTGCCTACACCCAAAGTCTTCCACGTTTGCAGGAAGCGGTTGAGCGGATCGCTCGTGGTTTGCGGAGCTGGCAAGGCTGATGCGTTTTCATCCTCCCCTCGAAGAAGGTCGCTTGATTCGTCGCTACAAACGTTTTCTCGCTGATATCGAAACCGTTAGCGGCGAGTTGCTGACCATTCACTGCCCTAACACCGGTTCGATGCTTAATTGCCAGGTCGAAGGCGGGCAGGTCTGGTTCAGTCGTTCCAACGACCCCAAGCGTAAATTGCCCGGCACCTGGGAAGTCGGCGAAACCCCGCAGGGGCGACTGTTCTGCGTAAACACCGGGCGCGCCAACGGTTTGATTGAGGAGGCATTGCGGGCCAATGTCATCACCGAGCTGAACGGCTTTACCGAATTGAAGCGCGAAGTGGCCTACGGTCAGGAGAGCAGCCGCATCGATTTCCGTCTCGACTACCCGAGCGGGCCAGCCTATGTAGAAGTCAAAAGCGTCACCCTGGGCTTCGATGGCTCGTTGGTGGCGGCATTTCCTGACGCCGTGACCCAGCGCGGGGCCAAGCATTTGCGCGAGTTGGCGCATTTGGCCCGGGACGGGATTCGTGCCGTGCAGTTGTATTGCGTGAACCTGACCGGCATAGACTCCGTGCGTCCTGCTGAAGAAATCGATTCGGCCTACGCGGTGGCGTTACGCGAAGCGGTGGCGTGCGGGGTCGAAGTGCTGGCGTATGGCGTGCACTTGACCCACGAAGAGATGGTGGTCGATCGGCGCCTGGAGGTACTGTTAAACGGTTAGCCAGATCCCTTGCTCATCTTCGCGGCAGGGGATGGCGGTCAGGGATTGACCGGCGCAGGGGCCAGCGATGCATTCGCCGTCTTCAATCAGAAACAGCGCGCCATGGGTGGCGCACTGGATCAGGCTGTTGCTGGAGTCGAGAAACTGGTCGGGCTTCCATTCCAGTCCGACGCCCCGGTGCGGGCAGCGATTTTCATACACATACACCCGGCCGGCCCGGCGCACGGCGAAGAGCTTTTGACCATCAACGTCGAAACCGCGACTGCTGGCGTCAGCCAATTCGGCGCCTGTGCAAAGAAGCTTCATGTCTATCCTCAAGTCCCGCAGCTCGTGAGCGGATATGTCCGAGCTTGACGTTCAAATGCAAGCAAATATCAAATGGCCGCTCACCCCCAGGGCGATTGCCGGGGGCCGAGGATACTTGGCCTGTTCTCTCGATGCCCGGCAAAATTTTTCAAGGAAGCTGTTTATGCGCCTGAGTGCGACCGGCCAATGACCGTTCTGGTTAAACCCCGTGCATTATTCATTGGCCTGAGCCTGCTGTGTTTGCTGGCGATCTGGTTGTCGCTGGCGTTGGGTTCGGTGAGTTTGCCGTTGTTCGACACGTTACGCGCGGCGTTGCGGCTGATTGGTTTACCCATCGCGCCCGACGGGTTGGAGCAGGCCGAACTGATCCTCGGGCAGATTCGCTTGCCACGAACCTTGCTCGGCTTGGCGGTGGGCGGCGTGCTGGCGCTGTCCGGCGTGGCGATGCAGGGCCTGTTTCGCAATCCTCTGGCCGATCCGGGATTGGTGGGAGTCTCCAGCGGCGCGGCATTGGGCGCAGCCATCGCGATTGTCGGCGGCTCGGTGTTCGGCGGTCTGCCGGAATCCTTCGGGCCTTATCTGTTGTCGGTGTGCGCGTTTCTCGGTGGGCTGGGTGTAACGGCGCTGGTCTATCGACTGGGGCGACGCAATGGCCAGACCAACGTCGCCACCATGCTGCTGGCCGGTATTGCATTGACTGCCCTGGCCGGTTCGGCGGTAGGGTTATTCACCTATCTGGCGGATGACGCGACCCTGCGCACCTTGACGTTCTGGAACCTGGGCAGCCTTAACGGCGCCAGTTATTCGCGACTTTGGCCGTTGTTGCTAGTGAGCACCGGTGTGGCGCTGTGGCTGCCGCGTCGGGCCAAGGCCTTGAATGCATTGTTGCTGGGGGAGTCAGAGGCCGGTCACCTGGGTATTGATGTCGAAAGGCTTAAGCGCGAACTGGTGTTCTGCACGGCACTGGGCGTCGGTGCGGCGGTTGCGGCAGCGGGGATGATCGGGTTTGTCGGTCTGGTGGTGCCGCATCTGGTGCGGCTGCTGGCCGGCCCGGATCATCGTGTGCTGTTACCTGCATCGGTATTGGCGGGGGCCAGTCTCTTGTTATTTGCCGATCTGGTGGCGCGGCTGGCCCTGGCGCCGGCCGAGTTGCCGATCGGGATTGTCACGGCCTTCATCGGCGCACCGTTCTTTCTGTATCTACTGCTCAGAGGGCGTGCCTGATGTTGCGAGCGCAGAACCTGCAAATCCGGCGCGGTCGAAAGATTGTTCTCACCGACATCACCCTTGAACTCAAGCCGGGCGAAGTCCTCGGCGTGCTGGGCCCCAACGGTGCCGGTAAAAGCACTTTGCTCGGCGCCCTGTGCGGCGAATTGCAGGCGGACCACGGCAGTGTCTGGCTCGACGAGCGCGAGTTGAGTCATTGGGCCCGGGCGCAGCGAGCCCAGCGTTTGGCGGTGTTGCCGCAGGTGTCGACCCTGGACTTTGCCTTTCGCGTCGAAGAAGTGGTTGGCATGGGCCGTCTGCCGTATCAAAGCGGCCGGGTCCGGGATGACGAAATCATCGCCGCCGCACTAGACGCGGCTGATGCGCGGCACCTGAGCGGACGCAGCTATCTGGCGCTGTCTGGGGGGGAGCGTCAGCGGGTGCATCTGGCGCGTGTGCTGGCGCAGCTGTGGCCGGGAGAGGCGGGGCAAACGTTGTTGCTCGATGAGCCGACGTCGATGCTCGACCCGCTGCACCAACACACCACTCTGCAAGCGGTGCGCGAGTTCGCCAATCGTGGTGCCGCGGTGCTGGTGATCCTGCATGATCTGAACCTGGCGGCACGCTATTGTGATCGTCTATTACTGCTCGAAGGTGGGCGTCCCGTGGCGCTGGATACGCCGGAGCAGGTATTGCGCCCGGAACCGCTCAAGGCCGTGTTCGGGCTGGAAGTGCTGGTGCAGCCGCACCCGGAGCGTGGGCATCCGCTGATCATCGCCCGCTAAGCATTTCATCGAGGTGAGAACATGCGTGTGATGGTGATCCTGGCTGTGCTGTTACTGAGTGCCTGTCAGCATGTGCCGGTGGTGCCGCCACCCGTCAGCGGCGAGATCCGGGACCTGCGCAGCGGGCAAACACTGACAGCGCAGGAACTGCTTGCACGGTTGGCCAAGCCTTCGCGGTTGATCGTCGGCGAGCAGCATGACAATCGTGATCACCATCAACTGCAATTGTGGTTATTACAGACGCTGAATGAGCAGCGACCCCAAGGCAGTCTACTGCTGGAAATGCTCACGCCGGATCAACAAGGGCGCGTCGATCACGTTAAGCACTCTTCACCGCTACCCGCTGACTTGCCCAATGCGTTGGCCTGGCAACCGGGTTGGGAGTGGAATCTGTACGGGCCGATCGTTGGTTTTGCCCTGACTCAGCCGTACCCGTTGCTGGCGGCCAATCTGGATACGCTTGAAGTCCGTAATGTCTATGCCAAACCGCCGACATTGAGCGGTTCGCGCTCCAACGCCCCGATGGTCAAGGAGACGTTGCTGGCACAAATCAGCGATTCCCATTGTGGCTTGCTGCCCACATCGCAAATGCCCGCGATGCTGGCCGTCCAGCAGCAACGTGACCGGCGGATGGCCGGGCGATTACTGGCCGCACCAACGCCTTCACTGCTGTTTGCTGGCGCGTACCATGCACGCAAGGATGTCGGGGTGCCGATCCATGTGCAGGACTTGGGTGAGTCTGAAGCGCCGATGGTATTGATGCTGGCGGAGCGGGGCGCAGAGGTCACGCCGGCCATGGCCGATTACGTTTGGTATACGCCCGCCACGCCACCGCAAGATTACTGCGCACAAATGCGTAAACAGTTCGGCAAGCAGTCAGGGCAGTAAAACCTGGCGAGTTTTCCACAGGCAAAAAAAGACCCGGCAAGAGCCGGGTCAAATAACCGTGATTAGCCTGATGAGGAGATAATCTGAGAGTCCGAACCAAGGGCTTTTCAGAATATCGACCAGTCTCGCGACCAGTTGTGATAATCATAGCGATTCTCATTACCAAGTCAACCGCTGATTTTCAATTTCTGTGGATCTCACCAGTTCCCTTGGTGAAGGCCTTGCAATCATTGCTCTTCAGGCTGTGTGCGTAAGCGTAATTACCCGTTCAAATCTTGTGGCGTGACGAGATGGCGTCCAGTTGTTTGTTCAAAGCTTCCTTGCGTTCGGCGGGAATGTCGTTCCAGTGAACATCCATCAGTGCGCCTTCGATCGCATACAACAACACCTTGGAAGCCCGAAAACCGCGCGTGCGCACGGCCCGATAAGCATCCACAGCTCCCAGCCGACGCAAGTCCGATGCACTGTGGATGCCCACGGCATGCAGCCATTGCGCCGACGTCTTGCCAAGATTTTTCAGGTGTTGCAGTTCATCATTCATCAAGCCTCCTTGCGACAGCCGAACGGTGCGTGGGCGAGCCTCTCAGCAGTGTAGCCATCAGTAGGAAAAGCGTGATTGTTTGGTCGGTTTCGACGCAAAAGCTTCTAAGAAACGGGCTCAAGAAGCGGCGTGAAAAGGCTGCGAGTGCGGTCGGAAGGTGTGAGTTTCGGGGGGTGAAAAAGTACAAGTCCAGCGCAAGGCAGGGGCGCCGGACCTGGTAGAACGTCGCTTTTAGCGGGTGCGATAACGCAGTCGCGTACCGAAATTCATCGACATCAAAATCTCATCGGCACTCAGCTCTGGCGGGAAGTACGCGCCGGAGATCTGCGCGTGGGCCAGGCTCGCCCCTTCCAGGGAAGCGTTGCGAAAGTCGATGCCGCGCAAGTCGGCAGAACGGAAATAGGCATCGGTGAAGTCGACGCCGTCGGCGTTCAGTTCACGCAGATCGAGACCACGGAAGTCGCCACCGACCATGTCGATGGGTCCATCTTTCGGGCGCTCGTTGTTAAAGCCTGTGATGTCGTCTTTGTGCAGCAAGGCATAAAGCGGGGTGTCGAGAAGTTTCGGCTGGCTCATGTCACATCACCTGATGGTTTTATGGCGCCAGTATAGTGCCACTATTTGACAGCCGTGAAGCCGGTGAAGGCTTCACGGTTGAAATAGTTTCTTACAGGCCTGGCAGGCGTTGGCGGATCTGCGCAACGACGGTATCGAGCGTGCCACTTTCATTGGTCTGGACGCGTTTGCTGCAGAGAATTTCTGCTGGCGTCAGGGCCTCGCGGCTGGCTTGCTGGGCGGCGATAACGGCCAGGTTGGCGTCGGACGGATCGTTATTGTCTGTCTGACGTTGCTTAAGCCAGCTCTCGATCACCGCTTGCGGTGCGTCGCAGTCGAGGATCAGGAACGGCGCGCCCGTGGCTTCGGCGATTTTCGCCGCGCCGTCGCGTTGGTCGCGCTTAAGATACGTGGCATCGACCACCACCGGGAAACCGGCATGCAAAATTACACCGGTGATTTCATGCAGACGGCTGTAGGTGGCGGCGCTGGCATCGGCACTATAGATGCCGGCCTGCGGGTCATTCGGTACGGTTTGCTCGCCGAACATACGCTTGCGCTCGACATCGGAACGCAGGCGAATGGCGCCGAGGGCTTCCACCAGGCGCATGGCCACGTGACTCTTGCCGACGGCGGAAACACCGTGGGTAATCGCCAGGAAACGCGAAGGAATGGTGCTGTAGCTTTCCGCCAGATTGGCGTAGTTGCGGTACTGACGCAGGGTGGTGGCGCGCTGCACCGGATCGGCCTCGGCCGGCATGCTGAACAGGCTGACCTTGGCGCGAACCAGTGCGCGGTAGGCTTTATAGAAGTTCAGCAGCTCAAGGCCCTGATAGTCGCCGGTCAGCTCCAGGTATTGGCTGATGAAACGGCGCGCCAGGCTTTTCAGGCCGCGGTCTTCCAGGTCCATGGCCAGGAAGCCGGTGTCGGCGTAAACGTCGGTGAAGCGGAACGGTTCGTTGAACTCGATGCAGTCGAAAATCACCACTTTGCCGTCGATCACGGTAGCGTTGCCCAAGTGAATGTCACCGTGGCATTCACGAATGAAACCGTCGGCCTTGCGCTGGGCGAATAGCGGCTTGAGGCGTTCGAAGCTGCTTTCGGCCCAGGCTTGCAGCGCCTCGAGTTGCAGCAGATCGGCCTTGTCGCTGAGGAACGGACGGATCTGTTCGAAGTTCTGCCGCACCGGCGCCATCACGCTGTCCGGCGTACCGGCTTCGTGCTCGGCAGGCACTTTCGGCGCGCGGAGGTGGAATTGAGCGATCTGCGCCGCCATCTCGTCGATGTGCGTGGTGGTCAATTCGCCATTGGCTTGCAGAGTGCTGAGCAACTGGCTTTGTGGGAACTGACGCATTTTCAGGGCGTAATCGACAATCGGACCATCGCCACCCAGTTGTGGCGCCTCGGCGCTGCCAGTGATCGGCAACACTTCCAGATACAAATCATGGGTCAGGCGCTGGTTCAGGCGCAGCTCTTCAGCGCAGAAATGCTCGCGAGCCTCGAGGCTGGTGAAGTCGAGGAAGCCGAAATTCACTGGCTTCTTCACTTTATAAGCGTAGGGGCCGGTGAGCAGCACCCACGAAATATGGGTTTCGATGACCTGAAACCCTTCTACGGGATGCGGGTAGAGGGCCGGGTTTTGCAGGGCAGCGATCAGGGACTGGCTCACAGGCGATCCTTCAGAGTCTGGGGAAAATTCAAGGCCGCCATTATGGCCGCAAGTCTGCCCGACGCAAACCTCAGCGGGCTTCTGTCGAGGATGAATAAAGTGCGTATAATCCGCCGCCATGACTCGTACTCGATCCCCCCGCACCCCCAAAAAACCACCTTCCAAGGGCATGCGCCCCTGGCTGGGCTGGGCCCTTAAACTCAGCCTGGTCGGCCTTGTGGTGCTTGCCGGGTTCGCGGTTTATCTCGACGCTGTGGTCCAGGAGAAGTTCTCCGGCAAGCGCTGGACCATCCCGGCCAAGGTGTACGCGCGCCCGCTTGAGCTGTTCACTGGCCAAAAGCTGAGCAAGGAAGACTTCCTCACCGAGCTCGATGCCTTGGGCTACCGACGCGAAGCCGTCAGCAACGGCCCCGGCGCGGCGGCGGTCAATGGCAATACCATCGACTTGAACACCCGTGGCTTCCAGTTCTACGAAGGCATGGAGACAGCTCAGCCTGTGCGCGTGCGCTTCTCCGGCGATTACGTGGCCGAGCTCTCGGCGACCAACGGTTCGAAGCTCTCTGTGGTGCGACTGGAGCCGCTGTTGATTGGCGGGATTTACCCGAAAAACCTTGAAGACCGCATCCTGATCAAAATCGATCAGGTTCCGCCGTATCTGCTCGAAACCCTGATTGCCGTAGAAGACCGGGATTTCTACAACCACTGGGGCGTGTCGCCGAAGTCGATCGTCAGAGCCATCTACGTCAACACCTCGGGCGGCAAAATGACCCAGGGCGGCAGTACGCTGACGCAACAGTTGGTCAAGAACTTCTACCTCACCAGCGAACGCAGCCTGACCCGTAAGCTCACCGAAGCCATGATGGCGATGTTGCTTGAGCTGCATTACGACAAGCGCGAAATTCTTGAGGCTTACCTCAATGAAGTGTTCGTCGGCCAGGATGGTCAGCGCGCGGTGCACGGTTTCGGTCTTGCCAGTCAGTTCTTCTTCGGGCAGCCATTGTCTGAGCTGAAACTGCATCAAGTCGCTTTGTTGGTGGGCATGGTCAAGGGGCCGTCCTATTACAACCCGCGTCGCAACCCTGAGCGGGCGCTGGAGCGGCGCAATCTGGTGCTTGATGTTCTGGGGGAACAAGGCGTTGCCACCGCCGAACAGGTTGAAGCGGCGAAGAAAATGCCACTGGGTGTGACCACTCGCGGCAAGTTGGCCGACAGCTCGTTCCCGGGCTTCCTCGACCTGGTCAAACGTCAGTTGCGCGAAGACTACCGCGACGAAGACTTGACCGAAGAAGGGTTGCGGATTTTCACCAGTTTCGACCCGATCCTGCAGATGAAAGCCGAAGCCTCGGTCAACGACACGTTCAAGCGTCTGGCCGGGCGCAAGGGTTCCGATGAGGTTGAGGCGGCCATGGTCGTGACCAACCCCGAAACCGGAGAAGTCCAGGCGATGATCGGCAGCCGTCAGGCGGGTTTTGCCGGTTTCAACCGGGCGCTGGACGCAGTACGACCAATCGGCTCGTTAATCAAGCCGGCGGTTTATCTGACAGCCCTCGAGAAGCCGAGTCAGTACACGCTGACCAGTTGGCTGTCGGACGAATCCTTTTCGGTCAAAGGCGCGGACGGTCAGGTCTGGAAACCGCAGAACTATGATCGCCGTTCCCACGGTACGGTGTTCCTTTATCAAGGGCTGGCGCATTCCTACAACCTGTCGACCGCACGTCTCGGCTTGGCGGTGGGCGTACCGAATGTCTTGAAGACCCTGGCGCGTCTGGGGGTGAGTCGCGAGTTTCCGGCGTTCCCGTCGATGTTGCTGGGGGCCGGTGGCTTGACCCCGATCGAAGTGGCGACCATGTACCAGACACTGGCCAACGGCGGATTCAATACGCCGATGCGTGGGATTCGCAGCGTGCTGACTGCCGAGGGCGAGCCGCTCAAGCGTTATCCATTCCAGATTCAGCAGCAGTTCGATCCGGCGTCCATTTACCTGGTTCAGAGCGCCATGCAACGAGTCATGCGTGAAGGCACCGGTAGTTCGGTTTATAACGTGTTGCCGAAAACCCTGACGCTGGCCGGCAAAACCGGTACCAGTAACGATTCGCGGGACAGCTGGTTCGCCGGTTTCAGTCAGGATCTGCTGGCGGTGGTCTGGCTGGGGCGCGATGATAACGGCAAGACGCCGTTCACCGGTGCCACCGGTGCGTTGCAGGTCTGGACCAGTTTCATGCGCAAGGCCGATCCGCTGCCGCTGGACATGCCGCAGCCGGACAACATTGTTCAGGCCTGGGTCGATTCGCGTACCGGGCAAGGTTCTGAAGGCAGCTGCCCAGGCGCAGTGCAGATGCCGTATATTCGCGGCAGCGAACCGCCTCCCGGTCCCGCTTGCGGTGGCGAAAGCCCTGCTGAATCGGTGATGGATTGGGTCAAGGGCTGGATGAATTAAGCAAAGAGGGTTTCAAGTGAACAAGTGGTTGATTCCAGCAGTGACCGCCGTGGCTTTGCTCAGCGGCTGCTCCACCGTACAGCGTGGTTCGATTCCGGTTGTGGACTCCGGCAGCGCCGTCTCCAACAGCGAACGGATTTCGGCGAATGGCGGTTTCCGGCAGTCGACGGTAAAACGTCCTGCACAAGCCCAGACTCAGGCAATCCCGCAAGGTGATACTGGCGTCGTCGTGATGGTGCCGGGTGGTGGCGCGGTTTCCTCGGCCCCGATCAGCACTTCGCCGATTACCCCAGGCCCGATCACTCCGGGCCCGATCGATACCTCGCCGGTTCAGTCGGCACCGATCAATCAGGGCAGCTACAGCATGCCATCGACGCCGAGCGGGATTCCTTCGGCGAGCTCCGGCGGCCTGTCTGCCGATGAGCAACTGGACGGTCCGGTCCTAGCGTTGTTGACCACTGCCCAGCAGCAACAGGCCAGCGGCGACCTTAATGGTGCGTCTTCCAGTCTCGAGCGCGCCCAGCGTGTCGCGCCGCGTGAGCCACAAGTGCTTTATCGTCTGGCCCAGGTACGTATGGCTCAAGGCGATGCGGCACAGGCCGAACAATTCGCTCGTCGTGGTTTGACGTTCGCCAATGGTCGTCCGGCCCTTCAGGCCAGCCTGTGGGAATTGATCGCTCAGGCTCGTGAGAAGCAGGGTGACTCCGCCGGTGCAGCGTTGGCGCGTCAGAAGGCCAAGGTCTCGCTGTGATGGATGCACGCTTCCCGAAGATTGCCGAGCAGTTGCTGCTGATCGAGCGCGAACTGCGCGTTCAGGGCTGGTGGGACGAAGTTCCGCCGTCCGCTGAAGCGCTTTCCAGTGTCGAGCCGTTTTCGGTGGATACGCTGGATTTCGAGCAATGGCTGCAATGGATCTTCCTGCCGCGCATGAAAACGATTTTGGAGCAGGATCTACCCTTGCCAAACGCATCGGGGATCCAGGAGATGGCCGAAATGGTCTTCGCCGCCCGCAACGTCCAGGGCAAGGATCGGCAGCTTCAGGTCTTGCTCAAAGAGTTCGACCTGTTGATCACCGCCTCCCGCTAACTCCAATCCGTTGTAGGAGCCGTAGGAGCTGTCGAGTGTCGACAGCTCCTACTGGCAGTTTTTCGCAATCTGTTTCTGTGCTTCGGTGATGCGCTCCTGACGTTGTTGGTCGGTCAGGCGGCGCATCTCACCGTCGACATCCTCCCGTAGTCGCGGATTATTCTGCAGTTGAGCCAGGTTCGTTCGGGCCTGTTCGCAGAATACTCTTAGCTGGTCTTGCTGCTCGGCGACCTGCTTTTTCACTTTGTTGTCGATGGCCCGTTGATCGCCTACGACGTTGCTGCGCGGCGGCGTGCTCGGTTTGCCGACGGGCGGGGCGGGCGTCACCACTAGGGTGGGCTCCTGGCCTGGGGGCGGTTGCGCATCGAAATGGGTAACGCCCTGGGCATCGACCCATTTATAGATCTGACCCGCCATGCACAAAGGGCTCAGGCTGATCAGCAAGCCGGCGGTGAAGAAGAACGTTCGCATGCCATTTCCTTGTCATGGGTGCGCAATCGAAGCTAACACAGTTGCGGTTTAAAGGTTTTTTCTTGCGTTCTCATGCGCTTAGTTCGAATAAAGCACATTGACGGCTTGACTTGCGATGGGCGAAACAGAAGAATCCAAAGTCCGCTGTAGAGGGACTGCCAGAAGCAGACCCACTCGGTAGATCATGAGGCGCACATCCGCGCCGACCTGTTACACCCGCAACGCGTTACCTCGCGCTGGGTGGGAAAGGCCCGCAACACTTGGGACGATCCCAATACTTGCTCAGTCAGTGCTGACGTAGTCGGCGACCACCGTCGCTCATGCTCTGCCGAGAAGTAAACCTATTAAGACCCGTCCTCTTTGTATGTGGGCGGTATTCTGGCGTTTTAGAGGTGAACAACGTGGAGCTTTTATCTGGCGGTGAGATGCTCGTCCGCTTTTTGCGTGACGAAGGCGTCAAATATATCTACGGGTACCCGGGTGGTGCTCTTCTTCATGTCTATGATGCCCTGTTCAAAGAACCGGAAGTGACCCACATCCTGGTTCGTCACGAGCAGGCTGCGACCCATATGGCTGACGGCTATGCCCGTGCCACCGGTAAAGCCGGTGTGGTACTGGTAACCTCCGGCCCGGGCGCAACCAACGCCATCACCGGTATTGCCACGGCCTACATGGACTCCATTCCGATGGTGATCATTTCCGGCCAGGTGCCTAGCACCATGGTAGGCACCGATGCATTCCAGGAAACCGACATGATCGGTATCTCCCGGCCGATCGTGAAGCACAGTTTCATGATCAAGCATGCGTCGGAAATCCCGGAAGTCATGAAGAAAGCGTTCTACCTGGCGCAATCCGGTCGTCCTGGTCCGGTCGTTGTCGATATCCCGAAAGACATGACCAACCCGGCCGAGAAGTTCGAATACATCTTCCCGAAAAAAGCCAAGCTGCGTTCCTACAGCCCGGCCGTTCGCGGTCACTCCGGGCAAATCCGCAAGGCAGCCGAAATGCTCCTGGCGGCCAAGCGTCCTGTGCTTTACTCAGGCGGCGGCGTGATTCTCGGTGGTGGCTCCGCGCCGCTGACCGAACTGGCGAAGATGCTCAACCTGCCAGTGACCAATACCCTGATGGGTTTGGGTGCCTACCCTGGCACCGACCGTCAGTTCATTGGCATGCTCGGCATGCACGGCAGCTACACCGCCAACCTGGCGATGCACCATGCCGATGTCATCCTTGCAGTCGGCGCGCGCTTCGACGATCGCGTGATCAACGGCCCGGCCAAGTTCTGTCCGAATGCCAAGATCATTCACATCGACATCGACCCGGCTTCGATCTCCAAGACCATCAAGGCAGACGTGCCTATCGTCGGTCCGGTCGAAAGTGTCTTGACCGAAATGGTCGCGATCCTCAAGGAAATCGGCGAGACCCCGAACAAGGAGTCCGTTGCCAGCTGGTGGAAGCAAGTCGATGAGTGGCGCGGCGATCGCGGCCTGTTCCCTTATGACAAGGGCGACGGCAGCGTGATCAAGCCGCAGACCGTGATCGAAACCCTGTGCGAAGTGACCAAGGGCGACGCCTTTGTGACCTCCGACGTGGGTCAGCACCAAATGTTCGCTGCGCAGTACTACACGTTCAACAAGCCAAACCGCTGGATCAACTCCGGTGGCCTGGGAACCATGGGCTTCGGTTTTCCGGCGGCCATGGGCATCAAGCTGAGCTTCCCGGATGATGACGTCGCCTGCGTAACGGGCGAGGGCAGCATCCAGATGAACATTCAGGAACTGTCGACCTGCCTGCAATACGGTTTGCCGGTGAAGATCGTCATTCTGAATAACGGTGTACTGGGTATGGTTCGCCAGTGGCAGGACATGAGTTATGGCAGCCGCCACTCGCACTCCTACATGGAATCGTTGCCTGACTTCGTCAAGCTGGCCGAGGCCTATGGTCACGTTGGCGTGCGCATCACCGAATCGAAAGATTTGAAGTCGAAGATGGAAGAGGCGTTCGCCATGAAAGATCGCCTGGTGGTTATCGATATTTCGGTCGACACCAGCGAGCACGTCTACCCGATGCAGATCAAAGACGGCTCCATGCGCGATATGTGGCTGAGCAAGACGGAGCGTACTTAATCATGCGGCACATTATTTCCTTGCTTCTGGAAAACGAACCGGGCGCTTTGTCTCGTGTAGTCGGCCTGTTCTCGCAGCGCAACTACAACATCGAGAGCCTGACCGTGGCGCCAACCGAAGACCCGACCCTGTCGCGTCTGACGCTGACCACGGTAGGGCACGATGAGGTCATCGAGCAGATCACCAAGAACCTGAACAAGCTGATCGAAGTGGTAAAACTGGTCGACCTGTCGGAGAGTGCTCACATCGAGCGCGAACTGATGCTGGTCAAGGTCAAGGCCACCGGCGCCCAGCGCGCCGAGATCAAGCGCACCACCGATATTTATCGCGGGCAGATCGTTGATGTCAGCGCTAGCGTGTATACCGTTCAATTGACCGGTACCAGCGACAAGCTCGACAGCTTCATTCAATCGATCGGGACTGCCTCGATTCTGGAAACCGTACGCAGTGGCGTCACCGGGATTGCCCGCGGCGACAAAGTACTGAGCATCTAAACCAAATTAGCGAATGGCCTGAAGGGCCAGATATAAAGGGGAAATTCATGAAAGTTTTCTACGATAAAGACTGCGACCTGTCGATCATCCAGGGCAAGAAAGTTGCCATCATCGGTTACGGTTCCCAGGGCCACGCTCAAGCGTGCAACCTGAAAGACTCCGGCGTTGACGTTACTGTCGGTCTGCGTAAAGGTTCGGCTACTGTTGCCAAAGCCGAAGCCCACGGCCTGAAAGTGACCGACGTTGCTTCTGCTGTAGCTGCTGCCGACCTGGTCATGATCCTGACCCCGGACGAGTTCCAGTCTGCCCTGTACAAGAACGAAATCGAGCCGAACATCAAGAAAGGCGCCACCCTGGCCTTCTCCCACGGTTTCGCGATTCACTACAACCAGGTTGTGCCACGTGCTGACCTCGACGTGATCATGATCGCGCCGAAAGCTCCGGGCCACACCGTGCGTTCCGAGTTCGTCAAAGGCGGCGGTATCCCTGACCTGATCGCTATCTACCAGGATGCTTCGGGCAACGCCAAAAACGTTGCACTGTCCTACGCTGCTGGCGTTGGTGGCGGTCGTACCGGCATCATCGAAACCACCTTCAAGGACGAAACCGAAACCGACCTGTTCGGCGAACAAGCCGTTCTGTGCGGCGGTACCGTTGAGCTGGTAAAAGCCGGTTTCGAAACCCTGGTTGAAGCTGGCTACGCGCCGGAAATGGCCTACTTCGAATGCCTGCACGAACTGAAGCTGATCGTTGACCTCATGTACGAAGGCGGTATCGCCAACATGAACTACTCGATCTCCAACAACGCTGAGTACGGCGAGTACGTGACCGGTCCGGAAGTGATCAACGCCGAGTCCCGTCAGGCCATGCGCAACGCCCTGAAACGTATTCAGGACGGCGAATACGCCAAGATGTTCATCAGCGAGGGCGCCACCGGCTATCCTTCGATGACCGCCAAGCGTCGTAACAACGCCGCCCACGGTATCGAAATCATCGGTGAGCAGCTGCGCTCGATGATGCCGTGGATCGGTGCCAACAAGATCGTCGACAAAGCCAAGAACTAAGTCCCGAGCTTGTACGGAAAACGCGGCCTAGGCCGCGTTTTTTCGTTTGGATCCGCCGGTTCTGGTATAAAGCTGCATTGTTTGTGGCCGAACCGTCGTCCCAGACACCTGTCGAAACTTTCCACCCCGTTGCAAGGTAAATGTCCATGAGCGAACGTCCCGAAGAGCCAAAGCAGGCTTCTGACGCCGAAAGCCTTCTGCCCATCGATGAACACATCGAAGAAGGGCATGACGCTGAAGGTCGTAAAGTCCGGCATCGTGGTATCTATCTTCTGCCGAATCTGTTCACCACTGCGAACCTCTTCGCAGGGTTCTATTCCATCATCAACTCAATGAGCGCCCAGAGTGCCTTGAGTGCTGGTGATGTGATTGGCGCGAGCAAATATTTTGCGTTTGCCGCGATCGCGATTTTCGTCGCCATGGTGCTCGACGGCCTCGACGGTCGCGTTGCCCGTATGACCAATACCCAAAGCGCCTTCGGTGCGGAGTACGACTCGCTGTCGGACATGGTTGCCTTTGGTGTGGCGCCGGCATTGCTGGCATTCGGTTGGGCCCTGGGTGACATGGGCAAGGTCGGCTGGATGGTTGCCTTCATCTATGTAGCGGGGGCGGCGTTACGCCTGGCGCGTTTCAACACTCAAGTCGGCACCGCAGACAAACGTTACTTCATCGGCCTGGCCAGCCCGGCCGCCGCCGGTGTGGTCGCGGGCATTGTCTGGGCATTCAGCGATTACGGCATTCAGGGTTCCAAGATGTCGTTCCTGGTTGCACTGATGGTTGCCGCCGCCGGGATGCTGATGGTCAGTAACATCAAGTACAACAGCTTCAAGGAGCTGGACTTGAAAGGGCGCGTTCCCTTTGTCGCGATTCTCGCGGTGGTATTGGTATTCGCCGTTGTGTTCAGTGATCCGCCGCGTATCCTGCTGCTGGTCT
The DNA here is from genome assembly GCF_053629455.1 of Pseudomonas sp. F-14 TE3482. Lineage (NCBI taxonomy): Bacteria > Pseudomonadati > Pseudomonadota > Gammaproteobacteria > Pseudomonadales > Pseudomonadaceae > Pseudomonas > Pseudomonas sp. F-14 TE3482. The sequence goes on from NZ_JBRJII010000001.1 coordinate 2,225,130, forward strand.
TCCTTACCTATGCGGCTTCCGGGCCGGTGCAGTACCTGTTGCGTCTTCGTCGCCACAAAAAAGCCGAGTGATGTAATTTCCCTCATACTCCGCAGTCTATGGGTGCATCTGTCCTCCAAAGCTGCGGAGTTGTCATGCTGATCAAAGTCCCCAAAGCGTCTGACTGTCATGAGTCGGACGTCACGCCTGAATCCCTCTACCTTTCTCGCCGCAGTGTATTAGGTGCCGCCGTTGCAGGTTTGGCGGTGAGCAGTCTGCCGCGTTGGGCGAGTGCCGATGATGTTGCGCGTTATGCTGATGTCGAGCCTGGCAAGGCGCCCGCCTGGTTTGCCGAAAAGCTTCCTTCTACCAAATGGGAGGCGGTCAACGTCAAGGACGAGGCGATCACACCTTTCAAGGATGCGACCCACTACAACAACTTCTATGAGTTCGGTACCGATAAAGGTGATCCCGCAGCCAATGCCGGTGCACTGAAAACCGAACCCTGGAGCGTGGTGGTGGACGGGGAGGTGGGTAAGCCGGGGCGGTATGCGCTGGAAGACTTCATGAAGCCTTATCAACTGGAAGAGCGCATCTATCGTCTTCGCTGTGTGGAAGCCTGGTCGATGGTCATTCCGTGGATCGGTTTTCCTGTTTCGGCGTTGCTCAAGGAAGTCGAGCCGACGTCCAAAGCCAAGTTCATTCGCTTCGAGACCTTGCAGGATCCCAAGAGTATGCCCGGGCAGCGTTCCGGCTTTGCCTTGATCGACTGGCCTTATGTAGAAGGGTTGCGTCTGGATGAAGCAATGAATCCATTGGCGATTCTTGCTGTGGGCATGTACGGGCGTGAGTTGCCGAATCAGAACGGTGCGCCGCTGCGCCTGGTGGTGCCTTGGAAGTACGGCTTCAAGAGCATTAAATCCATCGTGCGGATCAGCCTGGTCGGCGAGCAGCCGAAAACTACCTGGCAGAGTATCGCCTCCGATGAATATGGTTTTTATGCGAACGTGAACCCGACAGTCGATCACCCGCGCTGGACCCAGGCACGGGAAAGGCGTTTGCCGAGCGGTCTGTTCAAGCCCAATGTGCGGGACACGCAAATGTTCAACGGCTACTCGGATGAAGTTGCTTCTCTCTATACAGGGCTCGATTTGCGGAAGCATTACTGATGCGATATCCGTTTTGGCGTATTGGCGTCTTCATCACTGCAGCGATTTGGCCAGTGCTTTGGTTGTATCAGGCTTGGGCGGATGTGCTGGGACCTGATCCAGGCAAGGTATTGATTGACCGTCTGGGGCAGGGGACGCTTGTGCTGCTGCTCATTACATTAAGCATGACGCCATTGCAGAAGCTCACCGGTTGGCCGGGATGGATAGCGGTTCGGCGGCAGTTGGGGTTGTGGTGCTTCGCTTATGTGGTTTTGCATTTGAGCGGTTACACCGCGTTTATCCTTGGCTTTGATTGGTCGCAGCTGGGTATCGAGTTGCGCAAGCGGCCCTACATTATTGTCGGGGTGCTGGGATTTCTCTGTTTGCTGGCATTGGCGGTTACCTCTAATCGCTACAGTCAGCGGCGTTTAGGTTCTCGCTGGAAGAAACTGCATCGATTGGTTTATGTGGTTCTCGGGCTCGGATTGCTGCATATGTTGTGGATCGTACGTGCCGATCTGAAGGAGTGGGTGATCTATGCATCTATAGGTGCGTTGTTATTGGTGCTGAGATTGCCGCCTGTAATCCGTCGGATTCCACGTTTAACAGCTAAAAAGCCCACCTCTGCAAGAAAAGCGTAATTAGAGGTTGACGGCAGATTCTGGACGTCTATAATTCGCCCCACTTCCGGCGCAGTCGAAACGTAAAACTCCTTGGTAAACAATGAGTTATGCAGTTTTCGGCAGCGGTTACGCTTCAGTTCATCGAAGCCAGAAGGAGTTGAAAGAGCGGTGTTGTTTGGCTCTTTTGGCGGTTCGATCTTCTCGGTCGAAAGCGGAGAAAAAGAGGTGTTGACAGCAGCGAGTAACGCTGTAGAATTCGCCTCCCGCTAACGAGAGATCGGAAGCGCAAGTGGTTGAAGTTGTTGAAGATTCCCAAGCGAAACTTTGAAAACTTCTGAAAATAACCGCTTGACAGTAACAGAGGCTGCTGTAGAATGCGCGCCTCGGTTGAGACGAAAGATCTTAACCAACCGCTCTTTAACAACTGAATCAAGCAATTCGTGTGGGTGCTTGTGGAGTCAGACTGATAGTCAACAAGATTATCAGCATCACAAGTTACTCCGCGAGAAATCAAAGATGTAACCAACGATTGCTGAGCCAAGTTTAGGGTTTCTTAAAAACCCAAAGATGTTTGAACTGAAGAGTTTGATCATGGCTCAGATTGAACGCTGGCGGCAGGCCTAACACATGCAAGTCGAGCGGCAGCACGGGTACTTGTACCTGGTGGCGAGCGGCGGACGGGTGAGTAATGCCTAGGAATCTGCCTGGTAGTGGGGGATAACGCTCGGAAACGGACGCTAATACCGCATACGTCCTACGGGAGAAAGCAGGGGACCTTCGGGCCTTGCGCTATCAGATGAGCCTAGGTCGGATTAGCTAGTTGGTGAGGTAATGGCTCACCAAGGCGACGATCCGTAACTGGTCTGAGAGGATGATCAGTCACACTGGAACTGAGACACGGTCCAGACTCCTACGGGAGGCAGCAGTGGGGAATATTGGACAATGGGCGAAAGCCTGATCCAGCCATGCCGCGTGTGTGAAGAAGGTCTTCGGATTGTAAAGCACTTTAAGTTGGGAGGAAGGGCAGTTACCTAATACGTAATTGTTTTGACGTTACCGACAGAATAAGCACCGGCTAACTCTGTGCCAGCAGCCGCGGTAATACAGAGGGTGCAAGCGTTAATCGGAATTACTGGGCGTAAAGCGCGCGTAGGTGGTTCGTTAAGTTGGATGTGAAATCCCCGGGCTCAACCTGGGAACTGCATTCAAAACTGACGAGCTAGAGTATGGTAGAGGGTGGTGGAATTTCCTGTGTAGCGGTGAAATGCGTAGATATAGGAAGGAACACCAGTGGCGAAGGCGACCACCTGGACTGATACTGACACTGAGGTGCGAAAGCGTGGGGAGCAAACAGGATTAGATACCCTGGTAGTCCACGCCGTAAACGATGTCAACTAGCCGTTGGGAGCCTTGAGCTCTTAGTGGCGCAGCTAACGCATTAAGTTGACCGCCTGGGGAGTACGGCCGCAAGGTTAAAACTCAAATGAATTGACGGGGGCCCGCACAAGCGGTGGAGCATGTGGTTTAATTCGAAGCAACGCGAAGAACCTTACCAGGCCTTGACATCCAATGAACTTTCCAGAGATGGATTGGTGCCTTCGGGAACATTGAGACAGGTGCTGCATGGCTGTCGTCAGCTCGTGTCGTGAGATGTTGGGTTAAGTCCCGTAACGAGCGCAACCCTTGTCCTTAGTTACCAGCACGTTATGGTGGGCACTCTAAGGAGACTGCCGGTGACAAACCGGAGGAAGGTGGGGATGACGTCAAGTCATCATGGCCCTTACGGCCTGGGCTACACACGTGCTACAATGGTCGGTACAGAGGGTTGCCAAGCCGCGAGGTGGAGCTAATCCCAGAAAACCGATCGTAGTCCGGATCGCAGTCTGCAACTCGACTGCGTGAAGTCGGAATCGCTAGTAATCGCGAATCAGAATGTCGCGGTGAATACGTTCCCGGGCCTTGTACACACCGCCCGTCACACCATGGGAGTGGGTTGCACCAGAAGTAGCTAGTCTAACCTTCGGGAGGACGGTTACCACGGTGTGATTCATGACTGGGGTGAAGTCGTAACAAGGTAGCCGTAGGGGAACCTGCGGCTGGATCACCTCCTTAATCGACGACATCAGCTGCTCCATAAGTTCCCACACGAATTGCTTGATTCATTGAAGAAGACGATAAGAAGCAGCCCGAAATTGGGTCTGTAGCTCAGTTGGTTAGAGCGCACCCCTGATAAGGGTGAGGTCGGCAGTTCGAATCTGCCCAGACCCACCAATTTTGTGTGGGAAACGCCTTTAGAAATACGGGGCCATAGCTCAGCTGGGAGAGCGCCTGCCTTGCACGCAGGAGGTCAACGGTTCGATCCCGTTTGGCTCCACCACTACTGCTTCTGTTTGTTGAAAGCTTAGAAATGAGCATTCCATCGTGACGATGGTGAATGTTGATTTCTAGTCTTTGGCTAGATCGTTCTTTAAAAATTTGGGTATGTGATAGAAAGATAGACTGATGGCCACTTTCACTGGTGGTGATCAGGCTAAGGTAAAATTTGTGAGTTTAATCGCGAATTTTCGGCGAATGTCGTCTTCACAGTATAACCAGATTGCTTGGGGTTATATGGTCAAGTGAAGAAGCGCATACGGTGGATGCCTTGGCAGTCAGAGGCGATGAAAGACGTGGTAGCCTGCGAAAAGCTTCGGGGAGTCGGCAAACAGACTTTGATCCGGAGATGTCTGAATGGGGGAACCCACCTAACATAAGTTAGGTATCTTAAGCTGAATACATAGGCTTAAGAAGCGAACCAGGGGAACTGAAACATCTAAGTACCCTGAGGAAAAGAAATCAACCGAGATTCCCTTAGTAGTGGCGAGCGAACGGGGACTAGCCCTTAAGTGGCTTTGAGATTAGCGGAACGCTCTGGAAAGTGCGGCCATAGTGGGTGATAGCCCTGTACGCGAAAATCTCTTGGTCATGAAATCGAGTAGGACGGAGCACGAGAAACTTTGTCTGAATATGGGGGGACCATCCTCCAAGGCTAAATACTACTGACTGACCGATAGTGAACTAGTACCGTGAGGGAAAGGCGAAAAGAACCCCGGAGAGGGGAGTGAAATAGATCCTGAAACCGTATGCGTACAAGCAGTGGGAGCCCACTTTGTTGGGTGACTGCGTACCTTTTGTATAATGGGTCAGCGACTTATTTTCAGTGGCGAGCTTAACCGAATAGGGGAGGCGTAGCGAAAGCGAGTCTTAATAGGGCGTCTAGTCGCTGGGAATAGACCCGAAACCGGGCGATCTATCCATGGGCAGGTTGAAGGTTGGGTAACACTAACTGGAGGACCGAACCGACTACCGTTGAAAAGTTAGCGGATGACCTGTGGATCGGAGTGAAAGGCTAATCAAGCTCGGAGATAGCTGGTTCTCCTCGAAAGCTATTTAGGTAGCGCCTCATGTATCACTGTAGGGGGTAGAGCACTGTTTCGGCTAGGGGGTCATCCCGACTTACCAAACCGATGCAAACTCCGAATACCTACAAGTGCCGAGCATGGGAGACACACGGCGGGTGCTAACGTCCGTCGTGAAAAGGGAAACAACCCAGACCGTCAGCTAAGGTCCCAAAGTTATGGTTAAGTGGGAAACGATGTGGGAAGGCTTAGACAGCTAGGAGGTTGGCTTAGAAGCAGCCACCCTTTAAAGAAAGCGTAATAGCTCACTAGTCGAGTCGGCCTGCGCGGAAGATGTAACGGGGCTCAAACCATACACCGAAGCTACGGGTATCACTTAGGTGATGCGGTAGAGGAGCGTTCTGTAAGCCTGTGAAGGTGAGTTGAGAAGCTTGCTGGAGGTATCAGAAGTGCGAATGCTGACATGAGTAACGACAATGGGTGTGAAAAACACCCACGCCGAAAGACCAAGGTTTCCTGCGCAACGTTAATCGACGCAGGGTTAGTCGGTCCCTAAGGCGAGGCTGAAAAGCGTAGTCGATGGAAAACAGGTTAATATTCCTGTACTTCTGGTTATTGCGATGGAGGGACGGAGAAGGCTAGGCCAGCTTGGCGTTGGTTGTCCAAGTTTAAGGTGGTAGGCTGGAATCTTAGGTAAATCCGGGATTCTAAGGCCGAGAGCTGATGACGAGTGTTCTTTTAGAACACGAAGTGGTTGATGCCATGCTTCCAAGAAAAGCTTCTAAGCTTCAGGTAACCAGGAACCGTACCCCAAACCGACACAGGTGGTTGGGTAGAGAATACCAAGGCGCTTGAGAGAACTCGGGTGAAGGAACTAGGCAAAATGGCACCGTAACTTCGGGAGAAGGTGCGCCGGTGAGGGTGAAGCATTTACTGCGTAAGCCCACGCCGGTCGAAGATACCAGGCCGCTGCGACTGTTTATTAAAAACACAGCACTCTGCAAACACGAAAGTGGACGTATAGGGTGTGACGCCTGCCCGGTGCCGGAAGGTTAATTGATGGGGTTAGCTAACGCGAAGCTCTTGATCGAAGCCCCGGTAAACGGCGGCCGTAACTATAACGGTCCTAAGGTAGCGAAATTCCTTGTCGGGTAAGTTCCGACCTGCACGAATGGCGTAACGATGGCGGCGCTGTCTCCACCCGAGACTCAGTGAAATTGAAATCGCTGTGAAGATGCAGTGTATCCGCGGCTAGACGGAAAGACCCCGTGAACCTTTACTATAGCTTTGCACTGGACTTTGAATTTGCTTGTGTAGGATAGGTGGGAGGCTTTGAAGCGTGGACGCCAGTTCGCGTGGAGCCAACCTTGAAATACCACCCTGGCAACTTTGAGGTTCTAACTCAGGTCCGTTATCCGGATCGAGGACAGTGTATGGTGGGTAGTTTGACTGGGGCGGTCTCCTCCTAAAGAGTAACGGAGGAGTACGAAGGTGCGCTCAGACCGGTCGGAAATCGGTCGTAGAGTATAAAGGCAAAAGCGCGCTTGACTGCGAGACAGACACGTCGAGCAGGTACGAAAGTAGGTCTTAGTGATCCGGTGGTTCTGTATGGAAGGGCCATCGCTCAACGGATAAAAGGTACTCCGGGGATAACAGGCTGATACCGCCCAAGAGTTCATATCGACGGCGGTGTTTGGCACCTCGATGTCGGCTCATCACATCCTGGGGCTGAAGCCGGTCCCAAGGGTATGGCTGTTCGCCATTTAAAGTGGTACGCGAGCTGGGTTTAGAACGTCGTGAGACAGTTCGGTCCCTATCTGCCGTGGACGTTTGAGATTTGAGAGGGGCTGCTCCTAGTACGAGAGGACCGGAGTGGACGAACCTCTGGTGTTCCGGTTGTCACGCCAGTGGCATTGCCGGGTAGCTATGTTCGGAATAGATAACCGCTGAAAGCATCTAAGCGGGAAACTAGCCTCAAGATGAGATCTCACTGGGACCTTGAGTCCCCTGAAGGGCCGTCGAAGACTACGACGTTGATAGGTTGGGTGTGTAAGCGCTGTGAGGCGTTGAGCTAACCAATACTAATTGCCCGTGAGGCTTGACCATATAACACCCAAGCAATTTGCTGACCTGAAAAGGCACCAGATTGCGGTGTGTGAAGACGAAACGAACCGAAAGTTTGTGACACTCACAAAACACCAAACTATCACATACCCATTCGCTGGAGCGTGAACCCGCAAGGGCCCACGACCTGGCTACCGAATTTCTTGACGACCATAGAGCATTGGAACCACCTGATCCCATCCCGAACTCAGCAGTGAAACGATGCATCGCCGATGGTAGTGTGGGGTTTCCCCATGTGAGAGTAGGTCATCGTCAAGATTAAATTCCGAAACCCCTATCTGCGTATGCAGGTAGGGGTTTTGTTTTGTCCGCAGGAAAAGAGCACTCTGGCGACAATACAAAATTGCACAGTTATTTTCGAGTCAGGACACTAGAATAGGTCCAACTTTTTTGGAGCCAGAGCCTTTATGCCAGATCCGGTTGACGCCCCAGGGCTGTCAGATTTACCGCTGGACGACTTGGTAGCGTGTCATGAGTGCGACTTGCTGATGCGCAAGCCTGAGCTTGCTCATGGTGAGAAAGCCATCTGTGTACGCTGCGGTTATGAGCTGTATGCCCATCGACACAATGTCGTGCAGCGCAGTCTCGCCTTGGTCATTGCCGCGCTGTTGTTGTTCATCCCGGCGAACTTTTTACCCATCATGCAGCTCCATCTACTCGGACAGTCGTCGCACGATACTGTCTGGAGTGGCGTTGTCGGTCTGTTCGATACCGGTATGCGAGGCGTAGCGGCAGTGGTATTCCTTTGCAGCATGGGGATTCCGCTGCTCAAGCTGCTTTGCCAGCTCTTCGTGTTGCTGAGTATTCGCTTCGATATCGGACGCAGTTATGGCCTGCTGCTCTACCGCATTTATCACCATCTACGGGACTGGGGGATGCTCGAGGTCTACCTCATGGGCGTACTGGTTGCGATCGTCAAATTGGCCGATATGGCGGCGATCACCGTAGGTCTTGGTCTGGTGTGCTTCATCAGTTTGTTGTTGGTTCAGGTCTGGCTGGAAGTAGTGATGTCACCGCACCAGATCTGGCAGGCTCTATCAGGAGAGGATGCCCATGCGGGCGATTGATGCAGGCATTCTGATTTGTGCCGAATGCCACGAGTTGAATAAAAAGGAAGCCGATACCGACGAGCAGGTGTGCACTCGCTGCGGTGCGCTGGTTCATGCCCGCCGCCCGAACAGTCTGATGCGTACTTGGGCGTTATTAATCACGGGCGCGATTCTCTACATCCCGGCCAATGTGCTACCGATCATGACCGTCAATTCCCTGGGGCAGGGCGATCCGAGCACCATTATGTCCGGTGTGATCCAACTGGTTCAGCACGGCATGATTCCAATCGCCGCCGTGGTTTTTATCGCCAGCATTCTGGTTCCCACGTTCAAGCTGGTGGGCATCGCATTGCTGCTGTTTTCGGTGCAGCGCCGTCAGCCGCTCTCGGCACGCCAGCGCATTCTGATGTACCGCTTTATCGAGTTCATCGGCCGCTGGTCGATGCTGGATATCTTTGTAATCGCCATTCTGGTGGCGGTTGTGAATTTTGGACGGCTTGCCAGCATCGAAGCCAATCTTGGCGCCATCGCCTTCGCCAGTGTGGTGATTCTGACGATGCTTGCCGCAGTAACTTTCGATCCCCGACTGATTTGGGATAACACGGAGTCGGACGACGACCATGACTGATTTGCCTAAAGCGAAAACCCGACCGGCCTCGAACTGGTCTGCCATTTGGGTGTTGCCCCTGATCGCCTTGATCATCGGCGGCTGGCTCGGCTGGCGTGCCTACAGCGAGACGGGCATCGAGATTCAGGTGCGCTTCGAAAGTGGCGAAGGCATTCAGGCCAACAAGACCGAAGTTGTCTACAAAGGCATGTCGGTCGGCAAGGTGAAAGCCCTCAAACTCGATGACGAAGGCAGCTCCAAAGGAGTGATCGCTACCATCGAGATGAATAAAGACGTGGAGCAATACCTGAGGACCAGCACGCGTTTCTGGCTGGTCAAGCCGAGCGTGACCCTGGCCGGTATCACGGGCCTGGAGACGCTGGTTTCGGGTAACTACGTGGCCGTCAGCCCGGGGGAAGGTGAGCCGACCCGCAAGTTCAAGGCCCTGGCTCAGGAGCCTCCGCTATCGGACGCGCAACCCGGCCTGCACTTGACCATCAAGGCTGATCGCCTGGGCTCGCTGAATCGGGGCAGCCCGGTGTTCTACAAGCAGATTCAGGTCGGTCAGATCAAAAGCTATGTGCTGTCCGCAGACCAAAGCACCGTCGAACTCAAAGTCTTCATTGAACCGACCTACGCCAGCCTGGTGCGTAAACACACGCGTTTCTGGAATGCCAGCGGCATCAGTATCGACGCCAACCTTTCTGGTGTGAAAGTACGTAGCGAGTCCCTCGCCAGCATCGTCGCTGGTGGTATTGCATTTGCCACTCCGGAAAATCGCAAAGACAGCCCGCCTACCGATCCAAGCCTGCCGTTCCGTCTCTATGAGGATTTCGATGCGGCTGCAGCCGGTATTCGGGTCAAGGTCAAACTCAGCGATTTCGAAGGCCTGCAGTCCGGTCGTACGCCGGTGATGTACAAAGGTATCCAGGTCGGCAATTTGAAAACGCTCAAGGTTGATCCGGACCTGTCCAGTGCGACCGCCGAGTTGACTCTCGACCCGCTGGCCGAGGACTACCTGGTCACCGGCACTCAGTTCTGGGTGGTAAAACCATCGATTTCGCTCGCCGGTATTACAGGCCTGGAAGCGCTGGTCAAAGGCAACTACATTGCCGTGCGCCCAGGCGACAAGGGCGGTGCTCCGCAGCGTGAGTTCGAAGCACGGCCCAAGGCGCCGCCGCTGGATCTGCGTTCGCCCGGCCTGCATTTGGTGTTGTTCACCGACAACCTTGGTTCTCTGGAAGTCGGCAGTCCGATTCTCTACAAACAGGTCAAGGTCGGTTCGGTTCAAAGCTATCAATTCTCCCGCACCAAAAAGCAGCTGGTGATCGGGGTGCATATCGAGAAGGAATACGAAGGGCTGGTCAACGCCTCGACGCGTTTCTGGAATGCCAGCGGCATTACGCTCACCGGTGGATTAACCGGCGGCATCCAGGTCAAAAGTGAGTCGTTGCAGAGCCTGATGGCCGGTGGCATCGCCTTCGAAACCCCGGAAGCCAAAGCGCCGTTGCAAAAGCGTATTCCGCGTTTCCGCCTGCATGCCAACCATGATGAGGCAACGCAGAAAGGCACTATGGTGACGATCAAGGTCGATCGCGCCGATGGCCTGCGCAGTGGCACGCCGGTTCGATTCAAAGGCCTGGACGTTGGCAAGATTGAGGACGTCGACCTCAGTGATGACCTGCAATCAGTACTGCTGACCGCTCGGATCACCGAAGTGCCGGAGCGTATCGCTCGGGTCGGCAGTCAGTTCTGGGTGGTTAAACCTGAGCTCGGTCTGATTAAAACCTCGAACCTCGACACTTTGGTCACCGGGCAATACATCGAAGTACAACCGGCGCCGAAGAACCTCGGCCCACAGAAGACTTTCGTGGCCTTGACCAATCCTCCGGAAATCGCCAAGGAAGAGGCTGGTTTAAGCCTGGTGTTGAGTGCTGCTCGTCGGGGTTCGCTGAAGACTGGCGTCCCCGTCACCTATCGCGAAATCACGGTAGGCAAGGTGACCGGCTATGAACTGGGCCAGACGGCTGATCGAGTGTTGGTGCACATCCTGATCGAGCCGAAGTACGCGCCGCTGGTGCGCAGTGGCACGCGGTTCTGGAACACCAGTGGTTTTGGTTTTGACTACGGCTTGTTCAAAGGCGCGACAATACGCACCGAATCGCTGGAGACGCTGGTTCAGGGCGGCATTGCGTTTGCCACACCGGATGGCGACCGCATGGGTGTTCCGGCGCGTGCTGAGCAAACCTTTCCATTGTTCGACCAGTTCGAAGATGAGTGGCTGACCTGGGCGCCAAAGATTTCTCTCGGTAAGTAATTCAGGTTGATTGGCGTCTGAGAAGGCGCCTTCGCGGGCAAGCCCGCTCCCACAGTGATCGGTGGCGTACCCAAAGTCTGGGTTCAATACAAAACCCTGTGGGAGCAGGCTTGCCCGCGAAGAGGCCCTCAAGTCCACTCAAAATTTCAAGAATGCACCCACAAACAAAAAGGCCGCGATCCATTTGGATCGCGGCCTTTTTTTTGGCTTCGGTTTAAGCGTCAGACCGCATCCAGCTCTGGCTCATCAGCTTGTACAACAACGGTTGCCTTCACTTCATCGTGGCGACGAATGTACTTCCAGTCCGCCTCGTCGATGTAAATGCCGTTCGGGCCGCTTCCGCCTTCCAGGTCGATGGCGACACTGGCGCAAACTTGCGGCTTCACACTCGCCAGAATCGGCACGAAACCCAATTGCAGGCTGGTTTCCAGCAGTGCTGCCTGGTTCTTCTCGTCGATGTCCGCCGCCTCGTCGAGGTAGTACGGCAGGCGCACGCGACCGGCCTGATCGCGGTCCATCAAGTGCAGCAACAAGTACATGTTGGTCAGCGCCTTGATGGTCATGGTGGTGCCGTTGGACGCCGCGCCGTCGATGTCGGTGTGGATCACCGGCTGACCGTTGACCTTGGTGATCTCGAACGCCAGCTCGAACAGATCCTTGAGGCCGAGCTGGTTGTGGTTCGCCGCCACCAGCCGCGCCAGGTATTCCTTGGCCTCTTCGTTCTTGTTGTCTTGATCGGCGCTTTGGCTCAGGTCGAAGACGGAAAGGGTTTCGCCTTCTTCGTACTGACCGGCGCTGTGGATGATCTGGTCAATGTGCTTGAGCGCTTCCTTGTTCGGCGCGAGCACGATGCGGAAGCTTTGCAGGTTGGAGACCTGACGCTTGTTGATCTCGCGGTTGAACAGCGCCAGTTGATGTTCGAGGCTGTCATAGTCGCTGCGAATGTTACGCAGGGTCCGGGCGATGTCGGTGACGGCTGCACGACGGGCCTTGCCGAGAGTCAGGGCTTCGTCGGCGCGGTGGGCGTACGCGTTGATCAGCAGTTGCAGGCGACGCTCCATATCGTCTTCGCTGTCGAACTTGGCCACGCCCTTGAGGCGAACCTGAGCATAGAGCGCGTCGATCTGCCCGTCGCTGCGCAGCAGGCCTTGCCAGCTGTCCTGATAGTCGTTGAGCAACGGCAGCAGGTTGTCCATAGAGTCGTCGACCGGGTCCATGAACGGCGTGCCGAATGGCAGGTCCGCCGGCAACAGCTGACGACGGCGCAGGGCGTCGTCGAGGGTGCGTTGCTTGGCTTCCATATCGCCGATCTGCCGGCCGACCAGTTGCAGCTTGGCCGACAGTTGCTGGACGCGCTCGGTGAAGGCATCGCTGGAACGCTTCAATTCATCCTGAGCAGCTTCCATCTGCGCCAACTGCTCAAGCTTGTCGCCTTCCTCGGCGCTCAGGGTTTGCGCGCGGCGGAAATCTTCCAGGGCTTTCTGCGCATCCAGCACTTGCTGGTATAGCGCTTCAGTCTGGGTCTTGCTGGCCGCGCGGTCGGCTGCCACGGCAGCTTGAGTTTTCAGCTGCTTGAGTTCTTTTTCCAGGCGGTCTTTCTGATCGCGCAGCGCCGCGCGGTCAGCCAGGGCTTGCAGGGCTGGCGGCTCGATGTGCGAGATATCGATGGACAGGCCCGGCACTTCGAAGCGCTCGCCTTTGAAGCCATCGAGGATCAGTTCCATGGATTTGACCCACTGACCGTCCTCGTCGAGCGTAATGCCGTGTTCGCCCAACGGCAGGCTGAACAACGCGCTGTTGAACAGGCGCATCAGGCGCTCAACGTCCTGCTGCGAAAACTCTTCGCGCAAACGGGCGTAGCTGTTGTTGTCGGCGTGATCGAGTTGTTGCTTGACCGACTTCAGGCGTTTTTCCAGATCCCGCAGACGCTCTTCGAGGTCTTCGGCACTGAACTGCCGCGACTGGGCCAGCGCACCGGCCAGTTCGTCGTGCGCGTCCTTGGCGGCGAGCAGTTGCTGCTCGAGGACTTTGACGTCATCGACCAGCGCGAAGCGATGCTTGAGCACCGACAACTCGCCGAGCCAGCGCTGGATGCCGGTGATTTCCCGCTCCAGACGCATCAGCTCCTGAGTGCCGCCGCGCTGATCGTTTTGCAGCGCGTCCTGCTCGTTGCGGTAGTGCTCGGCCTGAATCGTCAGTTCTTCCTTGCGCGCACTGGCGTAGTCCGACCAGGTGCCGAGCAGGGAGTCGAGCAGCGGCGACAGGCGATGCAGTTTGCCGCGCAGGATGTCCCGCTGTTTCACGCCGTTGGCCAAGGCTTCAACCAATGGGCCGGCAGCGACCAGCGAGTTGTAGTCCTGCTCCATGCGGCGAACATCACGGAAGGCTTCCTCGCACGCGGCGATGTAATCGACGCTGCCGGAACGCAGGCTGTGTTCGAAGGCATCGAGGAACAGCTGCTTGAGTTTGGCCGCGGTGATTTCGCGCATGTGCAACAAGTTGATGAACAGCGCGCGGAAGGTCTTCAGGCTCTGCTCGCTGGTGGAGCGCAGCGGGATCAGCGTCAGGTCCAGCGGAATCGAGGTGTGACCGCCCACCAGCAAACGACGCAGTTCATCCGGCTTGAGTTCATAGGCTTTCAGGCCTTCGCGCTCAAGGTTGGTGAACAGCTCTTTCTGCCGCAGGCAGGTATCGTCTTTCTGGTAATGGGCCAGATCGAGTTTGCCGGCATAGGCAAAGAACTGGTGACCGAAACCGCCGCCCGGGCCGCGTCCGACCACGCCAATCACGTGTGGGCCGTGGGGCAGGGAGACTTCCACCAGGATGTAACTGGTGTCCGAGGCGAAGTAGAACCGACGGGATTGTTCCAGGCTGTACTTGCCGAAACTCATGTCCGACATGCGCGCCAGAATCGGGAACTGCAAGGCGTTGATCGATGCGGATTTACCGAGGTTGTTCGCCCCGTAAACCGACAGCGGCTCTTCCAGCGGGAACAGGCCGAGGCTGTAACCGGCGGTGTTCAAAAGGGCAAAGCGGCGAATGCCGTAGCGTTCCTTGCTCATGCGTCGGTCTCCTGTTCTTCGGCAATGGCGCGGGCCAGGGCGTCTTCTTCGCTTTCTTCTTCGAAGTCGCTGAGGTCTAGCGGATCATCGGTTTGCAGCAGCTTCTCGTCGCTGTCGTCATCGATTAGCACCGGGACCGGCAATGGCAACACGCTGTGCAGGCTGGCCGCCAGATCACGGTCCTGCTGAACCGACAGGCAGACATCAAGGAAGCGATGCATCGGCGGCAGAAAACGGTAAACGCCGTTTTCTTCGCTGGCGAAACCGAGCTGAGTCATGCGGCGCATGATTTTTTCTTCGAGTTCTTCGACGGTCTGCACTTCTGCCTGGATGAACAGGTCGCGGTACTTCTCCAGCAGCGATGGCAATTCATCGCGGCCAAGGCTGCCCCCATCCAGCACGGCGACCGGGTCGCGGCCCTGATCGGCCAGATGCTCGACAAGGATGAAGGTAAACAGCGCCAGACGTTGCGCGGTCTTGTTTACTGCCGCCGCAGCCAGGTCCGGAACGAAGTAATAGAAACCCCGGGTGTCGCAGACCAGTTCAAAGCCCAGTGCCTTGAACAGCGTGCGGTACTGGTCCTGGAAGTTCGACAATTGCGCGTACAGCTCCGGGTCGCGGCGGCTGACGTGGTAGCCCTTGAACAGCTCGCGAAAGATCGGCGCCAGTTGGGACAGTTCGGATAGATCAAGATGCATGTGGGATGCTCGCAGAATCCTCGGCGGCGGTGTCGCGGGCCGAGAGCAGGGCGAAGGAGCGCAGGCTGACCTGATGCTCATGAGTATGGTAATCGCGGCGTTCCAGACGCTCGCGTGTGAAGCGCTTCTCCCGCGACAGGCGCGAGAACCAGTAGAGCAATTCGTCGGTAGCGCCGTCCGGTTCCTGCTCCAGCAGCCAGGTCATCAGGTCCGGCATCGGCAGGGCGTCTTCGCAACGTTCGAGCATTTCCCGAACCGTACGTGGCGCGCGCGGCGCTTCGCCTTTCTGCGTTTTGTGGGCCTTGGGGAAACGCGCCGGTTTTGGTTCGAAACGGGCCAAGGCGTACACGTAGGCTTCGACTTGACTGGCGCTGCCGAGGAAGGTGCTTTGCGGCCGGGTGAACATCGGCATCGCGGCTTGCGGTACCGCATCGATGCCTTTACGACGAATGGCCGACAAGGCCAGCGCCGCGCCACGGGTCACGGCGTTGTGCCGGCGGGCTTCTTCACGCAGCGGCAGCAGCAGTTCACGGGCATGACGCAGCGTCAGTTGGGCGCTGGTCTGCATTTCGAGGATGCGTGCGTGGGTGCGCAGCAGCATGTCGTCGTCAACCAGATGGCCGAGGCGCTGCTGTTCGGAGAGCATCTTCAGCAGGACCGTTTCGACCTTGCGCACGCCTTGTTCGAAGGCGCCGTCGGCGTTCACCAGTTCAATCATCGGCTCGACGTATTCGTCCCAGGTCGCCAGCACTTCAGCGTAGCGCTGACGCAGCGGGATCTGCCGATCGCTGGTTTTCGCCCGTTCGGCGACGGCCACCAACGCCTGTTCGTCGTTGTCGAGTTTTTTCAGCACATCGCGCACGCGCATGTCGAGCAGACGCAATTGGCGCGCCAGATCGTTGCCGTCGCGAATGTCGAAGGCGTCCTGAATGTAACCGGCCAGGCGCTCGAGATGGCGCAAATAGGCTTCGATTTCCAGGCACAGGCCCAGACGGTGCTCACGGCGCAGGTAAGCGAGGAAATCGTGGATCTGCGCGTTGAGCTCGAAACGGTTCGGGCTTTTCGCCACGGGAACCAGAATGTCGAGGCGGATCCACACGTCGAGCAGGCTGGTGATGTCCTGTGGCGTACTGTCGAGTTGCTGGGCGGCCAGTTGCGTGCGCAGTTCGTTGAGGCTCAGGGTGCCTTGGTCGAAGTGCTCGCACAGTGGCTCCAGAAGTGCCCAGTGTTCAGCGAGGGCGCGCAAGACGCGCTTGGGTTCGATCATCGGAATGGCCGGCTGGTTGGCGATTAAAAGTCGCGATTGTACTGCATCACGCCCGTTGCGATTCACTCTCGGGACGGACAGTTGGCTTTCTATCGATCAAGCGCGGGCGATCTTGAGCGAAGGGCGGTAGAATCACTGCACTTTAGTTATCCACAAGTGGCCGACCTTTGCTTATCGAGTCCCGTCGCCGCGCTTATTTGACCGCCATGCAGGTGGTCAACTGGCTGCCGCGCACCGAATTGCCCTTTGCTGCGCCCTCGCGCCCCGAACTGCTGGAGATGCCCGAGCCATTGGTCGTCACCCCGGTTGCGCCGGCTCCCGTGGCCGAGGCACCGATGGAGCCCGTGGTCAAACCGGCCGAACGGGTAAAAATCGAAGTGCCACGGCCATCGTTGGCCAGCACCCGCACGAACGCCAAGGTCGAAGAAGAGGAGGCCCCGGTCGCGATCAAGGCGCCGGTCGTGCCGCCACCGCGTTTCGCCCTTCAATTGCTGCGCACAGGTCGTTGCCTGTTGCTGGTGGAGTTACCCACAGGCGAAAGCTTCCAGACCCGCGATCCTGCCTATCTTTTGCTCAAGGACATGCTGCGCGCCGCCGGTCTGCCGGACAGCCCGCAGATCGTCGGCGAGCCGGTGCGCTGGCCACTGCTGGCTCGCGGCACCATGGATCAAGGGCCGGAAGCGGCTCGGGATTTCGTACAAGGCTTTCTGTCGGCCCGTCTCGAAGATGCTCCATGCGTCTGCCTGTGGCTGATCGGCTTGCCGGCGGTGCGTTTTGCCGGTGAGGCGAACGCCGAATCCTTCAACCGTGAACTTCAGGTCGAAGGCCTGGGTTCGGTCTGGGCCCTGCCGGGTCTGGAATTATTAATGGAAGAGCCACAGCGTAAGGCTGGTGTCTGGCAAGCCATGCGTCGGCTGATGGCGCGCTGGAAAGAATCGAATGAGTGACGCTGTATCGTTCCGCCCGATGACCGAGGCGGACCTGGACACTGTACTGAAAATTGAATACGCGGCTTACAGCCACCCCTGGACCCGCGGGATTTTTCTCGATGGCCTGGGCAAGTACCAGATCTGGCTGATGTTCGAAGGGCAGCAGCAGGTCGGTCATGGGGTGGTGCAGATCATTCTCGACGAGGCGCATTTGCTGAACATCACCGTCAAACCGGAAAATCAGGGCCGAGGCCTGGGTTTGACGCTGCTGGAGCATTTGATGTCGATTGCCTGCAAGGCAGAGGCACGGGAATGTTTTCTGGAAGTGCGCGACAGCAACCGGGCGGCATTTCGGTTGTATGAGCGGTATGGGTTCAACGAAATCGGACGTCGGCGCGATTACTACCCCGCTGTTGGCGGGCGCGAAGATGCGGTCGTCATGGCCTGCACCTTAGTTGACTGATACGCCTGTAGGAGCTGCTGAAGGCTGCGATCTTTTGATCTTTCCATGTCGCGGCAACAAAAGATCAAAAGATCGCAGCCTTCGGCAGCTCCTGCGTTGGAATCCGGTCAAATCTGTAGATCAACGCTTGCCATCCATTGGATCGCGCTGCGCCATCTCTGCTTCGTCCAACCCATTGCCCCCGCCGATGTCGTCCTCATCGACAATGCTCAAATCCCAATCCGCCTGGCCGTCTTCACCCTCTTCGTGGGCATCCCGTGCGCCGTCTTCACGGATCAGGGTTTCCGGGCTCATGTCATCGTCGGTGGACTCATGGTCATTGGTCGAGCCTCCGGTCATGCCAGCTTCACGGACGCGTTCGTCGGACATCTTCTGCGCACGCTCGCGTTCGGGGATCAGGTCGCCGATTCTGGTGCCCGGTTCTTCCTCGTCGAAATCCAGCTCATGCACTGAGCCCATGCGGTCTTCGTTGTCGTCGATGGGCTCGGGTTGCGCCTTATCGAACGGACGTCGTGAATCAGTCATGGCATTCCCTCATACTGTAGGCCTTACTACAGTTGACCCACTGGGCTTGCGAGAATTCCACCGGCATGGAGCATCGGATAGCCATTAAATGCATCAGGGCATCATGGGGGATCTGCATCTTGCGCGTGACCCGGACAGACGGTTGTCTGTCAAACCAGCGCATCATTATCGAGGCTTCATTGCATGAACGAATTACAAGATCTGATTGATAACAATGAGCGCTGGGCCGACGCGATCACCCAGGAAGATCCTGATTTCTTCGCCAAGCTGGCCCGTCAACAAACCCCGGAATACCTGTGGATCGGTTGCTCCGATGCCCGCGTGCCAGCCAATGAAATCGTCGGCATGCTGCCGGGCGATCTGTTTGTGCACCGCAACGTGGCCAACGTTGTACTGCACACCGACCTCAATTGCCTGTCGGTGATTCAATACGCGGTCGATGTACTCAAGGTCAAACACATCCTGGTCACCGGCCACTACGGTTGTGGCGGTGTACGCGCCTCGATGCAGGACCGTCAGTTGGGCCTGATCGACGGCTGGCTGCGCTCGATTCGCGATCTCTATTATGAAAAGCGCGACGAACTGGCCAAGTTGTCCACCGAAGAAGAGCGGGTCGACCGCCTCTGCGAACTCAATGTGATTCAGCAGGTGGCCAACGTCGGTCATACCAGCATTGTGCAAAACGCCTGGCACCGCGGGCAGAGCTTGTCGATCCATGGTTGCATCTATGGCATCAAGGATGGACGCTGGAAAAGCCTGAACGCCACCATCAGCGGTTTCGAACAGTTACCACCGCAGTACCGTTTGCGTCCGGTCGAGGCGTTGTAAAGCCTTTTAGATGAGACTTCGTCGACGCCAGTGTTGAAAAAACTGTTCGCCATTGGCGTTCGGCGACTCGTCATAGCCGATGATCCAGCCACGGCAGGACGGACAACCGCAGCGGCAGGCGAACTGCCGCAGCAGCTTGTCTTCTGTCGCGGCGAAATCCATCGTCAGCCGGTCACCCTTTTTGATGTCCTTGAGCGCCCATATCCACAGTTCGCTCATGTCGAGAAAGACGTTGGGGTCGCAGGAGTGGTTCAGTAGACCGCAGAAGCGCGGATCGTAGACGTGGATGCCTGGCGCCAGCTGCCGGGTGTGTCGGCAGCGATAGGGCAACAGATGTCCAGAAACCCTGCAGATTCGGCTGATGCGGGGGAACTCGCGCAGTGCCATGACAGCTATTGCCGATCCCTGAGTGTTGCAGATGATTTCAAAGTCGTCTTTGGAGGGGAATCCAAGGCGAAGGGGCAACTCTACAAACGGATAGATGCCATTTGATGGCGGTGGGGGTATTGCCTGTTCTGCATGAGCTCTCATAACAATCCTTGTCAGTCGAGTGCTACGACCGCCGTCTACTGACATCCTGTCAGCCCTGCAGCACATGGGTATGCCCCAAGACTCTCGCAAATGAAACCATCAGTCTACTGTCAAATATGACAGGCGAAAAAGGCTCTTTCCCGCGTCAGCCATGGCTCACGCGGGAAAGACTTTCATCGTTTACAAGTGCGGGGCAGGAGCAGAGGTCGCAAGAGACGGGCTCTTCAGCTGTTTCAGCTGGGATTTGACCGTCGTTGTTGCGCATTTGGCCACGGCCTGTTCAGGCGTCAGGTTGCGGATCGAGGTGTAGAACAGTTCGCAGGTTTTTTCTTTCTGGGTCACTTGCCAGGTTTGAGTACAGCTTTTCAGCTGAACGGTAGGGTCAGTGCCCGGTTTGCTGCCCATCCCGGCCTGCCAGCACGCGGCGCTCAAATCCTGGCCCATGACTTTCAGCCCTGCAGCGTCCGCCTTGGCCTGGGCATCGCTGCCGCTATAGGCCTCGGGGTCGGCGGCGTACCAGATGTAGCTCGGGTGATTGGAACCCAGTACTGGTACTTTCACACCCTCGCTCGGGCTGATGGTTGCCAGACCCAGGACGTCTACGGTCGGCCCGTATTGTTGCTTGATCCAGTTACGCACCGGTGCGCCGAAGGCGACCATTGGCAATGCTGCGCCACTGGCGTTCTGGCTGACTTCCTTGACCATGGTGGTCTGGTAATCCTTGAAGTAGTCGTAGACGCCTTCAAGGTCCTTACCGGCGCTGGATGGCGCGGCAATCGGCGCGATGTCGATGATGGTCTGATAGCCCGGTGTCTGGTCGGCGGGGATGCCGTTGGCAGTCAGCAGCGTGGCCCAACGGTCGGTCGTCTTGGACTCCAGGTAGTCCTGGGCCAGGGTCAGCGAGTAATCCGGCGGGAAGTGCAGCAATTCGACGCTTTTGCGATTTTCCAGCGCCATGCCCAGCGGCAGGAACAAGTACCAGTTGTAGGTCCATTTGCCATCGGCACTCAGTTTGCTGGCGCCGTTGTAAGCCAAATCCCCAGCCTGGAGCAATGCGTTCAGTGGCTTGTCATAGCCTTTGGGCACACCGCTGATAGTGGCGTAGAGCTGCTTGTTGTCGGTTTTGACCACTACTTTTGCGGTGTTGTAGCCATCGCGTTGTACGCTTTGCGTCAGGTAGTGCTCGACGGTCTGTTCCAGTGTCCAGTTGCGATAGCAGATGACGTTGCAGTTGTTGGGGTAGGCGAACAGGCGGGTAACGCGTTCGGTACTGCCCAGATTCAGATCGACATCAGCGTGAGCGGCGGCACTCAGGGTGAGTGCGGCCAGGGTGAGTCCTGCGAGTTTGAACATGCTCAGATCCTTTTCAGCGTGAGCCCTCGGAGGCAGGGCGGGTACATCTTGAAACTACTTGTGTCGAGCGGTCTAGTACCCATCTGAAAAGAATGCCAGTCCAAGAGTGCCCTTCATGCTTGAAAGTACGCGCTAGCAGTAAGGTGGCATTGGGATCCTGGGCTAGCGGGTTGTCCACAAGCGCATTTGCGTAGACCATGGGCGCCTTGGTTTTTTGCCTGCCAGAGTTCTTTTCCATGACTGCCAACACAGATGCGCGCCCGGCGCCCTTCACCCGCTCGGACTACAAAACACTGGGGCTAGCAGCCCTTGGCGGTGCGCTGGAAATCTACGATTTCATCATTTTCGTATTTTTCGCGCTGACCCTCAGTCAACTGTTCTTCCCACCCGAAATGCCTGAGTGGCTGCGTCTGCTGCAAAGCTTCGGGATTTTCGTTACCGGTTACCTGGCGCGGCCATTGGGCGGGATCCTGATGGCGCATTTCGCCGATCGACTGGGGCGCAAGAAGGTTTTCAGCCTGAGCATCCTGATGATGGCGTTGCCGTGTCTGCTGATCGGGATCATGCCGACCTACGCCCAGATCGGTTATTTCGCACCGTTGTTGCTATTGGGCCTGAGGGTCCTGCAAGGCGCGGCGGTAGGCGGTGAAGTGCCGAGTGCCTGGGTGTTCGTGGCCGAGCATGCACCGGTCGGGCATCGCGGCTATGCCCTCGGTTTCCTGCAGGCGGGGCTGACCTTCGGCTACTTGATCGGAGCCCTGACGGCGACATTTCTGGCACAGACGTTCACCCCGGCGGAAATTCTTGATTACGCTTGGCGCTACCCGTTTCTGTTGGGCGGTGTGTTTGGCGTCATCGGTGTCTGGCTACGTCGCTGGCTCAGTGAAACCCCGGTATTCATTGCGATGCAGGCCCAACGCGAGGCTACTGTGGAACTGCCGCTGCGCACGGTCCTGCGGGAGCACCGCCTGGCGATGCTGCCGGCGATGATCCTCACCTGCGTGCTGACCTCGGCCGTGGTGGTATTCGTGGTCATTACCCCGACCATGATGCAAAAAACCTTCGGCATGACCGCCAGTCATACCTTCGCCCTGAGTGCCTTGGGCATCGTGTTTCTGAACATCGGCTGTGTGCTCGCGGGGCTGCTTGTCGATCGCATCGGCGCCTGGCGCACGGTGATGCTGTATAGCCTGCTGCTGCCTCTGGGTATTGGCGTGCTCTACACCTGCCTGATCATTGAAGGCCAATGGCTCGGTCTGGCCTATGCAGTGGCAGGCCTCTCTTGCGGGGTAGTCGGCGCAGTGCCGTCGGTGATGGTCAGCCTGTTTCCGGCGCGGATTCGCGTCTCGGGGATTTCCTTTACCTACAACATTGCCTACGCCGCCTGGGCCAGCGTCACACCGCTGTTGTTGATCGGTCTGATGCCGTGGAGTCCGTGGATTTGTGTGATTTTCTGCGCAGTGATGGGGGCGGTGGGCATCAGCAGCGCGGCGTATTTCGGCGCGCGAGTACCGCGAATTGGGCGCTGTTCGGTAGCCGGCGCGGTATAAAGGTGTTCGTGTTGCCACTATTTTTGTAGGACAACCCTGAAACACTCTTCAGAAAATATCCCCAAGGCCGATGGCTAGGCTGTATGCAGCTTTTTATCCCTGTCCGTCGGTGCCTCCCATGTTCAACAAACGCTTGAAGCAGGAGCTGTCGGCTCTTCGCGAAGAACTCTCCAGCCTTCAGCAAGTCAAGGAGAGCCTGGACAGCGAGATGCTGGTCCTGACCCTTGATTCCGATGGCAGGATTCAATCGGCCAACCAGAACTTCATGGGTGAAATGCTCTACAAGGGCAACGAACTGGACGGCCGGCACATCGAAGACATCGTCCCGGTTCATGTGAAGTCGGACGAATTCCACCGCCGCTTCAAGACTGCACTGACCCGTGGCGAGCATTTTGCCGGCACGGTTCGTTTATTGCGGGGCACTGGTGCCGAAGCCTGGCTGCGGTCGATCATGCAGCCGGTGCGCTCCGGGGATGGCCGGATCAAACACTTCTCGATTTACTCCAGCGACCTGACCCGCACCATCGAGGCGTCTCGTGAACATGAGAACCTGATCGGCGCGCTAGTGCGCTCGACGGCGGTCATCGAGTTCGACCTCAATGGCAACGTGCTGACGGCCAACGAGCGGTTTCTCAACGGCATGGGTTACAGTCTGGCGCAGGTCCAGGGCAAACATCACCGCACCTTCTGTGAACCAGAGGAATACAACAGCCCCGAGTATCAGAACTTCTGGCGCCGCTTGAACGCCGGCGAATTTGTGGCCGATCGTTTCAAGCGTATCGATAGCCACGGTCGCGTGGTCTGGCTGGAGGCTTCCTACAACCCAGTCGTCGACGCCAACAACAAGCTCTACAAAGTGGTGAAATTCGCTACGGTGATAACCGATCAGGTCAATCAGGAGCAGGCCGTCGCCGAAGCGGCCAACATCGCCTACAGCACCTCGTTGCAAACCGACAGCAGCGCCCAGCGCGGTACCACCGTAGTGACTCAAGCGGTGGACGTCATGCGTGACTTGGCCAAACACATGCAAACTGCTGGCGAAGGCATCGAGGCGCTGAACGAGCAATCACTGGTGATCGGCACCATCGTCAAAACCATCAGTGGCATCGCCGAACAGACCAACCTGCTAGCGCTCAACGCGGCCATCGAAGCCGCTCGCGCCGGTGAGCAGGGTCGAGGTTTTGCCGTGGTGGCTGATGAAGTCCGGCAACTGGCCTCGCGAACCAGCCAGGCGACCGACGAAATTGTCGGCGTTGTGCGCCAGAACCAGGACATGGCGCGCAACGCCGTGACCCTGATGACCGATGGCAGACTCCAGGCCGAACAGGGGCTGGCGCTGGCGGCGGAGGCGGGCACAGTGATCGTCGAGATCCAGGACGGGGCGCAGAAAGTGGTGAACGCGGTTGGGCAGTTTGCCAATCAGTTATCGACTTGATGCTATCTGTGCGGCGTGAATAGCCCTAAAAAGGTCACGCCTGCTTTTGCGGCTTGATCAGACCAGGATTCTTCGCTAACAAAAAAAGGCCTACCTCCCGGTAAGCCTTTCCCCAGTTTTGCGTACGACTCAATCCCCCAACGCTTCTCCCTCGCGTCGCGGATCGGCCCCGCCGGCCAACGCGGCTTTGCCCTGCGCATCCTTGACCTGAACAATCGCCTGAGTCCCGCTGGTCATGTCGATCTCGTTCACGTTGTGCCCTTTGTCCTTCAGTGCCTGAATCAGCTCTTCGCTGAACTGCCCCCGTTCCAGTTCGGTCGGGCCGTTGCGGCTGCCGAAATTGGGCAGGCTGATGGCCGCTTGCGGGTCGAGGTTCCAGTCGAGCAGGCCGATGGTGGATTTGGCCACGTATTCGATGATCTGCGAGCCGCCGGGGGAGCCGACGGTGGCCAGGAACTCGCCGTTCTGACGGTCGAAGATCAGCGTGGGTGCCATGGACGAGCGCGGGCGTTTACCCGGTTCAACACGGTTGGCGACTTTTTGCCCATTCTCTTCGGGAATGAACGAGAAGTCGGTCATCTGGTTGTTGAGCAGGAACCCCTGGACCATCAGGTGCGAGCCAAATGCTGCCTCCACGGTGGTGGTCATGGACACGGCGCCGCCTTCGTCATCGACTGCTACCACTTGCGAGGTGGAGATGCGCAGTGGCGAGCGGTCCGGCGCATAGGCAACCCGAATGCCCGGTGGGGTACCGGGTTTGGCCTGCCCCATGCTGCGATCGCCAATCAAGGAGGCGCGGCTGGTCAGATAAGTCGGGTCGATCAGACCTTTTACCGGCACAGGTACGAAGTCGGTGTCGGCGACGTACTGCGCTCGGTCGGCGTAAGCCAGGCGCTCGGCTTCGGCGATCAGGTGCACAGCTTCTGGGGCGGGTTCGATGCCTGCCGGTTTGCTAGTCTTGAGCGGTTTGAGTGGTGCCAGGGCAAAACGCGGGTGGCGGGATTCCAATGCCTGCAAGGTGCCAAGAATTTGCGCCACGGCGATCCCGCCCGACGACGGTGGCGGCATGCCGCAAACCTGCCAGCGTTTGTAGTCGGTGCATAACGGCGCGCGTTCCTTGGCCTTGTAGCCTTGAAGATCGTTTAGCGACAGGCTGCCGGGGTTGGCGTGGCCCTGAACCTTGGCGATGATCTCGTTTGCGATTGGTCCTTTGTACAGGGCATCGGGACCTTCCTTGGCGATGCGCTTGAACACTGCGGCCAGTGCCGGGTTTTTCAGCTGTGTACCGATGGCTTTCGGGCTGCCATCGGCATTCAGAAAGTAGGCGGCCATGTCTGGTGAACGCTGTATGAACGCGTCTGCCGCGATCAGTTGATGCAGGCGTGGCGAAATGGCGAAGCCTTGTTCCGCCAGTTCGATGGCGGGCTCGAACAACTTCGCCCACGGCAGACGACCGTTTTTCTGATGGGCCAGCTCCAGCGCCCGCAATACACCCGGCGTCCCCACCGAGCGCCCGCCGATCTGTGCCTGGGTGAACGGCATCGGTTTGCCGTCGGCTTGCAGGAACAGTTTCTCGGTGGCGCCGGCCGGAGCGGTTTCGCGCCCGTCATAGGTGCGTACAGCCTTGCCATCCCACAGCACAATCAACGCGCCACCACCGATACCCGACGATTGCGGTTCGACCAGCGTCAACACCGCTTGCATGGCAATGGCCGCATCAATCGCCGAGCCGCCCTGACGCAGCATCTTGCGCCCGGCTTCGGCTGCCAGCGGGTTGGCGGCTGCGGCCATGTGTTTCGAGGCGTGCCGGGTCTGCAGGTCGGTGCGATATCCGGAGGCGATTTCTGGCGCGACCGGCAGAGTAGAGACTGGCGGCGAAGAGGGCAGGGTATTACACGCGGCGAGGGTTAAAGCGGTGGCGATCAGCGAAAAAGCTGACAGGCGATAGCGACTCAAGTGGAAGGCTGAGAACACGCGGGGCACTCCGTCCATGGGATAAAATGTCCGGGGACTTTATCGGCCTGGGGGACGCGACGCAAATCAGGTCCGCTGTCCTGAAACAATGCCACTTTTCTCGAGGCATAAAAAAACGGCCTACCTTTCGGTAAGCCGTTTTTAGTACTTGGTGGCTACACAGGGACTTGAACCCCGGACCCCAGCATTATGAATGCTATGCTCTAACCAACTGAGCTATGTAGCCAAGTGGCGCGCATTATTCACCTGTAATGGAAATGCGTCAAGCGTAAATTTAAAATATTTCTCTACACTTTCAACCGCTTATCCCGCAGGCCCGAAAAATCGGGCTGGCGGAGGGCGTCAACTGAGCTGAAATCTGCCGGTATTGGCACTCAAGGCCTTACTGCCCTGGCTCAAGGTGTCTGCCGCAAGGTTCACCGCCCGTGCGCCGTCAAGTAAGCGTACCGCCGCCTGATCGACTTGCTGGATGTTGCCGCTGACTTCATCGGCGGTGCTCGCTTGCTCTTCGACAGCGGTGGCGATCTGCGCCAGGGTGTCGGTGACGCTCTGCACCGCGCTGGCGATTTCCCCCAGGCGCTCGCCGAGACCGGTGACGGCTTGCGCATCCGATTGTGCCTGGCCGCAGGCGGCTTCCATCAGGCTTACCGCTTCATTGACTGTGCTGCGCAAGCTGTCGACGGTGCCGGCGATTTGTGCGGTGGAGGATTGGGTGCGTTGCGACAGGCTACGGACTTCATCGGCCACTACGGCAAAACCACGACCTTGCTCACCGGCCCGTGCGGCCTCGATGGCGGCGTTGAGGGCCAGCAGGTTGGTCTGCTCGGCGACGCCGCGAATGGTATCGACCACCAATTGAATTTGCTGTCCTTGTTCGCTGACCCGACCCAATGCCGCTGCGGTGTCGTTCAAACGCTGATTGAGCTGCTGTATACTCGCTGTCGTGCGTTGGCTGTCACGGCTGCTGTCGGCGGCGATGCGCTGGGTATGCTGAGCGCTGCCTGAGGCCTGTTCGCAACTCTGGGCGACCCCTTGAGAGGTCGCGGCCAATTGCGTGGCTGCAGCGGCGATCTGGCTGATCTGCAGTTGCTGAGCTTCGACTTCCCCAAGGGCGCCACTCGAGTGATGGTTGAGGGTGCGCACCGCGTTGCTCAGTTGCAGGGTTTCGTGATCGACCCCCAACAGACTGTTGCGCAGTTGCACCACGGCGACATTCAAGGCGGTGCTGATTACCGCCAGTTCGTCGCGGCCCTGCACCGGTACTTGCAAGCTCAGGTTGCCGTCACGCAGTGCTTCGGCCAGGAGCGTGATGCCACTGGCGCTGCGACGGATTGAAGCCTGCAGACAGATAAACAGGTACAGCGCGGCCAGCAGCAGGCAGCCAAAAATTATCGCCACCAGAATGAACTGGCGGATGGCCGAGCCGTGGTAATAATCCAGCCGTTGATCCAGGGAAACCAACGATTGCTGACGCAACGAGGCGAGGTCGCCGAGGAGGGCGTCGAGGCTGCGTTCAAAGTCTTCCGGCTTGAGGTTGATGCTGCCGCCGAAGACGCCCTCGTCCAGCACTTTCAAACCGGCGTCCAGGTGTTTGAGGCTGTCGTGGTATTGCCCGGCCCAAGTTTGCAGTGCGCTGGGCAGGCGTGTTTCCAGCAGGCCAGCTGTTTTAACAAGCTGCTCCCGCGCATCGCCGATGCGACTGCGCAAGTCCCGCAGTTGCAGGCGGCTTTGCAGGGTGAACTGCCCGGATACCACTGAGGCCTGACCGACCGCGGCGAGACGCCCGACCCGTTCGATCAGGTCCGGTGCGTGTTGCGTGGAAATCTGCGTCAGCAGCCAGGTTTCCAGCCACGGTGCGAGGGTCAGGCGAGTGTCCATGGCAATTTGTTCGCGCAAGGCTTGCAGAGCACTCAAGGCATGGGTGAAGCGATCGTAACCATCTGGCCACCAACCGACGTTGCTCAGGCTTTTCGAGTCCAGGCCGGTGAGGGCGGATTGCAGAGCCTGAAAGCGGGTGAGGGTTTGCTCCTCGGCGCCTTCGGTTTTCAGGGCATTGCCCAGGTCCATGGTGGCTTGGGCAACGGCCGGCTGAACCGCGTCGAACGCTGCCATGGCTGCGATGGTTGCGGGTGTCGGCTGGCGATTGGTTTCGGTGGCGCGCCAACGAGCGGCGCGGTCACGCTGGGCGGAGAGCAGGTTGTCGAGCGCATCGAGGGCGAGCAATTGCCGAACCCCGGCGCGTTCGCCAGAGATCAGGCTCAACTTGTCACGATAGTCCTGACCGATCATCCACAAGCTGCCCGCCAGCGGCAGGATAAACAACAGAAACAGCAGCTGAAATTTGCGCGCGAAGCCGAAACGCCCCAGCAGCCCGATCCCCGGTGATAAAAAAGCCTGCATGCCCCATGACTCCTCTGGACACCACGCACCATTGGCGTGCGTCGAGGTCATTGCGACCGCGACTTGTGCCCTTCTAAAAGGCCTCGAAAGTTCACCCTTGGTCCGCTCTGTAGGCCGACTCTGTAGCGAAACTTCCCATTCTCGGTCCCCTTTGTAAGGGGCCGCGTTGAAGCGGATAAGCAAGGCAAGATTCAGACCATGGCGTTGCGCTATCACCTTTTATTAAGGTCGTTAGCAGGCTAAGGGGATGGCGCAACCGCACTAAAAAATGGCACATTGACCGACCTGCCTGTGCGCACCCATCCGCAGTACGGAAACTCTCATGGCCATTAGCAACGTTCAGTCCGCCGCGACGTCGGCGCCCGCCACTTCACAAAGCAGTCCGTTGGTCATGCGCATCATCGGCGCGGTGGCGCTGGCGCATTTGATCAACGACTTGATTCAGGCGGTATTGCCGTCGATCTATCCGATGCTCAAGGCCAGCTATGGCCTGACTTTCACCCAGATCGGCCTGATCACCCTGACTTTCCAACTGACGGCGTCGCTGTTGCAACCATGGGTCGGTTACCACACGGATCGTCATCCCAAGCCCTGGCTGTTGCCGGCCGGTACCGTGTGCACATTGATCGGCATTCTGATGATGTCGGTGGTCGGAAGTTTTCCGATGATTCTGCTGGCGGCGGGGTTGATCGGTGTCGGTTCATCGACCTTTCACCCGGAAGCTTCTCGGGTGGCGCGATTGGCTTCGGGTGGGCGTTTCGGCTTGGCGCAGTCGACGTTTCAGGTCGGTGGTAATGCGGGCTCGGCCTTCGGGCCGTTGCTGGCGGCGGCGATCATCATTCCCTACGGTCAGGGTCATGTGGCCTGGTTCGGATTGTTCGCGCTGTTTGCACTGTTCGTGCTGTATCGGATCAGTCGCTGGTACGCCAACCATCTGAATCTGTTCAAGCTCAAACAAGGTCAGGCAGCGACTCATGGCCTGTCGAAACGACGGGTGATCAGCGCACTGGTAGTGCTCGGGCTTCTGGTGTTTTCCAAGTACTTCTACATGGCCAGCCTGACCAGTTACTTCACGTTCTACCTGATTGAAAAATTCGACCTGTCGGTGGCCAGCTCGCAGCTGCATTTGTTCCTGTTTCTCGGTGCTGTAGCGGCGGGGACCTTCTTCGGCGGGCCGATCGGCGACAAGATCGGGCGCAAGGCGGTAATCTGGTTCTCGATCCTTGGCGTCGCACCGTTCACGCTGCTGCTGCCCCATGTAGACCTGTTCTGGACCAGCGTCCTGAGCGTGGTGATCGGTTTCATCCTCGCCTCGGCGTTCTCGGCCATTGTGGTGTATGCCCAGGAGCTGGTGCCAGGGAACGTCGGAATGATTGCCGGGGTATTCTTCGGTCTGATGTTCGGTTTCGGCGGGATTGGCGCGGCATTGCTTGGGCATCTGGCGGATATTCACGGCATTGAATACGTGTACTTCCTGTGCTCGTTCTTGCCGCTGCTGGGGGTGTTGGCGATCTTCTTGCCAAGAACCCGAAAAGTCTGAGGCGGACCGGCAAAGTCAGCCGTTTCGATAGATATAGCTATACGCGTTAATCGCTGGTACCCCGCCGAGATGTGCATAAAGTACCTTCGACCCCGTCGGGAAAAACCCCTGGCGGACGAGATCAATGAGGCCTTGCATGGATTTTCCCTCGTAGACCGGGTCCGTCATCATGCCTTCCATGCGAGCGCACAAACGGATGGCTGCGTTGGTTTCTTCTGATGGAATGCCGTAGGCCGGATAGGCGTAGTCTTCTTTAAGGACAACATCGTCAGCGGTGATTTCCTGGCCAAGCCCAATAAGCTGCGCCGTATGCTGAGCAATTGCCAATACTTGTGCCCTGGTTTGCTCAGGCGTGGCAGAGGCGTCAATACCAATCACATTGCGAGCACGACCATCCTTGGCGAACCCCACCAGCATGCCCGCATGGGTGGAGCCAGTCACCGTGCAGACGATGATGTAATCAAATTTGATCCCCATCCTGGCTTCTTGCTCGCGTACTTCTTCGGCGAAGCCGACATAGCCCAGACCTCCATATTTGTGCATGGACGCACCGGCGGGAATAGCATAGGGTTTGCCTCCTTTGGCCTTGACGTCCTCCAGCGCCCGCTCCCAGCTCTCGCGGATACCGATATCGAAACCTTCGTCGACGAATTCAATCTCCGCTCCCAGCACGCGGCTCATCAGAATATTCCCAACCCGGTCGTAGACCGCATCCGGGAATGGAACCCAGCTTTCTTGAACGAGACGGCACTTCATACCGAGTTTGGCCGCGACAGCTGCGACCTGGCGCGTGTGGTTCGACTGGACGCCACCGATGGACACTAACGTGTCTGCCTGCGAAGCGATTGCATCGGGAATGATGTATTCCAGCTTTCGGATCTTGTTGCCGCCAAACGCAAGTCCAGAGTTGCAGTCCTCACGTTTGGCATAGAGTTCGATATTGCCACCGAGACAGGCCGATAGACGATTCAGTTTCTCGATCGGTGTTGGGCCAAACATGAGTGGATAGCGTTCAAATTTTTCCAACATGACGGTTCTCCAGATCAGGGATGAGCCGTTTTTAGTCTAGCAGAGCACCTGTGAGGGAGTTGCGCGTTAGGCACCGCGATCCCAAAAAGCAAAATCCCCGTATCAGCGAGTGATTACGGGGATTTTCTGTCTATCGAGTTCCGTGTAAATCCACGGTCACCGTTACACGTTAAAACGGAAGTGCATCACGTCGCCGTCTTTAACGATGTAGTCCTTGCCTTCCAGGCGCCATTTACCAGCTTCTTTGGCGCCGGCTTCGCCCTTGTACTGAATGAAGTCGTCGTAAGCGATGACTTCGGCGCGGATGAAGCCTTTTTCGAAGTCGGTGTGGATCACGCCGGCGGCTTGTGGTGCGGTGGCGCCGACGCGGACGGTCCAGGCGCGGACTTCTTCGACACCGGCGGTGAAGTAGGTCTGCAGGTGCAGCATTTCGTAGCCAGCGCGGATTACGCGGTTCAGGCCAGGCTCTTCGAGGCCCAGGGCTTCGAGGAACATGTCTTTCTCTTCACCGTCTTCCAGTTCGGCGATTTCGGCTTCGATCTTGTTGCAGACCGGAACCACCATGGCGCCTTCTTCTTCGGCGATGGCTTTGACGATGTCCAGCAGCGGGTTGTTTTCGAAACCGTCTTCAGCGACGTTGGCGATGTACATGACCGGCTTGGTGGTCAGCAGATGGAAGCCACGAATCACCGCTTTGTCGTCGGCGCCCATGTTCTTCATCAGCGTGCGCGCTGGCTTGCCGAGGGTGAAGTGAGCGATCAATTGCTCCAGCAGGCCTTTCTGGACTACGGCGTCCTTGTCACCCCCTTTGGCGTTACGGGCGACTTTCTGCAGTTGCTTCTCGCAACTGTCGAGGTCGGCGAAGATCAGTTCCAGGTCGATGATCTCGATGTCGCGTTTCGGGTCGACGCTGTTGGAGACGTGAATCACATTCTCGTCTTCGAAGCAGCGGACCACGTGAGCGATAGCATCGGTCTCGCGAATGTTGGCGAGGAATTTGTTGCCCAGGCCTTCACCTTTCGAGGCACCGGCAACCAGGCCGGCGATGTCGACGAATTCCATGGTAGTCGGCAGGATGCGCTTGGGATTGACGATGACCGCCAGGGCTTCCAGACGCGGATCCGGCATCGGCACGATACCGGTGTTCGGCTCGATGGTGCAGAAGGGGAAGTTCTCGGCCGCGATCCCGGATTTGGTCAGGGCGTTGAATAGGGTGGACTTGCCGACGTTAGGCAGGCCGACGATGCCGCAATTGAATCCCATGGTGTTTTCCCCGAGGAGTGAGTCAGGCCTTCTGGCTGTGCAGGTTTTTCATCGCGCGGTTCCATTCGCCGGCGAGGATATCCGGCAGCACGCCGAGGGCAAAGTCGATGCTGGCATCGAGTTTTTCCTGTTCGGCGCGTGGCGCACGACCCAGGACGAAATTTGAAACCATACTGGCAACGCCCGGGTGGCCAATGCCAAGCCGCAAGCGGTGAAAGGTATTCTGATTGCCCAGTTGCGCGATGATGTCGCGCAACCCGTTGTGACCGCCATGGCCGCCGCCCTGTTTGAGCTTGGCAACGCCCGGAGGCAGATCGAGTTCGTCATGCGCCACCAGGATTTCTTCAGGCTTGATGCGGAAGAAGCCGGCAAGTGCCGCGACGGCCTGGCCGCTGCGGTTCATGTAGGTGGTGGGAATCAGCAGGCGAACATCCTGACCCTGATGCGAATAGCGCCCGGTCAGGCCGAAATATTTGCGATCGGCCACAAGGTTGACACCCTGCGCGTGCGCGATGCGCTCAACAAAAAGGGCCCCTGCGTTATGCCGGGTCTGTTCGTATTCAGCGCCTGGATTTCCCAGGCCAACGATCAGTTTGATGGCAGTCACGATAGGGGCCCTTCCTTGGAGTGGTGGATAACATCACCGCAACCAGTGTGTGCGGCGAAAGTGGACGACAAGTGCTCATTTACCATTATGTAAACTCCGCGTTCTCGCCCGCTTTCTCGCTACGCTCTAGTCCGCGATGTTCCGGTCACTCCGGCGAACAGAGTGAAATTACTCTGCTGCGCCTTCAGTAGCTTCTGGAGCAACACGTGGAGCGTGAACGTTGGCAACAGCCAGGTCGTTACCGTGAGCCAGAGCAACAAACTCAACGCCTTTAGGGGCTTTGAGGTCAGACAGGTGAATGATCGCGCCGACTTCGGCATCAGCCAGGTCAACTTCGATGAATTCAGGCAGGTCTTTCGGCAGGCACGAAACTTCGATTTCAGAAACAACGTGCGAGATTTCGCCGCCTTTCTTGATCGGAGCAGCTTCGCCAACGAAGTGTACAGGCACGATAGCGGTCAGTTTCTGGCCAGCTACAACGCGTACGAAGTCGGCGTGCATCACGTGGCCTTTGGCCGGGTGACGCTGCAGGGCTTTGATGATTACGTTTTGCTTGGTGCCGCCAACGTTCAGCTCGATGATGTGGCTGTAAGCCGCTTCGTTTTCGAGCAGTTTGGCAACTTCTTTAGCCAGCATGCTGATGGATTCAGGGGCTTTTTCGCCACCGTAAACTACAGCTGGAACCAGGCTTGCGAGACGACGCAGGCGGCGGCTCGCACCTTTCCCCAGGTCGGAACGCACTTCAGCATTCAGAGTAAAATCGTTCATGTTGTATCTCCAAAATAACCACATTCGCCCCAGCGTTTGCGACCAGCGCTAAAGGCGATATGGGCAAAAAAGCCCCGCCCCGACAGGAATGCCGGGGCGGGGCGCTTTTCGTCAACGAGATGTAATGAAAAGGGCAGGGCCCTTAACGGAACATCGCGCTGATCGATTCTTCATTGCTGATGCGGCGGACCGCCTCGGCAACTACCGGCGCGATATCCAGTTGACGGATACGTGCACAGGCTTGTGCTGCAGCGGACAGCGGGATGGTATTTGTTACCACCAGCTCGTCCAGCACGGAATTTTCAATGTTTTCGATCGCCCGACCCGACAGCACAGGGTGCGTGCAGTAGGCGAAAACCTTGGCAGCGCCATGCTCTTTCAAGGCCTTGGCCGCGTGGCACAGAGTGCCGGCGGTATCGACCATGTCATCGACCAGAATACAGGTACGCCCTTCGACATCACCGATGATATGCATCACTTCAGAGTGATTGGCTTTCTCACGGCGTTTGTCGATGATCCCGAGATCCACGCCCAGGGATTTGGCAACAGCCCGTGCACGCACGACGCCACCAATGTCCGGGGACACGATCATCAGGTTTTCGAAGCGCTGATCTTCAATGTCATCCACCAGTACCGGGGAGCCGTAGATGTTATCTACCGGAATATCGAAGAAGCCCTGAATCTGGTCAGCATGCAAATCAACCGTGAGAACACGGTCGATGCCGACTACGGTAAGCATGTCAGCAACGACTTTCGCGCTGATAGCCACACGTGCGGAACGCGGACGGCGATCCTGACGGGCATAACCAAAGTAAGGAATAACAGCAGTGATACGAGTAGCCGAGGAGCGGCGGAAGGCATCAGCCATCACTACCAGTTCCATCAGGTTATCGTTGGTCGGAGCGCAAGTCGGCTGAATAATGAAAACGTCTTTACCGCGAACGTTTTCATTGATCTCGGCAGTAATTTCGCCGTCGGAGAACTTTCCGACAGAGATGTCACCGAGAGGGATATGCAGCTGACGTACAACACGCCGAGCCAGATCGGGGTTAGCGTTCCCCGTAAAGACCATCATCTTGGACACGCGCAGTACCTGAAGGCTGAGGGTAACCTGGATGAGTATAGAAAAATGGCAGGGGCGGCTGGATTCGAACCAACGCATGGCAGGATCAAAACCTGCTGCCTTACCGCTTGGCGACGCCCCTGTATCTGTTGCAACGAGTACCCAGTACCCGATTCCTGTTAGAGCAGACTTTGCAGCTTGCGATGCAACATCGAAACGTTGCTTCCTTTTGCTACAAACCCTGTAAGGGTCTCTGTCAGAAGGGCCGAGACTTTATCAGCTTCAGCTTTGCTTGGGAAGCCCCCAAACACACAACTTCCAGTTCCGGTGAGTTTTGCTTCGGTAAATTTACCTAACAAATTCAATGCGTTACGTACATCTGGATAACGCCTTGCTACCACCGGCAAGCAGTCATTTCGACTGTTTCCCTTGGGAACGGGGCGCACTTTAATGGGAGGAGTGTTACGTGTCAACAGTGGATCTGAAAAAATTTCTGCTGTACTTACAGATACTTGCGGCACCAGTACGAGATACCACGGTTCTTCGGGCTCTACAGGGGTGAGTTTTTCCCCCACGCCCTCGGCGAAAGCCGCGTGGCCACGCACGAAAACCGGGACGTCGGCGCCAAGCGTAAGGCCCAGCGCGGCCAGTCGATCCTCATCCCAACCCAGTTGCCAAAGATGATTGAGGCCCAGCAACGTGGTTGCCGCATTCGAACTGCCGCCACCGATTCCACCGCCCATGGGCAGG
Organism: Pseudomonas sp. F-14 TE3482; assembly: GCF_053629455.1. NCBI lineage: Bacteria > Pseudomonadati > Pseudomonadota > Gammaproteobacteria > Pseudomonadales > Pseudomonadaceae > Pseudomonas > Pseudomonas sp. F-14 TE3482. Next base: position 2,260,410 of record NZ_JBRJII010000001.1, read on the forward strand.
ATTTTTTCGATCCAGATGTCGACGCCCAGCGAACATCCGGATTGCGCCTGAAGTTTTTTTGCGGCTTTGACGATCAGGTTGCTGTCGTGAGGGACGTCGGCGAATTCGGTGTGCAACCGAATCACGCCATCGTCGCGAACGGCGAAGGTGATTTCATCGCCGTAATCGAGGAACTGAAAAATCGTCTGCAACTCGTGGTAACCGTCTTCGCGACGACCGAGGATGTGCAGCATCAAGTTGAGCTTGGCGGGCGAGGGCAATGTCAGGCGTGGCGCAGTCATGTTCACTGCCCCAGTTTGCGTGGTTGCCATTCCTTGATCACCAGCGTGACATCAAGGTCGGTGCCATGCAGTTTGATCCGCTCGGGCAGCCAGTAGCCGTTTTGCTCGGCATAACTGAGGTACTCGACCTGCCAGCCATCCTGTTCGAGATTGGCCAGACGGCTGTCGACGTCGAGGGTCAGGCGACTTTTGCTGTCCGGGGCCGGGAGCCCGCGAACCCACCATGCCAGATGGGATACCGGCAATTTCCAGCCCAGTTGTTCTTCAACCAGGGCTTCCGGGGTCGGCGCGTCATAGCGGCCCTGATTGGCTACTTCCAGCGAGACTTTGCCCGGACGACCGGTCAAACGGGCCGCGCCCCGACCCAGCGGACCGGAAAGGCGGATGTCGTAGTAATCCTGGCGTTGCAGCCAGAACAACGTGCCGCTGCCCGAATCTTTTGGCGCGCGGATGCCGATTTTGCCGTTGATCTGCCATCCATCAAGGCCGGTCAGTTGCTGTTTGTGCTCGCGCCATTGGGCCTTGTTGCCTTGACCCTGGACCGATTCGCGGGCAACGAAGCCCGCGCAACCGGCGAGCAGGGCGATGAAGCTGAAAATAATGAGGTGGCGCAAAAACATAATTTTAAAGAGTCTCTGATCCGGTCAGGCGTTTGATGGTGCCACGCAGGGTAGGGCTGTCGGGTTGTTCCTTGAGGAACTTGCTCCAGATTTGCTTGGCTTCGCGTTGTTTGCCGTTGGCCCACAGGACTTCGCCCAGGTGCGCGGCAACTTCCTGATCGGGGAAGCGCTCCAGCGCCTGGCGCAAATAGCGTTCGGCTTCATCGAGGTTGCCCAGGCGGAAATTGACCCATCCGAGGCTGTCCAGGACGGCCGGGTCTTCAGGGGTGATCTGGTGCGCCTGTTCGATCAAGGCCTTGGCTTCGGCGTAGCGTGTGGTGCGGTCGGACAGGGTGTAGCCGAGGGCGTTCAACGCCATCGCGTTGTTCGGATCGCGCTTGATGATCAGTCGCAGATCTTTTTCCATCTGCGCCAGGTCATTGCGTTTTTCTGCCAGCATGGCCCGGGTATACAGCAGATTCAGATCGTCCGGGTATTGCTGCAGGGCTTGCTGCAAGACTTTCCAGGCCTTGTCGCCCTGTTTGTTGGCGGACAAGGTTTCGGCTTCGATCAGATACAACTGGATCGCGTAATCAGGTTGCTCGCCGCGCTCCGCTGCCAGACGGCTTTGGGCTTCGGCGGTCTTGCCGTTGTTCATCAGAATATCGGCAAGACGCAATTGCGCCGGCAGGTAATCGTTGCCCGGCCCGACCTGGGCGTATTCAATCAATGCGCCCTGCGGGTCGTTACGCTCTTCGGCAATGCGCCCCAGGTTCAAGTGAGCAGAGTCGACGTGGCTTTCCCGGGCGATCAAATCTTCCAGGTAGCCTTTGGCTTCGTCCCAGGCTTTGGCTTCCAGGCAGACCAGTGCCAGGGAATAACGCAATTCGTCGTCTTCGGGGTATTGCTGCACCAGGCTCGAGAACTCTACCTTGGCGTCGTCCATGCGGTCCTGTTCAACCAGCATGCGCGCGTAAGTCAGGCGCAGGCGTTTGTCGTCCGGGTACTTTTTGATGCTTTTTTGCAGCAGCGGCAAGGCTTCATCGCCACGGTTGAGCCCTTGCAGCAGGCGCGCCCGCAGCAAGATAGGCGCTATTTCGCCTTCGTCCGGCGGATTGTCTTCGAGCAGGGTCAGGGCGCCCTTGGCATCGCCGTCCTGTTGCAGCAACAAGGCCTTGCCAAAAATCAGCTGGTTGTTGTGCGGATGGCGCTGCAGCAAGCGGTCAAAACCTTTCATCAGACCGTTGCGCGTTTCCTGGTCGGTATCGGCTGCGGACAGGGCGAGAAAATCGAAATGCGTGTCGCCTTTGCCTTGCAGGACTTTCTCCATATAGACCATGGAGTCGTCGTAACGCCCGGCGCGGGCGAGTTGCACGGCAGCCGCCCGTTGCGCCTCGAGATCGTCCGGGGCGTTTTTGGCCCAGACCAGTGCGGTGTCGAGGGCAGCCTGATCGGCACCCAGATACTCGGCAATGCGAAATGCCCGCTCGGAGATGCCCGGATCCTGGGTATTGATGGCCTGGGTCACGTAGTTGTCCAGGGCAATGTCGTAACGATTGCGCTGGCCAGCCAGTTCGGCGCTCAACAGGCTGAAAATGGTTTCTTCGCTGAACGAGCTGTAAACCTTGGGCTTTTCAGGGGCCGGAGTGCTGTCTTCGACCGGCGGCGTACCGTCCGATGAAACGGGTGCCAAGGCCTGGCAGCCGCTGAGGAAGACTAAAGCGAGGAGCAACGCGGAAGATCTATTCATATAGGAAAAGGACGACTAACCTGCGGTCGGATCATCATGACACAAGCCTTGAGCCAAACATAACCGCCCGGCCAATTTACCCGCGCGGGCAATCCCCGCAGGCCCGGCGCCCTTGTAAACGAGAACGGATCGCAGCCTTCGGCAGCTCTTACCTAAGCGATAGATATCGAGTGGTTGTTCTGGCTCTGTCGAAGTAGGACAATTGTCGGCTTCACGTCACCATCAGCGACCTTGAATGGCCTTCCTTGCACTCGGTATTAACCACAAGACTGCTTCAGTAGACGTCCGCGAGCGCGTGGCCTTTACCCCTGAGCAGCTGGTTGAGGCCTTGCAGCAGCTCTGCCGACTCACCGACAGCCGCGAAGCTGCGATCCTCTCCACCTGCAATCGCAGTGAACTGTATATAGAACAGGATCACCTTTCGGCTGACATCATATTGCGCTGGCTGGCCGATTATCATCATTTGAGCCTCGATGAGCTGCGCGCGAGCGCTTATGTGCATGAAGATGATGCGGCAGTTCGTCACATGATGCGGGTTGCCTCCGGGCTCGACTCGCTGGTGTTGGGCGAACCGCAGATTCTCGGTCAGATGAAATCGGCCTACGCTGTCGCTCGCGAGGCCGGCACCATCGGTCCGCTGCTTGGGCGGCTGTTCCAGGCCACATTCAATGCGGCCAAACAGGTGCGAACCGACACCGCCATCGGCGAAAACCCGGTGTCCGTAGCGTTTGCCGCGGTCAGCCTGGCGAAACAGATTTTCAGTGATTTGCAACGCAGCCAGGCTTTGTTGATTGGCGCCGGTGAGACCATCACCTTGGTCGCCCGCCATCTGCATGAGCTGGGAGTGAAGCGAATCGTGGTTGCCAACCGCACCCTGGAGCGCGCGAGCATCCTGGCCGAGCAGTTCGGCGCCCACGCAGTGCTGCTCTCGGACATCCCGGCAGAACTGGTGCGCAGCGACATCGTCATCAGTTCCACCGCCAGCCAGTTGCCGATTCTCGGTAAAGGCGCGGTGGAAAGTGCCTTGAAATTGCGCAAGCACAAGCCGATTTTCATGGTGGATATCGCCGTTCCTCGGGATATCGAGCCGGAAGTCGGCGAGTTGGACGACGTATACCTCTATAGCGTCGACGATCTCCACGAAGTGGTCGCCGAAAACCTCAAGAGCCGTCAGGGCGCAGCCCAGGCCGCCGAAGAGATGGTGTCGATCGGTGCCGAAGATTTCATGGTTCGCCTGCGCGAACTGGCAGCGGTAGATGTGCTCAAGGCCTATCGTCAACAAAGCGAGCGCATGCGTGACGAAGAATTGCTTAAAGCTCAGCGCATGCTCGCCAATGGCAGCAGCGCCGAAGACGTGCTGGTGCAACTGGCCCGCGGCCTGACCAATAAGCTCTTGCACGCACCGAGCGTGCAGTTGAAAAAGCTCTCTGCCGAAGGCCGCCTCGATGCGCTGGCCATGGCCCAGGAACTCTTTGCCCTCGGTGAGGGCTCATCGGATAGCTTTTCGGATAAGAAACCGCAATGAAAGCGTCACTGCTCAATAAGCTGGACATCCTCCAGGACCGTTTCGAGGAATTGACCGCCCTGCTTGGCGACGGCGAGGTCATTTCCGATCAAAACAAGTTCCGTACCTATTCCAAGGAATACGCGGAAGTCGAGCCGATCGTTGGTACCTATAAACAGCTGCTTAAAGTGCAGGGGGACCTCGAAGGGGCGCAGGCGCTGCTCAAGGACAGCGATCCGGACATGCGCGAAATGGCCGTGGAAGAAGTCCGCGAAGCCAAAGAGCAATTGATCGAAATCGAAGCCCAACTGCAACGCATGCTGCTGCCCAAGGATCCGAACGACGGACGCAACGTATTCCTCGAAATCCGTGCCGGCACCGGCGGTGACGAAGCGGCGATTTTCTCCGGTGACCTGTTCCGCATGTATTCGCGTTATGCCGAGCGACGTGGTTGGCGGGTAGAGATTCTCTCGGAGAACGAAGGCGAACACGGCGGCTATAAAGAAGTCATTGCCCGGGTCGAAGGCGAGAATGTCTACGGCAAGCTGAAATTCGAATCCGGCGCGCACCGCGTACAGCGGGTCCCGGCCACTGAATCCCAAGGCCGCATCCACACCTCGGCCTGCACCGTGGCCGTGTTGCCCGAGCCGGACGAGCAGGAAGCGATCGAGATCAATCCGGCGGATCTGCGGGTCGACACCTATCGCTCCTCCGGTGCCGGTGGTCAGCACGTCAACAAGACCGATTCGGCAATCCGTATCACGCACTTGCCGTCCGGTATTGTCGTCGAGTGCCAGGAAGAACGTTCCCAGCACAAGAACCGCGCCCGGGCGATGTCCTGGCTGTCGGCCAAGCTCAACGACCAGCAGACCAGCGCCGCCGCGAACGCTATCGCGAGCGAGCGTAAATTACTGGTAGGTTCCGGTGACCGTTCCGAGCGTATTCGCACCTATAACTTTGCCCAAGGCCGGGTCACCGACCATCGGGTCAACCTGACGCTGTATTCGCTCGACGAAATTCTCGCCGGTGGCGTGGATGCGGTCATCGAACCGTTGCTGGCCGAATATCAGGCCGACCAATTGGCAGCGATAGGTGAGTAAATGACGATCATTGCCAGTTTGCTGCGCGCCGCTGATTTGCCCGACTCGCCCACCGCGCGTCTGGATGCCGAATTGCTGCTGGCGGCTGCCTTGGGTAAATCCCGCAGCTTTCTGCACACCTGGCCTGAGCGTATCGTTCCGAGCGAAGCGGCACTGAAATTTGCCGAGTACCTGCAACGCCGCCGTAGCGGTGAGCCGGTGGCTTACATTCTGGGGCAGCAGGGCTTCTGGAAACTTGACCTGGAAGTCGCGCCCCACACGCTGATTCCGCGTCCTGACACCGAACTGCTGGTAGAAACCGCGTTGGAGCTGTTGCCGGCGACCCCGGCCAGGGTTCTTGATCTGGGCACCGGCAGCGGCGCCATTGCCCTGGCGCTGGCCAGCGAGCGTCCGGCCTGGAAAGTCACCGCCGTGGATCGCGTGCTGGAAGCCGTGGCCCTGGCTGAGCGCAATCGCCAGCGGCTGCACCTGAACAACGCCACGGTGCTGAGTAGTCATTGGTTCAGTGCTTTGGAAGGCCAGCGCTTTCAATTGATCATCAGCAATCCGCCCTACATTGCTTCGACCGATCCGCATCTGGCGGAGGGTGACGTGCGCTTCGAGCCGGCCAGTGCCCTGGTGGCCGGCGTCGATGGGCTCGACGATTTGCGTCTGATCGTCGATCAGGCACCGGATCATCTTGAGGCGGGTGGCTGGTTGATGCTCGAACATGGTTACGATCAAGCCGAGGCCGTGCGCGATTTGCTGCTGACCCGCGGCTTTGAAGAGGTCCACAGCCGCACCGATCTGGGCGGTCACGAACGCATCAGTCTGGGGCGCTTGCCGTGCTGAATGATCAGGAATTATTGCGCTATAGCCGACAGATTCTGCTGCAACACGTCGACATCGACGGCCAGTTACGGCTCAAAGAAAGCCGTGTGCTGATTGTCGGCCTCGGAGGTCTGGGCTCACCGGTGGCGCTGTACCTGGCTGCGGCCGGTGTCGGTGAGTTGCATCTGGCGGATTTCGACACGGTCGACCTGACCAATCTGCAACGTCAGATCGTTCATGACACCGACAGCGTCGGCTTGAGCAAAGTCGATTCGGCGATCCGTCGCCTGACTGCGATCAATCCCCAGATTCAACTGATCGCCCATCGCACCGCACTCGGTGAAGATTCCCTGGCGGCGGCCGTTGCGGCGGTGGATCTGGTGCTGGACTGTTCCGATAATTTTTCCACCCGCGAAGCGGTCAACGCCGCGTGTGTAGCGACGCGCAAACCGCTGGTCAGCGGCGCGGCGATTCGGCTGGAAGGGCAATTGTCGGTCTTCGACTCCCGTCGTCCGGAAAGCCCGTGCTATCACTGTTTATACGGGCACGGCAGCGAAGCTGAGTTGACTTGCAGCGAGGCCGGCGTACTCGGTCCGCTGGTGGGCCTGGTTGGTAGCCTGCAAGCCCTCGAAGCGTTGAAATTGCTGGTGGGGTTCGGCGAACCGCTGGTGGGACGCCTGTTATTGATCGATGCCTTGGGCACGCGCTTCCGTGAATTGCGGGTCAAGCGTGATCCGGGCTGTAGCGTCTGCGGGTCAAGCCATGCGTGAAGCGCCGATTGCTGTATTCGATTCCGGCGTCGGTGGCCTCTCCGTGCTGGCCGAGATCCAGCAGTTGCTGCCCAATGAATCTCTGTTGTACCTCGGCGATTGCGGGAATATTCCCTACGGTGAGAAATCCCCGGCATTCATCCGTCAGCGTTGCAGTGTCATGGCGCAGTTCTTTCAGCAGCAGGGCGCCAAGGCGCTGGTGCTCGCTTGCAATACCGCGACCGTCGCGGGTGTTGCGGACTTGCGTCGCGATTTCCCCGAGTGGCCCATCGTCGGCATGGAGCCTGCGGTCAAACCGGCGGCTGCGGCAACGCGCAGCGGTGTCGTTGGCGTACTCGCCACCACCGGCACTTTACAGAGTGCGAAGTTCGCCGCCTTGCTCGACCGTTTCGCCGCCGATGTGCGAGTCATCACTCAGCCATGCCCCGGGCTGGTGGAGCTGATTGAAAATGGCGATTTGCACAGCGAGGCATTGCGTCAGTTGCTGCAAGGGTATGTCGATCCGCTGCTGGCTGAAGGTGCAGACACAATCATTCTTGGCTGCACGCATTATCCTTTCCTAAAGCCTCTGCTTAAGCAGTTGCTCCCCCAGAACATCAGCCTGATCGATACCGGTGCCGCTGTGGCCCGGCAGCTTCAACGATTGTTGGCAGAGCGTGAGTTGCTGGCCGAGGGGCCTGCTCGCGCTGCCCGGTTCTGGACGAGTGCGGATCCGGAACATTTCAGAAATATCTTGCCGGTTTTGTGGCATTCGACGGGTGTTGTGCAAAGCTTCGACTTGTAGATAAAAAAAGAGATGACACGAATAATTGAGCTGAACTTCTGATCAAGCTTCAACTTCTATAGCTTTGTCTGTTGGGCAGCATAAAACCATACGAAATTGTTCGGAAAAGGATGTTTCTAATGAAGCGACTATTCTGCTTGGCCGCGATTGCGACCGCATTGATGGGGCACAGTTTTACCGCGCAGGCAGCAGGGGTGGAATTCGGGGTCGGCCAGACCAGCGATTCGACCATGACTTACCGACTGGGCATGCAATTCGACTGGGACAAGAGCTGGTTGCAGAGTGATATCGGTCGCTTGACCGGCTACTGGAGCGGCGCTTACACCTACTGGGAGGGCGATGAAACGTCGAGCAATCACAGTGTGTCGTTCTCGCCGGTACTGGTGTATGAGTTTGCCGGTGAGACCATCAAACCCTACGTTGAAGCGGGTATCGGTATCGCAGTGTTTGCCAACACTGAAGTCGAAGACAACAAACTGGGCAGTGCCTTTCAGTTCGAAGACCGTTTCGGGTTTGGTCTGCGCTTTACCGGCGGGCATGAAGTCGGGGTTCGCGCCACGCACTATTCCAATGCGGGGATCAGCAGCCCGAACGATGGCGTAGAGAGTTACTCGCTGCATTACACGATGCCGTTGTAACGTCAAAAGCTTCGCGGGCAAGCCTCGCTCCTACAGAGACCACCTTACCCTAATGTAGGAGCGAGGCTTGCCCGCGAAGACGTCAGACCTGCTGACACATCTCTAAAATCGGCCCTTTCAGCGATACGCCGTCGCAATCCCCTGGCGTTCGGTGATGCATTCCGGTGCGCCCATTTCGAACTCCCGGCAAATCAGCGGACGTTTTTCGTAGATGGTGCACATCATGCTGTCGCGATCCAGTGCGGCGCACCAGCCGTCATCCAGTCGCAGCATGACTTCCCCACCCCAATCGTCGGTATCGATAAAACGCTCGGGCACGCCGGTGTCGGTGATCAACATGACTTCAAGCTGACAGCAGCAGGCTGCGCAGGTCGAGCAGGTGACCGCCGGTTCGGCGATTTGCTTGTGGGGAATGGTTTTCATGGCGCGCAGTGTAAGCCAGTGGGGTCACACTGTGTGAAAGGCCTGACGGACGCTCAGGCTTCATGGCAGATCTTCGGTTGGCGGATTGTTTCGCTCCAGGCATTTGCCAATTTCCAGTCCCGTCTGGCCGGGATTTTGCGGCAGAGGCCAAAGGACAGGCATGAGCAGTTCCGGTAAGGGGAGTTCCAGTGGCCGATGCTTGAGCAGGTCGAAGAGGTACCGCGCAGCGTTGCACGCCGACCAGTCGATGTGTAGTGGAACGTCGTTACTCAGAGGGGGATCGATAAATCCTGGGCTGACGATGGTCATTTCGATGTTTTCCGGCGCCACGTCGATGCGCAAGGACTCGAAAAGGTGACGCAATCCGGGCCTTGAATCGCCATAGGCTTCGGCCCGTGGCAGAGGCAGGTAGGTCACCGAGCTGGCCATGACCACCAGATGCGGCGCAGTGCCCGCTCGCAGCAGGGGGCGGGCGGCTTCGATGCAATAGCTGCTGGCAAGCAGGTTGGTGCGCACGATGTGCTCGATGATTGATGAGTCGAGCTGATTGACGTCGACGTATTCGCAGGTCCCCGCGTTGAGGACCATGGTGTCCAGAGAGCCCCATTGCCTGGCAATCTGCTCGCCGATTTCGCGCACCTGTTGGCTGTTGGTCAAATCACCGGCAACCACCAACACTTGGCCGGGATAACGCTGAGACAAGGCTTTCAAGGGCGCCAATGAGCGGGAGCTGAGGGCCAGGTGGGCACCGGTTTTCAGTATTTCTTCGGCCAGCGCGGTCCCAATACCGTTGCTGGCGCCGGTCAACCAGTATCGCCTTGGAGGTGTACGACTCATCTCAATCCCCTCTGTCTTCCTGATTCAATTCCATGTTCATACGTAAAACTGCGCTATCAAAGCGATTCCGGTGGCGATAAACCCTGTCGCGACGGCAGGTTTTTGAACGCGGCTAAGGCCCGTTCGCGGGAAGTGCTCAGGTTGACAATCGGCGATGGATAATCCGTCACGCCGAATAATCCGTCGAGTCTCGCGCGATTGTGCAGGTCTTTTTTATTCATTTCGTTGATCTGCGGCAACCAATGCTTGATGAAAACCCCTTCGGCGTCGAATTTTTCCGACTGGCTCAGGGGGTTGAAAATGCGGAAGTAGGGCACCGAATCGGTGCCAGTGGACGAACTCCACTGCCAGCCACCGTTGTTCGCCGCCAGATCGCCGTCAATCAGATGCCGCATGAAGAAACGCTCGCCTTCACGCCAGTCGATCAGCAGGTTTTTGGTCAGGAACATTGCCACGACCATGCGCAGACGGTTGTGCATCCAGCCGGTTTCCAGCAATTGGCGCATGGCGGCATCAATGATCGGCAGGCCGGTACGGCCTTGCTGCCAGGCCTGGAGGTCTTGCGGGGCATCACGCCAGGCCAGGGCTTCGGTTTCCGGGCGAAAGGCGCGGTGTCGGGAAACCCGTGGGTAGCCCACCAGAATGTGTTTGTAGAATTCGCGCCACAGCAACTCGTTGATCCAGGTGACGGCACCGACCTTGCCGCTTTCGAATTCCCCCTGATTGCTTTGCAACGCGGCGTGCAGACACTGGCGAGGGGAGATGACTCCGGCGGTGAGATAGGCCGAGAGCTGGCTGGTGCCGGGTTTTGCCGGGAAATCGCGCTCGCTGTGGTAATAGTCGATCTGTGCGTCGACAAAGGTCTCGAGACGGCGTCGGGCCTCGGTTTCGCCGGCCGGCCAGAGAGCACGCAAACTGTCGCTGGGCGTGTCGAAACCCTCGACACAAGAGGGCGGTTCGTCGCTGGCGATACCCAGCGGCGCCTGGATGGCGGGGGCGGTAACCAATCTCGGCAATGATGCATGCAAGCGTTCGTAGCAGACCTTGCGGAACTGGCTGAAGACCTGGAAATAGGTGCCGGCTCTGGTCAGCACTGTGCCAGGCTTGAACAGCAGTTGATCAAGGTAGCGGTAAAAGTCGATGCCTTGGGCTTTCAGGATTTGGGCCACCGCGGCATCACGACGGGTTTCATGAATGCCGTATTCCTCGTTGACGTGCACTGCGTCGATCTTCAATTGCTGGCACAACTCGAGCAGGACCTTCGGTGCCTCATCCCAGCGGGACGCCGTGCGAATCAGCAGCGGGATGTTCAGGGCGCCCAGCGCATGACGTAATTCGCTCAGGTTGCGCAGCCAGAAATCCACTTTGCACGGCGCGTCGTCATGCGCCAGCCATTGCTGCGGACTCAGCAAATACACCGCCACACTCGGGCCGCGGGCTGCAGCGGCCGAGAGGGCGGTGTTGTCGTGTAGACGCAAGTCGCTGCGCAGCCAGATCAATTGCATGGTGGTGTCCGCACGATCATTGAAAAATACGCCATTAAATGAGCCCGCGCTGAATCAGGCCCTGATGAGCCGATAATGGGTCTTCGGCCAGGGACAAGTCAGTAATGGCGGCGGTTCTTGCGGATAACTCGGTGTGGTGGATGCACACCGTTGCCCCGGCAATCATTTTTGGGCAGCTGACGCCATTCAAAAGTTTCGTCAGCTGCGAAAGATTCATGGCTTTGCTGGAATACAGCAGTACGCCGCGGGCTTGCAGGTGATCAACCGCCAGCGCAAGTTCGCCAGCGGGGAGCGGCCAGTCGAAGACTTCCACCGGGCAATCGACGCTGCTGATCAGCCAGGCGGTGAGCCACAGATAAGGCTCCAGTGGCAGGTCCGAGTGGTTGATCAGCAACAGTGGCGCGGTGCGCAACTGACGGTTGTTATGGTAGATCCTCGCGCCGAATTTGCTGCGCAACCAGGAATAAACAAACACCCGCTCCATTTGCGCGCCGAACTGGCCTTGCCAGCGCTGCTCCAGATCCGCCAGCAACGGCATCAACAATTTTTCACACAAGGTGCGTGGCGGATACAGCGCCATCGCCTGATTCACCGTGTCATCGAGGGTGCGTTCGGCCAGCTGAGTGACCGCTTGCAGCAGCGTCTGGCGCAGCACCAGCCAATCGTTTCCGATGGGGTCGGTAAGCCCCTGTGGCGTGTCGAGCAATTGTTTGACCTGGCTGACAGCCACGCCGCGATTGAGCCAGGTAAGGATCGTCAGGATCCGCTGCACGTGCTCGGCGCAGAACAGCCGGTGCCCCTTGGGCGTACGCTGAGGCACGATCAACCCATAGCGCCGTTCCCAGGCGCGTAAGGTAACGGCATTGACCCCGGTCTGCCGGGCCACTTCACGAATGGGCAGCCAACCAGCGTCCAGGGCCTTCTTGAAGTCACTGCCAAGGTCTTCGCTGGCGCTGGTGTCCGGTGGATTTTTCATTAAATCGCGTTTCGCAGGCTGAGGTTTTCCGGGTGCGGTTGCAGGTAAACCTGTTGCGCAATGTACGGGTCCGGGTGTTGGCGAAAGTAGTGTTTGAGCAACATCAATGGCACCACCAGCGGCACGATGCCTCGGCGGTATTGGCCGATGACGTGCTGCACTTCCTGTTTGTCTTCACGGCTGATGGCTCGTTTGAGATAACCGCTGAGGTGCTGCAGCACGTTGGTGTGGGTGCTGCGTGTGGCGCACTTTTTCAGGGCCGCCATCAGCTCGCTGAAATAGCGCGGGCCGATCACTTGCAGATCGGTTTGCCCCATGTTGCCCAGCAAGTTGCCCAGGGTTTTGTATTGCACCGGGTTGTGGGCCATCAGCAGGTATTTGTAGCGCGAGTGAAAGTCAATGAGGCCGCGCCGGGTCAGGCCTGTTTGCAGCAATTGCTGCCAGGCGCTGTAGGCGAACACGCGGGTGAGGAAGTTTTCCCGCAGCACCGGGTCGTTGAGGCGGCCGTCTTCTTCCACCGGTAAATCAGGATGCAATGCACAGAAGGCTTGGGCGTAGATGCCACGGCTACCGCCGTCCACTGGCGCGCCGTTGGCGTGGTAGACCTTGACCCGCTCCAGCCCGCACGAAGGGGATTTCTGCATGAAGATATAGCCGCAGATGTCATCCAGTTCCAGTGCCATTTTTTGGCCGTACTCGGCCAGAGGTCGGGTGACGTTGATCTCAGGGTGGACGGTGCCGACAGCCTCAGGGTGCTCGGGGTTGCCGACCAGGCGGATCGGTTCGCGAGGGATACCCAGGCCAATGGCGACTTCCGGGCACAGCGGGACGAAATCGAAATAGTCAGAGAGGATGCGGCTACACAGAGGCGAGGCCTTGTGCCCGCCGTTGTAACGCACCTCGGCCCCGATCAGGCAGGCGCTGATGGCGATTTTGGGTTTCATGGCTGTAGGGGACATGGGAGTGCCTCGAATCCAGACCTGTACAGATGATTGGATCTGTACAACATGACTTCATCATAGATTCAAAGGTGTACAAGTCAAAATTTTTGTATAAGTTTTTTGCAAGGCTGCTGTCCATGTCGACAGCAGCGATTCAATTCATTGCAGGTGTTCGTGCAGCCGACGGGCTGCTTCCTGGCCACTGAGCCAGGCACCTTCGACACGGCCAGACAGGCACCAGTCACCGCACACATACAAGCCCAGATCGGCATCGGCCAACGCGCCCCATTCATGGCTGCTGGCCGGCCGGGCGTACAGCCAGCGGTGAGCGAGGCTGAAGGTCGGAGCAGGCATGGCGTCGTTCAGCAATTCGGCAAAGGCACCGTGCAGTTGCTCGATCACCGCTTCCTTGGGCAGGTCGATATGCTGCCGGCTCCAGGCACTGGTGGCATGCAGCACCCACGTATCGAGGGTGGTGTCGCGTCCCGGTTTGCTGCGGTTGCGCGCCAGCCAGTCCAGCGGACTGTCCTGCACGAAGCAACCTTCGATGGCGGTTTCCAGTGGCGTGTCGAACGCCAGGGCGACGGCCCAGGTGGGTTCCATTTTTACCCCGGCGGCGGCGCCGGCGAGTTTCGGTGCGGCCGCCAGCAGCGCGGTTGCCTGAGGGGCTGGCGTGGCGATGACGACATGGCTGAACGGGCCGTGAGTGAAGCCCTCGGCGTCTTGCAGATGCCAATGTTCTTCACCGCGATAGACCTCGGTGATGCGGCAGGCGAAATGCACTTCCAGATCACCGAGCAGGCCGCGCGTGATCGCGCTCATGCGGGGCGTGCCGACCCAACGCGTCTGTTCATCCGGCGAAGGTCTGAGCTGGCCGCCGTGAAAGGTATAGAGCTGCGGCGTCCATACGGCGACCCAGCCATTGGTTTGCCAGCGCTGGACTTCGGTGACGAAGCGGCGATCGCGAGCAGTGAAATATTGCGCGCCCATGTCCAGAGCACCCGCATCGCTGCGCTTGCTCGACATGCGTCCGCCACTGCCGCGGCTTTTATCGAAAAGCTGAACGACATGCCCGGCCTCCGTAAGGGCCTGGGCGGCTGAGAGTCCGGCAATGCCGGTGCCGATGATTGCGATAGGTACAGTCATAGGGGCCTCGTTTACCTTTCTGTACAGACTACGCCGTGGTTCAAACCTGTACAATATTGTTTTTTGGTATAACTTTTAGCGTCCTCGTTCTGACAGCTTGGCCTATTGTTAAGCACAGAGCCTGCCCAATACCAAAGATCCCTGCTTATAAAAATAGACTAGTGATCCGGGTAAAACGCCACGCGAGGAAGATGTCATGCACATATTGCTGACCGGCGGTACTGGTTTGATAGGACGTCAACTCTGCCGACACTGGTTGAGCCAGGGACATCGCCTGACGGTCTGGAGTCGCACGCCTGCAAAAGTCGCCAAAGTCTGTGGCACTCAGGTACGTGGAATCGCACGGCTTGAGGACCTGGGTCAAGAACCGGTGGATGCGATTATCAACCTCGCGGGCGCACCGATTGCCGATCGGCTCTGGACGCACAAACGCAAGGCGTTGTTGTGGAGCAGCCGGATCACCCTGACCGAAACCCTGCTGGCCTGGCTCGAAAGCCGCGAGCAGAAACCGAAGGTATTGATTTCTGGCTCCGCGATCGGTTGGTACGGCGACGGTGGTGAGCGGGAGTTGACTGAAGAATCGCCACCGGTCATTGATGATTTCGCCAGCCAGTTGTGCGTCGCCTGGGAGGAAACCGCGCAACGCGCCGAAGCCTTGGGCATTCGCGTGATCCTCATTCGTACCGGGTTGGTGCTGTCCGCCGAGGGCGGCTTTTTGTCGCGGCTGTTGTTGCCGTTCAAACTGGGGCTGGGCGGGCCTCTCGGCAGTGGTCGGCAGTGGATGTCGTGGATTCATATCAAGGATCAAATCGCCCTGATTGATTTTCTTCTGCACCGCAATGAGGCCAGCGGTCCATATAATGCCTGCGCGCCCAAGCCGGTGCGCAATCGCGAATTCGCCCAAACGTTGGGTAGCGTGTTGCATCGTCCGGCGTTCATGCCGATGCCAACCCTCGTGTTGAAGGTGGGCCTGGGCGAGTTGTCATTGTTGCTGCTGGGTGGCCAGAAGGCCATGCCGGCTCGCTTGCTGGAAGCGGGCTTCACTTTCCAGTTCACTGATTTGCGCGCGGCGTTGGACGATCTGTCCAGCCGCCTTAAGAAATAGGACGTTGCATGACCGATCACGCGTTGCTTCTGGTCAACCTGGGTTCACCCGCTTCCACCTCGGTGGCGGATGTGCGCAGCTACCTCAATCAATTTCTGATGGACCCGTATGTGATCGACCTGCCATGGCCGGTGCGTCGTTTGCTGGTGTCGTTGATTCTGATCAAACGCCCAGAGCAATCGGCCCACGCTTATGCGTCGATCTGGTGGGCGGACGGCTCGCCACTGGTGGTACTCAGCCGTCGTCTGCAACGGGCCATGACTGCGCAGTGGACTCAAGGGCCTGTAGAGCTGGCGATGCGCTACGGCGAGCCATCCATTGAGTCGATGCTGGTTCGTCTGGCGACTCAGGGGCACAAAAAAATCACCCTGGCACCGCTCTATCCGCAGTTCGCCGATAGCACCGTGACCACAGTGATCGAAGAAGCCAAGCGGGTGGTTCGGGAGAAGAAACTCGACGTGCAGTTCTCGATTCTCCAGCCGTTCTACGATCAGCCGGAATACCTCGATGCGTTGGTGGCCAGTGCCAAGCCTTATGTGCAACAGGACTACGATCACCTGCTGCTGAGCTTTCATGGTTTGCCGGAACGGCACCTGACCAAGATCGACCCCACCGGTCATCATTGCTTTAAAAGCGATAATTGCTGTCAGAAGGCTTCGCCGGAAGTATTAGCTACCTGCTACCGCGCCCAATGCCTGCGCACCGCTTCCGAGTTTGCCCGGCGCCTGGGCCTGCCGGACGACAAGTGGTCGGTGTCGTTCCAGTCGCGTCTGGGGCGAGCCAAGTGGATCGAACCCTACACCGAAGCGCGCCTTGATGAGTTGGCCAAAAGTGGTGCGAAGAAAGTTCTGGTGATGTGCCCGGCGTTCGTCGCCGATTGCATCGAAACCCTGGAAGAGATCGGTGATCGCGGGAAGGAGCAGTTCCGCGAAGCGGGAGGGGAGGAGTTGGTGCTGGTGCCGTGCCTCAATGATGATCCGCAGTGGGCGAAGGCGTTGAACGCATTGTGTGAGAGAGCGCCGTTGGCGTTGTAGGAACATTGAAACAGGCGGGCTTGTTGTGGCGAGGGAGCTTGCTCCCGCTGGGTCGCGAAGCGGCCCCAAAATCCTTACAGTCGATGAAGGTTTTGTGAGTGCTGCGCACTCAAGCGGGACCAAGCTCCCTCGCCACAGGGGATTGAGTCGCCTGTTACGACAACGGCTCATCCGCCTTCTTGTGCTTCCAGCTGTCATGGCCCGGCAGCAACAGGTTCAGCGCAATCGCCACCACCGCGCACAGCGCGATGCCTTTGAGGCCGAAATCGTCCGGGCCAGTACCGGTGCCGATCAGCACTCCGCCAATCCCGAACACCAGCGTCACCGAGACAATCACCAGATTGCGTGCTTCGCCCAGGTCGATCTTGTGGCGAATCATGGTGTTCATCCCCACCGCGGCAATCGAACCGAATAACAGGCAGAGAATCCCACCCATCACCGGCACCGGGATGCTTTGCAGCAAGGCGCCGAACTTGCCGATGAACGCCAGGCTGATCGCAAAGATTGCGGCCCAGGTCATGATTTTCGGGTTGTAGTTTTTGGTCAGCATCACCGCGCCAGTCACTTCGGCGTAGGTGGTGTTGGGCGGGCCGCCGAACAGACCGGCCGCGGTGGTGGCAATGCCATCGCCGAGCAACGTGCGGTGCAGGCCGGGCTTCTTCAAATAATCGCGTCCCGTCACGCTACCCACGGCAATCACGCCGCCAATGTGCTCGATCGCTGGTGCCAAGGCTACCGGAACGATGAACAGAATCGCCTGCCAGTTGAATTCCGGTGCCGTGAACTGTGGAATCGCGAACCACGGTGCAGCGGCAATCTTCGCAGTGTCGACCACGCCGAAATAGAACGCCATGGCAAAACCCACCAGCACGCCGGAGATGATCGGCACCAGGCGGAAAATACCTTTGCCGAACACCGCGACGATCAAGGTGGTCAGCAGCGCTGGCATCGAGATCAACATCGCCGTCTGGTAAGGAATCAGCTCGGTGCCGTCGCCGGCCTTGCCCATCGCCATGTTGGCGGCGATCGGCGCCATGGCCAGGCCAATGGAGATGATTACCGGGCCAATCACCACCGGTGGCAGCAGGCGGTCGATGAACCCGGTGCCTTTGATCTTCACGGCAAGACCGAGGAAGGTGTAGACGAAACCCGCCGCCATCACACCGCCCATGGTCGCCGCCAGGCCAAACTGGCCCTTGGCGAGAATGATCGGCGTGATGAAGGCGAAGCTCGAGGCGAGGAACACCGGCACCTGACGCCCGGTGACGATCTGGAACAGAATCGTCCCCAGGCCTGCGGTGAACAGCGCCACGTTGGGGTCGAGGCCGGTAATCAGCGGCATCAACACCAGGGCGCCGAAGGCCACGAACAGCATCTGCGCGCCAGACAGCACTGTGCGCCAGAGCGGATCGTTGAACGCTTGCTGCATGCTCAAGCGTCCTTCTGCTTGGTACCGAAGATCTTGTCACCGGCATCGCCCAGGCCTGGGATGATGTAACCGTGTTCGTTGAGTTTTTCGTCAATGGAGGCGGTGTAGATCATCACGTCCGGGTGAGCTTTGCCCACAGCGGCGATGCCTTCAGGGGCAGCCACCAGGACCATCGCGCGGATGTCCTTGCAACCGGCCTTTTTCAGCAGGTCGATAGTGGCGACCATCGAGCCACCAGTGGCGAGCATCGGGTCGATGATCATCGCCAGACGCTCGTCGATTTCCGGTACCAGTTTCTCAAGGTAGGTGTGGGCTTCGAGGGTTTCCTCGTTGCGGGCCACGCCCACGGCGCTGACTTTGGCGCCCGGGATCAGGCTCAGCACGCCTTCGAGCATGCCGATACCGGCACGCAGGATCGGTACCACGGTAATTTTCTTGCCGGCGATTTTCTCGACCGACACCGTGCCGCACCAGCCTTCGATGTCGTAGCTTTCCAGCGGTAAGTCTTTGGTGGCTTCATAGGTCAGTAGGGCGCCGACTTCCTGAGCGAGCTCACGGAAATTCTTCGTGCTAATGTCGGCGCGGCGCATAAGGCCAAGTTTATGACGGATCAGCGGATGGCGGATCTCGAGGATGGGCATGGGAAAGGCTCCGGCGGCGGGCAAAAAAACCGGCCTAGATTAATCTATCCGAGGGTGTTGTCCTATAGACATCCAGAACGTTAGTCCACAAACGCTTGATCTGGCCTCGCTTGATGCGTACCTTTGCCCGCTTTTCCGAATCCGTCCCTCCCCCTAAAACCCCCTTGGAGAGCGCCATGTCCGCTGATCTCGAGCATATCCGTCAAATCATGCGAGAGGCTGACTGCCTGTACACCGAAGCTGAAGTCGAGGCGGCCATCGCCCGCGTCGGTGCACAAATCAACGATCAGCTGGCTGAACGCAACCCGGTGGTGTTCTGCGTGATGAACGGCGGGCTGATTTTCTCCGGCAAGCTGCTGACGCATCTGAACTTCCCGCTGGAAGCGTCCTACCTGCACGCCACCCGTTATCGCAACGAAACCAGCGGCGGCGACCTGTTCTGGAAAGCCAAGCCGGAAGTCTCGTTCATCGACCGTGACGTACTGATCATCGACGACATCCTCGATGAAGGTCACACCCTGGGCGCGATCATCGACTTCTGCAAACACGCTGGCGCCCGCGCCGTGCACACTGCCGTGCTGATCGACAAGGACCACGACCGCAAGGCTCGCCCGGACCTGAAAGCCGATTTCGTCGGCCTGCCGTGCATCGACCGTTACATCTTCGGTTACGGCATGGACTATAAAGGCTACTGGCGTAACGCCAACGGGATCTTTGCTGTTAAAGGCATGTAAACAGGATGACTGCCTGGGGGCGATTGGCCACCAGGCACGTTGAGGCTTGAATGCAAGGCCTCCATGCCTGGATGCGTGCGCAATTCGCTCGAATTGCGCGCTCAATTCAGCCCGGCGAGCCAATGTTCGCTTTTGCGTCGAGCCTGTTCCAGATTATTCACGTAGGCCAACTGTCGCTGTTCCCGATGGATGCCCGCGCGCCTGAGTTTCAGGCGCACCCGTGGAGCGGTCCCGACCAGAATCAGGCCGATACCATCGGTGCGGTAATCCCTGAGGATATTGTCGAAGGCAGCCAGTGCTGTCATGTCCAGCATGGGCACGGCACTCATCTCGACGATCACTACTTTGACCTCCGGGCTGAATTTACGTAGCACGCCCAAGGCTTTTTCCGCAGCGCCGAAAAACAGCGGCCCGCGTATCGCATAGCAACGAACATGCTCCGGCATATCTTGTAAGGCTTGATGGAACTCGCGAGGCAGCTCGGCGGTGTCCGTGAGATCGCTCATGCGTTTGATGAACAAACCGGCGGCCAGCAGCAGGCCGACGGCGACGGCCAGCACCATGTCGAACAGCACCGTCAGGCTCAGGCAGGTCAGCAAGACCAGCACATCGCTGCGCGGTGCGATGCGCAAGGTGTGCATGACGTGCCGGGCTTCGCTCATGTTCCACGCCACCATCACCAGCAATGCCGCCAGCGCTGCCATGGGCAAATAGCTGAACAGCGGGGCGAGGACGAGTATCGCCAGCAGCACCACAGCACTGTGGATAATTGCCGCCAATGGCGAAAACGCCCCGCTGCGCACGTTGGTGGCGCTACGGGCAATCGCGGCAGTGGCGGTGATGCCCCCGAACAACGGTGCGACCAGATTGCCCAGGCCTTGACCCAGAAGTTCGGCGTTGGGGTCGTGTTTGCTACCCGTCATGCCATCGGCCACCACCGCGCACAACAGCGATTCGATGGCGCCGAGCATGGCGATGGCGAACGCTGGCGCCATTAATTGGTGAATCAGGTCGTAAGACAAATGCAGCGGCTGACCATTGGGCCCCGGCAGATTCCACGGCCAGTCGAAGCCCGGCAGAAACGGCGGTATGCCGGGATGGCTGACGCCATTGACGATATAGCTGAAGCGCTCCCCCAGCGTCGCAACCGGTAACCCGCCGCTTTCCAGTGCCACCCCCAGCAATGCGCCGACGGCCAGTGCCACCAGATGCCCCGGAATCCTCGGCACAAAGCGCGGCCAGACGATCAGGACTCCCAGGCACATAGCACCGATGATCCCGTCCCCCAGGCGGGCGCTGGGTAACGCCTGGAGCAGCGCACCTAGTTGCTCGATGTAATGTTCGGCATGCCCGGCGGTAGTCAGGCCCAGCAAATCCTTCAATTGGAGGGTGGCGATGACAATGCCGATCCCCGCGGTAAAGCCCAGGGTCACTGGGTAAGGGATGTACTGAATCAGCCGTCCGGCCCGAATCAGCCCCAAGGCAATCAGGATTACCCCGGCAAGCATGGTGCAAAGCAGCAGGCCACCCAGACCATACTGTTGGGTGATCGGCAGCAGTATCACCACGAATGCGGCTGTCGGCCCGCTCACGTTGAAGCGCGAGCCTCCCGTCAGGGCGATCAGGGGCGCGGCGATCAGCACTGTATACAGACCTTGCTGGGGCGCTACCCCCACCGCAATCGCCAGGGCCATGGCCAGAGGGATGGCGATAATCCCGACCGTCACCCCGGCGCTGATATCGCCGCGCAAACGTCTGAGGCTATAACCTGCGCGCCAGGTCTGACGCCAGGCGGCGAATAATGGGGGCATGGAGAATGACATGGGGACTCCACAGTAGACGGCGCACCGTCGAAATAGGGCTGAAAGCTCTTTCAGTATGCCCGGCCTTGTGTTCCAGAGTTTTGATCTGGATCGGTTATTTGCCTGATTGATCATCGTGCTAGAGTGCTCGGCCCCGCCTCCGGAGCCTGTCATGAGCCTTTTGATCCGCAGCTGCGCCGTCCTGTTGCTGACCCTCAGCCTGCCCCTGGCCGCAGCCCCGTCGCCAATGCATTCGCAGTTTTTGCCTCCGGACGACTTGACCCTGCGCGACGCCGAGCCCGAGCAGCAGCAACTGTTGCAGGTCACCGACTATTCGGTGGTGATCGGCAGTCAGCGCCAGTCCAACCAGCAGCCGATCCCGGTCACATCGCCATTGCTGATCCGCCTCAAGGGCAAATCCTTGAACAAGGGCGCGACCATCAGCCAGGTGCTGGTCAACTTCGATGGCGAAAGCAAAAGCCTGAAGAAGCCGATCTACGACGAAAAAAGCAAAACTCTGACGCTCTTCTACCCAATGGCCCAGTACCGGGTGGTGATCGACTTGTTGCGCAACGACACGGTGTATTGCCAGTTCCTCAGCTACGCCAACGGCCATATCTGGGCCGATCTGCACACTGGCAGCGTTCGTCCGCGTTGAGCCTTACGCCCGGGCAGGGGTAAACTGCCCGCCCCGTGAAATGTCTGCGAGCTGGAGTCGGCAATGCGTAAAGATAAGAAGCAAGTGATTGGTGACGAGATCGGCGATGCACAGATCAAGCTGTTCCTCGATTTTGAGCCGGTCGACGCCACTTCACCGTCGCTGCACAAACTGATCAAGGCTTACCGTGGCCTGCGCATCGATGACTTCGAGCGTTTTCTGACGTTCTTTGTTGAAGCTGGTCTGGACCTGGATGGCAAGGATATGCACGGCAATGACTTCGTTACCCTGATCAAGGATCAGCGCAACGCGGCCGAATACATCGAGTTGATCGACAAGGCTCGCGGTTAACGTCAACACACCGGCATTTGTGGCGAGGGAGCTTGCTCCCGCTGGGCTGCGGAGCGGCCCCAAAATTCTGCGAACGACGCAGATTTTTGTGAGCGCTGCGCACTCAAGCGGGAGCAAGCTCCCTCGCCACAATGATTGTTTCACCGCACAAAAAAACGCCCCGCCTTCAATGAGGACGGGGCGTTTTTTATGCGGCCGGATCAAGCGTAGCTTTCGGTCTCGTTACTGGCTTCAACCAGTTCCAGCGCGACGTTGTTGTGCGCATTGATCTTGCGATACAGCGCAGCGTCGGTTTCCAGGACTTTTTCCCGAGCCGGGAAGATTTCCGCCAGCTTGGCAGCCCATTCACCGGAGGCTTTGTTCGGGAAGCATTTTTCGATCAGCTCAAGCATGATCGAAACAGTCACCGAAGCGCCTGGCGAGGCGCCGAGCAGGGCCGCAAGCGAACCGTCCTTGGCTGCGACCAGTTCGGTACCGAACTGCAGAACGCCGCCTTTCTTCGGATCTTTCTTGATGATCTGCACCCGTTGGCCAGCCACTTCCAGGCGCCAGTCTTCGGCTTTCGCTTCAGGGTAGAAACGACGCAGGGATTCCAGGCGCTGTTCCATCGACTGCATCACTTCGCTGACCAGGTACTTGGTCAGGTCCATGTTGTTTTTGGCCACGGCCAGCATCGGGCCGATGTTGCCGGCGCGGACTGACATCGGCAGGTCCATGAACGAACCGTGCTTGAGGAACTTGGTGGTGAAACCGGCGTAAGGTCCGAACAGCAAGGACTTCTTGCCATCGACCACACGGGTGTCCAGGTGCGGCACGGACATCGGTGGTGAACCTACCGCAGCCTGGCTGTAGACCTTGGCCTGGTGGTGCTTGACCACTTCCGGGTTGTCGCAACGCAGCCATTGGCCGCTGATCGGGAAGCCGCCGAAGCCTTTGCTTTCTTCGATGCCCGAAGCTTGCAACAGAGGCAGTGCCGCACCGCCAGCGCCGAGGAACACGAATTTGGCGTCGACGTCACGGCTGTTGCCGGTATTGACGTCCTTGATGCTGACAGTCCAGCCACCGTTGTTACGCTTCAGACCCGTCACACGCTTGCAGTACTTGACCTGGGCATCGGGTGCGCTGGTCAGGTGCTTGAGCAATTGGTTGGTCAGGGCGCCGAAGTTGACGTCGGTGCCGTTCATCACGCGGGTGGCGGCGAGGACTTCGTCAGGCGCGCGGCCCGGCATCATCAACGGCATCCACTCGGCCATTTTGGCCTTGTCTTCGGTGTATTCCATGTCCGAGAAGGCGTGATGTTTGCTCAGCGTCTTGAAACGTTCCTTGAGGAAGGAGACGCCGTCGTCGCCCTGCACGAAGCTCAGGTGCGGCACCGGGCTGATGAACGACTTGCACGAGCCGAACGTGCCTTTCTTGGTCAGGTAGGACCAGAACTGCTTCGACACCTCGAACTGGGTGTTGATATGCACGGCTTTCTTGATGTCGACGGTGCCGTCGGCGGCCTGCGGCGTGTAGTTCAGCTCACACAGCCCGGCGTGACCGGTACCGGCGTTGTTCCACGGATTGGAACTCTCCGCAGCACCGGAATCCATCAGCTCGACGACTTCCAGCTTGATCGCGGGGTCGAGCTCTTTGAGCAGTACCGCAAGGGTGGCACTCATGATGCCGGCCCCAACCAGTACTACGTCGACTGCTTCGTTATGCGCCATTTAACGCGTCTCCAAAATCTGCAGCACCAAATTGTCGGCATAGCTGCCAGGCGTTCCGGGGCGATGTCAGTGATGCCCCAGGTACCCATGGCCAGGATCGCCATGTCCGAATCTTCGCAATTTTTTGCAACTTCGACGGATGCATGCGGCCTGGCTTCAAGAGTCACATGAACTCATTTCGGCACGCGGCTGGCAATTCGACTTATGGTCGAGACATCCGTTTGTGCAACCAAATCCGTAGCGGACAGGCTTCAGGCTCCGGTGTTCGAGGAATACTCGGTCCTGTGTCGTTGGGCTGTTGTAGACGCTAATGGTGCATGTTCAGACGCAAAACTATTCATTTGCTCGCCACACTCTTGTGAAGTTGTGAAAACCCGTTTTTTTCACGCTCTTTTGAAGACGTGAACCTCAAAAAAGGGCTGTCCCAGCCGGGCACCGTGCCCGGATGGATTGCCGCCATGGGATACATGACAAGCAAAACGGGCAAACAGCTCAGTAACCGAGCGTAATGACAGCTCTGCAGATTCGCGAAAAGTGGTGTTTTGCTTAAGGAACAGCAAGCGCGCCAGCTTCACTCGATCTGTGTGGGCGGCTCTCTGGGGGCGGTGCGGGGGTGTCAATGCCGAGGCATTAACGATGCTGCGAGGCCCGATCAGGAGACGTCCTTATAATCGGGGGGAGATTGTATCTAAGAAACGCAGGGAAATGGTCGTGTTTAATGACTTTTATTAGGCGTCCGGTCAGGTGGTCAACAATTGTTGCGCACGTGCACGTGGCTGGCGCTGGCTGACACGGGCGCTGGCGGGCAGGGGATGGTGCAGCCAGTTGAGGCGGATTTCTTCGATTTCGACCCAGCCATCGCCCATGGGCTGGAGGCTGCACTGTTTGAACGCCTGGCAGCGGCCATCGCGGTCGAGCAGGGCAAAGCAGCGATGCAGTGGACGTGGCGCGAACATTGAGATGAGAAAACGCATGGCAAAGTACCTTGTGGGTGACTGCTATGAAGGTTGCCAGTGAGCCATGACGTGCATGTGTAAGGTCGGTGACAGATGTGTGACAGGAACCGCGCTGGGCCGGGTTTGTCAGAGATTTCAGTAATCGTTGTGCGAAGCTAGTTCGCCGCAGTGGCGCACCGCTATACTGCGGGCCTGTTTGTGCCTGATTCTGGAGAGAAGAGCATGTTGCAACGCCTGTTGTTCGGTTTGATCACTGTGACCAGTTTGACCCTCGTCGGCTGCGCCCACAGCCCGCAACAACTGAACCCGGAACCCAAGCTGACGGCTCAGCTGGCGCCGGTCGGCCGTGGTCAGCCGGTGGTGGTGCGAGTGGTGGATGGTCGTCCATCGCCCACCTTGGGAACGCGTGGTGGCCTGTATCCGGAGACCAGTGCAATCACCGTGCAGGGCGCGCAGATTCTGCCGAAGTTGCAGGCTCAGGCTGAAGCGGCCGTGCGCTTGCTGGGCTTTACCCCGACGGCCAATGCGCTGAATGCACCGCAATTGACTGTAACCCTGGCCGAGCTGAAGTATCAGTCGCCCAAGGAGGGCCTGTATGTGACTGAAGCAACGATTGGCGCGACGTTCCGTTCGGATGTGCAGAATGCCAACCGTCGTTACAGCGGTCGCTACGGTGCGTCGCTCGATCAGCGTTTTGGCATGGCGCCGAATCAGGAAACCAATACCAAGCTGGTCAGTGATGTGTTGAGTGATGCGTTGACCCGCTTGTTCAAGGACCCGACGATTGGTCAGGTGCTTGCCGAGTAACGGTTTGCTACTTGTTTAAAGAACCCGGTGTCAGTGATGGCGCCGGGTTTTTTTGTGTCCGCAGATTCATTGTGGAAGCGGGCTTGCCCGCGATTCACCTGTAGGAGCGAGGCTTGCCCGCGAAGGCGCCCTGACAGCCGACCAATCTCTCGCAGATGTAAACGATTCAATTGTGGGAGAGAGCCTGCTCGCGATGGCGGCGTGACAGGCGACATCAATGTTGCATGTGAGAAAGCCTTCGCGGGCAAGCCTCCCACAGGGCACGACGCTCAAGCCGCTTCTGAATAAAAATCCAGAACACTCACCCCTGTCAGCAAATCCGTTTCCGGCAAATCCGCATGTTGATGCCCACCCAGCGCGCAATACACCAGCCAATGCCGGTCCTGTACGTTGAAGGCGAGGCTGCCGACTAAGGTTTGTTGTTCGTCGCTTTGGGCAATGAGGTAGAGGCGGTCCTGGTTTTCGGCGTGGAGCATGACGGAGTCCGTGTCGGTTTCGAGGGGCGACAGACTGGCGGATTCAAATGACGGTGCCATGACACAGGACAGCAATCGGCTAAATGGTTTCGTTATTTGTCGGAAAGCCGGGGCAGGTTGGGGCAGTTTCGGTAGAATCCGCGCCGTGGTCGTCGGTCCGGCGTCTGCTACACCGGTTTGCCTGAGGTTTGTGATGTCGCTGCAATTGATTTCGCTTCTTACTGCTCATCCCGCCAAATTGATCAATTTGCTGGCCTTGCTGTTCGCCTTCCCGGGCGGCTGGTTGCTGCACGCCACCCGTCGCCGCGAACAGCGCGCCCTGGCCAGTATCGAGGCGCAGCGCCAAAGTCGTCCCAATGAAGAACCAACACTGGATTGGGCGACCCTGCGCATGAACCGGTTTTTCTACCGCTTCGGTTTCGCCTGCCTCGGGATGGCGTTGTTGGTGTCGTGGATCAGCACGCGGGTCTGAAGAACAGACACAAGACCCTGTGGCGAGGGAGCTTGCTCCCGCTGGGCTGCGAAGCGGCCCCAAACCAGTCGCCCTGGTAGTGTCAGATGCACCGCGAGCGCTGACTTTACGACTGCTGCGCAGCCGGGCGGGAGCAAGCTCCCTCGCCACAAGTACAGTGCCAGACTGTCCTGTCGCATCAAGACAAACAAAAACGGCGCCCGAGGGCGCCGTTGTCGTATCCAGCCAAAATCGCTTAAAGCGGCAACCCGGCCTTGACCCGATACTGATTGCGCACCGGCGTCGCATATTGCAGCACCAGAAACGGACGATGCTCCTCAGGGCAAGCCTCCAGCCGGCGCTGCCATTCTTCCTGGGCCTTGGCCAGTTCGTCGGCCGCAAACACCTCGGCCGCTTTCGGCACCTGTAGTTGCGGGTCGGCGTCTTTCCACTGCGCATACGCCAGGTAGTGCACCGGGAACAACCGATAACCGCTGAGGATTTGCTTGTCCATTTCGATCGCCAATTGCTTGGTATCTTCGAACAATTCGGTGATCGGCGCGGCGAAGTTCACATGGACCCGGCCTTTGTAACCGGTGATACCTTTGGCGATGCTCACGTCATCCTCGCCCGGCACCTTGGTGTAGCTGCCGGTGGTGGCGCGGATGTACAGCTCGCGCGCCTTGGCCTGGTCGCACGGGTCGTATTCGTAGCTGATCGACACCGGGGTGAGGTTCAGCGAGCGGATGACTTCGCCGAACGGCTCGTCCTTGCGGCTCATGTGGAACATCTTGAGGATCGCCGACTCGGTGCGGTCGTCGCCATCCTTGGCCCGGCCTTCGGCCTGGGCAATCCAGATCGAGGCGCAGTCGTTGCGGATCGAGTGGTTGATGTACGCCGACAACAGCTGATACGCCGCCATTTTTTCCCGGCGACCAGTGATCGAACGGTGCACGATGAAGCTCTTGTTCAGGCGCATCAAATCGCTGACAAAAGGCTTTTGCAGCAGGTTGTCGCCAATGGCAATGCGTGGGGTCGGCAGGCCGGCATGGTACACGGCGTAGTTGACGAAGGCCGGGTCCATCACGATGTCGCGGTGGTTGGCGATGAACAGGTAGGCGCTGCCGGATTTGAATTGCTCCACGCCGGTGTAGGTCACCCCGTCCGTGGCGCGCTCGATGGTGTGGTCGACGTAAAACTCGACTTTGTCCTGCAAGGTGGCCACCGACGTGATGCCGGCGAACTCACGGCGCAGCCGATGCGCTATAAGAGGTTTGAGCATCCAGCCGAAGGCACCGGCATAGCGCGGGAAGCGGAAGTGGATGAGGATATCTAGAAACGCCTTGTCGCCGAGCAGCCGGTTCAGCACTGCCGGGACTTCGCTGTCGTCGTAAGGTCGGATGGCATCGAATTCGCCCATCATGCTCTCTTGTTAGAAACGGCTAGGGTAAGTAAAGGTTTTGATCGAAAACCAACGGGGCACGGTCTGAAAAGTTAGCCAGACGAAAATAGCCCTGCAAATAGACCGGCGATTATACGCACAAGTCACTTGGGAGACCGCGATGCTGGAAACTGCGCAGTATGAATGTCCGTATTGTGGTGAAGTGGTTGAGACTTCTGTAGACCTGTCAGGAGGCGATCAGACCTATATCGAGGACTGTCAGGTGTGTTGTCGGCCGATTACGTTTGTGTTGCAGGTTCACGGAGAGGAATGGCATCTCGAAGTCCGCAGCGAAAATGAATGAGAGGGCGGCCCATGCAGCGCATCTACGAACCGGAAAACCTTATGGAAGGCGAACTGCTTCAAAGCATGCTCGCCAGCGAGGGTATCGAGGCGCATCTGGTGGGCCGGGATTTGATCGGCGGCACCGGGGAATTGCCGATATTCGGCCTGCTGGGCTTATCGGTCGATAACGATCAGGCCGAATACGCTCGGGAGCTGATCACCGCGTACAATGCCGCGCTGCCGCTGTCCGGCGATGAGCCGGAGAGTTTTCCCGGCACGCTGGTCTGTTAGGCTGACGTTCGTTTGATCAAGAGTCGTATTGCCCCATGTGTGGACGTTATGCCCTGTTTCGCTGGAACCCCGCCTTCGCGGCCCTGCCCGGATTCCCCGCCGATCAGCAGGCCCAGTGGAATATCTCCCCCAACGATTCGGTGTTGATGCTGCGTGCCGGCGCAGACGGGCAACGTGAGTTGGCCCGCGCCCGCTGGGGCCTGACGCCGCCGTGGCTGACCGACTTGTCCCGCACCCCGGCCCATGCCCGCGCCGAAACCGTTACCGAACAGCCGATGTTTCGCGAAGCCTTGCGCTTGCGTCGTTGCCTGCTACCGGCCAATGGTTTCTATGAATGGCGCGGCACCACCCGCAAACGTCCGTACTGGCTGACCCCGGGGGAAGGTTCGGCGCTGTTCTTTGCGGCAATCTGGGAGGCGTATCCGGTGCAGGAGCAGGTTTGGTTGAGTACGGCGGTGATCACCCAGCCGGCTTCGAGCCAGCGTCGACCGTTGATTCTCGATGCGGCGGGGCAGCAAGCCTGGCTCGACCCCGACACCCCGTTGCATGCCTTGCAGGCCTTGCTGGCCAGTGAGCCCGCGGCGTTGCGCGAGCGGGTGCTGGCGAATCTGGTGAATGATCCGAAGCTTAATGGGCCGGAGTGTTTGACCCCGGGTTGATCTGTTGTCTGGGCTGACGTCATCGCGGGCAAGCCCGCTCCCACAGAGATTTATGGTGTTCACAAAACCTGTGGGAGCGAGGCTTGCCCGCGAATAGGCCCTTTGATCAAACCTTGAACTGATTGATCAACCGCCGCTGCTGCTCCGCCAACTTGGTCAAATCCGCACTGGCCGCGCTCGATTCATCCGCTCCGCCGGCCACTTCATTGGCCACTTGCCCGATGTTGATCACGTTACGGTTGATATCGTCCGCCACCGCGCTCTGTTCCTCGGCGGCGCTGGCGATCTGGGTGTTCATGTCGTTGATCACCGACACCGCCTGGGTAATGGTCTCCAGCGCCTCGGCCGCTTTCGCCGCGTGTTGCACGCTTTCGTCGGTGCGGTTCTGGCTGTCTTCCATGACCCGCACCACATCACGGGTGCCTTGCTGCAGATGCTGGATCATGGTCTGGATTTCTTCAGTGGCCTTCTGGGTTTTCTGCGCCAGGTTGCGCACTTCATCGGCCACCACTGCAAACCCACGACCCTGCTCACCGGCACGGGCGGCTTCGATGGCCGCGTTCAAGGCCAGCAGGTTGGTCTGCTCGGCGATGCCGCGAATGGCCGTCAGGATCGCGTTGATGTTTTCGCTGTCCTTGGCCAAGGTCTGCACCACGCCGACGGCCTTGCCGATTTCCACCGCCAAAACGCCAATTGAATTCGACGTATCCCGGACGATTTGCATGCCTTGCGCCGCTGCCTGATCCGCATGGCTGGCGGCTTGCGCGGCCTGGGTCGCATTGCGCGCGACATCCTGGGCGGTGGCGGTCATTTCATGCACGGCAGTCGCGACCTGATCGATCTCGGCCATTTGTTTATGCACGCCGATGTTGGTGCGAATGGCGATGTCGGCGGTGTGTTCCGAGGAATCACTGACGCTCTGCACCGACGTCACCACTTGCGTGATCATCGCCTGCAACTTGGCGAGGAAAGTGTTGAAGCCTTTGGCGATCGAGCCCAATTCGTCGGCGCGGTCGCTGGTCAGACGACGGGTCAGGTCGCCTTCGCCCTGGGCAATGTCGTCGAGCATCGCCACCATTTGCTTGAGCGGGCGAGCAATGCCATGGCCCACCAGCCAGATCACCAGCAAACCGATACTCGCGATCAACAGGCCGACCATGGCCATGCCAAAGGTGTCGGATTTGCGCTGTGCGTCCAGATCACCCTGAAGCTTTTGCAGGTCCGCCATCACCGCATTCAGTGGCAGCTGCAGCATCAAGGTCCAGCGGGCGTCGGTCTGGCCGATGCCGAAGGGCAGGTACAGCTCGATCCGGCCTTGGGCCTTGTCGACGGTGTAAGTCACTTCGCCGCGCTTGAGATTGGCCATGTTGGCAATCTGCTTGCTGTCGAGAATGTCGCTGACCTTTTCGCCGAATTTGCTCGGGTCTTTGGTGTAGGCGACGATCCGGCCGTTACCGCCGATCAGGGCCATTTCCCCGGCGCCGCTGTACAGTTTCTGATTCGCCCCCAGGAGCATTTCCTGGATGAAGTTCACCGACAGGTCGGCGCCGACGATGCCCTGGAACGCGCCATTGAGCATGATCGGTTCAATGAAGGAGGCGAGCATGACGATCTTGTCGCCGACCTTGTAGGGCGCCGGATCGATCACGCAGGATTTTTTGGTTTCCTTGGAGCACAGGTAGTACTCGCTGGCGCGCACACCGGTGGACAGGGTTTTCTGGTCGTCGACGTCCACCAGTTTGTCCAGGCCCAGGCTGCCGTCTTCGTTGCGGAACCACCACGGCAGGAAGCGCCCGTTGCTGGCGTCGATGCCGACCACTGGGGTGTCGATGTAGGCCGCATCGTTGTGGTCGAGTGCGTTTTTTTCCCAGCCGATGTAGGTGCCGAGAATTTTCGGGTTGCGGGCGACGTTTTCCTTGATCAAGTTGATCAATTGCTCACGGCTCAGGCTCAACTGTGGCTGACCATCGGCGCCCGGGGTACCGATCAACGCGTTGACGCGAACCAGCCCGCCGGCAATCAGCAGCGGTGCTTCGAGTTCGCGCTGGATCTGGCTGACCTGGGTTTGCGCCAGCGAGGTCAGGCGTTGTTCGATGACTTGTTCGAACTGTGCCTGAGTCCGTTGCTGGACCATGTCTTGGGTCCGGGCGCCGGAAAACAGCGCATACATCACCAGGGCTGCAACGACGCTGAGCACAATGGCGCCGGCCAGGGCGGCAACGGAAAACTGGATCGACTTGAATTTCATGGGTGCTCCGCACGCAAGAGGACGTCTGCGGTGCTGTATCGGCAGGAAGCTGGAAGGTCATGAACGACGCATGACGAATTGGCTGTTTTGGCGTGCTGGATGTCGCAAATGAATCACTGCTGGCCGTGAGCGGCCGTGGTAGGCACTGTTATGTGAAATTTTTCCTACGGTGACAAGGGCTTTGTCTGAAATGTACGTGCTACACGTCCGTTGTATCTGGCGCCGATACAAATCCCCACCTAGGATACGCGGCATGTTTCCAGGGAGCTTCTTGATGAATAAGACATTGGTTTTGTGTGCACTGAGCGCAGGTCTGCTGCTCGCCGGTTGTCAGTCGGTCAACACCACTAGCGGTGGGGCCGTGGGCGTTGAGCGCAAGCAATACATGTTCAGCATGTTGTCGACCTCTGAGGTCAACCAGATGTACGCCCAGTCTTATCAAAAGACCGTCGGGGAGGCGAACAGTAAAGGCGTGCTGGACAAAACCAGTAACAATGCCAAGCGCGTTCAGGCGATCTCCAATCGCCTGATTGCCCAGGCGCCGGTGTTCCGTCCGGATTCGGCCCAGTGGCAATGGGAAGTGAACCTGATCAAGAGCGACGAGCTGAATGCCTCCTGCGGGCCTGGCGGCAAGATCATTTTCTACACCGGGCTGATCGACACCCTGCATCTCACCGACGACGAAATCGCCGCCATCATCGGCCATGAAATCGCTCACGCCTTGCGTGAGCACGGTCGCGAAGCGATGTCCAAGGCTTACGGCATCGAAGCGGCCAAGCAGGGCGTTGCTGCGTTGTTCAATGTGGGGCCGGTCAGCCTGGCCATGGCGGACACCGTGGTCAAATACGCCATGACCTTGCCCAACAGTCGCGGCAATGAAAACGAAGCAGACTTGATCGGCCTCGAATTGGCTGCCCGCGCGGGGTACAACCCGAACGCGGCGATTACCCTGTGGAACAAAATGAGCAAAGCCTCGAATGGCGCGCCGCCAGAGTTCTTGAGCACTCACCCGGCGTCGGCCAGTCGGATTGCTGCCTTGCAGGCGGCGATTCCGAAGGTGATGCCGTTGTATGAGAAAGCATCGAAATCCTGATAGTCATTGGGTGAAGCTGCTGACGCCTTCGCGGGCAAGCCCGCTCCCACATTTGATCAGTGTGAACACAGATTTTGTGTACACCAAAAATCCACTGTGGGAGCGGGCTTGCCCGCGAAGAACGATAACGCGGTCTACTGACCTACCGCATCAAACCCACCCACTACTCTCCATCGCCGTGTACACCGCTACAATTGCCAACACCAGGAACGCCGACGCCGCCAGGCGACGGATCAGGGTCAAGGGCAGTTTGTCTGCCGCAAAGTTACCTGCCAGTACCACCGGCACGTTAGCAATCAACATCCCGGCGGTTGTGCCGATGATCACCAGCCACAGGTCCGGGTATTGCGCCGCGAGCATCACGGTTGCGACTTGGGTCTTGTCGCCCATTTCCGCGAGGAAGAACGCAATCAGCGTGGTCAGGAACGGCCCGAATTTGCGGGCGGTGCTGGCTTCGTCTTCGTCCATCTTGTCCGGCACCAGGGTCCACAGGGCCGTGGCGGCGAAGCTCGCGGCGAGGATCCAGTGCAACGTCGCATTCGAGAAGAAACTGCCGAACCAGGCGCCTACCGCACCGGCTGCCGCATGGTTGGCCAGGGTCGCGGCGACGATGCCGGCGATGATCGGCCAGGGTTTGCGAAAGCGGGCAGCGAGAATGAGCGCGAGCAGTTGCGTCTTGTCGCCGATTTCGGCCAAGGCAACGATTGCGGTGGGAACGAGTAGAGAGTCCAGCATCATCAGGGTTTTCCTAAGGGGCGGGTCGACACGGCTATGACACGTACAGCCTTCCCGCCCCGGGTAAGGTGTTCGTGTCATAGGTCTTGTCAAACCCTGCGATCCGTCTGATGCGGACGCTTGGGTCGCATACGCCATGGTCTTTTGACCAAGTATGTTGACGTATGCCGGACGAGCATGGCGCTCGTGGGAGACTACTCCCCTAGGACGGAGCGGATTCTGCCTAGGCAGAATCCGTTAGGCAAGCACTTATTTATCAGCCGCGTTTGGCCCGGTAGATTCGGAAACCTTGTCCTTCAGCCTTGATTGCACACACGCCCAAGTGCTCTTCGATCAGCGGTTGATACTTCAGGAAACTGTTCGCTACCAGCCGAAGTTCGCCGCCGTTTTTCAGATGTTTCGCCGCTTTTCGCAGCAAATTCTCGGTGGCGAAGTAATCGGTGTGTACGCCGACATGGAACGGTGGGTTGCTCAGAATCGCGCTCAAACCCATGGGGGCGGCATCGATGCCGTCACCGGTCAGCACCTCCGCGTCCAGGCCGTTGGCGGCCAGGGTCAGGCGACTGCTGGCGGCAGCAAACGCGTCCACATCGAGCAGGGTGACCTGGTTGTGCGGATAACGCCGCTTGACCGCCGCCCCCAACACACCCGCGCCGCAACCGAAGTCCAGCAAGTGGCCGCTGGGCAGTTTGTCCAGATGTTCCAGCAACAGGGCGCTGCCGCGATCCAGTCGACCATGGCTGAACACGCCCGGCAGGCTGATGACTTTCAATGGGCCTTCGGCCAATGGCAGTTCATATTCCTGGGCCAGACTTTCCAGTGACTTGGCTTCTGGTGCATTGGCCACGGTGACCTGCCAGAGCTGGCAATGCCGTGCGCTGTCGAGCTTGCGGGGTTTGCCGAAGGGGTTCAGCTGCTTGGCCGCGCCTTCGATACCACTACGTTTTTCGCCCACCAGGTACAACTCACGGCCGGCCAAACGAGAGGCGATGGCGTTGAGGATGTAGTCGGTCAGGTCTTTGGACTTGGGCAGGAATACCACAGCGCTGTCGAACTCGCGCTCCGGCGCATTCACACCAAAATGGCTGCGCTCGGCGAAACGGGCGTCCAGCGCCGCTTGATCGCCGGCGTGCCAGCACCAACCGTGGGCATCGGGCAAGCGGCCCAGCAAATCATCGGCGGGCAAACCGGCCAGCAACACCGAGCCCTGGAATAACTCGGCCTGACGAAGCAGTACTTCACTGCGCGGATCCATACTCTGCTCCTTGAAAAAAAGTGCCGCAGTTTATCAACTGACGACCCGCAGCGCTTGACCGCTGAAGTAGCCTTGGGCGTTTTCGGTCAACTGGCCAACGATTCGCTGCCGCGCCTCGCGACTGCCCCAGGCGTTGTGCGGGGTGACGATCAGCCGTGGAATATCCTGGGCCAGCAGCGGATTGCCCGCAGTGGGTGGTTCGACGCTCAACACGTCGGTTGCCGCGCCGCCCAGATGACCGTTGCGCAGGGCATCGGCCAATGCTTGCTCGTCAATCAAACCACCGCGCGCGGTGTTGACCACGAAGGCCCCGGGTTTCATCGAGGCCAGTTCGCGGGCGCCGATGAAGTGGCGCGTGTGTTCGTTGAGCGGGCAGTGCAGGGTCAGGGCATCGATTTGCGACAGCAGCTCGTTCAGCGGCAGGCGATCCGGCCGGGCAGGGCGCCCCGGAATCTGCCCCAGCAACACGCGCATGCCGAACGCCTCGGCCAACCGCGCCACGGCACTGCCCAGTTCGCCATGGCCAAGCAGACCGAGGGTTTTGCCTTCCAGTTCGACGATCGGGTAATCCAGCAGACAGAACTGTTTCGCCTGTTGCCAGCGACCTTCGGCGACCGCCTTTTGATAGTCGGCCAGGCGCGTCGCCAGATTCAGCAACAACATGATCGTGTGCTGAGCCACAGACGGCGTGCCGTAACCCTGGCAGTTGCAAACGGTGATCCCGTGGGCGCGAGCGGCGGCGAGGTCGACGTTGTTGGTGCCGGTGGCGGTGATCAAGATCAGCTTCAATTCCGGGCTGGCCGCCATGGCCGCTGCGTCGATCACAATCTTGTTGCTGATCGCGACGCTGGCGCCTTTGAGGCGTTCGATCACTTGATCAGGCGTGGTCTGCGCGAACAGCTGCAAGTCGCTGAAGCACTCGCGAAGTGGGTTGAGATCGAGATCGCCGAGATCCAGGGACGGATGGTCGAGGAAAACGGCGCGGCGAGAGTTCGTCATCAACTGTACCTTTTGTGCATTGAACTGAAGGCGTAATCTGCCGAGCCTACCAGATGAAATAAACAGTTACGCATTGTCTGGCCTGGCCACAAACCTGTGGCGAGGAAGCTTGCTCCCGCTGGGCTGCGCAGCGGCCCCAACCCAGGCGACCGTGTATTGTCAGACATACCGTGTCATCCGGTTTTACGACTGCTTCGCAGCCGAACGGGAGCAAGCTCCCTCGCCACATGTTGGCAGACGCCACAAATTGGAAAGGTGGCAAAGGGGTGAAGTTTGCCTCGAAAAATTTTATTGATCGCCCCGCCCAAAAGGAGCCCCCATGTACTGGACAGAGTTCTTGACTGTTGCCCTGATTCACCTGCTGGCCGTCGCCAGCCCCGGCCCGGACTTCGCCGTGGTGGTGCGTGAGAGCGTGACCCACGGGCGCCGTGCCGGAACCTGGACGGCGTTGGGCGTCGGTTCGGCGATTTTCCTGCACGTTGGTTATTCGCTGTTGGGTATCGGGCTGATCGTGTCTCAGTCGATCGTGCTGTTCAACGCCTTGAAATGGGCCGCCGCCGCGTATCTGCTGTACATCGGCTTCAAGGCCTTGCGTGCGCAACCGGCCCCACCTGCGGCTGATGATCTGCACCAGGAAGCCGGCGAACGCACCGCGCGGGGCGCTTTCACCTCGGGCTTCGTGACCAATGGCTTGAACCCGAAAGCCACGCTGTTTTTCCTGTCGCTGTTCACCGTGGTGATCAACCCGCACACTCCATTGGCGGTACAGGCCGGTTACGGGATGTATCTGGCAGCGGCGACGGCAGTCTGGTTCTGCCTGGTGGCGATGCTGTTCAGCCAACAGCGCGTGCGCGCCGGTTTCGCCCGCATGGGCCACTGGTTCGACCGGACCATGGGCGCAGTGCTGATTGCCATCGGCGTGAAACTCGCGTTCACCGAGATGCATTGATCAAACACTACTCTGCCGAACTGCGCGGTCCCTCGTAGGAGCTGCCGAAGGCTGCGATCTTTTGATCTTCAGCGATATCGAAATCGCTCAGGGCCAAAAGATCGCAGCCTTCGGCAGCTCCTACGCCTGATTCAGCTGCGCATCAGATATACAAACGAATCCCTGCAAATGCTGGCGTAAAGCTAGCATTTATACGGCTGTGCAAATCATCCCTTTGGCTGATTTGGCTGGCGTTCAAGGGCTCTAGAGTGCTTAGCTTTAGAAACCAAGACCGTGCAGTCAGAAAAGGGACTCTTATGTTGCAGACTCGCGTTATCCCCCCAGCCGAGGGCGCTTACCAGTATCCGCTGTTGATTAAACGGCTGCTGATGTCCGGTGCCCGTTACGAAAAAACCCGCGAGATCATCTACCGCGATCAATTGCGCTACAGCTATCCGACCCTCATCGAGCGGGTCGCGCGGCTGGCCAATGTGCTGACGGCCGCTGGCGTGAAGGCCGGGGATACCGTGGCAGTGATGGATTGGGACAGCCATCGCTACCTGGAATGCATGTTTGCCATCCCGATGATCGGTGCGGTGATCCACACCATCAACGTACGCCTGTCGCCGGAACAGATTCTCTACACCATGAACCACGCCGAGGACCGCTTCGTGCTGGTCAACAGCGAGTTCGTCGGGTTGTACAAGGCGATTGCCGGGCACCTGACCACCGTGGAGAAAACCCTGCTGTTGACCGACCTGCCGGAAAAAACCGCCGACCTGCCGAACCTGATTGGCGAATACGAGCAATTGCTGGCTGCCGCCAGCACGCAATACGACTTTGAAGACTTCGACGAAAACTCGGTTGCCACCACGTTCTACACCACCGGCACCACGGGTAACCCCAAAGGCGTGTATTTCACCCACCGGCAACTGGTGCTGCACACCATGGGTGTGTCGACCATCATGGGTTCCATCGACAGCGTGCGCCTGCTGGGCACCAACGATGTGTACATGCCGATCACCCCGATGTTCCATGTGCACGCTTGGGGCTTGCCGTATGTCGCGACCATGCTCGGGCTCAAGCAGGTCTACCCCGGCCGTTACGATCCCGAGTATCTGGTGGAGTTGTGGCGCAAGGAGAAGGTGACCTTTTCCCACTGCGTGCCGACCATTCTGCAAATGCTCCTCAATGCCAAAGCGGCGCAGAACACCGATTTCGGCGGCTGGAAAATCGTCATCGGCGGCAGTGCGCTCAACCGTGCGCTGTATGAAGCGGCCAAAGCCAAAGGCATTCAGTTGACCGCCGCTTACGGCATGTCGGAAACCGGGCCATTGGTATCTTGCGCGCACCTCAACGATGAGCTGATGGCCGGCACCGAAGACGAACGCACTACCTACCGGATCAAGGCCGGTGTGCCGGGGCCACTGGTCGAGGCGGCGATCGTCGACACCGACGGCAACTTCCTGCCTGCCGATGGTGAGACCCAGGGCGAACTGGTGCTGCGAGCACCGTGGCTCACCGAGGGCTATTTCAACGAACCGCAGAAAGGCGCAGAGCTCTGGGCCGGGGGCTGGTTGCACACCGGCGACGTGGCGACCCTGGACAGCATGGGCGTGATCGACATTCGTGACCGGATCAAGGACGTGATCAAGACCGGCGGCGAGTGGATCTCCTCCCTGGACCTGGAAGACCTGATCAGCCGCCACCCTGCGGTACGCGAAGTAGCAGTGGTGGGCATCGCCGATCCGCAGTGGGGCGAGCGGCCGTTTGCGCTGTTGGTCGTCAGGGATGGGCATGAGATCGGGGCCAAGGAGCTCAAGGAGCACCTCAAACCGTTCGTTGAGCAGGGGCACCTGAGCAAGTGGGCCATCCCGAGCCAGATCGCCATTGTTACTGAAATTCCCAAGACCAGTGTCGGCAAACTCGACAAGAAGCGCATCCGCGTCGATATCACCGAATGGCAGGCTAACAACAGTACCTTCCTCTCGACGCTTTAAGCGTCATCTGGCGCGCCGAAAACGGCGCGCCAGACCCACCAAGCAAGCGCTTGGCTTGTGAAATCCGAATTTTCAGCCATCCTTGCCGTGCCGACAGGTGTCGGACTGGCGAAAGGACTGTTCCAGAGTGGCCGGCAGCTGCAAATCACACTTTAGAGGGATCAAGCACTACTACCTGCTGGCTATAGTCCGCTCAAGGAATTTTTAAGAACGGAGCGCGCACAAAACGGGGCGATGCAACTTTGGCGTGACGTCGGAACCACTTGGCTTGCGGTCACCCACAACGTTTTTAAAAGTACTCAGCCATAACAATAATGCACATGGAGTAGCGTCGATGACATCAGTAAACCAGTTCTGGCACCGGGCGAAACTGCCCCTGGCGGTCAGTCTTGCCTCTTCGCTCGCCGGGCCTGCATTCGGCGTCAGTTTCAACGTCGGTGAGATCGAGGGTCAATTCGACTCATCCCTGTCGATCGGAGCCAGTTGGTCTACTCAGAGCCCCAACAAAAACCTCATCGGCGTCAATAACGGGGGCCACGGCCTGTCCCAGACCTCTGATGACGGTCACAACAACTTCAAGAGCGGCGAAACCTTCTCGAAGATCTTCAAGGGCATCCATGACCTTGAATTGAAATACGGCGACACCGGCGTGTTCGTCCGGGGCAAATACTGGTACGACTTCGAGCTCAAGGATGAAAGCCGCGAGTTCAAAGACATCAGCGACAGCAACCGCAAGGAGGGCGCCAAGTCCTCCGGCGGCCAGATCCTCGACGCCTTCGTCTACCACAACTACGCCATCGCCGATCAGCCGGGTTCCGTGCGTCTGGGCAAGCAGGTCGTGAGCTGGGGGGAAAGTACTTTCATCGGCGGCGGCATCAACTCGATCAACCCGATTGACGTGTCCGCGTTCCGTCGTCCCGGTGCCGAGGTCAAGGAAGGCCTGATCCCGGTCAACATGTTCTATGTATCCCAGAGCCTGACCGACAACCTGTCGGCCGAAGCGTTCTATCAGCTCGAATGGGACCAGACGGTTGTCGATAACTGCGGCACCTTCTTCTCCCAGCCGGACATTATTGCCGACGGTTGCGAGGACAACCTGCGTGTGCTGAACAAGCGTTCGACCATTCCAGCCATCGCATTGGGCCCATTGGCCGCCGCGGGCGTCGACGTCAACGAAGAAGGTGTACTGGTGCGTCGTGGTCCTGACCGCGATGCGCGGGACAGCGGCCAGTGGGGCGCGTCCTTGAAGTACATGTTCGAACCGCTCGACACTGAGTTCGGCGCGTACTTCATGAACTACCACAGCCGGGCGCCGATCTTCAGCGCCACAGGTGCTCCGCAATCGATCTACAACGGCGTGGCAGCTTTGCCGGCGGCGTTCCGCGCGCTGGGGCCGCTGGTGGTCGCCGGTAATTCCGAGTACTTCGTCGAGTACCCGGAAGACATCCGTCTCTACGGCTTGAGCTTCTCCACCACGCTGCCTACCGGTACGGCGTGGAGCGGTGAGATCAGCTACCGTCCGAACGCGCCTGTGCAGCTCAACTCCACCGACATCCTGTTTGCCGGCGTACGCCCATTGGGCGGTGCCTTGGCCAACGCTTCGTTGCTCCCCGGTGTACCGGGTCAGGATTTGCACGGCTATCGCCGCAAAGAAATCACCCAGTTCCAGACCACGCTGACGCACTTCTTCGATCAGGTCATGGGCGCCAGCCGTCTGACCCTGGTGGGCGAAGTGGGCGTGACCCATGTTGGCGGCCTGGAAAGCAGCTCCGAAATCCGTTACGGCCGTGACCCGGTCTACGGTCCTGGTGAACTGCCGGCTACCGGCGGCCTCAACACCTGTTCGGCGATCCTCAACACCAGCACCATCAATGGTGCCGGCGCAGGTACTGCAACCAACAACCGCAGCCGTAATTGCGAAGACGAGGGCTTCACCACGGCGATGTCGTGGGGTTATCGCGGTCGCGCCATCTGGGAATACAACGACGTATTCGCCGGTGTGAACCTCAAGCCGAACGTGGCCTGGTCCCACGACGTGAGCGGTTACTCGCCTGGCCCTGGCGGCAACTTCGAGGAAGGTCGTAAAGCGGTGAGCCTGGGTGTCGATGCCGAATACCAGAACACCTACACCGCGAGCCTGGCGTACACCAACTTCTTCGACGGCAAGTACACCACCGTGGATGATCGCGACTTCGTTGCGCTCAGCTTCGGCGTGAACTTCTAAGCACTGTATTTTCAGGACGAACACATTTATGAAAATAA
Organism: Pseudomonas sp. F-14 TE3482; assembly: GCF_053629455.1. Taxonomy (NCBI): domain Bacteria; kingdom Pseudomonadati; phylum Pseudomonadota; class Gammaproteobacteria; order Pseudomonadales; family Pseudomonadaceae; genus Pseudomonas; species Pseudomonas sp. F-14 TE3482. The sequence continues at coordinate 2,300,823 of NZ_JBRJII010000001.1, forward strand.
CAAAGAGTCTGTTCCACGTTGGCGTTCTGGGGCTGTCGCTGCTGGCAACCGGTGTCATGGCGGCGGTCCCGGCAGCCGAAGCGGACAAGCTGGGCAAGAGCCTGACCCCGATGGGCGCCGAGATGGCGGGCAACGCCGACGGTTCGATCCCGGCCTGGAAACCCATGCCGAAAAACGCCGGTAGCGTGGACAGCAAGGGTTTCCTGGCTGATCCGTTCGCGAGTGAAAAACCGCAGTTCACCATCACCGCGCAAAACGTCGACCAGTACAAGGACAAGCTCGCGCCGGGCCAGTACGCGATGTTCAAGCGCTACCCGGAAACCTTCAAGATGCCGGTCTACCCGTCCCATCGCGGTGCCACCGTGCCGGATGAGGTGTTGGCCTCGATCAAGAAGAACGCCACCAACACTAACCTGGTGTCCGGCGGCAACGGTCTGGAAAACTTCGAAACGGCGATCCCGTTCCCGATTCCGAAAAGCGGCGTTGAAGTCATCTGGAACCACATCACCCGTTATCGCGGCGGCAGTGTGACCCGTCTGATCACCCAGGCCACGCCGCAGCCGAACGGCTCGTTCAGCCTGGTGTACTTCGAGGACCAGTTCGTGTTCCGCGACAAGATGAAGGATTACGACCCGAAAAATCCGGGCAACATCCTGTTCTACTTCAAGCAGAAAGTGACCGCGCCGGCGCGTCTGGCCGGTGGTGTGCTGCTGGTGCACGAAACCCTCGACCAGGTTAAAGAACCGCGTTCGGCGTGGGTCTACAACGCCGGGCAACGCCGCGTACGTCGTGCGCCGCAAGTGTCCTATGACGGGCCGGGTACCGCTGCCGATGGCCTGCGTACCTCCGACAACCTGGACATGTACAACGGTGCGCCGGATCGCTACGACTGGAAGCTTGAAGGCAAGAAAGAGATGTACGTCGCCTCCAACAGCTACAAGCTCGATTCGCCACAACTGAAGTACGCCGACATCATCAAGGCCGGCCATATCAACCAGGACCTGACTCGCTATGAGCTGCGCAGGGTCTGGCATGTGGTTGCGACCCTGAAGGAAGGTCAGCGTCACATCTACGCCAAACGTGACTTCTACATCGACGAAGACACCTGGCAGGCGGCTGTGGTCGACCACTACGACGGTCGCGGGCAACTGTGGCGTGTCGCCGAGGCTCACTCCGAGAACTACTACGACAAGCAAGTGCCGTGGTACGCCCTCGAAACCTTGTACGACCTGCAATCGGGCCGCTACCTGGCCCTGGGCATGAAGAACGAAGAGAAGTCGGCGTATAACTTCGGCTTCACTGCCAGCACCGCAGACTTCACGCCGGCAGCATTGCGTCAGGAAGGCGTTCGTTAGTACGTTGTAAACTGAGGCCGCATCCTCGTAAAAACGCCCCGACTGGTTCGGGGCTTTTTTTTGGAAGCTCATGAATATCGTTGTAGCAGCTGCCGAGCCTGCGAGGCTAGTCGGTTCATCGACACTTTTGTTCGTAGTCTTTTTGTAGCCATTTGTAGCAATAACCTTCAATAGCTCTTCGTTTACCGCTAGGCTGCGGACATCTGTAACGCCGCCATCAGCCTTTCAAACAAGAGCCGGCCATGACTGATCTGTCCCCACTTCCGGGCCCTGCAAGCGTTGCCGTCGCAGCATTGGACGGACGCTTTTTCCGGCCTCCGCTGCCCGACGGCCATGTGCTGCGGCCGCGTTTGTGCGAGCGTCTGAGCGCCGGCCTCGGTGGCAGGCTATTGCTGGTCAGCGCGCCAGCGGGGTTCGGCAAGAGTTCATTAGCGGTGGAGTTTTGCCAGGGGTTGCCGGGTCACTGGCAAAGCCTGTGGCTAGGGTTGAGCCCTCGGGACAGTGATCCCGGTCGTTTTCTTGAGCGCCTGCTCGAAGGTCTTCAGGAATATTTTCCGCAACTGGGCAGCCAGGCGCTGGGGCTGCTGAAAATGCGCCAACGTCATCAGCCGTTCGCCTTCGAAGAATGGCTGGACGGTTTGCTCGATGAACTGGCTGTGCACCTTTCACCCGCTACGCCGCTGTTACTGGTACTCGATGACTATCATCTGGCCCAGGGCCCGGTGCTTGATCGTTGCCTGCAATTTTTTCTCAATCATTTACCCGATGGTCTGCTGGTCATGGTCACCAGTCGGCAACGTCCCGACTGGCATCTGGCACGCCTGCGACTGTCGCGGCAACTGCTCGAGTTACATGAACAGGATCTTCGACTGACCCACGATGAAACCCTGAGCCTGCTTGATCGGCACAGCATTTCATTGCGTGGCGAGGCGCTGGAGAGTTTGATCCAGCGCAGTGAAGGCTGGGTGGCCGGGCTGCGCTTCTGGTTGCTGGCGGCCTCTGAGGCGGGCAGCGAGGGCGCATTGCCCCAATCGCTGTACGGTGGGGAAGGGCTGATTCGCGATTACCTGCTCGAAGAAGTGATCGATTGCCTGCCCGCCGAGGTGCAGTCATTCCTGTACGAGACCGCGCCCCAAGAGCGCTTTTGCAGCGAGTTGTGCGACGCCGTGCGCGAAGCCCATGACAGTGCCGAGATCCTGCGTTTCCTGCTGGCGCATCAGGTGTTTCTGGTGCCGCTGGACGAACACGGTCACTGGTATCGCTATCACCACCTGTTTTCCGACCTGCTGCGCAGCCGGCCCACCGCCCAGGCGATAGTGCCGACGGCCAGCCTGCATCTGCGTGCCTGCCGCTGGTTCAACTCTCAAGGGTTACTCGATGAGGCGGTGGAGCAGGCGTTGCGTGCCGGGCATCTGGATGTTGCGGCGAATCTGGTGCAAAACCTCTCCGAAGAACAGCTGCTGGCCGAGCAGAACGTCGGCATGCTGCTGCGCTGGAAAATGGACCTGCCCGACAGCTTGCTGATCAGCACACCACGGCTGATCGTGCTCTACAGCTGGGCGTTGGGGCTGGCCTGCCAGCTGGACGCCGCCGAGGAGCTGGCCAGCCATTTGAGCCACTTCTTGCCGGCGCCGTCGGCTACTGCGCAAAAATCCATGCTGGCGCAATGGCTGGCCCTGAGCGGCATCATCGCCCGGGGCCGAGGCAATCGCGAGCTGACGTTGCGCTATTGCACCGAAGCGCTGGAGAGCCTGCCGGCCAAACGCTATGGGCAACGCCTGATGTGCCTCTCTACATTGTCGAACCTGGCCATTGCCGACAGCGACCTCTGGCGTGCCCGGGGGCTGAATCGTGAGTCCCTTGAACTGGCACAACGGGTCGGCAATCCATTGTTCGAGGCGCTGGCCCATTACGACCGCGCCCGTGTGCTGCAGGCGCGTGGGGAGATTCTTCGCTCACTCGATGAAGTCCGCCAGGGGCTGCAACGCCTGCAAGGCTTATCCCCGCAACGGCTGTACGCAGTGCGCGCGCGGCTGATTTTATACGAGGGATTTTTGCTGGCTCTGCGCTTGCAACCCCAAGCTGCGCGGGCACGTTTGCAAGCAGGGTTGGGCGAAGCCCGGGCCTGTCGCGACATCAGCGTACTGATCGGCCATTGCGTGATCGCACGGCTGGATGGCCACAACGGCGAATTCGCAAAAGCCTTCGCCGAACTCGCCGAGGCCGAGCGCCTGATGCACATCTGGGACGTCCCGCCGATTTACTACCTGGCGATGATCACTCTGGTCAAATGCGAACTCTGGCTGGCCCAGGGCCGCACCGACCTCGCCGAAGCCTGGCTCACGCGATTGGGTCAGACTTACAACGGCGAGCATCCGGCGGCCCCCCCGGAGTTCCATCCGCAACTGCCGCTGCACATTGAACTGCAACAGGCGGTGCTGGACATGATGAAGGGCCAGCCCATGCTCGCCGAAGGGCGATTGAATGCGTTGCATGAACACGGTCAGCACAGCGGCCGGCAGATGCTCAGCGTGATGGCGCTCAGTCAGAAAATCATGCTGTTGCTGGCGGGCGGGCGCGAATCCGAGGCGCGCAAGGCGCTGGCCCAGGCTTTGGAAGCGGCCGCCGGAGGCGTCCTGCAACCGTTTGATCCATTGCTGACCGAGCACTCGGACTGGCTGCGCGGGCAACTTCAACTCTGTGCACCGACGGCCGTTTCGCAAAGTCTCTCGGAAAAACTTCCAGCCATGGCCTCTCGGCCGGTGATGGAATCATCGCCAGCTGCCGAACAGCTCAGTACGCGTGAACTGGCCGTTCTGCGACTGATCGCCCAAGGGTGTTCGAACCAGGAAATCAGCGATCAGTTGTTTATTTCGCTGCACACGGTGAAAACCCATGCCAGTCATATCAACAGTAAGTTGGGGGTAGAACGCAGGACCCAGGCGGTGGCAAGGGCGAAGGAGTTGGGCGTTCTGTCTTAACTGAGGGACAACTGCATCTCTTAAAGGAAAACGCCCCGAACAAGTCGGGGCGTTTTCATTGTACTGCCGTTGTCATGCCACCAGATCGTTGGCACTAAAGGTGTCCACGCCTACCAGCTGAATTTCGAAGTCTGCACCCAGCGTGCCGTTGACGTTGCCGTACAGCACATGATCTTCGAAACGCAGTTGTCCTGCCCCTGTGAATGCATTCGAGTCAATGAAAGTGAAGGCGTTGAACGCGGTGGTGAGGATATTGGCATCGAGTTTCGACAGGTCGATTTTGTCACCCTGCAGGCTGCTGAAGTCGGTGATGAAATCGCTGTTCGCCCCTTTGCCCAGCTCGCTTATCAAACTGAAAATAAACCGGTCGGCACCAGAGCCCCCCGTGAGGGTGTCTGCGCCCAGACCTCCCACCAGTAGGTCATTGCCCGCACCGCCGTCGAGCAGGTCGTTGCCCGCTCCGCCATTGAGTTGGTTATTGCCGCTATTGCCGGTCAGTACGTTATTCAGGGTGTTACCGACACCGTTGAGGTTATTGCTGCCGGTGAGGGTGAGGTTTTCCAGGTTGGCACCCAGGGTCCAGCTGACCGAGGAGCGCACGGTGTCGATTTCGCTCGCCAGGAGGCTGCTCTCGGTGACTACGTCCTTGAGGTTGTCGACGATATAGGTGTCATTGCCGCTGCCGCCGCTCATCACGTCGGCGCCGATTCCGCCATCCAGAACGTTGTTGCCGGAGTTACCGATCAGACGGTTGTTTAGAGCATTGCCGGTACCATCGAGGTGGTCAGTGTCGGAGAGGGTCAGGTTCTCGAGGTTACTGCCCAAGGTATAGCTGATCGACGACAGTACCGTGTCGATCTCGGTCAGCAAGGTGCCGCGTTCGATCACCGTGTCGCCGACATTGTCGACAATGTAGGTGTCGTTGCCGGCACCGCCGTCCAGGGTGTCGGCGCCGGTCTTGCCGTCGAGGAGGTTGGCGGCGGCGTTGCCGGTCAGGCTGTTGTCGAGCTCATTACCCGTGAGGTTCAACGCGGCGGCGCCGAGCAGCACGCTGTCTTCGACGTTGGCCGACAGGATATAGCTCACCGTCGTGCGGATCAGGTCGTGGCCTTCATCGGCCAATTCGGTGACATTAGCGGCGTTATCGGTAATGACATAGGTGTCATCACCATTGCCGCCGCTGAGGATGTCAGCGCCCACGCCGCCATCCAGCCAGTCGTTGCCGCCCCCGCCTTGCAAATCGTTGACGTAGGCATTGCCGAGCAGGGTGTTGTTCAGGTCGTTGCCGATAACGGTGAAGGCACCGAGGCCGGTGAGGGTCACGTTCTCGACGTTCTGCAGGTTGCTTTGGCTGAGGTCGATGATGCTGGTGGTCGGAGTCGAGGCATAGGTGATGTTCAGCAGGTCGCGACCCTGGTCGGCAGTTTCCTGCAGCAGCACCAGTTCGCCGGCTTGGTCGAGGGTATAAGTGTCGTCGCCAGCACCACCGCTCAGCGTATCCAGCCCCGTACCACCGTTGAGCACGTTGTTCCCACTGTTGCCGTTCAGCACGTTGTCCAGGGCGTTGCCGACTCCGTTTAGGTTATTGGTCCCGGTAAGGATGAGATTTTCCACGTTGGCACTCAAGGTCCAACTGACCGAGGAACGTACGGTGTCGATTTCACTTGCCAGGGTGCTGGTCTCGGTGACCACGTCCTTGAGGTTATCGACGATGTAGGTGTCGTTGCCGGTGCCGCCGATCATCAGGTCGGCGCCGAGGCCGCCGTCCAGGGTGTCGGCCCCGGCCTTGCCGTCGAGGACGTTGGCGGCGGCGTTGCCGGTGAGGCTATTGTCCAGTTCGTTGCCCGTGAGGTTCAACGCGGCGGCGCCGAGCAGCACGCCGTCTTCGACGTTGGTCGACAGGGTGTAGCTCACTGCCGTCCTGATCAGGTCACGACCTTCGTCGGCCAGTTCAATGACCTTGTCGGTGGCGTTGTCGATGACGTAGGTGTCATCGCCGCTGCCACCGCTGAGGATGTCAGCGCCCACGCCGCCATCCAGCCAGTCATTGCCGGCCCCGCCTTGCAGGGTGTTGATGGAGGCATTGCCGAGCAGGGTGTTGTTCAGGTCATTGCCGACCACGGTGAAGGCGCCGAGGCCGGTGAGGGTGACGTTTTCGACGTTTTGCAGGTTGCTTTGGCTGAGGTCGACGGTGCCGGTGGTCGGGGTCGAGGTGTAGGCGATGTTCAGCAGGTCACGACCCTGATCGGCAGTTTCCTGCAGCAGCGCCAATTCGCCGAATTGGTCGAGGACGTAGCTGTCGTCGCCGGCGCCGCCGATCAGTGTGTCCAGTCCGGCCGCGCCGTTGAGGATGTTGTTGCCGGCGTTGCCAGTCAGCACGTTGTTCTGGGTGTTGCCGACGCCAGTGAGGTTGTCGCTGCCGGTGAGGGTGAGGTTTTCCAGGTTGGCGCCCAAGGTCCAGCTGACCGAGGAGCGCACGGTGTCGATTTCGCTCGCCAGGGTGCTGATCTCGGTGATGGCGTCCTTGAGGTTGTCGACGATGTAGGTGTCATTGCCACTGCCGCCGATCATCACGTCGGCGCCGAGGCCGCCGTCCAACGTGTTATTGCCGTTGTTACCCACGAGGCGGTTGCTCAGGGCATTGCCGGTACCGTCCAGATTATCGCTGCCGGTGAGGGTCAGGTTCTCGAGGTTGCTGCCCAGGGTGTAGCTGATCGACGACAGCACCGTGTCGATCTCGGCCAGCGAGGTGCCGCGTTCGATCACTGTGTCGCCGGCATTGTCGACGAGGTAGGTGTCGTTGCCGGCACCGCCGTCGAGGGTATCGGCACCGGCCTTGCCGTCGAGGAGGTTGGCGGCGGCGTTGCCGGTGAGGTTGTTGTCGAGTTCGTTGCCCGTGAGGTTCAACGCCGCGGTGCCCAGCAGCAGGCCGTCTTCGACGTTGGCCGACAGGGTGTAGCTCACCGCCGTCCTGATCAGGTCACGGCCTTCGTCGGCCAGTTCGGTGATTTTGTCGGCGGCGTTGTCGATGACATAAGTATCGTCACCCATCCCGCCGCTGAGGGTATCGGCGCCGATACCGCCATCCAGCCAGTCATTACCGGCGCCACCTTGCAGGGTGTTGATGGAGGCGTTGCCGAGCAGGGTGTTGTTCAGGTCGTTGCCGATCACGGTGAAGGCGCCAAGGCCGGTGAGGGTAACGTTCTCGACGTTCTGCAGGCTGGTTTGACCGAGGTCGACGGTGCTGGTGGCCAGGGTCGAGGCGTAGGCGATGTTCAGCAGGTCGCGGCCCTGGTCGGCAGTTTCCTGCAGCAGCGCCAGTTCACCGGCCTGGTCGAGGACGTAGGTGTCGTCACCGGCGCCGCCGATCAGCGTGTCCAGCCCCGTACCACCGTTGAGCACGTTGTTGCCGCTGTTGCCAGTCAGCACGTTGTTCTGGGTGTTGCCGACGCCAGTGAGGTTGTCGCTGCCGGTGAGGGTGAGGTTTTCCAGGTTGGCGCCCAAGGTCCAGCTCACCGAGGAACGCACGGTGTCGATTTCGGAGGCCAGGGTGCTGGTCTCGGTGATGGCGTCCTTGAGGTTGTCGACGATGTAGGTGTCGTTGCCATTGCCGCCGATCATCACATCGGCGCCGGTTCCGCCGTCCAGAACGTTGTCGCCACTGTTACCGGCCAGGCGATTGCCCAGGGCGTTGCCGGTGGCGTCGAGGTGGTCGCTGCCGGTGAGGCTCAGGTTCTCGAGGTTGCTGCCCAGGGTGTAGCTGATCGACGACAGCACCGTGTCGATCTCGGTCAGTGAGGTGCCGCGTTCGATTACCGTATCGCCGACATTGTCGACGAGGTAGGTGTCGTTGCCGGCACCGCCGTCGAGGGTATCGGCGCCGGCCTTGCCATCGAGGAGGTTGGCGGCGGCGTTGCCGGTGAGGCTGTTGTCCAGTTCGTTGCCTGTGAGGTTCAACGCGGCGACGCCGAGCAGCACGCCGTCTTCGACGTTGGTCGACAGGGTGTAGCTCACTGCCGTCCTGATCAGGTCACGACCTTCGTCAGCCAGTTCAATGACCTTGTCGGCGGCGTTGTCGATGACGTAGGTGTCGTCGCCAGTGCCGCCGCTGAGAGTGTCAGCACCTGCGCCGCCATCCAGCCAGTCATTGCCGGCCCCGCCTTGCAGGGTGTTGACGGAGGCGTTGCCGAGCAGGGTGTTGTTCAGGTCGTTGCCGATCACGGTGAAGGCGCCGAGGCCGGTGAGGGTGACGTTTTCGACGTTTTGCAGGTTGCTTTGGCTGAGGTCGACGGTGCCGGTGGTCGGGGTCGAGGCGTAGGTGATGTTCAGCAGGTCACGACCCTGATCGGCCGTTTCCTGCAGCAGCGCCAGTTCACCGGCCTGGTCGAGGACGTAGGTGTCGTCACCGGCGCCGCCGATCAGCGTGTCCAGTCCCGTACCACCGCTGAGCACGTTGTTGCCGGCGTTGCCGGTCAGCACGTTGTTCAGGGTGTTGCCGACGCCAGTGAGGTTGTCGCTACCGGTGAGGGTAAGGTTTTCCAGGTTGGCGCCCAGGGTCCAGCTGACTGAAGAACGCACGGTGTCGATTTCGGAGGCCAGGGTGCTGGTCTCGGTGATGGCGTCCTTGAGGTTGTCGACGATATAGGTGTCGTTGCCAGTGCCGCCGATCATCAGGTCGGCACCGCTTCCGCCGTCCAGAACGTTGTTGCCGCTGTTACCTGCCAGGCGATTGCCCAAGGCGTTGCCGGTGGCGTCGAGGTGATCGCCGCCGGTGAGGGTCAGGTTCTCGAGGTTGCTGCCCAGGGTGTAGCTGATCGACGACAGCACCGTGTCGATCTCGGTCAGTGAGGTGCCGCGTTCGATTACCGTATCGCCGACATTGTCGACGAGGTAGGTGTCGTTGCCGGCACCGCCGTCGAGGGTATCGGCGCCGGCCTTGCCATCGAGGAGGTTGGCGGCGGCGTTGCCGGTGAGGCTGTTGTCCAGTTCGTTGCCTGTGAGGTTCAACGCGGCGACGCCGAGCAGCACGCCGTCTTCGACGTTGGTCGACAGGGTGTAGCTCACTGCCGTCCTGATCAGGTCACGACCTTCGTCAGCCAGTTCAATGACCTTGTCGGCGGCGTTGTCGATGACGTAGGTGTCGTCGCCAGTGCCGCCGCTGAGAGTGTCAGCACCTGCGCCGCCATCCAGCCAGTCATTGCCGGCCCCGCCTTGCAGGGTGTTGACGGAGGCGTTGCCGAGCAGGGTGTTGTTCAGGTCGTTGCCGATCACGGTGAAGGCGCCGAGGCCGGTGAGGGTGACGTTTTCGACGTTTTGCAGGTTGCTTTGGCTGAGGTCGACGGTGCCGGTGGTCGGGGTCGAGGCGTAGGTGATGTTCAGCAGGTCACGACCCTGATCGGCAGTTTCCTGCAGCAGCGCCAGTTCACCGGCCTGGTCGAGGACGTAGGTGTCGTCACCGGCGCCGCCGATCAGCGTGTCCAGTCCCGTACCACCGCTGAGCACGTTGTTGCCGGCGTTGCCGGTCAGCACGTTGTTCAGGGTGTTGCCGACGCCAGTGAGGTTGTCGCTACCGGTGAGGGTAAGGTTTTCCAGGTTGGCGCCCAGGGTCCAGCTGACTGAAGAACGCACGGTGTCGATTTCGGAGGCCAGGGTGCTGGTCTCGGTGATGGCGTCCTTGAGATTGTCGACGATATAGGTGTCGTTGCCAGTGCCGCCGATCATCAGGTCGGCACCGCTTCCGCCGTCCAGAACGTTGTTGCCGCTGTTACCTGCCAGGCGATTGCCCAGGGCGTTGCCGGTGGCATCGAGGTGGTCGCCGCCGGTGAGGGTCAGGTTCTCGAGGTTGCTGCCCAGGGTGTAGCTGATCGACGACAGCACCGTGTCGATCTCGGTCAGTGAGGTGCCGCGTTCGATCACTGTGTCGCCGGCATTGTCGACGAGGTAGGTGTCGTTGCCGGCACCGCCGTCGAGGGTATCGGCGCCGGCCTTGCCATCGAGGAGGTTGGCGGCGGCGTTGCCGGTGAGGCTGTTGTCCAGTTCGTTGCCCGTGAGGTTCAATGCGGCTGCGCCGAGCAGCACGCCGTCTTCGACGTTGGTCGACAGGGTGTAGCTCACTGCCGTCCTGATCAGGTCACGACCTTCGTCAGCCAGTTCAATGACCTTGTCGGCGGCGTTGTCGATGACGTAGGTGTCGTCGCCAGTGCCGCCGCTGAGAGTGTCAGCACCTGCGCCGCCATCCAGCCAGTCATTGCCGGCCCCGCCTTGCAGGGTGTTGACGGAGGCGTTGCCGAGCAGGGTGTTGTTCAGGTCGTTGCCGATCACGGTGAAGGCGCCGAGGCCGGTGAGGGTGACGTTTTCGACGTTTTGCAGGTTGCTTTGGCTGAGGTCGACGGTGCCGGTGGTCGGGGTCGAGGCGTAGGTGATGTTCAGCAGGTCACGACCCTGATCGGCAGTTTCCTGCAGCAGCGCCAGTTCACCGGCCTGGTCGAGGACGTAGGTGTCGTCACCGGCGCCGCCGATCAGCGTGTCCAGTCCCGTACCACCGCTGAGCACGTTGTTGCCGGCGTTGCCGGTCAGCACGTTGTTCAGGGTGTTGCCGACGCCAGTGAGGTTGTCGCTACCGGTGAGGGTAAGGTTTTCCAGGTTGGCGCCCAGGGTCCAGCTGACCGAGGAACGCACGGTGTCGGTATCCCACGTCCAAATACCTGTCTCGACGACCACGTCCTTGACGTTGTCGACAATGTAGGTGTCGCTGCCGCTGGCGTCGGTCATCACGTCGGCGCCAAGGCCTCCGTCGAGGATGTTGTCGCCGCGGTTACCTACGAGGCGGTTATTCAGCGCATTACCGGTAGCATTCACGTCGTCGAAGTCGATAAGGGTCAAGTTCTCGAGGTTGCTGCCCAGGGTGTAGCTGATCGACGACAGCACCGTGTCGATCTCGGCCGGCGAAGTGCCGCGTTCGATTACCGTATCGCCGACATTGTCGACGACGTAGGTGTCGTTGCCGGCACCGCCGTCGAGGGTGTCGGCTCCGTCCCAGCCATCAAGTACGTTGGCAGCGGCGTTGCCGGTGAGGCTGTTGTCCAGTTCATTACCGGTGAGGCTCAGCGCTGCAGAACCGAGCAGCAAGCCATCCTCGACGTTGTCTTCCAAGTAGTAGCTCACCGCCGTTCTAATCAGGTCGTGGCCTTCGTCGGCCAGTTCGGTGACATGCACTCCATTGTTGTAAATGGCGTAGGTGTCATCGCCGCTGCCGCCAATGAGCTTGTCAGACCCGGCCCAGCCATCCAGCCAGTCGTTGCCAGCGCCGCCCAGCAGGGTGTTGTTATAGTTGTTGCCGATCAGGATGTTGTTCAGGTCGTTGCCGATCACGGTGAATTCACCGAGCCCGGTGACGATGACATCCTCGACGTTTTGCAGGTTGCTTTGACTGAGATCGACAGTGTTGGTGGCCAAGGTTGATGCGTAGTTGATGTACAGCAGGTCATTGCCTTGATCAACGTCATCCTGCAGCAGTGCCAGTTCACCGGCCTGGTCAAGGACGTAGGTGTCGTCGCCGGCGCCGCCGCTCAGCGTGTCCAAGCCGGCCAAGCCGTTGAGGATGTTGTTGCCGACGTTGCCGGTCAGTACGTTGTTCAGGGCATTGCCGACACCGTTGGTGTTGTCACCGCCGGTCAAGGTGAGGTTTTCCAGGTTGGCACCGAGGGTCCAACTGACCGAGGAGCGTACGGTGTCGATTTCGGAGGTGAGGGTGCTGCTCTCGGTAACCACATCCTTGAGGTTATCAACGATGTAGGTGTCGTTGCCGCTGCCGCCGATCATCACGTCGGCCCCGGTTCCGCCGTCCAGAATGTTGTCGCCGCTATTACCGATCAAGCGATTGCCCAGCGCGTTGCCGGTGGCGTCGAGGTTGTCGCCGCCAGTGAGAGTCAGGTTCTCCAGATTGCTACTGCTGCCCAAGGTGTAGCTGATGGACGACATAACCGTGTCGATTTCGCTCAGCGAGGTGCTGGTTTCCACCACCACGTCATCAGCGTTATCCACAACATAAACGTCGTTGCCTGCACCGCCAATCATGACGTCTTGGCCGGCACCGCCATCGAGAACGTTACCCAGCGCATTGCCGATCAGCTCATCGTCAAAGGCCGAACCGGTGGCATTTTCGATTTTGGTGCCAAAGGCGATCGCCAGCCCGTCATTGATCAGTTCCAGGTTCGCAATGTCGACGAATGCCTTGCCGATGTTACTGAACTCACCCTCATTCAGGTTCAGTCTGACGGCCGCCTGCTGATTGCTGGCATCGATCGTATCGTTGCCGCCGGCATCCCAGATGGTTTCGAACACTGATTGGTCGGGTGCCCAGCTATAGACGTTGTTACCGGTTTGCCAAAGCATGTTGGCGCCGTAAATCTTCTGGATAGCGAGAATATCCAGCAGCATCGGTGTCGTCGGCTGGTAGGAATACGCATTGTTGTAGCTCATGATCGTGTAATGCGTATCATCGAGTAGAGGCGAGATCAGCGTGCTGTTGGATTGGCTCGACTCAAATGGATGTTTGAGGCCTAGGGCGTGACCGATTTCATGCACGAACGTCATGAAGTCATAGGTGCCTTTGACGGGGGTAGAGTTGTTCGTATCCGGGCTGATCCAGACATCCCCGGCCAGCGGTGCCCGGTCTGGGAAGTAGGCCCAGGCAGCAGCGTCGTCGTCCATGTCCCAATAGCCGCCGAATCGCAAGTCGCCCACGGTGTTGATGTTGTCACTGACCAGAGTGAACTTGACGTTGGCCACAGCGCTCCAGGCGCCAAGCGCACCGGTCACGGCGTTTTGTTGGGCCGAAGTCAGGACGAAGCTGTTCAGGTATTCATTTTCGGCGCTGTACTTGGTAGCGAAATACGATTGGCTGTTGATGAAACTATAGGTCAGCCGTGTCGCGAAGATGTCTGTGCCGAAGTCAGGACTCAGCCAAGAGGTGCCGTATATCAGACTGTCGATTTGTTGGTTACCGGTCAGAACAGATGGCTTTGTTAAAACGTAACCAAGAGGAGATGACATTCTAAATATCCTGAGAGGGCTGCGACCGTCCTGTATGTGGTCGCTACAAGGAAGCGATTTTGCACCAGAGTCAGCGTCAATTGATATTACATGGCCACTATTTTTTTTACTGATGGCGTCAAAAAACTGGCCGGTAAATCTGTGTCGGCGTGCGCCAGTGAGTCTTGAGGAGTGCGCGCTGGTATCCTGTTCGAAATTGACTTATCAGGGCCTCCCATGAACGCTCCGAACCCAGTGCTCATCCGTGAAACCTTCCCCGTCGGCCCCCTCCAATGCAACTGCACAATCATCGGCGACCCGATCACCAAAAAGGCCATCGTCGTCGACCCGGGCGGCAATCACGAACTGATCCTCGCGCGCCTCGACGCCTTGGGCTTGAAGGTGGTCAGCATTATCCACACCCACGCGCACCTGGATCACTTCCTGGCCTCCGGTCAGTTGAAAGAGAAAACCGGCGCGACGCTGCATCTGCATAAAGAAGATCAATTCCTCTGGGACAACCTGGAGATGCAGTGCCAGATGTTCGGTGTGCCTTATACCCCCGTGCCATCGCCAGATCGCTGGTTGGCCAACGACGAAGAGTTGGCTTGCGGGTGTGGCGTGGCGTTGCACACGCCGGGTCATACGCCAGGTTCCATGAGCTTTTGGTTTTCAGAGGCTAAGCTGCTGATTGCCGGTGATACGCTTTTCAAGCGAGGGGTAGGGCGCACGGATTTATGGGGAGGCGATCAGGCGACTCTCGTGCGTTCGATCAAGCAAAGGTTGTATACCCTCGACGAAGAGGCGACGGTGGTGACCGGTCATGGTCCGGACACGTGTCTGGGCGATGAAATGCGCGGTAACCCCTTTGTACGGGCCTGAAGATGCAGTTGTGAAAGGCACGACGGAATTTTTGGCGTTGGCCATGATCCAACGCCCGCAAAGGTTCATTGCTTAAGTCCGCTGCACCACAGAATGCAAAAAAAGTAGGAGCTCTCCATGTTCACCTCGCGTCGTTTGATTATTGTCGCTACTGCCGTGGCTTTGTTGTCCGGTTGCGCATCGCAGAACCCTTATGACAGCCAGGGTCAGGCTGATGGCGGCTCTACGGGCATGAGCAAAACCGCCAAATACGGTGGCCTCGGTGCCTTGGCCGGTGCGCTGGCCGGTGCTGCCATCAGTCACGATAACCGTGGCAAGGGCGCGCTGATTGGTGCCGCCGTGGTGGGGGCTTCTGCCGCCGGTTACGGTTATTACGCCGACCAGCAGGAGAAAAAATTGCGGGCCAGCATGGCCAACACTGGGGTTGAAGTGCAGCGTCAAGGCGATCAGATCAAGCTGATCATGCCAGGCAACATCACATTCGCCACCGATTCGGCGAACATCGCGTCGGGCTTCTACCAGCCGCTGAACAACCTGGCGGGCTCGCTCAAGGAGTTCAACCAGAACCAGATCGAGATCGTCGGCTACACCGACAGCACCGGCAGCCGTCAGCACAACATGGACCTGTCCCAGCGTCGTGCCCAGAGTGTGGCGACTTACCTGACCTCCCAGGGGGTCAGCGGCGCCAACCTGACAGCGCGCGGTGCCGGGCCGGATAACCCGATTGCCAGCAATGGTGATGTGAATGGCCGGGCGCAGAACCGTCGCGTCGAGGTAAACCTGAAGCCGATTCCTGGTCAGGAGTATCAGCAGCAGGGTCAGGTTCAGCAGTATCCTTAAGTGTCTGACTGAATCCCGCACGGGAAAAGAAGACATCAGCAACAAAAAAGCCCTCGAACAATCGCTTGTCCGAGGGCTTTTTGTGTCGCGCGAAACCTGATTACTTCTTCAGGCCGTAATGCTCATCGAGCATGCCCGGCGCGTTCGGGGCTTTGGGGGCGTAGTCGCGAGGCGGTTCCTGATCGCGCGGTGGCGTCAGGCGTTCCCGTGGAGCCTGCGCCGCGTCGGCGTGCAAGGCAGCCAGCAAGCGTTGGCGAGTCTGCTCGTCCAGGGCCAGACGGTTGGCACCCTCGGCGAGATGATCCTGCACTTCCTGATAGCTCGCAGTCAGTTTCTTGACCAGGTTTGCAGTGCTGTTGAAGTGGGTGACCACTTCGTTCTGATAATTGTCAAAACGTTCCTGAATATCATCCAGCTGACGTTGCGTGCGGTTAGGCGCGGCATTCGGCACCAGGCGAGCGATCAGGAATCCAATGGCGACACCCACAACCAGGGCAAGAGTCGGCAACAACCAAACTAAGAGCGAGTGTTCCACGAGTCCTTCCTCTATAAACGGCTTTGCTTTACGTTAACGGCTCGAACCTGCGCTGTATACCGCGATTCACTCGCAATAGATTGGCACAGACAATTGGCTAGACGAGTCGACCCGATTCGAGGTCACGGAGTTCCTTCCTTGCTTATGCGCGAAACCCCTGTAGTGATTGATGGCCCGGTCGGCCAACTGGAAGCCCTGTATTTGGCTAACAACGAGCAACCCCGTGGCCTGGCGCTGATCTGCCACCCGAACCCGGTGCAGGGAGGCACCATGCTCAACAAAGTCGTTTCGACCTTGCAGCGCACCGCGCGCGACGCTGGTTTGATTACTTTGCGTTTCAACTACCGTGGCGTCGGTGCCAGTGAAGGCACGCACGACATGGGCACTGGTGAAGTCGACGATGCCCAGGCGGTGGCCGAGTGGCTGCGGGACAGGCATCCTGAAATACCTTTGACTCTGTTCGGTTTTTCCTTTGGCGGATTTGTTGCAGCAAGTCTCGGCGGACGCCTGGAAGCCAAGGGCGAGCAGCTCAAGCATTTGTTCATGGTGGCGCCCGCCGTCATGCGCTTGGGCGATCAGGATCAACTGCCGCAACAAGGTACATTGACCCTGATCCAGCCGGAAACCGACGAAGTCATCGATCCGCAGCTCGTTTACGACTGGTCCGACGCACTCGATCGCCCCCATGAGCTGCTGAAAGTGGCAGAATGCGGACACTTTTTTCATGGCAAGCTGACCGATCTCAAGGATCTGATCCTGCCGCGTCTTTCGAATTGATTGCAGTCTGACAAGCGATTACCCATGACGACTCGTACCCGTATCCTCACCGGCATCACCACCACCGGCACGCCGCACCTGGGCAACTACGCCGGCGCCATCCGTCCGGCGATCATCGCCAGCCGTGACAGCAATGCCGATTCGTTCTACTTCCTGGCCGACTACCACGCCCTGATCAAATGCGATGACCCGCTGCGCATCCAGCGCTCGCGTCTGGAAATCGCCGCGACCTGGCTGGCCGGTGGCCTGGACGTGGACCGCGTGACGTTCTATCGCCAGTCCGACATCCCGGAAATCCCTGAACTGACCTGGTTGCTGACCTGCGTGGCCGCCAAGGGCCTGCTCAACCGTGCGCACGCCTACAAGGCCTCGGTGGACAAGAACATCGAAACCGGCGAAGACCCGGACGCCGGCATCACCATGGGCTTGTACAGCTACCCGGTGTTGATGGCAGCAGACATTCTGATGTTCAACGCCCACAAGGTGCCGGTCGGTCGTGACCAGATCCAGCACGTGGAAATGGCCCGGGACATCGGCCAGCGCTTCAATCACTTGTTTGGCCAAGGCAAAGAATTCTTCACCATGCCCGAAGCGCTGATCGAGGAAAGCGTCGCGACCTTGCCGGGCCTCGACGGTCGCAAGATGTCGAAGAGCTACGACAACACCATTCCGTTGTTCAGCAGCGCCAAAGAGATGAAAGACGCGATTTCGCGGATTGTCACCGACTCCCGTGCCCCGGGCGAAGCCAAGGATCCGGACAATTCGCACCTGTTCACCTTGTTCCAGGCTTTCGCTACGCCAGCACAATCCGACGAATTCCGCAGCGAATTGCTCCAGGGCCTGGGTTGGGGCGAGGCGAAGAATCGTCTGTTCCAACTGCTCGACAGCGAATTGGGCGAATCCCGCGAGCGTTATCACCAACTGATCGAACGCCCGGCAGATCTGGAAGACATGCTGCAGCTCGGCGCCAAAAAGGCCCGTTCGGTGGCGACGCCGTTCCTCCACGAACTGCGTGAAGCGGTCGGCCTGCGTTCTTTCGTCGCTCAGACCCAAGTCGCAGCGACCACCAAGAAGAAAGCCGCGAAAGCCGCGCGCTTCGTCAGCTTCCGTGAAGACGACGGCAGTTTCCGCTTCCGTCTGCTGGCGGCCGATGGCGAGCAACTGTTGCTGTCGCGCAACTTCGCCGACGGTAAAACCGCAGGGCAAGTGACCAAGCAACTGCAATCCGGTCAAGCCTTGGACGTGCGCAGTGAAGACCTGAGCTTCAGCGTCTGGCTGGAAGGCGAGTGCGTTGCCGACAGCCCAGCCTTCGCCGACAGCGCTGCTCGCGACGCTGCCATCGGTGCTTTGCGCGTTGCCCTGACACCGGTTCAGGAATAATCAACGGCTCGGTCCGACCAAGGGCCGATTGCCATTCCCACGGGCCGTCGCTACAGTGACGGCCCGTTTTTGTTGCCTTGCTAACGAATTATGACGCCCCTAGAACGATATCAAGCTGATCTGAAACGCCCGGAATTCTTCCATGACGCCGCGCAGGAAACTGCCGTGCGCCATTTGCAGCGCCTGTATGACGATCTGGTCACGGCCTCGCAGAACAAACCGGGCCTGCTCGGCAAACTGTTTGGCAGGAAAGACCAGGTGCCGGTCAAGGGCCTGTACTTCTGGGGCGGCGTTGGTCGCGGCAAGACTTACCTGGTCGACACCTTCTTCGAAGCGCTGCCGTTCAAGGAAAAGACCCGCACTCACTTCCACCGCTTCATGAAGCGCGTGCATGAAGAGATGAAGACCCTCGGCGGCGAGAAAAACCCGCTGACCATCATCGCCAAGCGTTTCTCCGACGAGTCGCGAGTGATCTGTTTCGATGAGTTTTTCGTCTCCGATATCACCGACGCAATGATCCTTGGCACGTTGATGGAAGAGTTGTTCAAGAACGGCGTGACCCTGGTCGCGACCTCGAACATCGTGCCGGACGGCCTGTACAAGGACGGCCTGCAACGTGCGCGTTTCCTGCCGGCCATTGCACTGATCAAGCAGAACACCGAGATCGTCAACGTCGACAGCGGCGTCGATTACCGTCTGCGTCACCTCGAGCAAGCGGAACTGTTCCACTTTCCGCTGGATGATGCTGCCCAGGAAAGCCTGCGCAAGAGCTTCCGGGCCCTGACGCCGGAATGCACGGCAGCCATCGAGAACGACGTACTGGTGATCGAGAACCGTGAAATCCGTGCCGTGCGCACCTGCGATGACGTGGCCTGGTTCGACTTCCGCGAACTCTGCGACGGCCCACGCAGCCAGAACGATTACATCGAACTGGGGAAAATCTTCCACGCCGTGTTGCTTAGCGATGTCGAGCAGATGAGCGTCACCACCGACGACATCGCGCGACGCTTCATCAACATGGTCGACGAGTTCTACGACCGTAACGTGAAGCTGATCATTTCTGCCGAAGTCGAGCTCAAAGACCTCTACACCGGCGGTCGCCTGAACTTCGAGTTCCAGCGCACGCTTAGCCGCCTGCTGGAAATGCAGTCACACGAATTCCTGTCCCGGGCGCATAAGCCGTAGACAATTCGAAAACATAAAAAAGGGCCTGCATATGCAGGCCCTTTTTCGTTTATCGCAGAACCTGTGGGAGCGGGCTTGCCCGCGATGGCGGTGCATCAGTCACAATAATGTTGAATGTGCCGCCGCTATCGCGGGCAAGCCCGCTCCCACAGTTGATATGTGTTGTTCGCCAGGGCTACGCCGCTTGCTGAAACTGCTGCCGATACTGGTTAGGCGACAACTCCGTGTGCTGGCGGAACAGTCGCGCAAAGAAACTCGCATCGTCGTAACCGACTTCATAGCTGATGGTCTTGATGCTCTTGCGGCTGCCGGACAACAAGCCCTTGGCCGTCTCGATGCGCAGCCGTTGCAGGTAATGCAGCGGTTTGTCGCCGGTAGCGGTCTGGAAACGACGCATGAAGTTGCGGATGCTCATGCCGTGTTCGCGGGCCACGTCTTCGAAGCGAAACTTGTCGGCGAAGTGTTCTTCGAGCCAGTGCTGGATCTGCAGGATGATCACATCCTGGTGCAGCTTCTGACCGCCAAAACCGATTCGTCCAGGCGCATAGCTGCGCTGCACTTCGTAGAGAATGTCGCGGGCCACGGCCTGGGCTACGTTGGCGCCGCAAAAACGCTCGATCAAATATATGTAGAGATCGCAGGCCGAGGTGGTGCCGCCGGCGCAATACAGGTTGTCGGCGTCGGTCAGGTGTTTGTCCTGATTGAGCTGGACCTGCGGGAAGCGCTCGGCAAACGCATTGAAGAAACGCCAGTAGGTCGTCGCTTCCTTGCCATCGAGCAGCCCGGCCTCGGCCAGCCAGAACACACCGGTAGCTTCGCCACACAACACGGCGCCGCGTGCATGCTGCTGACGCAGCCATGGCAGAACCTGTGGATAACGTTTGCAGAGCGTGTCGAAATCGTCCCAGAAGGCGGGAAGGATGATGACGTCGGCATTTTCCAGGCCGCCGTCCACCGGCATGATCACATCGCTGAAGCTGTTCACCGGTTTGCCGTCGGGGCTGACCAGCCGGGTTTCAAACGCCGGTGTCAGGCCGTGGCCCAGTTGTTTGCCATAGCGCAGGCTGGCCAGATGGAAGAAATCCTTGGCTTGCATGAGGGTGGAAGCGAAAACCCGGTCGATAGCCAGGATGCTGACGCGCCGCAAGGGCGTGGAGACTTGGTTAGACATAATTCAACTTTATTCTTATAGGGGAAAGTGGTCACCAGACGGCTGGATCGTCTTATTTTTTGTCGGATGTGTCCAGTGTCCTGTATCGGAAGCGAGGCTTAGTCTCTAAAGGTCAATTCCGGCTAACAATAACCATAGGTGCCGCATGATCCCCAGAACCTTGTTCAGTTCCGAGCACGAACTTTTTCGCGACAGCGTGCGAACGTTCCTCGAAAAAGAGGCCGTGCCGTTCCATGGGCAATGGGAAAAACAAGGCTATATAGACCGCCAACTCTGGAACAAGGCAGGGGAGGCGGGGATGCTGTGTTCGCATCTGCCGGAAGAATACGGCGGGCTGGGGGCAGACTTTCTCTACAGCGCGGTGGTGATCGAGGAGGTCGGCCGCCTGGGGCTGACCGGCATCGGTTTTTCACTTCATTCGGACATTGTTGCGCCTTACATACTGCATTACGGCAGTGAAGCGCTGAAACACAAATACCTGCCCAAACTGGTGTCTGGCGAGATGGTCACCGCGATTGCCATGACCGAGCCGGGTGCCGGTTCCGACCTGCAAGGGGTGAAAACCACCGCTGTGCTGGATGGCGACGAATACGTGATCAACGGTTCGAAGACCTTCATCACCAATGGCTTTCTGGCGGATTTGGTGATCGTCGTGGCCAAGACCGATCCAAAGGCAGGAGCGAAGGGCACCAGTCTGTTTCTGGTCGAGGCCAACACGCCAGGCTTCGCCAAGGGCAAGCGTCTGGAAAAGGTCGGCATGAAGGCTCAGGACACCTCGGAGCTATTCTTCCAGGACGTTCGGGTACCGAAGGAAAACCTGCTGGGCCAGGCCGGGATGGGCTTCGCTTACTTGATGCAGGAACTGCCGCAGGAGCGTCTGACGGTCGCGGTAGGTGGCTTGGCGTCAGCTGAAGCGGCGTTGCAATGGACGCTGGATTACACCCGTGAGCGCAAGGCTTTCGGCAAGGCCATCGCCGACTTCCAGAACACTCGCTTCAAACTCGCTGAAATGGCAACCGAGATCCAGATCGGCCGGGTTTTTGTCGATCGCTGCCTGGAACTGCATCTGCAAGGCAAACTCGACGTGCCGACGGCGGCCATGGCCAAGTACTGGGGCACCGACCTGCAATGCAAGGTGCTCGATGAGTGCGTGCAGTTGCATGGCGGTTACGGGTTCATGTGGGAATACCCGATCGCCCGGGCGTGGGCGGATGCGCGGGTGCAGCGGATTTATGCCGGGACCAATGAGATCATGAAAGAGATTATTGCGCGGTCGCTTTGATTGGCGTTGCCTGGGCGAACGCCATCGCGGGCAAGCCACGCTCCCGCAGGTTTGTGATTTCTGTGGGAGCGTGGCTTGCCCGCGATTGGGCCTATGAATCAATCAAGGGGCAGGATTCGGATGGTCCTGGTGAATCGCCTCGATCCCCGCCAACACTTCGTCGGAAAGTTTCAGCTCGAAGCTGGCAATGTTGCTGTCCAGTTGCTCAAGCGTGGTGGCGCCAATGATGTTGCTGGTGACGAACGGTTGCTGTGTGACGAAGGCCAGTGCCATCTGCGCCGGATCCAGACCGTGTTCACGAGCCAATGCCACATAACGGCTGCACGCTGCCTCTGACTGAGGATTGAAGTAGCGGCTGAAGCGGCTGTAGAGGCTCAGGCGACCTTTGGGCGGACGCGCGCCACCTTCGTACTTGCCCGACAGGAAACCGAACGCCAGCGGCGAGTAGGCGAGCAGACCGCACTGTTCGCGGATGGCGATTTCCGCAAGGCCGACTTCGAAGCTGCGATTGAGCAGGTTGTAGGGGTTCTGGATCGATACGGCGCGCGGCCAGCCACGGGCTTCGGCGAGGGCGAGGAAACGCATGGTGCCCCACGGCGTTTCGTTGGACAGGCCGATGTGGCGGATCTTGCCGGCCTTGACCTGTTCGTCCAGTGCTTCGAGGGTGTCTTCCAGCGGGGTGAGGTTGACTTCGCTCGTGTGCTTGTAGCCCAGTTGTCCGAAGAAATTGGTACTGCGTTCAGGCCAGTGCAGCTGATAGAGATCGATGTAGTCGGTCTGCAAGCGCTTGAGGCTTGCATCCACGGCCTGGACGATGTTCTCGCGGTTGTGCTTGAGGTTTTTGTCGCGGATGTAGTCGATGGTGTTGCCGGGGCCGGCGATCTTGCTCGCCAGGATCCAGTCGGCGCGATCGCCGCGACTTTTGAAGTAATTGCCGATGTAGCGCTCGGTGGTGGCGTAGGTTTCGGCCTTGGGTGGCACCGGGTACATTTCGGCGGTGTCGATGAAATTGATGCCCGCGCTCTTGGCTCGTTCGATCTGGGCGAAGGCTTCAGCCTCGCTGTTTTGCTCGCCCCAGGTCATGGTGCCGAGGCAGATTGCACTCACGTTCAGATTGGTTCGGCCTAGCTGGCGATAGTCCATCGGGTGCTCCTTGGGCAAAACAATCATAAAAGCAGGTTGAAATATTTTTCGCAATCTGCATAATTGCGCACCTCTTTCTGCAGTGGAAGTGATGCGCCGCCGCCGAAGAATCTTGCCGTTGAACGGACGCGCCGACCCGAGCCCCCGAAAGCGTCTGTATCCGGCTGCCTTTGACTTGTCAAAGTACGCACTATTCAGTAAGATCCGCCGTCTAATTTACAGGGCGGCCCCTGAGGCTATAAAGAATGAAAACTTTTACTGCTAAACCGGAAACAGTACAGCGCGACTGGTTTGTCGTCGACGCTGCAGGTCAGACCCTGGGTCGTCTGGCCACCGAAATCGCGAGCCGTCTGCGTGGCAAGCATAAAGCTGAGTACACTCCTCACGTTGACACCGGCGATTACATCGTCGTTATCAATGCCGAGCAGATTCGTGTAACCGGTGCTAAAACCACCGACAAAATCTACTACTCCCACTCCGGTTTCCCGGGCGGCATCAAGTCGATCAACTTCGAAAAGCTGATCGCTAAAGCCCCTGAGCGCGTGATCGAGACCGCGGTCAAAGGCATGCTGCCTAAGAACCCGCTGGGTCGCGACATGTATCGTAAGCTGAAAGTCTATGCGGGCGCTGTACACCCTCATACTGCTCAGCAGCCCCAAGAACTGAAGTTTTAACGGAATAGTTCATTATGTCGGCGACTCAAAATTACGGCACTGGCCGTCGCAAGACCGCAACCGCACGCGTTTTCCTGCGTCCGGGTACTGGTAACATCTCCATCAACAACCGTTCGCTGGATAATTTCTTCGGCCGCGAAACTGCCCGCATGGTAGTTCGTCAGCCGCTGGAATTGACTGAGACTGTCGAGAAGTTCGACATCTACGTCACCGTGATCGGCGGTGGTGTAAGTGGTCAAGCTGGCGCAATCCGCCACGGTATCACTCGCGCACTGATGCAGTACGACGAAACCCTGCGTGGCGCTCTGCGCAAAGCTGGCTTCGTTACTCGCGATGCTCGTGAAGTTGAACGTAAGAAAGTTGGTCTGCGTAAAGCGCGTAAGCGTCCGCAGTACTCGAAGCGTTAATTCGCTTTCGCGTTCAAAAAGAACGCCCAGTTTCCTCGCGAAGCTGGGCGTTTTTTTATGGGCGCGATTTATCGAGGAATTGCGCTGTGACAACTTGCCACATCCGCAGAAGCCCTATACTGCAAGGCTTGGCAGTGAAGCCCCTCGGTAATTACCTTGTCAGGATTGGGGCTTTTCATTACCATTCGGCAAAATTTTTATAAGTTCAGATTTTTACTTAGTAGACGCCTGATTTAACAGGCCACAAAGCTGATGGGAGAGGACTGAATGAGCAATGACGGCGTGAATGCAGGCCGGCGTCGCTTCTTGGTAGCAGCCACATCCGTGGTGGGTGCTGCAGGAGCGGTGGGGGCTGCGGTCCCGTTCGTGGGGTCATGGTTTCCCAGTGCCAAGGCGAAAGCCGCAGGTGCACCGGTGAAAGTGAATGTCAGCAAAATCGAGCCAGGTCAGCAAATGATTGCTGAGTGGCGCGGCCAGCCGGTGTTCATTGTCCGCCGTACCGAGGAAATCCTGGGGAATCTGAAAAAGATCGAGGGCCAGCTGGCTGACCCGACCTCCAAGAACTCGACGCAACCGACCTATGTCGACCCGGAGACACGTTCGATCAAGCCAGAAGTTCTGCTGCTGATCGGTATCTGCACGCATCTGGGTTGCTCACCGACTTTCCGTCCAGAAGTGGCACCTGCAGACCTGGGCAAGGATTGGGTAGGGGGTTATTTCTGCCCTTGCCACGGTTCTCACTACGATTTGGCTGGCCGCGTCTACAAGTCGCAACCTGCGCCTTTGAACCTGCCAGTTCCCCCGCATTCCTATGAGACCGATGACATCATTGTCATTGGCGTCGATACGGAGAAAGCGTGATGAGCAAGTTCATGGATTGGGTTGATGCGCGCTTTCCCGCGACCAAAATGTGGGAAGACCATCTCAGCAAGTACTACGCCCCGAAGAACTTCAACTTCTTCTATTTCTTTGGCTCCCTGGCACTGCTCGTTCTGGTCAACCAGATCGTTACCGGTGTCTGGCTGACCATGAGTTACACCCCGTCGGCAGAAGAAGCGTTTGCTTCCGTCGAATACATCATGCGCGACGTCGAGTACGGCTCGATCCTGCGTCTGCTGCACTCCACTGGCGCTTCGGCGTTCTTCATCGTGGTCTATCTGCACATGTTCCGTGGCCTGCTTTACGGTTCGTACCAGAAGCCGCGTGAGCTGGTGTGGGTGTTCGGCATGCTGATCTACCTGGCGTTGATGGCTGAGGCCTTCATGGGTTATCTGCTGCCGTGGGGCCAGATGTCCTACTGGGGTGCCCAGGTGATCATCTCGCTGTTCGGCGCGATCCCGGTCATCGGTAACGACCTGACCCAGTGGATTCGTGGTGACTACCTGATTTCCGGTATCACCCTGAACCGCTTCTTCGCCTTGCATGTGGTTGCCCTGCCGATCGTGATCCTCGGTCTGGTGGTGGTGCACATTCTGGCGCTGCACGAAGTCGGTTCGAACAATCCGGATGGCGTCGACATCAAGAAGCACAAAGACGAAAACGGCGTACCGCTGGACGGCATTGCCTTCCACCCGTACTACACCGTGAAAGATATCGTCGGCGTGGTGGTGTTCCTGTTCATCTTCTGCTCGATCGTGTTCTTCTTCCCTGAAATGGGCGGCTACTTCCTCGAGAAGCCGAACTTTGAAGTGGCGAACGCCTTCAAGACCCCTGAGCACATCGCTCCGGTCTGGTACTTCACACCGTTCTACGCGATTCTGCGGGCGGTTCCGGACAAGCTCCTGGGCGTAATCGCCATGGGCGCGGCCATCGCTGTGCTGTTCGTCCTGCCATGGCTGGATCGCAGCCCGGTCAAGTCGATGCGCTACAAAGGCTGGCTGAGCAAGATCTGGCTTTGGGTGTTCTGCATCTCGTTCGTGATCCTGGGTGTGTTGGGTGTTCTGGCGCCAACGCCAGGCCGTACGTTGCTGTCGCAGGTATGTACCTTCCTGTACTTCGCCTACTTCATTCTGATGCCGTTCTACACCAGGCTCGAGAAGACCAAACCGGTTCCGGAAAGGGTGACTGGCTGATGAAAAAGCTATTTGCTGTACTGATTCTTGCGGCGATGCCTGTACTGTCTTTTGCATCGACATCGAGTGGCCCGGAGCTTGAGAAGGTCGACATCGACGTTTCCGACAAGGCTGCCATGCAGGACGGCGCACGTACGTTCGCCAACTATTGCATGGGCTGCCACAGCGCGAAGTTCCAGCGCTACGAGCGTGTCGCCGATGACCTGGGCATTCCTCACGAGTTGATGCTTGAGAAGCTGGTGTTCACCGGCGCCAAGATTGGCGATCACATGAACATCGGCATGCAGCCGGCTGACGCCAAGACCTGGTTCGGTGCGGCGCCGCCTGACCTGACGCTGGTGGCTCGTGTTCGTGGCACCGACTGGCTCTACGGCTATCTGCGTTCGTTCTATGAAGACCCGTCACGTCCATGGGGCGTGAACAACAAGGTGTTCCCGAACGTCGGCATGCCTAACGTTCTGGTCGGCCTGCAGGGTCGTCAGGTGGTAGGCTGTAAACAAGTTCAAGTCGTCGAAGACGGCAAGAAGCAATACGATCCGCTGACTGGCACCGCTTTGACCCATGAAGCCTGCGATCAACTGACTGTATTGCCGAAAACCGGCACGCTGAACGAAGAGCAGTTCGACGAGAAGGTCAAGAATCTGGTGACCTTCCTGGCCTACTCGGCCAACCCGGTGAAGCTGCAGCATCAGCGCATCGGTACCTATGTGTTGCTGTACCTGGCGTTCTTCTTCGTATTCGCTTACTTGCTCAAGCGTGAATACTGGAAAGACGTCCATTGATAAAGCTGTAAGCCATTGCTGTTAATCGCGCGCGCCCAGGGGCGTCTCTGAAGGTGTAACGAGTCTGGTGATCCAGGCGTTACGGGAGGCGCCCTCTGGGCGCGCGTGTTTTTCCGTTTCCGATAATTTCAACAAGCGAGGAGGACCGCCATGGGCGTGACCAATCGGTTGGCCTGTTACTCCGACCCCGCCGACCACTATTCCCACCGAGTGCGCATCGTACTTGCAGAGAAGGGTGTCAGCGCCGAGATCATTTACGTGGAAGCTGGTCGCCAGCCGCCTAAACTGATTGAAGTCAACCCTTACGGAAGCCTGCCCACCCTGGTCGATCGTGACCTGGCGTTGTGGGAGTCGACCGTGGTGATGGAGTATCTGGATGAGCGTTACCCGCACCCGCCGCTACTGCCGGTTTATCCCGTGGCGCGTGCCAACAGTCGTCTGCTGATTCATCGTATTCAGCGTGACTGGTGTGGCCTGGTGGATCTGATTCTGGATTCGCGGACCAAGGAAGCAGCCCGTGTCGTGGCTCGTAAAGAGCTGCGCGAAAGCCTGACAGGCGTGTCGCCGTTGTTTGCCGACAAGCCGTTTTTCCTCAGTGAGGAACAAAGTCTGGTGGATTGCTGCCTATTGCCAATACTCTGGCGATTGCCGATTCTGGGTATTGAACTGCCGCGGCCTGCCAAGCCGCTGCTTGATTATATGGAGCGCTCGTTTGCGCGTGAGGCTTTCCAGGCGAGTCTGTCTGGTGTCGAACGCGATATGCGCTAAGGCTTAAGGAGCCGCTATGAACTCCAGTCGACCTTATCTGGTCCGCGCGCTCTACGAGTGGATTGTGGACAACGATTGCACCCCGCACATGCTGGTTAATTCCGAGTATCCATCGGTGCAGGTGCCTCAGGGTTTTGCCAGTGACGGACAGATTGTCCTGAATGTTTCCCCGGCAGCCGTGCGTCATCTGCACATGGACAACGAGGCAGTCAGTTTCGAGGGGCGCTTCGGTGGCGTGCCGCACACCCTGTACGTGCCTATCGCATCGATCCTGGGCATTTACGCCCGGGAGAACGGTCAGGGCATGGTGTTCGATATGGAATCGCCTCTGGAAGACGAGGAAGAGATCGAGCCGGATGATGATGTTCCGCCACCCGACAGTGAGCCGCCGCGTCCCAGCGGTCGACCGAGTTTGAAGGTGGTGAAGTAATAAAAAAGGCGATCCGAAAGGATCGCCTTTTTTATTACTTCATTACCTTCAAACGCTACAGGGCGATGGCGATCTCAAGGATGCCATCGCCGGTAAGCAGGTATCAGTCGATGTACTCAAACAACTTCACGATCTTCTGCACGCCAGAAACGCCTTGTACCAAATTGGTCGCCTGAGCCGCTTCCTGCTTGGTCAGCAGACCCAGCAAGTAGACGATGCCGTTTTCGGTCACAACCTTGATGCGCGAACCCGGGATGGAGGCATCGGTGAGCATCTGGGTCTTGATCTTGGTGGTCAGCCAGGTGTCGTTCTGACGCGCCAGCAGCGAGGACGGCTGCAGTACTTGCAGTTCGTTGTGCACCTTCTTTACCCGCTGAACGGAGGCGGCAACCTGTTCGGCCTTGGCCTTGAGGTCGGCACGAGGGGTTTGCCCGGCGAGCAGCACCACACCGTTGAAGCTGGTGACGACGATGTGCGAGTTGTTGTCCAGGTCCGGATCGGCCTTGGCGATGTTTACACCGGCCTTGGTTTCGATCAGGGAGTCGTCGATCTTGCTGCCGAAGGTGCGGGTGCCGCGGTCATCATCGATCGGCGCTTCACGGCTGGCGTTAACCACCGAGGTGCAGCCGCTGATGCCAAGGCACAGGGTCAAGGCCAGAAGGCCTAGGCGATTAGGGGTCATTCTTCACTCCCGAACAGTTGGCTGTCGATCAGATCGCAAAGGCAATGGATCGCCAGCAGGTGGACTTCCTGAATACGTGCGGTAACGTTGGCCGGTACGCGAATCTCGACGTCCTCAGGCAATAGCAGTGACGCCATGCCGCCGCCATCACGACCGGTCAATGCTACGACAATCATTTCGCGATCATGTGCGGCCTGGATCGCTTGAATTATGTTTGCCGAGTTGCCGCTGGTGGAAATCGCCAGCAAAACATCACCCGGCTGACCGAGGGCGCGGATCTGTTTGGAGAAGATTTCGTTGTAGCTGTAATCGTTGGCGATCGAGGTGATCGTCGAGCTGTCGGTGGTCAGCGCGATGGCGGGCAGGCTCGGGCGCTCGCGTTCGAAGCGGTTGAGCAGCTCGGAGGAGAAGTGCTGTGCGTCACCGGCGGAACCGCCGTTGCCGCAGGACAGCATTTTGCCCTCGTTGAGCAGGGCGTTGACCATGACCTGGCTGGCTTGCTCGATGTGCGGTGCAAGTACGTCCATCGCCTGTTGCTTGGTGTCGATACTGGCCTGAAAAAGCTGGCGAATTCGCGATTGCATGTCCATCTGTGTGACCTTAATTAGCGCGGCTACTCGGCACATTGAATGTGCAGCCCGCAAAGCAAAGAGCAAAAGTGTTGGGTGAAAGTGTCCGGTTCGGGACGCAAGCGATCAGCTGTCGAAGGCATTCTGCAACCAGTTCAACTGATCAAGGTTGCTGTCGATGGCAACCACGTCGAAGCGGCAGGGGGAATTGGCCCAACGCGACTCGCGCTGAAGAAAATACTGCGCGGCAAAAATCAGTTTCTGCCGTTTGCGCCCATCGATGCTATCGAGCGCACCACCCCATTGGGTGTTTTTTCTGTAGCGGACTTCGACGAATACTACTGTATCGCCATCAAGCATGACCAGATCAAGCTCGCCGCGTTTACACAACCAGTTCTGCGCCAGCAGGCGCAGACCTTGTTGCTGAAGATGCTCGAGCGCATGACGCTCGGCATCTTTACCGCTTTGCTGGCGTGACCTGTCGGGCATCAGCGTGAGGTGTCCGGCAGGCGTTGAACCTGACCGTTGATGAACTCTGCCCATGGCAACTGACGCTCGACCCGTTGACTCTGAGTCATGCCCAGGCTGCCCGATTGACCCTGGATGCGGCTGTCCGGCAAGGCCTTGAGTTGCCCCAGGCGCGGTGCCAGGCGATAGGCGTCAACGCCCATCGCGTACAGACGGCCCAGGCTGCCGCCGGCTTGTGGCCATTGTGCAGTGACCTGTTTGCGCAGCGGGTCGTTGGCATCCAGCAGCCATGGGGTTTCGCAGAAGCGAATACCGTTCATGTCGTTGTACTGGTTCTGGTCGCCGCTGGCGCTGAACACGTGGGAGGTGGCGTAAACCGGCACGTCCCCGGCGTACTGGAAGTTCAGGGTCGGTTTGATTTGTTGAGCCTGTTGCGGCGTCGCGGCCAGGAAGATGAACTCGATGTCCTGACGACGCGAAGGTTGTGCGGCAACCTGCGAGCCAACGGTGCTTTGCAGGCTCTTGGCACGGCCTTCGCTCTGGCGCAGCTGGAACATGTCGGCAATCTGCTGGGCCAGTTGTACCGGCTGGTCGACGCGCTCGGTAGCGACAATGCTGCCACCGTTGGCTTGCCAATCCTGGCTGAACGCCTTGTAGACGCGGTCGCCCCATTCGCCTTTCGGCACCATGATCGCGGCGCGATGCAGGCCGTCGGCGCGTGCACGGCGAGACACTTCGCGGGCTTCGTCTTCAGCGGCAAGACCGAACTGGAACAGTTGGGCCGGACCTTGTGCGCCTTCGCTGTAGTTCAGGGCCAGGGTAGTGATCGGCAGTTGCGGGCGGGCGCTGAGCTGTTTGACCAGCGGCTTCTCCAGCGGGCCGACCACCAGTTGCACGCCATCGGCCTGGGCCTTGCGATAGAACTCGTCGAGGGACGTCAGGCGCGAGCTGTCATAGAACTCGATGGCTGGTGGCTTCTGCCCGGCTTGTTGCGCCTGGTAGTGCGCAGCCATGAAGCCTTCACGTAGCGCTTTGCCAACCGAACCCAGTGGGCCGTCTTGCGGCAGCAGCAGGGCGATCTTGCTCAGGGGCTGGCTGGCCAGCTCCTTGAGTTTGGTCAGTGGCAACGGCAGCTGGATGGCGGCCGGGTGTTTTGGATTCTGCTCGCGCCAGTTGTCGATCGCGGCTTGCTGCTGTTCCAGGGTGCCGGCCGTTTTCACCACCAGCGCCAGACGGATCCAGCCGCCGAGGTCATCGTCGGTGGTCGGCTGCAATTGATCGGTCGGCAGCGAGGCGATCAGGGTCCAGATCGCTTCGTGGTTTTTGCTGGCTGCTTCACCTTCAAGCATCGGCGCAATAAAGATGCGCTCCCGTGCGGCGGCCAGAGTCTGGCCGTCGGCCTCAAGGGCGCGGGCATGAACGGTGCCGGTGCGAACCTGTTGTTCGACGGGCAGTTCGCTCAGGCGTTGCAGGCTCGGATGGCTCAGGGCAGTCAGCGCCGCTTTGGGCTGATTGCGGACCATGGCCAGTTCAGCCGCCAGGGTGCTGGCGAAGACTTGTTGGCCAGGCTTGAGTTGTTCCACCGGCACCTGTTGCAGGATTTGCGCGGACTGGCCGGCATTGCCCTGGCGATAAGCCAGGTCTGCCGCGCTCAGGCGCAACAGGGCGGCTTTTTCCGGATCTTTGCTTTTAGTGGCCTGCTCGAGCAGTTGCTCGATACTGGCATCCGGGGTCCGTGGAAGTTCGCCAAGGCTGGAAGAGGGCGAGCTGGCGCAAGCCGCCAGCAAGGCAGCGAGGCAGAGGGCAGTGAACAGCCGCAGGCAAGCGATCATGTAGTGTTCCTGATACTCGATCAAATTAGCGTGGAATTGTACCCAAGCGCTGGCCGGGGCGCGATGTTACTGGCGTGAATCGATCAATTTAGCTCGTACAAATGTTGCAGCACTGCACATAACGCTGGAAAACCCGCGGAGGGTGAAGCGTATCGCAAGCGCCGCTACGCGCTACAATGTCGCCTTTTTACCGATCATGAGGTGCGCGTTTTGACTGCTCCAGGTGCTTTGAATTCCGCTGCTGGCTCGCTTTATGTGGTGGCGACGCCCATCGGCAACCTGGACGACATCAGTGCGCGTGCGCTGAAAATCCTGCGCGACGTCGCCTTGATTGCCGCCGAAGACACTCGCCATTCCCAGCGATTGATGCAGCATTTCGGTATTCCCACGCCGCTGGCGGCCTGTCATGAGCACAACGAGCGTGAGGAGGGTAACCGCTTTATCACGCGTCTGCTGGCGGGCGACGATGTGGCGTTGATTTCCGACGCTGGGACGCCGCTGATTTCCGATCCGGGTTATCACCTGGTGCGTCAGGCTCGTGCCGCGGGAATCAATGTGGTGCCGGTTCCGGGGGCGTGTGCCTTGATTGCGGCATTGTCGGCGGCGGGCCTGCCGTCTGACCGTTTCATCTTCGAAGGGTTTTTGCCGGCCAAGGCTGTCGGCCGACGGGCTCGTCTGGAGCTGGTAAAAGAAGAGCCGCGCACGCTGATTTTCTATGAAGCACCGCACCGCATCCTTGAGTGCCTGCAAGATATGGAGCTGGTATTCGGCGCCGAGCGTCCGGCGTTGCTGGCGCGTGAACTGACCAAGACCTTCGAAACCCTTAAAGGCTTGCCGCTGGCCGAGTTGCGCGAATTCGTCGAATCGGACAGCAATCAGCAGCGTGGCGAGTGTGTTGTGCTGGTGGCGGGCTGGACTGCCCCTGAGACCGAAGACGCTGTCAGCAGTGAAGCCATGCGTATTCTCAATCTGCTGCTCGAAGAGATGCCGCTCAAGCGTGCGGCGGCATTGGCGGCGCAAATTACCGGCGAACGCAAGAATGTGCTCTATCAGGTCGCGCTGGATAAACAGAAGGGCGAGTAAAACCGATGTGCAGCGCCGGCCAGAGGCTTTTAGCGCTTGTTCTTCGGCCGCTCTGCCGTTAATCTTCGCGGCGGAGAGTCGATCGGACAGTCGCTGCCCTCTATGAAAATTAGGGGGGGGAGGAAAGTCCGGGCTCCATAGGGCGAAGTGCCAGGTAATGCCTGGGAGGCGTGAGCCTACGGAAAGTGCCACAGAAAATAACCGCCTAAGCGCTTCGGCGCCGGTAAGGGTGAAAAGGTGCGGTAAGAGCGCACCGCACGTCTGGCAACAGTTCGTGGCTAGGTAAACCCCACTTGGAGCAAGACCAAATAGGGTCCCAAGGCGTGGCCCGCGCTGGGACCGGGTAGGTTGCTAAAGATGTCCAGTGATGGCCATCGTAGACGAATGACTGTTCAAGACAGAACCCGGCTTACAGATCGACTCTCCACCTTTTTTTCCTCGCTGCCGAGTCATTGGCAGCGATGTGTGTAATGGCAATTTCCCTCCCTGCTGAATCAATAGCAGAAGCGCTTTTGTAATACCGAAAAAATCTTACTCTTAACAAACTACTTTAACTTCTGAACGCAGCCTTCTGTGCTGATTCAAGTTATTGAGTGAATTCATCCGTCAGATTCTCGTTAACCCTCCTTTAACGCCGCTAAATCTCCGTTCTGTAAGGCTTTTCCTTTAATCCGCGCCTTGACGGTGTGGTGGGCGCATTCCTATAGTGTGCGCAAGTGGCGGAAAGTGGCATGAAGTGGGTTTTTTGAGCGTAAAACGCTAATATTTGGAGAAACGCTGACGTGTTTCGCGGAGCTAACGCTATCAGTCTCGATGCAAAGGGCCGTCTCGCAATGCCGAGCCGGTACCGTGACGAGCTGGTTTCGCGTAGTTCCGGTCAATTAATCGTCACCATCGATGCCGTTGATCCGTGTTTGTGTGTTTATCCCCTCGATGAGTGGGAAATTATCGAAACCAAACTGCGCGCACTGCCTTCGCTTCGCGAAGAGAACCGCCGCCTGCAACGTTTACTGATTGGTAATGCCGTCGACCTCGAGCTCGATGGCAGTGGTCGTTTTCTGGTTCCGCCACGTCTTCGCGAATATGCCAAGTTGGATAAGCGCGCGATGTTGGTAGGCCAACTGAACAAGTTCCAATTGTGGGACGAGGATGCCTGGGATGCGGTTTCTGCCGCTGACCTGGCTGCTATTCAACAACCGGGCGCCATGCCTGATGAACTGCGTGATTTAATCCTGTGACTATTGATAGCGGCTTTAACCACATCACCGTACTGCTTGACGAAGCCGTCGAGGCTCTCGCCGTACGTCCTGATGGCTGCTATCTGGACGGTACGTTCGGACGTGGCGGGCACAGTCGGTTGATCCTCAGCCAGCTCGGGCCTGATGGCCGGTTGCTCGGATTCGACAAAGATCCTCAAGCGATTGCCACCGGGCAAACGCTAGCGGCCGAAGACGGCCGCTTTGTCGTTGTACAGCGCAGCTTTGCCGAGCTCGGTTCGGAAGTCGCCGAACGCGGTCTGGCCGGCAAGGTCAGCGGTGTTCTGCTCGACCTCGGCGTGTCTTCGCCGCAGCTCGACGATCCTGAACGCGGCTTCAGCTTCCTCAACGACGGTCCGTTGGACATGCGCATGGACCCGTCCCGCGGGATCAGCGCCGCCGAGTTCGTCAACACCGCGCCGGTGGAAGAAATCGCCCGGGTGTTCAAGCAATACGGCGAAGAGCGTTTCTCCGGTCGCATGGCGCGTGCCGTGGCTGAGCGTCGCGATATCAAGCCGTTCGAGCGCACTGGCGATCTGGCTGAAGTGCTGAAAGTCGCCAACCCGGCGTGGGAAAAGGGCAAGAACCCGGCCACCCGTGCATTCCAGGGCCTGCGTATTCACGTCAACAACGAACTGGGCGATCTGGAAGCCGGCCTCGAAGCGGCGCTGGAATGCCTGGAAGTGGGCGGGCGTCTGGTCGTCATCAGCTTCCACTCGCTGGAAGACCGCATCGTCAAACTGTTCATGCGCAAACTGGTGAAAGGCGAAGCCGACAACCTGCCGCGCAACCTGCCGGTCCGTCACGTCGCTTTCGAACCGGTAATCAAAATCCATGGCAAAGCGCAGACCGCCTCGGAGGCCGAACTCAAAGCCAACCCACGTTCCCGTAGTGCCGTCATGCGTGTCGCGGAGAAATTGCGGTGAGCAAGCTTTTCGCCAAGCCACTTCCCGGCGGAAGCTTTTTCATGCTGCTGTTGTTTGCCGGCGTCCTTGTGTCGGCTATAGGCGTGTCCTATAGCGCGCACTGGAACCGTCAGTTGCTCAATTCGCTGTACGGCGAATTGAGCGTGCGCGACAAGGCACAGGCGGAGTGGGGCCGGTTGATTCTCGAGCAGAGCACCTGGACCGCCCATAGCCGCATCGAAGTCCTGGCCACCGAGCAACTGAAGATGCGCATTCCCGGCGCCGCTGAAGTGCAGATGGTGGCGCCATGATGAAACTCGAAGGCGCGCTCTTTCCATGGCGGTTCCGTCTGGTGGTCGGGTTGCTCGGCATCATGGTGGCGGCGATTGCCTGGCGCATCATCGATTTGCAAGTGGTCGACCGTGCCTTCCTTAAAGGTCAGGGCGATGCGCGCAGTGTTCGTCATATTCCAATTCCGGCTCACCGTGGTCTGATCACCGACCGTAACGGCGAGCCGTTGGCCGTGAGTACCCCCGTCACCACCCTGTGGGCCAACGCCAAGGAAATGCAAACGGCCAAAGAGAAGTGGCCGGCACTGGCGGCTGCCTTGGGGCAGGACCCGAAAGCCCTGGCCGAACGTCTCGAAGCCCAGGCCAACAAAGAATTCATTTATCTGGTGCGCGGGCTGACCCCCGAGCAGGGCCAGGCTGTGCTCGATCTGAAAGTGCCGGGCGTTTATGGCATCGAAGAGTTCCGGCGTTTCTACCCGGCCGGTGAAGTCACCGCCCACATGGTCGGCTTTACCGACATCGATGACCACGGGCGCGAAGGCGTCGAGTTGGCCTACGACGAATGGCTGGCCGGCGTGCCCGGCAAGCGGCAGGTGATCAAGGACCGGCGCGGCCGGCTGATCAAAGATGTCCAGGTCACCAAAAACGCCAAGGCCGGCAAGCCCTTGGCGTTGTCCATTGACCTGCGTCTGCAATATCTGGCCAACCGTGAACTGCGTAATGCGATCATCGAGAACGGCGCCAAGGCTGGCAGCCTGGTGATCATGGACGTGAAGACCGGCGAGATCCTCGCCATGGTCAACCAGCCGACCTACAACCCGAACAACCGTCGCAATCTGCAACCGGCGATGATGCGCAACCGCGCGATGATCGACGTGTTCGAACCGGGTTCGACCATGAAGGCGATCTCCATGAGCGCCGCGATTGAAACCGGGCGCTGGAAGCCGACCGATACGGTTGAGGTGTATCCAGGCACCTTGCAGATCGGTAAGTACACCATCAAGGACGTATCCAAGAGTGAAGGCCCGGTGCTCGACCTGACCGGTATCCTGATCAATTCCAGTAACGTCGGCATGAGTAAGGTCGCGTTCGATATCGGCGGCGAAACGATTTTCCGCCTGGCGCAGAAAGTCGGCCTCGGCCAGGACACCGGGCTCGGTTTCCCGGGCGAGCGCGTCGGCAACCTGCCGAACTACCGCGAATGGCGCAAGGCTGAAACCGCCACGCTGTCCTACGGCTACGGTATTTCCGTGACTGCGATCCAGTTGGTCCACGCCTTCTCGGCCCTGGCCAACAATGGTCGCCTTGCGCCGCTGACCCTGATCAAAACCGACAAGGCACCGCAAACCACACAGGTATTGCCGGAAGCTGTCGCGAAAACCATGCAAACAATGTTGCAACAAGTGATCGAAGCCCCGCGCGGTGTATTCCGTGCGCAGGTGCCGGCGTATCACGTGGGCGGCAAGTCGGGTACCGCGCGTAAAACGTCGGTCGGTACCAAGGGCTACGCCGAGAATTCCTACCGCTCGCTGTTCGCCGGCTTCGGCCCGATGAGCGATCCGCGTTACGCAATCGTGGTGGTGATCGATGAACCGACCAAGGCTGGTTACTTCGGTGGTCTGGTATCGGCGCCGGTGTTCAGCAAAGTGATGTCCGGGACCCTGCGCCTGATGAACATCACCCCGGACAACCTGCCTGCCACTCAACAAGCGAACGCCGCACCGGTCGTTCCGCTGAAAGCTAATGGAGGGCGCGGCTGATGTCGCTGAGCCTGAACAAGATTTTCGCCCACGCCGGCCGCGATCTGTTGATCCGCGAATTGGCGCTGGACAGCCGCAACGTACGAGCAGGCGATCTGTTTCTCGCGGTTCCTGGTGGCAAGTTCGACGGACGTGCGCACATCGCCGACGCCTTGCAACGCGGCGCTGCTGCCGTGGCTTATGAAGTCGAAGGCGCGACTGTGCTGCCGATCACCGACGTGCCGTTGATTCCGGTCAAAGGCCTGGCGGCGCAGCTGTCGGACATCGCCGGGCGCTTTTATGGCGACCCGAGCCGTCATTTGAACCTGATCGGCGTGACTGGCACCAACGGTAAAACCAGTGTGACGCAATTGGTCGCCCAGGCGCTCGACCTGCTCGGTCAGCACTGCGGCATTGTCGGCACCCTGGGCTCCGGTTTCTATGGCGCGCTGGAAAGCGGTCTGCATACCACGCCAAACCCGATTGCGGTGCAAGCGACCCTCGCCGACCTGAAAAAAGCCGGCGCCAAAGCCGTGGCCATGGAAGTCTCTTCCCACGGCCTGGATCAGGGCCGCGTGAGCGCGTTGGCCTTCGATGTGGCGGTGATGACCAACCTGTCGCGCGATCATCTGGATTACCACGGCACCATGCGGGC
Source organism: Pseudomonas sp. F-14 TE3482 (assembly GCF_053629455.1). Classification (NCBI taxonomy): domain Bacteria; kingdom Pseudomonadati; phylum Pseudomonadota; class Gammaproteobacteria; order Pseudomonadales; family Pseudomonadaceae; genus Pseudomonas; species Pseudomonas sp. F-14 TE3482. The sequence goes on from NZ_JBRJII010000001.1 coordinate 2,337,999, forward strand.
CTATGGCGAAACCAAGGCCAAGTTGTTTGCCTGGGATGATCTGAAGTGCCGGGTGGTCAACCTGGACGACGATTTCGGTCGGCAACTGGCTGCCGATAAAGGCGAGTCGCGACTGATCACTTACAGCCTGGAAGATTCCAGCGCCTACCTGTATTGCCGCCAAGCGCAGTTCGACGACGAAGGCGTGCGCGCCACGCTGGTCACGCCGCAAGGCGAACACCATTTGCGCAGCACCTTGCTCGGCCGTTTCAACCTGAGCAACGTGTTGGCCGCGATCGGCGCCTTGCTCGGGCTGGACTACGCGCTGGACGAAATCCTCAAAGTGCTGCCAAAACTCGAAGGTCCGGCCGGTCGCATGCAGCGCCTGGGCGGCGGTACTCAGCCATTGGTGGTGGTCGATTACGCCCACACACCGGATGCGCTGGAAAAAGTCTTGATGGCCCTGCGTCCACACGCCAAAGGCCGGTTGCTGTGCCTGTTCGGTTGCGGCGGTGATCGCGATCGCGGCAAGCGTCCGCTGATGGCGGAAGTGGTCGAGCGTCTGGCCGATGGCGTACTGGTCACCGATGACAATCCGCGCACCGAAGACCCAACAGTGATTTTCGACGACATCCGCGCCGGTTTTACCGCTGTGGATAAAGTTGCCTTCGTCGCCGGCCGTGGCCAGGCGATTGCCCAATTGATCGCCAACGCTTCGGCGGATGACGTGATTGTCCTGGCCGGTAAAGGTCACGAGGACTATCAGGAAATCAACGGCGAGCGCCACGCTTTCTCCGATCTGGTCGAGGCCGATCACGCCCTGACCGCGTGGGAGGTGGCCCATGCTTAAAGCCTTGAAACTGAGCGAACTGACCAGTGCATTGAATGGCCGTCTGATTGCCAGCGACGCCAGTTTCGACGGCGTCAGCATCGATAGCCGCGCGATCAAGCCCGGCCAACTGTTTATTGCTCTGGCCGGCCCGCGTTTCGATGGCCATGACTACCTCAATGACGTCGCCGCCAAAGGCGCCGTGGGTGCCCTGGTCGAGCGCGAGGTTGCCGACAGCGCGCTGCCGCAACTGCTGGTCAAGGACACCCGCCAGGCCCTCGGCCAATTGGGCGCGATGAACCGCGCTGCGTTCACTCATCCGGTCGCGGCCATCACCGGTTCCAGCGGCAAGACCACGGTCAAGGAAATGCTTGCGAGCATCCTGCGTACGCGTGGTCCGGTGCTGGCGACCCGTGGCAACCTGAACAACGACCTCGGTGTTCCGCTGACCTTGCTCGAACTGGCGCCGGAACACACGGCGGCGGTCATCGAGTTGGGGGCTTCGCGTCTTGGTGAGATTGCCTACACCGTTGCCATGACCAAACCGCATGTCGCTGTGCTGAACAATGCCGGCACTGCCCACGTCGGTGAGTTCGGCGGCCCGGAAAAAATCGTCGAGGCCAAGGGCGAGATTATTGAAGGGCTGGATGCCTCGGGCATCGCCGTGCTGAATCTCGACGACAAGGCGTTCCCGATCTGGAAGGCCCGTGCCGCTGCCCGACGGGTGCTGAGTTTCTCTCAGCTGGATGCCACCGCAGATTTCCATGCCAGCTTCATCGTTTCCGATGCACGCGGCTGCCCTGCATTCGAACTGCACACGCCGCAAGGTATTGCCCGGATTCAATTGAACCTGCTCGGCGGGCACAATGTCACCAACGCAGTCGCCGCCGCCGCGGCGGCTCACGCCCTGGGCGTGTCCTTGTCGCATATCGCTTCGGGGCTCAATGCAGTGCAACCGGTCAAGGGGCGTGCCGTCGCGCAACTGGCAACTAACGGTATGCGCGTGATCGATGACACGTACAACGCAAACCCCACCTCCATGTGCGCCGCCGTTGATATACTCGCCGGCTTTTCCGGTCGCACCGTTTTGGTGCTCGGAGATATCGGCGAGTTGGGCGATTGGGCGGAGCAGGGGCACCGTGATGTGGGCGAGTACGCCCGCGGCAAGGTTTCCGCGCTTTACGCGGTCGGGCCAATGATGACCCACGCCGTAAACGCTTTCGGCGAGCAGGCTTTTCACTTCAGCACTCAGGCTGAGCTGATCAAGGCCCTGGAAGCCGAGCAGGACCCAAACACCACCATTTTGATCAAGGGCTCGCGCAGCGCCGCGATGGAAAACATCGTCGCCGCTTTGTGCGGGACCCGTCTGGAGAAACATTAATGCTGCTGCTGCTAGCGGAGTATCTGCAACAGTTCTACAAAGGCTTCGCGGTCTTTCAGTACCTGACCCTGCGCGGGATTCTCGGTGTGCTGACCGCGCTGGTCTTGTCGCTGTGCTATGGCCCGTGGATGATCCGCACTTTGCAGAACCGTCAGATCGGTCAATCCGTTCGCAACGACGGCCCGCAATCGCACCTGTCCAAATCCGGCACCCCGACCATGGGGGGCGCGCTGATTCTTTCGTCCATCGGTGTCAGCACCCTGCTCTGGGCGGACCTGGCCAACCGTTACGTTTGGGTGGTGTTGTTGGTGACCTTGCTGTTCGGCGCCATCGGCTGGGTCGACGACTACCGCAAAGTCATCGAGAAAAACTCCCGCGGCCTTCCGAGCCGCTGGAAGTATTTCTGGCAGTCGGTGTTCGGCCTGGGCGCGGCGATCTTCCTTTATATGACTGCCGCGACGCCGGTAGAAACCACCCTGATCCTGCCGATGCTCAAGGACTACAGCATTCCGCTGGGCGCGGGGTTCATCGTCCTGACCTATTTCGTGATTGTCGGCTCGAGCAATGCGGTCAACCTGACCGACGGCCTCGACGGTCTGGCGATCATGCCTACCGTGATGGTCGGCGGCGGTTTGGGGATCTTCTGCTACCTGTCGGGTAACGTGAAATTCGCTGAATACCTGCTGATCCCTTACGTACCGGGCGCGGGTGAGTTGATTGTGTTCTGCGGCGCGCTGATCGGTGCGGGCCTGGGGTTCCTGTGGTTCAACACCTATCCGGCCCAAGTGTTCATGGGCGACGTCGGCGCACTGGCGCTGGGCGCGGCTTTGGGCACCATCGCAGTGATCGTCCGTCAGGAAATCGTCCTGTTCATCATGGGCGGCGTGTTCGTGATGGAGACCCTGTCAGTCGTCATTCAGGTTGCCTCCTTTAAGCTGACCGGTCGCCGTGTGTTCCGCATGGCACCGATACACCACCACTTTGAACTCAAGGGCTGGCCCGAGCCGCGCGTGATCGTCCGTTTCTGGATCATCACCGTGATTCTGGTACTGGTCGGCCTTGCCACCCTGAAGCTGAGGTAGAACGAGTGTCTCTGATCGCTTCTGACCACTTCCGCATCGTTGTCGGCCTCGGCAAGAGCGGCATGTCCCTGGTTCGCTTCCTGGCGAACCGGGGCGTGTCGTTTGCTGTCGCCGATACGCGGGAAAATCCACCGGAACTGGCCACGCTCAAGCGTGACTATCCGCACGTGGAAGTGCGTTGTGGCGAGCTGGACGTCGAATTCCTGTGCCGTGCCGACGAGCTCTACGTGAGCCCCGGCCTGGCGCTGGCGACCCCGGCCCTGCAGGCTGCCGCCGCCCGTGGCGTGAAGTTGTCCGGCGACATCGAGCTGTTCGCGCGTAACGCGAAGGCGCCGATTGTCGCCATCAGCGGTTCCAACGCCAAAAGCACCGTCACTACCCTGGTCGGCGAAATGGCGGTTGCGGCTGGCAAGCGTGTTGCTGTCGGCGGCAATCTCGGCACACCGGCGCTGGATTTGCTCAGCGACGACATCGAGTTGTACGTGATGGAGTTGTCGAGCTTCCAGCTCGAAACCACCGATCAACTCAACGCCGAAGTGGCGACCGTGCTCAACATCAGCGAAGACCACATGGACCGTTACAGCGGTCTGCCGGCCTATCACCTGGCCAAGCACCGGATCTTCCGGGGGGCCAAGCAGTTTGTGGTCAACCGTCAGGACGCCTTGAGCCGTCCGCTGATGGGCGAAGGTCAGCCGTGCTGGACCTTCGGTTTGAGCAAACCCGATTTCAAGGCCTTCGGGATCCGGGAAGAAGACGGCGAGAAATACCTGGCCTTCGAATTCCAGAACCTGATGCCGGTGCGCGAGTTGAAAGTTCGTGGCGCGCATAACCAGTCCAACGCTCTGGCGGCCTTGGCATTGGGGCATGCCGTCGGCCTGCCGTTCGACGCCATGCTTTCGGCCCTGCGCAATTTCGCCGGGCTCGAGCATCGCTGCCAATGGGTACGCGAGCTGAATGGCGTGAGCTACTACAACGACTCCAAAGCCACCAACGTCGGTGCCGCACTGGCCGCCATCGAAGGCCTGGGCGCGGACATCGACGGCAAACTCGTGCTGATCGCCGGTGGCGATGGCAAGGGTGCCGAATTCAAGGATTTGCGTGATCCGGTGGCGGCCAACTGCCGCGCCGTCATTTTGATGGGCCGTGATTCCGACAAGATCGGCGAGGCCATTGGCGATGCCGTGCCACTGATTCGCGTCGGCTCGCTGATCGAAGCGGTCGCGCAATGCCGCGCCATCGCAGAAAAGGGCGATGCGGTGCTGCTGTCGCCGGCCTGCGCCAGTTTCGACATGTTCAAGAACTACGAAGATCGCGGTCACCAGTTTGTCCGCGCCGTGGAGGACTTGGCATGAGCCTCCTGAATATCATCAAGCCGTACCCGTCGCCGATCATCACCGGGCGCGGCATCGACCTCGATTTCCCGATGCTCGCCGGTTGTCTGGCGCTGCTGGGCCTGGGCCTGGTCATGATTGCATCGGCATCCACTGAAGTGGCGGCGGTGCAATCGGGCAGTGCCCTGTATTACATGATCCGCCACCTGATCTACGTGGTGCTGGGACTGGGTGCCTGCATCGTCACCATGATGATTCCGATCGCTACCTGGCAACGCCTGGGCTGGCTGATGCTGATTGGTGCATTCGGTTTGCTGGTGATGGTGATCATCCCCGGCATTGGCCGTGAAGTGAACGGTTCGATGCGCTGGATCGGCTTCAGCTTTTTCAACGTTCAGCCTTCCGAGATCGCCAAGGTGTTCGTGGTGATCTACCTCGCCGGTTATCTGGTGCGTCGCCAGAAAGAAGTGCGTGAAAGCTGGATGGGTTTCTTCAAGCCGTTCATCGTTCTACTGCCGATGGCGGGGCTGTTGCTGATGGAGCCGGACTTCGGTGCCACCGTTGTAATGATGGGGGCGGCTGCAGCGATGCTGTTCCTCGGCGGCGTCGGGCTGTTCCGTTTTTCCTTGATGGTTGTCCTGGCTGTCGGTGCGGTGGTGTTGTTGATTCAGATGCAGCCGTATCGAATGGCGCGACTGACCAACTTTGCGGACCCGTGGGCCGACCAGTTCGGTGCGGGCTATCAGTTGTCTCAAGCCTTGATCGCTTTCGGTCGCGGCGAATGGCTGGGCGTTGGCCTGGGCAACAGCGTGCAGAAACAGTTCTACCTGCCGGAAGCCCACACTGACTTCGTGTTCTCGGTCCTGGCCGAAGAACTGGGTGCCGTGGGTTCGTTATGCACCTTGGCGCTGTTCGTCTTTGTCTGTATTCGTGGCATGTACATCGGTTATTGGGCCGAGAAGGCCAAACAATTTTTCGCCGCTTACATCGCGTATGGTTTGTCGTTCCTGTGGATCGGTCAGTTCCTGATCAACATCGGAGTGAACGTAGGCCTATTGCCGACCAAGGGGCTGACTCTGCCATTCCTCAGTTATGGCGGCAGTTCGTTGGTGATCTGCTGTGCCTGTCTTGGCTTGTTGCTGCGCATCGAGTGGGAGAGTCGAACCCACTTGGGCAGTGAAGAGATGGAGTTCCATGAGAGCGACTTCGCCGAGGAGCCGAACCATGGGCGCTAACGTATTGATCATGGCCGGCGGCACGGGGGGCCACGTGTTCCCGGCACTGGCCTGCGCTCGGGAGTTCCAGGCCCGCGGTTACACCGTGCACTGGCTGGGCACGCCGCGCGGGATCGAGAACGATCTGGTGCCGGCGGCCGGCCTTCAATTGCATCGGATCAACGCCAGCGGTTTGCGCGGCAAGGGCAAATTGTCCCTGCTCAAGGCACCGTTCATGTTGCTCAAGTCGATCTGGCAGGCGCGGGCGATCATTCGTCAGCTGCGGCCAGTCTGCGTGGTCGGCTTCGGGGGTTATGTGACCGGGCCCGGCGGCGTTGCAGCCAAATTGTCCGGCGTGCCGGTGATCGTTCATGAGCAGAACGCCGTGGCCGGTACCGCCAATCGGTTGCTGGTGCCGTTGGCCGCCCGAGTCTGTGAAGCGTTCCCCGACACCTTTACCCTGTCGAACAGCCGTCGCACCACCGGTAACCCGGTGCGCACCGAGCTGTTCCTCGAAACACCGCGACCTGCCCTGGCCGGTCGCAAGGCGCGTTTGCTGATCCTGGGCGGAAGCCTGGGCGCAGAGCCGTTGAACAAGTTGCTGCCTGAAGCCCTGTCGCAAGTCGCTCCCGACCTGCGTCCGGACGTGTTTCATCAGGCCGGCAAAAACCACGATGAAGTGACTGCAGAGCGCTATCGCGCAGCTGGCGTCGAGGCGCAAGTGCAGCCTTTCATCAAAGACATGGCCCAAGCCTATGGCTGGGCCGACCTGGTGGTGTGCCGCGCAGGCGCATTGACCATCAGTGAACTGGCGGCTGCCGGTCTGCCCTCGATGCTGGTGCCTTTGCCCCACGCGATCGACGATCACCAGACCCGTAACGCTGATTATTTGGCCCGTGAAGGCGCTGCCTTCCTGATGCCGCAAAGAACGACTGGCGCAGCGGATCTTGCCGCTCGCCTGACAGAGGTCTTGATGCAACCGCAACGACTCAACGACATGGCCACCGCGGCACGCCGCCTGGCCAAACCCGATGCCACTCGTAACGTGGTCGATACCTGCCTGGAGGTGGCTCATGGTTGAGAACAAGAAAGCCATGCCGCACCCGGAAATGCGCCGCATCCGTCGCATCCACTTCGTCGGTATCGGCGGCGTGGGCATGTGCGGCATTGCCGAGGTGTTGCTGAACCTGGGCTATGAAGTGTCCGGTTCCGACCTCAAAGCATCGCCGGTGACCGAGCGCCTGGAATCCTTCGGTGCCCACATCTATATCGGTCACCGTGCCGAGAACGCCACGAACGCCGATGTGCTGGTTACCTCCAGCGCCGTGAACACTTCCAACCCGGAAGTGGCCACGGCCCTGGAACGCCGGATTCCGGTGGTGCCGCGTGCCGAGATGCTGGCCGAACTGATGCGCTACCGCCACGGCATCGCCGTTGCCGGTACCCACGGCAAAACCACCACCACCAGCCTGATCGCTTCGGTGTTCGCCGCCGGTGGCCTGGACCCGACGTTCGTGATCGGTGGTCGTCTGAATGCCGCGGGCACCAATGCCCAGCTCGGCACCAGCCGTTACCTGATCGCCGAAGCCGACGAAAGCGATGCCAGCTTCCTGCACTTGCAGCCGCTGGTGGCCGTGGTCACCAACATCGATGCCGACCACATGGCGACCTACGACGGTGACTTCAACAAACTGAAGAAAACCTTCGTCGAGTTCCTGCACAACCTGCCGTTCTACGGTCTGGCGGTGGTGTGCCTGGACGATCCGGTGGTGCGTGAAATCCTCCCGCAGGTGAAACGTCCGACGGTCACCTACGGTTTTGGCGACGATGCCGATGTGCGTGCCATCAATGTGCGCCAACAAGGCATGCAGACCTTCTTTACCGTACTGCGCCCTGATCGCGAGCCGCTGGATGTGTCGGTGAACATGCCGGGCAACCACAACGTGCTGAACGCGCTGGCGACCATTTGCATCGCCACCGACGAAGGCGTCAGCGATGAAGCCATCGTCCAGGGCCTGTCCGGGTTCCAGGGTGTGGGTCGTCGCTTCCAGGTGTACGGCGAACTGCCGGTTGATGGCGGCAACGTGATGCTGGTGGACGACTACGGTCACCACCCGACCGAAGTCGCCGCCGTGATCAAAGCCGTGCGCGGTGGCTGGCCGGAGCGCCGTCTGGTGATGGTTTACCAGCCGCACCGTTACAGCCGCACCCGCGACCTGTACGACGACTTCGTCAACGTGTTGGCCGACGCCAACGTGCTGCTGTTGATGGAAGTCTACCCGGCCGGCGAAGAGCCGATTCCGGGCGCTGACAGCCGCAAGCTGTGCAACAGCATTCGCCAGCGCGGTCAGCTCGACCCGATCTACATCGAGCGTGGCATCGACCTCGCGCCAATCGTCAAGCCGCTGCTGCGTGCCGGCGACATTCTGCTGTGCCAGGGCGCCGGTGATATCGGCGGTCTCGCACCGAAACTATTGAACAGTCCGTTGTTCGCTGGCGCGGTTGCCGCGCCAAGCGTGGGGAAGTTGAAATGACTGCTGCTTACGCCAACCTCGTCTCCACTATCGCGCCGAAAGACTTCGGCCGTGTCGCCGTGCTGTTCGGCGGCAAGAGTGCCGAGCGTGAAGTCTCCCTGAAGTCGGGTAACGCGGTGCTCGACGCACTGCAAAGCGCCGGTGTGGACGCCTTCGGTCTTGATGTGGGCGATGACCTGCTGCAGCGTCTGCTGAACGAAAAAATCGACCGCGCCTTCATCATCCTCCACGGTCGTGGCGGTGAAGACGGCAGCATGCAGGGCCTGCTCGAATGCCTGGGCATTCCGTACACCGGCAGCGGCATTCTGGCCTCGGCACTGGCCATGGACAAACTGCGCACCAAGCAGGTCTGGCACAGCCTCGGTATTCCGACGCCGCGTCATGCGGTACTGAGCTCTGAGGCCGATTGTATTTCGGCGGCCACGGAACTGGGCTTCCCTTTGATCGTCAAACCGGCCCATGAAGGTTCCAGTATCGGGATGGCCAAAGTGACCTCCGCGTCCGAATTGATCGACGCATGGAAAGCGGCCAGTACCTACGATTCGCAAGTGTTGGTCGAGCAATGGATTCAAGGTCCGGAGTTCACCATCGCCACCCTGCGTGACCAGGTGTTGCCTCCAATCGCCCTGGGCACAACCCACAGTTTCTACGACTACGACGCCAAGTACGTGGCTTCCGATACCCAGTACCGGATCCCGTGTGGCCTGGACAGCAATAAAGAAAAAGAACTCATGGACCTCACGGCCAAAGCCTGTGAGGCGCTGGGTATCGCCGGTTGGGGCAGGGCAGACGTGATGCAGGACGCCGACGGGCAGTTCTGGTTCCTGGAAGTCAACACCGCACCGGGCATGACCGATCACAGTCTGGTTCCAATGGCGGCCCGTGCCGCTGGCCTGGATTTCCAGCAACTGGTTCTGGCGATTCTGGCCGCCAGCGTTACCGGCAATGCTGCCGGTAACCAAGAGCCGACAAGAGGTTAAGACCATGCAAGGCGCTCAGCTACGTCATCAGCCTTCCGCACCCGGCCGCAAGCCGGTGCCGCGGGGTGCCAGCCGAATGGTGGCCAAAGAGCCGATGTCTGCGCGCCTGCCGAAAGCCAATTTTGGTTTTCTGAAAAGTCTGTTCTGGCCCGTGCTGTTGGTCGCGCTGGGGTTCGGCACTTATGAAGGCGCACAGCGTTTGCTGCCGTACGCCGACCGGCCGATCACCAAGATCGCGGTGCAGGGCGACTTGAGTTACATCAGCCAGCAAGCGGTGCAGCAGCGGATCGCCCCCTACGTGGCGTCGAGCTTCTTCACCATCGACCTGGAGAGCATGCGTACCGAGCTTGAACAGATGCCATGGATTGCCCACGCCGAAGTGCGTCGGGTGTGGCCGGATCAGGTGGTGATTCGCCTGGAAGAACAACTGCCGGTGGCCCGCTGGGGCGATGAGTCGCTGCTGAACAACCAGGGGCAGGCGTTCACTCCACGCGAGCTGGCGAACTACGAACACCTGCCACAGCTGTTCGGCCCGCAGCGGGCCCAGCAGCAAGTGATGCAGCAATACCAGGTACTGAGCCAGATGCTCAGGCCATTGGGCTTCTCGATTGCACGCCTGGAGTTGCGTGAACGAGGCAGTTGGTTCCTGACCACCGGCGCCGGAAGCGCGGGCCCGGGAATCGAACTGCTGCTGGGACGCGGCAAGCTGGTGGAAAAGATGCGCCGCTTCATTGCCATCTATGACAAGACGCTCAAAGAGCAGATTACGAACATTGCGCGCATCGATCTGCGCTACGCCAACGGCCTCGCTGTTGGCTGGCGGGAACCTGTAGCGCCCACGACAGCCCAACCCGCTGTCGCGAAGAATTAAGAAGAGGCAGGACCCATGGCAAACGTGCAAAGCGGCAAAATGATCGTCGGTCTCGATATCGGCACCTCCAAGGTGGTGGCGCTGGTCGGCGAGGTCTCGGACGACGGCACGCTCGAAATCGTCGGGATCGGTACTCATCCGTCCCGCGGCCTGAAAAAAGGCGTAGTGGTGAACATCGAGTCCACCGTCCAGTCGATCCAGCGCGCGATCGAAGAAGCGCAGCTGATGGCCGGTTGCCGGATCCACTCGGCGTTTGTCGGCGTGGCTGGCAATCACATCCGCAGCCTGAACTCCCACGGCATCGTGGCGATTCGTGATCGCGAAGTCAGCTCCGCCGACCTTGAGCGCGTTCTCGACGCTGCCCAGGCTGTGGCGATCCCGGCTGACCAGCGCGTGCTGCACACCCTGCCGCAGGATTACGTGATCGATAACCAGGAAGGCGTTCGCGAGCCGCTGGGTATGTCCGGCGTGCGTCTGGAAGCCAAGGTTCACGTGGTCACCTGCGCCGTCAACGCCGCACAGAACATTGAAAAATGCGTGCGCCGCTGCGGCCTGGAAATCGACGACATCATTCTCGAGCAGTTGGCCTCGGCCTACTCGGTCCTGACCGACGACGAGAAAGAGCTGGGCGTGTGCCTGGTGGACATCGGCGGCGGCACCACCGACATCGCGATCTTCACCGAAGGCGCGATCCGTCACACCGCGGTGATCCCGATTGCGGGCGATCAGGTGACCAACGACATCGCCATGGCGCTGCGCACCCCGACCCAGTACGCCGAGGAAATCAAGATTCGCTACGCCTGCGCCCTGGCCAAACTGGCCGGTGCCGGCGAAACCATCAAGGTGCCGAGCGTCGGCGATCGTCCACCGCGCGAGCTGTCCCGTCAGGCCCTGGCCGAAGTGGTCGAGCCACGTTACGACGAGCTGTTCACCCTGATCCAGGCCGAGCTGCGTCGCAGTGGCTACGAAGACTTGATCCCGGCCGGCATCGTGCTGACTGGCGGTACGTCGAAGATGGAAGGCGCGGTGGAACTGGCCGAAGAGATCTTCCACATGCCGGTTCGCTTGGGCGTGCCGCATGGCGTCAAGGGCCTGGACGACGTGGTCCGCAACCCGATTTATTCCACCGGCGTTGGCCTGTTGATGTACGGCCTGCAGAAGCAGTCCGACGGGATTTCGTTCTCGGGCATCGGCAGCCGCGACAGCTACAGCAATGACGAACCGAAAGTCGCCTTGCTCGATCGCTTCAAGAGCTGGGTACAAGGCAATTTCTAAAGCTTTACCGCAACACCGCTTCAAACAGCAGTAGGCGAAAAAACTAGAGAATGTAAGGAGAGGGAAAATGTTCGAACTCGTAGACAACATCCCCGCAAGCCCGGTAATTAAAGTTATCGGTGTTGGCGGTGGCGGCGGCAACGCTGTCAATCACATGGTCAAGAGCAACATTGAAGGCGTTGAATTCATCTGCGCCAACACTGATGCCCAAGCGCTGAAAAGCATCGGCGCTCGGACCATCCTGCAACTGGGCACCGGCGTGACCAAAGGCCTGGGCGCCGGCGCCAACCCTGAAGTAGGTCGTCAGGCCGCTCTCGAAGACCGTGAGCGCATTGCCGAAGTCCTGCAGGGCACCAATATGGTGTTCATCACAACCGGCATGGGCGGTGGTACCGGTACCGGTGCTGCGCCGATCATTGCCGAAGTGGCCAAGGAAATGGGGATCCTCACCGTTGCGGTGGTGACCCGTCCGTTCCCGTTCGAAGGTCGCAAGCGTATGCAGATCGCCGACGAAGGCATTCGTCTGCTGTCTGAAAGCGTCGACTCGTTGATCACCATTCCCAACGAGAAGCTGCTGACCATCCTCGGTAAAGACGCAAGCCTGCTGTCGGCTTTCGCCAAGGCCGACGATGTACTGGCCGGTGCCGTTCGCGGTATCTCCGACATCATCAAGCGTCCGGGCATGATCAACGTCGACTTTGCCGACGTGCGTACCGTGATGAGCGAAATGGGCATGGCGATGATGGGCACTGGCTGCGCCAGCGGTCCGAACCGTGCACGTGAGGCCACCGAAGCGGCCATTCGCAACCCGTTGCTCGAAGACGTGAACCTGCAAGGCGCACGCGGCATTCTGGTGAACATCACCGCCGGTCCTGACCTGTCCCTGGGTGAGTACTCCGACGTGGGTAGCATCATCGAAGCCTTCGCTTCCGAGCACGCAATGGTCAAGGTCGGTACCGTTATCGATCCGGACATGCGCGACGAGCTGCACGTGACTGTTGTTGCCACCGGTTTAGGCGCTAAAATCGAGAAGCCTGTAAAGGTCATCGACAATACCGTTCACACCTCGATGGCTTCCCAGCCACAACAACAAGCCCCTGTTCGTCAGGAGCAGCCTGCGGTGAATTACCGTGACCTGGATCGTCCGACCGTCATGCGCAACCAGGCTCAGGCCGGTGCTGCGACTGCCGCGAAGATGAACCCGCAAGATGACCTGGACTACCTGGACATCCCGGCTTTCCTGCGTCGTCAGGCCGATTGATGAAATGTATCAGGGGTATTAGGGTGATTGGTGTTCAGCAAAGGTCTGGTCTGCTATCATCGCCAGCCTTTGTTGATACCAGTTCGCAATTTGCGCTGAAGCGGCCCATGCCATGATAAAACAACGCACCCTGAAGAATATTATCCGTGCCACAGGTGTCGGCCTGCACTCCGGGGAGAAGGTCTACCTGACCCTCAAGCCAGCGCCCGTCGACACCGGCATTGTGTTTTGTCGTGCTGACCTCGACCCTGTGGTGCAGATTCCTGCCCGCGCGGAAAACGTTGGCGAAACCACTATGTCGACCACGCTTGTTAGCGGTGACGTCAAAGTGGACACGGTGGAGCACCTGCTCTCGGCCATGGCTGGCCTGGGCATCGATAACGCCTACGTCGAGCTCTCCGCGTCCGAAGTCCCGATCATGGATGGTAGCGCTGGACCCTTCGTATTCCTGATTCAATCGGCCGGCCTGGAAGAACAGGACGCCGCCAAGAAGTTCATCCGGATCCTGCGGGAAGTGACAGTGGAAGACGGCGACAAGCGCGCCACTTTCGTCCCTTTCGAAGGTTTCAAAGTGAGCTTCGAGATCGATTTCGATCACCCGGTTTTCCGTGACCGCACACAAAGTGCAAGCGTGGATTTTTCCAGCACTTCGTTCGTAAAAGAAGTCAGCCGCGCCCGTACCTTTGGTTTCATGAGTGACATCGAGTACCTGCGCAAGCACAACCTCGCACTCGGCGGCAGCGTTGAAAACGCTATTGTGGTCGACGCGGATGGTGTACTGAACGAAGACGGCCTTCGCTATGAAGACGAATTCGTGAAGCACAAGATCCTCGATGCAATTGGTGACCTCTACCTGCTGGGCAATAGCCTGATTGGTGAGTTCAAGGGCTTCAAGTCCGGACATGCATTGAACAACCAGCTGCTGCGCAAGTTGATTGAGCAGACAGATGCTTGGGAAGTCGTGACTTTCGAAGACGCCAGCACTGCACCGATCTCTTACATGCGTCCTGTTGCGGCCGTGTAAGCAAAAAACCTCTCTAGTTTTTAAAGGCTGCCTTCGGGTGGCCTTTTTTTATGCCAAGATCTTTTGATTCTGGCTTCTAATCCGCGCAAACCACCCGATTCCGCCCACTTTCCTTGGCCTGATACAGCGCCTTGTCTGCCGTATACAACAACTGCTCCAGGCTGATATCGGATGCTGTCGTCCAGGTACTGATACCGATACTGACAGTAATCGGCGATGTATCACTCCCCACCAACGGCAACTGCTCCACTGCTGCGCGGATGGTGTCGGCAATCTGTTGCGCGCCGGCGCTGTCGGTTTCAGCCAGGATCACCGAAAACTCCTCGCCACCGTAACGGGCGACCAGATCCGCCGGCCGTCGAACATGGGGGCCGATCACTTTGGCCACCCGGCGCAAGGCATCGTCGCCGCCCTGATGGCCATGGCGATCGTTGAACGCCTTGAAGTGATCGACATCGATCATCAGCACCGACAATGGCAGACCGGAACGTTGGGCGCGAAACCATTCATGGTGCAAGGCCTGATCCAGGCTTCGACGGTTGGCCAGACCGGTCAAAGGGTCGGTAGCGGCCAGTTGTGCCAGTTCCTGCTCGGCACTTTGACGCCGACGCAATTCCCGGCAGAGCAACCAGGTCAGCCACAGCAAGCTCACACACAGGGCAATGGTCGCGAAGCTGACCACCACCGCAGTGCGCTTCCAGGCCGCAAAGACTTCATCGCTCGATAGCGCAACGATGACGATCAACGGCAAGTTCCCGACCTTGGAGAAGGTGTACAAGCGCTTGTCCTGGTAGCGGCTGGACATGCTGGTAAAGCTGCCGTTGCCTTCTTTGACTATGCGCTGAAAGTTGGGGCGATGACTGAAGTTCTTGCCGATCAGTTCTTCGGCCAGACGTGGTTGATGAGCCAGAAGAGTCCCGTCCTTGCTGATCAGATTGACTGTGCTGTCGCGGCCGATGCTCAAACTGTTGAACAACTGATCGAAGTAACTTAACCGCATGGCGGCTTCGGCCACGCCCAGGAACTCACCTTGGGGGCCGTTCACCCGGCGGCTGAAACTGATACGCCAATCCTGTTCGGGCGACCGGCCTCTGAAAGGGGGGCTGATGAACATGCCCGGGTCCGGGTTATCCACGTGAGACTGGAAGTATTCGCGATCGGCATAATTGCCCTGTCTGGGCTCAACCGAGGCCGAGTCGGCGATCACGTCGCCCTTGTTATCGAGCAACAAAATGTTGCCCTTGTACGGCGCGGCGGTGGCGCGGTCGAAATAGGCCAGATGGCGAATGGCTGGAGAAACGCTCTTGAGGTCTTCTCGCTGGGAGGCAGCGATCAAACCCAGCAGGGACACATCATAGAGTTCGACATTGCGCAGCACGTCGGCGTCGATCAATTGCACGATATTGTTGGCGGCGCGAGCAGCGGACAATTCGGCATTGGCGCGTTCACGGATCAGCAGGAAGGTCACGATGCTGAGTATCGCAATCACCAACAACACACTGCCAAGAACCAGAAGCCGCTCCGATCGTGTCGAACGGATCGGATGTTGAGATTTCGCACTGCTCACACTCATGGTTCTGACTTCTGCAAATAAGGCGTTAAAGAGTTCTTTTACAAGAATCGGGCAGAGTCCCAGAAACCAGTCGCGTTCAGAGGCGACTATATAAATCCCGAATAAAAAAAAGGCCAGCAAAACATGCTGGCCTTTTGCTAATTGGAGCTTAGAAGACATTCTGCGGGTAGTCGATAATTACCCTGTGTGGATGGTTTGGCAGTTTTGTGGCGAGGGGGCTTGCCCCCGTTGGGCTGCGAAGCGGCCCCTGAACCGCGTGAGATCCCGCCTCAGTCTGTGGTCGCCATCGCCGTCAGCGGTGCGGGCTTAGGCCGATGGAATAGCCGCTCGAGCCACAAGTATATGACCGGCGTGGTGAACAGCGTCAGCGCCTGGCTCACCAGCAAACCGCCGACTACTGCGATGCCCAATGGCTGACGCAGTTCGGCGCCGGTGCCGTAGCCGAGCATCAGCGGCAGGGCGCCGAGCAAGGCGGCGAGGGTGGTCATGATGATCGGCCGGAACCGCGTCATACACGCCTCATAGATCGCTTCTTCCGGCGGCAAGCCACGGTTGCGCTGGGCCTCCAGTGCGAAGTCGATCATCAGGATGCCGTTTTTCTTGACGATGCCGATCAGCAACACCAGCCCGATCAGCGCCATGATCGAAAAGTCCTGGCCGCAGATCCACAGCATGATCACCGCCCCGAGCCCCGCCGAGGGCAGCGTCGAAATGATGGTCAGCGGGTGCACGAAGCTTTCATACAGAACGCCAAGAATGATGTACACCGCCACCAGCGCCGCCAGAATCAGCCACGGTTGGCTGGCCAGCGAACTCTGAAACGCCTGGGCCGCGCCCTGGAAATTACCGCTGATCGCCACCGGCATGCCGATGTCGGTCTTGGCTTGGTTGAGCATGATCACCGCATCGCCCAACGCGATGCCGGGCGCCAGGTTGAACGACAGGTTGGCCGCCGGGAACATCCCGTCGTGAGCGATGGACAACGGGCCGATGGTTGGCGCATCGAATTTCGCCAGGGCCGACAGCGGCACCATTTCTCCGCTCAGCGGCGAGCGCAGGTAGAAATAATTGAGGCTTTCGGCCTTGCCGCGCTGCTTGGTGTCCAGTTCCAGAATCACGTTGTATTGGTTGGTCTGGGTCTGGAACTCGTTGATCTGCCGCTGACCGAAGGCGTCGTACAGCGCCTCGTCGACATCACTGGCGGTCAGGCCGAAACGCGCCGCCGCGCTGCGGTCGATGCTGATGTAGGTGATGCTGCCGCCCAGTTGCAGGTCATTGGACATGTCGCGGAACGCCGGGTTGCCGCGCAGTTTTTCCGTCAGGCGCTGGGTCCAGGTGCTCAGGAGTGCCCCGTCGTTGCTCTTGAGCACGTATTGGTACTGCGCACGGCTCGGGCCGGCGCTGAGGTTGATGTCTTGCCCGGCACGCAGGTACAGCACGATGCCCGGGACTGTCATCAGCTGCGGGCGAATCCGGTCGATGAATTGGCTGGCTGACACGTCTCGGTCGCCGCGTTTTTTCAGCGAAATCCAGAAGCGGCCGTTGGCGATGGTCTGGTTGCTGCCCGCAACGCCGACCGAGTGTGAGAACGTCTCGACGGCAGGATCGGCGGCGACGATTTCGGCCATTGCCAAGTGTTTTTTCACCATGTCGCCGTAGGAGATGTCCGCCGCTGCTTCGGTGGTGCCAAGAACGAAACCGGTGTCTTGTACCGGGAAGAAGCCTTTAGGGATAAAGATGTAACCGGCGACGGCCAGCCCCAGCGATAGACCGAATACACCGATCATCAACTTCTGATGGGCGAGGGCGCGGCGCAAGCCTTTCTCATACAGCGCCAGCAAGCGCTCGCCGAAGCCCGATTGGCTGTGTTCCGGCGCACGCATGAATAGCGCGGCCAACGTCGGTGCGAGCGTCAGGGACACCACCACAGAAATCATGATGGTCGAGGTGGCGGTCAGGGCGAACTCCTTGAACAACCGCCCGACCACGCCGCCCATGAACAGCAGCGGAATGAACGCCGCCACCAGCGAGAAACTGATCGAGACCACGGTAAAACCGATCTCGCCGGCGCCCTTGATGGCCGCCTCGCGCATGCCGTCGCCGGCTTCCAGGTGACGGTGAATGTTTTCCACCACCACAATCGCATCGTCCACCACAAACCCGACGGACACCACGATCGCCACCAGCGTCAGGTTATTCAGGCTGAAACCCATGATGTACATCAGGGCAAAACTGGCGATCAGCGACACACCGAGCACCGACGCCACGATCAGGGTCGCCGACAACTGCCGCAGGAATAGCGCCATTACCGCTACCACCAGCAGGATCGCGATCAGCAGGGTGATTTCCACTTCATGCAACGACGCGCGGATGGTCTGGGTGCGGTCGACCAGCACGTTGACCTGCACCGAGGCCGGCAGCATGGCCTCCAGCGCCGGCAGGGCTGCTTGAATTCGGTCGACGGTCGCGACGATGTTGGCTCCCGGTTGCCGGAAAATCACCAGGTTCACCCCCGGCTTACCATCAGCCCAGGCCTGGATGTAGGCGTCTTCCGAACCGTTGACGACTTTGGCCACATCCTTGAGATGAACCGGTGCGCCGTCCTTGTAGGAAACAATCAGCTGACCGTATTCCTCGGGGTGGAACAATTGGTCGTTGGTGGACAAGGTCGAAATGCTCGACTCGCCGTACAACGCACCTTTGGCCAGATTGAGGCTGGTCTGCTGGATTGCCAGACGAATGTCCGCCAGGGTCAGGCCAATGGCAGCGAGTTTGTCTGCTGATGCCTGCACGCGGATCGCAGGACGTTGCTGACCGGTGATGTTGATATTACCTACGCCGTCGATCTGGCTGATCTGACGGGCGAGCAGGGTTTCCACCAGGTCACTGACTTCGGTGCCGGGCATTTGCGGCGAGTTGATGCTGAGGATCAGCACCGGGCTGTCGGCCGGATTGACCTTCCTCCAGTTCGGCAGGTTCGGCATGTCTTTGGGCAGTTTGCCGGCGGCGGTGTTGATCGCGGCCTGGACTTCCTGCGCGGCGGTATCGATGCTTTTGTCGAGGGTGAATTGCAGGGTCAGAATGGTCGAGCCCAGGGCGCTGCTCGAGGTCATCTGGGTCACGCCGGGGATGGCGCTGAATTGCACTTCAAGCGGCGTGGCCACCGACGAGGCCATGGTTTCGGGGTTGGCGCCAGGCAGTTGTGCGGCCACCTGGATGGTCGGGAATTCCGCTTCCGGCAGTGGCGCAATCGGCAGTCGCGGGAAGGCGATGACACCGAGCAGCACCAAGGCAAAGGTCAGCAGGACCGTCGCCACCGGATGATCGATGCACCACGCGGAAATCGAGCCATGGCCCTTCATGGTTTCGGCTCCGATTGCACCACTTGCGGTGGGTCGGTCACTACCTGCACGGTCGAACCCGGTTTGAGCCGCGAATGCCCGTCGCTGACCAGCACATCGCCTGGTTTCACGCCTTTGATGAGGTCCTGGCCGCTGCCTTGATAAACCATCTGCACCTGAACGGCTTCGACCTTGTCGCCGTTGACCCGGTAGACGAAATGTTGATCGAGGCCACGTTGTACGACGCTGGGTGGCACCACCAATGCATTTTTATCCAGTGCTGTCTGAATCTTTACCGTTACCAGCAGGCCCGGCCAGAGTTTCTGTGCGGGGTTGGCGAACTCGGCCTTGGCACGGATGGTCCCGGTATTGGCGTTGATCTGGTTGTCGATCAGGGTCAGGCGGCCTTCGCCTAGCAGGTTGCCGGTTTCGCCGTCGGTGTCGGCACCGATGTAAGCCTTGACCGGCGTGTGCCGGGGATCGTTGATCAGGCCTTGCAGGGTCGGCAACAGGTGTTGCGGCAGGGAAAATTCCACGGCGATCGGGTCGATCTGGGTCACGGTGAACAAGCCTTGGGTGTCAGTCATGCGCAGGAAATTGCCTTCATCCACTGTGCGAATACCGACGCGACCGGTGACCGGGGAGCGAATCTGTGTGTAAGAAAGCTGCACCAGAGCGGCATCGATCGAGGCCTGATTTCCTTGGGCGGTAGCTTTGAGTTGGTTGACCAGGGCTTGTTGCTGGTCGTAGGTCTGCTTGGACACACCGTCGTCGACGGTCAGCAGTTTGTAGCGTTTGAGGTTGACCTGCGCCACTTGCAGTTGCGCCTGACTTTCGCCCAGTTGCGCCCGGGCCTGGTCGAGGCTGGCGCGGATCGAGCGGTCGTCGATGGTGGCCAGCAGATCACCTTTGTTCACCAGTTGACCTTCCTTGACCAGCAGTTTGGTGAGGATGCCGTCGATCTGGGGGCGCACGACCACGCTGTGCAACGACAGCACCGAGCCAATGCCGCTGATGTAGCGGGGCACGTCTTTTTCGGCGACGCTGACCACTCGCACGGGGATGGCGGTGGAGGGGGCCAGTTTGGTGGTGGCGGGTTTGGCGGCGTACCACACGCCCAGCGCTGCCAGGGTGATCAGAAGGGCGGCGAACAGGGCGTTTTTTTTCTGAATTCGCATGCGAGTGGGGCGCCGGGCAGAGTGGTTGGAATTTTGTCAGGCTTATACCTTCCTTTATAAACCTGTTCGCCCGTCAGGAGAGTGACTGGTAACTGACGGCGCTGTCAGTTTGGACCTCTTTGGATTGATGCTGATTCCCCGTGATCAAAAGATCGCAGTCTCGTTTCACTCGACAGCGCTCCTACAGTAATCCGTGTCAGACGAATTCGGTGTCAGACGTGGGATTGATCGTTCTCATGCTCCCGCATGGGAATGCTGCCAGGGACGCTCCGCGTTCCGATTTGAATGTTTAACGGATGTGTCAAAACATGGAACTTTCCCACGCGTTTTTCAGGTTGTCGGTCGGACGCGGGCTCTCTAGTCTTTAGCTGTCGCTGCAAATTCAGCGACCGGGCGTGAGATCCCCGGCAACTAGTATGCATCTAGCGCCAATGCCACCATAATTGGCGCCAGCTTATCCGCTGCCTGTAAATGCGTTATGGCAGCTGTGTGCGGGCAGACTTCGGTCTGGCCGGTTGCCTGCTCCGGTGGATCTCACTCTGCACATAGCTGCCACCTCCTCGTCGCTTGAGATCCGGCGAGTGGTGGCACCCATTTCAGCAGGAGTTTGTATGGATAAGTTAATCCCCGACCCACCCTTCAACGCCACCACCCCCAACGCCGAAGCCTCGCGCACCGAAGAATTACTCAAAGATCGCGAAGCCATAAAACGCGCCCTCGATTACTACCTCGATCCCCCGGCGCCATACACCGAAAAAAAACGTCGCCCCAGCACCCTGTTCATGGTCGTCCCGGGTGCCGATACCGAAAGCCTGCTGGCCCACGCCTGTGAATCGTTGGCCTCAGCAAGTGTCCTGGCCAGCGATTTCGCCAACTACCTGACCGGCCCGCAGCGCCATACGGCGATGGCGATTCAGCAGGTCATCATGCTGGCGGAGTTGGTAGTGAATCGGGCGCTGGATAACGTCGATCCGGCGTAGACCGCGTTATCGTTCATCGCGAGCAAGCCCGCTCCCACAGGGTTCATCGTCGTTCGCAGATTCGGTGTACGACACAATGCACCTGTAGGAGCGAGGCTTGCCCGCGATAGCGGCCGGTCGGTCAGCACAAAACCCGACGGACTCACTTGCGGCGTGAAGCTTGCGGCTCCCGACACAGGTATACTGCCGCCTTTCGCGGCTCGCCTACCGGGCCCGACTCTTTAAGCATCACCCGGAGCTTTCATGACTTCCCCGACACAACCGCCGGTTGCCGACGCTTTGAGCGACGACCAGGCAGACCTGCCAGCCAGCGTCGACTCCAGCGCAGACAGCGAAACCAAAGCGGCGATTCCAGCGTTCAAGTTTCCATTCAAACCAGGTGAATTGGCTGCGGCGAAGAATGCCAGCCAGCCTTGGTACAAGAATGGCGCGAAGAATGGCCATACCAAGACTCCCGGCGCAGCACCTCCCGGCACGCGTCGTTCGATGGGTAAACGCTGAGAGTCAGTGCATTTTGTTGGCGGGTCACTATTCCTCCCGCCAATGAGACAGTTCCCACAAGAGCGCGCGATTACTCCTCTAGGAAAGACGGTTGTCATTCATCAAGAATTCATGCCCTGTGAATTTTTGATGAAGGTCGCCAGATGTCTCTGCTGAAAACCCTGTCCCTGCTCTCTCTGGTGGCCCTGACCTCCGGCTGCGTGTCCTCTGCGGTCGATCCGCAGATCCGCTTCGGGGTCGAAGCCCTGGTTCCACCGTTCGAGAGCCGTAACGACAAAGGTGAGCTAGTCGGATTGAACATCGAGTTGGGCAACGCACTGTGTGCCGAGCTCGAATCCCGCTGTGTCTGGATCGATCAGGATTACGCGACTAACCTCCATGCCCTTGAAGCCGGCCGCTTCGACGTGATCATGCCGATGACGGCTACACAGGCGCGGCGCGAGCGGGTCGATTTCACCGACAATCTTTATCCCCTGAGCAGCCGTCTGGTAGCGCGCAAAGGCGCGACGTTGCAACCGGATGTGCAATCGCTCAAAGGCAAGCGTATCGGCGTCCTGGCGGGCACCAGTCGTGAAGCGTTCGCCAAGGCGCGTTGGGCGGACGCGGGCGTAACGGTGCGCAGTTTTCAATTCAACGATCAGTTGATTACCGGTCTTCTGGCGGGCGAGATCGATGCCACCCTGCAAGACTCCATCGAAATCACTCAAGCCTTGCTAAGCCAACCTCAAGGACAGGCGTTCGACTTTGCCGGTCCTGCCCTCAACGATCCGATGCTGGGCAATGGTGTGGCGATGGCTGTGCGCAAAAGCGACACCCGCTTGCGCGATAACCTGAATGCAGCCCTTGAGCGTCTCAAGCAAAATGGCCAGTACCAAGCGATAACCGAGCGCTGCTTGCCACCAGCAGTACCCGATTCACCACGTTACTTTCCGAATGAAGAAGGCTTGCCATTTTCCGATGCGGTACAGG
The DNA here is from genome assembly GCF_053629455.1 of Pseudomonas sp. F-14 TE3482. Classification (NCBI taxonomy): domain Bacteria; kingdom Pseudomonadati; phylum Pseudomonadota; class Gammaproteobacteria; order Pseudomonadales; family Pseudomonadaceae; genus Pseudomonas; species Pseudomonas sp. F-14 TE3482. The sequence continues at coordinate 2,360,302 of NZ_JBRJII010000001.1, forward strand.
CCGGTGAGACCCTTTATCTTTCCGGGATGCTCGGTCTGGATGCTGATGGCCAACTGGTCAAGGGCGGGATTGGCCCACAAATGACCCAGGCCATGGAGAACCTGCGCACCGAACTGCAACGTCGAGGCTCATCCCTCGCTCATGTGGCCAAATGCACGGTCATACTTGACGATATCAAAGACTTCGATGCCATGAATGCGGTTTACCGCCGGACTTTCCCAGCCGATCGCCTACCTGCCCGGACAACGTTCGCGGCTAAAAAACTGCTGGCGAATGCTCGGGTGGAAGTCGAATGCCTTGCGGTTGCTGCTCGCTGACTCACCATCAGACAAGCCACTGTGCAACTAAAGTTGTGCAGTGGTTGGGTGTTTCAGGCTGCCCGCAACGAAATAAACGCATAGCTAACCGGTGTATCGGTTGCCACCTGTGCGCCCGCCGCCTGCACTTGCCCGGCAATATCCTCACCCGACACGTGAAACAGCCAATCACTGCTCGACTCCATCTGCGATTGCGCTGAAATCTGATCGATAACCGTGGCAAACGCGTTCATATCCGGCAAATAAGCGGTAAATCCATCGCCCTTCAACGCTGTCGTCCGAATCCCCAATAACGCGCAAATCGCCTCCTTGGCCTGAATCTCATCGCGATCGGCCTGACGGGAGCGCTGGATCAATCCCGTCAGTTCCTGATCCACCAGCTCACCCCCGATGATTAAATCCGGCCCTGTTACCCAGGACTCGGGCGGGCATTCCTTGATAGATGGGTTGAGCGGGATGTGCGGGTTGATTTCCATCGGATAGATGCGGCACACCAGTGGTCGGCGTTCGTAGATGCGGCAGAGGTTGTCTTCGTCAAGATTCCGGCAGGGGCCGACGTTGTACGCGGCAAAGGTGATCGCCACATGCGCCTCGCAGGCGCCGCTTCGAACCACCACCGAACGGCGTTCGGCGTGTTCACGTTGCTGCGCGGGCAGGCCCAGGCCATTGGCGAGGAAGGCCTCCACCAGCACGATCACCTGACCGCCATCGGCCGCCCACATCCGGGCTTCGGCCAGTGTCAGGGGTACATGGTGGTCGTTGCAGCATTTGCCACAACCTACGCAGGAAAACGTTGTATTCATTGAACGGCCAGTCACCTGTGAGGGCATGAAATGGCGACAAAAAGCCACCGCAAGGGCCTGTGCCGAAGCAAGTTATGCGCCATTCACTGCGCTTTTGCTGTTGGGCGGATGGAGTCCCACTCGGTTACGTAGGCGGTTTTGCTTTTCTTGTTGTAGAGGCACAGCTCGGTGCCTTGCTGGCCTTTCATGTGTTTTTGCGGGTACTGGCCTTGCAGCAGGAGCGCGGTATAACCGACCCGATCATCGAACTGCGCGGCGTTGCCGATGGGTTTGACGTTCTTCAGGGCGCTGGTTTTGGTGCAACTGGCGAGCACGGCTTTGTCGTAGGCGGCCCAGGCTTCGGGACTGGAGGCGTGGGCTTGGGTGGCGAGGGCGGTGAGGCAGAGGAAGGTCAGGGTGGTGGCTTTCATGGTTTGGGCATCCTTGGCGTGTAGTGGCCGAGGTCGGAGTATGCCTGATGGTTTTGGGTGGTTGTGCGGGCGTCTTCGCGCGCAAGCCACGCTCCCACAGGGATCACCTGAATCCTGTGGGAGCGAGGCTTGCCCGCGAAAGCGGTGTCAGGTTGGAACCGGTTCCCGGCGGACCACATACATCCCGGCACTTTCATACAAACGCTGGGCCCGAAGGTTGTTTTCCAGCACCTTCAGATCCACAAAGCCTTCGCGACGTTGCTGAAACACCTTGAAAGCATTGAGCAGCAGCGCACGGCCAAGTCCGAGGCCTTGAGCGCGCGGATGCACCACCAGGCTCTTGATGTAGGCACTGGTCCAGCACTGGGCAACGCCGACGATTCCTTCGGCGTCGAACGCAATGAAGCACAGGGACGGATCGTATTCGGGATCGGTTTCGAAACGCTGTTGCCAGACTTCCAGCGCCGGTACGCGACCGCCACCTTCCCGATAGCCGAGTTCCATCAAGTGATGGACGGCTTCGGCGAGTTCAGGACGGTACTCGGTCAACTCAATGCCATTTGGCCAAGTGCAAGGCGGCACATCCTCAGCGAGGTTGCGCCGCATCAGAAAACAAAAGTCCTCGGCCACCACTCAATGACCTTGTTCGGCGACGGCCCTGGCCGCCGCGATCAGGCATTTGGTCAATTCCGGCGAGGAGAATTTGGTCAACACGGCGTTGGCCCCGGCCAGTCGAGCCTTCTCGCTGTTCATCGCGCTGTCCAGCGAGGTGTGCAGCAACACATAGAGGTGCGAGAAGTCCGGCGTTTCGCGCAATGTGCGGGTGAGGGCATAGCCGTCCATTTCCGACATTTCGATGTCCGAGACGATCAGGTTGATCTGCTGGGCGGTGCCTTGCAGGTCCAGCAGGCAGTCGATGGCTTCCTTGGCGCTGCGAGCGGTGTGGCATTGCAGGCCGAGGTTGCGCAGGGTGTGTACCGATTGTTGCAGGGCGACCTGGCTGTCATCGACCACCAGGATTCGCGCGTTGCCGAGGACTTCGGCGTCTTCCATGCTCAGTTCGGTGGGGGCCGTTTCGATCTGCGCCGGAGCGATGCCGTGGATGACCTTTTCGATGTCCAGCACCTGCACCAAAGTGCCGTCGACCGAGGTCACGCCGGTGATGTACGAGCGCACGCCGCCGGAACCGAAGGGCGGTGGACGGATGTCGGTGGTCAGGCAATGGACGATCTTGCTCACCGCCTGAACATGCAGGCCCTGTTTGGAGCGGCTGACGTCGGTGACGATCAGGCAGCCACCGTTCGGGTCTTCCAGCGGTCGCTCGCCGATGGCGCGGCTCAGATCGATCACCGACAGCGATGCGCCGCGCAGGGTGGCGATGCCTTTGACGTGGGGGTGCGACTCCGGCAGCCTGGTCAACGGCGGGCAGGGGATGATTTCGCTGACTTTCAGCAGGTTGATCGCCATCAGCTTGCCGCTGCGCAAGGTAAACAGCAGAAGCGAAAGTGAATCTGCGCGGGCTTTGTTGGAAGACATAAAAACCTTCTGTGGAGAAAGGTGATGGGCGATTGTGAGGATCGCCAACAGCTATCGATGCCGGGTTATCGACTTGTGAGGGGCAGGCTTTAGGAGTAATCCCCATTACCGCCTAAACAGTGAACCCCTGTGGCGAGGGAGCTTGCTCCCGTTCGGCCGCGAAGCGGTCGTGAAACCAGCAATGAGGTTCTACTCTGGAAAAAGCGGGAGCGCTACGCACTCCAACGGGAGCAAGCTCCCTCGCCACAAGGGTACGACGTTATCCAGGTGAGACTATTTCATACCCAACCGCTTGGCCATCCGTCCAAGGTTCGCCCGATCCAGGCCCAGCTCCCGGGCCGCGCTGGCCCAGTTGTTCTGGTGCCGTTGCAGGCAAGCGCTGATCAGTTGGCGCTGATAATGCTCGGTGGCCTCACGCAAATCCCCTGCAATTAATGCCGCCGCCGGTGCCGCAACCACCGGTTCCGGCACGGGTTCAATGCTGCCGTTGGGCAAGTCCAGATCCGCCGCACTCAAACTGAGAATCTTCGGCCGTTGCTTGCAGTTACCCAACGCCTTCAACGCACTGCGACCAATCAAATGCTCCAGCTCCCGCACGTTCCCCGGCCAGTCATACGCCAATAGTGCCGCTTGCGCATCACTGGTCAGGCGCAGGCTGTTGAGGCCCATGCGTGAGCGGTTTTGTTCCAGGAAGTAGCCGCTGAGCAGCAGCACATCCCGACCGCGATCGCGCAGTGCGGGCACCAGTAGCGGGTAAACGCTCAGGCGATGATAGAAGTCGGCACGGTAGCGACCGCTGCGCACTTCTTCAGCCAGGTCACGGTTGGTCGCGGCGATCAATCGCACGTCGACCTGATGTTCCTGGTCCGACCCCAGACGCTGCAATTGCCCGCTCTGCAGCACTCGCAGCAATTTGGCCTGCACCGTCAGCGACAGTTCGCCCACTTCATCGAGAAACAACGTACCGCCATTGGCCAGCTCGAACTTGCCGCGCCGATCATTCGTCGCGCCGGTGAAAGCCCCGCGCACATGGCCGAACAATTCGCTCTCCACCAGCGTGTCTGGCAGGGCGGCGCAATTGAGGCTGATGATCGGTTTGTCGGCCCGTGGGGACGCCGCGTGGATGGCTTGGGCCACCAGCTCTTTGCCGACTCCGGTTTCGCCGGTGATCAGCACCGTCAGGTCACTGCCGCCCACCAGGCTGATCTCTTCCACCAGTCGTTTGTAAGTCTTGCTCTGGCCGATCATTTCGCGGTTCTGCTGGCCGCTGGCCTGACGGTAAACCTCGGCGCGCTGATGTTCGTCCTCGACGCGATTGGCCAGTCGTTCGATGCGCTCGGCGGCGTTGACCGTGGCGGCGGCGAGGCTGGCGAAGGCTTGCAGGGCGTCCAGTTCGATCGGTTCGAAACGTTCAGGGTCGAGCGCGTCGAGGGTCAGCAAACCCCACGGACGCTCGTCAATAAACAGCGGGCAGCCCATGCAGTCGTGGACCTCCAGATGTTCGTGAAGACCATCGACCAGACCGTCATAAGGATCGGGCAAATCACTGTCGGCGGCGAAGCGAGTCGGGCCGGGGCTGCTGAGCAACGCTTCGAAGCGCGGGTGTTCGCTGACTTTGAAGCGTCGACCGAGGGTGTCGGTGCTCAACCCGTCCACCGCCAGCGGCACCAGCCATTCGCCATCGAGCCGCAGCAGGGCCGCGGCGTCGCACGGGAGCAGGGCGCGCATGGCTTCGAGCAAGCGTCGGTAGCGCTCGCCTTCGGGCAGTTCGCGGGACAGGTCGGAGACCAGGGGCAGCAACGTCGTGAGCAGTAATTTTGCAGTCATAATGACTCCGTGTAGTCGGTGTGACTATAAAACGTCGCGTGTCGATATGACTACTGTGTTTTTAACCTACTGATTTATAACGTTTTAATTGTTGGCATGGAAACTGATAAGTAAAGGTTATTCATATAAAGCCCAGGGGTTGCTCTTATGCTTAGCGTTCAAGACCGTGCCATCATCAAGTCCACCGTGCCGTTGCTGGAAAGCGGCGGCGAAGCGTTGATCACTCACTTCTACCGCATGATGCTCTCCGAATATCCGGAAGTCCGTCCGCTGTTCAACCAGGCCCACCAGGCCAGCGGCGATCAGCCTCGCGCCCTGGCCAACGGTGTATTGATGTATGCGCGGCACATCGACCAGCTCGATCAGTTGGGCGACCTGGTGGCCAAGATCATCAACAAGCACGTGGCCCTGCAGATCCTCCCGGAGCATTACCCGATTGTGGGTAGCTGCCTGTTGCGAGCCATTTCCGAAGTGCTGGGCGAAGAGATTGCCACGCTTGAAGTGATGAGCGCATGGGGCGCGGCCTACGGTCAATTGGCCGAGATCCTGATCGGCGCCGAAGCCAGCATCTACGACCAGAAGGCCCAGGCGCCGGGCGGCTGGCGTGGTGCGCGGGAGTTCATCGTGGTGGCCAAGGTCGAGGAGAGCGCGGAAATCATTTCTTTCTACTTCGAACCGGCGGACAAGGGCCCGATTCTCGCGGCAGAGCCTGGCCAGTACATCGGCATGAAACTGATCCTCGATGGCGAAGAAATTCGACGTAACTATTCGCTGTCGGCGCTGGCCAATAAGGGCCAGTACCGCATCAGCGTCAAGCGCGAAACCGGCGGCCGCGCTTCCAACCATTTGCACGATCAACTGCACGTCGGCGCAAGCATTATGCTGTTCCCGCCAGCGGGCGATTTCACCCTGACCGCCAGCGACAAACCGTTGGTGCTGATCAGTGGCGGCGTCGGCATCACCCCGACGCTGGCGATGCTCGAAGCGGCGCTGGCGACCGAGCGGCCGGTGCACTTTATTCACTGCGCGCGTAACGGTAGCGTGCATGCTTTCCGTGACTGGATCGATGGGCTGGCCGAGCGTCATCCGCAGCTCAAGCGTTTTTATTGCTATGCCGAAGACGATGGCATCAGCCCGGCGGCGGACAAGGTTGGCCTGTTGAGCCAGGAGCAACTTGGCGCGTGGTTGCCAAAAGAACGCGATGTGGATGCGTACTTCCTGGGGCCTAAAGGCTTCATGGCGGCGATCAAGCGTCACCTCAAGGCTTTGGGTGTGCCAGAGAAGCAGAGCCGTTACGAGTTCTTCGGGCCGGCTGCCGCGCTGGAATAACTCTCTGGGCGGTTGCTGAGGGCCGGGTCGGTGTTTCGCTAATTTGCGAAGCACCGACCCGGCCTTTTTTGCATTTGGCTAGCACCCGACCAGAGGCCGGGTATAAGGCTGTCTGCCCGATTGACGGATAATACGTAAAAGTCCAGTATGGAATTCTAAGTACAAAAAAGGTTTCCCCGTTTCATTTTTTCTTCTGTCTTGCCAAACCAACAACAACCCGCGAGAGAACGAATATGAAGAAATTCCCCCTCATCACCGGTCTGGCCCTGAGCCTGTTGGCGTGCAGTAGCTTGTTCGCCGCCGAGAAAGACCTGCGTATCGGTATCGAAGCGGCTTATCCGCCGTTTGCGTCCAAAACCGACAAAGGCGAGATTGTCGGCTTTGACTACGACATCGGCAATGCGCTGTGCGCGCAGATGAAGGTCAAGTGTGTGTGGGTCGAAGGCGAGTTCGACGGTCTGATTCCTTCCCTGAAAGTGAAGAAAATCGACATGGCGCTGTCGTCCATGACCATCAACGAAGACCGTAAGAAATCGGTGGATTTCACTCACAAGTATTACTTCACCTCATCGCGTCTGGTGATGAAGGACGGCGCAGTGGTGGATGACCAGTACGCCAGCCTCAAGGGCAAGAATATCGGCGTGCAGCGCGCAACCACCACCGACCGTTACGCCACCGAGGTTTTCGAACCCAAGGGCATCAACGTCAAGCGCTACAGTAACAACGAAGAAATCTACATGGACCTGGCAGCCGGTCGTCTCGATGCGATTTTTGCCGACACCATCCCGTTGAGTGACTTCCTGGCGATGCCGCGTGGCAAGGGCTATGCGTTTGTCGGGCCGGAATTGAAAGACCCGAAGTACGTGGGTGAGGGCGCCGGGATTGCCGTGCGCAAGGGCAACACGCAGTTGGTGGCGGATCTGAACAAGGCGATCGACGAGATTCGCGCCAGTGGCGAGTATCAGAAGATTTCGCAGAAATATTTCAAGTCGGATATCTACGGCGATTGATCAATCGCCATCGCGGGCAAGCCCGCTCCCACAGGTTCAGCGGTGTACTCATATATGTGCACGACACGGACACTGTGGGAGCGGGCTTGCCCGCGATGAGGCCGGAACAGTCTCTGCAAATCTTTAGCCCTTCAATTCCTTCAAATGCTTGTACACCGTCGCCCGCCCCATGTTCAGCACATTGGCCACATAGTTGGAGGCGCTTTTGCCTTTGAAGGCGCCTTCGGCGTGCAGCGCCAGCACCAGTTCGCGTTTGTGGTCGCGGGTCAGCACGTTCAGGCTCAACTGACGCTCGCGCAGCCAGGCGTGCAGAAAGGTGTTGATCCGTTCCTGCCAGTCATCGCGAAACAGTGAGTCCGGTTGCGGGATCAGCTTGGTCGGCGACAGGAACAAATCCAGCGCCGCTTTCGCGTTCTCGAATAGCGAAATATTCAGGTTGATGCACAGGACCGCCAGCGGACGACCCTCGCTGTCGCGCAGCACGCTGCTGAGGCTGCGAATCTTCTGGCCGTCCCAGTTGAGCTTTTCGTACGGCCCGATGTTTCGTTCGCTGACCTCTTCGCTGAGCATGTCTTCCAGCGATGAGTCGTCGCCGATTTCCCGTTTGGACAGGTTGTTGGCGATGTAATCGACCTTCTGCGTGCGCAGGTCGTGCAGCACCACCTCGGCATGAGGGAAGAACAACGTGGCGATGGCATCGGCAATCGCGCGGAAGTTGTCCATGGACGTAGCGTCCAGTGCCGAGTCTTTTTCAGGTGCGTTCATACAGTGGAACTCCAGGCAGCGTCAGTGCCCCGTTAAAAAGGGGCACTGGAAGTTTGCCGCAATCGTGTGGACACGTCACCTGACGGGCAGGATCAGCTCAGGCGGGCGGGGGAGAGCATCTCGGCGTCCAGGCCGAAACGGGTGAGCTGCTCGGGCAAGGCTTCGCCGCGTACCAGTGCAGCGCTGGCCTGGCCCATGGCCGGAGACGTCTGGATGCCGTAGCCGCCTTGCGCCGCGACCCAGAACAGCCCCGGCACCTGCTGATCGAAGCCGGACAGCAAATCCCCGTCGCGAACGAAACTGCGCAGGCCGGCCCAGGTGCGGGTCGGGCGGCGAATGGTCAGGGTGGTGGCTTCTTCGATCTGGTAAATGCCCATGGCGATGTCCAGCTCTTCGGGCTGCACGTCGTGCGGTTCTACCGGGTCGGCGTTGGCCGGTGAGCCGAGGAACATGCCAGCGTCGGGCTTCATGTAGAAGGATTCATCGAGGCTGACCAGCATTGGCCAATCATGGATATCCAGGCCCTCGGGGCCGGCAAAGATAAATGCTGCGCGGCGTTTGGGTTGCAAACCCATTGGTTTGGCACCGGCCAGCTCGCCAATCTTGTCGGCCCAGGCACCGGCAGCGTTGATGATGATCGGCGCGCTGAAGGTCTGAGTGTTGGTTTGAACCTGCCACTGCCCTTCGGCATCACGGCTCAGGCTCAACACCTCGCTGTCGGTATGAACCTCACCTTTATTGCGCCGGATACCGCGCAGATAGCCCTGATGCAGAGCATCGGTATCGATGTCGCTGGCGGTCGGGTCGTAGATCGCGCCATGGACTTTTTCCCGACGCAGGATCGGCAGGCGCGCACAGGCTTCGTCGGCGCTGAGCCATTGCATTTGCGGCACTGTGGCTTTGGCGCTCAGGTATTGATTGCTCAGCTCGGCCGGATCGCCGGTGAAGTCGACGGTCATCTCGCCGCGCGGGGTCAGCAATGGGTGTTCGCAGAAACCGGGCGGTGGAGCGTCGAAGAAGTCGCGGCTGGCCTGGGTCAATGCCCGAACCTGCGGTGTGCCGTAGGCGGCGGTGAACAGCGCCGCCGAGCGTCCGGTGGAGTGATAGGCCGGATGGGATTCGCGTTCGAGCACAATCACCCGCCCGTGCTGCGACAGCCAGAAACCGGTGGAAGCGCCGGCAATCCCGCCGCCGATGATGATGAAATCTGCCTGGCTCATGAACGTCTCCTGTGGGGGCGCAAATGCCGAAATGGTGGAATTCCCCTGTAGGAGCGAGGCTTGCCCGCGAAGGCGGCGTATCAGTAAACATAGATTGAGACTGACACACCGCCTTCGCGGGCAAGCCTCGCTCCTACAGGTTTATGGTGTTAGCGCTGTAGTTGGTAAAGGGCATTGGCCAGTGCGATATCTTCCAGGCCCAGGCCGATGGAGCGGAAGAACACCGGGCGGTCGTAGTCGGGGCGCTGCACTTTTTCGCTGAGCAAGTCGGGCAGGTCGCCGACAATCGAGCGCTTGTCCCAGCCATGCTGCTCACCGGCGATCAGCATTTCGCCGGCCGAGCCCGGAGTGGTTTGACGATAGTCACAGAACACCTGCATGTCATTGAGGCTCTGCGGCGGCACTTCATGGGCGCGTGGGGCGTTGGTGCTGATGGAGGTGATCAGCGCCGGTTTGCTCAACATTGACGGGTCTATCACCGGGCCGGCGGACGAGGTGCAGAGCATGATCACGTCGGCATCTTGAATCGCGGCTTCGCAACTGTCGACGAGGGTCAGCCGTGGATCGAGGCTTTTAAGCTGTGCCAGCGCTTCGGGATTCTTGCCGTTCAGGCTTGGCGAATAAAGGCTGATGCTTTGCCAGTCCCGCAGGCCCTTGACGTAGTGCAGGTGCGCCTGGGCCACGTTACCGCTGCCGATGATCGCCAGGCGCTGAGCGTTCAATGGAGCAAGGGCATCGACCGCCACCGCCGTCGTCGCGGCGGTGCGTGCGGTGGTCAATTCACCGGCATCGCAGAGCAGCAGCGGTTGGCCGGTCTGCATCGACATCAGCAGCGTCCAGGCGGTTACGAGCGGGCCTTGCTCGCGCACGATGTAGGGAGATGTCTTGACGCCATAGACCCCGTCTTCGGCCAGCACACCCAGGTAGTTGATGAAGTCCCCGGCACCCTGCGGGAATTCCACCAGCTGTTGTGCCGGCTGCACGGCTTGCCCGGCGGCCAGGTCGCGGAACAGCTTGCGCAGGATCTGCGGCACGTCAACGTGTGCCAGCAGTTCGCGGGCTTGAGGTTGGGTGATTACATAAGGCGTGCTGGGCATGGTCGGCTCCGGGCGCTGGAAGTAAACTAATTTGTCCATTATGGACTTTTAGTTATCTCTAGCAAGTCCTGTTGAAAAAGCCGGACGAAAAAAAAGCGCAGTCCGTTGCCGGCTGCGCCTCTTTCTGAAAGGCCCGAGTTACGGGCGCTTGCGCTCAACCGCCCGCAGCAGATGCGTCGGTGGCGTTTCACAACTGATCTTGCGACCCAGCAGTGCCTCGATGGACGGTAGCTGGTAGGAGTCGTCTTCACCGGCAAAACTGATGGACACGCCATCCGCGCCGGCACGGCCGGTACGACCGATGCGGTGCACGTAGTCGTCCGGGACTTCCGGCAGGGTGAAGTTGATCACGTGGCTGATGCCGTCGATGTGAATGCCGCGACCGGCCACATCGGTGGCCACCAGTACGCGAATCTTGCCTTCGCGGAAACCTTCCAGGGTCTTGATGCGCTTGTGCTGCGGCACATCGCCCGACAGTTGCGCCGCATTGACGCCATCGCGCACCAGGCGCTCTTCGATGCGCCGCACTTCGTCCTTGCGGTTGGCGAAGACCATTACCCGTTCCCAGCCGTTATCGTTGACCAGGTTGTAGAGCAGTTTGTATTTGTCGGCACCGGCCACCGCGTAGATGTGTTGCTCGACGTTTTCGCTGGCCACGTTCTGCGCTTCGATCTCGACGATCGACGGATCGGTGGTCCATTGCTTGGCGAGGTTCATCACGTCTTCGGTGAAGGTCGCGGAGAACAGCAGCGTCTGGCGCTCGTTCTTCGGCGGAGTCTGGCGAATGATCTGACGCACTTGCGGGATGAAACCCATGTCGAGCATCCGGTCGGCTTCGTCCAGTACCATGACTTCGACCATGTCCAGGTGCACGTCGCCACGCTGGTTGAAATCGAGCAAACGGCCCGGAGTGGCCACGAGGATGTCGCAGTGACGGGCTTCGAGGTGCTTGAGTTGCTTGTCGAAGTCCATGCCACCGACAAACGTCATGACGTTGAGGCCGGTGTACTTGGTGAGGTCGGCTGCGTCCTTGGCGATCTGCACCACCAGTTCCCGGGTCGGGGCGATGATCAGTGCTCGCGGTTCACCCATGTAGCGCTCTTTGGGCGGCGGGGTTTGCAGCAGCTGAGTGATGATCGAAATCAGGAAGGCAGCGGTTTTGCCGGTGCCAGTCTGGGCGCGACCGATGGCGTCTTTGCCCGCGAGGGTGAAGCCGAGCACCTGCGCCTGGATCGGCGTGCAATACGGAAAGCCCAGGTCCTGAATGGCGTGCATCAGTTCGGGGGCGAGTTTGAAATCGTGGAAGCGGGTTTTGCCTTCCTGGGGTTCGACGACGAAGTCTTCGAGTTTCCAGGGAATAACCGGCGCTTTTGGCTTGGGTTCGCGACGCGGTTTTGCCGGTTTCGGGGCTTCGCTGCGCGGCTGCTCAGAGGCGATGGGCTCGGCTGCGGGGGCGGTCGGTGTGGTCACCGGCTCGTGCTTCGGTGCCGCTACGGTTGCGGTCCGGCCAGGCTGATTACCGTCGGTGCGGTGGCTGGGAGTATGAGAAGGAGCGCTGGAGACTGGCGCGAGCTGCTCAGTCTCGCTTTTACCGAACATTTTCTTGAGTGCTTTGAGCACGGTCATCTCATCAATTGGTTAAGGAATATACGCCGGCCAGTGTAATGCAAGAATCGGGCGCGGCGTAGTGGGATGGATCAATGGGTAGCTTTTAGCGCAAACGCTCGGCGAGCCAGACGCCAATGTCGCGGATTTCTTCGGGTAACACTTCGTGGCCCATTGGGTATTCCTGCCATGTCACGGTGACACCATGTTGCTTTAAATACTCGTAGGCGGTCCGGCCCATGGAGTTTTGCACAACGTCATCGTACTGGCCGTGCAATGACAGCACCGGAATGCGTTGCTGGCTGGCGGAAAGCTCCAGTTCATCACTGAAGGTCGGGGCATAAGTCGAGAGGGCAAGTACGCCACCCAACGGTCCCTGCCATTTCAGAAAGGCCGTGTGCAACACCACGGCGCCACCTTGGGAAAAACCGGCGAGAAAGATGCGCGAGGCGTCTATTCCGCTGGCCTTCTGCTCTTCGATCAAATCAAAGACCCGTTGCGCGGATGCCTCCAGCTGCTCGCGGCTGATCGCCCGCGCCGGGCTCATTGCCAATATGTCGTACCAGCTTGGCATCTCATAGCCGCCATTAATGGTGACGGCGCGAGTCGGTGCCTGGGGCAAAACGAAACGGGTGCTGAGCAGGTTTTCCTGTAGCGCCTCGGCTACCGGCAAAAAGTCGTAGCGGTCGGCACCCAGCCCGTGAAGCCAGATTACGCAGGCGTCTGCGGGCTTGACGGGTTGAAGAATCAGGGGCTCGGTCATGTCTGCTCCATTGTTGTGCGTGCGCTCTCATTAAGTGCGAGGTTCGAGTGCGCAATGGGTTGATCAGTTAAGAAGATGTCGCAAGGTTGAAAGTTTTGCTATTGATCTTGCGCTGAATCGCTTTAGCGAGCGGTCTGGTACGGGCTTTGCTATGGGGAAGCCTGTGCAACCAATCTCATGCCTTGCGGTAACACTATCAGTGTATGGCTGGTCATGGGATAGCAAAGAATCCGGTGATGGATGTTCGCCAGTGGCCGCTACGGGCTTCGCGAACGTGAAAGGGCTACAGCCCGTTCGGCCGATTGGTGAGAAGGGAGTTGTCCATGATGTGGATTTTCTCCTACTAGACTCATAGCGACGGTCCTTACGTCGGTTGACCCTAAAAAAAGCCAACATGGGTCAACAACGCCTCATAAGGGTGCGACAGGGCTCAAGCTCCGACACAACAAGAGCAAAACTGGAGGTTTGAATGAAGTTATTGAAATCCACCCTGGCCATCGTGACTGCAGCCGCAGTACTCGGTGTCAGTGGGTTCGCTCAGGCGGGTGCAACCCTGGATGCAGTGCAGAAGAAAGGTTTCGTACAGTGTGGTGTGAGTGACGGTCTGCCGGGCTTCTCGGTTCCGGACTCCACTGGCAAGATCGTCGGTATCGATGCTGACTTCTGCCGCGCTGTGGCTGCTGCCGTATTCGGCGACGCGACCAAGGTCAAATTCAGCCAGTTGAATGCCAAGGAGCGTTTCACTGCTCTGCAGTCCGGCGAAATCGACGTGCTGTCGCGCAACTCCACCATGACCAGCTCCCGTGATGCGGGCATGGGCTTGAAGTTTCCAGGCTTCATCACCTACTACGACGGCATCGGCTTCCTGGCTAACAGCAAGCTGGGCGTGAAAAGTGCCAAGGAACTGGACGGTGCAACCATCTGCATCCAGGCCGGTACCACCACTGAGCTGAACGTCTCCGACTACTTCCGCGCCAATGGCCTGAAATACACCCCGATCACTTTCGACACCTCCGATGAAAGCGCCAAGTCGCTGGAATCCGGTCGTTGCGACGTGCTGACCTCCGACAAGTCCCAGCTGTTCGCCCAGCGCAGCAAGCTGGCCTCGCCGAAGGACTACGTGGTTCTGCCGGAAACCATTTCCAAGGAGCCCTTGGGCCCGGTCGTGCGTAACGGCGACGACGAGTGGCTGGCCATCGTGCGTTGGACTGGCTACGCCCTGCTCAATGCTGAAGAAGCAGGCGTGACTTCGAAGAACGTCGAAGCCGAAGCCAAATCCACCAAGAACCCTGACGTCGCTCGTATGCTGGGCGCTGACGGTGAATACGGTAAAGACCTGAAACTGCCGAAAGACTGGGTCGTGAAGATCGTCAAGCAAGTCGGCAACTACGGCGAGATGTTCGAGCGCAACCTCGGCAAGGATACTCCGCTGCAAATCGACCGCGGCCTGAATGCGCTGTGGAACGCTGGCGGCATTCAATACGCACCACCAGTGCGCTGATGGTTCTATCACCCGGTGGGCCAACCACCGGGTGATGTTCTGTTCCATTATTTCCGGGGCACTTCATGCAAAATTCAATCGGCGCACCTAAGCAGAGGCTCAGCCTCAGCGATCCACGAGTGCGTGCGTGGCTGTTTCAGATCATCACGGTTGTCGCCGTGGTCGGGATGGGTTGGTACCTGTTCGACAACACGCAAACCAACCTTCAGCACCGGGGCATTACCTCGGGTTTCGACTTTCTTGAGCGCAGTGCCGGTTTCGGCATCGCTCAGCACCTGATCGACTACACCGAATCGGACAGCTATGCCCGTGTGTTCGTCATCGGTTTGCTCAACACCCTGCTGGTCACCTTTATCGGTGTAATCCTGGCGACGATCCTCGGTTTCATCGTCGGTGTGGCACGGCTGTCGAAGAACTGGATCATTGCCAAGCTGGCGACGGTGTATGTAGAGGTCTTCCGTAACATTCCGCCGCTGCTGCAAATCCTGTTCTGGTACTTCGCCGTGTTCCTGACCATGCCGGGGCCACGCAACAGCCATAACTTCGGCGACACCTTCTTCGTCAGCAGCCGCGGCCTGAACATGCCTGCAGCGTTGACGGCGGATGGTTTCTGGCCGTTTGTGGCGAGCATCGTCGTGGCCATCGTGGCCATCGTGCTGATGAGCCGCTGGGCGACCAAACGCTTCGAAGCGACAGGCGTACCGTTTCACAAATTCTGGGCAGGCCTGGCGCTGTTCCTGGTGATCCCTGCGCTGTGTGCGTTGATCTTCGGCGCGCCACTGCACTGGGAAATGCCAGAGCTCAAGGGCTTCAACTTCGTCGGTGGCTGGGTGCTGATCCCGGAACTGCTGGCGCTGACCCTGGCCCTGACGGTGTACACCGCGGCGTTTATCGCCGAAATCGTGCGTTCGGGCATCAAGTCGGTCAGCCACGGCCAGACCGAAGCGGCCCACTCGTTGGGATTGCGCAATGGTCCGACCCTGCGCAAGGTGATCATCCCGCAAGCCCTGCGCGTGATCATTCCACCGCTGACCAGCCAATACCTGAACCTGGCGAAAAACTCCTCGCTGGCGGCCGGTATCGGTTATCCGGAGATGGTGTCGTTGTTTGCCGGTACGGTGCTGAACCAGACCGGGCAGGCGATCGAAGTCATTGCCATCACCATGAGCGTGTACCTGGCGATCAGTATCAGCATTTCCCTGCTGATGAACTGGTACAACAAGCGCATTGCGCTGATCGAGCGGTAAGGAAAAGCGCATGACGACTCATACTTTCAAACCCGACATGCCACCACCGAGCAGCAGCATCGGTATCGTGGCGTGGATGCGGGCGCACATGTTCTCCAGCTGGATCAACACCCTGCTGACGCTGTTCGCGTTCTATCTGATTTACCTGATAGTTCCGCCTGTCGTGAGCTGGGCGATTCTTGATGCCAACTGGGTCGGTACCACCCGCGCCGATTGCACCAAGGAGGGCGCCTGCTGGGTGTTCATCCAGCAGCGCTTCGGCCAGTTCATGTACGGTTACTACCCGACAGACCTGCGCTGGCGCGTAGACCTGACCGTGTGGCTGGCGGTGATTGGCGTGGCGCCGTTGTTCATCGCACGCGTTCCACACAAGGCAATCTACGGCCTGAGCTTTCTGGTGCTCTATCCGATCATTTCCTACGTCTTGTTGCACGGTGGATGGTTCGGTCTGACCGAAGTGGCGACCAGCCAATGGGGCGGCTTGATGCTGACTCTGGTGATCGCTACCGTCGGTATCGTCGGTGCATTGCCGCTGGGTATCGTTCTGGCCTTGGGCCGGCGTTCGAACATGCCGGCGATTCGTGTGGTCTGCGTGACCTTCATCGAGTTCTGGCGCGGTGTGCCGTTGATCACGGTGCTGTTCATGTCGTCGGTGATGTTGCCGTTGTTCCTGCCCGAAGGCATGAACTTCGACAAACTGCTGCGCGCGCTCATCGGTGTGATCCTGTTCCAGTCGGCCTACATCGCTGAAGTGGTGCGTGGCGGTTTGCAAGCGATCCCCAAAGGTCAGTACGAAGCGGCTGCAGCGATGGGCCTCGGTTACTGGCGCAGCATGGGCCTGGTGATTCTGCCGCAAGCCCTGAAGCTGGTGATCCCTGGCATCGTCAACACCTTCATTGCGCTGTTCAAGGACACGAGCCTGGTGATCATCATCGGCCTGTTCGACCTGCTCAACAGCGTCAAGCAAGCCGCCGCCGACCCGAAATGGCTGGGCATGGCCACTGAAGGCTATGTGTTCGCGGCCCTGGTGTTCTGGATTTTCTGTTTTGGTATGTCGCGCTATTCCATGCATCTGGAACGCAAGCTCGACACTGGCCACAAGCGTTAGGAGTTCTGTAATGAGCGAAGCAATCAAAAAGCCTGTGAGCCCTGAAGGCATTATTCAGATGCAGGGTGTGAACAAGTGGTACGGCCAGTTCCACGTGTTGAAAGACATCAACCTGAACGTCAAGCAAGGCGAGCGTATCGTTTTGTGCGGCCCGTCGGGTTCCGGCAAATCCACCACCATCCGTTGCCTCAACCGACTGGAAGAACACCAGCAGGGCCGCATCGTGGTCGATGGCGTGGAGTTGACCAACGACCTCAAGCAGATCGAAGCGATCCGCCGTGAAGTCGGCATGGTGTTCCAGCACTTCAACCTGTTCCCGCACCTGACCATCCTGCAGAACTGCACCCTGGCGCCGATGTGGGTACGCAAGATGCCCAAGCGCAAGGCCGAGGAAATCGCCATGCATTACCTGGAGCGCGTACGCATTCCGGAGCAGGCGCATAAATACCCGGGGCAACTGTCTGGTGGTCAGCAACAGCGTGTGGCAATTGCCCGTGCCCTGTGCATGAAACCGAAAATCATGCTGTTCGACGAACCGACTTCAGCACTCGACCCAGAGATGGTGAAAGAAGTTCTGGACACCATGATCGGCCTGGCCGAAGACGGCATGACCATGCTTTGTGTAACCCACGAAATGGGCTTCGCCCGTACCGTGGCCAATCGCGTGATCTTCATGGACAAAGGTGAAATCGTCGAACAGGCTGCGCCGAACGACTTCTTCGACAACCCGCAGAATGAGCGCACGAAGCTGTTCTTGAGCCAGATTCTGCATTGATGCCAGACTGACTCGTGAAAACCAACCCGGCCTCGCGCCGGGTTTGTTTTTTGTACGTCTGGTGCTCAGGACACAGTGAGCGTTTCATGTTCCTTGTGCACTGTATCCTTGAAACCCCTCAAGTCCGCTCCTTCACCCAGGGCTTTCGCATCGGCAAGCAAGTGCGGATAGCGATCCAGCAAGCGCATAAGCAGCATCAACGCTTTGGGCGGAAGTAATTCGCCGCGCTCGTAACGGGAAAACGCGTTGTGTCCGCCGCCGGACAACAGATGTATCGCTTCTTTTTGCGACAGATGCAGTTTGCGGCGGATGCGCTTCATCTCGTTGCCGATCATTTGTCTGCCGGCGATGACCAGTTCGTCGCACGCATCTGAATAGCGCTCCGAGCAACCGGGGTCGAGTATGACTTCTCCGCATGCCTGGCACTCCCATCCAGACAAGTCATCGACCCGGCGCTCCATTCCCTTGACACTCATGGTTTCGCCGCGACCTTCGAAGTGCCTCATTCCCTCACGCGCGCCGCAGCTGAAGCATTGTTTTGTATTCATGGGTTTTTCTCCTTGAAGGAGATCACCGGAGGTTCACTGCCTGAGCAGTAAGTAACCTTTATGTAAATCTCCAGATCGTGCGAAGTGATGTGGTAGACGTCTTGCCAAATCCGATGATCGTCATAGGTAGTCATTGATTTGTACAACATCTTGCTGTGCAATTCGAAAACGACTTCTTGCATTTCCCTGATGCTAAAGCCCAGGTCTCTGCCGTTTTTCCGTGCCGTCTTGGTAAACGCGTTTTTCCCGAGCCGCCTGACATCCTCCTTGATCACCACCAGGTTGTAATGGGGTGTGTTCTTCTCCATAAGAAACCTTGAACCTGTCCTAGAAATTACCCTTAAAGGGTAATTTTGACTAATCGAAAATCCCGCTCCTTCTCCTGCCCTTTGAACGTAGGCGGTTGCCGTCCTACGCATAGCTGACTAACATGTCAGAAAATTCATCCTATGATTGGATGAAAGGGCGAATTCAATGTCAGAAATTTCTCCACTCATAAAGCGGTCCTTGGTCGATCAGGCCCTGGATCAGTTGCGCTTGCGCATCACCGAAGGTGTATGGGCGGTCGGCCAGCGTTTACCTACCGAACCCGAGCTGTCCGCCGAGTTGGGCATCAGTCGCAATACCGTGCGTGAAGCCATGCGCGTGTTGGCGTTTTCCGGGTTGATCGAGATTCGGCAGGGCGACGGCAGTTATCTGCGGGCGGTGGTTGATCCACTCGACACCATAAAGGCGTTGTCCCGCTGCTCCCACGAGCAAGCCCGGGAGACTCGGCACATTCTGGAAGTCGAGGCCATCGGCCTGGCTGCGTTGCGTCGGACCGACGAAGACCTGGTGGCATTGCGCGAGGCGTTGGGCGTCAGTGGCAGTCACTACCACGGCGATCTCGACACGTATATCGCTTGCGATCTGGTGTTTCACCGCCGCTTGGTTGACGCCGCACACAACCCGACCCTCAGCGAGTTGTATCGCTATTTCTCCAGCGTCATCGGCGCGCAATTGCGCGAAACCCTGAACATTTCCCCCCGACGTCAAGAAGTGTTCGACCTCCATATCGAACTGCTCGATGCCGTCGAGCAACGCGACCCGGAACGGGCAAAAGCCCTGTCGAGGCAGTTGATCAATGAACCTTGAAACCGAGAATCCCATGTCCACCCAGCAGGCCAGCAACAGCAGCATCACTGAGCGCAAGCGTACGGCGGAGCTCGAAGAGCTGTTGATCGACGCCGAGGCCGACGACGAACAGGTTCAGCAAACTCACCCGGTCCTTCAGCGGCCATGGCTGCTGTTGCTCGGCCTGATTCTGGTGGCGCTGAACCTGCGTCCGGCGTTGTCGAGCATGGCGCCGATGCTCAGCGAGATCTCGAAGACGCTGGGGCTCTCGGCTGCCCAGGCCGGGTTGCTGACAACCTTGCCGGTACTTTGCCTCGGTCTGTTCGCACCCTTGGCACCAGTGCTGGCGCGGCGTTTTGGTGCCGAACGGGTGGTGTTGGGGATTCTTCTGATGCTGGCTGGCGGGATCATGTTGCGCAGTTCGTTCGGCGAGGTCGGCCTGTTCGCCGGTAGCGTGATGGCCGGCGCCAGTATCGGGGTGATCGGCGTGCTGCTGCCTGGCATTGTTAAACGCGATTTCCCGAAACAGGCCGGCACCATGACCGGCGTCTACACCATGGCCCTGTGCCTGGGCGCGGCCATGGCGGCTGGGGCAACCGTGCCGCTGAGCGAACACTTCGATAAAAACTGGGCCTTGGGTCTCGGCTTCTGGATGGTTCCAGCGTTGGTCGCGGCGATTTTCTGGCTGCCGCAAGTCGGTCAGAAACACGGCGCGCACCATGTTGCCTATCGGGTCCGAGGGCTGTTGCGTGATCCGCTGGCCTGGCAAGTGACCTTGTACATGGGCCTGCAATCGTCTTTGGCCTACATCGTGTTTGGCTGGCTGCCGTCGATTCTGATCGGCCGCGGTCTAACGCCAACCCAGGCCGGTCTGGTGTTGTCGGGTTCGGTGATTGTCCAGTTGATCAGCTCGCTGGCAGCACCCTGGCTGGCGACGCGTGGCAAGGATCAGCGGCCGGCGATCGTGATTGTCATGGCAATGACCCTCGGCGGTTTGTTCGGTTGCCTCTATGCACCGATCGATGGCCTGTGGGGCTGGGCGATCCTGCTGGGGTTGGGGCAGGGCGCCACCTTCAGCCTGGCGCTGACCCTGATCGTGCTGCGTTCGCGGGACGCCCATGTCGCGGCCAACCTGTCGAGCATGGCCCAGGGCTTCGGCTACACCCTGGCGTCCATGGGGCCGTTCGCGGTCGGTGTAGTGCATGACTGGACCGGCGGCTGGACTGCCCTGGGCTGGATCTTCGGCGTTATCGGCCTCGGTGCGATCATCGCCGGCCTGGGTGCCGGGCGTTCGCTGTACGTTCAGGTTCAAAGCGAGAAGGTTTGACGCTTGCGCACTGTCGGTATTCGGGCCACGAATGCCGATAGTGTTCCGCGCATTTGTTGACTATCGTGCAGGCAATCTTTCGATGCCACTTTGCAACCCAGAGAGCCTGCCCATGAGTGACGCCCACAACGCCTTGATCACCCGGTTCTACCAAGCCTTCCAACGGCTCGATGCCGAGGCCATGAGCGCCTGCTATACCGACGACGTGGTGTTCAGTGATCCGGCATTCGGCGAGCTGCGCGGGCGCGACGCCGGCGACATGTGGCGCATGCTCACCACCCGGGCCAAGGACTTCTCCCTGACCTTCGATAACGTGCGCAGCGATGAACGCACCGGCGGTGCCCATTGGGTGGCGACCTACCTGTTCAGTCAGACCGGCAATACCGTGGTCAACGACATCCAGGCGCGTTTCGTGTTTCGTGACGGCAAGATCTGCGAGCATCACGACAGCTTTGATCTGTGGCGCTGGTCGCGTCAGGCGCTGGGTTTCAAAGGGCTGTTGTTGGGCTGGACGCCAGTGGTGAAAAACGCCGTTCGTGCCCAGGCCTTGAAGGGGCTGAAGGCATTTCAGGCCAGTCGCTGATAAGATCGCGGCTTGTTTCCTACAAGCCTTGATCGTGACGTGACCACCCTCAGCGAAATCCCCGTCGATGCCGATACACCGGTTAGCAAACCCTGGTTCGTCTACCTCGTTCGCGCGGCCAATGGTTCGCTCTACTGTGGGATCAGCGACGATCCCGTCCGCCGTTTCGCCACTCACCAAAGTGGCAAAGGTGCGCGCTTCTTCCTGTCCAGCCCGGCCGTGGCGCTGGTGTACACCGAAGTCTGTCGCGACAAAAGCGAAGCGCTGCGCCAGGAACGATTGATTAAAAAACTCAAGAAAAGCGCCAAGGAATGTCTGGTGGCGAGCGCGGCTGCGGGCTTATCAATCTGACTGATAAGCGTCCATCAGGCAGATGGGTAGGCTGCTTGTGGATTGCGCGCTAAGCTGCGGGTTCCTTATCCGAGCGGCGGAGCCGAGCATGTCCGAGTTGATTCTTCATCACTACCCGACGTCCCCTTTCGCCGAAAAGGCCCGCTTGCTGCTGGGCTTCAAGGGGCTGTCCTGGCGCTCGGTGAACATCTCGCCAGTGATGCCGAAACCCGATCTGACGGCGCTGACCGGCGGCTATCGCAAGACGCCGGTATTGCAGATTGGTGCTGATGTCTATTGCGACACGGCACTGATGGCGCGTCGTCTGGAGCAGGAAAAAGCTTTGCCGGCGTTCTTCCCGGAAGGCCAGGAAATGATCACCGCGACCTTCGCGGCATGGGTTGATTCAGTGGTGTTCCAGCATGCGGTCAGCCTGGTGTTCCAGCCGGCGTCGGTGGCGGTGCGCTTTGGCAAGTTGTCGCCGGAAGCGATCAAGGGGTTCCTGGCCGATCGCGCCGGCTTGTTCAGCGGTGGCAGCGCTACACGGTTATCGGCCGAGCAGGCTCGGCATCAGTGGCCAACGATCATGGCGCGTCTGGAGCAGCAGCTTCAGCGCGAACAGGGCGACTTCCTGTTTGGCGAGCCGTCGATTGCCGACTTTGCCCTGGCTCACCCGTTGTGGTTTCTCAAAGCGACGCACGTGACGTCACCGTTGGTGGATGCTTATCCGGCCGTTTCGGCGTGGTTTGGTCGGGTGATGGGGTTTGGTCATGGCGCGTTCAGCGAGATGACTTCCGAGGAAGCGCTTGAAGTCGCGCGTAACGCCACACCGGCTGTGTTGCCGGATGAGCAGTTCGATGAGCCGAACGGGTTCGAGGTTGGCCAGCAGGTGGTGATTGCAGCGACCGATTACGGTGTTGATCCGGTGGCGGGAGAGTTGCTGTTTGCGGGTAGCGAAGAATTGATTCTGCGTCGTGAAGACGAGCGGGCGGGTGTGGTGCATGTGCACTTTCCGCGGTTCGGATTTCGAATCGAAGTTCAGTAGGCGCTAACCATTGAATTTCTGTTCATGCACTAACCTGTGGGAGCTGGCTTGCCTGCGATGAGGTCAGCCCTGCAATTTTGATGTTGCCTGACACTCCGCTATCGCAGGCAAGCCAGCTCCCACAAGGGACGGTGTCGGTCTGAAGAGTTACTTCAGCGCCGCAAGAACCTTGTCCGGGTCATACCCGCGTATCAACGTGCCGTTCACATCGATCAGCGGAATCCCGCGTCCTCCGAGCGCCTCATAGGCCTTGCGCGCCTGGGCATCTTTCTCGATATCGAATTCCTTGTATGGAATGCCCTTCTGGTCGAGAAAGCGTCGGGTCAGCTTGCAGTAGCCGCACCAATCGGTGGCATAGAGCACGACGTTGGCCTTGGCCTGGGTCTGCTCGGACACCACCTGCGAAGGGTGAAACACCCGCTCGATCTTGCCCCAGTTCTGGTAAACCACGACCACCAGCAAGATCAGCAGGCATTTCTTCAATACACCGCCGAGCATCAGTTGCGTCGCTTGAGCTGATCGGTCAATTGGGTCGGCAGGCCTTTAATGATCAGCGTACCGGCTTCTTCGTCGTATTCGATCTTCGAGCCCAGCAGATGCGCTTCAAAGCTGATGGACAATCCCTCGGCACGACCGGTGAAGCGGCGGAACTGGTTCAGGGTGCGTTTATCTGCCGGAATCTCGGGTGACAGGCCGTAGTCCTTGTTGCGGATGTGATCGTAGAAAGCTTTCGGGCGTTCTTCGTCGATCAGCCCGGACAGTTCTTCCAGGCCCATGGGCTCGCCCATTTTTGCCTGGCTGCTGGCGTAGTCCACCAGGGTCTTGGTCTTCTCGCGTGCGGACTCTTCCGGCAGGTCTTCGCTTTCGACGAAGTCACTAAAGGCCTTGAGCAGGGTGCGGGTTTCGCCGGGGCCGTCGACGCCTTCCTGACAGCCGATGAAGTCGCGGAAGTACTCCGAAACCTTTTTGCCATTCTTGCCTTTGATGAACGAGATGTACTGCTTGGACTGTTTGTTGTTCTGCCACTCGGAGACGTTGATCCGCGCCGCCAGGTGCAACTGGCCAAGGTCCAGGTGTCGCGAAGGGGTCACGTCCAGCTGATCGGTCACTGCCACGCCTTCGCTGTGGTGCAGCAGGGCGATGGCCAGGTAATCGGTCATGCCTTGCTGGTAGTGCGCAAACAGCACGTGGCCGCCCACAGAGAGGTTCGACTCTTCCATCAGCTTTTGCAGATGTTCCACTGCCACCCGGCTGAAGGCTGTGAAGTCCTTACCGCCGTCGAGGTATTCCTTCAGCCAGCCGCTGAACGGATGCGCCCCGGACTCGGCATGGAAGAAACCCCAGGCCTTGCCTTGTTTGGCGTTGTAGCTCTCGTTGAGGTCGGCAAGCATGTACTCGATGGCGCTGGACTCGGCCAGTTCGGAATCGCGGGCATGAAGAACTGCGGGTGTGCCGTCGGGTTTTTTGTCGATCAGGTGGACGATGCAATGACGGATCGGCATGGGCTTCTCGGCTGATTGAAGAGAGGAGGGCGTGCTCCCCCGAAAAAGCGCCCAGTGTACCGCAACCACTGGTTTTGGCGCGGTACGAAGGTCAATTCGAAGCTGCCCGACGGCCCTTATGCAGCTTTTTCACGATTTAGAGCAATAAAGCTGACCAAATGGGTAGCTAGAGGCGGATATTTCCCCGTCTCTGTGCTAGTTTTGCCCGGTCTTACGCGAAGTCACTGCGTTAAGCGTGCATTCAGCATTTGTCAGGTCGAACCAAACCCTGATTTCGGTATCTATAACCCCGACTCGTCGAGGTTATGCCGAGGGTGCCAGATCCAGAAGATCGGGCTCGATGGCTGACACTGCACTCTGCAATCCATATGAATTTGATAGGGAAGGAACACTACAATGGCTCTTACTAAAGACCAACTGATCGCCGACATCGCTGAAGCTATCGACGCGCCAAAAACCACCGCGCGTAACGCTCTGGACCAACTGGGCCAAATCGTTGCTGATCAGCTGGAAAACGGCGGCGAAATCACCCTGCCAGGTATCGGCAAGCTGAAAGTGACTGAGCGTCCTGCCCGTACCGGCCGCAACCCTTCGACTGGCGCTGCCATCGAAATCGCTGCCAAGAAAGTTATCAAGCTGGTTGTGGCCAAAGGCCTGACCGACGCTGTTAACAAGTAAGACTTGTTAGAAAAAACCGTGCTCCGGAGCAATCCGGGCACGGTTTTTTTGTGTCATAAATTCTTCAAACACCGCAGATCTTTGTGGGAGCGGGCTTGCCTGCGATGGCGGCGTGTCAGTCGCCTTCTTTGACGCCTGACACACTGCTTTCGCGAGCAAGCCCGCTCCCACAGTTGATCTCCGGCGGTCAGTTAATCAGCTTTTACGCGCCCAACGTTCGCGCCAGACCTGCTGCTCGCTTTTAGTCTGGAACGTCCAGGCGACAAAGCGGCTTTGCTTCTGCCCCTGAGACATTTCCACGACCTGGCTTTCCAATACACCGGCCTTTTTCAGTGCCGTCTGGATCGCAGGCAGGTTTGAGGCTTTCGAGACCAGGGTGCTGAACCAAAGCACTTTGTGTTGAAAGTGCGCACTCTCGGCGATCAGTTGCGTCACAAAGCGTGCTTCGCCGCCTTCACACCACAGTTCGGCCGATTGACCACCAAAGTTCAGCACCGGCAGTTTGCGTTTCGGGTCGGCGCGGCCCAGTGCGCGCCATTTACGCTCGCTGCCCTTGGTTGCCTCGTCCATCGAGGCGTGGAACGGCGGGTTGCACATGGTCAGGTCGAAGCGTTCGCCGGGTTCGAGCAGGCCCAACAGAATGTGCTTGGGATTGCTTTGCTGGCGCAGCTGGATGGCTTTGTTCAGCCCGTTGGATTGCACGATGGCTTTGGCGGCGGCCACGGCCGTCGGGTCGATTTCCGAGCCGAGGAAGTGCCAGCGATAGTCGCTGTAGCCGATCAGCGGATAGACGCAGTTGGCGCCCATGCCGATATCGAGCACCTTGACCGGCGCACCGCGAGGAATTTCACCGTCGTTGACGCTGGCCAGCAGATCAGCCAGGAAGTGCACGTAGTCAGCACGGCCCGGCACCGGTGGGCACAGGTAATCGGCCGGGATGTCCCAATGGGCGATGCCGTAGAACGACTTGAGCAGCGCCCGGTTGAACACCCGAACCGCGTCCGGGCTGGCGAAGTCGATGCTTTCCTTGCCATACGGATTGATGATCACGAACTTCGCCAGCTCCGGCGTGGTCTTGATCAGCGCCGGGAAGTCGTAACGACCCTGATGGCGATTGCGCGGGTGCAGGCTGGCCTTCTCGCGGGGTTCCACGGCTTTGGCCGGGGTAGCGGAGTCAGGCTTCTTGCGCGCAGGTCTTGGTGTGCGGGGGGCGTTCATGGGCGTTGTCGATTCGGGTATGGCTAAAAGTGGCGGGTATTGTCCCACATCCAGCCGTTGTGAACCCAATTGTGAAGATCAGCACGAATCCCTGTGGGAGCGGGCTTGCCCGCGATGGCTATCTGTCAGTCACCTCAATGTTGAATTTGATGGCCCCATCGCGGGCAAGCCCGCTCCCACAGGGTGTTGTGGTGTTTGTGGGTAAGGGGCAGGCATAAAAAAGGGAGGCCGCTGCGGGCCTCCCGTTTTCATTGCGACTTGCCGTTACAGGCTGGCAATCCGCGCATGCTGCTCGGCCAGCTTGCCCAAAGCCTGCTCAGCTTCAGCCAGTTTGGCGCGTTCCTTCTCGATGACTTCGGCCGGGGCCTTATCAACGAAACCGGCATTGGACAGCTTGCCGCCGACGCGCTGAACTTCGCCCTGCAAACGCAGGATTTCCTTGTCCAGACGAGCCAGTTCGGCGTCCTTGTCGATCAGGCCGGCCATTGGCACCAGCACTTCCATCTCGCCGACCAGTGCGGTGGCGGACAGCGGTGCTTCTTCGCCGGCTTTCAGAACGGTGATCGATTCCAGACGGGCCAGCTTCTTCAGCAGCGCTTCGTTCTCGGTGAGGCGGCGCTGATCTTCGGCGCTGACGTTTTTCAGGAACAGGTTCAGCGGCTTGCCTGGACCAATGTTCATTTCGCCACGGATGTTACGCGTGCCGAGCATCAGGCCCTTGAGCCATTCGATGTCGTCTTCGGCGCCCTGATCGATACGTGCTTCGTTGGCCACTGGCCAAGGTTGCAGCATGATCGTCTTGCCTTCGATACCGGCCAGCGGCGCGACGCGCTGCCAGATTTCTTCGGTGATGAACGGCATGAACGGGTGCGCCAGGCGCAACGCGACTTCCAGTACTCGAACCAGCGTGCGGCGGGTGCCGCGTTGACGTTCGACCGGTGCATTTTCGTCCCACAGCACAGGCTTGGACAGTTCCAGGTACCAGTCGCAATACTGGTTCCAAATGAACTCGTACAAGGCTTGTGCGGCCAGATCGAAACGGAACTGATCGAGTTGACGAGTGACTTCGGTTTCGGTGCGTTGCAACTGCGAAATGATCCAGCGATCTGCCAGGGACAGCTCGTAGGCTTCGCCGTTCTGACCGCAATCTTCGCCCTTGTCCAGCACGTAGCGCGCAGCGTTCCAGATCTTGTTGCAGAAGTTGCGATAGCCTTCGACGCGGCCCATGTCGAACTTGATGTCGCGACCGGTCGATGCCAGCGAGCAGAACGTGAAGCGCAGGGCGTCGGTGCCATAGCTGGCGATGCCGTCGGCGAACTCGTCGCGGGTCTGCTTCTCGATCTTCTTCGCCAGTTTCGGCTGCATCATGCCGGAGGTACGTTTCTGCACCAGTTCTTCCAGCTCGATACCGTCGATGATGTCCAGCGGGTCAAGGACGTTGCCCTTGGACTTGGACATCTTCTGGCCCTGGCCATCACGCACCAGACCGTGCACGTAAACGGTCTTGAATGGAACCTGCGGCGTGCCGTCTTCGTTTTTCACCAAGTGCATGGTGAGCATGATCATCCGGGCAACCCAGAAGAAAATGATGTCGAAACCGGTCACCAGCACGTCGGTGGAGTGGAATTTCTTCAGGAGTTCGGTCTGCTCCGGCCAGCCGAGCGTGGAGAAAGTCCACAGGCCCGAACTGAACCAGGTATCCAGAACGTCGTTGTCCTGTTGCAGCGCAACGTCCGGGCCGAGGTTGTTCTTGGCGCGTACTTCGGCTTCGTCGCGACCGACATAGACCTTGCCCGACTCGTCGTACCAGGCCGGAATCCGGTGGCCCCACCACAGCTGACGGCTGATGCACCAATCCTGGATGTCACGCATCCACGAGAAGTACATGTTTTCGTATTGTTTTGGCACGAACTGAATGCGGCCGTCTTCAACCGCAGCGATGGCCGGCTCGGCCAATGGCTTGGTGGAGACGTACCACTGGTCGGTCAGCCACGGCTCGATGATGGTGCCGGAGCGGTCGCCTTTTGGCACTTTCAGGGCGTGATCGTCGACGCTGACCAGCAGGCCGGCGGCTTCGAAGGCGGCCACGATTTCCTTGCGGGCCTGGAAGCGGTTGAGGCCGACGTATTCGGCGGGCAGCGTGCCGTCGATTTGCTCGTTGACGCTGCCGTCGAGGTTGAACACCTGGGCCGCGGGCAGCACGTCAGCATTCTTGTCGAAGATGTTCAGCAGCGGCAGGTTGTGGCGCTTGCCGACTTCATAGTCGTTGAAATCGTGGGCCGGGGTGATTTTCACGCAACCGGTGCCGAATTCAGGGTCGCAGTAATCGTCGGCGATGATCGGGATGCGGCGGCCAACCAGCGGCAGCTCGACAAATTTGCCGATCAGGGCTTTGTAGCGTTCATCGTTCGGGTTAACGGCCACGGCGGCGTCGCCGAGCATGGTTTCCGGACGCGTGGTTGCGACGATCAGGTAATCATTACCTTCAGCGGTTTTGGCGCCGTCGGCCAGCGGGTACTTCAGGTTCCACAGGAAACCTTTCTCGTCGTGGTTTTCCACTTCGAGGTCGGAAATCGCCGTGTGCAGCTTGGTGTCCCAGTTGACCAGACGCTTGCCGCGGTAGATCAGGCCGTCTTCGTGCAGGCGCACGAACGCTTCTTTAACCGCTTCCGAGAGGCCGTCGTCCATGGTGAAGCGCTCACGGCTCCAGTCCACGGACGAGCCGAGGCGGCGGATCTGACGGCTGATGTTGCCGCCGGACTGATCCTTCCACTCCCAGACTTTCTCGAGGAATTTTTCGCGGCCCAGATCATGGCGACTCTGGCCTTGGGCTTCGAGTTGGCGCTCCACCAGCATTTGCGTGGCGATACCGGCGTGGTCGGTACCCGGCTGCCACAGGGTGTTGCGACCCTGCATGCGGCGGAAACGGATCAGGGCGTCCATGATCGCGTTGTTGAAGCCGTGACCCATGTGCAGGCTGCCGGTGACGTTCGGCGGCGGGATCATGATGGTGTAGGACTCGCCCGCGCCTTGCGGGGCGAAGTAATTCTCAGACTCCCAGGTGTTGTACCAGGAAGTTTCAATGGCGTGCGGCTGGTAGGTCTTATCCATGCGCGGCGGGACCCTATTGGCATTTAATCAGGAAAAGCCGGCAAGTATAGCGGGGCGTGGGGCGTAGGGCGAGCGAGTGCAGACCGGGCGCAGATCAAATGTGGGGGAAGAGCTTTTGTGGCGAGGGAGCTTGCTCCCGCTGGGGCGCGAAGCGGCCCCAATATCTGCAAGTCGGGTATGTCAGGTACAACCCATGCTCAGGTTTTACGACTGCTTCGCAGCCGAGCGGGAGCAAGCTCCCTCGCCACAGAAGCCCGCTCGGTTCTGGGTTATTCGTACTGACTCAACAACCGCTCCATCCGCGCATCCAGCCGGCGTTTGATTTCGGTTTCGATGTGCGGGGCGAAGTCGTCGATCACGTCTTGCATGATCAATAGCGCGGCGGCGCGCAGTTCGCTGTCCAGGTGCAGCAGGGCGTCGGGGCCTTTGCTGGCGGCGGGCGACGGTTGCGCGGCCGGGGCGGGTGGCGGTGTCGTTTCGACGGGTTGCGGCGCATTGCCGACAGTGTCGAACAGCATGGGGATCTGTTCCTGATCACCTTCAATGACCGTGTCGGTCAGCAAGGGCGGTTGCAGGTTGTCATCGCCGAGCAATTGGCGGATCGACTCGAGGTCATCCAGCAAATGCGCGGAATTTTGCTGCGGTTTTGGAGTGTCCATCGGAATGCTCAGAGTCGCTGTAAACGGTGATCTTGCAGAGGATAGCCCTGTTCGCGGTAGAAACGGAAACTCTCCCGCGCAGCCGAACGAATCGTCGGATCTTCCACCACCACTTCCGCCACGCGGGCGAACTGTTTGGCAAAAACCGGGACTTTCAGGTCGAGATTGACCAGCAGATCCTGATGCTGACCGCAGTCATCGCCAAGACCCAGGACAATCAAACCCTCCGGCTCGTTTTCGGCGGGACCGTGGGGCACGAAGCTCTCGCCCTTGAAGGCCCACAAACGTGCATCGAGGTCATCACGCTGGGCGGCATCGCTGCAGTGCAGGTAAATGCGGTGGCCCATGCGCCAGGCTTTTTCGGTGAGCTTGCAGGCGAAATCCAGCCGTGCCGAAGGATCGGCGCTGGGCAGGATATAGAAGTCGACTTTGGTCATTGCGGTTCCTGAGCCCCGGGACGGCGCCACTGGTCAGTGGCACCGCTCGGGGTCATCGGTTTCAGGCTTTGGCGCGGTCCAGCAGGTATTGGGTCAGCAGGGGAACCGGACGGCCAGTGGCGCCCTTGTCTTTGCCGCCGCTGGTCCAGGCCGTGCCGGCGATGTCCAGGTGCGCCCAGTTCAGGTTCTTGGTGAAGCGCGACAAGAAGCAGGCAGCGGTGATGGTGCCGGCTTTCGGGCCGCCAATGTTGGCGATGTCGGCGAACGGGCTGTCCAGCTGCTCTTGATATTCATCGAACAGCGGCAGTTGCCAGGCGCGGTCGTCGGCGGATTGGCCGGCGCTCAGCAGTTGACCGATCAGCTCGTCGTTGTTGCCCAGCAGGCCCGAGGTGTGGGAACCCAGTGCGACGACACACGCGCCGGTCAGGGTGGCGATGTCGATCACCGCTTGCGGCTTGAAGCGTTCGGAGTAGGTCAGGGCATCGCACAGCACCAGACGGCCTTCGGCGTCGGTGTTGAGGATTTCCACGGTCTGGCCGCTCATGGTGGTGACGATGTCGCCCGGACGCGAAGCATTGCCGCTCGGCATGTTCTCGGCGCAAGCCAGGATGCACACCAGGTTGATCGGCAGTTTCAGCTCAAGCACGGCACGCAAGGTACCGAACACGCTGGCGGCGCCGCCCATGTCGTACTTCATTTCATCCATGCCGGCACCCGGCTTGAGGCTGATGCCGCCGGTGTCGAAGGTGATGCCTTTGCCGACCAGTGCGTACGGCTTCTCGGATTTCTTGCCGCCGTTGTATTGCATGACGATCAGGCGCGGCGGCTGGGCGCTGCCCTGGCCGACGGCGTAGAACGAGCCCATGCCCAGGTCCTTGATCTTCTTCTCATCGAGGACTTCGACTTTCAGGCTCTTGAATTCTTTGCCCAGGTTCTTGGCTTGCTCGCCCAGGAACGTCGGGTGGCAGATGTTTGGCGGCAGGTTGCCCAGGTTACGGGTGAAGGCCATGCCATTGGCGATCGCGGTGGCATGGGCCACGGCGCGTTCGACTTCTGCCTGTGCGGCCTTGATGGTCACCAGGGTGACTTTCTTCAGGGCGAGCGGGTCGGCTTTCTGGCTCTTGAACTGGTCGAAGGTGTACTCGCCATCTACCAGGGTCTCGGCCAGCAGACGGGTCTTGCCATAGCTGTCGCGGCCTTTGACCACGACTTCGTCCAGGGCCAGCACTGCATCGCTGCCGCCCAGGCCTTTAAGGGTGTTGAGGATGCCGGCGATGATTTTGCGGAACGGGCGATCGCCCAGCTCTTCATCCTTGCCTACGCCCACCAGCAACACGCGCTCAGCCTTGAGGTTAGGCAGGCTGTGCAGCAACAGGCTCTGGCCGACTTTGCCGGCCAGGTCGCCGCGCTTGAGCACGGCACTGATGGTGCCACCGCTCAGCTCGTCGAGTTGTTTGGCAACGGCGCCGAGTTTGCGGCCTTCGCCGACGGCGACCACCAGCGTGGCGGTCTTCAACGTTTCCGGGCTAACGCTTTTTACAACCAGTTCCATGTCTGGGTCCCTGAATTAATGGTCAAAGTGCGCGACGCGCAGAAGCTTGCTTATAAGTAGAAGGACGCCGGTGCAGTGCCAGCGACAAAGGCCGCAGTTTGAACCTCGCTACCGGCGCCTGACAACCCTCGGGCGTGCGAACTTCGGTGGTTCAGGTGTCTGCTTGAGCGTGCGCAGTGACAGGCGCACCCAATCACAGGATAATGCGCCATCTTTTTCGGCGGCTCTGCCCTGCGGGCCGACCGATACGTTTGTTTGTTTGGCCGCTTAGCCTGACAACCCTGGAGTGTCTGGTTTGATTGTCTTCCGTTATCTTTCCCGCGAAGTCCTGTTGACCTTGAGCGCCGTCAGCGCCGTGCTGCTGGTCATCATCATGAGCGGACGCTTCATCAAGTACCTCGCCCAAGCGGCCTCTGGCGCCCTGGATCCGGGCTCACTGTTCCTGATCATGGGCTTTCGTCTGCCAGGTTTCCTGCAGTTGATCCTGCCTTTGGGGCTGTTTCTCGGGATCCTGCTGGCCTACGGTCGTCTGTACCTCGACAGCGAAATGACCGTGCTGTCGGCCACCGGCATGAGCCAGCAGCGACTGTTTCGCATCACCTTGTTTCCGGCCACGCTGGTTGCGCTGGTGGTGGCTTGGCTGAGCCTGAGCCTGGCGCCACAAGGTGCCAATCAGTTCCAGCTGCTGCTGAACAAACAGGACGCACTGACGGAATTCGATACCCTTGAGCCCGGCCGCTTCCAGGCTTTGCGCGACGGTACCCGGGTGACCTACACCGAGCAATTGTCGGATGATCGCGTCAATCTGGGCGGCGTGTTCATTTCGCAAAAGAATGTAAATTCCGACAAAAAGGACCGCGGGATTTCCGTATTGGTGGCCGAGAAGGGCCGTCAGGAAATTCGCCCCGACGGCAATCGGTATCTGATTCTCGACAATGGCTACCGCTACGACGGTAATCCGGGTCAGGCCGACTACCGCGCCATCAAATACGACGAGTACGGCGTATTGCTGCCCAAGCCGGACGTCAGCGACGAAGTCACCGACCGCGATGCGATGACCACCAGCTCCCTGCTGGGCAATGATGACATCCGCTCGCGCACCGAACTGCAATGGCGTCTGTCGCTGCCGTTGCTGGTCTTCATCGTGACCCTGATGGCGGTGCCGCTGTCGCGGGTCAACCCGCGCCAGGGCCGTTTCCTCAAGCTGCTGCCGGCGATTCTTCTTTATATGGCTTACCTGACCATCCTGATTGCCGCTCGCGGCGCCCTCGAAAAGGGCAAGATCCCGGCGGCATTAGGCTTGTGGTGGGTGCATGCGATCTTCCTGGCCATCGGCCTGGGCTTGCTGTACTGGGAGCCGTTACGCTTGAAGATGGCGAGTCGCCGCAGTGCGCTGGAGGTGGCCCGTGGATAAGCTCGATCGCTACATCGGTAGCAGCGTGTTCATGGCGATCCTGGCGGTACTGGGGATCATTCTGGGTCTGGCAACGTTGTTTGCCTTCATCGATGAGATGGGCGACGTCAGCGATACCTACACCCTGGCGGATGTCCTGAGCTATGTGCTGCTGACTGCGCCGCGCCGTCTGTACGACATGTTGCCAATGGCGGCGCTGATCGGTTGCCTGATTGGCCTCGGCAGCCTGGCCAGCCACAGCGAACTGACCATCATGCGCGCTGCGGGCGTGTCGCTCGGGCGGATCGTCTGGGCTGTCATGAAGCCGATGCTGCTTTTGATGGTGGTGGGGCTGGTGATCGGTGAATACGTCGCGCCGGCAACAGAAGTCACCGCTCAGGCCAATCGCTCGCTGGCCCAGGGCAGTGGCGATGCGCAAAGCGCCAAGCACGGTCTGTGGCACCGTCAGGGTGATGAGTTCATTCACGTCAACTCCGTGCAACCCAATGGTCTGCTGTACGGCGTGACCCGTTATCGCTTCGATGATCAGCGCCACATCCTGTCTTCGAGCTTCGCCAAGCGCGCGGAATTCGACACGGATCACTGGCAACTGAGCGACGTCACGACCACGTTGTTCCATGAAAAGAACACCGAAGTGGTGACGACTCCGGTGGAGCGTTGGGAGGTAGCGCTGAGCCCGCAATTGCTGAGCACTGTGGTGATGGCGCCTGAATCACTGTCGATCACCGGTCTGTGGAGTTACATCCACTACCTGGCTGACCAGGGCCTGAGCAACGGTCGGTACTGGCTGGCATTTTGGGTCAAGGTGTTGCAGCCGCTGGTGACCGCTGCATTGGTGCTGATGGCGATTTCCTTCATCTTCGGCCCGCTGCGTTCGGTGACTCTCGGTCAGCGGGTTTTTACTGGTGTGTTGGTGGGCTTCACCTTCCGCATTGTCCAGGATTTGCTCGGCCCTTCGAGCCTGGTATTCGGTTTCTCGCCGCTGTTTGCGGTGCTGGTGCCGGCCGGAGTCTGTGCCCTGGCCGGGGTCTGGTTGTTGCGCCGGGCCGGTTGATCGCGGGTTATTCCCGAAAGGCTTGTCACTCAAAACGCCCCTGTCGCAAGACCGGGGCGTTTTTGTACGCGCCGTCTGACCTGCGAACGTGACGCTTGCGTCGTGGATCAGGTACAATTCCCGGCTATTTTTCGGCGGGCTATGCCTGCAGCCTTTTTGAGTGTTGATCCGTGAGTGATTTGAGTCATATCCGCAATTTCTCCATCATCGCCCACATTGACCATGGCAAGTCGACGCTGGCCGATCGCTTCATCCAGATGTGCGGCGGCCTTGCCGAGCGCGAAATGGAAGCCCAGGTGCTGGACTCCATGGACCTGGAGCGTGAACGCGGGATCACCATCAAGGCCCACAGCGTCACCCTTTATTACACCGCCCGCGATGGCATCAAGTACCAGCTGAACTTCATTGACACCCCCGGCCACGTTGACTTCACCTACGAAGTCAGCCGGTCGCTGGCGGCCTGTGAAGGTGCATTGCTGGTGGTCGATGCCGGTCAGGGCGTTGAAGCGCAGTCGGTTGCCAACTGCTACACGGCAATCGAGCAAGGCCTGGAAGTCATGCCGGTACTGAACAAGATCGACCTGCCACAGGCCGATCCGGACCGCGTCAAAGAAGAAATCGAAAAAATCATCGGCATCGATGCCACTGACGCGGTCGAGTGCTCTGCCAAGACCGGCCTGGGCGTCGACGAAGTGCTCGAACGCCTGGTAACCACGATTCCTGCGCCGACCGGCAACTACGAAGATCCGCTGCAAGCGTTGATCATCGACTCGTGGTTCGACAACTACCTGGGCGTTGTTTCCCTGGTACGCGTGCGTCACGGTCGTGTGAAGAAGGGCGACAAGATCCTCGTCAAGTCCACCGGCAAGATCCACCTGGTGGACAGCGTCGGCGTCTTCAACCCGAAACACACCGCCACCGTTGACCTGAAGGCCGGCGAAGTAGGCTTCATCATTGCCGGCATCAAGGACATTCACGGTGCACCGGTCGGTGACACCCTGACCTTGAGCTCCACGCCAGACGTTGACGTGCTGCCAGGCTTCAAACGCATTCAGCCACAGGTATATGCCGGTCTGTTCCCGGTCAGCTCCGACGACTTCGAAGATTTCCGTGAAGCCCTGCAAAAGCTCACGCTCAACGACTCGTCCCTGCAGTACACCCCGGAAAGCTCCGACGCGCTGGGCTTCGGCTTCCGTTGCGGGTTCCTCGGCATGCTGCACATGGAAATCATCCAGGAGCGCCTGGAGCGCGAGTACGACCTGGACCTGATCACCACCGCGCCGACGGTAATTTTCGAGCTGTTGCTGAAAACCGGTGAAACGATTTACGTCGATAACCCGTCGAAGCTCCCGGACCTGTCGTCGATCGAAGACATGCGTGAGCCGATCGTGCGGGCCAATATCCTTGTGCCGCAAGAGCACCTGGGTAACGTCATTACCCTGTGTATCGAAAAACGCGGTGTGCAGGTCGACATGCTGTTCCTCGGCACTCAGGTACAAGTGACTTACGACCTGCCGATGAACGAAGTGGTGCTGGACTTCTTCGATCGCCTGAAATCCACCAGCCGCGGCTATGCTTCGCTGGATTACCATTTCGATCGTTACCAATCGGCTAGTCTGGTGAAACTGGATGTGCTGATCAACGGCGACAAGGTCGACGCCCTGGCGTTGATCGTGCACCGTGACAATGCGCACTACAAAGGTCGCCAGTTGACCGAGAAGATGAAAGAACTGATTCCGCGGCAGATGTTCGACGTGGCAATCCAGGCCGCCATTGGCGGGCAGATTGTGGCGCGGACAACCGTCAAGGCGCTCAGAAAGAACGTATTGGCCAAATGCTACGGTGGTGACGTCAGCCGTAAGAAAAAGCTGCTGGAAAAGCAAAAGGCCGGTAAGAAACGCATGAAGCAGGTCGGTAACGTGGAAATTCCACAGGAAGCCTTCCTTGCCGTGCTCAGGTTGGATAGTTAGGTCCTATGTCACTAAATTTCCCGCTGTTGCTGGTCATCGCCGTGTTCGTCTGCGGCCTGTTGGCGTTGCTCGATCTGCTGTTCCTGGCGCCACGGCGCCGGGCTGCCATTAACTCTTATCAGGGTAGCGTCAGCCAGGCTGACATGGTGGTGGTCGAGAAACTGAACAAAGAGCCGCTGCTGGTCGAATACGGCAAGTCGTTCTTCCCGGTGTTGTTCATCGTACTGGTGCTGCGTTCGTTCCTGGTGGAACCGTTCCAGATTCCTTCTGGCTCGATGAAACCGACCCTGGACGTCGGCGACTTCATTCTGGTGAACAAGTTTTCTTACGGGATCCGCCTGCCGGTGATCGACAAGAAAGTCATCGAAGTGGGTGATCCGCAGCGCGGTGATGTGATGGTGTTCCGCTACCCGAGCGACCCGAACGTCAATTACATCAAGCGTGTGGTTGGCCTGCCGGGTGACCAGATTCGCTATACCGCAGACAAGCGTCTGTTCGTCAATGGTGAGTCAGTTGCCGAACAATTGGTCGGCTCCGAGCCGGGCACATTGGGCAGCGCCGAGCTCTACAAGGAAAAACTCGGCATTGCCGAGCACCTTATCCGCAAGGAAATGAGCCGCTACCGCGCAGCGCCGGATCGTTCGTGGACCGTGCCTGCCGGGCACTACTTCATGATGGGCGACAACCGCGACAACTCGAATGACAGTCGCTACTGGGATGATCCGAGTATTCCCAAGAATCTGCTGGGCATGGTTCCCGACAAGAATATCGTCGGCAAGGCCTTTGCAGTCTGGATGAGCTGGCCGGAACCCAAACTCAGTCACCTGCCGAATTTCTCGCGGGTTGGCCTGATCAAGTAATCACACACGGCGCTGTTGAACACAGCGCCGAATGCATTTCTGGAGTCGGCATAATCGGCACCGGACGCATGAAAACAATGATATTCAGGACGTTATTTTTGAACACAGCGTTAATTGTCCCAAGCCTGCGCCGCACCACGGCGATGGCGGTGGAATCCAGCCACGAACTCAGCGTGGGTAAACCGTGAGCGTCTCCTTAAGCCGTCTAGAGCGTCAGCTCGGCTACACCTTCAAAGACCAGGAACTGATGGTCCTGGCCCTGACTCACCGCAGCTTTGCCGGGCGCAACAATGAACGCCTGGAGTTCCTCGGTGATGCCATCCTCAACTTCGTCGCTGGCGAGGCGCTGTTCGATCGCTTCCCGCTGGCCCGCGAAGGCCAGTTGTCGCGTTTGCGTGCCCGCTTGGTAAAAGGTGAAACCCTGGCCGTACTGGCCCGTGGTTTCGATCTGGGCGAATACCTGCGCCTGGGTTCCGGCGAATTGAAAAGCGGTGGTTTCCGTCGCGAATCGATTCTGGCCGATGCCCTCGAAGCGCTGATTGGTGCGATCTACCTGGACGCCGGCATGGACATGGCGCGCGAGCGCGTGCTGGCCTGGCTGGCCGGAGAGTTCGAAGGCCTGACGCTGGTCGACACCAACAAAGATCCGAAAACCCGCCTGCAGGAATTCCTGCAGTCCCGTGGTTGTGAGCTGCCGCGTTACGAAGTGGTGGATATCCAGGGTGAGCCGCATTGCCGGACGTTCTTCGTCGAATGTGAAATCATCTTACTGAATGAAAAAAGCCGAGGTCAGGGTGTGAGTCGTCGTATTGCCGAACAGGTAGCGGCCGCTGCAGCACTGATTGCCCTGGGTGTGGAGAATGGCAATGACTGATTCAACCGCAACTCGCTGTGGCTATGTTGCCATCGTCGGCCGTCCCAACGTGGGCAAGTCCACGCTGCTGAACCACATTCTGGGTCAGAAGCTGGCGATCACCTCGCGCAAGCCGCAGACCACCCGTCACAACATGCTCGGCATCAAGACCGAAGGCGTCGTTCAGGCGATCTACGTCGACACCCCGGGCATGCACAAGGGCGGCGAAAAGGCTCTGAACCGCTACATGAACAAAACCGCTTCGGCGGCGTTGAAAGACGTCGACGTGGTGATCTTCGTGGTTGACCGCACCAAGTGGACCGACGAAGACCAGATGGTCCTCGAGCGCGTTCAATACGTGACCGGCCCGCTGATCGTGGCGCTGAACAAGACCGACCGTATCGAAGACAAATCCGAGCTGATGCCGCACCTGAGCTGGTTGCAGGAACAGCTGCCGAACGCGCAGATCATGCCGATCTCGGCCCAGCACGGGCACAACCTGGACGCGCTGGAACGAGTGATCGCCGAGCACCTGCCGGAAAACGATCACTTCTTCCCGGAAGATCAGATCACTGACCGCAGCAGCCGCTTCCTCGCCGCCGAACTGGTGCGCGAGAAAATCATGCGTCAGTTGGGCGCCGAGCTGCCGTACCAGATCACCGTGGAAATCGAAGAGTTCAAGCAGCAGGGCAAAACCCTGCACATCCATGCGTTGATCCTCGTCGAACGTGACGGCCAGAAGAAAATCATCATTGGCGACAAGGGCGAGCGCATCAAGCGCATCGGCACCGAGGCGCGCAAGGACATGGAGCTGCTGTTCGACTCCAAGATCATGCTTAACCTGTGGGTCAAGGTTAAGGGTGGCTGGTCCGATGACGAACGTGCGCTGCGTTCGCTGGGTTACGGCGACCTGTAATACCGGTCTGCGCTGCACCGTAGAACCCTGTGGGAGCGGGCTTGCCCGCGATGAGGATGTAACATTCAGCAGAGATGTTGAATGTAAGTCCGCCATCGCGGGCAAGCCCGCTCCCACATTGGTTTTGGTTGTTTGTAAAACTGCGCTCCTTCATTGAGAACTGCGATTTCCATGTCGAACACCGCGCCAACCGGCCAACCCGCGTATGTCCTCCACTCCCGCGCCTACCGCGAAAGCAGTGCGCTGGTGGATTTCCTTACGCCGCAAGGTCGGCTACGGGCGGTGTTGCGCAGCGCGCGGGGCAAGGCCGGGACATTGGCGCGGCCGTTTGTGCCGCTGGAAGTCGAATTCCGTGGGCGGGGTGAATTGAAAAACGTCGGTCGCATGGAAAGCGCCGGTGTTTCCACCTGGCTCAACGGCGAGGCGCTGTTCAGCGGTCTCTACCTCAACGAGTTGCTGATCCGTCTGCTGCCCGCCGAAGACCCCCATCCCGCAGTCTTCGATCACTACGCCGCGACCTTGCTCGCCCTGGCCGAAGGCCGTCCATTGGAGCCATTGCTGCGTTCCTTCGAATGGCGTTTGCTCGACGACCTCGGTTATGGCTTTGCGTTGAACACCGACATCCACGGTGACCCCATCGCGCCGGATGGTCTCTACCGCTTGCAAGTGGATGCAGGCCTGGAGCGGGTCTACCTGCTGCAACCGGGCCTGTTCAACGGCATTGAATTGCTGTCCATGGCCGATGCCGACTGGTCCGCGCCCGGAGCGCTGTCCGCTGCCAAGCGCTTGATGCGTCAGGCACTGGCCGTTCATCTGGGCGGTCGTCCGCTAGTCAGTCGCGAGTTGTTTCGCAAGCCATAGTTTCGCAAGCCTTGCGTCAACAGACCCAAGCTCCCCGTGTATGCTGTGCACCGAACTTTCCCTTGTTTTCAGGAGCGCTTCCGTGACCACCAGCAATCGCATTCTTCTTGGCGTGAACATCGACCACGTTGCCACCCTGCGTCAGGCCCGGGGTACTCGCTACCCGGATCCGGTCAAGGCAGCGCTGGACGCGGAAGAGGCGGGTGCTGACGGCATCACCGTGCACTTGCGCGAAGACCGCCGGCATATTCAGGAGCGCGATGTGCTGCTGCTCAAGGAGGTGCTGCAAACCCGCATGAACTTCGAAATGGGCGTCACCGAAGAAATGATGGCGTTCGCCGAACGCATCCGCCCGGCGCACATTTGCCTGGTCCCGGAAACCCGTCAGGAGCTGACCACTGAAGGCGGTCTGGACGTGGCAGGGCAGGAGGCGCGGATCAAGGCTGCGGTGGATCGCCTGGCGAAGATCGGCTGTGAAGTATCGCTGTTCATCGACGCTGACGAGCGGCAGATCGAAGCATCCCGCCGTATTGGTGCGCCAGCCATCGAATTGCACACCGGGCGTTATGCGGATGCCGAGTCACCAGCCGAAGTCGCTGAAGAGCTCAAGCGCGTGGCCGATGGCGTGGCATTTGGTCTGGCCCAGGGGCTGATCGTCAACGCCGGCCACGGTCTGCACTATCACAACGTCGAAGCAGTCGCGGCGATCAGGGGCATCAATGAACTGAACATCGGCCATGCGCTGGTAGCCCATGCGTTGTTCGTCGGGTTCAAGTCGGCTGTTTCCGAGATGAAAGCGCTGATTCTGGCAGCTGCACTAAAAGGTTAGATCGGCGGCGCTGCCATCGCGGGCAAGCCACGCTCCTACAGGTCCGAGTTGAACGACAGTTGAATATTCGACGCGGACCTGTGGGAGCGTGGCTTGCCCGCGATGGCGTCTTTGAAGACTGCGAAGATTTAAAGCGGTGGGGTTTCCTGGCTCGGCTTGGTCTTGTCGACCCCCGGCACATGCAGGTTGCCCTCGGCGACCTGATTGCCTTCCAGCTGCGGCTGCGTGACCCACGTCAGGATGTCGTAGTAACGACGGATGTTCGCTACGAAGTGCACCGGCTCGCCGCCACGGGCGTAGCCGTAACGAGTCTTGCTGTACCACTGTTTCTGCGACAGACGCGGCAGGATTTTCTTCACGTCCAGCCACTTGTCCGGGTTCAACCCTGCCTTGGCCGTCAGTTTGCGCGCGTCATCCAGATGACCGCTGCCGACGTTGTAGGCTGCGAGCGCGAACCACGTACGATCCGGCTCCTGGATCGACTCATCCAGTTGCTCCTTCATGTAGGCCAGGTACTTCGCGCCGCCCATGATGCTCTGCTTGGGATCGAGTCGATTGGACACGCCCATGGCTTGCGCGGTGTTCTGGGTCAGCATCATCAAACCGCGTACGCCGGTCTTGGACGTGACCGCCGCTTGCCACAGCGATTCCTGATAACCGACCGCAGCCAACAAGCGCCAGTCGACTTTCTCTTTCTTGGCGTACGTCTTGAAATGCTGCTCGTATTTGGGCAACCGCTGCTGCAGATGCTGGGCGAAGGTATAGGCGCCCATGTAGCCGAGTACATCGACGTGCCCGTAATAGCGATCCTTGAGGCGTTGCAGGGTGCCGTTCTTCTTCACTTTGTCGAGGTAATCGTTGATCTCGTTGAGCAGGCTGTTGTCTTCGCCGGCGGCCACGGCCCAGCTCTGATTGCTGGCATCACCGAGATCGAAAGCGACCCGCACGTTGGGGAAGTACACCTGGTTCATCGCGACTTCGTTGGAATCGACCAGGGTCAGATCGATCTGGGCTTCGTCGACCATGCGCAGCAAGTCGACGACTTCAACCGCGTCGGACTCTTCGTATTCAATGCCGGGAAATTTCTTTTTCAGTTCTGCCAATTGCTCGGCGTGGGTGCTGCCCTTGAGCACCATGATCTTCTTGCCGACCAGATCGCCTGCGTCGGTCGGCCGCGACTGGCCATTGCGGTAGATGATCTGTGGAGTGACTTCGAGGTAGGAGTGGGAAAACCGCACCTGTTTTTTGCGTTGCTCGCTGCTGACCAGGCCGGCAGCAGCCAGCACCGGGCCATTGGGCTTGCCCACCTGATTGAACAGGTCGTCGAGGTTGTCGGCAGTTTCGATCTTGAGCTCGACCCCCAGATCGTCGGCAAAGCGCTTCACCAGCTCATATTCGAAGCCGGTTTCACCGTTGCGATCCTGAAAGTAGGTGGCGGGACTGTTACGGGTAACCACCCGCAGCACGCCATCCTCCTTTACGCGCTCCAGCGTGTTGGGTTTATCAACACAGCCACCGAGCACCAGGAAGAGTCCGGTTGCGATCAGCCATTTGGCGTACCGCGGACGCAAAGCCGTTGGGGAAAACATCTGCGCAGTATACGCAAAGGACCACGAGCGCCATATCTCGACAGCGAAGGGCTTGTCTGCTAGAGAATCTAAAACCCGCTTGGAGCCCGCAGGAATGGGCCCGGACAGCATTTTGTGACAGAAAAAATAACCCTCGGCGCGCGCCTGTTCAGGGCCCGAATACCCGGCCCGACGTTCGGGTGCAGCCGTGCGTACCGTTTCGGGTGATGTCGCGGGCGGTTTAGGCTAGAATGCACGGCCTCAAAGCACACCCCTTCCCGAGGCTGTCCCGAAGATGTTGATCCTGCGCGGCGCTCCTGCCCTTTCTGCCTTTCGCCACAGCAAACTCCTTGAGCAACTGAGCCAGAAGGTTCCGGCTGTCAGCGGCTTGTATGCTGAATTCGCTCACTTCGCCGAAGTTACCGGCGTCCTGACCGGCGACGAACAGCAGGTGCTCGCGCGCCTTCTGAAGTACGGCCCAAGCGTTCCAGTACAAGAGCCCACCGGTCGCCTGTTTCTGGTGTTGCCACGTTTCGGCACCATCTCGCCATGGTCCAGTAAAGCCAGCGACATCGCTCGCAACTGCGGCCTGACGAAAATCCAGCGCCTGGAGCGCGGCATCGCGTTCTACGTCGCCGGCCAGTTCAGCGACGCTGAAGCGCAGCTGATTGCTGACGGTCTGCACGACCGCATGACCCAGATCGTGCTGGACAACCTTGAACAAGCCGCCGGCCTGTTCAGCCACGCCGAACCCAAGCCACTGACCGCGATCGACGTGTTGGGTGGCGGCCGCGCCGCGCTGGAAAAAGCCAACACCGAGCTGGGCCTGGCCCTGGCCGAAGACGAGATCGACTACCTGGTCGCAGCCTTCGTTGGCTTGAAGCGCAATCCGCACGACATCGAATTGATGATGTTCGCCCAGGCAAACTCCGAGCACTGCCGCCACAAGATCTTCAACGCCAGTTGGGACATCGACGGTCAGAGCCAGGAAAAAAGCCTGTTCGGCATGATCAAGAACACCTATCAGATGCACAGCGAAGGTGTTCTGTCGGCTTATAAGGACAACGCCTCGGTAATCGTCGGCTCCGTCGCCGGCCGTTTCTTCCCGGACCCTGAAACCCGCCAGTACGGCGCGGTGCAGGAACCGGTGCACATCCTGATGAAAGTCGAAACTCACAACCACCCGACCGCGATTGCCCCGTTCCCGGGCGCATCCACCGGTAGCGGCGGTGAGATTCGCGACGAAGGTGCAACCGGTCGCGGCGCCAAGCCAAAGGCTGGCCTGACCGGTTTCACCGTGTCCAACCTGCAGATCCCGGGCTTCGAACAGCCGTGGGAAGTGCCATACGGCAAGCCTGAGCGCATCGTTACCGCGCTGGACATCATGATCGAAGGCCCACTGGGTGGCGCCGCGTTCAACAACGAATTTGGTCGTCCGGCCCTGACCGGCTACTTCCGTACCTTCGAACAGTCGATCACCACTCCGCGTGGCGACGAAGTTCGCGGTTACCACAAGCCGATCATGCTGGCAGGCGGCATGGGTAACATCCGTGCCGAACACGTACAGAAAGGCGAGATCACCGTCGGCTCCAAGCTGATCGTGCTCGGCGGCCCGGCAATGCTCATCGGCCTGGGCGGCGGCGCGGCTTCCTCCATGGCCACCGGCACCAGCTCGGCGGATCTGGACTTCGCATCGGTACAGCGCGAAAACCCGGAAATGGAACGTCGCTGCCAGGAAGTCATCGACCGTTGCTGGCAGTTGGGTGATAAAAACCCGATCAGCTTCATCCACGACGTCGGCGCGGGCGGTCTGTCCAACGCCTTCCCGGAACTGGTCAACGACGGCAACCGTGGCGGTCGCTTTGAACTGCGCAACATTCCAAACGACGAGCCGGGCATGGCCCCGCACGAAATCTGGAGTAACGAATCCCAGGAACGCTATGTTCTGGCAGTCGGCCCTGCGGACTTCGAACGCTTCC
The DNA here is from genome assembly GCF_053629455.1 of Pseudomonas sp. F-14 TE3482. Classification (NCBI taxonomy): domain Bacteria; kingdom Pseudomonadati; phylum Pseudomonadota; class Gammaproteobacteria; order Pseudomonadales; family Pseudomonadaceae; genus Pseudomonas; species Pseudomonas sp. F-14 TE3482. The sequence continues at coordinate 2,404,022 of NZ_JBRJII010000001.1, forward strand.
AGGCGATCTGCGAACGTGAGCGTTGCCCGTTTGCCGTGGTCGGCGAAGCCACTGCCGAACCGCAACTGACCGTGACCGACAGCCACTTCGGCAACAGCCCGGTGGACATGCCGCTCGAAGTGCTGCTGGGCAAAGCCCCGCGCATGCACCGTTCGGCCGTTCGCGAAAACGAGCTGGGCGACGATTTCGATCCGTCGACCCTCGAGATCGCCGACTGCGTCGAGCGCGTTCTGCATCACCCGGCCGTGGCCAGCAAAAGTTTCCTGATCACCATCGGCGACCGCACCATCACCGGCCTCGTGGCCCGTGATCAGATGGTCGGCCCGTGGCAGGTTCCAGTGGCCGACGTTGCCGTCACCGCTACCAGCTTCGACGTTTACACCGGTGAAGCCATGGCCATGGGCGAGCGTACTCCGCTGGCTCTGCTGGACGCTCCGGCGTCGGGCCGCATGGCCATCGGCGAAACCCTGACCAATATCGCGGCGTCGCGCATTGCCAAAATCTCCGACATCAAACTGTCGGCGAACTGGATGTCCGCCGCCGGTCACCCGGGTGAAGACGCGCGTCTGTACGACACCGTGAAAGCGGTCGGCATGGAACTGTGCCCGGACCTCGGCATCACTATTCCGGTAGGCAAGGACTCGATGTCCATGGCCACCCGCTGGAACGACGACGGCGTCGACAAGACGGTGACTTCGCCGATGTCGCTGATCGTGACCGGTTTCGCCCCAGTGGCTGACATCCGTCAGACCATGACCCCGCAATTGCGCATGGACAAGGGCACCACCGACCTGATCCTGATCGACCTCGGTCGCGGTCAGAACCGCATGGGCGCTTCGATCCTCGCTCAGGTTCACGGCAAACTCGGCAAGCAGGCCCCGGACGTCGATGACGCCGAAGACCTGAAAGCCTTCTTCGCCGTGATCCAGGGCCTCAACGCCGACGGTCATTTGCTGGCTTATCACGACCGTTCCGACGGTGGTCTGCTGACCAGCGTCGTGGAAATGGCCTTCGCCGGTCATTGCGGCCTGAGCCTGAACCTCGACGGTCTGGCAGAAACCTCTGCCGACATCGCCGCGATCCTGTTCAACGAAGAACTGGGCGCTGTGATCCAGGTTCGCCAGGACGCCACTCCAGACATCCTCGCGCAGTTCAGCGCGGCGGGCCTGGGTGACTGCGTGTCGGTGATCGGTCAGCCGATGAACAATGGCGAGATCAGCATCACCTTCAACGGCGACACCGTGTTCGAAGGTCAGCGTCGTCTGCTGCAACGTCAGTGGGCCGAGACCAGCTACCAGATCCAGCGTCTGCGTGATAACGCCGACTGCGCCGAACAAGAGTTCGACGTGCTGCTGGAAGAAGACAACCCGGGCCTGAGCGTCAAGCTCAGCTACGACGTCAACCAGGACGTCGCCGCGCCTTACATCAAGAAAGGCATCCGCCCACAGGTTGCCGTGCTGCGTGAGCAGGGCGTCAACGGTCAGGTGGAAATGGCGGCTGCGTTCGACCGCGCCGGTTTCAACGCGATCGACGTGCACATGAGCGACATTCTGGCCGGCCGTGTCGACCTGAACGAGTTCAAGGGGCTGGTGGCTTGTGGCGGTTTCTCTTACGGCGACGTATTGGGCGCCGGCGAAGGCTGGGCCAAGTCCGCGCTGTTCAACAGCCGCGCTCGCGATGCCTTCCAGGGCTTCTTCGAACGTAACGACAGCTTCACCCTCGGCGTTTGCAACGGTTGCCAGATGATGTCCAACCTGCACGAGCTGATCCCGGGCAGCGAGTTCTGGCCGCACTTCGTGCGTAACCGTTCCGAGCAGTTCGAAGCTCGCGTGGCGATGGTGCAGATCCAGGAGTCGAACTCGATCTTCCTGCAAGGCATGGCCGGTTCGCGCATGCCAATCGCTATCGCTCACGGTGAAGGCCATGCCGAATTCGCCAGCGAAGAAGCGTTGCTGGAAGCCGATCTGTCGGGTTGCGTGGCGATGCGTTTCGTCGACAACCACGGCAAGGTCACTGAAAACTACCCGGCCAACCCGAACGGCTCGCCGCGCGGGATCACCGGTTTGACCAGCCGTGACGGTCGCGTGACCATCATGATGCCGCACCCGGAGCGGGTATTCCGCGCCGTGCAGAACTCGTGGCGTTCGGAAGACTGGAACGAAGACGCACCTTGGATGCGTATGTTCCGTAACGCTCGCGTTTGGGTTAACTAAGAGCGGGAGCTGATTGCCGTGTACAAGCTCGGTTTTTTTGTTCCGGCCAGTCATGTCGAGGTGGTCAAGAGTGCTGTGTTCGCTGCCGGTGGCGGGCGGATCGGGGCTTATGATCACTGCGCGTGGCAGGTGTTCGGGTTGGGTCAGTTTCGTCCTCTGGATGGCAGTCAGCCGTTCATTGGCGAAGCGGGGCAGGTCGAGCAGATTGAGGAATGGAAGGTTGAGCTGGTGGTCAGCGATGAGTTGATTCGGGCGGTAGTGGTGGCTCTGAAAGAGAGCCATCCCTATGAGACGCCGGCTTACGAGGTATGGCGGTTGGAAGATTTCTGATCTTCCTGGCCGCTGAAAATGAGAAACCCGCTGAAAGTGATTTCAGCGGGTTTTTTGTTGTCCGGAGTTTGCGCCCAGGAGGTCGAAGGATGCGGGGTTTTCGAATGCCCGGTTAGTGTGGATGGCGAGCCAGACGTCGAGAGAAAACGTGATATCCGTTTGTCTGGAATCGCGCGGACCTATCAACTATGGCAGTAGCGAGGATGCGGAGTTTGCTATGTGATATAGCTTCCATCAGCTAATAGAAGGGATTCATCATGATTTTAGCAATCACAGAGGTTATTTCGAGGTTGGACGGTAAGCCGATCGAAAATGGCTCCAGCACCGAATCCGCCATAGTGACGATAAAAGGCACCACATCGAAGGCAAACCAGCTCATTCGTTTTTATGATAATGACGTAGAGGCTCCAGGTACCACCTCAGATCAAGACTCAAAGTGGTTTATCTACTCGTCCACGCTAGGTGCTGGGGTGCACAAGTTCAAGGTAAAACCTCAGTGGAGTGACGAGGTATCAAATGAATGGGTTATTACCGTCCTCTCATCGAACACCCACTAGCCCGGCGCTCGTTCCTGAGGCGTCGATGATTTAACCGTTTTGATCATTCTCAAGCAGAGTGGAGCGGGGCCGCTGAGCCGATGAAAATCAGCGGACTCTGAGATTTTCGGTGTTTGTCAGGGCCTCATCGCGAGCAAGCCCGCTCCCGCAATGGTTCGGTGTACATAGATCCAATGTATGTGGGCTTGCCCGCGATGACTGCCACAGACGCCCCCCGTTATTGAAGATACAGGGGGTAGGTTACGGGCGAATCTCAATCATCGTGCCGTCCGGCACCAAACCCCAAACCTCGCGCATGTCCATGTTGCGCATGGCGATGCAGCCATCGGTCCAGTCCAGCGTATGGAACAGGTCTTCGGGATTGTCTTCGGTGTCCGGGGTGCCGTGGATCATGATCATGCCACCAGGCTCGACGCCTTCGCGCCGGGCACGGGCGGCGTCGCTGATGTTGGGGTAGGAGATGTGCATCGCCAGGTTGAAACGGTCGCTGATCTTGCGCCAGTCCACCCAATAAAAGCCTTCGGGGGTGCGTTTGTCGCCCTCCATCAGCTTCGGCCCCTTGGGGCGTTTGCCCAGGGAAATGCGATAGGTCTTGATCGGCTTGCCGTCATTGATCAACTGCAACTGATGGGCAGACTTGAGAACCAGGACTTTTTCGATGACTTTGCCGTCCAGCGTTTCCGTGGAGGAAGCCTGGCTGACAGCGACGAACGACAAGCAAAAAACGGCAAGCAACCAGCGCATTGAAACGATATCCCTAAGAGGTGTCGCGATTATTAATTTTATAGATGCTTTTATGTGTAGGCGTGTTAAATGATGGCAGGCTGGACGAGCGGTGGGATCGATTCGGACCGCACGGGGTAGATCTCGGTCCGCCGGTCAGCGAAGAAGCATTCTAAGGTACGGCCCACCGTGCGGAAAGCCAGTTCGCCCCAAGGGATGTCGGCTTCTTCGAACAGTTGCACTTCCAGGCTCTCGGGCCCCGCGGAAAAATCCAGGTCCACCAGCTCGGCGCGAAAGAATACATGCACCTGGCTGATGTGTGGCACGTCGATCAGCGTATAGATACTCAGGTTGCGCACCCGGGCACAGGCTTCTTCGGCGGTCTCGCGAATGGCGGCCTGTTCGATGGTCTCACCGTTTTCCATGAAGCCGGCGGGCAGGGTCCAGTAACCGAGCCGTGGCTCGATGGCGCGACGGCACAGCAACACCTTCGAACCCCAGACCGGCACGCAACCGGCGACGATATTGGGGTTTTGGTAATGGATGGTATGACAGCTGTCGCAGACAAAACGCAGGCGCGAATCGCCTTCGGGAATGCGCTGGGTTACCGGGTTGCCGCACTGGCTGCAAAATTTCATGCTTGGGTTCCTGAATGCTGCGCCTATCTTGGCGTGCAGCGGTGTCGGTCGGCAAGTTGTCGTTTCGCGACATGAGGCTGTTCGGGGCTTGGGCGGCCGATGCGATTGGTGCATGATGCAGGGTAAGGCACAGATCGAGAAGACTCATGCTGGACGAGCTACTGCACCGGGTAAGCAATCACACGCCGCGTACGCTGGAAACCGACCGACGTTTCCCCGAAGCCGCGGTATTGGTGCCCATCACGCGCAGTGACGAACCGGAGCTGGTGCTAACCCTTCGCGCCAGCGGGCTTTCGACCCATGGCGGCGAAGTTGCCTTTCCCGGCGGTCGACGCGACCCCGAAGACCCTGACCTGATTTTTACCGCCCTGCGCGAAGCCGAAGAAGAAATCGGCCTGCCGCCGGGGCTGGTTGAAGTGATCGGCCCGCTGAGCCCACTGATCTCCCTGCACGGCATCAAGGTCACGCCCTATGTCGGCGTGATTCCGGATTTCGTCGAATACCAGGCCAATGACGCCGAGATCGCCGCGGTGTTCAGTGTGCCGCTGGAGTTCTTCCGCAAAGACCCACGAGAGCACACTCACCGCATCGACTATCAGGGCCACAGTTGGTACGTGCCGAGCTACCGTTATGGCGAGTACAAGATCTGGGGGCTGACGGCGATCATGATCGTCGAGTTGATCAACCTGCTCTATGACGCGAAAATCAGCCTGCATCAACCACCCAAGAGTTTTATCAACACCTGAAGCCATCGTTCGCATGGCATGAGTCTGCGGCTGCCTGAGCCTTTGAGGACAATAAGATGAAATACCGCCTGGGCGACGCCCGCGTCGACACCCATCCGCAGAGTTGGGTCGCACCCAATGCCGTGCTGGTGGGCAAGGTCAAACTGGAAGAGGGCGCCAACGTCTGGTTCAACGCCGTGTTGCGTGGCGACAACGAACTGATCCTGATCGGCAAGAACAGCAATGTGCAGGACGGCACCGTAATGCACACCGACATGGGCTACCCGCTGACCATTGGCACCGGCGTGACCATCGGCCACAACGCGATGCTCCATGGCTGCACGGTGGGCGATTACAGCCTGATCGGCATCAACGCGGTGATCCTCAATGGCGCGAAAATCGGCAAGAACTGCATCATTGGCGCCAACTCGCTGATCGGTGAAGGCAAGGAAATTCCGGACGGATCGCTGGTCATGGGCTCACCGGGCAAGGTCGTGCGCGAGTTGACCGAGCCGCAAAAGAAGATGCTCGAAGCCAGCGCTGCCCACTATGTGCATAACTCGCAGCGTTACGCCCGCGATCTGGTCGAGCAGGAAGAATGAGCACCACTGAACGACCTGTTCCATCGCCGTGCGTGAACATTTGTGCGCTGGATGAGGATGACATTTGCACCGGGTGTCAGCGCACGGTGGAAGAAATCACCCGCTGGAGCCGGATGGACAACGCAGAGCGACGCAAGGTGCTGGGGTTGTGTCATGAGCGGGCGAAGTCGAGTGGGTTGATCTGGATGTTGCCATCCAAATCCAAATCCTGACTCGCTTGGCGCTTTTGTGGCGAGGGAGCTTGCTCCCGCTGGGCTGCGAAGCAGCCCCCAAACCGACCACGTTCTATCTGACACTCCGCATCCGCTGATTTCAGGGCCGCTTCGCAACCCAGCGGGAGCAAGCCCCCTCGCCACAGGTTATCTATGCGCTGAGGATGAAGTACCCTGTGCACCAAAATCGACAGGTACTCCCGCCCCATGCTCTTCCTGATCGCCTACATCAGCAGCGTCGTGCTGATCAATTACGCTTTTTCCAGCGCCCCGCACCTGGACATCATCTGGTCGGCCTGGGGTGGGCTGGTATTCGTGTTGCGCGACATGGTGCAAACCCGCTTTGGCCATGGCGCGATTGCGGCGATGCTGGTGGCGTTGGTGCTGTCCTATGCCACTTCCGACCCGTCCATAGCGTTGGCCAGCGCCACGGCGTTCGCGGTGTCCGAGTGCATCGACTGGCTGGTGTTCAGCATCACCAAGCGTCCATTGCATGATCGCCTGTGGATAAGTTCGGCGCTGAGCATCCCGCTGGACACCTTCATCTTCTTCGGCATGATCGATGCGTTCACTCCGGCCGTGATCCTCACCGCCATGGGTTCGAAGTTCGCAGGTGTGACAGTCGTGTGGCTGATCATGGCCTGGCGCTTGCGTAATCAGGCCGTCGTCAGCTGAAGCCAAACCCTCAGGTTCATGTAAAATGCCGCGCTTTCTCCCCATGGGAAGCGTGCCAGGCACCGCATCCCTCGATGATCCGCTTCTTGAGGACCTGAGATGACCCGTATCGGAACTCCATTGTCGCCAACCGCGACCCGCGTATTGCTGTGTGGCTGTGGTGAGTTGGGCAAGGAAGTGGTGATCGAGCTGCAACGCCTGGGCGTTGAAGTGATTGCCGTGGATCGCTACGCCAATGCGCCGGCCATGCAAGTCGCCCATCGCAGCCATGTGATCAACATGCTCGACGGCCCAGCCCTGCGTGCAGTGATCGAAGCCGAGAAGCCGGACTTCATCGTGCCGGAAATCGAAGCCATCGCCACCGCGACCCTGGTAGAGCTGGAGTCCGAAGGCTTCACCGTGATCCCGACCGCTCGCGCCGCGCAGCTGACCATGAACCGCGAAGGTATCCGTCGCCTGGCCGCCGAAGAGCTGGGCCTGCCGACGTCGCCGTACTACTTCGCCGACACCTTCGAGGACTACAGCAAGGCTGTCGACGATCTGGGTTTCCCATGCGTAGTCAAACCGGTCATGAGTTCCTCGGGCAAAGGCCAGAGCCTGCTGCGCAGCGTCGATGACGTGCAGAAAGCCTGGGATTACGCTCAAGAAGGTGGCCGCGCCGGTAAAGGTCGCGTGATCATCGAAGGCTTCATCGATTTCGACTACGAAATCACCCTGCTGACCGTGCGTCACGTTGGCGGCACTACGTTCTGTGCGCCGGTTGGCCACCGTCAGGAGAAGGGCGACTATCAGGAATCCTGGCAGCCACAAGCCATGAGCCCGGTTGCTCTGGCTGAATCCGAGCGCGTTGCCAAGGCGGTGACCGAAGCTTTGGGTGGCCGTGGTCTGTTTGGCGTCGAGTTGTTCATCAAGGGTGATCAGGTCTGGTTCAGTGAAGTTTCGCCGCGCCCGCATGACACCGGTCTGGTGACCCTGATTTCCCAGGACCTGTCGCAGTTCGCGCTGCACGCACGGGCGATCCTGGGCCTGCCGATTCCATTGATTCGTCAGTTCGGGCCTTCGGCTTCGGCGGTGATTCTGGTGGAAGGGCAGTCGACTCAGACCGCATTCGCCAATTTGGGCGCTGCGCTGAGCGAGCCGGATACCGCATTGCGTCTGTTCGGCAAGCCTGAGGTCAATGGCCAGCGTCGGATGGGTGTGGCGTTGGCGCGTGATGAGTCGATCGAGGCTGCACGGGCTAAAGCGACCCGTGCTTCTCAGGCTGTTGTTGTAGAGCTGTAACCGAGTCGCGGCTATCGCGGGCAAGCCCGCTCCCACAGGGTTTTCGGTTGATCACAAATTTTGTGTACACCTGAAATCCTGTGGGAGCGGGCTTGCCCGCGATGGCGGTCTATCAGGCAACCTGATTCAAATCGTTATGCCGCGTCTCCTTCAGGCACAGCACCGCGATCAAGCTGAGCACCGCCGCCCCCGATACATACCCGCCGACATAACTCAAACCGCCCATCGCCACCAGTTTTTGCGCAAAGAACGGTGCCGCCGAGGCTCCGACAATGCCGCCCAGATTGTAGGCCGCCGACGCGCCGGTATAGCGCACGTGGGTCGGAAACAGCTCTGGCAGCAGTGCGCCCATTGGCGCAAACGTCACGCCCATCAGAAACAGCTCGATGCACAGGAACAGCGCCACGCCCCAGGTCGAGCCTTGGGTCAGCAGCGGTTCCATCAGGAATCCGGACAGGGTCGCCAGCACACCGCCGATGATCAGCACCGGTTTGCGTCCGAAACGATCACTCGCCCAAGCCGACAACGGTGTTGCGGCCGCCATGAACAGCACCGCGAAACACAGCAGGCCGAGGAAGGTTTCGCGGGTATAGCCGAGCGTCGAAACACCATAGCTCAGCGAAAACACTGTCGAGATATAGAACAGCGCGTAGCACACCACCATCGCCCCGGCACCCAGCAACATAGGCGCCCAGTATTGGCTGAACAGCTCGACCAAAGGGATCTTCACCCGTTCCTGACGAGCCATGGCATTGGCGAATACCGGGGTTTCGTGGAGCTTGAGGCGTACATACAGGCCCACCATCACCAGTGCGGCACTGAGCAGGAACGGAATCCGCCAGCCCCACGAACGGAACTGCTCGTCGTTCAGGCTCATGGCCAGGGTCAGAAACAGGCCGTTGGCCGCCAGAAACCCGATCGATGGGCCGAGTTGCGGAAACATGCCGTACCACGCGCGCTTGCCTTTGGGCGCGTTCTCCGTGGCCAGCAACGCGGCGCCGCCCCATTCACCGCCCAGCCCCAGGCCTTGGCCGAAGCGCAGCACGCAAAGCAGGATCGGCGCCCAGGCGCCAATGCTGTCGTAACCCGGTAGCACGCCAATCAGCGTGGTACACACGCCCATCAGCAGCAGGGAGGCGACCAGTGTCGATTTACGCCCGATGCGGTCACCGAAGTGACCGAACAGCGCCGAACCCAGTGGCCGCGCAAGGAAGGCGATACCGAAGGTGAGGAACGCCGACAGCATCTGGGCGGTGCCGGAGGTTTGCGGAAAGAACACCGGCCCGATCACCAGCGCTGCTGCAGTGGCATAGACGTAGAAGTCGTAGAACTCGATGGCCGTGCCGATGAAACTCGCGGTGGCGACTCGGGTGGCGGAGTTGGCTGGTTGGACAGGCGCGGTGTCGCTGAACGTTGTGCTGGTCGTCATGCGGTAATCCCTGACAGTCATGGGCCCCAGTGGAGCGAATTATTATGGTCGAATACCCAGGGATGTGGGTTCAGATACGGTCGCTGTTCAAGGTAGGAACAGTCGTCGCAGTGGTGCGGATATTGTCGATGATCTGGCCGGAACCTGCTGCGCGCGGGGTAAGCACGTGGTTCGGCGGGGGCTTGGGTAAGCGACTTGATTATAGGAAGGCGGCTAACGATCTAACAAGGGCATGGATATTGAAAAAGATCGCAGCCTCGCTTCGCTCGACAGCTCCTACAAAGGAACGCATTCCAAACTGTAGGAGCTGTCGAGCGAAGCGAGGCCGCGATCTTTTGCTGAGCTAACGGACGAGGGCAGGTACTGAGCTGGTATGCCAGATCAACACCCGCGTAACGCGATTGTCTTCCGTCTCCAGAATCTCCAGCCGATAACGCCCGATCTTCAGGCAAACCGCGCTGTCGGGGATCGTTTCCAGCGCCTCGGTCACTAACCCGTTGAGGGTTTTCGGACCATCACTGGGCAGATGCCAGCCAAGGCTCTTGTTCAATTCACGAATCGACGCCGCCCCCTCGATGACCAGGCGACCATCGGCCTGCGGATGGATGTGTGGATTATCCAGGCTGTGCTGGCTTTCGAACTCACCGACGATTTCTTCGAGAATGTCTTCCAGGGTCACGATGCCCAGCACTTCGCCGTACTCGTCGACCACCATGCCCAAACGCCGCTGCTGCTTGTGGAAGTTCAGCAATTGCAGCTGCAGCGGGGTGCTTTCCGGTACGAAGTACGGTTCGTGACTGGCTGCCAGCAGCGCTTCCCGGGTCAGGCTTGAATCCGGCAGTAAATGACGGATTTGCCGGGTGTTGAGCACGGCTTCGACCTGGTTGATGTCGCTGTGGAATACCGGTAGGCGGGTGCGTCTGTTATGGCGCAGTTGTTCGATGATTTCTTCGAGGGAGTCGTCCAGATTGATTCCGTCGACCTCACTGCGCGGCACCAGAATATCGTTGACCGTGATGTTATCCAGCGCATGGATACCTGACAGCGAATGCGGGCGACTGGCTGCGTGCTCGTGATCGTCATGCCGATCTGCTGGCGCCTCGTCTTCACTTTGTTGCACCACATTGATTTTGCGGGCGAATGGTCGCATCAGCAGTTGGCTGATGGCATTGAGCAGCCAGGCAGCCGGGTAGACGATCTTCAAGGGTATGCCGAGCAGTGTGTTGCCCAGGCTCAGGACAGCATCTGGATAGCGCACGGCAAGGGTGCGCGGCAGGTAGTCGGCGAACACCAGCAGCACCGCGCTGGCACCGAGGCAGGCAATCCATACACCGTTTTGCGCCCAGGTGAAAATCGCCAGCAAAGTGCTGATGACCACTACCAGCGCGCGGCACAGGGTATTGCAGAGGATCAGGCTGTTGAGCGGGAAACTCAGCTTCGCAACGGGTTTGTCGCCCGAACGCGAGGCCGTGCGCTGGGCCAGCAGCTGCTGTTGTGCAATTTCGATGGCGGTAAACAGCCCCGACCATAAAATCAGCAGGGCCAGCACCGCGAGCATCGGCCCTATGGGCAAGTCGTCCATTAATGCCGCCCGTCAGATATGCAGAATGTATTCGCGGACCAGCTTGCTGCCGAAGTACGCCAGCATCAGCAGGCAAAAACCGGCAAGGGTCCAGCGGATGGCTTTGTGTCCGCGCCAGCCGAGGCGGTTACGCCCCCAAAGCAACACGCTGAACACGATCCAGGCCAGGCACGCCAGCAAGGTTTTATGCACCAGGTGCTGGGCGAACAGGTTCTCGACGAACAGCCAGCCGGAGATCAGCGACAACGAAAGCAGGCTCCAGCCGGCCCAAAGGAAACCAAACAGCAGGCTTTCCATGGTTTGCAGCGGCGGGAAGTTCTTGATCAGCCCGGATGGATGCTTGTGTTTGAGCTGATGGTCCTGAACCAGCAGCAGCAAAGACTGGAACACGGCAATGGTGAACATGCCGTAAGCGAGAATCGACAAGAGGATGTGGGCGAGGATGCCTGGTGCTTCGTCAATGATCTGCACCGTACCGGCGGGGGCGAACTGTGCCAGCACCACGGTGGCGGCGCCCAGCGGGAACAGCAATAGCAGCAGGTTTTCCACCGGAATCCGCGAGCAGGCCAGCAGGGTCAGGGCGATGACCGCTGCGGCAATCAGGCTGGCGGCGCTGAAAAAGTCCAGGGCCAGGCCGATCGGTGTCAGCAGATAGGTGATCAGGCTGACGCTGTGAGCCAGCACGGCCAGCACACCGAACGTGACCAGCAGGCGCTTGTTCGCCTTGGCGCCGGTGGCCAGACGAGTGCCTTGATAGAGAGTCGCAGCGGCATATAAGCAGGCGGCGGCGAGGGTGGTAAGCAAACTGGGTGACAAGGGGAGCATAAATCCTGTTAGGCAAGCCCGAAAGGCGCTGAGTTTGGCATAGAACCCCCATAGCACGAAAGACCATGCAACCTGACGGCGAGGTGTCCGCCAGACGCAGTCTTCGCTATAATCCGCGACCTGCCCACGCCGCAGGCTCGCCGAGCACATGTTTATTCCGGTCTGGGCCGCCATTATCCCGGTCTACACAGGGCCTGAAAGGATCGCGCAATGTTTGAAAACTTAACCGACCGTCTCTCGCAGACGCTGCGCCATGTCACCGGCAAGGCCAAGCTGACCGAAGACAACATCAAAGACACCCTGCGCGAAGTGCGCATGGCGCTGCTCGAAGCCGACGTCGCCTTGCCAGTGGTCAAAGACTTCGTCAACTCGGTCAAGGAGCGCGCTGTCGGCACCGAGGTGTCGCGCAGCCTGACGCCGGGCCAGGCCTTCGTGAAGATCGTCCAGGCCGAACTCGAAAGCCTGATGGGCGCGGCCAACGAAGACTTGAACCTGAGCGCCGTTCCTCCTGCCGTCGTATTGATGGCCGGTTTGCAAGGTGCGGGTAAAACCACCACCGCCGGCAAACTGGCGCGCTTCCTTAAAGAGCGCAAGAAGAAGTCGGTCATGGTTGTATCCGCAGACGTTTACCGTCCGGCGGCAATCAAGCAGCTTGAAATGCTCGCGGGTGAAATTGGCGTCACCTTCTTCCCGTCCGACCTGAGCCAGAAGCCGGTCGACATCGCGCAAGCCGCTATTAAAGAAGCCAAACTGAAATTCATCGACGTGGTTATCGTCGATACCGCCGGTCGTTTGCACATCGACGAAGAGATGATGGGCGAGATCAAGGCGCTGCACGCCGCGATCAACCCGGTCGAAACCCTGTTCGTGGTCGATGCCATGACCGGCCAGGACGCCGCCAACACGGCCAAGGCCTTCGGCGATGCGCTGCCGCTGACCGGTGTGATCCTGACCAAGGTCGACGGCGATGCCCGTGGCGGTGCCGCGTTGTCGGTACGTGCCATCACCGGCAAGCCGATCAAGTTCATCGGTATGGGTGAGAAGAGCGAAGCGCTCGAGCCGTTCCACCCTGAGCGTATTGCTTCGCGCATCCTCGGCATGGGCGACGTGCTCAGCCTGATCGAGCAGGCCGAACAGACCCTCGACAAAGACAAGGCCGATAAACTGGCCAAAAAGCTGAAGAAGGGCAAGGGCTTCGATCTCGAAGACTTCCGCGATCAGCTGCAACAGATGAAGAACATGGGCGGCCTCGGCGGCCTCATGGACAAACTGCCGAACATCGGTGGTGTGAATCTGGCGCAAATGGGCAACGCCCAGGGCGCGGCAGAGAAACAGTTCAAGCAAATGGAAGCCATCATCAACTCCATGACCCCGGCCGAACGCCGCGACCCTGAGCTGATCAGCGGTTCGCGCAAGCGCAGGATCGCCATGGGTTCCGGCACTCAGGTGCAGGACATCGGTCGCTTGATCAAGCAGCACAAGCAGATGCAGAAGATGATGAAGAAATTCTCCGCGAAAGGCGGAATGGCCAAAATGATGCGCGGCATGGGCGGTATGTTGCCCGGCGGCGGCATGCCGAAAATGTAAAAGATTCGCGCCGGCAGTCATGTCGGCGCTGCCCACATGGAAGTGGGATCTCCAGCAAACCCGCACTTGGCGGGAGCTGACTGGCCGTTTTCAACGACGGCTCTATAGCAAATCTGGATGGCGACCGATAGGCCGCCGGAAAAAGACATTTGCAAAAGTCCGGATATTCCTTAGAATATGCGGCCTTTCGGGCACCTATGCCCGCTGTGCCTTTAGATTTGCAGCACCGACTACAGGAACGATGTTCACATGCTAACAATCCGTCTTGCCCTTGGCGGCTCCAAAAAGCGCCCGTTTTACCACTTGACCGTAACCGACAGCCGCAACCCGCGCGACGGTTCGCACAAGGAACAGGTTGGTTTCTTCAACCCTGTTGCTCGTGGTCAAGAAGTTCGTCTGTCCGTGAACCAAGAGCGCGTAGCCTACTGGCTGAGCGTTGGTGCACAACCTTCTGAGCGCGTTGCTCAGTTGTTGAAGGAATCTGCTAAGGCTGCGGCCTGAGCAATATGAACGCGACGCCAGTTGTTGCCGATGATTTGATCGTTATTGGCAAAATTTATTCTGTTCATGGCGTTCGCGGCGAAGTGAAGGTGTATTCCTTTACTGATCCGACTGAAAACCTGTTGCAGTACAAAACCTGGACGCTCAGGCGCGAAGGCAATGTGAAGCAGGTCGAGCTGGTCAGCGGACGTGGGAACGACAAGTTCCTGGTCGCAAAGCTCAAGGGTCTTGATGATCGTGAAGAAGCGCGTCTTCTGGCTGGTTATGAGATCTGTGTGCCGCGCAACCTGTTCCCTGAATTGACCGACGGCGAGTACTACTGGTACCAGCTGGAAGGTCTGAAGGTTATTGATCAACTCGGGCAATTGCTCGGGAAAATCGATCATCTTCTGGAAACCGGCGCCAATGATGTAATGGTGGTCAAGCCTTGCGCTGGCAGCCTGGATGATCGCGAACGCCTGTTGCCCTATACGGAGCAATGCGTGTTGGCTGTCGACCTTGCCGCAGGCGAGATGAAGGTGGAATGGGATGCGGACTTCTAAACGTGGCTAACCTGCGCGTAGAAGTGATCAGTTTGTTTCCCGAGATGTTCTCCGCCATCAGCGAGTACGGCATCACCAGTCGGGCGGTGAAACAGGGGCTGTTGCAGCTCACCTGTTGGAATCCGCGAGACTACACGACGGATCGACATCACACGGTGGATGATCGCCCATTTGGCGGTGGTCCGGGCATGGTGATGAAGATCAAGCCCCTGGAAGATGCTCTGGTTCAGGCCAAGGCAGCAGCCGGGGAGGCGGCGAAGGTAATTTACCTGTCCCCCCAAGGCCGTCAACTGACTCAGTCGGCGGTACGCGAGTTGGCGAATCTGGATGCATTGATCCTGATTGCCGGCCGCTATGAAGGCATTGACGAGCGTTTTATAGATGCTCATGTCGATGAAGAGTGGTCGATTGGCGACTATGTACTGTCTGGCGGCGAGCTGCCGGCGATGGTCCTGATCGATGCGGTTACACGACTGCTGCCCGGAGCTTTAGGGCATGCGGACTCCGCCGAGGAAGATTCCTTTACGGATGGTTTGCTGGATTGCCCGCACTACACCCGACCGGAGGTGTATGCGGATCAGCGTGTTCCCGACGTATTGCTAAGTGGCAATCACGCGCACATCCGGCGTTGGCGTTTACAGCAGTCCCTTGGTAGGACCTTTGAACGACGCGCCGATCTTCTGGAAAGCCGCTCGCTTTCTGGAGAAGAGAAGAAGCTGCTCGAGGAATATATCCGCGAGCGGGACGATAGTTAACAACGTATCGATGGTAGATCCGACGATTTACCTTAGGAGCACAGCATGACTAACAAAATCATCCTTGCACTCGAAGCAGAGCAGATGACCAAAGAGATCCCTACCTTTGCCCCGGGCGACACTATTGTCGTTCAGGTGAAAGTGAAGGAAGGCGATCGTTCGCGTCTGCAAGCGTTCGAAGGCGTAGTTATCGCCAAGCGTAACCGCGGCGTAAACAGTGCTTTCACCGTTCGTAAAATCTCCAACGGTGTCGGCGTAGAGCGTACTTTCCAGACCTACAGCCCGCAAATCGACAGCATGGCCGTTAAGCGTCGCGGTGACGTACGTAAAGCCAAGCTGTACTACCTGCGTGACCTGTCCGGTAAAGCAGCTCGCATCAAGGAAAAACTGGCTTAAGTCCAGCTTCCGATGCAGAAGGGTCAGCCTGTTCAGGTTGGCTCTTCAAGAAAATGCCTCGTATCGAAAGATACGGGGCATTTTTCGTTATGGCTGCATATAAAGGCTGGCTAATGGCGGAACCTGTGGGAGCGGCGTTAAGGGGAAGACTTTTTCCGCACAAAAGAAAACGCCCCGAACAGGTCGGGGCGTTTGCTTGAAGTGCTGCGGCTTTTTGAGCGTGGGCGCTTAGCGCTTCAGCGAAGCTGGCAGGTGCGGCTGGATCGCCGTCAATACTGCCTTGAAGCACTTGGTGTTGCCGGCGACGATATGACCTTTCTCAAGGAAGTCGTGACCGCCGGTGAAGTCGCTCACCAAGCCGCCGGCTTCCTGGATCAGTAGGGCGCCTGCAGCCATGTCCCACTCGGACAGGCCTGACTCCCAGAACGCATCGAAACGGCCGGCGGCCACATAGGCCAGGTCCAGGCTCGCTGCGCCAGCACGGCGGATGCCGGCGGTCTGGCCTACCAGGGCGCGGAACATGCCCAGGTAGTTGTCGAGGTTGTCCATCTGCTCATCGCGGAACGGGAAGCCGGTACCCAGCAGGGCGCCGTCCAGGCTGGTGCGACCGCTGACGCGCAGACGGCGACCGTTCAGTTGGGCGCCGCGACCGCGGCTGGCGGTGAATTCTTCCTGGCGAACCGGGTCCAGAACAACAGCGTGCTCCAGGCGACCACGGTATTTGCAGGCAATGCTGACAGCGAAGTGCGGAATGCCACGCAGGAAGTTGGTGGTGCCGTCCAGCGGATCGATGATCCACAGGTACTCTTCGCCTTCGATGCCGTTACCGGCGTGCATGCCGGTTTCTTCGCCCATGATCGAGTGATTAGGGTAGGCCTTGCGCAGCGCATCGATGATTTTCTGTTCGGCGGCGCGATCCACCTCGGATACGTAATCCTTGGCGTCTTTTTCGTCGACCTTGATGGTATCCAGGCGCTCGATGGAGCGGAAAATCAATTCACTGGCGCTGCGGGCGGCGCGCAGCGCGATATTCAGCATGGGCTGCATGGATGTGTCACCTAAGGTTGTTAAAGAAAGCCGGGCATTCTATCAGAAAGTTTCTACAGGTGAAGGTCGGTGTTCGCTTTCATAGCTTAACGGTAGGTTGAGCTGTAAGATTCTGCTCCCCATTAAAGTGTTCGAGAGCGTCTCCCTTGCTGCAAAACATTCGTGTCGTCCTGGTCAATACCAGTCACCCCGGCAATATTGGTGGGGCTGCGCGTGCCATGAAGAACATGGGCCTGTCGCGGCTGGTGCTGGTCGAACCGCGGTTGTTCCCGCATCACGAGGCCGATGCGCGTGCGTCCGGCGCCGGTGACATCCTTGAAAACGCGCAAGTCGTCGCCACCCTGGAAGATGCCTTGGTCGGCTGCAATCTGGTGCTCGGTACCAGTGCTCGTGATCGTCGCATTCCCTGGCCGTTGCTCGATCCCCGCGAATGCGGTGTGAAGGTAGTAGAGGAGGCGGGGCAGGGTGCCGAGATCGCGTTGGTGTTCGGTCGTGAAGATTCCGGCCTGACCAATGAAGAGCTGCAGCGATGTCATTATCACGTGCACATCCCATCAGACCCTGAGTTCAGTTCGCTGAACCTTGGGGCGGCGGTGCAGGTGTTGAGCTATGAAGTGCGTATGTCCTGGTTGGCGGCAGCAGGTCAGCCGAGCAAGGTCGAAAAGGAAGAAGTGGCGTCCACCAAGAGTGGTGAGCTGGCGACCATGGATGAGTTGGAGCGATTCTATGAGCACCTGGAGCAAACGCTGGTGGCCATCGAATTCCTCGACCCGGAAAAACCACGGCACTTGATGGCGCGTCTGCGCCGGTTGTACGGACGCAGCTCGGTCAGCCGGGCGGAAATGAATATATTGCGTGGCATCCTCACGGAAACCCAGAAAGCGGCCCGTGGCGAGCTTCTAAAGCGGAAGGATTAATGATGTTCGAGCGTTTGCGTGAAGATATCCAAAGTGTTTTCCATCGTGACCCGGCGGCGCGTAATGCTTTTGAGGTTCTGACGTGCTACCCGGGCATGCACGCCATCTGGATCCATCGCCTGTCGTCAGCGTTGTGGGGCATGGGCTGGAAATGGCTGGCGCGTCTGGTGTCGAACTTCGGTCGTTGGTTGACCGGAATCGAGATTCATCCGGGTGCCAAGGTCGGTCGTCGCTTCTTTATCGATCATGGCATGGGCATCGTTATCGGTGAGACTGCCGAGATCGGCAACGATGTCACCCTGTATCAAGGCGTGACCCTTGGCGGCACCAGCTGGAACAAGGGTAAGCGTCACCCGACTCTTGAAGACGGCGTGGTGGTCGGGGCGGGCGCCAAGGTGCTCGGCCCGTTTACGGTGGGTGCCGGGGCCAAGGTGGGTTCCAATGCCGTGGTCACCAAGGCTGTGCCGCCCGGAGCGACGGTGGTGGGGATTCCAGGGCGGATCATCGTCAAGTCCGATGAAGAGCAGGACGCCAAGCGCAAGGCCATGGCCGAGAAGATCGGTTTCGATGCTTATGGTGTTGGTGAAGACATGCCGGATCCAGTGGCTCGCGCCATCAACCAGTTGCTCGATCATCTGCAGGCTGTAGATGGTCGGCTTGAAGGGATGTGCGGGGCGCTGAAGGACCTGGGTAGCAATTACTGTGCGAAAGATCTGCCTGAACTGCGCGAAGAAGACTTTGCCTGTGTGAAGGACAAGGATCAGAGCCAGGCCGGCTAAACCGAGTCAGCTTCATCGCGGGCAAGCCCGCTCCCACAAGGTCTCCGGTGAAGCACAGATTGTGTGAGCACCGAAAATCCCTGTGGGAGCGGGCTTGCCCGCGATGAACGATAACTCGGTACTGCTGGCTGTGCACCGCCAGCCTTTGCTATGATGCGCGCGCTCTTTTGCGGGTAAACCTGAGTAAAGCACTAGGTCTTATAGTTGACTTAAATACTCGGGAATTGCATACTCGCCCCATTCCGAATTCCGTGGTAATTGTCCATGCGACTGACTACAAAAGGCCGATACGCCGTGACCGCCATGCTTGACCTGGCGTTGCATGCGCAGCACGGGCCGGTGTCCCTGGCCGATATCTCCGAGCGCCAAGGCATCTCCCTGTCCTACCTCGAGCAGCTTTTTGCCAAATTGCGCCGCAGCAATCTGGTATCCAGTGTTCGCGGTCCAGGCGGTGGTTACCAGTTGTCCCGAGACATGCAGGGCATCCAGGTCGCCCAGGTGATCGATGCGGTCAACGAATCGGTCGATGCAACCAAATGCCAGGGCCAAGGTGATTGCCATCAAGGCGACACCTGTCTGACCCACCACTTGTGGTGCGATCTGAGTCTGCAGATTCACGAATTTCTGAGCGGTATCAGCTTGGCTGACCTTGTAACTCGCCGTGAGGTGCAAGAAGTAGCCCAGCGTCAGGACCAGCGTCGTTGCAACAGCAAGGCGCCACGCCTGGACAAGATTGAAGCGTCCGCCGTCGAATGACAGCCAAAGAGCTAGCGGCACGCCAGCCAGCCTGATTTAGGAGATAGTCCATGAAATTGCCGATTTACCTTGATTACTCTGCGACGACCCCGGTTGATCCACGTGTCGCGCAAAAGATGAGTGAATGCCTGCTGGTCGACGGAAACTTCGGTAACCCGGCGTCCCGTTCCCACGTGTTCGGCTGGAAAGCTGAAGAGTCCGTCGAGAACGCTCGCCGTCAGGTCGCTGACCTGGTTAACGCCGACCCGCGTGAAATCGTCTGGACCTCCGGTGCCACCGAGTCCGACAACCTGGCAATCAAGGGTGCGGCGCATTTCTACGCCACCAAAGGCAAGCACCTGATCACCACCAAGATTGAGCACAAGGCTGTCCTCGACACCATGCGCCAACTGGAGCGTGAAGGTTTCGAAGTGACCTACCTCGACCCTCGCGAAGATGGTCTGGTCACTCCAGAGATGGTCGAAGCTGCCCTGCGCGACGACACTATCCTGGTGTCGATCATGCACGTGAACAACGAAATCGGCACCATCAACGACATCGCTGCCATCGGCGAACTGACCCGCTCCAAGGGGATCCTGTTCCACGTCGACGCCGCTCAGTCCACCGGCAAGGTCGAGATCGACCTGTCGAAACTGAAAGTCGACATGATGTCGTTCTCTGCCCACAAAACCTACGGCCCTAAAGGCATCGGCGCGCTGTACGTCAGCCGCAAGCCGCGTGTTCGCATCGAAGCGACCATGCACGGCGGCGGTCACGAGCGCGGCATGCGTTCCGGCACCCTGGCGACCCACCAGATCGTTGGCATGGGCGAAGCTTTCCGTGTGGCCAAGGAAGACATGGCTGCCGAGAACGTCCGCATCAAAGCCCTGAGCGACCGCTTCTTCAAGCAGGTCGAAGGCCTGGAAGAGCTGTACGTCAACGGCAGCATGACCGCCCGCGTACCGCACAACCTGAACCTGAGCTTCAACTACGTTGAAGGCGAATCGCTGATCATGGCGCTCAAGGATTTGGCGGTTTCGTCCGGTTCGGCCTGCACCTCGGCGTCGCTTGAGCCTTCGTACGTACTGCGCGCCCTGGGCCGCAACGACGAACTGGCACACAGCTCGATTCGCTTCACCTTCGGCCGTTTCACCACCGAAGAAGAAATCGACTACGCCGCGCAGAAAGTCTGCGAGGCCGTTACCAAGCTGCGCACTCTCTCGCCGCTGTGGGACATGTACAAAGATGGCGTCGACATTTCGAAAATCGAGTGGGCGGCGCACTGATATTCAAGTCGCCGCAACCGGGCTCTGCTAATCCACGATTGGCAGGGCTTCAAGAGCGACTCCTGATGAGTGAGGATTAAGAATCATGGCTTACAGCGAAAAGGTCATCGACCACTACGAGAACCCGCGCAACGTCGGCAAGATGGACGCGGAAGATCCTGATGTCGGCACCGGCATGGTCGGCGCTCCGGCGTGCGGCGACGTGATGCGCCTGCAGATCAAGGTCAACGAGCAAGGCATCATCGAAGACGCCAAGTTCAAGACTTACGGTTGCGGTTCGGCGATCGCCTCCAGCTCCCTGGCGACCGAGTGGATGAAAGGCAAGACTCTGGATGAAGCAGAGACCATCAAGAACACTCAGCTGGCCGAAGAACTGGCGCTGCCGCCAGTGAAAATTCACTGCTCCGTACTTGCTGAAGACGCTATCAAAGCGGCCGTTCGCGACTACAAGCAGAAGAAAGGCTTGATCTGACTTTCAAGATTTGGCGACGAGTAAGGAGTCACCGATGGCTATCAGCATGACAGAAGCGGCTGCTCAACACGTGCGACGCTCCCTCAACGGGCGCGGCAAAGGTGAAGGGATTCGTCTGGGTGTTCGCACCACAGGCTGTTCCGGCCTTGCCTACGTGCTGGAGTTTGTCGACGAGGTGGTGGCAGAGGATCAGGTGTTCGAAAGTCACGGCGAGAAAGTGATCATCGACCCGAAAAGCCTGGCCTACCTGGACGGCACCGAACTCGATTTCGTCAAGGAAGGGTTGAACGAAGGCTTCAAGTTCAACAACCCCAACGTGCGCGGTGAATGTGGCTGCGGCGAAAGCTTCAACATCTGAGGCTGCGCGTGGGTACTCCTTGTCATTTCGCTTTATTTGAGCTGAAACCGAGCTTCCGTCTGGATCTCGATCAGTTGGCCACGCGCTACCGTGAGTTGGCGCGCGGTGTTCATCCGGACCGCTTTGCCGACGCTTCCGAGCGTGAGCAGCGGCTGGCGCTCGAGCAATCCGCGAGCCTCAACGAGGCCTACCAGACGCTCAAAAGCCCCCCCAAGCGCGCGCGATACTTGCTTGCGTTGAGTGGTGGCGAGTTGCCGCTGGAGGTCACGGTGCATGATCCGGAGTTTCTTCTGCAGCAGATGGAATTGCGTGAAGAACTCGAAGACCTGCAAGACAGCGCCGACCTGGCCGGCATTGCCGTGTTCAAGCGCCGCTTGAAGATCGCGCAGGATGAGCTGAACGAAAGCTTCGCAGCCTGTTGGGATGATGCAGCGCAACGTGAACGGGCCGAACGCCTGATGCGGCGCATGCAGTTTCTCGACAAGCTCACCTACGAAGTGCGCCAGTTAGAAGAGCGCCTCGACGATTAACCCAGTGCCGCTCCGGTCGCACGCCTGATATACAGATAAGTCCTGATCACGATGGCCCTACTGCAGATCGCCGAACCCGGCCAAAGTCCTCAACCGCACCAGCGTCGTCTGGCTGTGGGGATCGACTTGGGCACTACCAATTCGCTGGTCGCTGCGTTGCGCAGTGGTCTTTCCGAGCCTCTGGCCGACGCGCAAGGGCAGGTCATCCTGCCATCTGCCGTGCGCTATCACGCCGATCGCGTCGAAGTCGGCGAGTCGGCCAAACTGGCCGCTGCGTCCGATCCTTTGAACACGGTGATGTCGGTCAAGCGCTTGATGGGTCGTGGTTTGTCCGACGTCAAGCAATTGGGCGATCAGCTGCCGTACCGTTTTGTCGACGGCGAGTCGCACATGCCGTTCATCGACACGGTGCAAGGCCCGAAAAGCCCAGTCGAAGTTTCCGCCGATATCCTCAAGGTACTGCGTCAGCGTGCTGAAGCGACCTTGGGTGGCGAGTTGGTTGGCGCGGTGATCACCGTTCCGGCCTATTTCGATGATGCTCAGCGTCAAGCCACCAAGGATGCGGCCAAGCTGGCCGGCCTGAACGTGCTGCGTTTGCTCAATGAGCCAACCGCTGCAGCCGTCGCTTACGGTCTGGATCAGCATGCCGAAGGCCTGGTCGCGATTTATGACCTGGGCGGCGGTACCTTCGATATTTCGATTCTGCGCCTCACTGGCGGTGTGTTCGAAGTGTTGGCCACTGGCGGCGACAGTGCGCTGGGTGGCGATGACTTTGACCATGCTATTGCTGGCTGGATCATCGAGAGCGCCGGTCTGTCGGCCGACCTCGATCCGGGTACGCAACGTAATCTGCTGCAAACCGCGTGCGCAGCCAAAGAGGCCCTGACCAATTGCTCGTCCGTCGAAGTCGCTTATGGCGACTGGAAGGCCGAGCTGACCCGTGACGCCTTCAATGCGCTGATCGAGCCGATGGTCGCTCGCAGCCTGAAAGCCTGCCGTCGCGCGGTGCGTGATTCCGGTATCGAGCTGGAAGACGTACACGCTGTGGTCATGGTCGGCGGCTCGACGCGTGTGCCTCGCGTCCGCGAAGCTGTTGCGCAGGCCTTCGGTCGCGAGCCGTTGACCGAAATCGATCCGGATCAGGTCGTGGCCATCGGCGCCGCGATCCAGGCCGATACCCTGGCCGGCAACAAGCGTGACGGCGGCGAACTGCTGTTGCTCGACGTGATTCCGTTGTCCCTGGGGCTGGAAACCATGGGCGGTCTGATGGAGAAGGTGATTCCGCGCAACACCACCATCCCCGTCGCCCGGGCGCAGGACTTCACCACCTATAAAGATGGCCAGTCGGCCATGGCGATTCACGTCTTGCAGGGCGAGCGTGAGTTGATCAGCGACTGCCGCTCCCTGGCGCGTTTCGAATTGCGCGGGATTCCGGCGATGGTGGCCGGTGCGGCGAAGATTCGCGTGACTTTCCAGGTCGATGCCGACGGTCTGCTCAGTGTTTCGGCCCGTGAACTGGGTTCGGGTGTCGAAGCCAGCATCCAGGTCAAACCGTCCTACGGCCTGACCGACGGCGAAATCGCCAAGATGCTCAAGGATTCGTTCCAGCACGCCAATGACGACAAGGTCGCTCGGGTATTGCGTGAGCAGCAGGTCGATGCCCAGCGCCTGATCGAGGCGGTGCAGGGCGCTCTGGAAGTTGACGGCGAACGCCTGCTCGACGCCGAAGAGCGCATGGTCATCGAATTGCAGATGCAGGAACTGACCGAATTGATGAAAGGCACCGATGGTTACGCCATCGAGCAGCAGACCAAGCGTCTGTCGCAAGTGACCGATGCCTTTGCTGCCCGCCGCCTGGACTCGACGGTGAAAGCCGCTCTGGCGGGGCGCAACCTGAATGAAATCGAGGATAACTGATGCCGCAGGTCATTTTTCTGCCACACGAGAAGTTCTGCCCGGAAGGCATGGTTGTAGAGGCTGAGCCTGGTATTTCCATTCTCGAACTGGCCCATGAACACCATATCGAGATGGAAAGCGCTTGCGGCGGCGTCTGCGCCTGCACCACTTGTCACTGCATCGTTCGCGAAGGTTTCGATTCGTTGGAAGAGGCCGATGAGCTGGAAGAAGACTTTCTTGATCGGGCATGGGGTCTGGAAGCGCAATCTCGTCTAGCCTGTCAGGCGATCGTCGGGACAGAAGACCTGACCATCGAAATTCCGAAATATTCGCTCAACCATGCAGCCGAAGCGCCGCACTGATTCAAGGAGCCGACATGAGTCTGAAATGGGTTGATGTGCTTGAAATCGCGATCCAGCTGGCTGAATCCAGGCCAGAAGTGGACCCGCGTTTCGTGAACTTCGTTGATCTGCACCAATGGGTGCTGGCATTGCCGGAGTTCAGTGATGATCCGACCCGCGGTGGCGAGAAGGTGCTTGAAGCCATTCAGGCCGCCTGGATCGAAGAAGCAGACTGATTCTGCACCGTACGCCGTTAGGCAATACCAAAGAACCCGCGTATAATTCGCGGGTTTAATTTTTCGCAAATTACCGTTTCTGGAGTTACACCATGGCTGTTCAACGTACTTTCTCCATCATCAAGCCTGACGCTGTTGCAAAAAACGTTATCGGCGAGATCACCACTCGTTTCGAAAAAGCTGGCCTGCGCGTTGTAGCTTCGAAACTGAAGCAACTGTCCAAAGCTGAAGCTGAAGGCTTCTACGCTGAGCACAGCGCTCGTGGTTTCTTCAACGACCTGGTTGCTTTCATGATCTCCGGTCCGGTTGTCGTTCAGGTTCTGGAAGGCGAAAACGCTATCGCTCTGAACCGTGAGCTGATGGGCGCTACCAACCCTAAAGAAGCTGCTGCCGGCACCATCCGCGCTGACTTCGCTGATTCCATCGACGCCAACGCTGTACACGGTTCGGACTCCGAAGCCGCTGCTGCTCGCGAAATCTCGTACTTCTTCGCAGCTACTGAAGTAACCACTCGCTAAGCATTGGCTTAAGAGTGAAGGTGAATCCATGACTACATCGACTGTAAAAACCAACCTGCTGGGTCTGACTCAACAGGAAATGGAAAAATTCTTCGACTCAATCGGGGAGAAGCGTTTCCGTGCCGGTCAGGTAATGAAATGGATTCACCACCTTGGCGTTGATGATTTCGACGCCATGACGAACGTCAGCAAGGCCTTGCGCGACAAGCTCAAGGCCATTGCTGAAGTCCGCGGCCCCGAAGTGGTCAGCGAGGACATCTCCACCGATGGCACCCGTAAATGGGTAGTACGCGTGGCGTCCGGTAGCTGCGTCGAGACCGTGTACATTCCCCAGGGCAAACGCGGCACTCTGTGCGTTTCGTCCCAGGCAGGCTGTGCCCTGGATTGCAGTTTCTGCTCCACCGGCAAGCAAGGTTTCAACAGCAACCTCACCGCCGCCGAAGTGATCGGTCAGGTGTGGATTGCCAATAAATCGTTCGGCAGCATCCCGGCGACCGCCGACCGTGCCATCACCAACGTGGTGATGATGGGCATGGGTGAGCCGCTGCTGAACTTCGACAACGTCGTGGCCGCCATGCATCTGATGATGGATGACCTGGGCTACGGGATATCCAAGCGCCGCGTGACCCTGTCGACTTCGGGTGTGGTGCCGATGATCGATGAGCTGTCCAAGCACATCGACGTGTCCCTGGCGTTGTCGCTGCACGCACCGAATGACGCATTGCGTAACCAATTGGTGCCGATCAACAAGAAATATCCGCTTAAGATGCTGCTCGAGTCGTGCCAGCGCTACATGTCGTCCCTGGGCGAAAAGCGCGTGCTGACCATCGAGTACACCTTGCTCAAGGACATCAACGACAAGGTTGAACACGCCGTTGAGATGATTGAGCTGCTCAAGAACATCCCGTGCAAGATCAACCTGATTCCGTTCAACCCGTTCCCGCATTCCGGTTACGAGCGTCCGAGCAACAATGCGATTCGTCGTTTCCAGGATCAGCTTCACCATGCAGGCTTCAACGTCACCGTACGCACCACCCGCGGTGAAGACATCGATGCCGCGTGTGGCCAATTGGTAGGGCAGGTGCTGGATCGCACCCGTCGCAGTGAACGTTATATCGCCGTGCGCGAGTTGAGCGCCGAAAACGATATCGCAACGAACGCCGCGAACAATAATTAAGAGAGGATCTCTATGTCCCTGCGCTTCGCGCTGCTTGTGCTGTTGGCCAGCCTCTGTGCTGGTTGTGTCCTGTCGGGCGATTTCAACCCGATGAAGACCAGCAAGGGCCGTGATGAAGCGCGTGCTGCCTACGTGCAGCTGGGCTTGGGTTATTTGCAACAGGGCATGACCGAGCGCGCCAAAGTCCCGTTGAAGAAGGCTTTGGATCTGGATAGCTCGGATCCTGACGCCAACGCAGCCCTGGGGCTGGTGTTCCAGGCTGAGATGGAGCCGGAACTGGCCGATCAGCATTTTCGCAAGGCGCTGTCTTCTCGTCCCGCCGATGCGCGAATCCTGAATAACTACGGCAGTTTTCTTTTCGAAGAGAAACGTTACAAAGAGGCGTACGAACGCTTCGAACAGGCCGCCGCCGATACTTTGTATCCTGAGCGTTCACGGGTTTTCGAAAACCTGGGCATGACCGCTTCAAAGCTAGGCCAGCGTGATCTGGCCCGCCAGCAACTGGAAAAAGCCCTGCGTCTGAATCGCCAACAGCCACGTGCATTGCTGGAAATGGCTGAGTTGTCTTACGAAGACAGGCATTATGTGCCCGCGCGTGACTATTACGACCGTTTTAGCCTGCTTACCGAGCAAAATGCACGTAGTCTATTGCTCGGCGTTCGGCTGGCAAAAGTGTTCGAAGATCGCGACAAGGCCGCCAGTTTCGGCCTGCAATTAAAACGACTCTATCCCGGTACGCCGGAATATCAGCAATACCTGTCGGAGCAATGATGAAAGCGGCGCATCCCGAAGTTGTAGCAGCGAATCGCGTTAACCCCGGTGAGACTTTGCGCCAGGCCCGCGAAAGCAATGGCTGGTCGCTGGCCGAAGTGGCCCTCAAGCTCAACCTCACCGTCAATTCCCTGAGCAATCTGGAAGCCGGCGCTTTCGACAAGCTGCCTGGTCACACCTTTGCTCGTGGCTATATTCGCGCGTATGCCAAATTGCTCGGCATGGACCAAACCGTTCTGGTCCAGCAGTTCGACCAATCCACCGGCACCGACTCCCATGGCAGCAACGTCCACAGCCTGGGGCATATCGAAGAGCCGGTTCGGGTTTCCCACACCATTTTGCGAATTGTCAGCCTGCTGTTGCTGCTTGCGGTGATTGGCGGTGGTTTTATCTGGTGGCAGGATCAAACTTCACTGCGTACCAAAGACCTGATTGGCCTGGCGCCGGAACACGTTGAAGTCGAAGGCGCTGACGGCACCACCCAGATCCATCCACTGGACGAGCCGGAAGACCAGGCCGTTGCGCAAGGTCAGGCTGAAGGGGAAACGCCGCTTGCGTTGCCTCAGGCCGAGTCTTCGACCGAAACTTCGGCCGAGGAACCAGTCAATGCCGAAACGAGTGCACCGGTTCCAGCGCCAGTCGTTTCAGCAGTAACGCCTGCGGCTGCGGCCCACAGCACCGCTCCGGTTGTCGCAACACCGGCAACGCCAGCGGCACCTGCCCCGGCTGTTCCCGCTGTACCGGCACCGGTTATCACTGCTCCGATTGCTCCGACCGCCCCGGCTCCAGCTCCGGCAGCTCCGGTGGCCGGCCAGGGCCAGGTTCAACTGCAATTCACCGCCGATTGCTGGACGCAAGTGACCGATGGCACCGGCAAGGTGCTGTTGAGCGGTCTGAAGCGTAAAGGCGAAAATGTATCCGTTAGCGGCAAGCCGCCCTTTTCCGTGCGTCTGGGCTTCGCCCGTGGCGCGCAGGTCAGCTATAACGGGCAGGTGGTTGATGTCGCTCCGTTCACCAGTGGCGAGACTGCTCGCCTGAAGTTGGGTCAATAGTCATGCACGGCGAATCTCCAATCAAACGTCGCGAATCCCGCAAGATCTGGGTGGGTAATGTGCCCGTGGGCGGCGATGCGCCTATCGCTGTGCAGAGCATGACCAACAGCGACACCAATGACGTGGCCGCTACCGTGGCCCAGATCAATCGTCTGGAAGCCGCTGGCGTCGATATCGTGCGGGTTTCCGTGCCGGACATGGACGCCGCAGAAGCCTTCGGCAAGATCAAGCAATTGGTCAAAGTGCCGTTGGTGGCCGACATCCATTTCGACTACAAGATCGCTTTGCGCGTCGCCGAACTGGGCGTGGATTGCTTGCGGATCAACCCGGGCAACATCGGTCGTGAAGACCGCGTGCGTGCGGTGGTCGATGCCGCCCGTGATCGCGGGATTCCGATCCGCATCGGCGTCAACGCCGGTTCCCTGGAAAAAGACCTGCAAAAGAAATATGGCGAGCCGACGCCCGCTGCGCTGGTCGAGTCCGCCTTGCGTCACGTCGAACACCTCGAGCGCCTGAATTTCCAGGACTTCAAGGTCAGCGTGAAAGCCTCCGACGTGTTCATGGCCGTCGCCGCCTACCGCTTGCTGGCCAAGGAAATCGTTCAGCCGCTGCACTTGGGCATCACTGAAGCCGGTGGTTTGCGCTCAGGCACAGTGAAATCCGCCGTGGGCCTCGGTATGCTGCTCGCCGAAGGGATTGGCGATACTATTCGCATCTCGCTGGCGGCCGACCCGGTCGAGGAAGTGAAAGTCGGCTACGACATTCTCAAATCCCTGCACCTGCGTTCCCGTGGCATCAACTTCATCGCCTGCCCGAGCTGCTCGCGGCAGAACTTCGATGTGGTCAAAACCATGAACGAGCTGGAAGGGCGCCTCGAAGACCTGCTGGTGCCGCTGGATGTCGCGGTGATCGGTTGCGTGGTCAACGGGCCGGGCGAAGCCAAGGAAGCCCATATCGGCTTGACCGGCGGCACGCCAAACCTGATTTACATCGACGGCAAGCCGGCGCAGAAACTGACTAATGACAATCTGGTGGATGAGCTTGAACGCTTGATCCGTCAGAAAGCGGCCGAAAAGGTCGAAGCCGACGCAGCGGTAATCGCTCGCGGCTGAGGCTGACTAAAGAGCCGAACGAATTTAAGGATTTATAGTGAGCAAGTCTCTGCAAGCCATTCGTGGCATGAACGACATCCTGCCCGAACAGACGCCCCTGTGGCGTCATTTCGAGGGCACCGTCTCGCGTCTGCTGGATAACTACGGTTACAAGCAGATCCGCATGCCGATCGTCGAGTTCACCGAGCTGTTCAAACGCTCCATAGGTGAAGTGACCGACATCGTCGAAAAAGAGATGTACACCTTCGAGGATCGCAACGGCGATTCACTGACCCTGCGCCCTGAAGGCACAGCGGCCTGCGTGCGTGCGGTGCTCGAACACGGCATCACCGGCGGCGGTCAGGTGCAGAAACTCTGGTACATCGGCCCGATGTTCCGTCACGAACGTCCACAGAAAGGTCGTTATCGCCAGTTCCACCAGATCGGTTGCGAAGTCTTCAACCTCGACGGTCCGGACATCGACGCCGAGCTGATCGTGCTGACCTGGCGCCTGTGGGGCGAGCTGGGTATCCGTGATGCGGTCAAGCTCGAACTCAACAGCCTGGGCACCAGCGAGTCCCGTGGTCGTTATCGTGAAGCACTGGTCGACTACCTGTCCGCTCGCCTGGATCAACTGGACGAAGACAGCCAGCGCCGTCTGAAGACCAACCCGCTGCGGGTTCTGGATACCAAGAATCCCGACACTCAAGCGGCGTTGGCCGACGCGCCAAAGATGGCCGATTACCTCGACGAGGAATCCCGCGTGCACTTCGAGGGCCTCAAGGCTCGTCTGGACGCCGCCGGCATTCCTTATGTGATCAACCCGAAGCTGGTTCGCGGGCTGGACTACTACAGCAAGACCGTTTTCGAATGGGTCACCGACAAGTTGGGCGCCCAGGGCACCGTATGTGCCGGTGGTCGCTACGACGGTCTGGTGGAGCAGATGGGCGGCAAGCCGACCACGGGCGTTGGCTTCGCCATGGGCATCGAGCGCCTGGTGCTGTTGCTTGAAACCCTGGAGCAGATTCCCGAAGAAATCTCCCGTCAGGTCGATGTCTACCTCTGCGCCTTCGGTGAAGCCGCCGAGCTGGCCGGTCTGGCCCTGAGCGAGCGTGTTCGTGATCAATTGCCCAACCTGCGCCTGCAAGTCAATGCCGGCGCCGGCAGCTTCAAAAGCCAGTTCAAGAAAGCCGACAAGAGCGGTGCGCTGTATGCATTGATTCTCGGTGAGGACGAAATGGCCCAGCAAGTGGTAGGTTTCAAACCCTTGCGTGGCCAGGGCGAACAACAAAGCATTGCCTGGGATGCGCTTGCTGCACACCTGGCCACCTGCGTCGTGCAGGGTTGAAGCTGTCAAACAGCCGATTTAGCGATTAAGGAGTATTGGGGTGTCGAGTACCGAAGACGAACATCTGGCGGAGTTGAAGGACTGGTGGACACGCAACGGCAAGCCCCTGGTCACTGGCGGCCTGTTGGCGCTGGTCATCGTGTTCGGCTGGCAGGCCTTTCAGAAGTATCAGAGCAATCAGTCGCAAGGCGCCTCGATTCTCTATCAGCAATTGCTCGAAACCACGCTGACGCCTGACGGCAAGCCTGATGCTGCACGTGTTTCGGATCTGGCCGGCAAGCTCAACAGCGAGTTCGGCGGCACCGCTTACGCGCAATACGGCAGCCTGTTCGTGGCGAAAGTTGCAGTCGACAGCGGCAAGCTGGACGACGCAGCCAGCGAGCTGAAAGCCATTGTCGCCAAACCGGCCAACCCGGCACTGGGCGAAATTGCCCGTCAGCGCCTGGCGCAGGTGCTGGCCGCGCAGAACAAGGTCGATGAAGCCCTGAAACTGCTCGAAGGCGATGCCGACAAAGCCTTCCTGGCCACTCGCGAAGAACTCAAAGGCGACCTGCTGGTGCAGCTGGGTCGTACCGACGAAGCGAACACGGCGTATCAAAAAGCCAAGGCGGCACTGTCGGATGAAGCGGCGGTCGGTGGCCTACAAATCAAGCTGGACGACCTGGCCAAAGGGGATGCGTGACGTGATCCGTTGGAAACATGCAGCATTGCTGGCTCTGGCCATACTGGCCGCGGGTTGCAGCAGCAACAGCAAAAAAGAATTGCCACCGGCCGAGTTGACCGACTTCAAAGAAGAAGTGGTTCTGCAAAAGCAGTGGAGCCGTTCGATCGGTGACGGTCAGGGCGAAACCTACAACATGCTGGTTCCGGCGATCGATGGCGATACCATCTATGCCGGCGACGTCACCGGTGTGGTGATGGCGATGGATCGCAGCAATGGCGACGTCAAATGGAAGAAAGATCTCGAACTGCCTGTCTCCGGCGCCGTTGGCGTAGGTTACGGTCTGGTCATGATCGGCACGCTCAAGGGTGAAATCGTTGCCCTGGACGCCAGCAGCGGTGAAGAGAAATGGCGCGCTCGCGTGACCAGTGAAGTGCTCGCGCCGCCGGCCACCAACGGTGACGTTGTTGTGGTTCAGACCCAGGATGACCGTCTGATCGGTCTGGATGCCGCTACCGGCAACCAGCGCTGGTTGTATGACAGCACGCCAGCGGTTCTGACCCTGCGCGGTACCAGCGCACCGATCGTCACCAACCGCCTCGCGGTGGCTGGCCTGTCGACCGGTAAAGTGGTCGCTCTGGATGTTTCCAACGGCGTGCCGGTATGGGAACAACGCGTAGCGATTCCACAAGGTCGTTCGGAACTGGAGCGTGTGGTCGATATCGACGGTGGCTTGCTGCTGTCCGGCGGTACACTGTATGTCGCCAGCTACCAGGGTCGCGTCGCGGCACTGGACCTGGAAAGCGGTCGTCAGCTCTGGCAGCGTGATGCTTCCAGCTATGCCGGCGTTGCCGAGGGTTTTGGCAGCGTCTACGTGAGCCTGTCTGCAGGCACCGTTGAAGGCGTTGACGAGCGTTCCACCACTGCCTTGTGGAGCAACGATTCGCTGGCCCGCCGTCAATTGTCGGCTCCGGAAGTGTTCTCCAGCTATGTTGCAGTCGGTGATATGGAAGGTTACCTGCACCTGCTGAGTCAGGTGGACGGTCGTTTCGTCGGCCGCGAGCGCATCGACAGCGACGGCCTGCGTGCCCGTCCGCTGGTGGTGGGTGACACGATTTATCTGTATGGCAACAGTGGCAAGCTGGAAGCCCTGACCATCAAGTAAGAACTATGCTTGGGGTTTAACCCCCAAGCGGCCCCGTTCTGCGGGGCTCGCAGCGCTTACAGGCGCTGCCCCGAGCACCAGCCGCTGCCTCGCAGCGGCTTTTGTATTTTCTGAAATAACGAAGTGGAGAGCCGCATGGTTCCCGTAATCGCCCTGGTGGGCCGACCGAACGTCGGCAAGTCCACCTTGTTCAACCGCCTGACCAGGACTCGCGACGCCATCGTCGGCGACTTGTCCGGTCTGACCCGTGATCGCCAGTACGGTGAGGCCAAGTGGCAAGGGCGTTCCTACATTCTGGTCGACACCGGCGGTATCTCCGGTGATGAGCACGGTATGGACGAAAAAATGGCCGAGCAGTCGCTGCTGGCCATTGAAGAAGCGGATGTCGTTCTGTTCCTGGTAGATGCCAAGGCCGGTTTCACCGCGGCCGACCAGATGATCGCCGAGCACTTGCGCAAGCGTAACAAGCGTTCCTACGTGGTCGCCAACAAGGTCGACAACATCGACCCTGAAATGGCCCGCGCCGAATTCGCCCCGTTGGGCATGGGCCACGCGATCCCGATCGCCGGCGCTCATGGTCGTGGCATCACCCAGATGCTGGAAATCGCCCTGAGCGACTTCCCGAAAGACGACGAAGAGCCGGAAGAAGGTGAAGAAGAGATCGTTGCCGAAGGTGAGGAAGCCAAGCGCATTCCTGGCCCAAGCGAAAAAGACGGTATCAAGATCGCCATCATCGGCCGTCCTAACGTCGGCAAGTCGACCCTGGTCAACCGCATGCTCGGTGAAGACCGGGTTATCGTTTATGACCAGCCTGGCACCACCCGCGACAGCATCTACATCCCGTTTGAACGTAACGACGAGAAGTACACGCTGATCGACACCGCCGGTGTGCGCAAGCGCGGCAAGATCCACGAAGAAGTCGAAAAGTTCTCCGTGGTCAAAACCCTGCAAGCGATCAAAGACGCCAACGTGGTGATCTTCGTGATGGACGCCCGCGAAGGCGTGGTGGACCACGATCTCAACCTGCTGGGCTTTGCCCTTGAAGCCGGTCGTGCGCTGGTTATCGCGATCAACAAGTGGGACGGCATGACGCCGAGCGAGCGCGACTTCGTCAAGGTCGAGCTGCAACGTCGGCTGTTCTTCGTCGACTTCGCCGATATCCACTTCATCTCGGCCCTGCACGGCACTGGCGTAGGCAACCTCTACGCGTCGGTACAGAACTCGTTCAAGTCCGCGGTCACCCGCTGGCCGACCAACCGCTTGACCCAGATTCTGGAAGATGCGGTCGGTGAGCACGCGCCACCGATGGTCAACAACCGTCGGATCAAGCTGCGTTACGCCCACTTGGGTGGTGCGAACCCGCCGATCATCGTGATTCACGGTAACCAGATCGAGAAGGTGCCGAAGTCTTACGTCCGTTATCTGGAAAACACCTATCGTCGTGTCTTGAAGCTGGTCGGTACGCCGATTCGCATCGAGTTCAAGGGGGGGGAGAACCCGTACGAAGGCAACAAGAACTCGCTGACTGACCGCCAGGTTAACAAGAAGCGTCGGATGATGTCGCACCACAAGAAAGCCGATAAGAAGCGCCGCGACAAGCGTTGATTCACTACCTCACTCTTTTTTGTGAGGGGCTTGTTGTGGCGAGGGAGCTTGCTCCCGCTCGGCTGCGCAGCAGTCGCAAATCAGCCGATGCGTTCTGCCTGAGCGACTTCGGTTGCGGATATTTGGACCGCTTCGCGGTCCAGCGGGAGCAAGCTCCCTCGCCACAGTATTTGCGGTGAATGTTTTAGAAGAAGGGCGCCGGTTGGCGCCCTTTTTTTATGGGCGCCGTTTGGGCTATTCTCGAGCTCTCCCGTGCCGTCGTAGAGCCGGGTGTAGAGCCAGGGAATCACCGATGATCACCAGTAAGCTGCCGAATGTCGGCATCACTATCTTCACGCAGATGTCCCAGCTTGCGGTGCAAACCGGGGCGATCAATCTGTCTCAGGGGTTTCCCGATTTCGACGGCCCGCAAGCCCTGCGTGATGCAGTCGGTCGGCACATCGCCAGTGGCCACAACCAGTATTCGCCGATGACCGGCTTGCCGGTGTTGCGTCAGCAGATTGCGGCGAAGATCGCTCGCAGCTACGGCGCCCATGTCGATGCCGACAGCGAAGTGACGGTCACTCCCGGCGCGACACAGGCGATCTTCTGCGCCATTCAGGCGGTGATCCACAGCGGTGACGAAGTCATTGTGTTCGATCCGGCCTACGACAGTTATGAACCTTCGGTGGAGCTGGCCGGTGGCCGTTGCGTGCATGTGCAACTGGGCCTCAACGATTTCAGCATCGACTTCCAGAAGCTTGCCGATGCGTTAAGCCCGCGTACGCGGATGATCATTCTTAACAGCCCGCACAACCCCAGCGGCGCGCTGATCAGTCGTGCCGAGCTGGATCAACTGGCGGCGTTGATTCGCGACCGCGATATCTATGTGATCAGCGACGAGGTCTACGAACACCTGGTATTCGATGGCGTATCTCACGTCAGCGTACTGGCCCACGAAGAGCTCTACCGGCGCGCATTTGTGGTCAGTTCGTTCGGCAAGACCTACCACGTCACCGGTTGGAAAACCGGTTATGTCGTGGCACCTCCGGCCCTCACCGCGGAGCTGCGCAAGGTTCACCAATACGTCAGTTTCTGCGGCGTGACGCCACTGCAATACGCGTTGGCCGATTACATGGCCGAGCATCCGGAACACGTCGAAGAGTTGCCGGACTTCTATCAGGCCAAGCGCGATCTGTTCTGCGATCTGCTGTCGCCGTCGCGCTTCAGTTTCACCCGCGTGGCCGGTACTTACTTCCAGCTGGTCGATTACTCGCAGATTCGCCCGGACCTCAATGACGTCGAGATGGCGCTGTGGATGACCCGTGAACATGGCGTCGCGAGCATCCCGATTTCTGTGTTCTACCAGACGCCACCCGAAGGCCAGCGCCTGGTGCGTCTGTGCTTCGCCAAACGCGAGGAGACCCTGCGTGAAGCAGCGGCAAAACTATGCGTGATCTAAGTGCTCTGCCCAATCTGAATGTCGCGCTGATCCAGACCACCCTGGCCTGGCATGATCGTCAGGCCAATCTGGAGCATTTCGAGCCTTTGCTGGAACAGGCTCGCGGCGCGGACCTGATCATCCTGCCGGAGATGTTCACCACCGGTTTCTCCATGGAATCGGAAACCCTCGCCGAGCCGGAAAATGGCCCCACCAGTAAATGGCTGCGGGTTCAGGCGGCGAAACTGGATGCGGTGATCACCGGCAGCATCATCGTCCAGGTGGCTGATGGCAGTCATCGCAACCGTTTGTTGTGGGCGCGACCGGACGGGGAGGTGTGGCATTACGACAAGCGTCACCTGTTCCGCATGGCGGGCGAGCACAACCATTTCACCCCGGGCGAGCGTCAGGTGCAGTTCGAATTGAAGGGCTGGCGAGTGCGGCCGTTGATTTGCTACGACTTGCGTTTCCCGGTCTGGAGCCGCGACCCTCAAGACACCGACTTGTTGCTGTACACCGCCAATTGGCCGGGCGCCCGGCGCCAGCACTGGAACCGTTTGCTACCGGCACGGGCGATTGAAAACCTCTGCTATGTGGCGGCGGTGAACCGCATAGGTACCGATGGCAAAGGCTTTGCGTATACCGGTGACAGTCAGGTGCTGGATTTTCAGGGTGAAACGTTGCTTGGCGCAGGCGATGCTGATGGTGTGTTCAAGGTCGTTCTGGACGCGGCGGAACTGGCGGCTTATCGCACGCGGTTTCCGGCAAATCTGGATGCGGATACCTTCGAGTTCACTTGAGATTTTCGCTGTCTGAACCGGCCTCATCGCGGGCAAGCCCCGCTCCCACAGGTTCAGTGGTGTGCACAAACTTTGTGTTCGGCGCTATCACTGTGGGAGCGGGCTTGCCCGCGATGAGGGCATTACAGGCAACACAAAAACTCCAGGCAAACAAAAAGGCCCCGAGGTTCTCACCCCGGGGCCTTTTGCATTGCAGCGCTGACTTACGCCGCTTTCGCTTCCGGCTGGCTCAGGGAGCGGTTCAGTGCGCTGAACAGGGCCTTGAAGCTGGCGGTGGTGATGTTTTCATCGATGCCGACGCCGTGCACCGCACGCTCACCGTTTACGCGCAGTTCAATGTAGGCCGCAGCCTTGGCATTGGTGCCCGCGCCGATGGCGTGTTCGTTGTAGTCCATGATTTCCACCGGAATCGGCAGACCGGCCACCAGCGCTTCCAGAGCGCCGTTGCCCTTGCCACGCCAGTGCAGGTTGGTTTCGCCCTGGCCTTTGCTGGAGACTTCCACTTCCACCGCGCTGTGACCGTTTTCTTCCTGCAAGCGATGGCTGACCAGCGCGTACGGGGTGTTGGCCTGCAAGTACTCGCTGTGCAGCAACGCGTGGATCTGCTGGGCCGTCATTTCAAGGCCCAGGCGATCGGTTTCACGCTGCACGACCTGGCTGAACTCGATCTGCATGCGGCGTGGCAAGTTGATGCCGTATTCCTGTTCCAGCAGGTAAGCGATACCGCCTTTGCCCGACTGGCTGTTGACGCGAATCACCGCCTCGTAGCTGCGGCCGATGTCGGCCGGGTCGATCGGCAAGTACGGCACTTCCCACAGGGCGTCCGGTTGCTGCTGGGCGAAGCCCTTGCGGATCGCATCCTGGTGCGAGCCGGAGAAGGCGGTGTGAACCAGATCGCCGACATACGGGTGACGTGGGTGCACAGGAATCTGGTTGCACTCTTCGACGACTTTGCGCACGCCATCGATGTCAGAGAAGTCCAGCTCAGGGTCGACGCCCTGGGTGTAGAGGTTCAATGCCACGGTCACCAGATCGACGTTACCGGTCCGCTCGCCGTTGCCGAACAGGCAGCCTTCGACACGGTCGGCACCGGCCATCAGGCCCAGCTCGGTGGCGGCTACGCCAGTGCCACGGTCGTTGTGGGTGTGCAGGCTGATGATCACGCTGTCACGACGGTTGATGTGGCGGCCGAACCATTCGATCTGGTCGGCATAGATGTTCGGGGTGGCGCATTCGACGGTGGCAGGCAGGTTGAGGATCACCTTGTGCTCAGGCGTCGGGTTCCAGACTTCGATGACTGCGTCGCAGACTTCTTTGGCGAACTCGAGCTCGGTGGCGCTGAAGGTTTCTGGCGAGTACTCGAAAGTCCACTCGGTTTCCGGCTGCTGGGCGGCGTATTTGACGAACAGCTTGGCGGCGTTTACGGCGATGGCTTTGACCCCGTCCTTGTCCTGATTAAAGACAATGCGGCGGAAGGAAGGGGAGGTCGCGTTGTACAGGTGAACGATGGCTTTCTTGGCGCCGCGCAGGGATTCGAAGGTGCGTGCGATCAAGTCTTCACGGCCCTGGGTCAGCACCTGGATGGTGGTGTCGTCCGGGATGTGGCCGTCTTCGATCAGCG
Source organism: Pseudomonas sp. F-14 TE3482 (assembly GCF_053629455.1). Taxonomy (NCBI): domain Bacteria; kingdom Pseudomonadati; phylum Pseudomonadota; class Gammaproteobacteria; order Pseudomonadales; family Pseudomonadaceae; genus Pseudomonas; species Pseudomonas sp. F-14 TE3482. The sequence goes on from NZ_JBRJII010000001.1 coordinate 2,441,421, forward strand.
TACGCACGAAGTCGAAGTCAGTTTGTGAAGCGGCCGGGAACGAGGCTTCGATTTCTTTCACGCCGACTTGCACCAGGGTCTTCCAGAAACGCAGCTTCTTGACCGCGTCCATCGGCTCGATCAGCGACTGGTTGCCGTCACGAAGGTCCGAGCTGCACCAGATCGGCGCTGCGGTGATGGTCTTCGATGGCCAGGTGCGGTCCGGGATATCGATGGTCGGGAACGCGCGGTATTTCGAAGACGGGTCTTTGAGCATGCTCATCGGGAAATCCTTATTGTGTGGGCCGAAAAAAGGCGGCCTGCCGGTGGATCAAAAGTTGGGATAAAGCGTAAGACGAGGCACCGCGATTCAGCCTGGCAGTCGTGCACTGACGAGGCACAGGCTGCGGTGCTGGCGGAGCTGAATGAGGGTGTGAGAGGTTTTCATGCCTTCAACCCTAACCGCGGGAGGAAAGGATGGCAAGCAGTCGAAAAAAATTGAGAGGAATACTCGAAAAGCGGAGGTTTGCGCGATTTTATTGTGTTTTATTCGACCGATCGTTGTGATTTTTGCGCGGGGTTTGATAGCTGCGCAATTGCGCCGGTCGAGATATTTCAGTGCGCTGGGAGTGCGTTATCGCTAGCAGGCTAGCTCCCACAGGGGCGTTGTGTTGTGAACACGGTCCAATGTGGGAGCCAGCCTGCTGGCGATGAGGCCAGTGGCCTCACAATGCTTCAGGGCTGAAATGCGCCAATGAAAATCGCCGGGTCCACCCGGGCGTCATTCAGGCTGACGTTCCAGTGCATATGCGGCCCAGTCGCCCGGCCAGTCGCACCGACCTTGCCAACCACGCCACCGCGAGCCAGTTGCTGGCCGACCTTCACATCGATCTTCGACATATGGCAAAACATGCTGATAAAGCCCTGGCCGTGGTCGACGAATACCGTATTGCCATTGAAGAAGTAGTTACCGATCAGGATCACCTTGCCGACGGCCGGGGTCTTGATGGGTGTTCCAGCGCCCACCGCGAAATCCAGGCCTGAATGGGGGTTGCGCTCTTCACCGTTGAAGAAGCGGCGCACGCCGAACTTGCTCGACAGCGGCCCATTGACCGGTTTGTCCAGCAGCAGATTGCTCGGGGTGTTCGGGCTGAAGCTGCGGTAGGCCTGGATCTGCTCCGCCAGTTCGCCCTCGATGCGCTTGAGATTCTCCGGGTTCGGATTGACCTGCTGGGTATTCTTCAGGGTGATGTGCTGTTCCGGGTATTTCTTGCTGGCAACGATGAAGTTCAGGTTACGACCGCCGCTGCTGATTTGTTGTGTACCCGGTTTTACAGTCAGCGGCACGCCGACGATGGCCAGCCAGTTGTTCTGTTCCTTGACCACCAATACCGGTCTCCCCTGATAGCTGGCTTTGGGTGCCTGGGCGGAGCTGCCCAGATCCACTACCGCCACGCCACCCGGCACCGGTTTGTTCAACAGGCGGGTGATGTAACTGTCGGCGTGGGCGTTGAAGGTCAGGCACAGCAACAGCAGCGGAGCTAAAAAACGCGGCATGGATCAATCCAGTAAAGAAAGGGTGACGGGCGTCAGGTGATTGTCTTCGACCCGCACCTGCAGTTCGCCTTCGCCCAGTCTGGCTTTCAGGCGCTGGCCGGTGTGGGTTTGCGCGGCGCTGCGAATCGCATTGCCGCGCTCGTCCAGCAGAATGCTGTAGCCGCGAGCGAGGGTCGCCAAGGGGCTGACCACGTGCAGCGTCTGCATCTGACTTTGCAGTTGCAGGCGACGGGATTTAAGCCCTTCACGCATGGCCCGGGGCAGGCGTTCGGCGAGGCTGTCGAGGCGCTGACGAAGCATCGCCAGTTGTCGCCCTGGATGTTGCCCGGCGAGGCGGGTTTCCAGGCGGATCAGGCGTTCGCGACGGGTATTGAGGCTGCGTTCGAACGCACGGCGCATGCGCATGTCCAGATCATCCAGACGTTGTGCCTGCTGACGCAGTCGTTCGCCGGGATGGCGCAGTCGGCGTGAAATACCTTCCAGACGCAGCCGGTCACGCATCAGGCGGTCGCGCATGCGCATCACCAGGCGCCGATGCAGGCTTTCGACCCGACGCACCAGATCGCTGGAATCCGGCGCGAGCAACTCGGCCGCGGCGGACGGTGTCGGGGCGCGGACGTCGGCGACGAAGTCACTGATCGAGACGTCGGTTTCGTGGCCGACGGCGCTGACAATCGGCGTCACGCAGGCATCCACGGCGCGGGCCACGGCTTCTTCGTTGAAACACCAGAGGTCTTCCAGCGAACCGCCGCCACGGGCCAGGATCAGCGCGTCGAAACCGCGGGCGTCCGCCAGTTTCAGCGCGCGGACAATCTGTGCGGTGGCTTCGCGGCCTTGTACGGCGGTGGGGATCAGCGTCAGTTGGATCTGCGGCGCGCGGCGGCGGAACACACTGATGATGTCGCGGATCACCGCGCCGGTGGGCGAGCTGATGATGCCGATGCGTTGCGGGTGCGCCGGCAACGGCACTTTGCGTTCGGCGCTGAACAGGCCTTCGGCGCTGAGCTTCTCCTTCAAGGCATCGAAGGCCAGGCGCAGGGCGCCATCGCCGGCCGGCTCCACGGTGTCGAGGATCAGTTGGTAGTCACCACGGCCTTCAAACAGCGAAACCTTGCCGCGAACCTTGACCGCCAAGCCGTCCTTCAACGCCTGGCGAACCCGCGCGGCGTTCTGCCGGAACAGCGCGCAACGCACTTGGGCGCCGCTGTCCTTGAGGGTGAAATACACATGACCGGACGCCGGGCGGGCGAGGTTGGATATTTCACCTTCGACCCAGATGTTGCTGAACACGTCTTCGAGCAGCACCCGCGCGCGGCCGTTGAGCTGGCTGACAGTCAGGACTTCCCGGTCCAGGCCGAGTCTTGCAAAGGGATCTTTAATCATGGGGCGCAGTTTAAAGGCATTCGGCAAACAATCTCCATGCTCCACGCAAATCCCTTTTGTGGGAGCGGGCTTGCTCGCGAAAGCGGTTTAACATTCAACATTAATGTCGACTGTCACGCCGCCTTCGCGAGCAAGCCCGCTCCCACAGGGATTTGTGCAGGTTTTGATGAAGTGCTGAACCAGCGCCGTGGGATTTTGCCGGCAGGCGAGGGCGACGGTGCTGTGGCAATCCGGGTCGGCCAAGGGCAGGAAGTGGATATCCGGCGGCGCGATGTCCTGCATCGATTCCGGTAACAGCGCGATGCCGAACCCGGCCTGGATCAATTGCAGTTGCGTGGTTTTACGCGACACCACCCGAGCCGCTTGGGGAAAGAATCCCTGGCGCATGCACAACTCGGCGGACAAATAGCTCAGACCGCCACGCTGTGGATGAGGGATGGAAATAAACGCCTCATTCTTCAACTGCGCCAGATCGATGCCTTGCGCGGACTTATCCACAGCCAGCCGATGATTCGGTGGCACCGCCAGCAACAAGCGCTCGCTGTACAGCGGAACAATCTGCACCCCTTCACGCTGACGCAACACCGGCAGGCGCAACAGACCCACATCGAGACGACCTTCGGCCAATTCTTCCAGTTGCGCCTCGGAGGACAGCTTGACGATGTCCATGGACACGCCAGCGTGCCGATCCAGATAGTCGCTGATGCCTCGCAACAGCCGACCGCTCATAGGCACAGTGCTGGAGTGACTCAGGCGCAACACGCCCAGTTGACCACTGCCCACTTGGGTGGCCATCTCGCTGGCCTTGGTCAGTTCGTTCAGCAGGTTTCTGGCCCGAGGCAAAAAAGCTTCACCTGCCGCCGTCAAACGGGGCTGGCGCGCGGTGCGTTCGAACAGCGGCGTTTGCAGCCGGGTTTCCATGTCCTTGATCTGCCGGCTCAGGGCGGATTGAGCAATAAACAGTCGTTCGGCCGCAGCGCTGAAGCTGCCGCTCTCGGCGATTTCCACGAAGTAACGCAATTGGCGGGTTGAAAGCACGAGGTATGCCTTTTCGAGATGGGTAGTCGACGTTGAAGATATTAGTCGCAACGCTCGGCGCTGGCTAAAGTCATCGCAGGAATAAAAGGAAGCCGTATCGATGAATGTGCTGGAGTTGTTAAACCAATGGCCGTGGGGTGCGGTGGATTGGCTGGTGATTGGGTTGGGCGTTTCCCTGGCCTACATCGTGTTCGGCATCGCCGGTTTTGGTACCGCCCTGGTGGCGGGGCCGATTCTGATCCTGTTCATGCCGCTGTCGAAAATCGTGCCGCTGTTGGTGCTGCTGGATTTCGTCGCGGCGTTCGGCAATCTGCTGCCCTCGCGACGGGATGTGGCGAAGCCAGAATTGCTCCGACTGCTCCCGTGCATGGCGGTGGGCTGCACGTTGGGGGTTATTTTCCTGCTGAACCTGAAGTCTGATGTTTTGCTGCTGTTGATGGGGCTGTTTATCAGCACCTATGCGATTTACAGCCTGTGGATTAAAACCCGTCCGGCGCAATTGTCCGCCGGGTGGGCGGTGCCGATGGGCACCGTGGGCGGGATGTTCGGGGCGCTGTTTGGCAGTGGCGGCTTCTTATATGCGATCTATCTGAACAGTCGCTTGTCCAAGGATGCGGCCCGGGCAACCCAGAGTGCCCTGATCAGTTGCAGCACTGTGGTGCGTTTGAGCCTGTTTGCCATCGCCGGTGTGTATGCCGAGCTACCCTTGTTGATATTGGCGCTGTGTTTGTTGCCGGCGATGGCGCTGGGGTTGTGGATCGGCCGGCGGTTGACCATGAAATTGTCCCGTGAGGCATTCGTGCGGCTGGTGACCTGGCTGGTGCTGGCCAGCGGGATTGCCTTGATCGGGCGTTATTTGAGTACTTGACCGGATTTCGTCAGGGATTAAGCTGCCGGCCGCCCTGACGCTATCGCGGGCAAGCCCGCTCCCACAAGGATCTGAGGTGAGCACAAATGTGTTTACGACCGAGATCGTGTGGGAGCGGGCTTGCCCGCGATGGCGTCAGGACGAACACCGCAGAAATATCCATTTGACGCAGTAGGCTTGCACCATGAATTCCCAAAGCATCATCGTCCCGAAAATCTCCACCCTGCCGGTACACGAACCCCGGGCCCGGGCGGTCGTGCGTTGGCTGGTGCGCAAGAACATCATTAAAGAAGAGCTGACCACCTGTGGCCGCACCGGCAATCGCATGGCCCACGCCATCGCCGACGGAGCCCGCGCCGTGGTCCTGCACCCTGATGCGCTGCCGTTCGGCGAGCCGGTCAATGGCCTGGAAATCATCACCAAACGCTGCATCTACACACCGGCCAAGGGGTTTCTCGAAGAAGCCGGCTGCTCCGAGTGCCGCAAGGAGATCGGCGAAGCATTGTTCGAAAGCCTGGAAGAGTGGATGCCGGGGCGCACCGATAACTTCACGTGCCCTGAATGCGGGCATGAAGATGACATCAACGGGTTTCTGTTCTTGCAGGAATGCGGCTTTTCCAACCTGGGTTTCATCTTCAACAACTGGCTCGAGGCCGGGTTCAAGCAGAGCTTCATCGACGAATTTGCCGATTGGCTGGATCAACCTGTGAGCTGGGTCAAAGTCGAACTCTGAACGCGGGCGCCTTTGTTGGAGCTGCCGAAGGCTGCGATCTTTTGCTCTTGTTTTTGAAAATCAAAGTCAAAAGATCGCAGCCTTCGGCAGCTCCTACAGGGGCTTTGTTTCTCCGTATGTCAGTAATGCCAATAATAGACAGAGTTTTACATTGAACCCGAGGGGGTGTCTGACTATAATGGCGCGCTTCCATTTTCCCGCTCGGGAGCCCCCGCGATGCTGCGTATCAGCCAAGAAGCTCTGACCTTCGACGACATTCTTTTAGTGCCCGGTTATTCCGAGGTTCTTCCTAACGAAGTCAGTCTCAAGACCCGCCTTACCCGTGGCATCGAGCTGAATATTCCACTGGTTTCTGCTGCCATGGACACCGTTACTGAAGCCCGCTTGGCAATTGCCATGGCTCAGGAAGGTGGCATCGGTATCATCCACAAGAACATGACCATCGAGCAGCAAGCTGCCGAAGTGCGTAAGGTCAAGCGGTACGAGGCCGGCGTGGTCAAGGACCCGATCACCATCGAGGCTGACGCCACGGTTCGTGAACTGTTCGAACTCACCCGCCTGCACAACATCTCCGGCGTACCGGTACTGCACGATGGCGACCTGGTCGGCATCGTCACTTCCCGTGACGTGCGTTTCGAAAACCGCATGGACGCCTCCGTCCGTGAAGTGATGACGCCTAAAGAGCGTCTGGTCACGGTCAAGGAAGGCGCCAACAAGAACGATGTGCGCGAACTGCTGCACAAGCACCGCATCGAACGCGTGCTGATCGTCGACGACAAATTCGCCCTCAAAGGCATGATGACCGTCAACGACATCGAAAAAGCCAAGGCTTACCCGCTGGCCAGCAAGGACGATCAGGGTCGTCTGCGCGTTGGCGCTGCAGTCGGTACCGGTAAAGACACCGGTGACCGCGTAGCTGCCCTGGTTCACGCTGGCGTTGACGTGGTAGTGGTCGACACTGCTCACGGTCACTCCAAGGGCGTGATCGACCGTGTTCGCTGGGTCAAGCAGAACTTCCCTGAAGTGCAGGTCATCGGCGGCAACATCGCCACCGGCGCTGCCGCCAAGGCCCTGGCCGAAGCCGGCGCTGACGCAGTCAAGGTCGGTATCGGTCCTGGCTCGATCTGCACCACCCGTATCGTCGCCGGTGTCGGCGTCCCGCAAATCAGTGCCATCGCCAACGTCGCCGCTGCCCTCGAAGGCACTGGCGTTCCGTTGATCGCCGACGGCGGCATCCGGTTCTCCGGTGACCTGTCCAAGGCCATCGTTGCCGGTGCTTCCTGCGTGATGATGGGCTCGATGTTCGCCGGTACCGAAGAAGCGCCAGGCGAGATCGAACTGTTCCAGGGCCGTTCGTACAAGGCTTACCGCGGCATGGGTTCGCTGGGCGCCATGTCCCAGGCTCAAGGTTCCTCCGACCGTTACTTCCAGGACTCCTCGGCAGGTGCCGAGAAACTGGTTCCGGAAGGCATCGAAGGGCGTGTTCCGTACAAGGGCACCCTGAGCGCCATCATCCATCAACTGATGGGCGGCCTGCGTTCTTCCATGGGCTACACCGGTAGCGCCGATATCGAAGAAATGCGCACCAAGCCTGAGTTCGTGCGGATCACCGGCGCTGGCATGGCCGAGTCCCACGTTCACGACGTGCAAATCACTAAAGAAGCGCCAAACTACCGCGTAGGTTGAGGCTTCCAGCAATAAGTTAAGTAACCGGGGCTGTTTTCAGCCCCGAGTTGTTTCTGATTCTCTTCACCGAACTGCATAGACGAGACTGACCACATGGCCCTCGACATTCACGCCCACCGCATCCTGATCCTCGACTTCGGTTCCCAGTACACCCAGCTGATTGCCCGCCGCGTGCGTGAAATCGGCGTGTACTGCGAACTGCATCCGTTCGACATGGACGACGAAGCGATTCGCGAATTCGCTCCAAAAGGCGTCATTCTCGCCGGCGGCCCCGAGTCCGTGCACGTAGCCGACAGCCCGCGCTGCCCGCAAGCGGTGTTTGACCTGGGCGTACCGGTCTTCGGTATCTGCTACGGCATGCAGACCATGGCTGAACAGCTGGGTGGCAAGGTCGAAGGTTCCGAGCTGCGTGAGTTCGGTTATGCCCGCGTTGACGTGGTCGGCAAGAGCCGTCTGCTCGATGGCATCGAAGACCATATCGACGCCGATGGCCTGTTCGGCCTCGACGTGTGGATGAGCCACGGTGACAAGGTCACCAAGATGCCGGAAGACTTCCACATCCTGGCCAGCACCCCGAGCTGCCCGATTGCCGGCATGTTCAACGATGCTCGCGGCTACTACGGCGTGCAGTTCCACCCGGAAGTGACCCACACCAAGCAGGGCGGTCGCATCCTCTCGCGCTTCATCCTCGACATCTGCGGCTGCGAAGCCCTGTGGACACCTTCGAAGATTGCTGAAGATGCCATCGCCCAGGTCCGCGCCCAGGTTGGCACCGACAACGTATTGCTCGGCCTGTCCGGCGGCGTTGACTCCTCGGTGGTTGCCGCGCTGCTGCACAAGGCTATCGGCGACCAATTGACCTGCGTCTTCGTCGACAACGGCCTGCTGCGCCTGCACGAAGGCGAGCAAGTGATGGCCATGTTCGCCGAGAACATGGGCGTCAAGGTGATTCGCGCCAACGCTGAAGACCAGTTCCTCGACAACCTCGCCGGCGAGTCCGACCCAGAGAAGAAACGCAAGATCATCGGCCGTACCTTCATCGACGTGTTTGATGCCCAGTCCAACAAACTGGATAACATCAAGTACCTCGCCCAAGGCACCATTTACCCGGACGTCATCGAGTCGGCTGGCGCGAAAAGCGGCAAGGCGCACGTGATCAAGTCGCACCACAACGTGGGTGGCCTGCCGGAAGAAATGAACCTCAAGCTGGTTGAACCCCTGCGCGAGCTGTTCAAGGACGAAGTCCGTCGTCTGGGCCTGGAACTGGGCCTGCCGTACGACATGGTCTACCGTCACCCGTTCCCGGGCCCGGGCCTGGGTGTGCGGATCCTCGGTGAAGTGAAGAAGGAATACGCCGACCTGCTGCGTCGTGCCGACCACATCTTCATCGAAGAACTGCGTAAAGCCGACTGGTACCACAAGGTCAGCCAGGCATTCGTAGTGTTCCAGCCGGTGAAATCGGTGGGCGTGGTGGGCGATGGCCGTCGTTACGCCTGGGTCGTGGCCCTGCGTGCCGTGGAAACCATCGACTTCATGACCGCGCGTTGGGCACACCTGCCTTACGAACTGCTGGAAACTGTCAGCGGCCGGATCATCAACGAAATCGAAGGCATCTCCCGCGTCACCTACGACGTGTCGAGCAAGCCGCCGGCGACGATTGAGTGGGAGTGATGCCCCCGGCCTCAGGGCCGATCGGCTGAAACAAAAAACGCCTGGTGCTTATGTACCAGGCGTTTTTTTTGAGTTTTTCATAGTGCTCTGGAGCGAACAGCCACTCAGTCATGCTGACTGGAATTTTTGTTTTTGGTTGGAAAGCACCGAAGCAAGAGCCGTTGTTCTCAATAGATCGCAAAGGCTGGCGTAGGTATTAGAGAAACTGTGATCGAATCAAATCCGTATCGAACGGCGTTATCCCTTGCTCAGGTGCAAACACCGCCTGTGCCTGCTGCGGCGAAGCCACTCGTTCCCCGCGTGCTCGAACATGCAAGTCGAACAGAGTTTCCAAATCCGGCCGTGGTGTATGCACCAAAGCCCGCAGCATCAACGATACCCCACTGAGGTTGTTCCCGACGTTGTTCCACCGCGGCGATGAAGTGAGCCCCAGATCGGCCCAAATCATGCGTCGTTCCTGCAAGTCCATCACGAAGGGCAGACAGATCCCTGTGTCGGATGCGATATCGACACGGTCGAATACGGATCGCGGCTCGAATACTTCACCCGACGCCGTGTCGGCGCGGGCCATCCAGCCAGCGAAGCATTCTGGAAGGTCGCAGTACGGCTGCTCGGTGTAGGAGTTGATGGACGTGACGACGTAGCGAATACCCCTGTCGACGAGGGCATCTATGTCGAGGTCGATGAACTCCGAAGCTCCGTCGGGCGCGTCGACGATGTCGCCGCTGTGGTAGCCGCCGTAATCCTTCAGGTTGTAGTACGCGACCGTTTGTTTGAATACGAAGTTGGCGTCGAAAAAGGCGGCGGACAAGTCGATGTCCGTGCGCCCGGTGCCATTCTTCCACCACAGGAACAGGCGAATGAAACGTGTATCAGGCATAGGCAACCGACTGCCTCGCACCAGCGTACGTAGCGACTTCGATGAGGCTCGCTGCGCCAGCGGCACCTTGTATTCGCGTAATGCTGGATCGATGAAACAGCGACCTAGTGGCGGCAGCGATGCAAAACGCATTACAAGCGCGCTTTCGCAGATTCGGGCTGCGCGAGCCAACACTTCGGGTGTGAGAGGTTCGCGGCGATCCTTGATGCCATAGACCTTGGCGAATGCACCTTTCGGTGTAAAGGCCCGCAGGGGCAGGGGGCGTGGAGCGCGTACCTGGGCCAGCAACTGCAGCAGGACAGGTGAGGACACTTGTGTCGCAACAGCCTCGAATGCGTCGAGAACCGACTCGGGGTCCGTCGCGCGCCGCAGGGTCACGTCCAGCCGTCGTGCGAACTCACCGGGACGGCTCTGTAGTATGGGCATAAGCGTGGCGATGTCGCGCTGGGCAAGCAGTGTTTCGATACGTGAACCAAATGTGGCTGGCGCCTCGTTGCAACGCGCTGCCGTGATGGCCGCTAGCGCTCGTGGGTACTTGTCGGCGTAGTCGCCCGGATGCAGTACTTCAGCCAGACGCTTCCAGCGCTCGGCATGGCGCATCACGTCTTCTGTGGCGTTGGGTATGTGGTCGAGCAGGCGTAACAGCAGGCGGCGGACCGAGCGCTTCATCGCTGTGAAACGTGTCGAAGCTGTCGTCAGTGACACGTCTCCTCCATTCAGCGCGACCGCGAGTCGTAGCACATCAGTCGCCGTTTCGACGTTGCGCTCCAGGAATGCGTCCACCCGTGCATCGCCGGCTACATGCAGGATAAGTGCGCCGCCAACCTGTGCACGGATCTCCCGGAAAGGGATAGCCTTGGGCAGCAGACGGAACACATCGCTTTTGTACTCTCGGACAAACCAGACGACATCAGCAGTTTCCTCTTCGGAAAGTGAGGTGCGCGATGAAACCAGCGGCTCGAGCAGTGACTCGAACTCAGGGATGCTTCCCGGTTCAATAACCCAGGGTATGAAGTTGCCTTCAAGCAGTGGAGGTCGGGATTCTTCAGTCGGTGGTAAACGCCGAAGCGTGAGGTAATGCATGACGGCGTTAAGGTACAACTCCGCCTCTGTGGCCGTCAGAACCTGCTCTGGAAAGTCAGGATAAAACGGCCGGTGGTGCACATGAGCGCCACTCCTCCGCCGAAGGACTCCGACAATGCCACGCAACCAGTGCTTGAGTTCTGTCGCTGACAACATGCCGATTTGCTCAATCAGAGTTTCTGATAGTACGCATCGGAACGCCGCGACTTCCCGGACAGCCGACGCGACCTGAGCACGCGTGGCACCGCCAGTGCCCATCGGGACGTGAACTTTGCTACGGCGACGCAGGAACAGCTCCTGATTCATGCTTGATTTTCTCCTTTGGCCGCCGTCGTGAGCGAGCTGCAGCATCGTGTCTACAGCTGATATAAAAACGCCTGCTAGAAGCAGGCGCGGTGTGGAGAGCGGAACCCCTAGTTCATAGAGGTTTAGAAGGAAGGTGTTCCATAGCCACGAAGGCATTCTACGGGAGGTTGTTTCTGTTTGTCAGGTTGCTGCAAACCTCAACGGTAACAAGCTGCTTCGCCAGAAGAATAGGGGCTGATGAGCGACAAGTCGCTTGTCCATCGTCCAGACAAGTGGCGGCGTTATTGGTCAAGTGTGCCTTCAAGGTCGGCAAAGTTCCCAGTCCCGACTGCTGCCGGATCTGCGATGGAGAGAAGCGTCGACCGCATCCAGGCGGGAGCTTGGACCGCGGTAGATGCGAGCGTCTTTTTATCGTTGGGGGAAAGATGAGGTGCCGCGATCTGTGCAAGCTCGGCCGCGCGCGCCGGCCCAATATGACGAAGCGCCTGGACGACGGCCTCGGCCAAGCTGCCCGGAGCAATCAAATGCTTATCCGCCCGCGTGGTCGTTGCCACCGTGCGCGGCGATGAACATGGCGACGGCCGACCGGCAATAGGATTCGACTTCATTGTCGTCCTCTGCTCTCGCCTCATCGAAGCGCGCGATAATCAGGAGATCGGATCCTTTGAAAAGTGCGGCAAACAAGCGGGCGGACTGGAGAGGATCGGGCACGTTCAGAACCGCCTTCGCGTGCAACTGACGCAACAGGGCCTCGATTTGGGCGATGACATAGGCGGGGCCGGCTTCGTATTGGCGCTTGCTTAACGACTTTTGATTCGTCTTGTCGGCCATGATCATGGCTTCAACACTCCGCACGTCCGGGCTCAACAGGGTGCGAAGCAGGGTTGATCCCACCGCCATGAGCTGATCTTCGGCCGAACCGTCGAAGCCTTCAAAAAGGGCCTGTGGTGCAAACTGCTGGCAGTGGGCCGCGATGGCCGCGCTGAACAGCGCCTCCTTGTTCTCGAAGTGCCTATAGATGCTTAGCTTGGATATCTTCGCCCGCTGGGCGACCTTGTCCATGGTCGTCGCTTGAAAACCCAATTCCACAAAAAGTTCGCACGCGGCGTCGACTATTGTTTGGCCAAGCGCCTCGTTGGCGGGCCGGCCGCGCCGGCCCTGATTGTTTTCGCTCATAAAAAATTCCAGTACTTGACAGTATTCTAATTCTTGAATTAGGGTACTTCAAAGTATCTTAAAAGTGCAAGCCAATCTCCCTTCATCCATAACATGGAGCCTATCACCATGAATGACGTCATCATCATCGGCGGCAGCTTTGCCGGTCTTGCCGCAGCCCTGCAGCTCGGCCGTGCCCGCCGAAAGGTCACCGTTCTCGATACCGGCCTGCCGCGCAATCGCTTCGCCGACCACTCGCATGGCCTGCTCGGCCACGACCACAAGCCACCGCTGGAGATCCTGGCCGAGGCGCGGCAGCAGCTGGCGCGCTATCCCACGGTCAGGCTGGTCACTGCCCGGGCCGAGAGCATCTCCGGCGCCATCGACGATTTCTCCGTCCTCACTGGCGATGGCGAAAGCCTCAGGGCGCGCCGCCTGATCCTGAGCTATGGCGTCGCCGACCAGATGCCTGAACTTCCCGGCTTTGCCGAAGGCTGGGGCAGCTCCATCGTGCCCTGCCCCTATTGCGACGGCTTTGAAGTTGCCGGCCGGCATTGGGGCCTCGTCTGGTCCGGCCCGCCGTCGCACAACTACGTCAGGCTGTACCACGATTGGACCGACACATTGACGGTCTTCGCCAATGGTCACGACATTCCACCCGACATCCGGGCCGATCTGGCGCGCCGCGGCATCCCTGTCGTCGATGGCCGGATCACCGAAATCGACCATGACGAGAGCCATAACGCCACCGTCAGGCTCGACGCCGGCCCCCCTGTCGCGGTCGACATCCTGTTCGCGCATCCGCGCAACAAGCCGTCCGCGCGCCTGCATGAATCGCTGGGCCTCGCCACGGTCGATACGCCCCTGGGCATCGCCCTCAAGGTCGACGAACGCCGCGAAACCAGCATGCCCGGCGTCTACGCCGCGGGCGACCTAGCAAACCCCCTCATGGCCTCGGTCACCCTGGCAACATCGCACGGCGCGACGGCGGGTATCTCCGCTCAGCAATCGATGCTGGTTTGAGAGCACAGATTCCCTTCTCCGGTTGCGTCGTCGCTTTCGAAGAGGTTGGCGTAGATCGGCGCGGTGAAGGACGGATCGTCGAGTTTGACGGAATGGTAGGAGGGGTTGTCCTTCGAGGTCCGGCGCCAGGCGGCACCGATCTCGGTCTGGTGCCTTATCGCTGCTGGAGGCGGGTTTAGAACGAATCAAAACGAGGAGATGTATCATGACAGAGCAAAATGCCTATCAGGTCGCCGACTGGAATGGCCAAAGCGGAGAGTACTGGGTCGCCAACCAGGCCCGGCTCGACGCCATGTTTGCGGTGTTCGGCCAGGCCGCGATCGAAGCCGCCGCGCCCACGACGGGTGAGCGCGTGCTGGACGTCGGCTGCGGCGCGGGCGCGTCGAGTCTGGCTCTGGCCGCCCGCGTCGGCGCGGGGGGCCAAGTGTTGGGCGTGGACATATCCGAACCGCTGATCGGCCGAGCGCGCGCGCTTGCGCCACAGGATACGCCGGCCCGGTTCCGGGTAGCCGACGCCAGCAGCGCCGAGCTGCCCGAGGGCGCGTTCGACATCCTGTTCTCGCGTTTCGGAGTGATGTTCTTCGACGATCCGACAGGGGCGTTCGCCCATATGCGACGCGCGCTCCGGCCGGGCGGGCGGGTCGCTTTCGTCTGCTGGCGCGGCGTGGCCGAGAACGATTGGCTGCGCCTGCCGATGGGCGCGATCAAGGACATCGTCCCGCTACCCGCGCCGCCCGGTCCCGAAGCGCCCGGCCCGTTCTCGTTCGGCGACCGGGGACGGGTGACGCGCATCCTGACAGCGGCCGGCTTCACCGATATCGCTATCGCGCCCTTCGATGCTTCTATCCCGTTCGGCGAGGGCGGGACGCGGGACGCGGCGATCGACGACGCGGTGAAGATGGCGTTCGAGGGCGGCCCGCTGTCGCTTGTGCTCGCGGATCAGCCCGACGACATCCGCGCCCGTGCCTGGGCCGCGGTTCGTGCCGCCTTCGCGGGCTTCCCCGGCGAGCGGTCGGTGATGATCGACGGCGCGGCGTGGATCGTCATGGCACGCAATCCGGCAAGCTGACAGGGATTAAAGGGGAGATGCCCCCGCTCGGAAGCTTGTCACGCCGACGGACATGAAGGACAAGTCGACCTTCCGCTATTTCCATTCTGTGGCCACTGCCCGCGTCGATCATGCAACGTCGAAGGACAAGGAGATCGCCCAAAATGTGTTGCGTCAGCTCGATGCATTACCTCCTTGCGCGGATACGGCATTGCACGCCTACTGCAAAGGGCACAATTGCAGGCAGGAGCAGGCGGGAAATTTCGAGCGATCTCGACTGTAACTGATCGTCCCTAACACCTGAAAGGCCCCGTGAACGCGAGTTCACGGGGCCTTTTGCGTTTCAGCGCCGCGCCACATCCGAAAAGTAGAACTTATCCAGCGTATGCCGCGACTCGGTGTACTCGAATTGCCGGCCGTCCTGCAAAAACGTCTGGTTACTGACCACGATCACATGGCTCTGGCCGTCGAGATCCAGGTGTTGCTGGTCATCTTTGCTACGGGGCACCGCTTCGATGGTGCGCTGGGCGTAGGCGATTTGCAGTTGCAGGGTCTGCTCGATGAAGGCGTAGATTGAGTGCTCGGCAATGTCGCGGGACAAGCCGGGAATCACGTCGCTGACGAAATGGTTGATGTCGAGGATCACCCGTTTGCCGTCGATCCGCCGTACTCGCTTGATCCGCGTGATCAGGCTGCCTTCTTCGGCCTTGATGTGTTCGAGCAGTGGGCCTTCGAGGGGGATCTGGGTGAATTCGACCACCTCGGTGCTGACGTCGTTGCCCAGTCGCGGGTAGGTTTCCTGGAAGCTGACGATACCGCCGAGCTGGAATTCGATCGGGTTGGTGGACAGCACGAAGGTGCCTTTGCCGTGGACTTTCTGGGCGAAGCCGCGCTCCTGCAATTGCTCGATGGCCTTGCGCACGGTGCCGCGGCTGGCCTGATAGCTGTCCATCAGTTCGGTTTCGGAAGGCAGTCGTGCGCCGCGTTCCAGACGTTCGGTCGTGATGCTGGCAAGCAGATCGCTGTAGATCTGGTTGTATTTACTCATGGGGATGGCTCTGTGCCGCGCTGTGCTCAAGGTTTTGAACCTTAAGGGCAGGGTAGGGGTTTGTCCATGCGGGTTTAGGTTTCTTCGACTTTTGAGGTAGGAAATATCGCCGCTTGTCGGGTTCAGGATAAACAAAACCAAACTCGTCTGTACGAGTTGTTGCAATAACTCGTACAGACGAGTACTTTTCGCTTCGGCGTGCTGCCAATAACAAAAAACTACAGTGGAAGAACAAGCATGAGCCACGACTATCCGAACATCGCCTCTGAGCTGCTGCACAGCCTCGGCGGCAGCGATAACCTCGAGCAGGCCGCGCATTGCGTCACACGGCTGCGCCTGGCCCTCAAGGACCCGAGCCTGGTCAATAGCGCCACGCTGAACCAGATCGATCTGGTCAAAGGTTCGTTCTTTACCGGTGGTCTGTTCCAGGTGGTGATCGGCCCCGGCGAAGTGGAAAAGGTCTACGCCGAGCTGCGCCGGCAAACCGGTCTCGCCGCCTCGACCATCGCCGACGTCAAACAGAAAAGCGCCGACAAGATCCACCCGATGCAGCGGTTGGTGCGGGTGTTTTCCGACGTATTCATGCCGATCCTTCCGGCGCTGATCATTGCCGGCCTGCTGATGGGCATCAACAACCTGATCGGCGCGAAGGGCATGTTCATCGAGGGTAAGACTCTGCTGGACGCCTATCCCAAGCTTGACGGGCTCTGGAGCCTGATCAACCTGATGGCCAACACCTCGTTCGTGTTTCTTCCAGCACTGGTGGGCTGGTCGGCGGCCAAGCGCTTTGGCGGCAGCGAAATCCTTGGCATCGTGCTCGGCCTGATGCTGGTGCACCCGGATCTGCTCAATGCCTGGAACTACGGCAAAGCGGTGGCTGGGCTTGAGGGGCAGAGCCTGCCGTACTTCGACATCCTCGGTATGTTCCAGATCGAGAAGGTCGGTTATCAGGGGCAAATCCTGCCGATCCTGATGGCGGCCTATGTGATGAGCGTCATCGAAAAATGGCTGCGGGCGCGAGTGCCTAATGCGGTGCAATTGCTGGTAGTGCCGATCACCACCATCGTCGTCACTGGTGTGCTGGCGCTGGCAGTGATTGGTCCGGTGACCCGCCATCTGGGGATTCTCATCACCGAAGGCGTGGTGACCCTGTTCGACCTAGCGCCCATGGTCGGCGGCGCTATTTTCGGCTTGCTCTACGCACCGCTGGTAATCACCGGCATGCACCACATGTTTCTCGCGGTCGATTTGCAACTGATCTCCACCCAGGGCGGCACCTTCATCTGGCCGATGATCGTCATGTCCAACCTCGCCCAAGGCAGCGCGGCACTGGCGGTGTTCTACATGACCCGCAGTGTGCGGGACAAAAGCATGGCCTCGACTTCAGCGATTTCCGCTTACTTCGGCATCACCGAGCCGGCCATGTTCGGGGTCAACCTGCGCTACAAATTTCCGTTCTATGCGGCCCTGATCGGCTCGGCGCTGGGCAGCATTTTCCTTTCGATGAACAAGGTTCAGGCTTCGGCGATCGGCGTTGGCGGGTTGCCCGGTTTCATCTCGATCATCCCCCAGTTCATTCCGATGTTCGTGGTCGGGATGGTGATTGCCATGGTCGTGCCGTTTGTTCTGACCTGCGGGTTGAGCATGAGGATTGTCCGGCCGGGGTATCGGGTCGCCTGACAGATCGCATTCGCGAGCAAGCCCGCTCCCACAGTTGACCGCATTCCAATGTGGGAGCGGGCTTGCCCGCGAAGAGGCCCCCAAGGCCAGTACAAAACTTACTGAAGGAATCCCGCCATGCAAGACTGGCAACGTTCGGTGATCTACCAGATCTACCCGAAGAGTTTTCACAGCCACGCCGGCAACCCCACGGGGGATTTGCTCGGCGTCGTGGCCAAGCTCGATTACCTGCACTGGCTGGGTGTCGATTGCCTGTGGATCACGCCGTTCCTGCGTTCGCCCCAGCGCGACAACGGTTACGACATCAGCGACTACTACGCCATTGATCCAAGCTACGGGACCATGGCCGACTGCGAGTTGCTGATCGCCGAGGCCGGCAAGCGCGGGATCAAATTGATGCTCGACATCGTGGTCAATCACACCTCGATCGAACACACCTGGTTCCAGCAGGCCCGCAGCAGCCTCGATAACCCTTACCGCGATTTCTACATCTGGCGCGACCAGCCGAACAATTGGGAGTCCAAATTCGGCGGTTCGGCCTGGGAGTACGAGGCCCAGACCGGTCAGTATTACCTGCACCTGTTCGACCACACGCAGGCCGACCTGAACTGGGACAACCCACAGGTGCGCGCCGAAGTGTTCAAGATGATGCGTTTCTGGCGCGACAAAGGCGTGGGCGGTTTCCGTCTGGACGTGATCAACCTGATTTCCAAACCGGCGGATTTCCCCGAGGACAACAGCGACGGTCGGCGCTTCTACACCGACGGCCCGAACGTCCACGAATACCTCCAGCAGATGCACCGTGAAGTGTTCGAAGGCCATGACCTGATCAACGTTGGCGAGATGTCGTCCACCAGCCTGGAACACTGCATTCGTTATTCGCGGCCGGAGTCTAAAGAGCTGTCGATGACCTTCAACTTTCATCACCTGAAAGTTGATTACCCGAACCTGCAAAAGTGGGTTCGCGCCGATTTCGACTTCCTCGCACTCAAGCGCATCCTCTCCGACTGGCAGACCGGCATGCAGGCCGGCGGCGGCTGGAACGCGCTGTTCTGGTGTAACCACGACCAGCCGCGTGTGGTCTCACGTTTTGGTCACGACGGTGAGCATCGGGTGGTGTCGGCGAAGATGCTCGGCACGGCGCTGCATTTCCTGCAGGGCACGCCGTTCGTGTATCAAGGCGAAGAACTGGGCATGACCAATCCGGGGTTCGATCACATCGATCAGTACCGCGACGTCGAAACCCTGAACATCTTCCGGCTCAAGCGTGAAGCCGGTAGCAGCGACGCCGACAACATGGCGGCGATCATGCAGAAGTCCCGGGACAACGGTCGCACGCCGATGCACTGGAACGCCGAGCCGAATGCTGGCTTCAGCGCGGTCGAACCCTGGATCGGCGTGCCGGCCAACGCAGCGCAAATCAACGTCGCCCACCAACTCGACGACCCGGATTCGGTGCTGCATCACTATCGTCAGTTGATTGCGCTGCGTCGCAGTGAAACGTTGATGTCCGACGGCGTGTATCGGCAGTTAATGCCTGAGCACACACAAATCTGGGCTTACGTGCGTGAAGGCCAGGGCGAGCGTTTGCTGGTGCTGAACAACTTCTACGGCACGCCGTGCGAAGTCGAGCTGCCGCCAGAAGTGATCAACGAATCGATGGTGCAATCTCTGGTCATCAGCAACTACCCGGACTGCCCGCCGCGCAATCGGCAGGTGTTTCTACGGCCTTATGAGTCGTTCGTTCTGCGCCTGACTGACCACTAAAAAACACTAATTCAAAAAACACGCAGAACGCTGCGCGGGGGAGTTTTGCGCGCCGATTTTGCTGCATCACACAATAAAAATAATGAGGTGGTTCTTGAAAACAACAATAAATCGCAGCCTTGTAGCGGCGGGCGTGTACCTGGCGTTACCGTTATCGGCCCATGCGCTGGAGTTCGCCGGCTATGTGCGTAGCGGTGTCGGCACTTCGGTCAACAGCAGTTCGCAATCATGTTTTCAATTGCCGGGTGCGCAGTCGAAATACCGCCTCGGCAACGAATGCGAACAGTATGCGGAGCTGGAGTTGCGTCAGGATCTGTTCACCCTCGACGACGGCTCGGTGTTCAGTATCGACGGCATGGCCTCGCTGTATAACCAGTACGACCGCAGCCTGACGTTCAACGGCGACAACGGCTCGGTACGCATGCCGCAGTTGTATGCGCAATGGTCGAACATGCCCAGCCTCAACGGTGGTTCACTGTGGGCCGGTCGGCGTTACTACAAACGGAACGATATCCATATTTCCGACTTCTACTACTGGAACCAGAGCGCCACCGGTGGCGGTATCGAAGATGTGCTGATCGGCGATCTGAAGTACAGCTACGCCTTCTCGCGCAAGGACAACCTGTACCAGAAGGACTACATCAACCGTCACGATTTCAACGTCGCCGGCTTCAACACCAACCCTGGCGGTGAGCTGGAGTTTGGCTTGAGCTACATCGACAAACCCGACAGCCGCGACGCTCACCACGGTTGGGCGATTACCACCCAGCATGTGCAGAAAGACTTTCTGGGCGGCAAGAATAAACTGGCCTTTCAGTACGGCGAAGGCCCCGGCACCGGGTTGGGCTATACCGGTAACGTGAGGCTGGACGACAGTAGTAAAAGCTATCGCGTGGTGGAGTTCTTTGACTGGCAAGTGACGCCGCGTTTCGGCGGGCAGGTTGAAGCGGTCTACCAGAAAGACATTCGCCCGGACGGCGCCGACCAGAACTGGATTTCCCTTGGGATTCGTCCGGCCTATGCGATCACCGAGCAGTTCAAACTGGTGACCGAGTTGGGTCACGATCAGGTTGAAGCCACGGGCGGGACGCGCAAGCTGAGCAAGTTCACCTTCGCCCCGACCTGGTCGCCCAAGGGCCCGGAATTCTGGGCGCGCCCCGAGGTGCGTCTGTATTACACCTATGCCAGCTGGAACGAGGCGGCTAAACGGGCGGCCAATGAACTGGCGGCGGGCTCGGCATTGTCCGACACCGGCTCCTTTGGCACGGCGCGACACGGTTCGAACGTCGGATTGCAGGTCGAGTATTGGTGGAAATAAGCGATGCTGTCGGAGCCTCGCGCTCCATCAGCACTTCAAAGAACAAAACAGCAGGTGACGTCATGGCCACACCCCAACAATTGCAACTGCTGGCACCCTTGTCCGGCGTGCTGATGCCGCTGGATCAGGTGCCCGATCAGGTGTTTTCCAGTCGCGTGATCGGCGACGGTCTGTGCATCGATCCGACTTCGCAAACCTTGTGCGCACCGCTGGCCGGCGTGATCAGCAATGTGCAGGTCAGTGGGCATGCCGTCAGCATCACCGACGACAATGGCGTACAGGTGCTGATGCACATCGGCCTCGATACCGTGAACCTGGCCGGCAAGGGTTTCACCCGATTGGTGGAGGAAGGTCAGCAGGTAATAGTGGGGCAGGCACTGATCGAGTTCGATGCCGATTACATCGCCTTGAACGCCCGCAGTTTGTTGACCTTGATGCTGGTGGTCAGCGGCGAGCCGTTCACCTGGCTGGCGCCTGAAACGGGTGTGGTGGAAAGTGGTCAGCCGCTGCTGAGGCTGCGTCCATCCGAAGTGGCGGCCGATGAGGGGATTGCGCAGGAGGGCGAAGCGCTGTTTTCCAAACCGGTGACGCTGCCCAACACCAACGGTTTGCATGCTCGCCCCGCAGCAGTGTTTGCCCAGGCAGCGAAAGGCTTTGCGGCGAGCATTTGCCTGCATAAACAGCAGGACAGCGCGAACGCCAAATCCCTGGTGGCGATCATGGCGTTGCAGACCGCCCATGGTGACGTCCTGCAGGTCAGCGCGGCGGGCGCGGATGCCGAAGTGGCGATCAAGACGCTGGCCGAGTTGCTGGCCACCGGTTGTGGAGAAGCCGTGACGGTGATGGCAGAGGTTGAGACAGTTGCCGCGCAGGCCTCATCGCTAACGGTGCTGCGCGGCGTCTGTGCATCGCCGGGGTCGGCGTTTGGCCAGGTGGTGCAGATTGCCGAGCAGACCCTGGAGGTGAGCGAGTCAGGCGTCAGCCCTCAGGTTGAGCGCGAACACCTGTCCCGAGCGCTGGCCAAGGCGGTTCTGGCCTTGCAGCAGTTGCGAGACAAGGCCACGGGTGACGCCCAGGCAGACATCTTCAAGGCTCATCAGGAACTGCTCGAAGACCCTGGCCTGCTGGATCAGGCACTGGCACTGATCGATGCAGGCAAAAGCGCCGGTTTCGCCTGGCGTGCGGCCACCGAGTCGACGGCCACCTTGTTCAAAAAGCTGGGCAATGCCTTGCTGGCCGAACGGGCAGCGGATTTGGCCGATGTTGGTCAACGAGTGCTCAAGCTGATTCTCGGCGTAGAGGATCGTGCAATGGAGTTGCCGGACGGGGCGATTCTGATTGCCGAGCAACTGACGCCCTCCCAAACGGCTGGCCTGGACACGCGCAAGGTGCTGGGGTTCGCGACGGTCGGCGGTGGCGCCACCAGCCACGTGGCAATTCTCGCGCGGGCCGCTGGCCTGCCGGCGATCTGCGGCTTGCCGGTTCAGGTGCTGACACTGATCAATGGTACCCGGGTGTTGCTCGATGCCGACAAGGGCGAGCTGCAGCTGGATCCCGAGCTTGCCGCCATCGAGCAGCTGCAAGCCAATCGTCAGCGACAAAAGAAGCGCCAACAATACGAGCTGGAAAATGCAGGACTGGCCGCCTGTACCCGCGATGGGCATCACGTTGAAATCACCGCCAATATCGCGTCCCTGGCCGAAGCCGAACAGGCCATGGCACTGGGCGGCGAGGGCGTCGGTCTGTTGCGTTCGGAGTTTCTTTATCTGGACCGCAACCATGCGCCGAGCCATGACGAACAGGCCTCCACCTACAGCGCCATCGCCCGCGCATTGGGGCCCGCGCGTAACCTGGTAGTGCGCACCCTGGATGTCGGCGGTGACAAACCCTTGGCCTATGTGCCGATGGAGCGCGAAACCAACCCGTTCCTGGGCATGCGCGGCATTCGTTTGTGCCTGGAGCGTCCGCAACTGTTGCGCGATCAGTTCAAGGCGATCCTGAGCAGCGCCGGGATGGCTCGCCTGCACATCATGCTGCCGATGGTCACGCAATTGTCGGAACTGCGGCTGGCTCGCCAACTGCTGGAAGAAGAGGCGTTGGCATTGGGCCTGACTGAACTGCCGAAGCTGGGGATCATGATCGAAGTACCGGCTGCGGCGCTGATGGCTGACCTGTTTGCACCCGAAGTGGATTTTTTCTCCATCGGCACCAACGACCTGACCCAGTACACCCTGGCCATGGACCGCGATCACCCACGGCTGGCCAGTCAGGCCGACAGTTTTCATCCTTCGGTATTGCGCTTGATCGCCACCACCGTGAAAGCCGCCCATGCCCATGGCAAATGGGTCGGAGTATGCGGTGCCCTGGCTTCGGAAAAACTGGCGGTGCCGCTGTTGCTGGGGCTTGGGGTGGATGAGTTGTCGGTGAGCGTGCCGTTGATTCCGGCGATCAAAGCGGCGGTTCGCGAAGTGGATTTGCTGGACTGCCAAGCCATCGCCCAGCAAGTGCTGGGGCTGGAAAGTGCCGAGCAAGTGCGCGAGGCATTGCGGCTGCACCACGAGGCGACGGTCGATACTTCACTGGTTCTGGAGAACTGAGCATGTTCGAGAAAATGCAGCGGGCGTTCTGGAAAGCGTTGACGCCGGACCTGGTGGTGGACGAGCCGAAAGTAGTGGCTCAGCCTGTTGGCGGTTTGGCCGCAAATATCGTCGCCGGGCTTGGCGGAATGGATAACCTCAAGTCGCAACAGCCGGTGGCGCTGACCCGGGTGCGGGTGGAATTGCGGGATGTGGCGCGGATGGATCGACAGGCTTTGGCGGCGGCGGGGGTGCCGGGAGTGATGATGCTGGAGGATGGGGTTGTTCATCTGATCACCGGTCTTCAGCCATAACCGGATCTTTGTGGTGAGGGGGCTTGCCACCCCCTTAGGAGCTGCCGAAGGCTGCGATCTTTTGATCTTGCCCTTGTGGCGAGGGAGCTTGCTCCCGCGGGACTGTCAGATTTTTTGTGTGCGGGCCGGTAACGGCCTGCCGTTAGGCAGGCCATGCTTTTACCAGGTTGGCCTGATAAATCGATCTCCGTACAGAATCGCGAATTGATTCATCGCACTTTTCCAGTCATGGGCCGCTGAGCCCCAGTTTGCTGTGATATTGCGCAGCCCAAGCCAGATCAGTTTTGTCGCCGCATCGTCGGTCGGGAAGTGACCTCGGGTTTTGATGATCTTGCGCAGTTGAGCGTTGATGCTCTCAATGGCGTTGGTCGTGTAGATCACTTTTCGGATCGCAGGCGGGAAAACGAAAAATGGGATCACACGATCCCAAGCGCGGCGCCAAGCAGCCACTACCGTCGGATACTGCTTGCCCCATGGCCCGCTTTCAAACGCATCCAGCGCCTGCTCGGCCGCTTCGGCGGTGACTGCCTGATAGATCGGTTTGAGCGCCTTGGCCAGTTCACGACGCTTATCCCAAGCCGCGTAATCAAGACTGTTGCGGATCAGATGAACAATGCATGTTTGCAGTGTCGTTTCTGGAAATACGGCGCTGAGAGCTTCTGGCATGCCTTTAAGGCCATCGGTCACAGCAATCAACACGTCTTCGACGCCGCGTGTCTTGAGGTCGTTGAAAACCTTCATCCAGAATTTGGCGCCCTCGGTAGTTTCGATCCAAATGCCGAGAATATCGCGTGTTCCGTCAGGCAAAACACCCAGGGCCAAGTAGATCGCCTTATTGCGAACCAGCCCCTCTTCGCGGATTTTGACCCGCAGAGCATCGAAAAAAATAACCGGATACATCGGCTCCAAAGGCCGCTGTTGCCATGCACCGATCTCTGCCATGACCTCATCGGTTACAGAGCTGATGAAGTCGGGAGAAACGTCCGTACCGTACTGCTCGGAAAGAAACGCACGGATCTCTCTGACAGTCATTCCGCGGGCATACATGGCGATGATCTTGTCGTCGAATCCGGTGTAACGGCGCTCGTGCTTGGGAATCAGGATGGGAGAAAAACTGCCGTCCCGGTCGCGAGGAATATCCAGTCGGAGCGGGCCATCGCCGGTTAGAACCGTCTTGCCGCTTTTGCCATTGCGCTGGTTGGTTTCATCCTCTGGGCGCTGTGCGCCCGGCGGATAGCCCAAGTGGTGACCGAGTTCAGCATTCAGGGCTCTCTCGATCAAAGCCTTCTTGAACGCCGCAGAGGCGTCCTCAATGGCTTCAGCGGTCATCGGTCCATCGGTGAATTGCTCGAGCAGCTCTTTCGGGATTTTCGGTAGCTCTCGCAACGCGGGTTTCTTCTTGGTTGGCATACATGCACCTCTTACTCATGTTATGCCCGAACACAAAATTTCTGACACCCCCGCTCCCGCTGGGCTGCGCAGCAGCCCCAAGAAACCTGAGACCACCACACAAAACCCTGTGGCGAGGGGGCTCGCCCCCGTTCGACTGCGCAGCAGTCGCCAAACCAAACACCGCGGTATGTCTGACAAAACCGGATCGCTGGTTTTGGGGCTGCTGCGCAACCCAACGGGGGCAAGCCCCCTCGCCACAGACAAGCCCCCCATCATAAATGTCGGCCGCTGCTACTCCGAAGACCGAGCCCGCAACCGCCGCCCAATCACATCCAGCACATCACAGCCATCGCGCAACGGAATGGCGCAGAGCAAAGCAAAGTCACTGAGAATGAAGGATTCGCACTCGACTGAACCGCGCATCGACATGTTCTCAAGCACCTGAGTGACGGCACGAATTCGGTAGTTGGCAGCGTCATACAAAACATCGAGCGGCGCGTGGGTATCGACGAACAGGGTCGGCATGTCGGTGCAGTTGCCGGTGAGCGCCATGAAGCGGTTTTCGGGGTGGGGAATTGGGTTTTCGTAGGGTGGATCGGGGTGAAGACTTTTCATTTTTAAACCTCTGGTAGAAGTGGAGCTACCATCGGCCTTCCTACAGGCTTGGGTGGCAGCTATACGCGGGGTAGGAATATCGAGACCAGAGAACTCGACCACACCGAAGCGTGCCCGCGCACAGCCGCCGCTGCTGATATTACGGGCGCATGGTAACGGCCGCAAATCAGGTGTCGACGCCAAAGCGTTTCTCATGGTCTGAAAGGGTTCCTACACCCTGCCACTGAAATGTCAGTGACCGCCAAAGACTATCGATGGAACACATTTCACACCAGTTCATGGAAACCGCCGCAGGTTGAAGGAAACTTCCGACGATCTTGTCCGGAAATTTC
Organism: Pseudomonas sp. F-14 TE3482; assembly: GCF_053629455.1. Lineage (NCBI taxonomy): Bacteria > Pseudomonadati > Pseudomonadota > Gammaproteobacteria > Pseudomonadales > Pseudomonadaceae > Pseudomonas > Pseudomonas sp. F-14 TE3482. The sequence goes on from NZ_JBRJII010000001.1 coordinate 2,466,873, forward strand.
GTGCCTCTATCAGAACGCTGCGGCAACCCCGCCTACACCGTGAACGAGAGCCCGACACCTGACATTTCAAATGATTTTCCTCACTACTTTACGAAATCATCACTACTTAAAACTCTCCCATCCAAAAAAATCGACAAAATTTACTTTTTATTCCCGTCCGCAACATGAAGTAATTAAGTAAGAGAGTCGAATTAGAAAGGAGTTTTCGTCAAATAAACCGAAGGATCTCGAAGGCTCAGAAATGAAGTTGTGAACTTTATAGCTGAATGCTCTGACATAGCTGATACCACGAAGCGGGAGCCGTCTTTCTCAATGGTTAATTTCATAGGCCCGGTTACCGGCAAACTTCTGACCACCAAATTATCAATTTCACTGCAACTGATCCCGATGCGGCAAGCATTATATTGAGCCTGTTGCCATTTTTGGGGGGGGCTATTGGGAAGCTCTCTGATATCGAATGCCAATGTCAATGTGGAAAGATTATTGTCGACAATTAAGGAAAATAGTTTTATCTCATTAATTGCAATTTGGCCACTAAACACCATACAAAAAAACGTACTGCCATCAAGGTCATTCCAGTACTTCATGTCACCTCCTGAAGGGGTAGTGTTCATTTGTATTTTCGACTTTTCCGTTTCTTGGGTCATCTGCAGGCCGAACGTTGAAATGAGGCCCTTGATCACCTTTTTTATTGTCCGCACCAAATCTATGACCGGCAGCATGGTCTTGCAATATCAATTTGAATCCGTCCTCTCGGGTGTACATGTATTGTCTGGTTTTAATTGGCATTCCGATGCTGTTTAGAATATTTTTTCCGTTTATATCAGTCATGTTGGCATAGGTGAATTGACTGGGTCTGCCAGTGACTTCATCCAGCTGTATATCTGGTTGCTGACCTCGTGGAATTCCGGCATCAGCCTTGGCCTGTCGGAAGGCGCCTCGTCGGGAGGTACCCGGTAATGCAGGCTCATCCGGGGCTGGGCAAGAGATTAAACGTTGGCTCTTGGGTGGGCAGTTGGAGCTCAACCCCAACGGATCAACCCACCCCGTCGGATTCGGCGTGTACTGATACTGGTTCAGCCCACCGGCCAACTTGATCGGATCCGGCGTCAGGTACCGACCAACCTCCGGATCATAGTACCGATGCCGGTTGTAGTGCAGACCGCTCTCGGTGTCGAAGTACTGCCCCTGGAAACGCAGTGGCTGCTCGAGCTGCTCGCCCCCTCCAAACGCCAGACGCGTGACTTTGCCGTAGGCGTTGTACTTCGCCGACCACACGATTTCGCCGCCGAAATCCGTCAGTTCCTGCGGTGTACCGAGGTGATCGAGTTGGTAGTAAAACGGGCAGGCCTTGCGCGGGCCTTTGCCGTCGAGCATCGCCAGCGGGCGGAAGCTGCCGGGTTCTTAGACGTAGCTGCGGTAGTGTTCGCGGCTGCTTTCGGCGACGAGGTTGTCGCCCTGCCAGAAGAACTCGGTGGTTTTGCCGTCGACGGTTTTGGCGATGCGGCGGCCGAAGGCGTCGTAGCGGTAGCTGGTGCAACGTCCATCCGGGGTCGTGACGCCGACCAATCGGTGCTGACAGTCGTAGCGGTATTCGGTGACGAGTTTTTGCGCGGTGCCGCGGCGCTCGCGGATGAGGTTGCCGAAGGCGTCGTAGTCGTAATGCCGGTCGCCTTGCATCAGCAGGCGATTGCCCTTAACGGTCGCCGCGCCGGGGCGATCCTGCATCAGCAGGTTGCCCGCCGGATCATGAGCAAAACTCTCCGGCGGGTCGTCGCGGGTGTGGCGCACGCGGGTCAGGCGGTTGAGCGGGTCATACTGGTAGCTACGCCGGCCATGGCGAGTGTCGGCGATGTGGTCGAGATTGCCGTTGAGGCTGTAGGCATAGTCGCGGCGGTACAGGTTTTTTTGCTGTTGGCTGACGGCGTGGGCCTTCAAACGGCCCTGATCGTCGTAGGCATATTCGCTGAGCAGCAGACCCTGTTGGCGGGTTTGTTCGCGACCGGCGAGGAAGGTGTGCGACGTAAGCCGCGCGCCATTGAGGTCGATGGCCGTCAGCGCGCCGCCCTTGGCGTGCTGGTAGTCGAGTTTGCTGCCGTCCGGCAGGCGCAGGCGGTTGAGCTGGCCGCAGGCGTCGTAGCCGTAACGCAGCGTGCCCCAACCCTGGTGCTCGGTGATCAGCCGGTCCTGCTGGTCGTATTCGAATTCCAGCGGATGGTCGTGGCCATCGTCGACACTGACCAATCGGCCCAGCGAATCGTAGCGGTATTCGACCTGGATGCCATCTGGCAGGGTCTTGACCAACAGGCGCCCGGCCGAGTCCCGCTCATAAGACGTGACCAACTGCGAGCCGTCATCGCCGAACTCGGTTTTCTCCTGCAAGTGGCCATTGAGGTCGTAGCTATAAGCGGTGCGCTGGCCGTCGAAGCCGGTTTCCTGTCGGATCAATCCGCCGGGGGTGTAGTCCAGCCGATAGTGTTCGCCGGCTTCGTTTTCGATGTCCGTGAGCAGCAGCTGGGCGTTGTCGTAGCGGTACTGGAGCTGGGTGCCGTCGGGGTTAATGCGGCGGCTGACCAGGTGCAGGTCGTCGGCGTATTCGTAGCGGGTGACGCGGCCCAGTTCATCGCGTTCGGCGGTGATCTGGCCGTAGGCGTTGTAGCTGAAGCCGCGCGTGGCGCCGGTCGGCAGGGTTGTCTGAATCAGTCGGCCGACGGCGTCCCATTGGTAACGAGTAACGGCACCATGTTCGTCCTGACCGGTAATCCTTCGGCCCAGTGCATCGTAGGAAAAGCGTCGCTGACCGCCGTCCGGCAACGTTTCCTCGACCAGTTGGCCCAAGGCATTCCAGACAAACACATGCCGACTGGTGTCCGGGTAGCGGATCGACAACAGCTGACCTTTGTCGTCGTAGTGATAGTGGGTGATATGCCCGTCCGGGTCGGTCGCTTCCGTGACGTCGCCCTGGGCATTGCGCTGATATTTCCACACCGCTTTGCCGCGATACCGCGCATGCAGGAAACCGTGGCGATACTCGTAGGCCGTTGGCTCGTCTTCCGGTGGAATCAGCGCGACCAGCCGTCCGACTTCGTCGTAGGGTATTCGGTGACGGCGCCGAGCGGGTCTTGTTCGGCAATCAACCGGCCTTGATCGTCGTAGGCCTTGAGGTGTTCGCCACCGTCCAGCTCGACCTTGCGCACCAGCCGCGCCCGATCGTCGTGGACGTACACTTCTTCGCTGCCGTCGAGGTTCTGGACGGTAACGCTGCCCTCGTCATCCCAGACATAACGCGTGTCCATCTGCGAAAACGACGCCCAGTGCCGGATGCAGCGTGCCGCCTTGCCGGACCGTTCCCACTCCCAGAAGAAACTCGCCCCACCGGCCAGTTGCCGCTGCAGAATCACATGCTGATCGTCGTAGTCGTAACGCTCGCTTTCCCCGGCGGCGTTGCTCGCTTCGATCAGTTGCGCGCATTCGTCGTAGCGGTAACTGACCAGCGTTTGCTCGGTGTGCCAGGCCTCGGCGAGGGTCTGCGCCGGGACAAACACCTGATAGTCGACGGCGATCAGGTGGGCGCGGTCATAGCGCAACAGCAAGGCACGACCGGCGCCGTTGTCGAGGCGCTGGATGCGCTGCTGGCGGTCGCGGGTGATGCGCAAGCGGTTGTCGTACGCGTCGCTGATCGCGGTCAGAAAACCGTTGTGAAAGTGGTAGAAACGGGTTTCTTCGCCAGCCTGGGCGAGGATCAGTTCTTCAGGCTCGGCACCGAGATAAATCGCCGCCCGCGACAAACTGTTGTGGATCGCCGGGCGCTCAATGGATGGCAGCGGAAAGGTGGTGCGGCGGTTTTCGTGGTCGATCCAGATGACCGTGTCGCCGTCGATTTCCAGCCGATGGGCGAGCGAATGGCTCCAGCCGAAGCCCAGCCCAAAATCGATCTCGGCGGCGCTGGTGCGATAGAGCCGGGTGAAGTCGAACGGCAGGATGCCGTCCAGCGAACCATCGGTGAGGGTCAGCAGTTCTTCGCCGGTGACCATCGACACCGGGCAACCGTTCTTGCAGGTGGACGGCACGCACGTGGCGCTGTCGTTGTTGGGGTTTTTCGCCTGATCCGGGACGTTATCGTGGTGTTCGTTTTGCTTGAGCGTGGTGTTGCGCTGGGCATCCCAGCGCAGTTGCATCCGACCTTTTTTCAGACCCGCTGCAACACCGCGTGCGGCGACTGCTTTGTACTGGTCGACGTACTTCATGAAGGTGGTGAGGATGCTGAATGTCGCCTCGACGAAGCGCATCGCTAGCCCCGCCAGCAACGCCCCGTACTTGAGCCCGCGAGCGGTGAGATAGGCTTTGGCGGCGGGGATACCGACACCCGTCCAGGCCAGTGCCAAAGCAATCAGAATATCGATCAGCACCGAGACCATGACCTGGCTGGTCACCTCTGCCGAGTTGCCGGCGATCTCGCTGGGCGGGAGCATTTCCAGCCACAGACTCGCCGTTCGTAGCAGCAAACAGAGCGCCGCTTCGTCACTGGCCAGCAGTTGGATTTTTGCCATGACCTCTGGCGCCGTCTGCGCAAGCTTGGCCAATTCATCGGCGCCGCTGCCCAACCGTTCAACGAACTTGCGCGGATCCTGAAGAATGTCCGAGAGCAGGCTGAGGCTGTCCCAAACGCCCATGACTGCCGCCCAACTGCCCGCCAGCATTCCATTGCCTACAGCAACCGCAGACGATTGCGACCACTTCGGTTTGAACGTTTTCCACTCTTCACGCAGCCAGTTGTCGAGCTCCGTGGTCAGCCCATCGTAGGAAGAGAAAAGATCTTCAACCTGCTGCGGCGTGACTTCGTGGTGAACATGAATGCGGTAGAACTTGCCTTCTTTCCCCTGGAACGTTCCCTTACCGTTTTTATCGAGGGTGACTGGCGTCGACTCCCCGCCATCCATGGCGATCACATCGACCTGAATGTTGCCCAGGGGAATGTCATAAACCGATTCGAACTTGCTCTCGATTTCCAGAATCCCGCTGTCTGGACACTGCGCAACGCTGGAGAAAAAATCGTCATCGCGACTGCTGACCGACTTGCTGGTATTTCCCAGCTTGATCTTGCGCTCCATGCCCATCAGCGACGGCAGATCCGCCACGTGGCTGACGTTATCGGCGGCCCGGTTGAACCAGTGTTTGAGCTGTTCGCGATAGAGTGTCAGGGTGTCTGGAAAACTATCGAGTTCTTGTTCGATGCGGGTGACGTGCTCCATCAACGCACCGAACGATAGGAGGCGGGGTTAAAAATCGGTTCGAACATGAGCAATTCCTCGCGCAGAAAATCAGGCGCGGGGACTTTGCGGGGGATCGAGCAGGAAAGAAGTCGGGAAAGGTGGAAATGGATGTAGGGGGATTCGCTGATTAACGGCGACTAAGTAACGTTCAGCGAAGCGGCCCTAAACCCTGCAATCGCATTACGTCTGACACATCGTGCTGGATGATTTTACGACTGCTTCGCAGCCGAACGGGGGCAAGCCCCCTCGCCACAGGGTTTCATTCCATTCAATTAGCTGAGGTTGAACACACCAGACGCATTGCCAGCCATGCTTTGACTGTGACCATCCGCCGCGCTGCCCTTACTGTTTCTCAACCGCAGGTGTATCGTATTCGCCTTTTGCAGGCCCCGTGCCTGTGGCTGATACGTGAGGTAGTTGAGTTCATGTCCTTTACCCGTCGACAAATACTCGGTGGCCTGGCCGGTCTTGTGGTGGTTGGCGTGGGGGCCGGTGGCGCGTCGCGTTACTGGCTGGGCAAGATGGCCGATGCAGACGCCGGCCATGACTACGAGCTGATCGCCGCACCACTGGACGTTGAACTGGTGGCCGGGCACAAGACCCCGGCCTGGGCGTTCGGCCCGTCGGCGCCGGGCACCGAGTTGCGCGTGCGTCAGGGCGAATGGCTGCGGGTGCGTTTCATCAACCATCTGCCGGTGGCGACCACCATTCACTGGCACGGTATCCGTCTGCCACTGGAGATGGACGGCGTGCCGTATGTCTCGCAATTGCCGGTGCTGCCGGGCGAGTACTTCGACTATAAATTTCGCGTGCCCGACGCCGGCAGCTACTGGTATCACCCGCACGTGAACAGCAGCGAAGAGCTCGGCCGTGGACTGGTCGGTCCGCTGATCATTGAAGAGCGCGAGCCCACCGGTTTCAAGTACGAAAAGACCTTGAGCCTCAAGAGCTGGCATGTCGATGAAGAGGGCGCCTTCGTAGCGTTCAGTATTCCTCGCGAAGCGGCCCGTGGCGGCACGGCGGGGGGCTTGTCGACCATCAACGGCGTCTCACAAGCGGTGATCGACTTGCCTGCCGGGCAGATCACTCGTGTACGCCTGCTCAACCTCGACAACACGCTGACGTACCGCCTCAATATCCCCGGTGTCGAAGCGCAGATCTACGCGTTGGACGGTAATCCGATTGAACCGCGCCCACTGGGCAAGGAATACTGGCTGGGTCCTGGCATGCGCATTTGCCTGGCGATCAAGGCGCCGCCCGCTGGTGAGGAACTGTCCCTGCGCAATGGCCCGGTACGCCTGGGCACCTTCCGTTCAGTGACGAACACCGATGCGCCGACCGAGTGGCCGCCGGCGCTGCCCGCCAACCCGGTGGCCGAGCCGGACCTGGCCAATGCCGAGAAACTCAACTTCAATTTTGAATGGGTGGGCTCGGTGTCGGTCAATGTCGAAAACGGCAAGCCGCCAAGCCTGTGGCAGATCAACGGCAAGGCCTGGGACATCACCGACAAGACCTGCGCCGATCGACCGATTGCCAAGCTCGAAAAGGGCAAAAGCTATATTTTTGAATTGAAGAACATGACTCAGTATCAACATCCGATCCACCTGCATGGCATGAGCTTCAAGGTCATTGCCTCGAACCGGCACAAGGTCATTCCGTACTTCACCGACACGTACCTGTTGGGCAAGAACGAGCGTGCGCAAGTGGCGCTGGTGGCGGATAACCCTGGGGTCTGGATGTTCCACTGCCATGTGATCGACCACATGGAAACCGGCCTGATGGCCGCCATCGAGGTGGCGTGATGCGTCAGATACGCCCCGCAGCGATTATCGACCGCAGCCGTGATCGTGATTTCATGCGCGAAGCCCTGGCCCTGGCCGCTCAAGGCGCGGCGCTGGGTGAAGTGCCGGTGGGCGCGGTGCTGGTGCAGGACGGTGAAATCATCGGGCGGGGTTTCAATTGCCCGATCAGCGGCAACGACCCCAGCGCCCACGCCGAGATGGTCGCGATTCGCGCTGCGGCCCAAGCCGCCAGCAACTATCGCCTGCCGGGCAGCACGCTCTACGTGACCCTGGAGCCGTGCAGCATGTGCGCCGGGCTGATCGTGCATTCGCGGATCGCGCGGGTGGTGTATGGCGCGCTGGAGCCCAAGGCCGGGATTGTGCAGAGCCAAGGGCAGTTTTTTACCCAGGGCTTTTTGAATCATCGGGTGTTATATGAGGGCGGGGTGTTGGCGGAGGAGTGTGGCGCGGTGTTGAGCGAGTTTTTCAAGGCCCGCCGAGCAAAACCTTCAGAGTAAACACCGATACCTGTGGGAGCGGGCTTGCCCGCGATATCGGTAGATCAGTCGATATCAATGTTTGATTTGCCGACGCCATCGCGGGCAAGCCCGCTCCCACAGGTTTATCTGGTGTCTGGGCGATTGAGGCTACTTGCGGGCGACGATGACGGCGCGCATCGGCGCCGGCAGCCCTTCGATGGTTTTGCTGTGATCCTGCGGATCAAGGAAATCGCTCAACGACTGATACTTCATCCACTCCGTCCCGCGTTGTTCTTCGACCGTGGTCACGCTCACATCCACGCAACGCACATCGCTGAAGCCTGCGCGGCGCAGCCACAGTTCCAGTGCCGGCACCGATGGCAGGAACCACACGTTACGCATCTGCGCATAACGGTCTTCCGGCACCAGCACCTGCTGTTGATCGCCTTCGATCACCAGCGTTTCCAGCACCAGTTCACCGCCCTTGACCAGGCAATCCTTCAGCGCCAGCAAATGCTCGATCGGTGAGCGGCGGTGGTAGAACACGCCCATGGAAAACACGGTGTCGAAGCCTTCCAGATTGGGAGGAAGATCCTCAAAGGGAAACGGCAAGTGCCAGGCATTGGGCTCGGACAGGTAACGCTGCACGGCCTGGAACTGGCAGAAGAACAGCCAGTTCGGGTCCACCCCAATCACACTGTCGGCCCCGGCGCCGAGCATGCGCCACATGTAATAACCGTTGCCGCAGCCGACATCGAGGATGCGTTTGCCTTTCAAATCCAGATGTGGCGCGACTCGCGACCATTTCCAGTCCGAGCGCCATTCGGTGTCGACATGCACGCCGAACAGGTCGAACGGGCCTTTGCGCCAGGGCGATAAACCCATCAGCGCGGTGCGCATTTGCGCGCGGGTCTCAACGTCGCAATCGGTGTCCAGTTTAAGACCGTTCAACAAATCGACTTCGCTCGGCTGAATCTTCGGCAGCGCGTCCAGCGCGCTCTGCCAGCGTTCCAGGTCGCCGTGACCTTTTTCCATTTTCTTGTCGAGTTGCGCTTGCAGGGTGTTGGCCCATTCGGCCAGCGGAGTACCGGCCAGACGGCGGGCGAGGGGGGACAGATCAATCATGGCAAGGCAATCAACGAGGCAAAGTTAAGACACTGGAACCATGGCACGACTTTCGAGAACCCGGCGGCCAGCAGGCGTTCGCGGTGTTCTTCGAGGCTGTCGGGCTTCATGACATTTTCGATGGCGCTGCGCTTCTGGGCAATTTCCAGTTCGCTGTAGCCGTTGGCGCGTTTGAAGGCCACGTGCAGGTCGGTGAGCAGCGCGTGTTCTTCGGGGTCGTTGAAGCGAAGCTTCTCCGAGAGGATCAGCGCGCCACCGGGCAACAACGATTGGCGGATGCGCGCGAGCAACGCGGTGCGCTGGTCCGGGGCAATGAATTGCAGGGTAAAGTTCAGCGCCACCACCGAGGCTGGCTGGAATTCCAGGGCAAGGATATCGCCCTCGATCACTTCCACCGGCAGCAACTCCTGGAACATCGAGTCCTGGCCGTTGAGGTACTCACGGCAACGCTCGACCATGGCTGCGGAGTTATCCACAGCGATCACGCGGCAGCCGTCGGTGCGCACGTGACGGCGCAGGGCCTGGGTTACGGCGCCTAACGACGAGCCCAGGTCGTAGAGCACGCTGTTGGGTTGGGCAAACTGCGCGGCGAGCACGCCGAGGTTTTCCACGATGGTCGGATAACCCGGCACCGAGCGCTTGATCATGTCCGGGAACACCCGCACCACGTCCTCGTTAAAGGCGAAGTCAGGCACCTGGGCCAAAGGCTGGGCGAAAAGGCGATCGGATTCTTTGCTCACGGCGGTTCCAGCGGCGTAGGTGGAAAAGGCTGGCATTTTAGCCAAATTGACGGGGGGATGCTTGGGTTGTCTGATAAAGCGTGGGGAATTTGCGAAGGGAGAAAAATGGGGCCTTGGTTGCAGAGGGCATTTGGAAAAGACAAATGAATGACCAGGCCGAAAAGCGGGACTTGGTCATTCATTGTCTAGAGCGAGATCATAAAGTACGCATGAAAACGTTGAATTCGGTTTTGCCAACGATATGCAGCTGCTCTTCGATCCTGCTGTCTTTGCCTTTGAAGTCAAAGGTGATGAGGTAGCGCAATGCAGTGGAATTGTTCTCGACTACTTCGACTGTAACAGTGCCGCTTTCGGGTTGGTAAGTGTAAAAAGTCGCAAGGTCATCGCTAGCTCCAGATTCATAATAATATAATGTGTCAAATGGAAAGTTTGAGTCTGTGGGTGAATAGGTGCCGGACTGAATATCCTTGGAATAAATAAAAAACATCCCTTTTTTGGAGTTGTTAAAGCCGTTTTCATAAGATCGACCGATAAAAGCAATCAAATTGCTGTCAATGTCTTTGTCGAACTGGATATTTTGAGTATGAAACTTTACGCGGCCTGAAACCGTGGCTTCAATATCGCAGTTGACGCTGATAAAGGGATCTAGAGAAAGTGTCGAGTTTTTGCTTTTAAAAAGACTCATGATTTTCTTCCTTGGTTTACGTTCGGGGGTTGGATAACGCCACTGAATAGTAAGTAGGCTGGAAAATCTGAGCTACTGTCGAATCTGATAGGTTTTTATAATGTTTCGGGATCACTCGTCGATAATATGGTTATAAAGCTGACTTGGTTGCTATTTGTCTTTATTGAAAGCCGACGCTGTTATACCCCACTGCCCCAGCCAATAGCTGAGAATGATCACGTATGGCGCGGCGGCAAATGGTGATACGAAACGGTTAATGCCAATCACGCTGTCAGAAAACACAAACGCCACCGCGCCCGCTGCCGCCAGCAGCGCTGAGCGTTTGGGCACGTCGGTGCCGAGTCGGGCCAGGGCGCGCCAGAGCATGGCGCTGATGGCCAGCCCGTAGACGATCACCGGGATCAGCAGCGGTCCCAAGCCATTGGAAATCAGAATCCCCAGCAGTACCGCGCCGACGCTCAACGCGAGGATCAACGGCAACAGCGCCAGACGCCGGCAATCGCTCAAATAGGCCTTCAGATACGCCAGATGCGCGACCAAAAATGCCCCAAGGCCAAACACGAACAAATCCCCCGGCCATGCCAGCAGCACGTCGCCGATCAGGGAGAAAATCAAACCCAGGCTGATCCAGCGCCGATAGTCACTGGGCGGCGCGTCGTGCAACCAGCCGAGCAGGGCCAGCACCGGCAACGGTTTGACCAGCAGGCACAGCAACGCGGCATGCACGCTCAGGCCATACAGAAAGGTCACCGCGCCCATCAACGCCAGAATCAGCCAGCCCACGATCAGTTAACCGCGATGGCGCAGTCGAAGGTTTTCACCGCCGGTACTTCGGGTGCCCACGGCTGTGAATACGTCAGCCGCAACCGACCAGTGCCGGTGGCAAAGGCCTGGAAGCGCCAAGTAGAGAGGCCGGCGCTGCCGACAATCCCGGCGTCTTCCGGGTTGCTATAGACCTCAGGGCTGAGCGAACGCAATACGCCACCGGCCGAATCCTGGATCGCCCAACGGTAACCCGTGGTCGGGTTGCTGGGCAGGGTCAGGATCAGGTTTTGCCCGTTGTTCAGTTGCACCGGGCATTCGCTTTGTTTTTCCACGGTCACGTTGTGTTTCGATTGCGTGGCGCAAGCGCTCAGCAGGGCGAGGGCGAGCGGGATAAACAGGCGGGTAGGGGACATTAGTCAGCGGCTCCGGCATTCACGACGAACGGCGAGCATAACTGAAGATGAGACAAAGTGTGACAGCCAGACCGGGATGGCCGTGAGGGAGGGTGTCGTCAGTGCCGACGTCATCGCGGGCAAGCCCGCTCCCACAGGGATTGCGATAAACCTGTGGGAGCGGGCTTGCCCGCGATGGCGGCGGTGCAGGCGCTACATAACGATCAGAACAATATCTTCGCCACATCCGCAAAGCGCTTGGCAAAATGCACGCTAATCCCTTCCTTCAGATAATCCGGCAGTTCTTCAAAGCTTCCACGATTAGGCTCGGGCAGGATCAACTCGAAAATCTTCTGCCGCCGCGCTGCAATCACCTTCTCGCGTACCCCGCCAATCGGCAGGACATGCCCGGTCAGGGTCAGTTCGCCGGTCATGGCCACGCCTTTTTTCGGTGGCTGGTTGCGGGCCAGGGACAGCAGGGCGCTGGCCATGGTCACGCCGGCGCTCGGGCCGTCTTTCGGCGTGGCGCCTTCCGGTACGTGGAGGTGAACGAAGGCTTCGTCGAAGAACGTCGGATCACCGCCAAATTGCTTCAGATGGGAGCTGACGTAGCTGTATGCAATTTCTGCCGACTCTTTCATCACTTCCCCCAGTTGCCCGGTGAGTTTGAAGCCACGGTTGAGGGTGTGAATGCGCGTGGCTTCGATCGGCAGGGTCGCGCCGCCCATGCTGGTCCAGGCCAGCCCGGTGATCACGCCGATGCCGGACAGCACTTGTTCGTTGCGGAACACCGGCCGGCCGAGTGAGGCTTCCAGGTCTTTCGGCCCGAGCTTGATCACCGCTTTCGGTTCGTCGATCAGCTTCATCACGGCTTTGCGCACCAGTTTGCCGAGGTTTTTTTCCAGCTGGCGCACCCCGGCTTCACGGGCGTAGCCATCAATCAAGGCTTTCAACGCGTTGTCGCTGATGCTCAGGCTACCCTTGGACACGCCCGCTTTCTCAAGCTGTTTCGGCCACAGGTGACGTTTGGCGATCGCGACTTTTTCTTCGGTGATGTAACCCGACAGGCGAATCACTTCCATCCGGTCCAGCAACGGGCCGGGAATCGAATCCAGGGTGTTGGCGGTGCAGACGAACAGCACTTTCGACAGGTCCAGGCGCAAATCCAGGTAGTGGTCGAGGAATTCGACGTTCTGTTCCGGATCGAGGGTTTCCAGCAGCGCCGAGGCCGGATCGCCCTGGTAGCTCTGGCCCATTTTGTCGATCTCGTCGAGCATGATCACCGGGTTCATCACTTCGACGTCTTTCAACGCGTGGACCAGTTTGCCCGGTTGCGCACCGATGTAAGTGCGACGGTGGCCCTTGATCTCGGCTTCGTCGCGCATGCCGCCGACGCTGAAGCGATAGAACGGCCGGCCCAGGGTTTCGGCGATGGACTTGCCGACGCTGGTCTTGCCCACGCCCGGCGGGCCCACCAGCAACACGATGGAGCCGCTGATCTCGCCTTTATAGGCGCCGACCGCGAGAAATTCGAGGATGCGGTCCTTGATGTCATCAAGGCCGGCGTGGTGTTTGTCCAACACCTTGCGCGCGTGTTTGAGGTCGAGTTTGTCCTCGCCGTACACGCCCCACGGCACTGAGGTCGCCCAGTCGAGGTAGTTGCGGGTCACCGCGTATTCCGGTGAACCGGTCTCGAGGACCGACAGCTTGTTCATTTCCTCTTCGATGCGTTTCTGCGCCTGAGGCGGCAACACCTTGCCCGTCAGACGTTGCTCGAACTGCTCGATGTCGGCGCTGCGATCATCCTTGGTCAGCCCCAGCTCTTGCTGGATGACCTTGAGTTGTTCCTTGAGAAAGAACTCGCGCTGGTGCTCGCCGATCTTGCGGTTCACTTCGGCGGAGATTTCTTTCTGCAGGCGCGCGACTTCGACTTCCTTGCGCAGCATCGGCAGGACTTTTTCCATGCGCTTGAGCATCGGCACACAGTCGAGCACTTCTTGCAGTTCGCTGCCAGTGGCCGAGGTCAGGGCGGCGGCGAAGTCGGTCAGCGGTGATGGATCGTTGGGGCTGAAGCGGTTGAGGTAGTTTTTCAACTCTTCGCTGTACAGGGGGTTGAGCGGCAGCAGTTCCTTGATCGCGTTGATCAGCGCCATGCCGTAGGCCTTGACCTCATCGGTCGGCTCAGTGGGCTGGTGCGGGTATTCGACTTCCACCAGGTACGGTGGACGATGGTGTTTGAGCCAGGCCTTGATGCGTACGCGGCTCAGACCCTGGGCGACGAATTGCAGTTTGCCGTTTTCGCGACTGGCGTGGTGGACTTTGACCAGGGTGCCGTATTCCGGCAGGGCTTTGGTGTCGAAGTGGCGCGGGTCTTCCTGGGGAGTGTCCATGAAGAACAGGGCCAGGGAGTGGTGGTCGGATTGGCTGACCAGTTCGAGGGTTTCGGCCCACGGTTCTTCGTTGACGATCACCGGCAATACTTGCGCCGGGAAGAAAGGCCGGTTGTGGATCGGGATGATGTAGACCTTGTCCGGCAGGTTCTGGCCAGGCAGGGCGAGGCCTTTGCCGGTGGAGTGGTGTTCGACGTTGTCTGTTTCGGCGTATTCGCTCGTGTCTTCGGGGAATTCTTGCTGGTCGGTCATGGGGCACCTGCGCAATGGGGTATGGGTCTTAGATGGGGCAGGTGGGGGGTGGTTTCAATGGGCCTGGATATTTCAGCGTGTGTGTTCAGCGGCCACAGGGGATGGGTGACCTGAAACAATCGAGCACAAAAAAGGCGACCCCCTCTCAGGAGTCGCCTTTGCTTTAACTGCCGCTACCGCTTATTCCGACAGTTTGTACGCAATCACATAGTCACCCTGTTTGGTGCCCAGCGATCCGTGACCGCCCGCAACAACGAGCACGTATTGCTTGCCGTCTTTGCCGGTGTAGGTCATCGGTGTGGTTTGCGCGCCTGCTGGCAGGCGGCCTTCCCACAGTTGCTTGCCGTTTTTCACGTCGTAGGCGCGCAGGTACTGGTCGAGGGTGCCGCTCAGGAAGGCCACGCCACTGGCAGTGGTGAAGGCCCCGCCCAGGCTCGGTACGCCCATGCTCAGAGGGATCGGAACCGGCGCGCTGTCGCGCACGGTGCCGTTCTTGTGCATCCAGATGGTTTTGTTGGTGGTCAAATCGACCGCCGCCACGTAGCCCCAGGCTGGTGCCTGGCACGGCAGGCCCATTGGCGACAGCAGGGCTTCGAGGATTACGCCGTAAGGCGCGCCTTTGTTGGGCTGCACGCCTTCGGTTTCGCTGACGCGAGGGCCTTGTTTGGCGATTTCGGCGGCCGGGATCAGTTTCGATTTGAACGCCATGTAGCTCGGGTTCACGAAAGCAATCTGACGCACCGGGTCAACCGAGATGCCGCCCCAGTCGAACACGCCGAAGTTACCGGGATAAACGATCGAGCCTTGCAGCGATGGCGGCGTGAACATGCCGTCGTAGCGCAGGGATTTGAAGTCGATCCGGCACAGCATCTGATCGAACGGGGTCACGCCCCACATGTCGCGTTCCTTGAGGGTCGGCGGCACGAAGTTCAGGTCGGACATCGGTTGGGTCGGCGAAGTGTAGTCGCCTTCCACTGCGCCTTGCGGCACCGGAATTTCCTTGATCGGCACGATCGGCTGACCATTGCTGCGGTCCAGCACGTAGATGCTGCCTTGCTTGGTGGACGCGAGCACCGCCGGTTTCACACCGTCTGCGGTTTTCAGGTCCATCAGGGTTGGCTGGCCACCGACGTCCATATCCCACAGGTCATGGTGGGTGAACTGGAAGTGCCAGCGCACCTTGCCGGTGGCGATGTCCAGCGCGGTCAGGCCGGCGGCGTGCAGTTCCGATTCTGGGGTGCGTGCGCCACCGAATTGATCCGGGGTCTGGTTGCCCATCGGCAGGTAGATCATGCCGAGTTTTTCGTCGACGCTGAAGATCGACCACATGTTCGGCGAGTTGCGGGTGTAGACCTTGCCTTCGGCAATCGGCGTGGTGTCGTCCGGGTTGCCGCTGTCCCAGTTCCATACCAGTTTGCCGGTGTGCACGTCGAACGCGCGGATCACGCCGCTTGGCTCGTCGATGGAAACGTTGTCGGTCACGTGGCCGCCAATCACCACCAGGTCTTTGGTGACCGCCGGTGGAGAGGTGGAGTAATAACCGCCGGCGGTGAATTCACCGATGTTGGTCGTCAGGTCAACCTGGCCACCGTTGCCGAAGTCTTCGCACATTTTGCCGGTGTCGGCGTTCAGGGCGATCAGGCGGGTGTCGGCGGTCGGCAGGAAGATCCGGCGCGGGCAGACGCTGGCGACTGGCGCGTTGGCAGTGCCGGTAGGGCTCTGCTCGGACGCGTAGGCGGCGTCATCGTGATAGGTCACGCCACGGCAGGTCATGTGCGCCCAACCCTTGAAGTTCGCCGCGTTCTGCGTGGAGAGCTTCGGATCGAAACGCCAGAGTTCCTTGCCGGTGTCCGGGTCCAGCGCGATCACCTGGCTGTGCGGCGTGCAGACATAGAGCATGCCGTTGGCTTTGAGCGGGGTGTTTTCGGCGGTGGTTTCGCCCGGGTCGTTCGGGCCAGGCAGGTCGCCGGTGCGGTAGGTCCAGGCGGGAACCAGTTTGTTGACGTTCTGCGGCGTGATCTGCGCCAGTGGCGAGTAGCGATCGCCATGGGCGCTGCGGCCGTAGGAGTTCCAGTCGCCATCGGGCATGGCCGGGGCGGTGTTGGTCATGCCAGGCACGGCGTCACGATCCAGTTCGCCTTTGATTTCACCGGGGTTGGTGAACAGGCTGGCCAGCGCAGCGATACCGGCGATGACCACGGCAGCGCTCAGCACGCCGGTGCCGACCGGGTTGAACTCGCCGGTACGCAACGGGCGACGGAACCATGGCAGCAGCATGACGATACCGAGGGCAAAGAGCAGCGCCAGACGTGGCACCAGTTGCCACCAGTCCAGGCCGACTTCCCACAGTGCCCAGACCGTACTGGCGAACAGCACTATCGCGTACAGGCTCAGCGCTGCATAACGGTCGGCAAGCAGCAGCCCACCGGTCAGCATCAGGCCGATACCGGCCAGCAGGTAATACAGCGAGCCGCCGAGCATGCTCAGCTTGATCCCCCCGGCCAGCAAGGCCAGGCCCATTAGTAGAAGCACGATACCGAGCAGGCTCGGCAGCAGACGGCTTCGACTGAAAGCACCATCAGCGCTCATAGTGTGGTTCTCCGTGACGTTTTAAGTAAGCCCGCGCAAGTTCACTGTAGATGACGATCTGGCGTGGGCAGGGTTCAGTTAAGAAAGGTGTGCGGTTGATTCAATCCCTGTGGGAGCTGGCTTGCCTGCGATGACGGTGTGTCAGTTGGCAAAAGTGTCGGCTGACCCACCGCTATCGCAGGCAAGCCAGCTCCCACAGGTCTTGTGGTTTTAATTAGAACGATGACTGGATCTTGATCCCGCCAATCAGCGCGTCATCGACCTTGTCCACGCCACCGGGGTGGCGGATGTATTGCAGGTTCGGGCGCACGGTCAGCCAGTTCGTGACGTGCACGCCGTAATAGAGCTCGCTGCTGTATTCGGTGTCTTGCGGTGGCAGGAACGATGGGTCGTCGTAGTCGAAGACGGCGCGGGCCTGATTGGTAGCTTCGGCGTTCTTGCGAAAGGCCGGGTTGACGTGGACACGGGCCAGGGCAAAACCGATGTCGTCCCGGGCGCGGGCATCGAACAAACCTTTATAGACGACGCCGGCCTGGACGTAGTTGTCGATGGCGTTGGTTTTCTTGTCGTGCATCGTGCCATTGGCGAACACGCTCAGGCCCCGAGAGTGGTCACTGGCGCGGCTGGTCAGCTGCTGCTGCACGCCCAGCCATACGCCGTGCTTGCTCGATGCGCTGCGATAAGCCTCGCCGCTGAGGGCTGCTGGCTGGCCGTTGCTGTCCTTGTAGACATCGGTGGCCTTGGCATTGCTGTAGTAATAACCGGCGCGGTATTCACCCGGCAGGCCATTGAATTTCGGAGTCCAGACCAGCTCCACCGGCAGGATCGCGCCCTGTGTGCCGCTGCCGCTGAGCTTGAAACCATTATCGCGATCAAGGTTGGACGGGTTTTGCTCGTAAGCCCCGACTTGCGCGTACAACTGCGGCGTCAGGTGATATTTGACGCGCATCGCCCACTGGCTGACCGGCCAGTTGTACCAGATGTCGCCCACCCAGTTGCCGACCTGGGAGCCGCAGAACGCCAGGTTCTGGAAGTCGCAGGGGAAGCTGTTGAAGTCTTCGCCCTCGCCGAAGCGGCCGACTTTGATGTCGAGCTTCTGATCGAAGAATTTCTGCTGATACCACATCTGTGTCAGGCGCCAGGTCTGGCCGCGACCCCAGACTTCCTGAGCCGAGGTGAAACCGCCGACCCGCGGATCGTTGATCCGGTCGTTGCTGATGTTGTTGCCGTTGCGCTCGGTGATGGTCAGCTGAAATTCAGCGTCGTCCCAGCCCAAAATTTTCTGCAAGTCCAGATGAGTGCCAAAGCCGAACTGGTCGCTGTAGCGAGCGGTGCGGTCATGGTCATAGCCACCGTGCAGGTTGCTGCCCATTTCACCGGTGTAATCGACCTTGAAGTCGTAGCCCTTTTCCGAAAGTTCGGTACGCGTACCGTTCCAGTCGCCCAGCATCCACGGTGAATCGCTATCGAAGGCCGGCGCAGCCTGGATGCAGGTGGCGAGACCCAACGCGGTGAATCCGCCCATCAGGATGAGGGCTTTTCGATTGGACACAGAGAGTAAGACAGCGCTGTCTCGCGGAGTTTGAAAATCAGGCATAGAGAAGGAATTCTTGGTTTTTTTCTAAGGGGGTGAACTGAACGCAGCGGGAATGCAGCAGGGGAGAAGCGTTTCAGCTGGACGGGCGTAAGGATAATGTTCTGTTACACATAGAGAAAGGGCTTTTACTGACATGGATCATTTCGGATTTCGTAACAGTCGGTTGCGACCGGTCGCCGCAGTGCCAGGTGGTGCCAAAAAAAAGGCGGACTCAAGCGTCCGCCCCCTTATGTTTCAGTGCCGTTAATTCAACAGATAGACCGGGAAACACTTCGGCCAAGGGGGCTGGTGCGTGATGCGGCAACAGCCCTCGCTGGCCGTTACCGCGCGCATGTCCTTGAGACTATTGCGCCGCCGACGACGATGAAGTCGTAACGAGTAGTCATGGTCGGCTGCCCTCGGCGACGGTGCTGGCTTTGCTTTCTCGGGTGTAGGTCAGTACGAAATGTGCCACGAGCCCGAAGATCAGCCCCCAGAATGCAGCGGCCAGCCCCAGGAAACTCATGCCCGAGGCGGTGACCAGGAAGGTGATCAGCGCCGCTTCACGTTGTTTCTCGTCAGCCATGGCGCCGGTCAGCCCGGCGCTGATCGCCCCGAACAGGGCCAGGCCGGCGAGCGAGGCGATCAGCTCTTTGGGCAAGGCAGAAAACACCGAAGCCAGGGTCGCGCCGAAGGTGCCCATCAGAATGTAGAACACCCCGCAGGCGATCCCGGCGATGTAACGCTTGTCGCGATCTTCATGGGCTTCGCGGCCGGTGCAGATAGCGGCGGTGATGGCCGCAAGGTTAAAGCCATGGGAGCCGAAGGGCGCCATCAAAACTGAACCGATGGCCGTGACCGAAATGATCGAGCGCGCGGGGGTGTTGTAGCCCGAGGTGCGCAACACCGCCATGCCCGGCACGTACTGCCCGGTCAGGGTGACGAGGGCCAGCGGCAGGCCGATATTGATGATCGCGTGCCAGCTCCACTGCGGGGCGATAAAGATCGGGTGGGCGACATCGATGGTGATCGAACCTGTGTTGAGTTCACCGAACGAGGCGGCCACGGCGCAGCCGACAATCAATACCGACAGGATGGCGTAGCGCGGTGAAAAGCGTTTGAAGATCAGGTACGCCGCGATCATTGACAGCACCAGGCTCGGCTGCAGCTTGATCGAGGTGAAGAGTTCGGCGCCGAAACGAAACAGGATGCCGGCGAGCATGGCGGCGGCGATGGCTTTTGGCAGGCGACTCATCAGTTTGTCGAACGCACCGGACAGGCCGACCACCGCGATAATCACCGAAGCCACCACATAGGCGCCGATGGCCTCGGGCAGGGAGACCGTGGGCAGCATCGACACCAGCAACGCCGCGCCTGGTGTCGACCAAGCCGTAATCACCGGAACCCGCAAACGCCAGCTCAATAACAGCCCGGTAATGCCGCTGCCGATGGAAATCGCCCAGATCCAGGACGACACTTGATCATTGGGCAGGTGTGCCTCCCGGGCTGCCTGAAACACGATGATCAGCGGGCCGGCATAGGAAATGATCACCGCGATGAAGCCTGCAATGACCGCTGACAGGGATAGATCCTTTCTGAGTGTGTCCATGATGTCTCGACTTGGCGTGGCGGGCACGCGGTGATTCAGAATTGAGATTGAGTCGATTGCTTCGATTCGAGATGAGTGTATTTGAATGAATTGAGTTGGTTCAATAGGCGAGAAGGTTGTTACGAGATGTTTTTTTGCTATCAAGGGGTATTTGTCAGATTTTTTCCAAATAAGTATTTGATTTATAAATAAATATTGTTGTTGAAAAATATTTTTCATGAAAGATGATTTTCGATTAAATCGCCGAATCAATCGACTCAATTTATTGATTGAGTCCATTTATTAGTTGCCTAACCACCATGTGATATGCTCGGATATTCATCATTTCTACGATGGTAGTGATCATTCATGTGGGTTCCTCAGCTAAGCGAGTTCAGCCAGCCGATGTATTTGTCGATTGCCGACGCGTTGGCGCGCGATATCAGCAACGGCGTGCTGAACGAAGGTGATCGTCTGCCGACTCTGCGGGAGCTGGCCACCACGCTGAATGTCACGCCCGGTACCATCAGCCGTGCCTATAGCGAAGCCCATCGGCGGCGTCTGGTGCAGGGGGAAGTGGGGCGTGGCACTTATGTACTCAACCAGAAGCAGTTGGAATTGCCGGCCAGCAACAGTGCCGTCTCGCTGAATCTTGGGCAGTCTGAATTACTGGATCTTTCGATCATCAAGCCTTACAGCGAAACCCTGGAATACTGGTTGCGCGGAGCATTGGTGGACATGGCCAAAAGCACGGATTTTGCCCATGCCCTCGATTACGCACCCGATGGCGGTCATCCGGCTCATCGCGAGGCGGGCGCGCAATGGCTGCGCCATTCGTTGCCCGATGCGCAATGGCAGCAAGTGGTGATCACCGCCGGCGCACAGCATGGTTTGATGGTCGCGATGAGTGCGCTGACCAACGCCGGTGATCTGGTGCTCTGCGAGGCGCTGTGCTACCCCGGCATCATTTCCCTTGCCCATGGGCTGGAACGACGTCTGCGTGGCGTGCCAATGGACGATGAAGGGATCATTCCCGAAGCGTTACGCGAACTGTGCCAGCGTGAGAAACCGGCGATGCTGGTCTGCGTGGCGACCTGTCAGAACCCGACGGCCGCAATCATGTCGCAAAAACGTCGGGCGCAGATCGCGGCATTGGCCGAGGAGTTCGACTTCATCATTCTGGACGATGACATCTACGGTTTTCTGGCCACAGACCCGTCGATCAAACCGCTGTCGGCGTTTGCCCCGGATCGTTCGGTGTACCTGACCAGTCTGTCGAAGTCGGTCATGCCGGCCTTGCGGATTGGCTATCTCTATAGCCCGCCGAAACTGCTGTCGCGCCTGACCTCCATGGTACGCAGCAGCGTCTGGATGCCGTCGCCATTGACCGCTCAATTGGCCAGTAATGTGATCACGCAGGGGTTGGATAAAAAGCTGATCCGTATTCAGCGCAACGAAGCCGCCGGGCGGCAGGCGATTGCTCAGGAAATCTTCGCCAATTTCGAGCTCAAGACCCAGCCGTATTCCTACCACGTCTGGTTGACGTTGCCCGAACCCTGGACCAGTGACGAATTCACCATGCTGGCCCGTGCCAACGGTGTGCTGGTCCTCAGTGGCACCCAGTTCCAGGCCGAACGTAGCGGCATTACCCGCTGCGTGCGATTGGTGTTGATGTCGCCCACCAGCCAGGACGAATTGAGGTTTGCCCTGACCAAGCTGGCCAGTCTGATCGATTCGGACCCGCGTCGTTATTACTGAGTTCTGGCAGTATCTCCTGACGTTTGCCCCTCAGATGATGGCCAACTCGCCTACAGTTAATTCAGCATCTGACGAATGCCTCTGTCCGGAGCCCTTCCACCGGGCGAAAGCCTCCGCTAAGGTGCGCGGCTTCCCATCCTTTCATCGCTCGAAGGCCCGGCATGACCGAACAGAACACCAACCCCCTGCACGGCGTGACGCTGGAACAGATCCTCAACGCCCTGGTTGAACACTACGAATGGTCGGGGCTGGCCGAGCGTATCGATATTCGCTGCTTCAAGAGTGACCCGAGCATCAAGTCGAGCCTTACATTCCTGCGCAAAACCCCATGGGCGCGGGAGAAGGTCGAACGCCTGTACGTGAAGCTGATGCGCACCAAGCGACCGGTCTGAGCATGGTCATACCCTCGACGCCAGGTGCTGCCACGAGGCGTCGTTGTGTTGCCGTGGCGGCGATTCTGGGCTGGGCGGGTTTGAGCATTCAGCTGTACCTGATTCTTTATTTGCGCTGGAGTGTTGCGGCCAGTCTGCTGGGTGGGCTGGTGAGTTTTTTCAGTTTTTTCACCGTGCTGACTAACACGCTGGTGGCGGTGGTGCTGACCTGTGAACTGACGTCCCGAGAATCGGCGACGCGGCGCTGGTTTTTGCAGCCATGGGTGAGCAGCGGGATTGCGGTGAGCATCGCCGTGGTCGGTTTGGCGTACAGCCTGTTACTGCGTCATTTATGGCATCCCGAAGGCTGGCAATGGCTGGCCGACGAGCTGATGCATGACGTCATGCCGCTGCTGTTTCTGGTTTATTGGTGGTGCTGTGTGCCCAAAGGTACGTTGCAGCTGCGGCACATTGCGGTGTGGGTGATCTATCCGCTGGTGTACTTCGGCTATGCGTTATGGCGCGGGCATCTGCTGGCGGTTTATCCCTATCCGTTCATTGATGTGGACAAACTGGGTTATCCACAGGTGTTTGTGAATGCAGGGGGATTGTTGGCGGGGTTTGTGGTGATTGCGTTGTTGGTGGTCGGGCTGGATCGGTGGCGCACGGATCGACAGTGAACACTGACTGTGGCGAGGGAGCTTGCTCCCGCTGGGCTGCGAAGCAGCCCTGAACCTGCAACCAGGTATCCTCTGACACACCGTGTTGTCCGGTTAACGACTGCTTCGCAGCCGAGCGGGAGCAAGCTCCCTCGCCACAAGAAGCATACAACCACAGTGTTGTGGTTATTCCTCGTCGCTGTCATCCAGCCGCCAGTAGCCGACCGCTTTGACGAATTGCTCGTTCAGGCCATGCTCATCGAGCAATACCCGACGGATCTGCCGTGAGACTTTGGACTCAGTCGCCACCCACGCATACAGATTGCCATCGGGCACCTTGATCTGTTGGACGGTGGTCAGCAGGTTGTTTTTGCCTCCCTCACGCAGCACCCAGATCACATCGACCTGGGCTGCGCTTTCCAGGCGTTGTTGTTCGGCGCCGTTTTCCACTTCCACGATCACCAGCGCCCGCCGGTTGGCAGCCAGGCCTTCGAGCCGGCGGGCGATGGCGGGCAGGGCGGTTTCGTCGCCGATCAGCAAATAGCTGTCGAAGATGTCCGGCACGATCATCGAACCCCGTGGCCCTGCGATGTGCAGGAATTGGCCCGGTTTGGCCTGCTCGGCCCACGTCGAGGCAGGGCCATCGCCGTGCCGCACGAAATCGATGTCCAGTTCCAGGGTGTCGAGGTCGTAGCGGCGCGGGGTGTAGTCGCGCATTTCGGGCAACGGGCCGTTGTCTTTGCCGGCGCCCAGCACCAGGTTTTCCAGCGCTGCCTCTTGCTCGGCATTTTGCGGGAACAGCAGTTTTACATGGTCGTCCGTTCCGAGGCTGACGAAGCCTGCCAGCTCAGGACCACCCAGCGTAACCCTGCGCATACGCGGTGTCAGGTCGACCACCCGTAGGACTTCCAGGCGACGGCGTTTGAGCTCATGCATGACGCGGTGAATGGAGGGTGATTGCAGGATCACGTCAGTCATTCGGCTTTCTCCTGAACAGGTTGAACAGCGGGTCCATCGACGATGGCCTTGGCGGTGTTGTTGAGCAGGTCGCGCACCCGCAGGATTTCTTCCGGGCTCCAGCGACCATGGTGCATTTGCAAGGCATGGCGCAGGTTATGCACCGCTTCGTGAATTTCGGCGGGGCGGTCATGGCCGCGCAACGAACGCTTGCTGACTTCGATGCGCATGCGCACGCCGTCCAGGGCAATCGCTTGTTCACTTAAAGACAGACGTCCGGCGTCGGTAATGCTGTAGCGTTTTTTTCCGCCTTCGGCATCGCCCAGGATCATTTCGCTTTCTTCAAGGAAGGTCAGGGTCGGGTAGATCACACCGGGGCTGGGGCTGTAGGCGCCGTCGAACATGCTTTCGATCTGGCGGATAAGGTCATAGCCATGGCACGGCTGCTCGGCGATCAGTGCCAGCAGCAGCAATTTCAGGTCGCCGGGGGCGAATACCCGGGGGCCGCGCCCACCACGTTCGCGGCCAGGGCCGGGGCGTTTCTCGAAGCCGTCGCGGCCGTCGCCGTGTTCACGGTGGGGGGAATGATGGTCTCTCATTTTTGCGTTCTCTCGTCATGTTTAGATACAACGTAAGATATATCTTAAGACCGGAGCAAGCGCTTCAGACCAACGGCGCCTCTGTGCCAGGACGAAAAAAACAATCCGACGAGGAAAAAACACAAAGGAATTCACATTCATGCACCTGTTAATTACAGAGAATTAGTGTTAACTCTCTAATACATGGACATTGACCTTTAATTTCAGGGAGTGTGGTATTTGTCTTACGGAAGTTGCACGGTATTGCACAAGTAAAGCAGGTCGTGTTTGGCATGATTTGTAGTCCGTCTCTTACAGTCGCTGTTTGATTATTTCAATATATCGGGTTTTTTCACGCTGCCGCCATGTCCATTTGGCTACACGCTCATCAGAAGTTGCCTGCTTACTTTCAGGAGGGATTGCTTGATGATCTTCCGGCATTGAAAGTTCAACAAAGCCTCTGACGGTTATATGGCCTATCACAGGCTTTCGGACTTCAATGAGCCAATCCTTAGATAAAAAGACAGGTATTAGATGATGTTCAAGAAAATTGCGATGACTGCTCCACTGGCCATTCTGGCACTCAGTTCTTCTGTGGTTTTTGCAGCAGGGGAAGCACGGCATTCCATCAGTCTGATCGCCACCGTTCCGGAAAACGGTTTCTACGTGACGCCTGTCGATCCGGACCTGGTCAACAAGGATCAGGACATGAGCCCGCGCACAGGCTCCAATACCCTGACGCCTTTGGTCGGTTACTTCGATGTACGCAACAATAACGGTTCGGTTCACGCCAGTGTGGAAGGGACGCCGCGGCTCTACGGTGGGCCCAATACGATTGATCTGGTCGTCGCGTTCAATGATGTTGTACTCACCAATACACCGCAGATGGTTGTCGGTGAACAAGAGTCCGATGTGAATTATCGCGCGCCAATCCGCATCAGCGCGGTGGGTGCGAACCACCCTGCAGGCGATTACACCGGCGCTGTCGCCGTCGTTTACGATGCCGTTCCTCCTACCATCACTCCATGAGTGTCGACAAGGCAGTAAACGCTTACTTGTTTAAGTAACGTAACCGGTTGGCAAACACGCTTGTTTGTCGGCCGGGCTTTAATCTATTGGTAATCAGAGTACGTGTTCATGTTCCCGATGACACCCATCGCGGCTGCGCTTGCGTTGCTGCTTTGTAGCAGTGCCTTTGCAGCGCCTGCTACTGTTGCTAATACGCCGAGAAGTTTGTTGTCTCAGGCCAAAGGTTTGCCGGCGGACTTTGAAGAACACTTCTTTGATGTTCCGCTGGCAGTCAGGGTGGAACTTGATCAGCAGCCGCTTGGCGAGGCCATGATTGTATTGTCTCGTGATGACCGTATTACCCTACTTGAATTCACCGATACCAGTGAAAGTAATATCAGTGCCGTTGAGCGCGACAGTTGGGCCACTTATCTTAAATCCGGTGTGAGCCTTGGGGCTTGCACGGGGACGTGCCCGGAGCAAATGCAGGCCATTCACTACAACCTGCAAAATTCACTGGTGTCGATCGGTACTGAAAACGCCGAACGCGACACCGAAGCCAAGCGCTACTACGACCAGCCCGAGGGCGGCAGCAGTGGCTTGATCGTGCGCAATCAGCTCAACCTCAATGGTGGGCAGGAACAGGATCTGGGCGGCCGTTTTGGCCTGGAGGCCAGTGGCAGCCTGGGCAATTGGAGCCAGACATTCAACATGCAGCTGGCCCGTCTCGGTGGGCCCGATGACAAGCTTTATCACGCCATACATGAACTCCATACCCAGCGTGAATTGCAAGGCAGCTTCTTTCGCCTGGGCTTCTTTACCCCCAATTCCGAAGGCCTGACCCGCCAGCCACGCACTTTCGGCACCAGCCCCGATACTGCGATGGGCATGATGTTCGGCAGTTCCGACAGCCTGGCGATCGACACCCCGAAACCGAGCGTCTATCCGATCTACGTCACTGCCAACCGGCAGGCCTCGGTGGAAATTTTCCGCGACGGTTTGCTGATCAATACCCAATCGGTGCCGGCCGGCTTGCAAACCCTCGACACCCGGCCATTGCCCGGTGGCATTTACGAAGTGGAAGTACGCCTGATCGAAGACGGTCAAATCACCTCGACGACCCAGGAGCTGGTGTACAAGCCGAACAACTGGCGCAACTTCGATGAGCGTTGGCGCTACAACCTGTTTGCCGGGCAGGAACGCAAACTGTTCAGTAACTGGGATCAACAGGCCAGTGGGGACGCGACGGCGGGCGCGTCGATCAACTACCTGCTGCACCCCAGGGCCATTCTCGGGCTGTCGTTGCGTCAGGTACGCGAGAAGCTGCAATACGGCAGTTCCATCGATTGGACGCTGGCTAACAGCACCAGCGTATACGCCAATATTTATCAGACTGAAGA
Organism: Pseudomonas sp. F-14 TE3482; assembly: GCF_053629455.1. Lineage (NCBI taxonomy): Bacteria > Pseudomonadati > Pseudomonadota > Gammaproteobacteria > Pseudomonadales > Pseudomonadaceae > Pseudomonas > Pseudomonas sp. F-14 TE3482. Next base: position 2,493,239 of record NZ_JBRJII010000001.1, read on the forward strand.
CCATGGCACCGGGCTCGACCTGCAAGGCCTGTACAACTATGGCTCCGGCAGCGTGGTGGTCAGTCACAATCGCAGCTGGCTCGATACCACCAACATTTACGAAACGTTGCCCGACGGCACCCGGGTGCGCCAACGCAACGTGTTCACCGGCGAGGCCAGCAATTCCTCCCTGGCGCTGAACCACCGCATCAGCCGTAAAAGCTCGGTCAACGCGCGGGTGTCTCACAGCGAGGGCAACGTTGAAGGTGTTGGCGTAGACCTGGGCTGGACGCAACGCGGCGAGCTGTTTGGCAGCGATGCCAGTTGGCGCCTGTCGCTATTCGATCGTCCCGGTAGCTACAGCAGTGGCAATGATCGTAGTCGCGGCGTCGACCTGAGCGTCAACGTCGCGCTGGGGGCACCGGGACAACAAATATCCGGCAGCATCGGTTCGCGCACCGCGCGCGACGGCAGCCGTGACAACAACGCCTCCCTGGGTTACCGCAAAGACCTGCAGGACCACGTGTTGCAGAGCGTTTCGGTGACGGCACTCACCGACACCTATGGCGTCGGCGTGTCGAGCCTGGCGAACTTTAGTACCGACACGATCCGGGGCGACGGGTTTGTGCAACGCTCGTCCTACAACGGCAACTTTACCGGTGGCCTGAACCTGGACAGCACGGTTGCCGTCGGCGCCCAGCAGATGGTGATGACCAGCCAGCCTCAGGGGCGGGGCGCCGGGATGATCGTCGATGTCGAGTCCGATATCGACGGCATCGCCTTACGCGCCGACGACCTCAGCGGCGGCAGCGCCGCCTTGCGACCGGGGCGCAATTTCATCCCCATCACCGCTTACAAGAACAGTTCGGTGAGTTTCGACTTCGAAGGCAATCACGTCCCGGCGGCGACCATCGAGCCGGCGCGCACCCGTTATCACCTGAACAAGGGCGGGGTGGAGTACCGCAAGGTGCGCGTGATGAAAACCCTGACCGTGCTCGGTCGTTTGCTCGACCCACAAGGCCGTCCCCTCAAGGGCCATCACGTGATCAACCACGCCAGCCGCGGGGTGAGTGAAGTCGACGGGTTCTTCTCCATGGAAATGAACGCCGGCTCGCCGACCCTGCAAGTGCGTTACGCCGATCAGTTGCTGTGCCAGTTCCGACTCGATACTGGCAAGTACCGCAGTGAAAACGACGTGTTGATGATCGGTGACCTGCGCTGCAGCCCGGACACCTTGGCAGACGCAACGTTTGCGCCTGAAACAGCAGGCTGATGCCGCTTACAGACATTAACTTTCGGACTATAAACCCATGGCTCATAAAAGGCGGTACGGCAAGTTTCTTGCGCTTTCGATCGTCGGATTATTGATCGGCTGTTTTCAACACTCGGCCGAAGCGGAGGAGGTGTTCATCACGGCGATGTTCAAACCGGACCCTTCGAAACCGCAGCAAAACACTTTTGAAAATACCACCATACCCAGTGGTTACTGCGCCACTTATCCGGACAGATGCAGGGATGAGGAAATGTTCAGCCTGCGGGTGCCGCTTACATTCGAGTCCAACCGCGCGATTACGCCCGGCTACAGCGACCCGCGTGAGGGGGCGACATTTTTGATGCCGGTGGCCTGGCGCACCTTGACTGTTTTTCACGAAACAACCGGTGAGCCGCAAACGCTGCAGGTTCGGATTTCGGGGTTTGGTACCAGAGTCAGGTCACCCAATGTTCTCGATCTGGTCGACCAGGATGTCACCCTTCCACAGGCCCACGACCTTTTGTGGGGAACCGGTTGGCTCTACGCGCCGGCTCCGTGTCTGGGAAGCGGGTTAAGTGGGTACAGCCAGGATTCGTACCTCTTTTTCTGGAAAACCACGACTACTAGAGGGTATTGCAGCAAATATGCGAGGTACAACGTGCCTTGGCTGCGCTATGAATATCTTGACTTCGCTTACCAGTTACGAACCCCGGACCCGTTGAAAATGGCTTCGGGCAGGTACAACGGGAGCATTCAATACACCGTCGGCCCTGATGCGGATATCGACATGGGTCATGTCATGGTGCCGAGTAGCTCGACGTTAGGCTTGAACTTCAGTCTCGACGTACAGCACACCCTCAAAGTCGACATTCCTCCCGGCGGCAACAAGGTCGAACTGGTACCGGAGGGCGGCTGGCAAAACTGGCTGCAAAACGGGCGCAAACCGGTGCGGTTGTTCCGGGACCAGACCTTCAATATCTCCGCATCGTCGCGGTTCAAGATGGAACTGAGCTGCTTCATCACCGGAACTAACAATTGCATGATTGTCGACCTGGTTTCAGGGCGTACCGCGGAGGTGCAGATATCAATCAGCTTGCCCAATGGTCTGACGGACGTTGCTGGGGAACCGGTCAAGCGCAAGCGTTTTCATCCCGGCTCGCATAGGGCCCAACAGTTTCAACCTGCGTTCTATGTTGATCGGGCCCCCGGCGTGCTGCACTTCGAAATCGATTCCACTTACGTGAACTCAATGCTGCAAGCCGGGCGGGCGGCCACTTATTCGGGGTCTGTCACGGTGATCTGGGATTCGGAAATCTGATGGGCTGTTTATCGAGTTATCGAGTCAGCGTTGTATTCAATGTCATGAGGTACAAGGTTATGAAGCGTCTGTTTGCGCTGGTAAGTCTGGGCGGGTTTTCCCTGGCCGTTCAGGCTGCACCCAACATCAACGTCGGGACGGTTTACGACTATCTGGATGGCGATAAAAGTACCTACCTGAAACGGGTGTTCAATGGCGGCGACAGCACGGCTTTCGTCAAGGTCAACATTCTGGAAATCATCTACGACGCCGATGGCACGCCCCGTGAAGTGCCGGTCAAAAGCCAGGCCGATGCCAGCGCCCGCGACGGGTTGATGGCCAGCCCCGCGCGGCTGATCGTGCCCGTCAATGGCATGCAGGGTTCGCGCCTGTTGTATATGGGCGAGCGTGAAACCGAGCGGTATTTTCGCGTGCGCTTTGTACCCGTGGTGCCGGAAAAGGAGGATGAGTTCGCCGTTTCCGAGGAGGATCGCGACACCTACAAAAAGAACCTGTCGGCGGGGGTCAACGTGATGGCCGGTTTTGGCACGGTGTTCTTCGTGCGTCCGAAAAACACCCGTTACGACAGTGTGATCGATGATGGTCCGGGCACTTACAGCATTCGCAACAACGGCAACACCGTGGTGATCGTCGACGAGTTCAAGAACTGCTCGCTGAAGGTCGAGACCGAATGCGAGCCGACCACCAAGCACCACATCCTCGCGGGAAAGAGTTTTCAGTTCGAGAAAAAACCCGGTCGTGAGTACCGTTTCCAGCTGATTGAAGGCCAGGCCAAAAAGACCATGCGCATTGCCAGCCGGTAGCACCGACCCGTGTTGCTGCGGTTTTCTTTGATGAACAGGTACCAGACATGATCAAGCAATGGGCCTTCGCGGCATCGTTGAGTGCCGCGACGCTGATGAGCTCCCAGGTGTTCGCGGCGCGGGAAGAACATGAGTTCGAAATTTCGGTGAACATCCCCACCTTGGCGTTTTACGTGATACCGGCGGAAACGGACTGGATTCATCGCGAGCAGCGATTGCCGTGGAATCCTCATACTTCAACCTTGGGCGGTTTGCGCAAGTATTTCGACGTCAAGCACGACACCAGCGCGATTGAAGCGCGGCTGGAGAGCGAACCTTATCTATCCAACGGCAACGATACCGAGAATATATACCTGCGCGTCAGCTTCAACGGTCAGGCGCTGAGTCACGACGCTCAGCCCCGGCAAGTGGTCTCGGCACAGGAGGCCATGGCGGGCAGTCGGGTGCGGTTGGACATCGAGCCGACAATCCCCACTGGAGGTTATAAACCGGGCAGTTACTACGGCAACGTGCTGTTGGTGTTCAGTGCCGTGGCACCCTGAGCCCGTTAAAAAAACGTCCTCCATCCCATGACAGGGAGTCATGAGCGAAGATGAAATCAGTGAAGGTTTGCAAAACCCTCCTCCAGGGCTGCGTGGGGTGGGTGTTGTTGTGTGCATTAACCGTTGAATCGGCGATCAGCGCGACCATGGACATCAGTGCCTCGTTCAGGCCGGATCCGTCCGAACCCCATGAAAACAAGTTCACCAATGACACCCCGATGAGTGGACATTGCGCACTTCAACCCGAATTTTGCAAGGAGCAGGGGTTGTTCTCATTGCTTGTCCCCATCGAGTTTCAGTCCATCACCCCCATCCTGGCCGGGCATGCCGATCGCCGCAAAGGGGCGATGTTCAAAGTGCCGGCCGATTGGCGACGGCTCACGATCAGCAGGGTCGATGGTCGTGCGGAGACATCGGAGGTCGAGGTTCGTATTGTTTCTATCGGTGGCCGTTACATTCTTCCCGATACGGCGCAAAACCTGGTCGGCGAAGGCGAACCCACCAACGTGCAAGGCTGGCATACCCGTTTGTGGGGGGACTGGACCTGGGCTCCGCCCGCGCCTTGTCAGCCCACGGGAGGCATGTACACGCAACCGAACAGCAGAACCTTTTTCTGGATGACGCCCACTGCCAGCGAATGCGCAATGACGGCTAATTATCGAATTCCGAGCCTTACTTATGACCAGATGCAGATTGGCTATGAATTGCGCACCCCCGATCCGCTGCACATGTCCTCCGGAATTTTTACCGGCAATCTGACTTACCATGTCGGCCCGGGCATGGACTTCGACATGGGCGATATCATGCACCCCAGCGACTCTACCCTGACATTGAGTTTTACCCTCAACGTTGAACATACGCTCAAGGTCGATATCCCACCGGGCGGTAACAAAGTCGTGCTGGAGCCGGCGGGCGGGTGGCAAAACTGGCTGCAACATGGACGAAAGCCGGTGCGCTTGTACCGCGACCAGGTCTTCAATATCTCTGCGTCATCACGGTTCAAGATGCAAATCGACTGCGAAATCCCCGGACTGTACGACTGCATGATTCGCGACCCCGTTTCGCAGCGTGCCGTCCTGGTGGAACTCAACGTCACCCTGCCCGATGGCTTGACCGATCTCGCTGGCGTACCGGTCAAGCGCCGTCGTCTGATACGTGTGGGTCAGGAGGAGCAGCAAAAATACCAGGCCCTGAATTATGTGAACAATCGGCCGGGCATCCTGCACTTTGAAGTCGCGAGCGAATACATGGATTACATGCTGCAACCTGGCGTCGCCGCCCGCTATACCGGGAACATCGTCGTGATCTGGGATTCGGAAATATGAAAGGCCTTGGGCTAATGCCGGTAAGTCAAAACATTTGAGCGACGAAAATCCTGTGGGAGCGTGGCTTGCCCGCGAAGAATGCACCGCGGTTTTTCAGGTACTACGCGTCATCGTTCTTCGCGGGCAAGCCACGCTCCCACAGGTTCTGCGTCTTGACTTACCGGCTGACTGTTTGCCTCCAGGTACAGCATCTGGCAATGGTCGAAACGTTCAGGGCGTTATCAATGACCTGCCATTCTCAATGCCATTCGGGTCAGGCGTCGCGCCAGCTCCTTTTCGTCGTCGAAAAGGTCGTTGATCAATCGGTTGTACACCTCATCGGTCATTTCCTTGCCAGTGAACACAACCGACTCGGGCACCGACAGCTGTCGGGCAAGGTCTTTGAGTTTTTCCGCGAGCTGGTTTTTGTATTCGTCCGTGCGGTGCCGGGTATGAGCCCGTTCGTTTTGCGTCTGCCGCAAATCCGCCAGTAACCCGGCCTTGACCACCGTGTACAGCTCGGTGTTTTCCTCAAATGCTCGCGGGTGCGTCGCGCGCAGGTATTCAATCCAGAAACGTTGCTCCAGCATCTTGTTCACCAGCCCGTCACCGTACTCCAGTGACAGCACCGCGCCGTAGGCGTGATCGATCATGCTCTCACTCACGCCGGCAACCGGCCGGTGAAGCATGCTTCGCGATTGCCAGGGCAGGTCCAACCGTCGGGCCAGACCGGTCTGGTAGGCGAGATAGACCTCGACTTCATCCGGTGTGAGGCCGCTGGCCATCCGTTTCTGCATGTCCGCCCGGGCAATCTCGTTCACATGATCCAGACGCGCCGCACTCCGGGTCAGGGTCACCAGTTGACGTTCGAGCATCTGCGGCGAGGTGCTCAATGACCTGGCTTCCGAGGCCATCACTTCCAGCCCCATGTTGTTGAACAATTGAGCGCCGGCATCGGCGCAGTTAACGGGTGAGCTGGCCATGGTGAAGAGCCTGTTCCTGAGCTCGGCATCCATGTCGGCGGCATCGATCATTCGCCATACACGCTTGGCCAGATCGGTTCGAAACTCGCCTCCCGCTCGATAATCAGCAGACTGGGTAAGGCCGCGAATCACCGTGAAGAATCCCGCCGAGTCTGGTTCATCGGCCAGATCACCCCAGGCCTCGCCACGGTATCGGCCAAGCCCGGGGGAGGGCGTCCACCATTCGCTGTCGTCCGTTACAGGCCAGAAGACCAGATCGTTGTCGGTGGCAGGTGGATAGGCATGTCGAGGGCTGAGCCCAACGGATCTCCTGACGCCTTCGTAGGTCAACCGGTTCACGTCACTGAGCGCTTGCGCGTCAAGCTGGGTGCGCGCGACCACAAAGGCATCGTTCGAGCCCGGGATCACGTCGGGAATACGCGCCAGCGGGTTGTCCTGCAAGTCGAGGAAAAAACCGCGCGGTCGAGGTTTGGCGAAGGTGCCTCGGGGCCAGGTGTCGATGCCGGTGCCACGCAGGCTGACGATCATCAGGCCGGGCATGCGTCCGATGTCCGGTAGCGCGCCCAAAGGGTTGTGATCCAGCCTGAGGGTTTTCAGGTAGGTCAGGCGGCTGAGTTGTTCGACGCTTTGCGCTGTCAGGCGGATGTGATTGTTGTTCAGGCGCAGGGTCGACAGAACGTGCATCGCGGTGATGCCCTGGGGGATCTCAGTCAGTTGACAGCCTCTGGCGCTTAATTCGTCCAGGTGAGCAAAATCCTTCAACAGACCGCCCGGTTCGCTGGAGAAACGCGTGTTGTCCAGATTCAGGGCCGAGACCTTGTCGAGAAACCGCTTGAGATCGGGCTTCTGTTTCCACCAAGTCTCAAGATTGACACTGCTCAGCTCCACCGATAGATCGAGACGATAACCGCCGTGGGGATGCAGGCTGCGTTCATCGAACACCTGGCTTCGACGTTCGAAACACTCGATCAGCCGTTCGGCGATGTGGCGCCCGCCGCCGTCGCGGAAACCCAGGGGGTCAGGCCCCCAGATGTCGGGTTGCTGATAGCGCCACTGATTGAGGGTGATGCGCAGGTCGTCGAGTTCATCCTCAAGCGCCGAAAGGGCGGTCAGGGGGTCACCTTGCGTGGTCAAGGCCTCGACAAATCGCGTGGCCTCCTCAGCGCTGAAGGTCGGGTAAAGGTCGCGAACCCGCCGATCCAGTGAGGCGGAATCGTCCTTGCTCAGGCCCCCGCCCTGTAACAGCAGGGTGGTGATCCGCTCACGCTGCGAGCGAATCGGTAGTTCGGCGAGCGCGGTTCTGCGGACTTCAGGGGTGACGAGGATTTGCTTGAACCAGTGTTTGAGCGCTTTGCCCTGGCCGAGCTGGAAACCCAAGGCGTTGCGCTGATCCTGCGGCATTGCACGCAGCAACGACTCATAGAGGCTGCTGGCTCCGTAAAGGCGATTGTCCTCGTCGAACACTTCGTATTTGTTGCGTCCGCCGCTGCTGACGAGCGTCCTGACCCGGGTGGCAGATTGCGCGCCAACGCTGCAGCGCAAGCTGCCGTGCGGGGAACCGTCGCGGATGTCGACACGCAGATCGGTGAATACGTCGCTGTGCAGTCTCAGCGTATTCAGGAGCAGACGCTCGGTGTCCGCGGTTAACCCCGAATGCCCATAAAGGCTCTCGGTTGCCCGGACCGCGCGCACTTCGAAATTCAGTTCACGGGCCTGATTTTTTATACGCAACGGAAGGCGTTTTTCGCTGAGCATCTTGAAACGTTCCGCGCCCGTGGCGTTGGTCAGCAGCGTTTGGCTGATGCTTGAGGGCAATTCGGGGAACGCGTCTCTGAGCAGCCTCACTTGCGGATCGCGGGTTTTTTCCCGGGCGCGATAAGTCTGTTTGGCCAACCGGTTCATGTCACCTTCGACATAGTCGGCCAGTTGATTGCGCAAGGCTTGTGCCCGATGCGCCGGTGGCACGCCGGGGCCGAGCATGACGGCGAGTTCGGGCTCCTCCAAAAACGCCACCACGCGTTCGGGCAACTGCCCGGCCATGATGTCCGCCAGGCTGATGCTGAGGATATCCGATGGCAAGGCCTCGGGATTGCCATAGAGGCGATCTTGCGCCGAAGCACTGGATTGATGAAGCACGCGCAGGGCCTTGTCGTGTGGCCAGCCGGGCAACTCGGTCACAGTTTGTTCGAACCAGGCCGAAGCCGGATCAGGCGTCAGCGGCAGACCACTGCGAATCTGTTCTTCCAGCCGGGCGACATCTTCATACGCCTCGAAGCGTTTCAGCGCATCGGCCAGCAGCGGCGGTGGCGCGTCAGACTCGACGTACATCCGCCGCAACGTATCGTGATCGGTGCCGCTGATGGCGCGGATCTGCTCCAGTTCGCCGTCGCTAAAGCGCTCGACCGAATGCCCAAGCCGGCGCATCAGTTGGCGTTCACTCCAGGCTCTGGGCTGTTCGCCTTCATGCACGAAGGCACCCAGGCCATTGTGTGTCACCTGTGGCCGATAAGCGTCCGGCCGCCGGGGATGAATCACTCGCATCCGGCCGGAGGGTTCTCGCTCGACCTCAAGCAGTTTGCCCTCGTGGGGCAGAATGGATTTGCCTTGATGCCGGTGCAGCCCCCAGGCATCCGGTGTCGAATCGGCGGGCAATGACAGGTTGTGCTGTTGATAGGCAGTGAGATCGGGATGCCACAGGCGTTGGCTGCCGTCAGGCAATTGCACCGGTTTCATCGCGTTGATGAACGGTGAGGAGAGGGAGTTGCCCAGCTCGGCGGCGCTGCCGAAGATACCGAACTGAACCAGGTTTTCGACAATACCCAATACATGCCCGGCCGCTTCGGTGGTCTGGCCTTCAGCCCAGTCCACAACGCCTTCGAACACTTCATCCGTCAGTTGGTAAGCGGTGTACGCCAGCATCAGCTCACCGAGCACCGGCACGAACGGCGTGACCACGAACAGGGCCACATTGAAAATGTCCGAGAGCATCTTCTCCAGATTATCCCACCAGGCCCAGCGCGCCATGCGGTCGGCATCCTGGGTGGAGATCGCGAGGTCGCGGGCATCGTTGACGATCTTGTTGAGCCTGATCCGGAACAGGTATTGCCAAAGGTCGTCATGGGCCGGGTTGGGCGAGCGGTTTTGATAGTCATCGGTGATCGCCTGGACGCTGAAACTCAGGTTGGGATTGTCCACCGGCGTATCCCTCCAGACGGGGCCGCCGGCCTGCCGATCTCGTTGATGCCATTTCACCGTGCTCAGGCGTTGATTGAGACTGGCGAAGAAATGCCCTCGCTCTTTGTGGGGCACGAACTGGCTGAAGAACTGTTGATAACCGAACCCATCCGATGACTGTCCGTCGGCGGGTTTTTCTTCCTGCAACTGGCGAGTCAGTTCGGCCATGAACTCGGCGGGTGAGGGGTATTCCTTGAGTGGGTGTTGGTTGTCGTGTGGCACATAGGCGATCAGGCGACCGGGAGAGCCACCCGGTCCCGGGTCGGTTGTGATCAACAGAATGCCCGCCAGCACCGTTTCCATCATGGCCAGGTTGTAGTAGCTCACGTGCTTGCCGTCCAGCCTCAAATCTTGTCGGCCATGGACCAGATCGAGGATGAGTCGATGGGCGTGTGCATCAATGTGTTTGTTCAGCAGTGCCAAATGTGCTGCTGCTTTCAACGCGGCTTTTTGGCTGGCAATGACCGCCATGCGCACGTTGTTGGCGACCCGGGAGCTGCCGAATCCAAGGGCCTGACGCAGGGCCTGCTGGTAGCGGGCGCCGATGTCCAGATCACGGCAGATGGCCTTGAACGCCTGGGCGGTAAGCGGAGCTCCCGTGATCCTGTGGTTGATGTGCAGCGTTTTCATCTGTCCGCGCGGGTCCGGCGCGTCAAGAAAAGCAAAGTCCGAAAATGTTTCGTTATCCGAGAAATTGTGCAGGGCCGCGTTCAGCAACGAGACCGTCCGAACCTTCGTGCCACCCTTGAAATCATGCACCCACCACGGGAGGTTGGCGGCAGCATAGAGCCGCAGGTAGGTGTTCCTGACATCAATATCGCCGTAGTGCTCGCTGAGCGCATTTTTCAACAGAGGTTCGGCAAACGCATAGACATCGGTCAGGTTATCAAGCAGGGCGTCCACGGCGTTCTGGGTAGACCAGTGCTCGGATATCGCCTCTTTGAGCTGATGATGAGCTGAGCGGGCATGGGTTTTGAACGGCGCGAAGTCGCGCTGGGCAGCCTTTAATGCGCGAGCGTTGACAGGGGAAATGTCGGCGATCCAGGCGGGCAGCGCCTGAGCGATCCAGGTGTCATTAATGCCGTCCTGGTTTTTTTTGGTGTTGCGGCGTCTTTGATCAATCCTTGATAAATTCGTCATGTGCTAACCGTCTAAAGCTGTAATCAGGCTCTTCAGGTTAGGCAGGTGCTGCGGTCGAAAAAAGCTCAAATACAGGGTTGGATTGCCCCGAAAGACGCCTCAATCCAACTATAAACAAAGAGCGAAAAATACAGGAATACCACCCTTTAATGTGCAGATGTGCCCAGTGCGGCCGTAGCTTGAGTGACGACCGGCGATCCAGTCCCGGCATAGCACAACGTGTGGGTGCCCGGTTGCAGATAAGGCGACAGGATCGGCGCCATGCCCTTGAGCACTTGCGCGGGCAACGCCGAGGTGAATTTGAAATTCTCCGCCGTGCGACCGGGAACATAGGCGGTGAGGGTGCCGAAATGCTTATCGCCGATAAAGAACACGAAAGTTGCCGTGCGGTTGATCGATTTTGAGCTGAGAATCCGCCCGCCGGAACCGATGGCTTCAATGCGGTTGTCGCCGGTGCCGGTCTTGCCGCCCATGGCCAACGGGCTGCCATCGGCCAGTTTGAAGCTGCCGGCCAGGCGTTTGGCGGTGCCGGCGTCCACCACTTGTGAGAGGGCTTCGCGCATCGCGGCGGCCACTTCCGAAGGCATCACTCGTTTGCCGACCACCGGATTGTTGGTCAGGCGGGTTTCATAGGGCGTATCTGCCGCGAAGTGCAGGCTGTCGATCCGCAATGTCGGCATCCGCACACCATCGTTGAGAATGGTGCCAATCAACTCGGCCAACGCAGCGGGGCGATCGCCCGAGCTGCCGATAGCGGTGGCCAGCGATGGCACCAGGTGATCGAACGGATAGCCGACTTTCTGCCAGCGCTGGTGAATGTCGAGGAACGCTTCGATCTCCAGCATGGTGCGGATGCGGCTGTCACGGGCGCCCTTGTGACGGCTTTTGAACAGCCAGCTGTAGACTTCCTGGCGTTCGAACTGGCTGGCTTTGACGATCTGGCTGAACTTGGCGTCGGGGTTATTCAGCAAGTAGCCGATCAGCCACAGATCCAGCGGGTGGACCTTGGCGATGAAGCCTTGATCCGGCAGGTCGTAGCTGCCAGGGCCGTAACTCAGGTAGAGGCGTTCGAGGCGTTCATCGGTCAGTTTTTCTGTGAGCTTGGCGCCTTTGAGGTGCGAGCGTACGAAGGTATTGAAGTCTTCCTGGTCGGCCTGGGGAAATAGATAACGATGCACGGCGGACATGCGAATCGGCGTTGGGCGCATGCCGTCGAGAAAGGTTTCGAGCCGCGCCTGGGTGTCCTTGTTGCGGTATTTCTTCCAGAACTTCAGCAGGAATGAGGTGCCTTCTCTGTCGGCGAAGGAGGCCAGGTATTCCTGACGCCGCGGGTCGCGATCGTCCTTGAGCAATTCGGCGCTGCTGTTGGGGCCCGCGTAGGTGCTATAGCGCACCAGGTCACGCATCAGCCGAATGAACGGCAGGTTGATCGATTCGCGCAGAGCATCGCGCAGGGTCGGCAGGCGGCCGTTGTCTTCCTTGCGGAAGTTGACGAATGTGTGCAGTCCGCCGCCAGTGAAAAAGGCCTCGCCAGGGCTGGCGGAATATTTTCGATCCAGCGCGGCGCCGAGCATTTTCGGCAGGCTGCGGTCGGTGTTCTGAATCATGTAATCGACGGCCCAGCGGGACAGGCGATCCGGGTCGGCGACTTCGGTTTTCTTCAGTTCGGCGACGCTCATGCTGGCGTAGCGATCGTGCAGTTCGGCCATGATCTGCAGGTAGGTGGTGAGCACGCGCATTTTTGCGGTGGAGCCCAATTCCAGCTTGCTGCCTTCATTGATGTCGAATGGCTGGTCGGTGCTGTCGGTTTGCACCCGCACGCGCGAACCGTCCGGGGTCAATTCGAACAGGGTGAAGCTATAGCGCACCTGCGCGGTGTTGGTGGGGGTGAGCAGGCGTTCGCCGATCAGGCCGATTTCCGCTGCATAAGCTGGATCGGCCAGATGCTTGAGGTAGGCGGTGGCCTGGGTTTGCAGCTCGCCTTGCAAGGTACTGGTGGCGGACAGGTCGAGGCGGTCGAGATCATACAGCGGACGATTGAGTAAACCGGCCAGGCGGCTGCGCGCCACACTGATGCCTTTATTGGTTTCGATGGGCTGAATGGTGGGCTGGGTGGCCCAGTCGCGATAAGTCACTTTACTGGCCAATGCCGCGGTGGCGAGTGGCGCATCGATCACGCCGTTTTGAGACAGCAGGCGAATATGGCTGTCGGTGAGGCTGGCCAATTCATCACGACCCTTGGTCAAGTAATGGGAAGGGCGGCGCTGAGCAATCATCAGTGACAGCATTTCGCGCAGGGCCAGGCCTTTTTCCGACAGACTTTTCGGGTCGGTGTCGGTGCTGGCCAGCCGTTCGTTGGCCTTGTTAAAGTCGGCGCCGTACCAGACACGCAAACCTTCGGCCATGCCATGCACTTCACCGTGGCCCGGTACCGCCGACAGCGGAACACTGTTGAGGTAGTCGCGAATCACGTTTTGTCGCGCCTGGAGGGTTTCCGGCCCCGCCTGATAGGCGCGCACGCTGGCGGAAATCATCTGGCGGATTTTTTCCGCGCCCGACACCGTCAAGCCATCAGGCGAATGGCGATATTTCTCAAGTTGCGTGGCCAGCGTACTGCCGCCCGCCGACTGACCGGGCAGGCTCAACAGCTTGGCTACCTGGGACCACGCCGCCTTGCCGAACCGCGGCCAGTCCACGGCGGGGTTGGCCAGAGGCTGACGGGGATCGAGCAAAAAACGGTTTTCAATAAACAGCAAACTGCTGACCACGACCGGCGGGATCGCGGCAAAGCTTGAATATAGTTGCTGGGGGTACTTGAACTGGTACAGCGGGGCCGCGCGGCAATCGGTGATCGACAGCCCAGCCTGGATTTTTTCGGCATAGGGCACAAAAAAACCCTTGTCGGTGTAATTCATCAGTGCTGGGGAGAAGCGGGTTTGTGCCGCTATTACGTAATCGCGTTTGAGCAGTCGCGGTAGAAACTCATCCATGGTGCTGTAACCCAAACGCTGATCGAACGGGCCTGCGCCAGGGTAGCGAATCGCATCGCTGGGTCCGGGTTGCAGCTCGTACTTCAGCGAGGCGGCGTATTTGCTGATTTCCCGGGCCTGAAACTTGGAGGTGCGCATTTCCTTGGCCGCGGCAAGGCCCAGGACAATCAGGATAATCAGCAACAGCAACCAGAAAGCCCCCCAGCCGTGCCGGGAGCGACGGGGTTTCTCAGGTAAAGGCGCTTCATCCACTCGTTCAGTCGGAACCACGGTTTTACTCGAATCGGTTTGCCACAAAGCGCCCATAGTCGACTGATCCATTCACGCAGATTGATCGGACTTGCTTGAAGCTTAGACGGTGGTTGGCGTTGGTGAAAAAATTGTGAATAACCAGATATCGGGTACGCATCATTCCTTGTGGCTTGTGGCTTGTGGCTTGTGGCGAGGGAGCTTGCTCCCGCTGGGCTGCGAAGCGGCCCCAATCCTTACCCTCACGGTTTGTCTGATAAATACCATTCGCCGGTTTTGCGACTGCTTCGCAGCCGAGCGGGAGCAAGCTCCCTCGCCACAGGGACGGTGATGTCGTCTGTAATAGCCGAGCTAGACGCATCAAAGCGGTAAATGCTGCCGAAGTAAGGGGCATGACGATGCACCATTGCTGTGCAATACTCGGCGCCGTTTCAGTGGCGAATAATCCTGCATAAGTCAGGTAATGCCCCTCCGAAAACCCCGCTTTTGCCGAGAGTTATGGCTGAATGTTGTGGTTTATAGAGTGAAAAAACCTGCTGTAAGCTTTTTATACTGCATGCCCGCTGATCTTGCAGGTTTTGGTCCTGCAAGACGTGTCTGCCCATGAAGCAGGCCCGGTTTCAACAGGCACTGGTTTATCGGTCGGTGCTTCGACACTCGGTGGTCACATCCAATAACAAGACGAGGTTGTACCTATGCCAGTCGGCAATCACCTGCCTCACGGCGAGACCGCTCAGGGCGGCCCGCTTAAACGCGAACTCGGCGAACGGCATATTCGCTTGATGGCGCTCGGTGCCTGTATCGGCGTCGGCCTGTTCCTGGGTTCGGCCAAGGCCATCGAAATGGCCGGCCCGGCCATCATGCTCTCTTACATCATCGGCGGTCTGGCGATCCTGGTCATCATGCGCGCCCTCGGCGAGATGGCGGTGCACAACCCGGTCGCCGGCTCGTTCAGCCGTTACGCTCAAGACTATCTCGGCCCGTTGGCAGGTTTTCTGACCGGCTGGAACTACTGGTTCCTGTGGCTGGTAACCTGCGTCGCGGAAATCACCGCGGTGGCGGTGTACATGGGCGTCTGGTTCCCCGACGTGCCGCGCTGGATCTGGGCATTGGCGGCGTTGATCAGCATGGGCTCGATCAACCTGATCGCGGTGAAAGCCTTCGGTGAGTTCGAGTTCTGGTTCGCCCTGATCAAGATCGTCACCATCATTGCGATGGTGGTCGGCGGCATCGGCGTGATCGCATTCGGTTTCGGCAACGACGGCGTCGCCCTGGGAATCTCCAATCTCTGGGCTCACGGCGGCTTCATGCCCAACGGCGTGCAAGGCGTGTTGATGTCTCTGCAAATGGTGATGTTTGCCTACCTCGGCGTCGAGATGATCGGCCTGACCGCCGGTGAAGCCAAGAACCCGCAGAAGACCATTCCCAATGCGATCGGCTCTGTGTTCTGGCGGATTCTGCTGTTCTACGTCGGCGCCTTGTTCGTGATCCTGTCGATCTACCCGTGGAACGAAATCGGCACCCAGGGCAGCCCGTTTGTGATGACCTTCGAGCGTCTGGGCATCAAGACCGCCGCCGGCATCATCAACTTCGTGGTGATCACCGCGGCGCTGTCGTCCTGCAACGGCGGCATCTTCAGCACCGGGCGCATGCTCTACAGCCTGGCGCAGAACGGCCAGGCCCCGGCCGGTTTCGCCAAGACCTCGAACAACGGCGTGCCGCGTCGCGCGCTGCTGCTGTCGATCGGTGCCTTGCTGCTGGGCGTGTTGCTTAACTATCTGGTGCCAGAGAAAGTCTTCGTCTGGGTCACCGCGATTGCCACCTTCGGCGCGATCTGGACCTGGGTGATGATCCTGCTGGCCCAGCTCAAGTTCCGCCAAGGCCTGAGCGCCAGCGAACGTGCCGGCCTGAAATATCGCATGTGGCTGTACCCGGTCAGTTCTTACCTGGCGCTTGCATTTCTGGTGCTGGTGGTCGGCCTGATGGCGTACTTCCCGGACACTCGCGTGGCGCTGTATGTAGGGCCTGCTTTCCTGGTGCTGCTGACGGTGTTGTTCTACATGTTCAAGCTGCAACCGACCAATGTGTCGCAAGGTGCGGTGCGTTCGGCTTCGTAAGTTGTAACGCCAGAAATACAAAAGCCCCGGTTTAGATGACCGGGGCTTTGTATTAATTGGCACAATCTCTTGTGGCGAGCGAGCTTGCTCGCGCTGGGGCGCGCAGCGGCCCTAAAATGGTCACGATCGCATGTACCGGATTACGACTGCTGCGCAGCCGAGCGGGAGCAAGCTCCCTCGCCACAAAAGCCCTTCCCCACAAGAATTGGTTTGTCTATCAGACGACGGCGACTTGGGCCGGCCGATTCAACCGCTTGTTGAAATCCAGCCAGGCCCCCAGCAGCACCATCAACCCGACCCCCAACATTGCGCTGAATACCTGCATCGCCAGTGCATTCGCGCCCAAGGCATTGAGCATGTCCGCCAATGGCGCCAGCAACACGCCAAAACAAAACACTTCCAGCGAATAACGGCCCATGCGACAGCTTTGTTGCGCCAGCCAATGTTGCGTCCAGCCGTTGTCGGGCAACAACCTGGCGGTGACGTAGGCGAGGGCGAGGAAATGCAGCAGGCGTGCCGGCGAGAGGTTGGTCTTGCTGATCGGATAGAGCCATTCGCCGAGTGTCTGGGGCATGAAGACCTCATGCACGGTCGGCCACTTCCACGACACCGCGATCAACCCGGTCAGCAGCAAATAGGTCAGCGCGGCGATAAAAACCGGCTGCCGAATCAGCGGTCGAGGTTGCGGCGCCCGAGGCCTTTGCCCGTGAATCGCCGTCGCGCCACCGAGAATAAACAACAGTTGCCAGGCCATAGGATTGAAAAACCACACGCCACCGTCGGTGCCCGCCAGGTTCCATTGAAGCCATGGCGCCAGCAGATACACCACCACCGACAACCCCACCACGTATTCAGGCTTGCGCAGCAGCATCGGCAGCACCAACGGCAGGCCAAGCAGCAACAAAATATACAGCGGCAGCGGGTCCATCAGGTTCGGCTTGAAGCGCAGCAACAGCTCATCCATCAATGCCTGCTGCGGATTGCTGAGGAAGTACTGCAAGCCCATCTCCTGCACCAGATCACGGGTTTCCACGTGGCTGTTGGCGAAAAACACGATACCCATCAGCAGCGCCAGCAAAAAGATATGCACCACATACAGCACCCAGGCGCGTCGCAGGATTTTCACCGTGGCAACCATGAAACCGTCGCGCCGGGCGATTTTGCCGTAGGCCAGCACGGCCGCGTACCCGGCCAGGAACACGAAAATCTCTGCCGCATCGCTGAAACCGAAATTACGCACCGTGAACTGCGCGAGCGGGTTCTGTGGCACGTGATCCCAGAAGATGAAGATCAAGGCCAGGCCGCGAAAAAAGTCGATTCGGTGGTCGCGTTCAAACGTCATGATGGCGGGCTCTTGAACGGGTGGAGTAGGAGCGAGCGGCGCGCAGGGTGGCGTGATTCGCCGCCAATTGCAAAAGGCTGGATATTACTGAATGTCTCAGGGGGCTATAGCGAACGCTCGGGATGGCGTGTCCGTCGGTCTGCCGGGCAGTTCGCGCACCAGAACGCCCCCTGATGGCGGTCTGCCGAACATCTACACTTCGATTTTCAGGAGTGTGAAACGTGAAAGTTTCGCTGATTGTTCCGGTATTCAATGAAGAGCAGGCGATCAGTCTGTTCCATCAGGCGGTGCGTCGCGAATTGAAACTTGACCCGTGTGAGGTCGAGATCGTGTTCATCAACGACGGCAGTACTGACCGGACGGCTGAGCAGGCGAAGGCGCTGGCACAGGTCGATGAACAGGTATTGCTGATCAACTTCTCGCGCAACTTCGGCAAGGAACCGGCGTTGTTTGCCGGCCTGGAATACGCCACCGGCGATGCAGTGATCCCCATGGACGTGGACCTGCAGGATCCGATCAGCGTCATCCCGCAGTTGATTGCCGAGTGGCAAAAGGGCGCCGATGTGGTGCTCGCCAAACGCCGCAATCGTGACAGTGACAGTTATTTGAAACGCCACAGCGCATCGCTCTTCTATCATTTGTTGAACAGGATTTCCTACACCCGGATCGAAGAAAACGTCGGGGATTTCCGGCTCATGGACCGCAAGGTGGTCAATGTGATTCGGGCGCTTCCCGAGCATCAGTTGTTCATGAAGGGCGTTCTGTCCTGGGCCGGATTCACCACCGCGGTGGTGGAGTACGAGCGGGCCCGGCGAGTGGCAGGACGCAGCAAGTTCAATGGCTGGAAACTGTGGAACCTGGCGCTGGAAGGCATTACCTCGTTCAGCACGGTGCCGTTGCGATTGTGGACTTACATCGGTGGCGGCATTTCGATCTTCGCGGTGCTGTACGCGGTGTACATGGTGCTGGACAAGATTTTCTTCGGGAACAATGTCCCCGGTTACCCCTCGCTGATGACGGCCATTCTGTTTCTCGGCGGCGTCCAATTGATCGGTATCGGCATCCTCGGCGAGTATGTCGGCCGCATCTATATCGAAGCCAAGCATCGACCCCGTTATGTGGTCAAAGACGTCATTGGCGGCAAAGACCGGACCGGGCTTTAGCATGGGCAGGCTGAGCGACTTTTTCAGCAAAGAGCTCGGGCGTCGTCGGGTCTGGCTGTTTTTTTTGATCGCGACGCTGGTGTATGTCATTCCGCTGATCCTGGCGGACTATCCCTACATCGATGACAACTGGCGTTCGCTGTCGGCCGGTACGGCCTGGGCGGGGCAGGGGCGGTTGTTCACCGAGCTGTTCTACAACCTGCTGACGTTCAGCGATGGCGCACCGAATATCTTTCCATTGCCGCTGCTGATCGCCACGCTGGCCATGGCTTTTGCGTTGACCAGCCTGACCTTCCATTACTACCCACGGCCGACAATATCCTGCTGCCTGGTGCTGTTGCCGCTCTGGTACAACCCGTTCTTCCTGCAGAACCTGTCTTATCAATACGACGGGCCGGCCAATGCCTTGAGTCTGGTGGCAGTGATCTACGCGATCACTTTTCGTCATCCCTCGCGCATTCTGCAATGGCTGGTGCCGGCCTTCCTGATTGCGCTGGCGCTGGGGTTCTATCAGGTGAGCCTGAATGTGTTTCTGGGTCTGTGTTGCCTGGAACTGCTCAGGGGCGCGAATGACAAATGGGCGTGGCGGCAGTGGTACGAGTTGATCGGCTGGAAAATCGCCCAGGCAGGGCTCGGCGGGTTGATCTATAGCGTCACGGCTTATCCGTACATGAACCAGGATCGCGCCTTGCTGCTGAACTGGGCGGCGGCGCCCTTGCTGCAACTTGAAATCAACATCGGCCGGGTGCTGGAAAAAGTCGCGCTGCTGTTTCACGGTGGATTCACTTGGGTGTTCGCTGCGCTGCTGTTGTGTGCACTGGCGGGCAGCGTGCGGCTTGCCCGGAACGTGATGGAACGCCATGACACCGGGCTGAGAAAAATCATGATGGGCCTGGTGTGTGTGCTGACAGTATCGGTCGTGACCTTGCTGGTGTCGGGGGCTGCGCTGTTTTTCCGCGACTTCAATGAAGGCGCCAGGACCTTGATGGGTTTTGCGGTGTTGCTGGTGCTGTTGTTCTATTTGAGCCATCTGGCGCTGGCGCCCATCCATGAGCGGCTGCCGCTGCTGTTGGCGGTGCCTATGTTGGCCATGCTTTCGTTGTCTTACGCCTATGGCCGCGTGCTGACGGCGCAGAACACTTTTGCGTCCAGCGCGTTGTTTTCCCTGGGGCATGACATCGCGGCCCAGCGGCAATTGCACGAGGCCAAGCGTATTTATCTGGCGGTGAGTTATTCCGATCACTGGCTGGTGGGGGCCGCGGGGTCGTTCAAGCAGATGCCGGTTTTACATTATCTGCTGAACATCAATTTCTTCATGCTGGCCGAAAACCTGCCGAAGGCGGGCATCACCAATGTGGTCGCGGAGAGGGAGCGGCGCAACGCGACCCTGGCCGGTTACCAGGGTTACCCACCACTGGTGGAGAGCAAGTTCTATCGCATCTATCTGCTGGGCGATTACGGTTTCATCGTCATGAAAGAGCCGACCCCGATCACCACGCTTCAGTGGTGAGCCTGGTGATTACCTCTTCGATCCCTCCCGAAAGCTTTCCATCCCGGATGGCCGACAGGGCAGGTCTGGTGGCGGTGATCGTCCTCGCGTTGTTCGCAAGGTTTCATTCCATCACCGTGCCGGTCATCTGGTACGACGAGGCCTACAGCATCTTGCTGGCCGAAGGCTCGCCTGCGTATATCTGGGCTACGACGGCACGGGATGTTCATCCGCCGCTTTACTATGTCTTGCTGCATTTGTGGATGTTGCTGTTCGGCAATGGCGTGTTGGCTGCGCGATCCCTGAGTGCGCTGGCGGATGTCGGCACGCTGTTGCTGTGCATTAAATTGATGAGTCTAGTGACGACGCGAAAGGCGACCTGGATAGCGGCATTGTTGTTGGCATTCCTACCGATATCGGTGCGCTATAGCCAGGAAGTGCGAATGTACACCTTGCTCGGCTTTTGGCTGATGGGCGCGACCGTGGCGCTGGTGTGCTGGGTCAAGGCACCGGCTCAAAAACGTTATCCGGTTTTTTACGTGCTGCTGATGTCGGCTGCTTTCTATACGCACTACTTCGCCGCACTGTGCGTTCTGGTGCATTGGCTTTGTTGGTGGCAAGCGAGGGAGGGCGGTCGGTCCACGGCAATACCGTTTCGTGCATGGGTCGTGGCCAACAGCGCAATCGTTGTGTTGTACCTGCCGTGGATTCCTCATTTCATCGATCAATTGCTGCGAATGGATGGGCTCGAGTGGATACCGCCACTCACTTGGCAAACAGCGCTGACCTTTGTTTGGCAGCTGGTGATGATGGGAGATTCGGCCAGTTATTCATCCCTATGGCGTGCGCTACCCTCGGTGTTGATCGTTGTTTGCGCCGCTGCGGTGCTGCTCAAGGCTCATCATGAGCGGCCTTTCAGCGTCTTGCTGGTGGGCTATTTCTTTGTACCGGTGCTGACCGTTTTTCTGGTGTCGCTGATCGTGCCGGTTTTCAATGCCAGATACCTGGTGTTCGCTGTCGCCGCGTTGCCCCTTATTGTTGCGCTCGCGTTGGACGCATTTAGCCAACGCCATGCCGTTCTTGCCGCTGTCGCCATGGCGTTGGTTTTATTGGCAGAGGTACACGGGCTTTCGGCGGTCTATGCGCAAACCGATGAGATGAACGGGACGAGCGTTCGCAAGGACGCAAGACTGGACGCCGTGGTCGCAGGGCTTGGCCGCGAAGTACGTCCGGGTGACGAGATCGTTGTGGATAACCTGTATTGGTATTTGCCGTTTACGTACTACAACTCGACCGGTATTCAGCCGAGGTTATACGCTTTCAAACCACCGACAGGCACCCTTTGGGGAACCGCCGAATACGGTGGTTGGGCACTCATCCCCCGTCACCTGCATTCGATTCTCTTCGACGATTTTTCAACCTTGAAACTGGATGCCAAGCGGATCTGGTGGGTCACGGGCGACGCTCGTCCTGAACACGACGCCTTGTTTCCCAAACACTGGAAGCAGGTGCTGATGCTAAAGGAAGGGGACAGCGAAGCCCGTTTGTTTATCCGGGGGGAAGCGGCAACCCCCCCTTGAGGTTGACGTCAGAACGCATCCATCAGCACAACAATACAATCCTTCGCCTGGTAATCATTAATCTGCGGCACCAGACGCCGAAAATGCTCAGACTGGCAATGAGCATCCAGCGCCGCCTTATTCGGCCATTGTTCGACGAAGATAAAGTGCCCCGGGTCTTTTTGATCGATGAACAGATCGTAAGCAATGCAATCAGGTTCCAGTCGAGTCTTCTCGACCAGTTCGGCGTACCACGGGCGAACGGTTTCAATGTATTCGGGTTTGATGAAATCTTGAGCGATTACTTTCAGCATGGGGTTCTTTCTTGGTGCATGGGTATTGGAACAGCCAGGTAGGAGCTGCCGACGTGTTTATGCTGGCCAGGATTGCCGCACCGGCAACTCGACCCGAAAGGTGCTACCCACCCCGACTTCGCTACGAACCGAAATATCGCCCTGGTGTTTTTTCACGATGCCATAGGACAGGGACAACCCGAGCCCTGTCCCCTGGCCCACCGGTTTGGTGGTGTAGAACGGGTCGAATATTTTCTGCAGGTTGTCCGGCTCGATACCTATGCCCGTGTCCGCGACCTCGATCGACACCGTTTCACCTTCAAGGCCAGTGCGTAGCGTGATGGTGCCCCGTTCCGGTCCCATCGCCTGGGATGCGTTGACGATCAGGTTCATGATCACCTGATTGATTTGCGACGGCAGACATTCGATATCGGGCAGCTGTTGAAACTCCTTCACCACATCGGCCTTGTACTTGAGTTCATTGGCAACGATGTTCAAGGTCGACTCGATGCCTTGTTGCAGATTGGCCCACTGCCACTCCTGATTGGAGTCCACGCGGGAGAAGTCCTTCAGGTCTTTGACGATCTGCCCGACGCGGCCGATGCCTTCCTTGGACTCCTTGATCAGCAGCGGAATGTCTTCGCGCAGAAAGTCCAGTTCCACCCGTTCACGTAACTGACCGAGACGGTCGATGACCTCGCTTGAACCAATGGCGTTTTCCGCTTCCCGATAGGCATCGAGCATGGCCTGCAGTTGCTTGAAGTAGCCATCGAGGGCGCCAAGGTTGGAGGAAATGAAGCCGATGGGGTTATTGATTTCATGGGCGACGCCCGCCGCCAGTTGCCCCAGCGAAGCGAGTTTTTCCGACTGCACCAATTGGGATTCAAGCTGTTTACGCTCGTCGATTTCCCGCTGCAACGCCTCGCTGGCTTGCTTGAACTGGGCCGTGCGCTGATCCACCAGATGCTCCAGATGGCTCATCTGAATAGACGCCCGCTCGGTCATCTCCCATTTGGTGAGCAGGGTGTTGGCCATTTGCTGGACTTCAATGTTGTCGAACGGTTTTTTCAGAATCAGCAGGCGATCATGGGCATGCAAGCGTTCCAGCAGTTCATCCCAGGAATAGTCGGAATAGGCGGTACACACCACCACTTGCAGCAACGGATCTTTTTGCCACAGGTGTTCGATGGTCTGCGCGCCGTCCCAACCCTCGGGCATGCGCATGTCGACGAAGGCCAGCGCATAGGGGCGGTTTTCCTGTAATGCCTGGATGAGTTTGCCTAGCCCCTCCTGACCGCCATAGGCCGAATCCAGCTCGAACAGCAGGTTGGTGGATTTCGCTTCGCTGCCGAACAGCGCGGCCTCCATTTCGTCCAGCTCTGCATGCTGCACTGATGTCGGGGTGAGGATCTTGCGAAAATCTTCATGGATGGACGGTGTGTCGTCGATCAGCAGAATGCGTCGGTTTGAAAGATCGCTCATGCTTCCTCCATGACGGGTTTTAACGGGATCTGCAAAGTGAACAGTGCACCTTTGCCCGGTCCGTCGCTATGGGCGGTGAGATGGCCGTTCATCTCGATGGCGGCCAGGGCACAGCTGTGCAGGCCGAAGCCGTGACCTTCCTTGCGGGTGGTAAAGCCATGGGCAAAGATCCGCGTCATGTTCTCCGGCGCGATGCCTTCGCCGTCATCCTTGACGCTGATTTGCAGGATCGAGTCCTCGACGACTTTCACCCCGAGGGTCATTTGACGCGGGCGATTGCTGAGGTCAGTCATGGCGTATTTGGCGTTGCTGATCAGGTTGATCAGGATCAGCAACAACCGGTGTTTGTCGCCCATCACCTGCGGTACGTCACCGTACTCCTTGACCACCGTGACATGATGCCGGGTCAGGGCGCCGGCGTTCATCCGCAGGGCGTCTTCCAGCAGTTCGTTGATGTGCAACGGCTCCACCAGGCTGTTGGCGCCCGCGTAGGATTGCTGGGTGGCGACGATGTCCTTGATGTGATCGACGCTTTTGCTCAGTTGCCCGAGTTCGTCGGCCATGCCTTGTTGTTCAAGGGCAATGGCATCCACCAGTTGGTTCAGGTAACCGGGCAGCAGTTTTCCTTTCTCGTCCTGGGTCAGGAAGGCGCCCAGGTCGTCTTGATGCGCGTTGATCAGCAGCATCGCCTTGCCCAGTCCCTGGGTCTTGCTGTTACGCAGCTTGCGGGTGACCAGGTCGGCCGAGATGTTCACGCTGTTGAGCACGTTGCCGACGTTGTGCAGCACGTTAGTGGCGATTTCAGCCATGCCGGCCTGGCGAGCGGTGTCGAGCAATTCGCTCTGGGTATCCTTGAGTTCGCGGGTGCGCTCTTCGACCCGTTGTTCGAGTACGTCGTTGGCAGTTTGCAGTTCCTTGTTGACCCGATGGGTCTCCCCGAAGCTGCGCATCAGGCGAATGGCCAGGTACACCAGCACCATCACCAGCAGCGTTGAAAATACCAGCATGTAGAGGTGGTAGCGTCGGTTGGCTGCATCGGTTTGCTGCTGATCCTTGTTCAGCAGCGCAGTCATGTCGTCCAGCCGTGCGGCCACGGGAACGGCTTCGATATTCTCCAGCAGCCGATTGACCACGGGTTGTTCCCGCAGGATCAGCGCAATGTGATTGCTCAAGACATCGATCGGGCTATGAAACTGCTCCGGTAATCGTTCCTTGTTCACCCGCAGTTTGTTCAGCCCGACCAGGATATCGGCCGCTTTGTCGTCGGAGGTGACCTGGGCGAACTCCAGGCTGCTGAGCAGCAAGTCGTAGGTGTCGGTGGCGATGTTCTGTAGTTGCAGTTTGTCTTCGTCGACCAGTTGGGTAAGCGGTTCCTGGATGTCATCTTCGGCGGTGGGCAAAAACGCCAGTGAGTTACGCAGCACAGCGTTGTGCGATTTGAACTGCTCCACCAGCCGGGTTTTTTCCTGAATGGCGGTGTGGTAAGCCTCATGGCTGGCACGCCAGATCGGCGAGTCATTACGACCATGACTGGATTCCATGGTCTCGAAGCGCTGCCACAGGAGCGTCATCTCGGTCAGCGGTGCAACCAGCGGGTCGTAGTTGTGGCTGATGGCAATCCTGGCCTTGAGAATCTCGGTTTCCCACTGCGCATTGAACTGTTTGATCCGGCCAATCAGGTCCCGGGACTCGGCGTACGTCGAGGTCTGGTCGGAGCTTGATTTGAGGTACAGAAACAGCAGTGTCGAGGCCAGTAACACGGCCACGCCACTGAGCAATAAAAGGTTGCGACGGTGGTACGTTTTCATAAGGATTTGCCTCCCCACTCACCGGTCAGGGTCTTGAGGAATTTGATGATCAAGGTCTTGTCCTGGTCAGAGGGCACGCGACCGAGCTGGAATCTGAACATCACGTCTACCGCGTCTTCGAGGGTCTTGGCCGAGCCGTCGTGAAAGTACGGCGCAGTCACGGCGACGTTGCGCAGGCTTGGAACCTTGAACACGTTGCGGTCTTCTTCATCTTTGGTGACCAGATAGCGACCCAGATCGGCTTCGGTGGGGTTGCCTCGAACCTGGAAGTAATCACCCATTACCCCGAATTTCTGGAACATGTTGCCACCGATGTTCACTCCTTGATGGCAGGCGATGCAGCCGTAGTCCTTGAAGCGCTGGTAACCGTACTTCTCTTCGGTCGTCAGAATCTCGGTATTGCCCAGCAGATATTGGTCGAAACGCGAGTTGGCACTGATCAGCGTGCGCTCATAGGTGGCCAGGGCTCTTTGCACATTGTTCATGGTCACGCCGTCCGGGTAGGCCTTGGCGAAAGCGCTTTTGTAAGCCGGGTCGGCGGTCAGTGTCTGAACGACATGCTCCCAATGACTGCCCATTTCGCTGGGGCTCTGCACCACTTCGTGGACTTGTGTTTCCAGAGTGTCGGCGCGGCCGTTCCAGAATTGCCGGAAATTCAGACTTGCGTTGAACACGCTGGGGGTGTTGATCGTCAAGGGGGCGCCGTTGAAGCCGATGGAAAACGCCAGGGCGTCGGCGCCTCCGTTTTCCAGACGATGACAACTGGCGCAGGACAGGGTGTTGTTGACCGACAGGCGTGGTTCGTTGAACAACCGACGACCGAGTTCGACTTGCAAGGGATTCTGCTGGGGCACTGCGGGCAAGGGTTTGAGCGGTTCGTCCAGCGGTGCGCCGTTGGCTATCAGACAACATCCGAGTAGAGGCGCTAGAAGCAGGTAGTAGAAGGGGCTCGACATCTTATGATTCCTTGGCGCAGGGGGCCTGGGTGTCGTTGCACATCATTCATTTGGGGCTGGATGGAGCGGACTGCACAGACGTCAGGTATTGCACGAAGGCCTCCGGCTCCACGGCTTTGCTGAAGTAATAACCCTGGCCTTCCTCGCATTGGAGGGCCTTGAGAAAATTCAATTGTTCGAGGGTTTCCACCCCTTCGGCAATGACGGTCAGTTTGAGGCTCTTGCCCAGGCTGATGATGGCGCTGACCAGGGCCGCGTCATTGCTGTCACGGCTCAGGCCACGAATGAATGACTGGTCGATTTTCAGCACATCGATGGGAAACCGTTGCAGGTAACTCAGGCTCGAATAGCCGGTGCCGAAGTCATCGATAGCCAGCCGTACGCCCAATGCCTTGAGCCGATTCAGCGCGAGCATCGTGGCATCGACGTTCTGCATCAATACGCCTTCGGTAATTTCCAGCTCCAGCAAGGTGGGGTCCATACCGGTTTGCTTGAGTATCTGTTCGATCCCTTTGACAAAGTCCCGCTGGCGGAAATCGATGGCCGACACGTTCACCGACATGCAGAGTTTCGGCAGACCTTTCGCCTGCCAGGCGCAGGCTTGTTGACAGGCCTGGGCGAGCACCCATTTGCTCAACGGTACGATCAAGCCGCTGTCCTCGGCCACACCGATGAAATCTGTCGGGTAAACCCAGCCTTGCCCAGGCTTTTGCCAGCGGATCAATGCCTCGGCGCCGACCACCTTGCCGCTGCCCAGGTCAAGTTTGGGCTGGTAGTGCAGGACAAATTCGTTGCGTTCCAGCGCCAGGCGAATACCCGACTCGATGCTCTGCTGTTCCCGGGCGCGCTGGTTCATCTCATCGATGAAAAAGCTGAAATCGTTCGGGCCGCTTTCCTTGACGTTGCGCATCGCGGTTTCGGCTTTTTTGATCAGCGCGATGGCATCGAAACCGTCCTCGGGGTAGATGCTGATGCCCAGGCTGGCCGTCACGCTCAGGTCGTGGCCGGCAATGTGTTGAGGCGCGCGTATGGCGTTCAAGAGCTTTTCGGCGATGCCCTTGGTCTGTTGGGGGTGATGGATGTCAGCCAGGATCACCACAAACTCATCGGAGCCGTAACGAAACACCGAGTCGGATGCGCGCACGCAGGCCACCAGATTGTGCCCGACACGTTTGAGCATCTCGTCACCGGTCGGGTGACCCAAGGCATTGTTGATGCGCTTGAAGCGATCGAGCCCCAGAAACATCACCGCCAGTTGTTTGTCATGGCGTCGCGACAGGGCCAGTGACTGGTTCAGCCGGTCGCCCAGCAAGGTGCTGTTGGGCAATTCGGTCAATACGTCGTACTGCAACAAGTGCGATACCTTGAGCAGCTCATGGACCCGGGCCTCAATGGTTTGCTCCAGTGTTTGCACTTTCATGGCCGCGTCCTGCGCCATCTGCCACTTCCAGGTCAAGGCGCTGGCCATCTGGCGGATTTCCAGGCTGTCGAAAGGTTTTTTCAGCACCAGCAACTGATCGCCGAACTCCAGTCGCTCGGCCATGGCTTCCCAGGTGTAATCGGAGAAGGCCGTGCACAGCGCGATTTGCAAGTGAGGATCAGCCTTCCAGAGCCGTTCGATGGTTTCCAGGCCATCCCAGCCCGGGGGCATGCGCATGTCGGTGAACGCCATGGCGTAAGGGCGACCTTGTGCCTGGGCGCGCTTGACCAGTTCGAGTGCTTCTTCGCCCTGGTAGGCGGAGTCGAGCTGAAATACCAGTCGTGCCGACTGCGGGTTGCCGAACAGCGCGGCTTCAGTGCCGGCGAGCGTTTGTTCATCGTCGGTATCGGGGCCGAGAATCTTGCGAAAGTCCTGATGGATCGAAGGCGTGTCGTCGATGATCAGGATGCGCCGGTTAGCCTGGACGAACGGAGTTTTCATTCCTTGTCCTCCGTGGCACGCGGCGGGTCATCCGGCATCGCTGCGGTTGCGTGGTTGGCGCGCAGGATGCTCCCGGCCTTCAGCAACTCGGCAGCCTGTTGACTGCTGACCGCTTGGCTGAAGTAGTGACCCTGGGCGTTCATGGGTGAGCCGGTGGCCATCAGCGAACTGCGTTGCTCCTGGGTTTCTACGCCCTCGGCGATAATGCCGATCCCTACATCGCGGGCGAAGTTGATGATGGCCCGCAACGTCGTCGCGCTGGCCGGGTCGCGTGCGGCCATGTCGATGAAGGTCTGGGCGAGCTTCAGGTGATTGACCTGATAAGTCTTGAGGTAATCGAACGAGGAGTATTCGGTGCCGAAGTCGTCGATGGCGATTTTCACCCCCAGCTCACGCAGGCGCGGCAGTACATCGTTATGCGTCCACTTGGTCTGGGCCAGGGTCGCCTCGGTGACGTCGAAGCGCAGGTCCCACGGGCACAGTTCCCAACGCGCGGTGGTGCGCAATACGTCATAGATCAGCTCGGGACCACTCTTGAGCTGAGCCAGGGACAGTTTTATCGCCACCACCGGTGGCGCCATGCCTTCGTCACGCCACTGACGCATTTGCCGACAGGCGCGCTCCAGCACCCAGTGACCGAGGGCGATGATGGTGCCGGTCTTTTCCGCCGCGGGTAAAAACGCCTGGGCTTCCAGCAACCCGCGCTGAGGATGGTTCCAGCTGACTTGTGCTTCCATGCCGAGGATCTTGCCACTGCTCAGGTCCACTTCCGGCCAGTAACGCAGTTCGAGTTCGTCGTGTTCGATGGCCGTTTTCAAGTCGTTGGCGATGGTCATGCGCTCGACCACTTCCTGATTGATCTCCTCGGAATGGAAGTGGTACTGGTTGCGGCCTTTTTCCTTGGAGCGATACAGCGCCATGTCGGCCTGGGTCAACAGGCTGTCGGCACTGAGGCTGATCGGCGCATAGCTGCTGATGCCGATGCTGACCGAAACCCGCACATCATTGCCGGCCAGGGAGTAGGGCAGCACCAGTGCATCGCGGACCTTGGCGGCCAGGGCCGCTGATTGGGTCGGATCGCCGACGTCCAGTTGCAGTATCGCGAACTCGTCGCCACCCAGTCGGGCGACCACATCGTTTTCGCGCACGCAGTTTTTTATGCGCCCGGCGACCTCTTGCAACAGCAGGTCGCCTACCGGATGGCCCAGGGTGTCGTTGATCCGTTTGAAATGATCCAGGTCCAGGTAAAACATGGCGAACGGTGTGGCCCCGCGCCGGGCGGCGGCGAATGCCTGGTGCAGCCGCTCGATCAGCGTCGCGCGGTTGGCCAGCCCGGTCAGCCCGTCGGTGCGGGCCAGCAGGGCGATTTTTTCCTCGGCCAGTTTGCGTTCGGTGATGTCGATGATGATGCCTTCGACTTCCAGCAAGCGGCCTTCATCATCGCGCACCGGGATATAGCGGTTTTCGACCCAGCGCCAGTCCCCGTCACCGGTGCGCATCCGAAACTCGATGGAAGCACCTGACGCATGGCGGTCCAGTACCCTGGCCATCGCCGTATCGACTTTTGCCTGATCGTCAGGATGGATCAGCTCCTGCGCCCAATTGGCCGACGCCACCAGGGCCGCCGCGATGTGGCCGTATTTGGTGATGTTGTGGGAGATGTACATCAACGGGAACGACGGTTCGCCCCGCAGCCGATACAAAATGGTCGGGCTGTTCTGCACGATGATGTTGGCGTCGGACAATTCCCGGGTGCGCTCTTCGACCGCGTGCTCCAGCAAGGACATCTTCAGCGCCGCGTCTTCGGTCATTTGCCACTTGGCGGTCAATGCGCTGGCCATCTGACGGATCTCGATGGCATCGAAGGGTTTTTTCAGGATAAGCAGGCGATCGCCCAGTTCCAGACGCTCGGCGATGTCTTCCCAGGAATAGTCGGAATACGCGGTGCAGAGCGCCACCTGCAGCTTGGGATCGACTTGCCACAAGCGTTCGATGGTTTCCAGACCGTCCCAGCCCGGCGGCATGCGCATGTCGATAAAGGCCATCGCGTAGGGCGAGTCATTCGCCAGTGCGCTCTCGACCTTGTCCAGCGCTTCGCGGCCCTGAAACGCGGAATCGATGACGAAACTCTGCAACGATACCGACGCAGGGGTACCGAACAGGGCGTTTTCGGCGCTGATCAGGCTGTCGTCTTCGATCGATGGCGGGCTGAGAATCTTGGCAAAATCCTCATGGATCGACGCGGTGTCATCGACGATGAGAATCCGACGATTAATGCGCGCAAGCAGCGTGTTCACTGACATGCGCCTGTACCGACAGCAGGTTGGTGCAATGAGCTCATAGAGGGTATCCCTTCCCTGATCGCTGGATGAAGCGGGTATCGTTCTGGATCCGAGTGATCTGAGCATAGTCGCCCGGCCAGAAATTCGCCCGGTTGACTGAAACGAATCATTTCCGGGGTCGGGCTGAAAATCATCTAGCCTGTAGGTCAGGCTTGGGAACGCCAGGACATTCGCCCCGCGCGCGACATAAAGACACACGTTTCACTTGAGGTAATGCCATGGAAGAGCAACTCCCCACGACAGTGACCGATAAACCCAAATTACTACTGGTCGACGATGAGGAGTCGATTCTCAATAGTCTGCGCCGTCTACTGCGCGGTCAGCCCTACGAGGTACTGCTGGCCACCAGCGGTGCCCAGGCGCTGGAGATCATGGCGCAGCAACCGATCGATCTGGTGATGAGTGACGCGCGCATGCCCAATATGGACGGCGCCACGCTGCTGGCTCATGTCCATCAGCGTTACCCCGACACTCTCCGGATCATGCTGACGGGTTATGCCGATCCGTCGGCCATTATCAAAGCCATCAATGAAGGGCAGATTCATCGTTACATCAGCAAACCCTGGCACGATGAGGAAATGCTGCTGACCCTTCGACAATCACTTGCCTATCAGCATTCCGAGCGTGAGCGTTTGCGACTGGTGCAGGAGACGTGGGATCAGAACGAGCAACTGAAGCGGCTCAACGCCACCCTGGAAAAACACGTCGCGGCCCGCACCAGCGAGCTGCAGCAGACCGCCGACATGCTGGACCTGGCCTACGAAGAGCTCAAGCGCAGCTATGTCACGGGCACCGAGGTGTTTTCGTTGCTGGCCAACCTGCGCCTGCCGCCCGCCAAACAGACCAACCGGCAGATCATCGAGCTGGTGCGGGTGTACTGCAAACTGCATGGCCTGGACGAAGGCAGCAGTCGTGACCTGACCATGGCCGCGGCGCTTTACAACATCGGAAAATTGAGCTGGACCGACAGTATGATGAGCACGCCCTCGGACCTGCTGCATCACAATGACCGCGAGCGCTATCGGGGTTATCCGAAGCAGAGTGAGTCGCTGCTGATGACGCTCGACCCAATGAAAGATGCCGCTCGGCTGATCCTGCATCACCAGGAGCGTTGGGACGGCAGTGGTTTTCCGGATCGGCTCAAGGGTGAAGCGATTCCGTTCGGTTCGCGGTTGCTGAAACTGGCAGTGGATTTCATCGAGTTGCAGCGCGGGCTGATCCTCGAACGGCAGATGAACAGCGATGAAGCCCTGGTGTACATCCGCCAGTACGCCGGTCGCCTCTACGACCCGGAACTGGTGGAGGATTTCATTCAGGTTTGCGCCACTTATCTGAGCGACGTGACACTGGCCGATCCGACGGTCAAGGTGCTGACCACCCGGGATCTGGCGGCGGGCATGATCCTGGCGCGCAATCTCAACGCCGACAACGGCATGCTGCTGCTCAATGCCGGCAAGGTGTTGAATGGGCCGCTGGTGGAGAAGTTGATCGCTTTCGAGGCGATGGAGGGTGCCAGGTACAGCATTTTTGTGAAAGTGCCGGAGGAAGTGGAGGGCGCGCTTCTCGAGACGAGTTAAGTGTTCAAGACTCAACACTGATCCCCTGTGGGAGCGGGCTTGCCCGCGATGAGGTCATCACATCCAACATTGATGTTGCTGACAGTCCGCTATCGCGGGCAAGCCCGCTCCCACATTATTTGGCGTTCGGCAGATAAGTTTTCGGCGTGACGAAGAACCGGCGCTCATGTGATCCTTGCGTCTTTTACCCAAGGCCAATCCTGATCCATGACACTTCCATCCGCCGCTTCGCCCCGCCTCATCCGCATCGCCGCTGCCCTGCTGATCGGCCCCGACGGTCGCACCCTGCTGGTTCGCAAGCGCGGTACCCAGGCGTTCATGCAGCCGGGAGGCAAGATCGAGGCCCATGAGCAACCGGTCCATGCCCTCGCTCGGGAGCTGGAAGAGGAACTGGGGCTGGTTATCGATCCGGCCCATGCCGCCTACCTGGGGCAATTCTCGGCACCGGCCGCCAATGAGCCGGGTTTTGTCGTACAAGCCGAACTTTTTCAATTGATCATCGACTCACACGTTTCCCCAGCGGCGGAAATCGAAGAAGTGCGCTGGATCGATCCTGCCACCGACGGCG
Organism: Pseudomonas sp. F-14 TE3482; assembly: GCF_053629455.1. Classification (NCBI taxonomy): domain Bacteria; kingdom Pseudomonadati; phylum Pseudomonadota; class Gammaproteobacteria; order Pseudomonadales; family Pseudomonadaceae; genus Pseudomonas; species Pseudomonas sp. F-14 TE3482. Next base: position 2,525,650 of record NZ_JBRJII010000001.1, read on the forward strand.
ATGTCATGCTGGCGCCATTGACACGGGACCAGATATTGCCGTTTTATCGAGCCTCACTGAACGAAACCGCTTGATCGTCCAAGGACGGAGGATGCCCATGATCCCGCTTCAAGATTTGCTGATTTTCGCCGCGGCGGCGCTGCTGATGGTACTCACGCCCGGGCCCAACATGATCTACCTGATCTCTCGTTCAATCTGCCAGGGGCGCAAGGCCGGAGTGACTTCGCTGCTCGGCGTGGTCGCGGGATTTTTAGTGCACCTGTTCGCGGCCGCCGCGGGTTTGACCGCGGTGTTCGTGGCAGTGCCGATGGCCTATGAAGTATTGAAGTGGGCCGGTGCGTTGTACCTGTTGTGGCTGGCCTGGCAGGCGGTCAAGCCCGGTGCGCGTTCGCCGTTCGAGGCGCAGCAGTTGCCGGCGGACTCGTCCCGCAAGCTGATTACCATGGGCTTTCTCACCAGCGCGCTGAACCCGAAAATCGCGGTGTTTTACCTGTCGGTGTTTCCGCAGTTCATTACCCCTGAACACGGTTCCGTGTTCACCCAGAGCATCATCCTCGGCCTGACCCAGATCAGCGTGAGCTTCAGCGTCAATCTGCTGATCGCGCTGTTTGCCGCGGGCATCGCGTCCTGGTTCGTCAACAACCCGAACTGGCTGGCGATGCAGCGTTACTTCATGGGCTTCGTGCTATCCGGGCTGGCGGTGCGCTTGATGCTCGAGCAGCGGCGAGTGGCCTGAAATGTGGATTCAACGGCTTGATGCCAGCCATGCCCTGGATTACCGGGCGCTGATGCTTGAGGCCTATGACTTGCATCCCCATGCGTTCACCTCCAGCGTGCGCGAGCGCGCGGTAATGCCGTTGAGTTGGTGGGAATCGCGCCTGACCGGCAAGCTGGACGTAGTGTTCGGGGCGTTCGAGAAGGGTGAGCTGGCGGGCATCGTCGGCCTGGCCTTCGAGCCGCGGGAAAAGGCCCGGCACAAGGCGACGCTGTTTGGCATGTACGTGACCGGCAAGGTTCGGCAGCGCGGGCTCGGCTATCAACTGGTTCAGGCAGCTTTGGCTGAAGCACAGACCCATCAGGGCCTGAGGCTGATCCAGTTGACCGTCACCGCCGGCAACGAAGCCGCCTTCAAGCTGTATCAGCGATGCGGCTTCGTGCAGTTCGGCCTTGAGCCGCTGGCAGTTCGGGTGGGCGAGGACTACTTCGACAAAATCCACATGTGGCGCGAGCTCACCGCTGAATCTTTGGCATAAGGGCTGTTGTGGCGAGGGAGCTTGCTCCCGCTGGGCTGCGAAGCGGCCCCAAAACCCGCAACCGCATGTTTTCAGACACTCCGCGTACACCGGTTTTACGACTGCTTCGCAGCCGAACGGGAGCAAGCTCCCTCGCCACAATTTTGAGTACTACTGAACACCAAGACCTGTCGCTGCTCGTTGCCCCAACCATTTCGGCTGACAGAGCACTAGCGAACTGCACTAACCCCATCCAGCGTCGAAAACGACGTGTCCTTGGCCGTCAGCAAAAAGTCGCGCATGTAGGGTGCATCCAGCATGTCGGCGCGAATCCCGGCGTAGAGCGTCGCGAACAAGCCTTTTTCCCCCAGCCGTTTAGCCTTCACGTAACCCCGTGAACTGTACTCATGCAGCGCCCAATGAGGCATGCCGCAGACGCCGCGACCGCTGGCCACCAGTTGCATCATCATCACCGTCAGTTCCGAGGTGCGGACCTGGGCCGGTTCGATGTCGGCTGGCTCCAGGAAGCGGGTAAAGATGTCCAGCCGATCACGCTCCACCGGGTAGGTGATCAAGGTTTCCGTCAGCAGATCTTCGGGCACGATGTACGGCTTGCTCGCCAGGCGATGCTGGTTAGCCACCGCGAGCATGGCTTCGTAGGTGAACAACGGCACGTAAGTGATCCCGACCAGTTCCAGCGGGTCGGAGGTCACCACCAGGTCCAGATCGCCTCGGGCCAGCGCCGGCAGCGGGGCGAAGGAGAAACCCGAGGCCAGATCCAGCTCGACTTCCGGCCAGGCATCGCGGAACTGGTCGATGGTCGGCATCAGCCACTGAAAGCAACTGTGGCATTCGATCGCCATGTGCAAACGCCCCGCCGTGCCGCCCGCCAGTCGCGCAATGTCACGCTCGGCGCCGCGCAGTAGCGGCAGGGTGGCGTCGGCCAATTGCAGCAGGCGCAAGCCGGCACTGGTGAAGCGCACCGGTTTGGTCTTGCGCACGAACAACGGCATGCCCATGCGCTCTTCCAGCTCCTTGAACTGATGAGACAACGCCGACTGGGTCAGGTGCAGGCGGTCGGCCGCATCCACCAGGCTGTCGGCTTCGCGCAAGGCGTGCAGGGTTTTCAGGTGACGGATTTCAAGCACCGGGGGCTCCATGAGGAAAACTTGTGATCAACACGAAAAGGTTGAGTTTGTCTCATGTTGGGTGAGCTGTCGACAATAGCACCATGTTTTATAGCGTCCTTTATAGAGAGAACTCTTACCATGGCCTTGGCCCACACACTTGGTTTCCCGCGCATCGGCGCCGACCGCGAATTGAAAAAAGCCCTTGAAGCCTACTGGAAGGGTGATCTTGACCAAGACGCATTGAAAAGCGTCGGCCGCCAATTGCGCGCCACCCACTGGCAATTGCAGAAAGACGCTGGTATCGACCTGCTGCCCGTGGGCGACTTCGCCTGGTACGACCAGGTGCTGACTCACTCACTAACCTTCGGTGTCATCCCCGAACGTTTTGACAGTGCCAAGGATAAACGTGGCCTGCCGACCCTCGACACCCTGTTCGCCATGGCCCGTGGCGCTACAGCAGCCTGCTGCGGCGGTGAACATACCCAGGCGCAATACGCCCAAGAACTGACCAAATGGTTCGACACCAACTACCATTATCTGGTCCCGGAATTCACCGCTGATCAACAGTTCAAGCTGAGCTGGGAACAGCTGTTCGACGAAGTCGACGAAGCCAAAGCCTTGGGCCACAACGTCAAACCGGTGATCATCGGCCCGTTGACTTACCTGTGGCTGGGCAAGGCCAAAGGCAATGACTTCGACAAGCTCGACCTGCTGGAGCGCCTGCTGCCAATCTACGGCGAAATTCTCGGTCGCCTCGCAGCCCAAGGCGTGGAGTGGGTGCAGATCGACGAACCGATCCTGACCCTAGACCTGCCACAGGCCTGGAAAAACGCCTTCGAACGCGCCTACCACATCCTTCAATACTCGCCGCTGAAAAAACTCGTGGCGACTTACTTCAGTGGCCTGGAAGACAACCTCGGCCTGGCTGTCAGCCTGCCAGTGCAAGGCTTGCACATCGACGCGGTGCGCGCGCCGGATCAACTTGGTCAAGTGCTGGATCGTCTGCCGACTTACAAAATTCTCTCGGTGGGTCTGGTGAACGGTCGCAACGTCTGGCGCTGCGAACTGGAGCAAGTGCTGGCGCAACTGCAGCCAGCCCAGGAACGCTTTGGCGATAACTTGTGGGTCAGCAGTTCCTGCTCGTTGCTGCACAGCCCGGTGGACCTGGACCGTGAAGACACACTCGACCCGGAACTGAAAAGCTGGCTGGCGTTTGCCGTGCAGAAGTGCGGTGAAATCGCCGTGCTGCGTGATGCCCTCAACGATCCGCAATCGCCCAAAGTGCAAACCGCCCTGGCTGAAAGCCGCGCCATTGCGGCCAGTCGCGCTCAATCTCCACGTATCCACAAAACGGATGTTCAGGCCCGAATCAAAGCCATCGGCGCAGCGGACAGCCAGCGTCACTCGCCGTTTGCCAAACGCATCGAACAACAACAGGCACGGCTGAAACTGCCGGCGTTCCCGACCACCACTATCGGCTCGTTCCCACAGACCGCATCGATCCGTCTGGCGCGCCAGGCCTTCAAGCAAGGCAAGCTGTCGGCCAACGATTACACCGATGCCATGCACAGCGAAATCCGCCACGCCGTGCAAATCCAGGAACGCTTGGGCCTGGACGTGCTGGTACACGGTGAAGCCGAGCGCAACGACATGGTCGAGTACTTTGCCGAACAACTGGACGGCTACTTGTTCACTCGGTTCGGCTGGGTCCAGAGCTATGGCTCGCGCTGCGTCAAACCGGCGATCATTTATGGCGACCTGAGCCGTCCGAAGCCGATGACGGTCGACTGGATCACCTATGCCCAGAGCCTCACCGACAAAGTCATGAAAGGCATGCTCACCGGTCCCGTCACCATGCTGATGTGGTCATTCCCGCGCGAAGACGTCTCGCGCAAAATTCAGGCGCAGCAACTGGCCCTGGCCTTGCGCGATGAAGTGGTGGACCTGGAAAACGCCGGCATCAAGATCGTGCAGATCGACGAAGCCGCGTTCCGCGAAGGGCTGCCACTGCGCCGGGCGCAATGGCAGGAATACCTCGACTGGGCGGTGGAAGCCTTCCGCCTGAGTGCATCGGGTGTGCGCGACGAAACCCAGATTCACACCCACATGTGCTACAGCGAATTCAACGACGTGATCCAGTCCATCGCCGCCATGGACGCCGACGTGATCACCATCGAAACCTCGCGCTCGGACATGGAACTGCTGGAAGCCTTCGAAGCGTTCGACTACCCCAACGACATCGGCCCGGGCGTCTACGACATCCACTCGCCACGGGTGCCGGACACGGCCGAGATGGTCAAGTTGATGAGCAAAGCCGTGAAGCGCATTCCGGCCGAACGCTTGTGGGTCAACCCCGATTGCGGTTTGAAAACCCGCGCCTGGCCGGAAACCGAAGCAGCGCTGGTAAACATGGTCGCGGCAGCACGGCAGTTGCGTAGCCAGCTGGCGTGAAGCGTCAGGAAGGAGCGGAGTAATCCCGCTCCTTTTTTTCATCAGAGGTTTTCGAAGTGTGGCAGCGCGGCAGATTGTTTACCGATATCGGCGTAAGGCAGGTCGGCGTTGTCCGCATGGGTGAGAAACCGATGTTCCGGTAATTTCAAGTGGGCTTTCTCGAATGCGCCGAATGCAGGTGCGGCCTTGTTGTAATGGAAGTGGGCGTACCACAGCACTTTCGCGGGTGTTTGCGTCAAGTCCCAGACTTCGTATTCCTGCATATAGTCAATTCGACCATTCGAGCGTTTGCCCAGGTTTTTGATCGGGCTGGTTTTACGGATATCTACCACGTGGTGCGTGACGAGGTCGTCGAGCATGCCATCGGTTGGTTTTTTAATCAGCAGCGACTGACGGGTTCGCAGTGCGCGACCGGTGGCAATCAATTCGGTGGCCTTGTCGCGTAGCTGCTGGACAAGGGCATTGCCTGGGGCAATGTCCTCGATGCCAAGAGCGCGGCGTGTGAGTTCATTCGCCTCACTGACCATCATGTGCTCGAGGTCCACCGGGAGCATGTCTTGATCCGCGTAGGCTTGAACCCTGGCCTGGTAGGTTGCTTGTGATTGCAATCGGTGGCGGGCATCTGCCACTAACGGTTCAAGTTCTCTGCGAATGGAGTGGGATGGCTGTGGCTGTGGGTTCAAGAGGCGGAATTTGCCGTTGCTCCCTTGTTCCCAGATCTCCATGTACCCACTTCGTCCCGTCAGGATGTATTGCCGCTTTTGTGTAGTCGTTTCCCAGCGCTCCACCCCGATCAACAATTGGTCGCCTTCAGTGGTGAACACTTTTTTGTTGCTGCGCCCTGGAATAGTCGGTGCAGGCAAATCAAGCGCCTTGTGCGCTCTCTCGGCCATTTTCGCGATGCCGTCCATCAATGACGGCACGTCATCCAGATGAAAATGCTGAGGATAGCTGGCAGTCCAGGCATTCATATCCCGACGAAATTGACTGTAGTACTCGATGCACTCTTGGAGGATCTGGTTACGCTGAGCCTTGGTAACATTGACTTCCGGCAGACTGAACTGGGTGAACAGGGCGCGGTCGACTTGGGCTCTTTTCACTTGCGCCTGGCTTTGGAGCCAGAACCAGGACACATCGTTGGCGGTGTCATAGCGTGTCACCATTTCCAGCAAGTTACCGGTTCTCAAGTAAAGGAGATTTGTCTCGCTGAGACGCCCGTTCAACATTGTGACTTCCTGGGTCAGTTGGGCTTTGTGTGCCTTGACGGTAATTTTCTCGTACCAATAGTTAAGATCCCGCATTTGGGCCTTGATGGTGTCGAGTTGTTTAATCGTTTCCAGCCGCAGCTTCCGGATATCCCCCAGCACCCGCAACCGGTCGGAGAGGGCTGTAGCAGGCAATGTGTCCAGGCTCTCTATCAGCGCATCGATGCTGTTCAGCAGGGGATCGGTTCGATGATTGGCAAAGAACAATTGTTGCTTGTACCTGTCGGTCAGTAACGCCGCGTCATCGCTTTGGATTTGCACAAGCGCGCGCTTTTTGTTGCCGTGGCTGAGTGGAAGCAGATCTGCCAGCGTCTGGTAGTGCTGTTTGGCTAACTCGATATCGGCGATGCAGGCTGTCTCCGCTTCGTGCATCAGCGCCTTGGGACGCTCTGGATTGGCGTTGTAGGCTTGCAGGGCGGCTTTGGTGCGCTTTACCTGGGTATCGAATTGCAGGGCGAGTCTATCGGCCTCTACGGTCAATGCATGATGGCGACGATAAGCGTGGTCGCTCCACCAGCGAGGCAACCGTTCGCGCAGAGCCTGAGGCCATACCGGATCAAGCGTATCCGCCAGGTGCCCGAGCATGTTGCCGCCACCGAGCCCTCCGCCTTCGAACGTAACGCCATAAACGCCGAAATAAGTATCCCAGTGGCCTGCTTCATCGAGCGCGATGGGCTGTTTGTAGGTTTTTTGGCTATTGCCGCTCAAGCGCCAGTTGCGTGAATCCTTGCTGCGCTCGACCTGGAAAATCCGTCCCTGGCGCACGATAAAATCACCCTCGGCATGGCGGTAGATATTGCGATAGGTCCCCTGGGTTGCCGACTGGAGTCCCGACAGGGAAACTGGCTGCTCATACTCGTAACCGGCGAAGCGTTCGGCCACATGCCGGGCCTGACGCATCGAGGGCACCTGTATCGCGGCCGCCGTTGTGCCCAACTTATGCAGCTGGCGCGCGCGCGTGACGGAGCGGGCTGTCCGGGAAAGCGCCGAGGTTGCAACTTCACCGGGAAGCAAATCCATGGCCGCGTCGATCAGCGACAACAGCACCGATTCGACCTCCGCCAGGCCGTCACCCACGTCTGCGCGTAAAAAGGCTGCCACCGCCTGGTTCGCGGCGATCCAGGCATCGTAGAGTGCGATAGCGGTCCCGAGGAAAGGCACCAGTCCAAAAGCCATTTTTATGTAGTTGAAGGCGCGCGGGCCTTTCAGTGCGTAACGCTCCATGTACAGCGCGTCGTTGGCGCGGGAGGTGCCGCGATGAGTTTCGATCAGGCGACCCATATGAGCATTGACCAGGTGGGCCGCCAACGAGGTGGTCGCCGGCCAGCGCAAGCCGACTCCGATCAACGCGTCGAAGTGTTTAAGCATGCTCTGCTTGATGCGGATTTCGTGGGCGCGTACGTCGCCCTGTAAGGCCCGGCCAGCCAGGTAGCCGACCCATTTGTCATGCAGACACAGGTTGAACAGGGCTTTGCGAGCGGTTTCCAGGCTGTCGTAACGGCGCAGGAATTGGCCATCGGGGCTGTCGGGCAGGTATAGCAGGGTGACCCCGCTGACCTGTTCCTCGATGAAGTTCACGCCAGACAACGTCACGGGGCCTTCATTGGGTGTGTCCTTGCCACCCACGCTCAAGTGGGCCGGCAGCAATACGATGCGCTTGCCATCGGTGCGCCAGGCTTGGGGGGTGTCGGCGTCGATGGCGATGTTCAGGACTTGCAAGTCGTTTTGGTCGATCTGCTTTTGCAGGCGGGCGGTCTCACCCTGCAATTTGAGCATCAGAGCCCAGGGCTCGATCAGGCTCTCGCGGCGATGCTCTTTGCTGAAGACGGGCTCGGTGGCCGCCCCTGTGAACGCGTCGCGGATCAGCGTTTCGTATGCCTTGGGCAAGTCGAGTTCCGGCAGGACCCTCATCAGATAATCACGGGTGATGCCGCTTTTCAGGGCCTGGGCTTCGGACTTGTTCGCCGCAGTAACCTCCACCTGCATGAAGCTCAATCGCAGGGGAAGGGGTTCCAGGTTCATCGACGGTGTGTTGTCTATATTGTGTTGGGCCAGGTCCTCGAGGGACATCCTGCTACGCGTCACACTTGGAGTCAGCACGAGTTTTTGCGGGGTTCCTGGCGCTCCGGGAGCGGGATCGAGATGCTTTGTCCATTTCACCGAATCGGGCAAGTCGAGCTTCACCTCGAAACGGCCCTTGATCGAGAAGTCCTTGCGCAGACGGGCGTGCAAGTGTTTACGGGTGAAGTCGTCACGGGGTTCCAGGGCGACTGTTAGCAGTTCGTGGCTGCGTTGCATCGCCGTGATGTACGCCTCGATCAGTCGCTTGAGCCTGATACGGTCAGCCTCGGTCAGTGCACTGAGCCAATTCGGCAGGTTGGACGCGAGGATATTGCTGCGGTCTTGCTCCTGCAGGTGGGCGAAAGCAAGGTTCCTGGCGGCGTGCACCGGAACCTGCAACGTGGCGCGGGCGTGTTTGCGCAAGATTTCCAGTTGTTCGGCACGCTGCGCGGCCTTGGCCGGCTCGGCGTGACGCTGGCGTAGCGCGCCGGCCTGTTCTTCGAAGTCGCTGGTCAGTTGGTTCAGCCCGTACGTCAGCGCGTCGCCAGGAATTTTATTCAGCTGCAATGTCAGTGCATTGTCCTGCTGATGAATCTGCAATACCTGGCGTTCAAGCTCACGACGGTTGGCGAATCGTTGCAGACCACCGCCGGTGCCAGACCAGTAGAGCAGCACGCTGTGCGGCGAATTGGCATCGGTCAGCGCATCCGCTCGGGTGACGATAAATGCGCCGTTGAGTTCCTGGGCGGTGACTGTGGTTTTGTCACCGCTCTGTTCGGTCATCGATAGGGTCAGGCTGGCCGCGACCGGGTCCGGCCCTGGATTGTCGGGAGTGTCCAGCAAGGCTTTGAGCAGGCTGCACTCCTCGTCACTGAGTTGTTTAAGCGCCAGTTGGAGCCTGGCTTCAGCGTGCAGACCGGCCTTATGGGCGCTGTGCAGGGCGGTGAACGCCTGCTGGAACGAGACCACATCCAGTGGGCGCGATCGATTAAGCAACGCAGAGGCGGCCTTGTCTGCGGCTTCTTCGGCGGTTTCCAACGCGTTGAGCGAGTCCTTGAACGGTTGCAGGCCCTGGCCATCTCCTACCTCTGCCACCAATATTTCGAGCGCATCGCGCTGCTTGTTCAGCGCGGCCTGGCGCAGTGACAAGGGGATATCCGCATATAGGCTGCCAAATAGTGGCTGTTCACTGGCCACCGTATCGCGATCGGCGGTTTCCAGCTTGGGGGGTGAGGCGAGAATGGCAGTCTTGCCGCGCTCTTGGTCAACCTGGTCAGCCAGGGCGAGGGATTGCGCACCGTGCTCGGCCAACCCGGGCTTGCCGCGGGTTCCGTGGCGTAACGCGCTGACCTGAGCCGGCTGGCAGGCCGCAAACAGGTCGCTTGCGCCCACGCCCATGGGGTCGGTTTTGGCGGTGTATTCAAAGCGAACGTTATCGGTGGGCAAGCCGGGCGGGACGAGTGCCTGTCGGGAAAGCCATGCCTCCATGTCGCTGCGTTGACTGAAAAGTTGAATTGCGACGGGCCGGCTAGGCAGATACAGCCATTGACTGCCGCTGGCCGCCTCGCCTGTGGTGATGACCCATGCGCCTGGGAGTTCAACTCTGCTGAGGTTGCTCAATACCAGGGCCAATTGCTCGGTATGGACAGGCAGGCCGTCCAGCGTCAGAGCACCGAGGGGCGGATCGATGATCAACAACAGGGGGTTGAGCTGTTCCGCCGTCAGGGTTCTCTGGGCGAATGCCAGTTGGACGCTCGCTTCGAAATGCTGACGGTAAAGCTGTATTGCCCGTTGTTTGCGCGATACCGCAGTGCCGGGGGCGCGCGTGTCCCAGTAGGTTGCCCAGCGCTCGCGGTGCGACTGTTCGGGGTTGAGTGTCTTGAGTCGTTCGAGCATTTGCAGTGGCGTCAGGTTCGACAGGGGATGAGTCTGACTCAGACCGGTCACTTGGCAGCGCTCATCGAGCGTCGTCTCCAGTGTCGGGTGTTGCAGGACGAAGGCGCAGGCATCGGTGAAGCTGACAAACCGTTCCGGATGCTCCTGTGTGGCGACGAAGAGCAAGCCAGCTTGTTGCCCGGCCAGATCGAGTTTCTGTTTCAACAGTTGAGTGAGCGTGTCACGCATTCCCGGACTGGCGGCAAGAAGCTCGCGCAAGCCCTCGCTGCTTTCGCGCCAGCGTGCCGAAGCATGCAGAAACAGGCTTTCGTCGTAGAGAGGCGGCAGCGCGGATGGGGTAGGGATGAGGATCGGCGCCGGGTTGGGGAGGTCGAAAAGAAGTCTATCGGTCATATCAACAGGGCTCGGTGTGAGGAGCGGCGGTTCCACTCCATTTGTGAGCCATTTAAGGAAAGTTGTCGGGGACGGTGGCGGTAAATAGTTATCGCATCAGAGGCGGATGTGATCGAACGCACCTCATGCAATCGAACTGTCGCGATGACCGCTCGGCAATCTTCATCAAACTGTCACGTAACTGTGGCAGCGCGCTTGAACAAACTTCATCAGACTCGCGCTCTACTGGAGTTCTGCGTTTCGGTGTTTTTCATGCGTGCTTTATTGTTATCGGCGGCCACTTTTCTGGCCGCTTTATTGTTCAGCTTGCCGTCCCTGGCGGCTTCGCGGTGCGATGTCGATGTTCCGACCGAGCGGGTCGATCTGGAGCAGGTGAGCCTGGCCTACCAAATCATTGGCCGTGCCTCGGACCCTGCGTTGTTGCTGGTGATGGGCCTGGGCGGGCAGTTGATTCACTGGCCGGACGAAGTGGTGGTTGCGCTGTGTCAGCAGGGTTTTCGGGTGATCCGCTATGACAACCGCGATGTCGGCCTCTCCACTTGGCGGCAGACGCCGGTCGACGCCAACCTGACGTTCGAAGTGATGCGCTACAAACTCGGCTTGCCGGTATCGGCGCCGTACACCCTGACCGACATGGCCGACGATGCCTTCGGCCTGATGAGTGCCTTGCACGTCGAGCAATTCCACGTACTGGGCGCCAGCATGGGCGGGATGATCGCCCAGCATATGGCGGCCATGGCACCGCAGCGTATCGAGAGCCTGACCTTGCTGATGACCAGCTCGGGGGCCGAAGGTTTGCCAGCGCCAAGTGCGGCACTGATGCAGTTACTCGCGCGACGCGGTGCGCCGAATCGCGAAGTAGCACTGGAGCAACAGGCCGATTTGCTGGCGGCATTGGGTAGCCCGGCGGTGAGCGATGACCGGCAGGCGTTGTTGCAGCAGGCGGCGCAATCTTATGACCGGGCATTCAACCCCGAGGGCGTGAAGCGCCAGATCATGGCGATCCTCGCTGAACGGAGCCGTGTGGCGTTGCTCAATCAATTGCGGGTGCCAACGCTGGTGGTTCACGGCACCGCCGATCCGTTGTTGCCGGTGATGCATGGCGTACACCTGGCGGCGCACATTCGCGGCAGTCAATTGAAGCTGATTCCGGGGCTGGCCCATCGTTTCCAGGAGGCGTTCAAGGCGCCGTTACTGGCGGCGGTGTTGCCGTATTTACAGGCCCACCGCGAAGACACCTCGCATTGGGCGCAGATCGATCCGGTGGCCGAACACAATCTTCTGTAACACCCCAATCCAAACTGTGGGAGCCCTGTGGCGAGGGAGCTTGCTCCCGCTGGGCTGCGAAGCAGCCCCAATCCTGCACAGGCTGCTGAGTCTCAGGTAATCCGCATTGACCTGTTTACGACTGCTGCGCAGCCGAGCGGGAGCAAGCTCCCTCGCCACAAAAGCGCCTCAACGACAGTGGAGGCTGGTTTACGTTGGAACGAAGTTATCGAGCATCCGGTTCACCGCCAGTTCACCCAGCATGACCGAGTTCTGGATGCCGAGCACGGTGTTGCGTTGCGGGCCGTTCAGTTGCCCCGCGAAATCACTCAGCATCACGCTCGCCGCCGCCAGCGATTCGCAGGCGTTGACCAGCAGGGTTTCGTTACTGGCGTCGGGGGCGATGAGGTAAAGGGTGCTGGGTTTGCGTGGGGTGTCTTGGGGAATGACCGGTTTGAGGTAGTAATCGAGGGCGCGGTCGGCGGCTTCGTTGAGCTTTTTGGAGCCGGGGGGCTTCGTATGGGGAAACGTCGTCGGTTTCCGGTGGGTTTGGAGTGATTTTGAACATTGAGGGATACACCTTTTAGTAGAGCTACAACCCGTCTCGCTACTAAACGGAAGGGGGGCAGCTGTGCGCAAGTTAGTAGACCGGAGTACCCCTCAAACCCGGCGCACCCGAGGGTGCCATGCGCACAGCCACCATCAAGTGCAGGTGAAAACCTGACTAAATGACGCTTGTGCAACCGTCTTGAGGGGGAATCCGGGCTACTAAACCCGATCACTGGGAATCAGTGACAGGAGCCAAGTTACCGACGGGCCTCCAGACGCACAAGCCGGCGGATTCTGACGTGGTTGTAGGCGACGGCGCAAGGCGCTGTAGCTTTCAGGAAGTAACGCTAAACAGAACTAAACATGCCCGCCCACCCCCCCCAAAAAAAAACCTGTGGGAGCCGGGCTTGCCCGCGATGGCGGCGTGTCAGTCACCGAAGATGTCGTCTGGAAGGCCGTCATCGCGGGCAAGCCCGGCTCCCACAGGGATAGTGGAACGGCTGCCACACGGGCTCAGCCTGCGGGTGTATCGTTCGAACTTTCCGGCGCGATTCAAGCCTGTGAGGTCAATGATGAGTACCCCCTTGAAAATCGATTTCGTCAGCGACGTGTCCTGCCCCTGGTGCGTCGTCGGTCTATATAGCCTGACCCGTGCCCTGGATTTGCTGGGTGACGAAGTCCAGGCCGAGATCCGTTTCCAGCCGTTCGAACTGAACCCGAAGATGAACCCCGAAGGCCAGAACATCACCGAACACATCAGCGAAAAGTACGGCTCGACGCCTGAGCAATCGCAGAAGAACCGCGAAATGATCCGCGCGCGTGGCGCCGAGGTCGGGTTTGCCTTTCGCACGGATGGCAACAGCCGCATCTACAACACGTTCGATGCTCATCGCTTGCTGCACTGGGCCGGGCTGGAAGCCATGAGTGAGGCCAAGGGCGGAACAGTCAACGGCTAACGGCTCGATCTGCGTAGGAACTGCCGCAGGCTGCGATCTTTTGATCTTGACCTTCAGCGGTCTAGAAAAAATCAAGATCAAAAGATCGCAGCCTGCGGCAGCTCCTACAGGTGTGTGCAAATGCCGCAGGCCGCGATCTTTTTGAATCTAGCCGTGCAAGCGAACCCACACGCTGACCAGCACCGTCGCCGCCATCAACCAGGCCACCGCCGCCACCGCCAACGAAGCCTCCAGCCGCATTCGGTCGACCATCACATACAAGGTCGCCAGGTAGACGAAGTACGGAATGATCGACCACATGCCAAACACGATGGTGGTTTTCAGATCATCCAGCGAGCGCCCTTTGCCGACGATGTAATGAGCGATCAGCGCAAAGGTCGGGAACAGCGGCACCAGGCCGGCGATGTAATAGTTTTTGGTCTTGGCCAGCATGGCCAGAATCACCACCGCCGCCGCGCCCAGGGTCGCTTTGAATATCAGGTCCATCAGTGGCTCAACCCGTATTTCTTCACTTTGTCGAACAGCGTGGTCTTGGCCATCCCCAGTTCCTGGCTGGCCTGGGTCAGGTTGCCGCCGCTGCGCTGCAAGGCGTCGCTGAGCAGGTTGCGTTCGAAAGCTTCCACCGCTTCGGCGAAGGCCAGACCCTGGTTGCTGCCATTGGTGCCGGATTTTTTGAAGGCCGGCAGGCCCAATGCGAAACGCTCGGCGACGTTGCGCAATTCGCGCACGTTGCCTGGCCAGTCGTGGCTCATCAGGTTCGACAGGGTCTGGTTGTCCAGCTCCGGCACCGCGCGGTCGAAGCGCAAGGATGACTGCTGCAAAAAGTGTTCGAACAATTGCAGGATGTCTTCGCGGCGCTCGCGCAACGGCGGCAGCTCCAGGGTCACCACGTTCAAGCGGTAATACAGGTCGCTGCGAAATTCGCCAGCCTTGCTTGATTGATCCAGATCGGACTTGGTCGCGGCGATCACCCGGCAATCCACCGCCACGCTCTGGTTCGAGCCAAGGCGTTCAAGAGTGCGTTCCTGCAACACCCGCAGCAGCTTGATCTGCAACGGTAGCGGCATGCTTTCCACTTCATCGAGGAACAGCGTGCCGCCGTCGGCGTGCTCGATCTTGCCGATACGCCGCTTGCCGGCACCAGTGAAGGCGTTGGCCTCGTGGCCGAATATTTCACTTTCGAACAGGTTCTCCGGCAGGCCACCGCAGTTCAGCGCGACGAACTGTTTGGAGTGCCTGCGGCTGAAGTCGTGCAGGCAGCGCGCAACCAATTCTTTACCGGTGCCAGTCTCGCCTTCGATCAGCACGTTGGCCGACGTATCGGCGACGTTGGCGATCAGTTCCCGCAGGTTCTGCATGGCCGGCGAGCGCCCGATGATCCGGCCTTCGAGGGAGTCGCGCTCGAACAGCTGTCGACGTAACGACGACACTTCCCGCGCCAGGCTGCGTTGCTCCAGCGCACGGCGGGCGACGTCCACCAGACGTTCGGGGGAGAAGGGTTTCTCCATGAAGTCATAGGCGCCTTTCTGCATCGCGCCGACGGCCATCGAGATGTCGCCGTGGCCGGTAATCAGCACCACCGGCAGGCTGCGATCGCGGGCCTTGAGCCGGGTCAGCAGTTCCAGGCCATCGATGCCCGGCAGGCGGATGTCGCTGATGACAATGCCGGCGAAGTTATCGCCGACACGTTCCAGCGCTTCTTCGGCGCTGCCCACGCCTACGCAGGGAATGTCTTCCAGGGTCAGCGCCTGTTGGCAGCCGAGTAGGACATGGGGGTCGTCTTCGACGATCAGCACACTAAGGTCGTTGTTCATATTGGCTCGGCGGGAGTGGGGCTTACCAACGGTAAACTGAGGACGAAGGTGGTACCACCGCTGGCCGGGTGCTCGACACCCAGATGCCCGCCAGTGGCGGCGGCCAGGCTGGCGGAAAGCGTCAGGCCGAGGCCCAGGCCTTGTTCGCCGGGTTTGGTGGTGAAGAACGGTTCGAACAGATGCTTGCGCGCTTCGGCATCGATGCCGTGGCCGTTGTCGCGTACCCGCAGACGATACTTGCCATCGAACGCCTCGCCCTCGAGCCACAACGCCGGCTGGGGTTGCGACTGCATGGCGTCGAGCGCGTTGCCGATCAGGTTGACCAGGATCTGTTCCAGGCGGGTCTGGTCGATCTGCAGTTGTACGTCTTTGAAGTCGCGGTGCAATTGCAGGTGCGCACTTTCCACCCGGCTACCCAGCAACTGCAGGGCAGCGTCCACGGCTTTGCCGAGGCTGGCCTGGCCCTTGTCATCGCCACGCCGGGCGAAGGAACGCAGGCTGGCAGTGATCCGGCCCATGCGGTCGATCAGTTCATTGATGGTCTTGAGGTTGGTGCTGGCCACATCCAGCTGACCGCGTTCCAGAAAGCGCACGGTATTGCCGGACAAGGTCCGCAAGGCGGCCAGCGGCTGGTTCAATTCGTGGGCGATGCTGGTGGACATCTGGCCGATGGCCGCCAGTTTGCCGGCCTGGACCAGTTCATCCTGGGCGCGGCGCAACGTCTCTTCCGCCTGCCGCCGTTCACGGATCTGGCCCTTGAGCCGTTCGTTGCTGGCGCGCAGGTCGGTGGTGCGTTCGGTAATCCGACGCTCCAGTTGATTGTTGGCTTCCTGCAAGGCTTCCCGCGCCGCGAGGCGGGTGGCGATCACCTTGCGCCGCTCGTTCCAGGCGATCAGCAGAAACGCCACCAGGGCAAATGCCACCGCCACCAGAATCCCCTGATTGATCGCTTCACGGCGCAAATCCTGCAGAGGCGTGAGCAGGGTGAAATTCCATGGGGTGTCGCTCAGCGGCCGCGTTTGCGAGAGATAGCTGATGTTCTCTTCTTCGGACATCAATTCGCTGTTGGCGGGGAAGGTCAGCTTTTCTTCGCCTTCGGCGAGTTTCTCCCGTGCCAGCGGTTGCAGTTCATTCAGCGGAAACCAGTAGTACTGCAGGCTACGGGCCAGTTTTTCCTTGGTTTCCTCGCTCAATGGCACCACCGATTTAAGCCGCCGCGCCGGATCGCTGGAAAGAATGATGATGCCGTTCTCGTCGCTGACGAAGGCTTCCAGGCGCGCACGCTGCCAGCGTTCTTCCATGGCTTCGAGGCGGACCTTGACCACGGCGACGCCGATGATCTTGCCGTGCTCTTCCAGGCCATGCGCCAGGTAGTAACCGGGTTCGCCACTGGTGCTGCCGATGCCATAGAAACGCCCCGGCTGACCGCGCACGGCATTCTGGAAATAGGCGCGGAAGGACAGGTCTTCACCCAGATAACTGTCGACATCGCGCCAGTTGCTGGTGGCCAGTACGCGACCGGTGGTGTCCATCACATAAATGGCCCGACTGCGGCTGCGCCGGTTCAGGCCTTCAAGGTATTCGTTGACCGTCTGCCGGAGTTCCGGAGACGGGGCGGCCAACAGCTTTGAAACACTGGATTCGAGTTCCAGCAGGCTGGGCAGGTAGGTGTACTTGCTGATTTCGCTCTCGACGGCGCGGGCGTGCAGTTCCAACTGACGCTGGCCATTCTCGCTAAGGCTGCGAATTCCGTAGTGTTCACTGACCCAGAAGCCGATGTAACCCAATCCGATCATCAGGGCGATGACCAGTGGCGGCAGGAACAGATGGCGAATCAAACGGGGTTTCACGGCGAGTGATGGCGGCGCGGCGCGATAGAGAGTGGAGTCGCATTTCATCACAGATGCCTTGGGTCAACCACAACACAAATCTACAGATCACCACAGATCCTTGTGGGAGCTGGCTTGCCTGCGATAGCGGTCGGTCTGTCAATGATGATGTCGACTGACACTCCGCTATCGCAGGCAAGCCAGCTCCCACAGGGGGAGCGGCGTCCGATGCTTAGTGCTGCAGAATCTTCTCGAGGAAATGCTGCGCGCGGTCGGAGCGGGCGGTGATGTCGCCGAAGAACTCTTCTTTCTTGCAGTCTTCGATGATCTTGCCCTGGTCCATGAAGATCACCCGGTCGGCCACTTTGCGCGCAAAGCCCATTTCATGGGTCACGCACATCATGGTCATGCCTTCGTGGGCCAGTTGCACCATCACGTCGAGTACTTCGTTGACCATTTCCGGGTCCAGCGCCGAGGTCGGTTCGTCGAACAGCATGACGATCGGGTCCATCGCCAGCGCACGGGCAATCGCCACACGCTGTTGCTGACCGCCGGAGAGTTGGCCTGGATGCTTTTTCGCGTGGGCCGAAAGACCGACGCGTTCGAGCAGTTGCAGGGCTTTCTTGGAAGCCTCTTCCTTGCTGCGACCCAACACCTTGACCTGTGCGATGGTCAGGTTGTCCATGATGCTCAGGTGCGGGAACAGTTCGAAATGCTGGAACACCATGCCCACGCGCGAGCGCAGTTTCGGCAGGTTGGTCTTCGGGTCGGCGATGGATGTGCCATCGACGATCACGTCGCCTTTCTGGAACGGTTCCAGGGCGTTGACGCATTTGATCAGGGTGGATTTGCCGGAACCAGACGGCCCGCACACCACAATCACTTCGCCTTTTTTGACCTCGGTGCTGCAGTCAGTCAGTACCTGGAAGTCGCCATACCACTTGTTGACATTCTTGATAGAGATCATACGGCAAACCTTTTTTGCAGACGCTTGACCAGCAGCGAGGCGGCAAAGCTGATTGTGAAGTACGTGAGACCTGCGAAGATCAGGAACTCATTGGAGCGACCGATGATGTCGCCACTGGCACGGGAGGCATTGAGGAAATCCACCAGGCCCACCGCATACACCAGCGAGGTGTCCTGGAACAGGATGATGCTCTGTTGCAGCAGCAGCGGGGTCATCTTGCGAAACGCTTGCGGCAGGATGATCAGTCGCATCATCTGGCCGTATTCCATGCCCAACGCCTGGGCAGCGCCCATCTGGCCCTTGGGGATCGACTGCACGCCAGCCCGGACGATTTCGCAGAAATACGCGGCTTCGAACATCATGAAGGCCACGATGCACGAGGCGAACGCGCCGATCGGGGTGTCTTCGCCGGTAATCCAGCGTAATACAAACGGCACCGCCAGGTAGAACCAGGTGATGACCAGCAGCAACGGGATCGAGCGGAAGTAGTTAACGTAGGCGCCGGCGATGTTCGACAGCAGTTTGTTGTGGGACAGGCGCATCAGCGCCAGGAGCGTGCCGAGGATGATCCCGCCGATCACGCCCAGCGCCATCAGCTTGAGGGTCATGATCATGCCGTTCCACAAACCCGGCAGGGACGGAATGATGCCCGAGAAGTCGAATTCCATCATTTACCCCCTACGGAAATCAGGCCCGGTACGGCGACTTTCTTCTCGACCGAACGCATCAGCAGCATCAGGCTCATGTTCAGCGTGAAGTAGATCAGCGTGGCCAGGGTGAAGGCTTCGAACAGGTTGGCGGAGAACTCGGCGGTCTGTTTGGTCTGCGCGAGCAGCTCCATCAGGCCAATCAGCGACGCGACGGAGGAGTTCTTGAATACGTTCAAAAATTCCGAGGTAAGCGGCGGAATGATGATGCGGTAAGCCTGGGGCAGCAGCACGTTCCAGTAGATCTGCGGCAGCTTGAAACCCATGGCGCGAGCGGCGGCTTCCTGGCCGCGGGGCAGCGCCTGGATACCGGTGCGCACTTGTTCGCAAACCCGAGCGGTGGTGAACAGGCCAAGGCACACGACGACGCTGAGGAACGCCGAAGTGGTGGGGTTGAGATCCTGCTTGTACCACTCCTGGATATCCGCAGGCAGCAGATCGGGCACCAGGAAGTACCAGATGAACAGCTGAACCAGCAGCGGCACGTTACGGAAGAGTTCGACGTAGCAGGTCGCGATGCCCGATACGATGCGATTCGGTACCGTGCGCATGACGCCCAGAATCGAGCCCAGCAGCAGCGCGATGATCCAGGCTGCGACGGCAATGGCGATGGTCCAGCCCAAACCGGAAAGGTACCAGTCGAAATAAATCTCGCTGCCCACGCCGGTGGACTTGAAGAACACGCCCCAGTCCCAGTTGTAATTCATTAGGGTCTCCCCTCGGATTCGTTCGATGTACAAATGCCCGCCTGGGGACTCCGTTCCCGCCCGATCTTGAAGATCAGGCACACACGAGCGGCTCGACAGCCACCGGTTCGAGTGTTTCCAGAAATGCCAGCAGGGAGTGACAACCCCTGAAAGGGCAAAGGCTCTCTCAGGGGATAAGGTTAGTCAGAAATCAGGATTTCTTTTCGTCAGCCGCTTTGTCGGTTGGATTGGCGATCAGGGCCTTGAGCTCTTCGCTCATCGGGAACATCAGGTTCAGGCCTTTTGGCGGAATTGGCTGCATGAACCATTTTTCGTAGATCTTGTTGATCTCGCCGGACTTGTAGGTCGCGATGATGGCGTCGTCGACAGCTTTCTTGAACGGCGCGTCGCCTTTGCGAACCATGCAACCGTAAATCTCATTGGACTGCGCAGTCCCGGTCACGGCCCAGTCGGTCGGCTTCTTGGCCTTGGCCATTTCACCGGCCAGCAAGGCGTCGTCCATCATGAAAGCCACGGCACGGCCGGTTTCCAGCATCTGGAAGGACTCGCCATGGTCTTTGGCGGAGATCACGTTCATGCCCATCTGCTTGTCGGCGTTCATCGACTTGAGGATGCGCTCGGACGTGGTGCCGGCGGTGGTCACGACGTTCTTGCCTTTGAGGTCGGCGAAGTCTTTGTATGGGGAATCTTTCTTGGCCAGCAGCTTGGTGCCGATTTCGAAGATGCCGACGGAGAAGTCAACTTGCTGCTGACGTTCGACGTTGTTGGTGGTGGAACCGCACTCGACGTCCACGGTGCCGTTCTGCACCAGCGGGATACGGGTTTGCGAGGTCACCAGGTTGTATTTGACCTGGAGGTTGGGCATGTCCAGGTCTTTCTTGATGGCTTCGACGATTTTCAGCTGAATATCGTGGGAGTAGCCAACCGGTTTGCCGGAAGCATCCGCGATGTAGGAAAACGGAATGGAAGCGTCACGATGCCCGAGGGTGATGGTGCCGGACTCTTTGATCTTCTTCAGTGTGCCGGTGAGTTCGGCGGCGAAAACTGGAGTGCTAATCAGAGCGGCAGCAATGGCTGCGCCCAGGAGATGGGGAACGATGCGCATCAAATTTTCCTCGACATTGTTTTTATATGGAGCCAGTTCATCGGCCCTTTTTGGTGCTTCGAATGCTTGCCGGCTCCTGAAGGGGTGGCGCAACGAACATTCGTCCAAGAGTGTAGAGCATGACTCGTGCCAGGCCAGGCGATATAGATCAAGCTATTGATTTATAAGGCTATTAAATATTTATGGCGCTGAATTTTCTATTGGGCGATCCGGTTTACCGAATCGACTGGCAAGTCGCGTTCGGAAAACCGAATAGAATCTTGGGTTTTACTCCAACCCTGTGGGAGCGGGCTTGCCCGCGATAGCGGTATGTCAATCGACATTATTATTGCCTGTGCTGGCTTCATCGCGGGCAAGCCCGGCTCCCACAGGGGGCGAGGTGTATTCGGAACGCAAAAAGCCCCTGAATCGTGAGATTCAGGGGCTTCGTTTCACCGGATTCCCGATCAGGCCGCTTCGATCTTGCTGCGGTTCTGTTCGAGCTTGTTCAGGTAATCTTCGAGCTTCTGCTGTTCCGCCGGGGTAGTGAACAGCCCAAGCTTTGTGCGGCGCCACAGAATGTCGTGGGCGGTGGTCGCCCATTCTTCGCTGCACAGGTAATCAACTTCGCGAGTGTAGAGACCGCCGCCGATGTGTTCGCCCAGATCATTAAGGCTTTCCACACCTTCGAGCATGCGCCAGGTGCGGCTGCCGTAAGTGGTGGCCCAACGTCGGGCGATCTCGGTGGGCACCCAGTCGAATTTGTCGCGGATCCGCGAGCTCAAGGCCTGCGGGGTGGTCATGTCTTCGCCGCCGGGCAGGGTGGCGCTGGCCGTCCAGCTCGGCTTGATGTGCGCGAAGTAAGGGGCCAGTTGCGCCAGCGCCGACTCGGCCAGTTTGCGGTAAGTCGTCAGTTTGCCGCCGAACACCGACAGCAACGGCGCTTCTTCGCCACTGCCCGATAATGCCAGGGTGTAGTCGCGAGTAACGGCCGACGGGTTGTCGGATTCGTCGTTGCACAGCGGACGAACACCGGAATAGCTGTGCAGAATGTCGCCGCGACTGACTTGCTTCTTGAAGTGGGCGTTGACCACTTTGAGCAGGTAATCGGTTTCGCCTTCAGTGATCGCAACTTTCGCCGGGTCGCCGGTGTACTCACGGTCGGTGGTGCCGATCAGGGTGAAGTGATTCAGGTACGGAATGGTGAAGACGATGCGCTGATCTTCGTTTTGCAGAATGTGCGCGTGTTCGCCTTCATATAGCTTTGGCACGATCAGGTGGCTGCCCTGGATCAGACGGATGCCATACGGCGATTCCATCTTCAGGTCATCACGGATGAACTTGGCGACCCACGGGCCGGCTGCATTGACCAGTGCTTTGGCGCGGATCGAAAACAGGCTGCCATCGGCACGCTCCAGGTTCAGATGCCACAGGCCCTTGGTGCGACGGGCACTGACGCAGCGGGTCTGGGTGTGAACATGGGCGCCTTTCTCGCGGGCGGCCATGGCGTTCAGTACGACCAGGCGTGCGTCATCGACCCAGCAATCGGAATATTCGAAACCTTTGGTGATTTCGCTTTTCAGGGCGTTGTCCGGACCAAACTTCAGGCTTTTCGAGCCTTCGAGTTTTTCTCGTTTGCCGAGATGATCATAAAGGAACAGGCCGGCGCGGATCATCCAGGCCGGACGCAGGTGCGGGCGGTGCGGGAGCACGAAACGCATCTGTTTGACGATGTGCGGCGCCTTGGCCAGCAGCACTTCGCGCTCGGCGAGGGCTTCGCGCACCAGGCGAAATTCGTAATGTTCGAGATAGCGCAGGCCGCCGTGGATCAGCTTGCTGCTGGCGGACGAAGTGTGGCTGGCCAGGTCATCCTTTTCGCAAAGGAATACCGAAAGACCGCGACCGGCGGCATCCGCTGCGATCCCCACGCCATTGATCCCACCACCGATGACGGCGATATCGTAAACCTCGGCGAGAGGGGGCGTAGGCAAGGTAGAAGTGGGCATCGGCTGGCCTCGGGCTTTGATTTTCTATATTGGAATTCGAACATTAATGTTCATTTACGAAAATACTAGCCCATAAAGACGCGCACAGCCAGTCAACTTCGATTGAAAATACTGATCGAAGGGCGGTTAAAGGAAAATTTACGAACATTTAGAGGCGCGATTGGGCGCAAGAGGTGTTTTGTGTGGCCTGTCGCCATCGCGGGCAAGCCCGCTCCCACAGGTTATGTGCAGACCTGTGGGAGCGGGCTTGCCCGCGATGGCGTCGGTACAGACGACGAAAATGTGGGGGGTTAAACCACTTCCAGCCGAATCTTGTGCTGACTCAACAGCTGCGCCAAGGCTGGCGAAGGCTGCTGATCAGTGACCAGGCAATCGATCAGGCTGATCGGCCCCAGGCGAATCATGGCATTGCGCCCGAATTTGCTGGAGTCGGCGGCCAAAATCACCTGCCGGGCATTGGCAATGATCGCCTGGGACACCCGCACTTCCTGATAATCGAAGTCCAGCAAGCTGCCGTCTTCATCAATGCCGCTGATGCCGACCAGGGCGAAGTCGACCTTGAACTGGTTAATGAAGTCGACACTCGCCTGACCGACCACGCCACCGTCACGCCGCACGTTGCCACCGGTCAGCAGCACGTCGAAATCGTCCTTGGCGCTGAGCATCGAGGCCACATGCAGGTTGTTGGTGATGATCTTCAGGTGGTTGTGGTTGAGCAGCGCCCGAGCTATGGATTCGGTGGTGGTGCCGATATTGATGAACAGCGAGGCGTGATCGGGAATCTGAGCGGCAATGGCTTCGCCGATACGCTGTTTTTCATCGCGCATCTGATCGGCGCGCATGGCGTAGGCAGTGTTTTCGACGCTGGAGTCGTAGGCTGCGCCGCCGTGGTAGCGACGCAACAGATTGACTTCCGCCAGTTGATTGATATCGCGGCGGATGGTTTGCGGTGTAACGACGAACAGCTGGGCCATTTCCTCGATGCTGACATAGCCGCGTTCGCGGACCAGTTCGAGGATTTGCTGCTGACGGGGAGGCAGATTCATGGGGCTTCCTTTGGGCTGCCGTGCAAAATTTGCCCATGATGCCGCAGGAATCTGCTCCCTACCAGTTAGAACCCGACCTTGGCTTATTCAGCACCCTCATGCGGTTCCCAATCACGAGTGCGGCTGACCGCTTTTTTCCAGCCGGCGTAGAGTTTTTCCTTCGCGGTTTCGTCCAGTGTCGGTTCGAACTCGCGCTCGATCACTGCCTTGCCGCGCAACTCGTCCAGGCTGCCCCAGAAGCCACACGCCAGACCCGCTAGGTAAGCCGCGCCCAATGCGGTGGTTTCACGCATTTGCGGACGCTCGACCTGCGTACCGAGAATGTCGGCCTGGAATTGCATCAGGAAATTGTTCGCGACTGCGCCGCCGTCCACGCGCAGGGACTTGAGGCGTTCGCCGGAATCCTGCTGCATGGCGTCCAGGACGTCGCGGGTCTGGTAGGCAATCGACTCCAGCGCGGCACGAATGATGTGATCCACGCGTACGCCGCGCGTCAGGCCGAACAATGCGCCACGGGCATACGGGTCCCAGTAGGGAGCGCCCAGACCGGTGAAGGCGGGCACCAGGTACACACCGTTGCTGTCCTTGACCTTGTTGGCAAAGTATTCGGTGTCGTGGGCGTCGTTGATGATTTTCAACTCGTCACGCAACCACTGCACGGTGGAGCCACCGTTGAATACTGCACCTTCCAGGGCGTAGGCCACTTCGCCACGCGGGCCGCAAGCGATGGTGGTGAGCATGCCGTGTTTGGATTTCACCGCTTTGTCGCCGGTGTTCATCAGCAGGAAGCAACCGGTGCCATAGGTGTTTTTCGCCTGGCCTGGCTCGACGCACATTTGGCCGAAGAGGGCTGCCTGCTGGTCGCCGGCGATACCGCCAATGGCGATGCCACTTTTGGTGTGGCCGTAGATCTCGGACGAGGATTTAACTTCCGGCAGCATCTCGCGCGGGATGTCGAGGACCTCCAGCATCTTCGCGTCCCACTCCAGCGTGTGGATGTTGAAGAGCATGGTGCGCGAGGCGTTGGTGTAGTCGGTGACGTGTACTTTACCGCCGGTAAATTTCCAGATCAGCCAGCTGTCTACGGTGCCGAACAGCAGTTCACCCTTGCGCGCACGTTCACGGCTGCCTTCGACGTTGTCGAGGATCCACTTGAGCTTGGTGCCAGAGAAGTACGGATCGGTGACCAGGCCAGTGGTGTCGCTGATGTATTGCTCGTGGCCATCGCGCTTGAGCTGTTGGCAGATTTCGGTGCTGCGCCGGCACTGCCAGACGATCGCGTTGTAGATCGGGCGGCCGGTGGTCTTGTCCCAGACCACGGTGGTTTCGCGCTGGTTGGTGATGCCGATGGCTGCGACCTGATCGTGATGCAGGCCGGCTTGAGCCAGGGCCTCGACCATCACGGCGCTTTGGGTGGCGAAGATTTCCATCGGGTCATGTTCGACCCAGCCGGCTTGCGGGTAATGCTGCGCGAATTCGCGCTGGGCGGTGCAGACCACGTTCGCGTCACGGTCGAAAATGATCGCGCGGGAGCTGGTTGTACCCTGATCGAGGGCAATGATGTAGTTCTTATTCTGTATGTCGGTCATGTCGATTGCCTTGGACGAAAATTAGGAAGTGAGGTCAGGCGCGGCACCACATGGGCAGGATCACGCGCCAACGGTTTCAAGACGTTCTTGGTTTGCCGTCAATGGCCGGTACTGCATCCTTTGTAGCAGGTATGGCGCTGGGCAGATGACGGGCAATCAGCCCGCGATAAGCTGCAGCACCGAGGCAGGCACCGACAATCGGTGCAAAAATCGGGATCAGGAAGTACGGGATATCGCGCCCGCCAGTGAAGGAAATTTCACCCCAGCCGGCGAAGAAAGTCATCAGTTTAGGACCGAAGTCTCGGGCCGGGTTCATCGCGAAACCGGTCAACGGGCCCATCGAGCTACCAATCACGGCAATCAGCAGGCCGATCAGCAACGGCGCCAGCGGCCCTTTGGGCAGGCCATTGTTGTCGTCGGTCAGCGACATGATCACGCCCATCAATATGGCGGTGATGATCACTTCAACCAAAAAGGCCTGGGCAGTGGTCAGGGCAGGGTTCGGGAAAGTGGAGAACACCGACGCCAATTCAAGGCTGGCCTGGGTGCCACGAACCATTTGGTGAGTTTGTTCGAAATCGAAGAAAAGGTTGCTGTACAGCGTGTAAACCAACAAGGCCCCGCAAAAGGCGCCGGCCACCTGAGAGAAGATATAGAAAGGCAGTTTGCGCTTTTCGAAGTCAGCGAAAATGCTCAGCGCGATACTCACGGCAGGATTGAGGTGCGCGCCGGAAACGCCGGCGGTGAGGTAGATCGCCATGCTGACGCCCACCCCCCAGATGATGCTGATTTCCCACAGTCCGAAGCTGGCACCCGCCACCTTGAGCGCGGCAACGCAGCCGGTACCGAAAAAGATGAGCAGTGCAGTACCCAGAAACTCGGCCATGCATTGGCTCGAGAGCGACGGTTGTTGTAAAGCAGTTGTCATTGAAAACCTCGTTTTTGTTGTTGTCTGGCGCTTTTTGATCAAAGTCAAAGCGCGATTTTCACCAAGTCAGGATCCCCATCCTGTGTTCGGCTTACTGCTGGGTGCTGCGGTGAGACATTCGTACAGTATTCAGATTCGAAAAAATATAGACAAGAAACGCTGCTGTCAAAGGTCGAAAGTGAACTGTCGGTCACATTTCAACTATTAGTCACGTGAATGACCGCATCGTTCATCGGGCAGGCCGATCGTGGACGAACGGCACAGAAGCCCGGCCAAGCTTTGAAATAGCGTTGTAATAGAGCCTTTTATCGATCAATGACCTAGAATCGTGCCCAGTATTTTTCTTCTGCCGCCAAGCCTGGAGCTGCCATGACCCCCGCATTGGATTTGTTGAAAAAAGTTCGTGCCGAACATCGCGTGCACAGTTACGAACATGATCCGAAGGCAGCGTCCTATGGTCTGGAGGCCGCGGAAAAACTGGGGTTGGACCCGGCGCAGGTGTTCAAGACATTGCTGGCGGCCAGCGAAAAGGGGGAATTGTTGGTGGCGGTGGTGCCGGTCGTCGGAAGTCTGGACTTGAAGGCGCTGGCGCAGGCCGCCGGGGTGAAGAAAGTCGAAATGGCCGATCCCGCAGCTGCACAGCGCTCGACAGGTTATCTGTTAGGCGGCATCAGTCCACTCGGGCAGAAGAAGCGTCTGCGTACCTTTATTGATCGTTCGGCTCAGCCTTTTTCCAGCATCTTCGTCAGCGCCGGACGGCGTGGACTGGAAGTGGAACTGGCGCCCGCTGTGTTGGCCGAACACACCCAGGCGAAGTTCGCCGATATCGGTCGCCCCTGAACAGAAGGCCTCGGGCGTTCAGCCTGTATGGTGGAAATTGATTCGTTCTGTCACTGGTGAAGGGCTCTTCGTGGCTTCATGCTCGTCGACCTGAAAAAGGGAGAAGTGCCATGCAGTTGGAGTTTCATCAGGTTGATGCGTTCAGTGATCGTCCATTCAGTGGTAACCCGGCGATGGTGTACCGGCTCGATTCCTGGCTTGACGATGAGTTGATGCAAAAAATCGCCGCCGAACACAACCTCGCCGAAACCGCATTTCTGGTACATGAGGGTGCCGTCTGGCACATACGCTGGTTTACCCCGACCACCGAAGTCCCGTTATGCGGCCATGCGACCCTGGCCAGTGCCTATGTTCTGTTTGAAGTCTATAAGGAACCGGTCGAGCGACTGGACTTTATCTGCAAGTCCGGCCCGCTGAGTGTCAGTCGTGAGGGCGAGCGCTTGTGGCTGGATTTCCCGGTCATCGTGCCGACGGAAGTGGGCGTGACCCTGGATATCGAGCGCGCCTTGGGTGTGAAAGCAGTCGATGTGTTGGGTTCGAAAGAATTGTTCGTGGTACTGGAGTCCGAGCAAGCG
Organism: Pseudomonas sp. F-14 TE3482; assembly: GCF_053629455.1. NCBI lineage: Bacteria > Pseudomonadati > Pseudomonadota > Gammaproteobacteria > Pseudomonadales > Pseudomonadaceae > Pseudomonas > Pseudomonas sp. F-14 TE3482. The sequence continues at coordinate 2,552,941 of NZ_JBRJII010000001.1, forward strand.
GTGCTCGATTGTCAGCCGGACATGGTTGCGCTGGCAAAACTGCCATGGCTGGGCGCCATTGTGACCGCCAAGGGCAGCAAGCATGACTTTGTGTCGCGATACTTTGCCCCGGCAATCGGCATCAACGAAGACCCGGTGACCGGGTCGACCCATTGCAGCCTGATTCCGTATTGGGCGGAACGCTTGAGCAAGTCGAGTCTGACGGCTTATCAGTGTTCGGCGCGAGGCGGGGAGTTGTTCTGCCAGCTGGAAGGGGATCGAGTGAGCATTGGCGGTAATGCGACGCTGGTTGCAAGCGGCAAATTAATGCTCGGATGATTTTTTTGTAGGAGCGGGCAAGCCTCGCTCCTACAGATTCTGGTGTCAGCTGGCGGTGCTGTACCGCCGAACACCGGATTCGATCACCGGAATCTGCGCCGCCGTGCTGCCGTTCGCCTGAAACAGTACCAAGTGTTCAGCCGCCACCCGAATGCCTACTTCAGCACCGACCAGATGATCGGCATGACTCGGGAAAATCGACTCCAGCTGCGCGCCCGTAGACAACTGCAAGCGGTACAGAGTCGATGCCCCCTGGAAGCTCTTGCCAACAATTTGCGCCTTCAGTGGGCTGTCCGGCGCATAGACGATATCGTCCGGACGCAACAACACATCCACGGCACAACCGATTGGCCAGGTGTAGGCACGGTTGCCGCGCAATTCACCCAACTCGGTCTGCACCGACTCCGGGCTGCTCAACTGGCCGCGAATGAAGTAACCCTGGCCAATGAAACTGGCCACGAATGGCGTCAGGGGTTCGTGATAGAGGTTGTAGGGCGTGTCCCACTGCTCCAGGCGACCTTCCTTGAAAACGCCCACGTGGTCGCTGACCGCGAAGGCTTCTTCCTGATCGTGGGTCACCAGGATTGCACTGGTGCCGCGCGCCTTGAGAATGGCGCGTACTTCATGACTGAGCTTGCGTCGCAATTCGCCGTCGAGGTTAGAGAACGGTTCGTCGAGCAACAGCAGTTGAGGTTCCGGCGCCAGGGCGCGGGCCAACGCCACACGTTGCTGCTGGCCACCGGACAGCTCATGGGGGAAGCGCTTGCCGAGGTTTTTCAGATTGACCAGTTCGAGCAGTTCTTCGGTGATGCGATCCTTTTGCGGATGCTTGCGGATTCCGAAAGCGATGTTCTCGGCCACGCTCAAATGCGGAAACAGTGCGTAATCCTGAAACACCATGCCGATCCGGCGCTTCTCCGGGGCAAGGGTGAAACCGGCGCTGGAGATGGTCTCGCCCGCCAGCTGGATTTCACCTTCGTGCACCGGTTCAAAACCGGCAATCGCCCGCAGGGTGGTGGTTTTGCCGCAGCCCGAAGACCCCAGCAGGCAACCGATATCGCCGGCATTCAAATGCAGGTTGAGGTTCTGCACAACCCGCTGGTTTTGATAACCGCAGGCCAGGTTGCGCAGGTTCAGCAGTAATGGCTGGCTCATGCGTGGTGGTACGAAGGCGGGACGAGGAATTCGAGCAAGGCCTTTTGTGCATGAAGACGGTTTTCGGCTTGATCCCAGGCCACCGAACGCGAGTCGTCGAGCAGGTCGAGGCTGATTTCCTCACCACGGTGGGCCGGCAGGCAATGCATGAACAGCACGTCCGGCGCGGCCAGGTCGAGCAGGGCACGGTTGACCTGGAACGGTGCGAACAACTTCAGGCGCTTGGCGGTTTCCTCTTCCTGGCCCATGGAGGTCCAGACGTCGGTGCTCACCAGGTGCGCGCCGCGCACGGCTTCCTGCGGGTCGCGGACGATGGTCACCCGATCGCCGGCTTTAGCCACGAACTCAGGATTGGGTTCGTAACCTTCCGGGCAGGCGATGCGCAACTGGAAGTCGAACTGGATCGCCGCTTCTATATAGCTGTTGCACATGTTGTTGCCATCGCCGATCCAGGCCACGGTCTTGCCTTGAATCGAACCACGGTGTTCGAGGAAGGTTTGCATGTCGGCCAGCAACTGGCAGGGGTGCAGGTCATCGGACAGGCCATTGATCACCGGCACGCGGGAATTGGCGGCGAATTCGGTCAGGGTACTGTGGGCAAAGGTACGGATCATCACCGCATCGAGCATGCTCGACATGACGATGGCGCAGTCGCCGATCGGCTCGCCGCGACCCAATTGGGTGTCGCGTGGCGACAGGAATATCGCCTGGCCGCCGAGCTGGATCATGCCGGCTTCGAACGAGATGCGTGTGCGGGTCGAGGACTTCTCGAAAATCATCCCCAGGACGCGGTTTTTCAAAGGCTCGAACAGTACGCCGCGGTTACGCAGGTCCTTGAGCTCAACGCCTCGACGGATCACGCTGACCAGCTCTTCGGGCGTGCAATCCATCAGGGAGAGAAAGTGCCTTGCGCTCATCATTGACTACCTTTTTGCAACAGACCGCAGATACTCAAAGCCTTGTTTAACTGAAAAACGGGCGAGACCTGCGGCGTAAGCCGCACGGGGCGACGAAATAGGGGAAGGCGCGATATTGACATTAAATGTCGCGTTTTTCCAATGGGCTACGGTGTTTAGAGGATTTCAGAGGGGCTACGGGTGACCGCAGTAGCGCTTTTGAAGCCTGTTTCCTGACAGCAGCTAACCATTTGTACACCGCGCTCGCCGGACTTGGCAATCAAACAGGACGCGGGCGACACGCTGGCGGTCGGTTTTTGACCTGTCATTCGGGCCTTTGGCGGGCAATGTGTCTTGTCCGAAACATTTGCTAAAGCAAAGTGCTGGGTTATAACTAGTGCACGAGCGATGCAGGAAGCCTTTGGAATGGAATCGAAAGAACAGCTGTTGATGGAGCTACTCGGCCTTACGGCACGCTCCCTGACCCACCTCACTGCTTCCATGACCTCGATGTCTTTCGAGTTGTTGCGTAGTGAAGACGAAGTCACGAAGACGGCCGGTCGGCGCATGATCGACCGCATGGCCACCATCAGCGCCGGGCTCGACGAGCATTGGCGATTGATCGGCGAGCTCACCGGCGTGCATGTTGCCCATGAGCAGATCGAAACCATCGAGGAGATCCAGTTGCAGGCGCCGCCGAGTCTGCCATCGAACTGATCCCTTGCTGCCATCGGCTGGCCTGATAGTCGCCGATTCACAAGACGAACGTCGCTGGCAAAGGGGCGGATCGCGCGCCATAGTTTTGTTCCCGCGGCCGCTATTGCCCGCCCAGAACAAAACAGAGACTGGCCATGACCAAGACTCTCCATCACCGAGCGTGCCACCTGTGTGAAGCCATCTGCGGCCTGACCATCGAAACCTCTGAGGTCGAAGGCAGCAGCGTACAGATCACCTCGATCAAGGGTGATCCGCAGGACACCTTCAGTCGTGGGCACATCTGCCCCAAAGCGGTTGCCCTGCAAGACATTCAAAATGATCCGGATCGCCTGCGTCAGCCGATGCTGCGAACAGGCAGCGAATGGCAGCCTATCGAGTGGGAAGACGCTTTCAGTCTTGTTGCCGAACGCCTGGCGGCGATTCAGGAGCGTCACGGGCAGAACGCGGTGGCGGTCTATCAGGGCAACCCCAGCGTGCACAACTACGGGTTGATGACCCACAGCAATTATTTCCTCGGCCTGCTGAAAACCCGCAACCGGTTCTCCGCGACATCGGTCGATCAGTTGCCCCATCACCTGACCAGTCATTTGATGTACGGCCACGGCTTGCTGCTGCCGATCCCGGACATCGATCACACCGATTTCATGCTGATCCTGGGCGGCAATCCACTGGCCTCCAACGGCAGCATCATGACCGTGCCGGATGTGGAGAAGCGCCTCAAGGCGATTCAGGCCCGGGGCGGCAAAGTGGTGGTGGTCGATCCGCGTCGCAGCGAAACGGCGGCGATGGCTGATCAGCATCTGTTCGTGCGCCCCGGTGGCGATGCGGCGCTGTTGTTCGGGCTGCTCAATACCTTGTTCGCTGAAAGTCTGACCCGCGACAGTCATTTACCGGTCGATGGCCTGGATGAGGTGCGTGAAGCGATCTCAGGTTTCACCGCCGAGGCCATGAGCCCGCTGTGCGCGGTGCCCGCCGAGCAGATCCGCCAACTGGCACGGGACTTCGCGGCAGCGCCGACAGCGGTCTGCTACGGTCGCATGGGGGTTTCGACCCAGGCTTTCGGCACCCTGTGCCATTGGCTGGTGCAACTGATCAATCTGGTCACCGGCAACCTCGACCGGGTGGGCGGTGCGTTGTGCACCGAGCCGGCGGTGGATCTGGTGGCCTCGACCTCGGGGGGGCATTTCAACCGGTGGCAGAGCCGCGTGTCCGGGCGTCCGGAATACGCGGGAGAACTGCCGGTATCGGCGCTGGCCGAAGAGATGCTTACCGAAGGGGAAGGGCAGGTCCGCGCGCTGATCACCGTGGCGGGCAATCCGGTGCTGTCCACGCCCAATGGCCGGCAACTGGAGCAGGCGCTGGACGGATTGGAGTTCATGGTCAGTGTCGACCTGTACATCAATGAAACCACGCGTTATGCCGACCTGATCCTGCCGTCGACTTCGGCGCTGGAAAACGATCATTACGACACCACGTTCAACATGTTCGCGGTGCGCAACGTCACCCGCTTCAACCGGGCGATCCTGGCCAAGCCCGAAGGCGCGCTGCATGACTGGGAAATCTTCGTAGGGTTGGCCAAGGCTTTTGCAGCGAAGACTGGCAAAGAGCTGAAGCCAACCATCGCCCCCGCGCAGATGATCGACCTGGGGCTGCGGATGGGACGGTATGGCGACGCTTCGGAACATAAGCTATCACTGGCGACTCTGTTCGATCATCCTCACGGTATCGATCTCGGGGCGCTAAAACCCAACCTGGTGCCACGCCTGAAGACCGCCAGTCAGCGAGTCCAGGCAGCGCCTGTCGAGATCCTCGCCGACCTGGCGCGCTTCGCGGCGCTACAAGCTCCGGCTGCCGATGAGCTGCTGATGATCGGCCGCCGCCATGTGCGCAGCAACAATTCATGGATGCACAACTATCACCGTCTGGTGAAGGGCAAACCGCGCCATCAACTGCTGATGCACCCGGACGACCTGGCCAGCCGCGGGCTCAGCGATGGGCAGCGGGTGCGCGTCAGTTCGCGGGTCGGGGTGATTGAGGTTGAAGTGGTCGCCAGCCTGGATATGATGAAAGGTGTGGTCAGCCTTCCTCACGGTTGGGGTCATGCGCGACCGGGTGTGCAGATGACGATTGCCAGCGGTCAACCCGGCTCCAGCGCCAATGACCTGACTGACGAATGTCAGCTCGATGAGTTGTCGGGTAATGCGGCGTTGAACGGCGTGCCGGTGACCGTGGCGGCGGCATGAATATGACTGTCGGGGAGGCCGAGCATGGCGCTCGGGTTTCCGTTACAATGCGCCACCGTGCCGACCACTGAGTCGGAAAGTTCAGCCGAGGTGCTCCATGGATATCATCGAAACGATTAAAGAGCAGATTGCCAACAACACCATTCTGCTTTACATGAAAGGCTCGCCGAATGCCCCACAGTGTGGGTTCTCCGCGAAAGCCGCTCAGGCTGTAATGGCCTGTGGCGAAAAGTTTGCCTATGTGGACATCCTGCAGAACCCGGAAATCCGCGCCAACCTGCCAAAGTACGCCAACTGGCCAACCTTTCCGCAATTGTGGGTCGGTGGTGAGCTGGTCGGCGGTAGCGACATCATGACTGAGATGGCTGCTGACGGTTCGTTGCAAGCGACGATCAAAGCCGCTGTTGAAGCTGCTGCGGCCAACAAGACCGACGCCTGAGACGCTATGTGTGGGAGCGGGCTTGCTCGCGAAGGCGGTATAACATTCAACAGATAAGTTGACTGACATACCGTTTTCGCGAGCAAGCCCGCTCCCACATCTGTTCTAGGGTGAACCTGAAATTCGGTCATAAAAAAGCCCCGCCTCTATAAAAAAGAGCGGGGCTTTTTATTGCGTCGCGATTAGCGGCGTAGCATTTACTCTTCGCCCATCTGCGACTGCAGATAGTTCTCAAGACCGACTTTATCGATCAGGCCCAGTTGGGTTTCCAGCCAGTCGATATGTTCTTCTTCGGATTCAAGAATGTCTTCGAGCAGTTCACGGCTACCGAAGTCGCCAACAGTTTCGCAGTGAGCGATAGCGACTTTCAGATCGGCATGGCCGTCGCGTTCGATCTTCAAGTCACACTCAAGCATTTCCTTGGTGTGTTCGCCGATGTTCAGCTTGCCCAGGTCCTGGACGTTCGGCAGGCCTTCAAGGAACAGGATGCGCTTGATCAGCTTGTCGGCGTGCTTCATCTCGTCGATGGATTCGTGGTACTCGTGCTTGCCGAGCTTGTTCAGACCCCAATCTTCATACATGCGTGCATGCAAAAAGTATTGATTGATCGCGACCAGCTCATTGGCAAGGATCTTGTTGAGATGCTGGATGACTGTAATGTCGCCTTTCATGATGGGGTCCTGCCCTGTATTAGCTGTCTATAAGGCAGAGTTTGAGCCGCGTAATTAAGAGTGTCAAACCTAAGTTATTGAAACTTAAATGAAAATTAATCGGAATAAGAATGTTTGTGTTCCGCGTCTAGCGCCTAAGCGGTTGATTTTCAGACATAAAAAAACCGGACATCAAGTCCGGTTCTTTGTAATACGGTCATTATGCGGCGGTAAATTCTGTGGGGTAGGGGATCGACGCCTGGGCCGATTGCAGTTTGCCCAGGGTTTCACGGACCACTTCCTTGGCAAGGCAGGCGCATTTACCGCATTGGCTGGCAACGCCGGTGGCCTGACGGACTTCCCGATAGCTGCAGCAACCTTCATAGATTGCATCGCGGATTTGACCGTCGGTGACGCCAGTGCAGAGGCAGACATACATAAGTGAAAACCGTCGCTGGTTGTGACTCAATTGCGATGGATCTTAATGTTAACGAGAATGATTGTCAAAGTGGTTTCTGAAAGGTTTTCGTCATAAGGGCATGTGACTGACGAACGGTTTCTTCTCACGTTGTCAGGAGAAAAATATAGCAGCGGTCTTTTTACCTTCCAGGAAAAAAACCATTAAGGCGCTAAGGACAGGTGAAAAACGCGGTGTATGATGGTCGGCCTTTTGCGAAGCAGGTTTGTGTCACAGGGCTGTCGCCCGAGGGTGGCAGGCTGGCATGAACCCTGTTCAACGTTATTACACCAGGAGATATCCAATGAGCGTACTCGTAGGCAAACAAGCCCCTGACTTCACCGTACCGGCCGTACTCGGCAATGGCGAAATCGTAGACAGCTTCACCCTGTCCTCGGCCATCAAAGGCAAATACGGCCTGGTGTTCTTCTACCCACTGGACTTCACCTTCGTTTGCCCGTCCGAGCTGATCGCTCTGGACAACCGCATGTCTGATTTCAAGGCACGCAACGTGGAAGTGGTAGCCGTTTCGATCGACTCGCACTTCACCCACAACGCCTGGCGCAACACCCCGGTCAACAATGGTGGCATCGGCGAAGTTCGCTACACCATGGCGGCCGACCTGAAGCACGAAATCGCCAAGGCCTACGACGTTGAGTCCGAAGGCGGCGTGGCTTTCCGTGGCGCGTTCCTGATCGACGACAAAGGCGTTGTCCGCTCGCAGATCATCAACGACCTGCCGCTGGGCCGTAACATCGAAGAGCTGATCCGTCTGGTCGACGCTCTGCAATTCCACGAAGAGCACGGCGAAGTTTGCCCTGCCAACTGGAAAAAAGGCGACAAAGGCATGACCGCTTCCACCGAAGGTGTTGCGGCTTACCTGACCGAGAACGCTGCTGCGCTGTAAGGCACGTTCGAGGCATAAAAAAACCGGCTGATAAGGCCGGTTTTTTTATGGGCGGGATAAACCCATTCTGTTCATCGGTGGCGAGGGAGCAAGCTCCCTCGCCACCGATTAGTAACAGATCAGTCGTTGTAATCTTCCCAACCGCCCATTTGTTTCCAGCGATTGACGATGCCGCAGAACAGCTCGGCAGTCTTCTCGGTGTCGTAGCGAGCCGAATGAGCCTCGCGACCGTCGAAATCGATATCGGCGGCCTGACAGGCCTTGGCCAATACGGTTTGACCGTATGCCAGACCTGCGAGGGTCGCGGTATCGAAGCTGGAAAATGGATGAAACGGGTTACGTTTCATGTCCAGGCGCGCGACAGCGGCGTTGAGGAAGCCCAGATCGAAGCTGCTGTTGTGCCCGACCAGAATCGCCCGTTTGCAGCCGTTGGCTTTCAGGGCCTTGCGGATGCCGCGGAAAATATCAGTCAGGGCTGCTTCTTCACTCACGGCCATGCGCAACGGGTGATCGAGCTTGATCCCGGTGAACTCCAGAGCGGCCGCTTCGATGTTCGCGCCTTCAAATGGCTCGACGCGGAAGAAGTAGGTGTGATCGGGATACACAAAGCCTTTTTCGTCCATGGCGATGGTGGTCGCCGCAATTTCCAGCAGGGCATCGGTGGCCGAATTGAAGCCACCGGTTTCTACGTCGACGACAACCGGCAGGTAACCACGGAATCTGGCAGCCATTGGATGACGAGGACCACCTCCGTTGCCTTGACCGTCCTGTTCGTCGTCGAAATGGTCTTCACTCACGCGTGTTCCTCCAGCAGGCGCCAGCGCAGTTTTTCACCGGCGCGCAGCGGGATTACAGTCAGCTCGCCAAACGGCAGGCTGGTTGGGGCGGTCCACTCATCGCGGACCAGGGTGATGCGATCGGTATTCGCCGGCAGGCCGTAGAAACGCGGGCCATTGAGGCTGGCGAAGGCTTCGAGCTTGTCCAGCGCGTTGCGCTGTTCAAAGGCTTCGGCATACATCTCGATCGCGGCATAAGCGGTGTAGCAACCGGCACAGCCGCAAGCCGCTTCTTTGGCGTGCTGGGCATGGGGCGCCGAGTCGGTGCCGAGGAAGAACTTGTCGCTGCCACTGGTGGCGGCGTCGAGCAGGGCTTCCTGGTGAGTATTGCGCTTGAGGATCGGCAGGCAATAGAAGTGCGGCCGAATCCCGCCCACCAGCATGTGGTTGCGGTTGTACAGCAGGTGATGCGCGGTGATGGTAGCGCCGACGTTGGCCGAAGCCTCGTTGACGAACTGCACGGCGTCAGCGGTGGTGATGTGTTCGAACACCACTTTGAGGGTCGGGAAACGCTCGACCACTCGACGCATGTGCTCGTCGATGAAGATTTTTTCGCGATCGAAAACGTCGACATCGCCACGGGTGACTTCACCGTGAACCAACAAGGGCATCCCGACGTCGGCCATGGCCTCGAGTGCAGGGAAAATCTTGTCGATGCTGGTGACGCCAGAGTCCGAGTTGGTGGTCGCGCCGGCCGGGTACAACTTGGCGGCGTGAACGAAACCGCTGGCCTTGGCCTCACGAATTTCTTCGGGCTGGGTGCGGTCGGTCAGGTACAGAACCATCAGCGGTTCGAAACGGCTGCCGGCCGGACGCGCGGCGAGAATCCGCTGGCGATAGCCATTGGCTTCAGCCGCGTTGCGCACCGGCGGTACCAGGTTGGGCATGATGATGGCGCGACCAAAGGTGCGCGCGACATCCGCGACGGTATTGGGCAACACAGCACCATCGCGAAGATGAATATGCCAGTCGTCGGGACGCAGCAGGGTCAGGCGGTCGGACATGAGGGGATTCCAGGCGGGTCAAACTCAGGGGAATGCTACCGGAAAAGACTCTTGCAGGCACTCGCTATCAAGTTTTGCGGCAAGCTTCCGATATCCAACAGGTACGCCGTAAATATGTGTGTCGGTCTTTTTGTTGCACAAGCCAGTGGAGCCTCCCGTGCGCCAGCGTTATTTAGCCTTGCTCAGTGTGTTTGCCAGCCTTCCTGCGATGGCGCTCACTTTCCAGACCCGTCTGGAGAGCATCGAGTGGACGGTCGAAGGTGACAAGTTCGAATGCCGCCTGACTCAACCCATCACCGATTTCGGCTCGGGAGAGTTCGTGCGTCGTGCCGGCGAACAGGCGACATTTCGCTTGAAGGCCTACAACTCGATGATCGGTGGCGGTTCCGCGACCTTGCTGGCGGCCGCTGCGCCATGGCAGCCGGGGCGTGGCGACATCAACCTGGGGTCGGTACGAATCGGCAGTGGCAACGTGCTGTTCAACAGCTCGCAAGTTCAGGCCGGGCGCTTGATCAGCGGGTTACTGGACGGTCGCAGCCCAGTGGTTCGACACTCCTCGGGCGAGGGGCGGGTATCTGAAGTCCGCCTGCTGCCGGTCAAATTCAGCAAGGCCTATAGTGACTACCAGGGTTGCGTGGCCAAGTTGCTGCCGCAGAATTTTGAACAGGTGAAGCAATCCGAAGTCGGCTTTCCGGGGGAGGGCATTGATCTAGACGCCCAAGCCAAGGCCCATTTGCAGGTCATGCTGGAATTCATGAAAGCCGATCCGACGGTCAACCACATCGAACTCGATGGCCATTCCGACAACAGCGGCAATCGCCTGACCAACCGCGAACTGTCGCGACGCAGGGCGTTGGCCGTGATGGATTTCTTCAAGGCCAATGGTATCCAGGAATCGCAGATCACCCTGCGTTTTCACGGTGAGCGCTATCCTCTGGCACCGAACAACACTGCCGCCAATCGGGCGAAAAACCGCCGGGTCGCCGTACGCCTTGAACGGGTAGCGCCGACCGAGCAACCGGCGCCTCCAGCCACTGCTTCCGCGGGCAGCGCGAAGACCTCCTGAACCCGCTGCAACCGTCGCTCGCTCGACATAATCTGTCGCTTCGTCGTCATAAGCTGTCGCGCCTCTGTAAATTATTCTGCATGAGCGGTAGACTTGACGGCTTTCCGTAGAACCCCGTGGAGTGATGGCATGGCGGACGTAAACAAGGTCGTTCTGGCGTATTCCGGCGGCCTGGACACTTCGGTGATCCTCAAGTGGCTGCAGGATACTTATAACTGTGAAGTAGTGACCTTCACCGCTGACCTGGGTCAGGGCGAAGAGGTCGAACCGGCCCGCGCCAAGGCACAGGCCATGGGCGTAAAAGAAATCTACATCGACGATTTGCGTGAAGAATTCGTGCGCGATTTCGTGTTCCCGATGTTCCGCGCCAACACCGTTTATGAAGGCGAGTACCTGCTGGGTACTTCCATCGCTCGTCCGTTGATCGCCAAGCGCTTGATCGAAATCGCCAACGAAACCGGCGCTGACGCCATTTCCCACGGCGCGACCGGCAAGGGCAACGACCAGGTTCGTTTCGAACTGGGCGCCTACGCTTTGAAGCCAGGTGTGAAAGTGATCGCTCCGTGGCGCGAATGGGACCTGCTCTCCCGTGAAAAGCTGATGGATTACGCTGAAAAGCACAACATCCCGATCGAGCGCCACGGCAAGAAGAAATCCCCGTACTCGATGGATGCCAACCTGCTGCACATCTCCTATGAAGGCGGCGTGCTGGAAGACACCTGGACCGAGCACGAAGAAGACATGTGGCGCTGGACCGTCTCCCCGGAGAAGGCTCCTGACAAACCGCAGTACCTGGAACTGACCTACCGTAACGGCGACATCGTCGCACTGGACGGCGTCGAAATGACCCCGGCCACCGTGCTGGCGACCTTGAACCGGATCGGTGGCGAACATGGTATCGGCCGTCTGGACATCGTCGAAAACCGCTACGTCGGCATGAAGTCCCGCGGCTGCTACGAGACCCCGGGCGGCACCATCATGCTGCGCGCTCACCGCGCGATCGAATCGATCACCCTGGACCGCGAAGTGGCTCACCTCAAAGACGAGCTGATGCCTAAATACGCCAGCCTGATCTACACCGGTTACTGGTGGAGCCCTGAGCGTCTGATGCTGCAACAGATGATCGATGCTTCCCAGGCCCACGTGAACGGCGTAGTGCGCCTGAAACTGTACAAGGGCAATGTGATCGTCACCGGCCGCAAGTCCGACGAGTCGTTGTTCGATGCCAACATCGCGACCTTCGAGGAAGATGGCGGCGCCTACAACCAGGCGGATGCGGCGGGCTTCATCAAGCTCAACGCCCTGCGTATGCGTATCGCGGCGAACAAGGGCCGCAAGCTTTTCTGAGACCTTTGAGTCGGTAATCAATTTGTGGCCTTGTCGATGACAAGGCCACAAATTTGAAAGAGGGGCTGCTGCATATAGCGTTTCGCTTTCTTCTTGTTCCGCTGACCGTTCCTTCTGCTTCCTGTCCTTGATCTGCTTCAAGGGCTGCCTTTCTGATGTGCGACAGTTCAATACCTAGCCCATAATCGTCACACCCTGTGAGCTCAAATTGTAAGAAATACAGAACGTTGCGCTATTGCGTTTCTTTATGTGTTTCCAATGTTTGAGCGTGTTTGCCTTCAGCAATTTATCCGAATCGGTACACGTGAGAAATACGATCACTTGTGCGGGATTGTCCGCAGGGTACTGAATGCTCTCCATCAGGGCGCTGAACGCCATTTTTTTGTGTATCCACCGTGCATCAACGATGTGCAGATCCTTTAGGGAGTCAGGCAGGTTTACATGGTGCCGGGTCCAGCTTTCGGGCGCGACGCTGGATGGGCTGTTACTCGGATGATGAACGTTCTCCATGGCTTTTATGAAATGCTTTCCCTTCATAAAATCGGAGGGCGCGTAAAGCGATCGATAGTTGAAGTTGAGAGTAACGAAGAAAAGAAAAAGCAAGTAAAAGGGAAAACTGATCAGGAACCACACATAGAGTTCCCTCTCCTCATTGTCGAGAAAGGGGAGGGAGACGGCGGCCGATGTTTCAGACAGTGCTGCAAATATGGCAATAATTGTCATGGGGTTGGTGATTCTTTTTTTGAGTTTTATCATGTTGTATGCTCATTAAATATTGTTTTTTCTCTATTGGTTTGTGGTTGTAATAACTAATATCAAGTTGTTCTGCTGTTGTATTGAGCTGTTTTTATTGGAGTGGTGAGGTTGTTATAGTAGCTGTATTGTTGCAGGTTCGGGTATGGCTGTTTAATTGTTTTGATGGTGCTCTGTTATTGGTCAAGTGTTACGGTGTGTGAGCTTTTTCGATTGTTGAGCCAGATTGCGCAAGAAGGTACTGGAAAATACCCGTTACTTTTAAGGGTAGCTCAATAGTCGGCGCGTCGTAGATTAATGCATTGACTCTGTTTTTTTGTCGTTTTTTGGTTGTAAGTCGATACAAAAAACTGTCGTAGCACTGAACAATAGTCGGTCAGTAAAATCTCTGTTTCTTCGTATGGCAATGATTTTTTGTAGGAATAATCCGTGTTGTTTGTAGGCTATGTCTCTCGCTGCGAGTGGCCGAGGGTGACGGCGTGCCATGGGTGAAACGACTAGGCTATGGTGCGGGCTCTAAAAATTCGAACAGCGAAAATTGGACTTGCCCATGAATAAAGTGCTGATCGTGGATGATCACCCCGTCATTCGTCTCGCGGTACGTATGCTAATGGAACGTCATGGCTACGAAGTCATTGCAGAAACAGATAATGGTGTGGACGCATTACAACTTGCCCGTGATCTTATGCCGGATATTGTCATACTGGATATTGGAATACCGAAACTGGATGGGTTGGAAGTTATCGCGCGCCTGACATCAACGGCGATGCCTCTTAAAGTACTGATATTGACATCCCAGGCGCCAGGGCATTTTTCCATGCGTTGCATGCAATCGGGTGCCGCCGGGTATGTTTGCAAACAGCAGGATCTCACTGAGTTGCTCAGTGCAATAAAAGCCGTGCTGTCAGGCTACAGCTATTTTCCTAATCAGGCTCTGCATACCGTGCGTTCCAGTCTTGGGAATGCCAGTGAAGCTGATATGGTGGATCGTTTGTCCGGGCGAGAGATGATGGTCCTGCAACAATTGGCCCGAGGAAAGACAAACAAGGAGATCGCCGACGGAATGTTCCTCAGCAATAAAACCGTTAGTACTTATAAGACTCGTCTTCTGTTAAAGCTCAATGCTCGCTCTCTGGTCGACCTGATTGAATTGGCCCAGCGCAACGGCCTGGTATGAAGCTGCCGGCATTTGGCGCGATGAACAGGTGTTTGTCAGGGGGCAGCACTTAGTAAAAAGCCTCCGTTTCGGGAGGCTTTTAAGTGTCATAAGTCAAAATCGTAATCGGCCAATTGCTTCTGCAGTCGGCGCTCCTCCAGCAGGTTGTCGATGGTGCGGCGTTTGCTCAGGTTGGTCTTTGCCACTTCCACTACCGGCTCTGCGTCATCGGCCTCAACGGGGGTGAAGTCGTCTTCTACGTCCAATTGCTCTTTGCCAGTGCTCATAAGGTTAACTCCAGGCTAAGGCTGCCCTTTGGCGCTCCTTATATCGACAATTTCCCGGCGGGTAAAAAAGATTTTTTCAATCGATCAATCAAAAAAACTAATAGAGCCTCAATCGTCCGAGGTCTTTTGCTTGTATTCGCATAAATCCTCGATCCGGCAGCTGCCGCACCGCGGCTTGCGGGCCAGGCAAATGTAGCGCCCATGGAGAATCAGCCAGTGATGGGCGTCGAGCAGATATTCCTTCGGCACGAACTTCATCAGTTTTTGCTCCACCTCGACCACGTTCTTGCCCGGAGCAATGCCGGTACGGTTACTGACCCGGAAAATGTGAGTGTCCACGGCCATGGTCAGCTGACGAAAGGCGGTATTGAGCACCACGTTGGCGGTCTTGCGACCGACGCCCGGCAAAGCCTCCAGTGCCTCGCGGGTCTGCGGTACTTCACCTCCATGGCGCTCCACCAGTAAGCGACAGGTTTCGATCACATTTTTCGCTTTGCTGTTGAACAGGCCGATGGTCTTGATGTACTCCGACAGCCCTTCGACGCCCAAGGCATGGATCGCCGCTGGCGTATTGGCCACCGGGAACAGTTTGGCGGTGGCTTTGTTCACGCCGACATCGGTCGATTGCGCCGAGAGAATCACGGCGATCAACAATTCGAACGGTGAGGAGTAGGCCAGTTCGGTCTTCGGTTCAGGGTTGTCTTCGTGAAACCTGCGGAAAATTTCAAGACGTTTTGCGGCATTCATGGGCGATGCGTTTCCTCGAAGGCGGTCAATGTGATGCCGCCGGGCGGCGGGTCCAGGCTTGATGTGCGGCGATCAATAGTCCCAGCAGAATAAACCCGCCAGGGGCCAGTGTGGCCAGATGCAGGCCACCGTCGACGATCAGCGTCCAGCCTTGCCAGTCCGGTTGCGTGGCACCGGCCATCCAGGAAAGATGGCTACCGAGTGTTCCGTTGCCGATGAGCTCGCGCAGCAGACCCAAGCTCACCATCAATGCGCCGAACAAGCCACACAGACGCAGTCGCCCACGCGGTGGGCTCTGGAAAAAACCGTTGTGTTCCAGCACAACGCATTGCAGGGCGATCAATCCTGCGTAGAAACCCAGCTGCTGGTGCCATTGGAGCGACCAGGCTTGCATGGCGAGTTCCGCGCAACTGGTCAGCGTGGCGGCCAGCAGCAGGCTAGCGAGCAAATGGGTGGCCGGCATCAGTCGCGAGCGCATGACGCCCATGCTCATACCATAAGCGCTGAACACCAGGGCAAACATCAGCCACAGGCCCAGGGCCGTTACCAATGAATCCGTAACGCCGATCAACGGCGTAAGCATCAGCGAGTTCTGCAGGGTCGATGACTTATTCATGGGCGCTGCTCCCGATCAGCGGTTGCCGATGTTCGTCGAAGTAGCGCAACGCGTCATGGGTGGCATTGATCACTGCTCTTGAGGTGATGGTCGCGCCCGCAATCTGATCGAATTGCCCTTGGTCCTTTTTCAAGGCCCAGCCATTGTCATCGGGGTCGGTTAGAGACTTGCCGGTAAACACCTCAAGCCAGGCATTGGGCCAGTCGGCGAGCTTGCCGCCCAGCCCCGGGGTTTCCGATTGCTTGAGGGTTTTGACCCCCACTAACTTGCCTTGGCGGTCGATGGCGATCAGCAATTCGATGGAGCCGGCGTAGCCCAGAGTCTGGCTGCGCAGCAACACGGCGCTCGGTTGGCCGGCCTTGGACGCCAGATAGCCACCCAGCAGTGTGCTGTTGGCCAGGCGAGTGCTTTCGAGACCGAGGGGGTGTTCCAGTGGCTGATTGTCGTAGCTGTCGGGCGGTAGCAGATCCAGTAACCGGCGGCTGTCGATCAGGCGTTGTTCGGCGGCAATGCGCGCGGCGCTGGTGTGCTGCACGAGGTAAGTCGCACCCATTCCCAGGCCTGCCAGCACTACCAGAATCACAACGCTCGTCGCTCGGTTCATGGGGCAACCTGTTCCTGTCTGGACGCGGCAAACCGTTCCAGCGCCGGTACACAGAGGTTCATCAGCAGAACCGCAAAGGCCACGCCGTCTGGATACCCGCCCCACGTCCGAATCAGGTAAGTCAGTAACCCCACGCCTGCGCCGAACAGTAATCGGGCCATGGGGCTTTTTGCGCCGGATATCGGTTCCGTCACGATGAAGAAGGCACCCAGCATGCTCGCGCCGGTGAGCAGATGAAACAGTGGCGAGCCATGAGAGTCGGAGCCCGTACCGTTCCAACACAACAGGCTGATGACGAACAGGCTGGCGAGCATGCCGACCGGGGCATGCCAGCTGAACACCCGTCGCTGCAGCAGAAACGCACCGCCCGCCAGAAACGCCAGGTTGACCCATTCCACGCCTCGGCCACCAAAACGGCCGAACGCCGGATTGCCGGCGAACAGTTCGTCCATGGTCAGGCTTTTGTTGATTCGCAGACTGTCCAGCGCCGTAGCCTGGGCCCACGCATCGGGTGCCTGGCCGAAGCTGAAACCGAACACCTGTTGCAGCCCACCGAACAAATCCATGCCATGGGACGCCGGCCAATGGGTCATTGGCTGGGGAAACATCACCAGGACCAGCGCGAAACCGAGCATCGCCGGATTGAACGGATTCTTGCCGACGCCGCCATACAAGTGCTTGCCGAAAAACAGTCCGAACGCCGCAGCGCTGACTGTCAGCCACCACGGACAATAAGGCGGCAAGGCCAGCGCCAACAGCGTCGCACTGACCAGCGCACTGCCGTCGCTCAACGTCGGTTTTATCGGTTGCTTGCGCAACTGCAACACCGCGGCCTCAACGGCCAGGGCGGTGGCAGCCGCCAGAATCAGGTTAACCAATACACCCCAGCCGTACAGCCAGAACAACATCAGCATCCCCGGCACGGTGGCCAGCAATACCAGCTTCATGGCTTGCTGAAGGCGTTCGTCCACCGATTCAAGGGGCGGCATAGGCATCCACCTGACGCTCGGCTTCGCTGAGCGCACGTTGCAACGCTTCGATCTGTTCGGGCGGTGCCTCGCTTGTTTGAGCTTTCTTGAGTTCGGCGCGGCGCATGGCCAACTGGATCTTTGCCCGTTTCAGCTCGGCATCTTTCGCTGGAGCAGGTGGCGCAGAAACCGGCGGTGCGCTGATCTCCAGTTGCGCCAGCGCCTGTTCGGCGGCTTCGAACTGCTGTTGCAGCACGATCAGTTGCGATTGCTGTTCGAAGGTCGGCGGATGCCCGAAGGCCTTGAGCGATTTGTTCAGTTGCGCCCGACTCATCGCCAGATCGACCTTGGCCTTTTTCAGTGCCGCATCGGCATTGTCGGCTTTCTGTGCGCGAACGCGCTCGAGTGCGGCCTGAACCGGGTCGAGCGTCACTTCGCTGTGCTGCACGGCGCGTTGGGCGCGGGCCTGGCGTTCGGCGAGCTTCTGTTCCTCTTCGCGATGCAAGCGGGCATTGCGCTGTTCGAAACGGCGTCGCGCGTGATTGCGCTTGGCGGCCCGGGCCTGTTGTTCCTCCAGGCTGAACGCCAGCCCGCCGACAATCGGCAGCACCCTGGCCAGCGGTAACGGATGCATCTCGATGCAATCCACCGGGCACGGCGCCACGCAGAGGTCGCAACCGGTGCATTCGTCGACGATGACCGTGTGCATGAATTTCGCCGCGCCGACAATGGCATCGACCGGGCAGGCCTGAATGCACTTGGTGCAGCCGATGCATTCGGCTTCACGGATGTAAGCGATCTGCGCGGGTGCCGAACCGCGACTGACGTCCAGTTCCAGCACTGGCACTTTCAGCAGGTCGGCCAGGGCCGCGATGGTTTCGCTGCCACCTGGTGGACACTTGTTGATCGGCTCGCCGCTGGCGATACCTTCGGCATAGGGTTTACATCCGGGGTGACCACACTTGCCGCATTGGGTCTGCGGCAAGAGGGCGTCGATGCGTTGAATCAGACTCATGTTTTGATCAGCCCGCTGAATCCGAGAAAAATCACTGCGATCAATCCGGCGCCAATCAGTTCGATCGGCAGGCCGCGAAAGGGCAGGGGGATATCGTTGTCGAGTGTGCGCTGGCGCAAGTCGCTGAACAGACTCAGCACCAGCCAGAAACCCAGTCCTGCGCCAAGACTCAGGGCTATGGCGTGGAAAATTCCCTTGTCGTCTTGAGCGTTTAGCAACGTCAGCCCAAGCACCCCGGCATTCCCCAGCAGCAGGGGCCAGAGGCCATCAAATGAAAGCTTCACCAATAACCGTGAAAGCAGCTTCAGCAGGGGGGCGATCAGCAGAACGCTCAACGGCAGGAACACGAACAGACGCAGCGACGTCAGCCCCAATGGCACCAGTAGCCAGTGGTAGAGCGCATAGCCAAGTGCGCCGACGATCAGCATCAGACACGTCGTCGCGATGCCCAGCGCATGGACCTGCGGCCGCTCGCTGCCCAGCACCGGATCGACGCCCAGCGGCCAGTGCAACACAAGGTTGTTGATCAGGGCAGCGCTGATAAGCGTTAAAAGCAGTTCGGTCATGATCGTGCCGGCAAAAGAAGGCCTGTCTAACAAGGTTAGGCATTATCCGGCAAGGAAGGAGGGTGGGCCAGACATGAAAATCCCACAGTCGCGCCGGGCACGACTGTGGGATCGGTTTACCGCAGAACTTTACTTGATGCGCTGACCCGGCTTGGCGCCGCTGTCGGGGCTCAGCAGGTAGATTTCTTCACCGCCAGGGCCGGCTGCCATCACCATGCCTTCGGAGATCCCGAATTTCATTTTGCGAGGCTTGAGGTTGGCAATCATCATGGTCAGGCGACCATTGAGCTTGGACGGGTCCGGGTAAGCGCTCTTGATCCCGGAGAACACGTTGCGTTGCTCGTCACCGATGTCCAGGGTCAGGCGCAGCAATTTGTCGGCACCTTCCACGGCTTCGGCCTTGACGATCAGCGCAACGCGCAGGTCTACAGCGGCAAAGGTGTCGAACTCGATCTCTGGCGACAGCGGATCCTTGGCCAGTTCACCGTTGCCGGCGGGCGCAGCTTCGCCGGTGTCGGTTGCGCTGGCGGTCAGGTCTTCTTTCGAGGCGTCGGTCATGGCTTGTACTTTTACCGGGTCGATGCGGGTCATCAACGGTTTGAACTCGTTCAGCTGATGGTTGCTGAGCAAGGTGGCGTGATCGTTCCAGGTCAGCGGGGCGACGTTCAGGAACGCCTCGGCATCGGCGGCCAGCAATGGCAATACCGGCTTGAGGAAAATCACCAGTTGGCGGAACAGGTTGATGCCCAAGGCGCAAATGGCCTGGACTTCATCCTGCTTGCCTTCCTGTTTGTTCAGCGACCACGGCGCCTTGTCGGCGATCCAGGCGTTGGCGCGGTCGGCCAGGCCCATGATTTCGCGCATGGCACGGGCGAAGTCGCGAGCCTCATAGGCATCGGCAATGCTTGGCGCTGCGGCCAAAAAGGCGTCGGTCAGTTCCGGCGCGGCGTTGCCGGCCACCAGTACACCGGCGTTGCCTTTATGGATGAAACCGGCGCAACGGCTGGCGATGTTGACGACTTTGCCGACCAGGTCGGAGTTGACCTTCTGCACGAAGTCTTCGAGGTTCAGGTCCAGGTCGTCGACGCCACGGCCAAGCTTGGCGGCGTAGTAGTAGCGCAGGTATTCCGGCGACAGGTGATCCAGGTAAGTCCGCGCCTTGACGAACGTGCCGCGGGACTTGGACATCTTCTGGCCGTTGACGGTCAGGTAGCCGTGTACGTTGATGCCGGTCGGTTTGCGGAAACCGGCGCCTTCAAGCATGGCGGGCCAGAACAGGGCGTGGAAGTTGACGATGTCCTTGCCGATGAAATGGTACAGCTCGGCGGTGGAATCCTTGCCCCAGAACGCGTCGAAGTCCAGGTCCGGACGGCGGGCGCAGAGGTTCTTGAAGCTGGCCATGTAGCCGATTGGCGCGTCCAGCCACACGTAGAAATATTTGCCCGGCTCGTCGGGGATTTCGAAGCCGAAGTACGGCGCATCGCGGGAAATGTCCCACTGTTGCAGGCCGGCATCCAGCCATTCGGCGATCTTGTTGGCCACGGCCTCTTGCAACGTGCCGCTGCGGGTCCAGGTTTGCAGCATTTCCTGGAAGTCCGGCAGCTTGAAGAAGAAGTGCTGGGAATCCTTGAGCACCGGCGTGGCGCCGGAGATGGCCGATTTCGGATCCTTCAGATCGGTCGGCGCGTAGGTCGCACCGCATTTTTCGCAGTTGTCGCCGTACTGGTCTTCGGTGCCGCATTTCGGGCAGGTGCCCTTGATGAAGCGGTCGGCCAGGAACATTTTCTTTTCCGGGTCGAAGTACTGCGTGATCGAGCGCGTGGCGATGTGCCCGGCGTCGCGCAGCTTCAGGTAGATCTGGCTCGACAGCTCACGGTTTTCTTCGGCGTGAGTGGAGTGGAAGTTGTCGAAGTCCACCAGGAACTCGGCAAAGTCGGCGCTGTGTTCAGCCTGGACATTGGCGATCAGTTGTTCCGGGGTGATGCCTTCCTTTTCCGCGCGCAACATGATGGCCGAACCGTGGGCGTCGTCGGCGCAGACATAAATGCATTGGTTACCGCGATGCTTCTGGAAGCGCACCCACATATCGGTCTGGATGTATTCCAGCATATGGCCGAGGTGGATCGAACCATTGGCATAGGGCAGGGCGCTGGTGACGAGGATCTTGCGTGGCTCGGACATGGGGCTCGGCTACTTGATGAAACGGAGGTCGGCCACTATAAAGCGCTGGCGCATATTTTTCACCCTTCGGGCCTGTTTCCGGATGCATCGGCCCTGAAAAAAGTGGTGATGAGTTCGCTGGGTGCAAGAGGGCTTTTGTGGCGAGGGAGCTTGCTCCCGCTGGGTGGCGAAGCCGCCCCAACCCCTGCCACCCGGTTCCGACAGAAAAATCGCGTCAGCTGGATTACGACTGCTGCGCAGTCGAGCGGGAGCAAGCTCCCTCGCCACAGGGATGTGTTTGCCACAATTCATCGTGGGGCATGCCGTCTATGATGTAGAACGGTTAGGATACCCGCCTGATTTTCCAGTCTTGCTATCGGAGTTGCCCATGAGCGCCGTCAATCGCGCAGCGGTGGAAGCCGTCCTTCGCCAATACACCGACCCTTACCTGAACCAGGACCCGGTCAGCGCCGGATGCGTGCGCGGCATCGACATCCAGGGTGATCGCGTCAGCGTCCAGCTGGAGCTGGGCTATGCCGCCGGTTTGTTCAAAAGCGGCTGGGCGCAGTTGTTGCAACTGGCCATCGAAGGCCTGGACGGCGTCGTCACCGCGCGCGTCGAGATCACCAGTGTGATCGCCGCGCACAAGGCCCAGGCACAGATTCCGGGGTTGGCCAACGTCAAGAACGTCGTGGCTGTGGCGTCCGGCAAGGGTGGCGTGGGCAAGTCCACCACGGCTGCCAACCTGGCCCTCGCGCTGGCTCGCGAAGGCGCCAAAGTCGGGATTCTCGACGCGGATATCTACGGCCCAAGTCAAGGCATCATGTTCGGCATCCCTGAAGGTACCCGACCAAAGGTCAAGGATCAGAAGTGGTTCATTCCGATTGAATCCCATGGCGTCGAAGTGATGTCCATGGCGTTCCTGACCGACGACAACACGCCGATGGTCTGGCGCGGGCCGATGGTTTCCGGCGCCTTGTTGCAACTGGTCACGCAAACGGCCTGGGGCGATCTGGATTACCTGGTCATCGACATGCCGCCAGGCACCGGCGATATCCAGCTGACTCTGGCGCAGAAAGTCCCGGTAGCCGGTGCGGTAATCGTGACCACCCCACAGGATCTGGCATTGCTGGACGCGCGCAAGGGCGTGGAGATGTTCCGCAAGGTCAACATCCCGGTGCTGGGCGTGGTGGAAAACATGGCCGTGCACATCTGCTCCAATTGCGGGCATGCCGAGCATCTGTTCGGTGAGGGGGGCGGTGTGAAGCTGGCCAACCAGTACGGTGTCGAACTGTTGGCTTCGTTGCCACTGTCGATGCTGATCCGCGAACAGGCCGATGGCGGCAAGCCAACGGTGATCGCCGAGCCGGACAGTCAGATTGCGATGGTTTACCAGGAACTGGCCCGCCATGTCGGCGCGCGGATTGTGTTGCAGGAAGCGGCGACGCCGGCGATGCCGAACATCACCATCAGCGACGATTGATTCGCTGAAAAGATCGCAGCCTCGCTTCGCTCACAGCTCCTACATGGATAGGCTTACACCTGTAGGAGCTGTGAGCGAAGCGAGGCTGCGATCTTTTGATCTTGCTTTAAATCCGTAACCCGCCATCCAATTCCAGAATCCGACCGGTGTAGTAGTCGTTCTCGAAAATGTAGGCTGCCGACTGGGCAATCTCTTCAGGTTTGCCCATGCGCTTGAGCGGAATCCCGGACGTCATTTTCTCCAGCGCTTCCGGCTTCATGCTCAGGGTCATCTCGGTTTCGATGAAACCCGGCGCAATGCCCGCCACGCGAATGCCGTAGCGTGCCAGTTCCTTGGCCCAGGTCACGGTCGCCGCAGCGACACCGGCCTTCGCGGCGGAGTAGTTGGTCTGGCCAACGTTGCCGGCGCGCGAAATCGACGAGATATTGATGATCGCGCCGCTGTTTTGCAGCTCGACCATTTTTGCCGCGACTTCACGGGTGCACAGGAACACACCGGTCAGATTGACGTCGATCACCGCCTGCCATTGGGCCAGGCTCATCTTGGTCATTTCGCCGTCCTTGACCTTCAGCAGCAGGCCGTCGCGCAGAATGCCGGCATTGTTGATCAGGCCATGGATCGCGCCGAAATCGTCTGCCACCTGGGCGACCATATGGGTCACTTGCTCTTCATCGGCGACGTTGCACAGGTAGGCACGAGCCTCGACACCCTTGGCTTTGCAAGCCGCGACGGCGGCGTCGAGTTTTTCCTGATTCAAGTCCACCAGCGCCAGCTTCGCGCCTTTGCCTGCAAGGTACTCGGCCATGGAGCGGCCTAAACCCTGGCAACCGCCGGTGATAATGATTACTTTGTCAGTGAGTTGCATTCGCATAGCCCCATAGCAGTTCGGAGTGGTTTTCCTTCTATTCTAGAGGGCCTCTCGATCTGAGCCTGATATGGCCTGGCTGCACATGAGAACTGCCCCTATGGCGTGCTGGAACTTTACCCAGGCGCCTGTCCGTTTTTTTGACGGATTCTATATAAGGAGTCATAAATTGAGCGTTGTAGTGGCTAAGCATGCCCGAGAATTGCTTCTCAAGGAATACCGTGGAGTGCTCTCGACGCACTCCAAAGCGATGCCCGGTTTCCCGTTTGGCTCCGTGGTTCCCTACTGCCTGGATGAGCAGGGCCGACCGCTGATCCTTATAAGCCGCATCGCTCAGCACACTCACAACCTGCAGAAAGATCCGAAATGTTCGCTGCTGGTGGGTGAGCGTGAAGCCGAAGACGTACAAGCCGTTGGTCGCCTGACTTACCTCGCCGAGGCAGAAAAGCTGCAAGACCCCGCTGCTATCGAGGCGGCCGCCGAGCGTTACTACCGCTATTTCCCCGATTCGCAGAACTATCACAAGGCCCATGATTTCGATTTCTGGGTGCTCAACGAGGTACGTCACCGCTACATCGGTGGCTTTGGCGCGATCCACTGGATTGATCAGTTGACCCTCGCCAACCCGTTCGCCGGCAAAGCCGAAGTGAGCATGGTCGAGCACATGAATGCCGATCACGCCAAAGCCATCGCCCACTACGTCGAGCTGGCGGGGCTACCGAAAACTGCACCGGCGCAATTGGCCGGCATCGACACCGAAGGCATGCACTTGCGCATTGGTCAGGGACTTTACTGGCTACCGTTTCAAACGCCCTGTAATACGCCGACACAAGTCCGGGAAGCCTTGGTTTTCCTGGCTCACGCCGAGCATTGGCCGAAAAATGAAGTGGCCGACGCTTGAATTCACGAAACGGCGACGTCATCTAAGGAAAACTGGCAAGGCATTCTTGCGTTGAGGAACCATTTGATGCGCCCTTTTTTGTTGCTCTTTGTACTGTTCCCGGTGTTGGAGCTGTTCGTATTCGTCAAGGTCAGCGGGGCGATCGGGTTTTTCCCGGCCCTGCTGCTGGTCATTCTCGGCTCGATGCTCGGCGTGTTCGTGCTGCGCATCGCCGGTCTGGCTACTGCGCTGCGCGCCCGTGAAAGCCTGAACCGCGGCGAGCTGCCGGCCCAGACCATGCTCGAAGGCCTGATGCTGGCCCTGGCTGGCGGGCTGTTGATCCTGCCGGGCTTCGTCACCGACGTGCTGGGCCTGATCATGTTGCTGCCGATCTCTCGTCGACTGCTGGCCAACAAAATGCGTCTGCGCGCCGAGGAACAAGCGATGCGTCAGCGTGCGTTCGCCGATGACCTTCAGCCACGGGGCGGTCCTGCTCCGCAGCAGCCACTGGGCCGTGAGCCCAATGTGATCGAAGGCGAGTTCGAACACCGCGATTCCAAGTAACACTTCCATCGACACGGCACCTTCGGGTGCCGTGTTCATTTTCAGGGCATGGAGATAAAAAATTTTCGCTCCCCGCCCTTGAAATAAGCTTGTACGCCCTTATGTAACGGTCACCGCAAGGTTTCTGGCAATTGCGCCAGACAGACTTCCGCGGTTCGCTTGACGAACCGCACCCGGCGCCGCCGGATTTGTTAAACCCGCCGGGACTACACCGGCCGATGAAAACCACAATTAGGAGAGATCGACAATGAAGCTTCGTCCTCTGCATGACCGCGTCGTCGTCCGTCGCAGCGAAGAAGAAAAGAAAACCGCTGGCGGTATCGTCCTGCCAGGTTCGGCTGCTGAAAAGCCAAACCAGGGTGAAGTCCTCGCCGTAGGCCCAGGCAAAGCACTGGACAACGGTGAAGTGCGTGCGCTGGCCGTGAAAGTGGGTGACAAGGTTGTGTTCGGCCCTTACTCCGGCAGCAACACTGTGAAAGTTGACGGCGAAGACCTGCTGGTTATTGGCGAGAGCGAAATCCTCGCAGTAATCGAAGGCTGATTCCCCGCTCATTTTCCCGCTACTACAAAGTATTTAAGGAATATCGATCATGGCTGCTAAAGAAGTTAAATTCGGCGATTCCGCCCGCAAGAAAATGCTCGCCGGTGTCAACGTCCTGGCTGACGCAGTAAAAGCGACCCTGGGCCCTAAAGGCCGTAACGTGATCATCGAGAAGAGCTTCGGCGCTCCGACCATCACCAAGGACGGCGTTTCCGTTGCCAAAGAAATCGAGCTGAAAGATCGCTTCGAAAACATGGGCGCGCAGCTGGTCAAAGACGTTGCCTCCCGTGCCAACGATGACGCAGGCGACGGCACCACCACCGCTACCGTTCTGGCTCAGTCGATCGTCAACGAAGGCCTGAAAGCCGTCGCTGCCGGCATGAACCCGATGGACCTGAAGCGCGGTATCGACAAAGCGACCATCGCCATCGTCAAAGAGCTCAAAGCCCTGTCCAAGCCTTGCGCTGACACCAAGGCCATCGCTCAGGTCGGCACCATCTCGGCCAACTCCGACAGCTCCATCGGCGACATCATTGCCGAAGCCATGGAAAAAGTCGGTAAAGAAGGCGTGATCACCGTTGAAGAAGGCTCGGGCCTGGAAAACGAACTGTCGGTTGTTGAAGGCATGCAGTTCGACCGTGGCTACCTGTCCCCGTACTTCGTCAACAAGCCAGAGACCATGACTGCCGAGCTGGACGGTCCGCTGATCCTGCTGGTCGACAAAAAGATCTCGAACATCCGCGAAATGCTGCCAGTACTGGAAGCCGTTGCCAAAGCCGGCCGTCCACTGCTGATCGTTGCCGAAGACGTTGAAGGCGAAGCCTTGGCGACTCTGGTTGTGAACAACATGCGTGGCATCGTTAAAGTCGCAGCCGTCAAGGCTCCAGGCTTCGGCGACCGTCGCAAGGCCATGCTGCAGGACATCGCTGTTCTGACTGGCGGTACCGTTATCTCCGAAGAGATCGGTCTGAGCCTGGAAAGCACTACCCTGGAACACCTGGGTAATGCCAAGCGCGTGATCCTGTCCAAAGAAAACACCACCGTGATCGACGGTGCCGGCGTTGAGGCTGACATCCAGGCCCGCGTTCTGCAGATCCGTCAGCAAGTGGTTGATACTTCGTCCGACTACGACCGTGAAAAACTGCAAGAGCGTCTGGCCAAACTGTCCGGCGGCGTTGCAGTGATCAAGGTTGGCGCCGGTTCCGAAGTTGAAATGAAAGAGAAGAAAGCCCGCGTTGAAGACGCCCTGCACGCTACCCGTGCAGCCGTTGAAGAAGGCGTGGTACCTGGCGGCGGCGTGGCACTGGTTCGCGCTCTGCAGGCTATCTCCGAGCTCAAAGGCGACAACGATGACCAGAACGTTGGCATCCAGTTGCTGCGTCGCGCTGTTGAAGCGCCACTGCGTCAGATCGTTGCCAACTCCGGCGACGAGCCAAGCGTAGTCGTCGACAAGGTCAAGCAGGGTTCGGGTAACTACGGTTACAACGCTGCTACCGGCGAATACGGCGACATGATCGAAATGGGTATCCTGGACCCGGCTAAAGTGACTCGTTCGGCTCTGCAAGCCGCTTCGTCGATTGCCAGCCTGATGATCACCACCGAAGCCATGATCGCTGAGATCAAGGACGACGCACCAGCTGGCGGCGGCATGCCAGACATGGGCGGTATGGGCGGCATGGGCGGCATGATGTAAGCCAGCCTTACCCTGTACATAAAAACCCCGCCTGCGTTGAGCCGGCGGGGTTTTTTATTGCCCTTCATAAGATCAACAGATCGCTGACCGGTTCTGCCTCACTTTCCCGCTCAACCTTGGACGCCGGTCGATAAAGAATGTAGTAATACGCCCCCAAACAAATCAACCAGCAAAAAATCGCCGTCCACACGTTGTGCGAAAAGAAGTGCGCCCCCTGCATCATCCGGCTGATGGAAAACACCGAACCCAACGCGAAGGCAAAGACAAACGCCTTGCGTGCAAGACGCGGGCGACGGTCGCGCAACACGAAGAACAACGCAAATAGCGTGAAACCGGTTGCCGCATGACCACCCGGCCAGCAGCGACCCGGCTTGTCGGTGTGTGGACGAGGGCTGAGCAGTTCGCTGTAGGTTTCGTGCCCGCCGAATTGCTCCAGGCTCCATGGGCATTGCACCGCCGTCACCGCTTTGACCGGGGTGACAAACGAGGTTGCCAGTGCCAGAGACAACACCAGGCAACCCAGCTCACGTTTGAACGGTTTGAGCCTGTCCATGAAAAAGGCGCCGATGAAGCCCAGAATGGCGAACACCGAAAAGGCGATGACCACTTGCTTGGCCCGGTCATGCAGGATGTTTTCCAGGAAGTAACTGTGCCGCCCGATGAACTCGCCGGCGACCGGGTCATAAAACAGCCGGGCAAGGTCCATGTCCAGGGAGGTCAGTTCGAGCAACAGCAGGGTGGTCGCCGCAATGGCGGGCACTCCCAGGCATAGCCAGGCATTCAGTGGCCTGGAAGCGGGGCGGGCAGCGGTCGAAGCCATGGCAATTCCTTGGTGAGTGAAATGTTCTGAAGAGCGCAACCGCGGGGAGTCTGGCCACGCCGCTGTCGTCAGCCTGTGAATCGATGGTGAAAAAGTTGTTAACGCCGTCCAAGGCTTTTTTTGTCGGATTTCCCCCCGCATGCCACCCTATCCCTGAGCCACACTTGCCTTTAAGCTGCGCGCCAAGACAGCCGTTACTGTGTACGGAGGAGGTGCCGATGCGAATTCTATTGGTTGAAGACAACCGCGATATCCTGGCCAATCTGGCCGATTATCTGGGGCTCAAGGGTTACACCGTGGATTGCGCGCAGGACGGTTTGTCGGGCCTGCACCTGGCGGCCACCGAGCATTACGATTTGATCGTGCTCGACATTATGCTGCCCGGCATCGACGGCTACACCCTGTGCAAACGTCTGCGCGAAGACGCCCGCCGCGACACGCCAGTGATCATGCTCACTGCCCGCGATCAACTGGATGACCGTTTGCAAGGCTTCAAATCCGGTGCAGACGACTATTTGATCAAACCCTTTGCCCTGTCCGAACTCGCCGCGCGGATCGAGGCGGTCATGCGCCGTGCCCAAGGGGGCGGTCGCCGTGCCTTGCAGGTAGGCGATCTGAGCTACGACCTCGATACCCTGGAAGTGACGCGCGAAGGTCGCCTGTTGAAACTCAACCCGGTGGGCCTGAAGCTGCTGGCTGTGTTGATGCAGAAAAGCCCCCATGTGTTACGCCGCGAGGTCCTCGAAGAAGCCCTGTGGGGCGATGACTGCCCGGACAGCGACAGCCTGCGCAGCCACGTCCATCAACTGCGTCAGGTGATCGACAAGCCGTTCGACAAGCCCTTGCTGCACACGGTGCATGGCGTCGGTTATCGCTTGGCCGAGGGCCGTGATGGAGTTTAAACAGAGCCTTGCGCAACGGATCATCATCGCCTTTGCGTTGATGAGCGCGCTGGTGGCGGGAGCCTTCGCCATGGGCATTGTGGCGACCGTGCACCTGGTGGAAGAGAAACTGATTTCGGCAGGTCTGGGCGGCGATTTGCAACGCCTGTTGCTGATGGACAGCGTGTCGGACTGGAGCCACCGCCCCGAACCGGACCAGCTGTTCTATTTCAGCGGCGGCCCGGGCGACTTCGAATTACCCAAGGATTTGCGGCACCTGGACTCAGGCTTTCATGAAGTCTTTCGCGAGCAGCTGTCGTACCACGCGATGGTCGAAATCGTTGACGGTCGGCGTTACGTGCTGATGCAGGACCAGAGCGATTTCGAAGAGCGTGAGCGGGTGCTGTTTGCCGTGGTGCTGGTGGGTTTCGTACTGAGCCTGGCATTGGCAGTATTTCTGGGCTGGGTGCTGGCACGCAAGGTCATGGCGCCAGTGGTGCGACTGGCCCGTCAGGTGCGTCATCGCGATCAACTGCTAGGGCTGGCGCCGCCACTGGCGCCGGACTATGCCGCCGATGAAGTGGGCGAGCTGGCCGTGGCCTTCGACGCCACCCTTGGGCGTTTGCGTCAAGCATTGACCCGAGAGCGATTGTTCACCAGTGACGTCAGCCACGAGCTGCGCACGCCGTTGATGGTGTTGGCCAGTTCCTGTGAACTGTTGCTGGAAAACCCTGGTATCGATCAGCGCGGCCGTGCTCAGGTGGAGCGAATTGCCCGTGCGTGTGCCGAGATGCGCGAGCTGGTGCAAACCTTCCTCATGCTGGCTCGCGCTCAACATGAAGACGCCAGCATGGCTCCCCAGCAGACCCTGAGCCAAGTGGCCGACGGGCTACTTTCTCAATGGCGCGAGCCGATCGAAGCCAAGGGCCTGACGCTGAACTTTGAGCCGGGCAATCCGCCGGACACCCGCTATAACGCGACCCTTTTGCATGCGGTGATGGGCAACCTGTTGCGTAATGCGCTGCATTACACCGAGCACGGTTACATTCGCCTCGCCCTGACGGATACAGGGTTCGTGGTCGAGGACAGTGGAGTCGGCATTCCCGAGGAAAAACGCGAGGCGATGTTCGAGCCTTTCGTACGCGGCAACGAGAAACGCGGCGAGGGCCTGGGGTTAGGGCTATCGCTGGTGCAACGGATTTGCGAGAACCAGGGCTGGAACGTCAGCCTGACCAACATGGAACCCAATGGTTGCCGCTTTCAGGTGGATTTGAGTCCGTCTTTGATCTGAAGGAAAAACGAAAAGATCCTGAATTGGCCCTGTAAAACCCTGAAATAATTCCGGGTTTTACATGACAATTTTTTCACAAAGGCACGACCTGACACTGACACGACGCTACCTAAGGTGGTGGTCATCAGAAGTCCAGGAGGCTGCAGTGATGGCTGGTCCGATCAAACTCGATTTTTCCGAAAAGTACGACGATCAACACGCCCAGAAATATTTGCGCAAGCATCAGGAGGGGCTCGGCCGCCGACTGTCCCACTGGCGTGACGAACAATTGGCGCGAAAAGCGCTGACGCTGGCCGGTGAGCCAGGATTGGTCCTCGATTTACCGTGCGGCGCGGGGCGTTTCTGGCCGCTGCTGGCGGAAAAACACAACCGCGTCATCATCGGGGCCGACAACTCGGAGTCCATGTTGAAGACTGCCATGCAGGCGCAACCCGCCGACGTGGTGAAACGGGTACAACCCTTGCACACTTCTGCATTCGACATTGCCTTGCCCGATAACGCCGTCGACAGCATTTTCTGCATGCGCTTGCTTCATCACATCGGTGAAGCCGAGCATCGACTGACCATTCTGCGCGAATTCGAGCGCGTCACCCGCGACAGCGTGATTGTTTCGTTGTGGGTGGACGGCAATTTCAAGGCCTGGAAACGCAAGCGCGCGGAGAAACGACGTAGTCAGGAGGGTTACCAGAATCGATTTGTGTTACCGGCCGCCACGGTTGAAAAGGAATTCGAGCAGGCGGGTTTTCGGATCCTGGAACATCTGGATTTTTTACCGCTCTACGCCATGTGGCGGGTATACGTATTACGCAAGAGGTAACAAGATGGCAATGCAATGGGCAGCACAAACAGAAGTGGCTTCTCAGGACCGCTTCGACTACTTCTGGAACCTGCGCGGTGAATGGGTAGAAGAACCCAACGTCCGTCGCGGTGGCGAAAGTGGCGTGCAGCGCGTTAGGGGCAGTGATGGACAGTTGCTCTACACCAAGCGTCAAACCGGGCATATCTATCGCAGTGCGTTACACCCGTTCGGCCGACCGACGGTGTTGCGCGAACGCGATGCGCTCATTGGCCTGCGTCTGCTCAACGTTCGTGTTCCGGAAATCGTTTTTTGCGGGGCGCAGCGCGATCCCATGCACAAATGGCGCGCACTGCTGGTTACCAAGGCCCTGGATGGCTTCGGGGAAATCCAACACTGGTACGCGGGTGGCGGTCGCGAGCGTTACGGTGAGGCGGTGCACGATCGCGTGTTGAAGGATCTGGCCGACAACCTGGCCCGCATGCACAAGGGCCGTTGGCAACACAGCTGTATCTACATCAAGCATGTATTCGTGAGGGTCACCGGCGAAGGCGAGTCAGCCAAGGTCGAGGTGGCGTTGATCGATCTGGAAAAATGTCGGCAGCGCTTGACCCCCCATCAAGCGGCGGCCCATGACCTGAAGCAACTGCGTCGCCACTCGTCGTTCAGCGATACGGACTGGAAAAAACTCGTCTATTTTTATGAGACGGCGTTTGGCAGCGCTATCAAAGGCTTATAACAATGAAACTCGAAATTGCACGAGGTTTGTTTTTAGCCGGAGCCTTGGCAGTTGCTTCATTGGCGGTGGCGGCCTGGGAGCAACCCCGCACGCAAGTCCTCAGCTCCGTGCACGGTGACGCGCATTGTCCGTTGCCCCGGGTTGCCAAGGCACCCGTGGCCACTCAACCCGATCATGACTTGTTACTGTTCATGTTCGGACTTTCTCAGGGACTGAGGCCACAGAGTTGAACAGATTGAAGCCCAAATAAAAGGCCTCGCAGATGCGAGGCCTTTTTTGTATCCGTTGACTCAAGTCTTGCGCGATCCATTTGTGGTCTTCAGGGTTTATCGGGCTTGGCCAGCAACGTGTAGATGCACGGCAACACAAACAACGTGAACAGCGTCCCGATCGACATCCCCGTCGCGATCACCGTGCCGATGTCGAACCGGCTGACCGCACCCGCGCCCGTGGCGATGATCAACGGCACCATGCCGAACACCATCGCCGCCGTGGTCATCAATACCGGACGCAGACGAATGGCCGCCGCTTCCTCCACCGCTTCGCGAGGTGACAGGCCCTTCTCCTTGCGTAGCTGGTTGGCGAACTCGACGATCAGTATCCCGTGCTTGCTGATCAGCCCGATCAACGTCACCAATCCCACCTGGGTATAGATGTTCATGCTCGACCAGCCAAGGAACAGCGGGATCAACGCGCCACAGATCGACAGCGGCACGGTGACCAGAATCACCAATGGGTCGCGGAAGCTTTCGAACTGGGCTGCCAGCACCAGGAAGATGATCGCCAGCGCCAGGGCGAAGGTGACCCACAGCGCGCTGCCTTCCTGAACGTATTGCCGTGATGCGCCGGCATAGTCGACGGCATAGCCCGCCGGCGCTTCTTCCCGGGCGATCTGGCGCACGGTGTCGATGGCTTCACCCATGCTGACCAGCGGGACCCCGGAAAGAATTGCCGAGTTGAGTTGCTGGAACTGGTTCAACTGACGCGGTCGCGCCCGGTCGGTCACGGTGATCAGGGTCGACAGGGGCAGCAATTCGCCCTTGGTGTTCTTGACGTAATAATGGTTCAGCCAGTCGGGGTTATCCCGGAAGGGCCGTTCCACCTGGGCAATGACTTTATAGCTGCGACCTTCGATGGTGAAACGGTTGATCTCCGCTTCACCCAGCAACGTTGCGAGGGTGCCGCCCAGGTCCTGCATCGACACACCCATTTGTGCAGCCTTGGCGCGATCGATATCCACCACGACTTCGGGTTTGTCGAAGGCCAGGTCGACGTCGACGAAGGCGAATTTGCCGGACTCCATCGCCCTTTTTTTCACCCGGTCCGTCACTTCCAGCAATGACTCGTAGGTGTTGGCCGAGTTGATCACGAATTGAAACGGCAAGCCTTCGCCTGTACCCGGCAGGGAAGGCAGGTTGAAGCCGAAGATTTGTAACCCGGGGATGCTCTCCAGCTTGCTTTGGACCTCGGGGAGGATCTGCATCTGGGTCCGGTCGCGTTCGTTCCAGGGTTTGAGCAGGAAGCCGCCGATCCCCGATTGCACGCCGTTGAAGCCGTTGATCTGGAACGAGGAGTAGTACTCGGGGAACTCCTTGAAAATCGCGAGGAACTCGTCGGTGTAAGTGTTCAGGTAGTCGAGGTTGGCCGGTTGCGGGGCACTGGCCATCATGAAGATCACGCCCTGGTCCTCGTCCGGCGCCAGTTCCGATTGGGTGAATTTGAGCAGGACTGGAATCAGGCAGAGCACGATCACCGCGAACACCAGCACCACCGGCCGGGTATTGAGGGTGCCATGAAGCACACTCTGGTAGCGGCGCTTGAGGCCTTCGAAGATCACGTCCAGGCGATGGGCCAGGCCGGTAGGGTTTTCATCGTGGCGCAGCAGCAGGGCGCACATCATCGGCGACAGCGTCAGGGCAACGATGCCGGAGATCACCACCGCCCCGGCCAGGGTCAGGGCGAACTCCTTGAACAGCGCCCCCGTCAGACCGGTCAGGAAGCCGATCGGCGCATAGACCGCCGCCAGGGTGATGGTCATCGACACCACCGGCATGGCGATTTCCGCAGCACCTTCAAGCGCGGCATCCAGCGGTGTCTTGCCTTCTTCAATGTGCCGATGGATGTTTTCCACCACCACGATGGCATCGTCCACCACCAGCCCGATGGCCAATACCATCGCCAGCAAGGTCAGCAGGTTGATCGAGTACCCCATCAGCTGCATGAAGAACATCACGCCGATCATCGACAGCGGAATGGTGACCACCGGGATCACCACCGAGCGCAGGGCGCCGAGGAACAGGAACACCACCACGATCACGATCAGCACCGCTTCGAACAGTGTTTTCACCACTTCGTCGATAGACGCTTGAATGAACAGCGTGGCGTCGTAGGCGATTTCACCTTTCAGGTTCGGCGGCAGCTGGGCTTCCAGCTCCGGCATGATCTTGCGCACTTCCCTGATCACATCCAGCGGGTTGGCGCCTGGCGTAGCCTTGATACCGATGTACACCGAGGGGGTGCCGCCAAAAGAGCTGATGGTGTTGTAGTTCTCCGCGCCCATCTCGACCCGCGCCACGTCCCGCAGCAGTACGCGGCTGTCGCCATCGACCTTGAGCGGGATCGCGCCAAAGGCCTCGGCGGATTTGAGTTCGGTGTTGGCGTTGATGCTGGTGACCACATACTCGCCTTTCACTTCGCCGGCGGCGGAGAGGAAGTTGTACTGGCGCACGGCGTTGGTCACATCGCTGGCGCTCAGGCCGTAACCGGCGAGTTTCACCGGGTCCAGCCACAGGCGCATGGCGAATACCTGGTTGCCAAGAATCTCGGCTTCGGCCATGCCTGGCAGGGTTGCCAGTTTCGGCTGGATGACCCGTGACAGGTAATCGGTGATCTGCGGATTGCTCAGTTCGTCGCTGAAGAAGCTGATGTACATCAGCGCCGAAGCGTCGGCGGCTTCCTTGCTCAGCACCGGGTCTTCGGCGTCCTGGGGCAGCTGGTTCTTCACCTCGTTGGCCTTGGCCAGCAGTTCGGTGAACAAGCGGTCGCTATTGGAACCGATGCGCGCGTAGATCGAGATCACCGAGAAGTTCTGGCGACTGACCGACGTCATGTAGTCGATGCCTTCGGCGCTGGCCAGGCTCTGCTGCATCGGTTGGGTGATGTAACCCTGGATGGTTTCGGCGTTGGCCCCGGGGTAAGCGGTGGTCACCGTGATCAGGGCGTTTTCCATTTGCGGGTATTGGCGCAGCGGTAACTTGCTCCAGGCCTGGAAGCCCAGCAGCACAATCAACAGACTGACCACGGTGGCGAGCACCGGGCGGCGGATGAACGGGTCGGTAAAAGCCATGGGGATTCCTTGATCAGTCAGCGCGCGGCTGACTGCTCTTCTCGGCTAGGGTCTTGTCGTCGCTGATGGCAATGTGCGCGCCGTGGTCCAGTTTGATCTGGCCCCCCGTGACCACTTTTTCGCCGTTCTGCACGCCTTTGGTGATCATGACCATTCCGTCGCGTCGCTCGCCGGTTTCGATGAAGCGCCGCTCGGCGATCAAAATCGGCTCGCCCTTGTCGTCTTTTTCGAGGCTGCCGTCTTCGGCCTTTTTCTGCGCGACGACGTACAGCGAGTTGCCATAAAGGGTGTAGGTGATCGCGCTTTCCGGCACGACGATGCGTGGCTGCGGATCGGGCAACATCACCTGCAGACTGGCGAACATCCCCGGCAGCAGTTTGTCATCGGGGTTGGCCAGGGTTGCGCGCACCAGCACGTTGCGGGTGCTGCTCTCGACCTTCGGGTTGATCGCACTGATAGTGCCGGGGAAACTCTCTGTCGGGTAGGCTGAGACAATGACTTGTACCGGTTGGCCGAGGGCGATTTTCGGCACCGATTGTTCGGGCAAAAAGAAGTCGACGTAGAGGCTGCTGATGTCTTGCAGGGTGGCGATCATCGTGCCGCTGGCCACGTAGTCGCCGACGTCTACCTGACGAATGCCGATGGTGCCGCTGAACGGGGCGAGGATGCGTTTTCTCTCCAGTGCCGCCTTGAGCTGATTGACGGTGGCACGGCTCTTTTGCAACACCGCCGAGAGTCGGTCGAACTCGCCTTTGGAAATGGCCTGGCTGCCCACCAATTGGCTACCGCGACCGTAATCCAGTTGCGCCAGTCCCAGGTCGGCTTGAGCGGTTGCCAGCAAGGCCGTTTCAACGGCAGTGTCGAGTTGCAGGATCGGCTGACCGGCCTTGACCTTCTGCCCCGACTCGAACTGCACCTCCTTGACGGTGCCGGCGATCTCCAGGCTCAGGTCGACTCCTTGCAGCGCCGTGAGGGTGCCGACCGTTGGCAAACGGCTTTGCCACGGACGTTCGGTGGCGGTGGCCACGGCGACACTTATCGGCGGTTTCGGCGCGGAGAAGCCTTGCATCATCGTGTAGATGGAGAAGGCTTTGTAACCGGCCAGGGCCAGCACGATTAGCAGGACAACACCCAACATGATCAGCATGCGGCGACGCAGCATATTTCCATTTCCTTGGAGAAAATCAGGTGAGACAGGCGGGAACATTACTCCGAGTGCAAGGGGGATTCCAATGGATGTTTTTTGCGTGATCTTACGGAAAAGATCGCAGCCTGCGGCAGCGCCTCCAGGTACGCATTCCTCTGTAGGAGCTGCCGCAGGCTGCGATCTTTTAAACCATCAGATGCAGATGGTTGTCCCAGAGCCCGGCAGGCAATTCCAGAGGTTTTGCAACAAGGGTTGTCTGGCGGCAATCGTAGTAGCGGCAGCGTCCTTGGCCGGAGGTCACGACGAAACCATCAGCCACGGCCCCGACACCGGCGCAGTCGGGAAGTGGCGCATCCAGGCGCACTTCACCACTGTCCAGGTCCCAGATAAAAAAGCGGTTGCCCCGCGGCGCGGTCAGGGCGACCAGACGCAGTTCGCTGTGTACGGCGACGCTGGCGGTGTAATGCCCCATGGCCTGCAACTGATGCTCGGAGACCGGGAACGCCACGAACGGTTGGCCGGGCCGCTTGATCGCCAGCAGCTCCGATGACTCGTGGGCATCGCCCATGAACTGCTGGCCGGCGACGATGGTGCCATCGCTGGCGACGCCCAAATGCCGCACGCTGTTCATCTGCTGGGCCAGTGTTTCCTTGCTCAACAAAGTGCCATCGCGCTGCATCAACACCAGGCTCGGCTCCATCGCGTTGAGGTTCATCTCGACCCGGCTTTCGGCCTCGGTGCGAATGCCGCCGTTGGCCACAATCAGCGTCTCGCCATCGGGCATCCACGACACCTGATGCGGGCCCACGCCATGGGTGGAAAGCTCGCCACTGTGCACCAGCCGCTCACCTTCGAACTTATACACACCGAGCAGGCCTCGGCCCGGATCGGACGTGTCGTTCTCGGTGGCGTACAGCCAGTCGCCGCTCTGGTGAATCACTGCGTGACCGTAGAAGTGCCGGTTTGGCTGCGAGACCACGGTTTGCAGCAGCGTGCCGTCGCGCAGGTCGATCAGGTAACTCTCGGTGCCCGGACGCCGAGCGACGAACAGCGCTATCGGTCGCGTCGGGTGGTTGATGATGTCGTGGCAACGCTGGGCGACCTGGGTGGCAAACACCCGGGTGCCATCCAGCCGATAACCGACGGCGTAATGCTTGCCGTCACCGTCGTCCCGCGCCGAGAGCAGCAGCGGGCTTTTGTCCTTTTGCTTGAACAGCGTCCAGCCGCCCAGTGTCACCGCACTCAGCAGCAAACTCCCTAACGTCAGAGCCTGGCGTCGCAGCATGGCACTTGCCCTCATCAGTCACCGTCGTTGGCGTTGAAGCCCAGTTGGATGCCCAGCGCCTTGGCCAGTTCGCCTTCGTGCAGGCGATGGACAACGTTGAGGCTGTCGTAGATGGCGTTGAGCTGCTGGCGCCCGGCATCGTCGGTGAGCATGTCGGTCAGCGAGCGTTGGTTGCTGGAGAACAGTTTCAGGGACGTTGCATAGGCTGCGTCGATCTTGTCGGCCAAGGGTTTCTGCTCGCTCGGCAACAGACCGCGCAGGCCTTTGTTGTCGACACCGACCCAGACTGTTTGCGCCGCGCTCAGGCTTGCTTGCAGGCCTTGCAGCGACGATTGGCTACGCCAGGCATCGGCCTGGAACGGCTGTGGCGTGCCCTTGCTCTGGCGACCCATCGGCGTGCCGAGTTTTTTCTTCAGGGTGTCCAGCGCGGTGACCTGCACGCGCAGCAGATCGGCGATCGCTTCGTGGGAGTCGGCGTAGCGCTGGTTCGGGAATTTGCTCATCTGCGCGAGCATGCCGTCGTTGGTGTTCCAGCGCGACAGGATCTCTTCGGCCAGTTGCTTCTGACGTTCGCCAATGGCGGTCAACAGCGGGCAGTATTTGGCTTTCTGCGCGCTGTCGGCCATGTCGATCTTGCTGTCGAACAGGATGTATTCATAGGCCGAGAGCCCCTGAACCACAACGCTGGACTTGGTCAGGGCGGCGGCATCGATCTGTGGCTGCGCGGTGACCAGTTGCTCGACCTGACGGCCCACGAGGTTCTTTTTGTCCGGCCAGAACTGCACCTGCCACGAACGGTTGCCCTCGGCCAGCGGCCCGATCAGCAGCGGTTGCAACTCGGCCCAGGCTTTCTGCGCGTGCAGGAAGTCGGCGCGGGCGGTTTCGAGGTTTTCCTTGCCTTGGCAGAATGCCAGGGCGCTGACCGCCAATTGACGGTCGGCTTCGACCCAGCGGCTGTAGGTCGGCAGGATGACTTGCTTGGCGATGGCCGCCGACGTGACCGCTTGCGGGTCCTGAGGCGAACAGGCGCCCAGGGCGAGGGCGGCAAGGCTGGTGAACAACAATTTGGGACGGAACATGTCGGGCTCCCGCTGAAGGAAAACGTATTAAAGGGAATTCAAAAACGCCAGCAACGCCGCGCGCTGCTCGGCATTGAAAGACAAAACCTGTTGCTGCGCCGCCTGTGCCTCGCCGCCATGCCAGAGCACGGCTTCGAGCAAGTTGCGGGCGCGGCCGTCATGCAAGAACTGGGTGTGGCCGTTGACCGTCTGCGTCAAGCCGATGCCCCACAACGGCGGCGTGCGCCAGTCGCGGCCGCTGGCCTGGAACTCGGTGCGGTGGTCGGCCAGGCCGTCGCCCATGTCATGCAGCAGCAGGTCGCTGTAAGGGCGAATCACTTGATTGGCCAATTCAGGTTCCGCGGCGTTGGCGGCGGTGGTGTATTTCGGGGTGTGGCAGGACTGGCATCCCGCCTGGAAAAACAGATTCTTGCCGGCCAGCACTTGCGGCGCGCCGACATCGCGACGGGCCGGTACCGCGAGGTTACGGCTGTAGAACAGCACCAGACGCAGGATGTTATCGCTGACTTCCGGCTCGCCATCCGGGCCATTGCCGTTGGGCGCCTGCTTGCAAGCGGTTTGCGCGTCGGTGCAGTCATCAATGGGTCTCAGGCTGGTGGTGAGGCCCATATCACCAGAGAACGCGTGAACGTTTTGTTGATTGAGGTTCGGTTGCCCGGCCTTCCAGCCAAATCGCCCGAGGACGGTTTTCTGCTGCGCGTCATCCCAGACCCGGTTTGGTCGTCCGGCGATGCCGTTCTTCTCCCGAGCCTGGGCCTCGGCGTTAGCCAGGATGGCCTCTTCGGGGATCGCCTCAAGCAAGCCCAGGCCAATCATCGGCGGTGCGATGCGCGCCGAGAAACGCGTGTCGGGGTGCATCGGGCCGTAGCCGAGCTGGGTCATCTGCAAGGTCGGTTTACGCAACTCGATTTCGCTGCCGTCTTTGAACCGCACCGGGACCGGCGTGTAATCGACGCGCACCTTGCCTTCCGGAACGACGCCGGGCACCGACATGTCCTGGAACTGCCCGCCGTAGACAGGCTCTGGCACCACGCCCAATTGTTCGATGACTTTGGCATAAGCCGGCGTATCAGGAATCGACAGGCGCACCAGCATCGACACCGCATTCGGTGCATCGGGCGCGGGCGGGTGACCGCGCCCGTCCTTGATGTGGCAGTTCTGGCAGGCGTTGGTATTGAACAACGGGCCAAGGCCATCGCGGGCGGTGGTGGTCGATGGGGCAATCACCCAAGGGCTGCGAAAGAAACTGTTGCCGACGCTGAAATCCACGCGTCGTGACGGCGGCAGGTTGGCGGACGGCAGGGAGAATGCGTTCTGATCGGTCTTGCGTACCGTCGCACTGCCGCCGGAGCGGGCTTCACCGGGTTCGGCCTGGGTGAAACGCGGAGCGTCATCGCAGGCACTCAGGCTCAGGGCCAGCAACAGAGCGGACAAGCGAAGAGGCAGCGAGGGCATCGGACATCCTGCAAGACGAGCAAAACAAGGGCGCAAAGTCTAACAGGGCAGGGGAGTTTGAATAAGAGGAATTATCGTTTGGTTGATTTGGCGCAGGGTTTGACTTGATACCGAGTCGCGGCCATCGCGGGCAAGCCCGCTCCCACAGGGTCTTGCACTGAACCTGTGGGAGCGGGCTTGCCCGCGATGAGGCCATCAGCATCACTCAAAAATCAGGCATGAAAAAGGCGACCCGAAGGTCGCCTTTTTCACTCAGCCAGCGTTGATCAGAACTCGTGATCAGCGTTGTCCGGGTTCAGGTCGCTGATGCCCAGTTTGCCGGCGGCCGCTTCGATCGAACCGGTCTGCTTGACCAGCGAGGCGATGGCGTCACGCACGATCTGGTTGCCAGCAGTGTTACCGGCAGCGATCAGTTGGTCGTAGTGCTCACCCTTGTTGGCGTGATCGACCATGACCTGAAGCTTGGCTTCGGTGGTAGCCAGGTCGGCTTTCAGGGCGGTGTCGGCTGCCGGGTCGGCTTTGGCGACCAGCGACGACAGGCTGGCGCCGGTCATTTTGCTGCCATCGACACGGGTGTATTCGCCCAGGTACACGTTACGCACACCTTTGGCGTCGTAGAAGTGCGAGTTGTGGGTGTTGTCGCTGAAGCAATCCTGTTCGTCTTCCGGGGAGTTGGCTTCCAGGGAAACCTTCATGCGCTCGCCCGCCAGTTCGCCCAAGGACAGGCTGCCCATGCCGAACAGCATTTTGCGCAGGCCGGTTTCAGCCGGTTCCGCTTCCAGGGTGGCGCGGTAGTTGTCGGCCACGTTCGGCTTCCAGTTACCGACCATTTCTTGCAGGTCGTTGACCAGCAATTGAGTCACGGATTTCAGGTAAGCACGACGACGATCGTTGTGACCGCCGGTAGCGCCTTTGCCTTCCAGGTAGTCGGTAGCCGGACGGTTGCCGGCGCCAGGGCCGGTGCCGTTCAGGTCCTGGCCCCAGAGCAGGAATTCGATGGCGTGG
This sequence comes from Pseudomonas sp. F-14 TE3482, assembly GCF_053629455.1. Lineage (NCBI taxonomy): Bacteria > Pseudomonadati > Pseudomonadota > Gammaproteobacteria > Pseudomonadales > Pseudomonadaceae > Pseudomonas > Pseudomonas sp. F-14 TE3482. The sequence continues at coordinate 2,593,718 of NZ_JBRJII010000001.1, forward strand.
TAGCCGGTGGCGACGTTGGCCTCGGAACCGCCCAGCTCGTTCAGGCTGGCGAGTTTTTCCGGGGTGATGTCTTTCACGTCGACCTTGTCTTCGCCGACCTGAACTTTGGTGTTGGCGATGATGTTGGCGGTGGCGCCCGGGTTACCCAGTGCGTGTTCGTAGGATTTGTCGACGTAGTCGATCAGGCCTTCGTCCAGTGGCCAGGCGTTCACCTGACCTTCCCAGTCGTCGATGATGGTGTTGCCGAAGCGGAACACTTCGCTCTGCAGGTAAGGCACGCGGGCCGCAACCCAGGCAGCCTTGGCGGCTTTCAGCGTATCGGCGTTTGGCTTGGCCAGGAACGCGTCGACGGCGGTTTGCAGGGTTTTCGCGGTGGATTCGGCATCGCTGTAAACGGCGAAGACGATGTCGGCGTAGTGCGCAACCACAGCCTTGGCGGCGGCTTCATCGACTTTACCGGTAGCAGCAGGCGCAGCCGGGGCAGCGGTGCTGGCGGCCGGGGTCGGCGCTTGTGGAGCGGCAGCCTTGTCTTTGCCTTCGCCGCAACCGGCGAGGGAAATAGCGATGGCCAGCAGACTGGCGGTGGCCAGAGGCATACGAATCATGGCGAACATCCTGCTTCGGTGATTGATGGACGCGCGAGGGGCGCGCAAAACTGCGACATAATGCAAATCTTTCGCATTATGTGTAAAGGGTTGTTCCTGTAAATATTTCTTATTTACGCGGCTGAATGCCAACAGAATGATCTGTAACAGCTGGCAGATCCCTGTGGCGAGGGAGCTTGCTCCCGCTGGACGGCGAAGCTGTCCCAAATTCTGCAACCCGGTTCTGCCAGAAGTATCGCGTCAACCTGAGTGCGACTGCTGCGCAGCCGAGCGGGAGCAAGCTCCCTCGCCACAGGGCTTGGCCAGTTCCTTCAAAGGCTGTTTCAGAGGATGGCCGCGTTACTGCGTTGGGCTTGCTTGAGGTAGGCACTCAGTTCCCGTGCCGGCAGCGGTTTGCTGTAGTGATAGCCCTGACCTTCGTGGCAGCCTTCGGAGATGATGTAGGCCTCTTGCTCGGCGGTTTCCACGCCTTCGGCAATCACCTGCATGCCCAGGCTCTTGCCCAGCTGGATGATGGCCCGAACGATGGTCGCATCGTCGTCGTCATCGAGCAGGTCCTGAACGAAGCTCTTGTCGATCTTGATCTTGTCCAGCGGCAGGCTTTTCAGATAACTCAGGGATGAATAACCGGTGCCGAAGTCGTCGATGGCGATCAGTGCGCCGGAGCGACGCAGGCTCAACAAGTGCTGGGCGGCGGTGCTGATGTCTTCCATCAGGCCGGTTTCGGTGACTTCCAGTTCCAGGCTGCGCGGTGGCAGGCGGTACATCTGCAGCAGGTTATTGACCACCCGCGGCAACTCGGCGTGGTGCAGTTGCACGGTGGACAGGTTCACCGCCATGCGCAGGTCGAAACCCTGATCGTGCCATTCGCGCAATTGTTTGCAGGCCTGATCCAGCACCCATTCGCCGATAGCGATGATGGTGCCGTTCTGCTCGGCCAGCGGAATGAACAGGTCCGGCGGCACTAGCCCGTGTTCGGGATGTTGCCAGCGAATCAACGCCTCGACGCCCACCACGCGATGATCGCGGTAGCTGATCTGCGGTTGATAAACGAGGTAGAACTGGTCGCGGATCAAGGCATCGCGCAGGTCTTTTTCCAGCTCGCGACGCCGTCGCATTTCCGTGTCGACGCTGGCGATATAGAACTGATAGCGGTTGCGCGAGCGAGTCTTGGCCAGGGTCATGGTCTGCTCGGCTTTTTGCAGCAACTTCTCGGTGCTGTCACCGTCCTCGGGGAACAGGGTGATGCCGATGGTGGCGCGCAGACGGATTTCCTGATGATCGAGGGCGAACGCCGCTTCCAGATCATCAAGAATGCTTTGGGCCAGTTCGGCCGCTTCATAGGGTTGTTCGATGTCGGCCTGGACCAGTGCAAACTGATCGCCACCCAAACGGGCGAGGGCGCCGAGGCGACCGCTATGGGCCCGCAGTCGATCGGCCAGGGCCAGCAGCAATTGGTCGCCGGCCTGATAGCTGAACTGTTCGTTGATGCCTTTGAAATCATCGAGCCCGACACACAGCACCGCGACCCGACGCTGCAATTTACCGGCGTCGACGAGGATCTTGTCCAGTTGTTGCTGCAATTGCTGGCGGTTCGGCAAACCGGTGAGGAAGTCGTACTGGGCCATGCGCAGCAGGCTGTTTTCCGCTTCGTGGCGCAGGTGGGTGTTGCGCTCGATGGATTCGAGCAACTGGTTGGCGGTGTTGATCCAGACGCCCAACTCGTTTCTCTCATGCCCCTTGAGCTGCGGAATCTTGTGGGCGCTCGGCCGGTCCGGGTTGATTTCGGTCAGGTGTTCGATAATCCGCGACAGCGGTTTGGTCAGCAGCCAGTGATAGACCAGATACAGCACCAGGGCCATGGCCATGGCGCGCAATACGCCAGAGATGAAGATGATCACGGAACTGACAATGAAGCCCTTGCCGTAGGTGGCGGTGTCGAGGGTAATGCTCAGGTCGCCGTAATACTCGCTGTAGGGCCCGCGGCCCACCAGTTGGGTGGTGAAGGTGCGTTCCTGGCCGAGGATCAGATCGGTCAGCCAGCGGCTGTTGGAGTGCTGCAATTCACGGGTTTTTTGCGCGAGCATGGCTTCGTGAGGGTGGCCGATGGAGGCCATGCGCACGGCGTCGTCCTGAAACAGGCCCTCGATCACCTGCATGCCCATTTCCCGGTCCAGGCTGTAGACGGCCTGGGTCGAAGGGTCACGGAACATATCGAGGATGCGCTGGGCATCGCTGGCTACGGCCTGACGTGTTTTGTAGGCATCGAAAACGATCTGCGCGCAGCTCAAGACCACGCCGACGATCAATGCCGACAGGAGCACGACCCGGAGCAACTTCACCGACAAGCTGTTCTTGAGTTCCAGCTTCAAAGGGGTATTCCTTGTTCCGTGCGGGTAGCGTCAAGTTGCCATGAGTATTGGCAATCCCGTGAGGTCAGTCAAAGGGACAATCCAACCCAGGGGATTTTGCCGGTAGCTTGGCCGATAGGCTGTTGTTTGGAGTATTTGCCCTATTAGCACTGTGTCGGTTGTTGAGGCCCTCAACTTGAGGGGAGCGGGACAATTTTTCCTTGTGGTTGATGTTAGACGGCTGTGATGTGAGGGCAAGAGGGCGAATGCCACTCGCGTTGTGGGAATGTTCCCTCCAACTGTGGGAGCGAGGCTTGCCCGCGAAGGCGGCTGGAGGAATGTACCCATTTCCCCAGCCCATAAAAAAACCCGGCTACAGCCGGGTTTTTTGACTGGCGCGAAGCTTAAGCGGTGAAGGTTTTGCCTTCGAACTGCTCAGCCACGAACTTCCAGTTGACCAGGTTCCAGAACGCTTCGACGTACTTCGGACGAAGGTTGCGGTAGTCGATGTAGTAAGCGTGTTCCCAGACGTCGCAGGTCAGCAGCGGGGTGTCGCCGCTGGTCAGCGGGTTGCCGGCGCCGATGGTGCTGGCCAGGGCCAGGGAACCGTCAGCCTTTTTCACCAGCCAGCCCCAACCGGAACCGAAGGTGCCGATGGAGGTTTTGCTGAACTCTTCCTTGAACTTGTCGAACGAGCCGAACGCTGCGTTGATGGCATCAGCCAGCGCGCCGGTTGGTTGACCGCCGGCGTTTGGTGCCAGGCAGTTCCAGTAGAACGTGTGGTTCCAGACCTGAGCGGCGTTGTTGAAGATACCGCCCGAGGAAGTCTTGACGATTTCTTCCAGGGTCTTGCCTTCGAACTCGGTGCCTGGCACCAGGTTGTTCAGGTTCACGACATAGGTGTTGTGGTGCTTGTCGTGGTGGTACTGCAGAGTTTCCTCTGAGATGTGCGGCTGCAGGGCATCGTGTGCGTAAGGCAGCGGCGGCAATTCGAAAGCCATGATGATTCTCCTAATCAGGTCAGTTGCGGTGAGCGCAAGGCCGATCACGGGCGGCCAGACATGCGCCGGGGAGTTTGTACTCTTTGCGGCGCAGGGATCGGATCATAGCACCGGGGGTGCGGCATAACCACGCAACAACTGTGTGGAATAGAGGTTCCAGAGCCTTTTGGAATAAATCATCCGGCGCTGATTAGCTGGAACGCTACGGTGAACATCATGACGGCGACCAACAGGTCGAGAATTCGCCAGGTGCTTGGCCTTGCCAGCCACGGCGCCAGCCATGCCGCGCCAAGGGCTAAAGTGAAAAACCACAGCAATGACGCACTGGCCGCGCCCACCACATAAGCACCGGGCTCGGTTTGTTGAGCGCCGAGGGAGCCGATCAGCAACACGGTGTCCAGATAAACGTGCGGGTTGAGCAACGTCACCGCCAACGCACTGAGCAGCACCGCCCGCAGCGAGCGTACCGTCTGATTTTCACCCTGTTGCAGGCTTTGTTTCGAGCACGCCCTACGCAACGCCAGGCTGCCATACCACAGCAAAAACGCCGCGCCACCCCAACGAGCGATGGCCAACAGGGTCGGGTTTTGCGCCAGCACCGTCGCCAGCCCGAACACTCCGGCGGCCACCAGCAGCGCATCGCAGGTCACACAGAGTGCAGCCACCGGCAGGTGATGTTCACGCCGAAGGCTCTGCGCCAACACGAATGCATTCTGGGTGCCGATCGCCATGATCAGCCCCGCGGCCACCAACAGGCCGTTCACATAGCTTTGCCACATACGTTTTACTCCGCGTTGGACGCCAGATCCCGCAGTACCTGCAGGGCGCGTTCGGCATCGGCCTGGCCGACGAACAAATGATCGTGGTAATACCCGGCGATCACGTTGCAACTGATGCCGGCCTGGCCCAGTGCCGTGGCGAACGCGGCGGTCAGGCCGACGGCTTCGAGGGCCGAGTGCACGTTCAAGGTGATCCAGGCGGCGACGTAGTCGAAGCTGAAACCGGCCTTTTCAGCGTGGGAACGTTCCAGAATCACCGTCAGGCCTTCCCGTTCACGAAAGCTGCCGACAATCTCAAGGCCGGCGGGCAGCTTGCCGTCGCGCAACGTGCAGAACACGTATTCGCCTTCGTTGAGTTGCGGGCTCATGCTGCGCAGCAGGGTTGCCAATGACGTTTCGCCAGCCATGTCGGTGATCCTTGTTCAAGAGTTCTTGCTGGCCATTCTCCGGTTGAAGGCTGTATAAGAAAAACCAATAGTACTGATCGCCCATTAGGAAAACTGATGTTCGACTACAAATTACTGTCCGCGCTCGCCGCCGTCATCGAGCAGGCCGGATTCGAACGCGCCGCGCAGGTATTGGGTTTGTCCCAATCGGCGATCTCCCAGCGGATCAAACTGCTGGAGGCACGGGTTGGCCAACCGGTGTTGGTGCGGGTCACACCCCCGGCGCCGACGGAGATTGGCCGGCGCTTGCTCAACCATGTGCAGCAAGTGCGATTGCTTGAGCGGGATCTACAAACGTTGGTCCCGGCGCTGGACGAAGAAGGGCTGCCGGAACGCCTGCGCATCGCGCTGAATGCCGACAGCCTTGCCACTTGGTGGGCCGAGGCGGTGGGCGACTTTTGTGCGGAACAACATTTGCTGCTCGATTTGGTGGTAGAAGACCAGACCGTCGGCCTTAAACGCATGCGCGCAGGCGAAGTGGCGGGGTGTGTCTGTGCCAGTGAACGGCCAGTGGCCGGTGCGCGCAGCGTTCTGTTGGGGGCGATGCGTTACCGTGCGATGGCGAGCCCGGCGTTCATTGCCCGGCATTTTCCCGAAGGTGTACGCGCCGATCAGCTAGCCAAAACCCCGGCCCTGGTGTTTGGCCCGGATGATTTCCTACAGCATCGCTACCTCGCCTCCCTCGGTGTGGATGGCGGTTTCGAACACCATTTATGCCCATCGTCCGAAGGCTTTCTTCGTCTTACGGAAGCGGGGCTTGGCTGGGGCCTGGTGCCTGAATTGCAGGTGCGCGAGCAACTGGAACGCGGCCAATTGCAGGAGCTTTTGCCAGATAAGCCGATCGATGTGCCGCTGTACTGGCATCATTGGCGCAATGGCGGTCAGTTGCTGGGGTTACTCACCGACCAATTGGTGCACTCGTCGAAGCAATGGCTGGTGCCCTTAGAGCAGCGGTAAGCGTCAAGCTGCGAGCGGCAAGTGAAGAGCTTGCCCACCGGTTTTAACTTGCAGCTCGTAGCTTGAAGCTTGTAGCTGCATCTGTAGGAGCAATTCATGAAAATTCTGGTCACCGGCGCAAGCGGCTTCATTGGCGGACGCTTTGCGCGTTTCGCCCTGGAGCAGGGCCTGGACGTGCGGGTCAACGGTCGCCGGGCCGAGAGTGTCGAGCATCTGGTGCGCCGTGGCGCCGAGTTCATTCAAGGCGACTTGAGCGACCCGCAACTGGCGCGGGACCTGTGTTCAGACGTCGAAGCCGTGGTCCATTGCGCCGGCGCTGTGGGTTTGTGGGGGCGGTATCAGGACTTTCATCAAGGCAACGTCGAAGTCACCGAGAACGTGGTCGAGGCCTGTCTGAAACAGCGGGTTCGGCGCCTGGTGCACTTGTCGTCACCGTCGATCTACTTCGATGGCCGTGATCATCTGGGGTTGACCGAAGAGCAGGTGCCCAAGCGCTTCAAGCATCCCTACGCAGCGACCAAATACCTGGCCGAGCAAAAAGTCTTCGGCGCGCAGGAATTCGGCCTCGAAACCCTGGCCCTGCGCCCGCGTTTCGTGACGGGCGCAGGCGATATGAGCATTTTCCCAAGATTGCTGAAAATGCAGCGTAAAGGGCGGTTGGCGATTATCGGCAACGGCCTGAACAAGGTTGATTTCACTAGCGTGCAAAACCTCAATGAAGCGTTGCTCAGCAGCTTGCTGGCCAGCGGTTCGGCCTTGGGCAAGGCCTACAACATCAGCAACGGAGCGCCGGTTCCGTTGTGGGATGTGGTCAATTACGTGATGCGTCAAATGGATGTCCCACAGGTTACCCGCTACCGTTCCTACGGTTTGGCCTACAGCCTTGCCGCGCTCAACGAGGGCGTGTGCAAGCTGTGGCCAGGTCGTCCCGAGCCGACGCTATCGCGGCTGGGCATGCAGGTCATGAACAAAAACTTCACCCTGGACATCAGCCGCGCACGGCATTATCTGGACTACGATCCGAAAGTCAGCCTCTGGACCGCCCTCGATGAGTTCTGCGGTTGGTGGAAGGCTCAGGACATTCGCTGACACACAAGGATGGCCCTTACTGAACCGAGTTCGGGGTTCAGGGTCAACCGGTGCGGCAGCGGGGGTTATACTTCGCCGCATCAAGCCATCACCGCGTTCCACAAAGGTTGACCCTAATGCCCATGCGTAACGATGCCAACGACGACTTCGACGATGTCCCGAGCCTGCGCGCCAGCAGCCTCGATGACGATGATTTTCCGACCACCGCTCGCACTTCCGTGCATTCGCGCACCACACCGGTGGTCAAGGTCAAAGGCCCGAGCACTGGGCCTTTGTGGGCATTGGTCGGCGCGTTATTCTTTGCCTTCGCCGGCCTTGCCTGGTGGAGTTTTCAGCAGATCTCGCTGATGGAACAGCAACTGGTGGCGACCCAGGAAAGTTTCGCGCGTATCAGTGAGGAAGCGGCGGGGCGCTTGCAGGACATTTCCGGCAAGGTCGTGGCCAGCCAGTCCAACGTCAACACCGGCAGTGAAGCGTTGAAGCTGCAAATCAAACAGCTCGAAGGCAAACTCCAGGACCAGAGCAAGCAGCTGGAAAGCAAGCTTCAGGACCAGAGCAAACAGCAGCAAGGCGTACTCGGCCAGACCTCCGATCTGGACAAGCGCCTGGCGCAAATGACCGCGCAAGCCACCGAACAACAAACCGCCAATGCTCAGTTGCAGGCGCAGGTCAAAGCCTTGAGCGGCGAACTGGCCGCGTTGAAGAACGCGTCGGCCGATACCAGCCAAATCGATGCCCAGCTCAAAAGCCTGGGGGCCGACATTACCGCGCTGAAGAGGCAAGGTAACCCAAGCGCCGCCATCGAGCGCCTGGAGCAAGACATGATCGTGCTCAAAAGCCAACAGGACAATCGCCCGGCCGCCGCACAAGGTGGCACCAACACTGCCGAGTTCGACGCCTTCCGCGGCCAGGTCACCCGCAACATCAACACCCTGCAGGCGCAGATTCAGAATCTGCAGCAGCAGCTGCGCACCCGGCCTTGATTGACTGATGCCGTGATGGGGCCTGTGTGGAGTGGGGCCTGTGGAATGGGGCTTTTGTGGCGAGGGAGCTTGCTCCCGTTCGGCTGCGCAGCAGTCGCAAATCAGGCACCGCGGATTACCTGAAGAATTGGGGTGAATGGGTTTGGGGCGGCTGCGCCACCCAGCGGGAGCAAGCTCCCTCGCCACAGAAAAGCGCCTCGTCACAGAAAAGCCCTTCAAAGCACAGACCTCTCGGTCGGAGGGGTTAGCGAACCTTGTCCTCCCGCCCCCGCAATACTCTATTGGGCATGGCAATCGCCGCCGCCAGCCCCAGCAGCGACACCGCGGCGCTAACCATCAGCAAATGCCGGAAGGTCAGCAGCAACTCAGCGCGCAAGGCGTCCTGCGCATCCCCCGGCGCGGCGTTCAATCCGTCCAGCAAGACATTCCCCGAACTCCCCTCGGCCATCAGCGAAGAGCCGGCCAGGTGCGCGAAACTCGAATCCTGCAACAACGCCAGCAGCAGCGCCGACATTAACGCCACACCCACTGCCCCGCCCAGAGAGCGGAACAGATTGGTGGTGCTGGTGGCGACGCCGATGTCCCGTTGTTCCACCGAGTTTTGCGTGCCCACCAACGATGTCGGAAACTGCATGCCGCTGGCGATACCACTGAGCAACATGAACAGACTGCTCAGCACAAACGCCTGAGGCGCACTGAACGCCATGCCGAGAATCGAGAACGGCATCAGCAAGGCGCCAGTCAGGATCATCGGTTTATAGCGACCGCTCACCGAGGTCTGGCGTCCGGCAAAGTACGCGCCTATCGGCAAACCCATGGCCAGCGGCAACAGGTGCAGCGCGGCGCTGTCAGCCCCGGCGCCGGTGACGCTCTGAAAGCGCAGCGGCATCAGCACGATCAAGGAAATCGCCTGGAAACTGGTGAAGAAAATCGTGCACCAGCAAAAAATCGCACTGCGGTTGGCGAACAAGTGCATCGGCAGCAACGGTTCCCGCGCCCGCCGTTCATGCCAGACGAACAGCGCCAGCACCACCACCGCACAACCGAGCAAGGCCGATACTTCGGCGCTGCGCCACGAATGGCCCTGGCCGACCTGAGTGATGCCCAGCAACAACGCCGTCAGGCCGATGATCATCAGCAATGTGCCGAAGTAATCGATGATCGGCTTGCGCTGCGGCACGGGCAAACCCACCAGCGTACGTTGGGCCACCAGCCAGGCACCCAGGCCCAATGGAAGGTTGATCAGAAATACCCAGCGCCAGGACAGGTATTCGGTCATGTAGCCACCGAGCACCGGGCCGGCCACGCTGGCCACCGCGTACATGCTGCTGAAATAACCCTGATAGCGACCGCGTTCGCGGGGTGGAACGATGTCGCCGATGATTGCCTGGCTCACCGAAATCATCCCGCCGGCGCCGATGCCCTGAAGAATCCGCGCCAGCACCAGTTGCTCCATGCTCTGCGCCATGCCGCAGAACAACGACGCCAGGGTGAACACCCCCATGCCGAACAGCATCAACTTGCGGCGCCCATACAGGTCGCCGAGTTTGCCGTAAATCGGCACCGCCACGGTCATCGCCACCATGTACCCGGAAATCACCCAGGCCAGCAGGCTGACATCCTTGAACTGCGCGGAGATGGCCGGCATCGACACGGCGACGATGGTCTGGTCCAGCGCGCCCAGAAAAATCGCCAGCATCAGGGCGATCAGCACGCTGCGAATGGCCGGTTTGGGCGTTTCAGGCTGGTTGAGATTGGTCACGGGTAAAACCTGCGGGCAGTAATAGGCCCGCAGCAGGCAAGGCGAGCGGGATGCTCGCCAGTGTAAGTCGGTAGCAGGCTATTCGATAGCCTCGTATGGAAGCCCGACGTAATTTTCTGCAATGGTTTTTCGGCCCGCCTCAGAGTCCACGAAATAGGCCAGCTCCGATTCGCTGATGCGCTGGCTGAACGCGTCGTGCTCGTCGAAGCGATGCAACATCGAGGTCATCCACCAGGAAAACCGCTCGGCTTTCCACACCCGCCGCAAGCAAACCTCGGAATACTTCTCCAGCAAATCCACACGGCCTTCGCGGTAAACCTTCAGCAGAATATTGAACAACGTACTGACATCGCTGGCCGCCAGGTTCAGGCCCTTGGCGCCGGTGGGCGGGACGATGTGGGCGGCGTCGCCGACCAGGAACATCCGCCCGTACTGCATCGGTTCGACTACGAAGCTGCGCAGCGGCGCGATGCTTTTTTCGATCGACGGGCCGCTCACCAGCGTGTCGGCGAGGGCGGCAGGCAGACGGGATTTGAGCTCATCCCAGAAGCGTTGGTCAGACCAATCCTCGACTTTGTCCTGGGCCGGTACCTGGAGGTAGTAACGGGTACGTGTCGGCGAACGCATGCTGCACAACGCAAAACCACGTTCATGCCGCGCATAGACCAACTCTTCGTGCACCGGCGGCGTGTCAGCGAGAATCCCCAACCATCCGAACGGATAAACCCGCTCGAATACCTTCAGGCAGTCGGCAGGGATCGACTGCCGCGCCACGCCATGGAAACCGTCGCAACCGGCGATGTAGTCACAATCGAGTCGATACGTTTCGCCTTCCTTGTCGAAGGTGACAAAGGGTTCAGCGGTTTTCATGCCGTGGGGGACGACATTGCTGGCTTCGTAGATCGTCTGTGCACCGGCGTCCCGACGAGCGGCCATCAGGTCGCGGGTGACCTCGGTCTGGCCATAGATCGTTACGGTTTTGCCGCCCGTCAGCGCCTGCAGATCGATGTGCACTCGGCGCCCGTCGAGGGCCAGTTCGAAGCCTGTATGGACCAGCCCTTCGGCATCCATGCGCTGACCCACTCCGGCCTGACGCAACAGCTCTACCATGCCTTGTTCGAGGACACCGGCGCGGATGCGTCCGAGCACGTAATCCGGGGTCTGGCGTTCGAGGATCAAGGTGTCGATGCCGGCGTTATGCAGCAATTGGCCGAGTAGCAAGCCAGAGGGGCCGGCACCGATGATCGCGACTTGGGTTTTCAGTGTTTTCATTGTTTTTATGACTCGCAAGCTCCACACGGCCAAGGCCGGTGAATGATTTTTATGGATCGAGTACTTGCATTTTTCACTTGCGAGTCTGTCAATTGAAGGGGAAAACTGAGCCGATACCTGTACATTCTGCCAATCGGTGCGATTATCGCCCCGTTACCCTCGAGGCCTGGATTGAAGTGATGAACAAGCCTGACCTGCCATCGATTCCGGTGTTCAAACTCTATGGTGAAAGCCTGGACTGGCCGACCCCTGACTTGTTGCACTGTGAAACCATTTCCAAACGCAGCCGCGAACATCAATGGGAAATCAAACCCCACCGCCATGCCGATTTGTGTCAGTTACTCTTCGTTTTCAAAGGTCAGGCAGAGCTTGAGATCGAAGGCAAACGCTCACAATTGACTGAGCCGGCGATCCTGATTCTGCCGCCGTTATCGGTGCATGGTTATCGGTTTTCCGAGGACGTCGAAGGTTTCGTCGTCACGCTGGCCGCGCCGCTGATCGCCCACCTGCAAGCACAACTGGGCAATTCGGTGAAGGCTCTGGCACAGGCCGAAAGCTACCCGGCGGGCAAGGACAGCGAGTACCTCAACAGCCTGTTTTCAGCGCTGCAAAGCGAGTACACCGGCCATCAACCGGCGCGGGAAATGCTCATGCATTCGCTGGTCAGCGTGATTATGGTGTGGATCAGCCGCCAGGTGATTCAGCGCCAAACCGCCACCCAGCGTCCGCAGCGGGCTCGGGAATACCTCAACGGCTTTATTCAGCTGGTGGAAGAAACCTATCGCCAGCACGTCAAGGTCGAGGACCTGGCGCATCGGCTGGGGATTTCCGTGTCCCACCTCAATGGCACGTGCCGTGAACTGGCGGGGCAACCGGCGTTGCAGATCATGCACGAGCGTCAATTGCTGGAGGCCAAGCGCTTGCTGACCTACACCAGCATGACCATTTATGAAATGTCCGACGTGCTGGGGTTTTCCGATCCGACCAACTTCACACGCCTGTTCAGGCGTCGCGTGGGAATTTCGCCCAAAGCCTTTCGCGACCGTTTGAAGGCCGATCAGGACCATGCCGATCAGGACAACGAGGCCTGAACCCCTTCCTTACCGGAGGGCGTTGAGGGTCGCGTTGTGGGGAATGCAGCGCTCGAAGTTGCAGCTCGCAAAGTCACGGGGCTGTTGTCGCAACTGCTCGACACGCCAGGCGGCTGTGCCATACAGCGCCAGTGTCGCCGCGCAAGTGACGAAAATGGCGAGGTATCTTCTTGTTTTGATGTTCATGGCGTTGACCTCTGAACGAATACCTTTCGGTACTGCTTTGAGCATAGGTCAGCGCTGGTGGGTTGCCAGCAAGGCTGGCTTTCGCGGTTAACGCGATATTCAGAGCATTGATATCCCTGTGGGAGCTGGCTTGCCAGCGATAGCGGTCAGTCAATCAGCATCATTGTTGGATGTGACGACGCCATCGCAGGCAAGCCAGCTCCCACAGGGGATGTGTTTACAACCCGATATCCCACGCCGGTTCTTCCGGAAATCTGAGCACCAGAAAATCCAGCATGCTGCGCAACGCCACCGGCATGTGTTTGCGTGAGGCATACACCGCATAGATGTTCAGCTGCCGAGGCTCGGCCTGGGGCAGCAGGCGGATCAGTTCGCCGCTGTGGATATGCACGCCGGCCAGGTAACTGGGCAGCATCACCACGCCAGCCCCGGCCATCGTCGCGCGTAACAGCGTGCTGGCTTCGTTGGCGCTGATGTTGCCCTGCACCGGCACCGAGACGGGCTCGCCGTCTTGTTCGAAATGCCAGAGACTCTTGCCGAAGTAGGAGTGGGTCAGGCAGTTGTGCAGGCTCAGGTCCTCGACCCGTTGCGGTGTCGGGTGCTCGCGCAGGTACGCGGGCGAGGCGCAGATCACTGAACGGCAGACCGTCAGCCGCCGGGCGATCAGGTTCGGGTCCAGGTCGTTGCTGGTGCGGATGGCCAGGTCGATGCGTTCATCCACCAGGTTCACCGTGCGATCGAGCATTTGCATATCGATGCTGACGCCGGGGTAACGTTTGACGTAAGCCGCCATGGCGTCTGCCAGTTGGGCCTGGCCGAACGAGGTGCTGACGCTGATGCGCAGCGAGCCGCGTGGTGCGTCGTCCGGCTCGCTGACGGCGGCTTGCATGTCGGTGGACAACTCGAGCATCTGCCGACAGCGCGGCAGGATCTCGCTGCCGGCGGTGGTCAGGCTCAATTTGCGCGTGGTGCGGTGCATCAGGCGCGCGCCGACCCAATCCTCCAGCTCCGCCAGATACCGGGAAACCACCGGCCGTGACAGGTCCAGATGATCGGCGGCGGCCGATTGGCTGCCCAGGTCCACCACCGTAACGAACACCCGCATTGCTTGTAGACGATCCATGATTTGCCCGCTTTCAGAAACAAACTATGTTCAAGCATCGCATTTTTTGTATCGAACCAGGCAACTAAGCTCTGTCCCATCGCCAAGCACGGCATTCGGACAACGGAGCAACAGATGATCGGCTTCACTTCAATCAAACGCATTCTTCTGGCAACCGCCACGCTTGGCTTCGCGGCCCACGCCGCGGCGGCGTCCACCTTGACGCTGGACGTTTACAACCCTGGCACCAACGCGATCTTCCCGGTGACCTCGGTACTGGTCAGCGGCGAGAAGGAAGCGATTCTGCTGGACGCGCAATTCGGCAAAGCCCAGGCCGAACAAGTGGTGGAAAAAATCCGCGCCAGCGGCAAGCAGCTGACCACCATCTACATCAGTCACGGTGACCCGGATTACTACTTCGGCCTCGACACCGTGACCCAGGCGTTCCCGAAAGCCAAAGTGCTGGCTTCGCAACCGACTGTTGATCACATCAAAAAAACCGTCGACGGCAAACTGGCATTCTGGGGCCCGAAAATGGGCGCCGATGTGCCGAACAAAACCATCGTGCCGCAGGTGCTCAAGGGCGACAGCCTGATGCTGGAAGGGCAAAAATTGCAGGTGATCGGCCTGGACGGCAAGCAGCCGGATCGCAGCTTTGTGTGGATTCCGTCGATCAAGGCTGTGGTCGGAGGCGTGGTCGTCGCCGAAAACATTCACGTGTGGATGGCCGACACCCAGCCCCCGCAATCCCATGCCGATTGGCTGACGACGCTGCAGGCGATTGAAGCGCTGAAGCCAAACACCATCGTGCCGGGTCACTACCTCGGTGAGAGCGCTCGCTCTCTGGCGGCGGTGCAGTTCACCGCCGATTACATCAAGGCTTTCGACGAAGAAACCGCCAAGGCAAAAGACGCTACCGAACTGATCGCCGCGATGAAAAAACGCTACCCGACCCTGGGCGAAGAAAGCTCACTCGAGCTGAGCGCCAAAGTCGCCAAGGGCGAGATGAAGTGGTGATCCGCTGAGATTTTGTGGCGAGGGGGAGCGACGAAAATCCTGTGGGAGCGTGGCTTGCCCGCGAAGAAGGCACCGCGGTTTTTCAGGGATTACGCGTCATCGTTCTTCGCGGGCAAGCCACGCTCCCACAGGTTCTGCGTCGCCCCGTGCCACACAAATAAATACAGATACACCCAAACCAACTGGAGAAATGTCATGAGCAACATCGCAATCATCGGTGCCACCGGTCGTGCCGGTAGCCAACTGTTGGAAGAAGCCCTGCGTCGCGGTCACAGCGTCACTGCCATTGCCCGCGACACCTCGAAAATCGCCCCGCGTGCCGGTGTCGTGAGCAAAAATGTCGACGTACTCGACGCTGCTGCATTGCAAGCCGCCGTGGCGGGGCATGATGCGGTGATCAGCGCTGCGCACTTCTCCACCATCCCCGCCAGCGCGATCATCGAGCCGGCGAAGAAGGCCGGGGTCAAACGGCTGCTGGTGGTCGGCGGTGCCGGTTCGCTGTTGCTGCCGGGCGGCTCTCGGGTGATCGACAGCGAAGGCTTCCCGGAGGAATACAAGGCTGAGGCCAGCGCCGGTGCCGCGTTCCTGAATACCTTGCGTCAGGAACAGGACCTGGACTGGACCTTCCTGTCGCCGTCGGCAGAGTTTGTCGAAGGTGAGCGCACGGGTACGTTTCGAATCGGCAAGGATGACTTGCTGGTGAGTGCAGAGGGGCGCAGCTGGATTACCTTTGCAGACTTCGCCATTGCATTGCTTGATGAAGTGCAAACACCGAAGCATCCCCGCCAGCGGTTTACTGTCGGGTATTGAGTTCGCTGATCACTTGTGGGAGCGAGCCTGCTCGCGAAGACGGACGTACATTCAACATTGATGTCGACCGTACGGCCTCCATCGCGGGCAAGCCCGCTCCCACAGGACAGCGGATATCCTGTGGGAGCGGGCTTGCCCGCGATGCTTTTCGGGTTTTCAGCGGCTCTGAGCCTGCTCCACCAACCACCCCATCAATTCGCGCAACTTCGGCGAAGGTGCAGGTTTTTCCGGGAACACCAGGTAATACGCCAACCCGGTTTTCACCTTCAGGTCAAAAGGCATGACCAGCCGTCCGGCACTCAGGTCATCGCCGATCAACGACCAATCGCCAATCGCCACGCCCGTCCCCTGGGACGCCATCGACATCGCCAGGTCCAGGGTTTCGAAATGCTGCCCTTTGCCGACATTGCTCAGCCGAATATCCGCAGCCTTCAGCCAGGCGTTCCAGTCCCGTTCATCGCGGGTGGGGTGCAGCAACAAGTGCTGTTGCAGATCGGCCGGTGTCTGCAAGGCCATCGGCCCTTCAAGCATCGGTCGGGAACACACGGGCGTCAGTTGCTCATCGAACAAATGCTGGGAGGTCAGTGAACTGTCTGGCGGCGGGCCATACATCACCGCCGCGTCGAACTGCTCGCGATGAAAATCCACGCCGTGCTTCACCGTGGTGGTCAATTCCACCGGTACATCCGGGCGTTCCTTTTGCCACTGCAACAGGCGCGGTAACAGCCAGCGCATCACGCAGGTCGGGGCTTTCAGTTGCAGGGTTTCGCGCTTCTCGCCGATCTGCTCCACCGCCTCGTCGATCAGCCCGAAAATCTGCTGCACCCGTGGCAGCCATTCCCGTCCTTCGGCGGTCAGGCTCAAGCCCCGCGCCTGGCGAATGAACAGCTCATAACCCAGATGATCTTCCAGCCCGGCGATCTGCCGGCTCACCGCGCCTTGGGTGATGTGCAGTTGTTCGGCGGCCCGGGTGAAGTTGCAGCACTGCGCGGTGATCAGAAAAGTGTGCAGCGCCGGCAGGGGAGGCAATCGTTTCATTGGGATCCAAGGTATGACGTGAGGACATGGCTAGTATGACTTTTTATCCATTGTTGCGGCTACGTGTCGCCCGTTCCAATGAGGCCATCCCTGGACCTGCCAACCCATCATAAACACTGCGCAGGCCCGGCGTCTCAAACGAACAAAAAGGGCAAAGACATGGCGACGTGCGGCGAAGTATTGGTCAAGTTACTCGAAGATTACGGGGTCGAGCAGGTGTTCGGCATTCCCGGGGTGCACACCGTGGAGCTGTATCGCGGGCTGGCCCGTTCGAGCATCAACCACGTCACTCCGCGTCACGAACAGGGCGCCGGTTTCATGGCCGACGGTTATGCGCGCACCAGCGGCAAACCGGGCGTGTGCTTCATCATCACCGGCCCTGGCATGACCAACATCACCACCGCCATGGGCCAGGCTTACGCCGACTCGATCCCGATGCTGGTGATTTCCAGCGTGCAATCGCGCAGCCAGTTGGGCGGCGGTCGCGGCAAGCTGCATGAGCTGCCGAACCAGAGCGCACTGGTCGGCGGCGTGGCAGCGTTCTCTCACACCTTGATGTCGGCGGCTGAATTGCCGGGCGTGTTGGCCCGCGCCTTCGCGCTGTTCCAGGCTGGCCGTCCGCGTCCGGTGCACATCGAAATTCCGTTGGACGTGTTGGTCGAAGAGGCCGATGACTTGCTCGCCAGCGTGCCGGTGAACATCGACCGCGCCGGTGCATCGCCCAGCGCGATCAGCCGCATGACCGACTGGCTGGCCGGTGCCAAGCGCCCATTGATTCTCGCCGGTGGCGGCGCCATCGATGCCGCGGCCGAATTGACCGAACTGGCCGAACTGCTGGACGCGCCAGTGGCCCTGACCATCAATGCCAAGGGCATGCTCGAATCCCGCCACCCGCTGCTGATCGGTTCGACCCAAAGCCTGGTAGCCACTCGCGCGCTGGTCGCCGAGGCCGACGTGGTGCTGGCCATCGGCACCGAACTGGCCGAAACCGATTACGACATCACCTTCGCCGGCGGCTTCGAAATTCCCGGCGTGCTGCTGCGCGTGGACATCGACCCCGACCAGACCGTGCGTAATTACCCGCCGAAAGTCGCGTTGGTGGCCGACTCGCGCAACGCCGCTCAGGCCTTGCTGAGTGCGCTGTCCCACCAGTCGCTGGCCGAGCGTCGCAACGATTGGGGCCAGGTGCGTGCCGCGCGTTTGCGCGATGAATTGGCCGCATCCTGGGACGCCCCGACGCTGGCCCAGACTCGCTTCCTGGAAACTGTTTTGCATGAATTGCCGAACGCGGTATTCGTCGGCGATTCGACCCAACCGGTGTACACCGGCAACCTGACCTTCAACCCGGAACGCCCGCGTCGCTGGTTCAACTCGTCCACTGGTTACGGCACCCTCGGTTACGCCTTGCCAGCAGCGATTGGTGCCTGGCTTGGTGGCCGCGTCGAAGGCGGCGCACGCCCTCCGGTGGTGTGCCTGATCGGCGACGGTGGTCTGCAATTCACTTTGCCGGAATTGGCCAGTGCGGTGGAAGCACGCACCCCGGTGATCGTCCTGCTGTGGAATAACCAGGGCTACGAAGAGATCAAGAAATACATGGTCAACCGCGCCATCGAGCCGGTGGGCGTGGATATCTACACCCCCGATTTCATCGGAGTGGCCAAGGCCCTTGGCTGTGCGGCCGAGGCGGTCAGCAGTGTCGACGGATTGCGTGATGCATTGCGCCTTGCCACCGATCGCCAGGGCCCGACCCTGATTGAAATCGATCAGGCCCAGTGGATGAAGGCGGTGTCGAAATGAGTTTTCCAACTACTTTGGATGGCCTGTACATCAACGGCCAATGGGCCGCCGGCCACGAACATTTGCGCGTGATCAACCCGGCGACCGAAGCCCTGTTGACCACCGTTAATGGCGGCGATGCACAGGCTGTCGATCAAGCCGTCACAGCCGCGACCCATGCGTTCAAAGCATGGTCGAAAACCACCGGCGCCGAGCGCGGGGCGATCCTGCGCAGAATCGCTGCGGGCGTGCAGGCCGGTCGCGAACAGTTGATGAAGTTGCAGTCGAGCAACAACGGCAAACCGCTGTTCGAAGCGGCCATCGACGTCGACGACGTGATCGCCACCTTCGAGTATTACGCCGAGCTGGCCGAAGGCCTGGACGCCAAGCAAGACAGCGCCGTGGCGTTGCCGAGCGATGATTTCAGCGCCCGTTTGCGCCGCGAACCGTGCGGCGTGGTGGGGCTGATCGTGCCGTGGAATTTCCCGATGGTTACCACCGCCTGGAAACTCGCCCCAGCCCTGGCCGCCGGTTGCTGCGTGGTGCTTAAACCGTCGGAAGTGACGCCGCTGCCGGAGCTGGAACTGGCGACGATCATTGCCGAAGCCGGTCTGCCAAACGGTGTGTTCAATCTGGTCTGCGGCACCGGCCTGGCCGTCGGTGCGCCGCTGTCGGCTGATCCGCGCATCGCCAAGATTTCCTTCACCGGCAGTAACGCGGTGGGCGTGCAAGTGATGCAGCGAGCGGCAGAAACCGTGAAGGGTGTGAGCCTGGAATTGGGCGGCAAATCTTCGCTGCTGGTACTCGCCGATGCCGACATCGAACTGGCCGTGGAAGTGGCCTGTGGCGGTGGCTTCTTCAACGCCGGGCAAATGTGTTCCGCCACCAGCCGCGTGCTGGTTGCCGATGAGCTGGCGGAAGAATTTGTAGCGCGATTGAAGGTGCGCGCCGAAGCCATTCGCGTGGCCGACCCGTTCGACCCGAATGTGGAAATGGGCGCACTGGTCAATCAGGCGCAATACCAACGCGTGCTGGGCCACATCGACCGTGGTTTGAGTGCCGGGGCAAAGCTGATCTGCGGCGGTAATCGCCCGGCGGACCTGTCACGCGGCTATTTTTTGCAGCCGACCCTTTTCATCGATGTGCCCCTCGACAGTGCGCTGTGGTGCGAAGAAATTTTCGGCCCGGTGATTTGCGTGCGCAGTTTCACCTCTGAAGCCGAGGCCATTGCCCTGGCCAACGACAGCCAGTTTGGCCTGGTGGCCAGCGTGGTCACGCGCGACGCCGAAGCGGCCGATCGGGTCGCCAACGCTTTGCAGGCGGGGCTTGTGTGGATCAACGCGCCGCAAGTGATCTTCCCGCAGACCGCCTGGGGTGGCTACAAACAAAGCAGCATCGGCCGCGAATTGGGGCCGTGGGGTTTGCAGGCTTTCCAGGAAATCAAACACGTGATTCGGGCCGTCTGACAGCACGAAAAAGGTGAGCGCATGCCTCGTCATGAGGCATGCGCCAGCGTCATGGCTTCAATGAGTTTTTATCGATAGTCAGGTGTTTTGCACGACCTCAGGATGAACCCGCCGGTGCAGCTCAAGTCCTTTGAAACCGGGGACTGTAAGCCGATCTGGCCGCGCGGATGCAACGGTTGCGACCAACCTCATACTTAAAAAAACAAAGGGAGTCCTTCATGGGCGAGCACGATCTGAACAGACGTCAATTCATCAAAACCGTGGGCGTGGCGTCCGTGGCTGCGGCGGCCATGAGCATGCCGTTCATCAAGGCCAATGCCAGCGACACACGCTTCCAGGGCAAGACCCTGCGTTTGCTGACCTGGTCCGATGACACCGGCCTTGCAGCATTGCGCAACATCGCCGCGACGTTCGAAGCCAAGTACGGCTGCAAGGTCATCGCTGACCGCACCGGCAGCACCTCGGAAATGGTCGCCAAACTCAAGGCCGGCGGTGATCGTCCGCAGTACGACATCATCACCCTGGCCGGCGTTGGCGCCGAAGGTCTGGCCGCCGCCAACCTGCTGGAAAAACCGGATCTCAACCGCATCCCCAACCTGATCGACGTGCCGGAGCAATACCGCACCGGCGCCAACGGTCACGGCATCGGCTACCTGCTGTGGTGCAACAGCCTGGTCTACAGCACCCGCACCATCAAAGAAGCGCCGGACAGCTATGCCGCCCTGTGGGACGCGGAGCTGTCACCGAACATCTTCCTGCCGCCGCCGAACTGGACCGAGGCCATGGACCTGATCATCATCGCCGCCAAACTGGCCGGTGGTGACGAACACAACATCGAGCCAGGCTTCAAGAAACTCGCCGAGCTGAAAGATCGCGTCGTGACCCTGGGCGAAAACCCGAACCAGATCGCCGAGCTGTTCCGCACCGGTTCCCTGGACATGGGCGGCCTGTACGCGCCGGCGTTTTTCCCGAAACAGATTCGCGATCCGGCCTACGGTCTGGGCGCCACCTTCGGCATGAAGGAAGGCTTCTACACCGACCTGATGCTGTCGGTGATGCCGAAGAATCGTCCGGGCGATACCGACCTGGCCTACGCCTTCATCAACCACTCTCTGGACCCGCTGGTGCAGGGCAAGATGGCCGAAGACATCTACAACGGCCCGGTCAACGCCAAGGCGATCATCTCCGCCGAAGCGCGCAAGAGCCCGTACATCCTCACGCCGGAGCAGATTGCCGAGAAGGCGATCATGCACGACAACGCCTTCCTGGCCACCGTGCATGACCAATGGATTCGTCGTTACACGGAAATCTTTTCTTCCTGATCGAGTGGCGAACACAGGTCTTTAGAACACTGCAAAACACTGTGGGAGCGGGCTTGCCCGCGATGACGGCCTCCCTGTCGACAATGATGTGACTGACAGATCGCTATCGCGGGCAAGCCCGCTCCCACAGGGTTCACAGTGGTTTTGAAGGTTGTGTTCGCTCAGCTGCTTTCCATTGACGAGACCCTTGCTATGGAACACCAACCTCTGACCCATCCGGTAAGCGCCGCACCCGTGCGCATCAACCGGGGTGTCTCACCGACGGCGCGCGCCTGGCTTTTTCTCTCGCCGTCGATGCTGTTTCTCGGCGTGCTGATTGCCGCCAGCCTTTTGGTGCTGCGCATGAGCGTCGGCACCAAAGGCGCGGAGTGGTCCGGCTTCAGCCTGGCCAGTTACGCCCAATTGCTGGAACCCTATTACCTCAAATCGTTGCTGCTGACGTTGCGCCTGGCGCTGATCAGCGCGGTGATTGCGGTGCTGCTGGCGATCCCGGTGGCCTACACCATGTCGCGGCTGACCTCACCGTTTGTGCGGCGGATCTTCCTCGCGGCGGTGCTGCTGCCCTTGCTGGTTAACCTGCTGCTGCAAAGCTACGGCTGGCTGGTGATTCTCGGCCCCGGCGGCATGCTCAATCAGGCGCTGATGGGGCTGGGCCTGATCAAGCGGCCGATCATGCTGCTGTACAACCAGAACGGCGTGTTGATGGGCTTGGTGCAAACCGCGTTCCCGTTGGCCGTGCTGCCGATTGCCAGCGCCATGCGCGGCGTCGCCCGCACTTACGAAGAAGCCGCCGCCACCCTCGGC
The DNA here is from genome assembly GCF_053629455.1 of Pseudomonas sp. F-14 TE3482. Classification (NCBI taxonomy): domain Bacteria; kingdom Pseudomonadati; phylum Pseudomonadota; class Gammaproteobacteria; order Pseudomonadales; family Pseudomonadaceae; genus Pseudomonas; species Pseudomonas sp. F-14 TE3482. The sequence goes on from NZ_JBRJII010000001.1 coordinate 2,615,575, forward strand.
GCCAGTCGCTTGCAGGTGTTTCGCCAGGTGGTGTTGCCGATGAGTTTGCCGGGGATCATCACTGGCGCGACGCTGGTGTTCGCCTACAACGCCAGCAGCTTCGTGGTGCCGCTGCTGCTTGGTGGTCGACGCGTGCCGATGCTGGCGGTGATGGTGCATGACCAGATCGCCCCACTGATGAACTGGCCCGCCGCGTCGGCTGCCGGTGTGGTGCTGATCGTTACTACCCTGGCGATCATGACCTTGTCCGAATACATCACTGGCCGTCGTCGGCGCATGCTGGAGGCTTCCCAATGAGCACCCTGATCAAGAAGCGCCATTCGCTGCTGCCAGGCGATACCGGCAAGTTCGCCGGCATCCTGTCAGGCTTCATTTTGCTGCTGGCGGTGCTGCCGATTTTGACCATGATCGTCATGTCGTTCAGCGGTGCATCGAACCTCGATTTCCCGCCCAGCAGCTACAGCCTGCAATGGTACAAAGCTGCCTGGAACACCTTCGTGTCGCCGGATTCCAGCGATGTGCTGAGCCTCGGCAAAGCCATGACCACCAGCCTGATGGTGGCCTGCCTGACCATGATTTTCGCCACGATTATCGCGGTGCCGGCAGCCTATGCTCTGACCCGTTGCGAGTTCCGCGGCAAGGCCGTGGCGCTGCAATTGATGTCGCTGCCACTGGTGTTCCCGATGGTGGTGTTGGGCCTGGCCTTGCTGCTGGTGTTCGACAGCCTGCCGTTCCACATCACTACCTCGCGGCTGGTGATTGCCCACGTGATTCTGGCGCTGCCGTTCGTGGTGAAAAACTGCACCGCAGCGATGCTCTCCATTGGCAGCGAAGTTGAAGAGGCCGCGCAGATGCTCGGCGCTTCACCGCTGCGAGCGATTGTCGATGTGGTGGTGCCACTGATGAAGTCGGGGATTCTGGCGGGCATGCTGCTGGCGTTCATCGTCTCGTTCAACGAATTCACCGTGACCTATTTCCTCTACACCATCGACGTCATGACCGTGCCGATCTGGATGTACAGCCGCACTGTGTCTTCGCTCGACCCTACCGTTTTCTCGTTTGCCGTGCTGATCGTGCTGATCGACTTCGTGCTCATCTGGGCGTTGGAAAAGTTGGTTGGCGAAGGCGGCGTTTCGTTCTGATTCTTGAGGTGCAATATGACTGGTCTGATTCTGGAAAACGTCGAGAAACATTACGGCTCGGCCTGCGCGGTAAAGGATGTGAACCTGCATTTGCCCGAGGGCAAACTGGTGTGTTTCCTCGGCCCTTCGGGCTGCGGTAAAACCACCTTGCTGCGGATGATCGCCGGGCTGGAAACCCTGACCGGTGGCGAGATTCGCCTGGACGGTGAAGACATCGGCCATACGCCGGCGCACCAGCGTAATTTCGGCATGGTGTTTCAATCGCTGGCGCTGTTTCCGCACATGACGGTGGGGGAGAACATCGCCTATCCGCTGAAACTGCGCGGGGTCAGCAAGGCTGATCAACAGGCGCGGGTGGTGGAGTTGCTGGAGCTGATTCAGCTGCAGGAGATGATTGATCGGCCGGTGGCGAAACTCTCCGGCGGTCAGCGTCAGCGCGTGGCGATTGCCCGGGCGATTGCCTCGCGGCCGAAAATCCTCCTGCTCGACGAACCGCTGTCGGCGCTGGATGCCAAGCTGCGCGAATCGATGCAAGTGGAAATCCGTCAGCTGCAACAGCGTTTGAACATCACCACCATCATGGTCACCCACGATCAGCGTGAAGCCATGACCATGGCGGATATCGTGGTGGTGCTGGGGGAACATCGCGTGCAGCAGGTGGGCTCGCCGATTGAGATCTACCGGCATCCGGCCAATGAATTCGTCGCGGATTTTATTGGTTCGGGCAACATTTTTCCGGCCACGGCGCTGGGCAACGGCAAAGTCAGCTTGCCCGGTGGCGATGCGCTGCAAGTGCCAATCTGCAGCAGCATTGTGGTGGGGGAGAAGGTGAAGATGCTGATTCGCCCGGAAGACCTGCAACTGTCGCAACCTCAGGCCACGGCGGGTAATCGCTTGCTCGGAAAGGTGACGTTTGTGCGGGATATCGGGGCGACGATTGAAACCACCGTCGAGTGTTCCGGGGTGTCGTTTACCGCATTGAGCACGCCGTGTCAGGGCGTTGGGTTGAGCATTGGCAATCCGGTGTCGGTGACGTTGCCGGCTGAGGCTTGCCGCGTGTTGAGCGCCTGATCCAGATTTGATGTTGGCCTTTCTGGCCTCATCGCGGGCAAGCCCGCTCCCACAGGGGCTGTGTACACCGGTCCTTGTGGGAGCGGGCTTGCCCGCGATGGGGCCATCAGCCACTCAACAAATGCCGGATCAAACCGACAACCGCAACCGCGCCAAATCCCGCAGCGGCGGCGCCCCGAACAATCGGCTGTATTCCCGGCTGAATTGCGAAGGGCTTTCATACCCCACCCGATAACCCGCCGCCGAAGCTTCCAGCCCTTCAGCGAGCATCAACCGCCGTGCCTCTTGCAGGCGTAACTGCTTCTGATATTGCAGCGGACTCATCGCCGTCATCGCCTTGAACCGGTGATGCAATGTCGACACGCTCAGGTTCACTTCCCGCGCCAGATCATCGATGCGCAGCGGTTGCTCATAATTGCCGTTGAGCCATTTGATCGCCTGGCTGATGCGATGGCTCTGGCTGTTGGCGATAGCAATCTCATACAGCCGATGCCCCTGCTGGCTGCGCAACAGCCGATACAGAATCTCCCGACGAATCAGCGGCGCCAGCATGGCGATGTCTTTGGGTGTGTCCAGCAAACGTGCCAGACGCAGCACGGCATCGAGCATTGCCGTGTCGATCTGCTCGACATACAGGCCGCGACCAGTAGGCCGTGTGGGGACGCCGATGGGGCCGGCGTCGGCAATCAGCGCGGTGATTTCTGCGGGGTCGATGTCCAGCCGCACGGCGAGGATCGGTTCTTCGGGCGAGACATTCACCACTCGCCCGCTCAAAGGCATCGAGACCGACACCACCAGGTAATTCAGCGGGTCGTAGTTGAAGTATTCATCCGCCAGCCGCACTTCCTTGCGCCCCTGGGCCATGATGCACAGGGCCGGTTGCGCCAGCACTGGGGCGAAGTCATGGTTTTGACTGTGGCGCGACATGAACAGCGAACCGACGGCGGTGGCATACGTGCCATCCTCCATCGTGTTACGACGGATGAGGGCGGCCAGTTCCGCGCGCTGTTTTTCCATGTCGGCGGCAAGCGGGGCTTGAAAATGATCGAGCGACGACATGCTGGGCATCCTCGGTGACGCGTTGGTAATGGGCTGAGCTTAAATTTGTGCAAGGGACAGCGGTAGACACATCCTGCCAAAAGCTTGCCTGATTCTGCACGAGGTAAATACGCGGGGCTGCTATGGCAGGTCAGCGTCGGGAAAACTTGCTTGAAAGTCGTGTTACAGCGATGTGACAGTGGTTTACATGCTGTTACAGACGTTTTTTGCAGCCGCGCAGGATTGTGCAATGCGTCGGCAGGAATCGACTAACGACGACCAGGGCGCGCCGCCTAATCTTGGATCCTGTCGCAGCCCGTCCCCGGCTGCCACTGGATGACCTGGGAGGGTTGAACATGTCTACGCAAATCCCCGTCAGTCATATGGCCTTCATTCGCGCCCGCGCCGGGCGTTCGGCAGAACTCGGTGCGCGCCTGAGCGCCCTGATCGAGCCGTCGCGCAACGCGCCGGGTTGCCTGAGCTTTGCCCTGCAGCACTCGCAATGCGATCCCGAGCTGTGGCTGGTGTCCGGTTTCTGGGACAACCAACAGGCCATGACCGCTTACTTCGGCAGCCCGGCGATGCAGATTTTTGCCGAGCTGGTGCAGGAACTGGTGGTCAATAGCCTGGATTTTCATACCTTCAAGGATGTCTCGGCGGCCCAGGCCCTTGGCCAGTCCCAGGCAGCGGTACACAAACTCGCCGGTTGAGGGTTTAATGGCGCAATTCTCCATTAGCCAGGATCCGCGACATGGCACGCAAAGCCTTTGAACACTTCGAAGCCGTTTCAGCAGTAGTACCGGGCGAGGGCGGTTACCACGCCGCAATTGCCGTCAAAGCCCTCGGCGGTTCCGGTGCCCCGACTTTTCACAAAGTGCTGGAAGGCCAGACTTTCAAGACCGCTCATGAAGCGGACGAGGCCGCGGCCAAAGAGCTGACCCGCCTCAAAGACGTTAAAGAAGACGCTGACCTGCTCTGGTAATCACTTGACCGCCCCGGGGCGGAACATCTTGAACAATGCCTCTGGCCCCAGCTGAAAGTAATCCGCCGGCCCGCCGCCGCGCAGAATCGGTTCTGCCGCGGCGGTGTCGTATACCCCATCCTTCAACAGCCACTTGGCGATATGCACGGCGACCACTTCGCCGAGAATCAGCCAGCTCGGCACCACTTCCTTGTTGGCGCGCTGCAACTGAATGATCTGCGTGACTTTGCATTCAAAGGACACCGGGCTTTCGGCAATCCGTGGCACCTGAATGACTTTCGACGCAACGGTGGTCAGCCCGGACAGCTCGAATTCATTGACCTGCGGCCCGACCATGGCACAGCTCTGGTTCATCTGCTCGGCCAGCGGCCGGGTCGCCAGGTTCCAGGCGAATTCGCCGGTCTGCTCGATGTTGTTCAGGCTGTCTTTACGCCCGACGCTGGAAAACCCAATGATCGGCGGAATGTAGTTGAAGGCGTTGAAAAAGCTGTAGGGCGCCAGATTCAAGCAGCCGTTGGCGTCCTGGGAAGAAATCCAGCCGATAGGGCGTGGGCCGACGATAGCGTTGAACGGATCATGCGGCAGGCCGTGGCCGTTGGCGGGTTCGTAGAAGTGGATATCGTCGGGCATACAGTGAATTCCTGGGGACGTTCGGGAGGCGATCATGGTGCAAGGGCCAGCGGCATATTTCCAGCCCATCCTCGATCACTGTGGGAGCAGGCTTGGGTTGAGGCAAATAAAAAGGGGCAGACCCGTTAAGGTTTGCCCCTGTTTTTATTGCGCGGGCGGACTCAGTCCGTCTCGATCCGCGAATGTTTGCGGGTGTCTTTCATGGTGATGTACACCAGCAACGACACCGCGATGCACGCCGTGACATACCAGTAGTAACCGGTTTCCATGCCGATGCTCTTGAACCACAGCGCGATGTATTCAGCGGTACCGCCGAAGATCGACACGGTCAGCGCGTACGGCAAACCGACGCCCAGCGCACGGATCTCGGTGGGGAACAGTTCAGCTTTGACCACCGCGTTGATCGAGGTATAGCCGCTGACGATGATCAGCGCCGCCATGATCAGGAAGAATGCGCCCCACCAGGTCTGGACAGTGTGCAGGGTGGTCAGGATCGGCACGGTGAACAACGTCCCGAGGATACCGAAGGCAATCAGGATCGGCCGGCGACCGACTTTATCCGACAGCCCGCCAACGATTGGTTGCAGGCACATGAACAGAAACAGCGTGGCTGCCGAGATGCTGGTGGAGTCGGTGATGCTCATGCCGACGGTGTTCACCAGGTATTTCTGCATGTAGGTGGTGTAGGTGTAGAACGCCAGGGTGCCGCCCATGGTCAGGCCGACCACGGTCATCAGTTCCTTCGGGTGGCGCATCAAGGTGCGCATCGCGCTTTCCTTGGCCTTCTCTTTCTTGGTGAACGACTCGGTTTCTTCCATACCACGACGCAGGTACAGCGCGACCACGGCACACAGCGCACCGATGGCGAACGGGATGCGCCAGCCCCAGGCGTAGAGTTGCTCGGTGGTCAGGGTCTGTTGCAACACAATCAGCACCGCCAGGGCGATGAGTTGGCCGGAGATCAGGGTCACGTACTGGAAGCTGGAATAGAAGCCGCGACGCTCCTTGGTCGCCATCTCGCTGAGATACGTCGCCGAGGTGCCGTACTCACCCCCAACCGACAAGCCCTGCAGCAGGCGAGCGAACACCAGCAGGATCGGCGCACCGATACCGATGGTTTCATAATTGGGGCTCAAGGCGATCAGCAGCGAGCCGAAACACATCAGATACACCGAGGCCATCAACGCACGTTTACGACCGGCGCGGTCCGCGTAGAGGCCCATCAGCCAGCCACCGATCGGACGCATCAGGAAGCCCACGGCGAAGATTGCAGCGGTGTTCATCAGCTGTGCGGTGGAGGAACCGGCGGGGAAGAAGGTTTTGGCGAAGTACAGGGAGAAGGCGGCGTAGACGTACCAGTCGTACCACTCAACCATGTTGCCGACAGAACCGCTGAAGATCGATTTGATCCGGCTGGCGGTGGTTCTTTCTTTAGCCGGCGCGGCAGCCGACCCAAGGGGCAGGGTGTTGGAGTTATCCATTGAAGGATCCTCGTTTAATTGTTTTTGTGGAGCGCGAGTTAACGCAGCCTGCAGGGGCTATAGCAGGAGCTGTGCCAAGGAGAGGAGGGCCGGTTTAGAGGGGGTAGCGGGTTTTATTGAGCGGAAATCCGCTCATCGTAGAGGATCGGTGAGCGGAAAATTGCTTGTTCTGGGCTTGGATTTGCTGTGCCTGTGCTGACCTCATCGCGGGCAAGCCCGCTCCCACAGGATCGGTGTCATGCATAAAAATCTGTGTTCGACTCGGTCATTGTGGGAGCGGGCTTGCCCGCGATGAGGCCCATACAGACACCACAAAAATCAGCTGTCTTGCAAAAACATCTCCCGGCTCAACCCATGCCGCTGCATCTTTTCATTAAAGGTACGGCGCGGCAGTTGCAGCTCTTCCAGCACCGCTTTCACATCGCCTTTATGCCGGGTCAATGCCGCGCGCAGGCAATGGGCTTCGAAGGCTTCTTGCTGCGCCGCCAATGACTGGCCGGGATCGATCCCCGCCGGTTCCGGTTCGCCGAGGCCCAGCACTTGTCGTTCGGCGACGTTCGCCAGTTCACGCACATTGCCCGGCCAGTCGTGGCTCAGCAGATGGCTCAGTTGCGGCCCGCTCAAGGGCGCAAAGGTGCGCCCCAAACGCTCGGCGGCACTCTGGGCGAAGAACTCGAACAGCAGGGGAATGTCTTCACGCCGATCGCGCAATGGCGGCAGACGCAACTCGGCGACGTTCAATCGATAGGCCAAGTCTTCGCGAAAGCGTCCGGCCCGGGCTTCATCCAGCAAGTCGGGTTTGGTCGCGGCGATGATCCGCAAGTCCACGTGGATGCTCTGGTTGGAACCCAGGCGCTCAAGCTTCTGCTCCTGCAACACCCGCAGCAGTTTCACCTGCTGGGCCAGCGGCATGCTTTCGATTTCATCGAGAAACAACGTGCCCCCGTCGGCGTACTCGAGCTTGCCGATGCGCTTGCCCTGGGCGCCCGTGAATGCGCCGCTTTCATGGCCGAACAGTTCGGCCTCGAACAACTGCTCGGGAATCGCTGCGCAGTTGAGCGCCACAAAGGCTTTGTCGGCGCGTGGACCGAAGTCGTGCAGGCAACGGGCGACCAATTCCTTGCCGCTTCCGGTTTCGCCACGGATCAGTACATTGACCGGCAGCATTGCCAAATCCAGCACTTGGCGGCGCAGGGTCTGCAACCCACGGGACACCCCCAGCAGCGTGGCATCGAGTTTGGCGCGATTGTCCGCCTGCTCATGCAGCGCGCGGTTTTCCAGCACCAGTCGACGCTTGTCCAGCGCCCGGCGCAGACTGCTCATCAGGGCTTCCGGGCTGAAGGGTTTCTCAAGGAAATCGTAGGCGCCATCGCGCATGGCTTCGACGGCCATCGGCACATCGCCGTGACCGGTCAGCAGGATCACCGGCAAATCGGCATCGCGGCGCTGGACTTCAGCCAGCAGCTCCAGCCCTGTCATGCCGGGCATGCGCACATCGCTGAGAATCACCCCGGGGAAATGTCTGGGCAGTTGCGCCAGGCATTCGTCGGCGCGGCTGAACAGCTGCACCTCGAACCCCGACAGGCTCAGCCATTGCTCGACAGCACTGCGGATGCTGCTTTCGTCATCGACCACCATCACCGAATTGAGCATCAGGCAGGGACCTCCAGATCAATAGGTAACGTCAAGGTGAATACCGCGCCGTTTTCGCCATTGTCAGCACTCAAACGTCCGCCTGCTTCGTGAACGATAGCGAAGGATACGGCCAGCCCCAGACCCAGGCCATCGCCCACCGGTTTAGTGGTGAAGAACGGATCGAAGACTTGTGCCAGATGTTCTTCGGCAATGCCGCCACCGTTATCGGCGACGGTCAGGCACCAGAGCTGTTCATCGGCTTCAAGACGGATTTCCAGACGTTTGCAGGGTTTGTCGTGCATCGCATCCAGGGCATTGCGCAGCAGGTTGATCAGCACCTGTTCCAGGCGAATCGCATCGCCACGCACCCAGGCCGGGCGCGTCAGGTGCAGCACGAGACTGACATTTTCGTCCCGCAAGCGCGTATCCAGCAGCTGCAAGGATTGATCGACCACCGTCGCCAGGTCCAGCCGTTCACGCAGGCCGCTGGGGCTTTTGCGGGCGAAGGTTTTCAGGTGGCCAGTGAGCGCGGCCATGCGGGTGAGCATATCGTCCACCGGTTTCAGCGCCTTGTAAGCGTCTTCAACCCGACCATGATCGAGCAGCAGGCGCAAGGTCGCCAGTTGCATGCGCTGGGCAGTCAGCGGCTGGTTGATTTCATGGGCCAGCGCCGCCGACATTTGCCCCAGCGCCGCGAGTTTGGCCGATTGCACCAAGCCGTCCTGGGCGGTGCGCAAATCGCGGGTGCGTTCTTCTACCAGTCGTTCGAGTTCTTCGCGGCTGCGCTGGCGCAATTTCGCCAGCCGCCAACGCTGATTGAGGAAGAGCAATAGAAACACCACGGCCAGCCACACCCCGGCAGCCGCGAGCCCGGCGTTGCGCAGGTCTTCGAAAGCTACCTGCGGGCGGCGCAGCAAGTGCAGCGTCCAGCCTTCGGTGGCCAGCGGCAGGGATTCCCAGAGGTAATCCGCCGTCCCGTCGGGGCCTTCGACTCGGGTCAGATCGCTGTTGTCGTCGAAGCGCCGCACCGATTGATAGGCAAGCGGGGTCAACGGCTGCTTGTCGTATTGGCGGGTGGTCTTGAGCTCAGTGTGATCGCTGGCGCTCAGCGGCCGCAGCAGGCGATAGCGCCAGCCCGGCTGGTTGGCGATGAAGATGATCCCGCGGGCATCGCTGACCAGTAACGTGTCGCTGCCCTGGCGCCATTCGCGCTCCAGTTCCGGGAATTCGAGTTTGACCACCATGGCGCCGAGGAACTCACCACTGTCGCTGGTCACCGCGCTGGACAGGAAGTAACCGGGAATGCCACTGGTGACGCCCACCGCATAAAAACGCCCGGTGCCCTGAGTGCGGGTCTGGCTGAAGTAGGGGCGAAAGCCGTAGTTGTGGCCGACGTAACTGCTGGGCAAGCGCCAGTTGCTGGCGGCCACGGCGAGGCCGGTGTGGTCGAGCAGTTCCAGGGTCGAGGACTGCGCGGCGCCGTTGATTTTTTCCAGTTTGCGATTCAGCGCAAGCTGCTCTTCGGGGCTCACTTCACCGTTTAGCGCGGCGCGTAATTGCGGGTCCAGCGCCAAGACGGCAGGCAGGGCGCGGTAGCGTTCAATCAGCGTGTGCAGGGAGTTGGCGTACAACGCCAATTGCTGACTGGCGCGGGCGGCGTCTTCTTCCAGCGCCTGTCGCTCGGCGTGGCGGATGGCCAGGGTTGCGGCGAGCGCTGCGCCGGTGATGATCAACAGGGTGTACAACGACAGACGCAAGGTACGGGAAGTCGGCAGCATGCTGTAGGAAACAGGTTGAAGGTTGGGCTGGCACCATACCATGAGGCCGCACATCCTTCGTCCCAGCATGACATGTTCAGACGGTAGTGAGTTTACTCGATCGAGAGCGCAACATGGTCTGGGTATACGCCAATTCGTTAGTCACCTCTGCTTAGATCAAAGGGTTAAATCGATATCCAAAAAAAGGCCGGGTCGTCTGGGGAGACGGCCCGGCCTTTTCAGCAAGTGAGGGAAGCGCTTACTGCACTTCCACCGCCAGGCTTTCACTGATCTTTTTCTGCCAGATGGCAGGACCGGTGATGTGTACCGACTCGCCCTTGCTGTCGACCGCAACGGTCACAGGCATGTCTTTGACGTCGAACTCGTAGATCGCTTCCATGCCCAGTTCGGCGAAAGCCACCACGCGGGATTTCTTGATGGCTTGCGCCACCAGGTAAGCCGCGCCGCCGACTGCCATCAGGTAAACGGCTTTGTGGTCCTTGATCGCTTCGATCGCGGTCGGGCCGCGCTCGGATTTGCCGATCATGCCCAACAGGCCGGTTTGCTCGAGGATCTGACGGGTGAACTTGTCCATCCGCGTCGCGGTGGTAGGACCAGCAGGGCCAACCACTTCTTCGCGTACCGGATCAACCGGGCCAACGTAGTAGATGAAGCGACCCTTGAGGTCCACCGGCAGGGTTTCACCCTTGTTCAGCATCTCGACCATGCGCTTGTGCGCCGCGTCGCGACCGGTGAGCATTTTGCCGTTGAGCAGGACGGTTTCGCCCGGCTTCCAGCTCTGCACTTCTTCCGGCGTCAGGGTATCGAGGTTGACGCGACGGGCCGATGGGCCGGCTTCCCAGACGATTTCCGGGTAGGCGTCCAGTGGTGGCGCTTCCAGCGAGGCAGGGCCGGAACCGTCGAGCACGAAGTGCGCGTGACGGGTGGCGGCGCAGTTCGGGATCATGCACACCGGCAGGGACGCTGCGTGGGTCGGGTAATCCATGATCTTCACGTCGAGCACGGTGGTCAGGCCACCCAGGCCCTGGGCGCCGATGCCCAGTTGGTTGACCTTCTCGAACAGCTCCAGGCGCATCTCTTCGATACGGTTCTGCGGGCCGCGTGCTTTAAGCTCATGAATGTCGATGGATTCCATCAACACTTCCTTGGCCATTACCGCGGCTTTCTCGGCGGTGCCGCCGATGCCGATGCCGAGCATGCCCGGTGGGCACCAGCCGGCGCCCATTTCCGGAACGGTCTTGAGCACCCAGTCAACGATCGAGTCGGACGGGTTGAGCATGGCCATTTTCGACTTGTTCTCGGAACCGCCACCCTTGGCTGCCACGTCCACTTCCACGGTGTTACCCGGAACGATGGAGTAGTGAATAACGGCCGGGGTGTTGTCCTTGGTGTTTTTACGAGCGCCCGCCGGGTCGGCGAGAATCGAAGCACGCAGGACGTTTTCCGGCAGGTTGTAAGCCCGGCGTACGCCTTCGTTGATCATGTCGTCCAGGCCCATGGTGGCGCCATCCCAACGCACGTCCATGCCCACGCGCACGAACACGGTAACGATACCGGTGTCCTGGCAGATCGGGCGGTGGCCGGTGGCGCACATGCGCGAGTTGATCAGGATCTGCGCCATGGAATCGCGGGCTGCCGGCGATTCTTCACGCAGGTAGGCCTCGTGCATCGCCTGGATGAAATCCACGGGGTGGTAGTAGGAAATGAATTGCAGGGCGTCGGCAACGCTCTGAATCAGGTCGTCTTGCTTGATCACGGTCATGAGTCGCGCTCCTCTAAAAGACGGGAACATTCAATAAGGTGCTTGCAGCTTGGGTGCATCGGTCGGTTGCAAGCACCTTTCAAGGCACGCCGGGCATGCTGGCGCGACGCTAAAAAGGCGCGGCAGTATACCGCGCCTCGATGGCGGGCACATCCGTTGACAGTCAAACGTTGGTCGCATACCGCCCACAGATGAGTATTGGGGGGCTGGGCCGTTGTGGTGAGGGAATTGCCTGTGGAGGCTTGCCACAGGATTACCCCGCCCACCTATGAATATGGGCGAAGGGCTTTTGTGGCGAGGGAGCTTGCTCCCGTTCGGCTGCGAAGCAGTCGTAATAGACTCATCCCAGTTCAACTGAAAGGGGCAGAGGGCCGCTTCGCAGCCCAGCGGGAGCAAGCTCCCTCGCCACAGGATTATCCCGAGTTCGGGTCATGGCTTTGACGCCAGTTTTCTGCCCCGAAAATTGAATGGTCATTTATCAGACTCGCCACTAAAGTGGCATCCGGCCTGTAGAGTAGGACACTCGATCAGCCTCCTTTCCCACGGTGAATCAGCGATTGACCCATAACGCCATTCAGCGGCTTTTGCTTAAACGCTTTGCCCTCGCAGCTGGCACCTACGCCCTGGCTTTGCTGCTGCTGTGGCTGGCGTTTTTCACCGGTCACTACCAGGAATCCGTCACCGGCATGGCGATCGGCAGCGCGTTGGTAGTGCTCAGCCAGGCGGTGTTGTTCGCGGTGTTCTCCAGCGGCCGCAACCTGCGTTTTTCCGATCCGAGCCTGACCGAAGTGCAAATACTGCTGGGGCTGGGTTGGCAAACCTGGCTGATCGCCCACCTGGACGAGGCGCGCGGCGTGTTTCTGGTGTTTTACCTGCTGATTCTGTTGTTCGGGTTGTTTCATCTTTCGCGCATGGCTTTCGCCCGTTGCGCGTTTCTGGTGTTTTTCAGTTTCAGCGCCATCACCTTGTGGGAGGGCTATCACTTTCAGCTGCCCGACCCGACGCTGGCCCTGTTGCAGGTGTGCGTGCTGTTGGTGGTACTCGCGTGGCTGGTGCTTTACGCCCGTTACGTCCAGATGTCGCGCCAGCGTATGCGTCAGCGGCGGTTTGCCTTGCAGGCGCATCAGGACACCCTGCGCGGGATGATGCGCCAGCTCGAAGGTTTGGTGGCGACCGATGAACTCACCGGGCTGTTCAACCGCCGGCATTTCCTGCGCCTGGCCTCCCGGGAGTTGAACGCCATGGAAGCCGATGTGGTGCATGGCCTGGCGTTGATCGACCTCGATCACTTCAAACGCATCAACGATGTTCACGGCCATGCCGCCGGCGATCAGGTGCTGCAAGCGTTTGCCGGAGTGGCCACCGCCTGCCTGCGCGATGGCGATGTTCTGGCCCGCTATGGCGGTGAAGAGTTCGTGGTGCTGTTACCCGATTGTGATGCCGAGCGCCTGACGGCGTGTTGTGAGCGGTTGCGCATTGCGTTCATGGATGTCGAATTGGTCGGCCTGGATGTGCGCAACCTCAGCCTGTCGGTGGGCATGACTTTGTTGGCGCTCGGTGACGATCTGGATGACGCCTTGCACCGCGCGGATCAGGCGCTGTATCGCGCCAAGCGTGATGGCCGTAACCGTTGCGCGGCGGCCTGGGAGAATGTCGATGCCTGAGTTACGGGTCGGCGAACGCCAATGGACGGTGGCGGCGGGGAGTAACCTGCTCGATGCTTTGAATCAGAACGGCGTGTCGGTGCCCTATAGCTGCCGCGCCGGCAGTTGCCATGCGTGCCTGGTTAAATGTGTCGAGGGCTTGCCCAGCGACAGCCGTCCCGATGCCTTGAGCCATGAGCAGCGTCAGCAAGGTTGGCGGCTGGCCTGTCAGTGCCAGGTGGTCGACGATCTGCAAGTCGAAACCTTTGACCCGCTGCGTGATGGACTTGCCGCTCAAGTGGCCGCCAGCGATTGGCTGAGCCCCAGCGTTTTGCGTTTACGCCTGACGAGTGAGCGACCGTTGCGCTATCAGGCGGGGCAGCATCTGGTGTTGTGGGCGGGCCAGATTGCGCGGCCGTATTCCCTGGCCAGTCTGCCGCAAGAAGACCGCTTTCTGGAGTTTCACCTCGATTGCCGTCAGCCGGGGGAGTTCAGTGATTCGGCACGCCAGTTGAAAATCGGCGATCCGATCCGCCTCGGCGAGTTGCGCGGCGGGGCGTTGCATTACGACCCGGACTGGCACACCCGACCGCTGTGGCTATTGGCGGCCGGCACCGGTCTGGGGCCGTTGTTCGGTATTTTGCGCGAAGCATTGCGTCAGGATCACCAGGGCGCCATCCGTGTCATTCATCTGGCCCATGATGCGGGTGAGCATTATCTGGCCAAACCCCTGCAAGCCATGGCCGCCAGCCGTGAAAACCTTAGCGTCGAGCTGTGGACGGCGGCCGAGTTGCCCGCGGCTTTGGCACAACTGCGCCTTGTTTCGCGGCAAACCCTGGCCTTAGTCTGCGGGGCCCCCGACAGCGTCGACGCCTTTGCCCGGCGCCTGTACCTGGCGGGTTTGCCGCGCAATCAACTGCTGGCGGATGTCTTTCTACCCCGTGGTTGAGCGCTGATTTCTCTGTGGCGAGCGAGCTTGCTCGCGCTGGGCTGCGCAGCGGCCCCAAAAGTTTGTGAGCGCTGCGCACTCAAGCGCGAGCAAGCTCGCTCGCCACAGTTGATCCTCTCAGATCAGGACTCACCATGCCCGATACCCTCCAGTTTGAACGCGAGCGCGGCCTGCTGACCCTGCGCATCAATCGCCCCGAAAAGAAAAACGCCCTGACTCGCGCCATGTACAGCCAACTGGCGGAAGGTTTGCGGCTTGCCGACAGCGACCCCGAAATCAATGCGGTGCTGATCACCGGCAGCGCGGAATGTTTCACCGCCGGCAATGACATCTTTGATTTCCTTCAGCAACCCCCGAGCAACCTCGACAGCCCCGTGTTCCACTTCATGCTCAATTTGCTCGAGTGCCGCAAACCGGTCATCGCCGCCGTGGCCGGCGCGGCGGTGGGGATCGGTACGACGATGCTGCTGCATTGCGATCTGGTTTACGTCAGCACCGACGCCCGGTTGCGCATGCCGTTCGTTAACCTCGGGTTATGCCCTGAATTCGGCTCCAGCCTGATCCTGCCGCGAATGCTCGGGCACGCCAAAGCGGCGGAGCTGTTGTTGCTGGGCGAGGGGTTCAGTGGTGAACAGGCAGCCGCGTGGGGGATCGCGACTGAAGCCTTGGACAGTGGCGAAGCAGTGTTGGCCAAGGCACGGGAGATGGCGTTGCGATTTGAATCGTTGCCGGTGGAGGCGGTACGCATTAGCAAGCAATTGATGAAAGCGCCGGATCGGGAACAGATACGCAAGGTGATAGAAGAAGAGGGCGCGTTGTTCACCCAGCGGCTGCGTTCGCCGGAAGCGATGATGGCGTTGACCGGGTTTATCAAACGGCATTGAATTTTTCGCTGACTGTACTGGCCTCATCGCGGGCAAGCCCGCTCCCACAAGGATTGCAGGTGTCCACAAATCGAATTTCAACACAAATCCTGTGGGAGCGGGCTTGCCCGCGATGAGGCCCGCCCAGGCAACACAACTTTCGGCTCAGAAACCAAAAAGCCCCGCCATTCACATGGCGGGGCTTTTGTTTTTCAGCGCTCGATCACTCAGACCATCTTGTCGCCAACATGCAGGATTTTCATCCCGTTGGTGCCGCCGGTGGTGTGGTAGCTGTCGCCTTTGGTCAGGATGACCCAGTCGCCTTTCTCGACCACACCCAATTTGAGCAACTCGTCGATCGCAGCCTGGCTGACTTGCTCAGGCGGCAAGGACGCCGGGTCGAACGGTACGGTGTAGACGCCACGGAACATGGCCGCGCGGGCCTGGGTTTCGCGGTGCGGGGAGAACGCGTAGATCGGCACCGAGGAACGGATGCGCGACATGATCAACGGCGTGTAGCCACTTTCGGTCAACGCGATGATCGCCTTCACGCCCGGGAAGTGGTTGGCGGTGTACATGGCCGCCAGTGCGATGCTCTGGTCGCAGCTTTCGAAGACCTTGCCGATGCGGTGGCTGGAGGTCTTGCTGGTCGGGTGCTTTTCAGCGCCGATGCAGATGCGCGCCATGGCTTGCACGGCTTCCAGCGGGTACAAACCGGCAGCACTTTCGGCCGAGAGCATCACGGCGTCGGTGTAGTCGAGCACGGCGTTGGCTACGTCGGAGACTTCGGCGCGGGTCGGCATCGGGTTCTGGATCATCGACTCCATCATCTGGGTCGCAACGATCACCGCTTTGTTGTGGCGGCGTGCATGCAGAATGATTTTCTTCTGGATGCCCACCAGCTCGGCGTCGCCGATTTCCACACCCAGGTCGCCACGGGCAACCATCACCGCGTCGGAGGCTTTGATCAGGCCGTCGAGGGTTTCGTCGTCGGCCACGGCTTCGGCGCGTTCGATCTTCGCCACCAGCCAGGCAGTACCGCCGGCTTCGTCGCGCAGTTGACGGGCGTATTCCATGTCGGCGGCGTCGCGCGGGAAGGACACCGCGAGGTAGTCGACTTCCATTTCGGCTGCGAGCTTGATGTCGGCCTTGTCTTTCTCGGTCAGGGCCGGTGCGGTCAGGCCGCCACCGCGACGGTTGATGCCTTTATGGTCCGACAGCGGGCCGCCGATGGTCACGGTGCAGTGCAGCTCGGTGGCGGTGGCGGTATCGACGCGCATCACCACGCGGCCGTCGTCGAGCAGCAACTCGTCGCCCACGCCGCAGTCTTTCACCAGGTCCGGGTAGTCGATGCCGACCACTTGCTGGTTGCCTTCGGTCAACGGATGGCTGGTAGAGAAGGTGAATTGATCACCGATCTTCAGCTCGATCTTCTTGTTGGCGAATTTGGCGATACGGATTTTCGGGCCTTGCAGGTCACCCAGCAGGGCGACGAAGCGGCCGTGCTTGGCAGCGAGGTCACGCACCAGCTTCGCGCGAGCCTTGTGCTCGTCGGGGGTGCCGTGGGAGAAGTTCAGGCGGGCGACGTCCAGGCCAGCCAGAATCAGCTGTTCGAGAACTTCCGGCGAGTTACTGGCCGGGCCAAGGGTAGCGACGATTTTGGTACGACGGACGGACATGCATAGACTCCTGAGTTCAAGCGCTAGCAGAGGCTACTATGGTCCGTAGGTGTAGTCATTGTTCGTTTGCACTACTTTTTTTGAAGAACTTGGTTATTAGTTTCTTTATTGAACGCGACAATCGGCACAAACCGTCCTGAAGATTTCCGCCCAAGGGTCGATACAGAGCTCAAGACAGGAGATCCCCCATGCGATTCGTGCTCATTGCCGCCCTTGCCATTAGTGCCCTCAGTGTCACGGGCTGCACCCGTTGGTCGATGAACCATCATTTGAATAATGCCTACAGCGCCTATGAGCGCGGCAACTGCGAGCAAGTGATGCTCGAGCTGTCCAAGGTCGAGCGTGCCAGCCGCGCGCGGCCTTATGTGTGGCCGGAAGTGTCGATGATGCGCGGCCAGTGTCTGGAACGGCAAAAGCTGTTTATCGATGCGGCGCAGACTTACCAGTTCATCATGGCCTCTTACCCGCAAAGCGAATACGCCTACCGCGCCCGTGCCCGCCTGGAAACCCTGCAGAGCCTGGGCCATTACCCGATCCGCAGCGCGGCGGCGGTGCGTCCAACCCGGTTCTGATTGTCATGCGACAGCGGTGAGCTATAGTCCAATGGATCGGTTTAGAGCCTTGCCTCTAATTCGAGGTAACACCTGTGATCGGCAGCAGTAAGCGACAGCGGTTGGAAGGACTGTCGCACCAGGATCGGGGAGAGCGCGGCTGATGCCTATAAAACAATAGAGCAGGCCCGTTCCGAAGTATTGGTGCGGCCCTGCTTAAGGGCCTTGCGTAGCGAAATCAGCATGTTCACTGACCGCCGGATCGAGCGGCATCAACTGCCGTATTTTCTCAAAGTGTTCAACAGCGTCACCGACAAGCCCATCGGCTTTCTGGGTAATCTGTCCGAGGACGGGCTGATGTTGATCAGCCAGTTGCCGATGATGGTGGGCGCCGATTTTAATCTGCGCCTGAAAATCCCCATGGATGGCCATTGTCAGCAAGTGATCGACCTCAATGCCTGCTGTCTGTGGTGCCACGAAGACGCAACCCCCCACCACTATGACGCCGGCTTCAGCCTGCAACGGGCACCGCCGGAATATGGGCAATTGGTGGAAGCGTTGAGGCAGTACTTCAGTTTTCAGCCGTTGCCTGCCTCTGCTTGAAGGCTGCGGCGCTTTCACTATTGCCATCGCGGGCAAGCCCGCTCCCACAGTTTCGGCGGTGTTCACCTATTGTGTGTTCACCGAAGATCCCTGTGGGAGCGGGCTTGCCCGCGATGGTGTCAGGCTAGACGGCCAATACTTAAAGGCTAGGCCGGCTTAATTGCCCGCTCGATATCCAGCGACCGCTCCGCCAGCATCAACCCCATCTCGCTCATCTGATAAATCGCCATCGCCAGATGCCGCTGTTTGTCTTCCAGGCTGTCCGCCAGGTCCAGCAGCAGAAGGCTCACCGAAGAAAAGGTTTCATAGGTCTGGATGATGAGGGCTTCGGGGTTTGCATCGGGTACGACGGTGAACATCTTCATGGATCGTTCCTCGGTGGTGCGTTCTTCGGCAAAGCACGGTTTAGTGTTTTCCCGTTTGAGATAGTGATCGAGGGCCCTGTCGGCAGCTTCGTGGAGTTTTCTCGAGTCGAGGATGCTGTAGGGCGAACTGGAGGTGGTTTTGAGTGGGTTGGGTCGGGGCGTTATCACGGTTAACTCCTTGTTGGGGCTGCCACCGATTCGGAAATAACGAAAGGGCGGCGACAGGAGAACCTTATGTCGGGACGGACACCACCCACAATCAGACGGGTCGCTGATATTTGTAGGCAGAGGCGCTTCATTCTGTAGTCATTAGCGCAGTTATTCGCGAAGCCTGATGGGAGAGGACAACAAGCAGATTACCGGCCATTAACGTCAGTTTTTACATGGCAGAGCTTATTGCCCCCTCGTTACTACACGATCAGGAATATCGGGTAATGCCTAGGAGAAACTACAAATATTGAAGGTTAGCTAGTCATTAAGATCAGGCTTTTTGGGAATCTGTGAATTTTTAAAATCGGTGGAGATAGAAATAAGTGCCAAAGAGATAAAATCTTGGTTTGCATCTAGCGTTTGTAAGGCGCATCGGATGTTATCCGCTGTTTCGGCAGCCCCTTGCTGCGCCACCCAATTCGATAGCTCCTCTACAGCGGCACGCAATGCCAGTTGGTTCTCATTGATCTGCGTTAGCACTGAAGCGAATAGTTTTGCCTCGTCCATGATTGATTCCTTGTGATAGAGCTATCAGATTGTTGGGTGGGACTGCTTCTCGTAATTACTCTGGGGTGGGAGCTAGTCATACGTGCTCGCACATTATATTCATATCGTGACATGACTATTTTGTATGGGATTGGCCATTACATCGTTCCAGCTTTTTTCCATCCCATATACCGCGTCACCATCTCGGCCCCCAGTTCTGAGGGCCGAGCATCCAGCACGGGAACACCATGAGCACTCAACTGCTCATGGAGCTCTGCCCGTACATTCATATAATCCACTATCCCGCAATAGGCCAGCGCCTCGGGCAATGTTTGTACCGGCGCGTGCCGCAGACTGTCGAGCACCTCTTCGCGCAGGCTGCCCACCAACACCCGATGCTGATGGCTCAGCCGTTTGACGGCGGCAAGCAATTCTTCGTCGTCTTCATCCCTCAGGTTGGTCACCAGTACCACCAGTGCCCGGCGTTTTTGTCTGGCCAATAACTGGTTGGCGGCGACCAGATAGTCGGCGGGGCATTGTGTGCTGTCGAGATCGTAAACGCTGTTGAGTAACACGTTGAGTTGACCAGTGCCTTTGACCGGGGCGAGGTAGCGCGGCTGATGGCTGGCGAAGGTGCTCAGGCCCACCGCATCGCCCTGGCGTAGCGCGACGTAGCTGAGCAACAGGCAGGCATTGAGCGCGTGATCGAAATGCGAAAGTTCGCCGTCCTGGCTGCGCATGCGCCGCCCACAATCAAGCATGAAAATGATCTGCTGATCACGCTCGTCCTCATACTCACGGGCAATCGGTGTGCGCTGGCGTGCCGTAGCTTTCCAGTCGATCTGACGCAGGCTGTCGCCTTCGCGGAATTCGCGCAGTTGATGAAACTCCAGACCCAGACCGCGTCTCTGGCGTTGGCGCACGCCGAGCTGGCTGAGCCAGTTATCCACCGCCTGCAGTTGGCCGCCGTAGAGGCGGGCAAAGTCGGGGTAGACACGGGTGTTGTCGACTACGTTCAGTAAACGTTTGCCTGACCATAGGCCCATAGGGCTCGGCAGGCTGATTTCGCAGTGGTCGACGGTGAAGTGGCCGCGCTTGAGTGGGCGTAGGCGATAGCCGATCTGGCTCTGTTGGCCGGGTTGCAGTTCGACGGACAATGGAAGGTGTTCGAAGTCCAGGCCGTGCGGCACATGGTCGAAGATGTGTACGTTCAGCGGTTGAGCAAAGTCGTGCTCGACCTCCAGTCGCACTTCGCCCCATCGACCGAGCGCCAGGCTGCCGGGCATATGCCGTTGCACACGAGGCGAGGGCAGTCGTTTGAGGCGGATGGCGTCGAGTATCGCCAGGGCCAGCAGCGCCAGGAGCAATCCCCAGTTGATCGATAACAGGCTGGATGGAATGGCGATGTCCAAGGCTCGCAACGTGCCCAGTAGGATGCCGATGGCCAACAGTAGCGCGAGCCAGATCAGGAGAAGGCGAGAAGGCTTCATCAGCGCACACCTTTTGTGGCGAGGGAGCTTGCTCCCGCTCGGCTGCGAAGCAGTCGTAGAACAGGTAGACGCGTTTTACCTGACAGTACGCGTCGACTGGTTTTGGGGCTGCTTCGCAACCCAGCGGGAGCAAGCTCCCTCGCCACAAGGGGGCGTCGCATGACTGTGGTCACAGCCGCGGTGCCGGCACTTGGTCGAGCAACTGCCGGAGCACCTGATCGACTTCCAGCCCTTCGATGTCCAGTTCCGGGGCAATCCGCACACGGTGGCGCAACACCGACAGCGCGCAACCCTTGATGTCATCGGGAATCACAAATTCGCCGCCGCGCAACAAGGCCCGGGCGCGGGCGCAACGTACCAGCGCGATTGAAGCGCGTGGCCCGGCGCCGAGGGTCAACCCCGGCCAGGTTCGGGTGGTGCGGGCCAGGCGCACAGCGTAATCGAGTACCTGATCGTCCATGGGCAGATCACTGGCAATGCGTTGCAAGGCCAGCACGTCCTTGGCTTGCAACACGGTGCGCAACGGTTGCACGTCGAGCATGTCGGCGCGGGTCGAGCGGCTGACCTGGCGCACCATGTTCAATTCCTGCTCGGCATCGGGGTAGTCCATGCGCACCTTGAGCATGAAGCGGTCGAGCTCGGCTTCCGGCAACGGATAAGTGCCTTCCTGTTCGATGGGGTTTTGCGTGGCGAGCACCATGAACGGTTGCGCGATCGGCAGGGCGCGGCCTTCGAGGGTGACCTGGCGTTCCTGCATGGCTTCGAGCAGCGCCGCCTGGGTTTTCGCCGGGGCGCGGTTGATCTCGTCGGCCAGCAGCAGGTTGGTAAACAGCGGGCCTTTGCGCAGTTTGAATTGCTCGGTTTGCAAGTCGTACACCGCGTGCCCGGTGACATCGCTGGGCATCAGGTCCGGGGTGAACTGGATGCGTGCGTATTCACCGCCGAAGCAGCGAGCGAGGGCACGCACCAGCAACGTTTTCCCCAACCCCGGCACGCCTTCGAGCAGCACATGGCCGCCGGCGATCAGGGCGGTGAGCACGTCGTCGATCACAGTGTTCTGGCCGATCACGGCTTTTTGCAATTCTGTTCTTATCGCTTGGGCCAACTGACTGGCGCGCTGGCGCTGCTGGGCGGCGTGGGTCTGTGTGCCGGGCTCGATCTGTTCAGTCATAAGGCGTTCCTCAAGGTTTGCAGCTGGGCGACCTGACGGCTGAATTCAGCGCTGGACAGCCGCTGCTTCGGTCGCGGGCTCATGGCCTGGCTGATGGCGCGTGTGGGTTGGCCACTCAGGCGTGCGAGCACCAGCCATTGTTCGGCAACGCCGAGTTGTTCAAAACCGGGATGACGGTGACGGACACGACGCAGGATGTCTTGTTGCAAGGCTTGCAACAGGCTGTGCTGACCGTTGCGACGCAGCATGAAATCGGCGCTGGCACGCAGGTGTTCCTGAAGTTGACGACGTGCCCTCGGGGCAGGTTCGAGCAATGGGCCATTGCGCACGCCAACGTGCCAGAACCCCAAGGCGATCAAGGCAATCAGGGCCACCAGTGCTTGTGGAAAGTTGCGCCACAGCAAGGTCAGCAGACTGTCGTGATCAGTATTGAACAGCAGGGTCACGTCTGTGTCGGCCGTCAGGTACCACAGCAGCCAGGCGTTATCGTACTGGTCGATGGCCGGGGTTTTCCAGAGGTCGGCGTCGGTGACCACGGTGATCGAACCCAGCCCGTGAGTCAGCTGCATCATGTGCGTGGCCTTGCCGCTGTTGGCCCAGGCCTGGGCGAGGTTCTTCGGGTCGTCGAGATGGAACGCGGTATCGAAGCTGACGTAGGCCGGCGCCTCTTCGTTTTCCAGGTACAGCTTGGTCAGTTTCGGGTAGGGGTCGTCTTCAGGATCGGGCGGCGGTTCCTTGAGGTCTTTGCTCAGGGACTGGTGCACCTGCACCCGATCGAGCAGCAGGTCATTGCTCTGACCGGTCTTCTCATCCCACAGGGCTTCGGCGACGAACAAAAGACGTCCACCGGCCCGGGTCCAGTTCAACACCTGATCCACCTGTCGCGGCGACATGTTCGACCGATCGCCGAGCAACAACAAACTGCGCTGATGAGGTTCGAGGGTCGGCAAGATGTCGAGGCTGTTGGCGTGGCTGACAGTCAGGCCCTGTTTACGCAGAAAATGCTCGGCCGCCAGGTAGGGGTTGGCCTGTGCTTCGGGGGACGGGCCGTGATCGATTTCTGCCTGATAGGGGATGGCCTTGAAATACAGGTAAACACTCAGCGCGCCCACCAGCAGGGCGATGAGCGCACCGACCGAAAGCCACAAACGCCGGTTCAACGGGCCGCTCCGGGGCCGAATAACGCGCGCCAGCCGTCACAGAGTTCCTGCTGCAAATGCGCCGGTGGCAGGCGATGCCCGTAGGCCATGTTCTGCCAGTGCCCGGTGAGGTTTTTACTGAAGGCCAGCAAGGCAGGTTGTTGCAGTTGTTCGACCCGCTGAAGAACTTCACCTTCGGTGTCGGCGGGTTTGAGCGCCATGTTGAAATCGTGCAGCAAGTGGCTAAGCAGGGCGCGATAGAGCAACCCGAGGGCTTCACGGGGATGGGTCTGCCAGAGGCTTTCGGCGCTGGCGGCGATGTCGGCAGGCAGGGTTTCGCGATTGAGGTCCAGGCCGAACGCCTGCTGCGGTAACGGCCGCGCGACTTTACGATTTAACGTGGGTCGACGGCTGACAAAGGCCTGCAGCCAGTCGCGGTAACGCCAGATCAATAGCCCAATGGCGCCGATCACTGTGCCCCACAGCAACACTTCGATCAGGTTGGCCAATACGCCAAAGCGTTGACTGCCCAGCAAGCTGAACAGCGCCTTCAGCCAGGCGGGTGTTTGACCTTCGTCCGCGTTGTTGGCGGCGGGTTTGTCTTCGCCAAAACGATAGCGCGTGACCGTTTCCTTGTTCTTGAAGGGGGGCTGATCGAGGATGGCCTTGATGCTGTCCCGGGAGGCCTGACTGGTCAGTGGTTGCTCCAACAGGCGGGCAGATTCCGGTGAAGTATTCGGTTCGGCGGCCCAGCCACTTTGCGCCGTCGGCACCAGCAGCATCGCGGCCAGCAGCAGCGTGACGACCGTGCTGGTCAAGCGTTGGCGCAATCGGCGAAACACCAGCTCGATATCCCAGGCTTCTAGCCGCGTGCGTCGGTTCAGATAAAGGCTGAAACCGCAGGCCACGTAAATCGGTTCCCAGACAATCAGCACCAGAACGTAAAAGGTATTGGTCAGGTGTTCCAGCCAGCGCCAGTCTTGGGTGGCGGCGGTAATCAAGGTCTGCCAGCCCCAGTCGAGTTCGACCTGTTGCGGCAAGAGCATGTAGAACAGCACCATCAAGCCGATCCACAGCGCGGTTTCCAGATGCACGCCGATGATCGTCAGCCATTGGGCGGCACCCGCGTTGCGCTGCAGCAGCACGCGCAAACGTTGTTGGCGTGCTTCCCCCGCCAGACCTTCGAGTTGCACCACCGGCATCAGAAAACTGCGGCTCAGGCTCAGGCGGCGCCAGGTCAGGCTGGCCAGCAATTGCGGTTTGAGCAGGCGCGGCCATTGGCGCAGGGCCTGCTTCAGTGTGGGCGTTTCGCCGAACATGGCTTTGGACAGGATGTACAGCGGCAGCCGATCGAACGCCGGTTTGAGCCACCAGAACAGGAACACAGCGAGGGAGGGCGAATCCCACAACAGCAAGGTGAGCAGGGCGAAGATCGGCAAGGTCACGATGGCCCAACTGGTCATCAACAAGCGTCGATGGCGCTGACTCAGCAGCACTCCCAGGTCCATGGCTTCCCAGGTCGTGCGCGGGCGGATCACCACACTGGCATCACTCAGGCGCATGACGAGTCCGTCCGGCGAACAATAGATAAATCGCCACCAAGCCCCAGAGTGCCGCGCCGACCAGGTATTTGGTCAGCGGCGCGAGCCCGGTCCTCGACGACCAGTAGGCTTCGATAAACGCCGCAATCAGCAGAAACAACATGACCCCGCAAATCAGCAACACGCTCTTGCGCGCCGCCAGCTGCAGGGCTTCGGCGCGAGGCAAACGCCCCGGCGCGATCAAGGCCCAGCCCAGTTGCAGGCCTGCGGCGCCGGCCAGGGCAATGGCGCTCAGTTCGAAGGCGCCATGGCCGATCACGAACGACCAGAAGGTTTGGCCATAGCCGATGTACGTCAGGTGCCCGGCCACCGCTCCGATCATCAACCCGTTGTAGAACAGGAAAAATGCGCTGCCCAGGCCAAACAGCAAACCACTGGCGAAGGTCTGAAAAGCGATGCCGATGTTGTGCATGATGTAGTAACCGAACATCACCCAGTTTTCACTGGCCGCCCGTTCGGCCGAACGTCCCAGGTGGCCGGCGACGGGGTCGTACATGCTTTGCATCTCACTGACCTGCTCGGCCGGGATCAGGTTGTAGATCAGGTCCGGGAACAGATACACCAGCAACGCGAAGCCGATCAGGCTGCCAAAAAACATCAGGCTGGCGGCAAGCACGAAACGCCACTGCTCACGCACCAGTCGCGGAAAATCGGCGAGGATGAAACTCAACACGTTGGCACCCAGTCGACTGCGATGCCGATAAAGCTGTTGATGCCCGCGCAGGACCTGTTGCTGCAATGAATCGATCAGGAAACTGCTATAGCCGCGCTCCTGAGCCAGGGCCAGGTGTTGGCAGAGCCGTCGGTAATCGCTGGGGAAACTGGCGACTCCTGAGGCGTCCTTGCCGCGTTCCAGCCGTTCAAGCATGAGTGCAAACTGCTCCCATTCGGCACTGTGGCGACTTTCGAAAAGGCTTTGCTTCATGTGGGGCCCAACAGTCCGCGGGCGATGCCGTTGAGTTCGGCCACCGCCTGCGGCTTCGATACCTGCAACGGTTGCGCGAGTATCGAGGCGAGCTCGTTGACCCGCGCCTCGGAGAGTTCACCCTGGCGCTCGGCAAACCCGAGGATCGCGCGCTGCTCGGTCAGCGTCAGCGTGAAGGCTGCGCGCCGTGGCGGGACGTCGGGCAGTCGCGGTCGGGTGAGCGGTTGTTCGCGGTAGATCACCAGCGTACCGGCGGCCAGGTCGCCGAGGCGTTTGAAGGTGGGATGTTGCAGGCAGCTGATTGCTCCGAGAAAGTAGCCGAATGGCAACATGTCGACAAATCGCAGCAGGTTGCGCAGCAAGGACGCGGACCAGCCGATCGGCGTGCCATCGTCATGCACCACACGCAATCCCATCCATTGCTTGCCCGGCGAGCGGCCCTGATTGAGCACCTCGAACAGCACCATGTACCACCAGCTCACGACGAACAGCAGAATCGAACCCAGCCCGGCGCCGAGTTTTCCGAGAAACGCCAACACAATGAACAGCAGGCCCAGCATCATCCCGCGCAGGCCCAGGTCGATGGCGAACGCCAGCGCACGTACCATCAACCCGGCCGGGCGCAGCGGCAAGTCGATGCCTTCGGGCGTTTCGACGTGATACCGCGTGTCCAGTGGCCGGGACAGCGTCGCTTTCCCTGGCAGTGCTGTGGTGTCGAGCATGGGCAACCTTGATGTGGCCTGGTCCGTCGGATGCTAGCAGCCTCTCGGGGAAAAACGACATAACTATGTATTGCACGGTGCGTGGTCAGAGGTGATTGAATGACAAGATTTCTGGTCGGGGCGGCCTATGTGCGCCTAGACTTCGCCGGTCTTCAGTTCAGGAACAGCCCGTGACCTCGATCTTCTGGTACGACTATGAAACCACTGGCATCAACCCCCGTTGCGACCGCCCGCTGCAAGTGGCGGGGATTCGCACCGACTTCGATCTCAATGAAATAGACGAACCGGTCAACCTTTATTGCCAGCCCAGTGACGACATCCTGCCTCATCCGGCGGCGTGCGCGATCACCGGTATTACGCCCGCGCGTCTGGCCGAAGAAGGTTTGAGCGAAGCCGATTTCATGACACGGGTTCATGCCCAGCTCGCGGCGCCCGGCACCTGCGGGGCCGGATACAACACGCTGCGTTTCGATGACGAGATGACCCGTTACAGCCTGTATCGAAACTTTTTCGACCCCTATGCACGGGAGTGGCAGGGCGGCAACAGCCGCTGGGACTTGATCGATGTGGTGCGCGCCGCTTATGCCTTGCGTCCCGATGGCTTCGTCTGGCCCAGGGACGACGAGGGGCGGGTCACGCTCAAACTCGAACGTCTGACTGCCGCCAATGGTATCGATCATGGGCATGCGCACGAGGCGCTGTCGGATGTGCGCGCCACTATCGCTTTGGCGCGCCTGATTCGGGAAAAACAGCCGAAGTTATATGACTGGCTGTTTCAACTGCGCAGTAAACAAAAGGTCATGGATCAAATTCGACTGTTGCAGCCGATGGTGCATATTTCCGGGCGCTTCTCGGCGGCCCGCAACTATGTGGGTGTGGTACTGCCATTGGCCTGGCATCCACGTAATCGCAACGCGCTGATTGTCTGTGACTTACACCTGGACCCTCAGGGGCTGCTTGATCTGGATGCCGAAACCTTGCGTCAGCGGCTTTATACCCGCCGCGATGACTTGGCCGAAGGCGAACTGCCGGTGCCGCTCAAGCTCATACACATAAACAAGTGCCCGGTAGTGGCGCCGTTATCGGTACTCCGTCCTGTAGATCAGCAACGTCTGGGGCTGGATATGGCGCTTTATCAGGAGCGGGCGCTGCGGCTAAGTGACGCACAACAAGTTTGGCGAGATAAAGTGGCAGACATTTACGCCAGCGACGATTTCTCTCCGAGCCAAGACCCCGAGCAACAGTTATACGACGGTTTTATCGGTGACCGGGACCGGCGTCTATGTGAGCAAGTCAGGTCTGCCGACCCTGCGCAATTAGCACAAGAACAGTGGCCTTTCGATGATGAACGTTTGCCTGAATTATTGTTTCGTTATCGCGCACGCAACTTTCCCGATACGTTGAGCCTGGAAGAGCAAGAACGCTGGCGAATATTCTGTCAGAAACGTTTGTGTGCACCTGAGTGGGGCGCGCCAAATACGCTGGATAGTTTTTTGGAGGCGGCGGCTCAATTGACGACTAGTGCTACATCGTTTCAGCGAGAGGTTCTGGATGAATGGCAAAATCATGTCCAGTCATTACGCAAACGTTTGAATCTTTGAAAACGAAAATAATTTGCGCTTGAATTTCAGGCATAAAAAAACGCCAGCATTTGCTGGCGTTCTTTTGGTCGCGGATCAGTCTGCGACACGCTTGCGGCTTAGCCCAGCAGGGTAGCCCAACCTTCAACCACATCACCGCCCCACTTGGCTTTCCACTCTTTCAGAGTCTTGTGGTTGCCACCTTTGGTTTCGATGACTTCGCCATTGTGCGGGTTTTTGTATTGTTTAACTTTGCGAGCACGCTTGGTGCCAGTAGTTTTTACTGCGCCGCCACGTGGAGCCTTGGTTTTGGACTCTGGATCCAACAGCGCGATGATGTCGCGCAGGGATTTGGAGTATTCGCCCATCAGGGTGCGCAGTTTGCCTTCGAATTCCAGCTCGGTTTGCAGTTTGTCGTCTTGGGACAGATTCTTCAAACGGGCTTGCAGCTCTTTGATAGCTTCTTCGGTGGCGCGATATTCGTTGATCAAGGACATGAGGACTACCTTATGTTGGGGGCGCTGGGATGGCAGGTGACAGTGCGACAATAATAGTCAGGGTGTTTCATCAAGTAAACATTTAACCGGAGTTTTATTTAAATTAGTTGCGGAACAGGACACACATTGGAGGGATAGTTAAATAGCGTCACAAATATTCTCAGTTGACCTCTTGAAGATTGCCCGCAAGAACACCATCGCGTGGGGTCGCGTGTGCTTGCAGAACCTGTACCGAACCTGCGGGCAAGGCCATACGTCATCAATACTGCAGTTTTGCTGCGCAATCGCTAGAATGGCGGCCTTTGCGAAGTTCTGGAGTTTCCCCCTCATGCGCACTTTTCGGCTGGTGATTGCTTGCCCGGACCGCGTCGGCATCGTTGCTAAAGTCAGTAACTTTCTGGCGTCACATAATGGCTGGATCACTGAAGCGAGCCATCACTCGGATAATCTCAGTGGCTGGTTCTTCATGCGTCACGAAATTCGTGCCGATTCGCTGCCTTTCGGTATCGAAGCCTTTCGTGAAGCGTTTGCACCGATCGCCGAAGAGTTCTCGATGGATTGGCGCATCACCGACACCGAGCAGAAGAAACGCGTGGTGTTGATGGCCAGCCGTGAATCTCACTGTCTGGCCGACTTGCTGCACCGCTGGCACAGCGACGAACTGGACTGTGAAATCACCTGCGTGATTTCCAACCATGATGATTTGCGCAGCATGGTCGAGTGGCACGGTATTCCTTACTACCATGTCCCGGTCAACCCACAGAACAAGGAGCCGGCCTTCGCCGAAGTCTCGCGCCTGGTCAAACAGCACGAAGCGGAAGTGGTGGTACTTGCCCGTTACATGCAGATTCTGCCACCCGAGTTGTGCAGCGAATATGCTCATAAAGTCATCAATATTCACCACAGCTTCTTGCCGTCGTTCGTCGGTGCCAAGCCCTATCACCAGGCTTCGTTGCGCGGTGTGAAGTTGATCGGTGCCACTTGCCACTATGTCACCGAAGAGCTGGACGCCGGTCCGATCATCGAGCAAGACGTGGTACGCGTGAGTCACAGCGACAGTATTGAAGACATGGTGCGCTTCGGTCGTGACGTCGAGAAAATGGTGCTGGCCCGTGGTCTGCGTTATCACCTGGAAGACCGGGTGCTGGTGCATGGCAACAAAACCGTGGTGTTCTGATAGCGATACGGTTGAAACTCGAAGGGCCTGAGCGTTCAATCGCTGCAGGCCCTTCGCCGTTTTTTGCACTGAGAACATGACCATGGCCGATCCATTGGACAAAGCCACTTCCAAAGCACCCGCCACATTGGGTGAGGGCTGTTTGAGTCGCTATGACCCGGATGACCTGAGCGCCGAAGACGGCACGGAGTTTCCCGGCGCAGTCGAGTTGTGGGAGCAGTTGCAGGGCGATTGCGACGATGCAGTCGGGGGCGCCTGAAAAAGACACAGCCTTCGGCAGCTCCTACAAGGGCACGGTGTATACCCTGTAGGAGTTGCCGAAGGCTGCGTCTTTTAAGCCCGTTTGAACTTCATCAGCTTCCTGAGCAATGGCCGCCCGAGCATCAGCAAAAACACCGGACCACCGACCACCAGGTAGAAGTAATAAGTCACTGTCCGCCAGATCAGAATCGCCGCCGCCGCGGTGGACTTCCCGACCATAGGCGCCAGCAGCGCCGCCGATGTCAATTCCGCCGCCCCGGCCCCGCCCGGCAACAGGCTGAACTGCCCCGCACTTAGCGACAGCATCTGGATCAGAAAACACCAGGCCCACTGCAAGTCCGTACCCAGCCCACGCAACGCCAGATACAACACGCTATAGCGCAAAAGCCAATGCAGGCAGGTCAGTGCAAATACCGTGATCAATGTCTGAAAGGGCAACTTCAGTGTGTCAGTGAACGCCGCCAGGAAGTGCAGGAGTTTTCGTGCCCAGCGCACCCGGGTGGTGCCTTTGACATTGAGATGAGCGAGCAACCGACCACTCAGACGAATCAGCGAGCGGTGGTAGCGAGCCGCCAATACGCAGCTAAACAGTCCGCCGAACATCGAGATGGCACTGACGGTCAGCAGCCATTCCATGCGCTGACTGAGGTGCTGGAACAGTGCATAAATCAGAATCCCGCTCAGTGCGCAGAGAAAAAACAGCAGATCGCTCAACTGATCCATGGCGAACACGGCGCTGCCCCTGGCCGGTCGTACGCCGTGGCGTGCCAGCAGGGCCATGATGGTCAGCGGTCCGCCACTGCCACCGGGGGTGGCGCAGTAAGCGAATTCGGCGGACATCACCACCCCAAGGCTTTTGACGTGACTGATCTTGCCGCGCTGATCTCCCAGCAACAGGCGCAAGCGCAGGGTGTTGAGCATCCAGCACAGCAGGATCATGCCGAACATGACCAGCAACCATTTCAGCGGAAAGCTTTGCAACCGCGACCATGTCTCGCCGCCGCCCAGCAACGACGGGATGAGCACCGCAGCGAGCAGGGCGACGACCAGCAGAATCCCGCGGCTCATGCGGCGCGACCGACGACGTCGCGTTGCTGTGCCAGCCAGTTGGCCTTGGTCATCGGCACACGTCCCTCGTCGAGCAAGCGTTTGAGGGTGTGCAGCCAGTAGTGACGCGAAAACTCATGGCGCATGTCTACGGGGTGCAGGCCGAGACGAATTACCGGCGCCTGGCGCCAACGTTGCTCGCACTGATCGCTGACGATTTTCGACAGACCGCGGCGCCAGGCGCTGCGTGCGCTCCAGACCAGACCGGGGGCATCGATTGCGGTGAAATCCGGCAAACGATACAGATGCTGCGAGTCGCTGGTGTAGCGCAGCGGCACCTGGCGCAAGGCTTGGCGGGTGCCTTCGCTCATCAGCCAGGCCGGGGCGACGAAACCTTCCAGTGGCCAGTTATAGCGGTGAAACATCTCGATTCCGGCATGCAGGCGGGAGAGGGCGGCTTCCAGAGGCAGGTCGTAGAACTCGCCTTCATGGGTGTAGATTCGGCGCATGAACCAGTCTCGGGGAGTGATGGGGATTGGCCCTTCATCGCAATGGAAGTAACCGTGCAGTGCCAGTTCGTCGCCGCGAGCGACGCGGCGGGTCAGCAAACGTCGAAACGCCGGATACGCAGCCAGGTCGTTATGTTTGTGGAAATTTGGCACCACCAGCCAGGTGATCGGCACCTCACCCAATGCGTCGACGGCTTCGACAAAGGCTTGGTAATCGGGCCAGGTTTGCGGTGCAACGTCGTGCAATACCAGTAACAGGCTGGGCGCGTTCATGGGCTCAACCATTGGCGATCAGTGGCCATTGAGTGCCGAGTACCGCGTGATAGTGCCCCAGCAGGCTGTCGACCACGATATCCCAGGCGTAATGCTGCTCGACATGGCTACGGGCTTTCTTGCCCAGCGCGGCACTGCCCTGACTGAACAGTTCGCGCACCGCGTTGGCCATCGCTGCTGGATTGTTCGGCGCGCAAAGCAGGCCGCATTGATCGGTGACAATTTCCTGAAAAGCCCCGGCCGCCACGGCCACCACCGGAATGCCACTGGCCATGGCTTCAAGGACCACCAGGCCAAAAGTTTCCTGATCACCGGCATGCACCAGCGCATCGGCACTGGCCATCAAACGCGCGACTTGCGCCGCCGGGTAGAACTCATCGAGGACGGTGACATTGCGCGGTACCAGGGTCGGCATTGATGAACCCACCAGTAACAGATGGTAACGACGACCCAGGCGTTTCATGCATTTGAGCAGCACCGGCAGGTTTTTTTCCTTGGACCCACGGCCGGCGAAGATCAGCAGGTGTGTATTTTCATCGATGCCCAATTCGGCCCGCAAATCTGGATCCCGTGCATTGGGGTTGAACGTTTGCAGGTCGACGCCCAGCGGTTGTACGAAAACGTTTTTTACGCCCAACCCGATCAGTTTATCGGCCATGATTTGACTCGGTGCCAGAACCCGGTCGAAGTTGCTATAAAGCTTGCTGACATAAGCTTCGACATTGGGTGTAACCCAATTGCCCATGCGATTGCTGACCAGCAGCGGCAGGTCCGAGTGATAAAAACCGATCACCGGCACATCGAGCTGCCGCTTGGCGTCCAAAGCGGCCCAGGCAGTCAGGTAAGGGTCGCCGGCTTCAATCAGGTCAGGCTGCAAATCCTGCAGGACATTGCGCCACGGCCCGAGGCGGAGGGGGAAGCGATAACCCTTGCCAAAGGGCAGGGCAGGGGCCGGAACCGTGTAAATGCCATCCTGTTCACTCAAATGAGCCCCAGGAATCAGCAAACTGTGACGAATGCCTGGCTTGCTGCCCAGTCGTCGGTGTTTGGCATCCAGATAAGTGCGCACGCCACCGCTGGCAGGGGCGTAGAACATGGTTATGTCAGCGATATGCACGATGAACATTCCTCCGGTCCGTTTGTTCTCCCTTGGGTTGACCTATATGAAGGATAGATGTTCGGTTGGGGTTTTGCGGGTGGGGCGCGATAGTGGGATTTGTGGTGTCTGGGTGGACCTCATCGCGGGCAAGCCCGCTCCCACAATGATCTTCGGTGGACACATATTGTGTGTACGACAGAGATCACTGTGGGAGCGGGCTTGCCCGCGAAGGGGCCAGTTCAGGCTCTAGATGCGGAAACTGCCTACCAACTGCTTCAATCGCGAAGCCTGCTGTTCAAGGTCCGAGCATGCCCGCAACGTCGATTGCAGGTTTTCCACGCCTTCCTGGTTCAGCGTATTGATCTCGGTGATGTCCACGTTGATCGATTCAACCACCGCCGTCTGTTCCTCGGTCGCCGTGGCCACGGACTGGTTCATGCCGTCGATTTCGCCGATGCGCAGCGTCACGCTGTTCAAGCGTTCGCCGGCCAGGTTGGCGATTTCCACGCTGTCCTGGCTGTGGCGCTGGCTGTCGCTCATGGTGCTGACCGATTCCCGGGCGCCGACTTGCAGCTCCTCGATCATGGTTTGCACCTGTTGCGCCGACTCTTGTGTGCGGTGCGCCAGGTTGCGCACTTCGTCGGCCACCACGGCAAAACCGCGCCCGGCTTCACCGGCCCGTGCCGCTTCAATGGCGGCGTTCAGCGCCAGCAGGTTGGTTTGCTGGGAGATGCTGGTGATCACTTCGAGAATCTGCCCGATGTTCACGGTTTTGCTGTTCAGCGATTCGATGTTGGTGCTCGAGGCGCTGAGCATGGTCGACAGCTGATTCATCGCGGCAATGCTGCGATCCACCACCTGCTGGCCATCTTCGGCCAGGCTGCGCGCGTCGCTGGCCTGACTTGACGCTTGCGCGGCGTTGCGGGCGATTTCCTGGGCCGCAGCGCCGAGTTGGTTGATTGCCGCGGCAACGCTGCTGGTGCGCGAGGCTTGCTGGTCGGAATTGAACATCGACGAGTTTGAGGCGGCCACCACACGCAGGGCTACTTCGTTGACTTGGCCGGTGGCTGAGGACACTTCGCGGATCGAGGTATGAACCCGTTCCACGAAACGGTTGAACGCCGTGCCGAGGATGCCGAATTCGTCCTGATTTTGAATGGTCAGGCGCTTGGTCAGGTCGCCTTCACCGTCGGCGATGTCTTCCATGGCGCGGGTCATGACGTGCAGCGGCTGGATCAGCAGGCGGATCAGCATGCCGAGCAAGGCGATGATGATCGCCACGGCAATTATGGTCGCGATGACTGCCGAGGTACGGAATTCGCTGAGCATCGAGAAGGCTTTGTCTTTATCCACCGACAGGCCGATGTACCAATTGACCGAGGACAAGCCTTTGATTGGGGTGAACGTGACGATGCGGGTCTTGCCGTCGACGTCGATTTCACTGAGTTCGCTGCCGATGCGCGGGGTGTTTTTCGGATACGCCTCGCTCAGGGACTTCATCGCCAGGGATTTGTCCGGGTGAACCAGGATCTTGCCATCGGCGCTGATCAGAAAGGCGTAACCCATGCCGTCGAAGTCCAGCGCGTTGAGGCTGTCGGCGATCACCTGCAAGCTCAAGTCGCCACCGACCACGCCGATGCTTTGACCGTCCTTGAGCACACTGTTGACGATGGAAATGACCAGTTGGCCGGACGCGAGATCGATGTACGGTTCGGTCAGTGCCGAGCCGCCGGTGCTTTGGGCACTCTTGTACCAAGGCCGGGCGCGAGGGTCATAGCCGTCGGGCATCTTGCTGTCAGGGCGGATGATGAAGGTGCCATCCTTGTTGCCCAGATAAGCGCCCATGAAGGTCGAGGTCACGGCCTTCTGTTCGAGTAGTTTGGAGACGTTGTCGGTGTCGGCGTTCAGGGCGACGTTTTGTGACAGGTTCTCGATCAGCAGGCTCCGTCCGGCCAGCCAGGTCTGGATATTGTTGGCTGTTACGCTGCCCATTTCTTGCAGATAGTTGTCCAGATCGTTGCGTATCGCATTACGCTGCAGATAGTCGTTGTACAACGTGAACGAGGCGAAGGCAGCAATAACGATGAGGGCGGCGGCAAGCAGTATTTTATGGCTGAAGCGCAGATTTTTATTCATGGCTTGGGGTCCGCTAAAGTCTTAATGTCCAGGGCGTGCTTTTATAAAGGCGCGCAAAATGGGCAGTGTTGAAAGTAAGCTGATATTTCCACCTCTCCTTAGGGGATTACCGACGCTATTTTCAGTCTGGTCTCTCGCTTGTTATCGGCCATGAAGGATCAAAGATTAACCATGGGTGACAAAATGCCTGATTCATCGCAACTCGTTATCGGCGCCGACCTCGCGGGCCAGTCCATCGCCCAGGCCATGCGCCTGGCCAACCGTCACGGGTTGATAGCGGGGGCTACCGGGACTGGTAAAACCGTCACTTTGCAGCGTCTGGCCGAAGCCTTCAGCGATGCCGGCGTGGCGGTGTTCGCGGCGGACATCAAAGGCGACCTGTGCGGCCTGGGCGCTGCCGGCAACCCTCAAGGCAAAGTCGCCGAGCGGATCGCCGGCATGCCTTGGCTGAACCATAAGCCTCAGGCGTATCCGGTGACCCTGTGGGACATTAACGGTCAGTCCGGTCATCCACTGCGCACAACCTTGAGCGAAATGGGCCCGTTGCTGCTCGGCAGCCTGCTGGAACTGACCGACAGTCAGCAGTCGGCACTCTATGCCGCGTTCAAGGTAGCCGACCGCGAAGGGCTGTTGCTGCTGGATTTGAAGGATTTGAAGGCGCTGCTCAATCACCTGCGCGACAGCCCCGAATTGCTGGGGGATGACGCGGCGCTGATGACCACTGGTTCCAGCCAGGCGCTGTTGCGCCGTTTGGCAACGCTGGAACAGCAAGGCGCTGAAGCGTTGTTCGGCGAACCGGCGCTGCAACTGGAAGACATGTTGCAGCCGGCCGTGGATGGTCGCGGGCGCATTCACTTGCTCGATGCCAGCCGTCTGGTGCATGAAGCACCGAAGGTCTATGCGACGTTCCTGCTGTGGCTGCTGGCCGAACTGTTCGAGCAACTGCCGGAGCGTGGCGATGCCGAGAAACCGCTGCTGGCGCTGTTTTTCGATGAAGCACACTTGTTGTTCGCCGGTACGCCCAAGGCGTTGCAGGAGCGTCTGGAACAAGTGGTGCGACTGATTCGCTCGAAAGGCGTGGGGGTGTATTTCGTCACCCAATCGCCAGGTGATTTGCCGGATGATGTACTGGCTCAACTGGGCCTGCGCATTCAGCACGGTTTGCGTGCGTTTACTGCCAAAGAGCAGAAATCCCTGCGCGCGGTGGCCGACGGTTTCCGGCCGAACCCGGCATTTGAAGCCTTGTCGGTGTTGACCGAGTTGGGGATCGGCGAGGCACTGGTCGGCACCTTGCAGGACAAGGGCACACCCGGGATGGTCCAGCGTGTATTGGTTGCACCGCCACAATCGCGGATCGGACCGCTGACCGAGACCGAACGCACCGTGCTGATTGCCGGTTCGCCGTTCAAGGGGCGTTACGACAAACCGGTCGATCGCGAATCGGCTTATGAAGTGCTGATGGGGCGCAAAGGCCTGGCGCCGGAGCCCGAAGCCGCGCCGGGCAAACCTGCACCTGAAGAGCCGAGTTTCACCGAGCAGGCCGGGGAATTCCTCGGCACAGCGGCAGGCCAGGCATTGAAATCAGCGATGCGACAGGCGGCGAATCAATTGGGCCGACAATTGGTACGCGGGTTGATGGGCTCATTGCTCGGTGGCAGCAAACGCCGCTGAAAATCAAAAGATCGCAGCCTTCGGCAGCTCCTGCATTGGGATGGCGTACACCCTGTAGGAGCTGCCGAAGGCTGCGATCTTTTGATCCTGCTTTTAAACCTTGGGTTTGGCGTGAGCCGCCAGCCGTTCGAGGGCCGCCCGCAGGTTCGGGTCGGTAATCCCGTCAGCCGTCGCCTGAATGGTCGCCGCCGCATCGGTCGATAAATTTATCGTATGCCCCGCAGCCCCTTGCTGAACGGTAGGCGGCTGAACCTTGAACAGAATCCGCGTCAGGCTGGCGAACTCGTCGAACAGCTGTAACTGCCGTTGCAGACGCTTTTGTTGATAACGCAGGCGGGTGGCCCAATGGCCGTCGGTGACAATCAGCAATAAACTGCCTTCGCGCCACGACGCCACATGGCAATGCTCGCGGGCAGCTGGCTGCAACTGACTTTCCACCAGACGTTGTAAATGACCCAGGCGTTGAGCGTGGCCAAAAATGGCTTTCAGCGGTTTGGCTTCGCGAAGCAGAACGGCGGGTGCTCTGGCCGTGAGAGGGCGAAATGCCATGATCAGACACCTGAAGTAACAGAGCGGCCATGGTAACAGAAAGCACCCGCTGCCCCCGACCCATTGCTTTGCGAGCGCTTTACCCATTAAATCAACAAGTAACTTGTGCCCTTGATGGGTTGAAGTTCAGCAAAATGCCCTTATTTTAAGTGAGCCCCGTCATAGCGCAGTGCATGCATCGTGGAATAACGCCACTTTCCTCACCATCGTTTCCGGGTAGAATACTCGTTCGCATGCGGCCATGAGGGCTGCACGGGCGACTCACGGGGCCGCCCTCCATCCCTTTAGTGTGGAAGATCCTGCCGATATGTTTGCGCCTTTGTTAAAGAAACTTTTTGGAAGCAAGAACGAGCGTGAAGTCAAACGCATGCTCAAGACGGTGCAGCTCGTCAATGCCTTCGAAGAGCAAATGGTGGCCCTTTCGGACGATCAATTGCGTGCCAAGACAGACGAGTTCAAGGCCCGCCTCGCCAAAGGGGAAACCCTCGACAAGCTGCTGCCAGAAGCCTTTGCGGTCGCCCGCGAAGCCGGTAAGCGCGTCATGGGTATGCGCCACTTCGATGTCCAGCTGATCGGCGGCATGACCTTGCACGAAGGCATGATCGCGGAAATGCGTACCGGTGAAGGCAAGACCCTGGTGGCGACACTGGGCGTTTACCTCAACGCGCTGTCCGGCAAGGGCGTGCACGTTGTGACGGTGAACGACTACCTGGCCCGCCGTGACGCCAACTGGATGCGTCCGCTCTACGAATTCCTCGGCATGACGGTCGGCGTGGTCACCCCATTCCAGCCGCCGGAAGAGAAGCGTGCCGCCTACGCCGCCGACATCACCTACGGCACCAACAACGAATTCGGTTTCGATTACCTGCGCGACAACATGGCGTTCAGCATGGAAGAAAAATTCCAGCGCGAACTCAATTTTGCCGTGATCGACGAAGTCGACTCCATCCTCATCGACGAAGCCCGTACCCCGCTGATCATCTCCGGTCAGGCCGAGGACAGTTCCAAGCTGTACATCGAGATCAACAAACTGATCCCGCAGCTGGAATTGCACGTCGAAGAAGTCGAAGGCGAAGTCACCAAGGCTGGCCACTACACCGTGGACGAGAAGACCCGTCAGGTCGAACTCAACGAAGCCGGTCACCAGTTCATCGAAGACATGCTCACCCGCGTCGGCCTGCTGGCTGAAGGCGAGAGCCTGTATTCGGCGCATAACCTCGGTCTGCTGACCCACGTTTATGCCGGTCTGCGTGCGCACAAACTGTTCAATCGCAACGTCGAATACATCGTCCAGGACGGTCAGGTTGTACTGGTCGACGAACACACCGGCCGTACCATGCCGGGTCGCCGTTTGTCCGAAGGCCTGCACCAGGCCATCGAAGCGAAGGAAGGGCTGAACATCCAGGCCGAAAGCCAGACCCTGGCGTCGACCACGTTCCAGAACTACTTCCGTCTGTACAACAAGCTGTCCGGCATGACCGGTACCGCAGACACCGAAGCGTTCGAATTCCACCAGATCTATGGCCTGCAGGTCATGGTCATCCCGCCAAACAAACCGTTGGCGCGTAAAGACTACAATGACCTGGTGTTCCTGACCGCCGAAGAGAAATACGCGGCGATCATCAACGACATCAAGGAGTGCATGACTCAGGGCCGTCCGGTGCTGGTGGGTACCGCCACCATCGAAACGTCCGAGCACATGTCCAGCCTGCTCGTGAAGGAAGGCATCGAACACAAGGTTCTGAACGCCAAGTTCCACGAAAAAGAAGCCGAAATCATTGCTCAGGCCGGTCGTCCGGGCGCACTGACCATAGCCACCAACATGGCCGGTCGTGGTACCGACATCCTGTTGGGCGGTAACTGGGAAGTGGAAGTCGCTTCGCTGGAAGACCCGACCCCTGAGCAGATTGCCCAGATCAAGGCCGACTGGCAGAAACGCCACCAGCAAGTGCTGGAGTCGGGCGGTTTGCAGGTAATCGCTTCCGAGCGTCACGAATCGCGCCGTATCGACAACCAGTTGCGCGGTCGTGCCGGTCGTCAGGGCGACGCCGGTTCCAGCCGTTTCTACCTGTCGCTGGAAGACAGCCTGATGCGCATCTTCGCCTCTGACCGGGTGAAGAACTTCATGAAGGCGCTGGGCATGCAGTCCGGTGAGGCGATCGAGCACCGCATGGTGACCAACGCCATCGAGAAGGCTCAGCGCAAGGTTGAAGGCCGCAACTTCGACATCCGTAAACAATTGCTCGAATTCGACGACGTCAACAACGAACAACGTAAAGTGAT
The DNA here is from genome assembly GCF_053629455.1 of Pseudomonas sp. F-14 TE3482. Classification (NCBI taxonomy): domain Bacteria; kingdom Pseudomonadati; phylum Pseudomonadota; class Gammaproteobacteria; order Pseudomonadales; family Pseudomonadaceae; genus Pseudomonas; species Pseudomonas sp. F-14 TE3482. The sequence goes on from NZ_JBRJII010000001.1 coordinate 2,654,573, forward strand.
CTATCACATGCGTAACAGTTTGTTGGCCGCCGACAACATCGGCGAAACCATCGCCGATTTCCGTCAGGACGTGCTCAACGCAACCGTCAGCGCACACATTCCACCGCAATCGCTGCCAGAGCAGTGGGACGTGGCCGGTCTGGAAGCAGCGTTGCAGAGCGACTTCGGCGTGGCGTTGCCGATCCAGCAATGGCTGGACGAAGACGATCACCTCTACGAAGAGACCCTGCGCGAGAAGCTGATGAACGAGCTGATCGCCGCGTACAACGAGAAAGAAGACCAGGCCGGTGCCGAAGCACTGCGCACCTTCGAGAAGCAAATCGTTCTGCGCGTACTGGACGACCTGTGGAAAGACCACCTGTCGACCATGGATCACCTGCGTCACGGCATCCACTTGCGTGGTTATGCGCAGAAGAACCCGAAGCAGGAATACAAGCGCGAGTCCTTCACCTTGTTCTCCGAGTTGCTGGATTCCATCAAGCGCGACTCGATCCGTGTGCTGTCGCACGTTCAGGTCCGCCGCGAAGATCCGATCGAAGAAGAAGCTCGCCTGCGTCAGGAAGCCGAGGCACTGGCTGCGCGCATGCAGTTCCAGCACGACGAAGCCCCTGGCCTGGAGCAACCGGAAGTGTTGGGTGAAGAGGTCGACGTAGCCCTCGCCACCGCGCCGGTGCGCAACGAGCAGAAACTGGGCCGTAACGAGCTGTGCTACTGCGGTTCGGGCAAGAAGTTCAAGCATTGCCACGGGCAGATCCAGTAAACCCGTTTCATACGCTGAAATACCCGCGCCGCGACCGGCTTATGCCGTCGCGGCGTTTTGCCATTTAAACCACCGACGCCCCGACGGCGGTGCAGACATCATTTATTAAGGAGCGCATTCATGGCTGTTGGTCTTGGTCCTTTGCCAACGTTGCACCCGGTTGCCGGTTTTGAACTCGGTATCGCCTCGGCCGGCATCAAGCGCCCGGGGCGCAAGGATGTCGTGGTCATGCGCTGTGCCGAAGGTTCCACGGTCGCGGGCGTGTTCACCCTGAACGCCTTTTGCGCCGCTCCCGTGATCCTGGCCAAACAACGCGTGCAAGGCCCGGTACGTTACCTGCTGACCAACACCGGCAATGCCAACGCCGGCACCGGTGAACCTGGCCTGGCCGCCGCCGAGCGCACGTGTGCCAAACTGGCTGAGCTGACTGGCGTCGATGCAAGCCTGGTGCTGCCGTACTCCACCGGTGTGATCGGCGAGCCGCTGCCGGTCGAAAAAATCGAAGGCGCGCTGCAAGCCGCCCTCGACGACCTGTCGGTGAATAACTGGGAAGCCGCCGCTACCGGCATCATGACCACCGACACCCTGCCAAAGGGGGCCAGCCGCCAGTTCCAGCATGACGGCGTGACCATCACCGTCACCGGCATCAGCAAAGGCGCGGGCATGATTCGTCCAAACATGGCGACCATGCTCGGCTACATCGCCACCGACGCCAAAGTTTCGCGCGACGTGCTGCAAAACCTGCTGCTGGACGGCGCCAACAAGTCGTTCAACCGCATCACCATCGACGGCGACACCTCGACCAACGACTGCTGCATGCTGATCGCCACCGGTCAGGCAGCACTGCCAGAAATCACCGAAGCGAGCGGTCCGCTGTTCGCTTTGCTGAAACAAGCGGTGTTCGAAGTCTGCATGGACGTGGCCCAGGCCATCGTGCGCGACGGCGAAGGCGCGACCAAGTTCGTCACCGTGGAAGTCAACGGCGGCGGCAATCACCAGGAGTGCCTGGACGTCGGTTACACCGTGGCCCACTCGCCGCTGATCAAGACCGCGTTGTTCGCCTCCGACCCGAACTGGGGCCGCATTCTGGCCGCCGTGGGCCGTGCCGGCGTACCGAACCTGGACGTGAGCAAGATCGACGTATTCCTCGGTGACGTGTGCATCGCCAGCCGCGGCGCTCGCTCTGCCACCTATACCGAAGCTCAGGGCGCGGCGGTAATGCAGCAGGAAGAAATCACCATCCGCATCGAACTGGGGCGCGGTGATTGCAGCGAAACCATCTGGACGACTGACCTGTCCCACGAATACGTGAAGATCAACGCTGAGTACCGTACGTAAGACCGAGTCGACCCTATCGCGGGCAAGCCCGCTCCCACAGGTTCAGTGGTGTGCACAAACTTTGTGTTCACGCCGATCACTGTGGGAGCGGGCTTGCCCGCGATGACGGACGGCCGGACACTAAAAATTCTGGCCTGTTCCACTTACCAAAAGGCGCCCGAACATGAGCCTCCACCTGATCATCGGCGACAAACTGCATTCCTCCTGGTCCCTGCGCGCCGCACTGGCCCTTGACCTGACCGGCGCGTCCTACACCGAAGAACTGATCAAGCTGAACCAGCCGGACACTCGCGAGCGCGTGCTCAAGCATTCGCCAACCGGGAAAGTCCCTCTGCTGAAAACCGAGCACGGCACCATTGCCGATTCCCTGGCGATTGCCGAATACCTGGCTGAACAATTCCCCGATGCCGGCCTCTGGCCCAAAGACACTGCCGCCCGTGCCCAGGCGCGTTCGGCGTGTGCGCAGATGCACAGCGGTTTTTTCGCCATGCGCGGCAACATGCCGTTCGACCTGAGCCACGGCGCGCCACTGTCGCCGACCCCGCCTGAAGTTCAGGCTGAAATCGAGCGCGTGCTGGCGTTGTGGGCTGAATGTCGCGCCGTCGCGACTGAAACCGGCCCGTTCCTGTTTGGCGGCGCGACCCTGGCGGATGCGTTTTTCGCACCGATCGCCGTACGCCTGCGCACCTATCAGGTAAAACTGCCCGAGGCCGACGCGGCCTATGTCGAAACCATCTACCAATGGCCAGCCTTCAAGGCCTGGCGGAAGGCGGGTCTGGAGGAAATAGAGCGGTGAAACGAGTCCATGTAGCAGCCGCGGTTATCCGCGATAGCAGCGGCAAGATCCTCATTGCCCGCCGTGCCGACACCCAGCATCAGGGCGGTTTGTGGGAGTTCCCCGGTGGCAAGGTCGAGGATGACGAATCCGTCGAGATGGCCCTGGCTCGCGAGCTTCACGAAGAGTTGGGCATTGTGGTCAATACCGCGCGACCGATGATCAAGGTCCGCCACGATTACCCGGATAAGCAGGTGTTGCTGGATGTCTGGGAAGTCTCGGCGTTTACCGGCGAACCCCATGGCGCCGAAGGCCAGCCTTTGGCCTGGGTGACCGCGCGGGAACTGGTGGATTACGAATTTCCGGCCGCCAACCAGCCGATCGTCGCCGCAGCACGCTTGCCCGGCGACTACCTGATCACCCCGGAGGGCCTGGAAACCCCGGCCTTGCTGCGCGGTATTCAGAAAGCCATCGCCGGTGGCATCAAGCTGATTCAGTTGCGCGCGCCCAACGGCTACGACCCGCAATACCGCGACCTGGCGGTGGACGCGGCGGGGCTGTGTGCCGGCAAGGCGCAGTTGATGATCAAGGGGCCGTTTGAATGGCTGGGGGACTTCCCGTCCGCCGGTTGGCACATCACGTCGGCGCAGTTGCGCAAGTACGCGGCGGCCGGGCGTCCGCTACCGGCGTCACGCTGGTTGGCAGCGTCTTGCCACAACGCTGAAGAACTGGCGTTGGCCGAGCAAATGGGCGTGGACTTTGTGACCCTGTCGCCGGTGCAGCCGACGCAGACTCACCCGGATGCTCTGCCATTGGGTTGGGAGCAGGCTTCGACTTTGATCGAGGGCTTCAGCAAACCGGTGTTTTTGCTCGGTGGTGTTGGCCCGGCGGAGCGGCAAAAAGCCTGGGAAGCAGGGGCGCAGGGTGTGGCGGGGATTCGGGCGTTTTGGCCTGAAGCTTGATTCTGCGGTGTTGCTGCTGGCGCCATCGCGGGCAAGCCCGCTCCCACAGTGGTCCGTGGTGGACACAGAATTGTGTACGACACTGATCCCTGTGGGAGCGGGCTTGCCCGCGATGGCGTCTTCTGACGCGCCGACTAAACTTCGGGTTTCGCAGCCGCTTGCCACAAAATCTCGGCAATCCCCTGACGCTTGGCAATCAACCGTGCCGCCACAAACAACAAATCCGACAACCGATTGATATACGCCAGGCCAACCCCGGCCAATGGCTCAATCGCATTCAACTGCTGACAGCGCCGCTCCGCACTGCGCGCCAGGCAGCGGCATACGTGGGCCTGGGCAATCAGCGCGGAACCGCCGGGCAGAATGAAATTCTCCAGCGGCCCCAACTCTTCATTCCACACATCGATCGCCGCCTCCAGCCGCTCGACTTCTGCCGTGTTCAGTGCCTGATACACCGGCATCGCCAGTTCGCCACCCAAGTCGAACAACCGATGCTGGCAGGGCGCCAACACCTCGATCACTTCGTTCAACCCCGGATACGTATCACTTTGCGCCGCCAACCCGGCCAACAGCACACCCACTTGGCTGTTCAGCGTATCGACTTCGCCAATGGCTTCGATGCGCGGATGGTCCTTGGGCACCCGGCGGCCATCGCCGAGCCCGGTTTCGCCTTTGTCGCCAGTGCGGGTGTAAATCTTCGACAAGCGAAAGCCCATGGTTACCTCGACAGCTGATTGAGTTCTTGAGAAACCACCGGAGTGCCCGACAACGGCAGGCGCAAGGTGAAACAGGTACCTTGGCCCGGCGTCGATTGCACTTCCATCTGGCCCTTGTGGTTGTTGGTGATGATGAAGTACGAGACCGAGAGCCCAAGGCCGGTGCCCTGACCGATTTCCTTGGTGGTGAAGAACGGCTCGAACGTACGTTTGCGCACGTTCTCACTCATGCCGATGCCGTTGTCTTCGACCTGAATTTCCGCCCATGGCGGATTCAGTTTTGTGCGCAGAATGATCCGCCCCGGTTCGCGGTCGTCCGGGCGCTGGTGAATGGCTTGCGCGGCGTTTTTCAGCAGGTTGAGCAGCACCTGTTCCAGTTCGTTGGCAGTGCCGGGCACCGGGCCCAGTGCCGGATCGAACTGCCGAATGATCGCCTGCCCCTTGAAGTCGAAGCCGATGGCCAGGTCGAAGTCGTTGCCGGCGATCTCCACCGCTTGATCGATCAACGCCGGCAAATCGCAGGGAGCCATCTGCCGGGTACTGCGGCGGCTGAAACTGAGCATGTGCGTCACGATTTTTGCTGCCCGGGCACCGGCCTGTTGAATGCCATCGAGTAATTGCGGCACTTCTCGAGCTTTCAAATACTGGTTGACCGTTTCCAGCTCAATGCCGAGTTGTTCGGCCTGTTCGAGGTTCTTCGGCAGATCGGGTGACAGGCGCCGACGAATGTTCTGCACGTTGTGCAGGATTGCACCCAGTGGATTATTGATTTCGTGGGCCATGCCGGCGGCGAGGCCACCGACCGAGAGCATTTTTTCCGACTGCACCATCATTTCTTCCAGGGACAGTCGCTGAGTGATGTCATCGATCCGGATCACCACGCCGCGCCCGGCACCGCCCATCAATGGGTAAAACGTCAGGGCATAATGCTTGGGCTCATCGTCCTTGAGCCAGGTAACGCGTTCGATTTTCGCCACGGTGTGCTGCTCGACGGTTTGCCTGAGTTGCGGCAGGAACGGTTTGAGCGGTTCGAAGGCGAGGAAGATCGGTTGGTTCAAGGCTTCGTCCAGGCGCGTGCCGGACAGGGCGCTGGCTTCCTGATTCCACTGGGTCACGTAGAGCTGCTCGTCGAGGGCGATCAAGGCCGACGGCATGGAGTCGATGATGCTGTTGAGGTAGTTCTGGAAACCGGTGAGTTTCTTTTCGATCTTGCTGCGCACCTGAACTTCCAGTTCCAGCTTGCGGTTGGTGTGACGGGTTTCTTCGGCCAGCCCCTGAGCCTGGTCGTAGGCGGCCTGGGAATCGTCGCGGGCGCGCTTGAGCTGCTGCTCCCGGGCCTCGATGCGCGAGAGCATGGTGTTGAACGCTTCGGCGAGGCTGCCGATTTCGTCGTGGTTGCCGCGAGAGGCGCGCAGGGCGTAGTTCTCTTCCCGGGTCACTTGCCGGGACAACTCTTCGAGCTGGTGAATCGGGCGGGTGATCAGGCGTTTGATCTGTCGGGCGATCACCAGCCATAACAGTACGCTGAAGATCAGAATCCCCAAACTGGCGGTCAGGGTCCCGGTGTAGAACGCCATCGGCAATTCGCTGCTGGCTACCAGCAGCAAGTGCCCCGGCGCGGTACCGGGGCGGGGCAGGGTGATCACTTGATTGCTGCGAAACTCGGTGGCTTGCCAGGCTTCCAGATGCCGGAAATGCTCCGGTAGATGGAGCTCGTCTCCCTGCTGCAGCTGCGCCAGAAGCACACCTTTACCGTCATAGAGCGCTGCTGCACGCAACGGTGTATAGCTGTTGAGCTCGTTGAGCAGGCGCTGGGCGGTTTGCGGTGACTTCAAGGCGTCGGAGATCAGGCTTGGGTTGGACACCAGTCGGCCGATGGTCTGCAAGGCCTGAGGAGCCATGCTTTCCTGGGAGATGTAATAGGCGGCGCTGATAAAGGTCAGGTTGGCGACCAGCAAAACGGTGGTCAACAGCACCAGCAGGGCGGCCAGCAATTTCTGGCCGACTGGAAGGTTTTCAAGGCGCTGGCGCAATGGCATCAGGTTCATCGCTGAAAAGGAACAAGTGGCCAGCGTAGCCGCTGCTCAGTCGCTGGGCAATCCAAGGCTGCGCAGATGAGCAATCAGGCGCTCCTGCAATTGACTGAGGTGGGGCAGGTTCAACTGATGCCGCGACGCGACCTTGCAGGCATGGCCCAACAGGTAGCTGATTTCGGTGCGGCGCTGATTTGCGACGTCTTGGTACATCGAGGAGAAATTGGCCGCTGTGGCCTGGATCACTCGTTCGACTTCCTCCCGGAGGTTCTCCGCCGCTGCCGGCTGGCCGCAGCGCTCCAGCAGTTCGGTGAGCTCGGCGCACAGGGTGGCGACTTCGCATTGATGTTGCTGCAAACCGCCGTTACGGCATTCGTGCAGTACGGTCAGCGGGTTGATCGCACAATTGAGCGCCAGTTTTCGCCACAGCCTTGTGAGGATGTCGGTGCTCCACTCGTGGGGAATGCCGGCGGCGCTCAAGTCCTCCAGCCAGATCGGCGCTACCGGATGGCCCGCATCGCCCAGCCAGGTGTAGCCGTGACCGGCGAACACCACACGCCAGTCGCTATCGCGAAACGCGCCTTCGGTGCTGGAGGCGAAGATGCAGCGCGCCTGAGGCACCTGCGCGGCAACCGCGTCCTGACTGCCGAGGCCGTTCTGCAGCAGGATCAGTTCGGCGTCGGGTGTCAGGCGGTGGGCGAGGCGGGCCACGGCTTTCTCGGCGTCGTAGGCTTTGCAGGCCACCAGCAGACGGCTGATGGGCTCATCGCTGTCGGGTGTCTCGCCGGGCACCGGATACAGCTGCGCTTCGCCGTGTTCGACCAGCGTCAAACCGCCCGCCGTCTGATAGGCCTGTAAGCGTGTCGCGTCCCGCACGATCAGCCTGACCGGCACATCTGCCCGCGCCAGACGTGTGGCCCAAAGGGTGCCGAGGCTGCCGGCGCCGAGAATATGCCAAGGGGTAGACATCAACTTTCTGCTCGGTTTGACGCTGGCATGTGAGGCTCGCAGTATCGGTTGGAAAAGACCCGTTATAATGAGCCCGATTTTAACCGCAAGCCAAGCGCGCTCCATCGTTATCGAGCGTGCCTTTTTATTGGAGAGATTACATGCCGTCGTTCGACGTGGTATCCGAACTGGACAAACACGAAGTCACCAACGCGGTCGAGAACGCCGTCAAGGAACTCGATCGTCGTTATGACCTGAAAGGCAAAGGCACCTTCGAGTTCAAGGAAAAGGACCTGACCGTCAACCTGACCGCGGAAGCCGATTTCCAGCTCGAAGCGATGATCGAGATCCTCAAGCTGGCTCTGGTCAAGCGCAAGATCGACGTGCAGTGCCTTGAAGTCAAGGATGCCTACGCGTCGGGCAAGTTGATGAAGCAGGAAGCGGTCCTCAAGGAAGGCATCGACAAAGAGCTGGCGAAGAAAATCGTCGCTCACGTCAAAGACGCCAAGCTCAAGGTCCAGGCCGCCATTCAGGGCGAGCAAGTGCGCATTACCGGCAAGAAGCGTGACGATTTGCAGGAAGCGATTGCAGCCCTGCGCGCCAAGACGTTCGACATGCCACTGCAGTTCAACAACTTCCGCGACTGATTTTTCAAGCGGAACCTCTTGGCGTTTTCGACGTCCGAGGCCCAAGCAACGGCAGAAACGATTGAGCCCTCACGGGTTTGGTCTTTCTGCCGCTTATTTTCGCGTGCCGGATGGCCGGAAATCAGGAGAAAGTAGATGGATTTGAATACTGAAGTGGACAATCTGGTCAAGGCATCCCAAGCCTGGATTCCGATGATCATGGAATACGGTAGTCGCGTGCTGTTGGCGGTGATTACCCTGGCCATCGGTTGGTGGCTGATCAACAAGGTGACGCAAAAACTCGGCGGCCTGCTGGCGTTGCGTAATGCCGACCTGGCGCTGCAAGGTTTCATCAGCAGCCTGGCGAACATCATTCTCAAGGTTCTGCTGATCGTCAGCGTAGCGTCGATGATCGGCGTGGAAACCACCTCGTTCGTCGCCGCGATCGGTGCTGCTGGCCTGGCGATCGGTCTGGCGTTGCAGGGCAGCCTGGCGAACTTCGCTGGCGGCGTGCTGATTCTGTTGTTCCGCCCGTTCCGCATCGGTGACTGGATCGAAGCTCAAGGTGTTGCCGGTACGGTCGACAGCATCCAGATCTTTCATACCGTACTGCGCACCGGCGATAACAAAACCATCATCGTGCCTAACGGTAATCTGTCGAACGGCATTATCACCAACACCAACCGTCAACCGACCCGCAAGGTCGTGTTTGATGTAGGTGTGGCTTACGAGGCGGACTTGCAAAAGGCCCGTGAAGTGTTACTGGAGTTGGCCAAGGACCCGCGAGTATTGGCTGATCCGGCGCCGGAAGCGGTAATTTCCATGCTGGGTGACAGTTCGATCACTGTTTCCCTGCGGGTGTGGGTGAAGACCGCTGACTACTGGAATGTGATGTTCATGTTTAACGAGCAATCGCGCGATCGGTTGAAGACTGCCGGTATTGATATTCCATTTCCGCAGCGGGTTATTCGAGTGATGCAGGAATCGGCAACGGTGTAATGATCGGTCTTTCGATTCATGTTTGACCTTTCGGTCAGACTTGTTCTGCAAGAGCTGAACCGTTAAACACAATGCTGTAGCCAATAAAAAAGGCCCATCCGAAGATGGGCCTTTTTTGATTACCGCGAAGTAGCTAACGGCAATTACAAAATCGACAGCGGGTAGTCGACGATCAGACGGAACTCTTTGATATCGCCTTCGCCCTGGTCGCCATTAGCGAAGTGCCATGCTTGACGAACGCGGAAGGAAAGATCTTTTGCCGGGCCAGTCTGAACAACGTACTTGGCTTCCAGGTTGGTTTCATTGTGCTTGCCATCTTCACCGTACAGGCCGGCGTAAGCACTGCCTGTTGGAGTGTTGGTGCCGTCGATGTCCCAACCTTTTACGTAACGGGTCATGAAGCTCAGACCTGGAACGCCGTACTCAGCCATTTTCAGGTCATAACGGACCTGAGCAGACTTCTCGTTAGGACCGTTGAAGTCAGAGTACTGGATGGAGTTGGCGAGGAAGATCGAGTCGCCGCCGCGGTTGTTGTCACCCACGCCGATGTAGTCGAACGGGACGTCGCCGTTAACTTTCTGGAAGGCCACGGTAATGGTGTGTGCTTTCAGGAACGAGTAAGCAGCAGCCAGCGAGAACGTGGTGTTGCTGATCTCGCCTGCTTTGGCGGAACCGGTATCTTTGGTGTTGTAGATGTTACCGTCCAGGTTAATCGACTGATCGCTACCCATTGGGATGGTGTAGTTCAGGTTGGCGTAGTACTGGTTCCAGATGTCTTCCAGCTGGGCGCCGTAAAACGATGCGCTGAGGTTGTCGGTGAACCCGTACTTGCCGCCAGCATAGTCTGCGGTTTTAGCGGTAACGCCGGCGTAGTTCGCCCACAGTTCGCCATCGCTGTTCATCTCATCCTGGCTGGAGGCCGAGTAGAAGTGACCGCCTTCCAGGTCCAGGTTCTTGATTTCGCTGCTCTGCAGTTGGAAACCGGTAGCGGTTTGAGGCACCAGACGAGAACCGCCGACAGCGAATACTGGAGAGGTGCTTGGCTGCATCTCACCGAACTTCAGTTCAGTTTTGGAGATGCGAACTTTAACGGCGGCACCGGCTTTGCCGAAGTCGTCGTGGTTGCGGCCTTGGGAGTCGCGGCTCAGGTTACCCGAGCCAGTTGTGCCGTCGCCACCGTCCAGTTTGATACCCAGATAACCGAATGCATCAACGCCGACACCTACGGTACCTTGAGTATAACCGGAGCTGAAATTGCCCCAGATGCCCTGTGTCCAGTCTTTCTGGTCGTTTGCGCCGTCTCTGCGGTCACGGTTGAAGTAATAGTTGCGAAGCAGCAAGTCGAACTTGGCGTCTTCAACAAAACCTTTGGCTTCAGCCTGGTCACTTACGAAAGGTGCGGCCGTAGCCAATTGAGTACTGGCTGCTGCTGCAACTGCCAGTGCGATCATGCTCCACTTCATCACGCGCATCGTGATTTGCTCCTTTGGTTTTTAGAAGAGTACTGCCGTCCCGCCTGTTTTATTATCCGGGCGGCTCTTTCTTTTTGTGTCGGCGCAAACTTATATCACGCCGACCATGTTGGCGATACTTGCGCATCTAACCTTTCAGCTTCTTTACGACCCTGTCGCAAATGGCTGGGTAGATGTCGCAAATTCACAATCCCGACGCAATCGGACTGACAACTTCAACGTTGTTTTCCATGGCTTGAGCGTCGGTAAAAAAGAGTCCCTTGTCCTGCACTTGAATCTCCATCGGGCAACCCTGCCGCTGTTTTTATTGGTCTTAAGGCTTCCACTTCCAGCGGAGCGCTTATAGACGATACGGGTGTGAATGCAACAAGCGTGCACAAATCGGAATTCTGTTGCTGTTTTTTTCCAAAGGCCTGCCTGTTGCTGTAAAAACCTCATAAAACCGGGGGGTTCAAGCTCGTTTTACCTGAGCTTGACGCCATGCTTCGCATCGTGTTTACCACATCGATCCAGTGGGGGCGACAACCAAAAACGTTACCGGTTCACCCCGCCAGTGAGTAGTTAGCGGATGCTGACGCACTGAGCGTAGACGCGTTGTGCGGTTTTGGTGCAAAAAATTTCAATTGTTGTACCGAATTCACACAGTGTCGCTTTGTCGTGGATTCGAACGGCCCGTCGTTTATCGGTCATTCCGGCATTTTTTGTGCGGCGGCTGGTTCTGTCATGGTGCATACCGGATCAAAATGGTTCATGTCGGGGCGCCCGTAGGGCGCAGCCGGTGGCAGTTCGTTGTGAAGCGTGTGGCGTTCGCAGGTATGCTGCCGTCCTGTCGCTTGGTGCGCCGTCTTTCGCAATGGGGCGCTAAGCTGAAAAAAGATCACCAGAGGGGAGTGTGCGCTGTGTTCGCTTTAGATCCACGACTTCAACAAGACACGTTGCCTATCGGCGATTTCCCGCTCTGTCGGTTGCTGTTGTCCAATGATTCGAACTACCCGTGGTTCATCCTCGTGCCCCGCCGCGAGGATATCAGTGAGATATTTCAATTAGATGTCGCAGATCAACAGCAGCTGTGGCAGGAAACCACCGCACTGGCGGAAATGCTCAAGGACTCGTTCGACGCGGATAAATTGAACGTCGCGGCCCTGGGTAACGTCGTCAGCCAGTTGCACATGCATGTGATTGTGCGCAAGCGTGAGGACGCCGCCTGGCCAGCCCCGGTCTGGGGCAAGCAGCCGGCCAAACCCTACAGTCCAGAGCAGATCGCGGCGATTCGTGAGCGGCTGCGTCTGGTGTTGACCGATGACTTCACGTTTCTGGAGGGTTGAGTCATGAGCCTGGAAGAACGCGTTACCGATCTGGAAAGCCAGTTGGCGTTTCAGGATGACACCATCCAGGCATTGAGTGATGTGCTGGCGACGCAGCAACGCGCAGTGGAGCGTCTGCAACTGCAAATGGCCGCATTGCTCAAGCGGCAAGAGGAAATGGCCGGTCAGTTCGAGTCCTTCGAAGAAGAGGCGCCACCACCGCATTACTGAGCCACATTAGTGAGCTCATTAGTGAAGGGCAGGCCATAAAAAACCGCGAACAGCCAGGGCTGTTCGCGGTTTTTTTTAGCCTTGGAGTCAGCGACGCGGCAGGGCGGCGATCACATCTTCGGCTTGCAGGCCTTTGTCACGGTTCATCACAGAGAACTCCACGCGTTGGCCTTCGACCAGAACACGGTGGCCCTCGCCGCGAATTGCCCGGAAGTGCACGAAAATATCATCGCCGGAATCACGGGAAATAAAGCCGAAGCCTTTGGAGGTATTGAACCACTTGACGGTGCCAGTATCGCGGTTGCTCATGTCATAGCTTGGCGAGGCGGCGGCCGGTGAAGATTTATAGAAGCTGACAGCCAGGTGCAAAAGAATGGCGATCAGGGCAGCGACCAGACTGAACAGAACGGCAGGTTGACCAGCGATGACAGGCATCGGGGCGAACAATGTCAGTGTTTGCAATACCACAGCCAGAACCAGCAAGGCGCTGACCAGGTTTTGCAGTTGATGACGCGGGCCTTTGTTCCAGTAAGGGATAACAGGTGCAAGGGTGAGGTTGAGCAGGCCGAAAAAGGCCAGGTACAGCGCATCGGGTTGTTGCAGGTAAGGTAGCGCTTCGGATCGCAGGCTAGGGATGAAGGACAGCAGCAAGGCTGCTGCGCCCATTAGCAGGTGGACGATTTTCAACATTTTGATTAACTCACGTTAAGACGGATCACAAGGAAGAGCTGATGGAGCACGGTTCGCTTCGGAACAATAAGAGGCGTTGGACACGTTCCCGCTATCAGCCTATGCGCAGCCCCCGGAAAATAGGCGGTAGCGACACACTGCCTATTTAACAGCAAAGCCCGCAGCTACTCAAATCAGGCAGTCCAGCGGTACTCCCGCTGGCCGCTGTGTGCATGACGCTTGCTGAGTATTATTTGCCGGCTGTGTTTCGCGCGGCTTTTTGCCGTTTCGCTGAAAGACATTGCGTCAGTTTTCGTAGGAAATCGTCCGGCCTAGGACGAGCTCCATGATCTCCCCTCAGTTGTTGGCTTATCCTACGTCGATGGTCATAAAGTCATCTAGATATCCCTGTGCGCCTGCGCTTTTATAAGGAAACGGAATATGACTCTTATAAGCAGCAAGGATGGCAAAGGAGTGTCAACGCTATGGTTTATCAAGACAGGCGAAGCGAGGGGAGGGTCAGTCCACTCAAGGACGTGAGGATTGATTCATTTGTCAGCGAATTCGATATGGGCCTGGCCCAGCCATTATCCCGGTCGGTGCGTTTGAATGGCTTTGCGACCTGTTTGCGGCTTGAACAGGTCTATTGGGATATTTTGGGTGATATGGCCAAGGTCAATTGCTGCTCGGTCAGTGCGCTGTTGTCCCACGTGGATCGCGAAGTGCATCTGCGTCACGGCGGGGTGAAGAACTTCACCGGGCTGGTGCGGGTTGTCTGCGTCGTGCACAGCCTGAAGGAAGGAAGTTGCCCCATCATGGCTTGACGATGGCGGTTGATCGGGTCGAGTGTCGGTCTGTGCAGTCTTACGGCTGCACAGGCTGCATTTAATGGATATAATCCCGCCCTTTGCCGCAAAGCCCAGCATGCGCGGTAGCAATCTGATCGCCGAGACAACCCCCATGCCGATGTACGACTATCAATGTGCTTCCTGTGGTCATCAGTTGGAAGCCATTCAAAAGATCAGCGCAGCACCGCTGGTCGACTGCCCTGCCTGCCAGGCGCCAGAGCTTAAAAAGATGCTGTCCATGCCGGGCTTCCGCCTCAGCGGCACCGGCTGGTACGAAACCGACTTCAAGACCGGTTCCAAGAAGAATCTGGCCGGTGGCGACAAAGCTGACTAGGGTCTAGCGCCCGGGCTGAATGACACGCGCGAGCTCTTGCATCATCTGGCACCTTATTTAAGTGTGGGGGTGCGGCAAGACCTCCAACCGAATTTCGAATTACGAGAAGTGAAACCACTACCATGATGCGCAGCCATTATTGCGGCCAACTGAACGAAAGCCTGGAAGGCCAGGAAATTACCCTTTGCGGATGGGTTCACCGTCGCCGTGACCACGGTGGGGTGATTTTCCTCGATATCCGTGATCGTGACGGTCTGGCCCAGGTGGTGTTCGACCCGGACCGCGCTGAATCCTTCGCCGCCGCCGATCGCGTGCGCAGCGAATACGTGGTCAAGATCACCGGCAAGGTACGCCTGCGTCCGGCCGGTGCCACCAACGCCAACATGGCGTCGGGCATGATCGAAGTGCTGGGCTACGAGCTTGAAGTATTGAACGAAGCGGAAACCCCGCCGTTCCCGCTGAACGAGTTCTCCGACGTCGGCGAAGAAACCCGCCTGCGTTATCGCTTCCTCGACCTGCGTCGCCCGGAAATGCTCGAGAAGCTGCGTCTGCGTTCGCGCATGACCACCAGTATCCGTCGCTTCCTGGACGAGAACGGCTTCCTCGATGTCGAGACGCCGATTCTGACCCGCGCCACGCCAGAAGGCGCGCGCGACTATCTGGTGCCGAGCCGTACTCACGCCGGTAGCTTCTTCGCCCTGCCGCAATCGCCACAGCTGTTCAAGCAGCTGCTGATGGTCGCCGGCTTCGACCGTTACTACCAGATCGCCAAGTGCTTCCGCGACGAAGATCTGCGCGCCGACCGTCAGCCGGAATTCACCCAGATCGACATCGAGACCAGCTTCCTCGATGAAAAAGAGATCATGGGTATCACCGAACAAATGATCCGCAACCTGTTCAAGGAAGTGCTGGACCTGGAATTCGGCGACTTCCCGCACATGACCTTCGAAGAGGCCATGCGTCGTTACGGTTCCGACAAGCCGGACCTGCGTAACCCGCTGGAACTGGTTGACGTTGCCGATCAACTGAAAGAAGTCGACTTCAAGGTGTTCAGCGGCCCTGCCAACGACCCGAAATGCCGCGTTGCCGCTCTGCGCGTTCCAGGCGCGGCAAGCATGCCGCGCAGCAAGATCGACGACTACACCAAGTTCGTCGGCATCTACGGTGCCAAGGGCCTGGCGTACATCAAGGTCAACGAGCGCGCCAAAGGCGTTGAAGGTCTGCAATCGCCAATCGTCAAGAACATCCCTGAGGCTAACCTCAACGTGATCCTCGATCGCGTCGGTGCAGTTGATGGCGATATCGTGTTCTTCGGCGCTGATAAATCGAAGATCGTCAGCGAAGCCTTGGGCGCGCTGCGGATCAAGGTTGGTCACGATCTGAACCTGCTGACCTGCGAGTGGGCACCGATGTGGGTTGTCGACTTCCCGATGTTCGAAGAGAACGACGACGGCAGCTTCACCGCGTTGCACCACCCGTTCACCGCGCCGAAGTGCACACCGCAAGAACTGGAAGCCAACCCGGCAACCGCGCTGTCTCGTGCCTACGACATGGTCCTGAACGGCACCGAACTGGGTGGCGGTTCGATCCGTATCCACCGCAAGGAAATGCAACAGTCGGTGTTCCGTCTGCTGGGTATCAGCGAAGCGGAACAGGAAGAGAAGTTCGGCTTCCTGCTCGACGCCCTGAAATATGGCGCGCCGCCGCACGGTGGTCTGGCCTTCGGTCTGGACCGTCTGGTGATGCTGATGACCGGCGCCCAGTCGATCCGTGAAGTAATCGCCTTCCCGAAAACCCAGAGTGCTGCCTGCGTCATGACTCAGGCACCGGGGCTGGTGGATGCCAAGGCGTTGCGCGAACTGCACATTCGTCTGCGCGAAACGCCTAAAGCTGAGTAAGGCTGACCAGAAGGGCGCATCTTCGGATGCGCCCTTTCTTTATAGAATGGTCGAGATTTTTATTTGCTGGCCGGCGCATCATGGCGTGGCGGGCAATGTTTCAAAGATAATTCGGAGCGAGTTATGGCGGGTCATTCCAAGTGGGCGAACATCAAGCACCGCAAAGAACGTCAGGATGCCAAGAAGGGCAAGATTTTCACCAAGTGGATTCGTGAACTGACGGTTGCTGCTCGTCAGGGTGGCGGTGATCCAGGCTCCAACCCGCGCTTGCGTCTGGCGCTGGATAAAGCGCTGGGTGCGAACATGAGCCGCGACATCATCGACCGCGCAGTGGCCCGCGGCGCTGGCGCCGCCGATACCGACGACATGGTCGAGCTGACCTACGAAGGTTACGGTCCGGGCGGTGTGGCGGTGATGGTCGAATGCATGACCGACAACCGCAATCGTACTGCAGCGGCTGTTCGCCATGCGTTCAGCAAGTGTGGCGGCAACCTCGGCACCGATGGTTCGGTGGCCTACCTGTTCGAGCGCAAGGGGCAGATTTCCTTCGCGCCAGGCGTGGATGAGGATGCGCTGATGGAAGCGGCCATGGAGGCTGACGCCGATGATGTGGTCACCCACGAAGACGGTTCAATCGACGTGTTCACCTCGTTCGCCGGCTTCTATTCCGTGCGCAACGCTTTGGAGGCTGCAGGCTTCAAGGGCGATGACGCGGAAATCGTCATGCTGCCGACCACCAGTGCCGAACTGGACCTGGAAGGCGCCGAGAAGATTCTGAAGCTGATCGACATGCTCGAAGACCTGGATGACGTGCAAAACGTGTATTCCA
Source organism: Pseudomonas sp. F-14 TE3482 (assembly GCF_053629455.1). NCBI lineage: Bacteria > Pseudomonadati > Pseudomonadota > Gammaproteobacteria > Pseudomonadales > Pseudomonadaceae > Pseudomonas > Pseudomonas sp. F-14 TE3482. Next base: position 2,671,315 of record NZ_JBRJII010000001.1, read on the forward strand.
ACGCGGACATTCCAGAGTCGGTGGCCGCTCAGCTCGGATAAGGGCGACTAAGATTCAGTGTGGGAGCTGGCTTGCCTGCGATGGCGGCGTGTCAGGCTACATCATTGTTTGATGTGCCTACGCCATCGCAGGCAAGCCAGCTCCCACATTTGTTATTCGCTGTATTGAATATCGTGCTCTTACCTAACCCGCAGGCGTTATGACTTTAATTCTTGGTATCGACCCCGGTTCGCGTATCACCGGTTATGGCGTGGTACGTGATACCGGGCGTGGCTGCGTGTACGTGGCGTCGGGCTGCATTCGCACGGGCTCCGGCGAGCTGCACGAGCGCCTGCAAATCGTCTACCGGGGCGTGCGTGAAGTGATCCAGACCTACGGCCCGGTGACCATGGGCATCGAAAAAGTCTTCATGGCCCGCAATGCCGACTCCGCCCTCAAGCTCGGTCAGGCCCGTGGCGCTGCCATCGTGGCCGGCGCCGAGGAAAGCCTGGAAATCGCCGAATACACCGCGACCCAAGTCAAACAGGCGGTGACCGGCACCGGCGCGGCGAATAAAGAGCAGGTGCAGATGATGGTCATGCACATGCTGAAATTGACCAGCAAGCCGCAAATCGATGCCTCGGATGCCCTGGCCATCGCGATTTGCCACGCTCACACACGGTCCAGCCTGTTGCCGCATGGTCTGGGCACAGCACGCAGTCGTGGCGGGCGCCTGCGTCTCTGATAGCATCAGCAATCATTTTTTATGGAATGAGGGTTTTGCGCCTGTGCTGTCGGCGCAAAACCTTTGTTCTGTCAGTCGCCAGTACTGATCTGGCCAAGGCTCAAGGATCTGAAACGTGATTGGACGCTTGCGCGGCACTTTGGCTGAGAAACAGCCGCCGCACCTGATTCTGGATGTAAACGGTCTGGGGTATGAGCTGGAAGTGCCCATGACCACGCTTTATCGCTTGCCGTCGGTCGGTGAACCGCTGACCTTGCACACCCATTTGGTCGTACGCGAAGACGCGCAGTTACTCTATGGCTTCTTTGGCAAGCGCGAGCGAGACTTTTTTCGCGAGCTGATCCGTCTCAATGGTGTGGGGCCGAAACTGGCGCTGGCCTTGATGTCGAGCCTGGAGGTCGACGAGCTGGTTCGTTGCGTGCAATCCCAGGACACTTCGGCCCTGACCAAGGTGCCGGGCGTGGGCAAGAAAACGGCCGAGCGTTTGCTGGTGGAACTCAAGGATCGCTTCAAGGCGTGGGAAACCGTGCCGGCGATGTTCGCGTTGGTGCCAAACCAGCCGGGTGGGCCAGATGCGCCAGCTCCAGTCGCCACTGCCGAGAATGACGCGGTCAGCGCGCTGATTTCCCTGGGCTACAAGCCGCAGGAAGCCAGCAAGGCGATTTCTGCGATCAAGGAGAAGGGTTTGAGCAGTGAAGACATGATTCGTCGCGCCCTGAAGGGAATGATCTAAGTGATTGAAGCTGATCGTCTGATCGCCGCCACGGGTGGGCCCCGTGACCGCGAGGAAGTCCAGGACCGGGCAATTCGTCCCGTCAGCCTGGCCGAGTACATTGGCCAGCCGACCGTTCGCGAGCAAATGGAGTTGTTTATCCAGGCCGCGCGTGGGCGCAATGAATCCCTCGACCACACGCTGATTTTCGGTCCGCCGGGACTGGGTAAAACCACCCTGGCCAACATCATTGCCCAGGAAATGGGTGTGTCGATCAAAAGCACCTCGGGGCCGGTTCTTGAGCGTCCGGGTGATTTGGCTGCGTTGCTGACCAACCTTGAACCCCATGACGTGCTGTTCATCGACGAGATCCATCGGCTGTCGCCGATCGTCGAAGAAGTGCTGTACCCGGCGATGGAAGACTTCCAGCTCGACATCATGATCGGCGAAGGGCCGGCCGCGCGCTCGATCAAACTCGATCTGCCGCCGTTCACCCTGGTCGGCGCAACCACCCGGGCCGGCATGCTGACCAATCCGTTGCGCGACCGTTTCGGAATCGTTCAGCGTCTGGAGTTCTACAACACCGCCGACCTGGCAACGATTGTCAGCCGTTCGGCGAACATTCTCGGTTTGCCGCTGGACCCGGAAGGCGCCTTCGAAATCGCCCGCCGTGCCCGTGGCACGCCGCGGATCGCCAACCGCTTGCTGCGCCGAGTGAGGGATTTCGCCGAGGTTCGCGCCAAAGGCCACATCACCAAACCAATCGCCGACCTGGCGCTGAATCTGCTGGATGTCGACGAGCGTGGTTTCGACCATCAGGACCGACGCCTGCTGCTGACCATGATCGAGAAGTTCGACGGTGGGCCGGTGGGGGTGGACAGTCTGGCGGCGGCGATCAGCGAAGAGCGTCACACCATTGAAGACGTGCTGGAGCCATATTTGATCCAGCAGGGCTATATCATGCGCACTCCGCGGGGGCGGGTGGTCACTCGACATGCGTACCTGCACTTCGGTTTAAACATCCCGTCACGATTAGGCGAGATGCCCGTGGTAGACGAGTTCCTCGATGCCGTGGACGATTAGTAACCTTTGCGCGCTGATTTATTCGGGGTTTGTGCTGTCCCAGGACCGTACTTTCGCCGCAAAGCCGCGAATCAATGAAAAACAGTTGCCTGGCCGGATTGGCAACCTGAGGAGTAAGCACTAGAGTATGCGCGCGCAAAACGGGCTTGAGCCGTTCGCACATCGTTGTCGCGTTTATTACGAGGACACCGATGCGGGCGGCATCGTGTATTACGTCAATTACCTCAAGTTTATGGAACGGGCTCGAACCGAGCGGCTCCGGGAGCTGGGCTTTGCCCAGTCGGCGCTGGCAGGGGAGGACCTGTTGTTTGTCGTGCATTCCAGCGAAGCGCGTTACCACGCGCCGGCGCGACTGGACGACGAACTGCTGGTAAGCGCTGAAGTAATTGAATTGAACCGGGTCAGCCTGCGCTTCAAACAGCAGGTCAGGCGGGCTACGGATAATGTGCTGCTCTGCGAAGGGCAGTTTCTGGTGGCCTGTGTGCGCACCAACAGTTTGAAACCCCGGGCCATTCCCGAAGCTCTACGTGCGGCCTTTGCCGACGTGAGCGGCGCGGGTACACACTCAAAGCAGGAGATAAAGCGTGGAAGCTAACGTCGTCGACCATTCCTCCATGTGGAGCTTGGTCAGCAATGCCAGTATCGTGGTGCAACTGGTAATGCTGATCCTGGTAGCCGCATCGGTGACCTCATGGATCATGATCTTTCAGCGCAGCAACTTGCTGCGCGCCGGTCGACGTGCCCTGGAGAGCTTTGAAGAGCGCTTCTGGTCCGGTATCGACCTGTCCAAACTCTACCGTCAGGCCGGCAGCAACCCTGATCCGGATTCGGGTGTGGAGCAAATCTTCCGTGCCGGTTTCAAGGAATTCTCCCGTCTGCGTCAGCAGTCGGGCGTTGACCCGGAAGCAGTCATGGAAGGCGTGGCCCGTGCCATGCGCGTGGCCATCTCCCGCGAGGAAGAAAAACTCGAGCAGAGCCTGCCGTTTCTCGCCACCGTCGGTTCCGTCAGCCCGTACATCGGTCTGTTCGGTACGGTCTGGGGCATCATGAACTCCTTCCGTGGTCTGGCAACTGCCCAGCAAGCGACCCTGGCCACTGTGGCCCCAGGTATCGCCGAAGCACTGATCGCTACCGCGATCGGTCTGTTCGCCGCCATCCCGGCCGTTATCGCTTACAACCGTTTTGCTGCTCGCAGCGAAACCCTGCTGGGCCGTTACTACACCTTCGCCGATGAATTCCAGGCGATCCTGCACCGCAAAGTGCACACCAGCGAAGAATAAGCAGGTAATTTCCAATGGCTTTAATCGCTCGAGCTCGCAAAAAGCGCAAGCCGGTTGCCGAGATGAACGTGGTGCCTTACATCGACGTGATGCTGGTACTGCTGGTCATCTTCATGGTGACCGCGCCGATGCTCAATCAGGGCGTGAAAGTTGATCTGCCCAAGGTTTCCAGCGAAGCCTTGCCGCAGGACAACAACACTCAGGTCCTGACCATTTCGATCAAGTCTGACAAGACCTACTACTGGAACCTTGGCAGCGAAGTCGACACTGATAAGCAGCAGGACAAGGCCATGACCTTGCCGCAAATGACCGACGCGGTGACCAAGATCATTCGCGCCGGTACTGAAGGCGGCAAGCGTACCCAAGTATTCATTCGCGGCGACAAGACTGTCGATTACGGCTCCGTCATGGGCGCGATGGGCGGGTTGCAGAAAGCCGGGGTCGGTAATGTTGGCTTGATTACCGAGGCACCCTGATGCAGCAAATGCGAGAGCCGTCCGCCTCGGAAAGCTACTTCTGGCCTAGTGTCTGGGCGATTGTCTTGCACGTGCTGGTGTTCGGCATGCTGTTCGTCAGCTTTGCCTTCACACCGGAACTGCCGCCGGCCAAGCCGATTGTCCAGGCGACCTTGTACCAGCTGAAATCGAAAAGTCAGGCGACCACCCAGACCAATCAGAAGATTGCGGGTGAGGCGAAGAAATCCGCCGCGCGCCAGACTGAAGTCGAACAGATGGAACAGAAAAAGATCGAGCAGGAAGCGATCAAGGCCGCGGAACAAAAGAAGGAAGATGCGGCTCAAAAAGCCGAAGAATCCAAGAAGGCCGACGAGACGAAGAAAGCGGAAGAGGCAAAAAAGGCTGATGAAGCCAAGAAAGCCGATGAAGCCAAGAAGACCGCCGAAGCCAAAAAGGCCGAAGAGAAACAATTGGCTGATATAGCCAAGAAGAAATCTGAAGAAGAAGCCAAGAAAGCTGCTGAAGAAGAGGCCAAGAAAGCGGCCGCTGAAGAAGCGAAGAAAAAGATCGTCGAAGACGCGAAGAAGAAAGCCGCCGAAGACGCCAAGAAGAAATCTGAAGCTGAAGAGGCGAAGAAGAAAGTCGCCGAAGATGCGAAGAAGAAAGCTGCTGCCGATGCTGCGAAGAAAAAATCGCAGGAAGCGGCACGTAAATCCGCCGAAGACAAAAAGGCTCAGGCCTTGGCTGATTTGCTTTCCGACACGCCAGAGCGTCAGCAGGCCTTGGCCGATGAGCAGGGCGACGAAGTCGCCGGCAGTTTCGATGATCTGATTCGTGCTCGTGCAGCGGAAGGTTGGGCTCGTCCACCTTCGGCACGCAAAGGCATGACGGTCGTGTTGCAAATCGGCATGTTGCCCGATGGTACGGTGACTTCGGTCGGCGTGGCCAAGTCCAGCGGCGATGGTCCGTTCGACGCTTCCGCTGTAGCGGCGGTCAAGAACATTGGACGTTTGACAGAAATGCAGGGAATGAAGCCGAGCGATTTTGCTCCGTATCGTTCATTCAAGATGACATTCACACCTGAGGATCTAGCCTTGTGAGAAACCTTCTTCGAGGAATGCTTGTCGTTATCTGCTGCATGGCAGGGATAGCGGCAGCAGATGAAAAAAACATTCTGGTCACCAGCGGCAGTGATCGGGCCACCCCGATAGCAGTCGTTCCGTTTGGCAACCAGGGCGGCAGCGTGCTGCCGGACGACATGGCCGAAATCATCGGTAACGACCTGCGCAACTCGGGTTACTACTCGCCGATTCCAAAACAGAACATGATCAGCCAGCCAAGCCAGGCCAGCGAAATCATCTTCCGTGACTTCAAGGCGCTGGGTGCCCAGTACGTCATGGTCGGCAGTATCGTTCCAGCGGGCGGTCGCCTGCAGGTTCAATACGCACTGTTCAACGTCGCCACCGAGCAGCAAGTGCTGACTGGTAGCGTGTCGGGCAGCGTCGATCAACTGCGCGACATGGCGCATTACATCTCCGACCAGTCGTTCGAGAAACTCACCGGTATCAAAGGTGCGTTCTCGACTCGTCTGCTGTACGTGACGGCCGAGCGGTTCTCCGAGAAGAACACTCGCTACACGTTGCAACGTTCGGACTATGACGGTGCCCGTGCCGTGACACTGCTGCAATCGCGCGAGCCGATCCTGTCGCCGCGTTTTGCACCGGATGGCAAGCGCATTGCCTATGTCTCGTTCGAGCAGAAGCGTCCGCGCATTTTCATGCAGAACATCGACACCGGTCGCCGTGAGCAGATCACCAACTTCGAAGGCCTGAATGGTGCGCCAGCATGGTCGCCGGATGGTCAGCGTCTGGCATTCGTATTGTCGAAAGACGGTAACCCGGACATCTATGTGATGAACCTGGGTTCGCGTCAGATCAGTCGCGTCACCAACGGTCAGGGCATCAACACCGAACCGTTCTGGGGTAAAGATGGTTCGACCATCTACTTCACCTCCGACCGTGGCGGCAAGCCACAGATCTACAAAACCAGCGCAAGCGGTGGTGGTGCGGAGCGTGTGACCTTCATCGGTAACTACAACGCCAACCCTAAACTGTCGGCCGATGAAAAGACCCTGGTGATGATCCATCGTCAGGAAGGCTTCACCAATTTCAAGGTGGCGGCCCAGGATTTGCAGCGAGGTAGTGTAAAGATCCTCACTGATAGCACTCTGGACGAGTCGCCTACTGTTGCGCCCAACGGCACCATGGTAATCTACGCCACCCGCCAGCAGGGCCGGGGAGTCTTGATGCTCGTGTCCATTAATGGACGCGTGAGGCTCCCGCTTCCTACCGCACAAGGCGAAGTCAGAGAACCGTCCTGGTCCCCTTACCTGAACTGACGCGGCGCTACACGTTGTACTTAACACACTGGGGTTCATTAGGAGTTTCACGATGGAAATGCTGAAGTTTGGTAAATTTGCTGCGCTGGCTCTGGCCATGGCTGTAGCTGTAGGTTGCTCGTCCAAAGGCGGCGACAACGCCGGTGAAGGCGCTGTTGATCCAAACGCTGGTTACGGCGCTAACACTGGTGCTGTTGACGGCTCCCTGAGCGAAGAAGCTGCTCTGCGCGCAATCACCACCTTCTACTTCGAATACGACAGCTCGGACCTGAAGCCAGAAGCCATGCGCGCTCTGGACGTTCACGCCAAAGACCTGAAAGCAAACGGCGCTCGCGTTGTTCTGGAAGGCAACACCGACGAACGTGGTACTCGTGAGTACAACATGGCACTGGGCGAGCGTCGTGCGAAAGCCGTTCAGCGTTACCTGGTACTGCAAGGTGTTTCCCCAGCTCAGCTGGAACTGGTTTCCTACGGCGAAGAGCGTCCAGTTGCTACCGGCAACGACGAGCAGTCCTGGGCTCAAAACCGTCGCGTCGAACTGCGTAAGTAATTCGTCATGCGAACGTGCCGTCGTGCTGTAACTGTTTTGGCTCTCAGCCTCGCACCGCTTGCGGTGTGGGCTGCGGTTCCTGTGGTCGAGGACAACTCCGGCTATAACAATAGCGGGAGTAGTTATCCGCCTGCGGGTTACGGTACGAACGGCGCCTATGCCGGGGGAGGGGTTTCGGCCCCTGTCTCGGCACAGGGCGAGCTGTTCAACCAACTGCAATCGATGCAGGAGCAGATCTCACGCCAACAGGGTGTGATCGAAGTTCTGCAAAATGATGTAGCGCGCATGAAGCAAGAGAACCTGGAGCGATATCAGGATCTTGATCGGCGCATAGGAACCGGTGTTGCACCTGCCGCGACTCCTGATAATTCTTCCACCGGTGGCAATTTGAATGCCCCCGGTGCAGCAGCCGGCGCAGGTGCGGGAGCGGCAGCCGCAGCCGCTCAAGCCCCTGCCGCGGGTGGCGAACCGGCCGATCCGGCGAAGGAAAAACTGTATTACGATGCAGCCTTCGACCTGATCAAAGCCAAGGATTTCGACAAGGCCAGCCAGGCTTTCGCCGCATTCCTGCGCAAATACCCGAACAGCCAATACGCGGGCAACGCCCAGTACTGGTTGGGTGAAGTGAACCTGGCCAAAGGCGATCTGCAAGGCGCAGGTCAGGCATTTGCCAAGGTTTCGCAGCTGTACCCCAAGCACCCCAAAGTGCCTGATTCGCTGTACAAGCTCGCTGATGTAGAGCGCCGTCTCGGTCATACCGATCGGGTCAAAGGCATTCTGCAGCAGGTCGTGTCCCAATATCCGGGCACTTCCGCCGCTCAGTTGGCTCAACGCGATTTGCAGCGCATGTAAGCTTGCTTGATGCGTTTAGAAGAAACCCGCGCTTGTCGCGGGTTTTTTCGTTAGAATTCATGCCCTTTTTATGAAACACGCTTTTTGGGATCTGCGCGTTGGCGAGGTTCCTTGAAGTGCCTGACGGAGGCGGACAGCCTGTTTAGCTGTTACGCCCGTGGCGACTATGCAAGACACATTGAGAATCACCGAAGTTTTCTACTCGTTGCAGGGTGAAACGCGGACTGCCGGGCTGCCCACTGTTTTTGTGCGCCTGACCGGTTGCCCATTGCGTTGCCAATACTGCGACAGCGCCTACGCCTTCACGGGCGGCACCATCCGCACGCTCGACGACATCCTCGAGCAAGTGGCCGGTTTTCGCCCGCGTTATGTTTGTGTCACGGGCGGTGAACCCCTGGCGCAACCGAATGCCATTCCCTTACTCAAGCAGTTGTGTGACGCCGGCTACGAAGTGTCGCTGGAAACCAGTGGCGCGCTGGATATCTCGGCGGTCGATCCCCGGGTCAGTCGCGTCGTCGACCTGAAAACCCCGGGTTCGAAAGAAGCGCATCGCAACCGCTACGAGAACATTGAGCTGCTCACGCCTAACGATCAGGTAAAGTTTGTCATCTGCTCGCGGGAAGACTACGACTGGGCCGTGTCCAAGCTGATTCAGTACGGTCTTGACCAGCGTGCCGGCGAAGTCCTGTTCTCGCCGAGCCACCATGACCTGAACGCGCGTGATCTGGCGGACTGGGTGGTGGCGGATAATCTGCCTGTGCGCCTGCAATTGCAGCTGCATAAATATCTTTGGAATGACGAGCCGGGGCGCTGAAATGACTGAACAACTGAACACTGTCGAAAAACGTGCGGTCATCTTGCTGTCCGGTGGCCTCGACTCCGCGACTGTCGTGGCCATGGCTCGTGCTGAAGGCTATAGCTGCTACACCATGAGCTTCGATTACGGTCAGCGGTCTCACGCCGAATTGCACGCCGCCGCACGCGTCGCCCAAGACTTGGGTGTGGTCGAGCACAAGGTGATCGGCCTGAACCTGAATGGCATCGGCGGCTCGGCCCTGACCGACACTAGTATCGATGTGCCGGAAACGCCGGGTGAAGGTATCCCGGTGACTTACGTGCCGGCGCGCAATACCGTGTTTCTGTCCCTGGCGCTGGGCTGGGCCGAAGTGCTGGGCGCGCGTGACATCTTTATCGGCGTTAACGCGGTGGATTACTCCGGTTACCCGGATTGCCGTCCCGAGTTCATCGAAGCCTTCGAGCGCATGGCCAACCTGGCGACCAAGGCCGGGGTAGAAGGGCAGGGCTTCCGTATCCAGGCGCCACTGCAGAACCTGAGCAAGGCGCAGATCGTTCAGGCTGGCGTGAAGCTTGGCGTCGATTACGGGCTGACCGTTTCCTGCTATCAGGCAGACGATAATGGCCGCGCCTGCGGTAAATGTGACAGCTGCCGCCTGCGTGCAGAAGGCTTTGCGGCGGCCGGTGTGACTGACCCAACACCTTATTTTTGATTTATTTCAAATTAGGTGTTGAATAGTCCTTAAAAATCAGTATTATACGCGCCACCACACAGCGGGTCGTTAGCTCAGTTGGTAGAGCAGTTGGCTTTTAACCAATTGGTCGTAGGTTCGAATCCCACACGACCCACCATTTTAAAAAATCTGGAAGGGCCCACGTAAGTGAGGATTTCCGGGTTTTTTTTTGCCTGCGATTTGAGGTCCACTCAGTCCGGGTGACGCAGGTCAGAATCATCTTTTGCATCCACGGGATATTCTGTAGCCTTGCGCAGCTTCAACGCTATCCACGCCTGATGAATACTCACTCTCCCGGCGGTACCCTTAAGGGTCCGGAGCCGGGTGTATACTCGACTTTCGCGCGAAAGCGCCTGCAGGTCTTGCGAACATGACGCAGATTTCCGAACGCCTTCTGGTTCAAGCCCACCTCGACGCCAAGCAGCCCAAGCCGCTGACCGCCGAGGAAGAGGCTTATTACCGTACTGCCATCGCTGCCGAGCTCAAGGCTCAGGACGCAGTGCTGGTTGCCCACTTCTATTGCGATCCGGTCATTCAGGCCCTGGCCGAAGAAACCGGTGGTTGCGTCTCCGACTCTCTGGAGATGGCCCGCTTCGGCAATGCCCACCCGGCCAAGACTGTGGTGGTCGCCGGTGTGAAGTTCATGGGCGAAACCGCGAAAATCCTCAACCCTGAAAAACGTGTACTGATGCCGACCCTGGAAGCGACTTGCTCGCTGGACCTGGGTTGCCCGGTGGACGAGTTCTCGGCGTTCTGCGATCAGCATCCGGAACGTACGGTGGTGGTGTATGCCAACACCTCGGCGGCGGTCAAAGCCAGGGCGGATTGGGTGGTGACGTCCAGCTGCGCGCTGGAAATCGTCGAAAGCCTGATGGATAACGGCGAAACCATCATCTGGGCTCCGGACAAGCACCTGGGCACTTACATCCAGCGCAAGACCGGTGCCGACATGCTGCTGTGGGACGGTGCTTGCATCGTCCATGAAGAGTTCAAGGCCAAACAGCTCGAAGACATGAAAGCGCTGTACCCGGATGCGGCCATCCTGGTGCACCCGGAGTCGCCGACCGCCGTCATCGATTTGGCCGACGCGGTGGGTTCTACCAGTCAGCTGATCGCTGCGGCGCAAAGTCTGCCGAACAAGACCCTGATCGTCGCCACCGACCGTGGCATCTTCTACAAGATGCAGCAGCTGTGCCCGGACAAGGTCTTCATCGAAGCGCCAACGGCCGGTAACGGCGCAGCCTGCCGCAGTTGCGCACATTGCCCGTGGATGGCGATGAACACCCTTGAGCGCACGCTGAAGAGCTTGCGTGAGGGCACCAACGAGATCTTCGTTGATCCGGCGTTGATTCCGCAGGCGGTGCGGCCGTTGAAGCGGATGCTTGATTTCACGCAGGCGGCGCGGATGAAATTGGCCGGCAACGCCTAATACTTACTGTGGCGAGAGCTGTTGTGGCGAGGGAGCTTGCTCCCGTTCGGTTGCGCAGCAGCCGCATTTGGGGGCGCTTCGCACCCCAGCGGGAGCAAGCTCCCTCGCCACCGTGATTTGCATTGCCTGTGCTATTTGGTCTTCTTCGGAATCCGCACGAGCAGGGTATTGGAGTAGATGTCATGCCAGCTGCGCTTCTGCTTGTCGAACAGCGACCAGAAGAACCCCAGCCCGAGGCATAGCCAGGACGCGATCGACACCACAAAGCGCAACAGAGCCTGCCACAGACTGATGGATGAGCCGTCGGCGTTTTGCACGCGGATGCCCCACACCTGCATGCCCAGCGTCTGCCCCGACCAGGTCCAGAACTTGGCAAAGAAACCGAACAGCACGAACAACAGCACCGTCGATAGCAGTGGATCACCGTCCAGCGCACCGGCTTCGGTCAAGGCACGCATTTGGCCTTCGCCGATGATCGCCATCTGGATCATCTTGTAAACGCCGCTGGTGACGATCAGCAGGGCGGTGCATAACAGGAAGTCGTAGAACATCGCTGCCAGGCGACGACCCAGGCCGACGGCGGGGAAGTCGCCCTGTGGGTAGAGCAGGTGTTTCGACATGGCAGCCTCTGAACGAAAAAAGAAGCCATTTTACGGATTTACGCGCACAAAAAAGCCCCTGATATCAGTATCAGGGGCTTTTTCGTTACAGAAGATCAGGCTTCTGCTTGTACTTCGTCAGCCTGCATGCCTTTCTGGCCTTGCACAGCAACGAACGTCACTTTCTGGCCTTCTTTCAGGCTCTTGAAGCCGTTGCCCTGAATAGCGCGGAAATGTACGAACAGATCCGGACCGCTTTCTGGAGTGATAAAACCAAAACCTTTCTCGTCGTTAAACCACTTGACGGTACCGCTCTGACGTTGGGACATTTCTTATTTCCTTTGACGCAAAAAAATGAATGACAGTCTCCTTCTGGTGAAAGAGTACTGGGGCTGGTTGCAGGAGAGTAAGAAGACGTCGGACGGGATGTAGCTAACTTGTAGGCTACTGCCCAGGTCACGATTCCAAGCGACCCATGCAAACACAGTGAACAAACTCTACGCCAACTACGGGAGAAAAAACAAGCCCTGCGAAGGCCCGTATTTCCTCGGGTTGGTGGCACTAGCGCCGGCTTATTCGATGGAGTTGTTCAGTTGTTTTCGATCGTTATAAGTAACGTTCATAAACGAAACGTTCGCACTGTTTTATGGCGGCTGCGTTACAGATTAGTGCACTGTTAACGCAACCGCGTTACTTATAGAAACGGTCGATCAACCACGATAGTAGCGTTGTGGAACAAATGGCATTTTGCTTACAAGCAAAGGCACCTTTTTCCCACGAACAATTGCCCAAACCGGCGTATCCAAAGCGATATATGCGCTGTCGAGGTAACCCATGGCCAAAGGACCGCCGAGGGTCGGACCGAAGCCGCCGCTGCACACGCTGCCGATGATTTCGCCGGCTTCGTTGACGATTTCCGCACCTTCGCGCACCGGCGTACGTTCCTGCGGCAGCAGGCCAACGCGTTTGCGGCTGACACCGGCTTGCTGCTGGGCGAACACGGTTTCAGCGCCGGGGAAGCCACCGGCCCGCGCGCCATCGGCACGACGAGGCTTGGAGATGGCCCACAGCAGGCTGGCTTCGATCGGGGTGGTTTCGGTGTTCATGTCGTGGCCGTAGAGGCACAGGCCGGCTTCCAGGCGCAGGGAGTCGCGAGCGCCGAGGCCGATGGCCGCCACTTCCGGTTCAGCCAGCAGGGCGCGAGCCAGGGCTTCGGCATTGGCGGCCGGTACGGAGATTTCGAAACCGTCTTCACCGGTGTAGCCCGAACGGCTGACAAAGCAGTCCACGCCCAACAACTTCACGCGGGCGAACTGCATAAAGGTCATCTTCGCCACTTCAGGCGCCAGGCGTGCGAGCACGGTGACGGCGGCCGGGCCTTGCAATGCCAGCAACGCGCGCTCTTCGAACAGTGGTTCGATCGTGCACTGGTCGCCGATGTGCTTGCGCAGGTGCGCCAGGTCTTGATCCTTGCAGGCCGCGTTGACCACCAGGAACAGTTCGTCATTACCGAGGTTGGCGACCATCAGGTCGTCGAGGATGCCGCCAGTCTCGTTGGTGAACATCGCGTAGCGCTGCATGCCCACCGGCAAATCGATGATGTCCACCGGCACCAGAGTTTCCAGGGCCTTGGCAGCGTTGGCGCCGGTCAGGCGGATCTGGCCCATGTGCGAAACATCGAACAACCCGGCCTGATCACGGGTGTGCTGGTGTTCTTTCATCACGCCCAACGGGTATTGCACCGGCATATCGTAGCCGGCAAACGGCACCATGCGGGCGCCGAGTTCGAGGTGCAGTGCGTGCAACGGGGTTTTCAACAATTGTTCGGTGGACATATCCAGCTCCTGAAAATAGTGCAGATGCGCGCATCAGCACTCGATAATGTTGACCGCTAAACCGCCACGGGCGGTTTCCTTGTATTTGCTTTTCATGTCGGCGCCGGTCTGGCGCATGGTGCGGATGACTTTGTCGAGGGAGACGAAGTGCTGACCGTCGCCGCGCAAGGCCATGCGCACCGCATTGATGGCCTTGACCGAGCCCATGGCATTGCGCTCGATGCAAGGTACTTGCACCAATCCGCCAATCGGGTCGCAGGTCAGGCCGAGGTTGTGTTCCATGCCGATTTCGGCGGCGTTTTCCACCTGCTGCACGGTGCCGCCAAGCACTTCACACAAGGCACCGGCGGCCATGGAACAGGCGACGCCAACCTCGCCCTGACAGCCGACTTCGGCGCCGGAGATCGAGGCGTTTTCCTTGTACAGAATGCCGATCGCGGCGGCCGTCAGCAGAAAGCGCACCACGCCGTCTTCGTTGGCGCCAGGGATGAAGCGCATGTAGTAATGCAACACCGCCGGGATGATTCCGGCTGCACCATTGGTGGGCGCGGTGACCACGCGTCCGCCGTTGGCGTTTTCTTCGTTGACCGCCAAGGCGTACAGGTTGACCCAGTCCAGCACCGACAGCGGATCACGCAGTGACGATTCCGGGTTGTTGCACAGTTGCCGATGCAGCGCTGCAGCCCGGCGTTTGACCTTCAGTCCACCGGGCAGGATGCCTTCGTTGCGGCAACCGGCGGCGACGCAGTCTTGCATCACTTGCCAGATCTTCAGCAAACCGGCACGGGTTTCCGCCTCCGGACGCCAGGCACTTTCATTGGTCAGCATCACTTGGCTGATGGACAAGCCATAGGTGGTGCAATGACCGAGCAGGTCCTTAGCGCTTTTGAACGGGAAGGTCAGGGGGGTGGCGTCTTCGACAATGCGGTCGGCGCCGGCAGCGTCTTCATCGACCACGAACCCGCCACCAACCGAGTAGTACTCGCGGCTGCGGATTTGCAGGCCAGCGGCATCGAACGCGCGAAAGATCATGCCGTTGGGGTGATAGGCCAACGGTTTGCGAATCATCGCCAGGTGTTCTTTCTCGTTGAACGCAATGCTGTGTTCGCCGAGCAGGTTCAAGCGACCGCCGCCGCGAATCTCTTGCAGGCGAGCGGCGACGGTTTCGGTGTCTACGGTATCCGGGTGTTCGCCTTCCAGGCCCAGCAATACAGCCTTGTCGCTGCCGTGGCCTTTGCCGGTGGCGCCGAGCGAGCCGTAGAGTTCGACTTTGACGCAGGTGGTTGCCGCCAGCAGCCCTTCACGGCGCAGACCTTCGGCGAAACGCGCAGCAGCACGCATCGGGCCGACGGTGTGGGAGCTGGAGGGGCCGATGCCAATCTTGAACAGGTCGAACACGCTTAACGACATGGTTGTTCTCCGGTTTCTTGTTATAGGAATTGGCTAAAATCTTTTGGCTGGATTCGGTCCTGTGGGAGCTGGCTTGCCTGCGATAGCGGTGTGTCAGGCAAGCGGGATGCTGACTGATCCACCGCTATCGCAGGCAAGCCAGCTCCCACAGGGTTTTGTGGTTCTTGAATGTGGGGGCGAGTAGACCCGCCCCCTTATCCGTTTAAGCGTAGCTTTCGATCGACGGGCAGGCGCAGACCAGGTTGCGATCGCCGAAGACGTTGTCGACGCGACCGACCGGTGGCCAGTACTTGCCTTCGATCAGCGACGCTACCGGGTACACCGCTTGCTCGCGGCTGTACGGGTGAGTCCACTCACCGACGATTTCCGCGGCGGTGTGTGGCGCGTTTTTCAGCGGGTTGTCGTCCTTGTCCAGCGTGCCGTTTTCCACCGCGCGGATTTCTTCGCGGATGCGGATCATTGCGTCGCAGAAGCGGTCCAGTTCTTCCTTGGATTCGCTTTCGGTCGGTTCGATCATCAACGTGCCGGCCACCGGGAACGACATGGTCGGGGCGTGGAAGCCGAAGTCGATCAGGCGCTTGGCGACGTCATCGACGCTAATGCCGCTGCTGTCTTTCAACGGACGCAGGTCGAGGATGCATTCGTGCGCCACCAACCCGTTGCTGCCGGTGTACAGCACTGGGTAGTGCTCTTCGAGGCGACGGGAAATGTAGTTGGCGTTCAGGATCGCCAGTTGCGAAGCACGCTTGAGACCCGCGCCACCCATCATTCGAATGTACATCCAGGTGATCGGCAGAATGCTCGCGCTGCCGAACGGTGCCGCGCAGACCGCGCCTTCCTTGCGTTCCATCTGGGCGTGGCCCGGCAGGAACGGTGTCAGGTGCGACTTGACGCCAATCGGGCCGACGCCCGGGCCGCCACCACCGTGTGGGATGCAGAAGGTTTTGTGCAGGTTCAGGTGGGATACGTCGCCGCCGAACTTGCCCGGTGCGCAGAGGCCGACCATGGCATTCATGTTGGCGCCGTCGATGTACACCTGGCCGCCGTTGTCGTGAATGATGCCGCAGATTTCGCGGATGCCTTCTTCGAACACGCCATGGGTGGACGGGTAGGTGATCATCAGCGCAGCGAGGTGTTCGCGGTGCTCGATGGCCTTGGCGCGCAGGTCTTCGATGTCGACGTTGCCGCGGGCATCGCACGCGGTCACGACCACACGCATGCCAGCCATGTTGGCGGTGGCCGGGTTGGTCCCGTGGGCGGACGACGGGATCAGGCAGATGTCGCGACGGTCTTCGCCACGGCTCTGGTGGTAGGCGCGGATCGCCAGCAGGCCAGCGTATTCACCTTGGGAGCCGGCGTTCGGTTGCAGGGAGATCGAGTCGTAACCGGTGGCGGCGCAGAGCATCGCTTCCAGTTCATCGGTCAACTGCTGGTAGCCGGCGCTTTGCTCGGCCGGGGCGAACGGGTGCAGGGCACCGAATTCAGCCCAGGTCACCGGGATCATTTCGCTGGCGGCGTTGAGTTTCATGGTGCAGGAACCCAGCGGAATCATGGTGCGATCCAGGGCCAGGTCCTTGTCGGCGAGCTTGCGCAGGTAGCGCATCAGCTCGGTTTCCGAGTGATAACGGTTGAACACCGGGTGGCTGAGGATCGGCGATTGGCGAACGAGCGCGGCCGGGAGAGTGCTTTCGACCGAGGTGGCGAGGGTGGCGAAATCTGGCAGCGCCTTGCCTTCAGATAGCACGCTCCACAGGGTTTCAACGTCAGCTTGCGACGTGGTTTCGTCCAGCGACAGGCCCAGACGTTCAGCATCGACGACGCGCAGGTTGATCTGCTGAGCACGCGCCTGGTCGTGCAGCTTGGCGGTGTTAACGCCGGTTTTAATTGTCAGCGTATCGAAGAAGTTGGCTTGCTCGACGCTCAGACCCAATGCGCTCAAGCCTTTGGCGAGGATCGCGGTCAGGTGATGAATGCGCTGGGCGATCTGCGTCAGGCCTTTCGGGCCGTGGTACACGGCGTACATGCTGGCGATGTTGGCCAGCAAAACCTGCGCGGTGCAGATGTTCGACGTGGCCTTCTCGCGACGGATATGTTGCTCGCGGGTCTGCATGGCCAGGCGCAGGGCCGGCTTGCCGAAACGGTCCACGGAAACGCCGACCAGACGGCCTGGCATGTCGCGCTTGAACGCATCGCGGGTGGAGAAGTAGGCCGCGTGCGGACCACCGAAACCCAGCGGCACGCCGAAGCGTTGCGCGCTGCCGATGGCCACGTCGGCGCCGAATTCGCCTGGCGGAGTCAGCACGGTCAGGGCCAGCAGGTCAGCCGCGACGGCGACCAGCGCATTAGCCGCGTGGAAGCGCTCGGTCAGTTCGCGGTAGTCGAACACATCACCGTTGCTGGCCGGGTATTGCAGCAGGGCACCGAAGAATGGCGTCACGTCAGTCAGTTCGCGCTCGTCGCCGACTACCACGTCGATACCCAGCGGCTCGGCGCGGGTGCGCAGCACGTCGAGGGTTTGCGGGTGGCAATGAACCGAGGCGAAGAACGCGTGGCTGCCTTTGTTCTTGCTCAGGCGTTTGCAGAAGGTCATCGCTTCGGCAGCGGCGGTGGCTTCGTCCAGCAGCGAGGCGTTGGCGATCGGCAGACCGGTGAGGTCGCTGATCAGGGTCTGGAAGTTCAGCAGCGCTTCGAGACGACCCTGGGAAATTTCTGGTTGATACGGGGTGTAGGCGGTGTACCAGGCCGGGTTTTCCAGCAGGTTGCGCAAGATCGGCGACGGCGTGTGAGTGCCGTAGTAGCCCTGGCCGATGTAGGTCTTGAACAGCTGGTTTTTGCCGGCGATGGATTTGATCAGCGCCAGGGCATCCGCTTCACTCAGGCCGTCTTCCAGGCCGAGGACGCTGGTGCCTTTGATGCTCTCGGGAATGACGCTGGCGCTCAGGGCTTTCAGGGAGTCGAAACCGAGGCTGTTGAGCATGGCTTGCTCATCACCGGCACGCGGGCCGATGTGGCGGGCGATGAATTCGTTGGCGGTGCTGACATTTACAGAAACAGGAAGTACTTGAGTCATGTCGGCGCTCCTCAGGCTTGGGCGATCAGACGGTCGTAAGCGTCTTGATCCAGCAGTTGGCCGACAGCCGAGGCGTCGGTTGGCTTGAAGCGGAAGAACCAGCCTTCGCCCAGCGGATCTTCGTTGACCAGTTCAGGGCTGCTGTCCAGCGCCGGGTTAACTTCCAGCACTTCACCGTCGAGTGGCATATACACACCGCTGGCGGCTTTTACCGATTCCACGGTGGCGGCTTCAGCGCCTTTGTCGTAGGACTGCAGCTCAGGCAGTTGTACGAAAACCACGTCGCCCAGGGCGTTCTGCGCGAAAGCGGTGATGCCGACTGTGACGGTGCCGTCAGCTTCGGTGCGCAGCCATTCGTGATCTTCAGTAAAACGCAACTCGCTCATGGAAACTCCTAAGGGGGCCAGACTCGTCTGGTGGACGCGATTGAATGCTCGGCAATGCCGTACTTTATGGATGGTTACTAAGCAAAAACGCGGCCAATGTTTTTTTATTGTTAAAAATCAATAAGTTATATGTTTTTTCGAAGCGCGGCGATTTGCGGGCTGTAGCGAAATCGCTACAGCGCAAGGCGGAGAAAAAAGTTTAAGAGGATCAAAGCCTTGCACAGCGGTGATTGAGAAGGTGTGTATCGATATCATTCCACTGTAGCGCTTTCAGTACAGATGGAGGTCGTTTTTGAAGACGATTTTGAAAAGCAGCGCAGAACCTGTGGGAGCGGGCTTGCCCGCGATAGGGCCATTACATTCAACCTCTATGTCGAATGTTAGATAGCCATCGCGGGCAAGCCCGCTCTCACAGGTTTTTGTGGTGTTGAGGGGATTGTGTTCAGCCACAAGCCTTACGGTTTGTTAGGTATGCCGTACTTACGCAACCGATGGGCAATCGCGGTGTGGGAGGTTTGCAGGCGGCTGGCCAGTTGGCGGGTCGAGGGGTAGCTGACGTAGAGCTTTTCCAGCAGGGTTTTCTCGAACTCTTCCATGGCCTGTTCGAGGCTGTCGACCTCGCTGTCGCTCTGGCGCGCCACGGAGGTGCCAGCGATGTCGAGGTCGCCGATGTCCACCAGGCTGCTTTCGCAAATCGCCGCGGCGCGGAAGATTACGTTCTGCAATTGCCGCACGTTCCCCGGCCAGCGATTGTCTAGCAGCGCCGGATAAGTGCCCGGCGCCAGGCGACAGACCGGGCGCTGGATCTGCGCGCAGGCCTGCTGCATGAAGTAGCGCGCCAGCAGCAGAATGTCCTGGCCCCGTTCGCGCAACGGCGGGACTTCGACATTCAGCACGTTGAGGCGATAAAACAGGTCTTCGCGGAAGGTACCTTCACTGACCATTTTTTCCAGATCGCGGTGAGTCGCGCTGAGGATCCGCACATTGACCTTCACTTCGCGATCGCCACCAACCCGTCGGAAGCTGCCGTCGTTGAGAAAGCGCAGCAGTTTCGCCTGCAAATACGGCGACATTTCACCGATCTCGTCGAGAAATACCGTGCCCTGGTTGGCCAGTTCCATCAGCCCCGGTTTGCCGCCCCGTTGCGCGCCGGTGAAGGCACCGGGGGCATAGCCGAACAGCTCGCTTTCGGCGAGGTTTTCTGGCAATGCCGCGCAGTTCAAGGCCAGGAACGGCGAACCGTGGCGGGCGCTGATGGCGTGGCAGGCGCGGGCCACCAGTTCTTTACCGGTGCCGGTCTCGCCCTGGATCAGCAACGGTGCATCGAGGGCCGCAACCCGTTGGGCGCGAGCCTTGAGCGTACGGATCGCCGGGGATTCACCAAGCAGGGCATCGAAGCCTTCGGCGTGATCGTGGTGCAGCGCCGAGAGGCGTTCGCCGATGCGGTTCGGTTGGTACAGGGTCAGCAGCGCGCCGGCGTCGGTGATCGGCGTGGCGTCCAGCAGCAGGGTCTGACCGTTGACGGTGATCTCCCGCAGCGGCAGGCGGAAGCCGTTTTCCAGCAATGTGTCGAGCAGCGCCGGGTCGGCAAACAGCTCGCTGATGCTTTCACCCGCCGGTTCGCGGCCGTACAGGGCGATCAGCGCCGGGTTGGCCAGCAGCACCTTGCCAGCGCTGTCCAGAGCCAACACCGGGTCGGTCATGGCCGCGAGCAACGCATCGAGCTGCAAGTGACGGCGCTGGCCGGGAAGAATGTCGACCACCGTCACCGCTTGCACGCCACGCACGCTGAACAGCGCATCGCGCAGTTCTTCGAGCACAGCCGGGCTCAAGGTCGGGGCGTCGATGTAAACATTGGGCGGGACCATTTCCACCGCATCCAGATTGAGATTGCGCCCACCGAGCAGGGCCAGGACTTCCTGGGTGATGCCGACGCGGTCGATGAAACTGACGTGGATACGCATGGGGCGGTTGGGTTCTGGAGTGCGAAGGGTGGCAAGTATGCCTTGGGGCGGGCCAATGGTGAAATCCTGCGCAGGACTTCAGGGCAACGATGATCCCCTGTGGGAGCGGGCAAGCCCGCTCCCACAGGTACAGCGTTCATCCAGGGTTATTCGAAGTTCTCGAGGTTTACCGGGTCGCCGGATTTCATATCCAACTGCTTCCGGATGTCTTCAAACATTAAATCGTAATGCTTGTGAACCGAGCCGATCTGGCTGTGTGTCTTCGGGATTCCGTACTTCTCGGCGATTTTCGTCACGTTGTTGGCGAAGTTGTAAGCCTCCTCCTTGGGCAGAAAGAAGGTCTCCGTCATGTCTTTTCCCTGCATGCTGCCGTGCATGGTGAACAGAATCCCTTTGCCTTTCTTGGGATCCTGCGAGACTTCATAGTCGAGGTGCACGTTGTAGTTGACATCATCCGGGGTCAGCGCGTGGCGCTCGATGTGCAGATGACCGGGCTCAAACGTTGCCATTGACGTCTCTCCTTACAAGTAAGTTATGCCAGGTGTCGCCGTGCTGATACGCGTGCCGGCCTTGCCCTGGACGATCGCTTCGATGTCCGAGAGTGAACCGATCACCGCGGTTTTTCCAGTATGGCGGGCGAACTCGCAGGCCGCCTGGACCTTCGGTCCCATGGAGCCGGCGGCGAAGCCGAGTTTTTCCATCTCATCGGGGTGGGCCTGGGCGATGGCTTTCTGGGTCGGTTTGCCGAAGTCGATGAACGCCGCATTGACGTCGGTGGCGATCACCAACAGATCGCTTTCAAGCTGTTCGGCCAGCAGCGCCGAGCACAGGTCCTTGTCGATCACCGCCTCCACGCCCTGCAGTTTGCCGTTGGCGCCGTACATCGTCGGGATGCCACCACCGCCCGCGCAGATCACGATGCTGCCTTTTTCCAGCAGCCACTTGATCGGACGGATTTCGAAGATGTGTTTCGGTTTCGGGCTGGCCACCACGCGGCGGAATTTGTCGCCGTCCGGCGCAATCGCCCAGCCTTTCTCGGCGGCGAGTTTTTCCGCTTCGGCCTTGGTATAGACCGGGCCGATGGGTTTGCTCGGGTGCTGGAACGCTGGATCGTTGGGGTCGACTTCGACCTGGGTCAGCAGGGTGGCGAACGGGACTTCGAAGTCCAGCAGGTTGCCCAGTTCCTGTTCGATGATGTAGCCGATCATGCCTTCGGTTTCGGCACCCAGCACGTCCAGCGGGTAAGCGGACACCTGGGTGTAGGCCGCCGCTTGCAGCGACAGCAGGCCGACCTGCGGACCATTGCCGTGGGCGATCACCAGTTGGTTACCGGGATGGACCTTGGCGATCTGTTCGGTGGCGATCCGGATGTTGGTGCGCTGGTTGTCCGCGGTCATGGGTTCACCCCGGCGGAGCAGGGCGTTACCGCCCAGAGCAACGACGATACGCATAATTCAGTCCTTTTAAACAGAGGTTGCGGGCGATTCGGCCCCGGTTGGAACTCGGTCAATGTGGGAGCTGGCTTGCCTGCGATGGCATCACCTCGGTGTATCTGACAGACCGAGGCGATGCCATCGCAGGCAAGCCAGCTCCCACAGGGGCTTTGTTCCTGCAGGAGGAACCGGATCGGTCCTTAGATATCCGCCAGCGCCGACACCAGAATCGCCTTGATGGTGTGCATGCGGTTTTCCGCTTGCTCGAAGGCGATGTTGGCCGGCGACTCGAAGACGTCTTCCGTCACTTCGACGCCGTTGGCCAGGTGCGGATAGCGCGCGGCGATGTCTTTGCCGACCTTGGTTTCGCTGTTGTGGAACGCCGGCAGGCAGTGCATGAATTTCACGCGCGGGTTGCCCGAGGCCTTCATCATCTCGGCGTTGACCTGGTAGGGCAGCAGTTGCTCGATGCGCTCGTCCCACGCCTCCACCGGCTCGCCCATCGACACCCAGATGTCGGTGTGGATGAAGTCCACGCCCTTGACCGCTTCCTTCGGGTCTTCGGTGATGGTGATGCGCGCGCCGCTTTCCTCGGCGAAGGCTTTGCACTGATCGATGAAGTCCTGATGTGGCCACAGCGCTTTCGGCGCGGCGATGCGCACGTCCATGCCGAGTTTGGCGCCGATCATCAACAGCGAATTGCCCATGTTGTAGCGGGCATCGCCGAGGTAGGCGTAGCTGATGTCGTGCAGCGGCTTGTCGCTGTGTTCACGCATGGTCAGGGTGTCGGCGATCATTTGCGTCGGGTGGAATTCAGCGGTCAAACCGTTGAACACCGGCACGCCGGCGAACTTCGCCAGTTCTTCGACAATTTCCTGTTCGAAGCCACGGTACTCGATGGCGTCGAACATCCGCCCCAGCACGCGGGCGGTGTCTTTCATGCTTTCCTTGTGGCCGATCTGCGACGACACTGGGTCGATGTAGGTGACGTGGGCGCCCTGGTCATGGGCCGCGACTTCGAAGGCGCAGCGGGTGCGGGTCGAGGTTTTTTCGAAGATCAGCGCGATGTTTTTGCCTTGCAGGTGCGGACGCTCGGTGCCGGTGTACTTGGCGCGTTTGAGGTCACGGGACAGGTCCAGCAGGTAATTGAGCTCGCGAGTGGTGTGGTGCATCAAACTCAGCAGGCTGCGGTTACGCATGTTGAAAGCCATGATTGGATCTCCTTGGGTATCGGTTATCCCCCGGGCCGCGCTGGATAAGCGGCGGCCAGGGTTTGAGAGTTAATAGTCGATAGGGTCACGGATGATCGGGCAGGTCATGCAGTGGCCGCCGCCACGCCCGCGACCGAGTTCACCGGCGCTGATGGTGATGACCTCCACACCGGCCTTGCGCAGCAGGGTGTTGGTGTAGGTGTTGCGGTCGTAACCGATCACCACCCCGGGT
This sequence comes from Pseudomonas sp. F-14 TE3482, assembly GCF_053629455.1. Classification (NCBI taxonomy): domain Bacteria; kingdom Pseudomonadati; phylum Pseudomonadota; class Gammaproteobacteria; order Pseudomonadales; family Pseudomonadaceae; genus Pseudomonas; species Pseudomonas sp. F-14 TE3482. The sequence continues at coordinate 2,694,467 of NZ_JBRJII010000001.1, forward strand.
TCCACGGCCACCACGTTGTTGCCGTCGTCCCATTGCTCGCGTTCGGCGGCGAAGGCGTTGCCGCCGGTTTCCACCACGCGCAGCGCTTTGAGGTTGAGGGCCTTGGCCACGGTGTCGAGGAAGCTGGTTTCTTCGCGGCGAACGTCGACGCCGCCCGGTTTGCTTTCGTCAGGGCGCACACTGAAGGCGACGATCTGGCTCACCACTTCCGGGAAAATGGTCACAAGGTCGCGGTCGCAGAAGCTGAACACGGTGTCCAGGTGCATCGCGGCGCGGGACTTTGGCAGGCCGGCGACGATCACCCGCTCAACGGCTTTGTTCTTGAACAGATTGACCGCCAATTGGCCGATGGCCTGGCGGGATGAACGCTCGCCCATGCCGATCAGCACCACGCCGTTGCCGATCGGCATCACGTCGCCGCCCTCAAGGGTGGCGCTGCCATGGTCCTGATCCGGGTCGCCGTACCAGATCTGGAAGTCGGCGTTGGTGAACTGCGGATGGAATTTGTAGATGGCGGTGGTCAGCAGGGTTTCCTGACGGCGCGCCGGCCAGTACATCGGGTTGAGCGTCACGCCGCCGTAGATCCAGCAGGTGGTGTCACGGGTGAACTGGGTGTTGGGCAGCGGCGGCAGAATGAAGCTGGAGTGACCGAGAAATTCGCGGAACATCTGGATGGTCTTGCCACCAAAGCTGTCCGGCAGGTCATCGGCCGAGACACCGCCAATCAGAAACTCGGCGATCTTGCGCGGCTCCAGGCTACGCAGCCAGGATGCGGTTTCATTGACCAGACCCAAGCCCACCGAATTGGCGGTGATCTTGCGCTCCAGGATCCAGTCCAGCGCTTCAGGAATCGCAACGATGTCGGTCAACAGGTTGTGCATTTCCAGCACATCGACGTTGCGCTCGCGCATTTTGGTGACGAAGTCGAAATGGTCACGCTTGGCTTGAGCCACCCACAGCACATCGTCGAAAAGCAGTTCATCGCAGTTGTTCGGGGTCAGCCGCTGGTGGGCCAGGCCGGGGGAGCAAACCATGACTTTACGCAGTTTGCCGGCTTCGGAATGGACGCCGTACTTAACTTTTTCGGTGGTCATTACAGTGATCCTCCAGATGACAAATGGGTCAGGTGTTACAGGGTCAGGAAGCCGTCATACAGCCCGTAAGCCGCCACCAGGGCGCCCACGACGACCGCTGCGAAAATCAGCTTCTCGACGTTGGTGAAAACCGGTTTGTTGACTTCAAGCTTGGCCTTGGCGAACAGGATCGCGCCGGGCGCATAGAGCAGGGCGGAGAGCAGCAGGTATTTGACGCCGCCGGCATAGATCAGCCAGACCGCGTAGGTCAACGCGATGGCGCCGATGAACAGGTCTTTCCTGCGCTCGGCCGCAGCGTTTTCATAACTCTCGCCGCGCACCGCCAACAGCAGCGCGTACGCCGCCGACCACAGGTATGGCACCAGAATCATCGACGTGGCGAGGTAGATCAGCGACAGGTAAGTGCTGGCCGAGAACAGCGTGATGATCAGGAACAGCTGGACCATGGCGTTGGTCAGCCACAACGCATTGACCGGCACATGGTTGGCGTTTTCGCGGCGCAAAAAGGCCGGCATGGTGTGGTCCTTGGCGGCGGCGAACATGATCTCCGCACACAGCAACACCCACGACAGCAGCGCACCGAGCAACGAGATAATCAGGCCGACGCTGATCAGCACCGCCCCCCAATGACCGACCACGTGTTCCAGCACCGCGGCCATGGACGGGTTCTGCAGTTTGGCCAATTCCGGTTGGGTCATGATCCCGAGCGACAGCACGTTCACCAGCACCAGGAACAGCAGCACGGTGATGAAACCGATGACGGTGGCTTTACCCACGTCGCTGCGTTTTTCCGCACGGGCCGAGAAGATGCTCGCGCCTTCGATGCCGATGAACACCCAGACGGTGACCAGCATCATCTTGCGCACCTGGTTCATCACACTGCCCAGGTCAGGGTTTTTCAGGCCCCAGATGTCGGCGGTGAAGATGTCCAGTTTGAACGCGAACACGGCGATCAGCACGAACAGCAGCAACGGTACGACCTTGGCGACGGTGGTCACCAGGTTGATGAACGCCGCTTCCTTGATGCCCCGCAGCACGAGGAAATGTACGCCCCAGAGCAACACAGACGCGCCGATCACGGCAGCAACCGTGTTGCCTTCGCCGAAGATCGGAAAGAAGTAACCGAGGGTGCTGAACAACAGAACGAAGTAACCAACGTTACCCAGCCAGGCACTGATCCAGTAACCCCAGGCGGACGAGAAACCCATGTAGTCGCCGAAACCGGCCTTGGCGTAGGCGTAAACACCGCCGTCCAGATCTGGCTTGCGATTGGCCAGGGTCTGGAACACGAAGGCCAGGGTCAACATGCCGACGGCGGTGATTGCCCAACCGATAAGAACGGCGCCGACGTCGGCACTGGCGGCCATGTTCTGGGGCAGCGAGAAAATCCCGCCACCGATCATCGAGCCGACCACCAGCGCAACCAGAGCGCCAAGTTTCAGTTTTCCGGGGGATTCAGACATGCATGACTCCAGTGCAGGAGAAAGAGAGAAAACAGATTAATTTCGTTTGCTTTTCAATCATCTGACTTGGATCAATGCATGATCACATTCCGTTGTTAACTAATGACTTATGTCGTTTTTATAGGCGTAAGGTTATTGCCGGAAGAGCTCTTTCCAGAGGCCTCGGCTGACGATTGGAGAAATAAAGCGCATCGATTGAAGTTTAGACGCTAGTTTGTTTTTATGTTTTGGCAAGTGATCAGTTCTGATTTTGGAGTGACATGAATTATTAGAAATACAGACAAAACTGCGATTTCCATTCAGCGCGTTAGCGTGATCAGCTATAAGTAAAAGACAGAGATTGGCGTTAATGGATAAACGTTATTACGCTTTATCTATTTAGTTAAAACCAACAATGTGACGGTCTCGCGGTGATAGTCGCGGCGGGAAATGGAGACGCCCGAATGCCGCAACCGACGCAAAAGCTTCGCCTGAGTGCGCTGATCGCTTTGGTGGTGGGATCGATGATTGGCGGTGGGATTTTTTCCTTACCGCAAAACATGGCAGCGCGTGCCGATGCCGGGGCGATATTGATCGGTTGGGCGATTACTGCTGTGGGCATGCTGACCCTGGCCTTCGTCTTTCAGACCCTGGCCAATCGCAAGCCGGAACTGGACTCCGGGGTGTACGCCTACGCCAAGGCAGGTTTCGGCGATTACATGGGTTTCTCGTCGGCCTGGGGATACTGGATCAGTGCCTGGCTGGGCAACGTCGGTTATTTCGTCTTGCTGTTCAGCACCCTCGGTTATTTCTTTCCGGCCTTTGGCCAGGGCAACACACCCATCGCCATCGGCTGCGCGTCGGTGCTGCTGTGGGCGGTGCATTTTCTGGTGCTGCGCGGAATCAAGGAAGCGGCGTTCATCAATCAACTGACCACCGTGGCCAAGATCGTGCCGCTGATCATGTTCATCGTCATTGCCGCTGTGGCCTTCAAGGCGGACATCTTCACCCGCGACATCTGGGGTCGCAGCAACCCGAATTTCGGCGGCGTGATGGACCAGGTGCGCAACATGATGCTGGTCACCGTGTTCGTTTTCATCGGCATCGAAGGCGCCAGCGTGTATTCGGCGAGGGCGCAGAAACGTTCGGACGTGGGCCGGGCGACGGTCATCGGTTTTATCGGTGTGTTGGCGCTGCTGGTGCTGGTGAACCTGTTGTCGCTCGGCATCATGAGCCAACCGCAATTGGCTACCTTGCAGAACCCGTCGCTGGCGGCGGTGCTGGCACATATCGTCGGCCCTTGGGGCGCGCTGCTGATCAGCATCGGCCTGGCTATTTCACTATTGGGAGCTTTGCTGTCCTGGGCGTTGCTATGCGCCGAAATCCTCTTCGCCACCGCGAAAGACAAGACGATGCCAGCCTTCCTGAAAAAAGAGAACGCCAACCATGTGCCGGTCAACGCACTGTGGCTCACCAACGTGATGATCCAGATTTTTCTGTTGATCACGCTGTTTTCCGCCGGTACTTACACCAGCCTGATCTACCTTGCCTCGTCGATGATTCTGGTGCCGTATCTGTGGTCGGCGGCGTATGCGGTGTTGTTGAGCGGGCGAGGAGAAACCTATGAGCATGCTTCGGCCGAGCGCACGAAAGACTTGCTGATCGGTGGCATTGCCCTGTGTTACGCGGTTTGGTTGTTGTATGCCGGCGGCGTGAAATACCTGCTGCTCTCGGCGTTGTTGTATGCACCGGGGGTGATTTTGTTTGCCCAGGCTAAGCGGGAGCAGGGCAAACCGCTGTTTACGTCGGTGGAGAAGGGGATTTTCAGCTGTGTGGTTGCCGGGGCGGGGTTGGCAGCCTATGGGTTGTACAGCGGGTTACTGTCGTTGTGAGGTTGTTGCTGGCGTATCAACCCGTCGAGAATAGGCGGCGCAGGTGCTTTGTACATCGTTGAGCCGACTGGATTGAGCTGAGCTGAGATGTGTAGTGATTTCCCGGGCCTCTTCGCGGGCAAGCCCGCTCCCACAGTGACCGAGTTTGCTTGGAGGAATGCGATCACATGTGGGAGCGGGCGAACAGTCATCACCACTGCGCGCGATAGGAGCCCAATTCCCCGGCCGGCAGCGCCCATTGCAGCGGCGTCCCGGTGATTTTCAGCGGCACATGAAGCCGATGCGCCGGTCCCCAAGGCGTCTGTTCAACCAACATCCCTTGATCGCTTTGATCCTCCGCCCGCAATGCCTCATCGGTCCCTGCACCCTGTTCAATCAGCAACCTGGCGGTCCGCGCCAACGACAACCTGGCCGACCCGCCACGTCCCAATAACGTGATCGCCGCCGCTGCCATCAAATACCCGGTGGCGTGATCAAGCGCCTGCACCGGCAGCGGCGTCGGCTGGTTCGCTTTCTTCCACTGCATCCCCGCTTCGGCAATCCCGCTGCTCATCTGTACCAAACTGTCGAACCCTCGACGGTTATGCCAGGGGCCGCTCCAACCGTAGGCGTTGAGGCACACATCAATCAGGCCCGGCGCCAGTTTTTGCCGCACGGCGACGCCGTAGCCCAACTTTTCCAGTGCATCGGCGCGGTAGCCGTGGAGCAGGATATCGGCGTCCTTGAGCAGGCTTTCGAACACCGCGCGATCAGTCTTGTCGTGCAGATCCAGGCGCGCACAGCGTTTGCCCAAGGTGACTTCCGGCACCACGCCCGGTTCGTTCCAGGTCGGTGGGTCGATGCGCAAAACATCGGCGCCGAGGCCAGCGAGAAAACGGCTGGCGATGGGGCCGGCCAACACGCGGGTCAAATCCAGCACCTTGATGCCCGCCAGCGGTTGCGCCACCGAACCCCGCCACGGCTTTGCATTTTCGCCGCTGTCGGCGCTGAACTGAATCAACGGCTCGGCATTCACCGCCAAACCTTGGGGATGCGCTTGCCATTGTGCCCAGCTGCGCATTTCGGCCGCGCAACCACCAGCATCGACTACGGCCTGTTCCAGATCGCTTTTGGCCCATTGCGCAACCTTGCTCGCCATCGCGGCGCGGTCGGCACAGGCGCCGAGCACGCTTTCAGCGGCGGCACGGTGATGAGGCGCGTTGGTGTGCAAGCGAACCCAGCCGTCCTTGGCCGCATAGTCACCGGCAACCGGGTCCCATAACGGCGGGACGCTCCAGCCCATGGGGCGGATCGACGTCGCGAACCAGAACGACGCCAGGCGCCGGTCGACTTCAAGAGTAGGCAAACGGCCGGTGTGTTGTTGCAGCCATTCACTGACAGCCTGACCGGCAGCGGCAATGCTCGCGCAGGCAAGGTCGGTGACGGCAAATGCCGAGGGCAGGGCGCCCCTCGAGGCGAACGGGATGGGTGTGTGGGGCAAGCCGAGTGCGGCTTGAATGGACGTGAGTAAATCAGTCATCGAAGGCCCTCCGGAGCGAGAGCCCGAGCATAGTTCAAAATACCGCTCGATTAGATGAAAACGCCGGTTGCCGGCCGAATACCCAACCCTGTGGGAGCTGGCTTGCCTGCGATGGCGGTGTATCAGCCAACAGAGATTCGGCTGACACACCGCCATCGCAGGCAAGCCAGCTCCCACAAGGATTTGTGATTGTTGCTACGCCCGGTACTGGTCACGCTTCATCCACGACCCAGCAAATAGGTCGCGTAGTCCGGAATGCGGTGTTCGTGAGCCTGATCCATCAACGGGCTGCTGAGCAGGTAATCGGCACTGCACTCGTTGCAGGCCACCGGGATGTTCCACACCGCCGCGACCCGCAGCAGGGCCTTGATGTCCGGGTCGTGGGGTTGCGGTTCGAACGGGTCCCAGAAGAACACCAGCATATCGACCCGCTGCTCGGCGATTCGCGCGCCCAGTTGCTGATCGCCGCCCAGCGGACCGCTGATCATGCTTTCCACCGGCAGGTCGAGGCGTTGTTGCAACAACAACCCCGTCGTGCCGGTGGCGACCAGTTCATGTTGCGCGAGTTTGTTTTTTTGCCGCTCAGCCCAGTCGAGCAAAAATACCTTGCAGTGGTCGTGGGCAACCAGGGCAATACGCTTGCGCGCTGCCAGGGTTTTTTGCGTAAAGCTGATACCGATCATCGCTTGCTTCTCCCAGGCGTAATGCGCCTGCGACGACGCATTTTCCGGCGTTTTCACCTACCTGTAGGAGCTGCCGAAGGCTGCGATCTGTTGATCCTGGCGGTTGTGAGGCCGGCAAAAATCAAGATCAAAAGATCGCAGCCTTCCGCAGCTCCTACAGGGGCCATGTCGACACAGCTGTTTATTCTGCGTTGCAGAGCGCCAGGCAGTTATCGAGCATGCGGTTGGAGAAGCCCCATTCGTTGTCGTACCAGGCCAGCACTTTGAGCAGCTTGCCGCTGGACTTGGTGTGGTTGGCGTCGAAGATCGACGACAGCGGGTTGTGGTTGAAGTCGCTGGAAACCAGCGGCAGGGTGTTGTAACCGAGAATCTTCGAGTGCTGGCTGGCGTGTTTGAGCATCGCGTTAACTTCATCGGCCGACGCTTCACGCTTGAGCTGCACGGTCAGGTCCACCAGCGACACGTTGATCACCGGAACACGCACCGCCATGCCGGTCAGTTTGCCCGCCAGTTCTGGCAGCACCAGGCCGACCGCTTCAGCGGCGCCGGTCTTGCTCGGGATCATGTTCTGGGTGGCGGAACGGGCGCGGTACGGGTCGGTGTGGTAGACGTCGGTCAGGTTCTGGTCGTTGGTATAAGCATGGATGGTGGTCATCAGACCGCTTTCGATGCCCAGCTCGCGGTGCAGCACCTGGGCCACCGGGGCCAGGCAGTTGGTGGTGCACGAGGCGTTGGAAATGATCTGGTGAGATTGGCGCAGAATGTCGTGGTTAACCCCATAAACCACGGTGGCATCGGCGCCTTTGGCCGGGGCCGAGATAATCACTTTGCGCGCGCCGGCCGTAATATGCGCGGCGGCTTTGGCGCGGTCGGTGAACAGACCGGTGCATTCGAACACGACGTCGACCTTTTCCGCGGCCCAGGGCAGTTCGGCCGGGTTGCGAATGGCGCTGACCGAAATACGGTCGCCGTTGACGGTCAGGCTTTCCTGATCGTGCTGGACATCGGCATCGAATGTGCCGTGAACGGTGTCGTACTTGAGCAGATGAGCATTCATCGAGCTGTCGCCCAGGTCGTTGATCGCTACGATCTGCAGATCCTGACGATAGCCTTGGGTATACAGTGCGCGCAGGACATTACGGCCGATACGGCCAAAACCATTGATTGCAATTCGAAGAGTCATTTACAGCGCCGCCGTCGTTTTGTTGTTGGAATTACAAGATTATTCGCAAAAAAATAGAAAACAAGCCTTTTTAGTGGCAATATTTTGTTTTATCTACAACGAGTGACCTGAATCAACTGGTCCGAATGATCAAGAAAACCGTCTGTCACCCCGATCACAGCGGTACTTGGTCAGCATAGACAATCAGGTCGCCACATCCGTTAGCCTGGAGTTCTACACATGCATCCCCGCGTCCTTGAGGTCACCGAACGGCTTATCGCCCGCAGCCGCACCACGCGTGAGGCTTACCTTGCATTGATCCGCGGCGCCGCCAGCGACGGCCCGATGCGCGGCAAGCTGCAATGCGCCAACTTCGCCCATGGCGTAGCCGGGTGTGGCAGCGACGACAAGCACAGCCTGCGGATGATGAACTCCGCCAACATCGCCATCGTTTCGTCTTATAACGACATGCTCTCGGCGCACCAGCCGTACGAAGTCTTTCCTGAACAGATCAAAAAAGCCCTGCGCGAAATCGGCTCCGTTGGCCAGTTCGCCGGTGGCACCCCCGCGATGTGCGATGGCGTGACCCAGGGCGAACCGGGCATGGAACTGAGCCTGCCGAGCCGCGAAGTGATTGCGTTGTCCACCGCTGTGGCGCTGTCCCACAACATGTTCGACGGCGCGCTGATGCTCGGCATCTGCGACAAGATCGTACCGGGCCTGATGATGGGCGCGTTGCGGTTCGGTCATCTGCCGACGATTTTCGTGCCGGGCGGGCCGATGGTGTCGGGCATCTCCAACAAGCAGAAAGCCGATGTGCGTCAGCGCTACGCCGAAGGCAAGGCGACGCGCGAAGAGCTGCTGGAATCGGAGATGAAGTCCTATCACAGCCCTGGCACCTGCACCTTCTACGGCACCGCCAACACCAACCAGTTGCTGATGGAAGTCATGGGCCTGCACTTGCCGGGCGCCTCGTTCGTCAACCCGAACACCCCGTTGCGCGATGCCCTGACCCGCGAAGCGGCGCACCAGGTCACCCGCCTGACCAAGCAGAACGGCGACTTCATGCCGATTGGCGAAATCGTCGACGAGCGTTCGCTGGTCAACTCCATCGTGGCTCTGCACGCCACGGGCGGTTCGACCAACCACACCCTGCACATGCCGGCCATCGCCATGGCCGCGGGCATCCAGTTGACCTGGCAGGACATGGCCGACCTCTCCGAGGTGGTGCCGACCCTGAGCCACGTGTACCCGAACGGTAAAGCCGACATCAACCACTTCCAGGCGGCGGGTGGCATGTCGTTCCTGATCCGTGAACTGCTGGAAGCCGGCCTGCTCCACGAAAACGTCAACACCGTGCTCGGTCACGGCCTGAGCCGCTACACCATGGAACCGTTCCTCGAAAACGGCGAGCTGGTCTGGCGCGAAGGCCCGATCGAAAGCCTCGACGAAAACATCCTGCGTCCGGTCGCTCGCGCATTCTCGGCAGAGGGTGGCTTGCGGGTGATGGAAGGCAACCTTGGCCGTGGCGTGATGAAGGTCTCGGCAGTCGCGCTGGAAAACCAGGTCGTCGAAGCGCCAGCCATGGTGTTCCAGGACCAACAGGACCTGGCCGATGCGTTCAAGGCCGGTTTGCTGGAGAAGGATTTTGTCGCGGTGATGCGTTTCCAGGGGCCGCGTTCCAACGGTATGCCGGAACTGCACAAGATGACGCCGTTCCTCGGCGTGTTGCAGGATCGCGGTTTCAAAGTCGCGTTGGTGACTGACGGGCGTATGTCCGGCGCCTCGGGGAAAATCCCGGCGGCGATCCACGTCAGCCCCGAAGCTTATGTGGGCGGCGCTTTGGCGCGAGTGCAAGAGGGCGATATCATCCGCGTCGATGGCGTCAAAGGCACCCTGGAGCTTAAGGTGGACGCCGAAGAGTTCGCAGCGCGCGAACCTGCCAAGGGTCTGTTGGGCAACAACATTGGCAGCGGTCGCGAACTGTTTGGTTTCATGCGCATGGCCTTCAGCTCCGCAGAGCAAGGCGCCAGCGCCTTTACTTCTGCCCTGGAGACGCTTAATTGAAACTGGCTTTGGTCGGTGACATCGGTGGCACCAACGCACGTTTCGCGTTGTGGAAAAACCAGCAGCTGGAATCGGTCCAGGTGCTGGCGACGGCAGACCACGCCAGCCCGGAGGAAGCCATTGCGCTCTACCTGAGCGGGCTCGGCCTGGCGCCGGGTTCGATCGGTTCGGTGTGCCTGTCGGTGGCAGGCCCCGTGAGCGGCGATGAATTCAAATTCACCAACAATCACTGGCGGCTCAGTCGCCAAGGGTTCTGCAAGACCTTGCAGGTGGATCAACTGCTGCTGGTCAACGATTTCTCGGCGATGGCCCTGGGCATGACCCGCTTGCAACCGGGTGAATTTCGGGTGGTCTGCGAAGGCACGCCGGAACCGTTGCGGCCGGCGGTGGTGATCGGCCCGGGCACTGGCCTGGGCGTGGGCACCTTGCTCGATCTGGGCGAGGGCCGTTTTGCCCCGCTGCCGGGGGAGGGCGGTCACGTCGACCTGCCGCTGAGCAGCCCGCGAGAAACCCAACTGTGGCAACAGATCTTCAACGAGATTGGCCATGTCAGTGCTGAAACGGCGTTGAGCGGCAGTGGTTTGCCGCGGGTCTACCGGGCGATCTGCGCAGTGGACGGTCACACGCCTGTGCTCGACACGCCTGAGGCGATCACAAAGGCCGGGCTGGCGGGTGATCCGATCGCCCTGGAAGTGCTCGAGCAGTTCTGCTGCTGGCTCGGTCGCGTGGCTGGCAACAACGTGCTGACCACCGGGGCGCGCGGTGGTGTGTACATCGTCGGCGGGGTGATTCCACGGTTTGCCGATTTCTTCGTCAAAAGCGGTTTCGCCCGGTGTTTTGCCGACAAGGGCTGCATGAGCGATTACTTCAAAGGCATTCCGGTGTGGCTCGTCACTGCGCCGTATTCCGGCCTTGTTGGTGCGGGTGTGGCGCTCGATCAGGCTTGAGACCGCGTCGCCTTCATCGCGGGCAAGCCACGCTCCCACAGGATTACCTACATCTGAAAATGTACGCATAACCTTGTGGGAGCGGGCTTGCCCGCGATGAGGCCCTCACAGGCAACATAGATCTTTGAACGATCAGGCATAATCCAACCAATTCAAACAACAAGGATGCCGCCCCGTGAGCTCAGTCAACAAGTCGATTTTGTTGGTCGATGACGATCAAGAGATACGCGAGTTGCTGGACACCTACCTGACCCGCGCCGGTTTCCAGGTCCGTACCACGCCCGACGGTGCAGGCTTTCGTCAGGCCTTGAACGAGGCACCGAGCGATCTGGTGATTCTCGACGTGATGCTGCCGGACGAAGACGGGTTCAGCCTCTGCCGCTGGATCCGCCAGCACCCGCGTCAGGCCCATGTGCCGATCATCATGCTCACCGCCAGCTCCGACGAGGCCGACCGCGTCATCGGCCTGGAACTGGGCGCAGACGACTACCTCGGCAAACCCTTCAGCCCCCGTGAGTTGCAGGCGCGCATCAAAGCCTTGTTGCGCCGCGCGCAGTTCGGTCAGGAGCGTTCCGGCAGTGAAGTGCTGGCCTTCGATGATTGGCGGCTGGACATGGTCAGCCATCGGTTGTTCCACATCGACGGCGAGGAAGTGATTCTCTCGGGCGCCGATTTCGCGCTGCTGAAACTGTTCCTCGATCACCCCCAGGAAATCCTCGACCGCGACACCATCGGCAACGCCACCCGTGGCCGTGACCTGATGCCGCTCGATCGCATCGTCGACATGGCGGTCAGCCGTTTGCGCCAGCGCCTGCGCGATACCGAAAAACCGCCACGGCTGATCCGTACCGTGCGCGGCAGTGGCTACCAGCTGGCAGCCAACGTGGTTGCCAGCAATGGTCACTGAGTTCCTGCGCAAGCTCGCCGGGCGGGTGCCGGTACCGCGCTCGCTGCTCGGGCGCATGTTGCTGCTGACCCTGCTGGCGGTGCTGTTCGCACAGGCGTTGTCGAGCGTGATCTGGGTGTCGCAATTGCGCGCCACGCAGCTTGAAGGCCTGGTCACCAGCGCTCGCAGCCTGGCCCATTCGATGACGGCCAGCGTCAGTTATTTCCGCTCGTTGCCGGTGGCGTTTCGGCCGCTGGTACTCGATCAGTTGCGCAGCATGGGCGGCACTCGATTCGTGGTGACCCTCAATGACAAACCACTGGGCATGGAAGTGCTGCCGATCACCCCGCGCAAAGCAGCGGTGCTCAAAGCGGTGGACGAGGTGCTGCGCCAGTCTCTGGGCCAGGACACCGACATCTCGGTGACCTTCGTCAGCCCCGAAGACCTGCGGATTTTCAACGGCGGCTTGAAGCTCGATGAGTTGCCGCGCTCCTGGGCGCATTACGCGTTGACCCTGGAGCCGGTGAACCCACCGGTGCTGGTCACGCAAATCCAGATGGCACCGGGGGAATGGCTGTACATCGCCTCCCTGTTGCCCGAGCCCTACACCAGTCTTGAGGAACAAGGCCTGCCGGCGCAGCAGGTCTGGTTCATCGTGCTCACCAGCGGTTTCCTGCTGTTGTTCATCGGCCTGTTGGTGCACTGGCAGAGCCGACCACTCAAGCGATTGGCGCGGGCGGCGCGGGACATGTCCTTGGGCGCCGAAGTCGAACCGGTGGCCGAGGGCGGCGGCAGTGAAGTGGTGGAAGTGGGTCGCGCCTTCAATGCGATGCGCGAACGTATCAGCCGTTATCTGACTGAACGCAGCCAATTGTTCAGCGCGATTTCCCATGACTTGCGCACGCCGATTACCCGGCTGCGATTGCGGGTGGAATTGCTTGAAGACGAAAAACTGCAAGCCAAGTTCGGCCGTGATCTGGATGAGCTGGAGTTGCTGGTAAAGGGCGCGTTGCAATGCGTGAAAGACACCGATATCCACGAGAACATCGAGCCGGTGGACCTCAATCATGTGCTCGACTGCCTCGTGGAACCGTATCTGGCGCCCAACGGCAATGGTCGCGTGACCCAGCATGGCCGGGCGCTGGCGCCGTATCCCGGCAAGCCGCTGGCGCTCAAGCGTTGCATCGGCAACCTGATCGACAACGCCTTGAAATATGGGCAGAACGCGCATCTGCACATCGATGACGACGAGAGCGCGTTTGTCCTGCATGTCGACGATGAAGGGCCGGGCGTACCGGAGCAGCGGCTGGAGCAGGTGTTCGAACCGCACTTCCGCTTGGCCGGGCAGCAGCAGGGTTATGGCCTGGGGCTGGGGATTGCGCGCAACATTGCCCATAGCCATGGCGGTGAAGTCAGCCTGCAAAACCTGCGTGAAGGCGGGTTGCGGGTGACGTTGCAGTTGCCGCGATCAATGGATTGACACCGCCCCTGTGGCGAGGGAGCTTGCTCCCGCTGGGGCGCGGAGCGGCCCCCCTTATCCCCAAAAAGAATGGGACTGCTGCGCAGTCCAACGGGAGCAAGCTCCCTCGCCACAAGGCATCACTCACATTGAGGCAAGTGTCACAACTCGGTGACATAACTCGCCCCCTTCGTTACCTGCCCGCCATCGCCCGTTGTTTAGACTGCCCCCAGTCATAACAACAAAAAAGGTCTTCCCATGGACACCTTCCAACCCGCCTTCAGCAGTTGGCTGAACGCGCCTGCCCATCAGCAATGGCTCGCCGCCGAAGGCCTGCGCCTGCTGGCATTCGCCAAGGCTGCAAAGCTGGCCGAAGGCTTCGGCAATCTCGATGAAAAGGGTCGCCTGGCGGCCAACGCGCAAGCTGAAACCATGAACACCGCGCGCATGACCCACAGCTTCGCCATGGCCCACATCCAGGGCCTGCCGGGTTTCGCCGAGCTGGTGGATCACGGCATCCAGGCCCTCAGCGGGCCGCTGCGTGATGCCGAGCACGGAGGCTGGTTCGCCATGCCCGAACACCGCGACGGCAATACCGGCAAAGCCGCTTACCTGCATGCTTTCGTGGCGTTGGCCGCGAGTTCTGCGGTGGTCGCCCAGCGCCCCGGCGCACAAGCGCTGCTGGACGATGCAATCCACATTATCGACAGTCATTTCTGGAGCGAAGAGGAGGGCGCGATGCGCGAATCCTTTAACCGCGACTGGAGCGTCGAGGAAGCCTATCGCGGCGCCAACAGCAACATGCACGCCACCGAAGCCTTCCTCGCCCTGGCCGATGTCACCGAAGACAACCGCTGGCTGATTCGCGCCCAGCGCATCGTCGAGCGCGTCATTCACGATCACGCCGCGGCCAATGATTATCTGGTGATCGAGCATTTCGACCGCGACTGGCAGCCGTTGCGCGACTACAACCACGACAACCCGGCTGACGGATTCCGCCCTTACGGCACCACGCCGGGCCATGGCTTTGAATGGGCGCGGCTGTTGCTGCATCTTGAAGCGGCGCGGGTGCAGGCGGGGATACTCACGCCGGGTTGGCTGGCATCCGATGCGCAAAAACTCTTCGAGCACAATTGCCGTCACGGTTGGGATGTCGACGGAGCGCCGGGCATTGTCTACACCCTCGATTGGGATAACCGTGCGGTGGTTCGCCATCGCCTGCACTGGACACATGCCGAAGCCAGCGCTGCCGCCAGTGCGCTGCTCAAACGCACCGGTGATGAGCAATACGAGCGTTGGTACCGACTGTTCTGGGAATTCTGTGACAGTCATTTCATCGACCGTTGCGATGGCAGTTGGCACCATGAACTCGATCCGCTGAACCGTCCGAGCGCCGATATCTGGGCCGGCAAACCCGACCTGTATCACGCCTGGCAAGCCGTTTTGATCCCGCGCCTGCCGCTGGCGCCGAGCATGGCCAGTGCGCTGGCGCAATTGTCCCAGAGCGTTGTTGTGTAACCATGTGGTGACATTCGCGCGTCCCTTCGTTACCTGCGAAGGGGCATCCCCTGTTTAGAATCTTATGCAGCGCAAGCACCAGACTTGCATGCATAACAACAAGAAAGGTACTACTAGATGAATGCGATTTCTCGCCTCGCTACTGTCATTTCTCTCGCTTCACTGCTTCCTGTTGCTGCATTCCCCGTCAGTGCCCTTGCCGCCGATGCCAAAGGTTCGGTGGAAGTCGTTCACTGGTGGACGTCTGGTGGTGAAAAAGCAGCCGTCGATGTGCTCAAGGCCCAAGTCGAAAAAGACGGTTTCACCTGGAAGGACGGCGCAGTCGCCGGCGGTGGCGGCTCCACGGCCATGACCGTACTCAAAAGCCGCGCCGTGGCCGGTAACCCGCCGGGCGTTGCCCAGATCAAGGGGCCGGACATCCAGGAGTGGGGCAGCACTGGCCTGCTCAGCACCGACACCCTCAAAGAGGTTTCCAAGTCCGAAGGCTGGGATAACCTGCTGATCAAGAAAGTCTCCGACACCGTGAAATACGAAGGCGATTACGTCGCCGTGCCGGTGAACATCCACCGCGTCAACTGGCTGTGGATCAACCCGGAAGTCTTCAAGAAAGCCGGGATCGAAAAAGCGCCGACCACCCTCGAAGAATTCTATGCCGCTGGCGACAAGCTCAAAGCCGCCGGCTTCATCGCACTCGCTCACGGTGGCCAGCCGTGGCAGGACAGCACCGTGTTTGAAGACGTGGTGCTCTCGGTCATGGGTGCAGACGGGTACAAGAAAGCGCTGGTCGATCTGGACGAGAAAACCCTCTCCGGGCCCGAGATGGCCAAGGCCTTCACCGAGCTGAAAAAAATCACCGGCTACATGGACCCGAACCGCGCCGGTCGTGACTGGAACATTGCTGCCGCCGACGTTATCAACGGCAAGGCCGGCAT
Source organism: Pseudomonas sp. F-14 TE3482 (assembly GCF_053629455.1). NCBI lineage: Bacteria > Pseudomonadati > Pseudomonadota > Gammaproteobacteria > Pseudomonadales > Pseudomonadaceae > Pseudomonas > Pseudomonas sp. F-14 TE3482. The sequence goes on from NZ_JBRJII010000001.1 coordinate 2,710,068, forward strand.
GCAGATGATGGGCGACTGGGCCAAGAGCGAATGGACCGCCGCGAAGAAAGTCGCGGGCAAGGACTACCAGTGCGTGCCATTCCCGGGCACCGAAAAAGCCTTCACCTACAACATCGACTCGATGGCTGTGTTCAAGCTCAAAGCTGATCGCAAAGGCGACATCGCCGCCCAGCAAGACCTGGCCAAGGTCGCTCTGGGCAAAGACTTCCAGAAAGTCTTCAGCATCAACAAAGGCTCGATCCCGGTGCGTACCGACATGCTTAACGACATGAGCGCGCTGGGCTTCGATTCTTGCGCTCAAGCGGCGGCCAAGGATTTCCTGGCTGACGAGAAAACTGGCGGCCTGCAACCGAGCATGGCGCACAACATGGCCACTTCCCTGGCTGTGCAGGGCGCGATCTTCGATGTGGTCACCAACTTCATGAACGACAAGAACGCTGACCCGGCCAAGGCCAGCGCGCAACTGGCATCGGCTGTTAACGCTGCCCAGTAATCCCTGACGCCGCGTGACCCCTGTGGGAATGGGTTTATGTGGGAGTCAGGCTTGCCCGCGATGCAGGCGATTCGGTTTAACTTCAAACCGAGTTGATGCCATCGCAGGCAAGCCAGCTCCCACAGAAGCCCGCTCCCACAAGGGATCGCCGTGCCGATTTCATTTCTCTTCACCTGGATTATCCCGATGAGCTCTGTGGCGGTTTTCAGCAAAGCCTCACCGTTCGACGCATTGCAGCGCTGGCTTCCCAAGCTGGTTTTAGCGCCAAGCATGCTGATCGTCCTGGTTGGTTTTTACGGTTACATCATCTGGACATTTGTTCTGTCCTTCACCAATTCCAGCTTCATGCCGAGCTACAAGTGGGTCGGCCTGCAGCAATACATCCGCCTGATGGACAACGATCGCTGGTGGGTCGCGAGCAAGAACCTCGCGGTGTTCGGCGGCATGTTCATCGGCATCAGCCTGGTGCTGGGTGTGTTCCTCGCGGTGCTGCTGGATCAGCGCATTCGCAAGGAAGGCTTCATCCGCACCGTTTACCTGTACCCGATGGCGCTCTCGATGATCGTCACCGGTACCGCATGGAAATGGCTGCTCAACCCGGGCCTGGGTCTGGACAAAATGTTGCGTGACTGGGGCTGGGAAGGCTTCCGTCTCGACTGGCTGGTGGATCAGGATCGCGTGGTGTATTGCCTGGTGATCGCCGCTGTGTGGCAAGCCTCCGGGTTTGTGATGGCGATGTTCCTGGCCGGCCTGCGTGGCGTCGATCAATCGATCATCCGCGCGGCGCAAGTCGACGGTGCGAGCCTGCCGACCATCTACCTGAAGATCGTATTGCCGAGCCTGCGCCCGGTGTTCTTCAGCGCTTTCATGATCCTGGCGCACATCGCGATCAAGAGCTTCGACCTGGTGGCGGCGATGACCGCGGGTGGCCCGGGCTACTCGTCTGACCTGCCGGCGATGTTCATGTACTCCTTCACTTTCAGCCGTGGCCAGATGGGCATTGGTTCGGCGAGCGCCATGATGATGCTCGGCGCGATCCTGGCGATTCTGGTGCCGTACCTGTACTCCGAATTGCGAGGCAAACGCCATGAGTAATCAACTCGGAAAACCGGCGATCAGCTTCAGCCGCATCGCGATCTACGCAACCTTGTTGCTGGCCGCCGCGATCTATCTGGTCCCGCTGGTGGTGATGCTGCTGACCAGTTTCAAATCCCCGGAAGACATCCGCACCGGCAACCTGTTGAGCTGGCCGCAAGTGATTGATGGCATCGGCTGGATCAAGGCCTGGGACAGTGTCGGCAGCTACTTCTGGAACTCGGTGAAAATCACCGTGCCGGCGGTACTGATCTCTACGTTCATCGGTGCCATGAACGGCTACGTGCTGTCGATGTGGCGCTTCCGTGGTTCGCAACTGTTCTTCGGCCTGTTGTTGTTCGGCTGCTTCCTGCCGTTCCAGACCGTGCTGCTGCCAGCCTCGTTCACCCTCGGCAAGATCGGCCTGGCCAACACCACCACCGGGCTGGTGCTGGTGCATGTGGTCTATGGACTGGCGTTCACCACGCTGTTCTTCCGTAACTACTACGTGAGCATTCCGGATGCGCTGGTCAAGGCGGCGCGGCTGGATGGCGCGGGCTTCTTCACGATTTTCTGGAAGATCCTGCTGCCGATGTCGATCCCGATCGTGATGGTCTGCCTGATCTGGCAGTTCACGCAGATCTGGAATGACTTCCTGTTCGGCGTGGTCTTCGCCAGTGGCGATGCCCAGCCGATTACCGTGGCCCTGAACAACCTGGTCAACACCAGCACCGGGGCCAAGGAATACAACGTTGATATGGCCGCCGCGATGATCGCCGGGCTGCCGACACTGCTGGTCTACATATTCGCTGGCAAGTATTTCCTGCGTGGGCTGACGTCCGGCGCGGTCAAGGGGTAGAACATGGCAACTCTCGAATTACGCAACGTCAACAAGACCTACGGTGCCGGTTTGCCGGACACCCTGAAAAACATTGAACTGAAGATCAATGACGGTGAGTTCCTGATCCTGGTCGGTCCATCGGGCTGTGGTAAGTCCACGCTGATGAACTGCATCGCAGGACTTGAAAACATCAGCGGCGGCGCGATTCTGGTGGACGACGCCGACATCAGCGGCATGAGCCCGAAAGATCGCGACATCGCCATGGTGTTCCAGTCTTACGCGCTGTACCCGACCATGAGCGTGCGGGACAACATCGCGTTCGGCCTGAAGATTCGCAAAATGCCCACCGCCGAAATCGACGAAGAAGTCGCTCGCGTGGCCAAGCTGCTGCAAATCGAACACCTGCTCAGCCGCAAACCGGGCCAGCTTTCCGGTGGTCAGCAACAGCGCGTGGCGATGGGCCGGGCGCTGGCGCGGCGGCCGAAGATTTACCTGTTCGACGAACCGCTGTCCAACCTCGACGCCAAGCTGCGGGTCGAGATGCGCACCGAAATGAAACTGATGCACCAGCGTCTGAAAACCACCACGGTCTACGTGACTCACGACCAGATCGAAGCCATGACCCTGGGCGACAAAGTGGCGGTGATGAAGGACGGGATCATTCAGCAGTTCGGCACGCCAAAAGACATCTACAACAACCCGGCCAACCTGTTTGTGGCGAGCTTCATCGGTTCGCCGCCAATGAACTTCATTCCTCTGCGTTTGCAGCGTAAGGAAGGTCGTCTGGTGGCACTGCTCGACAGCGGTCAGGCGCGCTGCGAATTGCCGCTGGGCATGCAGGACGCCGGTCTCGAAGACCGCGAAGTGATCCTTGGCATGCGCCCGGAGCAGATCGTGCTGGCGGGCAGCGAGCCGAATGGTTTGCCGACCATTCGTGCCGAAGTGCAGGTCACCGAACCGACTGGTCCCGACACCCTGGTGTTCGTCAACCTCAACGACACCAAAGTCTGCTGCCGCCTGGCACCAGACGTCGCGCCGGCCGTGGGCGAGACCCTGACCCTGCAATTCGATCCATCGAAAGTGCTGTTGTTCGATGCCAAGACCGGTGAACGCCTGGGGGTGGCCGGCCTGCCGAAAGCTGAAGCTCACAGCGCCAACGTGGCCCAATTCAAAGGCCGCTGAAGAATCAAATGTGGGAATTGGGTTGTGTGGGAGCCGGGCTTGCCCGCGATACAAGCGACTCGGTTTTACGTTGAACCGAGTGGATGCCATCGCAGGCAAGCCAGCTCCCACAAAAGCCCGCTCCCACAGGGGGATGTACGGTGGATGGGGACATCCGTCGCAATCGATGTAAACCGCGTTAGATAAAAACAGTTAATAACAATAAAGACGAGGATGTAGGGATGAAGAAGAAGAACAACGCTCAGCTTATCTGCCAATTGTCAGCTCTTGCGATGATGACTATGGCCGGTAGCGCACACGCGGCTGACGCGTTCAGTGCCGACTCGCAGTGGATGACCGGGGATTGGGGCGGCGAGCGGACCAGGCTGATCGAGCAAGGTATCGACATCAAGGCCGACTACGTTGGTGAAGTGGGCGCCAACCTGCATGGCGGCTACAACGACGACAAGACGGCGCGTTACGCCGACCAGTTTGGCTTGGGCGTGGCGCTGGACCTGGAAAAACTGTGGGGCTGGGATAACACCCAGGCGAAGATCCAGCTCACCAACCGTAACGGTGAAAACATCTCCAATGACCGTGTCGGCGACCCACGTGCCGGCACCTTGAGTTCCTCCCAGGAAGTCTACGGCCGTGGCCATATGGTCCGTCTGACCCAACTGTGGATCAAACACCAGTTTCTCGACGGTAAACTGGACGTCAAGGCCGGTTACTTCGGTGAAGGCGAAGACTTCAACACCTTCCCTTGCGAGTTCCAGAACCTGGCATTCTGCGGTTCACAAGCGGGTAACTGGGCGACCAACATCTGGTACAACTGGCCGGTCATGCAGGCAGCGGTTCGCGTGAAGTACAACATCACGCCCGAGTTCTATGCGCAGATCGGCGCGTACAACCAGAACCCGTCGCAACTTGAGCACGGTAACGGCTTCAAGCTCAGCGGCAGTGGTACCGAGGGCACCGTCTTGCCGGTTGAATTGGTCTGGTCGCCGAAGGTCAACAACCTGCCGGGCGAGTACCGTGTGGGTTACTACAAGAGCACTGCCAACGCCGATGACGTGCGTAAAGACGACAACGGCGACGATGCGGCGACCAGCGGCAACGCCTATCGCAGTCACGATAGCAAGCACGGCTACTGGTTCGTGGCGCAGCAACAACTCACCACCCACAACGGTGACGCTTCGCGCGGTCTGAACATCGCGGCCAATGCCACTTTCCACGACAAGGACACCAACATCGTCGACAACTACCAGTCGCTGATGTTCGTGTACAAGGGCCCGTTCGATGCGCGTCCTAAAGATGATGTCGGGATCGGTTTCGCCCGTATCCATGTCAACGAAGATGTGAAGAAAAACGCCGAGTTGGTCAACGCCGCCAATGGTGTCACCGACTACGAAGACCCGCTGTTCTCGCCGTTGCGTTCCACCGAGTACAACTACGAGATCAACTACGGTTTCCACGTTACCGACTGGCTGACCGTCCGTCCTAACCTGCAATACATCACTCATCCGGGCGGTGTGGATGAAGTCGACAACGCTCTGGTGGCTGGTCTGAAAATTCAGTCGGTGTTCTAACGCTGTTGCGATAAGCTCTTCTCTATGTGCGCATTTTTGCGGACGGCCATGGCTGTCCGCTTTTTTTTGGGGGTAGTGCACCCCTTGGACAGATCGTTCCCACGCTCTGCGTGGTAACGCCGCTCTGGACGCTCTGCGTCCATCGTATGTGACGCAGAGCGTCACGGGATGCATTCCCACGCAGGGCGTGGGAACGATCAGGTAGAAAAATGATTTTCAGGACCGCGGCACATGCTTGAGCATCCGCTACAACGCTTCTTCAAATCCTTGCGCGAACGTCCGGTGTTTGCGTGGGAGCGCTATCAGATGCGCGATGTGCTGGTGATCGACCATCCGCTGTGTCAGGCGGTGTTCAGTCGGCAGGGCGCGCAGTTGCTGCACTTCCAGCCAAAGGGGCAGAAACCCTGGCTGTGGTGCGCGGCGAAGTGGCCGCATGTCGGTGCGATTCGCGGCGGTGTGCCGGTGTGCTGGCCGTGGTACGGCCGTCATCCGAGCGAAAACGCCTGGCCGTCCCATGGCTGGGCGCGTTTGCTCGACTGGAAACTGCTCGACAGCAGCAGTGATGACGATGGCGTGCACCTGCACTGGCAGTTACAGCTGTGCGACTGGCAAGTGGACTTGCACGCGCATCTGGGCGAACGCATGGATTTGCACCTGAGCACCGAGCATCAAGACGACATGCCGTGCCAGTTGAGCCAGGCGTTGCACGCCTATTGGCGTATTGGTGACGTGGGCGAGGTAGCGCTGTCTGGGCTCGACGGTGCGCAAGGTTACGACCAGTTGAGCCGCCAGGTTTGTCAGCAGGAAGGCGAGTTGCGGGTCGACGGTGGTTGTCAGCGAGTGTTCCAGCATGACGGCGAATTGCAGCTCATGGACCACGCCTGGCAGCGGCAGTTGTGCATCGACACCGGTGACCATGCAGACACGGTGGTCTGGCATCCGGGCTCGCGGCCGTTGCTGGGCGTGAGCTGGAACGAGGTTTTGGAGTTTGTTTGTGTGGAAGCGGCCAGCGGCGGCACCGACAGCCTGTGCCTGGCGCCGGGGGAGCGGGCGCATTTGAGTTTGCAGGCGCGGGTTGGGGCTTAGCTCAAAATCTGCGGTGTTGCGCCGGGCCTCATCGCGGGCAAGCCCGCTCCCACAGGGATACTCAGTGAACACAGATTTGTGTGCGCCGTAAATTTCTGTGGGAGCGGGCTTGCCCGCGATGAGGCCCGGACAGGCAATGAAGATCCTGGGTTAGTTGAATTCATCCCCAATCGGATACCGACTGGCATTCAGGCTTTCCTTGATCTTGCGCAAATGCGGCTGGAAATCCACGCCCCGGCGCAGGGTCATGCCGGTGGCGAGCACATCGAGCACGGTCAACTGAATGATCCGCGACGTCATCGGCATATAGATATCAGTGTCTTCCGGCAACGGGATGTTCAGGCTCAAGGTGCTGGCCTTGGCCAGCGGCGAACCCTCGGCCGTCAGGCCCAGCACCGAAGCACCGTTTTCCCGGGCGATGCGCGCCACTTCCACCAGTTCGCGGGTGCGGCCGGTGTAGGAAATGATCACGAACAACTCACCGGTGTGGGCCACCGAGGCGATCATGCGTTGCATCAGCACGTCGGCATGGGCGGTCACTGCCAGGTTGAAACGGAAGAATTTGTGCTGGGCATCCAGCGCCACCGGAGCCGAAGCGCCGAGGCCGAAGAAGTGGATCTGGCGGGCCTGGATCAACAGGTCGACGGCACGGCTGATCAGGCTCGGGTCAAGCGCCTGCAACGCACTGTCCAAAGAGGCGATGGCGCTGCCGAAAATCTTTTTTGTATACGCTTCCGGATTGTCATCGGCTTCAACCGCCCGGCTGACATACGCCGCGCCACTGGCCAGGCTTTGGGCCAGCTGCAGTTTCAGTTCCGGGTAGCCGCTGACGCCGAACGAGCGGCAGAAACGGTTGACCGTCGGCTCGCTGACCTTCGAGGCCTGGGCGAGGGCGGCAATGCTGAACCGGGTGGCCTGCTCCGGGTTGAGCAGAATCACTTCGGCGACTTTGCGTTCAGCCTTGTTCAGGTCTTCAAGGCGATTCTGGATCTGTTCCAGTAAATTTCGCACGCGATCCATTTCATGTTCCTTAGGTCAGCAGCGCAAATAAGCGTTCGACTAATGCAAATTGGGCCTTTGATACGGCCCATAACGGTGGCCTATCCTACTGATGGCTCCGACTGACCACCACTCGGAATCTGTATTTTGCGAAAATGTTGTGGTTATTACTACATTTTCCCTTGAGTGATGCCTTGAAAAAAGGTATTTGTAGCTTAACTTGATAAAAGAACAAACATCATGCCTTCGATTACGGTTGAACCTTGCACCTTTGCCTTGTTCGGCGCTCTCGGCGATCTGGCCCTGCGCAAGCTGTTTCCTGCCCTTTATCAACTCGATGGCGCCGGCCTGCTTCATGAGGATACGCGCATTATCGCGCTGGCCCGTGAACCCGGCAGCGAGCAGCAGCATCTGGCATTCATCGCCACTGAACTGCGCCGCTACGTGGGCGCCAAAGAGCTGGATGAAGCGGTGCTCGAGCGCTTCCTGGCCCGTTTGAGCTACCTGCACGTCGACTTCCTCAAGGCTGACGATTACGTTGCCCTGGCCGAGCAGGCCGGCAGTGCCCAGCGGGTGATTGCCTACTTCGCCACCCCGGCGGCGGTGTATGGCGCTATTTGCGAGAACCTGTCGAAGGTCGGCCTGACCGAAAACACCCGCGTGGTGCTGGAAAAACCCATCGGTTCGGACCTGGAATCCTCGCGCAAGGTCAACGACGCCGTGGCGCAGTTCTTCCCGGAGAACCGCACCTACCGCATCGACCACTACCTGGGCAAAGAGACCGTACAAAACCTGATCGCCCTGCGTTTCGCCAACAGTCTGTTCGAAACCCAGTGGAACCAGAATTACATCTCCCACGTGGAAATCACCGTGGCCGAGAAGGTCGGGATCGAAGGCCGTTGGGGCTATTTCGACAAGGCCGGGCAGCTGCGGGACATGATCCAGAATCACCTGCTGCAATTGCTCTGCCTGATCGCCATGGACCCGCCGGCTGACCTGTCCGCCGACAGCATTCGCGATGAGAAAGTCAAAGTCCTCAAGGCGCTGGCGCCGATCAGCCCGGAAGGCCTGACCACTCAAGTGGTGCGCGGCCAGTACATCGCCGGGCACAGCGAAGGCAAATCGGTACCCGGGTATCTGGAAGAGCCTAATTCCAACACCCAGAGCGACACCGAAACCTTCGTCGCCCTGCGTGCCGACATTCGTAACTGGCGCTGGGCCGGTGTGCCGTTTTACCTGCGGACCGGCAAGCGCATGCCGCAAAAATTGTCGCAGATCGTCATCCACTTCAAGGAGCCGTCGCACTACATCTTCGCCCCCGAGCAGCGCTTGCAGATCAGCAACAAACTGATCATCCGCCTGCAACCGGACGAAGGCATTTCCTTGCGCGTGATGACCAAAGAACAAGGCCTGGACAAGGGCATGCAGCTGCGCAGCGGTCCGTTGCAGCTGAATTTTTCCGACACCTATCGCAGCGCGCGGATTCCCGACGCCTACGAGCGGTTGTTACTGGAAGTGATGCGCGGCAATCAGAATTTGTTTGTCCGTAAAGATGAAATCGAAGCCGCGTGGAAGTGGTGTGACCAGTTGATCGCCGGGTGGAAAAAATCCGGCGATGCGCCCAAGCCGTACGCGGCAGGGTCGTGGGGGCCGATGAGCTCCATTGCACTGATTACGCGGGACGGGAGGTCGTGGTATGGCGATATCTGAATTGAAACTGCCTCAGGGCGTTAGCGCCCATGAGTTCAAGAGCCCGGTGCTGCTGGCCGAAGGCCTGGCATTGACGGTGGCCAAGCAATTGAGCGACGCCATTGCCGCACAAGGCGCCGCGACGCTGGTGGTGTCTGGCGGGCGCAGCCCGGTGGCGTTTTTCCAGCACCTGGCCAAGCAGAAGCTGGACTGGTCGAAAGTGGTGGTCAGCCTGGCTGACGAGCGCTGGGTGCCGGTGGAGCATGCCGACAGCAATGCCGGTCTGCTCAAGCGTTACCTGTTGCAAGGCCCGGCGGCCAAGGCTCAGTTCCTGAGCCTCTACAGTGCCACCGCCAACCTGGAACAGGCCGCCGAGCAGGCTGATCGCTTGCTCGCCGAATTGCCAGCGATCGACGTGCTGGTGCTGGGCATGGGAGACGACGGTCATACCGCGTCGCTGTTCCCCAACAGCCCGAACCTGGCCGATGCCTTGAAAGTCGACGGCACCCGCCGTTGCTGGCCGATGCTGGCGCCGACCGTGCCCCATCAACGCCTGACCATGAGTCGCGCGCTGCTGGCTTCGGCGAAGCACACCGTTCTATCGATTTCCGGTCAGTCCAAGCTGACCACCCTGAATGCCGCCCTGGCCGGTGACGATGTCGCCGCCATGCCGATTCGGGCGTTTCTGCAACCTACGTTAGAGATTTACTGGTGCCCATGAACCAAGGATCAGCCGCTATGACAAACACATCCCCGACCGTTTCCATGGCGGACAAAGTTGCCCTGATCGACAGCCTTTGCGCCAAGGCGCGGATCCTGCCGGTGATCACCATCGCCCGTGAACAGGACGTACTGCCGTTGGCCGACGCCCTGGCGGCCGGTGGCCTGACGGCGCTGGAAGTGACCCTGCGTTCGCAGTTCGGCCTCAAGGCGATCCAGATCCTGCGCGAGCAGCGTCCGGAACTGGTGACCGGTGCCGGCACCGTGCTTGATCGCAGCATGCTGGCCGCTGCCGAAGCGGCCGGTTCGCAATTCATCGTCACACCGGGCATCACCCGTGACTTGCTTGAAGCCAGTGTCGGCAGCCCGATCCCGTTGTTGCCGGGCATCAGCAATGCCTCCGGCATCATGGAAGGCTATAGCCTGGGTTATCGCCGCTTCAAGCTGTTCCCGGCGGAAGTCAGCGGCGGCGTCGCGGCTATCAAGGCCCTGGGCGGTCCGTTCGGCGAAGTAAAATTCTGCCCGACCGGCGGCGTCAGCCCGGCCAACATCAAGAGCTACATGGCGTTGAAAAACGTGATGTGCGTGGGCGGTAGCTGGATGCTTGACCCCGAGTGGATCAAGAACGGCGACTGGGCCCGCATCCAGGAGTGCACCGCCGAGGCGTTGGCCCTGCTGGACTGATTTACCGGATTTTTACCAAACACTTCGTTGTGTGTTCTACGGCTTTACGGTGCGCTTGGTCGGTGCACCGTTTTTTTTTGCCTGAAATAAACCCCTTATGGCTGCCCCCCCTTTTTTTGCCAAAAAAAATCCAACAAGAAAAAAAGCGATACATAGTTACCGCATCTCGTCGCTCGTCCAGCGTTACCCTGCGTTCATCTTATGGAAGAGAGAGCGTCATGGACGACAATACTGCAATTACATCCCCACCTCCGGCTTGCCAACTGTCACCCGAACAGATCGCCGGCCCGTATTTTCGAAACCCGAAACTGATCAGACGCAATATCAGCGAAGGCGTGGACGGCATCCCCTTGGTGCTGCGGCTGACGATCGTCGATGCGATGACCGGTCAACCGGTCACCGGGGCGGTGGTCGATATCTGGCATTGCAACGCGCGCGGGGCGTATTCGGGGTGGAGCAAGATCAACCCAGACAAGAAAGTCAGCGTCGGTGATATCGGGTCGATCCCGCGTACCGATGATGATACCTACCTGCGTGGTGGGCAATTCACGGACAAAAACGGCATCGTCCGGTTTACCACGATCTATCCGGGGTTTTATGCCGGCCGAGCGCTGCACATACATGTCGCGGTACGCATCACAGCCGGCAACAACTATCTCGAAGAACGCCATGTCGCCTGGGTTGGCCAACTCTACTTCCCGGACGTAGCGTCGAGATCGGTGCTTAGTGCCAGAGAATACGGCGGGCGCACGGTATCAGCGCTGACAAACGATGAAGATTTTCACTACAAACACCGAGGCGGCGAAGCCTCGACCTTGAATGTCCATGCCATCGGTCGAGACTCGAACGACGACGGCTTTTTCGGGCACATGACCATCGGCGTCGACACGTTTGCAGTGTCATCGCAAATCAAGCCCGAGGACTTCGACAAATACACCGTGTGACCTCAGCGCAATTCAGTCAGCGCCCGTGCCAACCGATCCATGTCGGCTGCGGTGGTGGTGAGGCCCGGCGTAATGCGGATGCACGGACCACACGCTGCACCGCTGCGCATCACGGTAAACAGGTTGTAGTCGTTGAGCAGGCGCTCGACCATCACCTGCTGATCGGCATGCCGGGTAAAGCGCATCGAGGTGATGGCGCAATACAGGCGCGGGTCATCGGGGGTCATGATTTCGATCCCCGGTAACCCCCGAACGGCATCGACCCATCGGTTGCGCAGGTAATTGAGCCGCATGCCCTTGGCAACGGAACCGCCCATGGCGTGATGTTCTTCGAACACCAACGGCAGGGTCAGCAGGGCCGGAATATTGGGCGTGCTGTAGGGCGTGCGGGCGCGAATGTCGGTGACCGGGAAATGCATCTCGCCCATGTCCGGGTCAATATCGGCCAGGCGCTCGGGGGCGATGTAAATGAAGCCCAGCGTCAGCGGCGCACCGATCCATTTGTGCAAGTTGTAACCAGCAAAGGCGATGCCCAGTTTCTCGAGATCGAACTCGATCTGACCGAGGGCATGGGCGCCGTCGAGGATCACATCGATCCCGTGTTCCCTGGCGGCAGCGGCAATCGCCTGCACCGGCATGACCAGTCCGGTGCGATGGGTGACGTGGGTCAGCGCCATCAGCTTCAGGCGCGGATAACGCACGAAAGCTTCGCGGTAAGCGGTGAGTAAACTGTCGAAACTGGCGGGGTGGCGGTGTTCGATCTCGATCACTTCCACGCCTCGATAACGTGCCAGCCAACGCATTGCGCCCTTGACCGTGTCGTACTCCAGATCGCTTATCAGCACCTGATCGCCCGGTGCCAGGCGGTTGTAGTTGCGGATCAGCGATTGCAGGCCATCCGAGGCGTTGCAGGTGAAGGCAACGGCTTCGGCGGGGGCACCGATCAGCTCGGCCAGTTGCGCACGAATCTTGACGCTTTCACCCTGTTCGAAGCGCTGGCGCACATGCACCGAGTTGCCGCGGTTGATGAGTTCGATGTTGCGCTGATACTCCTCGACCACGGTGCGCGACATGCGCCCGAAATAACCGTTTTCCAGGTTCAGGGGGCCGGGTTCGACAGCGTAACGGTCGGCAAAGGTCTGCCAAAAGGCTTCATCGCGGGTACGGCGGGTGTTCTCGGGCATGAGCAACTCGGTGAGGTAGGGCGGGTCAGTGGCGAGGCGCGGGTTTGCCGTGTTTGGCGCGCAGGGGTTCGAGCAGTTCCGACAAGCCGTTGTGGTCGATTTCCTGCATCAAAGCCAGCAAACCACCCAGTTCACCGTGGGGGAAACCTTCGCGAGCGAACCAGTTCAGGTACTGACCGGGCAGGTCAGCGATGATGCGGCCCTTGTATTTGCCGAAGGGCATTTCGCGGGTAATCAGCAGTTCGAGCTTTTCGGGATTCATCATCAGTCATCTTGATTCAAGGCCGTCTGGAAAATACAGGCATTCTGCATGCAGGCCAAATGACAGATCATGCAAAAAAAGCGGATACAGATTCCTCGTTAAAACCTAACCAATTGAAATATAAGTAAAAAGTCATCAATTCAAAGCTGGCATGCAGGCTGCAACTACTTATTGCATCTTTCATCAACCGCAAGGAATTGAAAAATGACCGACATTAATAAAGAAGCGATTTCTGTACTCAACGACCTGATTGAAACCAGTAAAGACGGTCAGGAAGGGTTCAAGACTTGCGCTGAAGACATCAAGCATCCAGAACTTAAAAACCTGTTCATGCAGCGCTCCGCCGACTGCGCTGCTGCCGCTGCCGAGCTGCAGGCTGCCGTGCGTTCCCTGGGCGGTGATCCGGAAACCTCCACCAGTGTCAGCGGCGACCTTCACCGTCGTTGGGTCGACGTGAAGGCGATGTTCACCGGCAAGGATGAAGAGGCGGTGCTGAACGAAGCCGAACGCGGTGAAGACCACGCGCTGAAGGCGTACAAGGAAGCGCTGGAAAAAATCAACAAAGACAACCTGGTGAGCATTCGTGACATCGTTGAACGCCAGTATCACGGCGTGCAACGCAACCACGATCAGGTGAAAGCCCTGCGTAACCAGGCTCGCGCACGCTCATAAGCGTTCGTTATCTGTCAAAAACGCCAGCCAGTCTGGCGTTTTTTTATGTTCGGGATTTAACACTGGACGGGATATAGATAGCTAGCTAATAATTTGTCATTCAGATCATCTCGCCTAACCCGGCTATCGTTAAGCCGTCCTTTCAAGAGTGTCCTACGTGCCTATCACTTTGCAGGCTTTGTTCGCGCCTGACCGCCGCGCCTTGCAGTTCGCGATCAAGACTTTGATCGGCGGCGGCCTGGCACTGTGGCTGGCGTTGCGCTGGGGGCTGGAGCAACCGTCGTGGGCGTTGATGACGGCATTTATCGTCGCCCAACCGTTGTCCGGGATGGTGGTGCACAAGGGTTTGGCACGGCTGTTGGGTACGCTGGTCGGGACGATCATGTCGGTGGTGTTCATGGGCCTGTTCGCTCAGACGCCCTGGCTGTTTTTGCTGGCGTTGGCGTTGTGGCTCGGGCTGTGTACGGCGAGTTCGACCTTGCTGCGCAGCGCCTGGTCCTATTCCTTCGTGTTGGCCGGTTACACGGTGGCGATCATCGCATTGCCAGCCATTACCCATCCGCTGACAGTGTTCGATCAAGCCGTGGCGCGCTGCACGGAAATCTGCCTGGGCATTCTCTGCGCCACCGCTGCCAGTGCGTTGCTCTGGCCATTGCGGGTCGAACGGCAACTGGCGGACCAGGCCCGGGCAGCCTGGCAAAGCGGCATGAATGCCGCGCGTGCGACGTTGGCCGGCGACGCTCAGGCGCGTAAAGGCTTGCTGGAAATACTCGGGAAAATCGTCGCGTTCGATGCCCAGCGCGAACATGCCTGGTTTGAAGGTAGCCTCGGTCGGCAACGAGCGCGGGCCATCAGCGGTTTGAGTCAGAAGCTGTTGATGCTGTTGCGCATCGCCCGTTCGGTGCGCCGTCAATGGAATCAATTGGAACTGCTCGAAGCCGAGCAACTGATGCCATGGATGACCGAGGTTCAAGAAGCGATTGGCGCTTGTGATACCGCCCAGTTGCAAGCCTTGCGCCCCAGATTGCTCGACGCCTCTCACGATGCACGCATCAGTGCTGCGCAAAGTTACTGTCTGGCCCGTTTCACTTTGTTGCTCGATACCGCCATGGCGGCCTGTACCGCATTGAAAGCGGTGGAGGAGGGGCGTGAAACGGCCGACCCGCCGAGAACCCTTACGCCGCATCGCGACCTGTCATTGGCGCTGGTCTTTGGCGCGCGCAGTGCGCTGGCGTTTCTGGTGGTGTCGGGTTTCTGGCTGGCGACGGCATGGCCTGCGGCGTCGGGCGCTCTGGTGCTGACGTGTGTGGTGTGCAGTCTGTTTGCCAGCCGCGAGAATGGGGCGCAAATCGGCATGAGCTTTCTGCGCGGCATCCTGCTGGCGATTCCATCGGCGTTTATCGTCGGGCAGATTCTGCTGCCGCAATGGAGCGGGTTTGCGCTGCTGTGCATGGGCATGGGCGTGCCGCTGTTTCTCGGCGCGCTGGGCATGGCCAAACCGCAGATCGGCGCCACGGCCACGTCCTTCTGTCTGCACTTTATTGTGCTGGTTTCGCCGCTGAACATGATGAAGTTCGATGTCGCGAATTTCTTCAATAGCGCTCAGGCCATGTTGATCGGTGTCGGCGCTGCCGTATTGGCGTTTCACTTGCTGATCATGCGTAACCCGACATGGCATGGCCGACGCTTACTGGCGGCGACCCTCGCCGATCTGGTGCGCCTCACCCGACGCAATCTGCGCGGCGCCGAAAGCTGGTTCGGTGGGCGCATGGCCGACCGTTTGCTGCAACTGGCGCGGCATTATCCCGAGTTGCCGGAGCCGGCGCGCAGCCGCTGGGATGACGGCTTGCTCGGCCTGGACATCGGCGATGAGTTGCTGCATTTGCGCTTGAGCCTGGCGGCCGCCCAGGTGCCGGTCAGTGCGCCCCAGCGGCGTTATCTCGAGCAACTGGAAAAAGTCCTCGGGCAAGGCCCGGCCGGCAGTCGCGCCGAGGCGCTGGCACAACCCAGCGAAGCATTATTGAAAACCTTGTACGCGTTGCCGCCCAGCGACGCGGTGAAACTCGCCCAGGGCGCGGTGCTGCAATTACAAAGCAGCTGGCGTGCCTGGTGTCACCAACAGGAGCAAAGCCATGGGCTTGCGTGAGTGGTCGGTGGGCGGCGTGCTGCTCAGTCCGTTTCTGATTGATGTGTTGCTGGCGTTGCTGGTGACCGGAGCGTTGCGCATGGTCTTGCGCCTGACCCCGGTCGGCCGCTGGATCTGGCACGAAGCGTTGTTTGATTGCGCCTTGTACGTCTGTGTATTGACTCTGATCACCGTCGTCCTCGGGCCTTTATAAAGGAGTTGAATATGCGTACATCCGTACGTGTCGCGATAACCCTGAGCCTGACGGCGCTGGCGATTTTTGCCGGTTTCCATCTGTGGCAGTACTACATGTTGACGCCCTGGACTCGCGACGCGCGGATCCGCGCCGACGTCGTAGTCATCGCCCCCGACGTGTCTGGCTGGGTGCGAGAGCTCAAGGCTTTCGATAACCAACAGGTCAAGGCTGGCGATGTGTTGCTGAGTATCGACCGTGATCGTTTCGAAGCCGCGCTGGAGAGGGCGCAAGCGGTGGTGCAGACCCGTCAGCAGCAACTCGGTTTGCGTGAACACGAAGCCAGCCGCCGAGCCAGTCTCGGGCCGCAGGCGATCAGTGCCGAACTGCGCGAGAACGCGCAGATCAATGCCGGCATCGCCCGGGGCGAACTGCGCGAAGCTCAGGCTGAAGCCAAGGTCGCGCAACTCAACCTGACCCGCAGCGAGGTGCATGCGCCGCGCAGCGGTCACGTCACCAACCTGCGTCTGGCCCAGGGTAATTACGTGAATGCCGGGCAACCGGTGATGGCGTTGATCGACGATTCGACCTTTTATGTGCAGGCGTATTTCGAAGAAACCAAACTGCCGCGAATTCGCGTCGGCGATCCGGTCAAAGTCTGGCTCATGAGCGCCGGGGAGGCGTTGCAGGGGCACGTCGAAAGCATCAGTCGCGGGATTACCGACCGCAATACCACGCCCGATGGGCAGTTGCTGGCCGAGGTGGAACCGACGTTTAACTGGGTACGCCTGGCGCAGCGGATTCCGGTGCGGATCAAGCTCGACACGTTGCCTGAAGGGATCAGTTTGAGCGCGGGGATGACGGCGAGTGTGCAGGTGCAGGAGGAAGGTAACTGATCATTCCCACGCTCCGCGTGGGAATGATCATGCGGACTTGCAAATCAGCCGATGCTGATCGCCGGCAACGTCGGCAACGTCACGGTCTGTTGCTTGCGCGGCGCCAGAATCTCTGCCTCGCCATCCACGACCAACTCATCGCGCTGGTTGAACACGCGAGTGGCGATACGTACACGAAACTTCGGCAGTTTCTCGAGAATTTCCAGGCGCACAGTCAGCGTGTCGCCAATTTTTACCGGCTTCTGAAAGCTCATCTTCTGACCGATGTAAATCGTCCCCGGCCCAGGCAACTCGCAAGCCACCGCCGCGCTGATCAACGCGCCGCTGAACATGCCGTGGGCGATACGCTCCTTGAACATGCTGGCGGCGGCGAACTCGGCGTCCAGGTGCACCGGGTTGTGGTCGCCGGACATCGCGGCGAACAACTGAATGTCGCGCTCTTCGACGGTCTTGCGGTAGCTGGCGGTCTGGCCGACTTCAAGGGCTTCGTAAGGCGTGTTGGTAACCTGGGTCATCTGTCTCGATTCCTGTGACGAATTAAAAAAAATCCACAAAAAAACTATTCGGTTCTGGGTGGCCGGCGAGCGCTCAAGTCCTGGGCGATCCAGTTCAGCACATCGGCAGTCACTTCATCGCGATTGATTTCATTGAACAGTTCATGCCGGGCCTGCGGGTAAATAGTCAGCTGCAGGTTCTGGCAGCCAGCGTCGCGCAGGGCGTGGGCCAGATCTTTCAGACGTTTGCCTTCGCTTACCGGATCACATTCGCCGCCGATAACCAGCAGCGGCAGGCCCGGATCGATCTGGGCGAGATTGGACGCTTTGCTGATTTGCTGCAAGCCGCCGAGCAAATCGATCCACAGTTGATTGGTGCAGCGAAAGCCGCAGAGCGGGTCATTGGCGTATTTGTCGACTTCAGTCGGGTCGCGACTCAGCCAGTCGAACGGCGTGCGCGCCGGTTTGAATTTCTTGTTGAATGAGCCGAACGACAGCCATTCGATCAGCGCACTGAGACCCTTGGGCCCTTGGCGCAGGCGTTCGAGGCGAGCAATCTGTCGTGCTGCGCGATAGAGCGTTACGGGCTGGAAGTTCGAGCCGCTGAGAATCGCCCCGTGCAGGCTGGCGCTGTGGTGCAGCAAATAGGCCTGGGCGATGTAGCTGCCCATGCTGTGGCCGAGCAACACGATCGGCACGCCGGGATGCTGTTGGCCGATATGTTGGTTAAGGCTGGCCAGGTCGCCGACCACTTTGCACCAGCCATCATCATCGGCGAAATGGCCCAAGGTGCCGTTTTCGGCAGTTTTGCCATGTCCACGCAGGTCGGGCGCATACACACCGTAATCCCGATCACAGCATGCTTGCGCCAGACGGGCGTAACGGCCGCTGTGTTCTGCCATGCCGTGGGCCAGCAGGATCACCGCCTTGAGCGGCGCGGCCGGCAGCCACTGGTTGACGAAGAGGCGGCTGCGGTCACTCGCGGTCAGCCAGAAAGTGTCGTGGATCATGGCGATTCCTTTGCGTTGGGCTGCATGAGGCTGCCGGGTGGGAAACAGCCTCGATGCATTGTATAGCGCATCCCGTCGCCTACTGTCTGATCAGGCCACGGCGGGGCAGCAAGATTCACGCGATCAATGACGACCGTGCGCATATTTGCCTGATTCGTTATAGCTGCTAGTGTCCGGGAAGCACCGTTTTTCGCTTTCTGTTTTTGAGAAAGGACAGAAAGCGGCCCCGGATAGGCTCAGGTAAAGAGGACAAGAACAATGCAACCTGATTTCTGGAATGACAAGCGCCCGGCTGGCGTGCCCCTGGATATTGATCTTGGAGCTTATAAGTCGGTGATCGAGGTGTTCGAGCGTTCCTGCAAGAAATTTGCCGACCGCCCGGCGTTCAGCAACATGGGCGTGACCCTGACCTACGCCGAACTGGAACGCTACAGCGCCGCGTTTGCCGGGTACCTGCAAGCCCACACCGACCTGGTGCCGGGGGATCGCATCGCGGTGCAGATGCCCAACATCCTGCATTACCCGATTGCCGTGTTCGGTGCCTTGCGCGCCGGGCTGATCGTGGTCAATACCAACCCGTTGTACACCGCGCGGGAGATGCGTCATCAGTTCAAGGACTCCGGTGCCCGGGCGCTGGTTTACCTGAACGTGTTCGGACAGAGGGTCCAGGAAGTGCTGCCCGACACCGACATTCAGTACCTGATCGAAGCGAAGATGGGCGACCTGATGCCCACCGCCAAGGGCTGGCTGGTCAATACCCTTGTGAGCAAAGTGAAAAAGATGGTGCCGGCCTATTCATTGCCGCAGGCGATTTCCTTCAAGAGCGCGCTGCGTCTGGGCCGTGGCCTGGGCATCAAACCGCTGAACGTCGGCCTCGACGACATCGCCGTGCTGCAATACACCGGCGGCACCACCGGGCTGGCCAAGGGCGCCATGCTGACCCACGGCAACCTGGTGGCGAACATGCAGCAGGCGCGCGCGTGTCTGGGGCAATTCGGTGCAGACGGTCAACCACTGCTGCGCGAAGGTCAGGAAGTGATGATCGCGCCGCTGCCGCTGTACCATATCTATGCCTTCACGGCGAACTGCATGTGCATGATGGTGACCGGCAACCACAACGTGCTGATCACCAATCCACGGGACATTGGTAACTTCATCAAGGAGCTGAAGAACTGGCGGTTTTCGGCGCTGCTGGGGCTCAACACGCTGTTCGTCGCGCTGATGGACCATCCCGACTTCAAGACCCTGGATTTCTCCAGCCTCAAGCTCACCAACTCCGGTGGTACCGCGCTGGTCAAGGCCACGGCCGAGCGCTGGGAGCAGCTCACCGGTTGCCGCATCACCGAAGGTTACGGCCTGACCGAAACCTCGCCGGTGGCCTGCACCAACCCCTACGGCGACAAGTCGCGCATCGGCACGGTCGGCCTGCCGGTGCCAGGCACAACCCTGAAAGTGATCAACGATGAAGGCGTCGAGCAACCGCTGGGCGAGCGTGGCGAACTGTGTATCAAGGGCCCGCAGATCATGAAGGGTTACTGGCAGAAACCCGAAGACACCGCCGAAGTGCTGGACGCCGACGGCTGGTTCAGGTCCGGCGACATTGCGGTGATCGACCCGGACGGTTTCGTGCGCATCGTCGATCGCAAGAAAGACATGATCATCGTCTCGGGCTTCAACGTGTACCCCAACGAGATCGAAGACGTGGTGATGGCTCACCCGAAAGTCGCCAACTGCGCGGTAATCGGCGTGCCGGACGAGCGTTCGGGGGAGGCGGTGAAGTTGTTTGTGGTGGCCCGTGAATCAGGTGTCAGCCTTGAAGAGCTGAAGGCCTACTGCAAGGAAAACTTCACGGCGTACAAAGTCCCCAAGCACATCGTCTTGCGAGAGTCGTTGCCGATGACGCCGGTGGGCAAGATTCTGCGGCGGGAGTTGCGAGAGATCGCCTGATCGTTGAATGGCCGCGCTTTGCGCGGATCGCGGGCAAGCCACGCTCCCACACGTTCAGTTTGTGCACAAAGAATGTGTACGACGCGAACCTTGTGGGAGCGGGCTTGCCCGCGATGCTTTATAGGGGGCTGAAGCCCCTGTTTCAAAGGCTTTCAAGGAGTTATAGAATTTTTGCTCTAAAAGTGACTATTGATTAGTCAAGAGTCAAAAATGTGACTATAGAGGCCGTTTTTGGCTCTAGTCGGCCCTTGGCAAAGCTGCTACTCTCGGCGCGCTTTGTGACTTCTCGGCCTTGTTAAAAGCCAGACTCACCAATAATCAAACACCAATAATAATCGCATCAAATGCGGTATTTGAATTCGCGTTGCTGAGGAGTGGGCTTCCATGATCGAAGACTTTTGGAAGGATAAGTACCCAGCTGGAATTGCTGCCGAGATCAATCCAGACGAGTATCCGAATATTCAGGCAGTGTTGAAGCAATCCTGCCAACGCTTCGCTGACAAACCGGCATTCAGCAATCTGGGCAAGACAATCACCTACGGTGAGCTGTACGAATTGTCCGGTGCCTTTGCCGCTTACCTGCAACAGCATACCGATTTACAACCAGGCGATCGAATCGCCGTGCAACTCCCCAACGTGCTTCAGTACCCGGTCGCCGTTTTCGGTGCCATCCGTGCCGGGCTGATCGTGGTTAACACCAACCCGTTGTACACCGCGCGGGAAATGGAACACCAATTCAACGATTCCGGTGCCAAAGCCCTGGTCTGCCTGGCCAACATGGCGCATCTGGCCCAGACCGTCGTGCCGAAAACCGGCGTCAAGCATGTGATCGTCACTGAAGTGGCCGACCTGCTGCCGCCGCTCAAGCGCCTGCTGGTCAACAGCGTCATCAAGTACGTGAAGAAGATGGTCCCGGCGTATCACTTGCCCAAGGCCATCAAATTCAATGACGTGCTGCGCAAGGGCCATGGCCAGCCAGTGGCGGAAGCCAACCCGGCCAGCAGCGACATTGCCGTGCTGCAATACACCGGTGGCACTACCGGCGTGGCCAAGGGTGCGATGCTGACCCATCGCAATCTGGTGGCGAACATGCTGCAGTGCAAAGCGCTGATGGGTTCCAACCTCAATGAAGGTTGCGAGATCCTGATCACCCCGCTGCCGCTGTACCACATCTATGCGTTCACCTTTCATTGCATGGCGATGATGCTGATCGGCAACCACAACATCCTGATCAGCAACCCGCGCGACCTGACGGCGATGGTCAAGGAACTGTCGAAGTGGAAGTTCAGCGGCTTCGTCGGCCTGAACACGCTGTTCGTCGCGCTGTGCAACAACGAAGCGTTCCGCAAGCTGGATTTCTCCAGCCTGAAAATCACCCTGTCCGGCGGCATGGCCTTGCAACTGGCCGCGGCCGAACGCTGGAAAGAGGTTACCGGTTGCCCGATCTGCGAAGGTTACGGCATGACCGAAACCAGCCCGGTGGCCACGGTAAACCCGAGCCAGAACATCCAGATCGGCACCATCGGTATTCCGGTGCCATCGACGCTGTGCAAAGTCATCGACGATGCCGGTGTTGAACAGCCGTTGGGCGCCATCGGTGAACTGTGTGTGAAAGGTCCGCAAGTCATGAAGGGCTACTGGCAGCGTCAGGACGCCACCGATGAAATACTCGACAGCGAAGGCTGGTTGAAGACCGGTGACATCGCGCTGATCCAGCCCGACGGTTACATGCGCATTGTCGATCGCAAGAAAGACATGATCCTGGTCTCCGGTTTCAATGTGTATCCCAATGAGCTTGAAGACGTGCTGGCGACTCTGCCGGGCGTGCTGCAATGCGCGGCCATTGGTGTGCCGGACGAGAAGTCGGGCGAGGCGATCAAGATCTTTATCGTCGCCAAACCGGGTGTGACCTTGACCAAGGATCAGGTGATGGAGCACATGCGCGCCAACGTCACCGGCTACAAAGTGCCGAAAGCCGTGGAATTTCGCGACGCGCTGCCGACCACCAACGTCGGCAAGATCCTGCGCCGCGAACTGCGCGACGAAGAGCTGAAGAAACTGGGCGTGAAGAAAGTCAGCGCCTAGTCAAACAAAAGCCCCGCAGTGCGGGGCTTTTTGTTGCCTGACTGATCGTTCCCACGCTCTGCGTGGTAACGCAGCCCGGGACGCTCTGCGTCCCAGCATCGGACGCGGAGCGTCCGTGGCGGCATTCCCACGCAGAGCGTGGGAACGATCAACAGGGGGGTTACTGACGGAACTGCACGAAGTTGACGTTGGTACCGGCCGGGCGCATGTCCTGCAGGTAGGAATCCTTGTCGGCGCTCAGTTCCAGGCTCAGGGCTGCCTTGCGCTTGCCTTGGTTGCGCACCACCAGGCCTTCGAGTTTCTCGCGCAGGAACACCGTCGGCACTTTAAGGTGCAGCAGTTCGTCGGTATCCGGGGTGTGCATCAGCAAGTGAATCCATTCGTACTGACCAACGGCCAGGCGCGCGACCGGAATATCGAACCAGAAGATATTGCGGTTGCGGTTCAATTCGGTGAAATGGCAATTGTTGACGCCAAGCACAGCACCGCCGAGTTCCTGGTTTCTGCGGGCAATGGCCTGCTTTTTATCGAGTTTCATAACGTTCCTACGGGATTGGATCTTCAGCGCCATGGCCTGAATACGTTGCGCATTCTCGGGGCAAAGACTGCAAACATAAAGCCTAACCTGCGAAATGTCCGGTTAATAAATAAATGAAACTCCGGGCAAAGGCCTCCGGTCAATCCTTGTGTAACCACTTTCCCCGTTGAAATGTTCACAGGAGAAATACCATGGGCAGCACTGGCGATAAAGTTAAAGGCATGGCAAACGAAGCGGCCGGCAACGTCAAGCAAGGCGTCGGCAAGGCCACCGGCAATGAAAAACTGCGCTCCGAAGGCGTGGCGCAGGAGAGGAAAGGCGAGGCCCAACAAGCAGTCGGCAAAGCCAAGGATGCTCTTAAAAAAGGTATCGACAAGGTGTAATCCGGCATTTGACGAGTAACAGAAACGGCCATCCGAAGATGGCCGTTTTTGTGTTGGATAGGCGAGATATACCCTGTGATTGTTTCAAAGTCGCCAAGTAGGCTACTTTGTTGTAGAAAACGGCCTCTGAGTCGCCATGACTTCAACTCTTTTTGCGGCGAAAGGAGACGCTAATGTTTTTTCCAACCATGAAAGGTTTGCCCCTGCATCGGGTAATGATGCGTACGGTCACTGAGTTCATCGATGATGAGATGTCGACCTATGCCTCGGCGCTGGCCTACCAAATGCTGTTCTCGCTGTTCCCTTTTATCCTGTTTCTGATCGCCCTGATCGGTTTTCTGCATTTGCCGGACTTCTTTTCCTGGCTGCGCCTGCAATCGGAACTGGTTCTGCCCCCCCAGGCGCTGGAGCAGGTGAATCCGGTGATCGACCAGCTCCAGCAATCCAAGGGCGGCTTGCTCTCGGTGGGTATCGTGATCGCCCTGTGGACCGCATCTGCCGGTGTGCGGCTGATGATGAGCGCGATGAACGCCGCCTATGACGTGGTTGAAGGCCGTCCGGTCTGGAAACGTTTTCCACTGTCGATTTTCTACACCATCGGCATCGCCGGCATGTTGCTGATTGCTGCCGCGCTGATGGTGCTCGGGCCGCAGGTGATGGGTTGGATTGCCTCGCAAGTGGGCCTCGAAGATTTTATCGTGACCGTGTGGACCATCGTTCGCTGGCCGGTGATCGTGGTTCTGTTGATGATGGCGGTGGCGCTGATTTACTACGTCATGCCCGACGTCAAACAAGAATTTCGCTTCATCACCCCGGGTGCGGTGTTGTCTGTGGTGGTCTGGATCATCGCTTCGCTGGGCTTTGGTCTCTATGTCAAAGCCTTCGCCAATTACAATGCCATGTATGGCAGTATCGGCGCGATCATCGTGTTGCTGCTGTACTTCTATATTTCCGCTGCCGTGCTGTTGCTCGGCGCGGAAATGAACGCGGTGATCGAGCACATGTCATCCGAAAACAAGAAACACGGCGAAAACGTGCCCGAAGAACCCAAACACCACGTTTCGGGACTGGGACGGGACCACTCAATCAAGCCGACCACTGACGAAGCCCTGAAATGATCCGTGAAATTCTGAAAATGGGCGATGAACGCCTGCTGCGCATTGCCCCACCGGTGCCGACAGAAATGTTCGACAGCCCTGAGTTGTGGCAATTGATCGACGACATGTTCCAGACCATGGAAAGCGTCGGCGGAGTTGGCCTGGCCGCGCCGCAGATCGGTGTCGACCTCCAACTGGTGATCTTTGGTTTCGAACACAGCGAACGCTATCCGGACGCCGAAGCGGTGCCGCAGACGATTCTGATCAATCCGCTGATCACGCCATTGAGCCCGACCCTCGAAGAGGGTTTCGAAGGTTGCCTGTCAGTGCCGGGCCTGCGCGGCGCGGTTGATCGTTATCAGCAGATTCGCTATGAAGGTTTCGATCCCAAGGGCGAACCGATCGTGCGAATTGCCTCGGGATTTCATGCGCGGGTGGTGCAGCATGAGTGCGATCACCTGATCGGCCGGCTATACCCGTCGCGCATCAGTGATTTCAGCAAATTCGGCTTTACCGAGGTGATGTTCCCGGATCTGGACCCTGCGGCGGACGACTGAGATCGTCCTTCGAATCCAACGCAAAACACTGTGGGAGCGGGCTTGCCCGCGAATGCAATCTGCCTGACAACACTGATATCGGATGTGCCGGCCTCTTCGCGGGCAAGCCCGCTCCCACAGGGGTTGTGTCGTTTCAGAGGGCGCGCGGTTCCAGCCCCATCGCAATCATCGGTTTGCTCCGCGCATAGCGGCTCAACCGTTCAGCCATGGCGTAGGGCAGGGGCGGGTCGAAGGTAAAACCGCGACGTTCATAAAAACCACGCAGATCCGGATGGCAGAACAACCAGACGGGTTCTTCGAGGTGCTTGATGGCGTGGGCGATCAACGTCGCGGCGATCCCTTGCTCGCGACAGCGCGGGTCGACGAACAGCCCGGTCAGCCAATGCCCGCCGGCCACTGGCCGCAAACATAACGCGGCAATGATCTCATCGCGTTTCGCGACCCACAGGCGAGCGTCGCGGACTGCTTTCATCGACGATTGGTGGGCGCGGTAAAACTTGTTCATCAACGGCCATAACGGCTCGTCGAGCAAGGTGTACTGGGTGTTGGGCATGGGCCAGGACTGTCAGTGCGCAAAGCGGGTGATTATAAAAGAACGCGGGCGCCGCGATAGGTGTATACCTGATCTCACGTCCCGTATGAGTGGAGTATGTATCATGGCCAAAGGCATGGATTCAAAGAAAGCGGCAAAGAAGAAACCGGCTAAAACCGCCGATGAAAAACGTGCGGACAAGAAGGCCAAGAAGGTGGGCGTGTTCGGCCACTGATCCCGCGTCAACGGAGCCCGAGTCCTCGGGCTCCTTGTTTTTTAGGCCTATCGAAATAACCAGATAATCTGCAAGAAATCCCGAAGACCTGCCCACCCTTTCAAGGCTAAACCTACAAGCGAGTTACTCGCGGTTGATTTAACGCCTCACGCCAATTGCGCAGCCAACGCGCCTTTCACGGCTGGCCGCATATCAACCCTCGCCTGAAATCGCGCCAATGCAGGCCACTGACTCAGATCGATGTCAAACCCCTGAGTCCAGCGCAACACCGTAAACAGATACGCATCAGCAATACTGAATCCGCCAGCCATCAAATAATCCTGCCCCTCCAACGTCTGACTCAACACGACAAAACGCTTGAACAGCTTCTCTTTGATTAGCGCTTTCACATCATCCGGAAACTGTGAATTGAATAGCCAACCCAGCCCACCATGAATCTCGGTCGAAACGAAATTCAGCCATTCCTGCAAACGCACCCGCTCGAACGTCCCGTTCGCCGGTGCCAGGTTCGCCTCGGGTCGTAGATCCGCCAGGTACTGCAGGATCGCCGGGCCTTCGGTCAGCACCTCACCGTTATCCAGCTGCAATGCCGCGACGTAGCCTTTGGGGTTTATGGCGAGGAAGTCCTCGCCGGTGGCGGTTTGCTTGGTGCTGTTGTCGACGCGGACCAACTCGAACGGCAGATCCAGTTCGCACAGCACGATGTGCGGCGCCAATGAGCAGGCTTGCGGGGCGTAATACAACTTCATGGGCAGGGCTCTGGTTGCGGGTTTGCGCCAGTGTCATAGTGCGCGGCACGCTCGGTAAAATTAATCTTTCAGAAAACTGCCATTAGGAAAGCTACTGCCATGATGAACCTGATGCACTGGCGAATGGTGGTGACGGTGGCCGATACCGGCAACATTACCCGGGCAGCCGAGCGGGTTGGAATGACCCAGTCTGGTGCCAGTCAGGCGTTGGCCTTGATCGAAGAAACCCTGGGCGTTCAGCTGTTCAGCCGGGAAAACCGTCAAACCTTGCCGACCGCCATCGGCTTGGCTGTGATCGAACAGGCGCGAACCATGCTCGGTGCTCTCGAGAACATTCGCAGTACCGTCAACGCCACTAAAGATATCCAGCGCGGGACGATTCGCCTGGCCAGTTTTCCGTTGGTGCTGGCGACCTTACTGCCGCCGCTGCTGCGCCAATTCAGTCGGCTGTATCCCGGCATTCAAGTGGTAGCGTTGGAGGTCAGCGACGATGAAGTGGAAACATTGCTCAGTACCGGGCTGGTGGATGTCGGCGTGGTGTTGAACCCTGCGCCCGCGCGCAGTGCTGGTCGTTTAGGGCGTGATGCCTGGGTGGCGGTGCTGCCTGGTGGCCACCCCTTGGCGCGCCGCTCGAATGACGAGGGCGTTTCATTGGCTGAACTGGCGGAGCAACCCTTCGTGCTGGCCACGGGCGGTTGTTCGACCAATGCCCGCAGCCTGGCCGCCGATGCCGGGCTGCAACTGCTGGATGTACGGGCAGAAGTGCGTGAGTGGAGCAGTGCGTTCACCCTGGTGCGAGAGAACATCGGCGTGACCCTGGTGCCGGGAATGACCCTGCCGACCCATCGCCAAGGATTGTGCGTAGTGCCTGTGACGCCGCGTATCGATCGCGAGTTTGCCTTGGTGGTCGCGCCTCACAAAGAACCTTCGGCGGCGGTGCGGGCGTTGTTGGGGATGCTTGCAGATCACCCGATGGGAATGTCGAACTCCTGAAACGCATCATCCACCGGCCTATAACCCAACACCCGGGTAGTTTCACTGAGGTCCAGGCGTTTGAAACGGTTATTGGAAATACCGTGGGCGATCAGGTGTTGCACACCTTTGACCTCTACCGAGAGTTGCAGTAACTGCACCGCATCACGAGGGCTGAGCCATGCGCTCAGGTCACGAGCGTTGGTCAATTCGTGACGGTCCGCAAACTCGAAAGCGCCGATGCGTATGGCGATGCTCGATAGGTTGTGTTTGGCAGCATAGAACGCACACAAGGCTTCGCCATAACACTTGCTGACGCCATACAGATTGGCCGGCATCACCTGCATGCCCGGTGTGATCTGCCGGTCCACCGGATAACCCTCGATGGTCTGCGCGCTGCTGGCGAACACCAACCGTTTACAACCCGCCGCCACGGCGGCTTCGAACAGGTAAGTGGTGGCCAGAATATTGTTGGGCAGTAACTCATCGAAAGAGGCGGTGGCGTAAGGGATGCCAGCCAGATGCACGATGACGTCGATGCCCTTCAGCACTTCGCTTATGGCGGTGAGGTCGGACAGGTCCTGGCGTACAAAGCGATGCGGTGCATCGACATTGAAGTCGGGTTCGATTCGATCCGTCAGCACGAAGGTGTAGCGGTCCTGCGAAGCTTCGAAAAAGGTTCTGCCGATTCTGCCACAGGCGCCGGTCAGCAGTACGTTGAGTCCGTTCATGGGGTTCTCTTTTTATGGAAGGGCAGAGGGGGCGGATTTGGCGCTATGGCACGCCAGTGCAAGCGTGTTCCATGAACCCCGGCCGCAGCGCCAGTCGTCGGCAATAGGCGTCGACGGCGGGGTAGTCCGGACGTTCCATCGGGGTCATCCGCCAGCGGTTGACCGACAATCCGATGAGAATATCTGCCAGTGTGAACTGCGGTCCGGCGACATATGCTCCGGTCGCCGCGAGTTGCTGTTCGAGGATGCCCATTTTTGCGTTCCAGCCGCGAACGCCATCGGCAATCCGCTGCGAGTCCTGGAAGTTCGGCAATTGCCTGACCAGCGCAAAAAAAGCGTAGCCCCACGACGGGTTGAGTTCGGTGGCTTGCCAGTCCATCCACTGCTCCACGCGAGCGCGGGCCGCCGGTTCGATGGGCAGCAGGTCAGTGTTTTGGTGTTTGCCGGCCAGGTACCGGCAAATGGTATTGGACTCCCACAGCACGCCGGCTTCGTCGATGAGTACCGGCACTTGTGCGTTGGGGTTGAGCTGGAGAAATTCCGGGCTCTGGGTCGATGCGAAACCGCTGCCCCAGTCTTCGCGTTCGTAGGAAACGCCCAGTTCGTCGCAGGTCCACAGGACTTTTCTGACGTTGATTGACGAGGCCCGACCCAAAATCTTCAGCGTATGTCCCATTGAGCTTCTCCGTTTGCTGTTCCAGGTCTCGGGAATCTAGCACGCGGAGCGTGGGAATGGTCGCGCTTCAGGTGCTCTCGCGCACCTTCAATTCAAACCCCATATCCTGCACCGGTTTGGTCACTGAATTGCCGGCCAGCAAGGTCAGCATCAGCTCTGCGGAGCGACGGCCAATGGCTTCTCGTGGGGTGCTGATGCTGCTCAGGCGCGGCACCATGTGCTCAGATGCCGGCAGGTCGTTGAAGCCGAGGATCGCCACGCGCTCCGGGATCTTGATTCCATTGCGCAACGCTTCGAGCAACGCGCCCTGGGCCAGGTCGTCGTTACCGAAGAAGATTGCATCGACGTCCGGATGGGCGGTGAGCAGTTGCAGGAACAATTCGCCGCCCAGACCCACCGACGAGGCTCGTGGTGTCAGCACTTCCAGGGCGGGATCATACAAACCGGCCTTTTGCAGCGCGCGG
Organism: Pseudomonas sp. F-14 TE3482; assembly: GCF_053629455.1. Taxonomy (NCBI): domain Bacteria; kingdom Pseudomonadati; phylum Pseudomonadota; class Gammaproteobacteria; order Pseudomonadales; family Pseudomonadaceae; genus Pseudomonas; species Pseudomonas sp. F-14 TE3482. The sequence goes on from NZ_JBRJII010000001.1 coordinate 2,739,150, forward strand.
CGGAAACCTTCGCCACGCAGTAGCGTTCGTTGATCGAGTTGCGCGCCGATGTAGGCCAAGCGTTTGCGACCGCGTGACAGCAAATGCCCGGCAGCGGTTTCACCGGCAGCGACTTGCGAAAAACCGACGCAATTGAGCCCCGCCGCGCTGTCCAGTTCCATCATGTAGACGCAGGGAATGTTGCTGGCCTCGATCATCCGCCGCGAACTTTCGGTGCGGTCGAAACCGGTCAGCAACAGGCCGCGAGGCTGATAAGCCATGTAATTGCGCAGCAGGTTTTCTTCTTCATCACGCGAGTAATGGAAGTTGCCGATCAGCACTTCGAAGCCCTTTGGTCGCAAAACCTGATGAATGGCTTCCAGCGTGTCGATGAACAGCAGGTTGGACAATGACGGCACCAAAACCACCACGGAATGGCTCTGGGCCGAGGCCAGGGCGCGGGCGGCGGGGTTGACCACGTAGTTCAGGTCGAGGGCGGCCTTCTGGACTTTTTCCACCAGTTCGGTGGCCACCGTGCTGACGCCGCGCAGGGCGCGGGAGGCGGTAATCGGGCTGACACCGGCCAGGCGCGCGACTTCGTTGAGGGTAGGGCGGCCAGTGGTGCGAGTATTTTTATCGTTTTTAGGGGTATTCATCGGACGGCTTGCCAAACAAAATTCAAGGCACTAAGGTAGCGCTGTCTCGATGCAGCTGCAAATGCGTGAACGAGGTTTGCCTGATCCTCGCTTTTTGGCCTCGAGAACGAACATGCTGCAACCCACAAAAATGACAAGAAGGCGTCGGCAACTTCTGCTTTTGCACTTGAGTCTTACGTAGCAAAGGTAGCGCTGTCTGCGCGCTGAGGTGTTACATGAATCATCCCATCACCGCCCTGGTCATCATGGGCGTTGCCGGTTGCGGCAAGACCTGCGTCAGCCAGTCCCTGTGCCAGCTTAGCGGCGCGACCGCCATTGAAGGCGACACTTTCCACCCTGCCGCCAATATCGAAAAGATGAGCGCGGGTATCCCCCTGAACGATGAAGACCGTGCCGGCTGGCTCGACAGCCTGTGCGATGAGCTGCGCCGCGTCGATGCCAAGGGCGAGCGCCCGGTGCTGACCTGTTCGGCCCTCAAACACAGTTACCGCGAACGCTTGCGCAGTGCCTTGCCGGGCCTGGGCTTCGTTTTCCTTGAGCTGACCCCCGAAGTCGCCGCCGATCGTGTGTCTCATCGGCCGGGCCACTTCATGCCGTCGACCTTGATCGACAGCCAGTTCGCCACTCTTGAATCGCCCGTTGGTGAGCCCCTGACCCTGGCTCTGGATGCGTCCAGCCACAGCGTCGATGAATTGGCGAAGCAGGCTCATGCATGGTGGCTCGATCATGGCTTGAAACTCGCCAGTTGAGTTTTGCTCCAAGAGATAGCGCTGTCCTGACGGCATTTGAATAATTGCTTTCATAACAACAACAAACAACGGAGACACCCCCCATGTTTGGCATGTCCCACGAGTCATTCCTGCTGCTAGACGCAGTGGTCACAGTGATAGGGCTTATCGTCCTGATCACCAAATTCAAGTTGCACCCATTCCTCGCACTGATCATCGCCGCCGCCTTCCTCGGGCTGACGTCCGGCATGCCGATCGGCACCATCATCAAGGCGTTCCAGGATGGGTTCGGTGGGGTACTCGGTTTCGTCGGCATCATCCTGGCGTTGGGCACCATGCTCGGCAAAATGATGGCCGAGTCGGGCGGGGCGGACCAGATCGCCCAGACGCTGATTCGAGCCTTCGGCAAGGACAAGGTGCAGTGGGCGATGATGTTCGCCGCGTTCCTGGTCGGCATTCCGCTGTTCTTCGAAATCGGCTTCGTGCTGCTGATTCCGCTGGTGTTCATCGTGGCCCGTCGCACGGGCGTGTCGATCATCAAGATCGGTATCCCGCTGCTGGCTGGTCTGTCCGCGGTACACGGCCTGGTGCCGCCGCACCCGGGTCCGCTGCTGGCCATCGGTGTGTTCGGTGCCGACATCGGTAAAACCATTCTGTACGGCCTGATCGTTGCGCTGCCAACGGCCATCATCGCAGGCCCGATCTTCGGGACGTTCATTGCCAAGCACATTCCCGGTCACCCGAACCAGGAGCTGGTGGATCAACTGGCGCGCGAAACGGATTCGGCTGAACTGCCGAGCTTCGGCATCACGCTGGTGACCGTGCTGCTGCCGGTGTTCCTGATGCTGCTCAAGACATTTGCCGACGTGGTGCTGCCCGATGGCAACATCTTCCGCACTTTCATGGACCTGATCGGTCACCCGATTTCGGCGTTGCTGCTGGCATTGCTGCTGTCGCTGTATACCTTCGGCTACAAGCAGGGCATCGGTTCCAGTCAAATGATGAAATGGCTGGATGCCAGCCTTGCGCCGACCGCCGCGATCATTCTGATCATCGGTGCCGGTGGTGGCTTCAAGCAGATGCTGGTGACCAGCGGTGTGGGTGACGTGATCGGTCACATGGCGGTGAACGCGCAGATCTCGCCGATCCTGCTGGCCTGGCTGGTGGCGGCGGTGATTCGCATCGCGACCGGTTCAGCGACCGTGGCGACCATTACCGGCGCGGGCATCGTGGTGCCGGTGGTGGGGATGATACCGGGCGTGAACCGTGAGCTGCTGGTGCTGGCCACTGGTGCCGGTTCGTTGATCCTGTCCCACGTCAACGACGCCGGTTTCTGGCTGGTGAAGCAGTACTTCAACATGACCGTGGCGGAAACCTTCAAGACCTGGACCGCGATGGAAACCATCCTGTCCGTGGTGGGCCTGGGCTTCATCCTGCTGTTGTCGTTGTTCGTCTAAGCACACTGCACTGATCGTTCCCATGCTCCGCGTGGGAATGCATCCCGTGACGCTCCGCGTCACAGTGGACGCGGAGCGTCCATGGCGGCATTCCCACGCAGAGCGTGGGAACGATCAAGCAAAAAAAAACCGCAGCAATGCGGTTTTTTTGTGGGAACGATCAATGTGTCAGGCGTTGGTTTTCTGAACCAACCCATCCGCCCGGAACATCCCGCGAATCCCGCGCACGGCCTGACGAATCCGGTCCTGGTTTTCGATCAGCGCGAAGCGCACATGATCATCCCCATACTCGCCAAATCCCACACCCGGCGAGACACAGACCTTGGCCTCGGCCAGCAGTTTCTTGGCGAATTCCAGCGAACCCATGTGTGCGTAAGCCTCGGGAATCTTGGCCCAGACATACATCGATGCTTTCGGGTTTTCGACCATCCAGCCCAGTTCATGCAGGCCTTTGACCAGCACGTTGCGCCGCTGCCGATACTGATCGGCGATGTCTTTGACGCATTGCTGATCGCCTTCCAGCGCCGCGATGGCCGCGACCTGCAGCGGGGTGAACGTGCCGTAATCGTGGTAGCTCTTGATCCGCGCCAGGGCGTTGACCAGTTCCGGGTTGCCGACCATGAAACCGATGCGCCAGCCGGCCATGTTGTAGCTCTTGGACAGGGTGAAAAACTCCACCGCGATGTCCTTGGCGCCGGGCACCTGCATGATCGACGGGGCTTTCCAGCCGTCGTAGACGATGTCGGCGTAGGCCAGGTCGTGCACCACCAAAACGTCGTACTGTTTGGCGAGGGCGATCACCCGCTCGAAGAAATCCAGCTCCACGCACTGGGCGGTGGGGTTGGACGGGAAACCGAGGATCATCATTTTCGGTTTCGGGATCGAGCCGCGAATCGCCCGTTCCAGCTCGGCGAAGAAATCCACGCCAGGAATCAGCGGCACCGAACGCACCTGGGCACCGGCAATCACGGCACCGTAGATGTGAATCGGGTAGCTGGGGTTCGGCACCAGCACGGTGTCGCCCTGGTCGAGGGTGGCCAGCATCAAGTGCGCCAGACCTTCCTTGGAGCCGATGGTGACGATGGCTTCGGTTTCCGGGTCGATGTCGACTTCGTAGCGATCCTTGTACCAATTGGAGATCGCCCGGCGCAGGCGCGGAATCCCTTTGGACGTGGAATAGCCATGGGTGTCTTCACGCTGGGCAACAGTGACGAGTTTTTCGACAATGTGCGGTGGCGTGGCGCCGTCGGGATTGCCCATGCTCAAGTCGATGATGTCTTCGCCACGACGACGGGCGGCCATCTTCAGCTCGGCAGTGATGTTGAAAACGTAAGGGGGGAGTCGATCTATGCGCGCAAAGCGGCGCGGCGAACCTTGTTCGGCCATTGTTGCCTCGGATAACGTAAGCGCCCGGAACCGTCCGAGCGACGCTGGCCACTGCGGTGGCCTGTGGCGGAATGTAAGGGCAGCTGTGGCAGACTGTCCAGCGTCTATGTAAACAATTTTTGCGAAGGAAATCGGTTGATGGAATTTACCAGCGGCTTTTTGCTGAGCCTTTCGCTGTGCCTGGACATCGGTGTGGCCAATATCGCAATGATCACGTTGGCGATGCAGCGCGGCTATTTCCAAGGCTTTGCGCTGGGACTGGGGACGTGTGTCGGCGACCTGATTTACGCCGTGCTGGCCCTGGCTGGCATGACCGTTTTGCTGCAATACGAAACCGTGCGCTGGATGCTTTGGATCGGCGGGTCGGCGCTGCTGCTGTATTTCGCGGCGAAGATGATTTATTCGGCGATCCACCATGAAGCGCTGTTGGCGCAGACCGCTGAAGTCGGTCACAACTCCCACCGCAAGGAGTTCTTTCGCGGGATTTTCCTCGCCATGTCGTCCCCCAGCGCCATTCTCTGGTTCGCCGCGGTAGGCGGAACACTGATCGCCCGTTCCGGTGGTGGTGGCGCGGTCAGCTCGGCGCTGTTTCTTGGCGGTTTCTTGTGCGCCGGTGTGCTCTGGTGTGTGGGTCTGTGCTTCGCTGCGAGCCACGGTGGCAAATTGCTCGGGGACAAACTACTGCGTTATTCCTACATGGCATCGGCAGCGATCTTCTGCTATTTCGCGGTCTACGTGATCCTATCGGGTTACAACGAGTTCATCGGTCCGGGCGCCCTCGAACAGTTGCACGCACTGTAACTGGGCGAATCAGGTTTGGCTTCTATACTCCCAGCCGAACCCACCTTTTGTACCAGGAGTTGAGTCATGGATGAGCAAACAAGCGCCGAGAAGGTCGAGCCACGCTTTGAAAACGGGCACTTCATGCTCATAGCGGGGCTTGGCGGACGATTTACGGCGGAGACAACCAAAGCGATCCCCGACCTATGGGAGAAATTCATTCCCGAGATGGGCAAAATTCCCGGTCAGAAAAGCGAAGTAACCTACGGCATCTGCTGCAATCCGGATGGCAAGGGTGGTTTCGAGTACATCGCCGGTGTCGAAATCAGCAAGCTCGACGACCTGCCCGAGAAGTACCGCTGGATCGAAGTTCAGCCTCAGAAGTATGCAGTCTTCGAACACAAGGGCTCTCTGGATGCCTTGCCCCAGACCTTTCAATACATCTGGAAAACCTGGCTGCCGAAGTCCGGTCATGAAGCGGCGGACGCTCCGGAGTTCGAACGCTACAGCGACGATTTCAACCCCAAGCTCAATACCGGCGTGCTGGAAATCTGGCTGCCTCTCAAGGCGTAATGAGCGGGTCGAGCGGCGGATCGGTGATTCGCCTCTCGATGTCGTATTGATGCTGATTTATGATCCCAACCTTTCCCACGCCGATTCCGAGCTGCCATGAACACCGTCATCCGCCACGTCAGCCCCGCTGACCTGGACCGTTGCTATGCCATCGAAACCGTTGCCTACGAAGGCGATGAAGCCGCTACCCGCGAGAAAATCGCCACCCGCATTGCCACTTGGCCCGAGGGCTTCATCGTTGCTGAAGTGAATGGCGTTGTCGCCGGTTTCATCAATTCCGGTGCGGCATTTCAGGTGGAGATGTCGGACGAAGCGTTCAAGGAACTGATCGGCCACGACCCGGCCGGCCCGCACGTGGTGATCATGTCGGTGGTGGTGCATCCGGACTATCAGGGGCAGGGGCTGGCGAAACGCTTGATGAGTGAGTTTATCCAGCGCATGCGTGCACTGAACAAGTCCAGCATCAACTTGATGTGCAAAGAGCGGCACATTGCGCTCTATGCCGGGTTTGGTTTTGCCTACATCAAGCCCTCGGCGTCCGACCATGGCGGGATGGCGTGGCATGAGATGGTGTTGACGCTGTAACCAGGGCCGGCCCAGATTCAGCATGGGCCGGTTTGATCATAATACTCAATCGATCCCGACAAACCCGCCGGTCTGGTGCTGCCACAACCGTGCATACAAACCGCCATGGGCCAGCAGTTCGGCGTGGCTGCCGGTTTCGGCGATCTTGCCGTTTTCCAGCACCACCAAGCGGTCCATTCGCGCGATGGTCGAGAGGCGGTGGGCAATGGCGATCACGGTCTTGCCCTGCATCAGGGTTTCGAGGCTTTCCTGGATCGCTGCTTCGACTTCCGAGTCCAGTGCCGAGGTGGCTTCGTCCATGATCAGGATCGGCGCGTCCTTGAGCAGCACCCGGGCGATGGCAATCCGCTGACGCTGACCGCCGGAGAGCTTCACGCCACGTTCACCGACATGAGCATCGAAACCGGTGCGACCTTCAGAGTCCGACAGCAACGGGATGAACTCGTCGGCGCGAGCCTTGTGCACCGCTTCCCAGAGTTCGGCATCGGTGGCGTCGGGTTTGCCGTACAGCAAATTGTCGCGGATCGAACGGTGCAGCAGCGAAGTGTCCTGGGTGATCATGCCGATGCGTTCACGCAGGCTTTCCTGGCCGACTTCGGCGATGTTCTGGCCGTCGATGAGAATCCGCCCACCCTGCACGTCATAGAGGCGCAGCAGCAGATTGACCAACGTCGATTTGCCGGCACCGGACGGGCCGATCAAGCCGATTTTCTCGCCGGGTTTGATCGTCAGGTTGAGGTCGCTGATGATCCCGCTTTTCTTGCCGTAGTGAAAATCGACGTGATCGAAACGTACCTCGCCACGGGCCACCTTCAAAGGCTTGGCCTGCTCGCGGTCGGTGATGCTGACTGGCTGGGAAATGGTCTGCAAACCGTCCTGAACCATGCCGATGTTTTCGAAAATGCCCGTCACCACCCACATGATCCAGCCAGACATGTTGACGATGCGGATCACCAGACCCGTGGCCAAGGCAATTGCGCCCACTGAGATCAACGACTGCGTCCACAGCCACAGCGCGAGGCCGGTGGTGCTGACGATCAGCAGGCCGTTCATGCTAGTGATGGCCACGTCCATGCTGGTCACCACACGGCCAGCCAGTTGGGCTTTTTCGGTTTGTTCCTTGATCGCTTCGCGGGCGTATTGCTGTTCGAAGTTGGTGTGGGCGAACAGCTTCAGGGTGGTGATGTTGGTGTAGCCATCGACGATCCGTCCCATGAGTTTGGAGCGTGCATCGGAAGACACCACCGAGCGTTCCTTGACCCGTGGCACGAAGTAGTGGAGGGCGCCGATGAAGGCGGCGATCCAGGTCAGCAGCGGGATCATCAGGCGCCAGTCGGCTTCGGCGAACAGCACCAGTGAACTGATCGCGTAGATCAGCACATGCCATAGCGCGTCCACCGCTTGCACAGCCGAATCGCGTAACGAGTTGCCGGTCTGCATGATGCGTTGGGCGATGCGCCCGGCGAAGTCGTTCTGGAAGAAATTGAGGCTCTGTTTGAGCACGTAACTGTGGTTTTGCCAGCGGATCAGGCTGGTCAGGCTAGGGCTCAAGGTCTGGTGCACCAGCAAGTCATGCAAGCCGACGAATATCGGGCGCAGGATCAACGCCACCACCGCCATCCAGGCCAGTTCGATGCCGTGTTCCTTGAAAAAATCGACGTTGGGCGTGCCTTGGGCGAGGTCGATGATGCGGCTCAGATAGCTGAACAGCGCCACTTCGATCAGCGCGCCGAACAGGCCGACGATCAGCAGGACGGCGAAACTCGGCCAGACCTGCTTCAGGTAATAGGTATAGAAGGGGAGAACCCGATCCGGCGGAGCCGCCGTCGGTGCATCGCGGAAAATGTCGATCAGTTTTTCAAAACGACGATAAAGCATCAGTTCTCCGCCCGCGCACGGGCTCTCCTTTAAACGATATGAGCGGCGCCGGCAGAACCGGCGGCCGCTCAAGACTCCCTGTCCAGCTTACTCTCAGTCGATGCGCTTGGCCGACTTGATGAAGACCGGGTCGGCCGGCACGTCTTTCATGCCGCTTTTGGTGGTGGTCTGGGAGTTGACGATGACATCGACCACGTCCATCCCTTTAACGACTTTACCAAACACGGCATAGCCGTCGCCCTGGTCGAGGAAGTCGTTGTCTTTGACGTTGATGAAGAACTGGCTGGTGGCCGAATCCGGGACGGACGTACGAGCCATGGACAGCGTGCCACGCACGTTATGCAAGCCGTTTTTGGATTCGTTCTTGATCGGCGCCTTGGTTTCTTTTTGCTGCATTTGTTGAGTGAAGCCGCCGCCCTGGACCATGAAGCCAGGAATCACACGGTGAAAAATCGTGTTGTTGTAAAAGCCGCTGTCGACGTACTCAAGGAAGTTCTTGGTACTGATCGGCGCTTTGACCGGGTCCAGTTCGATTTCGATCTGGCCATTGGTGGTTTCCAGCAGCACGTGCGGCGCCTTGGCGGGCGTGGCGGCCATCAGGTTGGCGGCAAACAGAACGGAGCCGGCGACGAGGGCGATTTTTTTCAGCATAAGTCAGTGATCCTGAGTGGTGGTGTCGACTGCGGTGAGAAACTCGAGCAGCGTTTGGTTGAAGCGTTCCGGTTGATCCAGCGGGGTGGCATGGCGTGAGTCGGCGATCACCACCAGCCGCGCATCGGGTAGCAGTTTTACATAGGTTTCTTTCAGTGCGACCGGGGTGTAGTCACGGTCGGCGCTGACGATGAGGGTTGGACAGGAGACCTTGGAAAGTCGTTCCTGAACCCCCCAGCCGACAATGGCATCGAAGCTGGCGAGATAAGCACGTTTGTCGTTTTTTGCCCAGCGCGCCGCTATTTTTTGTCGTAACGAAGCTTGTTCGGGCTTGGGAAACAGCTTGGCACCCAAGGCCTTGCCGATGGTGCCCATGCTCAGCGCGCGCATCAGACTCCAGCGCTTGAACCACTGCCAGTAATCGTTGCGGCTGCGCCGTTTGACTTCGGGCGCGCTGTTGACGATGCACAGGCTCTTGAGCAGTTGCGGCTGGTCCACCGCCAGTTGGAAAGCGATCATGCCCCCCATCGAAAGCCCGACAAGATGCGCAGGGCCAAGATTCAAGTGTTCCATCAACGCAATCAGGTCGGCGCTGAACCCGGCGATGCTGTAGCGCTCGCGGGGTTTGTCGGAGCGCCCGTGGCCGCGCACATCCGGGACAATCACCCGATGATGGGCTGAGAGCGCCGGGATCTGCATTTCCCAGTCCAGGGTGCTGGATCCCAGCCCGTGAACCAGCAGCAACGGCGTGCCGTGGCCATATTCCTCATAGTGCAGGTTGCAACCTTCATGTTCGAAATAGGCCATGGGTACACTCCGTGTCAGGCTTGTTCAGGGGCGGCGAAGGGCGCATCCAGCGGCGCGGTATCGAAGGTGCGCAGCAGTTCGATGAGAATCTGCGTGGCCGGGCCCAAGGGTTTGTCCTTGTTTGAATACAGATAGAAGCTCGGGTTGCGGCTGCCACCCTGGTCCAACGGTAGCACTTTGAGCGTCCCTTCCTTGAGTTCGCGCTCGATCATGTGCCGAGGCAACCACGCGAAACCCAGGCCGCTGCTGACGAAGGTCGCGGCGGTGGCCAGGCTGCCGACGGTCCAGCGCTGCTCGGCGCCGAGCCAGCCGACGTCTCGTGGTTGCTGGCGGCCGGAGTCGCGGATCACCACTTGCATCTGGCTTTCCAGGTCCTGGAAGTTCAGTTCGCGGTTCAAGCGATGCAAGGAATGCTCGGGGTGGGCGACCGCGATAAATTCGACGTCGCTCAATTCCGCGCCCAGATAACCGGGAATACTGAACCCGGTGATGGCCAGATCGGCCACGCCTTCGAGCAACACTTCCTCGACACCCGACAACACTTCTTCGCGCAGACGCACCCGGCAGCCACGGCTTTGCGGCATGAACGCGGTCAGTGCGCGGACGAGGCGGGCGCTGGGGTAAGCGGCGTCGACCACCAGCCGCACTTCCGCTTCCCAGCCTTGCTCCATGTGATGGGCGAGGTCTTCCAGTTGGCTGGCCTGTTTCACCAGTTGTCGGGAGCGGCGCAACAACACGCCGCCGGCCTCGGTGAGCACCGCTTTGCGGCCGTCGATGCGCAACAGCGGCACGCCGAGCTGGTCCTGCATGCGCGCTACGGTGTAGCTGACCGACGATTGCGAACGGTGCAGCGCTTCGGCGGCCTGGGCGAAACCGCCGTGATCGACCACGGCTTGCAATGTTCGCCATTGATCAAGGGTCACGCGGGGCGCTTTCATGTTGAGCTCCTCTTGTCCTAAGCTGGCAGTCCCTATTGGAGGCTGCTGAATGAAAAAACTTTGTTGTGTGATGGCGGGTTGTGCGGCGTTGGCGCTGCTGCCGCTGACTGCGTTTGCCTATCCGATCGACGTTCAAAAGCAATTGAACGGCTTGAGCATCGACTACAACGCCTTTGATACAGATGCCGATATCGCCTCCATTCAGGTGAACAACTACGGCAGCACCGATGCGATCTGTAAGGTGGTTTTCAACAATGGTCCGGAAGCGCCGCGTAACCGCACAATCGAAGTGCCTGCCGGTAAACACAAAAACGCCACTGCCAAGTTCACCCGCACCATCATCAAGATGCGTATCAACCTGACCTGCACCCCGAAATGACATCGAGCGGAGCGGCCCGGCTGGGGCATGCTCTGCTTATAAACGAATTTATCGATGCTTTATAGCAGTTATTTGCGCTTTTTCATCGATATGGCTCTGTTTAACCTTCACTCCATCGACCTACAGCATTCTCAGATGGAGGCTACATCCCATGTCCCGCGTTCTGATCATCGAAAGCAGCGCCCGTCAGCAAGACTCGGTTTCCCGCCAGCTGACCCAGACCTTCATCAGCCAGTGGAAAGCCGCACATCCGGCCGACCAGATCACCGTCCGTGACCTGGCCACCACCCCGGTGCCACACCTGGACATCAACTTGCTGGGCGGTTGGATGAAGCCTGCCGAACAACGCAACGAGATCGAGCAGGCCTCGCTGGAACGCTCCAACCTGCTGACCGACGAGCTGCTGGCCGCCGACGTACTGGTAATGGCTGCGCCGATGTACAACTTCGCCATTCCGAGCACCCTCAAAGCCTGGCTCGACCACGTGCTGCGTGCCGGTGTGACCTTCAAGTACACCGAAACCGGCCCGCAAGGTTTGCTCAGCGGCAAGCGGGCTTATGTGCTGACTGCTCGTGGCGGCATCTACGCCGGCAGCACCGCCGATCACCAGGAACCGTACCTGCGCCAGGTCATGGCCTTCATCGGCATCCACGACGTCACGTTCATTCACGCCGAAGGCATGAACCTGGGCGGTGACTTCCAGGAGAAAGGCCTGAACCAGGCCAACGCCAAGCTTTCCCAGGTCGCCTGAGCCGTTAATCGCCAGATAATCGCTGGATGGTCTAGTGACCTGGCGCAACCCTTCAAGCCTGCACGCGCATCGAACCTCCCTTTGCACTTGTTGCTCCTGAGTGCTCTAGCCCGATTGAACGCATTAGCGAGATCGGGCTTTTTTTTGCCTGCGATTTAGTGAGCGCAACATAAACCTGTGTGGGCTTGCCCGCGATGACGGTGTGTCAGGCAGCATTGAAGTCGACTGATACACCGCCATCGCGGGCAAGCCCGCTCCCACAGGGTTTTGTGTATTGCCTGACTGTTCGCGATGAAGGGCAAAAAACGCTATCGTCGCCGCCATTCGAAATGAGGCGACCATGGGCTATCTACTTTTTGTCACGCTGATCCAGGCGTTTTCCTTCAGCTTGATCGGCGAATACCTGGCCGGGCACGTCGACAGTTACTTCGCGGTGCTGGTGCGGGTGTTGCTGGCGGGGCTGGTGTTCATTCCGCTGACGCGCTGGCGCTCGGTGGAACCGGCCTTCATGCGCGGCATGTTGCTGATCGGCGCGTTGCAGTTCGGCGTGACTTACGTTTGTTTGTATTTGAGCTTCCGGGTGCTGACGGTGCCGGAGGTGTTGCTGTTCACCATCCTCACACCTTTGCACGTGACCCTGATCGAAGATGCGCTGAACCGGCGCTTCAATCCGTGGGCCTTGATCGCGGCATTGGTGGCGGTACTCGGGGCGGCAGTGATTCGCTTTGACCGGATCAACCCGGATTTCTTCATGGGTTTCCTGCTGCTGCAACTCGCCAACTTCACCTACGCCGCCGGGCAGGTGCTCTACAAACACCTAGTGGCCCGCCATCCGAGCGATCTGCCGCATTATCGACGGTTCGGTTACTTCTATCTGGGCGCGTTGGCGGTGGCGTTGCCGGCGTTTCTGCTGTTCGGCAAACAGAACTTCCTGCCCGAAGCGCCGCTGCAATGGGGCGTGCTGCTGTTCCTCGGCCTGGTCTCGACCGCGCTGGGTTTGTACTGGTGGAACAAGGGCGCGTGCCTGGTGAACGGCGGGACGCTGGCGGTGATGAACAATTTGCATGTGCCGGTGGGGTTGCTGATCAACTTGCTGATCTGGAATCAGCATGAAGAGCTGGGGCGGTTGTTGTTTGGTGGGTCGGTGATTTTGATGGCGGTGTGGATTAGTCGGTTGGGTGTACGCCAATCAGTAACAGCACGCTGAACCTGTGGGAGCGGGCTTGCCCGCGATAGCGGAGTGTCAGGTACCAAATTCGTTGACTGATACTCCCTCATCGCAAGCCCGCTCCCACAGGGTTTTGTGGTGCTACATCAGGTGTTTTTCGGGCTCGGGAATGTGGCTCGCGCCGAGCACCGCCGGAAGCAACCCCGACCGCAAATCCCCGCCGCTCGGCTGCTGATAAAGGCTCAAGCCAAACTCCGGCAATACCGCCAGCAGGTAATCGAAAATATCCCCCTGAATCCGCTCGTAATCGGCCCACACGGTGGTGCGGGTGAAGCAGTAGATTTCCAGCGGGATACCCTGAGCGGTGGTCTGCATCTGGCGAACCATGCAGGTCATGTTCGGCTGGATTTCCGTGTGACTCTTCAGATAGGCCAGCGCATAGGCGCGAAAGGTGCCGATGTTGGTCATCCGTCGACGGTTGGCCGACATCGCTGCGACGTTGCCTTGAGCTGCGTTCCAGGCCTTGAGTTCGGCCTGTTTGCGGTTGATGTAGTCGGTCAGCAGATGCACCTGAGACAGCTTCAGCTCTTCGTCATCGCGAATGAACCGCACGCCGCTGGCGTCGATGAACAAGCTGCGCTTGATCCGGCGGCCACCGGACTGCTGCATGCCGCGCCAGTTCTTGAACGACTCGGACATCAGGCGCCAGGTCGGGATCGACACAATCGTCTTGTCGAAATTCTGCACCTTGACCGTGTGCAAGGTGATGTCCACCACGTCACCGTCGGCACCGACTTGTGGCATCTCGATCCAGTCGCCGACCCGCAGCATGTCGTTGCTGGTCAGTTGCACGCTGGCGACGAACGACAGCAGGGTGTCTTTGTAGACCAACAGAATCACCGCCGACATGGCGCCCAGACCCGACAGCAGCAACAGCGGCGAACGGTCGATCAGCGTCGCGACGATGATGATCGCGCCAAACACGAACAACACCATTTTCGCCAGTTGTACGTAGCCCTTGATCGAGCGGGTGCGGGCGTGTTCGGTGCGGGCATAGATGTCCAGCAGGGCATTGAGCAATGCGCTGACGGCCAGCACCAGGAACAGAATGGTGAACGACAGCGCCACATTGCCGAGGAAGTTAAGGGCGGTTTTGCTCAGCTCCGGCACCAGGTGCAGACCGAACTGGATCACCAGCGAGGGCGTCATCTGCGCCAGGCGATGAAACACTTTGTTGTGGCGAAAATCGGTGATCCAGTGCAACGACGGCTGGCGACCGAGGATTTTGGTCGCATGAAGAATGAGGTAACGCGCCACTCGTCCGAGCACCAGCGCCACCACCAGCAGCAACATCAGCGCGAGCGTGGAATGCAGGAGCGGGTGCTGATCGAGAGCACCCCAGAGGTCTTGGGCGTTGAGCCAGAGCTGTTTGATATCCATGGGTGAAAACGGTTCTTCTGTAGGACGCGACGGGGCGATTAGAGCATTTAAGACGTTCCGGATGACGTTTTGAGACAAAACAGGCAACAAAAAAACCACTGTTTGCAGCCGTTTGTATAAAGAAACTCGGCCTTCGCGCTCGAAACCGTTACCCTATGCAGCTGTTTTTTTGTATTTCTTCGAGGTAGCACCCGTGTTTTCCCAATTCGCCCTGCACGAACGCCTGCTCAAAGCCGTGGCCGAGCTTAAATTTGTCGAGCCAACGCCTGTGCAAGCAGCGGCTATTCCGCTGGCGCTCCAAGGGCGTGACCTGCGGGTGACGGCGCAAACCGGTAGCGGCAAAACCGCTGCATTCGTTTTGCCGATCCTCAACCGCTTGATCGGCCCGGCCAAAGTCCGCGTCAGCATCAAGACCCTGATCCTGCTGCCGACCCGCGAGCTGGCCCAGCAGACCATCAAGGAAGTCGAGCGCTTCGCTCAGTTCACCTTCATCAAGTCCGGCCTGATCACCGGCGGTGAAGACTTCAAGGTCCAGGCCGCCATGCTGCGCAAGGTGCCGGACATCCTGATCGGTACGCCGGGCCGGATGATCGAGCAACTGAACGCCGGTAACCTCGACCTCAAGGAAGTCGAAGTGCTGGTGCTCGACGAAGCCGACCGCATGCTCGACATGGGCTTTGCCGAAGACGTGCAGCGTCTGGTGGAAGAGTGCACCAACCGTCAACAGACCATGCTGTTCTCCGCCACCACCGGCGGTTCGGGCCTGCGCGAGATGGTCGCCAAGGTGCTGAACAACCCTGAACACTTGCAGCTGAACAACGTCAGCGATCTGAACGCCACCACTCGTCAACAGATCATCACCGCCGACCACAATCAGCACAAAGAACAGATCGTGAACTGGCTGCTGGCCAACGAGACCTATCAGAAGGCCATCGTGTTCACCAACACCCGGGCCATGGCCGACCGTATTTACGGCCGTCTGGTGGCGCAAGAATACAAAGCGTTCGTGCTGCACGGTGACAAGGACCAGAAAGACCGAAAACTGGCCATCGACCGTCTGAAGCAGGGCGGCGTGAAGATCCTCGTGGCCACCGACGTAGCCGCCCGTGGCCTCGACGTGGAAGGCCTGGACCTGGTGATCAACTTCGACATGCCGCGCAGCGGCGACGAATACGTTCACCGCATCGGTCGCACCGGTCGCGCCGGCAACGATGGCCTGGCCATCTCGCTGATCTGCCATGGCGACTGGAACCTGATGTCGAGCGTCGAGCGCTACCTCAAGCAGAGCTTCGAGCGCCGCACCATCAAGGAAGTCAAAGGCACCTACGGCGGACCGAAAAAGGTCAAGGCCTCGGGCAAAGCCGTAGGCGTGAAGAAGAAAAAGGTCGACGCCAAAGGCGACAAGAAGAAAACCGGCGCCAAGGCCCCGACCAAGCGCAAGATCGCCAACCGCCCGAAGACCGACGCCCTGTCGCTGGTCAGCAAGGACGGCATGGCGCCTTTGAAACGCCGCAAGCCGGAAGCGCCGGCTGCTGAGTAAAGCGCTGTAGCGTTCCCATAAAAAACCCGGACAGTGTCCGGGTTTTTTTACGTCAAAAAATCGCATCAGCTCTTACAGCTGCACGCTCAAACCCGTGTAGGAGCTGCCGAAGGCTGCGATCTTTTGATCTCGCCGTTCAGCTCTCGGCTTTCTTCTCCGCCGACTGCAACTCTTTGAGACGCTGATCGATCAACTGGCACTTATCCGGCAGATCCTTGCTGGCCGTCTCCAGGTCCATCTTCTGCAACTCATCATTGATCTCCTTGGCCTTGGCCGGGTTCTGCTCAGTGATCTTGGCGACTTCCTTGGCCAATTGTTCGCGCTTGGCGGTGGCTTCGTCGGGCGGGCAGGCCCAAACGGGGAGGGCGCAGGCTAGGGTGGCGGCAAGGGTGAGCGTCATTAAAGGTTTCATATCAGGGCCTTGGATTCCGTGTTGGGCGGTTAAACGGTTGAGGTCACTGATAGCTGAAAGTTCATCTGCCTGTAGGACGCGTCGCTCTTCGGAAATACCTCGTCAATTGCGGACGTTTTTCGACGGCTGCATCAAGAAATGTCCTGCATTCCTACCGGAAGCAGCTGATTTAGCTGTGCCCGTTCGTCGCCTAACCTACTCGAGTGGATCCATTATTTGACGCCAGAATGATGGCTCTCTAATATCGCGCCACTATTGCGCCATCACTCTCCATTCGAGGGAACGAACATGTACCCACCCGCCCTCGTGGCGAGGTTGTGCCTGGCTTTGCTGTGCCTTTCTCCGCTAAATCTTGCTCACGCCGCCCCCACCCCCGGTGAAACCGATCTGATCCGCGAACGTCAGGATCGCTTGCTCGAAGAGCAGCGTCGGCGTCTCGAAGAGCTCAAGGAATTACCCGGCAAGGAAGCCAAACCGACACCACCGACGGCCCCGGCCGACGCCCGTTGTTTCCCGATCAAGGACATCGAGCTCAAAGGCGCCGACAGTCTTTCGGACGGCGAAAAAAATCGCCTGCTCAAGCCTTATATCGGTCAGTGCCTGGGTGTCACGCAGCTCAACGAGTTGCTTAAAGTCATCACCGATCACTACATCGAGAAAGGCCTGGTCACCAGCCGAGCCTATTTGCCGCAGCAGGATTTGTCCGGTGGGTATTTGAAGGTGCTGGTGGTCGAGGGCAGGCTCGAAGGATTAAAGGGCGCGGAGGGCAGCAAGCTGTCGGACCGTGAACTGGGAATGGCTTTCCCCGGCAGGAGCGGTGAGCTGGTCAATCTGCGGGAAATCGAGCAGATGGTGGATCAGTTGAACCGCTTGCCGTCGAATCAGGCGCAGATGGAATTGTCGCCGGGCAAGAACGTTGGCGGCAGTGAAGTGTTGGTGAAGAACACGCCGCAGAAGCCTTGGCGTGCCGGTTTGTCGCGCAGTAATGACGGCCAGCGCAGCACCGGCGAGCAGCAGTGGGGCACGACGTTTGATTGGGACAGCCCGCTGGGTCTGGCCGATCAGTTGATGCTGCGCGGCGGTCACGATGCGATGACCGATCACCAGCACACCTCCAACAACGCGATGCTCAATTACAGCGTGCCGTGGGGCTGGTGGAATTTCAGTTACACCTACAGCCAGAGCGAGTACCGCTCGCAAGCGCAGGCCAACGGTTTCAATTTCAAGCAGACCGGCGACAGCGAAAACCATCAACTACGCGCCGAGCGGGTGATTCATCGCGACGCCCTGAGCAAGACCTCCCTCAGCACCGGCCTCTCGTACCTGCGCACCAACAACTTCATCGAAGACAGCAAACTCAAGCTGAGCAGCAACCGCATCAGCGAAGCGCAGTTCGGCATCAACCACGGTCGGCGGGTCGGCAGTGCCTTCGTCAACCTCGACCTGGGGATGCAGGAAGGCACCGGCGCGTTCGACGCTCAGGGCAACGGTCACCCGGGCCCCGGCGAGCCGGATGCGCGTTACCGCAAATACACCGCCACCGCGAGCTACTTGCAGCCGTTCAAGCTGTGGGGCGAGTCCTTCAGTTTCAGCAGCCTGATGACCGGCCAGCGCAGCGAAGACGTGCTGTTCAGCCCGCAGCGCACCAGCCTTGGCGGGCAGTCGTCGATCCGTGGCTACAAGGATCAATCCTTGTCCGGCGACAGCGGCGGCTACTGGCGCAACGACCTGCGCTGGAGCCGCCCGGTGACCCTGGAATGGCTGCACCCGGTGTTCGCCGAATACGGTACCAGCCTCGGTTACGACCAGGGCGTGATCCGTGGCGATCGCTACAACGGCGATCAGCACGGGCGCATGTCGAGCAACTCCGTGGAGCTGTTTGCCCGAGGTCAGCACCTGGCCGCCAGCGTGACCTTTGCCCATTCCCTGGAACGCCCTGACGTGCTGACCGAGCGTGAAGCGCCGATCTATTTCCGCGTGGATTTCTTCCTCTAAATTCTGCTTTAACGAGATTCAAATCATGGACGTTCGCCATTACGCCTTCCTCGCGCGCCAGCCTTCTGCTGCCGTCAAAAACCGAGAACACTTCTGGGGCATGCCCAAGCGCGGGTTGGCGTTCCTGTTGGCCAACGTCATGTTCTGGCAACCGATGTGGGCCCAGGCCGACGGGATTGTGGTGGCTTCGCCGGGCACCAGCCTCGGGCAGGCGGGCAACGGTGTGCCGATTGTTCAAATCGCCACGCCCAACGGCAGCGGCCTGTCGCATAACCAGTTTCACGATTACAACGTCGGCACCCAAGGCGTGATCCTCAACAACGTCGCCAACCAGACCGGCGCGACGCAACTGGGCGGCATCATCGTTGGCAACCCCAACCTGACCAACCGGGTCGCGGCGCAAACCATCCTCAACGAAGTGGTCGGCGGCAGCCCGAGCCAGTTGCGCGGGTACACCGAAGTGGCGGGGCAGTCGGCACGGGTCATTGTCGCCAACCCCTACGGCATCAGCTGCAACGGCTGCGGCTTCATCAATACCCCGCGCGTGACCTTGACCACCGGCAAACCGGTGCTGGACAACGGTCGCCTCGATCGCTTCCAGGTCGATCAGGGCAGCGTTGCCATCGACGGCGCCGGGCTGAACGCCAACAACGTCGACCGCTTCGAAATCATCACCCGTAGCGCGAAGATCAACGCCGAGATTCAGGCAAAAAACCTGACCATCGTCGCCGGCCGCAACGACGTCAACGCCGACAGCCTCAACGCCACCGCCCGCGCCGATGACGGCAGCGCCAAACCACAACTGGCCATCGACTCCTCGGCCCTTGGCGGGATGTACGCCGGGGCGATCAAACTGGTGGGCACCGAGGCCGGGGTCGGGGTGAAACTCGATGGCAACCTGGCCGCCAGTGGCGGGGATATTCAGCTTGATGCCAATGGACATCTCAGCCTCGCTCAAACGTCGGCCGCGGGCGCAGTCAACGTCAAAGCCGCCAGCCTCGATGCACGCGGCCCGGTCTACGCCGGCACCGCCGTCAACGTGCAAACCCAAGGCAACTTGACCAACCAACAAACCCTCGCCGCCCGGGACAACATCACGTTGAGTGCCGGCGGTGTACTGACCAACAACGGCATCATCGAAGCCGGAGTCAACGCCGACACCAGCCGCAACGCCAACGGCGATGTGAGCCTGAGCGCGCAGAACCTCAACAACACCGGCAAGACGGTGGTGGCCAGCCGTACCCTGACGGTCAACACCAGCCAGACTCTGAGCAATCAGGGCGGTACATTGAGCGCCGCGCAAACCGCCAACATCACGGTTGGAACGCTGGACAATCAAAATAACGGCCGGGTGTTGAGCAAGGGCAATCTCAACCTTACGGCCAGTCAGGTGCTCAACGGCCAAGGACTGATTAACAGCACCGGTAATCTCAACGCCACCCTTGGCCACCTGAACAACCGCAATGGCGAGGTGTCCAGCACGGGCATCACCACAGTTGTGGGCCAGAGTCTGGACAACAACGATGGCAGCCTTGTCGCTCAGCGCGGGCTGGATATTCGCCTCGACAATGCATTGAGTAACGTCGAAGGCCTGATCAGCAGCGAAGGCACTCTGACGGTCAACGCGGCCAGCCTCGACAGCACTCGCGGCAGCTTGTCGAGCGCCGGCGCGCTGGCGCTGACCACGACGGGAGTGCTCAACAATCAGGACGGTTCGATCACCACCGACAGCCGCCTGACCCTCAAAAGCCAAAGCCTGAACAACAGCCACGACGGCCTGATCAGTGGCAAGAACGCGACCACCGTCACCACCGGTACGTTCGACAACACTCAGGGCGGGCAATTGATCGGCGGCGATACGCTCGATTTGACCGCGACCCAAGTCAGCAACGGTGTTGCCAGCCGAATCGCCAGCGACAAGGCCCTGACCGCCAGCGTCACCGGTTTCGATCAGCAGGGCGGTCAGCTGTTCAGCAAAACGTCCCTGAGCCTGGACTTGAATCAGGGCCAACTGAACAACCAGAACGGGCTGATCAACGCACCGTTGCTGATGTTGAAAAACCTCAAGGACGTCAACAACGGCGGCGAAATTTCCAGCGCCGAGGCCTTCACACTGGCCGCGCAGAACCTGGACAACAGCAACGGCAAACTGCTGAGCAATCAGAACCTGACCCTGCGCATCGATCAGGCGCTGACCAACATCAAAGGCCTGATCAACGCCACCACCGACCTGATAATCAACAGTAGCGGCCTGAATAACCAGAACGGTTCTTTGCTGGGCAGCGCCATTGCCATCAATTTCGGGGCAGCCACCGGGGACCTGAACAACAGCGGCGGTCTGATCACTACCGCAGGCTTGCTGAGCCTCCAGCACCTGCGCGACCTGAATAACCAGAACGGTGAAATCTCCAGCAGCCAAAGCCTCGACCTCACGGCTCACGCCCTGGATAACAGCGGCGGCAAACTGATCAGCAGCAACCTGCTGACGGTCAACGCTGACACGGTACTCAACCAGGGCGGCCTGATCTCCGGCTGGCAAGGCCTGAGCCTCACCAGCAACAGCCTGGACAACCGCAACAAAGGCACGCTGTCGAGTCACGACGCCGATGTGGCTGTCAGCGTCAGCGGTGCGATTCTCAACAGCGGCGAAGGTGCGCTGGTCAGCCAGAAAACCCTGAGCGTCAACGCGGCCAGCCTGGACAACAGCAACGGCGGCATCCTTTCCAGTGCCGGCGCCCAGACATTGACCCTCAGCGGTCTGCTGAACAACGCCCAAGGCGGTTTGATCGACAGCGGCGCAACCCTGACCATGCAGGCCATGACGCTGGGCAATACCGGCGGCACGGTCAACGCAAAACAGGACCTCAGTTTCACCGGCACCACACTGGATAACACCGGCGGCAATCTGATCGGCAACGCTGCCGTGACCCTGGACCTGCTCGGCATCCTGACCAACACCAAAGGCAAACTGGCTAGCGCCGGCCCGCTACTGGTGCAGCGCGCCACGCAAATCAATAACCAGGGTGGCCAGCTCACCAGCCAAGGCTTGATGACCCTGCTCACCGGTGGCCTGGACAACCGCAATCTCGGCACCATCGCGGCCAACGATCTGCTGACCATCACCACGGGCGGTACGCTGCAAAACAGCGCCGCCGGCCAGATCTACAGCCAGAATGGCGACCTGCAAATCCAGGCCGCCAGCCTCGCCAACGCCAAGGGCACCCTGCAAAGCCAAGGGGCTTTGAACCTCACGGTCAGTGGCGATATCGACAACCAGAGCGGCCGCATCGTCGCCACGGACGGTGACCTGACCATCAAGGCCACCAACCTCGACAACCGCGGCGGTGTGCTCGCCAGCCTGCAAGCCGCGTTCACGGCCAATCTGAGCGGCGTACTGAAAAATGGCTATGACCTGAACAACAACCGTCGCAGCGGCGTCACCCAGGCCCAGCGTCTGAACCTGACCGCGCTGGCCGGCATCGACAACTACGGCGGGCGTATCGCTGCGCAAAGCGGCGACGCGATCATCGTCACGGGCAACTTCGACAACCGCAACGGCGGCCTCTATGCCAAAGGCAAGGTCAACGTCACCGGCAACAATTTTGACAACAGCGGCGACAATGATGGCCAGATCGCCGGTCAACAGATCGACCTCAACCTCAGCGGCGCCCTGAACAATCGACTGGGCATCATCGAGAGCGACACTACCCTGGCGATCAAGGCCGCCAGCCTCGACAACCAGACCGGCCAACTGCGCGCCCTCGGTACCAATGGCAAAACCAGCTTCCAGATCGGTGGCCTGTTCGACAACCGCAACGGCACCCTGGAAAGCGCCAACACCGACCTGACCATGGAGGTGGGCAGCTTCCTCAACGGCGGCGGCAGTTTGTTGCACGTGGGCAACGGCACCTTCGACATTTCCACCGCCAACGTCACCGGCGCCGGTGGCACCATCGTCACGCGCGGCGGCCTGACCCTCAACGCCGACAGCTGGACCAACAGCAACGTCATCCAGGCCGGGCGTCTGAAGGTCAACGTCAACAGTTTCACCCAGACGGCGAGCGGTCAGTTGCTGGCCTCGGAGAGCCTCGTCGGTACCGGTGTCAACTGGTTCAACGAGGGGTTGATTGCCAGTGACGGCAGCCTGCAGCTCAACCTCAGTGGTGCCTATACCGGTGCAGGTCGAGTCACCAGCCTGGGGAGTCTTTCGCTCAGCGCGGCCAGTCTGAATCTGGCCGAAGCGGGACGAATTGCCGGCGGCGGGCGGACAGATATCAGTGCCTCGGGCCCGATCATCAACTATGGGCGGATCACGTCAAATGACGATCTGCTGCTCAATACGGCATCCCTCAGCAACTACGGCACCGTGGGAAGTGCACAAGACCTTACGGTTAACGCCTCGCAATTGCTTAATCAGCGGGGCCTGATTTTCAGCGGCGCGAACATGCAGCTGCGCAGTAATACGCTGACGAACAACTATGGCGACATTTACAGCCTGGGTGATTTGACCGTCTCCCGAAACGCGGCGGGCGAACGGGCCGACGCTATCGAAAACATCTCCGGCAGCCTGGAAAGCGCCGGTGACATGCGCTTGCTGGCGACTTCAATCAGCAACCGCAGGGACGTGCTGACCTTCGCGGAGCAACGGGTGAATGGCACTATCACCCACAGCTGTAGCCATTGCTCGGACGAGTGGAACGTCTGGTACTACGTCACTGAAGTGTATGAGCGCACGGTCGATAAAGACTCGCCGTCGGCCTTCCTGACCTCCGGAGGCAATCTCGATGTCACGGGATCGAGCTTCCTCAATCAATACAGCTCGGTGTCGGCTGCCAACAACATCAACATCACGGTCGATACCTTCAAGAATGAAGGGGTGAACCTGGAGACCATTACCTATCGCAGTCACTATAGAAATCCGGCCGACCAGGAGCCGGGAAGCATCTACCTGGGGTTGATCGATCCGGGCGGTGCGGTCAACGAGTACAACAAGTACAGCGCCAAATACGTGCCGTTATACCGGCGAGCCGATGGCGGTTACTTCTACCAACAGGAGAGCGGATTAAGCACCGAACTCAACCCTGATTACGATCCGTCGAAAAACCTGCCGGTGCCTGAAGCGGTCACCAAATATGGGGTTTTTTCGGCCACGCAAACCGCCAGCACCGGTAAAAGCATCAACGCCGTTATTCAGTCCGGTGGCAGTACGACCATCACGGCTTCGACTTCTTTCAACAACAGCGTGCAAACGGTCAACGCGCCCATTGTCACCAGCGACAGCAAGGTGGACGCCACCGGTACCCAACGTGCGACCACACCGTTCATCGTCCACCTCAACAGCCAACTCCCACCGGACCTGGCTCAACGACGGGTCGATCCCCTGACACTGCCGGGCTTCGTGTTGCCGCAAGGTACAAACGGCCTGTTCCGCCTCAGCACGCAGGGCACCACCTCCGGCGCCGCCAACAACGGTCCGCAAAGCTGGACCCTGGGCGGTGCCAGCATTAGCCCGACCCAGCGGCAGCAAACGGTCCCTGCCACCAGCGCCGTCACGATCAACCGTGTCCAGGGCTTGCCGGCCAGCAGCGCGCCGTCCAAACCGCAGAAATACCTGATCGAAACCAACCCGGTACTCACCGACCTCAAGCAATTCATGAGCTCGGACTACCTGCTGTCGAACCTCGGTTACGACCCGGACAACAGTACCAAACGACTGGGCGATGGCCTCTTCGAACAACGCCTGATCCAGCAAGCAGTAGTGGCCCGCACCGGCCAACGCTTCATCGGTGGCCAGACCTCCGACGAGGGCCTGTTCAAATACCTGATGAACAACGCCGTCGCCAGTAAACAGGCACTCAACCTGTCGCTCGGCGTCAGCCTGACCTCCGAACAGGTCGCGGCGCTGACTCACGATATTGTCTGGATGGAAGAGCACGAAGTGAACGGCGAGAAGGTGCTGGTGCCGGTGCTCTATCTGGCCCAGGCCAACAACCGTTTAGCACCCAACGGCGCGTTGATTGCCGGCAACGACATCACCCTGATCGCCGGCAAGGACCTGAACAACGCCGGCACCTTGCGCGCCTCCAACAACCTGTCGGCCACCGCCGCCAACGACCTGGTCAACAGCGGCCTGGTGGAAGCCGGCAACCGCCTCGACCTGAAAGCCAGCAACAACCTCGTCAACAAGGCCGGCGGCATCATCGCCGGCCGTGACGTCACGCTCACCGCCACCCGGGGCGACGTGATCAATGAACGCACCGTCAGCAGCTACGACGACCAGAACGGCCAATGGTCCTGGTCCCAGGGCTTTGCCGACAGCGCGGCGCGGATCGAAGCGGCCAACAGCCTGACCATCGGTGCCGGGCGCGACTTCAACACCATTGGCAGCGTGGTCAATAGTCGGGGTGAGCTGACGATTAAAGCGGGCCGGGACGTGAACATCGTGTCGGCGCAAAAGAGCAACAGCATCACGGATGGTCGGGATCATAACGATGCGTCGGTGACGCAGCTTGGCGCGCAGGTCTCTGCAGGTCGCGATATGACCATTACCGCCGGCCGCGACCTGACCGCCATTGCCAGTCAGATCGATGCCAAAGGCGACATCAAAATGAGCGCCGTCGGCGACCTGACACTGGCCTCGGCGGCGGATGAACAGCACTCGTACGAAAAAACCAGGAAGGCCACCAGGCAGGAAGACCATGTTAGTCAGGTGTCTACCACTGTTAATGCGGGCGGTACCGTCTCGCTAAACGCGGGTAAAGATCTGGGCTTGATTGCCAGCCGGGTGAGTGCCGGAGATGAGGCGTATCTGGTTGCGGGTGGTGATCTATTGGTAGGCGCAGCACAGGACGAGGATTACAGCTTCTACAGCAAGACCAAGAAAAGCTCGTCGGGCAAAAAAAGTCGGCTTGAGGAAACTTCCAGCACGACCAACGTAGGGAGCTCGGTGACTGCCCAGGGTAAAACCGTGCTGTCCGCCGGCGACGATTTGCTGATCGAAGGGAGCAATGTGATCTCTGAGAAAGGTGGCGTCGGTCTGGCTGCTGGTAATGATGTGAAGATCGTTGCCGTCACCGATTCAACCAGCGCGCGCTATGAAAGCAGCTCAAGCAAAAGCAGCTGGGGTGGTTTGAAATCCAGCAAAGTCCAAGACAAGGTCTCGGAAACTCAAACCACCGCTGTGGGTAGCCTGATATCGGGTAACACCATTGCAGTGAGCGCAAAACGAGACGTAGCGATTACCGGCTCTGCCTTGGTCAGTACTGACGATTTGGCGGTTCGCGCCGGCCGCGACTTGGATATCACCGCCGCTGAAAACACCTACACCCGCACCGAATCGCACAAGGAAAAGAACCGTGACCTGACCGGCGTACTCACGGCCAACAACCTTGGCGTCGATGACATCACCGGCAATCAGCATCTGTCCATCAGTGGCCAACGCCACAATGGCACGATGTCGCAAACGACTCTGACCGGCAGCACCATTGGCTCCAGCAACGGCAATGTAAGCCTTGTGGCCGGGGGGGATCTGAGCGTTATCGCGAGCGATTTGATCAGTACCCAAAACATGAGCTTACGCGGTACTAACGTCACTATTGCGGCGGGCATCGAAAGCTCAAGCCAAAGCACCGCCGACAAATCTAATAGCCTGGCGGTAGGGCGAGTTATCGGCGGGGCGATCATAGACACCGTTAACACTATTCGTACGTCGGTCAAAGCCGCAAATGATGCGGACGATCCTCGTCTTAAAGCGGTGAAGTTTGCCCAGGCTGCATTGGCTGCTTACAACCTCAATGGCATGGCGGGTGATGCGGAGGCGAACAGCACCGGTTTCAAGGACAAGACTGGCGGTACGTCCAGCAATGGATCGCTGATTAAAATTGGTACCGAGCTTGCCAATACTCACAGTAAAAGCACCAGTGAGTACAACAGTCAAACGGCGAGACAGAGCTCCGTCAATGCTGGCGGCACGCTTTCGATCATCGCTACGGGGAACGCGGAGGGTGAGTCCGGCGACATACATGTCATCGGGAGTACTTTAAAAGCAGCCGATACTTCCTTGATCGCGAAGAACGACATCATTCTGGAGAGCGCGCAAAACACTGCTGAATGGGCCAATAACAACTCCAGCAACAGAACTGCCATCGGTGCCAGTTTCAACATTGGGCAACAAAACGGCTTTACCCTGGATCTCGGTGCATCGGGCGCAAAAGGCACCGGGACCGGCAGCTCCGTCACGCAGGTCAACAGCACACTGAACACAGGTTCGCTCCTGCTGCGTAGCGGAGGCGATACCACCCTTGCGGGCGCTCAAGTTCATGCTGACAGCATTAATGCGTTGATCGACGGCAACCTGAACATCGTTTCCCGTCAAGACGTAGAGATTCAGGAGAACAAACAAGGTAGCGGTGGTTTCGGCGCGAGCATTTGCATTCCTCCGTTTTGCTATGGCGTACCAGTGACCGGCTCGGCAAATCTTGCCGCTGGCAATATGAACAGCGAGTACAGAGCCGTAGCTGACCAAACCGGACTGTTTGCCGGCTCGGGTGGGTACACCATTGATGTGGGGAAAAACACCACCCTGACCGGTGGGGTTATTGCCAGTGACGCGACGCCGGACAACAACCTGCTGATCACCGACCGACTCATTGTCAGTGACATCAAGAACGTCAGTGAGATCGAGGCTCAGTCCGCAGGCATTTCGGCCAGTTTCAGCAGTGCAGGTGGCGGGAGTGGTTCTGTCGGTGGTTTGTATGGCATTGCACTTAATGACTCAGACAAAAGCAAAACCCGTAGCGCCGTCAGTGAAGGCACCATCATCGTACGCAACCCAGAAGGCGCGAACGATCTGGTTGGCCTGAATCGCGACACCGCCAATGCCAATGAACAGCTCGACAAGCCAGATCAACATGCAATGGACGAACGCATCGAGCTTGTAAAAAGCGCGATGCAATTGGCGCAGGGCATTGGTGACGCCATCGCCGCTGCAAAAATCAACGAAGCCAACGACCTGAACAGCGACGCATCCAACGCTGCAAGGCAGAAGCTTAACGACAAGGGCATTGCCGACCCGACCCCTGAACAAATTGCGCAGCAAGTTCAGCAAGATTACGGCATGGGCAGCAGCTTCCAAAAAGCCTCGAAGGCTGTAAGTGCAATCGTGCAAGGAGTGCTGAGCGGCAACATTCTCGGTGCCTTGGCCGGCGCATCTGCGCCTTATCTGGCTCAAGCCGTGAAGCAAATGACTGAGGGTGATGACGCGGCCAACTTGATGGCGCACGCCTTGTTGGGGGCGGTGCTTGCGAAGGCGCAGGGCGGATCGGCCTTGGCCGGCGCTGCGGGAGCGACTATTGGTGAGCTGATTGCTAAACAGCTCTATCCGGGTAAGACCAGCGATCAGCTGACTGAATCGGAAAAGCAGACGGTTTCGGCACTGTCGACACTGGCTGGTGGGTTGGCTGGGGCTATGGTTACCGGGAGTTCCGCAGGAGCGGCGTCAGGTGCCTGGACTGCGAAGAATGCGGTAGAAAACAACCATCTGAGCGTGATTGAAAAAGTCTCGCTTAGGATGAAGCAGAAAGAGTACGACGAGTCGTGCAGCGGCTCTACATCAAGCTATTGTCAGGGGCTGTCCGGCGACATTGCTGATCTTATCGCCAAGGGCTTCAGCGTGCTCAAGGACGAAAGAATCGTAGAGGATAGTGATTTCACGCGTGCTTTTGTTTTCAGTACCAACCCTGGAGATATCGTTTCCTGCGCTACGTCAGCGAATGGATATTGCGTTGCCAGTGATAAGTCGATTACGACGGATCAGGGGGAGGAGTGGATCCTGCAACCAGCATCTTATGAGCAGTCCGTCATAGGGAAAACCAAAAATACCCAGAAGATTGCGGAAGAGACGGCTCGCCTTAAGGGAGTATCCAACGAGCTTTTCATGGCGGGTTGTGGCGGGGCGGGAATCGTTGGTATAGGTTGTCAGAGCTACATGGCCGCAGGGGGGGCGAACCCTTTAACAGGGAAGAGTGCGTCAGATTCCGAGCGGGTCATGTGGGGGCTGGGGGCTTTACTAAATGCTTGGGGACTATATGGCTCCGTTTATACTGGTGGTCTAAAGATCTCAGGTGTCAGTCGTAGTACTGAAATAACAGAACTATTTAGCTCTGCCAGTTCAAGGAATAGTATTCAAATTGGAAGCCGTACGCTTACGGAGCTGCCAAATACGGGGAATGCGAAAATATTTTCTGGCGCGACTGAAAATGAGATAAAGCAATATTTTTCGGAGTTGACAGACGCTGTTTCTTTGCCTCCTCCTCGCATGATTCCTGGGAAAGGAGAGATATATGTTGTTAATACGCCGCACGGGAACTTCACGCTTAGAAATTTTTCGTCCTCATCGGGGCAGACTGGTCCAGCCTGGACTATAGATGTTCCTAAAGGTGCAACGGGTACAACATATAACCCAGAAATAAAATTTCTAATAGGAGGGAAATAATGACTATTAAGTTTCTTGAAGAGATAGTAGAGGATTCATTTGGTTTGTGGATTTCGGCTCTATTTAGTGCTGTTGGAGCACGGAATCCAGATTTAACATTCTCTCAGCAGAAAGATACGTTCTTTACTGTGGTTGAGTACCTACTAACAACGGGGAGAATAAAGTTCATCGCGCCAGATGCGGATTGCTATATCTCCCCAGATAATCTACATCCTAAACTCTCCATTAATGACAGTGAATCTCATTGGGTGTTAAGCCCGAGGCAGATCGTTTCGTATTTGGAAAGCAAATGGCCTGAAGGTGTAGGGAGTGAGGATGATGAAGCTCTCACGATTTATTTTTATGAAATTCCAGCTGTGATTTGGGTCGATGAGAAAGGCTGTTTTTTTTCGTCATGATTGGGGACGGAAAACGGGGGGCAGACCAAGTTTTTCCTGAGAGTGTAGGCAATGCTCTTTCGATTTAAACTTGGTTTGTCTCCGGTTTCCAATGTTTCGATAATTTGATGTGTATATAAATAGAGGGATTACGCACTGGGCAGGCCTGCCTACAGTGAATTCAGAATGCGCTGCTTTGAAGATGTTTTTTCATCAGCCGAACATACGCTTTCAAGGACATTCAGACGTGAAGAGAACCACACTACTAGCACTGACCCTGATTCTGGCATTACCAGGCTGCCATTCCAACGTCAGGGACTCTTCACCCAGCCTGCTGAAGGATGGTGTCCAGCTGCGCCAGAACAAGGTGACAGTTGATGCGCAACACGCCAAGGTCATCATGAAAGCCTCAGGTAACACTTCTCCGGTAGAGTTCGCGATCAGGCGCGCAGCGGATCCTGACCAGCGTATGGAGGTGCTTGGAACCGTGGTGGATTCAGGTCAGGGGAAGGTATTCGGCTGGATCGCCAAACTTAACGAAGTGGCCAACAGCGCGACTGTTAAACGCTTCCCACAACTGGAAGTACAGGCCGATGCCGATCAGCCGTTCCAGGTGTCGGGTTACTCAAAGGGTGGGGGTGTTGGGAATACTTACAGCTGCGGTCCGCTCAAAACCACTTTCACACCGGAAAGAAGCAAGGTCTATTTGGTAGAGTTCCAGTTTGTTGGTAGCCGTTGTGAGCAGCATGTTTACGATATAACTCAGCCTCAGGAACGCATTCCCGTGATGAGCATGCCTGCAGCGTAAGGCTCATTTGTTTGTATTCACTATGTAAATCGGGCAACCCATAGGTCGCCCGTTTTTCATTCACTCCGCAGCCCGCGCCCGCAGCCGTCTGCCAATTACATCCATCAAATCACAGCCATCACGCAGCGGTATGGCCAGCAGTTTTGAAAAGTCGGAAAGCACTACCGTGTCGCAACCGATCTCTGCGCGAAAGGCAATGTTTTCAAGAACTTGGGTGGCCGTGCGAATGCGGTAGTCGGCCATGGCTTGAAGGACGTCGAGTGGGGCTTGGGTATCGATGAGCAACGATGCCGGGATCAGGTCGATTCCCGTGAGGGGCATGTATCTATCCATGGGTGGAGCCTCTTGTCATTGATGAGGACTCTCTGTGGTCGGGTCGCCAAACCCGGTCGTTTTTTGGGCGACCGGCGGACTATAGGCTTCATCGTTCCAGCGGTGCAAGGTGCCAGATTCCGAGGTTGTTGTAGGGCATTTGCCCCAGTTGCAGTCAGGCAAACGGATGCAACCTACAGAACACCACGCAACTTTGTGGGAGCGAGCCTGCTCGCGAAAGCGGTGTATCAGTCGACATCAATGTTGAATGTCAGTCAGTCATCGCGAGCAGGCTCGCTCCCACAGGGGATTGGTGGTGTTCACGGATGCTGTGACCAACCCGGATCAAGCAATCTACCCCCCATGACAGCAACTGGCCGACGCCTTGTCCTCATACCGATCATGATGCCGCACCCAATCCATGATCTCCTCTTCATTACGCCCTTTGGGCGTGAGGTCCAGATAGTTATAGGCCCCCACCAGCAAATCCAAACCTCGTGCATACGTTGAATAGGTGTGAAAAATCTCACCCGCTTCATTGCGATAAAACACGCTGAGCCCTGGGAGTTCTTCTTCAGCCCCGTCGGATTTTTCGTAGTTGTAGGTAGCTTTTCCAGCGGCGACGTCTTCGGCCCGGGCTGATACGCCAAAGTCATAGTTGAAGTCGCAACCTTCGGAGGACACCCAGTCGAATGTCCAGCCCATGCGCCGTTTGAAAGGCTGGAATTCGGCGAACGGTGCGTGGGAAACCGCGACCACGGCTACATCGTGATGGGCCAGGTGTTGGTTGGCGCCGTCGATGTGGTCGGACAGGAACGAGCAACCGGGGCAGCCTTCGTCCCAGCCAGCGGCGAACATGAAGTGGTAGATGATCAATTGGCTGAGACCGCCGAACAGGTCGGCCAGGCTCAGTTCGCCGTTGGGGCCCTGGAAGCGGTAGGGTTTGTCGATTTTCACCCAGGGCAGGGCGCGGCGTTCGGCGCTGAGTTTGTCTCGTTCCTTGGTGAAGGCTTTTTCGTGGGCCAAATGTTGTTTGCGGGCGGCGAGCCATTCTTCCCGGGACACGACCGAATGGTTCTGAATGTTCATGGTGATTTCTCCTGCATGCTTTGGCGAAAGTCGATCCGCGCAGAGGGGTAAACCGTCTTACACAGCCTAGTCGTTTGGCCTGCGCCTTATTCGACATACCGCCGGTCGGTAGGGCGAAATACCTCGGCTGAACGGCTGCCCTGCCTGTCGGTCACAACCTATGAAGGCCATTTCACTCACGGGCTCTGGAGGTTGATCAGGATGACGACTTATAACTGGGATTTGATGGAGCGCTTGTTGCATGAAGTGCAGAACGGCGCTGGACACAGTTTCACTCCACGGCCTTATGCCGAGCAGTATGCGGCGGCGAAAGCCTCCGCGGGCGAGCCGTTTGAGAATCTGGATCACCTGAAAACGGTGGCTGGTGAGTACGAAAAATTACTGCTGCTGCGGGGCTATATCGAGCCTCGGCCAGAAGATCAGGGTGGCAATGGTGAGAACTACATTTTGACGCCCAGGGGCTCGAGTTTATTGAGCCTGATTGACAGCAGCATTCCGGGTAATGAGCATCCGCGCGAGGTGCTGGATGAGCAGGAAGATGCGCTGGAGGAATTGACGTTTGATGAGGTGGCGTCGAAGGCGCAGATTGCCTGATTTTGTGGCGACAGCAAAAGATCGCAGCCTTCGGCAGCTCCTACATGGAGTTGCGTTCACCCTTAAACATCGGGCGGACACAAATTCTGTAGGAGCTGCCGAAGGCTGCGATCTTTTGATCTTCTAGTCTTGCCGCGCCGCTTTCAGGCATTTCAAATCAGCGAAATCCTTGCGCACGCCTTCAATTTTTTGCAGCAACCGTTCACGTTGAACCGGTGTGCTCTCGGCCATCACGTCCACCAGCAACGCCCGAGCCTGGGCTTCGGTGTTGGCGTAGGCCTCGCGGTAAGCCGGCGTCCACAAACTCTCGCGATTCACCAGAAGTGTCTCGATTCGCTGTGGGAATTCCGGGCTCTGCCGCTGCGCGACTGCCGCGCTGAATTGCTGTTGCCAATGGACGCGGTTGGCAATCCATTGCTTGTTCTGATCACCCAAGGCATTCGACCAGGCCACGACCCGTTGCTGTTGGCTTGGGTTGAGCGGGCCGAGCCAGTCATTCAGGCGTTTCTCCATGCGCTTGCTCCGCTCTCTGATCTGTTGTTCCAGAGACGGTTTGAGGTAGGCCTCCTGGCGTTTGCGTTGGTCCTTGGCGAAGGCATCGTTCATTTCCGCGACTTGCTTGTCATCAAGACCCTGCAACAGCTCGATGGCCGACGGGGTGATTTCCCGGGCGGTATCGGCGATGGCCTGTTTGGCTTCCTGGGTGCGGGTTTGCAATGCGGCGTCGGTGATCTGGTTGGCCTCGACCATGACCTGTAAGCGATCCAGCCAGTCGAGGTAGCCGGGCAATTGCGTGGTGCAGTGCCAGCTCAAGTGCTCTTTGAGGCGCTCGTTGAACCAGTCTTTTTGCTCGTGATTCATCTCCAGGTAGTCGCTGAGCGTCCAGGGAATGATCACGTCGAGATTGCGGTAAGCCAGGCCCACGCGGCTGCACGCGGCGACAGTGAGGCTGAGGGTGATGATGACGCCGATCTGCTTCAACCAGTGCGACATGGCGAGTCCTTGCGAAGACCTGGTTTCTTAAGGGTTCTCTTGTGTGATCGCGGGATAAGCCCGGCAGTTCAGCCAATTAATAGAAGCTGTGCGCAGCCTTGAGCGTCACCAGGCCGTCGCACTGGCTATTGTGGCCAGAATAAGCGGAACAATCGCTGCCGCTCAGGCTTGAATCACTGTAGATCAAGTCCAGATCGATGCCCATGAACGGCCGGGACAATTTCACTGACCAGTCGGTAAAGCTGCCTACATACCCATCGTCGACGGACACCGGTGTGTTGAGTTGGTGGGTGGTGTATTTCAGGCTGATCCCGATGCCGAACGGCTGATTGCCACTGAGGTCGGCGAACAGTGTGCTGTTCTGTTTGTCCGGGTCGTTGCTGAAGGCCGCGCCGAAGCGGCTGCCCAGCAGGGTCAGGCCGCCGAACAGCTCCTGGCTGTCGAGGGTGTCCACTTTCGGGTAGCTGTATTGGATCATGCCCACTTCGTAGCCGAGGGAGTGATCGAAAGGCTGTTTAAAACCCATGTAGGAATCGACTTCAAGGTTGCTCGACGGGCTGAGTCCCATGCTGGGGGACCATTGACCTACATAGAAGCCGCTGTCGTGGCTCAGGTCGAGGCCACCGTGGAACGACCCGGTCGTCGAGGGTTTGACCAGCCCTTGGGCCATGCTGCGGCTGGGGGTGGTCGCGAGCTTGAGATCGAAATCGCCCAGTTCGCGCTGGAAGACTTGTGCTTGGGCGACCGAATACCACAGCAGGCTGCCGAGCAGAAAAAGAGAGGGCTTGAGCATGCGTCACTCCATGAACAGCGAGGAGCGGGTCCTGAAAACCTGCTGAAACGCTTGATCCAGACACGTGCAAGCATACCGGCGAATGTTCGGCATCGAGGGCCGTTCGTCGATTTTTGAAATATTGATTTGTTTTATGGGGTATTGCGGGAGGGTTCCAGTCCAAGCGCTTCGAAGCTCAAAGCGCTTACGGACCAGTTAACGCGGGGGAAATTACTTCTTGCCCAGCGTGATCTGCTTGGACGGGCCGAACGTCTGGCCGCTGACGCCTTTGGCAATTTGC
This sequence comes from Pseudomonas sp. F-14 TE3482, assembly GCF_053629455.1. Taxonomy (NCBI): domain Bacteria; kingdom Pseudomonadati; phylum Pseudomonadota; class Gammaproteobacteria; order Pseudomonadales; family Pseudomonadaceae; genus Pseudomonas; species Pseudomonas sp. F-14 TE3482. The sequence continues at coordinate 2,772,991 of NZ_JBRJII010000001.1, forward strand.
TGGATCTCTCCGCCGGACTTGAGGAACGCAGCGATCTGGTTGTTGATCGATTCGCTGGTTTCAACGGCTGGAGCTGGCTTTGCTTTGCTGTTGGATGCTTTTACACGCATGGCGGCCATTAACCTGTAGAAATTAACTTGGCCAGGCATCGTACAGGAAATACTTGACAATTGCTTGGTAAATATCCTCCCGAAATACACCTTGGAGCAACGCAATTTATCGCAAGTTATTATTCGCAATGTTCCCGTAAGCTGCTGTTTTAACTAAGAACCCAAGTGAGGAAAAAGCGCTTTTCGGATGGGCTGGCGAGGGGGAGGAACAGCCGAACGGCCTGACGAGCGGCCAAACGCACGCGGCAAAACCCAGGAAAATTAAGGCCTTCGACGGATTTTCTTGTGCCACCGGACCGGCCGCCGAACGCGGCCCGCAAAACCGGGTAGAATGCCGCCCACGCAATGAGGGTATTGGACATGGCTTTAGTCGGGCGCTACAACAGTTTGCAAGTGGTTAAACACACTAACTTCGGTTTATATCTGGACGGTGGCGCGGATGGCGAAATCCTTCTGCCTAACCGTTATATCCCCAAAGATATTCCCAGCGAAGATGAAGACTGGCTCAACGTTTTTATTTATCTGGACAGCGATGACAAACTTATCGCTACCACCGAAAAGCCGAAAGTTCAGGTCGGTGAATTCGCCAGTTTGAAAGTTGTTGAAGTCAACAGCATCGGCGTGTTCCTGGATTGGGGTTTGCCGAAGGATCTGCTGCTGCCGTATTCCGAAGAAAAGCGCCAGATGACGGCCGGCGAGTATGTCGTGGTGCACGTTTATCTCGACAAACACACGCGACGCATCACCGCGACGGCGCGTCTGGACCGCTACCTGGACAAGACCCCGGCCAACTACACGCCTGGCCAGGAAGTTGATTTGCTGGTGGCCGAAGCGACCGATATGGGCTTCAAGGCAATCATCAACAACAAGCACTGGGGCCTGATCCACAAGAACGAAATCTTCAAGTTCATGCGCGCCGGTAAAGAAGAGAAGGGCTTTATCAAAGAAGTCCGCGCCGACGGCAAGATCAGCCTGAGCCTGCAACCGGTGGGCGAGGAAGCTGCCACTAGCCTGAACTCGAAGATTCTTGCCAAGTTGCGCGACAACAACGGCACTCTGCCAGTCAGCGACAAGAGCGACCCGACGCTGATCAGCAGTATGTTCGGCGTCAGCAAGGGCAACTTCAAAAAGGCCATTGGTGCGTTGTACAAGAACGGGCAGATCGTCATTCACGCTGATCGTATCGAACTCAGCTGACCCTACGCCGGCCGCGGCCGGATGACGCAGGTGATGATTTAAAGGTCTTTTGCAGACACCTTTTTCTGTCCATCTGGTTAATAATCGACGGCATAATTTTTCGCCCCGGCACTCTGCTCAGCCAGAAGGTCGGGGCTTTGCTTTTACTGTCGAGTCACTGCCATGGATTGTGTTATCGAGGTGTTCCGGTGAGCGCCACCCGGCGTAGCGCCGATGGATTTGCCCTGCAAGTGATGGTCGGGTTGTGCCTGATCTGGGGCGTGCAGCAGGTGATGATCAAGTGGGCCGCGCCCGACATCGCGCCGGTCATGCAAGCGGCGGGGCGGTCGGGTATTTCCGCATTGCTCGTAGGATTGTTGATCTGCTGGAAGGGCGGTTGGGATCAGGTTGGCACTACCTGGCGCGGCGGCTTGCTGGCGGGTGCGTTGTTTGGCCTGGAGTTCTTCTTCATTTCCGAAGGCCTGCAACTGACCACGGCGGCGCACATGTCGGTGTTCCTCTACACCGCGCCGATTTTCACCGCGTTGGGCGTGCATTGGCTGCTGCCGAGTGAGCGTTTAAGGCCGGTGCAGTGGCTGGGGATTGTTCTCGCCTTCATCGGCATTGCCATTGCGTTTGCCGGTGGCGTGTCCTGGGACAACCTCGACCACCGCATGTTGATGGGGGATGCGTTGGGCGTGCTGGCCGGCGCGTCATGGGGCGCGACCACTGTTGTGGTGCGCGCCTCGCGCCTGTCGGAAGCGCCGGTGACGCTGACGCTGTTTTATCAACTGATCGTCGGCTTCGTCGGCCTGCTGTTGATTGCGATCCTCAGCGGGCAGGTCACTCATGTCAGCCTGACCACTGTTGCCGTGGCCAGTGTGTTATTCCAAGGGTTGGTGGTGTCGTTCTTCAGTTACCTGACCTGGTTCTGGCTGCTGCGTCGTTATCTGGCGGCGAACCTGGCGGTGTTTTCGTTCATGACGCCGCTGTTCGGCGTCACATTCGGCGTGGTGCTGCTGGGCGAAGAACTGAGTCTCAACTTTGTGATCGGCGCGGTGCTGGTTCTGCTCGGGATCACTTTTGTGAGCGCAGAGCAGTGGGTCCGCCATCGTTTGCGCAAAGCACTTGGGCAACCCTGATCGGGCGCAACAATAAAGCCCCCGCGATAATCAAACCGCTGCCGGCGATCAGCAAGGCAGGTTGCAAGCCACTCGTCGTCGCGAAAGCGTGGCGGCCGAGCCGTTCGCCAGCGCGACCATCTGGCTGATGTGGCGCAAAGGCATGGTCGGCGCCAACCTGAATGCATGGATCGAGCAGCAGCAGGCGGTGTATCCGTCGACAGCGATTCAGACCCAGGCAATTGCTTGAACGGGCGGTCTGGGATTTGGATCAATTTAGTAACAGATCATTGCGATCTTGGGCGAGCATTGCGTAGGACTTCGGACTATTATCAGTGCGAAGGGGCTACAGAACTTCAGCCGCTCGGCACTACCCTGAAGGGGGCACCATGAAAGAGAAAATCCAAAACTGGCTGCATGACCTGGGTGTCGCACTCGGTTTGATCGAACCGCCTCTGCAACCCATACCCATTCGCACTGACGACGAACAACGTCGCCGCCAGCAGCAGCGCCGCCGGTAATTCTGGCAAATCACCTGTGGCGAGGGAGCTTGCTCCCGCTGGGGCGCGCAGCGGCCCCATTCATCGCCACAGAGGTGGATCAGGTCGAGCACGGATGCAGCTTGCGATTGCTGCGCAATCGAGCGGGAGCAAGCTCCCTCGCCACAGAGGTTTATTCGTCATATCGGTGGTATCTGACAACCTGTCTCAATACCGCCCAATCTCAATCAAAAACCGGCTCAAGTCGTCGACGGTCGTCGCAGTCTTGAGCATCCGGTCTTCTTCGGCGATAGACGCTGTCAATCCCAGCTGATCTTCCAGATGGAAAATCAGATCTTCAATATCTTCTTTATCCAGTCCCAACTGCACCAGACGGGTGTTGTCGTCGAAGTCATCACGGCCCTCCAGCAGGCGGCTGATGAAGCGGTGCACGGCTGTACGAACGGCGTCTCTTGTCATGATTGTTCTTCGAGGGCGTCATTGTTGTTGTCCCTGGTGCTGAGTACAGCAGGCTTCAGGCGTGTCGGTGCTGCCACTCGTCAATCATCGTGCGCAAATATTCCCCGGAAAAACTCCCGAAATGCCCGCCATGCACGGTGCGGATCGGCAGCGCGCGCAAGCGTTGCAGGCTGCGGGCGTAGTCGTCGAGGTTGGAGTGATAGGCGTCTTCGATCAGTGGCCCGTCGTAAATGATGTCGCCGCTGAACAGGGTTTCGGTTGCCGCCTCGAACAGGCTGATGCCGCCCGGTGAATGACCCGGTGTGTGCAGCACCTGCAAGACCCGATCACCGAGATCGAGCACGTCGCCTTCATCGATCAAACCCGTGGCCGGTGCGGCTTTGACCCGGTATTCGGCGTAGTACAACGGGCAGTCGGGGTGAGCCTCGAACATGTCGTCACCGACGAAAGCCTTGCTCAGGGTGTTGTCGCCGTCGGGCTCGGCGAGGATCTGTGCTTCGGCCGGGTGCACCAGCCGTTCGGGGAATTCGTGATGCCCGGCAATGTGGTCGAAATGGCAATGGCTGGCCACCGCCACCAGCGGTCGTTCGGTGATCCACGGCAATTGCTCGCGCAGGCTGACCAGCCCGGAACCGCTGTCCAGCAGCAAATCCTTGTCACGCCCCTGAATGTGCCAGAGATTGCAGCGGTAAAAGGGCCGAATGTAGGGCTCGTGAATCAGGCGGATGCCGTCGCTCAGCTGTTTGACCTCGAACCACTGATCGCGGCTGACGATCTTCATAAGCAGATTCCTTCAGGCGAAAAAAAACGGGTGTGGCAAGTGGGCGCGTCCTCCCTTATTTCCTGCGCCGCGCCGGATCTGATGTCGTGCAGGGCAAGGCGCGAGGAGCGTGGTTTGGTTGTTCCAAATAAGCTCCGAGTAACGCAGCCCTGCACGACATCAGCTCCGGCCCTCCGGGTTGTGCCTAAAAGCGAGCCAGGCTGCGTTGCAGTCCTTGGCAAGGAAACGACCCTTACCTACGGATTGCGCCTTGCCTGGCTCGCTTTTAGGCGCAACGCGGTGCAGGAAATAAGGGAGGACACGCCCGTGCCACACCCGTCGAAGAAAGCATCAAGTCGTCATGGAAAGTTTAGGCGGCGCTCGCCACCACTGCCGGGCGACGGGACATCAAGCTGACCACCACGAAACTCACCAGGCCTACGCCGAGGCTGTAGTAGATCGGGGTGTTGGCGTCCATGCCGTCCTTGAACATGAACACCAGCGCGGTGACGAAGCCCAGCGCCATGCTGGTGATCGCACCGGCCGTCGTGGCGCGTTTCCAGTAAATGGCACCCATCAACGGAATCAGCATGCCGCCCACCAACAGGTTGTAGGCCAGGGTCAGTGCGCTGATCACATCATTGACCACCAGAGCAATGCCCAATACTGCGATGCCAGTCAGCAGGGTAAACAGGCGATTGACGCTTACGTTCGATTGTTTACCGCCCCGCAGTTTCGGCAGCAGGTCTTCGGTCAGGGTGGTGGATGCGGCGAGCAGGCCGGCGCTGGCGGTGGACATCATGGCCGCCAGTGCAGCGGCGATCACCAGGCCGCGGATGCCGTCCGGCAGCGACACTTTGACGATGGCGGCAAAGGCATTGTTGACGTTGTCCAGATCCGGGATCAGCACATGAGCAGCCATGCCGATCAGCGCACACACCAGGCCATAGACAATGCAGTAGATCCCGGCAGACGTACCGGCGTACTTGGCGACTTTTTCGCTCCGTGCGGTGAACACCCGTTGCCAGATGTCTTGGCCGATCAGGATGCCGAAGAAGTAGATCAGGAAGTAGGTGATGATGGTGTCCCAGCCGATGCTGGTGAAGTTGAAGCTGGCGGCCGGCAATTGGGCAACCAGTTGATCCCAGCCACCGACACGGTACAGACAGATTGGCAGCAACAGGAACATCAGGCCCACGGTCTGGATCCCGAACTGGACGATGTCGGTCAGGGTCAGGGACCACATGCCACCGATGGTCGAGTAAATCACCACCACACCGCCGCCGAGCAGTACCGAGAGCCAGAACGGCAGACCGAAAAGCACTTGCAGCACAGTGCCGATCGCCAGGATCGAGGTCACGCCGATCATCAGCGCATAGGCCAGCATGATGGTTGCGCTCGCGGTACGAGCCATTGGGTTGTAACGCTTTTCCAGTACTTGGGTAACGGTGAAAACCTTCAGCTTCAGCAGCGGTTTGGCGAGGAACAGATTCAGCGCAACGATCCCGCAACCCAGTGCGGCGCACAGCCAGAAACCGGAAATGCCATGAACATAGCCCAGGCGCACGGTGCCGACGGTGGACGCACCACCCAAGACGGTAGCGGCCATGGTGCCCATGTAGAGACCAGGGCCGAGGTTGCGACCGGCAACCAAATAGTCTTCGTGGGTCTTGGCCTTGCGCATGCCGTAGTAGCCGAGTATCAGCATCGCGGCGGCGTAGATGAGTACGACGAATAAATCCAAAGCCATGATGGCGTGTCTCCGATTGTCTTTTTTATGGTGAGGCTGAAATCAGTCTTTTCTGTGGGAGCGTGGCTTGCCCGCGATGGCTGCGCCGCGGTCCATCAGGCAGACCGCGTCATCGTTCTTCGCGGGCAAGCCACGCTCCCACAGGTAATGCGTTGACCGCAGGTAATGCGTTGAATCAGGCGGCTTGTCGTATCGCCGGTTTACCGAGCGAATCCTTGCCCTTGCTGCGTGCATCGGTCGGGCCAAACACTTCCCGCGATTCCGGGAACAGGCTCAGCAGCGTCAGGTACACCAGCGAGGCCAGGCCGAGGGTCACCGGCAGGCTGATGTCGATACCGCCCGCCAGATGCCCGAGTGGCCCGACAAACTGCCCCGGCAGGTTCACGAAGCACAAACCCACCAATGCACTTGGGATCCAGGCACCCAGGCCGCGCCAGTTCCAGCCGTGGGTGAACCAGTAACGGCCGCCTTTCTCGCCACGGGTGAACACTTGCAGGTCATCCGGGCAGTAGAAGCCGCGACGCACCAGCAGGCCGATGATCATGATCACCATCCACGGGGTGGTGCAGGTGATGATCAGCACGGCGAAGGTCGACACGCTCTGCACCAGGTTCGCCGCAAAGCGCCCGATGAAGATGAAAGCAATCGACATCACACCGATCAGCAGCGTTGCCTTGACCCGCGACAGCACCCTCGGGAACACGCTGGACATGTCCAGCCCGGTGCCATACAGCGAAGTGGTGCCGGTGGACATGCCGCCGATCACCGCAATCAGGCACACCGGCAGGAAGAACCAGCTCGGCGACACCGCCAGCAGACCGCCGACATAGTTGTTGGCCGCGATGTAGTCCGGTGCCTTGATCGCCACGATGGTGGCAGTGGCGAGGCCGAACAGGAACGGGATGAAGGTGGCGATCTGCGAGATCACCACGGCGGCCATGATCCGGCGCTTGGAGGTGTCACGCGGGATGTAGCGCGACCAGTCGCCGAGGAACGCGCCGAAGGAAATCGGGTTGCTCATCGCTACCAGCGCAGCGCCGATGAAGGCCGCCCAGAAACCCGGTTGACCGAGGCTGACGCTGCCGGCGTAGTTCACATCGAAAGGACCGGCGAAGGCGAAGATGCCCAACAGGAACAACAGGCTGGCGCTCCACACGGCGATCTTGTTGACCCACAGCAGGAAGCGGAAGCCGTAGATGCACACGGTCAGCACCAGGATCGCGAACAGACCGTAGGCCAGGCCCAGGGTCAGGTCGGTTTCCGGCAGGCCGATCAAGCGTTTTGCGCCACCGATCAACGCATCGCCCGAACTCCACACCGAAAGCGAGAAGAAGGCGATGGCGGTCAGCAGCGACAGGAACGAACCGACGATCCGCCCATGCACACCAAAGTGTGCACCGGACGACACGGCGTTGTTGGTGCCATTAAGCGGACCGAACAAACCCATCGGCGCAAGGATCAGCGAACCCAGCAACACGCCCAGCACAATCGCCCAGACGCCCGCCTGGAAAGACAGGCCGAACAGCACCGGGAAACTGCCGAGTACGGCGGTGGCAAAGGTGTTGGAACCGCCGAAGATCATCCGGAACAAGTCCGTCGGGCCGGCGGTGCGTTCGTTGTCCGGGATCTGTTCGACCCCGTGGGTTTCGATTTGCGTAAGGCTTTGGTCTTTGTTGTTGTTATTCATGATCTGCTCCGATCATAAAGGCGCGCTCATCGTGTGTGAGCGTCACCTGTTTGGCTAAGGGGGTGGCAGCCCTTCCGGCATTGCGGACAAATGTTCGTGGCAGGCCAGCCATAGGCCTTGTTGTTCTTGGCCAGACGCCTGTTTTTTGAAAACAATCGTCTCGCGCTCCTGGCTGAAGTGTTGCTCCCCTTGCATGCGCAGCTCGGTGGCCACGTCATGGATGAAAATTGCCACGTCACCCTGCAGGCTGACGAAGGCGTTGCTCGAGGTGCACGACAGCACCTCGAAGCCGTCCTCGGCGCGCCAGGTGTCCCACAACGCCTGATAGGCATCGCGCGACAGCAGGGGCTGCTCGAGGGTGTAGAACACGAAGCTGGCATCAACGCTGAATGCGCCGAAGTAAGCTTCGCGATCGTTACGGGCAAAGGCCGACACCAGCTCAGCGGCGGCGTTGAGTACCTGATCACGTTCGCTCATGACCGATCCTCAGCGATGGACCACGCCCGGCAGTACGCAGAGCATTTCGTACAGCAGGTTGGCGCCCAACAGTGAGGTGTTACCGGTGGTGTCGTACGCTGGCGAGACTTCCACCAGATCGCAACCGACCAGGTCGAGGCCTTGGCAGCCGCGCACGATTTCGATCGCTTGAATGGTCGTCAGACCGCCGATTTCCGGGGTGCCAGTGCCTGGTGCCCAGGCCGGGTCGATGCCGTCGATATCGAAACTCAGGTACACCGGACCGCCGCCGACTTTCTCGCGAACTTCGGCCATCAGCGGTGCCAGGGATTTGTGCCAGCATTCTTCAGCCTGAACCACGCGGAAGCCTTGATTACGGCTCCAGTTGAAGTCATCAGCGGTGTAACCCTGAGCGCGCAAGCCAATTTGCACCACGCGGTCGCAATCCAGAAGGCCTTCTTCTACAGCGCGACGGAAGGTCGTGCCGTGGGCGATCTTCTCGCCGAACATGTGATCGTTCACGTCGGCGTGAGCGTCGATGTGCACCAGGCCGACCTTGCCGTGCTTTTTATGGATGGCACGCAGGATCGGCAGGGTGATGGTGTGGTCGCCGCCGAGAGTCATGGGGATCACATCGTGTTCGAGGATGTTGTCGTAGGCCTCTTCGATGATCCGCACGGCGTCCAGCAGGTTGAACGTGTTGATCGCCACGTCACCGATGTCGGCAACCGACAGCGAGTCGAACGGCGCGGCGCCGGTGGCCATGTTGTACGGGCGGATCATCACCGATTCCGCACGGATTTCACGCGGTCCGAAACGGGTGCCGGGGCGCAGGGACGTGCCGATGTCCAGCGGGATGCCGATAAAGGCAGCGTCCAGGCCGGCGGCGGATGGCAAATGGGGAAGTCGTAGCATGGTGGCGATGCCGCCGAAGCGCGGCATTTCGTTGCCGCCCAGTGGTTGGTGAAGAATCTTGTCCACGGGTAAGGCCTCATCGTCGTTGTTTTATTTATGTCGGTTGCACGCTCGGGGGAGAGACGGGCACCGCTGTGGGCCGATTCTGCGAAATGTAGTGACCGGGAAGAATCGCTACGGGCAAATACTTAGTTCAGATTTTTCTAAACTAATGACGAGGGCAGAGATAGACTTGCCGTCGTGCACAGAACCCCTGTGGCGAGGGAGCTTGCTCCCGCTGGGCTGCGAAGCGGCCCCAAAACCATTCACCCTGGTGTGTCAGACGGACCGGGGCAGCAGGTTTTACGACTGCTGCGCAGCCGAGCGGGAGCAAGCTCCCTCGCCACAAAGGCATCTTTGAAGCCACAAAACACCGCGCTTTTCCTTGCCCCCGGGAGCATTCAATGGCCAACGCTTTACCCGACCTGAAACTATTGCGCATCTTCGTCAGCGTGGTTCGCCATCAGGGGTTCGCCAACGCCCAGCAAGAGCTCAACCTCTCGACCTCGGCCATCAGCACTTACATGAGCCAGCTCGAAGCGGCCTTGGGCCTGGTGCTTTGCCATCGCGGTCGCGGTGGTTTCAGCCTGACCAGCAAGGGTGAGCTGTTCCATCAGGAAACCCTGCGGCTATTGGCCGAACTCGAAGGTTTCGAACAATACGCCGCCGCCCTCAAAGGCGAGCTGCGCGGAACCTTGAACCTGGGCGTGATCGACTCCACCGTCAGCGATAAGGCCTTGCCCTTCGCCGAAGCCATCGGTGCCTACAGTCAGGAGCACCCGGCGGTGCATTTGCATCTGTCGGTCATGAGCCCTTACGAGCTGCAACTCGGCGTGCAGGACAACCGCCTCGACCTGGCCATTGGTGCCTTTTCCACGCGCATGAGCGGTCTGGTCTACATGCCGCTGTACCGCGAGCAACATTGGCTGTATTGCAGCAGTCGCCATCCGCTGTTCACCGAACGGCGTATTCCCGAGCAAGTCATCACCCAACAGCGCATGGTCGGTCGCGGCTATTGGAGCCAGGCCGAACTGGCCCGCCACGGTTTCAAACACAGCGCGGCGACCGTGGAAAGTATGGAAGCCCAGCTGATTCTGGTGCTGTCCGGCGCCTACATCGGTTACTTGCCGGAGCACTACGCCCAGGCTTGGGCCGACAAAGGTGATTTGCGCGTGCTGCTGCCGGCGACGTTCGGTTATCAGGCGCCGTTCTCGATGATCGTGCGCCGAGGCCGCAGCCGCGAACCGCTGATCCAGACCTTCCGCGACCTGCTCAAAGCGCAGCTCAATCAGGCTTAAGACAATGTCCAGAATCCAGTGCCCGCGTTGCCTGCGTCCGCAAACCCATTGCCTGTGCCCGCTGATCCCGAGCCTCGACAGCCGCACCCGGGTGTTGCTGCTTCAGCATCCAAGCGAAGTGAACCATGCGCTGAACACCGCGCGATTGGCCGCGTTGGGGTTGAAGAATGCCGAGTTGATCGTTGGCGAGGTGTTCGAGGATTTGCCGGCACTGTTGAGTCAGCCGGGCTATCAGGCGCGGCTGCTGTTTCCCGCCGAGGATGCGCAACCGTTGCAGCCTTACACCACCCATGATGAACCGCTATTGCTGGTGGTTCCGGACGGCACCTGGCGCAAGGCGCGCAAAATGCTGCACCTCAATCCATTGTTGTCGGCGTTGCCCAGGGTGACATTGGCCGAAGGCGGGGTGTCGCGTTATCGCTTGCGCAAGGCTCCGGGGCCTGGGGCGTTGTCGACGGTGGAGGCGATTGTGCAGGCGTTGCAGACGCTTGAGTCGCCCATCAGTTTTGAGCCGTTGTTAAAACCGTTCGAGGCGTTGATCGAGGGGCAGATTGCGGCGATGGGGGAGGAGGTTTTTCAGCGCAATCATGGGCCGAGATAATCGTTGTTTGTAAGGGCCTCTTCGCGGGCAAGCCCGCTCCCACAGGTTTAGCGGTGTTCGCGGAATTTGTATTCGACACGGACACTGTGGGAGCGGGCTTGCCCGCGAAGAGGCCGGACCAATCACCGCAGTATCTGGATAATCACTATCGCTCGCGCATCGCCTCGGTCCGCGCTTTCAACACCGGTTTAAGCAGATAATCCAGCACACTTTTCTCCCCGGTAATAATGTCCACCGTCGCCACCATCCCCGGGATGATCAGCAGCGGTTTCGCATCCCCGCCCAAGTGATTCTTGTCGGTTCTTACCTGAATCAGATAAAAGCTGTTGCCCTTGTCATCGGTGATGGTGTCCGCGCCGATCAGCTCCAGCTTCGCACTCAGCCCGCCGTAAATCGTGTAGTCGTAAGCGCTGAACTTGACCATGGCTTTCTGGCCCGGGTGCAGGAACGCCACGTCTTGAGGGCGGACTTTGGCTTCGATCAGCAGGTTGTCTTCCAGCGGCACGATTTCCACCATGTCGTTGCCCGGCTGGACCACGCCGCCGATGGTATTGACCTTCAGCATTTTGATAATGCCGTGAACCGGCGACACCACGGTGGTGCGCGTCACCCGGTCGTCGATGGCAATGCTTGAAGCGGTGATTTTCGACAGGTCGGTGCGTTTCTCATTCAGCTCTTTTGCCGCGTCCGAACGGAAGGATTGTTCCGACTCGTCGATCTTGCTTTTGATCTCATTGATCGCCGATTCGGCACGGGGAATCGCCAGGGTCGTAGCGTTCAGCGAGCCGCGGATTTCCACCGCGCTGCGTTTGAGTCGCAGGATTTCCACCGGCGAAACCGCACCGGTGCCCACCAGCGGCGCCGACATGTTCATCTCTTGTTGCAGCAGCGCCAGGCTGGAACTGAACTGCCCTTGTTTAGAGCGGAACTCCGCCAGTTCCTGGGTTTTCTGCCGAAGTTGTTCGGTCAGCGTGCGCTGTTCGCTGGCCAGTCGGCGCTGGCGTTGTTCGTACAGCGAGCGTTCGTCCTCGGCCACTTGTGGCGCCTTGGCGATGACTTCCGCGGACAGCTTGAATGGCCGGCCTTCCGCTTCGGCGGACAGCCTTTCGACCTGCGCAGTCAGTGCATAACGATCAGCTTCACTTTCACCTTTGTTCGACAGGAATCGCGTGTCATCCAGGCGCAGCAAGGTGTCGCCCTTGTTCACCATTTGCCCTTCGCGCACGAAGATTTCCGTGACGATGCCGCCCTCCAGGTTCTGGATCACCTGAATCTTGCTCGATGGAATCGCCTTGCCTTCGCCCGTGGTGACTTCCTGCAACACGGCGAACTTGGCCCAGACCAGCGAGGTGATCAGCAGCGCCGCCGCCAGCCACACGGTGATCCGCGACCAGCGCGGCGAATCCTGCAACGACGCGCCGGCGGTTTCCGGCATGAATTCGCTTTCGGCACTTTTGCTGAAACTGCCGAGGTAGCTTCGGGCCGCTGAATCCGGTGTTTGAGCAGACATGGGCGATACCCGTCAGTTAGAGAAATAGCCGAACACAAACCTGTGGCGAGGGAGCTTGCTCCCGCTCGGCGGCGAAGCCGTCGCAAAATCTGCCGATAGGGTCCATCTGACACAACGAGATGAATGGCTTTGGGGCTGCTTCGCAACCCAGCGGGAGCAAGCTCCCTCGCCACAGGTTTTGTATTGGCATCGAGTGGGTGCCCCTAAACCGTCGCAGAGCCGACACGGCCCTTGCGCAGTGCATCGATGACCGCTTCTTTGGGGCCGTCGGCGACGATCCGCCCGTTGTCCAGCACCACCAACCGGTCCACCAGGCTGAGCATTGAGGTGCGATGAGTGACCAACAGCAGGGTTTTGCCCTGAATCCAGCCGTGGAGTTTTTGTCGCAGGACGTCTTCGCTGCTGTTGTCCATGGCGCTGGTGGGTTCGTCGAGCAGCATGATCGGCGGGTCGAGCAACAAGGCCCGCGCCAGCAACACTGCTTGGCGTTGGCCGCCCGACAGCAACTGACCGCGTTCACCCACCGGTCGGTCGAAGCCATGGGGATGTTGGCGAGCCAGCTCGGTGACGCCGGTCAGTTCAGCGACTTCGAGCATTCGCGCGTCGCTGATGTAGCGCGCGCCGAGGGTCAGGTTGTCGCGCAGGCTGCCGGCCAGCAATGGCAGGTCGTGGGCGACGTAACCGATTTGTTGGCGCAGGTCGGCGACGTCCAGTTGCCGCAGGTCCAGGCCATCGAGCAGCAACTGGCCTTCTTCCGGCGCATAGAAACCCATCACCAGCCGCGCCAATGTGCTTTTGCCCGAACCGCTGCGGCCGATGATGCCGATCCGTTCGCCGGGTTTCATGCTGAAGCTGACGTTGGCCAGGGCCGGAGCATTCTGGCCGTTGTAGTGGAACGTCACGCCGCTGACGTCTAGTGCGCCTTGCAATTGCGTGCGCTCCAGTGGCCGCTGTTTAGCGTCACGTTCCTGCGGCAACGACATCAGCGCATCGGTGCTTTTCATGGTCAGTTGTGCTTGCTGATAACGGGTGATCAGCCCGGCGATCTGTCCCAGCGGCGCGAGCACGCGGCTGCCGAGCATGTAGGTCGCCACCAGCGCGCCGACGCTGAGGTTGCCGGCAATGATGCTGTAGACCCCGGCGACGATGGTCGCCATGCCGGAGAACTGCTGAATGAACAGCGTGCCGTTGGTGGCCAGCGCCGAGAGGTTGCGCGCGTGGCTGTCGAGGCGGGTGAGGGCGCCGTGGGTGCTTTCCCATTTGTGCTGGCGTTCGCTTTCGGCGCTGCAGGCCTTGAGGGTTTCCAGGCCGCCGAGGGTTTCGATCAGCAGGGCCTGGCGTTCGGCGCCGAGGCTCAGACTCTTCTGCACGGTGTCGCGCAGACGTGCCTGAATCACCATGGCAAAGATGATCGTGATGGGGAATGCCAACAGCGGAATCACCACCAGCCAGCCACCGAGCAGGCCGATCACCACCAGCATCAGTACCGCGAAGGGCAGGTCGATCAGGCTGGTCAGCGTGACGGCGGTGAGAAATTCCCGAAGGCCCTGAAAGTCATGAATGCTCTGGGCGAAACCACCGATGGTTGCTGGCCGTGCTTTCATCGCCATGCCGGTGATGCGTTCGAACAAGGTCGCCGAAAGAATCACGTCGGTTTTCTTCCCGGCCGTGTCCAGTAAGTGCGCGCGAACCACCCGCAGCACCAGTTCGAAGCCAGTGCCGATCAGCAAGCCGATCGACAGCACCCACAACGTTGAAGTGGCCTGGTTCGGCACTACCCGATCGTAGGTCTGCATCACGAACAGCGGCACCATCAGGCCCAGCAGGTTGATCAGGAAACTCGCCAGAATCGCATCGCTGTACAGCCACTTCGACAACTTCAACGTGTCGCGAAACCATGCCTCGACTCGTGGCACCAGCGGCGCGCGCAAATCTTCGAGTTCATGCCGCGGCCGGGCGAACAAGGCCTGGCCGCTGTAGTTGGCGGCCAGCTCGTCCGTGCTGACCCATTGTTCTCCACCGTCGGCTTCGCTCGGCAGAATCAGCGCCTGACCGTCATCGCCGAAGCGACGCAAGATTGCGCAGCGGCCATGGTTGAGGATCAGCATCACTGGCAGGTTTAGCGCGGAAATCTGACCCAGTTCACGGCGCAGCACGCGCGCCTGCAAACTGGCCCGGGCCGCTGCGCGCGGCAGCAGGTCCAGGCTCAAACGTTGGTGTGCCATTGGCAGCCCGGCACTCAGGCTGGCGCGACTGACCGTCGCGCCATGAAGTTTGCAGAGAATCAACAGACCGTCCAGAAGCGGGTCATCGAAGCTCAGACGCGGATCGACACCCGTGTTGCCGGTTTCCATGCTGGTCATATTGATTGCCTGTGGCGAGGGAGCTTGCTCCCGCTTGAGTGCGCAGCACTCACACTGTCTTCATCTTCAATCGGTGTTCGGGGTTGCTGCGCAACCCAGCGGGAGCAAGCTCCCTCGCCACAATTGGTCACGTTGAGCTACTTCATTTCAGTTCAGGCAAGCGAGCTTCGTTTTTCACTTCGGTGGCGGCGATCGCATCGGCAGGCAGCACCACCCGTTGTTTGCTCAGCAACTGACCCATGTTCGCCAGCACGCGGTACATCGAAAACTCCTCGGTGTAGCGCACTTCGGTGTAGCGGCGGTTGGCGTTGTAGAGCTCGTTTTCACTGTCGAGCAAATCGAGCAAGGTCCGTTGACCCAGGCCGAACTGATCCTGATACGCGGCCCGCACACGGGTGGTGGTTTCGGCGTATTCACGGGCGGTCGGGGTTTGTTTCTTGGCGTTGAGCATGGCGTTCCAGGCCAGGTGGATGTTCTCGTTGAGCTGGCGCAGGGCGTTGTTGCGGATGTCCAGCGCCTGGTTGATCTGGTGCGCATCGGAGGCCAGCCGGGCCTTGTCGCTGCCACCACGGAACAGGTTGTAGTTCATCACCACACCTACTCGCCATTGGTTGTCGTGGCCTTCGTCGCCCTGGATATTGTTATTCGCGCCCACTGCCGCTTCAGCGTCAAAGCGCGGGTAGAACGGCGACTTGGCGACTTCGTACTGGCTTTCAGCCGATTGCACATCGGCCTGGGCGGATTTCAGGTACGGGTTGTTTTCCACCATGCTCTGCTGGGCTTCCGGCAGGGTGGCGGGCAATTCGCCGCGGGTCGATGGCGGTGCTTCGAGTTCATCGGGCATGCGCCCCACGACGCTGTAGAAATTTGTCTCGGCATCGGCCAGATCGACTTCGGCGGTGTCGAGGTTGTTTTGCGCCAGCGCCCGGCGGGCGGTGGACTGGTCGGAGTCGGCGTTGCTGCCGACCCCTCGCTGAGTGCGCAGGCCGATCTGATCATTGACCCGCATGTGCGCTTGCAGGTTGTTCTTGGCCAGGGTCACCAGTTCGCGGCGTTTGAGCACTTCGAGGTACACCTCGACAGTGCGCAGGGCCAGATCCTGGGCGGTGCCTTGAGCGTAATAGGCTCGCGAGTTGGCCACGCCTTTGGTGCGCGCGACCTCGTTGGAGGTGTTGAAACCGTCGAACAGCATCTGCCGCAGGCGCAGTTCCGATTGGGTGTAGTTGAGGATTTCGGTGTGGTGATTGCCCTGCGCCCGAGTGGTGGTGTTATCGCTGTATCCGCGCCCGTAGCCGGCGTTCAAATCCACCGATGGATAAAAGCCCCCTTTGGCGACTTTGACCTGCTCGTCGGCCGAGAGCCGGGCATCGACCCGCGACGCCAGCTCCGGGTGGGTCGCAATGGTGCTCTGGATCGCCTCGGTCAATGACATCGCCTGAGCCTGAGAAGTGCAGGCCATGGCCAGCAAAATCGCGCTGCAGAGGGGGGTTAAAACGCGCATGGATGCCTCTCCCTGATTCCTGATGGTACTTAGTGAGTCGCCAAATATTTGACGTTATTTTTAAGTGAAACCGTCTCACCCTTGTTACAACAGAGCTAAGAACATCCTGACGCGAAGCTAAGAAGGATTTCTCATAACGCTTATGCCGAAAAAAACTTATGCGCTCTGAAAAATCCAGCACATTGTTCAATGCGAAAGCCTTTGTTTATGAGCTCTCAGGAGCATCGAAGGGCTTGAGGAAAGTTCAATTCACTTTTCGACACAGAGCGAAGAAGTGCTGGAGGGGAGGGAAGCGAGACGGTTTAGAGGCGACAATTTTTTGTCACTCAAGTGATTCAAAACCGTTACGCATCGTTAGCAGGGCGGTTATTTTGGAAGTGGATCCCGATGCCGTTGATTGCAGAGGGTTTTATCCCGATCCAGAAATTCCCCTTGCGAGCGACACGCCTGGCGAAAGTGTCGGGAGGCAGTGGTTTACGTCAGGTAAACGCTTTCTCGGCAAACGATCCATCAGGCCAACCTGCTTGAACCATGGGCACGTTCTTCGCGCAAACAGGATGCCGACAGCAGTTGGCAGCGGAGGAAATGCACATGGCAACGCTCATCGGTATCGTCAGTAAAGTCATCGGTCAGGTGTATGCAGTGGCGGGTGATGGCACCCGACGCACCCTGGTCGAGGGCGATCGGCTGTTTGCCGGCGAGCAGCTGGTCACCGGGGCCGAAGGCGCGGTGGCGGTGCAACTGCAAAATGGCCAGGAACTGACCCTGGGGCGTGACAGCAGCCTGCAGATGACGTCCAAATTACTGGCGCATCAGGTCCCGCACGTGGAGACCTCTGAGGCGGTGACGCCGAGCCAAGCGCAACTGACTGATGTCGAGCAGCTGCAAAAAGCCATTGCCGCCGGCGCCGACCCGACTCAAACAGGCGAAGCCACTGCCGCCGGACCGGGCGCCTCGGGTGCACCGGGTGGATTGGGCGGCGGTCACAGTTTTGTGTTGCTGGAGGAAGTGGCGGGCCGGGTCGATCCCACGATTGGTTTCCCCACCGCGGGCTTCAACGGTATTCCCGAATTCCTCCTGGAGCGCCGGGACCCTGACAATGGCGACAATGGCGCAGGTGGTGCGGGGGGGGCAGGCGCGCCTAATAACCCGGTTACCCTCATCGGCCTGTCGGCGGCGGGGGGCGAACTCACCCTCAATGAAGCCCACCTGGCGGAAGGTTCGGCCAGCAACCCCGGAGCGCTGACTCAAAACGGTACCTTCACAGTCATTGCCGCTGACGGGCTGACCAGCCTGAACATCGGCGGGATCAACGTAATCAGTGGCGGTGTGCCCGCCGGTTTTCCGCAGTCGATCACCACTCAATTGGGTAACACCCTGACGATTACCGGCTATAACCCGGCCACCGGCGTAGTGAGTTACAGCTACACCTTGGTCGGCAACGAAACCCACTCGGCGGGCGATGGCGCCAACAACCTCAGTGAACAGTTCACCGTGGTCGCGAGCGACAGCAATGGCGATACCGCCACCGGTTCGCTGGACGTCAACATCACCGACGATGTGCCCAAAGCGATCGACGACACCAACGCCAATACCGCCTCGGAAACCCTGCTGACCCTGACCGGCAGCGTGCTGCCCAACGACCTCCAGGGCGCCGACCGCATTGCCACCGGTCCCGACAGCGGGCCGATCATTGGCGGTACGTTCAACGGGACTTACGGCACGCTGGTGCTCAACCCCAACGGCACATACACCTACACCCTGAACACCAGCGACGCCGATTTCAAAGCCCTGAACGGTGGCGGTAGCGCCACGGAAACCTTCACCTACACCCTGACGGATGCCGATGGCGATACCAGCACCGCGACGCTGGTGCTGAACATCCATGACAACGATGACCCAGTGACCCTCGATGGCCTGAACGTTAACGGCGGTGAACTCAACGTCTATGAGAAAAACCTCAGCGACGGCACCAGCCCCAATACACCGGCCCTGACCCAAAGCGGCACCTTCACCGTCACCGCCCTCGACGGTTTGCAAACCCTGACCGTGGGCGGTATCGCGATAGTCACCGGTGGCGTGGTCGCAGGCTTCCCGCAATCGATTGTCACCGCGCTCGGCAATACGCTGACCATCACCGGTTTCAACAGCACCACAGGCGTGGTCAGCTACAGCTACACCCTGACGGATAACGAAACCCATCCGAACGCCGACGGCACCAACAGCATCACCGAGAACCTCGACGTCGTTGCCACCGACGTCGATGGCAGCACGGCATTGGGTCAGATCAACGTCAACATCGTCGATGACTTGCCCACCGCCAACCCTGATCTCGCCACGATCGACGAGGGCGCAACGGCCTCGGGCAACGTGCTGAACAATGACGTCGGTGGCGCCGACGGCCCGGCACTCAGTGGTGCGGTGGTCGGCGTGCGCGCCGGCAGCGACACCTCGACCTCGGCCATCGGCGGCCTGAATACTCAAATCATCGGCAGCTATGGCTACCTGACTCTGGATGCCAACGGCAATGCCGTGTACCACAGCAACCCGAACTCGGTCAGCGCGCCGGGGGCCACGGATGTGTTTACCTACACCGTGCGCGATGCCGACGGTGATGAAAGCACCACGACCATCACCATCAACGTGGCCGACTGCACCCTCGTAGCGGCCAGCGACAGCGACGTGACGGTTCACGAAAAAGCCCTGGATCTGACCCAGGATGGCCAGGACCTGGCGGCGGGCACCGTCACCGGCAGCGAGCCGGGCAATGCCGGTGAAACCGGCTCCGGTACGCTGGTCGGTTCGGTCGCTGGCACCACTGGCACGATCACTTACACCTTGGTCGGCAGCGCCACCGGGACTTATGGGCAAATCGTGCTCAACCCCGACGGCAGCTACACCTACACCCTGACCTCCGCGCCAGCGACCACGCCCAACGTCAATGACGGGCCGAACACCCTGAGCGAAAGCTTCACCTATCAAGCGACTGATCCCTTGGGCAACAGCGTCACCAGCACCATCGTGATCAATATCGTCGATGACGTACCCACCGCTCACGCCGATGCAGTCGCGGTAGCGGAGGGCGGGACCGTCAGCGGTAATGTGTTGGGTAATGATGTGCTCGGCGCTGACGGCCCTGCGGCGGGTGGTGCAGTGGTCGGCGTGCGCGCCGGCAGCGACACTTCGACTTCGGCCATCGGCGGTTTGAACACGCAAATCCACGGCACCTACGGCTACCTGACGCTGGATGCCAACGGCAACGCCGTGTACCACAGCAATCCGAACTCGGTCAGCGCGCCGGGCGCTACGGACGTATTCACCTACACCGTGCGCGATGGCGACGGCGATGAAAGCACCACGACCATTACCATCGACGTGTCCAACTGCTCCCTTGTAGTGGCTCCCGATACCGACGTAACGGTTCACGAAAAAGCGCTGGATTTGACCCAGGATGGACAGGACCTGGCAGCAGGCACGGTCACGGGCAGTGAACCTGACAACACCGGCGAAACCGCTTCCGGCACGCTGGCCGGTTCCATCACCGGCGCCACTGGCGCAATCACTTACACCTTGGTCGGCAGCGCCACTGGCACCTACGGGCAAATCCTGCTCAACCCGGATGGCAGCTACACCTACACCCTGACCTCCGCACCAGCGACCACGCCCCATGCCAACGACGGACCGAATACCCTGAGCGAAAGCTTCACCTATCAGGCCACCGATTCTCTAGGCAACAGCGTCACCAGTACCATCGTGATCACCATCGTCGATGACGTGCCGACTGCTTACTGCGATTCAGTCGCGGTGGTAGAGGGCGGGACCGTCAGCGGTAATGTGCTGGACAACGATGTGCTCGGTGCTGACGGCCCGGCAGTGGGAGGTGCAGTGGTCGGCGTGCGCACCGGCAGCGACACTTCGACTTCGGCCATCGGCGGTTTGAACACGCAAATCAACGGCACCTACGGCTATCTGACGCTGGATGCCAGCGGCAACGCCGTGTACCACAGCAACCCGAATTCGGTGGGCGAGGCGGGCGCCACGGATGTGTTCACCTATACCGTGCGTGATGCCGATGGCGATGAAAGCACCACCATCCTGACCATCGACGTGTCCAACAACTGCCTCGTAACGGTCACCGATACCGACGTGACGGTCTACGAAAAAGCCCTGGATTTGACCCAGAACGGGCAGGACCTGGCGGCGGGTACGGTCATCGGCAGCGAGCCTGGCAACACGGGAGAAACCGGTTCGGGGACATTGGTCGGTGCAGTCACCGGCGCCACTGGAGCGATCACTTACACCCTGGTTGGCAGCGCCACCGGAACCTACGGGCAGATCCTGCTCAACCCCGACGGCAGCTACACCTACACCCTGACCTCTGCGCCAAAAACTTCGCCCAACGCCAACGACGGCGCGAACACCCTGAACGAAAGCTTCACCTACGCAGCCACCGATGCCGTGGGCAACAGCACCACGGGCACCCTTGTGGTCAGCATTGTCGATGACGTGCCCACCGCCGTCGCCTCGGACCGTTCGGTGCCCGCGGTGCAGATCGATTCCAATGTGCTGCTGGTGATCGACGTGTCCGGGAGCATGGTCGACCCGTCCGGCGTATCGGGTCTGTCGCGACTGGACCTGGCCAAGCAGGCAATCAGCACATTGCTCGACAAGTACGACGATCTCGGTGATGTGAAAGTGCAGATCGTCACCTTCAGCAGCAGCGCCACGGACCAGACTTCGGTGTGGGTCGATGTGGCGACCGCCAAGTTGATCATCGCTACGCTGACGGCGGGCGGCGGCACCAACTACGACGCAGCCGTGGCGGCCATGCAAACCGCGTTCAACACCTCGGGCAAACTCACCGGG
The DNA here is from genome assembly GCF_053629455.1 of Pseudomonas sp. F-14 TE3482. Taxonomy (NCBI): domain Bacteria; kingdom Pseudomonadati; phylum Pseudomonadota; class Gammaproteobacteria; order Pseudomonadales; family Pseudomonadaceae; genus Pseudomonas; species Pseudomonas sp. F-14 TE3482. Next base: position 2,794,103 of record NZ_JBRJII010000001.1, read on the forward strand.
GCGCAGAACGTCGGCTACTTCTTCTCTGATGGCAAACCCAACGAAGGCGACATCGGCCCCGCGGACGAGGCCGCGCTCAAAGCCTTCCTCGACGCCAATGACATCAACAACTACGCCATCGGCCTGGGCAGCGGCGTCAGTAACGACAGCCTCGATCCAGTGGCCTATGACGGCAGCACGCACACCGACACCAACGCCGTGCTGGTGACCGACCTCAATCAACTCGACTCGGTACTCTCGGGCACCGTACAAGGTGCGCCGGTCACCGGTTCCTTGTTGGGCGAGGGCGGTACTTTCGGTGCCGATGGCGGCTTCATCAAATCCCTCACGGTTGACGGCACCACCTACACCTATGACCCGAAAGCCAACAGCAATCAGGGTTCGCTGAGCTTCAGCGGTGGCGCCAACCACGGCACGTTCAACACCGCCAATAACACCCTGAGCATCGCCACCGATGACAGCGGCACGCTGTTGGTGAACCTCGATACTGGCGAGTACACCTACCTCTCGCAGAAAACCACGACGGCGGTGATTACCGAAAACATCGGCTTCACCGTCAGCGACAACGACGGCGATCTGGCCAGCTCCACGCTGGTGATCAACGTGATTCCGAACACGCCACCGGTGGCGGTCGATGACCATGTCATCACCAATATTCTGTCGGGCAGCATTGTGGTGCCGGGTGAACTGCTGCTGGCCAACGACAGCGACGTCAATGGCGATGCGCTCACGGCAACGCCGACCACCTTCAATACCGGGTGGGTGCTCAAGGGCGCGGACTTTACCGGCACCAACCCGAACTTCAGTTTCACCGGAAACAACCAGGCAGTGACCATCGCCCGCAGCGCATTCGTCGCCAACACGGCAGCCATGACCGCGGTACTGGTAGTCAGCGGGGCATTGGGGGCGGTCAGCAACAACAATACCAACGACGAGGATCAGATCACCGTCAACCTCAAGCAGGGTGAAACCCTCAACCTGGACCACAACCTGGCGGCCGGCCACGTCACCATGGAGTACTCGGTCAACGGCGGCGCTTTCATTGCCATCGCTGACGGCCAGACCATCACCGCCACGGCGGACGGCACGTACCAGATCCACATCACCAACATCGACGACGGTGGCCCGGGCAACAGCGGCAAGGGGTCGGAAAACTACCAACTGACCATGACCGTCAACTACGCCGGGGCTCATGACAACACCCCGGACTTCCACGGCACCTACACCGCCAACGACAACCACGGCGGCAGCGACTCGGCCAATGTGACCATCAGCTATCAGGACGGCCATACGCTGACCGGCACTTCTGGGGATGACGTACTGGTGGCGGGCGCTGGCAACAACGTCATCAATGCCGGCGACGGCAACGACGTACTCACCGCAGGTGGAGGCAACAACGAAATGCACGGTGGCGCCGGTAATGACCTGCTGTTCAGCGGAGCGGGCAATGACCTGCTCGATGGCGGCACCGGCAACGACACCGCGAGCTACGCCCATGCCACCGACGGGGTCATCGCCGACCTGAGCCTGATTACCGCGCAAAACACCCTTGGCGCGGGCACCGACACCCTGACCGGCATCGAAAACCTCACTGGCTCAAACTTCAACGACAGCCTCATGGGCGACAACAACAGCAACATCATCAACGGCGGTCTGGGCAACGACGTGCTCAACGGCGGGGGCGGCGACGACTTCCTGATCGGTGGCCTGGGCAACAACACCCTCACCGGCGGCAGCGGCGCCGACACCTTCCAGTGGCTCAAAGGCAACAGCGGCCACGACGTCATCACCGACTTCACCCCAGGCACCGACAAGCTTGACCTGTCGCAACTGCTGCAAGGAGAAAACGGCACCGCGGCATCGCTGGATGACTACCTGCACTTCACCGTCAGCGGCAGTGGCGCATCGGTCATCACCAGCATCGACGTCAGCGCCATGGCCGGCGCTACGCCGAACCAGACCATCGACCTTGCCGGCGTGAACCTGGCCAGCCACTACGGCGTCACCCCCGGGGCGGGCGGGGTGATTGCCGGCGGCGCGGATACGGCGACGATCATCAACGGCATGCTCAATGACCATTCGTTGAAGGTGGATACCGTGTGAGTTGAAACGACAAAACCCGCCATTCCGGTTGCACGGGAGGGCGGGTTTTTCATGGGGGTTTGAGCATTGAGGATAGGTTGCCTGTGAAACAGCTATCGCGAGCAGGCTCGCTCTCACAGTTGGCTGCATTCCCTTTGTGGGAGCGAGCCTGCTCGCGATGACGCCCGTATCAACACCGCAACTCATGATCGACATAAAACCCGTGGCGAGGGGCTGTTGTGGCGAGGGGGCTTGCCCCCGTTGGGTTGCGAAGCGACCCAAAAACCTGCAATCGCGGATTCTCAGGCAAACCGCACTCGCCGGTTTTACGACTGCTGCGCAGCCGAACGGGGTGATGCGGCATTCCGACAAGCCCCCTCGCCACAAACTCTCGCGAAGCTTTTGACTCAGGTCGCCTCGTTCAGGTATTTGCCCACGGTCGCCACGTTGTCGAGCGAGTACTGCTTGCTCAGGTTGGCGATCATTTTGTTCAGGGCTTCGGTCACGTTGAACTGATCGGTGGAGTTGTCGGTGTTTTGCTCGCGACCGGCTTGCAGAGCGTTTTTCAGTTCATCGCTGCTGACGCCACCACTGCTGTCGCTGTCCAGGATCTTGAGCAGTGCGGCACTGGTGTCGGTGCTGGTCGACGAGGTGCTATCGCTGGCCAGGGCGCTGCTCAGTTCGGTGTCTGTGACACTGCCGTCGCTGTCGGTATCGAGCTGGCTAAACAGCTCTTCGCTGGACACCTGCTGAGGTGGCGGTGGCGGTGGGGTCAGGCTGGCGACAAGTTCGTCCTGGCTGACGGTGCCGTCTTCGTTCTTGTCCAGCGCCGAGAAGATTTTGCCTGCACTGGTCAGGCCGCCGCTGAGTTCATCGCTGCTGATGGCGCCGTCGCCGTCAGTGTCCAGAGCGCTGATCAGCGCATCGGCCAGTTCGGTGCTCGGGGCCTGATCATGCGGTGGCGGCGGAGGAGGCATCGCGGCCATTTCCTCACTGCTCAGGCTGCCGCTTTCGTCGCTGTCCAGGTCGCTGAAGTTCTTGCTCAGGCTGACCAGCAAACCGTCATCGGTTTTCTGCGACAGGGCGCTCGTGAGCTCGTCCTGATCCACCGCGCCATCGCTGTTGCTGTCGAGTTTGGCGAGCAGTTCTTTCTGAAATTGCTGGCTGCGGGCACTGTTGGTGGAGGTGCTGCTGGTGCTGGTATAGCTCGTGTAGTTGCTGCTGACACTGCCGATCATTGTGCTCACTCCTTGGAATGGGAAACCGGTGAGTGCACCGGCTTATGCAGCCTCAAGGGGTGAGTTGTCGTGGGTATGTGGGGGTTGTACCAATTGGTACACACAAATATTGGCTTGGCTCAGATCCTGTGGGAGCGGGCTTGCCCGCGATGAGGCCAGCACATCCAACATCAATGTTCGCTGTCAGATCGCTATCGCGGGCAGGCCCGCTCCCACAGGGGAGTCGTTGTGGCTTAGAGGCGGGGCAGTCGGATGACGGCGGTTAAACCGCCACCGGAAGTCTCTTCCAGACTCAACTGCCCACCCAACCGCTCCGCGGCTTCCCGGGCGATGGTCATGCCCAGGCCGACGCCGCCGGAGTTGCGATTACGTGAACCTTCCAGGCGAAAGAATGGCTCAAACACCGCTTCGCGTTTATCCGCCGCGATACCCGGGCCATGGTCGATGACCCGGATCAGCAGTTCCTCGCGACTGTCCTCAAGGGTGATCAGCGCGTCCCCGGCATAACGCAGGGCGTTGTCCAGCAGGTTATTGATGCATGAGCGCAGGGCCATCGGCTGAACCTGCAACGGGGCGCAATGGCCGCTGGCCTGGACATTGGAACCCTGGTCCTGGGCGTTTTCGCTCAGGGATTCCACCAGCGCCTGCACGTCCATCCATTGTGGCGCCTCGCTGGTGCGATGTTCGTGCAGGTAGGTGAGGGTGGAATCGAGCATGCTGATCATGTCGTCCAGATCCTGACGCATCTGGCCTTGCAGCTTGTCGTCGTCGATCTGTTCCAGCCGCAGCTTGAGCCGCGACAGCGGCGTGCGCAGGTCATGGGACACCGCGCCAAGCATCCGCGAGCGCTGCTGCACCTGTTCAAGGATGCGCTTCTGCATCAGGTTGAAGGTGTGCGCCGCTTGCCGCGCTTCCCGTGGGCCCGACTCATCCAGCGGTGGGCTATCGAGGTTTTCACTCAGGCGCTCGGCGGCGTCGCTCAGGCGTTGAATCGGGCGGGTCAGCAGCTTGGCGCCGTACCAGGCGGCGATGATCAGCGAGACAAACTGAAAGGTCAGCGGCACCAGCGGCCCGCCGAACCACGGCCGTGGCGGCCGGTTGCCGAAGCGCGGGTCGGGTGGTGGGCGTTGTCCGTCGAAGCGCTCGGAAAATTCCGACGGCGCAGGCGGGGGAGGCGGTGGACCGTAATGCCTGAACCAGAAGAACGCCAACAGGTGCGCCAGTACGATCGCCAGCAGCAGCACGCCAAACAGGCGGCCGAACAGCGTATCGAAGCGCGCACGCATCAGCCGATGTCTCGTGCGTCGAACAGATAACCCTCGCCGCGAACGGTCTTGATCAGTTGTGGGGCTTTCGGGTCATCACCCAGTTTCTGGCGCAGGCGCGAGACGAGCAAGTCGATGCTGCGATCAAACGCTTCGATCGAGCGACCACGGGCGGCGTCCAGCAGTTGTTCGCGGCTGAGTACCCGGCGCGGACGTTCGATGAACACCCAGAGCAAACGGAATTCGGCGTTGGACAACGGTACCACCAGGCCATCGGCGGCGATCAACTGGCGCAGCACACTGTTCAGGCGCCAGGTGTCGAAGCGAATATTCGCACGTTGTTCGGTGTGGTCGTCGCGCACCCGACGCAGAATGGTCTGAATCCGTGCGACCAGTTCCCGCGGCTCGAATGGCTTGGCCATGTAGTCGTCGGCGCCCAGTTCCAGTCCGATGATCCGGTCGGTGGGTTCGCAGCGGGCGGTGAGCATCAGGATCGGGATGTCCGATTCGGCTCGCAACCAGCGGCACAGCGACAAACCGTCTTCGCCGGGCAGCATCAGGTCGAGCACCACCACGTCGAAATGCTCGGCTTGCAGCGCCTGACGCATGGCAGCGCCATCGGTGACGCCGCTGGCGTGGATATTGAACCGGGCCAGGTAGTCGATCATCAGTTCACGGATCGGGACGTCATCGTCGACGATCAGGGCGCGGATGCTCCAGCGTTTATCGTCGGCCGGCGCTTTTTGATCGTCGTTCAGAGGTGCTGGGGAGTTGTGCATGCGTGCGTTCATCTGCCAGATAGGCTGCCAACCACAAAGATAGGCTGCGAGGTTGTGGCTTCAGCATAGGCGTCCGGCCGTGAGGCGGGAAGTGCTGTAGGACCTGTTGCGGCTGCCGAGGGTAGCGCTGAAGGGTGTTGTAGGCGTGTCGTGTGTGTACCGGACTCGACACAATTGCCGCAGGAGCTAGTCTTGTCTTGGCCGCGACGACGAATTACCGATCATCGGGTCCCGCAGCGGCGCTGGTTCCGCTACAATGCGCGCCGATTTCGACTTGCCTGAGAGCCCACTCATGTCCGCCTGCCAGACGCCTATCATCGTCGCCCTGGATTTCCCTACCCGTGACGCCGCACTGAAGCTGGCCGATCAACTGGACCCGAAGCTGTGCCGGGTCAAAGTCGGTAAAGAACTGTTCACCAGCTGCGCCTCGGAAATCGTCGGCACTTTGCGCGACAAAGGCTTCGAAGTGTTCCTGGACCTCAAGTTCCACGACATCCCGAACACCACCGCCATGGCCGTCAAGGCCGCCGCGGAAATGGGCGTGTGGATGGTCAACGTGCACTGCTCCGGTGGTCTGCGCATGATGGCTGCCTGCCGTGAAGTGCTCGATCAGCGCAGCGGCCCGAAACCGCTGTTGATTGGCGTGACCGTGCTGACCAGCATGGAGCGTGAGGATCTGGCGGGCATCGGTCTGGACATCGAGCCGCAGGAGCAGGTGCTGCGTCTGGCCGCGCTGGCGGAAAAGGCCGGGATGGACGGTCTGGTCTGCTCGGCCCTGGAGGCCCGGGCACTGAAAACCGCGCACCCGTCGCTGCAACTGGTGACCCCGGGGATTCGTCCGGCGGGCAGCGCCCAGGACGATCAGCGCCGCATCCTGACCCCGCGTCAGGCGCTGGAGGCTGGTTCCGACTACCTGGTGATCGGCCGCCCGATCAGCCAGGCGGCGGATCCGGCGAAGGCGTTGGCGGCGGTAGTGGCCGAACTCGCTTAAACGCGACTAAACCTGTGGGAGCGGGCTTGCCCGCGATAGCGGTGTATCAGACAACATTGATGTTGACTGACACGCCCTCATCGCGGGCAAGCCCGCTCCCACAAGGTTTTGTGGTGCTTCAGATATCCGGTTAAACCTTCAACACCAACTTCCCGAAATTCTCGCCGCTGAACAACTTCATCAACGTCTCCGGGAACGTTTCCAGTCCTTCAACGATATCTTCCTTGCTCTTGAGCTGCCCCTTGGCCATCCAGCCGGCCATTTCCTGCCCGGCAGCGCCGAACTGTGCGGCGTAATCCATCACCACAAAGCCTTCCATCCGGGCGCGGTTGACCAGCAGCGACAGGTAGTTGGCCGGGCCTTTGACCGCTTCTTTGTTGTTGTACTGGCTGATGGCTCCGCAAATCACCACCCGCGCCTTCATGTTCAGACGATTCAGCACGGCATCGAGAATATCGCCGCCGACGTTATCGAAATACACGTCGACGCCTTTCGGGCACTCGCGTTTGAGGCCAGCGTGTACATCTTCGTTTTTGTAGTCGATGGCACCGTCAAAACCCAGCTCGTCAATCAGGAATTTGCACTTGTCCGCGCCGCCGGCAATGCCGATCACCCGGCAGCCTTTGATCTTGGCAATCTGCCCGGCAATGCTGCCCACCGCGCCTGCCGCGCCCGACAGCACCACGGTGTCACCGGCTTTCGGCGCGCCGACATCGAGCAGGGCGAAGTAGGCGGTCATCCCGGTCATGCCCAGCGCGGATAAATAGCGCGGCAGCGGTGCCAGTTTCGGATCGACTTTATAGAAACCTCGTGGCTCGCCGAGGAAGTAATCCTGCACACCGAGGGCGCCATTGACGTAATCCCCCACGGCGAAACCCGGATTGTTCGAAGCGATGACTTTTCCTACGCCCAATGCACGCATCACTTCGCCAATGCCGACCGGAGGGATGTAGGACTTGCCCTCGTTCATCCAGCCACGCATGGCCGGGTCCAGGGACAGGTATTCGTTCTTGACCAGGATCTGACCCGCCGCCGGTTCGCCGACCGGTACTTCTTGATAGGTGAATGTTTCACGGGTGGCCGGCCCCACGGGACGTTTGGCGAGCAGGAACTGGCGATTGGTCTGGGTAGTCATGACAGGCACTCAAGATGAATGAAGTCTTGTTGATAGACCTTCATGGGCGATGTCGCAAGGTTGGCTGACGCTGCGAATGCACGTCGATCCAGTGCGGTGATAGTCATGGCGCCGGTTCTATCACTGCAACTCATGGGGGGGCAACCGGCCTTCTGATAGTGCTGCCGCGCCATACGCCCCTGTGGCTAGACTGGCCACACGCGATCCCCTGCATTCTTCCCTCCGAGGACATAACAATGAGCATGACGTTTTCTGGCCAGGTTGCCGTTGTGACAGGCGCGGCCAACGGTATTGGCCGCGCGACCGCTTTGGCGTTCGCCGCCGAAGGTTTGAAAGTGGTGGTCGCCGATCTGGACGCGGCGGGTGGTGAAGGCACTGTGGCGCTGATTCGCACCGCCGGTGGTGACGCGACCTTCGTGCGCTGCAACGTCACGGTGGAAAGCGATGTAAAAAATCTGATGGACGAGGTGGTGAATACCTACGGTCGTCTCGACTATGCCTTCAACAATGCCGGTATCGAAATCGAGAAAGGCAAGCTGGCCGACGGCACGATCGATGAGTTCGACGCGATCATGGGCGTCAACGTCAAAGGAGTCTGGCTGTGCATGAAGTATCAGTTGCCGTTGCTGCTGGCCCAGGGCGGCGGCGCAATCGTCAACACCGCTTCGGTCGCCGGCCTGGGCGCTGCGCCGAAGATGAGCATTTACGCAGCTTCCAAGCACGCGGTGATCGGCCTGACCAAATCGGCGGCCATCGAATACGCCAAGAAAAAGATTCGCGTGAATGCGGTGTGCCCGGCGGTGATCGACACCGACATGTTCCGTCGAGCCTATGAAGCGGACCCGAAAAAGGGCGAGTTCGCCAATGCCATGCACCCGGTCGGGCGTATCGGCAAGGTCGAAGAAATTGCCAGCGCGGTGCTGTACCTGTGCAGCGATGGCGCGGCATTCACCACCGGTCATTCGCTGGCAGTGGATGGTGGGGTTACGGCGTTTTAATGCTGCAGGCCGCGTAATGCGTGTCAAAGCGCAATCCATGTGGGAGCGGGCTTGCCCGCGATGAGGGCGAGTCAGTCGACATCAATGTTGTCTGATACACCGCTATCGCGGGCAAGCCCGCTCCCACAGGTTTTTTTATCGATCGGCTCCGGTTCCCTGAAGACACCGGTCAATGTGTTTCAAATGGTTAGAACCGAGGGTTTTGACGGCGTTGTCGCACATCCCCTGAAGCGCTCCTGTGATTAACTGTTCCCCGCAAAACGGACAGGAGTTTGCTTGCTCATGGAGTTGAGAATCGATCGACAGGCATTGGTGCCGGTCGTGCAGCAAATCGTCGACGCATTGGCCGACTGGCTCCGTCGCGGCGAGGTGACGCCGGGGGGGCGTTTGCCCTCCGTGCGACAAATCGCGCGGATCAATCTGCTCAGTCAATCCAGTGTCGTCGAGGCCTGTGAGCGGCTGGTGGCTCAAGGGGTACTGGAGACGCGTAACGGGGCGGGTTTCTTTGTCGCGGCAACGGTGCTGGCCGCTCGGGAGCAACGCGATCTTCCCTGGTTCGAAGGGGTTGAGGGGAAGCAAGGCGGCCATGTCGAGGAACTGAAACTGGGTTGCGGCGGACTCCCCGAAAGCTGGCGCGAGACTGACGACCTGAGCTACGCCATACGCCAGGTCAGCCGCACCGACATGGCCGGGTTGTTCAACTACAGCACGCCGCTGGGCCTGCCTGCTTTGCGCCAGCAGATCCTCAAGCGGTTGAAACAACTGAGTATCGAGGTGGATGAAAGCCGAATACTGACCACGGCAGGGGCCAGTCATGGGCTCGATCTGATTGTGCGCACGCTGTTCAAACCGGGCGATTGCGTGGTGGTGGAAAGCCCCGGTTATTCGATGCTGTTCGATCTGCTCAGGCTGCACGGGGTCAGCATGATCGAGGTGCCACGAACCCCGCGCGGGCCAGACACCGAAGCACTCGAGGCCGTGCTGATGAAGTACAAACCCCGTGGCTTGTTCATCAACAGCTTTTATCACAACCCCACCGGCAGCAGTTTGACCCCGGGGGTGGCTCAGCAGGTCCTGCAACTGGCCAAAAACCATGGTGTGCGGGTGATCGAAGACGACGTCTATGCGGATTTTCACAGCGGTCCCGGCACGCGCCTTGCGGCACTGGGCATCGATGACAACGTGATCTACGTCGGCAGCTACTCCAAAACCCTCAGCAGTTCGTTGCGGGTTGGCTTTGTAGTGGCCAGTGCCGATGTCATTTCGCGACTGGCGCAGGTCAAGATGATCAGCAGCATGGGCGCTTCACGGTTCAGCGAGTCGGTGCTGGCGAGTCTGTTGGCCAGCGGTGCCTACCGCAAATTGGTGCAGCGTCAGCGCCAGCGTTTAAGTATTGGCAGGGAAGCAGCCTTGCAGGTCCTCGAAGACGCGGAGTGGGAGGTTTTCGGCAAACCGGTTGGCGGCCTGTTCATCTGGGCGCGATCGCGCAACGCTGACTATGCTCAGGTGCGCACTCAGGCTCGGCGCTTCGGTGTCCTGCTGTCTTGCCCGACGGCGTTCAGTCCGACCGGCCAGGCTCATGACTGGCAGCGGATCAACATAGCTTATGCCTGTGATCCTCGCGCCCGGGCATTTTTTCAGGCCACCGCCAGGGTCTGTTGACGTTTGGTGACGAACCGCGTTGCGCTGCCAAACGTCAACAGACCCTGAGGATCGACCTCGAGCGTTCTGAAAGCGACGCGGGCGTAGCTTTTTGCCATTATTCCGCAGCCAGAGACTTGTGTTGGCACAAGCCCGTTGCGAATCTGCATCAACAGACAATGGCAGGGGACTACGCGCAATGATTTCGGCCGTGCAAGGACGTTTTGCCAACCTCGGTATGGCGAAAAAACTGGGTGTCGGGTTTGTACTGGTGCTGCTGTTGACCGCACTGGTAGCGGCCATCGGCGTATGGTCCCTGCAAACCATCAGTCAGCGCTTCGACGGGCTCAAGCAGATGTCGTCGCTCAACAGCGGTTTGCTCAAGGTTCGCCTGCTCGAGCAGGAATACGCCTTGCACGGTAATCCGAAAACCGCGGACGCCTTGCGCGCCGGGGTGGACGCTCTGATCGCTCTGGCGACCCAGCTCAAGGCCCAGTCAACGGCCAACGTGCCGGTCATGAATGACGTCGAGCAGTCTCTGGGGGCCTATCGCAAGGCGTTCGACGAGTTTGTCTCGCTGAGTCAGGCCAAGGACCTGGCACTGGAAATGGCCAGTTGGTCGGTGTCCAGCGTGGCCAATAACCTGGACGTGCTGCAGGCCGGGCTCGCCGATGATGGTGCCTATACCTTGAAGGAATCCGAGGGCAAGGACGGCGCACAATTCATCGAACAAGCCAATCAGGTCAGCCAGGTTGCACGGCTGATGTTGCAGGCCATGAACGAAGCGCGCGTACGCCTGGACCAGAGCCGCAAGGGCGACGACAGCGGCGGGCAGGGCAAGATCGAGCAGGCCGATCAGGCGCTGACTCAGGCCGAGCAACTGAAAACTACGATCAAGGACGAGGGCTATCAGACTGTCCTCAATGAAGTGTCCGGTCACATCGCCGGTTTCAGTGAAAAACTCGCCGAGTACACCGGACTGTTGGCAGAGGAAAAAACCGTCTACGAGCAACTCCACCAGCGCGCCGCTCAAGTGGTGGAACGGGTGGATCAGGCCTACGTTGCCGAAGACCTGTCGATGCAGGCAGAGCTGAAAAAGAACTCGCTGTTGATCATCGGTTCTTCGGCACTGGCCTTGCTGGTGGGGCTGATTGCTGCGTGGGTGATCACCCGGTTGATCGTCACGCCGCTGCGCAGTGTGATTCGTGTCGCTCAGCAGATCGCCGCGGGGGATTTGAGTGCAACGATTGAAGTGACCCGCCGTGACGAGATCGGCCAGTTGATGCAAGCCATGCAGCAAATGGGCGCAGGGCTGAGCAGTATCGTCAGTGGTTTGCAGGCCGGTATCGAACAGTTGGCAAGCTCTGCTCAATCGCTGTCGGCGGTAACCGAACAGACCAACCTTGAGGTCAGCAGCCAGAAGGAAGAAACCGAGCAGGTCGCCACCGCGATGAATCAGATGACCGCCACGGTGCACGACGTCGCACGTAACGCGGAAGAGGCTGCTCAGGCGGCGCAGACTGCCGATGGCAAGGTTGAGAGCGGTCAGCAGGTGGTGCGTCAGAGCATGGTGCGGATCGAACAATTGGCGGACTCAGCCACCTCGGCCAGTTCCAGCATCGAAAGCCTCAGTGCGGAAATCCAGAACATTGGCACGGTACTCAGCGTGATCAAAAGCGTTGCCGAGCAAACCAACCTGTTGGCGCTCAATGCGGCCATCGAGGCAGCGCGGGCCGGCGAGCAGGGCAGGGGGTTTGCGGTGGTGGCCGATGAAGTTCGGGCATTGGCCAAGCGAACCCAGCAATCAACCGAGGAAATCGAACGGCTGGTCAGTGCCTTGCGCTCGGCGGCGCAGTCGTCGGTGCAGCAGATTCAGAACAGTGGCGAGTTGGTGAAACTGGCGGTGAGCGATGCATTGCAAACCGAGAGCGCGTTGGGGAGCATTGCGGCAGCGGTGTCGTTGATTCAGCAGATGAACCAGCAGATCGCAGCAGCTGCGGAAGAGCAGAGTTCAGTGGCCGAGGAGATCAATCGCAGTGTCACCAGTATCCGCGCCAGTGCGGATCAGTCGTCGCTGGCGATGCAGGGCAATGCAGCGTCGAGTATTGAGTTGGCGCAGCTGGGGGTTGAACTGAAGGGGATGGTGGGGCACTTCAGGTTGTAAACGCTGCCCTCCATCAATCCCGATGCAAAAAAAAGCCACCTGACCCGGTGGCTTTTCAGCATTGGCATGATCAGTCGTAGATCGCTTTTTTCTTCCAGTCGGCGTCAGCCTCAACGTCTTTGAGGCCTTCAGTCAGTTGGTTCATCTCGCCTTCCACCGGAGCGATCTTGTCCATGACCTGGGCGTTGGCGCGGGCCAGCAGTTTCTCCAGGTATTCCAGCTGTTCTGCGTAAATCTGCGGTTCCTGTTGTTTGCGCAGGTATTGCACGCCGCGTTCGAAGGCCAGACGAGCCTGGCCGGGCTGGTTCTGCTGCAGCGAATGCTGGCCCAGGTTGTTGAAAAATTCGATGTGCAGCAGGACCAGGATGTGGCGCACTTCACGGATCCAGCGCTTGGCTTCGTTGGGCGGCAGGAAACCGTCCTGTGCCGCGCGGGTGATCTGGCCATGCAGGGCTTCGAGCAAAAAGCGCACGTCTTTGGCTTTGGCTTCGGTCTGGATCGGTGCCGGCGGGTTGTTGACCGGGATCGATTCGCCTTGGGCGACGAGGGCACTCAGCTCGGCAATCCGTGCCTTTAAGGTGCTGTTGGATTTTTCCAGGTTCAGCAAGCGCTGGCAGACGTTCAATTCAAGACGGGTCAACAGCAGCTTGAGGGTCGGTGTCATCAACTGACCGGGGAAGGTCTCGGTGATTTCACCGCAGCGACGCAGGCGGTCATTGAGTTCAACCTTGGTGCGGGCCTTTTCCAGCTTATTGTTCTCCACCACATGGTTCATGTAGCCAATGGCGATCAATAGTGCGATCCCGGCTACGACTAGCAGGGTGATCATGAGTGGTGTCACCGGTAAGACCTCTTTTATTAGGGTTCGCGTGCGAGTCGAGTGTAGTAGCTTGGCATTTGGGCGCCTAGGGTCGCTCGACGAGTTGAATCGGCAATGGCTTTGCTTATATCGGCCGTAACGCCGGATAGATAAGTAAATAGCAGGTGAGATGCACATTGCCATCATCCGGGCCGGGACTATAGCGCCTTGCTGGATGCCAGAATATAGGCGCCAAAGGTCAGTCGACGGAAAAGCCTCAATCGCTGCTGAAAGCAGGGCGAAGTCATTGATTTAAATAAATTTATATCTGGGGGTTGACGACCCCTCAATCCATCCATAGAATGCGCGCCACTTACAGCGTAAAGCACACAGCGAAACGCGGTAGGGAGTGAATGTTGTACGTGTGTCCCCTTCGTCTAGTGGCCTAGGACACCGCCCTTTCACGGCGGTAACAGGGGTTCGAGTCCCCTAGGGGACGCCAATGCGGGAATAGCTCAGTTGGTAGAGCACGACCTTGCCAAGGTCGGGGTCGCGAGTTCGAGTCTCGTTTCCCGCTCCAGTTTTAAACGGCTTTGCTTTCGGGCAGGGCTGAGTGAAACCAGAACCTAATCTTCGGATGCGGATCTGGGCACCGAAACACACACCATGTGTTCCGGGCAGCGTGTCCCCTTCGTCTAGTGGCCTAGGACACCGCCCTTTCACGGCGGTAACAGGGGTTCGAGTCCCCTAGGGGACGCCATTTGCGGGAATAGCTCAGTTGGTAGAGCACGACCTTGCCAAGGTCGGGGTCGCGAGTTCGAGTCTCGTTTCCCGCTCCAAATTCAAAAAAAACGCCGCTCATTGAGCGGCGTTTTTTTATGCGCGTTATTTGTCACGGGCCTAAAAACCGCCTCAACTTCCGAGGCTCTGTACCAGGCTTTCGAGCACTTCAGCGGTTGTATCCTCCAGCGCCGGTTGCGCTGCTACTGCTCTGAGTTGGCAGGTCAAACGGTATTCGCTGGGTGTGCAGTTGACGAACTGCTTGAAAGCGCGAGCGAAGTAGGACGGATCCTTGAAGCCGGCTTCATAGCCGATGCTGGTAATAGGCATCTGGCTATTGTCGAGCAGTTGTTTGGCGAAGCTCATGCGCTTGTTCAGAATGTAATCGGTGAAACCGACGCCATTGGCTTCCTTGAACAGGCGGCTGAAACGGAAGGTCGTCATGCCGCAGCGCTTCGCCAACTCCCTCTGATCGATGCTGTCGCGAAAGTGCTGGTCGATGTACAGCATGACGTGGCTCAACGCCTGGTGTTTTTGGTGTCCCGAGGTCAATCGGATGCTGTCCGGCAAGGTCGGGGAGTGATCGATCAGCGAGGTCGGGCCCTGGCCGTTGGCATTTCTGCGCAACTCGCACAGCTGCACCACGGCCGTCAGGTAACGCTTTCTCTCGTTGGATGAGAGCGGCAACACCATGTATTCCCAGACACTGGAACGCATGGCCCATACCGCCAGTTCTTCCGAGTGCTGCACAGTGAACATGGTGATCGGAATGGTGGGGGTGGTGCGTTTGATCTCCAGCAACAGCCTCAAGCCCGGCGTGTCGGGGCGATCAAAATGGATGCAGATCATGTCCGCCTGTTCCCCGATGGGCAACGCGGAATTTTTCGCCAATTTGCAGTCGCAAGCACTCTCGAACTGCGCGATGAGTTCCTTCGTGGAATGATCGTGGGTCAGATCGAACCACAGTAGCGATGGCCTTCTGGTCAAATTGGACGTCATGTCTCTACTCTGGGGTTCTTAGCGCCGCTCTTCGCTGAGTAGTATTGCTAACGTTCGATCATTTTGCAGACTAAATGCTTATAAGGAACTCATGCTTTAGTTCTATGCGCTCTATATTTCGTTGAAAAAACGATACCACCCAGTTGTTTGTTAGTGTGGATCGATGTCTCGAGCCGCAACCGCTCGTCGCTTGTGAATTAACGACAATCGCATTCGCAAGTCATTTCCTTTTTTTGCCCTGCCGTTCCTTCCAAAAGCCAACTACCTGGTAGTTGGTGCCCCCGCAAAAAAGTCCTAGTGATGTGCAAAATCTTCCTAACGCCTATGCCTTGCCCCTGACTAGTGTTGCATCCAGGCAGAGCAGAACGCACTGCCTCCGAAAAAACAACATTCGAGTGAGGTGGGCAAAATGATCATGCAAACAATCAAGGCTTCGGTAGTGAAGTTCGCCAAAGACGAAGACGGCCTGACCATTGTGGAATACGCAGTGGCGGGTGGGCTGATTACAGCAGCTGTTGTCGTAGCATTCACCCTTCTTGGTGGGGTGGTGGACACCAGAATCCGGCAACTTTGCAACGCCATCATTGCTGGTTCTTGCTGATAACAACTCTGCTAGGGAGATGCGCGATGTCCATGGAACAGCTGGCAGCTACCGTAGTGCTGATAGGACTGCTGGGCGTAGCGGTGGTGAGCGACTTGCGTCGCCACCGCATTCCTAACCTGCTGATCCTGGTGGGTCTGGCCTTGGGATTGGCCGGCCAGACTTATTCAGGTGGGCTCAGCGGGATGGGGGACGGCCTGCAGGGGCTTCTGATCGGTTTTGGGCTGTTTTTGCCCATGTATGCTCTGGGCGGCATGGCTGCCGGCGACGTCAAGCTGATGGCTATGGTTGGCAGTTTTCTACCCCCCCATTTCGCTTTGTGGGCTGTGTTCTTCAGTCTGCTATGGGGAGGCTTGTGCGGTTTTCTGATCGTGCTGGCGCGCGGTCAATTGTTGCAGACCCTGGGGCGCTATCGGCTGATGTTTCGGGCACGGGCCTACATGGCGCCGAACTCGGACGAGGTGGCTGGCAAGCCCTTTCCTTATACGGTAGCGATCCTGCTCGGGACGTTGAACAGCGTCTACTGGCAACTCGTTGTCGGTGGATTCGGATTCGGAGGTTAGTCATGCACGTCATCGTCGATAGTGATGCCTACCCCAGCGATAGGGAAGCGGTGCAACGGCTGGCGCCTCAGCCATGCACCATCCGCGAAACCGGTCTGACCGACAGTTTCCTCGGTGAGTTGGTGTGCAAGCATTTGCATGACGCCGGTGTGCTGGACATGTCGCGGCTGGTGGAACGCCTGGCGCTGACCGGCGCTGTACTGGAAGAGGTCCTGGCGTTTCTGCGCAAGGATGGCCGTGTCGAAGTGCTTGGCCAGATGGGGCCGCAAACCACGAGTGGGCAGATGCTGCGTTATGGCCTGACCGAACGGGGGCGCAGTGCCGCCCGCGATGCCCTGTCACGTAGCGGCTATATCGGTGCGGCACCTTTCCCGGTGAGTACTTACCGTTCCCTGATCAAAATCCAGACCATTCACCACGGTCGCATCAACGCCGATGATATGCACAGGGCCCTCGCGGGCGTAGTGCTCACGGAAGGGATGCTTGATCAGTTGGGTGTGGCGCTGAACTCCGGGCGCGCGATCATGATTTATGGCCCCGCGGGTACCGGCAAGACGTATGTCAGCAGTCGGCTGATTCGTCTGTTCGCCGAAGCGATCTGGGTGCCTCATGCCATCGTCATCAATGAGTCAGTGATCGAGATCTATGACCCGCAGGTGCATCAGCGCCTGGATGACAACAGTCAATCGAACAATCTGATGCTCAACGAAGGGATCGACCGTCGTCTGCTGTGCTGCAAACGCCCGATTGTCATTACGGGCGGCGAGCTGAGCATGGAACAGCTGGACGTTCGCTATGACCCCTACACGCGTCAATACCAGGCCGCCTTGCAGCTCAAGGCCAGTAACGGCCTGTTCATCATTGACGACATGGGACGCCAGCGCATGGCTCCGGCCGAGCTGTTGAACCGCTGGATCGTACCCATGGAAGAGAAGCGCGACTTCATCAACCTGGGCGGCGGTCGGCATTGCGAGCTGCCGTTCGATTTGATTCTGGTGTTCTCCACCAACCTCAATCCCCTGGAGCTGGCCGATGAAGCCTTTCTGCGCCGGATTGGCTACAAGCTGCAGTTCGGTTACCTGAAGCCTGAGGAGTACGAAAAGATCTGGCGTCAGGAAAGCGAGCGTTTGGGCATTCCTTTTGACCCGCTGCTGCTGCGTTATGTATTGCAAAGGCTTTATGCAAGTGAAGGCATGCCCCTGGTGCCTTGCCATCCCCGCGATCTCCTGAACATGGCCCTCGACCGTCAGCGTTATCTGGGCGGTTCCGGAGCCCTGTCGCCGCAGGAGCTGGAATGGGCCTGGCACAACTATTTCGTCCAGCTCGACTTTCTTTGACGCGGAGATACTGACATGAGCTCTCGTACTGTTTCCCTGATAGGCATTTCCCTGGTCATGGGCCTTGGGGCTGCATGGATGGCCGACTCCTGGCTGAGCGCACGGCTCAATGCCAGCCCGGATGACAACCTTCGAAGCGTGGTGGTTGCTACGGTAGAAATTCCCTTCGGGCAGATGGTCGAGGCTCAACAGGTCACGACCATGCGCATGCCCATGGACACGATTCCGGACGATGCCTTCGACTCCACCGACAAAGCAGTGGGCAAGATCGCAACGTTCGACATTCTGAAGGGCGACATCATGCGTGGCGCGCGTCTGAGTGAGCATTTGGGCGGCAGTACCCTGGCCTCGCTGATTGCGACAGACAAACGTGCCATATCGGTACGCGTAGACGATGTGGTCGGCGTGGGTGGGTTCCTGTTACCGGGTAACCGGGTCGATGTACTGGCAACCAAACGCACTGATGGCACTGGCAACAACGCCGTGTCCAAGACCATCCTCGAGAACTTGCGAGTGTTGGCAGTGGACCAGACCGCAGGTACCGACAAGACCCAGCCGGTAGTGGTACGTGCAGTGACGCTGGAAATGACGACTGCAGAGGCTGAAACCCTGGTTACCGCACAAACGGAAGGCAAGTTGCAACTGACCTTGCGCAATCCGCTGAACGACCAGAAGAAAATCGCGACCGTTGCGCCTGCACCTGTGGCACCGGTCATGGCGATGGCCGCTGCTCCGGCGCCAAAACGCGTGGTGCGCCGCGGCAATGGCGAGGGTGGTGGTGCTATCACCATTATCCGTGGGACCCAAACCAGTGTAGTCAAACGTTGACACGGCGATAAGGGTGCCTGGGCATCAAGGTATTGGCGGAGCCGATCCGGATCAGTATCGGTAAATGAGGGCTTGATGATGAATCTTCGAATTCAGCAGCCGTTCACTGCGACGCCAAGGCGCCAGGAAGGTTCGGTGAGCGTATTGATGGTGATCGCTTTGGCGGCGATGGCGATGATGGCGGCGTTGGCTCTGGACGGTGGACACATGTTGCTGAACAAGACGCGCCTGCAGAATGCGGTGGACGCCGCCGCCTTGAGTGGTGCCAAAACCCTGAGTCAGGTGATGGGGAGTATCAATTCTGCCAGCGCGACGCAGGCTGCGGCGCTCAATACGCTGGCACAGAATGCTAATGCTGCGGGCAACAATGAATTGGCCACGGCGGTCGCCGGCAGCCCAGGCACCTTTGCGGTGGTGGAACTGTCCAGCAGTGTCTATGGCCCGTTCTCCTTTCCCGGGCCGGCGGATGCCAAATACGTTCGGGTATCGGTACCGAACTATAGTCTTACGGGGTTTTTCTGGAGCTTCGTCCAGACATTCGGCACCGGCGGCTTGGGGAACAAAAGAGTGGCGGCGATCGCCACCGCTGGACCCAGCCCTACCAGCCCGTGTGATCTCGCCCCGTTGATGATCTGTGGCGACGCGACCCAATACGACCCTGATGCCGGTATGTTCTGGGGCTTCCAGTTTGGTGATTTGCAGGTATTGAAGTCGGCGGCTGGCAATTCGTCCGCCATTGGCCCAGGCAACTTCCAGTTACTCGATTTCGGCTCGGGCGGCAGTACGGTCAGGCAGGATCTGGCTGGAGGCGGCTCGGTCTGCCGCAATGTGGGAGAGAACGTCCAGACCTCTCCCGGCAACATGGTCGGCCCTGCGTCTCAAGGCCTGAATACGCGCTTTGGCATCTACAACGGTCCGGTCAGTGCTTCGAACTACCCGCCAGACCTGGTGACCGCGTCCAGCAACCCTCAGATTACTTACAACGATTCAGTTACCCCGGCACAAGCGCAATACAAGGGGCAGCCTGTCACATCGAGCGATGGCAATCTTACGGCAGGTGGCGAGGCGATAATGGATTACAACGACTGGCGTGCCAGCGTGGCCGCGTGCGTGGCAGGGAGCGGCAGTGGCTGTGAGAGCAATGGGGTGTTCGAGCGCCGGATGCTGAAAATCGTGGTGGGTGAATGCACCGGGAAACAGGGTGGTTCAACCTCGATCCCTGTCCTGGGTTTTGGCTGCTATTTCGTGGTGCAGCCCATGAACGGGGGCGGCACGGAGGCGCAGATTTTCGGACAGTTTGTGAAGGAGTGCGAAGGCGACAACGTGCCCAGCCCCTCGCCGGAAGACGATGCCGGCCCGCAGATCATCCAGCTCTACAAAACCTATCTCAACAGCGGCACTCCGAGCACTGACTCGTAGGGAGGGGACGTCATGAGACTTCACGCGTTTAAACAGTCGCAGCGCCAGCAAGGCCTGGCCCTGGTGGAATTCACCCTCGTGCTGCCATTGTTGCTCCTGCTGTTGCTGGCTTTCGGCGAGTTCGGCCGCATGCTCTACCAGTACAACGTGTTACTGCAGGCCAGCCGTGATGCCGACCGTTTCGTCGCCAGTCAGGCCTGGAACTCGACGCTCGGCGCTGTCTCTCTGAGCAGTACGCTACAGACCCAGACGAAAAACGTCGCCGTCTATGGCGTGCCTGCAAATACCGGGACCGCGGTGGTGTCGGGGTTGACGACCGCGAACGTAGTGGTCGCCGCGGTGGGCATCGACCATGTGCGGGTCACCATCACTTATACGTTCTGCCCAGTGATTGGCGGAGGCAATTGCACCGGCTCGATTCCGGGTTTCTTCGGTAATCCGATTGCGCTGAGCATTCCGCTGGTCGCCACCACTGTCATGAGGGCACTGTGATGAATCGCAAACGCATGCGCGGCACCTATGTCGTGGAGTTCGCCATCATTGGCATGCTGGTGTTCACGCTGTTGTTCGCCGTGTTGGAAATGGGCCGCCTGTACTTCACGATCAATGCGCTGGATGAAGCCGCGCGGCGTGGTGCACGCCTGGCGGCCGTGTGCAACATCAGCGATCCGGTGGTGTTGCGGCGGGCCATCTTCAATGCCGCGACCGACGCCGGTACCAGCCAGTTGATCACCGACTTGACCACCAACAACCTGACGCTGACTTACCTGGATGCCAACGGCGCTTTGGTCGCCAACCCCGCTGACACAAGTGGAGCCAACGGATTTCGTGCCATCCGCTATGTCCAGTTGAGCCTGCAAAACTTCGTTTTCAATTTGTTTATTCCCGGGTTCGGCGTGCCCATTACCTTGCCCACATTCAGGGCAACGTTGCCACGCGAAAGCCTTGGGCGTCATTCCGATTCCGGGGAGATCACACCATGCTGAATACCAAGGAAACTCCAGTCGCCACCTCGACCGGCAAAGCCGGGCTCCGGTTGCTGATCAGCAGCCGTGACGCCACCTCTTTGCGCGATCTGCAGAGTGTCTGCCAACGCATGCCCGGCCTGGAGGTGAGCACTCGCCTGGTGAGTAATGGACATGTCGACCCGCTCTACGGCCTGGACCGGATGCCCGATCTGTTGCTGTTGCGCGTCAGCCACCTGTGGCGTGAGGAGCTGTCGGCGTTGTTGCAGCGTCCAGCCCATGAACGTCCACCGATGTTGGTGTGTGGTCTGCTGAGCGAACAGGAAGGCATGCGCCTGGCGATGCAGGCCGGCGCCCGTGACGTGCTGCCCGAGCCCATTGCCGAGACCGAGCTGGTTGCCGCCTTGAATCGTCTGGTCATGGAGGTTCGGACCGGCAGTGGAGCAGAAGGCAAATTGATCGCCGTGATGAGCGCCAAGGGTGGCTCCGGCGGAACCTTGCTGGCCTGCAACCTGGCACAACAGCTCAGCGCCAAGGGCGGCAGTACCCTGTTACTGGACATGGACCTGCAGTTTGGCAGCGTGACGCATTACCTGGATGTGGCGCAGACCCACAGCCATCTGGAGGTGTTGCATCAGATCGACGGCATGGACAGCGTCGCGTTACGTGGTTTTTGCAGTCACTTCAGCCCGACCTTGCATGTGCTGGGTGGCCGGGCCGGTGAGCTGTGTCTGCCACAGGATGCCCAGCCCGAACAGCTTGATGCCCTGTTGAAGCTGGCCCGCGCCAGCTACGACTGGGTGGTGATCGACCTGCCGCGGCAAATCGACCACCTCACCGGCTCTGTGCTGGAACAGGTGGATCGGGTGTACGTGGTGGTGCAGCAGAGCGTCAGCCATCTGCGCGATGCCAGCTCCCTGGTGCGAATTCTTCGCGATGACCTGGGTGTGCGCGGCGATCAATTGCAGATCGTGGTCAACCGCTATGACAAGGCAGCCACCATCAGCCTCAAAGACATCGGCGAGGCGCTGCGCTGCACGAATCTGTCGAAATTACCCAACGACTTCAACCTGGTCAGCCAGAGTCAGAACACTGGCGTGCCGTTGGGGCTGCATGCGCCGAGGGCAGCGATTACTACCGCTCTGCGCGACATGACCGAGGACCTGGTCGGTCAACAAGTTGCCGGGAACAAAGGCTTACTCAAACGCGCCTTCAACCGTTTTTTCGGGGGATGACCCATGATCAGCGACTTTCGTAACCGCTTGCGCAAACAGTCCGGTAAACCCGCCGCTTCGTCGGCTACTCAGCTGGGCGACGACCTGCTGGACCCGGCAGAGGAAATAATGGCGTGGGAACGTGCAGCGCCGGACGTTCTTTACGAAACCAGAAGCCAGGTCACTCCAGTGGAAGCCGAGTGGCGGGAAAAGATCTACCAGCAGTTGCTCAAGGTCATGGACCTGTCCTTGCTGGACTCCCTTGAACAGGCCGAGGCCACGCGGCAGATTCGCGATATTTGCCAGCGCTTGCTCGATGAACATTCGGCGCCGGTGAGTTCTGCCAGCCGCCAGTTGATCATCAAGCAAATCACAGACGAAGTGCTTGGCTTGGGTCCCCTGGAACCGTTGCTGGCCGATCACAGCGTGTCGGACATTCTGGTCAACGGCCATGCCTCGGTCTATGTCGAGCGCTTCGGCAAACTGCAACGGACCGATGTGCGCTTTCGCGATGATCAGCATTTGCTGAACATCATCGACCGCATCGTTTCCAGCCTGGGGCGGCGTATCGACGAGTCCTCGCCATTGGTGGACGCCCGGCTCAAGGACGGTTCGCGGGTCAACGCAATTATCCCGCCGTTGGCCATCGACGGCCCGAGCATGTCGATTCGCCGCTTTGCAGTGGACCTGCTCAATACCGACAGCCTGATCTCGGTGGGCACATTGACCCCGGCCATTGCACTGCTGCTCAAGGCGATTGTTCGTGGACGCCTGAACGTGTTGATTTCCGGCGGTACCGGTAGCGGCAAGACCACCATGCTCAATGTGCTGTCCAGTTTCATTCCGCAAAACGAGCGGATCGTCACCATCGAAGACTCGGCTGAACTGCAACTGCAGCAACCCCACGTAGTACGCCTGGAAACCCGGCCTTCGAATATCGAGGGGCGAGGCGAGGTGAGTCAGCGGGAGTTGGTGCGCAACAGTTTGCGGATGCGCCCGGACCGCATTGTGATCGGCGAAGTGCGCGGCGCCGAGGCGCTGGATATGCTGACGGCGATGAACACCGGCCACGACGGCTCATTGACCACTATTCACGCCAACACCGCACGCGATGCGTTGGGCCGAATCGAAAACATGGTGTCGATGACCGGGGCGACTTTCCCGATCAAGGCCATGCGTCAGCAGATCGCGTCGGCCATCGATGTGGTGATCCAGCTGGAACGACAGGAGGACGGCAAGCGCCGTCTGGTCAGCGTGCAAGAGATCAACGGCATGGAGGGCGAGATCATCACCATGACCGAAATCTTCTCCTTTGCGCGTCAAGGCATGGGTGAAAACGGCGAAGTGCTTGGCGATTATCGCCCCAGCGGCATGATCCCGGCCTTCCGCGATGTGCTGGCCAAGCGCGGTATCGAGTTGCCGCTGACGATGTTCAGGCCTGAGTGGATGGAGGCACGGCAGTCATGAACAATATTCCCAGTGAATTCATTCTGATGTTCCTCGGCATGGTGTTTATCGCCGTGTTCCTTCTGTCCCAGGGCGTGGTGGTGCCGGTGTTCGGCGAGGCCGGCAAGATGCGCAAGCGCATCCGCGGTCGTCTGCATGTGCTGGAGAAAGCCAATAATTTGCCCAACATGCAGACGGTGTTGCGGCAGAAGTACCTGACGCGCTTGTCGCCGCTGGAGGCCATGCTCGAGCAGTTGCCCTTTATGGCGAACCTGACACAGATGATCGAGCAGGGCGGCCACGAATACCGGGCTTATCGGGTGCTGTTGCTCGGGCTGTTCCTGGGCATTTGTGCAGCTATCTCGATCTGGATGATTTCGGCGGTCTGGTGGATGGCGCTGCTGGCGGGCTTCGGGGTGTTCTGGTTACCCCTGCTGAAAATTATTCGTGACCGTGGCAAACGTTTCGCTGAATTTGAGGAAGGCCTGCCGGATGCGCTGGATGCCATGTGCCGGGCCCTGCGCGCCGGACACCCATTCAACGAAACCCTGCGCCTGGTTGCCGAGGAGCACAAGGGCGCGGTTGCTCATGAATTCGGCCTGACTTTCTCCGATATCAACTATGGCAATGATGTGCGCCGGGCCATGCTCGGCCTGCTGGAGAGGATGCCGAGCATGACGGTGATGATGCTGGTGACCTCGATCCTTATCCATCGTGAGACTGGCGGCAATCTGACCGAGGTGCTAGAGCGTTTGAGTCGCCTGATCCGCGGGCGCTTTCGCTTCCAGCGCAAGGTCAAGACCTTGTCGGCAGAAGGCCGGATGTCGGCCTGGATACTGGTGGCCATTCCCTTCGTGCTGGCGGCAGTAATCGTGTTCACCAGCCCTACCTATTTGCCGGTGCTCCTCAATGATCCGGTCGGTCATAAGCTGATCTTCGGCGCTTTTGGTGGCATGTTGATCGGGATTTTCTGGATACGCAAAATCATCCGGATTCAGGTTTAAGCGTTATTCGCCATGTGGAGGTACAGGTCATGGATTTTTTACTCGGGTTGTTCAGTCGAGTAACAGGCAATGAGGAGATGGCACGCCTGTTGTTTATCGGTGCGATGAGTCTGAGTGCAGTGCTCGCGATCATCACCGTGATGCTACTGCTATTGGGGCTGCAGGACCCAGTGCGGCGTCGCCTGGCGCTGATCAAACGCGGTCATTCGGGGAGTTCAGTCGGGCAGGATGCACCGGGAAATCTGCAGTTATTGCTGGAGCGGGTCGGCCAACGCTTTGCCTCGCCTGAGGCGGGTCAGACATCCGCTACACAAACCCTATTGATGCACGCCGGTTACCGCTCACCGTCGGCAATCCAGATGTACTGGGCGGTGCGATTGTTGTTGCCACTGGTATTGGTTGGTCTTGCGTTGTTGGCATTGCCGCTGATCCCCAGGCTTTCTCTGATTACAGGGTTGTTGCTGGTGTTAGCAGCTGCTGCTGTCGGCTGGTTGCTACCTGCGCTGTATATCGGGAAACGCAAGCAGGCGAGGCAGGGCAGACTGCGTGCCGCCTTTCCGGATGCTCTGGACCTGATGGTAGTTTGTGTGGAGTCGGGCCTGGCCCTGCCCACGACCATCGAGCGGGTGGCTGAAGAAATGTCGGTCAGTCAGATTGAGCTAGCTGAAGAGCTAGCTCTGGTCAATGCGCAAATCCGGGCGGGCATTTCCAGTACCGAGGCGCTCAAGCAACTGGCCGTGCGCACCGGTCTTGATGACGTACAAGGGTTGGTCAGTCTGTTGGCGCAGAGTATTCGCTTCGGTACCAGCGTGGCCGATACTTTGCGCATCTATGCCGACGAGTTCCGTGACCGGCGTACGCAGGCCGCCGAAGAGATGGGGGCGAAAATCGGCACCAAGATGATATTCCCTCTGATTTTCTGTTTGTGGCCGAGTTTCTTTCTGGTAGCTATTGGCCCCGCCATGATCGGAGTGTTCAAGGCATTCGGGAAGTAATTAGGTCCTTGCTATTGAACAGGATGGCCTTGCCAACTGAGCCTGATCTGCACTTCCCTTCCATAGGTCCACATTCCTGTAAGAAGCTGCCGCAGGCTGCGATCTTTTGATTTTTCTGGCAGGCAATTCGTTGCCCAGGCCTCTGAAACAAAAGATCGCAGTCTGCGGCAGCTCCTACAGGGATTTGCGTACGTCTGTTCATCACGACCGGGCGCTGATTGTCGCGATATGCTCGGTGACAGGCTGGTCAGGGCGCAAGTAATGGTTGCCAGTCATTCCTTTAAGGAGCAGCGCGGTCAGGCGTAGGAGCTGGCGAAGCCTGCGATCTTTTGATTTTGATGGGCGAGGAATCGCTGAAGCAAAAGATCGCAGCCTGCGGCAGCTCCTACAGGGATTTGCGTACGTCTGTTCATCACGACCGGGCGCTGATTGTCGCGATACGCTCGGTGACAGGCTGGTCAAGGCGCAAGCAATGGTTGCCAGGCATTCCTTTAAGGAGCAGCGCGGTCAGGCGTAGGAGCTGGCGAAGCCTGCGATCTTTTGATTTTGATGGGCGAGGAATCGCTGAAGAGCAAAAGATCGCAGCCTTCGGCAGTTCTTACAGGGTAATCCGGCCAAGCGGGATCATTTGTAGATGCCAATGCTTTCCTGCATACGACGTCTAGCCCGGCTTTGCAGCCAGGCCACTCTGAACGACGCCAGAGGCTGATCACCCCTTGACGTGCCTCAGTTGCTGATGGTCATTTTTCCCGCTGCATCCTGGTCAAAAAACTCCGGAATCGGGTAGTTGAAGCTGTTCAGCCAACGCTGCATGGCCAGGTCACGTTCGGTGGCCGAAGCGGTTTGCAGTTTGGGTGAAGCAACTATCCCGCGAATCTGTAGCTGCATCCACTGCTCGGTGCCTTTTTGCTCCTTCGAAGAGGGACCCGGTTCAATAGCCCAGGCACTGGTGGACAGGCAAGCCATGCACACGATCAACAGCCTCTTGGTATTCATCTCGACTCCTCGTACGTTTTACTTGGTCGCACTGGATGAGGCAGCGGCTACCTCAGTTCTGCGATTCCCCTCGGATGCCACTGCTTTTTTAGCAGAAGCCTTGAGTTTTTCCGCGCGGGTTTGAGCCTCTGCGACTTGCTGAGGGCTTAAGCTGGCGCGGGTCACGAGTTCGGAAGCTGCCTTCCAGTTATCCTGATAGATCAGCAGCGTCACCATATTGATTGCCGCCAGTGAATTGGACTGTTTGAGTTCCATGGCGGTCATGAACTCAAAGCGTGCTTCAGGGATCCGTCGCTGATTGAGGTAGACCACCCCCAGGTCATTGCGCATCCTTTCGTCGGTGGGGGCCATCTTCACCGCGCGCTCAAGGTGAGTGGTAGCGTTGGCGTAATCATTTTTGGCCGCGGCCAACTGGCCCAAGCCATGTTCCCCGTCAGCGGCCATACAGGTGCCGAGCAAGCTTTGATACAACGGCCCCGCCTCGTTACGCCCCATCAAGCGCAGTACCCGAGCCTTGCGCAGGCGAACCTGAACCAGGTTGTCGGGCAAACCTTCAAGATTCGCCAGGCTGGCATACAAACGGCCCTCATTGACCATGTTATCGGCCAAGCTCAGGGCCAGCTCTTGATCCGAAGCGGGCTTGGCACACTCAGCCGGTCGCGACGACAGGCCATTGCTGGCACAACCTGTGAGCATGATTGTCGCCGCTATTGCAATGACTGCTTTCATCGAGTGTCCTCTGGCTACAACACGTTGAACGCCTGGCCAATGGCAATAAAGCTGGCTTGGCAAGCGTTCAAGATCACCGTTACGAGTGAGGTCGAGGCAAGTCTGATTCAGGCTCATTGCGAGAGCCCGGAGCGACTGTCGAAATCGCCATTTTCGAGGAAGAACATGCGGTAGAAGTTCGGGTCGTAATTGCGCAGCTGCTCGCCAGGCAATGATGGTAGTTGTGCATTGGCAGCCAGTGGCTGGACCAGATGCGGAGTAACGATCATCAGCAGTTCACGCTCTTCACGGTTGACGCTGTTGTCGCGGAAGAACGCGCCCAGAATCGGGATATCGCCCAGCCCCGGAAACTTGTTCACCTGGGAACTGTTGCGGGTGCTGATCAGGCCGCTGATGACGAAGCTTTCGCCGTCGGCCAGGGAGATGCTGGTGTCGGTACGTCGAATGGTCAGCGCCGGAACGATGGTGCCGGCGATGCTTACGGCGTTGGTGAAGTCCAGTTCACTGACTTCCGGCGCCACCTTCAGCGCGATACGGTTTTTGCCGATGATGGTCGGCGTCAGGGTCAGGCGAATACCGAATTCCTTGTACTCGATGGACACGTTATCGCTGCCGGAACTGGGCACTGGAATCGGCACTTCACCACCGGCCAGGAAGCTCGCACTCTGCCCGCTGAGCGCTACCAGGCTTGGCCGTGCCAGGGTGTAGGCGAAACCGCTGCCTTCCAGTGCGTTGATCGACACTAGAGTATCGCTGGACGCAAAAGCGAAGTTGAACATGCCGTTGTTCACCGGCACCGAGGGCGTGACAATGCCGCCGACGGTGGGCAAGGTTCTCGGTGAGCCGAACAGGAAGTTGCCTTGGCGGCCAAAAATCGAGGCATTGGCTTCCTTGAGTTTGGTCCGGCTGACTTCAACGAAGCGGATGTCGGTTTGCACCTGGATCGGCAACAGCGGATCTTCGGAAGGCACTGTCGAGACGCTGGTGAGCGCCGCGGTGGCCTTGCCCTTGACGAACACCATGCTTTGGCGCGGCGTTGTCGAACAGGCAGTCCAGACCATCAGGCTGGTGGTCCCCGGCGCCATACCGGTGAGCAAGAAGGCATTGGGGTTGTTGCCGCTGGGTTGCACGTCGGCGATTTTCGGATCGCCGACTGCCAGCTGTGTCACCGGGACGGGGACGCGCAGTTCATTCTGAAGCCCCTGACCGACCTCAAACGTTGTCGGCATATTATCCAGTTGCGAACAATTGGCCGGCGCGGCCTGAGCCGCATTCACGCTGAGGCCCGTCCAGAACAGACCATGGATAATTCGCTTGAAAGCGGGCACGGTACGATAGCTCATTAAGTGCATCCTCGCTGAATAGCCATCTTTGAGGCAAAACCAGGTTGCCTCGGATCACTACAAGGGGCCTTGGTCGGCCCTCTACCCCGCCAGACCCCTGACTAATGGCCCCGGCAATATTCCGTGGTGCTACATGCAAGCAACTGCAATACGCTGTTCTGACGGAACAACGAGCGACCTTCGCTATAACGGTTTTTAGTGATCCAGATGCCAGGGCTGTCAACCCGAACGATATACGCAGGCTCGACAGCAGCAGCTAAAGACGGCACTTTGCGCCGACCTGACTCCCCTAAAAAGCAACCGGCAATTAACGCACTGAGCCGGAAAACGCTTGTCAGGATCATAGTGAGGTAACTCCTTTTGCCAATCCGCTATCTGATCGCTGAACCTAACGTGGCATTTCGAACCGTTATGTCTTCTTCTTGTTTGAAAGGTAGTTCAACCAAGGCAAAGCGCCATGCTTTGAACGAAAACTTTCGATACAGATGTTGGTTTTTTTTCTGAAAAGCACGGCTAGGCCACGCAATCATTGGTATTGCGCTGGATGCTGATGAAATAAGGGGTGCTTTACGGTCCTGCGAGTTTTTCTTTGGGTTTTGCGCTGCATATTTCACAAAAACGCCACTCATTGAGTGGCGTCTTTTCAGGTGTGCCGGTTTGTACTTTTCGGATGCTGACCAAACCTAACAATGGCGTCTGAGGGGATATTACAAGGAAGCTGAATACGACTGATTGTGTAGCTCTACACCTGCGAAGTGCAGGTTGGCGTATTGGCCGTAAGGTACTGGATCACCTCTTCAAGCGTGTCTATATCAGGAGCATTGCTCACTAAGGCTTGCGAACTGCACCATGGGTAATCCAGATGCGATACCCACTCCATGATGCAGTGCAGATCAGTCGCTGGCAGGGTTTTCATGTGCTCAATGGTGATAGTGAGCCTCTCGACAAGCCTCGACTCGGGGCTGAACTGCCACTCATACAGACCGCAACCGACTCGGCCTTCGCCGCAGCTCTTGTCGGACATGCCGACCAGCCATTTGCACTGGAATGTTTTTGCCTGCGGTTCTGGTGGGAGTCCCAGGCAAAAGGTATAGACGTTTTCGAAAGTCTGGCCGAATCGCCTGACGAGTACATCGCCGATAGATCCGAGGCCTTCAACGTGGGGTGGAAACGAGATAGATCCGGTGTGCACGACCATGTCCAGTATCGCGTCTGGCGCAAAGGCCTGGCGTAACAAATATGGGCGATTACTGTCCTTGGCTTTTATGTACTGTTGAATCGATTGTTGAGCAGTGTTCATTGTTTGTCCGTCGAATCCCTATCAGGTTGAGAACATCCTTATCCGAGGCTCACGTTACTATGCCACGCGAGCCCGCCCTCATTTACAAAGCGCTATTCCACACATCCGTTACCAGCATGCAGCCGGGAGCATGGGTGATGCACAGCGGTGGACGTGAAGTTTGCACCACCGATTGCGGGGTCACACCGCAGGCCCAGAATACCGGGATTTCGTCGGCTTCGACTGACACGGCATCGCCGTAGTCCGGGCTGCTTAGTGAATCGATGCCGATCAGCGCCGGATCACCGATGTGCACCGGTGCGCCGTGGACGTTGGGCATGCGTGCGGTGATCTGGATCGCCTGGATCGCCGCGGCGGCCTTCATCGGGCGCATGCTCACTACCAGCTTGCCGCTCAGGCGAGCGGTAGGGCGGGTGTCTATGTTCGTCCGGTACATGGCGACATTGCGCCCCAGATCGATGTGCCTGAGGGCGATGCCGGCATCCAGCAGCGGTTGTTCGAAGGAGAACGAGCAACCGATGGCGAAGGCCACCAGATCGTCCTGCCACAAATGTCCGATATCCGACGGTTCTTCGCTCAGTTCGCCATGGCGATAGACCCTGTATCGGGACACCTCGTGACGAATATCAATGGCTGTGCCGAGATTGCGAAAATACGGATCACCGGGGTCGGTAACGTCGAGCACCGGGCAAGCCTGCCGATTGAGTGTGCAATACCGCAGAAACTCGTTAGCCCAATCGTTGGGCAGAATCACGATATTGGCTTGCACCCGACCTTGGGCCAAGCCGCTGGTGTGGCCCTGATATTGTCCGGCAGCGATGCATTGGCGCAGGGCCGGTGGAACGCTGTGCTTCAGTTGTTCGAACGACAGGGTGGGTTGGCTCATCACGGCATCTCTTCAGGTTCGATGACCCTTTTTAGAAAACCATGACGATGCCGTCCAACCAGGAATGTTGTTACCCCCCGACAACTAAAAGTTATTCAAGGGACCGTCGGCTGTTGAGACCGGGTGCCGGAACCATTCGAAGCGGGCCGACATCCGCAGCGTATTGGGAGACTACCTGGCGGCTCATGTCGACGATGCTCTCGATCAACTCCAGGCCGACGCCGGCGCGCCATGAAGCCACGACATCCAGCTGCGGCAAGCTTGTACCTGGTTCCAGCTGAATCAGCTCACCGCTGGCCAAGGGCTTGGCCACCAGCGCGGCCGGCAAGGCGCCAATACCGAATCCGTCACGAATCAGCCGGGTCATGGCCGACACCGAGTTGACGCAACTGACGCGTGGCGTACTGATGCCGTGGGCGTGCAGCAGGTTGAGTACATCCTGATGCGGCCGGGAGTTTTTGACGAAGGTGATGATGCGTTCACTGGCCATTTCGGCCAGTGAGGCATAGGGGCGGGCATAGATTGAGTTACTGGCGGCGATCCAGTGCATGGGATAGTGCGCCAGTTCGAGATTGCGCACACTTTCGTGGCGGATCAGGTCCGTCTGGAACACGATGTCCAGATAGCCCTTTTGCAGCTGATCGCACAGATTGCGTGCGGCGTCGGCCGTGATCTCGATTTCCACGGCGGGGAAGGTCTGCATCAAGGTCGACATCAACGGGCTGAGCCAAGTGTGGATCACCGTATCCATCACACCGATGCGCACCAGGCCCTGTTGCGGGTTGGTGTTATCCAGTGAGTGTTTCAACGCTCGCTGAACCTCGAGCATCTGCTCGGCGTAGTCGAGCACCTTGAGGCCTTCCAGCGTTAGCGATACCCCGCGCGAATCGCGCACAAACAAACGCAGGCCCAACTCTTCTTCCAGCGAGGCAATCCGGCTGGAAATAGCCGCCTGAGTGCTGAACATTTTCTCTGCGGTGAGGCTGAAGCTTTGCAGGCGTGCGACCCAGACGAAGGTTTCGAGAAATTTGAGGTTCATGGCAGTTCTCGTGGTGGGGCGTTCACTGTTTTTCCACAGAGAACCGTGGTGGGGGTGCAGTAATTGTTACTCCAGAGTTCGTCGCCGGGGGTATCAAATTTTCTTATGCATAACCTCGTTTTTTTCCCGTTTGACGCAGTTTGGCCTTGGCGCGAAGAATCCGCTCCACGACGCAGCCACTGCGTCTGCCCCCCCACGACAACGCCTTCACAAAAAAATAATGAGGCGTGTCCGTCATCTTCGCTTGCTGCCGCAGGAACTCCCATGGAAAAGACCATGACTGACCACGTGCTTTCAGGTTCGGGCCGCACCGGCCCGTTCAGTTGGTACGGCCCCCTGTCGAAAAATGAAAAGCGTACCTTCTGGAGTTGCAAGATCGGCTATGCCCTGGATGGCATGGACACACAGATGCTCAGTTTCGTCATTCCGACCCTGATCGCAACCTGGGGCATCTCCAAGGGCGATGCCGGGATGATTGGCACTTGTACGCTGCTGGCCTCGGCAGCGGGTGGCTGGATCGCCGGAATACTGTCCGACCGCATCGGTCGGGTGCGCACCTTGCAACTGACGGTGCTGTGGTTCGCCTTCTTCACTTTCCTCTGCGGACTGGCACAAAACTACGAGCAACTACTGGTGGCCCGGACCCTGATGGGCTTTGGTTTCGGTGGTGAATGGACAGCGGGTGCGGTGCTGATTGGCGAGGTGATTCGCTCCAAGGATCGCGGCAAGGCAGTGGGCATGGTGCAGGCCGGATGGGCGCTGGGGTGGGGGCTGACGGCATTGCTCTATGCCGGACTGTTCAGCTTTCTGCCGCCGGAAGAGGCCTGGCGGGCGCTGTTCATGATCGGGTTGGTGCCAGCGCTATTCGTATTGGTAATCCGCCGACTGGTCAAGGAGTCGGACACCTTCGAGCAGGCCTGCATTGAGCGCAAGGCCAAGCCTGAAAAGGATTCGCGTTGGGCCTTCTTTGAAATCTTCGCACCTCGGATGCTCAGTACCACCTTGCGCGCTTCGTTGCTGACCACTGGCGCACTGGGTGGATACTACGCGATCACCACATGGTTGCCGACTTACCTGAAAACCGAGCGCGGCTTGAGCGTACTCGGCACTGGCGGCTATCTGGCGATGGTGATCGTCGGTTCCTACATTGGCTATGTGACCAGTGCATTGCTGACCGATGCCATCGGCCGAAAGAAGAACTTCATCCTGTTTGCCGTCGGCTCCATGGCGATCGTTCTGGCCTACACCCAACTGCCCATCGACAACACCTGGATGCTCTGGCTGGGCTTTCCGTTGGGTTTCTTCGCTTCGGGCATTTTTGCCGGCATGGGCGCTTTTCTGACCGAGTTGTTTCCGACCCGCATGCGCGGTTCGGGCCAGGGCTTTTGCTATAACGCCGGGCGTTCCATTGCGGCGCTGTTTCCGTTGTTCATCGGTGCGCTGAGCGAAACGTTGCCGATTGGTACGGGGATCGGAATCTTCGCTGCCGGTGCCTATGGCGTGGTGATTCTGGCCGCGTTAAGCCTGCCGGAAACCCGCGGTCGCCAACTCGAATCCTGAACCCCGACACGTCTGGGCCATTGTGCCCAGACGTCGCTGATCCATTGCTAATCGACAAACATCGGCCGCGATCGCAACGCCCCCGAGAGGGCTCGCTCGCGTCCGTAACAGGAGCAGGCATGAACTATTCGCTTTCCACCCAACGGTTGTACCTCCTGGTCGGCACATTGCTCGGGTTGAGCTTGCTCGGCGCACCGGCCGCTCAGGCGGATTTCATTACCGACAGTAAAGGCAGCCTGGAAGCACGCAACTTTTACTTCAATCGCGATTTCCGCCAGGACGGCTCGCGAGACAAAGCCGAGGAATGGGCACAGGGTTTTCTGTTGAGGATGGAGTCCGGGTATACCGCTGGCACGCTGGGGTTTGGTCTGGATGCACTGGGCATGGCCGGTTTTAAACTGGACTCCGGCGGCGGCACGGCGGGCACCAATCTGTTGCCGCCGGATTTGTCAGGCGGCTCGCAGGATCGCTATGGCGAGTTGGGCCTGACCGCCAAAGTGCGTTTGTCCAAGAGCACCCTGAAGCTGGGGACGTTGCAGATCAAGGATCCGGTGGTGAACTCCAACGACACTCGCCTGTTGCCGTCAACTTTCAAGGGCGGCCTGGTCAATGTGCAGGAAATCGACCGTTTGAAGCTCACCGCTGGTCAACTCACGCAGATAAATTTTGTCGATTCCACTGACTACCAGGACATGACTGCCAATCGCATCGGCGGGCAAAGCGACAAGTTCCAGTTCGCCGGGGCTGACTATCAATTCCTGCCGAACCTGACAGCGCAGTACCGCTACGGCAAGCTGGACAATATCTACCAGCAAAACTACCTCGGATTGGTGCACCTGCTGGATCTGGGGGCCGGTCAGTCACTCAAGAGCGACGTGCGCTATGCGCGCAGTATTGAAGATGGCAACTTTCGTGACCTCGACAACCAGGCTCTCGGTGCGATGTTTACCTACAGTCGCGACGGCCACGCGCTGGGCTTCGGCTACCAGCGCATGAGCGGCGATGATCCATTTCCGTACATTGGCCGCAGCGATCCGTACCTGGTCAACTTCGTGCAGATCAATGACTTCGCCAATGTTGACGAACACTCCTGGCAAACGCGCTACGACTATAACTTCGCCGCATTGGGTGTGCCGGGGTTGAGCTTTATGACCCGTTATATCTCGGGGGATAACGTGCAGCGCAGTGCTGCGGGTGAAGGCAAGGAATGGGAGCGCGACACCGATATCGCTTACGTGGTGCAGGACGGTACGTTGAAAGGCTTGGGCTTTAAATGGCGCAACGCGTCGGTGCGTTCGAACTTTGGCAATGATCTGGATGAGAATCGCTTGATCGTCAGCTATACCCTGGCGCTTTGGTAAGTGTCTGGGTTATCGAACAAGAAATGATATCGACGGCCCGCCAGTCAGACTGGCGGGCCGATTGTTTTACATCGACAGAATCAACCGGCCAGCGAACAGAATCAGGATCACACCCATGGTTCGTTCGAACCAGTGCCCCATGCGCATGAACAGCAATCGCACCCGGGCGCTGGAAAAGAACAGCGCCACGATCACGAACCACAAGGCGTTCACGAAACACATCCATAGCCCGTATAGCGCCTGAATCTGCAGCGGTGTCGTGGCACTGATGATCGTGGTGAAGATCGCCAGGAAAAACAACGTGGCCTTGGGGTTGGTGGCGTTGGTTAGAAAACCTGTGATGAACGCCTTCAGCAATGTTTGCTCGACCACCGGTTCGTCTGCACCTTTGTCGCCTTCCAGCACAGTTTTGGGTTTGCTACGCAGCAGGCTCACGCCGAGGTACAAAATGTAGGCCCCCCCCACAACCTTGGCCACCGTCAACAACCAGGGTGTGGTGTGCATTAGCGCACCGACGCCGAGCAAGGTGTAAAGCACATGCACGGAAATGCCCGCGCCGATGCCCAGCGCCGTGCAAATCCCCACCAAGCGGCCGAAACGCACGCTTTGGCGGATGGTCACGGCGAAGTCCGGTCCGGGGGCGACCACGGCCAGAAAGTGGATGGTTGCCAGCGCCAGAAACTCGCCCAGGTAATTCGAAAACATCTCAGCTCCAGAAAGTCAGGGGTGAAGCATTGCCGCGATAGCCGACAAAGAAGGAAAGGCTCAATCGCGGATCGTCCACCCCCGGGGTCACCGAGTGCATGCAGCGCGAATTGAACATGATGAAATCACCCGGCTCAGGACGAATCTCCAGGGTCGGAGGGCCAAGCAAGGCCGGGTCGATGCCGTAACTGTCGCCACGCATTTCATCGAACTGGTCCGGAGAAATGTCGTGGTCCCACATCTGCAACGCGCCGCCCTCGGTCGGCATGTTCAGGTAGACGTTGCAGGCGAACTGCGCTTCCAGGCTTCTGGCCTGGAAGCTGTCCGGGGCGTCCTTGGCGAAAATGTCGTGATGGGCGAGGAAGCACACCCCGGGTTTCACGACCCGGGACAGGCCCACATACATCTTGCGGCCATAGAGATTCTCCAGGTGCGCCCCCGCCGGCCAGGACTCGTCGAGCATGCAGCGCAGCGTGTCGACAGGAGAGGAGTAGGGCGCACAACGGCTGCGCAACTCGGCGATATTGCTGGTGGCGCGCTCGAAATAGTCTTCGATCAACAGCGGCTGGTTTTCCGCTTCATAAAACGCCATGCCAATGCGGCCGATACTCGGCGCGTTGATGTAGCCTTCGAAGCCGGGGGCGAGGATCTTGTCGCCGATCTGGATCGCCAGCGGCCCAGGCAACAAGCCCTTGACGCGGATGGCGAGGACTTCTTCATTGGCCAGTTTTTGTATGCACGTCTCATCGAGACGCTCGACGTCAAGCATCATGTCTTTAGGTCCATCTATCGATAGTCAACAGAGCCCGCGAACGCAGACTCCCCCGGCGTCAGGCGATGACGGGGCCGACATCGCCCAAATGTTCAGTCCACGCTGTAGTGGACTGACAGCGTTCCCTTTTTCTGTGAAAGGGAAGCGATCGTGACCGTGCCCAAATCCTTCAGGCTCCGTACATGGGTGCCGCCGCAACCGTAGGCGGGCAGTTCACCGAAACCGATTTCCCGGGCGCCTTCGCGCAACGACGTCAGGCGCGGCAGGTCATGGGCGATCCATTGCTTGATGCCGTGCTGAATCGTCTGCGCATCGACCTCCTGCGCGCTATCAGCCGGCTTGAACTGGACACGTCCTTCATCCGGCCAGTGATGAGCCTTGATCGGCATCCAGCCCATCGCCTGGACGAAGTGACCAATCAGGTGACCCGCCGAATGCATGCGCGTGTTGAACCGGCGGCGTTGCTCGTCGACCCGAATCTGGGTCATGCCGAGTTTTACCGGGTGGTCGACGAAGTGGATGATCCGGTTAGGATCCTGAACCACGCGCATCACCTGGCTTTCGCCGATCCAGCCGGTATCCCAGGGTTGCCCGCCGCCTTGGGGATGAAACAGTGTGGCCCGCAGCACCACAGCGAATTCGTTCTCCTGAGGTGTGCATTCCAGGACTTCCACGTTGGCCTTGAGCTCATCACTATGGAAGAAGAGGCGAAGCGTCATATTCCATGCTCTTATTAAAGTTTCTATTTTTATTATATGAATCGTGGAATTGCGTGATAATCCGTTCAATCATCAAAGGACTGTTGCGCTGTGAGCATAAATCTTCCTCTGCCTCTGCTCGGTGAAATGGCGATTTTCGTCAAGGTTGTCGAGACTGGCAGTTTCTCCGAAGCGGCACGCCAACTAGGTTCTTCACCCTCGGCGGTGAGTCGCAGCATTTCGCGGCTGGAGAAGGCACTCGCCACGCGGCTGCTGCAACGAACCACGCGCAAGCTGCGCCTGAGTGACGGTGGCGAAGAGGTGTTCAAGCGTTGCCAGGAGATGGTCAGCGCGGCGAAGTCGGTGATGGAAATCAGCGGTCAGTTCACCCATGAAGCGGAAGGGCTGGTGCGTGTCAGCGTGCCCAAGGCTGTCGGGCGATTCGTGATTCATCCGCACATGCCCGAATTTCTGCGGCGCTATCCCAAAGTAAATGTGGAGTTGTTGCTCGAGGACCGTCAGGTGGATTTGATCGACGACAACGTCGATCTGGCGATCCGTATTACCGACCGCCCGCCCGCGGGGCTGGTGGGGCGGCAGTTGTTGACCATCGATCATTTACTCTGTGCAACGCCACAGTACCTGGCCGAACACGGCACGCCGACTCATCCCCACGACTTACTCAACCACAGCTGTATCTATCTGGGCGAAACCCCGAGCGATGCGCGCTGGAAATTCAAGAAAGGCAGCAAAGCCGTGACCGTCGGCGTGCGCGGACGTTATGCCGCCAATCACACGGGGGTGCGGTTGGGCGCGGTATTGCAACACATCGGAATCGGCAGCCTGCCGTACTTCACCGCCCGTTATGCGCTGGAACAAGGGCTGATCGTTCAGGTTTTGCCGGACTGGACTTTTCTGGCGTCCTACCACGGAGGCGCCTGGCTGCTGCATTCGCCCACCCGCTATCTACCGCCCAAGTTACGGGTGCTTATCGATTATCTGGTGGAGTGCCTGGAGAAGGAGCCGACCTTGAGCAGGCCGGGCAAGCCGGGTGCGTTGGGCAAGGTCGCGGCAGAGTATGAGTTGCCCGAAAGTGATGGGTTGCTCTGAAGAGCCCTTTCGCGAGCAAGCCCAAACACCACATCACTCGACAATGCCACAAAAAAAGCCCGCATGAATAACCATGCGGGCCTTTGCATTTGCTGACAGTGGAATCAGTGCTTGCTGTCCTGGTTCGACATCGCCAGTAGCTGTTTTTCCTGATTCCAGTCGAATGGTTCGTCGTTCTGTTCGGCTTCGAAGCGACGTTCTTCAAGGGCCTGGTACAGGTCGATTTCATCATCGGGCATGTAATGCAGGCAGTCGCCGGCGAAATACCACAGCAGGTCGCGCGGGACCAGGTGGGCGATTTGCGGATAACGAGTGATCACCTGACACAGAATGTCCTGGCCCAGGTATTGGCTTTCGATCGGGTCGACCGGCAGCAATGCACGCAGTTCATCGAAGCGCTCCAGGAACAAGGCATGGCTTTCTTCGGGAACCTGTTCGGCCTCACCTACGGCGACCAGGATGCTGCGCAGGTGGTCGAGCAAGACGAGATGATCGGCAACGACGTTGGACACGAGATAAGTCCTCAAGAGCAAAACGGGCGCGGGAGTATAAAGCTCCTGAGCCCCTTTTCACATATTAAAGAGCCCCATGCAAGACACAGGGTCCGCCGGATCAGCGGACCTTGCCTTTGGCCAATACCAACTCCTTTGGATCGAAATCATCGACATCGATCACCTTGCGTCGCGCCACTTCTGCCTCGCGCAAGGTCTGGGCTTCAAGCGGTTGCAAGACGCCAGCCTCCAGGGCGGCATCAATGGGAGACTCTCCGACAGTGGGTTTGACCTGGCGACTTTTCAGTGCCGTATTGAGCTTTTTCTGTAGCGGCTTGGCGGCATTCAACAAGTCGCAGGCGTGCTGCAGGGCGCCGACCGAATCCTCTGGCGATTGCGGGCGATAGCAGCCGCCCAGTAACTCCTCAAGCGTTGGATCGCCCTTGGGACGGCCGATGACGGCTGCGACGTTGGCCGCCAGTCTGTCCGACGGGCCTCTGTGACGACGACCGAACGGGAACACCATCACCCGCAGCAGGCATCCGAGTACCTTGTTCGGGAAGTTGGTCAGCAGTTCGTCCAGCGCACGTTCGGACTGACCGAGGCTCTCTTCCATGGCCCAGGCGAACAGCGGATGCATATGCTCCGGCGAATCGAGATCGTGATAACGCTTGAGTGCGCCGGAGGCCAGATACAGGTAGCTGAGTACATCGCCCAGACGTGCGGACAGCCGTTCGCGACGTTTCAAATCACCGCCCAGCAGCATCATGCTCAGGTCTGCAAGCAAGGCAAAGGCCGCGGCCTGACGGTTGAGGGCGCGGAAATAGCCTTGGCTGAGCCTGTCCCCGGGCATGTGTTCGAAATGCCCGAGGCCGAGGTTCAGCACCAGCGTGCTGGCGGCGTTGCACACGGCAAAACCAATGTGGTCGAGCAGCAGTGCATCGAACTCGATCAGTGCCTGTTGTTTGTCTTCGCGATGGGCGAGGGCCATTTCCTTGAGCACGAACGGATGGCAGCGAATAGCGCCCTGGCCGAAGATCATCAAACTGCGTGTCAGGATGTTCGCACCTTCGACCGTGACGGAAATGGGCGCACCTTGCCAGCCACGCGCCAGGTAGTTGTTCGGGCCCATGATGATGGCCCTGCCGCCGTGAACATCCATGGCGTGGCTGATGCATTCGCGGCCGCGTTCAGAGAGGTGGTATTTGATAATGGCCGAAGGTACCGAGGGTTTTTCGCCGAGGTCGACTGCGTTGGCGGTGAGCATCCGTGCGCTGTCCATCAGCCAGGTGTTGCCGCCAATCCGCGCCAATGCCTCTTGAATTCCTTCGAAGGCTGACAGCGGTGCGTTGAATTGTTCGCGAACCTGCGCGTATTGGCCTGTCACCAGACTGGTGAACTTGCCCGCAGCGGTACCGATGGCAGGCAGCGAAATGGAACGCCCGACCGACAGGCAGTTCATCAGCATCATCCAGCCCTCACCGAGCATCTCCTGACCGCCGATGATGAATTCCAGCGGTACGAACACGTCCTTGCCGGAGTTCGGGCCGTTCATGAATGAGGCGCCCAGCGGCAGGTGACGGCGACCGATTTCTACACCGGGGGTCTGGGTTGGAATCAAGGCGAGGCTGATCCCCAGGTCGACTTTGTCGCCCAGTAGATGGTCCGGGTCATAGGCCTTGAAGGCCAGGCCGATCAAGGTCGCCACCGGGCCGAGGGTGATGTAGCGTTTTTCCCAGTTCAGACGCAGGCCGAGGGTTTCCTTGCCCTCCCATTCACCTTTGCAGATGACCCCGGTGTCGGTCATCCCGCCGACGTTGGAGCCCGCCATCGGGCCTGTCAGGGCAAAGCAGGGGATATCTTCTCCACGGGCCAGCCGTGGCAGGTAATGATTGCGTTGTTCGTCGGTACCGTAATGCAGCAGCAGCTCCGCAGGTCCGAGGGAATTGGGCACCATGACGGTCGACGCCAGGTCGCCGCTGCGGGTGGCCAGTTTCATCGCCACTTGGGAGTGGGCATAGGCCGAGAAGCCTTTGCCACCGTACTCTTTGGGGATGATCAGGGCAAAAAAGCCATGTTGTTTAATGTGATCCCAAGCCTTGGGCGGCAGATCCAGCAACTGGCCGATCTGCCAATCGCTGACCATGGCGCAGAGCTCTTCGGTCGGGCCATCGATGAACGCTTGTTCCTCTTCGCTCAGTTGCGCTTTTGGATAAGCCAGCAGCTTGTTCCAGTCCGGGCGCCCGCTGAACAGCTCGCCGTCCCACCAGACCGTGCCCGCTTCAATGGCTTCACGTTCGGTTTGCGACATCGGCGGCAGGTTTTTTTGAAACCAGCCGAATATTGGCGTAGTGAAGAGTTTTCGGCGCAGATCCGGCAGCAACAGGAAAGCGGTCACGACCGCGAGCATCACCCAGAAAATCAGCATGAGCCAGACGGGGGCATGGCTGAAGATGCCCATCGCCAAGAGATAGACAGCGATGATGCCCAAGGCGGGCAGAGGCGCGGTGCGGCGATGTGCTAGGTAGGCAATCCCGACCACCAGAACCAGTATCCACAACAGCAACATATTCAATTCTCCATGAAGCCAGGGGCAAAACCACTTTCAGAGCTTAGACGGCATCCATAAAAGTGGGGGGTCAGCGCATGAGTCTGAGCGTGTAGGAAGCAACGGCTGAAATTCGTCAGTTATTTCGAGGGCAGACGGTTTAGCGCTTGCGTAAATAGGGCCGCAAGCGCTGACATTTGGCCGAAACGTCGTTATCTCTGTGCTGAAGGTGTCGCTAGACTCGTGGCTTCCCCCAGGAGATTGTTGCCATGCATGCGTATCTGAGCCCCGGCCGCTTCATCGACAGTGACCATCCCTCGGTGGTGGCGTTCGCCGAAAAACATCGTGGCGCCGGGCGCGATCCGCTTGAACAGGCGATCAATCTCTATTACGCGGTGCGCGAGGCCGTGCGCTACAACCCTTACACCTTCAGTCGCGATCCAGAAACCTTGCTCGGCAGCTATGCACTGGCGGCCGGAGAGAGTTATTGCGTGCCCAAATCCACGCTGCTCGCCGGTGCAGCCCGGCACTGCGGGATCCCGGCGCGTATCGGTCTGGCAGATGTGCGTAATCATCTGTCGACGCCGCGTCTGCTCGAATTGCTCAAAAGCGATGTGTTCGCCATGCACGGCTACACCGAGTTATACCTGAATGATCGTTGGGTCAAAGCCACCCCCGCGTTCAATCAACAACTCTGTGAACTGTTCAATGTCGCGCCGCTGGAGTTCGACGGGATCAACGACAGCGTGTTCCACCCCTTCAATCGTGACGGCGCGCAGCTGATGGAGTACCTGATCGATCACGGCCAGTTCACCGATGTGCCTGAAGCGTTCTTTTTCGAACACCTGGAAAAGTGCTATCCGCATCTGTTTGGCGAGCAGCTGCCGGTGCTGCTGGGGGACATGCAGAGCGATTTGAGTCGCGCCTGATCCGGCGTATGCTGCCTGCGCATTCATCCAAAAAGGGGCGGTCATGCTGAAGATCTGGGGTCGGAAAAATTCGTCGAATGTCAGGAAGCCGTTGTGGGCGGCCGAAGAACTGGGCCTGGCCTATGAAGCCATCGATGCCGGCGGCGCCTTTGGTGTAGTCGACACGCCTGAGTACCGCGCGATGAATCCCAACGGCCGCGTGCCGGTGATCGAAGACGACGGTTTTGTGCTGTGGGAATCCAACACCATCGTCCGTTACCTGATGGCCCGTCATGCCAGCGGTACTGCCTGGTATCCGACAGACCTGCAAGCCCGAGCCTCTGCCGAAAAGTGGATGGACTGGACCACCTCAAGTTTTGCCGCCCCGTTCCGCACGGTGTTCTGGGGCGTGTTGCGCACCCCGGAAGACCAGCAGGACTGGCCGGCCATCAAGGCCGCGATCAAGGAGTGTGACGCTCTGCTGTCGATGGCCGATCAAGCGCTGGCGGCCAAACCGTATCTGTCGGGCGATGAGATCGGCATGGGCGACATTCCCTTGGGCAGTTTCATTTATGCCTGGTTCGAGATGCCGATCGAGCGCGCACCACAGCCTCATCTCCAAGCCTGGTATGCGCGGTTGAAACAGCGTCCGGCCTATCAGAAGGCGGTCATGACCGCGTTGACTTAATACTCACTATCGACACGCTTGACTGTACTTGTGCGGCAGCGACAAGCACCATTGCGCTCATGCCTCCAAGCCTGGTATGCGCGGTTGAAACAGCGTCCGGCCTATCAGAAGGCGGTCATGACCGCGTTGACTTAATACTCACTATCGACACGCTTGACTGTACTTGTGCGGCAGCGACAAGCACCATTGCGCTCATGCGCCGCGGTTGTATTGCTCGCCGCCCGCCCTTATTTATTCCTTTCTTCCCTTCTTGGTGCGTAATCCGATATGAGTTCCGCTCTGTCCATCCGGCAGCTAACCAAAACCTACGGCAACGGTTTCCAGGCCTTGAGTGGTATCGATCTGGATGTCGCCGAAGGTGACTTTTTCGCCTTGCTCGGCCCTAACGGCGCCGGCAAATCCACGACCATCGGCATTCTCTCGACCCTGGTGAACAAGACCAGCGGGACGGTGAATATCTTCGGTCATGACCTGGACAAGGAACCGGCGGCGCTCAAGCGCTGCATTGGCGTGGTGCCCCAGGAATTCAACTTCAACCAGTTTGAAAAGACGTTCGACATTGTCGTGACCCAGGCCGGTTACTACGGCATCCCGGCGAAAATCGCCAAGGAACGTGCCGAGCAATACCTGACCCAACTGGGCCTGTGGGACAAGCGCGATGTGCCGTCGCGCTCCCTGTCCGGCGGCATGAAGCGCCGACTGATGATCGCCCGTGCGCTGGTTCACGAACCGCGCCTGCTGATCCTCGACGAACCGACGGCGGGGGTGGACATCGAATTGCGTCGCTCGATGTGGACCTTCCTCACCGAACTGAACAAGAAAGGCATCACCATCATCCTCACCACCCACTATCTGGAAGAGGCTGAGCAGTTGTGTCGCAACATCGGCATCATCGACCACGGCACCATTGTCGAGAACACCAGCATGAAGCAGTTGCTCAGCCAGCTGCATGTCGAAACCTTCCTGCTGGATATGAAGAATACGTTGCAAGTGGCCCCGCAATTGCTCGGTTACCCGGCCAAACTGATCGACAGTCATACCCTGGAAGTCCAGGTCGACAAGGCCATGGGCATTACTGCGCTGTTCACCCAATTGGCGCAGCAGAACATCGAAGTGTTGAGCCTGCGTAACAAAACCAATCGCCTTGAGGAGTTGTTCGTGTCCCTGGTGGAGAAGAATCTGTCGAAGGTGGCGGTATGAGTTCCGAGCTGCAACCCAACCTCGTTGCCCTCAATACCATCGTCTACCGTGAGGTCAAACGCTTCACCCGGATCTGGCCACAGACCCTGCTGCCGCCGGCCATCACCATGGTTCTGTACTTCGTGATCTTCGGCAATCTGATCGGTCGGCAGATCGGCGACATGGGTGGCTTCACCTACATGGAGTACATCGTGCCGGGGCTGATCATGATGTCGGTGATCACCAACTCCTACGGCAACGTGGTGTCGAGTTTCTTTGGCAGCAAATTCCAGCGTTCCATCGAAGAATTGATGGTGTCGCCGGTGTCGCCGCATACGATTCTGATCGGCTACACCCTGGGCGGCGTGCTGCGCGGGTTGATGGTCGGGATCATCGTGACCCTGCTGTCGTTGTTCTTCACTCAATTGCAGGTGCATCACTTGGGCGTGACCGTTCTGGTGGTGGTGCTGACGGCGACGATCTTCTCGCTGCTGGGTTTCATCAACGCGGTATTTGCGCGCAACTTCGATGACATTTCGATCATTCCGACATTCGTGCTGACGCCATTGACGTACCTGGGCGGGGTGTTCTACTCGATCAGCTTGCTGCCACCGTTCTGGCAGACCGTGTCGCTGGCCAACCCGGTGCTGCACATGGTCAACGCGTTCCGTTACGGCATTCTTGGTGTGTCTGATATCAGGATCAGCGTGGCGATCACCTTCATGCTCATTGCGACCGTTGTGCTGTATATCGGTTGTGCGCGGTTGCTGGTGAGTGGGCGTGGGATGCGTACCTAAAGCGACCGAGTCGTCTGCATCGCGAGCAGGCTCGCTCCCACAATGAATTGGAGTCGGCCACATTATTTGTGAACGACACAGATCCCTGTGGGAGCGGGCTTGCCCGCGATGACGTCAGCCCAGACACCGCAAAAAAACGGCCTCCCAAGCGGAGGCCGTTTTACATTCTCACATTCGACTTTTCTTACGCCGCTTCCACTGCCGACTCACCCACCAACGCCAATACATCATCACCAGACAATAAGCGAGGGCACCCAGCACCAACCCCGTCACCACCGAGCCAAGCAAGAACGGTTGCCACAGGCTCGAGAGTTCGCCGCTGATCCATTCCCAAGTCAGCTCATCCGGCAGGCTGCGGGCGGGGACGTCCATCAGCCAGGCACCAGTCTGGTAAGTACAGAAGAACACCGCCGGCATGGTGATCGGGTTGGTCAGCCAGACCAGGCTGACGGCAATCGGCATGTTGCCGCGTACCCCAATGGCAAGGATGGCCGCCAACAGCATCTGCAACGGAATGGGCAGGAACGCCGCGAACAGACCGACCGCCATGGCCCGCGCGACGGAGTGGCGATTGAGGTGCCAGAGGTTCGGGTCATGCAGCAGGGTGCCGAGAAAGCGTAAGGAT
Organism: Pseudomonas sp. F-14 TE3482; assembly: GCF_053629455.1. Taxonomy (NCBI): domain Bacteria; kingdom Pseudomonadati; phylum Pseudomonadota; class Gammaproteobacteria; order Pseudomonadales; family Pseudomonadaceae; genus Pseudomonas; species Pseudomonas sp. F-14 TE3482. Next base: position 2,839,081 of record NZ_JBRJII010000001.1, read on the forward strand.
TTGTGTTCCCTGATGCTGGTCGGGTCTGGCATGTAACGTTTGAACAAGCGCCGGGGCATAAGGCTTCTCGGTCGGTTAAGGCGGCAAGTATGTCTTGATTCTACGAACCGCCCATTCAGACTTTGTGACAATTGATAACGGCGGACGTGCGACAGACCGGCTAAGCCTAGGGCTGGAACTCTCAAGGACGGGCTTATGCGCACAGGGATGATGGCGCTGGCGTTGGGTCTGTTGGCCCTGCGTTTTTTACCGGTACTACCGCCGGCGGGGTTGTGGCTGTTGTTGCCGGTAGTGGGTTTGATGTTGTTGCCGTTTCGCACCTTCCCCCTGGCATTTTTGCTGTTCGGTTTCAGTTGGGCGGGCGCGAATGCACAGTGGGCGCTGAATGATCGCCTGGCGCTGAATCTTGATGGTGAGACTCGCTGGCTCGAAGGTCGTGTGACCGGGTTGCCGCAGCAGGCCGAGGGCGTAGTGCGTTTCGAACTGACGGACAGTCAGTCGCGTCGCACCAGACTGCCTCGGCACCTGCGCCTGGCCTGGTATGGCGGGCCGCCCGTCAATAGCGGCGAGCATTGGCGGCTGGCGGTCAAATTGAAGCGTCCTGCCGGGTTGCTCAACCCGCATGCGTTCGATTACGACGCCTGGTTACTGGCCCGGCACATCGGCGCCACCGGGACCGTCAAGGATGGCCAGCGACTGATGGACGCGCAATGGGCCTGGCGCGACGGTATCCGTCAGCGTTTGCAGGCCGTGGATGCCCAGGGACGAACGGGTGCGCTGACGGCGTTGGTGCTCGGGGATGGCGCCGGGTTGAGTCGTGAGGACTGGCAGGTGCTACAAGACACCGGCACCGTGCATCTGTTGGTGATTTCCGGGCAGCACATCGGTTTGCTGGCGGGAGTGATGTATCTGCTGATTGCCGGGTTGGCGCGTTATGGCTTATGGCCCAAGCGCTTGCCGTGGCTGCCATGGGCATGCGGACTGGCGTTCGCGGCGGCGCTCGGTTATGGGCTGCTGGCCGGCTTCGAAGTGCCGGTGCGGCGGGCCTGCCTGATGATCGGTCTGGTGCTGTTGTGGCGACTACGGTTTCGTCACCTTGGCGCATGGTGGCCGCTGCTGTTGGCGCTTGACGGTGTTTTGCTGCTGGACCCGCTGGCGAGCCTGCAACCGGGTTTCTGGTTGTCCTTTGCGGCGGTCGCGGTGCTTATTTTCACTTTTGGCGGCCGATTGGGGGCATGGCGCTGGTGGCAAACCTGGACCCGTGCCCAGTGGCTGATCGCGATCGGCCTATGCCCACTGCTGTTGGTGCTGGGGTTGCCGATCAGTCTCAGCGGGCCGCTGGCCAATTTACTGGCGGTGCCCTGGGTCAGCCTGGTGGTCCTGCCACCGGCCTTGCTTGGGACGATGTTGTTGCCCGTTCCTTATGTGGGCGAAGGATTGCTGTGGCTGGCCGGCGGTCTGATCGATCTTTTGTTCAAGGGGTTGGCGTTGATCGCCGGGCAATTGCCCGCGTGGGTGCCGGTGGCGGTCCCATTGTGGGTATGGGCGCTCGGCACACTGGGGGCTTTTCTGCTGTTATTGCCGCTAGGCGTACCGTTGCGCCCGTTGGGCTGGCCGATGTTGCTGTTACTGGTTTTTCCGCCCCGGCACACGTTGCCTGAAGGCATGGCCGAGGTCTGGCAGCTGGATGTCGGTCAGGGTTTGGCAATCCTGGTGCGTACCCGCCATCACACCTTGCTGTATGACGCCGGGCCGAGGTTCGGCGATATCGACCTGGGTGAGCGGGTGGTACTGCCATCATTGCGCAAACTAGGCGTGAATGGCCTCGATCTGATGCTGATCAGCCATGCCGACGCCGATCATGCCGGCGGTGCGCGAGCAATTGCCAATGGAATATCGGTGAAGCAAATACTGAGCGGCGATCACCAGGCCCTGCCAGACGAACTGCACGCCGAGGGCTGCGAGAGCGGTCAGCAATGGGCCTGGGACGGGGTGAAGTTTCAACTCTGGCAGTGGCCGTCTGCCATCGACAGCAATCAGAAATCCTGCGTGCTGCAGATCGAGGCCAACGGCGAGCGGTTGCTGCTGACTGGCGATATCGATAGTGCGGCCGAGCGTGCGCTGCTCGACGGTCCATTGGCGGTGCCGACGGATTGGTTGCAGGCCCCGCACCATGGCAGTCGCAGTTCGTCTTCGATGGCGTTGCTCAGCGTATTGCAACCCAAAGCGGTGCTGATCTCCCGTGGTAACGGCAATTCTTTCGGTCATCCCCATCCCACGGTCGTGGCGCGGTATCAAAAGCGCGGGGTGGCGATTTACGACAGCGCCGAGCAAGGTGCCATTCGTCTGCAACTGGGGCGCTTCAAGCCGCCGTGGACGATGCTTCAAGAACGGCGCTTCTGGCGTGATCTGCCACCATCCAGCCAGTAACCCGAACTGTCGAAGCCCGACCGGATACGACATCGCGGTCTTCGGTGCGTCCACCCCCTATGTTAGAGTGGCGCACTTTTTCGAGGGGACTGTCACTGTGTGGGAATTGGTAAAATCCGGCGGCTGGATGATGCTGCCGATCATTCTGAGTTCCATCGCGGCCATGGCGATCGTCGCCGAGCGTCTCTGGACCCTGCGTGCCAGCCGCGTGACCCCGGAGCATTTGCTCGGGCAGGTCTGGGTCTGGATCAAGGACAAACAACTCAATAAAGAAAAGCTCAAGGAACTGCGTGCCAACTCTCCGTTGGGCGAGATCCTGGCCGCCGGTCTGGCGAATTCCAGGCATGGTCGCGAGATCATGAAAGAGTGCATCGAAGAAGCCGCTGCGCGGGTGATTCACGAGCTCGAACGCTACATCAATGCCCTCGGCACCATCGCCGCCATGGCCCCGTTGCTGGGTCTGCTGGGTACGGTGCTGGGCATGATCGATATTTTCAGTGCATTCATGGGCACGGGCATGGGTACCAACGCCTCGGTACTGGCCGGTGGTATTTCCAAGGCGCTGATCACCACCGCTGCAGGCCTGATGGTCGGCATCCCGGCCGTGTTCTTCCACCGCTTCCTGCAACGCCGCATAGATGAACTGGTGGTGGGTATGGAGCAGGAAGCGATCAAGCTGGTCGAGGTGGTGCAGGGTGACCGCGACGTGGATCTGGCTGAGGGCAAAGCGTGAAATTCCGTCGTAAACCACGGGAAACGATAGACATCAACCTCGCGTCGTTGATCGACGTGGTGTTTATCCTGCTGCTGTTTTTCGTTGTGACCACCACATTTACTCGTGAAACCCAGTTGCGCGTCGACCTGCCGGAAGCGGTCAGCGGTTCCCCGGCCGAAGACCAACAGGCCAAGCAACTGGACATCGCTATCAGCGCCGAAGGGGTGTTCTCGGTCAACAACCAATTGTTGCCCAAGAATGACCTGACCAGCCTGATGGAAGCGCTACAGAAAGAATCCAACGGCGATACCAACCTGCCGTTGTCCATCAGCGCTGATGGCAAGACCCCCCATCAGTCCGTCATCACCGCAATGGACGCTGCCGGCAAACTCGGTTTCAGTCATTTGCGCATGACCACTGTCGAGGCGGCGCCGGCATCCTGATGGCCATGTCCGATCGATTGCTCGCTGCATGGTACGAAGGCCATCCGGCGCTGAAGCTGTTGCAGCCTCTGGAATGGCTGTATCGGCGTGTGGTCATCGGCAAGCGCGAGCGCTTTCTGGCAGGTGAGGGCGAGATCTATCAGCCGCCGGTGCCGCTGATCGTGGTTGGCAACATCACGGTGGGCGGCACCGGCAAGACGCCGCTGATTCTGTGGATGATCGAGCATTGCCAGCGCAGCGGTTTGCGAGTTGGCGTTGTCAGCCGTGGTTACGGCGCCAAACCTGCGCAATTGCCGTGGCGGGTCGAGGCGGATCAAGGCGCGGACGTGGCGGGCGATGAGCCATTGTTGATCGTCCAGCGCACCGGCGTGCCGCTGATGATCGACCCGGACCGCAGTCGTGCGGTAAAAGCCTTGCTGGCGAGCGAGCCGCTGGACCTGATCCTCTCCGACGACGGTATGCAGCATTACCGGCTGGCCCGGCACCTGGAACTGGTGCTGATCGATGCCGCCCGGGGGCTGGGCAACCAGCGCTGCCTGCCGGCCGGGCCGTTGCGTGAACCGATCGAGCGTCTGCAAAGCGTCGATGCGGTGCTTTATAACGGTGCCACGGCCGACCGCATCGACGGTTTTGCCTTCCAGCTGCAACCCACGGCACTGGTCAATCTGCAAAGCGGCGAACGCCGGCCCCTTGACCACTTCCCCCCAGGCCAGGCCATTCACGCCGTGGCCGGGATCGGCAATCCCCAGCGTTTCTTCACGACCCTCGAAACGCTACACTGGCGGCCAGTGCCGCATGCATTTGCCGACCACGCCGAGTACAGCGTGCAGGCCTTGAATTTCACCCCGTCATTGCCAGTGGTGATGACGGAAAAAGACGCGGTGAAGTGCCGTGCCTTCGCCGCCGCCGATTGGTGGTACCTGGCGGTCGATGCTGCGCCATCGCCGGCCTTCGTGGCCTGGTTCGATACGCAGCTGATGCGCCTGTTGCCGGCTCGTCTTTTGCCTTAAATCCGTTTCTATCCAGGGAATGTTCATGGACACCAAATTGCTCGATATCCTCGCTTGCCCGGTCTGCAAAGGCCCGCTCAAGCTCAGTGCCGACAAAACCGAGCTGATCAGCAAGGGCGCTGGCCTCGCATACCCGATTCGCGACGGCATCCCGGTGATGCTCGAAAGCGAAGCGCGCACCCTGACCACCGACGAGCGTCTGGATAAATGACCACAGCCTTTACCGTTGTCATTCCATCGCGCTATGCCTCCACCCGTCTGCCGGGCAAACCCCTGCTGCTGATCGCCGGCAAGCCGATGATCCAGCATGTTTGGGAACAAGCGAGCAAAAGCAGTGCCCAGCGAGTGGTCGTTGCCACTGACGATGCGCGCATTGTCGAGGCCTGCAAAAGCTTTGGTGCCGAAGTGGTGCTGACGCGCGAAGACCATAATTCCGGCACCGACCGTCTGGCCGAAGTCGCAGCGAAACTGGGCCTGGCCCCGGACGCCATCGTGGTCAACGTTCAGGGCGACGAGCCGTTGATTCCGCCGAGCGTGATCGATCAGGTCGCCGCCAACCTGGCCGCCCACACCGAAGCGCGCATGGCCACCCTGGCCGAGCCGATCGAAGACGTGGAAACCCTGTTCAATCCCAACGTGGTCAAGGTGGTCAGCGACCTCAATGGTCTGGCGCTGACGTTCAGTCGTGCCACCTTGCCGTGGGCTCGCGACGCGTTCGCCAAGAGCCGCGAGCAATTGCCGGAAGGTGTGCCGTATCGCCGCCACATCGGCATTTATGCCTATCGCGCCGGTTTTCTGCATGACTTCGTCACCTGGGGCCCGTGCTGGCTGGAAAACACCGAAGCGCTGGAGCAACTGCGGGCGCTCTGGCACGGCGTGCGGATTCACGTGGCCGATGCGCTGATCGCCCCGCCTACCGGCGTCGATACCATTGAAGACCTCGAGCGCGTTCGTCGCTTGCTGGAGGCCTGATGCGGGTTCTGTTCGTCTGCCTGGGCAATATCTGCCGTTCCCCTACGGCCGAAGGCGTGTTGCGGCACAAACTGCGTGAGGCGGGGCTGGCCGATCAAGTCGAAGTGGCTTCCGCCGGCACCGGTGACTGGCACGTCGGCAAGGCCCCGGACAAGCGCAGCCAGGCCGCGGCGAAACTGCGTGGCTACGACCTGTCCGCCCAACGCGCGCGGCAAGTCAGCCGCGCCGATTTCGCCACCTACGACCTGATTCTGGCGATGGACAACAGCAACCTGCGCCACCTCAAGGCCTTGCAACCGGCCAAGGGCAAGGCCGAGCTGGACCTGTTCCTGCGTCGCTTCCAGTCGGAAATCGATGAAGTGCCGGATCCTTATCACGACAGCGACCAGGGTTTCGAACAGGTACTGGACCTGATCGAGCGCGCCAGCGATCTGCTGGTCATCGAATTGAAGGGCCGGTTATGAGTTTGCAGGTTCAACCCCGGGTTTCGCTCAAGCCGTTCAACAGCTTTGGCGTGGATGTTCAGGCCCGGCTGTTCGCCGAAGCCCATAGCGATGCCGACGTGCGCGAAGCGCTGGCCTATGGGTTGGAACATGATGTGCCGGTGCTGGTGATCGGTGGCGGCAGCAACTTGTTGCTGACCGCCGATGTGCAGGCGCTGGTGCTGCGCATGGCCACACGAGGGATTCGCCTGCTGAGCGATGACGGTAACCAGGTGGTGATCGAAGCCGAGGCGGGCGAGCCCTGGCATCCGTTTGTGCAACATACCTTGGCGCAAGGGTTGGCGGGACTGGAAAACCTCAGTCTGATTCCCGGCACCGTGGGCGCGGCACCGATGCAGAACATCGGCGCTTACGGTGTCGAGATCAAAGACGTTTTTGCCGGCCTGACCGCCCTCGATCGCCAAACCGGCGAGCTACGGGACTTCACGCTGGCCGAGTGCAACTTCGCCTACCGCGACAGCCTGTTCAAACAGGAGCCGGGGCGTTGGTTGATCCTGCGGGTGCGTTTCACCCTCACGCGCACCGCGCACCTGCACCTGGAATACGGTCCGGTTCGCCAGCGTCTCACATCGCTGGGCATCGATCACCCGACGCCTACCGATGTCAGTCAGGCCATTTGCTGCATTCGCAACGAAAAGCTCCCGGATCCGGCGGTGCTCGGCAATGCCGGCAGCTTCTTCAAGAACCCCTTGGTGCCGGCGACATTGGTCGCGCAACTCAAGGAGCAATACCCGGAGCTGGTAGCCTACGCGCAACCCGACGGGCAAATGAAACTGGCGGCGGGATGGCTGATCGAACGGGCCGGCTGGAAAGGCTTTCGCGACGGTGATGCCGGTGTGCATAAATTCCAGGCGCTGGTGCTGGTCAACTACGGCACCGCAACGGGCCTGCAATTGTTGAATCTGGCGCAGCGTATTCAGAAAGACATTTCAGAACGATTTCATGTCGACCTGGAAATGGAGCCCAATCGATATTGAGGCTACGCTTTCACGGCTGATTTCAAAGCCCTGCACATCTTCAAATGTGCAGGGCTTTTTTGTTAATGCTCAGTTAACTTAGCCACCTAACGATGCAAGCATTTGCTCCACCAAAGGCCCGATGCAGACGTTGTCGTCCGCGTAAGAGAGCCCATTAGCCTGAGTCGATCTGCGTGAAGGAACCCACGCGGCAGATTGCTCGACCCCATAACCTCTATAACTATGCGGGCGTGCCCATGATTACCCTGAAACTCAATGGTCAAGATCATCAACTCGATGTCACCGAGGACATGCCGCTGCTCTGGGCGATCCGTGACGTGGCCGGTTACAACGGCACCAAATTCGGCTGCGGCATGGGCCTGTGTGGCGCATGCACCATTCATATCGACGGCGCGCCTGCGCGCAGTTGCATCACGCCGATTGGCTCGGTAGTCGGCCAGAACGTCACCACCATCGATAACCTGCACGCTGACCCGGTTGGCAAAGTCGTCCAGCAAGCCTGGCTCGACAGCGCCGTGGCCCAGTGCGGTTACTGCCAGGGCGGGCAGATCATGTCGGCCACAGCGTTGCTGAAAACCAATCCGAACCCCAGCGACGAGCAGATTGAAGAGGCGATGGTCGGTAACATTTGCCGTTGCGGCACCTACAACCGGATCAAGACCGCCATCCGCCAGGCATCCACTCACCTGAAGGAGGCCAAGGCATGAGTCAGCTTCCCAATGATTTTGCGCTGAGTAACCTCAGCCGCCGTGGCTTCCTCAAAGGCGTGGGCGCCACCAGTGCCCTGGTGCTGGCAGCCAGTTGGGGTTGGCAGGACGCGCTTGCCGCCGAAAAAGACAAGAAGTTCGGCGCCGACGGCATGCCCAACGGCTGGATCGATGATCCAAAGGTTTACGTCAGCATCGCTGCCGATGGCAGCGTGACCGTGGTCTGCAACCGCTCGGAAATGGGTCAGGGCGTACGCACCAGCCTGACCATGGTAGTAGCTGATGAACTGGACGCCGACTGGGCGCTGGTCAAAGTGCAACAGGCGCCGGGCGACGAAGTGCGTTTCGGTAACCAGGACACTGACGGTTCGCGCAGCATGCGTCATTGGTACGAGCCGATGCGCCGTTGCGGGGCTGCCGCGCGGACCATGCTTGAGCAAGCCGCCGCCGCGCAGTGGAAAGTGCCGGTCAGCGAGTGCCGTGCGCAACTGCATAAAGTCATTCACCAACCGACCGGTCGTGAACTGGGCTACGGCGCATTGGCCGCTGCTGCCGGTGCACTGGCGGTGCCGGCTCGCGACAGCCTGCGGCTCAAGCAGCCATCGGAATTCCGTTACATCGGCAAGGAAGGCACCAAGGCCATCGACGGTGCGGACATCGTCAACGGCCGGGCGGTCTACGGCGCCGATGTGCATTTCGACGGCATGCTATTCGCCACCATCGCGCGTCCAGCGGTCTACGGTGGGAAGGTCAAATCCTTCGATGCCAGCGCCGCGATGAAAGTCCCGGGCGTGATCAAGGTCCTGCAAGTCGAAAGCCGTCCATTGCCGTCCGAGTTTCAGCCTCTGGGCGGCGTGGCCGTGGTGGCCAGCAATACCTGGGCGGCGATCAAGGGCCGCGAAGCGCTGAAAATCGAATGGGATGACGGCCCCAACGCCAGTTACGACTCGATCGCCTACCGCAAGGAACTCGAAGCAGCGTCCCTCAAACCCGGCAAAGTGGTGCGCAATACCGGCAGCATCGACCAGGCCATGAGCAGCGCCGACAGCACCCTTGAAGCCTCTTACTACCTGCCGCACCTGGCGCAATCGCCAATGGAACCGATGGTCGCCATTGCCCGTTTCAAGGACGGCGTGTGCGAAGCCTGGGCTCCAAGCCAGGCGCCGCAAGTCACCCGCGAACGGATCGGCGAGCGCCTCGGCATTCCATTCGATAACGTCACGTTCAACGTCACCTTGCTCGGCGGCGGTTTCGGTCGCAAGTCCAAGCCGGACTTCGTCGTTGAAGCGGCGATCCTGGCCAAGGAGTTCCCGGGCAAGGCGGTGCGGGTGCAATGGACCCGTGAAGACGACATCCACAACTCCTATTTCCACACCGTGTCTGCTGAATACCTGAAGGCCAGCCTGAACAAGGACGGTCTGCCGTCCGGCTGGCTGCACCGCACGGTGGCGCCGAGTATCACCGCGTTGTTCGCGCCGGGCATGAACCATGAGGCGGCTTTCGAGCTGGGCATGGGCTTTACCAACATGGCTTACGCGATCCCCAACGTGCGCCTGGAAAACCCCGAAGCGGCGGTCCATACCCGGGTCGGCTGGTATCGCTCGGTGTCGAACATTCCCCACGGCTTTGCGATTCAGAGCTTTGTCGATGAACTGGCCCACAAGGCTGGCCAGGATCCACTCAAGTACCAGATCAAATTGCTCGGCCCGGACCGTCAGATCGATCCGCGCACCTTGAGTGAAGAGTGGAACTACGGCGAATCTCCCGAGCGTTATCCAATCGACACTGCACGGATGCGCACCGTGCTGGAAACCGCCGCCAAAGCGGCCGGTTGGGGGCGTGAGTTGCCCAAGGGCCGAGGCTTGGGGCTGGCGGTGCATTACAGCTTTGTCACGTATGTGGCGGCGGTGATCGAGGTGGAAGTCAAAGACGATGGCACGCTGATCGTACACAAGGCCGACATCGCCGTGGATTGCGGCCCGCAGATCAACCCTGAGCGGATTCGCTCGCAGTTCGAAGGTGCTTGCGTCATGGGGCTGGGCAACGCGGTGCTGGGGGAGATCAGCTTCAAGGACGGCAAGGTTCAGCAGGACAACTTCCACATGTACGAAGTGGCGCGCATGTCCCTGGCGCCGAAGGAAGTCGCCGTGCATCTGGTCACGCCACCGGGCGATGTGCCGTTGGGCGGAGTCGGTGAGCCGGGCGTACCGCCAATCGCGCCAGCGTTGTGCAACGCGATCTTTGCTGCCACCGGCAAGCGCATCCGTAATCTGCCGGTACGCTATCAGCTGCAAGGCTGGCAGAAGGCGCAAGCCTGATGGACAGCGTCGATCTGAACGTCCTGCGCAGCGTGCTGGAATGGCGCCGCGCCGGTCAGCGGGTGATGTTGTACAGCGTGGTCCAGACCTGGGGCACCGCGCCCCGGGCACCTGGCGCCATGCTCGCCTTGCGTGAAGACGGCGTGGTGATTGGCTCGGTGTCCGGTGGCTGTGTCGAGGATGACTTGATTGCCCGGCTGCACGATGGCCGTATCCCGGCCGATGGGCCGCCGGTGCAGTTGATTACCTATGGCGTCACCCGTGAGGAGGCCGCACGGTTTGGTTTGCCGTGCGGCGGCACGTTGCGCCTGACCGAGGAGCGCGTCGGCGATCCGTCGTGGGTCGCCGAATTGCTGACCCGCTGCGAGGCCCATGAAATCGTTGCGCGTGAGCTGAACCTGGCGACCGGTGAAGTGATCCTGCAACCAGCGAGCAAGACCGATGCGCTGGTGTTTGACGGACAGACCTTACGCGCCATTTATGGTCCGCGCTGGCGGCTGTTGCTGATCGGCGCCGGCCAACTGTCGCGCTACGTTGCCGAGATGGCGCGGCTGCTGGATTTCGAAGTGCTGATCTGCGATCCGCGCACCGAGTTCGTCTACGGCTGGGAAGAGCAACACGGTCGCTTCGTCCCGGGCATGCCCGACGAAGCGGTGCTGACCATCCAGGCCGACGAGCGCACAGCCATTATCGCGCTGACCCACGATCCACGCCTGGATGACATGGCGCTGCTCACGGCGCTGGATTCCAAGGCATTTTATGTTGGTGCGCTGGGTTCACGGGTCAACAGTCAGAAGCGCCGGGACAATCTGGCTCAGCTAGGCTTGTCACAACAGGCCATCGAGCGCTTGCACGGCCCGATCGGTTTGCACATCGGCAGCCATACACCGGCGGAAATCGCCTTGTCGCTGCTGGCCGAAATTGTGGCGATCAAGAACGGCGTCGAGCTGAAACAGAAGAGGCCGTTGCAGGAGGGCGTATGAGCGACTCCATTGGCGTTATCGTTCTGGCCGCAGGGCAGGGCAGTCGGTTTCGACAGGTAGCGGGCGACGAGAAGGACAAGCTGCTGGTGGACTGCACCGCTCGAGACGGCGTTACCGTGCATTCGATAATCGAGCAGGTGCTGGTAAATCTGCCGGCCGCGCTTGAGAAGCGCGTGCTGGTGACAACGGCGGATCGCCCGCAAGTGATTCGCATGGCTCAGGCTTATGGTTGTGAAATTGTGCGGATCGAGTCGACCGGTCTGGGCGACAGCATTGCGGCGGGTGTGGCGGCGTGCTCACAACTCGGTGGCTGGCTGATCGTGCTGGGGGATATGCCGTTTATCCTGCCGTCCAGCATTGAACAGGTTGTTGCGAATATTGCGGATGATGCCGTCAGCGTGCCGGTGCATAAGGGACGATATGGGCATCCGGTGGGGTTCGGGCGAAGTTTTGGTCCGGGATTGATGGCATTGACCGGTGATCACGGCGCCAAGTCGCTGTTTGCACAGGCGAGGGTGGTCGAGGTGGCGGTGGACGATCCCGGGGTGTTGTGGGATGTGGATGTTCCAGAGGCGTTGATCTTCGTCTGATGGATCGCCATCGCGGGCAAGCCACGCTCCCACAGGTTTTGTGTCGGTTCACATACTCAGAGAACGACACAAAACCTGTGGGAGCGTGGCTTGCCCGCGATGAACGAAAACGCGGTCCCGCTGCTTCCCTGCAAACATAAAAAAAGCCCCGCCTGGGATCACCAGGCGGGGCTTTTTAGTGGCCGATGGAATCAGGCGAGGGGTTTAGGCTCGTGCTCTTTTTCCTGGGCTTGCTCGTGTTGCTCCACCGCTTCCTGAACGGAGCGCGGTGCTTCGTCGAACGCGGATTCAACCGGTTCGGCAGGGACTTCAGCGGCCGGGGCAGGGGCTGCCTCGACAACTTCAGCAACAACCGGGGCTGGCTCGGCAGCGGCCGGAGCAGCAGCGGCAGCCAGTTCGGCTTCCTTCTGCAGGCGCTCGGCTTCACGCTTGCGACGACGTACTTCACGCGGGTCGTTCGGCGCACGGCCACTTGGGGTCAGAGCGCTGACAGGGGCGGCTTCAACCACCGGTGCAGCCTCTTCGGCAACAACGGGCGCTTCAACAACCGCTGGAGCAGGCTCGGCAGCAGCAACCACTGGCTCGGAGACCATGGCTTCGGCAACCGGAGCTTCAGCGACTGGCGCTGGCGCTTCGACCGCTACAGGTGGCTCGGCAACCCAGTTGAACGTGGTTTGCTCTTCGCGAACTTCACGTGCCGGTTCAGCCGGCGCTTCAACCACAGGCTCGGTAGCAGCCACTGGTTCAGCGACGACGGCCGGCTCAGCGGCAGCTTCAACTTCAGGCTGGGCTTCACGAACCGGTGCTACTTCGATTTCCGGAGCAGCGGTGACTTCTACTGGTGTGGTTGCTTCAACGACTGGCGTTTCAACCGGAGCAGTTTCCAGCGTGGCGGCAGTGGCGCGTTCAGCTTGCTCGTTGGCTTGTGCTTCAGCAGGCGCGCTGATCACGGAGCTGGCAACGGCTGCGGTAACAGCCAGGCCGGCGGCCAGATCGGCAGCGCTTGGCGCTTCGGCGTTTTCAGCCGATTCGGACTCTTCCGAACCTTCGATCACATTGCCGTTGGCATCGCGTTGACGCTCACGACGGTTGCTGCGACGACGCTGGCCACGGGAGCGGCGGCGTGGACGATCACCCTCGGCGTGTTCCTGACCGTCTTCCTGCAGTTGCTCTTCGTTGGTGGTCAACTCTTCTTCAGCAACGGCAGCAGCGGCTTGCTCGGTACGTGGCTGACGTTCTTCACGCGGTGGGCGTGGAGCGCGTTCTTCACGTGGCTGACGGGCTGGACGCTCTTCAGCGTTGGCAGCGGCGGCCGGAGCGGCATCCAGGGGCTCGCGCAATTCACGAACCGGACGTTCTTCACGCTCGCCACGTGGCTTGCGATCTTCACGCGGGGCGCGCGGTGCACGTTCTTCACGAGGGGCGCGTGGTGCGCGCTCTTCGCGCGGAGCGCGTTCCTGGGCAACTGCTGGAGCTTCTTCGCGGGCTTCACGTGGCTCACGTGGTGCGCGTTCTTCACGCGGTGCACGTTCCTCACGAGGCTTGCGCTCTTCATCGCGGCGACCGTTACGGTTGCGGCTCTGTTGACGGCCGTTGCGGCGCTCTTCGTTGCGAGCAGGGCGTTCGGTGGCTGGCTTTTCAACCACAACCGGCGCAGCAGGCTCTTCCTTGGTGGCGAACAGGCTGACCAGCGACTTCACCAGGCCTTTGAACAGGCTTGGCTCTGGGGCAACGGCCGGTGCAGCCACCGGAGCCGCGACGACTTCGGTCGGAACCGGAGCGTTAGCGCGGGCCGGAGCGGTCTTGACCGCGGCTTCCTGGCGAACCAGGGTGCGGGTCGCGGCGGCTGGCTGGACTTCTTCGACTTCGGCAGCGGCAGCGGCGATTTCGTAGCTGGACTGGCCGACCGCGGCTTCCGGGCTGTCATCGCGCAGGCGCTGAACTTCGAAGTGCGGCGTTTCGAGGTGATCGTTCGGCAGAATGACGATGCGGGCACGGGTGCGCAGTTCGATCTTGGTGATCGAGTTGCGTTTTTCGTTGAGCAGGAAAGCTGCAACCGGAATCGGCACTTGAGCGCGAACTTCGGCGGTGCGGTCTTTCAGGGCTTCTTCTTCGATCAGGCGCAGGATCGCCAGCGACAGCGATTCAACGTCACGGATGATGCCGGTGCCGTTGCAACGCGGGCAGACGATGCCGCTGCTTTCGCCCAGCGATGGACGCAGGCGCTGACGGGACATTTCCAGCAGGCCGAAGCGCGAGATGCGACCGACTTGCACGCGAGCGCGGTCGGCTTCCAGGCATTCGCGGACTTTCTCTTCCACGGCGCGCTGGTTCTTGGCAGGGGTCATGTCGATGAAGTCGATGACAATCAGGCCGCCGATGTCGCGCAAGCGCAACTGACGGGCGATTTCTTCGGCAGCTTCAAGGTTGGTCTGCAGTGCGGTTTCTTCGATGTCGCTGCCTTTGGTGGCGCGCGCCGAGTTGATGTCGATGGACACCAGGGCTTCGGTCGGATCGATAACGATGGAGCCGCCGGAAGGCAGTTCGACGACGCGCTGGAAGGCGGTTTCGATCTGGCTTTCGATCTGGAAACGGTTGAACAGCGGAACGCTGTCTTCGTACAGTTTGATTTTGCTGGCGTACTGCGGCATCACCTGGCGAATGAAGGTCAGGGCTTCGTCCTGGGCTTCAACGCTGTCGATCAGTACTTCGCCGATGTCCTGGCGCAGGTAATCGCGGATGGCGCGGATGATCACGTTGCTTTCCTGGTAGATCAGGAACGGCGCGGAACGATCCAGCGAAGCTTCTTTGATGGCGGTCCAGAGTTGCAGCAGGTAATCGAGGTCCCACTGCATTTCTTCGCTGCTGCGGCCAAGGCCGGCAGTACGAACGATCAGACCCATGTCGGCCGGGGCAACCAGGCCGTTCAGGGCTTCACGCAGTTCGTTGCGCTCTTCACCTTCGATGCGACGGGAGATACCGCCGGCACGCGGGTTGTTCGGCATCAGCACCAGGTAACGACCGGCCAGGCTGATGAAAGTGGTCAGGGCGGCGCCCTTGTTGCCACGTTCTTCTTTTTCGACCTGAACGATGACTTCCTGGCCTTCGCTCAGGACGTCCTTGATGTTGACGCGGCCTTCGGGGGCTTTCTTGAAGTATTCGCGGGAGATTTCTTTGAGGGGCAGGAAGCCGTGGCGCTCAGAGCCGAAATCGACAAAGGCAGCCTCAAGGCTTGGTTCGATGCGAGTAATCCGGCCTTTATAGATGTTGGCCTTCTTCTGCTCGCGTGCACCGGATTCGATGTCCAGGTCGTAGAGGCGCTGGCCATCTACCAGTGCAACACGCAACTCTTCGGGTTGAGTTGCGTTAATCAGCATTCTTTTCATGTAGTACCGTCGGTTTCCGGGCTGCCGGAAACGGCGTTCGGCACACACGACTTCTCACGGTCGGTGTCAGGTGCGTCAGGAGTGGTTGGCCACTCCAGTGTCTAGCGAACCCCGGCCAATTGGGCCGGTGTCGCGACGTACGCGTCCTGCTTGCTGTGGCTACTTAAGCACTCAGTCAGGAGGAGGAATCAACCGGCGGCTGTGGACGAGATGAAGCGTCTTGATAAAGCCTATTGCTACACAGTCCAGCGGTTGTGCATCTCCACCCTACACGTATCCCTGATAATTCGGGTGCTGCCGCGCGCAGAATCCGCAGCGGGTTGGCATTTACCGTGAGCTCCGAAAGGGGAGGTCACGCATCATGGCTAATTTAGG
The DNA here is from genome assembly GCF_053629455.1 of Pseudomonas sp. F-14 TE3482. Taxonomy (NCBI): domain Bacteria; kingdom Pseudomonadati; phylum Pseudomonadota; class Gammaproteobacteria; order Pseudomonadales; family Pseudomonadaceae; genus Pseudomonas; species Pseudomonas sp. F-14 TE3482. The sequence continues at coordinate 2,854,490 of NZ_JBRJII010000001.1, forward strand.
CGGTGTTTCCGAAGCGTTCGCTCGGGGTCGTTCGCAGCTGACTGCACTTTGTGAACTGGCCGTGAATATTTGCTCGGAAGGCGAGTGAAAACTCTGCTTTGCGGCATGATTCAGGCCTTATGTCACCTGCGCTCGTTACAACTGCAAACTCTGCCGTTACGTAGCGAAAGCCCCGTAGGACGGCCTCTCGTCCTCGTGAATTGCGTTGGTCAGGGCCGGTTTTTGACCGTTAGTCCGCTGTCCAGGCCACTTTTGGCGGCGTTCGCGACTATAGCAGCAATGATTAAGTGCTTCAATTCCATAAAAAATTGTTATCATCCGCACCATGACGACTACTGCCCCTTCGACCCCAGCCGTACAACTGCTGGAGGTCTCGCCGGAATATGCCGGCCAACGTATTGATAACTTCCTTCTCGCTCGGCTCAAAGGCGTGCCCAAGACCTTGATTTACCGCATTTTGCGCAAGGGCGAAGTGCGGGTGAACAAAGGTCGGATCAAGCCCGAATACAAGCTGCAGGCGGGCGATATCGTGCGCGTGCCGCCGGTTCGCGTGCCTGAGCGCGACGAACCCGTGCCCTTGGCCCAAGGGTTGCTGCAGCGGCTTGAAGCCTCGATTGTCTACGAAGACAAGGCGCTGATCGTGGTCAACAAGCCTTGCGGCATTGCGGTTCATGGCGGCAGCGGCCTGACTTACGGAGTGATCGAAGCCTTTCGTCAGTTGCGTCCCGATTGCAAGGAGCTCGAACTGGTTCATCGTCTCGATCGTGATACCTCCGGCCTGCTGATGATTGCCAAAAAGCGCAGCATGTTGCGCCACTTGCACACGGCATTGCGCGGCGATGGCGTCGATAAGCGCTATATGGCGCTGGTGCGCGGCAACTGGGCGGCCTCGATCAAGCAAGTCCGTGCGTCGCTGGGCAAGAGCAATCTGCGCTCCGGCGAGCGCATGGTCGAGGTGGACGAGGAGGAGGGCAAGGAGTCTGTGACCGTGTTCAAGGTCCTGCGTCGTTTTGGCGACTTCGCTACCCTGATCGAAGCCAAGCCGATCACGGGTCGCACTCACCAGATTCGCGTCCATACTCTGCATGCGGGCCATTGCATTGCTGGTGATACCAAGTACGGCGATGAAGGTTTCAGCAAAGAGATTCGTGATCTCGGCGGCAAGCGTCTGTTTCTGCACGCCTACATGCTGACTGTGCCGCTGCCTGATGGTGGTGAGCTCAAGTTGCAGGCGCCGGTCGACGAGATGTGGGCTAAAACCGTGGAGCGCTTGAGTGCACCCTACTGATTACAAGCTGCTGATTTTCGATTGGGACGGCACGCTGGCTGACTCCATTGGTCGGATTGTCGAGGCGATGCATGTCGCGTCCGAGCGGTCCGGTTTTCAGTTGCGTGATGATTTTGCCGTCAAAGGCATTATCGGTCTGGGCTTGCCGGAAGCGATTCGCACCCTGTATCCCGAGATTGGCGACACAGAGCTGATAGCATTCCGTCAGCACTATGCGGATCACTACATTGCGGCGGAGGCCGAGCCTTCCCCGCTGTTTGAGGGCGTTGTCGAGTCTCTCGAAGCGTTTCGTGTCGAGGGGTATCATCTGGCAGTAGCGACCGGCAAGGCTCGTCGTGGGCTGGATCGGGTGCTGAAGTCTCACGGCTGGGAAGATTATTTCGATATCACCCGTGCCGCTGACGAAACTGCCAGCAAACCCCATCCGCTGATGCTTGAGCAGATTCTCGCCCATTGCGAGGTTCGTCCGGAGCAGGCGCTGATGGTTGGCGATTCGTCGTTCGACCTGCAGATGGCGCGCAACGCGGGCATGGATTCGGTGGCGGTCAGTTATGGTGCTCAATCGATCGACGCCTTGAAGCTATTCGAGCCGAGACTGGCCATTGATCGTTTTTCAGAGTTGCACGCCTGGCTGAGTCAGCGGGTTTAATTGGTTTTTTTGCTGGGGTACATGGCATGACCGACGAATGGAAAGCGCCCGCCAAGGCGAGTGCGGAAAGCGGTGACGAGAAAAGCTGGAAGCTGCTGGAAAAAACCCTGCTGGCTGGTGTGCAGGAACAGCGCCGGTCCCGTCGCTGGGGGATATTCTTCAAGTCGCTGACTTTTTTGTACCTGCTCGGCGCGTTGATTCTGTTATCGCCGTTGATAGGCATGGAGAAAGGCGCGAGCCTCGGCTCTGGCTACACGGCGCTGATTGATGTGACGGGTATGATTGCCGACAAAGAGCCGGCCAGTGCCGATAATATCGTCGGCAGTCTGCGTGCAGCCTTCGAGGACAAGAAGGTCAAGGGCGTGATTCTGCGAATCAACAGTCCGGGCGGCAGTCCGGTGCAGTCGGGTTATGTCTACGACGAGATCCGTCGTTTGCGCGGTCTGAATCCGGATACCAAGGTTTATGCGGTGATCTCGGATCTGGGCGCTTCCGGTGCCTATTACATCGCTAGCGCCGCGGATCAGATCTACGCCGACAAGGCGAGCCTGGTGGGTTCCATCGGTGTGACGGCGGCCGGTTACGGTTTTGTCGGGACCATGGAAAAGTTGGGTGTGGAGCGTCGTACCTACACCTCTGGAGAACACAAATCGTTCCTCGATCCGTTCCAGCCGCAGAAGCCCGCGGAAACCCAATTCTGGCAGAGCGTGCTCGATACCACTCATCAGCAGTTTATCAGTAGCGTCAAGAAGGGCCGGGGTGATCGCCTGAAGGATAAAGAGCATCCAGAGCTGTTTTCCGGGCTGGTCTGGTCCGGCGAGCAAGCGCTGTCGCTGGGCTTGATCGATGGTCTGGGTAATGCCAGTTCGGTTGCCCGTGATGTGATCGGCGAGAAAGAACTGGTGGATTTCACTGTTGAGGAATCGCCATTCGATCGCTTCTCGAAAAAGCTTGGCGCCAGCGTGGCTGAGCATTTGGCAATGTGGATGGGCTTTCAAGGGCCTTCGCTGCGCTGATTGTCTCGCGATGAAAAAAACCGGCTTCGGCCGGTTTTTTTAGGATCAAAAGATCTAGGGTATCTGCACACCTTCAGCTAGCAGCATATCGATCAGGCGAATCAATGGCAGGCCGATCAGGCTGGTGGCGTCAGGGCCTTCGGTGCTTTGAAACAGGCTTACCCCCAAACCTTCGGCCTTGAAGCTGCCAGCGCAGTCATAGGGCTGTTCAGCGCGCAGGTAGCGTTCGATGCGCGCTGCGTCGAGCGTGCGCATGTGTACGGTAAAAGGCACGCTGTCGACGTGGCAGTGGCCGGTCTGGCTATTGAGCAGTGCCAGGCCGGTCAGGAAGGTCACGCTGGAGCCGCTGGATGCGACGAGTTGTTCGCGGGCCTTTTCGAAGGTGTGGGGCTTGCCGATGATCCGCTCGCCGAGTACCGCGACCTGATCCGAGCCGATGATCAGGTGGGCCGGATGACTGTCTGCCAGTGCACGGGCTTTTTCTTCGGCGAGGCGCTTTACCAGTTCGATGGCTGACTCGCCCGGGCGATGACTTTCGTCGATATCCGGCGAGCTGCACGTGAACGGCAACTGCAAACGGGCCAGCAATTGCCGGCGATAGGCCGAGCTTGAAGCGAGTAATAAAGGCAGCATGCGCATCTCCAAAGGGCAGGGGCGAATTCTAGCGCAGGCTCAAGTGACGGGCAGGGCTGAATTTCCTTTGACATGGCTGGGGGCATCCCTATAATGCTGCGCCTATGTTGAATGACCCGATTCCACCTCACGTTGACCCGCGCAAATTGGCTGACCGTGGCACCACCCTTCAAGGTGAACTGCTGCTGGCCGATTTGGAGAGACTCTGCGACCCGCTTTCCGATACTGTCGGTACGGTGCAGGCTAAATTCGTTTTTGAACGAGATGAACGTAAATCTGTGGTAATTCACAGCTTTATCGACACCGAAGTCAAAATGGTTTGCCAGCGTTGTCTTGAGCTGGTCACCCTGCCGATCCATAGCGAATGCAGTTATGCTGTGGTGAAGGAGGGTGCGAATACCCAGTCGTTGCCGAAAGGTTATGACGTGCTGGAACTGGGCGAAGATCCTTTGGATCTGCAGTCACTGATCGAGGAGGAGCTTCTGCTCGCCTTGCCCATTGTGCCTGCTCATCATCCGGAAGAATGCCAGCAGCCGGCGGGTCTCGATGAGCCCGAACCGAGCGAGGACGAGGTAACGCGGTCCAACCCGTTCAGTGTATTGGCGCAGTTAAAGCGTGACCCAAACGTTTAGGAGTTAATCAATTATGGCTGTTCAGCAGAACAAAAAATCCCGCTCTGCCCGTGACATGCGTCGTTCGCACGACGCTCTCGAGGCTAGCACCCTGTCTGTAGAAAAAACCACCGGTGAAGTTCACCTGCGTCACCACGTATCGCCAGAAGGCGTATACCGTGGCCGTAAAGTGATCGACAAGGGCGCTGACGAGTAATCACTTGTCCGCTCAAGTCATCGCGATTGACGCAATGGGCGGGGACTTCGGTCCCCGCAGCATTGTTCAGGCCAGTCTTGCTTGCCTGTCTGCTACATCCTCGCTGCACCTGACCCTCGTCGGTCAACCCTCCCTTCTTGAAGAACTGCTCGCCAGCCAATCGGCTGTGGATCGCGCGCGCCTGTCGATTGTGCCGGCGTCCGAAGTCATCACCATGGACGAAAAGCCTGCCCAGGCCTTGCGCGGCAAACCCGATTCGTCGATGCGCGTGGCGCTGGAGTTGCTGCGAGACGGCAAGGTCCAGGCCTGCGTCAGTGCCGGCAATACCGGTGCGCTGATGGCGTTGTCGCGTTTTGTGCTCAAGACCTTGCCGGGCATTGATCGGCCGGCAATGATCGCGGCCATTCCAACGCAGAAGGGCTACTGCCAGTTGCTTGATCTGGGTGCCAATGTCGATTGCACTGCCGAGCACTTATTGCAGTTTGCAGTGATGGGCTCGGTTGCGGCAGAAACTCTGGGTATCGTTCGCCCGAGGGTCGCATTGCTGAACATCGGTACTGAAGACATCAAGGGCAATCAGCAGGTCAAGCTGGCAGCCACCTTGTTGCAGAGTGCTCGTGGCATCAACTACATCGGGTTTGTCGAAGGTGACGGCTTGTACCGTGGCGAGGCGGATGTGGTGGTGTGTGACGGCTTTGTCGGCAATATCCTGCTCAAGTCCAGCGAAGGCCTGGCGACCATGATTGCCGGGCGCATCGAGGCGTTATTCAAGAAAAATTTCGCGTCCAAAGTGGTGGGTGCGCTGGCGCTGCCGCTGATGAAACGCTTGCAGGCCGAGCTGGCGCCGGCGCGACATAACGGCGCAAGTTTCCTCGGTTTGCAGGGAATTGTCGTGAAAAGCCACGGTTCGGCGGGGGTGCAGGGTTTTCAGAGTGCGATACAGCGAGCGCTGATCGAGATCCAGGAAAACCTGCCGGAGCGGCTTCATGGGCGCCTGGAAGATTTGTTGCCTTAGGCGTTTTCGTCGGACAATGCTTAAATGTGACCGCTCAGTTCAATGGGCCATCCAACTGTGAGTTTCTTGCGTTCCAGAAACGGGACGTCATTCTCCGACGACAAGATCATTAGGGGCTTGTTACATGTCTGCTTCCCTCGCATTCGTCTTTCCAGGACAGGGTTCGCAGTCCCTCGGCATGCTGGCCGAGTTGGGCGCGCAACATCCGGTGGTCCTCGAAACATTCAAAGAAGCTTCCGATGCTCTGGGTTACGACCTGTGGGCACTGACCCAGCAAGGGCCGGAAGAACAACTCAATCAAACCGATAAAACCCAGCCGGCCATTCTGACCGCCTCGATCGCCTTGTGGCGCCTGTGGCTGGCTGAAGGCGGCGCGCGTCCGGCGTACGTCGCCGGTCACAGCCTGGGCGAATACAGCGCCCTGGTGGCTGCAGGCAGTCTGAGTCTGGGCGATGCAGTGAAACTGGTAGAGCGTCGCGGTCAGTTGATGCAAGAGGCCGTTCCGGCCGGGCAGGGCGGCATGGCTGCAATCCTGGGTCTGGAAGATGTCGACGTGCTGGCAGCCTGTGCCGAAGCGGCGCAGGGCGACGTGGTTAGTGCGGTCAATTTCAACTCCCCGGGTCAGGTAGTGATCGCCGGTGCCAAGGCGGCGGTCGAGCGCGCCATCGAGGGCTGCAAGGCACGCGGCGCCAAGCGCGCCATGCCATTGCCGGTCAGCGTGCCGTCCCACTGCGAATTGATGCGCCCAGCCGCCGAGCGGTTCGCCGAATCGATTGCAGCGATCGACTGGCAGGCGCCGCAGATCCCTGTGGTACAGAACGTCAGCGCTAACGTGCCGGCGGATCTGGAAACCCTCAAGCGCGATCTGCTTGAACAGCTCTACAAGCCTGTACGCTGGGTCGAGTCGGTCCAGGCGCTGGCGGCCAAGGGTGCGACCGAACTGGTTGAGTGCGGGCCTGGCAAAGTGCTGGCCGGTTTGAACAAACGTTGCGCCGAAGGCGTGTCGACCTCTAATCTCAATACCCCAGACGCTTTCGCTGCCGCCCGCGCAGCGCTGGCCTGAACAAGGAGAAGCTTGCATGAGTCTGCAAGGTAAAGTTGCATTGGTCACCGGTGCCAGCCGTGGTATCGGCCAGGCTATCGCTCTGGAATTGGGTCGTCAGGGTGCCATTGTCATCGGCACCGCGACTTCCGCTTCAGGGGCCGAGCGTATTGCTGCGACCCTGAAAGAAAATGGTGTTCAGGGCACTGGCCTGGAACTCAATGTCACCAGCGACGAGTCCGTAGCGGCTGTGCTGGCGAGCATCCAGGCGCAATTCGGTGCGCCGGCGATCCTGGTCAATAATGCCGGTATCACCCGCGATAATCTGATGATGCGCATGAAAGATGACGAATGGCATGACGTCGTCGACACCAATCTGAACAGTCTGTTCCGCCTGTCCAAGGGCGTTTTGCGCGGCATGACCAAAGCCCGTTGGGGACGAATTATCAGTATTGGCTCGGTTGTGGGTGCCATGGGCAACGCAGGCCAAGTAAACTACGCTGCCGCCAAGGCCGGTCTGGAAGGTTTCAGCCGTGCACTGGCGCGTGAAGTCGGTTCGCGTTCGATTACGGTAAACTCGGTGGCCCCAGGGTTCATCGACACCGATATGACCCGTGAATTGCCCGAGGCGCAGCGTGAAGCCTTGCAGACGCAGATTCCGCTGGGTCGTCTGGGGCAAGCTCAAGAGATCGCGTCTGTGGTCGCTTTTCTTGCATCTGACGGTGCGGCTTACGTTACTGGGGCTACAATCCCGGTGAACGGCGGGATGTACATGAGTTAAATGTGACGGATTGCTTCAAAAAAATGTCATACGAGCTGTCTAAAATCCGTTATAAAGCTGCAATCTATTTATAGACAGAGGGTCGCCGGGTTTGAGGAGTGAAGCTTTCAGTTGAAAAACTGAAAAGTCTTTCTATACACTTACCCACCGGCCAGCTGCCTGAATTTGTCCATTAGGAGTGAAAACAAGGTATGAGCACCATCGAAGAGCGCGTCAAGAAAATCGTTGCTGAGCAACTGGGCGTTAAAGAAGAAGAAGTGGTCAACACTGCTTCCTTCGTTGAAGACCTGGGTGCCGACTCCCTTGACACTGTTGAGCTGGTGATGGCTCTGGAAGAGGAATTCGAGACCGAAATCCCTGACGAAGAAGCTGAGAAGATCACTACTGTACAAGCAGCAATCGACTACGTTACCAGCCACCAGGCGTAATAGTTTTTAGTCGTCGCTCGCTGTCATGGAAAAACCGCACTGCCATCATGGCGTGCGGTTTTTTCTTTAGGCCTGATGCAAAGTCGTCATTTGAAAAAGGAGAGTGCTGTGTCGCGTAGACGCGTCGTAGTCACCGGTATGGGTATGTTGTCGCCACTGGGCACGGATGTGCCGAGCAGCTGGCAGGGCATTCTGGCTGGCCGCAGTGGCATTGGTCTGATCGAACACACCGACCTTTCTGCCTATTCCACCCGTTTTGGCGGCTCGGTAAAGGGCTTCAATGTCGAGGAATACCTGTCGGTCAAGGAAGCTCGCAAACTCGACCTGTTCATTCAATACGGTCTGGCTGCAGGTTTTCAAGCCGTGCGTAACGCAGGTCTTGAGGTCACCGACGCCAATCGCGAGCGGATCGGCGTGGCCATGGGCTCGGGTATTGGCGGTCTGACCAATATCGAAGAGACCAGCCGCACACTGCATGATTCCGGGCCACGACGGATTTCTCCGTTTTTCGTGCCTGGCTCGATCATCAATATGATTTCCGGTTTCCTGTCCATCCATCTGGGGGCACAGGGACCTAACTACGCCATCGCCACGGCGTGTACCACCGGTACGCACTGCATCGGCATGGCGGCACGCAACATCATGTACGACGAAGCCGACGTGATGATTGCCGGTGGTGCCGAGATGGCCGCGTGTGGTCTGGGCATGGGCGGCTTCGGTGCCTCCCGCGCACTGTCGACCCGCAACGACGAGCCGACCCGCGCCAGCCGTCCATGGGACAAAGGCCGTGATGGCTTCGTTCTGTCCGACGGCGCCGGCGCACTGGTGCTCGAAGAACTGGAGCACGCCAAGGCCCGTGGCGCGACCATCTACGCCGAGCTGATCGGCTTCGGCACCAGTGGCGATGCTTACCACATGACTTCGCCACCGGCCGATGGCGCGGGTGCTGCGCGTTGCATCACCAATGCCTTGCGCGATGCGAAGATCAACAGCGATCAGGTTCAGTACATCAACGCCCACGGCACCTCGACCTCCGCTGGCGACCTCGCCGAAGCCTGTGCGATCAAGTCCGTGTTCGGTGATCACGCCTACAAGCTGGCGGTCAGTTCGACCAAGTCCATGACCGGTCACCTGTTGGGTGCGGCGGGCGCGGTCGAGGCGATTTTCAGCGTGCTGGCAATCAACAGCCAGGTAGCACCGCCGACCATCAACCTCGATGAGCCGGACGAAGGCTGCGACCTCGACTTCGTACCCCACACCGCGCGTGGCATGGATATCGACGTGGTGCTGTCCAACTCCTTCGGATTTGGCGGTACCAATGGCTCGCTGGTGTTCCGCCGGTTCGCTGACTGATGGACAGCTGGGTCGACGGTCAACCGGCTGACGCTTTGTCGCTGAAGGATCGCGGCCTGGCTTACGGTGACGGTCTGTTCGAAACCGTTGCGGTCAAGGGCGGGCAGCCGCTGCTGCTGGATCGACATCTGTCGCGTCTGGCGGAGGGGTGTTCGCGTTTGGCTATTTCCGCCGATCATCAACTGATCCGCGCGGAGCTGCTGGCCTATGCCGCCGCGCTGGGTGAGGGCGTGCTCAAACTCATCCTCACCCGCGGCGACAGCCTGCGCGGTTATGCCGCCGATCCCTCGGCTCAGGCTCGACGTATTCTGCAAGGCAATCCTCCTGCAACTTATCCGGCTGTTCATGCGGAGCAGGGTGTTCGCCTGTTTCCGTGTGCGACACGGCTTTCCAAACAACCATTGCTCGCCGGCCTCAAGCATTTGAATCGTCTGGAGCAGGTCATCGCCCGTTCCGAATGGCAGGACACCGAGCATGCCGAAGGCTTGATGCTGGATCAGGTCGGGCGGGTGATTGAAGGCGTGTTCAGCAATCTGTTCCTGGTACGCGATGGCGTGCTGGTGACGGCCAATCTCAAACGCTGCGGTGTGGCGGGTGTGATGCGTGCCGAATTATTGTTTCAAGCCAAGTCATTGGGGATTCCCACGCAAATCACCGATATCACCCTCGAGCAGCTGCAATGGGCTGACGAGGTCTTTGTCTGCAACAGCGTGTATGGCGTTTGGCCGGTGCGCGCCTATGCCGCACTGAGCTGGCCGGTTGGGCCGCTCACCCGTAAACTCCAAACCATTGCCCGTGCGCTACTGGATGCTTGATTCGTGAGACGTAAATTCTTGCTGCTGCTGGAAACCGGATTGGTTCTGGCGGGGCTGTTGGCCGGCGCTTGCGCCTGGAAAATCGATTCGGCGCTGGAACAGCCGCTGAACATCGCCCAGGAAGAGCTGCTGGAAGTGCCCAAAGGCACTACGCCAAACCGCACCTTCCTTCGACTCGAAGCCGATGGCGTCATCAAAGACGCTTTCTGGCTGCGCGTGTATTGGCGCTTTAATCTGGCAGGGCAACCGTTGCACAGTGGCGAATACCGCATGGTGCCGGGTATGACAGTCAATGGGCTGATCGACCTGTGGAAGCGCGGAGAAATGGTGCAATACAGTCTGACGCTGGTCGAAGGCTGGAATTTTCATCAGGTTCGCGCAGCGCTGGCCAAGGATGAAAAACTCGAACAGACCCTCAACGGTTTGAGCGATAGCCAAGTGATGGACAAACTCGGGCACAGCGGGATTTTCCCCGAAGGACGATTCTTCCCCGACACCTATCGTTTCGTGCGGGGCATGACCGACGCCGATCTGCTCAAGAAAGCTTACGACCGCCTCGATGAGGTCCTCCTCAAGGAATGGAACCAGCGCGCTGCCGACGTCCCTTACACCGAGCCCTATCAGGCGCTGATCATGGCCTCGCTGGTGGAAAAGGAAACCGGTGTGCCGCAGGAGCGTCGGCAGATCGCCGGCGTATTCGTGCGGCGCATGGAGATGGGCATGCTGTTGCAGACCGATCCAACGGTGATTTATGGTCTGGGTGATCGTTACAATGGCAAGTTGACCCGTGCTCATCTCAAGGAGCCGACGCCGTATAACACTTACATGATTGCTGGCCTGCCGCCGACGCCGATTGCGATGGTGGGCCGCGAAGCGATCCATGCGGCGCTGAATCCGGCGGACGGCAACAGCCTGTATTTTGTCGCGCGCGGTGATGGCAGCCACGTGTTCTCCGATGATCTGGACGCTCACAACAATGCGGTGCGGGAGTTCCAGATCAATCGACGTGCCGATTACCGCTCCAGCCCTGCGCCGACTGTTACGCCGTCGACGGAGGATGCCCAGGCGCCAATCCCGGCGGCTTCGCCCAATACGGCGCCCGAAGAAATGCCGCCAGTAGCGCCGCAAGACTCTGAGCAAGGCTCTGCACAAGAGCCTTCACAAGAGCCTGCACAAGAATCTGCGCCAGCACCCGAAGCGGATGCACCTGCGCCACAAAGCCCGCAATGACTCTGACTAAGGACTGCCTGTGACTGGCTTGTTTATTACCCTGGAAGGCCCGGAAGGTGCCGGCAAGAGCACCAATCGCGAATACCTGGCCGAGCGTCTGCGCGCTGCCGGGATCGAGGTGGTGTTGACCCGGGAGCCCGGCGGCACGCCCCTGGCTGAGCGGATTCGCGACGTGCTGTTGGCGCCGGTCGATGAGGTCATGAATCCTGACACCGAGCTGCTGTTGGTGTTTGCCGCGCGAGCCCAGCATCTGGCCGAGGTGATCCGTCCGGCGCTGGCCCGTGGCGCGGTAGTCCTGTGCGATCGCTTTACCGATTCGACTTATGCCTATCAGGGCGGTGGTCGCGGTTTGTCGCTGGAGCGCATTGCGACCCTCGAAACATTCGTCCAGGGCGATTTGCGCCCGGACTTGACGCTGATTTTCGATCTGCCGGTAGAAGTGGGCCTGGCCCGCGCCAGCGCCCGCGGTCGGCTGGACCGCTTCGAGCTCGAAGGCCGAGCGTTTTTCGATGCAGTGCGCACTGCCTTCCTTGGGCGTGCCAAAGCGGATCCTGCGCGTTATGTGCTGGTGGATGCCGCTCAGCCGTTGGCACAGGTTCAGCAGTCTCTGGATGCCTTGTTGCCACGTCTGCTGGAGCTGACCCGTGGCTGAAGCCTATCCGTGGCAGGACAGTCTCTGGCAGCAATTGGCCGGCCGTGCCCAGCACGCCCATGCCTATTTGCTGCATGGCCCGGCCGGGATCGGCAAGCGCGCGCTGGCCGAGCGTCTGATGGCCCATTTGTTGTGTCAGCGCCCGACCGCCCAAGACGCCTGCGGTGAGTGCAAATCCTGTCTGCTGCTGAAGGCTGGCAGTCACCCCGACAACTACATTTTGGAGCCGGAAGAAGCAGACAAGGCGATCAAGGTTGATCAGGTGCGTGATCTGGTCAGCTTCGTGGTTCAGACCGCGCAGATGGGCGGGCGCAAAGTGGTGCTGATCGAGCCAGTCGAGTCGATGAACATCAACGCCGCCAACGCCTTGCTGAAAAGCCTTGAAGAGCCGTCCGGCGATACTGTTTTGCTGTTGGTCAGCCACCAGACCAGCCGTCTGCTGCCAACCATCAAGAGCCGTTGCGTGCAGCAAGCCTGTCCATTGCCAAGCGAAGCCATGAGTCTGGCCTGGTTGGCCAGCGCTTTGCCGGATTGTGCGCAAGAAGAGCGCATCGAGCTGCTTACCCTCGCCGCCGGTTCGCCATTGGCCTCGGTCAAATTGCAGGCACAAGGCGTGCGCGAGCAGCGGGCGCTGGTGGTCGAGGGCGTGAAGAAGTTGCTCAAGCACCAGCAATCGCCGACGCAACTGGCGGAAGAGTGGAAAACCATTCCCATGTTGCTGCTGTTCGACTGGTTTTGCGACTGGTCGAGCCTGATCCTGCGTTATCAATTGACTCAGGATGAAGCTGGGTTGGGGTTGGCGGACATGCGCAAAGTGATTCAATACCTGGCGCAGAAATCCGCTCAGGACAAGGTCCTGAATATCCAGGACTGGATCCTCGCCCAGCGACAGAAAGTGATGAGCAAAGCCAACCTCAATCCGGCATTGTTGCTGGAGGCGCTGCTAGTGCAATGGGTATCTTTGCCTACCCCAAAGTGACCGTCTGACACTAGACTCTGATCATCAGACAGTGGAGGTCAACATGAACGAACCCATCAGTCCGGGGCCGCGAAATGGCATTTTGTCCTTGACCATCAAAGACAGGGCCGTGCTCTACGCGGCCTACATGCCGTTCATCAAGAACGGTGGCCTGTTTATCCCGACCAACAAAAGCTACAAGTTGGGCGATGAGGTCTTCATGTTGCTGCACCTGATGGACGAACCGGAAAAAATTCCGGTCGCCGGCAAGGTCACCTGGATCACTCCCAAAGGCGCCCAGGGCAACCGTGCCGCCGGGGTTGGCGTGCAATTCAACGAAGGCGACAACACCGCGCGCAGTCGAATCGAAACCCATCTGGCCGGAGCCCTGAAGTCCGACCGTCCCACTCATACGATGTAAGTTGCAGCCCTTTTATGCTCGTAGATTCCCATTGTCACCTTGATCGCCTCGACCTCACCGCCCACGACGGCTCCCTGGATGCCGCGCTCGATGCGGCCCGTGCGCGTGGGGTAGGGCACTTTCTATGCATTGGTGTCAGCGCCGATAACGCCGCCGACGTCAAAGCGCTGGCCGAACGTTACGACGATGTCGACTGTTCGGTCGGCGTGCATCCACTCGATGTGCAGCCGGGTGCCGCACCGGCGCTGGACTGGCTGTTGCACGAACTCAATCATCCGCGGGTGGTGGCAATCGGTGAAACCGGCCTGGACTATCACTACGAGCCGGAAGCGGCAGCGTTGCAGCAGGAGTCGTTCCGTCTGCACCTGCAAGCAGCGGGGCAGACCGGCAAACCGGTGATCATCCATACCCGTGGCGCGCGGGCCGATACCCTTGAACTGCTGCGCGAAGCGGCACTGCCTCAGGCGGGTGTGCTGCATTGCTTCACCGAAGACTGGGAAATGGCCAAGGCTGCGCTGGACATGGGGTATTACATTTCCTTGTCCGGTATTGTCACTTTTCGCAATGCCGATGCCCTGCGGGATGTGGCCAGCAAGGTACCGGCTGACCGTTTGCTGGTGGAGACCGATTCGCCGTACCTGGCGCCGATCCCTTATCGCGGCAAACCGAACCTGCCGCAATACGTGCGTGAGGTAGCGGAATTTCTGGCCATGTTGCGAGGTGAGTCCTACGAGCGATTTGCCGAGCAAACCACCGAGAATTTCAAGCGTTTGTTCCCGTTGGCGCATGTCAGGGCGCCGGTGTAACGTTAGAAAAGATCGCAGCACCTATGGGGCTTTGGCCGCTGAATCACAGGCAAAAAAAACCCGGGTTCTGGGGGGGGAATCCGGGTTAAGACCATTAGGAGTAAAACAAAGGCACGCAATCCGTTGGTACCTTCATCGGCGCGACACTTGGGGGAGATGCCTCGCCGACAGTTGAAGTATTGATCAGTATTGCGCCGAGTCCAGTTTAGCTGGTCGGGTTTTTAAACAAATTTGGAATACGCGCGCTTCGGTTGAGTTCTCATCAACCCTCGAGGTGGCGCGAATTCATCAAGAAACACATATATGGTCGGATGATCCGTGCATTTTGGCGTAAGTTAGGCATAATACGCGGCTTCGAATTTTGACCCCTACAGACCTTTTCTTATGCATAAAGAACCTCGTAAGGTCCGTGAGTTTCGTCGCCGCGAGCAAGAAATTCTCGATACCGCGCTCAAGCTGTTCCTCGACCAAGGTGAAGACAGTGTCACCGTCGAGATGATTGCTGATGCCGTCGGTATCGGCAAAGGCACGATCTACAAGCACTTCAAATCCAAGGCGGAGATCTATCTGCGCCTGATGCTCGATTACGAGCGCGATTTGAACGAGCTGTTGCATTCGGCCGATGTCGATAAGGACAAGGAAGCCCTGTCCCGGGCCTATTTCGAATTCCGCATGCGCGACCCGCAACGCTATCGGTTGTTCGATCGCCTGGAAGAAAAGGTGGTCAAGGGCAACCAGGTGCCGGAGATGGTCGAGGAATTGCACAAGATCCGTGCCTCGAACTTCGAGCGCCTGACCCTGCTGATCAAGGGCCGGATCAGCGAAGGCAAGCTCGAAGACGTGCCGCCTTACTTCCATTACTGCGCGGCCTGGGCTCTGGTACATGGCGCGGTGGCGCTGTATCACTCGCCGTTCTGGAGCAATGTGCTGGAAGATCAGGAAGGTTTCTTCCAGTTCCTGATGGACATCGGCGTGCGCATGGGCAACAAGCGCAAACGCGATACCGACACGCCGAGCAACTGAACCCGTCAGTTGCCTTGTTGCGCCATGATTTAGCTACATGGCGCAGTACCGCAGGAATATACTCAGGCATAGGGCTTGCTAAAACTTGATTTGTGAGTCAAGTTTTGCGTGTTCGAATCTTCTTTCGCCGGAGTGATCCATGATCGTTGACCGTCAAGGCAGGCGTTTTCGCAATTTGCGGATCAGTCTGACCTCAGCCTGCAACTACGCTTGTACCTACTGCGTGCCCAACGGCAAGCGGCTGGTGGCTGCACAGGATGAGTTGTCGGCCGAGGCCATGGCACGCGGCGTGGCCTACCTGATCGAGGCCGCGGGCATCGAGCGTTTGCGCATTACCGGTGGTGAGCCACTGGTCAGCCCCAAACTCGAAGCCTTCATGACCGCCGTCGGTCAGATGGGCCTGGCGGACATCAGCCTGACCACCAATGGTCAGTTGCTGGCGAAGAAGCTGCCACTGCTGGTGGATGCCGGCATTCGGCGCATCAACGTTTCCCTCGATACCCTGGATGCCAGCGCTTTTCGCAGTATTGCGCGCGGCGGTGATCTGGCGACCGTTCTCGACGGCATGGACCAGGCCGCAGCGGCCGGTATGAAGATCAAGGTCAATATGGTGCCGCTGCGTGGGCAGAACCTTGATCAGGTGATGCCGCTGCTCGATTACTGCCTGGAGCGCGGCTACGAGTTGCGCTTCATCGAGTTGATGCGCATGGGCCATCTGGCCAGCGACTCCAACGCCTTCCTGCAGCAGTTCGTCAGCCTTCAACAATTGCTGAGCCTGATCGGCGAACGCTACGAGTACCTTCAGGCCGATGCGCCGGTCGATGCCACGGCGGTGCGTTACCAGATTCCGGGGCTGGGCCACTTCGGCGTGATTGCCAACGAAAGCGTTCCGTTTTGCCGCACCTGTTCGCGTCTACGCTTGTCGTCCACTGGTTGGCTGCATGGCTGCCTGTCGTCGAGCAATCGTCACTATGTCGGCGATTTGTTGGACAAACCTCGTCACCAGGCGCTGCCGGCGTTGCAGCGACTGCTGGTCAAAGCCTTGGGCGACAAGCAGGAAGTGGCGTTCTCCGGTGGCGCGACCATCATGAAAATCATCGGCGGCTGATCGGGCCTCTTCGCGGGCAAGCCTCGCTCCCACAGGTCATCTGTCGGATGCAGAAACTGTGACCGACAGATGACCTGTGGGAGCGAGGCTTGCCCGCGATAGCCATCTTCCAGTCACCTTAAAAACACCTGACACATCCCTGCACATTGAGCTGGCGCGGAAGCTGCATCCCATGGCCATTCGCCGGTTTTCCGTCACCGGCCTCTGGAGGGTAGGATGCGTAGCCTGGTTTTGCTGCTGGCCGTTTTGGCGCTTGGTGGCTGCATGAATGTCAGTGATATGGCCGAAGGGACTCGCTACCACATGAGCGACGCGGGCCTGCTGGACCACAGCGACAGCCGTCGTGTGAATAACTTCCGCATTCAGCCGGACTCGTTCATCTACATTGCCCAGGGTGCCTTCGTGCCGCCGGGCAATGCCTACCCGCGACCTAACGTGGTGGCTGAAGAGGCCTTCAACGGCTTTATCGAATATTTCCCGATGGTCCGCCGCGCCCGTGCTCCGGAAGGCCTTGACGCTGCCATGGGCGAAGCCCGTGCCGCCGGCGCCCATTACCTGCTCTACACGCGTTTCGCCAAGGCCGACGACCGCATCGGCAACTCGGACGAATGGCTCGACCAGGAACACGTGGATCGCCTCGGAATCGACAACGGCGTGATTCAAATCATGTTGATCGAGACCAGCACCCAGTATTTGATTGATACTGCACGTATCAAGAGTCGTGGCGGTTTACTGACGTTCCACGACAACAAGCCAGAAGACTTGTTGGGCCCGCCGCTGGAGCAATACGCTCGCAGCCTGCTGGGGCTCAGCGACCAGTAATTCAAAGGAGAACGCCATGAGTGGCCCGCAAAAAGCCAACGATCTGTTGGGGCAAATCCCCAAAACCAAAGGCTTGCCGCCGGTCCACTTGTGGAACCCCGACTTCTGCGGCGATATCGACATGCGCATCGCCCGCGATGGCACCTGGTATTACCTGGGCACGCCGATCGGACGCAAGCCGATGGTCAAGCTGTTCTCCACCATCATTCGCCGCGACGGTGATGATTACTTTCTGATTACCCCGGTCGAGAAGGTTGGCATCAAGGTCGACGACGCGCCGTTCGTGGCAATTGCTGTGGAGGTCGAAGGCGAGGGTGATGCCCAGGTCTTGCGCTTTACCACCAACGTCGATGAAACGGCCGATGCTGGCGCCGAGCACCCTATGCGCGTGGTGATCGATCCGGTAACTCAGGAGCCCGCGCCGTACGTGCATGTGCGCACCAATCTTGAAGCGCTGATTCACCGCAATGTGTTCTACCAACTGGTGGAGCTGGCGGTGAGTCGTGAAATCGACGGGCAGCGTTGGCTGGGCGTGTGGAGTGGCGGCGAATTCTTCCCGATCGGGCTTGAGCCATAGTCGATTGAGCGTTGGCAACGAAACGGCCCGTTATTGCAACGGGCCGTTTTTTTATGGGCTTACAAACCTTTGCTCTTGAGCCGGGCGGCATGTTCAAGGTAGAGCATGACCGGGCTCACGTTCCAACTGTTGATCCCTGCCATCTGATTGACTGCGTCGAAATGGTCCATGGGGTAATCCGAGCGGATCACTTTGCCCAAGTGAGAGCTGTAGCGGCCGACCAATCCATCGTTGGCGTGCTCCTCCTTGTAAAACAACTTCGACAGCACTTTACAGTTCAAATGGGTCGGGTCGAGGAGTTGCAGGCTTTGGAAGTTCTGCACGATCCCGCTCCAGGAGTAGTAATACACGCCGTTTTCAATTTCGTTGCCTTCGCCGCCCCAAACCTTTGGCACCCCTTGCGGGTACTTGCGATTGAAGGCAGCCAATCCCGCGCTAGTCAGCGATTCGAATGCCGCTTCAGCATCAATCGGGTTTTCCGGATGGCCGCTGATCAACGAAATGAAGGTGCCGACCGCGCCAAACAGGGCCAGTACGAACGCTTCGGGCAACTCTCCGGGCGTCAGCGCCTTATGCAATTGGTCGGCAATCTCGGAGCCATGATTGGGGCAACTGACAGACGTGACCGACGCGACCTTTTCCGGGTGCAGCGCTGCTACGTAGCGTGCGGCCAGAGGGCCTTGGCTATGGCCGATCAGATTGACCTTGGCAGCTCCCGTTTCCAGCAAAATGCGGTTGACGTGCTCGAGCAGTTTTTCACCGCGTTCTTCATTGCCGTTGACGGTTGGAATATTGACGGCGAACACTTGGGCGCCGGCGCGTTCCAGGGCTTCCTCGATTTCGAAGAAGTAGGGGTAACCGGCGATTTTATCGAAGCCGAAAAGGCCGTGAACCAACACAATGGGGTATTTCGTAGACGCATCCATGTCCATGTTCATACCTGTCGATAGCGGATTTGAAGGGGAACAGACCGCTGACTGCCCGATCTGCTGCGGCTAACCGTAGTTTACAAAGTGGATGGGATCAAAGCGCTTCGGGCAGGATTCGGACGAACAGCCGTGTTCGTATAGCGAGGCATCTGAAAATCCAATTGACACCCAATCATATGATGATTAGCGTGGACACCCATCGCGAACGGCTTTGTGTCGTTTGTTTTTTATCACCGGTCGACGAGGTGCCCATGTCCAGCAGTTTTCATGCGTCGACGGTCGACTGGCTGGGGTGCTGGATTGCTGCCGGCCAGGTAAAACCCGGCGAAACCATCAAAGTCGAAGCCGATCTGGGCGAGCAGCTCGGTGTCAGCCGTACGGTCATCCGCGAAGCCATCAAAACCCTGGTGGCCAAAGGCATGCTCGAAGTTGGGCCAAAGGTCGGCACACGCGTATTGCCGGTGCGACGCTGGAACCTCTTCGATCCGCAAGTCGTCGGCTGGCTGTCGCGCAGCGGCTTACCGGAAAACTTCGTCGACGATTTGCTCGACCTGCGCCGCACCATCGAACCCATGGCGGTGCGCTGGGCCTGCGAGCGGGCGACGGTGGAACAAGTGCAAGCCGTACTCCAGGCCTATAACGCGCTGGAACGGGCGGTGGACAGCGGCATCGATTACAACCGCGCCGACCAGTTCTTCCACGAGTGCATCCTCGCCGCCAGCCACAATCAATTCATCGAACAAATGGTCCCGGCCCTCGGCGCGTTGCTGGCCGTGTCTTTCGAAGTGTCTGCCGCCGACCCGGACGAACTGCGCCGAACCTTGCCAATCCACAAAGACATGGCCGACGCCATCGCCGCCCGGGATGCCGCACGGGGTGTGTGGGCCTGCATGACCCTGATCGATAACGCAGACTTGGCGATCAAACGCTTCTACCCCCAAGTCATGGCCGATAAAAAAGCTAGCTAACCAGACGAACCCTGTGGGAGCGAGCCTGCTCGCGATAGCATCGGTACATCCAACATCCATGTGCCAGACAGACCGCAATCGCGAGCAAGCCCGCTCCCACATAAAAGCAATAAAAAAGGAGGTTTCATGACGTGGACTGCGGTTACCGGACACCGTGCGCAACTCGGCGAAGGCCCGTTCTGGGATGCTCCGACCCAGGCGCTGTATTGGGTAGATATCGCCGGTAAACAAGCGCTCAGGCTGATCGGCGCCAATGTGCAAATCTGGCAGATGCCGGAGCACGTGTCCGCGTTCATCCCATGCGAAAGCGGCGATGCCCTGGTGACATTGAGCAGTGGGGTTTATCGGCTGGATCTGGATTCCCCGGGCCTTGAACCTCGGCTGAGCTTGTTCTGCGTCGCCGATCCGCAACCCGGCAATCGCCCCAACGAAGCCCGCTGCGATGCCCAGGGCCGGCTCTGGCTGGGCAGCATGCAGAACAACATCGGTGAGCAGGGCGAAGATTTGCCCGTCGTGCGCCGCTCCGGTGGCCTGTTTCGCATCGACCGCGATGCGCGGGTCACGCCGCTGCTTCGAGGATTAGGCATCCCTAATACATTGCTGTGGAGCGACGACGGCACAACCCTGTATTTCGCCGACAGCCTCGACAGCACGCTTTACCGGCATTTCATCCATACCGACGGCAACCTGGACACCGCCTATGTCTGGCTTGGCCCCCACGAACGCGGAGGCCCCGACGGCTCGGCGATGGATGCCGAGGGCTATATCTGGAATGCCCGTTGGGATGGCAGTTGTCTGCTCAGGCTGAACCCGGACGGTTATGTGGATCGGGTGATCGAACTGCCGGTCAGCCGTCCCACCAGTTGTGTATTCGGTGGTGAAGACTTCAAAACCCTGTACATCACCAGCGCCGCAAGCCCGCTCAATCATCCGTTGGACGGCGCGCTGTTATCGATTCGAGTGGATGTGCCCGGAAAACCCTGTCAGCGATTCGCTGGATAAATCCCAAAATATGGGATGTAAAATTATATATTGAGATTATTTGGCGGTCGGGTTTATAGTCGGCCCCATCAGTTACACGCACTCACACTTAAAAAAACAAAACAGGTGAAGTGATGCAGCGATATTCCACCGCACTCCCGTACGGAGTCAGTGCTTCAGGCCGCCTCGGCGCCCGGGCGTTTTCGCGCCTGCCTGCCTGGTCCCAACAGCTTTTTGACCGGACATCGACAGATGTCCGGTTTTCGTCGTGCCTTCAAACAGGAGTGTTGATCCATGGCTGAACCTCTTTCCTTGCCTCCGGTGCCCGAACCGCCCAAGGGTGAGCGCCTGAAAAACAAGGTGGTGCTGTTGACCGGTGCCGCTCAGGGTATCGGCGAAGCGATTGTCGCAACCTTCGCCTCCCAGCAGGCCAAGCTGGTCATCAGTGATATCCAGGTCGAGAAAGTTGAAAAAGTCGCGGCGCACTGGCGTGAACAAGGCGCGGATGTCGTAGCGATCAAGGCCGACGTGTCGCGCCAGCACGACCTGCACGCCATGGCTGAATTGGCCATCGAACTTCACGGCCGGATCGACGTGCTGGTCAACTGCGCCGGGGTCAACGTGTTCCGCGACCCGCTGCAAATGACCGAAGAAGACTGGCATCGCTGCTTCGCCATCGATCTGGACGGCGCCTGGTATGGCTGCAAAGCCGTGTTGCCGCAGATGATCGAGCAGGGCATCGGCAGCATCATCAATATTGCCTCGACCCATTCCACTCACATCATTCCCGGCTGCTTCCCGTACCCGGTGGCCAAGCATGGCTTGCTCGGGCTGACCCGCGCCTTGGGCATCGAATACGCACCCAAAGGTATTCGGGTCAACGCCATCGCCCCGGGCTACATCGAGACCCAACTGAACGTCGATTACTGGAACGGTTTTGCCGACCCCCATGCCGAACGTCAACGGGCCTTCGACCTGCATCCACCGCGGCGCATCGGCCAGCCGATTGAAGTGGCGATGACCGCTGTGTTCCTGGCCAGCGATGAAGCGCCGTTCATCAATGCCTCGTGCATCACCATCGATGGTGGACGCTCGGTCATGTACCACGACTGAATAACTCGGGTTTCAAGCGCGAAACTACGTCTGAAATTCAATCATCATACGATATGACTATTGGCTGCATGCTTTGAAGGCTTTCAAATAACGCTCAAAAAAAATAACAAGGAGTCAGCTTATGAAACGTCGTCGTGGGATCCGTTCCCTGTGCTGTGCCGCTTTGGCGGTCACCGCGGTCAGCCTGAGCAGTACATTGCTGGCGGCCGAGGAAGTGAAGATCGGTTTTCTGGTCAAGCAAGCGGAAGAGCCCTGGTTCCAGACCGAATGGGCCTTCGCCGAAAAGGCCGGCAAGGACAAGGGCTTCACCGTCATCAAAATCGCCGTGCCTGATGGCGAGAAAACCCTCTCGGCCATCGACAGTCTGGCGGCCAACGGCGCCAAGGGCTTCGTGATCTGCCCGCCGGACGTGTCCCTGGGCCCGGCGATCATGGCCAAGGCCAAGCTCAACGGTTTGAAAGTGATCGCCGTCGATGACCGTTTCGTCGATGCCGGCGGCAAGTTCATGGAAGACGTGCCGTACCTCGGCATGGCTGCATTCGAAGTCGGCCAGAAACAGGGCGCCGCCATGGCCACTGAGGCGAAGAAACGCGGCTGGGACTGGAAAGACACCTACGCGGTGATCAACACCTACAACGAACTTGATACCGGTAAGAAACGCACCGACGGTTCTGTCAAAGCGCTGGAAGACGCCGGTATGCCGAAAGACCACATCCTCTTTTCTGCGCTGAAAACCCTCGACGTACCGGGCAGCATGGACGCCACCAACTCAGCCTTGGTGAAGCTTCCGGGGGCGGCGAAAAACCTGATCATCGGCGGCATGAACGACAACACCGTGCTGGGCGGCGTACGCGCCACCGAAAGCGCCGGTTTTGCCGCGGCCAACGTGATCGGCATTGGCATCAACGGCACCGATGCCATCGGCGAACTGAAAAAGCCTAACAGCGGCTTCTTCGGCTCGATGCTGCCGAGCCCGCACATTGAGGGCTACAACACCGCGAGCATGATGTACGAGTGGGTCACCACCGGCAAAGAACCGCCCAAATACACCGCGATGGACGACGTTACGCTGATCACGCGCGACAACTTCAAGCAGGAACTGGAAAAAATCGGCCTGTGGAACTGAGGCGCGGTTGATTTCATCGGCGGCCCTGGCGATGGGGCTGCCTGACCGGTGTGATGAGGTGAGTTTATGCACGCGCACGTACAAACAAATGAACAGAGTATTGGCGGCAGCTTGCGCTTCAACGGGATCGGCAAAACCTTTCCCGGGGTGAAGGCGCTGGACGGCATCAGTTTCGTCGCCCATCCGGGGCAGGTTCACGCCTTGATGGGCGAGAACGGCGCCGGTAAATCCACGCTGCTGAAAATCCTTGGCGGTGCTTACACGCCGAGCAGCGGCGATCTGCAGATCGGCGAGCGGACGAGGGTCTTCAAGTCCACCGCCGACAGCATTGGCAGCGGGGTTGCGGTGATCCATCAGGAGCTGCACCTAGTGCCGGAAATGACCGTCGCCGAGAACCTGTTTCTCGGGCATCTGCCGGCGAGTTTCGGCCTGATCAATCGCGGCGCTTTGCGGCAACAGGCATTGGCCTGCCTTAAAGGCCTGGCCGATGAAATCGATCCGCAAGAGAAAGTCGGGCGCTTGTCCCTCGGTCAGCGGCAACTGGTGGAAATCGCCAAGGCGTTGTCCCGTGGCGCGCATGTGATTGCGTTCGACGAACCCACCAGCAGCCTGTCGGCGCGGGAAATCGATCGCTTGATGGCGATCATCGGACGCCTGCGCGACGAAGGCAAAGTGGTGCTTTACGTCTCACATCGCATGGAAGAAGTGTTCCGCATCTGTAACGCGGTGACGGTGTTCAAGGACGGTCGCTTCGTGCGCACCTTCGAGGACATGAGCGCGCTGACCCATGATCAGTTAGTGACGTGCATGGTCGGTCGCGACATTCAGGATATCTACGATTACCGCAGCCGCCCACGTGGCGCGGTGGCGCTCAAGGTCGACGGGTTACTGGGGCCGGGCTTGCGTGAGCCGGTGAGTTTCGAGGTGCACAAGGGTGAAGTCCTCGGGCTGTTCGGCCTGGTCGGGGCCGGGCGCACCGAGCTGTTCCGGATGCTTAGCGGGCTGACGCGCAATACCGCCGGGCGCCTGGAATTGCGCGGTCATGAACTGAAACTGCGTTCGCCGCGCGATGCCATCGCCGCGGGGATTCTGCTGTGCCCCGAGGACCGCAAGAAGGAAGGCATCCTGCCGCTCGCCAGCGTCGCCGAGAACATCAACATCAGTGCTCGCGGCGCCCATTCCACCTTCGGCTGCCTGTTGCGCGGCTTGTGGGAAAAAGACAATGCCGACCAGCAGATCAAGGCGCTGAAGGTGAAGACGCCCAACGCGGCGCAGAAAATCATGTACCTGTCTGGCGGCAATCAGCAGAAGGCGATTCTCGGTCGCTGGCTGTCGATGCCGATGAAAGTCCTGCTGCTCGACGAGCCCACCCGGGGCATCGACATCGGTGCCAAAGCCGAGATTTACCAGATCATCCATAACCTGGCTGCCAGCGGCATCGCGGTGATTGTGGTGTCCAGCGACCTGATGGAAGTCATGGGCATTTCCGACCGCATCCTGGTGCTTTGCGAAGGCGCGATGCGCGGCGAACTGACCCGCGAACAAGCCAATGAATCCAACCTGCTGCAACTAGCGTTGCCACGCCAACGCGCTGCCGACGTGGCGAACTGAGAGGTGACTATGACCATCCAAAACAACGCTTTGCCAACCCCGCGCAAACCGCTGGACCTGCGGCGCTTTCTCGATGATTGGGTGATGCTGCTGGCGGCCGTCGGGATCTTTGTGCTTTGCACCTTGCTGATCGATAACTTCCTGTCGCCGCTGAACATGCGCGGCTTGGGCCTGGCGATTTCTACGACCGGAATTGCCGCATGCACCATGTTGTATTGCTTGGCGTCCGGGCATTTCGACTTGTCGGTGGGCTCGGTGATTGCCTGTGCCGGTGTAGTCGCGGCAGTGGTGATGCGCGACACCGACAGCGTGTTCCTCGGCGTGAGTGCAGCACTGGTGATGGGGCTGATCGTCGGGCTGATTAACGGGATTGTGATCGCCAAGCTGCGGGTCAATGCGTTGATCACCACGCTGGCGACGATGCAGATCGTGCGTGGCCTGGCTTACATTTTTGCCAACGGCAAAGCGGTGGGCGTTTCCCAGGAACAGTTCTTCGTGTTCGGTAATGGTCAGTTGTTCGGCGTGCCGGTGCCGATTCTGATCACCATCGTCTGCTTCCTGTTTTTCGGCTGGTTGCTGAACTACACCACCTACGGGCGCAACACCATGGCCATCGGCGGCAACCAGGAAGCGGCGTTGCTGGCCGGGGTCAACGTTGACCGGACCAAGATCATCATCTTCGCCGTACACGGTGTGATCGGTGCGTTGGCCGGGGTGATTCTGGCGTCGCGCATGACGTCCGGTCAGCCGATGATTGGCCAGGGTTTCGAGTTGACGGTGATCTCGGCTTGCGTGCTCGGCGGGGTGTCGCTGAGTGGCGGGATCGGGATGATTCGGCATGTGATTGCCGGGGTCTTGATTTTGGCGATCATCGAGAATGCGATGAACCTGAAGAATATCGATACGTTTTATCAGTACGTGATTCGTGGTTCGATCTTGTTGCTGGCGGTGGTGATTGACCGGTTGAAACAGCGCTGATTTTCCTTGTGGGAGTGGGCTGTCTGACACATTGAGCTTGAATGTGCCTGCGCCATCGCGAGCAGGCTCGCTCCCACAGTTGATCGGTGTCGCGCACAAGATTTGTCTACACGGCAGATCCTCTGTGGGAGCGAGCCTGCTCGCGATTGATCGCGCAGCGGTCGATTTTGAACCGGGATTCTTCACCCACTTTCACAAAATATCCCTTGCTCGCCCCAACCCGTTTCAGCTATGACGGTACACCCGAGGTGTACATGATTAGACCGCTACGAATTGACAAGAAACAACAGGTGGTCGACGAGCTCGTCCGGCGCATCGAAAACGGCCTCATGGAGGACGGCGTTCTATTGCCGGGCGAACATCAGTTGGCTCAAGAATTCAAGGTCAGCCGCGGCACGCTGCGTGAAGCCCTGGTCGAACTGAAGCGGCGCCACGACATCGCTACGCAAGGCGCAGTGGGGTCCATCGTCACGTTCGATGGTGTGGTGCTCGATCAGCGCAACGGCTGGGCCCAGGCGCTTGCAGACAACGGGGCGCTGATCAATACCGAAGTGCTGCGGCTGGAGGCGGTTACTCGTCCGGACCTGTTGACGCGTTTCGGTATCGATCAATTCATCACCCTCGACCGGCGGCGGCGCGGCACCGATGGCACGCTGGTGTCCCTTGAGCGCTCATTGATGCCCGCCACCGGAGGCCTGGAAGGCCTGCCGCGAGTCGGTCTGATCGATGACTCCCTGACCATCACGTTGGCCGCCTACGGCTATATCGGCGACCACGGTGATCAGTGGATCGGCGCCGAACCCTTGAATGCCGAAGACGCCGAATTGCTCGGGCGCCCGGAGGGCACGGTGTTCCTCAAGGCCCTGCGCACCACTTACGACCGTCAGAACCGCTTCATGGAACAGGTCGAAAGCCTGCTCGATCCGGTGCATTTTCGTCTACACCTGCAAATTGGAACTTCAAAATGACCGCGCTCGACCGTGGCCTCGGCGCGTTCTACGGACTGGCCCTGGGCGATGCGTTGGGCATGCCGACCCAATCTCTGAGTCGCGCCGAGATCAAGGCGCGCTTCGGCGAGATCACCGAGCTGCAAGACGCTGGCCCGGATCAACCGATTGCCGCCAACATGCCCAAAGGTTCGATCACTGACGATACCGAGCAGGCGATTCTGCTCGGCCAGTTGTTGATTGAAGGCGAGGGCTGGATCGAACCGGCGGTGCTGGCCCAACGCTTGATCAAATGGGAAGCCGGGATGCAAGCCAAGGGCTCGCAGGATTTGCTCGGCCCCTCGACCAAACGCGCGATCGAGATGATCCTCGCCGGCCACTCGCTGGAAGAGGCAGGCCGCCACGGCACCACCAATGGCGCGGCCATGCGTATCACGCCGGTGGGTATTGCGGCCGATGTTGCCGATCCCGAGCGTTTCATCCGCGCCGTGGTGCAGGCCTGTCAGGTGACCCACAACACCACGCTGGGAATTGCCAGTGCGGCGGCGGTGGCGGCGGTGGTTTCTGCCGGGATCAACGGCATGGACCTGGGCGAAGCATTGAACCTTGGCCAGCAGATCGCTCAGCAAGCCGAAAGCCATGGCCACTGGGTCGCTGGCGGACGTATCGCCGCGCGCATCGGTTGGGCGTGGAACATCAGCGTCGACTGCGACAAGGCGTTGCTGGCGGATTTGCTGTACGACGTGATCGGCACGTCGGTGGCCTCGCAGGAATCGGTGGTGGTGTCGTTTGCCCTGGCTCGGCAAGTGGCTAGCGGGCAGATGACGGCCTTCGAAGCATTGTGCATGGCTGCCAGTCTGGGCGGAGATACCGACACCATCGCGGCGATTCTCGGCGCAATGCTTGGTGCCTGCCTGGGGCTTGAGAGTTGGCCTGCCGCGATGATCGAGCAGGTTAAAGCAGTAAATGATTTGCAGCTGGAACCGTTGGTGCAAGGGCTGTTGGCCTTGCGTTGATTGTACTGACGCCATCGCGGGCAAGCCCGCTCCCACAGGTACGGCGTGCATCTCAAGGTTTGTACTATTCCTGTGGGAGCGGGCTTGCCCGCGATAGGCGCGCCGCTTACTAGAATTGTTCACCCGCAATGGAACGCACTGATATGGCAAGGATCGCCGGAATGTTATCTCGACTTCCGAAATTGCCCATAACCACAACAATGGCAACAGGAGCATTTTTATGAGTTCATCGAACACCGGGCAAAGTGCCGGGCAATTGGAAACCCGTGGCATCGAGCCGGTGCCGGAAGGGGAGTGCAACGGTCATCCACAGCAACTGTTCTGGGTCTGGTTTGCGGCCAACATCTCCATCCTCGGCTTACCGTTGGGCGCCACGCTGGTGGCCTTCCGCGGCCTGGCGATCTGGCAGGCGATCATCGTCGCCATCCTCGGTGCCGCCGGCTCGTTCGCGGTGGTCGGGATCATCTCCATTGCCGGTCGCCGTGGCCGCGCACCGAGCCTGACGCTGTCGCGAGCCATCTTCGGGGTGCGCGGCAATATCGGCCCGACGCTGGTCTCGCTAATGTCGCGACTGGGTTGGGAAACCGTCAACACCACCACCGCCGCATTCGTCTTGCTGTCGCTGTGCTCGATTCTGTTCGGCTCGCCGGTGGAAGCCAAAAGCGCGCCGCTGCTGACCTTGGTGTTCATCGCGATTTTTGTCCTGCTGACGTTGTCGGTGTCCGGCCTCGGCCACGCCACGTTGCTGGTGATCCAGAGGTGGGCGACCTATGTGTTCGGTGGGTTGAACATCCTGGTCGGCGGTTTCCTTTGCGCGACCATCGACTGGAGCGCCGTATTCAACGCCACGCCAGCGCCCCTGAGCGCAATGATCATCGGCATCGGCACCATGGCCGCCGGCACCGGGATCGGTTGGGCCAACGCCGGTGCCGACATGTCGCGCTACCAGCACCGCAGCGTCAAAGCCGTGCGTCTGGTGGCGTCGGCGGCGTTCGGTGCGGGGATTCCGCTGGTTCTGCTGATCACCCTCGGTGGTCTGCTGTCAGTGGGCAATAACGATCTGGCCTCGGCCACTGACCCAATCGTCGCGATCCGCGACATGCTGCCGACCTGGATGGCCGTGCCGTATCTGATCACCGCATTCGGCGGGCTGCTGCTGTCGAACAACCTGTCGGTGTACTCCGCCGGTTTGACCACGCTGACCCTCGGCCTGAAGGTCAAGCGCGTGTATGCGGTGGTGCTCGATATCATTGCGATCTTCGCCGGTTCGATCTACTTCATGCTGATCGCCGAGAGTTTTTACGGCCCGTTCATCACCTTCATTTCCTTGCTGGCGGTGCCAATCACGGCATGGGTCGGGATCTTTGTGGTCGACCTGATGCACCGGCATTACTACAGCCCCAAGGACCTGCTGGACGTCAGCCCGAGCAGCGCCTACTGGTATCGCGGCGGCATCGAGTGGCGCGCCTTCGGTGCATGGGCGGTGGCGATTGTGTTGGGTTTCAGTTTCACCACCATTGGCACCACTGAACACGATGTCTGGTTCCGGGGCTTTTTGTCCGACTCCTGGCTGGGCCACAACGGCCTGGGCTGGATCGTCACGTTCGTGGTGGCCGGTGGCATTTACGGGATACTCGGCGGTGCCAAGGATCGTCGCACTGCGTTGATCGAGCCGGCCCATGCCTAAGCTTTTGCACACTGGCCAGGTCATGATCGATCTGGTCATGGCCGTGGATAAATTGCCTCAATCGGGCGGTGACGTGCTGGCGCAATCCGCCCGTTTCGAGGCTGGCGGTGGCTTCAATGTGATGGCTGCCGCCCGGCGAAACGGCTTGCCGGTGGTCTACCTCGGTGGCCATGGCAAGGGCCGTTTCGGTGACATGGCCCGAGAGGCGATGACGGCTGAAGGCATTCGGATCGGCATTGATCAGAGCACCGAGCGCGACACCGGGCTGTGCGTCGCGCTGACCGAAGCCTCGGCCGAACGCACCTTCATTTCCTGCATCGGTGCCGAAGGCAAATTGACTGCCGAAGACCTGGCGAGTGTGCCGGCCGAGGCGGGCGACTTTGTCTATGTCAGCGGCTATAGCCTGCTGCATGGCGGCAAGGCTCAGGCGCTGGTGAACTGGGTGCTGGATTTGCCGGACGGGATCAAGGTGGTGTTCGATCCGGGGCCGTTGGTGGGTTCGCCGGACGCGCCGCTGATGAAGGCCTTGTTGCCGCGCATCGATCTGTGGACCAGCAACCGTGTCGAGGCGCTGCGGTTTACCGGGGCGACGGACATCGGCGAGGCATTGAATGGGCTGGCGGATCATTTGTCGGCGGATGCCTTGTTGGTGGTTCGCGATGGGCCGCAGGGGTGCTGGATCAGCCAGCGCGGCAATCACCAGCATGTGCCGGGATTCAAGGTTGTGGCGGTGGACAGCAACGGCGCAGGGGATGCTCACGCGGGCGTTTTTGTCGCCGGGTTGGCGCACGGATTATCGGCGATAGACGCGGCGCGGCGGGCCAATGCGGCAGCTGCTTTGGCCGTCACTCGTTGGGGGCCGGCGACTTCGCCGGGGGGGGCTGAACTGGATGCATTCATTCGCGAGACTTTCGGCGCCTGATCAGCCGCTATCGCGGGCAAGCCCGCTCCCACACTGGACCGTGAACGACACAAATCTCCTGTGGGAGCGGGCTTGCCCGCGATGAGGCCCTCGACTCCACCCTCAATCCTGACCTTCAACCCGCCCTGCGCAACGCCTCGATCAACTCCTGCTTGCGCATGCTCGAGCGCCCCGGAATTTTCTTCGCCCGGGCTTCTTTCATCAGGCTGTCCACCGTTTGCGTATCGCGCGAAGCCTTGCTGTTGCGCGGCTTGCCTTCACGGGTGGCCACCGCACGTCGGGCTGATTCCTTGCGATCTGCAGACTTGGCGCTGGCCGGCTTCTTGCGCCCCGAGCCGCCGGCGCGTTCACCGCCACCCGACTGCTTGTTCACCGTGGCCCAGGCGCGAGCTTCGGCTTCATCTTTCGACACGCCTTTGTGCTCGTAGCTTTCTTCGATGTGTTCGGCCTTGCGTTTTTGCTCGGCGGTGTATTTGTCTTTGCTTCCACGAGGCATGGGTTTTCTCCTGGTTGTAGGCGCTGGCGAAGCCTGCGATCTTTGTTTTTCAAACATTCAAAGCAGCGCCAACTCGGTTAGACATCCAGCTTGCGCGCCGCTTCAACCCCAGCGGCGCTAAGTTTGATCGGCAGGTTCAGCGAGTGCTCGCCGGCTTCGTTGCAGATCACATGACCGTGCTGGATCAGCCCGCGATCCTGCAGAGTGGCGAGGGTGCTGGCCACGACTTTCTCCCCCCGGTAATTGTCCAGAACCTCCTTGCCCAAGCCATTTGGGTGGGCGTGCAGCAGGCGGGTCAGGACTTCTTTTTCCAGGTTTTTATCGACGTTCATGGTTACCTCTTCGTTAGGGCGGATAGGTATTGCAGGTCGCTCGCATCGGCGATTTTATGGACGGGTGCCAAGGCCTTCGGAACCCGAGCCACCGGTGGTGGTTTTCGAGCCGATGCCGGTGCCGGCATTGTCGGGAGTCTGAGGGCCGGGTGTATTCATCCCGCCCTGACGGCCCGCGTCGTCGTGATAAATCCGTGGGTCTGTGGCCGTCGGAGAAGGCGATCGGCCGCTGTCGATACCTTGGGTGGTCGCAGATTCGGGCCTTTGAAGTGGGTCGCTCGGGTCGGTCCCGGAAGAGCTGGTCGCGGCGAACGCGACAGAGGAGAGCAGCGTGGTAAGAGCGAGGGCGGTCAGTCGGGACGTGGTCATGGTGTCGTCTCCGTTGATTAGAGTCCTTACCCGATATTGGTCCTTTCCGAGCTGAATTGGTGCCTGATGAACGACGAGTGGTGCCGCCCAGACTTATTGACCGACGCCAATTTCCTCTTTGAACAGCTCCATGAAACCCTTCAGGCGTTCGTGACGAATCTGTGCCAGACGCTGACCGGTGGTCGTTTGGAAACCGTCCGCCAGGTGCAGCAACTTGGTCTGGAAATGATCGAGGCAAAAGCGCTTGTCGTCGTAGTCCCGTTCTTTTGCCTCTGGGTCCAGAGGATCGTACAACGCACTGCCCATGCGCCCGGCAATGTAGAAGGTACGTGCCACGCCGAGCATGCCAAGGGAATCGAGGCGGTCGGCGTCCTGGATGATTTTCGCTTCGAGGGTGGTGGGCGTGATATTGGCGCTGAAGCTGTGGGCTTCGATGGCGTGAACGACTGCTGTGATTTTTGCGCCAGGCCAATCCAGGGCTATCAGTACGGTCGAAGCTTTCTGCGCCGCCAGTCGTGATGCCTGTGAGCGCAGCGGCGAGTTCTTCTCCACCGCCACGCAATCGTGCAACAGCACGGCGGCCAGCAGTACCTCAAGATCACCGCCTTCTTGCACATGAAGCGTGCGCACGTTGTGCCACACCCGCTGCAAGTGCGACAGATCATGGGCGCCGTCTTCGCCAGGTTCCAGTGCGTGGGGCAGCAGTCTTGAGGCCAGATTATGCAGAGGCGCAAAAGCGATAGCGGTCATAAAAGTCCTTTAGTGTGGAAACGCTTTTGTGGCGAGGGAGCTTGCTCCCGCTGGGCTGCACAGCAGCCCTTACTCCAGACGACACGGTATTTCAGTTAGATCAGCGTCGCCAGTTTTGCGACTGCTTTGCAGCCGAACGGGAGCAAGCCCCCTCGCCACAGTGCTTTCAAATGTGACGAGCGCCGCGCGCGGACTTAGTATGGCGTTTTCAACTTTTCACAAGGCACGTCCATGACGATCGAAATCCGCCCGGCAACCCCCAGCGATGCTCCGCAAATCCTCGCGTTCATCACTGAACTGGCCGACTTCGAACGTGCCCGCCACGAAGTCATCGCCAGCGTCGCCGACATCGAGCGCAGCCTGTTCAGCGAAGGCGCCACCGCCCATGGCCTGATTTGCCTGCGCGATGGCCTGCCGATCGGCTTTGCGGTGTTCTTCTTCAGTTATTCCACCTGGTTGGGCAGCAATTGCCTGTACCTCGAAGACCTCTACATCACCCCTGAACAACGAGGCGGCGGCGCCGGTAAAACCTTGCTGCGCCACCTGGCAAAAATCGCCTGCGCCAATGACTGCGGCCGTTTCGAATGGAGCGTGCTGGACTGGAACAAACCGGCGATCGACTTCTATAAATCCCTCGGCGCACAGCCGCAGGAAGAGTGGGTGCGGTATCGGATGGATGGGGCGGTGTTAAGGGATTTTGCCGAGGGCAATTGATCCCCTAAAAGATCGCAGCCTTCGGCAGCTCCTACACGGGATTGTGTTCGACCGCGTTATTGCGTCGTACATCGATCTGTAGGGACTGCCGAAGGCTGCGATCTTTTTTTGTGCTCCTCCCAATATATGGGATTGATATTTATATATTGAGATTTACCTTCGTCCAGGTTTATAGTCCAGCTCACTCACTGCCAAAAACCAAAACAGGTGAAGCGATGCTGGCGCAATTGATCGCGCTCGATTGGGGGACAACCTCATTACGTGCTTACAAACTCGGCTTCGGTGGCCAGGTGCTGGAACAGCGCTCGCTGTCGTCCGGGATCATGCAGCTGCCCAAGACGCCGCGAATCATCGCCGGTCAGGCATGCGTCGACGGTTTTGAATTGGCCTTCGATGAGGCGTGCGGAGACTGGCTCGACGCACAGCTCGATTTGCCGGTGATTGCTTGCGGCATGGTCGGCAGTGCTCAGGGCTGGCGCGAAGCGGCCTACTGCGACACGCCGGCGAACGTCGCCAATCTCGGAACTTCCCTACAAACCGTTCGCAGTCTTCGCGGTGTCGATGTGCACATCGTGCCGGGCGTGATTCAGCGTTCGCGCTTGCCGAACGTGATGCGCGGCGAGGAAACCCAAGTCCTCGGTGTGTTGCAGAATCTGCCGAGCGGGAGCGGGGCGGGCAACGATCTGTTGATCGGTCTGCCGGGCAGTCATTCGAAATGGGTGGAAGTGGCCGACGGCTGCATCGTGCATTTCGATACTTTCATGACAGGCGAAATCTTCGCCGTCCTCAGTGAACACAGCATTCTTGGGCGCACTCAGCAGCGCTGCGCCTCTTTTGATGGCGAAGCGTTTGATCGTGGCGTGCGAGTGGCTCTGTCGGCGGACGGCGAGATCGGTCCTCTGTCGACGTTGTTCAGTGCCCGCAGTCTGGGGCTGACCGGTGAGCTGAGCGGTACGGCTCAACCGGACTATCTGTCGGGATTGCTGATTGGTCATGAACTGTCAGCCCTGGCCAACGTTCAGCGGCGTCGGCGTAACAGCGTCCATCTGCCGTCGATCATCCTCATTGGTAACTCTCAACTCTGCGCCCGCTACAGCCGTGCGCTCGACGCCTGCGGTTTTGCCCGGGTGACCCTGGCCGAGCAGGCCACCGAACGCGGGTTGTGGCAGTTGGCGCTTGCCGCCGGACTGATCACGACACCCCCATCCCGTTAAACCTGACTGGAGGTCTGACATGCTCAAGCAAGCACTGGCACAAAACGGACTAATCGCGATCCTGCGTGGCCTGCGCCCGCAAGAAGCGGCGGCCGTCGGCGAAGTCCTGTATTCGGCGGGATTTCGCGTCATCGAAGTGCCGCTTAATTCCCCTGAGCCGTACGAAAGTATCCGCATCTTGCGCAGTACCTTGCCCGCCGATTGCCTGATCGGTGCGGGCACGGTATTGACGCCGCAACAGGTCGAGCAAGTGAAAGCGGCGGGCGGCCAAGTGATCGTCATGCCCCACAGCGATGCCAAGGTGTTGCGCGCGGCGAAAGCGGCGGGGCTGTTCCTGTCGCCGGGCGTGGCGACGCCGACCGAAGCCTTTGCTGCATTGGCCGAAGGGGCGGATGTGCTGAAGATGTTCCCGGCCGAACAAATGGGCCCCGCCGTTGTGAAAGCCTGGCTGGCGGTGTTGCCGGCAGGGACGGTGCTGGTGCCGGTGGGCGGGATTACGCCAGACAACATGCAGGTGTTTATCGAGGCCGGTGTCAAAGGTTTTGGCCTTGGTTCCGGGTTGTTCAAACCGGGCATGACACCTGAACAAGTGGCCGTAAACGCCAAGGCGTACGTCGCTGCCTGGAATGCATTGCAGTAAGACTTCTTGGCGCTGCGAGCGCTGCATCTAATAAGAGAGGCAATAGATGAAAATCACCAAACTCACCACCTTCATCGTTCCGCCGCGCTGGTGCTTCCTCAAGGTCGAAACCGACGAGGGCGTGACCGGTTGGGGTGAGCCCGTGGTCGAAGGCCGCGCGCACACCGTCGCTGCAGCGGTTGAGGAATTGTCCGACTACCTGATCGGCAAAGACCCACGCAACATCGAAGACATCTGGACCGTGCTCTACCGTGGCGGCTTCTACCGTGGCGGCGCGATCCACATGAGCGCTCTGGCCGGTATCGACCAGGCATTGTGGGACATCAAGGGCAAGGCGCTGGGTGTGTCGGTCAGCGATCTGTTGGGTGGTCAGGTGCGGGACAAGATTCGCGTTTATTCGTGGATCGGTGGTGATCGCCCGGCGGACACCGCTCGCGCTGCGAAAGAAGCGGTCAGCCGTGGTTTCACGGCGGTGAAAATGAACGGCACCGAAGAGCTGCAATTCCTCGATTCCTTTGAGAAGGTCGACCTGGCGCTTGCCAACGTCGCCGCCGTACGCGATGCCGTCGGCCCGAATGTCGGCATCGGCGTGGACTTCCATGGTCGGGTGCACAAGCCCATGGCCAAGGTGCTGATGAAGGAACTCGACCCGTACAAACTGATGTTTATCGAAGAGCCGGTGCTGAGCGAAAACTACGAAGCGCTGAAAGAACTGGCACCGCTGACCAGCACACCGATTGCCCTTGGCGAGCGGTTGTTCTCGCGCTGGGATTTCAAGCGGGTGCTCAGCGAAGGCTACGTCGACATCATCCAGCCGGATGCTTCCCATGCAGGTGGCATCACCGAAACCCGCAAGATCGCCAACATGGCCGAAGCCTACGACGTGGCACTGGCGCTGCATTGCCCGTTGGGCCCGATTGCCCTGGCGGCATGCCTGCAACTGGACGCGGTTTGCTACAACGCGTTCATCCAGGAACAGAGCCTGGGCATCCATTACAACGAGAGCAATGACCTGCTCGATTATGTGAAAGATCCACGGGTGTTCGACTACGACAAAGGCTTCGTGAAGATCCCCAACGGCCCGGGCCTGGGCATTGAGATCAACGAGGAATATGTGATCGAGCGCGCCGCCGTCGGCCACCGCTGGCGCAACCCGATCTGGCGCCATGCCGATGGCAGTTTTGCCGAGTGGTGAGTTCCTCCTGAGTCAACACAAATCCCTGTGGGAGCGGGCTTGCCCGCGATAGCGTCCTGTCAGTCACATCAATGCTGAATGTGCCGCCGTCATCGCGGGCAAGCCCGCTCCCACAGGGTGCAGCGCAAGTCTTCAAATCGACCTCAATAAACATAAGAAGAGGCACCCCCATGCAACCGCAAACCCTCACTGGGCAGGCGTCGTTGGTGACGCCGAGCCGCAAGCGCTTTTTCATCATGGTCCTGTTGTTCATCACGGTGGTGATCAACTACCTGGATCGCAGCAACCTGTCGATTGCCGCCCCGGCGCTGACCAGCGATCTGGGCATCGATCCGATCCATGTCGGGCTGATCTTTTCCGCGTTCGGCTGGACCTACGCCGCCATGCAGATCCCCGGCGGCTGGCTGGTGGACCGGGTGCCGCCGCGCATCCTGTATAGCGTCGCATTGCTGCTGTGGTCGCTGGCCACGGTGATGCTCGGCTTCGCTGCCAGTTTCATCGCGCTGTTTGTGCTGCGCATGGCCGTCGGTGCGCTGGAAGCACCGGCGTATCCGATCAACAGCCGTGTGGTGACCACCTGGTTTCCCGAGCGCGAACGCGCCACCGCCATCGGTTTCTACACCTCCGGGCAGTTCGTCGGCCTGGCGTTTCTCACGCCGGTACTCGCGTGGTTGCAGCACCAATATGGCTGGCACATGGTGTTTGTCAGCACCGGTGCGGTGGGCATCATTTGGGCGATGATCTGGTACGCAGTGTATCGCGAGCCCCGGGATTTCAAGGGCGCCAACGACGCTGAAATCGAGCTGATCCGCGAGGGCGGCGGGTTGGTGGATATCCAGGCTGAAGCCGCGAAGACCAAGGCTAAATTCAGCTGGGTCGACCTCGGGATTGTCCTGAGCAAACGCAAGTTGTGGGGCATTTACCTCGGTCAGTTCTGCCTCAATTCGACGTTGTGGTTTTTTCTGACGTGGTTCCCGACCTATCTGGTGAAATATCGCGGCATGGACTTCATCAAGTCTGGCTTGCTGGCGTCGCTACCGTTTCTGGCTGCATTCGTCGGTGTACTGTGTTCGGGGTTCTTCTCGGACTTTTTGATCCGTCGCGGTTACACGGTGGGTTTCGCCCGCAAGTTGCCGATCATTGGCGGCCTACTGATTTCCACCTCGATCATTGGTGCCAACTTCGTCGAGTCGACGCCGCTGGTGATTGCCTTCCTCGCGCTGGCCTTTTTCGGCATCGGCCTGGCGTCGATCACCTGGTCGCTGGTGTCGACCCTGGCCCCGGCGCGCTTGCTTGGATTGACCGGTGGGGTGTTCAATTTCATCGGTAACCTGGCGGCGATTACCACGCCGATCGTCATCGGCTTCCTCGCCTCGGGTGATTCGTTTGCCCCGGCGATTACCTATATCTCGGTTCTGGCGTTGTTGGGTGCGCTTTCCTACGTGCTGCTGGTGGGCAAGGTCGAGCGTATCAAGTTGTAGTCGCGGCCTTCGGGCGACCATAATGCCGCCCGTTCACTCGCTCAACGGTAAAGGCTGGATATGCAGGAAGACGCCCCAAAAATCGCCAAGGACGCCGCGCCGACTGGCACCCAGACACTGCTTCGTGGTTTGGGTGTGGTTCAGGCCGTGGCCAGTGGCGCCCGCGATCTCAAGGAAATCGCCCGGCTGATCGGCACGACGCGCAGCACCACCCATCGTCTGGCCAGTTGCCTGGTGGACGAGCGTTATCTGCGCGTAGTGCCGCAAGTCGGTTATCTGCTGGGGCCGAAACTGATTGAGCTGGGTTTCCAGGCACGTGAAGAGCTGCCGCTGGTGACGCTGGCCGGGCCGTATCTGGATGAGTTGTCGGCGTTGACCGGCGACACCATTCACTTGGCGATCCGTGAGGGCGACGAGGTGTTGTACCTGCACAAGAATCCGGGGCGCAACGGTCCGGAAATGCGTTCGCGGGTGGGGCATCGCATGCCATTGGCGCGTACCGGGATCGGTAAGGCGCTGATGCTCGATGACACGCAGGAAGAATGGCAACGGCTGTACGAAATCAGCTTGCCGGTGGCTGGGAAAAATCAGTTCTGGCCGCAGCACCCGGAGCAATCCTGGGAGCAGTTTCAGCAGCGCATGATTGAGTATGTGGCTGGCGGGTACGCCTTCGACCTGGAAGACAACGAACCGTCGATTCGCTGCGTGGCGGCGCCGATCCGCGATGCCAGCAAGCGCATCGTCGCCGGTATCAGCATCGCCAGCACCGTGCCGTACATGCCGCTGGAAAAAATGGCCGAGCTGATTCCCCTGATCAAAGGGGTCACCGCCCGGCTGTCGGCGGAGCTTGGCTTGAAGGTTTAAACCTTCAGTGTCGCCATGTCGATCACGAAGCGGTACTTCACGTCACCGGCAATCATGCGGGTGTAAGCCTCGTTGATCTGGCGGATGTCGAGCATTTCGATGTCGCAGGTGATGCCGTGCTCGGCGCAGAAATCCAGCACTTCCTGGGTTTCGGCGATGCCGCCGATCAGCGAGCCGGCCAGCACGCGACGACCCAATACCAGTTTGGCAGCGTGCACCGGTGGATCGATCGGTTCGATCAAGCCCACCAGAATGTGTACGCCGTCGAAACGCAGGGTATCGAGGTAGGGATTGAGGTCGTGTTGCACCGGAATGGTGTCCAGCAGGAAGTCGAAATGTCCTGCAGCGGCCTTCATCTGTTCTGCGTCGGTGGACACGATCACGTGGTCCGCGCCCTGGCGACGACCCTCTTCAGCCTTGCTCGCCGAGCGGGTGAACAACGTCACCTCAGCGCCCATCGCCTTGGCGAACTTGATGCCCATGTGGCCGAGGCCACCCATGCCGAGAATCCCGACCTTGTCACCGGCCTTGACGCCGTAGTGCTTGAGCGGCGAGTAGGTGGTGATGCCGGCGCACAGAATCGGCGCGGCGCTGGCCGGGTCGAGTTGCTCCGGAATACGCACGACAAAGTGCTCGCTGACCACGATGCTGTCGGAGTAACCACCCATGGTGTTGCTGCCATCGACCCGGTCCGGGGTGGCATACGTCATGGTCGGACCTTCCAGGCAGTATTGCTCCAGATCCGCCTGGCAGGCTTCGCAGTGTCGGCACGAGTCGACCATGCAGCCGACCCCGACCAGATCGCCGATTTTGTGTTGGGTAACGTTCGCACCGACGGCGGTCACTTTGCCTACGATTTCGTGGCCGGGCATCAGCGGGTAAACAGCAATGCCCCACTCGTTGCGTGCCTGATGAATGTCGGAATGGCAGACGCCGCAGTAGAGAATGTCGATCGCAACGTCGTCGGCCCGTGGGCTGCGGCGTTCGAATTTCATCGGGGCGAGGGGAGTGGTGGCTGACTGAGCGGCATATCCGATGGCGGTGTACATGGTGAACCTCGCAAAAGCGATGACAGGTGAGGCGAGCAATTCTGGGCGCCGCACGGGTGACCGACCATGGCGATTCCTCCGGGTGTCATGCCTAATCCTCCGGCATGCACCGTTGATTGGTCGCATTGGCGTTCAGACCTGCGATGATGCTTTCATCCCGTTTTTCGCGACTTTTTTTGACTTCTTTTGTGAAGAGCTCCCTCATGTTGTTGACCCGTCATCTCGATGCCAATGCCACCCTGGTTTCGCTGATCCAGCCGCTGACCATTCGCGATGGTTTCGCGCCCACCGCATTGCCGGGAGTGCAGGTTTTACGCGCCAGTTGTGATGTGGCTCGTGGCCCGCAAATCTACGAGCCAAGCCTGGTCATCATCGCCCAAGGCAGCAAGTTGGCGTATCTGGGCCCGCGTACGCTGGAATATGGTGCCGGGCATTACCTGATTCAGGCGTTGCCGGTGCCCTTCGAGTGCGAAACGTTTTCGGCGCCGGATGGCCCGATGCTGGGCGTTTCCATCGCCATTGACCGGGTAATGCTCGGTGAGTTGGTGCTGGCCATGGGGCTGTCGCCGGGGCGCACGGTTCCCGCACAGACACCCGAGTCCATGACCTCGGCGGTGCTCGACGATGCCATGCGCGGTTGTGTGGAGCGGTTGTTGCGCTGCCTGCACGATCCGCTGGAATGCCAGATCATGGGCCCGGCGCGCTTGCGTGAGTTGTTGTTCGTGGCGTTGCGGGGGCCGCAAGCGGATGTATTGCGAGCGCTGGTGGAACAACAGGGGCAGTTCGCCCGGATCGCGGCGTCCCTGAGTCATCTGCATGCGCATTACACCGAGCCGCTGAACGTCGAGACCCTGGCCAGTTGCGCGAACATGAGCGCGTCGACATTTCATGAGCATTTCAAGCGCTGCACGTTGTTGTCGCCGGTGCAGTATTTGAAGCGTTTGCGCTTGCTCAGGGCTCAGCAGTTGTTGCTGGGCGAAGGCTTGGGCGTGGCCCAGGTGGCGCATCGGGTGGGGTATCAGAGCACGTCGCAGTTCAGCCGTGAATACAAGCGTTACTTCGAACGCAATCCCGGGGATGAGCGGGCTGCTTGATACACCACAAATCCCTGTGGGAGCGGGCTTGCCCGCGATTGCGGTGGGTCAGTCGACTTCAATGTT
This sequence comes from Pseudomonas sp. F-14 TE3482, assembly GCF_053629455.1. Taxonomy (NCBI): domain Bacteria; kingdom Pseudomonadati; phylum Pseudomonadota; class Gammaproteobacteria; order Pseudomonadales; family Pseudomonadaceae; genus Pseudomonas; species Pseudomonas sp. F-14 TE3482. The sequence goes on from NZ_JBRJII010000001.1 coordinate 2,894,477, forward strand.
GAATGATAAATCGTCATCGCGGGCAAGCCCGCTCCCACAAGGGTTCTGTGATGTTGCTTGAATTGCGGGCAACAAAAAGGCCCCCATTTTAGGGAGCCTTGATGTTCAGCGATTCGACTTACATGTTCGGGTAAGTCGGGCCGCCAGAGCCTTCCGGCGCCACCCAGGTGATGTTCTGTGCAGGGTCCTTGATGTCGCAGGTCTTGCAGTGAACGCAGTTCTGGGCGTTGATCTGGAAGCGCTTCTCGCCGTCTTCCTGGGTCACCACTTCGTACACGCCGGCCGGGCAGTAACGCTGGGCAGGTTCATCGTACATCGGCAGGTTTTTGGCGATCGGAATGCTCGGATCGGTCAGCTTCAAGTGGCAAGGCTGCTCTTCTTCGTGGTTGGTACCCGAGATGAACACCGAGCTGAGTTTGTCGAAGCTGATCTTGCCGTCCGGTTTCGGGTAGTCGATCTTCTTGCAGTCGGCCGCCAGTTTCAGGCAAGCGTAATCCGGCTTGGTGTCGTGCAGGGTGAACGGCAGTTTGCCGCCGAAGATGTTCTGGTCGATCCAGTTGAAACCGGCGCCGATGATCGGGCCGAACTTGTGCATCGCCGGGCCGAAGTTGCGGCTGGCGAACAGTTCGTCGTAGAGCCAGCTCTTCTTGAAGGCGTCGACGTAAGTGGTCAGCTCTTCGGTGCCATCCTTCTCAGCGAACAGCGCATCGGCCACGGCGTCAGCGGCGAGCATGCCGGACTTCATCGCGGTGTGGCTGCCTTTGATCTTGGCGAAGTTCAGGGTGCCGAGGTCGCACCCGATCAGCGCGCCGCCCTTGAAGACCATTTTCGGCAGCGAGTTCAAGCCGCCTTTGGAGATAGCACGCGCGCCGTAGCTGATGCGCTTGCCGCCTTCCAGGTATTGCTTGAGCACCGGGTGATGCTTGAGGCGCTGGAACTCGTCGAACGGCGACAGGAAGGTGTTGCTGTAGGAAAGATCGACGATCAGGCCGACCACCACCTGGTTGTTTTCCAGGTGATAGAGGAACGAGCCGCCGGTGTTCTCGGTACCCATGATGTCCAGCGGCCAACCGGCGGTATGGACCACCAGGCCTGGCTGGTGCTTGGCCGGGTCGATTTCCCAGATTTCTTTCAGGCCGATGCCGTAGTGCTGGGCGTCGGCTTCGCTGTCGAGGTTGAAACGCTTGATCAGTTGCTTGCCGATGTGGCCGCGGCAACCTTCGGCGAACAGCGTGTACTTGGCACGCAGTTCCATGCCCGGGGTGTACAGGCCTTCTTTCGGATTGCCTTCACGGTCAACGCCCAGATCGCCGGTGATGATCCCGCGAACCACGCCGTTCTCGTCGAACAGCGCTTCCTGGGCGGCGAAGCCCGGGTAGATTTCCACACCCAGGTTCTCGGCCTGCTGAGCCAGCCAGCGGCACAGATTGCCCAGGGAGATGATGTAGTTGCCTTCGTTGTGCATGGTCTTGGGCACAAAGAGGTCAGGAATCTTCTGTGCGCTGTCGGCGTTTTTCAGAACGAAGATGTCATCGCGTGTGACTGGCGTATTCAGCGGCGCGCCGAGTTCTTTCCAGTCAGGGAACAGTTCGTTCAGGGCGCGTGGTTCGAACACGGCACCGGACAGGATGTGAGCACCGACTTCGGAGCCTTTTTCGACCACGCAGACGCTGATTTCCTTACCGGCTTCGGCGGCCTTCTGCTTCAAACGGCAGGCGGCGGACAGGCCAGCGGGGCCGGCACCGACGATGACCACGTCGAATTCCATGTATTCGCGTTCCACAGGCTATCTCCTACTCAAGGCTCAACAGTTTTTTTCTAATTGGAGGTTTGGCGTTGCATCCATTATTTCCTCCGGCAACGGCCGAAAGGGACAATGGATGACCCACCTTTCTCTCTAGGTGGCGCATTATATCTACACCACTCCTAGCGTCCAATACAAACGTTTGTTTGAATTGGCTCAAAGCCAGATAAATCAAAGTCACCGCGGCTTATGAGTGGCCATTTTGCCGTATTGACCGGAATAGGCGTTCCGGTCAAGATACGGTCGGTTTTGCGCTCGCCGTAGGCTGACTGTTGGTTTCAAGAGCACCTCTAAAGACAGGGCGATGGCAGTACAAGGTGATGCGCCGCGCAGGTTTTTCGCGCAGTTTACACGCCACGATAATGAATGACCCGTCGGTCACCACTGACGAACGGTTATCAGCCTCGTGAGCAACGTTCACCCGATACACCTGCCAGCGTTTTTAGAGGTGCCCTTGCGCCGATGAGCATCAACCGCCAGGTTCGCCTAGGCGACTTTCTTTTCACCGGAGAGTAACGAGGAATCCATGAAGGTTCTTGTAGCTGTCAAACGCGTTGTGGATTACAACGTCAAGGTTCGTGTCAAGGCGGACAATTCCGGCGTCGACCTCGCTAACGTCAAGATGTCGATGAACCCATTCTGCGAAATCGCAGTGGAAGAAGCCGTACGTCTGAAAGAGAAAGGCGTTGCGACTGAAATCGTCGTCGTCTCCATCGGCCCGTCCACCGCTCAAGAGCAACTGCGCACCGCGCTGGCTCTGGGTGCCGACCGCGCCATCCTCGTCGAATCCGCTGAAGATCTGACTTCCCTGGCGGTTGCCAAGTTGTTGAAAGCTGTTGTCGACAAGGAACAGCCTCAGCTGGTGATCCTTGGCAAACAAGCCATCGACAGCGACAACAACCAGACTGGCCAGATGCTCGCTGCATTGAGCGGCTACGGTCAGGGTACGTTCGCTTCGAAAGTTGAAGTGTCGGGCGACAGCGTTGCCGTGACCCGCGAAATCGACGGCGGCGCGCAGACGGTTTCCCTGAAACTGCCGGCCATCGTCACCACCGACCTGCGTTTGAACGAGCCGCGCTACGCGTCTCTGCCAAACATCATGAAAGCCAAGAAGAAGCCTCTCGAAGTGCTGACTCCGGACGCTTTGGGCGTTTCCACCGCCTCCACCAACAAGACCCTGAAAGTCGAAGCGCCGGCGGCACGCAGCGCGGGTATCAAGGTCAAGTCGGTGGCTGAACTGGTTGAAAAACTCAAGAACGAAGCGAAGGTAATCTAAATGACTATCTTGGTTATTGCTGAACACGACAACAAAGTACTGGCTCCGGCCACGCTGAACACCGTGGCTGCCGCCGTCAAAATCGGCGGTGATATCCACGTTCTGGTTGCAGGTCAGGGCGCTGGCGCCGTGGCTGAAGCCGCTGCGAAAATCGCTGGTGTGGCGAAAGTGCTGGTGGCCGACAACGCCGCTTACGCTCATCAACTGCCGGAAAACGTCGCGCCGCTGGTTACAGAGTTGGGCAAGGCTTACAGCCACATCCTGGCTGCCGCCACCTCCAACGGTAAAAACATCCTGCCGCGCGTTGCCGCTCAGCTGGACGTTGACCAGATCTCCGAGATCATCTCGGTCGAAAGCGCTGACACTTTCAAGCGCCCGATCTATGCCGGTAACGCGATCGCAACCGTTCAATCGAACGCTGCGGTCAAAGTGATCACCGTGCGTGCCACCGGTTTCGACCCGGTTGCCGCTGAAGGTGGTTCGGCGGCTGTTGAAGCCGTTGCCGCTGCTCACGACGCAGGCACTTCGAGCTTCGTTGGCGAAGAATTGGCCAAGTCCGATCGTCCGGAACTGACCGCTGCCAAAATCGTCGTTTCCGGCGGTCGCGGCATGCAGAACGGCGACAACTTCAAGCACCTGTACGCCCTGGCCGACAAGCTGGGCGCGGCAGTCGGCGCTTCCCGCGCCGCGGTCGACGCAGGTTTTGTACCCAACGACATGCAGGTCGGTCAGACCGGCAAGATCGTTGCGCCACAGCTGTACATCGCCGTCGGTATCTCCGGCGCGATCCAGCACCTGGCCGGCATGAAAGACTCCAAAGTGATCGTGGCGATCAACAAGGACGAAGAAGCGCCGATCTTTCAGGTGGCCGATTACGGCCTGGTGGCGGATTTGTTCGAAGCCATCCCCGAGTTCGAGAAGCTGGTCTAATCCGGCGGCTTGACTTATAAAGAGCCCGGCCTTTTGGTCGGGCTTTTTTTTGTTCTTTGAGGGGTGTTTCGCCATGGATTTACGCCGCGTGTGTGGCTGGTCATTACTGCTGGGGCTGACGCTGTTGCCGGGGCTATCCATAGCCGCGGGCAAATGTGAGCGCCTGGTGGTGACCGGCAGCCCGGACGCGCCGCCGTACCTGTGGCAAGACCCGCAAAATCCCAAGCATCTGATTGGCGCCAGCGCCGACCTGTTGCAGCAAGTGGCGGGGGAGTTGGGCATCAAGGTCGAACTGCTTTACGCCGGCAAACGCTCCCAGGCCCTGGACGAAGTGCGCAGCGGGCGCATGGACATGCTGGCCGATGCGCCGTTGACGGTCAGTGAGCTGGAAAATCTGGATTACATCCATCCACCGCTGCTGGAGAACGATTACCTGGTCTGGACTCGCAACGATTCGTTACTGGTCTACAACGAAGCGCAGGACCTTCACGGTCATCCCGGCGCCTTGTCGGAAAAGGCTCGGGTAACCCCCTCATTTGGTATTTTTGCCGAGCAGCAATTGACCCTGGTGCGCACGCCCAATCTGACCCAGGCCTTTCAGAAGTTGCTGCTGAACGAGGTGGAATTTGTCCTCGCCGGACGCTACTCGGGCATGGCCCTGGTGCAAACGCTAGGGATGGCCGATGACCTGATGGCCCACCCACACCCCATCGACAAACCGGGCCTGTATCTTGCGGTTTCCCATAACTCTGCCTGCAACGATCCTTGGTTGCGCGGACAGCTGGCTAAAAAGATGACAGAATTGCCCGCGTCCGGACTGACGGAAGCTGCGCTGCTGCGCAATATCGAGCGTTGGAAAGCGCAACGCTCACAACCGCAGCCACAACCTGTCAGTACCCCAAAACAGTAGGGATTTTTAGTGAGTATTCGACCTCTTTTCGCTGCCCTGGCCGTTCTGGCTCTGGCGGGTTGTGCAGCCGATCCGGCGCCGAATGAACAAATACGCCTGACCGAACAGGCCCTCGAACAAGCCAAGGCCGTGGGTGCTACCGCCGACGAAGTGCCGGAGCTGAAACTGGCTGAAGACAAGTTCAAGCGCGCCAAGGGCAACATGGCCGACCAGTCCTTCAAGAATGCACGCATGCGGGCCGAGCAGGCCGAGCTGGACGCGCGTCTGGCCGAAGCCCGGGTTCTGACCCTCAAGAGTGAGGAGCAGTTGAACGTGCTCAATACCCGCATCACTCGTCTGCGCAAGCAACTGGGAGATGCCCAATGAGCCTGAAAACCAAAGCACTCGGCGGCTTGATCCTGGCCGGTTGCGCAAGCCTTTATGGTTGCGCTGGTCAACACAGCGAAGCCGCAATCCAGCAGGCCGGCACTGACTTTCAGAAGGTCAAGGAAGACTCCAATGTGCTGCGCATTGCGCCCAAAGACGTGATCCGTGCCGGTGAGTCGCTGGCCCGCGCCGATCGTCTGTCCAGCTACTGGGGCAGCGGTTCGGACGTTGTGCATTACGCCTACCTGAGCCGGCGCTACAGCGAAATCGCCCGGGAACACACCAATCAAGTGCTCAACGAGGAACGCGCGGCGAAGCTCGAACTCGAGCGTCAGCGCCTGCAATTGGCCCTGCGTGAGTCCAAGTTGCTCAGCGTGCAGCAACAGGGCAAGTGGCTCGAAGAGCAGATCGTGGCGTTGGCGACTACCCAAACCGACCGTGGTCTGGTGATGACTCTGGGCGATGTGCTGTTCGATACCGGTGAAGCAGAGCTGAAAAGCTCGGCAAACCGCGTGGTGCTGAAGATCGTCCAGTTCCTGCAGCTCAACCCCAAACGGGTGGTGCGGATCGAAGGCTATACCGACAGCACCGGCGGTAAACAGGAAAACCTCAAGCTGTCCCGCGACCGTGCGCAATCGGTGGCGGATGTGCTGATGGACCTGGGCATCGACGACAAACGTATCAAAGTCGAAGGCTACGGCGATGAATACCCGGTGGACGTGAACGCCTCAGAACGTGGTCGTGCACAGAACCGTCGGGTGGAAATTGTGTTCTCCGACGAAAAAGGCCAGCTCGGCGCCGCCCGCTAAGGGCTGCGTTACTGGAAAACCCGGCCTGTCAGCAGTGCCGGGTTTTTTTGTGCCTGCCAATCAGCGCAATCCTCTCCATAAAACAGTACAGTTTTTGCTGACAATGCACTGTACGGTCGACTATTGTGACAACTGTCCCAGTACACTTCCAAACTGTTCCGGTATTGTTTCACACAAGAATAAAATGCCCGTGAAATCGAGTGCTGCGTCATGACCAATCTCTTGCTCTACCAACGTATTGCTCAGCAACTGGCCGAAGACATCCGCCGCGGTGTTTATCAACCGGGGGAGCGCGTGCCTTCGGTGCGCAAGATGAGCTCGCAGCTCAACGTCAGCCATGCAACGGTGTTGCAGGCCTACGCCAACCTTGAAGATCAGGGGCTGATTCGTGCCCGGCCGCAATCCGGTTACTACGTGCACCAGACGCCTGCGCTCACGGCGCCAACCCCGGACATTGCACGGGTCGAGCGACCTGGCCTTGTCACGCGCAGCAGCATCATTCAGCAAGTCCTGGTCGAATCCCGGCGCGAAGGCGTCTTCCCGTTGGGCGCCGCCGTACCGAGCGTTGACTATCTGCCGGTACGGGCGCTGCATCAGCAACTGGCCAAAGTCACCCGTTTCCATAGCCCGCGGGCGTTCAGCTACATGTTCAGCCCCGGTTTCGAGCCATTGCGTCGGCAAGTGGCGATCCGCATGCGCGACGCCGGCGTGGTGGTCGACCCGTCGGAAGTTGTGATCACCCACGGCTGCGTCGATGCGTTGCAGATGTCTCTGCGCGTATTGACCCGGCCGGGCGATCTGATCGCGGCCGAGTCGCCGACCTATTACGGTTTGCTGCAACTGGCCGACCTGCTGGGGCTGAAAGTCATCGAGATCCCCAGCGATCCCTCCACCGGCATGAGCCTCGAAGCCCTGCAATTGGCGGCCAACCAGTGGTCGATCAAGGCGCTGGTGCTGACCACGCGCCTGAGCAATCCATTGGGCGGCACCATGCCCGAAGAGCGGCAGAAACAATTGCTGCGCCTGGCCTCGGATTTCGATATCCAGGTCGTCGAAGACGATATTTACGGCGAACTGATGTTCGAGCAGGGTCGCACCAAATCGCTCAAGGCCTACGACCGGCTGGATCGGGTGATCTATTGCTCCAGCTTCTCCAAAACCCTGTCGCCCGGTGTGCGCATCGGCTGGATGATTGCCGGCAAGTACCAGCAGGAAATCCAGCGCTTGCAGACCTTCAGCACCCATTCGGCCTGCAGCGTCACGCAAATGGGCATCGCGGCCTATCTGGAGAACGGCGGTTACGACCGGCATTTGCGCTACATCCGTCAGGAGTACCGCAAGAATCTCAGCGCTTTTCAGCTGGCGGTCCAGCAGTATTTCCCGGAAGGCACGCAGATGACCCGACCCACCGGCGGCTTCATTTTGTGGGTCAGCCTGCCAGGGCGGGTGAATACGCAGGAACTGCATGTGCGTGCGTTGCAGCAGGGCATCAGCATTGCGCCGGGGTTGATTTTCAGTAATACCGAGCAGTTCAATCACTGCATTCGCCTGAACTGTGGCATCCCCTGGAACCGCGAGGCCGAGCGTGCATTGATGACGTTGGGTTTGCTGGCGACGCAACTTTGTCAGGAGACGGCGAGCGGTTTTTGACCGGCCGGGCAGTTTTGAACTGGCCGCTTGTCTTGTCGTCTCCAACAGGCGAGCATATAGCCTTCTGCCGTTCACGCCGTTGGGTCCATGAAGCCGATTTTTCCTGCCGCCTGGTTGTTGATCTGCCTGTTAATGACCTGTCACCCGGAAGGCGTCATGGCGGCTTCCGTTCAGGAAAAACCGACAGCCAGCACCACTGCGAAAAAAGCGGCACCGGTCAAAAAAGCAGCGCCGGCCAAAAAGAAGGCTACAGCGGTAAAGAAACGTTCCCCCATTGCTTCCAAGTCGAAACCGGCCAGTGAAGTCGTGAAAACCAAACTCCCTTCTGCAGATCTCGACTTGAGCCTGCCCAAGGACATGGTCGAAGAATTGAAGCCGGTCGGTACGGTAACCTTGCCCCTCCGCGATGCGTTGTTGCCTCAAATGTTCGGTGACAAGAGCAGCCCGTTCCAGCTCAACGGTCGTCTGCTCAGCAACGAAATGCAGTTGCAACTGCGCAATGAAGAGCGTCGGGAAGTTGAAGGCGCGGCGCTGGAATTCGAGTTCAAGCAGTAATTTCCTCCCATTCGTGACCCTCGGACCAGACGCTTTGTCGGAGACTGGTCAGTCACGCTCGTTTGAGCGAAAAAACCCGGGCTTGGGTAATTTTAAACAGTCGTTTTAGCCGTTACTCTGTGCCCCGTCCCTTTAACACATTGCCCGTCGCGAGGAGCTTGTCGTCATGAGATGCCGTGAAGGCTGTGGCGCCTGTTGCATTGCCCCTTCCATCAGTTCGCCGATTCCCGGCATGCCCAATGGCAAAGCCGCCGGAGAGCGTTGCGTACAGCTGTCTGCCGATAACCTGTGCAGCATTTTCGGCAAGCCGGAACGCCCTGCGGTGTGTTCGGCGTTTGAAGCCGATGTCGAGGTCTGCGGAAGCAGCAGCGACGAAGCGATCAAGTTGCTGGGCTGGTGGGAGCAAATGACGGCCGCGTGATGTGTTCAACGAACGGAACTTTCAACAATAAGGAATAAGACTATGGGTTCGCTGCATCGTATGGCTGTGCTGTGTGGTTTGACGGTTTTACTGGCCTCCACGGCCCAGGCCGAGGAATGGAAAACCGCCAAGGAAGAAGAGGGCATCAAGGTGTCCTTGAGTGAAGTGGCCGGTTCCCAATACAAGGCTTACCGTGGCGTGACCGTCATGAAGACCACCATGGCCAAACTGCGTGCATTGCAGGAAGACGTGCCGGGTGCCTGTGCATGGATTCACGAGTGCAAGACTCAGAAGTTGCTCAAACATGAAGGTAACCAGAGCTGGACCTACACCCAGTTCAATACCCCTTGGCCGGTCACTCCTCGCGACTCCGTATTGCATGTCACCACTGTTGAAGGCGCCGATGGCAGCCTGACCCGCGAGTTGGAAGGGCAGCCCAAGTACGTTCCGGAAGAAAAAGGTTTTGTACGGGTCGCCCAGGTCAAAGGATTCTGGAAGCTCGTGCCAAAAGGCGATCAAGTCGAAGTGACTTATCAGGCCCATACCGAACCCGGGGGCAGCGTGCCGTCGTGGTTGGCCAACAAGTTTGTGGTCGATGCGCCGTTCAACACCCTCAAAGCCCTGAAAGAACGCGCAGAGAAGTAACCGCGTATACTTTTGATAATGCCCGTTCAACAGCGCCCCGATTTTTGATCGGGGCGTTTGCGTTTTTTGCCAAGGGGCGGGGCTTTATTTTGTTTCTGGATATGCGTTGAACGAAATTTTCACAAAGCGTCCAAGACAATTCACTCGCGCCCCAACCAGTCCGCCTCCGCAACTTTGCGTCACGTCTCTTGTCCCAGAACGCTGCAAGCGACAGTCGGGGCCTGTGGGTCAGTAATCAATGGTAATGCCTCGGTTGATCGTGCAACATTTGCGCACCGCGCAAGCCCGCTCCCACAGGTTAACCGACCAGCCTTAGGCAAGGCGCTGCTGTATTTTTTGAAACTTCAACTTCCAATGGGTCCTAAAACGACATGGCAAACCCGGACGCCCTGAGTCAGCAGCGAGCTTCTAGTCGCCTGCTGCAACCGACCGTCAAATCGCATCTGGCCTACACGCTATTGTGTGCCTTGGTCATGATGGTCATGTTCAGCCTGCTGCGCGTGGCGCTGCTGGTCTACAACAGCTCGATGATCCTTGATACACCGGCTTCGACCTTTCTGGAAGCGTTCGCCAACGGCCTGCGTTTCGACTTGCGACTGGTGGTTTACCTCAGCATTCCGCTGGTGCTGGCATTGTTCAGCGCCAGGGCGATGGCCGCCCGCGGGTTTTTCCGGCTGTGGCTGACCGTTGTCTCGAGCATTGCGCTGTTCCTCGGCCTGATGGAGATGGACTTTTACCGCGAGTTCCACCAGCGCCTCAACGGTCTGGTCTTCCAGTACGTGAAAGAAGACCCGAAAACCGTGGTGAGCATGCTCTGGTACGGTTTTCCGGTGGTTCGCTACCTGCTGGCCTGGGCCGTGGGCACGTTGATTCTGACGCTTGCGTTCAAGGGCGCCGACCGCGCCACGCGTCCTCGCGGGCCGTTCAGCGGTGGCAGTATCAGTACGCGGCAGGTCGCTCCGTGGTATGCGCGTGGCGCGGTATTCGTGGTCTGCCTGTTGGTCTGCGTGGTCGCCGCTCGTGGCACTCTGCGTCAAGGCCCGCCGCTGCGTTGGGGTGACGTTTACACCACCGACTCCAACTTCGCCAATCAGTTGGGCCTCAACGGCACGCTGTCGTTGATCGCAGCGGCCAAGAGCCGGCTGTCCGAACATCGCGACAATGTCTGGAAAGCCACACTGCCACAGCCCCTGGCCCAGCAGACCGTGCGCGATTTGTTGTTGACCCCGAGTGACAAGCTGGTCGATCCCGAGACCGCCGCGGTGCGTCGCAATTTCAGCCCCGACACCAACAAGACACTGCCGATCAAGAACGTCGTGGTGATCCTGATGGAAAGCTTCGCCGGTCACTCGGTGGGCGCTCTGGGTCGTCCGGGTGAAATCACGCCGTACTTCGACAAACTGTCGAAAGAAGGCCTGTTGTTCGATCGTTTCTTCTCCAACGGCACCCATACCCACCAGGGCATGTTCGCCACCATGGCCTGCTTCCCGAACTTGCCGGGTTTCGAATACCTGATGCAGACGCCTGAAGGCAGCCACAAACTGTCCGGCCTGCCGCAGTTGCTCAGTGCCCGTGACTACGACGATGTGTACGTCTATAACGGCGACTTCGCCTGGGACAACCAGTCGGGCTTCTTCAGCAACCAGGGCATGACCAACTTCATCGGGCGTAATGACTTCGTCAACCCGGTGTTCTCCGATCCGACCTGGGGCGTGTCCGACCAGGACATGTTCAACCGTGGCCTGGAAGAATTGAAGGCCCGCGATGGCAAGGACAAGAAGCCGTTCTATGCCTTGCTGCAAACGCTGTCCAACCACACGCCGTACGCTTTGCCGACGCCATTGCCGGTGAAGCCTGTGACCGATCGCGGCAGCCTCAACGAACACTTGACCGCCATGCGCTATTCCGACTGGGCGTTGGGTCAATTCTTCGAACAGGCCCGCAAAGAGCCGTATTTCAAGGAAACCCTGTTTGTGGTGGTCGGCGACCACGGTTTTGGCAACGAACAGCAGATCACTGAAATGGACCTGGGTCGTTTCAACGTGCCGATGCTGCTGATCGGGCCGGGCGTCCAGGAAAAATTCGGCCAGGTCGACCATACCGTCGGCACCCAGATCGACATCGTGCCGACCATCATGGGCCGTATTGGTGGAGAGGTGATTCAACAATGCTGGGGGCGCGACTTGCTGAACCTGCCGGAAGGCGACAAGGGTTTTGGCGTGATCAAGCCGTCGGGCAGCGATCAGACGGTTGCATTGCTCACCGGGGATCGCGTGCTGGTACTGCCCAAAGAGATGCCACCGAAGTTGTATCACTATGAACTGGGCGCCAATCCCAAAGGTGAGGTGATCCCGGCATCGGCTGACGAAGCGGCGCTCAAGCAAAAGCTCGAATCGTTCATCCAGACGGCCACCAAAAGCCTCATCGATAACACCGCCGGTGTAGTTGACGGCAAGCCAGACCAATTGTTGGCGCAATAGAAAAGAGGCCCTTCGCAGGGCCTCTTTTTTTTGCCGGCAAACCTTTATATCTTGCCAAGTAGCAGCAGGATCAATAGCACCACCAACACCACGCCGATGATACCGGACGGGCCGTAACCCCAACTTCTGGAGTGCGGGAAGACCGGCAAGCCACCTATCAACAACAGGATAAGAATAACGATAAGAATTGTGCCCATGTCTGTTTCCTTGTTGAAAGCGTTGTGGATTGACCTAGGGTTTTAGCCATCAGCTGGACTTGTATTAATCCTAGCTGCTTACAAAATCCGACTCATGGATATGAAGAAAAATTCCAGGTTTTTTTAATGTATTTGGCAAGTATGTTTATTTCTTTTACTGCGTCTCAACGTTGAAACAACCGGACCGCGCCGTGGTTCATTGCTGGCCATTCAGCAATCTGATGGAGCGTGGGTCGCGCATTATCCTTCGCTACACTCGGTGCATCTTCCCCGGAACAACAAGGCTGTTTGCTATGCAAAATCGCATGATGATCACTGGCGCGGGCTCAGGCCTGGGTCGCGAAATCGCGCTGCGCTGGGCGCGTGAAGGCTGGCAGCTGGCCTTGTCGGATGTCAGTGAACCCGGCCTGCAAGAAACCCTGAAGCTGGTTCGCGAAGCCGGCGGTGATGGTTTCATTCAGCGTTGTGATGTGCGTGACTACAGCCAACTGACGGCGTTCGCCCAAGCCTGCGAAGAGAAGTTCGGCGGCATCGACGTCATCGTTAACAACGCCGGCGTGGCCTCGGGCGGGTTCTTCAGTGAATTGTCGCTGGAAGACTGGGACTGGCAGATCGCGATCAACCTGATGGGTGTGGTCAAGGGCTGCAAGGCCTTCCTGCCGCTGCTGGAGAAAAGCAAAGGCAAGATCATCAACATCGCCTCGATGGCCGCACTGATGCAAGGTCCGGCCATGAGCAACTACAACGTGGCCAAGGCGGGTGTGGTGGCTTTGTCCGAAAGTCTGTTGATCGAACTGGCCCACGAGGAAGTCAGCGTGCATGTGGTCTGCCCCTCGTTCTTCCAGACCAACTTGCTGGACTCTTTCCGCGGCCCGACTCCGGCCATGAAAGCCCAGGTCGGCAAGTTGCTGGAAAGCTCGCCGATCACCGCCGCCGACATTGCCGATTACATCTATCAGCAGGTCGCCGCCGGCGAATTCCTGATTCTGCCTCACGAACAGGGCCGCATGGCCTGGGCGATCAAACAGAAAGATCCGCAGTTGCTCTACAACGAAATGACCGTGATGGCCGACAAAATGCGCGCCAAGGCCAAACAATCCGCAAGCTGAACTTGCCCGTGCGCAAGACCGTCGTTAGGGTGGCCGCAACCGGTCATCCTCACGAGACATCTGCATGCTCAATTACCTGTGGTTTTTCCTCGCCGCGCTGTTTGAAATCGCTGGCTGCTTCGCCTTCTGGATGTGGTTGCGCCAGGGTAAGAGCGCTTGGTGGATCATCCCGGCGTTGCTCAGCCTGATCTTGTTCGCGGTACTGCTGACCCGGGTCGAAGCGAGCTACGCTGGCCGCGCCTATGCCGCCTACGGTGGCATCTACATCATTGCGTCGATCGGCTGGCTGGCGGTGGTCGAGCGGATTCGTCCGCTGGGCTCGGACTGGATTGGCGTGGCGCTGTGTGTGATCGGGGCGAGCGTCATCCTGTTTGGCCCGCGCTTTTCCGCTTCCTGAAGGATCGGTCCTTCATTCAACCGGTTTGTCGGACACGTCCGTCAGGGCGAAGCCTCCTGGGCTGTAGGGCAAGACTGTTTTGCTGCCGTTGCATTGAAGACCCGCTACGCGCCGGGCATCTTCAAGGGCCGGTAACCCTGAAGGATGAATGCCATGCTTGTACTCAGTCGCGTTGTGGGCGAGTTGATTTCCATTGGTGACAACATTTCCGTGCGGGTTCTCGCCGTCAACGGAAGCAGCGTGCGCTTCGGTGTTGAAGCGCCGCAGCAGGTCAACGTACATCGCGCCGAAGTCTATGAGCGCATCCAGATCCAACAGGCCAAAGCCAAAGCCCGTTAAGGGCCTCAGTCGAACAGGTGCTTGGGCACGTCGTGCTTGAGCATCAACTGGCATTGCTCGCTTTCCGGATCGAAGACGATCAGCGCCTGGCCCTTGGTCAATGCCTGACGAACACGCAACACACGGGTTTCCAGCGGTGTGTCATCGCCATTGTCCGTGCCGTCGCGGGTCACGAAATCCTCGATCAGGCGGGTCAACGTGTCGACTTCAAGTTGGTCGTGGGGGATCAGCATAAGGCACCTCGGCTAAACAATGGCGCGATGCTACGGCGAATGGGCGGTTGCGGCTAGCCTGGTAATGATGTGTTGACTGAGCTACCGCCATCACGGGCAAGCCCGCTCCCACAGGTTTTGCGTCGATCACAATATCCCGGATCGACACATACCTTGTGGGAGCGGGCTTGCCCGCGATGGCGATTTTCCTGGTGGAAAAATGTCAGGATCAGTTATCCGAACGCTGCCCAATCAAGCTATCCACCGACGGCACCCGTGTGTCACTTTCCATCTGCGTCTCGTGTTCGATCTGATGACTGAACCGGTCCAGGGAGCCCTTGGCCGGTTGTGCATCGCTGGCGAACACCGGCGGGCTGAGGATGTAGGCGCCGAGCAGGCGGCTGAGGGCGGCGAGGCTGTCGATGTGGGTGCGCTCGTAACCGTGGGTGGCATCGCAGCCGAAGGCGAGCAGGGCGGTGCGAATGTCGTGGCCGGCAGTGACGGCCGAGTGAGCATCGCTGAAGTAATAGCGGAACAGGTCGCGGCGCGCCGGCAGTTCGTTGTCGCTGGCCAGGCGCAGCAGGTGGCGCGACAAGTGATAGTCATAAGGCCCGCCGGAATCCTGCATCGCCACACTCACCGCGTGTTCGCTGGAATGCTGGCCGGGCGCGACCGGCGCGATGTCGATGCCGACGAATTCGCTGACGTCCCAAGGCAGGGCAGCCGCTGCACCGCTGCCGGTTTCTTCGGTGATGGTGAACAGTGGATGGCAGTCGATCATCAGTTCTTCGCCGCTGTCGACAATGGCTTTCAGCGCCGCCAGCAGTGCGGCAACGCCGGCCTTGTCGTCGAGGTGACGGGCGCTGATGTGGCCGCTTTCGGTGAACTCCGGCAACGGGTCGAAGGCGACGAAATCGCCGACGCTGATCCCCAGCGAATCGCAATCGGCGCGGGTGGCGCAGTAGGCGTCCAGGCGCAATTCGATGTGATCCCAGCTGATCGGCATTTCATCCACGGCGGTATTGAACGCGTGTCCGGAAGCCATCAACGGCAACACGCTGCCGCGGATCACGCCGTTGTCGGTGAACAGACTGACGCGGCTGCCTTCGGCAAAACGGCTGGACCAGCAACCGACCGGCGCCAGGGTCAGGCGACCGTTGTCCTTGATCGCGCGAACCGCCGCGCCAATGGTGTCCAGGTGGGCGGAGACGGCGCGGTCCGGGCTGTTCTGCTTGCCCTTGAGGGTGGCGCGGATGGTGCCGCGACGGGTCATCTCAAAGGGAATGCCCAACTCTTCGAGACGTTCGGCAACGTAACGCACGATGGTGTCGGTGAACCCGGTGGGGCTGGGAATGGCGAGCATTTCCAGCAGAACTTTTTGCAGATAATTGAGATCCGGTTCGGGAATTTTGCGGGTCATGGAAACTCCTGATGAGGTGAGTACATCGATGGTTTCGATGAGGAGGGGGAATCCGCGTTGCCTGTCAGGCCGCCATCGCGGGCAAGCCCGCTCCCACAATTGACCGCGTACCCTGTGGGAGCGGGCTTGCCCGCGATGGCGTCAGTTCAGGCGACACACCTTCATGAAACCACCGGCTGACTATGCGCAAACAACAAATCCACAAACCGCTCCGCCGTCGGCTGCGGTTCATGGTTGGCCAGCCCTGCGCGTTCATTGGCTTCGATAAACACATACTCCGGCTGGTCAGCGGCCGGCACCATCAGGTCGAGCCCGACCATCGGGATATCCAGCGCCCGCGCCGCCCGCACCGCCGCATCCACCAAGGTCGGATGCAGAATCGCCGTGACGTCCTCAAGAATGCCGCCGGTATGAAGATTCGCCGTGCGCCGCACGAACAGATGCTCACCGGCCGGCAGAATGCTGCTGTAGTCGTAACCCGCGGCCTGCAAGGTGCGCTGGGTCTCATGGTCCAGCGGAATTTTGCTTTCACCGCTGGTTGCCGCCTGACGGCGACGGCTCTGGGCCTCGATCAGCGCCCCGATGGAATGCTGACCATCGCCCACCACTTCCGCCGGCCGGCGAATGGCGGCCGCGACCACCTCGAAACCGATCACCAGAATCCGCAAGTCGAGGCCTTCATGGAAGCTTTCCAGCAGCACTCGACTGTCGAATGCGCGGGCGTTTTCGATGGCTTGCTGGACCTCTTCGATGTTGCGTAAATCCACCGCCACCCCTTGGCCTTGCTCACCATCCAGCGGTTTGACCACCACCCGTTGATGCTCGTCGAGAAACGCCAGGTTGTCGTCCGCGCTCCCCGCCAGTTGTTGGGCGGGCAGTTTAAGACCGGCGTTTTTCAGCACCTTGTGGGTCAGGCTTTTGTCCTGACACAACGTCATGCTGATGGCGCTGGTCAGATCGCTCAGGGATTCGCGGCAACGCACCCGACGACTGCCGTGAATCAAGGTAAACAGACCCGCTTGCGCGTCATCCACCTGAACCTCAATGCCGCGCCGATGAGCCTCTTCAACGATGATTCGTGCATACGGATTGAACTCGGCTTCGGGGCCGGGGCCGAGAAACAACGGCTGGTTGATGCCGTTTTTGCGCTTGATGGCGAAGGTCGACAAATTGCGAAAACCGAGCTTGGCGTAAAGACTTTTCGCCTGGCGGTTGTTGTGCAGCACCGACAGGTCCAGGTAACTCAGACCACGGCTCATGAAGTGTTCGATCAAGTGCCGTACCAGCACTTCACCGACGCCTGGGCGGGAACATTGCGGATCGACCGCCAGGCACCACAGGCTGCTGCCGTTTTCCGGATCGTTGAACGCCTTGTGATGATTCAGGCCCATGACGCTGCCGATGATGGTGCCGCTGTCCTCATCTTCGGCCAGCCAGTAAACCGGGCCGCCCTGGGAATGAGGCGTCAGCAAATTCGCATCAATGGGCAGCATGCCGCGTGCCTGATACAGCTGATTGACAGCCTGCCAGTCCGCCTCGCTTTGCGCCCGACGGATGCGAAAGCCGCGAAACACCCGGGTGGCCTGGCGGTAATCGCTGAACCACAGGCGCAAGGTGTCGGAGGGGTCAAGAAACAGTTGCGCCGGCTCCAGCCCCAACACTTGCTGGGGCGCGGCAACGTACAAGGCGATGTCCCGCTCACCGGGCTGCTCATTGAGCAACTCTTGGGCAAGGCTCGCCGCATCGGGAAAGGTATGGCCGATCAGCAACCGGCCCCAACCGCAATGCACCGCAATTGGCGCGGCGCCCAATTCACTGCCGTCTTCGGCCAGGCGCGCCTGCAAGCGTTCGTAAGAGGGCGTCTGACCGCGCAACAAGCGTTGGCTATAAGCCGTGGCGTGAGGTTTCATCGATCAGATTCCTTGTTCACTGAGCCACAGGTTCAGGGCTGCCAATTGCCACAGCTTGGAGCCGCGCAACGGGGTCAGTTGACCATGTGGATCGGTCAGCAGGCGGTCGAGCATGGCGGGGTTGAACAGGCCACGATCCTGACTCGGATCGAGCAGCAGTTCACGCACCCAGTTCAGCGTGTCGCCCTGCAAATGCTTGAGGCCGGGGACCGGGAAGTAACCTTTTTTACGGTCGATCACTTCACTCGGAATGACCAGCCGCGCCGCTTCTTTCAAGACTTGCTTGCCGCCATCCGGCAATTTGAATTTGCCCGGCACCCGCGCCGACAATTCCACCAGGCGATAGTCGAGAAACGGCGTACGCGCTTCCAGCCCCCAGGCCATGGTCATGTTGTCGACCCGTTTGACGGGGTCATCCACCAGCATCACGGTGCTGTCCAGGCGCAGGGCTTTGTCCACGGCTGCGTCGGCACCGGGCTGTGCGAAATGTTCCTTCACGAAGTCGCCGGCCGCGTCGTTGGCCGTCAGCCATTTCGGCTGCACCGTGGCGGCGTAGTCGGCGTAGCTGCGGTCAAAAAACGCATCGCGATACGCCGCGTACGGATCGCTCGCACCGTCCACCTGTGGATACCAGTGATACCCGGCGAACAACTCGTCCGCGCCCTGGCCGCTTTGCACCACCTTGCAGTGCTTGGCCACTTCGCGAGACAGCAAATAGAACGCGATGCAGTCATGGCTGACCATCGGCTCGCTCATGGCGCGGAACGCCGCGGGCAGTTGCTCGATGATCTCTTTTTCGTCGATGCGCAGTTGGTGATGCTGGGTGCCGTAGTGCTTGGCGATCAGGTCCGAATACTGGAACTCGTCACCACGCTCGCCGCCGGCATCCTGGAAACCGATGGAAAAGGTCGACAAGTCTTCGACCCCGACTTCACGCAACAGGCCCACCAATAGACTCGAATCGACGCCGCCGGAAAGCAGCACGCCGACGTCCACCGCCGCCCGTTGACGGATTGCAACTGCATCACGGGTGCTGTCGAGCACGCGATCGCGCCAGTCTTCGAGGGTCAGGTTCAGTTCGTCGGCATTTGGGCCGTAGGGCAGGGTCCACCAGGTTTTCTGCTCGGTGGTGCCGTCCGCGTCGATGCGCATCCAGCTCGCCGGGGGCAGTTTCTCGATGCCCGCCAGCAAGGTGCGCGGGGCCGGGACCACGGCGTGGAAGTTCAGATAATGATTGAGTGCCACCGGGTCGAGAATCGGGTTGATGTCGCCGCCCTTGAGCAAGGCCGGCAGGGCCGAGGCAAAGCGCAGGCGTTGGCCGGTGCGTGAGAGATACAACGGCTTCACGCCGAGACGGTCGCGGGCGATGAACAGACGCTTGGCATCGCGCTCCCAAATGGCGAAGGCGAACATGCCATTGAGTTTGGGCAACAGGGCTTCGCCCCAGGCGTGATACCCCTTGAGCAGCACTTCGGTGTCGCCGCCGGAATAGAAGGCGTAACCGAGGCTTTCAAGCTCAGTGCGCAGTTCCGGGAAGTTGTAGATCGCGCCGTTGAAGGCCAGGGACAGGCCCAGTTGGTTGTCGATCATCGGCTGTGCCGAGCCGTCCGACAGGTCCATGATTTTCAGGCGCCGATGGCCGAGGGCAATCGGCCCCTGGCTGTGAAAGCCCCACGCATCAGGGCCGCGAGGGGCCAGGTGATGGGTGATTCGTTCGATGGCTGCGAGGTCCGCAGGTTGATGGTCGAAACGTAATTCTCCAGCTAATCCGCACATAGGTCCTTACCGGTTTTTCCGTTGGGGAGGGTCAATCGATACCCGCCAAAAACGGCGGGTACTCAGAAACTGACCCATGTGAATCCCTGGAGTTTTAGACCGATAAGTTATAAGGCTGTGGGTCAGGCTTTTCCGCGGATCAATTGGCGCAAGGCAAAACGATTGGGATGGCAGGCTTCGGCGACTGTTCTTGGCAGCGGCAACGGCTCGTTTTCAAGCCATGCCGCCAACAGCTCGCCAGACAACGGCGCGGTGATCAAACCGCGAGAGCCGTGACCGCTGTTGACGTAAAACCCCTCGAGCCATGGGCAGAGAACATCGGGCACTTGCCGGGCATCTTTGCTCAGTGCGGCATAGGCCTCGGCGAAGGCGGCCTGGTTGGCCAATGGTCCGACGATCGGCAGGTAGTCGGGGCTGGTGCAGCGGAATGCCGCGCGTCCTTCCAGTTGCTGCGGATCCAGGTCTTGCACATGCAGACGGGTGACCAGATCAGTGGAGATTTCCTCGAGCAACGCCAGGTTGCCAAGGTGTTCGGCGACGGTCGGGGTCAGCTCATCGCTTTTGAAATCGAAACTGGCACCGAGTGTGTGTTCGCCCAGGCGTGCGGGCGCCACATAGCCTTCGGCGCAGACGACGGTCGCCAGGCGCTGGCTTTCAGGGGTTTGTGCCAGTCGGGTGATCTGGCCGCGAATGCGTTTGAGGGGCAGGTCGGCGCTGTGTGGAAAACGCTTGATCTCGGCGGCGCCGGCCAGAATCACCACCGGCGCGCTGGCCAGCAGTGCATCGCCGTCCCAGGCCTGCCACTGATCATCGACCTTGAGCAGTTCCAGCACGTCGCGATGGGGCAGCCACTGGATGTTCGTTGAGGACGCCTGCCACTGGCACAACGCAGGCGGATGAACCCAGCCGCCTTCAGGGTAGAACAAGCCGCCGTGGGCCAATTCGATGCCGGCCCGGGCCTGAGCCTGGGGCTGATCGAGCAGGTGCACCAGGCTCGGTGAAAAGGCCGTTGCCAATTGCGCCTGACGCTCGGCTTCCTTGGCATTGAAGGCCAGTTGCAAGACTCCGCAATCGTCCCAGTCGACGCCACGCTGCAGTTGTTCCAGCAAACGTCGGGTGTAACCAAAACCGCTGACGATCAATTGCGACAACGCCGTGCCGTGAGCAGAAAGCTTGAGGTACAGCACGCCCTGAGGATTGCCCGAGGCTTCGTGCGCCAGTGCTTCGTGGCGGTCCAGCAGGCTCACTTGCCAACCCCGCGCGGCCAGGCTGGCGGCACTGGCGCAACCGGCCAGCCCGGCACCGATCACCAGGGCGCGGCGTTCGCCGGTCAGTGGCTGCGGGCGAGCGAACCATGGTTTTGCCGAGGTCGGTTTAGCGGCCTCTTCGGGCCAACCGAGGAACGTGCCCCGCAGAATTTCCCATTTATGGCCGATGCCCGGCGTGCGCTTCATCTTGAAACCCGCCGCATTCAGCAAACGGCGCACCCAGCCGGTGCTGGTAAAGGTGCTGATGGTCGAGCCGGGTGCCGCCAGGCGAGCCAGTTCGGCAAACAATTCGGCGGTCCACATGTCGGGGTTTTTCGCCGGGGCGAAACCGTCGAGAAACCAGGCGTCGATTTGCGCATCCAGTTGCGGCAACTGCTCCAGTGCATCGCCGATCAGCAAGGTCAGGGTGACGCGGCCGTTGTCCAGCACCAGGCGCTGAAAGCCTTGATGGATCGCGACGTATTGCGCCAGCAATTGATCGGCAAACGGCTTGAGTTCCGGCCATAGCGCCAGGGCCCGTTGCAGGTCGGGAGCGCTCAGCGGGTACTTTTCGACGCTGACAAAATGCAGTCGCGCACCGGCCACCGCGTGCTGTTCGAACAACTGCCAGGCACAGAGAAAATTCAGTCCGGTACCGAACCCGGTTTCGCCAATCACCAATCGACCGCGTGCCGGCAATGCGGCGAAACGCTCGCGCAAATCGTTTTGCTGCAGAAACACGTAGCGGGTTTCTTCAAGGCCCGACTGGTCGGAAAAATACACATCATCGAACACCCGCGAACGCGGGCGACCTTGGTCGTCCCAGTCGAGCTGGGCGTGGGGCAATACAGGTTTCATGGCAGGCTCGGCAACGACAAGGTGGCCATTCTAGCTGATCGCCGTAGCGGTGCTTGATCCATGGCAAGTGCCACATTGGGTGTGTCAGGGAAAATCGTCGCTTTTGTGGCGAGGGAGCTTGCTCCCGCTCGGGTGCGAAGCAGCCGTAAGCTGGTTGCCTATGTGCCACTGGAGTGCGGGGTTGCCGATGTCGGGACGGCTTCGCCGTCCAGCGGGAGCAAGCTCCCTCGCCACAGGGGGTTGTATCCGCTTCAAAGATTGATTTGTCCTACATATGGGTAGTCAATCCGCTAGTCTTGCTCAATCCTGGAAGGAGCCGCTCCATGTTCGAATCCGCCGAAATCGGTCATACCATCGACAAAGAAACCTATGACGCCGAAGTGCCGGCCCTGCGTGAAGCTTTGCTCGAAGCGCAGTTCGAACTTCGCCAGCAACACCGTTTTCCAGTGATCATTTTGATCAACGGCATTGAAGGGGCCGGCAAGGGCGAGACCGTCAAGTTGCTCAATGAATGGATGGACCCGCGCTCGATCGAGGTTCGCACCTTCGACCAGCAGACCGACGAAGAACTGGCGCGACCGCCGGCCTGGCGCTACTGGCGGATGCTCCCGGCCAAGGGCCGCATGGGGATTTTCTTCGGCAACTGGTACAGCCAGATGCTGCAGGGACGAGTTCATGGCTTGTTCAAGGATCCGCGACTCGATCAAAGCATCAATGGGGCCGAGCGGTTAGAGAAGATGCTGTGCGACGAAGGCGCGCTGATCTTCAAGTTCTGGTTTCACCTCTCCAAAAAACAAATGAAAGCGCGGCTCAAGGCACTGGCCGATGACCCGTTGCACAGTTGGCGCATCAGCCCGCTGGACTGGCAGCAATCGCAGACCTACGACAAATTCGTCAAATACGGCGAACGGGTGCTGCGCCGCACCAGCCGCGACTATGCGCCGTGGCATGTGATTGCAGGCGTGGACGCGAACTATAGAAGCCTGGCGGTCGGCAAGATTCTGCTCGATGGCCTGCAAAGTGCATTGAAAAGACCCAGGATTCACCCGGACAAAGTCAGCGCCGCGCCCTTGTTCCCCAGCGTCGATCAGGTGAATTTGCTCGACAGCCTGGACATGACGCTGAGCCTGGACAAGGACGATTATGAAGAACAACTGATTACCGAACAGGCACGGTTTTCCGGGCTGATGCGCGACAAGCGCATGCGTCGCCATGCGTTGATTGCATTGTTCGAAGGCAATGACGCGGCAGGCAAGGGCGGGGCAATTCGTCGGGTGGCCGCGGCACTCGACCCACGCCAGTACGACATCGTGCCGATCGCCGCGCCTACCGAGGAAGAACGGGCCCAGCCGTATCTCTGGCGGTTCTGGCGGCATATTCCGGCGCGGGGCAAATTCACTGTGTTCGACCGTTCCTGGTATGGCCGGGTGCTGGTGGAGCGCATAGAAGGCTTTTGCAGCAAGGCGAACTGGATGCGCGCCTACGGCGAGATCAACGACTTCGAAGAGCAGATCGCCGACGCCGGGGTGATCGTGGTCAAGTTCTGGCTGGCCATCGACAAACAGACCCAACTGGAGCGCTTCCAGGAGCGTGAAGAAATTCCCTTCAAGCGTTTCAAGATCACCGAAGACGACTGGCGCAATCGCGACAAGTGGGACGATTACCGCACCGCTGTCGGCGACATGGTCGATCGCACCAGCACCGAGATATCACCGTGGACCCTGGTGGAAGCCAATGACAAGCGCTGGGCGCGGGTCAAGGTCCTGCGCACTATTAACCAGGCGCTGGAAGAGGCGTTCGAAAAGTCCGACAACCGCGAGAAGAAACAGCGAAAACGCAAGCGCTGAACCGATGGCTACGCATACGCGAGGTGAATGATTGTCGCGGTCAGTCATAGGGTGGACTTATGCTCGGTCCAATTCCTGACTGACAACAACAATGAGGTGTATGCCATGCGTGAAGTGGTGATCGTCGACAGCGTACGGACCGGCCTGGCCAAATCCTTTCGCGGCAAGTTCAACATGACCCGTCCGGACGACATGGCGGCCCACTGTGTCAACGCGCTGCTCACGCGCAATGACGTCGACCCGGCCAGTGTCGAGGATTGCATCGTCGGCGCCGGCTCCAACGAAGGCGCCCAGGGCTTCAACATCGGCCGCAACGTCGCGGTGCTATCGCATCTGGGCATCGGCACCGGTGGCATGACCCTTAACCGCTTCTGTTCATCGGGCTTGCAGGCCATCGCCATTGCCGCCAATCAGATCGCTTCGGGTTGCAGCGACATCATCGTCGCCGGTGGCGTCGAGTCGATCAGCCTGACCATGAAAAGCGTCAACACCGACAACCTGATCAACCCGCTGCTGAAGGAGCAGGTGCCGGGCATCTATTTCCCCATGGGCCAGACCGCCGAAATCGTCGCGCGTCGTTACGACGTCAGTCGCCAGGACCAGGATGTGTACGCCCTGCAAAGCCAGCAACGTACTGCCCTGGCGCAGGCCGCCGGGTTGTTCAACGATGAAATCGTGCCGATGGCGGTGAAGTATCGCGTTGAAGACAAGGCCACCGGCCAGGTGCAGATTCTCGAGGGCATCGTCGATCACGACGACTGCAACCGCCCGGATACCACGCTGCAAAGCCTGGCCGGGTTGAAACCGGTGTTTGCCGAGGACGGCTCCGTGACCGCTGGCAACTCGTCGCAGCTGTCCGACGGCGCTTCGATGACCCTGGTGATGAGCCTGGAAAAAGCCCTGGCGCTGGGGCTCAAGCCCAAAGCCTTCTTCCGCGGTTTTGCCGTGGCCGGGTGTCAGCCAGACGAGATGGGCATCGGCCCGGTGTTCTCGGTGCCGAAGTTGCTCAAGGCCAAGGGATTGCAGGTTGCCGACATTGATCTGTGGGAACTCAACGAAGCGTTCGCCTCGCAATGCCTGTACAGCCGCAATCGGCTGGAAATCGACAACGACAAATACAACGTCAACGGCGGCTCGATTGCCATCGGCCATCCGTTCGGCATGACCGGTTCGCGTCAGGTCGGGCACATCGTGCGTGAATTGCAGCGGCGTAACCTGCGCTACGGCATCGTCACCATGTGCGTGGGGGGCGGGATGGGGGCTACGGGGTTGTTTGAGGCGGTGCGGTAAGTACCCTGGTTTTGGTAGTGACTGTTGCATTGCTATCGCGGGCAAGCCCGCTCCCACAGTAATTAGCGGCGATCACAAATCCTGCGAACGCCACAAAACCTGTGGGAGCGGGCTTGCCCGCGATGCAGGCGCCGCGGTTTACCGGCTCATGCACAAGAACTGCATCCGCTCGATATACGCTTGAATCTCACGCACCGCTGCTTCCCGGTTTTCAAACGGACCCTCCAGCGTGTGTTCCCGCGTGGTGAAGTACAACTCTCCATTCACACGACATAAGCGGTCACAACGAAAGTGGGTGGCGGGGGCGTTGTCTTGGGCGCGCATGCCGTACATGGGCGATCTCCTGCGGGTGACGGTTTCAATGAGCTTATGCATGAACCACTTGCCACGCCTGGCGAGCTGATCGACGGCATATCGTCAACTTTATGGTGCGACCTGCACAGTTTCATTCGCGGCCCGTTGGCAACTGTCCCTGTGTCGCGCCCCGGTCTGAGCCTAGAATGACCGTTTTCGCCAATCGGCTTCGGGGTCAGCATGCATATTTCATCGGGTCGCTGGGTTTATGGTCTGTGCTTGGCCTTGCTGACCGCGTTGCTGTGGGGAATCCTGCCGATCAAGCTCAAGCAAGTGCTGCTGGTGATGGACCCGGTGACCGTGACCTGGTTTCGGCTGTTGGTGTCCGGCGGTTGTCTGTTCATCTATCTGGCGGCGACCAAACGCCTGCCGAGTCGCAAAGTCCTCGGCCCGCGCGGTGGCTGGCTGGTGTTAATGGCGGTACTCGGACTGGTCGGCAACTACGTGCTGTACCTGATGGGCCTGAACCTGCTCAGCCCCGGCACCGCGCAACTGGTGGTGCAGATGGGTCCGATCATGTTGCTGATCGCCAGTCTGTTCGTGTTCAAGGAACGGTTTAGCGTGGGGCAGGGGATTGGCCTGTTGGTGCTGCTGATCGGCTTTGCACTGTTCTTCAATCAGCGCTTGAGTGAACTGCTCACCTCCCTGACCGATTACACCGCCGGCGTGCTGATGGTGCTGTTGGCGTCCACGGTCTGGACCTTCTATGCCTTGGGCCAGAAGCAGTTGCTCACGGTATGGAATTCGTTGCAGGTGATGATGGTGATTTACCTATTCTGTGCGCTGTTGCTGACGCCATGGGTGCATCCGCTGGAGGCGCTGCAATTGAGTCCGTTGCAAGGCTGGCTGCTGCTGGCGTGCTGTTTGAACACCCTGATCGCTTATGGCGCCTTCGCCGAAGCCCTGGCCCATTGGGAAGCTTCGCGGGTCAGCGCAACGCTGGCGATCACGCCGCTGGTGACCTTTGCCGCCGTGGCTGTGGCCGCGTGGTTATGGCCTGAGTATGTGCACGCCGAGCAGATCAACGGCCTGGGTTATGGCGGGGCGGTGTTGGTGGTGTTGGGGTCGGTGCTGGTGGCGTTGGGGCCATCGTTGATGGCGGGGCTCAGGGCGCGGCGGGTGCGGATGGTGGCCAGTTAGACCGCGTTCTCGTTCATCGCGGGCAAGCCACGCTCCCACAGGATTTGTGTCGATCACAAATATTCAGGATCGACACAAACTCTGTGGGAGCGTGGCTTGCCCGCGATGACTGACTGTCAGGCACTAAATCACTTTCAGATTCACCCCTGCTTGCCAGCCTCCAACATATCCTCCGGCCGCACCCACGCATCAAACTCTTCATTCGTCAGATAGCCCAGCTGCAACGCCGCCTCACGCAGGGTCAGCCCCTCGCTGTAAGCCTTCTTGGCAATCTCCGCCGACTTGTCGTAGCCGATATGCGGGTTCAGCGCCGTCACCAGCATCAAGCCTTGTTCCAGGTGCTCGGCCATTTTCTCGGCATCCGGTTCCAGTCCGGCGATGCAATGCTGCTGGAAGTTACTGCAGCCATCGCCCAGCAAGCGGATCGACTGCAGCAGGTTATGGATGATCACCGGTTTGAACACGTTCAATTGCAGATGGCCCTGACTGGCGGCAAAACCGATGGCAACGTCATTGCCCAATACCTGGCAGGCCAGCATCGACAGGGCTTCGCACTGAGTCGGGTTGACCTTGCCGGGCATGATCGAACTGCCCGGCTCATTGGCCGGCAGTTTCACTTCGGCCAACCCCGCTCGCGGCCCGGAGCCCAGCAGGCGCAGGTCGTTGGCGATTTTCATCAGGGTCACGGCAAGGGTCTTCAGGGCGCCGGAAAGGGTGACCAGCGGCTCGTGGCCAGCCAGGGCGGCAAATTTATTGGGGGCCGTAACGAACGGCAGGCCGGAGAGGGCGGCCAGTTCAGCAGCGATCGCTTCGCCAAAACCGTGGGGCGAGTTCAATCCGGTGCCAACCGCAGTGCCGCCCTGAGCCAGTTCACAGACCGCCGGCAGCGCGCTTCGGATCGCCCGCTCGGCGTAATCCAGTTGCGCGATGAACGCCGAGAGCTCCTGGCCGAAAGTGATCGGTGTGGCGTCCATCATATGGGTACGACCGGTCTTGACCAGTTTCATGTGCCGCGCGGACAA
This sequence comes from Pseudomonas sp. F-14 TE3482, assembly GCF_053629455.1. Classification (NCBI taxonomy): domain Bacteria; kingdom Pseudomonadati; phylum Pseudomonadota; class Gammaproteobacteria; order Pseudomonadales; family Pseudomonadaceae; genus Pseudomonas; species Pseudomonas sp. F-14 TE3482. The sequence goes on from NZ_JBRJII010000001.1 coordinate 2,921,441, forward strand.
CTCCGCCAACCCGCCCGACAATTCGCTGATCGCCGGTAGCAAATGCTGCTGCACCGCCTGAGCCGTCGCGATGTGCATGGCCGTGGGGAAGCAATCGTTGGAACTCTGGGAACGGTTGACGTGATCGTTGGGATGCACCGGCGTCTTGCCGCCGCGCGGGTTGCCGGCCAGTTCGTTGGCGCGACCGGCGATCACTTCGTTGACGTTCATGTTGCTCTGGGTGCCGCTGCCGGTCTGCCAGACCACCAGCGGGAACTGCTCGTCGTGGTCGCCGTCGAGCACTTCGTCGGCGGCCTGTTCGATCAGCCGGGCGATGTCGGCGGGCAGGTCGCCATTGCGATCGTTGACGCGCGCCGCGGCTTTCTTGATCAGGGCCAGGGCGTGCAGCACGGCCAGCGGCATGCGCTCGTTGCCGATGGCGAAGTTGATCAGCGAGCGTTGCGTCTGAGCGCCCCAGTAAGCGTCATCCGGGACTTCTACCTGGCCCAGGCTGTCGGTTTCGATACGGCTCATCATGCACACTCCTGTCGGTCTGATAGCGCAGTTTAGGCCGTGATCGCCGGCCGTGGTTCCATCAGTCTGGAATTTGACCGTTCAACCCCTCTAAATCAGGCGCGACAAGGCTTGGGGTTGAGTGACACACTTTTTTAGGTGCAGAATGGACGCCCTTGAGGTTTTGCCTCGCCTGCTAGAAAAGGAAACTCGATGACTCGTCTTCGTGCCATCTGTACCGCGGTTGCACTGGTTTGCGCCAGCGGCCAGGTTTTTGCCGATACCGCCAGCCACAACGCCAGTGCCGAAGCTTTCCTGACCCTGGCGCACGCTGACAAATTGGGCACTCCGGTGTACATGCAAGTGCAGCAAATGTTCGCTCAGCGCTTTGAACAGACCAAAGCCCCTGAGTCGAAAAAAGCCCTGCTGGAAACCTATCAAGCCAAGGCCAACGCCGCTCTGGACGCAGCCATTGGCTGGAACAAGCTGAAGCCAGACATGGTCAAGCTTTACACCACCAATTTCAGCGAATCCGAGCTCAAGGATCTGGTTGCGTTCTACCAGTCTCCACTGGGCAAGAAAGTCCTGGAAAAAATGCCGCAGCTGACTCAGCAATCGGCACAGATGACCCAGGCCAAGCTGGAAAGCGCGGTGCCTGTGGTCAACAAACTGCTGGCTGACATGACGGCCGAGCTGGAGCCTAAAGGCGCCGCTCCTGCCAAGAAAAAGCCTTAAGCGGAGTTCGGGATGACCATGCAACAACGCATCGAATCGACGCTCGGGCTGTTACAGCCCGAGCACCTGCAAGTGCTGGATGAAAGCCACATGCACAGCCGTGGGTTGCAGACCCACTTCAAGGCCGTGGTGGTCAGCCAGCAGTTTGAAGGCCTCAATCGCGTCAAGCGTCACCAGAAGGTGTACGGCACGTTGGGCGAACTGATGGGCGAGTTCCATGCGTTGGCGCTGCATACCTACACGCCGCAAGAATGGGCACAGATCGACGCAGCCCCGGCCTCGCCGACCTGTGCTGGCGGTAGCAAGCATTAATGTGACGGGCTGAAGGGCTGAAGGGCTGAAGGGCTGTTGTGGCGAGGGAGCTTGCTCCCGCTGGACTGCGAAGCAGCCCTAAAACCTGCAACAGCGTTCTGTCTGAAAGAGTGCAGTCGCCAGCATTACGACTGCTTCGCAGCCGAGCGGGAGCAAGCTCCCTCGCCACAAAGGCATCTCGCAGTCCTAAAGCCACACGGTTTTTGCTAGAATCCGCAACGCGCCGCTTACCCGGCGCGTTTTTTTTCGCATCCGGTTCACCCCTTACGAGGGTAGCCACCTGGAGAATTACCCATGACACAACAGATTGTCGTGGCGGCACTGTATAAGTTCGTCACCCTGGAAGATTACGTCGCCCTGCGCGAGCCGCTGCTGCAAGCGATGGTCGACAACGGCATCAAAGGCACGCTGCTGATCGCCGAAGAAGGCATCAACGGCACCGTGTCCGGCAGCCGCGAAGGCATTGACGGGCTGATGGCCTGGCTCAAGAACGACCCGCGCATGGACGACATCGATCACAAAGAGTCGTACTGCGACGAGCAGCCGTTCTATCGCACCAAAGTCAAACTCAAGAAAGAAATCGTCACCTTGGGCGTTGAAGGCGTGGACCCGAACAAAAAGGTCGGCACCTATGTGGATCCGCAGAACTGGAACGCGCTGATCAGCGATCCCGAAGTGCTGCTGATCGACACCCGCAACGACTACGAAGTCTCGATTGGCACCTTCGAAGGCGCCATCGATCCGAAGACCACCAGTTTTCGCGAATTCCCCGACTACATCAAAGCCCATTTCGACCCGGCCGTGCACAAGAAAGTCGCGATGTTCTGCACCGGCGGCATTCGCTGCGAAAAGGCTTCTAGCTACATGCTCAGCCAGGGTTTCGACGAGGTCTATCACCTCAAGGGCGGCATCCTGAAGTACCTCGAAGAGGTGCCGCAGGAAGAAACCAAATGGCAGGGCGACTGCTTCGTGTTCGATAACCGTGTGACCGTGCGCCACGACCTCAGCGAAGGCGACTACGATCAATGTCATGCCTGTCGTACGCCCGTCAGTGTGGAAGACCGCGCGTCCGAGCACTATGTGGCCGGCATCAGTTGCCCGCATTGCTGGGATAAGCTGAGCGAGAAAACCCGTCGCAGTGCCATCGACCGGCAGAAGCAGATCGAACTGGCCAAGGCGCGCAACCTGCCGCACCCGATCGGTTACAACTACAAGCAAACTCCTTCCGAGGCTTGAGCCATGTCTGTACGTCGCCTGCTCTATGTGATGGACCCGATGTGTTCCTGGTGCTGGGGCTTTGCGCCAGTGGCCAACGCGCTGGTCGAGCAGGCGCAGGCGGCGGGGGTGGACGTGCATCTGGTCGTCGGCGGTTTGCGCACCGGCAGCGGCTCGGCGCTGGAGCCGACCACCCGGCGCTACATCCTTGAACACTGGCAGGCGGTCCACGAGGCCACTGGCCAACCGTTCAAGTTTGAAGGCGCGCTGCCCGACGGGTTTGTCTACGACACCGAGCCGGCGTGTCGGGCGCTGGTGACGGCGCGCAGCCTGGCACCGGATTGCGCGTGGAAACTGCTCGGGTTGATCCAGCATGCCTTCTACGCCGAAGGTCGCGACGTCACTCACGCCAGCGTGTTGGTGGAGCTGGCGGAGCAGGCCGGTTTGCCGCGCATCGAATTCGCCGCCGCCTTCGACCGTGCCGATCAGCATGCAGCCACCGCTGCCGATTTCACCTGGGTCCAGGACCTGGGCATTGCCGGTTTCCCGACCTTGCTGGCAGAGCGTGATGGTCAATTGGCGTTGCTGACCAATGGGTATCAACCTTTGAATGTGTTGTCACCGTTGCTCGGCCGCTGGCTGGAACGCGCTGCCTGTGCATGACCTGCCCGACGACGTTCCAGCCCCTGCACGTGTCGACCGTCTGAGCTGGGCAGAAATCCGTCGCCTGGCCCTTCACCATAAAAAATCTCTGTGGATCGCCAACGGCGTCGCGGTATTGGCAACGCTGTGCAGCGTGCCGATTCCCTTGCTGTTGCCGTTGCTGGTGGACGAAGTACTGCTGGGCCACGGTGACGCCGCGCTGAAAATCATGAACCACGCGCTGCCCGACGTCTGGCAGAAAGCTGCGGGTTACATTGGCCTGATGCTGCTGGTGACCCTGGCATTGCGCTGTGCCGCGTTGTTATTCAACGTGGTGCAGGCGAAATTGTTTGCGGCGTTGGCTAAAGACATCGTGTATCGGATCCGGGTGCGGTTGATCGAACGGCTCAAATGCATTTCGCTGGGGGAATACGAAAGCCTGGGCAGCGGCACGGTGACTACGCACCTGGTCACCGACCTGGACACCGTGGACAAATTCGTCGGCGAAACCCTCAGTCGTTTCCTCGTGGCCATGCTGACGCTGGTGGGCACCGCCTCGATCCTGATGTGGATGCACTGGAAACTCGCGCTGCTGATCCTGCTATTCAACCCGCTGGTGATCTATGCCACGGTGCAGTTGGGCAAGCGGGTCAAACACCTGAAGAAACTCGAGAACGACAGCACCTCGCGCTTCACCCAGGCCTTGACCGAAACCCTGGATGCCATCCAGGAAGTGCGCGCCGGTAATCGGCAGGGCTTTTTCCTCGGACGGCTGGGCCAGCGAGCGCGTGAAGTGCGCGATTACGCAGTGAGCTCGCAATGGAGAACCGATGCATCGAACCGTGCCAGCGGTTTGCTGTTCCAGTTCGGCATCGATATTTTTCGCGCCGCGGCCATGCTCACCGTGCTGTTTTCCGACCTGTCCATCGGCCAGATGCTGGCCGTGTTCAGCTACCTGTGGTTCATGATCGGTCCGGTGGAACAACTGCTCAACTTGCAGTACGCCTTTTACGCCGCTGGCGGTGCGCTGTCGCGGATCAACGAGTTGCTGGCCCGCGCTGATGAACCGCAATACACCGGCAGTGTCGACCCGTTCCTGGGGCGCGACACGGTGGGTATCGAAGTTCAGGGGCTGAGTTTCGGCTATGGCGACGAATTGGTGTTGAACCAAATGAACCTGTCGATTGCCCCCGGTGAAAAAGTCGCGATTGTCGGCGCCAGCGGCGGTGGTAAAAGCACCTTGGTGCAGTTGCTGCTGGGCTTGTACACGCCGCTGGCCGGCACCATCCGTTTCGGTGGTTCGACTCAGGAAGAGATCGGCCTGGAAACCGTGCGTGAAAATGTCGCCGTGGTCTTGCAGCACCCGGCACTGTTCAACGACACCGTGCGCGCCAACCTGACCATGGGCCGCGAACGCACCGATGAAGCCTGCTGGCAGGCATTGGAAATTGCTCAGCTGCACAACACGGTGCGTGAATTGCCCAATGGCCTGGACAGTATTGTCGGGCGCTCCGGTGTGCGTTTATCCGGCGGGCAGCGTCAACGCCTGGCGATTGCGCGGATGGTGTTGGCCGAACCCAAGGTAGTCATCCTCGACGAGGCTACGTCTGCCCTGGACGCAGCCACCGAATACAACCTGCACCAGGCACTGGCGCGGTTCTTGAGCAACCGCACCACGCTGATCATTGCGCACCGGTTGTCGGCCGTGAAACAGGCCGACCGGGTGCTGGTGTTCGATGGTGGCCAGGTAGCCGAGGATGGCGACCATCAGCAGCTGATTGCCGATGGTGGTTTGTACGCCAAGCTTTATGGGCATTTACAGCAGCACTAGATTAATGCCACAAGACGTGCAGGGCATTTTCCCCGGCAAGGTTTAGCACATGAAGACGAGCCAGCCCTGAATCGCCGGGACTGTGCTGCTGTTGAGCATGAGCGTCCCCGGCTTGCCTAGAGTGAGAACCCATCCTAGTCTAGCGGTAGCGTTTTCGTCCGGACGACGATCGAGCAGTGTTAAGACAAGGGACCTCATGAAGCCAAAAAGGACTCTCGCAACCCCTCGGTTGTTGGGCATCGTCTGGCCTTTTATCGCCGTCGTATTATTTCAGGCATTGTTGGGAGGCGGCAGTCTTTACGTTCTTTCGGCGGTTCGCGGTTACGTCGGCGGGGAAAGCCTGTGGTCCAAGGGCCAGAAAGACGCCATCTATTACCTCAATCTCTACGCCGACAGTCGCGACGAAACGATTTTTCTCAAATACCAGAACGCGATTGCGGTGCCTCAGGGTGGCCATGAATTGCGTCTGGCGCTGGACCATCAGCCACCGAATATCGAGGCAGCGCGAATCGCGATCCTCAAGGGCGGCAACCACCCGGACGACGTCTCCAGTCTGATTTGGCTGTACCTCAATTTCCGGCATTTCAGTTACCTGGAAAAAGCCATCGAGCTGTGGACGGTCGGTGACGCGTACCTGGTGCGACTCGATGACGTCGCGCGGGAGATGCATCAGCGTATTGCCGATAGCCAGGTCACCGATGCCGACGTCAAACGCTGGAAAGAGCAGATTTTTGCCATCAATGATGGCGTGACACCTGCCGCCAAAGCATTCAGCGATGCCTTGGGCGAAGGCTCGCGGGTGATTCTCCGTCTGCTGTTGGTGACGAACCTGGCCACTGCGTTGGGTTTGATTGTGTTGGCGCTGTTGCGTACGCATAAACTGCTCAAGCAGCGCCATGCCTTCGCCGATGCCTTGCAGTTGGAGAAAGACCGGGCACAGATCACTCTGCAATCGATTGGCGACGGGGTGATCACCACGGACGTCGAGGGCGCGATTGTCTATATGAATCCGGCCGCCGAGGCCTTGACTCACTGGAAGGCCGAACAGGCGGCGGGGTTGCCATTGGCGGCGCTGTTCAATCTGCTGGACGAGAGTGCTCAGGCCGACGGTTTTACCTTGATCGAGCACATTTTGAGCGGTCAGCTCAGCGGTGGCAGCGAGCATTCAAAACTGATCCAGCGTCTGGATGGCAGCACGGTTTCGGTCACTCTGGTCGGCGCGCCGATCCGCAATACGGGCAGGGTCAGTGGCACCGTGCTGGTGCTGCATGACATGACCCAGGAGCGGCAATACATCGCCAATCTGTCCTGGCAGGCGACTCACGATGCTCTGACCGGATTGGCCAACCGCCGCGAATTCGAATATCGGCTGGAGCAGGCCCTGCATAACCTGACGCGTCAGGCGGGGCGGCACGCCTTGATGTTTCTCGACCTGGATCAATTCAAACTGGTCAACGACACCTGCGGCCATGCGGCGGGCGACGAGTTGTTGCGGCATATCTGTGCGTTGTTGCAATCAGGTTTGCGCGAAGGCGACACTCTGGCCCGGCTAGGGGGTGACGAGTTTGGCGTTCTGTTGGAAAACTGCGCGCCGCAAGCAGCCGAGAAAATCGCCGAAGGCCTGCGCCAGACCGTGCAGAACCTGCATTTTGTCTGGAAAGGCCGGCCGTTCGTGACCACCGTGAGCATTGGCCTGGTGCATGTGGTCCAGAGTCCGGCCACCCTTGAAGCTTCATTGCGTGCCGCTGACATGGCCTGTTATATGGCCAAGGAAAAGGGCCGCAACCGGGTTCAGGTCTATCACGCCGACGACTCGGAGCTGTCCTTGCGGTTTGGCGAAATGGCCTGGGTGCAGCGCCTGCACGTGGCGCTGGAAGAAGACCGCTTCTGCCTGTACGCCCAGGAAATCGCGCCTCTTGGCCCTGGTGAGCATGGCGGCGGGCATATCGAAATACTGCTGCGCCTGCATGACGAAGCGGGACGCATGATTCTGCCGGACAGTTTCATTCCGGCCGCCGAGCGTTACGGTTTGATGACGTCGATTGATCGTTGGGTGGTGGAGAACGTTTTCAAAGTCATTGCCCAGTGCGTCGCCGAAGAGCGCGAAGGGCCGTTGGCCATGTGTGCGATAAATCTGTCAGGTATTACTATCGGAGATGAGGCGTTTCTGGACTTCCTTCGTGAACAGTTTGTTGCATATTCAATTCCACCTGAAATGATTTGTTTTGAAATTACAGAAACCAGCGCGATTGCAAATCTGGCTAGCGCAACTAAATTTATCAATGAACTCAAAGGCTTAGGTTGTCATTTTTCGCTAGATGACTTTTGTGCCGGTATGTCCTCATTCGCTTACTTGAAACATTTACCTGTAGACTTCCTGAAGATCGACGGGAGTTTCGTAAAGGATATGCTGGACGACCCGATTAACCGCGCCATGGTCGAAGTGATCAATCACATCGGTCATGTCATGGGTAAGCGCACGATTGCAGAGTTCGTTGAAACACCTCAGATCGAGCAGGCATTGCTGGAGATCGGAGTGGATTACGCTCAAGGGTATGTGATTGAACGCCCGCATCTGTTTACCTGGGATAGTTTGCAAAGTCGTCCTGCCCGGCCCCGATCCTTGTTGTTCAAGGCGCCGGGCACGTTCCGTTGAAATCTCTTGTTGATCTTAAAATCACAATCAAAAGGAGCGCGACAGTGATCGAGACATTCAACAGAACCGGACCACTCATGGAAGCTGCAAGTTATCCCGCCTGGGCTCAGCAACTGATCCAGGATTGCAGCGAGAGCAAGCGCCGGGTTGTCGAACACGAACTGTATCAACGCATGCGAGATAACAGACTCAGTGCAAAAACCATGCGTCAGTACCTTATTGGTGGCTGGCCGGTGGTCGAACAGTTCGCTTTATACATGGCACAGAACCTGACCAAGACCCGGTTTGCGCGCCACCCTGGCGAAGACATGGCGCGTCGCTGGCTGATGCGCAACATTCGCGTCGAATTGAACCATGCCGACTACTGGGTGCACTGGAGCCGTGCCCACGGTATCAGCCTGGAAGATCTGCAAGCGCAACACGTGGCACCAGAGCTTCACGCCTTGAGCCATTGGTGCTGGCACACCAGTTCGTCGGACTCGCTGATCGTGGCCATCGCCGCCACCAATTACGCCATCGAAGGGGCGACGGGGGAGTGGTCGGCCCTGGTTTGCTCCAATGGCGTCTATGCGGCCTCGTTCCCCGAGGAAGATCGCAAGCGGGCCATGAAGTGGTTGAAGATGCATGCCCAGTACGACGATGCCCATCCATGGGAAGCCTTGGAAATCATCTGCACCTTGGCGGGCATGAACCCGAGCAAAGCGCTGCAAGTGGAATTGCGCCAGGCGGTCTGCAAAAGTTACGACTACATGTATCTGTTCCTGGAGCGTTGCATGCAGTTGGAATTGGCAGTGAAAACCCCGGTAGCCCGTGAGCGGATGGAGCTGGCCGAAAGCTGATCCTCTGAAAGCAACACAAACCAAATGTGGGAGCGGGCCTGTGTGGCGAGGGAGCTTGCTCCCGCTGGGTCGCGCAGCGGCCCCAGAAGCTTTGCGACTGCTGCGCAGTCGAGCGGGAGCAAGCTCCCTCGCCACAAGCTCGCTCCCACATTGGTTATTCGGTGTTGCCGGGACTCAGCCCGCCATCGCAAGACGGTTACGCCCCTCACGCTTGGCCACATACAATGCACTGTCGGCCCGACGCAACAAACTCTCGGCAGACTCGCCGGGAAGCAGCGTCGAGCAACCGATGCTGACCGTCAGTTCGATCATCTTGCCCTCGGCCACATAGTCCTGAGCCTGCGCCGCAAACCGCAGTCGTTCACCGACCATGGCGGCTGCTTCCCGACTGGTGTTGGAAAGCAGAATCAGAAATTCTTCGCCACCAAAGCGGAACACCATGTCGACGTTGCGCAACTGGTTTTTGATCGAGGCTGCGACGGCCTTTAGCACTTCATCGCCGGCGCTGTGCCCGTAGGTGTCGTTGATCTGTTTGAAGTGATCGATGTCCAGCATCAACAGCGACAGGGGCTGCGAGTGTCGCCGCGACATCTCGATTTCCCGTTCCAGCGTCTGATCCATGGCGATGCGGTTGCCGGTATCGGTCAGCGGATCACGCAATGCACTTTGGGTCGCTGCTCGGTAAAGCAGGGCGTTTCGCATGGGGAAGAGCAGGGTCGACAACAGTGACTCCAGGTTACCCTGTTCCTGTTCGCTGAAACGCTGATTGCGACGGAACACCAGCTCACCCAATTGCTCGCCTTCATGGCTGAGGCTGTAGCTGATTGAATGATGACCTCGCGCGCCGAATTGCAGGCGCAAGTCGCTGGGCTGATGTTCGTAAATCAAGGCATCCAGCGGCACCAGGCGCTGAATTTCACGGAAGAAAAGTCCGAGAATGCGTTGCGGCTCAAGACTGGTTTGCAGTTGCAGGCCCAGCGTTTGGCGCAACTGCGCAAGACTGTCGGGCCGCTCCAGGAGGGGAGGCTGCTGACCAAAGCCCAGGCGTTGCAATTTGGCACTGTCGAAGTCAATTGCGTTGGTCTGGGAAGGTGATTTCATATGGCGTGAGCCCCTAAGCAGTAAGGCTGTCTTACAGGCTGGGTGAGAGCGGCTTTGGGCTGCGCGTCATACTGGTCCATCAGTCCCGTAGGACATTTGGCACGAGTTTAGTCCGCTTTGCCGAAGATTAGTAACCTCTCGGCTCAAGCTCCGCCTCGTCTGCTTTCACACGGCGTGTCTGAACAAAATTAGAGCGAAAGTCGTGCCATTCGGTTCAGTCGAATAAAAAAGCTTTAAAAATCAAAATGCTGGAAGGTCATGCGGAGGGAGTTGCGCAGCGCGATGACATTTATTTGACTTGCAGCAGGGGTAGTTAGCACCGGGTTTGAATGCCGCGGCGGGAAGCCGTCGCGGCAGAAAAGCGACGCACGGGCACTACTGAGCGTTGAATGCCTGGCCATTGATGCCGGTGCTGTCCGGACCCATGAGGTAAAGGTAGACCGGCATGATCTCCTCAGGGGTTGGATTATTCAGCGGGTTTTCACCGGGGTAGGCTTGAGCGCGCATGCTGGTGCGGGTGGCGCCGGGGTTGATGCTGTTGGAGCGCACCGGTGCCACGGTGTCTACTTCGTCGGCCAGGGTTTGCATCAGGCCTTCGGTGGCGAACTTGGAAACGCCGTAAGCGCCCCAGTACGCACGGCCCTTGCGACCGACGCTGCTGGAGGTGAACACCACCGAGGCGTCCTGAGACAGCTTGAGCAATGGCAGCAGGGTGCTGGTGAGCATGAACATGGCGTTGACGTTGACGTGCATGACGCGCATGAAATTCTCGCCGGACAACTGCTCGATCGGGGTGCGTGGGCCGATGATGGATGCGTTGTGCAGCAAGCCGTCGAGGTGACCGAACTCGGTCTCGATCATGGCTGCCAGTTCATCGTATTGATGAGGCAGTGCGGTTTCCAGATTGAACGGAATCACGGCCGGTTGTGGGTGCCCTGCCGCTTCGATTTCGTCATAGACCTGAGTCAGGTTGGCCTCGGTCTTGCCCAGCAGCAGCACGGTGGCGCCGTGGGCGGCGTAGGTTTTTGCAGCGGCAGCACCGATGCCACGGCCAGCGCCGGTGACCAGGATGACCCGGTCCTTGAGCAAGTCAGGGCGGGCGGAATAATCAAACATAAAAAACCTCACAACAATTCAACAGGCAGGCATCGTACTTGTGGCGAGGGAGCTTGCTCCCGATCGGCTGCGTAGCAGTCGTAAAAACCTGCAAATGCGGTGTGCCTGAAAGAATGCGTTCATAGATAAAGGGGCCGCTTCGCAGCCCAGCGGGAGCAAGCTCCCTCGCCACAAAAGCCTCTGTGTTCAGCAACTGCACAAAGCGTTATCCAACACCTCGAGCAACGCCAGCGGATGATCGATCACTACGTCCGCGCCCCAGTGCTTGGGGTTATCGTCCGGGTGAATATAGCCGTAGGTCACCGCGCAGGTTTTGGTGCCGGCATCGCGACCGGACTCGATGTCCCGCAGGTCATCGCCGACAAACAGCACGCTGGCCGGGTCCAGGTCGAGCATCTTGCACGCCAGGATCAACGGCTCCGGATCCGGTTTGCTGTTCTTCACATGATCGGGGCAAATCAGCACTTTCGAACGGTCGGCCAGGCCCAACTGCTGCATGATCGGCTCGGCGAAACGTACCGGCTTATTGGTGACCACGCCCCAGATCAGGTTGGCCTTTTCGATTTTTTCCAGTACCTGGGCCATGCCGTCGAACAGATGGCTGTGGACCGCGCAACCCTCGAGGTAGCGGTCGAGGAACTCCTGACGCAGTTCCTCGAACCCCGGCGATTCCGGGTCCATGGAAAAGTTTGCGGCGACCATCGCTTTGGCGCCGCCGGATATTTCATCACGGATGTGTTGAGTGTTGATTGGCGGCAAACCACGATCAGCGCGCATCGCCTGGCAGATGGCGATGAAATCCGGCGCGGTGTCGAGCAGGGTGCCGTCCATGTCGAAAAGAACTGCTCTGATACGCATCGGCTTACTCCTCGCGCAGGGTCTGGATCATGTAGTTGACGTCCACATCGGCCGCCAGTTTGTAATGCTTGGTCAATGGATTGTAGGTCAGGCCGATGATGTCCTTGACGGTCAGGCCGGCCATGCGGCTCCAGGCGCCAAGCTCCGACGGGCGAATGAATTTCTTGAAGTCGTGTGTGCCGCGCGGCAGCAACTTCATGATGTATTCGGCGCCGACGATGGCGAACAGATAGGCCTTCGGGTTGCGGTTGATGGTGGAGAAGAACACCTGGCCGCCCGGTTTGACCATCTTGAAACAGGCGCGGATCACTGACGACGGATCTGGCACGTGTTCAAGCATTTCCAGGCAGGTGACCACGTCGAATTGCTCGGGCATTTCTTCAGCCAGGGCTTCGGCGGTGATCTGCCGGTACTCGACGCTCACGCCGGATTCCAGCTGATGCAGTTGAGCGACGGCCAGCGGCGCTTCGCCCATGTCGATGCCCATCACGGTCGCGCCGCGCTGGGCCATGGCTTCGCTGAGGATGCCGCCGCCGCAACCGACGTCGAGGACTTTCTTGCCGGCCAGATGGACCCGCTCGTCGATCCAGTTGACTCGTAGCGGATTGATGTCGTGCAGCGGTTTGAACTCGCTTTCGCGGTCCCACCAGCGATGGGCCAGGGCTTCGAATTTGGCGATTTCGGCGTAGTCGACGTTGCTCATGGTGTCAGTCCTCTAAAACTTGAAAAATCCTGTTGCCCCGGTTTTGGTCCAGGGTGCTTACAATTCGGTGCTTACGATTCGGTATGGCCGCTGATGCGCTGGCCCCAGGCCTTGGCGGTGGCGCACAGCTGTGCTTCATCCAGGCGGGTCAGGCGGCGGTCGTCGAGCAGTTGCTTGCCGGCGACCCAAAGATGTTTCACGCAGTCGCGGCCCGTGGCATAGATCAGTTGCGAAACCGGATCGTAGACTGGTTGCTGCGCCAGGCCCGACAGGTCGAACGCGACGATGTCCGCCGCTTTACCGACTTCCAGCGAACCCGTTTCAGCTTCGATGCCCAGCGCACGGGCGCCATTGAGCGTGGCCATGCGCAGGGCGCGATGGGCGTCCAGCGCCGTGGCCGAGCCGGCGACGGCCTTGGCCAGCAACGCAGCGGTGCGGGTTTCGCCGAGCAGGTCGAGGTCATTATTGCTGGCCGAGCCATCGGTGCCGACCGCCACGTTGACCCCGGCCCGCCACAAACGCTCGACCGGGCAGAAACCGCTGGCCAGTTTCAGGTTCGACTCGGGGCAATGAATCACATGGGTGTTACTTTCTACCAGCAGCATCAGGTCTTCATCGCTGATCTGGGTCATGTGAACGGCCTGCAGGCGCGGCCCGAGCAGGCCCAGGCGACCGAGGCGGGCCAACGGGCGTTCGCCGCACTGCTCGACCGACTGCTGCACTTCGAAAGCGGTTTCATGGACGTGCATATGAATCGAGGCGTCCAGTTCTTCGGCGATCACCCGGATTTTTTCCAGGGTTTCGTCGCCCACGGTGTAGGGTGCATGGGGCCCAAAGGTGACTTTGATCCGCTCGTGATGCTTGAGATCACCGAATAATTCAACGCCCTGACGAATGGCTTCATCCGCCGTGGCGGCGCCTGGGATCGGGAAATCGAGGATCGGAATGGCGATCTGGGCGCGAATACCGCTGTTATGTACGCGTTCGCTGGCGACCTTCGGGAAGAAATACATGTCGGAGAAACAGGTGATGCCGCCTTTGATCTGCTCGGCGATGGCCAAGTCAGTGCCATCGCGTACAAAAGCCTCGTCGACCCACTTGGCTTCGGCCGGCCAGATGTGGTTTTCCAGCCAGGTCATCAAGGGCAGATCGTCGGCCAGGCCGCGGAACAGCGTCATTGCCGCATGCCCGTGGGCATTGATCAGGCCGGGGCTGAGCAGCATGTCCGGCAATTCGCGGACTTCGGTTGCGTTAAACTTCAAGGCTGCTGCGCGCGGGCCGATAAATACGATACGACCGTCGCGGATGCCCAGGGCGTGCTCTTTAAGGACCACGCCAGCCGGTTCGACAGGTACCAGCCAGGTCGGCAGCAACAACAGGTCGAGCGCAGCGGTGGGGGTCGGCATCGAAAGTCGGTTCCAGTGCTTTTGTAAAGGATGGCGAAGTATACCCGAGCGTCTTCACGGGGGGATCGCTATAATCGACGGCTTTTGTTCATGAGTGCGGGGTAAGTGGATGCGCGATCGACTGTTGGCTGCGGAGAAGGTGAAAGCCATCGATTGGCGTGATGGCGCCCTGTATCTGCTGGATCAGCGTATTTTGCCATTCGAGCAAACCTGGATCGCCTACACCAGCGCTGCGGGCGTGGCCGAGGCCATTTGCTCAATGGTGGTGCGCGGCGCGCCGGCCATTGGCATCAGTGCGGCGTATGCCATGGTGCTATCAGCCCGCGCCCGAATTGCCGAGGGTGGTGACTGGCAGGCTGCGTGGGAAGAGGATTACGCGTTACTGGCCGATTCCCGTCCAACAGCGGTTAATCTGTTCTGGGCCTTGAGTCGTATGCGCGACCGTCTGGACCGCCTCAAGGATGACGCAGACCCTCTGGCGGCGCTGGAGGCAGAAGCCATCGCCATCCATGAAAGTGATCGCGAAGCCAACCTGACCATGGCTCAGTTGGGCGTGGACTTGATCCGCAAGCATCAGGGCAACGCCCAGGCGATCCTCACGCACTGCAACACCGGCGCACTGGCCACCGGCGGCTTCGGCACGGCACTGGGGGTGATTCGCGGGGCGTTCATCGAAGGCATGGTCGAGCGCGTCTACGCCGACGAAACCCGCCCATGGCTGCAGGGTTCGCGATTGACCGCATGGGAATTGGCCAATGAAGGCATTCCAGTGACCCTCAATGTCGATTCCGCCGCCGCGCACATCATGAAAACCAAGGGTGTGACCTGGGTGATCGTCGGTGCTGACCGCATCACCGCCAATGGTGATGTGGCGAACAAGATCGGCACCTACCAATTGGCGGTCAACGCCATGCACCACGGCGTGCGTTTCATGGTGGTGGCGCCGAGTTCGACCATCGACATGAACCTGGCCAGTGGCGACGAGATTCCCATCGAAGAGCGCGATGGTCGCGAGTTGCTGGAAGTCGGTGGCAAGCGGCTCGGGGCGGATGTCGATGCGTTCAACCCGGTGTTCGATGTGACCCCGGCTGACCTGATTGATGTAATCGTCACCGAAAAAGGCATCGTCGAACGGCCGGATACCGCGAAAATGGCGCAGTTGATGTGCCGTAAGCGTCTGCATTGATGATCTCTGGTGCCTGATCAATCGCTATCGCGGGCAAGCCCGCTCCCACAGGTTTTGTGAGCGCTACAGAACCCTGTGGGAGCGGGCTTGCCCGCGATTAGGTCCGCAAAGTCAACAAAACAGCCTGAATTGAGCCTGAAATCTGCATTCATCAAGCCTCTAAGCCCCTCTCGTCTCCTTCAAGCCTGTCACCGGTCAACTAACTATGCTCCATGCGCATCTGGGGGATAGGTGCGTGGCGGCTCTTGTGATAACATTCGGCGGTTTCCAGGGTAGCCTGATGTGGCTGCCTTTACTGCGCAGATCCATGGCATAACTCGTTGATTTGTCGTAAGTCGGTGCATGGCACTCAGTCTGCATCGGCGAGCTTCGTTCGTCCCATATGGATGTGACGAAGTTTCACCAGAAAAAGGAATCAGGCTTCTCATGGGCGAACTGGCCAAAGAAATCCTCCCGGTCAATATCGAAGACGAGCTGAAGCAGTCCTACCTCGACTACGCGATGAGCGTGATTGTCGGGCGGGCACTGCCGGATGCGCGCGATGGCTTGAAGCCCGTGCACCGGCGTGTGCTGTTCGCGATGAGCGAGCTGGGCAACGACTTCAACAAGCCGTACAAGAAATCTGCCCGTGTTGTCGGTGACGTGATCGGTAAGTATCACCCTCACGGTGATACCGCGGTGTACGACACCATCGTTCGGATGGCGCAGCCATTCTCGCTGCGTTACCTGCTGGTAGACGGTCAGGGCAACTTCGGTTCGGTGGACGGCGACAACGCCGCGGCCATGCGATACACCGAAGTGCGCATGACCAAGCTGGCGCACGAGCTGCTCGCTGACCTGCACAAAGAAACCGTGGACTGGGTGCCGAACTACGACGGCACCGAAATGATCCCGGCGGTCATGCCGACCCGTATTCCCAACCTGCTGGTCAACGGCTCCAGCGGTATCGCCGTGGGCATGGCGACCAACATCCCGCCGCACAACCTCGGTGAAGTCATCGACGGTTGCCTGGCACTCATCGACAACCCGGAACTGACCGTCGATGAGCTGATGCAATACATCCCCGGTCCGGACTTCCCGACCGCCGCGATCATCAACGGTCGCGCCGGCATCATAGAAGCCTACCGCACCGGTCGCGGGCGCATTTACATGCGTGCCCGCTCGATGATCGAAGACATCGACAAGGTCGGTGGTCGTCAGCAGATCGTCATCACCGAACTCCCTTACCAGCTGAACAAGGCGCGTCTGATCGAGAAGATCGCCGAGCTGGTCAAAGAGAAGAAGCTCGAAGGCATCACCGAACTGCGCGACGAGTCCGACAAGGACGGTATGCGCGTCGTGATCGAATTGCGTCGCGGTGAAGTGCCTGAGGTGATCCTCAACAACCTCTACGCCCAGACCCAGCTGCAAGCGGTGTTTGGTATCAACATCGTTGCGCTGATCGACGGCCGTCCGCGGATCCTGAACCTCAAGGACCTGCTGGAAGCGTTCGTTCGTCACCGTCGTGAAGTGGTTACCCGTCGTACCGTGTTCGAGCTGCGTAAAGCGCGCGAACGTGGCCACATTCTGGAAGGTCAAGCGGTTGCCCTGTCGAACATCGACCCGGTCATCGCCCTGATCAAGGCCTCGCCAACGCCGTCGGAAGCCAAGGAAGCGCTGATCAGCACGGCCTGGGAATCTTCCGCCGTTGTCGCGATGGTCGAACGTGCCGGCGCCGATTCGTGCCGTCCAGAGACTCTGGACCCGCAATACGGTCTGCGCGACGGCAAGTACTTCCTGTCGCCGGAACAGGCGCAAGCCATTCTGGAACTGCGTCTGCACCGTCTGACCGGTCTGGAACACGAAAAGCTGCTGGCCGAGTATCAAGAGATCCTCAACCAGATCGGCGAGCTGATCCGTATCCTCAGCAGCGCCACGCGCCTGATGGAAGTGATCCGCGAAGAGCTGGAAGTGATCCGCGCCGAGTATGGCGATGTGCGTCGCACCGAGATTCTCGATGCCCGTCTCGACCTGACCCTGGGCGACATGATCCCGGAAGAAGAGCGCGTCGTGACCATTTCCCACGGTGGCTACGCCAAGACCCAGCCATTGGCTGCGTACCAGGCTCAGCGTCGTGGCGGTAAAGGCAAGTCGGCCACCGGCGTCAAGGATGAGGATTACATCGCTCACCTGCTGGTCGCCAACAGCCACACCACGCTGCTGCTGTTCTCCAGCAAAGGCAAAGTGTACTGGCTGAAAACCTACGAAATCCCGGAAGCGTCCCGCGCTGCCCGTGGTCGTCCGCTGGTCAACCTGTTGCCGCTGGACAGTGATGAATACATCACCACCATGCTGCCGGTCGAGGAATACACCGAAGGTCACTTCATCTTCATGGCCACTGCCAAAGGCACCGTGAAGAAGACCCCGCTGGAATCCTTCAGTCGTCAACGCAGCGTCGGCCTGATCGCGCTGGAGCTGGACGAAGGCGACGTACTGATCTCTGCCGCCATTACCGATGGCGAGCGTGAGGTCATGCTGTTCTCCGACGGCGGCAAGGTCACTCGCTTCAAGGAAACCGACGTTCGCGCCATGGGCCGTACCGCTCGCGGTGTCCGCGGTATGCGTCTGCCGGAAGGCCAGAAGCTGATTTCCATGCTGATCCCGGAAGAAGGCAGCCAGATCCTCACCGCTTCGGCGCGTGGTTTCGGCAAGCGCACCGCGATCACCGAGTTCCCAGAGTACAAGCGTGGCGGTCAGGGCGTTATCGCCATGGTCAGCAACGAGCGTAACGGCCGTCTGGTCGGCGCAGTCCAGGTGCTCGACGGCGAGGAAATCATGCTGATTTCCGACCAGGGGACCTTGGTTCGTACCCGTGTCGACGAAGTCTCCAGCCTGGGTCGTAACACCCAGGGCGTAACCTTGATCAAGCTGGCCAGCGATGAAACGCTGGTAGGCCTGGAGCGGGTTCAAGAGCCGTCGGAAGTCGAAGGCGAAGAGCTGGAAGGCGAAGGCCTCGAAGGTGAAGAGGGTGCAGTGTTCGACGGTGAAGTCGTGATCGACGACGTTGTCGAAGACCAGCAACTCGACGCCGCCGCTGACGAAGAGCCGCAAGAGTAAGCGGGCAAGCAGGGGGGGGGCGGATGAAGATTCGCCCCCTTGTTGTTTGTCCTATTGAAAATATCGACACCCACGAAGATCCTGTGTGAAGGGTTTTTGTGGGAGCCGGGCTTGCCCGCGATGCAGGCGCCGCGGTGGGTCTTGAGCACCGCGGTGATGCAATCGCAGGCAAGCCAGCTCCCACAAAAAACTTGCTTCAGCAGGGGCCGGTATCGATTGTTGTTGTGATTTATTGCGTGATACCACCAAATCAGAGCGAGATTGGATGTGAGCAAGAGAGCCTATAACTTCTGTGCCGGTCCTGCGGCGCTTCCCGAAGCTGTCCTGAAACGCGCCCAGGGTGAACTCCTTGATTGGCACGGCAAGGGCTTGTCGGTCATGGAAATGAGCCATCGCAGCGATGAGTTCGTGTCCATTGCCACCAAGGCCGAGCAGGATCTGCGTGATCTTCTGAATATCCCCTCGAACTATAAAGTGCTGTTTCTGCAAGGTGGCGCGAGCCAGCAATTTGCTCAGATTCCTCTGAACCTGTTGCCGGAAAGCGGCACCGCCGACTATATCGACACCGGTATCTGGTCGCAGAAAGCTATCGAAGAAGCCTCGCGCTACGGTCACGTCAACGTTGCCGCCACCGCCAAGCCTTACGACTATTTCGCCATCCCCGGCCAGAACGAATGGAAGCTGTCGAAAGACGCGGCCTACGTTCACTACGCACCAAACGAAACCATTGGCGGCCTGGAATTCCAATGGATTCCGGAAACCGGTGATGTGCCGCTGGTCGCCGACATGTCCTCGGACATTCTTTCGCGTCCGGTGGATGTTTCGCGCTTCGGCATGATCTACGCCGGTGCCCAGAAAAACATCGGCCCGAGCGGCGTTGTCGTGAACATCGTTCGCGAAGACCTGCTGGGTCACGCCCGTTCCATTTGCCCGACCATGCTCAACTACAAGGTCGCGGCCGATAACGGCTCGATGTACAACACCCCGCCAACCCTGGCCTGGTACTTGTCCGGTCTGGTGTTCGAGTGGCTGAAAGAGCAGGGTGGTGTCGAAGCCATCGGCAAGCTCAATGAAGTCAAGCAGCGCACGCTGTATGACTTCATCGACGCCAGCGGCATGTACAGCAACCCGATCAACAAGTCGGACCGCTCGTGGATGAACGTGCCGTTCCGTCTGGCCGACGATCGTCTCGACAAGCCGTTCCTGGCCGGTGCCGACGAACGCGGTCTGCTGAACCTCAAGGGCCACCGTTCCGTGGGCGGCATGCGTGCCTCCATCTATAACGCCGTCGATATCGTTGCGGTCAACGCACTGGTTTCGTACATGGCAGAGTTCGAGAAGGAACACGGCTAATGTCTGAGCAAGAACTCAAGGCACTGCGCCTGCGCATTGATGCTCTGGACGAAAAAGTCCTGGAGCTGATCAGTGAGCGCGCACGTTGCGCCCAGGAAGTTGCGCGAGTAAAGATGGCCTCGCTGGCCGAAGGCGAAGTGCCGGTGTTCTATCGTCCTGAGCGTGAAGCCCAGGTGCTCAAGCGTGTAATGGAGCGTAACCAGGGGCCGCTGGGCAACGAAGAGATGGCGCGGCTGTTCCGCGAAATCATGTCCTCGTGCCTGGCCCTCGAGCAGCCGCTGAAAGTGGCTTACCTCGGCCCTGAAGGCACCTTCACCCAAGCGGCGGCCATGAAGCACTTCGGCCACGCAGTGATCAGCAAGCCGATGGCAGCGATCGACGAAGTGTTCCGTGAAGTCGCGGCCGGTGCGGTGAACTTTGGCGTGGTTCCGGTGGAGAACTCCACCGAGGGTGCGGTCAACCACACCCTCGACAGCTTCCTCGAGCACGACATGGTGATCTGCGGCGAAGTCGAACTGCGGATTCACCATCACCTGTTGGTGGGTGAAAACACCAAGACCGACAGCATCAGCCGCATCTATTCCCACGCCCAGTCCCTGGCCCAGTGCCGCAAGTGGCTGGACGCCCATTACCCGAATGTCGAGCGCGTGGCGGTTTCGAGCAACGCCGAAGCGGCCAAGCGGGTCAAGGGTGAGTGGAACTCGGCGGCGATTGCCGGCGACATGGCCGCCGGTCTGTACGGGTTGACTCGTCTGGCCGAAAAAATCGAGGATCGTCCGGACAACTCCACGCGATTCCTGATGATTGGCAGCCAGGAAGTACCGCCGACCGGCGACGACAAGACTTCGATCATCGTTTCCATGAGCAACAAACCCGGCGCGCTCCACGAGCTGCTGGTGCCGTTCCATGACAACGGCATCGACCTGACACGCATCGAGACCCGTCCGTCGCGCAGCGGTAAATGGACCTACGTGTTCTTCATCGACTTCGTCGGCCACCATCGCGACCCGCTGGTCAAAGGTGTGCTGGAAAAGATCAGTCAGGAAGCAGTAGCACTCAAAGTGCTGGGTTCCTACCCGAAAGCAGTTCTCTAAGGGCGGTAGCAAATGAGTGGCAACTTCCTCGCTCTGGCACAGCCGGGCGTGCAACAACTTTCGCCTTACGTTCCGGGCAAGCCCGTGGACGAACTGGCCCGTGAGCTGAACCTCGATCCGGCCAATATCGTCAAACTGGCGAGCAACGAAAACCCGTTGGGCGCCAGTCCCAAGGCATTGGCAGCGATTCGCGAAGCGCTGACCGAGCTGACCCGCTATCCGGACGGCAACGGTTTTGCGCTCAAGACCCTGCTGGCCGATCAGTGCCGCGTCGAGCTCAACCAGGTAACGCTGGGCAACGGCTCCAACGACATTCTGGAGTTGGTGGCGCGTGCCTATCTGGCGCCAGGCCTGAACGCGGTATTCAGCGCCCATGCGTTTGCGGTCTATCCGATTGTCACTCAGGCCGTTGGTGCCCAGGCAAAAGTGATCCCGGCCAAAGACTGGGGCCACGATCTGCCGGCCATGCTCGCCGCGATCGATGCCGATACCCGTGTGGTGTTCATTGCTAACCCGAACAACCCGACCGGGACCTGGTTCGACGCCCAGGCGCTGGATGATTTCCTGCAGGACGTGCCGGCCCATGTGCTGGTGGTGCTGGACGAGGCCTACATCGAATACGCCGAAGGCAGCGACTTGCCGGATGGCCTGGACTATCTGGCGGCCTACCCGAACCTGCTGGTCTCGCGCACCTTCTCCAAGGCTTATGGTCTGGCGTCGCTGCGGGTCGGTTACGGCTTGTCCTCGGCCATCGTCGCCGATGTGCTGAACCGCGTGCGTCAGCCGTTCAACGTCAACAGCCTCGCACTGGCCGCCGCTTGTGCCGCGCTGCAAGATGTCGAGTACCTGGCCGAAAGTCGCCGCCTGAACGAGTCCGGCATGCAGCAGCTGCAAGCGGGTTTCCGCGAGCTGGGGTTGAGCTGGATTCCATCCAAAGGCAACTTCATCTGTGTCGATCTGGGGCGCGTTGCGGCACCAGTGTTCGAGGGGTTGCTGCGCGAAGGCGTGATCGTGCGTCCGGTGGCCAACTACGGGATGCCGAACCACCTGCGTATCACCATCGGTTTGCCGGCAGAAAACAGCCGCTTCCTCGAAGCGCTGACCAAGGTTTTGGCCCGTGGTTGATGTCACTGCACTGCAATCTGCTCAACCTATGATCGGTCGCCTGGTGGTGGTTGGTCTGGGCTTGATCGGCGGTTCGTTTGCCAAAGGCCTGCGTGAAAGCGGTCTGTGCCGCGAAGTGGTCGGGGTCGATCTCGACCCGCAGTCGCGCAAGCTGGCGGTCGAGTTAGGCGTGGTGGATCGCTGCGAAGAAGACCTGGCGGCGGCTTGCCAGGGCGCTGATGTGATTCAACTGGCGGTGCCGATCCTGGCCATGGAGAAACTGCTCGCGCTATTGGCGGGCATGGATCTGGGGCAGGCGATTCTGACCGACGTCGGTAGCGCCAAGGGCAATGTGGTGCGCGCGGCGACCGAGGCGTTTGGCGGCATGCCGGCCCGCTTCGTGCCGGGGCATCCGATTGCCGGTTCCGAGCAGAGCGGGGTGGAAGCCTCCAATGCCGAACTGTTCCGTCGTCATAAAGTGATTCTGACGCCGCTGGATCAGACCGATCCAGCAGCGCTGGCAGTGGTTGACCGGTTGTGGCGCGAATTGGGCGCCGACGTCGAGCACATGCAGGTCGAGCGTCATGACGAAGTGTTGGCGGCGACCAGCCATCTGCCGCACTTGCTGGCGTTCGGTTTGGTCGATTCGTTGGCCAAACGCAATGAAAATCTTGAGATCTTCCGTTACGCTGCGGGCGGTTTCCGCGATTTCACAAGAATCGCCGGTAGCGACCCGGTCATGTGGCACGACATCTTCCTCGCCAACCGCGAAGCTGTCCTGCGCACACTCGATACATTTCGCAGCGACCTCGACGCCTTGCGCGACGCGGTCGATGCAGGGGATGGGCACCAATTGTTGGGCGTGTTCACGCGCGCCCGGGTTGCCCGCGAGCATTTCAGTAAAATCCTGGCCCGCCGGGCCTATGTGGACGCTATGAATTCCAACGATCTGATTTTCCTGGCACAACCTGGTGGCCGCCTGACTGGGCGGATTCGTGTACCGGGCGACAAATCGATTTCCCACCGCTCGATCATGCTCGGTTCCCTGGCCGAAGGCGTCACCGAAGTGGAAGGTTTCCTCGAGGGCGAAGACGCTCTGGCAACCTTGCAGGCTTTCCGCGACATGGGTGTCGTCATCGAAGGTCCGCACCACGGTCGTGTGACCATCCACGGTGTCGGCCTGCATGGCCTGAAGCCTGCGCCGGGTCCGATCTATCTGGGCAACTCCGGTACTTCGATGCGTCTGCTGTCTGGCCTTTTGGCTGCGCAGAGCTTCGATAGCACGCTGACCGGCGATGCCTCGCTGTCCAAGCGTCCGATGAATCGCGTGGCCAATCCATTGCGCGAAATGGGCGCCGTGATCGAGACCGCTGCTGAAGGTCGTCCACCGATGACCATCCGTGGCGGCAACAAGCTCAAGGGCCTGACTTACACCATGCCGATGGCCAGCGCCCAGGTTAAATCCTGCCTGTTGCTGGCGGGTCTGTATGCCGAAGGCAAGACCACCGTCACCGAGCCGGCACCGACTCGCGACCACACCGAGCGCATGCTGCGCGGCTTCGGCTACCCGGTCACCGTCAATGGCGCGACCGCCTCGGTCGAGTCCGGCCACAAGCTGACCGCGACCCACATTGAAGTGCCGGGCGACATCTCGTCGTCGGCGTTCTTCCTTGTAGCCGCGTCGATTGCCGAAGGTTCGGAGCTGGTGCTCGAGCACGTCGGCATCAACCCGACCCGTACCGGCGTGATCGACATCCTGCGCCTGATGGGTGCGGACATCACCCTGGAAAACCAGCGTGAAGTGGGCGGCGAGCCGGTAGCGGATCTGCGCGTACGGGCAGCTAAACTCAAAGGTATCGAGATCCCCGAGGCGCTGGTTCCACTGGCCATCGACGAGTTCCCGGTGCTGTTCGTGGCCGCTGCCTGTGCCGAAGGGCGCACCGTGCTGCGCGGCGCCGAAGAGCTGCGCGTGAAGGAGTCGGACCGGATCCAGGTCATGGCGGATGGTTTGCTGGCACTGGGCGTCAAATGCGAGCCGACCCCGGACGGTATCATCATCGACGGCGGCCAGATCGGCGGCGGTGAAGTGCATGGTCACGGCGATCACCGGATTGCCATGGCGTTCAGCGTGGCTTCGCTGCGTGCCACTGCACCGATCCGCATCCATGACTGCGCCAACGTCGCGACCTCGTTCCCGAACTTCCTCGCGCTGTGCGCGCAGGTCGGTATCCGTGTTGCACAAGAGGCTCAGTCGTGATCAGCATCGCACCGGTTATAACCATTGATGGGCCTAGCGGCTCTGGCAAGGGGACTGTTGCCGGGATGCTGGCCAAGCGCCTGGGCTGGAACCTGCTGGATTCCGGTGCACTTTATCGATTGCTGGCATTCGCGGCGCATAACCACGGCGTCGATCTGACGAACGAAGAATTGCTCAAAAAACTTGCCGCTCATCTGGATGTGCAATTCATCGCGGCGACCGACGGTCAACTGCAGCGCATCATTCTGGAAGGCGACGAAGTCAGCGATGTCATCCGTACCGAAAGTATCGGCTCGGGTGCCTCGCAGGTCGCTGCGTTGCCCGCCGTTCGTGAAGCGCTGCTGCAGCGCCAGCGGGCCTTTCAGGAGTCGCCGGGTCTGGTGGCCGATGGTCGCGACATGGGTACGGTGGTTTTTCCGGACGCGCCACTGAAGATATTCCTCACTGCCAGTGCCGAGGAGCGTGCGCGCCGTCGATACTTGCAGTTGAAGGGCAAAGTCGATGGTGTTAGTCTGTCGAGTCTGCTAGATGAGATACGTGCGCGCGATGAGCGTGACACCCAGCGCGCAGTAGCCCCGCTCAAACCGGCGGCCGACGCGATACAGCTGGATTCCACGGAGTTGTCCATCGATCAGGTGCTGGAACGCATCATGAGCGAGATCGCCATTCGCGATATCGCCGGGTGACCAAGAAAGCTGCAGGGGACCAGTCATAGTCCTGCGGTGTTTCTTTCATATGAAACTAACCCACACCGTCTGGGGTGTGGAGATGGGCGTATTCTTCGCCCTTATCAACAGGAATTAAAATGAGCGAAAGCTTTGCGGAACTCTTTGAAGAAAGCCTAAAAACCCTGAACCTTCAGGCAGGCTCCATCATCACCGGTGTTATCGTTGATATCGATTACCAGGCTCGCTGGGTAACCGTTCACGCTGGCCTGAAGTCTGAAGCACTCATCCCGCTTGAGCAGTTCTACAACGATGCTGGCGAGCTGAACATCAACGTCGGTGACGAAGTTCACGTTGCTCTGGACTCGGTTGAAGACGGCTTCGGTGAAACCAAGCTGTCCCGTGAAAAAGCCAAGCGCGCTGAATGCTGGATTGTTCTGGAAGCAGCCTTCGCAGCCGAAGAAGTGGTCAAGGGCGTTATCAACGGTAAGGTTAAAGGCGGCTTCACTGTCGACGTTAACGGCATCCGTGCGTTCCTGCCAGGTTCTCTGGTTGACGTCCGTCCAGTGCGCGACACCACGCACCTGGAAGGCAAAGAGCTGGAATTCAAGGTCATCAAACTCGACCAGAAACGCAACAACGTTGTCGTTTCCCGTCGCAGCGTCCTCGAAGCCGAGAACTCCGCCGAGCGTGAAGCTCTGCTGGAATCCCTGCAGGAAGGCCAACAAGTCAAAGGTATCGTCAAGAACCTCACCGATTACGGCGCATTCGTCGATCTGGGTGGCGTCGATGGCCTGCTGCACATTACCGACATGGCTTGGAAGCGTATCAAGCATCCTTCCGAAATCGTCAACGTTGGCGATGAGATCGATGTCAAGGTTCTGAAGTACGATCGCGAACGCAATCGTGTTTCCCTGGGCCTCAAGCAGCTGGGCGAAGATCCATGGGTTGCTATCAAAGCCCGTTACCCAGAAAGCACTCGCGTTACCGCTCGTGTAACCAACCTGACCGACTACGGCTGCTTCGCTGAGCTGGAAGAAGGCGTTGAAGGCCTGGTACACGTTTCCGAAATGGACTGGACCAACAAGAACATCCACCCTTCGAAAGTCGTACAAGTCGGCGACGAAGTGGAAGTCATGGTTCTGGACATCGACGAAGAGCGTCGTCGTATCTCCCTCGGCATCAAGCAGTGCAAATCTAACCCATGGGAAGATTTCTCTGGCCAGTTCAACAAGGGCGATAAAATCTCCGGCACCATCAAGTCGATCACCGATTTCGGTATCTTCATTGGTCTGGACGGCGGCATCGACGGTCTGGTTCACCTGTCCGACATCTCCTGGAACGAAGTGGGCGAAGAAGCCGTTCGCCGCTTCAAGAAGGGCGACGAGCTGGACACCGTTATCCTGTCGGTTGACCCAGAGCGCGAGCGCATCTCCCTGGGTATCAAGCAACTGGAAAGCGATCCGTTCTCCGAGTACGTTCAAGAGAACGACAAAGGCGCCATCGTTAAAGGCATCGTGAAAGAAGTTGACGCTAAAGGCGCCATCATCACTCTGGCCGACGATATCGAAGCGACTCTGAAAGCCTCCGAAATCAGCCGTGACCGCGTTGAAGACGCGCGTAACGTTCTGAAAGAAGGCCAGGAAGTAGAAGCCAAGATCATCAGCGTTGACCGCAAGAGCCGTGTAATCCAGCTCTCCATCAAGTCGAAAGACGATGCTGAAGAGAAAGAAGCCATCCAAAGCTTGAAAGACAAGCCTTCGGATAGCATCGCTGCTGGTCCTACCACTCTGGGCGACCTGTTGCGTGCACAAATGGAAAAACAGAACTAAGTTCTGTCAGACCATAAAAAAGGGCGACTTCGGTCGCCCTTTTTTGTGTGCGCCCAGCATGGGCGCAATCTTGCGGGTGAAAGTCCGCCGTAAGCTGACCACAGCGAACGAAGTAAGGTGCAACTGCATGAGGGCGACCGAGTGTAGGGAGCAAGCGTGAATCGAAACCATGAGCCGATGTACAAGGACCGGAAAAAAGACAAAGCCGATCAGGGCGAGCGGGCACAAAACCGCAAAGCTCTAGTGGTCAAGTATCAGGCTGTGTAAATCCGGCGGTTGTGTGGCGAAGGATTGCGTTCTTACCTGGGGAGATCTCGCCTTGTGCCTGAAAGGGCGACGGCGCCAGCCGGAGCGAGAAGTCAGCAGAGGCCGTAGTAGTCTTCCCTTTTTTTGACGAAGGGCCGAACGAGAGAAAGCGTTATAGGCCATGTTGATGCGAGAGACTGGAAGTCAGATGCCTGCCAAGCGCGGGGCGGATGGAGATAACGAGCGGTGAAGTCGTGAGAAATCCCGTCAGCGACGAGGCCAATAGGTGCAGAACCAGTGCCGAGCGCCAGGCTCTTTGCCCATGTATGGGGACTGTCAGATTTTTTGTGTGCGGGCCGGTAACGGCCTGCCGTTAGGCAGGCCATGCTTTTACCAGGTTGGCCTGATAAATCGATCTCCGTACAGAATCGCGAATTGATTCATCGCACTTTTCCAGTCATGGGCCGCTGAGCCCCAGTTTGCTGTGATATTGCGCAGCCCAAGCCAGATCAGTTTTGTCGCCGCATCGTCGGTCGGGAAGTGACCTCGGGTGCTCTCAATGGCGTTGGTCGTGTAGATCACTTTTCGGATCGCCGGCGGGAAAACGAAAAATGGGATCACACGATCCCAAGCGCGGCGCCAAGCAGCCACTACCGTCGGATACTGCTTGCCCCATGGCCCGCTTTCAAACGCATCCAGCGCCTGCTCGGCCGCTTCGGCGGTGACTGCCTGATAGATCGGTTTGAGCGCCTTGGCCAGTTCGCGACGCTTATCCCAAGCCGCGTAATCAAGACTGTTGCGGATCAGATGAACAATGCATGTTTGCAGTGTCGTGTCTGGAAATACGGCGCTGAGAGCTTCTGGCATGCCTTTAAGGCCATCGGTCACAGCAATCAACACGTCTTCGACGCCGCGTGTCTTGAGGTCGTTGAAAACCTTCATCCAGAATTTGGCGCCCTCGGTAGTTTCGATCCAAATGCCGAGAATATCGCGTGTTCCGTCAGGCAAAACACCCAGGGCCAAGTAGATCGCCTTGTTGCGAACCAGCCCCTCTTCGCGGATTTTGACCCGCAGAGCATCGAAGAAAATAACCGGATACATCGGCTCCAAAGGCCGCTGTTGCCATGCACCGATCTCTGCCATGACCTCGTCGGTTACAGAGCTGATGAAGTCGGGAGAAACGTCCGTACCGTACTGCTCGGAAAGAAACGCACGGATCTCTCTGACAGTCATTCCACGGGCATACATGGCGATGATCTTGTCGTCGAACCCGGTGTAACGGCGCTCGTGTTTGGGAATCAGGATGGGAGAAAAACTGCCGTCCCGGTCGCGAGGAATATCCAGTCGGAGCGGGCCATCGCCGGTTAGAACCGTCTTGCCGCTGTTGCCATTGCGCTGGTTGGTTCCATCCTCGGGGCGCTGCGCGCCCGGCGGATAGCCCAGGTGATGGCCGAGCTCAGCATTTAGCGCTCTCTCGATCAAAGCCTTCTTGAACGCCGCAGAGGCGTCCTCAATGGCTTCAGCGGTCATCGGCCCATCGGTGAATTGCTCGAGCAGCTCTTTCGGGATTTTCGGTAGCTCTCGCAACGCGGGTTTCTTCTTGGTTGGCATACATGCACCTCTTACTCATGTTATGCCCGAACACAAAATTTCTGACACCCCCCCATGTATTGCATGATCTTTTCGCGCAGGCTCATGGCGTCACCTTGATGTCGGCACCGTCATGGTTCCACTCGATATCAAGCAGGTCATCGTCGTCGATCTGCGCCTCCCGCAAATCGTTGCTGGCCAACAACTCCACCACCTCATCGTCATCCATGTCCTCAATCACCTTTCGAAAATTTACGACCGCCTTGCCGGTGAGTACGACTGTTCTTTTCATTGGGCAATACCTGTCCTTTGCCGCTATAGCGGCTGACTTTGAAGGGGGGAGTAAACACAGGAGGGGGTGTAGAGCTTCGTCGGAGAAGCCCTACAGTTTGAAAGAGGATGGAGTTACTTCTTATGGCTCAATGCTGAATTAATTATTTTCGAGACAGGATGGTCGTCTAAGAAGTGTGGCCTGATCTCGCGAAGGGCTCTTTCCAAGAATGCGACTCTCTGCTCTGTTTCTTTTAGACGATTGAACAGCGCTTCAATCTCGAAGCGTCTTTGCCTAGCTAGACGCCCCTTAACAATGGCTGCATGGCACTCCCGCTGTACTTCTGCGGAAAGATACATAGGGGGGGCTGAAGAAGTTTTAATGTCGACGACCTTTAATTCAGCAGTGACATCCCTCAACTCTATTGTCTCTGATTGCATCTAGCCATCTCCAATCGTTTCCGGTCATAGATATCCATTTTCGGCGCAGCCGATGTTCATGTTATTTATCCAGCCTCGCCGGGAGGATCCGTGGCGATAGATTAGCTCATGAAATGTGGCAGTCTTTGTTCGAAAGTAACCGTTGGTCAGTGCTTATGGGCGATACTGGATCATGGGCATTCACAACCGTCATGCCGAGGCGTTCAGCGATCTGCAATTCGAGGCGGGCGCCCTTTGAATGCTCCCAGCCCGGGAGCGTGGCCACAGTGTCGCAGTCCATCAGGGTGGCGATGTCACGGCGCATGCAGTCATTCCAGGAGCCGCCGTAAGGCTTGAGCTCGGCGGGGTTGGTAACGGTGTCTCCGACGGCGCGCAGGTTGGCGGTCATTGCGGCGAAGACGGGGAAGTTGAGTTCGGGCAGGCTGGTCATTGGCCCGCTGAGATATATGTGCTTCATGCAGCCACCGTAGCCGGCTGGTGGAAGACCGGAAGAGCACCGACTTGCTGGCGCACAGTCTTCATGCCTGCCTCATCGTAACCCTCGGGGCCCAGATAGAACGGGTTCAGCGGTTCGCCGGTCCGGATGTATCTCCGTAATGTCTATGGAGCTAGATAATTTTGTAAAAAAAGCGCTAAAAATTTAGCGCTTATATTATTACTCGGATTTCGTACGGGTAGGGCGTTCTTTGTTAAATGTATTGTCAAGCGATAGCAGTATTTTTTCTTTTGCTATGTTTGTTAATTTTACCTCAAGTAATAAGTAGCTGGCGTGTGCCAATATGAGAGCGGCAATTGTTGTGATAAATATATATGACCATGTGTGGATCATGTCTTCTCTGTCAAGAGATCGAATTATTTTTGATATTAAACCTTGTGCTATCGGGTGTGTTAAATACAGTGAGAACGATACCTTTCCAAGCCATAATAGTGATTTTGGAGTTTTGATTTTTTTATCTAAATCCGATATCGAAAATATCAGAAAGGCTATCGCGATGGGGCCGCCCCAATGAGATATACCATGGAATTTAAATAAGCCTGAGTATCCACTCCAGATGGCAATTGATATTGCTGCAATAACAAGACAGTTGGTTGCGACGCCTTTGGGTAGCCTTATAGATGATAGGTATGCGGTACCTATTAGCATGCCGGCAGGGAACAACCAAATCACGGGATTGGTCATTAGATTTAGGTATGTTGACTTGAAACCATAGTTGTTCTGGGGGTCAAGGGAGAAGCTGCCTTTTGTAAGCATTGGTAACAATATTAATGTTGCTATTGTCCACGCTAGCAAAGCGTGTCTTCGATATGCGCCAGCAAGCATCGATACTGCAAAAAATAGGTAGAAATACATTTCAAAGTTTAATGTCCAGCCAAGCCCCCATGGCATGTCAAAAAAAGGCGGAGTATCCCGGTTGATTGGAAGGAATAGTAAGCTCTTTAGTATCGCTTTGAAGTTTGACAGTTCTAGAAGGTATCCATCGGGTCTGAGCAGGTATACTCCAAGTATTGATACTGTTGCGTACGTCGGAAGTATTCTCGCGACTCTCCTGGCGATGAATTCAGCTGAGTATTTTAAAGAGCTGTCGGAGTCTCTAGTGGTGTAAACCATAATGAAGCCACTAATTAGGAAGAATAGATCTACCCCCATTGCTCCCGGCATGAGTAGTGACTCAGAAAAATTTTCGCTTGGAGTTCCTCTTAATACATATCTGGCGTGAACAAATACAATAAGTAGAGCGGCAATTCCGCGCAATCCTTGTAACCAATCAAGAGTTCTTTTTTCCATTTTGTATTTTTCAGGTTTTACGTAAGAAGTTGCGGATTATACGCAGTTTATCAGGAATGCAAGCGTCCAAATTTAGCTTTGTTAAGCAATCTAAACGGAGACAGCCACGATGCCCATCACTGCGCAGCAGTTGCTGCAGATCCTCCCGAACGCCGGCAAACAAGATGGTGTTTTTGCACCTGCTCTAAGCGTAACCATGGGACGGTTCCAGATCATCGGGTCCAGGCGCGTGGCCTCCTTCATTGCCCAGATCGGCCATGAGTCCGGCCAGTTGGTCTACATCGAAGGGCTGCGGGGACCCGAATTGCCAGAATTACCGTCATCACTGACGCCGGCGATCAAGGATTGATTGCGCTAGCCGCATGCCAGGTTTATGTGCGGGAATTGCATAAATAGAATTGGGTTCATTCGGCACGACGTCGAGTGGGCGTACCATATGTAGTGCTTTATAGGGGGGGCAGGGCGTTTGGATAGCGCTGAACCCCCTTGATTACCGCTCTGGGATACTCCGAACTGTTGCAGTATTTATCTTTGCGATATTGGTAATGGTATGGGTTTTATGAAACGTGATATTTGTCCTGAAATCGAAATTGATTTCCTATCTATTGTTCGCTCAAATAGTATCGCTATTATTATGCTTGCTATTATGCTTGTTGTTATCGCTAGCGCGGCGGATACCGATTGAGGATAATAGCTGTTCATTGTAATGAATGCCCAGGATCCTATGCTGCATATTATTGCGACGTGAACTAGGTACAAGGAAAATGAAATCTTTCCGAGGAATTTACACGCGGCTGTTGAGAAGAAGTCTTTGAGACCTTGGCTTTTCAGTATGCAAATCACCATCAGGATAGCTCCAAGTGATTTCGAAATAACAGGTTTGTCGATGTTGTGGCCATTGATTGATATGTACCATTCATTAAACGGAAAATACAGTATCCCTCCGTTGAAGCCGCCGAGCCATAACGCTAGTATGAGCGATGGAGCTACGATCCATATTGGCCACGTTGATTTGTGGTTTAGCATTCCGAGAATCAAACCTGCAATTAGAGTCCCATAATAAACTCCGTAAGTTCCAAGTGTCCAAATGCCTGCCGCGATCAGCGCTGCCAAAAAACAATAACGCCATGCTCCTGCTTTTCGTAGAAATATAGCCAGTCCTATGATTAGGAACGCGCCATAAAATTCTATAGTCAGCGTCCAGAGGCTTGAGTTGTATGATGTTTCTCCAGTGAATATCGCGCCAAATAAACCCTGCTTAACGGCGATAGCAAAGTCAGCGTCAAATCCGTAGAAGTACCCAAGCCACACAGACCCTACGTCTCGTGCAGCTTCTAAATTGAACATTAAACCAAGCCTCAAAATAATATAAGTCAAGATGATTGAAGTGAGAGCAGGAATCATCAGTCTTGGATATCGTTTAATGGCGGTGCTAGCGAGGATGCTTGCTCCGTTATCTTGACGCGCTCGGTACGTTAGTACAAACCCGCTAAGGGCAAAAAATATTAATACAGCAAAGCCGCCATCGTAAAACACATGTAATAAACCTAGGGCGTTGAATGGATCAAGTTCCATTGGTTTTCTGCTAGGCCAAAATGCGCCAAATGTATGGCCTATAAGAACCGCTAGCGCGGCCACACCTCTTAAACCTTCTAGGTATTCAAGCTTAGGGCTGCTTGTGGGCTTTATTGTCATGTGTTTTTCGATTTTCGAGGTGGTAGATAGAAGTTGAATAGATTCGGCTGCCGACGATATTACCAAATGCCGTGATAAATACCGGTAATTTTTCTTGTGGAGAAAACTGATGACCAAAGAGCGAGACATCCTTGTGCGTACGCTTTGGGGGGAGGCTCGCGGGGAACGTCTAGCTGGGCCAGATCGCTGTGGCCTGGACGATCCGCAATCGCGTGAATGACGGCAAGGCCAAGCCGTGGTGAACGATGGTGAACGATCCGAATTACATCTATCTGAGCGGCGCGAAGCCAATCCTGGCGGAACAGTTCGCCCAAGCGTAGAAGGCTGTCGACTTGGTTATGTCCGGCGCCAAGCCGGATCCCACCGGTGGAACCACGCACTATTACGCGAGCACTATGCCAAAGGCTCCGGTCTGGACTGTGGGAGCGAAACGGACGATCAAGCGCAGTCACCACGTCTTCCTCAAGGATTGTGCCATGGCAGCCTTTCACGGGGTGTCTTGTGTGCTGGCCAAGTCCGAGGAGGACTGGCTTCTTTTCGAATGCCCAGGCTGCGACATGATTCACGGCATTTTGCACGGTTCTGGCCCAGAGCCGCGCTGGAACTGGAACTGGAACTCGAATGGCGATGTCGAGACGCGGACGTTCGCGCCTTCGGTGCTGGTGCGCTATTGCTGATCTGATGGCGATCGAGTCCGTCATTCGTTCGTGATCGACGGTCGCATCCAATTTCTGGGTGACTGCGCCCATGCGCTGGGCGTGCCAATCCGTGGACCTGCCGCTGGAAGGACGAATGATTCTGACGCCAATACAGAAGCTGATCGGCCTGCTGTCGATGATTCTGGTGCTGTTGGCCAGCAGCGCCGCAACAACCAGGAAGGTTCAGGACCGGCTCTACGGCAAGCAGCTGGCCGAGCAGGCCGGCTTGTATCAGGACGATCTGGATGCCATCAGCAACACGGCCGCCGCCCAGGTGTGCGCCGATCAGGAAAAGCGGTTGGTACGTCATTCGGATTGAGGTGGTCAGTGTTGTTCGGGGATGTATCAAGTGTTGCACGCGAAACACGGCATCAGGTGTTCAATGGCGGACGGCTATGAGTGCTACCAAAATGCTTTCGCAGAGCGGGTCAATGGGATATTGAAGACAGAGTCTCTGCTCCGGTGCCGCGGGATTTGGTGCAGCGAAGAAGATGGTGGGTGAGTCGGTATCGATCTATAACCGGAAGCGTCCGCACCTGTCTTTGAAATACAAAACGCCCGATGCGATGCACCGGGCGTTGGGGTGAAATAGGTGTAAACCTATTTCAGGGCTAGACACTGTGTAATTTACCCCTGTCAGCGTCGAAGCGGGTCGAACTATGGCCGCTGCTGCTTGATTTGATGGCTGAGAAGCTTGTTGCAAGCAGCGGGGAAGTGCGAGAGGGGATGAGTAATCTCGATCCCACTTAGCCTAGGGCACTGCAGATTAATGATGGGTATTATCAGTGTGGGCTCTACGAATCGGCTGGTGTGGTGTCGGGCGTGGGCTTTTTATGGAAGATCGCTACTTTGCTGATCCAGTAATTGATCGCTAGGCAGGCGACGTCGGCGATAAATTTGGCGAGTGCAGGTGGAGCGATTATCGATAGTGTCAAGCCAAACAGACCCGAATTGACTGGGATGTTAATGGCAACGAGGGAGAAGTAACTGAAGGCCTGCTTCCGTCCACTGTTCTCTGCTGACTGGAACGTGAAGTGCCGATGCAGGAAGAATCCAAAAATGGCGGAAATGAGCTTGCTGCAAATATTCGCCATAATAAGGTGGCCATCGAACAGATAGGAAAATACAAGAAATGAACTCATGTCTAGAGCGTATGCCAAAGCCTGGACGCCCATGTACTTTGCAAAAGTCAAATTGCTATCTTCCCTATAATTAAAATGCCGTACGTTGTGATCTATAGAAAGACACGAGGGTCATTGTGCGGATGTGCATTCGCGTTGCCAGTCATGCCTATGTCCATATCCGCAGTATATCTGATCGGGTGGATGGCCAGAAATGTCGGAGTGACCATCGGCCTCTGACGGCTGGATCTTCGATGGCAAGGTTGATCCGTCCAGCGAGATCCTGCCAAGCTCATGTGAAACCAATGCGCGTCGCAAGGGGGGGCTTTCAGTGAGGCATTGTAGTTTAAGGGCTAGGCTTTAACGCGATACGAATGACGGTCGGGCGTTGGCTCCGGCACAAGGAAGCGAATGAACAAGCTCATTGTCGTGATAGCAGTACTGACATTGGCGGGCTGTACCACTAGCGCCAAGACTCATGCGGTACGCGGAGTCAGTGGTATAGAGATCGATTGTTCCGGGTTGGGCTCCGGATGGGAAAAGTGCCACAAGCGAGCTGCAAAGGAATGCAAGGGCGCAGGTTATAAAGTCGTCGTCAGGTCCGATGATGCCAAGGAAGAGGATGTATTCCCTTTCGGCTTCAATCCCGCGGGTTATCTGACGCGCACCATGCTGGTTATCTGTAGATGAATGCCGGGTTAGAGCAATGTTCCGATGTTCTGAAATCGGGTACCTCATTACGAGGAAAGATATGTCAAAACTCAGGCTGTTCAAATTTCTCCGGGCATGCTAAAACCTTTGAAGCGCTTTTCCTAGCTGCTTGAAAAAGAAGGGAAAAATATGACGAAGTCGGAGTTGATCGAACGAATTGTCACCCATCAAGGGCTGCTCTCCTCCAAGGATGTGGAGCTGGCCATCAAGACCATGCTTGAGCAAATGTCCCAATGTCTGGCCACCGGTGATCGAATCGAGATCCGTGGGTTTGGCAGCTTCTCCCTGCACTATCGCGCACCGCGCGTAGGCCGCAATCCGAAAACCGGTCAGTCCGTCAGCCTCGACGGCAAGTTCGTTCCGCATTTCAAGCCAGGCAAAGAACTGCGTGATCGCGTGAACGAGGAAGAGGAGGAGGGGCTTTGACAGCTGCTGCACTTAAAGGAACCGCTGATGCGTAACCTCAAGCGTGTACTTCTCGCTATATTTGTCCTGTTGCTCGTTCTCGCGATCCTGGCGTTCGTACTTGAGAACCAGCAAGGCGTTTCGCTGCTGTTCCTGGGCTGGGCGGGCCCGCAGTTGCCAGTATCGCTGGTCATGGTGATTGCGCTGCTGATTGGCATGGTGATCGGGCCGATTCTCGGCTGGTTTCTGGGGCGTACGTCCAGGGCTTCACGCAAGCGCCTTGTCTGATCGCGACAAACCCGTTACACGCGTCGAATTTGCGTCATGGCTTGTCCATATCCATTAGTAAAACCTTCATTAAGCTGTAAAATGCTGCGCTTGGTCGATAGGGCGTTCCCGAATCGGTTCAGACTGACTCTGTCAGAAGCCACGGCTGACTTGATGGCTTTTGCATTCATGGATTAGACAGTGCGCGGTTGGCGGCCCTGTCAGCAACTTAAGGGTATGGTTTCGCGTGAAAATTCTAGTTACCGGCGGCGCCGGGTTCATCGGCTCGGCAGTCATTCGTCATATCATCTCCAACACTGCCGACTCTGTCGTTAACGTCGATAAACTGACTTATGCCGGTAACCTTGAGTCGCTGGCCGAAGTCAGCCAGAACTCGCGTTACG
Source organism: Pseudomonas sp. F-14 TE3482 (assembly GCF_053629455.1). Classification (NCBI taxonomy): domain Bacteria; kingdom Pseudomonadati; phylum Pseudomonadota; class Gammaproteobacteria; order Pseudomonadales; family Pseudomonadaceae; genus Pseudomonas; species Pseudomonas sp. F-14 TE3482. The sequence continues at coordinate 2,957,568 of NZ_JBRJII010000001.1, forward strand.
TGTTCGAACGCGTCGACATCTGCGACCGTAATGAAGTGGACCGTGTCCTGCGTGAGCACCAACCAGATGCCATCATGCACCTGGCCGCAGAGTCCCACGTTGACCGCTCGATCTCCGGTCCGTCTGAATTCATCCAGACCAACATCATCGGCACGTACACCTTGCTGGAAGCTGCACGCCACTATTGGGCGGCACTGGATGGGGCGCGTAAAACCAATTTCCGCTTCCACCATATCTCCACCGACGAAGTCTACGGAGACCTCGAAGGTCCGGAAGACCTCTTCACCGAAACCACACCGTACCAGCCAAGCTCGCCGTATTCGGCCAGCAAGGCCAGCTCCGATCACCTGGTTCGCGCCTGGGCCCGTACTTACGGTCTGCCGACGCTGGTCACCAACTGCTCGAACAACTACGGCCCTTGCCATTTCCCAGAGAAATTGATCCCGCTGATCATTCTCAACGCACTGGAAGGCAAGCCGCTGCCGGTCTACGGCAAAGGCAATCAGGTCCGTGACTGGCTCTACGTCGAAGACCACGCCCGCGCACTGTACAAAGTCGTGACCGAAGGCGTGATCGGCGAGACCTACAACATCGGCGGCCATAACGAAAAGCAAAACATCGAAGTGGTGCATACACTTTGCGCACTGCTCGACGAACTGCGTCCGGATTCCGCGCATCGTCCACATGCCAGCCTGATCACCTACGTTCAGGATCGCCCGGGCCACGACCAGCGCTATGCCATCGACGCCAGCAAAATCCAGCGCGAGCTGGGCTGGACGCCGGAAGAAACCTTTGAAACCGGTATCCGCAAAACCGTCGAGTGGTACCTGAACAACACTGAATGGGTAGCTCACGTGAAGAGCGGCAGCTACCAACAATGGATCGACCAGAACTACACGGATCGTTCGGACAAAGCATGAAAATCCTCCTGTTGGGAAAAAACGGCCAGGTCGGCTGGGAGCTGCAACGCTCCCTTGCGCCGCTTGGCGAATTGATCGCCCTCGATCGTCACCCGGTCGATGGCTTGAGCGGCGACCTGTCTGATCTCGACGCACTGCGTGCAACGATCCGTCAGGTCAAGCCGGATGTCATCGTCAACGCTGCGGCCTACACTGCCGTCGATAAGGCTGAGTCCGAGACCGAACTGGCCGACCGTGTGAACGGCCAAGCCAGCCAGGTCATGGCTGAAGAGGCTGCATCCCTGGGTGCCTGGCTGATTCACTACTCGACCGACTACGTGTTCAGCGGCGAAGGCCTGACGCCGTGGCAAGAGACAGATGCCGTCGCCCCGGTGAATCACTACGGCGCCAGCAAGCTGGCCGGCGAGCAAGCGATCATTGCCTCGGGCTGCAAGCACCTGATCTTCCGCACCAGCTGGGTCTACGGCGCCCGAGGCAATAACTTCGCCAAGACCATGCTGCGTCTGGCCAAGGACCGCGACACCCTGAGCGTCATCGCCGACCAGATCGGTGCCCCGACCGGCGCAGATTTGATCGCCGACGTGACGGCACTGGCCATTCAGCAGGTCCAGCTACGCCCTGAACTGGCGGGCCTGTATCATCTGGCGGCCAGTGGTGAAGTGTCCTGGCACGGCTATGCCAGCCATGTGATCGGTTTTGCCAAGGCCAACGGTGAAGAGCTTGCCGTCACGACGATCAATCCGATCGACACAACCGCCTACCCAACACCGGCGCGCCGCCCTCTGAACTCACGGTTGAACACTCAGAAGCTGCGCGACAATTTTTCTCTGCGCTTGCCGGATTGGCAAAGTGGCGTCACCCGAATGCTGATGGAAGTCCTGAATAAATGACCACGACAAATCGTAAAGGCATCATCCTCGCTGGCGGCTCGGGCACGCGTCTGCACCCGTTGACCCTCGGCGTGTCCAAGCAGATGCTGCCGATCTACGACAAGCCGATGATCTTCTATCCGTTGTCGGTGCTGATGCTCGCGGGTATGCGCGAAATCCTGATTATCTCCACCCCTGAAGACCTGCCATCGTTCCAGAAATTACTGGGTGACGGCAGCCTGTACGGCATCAAGCTGACCTACGCCGAGCAACCTAGCCCGGACGGCCTGGCACAAGCCTTCATCATCGGCGAAGAGTTCATCGGCAAAGACCCTTGCTGCCTGATCCTGGGCGACAACATCTTCTACGGTCAGCACTTCTCGGAGAACCTGCGTTCCGCCAGCACTCAAGAGCATGGCGCGACTGTATTTGGTTACCACGTGTCAGACCCGGAGCGTTTTGGTGTCGTCGAGTTCGACGCTGCCGGCCGTGCCTTGAGCATCGAAGAGAAGCCGCTGAAGCCTAAATCTGCCTACGCGGTGACAGGCCTGTACTTCTACGATAACCAGGTCGTCGAAATCGCCAAGAGCATCAAGCCTTCTGCCCGTGGCGAGCTGGAAATTACTGATATTAACCGTGCCTACCTCGAGCAGAAGACCCTCAACGTCGAAATGCTCGGCCGCGGCTTCGCCTGGCTGGATACCGGTACCCATGATTCGCTGCTGGAAGCCAGTCACTTCGTGCACACCATTGAGCAGCGCCAAGGCCTGAAAGTGGCGTGCCTGGAAGAGATCGCTTACCACAATGGCTGGATCACAGCCGAGCAGTTGGGTACTCAGGCTGATGCTCTGAAGAAGACTGGTTATGGTCAGTATCTGCAGAAGCTACTGGATTCGCCTTCCCACTGATTCGAAGGCTCGCCCTTTCGAACAGTAGCGTTTAACCGGTCCAGACAGGAATGGCATGCCAGTAAAACATCCCAAGGTTGCGGTTTTGCTGGCTGCCTACAATGGCATGCAGTGGATCGAGGAGCAGTTGGCCTCGATCCTCGACCAGTCAGCGGTCGACTTAACCGTTTATATCAGTATCGATCCTTCCACTGACGGTACCGAAGCCTGGTGTGCGGCTTATGCGGCTGAGCATCACCAAGTGATCGTTCTGCCGGATGCCGGTAGCTTTGGGGGCGCCTCGCGTAACTTCTTTCGTTTGATTCGTGATGTCGACTTCGGCTCTTTCGATTTCATTTCTTTTGCCGATCAAGATGATATTTGGCACAAGGACAAACTGCAGCGTGCAGTCGACGCCATTCGAGCTCGCCAGGTCGATGCCTATTCCAGCAACGTAACGGCCTTCTGGCCAGACGGCAGAACCCACTTGCTGGACAAGGCCCAGCCCCAGGTTGAATGGGACTACCTGTTTGAAGCGGCAGGCCCGGGCTGTACCTATGTGTTGAGCAAAAAGATGGCAGAGTCCTTGAAAGCGGCAATGGTTGAAAATTGGCAGCCTCTGCAGAAAGTCACTTTGCATGACTGGTATTGCTACGCTTTTGCCCGCAGTCATGGCTATCGCTGGTATATCGACCCCTTGCCATCCATGGACTATCGCCAACACGAGCGAAACCAGGTGGGTGCCAACAAGGGATTGAGTCCATTGATTGCCCGTTACAAAACGATTCACGATGGTTGGTGGTTTAATCAGGTGCGGATAATTACCCGGTTGGTGGGGCAACAGAGCGAGCCTTTCGTGAGGGGCTGGTTGCAATTGGGGCGTCGGCAACTCATAAAACTGTCTTTGAATGCTTGGAGGTGCCGACGTCGGATGCGCGATAAAGTCTTTTTCTTTTGTATCTGCTGGACGACCGCATTAATAGGAAACAAAGCCAAATGAATGCCCCAAGTGTATTGATAACCGGGGCAAGTGGTTTTGTAGGTGAGGCGCTTGTCTTCCGGTTGCTGGTTGATAAGAAGTTCAGCCCGATAGCCGCAGTTCGTGGTCCCACTCGGTTTCATGGTCTATGTCCGATCGAGTCTTTCAATCTTGCCGACGCCAGGGCACTACCATCTATGACGAGCGTTAATGTCGTCGTTCATGCAGCTGCTCGAGTGCACGTGATGAATGAAACGGCTGTAGATGCGTTGGCCGAGTACCGTAAGGTCAACGTTGAAGGCACGCTCAGGCTTGCCCGCTGTGCCGCCGATTCAGGCGTCAAGCGTTTCATTTTCATCAGTTCGATAAAGGTCAACGGCGAAAGCACTGTCGCGGGCAAACCTTTTAGAGCTGACGATCCGGTGCATCCGATCGACCCCTATAGCGTGTCGAAATATGAAGCGGAAGAAGCACTGAAGCATCTGAGTCAGGAAACCGGGATGGACGTCGTTATCATTCGCCCGCCACTCGTGTATGGGCCTGGAGTGAAAGCCAATTTCCTGAGTATGCTGAGGTGGCTCAATAAAGGCATCCCCTTGCCGTTGGGGGCTATTGGTAACCAGCGAAGTCTGGTGGCGATAGGGAACCTCGTGGACCTGATTGTGACGTGTATCGATCATCCACAAGCCGCCAACCAGACATTTCTGGTGAGCGATGGTGAGGATTTATCCACAACCCAATTGCTACGACGACTGGCGAGTGCGCTGGGTAAAAAGCCTTGGCTGTTGCCATTGCCGACGCAATTGTTGAAGTTCGCTGCCTCGATACTGAACAAACAGTCCATTGCCGAGCGTATCTGCGGATCACTTCAAGTCGATATCAGTAAAAATCGAGCACTGCTGGGGTGGACTCCACCGATTAACTTGGATGAGGCCATGCGGCAGACCGCTGCCCATTTTCTGGATAAACAAACGAAATGACTTTTTGGTGGCTGTTACTCGCGGTATTTGCGGTGGCTTGGGGGGTGACGCTCATCTTGCGCCGATATGCATTGGCCCGAAGTTTGATGGACATTCCTAATGAGCGCAGCTCACACAGTGTCCCGACACCGCGTGGGGGAGGGGTAGCTATTGTCGTGTCTCTCGCCTTGGTATCCCCCGTCCTTGCAAGTCTTGGATTGCTCGGCTCAGCCATGCTGTATGGCGTGTTGGGGGCGGGCCTTCTGGTCGCCACGATCGGGTTTGCCGATGACCACGGGCACATTGCAGCGCGATGGCGTTTATTGGGGCATTTCATCGCCGCTATCTGGGCTCTTTTCTGGTTGAACGGCTTACCACCGATTTCTTTTTTTGGCGCCGCTGTTGATATGGGATGGATCGGAAATGGACTGGCGTTGGTTTATCTGGTCTGGATGCTTAACCTGTACAACTTCATGGACGGCATTGACGGCTTGGCGAGCGCGGAAGCTATTTGTGCTTGCCTCGGGATGTGTGGAGCGTACTGGTTCAGTGCACATACTGAACTGATCTGGGTGCCGGTGATCCTGGCGACTGCTGTGGCGGGTTTTCTCTGTTGGAACTTCCCTCCTGCTCGTATCTTCATGGGCGATGCGGGAAGTGGATTTCTCGGTTTTCTTTTAGCCGCGTTGGCGATACAGGCGGCCTGGACGGCCCCGGAGTTATTCTGGAGTTGGATGATTGCGCTTGGGGTTTTTATTGTCGACGCCACTTGGACGCTGATCAGGCGATTTGCACGTGGGGATAAAGTATCCCAGGCCCACCGAAGCCATGCGTATCAATATGCTTCGCGTCGTTTTGCCAGCCATAAAGTTGTTACTCTGGGCGTCATAGCCATTAACTTGCTGTGGTTGACGCCATTGGCAATTATTGTCGCGACGGGGGGGGTGTCTGGACCGATAGGTCTGTTGTTGGCTTACCTGCCGTTAGGTGGGCTGTGTTATATATTTGAGGCGGGTACGTTAGAGACCATTGATAAACGCTGAATTCCCTTGTTGTAGCAGAAAAAAACCGCCGTACTTACTGAGTGCGGCGGTTTTTTTATTAGTTAACGCCGATGTTTAAGTCAATTATTTCAACTCTCTCGCGATCTCTGGCAGTGATGTATATATCGCCGCTAGTCGCGCCCTCCGGAATGGGGAGTGTCTCAGTGAAATTAGTTCGGTTTCGGGAGCAAGGAACTAACTTGTAGTAAGGGGGCGAAATATTCCAATTAATTTGAGCGATGAACGAACCAACTTCATTCGAGCATTCAAACGTTACGTCATACTTCACCGATTTTGAATCAGTGACTTTAATTGTGGAAATTACGGTTGGCGTTGTAGTTGCGCTTACTGCCTGCTCTTCAGGCTGATCGCTCGCGCTCTCTGAATGAAGCTTGAATAATGGCTTGTAGCTTAGTTCTTGCTTGGACAGCTTGTAAAGAATGATCAAGCCCGCTTGATATACTGGTTGGCCGTAGGCTGTCAGGAATTCCTGCATGGCAATCCGATTACGTTTTTCGGCCGATATGGAAGAGTTCCATACGACGTAGTCGATTTTGCCATTATCAATCAGCGCTGCTACATCATCCTTCGATGTTATATTTCCAAACGCCCTGACTTGCTTAGGGGCGTACCATGTAACGTAGAACGGATTGCCGAATAGAGTTGCGCCATAAGTTGCGCTTGGATCGAACAATACAGTTGGATTCTCGCTGTGCGTATTCAGATAGTTGCTTACCGACTTCGATGGGGCGACGAGTTCAGTGACTTTGCTTTTGCCCTTTTCGGTAAAGGAAACCTGAGTAGGTGTTGTTAGGTACCAGGTGACTCCCGGTAGAAAGTAGCCGTTTATGCCGATGAATACTAAAAACATCGCTCGCGTGGTCCAAGTTGCGATCTTGTTGTTGGTCAGTAGGTCAGACGATTTTGATAGTAGGTAGCCAATGACGACACTGGCAAGTGGAACGACAGGAAATAAATACCGCCAGTACTGCGAGGCGTAAAACATAATTACGCCAAACCCCAGTGTAGGTACGATAATAGCAATCTTTATTTTTTTTGTTGTCGCGCCTACTAACAGGGCGATGAGTGCGATGGGTAAAAAATAAAGGTACTGAAAACCGGCAACAAAGTTTTCGGATTCATAATAGGAACCAGTTTGATAAAAGGTCGACCAGTAACTGTGAAGGGTGAATCCTTTTTGATACAGCGGGTCCGCGAAATTCCGGATGGCGTAGAAAGGTGACTTGAATATTTCATTGTAAAGAGGGAACAGGGGGTTGCCCGAAACGTACCATGAGTAAATATAGGGCTGTAAAGCCGTAAAGGTAAGGACAATAATCAGCAATATATATGTGGCAAGGGAGCTTTTTCTTTGTTGTGTTCTGAAGTTCGGTCGCTCGGAAAGCAGTGTAGGTATGTACGCCACCAATAACATTACCCCTAGAACCATTCCAGGTAACTTTACCGCTGCGCATAGCGCAGCAACCGCGAGCAAGGCCAGCGATTTGGAATTTGGATCGACAGTCCCATCCTCCAAGAGGATTTTTATGCCGCTGGTGATGAGGAATGCGAGAACTAACTCTGTTTGCAGTGACGTGAGGAGTGTGGCGAGGATAGGCGTACTGCAGAAAAGCAGCAGTAACAAAGCCTTATCGATATGTTGGCTCAGTAAGTGCGAGGAGAGGGCCCACACGGCACGTAAAATTAATCCTGCTATAGCGAGGTTCATGGCTCCACGGGCGTCGCTGTTTGAAACAATCGAGATGATCGAATGTAATAAATCAACTGCGAAGGGTGCTAGGGACCAAATCTGATTCTCGATGTTGAAACTGTATTGTTGGGTATTGCTCAGTTCAGCCCAGAGACGTAAGTGAAGAACGTTGTCATCAAATCCTATCGTTGGAAAAAAAGCGAATCTGAAAACGTAACCAGCAACCATTACCATAAAGGTCAGTAGCCAGAAAGGTATTTGCTGAAGGCGGGACAGGCAGAATTTGGATTCGGCAGTAAACGATGTCAAAACATTTATGCGGAAGTTTCTGTGCAGAAGGGCAATGAACGGTAGGCCGAGAATTGATATATAAGTGAATTGGTTATTCACTGGGTAATGCGTGAGGATTGTAAAAATACATGTATTAAGCGCAAGGCCAATCAGTAAGGCGCGGTCAAATAAGGTACTGGCTACATCTTCATTGATTATTTGTCGCAGTGCGATTCTGCCGAGTAAGTAACTGGATGCCAGGAAATAGACTGTGGCGAGGCTATTGAGTGTACCCACACCGATGGTCAGATACCCAAGTAGTGTCGCGATAAGTATTTGGTGCGTGTATCTTATTTTAAATTTCAGCAATTGAAGAGGGATGGATAAAGCTAAAACTCCAGTAGCCCAACGGACGGCATCAATAAGCAGTGGCTTGTTCCAGTAAAGGGGGAGCGTCAGTGTGTATTGACTGACCATTATTGGAATGCTGATAGCGGACAGTAGCGCTATAATAGCTATTAGCTCGGCGGATCGATTTCTAATGTTGGGCATGTAAATGTACCAGGCTCTGCTAGATACTCGTTAAAAATAATCCCGATTGTAATTTAATCACTATTACAATGGCGACAGTAAAGCACAACTCAAGAAACTCAGATAAAAAGAAACTGCAATAGGTAACAACTAACGGTTCTTTTTTTGCCTGCAGAAAGTCCAGGAGGTTGGAATTTTCAGCCATGCAATATGAGTAGTTGTATTTGCCATCGTTGCCTCTTGCAGCGAACCTAGCGTTTAAATTGTTTTTTCAGATGGAAGGGCCGCGTCGGCACAGATGAAATATCATATCCCACAAAGGCCAGCAGGAACTGTGTTCCCAAAATGATCGGCAGTGCAGATAACATGACAGTCCCAGCAGGAGTCGGTATGCCTGAGCCTACAGCCGTAAACCAATGACTCAAGCCAAAAAAAGTCCCCGTCAAGAGCATGATCAAACCAAGAGGTAGTTCAAGTGACGCCAAAGACATGTTTCGCAGATAGTAGTTGTAAAAAATTCTCTTGGAGAAATTGCGCATATGTTTAAAAAGGAACTCTCCAACAATCTTGGATATTTTCAGATTGCTTTCCTCATCTCCGTATTTTGCATCCATAGGGACATCGATAACCACGGCGCGTAATGTATTGAGTCGGAAGAGAATATCTGTCTCGAAGAAATAGCGATTGCTGATTTTGTTGAAGGGTAGGTGCTTTGCAACGTCGCGATGGATTGCGGTGAATCCGTTTGTAGGGTCGAACAGATCCCAGTAGCCTGAAGAAAGTTTGGTCATGAATGACAAGGCGGCGTTACCGAAAAGACGCATCTTTGGCATTGAGTGAATTTCTTCAAGGTCGAAGAAGCGATTACCCTTTGTATAGTCGGCTTCACCGTTAAGAATGGGCTCGACAAAATTTCTTATAAGCCGAGGGTCCATTTGGCCATCGCCGTCCACTTTGACCATGACGCACATTCCGTCGGCTATAGCGGCCTTGTACCCTGTCATCACGGCACCTCCAACCCCAAGGTTTTCGGGATTGTATAGGACGGTTACGCGAGGGTCAGCGCAGTTGTCGCTTACGAACTTTCCGCTGCCGACGGGGCAGCAGTCGTCGACCACATAGATTTTATCGATGTCCACACCGATATTAGCTATTACATCTAATATATGCTCTATGACCTTAAAACAAGGTATCACTACTGCAATTTTTTGGTTGTCGATCACGGTTCCATTCTCTCCTAATCTCGTGCCGTCAAGCTATCCCTCGAAACTTGGCGTGAGTGTGGCCATAATAAACTTTTAATCGGTCTTGGTCATCCGTTTTTTGAATTACCTTGCATGTAGTGCGGTCGAAACGGTCTTCGACAAAATTCATAGTGTCAAAATAAAGTGTAAGAATGCTGGAGAGGGGCGCTATTAAACAGATAGTCAGAAGAAGAGGGGGTCAAGGAGGCTGAGAATACCGAGGCGGAATGTCCACCTCGGTGAATAGCTACTACTGACCGAACGCGTTTGTCAGGCAGCGGGTAGTTTCTACGGTGCGTTTGGCTAAAGTCTTGTTGTTCTGATCTTTAAGAGTAAAGGTGAGACCGTCGCCTACCCAGTTTCCGGTTTCTGCAGCCCCAGCAGGACCTCCTGAGGTCCATAGGCTTTCACGCTCGCCTATGCTGTTTACAAAAACACTGACGTTAGTGACATCTTTTTTTGTAACATTCCAGCTGGCTGTTAATTTGCTTCCGGACTGTTCGCAATTAGAGAAAACACTTGGTGTAATGCTGAAGATTATTTCATTTTTTTTATAATAAAAAATGCAAGGCATTGTGATTAGAAGTGCCGTTATTATCTTGGTTTTTATCTTCATTTTTTACTTTGCACTCCATATTCATATTTTTCTATTCCTTTGGAAAATTGAAGTCTGGCAACCGACAGAAACGCCGACTGGTCCTCCTTTGATGCGCTTTGATCTCCCATATTGGCAATGACATCAAAGTAGCGAGGTACCTTCAATCCAGCATCTTTAAGGATGCTTGGTCCCAGCGACCAAGAGTTTTCCGGTTTGGTTGTAATTCGCACTCCCTGGCTGTAAATGACCACTGGAACTCTTTGGTCTTTTGCTGTAAGTTGATTTTTAAATGTGACCTCGTTGTAAACTGTTGTAAAGCCCGGGAGATGATCCCCATAAAATACCAGAATAAAAGGTTTTCCGCGCTCGTTTAAAAAAGACGTTAAGCGCCCAAGCTCTTTGTCAGCATTATGCATGTGGTATAGATAGTTCTTGTATTCAAGCTCTGCGTTTTTGCTTAAGCCCATGGGGGAGGGTATAGAGTCCCTAAGTTTCGGGTCGAAAACCGGGCTCGTATCATATGGCCCATGACCTTCGATGCTGATCGCAAAGATAAATTTATACTTGTCATTCTGGTTGTTTAACTGATCGATTATTACGTCGGTCATGCTGGAATCTGATAAGAAGTAGCCATCTTTTTTTGCAGTGATCGGGAAGTCGTCAGATGTTAAAAACTTGTCAAAGTCTGCTTTTTTGAAAAAAGATTTTCGATTCCAAAAGCTTCCGGAGTTTCCATGGATAGCGGTCGTAGTATAGCCGTTCGATTTGGCAGCGGTCGCTAAGCTATTAAAGTGATCTTTACGTATCTGTAAATAGGGGAATTGTATCTGCGGGAACGCGGCCATCGGTATGCCGGTAAGTAGTTCGTACTCTGTTCTAATGGTGCCCCCGCCAAAGGTTGGTACTGACATGGAGCTGGCTCTACCTTCGTCCAGGGCTGCATAATAATTTGGCAGCAGGCCTTTGGTTTCCGGAGCGTTTGCTATTATCGCAGGGTCAAAGAAAGACTCACTTTGAATGATGATGATGTCGGGTTTAACGCCCTCACTTTGAATGTTCGGGGTTGTGGTGGAGTTGAACTGTGATAGGATATGATTAATGTCATTATCGTTTGTCGGCTCTTTCATTGCTTCCTGAGCTTTTATTTCAGTAAAGATTATTTTACTTATTAGTCCGGCGTGCAGAGTGCTTAGTTGTTCCGACCATGAAAACCGCATGGTGTTAAAGTTATATACTTTTCCGATCCACAATGATGTAGACGAAAGTACTAATGCTAGAGCTAGCAGTAAAAACACTCTGGTTTTTGATTTATGGAAAAAACGTTTATCAAAATAACCGACCAGCAAGAATGCAATAACAGCAGCGGTTACTGCAAGTGCTCCAATCAGAGGATCTATATAAGTGGAAAATAGACTTATCGTGCTTTTGTCGATATAGCTCAGAAATATAAAGTCGTCTCCAGACAGTGGTTTGCCTAGAGTGTTGTTTTTCGTGAAGCTAATAAAGTAGATAATTGCTGCGACACTAAGCGTCAACAAAAGCGATGTGAATAGCCTATTGAGTAGTATTAGGGAGGTTAAAAATATTAAGCCGAATGGCAGGAGATTTCCGAGCGATCCAAGGGTGAACATGTAGGTGTTCAGTTCAAGTCCTAGTGAGGTTCGATCCATCCACCATATACCTGTCCATAATGTTAAAAAGCAGGTTAATAGTCGCAAGGCAGTGTTGATTCTTCTTGCAGGCGCCGGCACTTGGTTATCCCCATATTAGCTTTGAATGTAGTAATGATGATGTTTTGCTGTTTAAGGTGGCAAGGATGCGCGTATAATTACGCATCTCTGCAGACAATTAATAGGTGATATCCATCTTCGAGAATCGTGAACTCCAGCTATTTGTTATTTTGAACTCTTCTAGTTCGGCGAGATTGGCTTCATATTTCAGTGCGCTCTCAACTGAAGAGTATAGAAGTTCATGATCGTCACACAGGTACACGCCAGATTCATTTTTACGATAAATCATTTCGCCGAATCCTGTTGAAATAATGGGGAGTCCCAAAGCTTTGAATTCATAATACTTGATTGGGTCGACGGATTTAGTTAGCCGGTTTTGAAGAAATGGGATGATAGCTACATCGAAATGTAACATCGCAGAAACTGCTTCGTTATGACTGCAGGCAGGTAAAAGTTCGATATTGTCTGGAAGTAGTTGTTTCGGTTGGTTGTATACTGGGCCGATTATTCTGATCAGGTCCGAATGCCTCGCTTTGGCGAGTTCAATTACCCATGTCCAATCGAACCAGGCTCCGATAGTGCCTACATATCCGATGACTGTCTTTGATACCGCTGTTTTTTGCGTCTCGATTTTAGGCAGTATTTCCGCATCTAACGCATTCGGGATGACGGTAAGATCGGGGCGCAAGGTTTCCCACTTTTTTTTCAGGTCGGTAGACGAGACTATTAACCTTGTGACCTGTTTTGTAATTGCGATCTCTCTTCTGGACATCGCTTTCTTCGAAATGCCTTCATAAAATGATGGAAAGTCATCCATGGCATCATATATCGACTTGGTGTCCTTCAGTAAGGACAGCACTTTCAGAGCCAGTACCGTCGGTTTCCCAATGACTAGTAACGTTTCCTGTTTTCGAGAAAATGCCTTGATTGCACTCAGGGAATTTTTCCACATCAGATAGCCGTTGATAATTCCCGATCCGGGCAACGGCTCGATGGGCAGGGCGGAGGGATTTACTACCGTCAGCCAAGATTCTGAAGTGTCTCTTTCCGTGAGGTCGCTGACCCGAAGTTTCTTCAGATCATATAGAGAGGGGAACCGACTCGGATAAGGTTCCACCCACAAAACATCACCGCCAGTGACCTCATGAAACCACCGTACGAATTTCTGAGGTCGCTGGGCAAAACTGGTCCACGGGACTGGCGACAAATAAATCAACTGCATTAAGCGAAATGCTCCTTCAGGACAGCGACTATGCGCTCAGCGCCTTTGCCATCGCCATAAGGGGAGACCCCGCGAGCCATGGCTTTATAGGCTTCAGGGTTGTCCAGGAGTGTTTGTGCTTCGTTCACGATTTGGTCGTAGTTGGGGCCTACCAGTTTTACGACGCCCATGTCGACAGCTTCCGGTCGCTCGGTTTCATCGCGCAGAACCAGGACGGGTTTGGCAAGAGCTGGTGCTTCTTCCTGGACGCCACCCGAGTCACTGATGATGAGGTACGAACGTTTCATTGCCGCGATGAATGGTGCGTAGTCCAGTGGGTCACACAGTTTTATATTGCTGCAGTCACCCAGCAGTTCGACCGCAACATCTTTTACGTTCGGGTTAGGGTGAACAGGGTACAGAACCTGAACATCCGAATTGCGTTCAGCAATGGATTTCAGTGCGCGGCAGATATTTCGGAATGGTTCGCCGAAATTCTCTCGTCTGTGCGATGTGACCAGAATCAGGCGCTTGTCTTCGGGAAGTTCGATGCCGATTTCGAGCTCTTTTGATGCGGTCATCAACAGCGCGTCGATTACCGTGTTGCCGGTAACTGTAATGTCGCTGTCCGGGATGCCTTCTTTTAGAAGGTTTTGGCGCGAGCTTTCAGTCGGTGCAAAATGCCAGCGGGTCAAGCGTCCCGCAATGACACGGTTCGCTTCTTCCGGGAACGGGTTCTGAATGTCCCAGGTCCGCAGGCCAGCTTCGACGTGGCCGAATGGGATGCGATGGTAGAAGCATGCCAGCGCCATGGTCATCACCGTGGTGGTGTCGCCCTGAGCTAGAACTACGTCCGGCTTTTCGGCGAGCAAGACTTCATCAAGCTCCAGCAGCAGCCTGGCGGTCAGCGTTGTAAGCGCCTGATTTGGACGCATGATGTTCAAGTCGATATCGGGTTTGATGCCGAAGAAGTTCAGAACCTGATCGAGCATGTTGCGATGCTGGGCAGTTGCCAGCACTTTCACGTCGGCCCACGGCTGCTCTTTCAGCGCCAGAATCACGGGAGCCATTTTAATAGCTTCCGGGCGTGTACCTACTGTGCAGATAATTTTGATTTTCATAGCTCAACTACCTCATTCAATCAATTGCAGTGCAGCATCGGGCGCTTTCAATGCTCCGGGCGTTTTCAAGCACACCGACCCTGACGATCGCATTTACTGGAAAGGCCTGCCATTTATTCTTTTGGCAGGCCTGACAAATTCAGATTCGACTCAAGGCCTTAGTTAGCGTTTGTCATTCTTGTAAGAATGCGGCATCCACTCTCCCCATTTGGCCTCATACGTAGCCTTGTTCTGGTCAAAAAGGGCTTGCCTTTCGGCACTGCGCATTTTTTTGAACGAGGCGGACAAATGGTGGTGAATGAACACGTCCTCGGCACAGTTGATCGTCAGGCCAAGTTGTTCGACGCGACGGCAGTAATCATCATCTTCGAAGAAACCGCGTCCGAATGCCTCATCGAGAGGACCAATGCGCTCGTAGGTTTCGCGGCTGAACATTACGCAAAAGAAGGCAGCGGTATACAGGCCTTGTACTTTTCCGATCCGGCTCCTGGTGTATTTACGAGACTCGATGAGCATCTCGTCCATGGACTTGTAGCTGATCTGGATCTTGGCCTCATTACCGATGTTATTGGTGACAGGACCAAGTATGCCGATGGTCGGATTGCGCTGCATGTGGCGATACAGCGTTCGAACCCAGCCGGGGGTAACATACGTGTCGTTGTTGAGCAGCACGAGGAAGTCACCGTCAGCGATGGCAAGCCCTTGGTTGTTGCCAGCGGCGAAGCCACGGTTATCGTCGTTCAGGATGAGCTTGCGGTCGGGACCATTGGCGACCCACTCTCTGAGAAACGCGGGGGACCCATCCGCCGAAGCGTTATCGACGACAATGATTTCCAGGTTTTCATGATTGGTGTGTTCGTCAAGACTTGCGAGGCAAGCTTTTGTGAGCTCAAGATTATTGTAGGTAACAACGATCACGCTAACTCGGGGGAGCGTGCGCTCGTTTTCAATTTTGTGAATCAATTGCTCTGCGCGGTGCGTCCAGGTCTGATTCTGGGCGAACAGCTGGCGTTGCTGCACTTCTACCGGGGTGGTGGGAGCTGCAAGAGTGCGACGTACGGCCTGGATAAACTCCTCTGGAGTAGCTGCCGCCTGCACCAGATTTTCGAACTGCTTGATTTCCGGCAGGTCTACCGAAACGACCGGCTTACCAGCACTCAGATACTCATAAACCTTCACCGGGTTGGTGGCAAGGGTCAGAGGGATCACCTTGAACGGTAACAAGCATACGTCGAACGCATGCAGGTATTTTGGAAGTTCGCCGTAAGCGACTTCCCCGGTAAAGATAACGTTTTTGTAATCACTCAGTTTTGCAGCTGCCCCAACAGTATCGGCCCCGATCATCAGTACTGTACATTCAGGGAGCGCTTCTGCCAGTGCTCCGAGCAAATCCAGATCAAACCATTCTGCGATGGCACCGTAATAGCCAATGATTTGGCGACCGCTTGGTTCGACGTAGGTATCTGAGGGCGTGTTCGCAAAGTGGGAAAATTCGCCGGCGTTTCTGATCAGAACCCGGTTCGATGTGTATTTCGAAACAATCTCGTCAAGCCAGGTCGAAGTGGTTACCGTGATATCCGCGTTGCGCATGAGCGCCCTTTCGATGGACAGCACTTCCTCCGAAACATTGCCAAAACCTTCATGATGATCCATGCAGTCGTAGACGACTTCGCTGTCAGGCAATACCGCAGCTGTTTCATACCAGAACGGATGTTGAACAATGGATACCAATTGTCTGGAATCGGCCCAGCTCAAGACCTCGCCAATTGAGGCTTTTAATTGATCGGCAATGTCCACACCAGGCGGGTTGCTGTAGATCACCGGTGCGCCTTTGGCATAAAGATTGATCTGAAATAGACGTCCTGCGCTGTCCAATTGCTCGACGCTGAAACCACTGCGCGGATCGTCTACAAGGTTCACCGAAACATAAAAAACGCGGCGGCCGGCACCCGCCAGGGCTTGCGCAAGTTGCTGAGGGCGTTGGTGCCTAAAATGCCAGTCAATGACACCCCAGAAGATGTAATCGGGAAGGCTTTTTTCCTGAGCTGCCGGAGCGATTGTCGGCCACTTGAATTGGTTGCCTGCCAGCAGTTGCCCTCTCATGGCGGACATCGGTGCGCGCACTAGGTGAGTATAGGACTTGCGAATTGCAGTCTTGACGGCATCCGGCAATGGAAGACGGTTAAACATGCTCCGAAGCTTGTTTTTCAAGGCTCGTTTATCGCTTGCCTTCAAGCCGTGTCGGGCCACTCGAAGGGAGAACCTCAAGGGCTGAGTGATTTTCCAGGAGTGGCTGTTTACGACCTCGTCATAACGAGCTCTGATGGCTAAAAGATTTTCGGAATACACGACGTTATCTTCAAGGCATTTGTGAAGCATTTGCTCGGCGTTTGCCAGGAGAGTGGTCAAATCCTCCAATGCGGCATTCGCTTCCTGTGCCTGCTTGCGAGTTTCGATTAGCCGAGCCCTATAGCTGTCGGCGATAGAGGTGTCGGATTCGATATGAACTTCGCTGAGTGTAAGGCTGCTACCCTCTTGATGCTCGGCTACATTCGTGTAGACAAGTAGGATCTGTTCGCCTGGCCAGTAATTTGGTTGATGATCAGACGTGTCGAAAATACTGCTGTGAGTTAGCGTCCAGTTTCCGAAAATGGCTGGAGTATTCTCCAATTGGAACGAGTAGAAGTGCTCCTCGATCAATTCCTTTTCGCGAAAAGGTAAAAGCAGAACGATAAACTTCTTTGCTTTGCCCGAGATCTTGTTTAAGACGTCCCAAGGCTTTTCAAAATGCTCCAGCGTGTTCGAAGAGAACAGTATATCCCACTGCTGCGGACCGCTCTCTCCCAGAAAGTCGTCGCACAGGAACTTGCACTCGGGGTAGGCCTGCGTTGCTTTTTCAATGGCTTCAGAGGAAAAGTCAATGCCTGTCAATTCAGGCATATTCAAGCGCTTTGACAGGTTCGCGGTGCCGTCACCTTGGGCGCAGCCCCAGTCGCACATGGTCAACTTTTCGGAGTCAATGCGCGCAGCGAGCCATTGAGGAAAGTGCTCGGCGGCGACTTCACTGAAAAACACACTTTGTTCTCTGCCGAAATTCTCTTCCCAATCGTTCGAAAAGCGAAAATCCCAGTAGGCTTTAGAGTTCACTTCACCAGTGGTCGTTATGGAATCAGACTGTTTCTTCATGGTGTAGGTACTCCTTGACCAAGATCGCTTTGTTGGAGATTGATAGTTATTTTGGGCATGAATTGCCCGGAAGCATTGCTGGTGAATGACGACGAGAAGTACTGCGCGCCTTCCAGGTATTCGTAATAGTGAATGGCGGCGGACGATCTGTTCTCGATTGCCGCAACCAGCAGATAATCACCAGAGCACAGAGGGTTTTCGAGTTGGAAGCTGACTTCCTGCGGTCCCTCCGTCTGGGTAAAGGTCAGCTTCTCGTTCCACGTACTGCCGACAATCAGATCGCTCCCGGACAGGTTCTTCAGGGAGAACGAAATGGACAATCCATCCAGGCTTTTTAGCGCCTGAGTATGAAACTGGATTTTCACATTCATTTTTTCATGATCGCAGAACAGGTTCTTCTTGATACCGCGGGCATCATAAAGACCGGCGTCCTGGATGATTCCGACGTGAGAGCCCCAATGATTTATTGGTTGGCTGAGCTTGTGCGGCCCGGCGTCCGAACTCACTTTGCTAGGCTGATTGCCAGCGTTTGGCGCACCATTGAACAAGTGTTCGGTGTATTGGGCTGTGATCGGAAAAACATCACCCAAGCCGCGTACGGTACCTTTGTCCAGCCAAAGAGCGCGGTCACACAGAGTGCGCACGGCGGCGATGTCATGGGAGACAAACAGGATGCTGACACCTGACTCCTTCATCTGTTTGATGCGGTCCAGGCATTTTGCCTGGAAGCGAGCATCACCCACCGACAACGCTTCGTCGACAACCAGTATGCTTGGGCTGGTATGCACCGCCACCGAAAATGCCAAGCGCACATACATGCCCGAAGAATATGTTTTAACTGGCTGATTGATAAACTCACCAATTTCCGCGAACTCTTCTATTGCTGAGTACTGATTGTCGGTTTCTTCGCGCGAGAGACCTAAGATGGCCGCGTTGAGGTAAACGTTCTCCTTTCCGGTAAATTCCGGATTGAAACCGGCCCCCAATTCGAGCAGTGCGGCAACTCGCCCGCGTACGCTGATGCTACCGGATGAGGGGTTCAATGTGCCGCAAAGCATCTGCAGGAAGGTGGACTTTCCAGATCCATTGCTTCCAATAATTCCGACAGTCTCTCCTGGCTGAACTTCAAGAGATGCGTTTTTGAGTGCCCAAAATTCGCTGTAATATTTGCGTTTCCCGCCTGCCAACATTTGCAACAGGCGTTTGTGCGGCTTGTCGTAAACCTCATAGCATTTGCTTAGATTTTCAATTTTGATCACTGCGTCAGAGCACATCTGCGAATCCCTTACGAGTCTTCTGGAACCAGACGAAACCGCACCATGCAATGACAGCACCCACGGCAAACATTATTGCCAGGGTTGTAAAGTCAGGCATTTGACCAAAAACAAGTACGTTGCGACTTTGCTCAATAATGGATGCCAAGGGGTTGACCCGGATCCAGAACTGATATTTTTCGGGGAGCGCGGTGATCGGGAAGAATACGGCAGACATAAACAGCAGAACGGTAGAGAGCATCGCGGTAATCTGGGCGATATCTCGTAAATAGACGCCGAGTGACGCAAATAGCCAGCTCATGCCCATAATGCCCAAAAAAAGTGGTAGAACTACGATGGGTAACAAGATGGCCGTGGGCGGAATGCTGTGGTTCAAGATCAGCTGCGCAGACAGTAATACGACTAAACTGATGCAGGCGTGAAACAGAGCAGAGGTAAATGCGACCCAAGGCAAAATCTCAAGTGGGAATACCACTTTTTTGACGTAGCTGACGTTAGACGTGATGAGGCCTGGAGAGCGATTTATGCATTCTGCAAAAAAGCCGTGGATGAACAAACCGACGAAGAGGATGATTGCAAAGTCTGTCTTGCTTTCACCGGGTCCGATACCCCAGCGAGCTTTGAAGACCACGGAAAAAACGAAGGTGTAAATTATCAACATCAGTAATGGGTTGAAAAACGACCACGATAAGCCTAGGGCCGAACCACGATAGCGTCCTAAAACTTCACGCTTGCTTAGTTGCAGTATCAGGCGTTTGTTGCGCCAGAAACTGTTAACCATTTCAAAAGGATGTACTGAGTAATTTTGCATCAGTGATCTGACTCGACTTCTTTTACCAGTGGCTCATTATGAAAAGCTACATGAACGATGACGGTTAATGTTTTCTCACCCGGGAGAATTTCACGCCCCCCCTCCTGCCTATACTTGCTCATGCCTTCGTCGCCTAGATTGGTTGCAGCAGGTACGCACTGGAAACGGGAATTGTCACTGCAGCCCACGGTTGCGTGTCAATCGCACATGGTATCGTATTGGGCGATGTTTTTTCACTAGCTAACGTCCAAATTTGCCGGTTGCGCGTCGGCAGTGAGTGTTTTTTTCTTATTCTGGTAGCGAATGGCCATTCGTGACGCGTCGGCGATCTCTCGAATAGCGGCAATCACTGCGTTTTTTCGTCAATAGAAGAGTCGGCGGTTGCGGAGCCTCAAAGCAGAATGGATCTCAAACAAGTGAGTGTGTGCTTTGTTATTGCTGCTTGTGTCGATTTTTTGGTTAGCGGGACGGTTTCAATTACGTACAATAGCGTACGGATTTTGCTGATAGGTCAGAGGCGACCGAGCATTTATGGATAAATTTCGAGTTTTTTTGCTGGGGCTTCCTCGTAGGCAGAAGAGGCTGATTCAGGTCGTTACCGACGGTATTCTTGTCTGGATCGCGCTGTGGCTTGCATTCATCGTCCGTCTCGGTGTCGACGATATGTATAACCCTTTGCGAGTCCACTTCTGGCTTTTCGTCTGCGCACCTGTAATTGCAATCCCTCTGTTCATTCGCTTCGGGATGTACCGCGCAGTGATGCGGTACTTCGGTAATGACGCACTTGTCACCATCATCAAGGCAGTTAGTCTTTCCTCATTGATGCTAGCTCTCGTCGTCTACTGGTACAGCAATCACCAAGCCGTCGTGCCACGCTCCATCATCTTCAATTACTGGTGGCTTAGCCTCGTCATCATCGGCGGTCTGCGCCTGTGCATGCGTCAATACTTTATGGGCGACTGGTTCAACGCCGTCCAGCACGTACCCTTCACCAACCGTGATGATGGCCTCACCAAAGTCGCCATTTATGGCGCAGGCGTGGCGGGCAATCAGCTTGTCGCAGCACTTCGCATGGGGCGAGCCATGCGTCCTGTGGCGTTTATCGATGATGATTCAAGTATTGCCGATCGTTCGATCGCCGGGTTGCAAGTCTACAAACCCAAACACATCCAACAGATGATCGATGAAACAGGCGCCCAGGAAATCCTTCTGGCCCTCCCGTCATCGACCCGCGCACGACGTCGGGAAATTCTTACTATCCTGGAGCGTTTCCCTCTTCACATCCGAAGCGTACCCAACTTCACCGATCTGGCCAGCGGTCGGGTCAAGGTTGAAGACATTCAGGAAGTGGATATCGCCGATTTGCTCGGCCGCGATGCCGTGCCAGCCCAGGCTGATTTGCTTGAGCGCTGTATCAAAGGGAAGACAGTGATGGTTACTGGTGCTGGCGGGTCGATCGGTTCGGAGCTGTGCCGGCAGATTTTCTCTCTTGGCCCGACCACGCTTTTGCTGTTTGAGCACAGTGAGTTCAACCTCTACAGCATCCTGTCGGAATTGGAGCAGCGTGCCAGCCGTGAGTCGGTGTCGGTTCAGTTACTGCCTATTCTCGGCTCCATCCGTCATCCGCACAAACTGCTTGATGTGATGAAGACCTGGCGCGTGGATACCGTTTATCACGCAGCGGCTTATAAACATGTGCCGATGGTCGAGCACAACATTGCTGAAGGCGTGCTCAATAATGTCATCGGCACGTTGAACACTGCTCAGGCTGCCTTGCAGTCGGGTGTTGCGAACTTCGTGCTGATCTCCACCGATAAAGCCGTGCGTCCGACCAACATCATGGGTAGCACCAAGCGTCTGGCGGAGTTGACCCTTCAGGCCCTCAGTCGTGAAATTGCTCCGGTGCTGTTTGGCGATAAAGCCAATGTATCCCGGGTCAACAAAACCCGTTTCACCATGGTGCGTTTTGGCAATGTGTTGGGGTCGTCCGGTTCGGTGATTCCGTTGTTCCACAGCCAGATCAAGTCCGGTGGTCCATTGACGGTCACGCACCCGAAGATTACCCGTTACTTCATGACCATCCCCGAAGCCGCGCAACTGGTGATTCAGGCCGGTTCCATGGGGCAGGGCGGTGATGTGTTTGTGCTGGATATGGGCGAGCCGGTGAGGATTGTCGAGCTGGCGGAGAAGATGATTCATCTGTCTGGTTTGAGCATCCGTTCCGAGCGAAATCCCCAGGGCGATATTTCGATCGAGTTCACGGGCCTGCGTCCGGGCGAGAAGCTCTATGAAGAGTTGCTGATCGGGGATAACGTCGCGGCGACGCCGCATCCGATGATCATGACGGCCAATGAAGATCATTTGCCCTGGGATGTGCTCAAGGGGCGTTTGACTGAACTGTTGCTCGCCGTCGAGCAGGACGATTATTCCCGCGTGCGCCAGCTCCTGCGCGAAACGGTCAGCGGCTATACCCCCGATGGGGAGATTGTCGACTGGATTCATCAGCAACGCCGTCTTGAGCCCTGATTGTTTCACATCCTGTAACGGACACATTTTTGACAGCTCCACCACATCGCCTAAGTTTGGAAGGCAGCTTCGGAAAAGCTGCTTTCTCAATCGATGTCATGGAGCTTCATTTATGCGTACTGGCTATTTCTACTCTCTGGTTTTTGCCCTGCTCACCAGCGCCTCTATTGCGGCCATCGCTGCACCTACGGCTGGGCCAGAGGCTGCCAAGGCACCCTTGATGCTGGATGCTGCCGCCAAGGCTCAAACCGCCAAGGTCGATCTCAATGGCGCCGATGCGCCGACCCTGCAGCGCGAGTTGTCCGGGATTGGTGAGGCGAAGGCCAAGGCGATTGTTGCTTATCGTGAGAGTAATGGGCCGTTTTCGTCGGTCGACGAATTGCTGGAAGTGAAGGGGATTGGCAAGGCCATTCTGGACAAGAATCGCGAGAAGCTGGAAGTGAACTAAGCTTGTAAATCCACACCAAGAGGCCGGTCATTGACCGGCCTTTTTGCATAGTGTCGCAGAGGGCGATTTGGCACCTTTCATCGGGGTGGGAAAAATTACGGCTATCATATGGCGATTTGATTATGCCTATAATATCTTCGATTCGCTGAAGCGCACTGACGTTCCGGCGCTGGCCTTTCTCTCACGCAATCCTCTTTGGAGCACCGTCATGAATTCTGTCCAGAACCAAGGTACGGCCCTCGTCACCGGTGCTTCTTCCGGCATCGGTGCGGTTTACGCGGAGCGGTTGGCGGCGCGTGGTTTTGATTTGTTGCTGGTGGCTCGTGATCAGGAACGGCTGGAGGCTGCGGCGAGCCAGTTGCGCGCGGCGCATGGTGTTCAGGTGGAGGTGCTGAAGGCGGATCTGACGCAAAAGGATGATGTGTTGAAGCTTGAGCAGCGGCTGCGCAGCGATTCGAGTATCAGCCTGTTGCTGAATAACGCCGGTGTCGCGGCGGATGGTTTGCTTGCCAATGCGGATCTGGATGAGCTGGAGCGTTTGATTCAGCTGAACGTCACCACGGTGACGCGGTTGGCCTCGGCAGCGGCGGCCGGTTTTTCCAAGGCCGGTCGTGGCACGATCATCAATATTGCCTCGGTGGTGGCGTTGTTCCCGGAGCGATTCAATGCGACGTACAGCGCGAGCAAGGCTTATGTGTTGAGCCTGACTCAGTCGTTGAACGCCGAATTGCAGGGCACCGGGGTTCAGGTTCAAGCGGTGTTGCCGGGGGTAACACGCACCGAGATTTTGGAACGCTCCGGTATCGATGCGTCCCAGATTCCGGCGGACATGATCATGGAAGCGGGGGAGATGGTCGACGCGGCGTTATCGGGTCTGGACCAGGGTGAGTTGATCACCATTCCTTCGTTACCGAATGCCTCCGAGTGGGAGGCCTTTATGGCGGCGCGTCATGCGATGGCGCCGAATCTGTCCAGAAGCACGGCCGCCACGCGTTACAAGTGAGGCGCCATGAATCGGCTTGAGGAATTTGCGTTATGAGTAATCGTCGAGTGGTCGTTACGGGCATGGGCCTGGTGTCGCCGTTGGGTAGTGGTGTCGAAGAGGTTTGGGCGCGTTTGTTGGCGGGGCGTTCCGGGTTGCGGGCGTTGCCGGACGAGGTGGTTGCCGATCTGCCGGCCAAGGTCGGTGGCGCGGTGCAGACGCTGGCGGAAGATCCCGAGGCGGGTTTCGATCCGGACCGGGCGACGCCGCCCAAAGAGCAGAAGAAGATGGATCGCTTCATTATGTTTGCCATGGAGGCGGCGCGTCAGGCACTGGAGCAGGCCGGTTGGCATCCGCAGGACGTCAACGCCCAGGAGCGCACTGCCACGATTATCGGCTCGGGTGTGGGTGGTTTCGGCGCGATTGCCGATGCGGTGCGCACCACCGACAGCCGTGGCCCGCGACGTTTGTCGCCGTTCACCATTCCGTCGTTTCTGGTCAACCTCGCGGCGGGCCATGTGTCGATCGAGCATGGTTTCAAGGGCCCTTTGGGCGCTCCGGTAACGGCGTGCGCGGCCGGGGTTCAGGCGATTGGTGACGCGGCGCGGCTGATTCGATGTGGCGAGGCGGACATTGCAGTGTGTGGCGGGGCGGAAGCGGCAATCGATCGTGTCAGCCTTGCCGGGTTTGCGGCGGCTCGGGCGTTGTCCAGCGGTTACAACGACACCCCGGAACGCGCCTCGCGACCGTTCGACAGTGGTCGTGACGGTTTTGTGATGGGTGAGGGCTCGGGCCTGCTGGTGATCGAATCCCTGGAGCATGCCCTTGCGCGCGGCGCTCAGCCGTTGGCTGAGCTGGTCGGTTACGGCACCAGTGCCGATGCCTATCACCTGACCGCGGGGCCTGAAGATGGCAGCGGTGCGCGTCGGGCGATGTCGCTGGCGTTGGCCCAGGCGGGCATTTCGCCGGCGCAGGTGCAGCATCTCAATGCTCACGCGACCTCGACCCCGGTTGGGGATTTGGGGGAGCTGGCGGCCATCAAGTCGTTGTTCGGCTCGGACAACAAGATAGCGGTGACGTCGACCAAATCGGCCACCGGGCATTTGCTCGGCGCTGCTGGCGGGATCGAGGCGATCTTTACGCTGTTGGCGCTCCGCGATCAGGTGGTGCCGGCCACGCTCAACTTCGATAACCCGGATCCGGCGGCGCAAGGTGTGGACATCGTTCACGGTCAGGCGCGACCAATGACCATCGATTACGCGTTATCCAACGGCTTCGGATTTGGCGGCGTGAACGCCAGTGTGTTGTTCAAATACTGGGATGAGTAGTTCAAGGCAGATGGCACGAATAGTGATTACTCATTCGCTGACGATTGTTGAACAATCACGAGGCATTGAGTATGAGCAGCGGACTGTCCCTGGCCGACCACATCACATTGGAGTTACGCGCTGACATCATCGGCGGGCGTTTGCTGCCGGGCATGGCATTGGTGGAGAACGATCTGGTGTCGGCTTACAACGCCTCGCGAAACACGATTCGCGAGGCGTTGCACCGTCTGGGTCAGGAAGGGCTGACCCGTTATGTCCGTAACAAGGGTGTGATGGTGCGCCGGTTGGGTGTCGAGGATGTGCGCGATCTGTTCAAGGTCCGTCGCACCCTGGAGCTGCAAGCCATCAGCGCCAGTCAGCCATTACGCGAATATCAGTCCGACCGGATGCTCGAAGCCCTGGAGGCCACCGAGCTGGCTCGGGAGCGTGAGGACTGGCGTGCCGTCGGCACCCACAGCCTGGCGTTTCATCAACACATCGTCGGATTGCTGCGCAGTCCATTGTTCGATGAGTTCTTCACCAATGTCGTCGCGCAACTGCGCCTGGTGTTTTGCACCGCTCCCGATGAATCACGTTTTCAGGCGCCTTGGCTGGCGCGTGACCGGCAGATACATGACTTGCTGGCCGACGGCGACAAACCCGCGGCCGGGGACGCGATGAGCCTTTATCTCGACGACTCCGAACACCTCCTGTTGCAGATGCTTGCCCCTTCTTCCCATCACTGATCGAGGATTTGTGCCATGTACAAAGACTATCCGGCAGCCTATCAAGTCAGCAAAGGCTCGGCCTTGCAGGTGGACACGGCTTTCTATGAGAGAGTCCGGGACAGGAAAGAGGGGCGCACGCTGATCGAACAGTTTGAAGTGCCGATCCGCACTGGCCGCGCCTGGAATGTGCCGGCCGGGCATGTGTTCAGGGTCACGACCCCGGTCGGTCCGCAAGTCGGGGACTTCAATGTCTGGAATGCCCATGACCCGCGCGAACGCTTATGGGCGGCGCGAACCCGGCAGTTACAGGGGGCGCATGTCAGCATTCATGACCGGCTCTGGTCGAACCTGCCATTTTTGCGGCCGCTGGTGACCATCACCGACGATAGCCTGGCCGGGTACGGCATCGACGAACATGGCGGGCGTTTGCACGACTTGCTGGGGACGCGCTGCGATCCGTATGTGAACAAAATGCTCACCGGCGAGGACTTCCATCATCACTGCCACTCGAATTTGACGCGCGCCGTGTTACCCCATGGCCTGACCGAGTTTGACGTGCATGATGTGCTGAACATTTTCCAGTGCACTGGTCTGAACCACGACGACATGTACTTCATGAAAGCCTGCCCGGCGCAGAAGGGCGATTACCTGGAGTTCTTTGCCGAGATTGATCTGCTGTGTGCGTTGTCGACGTGCCCGGGTGGGGATTTGTCACTGGCCATGTGGGGGCCGGATGCGCAGGATCCATTGAGTGTGTGTCGCCCATTAGGCGTTGAGATTTATCGGTTGGAGGCGTCGTTGCTTGAAGGCTGGAGCCCGCCGGAGCGTGCGGCTTACAAGGGGCTGCATGGCTTGCACATTACCAAGGCCGATTGGGAGAAATAGAAACGGTTTTGTGGCGAGGGAGCTTGCTCCCGCTCGACCGCGCAGCGGGCGCAAAAAATGTGCGAGAGACCTCAAGGGCCGCTACGCGACCCAGCGGGAGCAAGCTCCCTCGCCACAATTGTTTGCTAGCGGTCCTGCGCATCCTTGGCATCCGCTTCCGCATTGCGTTCGGCGACGCGTTTACGTTGCTCTTCAGTCAATTCGACCTTGTTGGCGGTGTCGCGCAGCATCATCAAGCCGCCAACGATCGAGCCGATGGCAACGATCAGAATCAACCAGGCATACCAAGGCATAGGGTTTCTCCTTAAGGGCAGGCCGCTTGGCGATGGTTTCGCCAGCCGATCGTGCCTACCACTTTTGAGCGATGGGATTTCGCAGTGGTTCCATTCGCTATGATTCCATTCTATGCCTGAACTGACAGCAACACCGCGACTGTTTACAGCCCGGTCAACATCGCATCCGCCGGCGCATCGGCCCGCAATTGCGCCGTCAGCATGAAGTACACGAAACCCACTGCCATGAAGCCGAGGAAGATCAACCCGATCAAGGTGTTGAACCAGGCCATCGCCACCAGGCAAACCACCGCCAGCATTAACGCAATGAACGGCACCAAGGGGTAGCAGGGCGCGCGGAAGGTGCGTTCCAGGTTCGGTTCGGTTTTACGCAGTTTGAACAGGCTGAGCATGCTCATGATGTACATCGCGATCGCACCGAATACCGCCATGGTGATCATCGCCGCCGTCAGCGTCATGCCGCCGAGGTTGATCAAGCCATCGCTGTAGATCGCCGCGATGCCAATCACGCCACCGGCGATGATCGCCCGGTGCGGGGTCTGGAAGCGCGACAGTTTGGCCAGGGATGCCGGCAGGTAACCGGCCCGGGCCAGCGCAAAGAACTGCCGCGAGTAGCCGAGAATAATCCCGTGGAAACTCGCCACCAGGCCGAACAGGCCGATCCACACCAGCATGTGCAACCAGCCGGAGCTTTCGCCGACCACGGCTTTCATGGCTTGTGGCAGCGGATCGTTGATGTTCGACAGGGTGCGCCAGTCGCCGACGCCGCCGGCAAAGAACATCACGCCCATGGCCAGCAGCACCAGGGTCAGGATGCCGCTGATGTAGGCCTTGGGAATCGTGCGTTTCGGGTCTTTGGCTTCTTCGGCAGCCATGGCCGCGCCTTCGATGGCGAGGAAGAACCAGATGGCAAACGGAATGGCCGCGAACATCCCGGCAATCGCTGGCGCACCGAACACGTCAGCACCAGCCCAGCCATTGAGGGCGAAGTTGCTGAAGCTGAACGCCGGGGCGACCACGCCCATGAACACCAGCAATTCGGCGACCGCCAATACGCAGACCACCAGTTCGAAGGTCGCGGCCAGTTTCACGCCGAGAATGTTCAAGCCCATGAACACAATATAGGCACCGACCGCCGCGTGTTTCGGGTCGAGGGCGGGAAACTGCACATTCAGGTAGGCGCCGATCGCCAGGGCAATCGCCGGTGGGGCGAAGACGAATTCGATCAGGGTCGCCAACCCGGCAATCAAACCGCCTTTCTCGCCAAAGGCGCGGCGGCTGTAGGCAAAAGGACCGCCGGCATGGGGAATCGCGGTGGTCAGTTCGGTGAAACTGAAGATGAAGCAGGTGTACATCGTGGCGACCATGAATGAGGTCACCAGGAAGCCCAGTGTCCCGGCCACGCCCCAGCCGTAACTCCAGCCGAAGTACTCACCGGAAATCACCAGCCCGACCGCGATACCCCACAGGTGCAGCGTGCCCAGCGTGGGTTTGAGTTGTGTGTTCATGCCTTGCTCCCTGAACGGTTTGGAAAAGCTCGGGGGAGGGCGTGTGCAGTGGGCGTGCCATTTTTCAGGTGGGCGTCGTAAAGCGCTGAAAGCTGTCGTATCGGGGATGTTCGCGGCTGGATGCGCGCTTTTTGTGCTCCAGTTGGGAGCGTTGTTGCCTGTTCTGCCGTCATCGCGGGCAAGCCCGCTCCCACAATGGAATGCGTTTTCCCGGAAATCGCAAAAACCTGTGGGAGCGGGCTTGCCCGCGATGAGGCCCGTCGGAACACCGCTGTAACAAAACCATACCCCCACTCTTTACGCTTTATTTATGCCCCGCCACCCCCCTCGATCTCGCGCCTTTACAGCCACCCTCCCGACAATCACTCCACACGCGGCAATACGCCGTAACACGGAGAATTTCCATGAGCGTTCTGGACGGGGTGTCACTGCTATTGGCAGTGGGGCTGTTCATTTATCTGTTGGTTGCGCTGTTGCGCGCGGACCGGAACTAGGAGCGGCTATGCACAGTTATGACTATTGGCTGATCATCGCCTTCTTCGCCGTGGTGCTGATCCCGGCACCGTTTCTTGGGCGCTTCTACTACAAGGTGATGGAAGGGCAGCGCACCTGGCTGTCGCCGATCCTTGGGCCGGTGGAGCGGGGTTGCTATCGGGTGGCCGGCGTCGATCCACAGGTTGAGCAGAGCTGGCAGAAATACACCCTGGCCTTGCTCGCCTTCAACCTCGCGGGTTTTTTGCTGTTGTTCACGATCCTGCTGTTTCAGGATTATTTGCCGCTCAATCCGCAAAACTTGCCAGGTCAGGAATGGACGCAAGCGTTCAACACCGCCGTCAGCTTCATGACCAATACCAACTGGCAGTCCTATAGCGGCGAAGCGACCCTCAGCTACCTGAGTCAGATGGTCGGCCTCACCGTGCAGAACTTCGTCAGCGCCGCCACTGGCCTCGCTGTACTGGTTGCGCTGTGTCGCGGCATCGGCCGCAAATCCACCAAAACCCTGGGCAACTTCTGGGTCGACATGACCCGCGCCACCCTCTACGGCCTGCTGCCGCTGTGCCTGCTGCTGGCGCTGTATCTGGTCTGGCAGGGCGTGCCACAAACGTTCGCCCAGTACGTGAACGCCGTGACCATGCAGGGCGTCGATCAGGTCATCCCGCTCGGCCCGGCCGCCAGCCAGATTGCGATCAAGCAACTGGGCACCAACGGTGGTGGCTTCTTCGGCGTCAACTCGGCGCACCCGTTCGAGAACCCGACGGCGTGGAGCAACCTGTTCGAAGTCGCTTCGATCATTCTGATCCCGGTGGCACTGGTGTTCACCTTCGGCCATTACGTGAAAGACTTGCGTCAGAGCCGCGCGATCATCGCTTGCATGCTGGCGCTGTTTTTGATCGGCGGCGCAACGTCGCTGTGGGCTGAATATCAACCGAACCCGACCCTGGCCAACGTCGCCGTCGAACAGACCGCACCGCTGGAAGGCAAGGAAGCGCGTTTCGGCACCACCGCCACGGTGCTGTGGTCGGTAACAACCACGGCGGCGTCGAACGGTTCGGTCAATGGCATGCACGACAGCCTCAACCCGCTGAGCGGCATGGTCGCGCTGGTCAACATGATGGTCGGCGAAGTGATTTTCGGCGGCGTCGGGGCCGGGCTCTACGGCATGTTGCTCAACGTGCTGATCGCGGTATTCCTCGCCGGGCTGATGATCGGCCGCACCCCGGAATACCTCGGCAAGAAACTGCAAGCCAGGGAAGTCCAGTTGCTGGTGGTGACCTTGCTGGTGATGCCAGTCGGCGTGCTGGTGCTCGGCGCGATTGCTGCCAGCCTGCCTGGCCCGGTCGCGGCGGTCAGTAACCCCGGTGCTCACGGTTTCAGCCAGTTGCTTTATGCCTACACCTCGGCCAGTGCCAACAACGGCTCGGCGTTCGGCGGCTTCGGTGCCAACACCGCGTTCCACAACCTGATGCTGGGGCTGGGCATGTTGATCGGTCGCTTCGGTTACATCCTCCCGGTACTGGCCCTGGCCGGCAGCCTGGCGATGAAGAAAACCGCGCCGATCGGCCAGAACAGCTTCCCGACTCACGGCCCGCTGTTCGTGGTCCTGTTGACCGTGACCATTATGCTGGTGGGTGGTTTGACCTTCCTGCCGACCCTGGCGTTGGGTCCGATTGCCGAACATCTGAGCTTGGGCTTCTAAGGAGTCAATGATGAATATGCCCGCAACTAAAGCCGCCGTCGTCAAGGCGCCGGAACAACCGAAAACCGCGATCACGGCCCTCTGGCGCCCGGCGCTGGTGCAAGCGTTCGTAAAGCTCGACCCACGGCAATTGCAACGTGCGCCGGTGATGCTGGTGGTGGAACTGACCGCGATTCTGACCACCGTGCTGTGCTTCATTCCCGACAGCGCCGTGCCGACTTTTGTCGCCGCGCAAATCGCCTTGTGGCTGTGGTTCACCGTGTTGTTCGCCAACTTCGCCGAAGCGCTGGCCGAAGGTCGCGGCAAGGCCCGTGCCGACAGCCTCAAGGCCGGCAGTGAAGGCTTGAGTGCCCGGCGCAAAAACGCCAATGGCAGCTTTCAGGTGGTGCCCGCCACCAGCCTGCGCAAGGGTGATGTGGTGCGCGTCGAAGCGGGGGAGATGATCCCCGGTGACGGCGAGGTGATCGAAGGCATCGCGGCGGTCAACGAAGCGGCGATTACCGGTGAATCGGCGCCGGTGATTCGTGAGTCCGGTGGCGACCGTTCGGCGGTCACCGGCAACACTCGACTGGTGTCCGACTGGCTGCTGGTGCGCATCACCGCCAACCCCGGCGAGTCGACCCTCGACCGCATGATCGCGCTGGTCGAAGGCGCCAAACGCCAGAAAACCCCGAACGAAGTGGCGCTGGATATCCTGCTGATCGGCCTGACCCTGATCTTTCTGCTGGTGGTGGTGACCCTGCAACCGTTCGCCCACTTCGCCAATGGCAGCCTGCCGCTGGTGTTCCTGGTGGCGTTATTGGTCACGCTGATTCCGACCACCATTGGCGGCTTGCTGTCGGCCATCGGTATCGCCGGGATGGACCGTCTGGTGCGCCTGAACGTGATCGCCAAATCCGGTCGCGCCGTGGAAGCGGCGGGGGACGTTCACGTCCTGCTGCTGGACAAGACCGGCACCATCACCTTCGGTAACCGTCGCTGCTCCGCGGTCTATGCCGCGCCGGGTGTCACTGCCAAGGAACTGGCCGAAGGCGCGTTGTTTGCCTCCTTGGCCGATGACACGGCTGAAGGCAAATCCATCGTCGAGTACCTGCGCGGTCTTCATCCGCAACCCGAGCCGTCCGCCGAGGTGCTGACCGCTGTGCCGTTCAGTGCTGAGACCCGCTTGTCTGGCGTTGACTATCAGGGCCGGGTCTATCGCAAAGGCGCGGTGGATTCGCTGCTGACGTTCGTCGGCCTGAAACGCGCCGATCTGGCCGCGCCTCTGTCCCGGGAAATCGACAAGATCGCCCAAAGTGGCGGCACGCCTCTGCTGGTCTGCGTCGACGGCAAATTGCTCGGTGTCATCCACCTCAAGGACGTGGTCAAGCCCGGCATCCGCGAGCGTTTCGCCGAGTTGCGCAAGCTGGGGATTCGCACGGTCATGGTCACGGGCGACAACCCGCTGACCGCCGCTGCGATTGCCGCCGAAGCGGGCGTGGATGACGTGCTGGCCGAAGCCACACCGGAGAAAAAACTGGCGCGCATTCGTCACGAGCAGAACGACGGTCGCCTGGTCGCCATGTGCGGCGACGGTGCCAACGACGCCCCGGCCCTGGCGCAGGCGGACGTCGGCATGGCGATGAACGACGGTACGCAAGCGGCACGGGAGGCGGCGAACATGGTCGACCTCGACAGCGACCCGACCAAGCTGTTGGACGTGGTGCAGATCGGTAAGGAATTACTGGTGACCCGTGGTGCGCTGACGACCTTTTCCATCGCCAACGACGTGGCCAAGTACTTCGCGATCCTGCCGGCACTGTTCGCCTCGATCTACCCGCAACTGGGTGTGCTCAACGTCATGCACCTGAGCAGCCCGCAGAGCGCGATTCTGTCGGCGATTGTGTTCAACGCCTTGATCATTGTGGTGCTGATTCCTTTGGCATTGCGTGGTGTGAGGGTGCAAGCGGTGAGCGCGGCGGCGTTGCTGCGGCGCAATCTGCTGATCTATGGACTGGGCGGGATTCTGGTGCCGTTCGTGGGTATCAAGGCGATCGACATGTTGTTGACGGCGTTGCATTTGGTTTAGCAATTGCTGCTGAGCGCAGAGCTTTTTGAGGCAGGTTTTTTGAGGCAGGGTTTTTGTGGCGAGGGAGCTTGCTCCCGCTGGGCTGCGAAGCAGCCCCACCTCAGGCCCAAGTGTTTATTCAGGCACACCGCATTTACCGGGTTTACGACTGCTGCGCAGCCGAGTGGGAGCAAGCTCCCTCGCCACAGGTGATGTGTGTGCCTTCAGAGTTGAATCGAGGATTTTGAAATGTCCACACTGATACGTCCGGCCCTGAGCCTGCTGTTGCTGATGACCCTGATCACAGGCGTCGCCTACCCTTTGGTGGTCACGGGCGTCGCCCAGGTCGCCTTCCCGGACCAGGCCAATGGCAGCCTGATGCGCGACGCCGACGGCAAGGTTCGCGGTTCGTCACTGATCGCCCAGGATTTCGTTGGCGACGGCTGGTTCCACCCACGGCCATCGGCCGGTGCCTTTGCCACCGTGTCGAGCAGCGCCAGCAACCTCTCGCCCAGCAATCCGGCGCTGGCCACTCGGGTTATCGACGAGGCCAGTAAATTGCAGGTAGCTGGCCAGGGGCCGGTGCCGTTGGCGATGCTGACCACCTCCGGCAGCGGCCTCGATCCGCACTTGCCACCGGCCGCGATTGCCTATCAACTGGCGCGTGTCGCGACGGCGCGCAATTTGCCAGTGGCTACGCTTGAGCAACTGCTGAACGCGCACATCGAGCAGCCGTTGGTGGGGCCGCCGGTGGTGAATGTGTTGGCGCTGAACATGGCGCTGGAAAAACTGTAAATCGGTGGCGCCGCCAATCGCGGGCAAGCCCGCTCCCACAGGAGGCGATGGTGGATACAGAATTTGTGACCACCATCGATCCCTGTGGGAGCGGGCTTGCCCGCGAAGAGGCCCTGACAGTCATTGCATCAACATCAGAATGAGAGAGAACTTCAAGCATGAGTGACTCCGGCCGCGCCGACGCGCTGTTAGCAGACCTGCCCCGCGATGGCCGTGGCCGGCTCAAGGTGTTCCTTGGCGCCGCCCCGGGGGTCGGCAAGACTTACGCCATGCTGCAAGCCGCCCACACTCAACTGCGCCAAGGCGTGAAAGTCATGGCCGGGGTGGTCGAAACCCACGGTCGCGCCGAAACCGAAGCGCTATTGGCTGGCTTGCCGCAGCAACCGTTGGTGCGCTCGGAATACCGTGGCGTGATGCTCGAAGAAATGGACCTCGACGGTCTGCTTGCCGCCAAACCGAAACTGGTGCTGGTGGACGAACTGGCCCACAGCAACGCCCCCGGCAGTCGCCACGCCAAACGCTGGCAAGACATCCAGGAATTGCTGGCTGCCGGCATCGACGTGTTCACCACGGTCAACGTCCAGCATCTGGAAAGTCTCAACGATCAGGTGCGCGGCATCACTGGCGTACAGGTGCGCGAAACCCTGCCGGACTGGGTGCTGCAAGAAGCCTACGAACTGCTGCTGATCGACCTGCCATCGCGTGAGCTGCTGGAGCGACTGCGCGATGGCAAGGTCTACGTGCCGGAGCAGGCGCGGGCGGCCATCGATGCGTTTTTCACCCAGACCAACCTCACTGCCTTGCGCGAATTGGCGATGCAAACCGCCGCCGCTCAGGTGGATAACGATCTGGCCCAGGGTTATCGCCAGTTGGGGCAGGCCGCGCCGGCGGTGCGCGGTCGCTTGCTGGTGGGCGTCGATGGCGATGCTCAGGCCGAGCGCCTGGTGCGTCACGCCAGTCGTGTGGCCCAGCGTCGGCATCTGCCGTGGAGCCTGGTGCATGTGGACAACGGCCGTGTGCGCGACGAGCAATCGCGCCTGCGCCTGCAAAGCGCTCAACAACTGGCCGAACGCCTCGGGGGGGAAGTGGTGTTGCTGCGCGCCGGTGAGGTGGCGAAAACCTTGATCCAGCACGCCGCTGAACGACGCGCCAGCCTGGTGCTGGTGGGCCAGTCGCGCCAGCGTTTGCGTCGACGGTTGTTCGGTGGCGGGCTGGCGTCTCGTTTACTGCGCGATGCTCGCGGGCTGGAAATCAACGTGCTCGACAGTGATCAGGAACAGCATCAGCCGCGCCAACGCTCGGCGCAATCGCTGGTCTGGTTCGACTACGCGTTGGCGCTGCTGGCAACGGTGCTTGCCAGTGCTCTGGCTTGGGCGGTCTCGAGCGTCTTGCCGCTGCCCAACATTTCGCTGGTGTTCCTCGCGGCGGTGTTGCTGGTGGCGGTGCGC
Source organism: Pseudomonas sp. F-14 TE3482 (assembly GCF_053629455.1). Classification (NCBI taxonomy): domain Bacteria; kingdom Pseudomonadati; phylum Pseudomonadota; class Gammaproteobacteria; order Pseudomonadales; family Pseudomonadaceae; genus Pseudomonas; species Pseudomonas sp. F-14 TE3482. The sequence continues at coordinate 2,992,066 of NZ_JBRJII010000001.1, forward strand.
AGCAGTCTCGGCCCGGCATTGGCCTGCGCGGCGCTGTCGTTTCTGACCTATGACTTTCTGTTCATCCCGCCGACGTTCTCTTTCAGCATCCAGCGTGAAGAGGACGTGCTGACCTTGCTGTTCTTCCTGCTGATGGCGGCCCTCACCGGCAACCTGGCGGCGCGGCAACGGCGACAATTGCAGGCCTTGCGCGACACCCAGGAAGAAACCAGCGAACTGCTCGACCTGTCGCGCAAACTCACCGCTGCCACCGACCGTCAGGCCGTGGTCAGCGCTGCGGCGCAGCACCTCAATGGCTGGACCGACCTGAAACTGTGCCTGCTCAATCGCGATGGCCAGAGCGGCTGGAAAGTCGAAACCGGCGGGCCGCTGGAGTTCTCCGAAGCCGAGCGCGCCGCGGCCGATTGGGCCTGGCAACACGACCAACCGGCCGGCGCAGGCACCGGCACCTTGCCGTTCGGGCGCTGGTGGTGGTGGCCACTGTCGGTGGATGATGGGCCGCTGGCGCTGCTCGGTGTGTGTGCCAAAGAAGGTCAGACCCTGAGCGGCCAGCGGCGGCGCTTGTTGACCGCGTTGAGCCAACCGCTGGCCCAGGCATTGGCCCGCGCGCAACTGGCCGATGACCTTGAGGCGGCGCGCTTGCATGGCGAAACCGAGCAACTGCGCAGCGCGCTGTTGGCCTCGGTGTCCCACGATTTACGCACGCCGTTGACCTCCATGCGCGGCAGCATCGACAGCCTGTTGGCGCTTGGCGAGGCGATTCCCTTGGAGGACCGCCGCGAACTGCTCGAAGGCACCCGCGATGAAGCCGAACGGCTGGATCGCTACATTCAAAACCTGCTGGACATGACGCGCCTCGGTCACGGCGCCCTGAAGCTTTCGCGGGACTGGGTGTCACCGGCAGACATCGTCGGCAGCGCGCTCAATCGTCTGCGCGCGGTGCTGGCGTCGCTGCAGGTCATTACCGAAGTGCCGGCCGAGTTGCCGCTGCTCTATGTGCATGCCGCGTTGATCGAGCAAGCGCTGGTCAATGTGCTGGAAAACGCCGCGCGTTTCTCTCCCCCCCGCGGGCGTCTTGAATTGCGTGCCGGGGCCACTGACAGCGAGCTGTTTTTTTCCGTGAGCGATGAAGGGCCGGGGATTCCGGAGGAGGACCGGGCGAAGATTTTCGACATGTTTTACACCGCCGCTCGTGGTGATCGCGGCGGGCAGGGCACCGGGCTCGGGCTGGCGATCTGTCAGGGCATGGTCGGTGCCCATGGCGGGCGGATCAGCGTCGCCGACGGCATCGAAGGGCGCGGTACCTGCATCACGCTGCACCTGCCGTTGCAGACTCAACCGGGATTGGACAGTGAAGCCTGATCTCGCCTGCGCTACTCTCTTGCCACTTCTTTGTGTTGATATGAATTCATGAGCCAGACTGCGACCATTTTGGTCATCGACGACGAACCGCAGATCCGCAAATTCCTGCGCATCAGCCTTGCCTCCCAAGGCTATAAAGTGCTGGAGGCCGGCACCGGCACGGAAGGCCTGGCCCAGGCCGCATTGAATAAACCCGACCTGCTGGTGCTCGACCTTGGCCTGCCGGACATGGACGGCCAGCAGGTGCTGCGCGAGTTTCGCGAGTGGTCGGCGGTGCCGGTACTGGTACTCTCGGTGCGCGCGAGCGAAGGGCAGAAAGTACAAGCCCTGGATGGCGGCGCCAACGACTACGTGACCAAGCCGTTCGGCATCCAGGAATTTCTGGCTCGGGTGCGCGCCTTGCTGCGTCAGGCGCCGACGGGGGAGGTTCAGGAAGCGGCGCTCAGTTTCGGCCCGCTCACCGTGGACCTGGCTTATCGCCGGGTGCTATTGGACGGCGCCGAAGTGGCGCTGACGCGCAAGGAATACGCCGTACTGGCGCAACTGGCGCGGCATCCGGGGCGGGTCATCACCCAGCAGCAATTGCTCAAGGACATCTGGGGCCCGACACACACCGAAGACAGCCACTATCTGCGGATCGTGGTCGGGCACTTGCGGCAGAAACTGGCGGATGATCCGACTCAGCCACGGTTTATCGTTACCGAAGCCGGGGTTGGGTATCGGTTGTTGAGTGAGGGTAGCCTTTAGTTTTTGTGGTGCCTGATCCTGCGCCATCGCGGGCAAGCCCGCTCCCACAGTGTTCCGGGTGTTCACAGATCATGTGATCGCCACAAAACTCTGTGGGAGCGGGCTTGCCCGCGAAGAGGCCCTCACATTCACCCAGGAACCTCAAGACTCCCGCTCATTCTCATACCGATCCAGCGTATCGCGCGCAATCTCGCGCCCCAGCGCGATCAATTCCGGCGCCTTGTAGAACTCGAAAAACCGGCATACCCGCTTGGGCACGTTGATCAGGATATCCGGCGGATACCCGGCAATCTTGTACTGCGCCAATGAGGTCTGCATCACCTCGAAACTCTGGTTGATCAGGTCCAGCAAGGACGCCGGCCCGACGTTGTCGATGATGAACGAGCCGGTGGCGGATTTCGGTGCGCCGTTGCTTTCCGGGGCCGCCGCCGGTTGCTGGCCTTCGGGCTCGGCGGATTCGATCCACGGATTGATATCGGCCGCTTCGGCCATCAGCGCTTCCTTTTCCAGCAGCAGCAATTGTTCGGCTTGTTTGCGGCGGAAGGGCAATTTCGAGCCCAGCGAGTTGATCAGACTGTCGAAGCGGGTCCTGAACGCGGCCGGGCGCTGGATCACTGGCAGTTGATAGTGACGCTGGTTGGTGGAGTTGAGGTTGACCGCGATGATCAGGTCGCAATGGCTCGACACCACCGGCACGATCGGCAACGGGTTGAGGATGCCGCCGTCCACCAGCATTCGATTGCCCTGCATCACCGGCGTGAACAGGCTGGGGATCGCCGCCGAGGCGCGCATGGCCTGGTGCAGGCAGCCTTCCTGGAACCAGATTTCCTGCTGGTTGGTCAGGTCCGTGGCCACCGCCGTGTAGGGAATGCGCAGGTCTTCGATGTTGATCTCGCCGACGATTTTGCGGATCTGCCCGAAGACCTTTTCCCCGCGAATCGCGCCCAGGCGAAAGCTGACGTCCACCAGACGCAACACGTCGAGGTAATCCAGGCTCTCGATCCAGTCGCGATAATCCTTGAGTTTACCGGCGGCATAGATCCCGCCGACGACTGCGCCCATGGAGCAACCGGCGATGCAGGCGATGTCGTAGCCGCGCCGTTCGATCTCTTCAATGACGCCGATATGGGCGTAGCCCCGGGCGCCACCCGAGCCCAACACCAGTGCGACACGCTTTTTCATGAATCGACCTCTCTGACAAGGTTCAACAATGCACCCATCGAGGGGCACGCTTCAATCGCTATGGTCGTTCGACGGGGCAATAGCGTCGTTTTTTGACACTCAATAAAGGCGAATGGGTATCCTCGCGAGCGCTATAGTTTCCACTGCGGGTCCAAGGCACTTTTCACGCGCCAGGCCGTCTTAGCTGCACGACTGTTTATTATCTTTGAGGTGTGAGTGATGAAAGCCTGGATCTGTGTGCCGTTGATTGCCCTGGCACTCGCCGGTTGTGCCGGTAAAACCGCTTACCGTGACAGCTGCGGGAGCCAGCTCGACGCCGCCTGGCGTGAACTGGATCTGGCCAAGGTCGAGGGCTTTGCCGGGACAGTCAGCTACTCCAAGGCGCTGTCGTTGCTGACCGGCGCCAAGACCCAGCAACAATTCGAAGCCTATGAGGGTTGTACCAAGAAAGCCGAGAAGGCGCGCTTCTACATTCGTGAGTCTCGCGCCGGCCGTTGAAGCATGCTATAGCCAATGGGGGTATTCGATTCAGGGAGCAAGCGATGTCTGCCTTGGTTGATCGGTTGGTGGCTCACGTTCTGAGCCTGGACATTCGCCTGCTCGCCTGTCAGGCACGCTTGAGTGCCCGAACCGACTCTGAAGCGCTGCACGATCTACGCACCACCGTGCGGCGTTTGCGCAGCTTGCTGCGGCCCTTGCGCGGTTTGCCCGGGGTCGAGCAACTGGAAGCGGCGGCATCCCGGGTCGGTGACCTGACCACGCCGTTGCGCGATCGCGAAGTGCTGGCAGCGTACCTGCTCCAGCACGATCAACCCGAGGCCGCGCACCGGCGTATGGTGCGCATGGACGAGGCTTATCCCGTCGTCGCGGCGAGCCCGGAAGTGGCGCAAATGCTGATGATCCTCGATGCTTTTCCGCGTTTCTTGCGCGCTTCCCAGCGTCAGGGTTTGCTCAAGGGCTTGCGCAAGCGCATTGAAAAACGCCTGGGCAAACAGTGGAAGAAACTCGACCAGGCCCTGCATGACCCCGCCCACGACCGCCATCGCCTGCGCCTGCTGATCAAGCGCGTGCGCTATGGCATCGAAGCCTACCCCGAACTGGATCGCTTACCGGAAGCGGCCCTGCCCAGACTGAAATCGGCGCAGGCTGCCTTGGGCGATTGGCACGACAGCTGGCAGTGGCTGGACCGCGCCAAAGAAGAGCCCGATTTGCAGCCTTGTGTCGCGGTCTGGAAAACCACCTTGGCCGAGGCCGAAGCACGCGCCGACCGCGTCCTCGACAAACTCAGCGCCGCCTGCTTCAAATCCTGAACACACTAAAGATCAAATGTGGGAGCGGGCTTGCTCGCGAAGAGGGCATAACAATCAACGTAAATGTTGAATGTCAGACCGCTTTCGCGAGCAAGCCCGCTCCCACATTAGTTTGTGTGTTCAATGTTGGCACGGCTCATCTGTCAGTGATTTTGGCCGGAATAAGCGCTGTGTCGGCTTTGCTGGCTGGTTAAGATCGTTCCATCCATATTCTTGCCTCTGAGGTTCCCATGCACTTTTCCGATCTGCTCGACGCTGTGCGCAGTCAGCCGCAGGAGCTGTCTATTCCGGCCGAATGGGGCCAGGGCCGGGCGAGTTTTGGGGGGCTGATAGCCGCCTTGCAATACGAAGCCATGCGCGCAAAAGTCCCGGCGGATCGTCCGGTGCGTTCGCTGGCAATCACCTTTGTCGGCCCGGTCGAACCGGATGTACCGGTCAGTTTTGAAGTCGATGTGCTGCGCGAAGGCAAAGCCGTCAGCCAGGTGTTGGGCCGGGCGATACAGAAGGGGCAAGTGGTGACGTTGGTCCAGGGCAGCTTCGGCGCCTCGCGACCTTCCGAAGTGGCGGTCACGGCTAACACCGCGCCCGAGATGAAGCACTGGGACGACTGCCAGGAAATGCCCTATATCAAAGGGGTGACCCCGGAATTCATGCGTCATCTGGCAATGCGCTGGAGTGTCGGTGGCCTGCCGTTCACCGGCAACACCTCCCGCGAGATGGGAGGTTGGGTGCGCTTGCGTGGAGAAGGGAGGGACGAGGTGGTCAGCGAGGCGCATATTCTGGCGCTGGTCGACGCCTGGCCGCCGTCCTTGTTGTCGCATCTGAAGAAACCGGCGGCAGGCAGCACGCTGACCTGGACCATCGAATTCGTCCAGCCGTTGCTTGCGTTGAGCACGCTGGACTGGTGCAAGTACCTGGTGGAAGTCGAGTATGCCGCTGACGGCTATGGGCACGCCGCCGCAAAACTGTGGAGCGAAGACGGTCAGTTGATCGCCATGAGCCGGCAAACCGTCACGATTTTCGCCTGATCAATCACGATGGTCTTTGCGATCACTGAACGGCTCGCAGGCTTGCGCCTCCAGGCGGTGACCGTGACGCTTGAGGCCCAGGGCGGCGAGCAGGCCGATGACACCGATCGCGATGCTCGCCAGGTCCAGGCTGAACACCCCCGAGACCATCAGCAAAAACGCCACGATGAACAGCGGCACGGCAATCAGGTGCAACACCTGATGGGTCGGGTCCTGATGATTATGCGGGTACGTTCGCCATTGCCAGGCGGGAAGGTTGGGATGACGTTTGCCCATGATGCTTATCCTTTATTCGTGAGGCGCTTGAATAAAGAATAGGCCCGGCAAAAGCGGTCGACGAATCAAGGCTGGCTATCGAAGTGATAGGGGTCATGGTCAATATTGATGTTGCTCGGTCTGACGCCTTCGCGGGCAAGCCCGCTCCCACAGGTAATGCGCAAATTTTAAAATAGCGCTAATCCTGTGGGAGCGGGCTTGCCCGCGATGGGGCCGTCACAGTTTCAGCTGACCTATGGCCTTGTTCAATTCCCCCGCCAACATCGCCAACTCATTGCTGGTAATCGCCGAATTCACGGTCTGCTGCACGGTGTTTTCAGTCACATCGCGAATGCTCACCACCGCCCGATTCATTTCCTCCGCCACATGGCTCTGCTGCTCGGCCGCCACTGCGATCTGCGTATTGCTTTCACGCATCTGCGCCACCGCTCCGGTGATTTCGGCCAGGGCCACACTGGCTTCCTGAGCCTGCTGCATGCAGTCGTCCGCCTTGTACGAGCTTTCCTGCATGAAATCCACGGCGTCCCGAGTGCCGGCCTGCAGCGCTGAAACCATGGTGGTGATTTCGTCGGTGGACGCCTGGACTCGCTTGGCCAGGTTACGCACCTCATCGGCGACCACCGCAAACCCGCGACCCATTTCCCCGGCCCGGGCCGCTTCGATGGCCGCGTTAAGGGCCAGCAGGTTGGTCTGTTCGGCGATGCTGTGGATCACGCTGACCACGCCGTTGATCTTCTGGCTGTCCTCGGCCAGACGCTGAATCATCTCGGCCGTTTGCTGCACGCCGGTGGACAACCCGCCAATCGATTTCTGCACACGAGTGACCACTTCCTGGCCGCTGCCGGCCAGGGTGTCGGCGGTTTGCGAGAGGTCGCGGGTGGCGCCGGCGTGTTGGGCGATGTGATGGACCGTGGCGGTCATTTCGTTGATCGCTGTGGCGGCCTGATCGGTTTCGCTTTGCTGACCGAGCATGCCGTGACGCACCTCGTTCATGCTCGAGGCCAGCCGCGCGGCACCAACATCCAGTTGCCGGGCAGTGCTGGCGACGGTGTTGACCACTCGCTGGTAACCGGCCTGCATGGCGTTGAAGGCGTTGGCCATCTGTCCGACTTCATCCTTGCAAGCCAGCGGCACACGGGCCGACAGGTCGCCGCTTTTCTCGACATGGAGCATCACGTCTTTCAAGGTATTGAGCTGGCTGAGCAGGAAGCGGATCAACAGTTGCGACGCGCCGAGCATTGCCAGCATCAGAATGAATACCGCTACCGCATAGTGGGTGAAGCGTTCGCCGAATACTTGGCTCAGGCTCGGGCCATAGGCAATCACCGCGATCTGTTGACCGTCAGGGCGAGTGAATACCTCGGCGCCCATCAACGGGTTTTCACCGAACAGCGGCATAGCGTTGATCTCGACCCAGCCGTTGGTATCGGTCAGCTCCAGCACCAGTTGCCCATTCAGTAACGGCGCCTGTCCGCGATTGAAGGTCAACAGGTTATCGGCCTTGGGCAGCGGTTGCCCGGCAGGCCAGGCATTGAGCAATCGCGCCTGGGCCTGAGCCGAAGCCTGGGCGGCGTGGCTGCGGGCCTGTTGTTCAAGCTGCACGGCGTACAGCACCAGCAGCAGGGTGGTGACGAAGGCGACGGCGTTGACCGCCCAGAATTTGTATTTCAGCGAGATGTTGCTAAGCCAGGCACCCATGGAGGTCTTCTCTGATAGCGGAAACAGTTTTGGCAAGGTGCCAGTATTGTGCCGCTATGCAGGGATTCAGATGTTGATGCAGGTCAACGAGCACAGCCTATCCAAATGTGGGGAGCCTGCTCGCGATAGCGGTCTGTCAGCAACATGAATGCTGCAGGTGCCACCATCGCGAGCAGGCTCGCACACAGGGAATTGTGGTTATTGGGGGATCGAAGGCAACCCGTAGAATGCCCGTGCACATGCTGTGGTGTGGTTTGCCAGGTCTTCCTGGCTTTCCCCACGATGCAACGCCACCTCACGCAACACCTCAGTCAGATACGCCGGCTCGTTGCGGCCATTCTTCGGCTTGGGGCGCAAACTGCGGGGCAGCAGATATGGCGCATCGCTCTCCAGCATCAAGCGCCCGCGTTTAATCTCTTTGACCAGTGGATGCAGGTGTGTACCCCGGCGCTCGTCACAAATCCAGCCAGTGATGCCGATGTGCAGATCCAGATCGAGGTAGCTGAACAGCGCCTTCTTTTCACCGGTGAAGCAGTGCACCACGGCGGCTGGCAACTGGTCGCGGTAATCACGCAGGATCTCCAGCAATCGTTGGCTGGCATCGCGCTCATGCAGGAACACCGGCAATTGCAGTTCGATCGCCATCGCCAGATGTTCTTCCAAGACTTTTTCCTGTTGCGGGCGGGGCGAGAAGTCACGATTGAAATCGAGGCCGCATTCACCCACGGCCACCACGTTCGGCTCCTTGAGCAAACTGCGCAGACGCTGATCACTGTCGGCGTTCCAGTCGCTGGCCGAGTGCGGGTGAATGCCGGCCGTGGCGAACAGCCGTTGAGCGCTTTCGTCCAGTTGCTGGCACAGCTCCAGCGCCTGTTCACTGCCCTCGACGCTGGTCCCGGTGAGCACCAATTGGCAGACCCCGGCAGCATAGGCACGGTCGAGTACAGCCTGGTGTTTGTCGGCGAAACTGGGGTTGGTCAGGTTGACGCCGATATCGATGAGTTGCATGGTGCTACCTCGGACCAAAGGCCGGAAAGCATATCAGAGCTGTAGATTTATAAGAAAAGCCAAGAACTACAACCAGTTAAAGCTGTCTGTTGAGGCCGCGAGACAGGTCGGGTTGGTAGAATTGCCATCACTGTGCCACTCTCACGCACTTTGCCAGCGCTTCAGGCGCTCTGTTCCTGTCGCTCGACGTCATGAAATCATCCATGAAGTCGACCTGTATTCTTTCCGGAGAGTGGATGATTCGTCCCTCGGTTTTGTTACTGCTGTGTTGCTCGTTGCTACTGCCCATGCCGGCGGTTGCACGTCTGGCCGGGCCGTTGCAAGCCGTGCCGGCGGCCAAGGTCCGCGACCTGGCGGAGATTCGCAGCAGCCGCGTGTTGCGGGTGTTGGTCAACCAGAGCCGCAACAGCTCCGGTGAAGTCCAGGGCCAGGCCATCGGCGTTGAATACCACCGCCTGCGCGCTTTCGAACAATACCTCAATGGCCATGCCCGCGATGGCCAGGAAATCACCCTCAAGATCATTCCCAAGGCCAAGGATCAACTGCTCGGCGCGTTGCAGCGCGGGGAGGGTGACTTGGTCGCGCCGGGGGAATTACTCGATCCGCAATCGGGCCTCGCCGTCAGTACCAGTCAGCCGATTGCCAGTAACGTGCCGTTGCTGCTGGTGGGGATTAAAGGCGAACGACGTTACACCCGTCTCGAACAACTCTCGGGCAAAACCCTCGCGCTGCCCACCGGCAGTGCCGCCGGGGATGCGGTCAGTCAGATCAATCAGAAGCTCGCGCTGCACAAACTGCCTCCGGTGAAGATCGAGTGGGTCGATCCCAGCCTGGCGGTCGAGGACGTGCTGGAAATGGTCCAGGGCGGGATCTTTCATCTGACGATTGTCGAGCAACCGATTGCCGAGCGCTGGGGCAAGATCCTGCCCAAATTGCGTTTCGATCGTCAGGTCATGATCAGCGAACCAGGCGAGGAATATTGGTTTGTGCGCCGCGACGCTTCAATGCTGCGTTCGAGCATCGATCGCTTCCTGACGACTTACAAGAAACCGTCGGACCAGGATGCAGCGTTCCTGCGAATCTATCGACGCCTGTATCAAGTGCACTATCCCTTGGCCAAGGCCGATCGGCAGCGCCTGGAAAAACTTCGACCGGTACTGCAAAAACATGCCGAAGCCCAAGGCATGGACTGGCTGAACCTGGCAGCGCTGGCCTTCAAGGAGTCGGCGCTGCAACCCAACGCCAGAAGCGGTAGCGGCCCCACCGGCCTGATGCAAATCACCCCGTCCGCCGCCCAACGGGTTGGCGTGAGTAATATTCAAAACCTCGACGCCAATGTGCAGGCCGGCGCCAAGTACCTGGCGATGATTCGCCGCAAGTTTTTTGCCAGCCCCAAACTCAATGAGCGCGAGCGCATGGCATTCGTGCTGGCGGCCTACAACATGGGGCCGGAGCGGGTTCAAGGCATGCGCGCCGAGGCCCGGCGGCGCGGCTTGAATCCTAATCAGTGGTTTTTCCAGGTCGAGCGCATTGCCATGGAGCAGGTGGGAATGGGGGCTGTCAGCTATGTTAATAGCGTGAACAAGTATTACTTGGCGTTCGATCGGGAGCGGGAGTCGTTGGAGCCCCAGGGGCAAAAAGTGGCCTCACGGAAATGATCGACTAAGCTGATTGTTATGGTGCGTTTTTTGCGCTTTTAACATGAGTTTTACTGATTAATATAGCGGCCAACCAACACACACTCACAATGGATGACACAGCATGAGCACTCTGATCAACAAGGTACTGTTCACTCGCGCGGGCTACGGTCTGACGATTCTGCGCATTTTCGTCGGCATCATCTTCGCGGCCCATGGCGCACAGAAACTCTTTGGGGCATTCGGCGGCTACGGCATTGCCGGTACTGCGCAGTACATGGAAAGCATTGGATTGGCGCCGGGCAATGTGATGGCTATTCTGGCCGGTGGTACCGAATTCTTCGGTGGCCTGGCACTGATCATCGGTCTGCTGGTACGCCCGGCAGCGCTGGGGCTGACCTTCCTCTCTCTGGTGGCTATTTTCACAGTGCACATCAGCAACGGTCTGTTCATGGCTAACAACGGTTATGAGTTCGCCCTGGCTTTGCTCGGTGGCAGCCTCGCGGTGCTGATCGAAGGTGCAGGCAAACTGTCGGTAGACCGCGCCATCACCGACTGACCGCTCTCGCTCAACAAAAAGGCCTGCATTGTGCGACGCACTGTGCAGGCCTTTTTTGTTGTGCGTGATTCTTGACACTGTCTGGTCAGCTTCTCTAGGATGCTGCCCATGCGCCGATTTAAACAGCTACTTGCGGGGCGCCAGGTGACTCATTCAGTTGCCGATAGAAGCTTGAAACAGGCTTCGAAATACCGCTAAAGCGCTGGTTCGGTGTTGCCTCTCACCTGCCATGCAGACTTTTGAGGCAGAGACACGACACAATGAATGCATTAAGCCCCGTTATACGCCCCGCGCCGATCACGGCACACCTCACCCAGCGCAATCCAAAAATCCTGCTTGGCGGTAAACATCAGCCGACGCTTTTGCGTTACCTCGATGGCTGGCCACGTCGTACCGGTGGGCCTGCTGCCTTCCTGATTCAGTTTGTCGACGATGGCGAGTCACTGGCACGGTTCGCCAACGACAGTTTCGATCTGGCGGTGATTCTGGCACCCAACGCCGAGGATGCGCCTGAAGTGATCAGGCAGCTGACTCGCGTGGCTCGCCAAGGGCTGATTACTCGCCGCTGAAAGAGGCCTGCGTGTCATTGTGGGTGTTTTTTTTGCCTGCCGCGAAATTGATTGGCGTGCAAGCAGTTCAGGACAATTCGACTGCGGGTTGTCCAATCGGTATTGATAATGAAGAACTTCTGGATATAACTATTTTCGTCATTCGATTCAAACCAAGTATCTATTTTATTGCTGAAATCGTCGGGTACAAAGAAGGGTAAAACGTATTTGGCGCATTGTATTGAACGCAGCACATAAGAAGGTTTGTATTGCGTGGCGACCTCGTCCATAAAGGCTTTCAATTGTTGGGTGGTCATGACATTGTCGCCAGACCATTTTTGTTCCACTCCGGGCCAGAAGTCGGAGTTTTGAGTGAAATGATTATAAGCAATGACGACCGTTTTTCCTGGGTGTTGATTCCATAGTTGGTCAAGCGTCAAGTGGCGCAGATCTTTAGAGATGGATCTGTAACCGATTTTACTATTGATAAGTTCACACAACTCCTGATGAGCTTGTGGGGTAAAGTTCTTGAACTCGTGAAAGTCCAGGATGAAAATTTCCCGCGCCCGGGCCGATTTGGTTGAAGGCGTATCGTAGAAGTCATTCACCATGTCTAGAATATCGACGCTGACCGTGCGTCCGGACGACGTCATGTGGAAAATCTGGAAGCGGTGTGCCCGGCCGACAGGCTTGCTGCTATAGAACTCTACCCTTAGGTCCAGCACCCGTACGCCGGCGGCCACTTGCTCCTGAGGGCTGACATCTTGTGTGATCTCTTGAGGTAAAAATGCGTTCGGCGCTTTTTTGTCATAGCCTGAATCATGCGACCCCGGCAGAATAAGTTCGTCGATACGCAAGTTTTCGATATGTAGCGTGTTGTTCATCCAGCGATCAAACATGTTATTCATTCCTTTGAATAAAGTTAACTGATTAAGTAAGGCAGGCATCCGCCAACAAGATTGTCAGTTGTCGGGCTGTCTGGCGGCTTGATAGTTGTTCTTTGTTGTTTTTAAGTCAAGTTGGAAGGCGGGGATGTTTGCGGCTTATTGTTTCGATGTTGTAGGTAGGGTGTTACGGGTAATTGATGTCTATAATATAAACGCACTGTTCGCCAGTCGGTGTTTGCACTCGAACTTCGGCGTCCAGCGCTTTGCCGATCAGGGCGCGTGCCAGCGGCGAGTCGATGCTGATCAGCCCTTGTTTCAAGTCCAGTTCATCTGGCCCGACGATGCGATAGCGCGACTCTTTGCCTTCTTCATCTTCAATGGTGACCCAGGCGCCAAAATAGACTTTGTTCGGATCGCTGGGCTTCTCGCTGACGACCTTCAGTGCTTCCAGCCGTTTGGTGAGAAAACGCACGCGACTGTCGATCTCGCGCAACATTTTTTTGCCGTAGGTGTACTCCGCGTTTTCCGAGCGATCGCCCTGTGCCGCCGCCTCGCTGACCGATTGCGTCACTTGCGGTCGGCGCACATGCCAGAGTTCATGAAACTCGGCCCGCATCCGCGCTTCACCTTCGGGGGTGATCAGCGCGGTGCCAGCGGTGCGGGGAGGGCGATAACGGCTCATGGCGACTTCTTGTGGTTGAATACGTGATCAGAGCGCTTGAGTTTATCAACCCTCGCGCAAGACTGTCAGGGGGCTGGCGTTCAAGGCACGGCGCGTACCGAACACACCGGCACCGCCGATCAGCACGGCCCCGATCAGCGGCAACACCAACAGCCATGGATGCGGATGCCAGGGCAGGTCGAAGGCATAACGGTAGAGCACCAGGCTCACCAGTTCCGACCCCAGTGCCGCCAACAATCCGCTGACCGCGCCGAGCAGACCGAACTCGATCCGCCGGGCCCTGACCAGTAACTGTCGTTCGGCACCCAGCGCTCGCAGCAATGCACCTTGGCGAATGCGTTCATCCAGCGTTGCCTGCAAGCCGGAGAACAGCACCGCCATGCCCGCCGCCAGCACAAACAACAGCACGTATTCCACCGCCAGGGTGACCTGGCCGAGAATGCTGCGCAGCTGCGCCAGCAACGCTTCGACTTGCAGAATGGTCACTGCCGGAAAACTTCGGGACAGATCAACGATCTGCTGATCGTGACCGGGCGCCAGATAGAAACTGGTCAGGTAGGTCGCCGGCAAGTCCTTCAGGGTGCCGGGCTGGAAGATCATGAAAAAGTTCGGCTGGAAGTTGTCCCAGTTGACTTCCCGCAGACTGGTGACTTTCGCTTCCCGATTGACCCCGCCAACGGTGAATACCATGTGATCGCCGAGCTTGAGCTTGAGGCTTTCGGCGACTTTACCTTCCACCGATACTCCCGGTATCTCATCCGATGGTTGCTGATCCCACCAGTTGCCGGCGGTGAGTTTGTTGCCCTCCGGCAGCTCGGCCGCCCAGGTCAGGCTCAGGTCCCGTTGAATGGCTCGATCACCGGCAGAATCCTTGCTGACGATGTCCTGCACCGGCTCTCCATTGACGCTGATCAGCCGTCCCGGCACCACCGGGTACAGCGGCGCCGATTGTGCCGACAACTCCATCAGTCGATCGGTAAAGGCCTGTTTGTCCGCCGGCAGAATGTTCAGGGCGAAGTAGTTCGGGGCATTTTTCGGCAACTGGTTTTGCCAGGTGTCGAGCAATTCGCCACGCAGCAAAGCGATCAGTGCCATCGACAGCAGAATCAAACCGAAGGCCAGGGCTTGACCGGCCGCCGCCAGTGGATGGCGCAGCAGTTGGCCCAAGCCGAGGCGCCATGGCAACTCGGCGCGCGCCAGCATCCGGCGCAGGCTTTTGAGTAGCAGCAACAGCAAGCCGCCCAGCACCAGTGCCGCGATCACACCGCCGCCGAGCAGGGCGAAAGTCAGCAACAGGTCCAGGCTCAAGCGCCACATGATCAGGCCGAGGGCGCCCAATGCCGCGCCATAAACTATCCAGCTGCTGGACGGAATCGGCAGCATGTCGCGACGCAACACGCGCAACGGTGGCACCCGACCCAAAGCGGCCAGTGGTGGCAGGGCGAAACCGGCCAGCGCCACCAGCCCGGTGCCGATCCCCGCGATGGCCGGCAGCAGGCCACCCGGTGGAACATCGGTCGGCAATAAATCACGCAGCAGTGCAAACAGCCCGAGCTGCGCCAGCCAGCCGAGCAGGGCGCCGCTGACGCTGGCGAGCAATCCGAGTACGGTCAGTTGCAGACTGAACAGCACCATGGTTTCCCGACGGGACAGGCCCAGGCAGCGCAGCAATGCGCTGGCATCGAATCGGCGCGTGGCGAAGCGTGTCGCCGACAACGCCACCGCCACGCCGGACAGCAACACCGCCACCAGACTGGCCATGTTCAAATAACGTTCAGCCTTGCCCAGGGCGCCGCCGATCTGCCGATTGCCATCGCGAGCATCCTGGATACGCTGGTTGGCCGCCAGGCCTGGCTTGATCAGTTGCCGATAGGTTTCCAGCGCCGAGGGGGGGCCGCGCCAGAGTTCGCGGTAACTGACCCGGCTGCCGGGTTGCACCACGCCGGTTGCCTCAAGGTCGCTGAAGTTGATCAGCACCCGTGGCGTCAGGCTGTAGAAATTGCCGGCGCGATCCGGTTCGTAGGTCAGCACTCTCGCCAGCGTCAGGGTTTTCATGCCGACGTCGATGCTGTCGCCGATCTTCAAGTCCAATGCGGTCAGCAGTCGCGCTTCGACCCAGGCTTCGCCGGGTTTCGGTCCGCCACCGGGTTCTTCCGGCGCGAAGGGCGCGGGGGCGCTTTTCAGTTCGCCACGCAATGGGTAGACGTCATCGGCGGCTTTGATACTGGACAGCTGAATGCCGTTGTCGGTGGCGATGACGCTGGAAAACTCCACCACTTGAGCGTGTTCAAGGCCCAGCTCTGTGCCGCTCCTTACCTGTTCCGGTCGCGCCGGTGAACTGCCTTCGAGTACCAGGTCGGCACCGAGAAACTCGGTGGCGCGCAGCATCATGGCGCCGTTCAGGCGGGCGCCGAAGTAACCGATAGCAGTACTCGCCGCCACGGCCACCAGCAAGGCGAAGAACAAAACGCGCAACTCACCGGCACGGGCATCGCGCCATAATTGGCGCAGGGCGATACTGAACAGGCGCAACAGCGGCAAGCGTGCCATCAAGGCTCCAGAGGGGCGACCAGCAGGCCGGCTTCAAGGCGGATCAGGCGCCGGCAGCGATGTGCCAGGCGTTCATCGTGGGTCACCAGCACCAGGGTCGTGCCGCTTTCCTGGTTGAGTTCGAACAGCAAATCGCTGATGCGCTCGCCGGTGTGGCTGTCGAGGTTGCCGGTGGGCTCATCGGCGAACAGCACGTCGGGCTCGGCGGCGAAGGCCCGGGCAATCGCTACGCGCTGCTGTTCACCACCGGAAAGCTGGCGCGGCGAGTGGGTCAGGCGTTGGCCCAGACCGACCCGTTGCAGCAGTTCGGTGGCGCGCTCACGGGCGTCTTTGCGGCCATCGAGTTCCAGCGGCAGCATGACGTTTTCCAAAGCGTTGAGACTGTCGAGCAGCTGGAATGATTGAAAAACAAACCCCACATGCTCGGCGCGGATGCGTGCGCGTTGGTCTTCATCGAGATTGCTCAGGCCTTGCCCGGCGAGGGTGACTTCACCGCTGCTCGGCAGATCGAGGCCAGCGAGCAGGCCCAGGAGGGTGGATTTGCCGGAACCGGAGGCGCCGACGATGGCCAGGCTATCGCCCTTGTTCAGTTCCAGGCTGAGTTCGTGCAGGATAGTCAGTTCACCTTCCGCGCTCGGAACCACTTTGCTGAGGTTCTTCGCGGTGAGAATGCTTGCGCCCATGGAGAATCCGATGCGTGTGTGGTTTTTGAGTGCTGGCCTGGCCTTGATGTGCATGGCCCAGAACGCAGCGGCGGGTACAGTCCTGATCGTTGGCGATAGTATCAGCGCCGGTTTCGGCCTGGATACCCGCTTGGGGTGGGTGTCGTTGCTCGAGCAACGGCTCAAGCGCGAAGGTTTCGACGATAAGGTGGTCAATGCATCCATCAGCGGCGACACCAGCGCCGGAGGCCGGGCGCGCCTGCCGGCGCTGCTTGCAGAGCATAAGCCTGAGCTGGTTATCCTCGAGTTGGGAGGCAACGATGGGTTGCGGGGAATGCTGCCAACACAATTGCAACAAAATCTTGCGTCGATGATCGACAGCTCCCGCGCCAGTGGTGCCAAGGTACTGCTGTTGGGCATGCAGTTGCCGCCCAATTACGGTGTGCGTTACACCCAGGCCTTTGCCGAGGTTTTCGCCAAGGTGGCCGATGAGAAAAAGATCCCGCTGGTGCCGTTTTTTCTCGACGGTGTGGGCGGTCATCCGGACCTGATGCAAGGCGACGGCCTGCACCCGGCTGCGGCGGCTCAGGACAAGTTGCTGGAAAATGTCTGGCCGACACTGAAACCGCTGCTTTGACGCTTTTCTAGCGGCGGTGTTTCGGCTAAGGTGGCGCCCCCGATTTGGAGCCCCCGATGCCGCGTCCTGCCTGGTCCCTATTTGCCTACCAACTGATCGAGCCTGACGAACAGCTGGATCTGTTCGCCTGCCAGGAAGTGCGCGTGCATCTGGTGACTCGTCAGTTGGAGTTGGGCGGCTCGGTGGACCGAACCTTGTGCGGCAGCCTGTTGCCGGCGCAGCCGCGCTGGTCGAGCGTCGACCGTACCGTGTTCCAGGACCAGCGCCTGTGCTCGCTGTGCCGGGCCATTCTGGAGTCGCAAAAGCGCGGCACCTCGCCGATCTGGCCTGAGTTGCGGTTCGAGCTTTAGGCCCCTGTGGTGAGGAGGGGCCCTGTGGCAAGCCTCCAACCGCAGATCCCCCAACCGCAGGTCTTTACGTCTCCCCGAAATAACGGGCGGCGGTGTACAATCCCGTTTTTATACCCTTGTCGATCATGCGAAGGATTTTCCGGATGTTGCCGCGCTTTCCCGCCGTCACCCGCTGCCTGTCTCTTGCCGCCCTCTGTGTCGCGGGTCCGGTAGCAGCATTGGAGCTACCCCTGCCACCTCCCGGTGAAGACATCATCGGCCAGGTGCAAGTGATCAAGGCCAAGTACGAAGACACCTTCGCCGACCTTGGCACCACCTACGATCTGGGCTACTCGGAAATGGTCGCGGCCAACCCTGGGGTCGATCCATGGCTGCCGGGCGCCGGGACCGAAATCGTCTTGCCGACGCGTTTTATCCTGCCGCCGGGCCCCCGTGAAGGCATCGTCATCAACCTGGCTGAATACCGTCTCTACTATTTCCCGAAAGGCCGGGATGTGGTGTACACCTTCCCGTTGGGTATCGGCCGTGAAGGCTGGGGCTCGCCGATTGCCCACACCAGCATCATCGCCAAGACGCCGAACCCGACCTGGACGCCTCCAGCCTCGATCAAGGCAGAGCACGCCGCTGATGGCGATCCACTGCCGAACGTGGTGCCGGCCGGCCCAGACAACCCGCTGGGGCCGTTCAAGTTCACGCTTGGCACGCCGGGCTACCTGATCCACGGTTCGAACAAGAAATTCGGTATCGGCATGCGCACCAGCCACGGTTGCTTCCGCATGTTCAACAACAACGTGCTGGAAATGGCCGGCATGGTGCCGGTCGGGACGTCGGTGCGGATCATCAACGATCCATACAAGTTCGGCCTCAGCGCCGGCAAGGTTTATCTGGAAGCGCACACGCCGCTGGACGATTCGGGCAACCCTTCGGTGGTCGACAAGCACACTGCGGTGATCAATGCGATGCTCAAGCGTGAGGACATCACCAACAACTTGCGCATGAACTGGGATGTGGTGCGTGACGTGGTTGCCGCTGAAGATGGCCTGCCGGTGGAAATCGCCGTGCCAAATGCGTCGGCGTCGATGGTAACGAGTGCGCCGATCGACCTGCAGCAGTAACGCTTTAAAGGAACCCGCCGACGCAGGCCGCGTCGGCGGGTTTTTTATGGCCTGCAGAAACAGCGGGCAATAAAAAAGCCGACCCAAAAAATGGGTCGGCTTGATAACAATCCCGAAGGACTATTACTTGCGGCTAGCTTTTTCCAGCATGCGCAGAGCACGCTCGTTAGCTTCGTCAGCAGTCTGTTGTGCTTTTTGAGCAGCAGCCAGAGCTTCATCAGCTTTACGGTAAGCTTCGTCTGCACGAGCCTGGGAGCGAGCTGCTGCGTCTTCAGTAGCAGTCAGACGTGCTTCGGTTTCTTTCGATACGCTGCTGCAACCGGTAGCCAGAACTGCGGCCAGAGCCAGAGCAGAGAATTTCAGAACGTTGTTCATCGTGTTCCCCTTCAAGGACTTTCTATTAAGTAGCTGTCTCCTCAGAGTGAGGAAATAGCCGGCGTACATACTACCCATTACTTGTAGTAAGTAAACTGACGTAGAGCAAGAAGCAAAAAAAATTGTAGGCGTTGATTCTTTTTCGAGCAACTTTTAACTGCATTGTATAAAAAATATCCAGCTGCGAGGCCCGAGCTGAGCGAGCCGCCAAAGAAAAGTTCCCCACCTCGGCAGCTGTTTTTCAGTCTCGACTAAAGTCTGTCTAGATGGAATCGTCCACACTTTTGTTCGGATTTTGCGTAGCGGCTCTCATATCTTTATCCATGTTGAGGTGACTTAAACAAAGGGCGCTCGTCTTAAGTCGCAACATCCGGCAATGTTCAGGCTCGACTCGGGAAGATTCCGGTCAGGCCGCCCCTGCATTACCCAAGCAACATCCGCCTGCCAGCATGACGAGCGTCCCTTGAGCATTTCTGCCCAATGGTGCCTACTATTTGATACGTGCTCGGTTGCGCGAGATTGGTGTTGCTCTCTCGGTGCTCATTCAGGCACAGGGTGGCGTAGATGTTCCTTCGCCGGAAAAACATCGGTAAGGTAGGGGTCAGAATTAAAGACCCGCGAGGAGTAGTGATGAGCGAGGCGTTGTCCATCCACCATGACCAGGCTGGTCATCAGTTCGAGACCACTGTGGACGGTTATCGTGCCTACCTGACCTATATGGATCTGGGAAAACAGACCCTGGATATTTATCGTACCTTTGTGCCCAACGCACTGCGTGGTCGCGGCATCGCGGCGGCGTTGACCGAGCAGGCACTGCAATACGCCGAGGAAATGGGCTACACAGTCATTCCATCGTGTTCCTATGTGGAGCGCTACATGGAGCGTCACGCGCGGCATGCCGCCAAGCTGTGAACAAAGCGAACACATAAAAAAACGCCAGGTTCAAACCTGGCGTTTTTTTTTTGCGTGAAACGGTGATCAGCTGCGATCGCGTTTAGGCAACACATCCTTGAGCTTGGCGTGCATGCTGCGCAAGGTGTTTTCGGTGGCGGTCCAGTCGATGCAGGCATCGGTGATCGACACGCCGTATTGCAGGTCGGCGAGGTCTTTCGGGATCGCCTGGCAGCCCCAGTTCAGGTGACTCTCGACCATCAGGCCGATGATCGACTGGTTGCCTTCGAGGATCTGGTTGGCGACGTTCTCCATCACCAGCGGTTGCAGGGCCGGATCCTTGTTGGAGTTGGCGTGGCTGCAATCGACCATGATGTTCGGCTTGATCTTCGCCTTGTTCAGCGCTTGCTCGCAGAGCGCGACGCTGACCGAATCGTAGTTCGGTTTGCCATTACCGCCGCGCAACACCACGTGGCCGTAGGCGTTGCCCTTGGTGGTGACGATCGACACGCCACCTTCCTGGTTGATGCCCAGGAAGCGGTGCGGGCTGGAGACCGATTGCAAGGCGTTGATGGCCACTGTGAGGCCGCCATCGGTGCCGTTCTTGAAGCCGACAGCCGAGGACAGGCCGGAAGCCATTTCACGGTGAGTCTGGGATTCGGTGGTGCGTGCACCGATCGCCGACCAGCTGATCAGGTCCTGCAAGTATTGCGGGGAGATCGGGTCGAGGGCTTCGGTTGCGGTCGGCAGGCCCATTTCGGCCAGGTCCAGCAGCAACTGACGACCAATGTGCAGGCCATCCTGAATCTTGAACGAGTCGTCCAGGTACGGGTCGTTGATCAGGCCTTTCCAGCCGACGGTGGTGC
Source organism: Pseudomonas sp. F-14 TE3482 (assembly GCF_053629455.1). Taxonomy (NCBI): domain Bacteria; kingdom Pseudomonadati; phylum Pseudomonadota; class Gammaproteobacteria; order Pseudomonadales; family Pseudomonadaceae; genus Pseudomonas; species Pseudomonas sp. F-14 TE3482. The sequence goes on from NZ_JBRJII010000001.1 coordinate 3,012,436, forward strand.
GTGGTTTCTCGAAATACACACGCATGACCAGATACAAGGTATCGGACACTTCTGCCGCGAGTGCTTTCAGACGCTCGGCGTATTCGTGGGCAGCCTTGATGTCATGGATCGAGCACGGCCCGATCACGACGAACAGGCGGTGGTCGGTGCCATCAAGAATGTTGCGAATGACTTCGCGGCCCTTGGTGACGGTGCGCAGGGCAGCGTCGCTCAGAGGGATATCACGCTTGAGCTGATCGGGAGTGATCAGGGTCTCGTTGGAGGCGACGTTAAGGTCGTTGATCGGTAAATCAGCCATCGTTTACTCGTCAGGTCACGGGTGCCGGCCGCCAGCGAACCCGCGCGGCGGAGCACAGCAAATTAAGCGCGTCGGGGAGCCGAACCTTAGCGCGTTACACCGTGGCTCGACAATGGGCAGACACCGGTTTAATCCAGCATTACCTATGCAAATGCCTTGCGAACCGTGTCGTGGGAGAACTCGTTGGCGTGCAGCTGGACCCATTCGAGGGCCAGGGTCTGGTTGTTCACCTGTTCGCTTTGGAGTTCGTGCTGACGGCAGTAACGTTCGATCTGGCAAACCTGCTCACCCATTCGCGCGCTGAACAGGGTCTGTTCGTCGACAAAAGCGATGCCCACCAGGTAGCTGCGTTTTCGTCGCAGGCACCACGCCACATAGCCCAGGTAACAGATTGTGGTGCTCAGGGTCGGCATGCGCACTTGAAGTGCGGTGCCCCTTCGCCATCCGCGGTGGTAATTGCAAGCCACGCCGCCGAGGCTGATAGTGTGCAGCTGTTGCCGCGAAATGCACTCATGTTTGAGCAACGTCAATTCGACGGGTACATCGTCAGGATGAGGAAGATAACGTCCCATGAACACGGACTCCCTGTGTCGGCCATCTGACATCGTTTCTCCCAGTATAGTGGTCGAATCGGAACTGACCGATTTCGACGCCGACCAACGGCTGTTGGCGATGAACGGCATTTCCCTGGTGATCTTTACCAGCGTCGGCTGCGCGAGTTGCCGTTTTGCCCGTGAGCAATTGCCCACGTTCGATCTGGCGGTCGATCGACTGTGCTGGATCGATGCCGGGAACAATGGTGGCGTGGTCGAGCGTTATCGGGTCTTTCATTTACCGGCGCTGTTTGTAGTGCGCGACGGTGAATTCTTTGGGGCACTACAGTCGCGTTTGACCCGCACAGCGCTCAACGAAGCCGTGGGGCAGGCGTTGAGTCGACAAGCAGAGGAGTTGCCATGACAGATACAGGGACCAAACCGACAATCGGCATTATCGGAACCGGCGCGATCGGTGGTTTCTACGGGTTGATGCTCGCGCGTGCCGGCTTCGATGTGCATTTCCTGTTGCGCAGTGAGTTTTCAGCGGTGGCCGAACGCGGCTTGCATCTTGATCATGCGTCGTTGGGGCCGCTGGTCCTGAACCCGGTTCAGGCTTATTCGTCGGCTGCCGACATGCCGCCGTGCGACTGGTTGCTGGTGGGCGCCAAAACCACCAGTAACGCGGACCTGGCCCCCGCCATTATTCAAGCCGCGGCGCCTGATGCCAAAGTGCTGTTGCTGCAAAATGGCCTGGACGTTGAAGACAGTCTGCGCGAGTTGCTCCCCGACTCGCTGCACCTGCTGGGCGGGCTCTGTCTGATTTGCGTCCATCGCGCAGGCCCAGGGGTCATTACCCATCAGGCGCTCGGTGCGGTGAACGTCGGCTATCACAGCGGCCCCGCCGCCGATGAACAGGCACGCATGAACATCGTCGAAGAGGGCGCCAGGTTGTTTCGCGCCGCCGGCATCGACGCCCAAGCCATGCCGAACCTGCATCAGGCGCGCTGGCAGAAACTGGTCTGGAATATCCCCTACAACGGCCTCTCGGTTCTGCTTGGGGCCAGCACCACGCCATTGATGACGGATGCCGACAGCCGCGCGCTGATTCAGGCCTTGATGACCGAAGTGGTTCAGGGGGCCAAGGCCTGTGGTCACGACATGCCGCCGGGTTATGCCGATTATCTGTTCATGATGACCGAGAAAATGCCCGACTATTGGCCGAGCATGTACCACGACTTCCTGCACAAGCGACCGCTGGAACTGGATGCCATCTACACTCGGCCACTGGCAGCGGCGAAAGCGGCGGGATGTGAGTTGCCGCGAATAGAAGCCTTGTATCGCAGCTTGAGTTTTATCGACCGACGTAATCACTGAGTCGGTCAAAAGGAGAGGGAAGGGCATGGCCAATGGCATAGACGACAAACTGGTGTTGGCGATTTCTTCGCGAGCACTGTTCGACTTGAGCGAGAGCCACAAGGTTTATCTGTCGAGCGGCGTCGAGGCCTATCGGCAATACCAGATCGAACACGAAGACGAAATTCTCGAGCCCGGCGATGCGTTCCCGTTAGTCGAAAAACTCCTGAACCTGAACGCCAGTCTCGGCCGTGCCCGGGTCGAGGTAATCCTGGTGTCGCGCAACAGCGCCGACACCGGCCTGCGGGTTTTCAATTCGATTCATCATTATGGCCTGGCGATTTCGCGTGCGGCATTTGTCGGCGGGCGCAGTCCTTATCCGTACCTCAAGGCCTTTGGCTGCGACCTGTTTCTTTCGACCCATTCCGACGATGTGCGCAGTGCGCTGGATGCCGGTTTCGCAGCAGCGACTATTCTGTCGGGCGGTGCCAGTCGCGCCGCCAGCGATGAATTGCGCATAGCGTTCGACGGTGACGCGGTGCTGTTTTCCGATGAGTCGGAGCGGGTCTATCAATCGGGAGGCCTTGCAGCGTTTCAGGCCAGCGAGCGTGAGGCCGCCCGCGAGCCTTTGCGCGGTGGGCCGTTCAAAGGCTTCCTCGCGGCGCTCAACCTTTTGCAGCGCGAGTTCCCCGACGATGCCTGTCCGATCCGCACCGCACTGGTGACTGCACGCTCGGCGCCGGCCCATGAACGGGTGATCCGCACCTTGCGCGAATGGGACATCCGTCTGGACGAGTCGCTGTTCCTAGGCGGTTTGACCAAATCAGCCTTTCTCGAAGCCTTTGCCGCCGACGTATTTTTCGATGACCAGGCCGGCCATTGCGAGCTGGCCCGCGAAGTGGTCGCCACCGGTCACGTGCCGCATGGCATCAGTAACGAGCCGTCGATTTAAAGCGCTGCGGTTCAATGCGTTGAGCCGAACGCCGCACTCGCCACGGCACTGCTAAGCTGAATCAATCTCCGCCATGTTGGCATTCAAGGAGGTCCCAATGATTCATTCGATGCTGTATGCCACCGACCTCGGTCTGTACGCACCTTTTGTGATGCAGCATGCGTTGGCACTGGCTCGAACATTCAATGCCGACTTGTATGTGGTGCACGCGGTTGAGCCGATGGGGTTGTTCGCCGAATCGGTGCTTCAGAGTTACCTCGATGAGCAGGCCTTGAACGAGTTTCACAGTCAGGGCCTCAATACGGTGATTGCCAATATCGAGCAGCGGGTGCTCGACAGCTTTCGCGAAGAGCTGGGGGATGAGGGGGAGCAGGACCTGGAACGGATTCGGGCAGTGCGGGTGCTGCAGGGCGATCCGTCGCAGGTGATTCTCGACCAGGCGCAGAAACTCTCCGTCGATTTGCTGATCGTAGGAAGTCACAGTCATGGCGCTGGCGCGGAAACGCCATTGGGCCGAACCGCCGCGCGCGTGTTGCAACTGTCCAGAGTGCCGGTCTATTTGGTGCCGCTGATGGAACGTCGCCGCAAAGGGGATCGCTAGGACACGAATAATGGCGTTTTGATAAAAAAGTTCTAGATTTATTAATCAAACCATTAATATAGTTATATATCGTCGCTGATGCCCGTGGCGTCTACCTGCTTTGAGGGATTCATATGAAGCTTCAACAATTGCGCTACATCTGGGAAGTGGCGCACCACGACCTCAACGTTTCAGCTACAGCCCAAAGCCTCTACACCTCGCAACCGGGCATCAGCAAACAGATCCGTCTGCTGGAAGACGAATTGGGGGTCGAGGTTTTCGCCCGCAGCGGCAAGCACTTGACCCGGGTTACCCCGGCTGGCGAGCGCATCATCACCACCGCCGGCGAAATCCTGCGCAAAGTTGAAAGCATCAAGCAGATCGCCCAGGAATTCTCCAACGAGAAAAAAGGCACCCTGTCGATCGCCACGACGCACACCCAGGCGCGTTATGCGTTGCCACCGGTGATCAGCAATTTCATCAAGCAATACCCGGACGTTGCCCTGCACATGCACCAGGGTTCGCCGATGCAGATCGCCGAGATGGCCGCTGACGGCACCGTCGATTTCGCCATCGCCACCGAAGCGCTGGAGTTGTTCGGCGACCTGGTGATGATGCCGTGCTACCGCTGGAACCGCTGCGTGGTCGTGCCTCAAGGCCACCCGCTGACCAAGCTGTCGAAGCTGACTCTCGAAGCGTTGGCCGAATACCCGATCGTGACGTACGTGTTCGGTTTTACCGGCCGTTCGAAACTCGACGAAGCCTTCAGCCATCGCGGCCTGACACCCAAAGTGGTGTTCACCGCCGCCGACGCCGACGTGATCAAGACTTATGTTCGTCTGGGCCTGGGCGTGGGCATCGTGGCGAAAATGGCGGTCGACACCAAGCTTGATAGCGATCTGGTGGTGCTCGATGCCAGCGAGTTGTTCGAATCCAGCATTACCAAAATCGGTTTCCGTCGCGGCACCTTCCTGCGTGGCTTCATGTGCGACTTCATCGAAAAATTCGCGCCGCACCTGACCCGCGAAGTCATGGCCAAGGCCATTCAGTGCCACAACAAACAGGAACTGGAAGAGCTGTTCGACGGCGTTGAACTGCCGGTGCATTAATCGCTAGATCACCTCGGTGACAGAAAACTGTTGCCGAGCGCCCGCCACCAGAATCTCCACTTCATCCCCTTCGAACTTGCCCAGCAGGCTTTTGCCCAGCGGCGAGCGAGGGGTGATGACGGTAATCAATTGCCCCACCAGATCGATCTTCAGCCCGGCCCCGTCGGGAGCCAGGAACAGCCATTGTTCGCGACCCTTTTCGTCTTCCAGGCCCAGCAGGGCACCGACTTCGATGCCGCGCTGATCATCATAAGGCCGTAAAGTCAGGTTCTGGCAAAGGGTCAATGACTGCCTGATTTCTTCTACTCGTCTGGCCTGTCCGGCCGCCAGGTAAGACGCCTCCAGCCCCAGCGTGTCGTACTTGTTTTCGGCTATGTTTTCTTCGTGGGTCGCGGTTTCGTAAGCGGTTTGCGCGGCACGTTCGGCGATGTCGAGATCGATCCGCAGCTTGTCGATAATCAGTTGGTGGACGGTCGGCTTGTGCATGGAGAGCTTCTTGATCAGTCGCAGAATTGCAGGACGTTGGCGCGGCTTTTTTCGCTCGGCGCCGTTTGATTCTGCTGCAGCCAGAACTGGCATTTTGGATTGGACAGGTTGTGTTTGCTGCTTCGGGCCTGTTCCACCATTTGCTGCTGTTCATTCCTGCGCAGGTGATCCTCGTACTGTTCGAACATTGGGTTCTGCGAGGCGGGTTGCTCAGCCACCGGTGGCTTGGCCAATTGCTCCACCGCCTGGGCCAAGGGCGCCAATTGCTCGTTGAACAACAAGCGCCAGGCGAGCCAGCAAGTCAGCGCGATCGCGATGAATCCCAGCCACAAACCGAGGGCAATACTGCCGGTCAGTTGCAGCGCATTAAACTGGATCGGCAAGGGACGGCGCGGGTTGGGACGGTAGGGCATGACTGCCTCCTGGCGGGTGGTCGCGGGCGAGTGGCGATTGTCGCATGAAGATTAATCGTCGTCGGCTCTTCTGCACGGGGTAATTTATGCGGACAATCGGCGCCTTTGCCAACGGGAGCCTGGAATGCCTGAAATGCCTCAAGTGAAAAACCGCTGGCGCTGGGATATTTTTTGCACCGTGGTCGACAACTTCGGCGACATCGGTGTGACCTGGCGCCTGGCCCGACAACTGGTGGCCGAACATTCAATGGCGGTGCGCTTGTGGGTCGACGATCTGCGGGCCTTCGAGCGTTTGTGTCCGGACATCGACATCAACGCTGCGCAGCAATGGCAGCAGGGCGTTGAGGTGCGACAGTGGTCGGCCGACTGGCAGCCCACCGAAGCCGCCGATGTCGTCATCGCCGCGTTCGCCTGCCAGTTGCCGAGTGCCTATATGGAGGCCATGGCCGCACGGAAAAAACCGCCGCTGTGGATGAACCTCGATTACTTGAGTGCCGAAGACTGGGTCGTCGGCTGCCATGGCTTGCCGTCGGTGAAGTACAAGAGCGTGCAAAAGTTCTTTTTCTTCCCGGGCTTTCGCAAGGGCACCGGCGGCTTGTTGCGTGAGAGCGGATTGCTGGAGCGGCGTCGGCAGTTTCAGCAAAGTCCGCAAGCTCAGCGAGAATTCCTGCAAGGCTTGGGAATTGATCGCGCGCTGAATGCCCAACTGATCTCGCTGTTTGCCTACGAAAATACCGGGCTGGCCAGTTGGCTCGACGCAATGGCTGACGATTCGACGCCCACTCATCTGCTGGTGCCCGAAGGGCGGATTCTCGGCGACGTCGAACGTTGGCTTAAGGTGGATGGGCTGACGGCCGGGGCGGTGCATGTGCGCGGCGCCTTGACCGTGCAAGTGCTGCCGTTCGTCCGACAGGATCAATATGACCTGCTGCTGTGGAGCTGCGATTTCAACGCCGTGCGCGGTGAAGACTCCTTTGTCCGCGCCCAATGGGCAGGTCGGCCGCTGCTCTGGCACATCTATCGACAGGACGAAGATATCCATCTGGACAAGCTCGACGCCTTCCTGGCCCTATACACCCAAGGCCTGTCCGGGCCTGCCCGCGAGGCGATCAGCGGTCTATGGCGGGCGTGGAATGCAGGTGAGACAATGACCGATCACTGGAAATCAACCCGCAAACACTGGCCTGAACTGGAAAAACATGCCGAGACATGGTGTCTGGAACAAGCCTTGCAGGCAGATCTTGCCGCAGCGCTGGTACAGTTTTACCTAAATTGGATATGATACGCGGCCTAGATTTTTGTAAATCCCATCCAAATTCGGATATTCGCAATGAAAACTGGTAAAGAACTGAAACCCGGGATGGTGATCCGTCTCGAAAATGATCCTTGGCTGGTTCAGAAAGCTGAATTCACCAAGTCGGGTCGTAACAGCGCGATCATGAAGACCAAGCTGAAAAACCTGCTGACCGGTTACAAGACCGAGATCGTTTACAGCGCCGACGACAAACTGGACGACGTAATCCTCGACCGCAAAGAAGCGACCCTGTCCTTCATCAGCGGCGACTCCTACACGTTCATGGACACCACTGACTACACCATGTACGAGCTGAACGCTGAAGACATCGAAGCCGTTCTGCCTTTCGTTGAAGAAGGCATGACCGATGTTTGCGAAGCGATCTTCTTCGAAGAGCGTCTGGTTTCCGTAGAGCTGCCGACCACTATCGTGCGTCAGGTTGACTACACCGAAGGTTCCGCTCGCGGTGACACTTCCGGCAAGGTGATGAAGCCTGCCAAACTGAAGAACGGTACCGAGCTGTCGGTTGCTGACTTCATCGAAATCGGCGACATGATCGAGATCGATACCCGCGAAGGCGGTTCCTACAAAGGCCGTGCTAAATAAGCACAGCCTCAGGAATGAAAAAGCCCGACCATTGAGTCGGGCTTTTTTGTGACCGATGATCGAGATCTTTTTGCTTTATTTCAGGTGTTGCTTGAGCTCTTCAGAAGCCTGCAACATCGCCGAACGCACCGCGGGCACCTGGCTCACCACATTGAGCAAACCGTAGTCATGGATCATGCCGTTGTAGCGCACTGCCGTGACCGGCACACCCGCCTCGTCGAGTTTGCGGGCGTAGGCTTCACCTTCATCGCGCAGGACATCGGCGCTGGCCGTCTGCACCAGAGCGGGTGGCAAGCCCTTGAGTTGCGCGGTGGTTGCCCGCAGCGGTGAAGCGTAGATCTCGTTCCGTTGTTTGGCATCGGTGGTGTAGTTGTCCCAGAACCACTTCATCATGTTTTTGGTGAGGAAGTGCCCCTCGGCGAACTGGTTGTAAGACGCCGTTTCGAAGCTGGCGTCAGTCACCGGCCACAACAACACCTGATACCTGATCGCCGGCGTGCCTTTATCTTTGGCCATCAGCGCAACCACGGCTGCCATGTTGCCACCGACGCTGTTGCCGGCCACGGCCAGACGTTTGCCGTCGACGTTGATTTCTTTACCGTGCTCGGCCACCCACTTCGTCGCAGCGTAGGCCTGGTTGATCGCCACCGGGTAATGCGCCTCCGGCGACGGGGTGTAATTGACGAACACCGCCGCCGCGCCCGAACCCGTTACCAAATCCCGAACTAGCCGTTCGTGGGTCGGGAAATCCCCCAGCACCCAACCACCGCCGTGGAAGAACATGAACACCGGCAGCTCGCCTTTGACCCCGGCCGGCCGAACGATGGTCAGGCTGATCGGTTGGCCATCGACCTGGATGGTTTTCTCGCTGATATCGGCTTTGGGCAGCGTCAGTTTCACCCCGGCCTGCGCGCCCACCAACACCGCGCGGGCATCGGCAGGCGTGAGCTGTTCAATCGGTTTGCCGGTGCCGGCATTCAGTACATCGAGGAACGCTTGAGTGTTGTGTTCAACCCCATTGCCTGCGAATGCACTGTTGATGGACAGGGCGAGAAGAGTACCGGTCAAGACTTTGCTGAAAGTGTTCATATTCATTTCCTGTCAGGCCTTGGAGTCAGCGGTTAGACGGTAACGTGCAGGCGCACATCGACGTTGCCACGGGTGGCGTTGGAGTACGGGCAAACCTGGTGGGCAGCTTCGACCAGGCTTTGTGCGTCGGCTTGTTCAAGGCCCGGCAGGCTGATGTGCAAATCGATGTCCAAACCGAAACCGCCAGGAATCTGGCCGATGCCGACATGGGCGGTGATCGATGCGTCGTCCGGGATTTTGCGTTTGGTCTGGCTGGCGACGAATTTCAGCGCGCCGATGAAACAGGCGGAGTAGCCGGCTGCGAACAGTTGTTCAGGGTTGGTTGCCGCACCGCCAGCACCACCGAGTTCTTTCGGGGTAGCGAGTTTGACATCGAGGACGTTGTCGCTGGAGATCGCACGACCGTCACGGCCGCCAGTGGAGGTTGCGATTGCGGTGTAGAGAGTTTGCATGGTGTGAGCCTCGTTCGGGTTTTGATATTTTTGCGCTAAATGTTTGCGCGCTAAGCAAGTGCGAGGTGAATGTAGCTCGCAAGTATTTAGCGCGCAAGATAAATTTTTAAAAAATTTGACCCGAAGTGAACACTCGCCATTGGAAGTGTCGAGTTAGAGCCGTCGAGGTGGGATTTTCGCGGGGAATTTTTTTTTCGAGGACCGGTTGGCGAAGCGGATTTTTGAGAGCGCTACAAAACAAATGTGGGAGCGAGGCTGCTCGCGATAGCAGTGTGTCAGTCAGCATCAATGCTGAATGTCACATGGCTATCGCGAGCAGGCTCGCTCCCACAAGGGATTGGTGGTGTTTTGAGGTCAGAGGCTGTCTTGCAGATGACTCCGCAGCGCTTGAAGATCCGCTTGCAGCTTTTTCAGCTGTTCCAGCGTTTGTCCGCTGGCGCCGAGGATGCACTGGGGAATGCCCCGCGCCTTGTCTCGCAGTGCACGGCCTTGCTCGGTCAGTTCGACAATGACGACTCGCTCGTCTTCACGGCTGCGGGTGCGGCTCAGCAGGCCTTCGGCCTCCAGGCGCTTGAGCAGTGGGGTGAGGGAACCAGGATCGGTCAGCAGTCGGGTGCTGATTTCGCCGACCGTCAGCCCATCCTTTTCCCACAACACCATCATTGCCAGGTACTGCGGATAGGTCAGGCCCAGCGCTTGCAGCAGTGGCTTGTAAACCTTGGTCATCAGCAGCGAGGTGGAATGCAGGGCGAAGCAGACCTGATTGTCCAGCAGCAGGTCGTCGCAGTTATCCGGGTTGTTGCGCTCGGTGTTCATTTCAAAGCCTTGATCAGTGATCGTCATAAATCTAGCGGGCGAATCTTTAATGCGCCAGATAATTCTGGACTAGTGGCGGTCCAGGTTGGTTTGTAGCGCCAGATCCCACGGCGGTATGGGGCTGAAACGGGTCTTCAGGTATTCCAGCAACAAGCGGCTGCGCGAACTGGGTTGCTGCTCCAGGCGCAACGCATAAATGCCGGTGCTTTCCGGTTTTGGCAGGCCGTTTTCGCAGAACAGCGGCAGCAGTTCGCCGCGTAATAAATATTCGCTGGCCAGCCAGGTCGGCAAGTGCGCGATGCCCAACCCGGCCAGTGCACCGCAGACCAGCGCCTCGGCATTGTTGGCGCTCATGCGGATTCGCGCTGGCCGGTGCAAGTGCATCTGCCCATCCCGCTCGAAGCGCCAGGCGAACGGCGGAGCCAGGCCCTCCCAGTCGAGACCATCATGGTCGATCAACTGCGCAGGGTCGGTGGGCACGCCACGGCGTTGCAGATAATCGGGGCTGGCGCAGGCGATGCGCACCATGCTCGCCAGCGGCGTCGCCACCAGTCGGGTGTCGGCCATTTGCCCGGCCCGCAGTACCAGATCGACCTTGCCCAGATTCGAGCCCTGCATGTCGACAAAGCTGTCGATCAGGTGCAATTGCACGTCGAGGCCAGGATAAAGCGTCAGGAAATCGGCAATTACCGGCGCCAGGTGTCGTCGTCCGAACGCTGCGGGCGCATCCACCCGAATCAAGCCTTCCGGCGCACTGCTAAGAGACACCGCTTCCGCCCGGGCCAGGCGCAGTTCAGCGACGATCCGCCGCGCACGCTCAGCAAAAGCCAACCCGGCCGGGGTAGCGCGCACGGCATGGGTGCTGCGAATGAACAACTGGCTGCCAACGGCGTTTTCCAGGCTGTCGATGCGTCGCGCCACGGCCGAAGGCGTCAATGGATGGCGTCGGGACGCAGCGGAAAAACTGCCGCTTTCCAGCACATCGAGAAACAGGCCAAGTTGTTCGGTCAATTGATTGGGGTTCATGGTTTTGTTTGCGCTTGTGCGAAGTTGGCACAGCCATTGTGCGTTGCTGTGCGTTTCCCCGCCAGAGCCGACTGCGTAGGATGAACAGCCTCACAAAAGGAAAAACACCCCGTGATTGAGTTCTTGTTGTATCTGGTTTTTGGCGCGGCCTTGGGAACCCTCGGTGGCCTGTTCGGCATTGGTGGCGGATTGGTCGCGATCCCGCTGCTGGGCGTGTGGTTCGGTCTTGATCAGCAGATCGCCCAAGGCACGGCGCTGGTGATGGTGGTGCCGAACGTGATGCTGGCGCTGTGGCGCTATCACCAGCGCAATCGCATCGAACTACGGCATGCGCTGCCACTGGCCTCGATGGGGTTCTGCTTTGCCTGGATCGGTTCGATCTGGGCGGTGGGTATCGATGCGCAAACCATGCGCTTGGGCTTCGTCGCTTTCCTGATCGCGCTGTCGGCCTACAACCTGATGCGAATGTTCACCACCAACGCACCGGCCTCTTCGCAGATGCGCTATTCCTGGCCGTGGCTGGGTGTGCTCGGCGCGGCTTCCGGGACGATGGGCGGACTGTTCGGAGTGGGCGGGGCAGTGGTGGCAACGCCGGTGTTGACCAGCCTGTTCGGTACCACTCAAGTGGTTGCCCAGGGATTGGCGCTGGCGCTGGCCTTGCCGAGTACGGGCGTCACCCTGGCGACTTATGCGGTGCACCATCAGGTGCATTGGGCGATCGGTGTGCCGTTGGCAGTCGGTGGATTGATGAGCATCAGTTGGGGCGTGAGAATTGCCCACGCCTTGCCGGAGCGGCTTCTGCGCGGGCTGTTCTGTGGTTTTCTGGTGGTCTGTGCGGTGATGCTCGCGTTTAAAGTTTGAAACCTTCGACGATGTGCTCGGCCAGGCATTCGGTGATCGGCGAAGGGTTGTTCAGGTTGCGGATCAGCATGATGCTGGCTTCCGGCAACAGCGGCAGGTCTTCGTTGGCGCCAAGGATACGCATGTCCGGTGTGATCAGGCTTTCCAGCTGCGCGGTGATCGCCAGACCCGCGCTGACCACGGCCATCAATGCCGACAGGCTGGAGCTATTGTAGGCAATGCGGTAGTCGCGGCCCATGGCGTCCAGGGCATTGCATGCCCAGAGGCGGCAGAAACAATCACTGTTGAACATCGCGAGAGGCAGCGGTGTCTGTTCGTGGGCGCTGTAGCATTGGGCTTCGGCCCAGACAAAACGTTCCTTGCGCAACAATTGGCCAATCTCGTTACCCGGCTCGCGGGTGACGATGGACAGGTCCAGGTCCTGGCGCTGCAACAGCTGCCGGGTCGATTCGCAGTGAACCTCGATCTGGATCAGCGGGTAGAACTGCGCGAAGCGCGACAGGATGCCCGGCAGAAAGCGCATGACGTAATCGTCGGGTGTGCCGATGCGCACCGTGCCGACCATGTGCGGCTCGCGCAGGGTATTGAAGACTTCGCTGTGGAGTTTGAGGATGCGCCGCGCATAGCCCAGCAATACCTGGCCTTCGGCGGTCAGCTTGACCTGTCGCCCGTCGCGTTCGAACAGCTGGCGCTGCAACACGTCTTCTTCCAGGCGTTTCATCTGCATGCTCACCGCCGACTGGGTGCGGTTGACCATTTCACCGGCGCGGGTAAAGCCGCCCTGATCGGCAATCGCGACGAAGGTGCGCAGTACATCGGTGTCGATACTAGGGTAGGCGGACATTCATCAATCTCCGAGATGTATGCCATCAGAAACATTCGTTGGATTGATCTTAGCGCTGGCGCGAGACTTGGGCCATCCCTAAAGGAGGGCAATACGATGAAAGGTCACAACGAGCATGTAACGGAACAAAAATTCTCAATCCACGCGGTATCCGATCTGCTGCACAAGTTTAGTCGCTGGTACGAACTTCACCGTGAACGTGAAATGTTGGCGGGCTTGAGCGACGAAGCACTGAAGGATATCGGCGTGAGCCGTGCGGATGTGGAGCATGAGACGGTAAGACCGTTCTGGGATGATCCGATGCATAAATGATGATGCCATTGCTACACAAACCACTTGCGGGTGAGGTAGGTTGCGAGCAGACAAGGAGATGCTCATGCCCGCCACACTGTCTTTTTCCCTCAAACAGGCTCGGCGTCTGGCGCTGGCTGCCCAAGGGTTCAACGGGCGCCAGCCGCCAGCGGCGATCAAACCGGTTCAGCTCAACCGGCTGATCGAGCGCCTGGGCATTCTGCAGATCGATTCGGTCAATGCGCTGGTGCGTTCGCACTACCTTCCTTTGTTTTCCCGTCTTGGCAATTACTCCTCCGACTTGCTCGATCAGGCTGCCTGGAGTCAGGGCCGTCGACGCACGTTGTTCGAATATTGGGGCCACGAAGCGTCTTTGTTGCCTTTGTCGATGTACCCCTTGATGCGCTGGCGCATGCAGCGCGCAACCCGCGGCGAAGACATCTATCAGCAACTGGCGCGTTTCGGTCGTGAGCAGCAAGACACGATTCGCCGCGTGTTGGCGTCGGTTCAGGAACTCGGTGCGCTGGGTGCGGGCAGTTTATCGACCCGTCAGGAGCGGGCAGGGCCGTGGTGGGACTGGAGTGCGGAAAAGCATGCGCTGGAATGGCTGTTCGCTGCTGGTGAAGTGACCGTGGCTGGCCGGCGTGGGTTCGAACGGCTTTATGATTTGCCGGAGCGGGTGATTCCTTCGGCGATTCTTCAGCAGCCTTTACTTGGCGAGGCCGAGGCTCAGCGCGGCCTGTTACTCCACGCTGCCACGGCTTTGGGTGTCGGTACAGAAAAGGACTTGCGGGATTATTTTCGCCTGAGCCCGGCAGACAGCCGGCCGCGGCTGGCGGAGCTGGTCGAGGCGGGGGATCTGCTGGTCTGTGAAGTTGAAGGCTGGCGGCAACCGGCCTATTGCCTGGCAGAGCCGAAAGTCCCGCGCAAGGTCGAGGCCAGTGCGCTGCTTTCACCGTTCGATTCGCTGATCTGGGAGCGCAGTCGTACCGAGCGATTGTTCGATTTCCGTTATCGGCTGGAGATTTATACGCCGCAGCACAAGCGCATCTATGGCTATTACGTATTGCCGTTTTTGCACAATGAGCGGGTTGCTGCGCGGGTCGACTTGCGTGCCGAACGGGCGTTGGGCCGGTTGGCGGTGCATGCCGTGCATGAGGAAGAGCCGGGGCTGGATGAGAACTGGATGATGGCGTTGGCGGTCAATCTGCGGCAGATGGCGGATTGGTTGGGGCTGGCGCAGATTCAATTGAATTGCCCGCGGGCGAGTGCGGTGCGGTTGCGGGTGGCATTGGCACAGATTGAGGGTGATTGAACCGACGCCATCGCGGGCAAGCCCGCTCCCACAGGGTTCGTGCCAGACACATAATTTGTGAACGACAGGTCATTCAGGATGAGGGCAAGCTTGCTCCCACAGGGTTCGTGCCAGACACATAATTTGTGAACGACGCGGTCATTGTGGGAGCGGGCTTGCCCGCGATGGCGGCCTGTCAGGTAGTAAAAAAACCTACTGACTCACCGCCGAACCTGCTTCAACGTCTCGGCAATCAAAAACGCCAATTCCAGCGACTGATCGGCATTCATCCGTGGGTCGCAATGGGTGTGGTAACGGTCCGACAACCCATCCTCGGTAATCGGCCGCGCGCCGCCGATGCATTCGGTGACGTTCTGCCCGGTCATTTCGATGTGGATGCCGCCGGCATAACTGCCTTCCGCTTCGTGAACCTGGAAGAACTGTTTCACTTCGCCAAGGATCTGCGCGAAGTCGCGGGTCTTGTAGCCGCTGCTGGCCTTGATGGTGTTGCCGTGCATCGGGTCGGAGCTCCAAAGCACCTGCTTGCCCTCGCGCTGCACGGCGCGGATCAACTGCGGCAGGTGATCGCCGACCTTGTTCGCGCCCATCCGCGCAATCAGGTTCAGGCGACCCGGATCGTTGTCCGGGTTGAGCACATCGATCAGGCGAATCAGGTCCTCGGGGTTCATGCTCGGGCCGACCTTCACGCCGATCGGGTTGTGCACCCCACGCAGGAATTCGACATGGGCACCGTCCAGTTGACGGGTACGGTCGCCGATCCACAGCATGTGGGCCGAGCAATCGTAGTAGTCGTTGGTCAGGCTGTCGCGACGCACGAAGGCTTCTTCGTAGTTCAGCAGCAGCGCTTCGTGGGCGGTGAAGAAACTGGTTTCGCGCAGTTGTGGCGAGCTGTCCATGCCGCAGGCGCGCATGAAGGCCAGGGTTTCATCAATGCGGTCGGCCAGGTGGCTGTACTTCTCGGCCAGCGCCGAGTTGGCGATGAAGTCCAGGTTCCACTTGTGCACCTGATGCAGGTCGGCAAAGCCGCCCTGGGCAAAGGCACGCAGCAGGTTCAGGGTCGCGGTGGACTGGTGGTAAGACTGCAGCAGACGTTCCGGGTCCGGTACACGGCTTTTTTCGTCGAAACCGATGCCGTTGACGATATCGCCACGGTAGGCCGGTAGCGTCACGCCGTTGATGGTTTCATCGTTGGCCGAGCGGGGTTTGGCGAACTGGCCGGCCATGCGTCCGACCTTGACCACCGGGCAACCGGCGGCGAAGGTCATGACGATCGCCATTTGCAGCAACACTTTAAACGTGTCACGAATTTTCGCGGCGGAGAATTCGGCGAAGCTTTCGGCGCAGTCACCGCCCTGCAACAGAAACGCCCGGCCCTGGGTCACTTCGGCAAACTGACGACGCAACTCCCGGGCTTCACCGGCAAACACCAGCGGCGGATAGCTCGCCAGGGTTTGCTCGACGTGCAGCAAATGCGCCGCGTCGGGGTATTGAGGTTGTTGCTGGATCGGCAGGGCGCGCCAGCTGTCAGGGCTCCAGGGTTGGCTCATTGCAGTCTCTAGTGTTTTACGCTCGGACGGTTATGTTATCAGCAATTAGTGCGTGACCTGTTCCCGTCGCTTCGCGGACAATCGCGTCTTTGCCGCGCCACCCACGCGGTCTTATTACGTTGCCGGATCCCGGTGACGATCAGGAGACGAAATGACTGAGGAGCGCGTCGAGCATCTGCTCGCCGAGGTACAGGATGAGTTCGGCGTGATTCGCGTGCTGGAAGTGGCCGATTACCGTTTCCTGGAGTTCGGTGATGCCATCGAACAGAGCTGTGTGTTCACCGCTGACCCGAGCTGGCTCGAGTACGATTACACCCGGGCGATGCTGATTGGCGCGCTGTGCCACGAACTGCCGGAAAGCGCGCTGTTCCTCGGGCTCGGCGCCGGCACGCTAACCCAGGCTTGCCTCAAGTTCCTGCCGTTGGAAGACGTCGAAGCCATCGAGCTGCGCCCGGATGTACCGCGCCTGGCCATCGAATACCTCGGGCTCGATGATGATCCGCGCCTGTACATCCGCGTCGGCGATGCCTTGGAACTACTCGAAACGGCTGAACCGGCCGATCTGATTTTCGTCGACCTCTATACCGATGTCGGGCCGGGTGTCGGGCATCTGGCCTGGGGGTTTCTGGAAAACTGTCAGAAACGGTTGAACCCGGGTGGATGGCTGGTGATCAACCAGTGGGCCACCGACGATGGTCGGCCGTTGGGGGCGGCGTTGTTGCGCGGTCTCTATCACCGGCATTACTGGGAGTTGCCAGTCAAAGAGGGCAACGTGATTCTGATCGTGCCATCGGAGCTGGATCAGGAGCTGGATATGGATGGGCTGATTGCGCGCGCTGAAGGCCTGGCGCCGCAATTGGGGTATTCGTTGCAGTCGTTGATCAAGGCGATTCGGCCGGCGACATAAGTCGGCGTCTGTGAGGTCCTCATCGCGGGCAAGCCCGCTCCCACAGTGATTTGCGTCGTTCACGGACCTGTGGGAGCGGGCTTGCCCGCGATGAGGGCCTCACAATCAATACATACCTCAAAGCCCTTTGAAAACACCCGGCCGCTTCTCGACCATCGACCGCACACCCTCTTTGGCATCCTCGCTATTCAGTAGTTTCTTCACCAGCGCCGGCAAGGCCTGAGCTGCCGCCATTTCACCCTCATAGCGTGCCTGCCGGGCAGACATCAACGTCGCCTGAACCCCCAGCGGTGCCTGTCGGGCAATCCGCTCCGCCAATTCAATGGCCCGCGGCAACAAATCCTCGCTGGCCATGACCTCCTGCACCAACCCCAGATGCAAGGCGTCATGAGCATCGAACTCATCGCCAGTCAGCAGCCAGCGCATGGCATTGCCCCAGCCGGCGACCTGATGCAGGCGCAAGGTCGCGCCGCCAAACGGGAAGATTCCGCGCTGCACTTCCTTCTGGGCAAAACGGGTGTTGCTGGCGCACAGGTTGATGTCGGCGGCCAGCATCAGCTCGATGCCAACGGTCAGGCAGTAGCCTTGCGCCGCGACAATCACCGGTTTGCTGACCCGAGGGCCTGCGAGCACGCCCCATGGGTCGCAGCCACCGGGCGGCGCCTGCCAGCCTTCGGCCAGGGCCGCGCCGGCGCTGACCAGATCGAGCCCGGCAGTGAAATGCTCGCCATGGCCGAACACCACCGCCACCCGCGCCTCGCTGTCGGCCTCGAACTCACCATAGGCCAGGCTGAGTTCGTTGAGCAGGTCGAGGTCGAAGGCATTACGTTTGGCCACCCGATCCAGACCGATCATCAGGACATGACCGTGTCGTTCACGGGTTACACGACTGGGACTGGGCTGATTCATGGGACATTTCCTCGGGTGGGGAAGGGGTGTCAGACCGAAGGGGCTGCGTCGCTAGAGTGAACCGTTTTAGCGCCATCGTCAGCAGGGCCGGGCCTTTGCAAAATAGACCGTCGCACAATTATCCGCAAAGCCCGTGACACAACGGTATGCGCCGGTTTTTTCCGATAAAAAAAGCTCCCTTTTTGGGCGAATTCCGGTATAGTGCGCGCCGGCCTTTAACCGGGCCGCGTTTAGGTAGCGCAATTCCCCGAAGCCAGCTTCGGCTGCACGTCCGCACAGCGGACTCTTCCTTGACGAATCTTTTTCATTCATTCGTTTTCGCAAATCCCCGCCGACAAAGCAGCCAGGGCGACTCTTGAGTCTTACACGGCATGCGCAGCTTTGGAGCATGGGTCTTTGCGGATGCACTTAGAGGCAGACCCATGACCCAGGAAACCGGCGGCTTCGCCGCTTTTAATCTTAATCCGAATATTCTTGCAGCCGTCATCGCGACTGGCTACGAAGAGCCTTCGGCTATTCAGCAGCAATCGATCCCGATCATCATGGCCGGTCACGACATGATTGGTCAGGCGCAAACCGGTACGGGTAAAACCGCTGCGTTCGCCCTGCCGATCCTGCATCGCATCGATCCTGCTAAGCGCGAGCCGCAAGCCCTGATCCTGGCGCCAACCCGTGAGTTGGCGCTGCAAGTAGCAACCGCTTTCGAAACCTACGCCAAGCAAATGCCGGGCGTTACCGTTGTGGCCGTTTACGGCGGCGCGCCTATGGGCCCACAACTGAAAGCAATCCGTAATGGCGCACAGATCGTTGTCGCCACGCCGGGCCGTCTGTGCGACCACCTGCGTCGTGACGAAAAAGTTCTGGCAACCGTGAACCACCTGGTTCTCGACGAAGCCGATGAAATGCTCAAACTGGGTTTCATGGACGACCTCGAAGTTATCTTCAAGGCCCTGCCAGCCACCCGTCAGACCGTACTGTTCTCGGCCACCCTGCCGCAGTCGATCCGTGCCATTGCCGAACGCCATCTGCGCGATCCGCAACACGTGAAGATCCAGACCAAGACTCAGACCGTTACCGCGATCGAACAGGCTCACCTGTTGGTTCACGCTGACCAGAAGACCTCGGCTGTATTGAGCCTGCTGGAAGTGGAAGATTTCGACGCCCTGATCATGTTCGTGCGCACCAAGCAAGCGACCCTGGACCTGGCCAGTGCCCTGGAAGCCAAAGGCTATAAAGCTGCTGCGCTGAACGGTGACATTGCTCAGAACCAGCGTGAGCGCGTGATCGAATCCCTCAAGGATGGCCGTCTGGACATCGTTGTGGCGACCGACGTTGCCGCTCGTGGTCTGGACGTTCCGCGCATCACTCACGTGTTCAACGTTGACATGCCGTACGACCCTGAGTCCTACGTTCACCGTATCGGCCGTACCGGCCGTGCCGGTCGCGAAGGTCGTGCGCTGCTGCTGGTGACTCCTCGTGAGCGCCGCATGCTGCAAGTGATCGAGCGTGTAACCGGTCAGAAGGTTGCCGAAGTTCGTCTGCCGGATGCCCAGGCCGTTCTCGATGCTCGCATCAAGAAACTGACCAACAGCCTGTCGCCGCTGGTCGCTGATGCCGAATCGACTCACGGTGATCTGCTGGATCGCCTGACCGCCGACATCGGTTGCACCCCGCGTGCACTGGCCGCTGCTCTGCTGCGCAAGGCAACCAACGCTCAGGCGCTGACCCTGGCCGCAATCGAGAAAGAACGTCCACTGGTGCCGAACAACGCACCGCGTGGCGATCGTCCAGAGCGTTCCGGTGATCGTCCGGACCGTGGTGATCGTGAGCGTCGTGCTCCGGTTCCATTGGCTGAAGGTCGTGCTCGTTGCCGTACCGCGCTGGGTGCGCGTGATGGTATCGCTGCCAAGAACCTGCTGGGCGCCATCCTGAATGAAGGTGGTCTGGCACGTGAGGCCATCGGTCGCATCCAGGTGCGTGATAGCTTCAGCCTCGTCGAGCTGCCGGAAGATGGTCTGGAGAAGCTGCTGACCAAACTGAAGGACACTCGCGTTGCCGGTAAGCAGTTGAAGCTGCGTCGCTATCGCGAAGATTGATCCGCTCCTGAGCTGATTGATCGCACATAAAAAATCCCCGACTGGTTCGGGGATTTTTTTTGCCTGGAAAAAGATCGCAGCCTCGTTTCACTCGACAGCTCCTACAGGAATCTCGTCGAACGCGGTCGATGTAGGAGCTGCCGAAGGCTGCGATCTTTTGATCCTGACGTTATCCGAAGCGATAAACATCCATGCCCAGAGCTCCCATGGTGAATCCCTGATGGACAATGCTGAACTCACCCCCAGCCGCGCGGGCAAAGTACAGCGGCAGCAGATGTTCGTCGCTCGGATGGCTACGCACAGCATTTGGAGCTTGCTGACGATAGTCGTGCAACGCGGCTTCGTCGCTCGCTTCGAGTTTCTCGATCATCCAGTCGCGGAACGCCCTGGCCCAGGGTTCGACGCTTTCCGGGCCGGCGTGCCAGTCCAGTTCCCGCAGGTTGTGGGTGATGCTGCCGGAGCCGATCAACAGCACGCCGTGCTCGCGCAGGCTGGCCAAGGCATGGCCGACGCGAGTTTGCAGGGCAGGGCCGCCACGTGTGGGCAGCGAGACCTGCACCACCGGGATATCAGCTTGCGGATACATCAACGACAAGGGCACCCAAACACCGTGGTCGAACGGTCGCTGGCTGTCGATGCGCGCCGGCAGGCCATCGGCTTTCAGCAGCTCGACCACCTCCGCCGCCAGTTGCGGATTGCCGGGGGCCGGGTATTGCACCTCGAACAAGGCCTGGGGAAAGCCGCCGAAGTCGTGCCAGGTTTCAGGCTGTGGGTTGCCGCTGACCAACAGTTCGCTGCTTTCCCAGTGCGCGGAAACCATCACGATGGCTTTGGGTTTCGGCAATGCGGCGGCCAGACGCGCGAGGGCCGGCCCGCTGGCGCCCGGTTCCAGGGCTAGCATCGGAGAGCCATGAGAGATATACAGACTGGGGAACATGAATGAGCTCCTGAGAGTAAGATGGCACCATCTTCAGTCAGATCATTGATCTAAATCTAATATAAGTTTTAGGGTCTTTTGATCGAATTTTTCGGGGTTAATTATGCAGCCGGAGTTTTGGCACAAACGATGGGCGTCGAATCAGATCGGCTTTCATCTGCCGGAAGTGAATCCTCATCTGCAACGGTTCTGGCCAGCGTTGGGCCTGGAAGAGGGCGCTCGTGTGCTGGTGCCGCTGTGTGGGAAAAGTCTGGATCTGTTATGGCTGGCGCACAAAGGTCATGAGGTCTTGGGGATTGAGCTGTCGGAAAAGGCCGTGGAGGATTTCTTCGCTGAGCATCAATTTGACCCGGACATTAGTGAGCAGGGGCCTTTCAAGGTCTACCGTGCCGGTTCAATCGAATTGTGGTGTGGCGATTTCTTTGAGTTGACGGCAGGCGATGTGGCCGACTGCAGCGGGTTGTACGACCGTGCGGCGTTGATCGCCTTGCCGCCAGAGATGCGTGCGCAATACGCGGCTCATTTGATTCGCATTCTGCCGAAGGATTCTCTGGGGCTGTTGATTACCCTGGATTACGATCAGGCGCAGATGGACGGGCCGCCGTTTGCGGTGCTGGATGATGAAGTGCAGCGGTTGTTCGGCGATGTGTGGGCGCTGAAGATTCTGGAAGACCAGGACGTCCTGGGTGAGAGCTGGAAGTTTCTCGAGGCCGGTGTGACGCGGCTTGAGGAGCGGGTGTATCGGGTTTCCAGCCGATAGATTTGTAGTGGTTGTACCGGCCCCATCGCGAGCACCACACATTCAAGCAGACAAAAAAAGGCCCGCATTATCACTGCGGGCCTTTTCTTTTGGTGCGGAGCCTGTCAGCCCCGACGACGCAATGCGTCAATGCGCTCTTCCAGCGGCGGGTGGCTCATGAACATACGGGCGAACCCTTGTTTGAGGCCACCATTGATGCCAAAGGCATTCAGCGTGTCCGGCATGTGCACCGGCAGCCCTTGTTCTGCACGCAGACGCTGCAGGGCACCGATCATTGCACTGGTACCCGCCAGGCGTGCACCGGCATCGTCAGCACGGAATTCGCGCTTGCGCGAGAACCACATAACAATGGCACTGGCCAGGATGCCCAGGACCAGTTCAGCGAAGATGGTCGCTACGTAGTAGGCGATACCTTGGCCTTCTTCGTTCTTGAAGATCACCTTGTCGACAAAGTTACCGATGATCCGGGCGAAGAACATCACGAAGGTGTTCACCACGCCCTGGATCAACGCCAGGGTGACCATGTCGCCATTGGCCACGTGGCCGATTTCGTGGGCCAGAACGGCTTTCACTTCATCCGGGGAGAAACGCTCGAGCAAGCCCTGGCTGACCGCGACCAGTGCATCGTTCTTGTTCCAGCCGGTGGCGAAGGCGTTGGCTTCATAGGCCGGGAAAATCCCGACTTCGGGCATCTTGATCCCGGCTTCGCGGGACAATTGCTCGACAGTTTGCAGCAGCCATTGCTCGTGCCGGGTGCGCGGCTGGCTGATGATCTGGGTGCTGGTGCTCATTTTCGCCATCCACTTGGAGATGAACAGCGAGAACAGGGAACCGGCGAAACCAAAGACCGCACAGAAAATCAGCAGCTGATTGAGGTTGAGATCAACCCCATTGGCCGCCATGAACCCGTTGAAGCCGAAAAGGCTCAGGGTGATGCTGGCAATCAGCACGACCGCCAGGTTAGTGGCCAAAAACAGCAAAATGCGCATCATGGTTGTAGAAATCTCCTCGTGCTAAAGATGTAGCGTACTGCGGGGTATATAAGGTGCTGCACCGGGCTATTCAACCGAGTGACTATTTCAAACTGTGTCCTACAGCAACAGTCTAGCGGCTTGAAGGGCATTTCCGACGTCGGCATGGGAAACGGTTGTCAGCTAATTAGCGTCGCAGGCCCCCGCCGTTGTTAGGCGCGGGCATGAAACGTGTCGTCCGTCAGCGCTTGAAACAACGATACAGGGTAGGGTGCACAGATGTGTTGCTGAATTAATCACCGTGCGACTTTGACCCGCGTCGCACGGTGACAGGCCACTTACTGGCGATAGGACTTTAGGAAGTTACCGATCCGGCCAATCGCCTGATCCAGGTCGTCGAGTCGTGGCAGGGTGACCACACGGAAGTGGTCCGGCCATGGCCAGTTGAAGGCCGTGCCTTGTACCACTAGCAGCTTCTCCGAGAGCAGCAGATCGAGCACGAATTTCTCGTCGTTGTGGATCGGGCAGACTTTCGGGTCGATCCGCGGGAACGCATACAGCGCGCCCATCGGCTTGACGCAGCTCACGCCCGGAATGTCGTTCAGCAGCTCCCAGGTACGATTGCGCTGTTCCAGCAGACGCCCTTGCGGCAGCACCAGATCGTTGATGCTCTGATAGCCGCCCAGCGCGGTCTGAATGGCGTGCTGGCTCGGCACGTTGGCACACAGGCGCATGTTGGCCAGCATGTCGATGCCTTCGATGTAGCTTTGGGCATGATGTTTCGGGCCGGAAATGACGACCCAGCCGGAGCGGAAACCGGCCACGCGATAGGACTTGGACAGACCGTTGAAGGTCAGGCACAGCAAGTCCGGCGCCAGCGAGGCGGTGCAGATGTGCACGGCGTCGTCGTACAGGATCTTGTCGTAGATCTCGTCGGAGAACACCACCAGATTGTGCTGACGGGCCAGTTCCAGCATGCCCAGCAGTACTTCCTTCGAGTACACCGCACCAGTCGGGTTATTCGGGTTGATGATCACCAGCGCCTTGGTGTTCGGCGTGATCTTGGCCTTGATGTCGGCCAGGTCCGGCCACCAGTTGGCCTGCTCGTCGCACAGATAATGCACCGGGTTGCCGCCCGACAGGCTGACTGCGGCAGTCCACAGCGGATAGTCGGGAGCCGGCACCAGCACTTCGTCGCCGTTGTTGAGCAGGGCCTGCATCGACATCACGATCAGCTCGGAAACGCCATTGCCCAGGTAGATGTCTTCGATGCCGACGCCTTCCACCTGTTTTTGCTGGTAGTACTGCATCACGGCCTTGCGGGCGCTGAACAGGCCCTTGGAGTCGCTGTAGCCCTGGGCGGTCGGCAGGTTGCGGATCACGTCCTGAAGGATTTCATCCGGCGCTTCGAAACCAAAGGGCGCCGGGTTGCCGATGTTCAGCTTGAGGATGCGATGGCCTTCCTCTTCCAGACGTTTGGCGTGCTTGAGCACTGGGCCGCGAATGTCGTAGCAGACGTTGGCGAGCTTGTTCGATTTGCTGACCTGCATGGCGATGTGTTCCCGAAAATGAACGATCCAGGCGGCGTATGAACGACCGTACTGGGAATCCTGCGTATTCACACAGGCCTGACGCCTTGAGTGGCGGCACTCATAATCCGTTTGAATGCGCGTGGTCTGGCTGCCAGACTGGCGTTTGACGAGGCGCAATCATACGTGCCGCCCGATCCGTGGAAAAGGTACAGATCGGGCTTTTTCAGCTGCTGAGGTGTGATCATGGAAAAGTTGGAAAAAACCCTGGAAGAATGGCGTGAAATGCTCGATCCGGAGCAGTACAACGTTTGCCGCCTCAAGGGCACCGAGCGGCCGTTCTCCGGTAAGTACAACGACAGCAAGGTCGACGGTGTTTACCACTGCATCTGCTGCAATGCGCCGCTATTCGACTCCAAGACCAAATTCGATTCCGGTTGCGGCTGGCCGAGCTTCTACGCGCCGATCGGCGACAGCGCCATGGTCGAGATCCGTGATGTGAGCCACGGCATGATCCGCACCGAAGTGGTCTGCGCCAAGTGCGATGCGCACCTTGGGCACGTTTTTCCGGACGGTCCGCCACCCACTGGCCTGCGTTATTGCATCAACTCGGTGTGCCTGGACCTGGTTCCCCGCTCGTAATGCGAGCCCCGTAGGAGCGAAGCTTGCTCGCGAAGGCGTCGGGTCAGTCAACATCAGTGTTGAATGTTAAGACGCCTTCGCGAGCAAGCTTCGCTCCTACAGAGGATCAGCGTCTCACAATTTAAATTGCACACAATTCAATTGCTCGCTATGTTTGGTCTTTGTTCTTCCACTCGGAGTTCGTGCCATGAGCGACAACCTGTTGAGCATTCCTTGTACCACCATCAAGGGCGAGCAAAAGACACTGGCCGATTTCGCCGGCAAAGCAGTGCTGGTGGTCAACACCGCCAGTAAATGCGGGTTCACCCCGCAATACAAAGGCCTCGAAGAGTTGTGGCAGACCTACAAGGATCAAGGCCTGGTGGTGCTCGGCTTTCCCTGCAATCAGTTCGGCAAGCAAGAGCCGGGCAACGAGGGAGCGATTTCCGAGTTCTGCGAGTTGAACTACGGGGTGAGCTTCCCGCTGTTCAAGAAAATCGAAGTCAATGGTGCCGGCGCCCATCCACTGTTCGTTCAGCTGAAAAAACGCGCACCGGGCGTGCTGGGATCCCAGGGCATCAAGTGGAACTTCACCAAGTTCCTGATCGGCAAGGATGGCAAGTTGGTCAAGCGCTTTGCTCCGGCGACCAAGCCGCAGGACCTGAGCCGCGAGATCGAAGCCCTGCTCAAATGAACACGTTGTCAGTTGATTCGCTGAAGCTCGACAGTCAGCTCTGCTTCAAGTTGTATGCCGCATCGCGGGCGGTGATCCGTGCCTACAAGCCGATGCTCGATCAGTTGGGCCTGACTTACCCGCAATACCTGGCGATGCTGGTGTTGTGGGAATGGCAGGAGACGGCGCCGGAGCAGCCGACGGTCAAGGCCTTGGGTGAGCGCCTGGCGCTGGATTCCGGAACCTTGACGCCGCTGCTCAAGCGCCTTGAGCAACTGCAACTGGTGCTGCGTCAGCGTTCGGCGCGCGATGAGCGTGAGGTGCACTTGAGCCTGTCGCCCGCCGGCAAGGCTTTGCGCGATCAGGTCGGGCCGCTCAAGGCCCGGCTGTTATGTGATAGCGGCGTCGATCTGGATCGCCTGAATGATCTGCGCGATGGCCTCGATCACCTGCTGGGGCAAATCAAAGCGCTGTCGTAGTAGGTATCCACAAGTCGAGCAAAGCAGCCAGTTCTTCCCGGCGGAAAGGTTTGGCCAGGTAGTCACTCATTCCCGCCGCACGGCAGCGTTCGCGCTCTTCGGACATGGCGTTGGCGGTCAGGGCGACGATGGGCAGCTGTGGCCAGCGCCCGCTGCGACGAATCTGCCGACTGGCTTCATAGCCATCCATCACCGGCATGTTGCAGTCCATCAGCACCAGATCGAATTCGCTCTGCTCAAGCTGATCCAGCGCTTCGCCGCCGTGGGCCGCGACGCTTACCTCGCAACCGAGTTTTCCGAGCATGCCTTTGGCCACCAACTGATTGACCGGATTGTCCTCCACCAGCAGGATGCGTCCGCGTCGCAGGGGTGAGATGGCTTCGATCCGCGCCCCGTTGATGGTGGTGAGTTCCGGCTGCAAGATCCGCCGCAATGTCTGGTAAAGCGCATTGCGCGCCAGAGGTCGCGCCTGTTGCTGCAAGGGCGCGAGGGCGTTGACTTGGTCGCTGGGCAGGAAACTGCCGTAGGCGGTCACCAGCAGAATTGGCGCGGTGAGGGTAGGGCGCAGGCCAAACAGGCATTCGGGGCAGTCGGTGATCAGCACATCCGGCTTCAGCCCGATCAACCGGTCATCGATGGAACGCTGCTGATAGTCGAGGCCCCAGCTGGGCAGCAGACTGTGCAGCAGTTCCGCCAGACCGCTGCTGGCGGCGGTGATCGCGACGATGTTGCCCCGCAGTGCGGCCGGGGAAATGGCCCGGGTATGGCAGGGCAGGGGCAGGTCGGCGCAGAACTGGCTGCCGAAGCCCGCTTCCGAGCTGATCGTCAGACGCCCTTGCATGGCTTCGCAGAGGCTATAAGTCAGCGCCAGGCCCAACCCGGTGCCGCCAAATTGCCGGGTAATACCGGCACCGGCCTGGGTGAAGGGCTGGAAGATTTTCACCTGCGCATCCTGGGCGATGCCGATGCCAGTGTCGCAGACTTCGATTCGCACACCGTCTTCGAACGTTGAAAGACGCACATCGACCCGTCCGAAACGGGTGAATTTGAGAGCGTTGGACAACAAGTTGCTGACGATCTGCCGGACCCGGGTCGGATCACCGAGCACCAGAGCTGGAAATTGCGGGTCGATCAGGCATGCCAGCTCGACACTGGGCGCGGCGTTCTGGGACAGCAGGTTGGCGGTGTCTTCGATTAGCGAGCCAAGGTCGAACGGAATGTGTTCGAGTTCGAGCTGGCCGGCATCGAACTTCGACAGGTCGAGAATATCGTTGAGCAGTTCCACCAGCACTTTGCCCGAGTCATGGGCGATGGACAGCTGTTGCTGCTGCTCGGCATTGAGCGGGCCGTCCAGCGAGAGCGCGATCATCCCCAGCAGACCGTTGAGGGGCGTGCGGATTTCATGACTCATGTTGGCCAGGAACACCGAGCGCGCTTCGGCCATGTCCAGGGCGGTGCTGCGGGCGACTTCCAATTCCTCGTTGGATTGGCTGAGGCGGGAATTGATCGCCTTGAGTTCCGCGGTGCGGGCCGAGACGATGTTTTCCAGTTGCGAGAGGTAGTCGGTCAGGCGGTTTTCGGCGTTGCGCCGTTGCTGGATTTCGGTGGCGATGTTTTCAAACTGCTGATTGGCGACCTTGACCAAGACTCCGATTTCATCGTTTTCATGCCCCATCGGACACTCCAGCAACGTCGGTTCCGCGCTGCGCGGATCACGGCCACTGAGTTCGCGGATAACCCGCACCAGCGGTTTGGTCAGCATCACATAAAACAGCGCCAGCAGAATGCCCGTGAGAATCAGGCTGCGCGCGAAGCCATTGAGCAGGGTCACTTCGGCCCGGCGCAGGAAACGACTGCCGAAGGTGTAGGTATCGACTTCCAGTTGCAAGGTCCCGAGGGATTCGTCCGGCAAGTGGTCGAGGTAAAGGCGGTCTGCGAACTGCCGGTTAGCGCCGAACAGGAAGTCGCTGATCATCCGGTCATTGTTTTCCAGGCCCGGACGTTTGACGCTGGCCAGCACGGTATTGTTATTGTCGGTCAATTGCGCGCCGATGATTGCCGGGGAACGCAACAGACCCAGGGCCAGTTCCTGAGCGAGTTCGGCATCAATGTTGTAGGCGATGCGAGATGCGGGGTTATGGCTGATTTCCAGCAAGGACAGTATTTCGCGGTTGATGGAGGCGTCTTCGCTGGCATAATCGATGCCTATTTGCAGCAGGCTGAGCAGCGTGCCCAGAATGAAGCCGGCCAGCACCGTAATCCTGGCCTGTTTGTACGACAGCCGGTGGCTGAACTTGATATCCATGGGATGTTGAACCACTTCCGTTTCCCTTCGCTGCTCAAGCATAGTCGATCATCAATGGATACCGATGTTCTGGCAAAACACTTGTAGGGGTGTAGTCGCTGTGTTTCGTCGCTGTATCGCCATCATTACCTTGAACGTGCCCGAGGAGAAGACGTGGATTCCCGATTGAATGCTTTTCTTGAACGCGCCGATGCCGTTCTGGCCCGTATCGAGCCGCTGCTTCCCGCGCCTCGGCAAACCATCGACTGGGCGCATTGCCTGGCCGCACGCTGGCAGCGCGAGGGGCGCAGCGGTTTTCTGTTGCCGCTGCAAGTCAGCCTGGACACGCGTTTGTCCGACTTGATTGGCGTTGACCGGCAACTGGAGCAACTGGGCCGCAACACCCGACAGTTCCTCGACGGCATGCCGGCCAACCATGCTTTGCTCTGGGGCTCGCGTGGCACCGGTAAATCGTCGCTGGTGCGTGCCTTGCTGTCGGAACACGCCAAAAGTGGCCTGCGACTGATCGAGATCGAACGCGATCACCTGGCGGACTTGCCACGCGTGGTCGAGCAGATCGCCAAGTTGCCTCAGCGCTTTGTGCTGTTCTGCGATGACCTGTCGTTCGAGTCGGGCGAGGGCGATTATCGCGTGCTCAAGAGCGTGCTCGATGGTTCGCTCGAACAGGCGCCAGATAACGTTCTGCTGTACGCCACCTCCAACCGTCGCCATCTGGTGCCGGAAAAGGAAAGCGATAACGAAAACTGGAAAAGGGTCGATGGCGAACTCCATCCCAGTGAGGCGGTGGAAGACAAGATCGCACTGTCGGACCGTTTTGGCCTGTGGCTGTCGTTCTATCCGTTTACCCAGGAGCATTTCCTTAACGTCGTCGAGCATTGGATCGGCCAATTGGCCGACAAGGCCGGCCTTGAGTGGCAGCGTGACGAAGAGCTGGACATCCTCGCAGTGCGCTGGGCCACGGGTCGGGGCAATCGCAACGGACGTTGCGCGTATCAATTTGCCCGCTATTGGGTCGGGCTGAAGCTGTTGGAGCACAAGGCATGATCGATTTACAAAAGAGCGGCCAGGGCCTGGAGGGCTACGGCATGCTGTGGGCGCAGCTGGAATCACTGCTGGCAGACGAGCGTGATTTTATCGCCAACGCCGCACAATTTTCGGCGTTTCTGTTCAACCAGCTCGATGACCTGAACTGGGCCGGTTTCTACCTTAATCGCAACGAAGAACTGGTGCTTGGCCCGTTTCAGGGGCAGATCGCCTGTGTACGAATTCCATTCGGTCGTGGTGTGTGCGGGGCGGCAGCAGCCACCTTGCAGACTCAACGGGTCGAAGATGTACATGCGTTCCCCGGGCACATCGCGTGCGACAGTGCCTCGAACAGTGAACTGGTGGTGCCGCTGGTCAAGGACGGTCGACTGATCGGTGTGCTGGACCTCGACAGCCCGAAACTCGCGCGATTTACCGCTGAAGATCAGGGCGGTATCGAGCAACTGGCAGCGATTTTCCTGCGTCTGACTGACTGCTGATCAGGCCTTCAAGCCGGCCTTGATCAACAGGCTTGACGTGTCGATCGCATCAATCTGTCGTGGGTCGAGAAAACGGTTGGCGTACTGCAAGTAGACTTCGTCGTTGATGAACAGCCCGAACAACTCAGCGTCAATGTGGGCGTCACGGCACATGGTGGCCATGATGCCCAGCGCTTCGCTCAAGGACTTGGCTTTCTTGTAGGGGCGGTCGGCGGCGGTCAGCGCTTCGAAGATATCGGCAATCGCCATCATCCGCGCTGGCAAGCTCATGTCTTCGCGCTTCAAGCGTTTGGGATAACCGGTGCCGTCCATTTTCTCGTGGTGGCCACCGGCGATCTCCGCGACGTTATTGAGATGGCCGGGGAAGGGCAGGTGACTGAGCATCAGAATCGTCTGCACCATGTGGTGATTGATGATGTAACGCTCCTCGCGGGTCAGGGTGCCTCGGGTGATGCTCAGGTTGTAGAGCTCGCCCCGGTTGTACTTGTAGCGTGGCACGTCAAGCTTGAATCCCCACGGATTGTCGGCCGGAATCAGTTCACTGTCGGCGCGTTCGATCAGGTGTTCGGGTTTATCCGCCAGCAGCGGCTCGCTGACCGGCAGAGTTGGCGGCGGGGTCCGTGCCTGACGACGGTTCTCTTCCCACGAAACCCCCAGTCGATCGTCCAGGGTTCGGGTCCAGGTGCGTTGAGCGATGGTGTTCAGGCGTTGCAGGTCGGCCTCGGCCATGGCCTCGCTGCCAAGATTGCAGCGGGCAATGAACGCGAAATCATCATCCAGCGCCGCCAGGTTCGCATGGCGTAATTGCGCCAGAGGCTGCTCGTCACCCCCTAGGGCGACGGCCTGCCAATAGTTGATCCAGGCATCACGCTTGAGCACTTCGAACCGTGTGCGGATTTCGTGGATGCGGTCGTTCAGGGTCTCAAGCTTCGTGGCTTTGTCGACCACGTATTCAGGTGTGGTGATCTTGCCGCAATCATGCAGCCAGGCAGCGATGTGCAAGGCTTCCCACTCATCGTCGGTGGGCCGATAGCTGCTGAAGGCCGGGGCCTGACTGGCTGCGGCCGCCTGCGCCAGCATCAGCGTCAGTGCCGGCACCCGTTGGCAATGACCGCCGGTATAGGGACTCTTGGCATCGATCGCGCCAGCCAGCAGTTGAATAAAAGAGTCCAGCAGCTGTTTCTGTTTGGCTTGCAGGCGCTGACTTTCGATACTCACGGCGGCTGCACCGGAAACCGCCTGGAGAAACGCGATGCGGTCCGGGCGAAGTTTTTCCAGGTCTTCCTGCGTGCCGCTGTCTGCCAGCAGCAGGACCAGCAGCCCGACGGTTTCGTTATGACGATTGTGCAGCCGGATACCGATCAGATGAACCCGTGGGCACTCCAGTGCGAGCAAAACCTTCTGCAAATCTCCCGCCTCTTCGAACCCCAGGCTGGTGACGACATTGTCGGCGTTCGACAATTTCTGCATCCATTGAGGGCTCTGCGGATCCTGAGGCGTGTGTCCTTGAATGGCGAATGACGGCAACGCCTGTGAGTTGCCATGGATGACCAGCGCATGAGGTTCCACGCGATCGTCGTCACTTTCTCGCAGATAGAGCAGGCCGGCCTGGGCCTGGCCGATCTTCACGGTTTCAAACAACACCCGTTGCAGCAGCGGGGCAAAACGGGTCTCGGCGCTCAGGCTGTCGGTGATCTGGAAAAAACTCGCCAGGGTGTCTTTCATGCGCGCCATCGACACGCTCAGTTGGTCGACTTCAAGCACCGGCGAGCGACGGGAGGCCGGAAAGTTGAAATCGAAACTGCGAATCGCATCGGCTTCCTGCACCAGGGCGCGCAAGGGTTTGACCAGGATTCTCGAGGTCAGCCAACCCATCGGCAGGCACAACAGCAGCGTCGCCAGGGTAATCAACGCGCCTTGCCAGCGTATGCGGTAGGCATCGACGAGCAATTCGTCCTCCGGCACCAGTAGCGCCAGTTGCAGTCCCTGCGGGCCTCCCTCCTGGATGCTGCTGCGCGCCACGATCCATTGACGGCCCGCGGTGTTCAGGCGATTGACCTCGGAGGGGCTGGTGAGCAGAGCCGCGAGCGTGGGGCTCAGATCGGCGGCTTTGATCAGCCGGGCGGTCTGATCGTCGACGATCAGTTTGCTGCTGTCGGGGTAAGCGATGGCATTGCCCTGGGCATCGAACAGCACAATTTCGGTACTGGGGGTCACCACATGTTCGGCCAGGGTCGCG
Source organism: Pseudomonas sp. F-14 TE3482 (assembly GCF_053629455.1). Lineage (NCBI taxonomy): Bacteria > Pseudomonadati > Pseudomonadota > Gammaproteobacteria > Pseudomonadales > Pseudomonadaceae > Pseudomonas > Pseudomonas sp. F-14 TE3482. The sequence goes on from NZ_JBRJII010000001.1 coordinate 3,044,253, forward strand.
GACAGTTCAGCCAGCGTGAGGTCGGCCCCCATCACTGCATGCTCGCCACTGCGCCGGGCCAGTGTGGTGCCGACGTTGTGGGTGGAGAAAAAAAGGTAGGGCTCGGTGGTGATCTGATCGTGGTTGCCGAGGGCGCTGGAGAACCAGGCGCGGGTACGGGGATCGTAGGTCTCGTCGGGGTTGTCCTGGCGGCTGACAAGGGCCAGGTTCTGATCGAAAAACAATGATTGGGAGCGGATCCGGCCGCCGCTTGGGTGCTCGATGCTCCACACCTGATACGCCGCCGTGGCCGGTGCCTTGACTTGTGTTTTCAGGGTGACGGTACGCAGGGGACGAACCATGAAGAAGTCGCCATTGGCGTAGCCCAGGTACAGCGAGGCCAGATCGGGATTGTCCTTGAGCGATTGGCTGAAGGGCTTGAGCAACGCCAGGCGTTGCTCAAGGTCGGGCGCCTGGGTCGCCGGGTTGTCCGCCAGCAGGTTGAGCAGATGACGAATCGGCTGATAGATGCGATGCAGGCCCAGACGGACATCCTGCTCGATGCGGTTGAAGAGTTTTTCGCTGCTGGAAAGGATGATCCGGGTGGTTTGCTGATAGTTGAAAATACCCAGTACCACCCCGGTCAGTAACAACAGGAAGGTGAACATCACGCTGATATGGATGTGCAGAGGAAACCGGCGTTGATCCGGGCGCAGTGGGCTGGGCATTGCAGCTTTCTCCATGATGATTAACACACTGCTCAGCCCTCAAGCATAGTTAATGCTCCTTCATTGTGCTTTTGTCATGGCGTGCCATCTGTTGTTGCAATGATTGCTCCAGTTCGAGCATGGCGCGCTCCATGGCCTTGCTGCAATCGGCCACTTCATCGTGGTGGAACCTGTTATTGCAGACCTGTTCGAGTGCCTCGCAGCTGTCGATCAGCCGGCAGGCCTGGACGATTCGGGCCGCGCCCTTGATTTTGTGGGCAATGTCGAGGAGTGATTGCCGGTCCTTTGACTCGGATAACGCCAGCAGCGCTTTGCGGTCCAGGCGGGTGCTGTTCAGCAGTTCGGTCAACAATCGCTGGTTCAGTGTCGGGTTGCCACCGGTCAACAGGTGCAGCCCCTCCAGGCTGAAGGCCGGTGCGCGGACCGTCGGCGTGATGCCTTCGACCCACTGGCTCAAGGCCGTCAGGCTGAGGGGTTTGAACAGGCAATCGTCCATCCCGGCCAGTTTGCAGCGTTGTCTTTCCTCCGGCTGTGCGTTGGCGGTGAAACCCAGAACGGTACAGGGAGGGCGTTGCAGGTGCTGTTCATGTTGGCGAATGGCCCTGGCCAGCTCATATCCATTCATGATCGGCATGTTGCAATCGGCAATCACCAGGTCGAACGGCTGACTCTTCCAGGCTTCGAACCCCGCCTTGCCATCCGCTGCGACGTTGAACCGATGCCCCAGAAACTCCAGTTGCTGACACATGAGCAAGCGATTGGCTGGATGATCATCGACCACCAGCACGTTCAAGGGGGTAGTGCTTGGCTGGATTTGCGGCTCGACAGATTCCGGCATCCGTTCCGTCGGCAGGGTGGCCAGGTTCAGCGAAATGCGGACCTGCGTGCCGACGCCCGACTGACTATTCAATTGCAGGCTGCCGCCCATCATTTCGCACAGATTGCGACTGATCACCAGGCCCAGCCCCGCACCGCCTCTGGCTAACTGGCCGGAGTTATCGGCCTGGACGAAAGGCTCGAACAACCGCTGTTGATCCTGCTCGCTGATTCCTGCGCCACTGTCTTCCACCAGTAACTGCAACTGGACCCGGTCGGGCTCGTCGGTCGACTGCAACTCGACGCTGATCCTGATCTGGCCCTGTTGCGTGAACTTGATGGCATTGCTGATCAGATTGGACAGCACCTGCTTGAAGCGCATCGGGTCCAACACGACATCGGTGGTCGGTTTGGCAGGCCTGAACTCCAGTTGCAGTCCGAGATTTTTCTGCCGGGCCAGCCCATCGAAAATCCGCACCACCGAGGCTACGGTTTCGGCCAGATTGACGCGCTCCGGGCTCAGGTTCAGACGCCCGGATTCGATGCGCGCAATATCAAGAATGTCCCCGATCAGTTCCAGCAGGTCTTTCGCCGAGTGGTACGCGACGTCGATGGCGGGGCGATCCGGATGACTGTGATCGATACGTTTGAGCGTCAGTTCGAGCATGCCGATGATTGCATTCATGGGCGTGCGGATCTCATGGCTCATGGTCGCCAGAAAGGTGCTTTTGGCTCGGTTGGCAGCATCGGCTTGTTCCTTCGCGGCCCGTAGTTCATCGAACAGTTGCCGGCGTTCGCTGATGTCGATCCAGCCGCCAATGACGCCCTGTACGTCACCGCTCGAGTCGCGATAGGGAAGAATCCAGTGATAGATCGTCAGCTTGCGGTCTTCGATGTGCAACGGACGGTCGAGAATCAGCGGCGTTCCCTCGGCCATGACGCGCTGGTAGTCCGCCTGATATTCCCGTGCTTCGAAGAGGTTGCCGAGGGTGCCCTGTATGACGCCTTTACCGATGACGTCTTCGCGTTTCGCGCAGAAGGTTTCCAGATAGCTGTCGTTGCAGCTTTGCAGCAATCCCTGGCGATCACGCACGTAAATGGGATGAGGCGTGCCATTGACCAGCGATCGCATGAATTCCAGTTGATCGTTCAATGCGCGCTCGGCCGCCTGCCGCTGTTTGATCTGGCGCCTCATATAGGCGTTCCAGGCAACGGATATTAGCAGCAACACGCCGGCGCCTATAACGATCTGATAGAACACGCGATGATAGTTGCGCCAGGTACTTTGCGAGGCTGCTGAATAGCCGCGCCAGCGGTTGTTGATGATGCCCAGCTCTTCGGGGGCGATGCTCAGCAGTGCCTTGTCGAGGATGGCATTCAGCTCTTTGGCGTCGCGCCCGGTCGCCAGGGAAAACGCTGCCTGTCGGGTGCCGATGGTGGTGCTGATCTGAAGTGTCTGTTCGAAGATCCGCGATGAGATGAAGTAGTTGGCGATCACCAGTGAGTTCACCGCACCTTCTGCCTGGCCCTCGGCGAGCAACTCAACGGCACTGAACGTGTCCGGGGTCTCAACCAGGTTGATTCGCGGAAACTCGCTGCGCAGGTAATCCACCAGTGGGTTGCCTTGGGCGATGGCCAGGCGTTTATCCTGCAATTGCGTGAGGTTTGTCGGGCTGTCGGCCGCTTTGCGCGTCAGCAGCACAAAGGAGTTTTCCAGATAGGGACGGCTGAAGCTCAACGTCGTTTCACGTTGAGCGCTGGGGAGCAGGGCGGCGATCAGGTCGGCCTGATGGTTGGCGACCTGCTCGATCATCTCGTCATCGCTTCGGCTGCGCTGGATGTCGAAACGCAAACCGGTGCGCAATCTGATCAGCTCGAGCAGATCAGCCGTGACGCCCCGAAAGTTGCCGTCGCTGTCGAAAAACGTCAGTGGCGCAAACGCTTCATTGACCACGACGCGCACGACTGGATGTTGTGCCAGCCAGCGCTCTTCACCGTGGCTGAGTTGCAGCTTGTGATCGGTGAGAAGAATGTCGCTGCCGGCACTCCAGCGTTTGGCGATGTTTTCTCGCTCGCTGGTGGGGATGGCCTTGAGGACTGCGTTGATGATAGCGAGCAGATCCGGATTGTCCTTCTGCACGGCAAAGCTGAAACCATGGGCTTCGTGTTTACCGAAGTTGGCCATGCGGATGTTGTTCAAATACCCCTTGTTGATCATGTAGTGGGTTGAAATGGTGTCGCCGAGAAAAACGTCGGCCTGGTCGAAGGCAACCGCATTGATTGCATTCTGGTAGGACGGGTAAGAGGTGATGATTGCCTTCGGATACAGCGCCCTGACTTCGTCCAGAGGCAGATAGTGATACACCATGCTGAGCCGCATGCCGGCAAGTCCATCGGTCAGCGATCTGGTTTCTCCTTCTCGTGTCACCAGTACCGGTTGATCTACCGCATAAGGCGTGGACAGGGCAATGTCGGCATTGTCGGCCTCGAACCCATTGGCGGTGCCAAGCATGTCGACCTGGCCTTTTTCCAGCGCCTCGATCGCGGCCCCTCGGGAGGCGAAGCGCTGAACCTTGACCGGCAACCCTATGGCCTTGCCGAGGATGCCTGCGTAATCGGCGGTGAAACCTTCATAGTCGTGGCCGCTGAGGGTCAGGTCGAAAGGAGGATAATCCGGGGCCGATGTGCCCAGGATCAATTCACGTTTGTCTTTGACCCATTGTCGTTGTGAGGTATCCAGTTGGACTTCCATGTGCCCGGCCGTTGAACGACTGAGCAGGGTGTAGTGTTCGCTGGCTGTCTGAGCCGCGAGTACTGAAGTGCTCAGGCATAAACCCGCGGCCATGAGTATCAGACAATCCTTGAAACGGCTGGGCATCCTGTTTCTCACACTAACGCGTTACGTTTTGCCATATCGATGAGTTCAACCAGGGATTTGGCCTTGAGTTTCTGCATCAGTCGTTTTTTATAAGTGCTGACCGTCTTGTTGCTGAGAAACATGCCCTTGGCAATTTCTTTGTTTGTACGACCCTGGGCGAAAAGTTGTAATACCATCAGTTCTCGATCATTGACGGATTTGAACAATTCCAGGTCGGCCCAGCGCGCGTCGTCACGACGAACTGGGTTCAACGCTTGACTGGGGAAGTAGTTGTAACCAGATAAAACTGCTTTGATCGCACTCATCAGTTCACTGAGGTCTTCCTGTTTGCATACATAGCCCGATGCACCGGACTGCATGCAGCGAATACCGAAAAGTGTCGGGCACTGTGCAGTTAATACCAGTGTTTTTAAGGGTGTGCTCATGGCGTTGAAACGGGAAAGAACTTCCAGTCCATCCAGTTTGGGAATGCTGATGTCGAGGATGATCAGGTCAGGCATGCATTCACGAACCATCTGCATAGCATCGACCCCATTGTCAGTTTCGCCGACGACTTTGTAACCTTCATGTTCCAGCAACATTCGAACCGCAAGGCGGATGACAGGGTGATCGTCGACAATAAAAACGGAGTTCATAATCAAATCCCATACGTGCACAAATAATGCGCGCACCTTAGCTCAGATAGTTGTGGGGCCGCATGAACTGAGGGAGCTACAGCGGCAATATAGGAAAAGTCCTACAACTGAAGAAGAATGGGACTACGTATCAACTAGGTTTTGCATGAGGAAAGGCAAAGTTTGGCTGGCTTGATCAAGCGATTGAAAGCATTGAATTAGAGGTCTGAATCTATACGTTGGTCATTGTTTTAGTGTGTTTGGGTTTTCGTGTTTTTATATGGAAGCCAAGGTCAATAAGTTTCTGAAGTCTGATTGTTTCAATGGTTTGATCAAGTAACCGAGCAAGGGCAATCCATGTTCGTAGGCCATGACTTTAAGTTTGTCCAGTTCGATGGATGTCAGACTGCTCAGAAGTATTGCCTGCCTGATCATCCCCCGGTGACTGGCGTATTCGATCAAATCAAGGCCTGCAAGGTCGGGCAGGCATTGATCGCAAAGAAGAATGTCGAACGGTTGCGCAGCCTTGAGCATTTGTTGCAAGGCGCCTCTGGCACTGTCAGTGGCGGTCAGTTGGGTGAAGCCAAAACTCTCGAGCAGGTACTGAGTCGCCCGTAGCTGAAAGGGATGATCTTCCACCAGCAAGATGCGCCAATCATGTTTGAACACAGGAGTTTTCATGAGTCATCTGTCGAGCAAAGGGAGTGCGATTATTTCGCGAGATGGCCGAACAATCGATCAGTCCGCTCCGCACAAGGTGTAGGGCGATTCTGTCGGCGTTGAAATACAGATGAATGTCGAGAATTCGATCAGCCGCTCAGAGCTCTCTGACAGACTGATCGATACGTTTTTATCGGTGGCTTGAACGACCGGTCATTTCCAGCGCCATTTCTCCGGCATAGCTGTCGGTCATGCCGGCGATGAAATCAATCATGCGCAAGAAGGAGGTGTGTAAAGGGCCGTGAGGATCGGGTGCATTGTTGCCCAACAGGTCGAGTATGCGGCGGTGCTTGAAGGATGGCGTACGGCCGTTGTGTTGCTCCAGTGCCGCGCCGCAAAAGGCGTTGAGCAGGATTTCCAGGGTGGTGTAGGCGCCTATTTCGTGGAGTGTCTTGCGCTTGTCCTGGAAGATTTTTTTGCGTGCCATGTCCTTGGCATTCAAGACGCAACGTTTGGCGGGGCCGTGCATGTGTTCTACCAGGTCGCCCGCCAGCGTGCCGGCCAGCAGCGCGTCCTGTTGCTCGACGAATGCTCGGGCTGCTGCGTTGGTCAGGTGTTCGATGGCTTTGCCCCGCAGGATCGCCAGTTTGCGCCGACGCGAATCTTGCGGGCCGAGCTGGCGATAGGTTTCCGGGAGATCGTCACCCACCAGGTCCAGTAGCAGGGACTCGACTTCGGCGTACTCCAACAGGTCCATCTCCAGGCCATCTTCCAGATCGATCAGCGCGTAGCAGATGTCGTCGGCGGCCTCCATCAGGTACACCAGTGGATGGCGCGCCCAGCGTTGTTCGTCCAGTTGGGGCAGACCGAGTTTGTGAGCGATCTGTTCCAGCAGTGGCAGTTCGCTTTGATAACAGCCGAACTTGTGCTTCTTGTAGCCCAGTGAGTCGGCGTGCCGGGCAGTCCACGGGTATTTGAGGTAGGTGCCCAGTGTGGCGTAGGTCAGCCGGGTCCCCCCTTCGAACTGGTGGTATTCAAGCTGGGTAAGTACCCGGAAACCTTGGGCATTGCCTTCGAAATTGAGGAAGTCGTTGCGTTCGGCTTCGCTCATCGCATCCAGCCAGCCACGGCCGGCGGCCTGCTGGAACCAGTGGCGGATCGCGTCTTCACCGGAATGACCGAAAGGCGGATTACCAATGTCATGGGCCAGGCAAGCCGATTGCACCACCATGCCCAGATCGCTCGGTTCGCACCAGTCGGGCAGGGCGCTACGGATGGTTTCACCGACACGCATACCCAGCGAACGGCCGACGCAACTGACCTCCAGCGAGTGGGTCAGGCGTGTGTGGATGTGATCGTTGCTGGAGACCGGATGGACCTGGGTCTTGCGCCCGAGACGGCGAAACGCGCCCGAGAAAATGATGCGGTCGTGGTCTTTATGGAAAGGGCTGCGGCCGAGTTCTTCCGGGCTGTGCACAGGCTTTCCGAGGCGTTCGCGGGTGAGCAGGGTTTGCCAATCCAAGGCTGGTTTCTCCGTCAGGTGACTGGTCCCCTAGCTTCCCGGTTCGCGCCGGTCCCTGCAAGGAGAACTAGAGCCCTGCAGCATCGATATCGATGAGCAGCAGTCGCTCGCCGTTATCGAAGAATTGCCCGGCGGTGAGGCAGTACTGATTGCTGGTGGCATCGCGGTAGGTGTTGGAAAGCGTCAGCCGGCGCTCATCCCAACCCTCGGCCAGCAAGTGATAAAAGTAGGGGCGCCATGACCAGTTATGGCCCAGGTAGCGGTTATCGGCTTCCCAGCTGTTGTTGCGCCATTCCAGATTGGGGGTCAGCTGCGTGCCGTGGCGGTCGCATTGATAAAAGCGCAATAACCAGGGAAACGCTTCCAGTTGCGGTAAGGTGCTGAGGGGCGCGCTGGCTTGAGCCCAGGCTTGCAGGATGGTCATCAGTTCGCTGAGTTGCTGGCGCATGATCATCAGGCGAGCGCGCTCAGCCAGTTTTTGCTGAACATAGCGCTGACGCAGTTGCGCGAAGCGCTCGACAAAGGCATCTGTGGCGAAGAAATCAGCTTGCGCACGGGCGAACAGAAAGCCCTGTACGTAGCGTGAACCACACTCCAGGGCAAAATTCAGTTGAGCTTCGGTTTCCACGCCCTCAGCGATAATCCAGCAACCGGTTTTCTCCGCCATTTGCGCCAGTGCCTTCACCACCTCGCTGCTGGGGCCTCCCAATGCGGCGGCCTGGAACAATCGCATGTCGAGCTTGAGAATGTCCGGTTGCAGGGCCAGCACGCGATCGAGCTGAGAGTAACCGGCACCGAAATCATCAATGGCGATCCGCGCCCCGGCTTGTCGGTAACGGGCCACGACTTCGGCAAGACGCTGGCTGTCGCCGCCCAGTTCGGTGATCTCAAAGACGATTCGTTGCGCGTCGACGCCATGCCTGCTCAGCTGCTTGAGGCTTGGCAGTGCCTGGTCCCGGTGCAAGCGACTGATCCAGCGGGGCGATATGTTGAGGCTGAGAAACCAGTCCGGGGGCGCTTCATGCAGACGGCTCAGCGCATCATCGCGAATCTGGCGATCAAGACGACGCAGGGCGATGGCGGGGGTTCGCGGGTCGGCGAACAGCGGTCCTACCGAGGTCAGTTGACCGTCGACCTGGCGCAGTCGACCCAGCGCTTCGACGCCAGCGATGCGGCCCGTGGCGGTATCGATGAACGGCTGAAAGCAGGCGAGCGGTTGCCCGTCGATCACGAGGCCTCCTTAGTAAGGTTTTGTTCTGGGTAAACCTGGACACCAAGCAGGCACGCAGGATTAACCTCTCGATAAAGAGGTTAATCCTGGTGGTGTTGCAAGAATGCAGCCAAACAGGACTGATTAGTGTTTGCGCGAAGAGTTTTGCATGATCAGCTTGATCAGTGGCCCCAGCGTGACGCCCAGGCGAGCCAGCCGGGTCAGGCTGCCGATACCGCCACCCTTGGCACCCTTGCCGGTCAGAAAGCCCAGCCCGATCACGGCCGCGATGCCCCAGAGCGGGGCGTGTTTGATGCCGAGACCGTCTTGCAGGTTTTGCGTCATGCCACGCACCCGTTGCAAGGGATGCAGCAGGTGTTGGGATTCGTGGCGAATTTCCTGGCGATGCATTTCCATGCGCAGGCGAATCAGCGCCTTGCGCATTTCCGTGCGCGAGCTGTTGCGGGGAAGTTCAGACAGGCTCATGGCAACAGACGCTCCCGATCATTGGCCAACTCTTCCAGGGTGCCGTGGAAGGGCGAGGATTCATCGAAAATCGCTGCTCTCAAGCGCATCGCACAGAACAACGCGGCGAGGGTATAGAACACACAGAGCCCGATGATTGCTGCCAGGCGATAGGTGTCCCAAAACAGGATCAACACCAGCGTCGACAAGCCCACCAGCAATAACAAGGCAAAGACCAGCGTCAGGCCTGCAAACAACAACAGGCTTACCGTGCGTGCTTTTTGTTCCTGCAATTCAATGCCAAACAGTTCGACATGACTGTGCAGCAGTCCAAGAAACGCGGCACCGAGGCGCCGCGGGGATGAGCCGGTGCCCGTCGCGGACGGGCCGGATTCGCCGATCGCCATATTAGCGCCGAGTGGCCAGCAGGCCGATCAGGAAGCCCACGCCAGCCGCGATTCCGACCGATTGCCATGGGTTGGCCTGGACGTAATCTTCCGTGGCGGTGACAGCGGCTTTGCCGCGCTCGCGCACAGAGTCTTCGGTCAATTTCAGGGTTTCCCGCGCGCGCAGCAGACTGTCATGGATCTGCTGGCGCAACTCATCGGCTTGATCGCCAGCCAGGGATTTGGTGTGTTCCAGCAACCTTTCAGTGTCGGTGACCAGTGTCTGAAAATCTTCCATCAGAACTTCTTGAGCAGTCTTTGCTGTGGTGCGTGCCATTGGTGATCTCCGTGAGTGGCTTCTGAAGCGTTCGAGTATGAGCCTTGCGTGAAGGTTCAGTACAAATGACTGGTACAACTTTTGCTATGTCGTGGTGCGTCAGCCTGCGCCGTTGCGCTGTTGCTGGGCATGATTTAAGGAAAACCTTAACTCAAATAATCAAAACTCGCGTAAAGGTTCCGTTCTTGTGCGCCAAAGCGGTTCATCCGGATCAGCGCTTCAGTCTGGATCGGCTGCAACTTGGTGCGCCAGCCTTCTGTGCGAACTGCTTTGGTGCTTTTTTTCAGCCTTCAGGTCTGCCAATCCATGGAAAATCTGCAAAGTGCTGTGGACAGTCTGGTCCATAGCTCCAACACGTTGTTCATCCTTATCGGTGCGGTCATGGTCCTGGCCATGCACGCCGGTTTCGCCTTTCTCGAGGTGGGTACGGTTCGACAAAAAAACCAGGTCAACGCCTTGTCGAAGATCCTCAGCGACTTCGCCATTTCGACCCTGGCCTACTTCTTTATAGGCTATTGGATTTCCTACGGAGTCACTTTCATGCAGCCGGCGGCGGTGATTACTGCCGATCATGGCTATGGGCTGGTGAAGTTTTTCTTTCTGCTGACCTTTGCTGCGGCGATACCGGCAATCATTTCCGGAGGCATCGCCGAGCGCGCCCGGTTCGTCCCGCAGTTGTGTGCGACGGCGCTGATCGTGGCGTTCATCTATCCCTTCTTCGAAGGCATGATCTGGAATGGCAACTTTGGTCTGCAAGCCTGGTTGCTGGAACGCTTCGGTGCCAGTTTCCATGACTTCGCAGGGTCTGTGGTGGTTCACGCCATGGGTGGCTGGCTGGCACTCGCGGCGGTGTTGTTGCTCGGCCCAAGGCAAGGTCGTTATCGCGATGGACGACTGGTGGCATTCGCACCGTCGAGCATTCCCTTTCTGGCGTTGGGTTCCTGGATTCTGATCGTTGGCTGGTTCGGCTTCAACGTAATGAGCGCTCAAACACTGCAAGGGGTCAGCGGGCTGGTCGCGGTGAATTCGTTGATGGCCATGGTCGGCGGCACCGTGGCGGCGTTGATCGTCGGGCGCAATGACCCGGGCTTCCTGCATAACGGCCCATTGGCCGGACTGGTGGCGATCTGTGCCGGATCGGATCTGATGCACCCGGTGGGCGCGTTGGTGACCGGTGCCATCGCCGGGGCACTGTTTGTCTGGTGCTTTACCGCCGCCCAAGGCAAATGGCATATCGATGATGTGCTGGGCGTCTGGCCTCTGCATGGACTGTGTGGTGTCTGGGGCGGGATCGCTTGCGGCATCTTTGGTCAAACCGCCTTGGGTGGTTTGGGGGGCGTGAACCTGATCAGTCAGTTGATCGGCACTTCTCTGGGTGTGATCGTGGCGCTTGCCGGCGGTTTTGCGGTGTATGGCGTAATCAAGGCGTTTCATGGTCTGCGCCTGAGCCAGGAAGAGGAGTATTACGGCGCGGACTTGTCGGTGCACAAGATCGGTGCCGTGAGCCAGGATTGAATCAGCGTTCCTCATCGTCGGCACCGGGGTAAAAGCCGTGCAGCAGGCGATAGCGGTCACGCCGTACCTGGTCGACCCGGTCTCGCACCTGCTGGCCGGGTATGCCCAGCATGATCAGGGCGTGGGAGACGAGCATCAGGCTCGACTCCAGCAACTCGGGTACGACTTCGCTGGCACCGGCCGCCTTCAACTCGGCCAACTGACTGTCGTCCCGTGTGCGCACCAGGATCGACACACTCGGGTTGAACCGGCGTGCCTCCTTGAGTATCAACAGTGCGATGTCCGTCTGATCCACGGCGACCACCAATAGTCTGGCGCGTTCCAGCCCTATCGCCACCAGCAGTTCGCCGCGACGTGAATCGCCGTAATGAACGCAGCTTTCATTGACGGCTGCTTCCTGAACCCGCACCGGGTCGGTATCCAGCGCAATGTACGGTTGATCTACATTACGCAGGACGCGCCCGATGGACTGACCTACGCGGCCATACCCACAGATCACTACGTGATTGTGCAAGCCAGCGTTGAGTGCGCTGATTTTTTCGAGTTCGGCTTCTTCGTTGGGCTTGTGGTGCAGGCGTGTGGCGATGTGGGGAGCGGCGCGCAGCAGTAAAGGCGTCACCAGCATCGAGCAGAACGTGGCGGCCAGCAGCAGGCCACCGAAGTCGGCGGGCATCAGTTTGTTCTGCTGCATTTGCGTCATCAGGGCAAAACAGAATTCACCCCCTTGAGCCAAGGCCAGGCCGCTGCGCCAGGCGGTTTCGACATCGCTGCCGCGCCATTTGACCAGCAGCGCGACCACGGTGCCTTTGATCAGCAGTAATCCCAGCGTCAGTCCGAGAATCAGCAAGCCGTGGCTGGCAAACAAGCGCAAGTCGATCAACATGCCGATGCTGACGAAGAATACCCCGAGCAGAATGTCGCGAAACGGACGGATGTCCGCCTCGATCTGATGTCGGTAGTGGCTTTCCCCCAGTAGCATGCCGGCGAGAAAGGCGCCCAGGGCTGGGGAGAGGCCGAGCAGGTGAGTCAGCCAGGCCGTCAGCAGAACGATCACCAGTGCCAACAGCACGAACAGCTCAGCGGACCGGGACGCGGCGACTTCATGAAACAGCCGTGGCAAAAACCAGCGACTGACCAGCAGCAGACCGACGAACAGCACGACAGTCTTGCCCAGCGTCAATGGCAGAGCCCAATACCAAACCTGGTCGCTGGTACCGGCGAACACCGGGACCAGAGTCAGTAGCAAAACAGCGACCACGTCCTGGAACAACAGCACGGCGATGGCATTCTGGCCGTGGCGGCTGAAAAGCTCACCGAGGCTGCTTAACTCCTTGCTGACAATGGCAGTGGACGACAGCGCCAAACCGGCACCGAGTAACAGTGCAGGCGTGGTTGGCATGCCGAACAGCATCAGCAACACCCCCAGCGCGACCCCGGAAACCAGCACTTGCAGGCTGCCCAGGCCAAATACCACTTGGCGCAGGGCGAGCATTTTCGACAGGGAAAATTCAAGCCCGAGAGAAAACAGCAGGAACACCACGCCCAACTCGGCAAGGTCGGGCAACTCTTCGCTTTCATTCACCCAGTCGAACGCGGTCGGTCCGATCATCAGCCCTACGCACAGGTAACCCAGCACCGGTGGCAAGCGCAGGCGCTGGAACAGTGCAATCACTACCAAAGAGGCGGTGAAGATGATCAACAGATTGGCGAACACAAAAAACTCCGGTGAGGGATCTGGCTACTCAAGCGTAGAAGTAAAAAAGACGCGAGCATCGCGCAAATGGCCGTTAAGGCGAATGATGTGCGTCAGGAGTTTGCCGAAATCTCTTGAAATGCCATTGCTCAGACAGATAGGGCATCGGCTCGACTGCGTTTGATCGCGGGCCTAGAATGAGCGCTTACTTCGATGGGTCTTGTCGTCATGCCTCCTGAATGTCAGTTGTTCGGCACCGTTGGTTGCCATCTTTGTGAAGTCGCCGAAGCCATGCTGATGGAGTTTGTCGAGCGTGGTCTGTTGGTGGAACTGGTGGATATCGCTGACGACGAAACGTGGTTCGAAGCCTACAGTCTGCGTATTCCAGTGTTGCGACGGGTCGATACCGGCGCAGAGCTGAGCTGGCCGTTCAGTGCCGATGAAGTGGTGGCGTTCCTGCGCTGACTCTGACACTGTCAGCGATGCCCCACCCGTCGCAGTACTCGTTTCATCCATTGGCGAAAGGTTGGTTATTCGGCTACTGTATGCGCATACAGTTATTCCGATTGCCTGCCATGCTTTTCCCTGTTTCGGGTTTACGCAGGCGATCCCGGACGTCAGAGGGATGAACCTTGGTCAATGTCGAGCAATTGAAGAACAGCGTGAACCGGATGTCGGCGGACGTGGTGCGCGAGGCTGTCCTCGAACTGCGTTTGGATGGTCTGGTCACGGAGGGGAAAACACCCTTCAACAAATTGCATTTCAATACCTGTTTCGCCGAAATCGAAGCCTTGTTCCAGCGTGCGGGCTACCACCGGCAGCTGGATGTCGTGGGCTATCAGGGGTTGTTGTATGCGCTTTATGATCCGGGGCGCTGGGAAGCGGTCGATGTGCTGCGTTGGCTCAAGGAGTTCACCGAAGCGGCCGCTCGAGCACAGTCGATACCGGCCTGAGGATTCTCTTCTAGGTTCGTTCCGGCCACTGTTGGATAATGCCGCTCTGTATTGAGGGTTAGAGCTTTTCGTATGTCCACTTCATCTTTTTCTGCCGCACACAACCAGGCCAGTACGCTCTATCTGCCGCCGGGGACGTGGCAGACTGTACTCGATTGCCTGTGCGAACACTTCAGCGCCATCGGTCGTGAACAATGGCTGGACAGAATTGCTCGCGGTCGTGTCCTTGATGGGCAAGGCCTGCCGATTCCCCTGAACCTGCCTTACAAGGAAGGTCTGCGGATTCATTATTTCCGTGAGGTGCCGGACGAAAAACCGATCCCGGTGGTGGAGTCGATCCTCTATGCCGACGAGCATCTGGTGGTGGCGGACAAACCACACTTTCTGCCCGTGACTCCGGCGGGCGAATACGTGGAGCAGACATTGCTGCGGCGGCTGATCCGTCGCCTGGATAACCCGCATCTGGTGCCTTTGCATCGCATTGACCGGCATACGGCGGGCCTGGTGCTGTTTTCAGCCAACCCTCAGAGTCGGTCGGCGTATCAATCCTTGTTTCCTGCACGCCAGATCGAAAAGCGCTATGAAGCAATCGCACGGGCATTGCCGGAACACTCCTTCCCGCTGGTTCATAAAAGCCGACTTATCGATGGCGAGCCGTTTTTTCGCATGCAAGAAGGTCCGGGAGTCAGCAATACCGAGACGGCTGTCGAGGTCAGGGAAAAAAACGGTGAACTCTGGCGTTATGCGCTGTACCCGGTGACGGGCAAGAAACATCAGTTGCGAGTTCACATGACAGCCCTGGGGGCCAGCATCTGCAATGATCCGTTCTACCCGCAGGTGCTCAAGGACGTAGAAGATGACTATGCCAATCCCTTGAAGCTGTTGGCCCAGGGGCTGCGATTTGTCGATCCGGTCACGGGGCAGGAAAGAGAATTCGAAAGCACCATCACCTTGCAGTGGTGATCACAGGGCTAACGACCCTGCTTTTCTTCAGCCACGAAAAAGCCCGCTTTTAAAGCGGGCTTTTCTGTATCTGGTTGTCGCCGTAAAGATTACAGATCTTTAACGGTACGGACCTGATCTTTGTTGACGCGGGTTTGTTTGCCATCCAGTTGTTCGAATTCGTAAAAGCCCGATTCTTCATCGTACTTAGGCGCGTCGACGGCCTGGATTTCTCGACCGTCATTCAAGGTGATCACTGTAGGCGATGCGCAACCGGCGAGGGTGGCAAGGCCCAGTGCGAGCATGAAAGTGGCGAGGGTCCGTTGAGTCATGGGTGTGTCTCCGAATGGGAATTCTTTTGGTTGCTGAGCTTGAGACGTATACAACGCGCGCAAGTTCCATCGCGTGTCAGTCTGACACAGTGTGGTGTGTGCTTAACAGTTCCGGCGTATTGAGATTGGCCAGGCGAGGGTCGTTATCCGGGCATTGCAGGGCTGTGGCGCCCAGCTTGCGCATAAGGCGACCCGGGCTGCGCTCGCCTTCGTTCCAGGCAGTCTCGAAAGCCGCTGAAAGGGCGACGGGAATCATACACAGCAAGGGTTCCCAGTGTTCGCCATGGCGCAGCATCAGCGGTTTGTCCGGATGCTGTCCGGCGGCTTCACGCATGCTCTGGAGCAGCGCGGCATCGATGCGTGGTACATCGCAGGGCAGCACGAGTAAGCAGGCGTGACGGGCGGCCTTCAGGCCAGCGCGAATACCCGCCAACGGCCCCGGAAAGTCGCCTTCGTCGTCATGGACCAACTGATCCGCATAAGGCGCATATTTTTCCAGGTTTCTGTTGCAGGAGATGATCAGGTCATCACTCAGCGGGCGCGTCTTACGGTGCAGATGCGCGATCAGCGGTTCGCCGTGCCAATCCAGCAATCCCTTGTCCTGACCGCCCATGCGTTGGCCGCGACCGCCGGCCAGGAGCAGAATGGAGCAAGGTGCCAGAGGTGTATTCGAGGTCATCGCACTTCTCCATGAGGGCGGCGAAAAAATGAGGCGCTGTGATATAACACCGGGCTGTTTCTCCTACAACTGGATGAGCCTATGAAAGCCAAGGCTGATGTACCTTTCGCACCGCTCAACATCGCGGTGCTGACTGTCAGCGATACCCGTACCCTGGAAACCGATACCTCAGGCCAGGTCTTCGTCGACCGTTTGAGCGCTGCCGGTCATAACCTGGCGGCCCGTGTATTGCTTAAAGATGACCTCTACAAAATTCGCGCGCAAGTCGCCAACTGGATTGCTGATGAGGTCGTGCAAGTGGTGCTGATCACCGGCGGTACCGGGTTCACCGGTCGCGACAGCACGCCCGAAGCCGTGAGTTGCCTGCTGGATAAACAGGTCGATGGTTTTGGTGAATTGTTCCGGCAGATATCGGTAGCGGATATCGGCACATCGACGGTTCAGTCCCGGGCCTTGGCTGGTCTGGCCAATGGAACGCTGGTGTGCTGCTTGCCGGGCTCGACCAACGCGGTGCGCACCGGTTGGGACGGCATTCTCGCCGAGCAACTGGATTCTCGTCACCGTC
The DNA here is from genome assembly GCF_053629455.1 of Pseudomonas sp. F-14 TE3482. Lineage (NCBI taxonomy): Bacteria > Pseudomonadati > Pseudomonadota > Gammaproteobacteria > Pseudomonadales > Pseudomonadaceae > Pseudomonas > Pseudomonas sp. F-14 TE3482. Next base: position 3,060,527 of record NZ_JBRJII010000001.1, read on the forward strand.
CGTGCAATTTTGTGGCCCATCTCAAACAGGCGGCACCCTGTGAAACCCGTGGGTAAGCCAGGCAAGACAGGCAGTCTGATGGCTGTCGAGGTAGCACTGGCGCGTTTACTGGAAATGGCCGACGCCTCGAAGATTCGTGAGCACGAACGCTTGCCGTTGGCGCAGGTTCAGGGGCGTGTACTGGCCGCTGACCTGGTCTCGACACTTGATTTGCCGCCTTGGCCCAACAGTGCCATGGACGGTTATGCCTTGCGCCTGGCCGACTGGACGGGAGAGCCGTTGGTGGTCAGTCAGAAGATTTTTGCAGGCCAGGCCCCGGAGCCCTTGAAACCAGGTACTTGTGCGCGGATCTTCACTGGCGCGCCTGTGCCCGCCGGTGCCGACTGTGTCGAGATGCAGGAGAACGCCGAGGCTCAGGCGGATGAGCGAGTACGTTTCACCGAAACCATGACCCCAGGAAAGAACATCCGTCCACAGGGTCAGGAAGCCACCGTCGGTGAGCTGATCCTGCCCGTCGGAACGCGTCTGGGGTCTATTGAGCAGGGGCTGGCGGCATCGCTGGGATGCGCTGAGCTGGACGTGATTCGCAAGGCTCGTGTTGCGGTCTTGTCTACCGGTGATGAGTTGATTGAGCCTGGTCAGGCCCTTGGGCCAGGACAGATCTACAACAGTAATCGAGTGTTGCTTTGCAGCTGGCTGCAGCGGTTAGGTTGTGAGGTGATCGATGCCGGTATTCTTCCCGATGATTTAGCGACCACTCGTGCTCGCCTCGGTGAGTTGAAGGATGTCGACCTGATTCTCTCGACTGGTGGCGTATCGGTGGGAGAGGCCGACTTTCTGGGCATTGCCTTGAGGGAAGAGGGCGAATTGACGCTGTGGAAGCTTGCCATCAAACCAGGCAAACCGCTGACGTTCGGGCATTTTCGCGGCGTGCCTGTGATCGGTTTACCCGGCAATCCGGCGTCTACCCTGGTGACTTTTGCTCTGTTGGCAAGGCCCTACCTTTTGCGCCGCCAAGGCGTAAAAGAAGTCGAGCCCCTGAAGTTTCAGGTGCCGGCAGGATTCGTCTGGCCAAAGGCGGGTAACCGACGTGAGTACTTGCGCGGACGTCTGGAGAATGGCCGGGCAATCATCTACAGGAATCAGAGCTCTGGCGTACTGCGCAGTGCTGCCTGGGCTGACGGTCTGGTTGAGGTGCTGGAGGACCGTACGCTGATCGAGGGTGATTGGGTGAGCTTCATCCCGCTGAGTGAAGTCTTGAGCTGATACAGGCACTGGTTTTGCCCCGCAAGCCCGGTTGATCGCATCGGGCTTGCGTGCGTGACCATTTCTTAATGTGCCAGAAGTGCCACGACCTGATCGAAGCGGCTGTTGGCGATCCAGGCCAGAAGTCCCAGGATCACGGCTGTTGCGCCAGCTGAGTAGGCAAGCCTGTGTTTGATGGATTTGACGTCACCCCGGACTTCATCCATGTCTCTACGGATGTACTTGAGGTGTGTTTCGAGTTCAATGACGCGAGGTTCCATGTCAGCTTCTCCGGCGTGCTTTGCGCTGTTTTTGAATTCAGCCTGATGATTGGCGCGATTTTCTGCGAACGGCGCGACCGGGGTTACCGATAGTCTGAGGTCATGGCTTTGCATGGACTAGCTGGCTCCTTGCGTTAAAACCATTCAAATGATCGATGCCGTTGTTGCTTGCGCTGTTTGAGGCCCTTAAGGGGGTTCCATTCATTGTTTTCACATCCCTGTGTAAATTAAACGGGTAATCACTGATAACAGAGACCCAACGGTGTACCAATTGTTCGGATGGGTCAATTGAGCCGATTCCTCATGTTTTGTACGAAAAAATACCGCTCTGTAGGACTCACATTTCCTTCCCTTGGAAATAATTGAAATCCAGTCGACTTTTATCAGGGGCTGCGAGGTCAACATATCCCATGGAATTGCGGATATGGGAGTGGCAAAAATGAGCGAGCGCAAGGCACTGTTGATTCTGCATGGCAAGCAGGCACTCAATGAGGAGGTCCGTGCAGCCGTCGAAGGCAAGCGCCAGCAGGGCTGGAAACTGGCTGTTCGACTGACTTGGGAGGCCGGTGATGCGCAGCGGTTGGTGGAAGAAGCGCTGGCGGCAGGCTATACGCAACTGATTGCCGGCGGCGGCGACGGTACCTTGCGTGACATCGCTGAAGCCATGGCGGCGCATTCGACGCAGGCCAGTCTGGTACTTTTGCCCTTGGGCACCGCCAATGATTTTGCGCGTGCTGCCGGTGTGCCTCTGGAGCCCGCTCAGGCGTTGGATCTTCTGGAGGCTGTCCCGCGAACCATTGATCTGGGGGAAGTCGGCGGTCAGGTTTTCCTGAACATGGCCACTGGCGGCTTTGGCAGTCAGGTCACGGCCAATACCTCCGAAGATCTGAAAAAAATTCTTGGCGGCGCCGCTTATCTCTTCACGGGTTTATCGCGCTTCAGTGAGTTGCATGCGGCCTATGGCGAGTTGCAGGGGCCAGATTTTCACTGGCGCGGCGAATTGTTGGCATTGGGCATTGGCAATGGCCGACAGGCTGGCGGTGGTCATGTGTTGTGCCCGCAGGCGCTGGCTGACGATGGTCTGCTGGATATCAGCATTTTGCCCGCGCCACAGGAAGTGGTCGGTACCTTGAAAGATTTGCTGGCCGATGGCTTCGGCATCGACAACATGTTCGTACGAGCTCGCTTGCCATGGGTGGAGATCAAAGTCTCGGAGGGCCTTTATATCAACCTTGATGGTGAGCCTCTGGAGGGCGACAGCCTGCGTTTCTCGGCGCGCCCGGCGGCATTGCGTGTGCATTTGCCCGAAGGCTCGCCGCTGCTGAGCGTCTCGAATCCAGTTAATCGTCCAGACTGATGATTTGCTCGCGCACGGCGAACAGCACCAGGCCGGCCACATCGTAGATCTGCAAGCGTTTCATGATCTGCGAGCGGTGGGTTTCGACAGTCTTGATGCTCAGAGCCAGGCCATTGGCGATTTCCCGGGTGGATTTTCCGCGAACAATCAGTCGCAGGATTTCCAGCTGACGTGCCGTCAGGTTGTGCGAGTCCTGGGTTTGCGCCTGATTTTTCTGAGCTCGAGTCAGCGCCTGGTTGATGACTGTATGGGCAATGGCCGGGCTCAGATAGCGTTCGTTATTGCGCAAGGCATCCAGCGCATGTTCGAGTTCGGTGGCCGTGGTGTCCTTGAGCAGGTAGCCATGAGCCCCTGATTCCAGGGCCTGCATGATAAGCGCCGGGTCGGTGTGCATCGACAGGATGAGCACTTTGCACTGCGGGCGTACGCGCTTGAGTCGCTGCAAGGCTTCAAGACCACCGGTTTCCTTCATGGAAATATCCAGCAGAATGATGTCCGGGGACAGCTGCTCGACCATCTCGACTAACAGTGAGCCGTCATTGGCCTCCCCGATTACCGCATAGCCGGGAATATCCAGCACCAAGGCGCGCACGCCAGCCCTGATAAGCGAGTGGTCATCCACCAGAAGTAAGTTACAAGTCAATGCATAACCTTATTCGTACTGGCCCGTTCTAGCGCACGCGGCGCCCAGGGGAAGAGTGCTTCGATTTGAGTGCCTTTGCCCGGCTCGCTGGTCACGGTCAGTGTGCCACCTAACTGATCGATCCGTTCCGACATCCCGGCCATTCCGCGTTGCCCCTCGCGAGCGGGATCTGCCGCTGGCGCGAAACCCAGGCCGTCGTCGCTGATCAACAACGTCAGGCCTTGGGGCAGGCGTTGCAGGCGGACCAACAAATTACTGGCCTCGGCGTGACGCAGTATATTGGTAACCGCTTCTTGGGTGATGCGAAAAGCCGCCACCGCCATTTCCTCCGGTATGCCCGTCAGGCGTTGATGGCACTCCAGGCTCCAATGCACGGAGGTATTGGCCAGGGTCCTGAGTAAATGTGCACGCAGGCTGGCTTCCAGTCCGAGACTGGCCAGTTGCCGCGGATTCAGGATGGCCGACACATCTCGCACCTTGGTGAGTGTTTCGTCCAGCGTTTCGCACAGTACCGAACACTGACCCTGCAGTTCTTCGGGCATTCGACGTTTGAGCCATTCACTTTGAAGTTTCGCGGCGGTCAGCAATTGACCGATGTCATCATGCAGTTCCCGACTGAGCCGATGGCGTTCGTTTTCCTGCACTTGCAGCAGGCGGTCAGCCAGTTCTTGAGGTTGAAACTTTATCGATTTGCGCGAAAGGCAATGTCCCACCCAGACACAGGTCAGCGCTGCACTATTGAGCAGCAGCAGACTCAACGGCACAGACATGGACAAGCTGTAGACCAGCAGGCTGCCAAGCGTCGAACAGATACACAGAAAAAGCGTGAACCGGCGCGCGTTTTTTCGGGAGGGTGGCCACAGGGTAATTGACTTGAGGCTGGCGTACATAGCGGATGGAGCCAATAGATGTTCGCTGCGGGCAGACCGGCCACAAGGGCTGACGGGTCTCTGTGTGGAAATCGTTGTGTGAAGTCGACTTCGGCTGTGGTGCAGTGCTGGAAATGCAGCCTTCAGGGGGCTTGGCTGGATCACTTTGCCATTAATTGGCGTCAACTAATGGTCGGCATACTACCACTTAACATACCGTTGGTCGCGTTCGGTATATAGCTCTATATAATCAAAATACAGTTTTTGGACGATAGTTCCATAATGGAAAAACTTTCGATTGTTGTCGTCGGAAGATATCGATTGCCAGGCATTTTTTTTATTGCCAGGCACTATCTGAAGTCGAGACAGGGATAACTATTTCGAACTGTCTTCGACGCAATGACCCATTCAATTGCGGCATGAGCGCATCAAGTTACAGGGCGGCATCATGGCAATAGAAAAGCGCAACACGGCCAGGGCTGATGTTTTTAAGCTTGCCGTTCCGAGAACGAAACCAACCTGAAGGGTCTGGCATGGCTGGGCGGCTGAAACTGACTTTGTCCCACTTGAAACGCAAACGCTTCTATCAGTGAGGTCTGTTCAGTGTCATCGAGACCGAGTTGGCCGGTAGTCTGATCGATGAGTTCGAGTTGCCAGGCCAATAATGTGAAGCAGTCCTTGAGCGCGTCCAGGGCTTGATCGTGCAGGTCCATGTGGTTCTGCGCGCAGCTCAGTAATCCATGGATATGCAGCGAGAACTCCGAGACCGCCGCCAGTGCCAAGGCATCGGCCTTGCTGGACAGCTTGAGAAGGGTGCTGAGCATGCAATCGATGGCGTCCTTGTCATTGCTGATCAGTTGCAAATGACTCAGGCATTCCTCGGATTTGGCCAAGAGTGTTTCAGCCTCAACGAGAAATTCCGGAAATCGCTGAGCCCACTCTTTGGTGTCGTTCGGCATGCTTATCTCCACAACGTCGTGTCAGATGAGGGAATGTCGTGTGTGCCGACGAGAACCATATGTGTCCCCGCGCTGCCAAGCCTTCGTGATATCGCGCTCCGGCAGGTTTGAGCGCCGGCAGGGGAACTCGAGAGGGTGGATGGCCACTGACCTGCAATCGCACACAAAAGCCTGACTCCATTCATGCAATGAGAATGGCGTCACATTAATGGCTATTGGATATTGCGAATATCAGGTTGGGCCTGATTGTTACTAGGGGAATCCCTTACGCAGGGGAACCTAACGTGCAAACCGAGGTCGCGCCGCAGGGAAGGAAGCGGATGAAAATCACGGAGCCAGTAAAGCATGATGTTAATGTGACATCAATGCCTGAGCCTGGCATTTTGTCTGGGGGTCAAGGTCCGGCAAAAACAGCCGATAACTCCCTTTAGTGAATTCATCAGAACAAGCCCAGGAGTCATTAATGGCCGGCATTCTCGACACGGTAGACCAACGCACGCAACTAGTGGGTGAGAATCGCCTGGAAATTCTCATGTTTCGGCTGGCCGGACGGCAATTGTTTGCGATCAACGTCTTCAAGGTCCAGGAAGTGCTTCAGCTGCCGAAGCTAACCCTGATGCCGCAACGCCATCCCTTTGTTTGCGGCGTGGTCAACCTGCGTGGCCAGACGCTGCCGGTGATCGACCTGTCCCAGGCCATCGGCATGCGCCCGTTGGTGCCAAGTCCCACCAGTACCATTATTGTCACCGAGTACAACCGCTCGGTGCAGGCGTTTCTGGTCGGTGGCGTGGACCGCATCGTCAACATGAACTGGGAAGCCATTTTGCCGCCGCCGGCCAGTGCCGGTCGCCAGCATTACCTGACCGCCATCAGCAAGGTCGATGATCAGTTGGTGGAAATCATCGACGTCGAGAAAGTCCTGGCCGAGATCGTTCCGTACAACGCCAAGGTATCGCGCGACAAACTCGACGATCCGGTGCTGGAGCGTGCCCGTGGCCGTGAAGTGCTGCTGGTGGATGACTCTAACGTGGCCTTGTCGCAGTTGCGCGACACCTTGGGCCAATTGGGCGTGAAGATGCACATTGCCAGCGATGGCTTGAAGGCGCTGAACATGCTCAAGGCCTGGGCCGATACGGGCGAAGTCATGACCGACAAGCTGCTGATGATCTTCACCGATGCGGAAATGCCGGAGATGGACGGCTATCGCCTGACCACCGAAATCCGTAACGACCCCCGTTTGCGCGGGCTTTATGTGGTCTTGCACACTTCGCTGTCGGGCAGCTTCAACGACTCGATGGTGAAGAAGGTCGGCTGCGACAACTTCCTCTCCAAATTCCAGCCCGACAAACTCGTCGACGTGGTGCGCCAGCGTCTGATGCTCGACGCTGTACCTGCCTGATAGCACGAGTAGAGGCTGGTTTGACATCAGCCTTTGATTCGGCAATCAAGCTCGTATAGGGTGGCGTTTTTACCCACCAGGGAGTTGGCCATGCGTCTGAGCGCGCTTTATCGTTTTCCATTGAAATCCGGCAAGGGCGAGACCCTCAATCAGGTCAGCCTGGACAAGCTGGGACTGGACGGTGATCGACGCTGGATGCTGGTGGACGAAGCCAGTGGGCGTTTTCTGACCCAACGCGCGGTCGCGAAAATGAGTCAGCTGTCGGCGTTGTGGAATGCCGACGGCGGCTTGACCCTCAGTGCCCCGGGCCATTCAACGATCGATATTGCGTTGCCTGACGGCGATGCCGATCTGCGTGGGGTGACCATCTGGCGCGACACCTTGCGCGTCCCCGATGCCGGCGATGCGGCGGGTGCCTGGGTCAGTGAGTTCATCGGCAAGCCGACGCGTCTGGTGCAAGTGCCGCTTGATCGCGCACGGACCACCCAGGCCGGCTATGGCAAGGACGACGATCAGGTGGCGTTTGCCGACGGTTTCCCGTTGTTGCTGATTGGTCAGGCGTCGCTGGAAGACTTGTCGAGCAAAGTCGGGCGGCCGCTGGAGATGTTGCGTTTCCGGCCCAATCTGGTGATCGAGGGCAGTGAGGCGTATGCCGAAGATAGCTGGAAGCGCATCCGCATTGGCGATGTCGAGTTCCGCGTGGTCAAGTCCTGCTCACGCTGCATTCTGACCACCATCGACCCGCAGACCGGCGAACGCAGCGAAGATCGTGAACCGCTGGCCACATTGCAGAAATACCGCACCGAGGCCGACGGCGCGATGTTCGGGCAGAATCTGGTCAACGACGGCAATGGCCGGCTTGAAGTCGGCATGCCCGTGACGATCCTCGAGTAAAAGCCCTTCAAAATAAAAAATGCCCGGGTCCAAGGACACGGGCATTTTTTTTGTCGCTGTGAAAACCCGGGGGTTTAGCCGCGGTATTCGCACAGGTAAGCAGTGTCGACGGCCACTTTCAGCTGGAATTTGCTGTTGGCGGGTACGTTGAACTGGCTGCCGGCGGCGAAGGTTTCCCAGGTGTCGCTGTCAGGCAGTTTGACGGTCAGGGCGCCGGACACCACGTGCATGATTTCACGCTGGCTGGTGCCGAATTCGTATTCGCCCGGTGCCATGACGCCGATGGTCGCTGGACCTTCAGCGGTGCCAAAGGCGATCGACTTGACGGTGCCGTCGAAGTACTCGTTGACTTTAAACATGGGCGGTTCCTCGAAAAGGGCTAAAAAGGGCCGGCCAGTATGCACAAGGTGTCGATAGGCGTCACCTCCTGCACTCAAGGATTAGCGGGGAAAATCAGCGGTAACAAACGCGCCGTATTGCGCGCGTCTTCCAGCGCCCGATGCTGCTGACCGTTGAACTGCAGGCCCGCCAGTTGCAGGGCCCCGTTGAGCCCCAGCGGGCGCTCCAGCCGACAAGCCTTGGCGAAGCGTTGCTTGAGGTTCATGTGCGGCACCCGGCTCAGGGCGCTGTCGAGTTGCAGGCGCTGCCAGTCCTGAAGCAGTTGTTTGCGGTCGTAATCGCCCCAACTGGCCCAGCCTTCCAGGCTCGCGTGATGTTGGCCGAGCCAGCGTTCGAACAACGGCCAGATGTCGGTGAGCGGCTGTGAGGCATCGATATTGGCCTGGGTGATGTGGGTCAGTTCCCGGCAAAACGGCGTCAGCAAGGGCCGGCGCAACGGGCGCACGAAGCACTGGAAGTGATCCAGTTCCTGGCCTTTGCGGTCCACGAGGGTGGCACCGATTTCGATGATTTCCATTTCTGTGACTGGCCAGCCGCCCTCATCGGTGGTGGCTTCCAGATCAATGACCAACCAGTGAGGCATCGCAGGGTTCCTGGTATCCGCGTCCTGATAGGGCTTGAGCGTAGCCAAACCCGGCGGATCCGCCTAGCGGCTTATTCGACCTCTAACAAAATCTGACGATTTTTGACCTGATCGCCGACCCTGACCTGCAAGCGTTTAAGCACTCCGTCAATCCCGGATTTGAGCGGATGCTCCATTTTCATTGCTTCGAGCACCACCAATAGCTGACCTTTGCTGACCGGGCTGCCCTCACTGACCAGTACATCGACGATCGCCCCGTCCATCGGCGCTTTGAGCGTGCCGGAACTGACACTGGCCTGTCCGCTGACCAGCGCCAGGGTCCGATCGACCAGTCGCAGGCAGCCGGGGCGCGTGAACAACCACAGTTGCCCGGCCTCGAGGCGATAGGCATGGCGTTGGCGGATGCCGTCGATTTCCAGGGTGGCCCAGTGTCCGTCGCATCCGATGACCTTCAGTTCGAGGGCGCGAGCGCCGATCTGAGCACGGTAGGGTTTGCCAGGTTCAGCGTTCAATTCCACCGGCCAGTCCTGATCCTCCTGGCCGATTCGGTAGTGCAAAGGCACGCTGGCGTTGTTGCGCCAACCGGCCAGCGGGGCGCGGTGAGCCTGCGCTGAAGCCTGATAAAACAGCGCCGCAGCGATGGCCAGTTCTTCGGCGCTCGGCACATGGGGATGCAGGCAGGGATGATCGGCGAAGTGCGTGGGGATGAACCCGGTGCTGAACTCGCCACTGATGAACTGTGGATGTTCCAGCAGACAGGCGAGCAAGCGCTGGTTGCTTTGCACGCCCAGCAGCACGCTGTCTTGTACCGCCCGCAGCAACTTGCGCCGGGCTTCTTCGCGGGTGGCACCGTGGGCGATGAGTTTGCCCAGCATCGGATCATAAAACGGACTGACAGACTGACCTTCGATCAAGCCATGGTCGATCCGCACGCTGCCCTGCAATGCAGGTTCCCAGGCTGCGATTCGCCCGGTTTGCGGCAGAAATCCCTGGGCTGGATCTTCGGCGTACAGGCGCACTTCCATGGCATGGCCGTTGAGCTGCACCTGCTCCTGTCGCAACGGCAGTGGCAGTCCTTCGGCCACGTGAAACTGCCAGGCCACCAGATCGAGGCCGGTGATCAGCTCTGTCACCGGGTGTTCCACTTGCAGCCGGGTGTTCATCTCCAGAAAGTAAAACTGCCCGCGAGCATCCAGCAGGAACTCCACAGTGCCGGCGCCGACGTAATTCACCGCGCGCCCCGCCTTGAGCGCAGCTTCGCCCATGGCCTGGCGTAAGTCGGCAGTCATCACCGGGCAGGGCGCTTCCTCGATGATTTTCTGATGCCGGCGCTGGATCGAACAATCGCGCTCACCAAGGTAGATCAGGTTGCCGTGTTGATCGCCGAACACCTGAACCTCGACGTGACGTGGGTCGATCAAGGCTTGTTCGAGGATCAGTTCGTCGCTGCCAAAGCCGTGCAGTGCTTCGGAGCGCGCGGTGCGGATCTGCTCCAGCAGCTCTCCAGCGCGGTGTACCAGGCGCATGCCCCGACCGCCGCCACCGGCACTGGCCTTGATCATCAGCGGGTAGCTGATGCGTTCGGCTTCGCGACTCAGAGTCGCGTCGTCCTGTTCGCTGCCCTGATAGCCTTTGATGCAGGGCACGCCCGCTTTGATCATGGCGAGTTTCGACAGACGTTTGCTGCCCATCAATTCAATGGCCTCTGGGCTCGGGCCGATGAAGATGATGCCGGCCTGTTGGCAGGCGCGGGCGAATGCTGCGTTTTCCGAGAGGAAGCCGTAACCGGGGTGGATCGCATCGGCACCGGTGCGCCGGGCGGCGTCGATGATTGCCGGGATGTTCAGGTAAGACTGCTGCACCGGGGCCGGGCCGATGTTCACGGCTTCGTCGGCCATCTGCACATGCAAGGCATCGGCGTCGGCGTCGCTGAATACTGCGACGGTGCGGTATCCCAGCGCTTGCGCGGTGCGCTGGATGCGGCAGGCGATTTCACCGCGGTTGGCGATCAGGATTTTGCTGAAGGCGGGCATGGGTTATTCCCTTTGTATTACGGTGAATGAGATGGCCCCATCGCGGGCAAGCCCGCTCCCACAGGATTTTGTGAACGACACAGATCTCTGTGGGCGCGGGCTTGTCCGCGATGCTCTTAAATCGCCCAACCCGGTTTTCGCTTTTGCACAAAGGCCATCGTCCCCTCGACCCCTTCATCCCCGGTCACTGCTTCACTGAACCACTCGGCCGCCTGATCCAGCAGGCCATCCGAGAGTTGCGCCGCACTCGCCAGCAAAAGTTTTTTGGTCGCCGCATTCGCCCCCGGAGCACAACACAACACATGGGCCAGCACTTCATCGAGGCGCTCGGCCAAGGCTTGCGGGTCATGCTCGACAAAATGCACCAATCCCATGCGTCGCGCCTGGTTGCCATCGAACCGTGCGGCGGTCAGGGCCAGTCGGCGGGCCTGGGTCAGGCCGATGCGCTGTACCACGAACGGTGCGATCTGCGCCGGCAACAGGCCGAGGCTGGTTTCCGGCAGGCCGAATTGCGCCTGATGATCGGCCATCGCGATATCGCTGACGCAAGCCAGGCCGAAGCCGCCGCCAAGCACCGCGCCTTGCAGCACCGTGATGACCACTTGCGGCGCGTGCTGGGTTTCTTCCAGCAAGGCGCCGAACGCACGGTTCAATTCGCGGTAGGCCGTCTGACCCTGAGCGCGGGCATTGGCCATGTCCTTGATGTCGGCACCGGCACAAAAATGCCCGCCGGCACCGCCGATCACCAACGCACGAACCTGCCGGTCATCGCGCACCGCCGCCAGCACCGCGCGCAGCTCGGCGACCATTTGCAGGCTCATGGCGTTGCGACTGTCGGGGCGATTGAGGGTGATGTGCAGGACGCCGTTATGCCGTTCGAGCAACAGGGTCTGGCAAACGGGAAGGGTGTTCATTTCTTTTTCCCCGGCAGGATGCCCATGAGTTTGCAGATGATCCCCAGCATGATTTCGTCGGCACCGCCGCCGATCGACACCAGCCGCACATCGCGGTAAGCCCGCGCCACCGGGTTGTCCCACATGAAGCCCATGCCGCCCCAATATTGCAGGCAACTGTCGCTGACTTCCCGGCCCAGTCGCCCGGCCTTGAGTTTGGCCATGGACGCCAGACGGGTGACGTCCTGGCCTTTGATGTATTGCTCGGTGGCCTGGTAGACCAGCGCCCGCAGGCATTCGATTTCGGTTTGCAGTTCGGCCAGGCGGAAATGGATGACTTGATTGTCGATCAGCGCATTGCCGAAGGTCTTGCGCTCCTTGCAATACTCGATGGTGCTGTCGACGCAATACTCCAGGCCTTTGATCATGTTCGCCGCGCCGAACAATCGTTCTTCCTGGAACTGCAGCATCTGCATCATGAACCCCGCGCCTTCGTGGCCAATGCGGTTGCGTTGCGGCACGCGCACGTTGTCGAAAAACACCTGGGCGGTTTCCGAGCTGCGCATGCCGAGTTTGTCCAGGTGCGAGCTGAGGCTGATGCCGGGGCTGTTCATTGGCACCATGATCAGCGACTTGTTGATGTGCGGTTTGTCGTCCGAGGTGTTGGCCAGCAGGCAGATGAAATCGGCGCTCGGCGAGTTGGTGATCCACATCTTGCTGCCATTGATCACGTAGTCGTCGCCGTCCTTGCGGGCGGTGGTTTTCAAGCCTGCTACATCGGAGCCGGCACCGACTTCGGAGACGCCGATACAGCCGACCTGTTCACCGGTGATCGCCGGCCGCAGGAACTCTTCGCGCAGTTCATCGGAGCCGAAACGCGCCAGGGCCGGGGTGCACATGTCGGTCTGCACGCCGATGGACATCGGAATGCCGCCGCAATGAATGGTGCCGAACTCTTCGGCGGCCACAATCGAATAGCTGTAGTCGAGCCCCATGCCGCCGAATTTTTCCGGTTTGGAAATCCCCAGCAGACCGAGGTCGCCCGCCTTGCGGAAGATCTCATGGATCGGAAAGCGCCCAGCCTTTTCCCATTCCTCGACATGAGGATTGATCTCGTGATCGACGAATTGGCGGACGGTGCGGCGCAGTGCTTCGTGTTCCTGGGTGAAGATCATTTTTTATTGTTCTCCTGTGATCGTTCCCACGCTCGGCGTGGGAATGCAGCCTTAGACGCTCCGCGTCATCAAAAACGGGCTACGCCGAAACTGTTGGATTGCAGCGAACGAACTTCGGCCTCATGGCAGATGTCCAGCAAGTACCCGAGCAACGTGCGGGTGTCCCGCGGATCGATCAGCCCGTCGTCCCATAGATTGGCGCTGCCATACAACGCGGTGGACTGGCTGTCGAGCTTCTGCGCGGTGACTTGTTCCAGCATGTCGAGCATTTTCGGGTCGGGCACCAACCCGTCCTTGAGCTGTTTGGCTTCGGTGACGATCCGCAACACTTTGCCGGCCTGAGCGCCGCCCATCACCGCGGTGCGGCTGTTGGGCCATGCGAAAATGAAGCGCGGATCGAGGCCACGGCCGCACATCGCGTAGTTGCCAGCGCCGTAGGAACCACCGACGACGATCGTCAATTTAGGCACTCGGGCATTGGCCACCGCTTGAATCATTTTCGCGCCGTGCTTGATCACCCCTTGTTGTTCCGACTCGGTGCCGACCATGAAACCGGTGGTGTTGTGGAAAAACAGCAGGGGCGTCTGGCTCTGGTCGCAGAGCTGAATGAACTGTGCAGCCTTGCTCGCACCTTTGGGCGTAATCGGGCCGTTGTTGCCGATGAAGCCGCAGGCTCGACCCTGAATCTGCAAATGCCCGCAGATCGTTTGCTGGTCGAACTCGCCCTTGAATTCGAGGAAGTTCGACGCGTCGGCAATCCGGGCGATGATTTCCCGTACGTCGTAGGGCTTTTTCGGGTCATCCGGGATCAGCCCCAGCAGTTCGTCGATGGGGTAGAGCGGTTCTTCCCATCGACGTTCGGGTAACCATGGCAACTGATCGTTCCACGGCAACAGGCTCATGATCTCGCGCACCTGGCGCACGCCATCGGCATCGTTCTCGGCCAGGTATTCGGCGGTGCCGGCGGTTTGCGCGTGCATCTGGGCGCCGCCCAGTTCTTCATCGGTAGCGACTTCACCGGTGGCGGCCTTGAGCAGCGGCGGCCCGGCAAGAAACAGCTTGGCCTTGCCGCGCACCACCACCACGTAATCCGACAACCCCGGCTGATAAGCACCGCCCGCCGTGGCCGAGCCATGGACCACGGTAATTTGTGGCAAGCCCATGGCCGACAACCGCGCCTGATTGGCAAAGCTGCGCGCGCCTTCGACGAAAATCTCCGCCGCGTAATTGAGGTTGGCGCCTCCGCTTTCCGCGAGGGTGATTACCGGCAATTTGTTTTCCATGGCGATCTGTTGCAGGCGCAGGGATTTTTTCAAACCGCTGGGGGAAATGGTTCCACCCTTGATCGCGCTGTTGTTCGCCACCACCAAAACCCGCGCGCCGGACACGTAACCGATCCCGGCGATCAAACCGCCGCCAGCCGAGCTGCCGTCTTTGTCGTCGTGCAGCTTGTAGCCGGCCAGGCTCGCCAGTTCGAGGAACGGCGCGCCGGGGTCAAGCAGCAGGTTAAGTCGCTCCCGGGGCAGCAGTTGCCCGCGCTTGTCGAACCTGGGCTTGGCTTCGGCGGCTTTGCTCAGCAGGTTCTGTTCGAGCTGACGGACCTGCTCGATGCTGGCCAGCATGGCCGCACGGTGACGGGCGAACGATTCGCTGAACGGGTCTACCTGGGACTGGATGACCGGCATGGTTATTCCTTGTCCTTGGATTCATCTGGTTTGGAGACGTCTGGTTTGGAGGCGTCAGGTTTGGACGCGTCGGGTCTGAGTACTTCGGGTAGATAGGCGCGGTGAAAGCCGTTGTAGGAATGACTGTTCTGCGCCTTGTGCATTGGCCAGGCCCGCCCGCCGAGGCTGGCGGCGCCGTCGATGCGCAACGTGCTGCCGCTGACAAAAGCGGCTGCCGGGCTGAGCAGGAAAACAATCGCCGCGCTGATTTCCGATTCGGTGCCGATGCGCTTGAGCGGTACGTGTTCGCACAGGGTCGGGATTACGGCCCGGAACGCACCTTCGTAGGTGTCCATGCCGCTGGAAGCGACCCAGCCCGGCGCGACGGCGTTGACCCGCACGCCGGCATAGCCCCATTCAAACGCGGCGGTCTTGGTGAAGTTGTCCATGCCCGAGCGCGCCGCGCCCGAGTGACCCATGCCGGGCATGCCGCCCCACATGTCGGCGAGCATGTTGACGATGGCGCCGCCGTGCTTGCTCATGGACTGATTGAACACCTCACGGGCCATCAGAAAACCGCCCACCAGGTTGGTGCGCAGTATGGTTTCGAACCCTTTCTGATTGATCGACGCCAGGGGCGAGGGGTACTGCCCGCCGGCATTGTTGACCAGCCCATGAATCGGCCCGTGTTTGCGGATCAGTTCGCTGACCAATTGCGTAACGGCGTCTTCATCGCGGATATCGCAGACCTGCCAACTGGCTTTCCCCCCGTCTTCGGTGATTTCGGCGGTGACCTTTTTCAGTTTCTCGGCATTCCGCCCCACCAGCAGCACCTGCGCGCCGAGGGCTGCGAGCTCATGGGCGGTGCAACGGCCAATGCCGCTGCCGCCACCGGTGACGATGATGTTTTGGCCAGCGAACAGGTCGGGTTTGTAAATCGAGTCATAAGCCATGGCGAAGGTCCTCTTAGGGGGCGTTCTCAATTAGTTTCCCTGCCGCGTTGTCGCCTTAAAGCGGGCCAGGCAAGGCGCAGGCCGCTGGGAATGGTAGCTCCCTTTCCAAGGCCTGCAACGCAGCCTGGCCCGCTTTAAGGCACAACCCGAAGGGCCGGGCCTGCTGTTGTGCAGGGCTGTGTTGCTCGAAGCTTATTTGGAATGACCAAACTACGCTTCTCGCGCCTTGCCCTGCACAACAGCAGACCCGGCGCGGCGGGGAAACTAATTGAGAACGCCCCCTAGACCTGATCGGCGATGTGCTGCGGCACCGGAATCTGGATCTCCAGCAGTTGTTGGGCGAACGCCTTGCCTTGCGGATCGATCCGCAGGCTGGCCACGCCACCGCCGCCGAGCGCGTTCTCCAGAAGAAAATTAAAGCTCTGAGTGCCGGGTAAATACCAGCGTTCGACACGGCCGTGGATCGGGTCGAGGACATGGCTCATCCAGTCGACCATCACCTCAGGTGTCAGCGCTTCGGCGATCCATGGCAGGTAGTCGGGATGGCGGGCCATGACGCCGATATTGCTGTGATTGCCCTTGTCGCCGGAACGCGCCACGGCGAGTTTGATCAGGGCCACGCTGGCGTCGGCGCGCTCGGTGGGTTGGGGCGGATCGAACGGTAGCGGCAAGTCAGCCGGGTCGAGTACATCGAGGGCGGGCAGGGCGCACGGGTGGCGCTCACCGGCGAGGTCGACTTGCAGGGGGCAGGCCGTTTTGTCGATCAGGAATGAAAACAGCCGAATCAGCGGGTACACCGTCGGCCGCCCTCCGACGATCCCGGTCAACCCCGGCGCCATGCCGGTGGCGGCTTGGGCGATTTCCCGGGAAAAAAGAATCAAGGCCTGTTTGCTTGGGTGGCGCACGGCGAGTTTGATCACCACTTCGCGGCTGTCCTGGCGTTGGCCGTGGGGGCCATAAGTCGCTTCGCTGCCCAGCAACTCAATGTTCACTTCGCTGTAGGGTGCCCAGCCGCGCTGGCTGAACATTTCCGAGGTTTTGTTGATTATCGCCTGGCTGACCCGTCGGGCCTTGGCCACGGCATCGATCCCGGCGATCAGGCAACTGGCGGTGCAGCGGAAACCGTCCGGATACGTGGCGCTGACCTTGTAGTGATCGGTCGGCGGCAAGCCTTTTGCGCCATGCACCTGAACCGCGTTTTTACCTTGTTGCACGAGTTTGACCTGGCTGAAATCGCACACCACGTCGGGCAGCAAATAGGCCTGCGGGTCGCCGATTTCATAAAGCATCTGCTCGCCAACGGTCAGGGGCGTAACCAGGCCGCCGGAACCATCGGGTTTGCTGACGATAAACTGGCCGTCGGCGCCCACTTCGACGATCGGAAAACCGATGTGTTCGTAATCGGGCACGTCGTGCCAATCGGTGAAATTGCCGCCGGTGCACTGGGCGCCACATTCAATGAGGTGCCCGGCCAATGCAGCCTGGGCGAGTTTGTCGTAGTCGTGCCACGACCAGCCGAACTCATGCACCAGCGCGGCGCTGACCACGGCGCTGTCGACCACGCGCCCGGTAATTACAATGTCGGCGCCCAGGCGCAGGGCTTCGACGATGCCCGGCGCGCCGAGGTAGGCGTTGGTCGATACGCACATCGGCGGCAAGGGCGTACCACTGAACATCTCATGCAGGCCAAGGCTGCTCAGCTGTTTGAACTGCGGTTGCAGATCGTCACCCGACAGCACGGCAATCTTCAGCGTCACCCCGGCCTTGTCGCAAGCCGCTTGCAGGGCCGCGGCGCAAGCCTGTGGATTGACGCCGCCGGCATTGCTGATGACGCGGATCTTCTGTTCCGCTAGCTGGTTGAGGAGGGGACTGAGGACTTCGATGAAGTCGCTGGCGTAGCCGGCCGCCGGATCTTTCATCCTCGCCCCGGCCATGATCGACATTGTGATCTCGGCCAGATAATCGAACACCAGGTAGTCCAGCCGCCCGCCTTCCACCAGTTGCTCGGCGGCGGTCGAGGTGTCGCCCCAGAATGCGCTGGCGCACCCGATGCGGATTGTTTTAGGCGCAGTCAATTCCATAACCACCTCCGACAGAAGTGCTTCGAGACTACCAAGCAAGCGCTTGGTTTGTAAACGGCTGAAATATCTTCTGCCCAAGCGCTTGCTTGGTCGCCCCCGCCAGCTTAAATTGCCCGCGCAACCCCGCTGTTTTAGCGGCCAGCGGCGCAATTGATTGATCGACTGTAGGAGAGAACGGGTGGACGAGCAAAAAGCCCTGAGGGTGATGCGCGAATTGGTCGACAGCGGCCAATTGACCGACCCGGACAGCGCCCGCGGCAAACTGCTGCAAGTGGCCGCTCACCTGTTTCGTCATAAAGGTTATGAACGTACCACCGTGCGTGACCTGGCCAGTGCGGTGGGTATTCAGTCAGGCAGTATTTTTCATCACTTCAAAAGCAAGGATGAGATCCTGCGGGCAGTGATGGAGGAGACCATTCGCTACAACACCGCGTTGATGCGTGCAGCCCTGGCCGAGGCCGGCAGTGTGCGCGAGCGGGTTTTGGCGCTGATTCGCTGCGAATTGCAGTCGATCATGGGCGGCAGCGGCGAAGCCATGGCGGTGCTGGTGTATGAGTGGCGTTCGCTATCAGCGGAAGGTCAGGCGCAAGTTTTGGCGCTGCGTGATATTTATGAAGACATCTGGTTGCAGGTGCTGGGCGAAGCCAAGGACGCCGGTTTTATCCGTGGCGACGTGTTCATCACCCGCCGTTTCCTGACGGGCGCGTTATCCTGGACCACCACCTGGTTTCGTGCCGATGGCAGCATGAGTCTCGATCAATTGGCCGATGAGGCGTTGATTCTGGTGCTTGAAGAACGGCAGTAAGCCGTCTATCTCGGTAAGAAACTGGCTAAGTCGGCGAAACCGCCTAGCTTGAATACATTGATGGATATTTTTTTCGGGGAGTAGGCTGTTTTGATGTCTTCACCAATTCGAACAGTGTCTCGGCTTTTGCTGGCGGCGCTTGCAGTGTGCTGCGTGTTGCCATCTCAGGCTGCGCAACAGGTGCGGGTCGGTGCCGCGCATTTTCCACCCTACACCGTGCGCCCGGAGTCCGGTGCCGACACCGGTCTGTTGCCGCAACTGGTGGAAGCGCTGAATCAGTTGCAAACGGACTATCAGTTTGTGCTGGTGCCCACCTCGATTCCTCGACGTTTCAACGATTTCAAGGACGGCCGGGTCGACATGGCGATTTTCGAGAACCCGAACTGGGGCTGGAAGGACATCCCGCACACCCTCGTCGACATGGGCCTGGAAGATGCAGAAATCTTTGTCGCGCAGAAGAAACCCGATCGCGATGAGAATTACTTCAAGGACCTGACGGGCAAGCGTCTGGCGCTGTACAGCGGCTATCACTACGAGTTTGCCAATTTCAATGCCGATCCCAAGTATCTGGCCGACGCCTACAAGGCCACGCTGACCTATTCCCATGACAGCAACTTGCTGATGGTGCTGCGCGCACGAGCGGACATTGCCTTGGTGACACGTTCCTACCTGAGCGATTACCTGCTGCGTAACGAGAAAGTCGGCGAGCAATTGCTGGTGTCGCAACGCGTCGATCAGGTCTATCACCATTACGCGTTGATTCGCCCGCAGGCGCCGATTACCGGCGAAGCCTTTGGCAAGTTGCTGCAAGGCCTGCGAAACAACGGCCAGATGCTGAAGATTTTTGATCCCTACAAAATTGCCCTGGTGCCGGTGGGCAAGCCCTGAATCGTGCCCCTGATTAGTGCCATGGGACGCGCATTTGGCGACTGCGCTTAAATTTCCAGCCCCGGCTCACGTCACATCGTTGAACTGTCGACGATTACCGTGAGCCCCACCCATGTCCAATCTGAATGACCTGACCACCCTGGCCTTGCCGTCAGGCAACTGTCTTGTAGCTGATGAAACCGCCAGCCGCCTGAGCCTCAGCCTGCAAGGGCAACCGTTGATCGAGCTGCGGCTGACCCGCGAGCCGCAATTGCATCTGCGGCTGGAGGAGCGTTTCGGCCGTCCTGACGGTCAGGCATTCTGGGCGGCCTGCTATTGGCTGTTTGCCCGTGACGCGGCATGTCAGCGTCTGACCTGGCACCTCGATGAAGTGCCCACCGAAGCCTTGCTCAGCGGATTACTGATCGCGACCGAACTCACCGGCCAGTATCGCTGCGAACGCACGCTGTTCTGGCAATTGCCCCAGCCTTGGCTGGGGGAGTCGCGCGCAGGCAGCTATCCGCAGCAAATGGTCATCAGTAGCGGCAAGCGCCATCCATTGCGGGCGGTGAAACCCCGTGGTGAGGTGTATCGACGCTTCGATGCGCGGCTCGGTGCGTGGGTCTCCCTGCGCACGGTAGAAATCGAGCATGACCTGGCGCGTTTCAACCGCTGGCAGAACAGCCCGCGGGTGGCGAGTTTCTGGCAGGAGGAGGGCAGTCTCGAGAAGCATCGTGAATACCTGAGCAAGCTCGAAGCCGACCCGCATACCTTGACGCTGATCGGCTGCTTCGATGATCAGCCGTTTGCCTATTTCGAAGCCTATTGGGCCAAGGAAGATCGCATTGCGCCGTTCTACGATGCCGGCGATTACGACCGTGGCATTCACATGCTGGTGGGCGAAGAACATCACCGCGGCCCGCACAAGGTGGCGAGCTGGCTATCGGCGCTGGTGCATTACCTGTTTCTCGATGATCCACGCACTCAACGGGTGGTCGCCGAGCCTCGCGCCGACAACGCGAAGATGATCGGGCATATGCACAATCAGTGTTTCCACTGCGAAAAAGAGTTCGACTTCCCGCACAAGCGCGCGGCGCTGATGGTGTTGGGGCGTGAGCGGTTTTTTGATCGGTGTGCGTTGGCTTGATGCGTAAGGCTCAAGGTCTGTTGCGGGCTTGAGTCAGCCATCGCGAGCCTGCTCGCGATGGAGGCGCCGAGATTCCAGATTCTAACGACGCGCGAAGGTATCCGCACGATTGCCCGACACTTTGCGGCAATGCACCAGCGCATCACGAATCATGAAGTTCACCAGGGTTGGCGAGACGCCGAGTTCCTTGGCGATGTCTTTTTGCGGTACGCCGTGCAGGCGGTACATCTCGAAGGCGTAACGGGTGCGGCTGGGCAGCTCCGTCAGCGCATCGGCAATGTTTTCCAGGGTCGAGAAATTCATGTGCGAGGTTTCCGGCGAAGCGCCCTGAATCACCACGTTCAGACCTTCCTCTTCCGGGCCTGAATACTTCTGCTCCAGCGCCTGCTTGCGGTAATGGTCGATCGCCAGGTTGCGCACGATCTGGAACAGATAGCTGAGCTGCGCCTTGATTGACGATGTGATCTGCGGCGCCGATTGCAGCCGGAAGAACGCATCCTGCACCACGTCTTCGGCGCGTGATCGGCAACCGGTGATGCGGGCGGCAATCTTGACCAGAATCAGTCGGTTGTCGACGAAGGCCTGAAGTAGCGGTGAATCGCACCTGCTTGTGGATACTTGTTCCGTCATTGGAAATCACCTTGCTGCAAATAGGGTCGTGGGACGACAGGGGGGGGCGGAGTCGTCCTACACATCGAGCGACAAATTAGGCTGAATGATAATGATTGTCAATTGAGAAAGAGAATTAATGCTCCACATAAGAGCAGAGTGAGAACGGCGACACGCTGACCCACCTACCTGGCTGCAAGCCTGCCGGCGCTTAAGCCTGGCGACTAATTATTTCAAGGCTTCATCCGTTCTCATTGGTGAATGGCTGCGGGCGCAAGCCCCGGCCAAACCAGCATTCCCAATGCCTTGCGCGGTCGGCGAAGACCGCGTCCTGCATGCCCATGAACGGGCGTGACGTACGAAAACCGATTCCACTTGCAAGCCGAATTCAGGCAGGAAACCTCATGACCGACGCGTTCGAACTCCCTAGCACACTGGTCCAAGCCCTTCAGCGCCGCGCGGCCCTGACGCCGGACCGGGTGGCCTTGCGTTTTCTCGCCGAAACCCAGGATCAGGCTGTGGTGCTCAGTTATCGTGAGCTTGATCAGCGGGCACGAACCATTGCTGGCGCGTTACAGGCAGAGGCATCGTTTGGCGATCGCGCGGTGTTGCTGTTTCCCAGCGGCCCGGATTACGTCGCGGCGTTTTTTGGCTGTCTGTACGCCGGCGTGATCGCGGTGCCAGCCTATCCGCCTGAATCGACCCGTCGTCATCACCAGGAACGTCTGCTGTCGATCATTAGCGATGCCGAGCCGCGTTTGCTGCTGACCAGCGCCGACCTGCGCGACGCGTTACTGCAAATCGACGAGGCGCCGCCGCTGCTGTGTGTCGACACCCTCGACAGCGCCCTGGCCGAACGCTGGGTCGCGCCGGACTTGCACGGCGACCACATCGCCTTCCTGCAATACACCTCCGGTTCCACTGCGTTGCCTAAAGGCGTGCAAGTCAGCCACGGCAACCTGGTGGCCAACGAGCTATTGATTCGCCACGGATTCGGCATCGACCTGAACCCCGACGATGTGATCGTCAGCTGGCTGCCGCTGTACCACGATATGGGCTTGATCGGCGGCCTGTTGCAGCCGATTTTCAGCGGCGTGCCCTGTGTGTTGATGTCGCCGGCGTACTTCCTCGGCCGACCATTGCGTTGGCTGGAGGCGATCAGCGAATACGGCGGCACCATCAGCGGCGGGCCGGACTTCGCCTATCGACTGTGCAGCGAACGGGTCAGCGAATCGGCGCTGGAGCGCCTCGACCTGAGTGGCTGGCGCGTGGCGTATTCCGGTTCCGAACCGATTCGCCTCGACACCCTGGAACGCTTCGCCGAGAAGTTCGCTGCGTGTGGCTTTACCTCGGACAGCTTCATGGCCTCTTACGGCCTGGCGGAAGCCACGTTGTTCGTTGCCGGCAGCCCGCGCGGCCAGGGCATTCCATCGTTGCGCGTGGATGATCAGGCGCTCGCGCAGAACCGAGCCGAACCGGGCAATGGCAATCCGATCATGAGCTGCGGCATCAGCCAGCCGGATCACGCGGTGCTGATTGTCGATTCCGTATCGCTCGAAGAACTCGCCGACAACGCGATCGGTGAAGTCTGGGCTACCGGGCCGAGCATCGCCCATGGCTACTGGCGCAACCCCGAAGCCACGGCCAAAACGTTCGTCCAGCACGCCGGCCGCACCTGGCTGCGCACCGGCGACCTGGGCTTTTTGCGCGACGGTGAACTGTTCATCACCGGGCGCCTGAAAGACATGCTGATCGTTCGCGGTCATAACCTTTATCCGCAGGACATCGAGCAGACCATCGAGCGTGAAGTGGAGGTGGTGCGCAAAGGTCGCGTGGCCGCATTTGCAGTCAACATCGAGGGTCAGGAAGGCATCGGCATCGTCGCGGAAATCAGCCGCAGCGTGCAGAAAATTCTGCCGCCCGAGGCGTTGATAAAAGCCATCCGTCAAGCGGTGGCCGAGGCGTATCAGCAAGCGCCGAGCGTGGTGGTGTTGCTCAATCCGGGGGCGCTGCCGAAGACGTCCAGCGGCAAGTTGCAACGCTCGGCGTGCCGCAATCGCCTGGCCGATGGCAGCCTCGACAGCTATGCGCTGTTCCCGTCGGCAGACATCGCCAACCCATCCGAAACTGAATCGGGCTCTGAGCTGCAAACGTTGATCGGCCAGCTCTGGTGCGAGCAATTGCAGGTCAAGCAGGTCAACGCCGATGATCACTTCTTCCTGCTCGGCGGCAACTCCATCGCCGCCACTCAAGTAGTCGCGCGCCTGCGTGAAGAGTTGGGGCTGGAGCTGAATCTGCGCCTGCTGTTCGAAGCGCCGACCCTCGGCGCATTCGCTGCCGCAGTCGCTCAGCAACAACAGGATGGCGGTGTGGCCCAAGGTGCGATCATGCCCTTGTCGCGCAGCGACGCCATGCCGCAATCCCTGGCACAAAACCGTTTGTGGATCACCTGGCAACTCGACCCGCAGAGTAGCGCCTACAACATTCCCGGTGCCTTGCACCTGCGCGGCGAACTGGACGAAGACGCCTTGCGCGCCAGTTTCCAGCAACTGATCGAACGTCACGAATCCCTGCGCACGCGATTTTTCGAGCGGGACGGTGTGGCCCTGCAGCAGGTCATTGCTGCCGGCGAATTCAACCTGCAAGTAATCGACATCAGCGACCTGCCAGCCGCCGAGCGTGAAGCCCGAGCGCAGCAAATCCGCGAGGACGAAGCCCGCACCCGGTTCGATCTGGAAAAAGGCCCACTGCTGTCGGTGACCCTGGTGCGCCTCGGCGATGAAGACCATCAGTTGCTGGTGACTATGCATCACATCATCGCCGACGGCTGGTCGATGAACGTGCTGATCGACGAGTTCTCGCGCCTGTATGCGGCAGCCTCTCAAGGCCAGACCGCCAGCCTTCCAGCGTTGCCGACGCAATACGCCGACTACGGCAGTTGGCAGCGTCAGTGGTTGGCGCAAGGGGAGGGCGAGCGTCAACTCGCTTACTGGAAAGAGCAGTTGGGCGTTGATCATCCGACCCTGAGCCTGGCCACCGATCATCCGCGCTCGGCGCAACACACTCACAGCTCCGCCCGTCATACGCTGCGTTTGGATGCGAGCCTGAGCGATGCCATTCGCCAGACTGCCCAGGCCCATGAGTCGACGCCGTTCATGCTGTTGCTCGCGGCATTCCAGAGCCTGCTGCATCGCTACAGCGGTCAACGCGACATCCGCATCGGCGTACCGAATGCCAACCGTCCGCGTCTGGAAACCCAAGGGCTGATTGGCTTCTTCATCAACACCCAAGTGTTGCGCGCCGAGGTGGATTCGCGACTGCCGTTCGTTGAGTTGCTGGCGCAAACCCGTAAAGCCGCATTGGGCGCGCAAGCGCATCAGGACCTGCCGTTCGAACAACTGCTCGAAGCCTTCCCCCAGGCCCGCGAGCAGGGCTTGTTCCAGGTGATGTTCAACCATCAGCAACGGGATCTCACTGCGCTGCGTCGCTTGCCGGGACTGCTCGCCGAAGAGCTGCCGTGGCACAGTCGCGAAGCCAAGTTCGACCTGCAACTGCACAGCGAAGAAGACCGTAACGGGCGCTTGAGCCTGTCGTTCGACTACGCCAGCGAGTTGTTTGACGGGGCGACTATCGAGCGCCTGGCCGAGCATTTCAGCAACCTGCTGCGAGTCATCTGCGAACAGCCGACGACCGCCATCGGCGACCTGCAACTGCTGACCCCGAGCGAGCACGATCAGCAATCCGCCTGGAGCGCCGCACCTTGCGCACCGGCCAGTCAATGGCTGCCTGAGTTGCTCAACGAACAAGCACGCCAGACCCCGGAGCGCACCGCGCTGCTGTGGGACGGTGGCAGTCTGGATTTTGCCGAACTGCACGCGCATGCCAACCGCCTGGCGCATTACCTGCGCGACAAAGGCGTCGGCCCGGACGTGTGCGTGGCCATCGCCGCCGAGCGCTCGCCGCAGTTGTTGATTGGCTTGCTGGCGATCATCAAGGCCGGCGGCGCTTACGTGCCGCTGGACCCGGACTACCCGGCCGAGCGACTTGCCTACATGCTCAGCGACAGTGGCGTTGAGTTGCTGCTGACCCAAACCGGGTTGCTCGACCGCCTGCCGGCCACCGACGGCGTCAGCGTGATTGCCATGGACGCCCTGCATCTGGAGAACTGGCCAAGCCATGCGCCCGGTCTACACCTGCATGGCGACAACCTGGCCTACGTGATTTACACCTCCGGTTCCACCGGTCAACCGAAGGGCGTTGGCAATACTCACGCGGCGCTCGCGGAACGCCTGCAATGGATGCAAGCCGCCTACCGTCTGGACCAAACCGATGTGCTGATGCAAAAAGCACCGATCAGTTTCGACGTGTCGGTGTGGGAGTGCTTCTGGCCGCTGATCACCGGGTGCCGCCTGCTGATCGCCGGCCCTGGCGAACACCGCGATCCGCACCGCATCGCGCAACTGGTCCAGCAATTCGGCGTGACCACACTGCACTTCGTACCACCGCTGCTTTCGTTGTTCATCGACGAACCACTCAGCGCCGAATGCACCAGCCTGCGCCGACTGTTCTCCGGCGGCGAAGCCTTGCCCACGGAACTGCGCAACCGGGTGCTGGAACACCTGCCAGCGGTGCAACTGCACAACCGCTACGGCCCGACCGAAACCGCGATCAACGTCACTCACTGGCATTGCACAACGGCTGATGGCGAGCGCTCGCCGATTGGCCGGCCATTGAGCAACGTGCTGTGCCGCGTGCTCGACAGTGACCTCAATCCGGTACCGGCCGGTGTGCCGGGTGAACTGTGTATCAGTGGTATCGGTTTGGCCCGTGGCTATCTGGGTCGCCCAGGTCTGACCGCCGAACGCTTTGTGGTCGATCCGCTGGGCGAGCAGGGCGCACGTCTGTACCGCACCGGTGACCGCGCTCGCTGGACCGCCGACGGCGTGATCGAATACCTCGGTCGTCTCGATCAGCAAGTCAAACTGCGTGGTTTTCGTGTCGAGCCGGAAGAAATCGAGGCGCGTCTGTTGGCGCAGGCTGGCGTCGCCCAAGCGGTGGTGCTGGTGCGCGAAACGGCGGCCGGCGGACAGTTGATCGGTTACTACACCGCCACTGAAACCCGCGAAACCATCGATGCTCAAACCACGCGCCTGAAAACCGCGCTGGCCGCCGAGCTGCCGGAATACATGGTCCCGGCGCAACTCATGCGTCTGGATGAAATGCCCCTGAGCCCGAGCGGCAAACTCGATCGCCGCGCCTTGCCGGAACCTCAGTGGCAAGTCCGCGAACATGTCGAACCGGTCACCGCCCTTGAGCAACAGATCGCCGGTATCTGGCGCGAGGTGCTGGGCCAAACGCAGATCGGCCTGCGCGACGACTTCTTCGCCCTCGGCGGCCACTCGCTGTTGGCCACGCAAATCATCTCCCGCACCCGCCAGGTCTGCGACGTCGAGTTGCCATTGCGTGTGCTGTTCGAAGCCAGTGAGCTGGGCGCGTTTGCCGAACAGGTTCGCTTGATTCAGGCCAGTGGCAAAACCAACAAGCAGCCGCCGATCGAGAAGGTCGACCGCAGCCAACCGGTGCCACTGTCCTATTCTCAGCAACGGATGTGGTTCCTCTGGCAGATGGAACCGGACAGCCCGGCCTATAACGTCGGCGGCATGGCGCGGTTGCGCGGCGTGCTGGATGTCGGGCGTTTCGAAGCGGCATTGCAAGCGCTGATCATGCGTCACGAAACCCTGCGTACGACCTTCCCGAGCGTCGACGGCGTGGCCCGGCAACAGGTTCATCCAGACACCCGTCTGCGCATGGACTGGAAAGATTTCACCACGCTGGATGCCGATGGCCGCGAATGGCAGGTCCAGCAACTGGCCGATGGCGAAGCCCATAAACCTTTCGATCTGGAAACCGGGCCGCTGCTGCGTGCTTGCCTGGTCAAGACCGCCGAGCAGGAGCATTACTTCGTCCTGACCCTGCACCACATCGTCACCGAAGGTTGGGCGATGGACATCTTCGCTCGGGAACTGAGCGCGCTCTACGAAGCCTTCGTCGATGACCGCGATTCGCCGCTGCAACCACTGCCGGTGCAGTACCTGGATTACAGCGTGTGGCAGCGGCAGTGGCTGGAATCCGGCGAACGTCAGCGCCAGCTCGATTACTGGACCGCGCAACTGGGCCGCGAACATCCGCTGCTGGAATTGCCGGCCGACCGTCCGCGTCCGCCGGTGCAAAGCCATCAGGGCGAACTGTTCCGTTTCGACCTCAGCGATGATCTTGCGGCGCGGGTCCGTGCCTTCAATGCCTACAACGGTCTGACCCTGTTCATGACCATGACTGCCGCGCTGGCGGTGTTGCTTTATCGCTACAGTGGCCAGACCGATTTGCGCATCGGTGCGCCGGTGGCCAACCGCATTCGCCCGGAAAGCGAAGGGCTGATCGGCGCGTTCCTCAACACCCAAGTGCTGCGTTGCCAGCTCGACGGGCAGATGTCTGTCGGCGAGTTGTTCGAGCAGGTTCGTCACACGGTGATCGAAGGCCAGTCCCATCAGGACCTGCCGTTCGATCATTTGGTGGAAGCCTTGCAGCCGCCCCGCAGTGCGGCTTACAACCCGCTGTTCCAGGTGATGTGCAATGTGCAGCGCTGGGAATTCCAGCAGAGCCGGACCCTGGCCGGGATGACGGTCGAGTACCTGGCCAACGATGCGCGAGCGACCAAGTTCGACCTCAATCTGGAAGTCACCGACCTCGACCATCGCCTCGGTTGCTGCCTGACCTACAGCACCGATTTGTTCGATGAACCGCGCATTGCGCGCATGGCCGGGCACTGGCGCAATCTGCTGGAAGCGTTGCTCGCCGATCCGCAACAACGCCTCAGCGAACTGCCGTTGCTGGAAGCCACTGAACAGCAAAACCTGCTCGACAGCCTCGGCATCGAGCCGGGCGAGCATCGCCTCGATCAATGCATCCATCACCTGTTCAGCGAACAGGTGATGGTGCGCAAGGACGCGCCGGCCCTGACGTTCGCCGGGCAAACCTTGAGTTACGCCGAGCTCGACAGTCGCGCCAATCGTCTGGCCTGGATGCTGCGCGAGCGTGGAGTCGGGCCGCAGGTGCGGGTCGGTTTGGCGCTGGAGCGTTCGCTGGAGATGGTCGTCGGCCTGCTGGCAATTCTCAAGGCGGGCGGTGCCTATGTGCCGCTGGACCCGGAATACCCGCTGGATCGCTTGCACTACATGATCGAAGACAGCGGCATCGGTGTGCTGCTCAGCGATGCGGCGATGTTCGCGGCCCTCGGCGAATTGCCGGCCGGCGTCGGCCGCTGGTGCCTGGAAGAAGATGCCGCTGCACTGGCCAATTACCCGGCCAGCGAGCTGCCGTTTATCAGCCTGCCGCAACATCAGGCGTACCTGATTTACACCTCGGGCTCCACCGGCAAACCGAAAGGCGTGGTGGTGTCCCACGGTGAAATCGCCATGCATTGCCGCGCGGTGATCGCGCGCTTCGGCATGCGCCCGGATGACTGCGAGTTGCACTTCTATTCGATCAACTTCGATGCCGCGACCGAGCGTCTGCTGGTGCCGCTGTTGAGTGGCGCGCAAGTTGTCCTGCGTGCGCAAGGCCAGTGGGATGCAGAAGAAATTTGCGGGCTGATTCGTCGGCACAACATCAATATTCTTGGTTTCACCCCGAGCTACGGCAGCCAGTTGGCGCAATGGCTGGCGACCCAGGGCGAAACCCTGCCGGTGCGCATGTGCATCACCGGCGGCGAAGCCTTGACCGGCGAACACCTGCAACGGATTCGCGCGGCGTTCAAACCGAGCCTGTTTTTCAACGCTTACGGCCCGACTGAAACCGTGGTCATGCCCCTCGCCAGCCTCGCGCCGGCGCAGCTGGAAGAAGGCCTGGGCAGCGTGCCGATCGGCAGCGTGATTGGCGCCCGCGTCGCCTACATCCTCGACGCCGATCTGGCGTTGGTGCCGCAAGGCGCGACGGGCGAGTTGTACGTCGGCGGTGCCGGCCTGGCGCAGGGGTATCACCAGCGTCCCGGCATGACCGCCGAACGGTTTGTTGCCGATCCTTTTGCAGTGAACGGCGGACGTTTGTACCGGACCGGCGACCTTGTCCGTCAGCGTGCCGATGGCTTGGTGGAGTACCTGGGACGCATTGACCATCAAGTGAAGATCCGTGGTTTCCGTATCGAACTGGGCGAGATCGAAACCCGTTTGCTGGAACACGAGTCCGTGCGTGAAGCGGTGGTGCTGGCACTCGATGCGCCGAGTGGCAAGCAATTGGTCGGCTACCTGGTCACCGACGTCGCCGAACAGGATGAAGCGCAACAAACTGCATTGCGCGAAGCGTTGAAGGCGCACCTCAAATCTCAGTTGCCGGACTACATGGTGCCCACGCACCTGATCCTGCTGGCCAGCATGCCGCTGACCGCCAACGGCAAGCTCGACCGCCGCGCACTGCCGGCCCCGGACCCGGAGTTGAATCGTCAGCAGTACGTGGCGCCGAGCAATGAACTTGAACTGACCCTGGCCGGCATTTGGCGCGAAGTGCTGAACGTCCAGCAGGTCGGCCTCAACGACAACTTCTTCGAACTGGGCGGCGATTCGATTTTGTCGATCCAGGTGGTCAGTCGTGCGCGGCAGCAGGGCATCCACTTCAGCCCGCGTGACCTGTTCCAGCACCAGACCGTGCAGACGCTGGCCGCCGTCGCGACCCGCACCGAGCAGATCACGGCCGAGCAAGGTTTGCTAAGCGGTGAATCGCGTTTGACGCCGATTCAGTACTGGTTCTTCGACACTGATATTCCCGAGCGTCAACACTGGAACCAGGCGTTGCTGCTGGAGCCGACCGTGGCGCTGGAGCCGCATCGTCTGGAGCAAGCGCTGCTGGCGGTGATCGAACAGCACGATGCCTTGCGCCTGCGCTTTACCGAAGTCGCCGGCCATTGGCAGGCCGAGCACCAGGCAGTTTCCGACGCTGCCGTGCTGTGGCAGGTACACGTGCCGAGCATGGACAACTGCACGGCGTTGTTCGCCGATGCTCAACGCGGCCTCGACCTTGAGCACGGGCCGCTGATGCGGGCGCTGCTGGTGGATGATCCTGAAGGGGAACAACGATTGTTCATTGCCATTCACCACTTGGTGGTGGACGGGGTGTCGTGGCGGATTCTGCTGGACGATCTGCAAACGGTTTATCGTCAACTCGAGTCCCGACAGTCAGTAAAACTGCCGGCAAAAACCAGTGCCTTCAAGGACTGGGCCGCACGGTTGCAGGCTTACGCCGGCAGCGAATCCCTGCGTGAAGAATTGAGCTGGTGGCAGACGCAACTGGCCGGCCCAAGCGCTGAATTTCCCTGTGATCGTCCGCAGGGTGGTCAGCAAAACCGTCACGCGCAAACCGTCAGCGTGCGCCTCGACAGCGAGCGCACCCGCCAACTGCTGCAACAGGCGCCGACGGCCTATCGCACCCAGGTCAATGACCTGCTACTGACCGCATTGGCCCGTGTGGTGTGTCGCTGGAGCGGTCACGAATCAGCGTTGATTCAACTCGAAGGCCACGGTCGCGAAACCCTGTTCGACGAGATTGACCTGACCCGCACCGTTGGCTGGTTCACCAGTGCTTACCCGCTGCGTTTGACGCCTGTGGCAGAGCAGGGTGCCTCGATCAAAGCGATCAAGGAGCAACTGCGCGCGGTGCCGCACAAGGGTTTGGGTTATGGCGTGCTGCGTTACCTGGCCGATGGCCTGTGCCGTCAGGCCATGGCGGCGTTGCCGGTGGCGCCGATCACCTTCAACTACCTGGGCCAATTCGACCAGAGCTTCGGCAGTGATGCGCTGTTCCGTCCGCTGGATGAACCGGTGGGCGCGGCCCACGATCCACAGGCGCCGCTGCCTAATGAGCTGAGCGTCGACAGTCAGGTCTATGGCGGTGAGTTGGTGCTGCGCTGGACCTTCAGCGCCGAACGCTTCGATGTGCAAACTATCATCGAACTGGCAGAAGCGTATCTGGGCGAATTGCACAGCCTGATCCAGCATTGCCTGAGCGACAACGCGGGCGGCCTGACGCCGTCGGACTTCCCGCTGGCCCGACTCACTCAGCCGCAACTCGACGCATTGCCCGTCCCGGCGGCGATGATCGAAGACGTCTACCCGCTGACCCCGATGCAGGAAGGCATGCTGCTGCACACCTTGCTCGAACCGGGCACCGGCCTCTACTACATGCAGGATCGCTACCGCATCAACAGCGAACTCGACCCCGAGCGTTTCGCCCAGGCCTGGCAAGCGGTGATCGCCCGTCACGAAGCCTTGCGCGCCTCGTTCTGCTGGAACGTCGGTGAAGACATGCTGCAAGTGATCCATAAACCGGGCAGCACGCCGATCGAGTATCTGGACTGGAGCGCGGTTGCCGAAACCGAGCAAGAGCCGAAGTTGCAGGCGCTGCTGAAAAGCGAGCGCGAGGCCGGGTTCGATTTGCTCAACCAGGCACCGTTCCACTTGCGCTTGATCCGCGTGGGCGCGGCGCGTTACTGGTTCATGATGAGCAACCACCACATCCTCATCGATGCCTGGTGCCGTTCGCTGCTGATGAACGATTTCTTCGAGATCTACACCGCCCTCGGCGAAGGTCGCGAAGCGCAGCTGGCCGTGCCGCCGCGTTATCGCGATTACATCGGCTGGCTGCAACGCCAGAGCCTGGCCGAAGCGCGGCAGTGGTGGCAGCAGAACCTGCAAGGTTTCGAGCGCACCACGCCGATTCCGAGCGACCGGCCGTTCCTGCGTGAACATGCCGGCGACAGCGGCGGCATGATCGTCGGCGACCGCTATACCCGACTCGATGCCCGCGATGGTGCGCAACTGCGCGAACTGGCCCAGGCCCATCAGCTGACCATCAACACCTTCGCCCAAGCGGCGTGGGCGCTGGTGCTGCGTCGCTTGAGCGGCGATCGCGACGTGCTGTTCGGCGTCACGGTGGCCGGGCGTCCGGTGGACATGCCGCAGATGCAGCGCACCGTCGGGCTGTTCATCAACAGCATCGCCCTGCGGGTGAAAATGCCCGAGGACGATCGGCGTTGCAGCGTTCGTCAGTGGCTCAGCAGTCTGCTCGACAGCAACATGCAGCTGCGCGAGTACGAATACCTGCCGCTGGTAAGCATTCAGGAAAACAGCGAACTGCCTAAAGGCCAGCCGCTGTTCGACAGCCTGTTCGTGTTCGAAAACGCTCCGGTGGAAGTCTCGGTGCTGGACCGTGCGCAGAGCCTCAACGCGACCTCGGATTCGGGCCGCACCCACACCAACTTCCCGTTGACGGCGGTGTGTTATCCGGGCGATGACCTTGGCTTGCACCTGTCCTACGACCAGCGTTATTTCGACGAATCCACGGTCGAGCGCATGCTCGGCGAATTCAAGCGCCTGCTGCTGGCGCTGGTCGAAGGCTTCCATGGCGACATGGCCGATCTGCCGCTGCTGGGCACCGAGGAACAGGACTTCCTGATCCATGGCTGCAACCAGAGCGAACACGACTATCCGCTGGAGCAGAGCTATGTCTCATTGTTCGAAGCGCAGGTTGCTGAGCATCCGCAGCGAGTTGCCGCCAGTTGCCTGGATCAGCGGCACAGCTATGTTGAGCTGAACCAGCGCAGCAACCGTCTCGGCCATGCGCTGATTGCGGCCGGTGTCGGCCTGGATCAACCGGTGGCGTTGCTCGCTGAACGTAACCTCGATCTGTTGGGCATGATCATTGGCAGCTTCAAGGCCGGTGCCGGTTACCTGCCGCTGGACCCGGGTCTGCCGAGTCAGCGCTTGAGCCGGATCATTGACCTGAGCCGCACGTCGTTGCTGGTCTGCACTCAGGCGTGTTGTGAACAAGCCGTCGCGCTGCTGGAAGAGTTCGATTGTGCCAATCGACCTCGATTGCTGGTCTGGGAAGACGTGCAGGCGAGTGAAGTTTCGGTGGCCAATCCGGGCATTTACAGCGGCCCGGACAACCTCGCTTACGTGATTTACACCTCGGGTTCCACCGGTCTGCCGAAGGGCGTGATGGTCGAGCAGCGCGGCATGCTCAATAACCAGTTGAGCAAGGTGCCGTACCTGAAACTGAGCGACGCCGACGTGATCGCCCAGACCGCTTCGCAAAGCTTCGATATTTCGGTCTGGCAGTTCCTCGCCGCACCGCTGTTCGGCGCTCGGGTGGACATCGTACCGAACAGCATCGCCCACGATCCGCAAGGCTTGTTGGCTCACGTTCAGAGCCAGGGCATCACCGTGCTGGAAAGCGTGCCGTCGCTGATTCAGGGCATGCTCGCCCAGGACCGCATGAGCCTCGATGGCCTGCGCTGGATGCTGCCGACCGGCGAAGCGATGCCGCCGGAACTGGCGCATCAGTGGTTGCTGCGTTATCCGCAGATTGGTCTGGTGAATGCTTACGGTCCGGCGGAATGTTCGGACGACGTAGCGTTCTTCCGCGTCGACCTGGCCTCGACTCGCGGCAGTTATCTGCCGATTGGTACGCCGACCGACAACAACCGTTTGTACCTGCTCGATGGCGCGCTGGAACTGGTGCCATTGGGAGCGGTGGGTGAGTTGTGCGTGGCCGGCATCGGCGTGGGTCGTGGCTATGTGAGCGATCCGTTGCGTACCGCGCAGGTGTTTGTGCCGAACCCGTTCGGCGCACCGGGGGATCGCCTGTATCGCACCGGCGACCTGGCCCGACGTCGCAGTGACGGCGTGCTGGAATACGTTGGGCGTATCGATCATCAAGTGAAGATCCGCGGTTACCGCATCGAACTGGGTGAAATCGAAGCCCGTCTGCACGAGCAACCGGAAGTTCGCGACGCGGCGGTGGGGGTGCAGGAAGGCGTCAACGGCAAGCATTTGGTCGGCTATCTGGTAGCGGCCGAGTCGGCATTGAATCCAGGCGATCGACTGGAGCGTATCAAGCAACGCCTGCGCGCCGAATTGCCGGAATATATGGTGCCGCTGCACTGGTTGTGGCTCGACAAGCTGCCACTCAACGCCAACGGCAAACTCGATCGCAAGGCCTTGCCGGCACTGGAAATCGGCCAGTTGCAGAGCCAGGACTATCAGGCGCCGCGCAACGAGCTGGAGCAGACCCTGGCCGATATTTGGGCCGAGGTGTTGAAGGTCGAGAAGGTCGGCGTGCGTGACAACTTCTTCGAGCTCGGCGGGCATTCGTTGCTGGCCACACAGATCGCCTCGCGGGTGCAAAAAGCCCTGCAACGCAACGTGCCGCTACGGGCGATGTTCGAGTGCAGCACGGTGGCAGAGCTGGCCGAGTACATCGACGGGTTGGCGGCGAGCGACATTACCGAGGAGAAGGTGGATCGGTTGAATGACCTGATGGCGGCGTTGGAGGGGCTGTAGTTCTTTAGCGTTGGTGAGGGCCTCTTCGCGGGCAAGCCTCGCTCCTACAGGTCCGCGTCGATTGATCGACGCAATACCGTAGGAGCGAGGCTTGCCCGCGAAGGCGTCATCACAGACACCACAAAGCCCCGGGTTGACTGCCGGGCCTCGTGCGGCTCAGTCTTCCTGTGCTTTTTTAATGGATCCGATTTCACCAGGGAGACAGTCGATGCCCTTCGTAACGGTTGATGGACAAGCGCTTCACTACATTGATCAAGGCACAGGCCCTGCGGTACTGCTGGCCGGCAGTTACCTGTGGGACCAAGCCATGTGGGCGCCGCAGATTGCGGCGCTGTCGCAGCACTATCGGGTCATCGCCCTGGACCTGTGGGGCCATGGCCAATCCGGGCGGATGCCCGAATGCACAAAGTCGCTGGATGACGTAGCACGCCAGGCCCTGGCATTGCTCGATCATCTGGACATCGATCGCGTCACGCTGGTCGGTCTTTCGGTGGGAGGCATGTGGGGCGTTCGACTGGCACTGTCAGCACCGCAGCGGCTCAACGGTCTGGTGCTGATGGACACCTGCGTCGGCGTCGAGCCGGAACCGACTCGCCAATACTATTTCTCGCTGTTCAAGCAGATCGAAGACAGCGGTGTGATCTCGCCGCAGCTGCTCGACATCGTGGTGCCGATCTTCTTCCGTCCGGGCATCGATCCGCAATCGGCGCTGTATCAGGATTTCCGCGCCAAATTGGCTGCGCTGCCGGTCGACCGCCTGCGTCAAAGCATCGTGCCGATGGGGCGGATTACCTTTGGTCGTGATGATCTGTTGCCGCGCCTGGGTGAACTGAACCCTGAAACCACGCTGTTGATGTGCGGCGATCAGGACAAACCAAGGCCGCCGTCGGAAACCAGAGAAATGGCCGAGTTGATTGGTTGCCCGTTTGTGCTGGTGCCGGAGGCGGGGCATATCTCCAATCTGGAGAATCCGCAGTTTGTTACAGACGCCTTGCTGGCATTTCTAGCCCAGAGAAATTAGTCGGTCATACAGACGCCATCGCGGGCAAGCCCGCTCCCACAGGAGGTCGTATAACCCTGTGGGAGCGGGCTTGCCCGCGATGGCGTTACTGCTGTCACCACAAATCCGACGGCTGAATCACTTACTTAGGCCCCAGAATCTTCACCAATTTCTCCGGCGTCGGCGCGCCTTGCTGCTGTTGCAGCTGGCCCTTGTCATCCATGTAGAAAATCGCCGGGGTGGCGGCCAGTTCCAGGTCTTCCATCAACTGCATGTTCGCCGCGAGTTTCGCCTGAATCGCCGGCGGCACATCTTTCAGGGCTTTGAGCGAGCTGTCCTTGCCGGATTTCTCATGGTCTGCCAACGCTTTTTGCGGGTCCTTGGCGGCCAGCAGCGCGGCGGACTTGCCCGGGCTGTCTTCGCGAATGATGCCGACCATGATGTGCCGCAACTGCACCTTGCCGGCCTTGACCCACGGCCGCGCCTGTTCCCAGAACATGTTGCAGTACGGGCAATTCGGGTCACTGAACAGATAGACGATTCGCGGTGCGTCCTTGTTGCCGTCACCGATCCAGTTGCTCGCTTCCATCTTGCCCCAGATTTCCTTGGCCATTGGTGCGTAGACCAGTTTCTGCAACGGCGCGCTGCTCAGGTCATTGCCTTCGGCGTCGTACAAGTTGCCCAACAGTACATGTTTGCCGTCCGGGGTCAGGTACAGCGCCATGCCGCGGTTCTGGTATTGCGCTGCATAACCGCGCAGGCCGTCGGGCGCGTCGAAGGTGCCGACAATTTTGGCGCCCTTGGCTTCGATCTTCTTGATCGCTTCAGGCAATTCTTCGGCCTGTACCGACGGCAAGTGCAGCAGGGCGGCACCCAGGGTTAACGTCAGCAGGTGGCGGAGGCGGAGCATGGCAATTTCCTTGAAGGCGTGGCCGAGGTGGCCGGGTTCGGGGTGTCGAAGTTTTCCAGGGCGCGGGCCAGGCTGGCTTCAGAGAGCTCGCCCAGATGGCTGCCCAGCAGGTGCCCGTCGGGGCTATAGAACAGCGTAGTCGGCAATGCCATGGAACCCACGGCCTGACCCAAGCGACCACTGCCATCGAACAGCACGTTAGTCAGGCTCAGGCCCTGGGTTTCAAGGAAGGTGCTGACGCTTTGCATGCTTTCGGCCTGGTTGACGAATAGAAAAGTCAGGTCCGGACGCTGTTTCTGGGCGTTTTCCAGCACCGGCATTTCCCGGCGGCATGGGGGGCACCAGGTGGCCCAAAGATTGATGACCAGCGGGCCGCCCTGGTAATCGCTGAGTTGCACCGTTTGGCCGGCGGCATTGCGCAGGGTGATCTGCGGCAAGCGCGTGCCTTGTTCATAAATATTCAGAGAGAAGGTTGCCAGCAGCCAGAATGACAGACCACTGGCCACGCCAAAGCCCAACGGCCGGCGCAGGCCCGGGCGACGCCAGCCTCGATACACAGCGGCGAGTAACAGCACGACCACCCCGGGCCAGGCGAGAAAACCACCGTCGCGCAGGTCGATGATCTGCCATGGATCGTTGCGATACTGCGTCCAGTAGGCAATCACGAAACCGACCCGGGCCGCCAGCAGGCCCAGCAGGAACAGGCTGAACAGCACCGACTCCGGGTTCTCGCCGCCACGCTTGGCCACCCGCCAGCCGACAAAAGTCGCCAGCGCCAGGGCACTGATCAGCAGCAAGTGATTAAGTGCGATGGCAAAGGTGCCGAGGGTAAAGGTCAGCATTAACGAGCGTCTCGGGTGGTGGTCCAGCGTTGCAGGAAGGTGCCGGCATCGACCTCACCGGTGATGCGCTGGCTGCGGCGCTCTTCGCCGTCGGGGCCGATCCACAACAGGCTTGGCGGCCCCGGCACTTTATAACGGCCGAGCAGTTCGCGGCTGGCGGCATTGTCGGCGGTGACGTCCAGCCGTAGCAAGCGCACATCGCTGAGTGCTTGCAGGACCTGCGGTTTGCCG
This sequence comes from Pseudomonas sp. F-14 TE3482, assembly GCF_053629455.1. Taxonomy (NCBI): domain Bacteria; kingdom Pseudomonadati; phylum Pseudomonadota; class Gammaproteobacteria; order Pseudomonadales; family Pseudomonadaceae; genus Pseudomonas; species Pseudomonas sp. F-14 TE3482. Next base: position 3,097,754 of record NZ_JBRJII010000001.1, read on the forward strand.
AAGACCTGTTTTTCCATGACTTTGCACGCCACACACCAGTCGGCGTAGTAATCCAGCAGCACCCATTGGCCTTGAGCCCGAGCGGCTTCCAGCTCCCGTTGCAGTGCGGCTGGCTCCTTGATCGTGGTAAAGGCGTCGTGACTGGCAGGGCTTGCGCCGGTGCCGTCACGGCTGATGCTATAGACCTGCAGCGGCTGGTACGGGTCGTCACTGCCACCGGCGGCACCCACCACCAGCAGACTGCCCCACAGCCCCAACAGCAATGAACTGGCACCGAACAGATGGGCGACGCGGCCAAACCCCTGCGACTGCTTCCAGGCGCTGTAGGCGGCGATCAGAAGCAAGGCTCCGCACAAGCCGAGCCACAGCGATTCATCCAGTACCGGGCGCAGCATCAGCAGCGCAGTAGCGAGGAACAGGAAGCCGAACACGCCTTTGAGCAGGTTCATCCAGGCGCCGGGTTTGGGCAGGAAACGATTGCCGACGGTCACCAGCAACAGCAGCGGTATACCGATGCCGATGCCCATGGCGAACAGAATCAGCCCGCCGTGCAGCGCATTGCCGCTTTGGGCGATAAAGAGCAGGGCACCGGCCAATGGGGCGGTCATGCACGGTCCCACCAGCAGGCCGGACAAGGCTCCCAGCAAACCGGCACCGATCAGGTTGCCACCGCGTTGATTGCGCGAAACATGTTCCAGTCGATCACGCACCGCTACCGGTAATTGCAGCTCGAAGAAACCGAACATCGGCAAGGCCAGTAGCACGAAAATCGCGGCAAAACTGCCGAGCAACCAAGGGTTTTGCAGCAACGCCTGAAGGTTCGCACCGAGCAATGCCGCCAGCACGCCCATCGCCGCATACACCAGTGCCATGCTGATCACGTAGCTGCCGGCCAGTGCAAAACCGCGCTTGGGTGTGGCGCCACTGCCAACGATCAACCCCGCCAGAATCGGCAACATCGGCAACGAGCACGGCGTGAACGCCAGCAGCAGGCCCAAGCCGAAGAACACCAGCAGGCTCCAGCCCAGCGCCCGTTGTTGCAGGTCGCTGGCCAAGGCTTGATCCGGTGCCTCATTTAAAAGGCTCGGCATTGTGGTGTTGCCTAAATACACCACTTGAGTGTGGGGCGGATAACACAACCCGGCATCGGCACAGCCCTGGAAACCCACCTTGATCTGGCCGCTGGCACCCGCCGGAATCTTCAGTTCCAGGCCTTGGCGATAAACCTGCTGTTCACCGAAAAACTCATCGCTGTGAGCTTCACCTTCAGGCAACACCGGTTTGTACTGCGCAGGCAAATCGTCGAACTTCAGGCGTTTTTGGTACAGGTAGTAACCGTCGGCAATCTGCCAGAACAATTGCGTTTCACCGGACGCCAGGCGCTCGGAGGTGAAGATGAACGCTTTTTCGATGGGTAGAAAGTCGGGTTTTCTGTCGAATGGATTGTTCCCCGGCTGTGCCTGAGCAAGGCTGGCAAACAGCCAGAGAAGAAAAACAAGAAAACCGCGCATCGACAAGGCCTTAAACATTGCAATTGCCGAGCACGATGATGGCTGCCGATTAACCCGGTGTTAACGAGCAGAACGTGATTATTAGCCAGGCTGATTCGCGCTGGAATCCAGAATTCACAGCGCAAATCACCCTTGATGACTTACTGAAGATCGCTGTAGGTCAATCTGAATTCCGACAGTGGGGGATGCGTACGCTTCCACTCCTGCGCAAATGCCTTGCCGGCTTCTATGTCTTCTTTGGACATGTCCTGCGCAATGATTGAAAGATTGTTTAACGCGGTGTTGTAGCGAGGGGATTCCCGAGAGGTATCGAGCACCAGCCAAATGAGGCCGTAACTATTGATCAGGTTCTTCTCGAAGCCATATTCGGTATCAATACCATTCTCATCCTCATAGACGCCACCCAACCCATAGCCGTACTCGAGCACCGCGTTTACATCGTTCAATTGCGCTCTTTTGATCAGCCACTCTCTCCTGGTGGGAAGATCATGGCTAACGGGTGGGCGATTACTGTACCAGTGCATCGCCCGGGAGAACCCCGCCTCGGCCGCACGTTTGAGCCAACGGTCGATAGTGGACCTGCGTTCAATCGCATCCGGAATGAGGGTGTGGTCCTTGTCATACACGATGGCGAGTATGTATTGCCCTTCCAGAAAACCTGCTTCAGCCGATTTTTTCAGCCAGGCAATATCCTTGGTTATTTCATAAAGTTGAAGCATGGCTTCGCCATCGCCGCTGTCGGCACGCCCTTGCGCAAGTGTTTTGGCTTGCTCAAGGGATGCGTCATCAGCCAATCGCAGCAGGGCGTAGACGTCGCCCTGAGTTGCTGCCAGGGCGTACCATTCTCTTTCGGCGTGGGTTTTATCCTCCTCCTTGAGGTTGTTTTCCCGGCGCCTGATGACTTCTGCGAGTGCGTACTGCGATTCACGATCTCCAGCGGTGGCGGCAATGGTCAGATAAGCCTCCGAATCCCGGTATTCCCCCAGGTTGTAGAGCTCCAGCCCCTTTTTTCTGGCGGTTTCTTGTTCATTGGTCAACCGGGCAATCAGCGAGCTCAATGTGTTGAGCAAGCTGAACAGCGTCGTCAAAGCGGATGAGTGTGTATACATAGTCAATACCTGTGTGAGTGGACAATTGGGTTGGTACGCACACAGGTTATTCAGGTGAGAAGGAGGACGTGCGTTACATATATATATGACGCGCGGGGAACCACCCGTCTGGAGAAAAGACAGCGGTCCCCCGACCCCAGGCATGATCCTCCCAGGAAGCGGAATCCGATGCCGTCTCAGTCTTGTATCAACCCTGGCCAGGAGTCGTCATCTACTCTTGTCGGCCCAGTCTCTGCCCTGTTGTCATTTATGTTGTATCTGATGTATCTGTTGTTGGTCAGGAAGATATAGAAATAGCTGTTGAAAAGTGGGGCATCGTTTTGCACAGCCGTAATGATTTGGTTTTTATAAAGATCCAATCCAGGCCAGGAGCCAGATGTGATGGGAGCTATTGATGTTTTTTGTGTTGTGTAATTGAAGTTGATGTAGTGTCCATCATTCGTCAAAAATTTGAACAGATACTTGTGGCCGAATATTTCCCACCATGTGCCGGCCACGATGCGGTCGAAATAAGGAAGTAGCGAGTGCCACAACGAATCTTCAAGACGATAGGTACCGGTTACTTTGTCGTAATCCTGATCGTACTTACAGACCATCGGAGTGCCATTGGCATAATAGAACAGCCATAAAATGTCATCCCCTCCGTTCGGGTAGCCCCCAACCCCGGTGACTGTAAAGCCGAAACGCAGATCTTTGACGTGAGCATGAAAGCTTCCCCAGTTATCGGCTGTTATCTCGGCAGGATATCCCTCGTCAACCTTGTTCTCGCCAAGATCAAATCTGGAGTATGTATTGCTGTCTTTGAAGAAGAAGTAAATTTTATCTTTTCCTGCTCGCCAATCGACGGCAACAAAATTCTTGAGTGTCGGCATGATCTGATTCCTTTCAGTTGGCTGAAGAATATTTATGGTAAATAATGGCATCTCTTCGAACACTGGTAATGTGGGGTGTTAATGCCGGAGTCAGACTATCGTTAGATATTGATCTTTGATATGGCTTTTTGTGGGCTGATTGTTTCGGTTTGAGACTGATATGTTTCATGTCAACTAAGTTGGGGGTGTCAAAATGATTAAGGCGATCATCAAATACCCATCTGGTACGCTGCACGACCACTGAACGAAAGGCCTGCTTCTCGTCGGCCGTAGGGCTTGCCATAATTGCGGCTTAATCCACATCTGTTTGACTCGCGTTTTTGCTCATGGAGTTCCCATGCACGTACTGGTTTGCGAAGACGATGAGCTGATTGCCAGCGGCATTGTCGCCGGCCTCACGGCCCAGGGCCTGACGGTGGAACACGTGGCCACCGCTTCCGCCGCCCGGGCGATGCTCAAGGTGGCCGAGTTCGACGTCATGGTGCTCGATCTCGGCCTGCCGGACGAAGATGGCCTCAAGTTGTTGCAGCAGTTGCGTCACCATGGCCTCGAAATCCCGGTGCTGATCCTCACTGCGCGGGATTCGGTCACCGACCGCGTCGATGGTCTACAGGCCGGTGCCGATGACTATCTGCTCAAGCCTTTCGACCTGCGCGAACTCGCCGCCCGTCTGCATACGCTGTTGCGACGGGTGGCGGGTCGCAGCGTCAACCTGATTGAACATGGTCGTTTGACCTACGACCCGAGCAGCCGAGAAACCCTGCTCGGCGGCCGACCCGTCGATTTGTCGCGCCGTGAACAATCGCTGTTGCAAGCCTTGCTGCATAACCGTGGCCGGGTGTTGTCCACCGAGCAACTCAAGGACAGTGTCTACGGTTTCAATGACGAACTGGAAAGCAACGCCCTTAACGTCCATATCCATCACCTGCGGCGCAAACTCGGCAACGGCATCGTCGAGACCGTGCGTGGCCTGGGCTATCGCCTGGGGCCGGCCGATGGCGGAGAGCAATCGAAGTGATGAGTCTGCGTTTGCGCCTGAGCCTGACCCTCGGCGCCGCGTTTGCGCTGATCTGGGCCCTGGCCGCCGCCTGGATGCTCAGTGATCTGCGCAACCAGATGATGTTTTCCTTGGACCAGCGGCTGGTGGCGTCGGCGCGGATGGTGGCCGGGCTGCTGGAGCAACTGCCGGCGTTGCCGAGCAAGGGCGAGGGGACCCATTTCAGCGCTGAACAGCTGAGTATCCCTGGCGGCATGGCCTGTCAGGTCAGCTCGTTGCGCGGCGAAATCCTGGCCCGCAGCCACAGTAGCCCCGAACAAACCCTGGAAGCCGAAAAAATGGGCTTCCATGATCAAATGATCGACGGCGCACCCTGGCGCAGCTTCACCCTGGCGCGCGGTGATGTGCGCATTACCACCGCCGACCGGCAAATCGAGCGCGAAGCGCTGAACATGTCCATTCTGCTGGCGGCCTCAGTACCGGTCGGCGTGGCGCTGCTCGGCTGCCTGTGTCTGTTGTGGCTCGGCATCGGTCAGGGGCTGGCACCGCTCAATCGTATGCGCGATGCGCTGATGCGGCGCAGTGCCGATTCCCTGGAACCGTTGCAGATCCAGCCGTTGCCCAGCGAGCTGCAACCGCTGCTGGAAACCCAGAATCAGTTGTTCCTGCGTATTGGCAAGACCATCGAGCGCGAGCGGCGCCTGACCGGTGATGCCGCCCATGAATTGCGCAGCCCGCTGACCGCGATCAAAACCCATCTGCAAGTGGCGCGCATGACTGAAGGCAGCGCCCGGGATCAGTCTCTGGCGCGGGCTGAAGAGGGCGCTGACCGACTGCATCGCACGCTTGAACAATTGCTGCTGCTGGCGCGCGTCGAGGGCAGTCTGTCGTTCGATGATGGCGTGCAATGCAGCGCCGAACAGGTGGCGAAACTGGCGATTCAGGATGCCGCCAGCGGTGATCGTCAGCGGATCAAGTTTCAATTGCCGACCACATTCTCCAATGCGCCGCTGCAAATGCCGGCAGTGCTGTCGATTGCCGCATTGCGCAACTTGCTCGACAACGCCCTGCGCCATACCCCAGGAAATGGGGCCGTGGAGCTGAGCCTGGAAACCACCAACAATCGCGTGCGCTTTTTGGTCCGCGACCACGGCCCGGGGATTGCCGAAGATGACCTGCAACACCTGACCCAACGCTTCTGGCGCAACGGCCAGAGCACCGGTTGCGGCCTCGGCCTGGCGATTGTCCAGGCCATCGTCCAGCGTTGCGGCTGCACCCTGCATTTCGACAGTCGCCCGGATGGCTTGCGGGTCGAGCTGACCATGCCTCTGCAACCGGTCTAACCAACAACACAAAACCTCTGTAGGAGCTGCCGAAGGCTGCGATCTTTTGACCTTTTAGAAGCAAGATCAAAAGATCGCAGCCTTCGGCAGCTCCTACATTTGTTCTGTGTCGCACACCAAATGTAACGTCTCTCCATTAGCCACCCGGCCCCCACAGCGCTATCGTCCCTGGCAGCTTTGACTCAATGGATTGAGGTAACAGCGCCATGGATGCATCGATACACATCTGCAAGGCAACGCCTGCCGACGCCGGAATCATCAGCCGCATCGTCGAGCGCTCCATTCGCGTCGGCTGCGCGCTGGACCATCGCAACGATCCGCGAACCGTCGCCACCTGGACTCACAACAAAACCATCGAACACGTGCAACCCTGGCTGGTCGACTCGCGCTTGTACCTGAACATCGCCCTGTTGCAGGACAAACCGATCGGCGTCGCCATGGCGGCGATCAGCGGCAAGATCGCGTTCTGCTATGTACAGCCGGAATGGTTTCGACGAGGCGCCGGACAAGCATTGGTGCAGGATCTCGAAACCTGGTTGATCGCTCAGGGTTTGCCTCACGCGCGGCTCAACAGCACCCGTACCGGTGAGGCGTTTTACCACCGTCTGGGTTACCGGGCTTGCGCTGAAACCTTCACCGTGGCGGGACTCCACGCCATTCCCATGCACAAGGCGCTGTCACCACCTTCATAGAAAGCTGATCGAGGGTCTAAATCCTTGAGGTCCTGATGCGTTTCCAGAACAGGAAAACCTGCAAGTGCGCCCCGTGACCGGAACGCGCACCTGCCCGGTGTGCAGTTTTGGTCACTATCAACAGCGTATTGAGGGATCGAGAGATGTCAGTCGCTATCAGCCTTATCGAAGATCAGCCTACCCGGATCGTTCCGACGCCTGCCGAGACGCTTTATCAGTTCAACGAATCGCCATTGCTGGCTCGTCAAAGCCGGCAGGAGTCGAACGCTCGCAGCTATCCGCGGCGCATTCCCCTGGCACTCAAGCGAGCCAAGGGCATTTATGTCGAGGATGTCGAAGGCCGCAGTTTCATTGATTGCCTGGCCGGTGCGGGGACTCTGGCTTTGGGACACAACCACCCGGTGGTGATCGAAGCGATCCAGCAAGTGCTGACCGATGAACTGCCGCTGCACACACTTGACCTGACCACGCCGGTCAAGGATCAGTTTGTTCAGGACCTGTTCGGTCTGTTGCCGCCGGCATTGGCCGCTGAAGCGAAGATTCAGTTCTGCGGCCCCACCGGCACCGATGCGGTAGAAGCGGCGCTGAAACTGGTGCGCACCGCCACCGGACGCAGCACGGTTTTGTCGTTCCAGGGCGGTTACCACGGCATGAGCCAGGGCGCGCTGAGCCTGATGGGCAGTCTGGGGCCGAAGAAACCGTTGGGTGCGTTGCTCAGCAGTGGCGTGCAGTTCATGCCGTATCCCTACGATTACCGTTGCCCGTTCGGGCTCGGCGGCGAGCAGGGGGTGCAGGTCAACCTGAGTTACCTGGAAAACCTGCTGAATGATCCGGAGGCCGGCGTGCAATTGCCTGCTGCGGTGATCGTCGAAGCGGTACAGGGCGAGGGCGGGGTGATTCCGGCCGATCTCGACTGGCTGCGCGGTTTGCGACGCATCACCGAAAAGGCCGGCGTAGCGCTGATCGTCGATGAAATCCAGAGCGGTTTTGCCCGTACCGGCAAGATGTTCGCCTTCGAGCACGCCGGGATCATTCCGGACGTGGTGGTGATGTCCAAAGCCATCGGCGGCAGCCTGCCGCTGGCGGTGGTGGTCTATCGCGACTGGCTCGACACCTGGCTGCCGGGCGCCCATGCCGGGACCTTTCGCGGTAATCAGATGGCAATGGCCGCAGGCTCTGCGGTGATGCGCTACCTGACAGAGCACAAGGTTTGCGAGCACGCCGCCGCCATGGGCGAACGCTTGAGTGAACACCTGCACATCCTGCAACGGGACTTCCCGCAACTGGGCGATATCCGCGGACGGGGCTTGATGCTGGGCGTTGAGCTGGTCGACCCGACCGGCGCGCCAGACGCTCAAGGGCATCCACCGATATTCGCTCGTCTGGCGCCGTTGGTGCAGCGCGAATGCCTCAAACGCGGATTGATCCTCGAGCTGGGCGGGCGTCACGGCGGTGTCGTGCGTTTCCTGCCACCGTTGGTGATCACAGCCGCGGAAATCGATCGGGTGGCCGACATTTTCGGCAGGGCCATGGCCGCAGCCACCGCCAGCCTTTAAATTTTTTGATGTGTTGAACGTTCCTTCTACATAACGGCTGCGCACGGCGCGCAGCCCACCCTACAACGATGGAGAGACAGCATGACGTCAGTATTCGACCGCGAGGACATCCTCTTTCAGGTCGTGGTCAACCACGAAGAGCAATACTCGATCTGGCCCGACTACAAGGCCGTGCCACAAGGCTGGCGCACCGTGGGCAAGAGCGGCCTGAAAAAGGAATGCCTGGCCTACATCGAAGAGGTCTGGACCGACATGCGTCCACTGAGCCTGCGCCAGAAAATGGAAGAACAGGCGGCTGTGGCTCACTGAGTCACCGCGCAAAAAGAAGCCCGCTGAACCGGTAAGGTCAGCGGGCTTTTTCAGGTCTGGAGTTTGTGTTGCCTGTCAGACCGTCATCGCGGGCAAGCCCGCTCCCACAGTGGATTGGTGTTGTTGTCATAAATAGAGTGAACACCACAAATCCCTGTGGGAGCGGGCTTGCCCGCGAAGAACGATAACGCGGTCTAACTGACGTTACACCCCGCTCAACCCCTTGATCACCAAATCCACATTCCCTTCCAATTCAGCCACCGGATCCACCGCATCGACACTCAACACCACCAACCGACTACCAGACTCGGCAACTACCGCTTTCACCGCGTCCGGCGGCTGGCGATGATGCAATACCACCGCCACATCATTGTTTTTGAGCGTTGCGCCCAATTGCGTCAGCGCCTCCGGCGTCCACTCGGCATCCGGCCGTGCATCCAGGCCGATCAGCTCCAGGTTAAGGCCGCCGATCAGGTAGCCGAAATGATCGCTCAGGCTCATCACACTCAAGTTGTCGGCATTGGCCAAGCGTGATTCGCTGTCAGCGCTAAGCTTGAGCAGGCGCTGTTTGAGTGCTGCCAGGTTGGCGTCTATCTTCGGTTTGGCCGCTGGCGCCAGGCGCACCAGGTCTGCCGCCATGACATCCGCCATCCGGCCCATGTTGTTGCTGGCCAACCAAGGCTGACTGTTCAAGCCGTCGATCTTGCTGCCAGGCTGTACGGCGATGCCGGGCAGGGCGCCGTCCACCGGGCGGGCGGCGTCGATTTCAATGATGCGGATATTGCTGCGACGGGCGTTCGGGTACAGCGGATCATCCGGCCATAGCGAACGCAGGCCGATGACCGCATCGGCGTCGATCGCCAGCTTATTGAGCGCTTGAGCGCCACGGCCGGTGAAATAAGCGGTCTGCCGACTGCCGGGCAGGTTGGCCGGCGCTGCGCGCTCAAGGCTGACATCGGTGCCCTCCAGCAGCAGGGCACCCAGACCGTAGGTCACAGGCAACGCCGCCAGCACCAGCACTTTGTGCGTTGAAGTCGAGGCGAAGAGCGCGGTGTTACCGACACCGTGATTGGCCACCAGACGCATCGGTTCGAAGGTATCGGTGGCGGATGCGTTGAACGAGGCTGGCCCACACAAGGTCAGCGCCAGGGTCAATTGACGCAGAGGAAAAGACATTTATCCGAGGTTCCCTTTCAGACTTGGAACGATGCCGCGAGCAATCGCGGCCAGAGCGAAGGCGATACCGGCCACCAGAATGATCGCGGCACCGGACGGGATAGGCAGGTCAAAGACAATCGGCGCGAGAATTCCGCACAGCGTGCTCACCGTGGCGATCAGCACCGAACACCAGAAGAAACCCTTCAGCGACTGACTGAGCAATCGCGCGGCCGCCGCAGGAATCACCAATAGCGCACCGACCAGGATCGCCCCGATGACTTTCACCGCCGCCACCGTGATCAGGGTCACCAGAATCACGAACAGATAATCCAGAGTCTTCACCGCCACACCGCGTACCGCCGCCAGTTGCGGATTGAAACTGGCGAGCATGATGCGGTTGTACAGCGGCAGGGCCAGCGCCATCACCAGCGAACCAACAATGGCCAACACCAGCAGGTCATTGCCGTTGACTGTCAGCACTGAACCGAACAGCACGTTTTCCAGGATGTGCACATTGATCTTGCCCGCCAGAATCAATAACAGGCTGGCGCCCAACGCCAACGACACAGAAAGGAACACACCGATCAAAGTATCCGGCGCCAGCCCCGTACGGTTGCGTAAATAGTTGAGCAAAATGCCGAACAACAGGCAGTACCCGAACAGGCTGCCATAAGGTCCGGTGTAGGGCTCGCCGAGCAGAATGCCAATGGCCACACCGGTCAGCGCCGCATGGCCCACCGCTTCGGAGAAAAACGCGAAACGCTTGACCACCACCAGCGTACCCAAACCGCCCAGCACCGGGCCGATCAACAGCCCGGCGAGCAGCGCGTTGACCACAAATCCATAGGCCAGCGCTTGCGGCAGGTAACCCGAGGAGGCCCAACCCTGGACCATCAAACGAAAGGCTTCGTAACTCATCAGGCAGCGCTCCGGGGATGGGTCGAGAACAAGGTCAGCAGTCGCTCCGGGGTCAGTGCCTGTTTCGGCGTGGCATCGAACAGCACCCGGCGATTGAGCCCTGTGACCCGGTCCGCCAGTCGCCCGACCGCTTCCAGATCATGCTCGATCCACAGCACGGTGATGCCGCTCTGGCGCCAGTCGCCCAGTAGCCGTTCGAACACTTGAATACCGGCTTCATCGAGGGCCGACATCGGCTCATCGAGTACCAGCAATTGCGGCGCCGGAATCAGCCCTTGGGCCAACAAAACGCGCTGGCGCTCACCGCCGGACAATGCGCCCATGCGCCGCTTGCGTTTGTCCTGCATGCCAACCCGTTCCAGTGCTTCGCCGATGGCCGCCGCGTAGTGTTTACTCAACCCGAGAAACGCCGGGCGCCGCTGGCACATCGCGGCCATGAAGTCATCGACAGTCATCGGTAAACCGCGATCAAATTCCAGCGCCTGAGGCACGTAGCCGATGGTCCCCGGTTCGCCAGGCCATTGCAGGCTCAAGCGACCCTGATGCGCCATCTGCCCGAGCAGGGTCTTGATCAGCGAGCTCTTGCCGCCACCGTTAGGGCCGACCAGTGCATGCACGCTGCCGGGCCGGACTTGAAAGGTCACCTTGTCGAGGATCGTCGTGCGACCCAGCGTGAGGCTGACCTCGGCGAAATCCAGGGTCGGCCCCGCTCCCACAGCGGATTCAGTGATGGTTTCTTGAGCCGTCATGCGCCGGACTCCTGAATCGCGCGGACCACGGTATTGAGGTTGCCGGTCATTTCTTTTTCGTACTTGTCGGCGGTGTATTCGCCATAGGAAATGTGCGACAGCGGATACAGCTTCACCCCGGATTCACGCTGGATGGTCTCGACGTAAGTGGACGGGAAATCCATCTCCGAGAAGATCACTTTCACGTCCAGTTCCCGCAGTTGATCGATGGTTTTTTTCAGCTGGCTGGGGCTCGGTTCGATGCCGTGGGCCGGCTCGACCACGGCGGTCACTTCCAGGCCAAACTCGCGCAGCAAATAATCGTAGGCGGCATGCACCGTGGCCACGCGCAACTCGGCGTTCGGCGCCTGGGTCAGTTTTGCCAGGGCGTCGGCGCGCATCTGCCGCAGGCGTTTGCCATAGGCGCGGGCGTTTTGTGTATAGGTTTTGGCATTGGCCGGGTCGAGCTTGCCCAGTTCCCGGGCGATGTTGTTGACCTGGGCAATGGAAGCGCTGATCGACAGGAATGTGTGCGGGTTGACCACCTTGCCGGCGCCCCGTGCAGCGACACCGGTGGCGGCCAGCAGGGGCACGTTTTCGTTGGCTTCGATCACCTTGATGTTCGGCGTTTCGCTGGCGGCGATCATGCGGTCGGCGAAGTCGTCATGGCCCACGCCGTTGAGCACGACCACGTCCAGCCCGCTGATGCGTTTGATGTCTTCGGCCCGTGGCTCGTAGGCATGCGGGTTGAAGCCGGCCGGGATCAGCGGCACCACTTCCGCCTTGTCACCGACGATGTTGGCCACGTAACTGTAATAAGGGTGCAGGGTGATGCCGATGCGCAGGCGCTTGGCTTCGTCGGCACTGGCCAGAGGTGTCAGCAAACAGGCAAACAGGCCGACCAGCAGCAGGCGCAAAAAGGAAAGACGTTGAGATGAACTAGGCATGGGAAAGCGGTCTTCTCTCGGGTGAAGGCGAGGGTTCAATGCCGATGCTGGCGGGTGACGCCGGCATCGAATTGCGCGACGATCTGCTGCCAGCCGGCGCCGTTGAGCGCTGCGTCGGTGAGATCGTTCGGAACGGGGAGGGCGCTGCCGCGGTTGAGCCAGATGTCCGGCGCGGTGTCGTCTTCAGCGGTCAAGCGCATCAGAAACGAACCGGCCACGGTTGGGGTCTGGCTCTGGCCGAAATACGCCTTCGCGCCCAGCAACTGCCAGGCATGGCTGCCGCGGCTGACAGAACTGGCATCCTGGGCAAACGGCGCAAAGCCTTCATCGGCGAGGGTGGCGGGTGTGGGCAGTGCTTGCTGTTCCTGACGCAAAAGATGAATTTCATCCAGCGTGACCCGCAGGTCGGCGTAGATGCCTTGCTCGGAGGCGCTCAGATCACGACGGGCGTCCAACTGATGGCTGCCCACGCTGCTCACCTCTTGAGCTTCGCCGCGCCAGGCGACCACGGAGCCGGCAACCGCCAGGATCATCAGGCACAGCAGCAACACATAGAGGGTTTCATGGCCGGCGCCAGCCGGGCGGACGACGTGTGTGGTTGGTGTCGTCATGGGGCCTGGATGTCCGCTTGGTCGATCTCGACGACGTGGCCGGGACCGGCGTCGAAAAGCACGTAGAACTCGGCGCCGGGTTTCTTGAACGTCAGGGTCGAATCGGCACCGAGCTTGCCCGGCACCAGAATGGTTTCGTCGTAACCAATCACGTCCAGGGTCACCCCCGGTGCGCCGCTGCCGTCGGAGAAACCGCCGGTGCACTGGATCTGTTCGGCGTCGAGGGCCTTGCATTCGCACATCGGGTTGTGAGCCAGGGCGCTGGTGCTGAAGGCGGCGCAGAGCACCAGTAAAACGGCGTGCAGAGGTCGAAAAGCGTTGCTCATGGTTTGCCTCCTTGTTTGTTCAGCCAGGCGAGGGTGGCCGGGGATGCCTGGCTCAGGGGGATGGACGCTTGATGCATCGCGCCGTCCCAGCCTTCCATGGTGATCCACAGTTCGGCGTCGGTTTTGGTCTTTTCGGGTACCGGCAGCATTGCGCCCATGCGGTACGGCGTACCGAAGAAAATCGCACCGGCCGCGCGCAGGCTGCGGGGTTTGCCGATACGCAGGTAAGTCGCCTTGATCTGATCGCGACAGCGCTCGCACAGCGCTGCGTTGAAGCCTTTCATGTAGCCGGCGGGGCCGGTCAATCGTGGTGCTTCGTTGCGCAGTTCGGCCAGTTGCAGGCTCCAGGGGCCGACCTGGATTTCGCCGATCTCCCGCTCCCCCAGTCCGCTGTCGCCGCGAAACAGCGAGGCGTCGGCAAAGTATTTGGGCATGAAGCCCAAAGGGATCAGCAGCAAGAAAATGTTGATATGGAAGCGCCATTTGCGCCAAAACAGGCTCGCCCGGGAAGGCTGCGATGCTGTGATCGTTTTGCTCACAGGTTGCCCTCCGGAGTCTGTTGGTTCATGACCGTTTGCGGTCTCGACACCGGGCGCGGAGTCTTGTTGCTGCGCTTGAACGCATTGGCGGTGGCCAGGGCGGTGCGTTTGGTCCAGACCAGCAAGCCGCTGAGCACCATCATGCTCAGCAGCAAACCGAAGAAGAACCAGATCAGCTTGATCCAGATCCCGCCAAAGTCACCGGTGTGCAACGGGCGCATCGACTCGGTCACGAACTCCAGGCCGGTGCGATCGGTCAGCAACCGCGTGCTGGCAATATCGCCGTTGTACGGGTTGACCTCGGCCGTCTGGAACATCAGCGGATACCAGCTACGACCGCCCACGGACAGATGGCTGTAAGCGTTGCTCGGCAGGGTGACGAAACTGGCGTCAAGTCCAGGGATTTGCTGCTGAGCGACCTTGATCGCCTGTTCCAGGCTGATCATCGGGGCCGGCTTGCCGGTGGTGGTCAACGGCACGCTTTCGCGCGAGACGACCGACACCACCGGTTCCGTGGTAATCGAAATCTGGTTGTCGAACAGAATCGCCTTAATCAGGAACCAGACACCGGTGATCGAGATCACCGCAATGAACCAGATCGACCAGATGCCGCTGAGCCGATGAAAGTCGCCCCAGAAAATCCGCGCGCCATGGCGAATGCGCAGGGTCGGTCGAAAGAAGCCTTTCCAGAACCGTTTGTAGACCACCAACCCGGTCACCAGCGACGCCAGCATCGGCAGCCCGAGGAACGACACCAGATACCAGCCCCAGCTGTAGCCGTTGGTGAACGGCACCAGCCACCAGCCATGCAGTGCGCGGGTGAATGCCTTGAAGTTGAATGGTGGAGCGGTGCCCTGAATCACCCCGCTGTAGGGGTTCACATAGACCGTCACTGAGCGGCCGTCCGGGTAACTGACGTCCACGTCCAGGGCGAAATGCGACTCGTCGGGGCGACTGATGCCCTCGACCAGCGTCTGGGGTTCGGCCTGTTTGATGGCGGCGACAATCTGGTCATAGTCGAGCCGCGGCGCGTCGTCCGAAGGCGCGCTGGCGCGCATTTGCGGGTTGGCCAGCCAGACGATTTCCTGACTGACCACCGCCAGCGTGCCGGTCACACAGACGATCAATACAAAAAACCAGATGGGCAGCGCCAGCCAGCTATGGACCAGAAACCAGAGTTTTGAGCGGGATTTCTTCGACATGATTAAAGGTCTTGTTTCGATGAGAGGACTACTGCTGTGGGCTTCCCAGCGGTGCGGTCCATGAAAAGTCCGGCCGTGGCTTTTGCCTACGCGACCGACTGCATCTAAATAAGACGTATGAGCATCGGAAATCCCGAAAGGGGATATGAAAGTAAATGTTTCGTGTTGCTGGCTGGACGCGTGTTTATTTGCGAAAAGGTCTGACAGTCAAATTGGATGTTGAAGGTGATGGCCTCTTCGCGAGCAAGCCCGCTCCCACATTGGATTGGTGTCGAACACACATTATGTGTACGCAGCCGATCAACTGTGGGAGCGGGCTTGCTCGCGAAGAGGCCGAACATTCACTGGAAAACTCAACCCTGCTTAAACATCTCCTTCGCCCGCTGTTCAATCTGCTCCTGAGTCAGATCCTCCTTGCGCGTGGCCAGAAACCATAGATGCCCGTAGGGATCTTTCAAAGTCCCCGAACGGTCGCCATAAAACTGATCCTTGACCTCGGACACCTGCGTGGCACCGGCATCGATGGCCTGTTTAAAGGACTTGTCCACATCGTTCACATACAGATGCAGCCCCACGGACGGCGATTTGTCCGGGTTGCTCAATGGGCCCTGGTCACAGGGTGTGCCAAGCATGATCGGGCAGTCACCAATACGCAGCTCAGCGTGCCCGATGCCGCCATCGGGCATGGCCAGGCGCATGACTTCGGTGGCGTCAAAGGCCTTCTTGTAGAAGTCGATGGCTTCGGCAGCTTTCTGAATGCCTAGATAAGGGGTGATGCTGTGATAACCCTCTGGAATAGGTTTTACGCTCATGACGGTTCTCCTTTTGTTGTGGGGTTAAGGTGTTCCTTCGCCGATTTCCGGTCGAATAACTATAGGTCAGCCCTTTTCCCGCAACCGAGTGCCCGACGAGCAGTTGCCAAAGGCTGCGATCTTTTGATCCGATACCCACTATCGAGAGCGTTGATTTCTACCCTTCGAGCGGCACGGGTAGCCTGTGTTTATTGCCCCAAACACAGATCTGCGGACGCCCGAAATGAAATCTCTGCTCGCCACTTTCTTGCTGCTCGCCATCTCCGTTCTCGCCGGATGTGCCAGCCATGTTTCACCGGAATTGCGGCCCTACACCGCTGAAGAAACCCGGGAACTGGCGCTGGAGGCGCTGAATCGTCGTGGCTTGTCCTTCGACGAGTACCATGCGAAGAAAGCCGAATTGCTCGGCCAGCCGGCAAAATCGTTCAGTTTCGACAAACAAGGCGAGATGAACGCCGAACGCGCAGTACAGCTGCACGGCCGCCAAAGCTGAGTGACAACTGTACTGCTCGAACTTTCACGCAACTGTCCATGGGTTTCCCTCAAGGCGTGCGATAGGGTCAATACCTGACTGCCCTGATGGACTGCCACCCATGACACTCTCGCTCGACCTGCTGCTGGGCTTTGCCCTGTTTGCCCTTGTCACCTCGATCACCCCCGGTCCGAACAACACCATGTTGCTGGCCTCGGGCGTGAATTTCGGCTTTCACCGCACCATCCCCCACATGCTGGGCATTACCTGCGGCTTCTTCATTCTGGTGGTTGCTGTCGGTTTCGGCCTGGGCACGGTGTTTCAAACCTATCCAATGCTTTACACCGTGTTGCGCTATGTCGGCGCGGCGTATTTGCTGTACCTGGCATGGAAGATTGCTCATTCCGGTCCGGTCGCCGAGGGTGAACAGGGCGAGGGTAAACCGATCAGTTATTTGGGTGCGGCAGCGTTTCAATGGGTCAACCCCAAGGCCTGGATCATGGCCATCGGTGCCATCAGCACCTACACGCCGATGCAGGGCTATTTCACTAATGTGATTGTGATTGCCGCGGTCTTCGCCTTGATCAACCTGCCAAGCGTCGGGGTGTGGGCCGGTTGCGGCACGCTGTTGCGCAATGTGCTGCGCGATCGCCGCTGGTTGCGGCTGTTCAACTGGGGTATGGCCTTATTGTTGGTGGCTTCGATGTATCCGTTATTGCTCGAAAGTTTTAGCTGACGCATTGCTTCATCCGGTGGCCCGATGCCTGTTAAGCTCGACTTCAGGAGCGTTCCTACGCACTTTTAAATGAAGTTGTCCTTCTTTAATGGCCTGCGATCAGGTATTGCTGTCGTTCTGAAAATTCGGCGTCGCTCATGAGGCGGCGCTTTGACATTTCCAGTGACGAGCTTCCTGATCCCGGAACACGCTCTGCGAGTCTTTTATGAATAAACGTCCGTTGTATTTCGACTACGCCGCCACCACGCCGGTGGATGAGCGGGTCATCAAGGTCATGGTCGAGTGTCTGGGTTTCACCGGTAACTTCGGCAATCCTGCGTCCAGTTCCCACGCCTTCGGCCAACAGGCCCGGCAATCGGTCGAGCAAGCACGGCGCCAGGTCGCCGAATTGGTGGGCGCCCAGGCGGAACAGATCGTCTGGACCTCCGGCGCCACCGAATCCAACAACCTTGCCCTCAAGGGCGTGGCCCAGGCCCGCGGTGTTTCCGGCGGCCACATCATCACCAGCCAGATCGAACACAAAGCGATTCTCGACACTGCAAAACAGTTGCAGGACGCAGGCGTTGCGGTGACGTATCTGGTGCCCGATGCCGATGGCCTGATTACTCCACAAGCGGTCAGCGAAGCGATGCGTGAGGACACCTTTCTGGTGTCGTTGATGCTGGTCAATAACGAACTGGGCACCCTCAACGACATCCCGGCCATCGGCCAGGTGGTGCGTGATCGCGATGCGTTATTCCACGTTGATGCGGCTCAGGGCGCGGGCAAAGTGGCGATCGATCTGGCCCGGTGGCCGGTGGATTTGATGTCGTTCTCGGCGCACAAGGTCTACGGTCCCAAAGGCATCGGCGCGCTGTATGTCGGTCCTCGTGCTCAGCAGCGTCTGCAGGCGCAGATCCACGGCGGCGGTCACGAGGGCGGGTTGCGTTCCGGCACGCTGGCGACGCACCAGATTGCCGCAATGGGGGCAGCCTTCGCGTTGGCGGCGCAATTGTTCGATGAAGAGAAAGCCACCATCGCGCGTCTGCGTGAACGCTTGCTCGAACCGCTGCTGAGCATCCCCGGCGTGCGTCTCAATGGCAGCCCGACCCAGCGCATTCCCCATACCCTGAGCCTGACTTTCAACGAAGGTGAGTTCAGTTCCGCGGCGTTGAGCACCTCGATTGCGTTTTCCGCGACCTCGGCCTGTAATTCCGCCAGCAATGCGCCGTCCCATGTATTGCTGGCCCTGGGGCATGACGCACGCTCGGCCAGTCGCACCATTCGCTTGAGCCTGGGGCGTTTCACCACCGAGCAGGATATCGATCAAGCGGTACACCTGATTAAAGCAACTTGCGCCAGTGCTCCGGCATTCTGGGCGACAGGTCCTTAAGCGCCGACTCCGATCGGCACCGAATAATAATGATGAGTGGTTAGCAGGAGACACGATGAGTACACAGCCTTTGACCAATGGATTGGTACCCCAGCGCCTGGCGCAAACCCGCGAGCTGATGAGCCGGGAGGGCATTCATGCTCTGCTGGTGCCGTCAGCCGACCCGCACCTGTCGGAATACCTGCCGGGCTATTGGCAGGGACGGCAGTGGCTGTCGGGTTTTCATGGCTCGGTGGGCACGCTGATCATTACGCCGGATTTTGCCGGCGTCTGGGCCGACAGCCGCTATTGGGAACAAGCGAGCAAGGAGCTCAAGGGCAGCGGCATCGAACTGGTCAAGCTGCAACCGGGTCAACCCGGCCCGCTCGATTGGCTGGCCGAGCAAACCCCTGAAGGCGGTGTCGTTGCAGTCGATGGCGCGGTAATGGCCTTGGCCTCCGCGCGTACTTTGAGCAGCAAACTTGAAGAGCGCGGCGCACGTCTGCGCACCGACATCGATCTGCTGAATGAAGTCTGGAGTGATCGTCCAAGTCTGCCGAATGAGCCGATTTATCAACACTTGCCGCCTCAGGCGACGATCAGCCGTGGCGAAAAACTCGCCAAACTGCGTGAGGTGCTGAAAGAGCGCGGTGCCGACTGGCACTTCATCGCCACCCTCGATGACATCGCCTGGCTGTTCAACCTGCGCGGCGGCGATGTGTCGTTCAATCCGGTGTTCGTGTCCTTCGCCCTGATCAGCCAGCGGCAGGCCACCTTGTTCGTCGCCCTGAGCAAAGTGAGCGCCGAGCTGCGCGCCATTCTCGAACACGACGGCGTGACCCTGCGCGATTACAGCGAGGTAACCGCCGCCTTGCGCGCCGTGCCGAGCGGCGAGAGCCTGCAAGTCGACCCAGCGCGGGTCACGGCCGGTCTGCTGGATAACCTGAGCAGCGGCGTGAAACTGCTCGAAGGCCTGAACCCGACCACTCTGGCCAAGTCGCAGAAAAGCCTGGCCGATGCCGAACACATTCGTCGGGCAATGGAGCAGGACGGCGCGGCGCTGTGCGAATTCTTCGCCTGGCTGGAAGCGGCTTGGGGGCGTGAGCGCATCACCGAACTGACCATCGACGAACACCTGACCGCGGCGCGTACCCGGCGTCCGGATTATGTCTCTCTGAGCTTCAACACCATTGCCGCGTTTAACGCCAACGGAGCGATGCCGCACTACCACGCCACCGAAGAAGAACACGCGGTGATCGAGGGTGACGGCCTGTTGCTGATCGACTCCGGCGGCCAATACCTGGGCGGTACCACCGACATCACCCGAATGGTGCCGGTGGGTACGCCGACTGACGAGCAGAAGCGCGATTGCACCCGCGTACTCAAAGGCGTGATTGCGCTCTCCCGCGCACAGTTTCCACGAGGCATTCTGTCGCCGTTGCTGGACGCTATTGCCCGCGCGCCGATCTGGGCGGAAAGCGTCGACTACGGCCACGGCACCGGTCACGGCGTCGGCTATTTCCTCAATGTTCACGAAGGTCCGCAAGTCATCGCCTATCAGGCCGCGGCGGCACCGCAAACAGCGATGCAGCCAGGCATGATCACCTCCATCGAACCGGGTACTTACCGTCCGGGTCGCTGGGGAGTGCGGATCGAGAACCTGGTATTGAATCGTGAAGCAGGCAAGAGCGAATTCGGGGAGTTCCTGAAATTCGAAACCCTGACGCTGTGCCCGATCGACACCCGTTGCCTGGAACCGTCGCTGCTGACTGAAGACGAAAAGCAGTGGTTCAACGGTTATCACGCCGAGGTGCGTGAACGCCTGAGCCCGTTGCTCAACGGTGCGGCCCTCGAATGGTTGAACACCCGAACCGCGGCTATTTGAGCGGTTTGAGTCCAGGCGCTGTTTCCAGCGCCTGGCTCAGGTCATAGGCAGGCGCTTGTTATGGCGCAAGTAGGGCTTCAAGGACGAAGTCCAGCCGATCCTGGCCGAAGAACAGCTGATCGCCTATAAACATGCTCGGCGCACCGAATACACCGCGTTGCACCGCTTCCTCAGTGTTTTCCTTGAGGGCGGCTTTGACGGTTTCATCGGCGGTCATTGCCAGCACCTCGTTTGGATCGAAACCGTTTTGCGTCAGCACGGCGGCAACAGTCGCAGGATCATCGAGGCTGCATCCCTCAACCCAAAGGGCGTGAAACAGGCAATCGATAAACGCCTGAAAGCGTTCGGGGTGGCGTAGTTGCATACCTGTGACAGCGCGCATCAGCATCAGGGTATTGATCGGGAAGTTCGGGTTGAACTTCAGCGGTACGCCATAACGTTTGGCATAGCGGTCCAGGTCCTGAAACATGTAGCGACCCTTGGCCGGTACGGTGATGGGGGAAGCATTGCCCGTAGCTTTGAAGACGCCACCCAGCAGCATCGGTCTGTAGATCAGCTGACTATCGGTCTGTTTGCAGATCTTTGGCAGTTGGGTATGGGCCAGGTAAGTGGCGGGGCTGCCGAGGTCGAAAAAGAACTCCACGGTTTTGCTCATGGTCGATGTGCTCTTCTTATTGTTGTAGGGGAGGGCTTACCAGCGTTCGTTCCAGGGGCGCAGATCCAGTTCGAAGGTCCAGGCGTCCCGTGGCTGGCTATGCAGGTACCAATAGTTGTCGGCGATGTGCTCGGGATTGAGGATGCCGTCCTGATCCTTGGTCGCGTATTTTTCCGGAAAGTTATCGCGGATAAAATCGGTATCGATGGCGCCATCCACTACGACGTGGGCGACGTGGATGTTCATCGGTCCCAGTTCGCGGGCCATGCTTTGCGCCAAGGCGCGAATCCCGTGCTTCGCCCCGGCGAAGGCGGCGAAACCCGCGGCGCCGCGCAAGCCAGCAGTGGCGCCGGTGAACAGGATCGTGCCCCGTTGGCGGGTGACCATGCGCTTGGCCACTTCACGGGCGTTGAGAAACCCTGAGAAACAGGCCATTTCCCAAATCTTGAAATACTTGCGGGCAGTTTCTTCGAGGATGCTGCACGGCACATTGGCGCCGATATTGAAGACGAACGCTTCGATGGGGCCGAGCTCGGTTTCGATCTGCTCGATGAGCGCTATCACGTCTTCTTCATTACGCGCATCACAGGCAAAACCGTGGGCCTCGCCGCCACTGGCGGTGATGGACTCTACCAATGGCTGGAGTTTGTCTGCGCTGCGACGTGTGACGCAGGCGATATACCCTTCACGGGCAAAACGTTTGGCGATGGCGCCGCCGGTGGCATCGCCCGCGCCGACGACCAGTACGATCTTCTTGTTATTGATAGCGGTGGTCATGGATATCGCCCTTTGCTGAACGGTCATTGACTGACAAACGTTAGCAGCATCGGAGCGAAGCGCCTATCGGGCTATGCAAGCCCGATAGGAGGGGAGGGTTACTTGCAGATGACGATCATGCTGCGGCTGGTATAGCCGGCAGGATTGAGGCCGAAGGGATAGTCACCGGGTTCTTCCACCGCATCCCCTGACTTGGCGATGACCTTGTAACCCTTGGGCGCACACGAATTGGCGGCGCTGGTGTAGCACTTGTCCCACGAGGACGAGAGCCCCGAACAATTGATATGCAGTCCTTTCTTGCCGTGTTTCGTCTGGGGGTTCGAGGTCGCTGCGCAGCCCGCAATTGCAAGTACGGCGATCAGTATCAAAATTCGTTTCATTGCTGTCCTTAATAGCAGCCCCGGATCTGTGCCTGGGTCTACCTGCATTCGCTTTTGCTTGAAGCGTTCTGATATCCCTATCTGAAAAAATCCATGTCTGACACTGAGTTACGTAGCCCAAACATGGCCTAATTGAGCGGCAAATACCAGACCTTCGTCAAATCCCGTTTCAATCCGCTGCGACTGCGGGCTTGGCGGTGCTACCCATGGTCATGGTCGCGCCGACGGAGGCCAGAATGATGCACAGGATAGCCATCCACTGTGACAGGGAAAGGTATTCCTGGAGAAACAACAGGCCGGACAGCGCGCCGATCGCAGGTTCGATGCTCATCAACGTACCGAAGGTCCGGGCTGGTATCCGTGTGAGGGCGACCATCTCCAGGGTGTAGGGCAGGGCGGTGGACAAAATGGCGACCCCGATGGCCACGGGAATCAACGAGGGTGTCAGTAGCGCAGCGCCAGCGTGGACAATACCAATGGGAGCTACGAACAGGGCGGCAATCATCACGCCCAACGCAGCGGTCTGCACCCCATTATCAGCGCCAGCCTTCTGGCCGAACAGAATGTACAGCGCCCAGCAGACACCAGCACCGAGGGCATAACCTGCGCCGACCAGATCGATGCCCGTGCTCGTGGCGCCTGTCGGAATCAATAGCAGTAAACCCAGGGCTGCCAGAGCGATCCACAGAAAGTCGATCGCTCGACGTGAGGCGTAAATAGCGACTGCCAATGGGCCGGTGAACTCCAGGGCTACGGCGATACCCAGGGGGACAGTGCGCAAGGACATATAGAAGAGGAAGTTCATGCCGCCCAACGCCATCCCATAGACGATAACAGTGCGCAGGGATTTCGCAGTGAGCTTCGCTCGCCATGGGCGCAATATCAGCAGCATGATCACACTGGCAAAGATCAGTCGCAGGGTGGTCGTTCCTTGAGCACCGATAACCGGGAACATGCTTTTGGCCAGGGAGGCTCCGGACTGGATTGATGCCATGGCTATCAAGAGCAGGCCAACCGAGAACAGGGTCGAGGCAAGGCTGCGGGGGTGGTCATTCATTGCGTGGCATCGTCCGAAGTAGCAAGCGAGAGTATTGTTATACGTGTTGGGCAATATACTGCGCATTCGTTGCGGGCGCGTCTATATATAAGCAGGGTTTTTGAACATCCTGATAGAAAAACCAAATCAGGGGTTGACGGCAGATTCTGGACGTCTATAATTCGCCCCACTTCCGGCGCAGTCGAAACGGAAAACTTCTTGGTAAACAATGAGTTATGCAGTTTTCGGCAGCGGTTACGCTTCAGTTCATCGAAGCCAGAAGGAGTTGAAAGGGCGGTGTTGTTTGGCTCTTTTGACGGTTCGATCTTCTCGGTCGAAAGCGGAGAAAAAGAGGTGTTGACAGCAGCGAGTAACGCTGTAGAATTCGCCTCCCGCTAACGAGAGATCGGAAGCGCAAGTGGTTGAAGTTGCAAAGGAAACTTTGAAAGCTTCTGAAAATAACCGCTTGACAGTAACAGAGGCTGCTGTAGAATGCGCGCCTCGGTTGAGACGAAAGATCTTAACCAACCGCTCTTTAACAACTGAATCAAGCAATTCGTGTGGGTGCTTGTGGAGTCAGACTGATAGTCAACAAGATTATCAGCATCACAAGTTACTCCGCGAGAAATCAAAGATGTAACCAACGATTGCTGAGCCAAGTTTAGGGTTTCTTAAAAACCCAAAGATGTTTGAACTGAAGAGTTTGATCATGGCTCAGATTGAACGCTGGCGGCAGGCCTAACACATGCAAGTCGAGCGGCAGCACGGGTACTTGTACCTGGTGGCGAGCGGCGGACGGGTGAGTAATGCCTAGGAATCTGCCTGGTAGTGGGGGATAACGCTCGGAAACGGACGCTAATACCGCATACGTCCTACGGGAGAAAGCAGGGGACCTTCGGGCCTTGCGCTATCAGATGAGCCTAGGTCGGATTAGCTAGTTGGTGAGGTAATGGCTCACCAAGGCGACGATCCGTAACTGGTCTGAGAGGATGATCAGTCACACTGGAACTGAGACACGGTCCAGACTCCTACGGGAGGCAGCAGTGGGGAATATTGGACAATGGGCGAAAGCCTGATCCAGCCATGCCGCGTGTGTGAAGAAGGTCTTCGGATTGTAAAGCACTTTAAGTTGGGAGGAAGGGCAGTTACCTAATACGTATCTGTTTTGACGTTACCGACAGAATAAGCACCGGCTAACTCTGTGCCAGCAGCCGCGGTAATACAGAGGGTGCAAGCGTTAATCGGAATTACTGGGCGTAAAGCGCGCGTAGGTGGTTCGTTAAGTTGGATGTGAAATCCCCGGGCTCAACCTGGGAACTGCATTCAAAACTGACGAGCTAGAGTATGGTAGAGGGTGGTGGAATTTCCTGTGTAGCGGTGAAATGCGTAGATATAGGAAGGAACACCAGTGGCGAAGGCGACCACCTGGACTGATACTGACACTGAGGTGCGAAAGCGTGGGGAGCAAACAGGATTAGATACCCTGGTAGTCCACGCCGTAAACGATGTCAACTAGCCGTTGGGAGCCTTGAGCTCTTAGTGGCGCAGCTAACGCATTAAGTTGACCGCCTGGGGAGTACGGCCGCAAGGTTAAAACTCAAATGAATTGACGGGGGCCCGCACAAGCGGTGGAGCATGTGGTTTAATTCGAAGCAACGCGAAGAACCTTACCAGGCCTTGACATCCAATGAACTTTCCAGAGATGGATTGGTGCCTTCGGGAACATTGAGACAGGTGCTGCATGGCTGTCGTCAGCTCGTGTCGTGAGATGTTGGGTTAAGTCCCGTAACGAGCGCAACCCTTGTCCTTAGTTACCAGCACGTGATGGTGGGCACTCTAAGGAGACTGCCGGTGACAAACCGGAGGAAGGTGGGGATGACGTCAAGTCATCATGGCCCTTACGGCCTGGGCTACACACGTGCTACAATGGTCGGTACAGAGGGTTGCCAAGCCGCGAGGTGGAGCTAATCCCAGAAAACCGATCGTAGTCCGGATCGCAGTCTGCAACTCGACTGCGTGAAGTCGGAATCGCTAGTAATCGCGAATCAGAATGTCGCGGTGAATACGTTCCCGGGCCTTGTACACACCGCCCGTCACACCATGGGAGTGGGTTGCACCAGAAGTAGCTAGTCTAACCTTCGGGAGGACGGTTACCACGGTGTGATTCATGACTGGGGTGAAGTCGTAACAAGGTAGCCGTAGGGGAACCTGCGGCTGGATCACCTCCTTAATCGACGACATCAGCTGCTCCATAAGTTCCCACACGAATTGCTTGATTCATTGAAGAAGACGATAAAGAAGCAGCCTGTATCAGGTTGTAGCTGAGTTGGTTAGAGCGCACCCCATGCTTCGTGGTTAAGAGCAGGGTGAGGTCGGCCTTAGTAGCTCGAAATTGGGTCTGTAGCTCAGTTGGTTAGAGCGCACCCCTGATAAGGGTGAGGTCGGCAGTTCGAATCTGCCCAGACCCACCAATTTTGTGTGGGAAACGCCTTTAGAAATACGGGGCCATAGCTCAGCTGGGAGAGCGCCTGCCTTGCACGCAGGAGGTCAACGGTTCGATCCCGTTTGGCTCCACCACTACTGCTTCTGTTTGTTGAAAGCTTAGAAATGAGCATTCCATCGTGACGATGGTGAATGTTGATTTCTAGTCTTTGGCTAGATCGTTCTTTAAAAATTTGGGTATGTGATAGAAAGATAGACTGATGGCCACTTTCACTGGTGGTGATCAGGCTAAGGTAAAATTTGTGAGTTTAATCGCGAATTTTCGGCGAATGTCGTCTTCACAGTATAACCAGATTGCTTGGGGTTATATGGTCAAGTGAAGAAGCGCATACGGTGGATGCCTTGGCAGTCAGAGGCGATGAAAGACGTGGTAGCCTGCGAAAAGCTTCGGGGAGTCGGCAAACAGACTTTGATCCGGAGATGTCTGAATGGGGGAACCCACCTAACATAAGTTAGGTATCTTAAGCTGAATACATAGGCTTAAGAAGCGAACCAGGGGAACTGAAACATCTAAGTACCCTGAGGAAAAGAAATCAACCGAGATTCCCTTAGTAGTGGCGAGCGAACGGGGACTAGCCCTTAAGTGGCTTTGAGATTAGCGGAACGCTCTGGAAAGTGCGGCCATAGTGGGTGATAGCCCTGTACGCGAAAATCTCTTGGCCATGAAATCGAGTAGGACGGAGCACGAGAAACTTTGTCTGAATATGGGGGGACCATCCTCCAAGGCTAAATACTACTGACTGACCGATAGTGAACTAGTACCGTGAGGGAAAGGCGAAAAGAACCCCGGAGAGGGGAGTGAAATAGATCCTGAAACCGTATGCGTACAAGCAGTGGGAGCCCACTTTGTTGGGTGACTGCGTACCTTTTGTATAATGGGTCAGCGACTTATTTTCAGTGGCGAGCTTAACCGAATAGGGGAGGCGTAGCGAAAGCGAGTCTTAATAGGGCGTCTAGTCGCTGGGAATAGACCCGAAACCGGGCGATCTATCCATGGGCAGGTTGAAGGTTGGGTAACACTAACTGGAGGACCGAACCGACTACCGTTGAAAAGTTAGCGGATGACCTGTGGATCGGAGTGAAAGGCTAATCAAGCTCGGAGATAGCTGGTTCTCCTCGAAAGCTATTTAGGTAGCGCCTCATGTATCACTGTAGGGGGTAGAGCACTGTTTCGGCTAGGGGGTCATCCCGACTTACCAAACCGATGCAAACTCCGAATACCTACAAGTGCCGAGCATGGGAGACACACGGCGGGTGCTAACGTCCGTCGTGAAAAGGGAAACAACCCAGACCGTCAGCTAAGGTCCCAAAGTTATGGTTAAGTGGGAAACGATGTGGGAAGGCTTAGACAGCTAGGAGGTTGGCTTAGAAGCAGCCACCCTTTAAAGAAAGCGTAATAGCTCACTAGTCGAGTCGGCCTGCGCGGAAGATGTAACGGGGCTCAAACCATACACCGAAGCTACGGGTATCACTTAGGTGATGCGGTAGAGGAGCGTTCTG
This sequence comes from Pseudomonas sp. F-14 TE3482, assembly GCF_053629455.1. NCBI lineage: Bacteria > Pseudomonadati > Pseudomonadota > Gammaproteobacteria > Pseudomonadales > Pseudomonadaceae > Pseudomonas > Pseudomonas sp. F-14 TE3482. The sequence continues at coordinate 3,124,678 of NZ_JBRJII010000001.1, forward strand.
TAAGCCTGTGAAGGTGAGTTGAGAAGCTTGCTGGAGGTATCAGAAGTGCGAATGCTGACATGAGTAACGACAATGGGTGTGAAAAACACCCACGCCGAAAGACCAAGGTTTCCTGCGCAACGTTAATCGACGCAGGGTTAGTCGGTCCCTAAGGCGAGGCTGAAAAGCGTAGTCGATGGAAAACAGGTTAATATTCCTGTACTTCTGGTTATTGCGATGGAGGGACGGAGAAGGCTAGGCCAGCTTGGCGTTGGTTGTCCAAGTTTAAGGTGGTAGGCTGGAATCTTAGGTAAATCCGGGATTCTAAGGCCGAGAGCTGATGACGAGTGTTCTTTTAGAACACGAAGTGGTTGATGCCATGCTTCCAAGAAAAGCTTCTAAGCTTCAGGTAACCAGGAACCGTACCCCAAACCGACACAGGTGGTTGGGTAGAGAATACCAAGGCGCTTGAGAGAACTCGGGTGAAGGAACTAGGCAAAATGGCACCGTAACTTCGGGAGAAGGTGCGCCGGTGAGGGTGAAGCATTTACTGCGTAAGCCCACGCCGGTCGAAGATACCAGGCCGCTGCGACTGTTTATTAAAAACACAGCACTCTGCAAACACGAAAGTGGACGTATAGGGTGTGACGCCTGCCCGGTGCCGGAAGGTTAATTGATGGGGTTAGCTAACGCGAAGCTCTTGATCGAAGCCCCGGTAAACGGCGGCCGTAACTATAACGGTCCTAAGGTAGCGAAATTCCTTGTCGGGTAAGTTCCGACCTGCACGAATGGCGTAACGATGGCGGCGCTGTCTCCACCCGAGACTCAGTGAAATTGAAATCGCTGTGAAGATGCAGTGTATCCGCGGCTAGACGGAAAGACCCCGTGAACCTTTACTATAGCTTTGCACTGGACTTTGAATTTGCTTGTGTAGGATAGGTGGGAGGCTTTGAAGCGTGGACGCCAGTTCGCGTGGAGCCAACCTTGAAATACCACCCTGGCAACTTTGAGGTTCTAACTCAGGTCCGTTATCCGGATCGAGGACAGTGTATGGTGGGTAGTTTGACTGGGGCGGTCTCCTCCTAAAGAGTAACGGAGGAGTACGAAGGTGCGCTCAGACCGGTCGGAAATCGGTCGTAGAGTATAAAGGCAAAAGCGCGCTTGACTGCGAGACAGACACGTCGAGCAGGTACGAAAGTAGGTCTTAGTGATCCGGTGGTTCTGTATGGAAGGGCCATCGCTCAACGGATAAAAGGTACTCCGGGGATAACAGGCTGATACCGCCCAAGAGTTCATATCGACGGCGGTGTTTGGCACCTCGATGTCGGCTCATCACATCCTGGGGCTGAAGCCGGTCCCAAGGGTATGGCTGTTCGCCATTTAAAGTGGTACGCGAGCTGGGTTTAGAACGTCGTGAGACAGTTCGGTCCCTATCTGCCGTGGACGTTTGAGATTTGAGAGGGGCTGCTCCTAGTACGAGAGGACCGGAGTGGACGAACCTCTGGTGTTCCGGTTGTCACGCCAGTGGCATTGCCGGGTAGCTATGTTCGGAATAGATAACCGCTGAAAGCATCTAAGCGGGAAACTAGCCTCAAGATGAGATCTCACTGGGACCTTGAGTCCCCTGAAGGGCCGTCGAAGACTACGACGTTGATAGGTTGGGTGTGTAAGCGCTGTGAGGCGTTGAGCTAACCAATACTAATTGCCCGTGAGGCTTGACCATATAACACCCAAGCAATTTGCTGACCTGAAAAGGCACCAGATTGCGGTGTGTGAAGACGAAACGAACCGAAAGTTTGTGACACTCACAAAACACCAAACTATCACATACCCATTCGCTGGAGCGTGAACCCGCAAGGGCCCACGACCTGGCTACCGAATTTCTTGACGACCATAGAGCATTGGAACCACCTGATCCCATCCCGAACTCAGCAGTGAAACGATGCATCGCCGATGGTAGTGTGGGGTTTCCCCATGTGAGAGTAGGTCATCGTCAAGATTAAATTCCGAAACCCCTATCTGCGTATGCAGGTAGGGGTTTTGTTTTGTCCGCAGGAAAGTACCGTGGTGGCTGCATCGGGCTGCATTGTTCATGAAGTTTCGGTAGAACGGGCGCTAAAGTAACCACGCCGTTTTGGTATGGTGCAGCTCGTTTTTTAACGGACTGATTTCAAACCTATGGATCGGCACCTCCTCCACAGTCAAAGAGCTGCTGCAGAAATGCCTGAACCAATACCAATCAAGGACCACGAAAAAGAGACGCGCCTGGTCAATAAAAGACTGATGGCCTGCGCCTTGTTCGTCGTCGCTATTACCTGCGCGCTGGTGGTGCGGCTGTATGTTCTGCAGGTGGTCGAGTACGACTACCACTCGACGATCTCCGAAAACAACCGCGTACACGTATTGCCGATCGCCCCTACCCGCGGGTTGATTTATGACCGCAACGGCGTGCTTCTGGCGGACAACCGGCCCAGTTTCAACCTGACCATCACCCGCGAACGGGCCTCCGACGTCAAAGAAGAGCTGGATGAGGTGGTCAACCTCCTGCACCTGCCGGCTGAAGACCGCACGCTGTTCGACAAGGCAATAAAGCAGGCTCGACACCCCTTCGTGCCCGTCACCTTGTTCTATGAACTCAGCGAAGAACAGATCGCGGTGTTGGCAGTCAACGAATTCCGTTTGCCAGGGATCGACGTAGAGCCACAGTTTGTTCGCCACTACCCGATGGGCGCACACTTCGCACACTCGATCGGCTACGTCGGCCGCATCAACGAGAAAGAATCCAAAGCCCTGGACACGGTGGAATACCGTGGCACGCAATCCATTGGCAAGACCGGCATCGAGAGATTCTACGAGCCTGAGTTGCACGGCCATGTGGGTTATGAAGAAGTCGAAACCAATGCTCAGGGCCGCGTGCTGCGAGTGCTCAAACACACCGATCCGATCCCCGGCAAAAACATCGTTCTGAGCCTCGACGTCAAACTTCAGGAAGCTGCCGAGGAGGCGTTGGGCGATCGCCGTGGCTCGGTGGTCGCTCTCGATCCATCGACCGGCGAAGTGCTGGCCATGGTCAGCAAGCCCAGTTTTGACCCGAATTTGTTTGTGACCGGCATCAGCTTCAAGGAATACGCGGCGCTACATGATTCCATCGACCGGCCGCTGTTCAATCGTGTGCTGCGTGGGCTCTACGCGCCGGGCTCTACCATCAAACCGGAAGTGGCTATTGCCGGCCTCGACGCCGGGGTGGTCACTCCGCAGACCCGCGTTTTCGATCCGGGTTACTACCAGCTACCGGATTTCGATCATAAATACCGTAACTGGAACCACAGTGGCGATGGCTGGGTGGACATGGACGCAGCGATCATGCGCTCCAACGACACCTACTTCTACGATCTGGCGCACAAGCTGGGGATCGACCGCCTGCACGATTACATGGCGATGTTCGGCCTCGGCGAGAAGGTCTCGCTGGACATGTTCGAAGAGTCTGCGGGGTTGATGCCGTCCCAAGCCTGGAAACGCGCCACTCGCCGTCAGGCATGGTTCCCGGGTGAAACCGTGATCCTTGGCATCGGCCAGGGCTATATGCAGGTCACGCCTCTGCAACTCGCCCAGGCTACAGCGCTGATTGCCAACAAGGGTGTATGGAACCGACCACACCTGGCCAAAACGGTGGATGGTGTAGCGCCGGTGGACGAGCATCCGATGCCGAACATCCTGCTCAAGGACCCGCGTGACTGGGAGCAGGTCAACCACGGCATGCAGATGGTGATGCACGACGCTCGCGGGATTGCTCGAGCGGCAGCGGCGGGCGCTCAGTACCGCATCGCCGGCAAAAGTGGCACCGCGCAAGTGGTGGCAATCAAGCAGGGTGAGCGCTACAACCGGGCGAAAACCCTGGAGCGCAACCGTGACAATGCCTTGTTCGTCGGTTTCGCCCCGGCCGAACATCCGAAGATTGTCATTTCGGTGATGATCGAGAATGGCGAGGCTGGTGGTCGCGTCGCCGGTCCCGTGGTGCGGCAGATCATGGACGCCTGGCTGCTCGATCAGGACGGCCACCTGAAGCCGCAATACGCCGTGCCGGGCAAAGCTCCGGGAGATCCTCACGTCTAAGGATCACTAACGAGACGATGAGCAACCTGTTACGGTCTTGAGACAGCCGTTATTGAGGATTAGAATTTTCCGGCTAATGGGTGAATGAGGGAGCATTTGCCCGGCCATACACCTGGCGTGATGGAGGTAGCGATGTTCCTTTCAACCCTGGAAATTCAAAACATCATTGAACATAGTTTTTTGCCGGCGGTGTGCACTTGCAGCATGGAGGCGGACCAGTCCCTGACAATTCGTGTCTGCGATTGCATGACCGGGAAAGTGGATTTGGTGGCCACCCATGTTCCGGTATGGACACTGGATAGCCCCCACGCGATCGCGTCACTGGTGGCTGATATGCGGCAAGAAATCGAGGCTCATAAAGGCATTCACGCGCCGTTTTACCGTTGAGCCTGCGTCACGCCGCACCACGTTGGTGGTGCGGCGTGTCTCCCGAAGCCGAGAAGGAAGACTCGGCCACCGCCGAACACGCTATAGCCTGAAGCAGATCGGTAACATCAAGTTGTCGGGTGGATTTTTGGAGAACACACAATTTGTGTACCGCCAAGCCCCTTGCAGGATCAGGCATGCCCGCGAGCCGCAGCATCAAGCCCCAGGCACTGGACAACTCAAATCCCCGTCCTGACACTTCAAGTAAGTTCTGAACGCCCCGACCCGCGCCTTCGTCAGTTTGGTGATGCAATCGCTATAGATCAACGGATACACACTGCCACCCGCCACTCCGGACGCCGAGAACTTGCACTCGGCATCGCGAAACGCAATCCATGAGCGTTGAGCACCGATCAACAGCTTTTTGGCATCAGGGCTGTCCTTCAACCGTAGGGTGATTTGCTGGTAAAGCGCATTCAGCTCCTTGTCGGCCGCTTTGTACTGCTGCGCCGCGCACTGATTCATCGTCGTCTGATCAGTGGCATTGTCGCAGTCGATGGCATGCGCAAGAGGAGTGAACAGCAGCGGCGTCAACGTAAAGAGAAAACGTGGGGGCATGGGAGGTTCGCTGTGATGATGGAAAGTTGGAATGCAGTGTAGCGGGGCGCCGCCAGCCAACAAATCAGAGTCTGGCGCGGTGTATCCGGAAAACTATGTCTGCCACTCCTGACACTTCTCATTCGATTCATATTCAAGCCAGCGCACGTCATGGGACGTCCAGATGTGAGCCTGAGGTGTCATTTTCGGATCATCGTCGAGCGTCGCCACGCGAACGATTACATGGGGTTGGGCCAAGCGCTCTGCCATCAGATGCGATCCGCAGATCGAACAGAAATGCCGAAGCTTGCCCGGCGACGACTCATAGGTGCTTAGCCGGTCCTGTCCTTTTATCCAGCGAAAATGCTCACGTATGACCCCGGCCGTCGAGGCGAATGCTGCTGCGTGTGCCTTGCGACAGGTGTGGCAGTGGCAATGACTGATGGGCATGTCGAGGCTATCAAGTTCGTATTCGATGGCTTTGCACAAGCAGCTGCCATGCAAGTTATTCATGTGGCTTTTCCTGGTTGCGTGGCTGAGATGTCGGCAGCGGCGGCCCGAAGCAGGGCGTCAGCCGTGGCCTCGATGTCTTCGCGCTGATGCAATTTCGCCAGCCACCCGTCAGGGATGGTCTGTACACCGTAGTGAGCCCCGGCCAACTGGCCGACGATGGCGGCAGTGGTATCGGCGTCATCGCCCAGGTTCGCCGCTTCGAGGATGGCGGCTTCAAAACTGTCAGTGTGGTGAAAGCACCACAAGGCCGCTTCCAGTGATGCAACGCAGTAACCGCTACCACGAATATCGTCTTTGGATTATCTGAGGTAATCGCCTCGGGCAATGCTCGCGACCTTTGGTTCCACGAACGTCGTCTCTGGCAGGCTCTGCAAATCCTGCTTGGGCGCTCCTTGCAATGCCTTGCGGATCAGAGCGGCAAGCAACTGACAGCATTCAAGTGCCTCTGGCGCCGCATGGGTAGTGCGCGAGCTGTCTGCGGAAAACCTCCTGATCCGGTCGGGGTCGGGAAAGTAGTACAGCACTATTGGCGCTAACCGCATCAGCGAACCGTTGCCGGCTGTGTAGGGATCGGTGGAACCTGCGAATGGCTGACCGTTTTCCAGATAACGTGTCAGCGCTTCACGAACGGTCATGCCGATGTCGAAGCATTCGCCGGTCGAACTCAGGTAACCCCTTTGCCACCAGTTGAGATAACGGCCCATTTGGTCGGCTGCATCAAAACCTTTTTTGTTCAGCAGGCTTTCTGCCAGGCAAAGTGCCATGGAAGTGTCATCGGTCCATTGCCCTGGCTTCAGATTGAACGGGCCGCCCCCAACCATATCGGTCAGAGGGATAAACGAGCCGCGTGGCTGGAACTCGGCACGGGTACCAACGGCATCCCCACACGCAAGCCCCAGCAGGGTTGCGCGATAACGTTCCGTGAGTGAAGGCTGCATGAATCTTCCTTGTAAGGGGGCACGTCGCTGCAAACATTAGCAGTTTCAGCCCGCGGACTTCCCCCTTCAAACCAGAACTTATGGCCAAAACTGAGGCCGAATATTTCAGGCTCGCTCGATTGCGACACGCGTTTGATACAACTTTAAGGTTGGTCTTATGGTCTTTACGGGCCTACTGTTCAATACAGGAGGTGACTTATGAACCCAGCATCAGATCGCATCGAAAGGAAAATCCTGCTCAAGGTGCCGCGCTCGCAGGTCTGGCGTGTGCTGGCCAACGCCGAAGCCTTCGGGCAATGGTTCGGCGTGGCACTCGAAGGCAAGCGTTTTGTCGCCGGCGAGTGGACCCAGGGGCAGATTACTTATCCTGGTTATGAGCACTTGTTGTGGAATGTACTGGTGGAACGGGTCGAGCCGGAGCGGGTGTTTTCGTTTCGCTGGCACCCATACGCAGTCGAACCTGATACCGATTACTCCCAGGAGCCCACCACGCTGGTGAAGTTCGAACTCCAGGATATGGATGAAGGCACGTTGTTGACGGTCGTCGAGTCCGGTTTCGACCACATCCCTCAGTCGCGCAGGCTCAAGGCGTTCCGCATGGACAGCCGGGGTTGGGATGAGCAGATGAGCAATATTGAAAAATTTCTGATAGACACCAAGGATCACGAACGTCAGGGAGGCTGATGCCTACAGGCCACGAAACTCGTGGCTTCAGCCCATGATGGCTGATACATCTAAGGGGTTTCGGAGGGGCGGCTATAGCGAATGTCTTACACGCGGTAGTAGCTATGTCGTCTATTGCGGATTGGATCCGAAGGGTAATCTGGCTCCATCAACTGAAGCACAGGAAGTGCTCCAGGGTCACGGATGATCGACCATTGCAAGGATCGCTGCCGACACGGAGTCGATATGGTCTTGGGAAAACCCGCTTCGGCGGGTTTTTTTTCGTCTTTAGAAAACTGAAACCCGATTTCCCTGTAGTGCAGGTTTCAGGCGTTGAATGGTCAATGGCTTACACGCAGCCAGTGGTATGTCGTCTTTTTAAGCCTCACCGATACGTCTAATCTGGATCCATCAACTGAAGCACAGGACGTGCTCAGGATCACGGATGATCGACCATACGCCAGGATGGCTGCCGACAGGATGTCGCAATGGTCTTGAGAAACCCGCTTCGGCGGGTTTTTTTATGGGCGTCAGAAAAGTCTGTCAGATGTCCACGACTTCACGCAGTGTCTCCAGGGCGCGCTTCAACACGTCGAGGCTGATCGATCCCATGGCCACCCGCAGTGCAGGAGGCACATGAGTGGTCGTGGCAAAGGGGTCGGCGCTGGTCACCTGCACGCCTTTACGTTCCAACTCGGCAACAACTGTTTCGGCCCGTAATCCTTCGGGCAATCTGAGCCAAAGGTAGTAGGAACCGGGATGCGCCACCAGCTCGCAATTTTTCAGGATTTGCTGAGCCAGATCTTGTCGCCGCCGGGCGTCCAGGCGCTTTTGCTCTTCGAGGTTGTCGACTTCGCCGCTATCGATCCAGTGGCAGGCCAGTGCGACGGTCAGCGACGGGGTGCTCCATGTCGACACGCGGATGGCTTGTTCCAGCACCGGCATCATCGCTTTCGGTGCAACGATGAAACCAATGCGCAGGCCCGAGGCAACGCTTTTCGACAGGCCGCTGATATACAGTGTGCGCTGCGGGGCCAAGGTAAACAGCGGTTTGGGCGCCGGTTCTGCGAGGAAGGCGTAGGCACCGTCTTCGATGATCAGAAAGTCGTAGCGTTCGGCCAATTGCACCAGGCGTTCACGGTCGGCGATGGACATCACCGTCCCCAACGGATTGTGCATCGTCGGCATGCTGTAGAGCACCCGCACGGGGCGCCGTTTGCACAGCGCTTCCAGGGCGTCGAGATCGGTGTGCCCGGCGATTTGCGGCAGGGCTTCGAGGTCCAGCCGATGGGCCTGAGCCAGGGTTTTAAGGCCAGGGTAGGTGAGGGCGTCGAGGGCCAGAATATCTCCCGGTTTGAGCAGTGCCATCAGCGTCACGGCAAGACCTTGCTGGGCGCCGTTGACGATCAGCACCTGATCGCCCCCCACCCGAATGTCCCGATTGCGTAAATGCCGGGCCGCCGTCTGCCGTTCATGTGCGCGCCCGCCCTGAGGCGCAGAATGCAATAGCGCATCGATATCGCCGCAGGCGGCAATCGCTCGCAAACCCTCGCGCAATAACTCGTCCTGACCGGGTACCGACGGGTAATTGAAGGTCAGGTCCACCATGCCGACGCCCAGTGGTTGCTGTTCCAGCCCCAGTCCGCGTGGCAAGGATGTGTCGCGCACAAAAGTGCCACGGCCGGTTTCGCCGACCACCAGGCCGATCGCTTCCAACTCGTGATAGACCCGCAATGCAGTGGCCAGGGCAATCCGCTCGCTCTGCATCAATGCACGAATGGTCGGCAACTGTGTGGCGGGTGGCAGTTCACCGCTGCGAATCTTCCCGGCGAACTGATCCACCAGGCGTTTGTAGCGAATACGGGTCATGGGTGAGTGCTCTTTGTATCTGGATCAATTTTTTGTTTGTATCAGATTGGCGTTCTAATCTACAGGCTTTCCAGGACGGAGACTTCGCTGTGATTGACCCTGCGACCTTATTGATTTTCGTCGGCGCGGTGATGTTGTTGCTGCTGTCACCCGGACCGAACATGGCCTTCGTGATCAGCCATGGCGCCAGTTATGGCTGGCGCGGTGGTGTGGCGTCAGGATTGGGCATTGGCCTGGCCGATCTGATCCTGACGGCGCTGACTGCGATGGGTGTTACGGCACTGGTTGCCAGCTGGCCGCCGGCCTTCGACCTGATCCGTTATGCCGGGGGCCTGTACCTGCTGTGGCTGGCGTTCAAAGCGTTGCAAAAAACATCGGCCAGCGGCACGTCGGATGTGGCGCAGGTGCCGCTCAAGACCCTGCTGATCCGGGCGATGCTCAACAGCCTGCTGAACCCCAAGGCCTTACTGTTTTTCATGGTGTTTCTGCCGCAATTCGTTAACGCGCAGCGGGGGTCGATTGCCGTACAACTGGTGCTGCTGGGCATGGTGTTGACCTTGGTCAGTGGCGTGTTTCACACCCTGCTCGGGGTTTTCGGCAGTACGGTCAGCCGGCTTGTTTCCAGTACTTCGACATTCGCCAGATGGCAGTCATTGGGGCTGGCTGCAGTACTGCTGTTGCTCGCCGTCCGGTTAGTCCTGATGACTCGTCCGGCCTGACTCATTCGCTGAAAAGGAATCTCTGCATGTACATCGCATCGTTTATCTACAAACCCGGGCAACGGGACGAGGAGTTCAACCGTTTGAGCGCGTTGATCGACGAAGTCGCGATCAGCATCGAAGGGTTTGTCGGCACCCAATCCTGGTGCTCGGCCGATGGCGAGTTGGTCAACGCCAGTTATTACTGGCAGGACGAAACCTCTATACGAGAATTCGCCAGCCATCCCAGGCACCTGGAGGCCAAGCGTCAGTACCGCAAGTGGTACGCGGGTTATCAAGTGGTGATTGCTAAAGTGGAGCGGGCTTATGGTGATGACTCGTTCGAGCTGTTTGTGCCGAATGGTCGACCTGAGTGACTGGCTGCGGGGGCAATAGCGCCCGCAGCCGTTTCTTTCACTGGCGGGCGAGTTTCGCCGCTGCACGTTCGGTGATTTCCGAGCGCAGTTTCAACGACGCGGCAGCGCGTTTGCGGGCTTCCTCCAGCACGCTGACCGGCGCTGTCTCAGGGCTCCCCGAAGCAAACGGTGGCGCCGGCGCGTATTCCAGCTGCAACTGCACCAATTGCGCCGTGTCCTTATCAAACAATTCAGCCGCCAGGGTCAGGGCAAAATCGATCCCCGCGGTGATTCCGCCCCCGGTCAGCAGATTGCCGTCGCGCACCACCCGATCGTTCACCGGAATCGCTCCCAAAACCCCGAGCAACTCGTGATACGCCCAGTGAGTGGTGGCGCGTTTGCCCTTGAGTAACCCCGCCGCGCCAAGCACCAGCGCGCCGGTGCAGACCGAAGTGACATACCGCGCCTCGGCGGCCTTTGCCTTGATGAAGGCCAGGGTTTCTTCATCCTCCATCAACGGCCCGACACCGCTGCCGCCAGGAATGCAGATCACATCCAGCGGCGGGCAATCGTCGAAGGTGGTGGTCGGTTTCAACACCAGCCCGGTGCTCGCGGTGATCGGGACCAGATCCTTCCAGATCAGGTGCACTTTCACGTCCGGCAGCGAGGCCAGCACATCATAAGGGCCGGTCAGGTCCAGTTGTTGAACCTGTGGAAACAACAGAAAGCCGATCTGCAACGTCATGGCGTTTTTTCTCCTGGTTGGGTGGACGGCTTCACTCTAGGCTCGTAGGATCTGGCGCATACGCCAATCACCCCACGAATTACGCCAAACATGCCAAACATGCCGAACATCCCGAAAACCATTCATGTGCTGGCCTTTGCCAACGTGCAACTGCTCGACGTCACCGGGCCATTGCAGGTGTTCGCCTCGGCCAACGACATTGCCCGCCTGCAAGGTTTGCTGCCACCCTATGCGCCGTCGGTGATTGCCAGCGGCGGCGGGGCGGTGATGTCGTCGGCGGGGTTGGCGCTGTTGGCAGAGCCGCTGCCGGATCAGGGCAGCGACACTTTGATCATTGCCGGTGGCTGGGGCGTTTACGCGGCGGCGAAAGACGAGTCGCTGGTGGCCTGGGTGCGTGAGCATGGGACGGGGTGTCGGCGAGTGTCGTCGGTGTGCACCGGAGCGTTTTTGCTGGCGGCCAGCGGTTGGCTCGATGGGCGGCGGGTGGTCACGCACTGGACCCGTTGCGAGCAATTGGCACAGCGGCACCCCAAACTGCACGTCGAACCCAACCCGATCTTCATCAACGACGGCCCGGTCTGGACCTCGGCCGGTGTCACCGCGGGCATCGACCTGGCCCTGGCGATGGTTGAACAAGACCTCGGCCGAACCATGGCCCTGGACGTCGCCCGGCAATTGGTGGTGTTTCTCAAGCGTCCGGGGGGCCAGTCGCAGTTCAGCGTGACCCTGTCCCTGCAACAGGAAGGCAACCGCTTCGACGAACTTCATGCCTGGATCAGCGAAAACCTCACCAAGGATCTCGGCATCCCGACCTTGGCCTTGCAGGCTGGCATGAGCGAGCGCAGCTTCGTCCGTCACTACCGCGCCGACACCGGCCAGACTCCGGCGCGGGCCATCGAACTGATTCGGGTCGAGACCGCGCGACGTCTACTCAGCGACACCGGCGTACCGATCAAACGGGTCGCGGTGCAATGCGGGTTTGGCAGTGAAGAGACCTTGCGCCGCAGTTTTCTGCGAGCCATGGGCGTGACGCCGCAAGCCTACCGCGAGCGGTTTTCCGTCAGCCCTCCAGCAGATCCAGTAATGCCTTGAGCGTCGCTTCGGGCGCTTCTTCGGGAATGTTATGCCCGACGCCCGCCAGTACCCGGCGTTGGTAAGGGCCGGTGAAACGCTCGGCGTCTTCATCGATTTCAGACGCGGGGCCGACACCGTCATCGGCGCCGCACAGGGAAATCGTCGGCACGCTGATTGCCGGTTGCTGGGTCAACGCTTCTTCCATCCACTCCAGCGCCGGATCGCCGGGCGCATACATGAACCGGTGTCGGTACGAGTGAATCACCACCTCGACGAAATCCGGATTATCGAAGGCTGGCGCGCTCAAGGGAAAACGTTCGGCATTGTTGGCCCAGGTCGGCGACCACAACGTCCAGAGCAGTTCGCACAGGGCCCGGCGGTTTTGGGTCAAGCCTTCAACACCGCGCGGGGTGTGGAAGTAATACTGGTACCAGAGACGGTGTTCGGTCTGCGGATCCAGAGGCTGGGTGGAGTTGGGGATGTTCTGAAGGTTGTAACCATCCCCGGTCACCAGACAGCGCACCCGCTCCGGCCATAGCGCCGCAACAATGCACGCCGCCCGACCGCCCCAGTCGTAGCCACACAGAGCAGCTTGTTTGATGGCGAGGGCGTCCATCAGGTCCAGCAAATCCTGGGCGAGGACGGCTTGCTGGCCGGAGCGCAGGGTGTCGGGGGAGTTGAAGCGGGTCGGGCCATAGCCGCGCAGGTAGGGGACGATAACGCGGTAGCCCTTTGCGGCGAGGGCCGGGGCGATTTCGTCGTAGGCGCGGGGGGAGTAGGGGAAGCCGTGGAGCAGAATGACCGGGTCGCCGGTAGTGGGGCCGTGCTCTTCGTAGGCGAGATTGAGGCTGGGTGTCAGTGCGTATTGGATCTGCGCGTCATGGTTCATTCGACATTCCAGAGGGCTGTTTTGAGAGGCTGGTTCAAATAGACTCAGGGCCTTTGCCTCAGGCCTCCACGTCCGCCACCTGATTGAAATACTTCGACCGATCCGGCGTAAACGTCACGACCATTTTGGTTCTGGAACAGGTCAACGCCCGTTCTGCGCTCAAATCAATATCCAGATCTTCCCCGCGCAACCCCTGCCATTGGGCGAGGTATTTGAGGGATCCGTATTTTTCGAGTTTTTTCAGGCTGCGGCTGACGCCACCTTTCCAGCCTAGCACCGGAAGTTCACCGGTGAGGCATTGTCGGGCGAGGTCGGGGAAGCGGGCGGCGCGTTGGCGGCCGATTTCCCAGCATTTGATCAGGCCTTTGTCGTGGCCCTCCCACAGTTCATCCCGGTTCAGGCCTGATCGGAGTGGGGTGTCGATGCTGCGATGGATACGCTGAGTCATTCTGGTTCCTTGAATTCGGGTTTTGTTGGACAGCTCCGCTGTGCCCGTTGACGTGGATGGTAGGGATGGATGTAAGCGCTGGCAACAAGGTATTTCCGGATGTAGGAATGCGTTACCGCGTGTTGATTGGGCTGGTTTTGTTTAGTGATTGTAGGTTCGGCCTACCTGGCTCTGTGGCGAGGGGGCTTGCCCCCGTTCGGCTGCGCAGCGGCCGCAAAGCCAGCAAATGCGGTGCTTCTGGAGGAATGGGGTTGCAGATTTCAGGGCCGCTGCGCGCCCCAACGGGAGCAAGCTCCCTCGCCACAGAAGGTCAGCTCTGTCAGGCGGAGTGTGTTTAAGTTCATCGCGGGTAAGTCTCGATCCTACAAAAAGTGTCGTAAAAGTGGATATTTCCGACGAGTTTTGGCGGTTGTAGGTTAGGAAAGGGAGCCGATAGTCTTTCCGGGTCGCTGCCAATTCAGCGACCGGGTTTGGTCACCCGTGCAATGTCAGGCGTGCAAGCGCCAACGTGAGCATGTCGGCGCTTTTTCGTGCGCTTGTCGGTATGCTTCGCGGTGGGCTGTGCGCGGGGCACTTTCGAGTGCGCCGGGTGCCTGACTTCCCGGTTGACCAACCTGCGTACCGCCCACCACCCATCGTTTGGTCACGACGGCGGTGAGCTTCATGAATGTCAGGAGTTACACCATGATAAAAGACAGTCCCAATCCCCCAGAAACCGACAACGTTTCCCCCTACGAATCCCTCGATTCGAAAAAACTCCACGACGCCGCTGAACGCGCGCTCGACCACTACCTCAAACCCACCCCGAAAAAAACCGAAGGCCGCAAGCCAAGCAAAATGTTTCTGGTTGCACCGGATATGGATAACGAAAGTCTGCTGGCCCATGTTTGCGAATCACTGGCCTCAGCCAGCGTCATGACCAGCGACATTGCCGCCTATGTCAATGCTCCGCAGCGGCACACGCTCCTGGCGATTCAGCAGGTCATCATGCTGGCCGAGCTGGCGGTGAATCGGGTGCTCGATAACGTCGACGTGCCAAAACCCTCGCCACACAGCTGATCCCCTGTAGGAGCGGGCTTGCTCGCGAAAGCGGTGTGCCAGGCGACATCAATGTTGGATGTGAAATCGCCTTCGCGAGCAAGCCCGCTCCCACAGTTGAACGGTGTACATCTGTAGTAGCGAAGCAGGCGACTCGGTCTCAAGGCTGCCAAAAGTTTTTCTCGCCGCTCAACTTCCTGTTCAGGAAACTCGCCGCGCTGATCAGTGCCAGGTGCGTCAGCGCTTGTGGTGTGTTGCCCAGATGCCGGGCATGGCTGTCGAACTCTTCGGCATATAGCCCCAGCGGGTTGGCGTACTTCAGCAATTGCTCGAACTCCAGGTGCGCCTTCTCCACCTGGCCGGCACGGGCCAGGCATTCGACGTACCAGAATGAGCACGCGGCGAAGGCGCCTTCGGTGCCGGGCAGGCCGTCGATCTGGTTGTCGTCGTTGCGGTAGCGGTAGACCATGCCGGCGCGCACCAGGGTTTTCTCGATGGCTTCGAGGGTCGCGATCCAGCGCGGATCCTTGGCGCTGACGAAGCGCACCAGCGGCATCAATAGCATCGAGCCGTCGAGGCCGGTGCCGCCGATGTGCTGGACGAAATGTCCGCGTTCTTCATTCCAGAAGTTGCTCCAGATGTCGGTGTAGATCGCTTGACGGGTCTGGTCCCAGCGGGCGAACGGGGCGGGCAGCGAGCGTTTAGAGGCCAGCCGGATGGCGCGGTCCACGGCCACCCAGCACATCAGTCGCGAATGCAGGAAATGATACGGCTCGCCGCGCATTTCCCAGATGCCAACATCTTCTTGCTGCCAGGTTTCGCAGACCTGATCGACCACTTCCACGGTGTGTTTCCAGCCCTCATGGGAAATCGCTTCACCGTGCTTGTTGACCAGGTACACCGCGTCCAGCAGCTCGCCGAAGATGTCGAGCTGGATTTGATCGTAGGCCTGATTACCGATGCGTACCGGTGTCGCGCCGCCATGGCCGGACAAGTGTGGAAGTTCGACCTCCGGCAGTTCCTGGCGGCCATCGATGGCGTAGAGGATGTTGAGTTTCATGGTCTTGCCGTGACAATCCCTGACCCGACCGCGCAACCATCGGGTGTAGGCATTCGCTTCCTCGACGAAGCCCAGGCGCATGAAGGCATAGACGGTGAACGAAGCGTCGCGGATCCAGGTGTAGCGGTAGTCCCAGTTGCGTTCGCCACCGGGCGTTTCCGGCAGGCCGAAGGTGGCGGCGGCGAGGATGGCGCCGTGCTTGCGCGAGGTCAGTAGCTTCAAGGCCAGGGCCGAGCGATTGACCATTTCCCGCCAGCGACCGCGATAATTGGACTGGCCGATCCAGTCGCGCCAGAACTTCAAGGTGCGTTCCAGGCACAGCGCGGCGGCACCTTCCTTGAAGCGCGCATCGTCAACGCCGCCGAGCAGGAACTCGGCGCTCTGGTCCTGTTCGAGGATGAATTCGGCGACGGCTGCATGGCCCTCGATGCGTAAGGATTGATTCGAACACAGCTGCATGGCTGGCTGGCCGGTGGCCTCGAAATACACACTCCGATCACGTGCGCGGGCCTTGGTGTGAGCCCGGGCATAGTCATGCCGCACGGCGCAGCGCATGTGGATCGTCGCTTGTCCGCTGACCACTCGCACCCGGCGCATCAGCATCGGCAAATCATCTTCGCTGTCGCCGATGGGCAGCAGGTCGGTGACTTCGACCACCGCGTGATCGCTGAGCCAGCGGGTTTGCAGGACGTTGGTGTCGGGCAGGTAAATCTGCTCGCGGCGGGCGTCGGGCAGGTCCGGGGCCAGTTGGAAGATGCCGGCTTCGGGACTGTCCAGCAGCGCGCAGAAAATCGATGGACTGTCGAATTCCGGCCAGCAGAAAAAGTCCACGCTGCCCTTGTCGTTGACCAGCGCTGCGCTGCGCATGTCGCCAATGATGCCGTGGGCGTCGATGGCGCTTTGTCGTTCGGAATAATCAACCATTGCCGCAGTGCTCCGGGGACTGAGGGTCTAACTAGCTGACCGGTTTGAGCCACAGAGAGTTCATTTGCGGCAAACTGCCGCTTCCACAGGTAGCTGATCCATCCAACAGACTAATTTTCACCATCCTTCATCCGTTCTTCTGAACAGATAACCAATCGAGGTAAGTGCGGTGACAAAGCTGACACTGCTGTGCCTGCCCTATTCGGGCGCCAGCGCCATGGTCTATAGCCGCTGGCGGCGCCAGTTGCCGCCGTGGCTGCACTTGCAGCCGGTGGAGTTGCCGGGGCGGGGCGCCCGTTATGACGAACCCTTGCAGACCGACATGCGCGCCCTGGCCCTGCAATTGGCCAGGGAACACAAGCCGTCCTTGCACGGCCCTTACGCCTTGTTCGGTCACAGCCTGGGGGCGTTGCTGGCCTGTGAGATGGCCCACGCCTTTCGTGCCCTCGGTGCTCCAGAACCGGTGGCGCTGTTTGCTTCCGGCACGGCTGCCCCGACCATGCGCAGTGACTATGACCGTGGCTTCGCCGAACCGCAGAGTGACGAACAGTTGATCGATCAGCTGCGCACCTTCCAGGGCACCAGCGAGGAAGTGTTGGCCAATCAGGAGTTGATGAGCCTGACGCTGCCGATCCTGCGCGCTGATTTCATGCTCTGCGGACGCTTCCGCCCGATGCAGCGCCCACTGCTCAAGTGCCCCGTGCATGTGCTCGGCGGCAAGGAAGACAAGGCCACCACCGAGCAATTGATCGGCTGGAGCCAGGAAACCCTGGGCAGTTTCTCGGTGGACATGATGACCGGCGGGCATTTCTTCATTCATGAGCATGAAGCCAAGGTGCTGCGGATTATCAAGAATCATCTGGAAGTCCATCACCGACGTCATGCGCAGCTGGCCGCGTCGGTTTTTTAGCGCGCGCGGTTCACTTTATTGAGTGTTAACAGGAGGCCCGTCATGGGTGTTGCTGTGGGTTTTGCCGTTCGGCCGTTGCTGCCGGCGCGGGGTCGCTTGCCGCTGTTGGTGGAGGCGACCGAGCCGAATACCAGCCTGTTGGCGGTGTTCGATGAATTGAATGAACTGGTGAATGAGCATTTGCTGCGTGACGGCGGCATTCTGTTTCGCGGGTTCCAGCTGGACGGTGCCGAGCAGTTCCGCCAATTCGCCGCCGGCTTCGGTCATCCGCTGCTCAATTACGAGTTCGGTTCGACGCCGCGCACCAACGTCACCCAAGGGGTTTATACCTCCACCGAATACCCGGCGCATCAGAGCATTCCGTTGCACAACGAGCAGGCCTATTCCCGGGACTGGCCGATGAAAATCTGGTTCTACAGCATGATCGCCGCCACCTCGGGCGGTGAAACGCCGATTGCCGACAGCCGGGAAGTCTATCGGCGCATGCCTGTCGCGATTCGCGAGCGCTTCATCAGCAAGGGCCTGATGTACGTGCGCAATTTCGGCAACGGGCTGGACGTGGCCTGGGAGCAAGTGTTCAACACCGAAGACCGCGAGGTGGCCGAGGCCTACTGCAAGGCCCATGGCATCATTTGCGAGTGGAAGGACGACGGAGAGTTGCGCACCCGCCAGACGTGTCAGGCGGTGGCGCGTCATCCGGTGACCGGCGACATGGTCTGGTTCAATCAGGCTCACCTGTTCCACATTTCCAACCTGCAGCCGGAGGTGCGTGAAACCCTGCTGGACATCGTCGACGAGGAAGACCTGCCGCGTAACGTCTACTATGGCGACGGCTCGCCCATCGAGGATGAAGTGCTCAATGAAATTCGTGCGGTGCTCGATGACTGCGCCATCAGCTTTCCCTGGCAGGAGGGCGATGTGCTGATGCTCGACAACATGCTCTCGGCCCATGCCCGCGCGCCCTTCGAAGGCAAGCGCAAGGTGATTGTCGCGATGGCCGAAGGGCATTCCCAGGATGTGCGTTGAACCGATCGAAGCCCTGAAACACCTGTCGCCGAAGCCGGTCCTGTACCGGCTTCGGCGTTTTTGTGTTCACTTAAGAGCGTCCTGACTCAGCGAAACCTGTGGCGAGGGAGCTTGCTCCCGCTTGAGTGCGTAGCACTCACAAAAATCGGCAATGACTGTCAGATTTTTGGGCCGCTGCGCAGCCCAACGCGAGCAAGCTCGCTCGCCACAGGGACTGGGGTTGTAGGTGCTGCTAAATCATCGCGTCAGCCATTCGTTCTTGTTGATACGACCGGGCCTCCTGGTCACGCCGCCGATCAGCAAGGACCCCATGCATGAATGCCGCAGACGCACAGAAACTCGCCCGCCGTTTTATCGAACTGCCACAGGACAAGCGCCGCTTGTTTCTGGCCGGCATGGCCCGCGAAGGCATCGATTTTGCGCAGCTTCCCATGACCTGTTGTGTCGGGGGCGATGAGCGTGACGGCCTGTCCTATGCCCAGCAGCGGATGTGGTTTCTCTGGCAGCTGGACCCGCAGAGCGCGGCCTACAACCTGCCGATGGCGGTGCGTCTGAGCGGTGCGCTGCAAACCGAGGCGCTTGAGCGCGCGTTCAGCCTGTTGGTGGCGCGCCATGAGTGCCTGCGCACCACCTTCGGCCAGGAGGGCGAGCGTGCGTTCCAGCGGGTGGCCGAACCCCGTGACCTGACGCTGACGATCAACGACCTGAGTGCCTTGCCTGAAGAGCGGCGCTGGCCGCAGGCGCAACAGCACATGCTGGCTGAAGCCACTCAGGCCTTCGACTTGCAGCAGGGACCGCTGCTGAGCCTTCGCCTGTTGCGTCTGGCCGAACAGGAGCACGTGCTGCTGCTGACGTTGCATCACATCATCGCCGATGGCTGGTCGATGAACATTCTGATCGACGAGTTCATGCGCACCTATGACGGTTTGGTGGCGGGGCGGCAACCGACCTTGCCGGAACTGACCGTGCACTACCGCGACTACGCCCTGTGGCAGCGCAGCTGGCTGGAAGCCGGGGAGCGCGAGCGCCAGCTCGATTACTGGCGCACGCAGTTGGGCGAAACGCAGTTGGGTGAAGAGCCTCCGATCCTCGAATTGCCCACCGACCGTGCCTATCCGGCCCAGTCCAGCCACCAGGGCGCGCGCCTGGAAAAAGTCATCGACGGAACCCTGCGCCAGGCGCTGAAAACCCTCGCCCAGCGCGAGGGCGTGACACTGTTCGTGGTGCTGCTGGCCGCCTTCAAGACCTTGCTGCACCGCTACAGCGGCCAGACCGACATTCGCGTCGGCGGCTTGATCGCCAACCGCACCCGCAGTGAAACCGAAGGCTTGATCGGCTTCTTCGTCAATACCCAGATCCTGCGTAGCGAGGTCACCCCGCAGACCCGTTTCAGCGACCTGTTGCAGAGCCTGCGTCAGGCAGCGCTTGGCGCCCAGGCCCATCAGGAGTTGCCGTTCGACGCCTTGATCGAAGCCCTGCAACCGGCCCGCAGCCAGAGCCACAATCCGTTGTTTCAGGTGATGTTCAATCACCAGCCGCTGGTGACCGATCTGCAGGAGGTGCGCCTCGATTGCGGTTTGCAGGTCGGCTATCTGAGCGAGCAGCAACTGGCCGGCAGCGGGCGTCAGCATGCGGCTACCAGCGACCTGATGCTCGACACCCGAGAGGAGGGCGAGCAACTGTTTGCCGCGTTCACCTACGCCACCGACCTGTTCGACGCACCGACCATCGCCGCGTTGGCCGAGCACTGGCACAACGTGCTGGTGTCGGTCTGCCGTGATCCGCAACAACCGCTGGGCGAGGTGGCGATGCTCGGCACGGATGAGCGCGAGCGCTTGATTCAACCCGTCGCCAACCCGGCGCTGCTGCCCGGTATGCCAAAACTGTTCGAAGCCCAGGTAGTGCGCACTCCCGAGGCCACTGCTGTGATTCTGGCGAGCAAGCAATCGCCCTCACTCAGCTATGCCGAACTGAATGCTCGCAGCAATCGCTTGGCCCATCAGTTACGCGCCAAAGGCGTCGGCCCCGATGTGCTGGTCGGTGTGGCGTTGGGTCGCTCGCTGGAACTGGCCGTGGCGTTGCTGGCCGTGCTCAAGGCCGGTGGCGCCTATGTGCCGCTGGACCCGCACACCCCGGCCGGACGCTTGCGCCATGTGCTGGATGACAGCGGACTGAAACTGTTGCTCACCGAGACCCCGCTGCTGAGCAGCCTGCCGGCGCTCGATGGCATCGACTGCCTGTGCCTGGATCAACTGCCGGACGGCGACGCGGCGAGCCAGGACAATCTGCACGTGACGGCACATCCGCAGAACCTCGCGTACGTGATTTACACCTCCGGCTCCACCGGCCGGCCGAAGGGCGTGGCCGTCAGCCACGGCGCGTTGAGCGAATTCATCGCGCGGGCGATCGACTACAGCAATTTGCGCGAAGGCGATCGCGTCCTGCAATTCGCCACCAGCAGTTTTGACGGTTTCGTCGAGCAATTCTTCCCGCCGCTGTGCCATGGCGCCGGCGTCGTACTGCGCGATGCAGGCCTGTGGGACAGTGCGACCTTGCATCAGGTGATCGTCGAACAAGGTATTACCCTGGCGGATTTGCCGGCCGCTTACTGGTACTCGGTGGTGCAGGATTACGCGGCCAACCCGCCTGTCCACTTCGGCGCCTTGCGCCAGATTCACGTGGGCGGCGAGGCGATGGCGGTGGACGGGCTGCGCCTGTGGCAACGCGCCGGGTTGGGTCATGTGCGTTTGCTCAACACCTACGGCCCGACCGAGGCGACGGTGGTTTCGACTATCCATGATTGCAGCGCATTGACCGCCGAGTCGGTGTCGTGGCGTGGCATTCCGATCGGTCACGGTCTGGAGCAACGCCGGTTGTACGTGCTCGACGACGATTTGAATCTGTTGCCGCAAGGGGCGGTGGGCGAGTTGTACATCGGCGGGCCGGGCCTGGCCCGTGGTTATCACCGACAACCGACGCTCAGCGCCCAACGGTTTATCGCCGATCCGTTCGCGGTCGGTGAGCGCCTGTACCGCACCGGCGACCGTGCCCGACTGCGGGGCGATGGCGCGGTGGAGTACATCGGCCGCGTCGATCACCAAGTGAAGATTCGCGGGTTCCGCATTGAGTTGGGAGAAATCGAATCACGGTTGCAGCAATGTCCGGGGATTCGCGAGGCGGTGGTGCTGGCCTTGCCCCTGGTCGGCGGGACACAACTGGTGGCGTATCTGGTGGTCGATCAGGGCGTGCTCGGCAGCGCGGCGGAGCAGGTGATTCTGCGTCAGCAAATCAGGACCTCGCTGCAGAGGAATCTGCCGGACTACATGGTGCCCGGCCACTTGCTGCTGTTGCCGCGCCTGCCCCTGACCCCCAGCGGCAAACTCGACCGCAAGGCCCTGCCGATCCCCGATCCGAGCCAATTGCAGAGCAGCTATCGCGCCCCGCAAACCGACACCGAACAGGCGCTGGCGCAGATCTGGATCGAGGTGCTGCAGGTGCCACGGGTCGGTGTCGATGACCATTTCTTCGAGTTGGGCGGGCATTCGTTGCTGGCCGCGCAAGTGATCGCGCGGATCAAAAGCCAATTGGGCGTGGTGCTGCCATTGCGCAGGCTGTTCGAGACGCCGCTGCTGGGCGATCTGGCCCTGGAGCTGGCCGCGCTGGCCGGCGGTGCAAGCGATAACGACTGGTCCGACATGGATCAGTTCATGAGTTCTTTGGAGGGAGTTGAAGTATGAGCGGCAATATGGCGGAGCGTATCGCTAAAAGGTTCGTCGGTTTGCCGCTGGAGCAACGTCGACTGTTTCTCGCCAAACTGCGCGAGGAGGGCAAGGACTTCAGCCTGCTGCCGCTGCCGGTCAGTCGTCACGACTGCGCGGTGATTCCGCTGTCGTTTGCCCAGCAGCGTCTGCTGTTTCTCTGGCAGCTCGACCCGCAGAGCGCCGCGTACAACATGGCCGCCGGCCTGCGCTTGCACGGGCAGCTGAACGAGGCCGCGCTGTTGCGTTCCTTCGATCATCTGGTGGCGCGCCATGAAGTGCTGCGCACGGTGTTCCAGACTGACAATGACCAGCCGAGCCAGATCATCCTCGACCAGCAGAGCGTGCCGCTGCAACGCGTCGATCTGTCGAACGTCGCCGTGCAAGAACGTGAAACCGAGCTGGCGCGGCAGGTTCAGGAAGCAGCCGCGCAACCGTTCGATTTGCTCCATGGGCCATTGTTGCGGGCCAGTCTGTTCTGTCTGGCGGACGATGAATATGTGCTGATCGTGAGCATGCACCACATCGTCTCCGATGGCTGGTCGATGGACGTCATGGTCAAGGAATTCGTGCAGTGCTATCAGGCCTTCAGTCTGGAGCGCGAACCGCAATTGCCGGCGTTGCCGTTGCAGTACGCCGACTACGCGATCTGGCAGCGCCGCTGGCTGGAGGCCGGCGAGGGCGAGCGTCAACTCGATTACTGGCGCCAGCAGTTGGGTGAAGAGCATCCGCTGTTGGACGTGGCGGCGGATTTCCCCCGGCCACTGACCCAGAGTTTCGAAGGCCAGACCCTGAGCTTTGATTTCGGTGCGGACCTGTCCCGGCAGTTGAACGGCTTTGCCCGGGCTCAGGGCATCAGCTTGTTCATGCTGGTGCTGGCCGGGTTTTCGTTGTTCCTGTCGCGACTTGGCGGCCAGCGCGATATTCGCGTCGGCGTGCCCAACGCCAACCGTGGGCGCTCCGAGGTCGAAGGGCTGATCGGCTTCTTCGTCAACACTCAAGTGTTGCGTTGCCAGGTCGATGAGCGCGGCAGCTTCGACGATTTGCTGGCCCGGGTTCGGGAAGCATCGTTCGGTGCCCAGGCCCATCAAGAGCTGCCGTTCGAGCAACTGGTGGATGAACTGGTGCCCGAGCGAACCCTGGGGCATAACCCTTTGTTCCAGGCCAAGTTCAACCAGAACGTCGGCATGCAGACCCAGCGTGCGATGAACCTGCCGGGCCTGAGTGTCACCGAGTATTCGCTGGACAAACAAGGCACGCACTTCGATCTGGCGCTGGACATCACCGATGACGGCACGCTGATCCATGGGCAAATGACCTACGCCAGCGACCTGTACCAGCACTCGACCATCGAGGGGTTCATTCCGACGCTGCTCGGTCTGTTCCGCGAATTGCTGAGCGCCCCGCAGGCGCCGCTGCACAGTCTTGCAACCACGCCAGTACCACCGGCGCTGACGCCACGGCAGCCGGCGGAATCGGTGTTGCAGCAATGGGAGCGTCAGGTGGCCGTACAGCCTGAAGCGCTGGCCGCACGCTGCCTTGAACGGACATTGAATTTCCAGACCCTGGATCAGGACGCCAATCGCCTGGCCCACTACCTGCGTGCGCAAGGCGTGCAAAACGGGCAGCCCGTGGCGGTGCTGATGGAGCGCTCCCTGGATTGGTTGACCTGTGTGTTAGGGGTGATCAAGGCCGGGGCGGTGTACATGCCGCTGGACGTCAAAGCGCCGGCAGCGCGACTGCAGCAGATGCTCGCAGGCGCGCAGGCGAAAGTCCTGCTGTGTGCCGCAGGCGACGTGCGGGAAAGCACTCTGGCGGTCGCCGGTTGTCAGGGGCTGGCCTTCGCCCCCGAACGCTGGCAGGACCAGCCGACGACGAAGCCTTCGCTGAAGGTGTCGGCGGATGCAGCAGCCTATGTGATTCATACCTCCGGTTCCACCGGCCAACCCAAAGGCGTGCTGGTGAGCCACGGCGCTCTGGCCAGTTACGTGCGCGGTGCGCTGGAGCGTCTGGCGCTGGAGCCAGCGGCGAGCATGGCGCTGGTCTCGACCATTGCGGCGGATCTTGGATTTACCGTGCTGTTCGGCGCCTTGTGTTCCGGTCGCTTGCTGCATGTATTGCCCGAAGAGCTGGGCTTCGACCCGGACCGGTTTGCCGATTACATGGCCGGGCACCAAGTGGGCGTGTTGAAAATCGTGCCGGGGCATTTGGCGGCGCTGATGCAGGCGTCCCGGGCCGCCGATGTGTTGCCGCAACATGCACTGATCGTCGGTGGCGAGGCCTGCTCGCCGGCATTGCTCGAACAGGTGCGGCGACTCAAGCCGGGCTGTCGGTTCATCAACCACTATGGCCCGAGTGAAACCACGGTCGGCGTGTTGACCCATGAGCTCAAGGATCTCGACTCGGGTGCCCGCAGCGTGCCGGTCGGCCGTCCGTTGTCGGGTGCGCATGTCTACGTGCTGGACGATGTGCTCAACGCGGTCGCCGATCAGGTGGCGGGCGAGCTGTATATCGGTGGTGAGAGCATGGCGCTGGGTTACCTGGGGCAACCGGGGTTGACCGCCGAACGCTTCCTGCCGGATCCGTTTGGTGCCGTCGGCGCGCGGGTGTACCGCAGCGGTGACCGGGTGCGCCGTAACCGTCAGGGCGCACTGGAATTCATCGGTCGTGCCGACGATCAGGTCAAGGTGCGCGGCTATCGGGTGGAGCCGGCGGAAGTCGCTCGAGTATTGCTGGGCCTGAGCGGCGTAAGCGAGGCCGCTGTATTGGCTTTGCCGCTGGACGGCGATGAAGCGCGCCTGCAACTGGTGGCGTACTGCGTGGCCGCGCCTGACCTGGCGTTGAATGTCGACGACTTGCGCCAGCAGTTACAGGCCTGCCTGCCGGAGTACATGGTGCCGGCGCAGATCGTTGTGCTGGAGCGCCTGCCGCTGACCGCGAACGGCAAACTGGACAAGCGTGCCTTGCCGACGCCGGGGCTGGTCACGCAGCAATTTGTTGCCCCGGTGGGCGAGGTCGAACAGAAGCTTGCCGCCATCTGGGCCGATGTCCTGAAGCTTGAGCAAGTGGGCAGCACCGATAACTTCTTCGAGCTGGGCGGCGATTCGATCCTCAGCCTGCAAATCATCGCCCGGGCCAAACGCCAGGGCATCAAGCTGAGCCCCAAGCAACTGTTCGAAAAGCAAACCATCGGCCAGTTGGCGGCGGTGGCCAAACTGATCGAGAGCAAACCGGCCGCCAGCGTCGCGCAAAAGGTCAGCGGCGAGTTGCCGTTGTTGCCGATCCAGGCGCGTTTCTTCCAAACGGATATCCCCCAGCGTCATCACTGGAACCAGTCGGTGATGCTGCAACCGCAAATCCCCCTCGATGCGACCCATCTGCACAACGCATTGGCCGCCCTGATCGAGCAGCACGATGCGCTGAACCTGAGTTTCCAGGCGTCGGGCGAGATTTGGCAGGCGACATTCCAGGCACAGCGCCACACAGACCTGTTGTGGGTGCGGGCACTGGACGACCTTGCCGATTTGCCCGCGCTGGCCACCGAAGCCCAGTGCAGTCTCGACTTACAACAGGGCCGGCTGGTGCGTGCGGTGCTGGTGAACCTGCCTGACGCTACACAACGTTTGCTGCTGGTGATCCATCACCTGGTGGTGGATGGCGTGTCCTGGCGAGTATTGCTGGAAGATTTGCAGCAAGCCTATACCGCGTTGGCGGCCGGCAAGACGATGGTCCTGCCGGGTAAAAGCAGCTCGCTCCAGGCCTGGGCGCAACACCTGCACCGTTATGGGCAAAGCGATGCCTTGAAGGCCGAGCGCGATTACTGGCAGCGCACGCTGGAGGGCGGCAACAGTGACTTGCCGAGGGATTTCCCCGAGACCGTCCAGACTCGTCGCCAAGCCGCTCGGGCCACTTCACGCCTGAACAAGACATTGACCCACGCGCTGCTCAAAGTGGCACCGGCCGCCTATCGCACCCAGATCAACGATTTGCTGCTGACGGCCCTGGCGCGGGTGCTGTGTGACTGGAGCGAACAGGATTCGGTGCTGATCCAGCTCGAAGGCCACGGCCGCGAAGACCTGTTCGACGACCTCGATTTGAGTCGCACCGTCGGCTGGTTCAGCAGCCTGTTTCCAGTGCGTCTGACCCCACAGGCAGAGCCGGGCATTTCGCTGTGCGCGATCAAGGAACAACTGCGAGCCGTGCCGGGCAAAGGCATCGGCTTCGGCGTGCTGCGCTACCTCGCAGGCTTCGAACCGCTGCGTGAACTGCCGCCGCCACGCATCACCTTCAACTACCTCGGCCAGTTCGACGGTGCGTTCGATGTGGCTGATGGCGCGCTGTTGGTGCCGACTGCCGACAGCACCGGTGAGCATCAGGATGACGATGCGCCTTTGGGCAACTGGCTGAGCGTCGATGGCCAGGTCTACGGCGGCGAGCTGGAATTGAGCTGGACGTTCGGCCAAGGCATGTACCGCCCGCACACCATTCAGGCGCTGGCCGACGCTTATTGCCATGAGCTGGAACGGCTGATCGAACATTGCACTGTCGGTGAGCATGCCGGAGTCACGCCGTCGGACTTCAATCTGGTGCGCCTGACTCAGGCGCAACTGTCGGCGCTGCCGGTGCCGGCACGGGATGTCAGCGATCTCTATCCGCTGTCGCCGATGCAGCAGGGCATCCTGTTCCACAGCCTCAACGAACCGGACGGCCCGGCCTACACCAATCAATTGCGTGTCGATGTGCGGCACCTGGACGCCGAGCGTTTCCGTCAGGCCTGGCAGCAGACGCTGGAAGCCCATGAGATTCTGCGCACCGCATTCGTCTGGCCCGAGGACGCCGACGCGCCGGTGCAGATTGTAAGGCAGACAGTGCAGATGCCCATGACCGTGCAGGACTGGCGCGGTCGTGATGACCTTCACGCAGCGCTCGATCAGTTGGCCCGAGAGGATCTGGCCGCCGGTTTCAAACTGGACCAGGCGCCGCTGTTGCGCGTGTTGCTGGTGCGAACCGCTGAAGCACAGCATCACTTGATCTACACCAGTCATCACATCCTCATGGACGGCTGGAGCACCTCACAGCTGTTCGGCGAGGTGTTGCAACGCTATGCCGGCATGACCCCGGCGGCGACCCCGGGTCGTTATCGCGATTACATTGAGTGGCTGGGCCAGCGCGATACTCAGGCCAGTCGCGAGTTCTGGACGTCGGCATTGGCTGACCTCCAGGAGCCGACCCGCCTGGCCAGCGCCATGCCGGTCAGTCAGACGTTGGCCAGCGGTTATGCCGATTACCAACATGTGTTCAGCGAACAACAAACCGGCGACCTGAACCGCTTCGCCCGCGAGCAGAAGGTCACCCTCAATAGCCTGATGCAAGCCGCGTGGCTGGTGTTGTTGCAGCGCTATACCGGCCAGGACACCGTGGCCTTCGGCGCCACCGTGGCCGGTCGGCCGACGGACTTGCCCGGCGTCGAGCAGCAGATCGGCCTGTTCATCAATACCTTGCCGGTCGTAGCTGCGCCGTCCGCCGAGATCCCGGTCGGCCAGTGGATTCAGCAGGTGCAGAGCCTCAACCTAGCCCTGCGCGAACATGAGCACACGCCGCTCTACGATATTCAGCGCTGGGCGGGGCAGGGCGCGGGCGCGCTGTTCGACAGTATTCTGGTGTTCGAGAACTACCCGATGGCCGAAGCGCTGGCCCAAGGCTCTGCCACCGGTCTCGAGTTTTCCGCCCTCTCGCGTCAGGAGCAGACCCACTATCCGTTGACGCTGGTGGCGGTTACCGGTCGCGAGTTGACCCTGGGTTTGAGCTTCGACCAGGCCTGTTTCGATCACGCCACCATCGCCGACCTGAGCACCCAGCTCGAAGGCCTGATGATGCAATTCATGGCGGATGCTTCGCAGCCTCTGGGCGCGTTGCAACTGCTGGACGGCGCCCCGCGTCAAGCGGCTGTCGACTGGGGCAAGGCTGCGATCACGGCGCTGGATTCGCGCAACGTGGTCGAGCGGATCGACGCGCAGGTACAACGCCAACCGCAGGCCGCGGCGGTGTTGTTCGCCGAGCAGACCCTCGATTACCGCACCCTGGACGCCCGGGCCAATCGACTGGCGCATAAGCTGCAAGCGCTGGGTGTCCGGCCGGAAGTGCGGGTGGGCGTGTGCATGCGCCGCAGCCCGGACATGCTGGTCGGGCTGCTGGCGATCCTCAAGGCCGGCGGTGCTTACGTGCCGCTGGACCCGGACTATCCGCAAGAGCGCTTGCTGCACATGCTCGAGGACAGTTGCGCAACGGTGCTGCTGACCGAAGCCGCGTTGCAGGCGATGTTGCCCGAGGCGTTGCCGTCTCAAGTGCTGTTGGTCGAAGAGGGCGCCGAATGGCTCGCCGGGTATCCGTCCACGGCGCCCGTCAGCCAGATCGTGTCGCAGAACCTGGCCTATGTCATTTACACCTCCGGCTCCACCGGCAAACCCAAAGGCGTAGCGATCACCCACGCTAACCTCGCGGCGCTGATCCAGTGGTCGCAGGGTGTTTATCGCGATGAGCAGCTGCGTGGCGTGCTGGCCTCGACCTCGATTTGCTTCGACCTGTCGGTGTGGGAAATTTTCGTCACCCTGGCCAGCGGCGGTTGCATGGTGCTGGCGGACAACGCCCTGGCGCTGTCCGAGTTGCCGGCCCGTGAGCGCGTGACGCTGATCAACACCGTGCCGTCGGCGATTGCCGCGCTGCAACGGGCCGGGCAGATTCCGGCGTCGGTCACCACCATCAATCTGGCCGGCGAGCCACTCAAGCAGACGCTGGTCGATACGCTGTACGCCAGCACCTCGGTCAAGCAGGTCTATGACCTGTACGGGCCGTCGGAAGACACCACCTATTCGACCTTCACCCTGCGCACCGCCAACGGCCGGGCGAACATCGGGCGGCCGCTGGACAACACCGTGGCCTACCTGCTCGACAGCCAGTTGCAGGTGTTGCCGGCAGGGTTGGCCGCCGAGTTGTACCTGGCCGGTGCCGGTGTGACCCGAGGTTATCTGCTGCGTCCCGGCCTGACCGCGGAACGCTTCGTACCGGACCCGTTCGCCACCAACGGTGAGCGGCTGTATCGCACCGGCGATCTGGTGCGCCAGGGGCCTGGTGACACGATTGAGTACATCGGTCGTGCCGACCATCAGGTGAAGATTCGCGGCTTCCGCATCGAGCTGAGCGAGATCGAAGCCCGATTGCTGGAACAGCCTGAGGTGCGCGAAGCCGTGGTGCTGGCGCAGGAGGGCGCGGCGGGTAAACACCTGCATGCCTACGTCGTAGCGAGCCAACCGGGCAGTTTATCGTGGGTGGAAAGCCTGCGGGCGGCCCTGGCCAATCGTTTGCCGGCGCACATGGTGCCAAGCCATCTGCACGTGATCGACGCGCTTCCGCTGACCCCCAATGGCAAGCTCGACCGCAAGGCGCTGATGGCGCTGGGCGGCAATCCGACGCTGCAGCGTTACGAAGCGCCGCGCACCGACCTGCAATGGGAAGTGGCAACCGTCTGGCAAGAGGTGCTGGAAGTCGAGCGCATCGGCCTGACGGACAACTTCTTCCAGTTGGGCGGGCATTCGTTGCTGGCGACGCTGGTGGTGACCCGGATCAAGGAACGCCTGGGTGACAAGGTGCCGCTCAAGGAACTGTTCGAAGCCGACACCCTGCAAGCGTTCTGCACCCGCATCGAAGCGTTGCGCGTCGATTTATCACCGGTTCAGGACGAATTGGCTAAATCCCTGGAGGCCCTCAAACGTCTATCCCTCGATGATCTGGAAAAACTGATTTCTTGAGGGGAACAACGCGTGCAAGAGTTAATCGAGTCGGTAGGACAACTTTCGGCTAAGCAAAGAAAGGCTCTGGCGGTTCTGCTCAAGCAGAAGGGCGTCAACCTTTTTGACATTGCCCCGGTTTTCAAGCGCACGGCTGAAGAACCGTTGTTGCTGTCCTACGCTCAACAGCGCCAGTGGTTTCTCTGGCAATGGGCGCCGCACAGCGCGGCCTACAACATTCCCACGGCCCTGCGCTTGCAGGGCCCGCTGGAGGTGGCCGCGTTGCAGCGCAGCGTCCAGGCGCTGATCGAACGTCACGAAACCTTGCGCACGGTGTTCACTCAAGACGCCGGGCAACCCCTGCAAACGATCCTGCCCGCAGGATCGTTTGCCCTGGATACTCACGAACTGAGCCCTGAGCTGGCGGCAAACCCGCAGGCGTCGATCCAGGCCTTCGTCCAGACCCAGAGCCAGCAAGCTTTCGATTTGCAGACCGGCCCGCTGTTGCGCGCCGCGCTGCTGCAAGTCACCCCGCAGGATCACGTGCTGGTGCTGACCTTGCACCACATCGTGTCGGACGGTTGGTCGTTGCAGGTGATGATCGAGGAACTGGTGCAGCTATATGCCGGTTTCAACCTCGGGCATGACGCCGGGCTGCCGGCCCTGCCGATTCAATACGCCGACTACGCCCTGTGGCAGCGGCAATGGATGGAGGCCGGCGAACAGGAGCGTCAACTGGCCTACTGGCAACACAAGCTCGGCGGTGAGCAGCCGGTGCTGGAGCTGCCCACCGACCGTGCGCGTCCGGTGGAACAGAGCTTTGCCGGGGCCAGCCACAACCTGATTCTGGACCCGACGCTGAGCGACGGGCTTAAGGCCTTCGCCCGACGGGAAAACGTCACGCTGTTCGTGCTGTTACTGGCCTCGTTCCAGGCCTTGTTGCACCGCTACAGCGGCCAGGCCGACATCCGCGTCGGTGTGCCGGTGGCCAACCGCGGGCGCGTGGAAATCGAGCGTCTGATCGGTTTCTTCGTCAACACCCAAGTGCTCAAGGCGGACGTCGACGGCCAAGCCAGCTTCATCGATCTGCTGCGCCAGGTTCGGCAAACCGCCCAGGAAGCCCAGGCGCATCAGGACCTGCCGTTCGAACAACTGGTGGAAGCCCTGGAGCCGGGACGCAGCCTGAGTCACAGCCCGTTATTCCAGGTGATGTTCAATCACCAGGCCGAAAGCCGGATCAGTGTCGAAACCCGCTTGAACGGCTTGAGCATCGAGCCGCTGGAATGGCAAAGCGAGACCGCGCAGTTCGACCTGGTGCTGAACACCACCGAACAGGCCCATGGCATTGAAGCGGTGCTCAAATACGCCACCGATTTGTTCGAGCCTGCGACCATCGAGCGCCTGGCGCAGCATTGGCGCAACCTGCTGCAGGCGATCGTTCAGGACCCGACCCAACGCATTGCCCAACTGCCGGTGCTCGATGACGCGCAGCAACAGCAACTGCTCGCGCACTGGAACCCGAGCCCGGTGGTGCACCCGGTCAGCCAGTGCATTCATCAGATGATCGAGGCTCAGGCCGAGCGTTATCCGCAGGCGCCAGCGGTGGTGTTCTCCGGGCAACGGCTGACGTATGCCGAACTCAATCGCCAGGCCAACCAATGGGCGCATCTGCTGATCGCCCGTGGCGTTGGCCCCGATGTGCGGGTGGGCGTGGCGGTGGAGCGTTCGCTGGACATGATCGTCGCCATTGTCGCCGTGCTGAAGGCCGGTGGTGCTTATGTGCCGCTGGACCCGAGCTACCCCGACGACCGTTTGCGCTACATGATCGAGGACAGCGGGATCGAGCTGTTGCTGACCCAGGGCCACCTGTTGGCGCAGCTGCCGATTCCACCGGGGCTGGCTTGCCTGGATCTGAATCAACCACCGCAGGACAGCAGCATGGCCAATCCGCCGTGCATGACTACGGCAGACAACCTCGCATATGTGATTTACACCTCCGGCTCCACCGGCAAGCCCAAAGGCGCGTTGCTGCCCCATGGCAATGTCATTCGCCTGTTCAACGCCACCGATCACTGGTTCGGTTTCGGTCCCGAAGACAGCTGGACGCTGTTCCATTCCTACGCGTTCGACTTCTCGGTCTGGGAAATCTTCGGCGCGCTGCTCTACGGCGGCAAACTGGTGGTGGTGCCCCACGACGTCACCCGTTCGCCGGAAGAGTTCTACACCTTGCTCTGTGATGAACAGGTCACCGTCCTGAACCAGACGCCGTCGGCGTTCAAACCGCTGATGCAAGTGGCCAGTGCTTCGTCGCGCAACCATGCGCTGCGTTACGTGGTGTTTGGCGGTGAAGCGCTGGAAGTGCAGAGCCTGCGCCCCTGGTTCGAGCGTTTCGGCGACCGCGCGCCGACCCTGATCAACATGTACGGCATCACCGAAACCACCGTGCATGTGACCTACCGCCCGCTGTCCATGGCGGACTTGCAACAGAGCCACAGCAGCCCGATCGGCGAGCCGATTGTCGACCTGTCGTGGTACTTGCTCGATGACGCGTTGAACCTGGTGCCCCAAGGGTGCATCGGCGAGTTGTACATCGCCGGGGCCGGGCTCGCGCGGGGATACCTGAACCAGCCAGGCATGAGCGCCACCCGGTTCGTCCCGGATCCGTTCAACCCTGTGGCCGGTGAACGCCTGTACCGCACCGGCGACCTGGCGCGGCTGCGCGGCGACGGGGTGATCGAGTACATCGGCCGTATCGACCATCAGGTGAAGATTCGCGGTTTCCGTATCGAGCTGGGAGAAATCGAAACCCAATTGCTCAAGCATGTCGCGGTGCGTGAAGCCGTGGTGCTGGCGGTCGAAGGGCTCAGTGGGCAGCAACTGGCGACCTGGATTGTGCCGAGCGAGCCACTGGACGCGGACGCCCACGCCAACTTGCGCGATTCGATCAAGGCGCAATTGCGTGAAAGCCTGCCGGACTACATGGTGCCGGTCAGCTGGGTGTTCCTCGACCGCCTGCCGCTGACGGCCAACGGCAAGCTCGATCGCAAGCAACTGCCCAACCCCGATGTGAGCCTGGTGCAAGAGGCTTACGCGGCGCCGCGCAGCGAACTCGAACAGCGCCTGGCCGAGATCTGGCAGGACGTGCTGAAAGTCGAGCGGGTCGGGCTCAACGACAACTTCTTTGAGCTGGGCGGCGATTCGATCATCTCGATTCAGGTGGTCAGCCGGGCGCGTCAGGTGGGCATCCGTTTCTCGCCCAAGGACATCTTCCAGCACCAGACCGTGCAACGCCTGGCCACCGTCGCACAGCAGAGCGATGCGGTGCAGGCGATGCAAGGTGATGTGCTCGGCGCTGCCGTGCTGACGCCGATTCAACAGTACTTTTTCGCCACCGAGATTCCTCAGCGTCAGCACTGGAACCAGTCGATCCTGCTGACCCCGGCCGAACCTCTGCAAGCGGCTGTGCTGGAGCAGGCCCTGGAACATCTGCAACGGCATCACGATGCCTTGCGTCTGCGCTATCGCCAGAGCGCCGGTGATTGGGTGCAGGAGCATGCCGCCGTTGATCAACCGAACGCATTGCTGCGCACCGTGACGTTGTCAGACAGCGAAGCGTTGCCCGCGCTGTGCCTGGAGTTGCAGCGTAGCCTGAACCTGAGCGATGGCCCGTTGATCCGTGCTGCATTGGTGGATTTGCCCGACGCCAGCCAGCGACTGCTGTTGGTGATCCATCACCTGGTGGTCGATGGTGTGTCGTGGCGGATCCTGCTCGAAGACCTGCAAACCGCCTATCAACAACTGAGCGCTAGCACGCCGTTGCGCCTGCCGGCCAAGACCACGGCGTTCAAGGATTGGGGTGAACGCCTGCAAGGTTATGCGCGCAGCGCCGGGCTGGAAACCGAGCTGGATTACTGGCGCGAGCAACTGGCCGAAGCGCCGGCGGACTTGCCGCTGGACAACCCTGATGGACAACTGCAGAACCGTTTCGAGCGCAGCGTCGATACGCGTCTGGATGCCGAACGCACCCGGCAACTGCTGCAGCAGGCGCCGGCGGTGTATCGCACTCAGGTCAACGATTTGCTGTTGACCGCACTGGCCCGGGTTTTGTGTGAGTGGACCGCCTCCGACAGCGCCCTGGTGCAGCTCGAAGGGCATGGCCGCGAAGACCTGTTCGACGACCTCGACCTGAGCCGTACCGTGGGCTGGTTCACTAGCATGTTCCCGGTGCGCCTGACTCCACAGACCAGCCTCGAAGCGTCCATCAAGGGCATCAAGGAACAACTGCGCTCGATCCCCAACAAAGGCATCGGCTATGGGTTGCTGCGTTATCTGGGAAGTGATGAGGCGCAAGCGGCCCTGAGCGGCGTGTCCCAACCCAAGGTGACGTTCAACTACCTGGGGCAGTTCGATAACAACTTCGACGAAGGCGCCCTGTGGGTGCCAGCCACCGAAGACAAGGGCGCCGGTCAGGACGAACAGGCGCCGATGAGCAACTGGCTGACCATCGACGGTCGGGTCTACCAGGGGCAATTGAGCCTGACCTGGACCTACAGCGGCGACGTGTTCGAAGAGGCGACCATCAACGCCCTGGCTCGCGCTTATGAAGTTGCGCTGGGTGAGTTGATCGACCATTGCATGAATCATCCGAGCGGCGGCCTGACGCCGTCCGATGTGCCATTGGCCGGGTTGTCCCAGGCGCATCTGGACAGCTTGCCAATCGCCGCGCAGCGGATCGAGGACATTTACCCGCTGGCGCCATTGCAGCAGGGCATTCTGTTCCATAGCCTGTACGACGCCGATGCCAGCGCTTACGTCTATCAGATGCTGCTGGACATCGACGGTCTGAATGTACCGCGCTTCCAGCAAGCCTGGCAGCGGGTGGTGGACCGTCATGAAGTGCTGCGCGCCGGTTTCATCTGGGGCCGCGACGGCCTCGATACACCGCTGCAAGTGATCAATCGCCAGCTGACCCTGGAAATGCCGGAAGTGGATGTGCGTGCCGAACCGGATCTGCAAGCCGTGCTTGAGGCCCGTGCCTTGGCTGATCGCGAACGCGGTTTCGACTTGCAGAATCCGCCGCTGCTGCGCCTGTGCCTGCTGCGCACCGCCGATGATCGTCATCGCCTGATCTTCACCTGCCACCACATTCTCATGGATGGCTGGAGCAACTCGCGGATGTTTGGCGAAGTGCTGCAGGATTATGCCGGGCATCCGGTGCCGAGTGCCCAGGGCCGTTACCGCGACTTCCTGGCCTGGCTGCAACGCCAGGACAAGGAGGCGGCGCAAGCCTTCTGGCGCGGGCAGTTGACCGAACTGGACGAACCGACGCGGCTGGCCTCGGCTTGCCACGGGCAAACCGTGCCCGGCCCCGGCAAAGGCGTGCATAAGTTGACCTTTGACGCCGCCTTCACCCAGCGCCTCAACGGTTTCTCGCGCCAGCAGCAAGTGACGCTTAACAGCCTGGTGCAAGCCGCGTGGCTGTTGGTATTGCAGCGCTATACCGGGCAGAGCAGCGTCGCCTTCGGCGCGACGGTGTCCGGTCGCCCGGTGGACCTGCCGGGTATCGAGCAACAGTTGGGCCTGTTCATCAATACGCTGCCGGTGATCGCCAGCCCGCAAGCGACCTGCAGTGTCAGCGACTGGGTGCGCAGCGTGCAGGACAAAAACCTGCTGCTGCGCGATTACGAGCAGACGCCGTTGCAAGACATTCAACGCCTGGCCGCGCTCAACGGCGAAGCGTTGTTCGACACGCTGCTGGTGTTCGAAAACTACCCCGTATCCGACACCCTGCAGGCCAATCCGGGCGGCTTGCGTTTCAGCGGTCTCGAACACCGTGAGCAAACCAATTACGGCCTGACGCTGATCGCCGGTGCCGGCGAGGTGTTGAGCCTGGACTTCAACTACCTCACCGAGCACTTTGCCGAGCGCAGCATTGTCGGCCTGGCGGCTCATCTGGAAGAAGTGCTGCGCCAGTTCCTCGACGCACCGCAACGCTTGCTGGGCGAGATCGGCCTGTTGCCGGCGAGCGAGCTGCGCACCCTGGCCGAATGGAATGACCATCACGCCGCGTATCCGACCCAAGCCTTGATCCATCAAGGCTTTGAAGCCCAGGTCGAAACGCGGCCACAGGCAATTGCCTTGCGCCATGCCGGTGCCGAATTGACCTACGCCGAACTCAATCGCCGCGCCAATCAACTGGCCCGTCATCTGCAAACACTGGGTGTCGGTGCGGAAATCCGCGTGGGCGTGGCGATGCCTCGTTCCGCCGAGCTGGTGATTGCCTTGATGGCGGTGCTCAAGGCCGGTGGCACCTACGTGCCGCTGGACCCGGACTACCCGGCGGATCGCGTGGCCTACATGCTCGACGACAGTCAGGCACGGGTGTTGCTGACCCAGCCACATTTGCTGTCGCAGTTGCCCGAGACCCAGGCGCAAGTGGTGTGGGTCGAGGCGGGCGGTCAGGCCTTCGCCGACCTGGCATCGCACAACCTTGAGCGCCGGATCGACTCCGCCAACCTGGCGTATGTGATTTATACCTCCGGTTCCACCGGTAAACCGAAGGGCGTGGCGATTGCTCATCGCAACGTGCAGGCGCTGATTCATTGGTCGCACGAGGTGTACAGCGAGGCGGACCTGCAAGGCGTGCTGGCCTCGACTTCGGTGTGCTTCGACCTGTCGGTATGGGAGATTTTCGTCACCCTGGCCCGCGGCGGCTCGATCATCATGGCGCGCAACGCCCTGGAACTGCCGGACCTGCCGGAGCGCGATCAGGTGCGCCTGATCAACACCGTACCGTCGGCCATCGCGGCCTTGCAGCGTGCCGGGCAGATCCCTTCAGGCGTGCGCATCATCAATCTTGCGGGTGAACCGCTCAAGCAAGCACTGGTGGACACGCTGTACCGCGAGACCTCGGTCGAACACGTTTACGATTTGTACGGCCCGTCGGAAGACACCACCTATTCGACCTGCACCCGCCGCGAAGCCGGCGGCCAGGCCAACATCGGCCGGCCGCTGGTGAACACCACCGCGCACTTGCTCGATGCCCAATTGCAGGCCGCGCCGATTGGGGTTGCCGCCGAGCTGTACCTGGCCGGTGACGGCATTACCCGTGGCTATCTGTTCCGCCCGGGCCTGACCGCCGAGCGCTTTGTGCCCAACCCGCTGGCCAGCAATGGCGAACGGATGTACCGCACCGGCGACCTCACCCGTTTGCGTGAAGACGGTGTGATCGAATACGTCGGCCGCATCGATCATCAGGTCAAGGTGCGCGGGTTCCGTATCGAACTGGGTGAAATCGAAGCGCGCCTGCTGGCCCACGACAGCGTGCGCGAAGGCGTGGTGCTGGCGGTGGAAGGCCATAGCGGCCAGCAACTGGTGGCCTATGTGGTGCCGACACAAGCAGACCTGAGCCCGCAACAGCAGGACGATCTGAGCGAGGCGCTCAAGGCCGGGCTCAAGGCACATCTGCCGGATTACATGGTGCCGGCGCAATGGCTGTTCATCGAACAATTGCCGCTGACCCCCAACGGCAAACTCGACCGCAAGGCCTTGCCGACCCCGGACGCCAACCAGCTGCAACGCGATTACGTGGCACCGCGCACTGCGCTGGAGCAGCAGATTGCCGGGATTTGGCAAGACATTCTGAAACTCGAGCGGGTCGGTGTGACCGACAACTTCTTCACCCTGGGCGGCGATTCGATCATCTCCATCCAGGTGGTGAGCCGGGCGCGTCAGCAGGGCATCAGCTTCACGCCCAAGGATCTGTTCCAGCAGCAGACCGTCCAGGGGCTGGCCACTGTCGCGCAGCTCGGCAAAGCCCAGGCGTCAATCGATCAAGGCCCGGTGACAGGTGAGACCCCGTTGCTGCCGATTCAGCAATGGTTCTTCGAACACCCCTTGCCGCAGCGTCATCACTGGAATCAGTCGGTGCTGCTCAAACCGTTGAACCCTCTGCTGGCCGCGACACTTGAGCAGGCCCTGCACGCGCTGATCGTTCATCACGACGGCCTGCGCCTGGGCTTTACCCAAACCTCAGGAAGCTGGTCGGCGAGCTATCGGACCGTGGAACACCAGCGCCTGTCACCGTTGTGGCTGGAATCGGTCAGCGATGCCGCCCACCTGGAACGCGTCGCCGAACAAGCCCAACGCAGCCTGGATCTGCAACAAGGCCCGTTGTTGCGCGCGGTGTTGTTCGATTTGCCTGAGGGCGAACAGCGCTTGTTGTTGATCGTTCATCACTTGGTGGTCGATGGTGTGTCGTGGCGGATTCTGCTGGAGGATTTGCAGGGCAGCTACCGCCAGTTACTGGCCGGCGAACCGTTGGCATTGGCGGCCAAGACCACGTCCTTCAAGCAGTGGGCGGAGCAATTGCAAGCTCACGCCAGCAGTGAATCGCTGCTTGGACAACTGCCTTACTGGCAGGCGCAGCGCTCGGACGGCGCGCCGCTGCCGCAAGATAACCCCCAGGGCAGCCTGCAGAGCCGTCATGCCTTGACGCTTTACAGTCGCCTGAACCCGACCTTGACCCGACGACTGTTGCAACAGACCCCGGCGGCTTACCGCACACAGGTCAACGACCTGTTGCTGACGGCACTGGCCCGAGTGATCGCCCGTTGGAGCGAACAGTCGTCGGTGCTGATTCAGCTCGAAGGCCATGGTCGTGAAGATCTGTTTGATGGCCTCGATCTGACCCGCACGGTCGGCTGGTTCACCAGCCTGTTCCCGGTCAAATTGACCCCGACCCAGGAGCTGGCCGGCTCGATCAAGCAAATCAAGGAGCAACTGCGCGCGATTCCGGATCGTGGCCTGGGTTATGGTGTGCTGCGTTATCTGGGTGACGAGGCTTGCCAGGCGTCGCTGCGGACCCTGCCGACACCGCGTATCACCTTTAACTACCTGGGCCAGTTCGACGGTAGCTTCGATAGCCAGAGCGGTGCCTTGTTTGTGCCGGCCGATGAGGGCAAGGGCGCAGAGCACAGTGACGATGCGCTGCTGGGTAACTGGCTGACGCTCAATGGTCAGGTGTACGGCGGCGAGTTGAGTGTCGGCTGGTCGTTCAGCACGCACATGTTCAACGCCTCGACCATCGAACGCCTGACCGAGGAGTACACCCGGGAGCTGGAGCTGCTGATCGAGCATTGCTGCCAGCCGGACAGCCACGGCGTCACGCCGTCGGACTTCCCGTTGGCGCATCTGGATCAGGCCCGACTGGACGCCTTGCCGATAGCCCCGTCCCGGATCGAAGACATTTATCCGCTGTCGCCGATGCAAGAGGGCATGCTGTTCCATACCTTGTCGGACAATGGTTCCAGCCTGTATGTCAACCAAATCAGTTTGCCGGTGGGCGGTCTGGATGTTGAGCGTTTCCGCAAGGCCTGGGAGGCGGTCATCGAGCGTCAGGCCATCCTGCGCACCAGCTTCCATTGGCACGATGGCTTGGCCAAACCGCTGCAAATTGTCCAGCGTCAGGCGACGCTCGATTTGCAGGTGCTCGACTGGCGCGATCGCGACGCCAGCGAGGCGGACATCGCCGCGCGGGCCGCCGAGGACCGCGCGCGAGGCTTCGAACTGACCCATGCGCCACTGCAACGAGTGTTGTTGATTCGCAGCACTGAAGATCAGTATCAGATGCTCTGGACCAGTCACCACATCCTGATGGACGGCTGGAGCAGCTCGCGACTGTTTGGTGAGGTGATCCAGCACTACGCCAAGGGTGAAATCAGCGCTGAAAACGGCCGCTACCGCGACTTCATTGCCTGGTTGCAAGCCCAGGACCAGGACGCCCGGGAGCTGTTCTGGAAAGCCCGGCTGGCCCCGGTCAACGAGGCGACGGCGTTGAGCCAGGCCATCCATCCACGGCATGTGTCCGATGAACCTGGCCACAACGCCATTTACTCCCATTGGGACGCGCAACAGACCGGTCGTCTGTTGCAGTTCTGCCGCGATCTGCGGATTACCCCGAACACCTTGATCCAGGGCGCGTGGTTGCTGCTGTTGCAGCGTTACACCGGGAAAAACACCGTGACCTTTGGTGCCACGGTGTCCGGGCGTCCCGAGAGTTTGCCCAATGTCGGCAACATGCTGGGGCTGTTCATCAACACCTTGCCGATCATTCAGACGCTGGAACCGGATCAGCCCCTGGCAGACTGGCTGAACCAGATCCAGGCGTACAACCTGGATATCCGCGACCATTCCCAGGCTCCGTTGGCGGACGTGCAACGCTGGTCCGGCCTGGGCGGGCAGGCGCTGTTCGACAGCATCATCGTGTTCGAGAACTACCCGATCGACGACCGCCTGCAAGAAGACAACGATAGCGGCCTGAGCTTCGGCAAATCCATCGGCCATGACGTGACGAACGTGCCGATGGACCTAGCGGTGACGCTCGGCGACGAACTGTCGATTGAATACCTTTACCTGCGCAGCCACTTCAGTGCCGAGGCGGTGGAGGGGATTCGCCTGACCCTGGAAAACACCCTTGAGGCGATGATGCGCGCGCCTGACGAACGCCTGGGTAACCTGCAGCGTCTGTCGCTCGAGCAATGGCAGGCGATGCAAACCTGGAGCGCCGAGCCGCCAGCGGATCATCAGCCGCAACTGTTGCCGGAGCTGATCAGCCGACACGCGCTGAGTCAGCCCGAGGCCATTGCGGTGCAATGCGCCGGGCTGAGCCTGAGCTACCGCGAGCTGGAGCGACGGGCCAATCGTCTGGCCCATTGCTTGATCGAGCACGGCGCGGGGCCGGAGGTGGTGATCGGCGTGGCGCTGCCGCGTTCGCTGGAAATGGTCGTCAGTTTCCTCGCCGTGCTCAAAAGCGGCGCGGCGTATGTGCCGCTGGACATTGATTATCCGCCGGAGCGTCTGGCGTACATGGTCGAAGATTCCGGCATGGCGCTGCTGCTGACCCAGAGCAGCCTGCGGGCAACGTTACCGGCGCCCGAGGGCCTGTTGCGCCTTGAGCTGGATCAGCTCGACGAGTCCCGTTATGCCGATAAGGCGCCGGTGTGCCGTGTACTGGAGCAAGGGCTGGCCTATCTGGTTTACACCTCGGGTTCCACCGGCCGGCCAAAAGGCGTGGCGGTCACCCAGGGTCCACTGAGCATGCACTGTCAGGCCATCGCCACACTGTATGAAATGGACACCCGCAGCTGTGAGCTGCACTTCATGTCGTTCGCCTTCGACGGTGCCCATGAACGCTGGTTGAGTACGCTGTACAGCGGTGGCCGGCTGGTGGTGCGCGACGGTTGCCTGTGGACGCCGGAGCAGACTTATCAGGCGCTGCACGAGTACGGCGTGACCATCGCTTGCTTCCCGCCGGCCTACCTCAAGCAACTGGCCGAGTACGCCGCGGCCAGCGGAATTGCACCGCCGCCGGTGCGCATCTATTGCTTCGGTGGCGACGCGGTGCCGGACCAGACCTTCGAACAGGTCAAGGCGGCACTGCGTCCCGAGTACTTCACCAACGGCTACGGCCCGACGGAAACCGTGGTCACCCCTATGCTGTGGAAAGTGCCGGTGAGCCAGCAGTGTGAAGCGGCCTATGCGCCGATCGGCCGGGCAGTGGGCGCGCGTTCCCTGTATGTGCTGGATGAAGAACTGAATCCGCTGCCGCCCGGTTTTGCCGGCGAGTTGTACATCGGTGGCTACGGGGTTGCCCGTGGTTATCACGGTCGGCCGGACCTGACCTGCGAACGCTTCGTGCCCAACCCGTTTGCCGGCGGCGAGCGGTTGTACCGCACCGGCGACCTGGTGCGTTTGCGTCAGGACGGTGTGGTCGATTACGTCGGCCGCATCGACCATCAGGTCAAAGTGCGCGGGTTCCGCATCGAGCTGGGTGAAGTCGAGGCCAGCCTGCGGCAACTGGCGCCGGTCCGCGACGCCCTGGTGATTGCCCGGGACAATGCCTCCGGCAAGCAACTGATCGGTTATGTCGTCACTGATGACGGCCGGCAGCTGGGTGATGAGCTCAAGGCCGCTCTGCGCACCACCTTGCCTGAATACATGGTGCCGGCGCAGATCGTCTGCCTCAGTGCCTTCCCGATCACCCCCAACGGCAAGCTCGACCGCAAGGCATTGCCCGAGCCGGAGTTCAAAAGCGAGGAATACGTTGCCCCGCGCAATCAGCAGGAACAACTGCTGGCGGACATCTGGGCGCAGGTACTGCAGGTGGAGCAGGTCGGTATCAGCGACAACTTCTTCGAACTGGGCGGCGACTCGATCCTGAGCCTGCAAGTGATTTCCCGGGTCAGGAACCACCCGATCCTGCAGATGGACCTCAAACTACGCGATCTGATGCGCTACCAGACCATCGCCGGCATCGTCGAACAGGACGTGGTGAAGGCGAGCACCGCGCAACCGGCGGTGGACCTTACCCATGTGGCCAGCGAGGGGCTGTTCAATCTGCTGCCGATTCAGGAGTGGTTCTTTGCCGAGGGCATGGCCGAGTCTCATCACTACAACCAGTCGTTTTTGCTGAGTGCGCGTCAGACGCTGGATCTGGATGCCCTGGAACAGGCGCTGGGCTGGATCGAAAACCACCACGACACCTTGCGCCTGCGTTTCTG
This sequence comes from Pseudomonas sp. F-14 TE3482, assembly GCF_053629455.1. Taxonomy (NCBI): domain Bacteria; kingdom Pseudomonadati; phylum Pseudomonadota; class Gammaproteobacteria; order Pseudomonadales; family Pseudomonadaceae; genus Pseudomonas; species Pseudomonas sp. F-14 TE3482. Next base: position 3,166,986 of record NZ_JBRJII010000001.1, read on the forward strand.
TCAGGAAGGCGGGCGCTGGTTGCAGCGCTATGCCGCACCGACCGAGCGCCGCGAGCCGGTGCTGTGGTGCCGCGAGGTCGAGAGCAGTGAGCAGGTCGAAGCCTTGGCCAACCTGACTCAGCGCAGCCTCAAACTCGACGATGGGCCGGCCTGGCGTGTGGTGCACATCGCCTTGCCGGACGGCCAGGCGCGGCTGTTGATGGTCATCCACCATCTGGTGGTCGACACCGTGTCGTGGCGGATTTTGCTCGATGACTTGAAGGTGGCCTACGAGGCTTGCGTGATGGGCATCGAACCGCAACTGCCGATCCGCACCAGCAGCTATCGCGCATTTTCCGAAGCGTTGCAGGCGCAGGCGCCGGTGATTGCCGAGCAGGAATTGGGCTACTGGCTGGAGCAACTGGATCAGCCGGGTATCGACCTGCCGTGCGACAACCGTCGCGGCAAGAATCAGGTGCGTCACCAGGCTCAGGCGCGGCTCAAGTTGTCCCGCGAGCACACCGAACAGTTGCTCAAGCAGGCGCCGGCGGTCTATCGAACGCAGATCAACGATTTGCTGCTGTCGGCCCTGAGCCGGGCGTTGTGCCGCTGGAGCGAACAGCCGTCGGCGCTGATTTTGCTGGAAGGGCACGGCCGCGAGGACCTGTTCGAGAACATCGACCTGAGTCGCAGCCTGGGCTGGTTCACCAGCATGTTCCCGGTCCGGCTCACCCCCGACAGCGCGGACATCGGCGCGTCGATCGTCAACGTGCAGGCGCAGTTGGCGGCCATCCCGCAGAAGGGCATCGGCTATGGCGTGTTGCGTCACCTGGCCGGCCCGCAACTGGCTCGCCAATTGGCCGACCTGCCGCAGGCACGGGTGACGTTCAACTATCTGGGGCAGTTCGACCAGAGCTTCGACGAGCAAGCGTTGCTGGTGCCGGCGCTGGAAGAAAGCGGCGACAACTACAGCTTGCAGGCCAATCTGGGCAACTGGCTGGAGATCGTCGGCCAGGTTTACGACGGTCAGTTGGCGCTGCGTTGCATCTACAGCACCCAGCGTTATCGGGCCAGCACCCTGGAGTCGTTGATGCAGGATTATCAGCGCGAGCTTGAGGCGTTGATCGAGCATTGCATGGCGCGGGTGGGCTGAGAGCCGGGGTTTTAATCATTGCTGGGGGGCGTTGCTCAGGCGCGCCCCTTTTTTACGGACATAAGGATTCTTTCGATGTCGCTACACCCTGATCTGGAAGCCTTCCTCGACCTGGCGCAAGACGGTCAGGACGCAGGCCAGCCAGCGCTGCATCAACTGACCCCGGCCGAGGCGCGGGCGATCTTCGAACAAACCACCGCGCAATTGCGTTGGGATGCTCCTCGGGATCTTGACGTGCTGGAGGTCAACACCACGGCCCGGGACGGCGCGCCGCTGGCGTTGCGTTTGTATCGCCCGAGCGGGGCGACGGCACCGATGCCGGTGCTGGTGTATTTCCATGGCGGTGGTTTTGTAGTGGGCAGCCTGGATTCCCATGACGGAGTCTGCCGCGAATTCTGCCGGCGTACGCCATGCGCAGTGTTGTCGGTTGGCTATCGGCTGGCGCCAGAGCATCGTTTCCCGACCGCACTGGAGGACGGTGAAGACGCCTTGTCCTGGCTGGCGGAACAGGCGCTGGCCCTGGGGCTGGATGCCGGTCGCGTCGCGTTCGGCGGTGACAGCGCTGGTGCCACATTGGCAACGGTGCTGGCCTTGCAAGCGGTGGCTCAGCCACACACCGTGGCCATCGTCCCGAAGGTGCAGCTGCTGTGTTATCCGGTCACCGATGCCTCGCGCACCCACGATTCGCGTTTGTTGTTCAGTGAGGGGTATCTGCTGGAGAACGACACGCTGGACTGGTTTTACCAGCACTACGCCCGCAGCCCCGAAGACCTGCTGGACTGGCGCTTCTCACCGTTGCTGGCCGATGACTTGCGCGGGGTGGCGCCGGCGATTGTGTTGCTGGCCGGGTTCGATCCGTTGCTCGATGAAGGCCAGGCCTACGTCGATAAACTGCGCGCGCAGGGGGTGAGTGTCGAACTCGAACATTGCCCGGGGCTGACCCATGACTTGCTCAGATTGGCTTCGGTCATGCCGGATGTGTTGGGTGTGCATGAGCGCTTGAGTCGGGCGCTGAGTCGGCATTTGGGTTGAGCGTAAAGCTTCAAGATCAAAAGATCGCAGCCTTCGGCAGCTCCTACAGGTTCGGTGTTCGCCGCTATATAGCGGTTGAACACAATCCCATGTAGGAGCTGCCGCAGGCTGCGATCTTTTGATTTTCCCGGCTAGCCTCGCGGATCGAAGTTATCCAGCACCCGGTTGACGGCCAGCTCCCCGAGCATGACCACGGATTGAATCCCCAACATCATGTTGCGATGTGGCATGTCCATCAACCCGGCGAACTCGCTGAGCATCATGCTGGCTGACGCCAGGGATTCGCAGGCGTTGACCAGCAGGGTTTCGTTATCGACCTCGGTGCCGACATGGTAAATGGTGCTGGGCTTTCGCTTGGTGTCTTTGGGGATGTCCGGCTTGAGGTAGTAATCGAGGGCGCGGTCGGCGGCTTCGTTGAGTTTTTTGGAATCGAGGGATTCGTAGGGGGATGTTGGATCGGTTTCCGGTGGGTTCGGTGTAGGTTTGAACATAGATGGAACTCCATATGTGATTAAAGGAGCCATCACCCTCGCTACCAAACGAAGGGTGGTGGCCATACGAAGGTTGGTAGACCGGCCCACATGGAAAAACCGGCGCGCCCGAGGGCGCCCTGCGCATGGCCACCATCAAAACAAATGCCGAAAAAGCACCTGCATAAGGTGACGCTATGCGTCATGTGGGACAGCGGGCTACCAAACCCGATCGCTGTTTTTCAGCGACCCGGAAACGATAGAGCCCGGCCCTTAGACGCACAAGCCGGCGGATTCTGGCGTAGTCGTAGGCAGCGGCGCAAGAATGTGTAGCCTGAGTGAGTATCTGGAAGTGTCTTTTAAACAGTGCTTGTTTAGCGATCTGACACTGAGCCTTGTGGTGGCTGTACCGGCCTCATCGCGGGCAAGCCCGCTCCCACAGGTATCTGATTAGACCAAAGGATTTGTGAACGACACCAATCACTGTGGGAGCGGGCTTGCCCGCGATGAGGCCCGAAAGAACACCGCAAAACTTTGCAGGCGGTCATGCTGTTGTGGCGAGGGAGCTTGCTCCCGCTGGGCTGCGAAGCGGCCCCAAACCCGGCAGTCACGGTTTTTCAGATACACCGCACGCTCAGGTTTTGCGACTGCTGCGCAGCCGAGCGGGAGCAAGCTCCCTCGCCACAGGTTCTTCGTTAGCCTCGCGGATCGAAGTTATCCAGCACCCGGTTGACGGCCAGTTCCCCGAGCATGACCACGGATTGAATCCCCAACATCATGTTGCGATGTGGCATGTCCATCAACCCGGCGAACTCGCTGAGCATCATGCTCGCTGACGCCAGGGATTCGCAGGCGTTGACCAGCAGGGTTTCGTTATCGACCTCGGCACCGACATGGTAAATGGTGCTGGGCTTTCGCTTGGTGTCTTTGGGGATGTCCGGCTTGAGGTAGTAATCGAGGGCGCGATCGGCGGCTTCGTTGAGTTTTTTGGAATCGAGGGATTCGTAGGGGGATGTTGGATCGGTTTCCGGTGGATTAGGCGTCGGTTTGAACATAGATGAAACTCCTTGATAAATGGAGCCGCAGACCTATTGCTACCAAACATTAGGGTGGCGGCTGTACGCAGGTTGGTAGACCGGGCATCAAGGGAACCCAGCGCGTCCGAGGGCGCCCTGCGCACAACCGCCATAACAAAACAGCAGACGAAAAAAAGCGTCAACTGCTTGAAACGTCGGCGTTGTGCGCCTTGATTAACCCGGGCTACCAAACCCGATCGCTGATTCGTCAGCGACCCGGAAACGATAGAGCCCGGCCTCAAGGCGCACAAGCCGGCGGATTCTGGCGTAGTCGTAGGCAGCGGCGCAAGAATGTGTAGCCTGAGTGAGTATCTGGAAGTGTCTTTTAAACAGTGCTTGTTTAGCGATCTGACACTGAGCCTTGTGGTGGCTGCACCGGCCTCATCGCGGGCAAGCCCGCTCCCACAGGTATCTGATTAGACCAAAGGATTTGTGAACGACACCAATCACTGTGGGAGCGGGCTTGCCCGCGATGAGGCCCGAAAGAACACCGCAAAATTTTGCAGGCGATCATGCTGTTGTGGCGAGGGAGCTTGCTCCCGCTGGGCTGCGAAGCGGCCCCAAACCCGGCAGTCACGGTTTTTCAGATACACCGCACGCTCAGGTTTTGCGACTGCTGCGCAGCCGAGCGGGAGCAAGCTCCCTCGCCACAGGTTCTTCGCTAGCCTCGCGGATCGAAGTTATCCAGCCCCCGGTTCACTGCCACTGAGTCTAAAAAAACGCCCCGCAATGGCGGGGCGTTTTCATTGAGGCTGCAATCAGAAGTCAGCCTTGACCGACATCACGAAGTTGCGCGGTTCACCGTAGAAGTTACCCCAGCCTTCGGAACCGATCGTGGCGTAGTAGCGCTTGTCGAACAGGTTGTTGCCGTTCAGTGCCACGGACCAGGTGTCGTCGATGCGGTAGCCGATGCGACCGTTCCAGACGGCGTAGCCTGCCTGGGTGATGTTCTTGCCGCTGCTCGGCGAGGTGCGGTAGTTGCTGCTTTGGGCATTGACGCCGGCACCGACGGTGACGCGTTCCAGTGGGCCGCTGAGCGCGTAGTCGCCCCACACGCGCAGCAAGTGGCGCGGCACATAGGTGTTGTACGACACGCCGTCCTGACTGACATCGGCGTCTTCCAGAATCTTGGTCTGGGTGTAGGTGTAGCCGGCCAGCAATTGCAGGCGGTCAATGACTTCACCGCTGACTTCAGCTTCGAAGCCTTGGGCGCGCACTTTGCCGGAGTTCAGCGAGCAGCTGCTGTCCGGGCAGGCCGGGTCATCCTGGGCTGCATCTTTCTGGACGGTGCGGAACAGGTTGACGGCGCTGTTCAGGCGACCGTCGAACCATTCACCCTTGATCCCCAGTTCATAGCTCTGGCCGATCAATGGCTTGAGCGTCGAACCGGTGATGGTCTTGTAGTTGCCTTGCGGGGTGAAGATATCCGCGTAGCTGGTGTAGACGGTCAGGTTGTCGTTGATGTCGAACAGCAACGCGGCGAACGGGGTGACTTGCCCGGTTTCCTTGGCCTCGGAGCTTGTCGGCGTGCCTTCGCCGCGCCAGAACGAGACGGAGTCGGTTTCGGACTTGTACCAGCTGACGCGGCTGCCCAGGACGAAGGTCAGCGGATCGGCCAGTTTCAGGCGTGCCGTGGAGTAGACGCCGTATTGCTTGATCCGCATGTCCACCGGACCACCCCGGGAGGCGTTGGCCAGGTAAAAACTTTCATCCGGCTGGGGCAGGTGATGGTTGGGGTTCAGCACATTCTGAGTTTGAGGCAGGAGGGCCACGGCGTAGAAGTCGTCCTTGTGGGAGCGGCTGGCGTTGGCACCGACGATCAGCTCGTGCTCTTGGCCGAATGCGTCGAACTTGCCGTCCACATACGCGTCGAGGCCGTAGTCGACCTGATCGTAGTCAAAGATGCTGCCGATCATCGCGGTACTGGTGCTGGTGGCGCCAACCGGTACTGAACCGCTGGGGAAGGCGTATTCCATGTCCTGGGTGTTTTTCGAGTAAACCCCCGCGACCTTCAGCGCCCAGTTGTCGTTGAACTCGTGTTTCAGGTCGCCAAAGTAAGTGGCCCGCTTACTGCGCTGGTTGTTCCAGGCGGTGTTCAGGCACGTGGAACGAGAGAGCTTCAGGTCGCTGCCATCGGCGTAGCGCGGCAAGCCGCCCCAGCACGGAGTGGCATCGACGTCTTCATAGGCCATGCCCAGGCCCAGGGTGGTGTAGTCGCTCAGGTCGAAATCCAGCGCGGTGTAGTAGATCTGGTCCCTGCGTTCGGCCACGTCATAGAAATACTGACGGGTCTGCTGGGTCACCACGGCCCGGCCACGAATGGTGCCGGCGTCGTTCAGCGGGCCGCCGGTGTCGACCTGGCCACGGTAGTTGTCCCACGTGCCGGCAGACAATGACAGTTGAGTGTGCGGGGTGTCCTGGCCGCGCTTGCGCACGAAGTTCACACCACCGGCAGTGCCCCCGGCGCCCTTCATCATCCCGGCCGCACCGCGCAACACTTCGACCCGATCATAGATCGCCATGTCGCTGTTGAAGGCATCGGCCTGCACGTAGCTGCTGCCGATGTCCAGCGGCACACCGTCGTACTGGTACTGGCCGGTCATGCGGAAACCCCGGGAGTAGAAATACTTGCCACCCATGGGCGAATCGTAAACGGTAATGCCCGGGGTTTTTTCCATGACCTGTTCGATGGTGTTCAGGTTCTGGTCATCGAGCATCTTGCGCGTGATGACGGTGATCGACTGCGGGGTTTCCCTGAGCGAATGCTCGCCCTTGCCAATGGTCACCGCGCCGGTGGTGTAGGAGTTGCTGCCTTCGGTGGTCGCGCCCAACCGCTGACCGTTGATGCTGGTCGGTGCCAGTTCCATCGCACTGCCGGTGGCCGGCGCAAGCAGCGTGACCGTGTTGCCGTCGCGTTGATGGCGGATCCCGGTGCCCTTGAGCATCGCGTTCAGCGAATCATCTTCCTGATAGCGGCCGTTGAGGGCACTGGACCGCAGGTTCTGAATGCTCTCGGGGCTGTAGATGATTTGCAGATTGGTCTGTTGACCGAGGGTCTGCAGCGCCTGAGCCAATGGCTGGGCCGGGATGTTCAGGGTCCATTCCTGGGCCTGGACATACGGCGTCACCGCCAGGGTCATCGCCAGGCCGAGGCCGGTGGACGTCATGCGCGAGCGGGTCGTGCTGCTCATTAACAGGGCGCGGGTCAGAGGTCGAAGCATGAAACGGGATGCGGACATGAGGTTAAGACCTTGGCAGGTATAGTTGGTAATGGTTCTTATTCATCTCATTAAGACGAGGAGGCCGCGGCAAACCGGAAAAAAATAATTTCTCCGACCGGCCACGGCCTGATCGATTACGCGAGCTGCAGTTCGCTTTTGACCTTGCCGGCCTCCATGCGCACCAGTTGATCGGCGACGTCGAAATAACGGTCATCGTGGGAGATGACGATGATGGTCTTGCCCAGGCGCTTCAGGTCGGGCAGCAGTTCGGTGTAGAAAATGCGGCGGAAGGTCGGGTCCTGATCGGCCGCCCATTCGTCGAACACCAGCACCGGCCGTTCTTCGAGCCAGGCGTTGACCAGCGCCAGGCGTTTGCGCTGGCCGGTGGAAAGATCGGTGGTGCTGAACGCGCCGTCGCGCACGCTGACCTTGTGGGCGATCTCCAGGCGTTCGAGGTAGCGCGTGGCATCCTGCGGCACTTGTCGGTCGCCCTGAATCAGGTCATCGAACAGGTAATAGTCGGCAAATACCGTGGTGAAGTTCTGTCGGTAGTCATCGCGGTTGAGGGCGGTGATCGGCTGGTCGTTCACGCGGATCTCGCCTTCGGTGGGCGCATAAAGACCCAGCAGCAGTTTGATCAGTGTGGTTTTGCCGCAACCGTTTTCACCGACGATGAACACAATGTCGCCTTGCTCGATGCGCAGGTTGACCGGGCCGAGGCGGAAGGGCTCGCTGCCTTCCACCGGCGGGAAAGCGTAACGCACATTGCTCAGTTCCAGACTGTGGACCGGCCCGGGTGTGTGGCCCTGATCCTCCAGCAGCAGGTGCGGTTCCGGGGAGGAAAACTGTTCGCTGAGCTCGGCGATCCGGCGAAACGCAATCTGCGCCCGGCTGATGATCGGCAGGGTGCTGACCAGGTGTTCCAGCGGGCCTTTCATGTACAGCAGCACCAACACAAAACCGCTCATCACGGCCTTGTCGGCACTGGGCCAGAACGATTGCAGGGCCAGTGCCAGGCCGATGACCACGAAGAACAGCATCGAGCCGAACGACTTGGCAATGACGAAGGTATTGATCGAGCGGATCTGGGTATCACAGATTTTCTCGGCGGTTTTCTGGATGCCGGACACGAACATCCGCTGACGCCGCGGGCGGTGGATGCGCAGTTCCTTGGCCCCTTCGGCGATGGCGTTGTAGTGCTTTTGCAGCTCGTCTTCGGAGTCGCGCGCCGTGTAGAAGCCGCGCATGCCCTTGGCCCGGGCGATGGCCTGGAAGGTGGTGCCGATGGCGATGGCCACCAGCATCATCAGAAACATCGGCCACGACAGCATGGCCAGGTAGCCGAGGCAACCCAGGGTCACGGTCAGGGAAATCGCCAGCGGCGCGAAGGCGAAGGCGAAATCGCTGATGGTGTCCACGTCGTGGGTCAGCACCGGGATCAATCGGTGGCTGCGGTAGCGCTCGATCTGGTCGATCGGCGCCGACAGCACTTTCTCCCCCAGCTCTTTGCGCAGCCTGGCGATGATGTGCTGACCGACATAGTTGGTGCCGATGTCGGACAGAATTGAGGTCAGCAGCGCCAGCACGCACAGCCCGGCGAAAATCATCACCACGGTGCGGGTCAGGCCGTCAGCGGAATGCAGGGCATTGTTGATGGTCGCCAGCAACACGGTGACGCTCAGGCCACCGATCATGCCGAGCACGATGGACACAGAGACAATCAGGCGGAAGGGCTTGAGCAGGGCGAACAATTCGTTGATCGCCCCACGCGTTGGCTTGGTCATGGAGGATTCCTTTCGACACGGAGGGAGTGCCGGTACTTAAGAAAAACGGATGGTCGGGGACTTTATTTAAACGGCAGTGGACGGGAATGCCGGTCAGTCACAAGACCTGTGGTGAGCGAAATACCTGTGGGAGCGGGCTTGCCCGCGAAAGCGGTGTGTCAGGCGACATAAATGTTGACTGTACCGCCATCATCGCGGGCAAGCCCGCTCCCACAGGTTTCGCGGCTGGACTTACCGGCATCAGGGCAAGCCCCCTCGCCACAAAGGATTCAGAGCTCACGCACTACACGAAACCCCAGCCAGTCGCCGCTGCTAGTGGGCAGGCTGCTGTTGCGATTGCCGGAGCGGGAAAACACCGGTGCTTCGCCCCAGTCGTTGCCGCGCATGACCTGGCGTTTGCAGTTCTGCTCCAGCCACGGGCTGCCGTCGCTGGGCACGCCGACATAGTCTTCGCGGTAGCAGTCGGCGACCCACTCATAAACGTTGCCGTGCATGTCGAACACGCCAAAGGCGTTGGCCGGGAAAGTGCCAGCCGGGGAGGTGAAGTTGTAGCCGTCGGCGGCGCCGTAGGTGTTGGCGTTTTTGGAGATCTGGTAGTCGGCGCCTTCATCGAACGCAAACGGGAAAGCCCCGGTACTGCCGGCGCGGGCGGCGTACTCGCGGATCGACTCGCTGGGCATGCGATAGGCATGACCGGTTTTCTCCGACAGCCAGGCAATGTAACCCTCGGCTTCGGCAACGTTCATGCACACGGCCGGGTGGCGCGCGGTCTGTTTGAAGCTGGGTTTGCCGGCGGTGCAGCGACGTCCCGGGCGATCATCGAAGTCGGCGGGGGTCTTGCCGGTGGCGCGCACGTACGCGTCCCATTCGCCGGCCAGTACCTGGAAGCGACTGATGGCGAAGGGGCGAGTGAAGGTCACTTCATGCAGCGGACCTTCATCGGGCTGGTGGCCGACTTCATCCTCTGGTGTGCCCATGGTGTAGCGCCCGGCGGGCAGCACGACCATTTCCGGACAGTCCTTGCAGTCCTTGAACACCTTGCCGGGAGTTGGCGGGCTTGCGGCCTGAGCTGTACCGGGCAGCAGGCCGGCGAGCAGTGCGGTCAGTGCCAGGGCCGATAGGGTTCGCAGGGAAGAGGGCATATGGAGCGTTTTCATAAGTCGTCTCGGTTAAAGGAAAACTGTGCCTCGTAGCTCACTCATCAGTCATGCCGACCATTGTGGCGAGCGAGCTTTTGTGGCGAGCGAGCTTGCTCGCGCTGGGCTGCGCAGCGGCCCCAAAAATCTGCCAGTCATTGCTGATTTTTGTGAGTGCTACGCACTCAAGCGGGAGCAAGCTCCCTCGCCACAGGTTTATCTGACTCAAGACTTTCTAAGTGAGCTGCATGGGGAGCGAGGGTTCACGCGGAGCGCTTCTTGCGCAGCACGTCGATGAAGCGGTCCACCTCGGCTTCGGTATTGAGCAGGCCGGGTGCAGTGCGGATCACCGGGCCGACGTCGCGGCTGACGGCATCGCTGACAATCCGGTTTTGCACCAGGTAAGCAGCCACGGCATCGCAATCCTGCCCCTTGACCCGGAAGAAGCTGAACCCCGCCGAAAACTTCGGATCGACCGGGGTGACCAGCTCGACGCCCGGCTGTTCCAGCAAGCGCTGTTTCAGGTAGCTGTTGAGCTGATGGATACGTGCCTGGACGTCGGCCTTGCCCAGTTCCAGGTGCAATTTGAACGCTTCATCCACGGCCCAGCGATGTTCGAACGCGTGATAGCCGCCCGGGGACATGGTGGTGGAAAAGGTCGTGGCTTCGGAGAAGGTCGGTACGCTCGGGCTGACGTACTTGAGCTCTTCACTGCGGCTGCAAACGATGCCGGTGCCGCGGGGGCCAAACATCCATTTGTGGGTGCCGGCAATGAAGAAGTCGCAGTTCATCGCCGGAAAACTCAGGTCTTCGACGCCGAAACCATGCACGCCGTCGACCACGTAAATGATCCGGTCCTGGTCGTCGCGCTGACGATTGTGTTCATCGACGAGTCCGCCGATGTCGCTGATCGGCAACTTCACGCCACTGCCCGAGTGCACCCAGGTCATGCCCAGCACGCGGGTTTCGGGGCGGATGTTGCGGTTGATGGTATCCAGCACCTGATCGGCCGAGATCGACTGTGGCTGCTCGAACAACTGAATCTTGCGCACGCGGGTGCCATCGCGCTGGTTGCGAAAATTGAGGATGTTGTTCGTGGAATAGTGCTCGTGAACCGTGGTGAGGATTTCCTGATCGGCGCGCACCTGCACGCCGCCATAAATCATCGCCAGGCCTTCGGTGGTGCTGCCGGTTAGGGCGATCTGTGTCGGTTTGGCCTGCAAATACCGACCGGCCCAGAGCCGAACGTTTTCTTCGCGCTGGTGGGTCACGCCCAGGTCCCAATCCATCGCCAGCCCGGGATTCAGGTCCAGCGCGGCGCGGTGACGGGCGATGGCCTCGCGCACGGGTTTGGGGTGGGAGGTCACCAGAAAATTGGCGAAGTGGATGTAGTTCGGGTCCTGGTCGAACAACTGACGCAATTGCGCCCATTTGTCCCGTGGCAGGGTTTGCATCTGCGCGGCGGCGACCGGTGAGCCGAGGCTGGCACCCAACGGCAGGCCAGCGGCGAGGATCCCGGCCTGTTTCAGAAAGGTCCGACGGTCATTCATGGCTTGACTGGTTCCTGGCGAGAAATCAGCGTGGGCTTCGCGGCTTTTTGCACCTGTTCCCAGACCCGCAGGAAGTTACCGCCCCAGAGCTTGGCGATATCGGCTTCGGAGTAACCGCGCTGGATCAATTCGGCGGTGACGTTGCGGATTTCGCCGACATTTTCCCAGCCCTTGATGCCGCCGCCGTCGTTGAAGTCCGAGGCGATGCCGACGTGGTCGATGCCGACCTTGCGCACGGTGTAATCGATGGCGTCGCCGAGGTCCTTGAGCGTGGCCTTGGGTTCTTCTTCGAGAATGGCATACAGGCCGCTGGCGTATTGACCGAGCTTCTGTTCGGACCAGGCGGTGATGATCGGGTCGCCGGGCATCAGCGCCATCGCCAGGTTGGGCAATGGCGGCAGATCGAAACGTGTGCGCAGGGCGTTGAGTTTGTCCTGTGTGCCTTGGGTCAGCGGTTTGAGGTATTGCGAGAAACCGACCACCTGCACCACGCCGCCGCTGTTCTTGATTAGCTGCAACTCTTTGTCGCTGAGGTTGCGCGGGATGTCCACCGAGGCCCGTGGCGCCGAGTGCGAGGCCACCATCGGCGTGCGGCTCAGCTGCGCCACTTGCTCCAGGCCTTTGCTCGACATCTGCGACACATCAATGATCACGCCCAGATCGTTGAGGCGCTGTACCGCTTGTTTGCCGATGTCCGACAACCCGTCGAGGGCATCGGGGGAGTCGTTGAAAAACGGCAGCGGTCGTGATGAATCGGCCCAGCTGTTGTTGCCGATGTAGCTGAAACCGAACATGCGCATGCCGCGAGCGGCCCACAGGTCCAGTTTGCTCAGGTCATTGCCCAGCGGGTAGGCGTTGAGCATGCTGATGAAAATCGCAAACTTGCCTTCGCCGTGCAGGCGTCGGAAGTCGTCGGGGGTGTAGGCGATGCCGACTTGATTGGGAAAATCGCGCACCAGCCCGGAGATGATTTTGTAGCGCACTTCCTGCTGGTTGCGCGCTTCTTCGACGAAACCGTCGGTGGGCCGGTGCGGGGCGTTCGGGCCGTTCCACATTTCCGGCCAGCCGAAAACCGTCAGGGCCGCGCCGGACAGTCGGCCACGGTTGGCCTTGATCAGGTCGAACTGGCCGGAACCGTCCTTGTCGGCCTCGTTGCCGTGGGCGCCGAAACTCAGGGGAACGGTGATGTGGCTGTCGAAGGAAAGGATCCGCCCCTGCAGTTCGGTGGCCTGTTTCATGACCTTGACCGGGTAGCCGGGATTGTCCTTGAACCCGTAATCCCAGACCAGCCAGCCTGCGCCGGCACTGATGGCCAGGGCCAGTGGCAGGCCGAGGTACAGGGCCTTTTTCGAACGTGTTTTTGTCATCGCCATCTCAGTCAGGTTCGCCGTTGAGTTGCAGGCGCAGGGGCCTTTGCTATCTGGGAAGAACGAGTGACCGGCAGAAAAAATTAGTGGCTTGTGCGATTCCCTGTGGCGAGGGAGCTTGCTCCCGCTCGGCTGCGAAGCAGTCGTCAATCCAGCAGACGCGATCTGTCTGAGAAAAATCAGGACCGCTCTGCGCTCCAGCGGGAGCAAGCTCCCTCGCCACAGGAAAGCCCTTTCTCCATAGGAAAGCCCCCCACAAAGCACTGTCTGGTGCGCTTAAATTTCCTCCCACAACAAACGTTCTAGCTTGGATAAAGCCTGCTTCATGGCTGACACAGGTAGGGCAATGACGATTTCTCGACGCTGGTTCATGGCGGGCCTGGCGCTCACGAGCGCTGCGGTGCCTGCCGCTTTTTATGCACATCGTGAGCTGACCCGGGAAAAGGAACCGATCACGCCGGGGGAGGCCACGGTCGACCTGGCGAGCACCGCCGGGCAGCAACTGGCCGACAGCTTGCGCGGAATCTGGGACATTCGTTTTGTCGGCAGCGATGCCGGGCTTGAGGGCTTGCCGCAGGACGGGCTGGAGCTGTTTCTCGACATCGCTCATCGCGGACGAGGGTTGCGCGGCTACCTGGACACCGGCACTCATCTGCGTGGGGAAGGGGTGCCGTGCTATCAAGTCATCGGCGATCTGGCACCGGCCAATGGCGCCGAACTGTACTGGCGGCTGATGCGCACCGACGCCCCGTTGGTGGCGCCAGTGTATGAGTTCAAGGCCAAGCTCGATGAGGTTTGGGCCGCTTTCGGCAACGCTGGCAGCGGTACGTTCAACGGCCAGGTGCTGAGCCTGAATCGCCCGTTGGGTTTGCCCGAACTCGACAATCGCTTTATCGCCATCAAGCGCCGGTTTCCCGAAGCGCGGGAGCGCACCGCCCTCAACCCGACATTTCTGGCGTGGCTGGTGTCCCCCGAGCATCGATTGTTTCATCAGCTCTGGCACGCGTCCCGGGACAAATGGCACAAGCTCTCGGAGAAAAAACGCGAAGCGTTGCGCGGTATCGGTTGGCAACCCGGCCCACGGGACAATGAGCGTGATGCCCGTGGGCCGCGCAAGGACCGCAACGGTTCGGGTGTCGATTTTTTCTTCATGCACCGACACATGCTCGGCATCGCCCGGTCCATGCAGGAGTTGCCTTCATGGCTGGCGTTCCCCCTGCCGCAACCGGAACTCGAGCGGGATCGCCAGGGCTTCGCGCGCTATTTCGACAATCACGATGGCAATGCCTTGCCGCCGACCTGGTTGACCGAGGGCGATGACGAATACACCAAGTGGGTCAGTGATATCAAAGCCGCAGAGACCTATCACAGCAACTTCCAGGTCTGGGAGTCGCAGTACCGGGATCCGCGTTACCTGTCGAAGCTGACCCTCGGCCAGTTCGGCTCGGAGGTCGAGCTGGGCCTGCACGACTGGCTGCACATGCGCTGGGCCTCGGTGGCGCGGGATCCGTCCAACGAGATACCAGTGCCGATGGCCCGGGATCAGGCCGACTTCGCGGCGCGCTGGTATGCCCCGGAAAACGATTTTCTCGGCGATCCGTTTTCGTCCCACGTCAACCCGGTGTTCTGGCGTTTCCACGGCTGGATCGACGATCGCATCGAAGACTGGTTCCGCGCCCATGAACGTTTTCACCCCGGTGAACTGAGCCGCCTGGAGGTCAACGGCGTGCCGTGGTTTGCGCCGGGGCGTTGGGTGGAAGTGGGCGATCCGTGGCTCGGGCCGGACACCCACGGTTGCAGCACTACGCCGGGTCTGCAGGTGGGGCGTTCGGTGGAAATGGACCCCGAAACCATGAAGCTGGCGTTGCGCATCACCTTTGGCGATGAAGACAACATGAGCGAGCTGTTGCGCAAAGTGCCCCGACGGCCGTGGTATGCGCGGCATTTGAAGGTCAAGGGATGGCCGGTTTAGTCGGATAGACCGCGTTATCGTTCTTCGCGAGCAAGCCCGCTCCCACATTTGATCTGTTTTCGCAGGACTAATGTGGGAGCGGGCTTGCTCGCGAAGGCAGCCTCAAGAACGACGCTGTTCTACAGGGCCTGCCACCCCCCACCCAATGCCTTGTACAGCGCAATACTGGCCTGTAACCGCGACAATCTCAGCTGCACATTCAGATCCTGGGCGGCATACAGCGTGCGCTGGGTTTGCAGCACCGTGAGCAGGTCTTCGGCGCCGGCCTGGTAGCGGCTCTGGGCGATGTCGAAAGCGGTCTGTGCCTGGCTTAGTTCTTCTCCTTGCCACTGACGTTGTTCGTCCAGCCCGCGAATGCTGTTGAGGGCTTTTTCCACATCGGCGAAGCCATTGATGATTGCCCCGCGATAGGTTTCCAGCAGTTCCTGTTGGCGCGCCGTGGCTTTGTCGCGCTCGGCGCTGAGGCGACCATTGTTGAAGACCGGCGCTACCAGCCCCGAGGACAGGTTGTAGAAAGTGGTGCGCAACAGATCCGAGGCCAGGTCGGCGCCAGTGCCCAGGCTGGCGGTGAGCGTCAGCTTGGGCAGCATCGCCGCGCGGGCGACGGTTACATCGGCTCGGGCGGCGGCGAGTTTGGCTTCGGCGCTGGCGATGTCCGGGCGGCGGCTCAACAATTCACTGGGCACGCCGCTGGCAATCTGCGGCCAATGCAATTGATCGAACGGCTGCTCCGTCAGCGTCAGTGCCTGCACCGGTTGGCCGAGCAGGGCGGCGAGGGTGATCCGCGCTTCCCGGGCCTGCTGTTGCACCAATGGCAGTTTGCGTTGCTGTTCGGCCACCAGGCTTTTTTGCTGAGCCAGTTCCAGCGCGGTAGCGCTGCCGGCGTCGTAGCGGGTCTGTACCAATCGCAACACGCTTTGGGCGTTGGCCAGGTTCAGCTCGGCGATCCGTTGCTGTTCACGCAACGACAAGGCCTGGGTGTAGCTGTTGGCCACGCCGCTTTGCAAGGTCAGTTCCACGGTGGCCCGATCGAACTCGCTGGCCTGCAAGCCGAGCAGGGCACTGTCCCGGGTCGCCCGTTTGCCGCCCCAGAAATCGATTTCGTAACTGGCGCTCAGTTCCGCATCGTAATAATTCAGCGAGCGATTATCGGGGCTGACGTCCAGTTGACTGTACCCCTTGCCATGCAGCAAGCGTTGGCGATTGGCGTTGAGGCCAGCCTTGAGTTCGGGCAGCAGCGGGGCGCCAGCGATGGTGGCGCTGGCCTGGGCCTGCTGCACCCGGGCGACGGCGGCGGCCAGGTCGTGGCTGCCCACGCAGGCCTGTTCGATCAGGCGATTGAGTTGCGGGCTGCCGAACTGCATCCACCATTGCCGATTGCTGTGTGCAGCGGCGGCGGTGTTCGGCGATTGCCAGGCGGCGGGTAGTTGCAGGCCGCTGTCGGGGCGCGGCGCAGGGTTGCTGCAGGCGGCCAGCAACAGGCTGGCGGCTAGTAGGGTCAGGGGCACTTTCATAGGTCGATCATTCACTGGTAAGGGCCGTGACCGGATCGAGCCGGGCAGCCTTGCGGGCAGGCATGAAGCCGAAGACGACACCGGTGACCAGCGCACAGCCGAAGGCGCCGAGCACGGCGAACAACTGGAACGCAACCGCGACATTGCCGAGCAGCAGAACGCCACCGACCAGCAGCGCCAGACCGATCCCGGCGATACCGCCGACCACCGAAAGCATCACCGCCTCGGTGAGAAACTGGCGCAGGATGTCGCGCTGACGGGCGCCGGTGGCCATGCGAATACCGATTTCCCGGGTGCGTTCACGCACGGTCATCAGCATGATGTTCATGACGCCGATGCCGCCAACCAATAACGAAATTGCTGCAATCGAACCGAGCATCAATGACAGCGTGCCCTGGGTGCGGGCCTCGGCCTGGATCATGGCGGCGTTGTTGGTCAGTTCGAAATCGCGCTTGCCCTTGTGCCCGCGCAGCATCGTTTGTTCGATTGCCTGCTCGGCCTCCTTGACCTTGCGCGCATCCTTGGCGGCGATCACCACATACTCGGGATTGCGACTGCCAAACAGCCGCACGCTGGCGGCCGAGTAGGGCACGGCGATGCGGTTGTCGCTGTCGGAGTCGCCGGAACTGGAGCCTTTTTCCGCCAGCACGCCGAGCACCTGAAACGGCACGTTTTCGATCAGGATGTACTGGCCGATCGGGTCAGCCAGGTCTTTGAACAGCTTTTCCCTGACCTTGTGGCCGATCACCGCAACGGCGGCGGCGCTGTCTTCATCGGCTTGGGTGAAATAGCTGCCCTGAACCACCGGCCAATTGAAAATGCTCGGGAAGTTAGTGTCGTTGCCGCCCACATAAGCGGTGTGATCGGCGTTGCCGAAACGCACGCCGGCCGTCGAGCCGTTGACCGGCATGATCCGCTGCACCTGGGGCAGGTTGGCGAGCGCGGCGACGTCGTTGAGGGTAATGATCCCGGGCGGCGTACGCGGATTGGGCGCGGCGCCGCTGAGGTAAATGATGTTGGAGCCGAAGGCGCCCATCTGCGCCATCACCTGCCGCTTGCTGCCTTCGCCCACCGCCAGCATCACCACCACCGACGCAACGCCAATGACGATCCCCAGCAGCGTCAACGCGGTGCGGAAGCGGTTGATCCACATCACGCGCCACGCCGCCTGAACCGCGTCCATCAGCTCGCCTTTCCAGGCGCCATTGGGCTCGCTGCCGGCGCTCAGGCGCTGGCGCAGGTCCACGGCTTGCAGCGCACCGGTGCGTGCCGTGCGCGGGGCAGCCGAGGGATTGGTGGCGGTGTCGCTGATGATCAGGCCGTCGCGGATTTCGATGACCCGGTTGGCGCGCCTGGCCACTTCGCGGTCGTGGGTGATCAGGATCACCACATGCCCCTGACTGGCCAGTTCGTCGAGCAGGCTCATGACTTCGGCGCCGCTGTGGCTGTCGAGGGCGCCAGTGGGTTCGTCGGCGAGAATGATGTGGCCGCCGTTCATCAAGGCGCGGGCAATCGACACCCGTTGCTGCTGACCACCGGAAAGCTGATGCGGACGGTTGCCGGTGCGCGAACCCAGGCCGAGGCGCTCGAGCAGGGCCGCCGCGCGGGCATGGCGTTCGTCCGCCGGGGTGCCGGCATAAATGGCGGGCATTTCGACGTTTTCCTGGGCCGATCCGGACGGGATCAGGTGGTAACCCTGAAACACGAAGCCGAAGGCCTCGCGCCGTAGCCACGCCAGTTCGTCACTGCCTAGGCCGGCGACGTTTTCTCCGGCGAACAGGTAGTCGCCGCTGGTGGGGCGGTCGAGGCAGCCGAGGATGTTCATCAGGGTCGATTTGCCGGAACCGGAAGCGCCGACGATTGCGACAAATTCGCCGGCATGGATCGATAGGTCGATGCCGCGCAGCACTTCCACCACGGGGCTGTCGCCACCGCCGTAGGCTTTGCGGATCTGTCGCAGGTCAATCAGGGGCGTTTGCATTCAGCCTCCGCTGCCGGTGAGCGGGCCGCTCAGCACATGATCGCCTTCCGCCAGCCCCTCGAGAATTTGCGTGCGTAACCGATCGCTGATCCCGGTGCGAACCTCGCGGCGCTGCACCTCGCCGTTGGCCGCCACCACTTGCGCGATCTGTCGATCCGCCGCGGTGCCGTTTTGCAGGGCCGCGGTGGGCACCGTCAGCACGTTCTGCGCTTGCTGGGCGACGAAAAATACCTGGGCGGTCATGTCGGTCATCAAGGCGTTGTCGGCGTTGTCGACATCCAGCAGCACGGTATAAAGCACCACCCGTTCGCTGCCGCTGCGACCGCTGGTGGGGCTGCCCTGCGTCTGATCGAGTGGGCGCGGCGGCACCGGCAAAATCTGCCGCACGGTGCTGCTCCAGCGCCGGCTGCCACCGCTTAGGGTGGTGAACCAGGCGGTCATGCCGGGTTTGACCTGGCCGATATCGGCCTCCGACACTTCGGCCCATACGGTCATCGGTGACAACCTTGCAATGCGCAATATCAGCGGCGTCTGTTGTTGGGCATTGAGCGTCTGGCCTTCCCGGGCACCGACGGCGACCACCGTGCCGGACATCGGCGCGTAGATCCGTGTGTAACCGAGCTCTGCTTCATCGCTGCGCAAGCTTGCCTGGGCTTGACGAATCTGCGCCTCGAACATATCGATGCGCGCTTGTCTCGCCCGGACTTCGGCGCGGGCGGTCTGCACATCTTCTTCGCGGGTCGCGCCGCCAGCCTTGAGGTTCTGCTGGCGCTGATACTTTTGTTGCGCCAGGTCGTGCTGGGCGCGCTGCTCTTGCAACTGGGCCTTGAGGTTGTCGATGGAAAAGCGCCCGGCGTCGAGTTTGGCTTTCTGGGTCGAGGGATCGATCTCCACCAGCAATTGGCCTTCCTTGACTTGATCGCCGGCCTCGACATGAATCTTCTGGATCTGCCCGGACGCCTGGGCGCCGACGTCGACATAACGTCGCGGTTGCAGGGTGCCGAGGGCGGTCACGCTGTTTTCGATATCGGTGCGGGTCACGGTGGCGGTGGCAAGTTTTTCACGCCCCGGCGGGATCACTTGCCAGGCGGCCAGGGCTGCGGCGGGGATCAGGCACAGAGCGACAAACAGGGCGCGTCGGGTAGGGCGGGGACGTTTCATGCGGGGTTCCAGCCGGTAAAAATCGGCCCGTCGCTCGGCGTGCGCGGCAGTGACCGGCGCCGCTGAACGCTGTCGGTGGACCGACAGACACGGGAAGCTGTCCTGTAAACGAGAACCCCGAAGCAGAATTTAAGCCTTGATATATGGCGTACAGATCGGACAAATGAGGTTATTTCTCAAGTAAATGGATCCAGTGCTTTAAATCTATATGAGAATTACTATAAATTACGCCTCTTGCGCGCTGCCATCATCGTGCCGCCATCACTCTTATGGCGCAGATCTGGCTCAAGGACTGGGAGTCATGTTGGAAAACTACTATCGCGAGCTGGTGTATTTCCTGAACGCCAAGCTAGGCAACCGTCAGGTGGCTGAAGATGTGGTGCATGACGCTTATCTGCGGGTGCTGGAGCGTTCCAGTGACACGCCGATCGAACAACCCCGGGCGTTTCTTTATCGCACCGCGCTCAATCTGGTAATCGACGACCACCGACGCAATGCCTTGCGGCAGGTCGAATCCCTGGACGTGCTCGACAGCGAAGAACGCTACTTCACGCCATCCCCCCACAACAGCCTTGATCACGGCCAGCGCCTGGACATGCTTCAACGCGCACTGGCGGAGTTGCCAAAGCTGTGTCGCGAGAGTTTTCTTTTGCGCAAGATCGACGGCTTGTCGCACCCGGAAATCGCCGAGCACCTGGGGATTTCCCGGGCGCTGGTGGAAAAGCACATCGTCAATGCCATGAAGCATTGCCGGGTGCGCATGCGCCAGTGGGACGCCCATTGATCGGCACCGTTTAATCAGGCCTCGTTAAATTTTTTTTCATTGTCCTCGTTCCTATTCAACAGACGATCTGCTGCCGCACAAGGTCGGTCAGGTCACCCAGGCTTTATCCCCGCTGGTCCGGGGTTCATCCAGAGGACACTGGAAATGACACAGGCAATTGCATCGCCCATCGTTCACGACCTGATCGGCGTCGGTTTCGGCCCTTCGAACCTGGCTCTGGCCATCGCCTTGCAAGAGCGCGGGCCGAGCCAGGGCGAGCTGGATGTGCTGTTTCTCGACAAGCAGGCGGACTACCGCTGGCACGGCAACACCCTGGTCACCCAGAGCGAACTGCAGATTTCCTTCCTCAAGGACCTGGTGACGCTGCGTAACCCGACCAGCCCGTATTCTTTCGTCAATTACCTCAAGCATCACGGTCGGCTGGTGGACTTCATCAACCTCGGCACCTTCTATCCGTGCCGCATGGAGTACAACGACTACCTGCGCTGGGTCGCCGGGCAATTTACCGGGCAGAGCCGCTACGGCGAGGAAGTGCTGGCCATAGAACCGGTGCTGCACCACCAGCAGGTCGAAGCACTGCGAGTGATCTCGCGTGATACACAAGGTCAGCAGCATGTGCGCACCACCCGTTCGGTAGTGGTCAGCGCCGGCGGTACACCGCGCATTCCCGAAGCGTTCAAGGCACTCAAGGATGACGGCCGGGTGTTCCATCATTCCCAGTACCTGGAGCGCATGGCCAGGCAGCCGTGCGTGAACAACCAACCGATGAACATTGCGATCATCGGCGGCGGTCAGAGTGCGGCGGAAGCCTTCATCGACCTGAACGACAGCTTCCCGTCGGTGCAGGTGGACATGATCCTGCGTGGCTCGGCCCTGAAACCGGCCGATGACAGCCCCTTCGTCAACGAAGTGTTCTCGCCGGAGTTCACCGACCTGGTGTTCCAGCAGGCCAGCAGCGAACGCGAGCGCCTGGTCAACGAGTACCACAACACCAACTATTCGGTGGTGGACATCGACCTGATCGAACGCATCTACGGCATCTTCTACCGGCAGAAAGTCTCGGGCATCGCGCGCCATGCGTTCCGTACCCTGACCACCGTCGAAAAAGCCACCGGTACCGAGCGCGGTATCGAGCTGGCGACGCGCAACAACGCCACTGGAGAAGTCACGGTTCGCTGCTACGACGCCGTGGTGCTGGCCACCGGTTACGAGCGCCAGATGCACCGCAAATTGCTGGCGCCGCTGGAACAGTACCTGGGTGATTTCGAGGTCGATCGTCACTACAAACTGATCACCGACGAGCGTTGCAAGGCCGGCATCTACATGCAGGGCTTCTGCCAGGCCAGCCACGGCTTGAGCGACACCTTGCTGTCGATCCTGCCGATCCGCGCCGATGAAATTGCCGGCTCGCTGTATGACCATGGCAAGTCGCGTGGGCATGGGCGGTCGGTGATGGATGTGTTGTTGGCGACTGCCAGCTAAATCTTCTGCACCTGCCAGGCCGCTATCGCGGGCAAGCCCGCTCCCACAGTTTGATCTTCAGTCACCAAATCTATGTTCACTGAAGATCCCTGTGGGAGCGGGCTTGCCCGCGATAGCGCCCTCAAAAGCACCACAGATCCAGAATCCTGAACCCTCCTGAAGAATCCCGCGCTGCAACAGCGCGGCGAAACCCGACCCGTTCCGAGGGCCATGTACTGAAGGGATAAATGGCGCAGTTTTTAGGAAACGTCCTACAGAACGCTTCCTCGGTCTTGCGTAGCCTTGCCGCCTCACTCATCAGTCATTGATTGACCTGGAGGCACGCGATGATCAACAAAACCTTGCGTATCCTGATCGCCGACGAACAGCATTTTCACCGGATGAAAACCGAGCGGCTGTTCAATCAGCTCGGTTATTACCGGGTGGCCCCGGTACAAAGCCTTGTGGAGATGCTGACCCTGATCGAGTACGCCAGCGAGCCATTTGATCTGGTGGTCATCAATGCCTCGCTGGCGGATGGGGCATTGAACCTGCTCGGGTTCTTCCTCGATAACGGCCAGGTTCACCACGCCTTGATCTACGATGGCCGGCCGGCACAGTTGTCGCCGATCCCGGCCGCCGGTGTTAAACACAAGGTTCAACAAAAGGTTCAGGTGAGCCACGGGGCGCGGCCGGATCTGGTGTCCATTCAACGGCTGATGGCACTCATCGATCCGCCTGCGGGTGAAGCTTCACAGTCCCCCGTGCCTGCGCGATATCAGCATCATATTGCTTGATTCTGGGTTGCCGCTCGTCGGAACTATCATTTTTGACAGGTACCTTCTTCCTGTCCGTCATGCAAAAGTCTTAGCGCAGCCGTTGCGTCCGGTCCGTCATCATCCGGAGTGCAGTCGTGGCGCAATCATCGGGTATTTGGACAGGATTTCTCCATGAAGAAAGTGCTGCTTGTGGACGATCATCCGGTGGTACGCGCCGCAGTCAGACTTGTACTTGAGCTGGAAGGGTTCAAACGGATTTCTGAGGCGTCCAGCGGTAGCGAGGCGATATCGCTACTCCACGAACATTCATTCAATCTGGTAGTACTCGATCTGGTTATGCCCGGCGGCGATGGATTGGAGCTGCTGGAACGGATCAGGGCCAGTGACTGGTCATGTCTGGTACTGGTTTTCACCTCTCTGGACCCACTGTTTTTTCAAGAGCGTTGCATGCGCGCCGGGGCCATGGCGTATGTCGCCAAGACCAACGACCTGAGCCAATTGCACAAAGCCGTGCATGCGGTCATGACCGGTTATACCTATTTTGCGCGGCTGCCTTCGGGATCGCAGGACGCCCGGCAACGCAGCGAAAAACAGATGATCGACAAGCTCTCCAACCGCGAACTGACCATCCTGCAATACCTGGCCCGGGGTAAGAGTAACAAGGCCATCGCCGAGCTTATGCACCTGAGTCACAAGACCGTCAGCACCTACAAGACCCGCTTGATCGAAAAGCTCGGCGTGAACGCGGCGGTGCACCTGCGGGACTTCGCCAAGCGCAATCATCTGATCTGAATGAAACCGACCGTGCACATCGTCCTGTTGGCCTTGATGTTGAGCCTTGTGCCGCAGGTTTCAGCAGCACTGGCCGACCAGCCGCAGCGGTTGCATCTGCTGGGGCGCTCCACAGTGGAGGGCTTTGAGGTCAAGCTGGATGAAAAGGACTGGCAATGGCTACGCGATAAACGAGCCCTTCGCCTGGGTGTAACGGGGGCGGATTACCCGCCGTTCGAAGTGACGCGCCACCGCGATGAACTGGAGGGCATCACGGCCGATTACGCCGAGCTGCTGGGGAAACTGCTGCATGTCAAAATCGACGTGCTGCGTTATGCCACTCGTGAGGCAGCCATGGACGCCCTCAAACGCCATGAGCTGGATCTGCTCGGAACCTCGAACAACTTCGAAGCGGCCGACCCCGCGCTGACCCGGTCCCGAGCCTATGCCGAAGATCAGCCCATACTGGTCACCCGACTGGACAAGCGAATGCCCGTCGACCTTGCCGGCAAACGCATCGCCATGGTCGAAGACTACCTGCCAGCCCGCACGGTCGAGAGCTTCTATCCTGATGCGATCTTGCACCTCTACGCCTCGGCACTCGACGCACTCGGGTCAGTGGCCTTCGGACAGACCGACGTGTTTCTGGGCGACTTCATCAGCGCCAATTACCTGATCAACAATAACTACCTCAACAATGTTCATCTGGCGGGGCCTTCCGGTCTGGATGCCAATCCGTTCGGCTTCGCTTTGGCGAAGGACAATCCGCGTCTCAAAAGCATCATCGACAAGGCGCTGGCGGCGATTCCGATGGAACAACGCGTGGTCATCGAAGTGCGCTGGAGTGCCGGCAGGGCTGATTCGGCGGGTCAGGATCAGGTGCGTTTGAGCCCCAGTGAACAACGCTGGCTGGACCGGCATCCGTCGGTCACTGTCGGTGCGATCGACAACTTTGCCCCGCTGACGTTCTACGATGCCCAAGGCCGGTTCAACGGGTTGACGGCGCAGTTGCTGACGCTGATCAGCCAGCGCAGCGGTTTGACCTTTGAGGTGCAACGCGGCCACTCACTGGACCGGCAGATTGAGCAACTCCAGGACGGCGAAATCGACCTGTTGCCTGTGGTCACTCCCAGTACCGAGCGTGAAGACGCATTGCTGTTTACCCGCGCCTACCTCAGCAATCCATTTGTGCTGGTCAGTGCAACGACGACGGGCAGCCCAAGGACGCTGGACGATCTGGCCGGTAAACGCCTGGCGATTTATCGTGGTCATCCGTTGTTCGGGTTTCTGCAGGCCCGGGCGCCGCAGGTGCGTCTGGTCGAAGTGCAAAGCCCGGCCGAGGGCATGGAACGGGTGATCAAGGGGCAGGCTGATGCGACGCTCAGTTCATTGATCGTCGCCCGTTACCTGATCGCTCGGCACTACCCGGATCGTCTGCGCGTCAGCAGCACCGTCGGCGACCAACCCGCCCGTATCGCCTTGGCCACGCACCGCGGCGCGCTGGAGTTGCATTCGATTCTGAACAAGGCGTTGTTGAGCATTTCGCCTCAGGAAATGGACGATCTGGTGGCCCGCTGGAGCAATGATGTGGTGCTGGATGACAGCTATTGGCTACGCCATCGTCAAGGCATTCTTCAGGCGTTTGCCGTGGCTGGCGCCCTGTTGTTGCTCGCCCTGGGCTGGATCGCCTGGCAGCGCCGGCAAATTCGTCAGCGCCAGCACTGGTTACGGCAATTGCAGGAGGCCAAGAACGAGGCGGACGATGCCAACCGCGCCAAAACCACTTTTCTGGCCACCATGAGTCATGAGATCCGCACACCGATGAACGCCCTGATCGGCATGCTCGAACTGGCCCTCAAACGTGCGGACGAGGGCGTCACCGATCGCTTTGCCATTGAGGTGGCGTCCGGTGCCGCACAACAATTATTGGCGCTGATCGGTGACATTCTGGACATCGCCCGTATTGAGTCCGGACATTTATCCCTGACACCTGAACGCGCCAATCTTCGGGAGCTGGTGGAGTCGGTGTGCCGGGTTTTCGAAGGCCTTGCACGGCAGAATGAGCTGGCGTGGCGAATCGATCTGGACGAACACAGCGATTGCGACGTGTTGATCGACCCCACCCGTTTCAAGCAGGTGCTGTCCAATCTGCTGAGCAACGCCATCAAGTTCACCCCTGAGGGCGAGGTGAGCCTGACGCTGCGGGTCACGCCCGTGACGCCGGAGCATCTGACGGTCAGTGTGCGCATTGAAGACACCGGCATTGGCATTGGCGACGTTGACCTGCACCGGTTGTTCAGCCCGTTCGCCCAAGCCAGCAATAACCAGCAGTCAGCTCGCGGTGGCTCCGGGTTGGGCCTGGTAATCAGCCGCACCCTGTGCGAAATGATGGGCGGCCAGTTGCAACTCGACAGCGTCCTTGGGCAAGGCACACAGGTCGACATCACCCTTGAGCTGATCGCACTGCAACCGTTGCCTTCCATTGCGGCAGTGGATAGCGGAGTGCAGGTGCCGACGCGGCCACTGACGATTCTGGTGGTCGACGATCACCCGGCTAATCGTTTGTTGCTTTCATGGCAACTGAGCCACCTGGGGCATCATGTACTGGAGGCTGAAGAGGGCGCCCGGGGGCTGGAGCTGTGGCGCGACTGTGAGTTCGATCTGGTGGTTACCGACTGCAATATGCCCAGGCTCAGTGGTTACGAGCTGGCGGGTGCAATCCGCGATGAAGAGCGCGCCCAGGGATTACCGCCGACGCTGATTCTGGGCTTTACCGCCAATGCGCAGCGCGAGGAAAAAGTCCGCTGCCTGGAGGCGGGTATGGACGACTGTCTGTTCAAACCCATCCTGCTGGCGGATTTGAGCGCATGGCTGGCGTCCAGGTTTGCAAACGAAGCACCCGAGACGCTCGAAGAGCAACCCGCGTCCGAGATGGACCTGAGCGGCTTGGAGCAATATGTCGGTGCCGATCGCACGCTGCTTGATCATCTGGTGCGCGAACTGGCGGTGACTAACCGCAGTGATCGGAACAATCTGCTGCAGGCGCATGCCAGTGGTAATCGCCATGACCTGCAAAACCTGGCGCACCGCATCAAGGGCAGTGCGCGCATGGTCCGGGCGGTGCGTTTGATCGAGCATTGCGAGCAACTGGAGCGTGTCATCGATGAAGGGAACACGGTGCTGCTCGATGAAGCCGTCGATCGGTTGCAGCACGCTATGTCATCGCTGGACAAGTATTTGAGCGCAGATTCGAGCCAGGTCTGAAGCTTTTAAGCAATATCGCTATGGCTGAATTCCTCGCCCAGAAAGTCGATCAAGGTCCGCACCGACGGCAGCAATCCGCGTCGTGAGGGGAAGATCGCATGCACGATCCCGCACTTGGGTGTCCATCCCGGCACCAGTTCCACCAGTCGGCCGGCGGCAATCTCATCGCGCACCACCACACTGGGCAGGTGGGCGATGCCGATGCCGGCGAGCACCGCATGACGCAAGGCCAGCAAGTCGTCGGTGACCATCCGCGGGGTATGACGAATCAGCGCGCTGGCGCCATCGGCACCGAACAATTCCCACTGATATTCCCGCTGCGCGCCACCCCAATGCACGCTCGGCAGACCGCTGAGATCAGCCGGCGTGGCCGGTGACGACAAGCGCTGCACAAATACCGGACTCCCCACCAGGCATTGGGTGCTGTTGCCCAGCACCTTCATCACCATGTCGGTGTTTTCCAACGGCGGAAAGCGCACGCGTAGCGCGATGTCGAACCCTTCGTGGATCAGATCGACCCGGCGGTTGGTGCTTTCGATGAACAACTCCACCAGCGGGTATTTGAGCATGTAGCGGGTCAGCATCGGCCCGACCCAGGAATTCAGCAGCGCTGTCGGGCAACTGATGCGCACCAGGCCCTGGGGTTCGGAGCGATTGCGTTCGATCAGTTCGGCGGCGCTTTCGGCTTCGACCCGCATGGCCAGGCAACGCTGGTAATACGCCTGGCCGATTTCGGTCAACGAGCAATGCCGACTGCTGCGGTGCAGCAAGCGCACACCGAGGCGTTCTTCGAGTTCGGCAATACGTCGGCTGAGCTTGGATTTGGGCATGTCCAGCGCGCGCCCGGCCGGGGCGAAACCGCGGTGCTCCACCACTTGGGTGAAGTAGTACAGGGTGTTGAGGTCTTCCACCATCGTTCTCCAAATAGAACGCTAAGGCTGATTTTTGCAGTCTAGCGCACCAAAGGCGCCGGTTTTAAGCTTTGTCCATCGCGTCACACGACAGATTTGGAGGAAAAGATGAAAAACATCATCGGTATCTACACCAGCCCACGACCTCATTGGGTCGGCGACGGTTTTCCGGTTCGCACGTTGTTTTCCTACGACAACCTGGGCAAACACATCAGCCCGTTTCTGCTGCTGGATCACGCCGGCCCCGCCGAATTCACCCCGACCACCGAGCGTCGTGGCGTTGGTCAGCATCCGCACCGCGGTTTCGAAACCGTGACTATCGTCTACAAGGGCGAACTGGAACACCGCGATTCCACCGGCAGCGGCGGCAAGATCGGCCCCGGCGACGTGCAGTGGATGACAGCTGCCTCGGGGATTCTCCATGAAGAGTTTCATTCCGAAGCTTTCGCCAAGAGCGGCGGCACCCTGGAAATGGTGCAGCTGTGGGTCAACTTGCCGGCCAGGGACAAGATGGCCGAGCCCGGTTACCAGACAATTCTCGACGGTGACATCCCGAGGATCCCACTGAAGAACAACGCTGGCAGCCTGCGCTTGATCGCCGGTGAGTTCGAAGGTCATCGCGGCCCGGCGCGCAGTTTCACGCCGATCGACGTATGGGACGTTCGCTTGAACGCCGGCAAGTTGCTGACCCTGGATCTGCACGAAGGGCGCAACACCGCACTGGTAGTGCTGCGCGGCACGGTTCAGGTCAACGGTGTGGAATTGGTGCGAGAAGGGCAGTTGGCGTTGTTCGAACGCAATGGCAATCAGCTCAGTCTGGAAGCTAATAACGACGCCGTGGTGTTGCTGCTAAGCGGCGAGCCAATTGACGAGCCCATTGTTGGCCACGGCCCGTTCGTGATGAACACCGAGCAAGAAATTCACCAGGCCTTTGCCGACTTCCAGTCGGGACGCTTTGGCCGGATGAGTGATTGAAATAATTGTTGTAGCGCTGTGGTGTGCCGGACTTGCCCGGCCACGTTTAAACGAAAAATCAGAGTTCACTTCCGCCGGCCCGTTCGGCATCGATAAAAAGCGAGGATTACCCCCATGACTACTTCCTACAAACGTCTCGACAAGGATAACGCCGCCGTTCTGCTGGTCGATCATCAGGCAGGTTTGCTTTCTTTGGTGCGCGACATCGATCCGGACCGTTTCAAGAACAACGTGCTAGCCCTGGCCGACCTGGCCAAGTACTTCAAGCTGCCAACGATTCTGACCACCAGTTTCGAAACCGGCCCCAACGGCCCGCTGGTGCCGGAACTCAAGGCTCTGTTCCCGGACGCGCCGTACATCGCTCGCCCAGGCCAGATCAATGCCTGGGACAACGAAGACTTCGTCAAGGCGATCAAGGCCACTGGCAAGAAACAACTGATCATCGCCGGTGTGGTGACCGAAGTCTGCGTGGCGTTCCCGGCGCTGTCGGCACTGGCCGAAGGTTTTGAGGTGTTTGTGGTGACCGATGCTTCCGGCACGTTCAACGAACTGACCCGTCAATCGGCGTGGGATCGCATGTCTTCGTCCGGTGCCCAACTGATGACCTGGTTCGGCCTGGCCTGTGAACTGCATCGCGACTGGCGCAACGACGTGGAAGGTCTGGCGACTTTGTTCTCCAACCACATTCCGGACTACCGCAATCTGATGACCAGCTACAACACCCTCACCAACAGCAAGTAAACCCTGACAGCACATACACACATAACCTGTGGGAGCGGGCTTGCCCGCGATAGCGATCGATCAGTCAACATCACAGTGACTGAATAATTGCCATCGCGGGCAAGCCCGCTCCCACAGTGTTTTGTGTTGTTCTGGAGACATCAATTGCTCCTACACTGTGCCCAATCTGTGAGATCTTCGCGCCATTGGCCCTTGCTGGAGTTGCTTGATGCTGTCACTGCTTACCGATCACCCGTTGCTCAGCGCGCTGATCTTGATCCTGATCGATCTGGGATTGTGGCGTTTGATCACGGCCAGCGGCAGCAACTGGAAACTGGTGGTGCGGCTGGTGATTTTCGCGCTGTTCAGCATGCTGCTGTTCAACGAAGGCTTGAACCCCATGGAGCCGGCGCCCTGGGTCGACAACGTGCCGTTGCACCTGGCGGCAACCGGTTTGCAAATTGGCTGGTGGCTGTTCGCCGCGCGCACACTGACGGTGTTGCTGGGCGCGGTGATGATGCAACGGGTCGGGCACACCGGGCGTTTGTTGCAGGACTTGCTCGGCGCAGTGATTTTCCTGATCGCGGTCATCGCCGCCCTGGCGTACGTGCTCGAGTTGCCGGTCAAGGGCGTGCTGGCAACGTCCGGTGCGTTGGCGATCATCGTCGGCCTGGCCTTGCAAAGTACCCTCAGCGACGTGTTTTCCGGGATCGTCCTCAACACCACCAAACCCTATCAACTGGATGACTGGATCTCCATCGACGGCACCGAAGGCCGGGTCACCGACATTGACTGGCGCGCCACGCGCCTGCAAACCGCCCAAGGCAGCATGGCGGTGATTCCCAACTCCCTGGCGGCCAAGGCCAAGATCGTCAACTTCAGTCGCCCCAGCGATATTTTCGGTGTCTCGATCAGCTTGCAAGTGAGCCCCCACGCTCGTCCGCAAACGGTGATTGATGCACTGGAGCGGGCCGTGCAAGGGTGCCGCTTCCTGTTGGCCAAACCGGCACCGTGCGTGGCGTTGAAAAGCTCCGGCAGCACCGGCGTGGAGTATGAAATCAGCGGTTTCGTGGTGTCCATGGATCAGAAGCGCATGGTACGTAATCAGCTGTTCGATCTGGCGTTCCGGCACTTGCAGGCGTCCGGTGTCAGCCTGTTGTCGAGCGTTGAACCCAACGCGCCTGCTGCGCTGTCACGGCAGCGGGCGTTGCTGGATAGCTCGAACATCTTCTCGACCCTGCGTCAGGAAGAGAAAGAAACCTTCAGCCAGAACAT
The DNA here is from genome assembly GCF_053629455.1 of Pseudomonas sp. F-14 TE3482. NCBI lineage: Bacteria > Pseudomonadati > Pseudomonadota > Gammaproteobacteria > Pseudomonadales > Pseudomonadaceae > Pseudomonas > Pseudomonas sp. F-14 TE3482. The sequence continues at coordinate 3,197,322 of NZ_JBRJII010000001.1, forward strand.
GAAGCTGCAAACCTTCCGCGCCGGGGAAATGATCCTGCCGGCGGGGGAGGTGAGCGATCACCTGTTCATCATCGAGTCCGGCGTGGTGTCGGTCGCCCTGAGCCGCGGTGGCAAAAAGTTCGAGGCCGGGCGCATGGGACCGGGTGAGGTGATTGGCGAGGCCGGGATTCTGTCCGATGAATCGGCGCTCGCCGACTTTTCGGCCAAGACATTTTGCACGCTCTACCGCATCGAGAAGGAATACCTCAAGCCATGCCTGGATGCGCGGCATGACATCAGCGAAGCGATGAAGGCGTTGTTCGATTACCGGATGCATACGGCTCAGACGCTGATTCAGGAAACACCCAAGGTGGTGGAGAAAAAGGGGTTTTTGCAGTGGTTGCGCAAGCGTAGCGGCTGATGTGTTGATGCCGAACCGTCACTGAAAATCTTCTGGTCTATTGGCATCCTCAACTTCCCAATAATTGGCTATTTGTACAACCTCAGGTCGGCATTAACGTAGCGCCAACCTCACCTGTTATTGGAGCTCACCATGCAACCTCGTATCGATTTCTACACCGCTTCCCCAGACGGCCTGAAAGCCATGATGGCCCTGGAAGCCGCCGTCTCGAAGCTGCCGCTGGAAAAGTCGCTGATCGAACTGGTCAAGCTGCGCGCATCACAGATCAACGGCTGTGCCTTCTGCATCGACATGCACACCGCCGATGCCATCAAGGGTGGGGAAACGCCACGCCGGCTGTTTGCCGTGACGGCCTGGCGCGAGGCACCGTTCTTCACCGATCGTGAACGTGCCGCACTGGCCTGGACCGAATCCTTGACCCAACTGAGCCTGACCCACGCCCCGGACGAAGACTATGCACTGCTCAGCGCCGAGTTCAGCCCCAAGGAAATGGTCGACCTGACCGTGGCGATTTCCACCATTAACAGCTGGAATCGGCTGGCCGTGGGTTTTCGCAAAATGCCTCAGACGTAACGCCCTGGCTCTAATTTCAGTCAGTTAAGACGCAAAAACTGTGGGAGCGGGTGCGGCGATCCGACTTGCTCGCGAAAGCGGCATGTCAGGCGAAATCAATATTGATTGTGCTGCCGTCTTCGCGAGCAAGCCCGCTCCCACCAGGATTACGCGTTATTGAGTCGCTGTTAATCAGCGAATCCCCCTACAGCTATTTCCACCTTTCCCGACTTCTTTCCTGATCGATCCCCCGCAAAGTCCCCGCGCCTAATTTTCTGCGCGAGGGATTGCTCATGTTCGACTCCTTTTCTCCAGCAACTCCGTACTTTGCGGTGCATTGATGGAGCACGTTACCCGCATCGAGCAGGAACTCGACAGCTTCTCGCACACCCTCTCGCTCTATCGCGAACAGCTCAATCACTGGCTCAGCCAGACCGCCGACCAGGCCAGCCACGTGTCGGATCTGCCGTCACTGATGGGCATGGAACGGATCATCCGATTCGGAAGTTCCAGCACCGCTGTCAGCAGTGGTGACGACGACTTTATCTCCACCGTCGTCCAGTGCCCGAAAGGCGGGATTCTGGAAATCGAGAGCAAGTTCGAATCGGTTTACGACATTCCGTTGGGGAATATTCAGGTCGATGTGATCGCTATGGATGGGGAGAAGTCGACGCCGGTCACGCTCGATGAAAACGGCAAAGGGCAGTTCGAAGGCTTACCCGGCAAGTTCTACCGCGTTCATGTCCAGGGTGAAGTTGCACCCTCGAAAATCGATGAGCTTTTTGATTCCTACAAAGGCCTGACCACCGAGCTGGAGGGCTGGCTACGCAAGGAGTGGGAAGGGTTCAAACCACAATGGTCGCAGTCGACTTTTGCGGCCGCCGCTAACGGCATGCTGGCGGGCAGTTGGGCGGCGGTCATCGGTGTTTGGGACAGCCTCAGCCTGCTCTCGGACATTCTTCAGGATCCCCGCAAGTTCGCTGAACGGCTGGGCAGCGGCGCCGATGAATTGGCCAGGCTTGCGGAGACGGCGCCGGAGGTCATGGCCAAAGTCCAGCTACTGGCGAGTGACGAAGCGGCGCTCTGTTTACTGCTGCGTACCGCGAGTCTCTGGCTGGAAATGCTCCCACCCAGCGAGATCGCCGGCAACTCGGCGGAGGTGACCAGCCAAGTCATCGTTTCGGTGCTGATCGATATTCTGATTGCTTCAGCGCTGGCTTTCACGCGAGTCGGTATAACCGCCGCCAAGGCCTATCTCACACTTCGTGGGATTAAGTACGGGGCGTTGTTGGCTGGCCTTGCGATGCGTTTCGTCGAGGCCACTTTCAATATCCTCAACACCTTTATGAAGTACGTCGACCAGTACAAAGCAGTCGCCGCACGCGGTGTGGCAGCGGGTCTGAAAAAAGGTCGGATGCAACTGCGCTGGGATGCCAAACGCAACACCACGCTCAAGCAAAACGAACACCACGACGACGCGTCGAAACAGGCAACAAACCCCAATGGCGACAGCGCCACTTGCGTGCCGTCCACCTGCAAGAACGGTTGCCCGGTGTCGATGGTCACCGGCGAAGAGCTGCTGACCCTCACCGACGGTTCGCTGGACGGCATCCTGCCGTTCAACTTCACCCGGTTCTATCGAACCAGCGCCGCCGAGATCGACTGCGGGCTGGGTTTTGGCTGGAGTCATTCGCTGGCCCATCGGTTGGAAATCGACGGCGATCAGGTCATCTGGATCGACCACGAAAACCGCCGTACCCCGTTTCCATTACCGAACCATGAACGCCCGGCGATCCACAACAGCCTCTCGCGCGCGGCGATTTATCTCGGCGCTGAACCCGAAGAACTGATCCTCGCCCAGACTGGCGACGACGCGCGTTTCTACCACTTCCACAACGGTCGGCTGACGGCGATCAGCGACGCCTACGACAACCGCCTGCGCATCACCGCGCGACCGCCAGCAGCGCATCCAGCGCCTCGACAACGGTGCCGGCCGCGCTTTGCGGTTGCGCTATGACCGCGCTCATCTGATCGCCGTCGACTACCAGCGTTTCGTTCCGGCGCAGACCCTCGCCGAGGCCTGGTACACCGAACAAACGCTGGCCAGTTACCGCTACGACGAATGCGCGCAACTGATCGAAGCGAGCAACGCCGTCGGGGAAAGCGAGCGTTACGACTACGATGATCAGCACGTCATCCTGCAGCGGCAACTGGCCGGTGGGGCGAGTTTCTTCTGGGCGTGGGAAGGGTCCGGCAAAGCGGCACGCTGCATCCGGCACTGGGCGTCGTTTTCGCAGATGGATACGCGCTACGTCTGGGGTGACCAGGGCAGCGTCACCGTCCAGAACATCGATGGCAGCAAAGAGGTTTACGTCCACGACGACCGTGCACGGCTGGTGCGCAAGGTCGAGCTGGACGGTGGCGAGCACCTCAAGGCCTATGACGATCAGGGCCGCTTGGTGGCCGAGCAGGATCCGCTCGGCGCCTTCACTGAATACCGTTACGACGAAGTCGGACGGTTGGTGGCGCTGATTCCGCCGGAAGACGAGCCAACGGCCTACGAGTATCGCAACGGTTTCCTGCATGCGCGCTATCGCGGCCAAGCCGTGTGGAAATACCAGCGCAACGCCCAGGGCGACATCACGGAAGCGACCGATCCTGACGGTCAGGTCACCCACTATCACTACGACGAAAAAGGTCAGCTGCTGTCGATCCGCTACCCGGACACCAGTCGGCATGTGTTTGTCTGGAATGCCTTGGGCCAACTGGTCGAGGAAACGTTGCCGGACGGCGGTCAGCGGCGCTTTTCCTACGATGCGTTGGGTCGGCAGACGACCCGTCAGGGCGAACACGGTGCCGTCACCCAGTACCAATGGGACGCCGTCGGCCGACTGATCCAGACGACTTTGCCTACCGGTGCCACTCGCGCCTTCAGCTACAACGCCTACGGCAAGATCACCGCCGAACGCGATGAACTGGGCCGCGTCACCCGCTACGAATACGCCGACGACCTGCACCTGGTCAGCCGCCGGATCAACCCCGATGGCACCCAGCTCCAGTACCGCTACGACAACGCGCAGCTGTTGCTGACGGAAATCGAAAACGAATCTGGCGAACACTATCGCCTGGACTACACCCCCGGCGGCCTGATCCGACAGGAAACCGGCTTCGACGGCCGTCGCACCGCGTACGTCTACGACCTCAACGGTCATCTGCTTGAGAAAACCGAGTTCGGCGACGACGGCTCGCAGCTGATCACCGGCTATCAGCGGGACTCAGTTGGGCGTTTGCTGACCAAGACCCTGCCTGACGGTATCAAGGTCGAATACTGCTACGACTCGCTGGGTCGACTGACCAGCGTCGACGACGGCCACGACCATCCGCTGGAATTCGAGTACGACCAGCAGGACCGCCTGATCACCGAGCATCAGGGCTGGGGCACCTTGCGGTATGGCTACGACGCCTGTGGCCAGCTCAACCGCCTGCGCTTGCCGGACGGCAGCAAACTCGATTACCACCACGCCAAGGGCGGCGCGCTGACGTCCATCGACCTCAACGGTGCGCGGCTAACCAGTCACCAATTTACCTTCGGCCGCGAACAAAACCGCCAGCAAGGCTTGCTGCTCAGCGAATACGCCTACGACGACCAGGGCCGTTTGAAGGCCCACGCCGTCAGCCAACAGCAAAAAAACCTCTACCGCCGCGACTATGCCTACAGCGCCAACGGCAATCTCGACCAGATCGCCGACAGCCGACACGGCCAACGCAATTACCAGTACGACCCCCTCAACCGCCTGACCCGCGTCCGCCACACCCGCGACGACCTACCGGAAAGCTTCGCCCACGACCCGGCCGGCAACCTGCTGATGCAGGACCGTCCCGGCGGCGCGAAAGTGCGGGGTTATCGCCTGCAGATGCAAGGCGACCGCCACTACGACTACGACGTCTTCGGCAACCTGATCAGCGAACGCCGTGGCACCGCACAAAAACTCGTCACCGAATACCGCTACGACTGCCAGCACCGACTGGTCGGCGTCACCACGCCGGACGGTCGCACCGCCAGCTACCGCTACGACGCCTTCGGCCGCCGCATCAAGAAAACCGTCGACGGCCATACCACCGAGTTTTTCTGGCAGGGTGACAACCTCGTCGCTGAAAGCAGCCGCGAGCACTACCGCAGCTACCTCTACGAACCGGGCAGCTTTCGCCCGTTAGCCATGCTCGACGGCAAAGGCCCGAAAAAGGCCTGCCCGTTCTACTACCAACTCGATCACCTCGGCACACCGCAGGAACTGACGGATTACGGTGGCGAGATTGTCTGGTCGGCGAAGTACAACGCCTACGGCAAAGTCACGCGTCTGGCGCTGGGCGGGGGCGAGCAGCTCGAGCAGCCGCTGCGCTTTCAGGGCCAGTACTTCGATACCGAGAGCGGCCTGCATTACAACCGGCATCGCTACTATGATCCGGACGTTGGGCGATACCTGACCCCGGACCCGATCAAGTTGGCGGGTGGGCTGAACCAGTATCAATACACGCCGAATCCGACGGGGTGGGTTGATCCGTTGGGGTTGAGTACTTGCCCCGGCGGCGATGGTTGTGAAAAGCCGTCGGTGGAAGAGCAGGATCCGTCGGATACGGCGGTAGCTGACGGGGAGCCTCAATTGCCGGAGGTGTCTCGTGATACGCCTCAGATGGGATATCACGAAGAAACTTATGCGAATAAGCCAGTTAAACCCCAGGATGCCACCAATAGGTGGGAAGAGTTTTTAGGTGAGGGTCCCTATACAAACAATCATCCAAGGACGAATCTTCCTGATTCTGACAGATTGGTTTCAGCGGACGGTAAGAGAAGCATTCGATACGGGGCACATGAAATGGGTGGCAAGCCGAGTAAGCATCATTACCACGAGGAGAAGTGGATACTCCAGTTAAGGGAGAATGTTATGAACGTTGAAAATACCGTTGTCCGCGTCCCATTACTGAAGAAATAAGTATGAAAATAACCATAGATCTCGTGATTCTTGTTGCCAAAGAAGTTTTAGTTGGGTTTTCAACCAGTGTCGGGGCCGCAATCGCAGTTTGGCGTGCTGCCCCACCGGAAGTTGGTGAACAGTATGATGTCGAATTAGAAATCGATGATGAGTTTGTTTGGGGGGAGAATGCTTGCTCTTCGCTCAATAACGCTCACTCTATTGGAGTGATGGATGGCATCGTAACTATGACGGGGACTTTGATTTCAAATGATATGGAGGGCGGCGCAGTTGTTGATGTGGGTGGGTCAATAATATTTATTGAGTTGATTGGATGTGCGGAAGCTGATTCGGTGTTCGTGGATTTAAAGGTTAAGAATATAAATGTATTTCCGACAGGTATCTGAAGAGATTCAGCAGTTTTCAATTGTTGTCGAAAAAAAATAGTTGGGAGGATGAACAGCTACAAATAAATCCGTCCACTTTTTGCTTTCTTTTTGCTTTCTTTTTGCTTTATGTCCAATCTAGAGTGAAAAATTCTTATTGATCTTGGAACTGGGCGGCCGTATATCCCTGCACTCTCTTATTTTTTGGGGTGTTTTGATATTTATGATCGTGAAGAGACTCTGGGTGGGGAATTGGAGGGGTTCGATCCTAATGATCCTACGGGCAGGGAGGAGCTAATTCTCAAATATTGCCTACCCAGAAAGCGATCATATCGGCAAAGATTTTTACTCTACAAATGTCTGGAGGAAGCTCTTCAGGACAGAAATTATGATTTCCAATCATTGCTGAAGTATGACTCTGAGGTGTATTCATCATTTCCTGATAGGTGGGATAAGATGAAAAATACCAGGGCATTTTTTGAAGACGTTTTTCGCTTGGCAACTGTTGTGTGGGAAGACGACCTTCGAAGAGCCAGCCTTGAAGATCAATCCACTTGGACGACTATCGGTTAGTTACGTTGATGGTCGTACATGCTGCGAAATTTATGGACAAGGTCGTCGGAAGTTTCCTTCAACTCGTATCGGTTTCCATGAACTGGTGCGAAATGTTTTCCATCGATAGTCTCTGGTGGTCACTGAAGATTCAGTGGCAGGGTGTAGGAACCCTTCAATACCGTTAGAGCTACATTGACGTCGATGCTTGGTTTGCGGCCGTTAACGTGCGTCCGTAATATCTGTTGCGGCGGCTATGCGCGGGCACGCTTCGGCGTGGTCGAGTTTTGCTCTAAGGGTCTCGATATTCCTACCCCGTGCATAGCTGCCACCCTAGCCTGTAGGAAGGCCTAAGGCAGCTCCATTTCTTCCTTGGAGCATCTCAAATGGAAAATCTTCACCCCGATCCACCCTACGAAAAACCAATTCCCCACCCCAAAAGCCGCTTCATGGCGCTCACCAGCAATTGCACCGACATGCCCACTCTGTTCGTCGATACCCACGCGCCGTTGGATATCCTGACCGACGCCGCCAGCTATCGAATTCGTGCCGTAACGCAGGTGCTCGAAAACATGTCCATGCGCGGCTCAGTCGAATGCGATTCGATGATTCTCAGTGACTTTGCCTTGCTCTGCGCCATTCCGTTACGGGATGGGTGCGATGTGCTGGATGTGATTGGGCGACGGTTGAGGGCGCAGTCAGCAGCGGATTAGTTTCAGAGATTTCGGGTGTCTGAGCCGGCGTATTCGCGGGCAAGCCTCGCTCCTACAGATTTTGTGTCGGGTGTAATTATTGCGAACGACGCAAGACCCTGTAGGAGAGCCAGGCTTGCCGCTTCGCGACCCAACGGGGGCAAGCCTTAATGAGCATCAGCACTCGGCGCGGCCGGTGGTTGCACCTTGCGCATCAAGGGCACCATCGCCGTGGCGAGGATGAAGCAGACCATGATCATCAGGAACGCGTCGCCGTAGGTTTGCGTCTGCGCTTCGCGGTAGGTCAGCAGCCACAACTGACGCAGGCTGGCGGTGACGCCGGCGTCACCGCTTTGGCCGAGGGCCGCGAAGTTATTGCCGACTTGGGACAGCCACTGATTCAGCGCTTCGTTGGTGCTGTTGAGGTTCTCCGCCAACCTTGTGAAGTGCAGGTTGGTGCGGTCATTGAGGATCGTGGCGCACGCGGCGATACCCATCGCGCCGCCGAGGTTGCGCATCAGGTTGAACAACCCCGAAGCATGTTTGAGCCGCGCGGGCGCCAGTCCGCCGAGGGTCAGAGTCACCGCGGGCGGCACTGCCAGTTGTTGAGCGATCCCGCGCAAGGCTTGCGGCAGCATCAACTCTTTAGCTCCCCAGTCGTGAGTGATCGGGCTGAAATCCCACATCGACAGGGCGAACAGCCCAAGGCCAATCATCATGATCCAGCGCAAGTCGATGCGGTTGGCCAGAAAGGCGTACAGCGGAATCGCCAGGATCTGGAACACCCCGGTGGAAAAAACCGCCAGGCCAATGTCCAGCGCGCCGTAACCGCGCACCCGGCCGAGAAACAGCGGCGTCAGGTAAATCGTCGCGAACAGGCCGATCCCCGTGACGAACGAAAAGAAACAGCCGAGGGCGAAGTTGCGGTCTTTCAAGGCACGCAGATCGACGATCGGATTGGCCACGTGCAAGGTCCGACCGATGAAAGCCAATCCCGCCAGACCGCTGATCCAGGCGGTGGTCAGAATCGTGCTGTCGCTGAACCAGTTGAAGCGTGGGCCTTCTTCGAGGGTGTATTGCAGGCAACCGAGAAACACCGCCATGAACAGCATGCTCAGGTAGTCGGCGCCCTTGAGCAGCGACAATTCCGGCTGGTCGATTTTCACCAGCATCGGCACCGCCACCGCAACGAAAATCCCTGGCACCAGGTTGATGTAGAACAGCCAGTGCCAGGACGAAATGTCGGTGATCCAGCCACCGATCACCGGCCCCAGCGTCGGTGCCAGCGAGGCCACGGCGCCGATGGTCGCGGCGGCGATCACCCGTTGTTTACCGGTGAAGAAAAAGAACGCGGTGGTGAACACCAGCGGGATCATCGAACCACCGAGAAACCCTTGCAGGGCGCGGAAGGCGATCATGCTCTGGATGTTCCAGGCCGCGCCGCAGAGCAGGCTGGCCAAGGTGAAACCCACCGCCGAGGCGCAGAACAACCAACGGGTCGAGAACACTCGGGACAGCCAGCCCGACAGTGGAATCACGATGATTTCGGCGATCAGGTAACTGGTCTGCACCCACGCGGTTTCGTCGGCGCCGGCCGAAAGCCCGCCGCCGATGTCACGCAGCGACGCCGAGACAATCTGGATATCCAGCAGCGCAATGAACATGCCGATGCACATCGTGGCGAAGGCGAACACCTTGGTCGCCGTCGCCATGTTGGCGGCGTTGAACGGCTGCGCGGGGGCGGCGAGGGCGCGATTCATGGCGCGCTGGCCACGGTCGGGGTTTCAGGCTCGGCGCGGGTGTCCACTTCGGCCGTCACCGACAGACCGGGACGCAGATGACCGAGCACGCCGTCGGCCGGGTCGAGCAGGATTCGCACCGGCACCCGCTGGACGATTTTGGTGAAGTTGCCGGTGGCGTTTTCCGGTGGCAGCACGCTGAACTGCGAACCACTGGCCGGCGCGAGGCTGTCCAGATGACCGTGGAATTCACGCCCCTTGAGCACGTCCGCATGAACGATCACACGCTGGCCCGGCGTCATCCGCGACAGCTGATCTTCCTTGAAATTGGCATCGACCCACAGCCCGCTGGCCGGCACCACCGACAACAGTTGCGAACCGGCCTGAGCGTAAGCGCCGACCCGTGCCCGACGATTGCCGATCACGCCGTCGACGGGGGCTTTCAACTCGGTGTAACCGACGTTCAACTGCGCCAGATCACGCTCGGCCCGCGCCTGGATCAACGCGGCGCGCGCTTGCTGCTTCTGGGTTTCAATCACGTTCAATTGGCGTTGCGCGGCCAGCAATTCGGCCTGAGCCCGGGCACTCTGCGCCTGTGCAGTCTTGAAGGTGGCGTCGGCCCGTTGCGCGCTTTCCACCGAGACGGCATTACTGTTCACCAGGCGTTTGTAGCGGGCGTTATCGTCCCGCGAGCGGGCCGTTTCGGCGCCGGTGGCATCGATGCCGGCGCGGGCCTGGCCGATCACCGCGTGTTGCAGTTGTTCGGTGGCGTCGAGGTTGGCGAGTAACGCTTCTTCGGCAGCCACCGCACCCTCGGCCTTCGCCAGGTTGGCGCGATAGTCGCGGGCGTCGAGCCGAATCAGCACATCGCCGGCCTTGACCTTCTGGTTGTCGGTGACCAGCACCTGATCGATATACCCCGCGACCTTCGGCCCGATTACCGTGACGTCGCCACCGATGTAGGCATCGTCGGTTTCTTCGATGAAACGGCCGGCGGTCCACCAATGGGTTGCGTACAGCCCGATAACCACCAGGGCGGCGATGGCCGCGGTTAACAAGGCCAGCCGTTTGAGCAGGGGAGGCTTGGGTGGGTTCACCGCAGTAGCAAGATCGGGTTCAAGGCTGGGCATGCTGGTCATGGACAAATACCTGTGAGAAGCGGTGCTTTATTACGGATGTAATATGACGTAAGTAATATTTAGTGACAATGGGTTTCTGCGACCGGTCGTCAGTTGGCGTTGGCGGAAGGGTTTCGGGCTCAACAGTCCACACAATGGACTTGAGCAACCGCGATTACAGGACTTGATCTGTCAGAGAAACCGCAAACCGAGGGCAACAAAGCCGACGCTGAGGATCGAGGGAATCCATTGCTTCCAGTTAATAGGAAGCATTACTATTCACGCCTCCCCTCCACAGCACACCGCAATGACCCCCAAGCTGCCCCGCAGACACGGCTTTTTCGAGCATTACGAAGAGTTGATCGGCACCTGGACCCGTCGCCTGAGAAATCGTCAGCAGGCCGAGGACCTGGCCCACGACACCTTCGTGCGGGTGCTTGAGTCCGATTCGGCGGCGGTGCAACAACCTCGGGCGTATTTGCACCAGACCGCACGCAACATTGCGGTGGACGGTTATCGGCGTGAGGATCGGCGGGGCGCCATGGAGTCGGAGGCGATCGATCACAGTGTGTCGTCGTCCGGCGACCCGGAGCATTTCATGCACGCGATCCAGTTGGCCGATTCCATCGAACGGGCGCTCACCGAGCTGCCGGTCAACTGCCGCAAGGTGTTCGTCTGGCAGAAGATCGAAGGCCTGACCCAGGCCGAAATCGCCGAACGCCTGGGGCTGTCCAAGAACATGGTGGAAAAGTATATGATCCGCACCCTGCGGCATCTGCGTGATCGCCTGGACGGGTTACAGCCATGATTCGCCGCACCTTCTCATCCCCGGCCAAACAGGACTTTCCATGATGGATACTCGTGATTGTGCGTGCGGGCAAACAACGGTTCGCGACGACGCGGCGCGGTGGTTTGTGCGTTTGCAGGAGCCTGCCGTCAACGCCGAAGAGCAGCGTGGCTTCGAGAGCTGGCTGGACGAACACCCGCAGCATCGTGACGAATATCAAATGCTCCAGAGCCTGTGGGCGGCAGCCGATCTGCTGCCGGCCAAGCGTTTGCACGCCTTGTGCGAAACTTCGCCGGCCCGCGGCAAACGTCGTCCGTTGGTGCGTTATGCAGTGGCCGCCAGTGTGTTGGCAGTGGCGCTCGGCCTGGGGTTGTTCAGTGGCTTGAACCCTCCGGCGACCTACACGGCTGAATATTCCACGGCCCTTGGCGAGCGTCGTCATGTGGCGTTGCCGGACGGTTCGGTGATTGATCTGAACAGCCGCAGCCAGGTGCAGGTGCGCTATGAAAAGGATCGTCGCGGCATCGAGTTGACGCAAGGCGAGGCGATGTTCAGCGTCGAGCACGACAGCAGCCGACCGTTCGTGGTCGAGGCGGGCAGCGGTAAAGTGACCGTCACCGGCACCCGTTTCGACGTGCGTCGCGACAGCACCGAAACCCGGGTCGCGGTGGAGCAGGGCACGGTCAAGGTTCAAGGCGACGGCGACGAATTCGTCAGTCTCACCGCCGGCCTCGGTACTCGCGTCGATGCCCAGGGCAAGGTGGCCGTCGCCTATGCGGTCAACCCTGCGGAACTGACCGCATGGCGCAGCGGCAAACTGGTGTTCAACAACGCCAGCCTCAGCGAAGTGGCCGAAGAAGTATCGCGTTATCGGGAAAAGCCGCTGACGGTTGGTAGTGCCAAAGTGGGCAATCTACGCCTGACCAGCGTGTTCAAATCCGACAACACCGATGCGCTGCTAAAGGCCTTGCCGAGCATTCTGCCGGTGGCCATCCGCACTCTGGATGACGGCAGTCAGGAAATAATTGCCCGATAGATTCAGGTTTTTTTCGAGTTCTTCGTCTTCTTGTCCAACTGCAACTGGTTTGCATTAACAGCCGCACACTCTTGCGATCCACAGGACAATGTTCGACGTGAAGAAAACCACCGCTAAAAATAACAAAACATCCTGGCTGCCCCTCGCTCTCGCCCTGGCGGTCAGCTCGGCGCTGCCCCAGGCGTTCGCCGCCGATGCCATTCATATTCAGGCGCAGCCGTTGGGCCAGGCCTTGAGTCAGCTGGGCCAGCAAACCTCGCTGCAGGTTTTTTTCAGCCCTGAACTGGTGGCCGGCAAACAGGCTCCGGCAGTCGACGGCAATCTTTCACCGGAACAAGCCTTGCGCCAATTGCTGCAAGGCAGTGGTCTGGAATACCGGATCGATGAAGGCTCGGTGACCCTGATGCCAGCCCCGACTTCCGCCGCCAACGGCCCGCTGGAGTTGGGCGTGACGGATATCAAAGTGGTCGGCGACTGGCTCGGCGATGCCGACGCCGCCGTGGTGCAAAACCATCCCGGCGCGCGCACGGTAATCCGTCGTGAAGCGATGGTCGAGCAGGGCGCCATGAACGTTGGTGACGTGCTGCGTCGTGTACCCGGCGTGCAAGTGCAGGACGCCAACGGCACCGGCGGCAGCGATATTTCCCTGAACGTTGGCGTGCGCGGCCTGACCTCACGCCTGTCGCCACGCTCCACCGTGCTGATCGACGGCGTGCCGGCCGCCTTCGCCCCTTATGGCCAACCGCAGCTGTCCATGGCACCGATTTCCTCCGGCAACCTCGACAGCATCGACGTGGTGCGCGGCGCCGGTTCCGTGCGTTATGGGCCGCAGAACGTCGGTGGCGTGATCAACTTCGTTACCCGCGCGATCCCGGAGAAGGCCACCGGCGAAATCGGCACCACCCTGGAAACCACCCAGCGCGGCGGCTGGAAACACATCGACACCGCGTTTCTCGGTGGCACCGCCGATAACGGCATGGGCGTGGCGCTGTTGTATTCCGGGGTGAACGGCAACGGTTATCGCAAAAGCAACAACAGCAATGACATCGACGACGTGATCCTCAAGACCCATTGGGCACCTACCGATCAGGACGATTTCAGCCTCAATTTCCATTACTACGACGCCAGCGCCGACATGCCCGGCGGCCTGACGCAGAAGCAGTACGACGCCGATCCTTTCCAGTCCGATCGTGACCATGACAACTTCAGCGGCCGCCGCAAGGACGTGTCCTTCAAGTGGATTCGGCAGATCGACGACCGCACCCAGGCCGAAGTGCTGACCTACTATTCCGACAGCTTCCGTGGCAGCACCATCGCCGCTCGCGACCAGAAAACCCTCAGCTCTTATCCGCGCACTTACTACACCTTCGGTATCGAACCGCGGGTGTCCCATGTATTCGATCTGGGCCCGACCACTCAGGAAGCCAGCGTCGGTTATCGCTACCTGAAAGAGGGCATGCATGAAGAGGCGAGCCGCCTGGCGCTGGTGAACAATCAGCCGGTGGTTACCAGAACTTCCGATGGCCATGTGTTCCAGGATCGCACCGGCGGCACCGAAGCCCATGCCGTGTACATCGATGACAAGATCGACGTCGGCAACTGGACTGTGACCCCCGGCATCCGTTTTGAAAGCATCAGCACTGAATGGCACGACCGGCCGGTTCTCGATACCGCCGGCAAACCGGTGCAGGAAAAGCGCCGCAGCATCGACAGTAATGAACCGCTGCCGGCCCTGAGCGTGATGTATCACATGTCCGAGGCCTGGAAGCTGTTCGCCAACTACGAAACCTCGTTTGGCAGCCTGCAATATTTCCAGCTCGGTCAGGGTGGTTCGGGTGACAACACCGCCAACGGCCTGAACCCGGAAAAGGCCAAGACCTACGAGATCGGTACGCGCTACAACGATGACGTGTGGGGCGGGGAAGTGACGCTGTTCTACATCGACTTCGATAAGGAACTGCAATACATCAGCAACGATGTGGGCTGGACCAACCTCGGCGCCACCACGCACCAGGGCCTGGAAGCCTCGGTGCACTACGACATGGCGGCGCTGGACCCTCGGCTCGACGGCCTGACCGCCAACGCCGGTTTCACCTACACACGCGCCGTTTATGAAGGCGAGATTCCAGGCTTCAAGGGCCGTGACCTACCGTTCTACTCGCGTCAGGTGGCCACCGCCGGCCTGCGTTACGACATCAACCGCTGGACCTACAACCTCGATGCCTTTGCCCAGTCCAAACAGCGCTCGCCAGGCACCGCGGTGAACGCTGATGGCAGTTTCAGCGGCAACTACATCACCGAAGGCAGCGCGGACGGCCAGTACGGCGACATCCCGGGTTACGTCACCTGGAACGTGCGTGGCGGGTATGACTTTGGCTCGCAACTGTCGAACCTGAAAGTCGGGGCAGGGGTGAAGAATATTTTCGACAAGCAGTACTTCACCCGCTCCAGCGACAACAACTCGGGGATGTACGTCGGCGCACCGCGTACGTTCTTTGTGCAGGCCAGCGTCGGGTTCTGATTGACCGAGGTGAATTCATCGCGGGCAAGCCCGCTCCCACATGACCTTTGGCGTACACAAAATCTGTGTTCACTGAAGATCCTTGTGGGAGCGGGCTTGCCCGCGAAGCTTTTAAACTTTCAACACCTTCCCGCCAATCGCCACTGCCACCAGCAACACTGCCATCAACCCAAAGGCAAAACTCAAGCTGCTGCCGTGGGCGATAAAGCCGATCACTGCAGGCCCGGCGAGAATGCCTGCATAACCCAGAGTGGTGATGGCCGGCACGGCGATGCTTTCCGGCATGACGGTCTGTTTGCCCACGGCGGTGTACAGCACCGGCACAATGTTCGAGCAGCCAGCCCCCAGCAACGCATAACCCACCAGTGCCGCCTCCCACGCCGGTGCGAACGTCGCCAGCGCCAGGCCCGCCGCGGCCGTCAGCCCACCGAACACAATCACCCGCGTATAACCAAGACGCCGAACAATCCTGTCGCCGGTCAAGCGCCCGACGGTCATGGTCAGCGCAAACGCCGCATAACCCAGCCCCGCATACGCCGTGTCGATCCCGCGCTCCTGCGCCAGGAACACCGCGCTCCAGTCGAGCGCCGCGCCTTCGGCCAGGAACACGATGAAACACATCCCGCCGATAAACAGCACGATGCCATGGGGCACGGCAAACGCCGGCCCGGAGCTTTCGCTGCCATAGGGCAACAGATGCGGCGCGGCCTTGAGCAACGCCACCACCAGCAGCACGATCACCACCAGCATCGCCCCCAGCGGCGACATTCCTAAGCCGAGCAACGCGCTGACACCCGCCGCACCGACGATTCCGCCGAGGCTGAACAGCCCATGAAACCCCGACATCATGTTCTTGCCGCTGGCCCGCTCGACGATCACCGCTTGCAGGTTCACCGTCGAATCCACGGTGCCCAGGCCCGCGCCGAACATGAACAACGCCGCGATCAACGCCGGAATCGACGACACCGTCGCCAACAGCGGCAGTGCCGCACAGATCAACAAAGTCCCGCCGCTCAACACCCGACGGCAGCCGAAACGCGTCGCCAGAATACCGGCCATGGGCATCGCCAGAATCGAGCCCACCCCCAGGCACAGCAGCAACAGCCCGAGGGTTCCTTCATCCAGTCCGGCCCGCGCCTTGGCGTAAGGCACCAGCGGCGCCCAGGCCGCGATGCCGAAGCCTGCGATGAAAAAGGCGATGCGGGTGGACATCTGTTCCAGACGTCCGGGGACGAAGGTGGCTTGGGTGTTGAGGCTGGTCATATCGATCCTTGGCAAAAAACGTCGCGTCCCCAAGGGACAGTGAACTACCGCAAGGGGTTCGATCACCTCGTCCGGGCGGGCTGCCGTCAGGCAGGGTGACATCCTTGCACAGCCAGCCGCTGTTTCGCGATATTGTCGACGCATCAATTGTTCATAGAGGGGGGCGCCATGACGCGGATGTACGATGCTCGAGGGAATATCTACGCGGTCGTGACGCCGAACGACGTACGCAGTAGCGGAATCGAGTTGCCTGCGCAGGCCAGCCGTGCCGCGCAAACCCGCGAGGCGTGGACGTTGTTGGCCATTGAGGCGTTCTGCACTTGGGCTCCAGGTACACAGCCGCCCGACAGCAAGGCACATCGCTGCGATGGTCTGCTGGTGGGACCGTTTCAATCGGTGCCGCCGTTTGACCTGCTGATCGTCAATACCGACGGCACCCTGGCCGAGCGCAGTGGCAATGGCCTGACGATTTTTTCCCAGGCCCTGAGTGAACAAGGACTGATGCCGGAAGAGGCCTGTCAGCTGCGGGTTCATCACGACAAGAGCGATGCGGTTTCGCCGCTGGAGACTTCAGTGAAACCCGCTGAAATCGATGGTGTGCAAGGGTTCTGGCTGGACCTGGGGTGGCCATCGTTCGGCCCTGAGGCGGTGGGTGCGCAAGGTGTTGAACCCGTGACGTTGACGGGGCGCGAAGTCAGTCATGTGCGGCCGTTGTCGGCGCTCAATCCTGCCTGGAACCACAGCCAGTTCGTGCGCATAGGTAATCCCCATTGCGTAACGTTGGTGACAGACGCCGTTGCGTTGCCGAGTAACGCGCTGATGCGCAAACCGGGGTTGGCCGACGGCTTGACCCGCATCGCTTATGCCATGCCGACCGGGGCTGGGCAGCCGTGTCCGGCGGGTGTGAACCTGCAATGGGCGATGCTTGAATCCGAGGGCCGAATTGTCGCCCGGGTGTTCGAACGCGGCGAAGGGCCGACCGCCTCGTCGGGCACCAGCGCCAGTGCAGTGGCGTGTGCGGCGTGGCGCGTGGGTTGGGTGGCGGCGGGGGCAGTGAAGGTGGTCATGCCTGGCGGCACGGCGCCGATTTTGCTGGAAGAAATGGAGGGCGAATTGAGTCGAGTCAGATTATTCGGGACGGCGCGGTTGATGCGGTGAATTTTAAACCGCTATCGCGGGCAAGCCCGCTCCCACAGGGATCACGCTGAACCTGTGGGAGCGGGCTTGCCCGCGATGGGGCCATCACCTTCAACGAAAATCTCAGCTCAAATCACCGCTAAACTCCACCACCGGCATCTGCCGCTTCATCAACACCTTACCCTCGCGAACCGAATACAGCGGCAAACCCTGGCTGCGAATCACCTCATAATCGCTGTCCGCCGACAGAATCAGCAGATTCGCCGGTCGCCCTTGTTCCAGCCCATAGCGATCACCCAGGTTCATGGCCTTGGCACTGTTGTCGGTTACCAGATCCAGCGCACTTTGCAGATTGCGATAACCGAGCATGTGGCAGATGTGCAATCCAGCCTCGAGCACCCGCAAAATGTTGCCGTTACCCAACGGATACCACGGGTCGACGATCGAGTCCTGGCCGAAGCACACGTTCATCCCCGCCTCGAGCAACTCATTCACTCGGGTCACGCCGCGGCGTTTCGGGAAGCTGTCGAAGCGTCCTTGCAGGTGAATGCTTTCGGTGGGGCAGGAGACAAAGCTGATCCCCGAATGCCCGAGCAGCCGAAAGAGCTTGGCGCAGTAGGCGTTATCGTAGGAGCCCATGGCCGTGGTGTGGCTGGCGGTGACGCGCGAACCCATGTCGCGGCTGCGGGCCTCTTCGGCCAGCACTTCAAGGAAGCGTGAGTGCGGGTCGTCGGTTTCGTCGCAATGCACGTCCACCAGGCAACCGGTGCGCTCGGCCAGGTCCATGAGAAACTTCACCGAACTGACGCCCTGATCCCGGGTGTACTCGAAATGCGGAATGCCCCCGACCACATCGGCGCCCAGGCGGATCGCTTCTTCCATCAGCTCCCGACCGTTGCGGTACGACTCGATGCCTTCCTGGGGGAACGCGACGATTTGCAGATCGATCAGATGACGGCTTTCCTCGCGGACTTCAAGCATCGCCTTGAGCGCCGTCAGCTCCGGGTCAGTGACGTCGACGTGGGTGCGCACATGCTGAATGCCGTGGGCGGCGAGGGTCTGGATGGTCTTCTTGGCGCGGGTCTTGGTGTCTTCCTGGGTGATGGTCGCCTTGCGCTCGCCCCAGCACTCGATGCCTTCGAACAGCGTGCCGCTCATATTCCAGCGCGGCTCGCCGGCGGTCAGGGTGGCATCGAGGTGAATGTGCGGCTCGACGAAGGGCGGCACCACCAGATTACCGCCGGCGTCCAGGTCGTCAGGCCCCAGTGACGGGGCTTCGGTTTGCCGGGCGATGCTGTGAATCAGGCCGTTTTCCAGGTGCAACTCATGCAGGCCTTCTTGGTTGCGCAGGCGGGCGTTGATGATATGCATCAGGCAATCCTTCTAGAGATCTTGTAGTGGTGCGTCGGCGGTACGGACACCCAGTACCCCGGTCAATAGCACATACGTTAGCGCGGCTACGGCAATCCCTACCAGCGGCGCGACCCACGGCGAGCTGAAGGCGGCGATTGTGCCAACCGCATAAGCGCTCAGCCCCGGCCAATTGAACGCGGGCAACAATGTGTCGGCCAGGCGTGGGTAGCGGCCCCGATAGCGAAAGAAAAAGTCCGCCATGATCACCCCGCCAATTGGCGGAATGACCGTGCCCAGCAGAATCAGGTAAGGCACCAGCATGTCGTACATGCCCAGCAGCGCCAGCAGCGTACCGATCACCGCACCGGCCAGGGTCACGGCTTTGCGCCGGCCGGTGCGCAGCAGGTTGCAGCCGGCGACAGCGAAGTTGTAGATGGTGTTGTCCTGGGTGCTCCAGATGTTGAGCAGCAACATCGCCATCGCGGCCATGGCGAAGCCTTGCAACAGCAGCACTTCGACCACATCCGGTTGCTGATAGACGATGGCGCCGTAGGCACCGATTAGCACCATCAGACCGTTGCCGACGAAGAAGCCGATCAGGCTCGCCAGCACCGCCACCCGCGCCGAACGGGAGAAACGTGTCCAGTTGGTGGCTTGCGTCGCACCGCTGACGAACGTGCCGAACACCAGGGTAATGGCGGTCGACCAATCCAGTGTCCCCGTCGGCACCACCGCGAGCAAGCCCTCGAGCCCGCCGACCTTCACCGTCGCAACCCACATCGACAGCATCAGCAGCAACATCATGGCCGGCACGGCGATGTACGACAGAATCTCCAACCCGCGATAGCCGATGTACGCCGTGGCGCAGAAGCCCAGGCCAAACAGCACCATCAACCCCAGAACCGTGCCCTCGCTCAGTTCGAAATATTTTCCCAGCACCACTGCCGCCGTCGCGGTGCCCCAGGCATACCAGCCGATCTGGGTGAAACCGAGGATCAGGTCGCTGAGTTTGCTGCCCACTTCACCAAAGCAGAAACGTCCCATCAGCACCGAGTTCAGGCCGCTCTTGAAGGCGATGTAGCCCAGCCCCGCTGCGTAGATCCCCAGCAGCAGATTGCCGACGATAATCACCGCCATCATCTCGCCGAAACTGAACGCCACGCCAAGCTTGCCACCGGCAAACATGGTCGCGGTGAAGAAGGTAAAACCCAGTAGCACCATGGCGGTGGAGGCAAGTCCCTTGCGGGCATGCATCGGGACTTCGCTGAGGGGGTAATCGTTGCCTGAATCGTTCTGCGTCATATGGCGTTCCTTGCTGGATGGAGGACGCGGAGGGTGTTGCAGTGGTCGTGCCAAAGCTGAGCTGGCGTAATTATTTATAGTCGAGTGCGGAGATTTAGCGGGTGGCGGGCACGAAAGCGGTGCAATTGAAGGAACACAGCACCCATGTGGGAGCGGGCTTGCTCGCGAAAGCGGCCTGACATACACCGCTTTCGCGAGCAAGCCCGCACACAATGGATTCGGTTTTTTCAGGGGGAATTGTGCAGGGGCAAAAACCGCAATATCGCCGCCACAATCACCTCCGGTGCATCCTCCTGAACCAGATGCCCGGCATTGGCAATGGCATGAAACTGCGACCCCGCAATCATCTGTTGCAGCGCCCGGCCGCGCTCGATGGGAATCCACTGATCGTCCTCTCCCCAAAGAATCTGCACCGGGCAGCGAACCGTCGGATACAGCCCTTCGACCTCGCGGGTATAACGTTCATCCATCTGCGCGATCTGCCGATAGAACGCTGCTTGCCCAGGCTCCCCAAGCCATGGCCGCACATAGGGCGCCAGCTCTTGATCGGGAATCTCGCGCTTGATCGCGCCGCGAATATAGGCCGGCACAATCGCCTGCTGAATGTAATCGGGCAATCCGCTGAATGCGGCTTCATGCTGACGCACATGCTGCACGAATGGCGAACCCCAGGGCGACAGCGCCACTGGATCGATCAGTGTCAGGCTGCGGTAATCCTTGCCATTGAGC
The DNA here is from genome assembly GCF_053629455.1 of Pseudomonas sp. F-14 TE3482. Classification (NCBI taxonomy): domain Bacteria; kingdom Pseudomonadati; phylum Pseudomonadota; class Gammaproteobacteria; order Pseudomonadales; family Pseudomonadaceae; genus Pseudomonas; species Pseudomonas sp. F-14 TE3482. The sequence goes on from NZ_JBRJII010000001.1 coordinate 3,217,859, forward strand.
AGATGCGCGCGCAACGCAGTGGCGCCGCCGAAATCGTGGGCCACCACGTCTGGCCGTTGCAGGCCCCAGTGCTCCAGCAATTGCGCCAACAGCTGGTTTTGTACGCCAAGCGACACATCGCCGTCCGGTTGTGTGGATTGCCCGTAACCCAGCAGATCGAAGTAGTGCACCCGGTGCGTGGTGATGAAGTGCGGCGCAATCCGGTGCCACACATAAGAAGAGAAGGGCGTGCCATGCACGAACACCAGCGGCGGCCCGTCGCCACGCACGGCGTAGCGCACGGAATGCCCGTTGAAGCGATAGGTCTGAGCCAGCGGCCAGTCAGCCATGGGAGCGTCCTCTTGGCGTGTGCGAGCCAAGAAGCATAGGCATAAAAAAACAGCCATTGAAGGCTGTTTTTCTATTCACTGACGAAACGCAGTTGCTCTTGTAGGAGCGGGCTTGCTGTTCATTAGGCGGGCTCTTGGATCGTGCGTACCTTTGTGGCGAGCGAGCTTGCTCGCGCTGGGCTGCGTAGCGGCCCCGAAAATCTACAATCATTGCCGATTTTTGTGAGTGCTACGCACTCAAGCGGGAGCAAGCTCCCTCGCCACAGGTCTCTCTGACTCAAGACTCTCTTAAGTGAACAGCATTACGCTCCCACAGGGGATTTTCGTTGTCTTTAGATCGATTTACTCACCGCGATAGATGCAACCGCTGGTGCAGGTCTCGTGGATGCGAATCGCGCTGAGTTCCGGCAGCAGGGGCTTCAATTCATTCCAGATCCACTTGGCCAGCACTTCGCTGGTCGGGTTTTCCAGGCCGGGAATGTCGTTCAGGTAGTTGTGGTCCAGACGCTCGTAGAGCGGCTTGAAGATCGCCTTGATTTCCGAGAAGTCGCGGATCCAGCCCGTGTGCGGATCGAGGTCGCCGCTCAGGTGAATCGCCACTTTGAACGAGTGACCGTGCAGGCGACCGCACTTGTGGCCGTCCGGCACGTGGGGCAGGCGGTGGGCGGATTCGAAAGTAAACTCTTTGAAGATTTCCACAGTGATGTTCAGCTCTGTCAGGTGGCGATCGCCGCGGCGATAGGGGCAGGTGGCGAGTTTACCAGCTTGTGTTTGGCGATGCGGGAAAACACTGACTAAAGGGTCAGCAAGCGCTCGCCCAAGCGACCGTTGGCGGTCAGTTCGAGAAACTCGTCACCTAGCCTGCGGCTTTCATCCATTGTTGCGCGCCAGTATTTCTGCCGGCTCGGGGCATCGCCCATGAAGCGCTTGAAGTCGTTACGGTCCGGCAGTTTGCCGTAGGGCAGGCGCGCCAGATATTCCTTTGACGGCGCCAGCAACAGTACATCCTGCAAGCGCGCAGGACAGGCGCGGCGCCACGGCAGGGTCTTGTCGAACCAGCCGGGGATCACTCGATCAGTGAAGTGCGGATACAGCACGATGTCGTTACCGCTGTAGGGCAAGTCGAGGTGATAGTCCAGCAGTCCGCCATCGCGAAACGTCCCGGCGCCGGCACCCGGCAGGTCACGCACGCCTTGCATGACCATCGGGATCGAACCCGAGGCGAGCAGGGCCTGGCGCAGGTTGCCGGTATCCAGCGCAACGAAGCGCGACGGGAAGTCATTCAGCGCGTTGACCGGTGGCGCCAGACGCGGGTCGTGGAGGATCAGCCGCTCGAAATGCCGCGACAGCCGCGCGCGCCCGCGCAGGTTGTCAGCGATCACCGATGACAGGCCCAGCCCCAGCCGACCGCGATGATCGTCCGCCAGCAGGCCATGGCTTTTGACCACCATGATGTTCAGTCGGTAGTGGGCGTTGTCCAGAATCGAGGCATCGCGGCCGTCGAGCAAGTCATCGAGCATGCGCCGGGAACTCTGGCTGATCTGCGCCATGGTCACGCCCTTGGCGAAATTCTGCTCGGTGTACAGATGACCGAGGCGACGGATGCCTTCGGCGGCATCCGGCAAGCAGGCGCTGGCGAACCGCCAGGAACCCACCGAGGCGCCGATCAGCGAACGCTCCCGGGGCGCCGCCGGCAGCCATTCGCCGAACAGCGCCAGATCCAGCCCCTGAATTCCCAACGCTTTCGGGCCACCGGCAGCGCCCGGCAGCGTGCCCACATCGGCGGCGCTCAAGCCATTTGCACGGATGCGCGCCAAGGCTCGCGGGCCGGCCTTGACAGTCAGGGAAGGGAACTTGATGTGGATCGCGGTCATAACCGGTCTCGATGTCTGGCAGGCGGGGGATTATAAGTGAGTTCTGTGGGTACACGAATCCAATGTGGGAGCGAGCCTGCTCGCGATAGCGGACTGACTGTCACGTAGAGGGTGAATGTGGCACCGTCATCGGGAGCAGGCTCGCTCCCACATGTTTTGCTTATGGCTGCGATATCGTGGTGCTATTCCCAATGATGGCAATTCAGTTTCAGTTAAGTTCGAATCACTAAGGTGACCCTCGTAGCAACACATAAAAAAATACGGAGACACCCATGAAAATCCTGACTGCCCTGTTCACCGCCTCCATCATCGCCATGACTGCCAGCATCGCCCACGCGCGAGACCTAGGCCCCGACGAAGCCCTGAGACTGCGCGACGCTGGTACCATTGTGTCCTTCGAGAAGCTCAACGCCACGGCATTGGCCAAACACCCCGGCGCCAAAATCAGCGAAACCGAGCTTGAAGAAGAGTACGGCAAGTACATCTACCAGGTGGAACTGCGCGACCCGCAGGGCCTTGAGTGGGACCTGGAATTGGACGCTGTCAGCGGGCAGGTTCTCAAGGATCATCAGGATACGTAATGAAGGTGTTTTGTTTAAATCGGCGCGCCAGCAGTCGGATGGCGCTGGCGCTCCTGGCATTTTGCTCGGTGGTCATGGCCCGCGACCTGGATCAGGACGAGGCCCTGCGCCTGCGCCAACAAGGTGTGATCCTGCCGCTGGAGCAGCTCTTGCAGCAAGCGCTGGACCTCTATCCCGGGGCCAAGCTGCTGGAAGCGGAGCTTGAGGAAAAGCACGACGTCTACATTTACGAGGTCGAGCTGCTGACCGCCGAAGGTATGGTGCGCGAGCTGGACCTCGACGCCACCACCGGCCATTTACTGAAAGACAAGGAAGACTGACCGATGCGTTTGCTCCTGGTGGAAGACCACGTGCCGCTGGCCGACGAATTGATGGCCGGCCTCAACCGGCAGGGTTACGCGGTGGATTGGCTGGCCGACGGCCGCGATGCGGTGTACCAGGGCAGCAGCGAGCCTTATGACCTGATCATCCTTGACCTGGGACTACCGGGTTTGCCGGGGCTCGACGTGCTGGCGCAATGGCGGGCCGGCGGCTTGGCCACGCCAGTGCTGATCCTCACCGCGCGCGGTTCCTGGGCTGAGCGGATCGAAGGTCTCAAGACCGGTGCCGACGATTACCTGACCAAACCGTTTCACCCCGAAGAGCTGCACCTGCGAGTCCAGGCATTGTTACGCCGCTCCCACGGTCACGCCAATCAGCCGACGCTCAAGGCCGCCGGTTTGCATCTGGATGAAGGTCGCCAGTGCGTGACCCGCGACGGTGCGGACATCCAGCTCACCGCCGCCGAGTTTCGCCTGCTGCGTTATTTCATGCTGCACCCTGAACAGATCCTTTCCAAAAGCCACCTCGCTGAACACCTCTACGACGGTGAAACCGAGCGCGATTCCAACGTGCTGGAAGTTCACGTCAACCACCTGCGACGCAAGCTCGGCCGCAGCGTGATCGAAACCCGCCGCGGTCAGGGTTACCTGTTCGGCGGGCAAGCCCAGTGAGGTCGATCCAGCGCCGCTTGAGCCTGGGCCTGATCAGCGTGATGGTGATCGTCGGCCTGGTGCTGGCGCAAACCAGCCTGTGGCTGTTCGAAATGGGGTTGCAACGCTACCTCGAAGACGGGTTGCGCAACGACAGCGAAAACCTGCTGGTGGCGCTGGTGCGTGGGCCGCAGGGTTTGCAACTGGATGAGCGGCATTTGTCGCCGGCCTATCAGCGACCGTTCTCCGGGCATTACTTCCGTATCGATTTCGCCAACAGCCATTGGCGCTCCCGCTCGTTATGGGATCAGGAGCTGCCGCAGCTTGAACATCCTGGCCTGCATAGCAATCTGCAATTGGGGCCGGAAGGCCAGCAGTTGTTGGTGTTGCGTTCGGACTATCGCCGGTTGGGCCAGGCGATTTCCATCAGCGTCGCCCAGGACTACACCCCGGTGCGCGAGAGCTTTCGGCGCATGCAGCAGGTCGGTCTGGGGTTGGGGCTGGCGGGGCTGTTGTTGATTTTGCTATTGCAACGGATCACCGTGCGCCGCGCCTTGCGCCCCCTGGAAAGGGCTCGCGAGCAAATCGCCCAATTGCAGCAGGGCCAGCGTTCGCAACTCGACGAAGAAGTACCGCTGGAGCTGGAACCGCTGGTGGCGCAGATCAACCATTTGCTGGCCCACACCGAAGATAGCCTCAAGCGTTCACGCAACGCCTTGGGCAACCTCGGCCATGCCTTGAAAACCCCGCTGGCGGTGTTGTTGAGCCTGGTTTCCAGCGAAAAACTCGATGCTCACCCGCAGTTGCGCAAAGTCATGCAGGCGCAACTGGAACAGGTTCAGCAACGGCTCAATCGCGAACTCAACCGCGCCCGGCTGTCCGGGGATGCACTGCCGGGAGCGTTGTTCGATTGTGATGCCGAGCTACCGGGGTTGCTAGCCACGTTGAACATGATTCACGGCGAACACCTCGACTTGAGCTACCGCGCGCGTGCCGGTTTGCAACTGCCGTGGGATCGCGAAGATCTGCTGGAGTTGCTCGGCAACCTGCTGGACAACGCCTGCAAATGGGCGGATGCGGAGGTGCGGCTGAGCGTGGTCGAAACGGCTGAAGGGTTTGAGTTGAGCGTGGAAGACGATGGGCCGGGAATTCCCGAAGACCAGCGCACTCAGGTGTTCAGCCGCGGTACCCGGCTGGATGAACAGACGGATGGGCATGGCTTGGGCTTGGGCATCGTGCGCGACATCGTCGATACGTGGGGCGGGGTGTTGAAGCTGCAGGAAAGCGAGTGGGAAGGGTTGAAAGTCACGATAGAACTGCCCAAACGCTGACTCCAAACGCAAGGACGCCGCTTAACCTGTGGGAGCGGGCTTGCCCGCGAAAACGGCGGCACAGTCAACATCGATATCGCCTGACACAACGCCATCGCGGGCAAGCCCGCTCCCACATTGAATCTGTATTGCCTGCAAATTTTGCGGATAACCGCTAACCCTGTGGGAGCGAGCCTGCTCGCGATAGCGGCGGCACAGTCAATATCAATGTCGCCTGACACAACTCATACCCTTATGACACTGATTCAACTGCCGAAGGCAGCGCCAACAGGGGTTGGCGTTGGCTTTGACAAGGCGGCAGCGGTCCGGCACAGTGCGCGCCCTCTAATAAAACCCATTTCTCCTAATCCGCTGGCGGCGCTCATACAGACTGCCGGCCGGACTCATTCCGTTTGGCGGTGATTGCCTCACCGCGCTGCTTTTGAGGTAACAACAATGAATGCAGTAATTGCCGCGGTCGGCATCATGCTGATACTCAGCCTGTCCCGCGTGCATGTGGTGATCGCGCTGATTGTGGGAGCGCTGGTCGGTGGTTTGACCGGTGGTCTGGGCATCGACGCGACCCTTAAAGCTTTCAACAGCGGCCTCGGCGGCGGGGCGACGGTTGCGTTGTCCTATGCCTTGCTCGGCGCGTTCGCGGTGGCCATCGCCAAGTCCGGCCTGGCCCATGCGCTGGCCGACAGGGCCCTGGCCATGGTCGATCGCCAGCACGCCAACGGTGGCGGAAACGTCAAATGGCTGCTGATCGGCCTGCTGTGGGTGGTGGCTATCGCCTCCCAGAACATTTTGCCGATTCATATCGCCTTTATCCCGTTGCTGGTGCCGCCACTGTTATACGTGCTGACCAAACTGCAACTGGACCGTCGTTTGATTGCCTGCGTCATTACGTTCGGTCTGATCACGCCGTACATGTTCCTGCCCGTGGGCTTTGGCAACATCTTCCTCAATGAAATCCTGCTGGCCAACGTCGCCCGTAGCGGGGTAGACATCAGCGGTATCAATGTCACCCATGCCATGGGCATTCCGGCGCTGGGCATGGTGTTTGGCCTCGCGGCGGCGTTCATCAGCTACCGCAAGAAACGCGTTTACGACCTCGAGAAAATCGAGAAAGTCGAACAGGTCGCGGTGCAGTACAACCCAATGAGCCTGATGATCGCCGGTCTGGCCATTGCCGCCGCGTTCATTGTTCAGTTGCTGCTGGACTCGATGATTATCGGGGCGCTGGTGGGTTTCCTGATCTTTTCGGTGTCGGGCATCGTCAAATGGCGCGACACCGATGACCTGTTCACCGAAGGCATGAAGATGATGGCGATGATTGGCTTCATCATGATCGCCGCGTCCGGGTTTGCCGAAGTGATGAAAGCCACCGGTCATGTGCAGACGCTGGTGGAGTCCTCGGCGTCGTGGATCAACCACAGTAAAGGCATCGGAGCGCTGTTGATGCTGCTGGTCGGATTGTTGGTGACCATGGGCATTGGCTCGTCGTTTTCCACCGTACCGATTCTGGCGGCGATTTTCGTGCCGTTGTGCGTGCAACTGGGTTTCAGCCCGATTGCCATCGTGTGCATCGTCGGCACCGCCGGTGCGTTGGGCGATGCCGGGTCACCCGCGTCGGACTCAACCCTGGGCCCGACCTCCGGTCTGAACATCGACGGTCAGCATCACCACATCTGGGACACCGTGGTCCCGACCTTCCTGCACTACAACCTGCCGCTGCTGGTGTTTGGTTGGGTGGCGGCGATGGTGTTGTAGCACCTCTGACCCTGTGGGAGCGGGCTTGCCCGGGTAGAAACCGGAGACATCCTTTACGTTTTAAACCGGAGACATCGTTTACAGGTATGAAATACGGTCAGGAGGTGCCTGACCATGCCCTGGAATCGAGAGTCCCCAATGGATCAGAGAGTGAAACTCGTAGGCGACTGGATGTCCGGCGCCTATTCCAAATGTGAGCTGGCACGGCATTACGGTGTCAGCCGGCCCACTTTGGACAAGTGGCTAGCGCGCTATGCTGAACGTGGCATCGACGGGCTCAAAGAGCTGTCCAGACGTCCGCACCACAGCCCCCATCAAATCAGTGAGCATGTCCTTGAGTTGCTGATCGCTTATAAGCGCGAGCATCCGAGTTGGGGACCTGAGAAGTTGGTTCACAACCTTAAAAACACGCACGCGGAGCTGCCTTGGCCCGCGTTGAGCACCGCTGGCGAATGGCTCAAGCGTGCAGGTTTGGTGCAAAAACGACGTTTCCTTAATCGCCCACCGACGGGGCCTATTCCATTACGCGAAGCCACAGAGCCCAATCAAACATGGGCGGCGGATTTCAAAGGCGACTTCGCCCTGCAATCAGGTCAGCGCTGCTTTCCTTTGACGATCTCCGATCATGTCAGTCGATTCCTCTTACTTTGTCGGGCGCAAAGCAGTGTGGCTGGGGCGCGCGAAGGATTTGACTGGGCTTTTCGAGAGTATGGGTTGCCCAATGTCATTCGCACGGATAACGGTTCACCTTTTGCCTCGACCGGCGTGTCGCGCATCTCCAGTCTGGCGGCGTGGTTCATACGTTTGGGTATCTATCCCGAGCGTATCCAGCCCGGACGCCCTGACCAGAATGGCCGCCATGAACGAATGCACCGAACCCTCAAGGCTGCGCTGCTTCAGACACCTGAGCATAATTTGGTACAGCAGCAGCTGGCGTTTGAACGGTTTCGCCACGAATACAACTACGAACGCCCTCACAAGGCCCTGGCAATGAAGGTTCCGGCGGATGTTTATGTGCCATCCAGCCGCCTCTACGACGGACGTGTGCCGGAGGTGAATTACCCTTCACAAATGCTGGTCAGAAAAGTCCGGCAAAACGGTTCAATGAAGTGGAAAGGTGGAATGGTATTTGTCAGCGAATCGCTGGTGGGTGAGGCACTAGGGCTGAAGGAGGTGGAAGATGAGGTCTGGGAAGTGTATTTGTGCAATTACCTTTTAGGTCGTTTGAAAAGCGGTGAAAACCGCCTTTCAAACCCACAAAAACGTAAAGGATGTCCCCGGTCTCGATTGTAAAGGATGTATCCGTTTCTACACCGCGATGGCGGTCTTTCAGTCACATTGTAGCGACGCTATCGCGGGCAAGCCCGCTCCCACAGGATCAATGTGATCCTGACTCAACTTTTGAATTGGCCTGCCGTTATAGCCTTTAACCACGCCAACAAAATCAAAAGAGTGAACGTCATGCGCATGAGCCTGAAGGCTAAAGTCCTGTCCCTTGCCGTCCTCCCGGTGCTGCTCTTTGCGCTGGTCATCAGCCTGACCACATTGTTCATTCTGCAGGAGCAGGCCCGCAAGGAAGTCGAGGAAACCCGTCAGCGCCTGCTCAGCGATGCCAAGGCAACCCTGCAAAGTTACGTCGCTGTGGCCATGACCACGATCAAACCGCTCTACGACGCGGCCGCTCCCGGCGATGACGCAGCGCGGGCGCAGGCGATCAAGTTGCTGTCGAGCATCACCTACGGCAAGGACGGCTACTTCTTCGGCTACGACTCCAACACCGTGCGCCTGTTCAAGGCCAACAGCCCCGAAGGCGTGGGCCAGAGCTTCAAGGACAACCGCGACCCGAACGGGGTCTACGTCAATCGCGACCTGGTGAAAGTCGCCAAGGACGGTACTCACTACCTGCAATACAGCTCGACGCTGCCCGGTAACACCCAAGTGCTGGTGCCCAAACTCGGCTTCACCGAATACCTGTCGAAGTGGGACATGGCGGTCGGCACCTCGGTCAACCTTGACGGCATCGAAGCGCAAGTGGCGGTGGTTGAGGCCAAGGTCCAGGAACGCATGCAAGGCGTGGTGCTGAGCATTGTCGGGATTGCCGTCGTGGTGCTGCTAATGATCGCGGCTGCCGGAATGCTGTTGGCCAACACGATTCTGCGTCCGCTGAACCTGATGAAAGCCAACCTCGACGACATCGCGGCGGGCGAGGGCGACCTGACCCGGCGTCTGACCATCACCAGCCAGGATGAACTCGGCCAACTGGCCGGCTCGTTCAACCGTTTCGTCGACAAGATCCACGGTCTGGTACGGCAGATCACTGAAATGACCTCGCAACTGACCGGGCTGGTGAATCAGGTGTCCGATCAGGCCCAGCGTTCGGATCAGGCCATGGAGCGCCAGCGTCACGAAACCGATCAGGTGGCCACGGCGATCAACGAAATGTCGGCGGCGGCCCAGGAAGTGGCCAAGAGTGCACAAAACGCGGCGGTCGCTGCCCAGCAGACCGACGAAGAAGGCCAGGCCGCCAAGCGTGTGGTGGCCGGCAGCATCGTGAAGATTCATGCGTTGGTGAATGACATTCGCAGCAGCGGCGTGTCGCTCGACAGCCTGCAGAAAGACGTGTCGTCGATTGTCAGCGTGCTCGGGGTGATCCGTTCGATTGCCGAGCAGACCAACCTGCTGGCGCTCAACGCTGCTATTGAAGCCGCCCGCGCCGGTGAGGCCGGGCGTGGTTTTGCGGTGGTCGCCGACGAAGTGCGTGCATTGGCCAGTCGCACGCAAATCAGCACCCAGGAAATCCAGAGCATGATCGACCGCTTGCAGGCCGGCACCCAATCGGCGGTCGAAGCCATGCGCCGCTCCAGCGAGGCCGGCGACGGCACGTCGGCCCAGGCCAACGAGGCCGGGGCATCTCTGGACGCCATGGCCCAATTGATCGGCACCATCAACTCGATGAACGCCCAGATCGCCAGCGCCGCCGAAGAGCAAACCGCCGTGGCCGAAGAGATCAACCGCAGCGTGCACCAGATCGCCGTGGCCGTAGACAGCGTCGCCGACGAAACCCAACTCGGCGCCCAGACCTCGCGCAGCCTGGCCGACCTCGGTCAACGCCTGGGGCAGCTGGTCGGGCAATTCCGTATTTGATTGATGTTGCTCGTGTGGCGAGGGGGCTTGCCCCCAATGCCGGTAAGTCAAGAAATGTGAGCAACGATAATCCTGTGGGAGCGTGGCTTGCCCGCGAAGGCGTCGTGTCATTCAACATTGATATCGACTGACACTACGCTTTCGCGGGCAAGCCACGCTCCCACAGGTTCTGCGCCTTGGCTTACCTGCATTAGGGTTTCCCCCCTCACCACAGGGCAGTGTTCATTCATGAGTAGCCGCATCGCGACTACCCTCATTAGTAAGCAAACACCGTCCAAGGGTTTGTTTGAACCCGTTTGGGGGACGAGCGGTCATTTGCTTCAGGTGTCGCGCACCCGCGGCACCTTGACGACCACAACAATGGAGTCAGACTCATGATCGACAGTGAAAGTATCTGCGACTGCCCCAAATGTTCCTGCAAACTGGGCGAACATCCGATCGCGCGTCACGGCAAGCACTATTGCTGTGAAGCCTGCGCCAAACATCACGAACACGGCGAAGCATGCTCCACCAAAGGCTGCAAGTGTGCAAAGCACTGACCGTTCAGCCAAAAAAGTGGAGCCGTCCAGGCTCCACTTCGGTTTGAATCTTTCCCCTCCTTTTTGACGCTCAACTGGCCGGTCGCCAGGTCACATTCTCGATGCCGAATTTCTCTGCCAGCGGTTTGCTGGTCTTCTGCACCCTCTCACGGCCAAAGCGCGGGATCCGGCCTACTCCGGCATCGCAACTTGCCCAGTGCCAAGCCTCTGCATTGTCCATTTTGTCGAGGCGGATAATGAAAGACTTGGGCTGGCCATGAAGGGTGTATTCAATGACGAAAAGTTTTGCGTTGTTCATAAAACCCGTATTCCTCCCTGTAGTTATAGAGGGATCACGAGGCGCGGCGAAAATTCAGTCGAATTGTCGGACGGTGACAGTGACTGGCGACAGCCGGGCGCCTCGTGATCATGGAGCCTTCCTGACCCCGGATGATCCTAGTCTATGGCCCAAGGTGCGCCGGCGGAACCATCCCAGTCGGCATCTTTGTCGAATGTTCTGGCCCTATCGCGAGCAGGCTCGCTCCCACAGTTGATCTGCGCCGTTCACATGATTTGTGACCAACACAGACCTCTGTAGGAGCGAGGCTTGCCCGCGAAGGTGTCCTCAAGCCGAACTCAGACCTCAGGCACACCTTTCTCCCAAGCCGACCAATTCTGCAAAATCTCCTGCACCAACGGATTCCCCGTGCGGTACAGGTTCTCCAGCGCCGGCACAAACCCACCTTGATCGGCGTATTTGAGCAGGTTATCCACCTCGCTCTGGCCCGGCGCCGGCCGGTCGAAGTCGGAACCGGCGCGCACCACCGCCAGACGCCGGACGTCCACCAGCCCCTCGCGGCTGGCGCGCAGCAGCGCCTCGTAGGTGGAGTTGTCTTCCTGCTGAGTCGTGCAATACACCCCTTCGTTATTGGTCAACAGCTTGGTCCAGACTTCCGCGCGCTCACTCAAGCGCGTCCCGGAAAACCAGGTATTGCCCGCCAGCGTGTCGCACTGGGTCACTACCGGTGGCTGATTGGCCGGGGCCGACGGATATTTCAAACGCCATGCCGCTGATTCCTTACTCTCGCTCAGTTGAACCTTGTGGCTCAGGGCGAACGCCTTGGCCTGCAACTTCGGATTGAGTTCGAACACTTCGGTCTTGTAGTCCAGCGGTGGTTTTTCGTTCGGGCCTTTGGTGTTGATGCCCAGGTAACCGGTCGGCCAGTCTTTCGGCGCGTCCCGGGAATCCAGCTCCCATTGGGTGCCGAACTCCACCAGGTAGTGCGCCCACGCGGTGGTGCCTATGGTGCCGTGATGCGGGCTGATGCCGGCAATCCCGGCGATCAGGAAGTAACTTTTGCGCAGGTCGAATTTCGGCGACAACGCCAGGGCAAGGGTCGAGGCCGCGGCATTGGTCTGGCCCATGCCGGTGACCATCAGGCACACCTGTCGGGTGTTGCAGCGAATATTCGGATACTCGGCGGACAGGCCCGGTACGCGCACTTCTTGCTTGAGCTCCAGGCGATCGATCCAGTTCTGCGCCTCGGGGGCAAACATGGTGATCAGCATTACTTTCGGCTGGATCGGCGTGTCAACCGCCCAGGCAGAAGAAGAGAGCAGGGTGCTCATGGCCAAACCGACGGACAGGGAAAAACGGGTCATTGCCTTCATAAAACCTCCTTATTCAAATGAGCCTTAAAACTGATAACCGACACCGGCGTAGTAGCCCCAGCCGTTGGAACGGGCGCGGAAGTCACCGTCGCCGAAATTCAATTCACTGCCGTCGTCCCAGTTGCCGCCGTTGTGGAAGTAACGGCCGACCAGGGTGAAACGCAAGTGGGTGAAGGCGTAGAGCAACACGTTGGTGGCCACGGTGGCGTTGGCGGTGCGGGCCGGGTTGTCTTTGTGCAGGTCGGAGCCGAAGTCGAAGTTGGTGAAACCGATGTAGGTCAACGAAGCGCCGTTGCTGAAACTGCTGATGGGCACGATGTACTTGAGCTGGGCGCGGTAGCCGTCCCATGAATATTCGTTGCTGGCACCGTAGTTTTCCCACTGGTAGCGGCCGTAGAAGTTGGCTGACAGATTGACCCGCGAATGGGTGTCGATGTCCGTGCCGAGGCCGCTGTACAGCGTGTTGGCGCGATTGGCGCTATTGTTGCCGTGATCGTAGATCCAGTCGAACGCCACGTACCACTCCTTGAACGGCCCGACGGCCAGGCTGCGGCCGGCGAGGTAATCGATGGAGATCCGCGGTTCATGCTCCATGAACACCGGCGAGCCGTGGTCCCAGACACCTTTGTCATGGCTGTTGCCGATGTCGAAGATCTTCGGAATGTCGATGTAGCCGTACAACTCGAACGGGCCCTTGCGGCCGAAGTATTCATATTCCAGGTAGATGTCGTCGGCCGGTTGCGGGCCGAAGCTGATGTCTTTGCTGCCGATGACGGTCAGGTCCTGGTTGAACCAGTCCGACAGGTAGGCGCCTTTTTTCGGCGGGTTCGCTTCAGGGCTGAGGGCTTCGCCCTGAGCGGACTCTTCGGCGCTGGCCGGTTGGGCCAAAACGTGGCTGCTGAGTAGTCCTGTAACGCTGGCCAGCAGCAAGGAAACAGCAAAAGTGCGTGAGCAAGTCACGCGATTGGAGGTGCAATGCATTAAAAGTCCCTTTTCGTGCGGATCGAAAGCCCGGTGCTACGGGTTTGCGCGGTTAGGTGGCGAACAGGCCGGTATCAGCGGCTCGCAAACGTTTGCACAAGGCATACCAGTTTTGTTCAAAGTGCTGAAAAATTGAGGGAATTGGTAGTTTTATTGTCCCTTTGGTCAAGGATTTCGGGGCGATGAGCAGAAGGAGTGGTTTTCAGGGCGAAGGGGATCTGGCGGGGATATGCACCAAAGTGGTGTCGACTGTCAGATGAGTAACCCGATCTGTGGCAATAGAGCTTTAGTGACAAAAGTGGCAAAGGAGCTTTTGTGGCGAGGGGGCTTGCGGCCGCTGCGCAGCCCAACGGGGGCAAGCCCCCTCGCCACAGGGTTGCTGTAGAATCCTCGGCATTGACTTCACAAGGTGCATCCCCGATGAGCGAGCCGATTCGTCTGACCCAATACAGCCACGGCGCAGGCTGTGGCTGCAAGATTTCACCCCAGGTGCTGGAGGTGATTCTGGCCGGCAGCGGCGCACAAAACCTGGACCCGAAACTCTGGGTCGGCAACGCCTCGCGCGATGACGCGGCGGTGTATGCCATCGACGAAGAACGCGGCGTGGTCTCGACTACCGATTTCTTTATGCCGATCGTCGACGATCCGTTCGACTTCGGCCGTATCGCCGCCACCAATGCCATCAGCGATATCTACGCCATGGGTGGCGATCCGTTGATGGCGATTGCGATCCTCGGCTGGCCGGTCAATGTGCTGGCGCCGGAGATTGCCCGGGAAGTGATTCGTGGCGGGCGTTCGGTCTGCGACGAGGCGGGTATTCCACTGGCGGGCGGCCATTCCATCGACGCGCCGGAGCCGATCTTCGGCCTGGCTGTGACCGGACTGGTGGAAAAACGCCATATGAAGCGCAATGACACCGCCACTGCCGGTTGCTTGCTGTACCTCACCAAACCCTTGGGTATCGGCATTCTCACCACGGCCGAGAAGAAGGGTAAGTTGCGCACTGCCGACATCGGTTTGGCCCGCGACTGGATGTGCACCCTGAACAAACCCGGCAGCCGATTCGGCAAACTCGACGGTGTGACCGCGATGACCGACGTCACCGGTTTCGGCCTGCTCGGGCACTTGGTCGAGATGGCCGACGGCAGCAACGTGACTGCCCGCATCGAATATGACCGGGTGCCGCGCCTGCCGGGTGTCGAGTACTACCTTGATCAAGGCTGCGTGCCGGGCGGCACGCTGCGCAATTTCGACAGCTACGCCAGCAAACTCGGGCGGCTTCAGGAAATGCACAAACGTGTGCTCTGCGATCCGCAGACCAGCGGCGGCCTGCTGGTTGCGGTCACACCTGAGGGCAATGAACAGTTTTTGATGATGGCAGCCGAACTCGGTCTGACCCTTGAGCCGATCGGCGAACTGGTTGAGCGACAGACTAACGCGGTAGAGGTGTTTTGATGTCCATCGACTTCACCGATTACCGCGACATCTTTCTCAACGACCGGCCGATGATGGATACCCGTGCGCCGGTCGAATTCCTCAAGGGCTCATTCCCCGGGGTAGTCAATCTGCCGCTGATGAATGACCTCGAGCGGGAACGGATCGGCACTTGCTACAAGCAGCAAGGTCAGCAAGCCGCCATCACGCTGGGGCATCAATTGGTGGCCGGCGAGATCAAGGCCGAGCGCATCCAGGCCTGGGCCGATTTTGCCCGGGCGCATCCAGATGGTTATTTGTATTGTTTTCGCGGCGGTTTGCGTTCGCAGATCGTTCAGCAATGGCTCAAGGACGAAGCGGGCATCGACTATCCGCGGGTCGGTGGCGGCTACAAAGCCATGCGCACCTTCTTGCTCGACACGCTCGATCAGGCCATTGCCCAGTGCGATTTCGTTTTGCTGGGCGGTATGACCGGCACCGGCAAGACCGAGGTACTCACGCAATTGAGCAATGGGCTGGACCTGGAAGGCCACGCCCATCATCGCGGCTCCAGCTTCGGCAAACGCGCCACCGGCCAACCCTCCAACATCGACTTTGAAAACCGCCTGGCCGTGGATGTGCTGAAGAAGCGTGCCCGCGGTATCGAACAGTTCGTGCTGGAAGACGAGAGCCGCATGGTCGGCAGTTGCGCCTTGCCGTTGCCGCTGTATCAGGGCATGCAGCAATTTCCGATGGTTTGGCTGGAGGACAGCCTGGAAGGGCGTGTTGAACGGATCCTGCGTGATTACGTGGTGGACTTGTGCGCCGAGTTCATCGAAGTGTATGGCGACGAAGGCTTCGCGCTGTTTTCCGAGCGTTTGCTGGCGAGCCTGAACAATGTCCAGAAAAGGCTGGGCGGCGAACGCCATCAGCGGATGTTGACCTTGATGGAAGATGCGCTGGCAGAACAGGCGAACAGCGGAGCGGTGGATTTGCACCGAGGCTGGATCGAAGGGTTGCTGCGCGAATATTACGACCCGATGTATGCGTTTCAGCGGGAGAAGAAGGGGGCGCGAATCGAGTTTGTCGGGGAGTGGGGGGCTGTCATTGAGTATCTGCGGGAGCGTGGCAAACAGCTGCTTTGATGTTGTTTTTGCCGGCCTCATCGCGGGCAAGCCCGCTCCCACAAGGGGCAGCGTCGATCACAAATCTGTGTTTCACCACAGACCACTGTGGGAGCGGGCTTGCCCGCGATGAGGTCGTGACAGGCACTATAAAACTCGAAGCCACCACGATCACAGCTTAAGTCGGACAGGTCTCCTGACCGTTATCCAGCCCTTGCTTGTAGCTGTGGCTCTTCAGGCTGGCCTTGCCGTTGTGCCAGGTCAGCGTGAGCACGTACAGCGAGTCGTAATCGCTCGATTCCCAGTCATCGGTAATGTTCTGTTTTTTGCCGACGGCTTCCCCGGCGACTTTGTTGATCAGCTCAGGCAGGTAGCCGTGGGACCAGGCCGTATAAATGACCGAGTTGTGATACTTGTCGTGGAGCAGTTCATCCGCCAGGTCGCTGGTGTCGTTGGCCGAGAATTCGATGTTCACCGGCAAGCCGAGCTTGATCGCGCTGGGGCTGATGGTCATCAGGGGGCGGATGTAACTGTAGGAGTTATCGAATTCGCCTTCCTCGACATTGCGTGTCGGGTTGGCGGCGAACACGTAGTTGGCCTTGCCGAATTTTTCCGGCAACAAGGTGGCCAGGTCGATGGCGCGATTCAACCCCTGACAATTGAGCTGACCCAGTCCGCCGGCGGGTTTTTCCGCGTGGCGCAGGAATACCAGCGTCTGAGTGCCGTCCGCCGGTTGGGCGCGGCTTTCACTGGACTCAAGCGACAAAAACAACGCGCTGACCGCCAGCAGGGAGGGCAGGAAGATATAGGCGCGATGCTTGAAGCGTTTGGCGAATTTCAATGGGTTCATCATCGAATAGGTCATCTTCAGCGTATTCGGTTAAGGCTGACAAACCTTGACACCGCGAGCTCCCAGCATCGGGTGTATTCCATGTCATTGACCCGGTCCGTTTCCTACAGGGCAATGCTCAGAGTCCTCTGAAGCCCTTTGGTTCGATCCGAGTGAGGTGCCCGACACTTTAACGGCAACCTTGAACGGATTGGGGAAAAGGTTATCGACTGGATGTTGCGGATTTATGGACACGGCACACACCTTACTCCTTGTAGGAACTGCCGAAGGCTGCGATCTGTTGATCTTTCTCTTCGGCGCCCCCCTGAGGACGCCAAAAGATCGCAGCCTTCGGCAGCTCTACATTATGATCTTCACTCCGTTTTTCCCGTGGATGCCCCTTATGACCGATTTGTCTGCATTCCCCATCACTCGAAAATGGCCGGCGCGATACCCGGAGTGGATCCAGCTCTATTCCTTGCCAACGCCCAATGGCGTCAAGGTTTCGATCATGCTCGAGGAAATCGGGCTGCCCTACGAGCCGCATCGTGTGGACTTCGACACCAACGATCAGCTGTCCCCTGAATTTCTCTCGCTGAACCCCAATAACAAGATCCCGGCAATCCTCGACCCCCATGGTCCGGGGGACCAACCGCTGGCCTTGTTCGAGTCCGGGGCGATTCTGATTTACCTTGCCGACAAGAGTGGGCAACTGCTGGCGCAGGAATCGGCGGCGCGTTACGAGACCATTCAGTGGCTGATGTTTCAGATGGGCGGTATCGGTCCGATGTTCGGCCAGCTCGGTTTTTTCAACAAATTCGCCGGCAAAGACTACGAAGATAAGCGTCCCCGTGATCGCTACGTTGAGGAAAGCAAGCGCTTGCTTCAAGTCCTCGACGGCCGTCTGCAAGGGCGCGACTGGATCATGGGCGAGCGCTATACCATCGCCGACATCGCGACCTTTCCATGGGTGCGCAACCTGATCGGCTTCTACGAAGCCGGCGACCTGGTCGGCATCCAGAATTTCCCCAATGTTACCCGCGTTCTGGAGCGTTTTCTGGCAAGGCCGGCGGTGATTCGCGGGCTGGAAATCCCTAAGCAACCGCTTTGATTTATCGCACTGAACCTGTGGGAGCGGGCTTGCCCGCGATGACGGTAGTAACTTCAGCATCAATGTCACTGACATACCGCTATCGCGGGCAAGCCCGCTCCCACAGGGATCTGTGCTGGATGCGGGGATTGTTGCCGCCGCGGCAACGCAGTCTTGAGCGATCGAGGTTTGTGCGCCGCGCCTTGCAGGGCATAAGCTTCGCTCCCTATAAGTTTCGTCTTTTCCGCTGTTTTTTCAGGAAGACCCATGCCCAGTCAGTTCCCCGAAGCACGTCCACGCCGTCTGCGCCGCAATGCGAGCCTGCGCAGCCTGTTCCAGGAGACCGAGTTCACCGTGAATGATCTGGTGCTGCCGATTTTCGTCGAGGAAGAAATCGACGATTTCGTGCCGATCAAGAGCATGCCCGGGGTGATGCGCATTCCCGAGTCGAAGCTGGCTGGCGAGATCGAGCGTTACGCTCGGGCCGGGATCAAGTCGGTGATGACGTTTGGCGTGTCCCATCATCTGGACAGCAATGGCAGCGATACCTGGAGCGACAATGGCTTGGTGTCACGCATGTCGCGCATCGCCAAAGATGCCGTGCCGGAAATGATCGTGATGTCCGACACCTGTTTCTGCGAGTACACCGACCACGGTCATTGCGGCGTGCTGCACCACCACGAAGTCGACAACGACCAGACCCTGATCAACCTCGGCAAACAAGCCGTAGCCGCTGCCCGCGCTGGCGCCGATGTGATCGCTCCGTCGGCGGCCATGGACGGGCAGGTCCAGGCCATTCGCCGGGCGCTCGATGAAGCGGGTTTCAGCCAGACCGCGATCATGGCCTATTCGACCAAATTCGCTTCGGCGCTTTATGGTCCGTTCCGAGAGGCCGGCGGCAGTGCGCTGAAGGGCGACCGCAAAAGCTATCAGATGAACCCGATGAACCGCCGCGAAGCCGTGCGGGAATCGCTGATGGACGAACAGGAAGGCGCCGACGCGCTGATGGTCAAACCGGCCGGCGCGTACCTGGACATCATCCGCGACATCCGCGAAGCCTCGCGTTTGCCGCTGTCGGCGTATCAGGTGAGTGGCGAGTACGCGATGATCAAATTCGCCGCCCAGGCCGGGGCGATTGATGAAGACCGAGTGGTGCGTGAGAGCTTGGGGGCGATCAAACGGGCCGGGGCGGATTTGATCTTCACCTACTTCGCGATGGACCTGGCCCTGGCCGGGATCTAAAAAATCAAAAGATGAAAGATCGTTCCCACGCTCCGCGTGGGAACGCTTCCTGTGACGCTCTGCGTCACGCTTGTTGGGACGCGGAGCGCCCCTGGCTGCGTTCCCACGCAGAGCGTGGGAACGATCATCCTCGCTAATCTTGGGTTCAGCCGAAGAATGGCCGAATTTCACGGTCCCGGAAATACCGTTCGATCACCTTCGGGTCGGCGCTGTAGTCGGCAATCGCTACGTAGGTATCCGGCCGCAACAGGTAAAACCCGTTGCGTGTGAGTCCCGCCGCTTCAAACGCCGGCCGCCAGTCGAACACCTGCAACGGCAGGTGATGCTCGGTGCACCAGGCGATCATCTCGTCGCTGGTATCGCCATACACATGCACCTGCCAGGTCGGATTTTTCAGCGACTCGAAATTGTCCCCTTCACCGTCGTGGGCCCAAGGCAGGCGATCACCGCCGTGAACATGGCCAGCAACGCCCTCGCTCAACGGCATGCCGCGATAGTTGAGGGTGGTTTGCGACACCGTGCGAAACAGGAACTCCCGAGCGGCTTCCAGCGATGTCATTTTCGGGATCAAAAAGGGTGCCACACGGGTGCGCAGCACGTCGGCAATTCGCCCTTCGGCGGTGACGAAACTGAAGACCCGGTCGGTAGTTGCCACCAATCGCCGGGCAAACGCGATGCGCTCGGTTTCATAACTGTCGAGCAGTTTGGCCGAGGCGCCACCGCTTAACACCGCCGCGAGTTTCCAGGCCAGATTGATCGCATCGCCAATCCCGGTGTTCATGCCCTGGCCACCCGCCGGGCTGTGGACATGGGCGGCGTCACCCAACAGAAACGCGCGCCCCGTGCGAAAGTGATCCGCAACCCGGTGATGCACGCGGTAAGTCGAGAACCAGTTCACCTGATCGATCTGCACTTTTAGATGCTCGATGGCCCGGCTGCTGACGTCTGCAAACTGGAGGGTTTCGGCACGGTCGGCGCGCTCGTCGCGAACCGTGCCGATCAGTCGGGCGCGACCTTCGCCGGCCAAGGGGAATACGGCGAGGAAGTCGGCTTCATCAAGGTCCACATGCAGTTCACCGTTGAACGTGGGGCCACGAGCCTGCACGTCCGCCACGTAGAAAATCTGCTGGTAGGTGCCGCCCGGAAAACCGGTGTCCAGCGTCTTGCGCACAATCGACCGGGCGCCGTCGCAGCCGGCGAGGTAACAGGCCTGGCAGGTTTCCTGCTGGCCATCGGGCAAGCGCAACCGGGCGGTGATGCCGTCGCCGGTTTCCTCGAAGCTTTGCAGTTCGGTATCGCGCTCCACTTTAATACCGAAGGCCTCCAGGCGTTCGATCAGCAGGCGTTCGTGCTCGTCTTGCGGATACATTTCCAGAAACGCGTAGTGCGTCAGACCCTCGCCGATGGTGCTCAGCGGCAGGCGTGCGACCGGTTCGCCCTTGACCCAGAAATTCGCTGCGGCCACTTTATGGCCGTTTTGCACAACGGCGTCGCTGAGGTCGAGCTGGCTATACAGTTCAAGCGTTCGCGCCTGTACCGCCAGCGCACGTGAAGTGGTGCCGGGTGTCGATGTCTTGTCGATAATCCGTACCCGAATCCCCAGTTTGCTCAACCACAGCGCCAGTACCAGCCCGGTCGGGCCGGCGCCGATGATCAGCACGTCGCTACGGTTCATGAGCCTGTCCTCCGCGGTATGTGGATCAAGTATGGTTCAGCCCGAATGCACTGGCCTCCCGGCTGCCCAACGGAAACCACCCCTACAGCGCAGCGGAACAGTCCGCGACTGCCACAGTCATAGCCTGCGCCATGCCATTGATCGTATGGTTAACCTGGCTCAACGGATTTTGATGGAGCACCATGCAAGTCAATCGATTGATCATGAGCGTCGCGGCACTGTTGGTTCTGGCCGGTTGCGGTAGCCAACGCACGCAGGAACCGCCGGCCCGCAAGCCCGCCGAGGTCAAGGCCGAGATCATGCGCCTGTTGCCGGCCAAGACGGTCGATCGCCAAGGCTGGGCCACGGATATCTACGCGGCATTTGCTGCCCAGAACATTTCGCCGACCACGCAAAACCTGTGTTCGGTACTCGCGGTCACTGAGCAGGAATCGACGTTTCAGGCTGATCCGCCGGTGCCAGGCCTGGGCAAGATCGCCCGGGACGAGATCGACCGTCGTGCCGCCAAGGCTCACATCCCCGGCCTGCTAGTGAGCGGTGCCTTGCAGGTCAGTTCACCCAATGGCAAAAGTTACAGCGACCGGCTGAATGCCGCGCGCAGTGAAAGAGAACTCAGCGCGATTTTCGATGATTTCATCGGCATGGTGCCCATGGGGCGGACGCTGTTCGATGGTTTCAACCCGGTGCACACCGGCGGGCCGATGCAAGTCAGCATCGATTTTGCGGAGCAGCAGGCGCGGGCTTATCCCTACCCGGTGGACGGCTCGATTCGCCGCGAAGTGTTTACGCGTCGCGGTGGCCTGTATTTCGGTATTGCCCATTTGCTCGGTTATCCGGTGAGCTACAAGCAGCCGCTGTATCGCTTCGCCGATTTCAATGCCGGTTGGTATGCCAGCCGTAATGCGGCGTTTCAGAACGCGGTAAGTCGTGCGACCGGCATCCCGCTGGCGCTGGATGGCGATCTGGTGCGCTACGGTTCGATCATGCCTGGCGCTACGGAATTGGCGGTGCGCACCCTCGGCAAGCAATTGGACATGCGCAACATGACCATTCGGGATCAATTGGAGGAGGGGAAAGGCCTCGAGTTCGAGGACACCAAGCTTTATCGGCGGGTCTTCGCCTTGGCCGAACAGGCCGAAGGCCGGCCATTACCCCGTGCGGTATTGCCGGGGATTGTGCTGCAAAGCCCGAAAATCACACGAAAGCTCACCACGGCGTGGTTCGCCAAGCGGGTCGATGAGCGCTATCAGCGCTGTATGAAGCGTGCGGGGATGTGACTGGGACCGAAAATGGTTAAAAAAACCAACGCTTGACTGACAATTCGAACGCAATCTTCAGCAGCTGCTACAAAGAGAGAGTCGCAGAGGAGATTTAGTCATGTATCAGCTTTACGGACATCAGAACTCGGGTGCGGCCGCCATCGAAGCGGCGTTGGAGCTGTGCGAGGTGCCTTATCGCTTCATCGATGTCTCATCGTCCCCGGAGACGGTTCAGGCATTGGAGAAACTCAACCCGCTCAAGCAAATTCCCACTCTGCAATTGCCCGATGGCGGTGTTCTGACCGAGAGTGCGGCCATCCTGATTCACCTGGGCCTGACGTTCCCGGAGTCGAACCTGCTGCCGGAAAACCCGCTCAAGCGTGATCAGGTTATTCGGGGCCTGGTGTACATCGTCAGCAATTGCTATGCCGCCATCGGCATCATCGACTACCCCGAGCGCTGGCTGGCCGAGGCGGACGAATCATCCAGGGAAAACCTTATGGCCGGTGCCCGCCAGCGCCTGCACTGGAGTTGGGAGGTGTTTGCCGATCAGTTCGCCGGCAAGTTGTACCTGGGCGAGGGAGCGCCGGGCGCGCTGGATATTCTGGCGGCGGTGGTGACACGGTGGGCGGGCACTCGGGAGCACTTGCGCGCTGCGCGGCCGGGGTTCTCCGCCTGGCTCGAACGCTTCGACCGGCACCCGGCATTGGCACCGGTTTTCGCGCGGCATTGGCCATAGGAACACAGCTTGTGGTGAGGAGGCTTTTGTGGCGAGGGAGCTTGCTCCCGCTGGACTGCGCAGCAGTCCCCTTCTTTTTCAGGTAGAGAATGGGGCCGCTTCGCAGCCCAGCGGGAGCAAGCTCCCTCGCCACAGGTAAGCCCAACTCCCACAGGGTGTGCTGGAATCACTCGCCGCGAATGTACTGCTCCAACTGGCGAATCAGTTCAGCCTGTTCGGCAATGGCTTCCTTGACCAGGTCGCCGATGGACAGCAAGCCGATCAACTCGCCGTTTTCCACTACCGGCAAGTGCCGCAGGCGCTTTTCGGACATGATGCCCATGCAGGTTTCGACGGTTTGATGGGTGTCCACGGTGATGACCGGCGCCACCATGATGTCGCTGACCGGCGTGCCGACCGAGGAGCGCCCCTTGAGCACCAGTTTGCGCGCATAGTCACGCTCGCTGATGATGCCGACGACCTTTCCCTCTTTCAGCACCGGTAACGCGCCGACGTTTTTTGCGGCCATCACCATCAGCGCTTCCAGCACCATTTGATGCGGTGCAATAGAGTGGACTTGCTGATTCTGTTGGGCCTTTAACTTGAGCAGTTGGGCGACGGTTTTCATGGCGGATTCTCGGGTGTTGTCGTTGTTCTTGAAGAATCGTAGAGACGCGCTCACAGAGCAAGGCAGAAAGCGGCAGATACCGCGCAAAAAGCGTCATTCAGCGATTTTTCTTTGTAAATGTCCGCCCCTGATGCCGGTAAGTTAAGAAATGTGAGCGACGAAAATCCTGTGGGAGCGTGGCTTGCCCGCGAAGAATGCACCGCGGTTTTTCAGGTACTACGCGTCATCGTTCTTCGCGGGCAAGCCACGCTCCCACAGGTTCTGCGTCTTAACTTACCGGCATTAGGGTAAGCCCCCTCACCACACCGTCGATCACGCGTAGAATTACCCCTTGAATCAGATCGTTGAGGTTGCAGTGGTGGATTTACAGCAGGGCTTCGTCCTGACCCGGCATTGGCGCGATACCCCGGCCGGCACGGAAGTCGAGTTCTGGCTGGCGACCGATGCCGGTCCCCGACGCATCCGTCTGCCGCACCAACCGTCGGTAGCGTTCATTCCGGCAGCCCAGCGTGAGCAAGCCGAAGCGCTGCTGCGCGGCGAGAAAAACGTCGAGCTGAAACCCTTGGCGCTTCTGGACTTCGAACATCGCCCGGTGCTCGGCCTGTATTGCCAGCAGCACGGTCAGTTGATGCGCCTGGAAACCGCGCTGCGCAGATCAAGCGTCGATGTATTCGAAGCCGATATCCGCCCGCCGGAACGCTACATGATGGAGCGTTTCATCACCGCTCCCGTTTTGTTCGGCGGCACGCCCGGCGCGGAAGGTCTGCTGCTCGACGCGCAAATGAAACCCGACCCCGGCTACCGACCGAAGCTCAGACTGGTCTCGCTGGACATCGAAACCACCGCTCAGGGCGAGTTGTATTCCATTGCCCTGGAAGGCTGCGGCGAGCGGCAGGTGTACATGCTCGGGCCGCCCAATGGCTCTGACAGTGGGGTGGATTTCCAGCTCGAATACTGCGACTCGCGAACCCTGCTGCTGAAAAAGCTCAATGAATGGTTCGCACGGCACGATCCCGACGCCATCATTGGCTGGAACGTCGTGCAGTTCGATCTGCGCGTACTTCACGAACATGCTCGGCGCTTGGCGGTGCCGCTGAAGCTGGGGCGTGGCGGCGAAGAAATGCAGTGGCGCGAACACGGCAGTGGCAACCATTACTTCGCTTCGGCTGCCGGCCGATTGATCATCGATGGCATCGAATCGCTGCGTTCGGCGACCTGGAGCTTTCCCTCGTTCAGCCTGGAAAACGTCGCACAAACCCTGCTGGGTGAAGGCAAGTCAATCGACAATCCGTACCAGCGCATGGACGAAATCAATCGCATGTTCGCCGAGGACAAACCGGCCCTGGCGAAGTACAACCTCAAGGACTGCGAACTGGTGACGCGGATCTTCGCCAAGACCGAATTGCTGACCTTCCTGCTCGAGCGCGCCAGCGTCACCGGTTTGCCGGCGGACCGCAGCGGTGGCTCGGTGGCGGCGTTCACTCACCTGTATATGCCGTTGATGCACCGTCAGGGTTTCGTCGCGCCGAACCTCGGCGGCAAACCGCCGGAAGCCAGCCCCGGTGGTTTTGTCATGGACTCGCAGCCCGGGCTGTACGAATCGGTGCTGGTGCTCGACTACAAAAGCCTCTATCCGTCGATCATCCGCACCTTCCTGATCGACCCGGTGGGCTTGATCGAAGGGCTCAAGCATCCTGATGACAGCGAGTCGGTGCCGGGCTTTCGCGGTGCACGTTTTTCAAGAACCCGCCATTGCCTGCCGGCCATCGTCGCCCGGGTTGCCGAAGGTCGTGAAACCGCCAAGCGCGAACACAACGCGCCGTTGTCCCAGGCGCTGAAAATCATCATGAATGCCTTCTACGGCGTGCTGGGTTCCAGCGGTTGCCGCTTCTTCGATACACGGCTGGCCTCGTCCATCACCTTGCGCGGTCACGAGATCATGCTGCGCACCCGCCAGTTGATCGAAGCCCAAGGCCACGCGGTGATCTACGGCGACACCGACTCCACCTTCGTTTGGTTGCGCCGCGCCCACGGTCAGGCAGAAGCCGCGCAGATCGGTCATGCGCTGGTGGACCACGTCAACCAGTGGTGGCGCGAGCATGTGAAACAGCAATACGGGCTGGAAAGTGCCCTGGAGTTGCAGTTCGAAACCCACTACAAGCGCTTTCTGATGCCGACCATTCGCGGCGCCGAGGAGGGCAGCAAGAAACGCTATGCCGGGCTGGTCACCCGCGCCGACGGCACCGATGAAATGGTCTACAAGGGCCTGGAAACCGTGCGTACCGACTGGTCGCCGCTGGCCCGGCAATTCCAGCAGGAGTTGTACCTGCGCATCTTCAATCGCAAGCCCTATCAGGATTACGTGCGTGACTATGTGCGCAAGACGTTGGCCGGTGAGTACGACGAGCGCCTGATCTATCGCAAACGCCTGCGCCGTACCCTCGACGACTATCAACGTAACGTGCCGCCCCACGTGCGGGCCGCGCGAATCGCCGACGACTACAACGACCAGCAGGGACGCCCGCGGCAATATCAGAATGGCGGCTGGATCAGTTATGTCATCACCGTCGCCGGCCCCGAGCCGCTGGAAATCCGCAGCGCGCCCATCGACTACGACCATTACGTCACCCGGCAACTGCAACCGGTGGCGGATGCGATTCTGCCGTTCGTGGATGACGATTTCTCAACGCTGATTGGGGGGCAGTTGGGCTTGTTTTGAGTCCAGCAGCGACAACGTCCAGTCATCCGGTATGCCGTGAAAATATTGATCCAGCGCCTGATGGAACAGGCTGCCTTTTGGCGAAACCTGGGCGAACAGTGTCATCGATGAGTGAAATTTGAGGTTGTCGGGATGGCCGAAAATCTTGGTGATCGAGCTTTGAGGAATGTCCAGAACCAGTTGCGTGCACATGCGCAAGCGTGGCCCCAGTAACGGATGCTTCAGGTACGCCGTGGCTTCTTCACTGGAGCGAATGGCGAAGTAACGGGACATCTCGCTGTCGCCCAACCCGGAAAACTGCGGAAAGATAAACCACATCCAGTGCCGGCGCTTCTGGCCGGCGCGCAGCTCTTCCTGCACCCACTCGAACACAGGGTCTTGCGCCTGAACGAAGCGTGGCAAATTGAAAGCGTCGAGCTGATCGGTACTTCTCATGCCGATGCCCTCTGACAAACCGCGATGGCTCAGACCATGGCCAACCGCTGCTTACGTTGTGGCGCGCGAAACGCTTGGTCCAGCGCCTCCAGATCCCCGACTTCAAGCCGCAACTGCGCCGCTTGTGCATTGAGCTGCACATGCTCGGGGCGGACCGCTTTGGGGATGGCGATCACGCCGTTCTGACGCAGAATCCATGCCAGCGCTACCTGCGCCGGTGTCGCCTCGTGACGGGCGGCAATCTGCTTGAGCGTCGAGTTGGCCAGCATGTGCCCGCCCTGGCCGATCGGACAATAGGCCATCACCGGCATCCGTTGGTGTTGGCTCCAGGGGAGCAAATCAAATTCGATGCCGCGTTCTTCCAGGTTATACAGCACCTGATTGGTGGCACAGGCCGGTGAGGCCAGTTCTTCCAGGTCGTCCAGGTCGAAATTGGACACGCCCCAACGGCCGATCTTGCCGTCTTCGCGCAGGCGTTCGAAGGCTTCGACGGTTTCCGCAAGGGGATAGTCGCCGCGCCAGTGCAACAGGTAGAGATCGATGTAATCGGTATTCAACCGCCGCAGGCTGCGCTCGCAGGCCTGGGGGATGCCTTTGCGGCTGGCGTTGAAGGGATAGACCTTGCTGACCAGAAAAACCTGGTCGCGAAGGCCTGCGATGGCTTCACCCACCACCTCTTCAGCGCCTCCTTCAGCGTACATTTCAGCGGTGTCGATCAGGGTCATGCCCAATTCGATGCCCAAGCGCAACGCTGCAACTTCCTTTGTGTGTCGGGAGCGTTCCTCTCCCATGCGCCAGGTTCCTTGGCCGATGACCGGCACTTGGCTGCCGGCCAGCTCAAGAGTACGCATGCATCCTCCTTTCGAAAGTCCGATCGATACTTCAGTTGGCAGCAAAATGGCCCGGTGGTTCCGTGGCGATCTCGAAAGATCGCAGCCTCTGTAGGAGCTGCCGAAGGCTGCGATCTTTTGATCTTCTGACCTACAGGGTAGAAAACTTATACACCGTAGTCTGGGTATAGCGCTTGCCCGGATCCAGCCGTGTGGACGGGAAGTTCGGCTGGTTCGGCGAATCCGGATAATGCTGAGTCTCCAGAGTAAACGCCCCCCAATGCGGATAAACCTTGCCAGCCTTGCCCTTGACCGTGCCATCAAGGAAGTTGCTGGTATAGAACTGCACGCCGGGCTCGGTAGTGTAGAGCTGCAACCGGCGGCCGGATTGCGGATCGCTGACATCGGCAGCGAGTTTGCCCAGATCACCCTTGGCGTCCAGCACCCAGTTGAAATCGAAACCGCCTTGTTTCGGTTCGGCGAATTTCAGTTGCGGGTGATCAGCCTTGATGTGTTGACCGATGGCGGTCGGTTGGGTGAAGTCCATGGGCGTGCCGGCGACCGGGGCCAGTTCACCGGTAGGGATCAGTTTGCCGGTGACCGGCGTGTAGCGGGTTGCATGCAAGGTCGCAAGCTGCTTCAGGACGTCGCCGTTGCCCGCGCCGGCCAGATTGAAATAACTGTGGTTGGTCAGGTTCAGCACGGTGGGTTGGTCGGTGCTGGCCTTGTATTCGATGCGTAGCTCATTGTTCTCGGTGAGGCTGTAGGTGACTTCAGTTTTCAGGTTGCCCGGGAAACCCATCTCACCGCCCGCCGACAGATACGTCAGGGTCACGCCCACCGATTCCTTGCCGTTGCTCGGTTCGGCTTTCCACACCCGTTTATCAAAACCCTGCGCCCCGCCGTGCAGTGAATTGCTGCCGTCGTTGAGTGGCACCTGATAGCGCTTGCCGTCCAGCTCGAAGGCACCGTTGGCCAGGCGATTGCCGAAGCGGCCAATGGTCGCGCCGAAGTACGCGGTGCCGCTTTGGTAACCCTGCACGTCGTCGAAGCCCAGCACCACATCGTCGAGCTTGCCGTTTTTGTCCGGCACTTTCAGCGACTGCAGAATCCCGCCGTAGGTAATGACCGTGGCTTGCAGGCCATGGCTGTTGCGCAAGATGTATTGCTCGACGGGCGTGCCGTCATTGGTTTTGCCGAAGGCTTTCTGTTCGCTGGACAAGCCAGCGGCGTGAGCGGGGAGGGTGGCGATCATCAGGGACAGTCCGAGGCCGGAGAGCAGGTATCGAGATTGAAGCATGGTTGACCTTCCTTTTTGTTGTTTTGTAAGAAGTAGTCATACTAATAATCGAGTTTTAACGATCAAGGAAGGATTTATAGCTTATCCATGCAGTGTTGCAATTATAAAGTATGACTAATAAGGAGCCGCTTTCACGGTGATCCGCGTTTACGGACCACCGGCACTGCACTTTTTCGGCTTTCGCGGTTCTATCCTTGGCCAGCCCGCGGCGATCCCCACCGCCGGCCCATGCCCAAGTTCAAGAACCCATGGCTCGAGTTTTACCCCGCTTTACCCCGCACATTCGCCGTTATTGCTGGCTGCTGACTGGCCTGTCGATGCTCTTCGCCAGTGGCTGCAGTCATCAGCCGGGCAACGATATTGTCAGCCAGTTTCGCAACGGCCAACCCCAGGAATTCCTCCAGACCAGCGTCGACCGCATGGCGACCCTGACGATGCGTGACAACCTCGAAAGCCTCTACCTGCTAATGAACAAGCTCTACCTGCGCAACCCGCAGGAGCTGAAGAAATCTGGATTCCTCGATGTCGGCACCGCGGAAAAACAAGTGCGCATGGCCATCGAACAGCAAGAGCCGCTACCCACTCTCGGCGGCAAAAAAGACCTCGCCGCGCTGAGCTACGCCATGAGCCCGGAATTTCTCGGCGACCGGGTCGGTGCCTTTATCTATGCCATCGGCAGCATGCTGGTCACCGCTCATGGCAATCGGCTGGAGTTCTACATGACGGATACGATCAATCCGACCTTCGTCAGTAATGCCGCGCGCAACATCGAAAAAGCCACCTGGATTTTGAGTCAGCGGCAAAACAAGCAAGGCGAGCCCTTGCTGTTTTCCAACGAAATTTCGGAGGAGGGCAGCAACCTGAGCTTTGCCGTGGAGTTCGGCAAAATCGTCGCACGGCTGGACCTGCTGACCCAGATGCTCGACGAACGCTACCGGCGGATCGGCCTCAACTATGCCCAGAGTTTGCTGTTCCTGAATTTTTTGCCGGTGCAGTAAAACGAGTGCTGAACCCAAACCCCCTGTGGGAGCGAGATTTTGTGGGAGCTGGCTTGCCTGCGATGCAGACGGCTCGGTTTAATGTCGAACCGAGTTGATGCCATCGCAGGCAAGCCAGCTCCCACAGGGGATTGTGTTGAGAGGGAGATCGTTGTTCCAATCAATAAATAGATATAAATATAGATCGCATCGATATAACTGGTTATAAGAAAAATCGCTATGCTGCGACCCGGTTATTCTCCTGCGATTCTCTGGGCGTATTAATGGAATTCGGTAATTTCGGGTTGGTCGTTGCAGGTCTGGTGGTCGGCTTTATTGTCGGCATGACCGGCGTCGGAGGCGGTTCGTTGATGACGCCGATTCTGCTGTGGTTCGGCGTCAACCCGGCGACGGCGGTGGGCACGGACTTGCTGTACGCGGCCATTACCAAATCCAGTGGTGTGCTGGTTCATCGCAAGAACAAGAACATCGACTGGGCGATCACCGGTTGGCTGACCCTCGGCAGTGTGCCGGCGGTGGCGCTGACGCTGTGGTTTTTGAGCAGCTTGCAGACCTCGCCCGATGCGATGAACGCTGTTATCAAACAAGCCCTGGGCTTCGTATTGTTCGCCACGGCGCTGGCCATTTTCTTCAAGAAACGCTTGCTCGATTTCGCCCACAAACGGGCTGGCGGCCACTACAACCCTAGCGGGCCCCGGTTGAATGCACTGACCGTCATCACCGGTCTGATCCTGGGTGCCATGGTGGCCCTGACCTCCATCGGCGCCGGCGCCTTGGGCACAGTAGCGCTGTTCATTCTGTACCCGATGCTCCCCACCCGCCGCCTGGTCGGCACCGAAATCGCTCACGCGGTGCCCCTGACTTTGGTCGCCGGCCTGGGCCATGCGAGCATGGGCAACATGGATTGGCATATTTTGGGCTACTTGCTGGTCGGTTCGCTGCCGGGGATTTACCTGGGCAGCCATTTGACCGGGCGTATCTCCGACGAACTGCTGCGTCCATGCCTGGCCACGATGCTGGTGCTGATCGGCTACAAGCTGGCGTTCTGATCCGGCACCGTATAGATCACTGAATTTAGCGGAATCATGCCCTCACTGGCGTAGTCAAAATGATGACCACGTTCAGATGAGGTCATGACGTCCATGAACAGCCCCGTAAACGATCTTCTGCGACGATTCAGCCGCCCTCGCGGCGAGCCACCCGGCAACGCGGCCGAGGTGCTACGCCGTCATGCCGAGCCGTTGCCTGCACTCGACTCACCTGAATTCGGCAAACTCTTCGACCGCTTTGGCGATGCCAGCGTGGTGCTGATCGGCGAAGCCAGCCACGGCACCCAGGATTTCTACCAGACCCGAGCGGCGATCACCCGCCGCCTGATCGAGCAGCATGGCTTCGGTATCGTCGCGGTCGAAGCCGACTGGCCCGATGCCGGCCAGATCGACCGATGTGTCCGCGACCTGGGCCGCTCTGCCTGGAAAAAACAGGCCTTCGCCCGATTCCCCACTTGGATGTGGCGCAATACCGCTGTGCAGACTTTCACCCGCTGGCTGCACCACCATAATCGCGGCTTGGCGCTTGAGCAGCGGGTGGAATTTCGGGGGCTGGATGTTTACAGCATGCGTCATTCCATCGACGAAGTGCTGGGCTATCTCGACAAGACCGATCCGCAGCTGGCAAAAGAGGCCCGCCATCGCTACAGCTGCCTGACGCCGTGGCATGACGACCCGGCGCTGTACGGTCATTTCGCTGAGCGGGGCAACATGGCCACGTGCGAGGACGCAGTGGTCGAGCAATTGAATGTGTTGCTGGGCGAACGGCTTGACCCGATGGTCGCCGACGACGAGGCGTTTTTCAGCGCCACCCAGAACGCCCGCGTGGTGCGGGCCGCCGAGCAGTATTACCGCGCCATGTACCGCGGCTCCACCGCCTCGTGGAACCTGCGTGACCTGCACATGTTCGACACCTTGCAAACCCTGATGGTGCATCGCGGGGCAGGCGCCAAAGCGGTGGTGTGGGCGCATAACTCACACATCGGCAACGCCGCCGCGACGCAAATGGGCTGGGAGGGGCAATTCAACATCGGCCAGTTGTGCCGCACGGCCTACGGCTCACAAGCAGTGCTGATCGGCATGGGCACCGACCACGGCACCGTCGCCGCCGCCGACGACTGGGATGAGCCGATGCAGGTCAAACAGGTGAACCCGGCATTGGCCGACAGCTGGGAACAACTGTTTCTCCAGGCCGGCATTCCCGCAGCGCTGCTCGACTGGCGGACGTCACCGAGCGAGGAATTGCTGGACGTACTGGCCGAGCCGTTACTTGAACGCGCCATCGGCGTCATCTATCGACCCAGGACCGAGCGCCAGAGCCATTACTTTCAGGCCGTACTGGCAGAGCAGTTCGACGCTTTTGTCTGGATCGAAAAAACCCACGCGGTCTCGCCATTGCCGGAGCCTGAGATCATGGAGCACGAGGAAGACACCTTTCCGTTCGGTATATGACCCGCTAATCACGGCAATGCTGTTCACTTAAGAGTCTTGAGTCGGTGAGTAACCTGTGGCGAGGGAGGCATGCTCGCGCTTGAGTGCGTAGCACTCACAAAATCGGCGATTGTTATCGGATTTTTGGGGCCGCTACGCAGCCCAACGCGAGCAAGCTCGCTCGCCACAAAGGTTGGCATGACTGAGAGTCGCGCTTAAGTGAACAGCATTGCGCTAATAACGGGCATCTATTCCCGGGTAAAAATCTCCAGCAGATGCCCGTCCGGGTCATCGAAATACACCCGACGGCCACCGCCGTACTCATTGATCTCGTACGGTCTCTGTTTGCCCGGATCGGCCCACCACGGCTGCTTGCGCGCTTGCAGGCGAGCGAACGCCGCATCGAAGTCTTCGTCGCCAATCAGAAACGCATAGTGTTGGGAGGCGATCGGCGGGTCGTTGTTATAGAAATCCAGCGACACTGCGTTATCGAATTTGACCACCAGCATCGGCCCGAACGGCTCGGCATCGGGCAGGCCGAGGAGGTCGGTCAGGTAGCGGGCCGACACCTGTTTGTCACGGCACCAGACGATGGTGTGGTTCAGCTGAGCGCTCATGGAAAAATCCTCACGGCGAATCAGGTGGTGCGAGTTGTGCTATGAGATTAGCTCAGGCTGTTGCGCAATGACCGCCCTGACCTAAGCTTGGGGCAAGGCGAACATAAATACGCCTCACCCGGAACGTTCGCCGCGATGCGCAATCATTAGAGCGTGGATATCAAAAGGAGATGCGCATGCTCATCAGGTCTTTGACCCTGGCTACTTTGCTGGCTTTCGTCGGCCCCTTGTTCGCCGCCGATGACGATTCCCCTCTGGTTAAAGACGTGGGCAGGGCCCGTCCCTTGATTGTCATCGCGCCCAGTTCGGTTGATCCCACCTGGGTCAGCCTGAAAAAATCGCTGGATGAACCCGCCAGCCGCAAGGGCTTCACCGAGCGAAACATGGTGCTGTACACCGTGATCAATACGATGGGGCAACGCGACGGCAAAGACCTCGACCCGCAAACGACAATGGCGTTGATCCGTTCGCTCAAGTTGGGCGCCGGGGCGAAGAGCAAAATTATCCTGGTCGGCAAGGACGGCGAAAAGAAGCTTGAGAAGGATGCGGTCGAGCTGAAAGAGATTTTCAGCACCATCGACGCGCTGCCAGCCGCCGAAAAGGAAGCGACAGTACCGGTGCCAGCGCCGGTGGCCGAGGTTGCACCGGCCAAAGGCGCAAAGGGCAAACCGGCGAAGCCCGCCAAACCGCCTGAGATGCCGGATGATTGAATTTCTGCTGGTAAGTTAAGACATTTGAGCGACGAAAATCCTGTGGGAGCGTGGCTTGCCCGCGAAGAATGCGCTGCGGTTTTTCAGGTACTGCGCGTCATTGTTCTTCGCGGGCAAGCCACGCTCCCACAGGATCTGCGTCTTGACCATTTTTCGTTTATCCCCCGAACGTCCGTAGCAGCTGCCGAGCCCACGAGGCTGCGTTCGGCCGCGAAGCGGTCGTCATCCGGTGAATGCCGTTTACCTGAAAGAACGCGGTGACAGACCTTGCGACTGCTTCGCAGCCGAACGCAGCCTCGCGGGCTCGGCAGCTGCTACGGCGCGTCACCCTCGGCTATTTGGTCAGCGCACT
This sequence comes from Pseudomonas sp. F-14 TE3482, assembly GCF_053629455.1. Taxonomy (NCBI): domain Bacteria; kingdom Pseudomonadati; phylum Pseudomonadota; class Gammaproteobacteria; order Pseudomonadales; family Pseudomonadaceae; genus Pseudomonas; species Pseudomonas sp. F-14 TE3482. The sequence goes on from NZ_JBRJII010000001.1 coordinate 3,251,430, forward strand.
CAATATTTTGTGGGCGATTTTGATTCGCTCGGGGTTTGGGTAGTTTTTGTTGGCCAGGATCACGATCCCAATGTCCTTCGCCGGGACAAAGGCGACGTAGGCGCCAAAGCCGCCGGTTGAGCCGGTTTTGTTAATCAGTGCCGTGTTGTGTTGAGGTTGGGACGGGGTCAGCCACTGGACTTCATGAGCCTCAAACGCCATCTGCGACGAGTTGCCGGCCAACAATGTATCGAGTGTTACCGGGTAGTTGTAGAGTTCCCATCCCAACCCTTGAGTCATCTCGCCGACGGTGTAGTAACCGGTATGAGTGGTGGCGATGGCTTGCTGCAAGGGCTTTTCCAGCGAAACCGGATTCATGTTCGCTTCAACATAACGAAGCAGGTCCGAGGCACTGGTTTTCACGCCATACGCTTCAGAATCCAATGCGCCCGGGCCGACCCGCACAGGCTTGTCGTCCTTGTTGTAACCCTGGGCATAAAGCGCCATCCGATCCTGCGGCACCTTGAGGTAGCTGTGCTTGAGGCCGAGTTTCGGCAGCAAGGTTTTTTTCATCACCTTATCGAACGGCGCCCCCATGCTTTGCGCCGCCAGATAGCCGAACAACCCAAGGCTGGGGTTTGAATACAGGCGATGAGTGCCGGCGGCATAGGCCGGTTTCCACTGCTTGAAATAGCCGAGCATTTTGTCCTGATGGTCTGCATCGCTAGGGAATTGCAGGGGCAAACCACCGGCGGTGTAGGTGCCCAGTTGCAGCACGCTGATGCTGTCAAATGCGCTGCCACGTAATGTCGGTAGAACCTGACTGGCTTTGTCCGACAGGGCCAGTTTGCCTGTTGCCTGCGCGTAGGCGGCGAGGGTGGCAGTGAAGGTTTTGCTCACCGAACCGATCTCGAACAGGGTGTTGTTTGCTACCGGTTGCCCGGTTTCTTTCGACGCCACGCCGTAGTTAAAGTAATGCTGTTTTCCGTTGAGCGTTATGGCCACGGCCATGCCGGGAACGCTCTGGGCCTGCATGACCGGCCGGACGGCGTCGTTAACAATCGTCTCGATGGGTTGGTCCGTCCGGGCCGCGGCAACACAATGGCTGGCGCCGAATACCGCCACGCAAGCCGCGAGAATCTTCAATCTGGCCGCATTTATCTTGTTCGTCATTGTTTCAATTCCATTATTTTTCGTGGTGTTAACCGCTACACTCCGAGCGGTTTTTCAAGCCGGTCCGTTGTTGGGCGAGCCAAATCTATGCAGTTTGGCGAATGCCCACAAACGACGATAATTCGGATGAGTCATTAGAAAATTTTGGGAGTGGGCATGATTCGACCTCATCTGCCGCTGAATGCGCTACGCGCCTTCGAGGCTTCGGCACGCCATCTGAGTTTTACACGGGCGGCGGTGGAGTTGTGTGTCACGCAGGCGGCGGTGAGTCATCAGGTCAAAAGCCTTGAAGCCCAGCTTAATGTGACCTTGTTCAAGCGCCTGCCTCGAGGCCTGATGCTGACCAACGAAGGTGAAACCCTGCTGCCGGTGTTGCGCGACTCTTTCGACCGGATCGCCGAAACCCTTGAGCGTTTCGAGGGCGGGCATTTTCGCGAGGTGTTGACAGTGGGGGCGGTGGGGACGTTTGCAGTCGGATGGCTGTTACCGCGGCTGGCGGATTTTCAGACGAAACATCCGTTTATCGATTTGCGTCTTTCGACCAACAATAACCGGGTGGACGTGGCCGCTGAAGGGCTGGATTACGCCATTCGCTTTGGCGCAGGGGCGTGGCATGGGATCGAAGCGGTACGGTTGATCGAGGCGCCGCTGTCGGTGCTCTGCGTTCCCGAGATTGCGCGACAATTGCACACGCCGGCCGATCTGTTGCAGCAAACGTTGTTGCGCTCCTATCGCACGGATGAGTGGCCGGACTGGTTTCAGGCTGCCGGGCTCTCAATCCATGCGGCACCGCCGAGAAGCATCGTCTTCGATTCCTCGCTGGCGATGATGGAAGCGGCGTTGCAAGGAGCGGGCGTAGCATTGGCGCCGCCCTTGATGTTCTCTCGACAACTGGCGGCGGGTGCAATCGAGCAACCGTTCGACATCGGGATCACTACGGGCAGCTACTGGCTGACCCGCTTGCAGTCGCGCCCTGAAACGTCGGCGATGGCCGCGTTCAAGGACTGGCTGCTGCAAGCTTCGCTTTAATACAAAACCCTGTGGGAGCGGGCTTGCTCGCGAAGGGGTCATCACATTCAACACTAATGTTGACTGACACCCCCCCCTTCGCGAGCAAGCCCGCTCCCACAGGGATCACGGCGCTTTCAGAAGCCTACCGCACCAGACACGGCCGCTTGTTATCGTATTTCCACCCCGGAATCAGAAACTGCATCGCCACGCTGTCATCCCGCGCGCCCAGTCCCATGCCTTTGTACAGCTCATGGGCCTTGGCCAGTTGATCCATGTCCAGCTCAACCCCCAGGCCAGGTTTTTTCGACACCTGCACGCAGCCGTCGACGATTTGCAGCGGCGCTTTGGTCAGACGTTGGCCGTCCTGCCAGATCCAGTGGGTGTCGATGGCCGTGATCTCACCCGGCGCAGCCGCCGCGACGTGGGTGAACATCGCCAGTGAAATATCGAAGTGGTTGTTGGAATGCGAACCCCAGGTCAGGCCCCATTCGTGGCACATCTGCGCGACTCGAACCGAGCCTTGCATCGTCCAGAAGTGCGGGTCGGCCAAAGGAATATCTACTGACTGCAACTGGATCGCATGGCCCATTTCCCGCCAGTCGGTGGCGATCATGTTGGTCGCGGTTTTCAGGCCCGTGGCACGACGGAATTCGGCCATGACTTCGCGGCCGGAGTAACCGTTTTCCGCACCGCACGGGTCTTCGGCGTAAGCGAGAACGTGATGCTGATCCCGGCACAGGCGGATCGCTTCTTTGAGCGACCAGGCGCCATTCGGATCAAGGGTGATGCGCGCATCGGGAAAGCGTTCGGCGAGGGCGGTGACCGCTTCGATTTCATCGTCGCCACTCAACACGCCGCCCTTGAGTTTGAAGTCCTTGAAGCCATAGCGGGCGTGGGCGGCTTTCGCCAGGCGCACCACGGCGTCGGCGCTCATGGCTTTTTCGTGACGCACACGGAACCAGTCGTTGTCGGCGTCCGGTTCGCTGCGGTAGGCCAGATCGGTTTCGTTGCGATCACCGACATAAAACAGGTAACCGAGCATCTTCACTTCGTCGCGCTGCTGGCCTTCGCCGAGCAGGGCCGCGACCGGTACGTCCAAATGCTGGCCGAGCAAGTCGAGCAGGGCGGCTTCAAGGCCAGTGACCGCGTGAATGGTGATGCGCAGGTCGAAGGTTTGCAGGCCGCGACCGCCGGCATCGCGATCGGCAAAGGTCTGGCGTACTTGATTGAGGATCTTCTGGTAAGTGCCGATCGGGCTGCCGACTACCAGTGCGCGCGCATCTTCCAGCGTCTGACGAATACGTTCGCCACCCGGCACTTCTCCGACGCCAGTGTGACCGGCGTTGTCCTTGAGGATCACGATGTTGCGGGTGAAAAACGGGCCGTGGGCGCCACTCAGATTGAGCAGCATGCCATCGTGGCCGGCCACGGGAACAACCTGCATGCTGGTGATGATCGGGGCTTTTGCGGCTTCTTGTGGAGTCATTTTTTTGTCCTTACAACCAATGTTCAGGCGTGATTAGGTGCTGGTTTGCCCAGGGCAACCACAGGTGCAGGTTTCGGTTTATTGCGCGCGGCGAAAACGATGATCGCGGCGATGATCGAGGTGGCGGCCAGGCCGTACAGCCCGCCCTGAATCGAACCGGTGTGTTGTTCCAGCAGACCGAAGGTGGTCGGCGCAACGAAGCCACCGAGGTTGCCCACCGAGTTGATGAGTGCAATCACACCCGCAGCAATCCGTGCATCCAGGTACGCCTGGGGAATTGGCCAGAACAGCGACGATGCTGATTTGAAACCCAGCGCGGCGAAGCAGATGGCGACGAAGGCGAAGATCGGCCCGCCGGTGGTGGACATGAACATCCCGGCGGCAGCGATCAGCAGCGCAGCGGCGACCCAGGCTTGCTGGTGTTTCCATTTGGCCGACAGCGTGGCGAAGGCGTACATGCCGACGATCGACAGCAACCACGGAATCGAGTTGAACAACCCGACCTGGATGTCGCTCAGGTCGCCCATCTTCTTGATGATGCTCGGCAACCAGAAGGTCGCGGCGTAGATGGTCAGCTGGATGAAGAAATAGATCAGGCAGAACAGGATGATCTGACGATCCTTGAGCAGCGTGCCCAGCGACGGCTTGATCGGCGTCGCGGCTTCGCGGGCCAGTTGTTCGTCATCGATGGCTTTGACCAGCGCGTCCTGCTCAGGAAGGGTCAGCCATTTGGCGTCGTGGGGCTTGGAGTCCAGCCAGAACCAGACGAACACGCACAGCCCGACCGAGAACATCCCTTCAATGAAGTACATCCATTGCCAGCCGTGCATGCCCAAACCACTGATTTGCAGCAGCAGCCCGGACAGCGGGCCGGAGATCAGCGACGCAATGGCCGAACCGCTGAGAAAGATCGCAATCGCCTTGCCGCGTTCGACGCCAGGCAACCAGCGGGTGAAGTAATAAATCACCCCGGGGAAGAAACCGGCTTCGGCCACACCGAGCAAAAACCGCAGAATGTAGAAGTGGGTTTCGTTCTGGATGAACGCCATGCAGGAGGCCACCAGGCCCCAGGTCAGCATGATGCGCGTCAGCCAGATTCGTGCACCGACTTTTTGCAGGAGGATGTTGGAAGGGACTTCAAACAGCGCGTAACCGATGAAGAACAGACCGGCGCCGAAGCCGTAGGCGGCAGCGCCAATGCCCAGGTCATGCTCCATGTGGGCGCGGACGAAGCCGATGTTCACACGGTCGATGTAGTTGACGATGAACATGATCACGAACAGCGGCAGAACGTGGCGTTTCACTTTCGAGATGGCGGACTTCAGGACCGAATCGGCGCCCTCGGTCATCCCGGATATGGATGTATTCACTGCTTTTTCTCCCACTCGTTATTTTTATGCGGGGTGTGGCTGGATGTTGCGTTGTTGATAGACATCATACAACTAGGTTTTTTTGTTCTACAAGTACTGTCACTCAACAAAATGGTGCTAGGCGGAAGGTTTTTTATTCGTTTTATGGGTTCGTGCGGCGTATTTGTTGGGTTGTACCCCGGATTTCTTCAGTCGATAATTTCTCTTTGTCGCGGCGCAGCGCTTCGGTGCGATGGGGTAAATCGTCTTTTTGTACAGTGAATATTGAGTGTTGTCATACAAGTTAGGCGGCGTTTTATTGAGATTCCCGTCATCGAAAAGCGCGCACGGTGATACGATCCGGATACCCGCTTTTCGGATGATCACCATGCAAGAAGACATCGACGCACCTGCCCGCAAGCGTGCCCATAACCTGGCCCATGATCTGGTGAGCAAACTGACCCAGAGCATCCTGCTCGGTCAGATGGTGCCGGGGGACAAGCTGCCGTCGGAGAACTCGATTGTTCAGGAGCATGGCGTCAGTCGCACGGTGGTGCGCGAAGCGATCTCGAAGTTGCAGGCTTCGGGGCTGGTGGAAACCCGTCACGGCATCGGCACTTTTGTTCTGGAGCGAGCACCGGATCAGGGGCTGCGTCTGAATGTCGATACGGCGCTGGGCGTGCGCAGTATTCTGGAGTTGCGCATGGGCCTGGAAACCCAGGCTGCGGCGCTGGCAGCGGTTCGTCGCACAGACAGGCAGTTGGCGCAGATGCGTGAAGCGCTGGATGACTATCAAAGCCTGTTGGCCAACAACGACAGTTGCGTCGAGGCAGACAAACGCTTTCATCTGCTGATCGCCGAAGCCACCGGCAACGCGTGTTTCACCGAGATCATGCAGCACCTGGGCAGCGCCATGATCCCCCGGACCCGCGTCAATGCCGCCGAGCGCGGGTCGGCGGATTTGAGCAAGCTGGGGCACCTCGCCAACCTCGAACACGAGGCGATTCTAAACGCCATCAAACGCCAGGATCCGGATGCGGCGCGGGCGGCAATGTGGTTACACCTGACTAACAGCCGCGACCGCTTTTCGGCTGATCGGTAGTCGCCGTTGGTCTCCTCGATAGCACCCCTTTTGCAGGTTCGCTTCCAACCTGTACGGCCCAGATTCGCTGGACCTCATCAGTGAGGTGCGTCATGGCTAACGATCAAATCCTTCAAGGTGGAACTTCCGATAACGACCCTGTCAGACCCATTCCCGATATGGACGATCCGTCGATGGATCACGACGCGCCACCCGGCATGGACCCATCACGAGATCCGGCCGATACGGACGTCGATCGTCCTGAAGACTGGAGGGACCCAGCCCTGGACCCGGCTCTGGATGACGATATTCCAGCGCCGGATGAAGAAACGCCATTGTCCGACGACAGGCGATAAACGAAACCCGGCCGATGGGCCGGGTATTTTGTGGGCACTGGTTGGCCTCAATCCCCCTTCGGCAACTCAATCACAAACCGCGTCCATCCCTTATCCGATTCGCAACGAATCTGCCCGCCATGGGCGCGGATGATTGACTGGGTGATGGCCAATCCCAGCCCCGCATGCTCACTGCTGCCTTCACGGCGCGCCGGGTCTGCCCGGTAGAAGCGGTCAAACAAACGCGGCAACAAGTCTTCAGAAATCACTTCTCCGCTGTTTTCAACCGTCAGGCTCAGGCCTGTAGGCTGCTCAACAATCTTCACCCGAACCTCGCCACCGCCCGGGGTAAACCGCAGTGCATTGTCCAGCAGATTGGACAGCGCCCGACGCAACATGCTGCGGTCGCCCTGCATGCGCGCGGTGCCGTCACGACTCAATTTCACCTGAGCGTCCTCGGCCAGCGGCGCAAAAAACTCCAGCAGCACATCGGCTTCTTCCGCCAGTTCCAGCGCTTCGCGCTTGGGCATCAGCAAGCCGTGGTCAGCCTTGGCCAGGTACAACATGTCATTGACCAGTTGCGCCATCCATTGCAGTTCTTCGAGATTGCTGTGCAGTGCTTCGCGGTAATCCTCGATGGGGCGAGGGCGGGTGAGAGTGACCTGGGTGTGGGTCAGCAGGTTCGACAGCGGTGTGCGCAGTTCATGGGCGATGTCGGCGGAAAACGCCGAGAGCCGCTGAAAAGAGTCGTCGAGGCGTCCGAGCATGGCGTTGAAACTGTAAGCCAGTTCCTCGAGCTCTGGCGGCATGTCTGCTTCTGGCAGGCGAGCGTTGAGCGATTGTGCCGACACGCCGCTGGCGACCGCACTCATGCGCCGCAACGGGCGCAAACCGCTGCGTGCGGCCCAGGCTCCGAGCAGAGCAGTGGCCAGCGCCGACAAACTGACCGTCAGCCAAATCAGATGCTGCATGCGCTGCAGAAAATGTTGGTGATGGGTGATGTCCAGCAACAAGGTCAGTTGCGGTGAATCGGGTTTGTCGGGGAACAGCGGTGCATTCAGGACGCGGTAGTCAGTGCCGTCATCGCTCACCGTCGATAGGCCCAATTGGCGCGGCAAGTCCTTGGGTAAACGCGCCGAGCTGTCGTACAGGCGTTGGCCGTCACTGCCAATGATGCGCAGGGAAAGATCGGCTTGTCGGCTCAATTCATCGGCCAGTCGGGTCTCGCTTTCGCTGGACGGAATGTCATCCAGCGCCCGGCGCAAGCCAATCAGTTTGCCGTCGAGCAACTGCTGGTCCAGTTCGACAAAATGCGCCTCGCTCGCGCGGCTGAACAACACCCCGGCGAACAACGACACCACGGCAGTGCAAGCTGCGAATAGCAGCGCCAGACGATTGCTTAGTGAGAGTCGGCGCATCAGGCAGGGCGCTCTTCAAGGACGTAGCCCATGCCGCGCACGGTGTGGATCAACTTGTTCGGGAAGTCATCGTCGATCTTCAGGCGCAAACGGCGGATCGCCACTTCGATCACATTGGTGTCGCTGTCGAAATTCATGTCCCACACCTGGGAAGCGATCAGCGACTTGGGCAGAACTTCACCCTGACGTCGCAGGAGCATTTCCAGCAGGGCGAATTCCTTGGCGGTCAGGTCGATGCGCTGACCGTTGCGTTCGACCCGGCGACGAATCAGGTCCAGGCGCAAGTCGGCCAGTTGCAGGCTGGTTTCCTGAGGCGTGGCGCTGCCGCGACGCAGCAGACTGCGAACCCGCGCCAGCAGTTCGGAGAAGGCGAACGGTTTGACCAGATAGTCGTCGGCACCCAGTTCCAGGCCGTGAACCCTGTCCTCCACAGCGTCTCGCGCTGTAAGAAACAGTACTGGTGTGTCGAGGCCTGCGCCGCGCACTGCTTGCAGAATCTGCCAACCATCGCGACCGGGCAGCATCACATCGAGGATCAACAAGGCGTAATCGCCGCTCAACGCCAGTTGCTGGCCGGTGCTGCCATCGGCCACCAGTTCGGTGGTGAAACCGGCCTCGGTCAGGCCCTGACGCAGGTAATGGCCAGTTTTCGGTTGATCTTCGACAATCAGCAGTTTCATGGGCGACTCGGGCAGTTGGAACGGTGCGTTATACCGTGGGCGGCGGCGATACAGGCCAACCTGACAAAGTTGTAATCTGCCTGTCAGGTGGCTGGCAGAGCCCGCGGGTTAAGTTTCCCACAAGCTGAACCTCATCTTGTTGGAGTGCGACTATGTTTTTTCACAATCGTCTGGTACTGACCGCTTGCTTGCTGACTCTGAGCTTGGGACTGGAGGCTTCACCGGCGCATTCCTACGACTTCGGTCAACCGGCGGCAGCGACCAAGGCTACCCGTAGCGTCGAAGTGGTGATGGGCGATATGTCCTTCACTTCCAAGGCGATTGATATCAAGGCTGGAGAAACCGTGCGTTTTGTACTGGTGAATAAAGGCCAGTTACTGCACGAATTCAACCTCGGCGACGCAGCGATGCATGCCCGGCACCAGCAGGAAATGCTCCAGATGCAGCAAAGCGGCATGCTGATGCCTACAGGCATGAAGACCATGGATCACGGCTCCATGGCCACAATGGACCATTCCTCCAAAGGGCATGGGATGAAACACGATGATCCGAACAGTGTGCTGGTGGAGCCGGGCAAAACCGCCGAGCTGACCTGGACCTTCACCAAGGCCACCAACCTGGAATTTGCCTGCAATATCCCCGGTCACTATCAGGCCGGTATGGTCGGCAAACTGACAGTCAGTCAGTAAGCACTCAAAGGCGGGAGCAAAGGCTGGTAGAATCCGCTGATTCTTCAGTCAGGTTTCCGCCATGCATCCCGCAGCCGAACATTCGCCGCTGGGCAAGTCCAGCGAATACATCGCCACCTACACGCCGTCCCTGCTGTTCCCGATCCCGCGCACCGCGAAATGGGCCGAGCTGGGCCTGACGGCTGAAACCCTGCCGTACAAGGGTGTGGACTTCTGGAACTGCTTCGAACTGTCCTGGCTGTTGCCGTCCGGCAAACCCGTGGTGGCGATTGGCGAATTCAGCATTCCGGCGGATTCGCCGAACATCATCGAATCGAAGTCGTTCAAGCTGTACCTCAACTCCCTGAACCAAACAGCGTTTGCCGACACCGCAAGCCTTGAAGCGACGCTGGCAAAAGACCTTTCGGCCGCCGCCGGCAAACCGGTGGGCGTGCGGATTCGCAGCCTGAAAGATGTTGAGGCGGAAGGCGTCGTGGCGTTGCCGGGTGTGTGTATCGATGACCTGGATATCAGCGTCAGCAACTACGAGCATCCGCGTCCGGAACTGCTGCGGTGCAATGAGTCGCTCATTATTGAAGAGTGCGTACACAGCCATTTGCTCAAATCCAACTGCCCGGTCACCAGTCAACCGGATTGGGGCAGCGTAGCGGTGGAGTATCGCGGCGCGGCGCTGGACCATGCGAGTTTGCTGGAATACATCGTGAGCTTCCGTCAGCACTCGGACTTCCATGAGCAGTGTGTGGAGCGGATTTTCCTCGACCTGCAACGGTTGCTCAAGCCAGAGAAACTGACGGTGTATGCGCGGTATGTGCGTCGTGGCGGGCTGGACATCAACCCGTATCGCAGCACGGAAGAAGTGCAATTGCCGAACCATCGGCTGGTTCGTCAGTAAAGAACCAAGGTGGGAGCAAGCCTGCTCGCGATGAGTCCAGCACATTCAACATTGATGTTGACGGACACTCAGCCATCGCGAGCAGGCTCGTTCCCACAGGGGATTGCATTTGCAAATCCGGATATGAAAAAGCCCCGCTATCGATAGCAGGGCTTTTTTGTATCTGGCGGGTTCAGATCCCCATGTTGCCCAACGCTTGCACGATGTTGCGCAAGGTGCCGGCAAGGGTCGGGTGTTCGAGTTCGAAGCGCTCGACGGCCAGGTTCACATTGTCGGCGAGGTTGGTGTCCTGGGTTTTGGTTTCCAGCTCAAGTTCCAGTTCGATCTGTTGCATCAGCGCGTGCAGGTCAGCGCGCTCGGCTTCGGTAAGCGGTGGATTCTGTTCCAATTGCTCGCGCAGTTTGTTGAGCTGTTCTTGCAGTTCGCGGGCAGGCATGGCGTTCTTCCTTTTATCGATAGGCACTGGCATAGACCGCAGCGGCGCGCCAAAGGTCTACGGCTGACCTTTAGATTAATCCACTCCCGGGCAAACTGCATGATCTCGATCAGGGCTTCTCGCCCTTGAGCCGGCGCAGGCTGATATCGGCCAGGCAGGTGTCGAGTTCGCCCAGATGATCGATTACCGAATGCACGCCCAGGCCGAACAACTGCATTGTCGCCTTGCCGCGCAGGTGTTCCCGTTCCTTTTGGCTCAAGGCCTGCCATTCGCTTGGAGCCAGCCCGCACAGCGAGCCGCAGGACGCCAGGCCAATGGTCCACAACCCGGCATTCAGGCCCGATTGCAGGAGTCGCGGTTCGCCGCTGACCAGCACACAACCGTCCAGACGTTCGACATTCAACGCCATCAAGGCTTGCCAACAGGCGTTCGGGGCTGGCCATGGATTGATTGTTGCCAGGTGTTGCGAAGGTTTGATCCATTCCGGGAGTGCCCCGGCCAGAGAGTGGCTGAGGGCGGGGGGCAGTTCATCGAGCCAGGCGCAAGGAATCTGTTGGCGCTGCAAGCTGGACAGGCTGTCCAGAGCGCCAAGCGTGACTTCGGCATGCTCGGTAGTCAGTGTGCCGCCTTGGCGAGTACGTGCGCCGAAATCCACCAGGCATCCGCTGAGGCCGAACAGTACCGCGGTCAGGCTGGGGGCGATGAGAGGCGTGGTTTCGGCGCGTGGCATATCAACATCCTTGAAATAGTAACAAGGCTATTCGTGGACGGTGACAGTTGAGTGACACTGATGTGAATCGCTTCCAGCCAGGAGAATCATCCAGGGGCCGTCGCGCACGATGCTGCCTAAACCGGGTTTTCCGTCATATACTAGCGGCCTTTGCGCCTGGGCCAAGCCCCCCGCGCCAGTACGAATCCAAGGAGTTTCTCTATGCGCTGGAGCAATCAGCTCGCTCAGCTTTGTATGTGTGCCAGTGTATTGCTGGTTCCGTTCGCGGCCCAGGCGGCCACGGAAGAAGACCCTTGGGAAAGCATTAACCGCCCGATCTACAAGTTCAACGATTTTGTCGACACTTACGCACTGAAGCCATTGGCTCAGGGCTATCAATTCGTCACGCCGCAGTTTCTGGAAGATGGCATCCACAACATGTTTCGCAACGTCGGCGACGTGACCAACCTCGCCAACGACGTGTTGCAAGCCAAGCCCGCTGCGGCAGGCGTCGACACCGCGCGTTTGATCTTCAACACCACCTTCGGCCTGCTGGGCTTCTTCGACGTGGGTACCCAGATGGGCCTGCATCGCAATGATGAAGACTTCGGCCAGACCCTCGGTTACTGGGGCGTGGGCAGCGGTCCGTACCTGATGTTGCCGCTCATGGGGCCAAGCACCTTGCGTGATGCGCCTTCCAAGTATGTCGACGGCTATACCGGCCCGTACCGCTACATCCACGACGTGCCGGTGCGTAATTCGATCTTCGGCCTGAACATCGTCGACACCCGCGCCAACCTGCTGTCGGCCGAGAAGCTGGTCAGCGGCGACAAATACACCTTTATTCGCAATGCGTACCTGCAAAACCGCGAATTCAAGGTCAAGGACGGCCAGGTCGAAGACGATTTTTAATCTCGACCGGTAAAACGAAGAAGGCGGCCATGTGGCCGCCTTCTTTCGTTTGGCTTGCGGGTAAATTCGGGGCTATTTCATTTTCAGGATTGTAAGCCCGAGTTTCTGATTGGAACCGTCCTGTGTTTTCACCCACACCACTTCGGTATCGGCCTCAAGGCCTTTGAGCGCAGCATGATCGGAATCAATCCGCACGCTGAGATGGTCACCGACCTTGAATAAGCGGGGCGCCTCAACTTGCATGCCACTGCTGGAAAGGTCGATGCAGACGGCTGGCACCTCGTCGCCTTCATGAATCAGCGCCACATCGGCATCGACCCGCATGCGGATGAAATCGCGCTTTTCGCTGTAGTCCCGATCAGTTTGGCTCATGGGCTCGATCCTTCCTTTGGGTTACGGTTTTGCCTGTTCTTATAACTCCCGGTGATTTGACAAGTAAAGACGTCAAGCGACCATCGGCGTGAGCTTGAAACGCCTCGCGGATGGGAGTACCGTCTGCGCCTTAGAAGGGCACCTTTGGTGTACCTGTAAGTAGGGCTAACACTCGAAAACGGTGCGGCAGAGAGGCTAGAAAGCGAATCCAGTAGTGTGTGCGGGGGTCAATGCCCAGCCTGCTACGCCAACCTAATTCTGGCGCCGTTTGCCCACATGCCAAAAACCAGTGCCACGCTGCTGATAATCGATGATGACGAAGTAGTGCGCGCGAGCCTCGCGGCCTACTTGGAAGACAGTGGTTTCAGTGTCCTGCAGGCCAGCAACGGCCAGCAGGGTCTTCAGGTATTCGAGCAAGACAAGCCCGACTTGGTCATCTGCGATCTGCGTATGCCGCAGATGGGCGGACTCGAACTCATTCGCCAGGTCACTGAGCTGTCGCCGCAAACCCCGGTGATCGTGGTGTCGGGCGCGGGCGTGATGAACGACGCGGTCGAGGCCCTGCGCCTGGGCGCTGCGGACTATCTGATCAAGCCTCTTGAAGATCTGGCCGTGCTCGAGCACTCCGTGCGCCGGGCCCTGGATCGTGCGCGCCTGCTGCTGGAAAACCAGCGCTATCGCGAGAAGCTGGAAAAGGCCAATCGCGAGCTCGAAGCCAGCCTGAACCTGCTCCAGGAAGACCAGAACGCCGGTCGCCAGGTGCAGATGAACATGCTGCCAGTCAGCCCCTGGAGCATCAACGAGTTCCAGTTCGCGCACCAGATCATTCCGTCGTTGTACCTGTCGGGCGATTTCGTCGACTACTTTCGGGTCGATGAGCGTCGGGTCGCGTTTTACCTGGCGGACGTTTCCGGCCATGGCGCCTCTTCAGCCTTCGTTACCGTGCTGCTGAAGTTCATGACCACGCGCTTGCTGTTCGAATCCAAGCGCAACGGCACATTGCCGGAGTTCAAGCCTTCAGAGGTTCTTGGTCATATCAACCGGGGCCTGATCAGTTGTAAGCTGGGTAAACACGTCACAATGGTCGGTGGAGTCATCGACGAGGAGACCGGTTTGTTGACCTATAGCATCGGCGGTCATCTGCCGTTGCCTGTGTTGTACACGCCAGACAGTGTTCGTTACCTGGAAGGGCGCGGTCTGCCGGTGGGCCTCTTCAATGAAGCCACCTACGAAGACCACGTACTGGAATTGCCGCCAGTGTTCAGCCTGACGCTGATGTCTGATGGCATTTTGGACCTTTTGCCAGAACCCACACTCAAAGATAAAGAAGCTGCTTTGCCTCAACGGGTGAAGGCAGCGGGCGGCAGCCTGGATGGTCTGCGCCAGGTTTTTGGATTGGCCACGCTAGGGGAGATGCCGGATGATATCGCCCTGTTGGTGTTGAGCAGGAATCTTTAATGAGTACCGGTAGAATCCAGTTCGCCGAGCAGGATGGCACCTTCGTCCTGAAGTTCGTCGGTGAAGTTCGCCTGACCCTGTGTTCGGCGTTGGATGCGACTATTGAGCGGATCTTCACCGCGTTGAATTTCAACGCCATCGTGATCGATCTGACCGAAACCCGCAGCATCGACAGCACCACCCTGGGCCTGCTGGCCAAACTGTCGATCCTGTCGCGGCAAAAGGTTGGCCTGCTGCCGACCGTCGTCACCACCCATGAAGACATCACCCGTCTGCTGCAGTCCATGGGCTTTGAGCAGGTGTTCAACATCGTTGACCGCCCGATCCCATGCCCTGAATGTCTGACCGACCTGCCAGACCAGGATCAGTCCGAAGAAGTGGTGCGCGTCAAAGTCCTCGAAGCGCACAAAATCCTCATGGGCCTGAACGACTCCAACCGTGAGGCGTTCCATGACCTGGTGAATGCGCTGGAGCGGCATTGATCCTTTGAAGTGATGGAGGGCCGCTCTGGCCCCATCGCGAGCAGACTCGCTCCCATCTAATTCTTCGTTAAATACGCGATCTCAGCCATACCATAAACCCTGTGGGAGCGGGCTTGCCCGCGAAGGCGTCCGCACACCCGCCACGGCCACCAGCGCGAAGCCAACCCAATCCCCACTACCAAACACGCACAAAAAAGGGCGAACCCGCTAAGGTTCGCCCTTTTTGCACAGCTTCGAACTAGATCACAGCTTGGCCTGCAACAGCGCCTCAAGCTTCTCCTGATCCCGAGCAAACTGACGAATCCCCTCAGCCAGCTTCTCGGTCGCCATCGCATCCTCGTTGGACAACCAACGGAACTGCGCTTCATTCAGGCTCAGACGCGCCTCGCCAGCATGCCCCGGCGCCAATTTGCGCTCCAGCTTGCCAGTATCCGTCGCCAGCTTCTCCAGCAGATCCGGGCTGATGGTCAACCGATCACAACCGGCCAACTGCTCGATCTGATTCAGATTACGGAAGCTCGCGCCCATCACCACAGTCTTGTAGTCATTGGCCTTGTAGTAGTTGTAGATACGCGTCACCGACTGCACGCCCGGATCATCCGCGCCGGTGTAGTCGTTGCCGGTGGCCTTCTTGTACCAGTCGTAGATACGGCCAACGAACGGCGAAATCAGGAAAACCCCGGCATCGGCACAAGCGGCAGCCTGAGCGAAGGAGAACAGCAAGGTCAGGTTGGTCTGGATGCCTTCCTTTTCCAGCTTCTCGGCAGCGCGGATACCTTCCCAGGTCGAAGCGATCTTGATCAGCACACGGTCACGGCCAACGCCGGCCTTGTCGTACAGGTCGATCAGACGGTGCGCACGCTTCAATACGGCGTCAGTGTCGAACGACAGGCGCGCATCCACCTCAGTGGAAATACGGCCCGGTACAACCTTCAGAATCTCTTGCCCTACCGCAACGCCAAAACGGTCACTGGCCAAGCCCACATCGCCCTTGCAGTCATGAACGCACGCGTTCAGCAACTCGGCATAAGCGGGAATGGCCGCCGCTTTGAGCAGCAGGGAAGGGTTGGTGGTAGCGTCCACCGGTTTAACGCGAGCGATTGCTTCGAAGTCGCCGGTGTCGGCAACCACGGTGGTCATTTGTTTGAGTTGTTCCAGCTTGGAAGTCATGAGCGTGCTCTGTCCTATGGGTCTAATGACATTACCCGAGCGCTTGCAGCCACTCAAGGGCGCGTACGTGTATCGATGGCCCCAGCGGCAACATCCTGAAAACGGATGTTTGAAAGGCGGGGCGTGGTATCGGTAGATACGATGCTGAAATAGGGGACAGGTTCAACGCAGGTGACGGTTAGCGCCCCTCCAGCAACTCCGCCGCCTGATCCAGTAACGCCAAAGGCTCTTTGGCCTTATGAATATCCACCGACAACAATTGCCGAAACTTCCGTGCCCCCGGAAACCCGGTGCCCAGCCCCAGCACATGCCGGGTGATATGGTGCATCGACCCACCCGCCAGTAGATGCTCGGCGATATAAGGCCGCAATTGCGCCAGCGCCTCGGCCCGGCTGATCACCGGTGCCTTGCTGCCGAACAGCTGCTGATCCACCTCAGCCATCACATAAGGGTTGTGATACGCCTCACGACCCAGCATCACGCCGTCAAACGTCTGCAAATGCTCGTGACAGGCCTCCAGCGTCTTGATCCCGCCGTTGAGAATAATCTCCAGCTCTGGAAAATCCGTTTTCAACCGCGCCGCCACGTCATAGCGCAGAGGTGGAATGTCACGGTTCTCCTTCGGCGACAGCCCCTCCAGAATCGCAATCCGCGCATGCACCGTAAAACTCGTGCACCCGGCATCCCGAACCGTGCCGACGAAATCACACAACTGCTCGTAACTGTCCCGCCCATTAATCCCGATCCGATGCTTCACCGTCACCGGAATCGACACCGCATCACGCATCGCCTTCACACAATCGGCCACCAACTGCGGATGCCCCATCAGGCACGCACCGATCATATTGTTCTGCACTCGATCACTCGGGCAGCCGACATTTAGGTTTACCTCGTCGTAACCGTGATCCTGGGCCATGCGTGCGCAGACGGCCAGGTCCAGCGGGACGCTGCCGCCGAGCTGGAGAGCTAACGGGTGCTCGGCTTCGTTGTGACGCAGGAAGCGGTCATGGTCGCCGTTAAGGAGCGCGCCGGTGGTGACCATTTCGGTGTAGAGGAGGGCGTGCTTGGAGAGCAGGCGCAGGAAGAAGCGGCAGTGGCGGTCAGTCCAATCCATCATCGGGGCGACGGAGAAGCGGCGGGAGAGCGGGGCGGGTGTGGCGGTGATTGGGGGCATTGGCGTTTCTGGAATGGGTGAGGCTGGGAGATGGGGAGTTTATCAGGATTGGGCTTGCGGGGCTCAGGTGAGTCTGGCTGAGGTAGATCGGGATGAGCGAACACAGGAAGTGGGAGAGATTCAGCGAGATAGCGTGAGTAAATAAATCAGTCCCCTTTTTTAGTCCCCTTTTTTGGCAGGGGTGAGAGTATTTCCCGATCTTAATACTATTGATAATTGCCAGGTTGTAGAGATTGTTGTTCGAGAGAGGGAGAGGGGAGTTGATTTGTTATGTGGTTAAGTCAAAAAACATATTTGTCTAACGTGTGCAGCAATAGTGGTGTTGGTTTTACTTTTTAAGTGTTCTAAGTTTTTTTGGAGTGCTGCAAAGCTTTTTGAAGTCTTGGCGTTAAACGTAATGAATTGGCATATTCAATCTAAAAGTTGGAGTTTCCATTCAAGTCCCGCACTCTGTCGAACTCGACGTCCTTTTGACTATGCCCGCCGCCTGAAGGACGCTTACCGTCAGATGCGCTCCCATCGTGGTATTTCCGGTAGCGCTTGGGCGAGCGCGCTGTGTAAGAATTGGATGGCCTGCATGGGATCGGGATCTTGTTTTTGTGTGGTGCAATACAAGCTGCCGAGCCATGCAGGTCTCTTCAAATCCTAACGTATTGATTTATTTTAAGAAAAATCGAAATTTTTTCAGGGTATCCCGTTTTTAATACTTATAACTTGCGAGCATTCTCGTGAAATTGGGCCTTCGGTTTCAGCGGATTGTACATTTCATGAGGCCTGCGGAGCTGACAAGGCATAAAACTTCGTCGCCATGGAAGCGCGAGCGGAGTATCGTGCTGTTAAAACTAGAAAGATGATGCACAGTAGAATGACATATCCACTCAGAGCTTGTTGCTCGAGAAGCATTTTCTTCAACTCCTTCTGAGCAGCAGGGTCAAGGGTTGCGCAAATAACTTTGGCATCCTTTTCGTCGACACCCTCAATTTTGTTGTGCTTACAGTCTGTTTGCGTAACAGAAAACTCGGGTGTACTACTGGAAAGTTTAAAGTTGGTTGCTAATGTACCATCTGTCCAGAATGTTGCGCTCGACGATTTTACCGAAAGTAAAACACGGGGTTCTCCAGCCATAAAGCCCATGCCAAGACTAAGTATACCTAGCGTTATTATTGCGAGCGACACGGAGCTTCGTATTAATCTAAGTTTCGGTTGTCTAAATTCCCATGGTCGATTAGAAATCCAAGCTCTTGCAAATGAGAGATCCTTGAGGCTCATACCGTTATCATCGAGCCACTTCAGTGTATGACAAAGGCTCTTCTTTGATTGGAAGTTTATGCCTGTTCGAAATCGAAAACCTTCAACGTCCCTGATATCCATCCATGCTTTTGTTAGATCAGGGTCGCTGATGGCGCCGCCACCAATAAATCTCCAGACTTTGTCCAGAAGGAAATGAGCAGAGCGGGCACGCGTAATGGCCCAGATAATAATCGCCGCTGTGATGGCTACACTAAACCAAGGACTTACGTCTTTAAGTAGGCCTACTACGCTTTCAATAATTTTTTCTTGAGCTTCCTGGTCGGACATGCTGAACTCCCTTTCTGTACAACTTTTGTCTTGTGGTTTTAATTTTTGGTATACTTGAGGTGATTTCTGGGGAGGAGATCACGATGAATTTGGTTTTTGAGCACTAAGGGCAAAAGTCGTCGTCTGTCCTTGAAGGCCTTTTGTCTAGTGTGTCGAGAAAATTGATCTTACCTTTCTTTGCATTCTTCAAGCTCATTTTGGCTTTTCAATACCGTAGTCACGCCTAACCGATATTTGCAATACTGGATGACCAACTGCCGCTCCGTGTCGCTCAGCTCACTCAGCTTTTTGTCATCTGATTCGTACGCGAAAATATTTTCAAACTGAATTTGAAATGTCGGGCTTTTCTTAATGAAAAATACTCTTTCCGGGTAAGCGTCTTCCATCTTTTCGTAAAAGCCGATGTAGAGGAAGGCGACGAGTATGATCGGGAAAATGATAAGCAGCGATTTCATGATGTTGGTGGTCGCAATAGATTGGTTTTGATTCGAAGGTTTCTCACCAGCTCCATTCCAATGTTGCCAGGGCAAATCTTTCCTTCGCCGGCTTGCATTGGAAATTCCCGGTGTCCCCCCAAAGTAGTCACCCTGAAAACGCTGGTCAGGGCTTGAATTAGGTTCAATAGAGTGTCGATTTGTATAGCTGGGATTTTCTGGTCCATATTGCCATTGATGGCTTCAAGAGCCTGGCGAGCAAGAGCAACTACATCGCCGCTTTCATCGGCGGTTGTCAGATTTTCTAGCAAAACGATGCCAATTACGCCCGTGTTGTAATTATGTACGCTTGAGCCTTTGAACCGGATGTCGCGTCCTTCGAATACTTTACCCGTACAGTCGATGCCGTAGTGATAACCGATGTCATCGAACTTCGCCTGATGCTCGCTCTGAATCGCACGCATCTGTCCTGCGCCGGCACCACAACCGACACTTCTACCAGCATGGTGAAGTGCGATCATCGAGTAGTCCCAGTCATCGACCATTTCGCCTTTTGCTTTATGCGCTCCCCAAGATGATCGTTCTATAAACTCAAAACCCTTTTTGCGGACGAGTCTGAGGATTGCTTCTCTAGTAGCGGCTCTATCGTTGACAGTGATGGTAGTGGGAGCTGCTGGTTCACTGGGTTTGACTTCGGTCGCTTTTGCTTCAGTAGTAAATTGTTCAGCCATGTTTGATCAATCCGTGAGTTCGCTAAGCGTCCGAGCTGGAGAGGTAAAGTCAATGCTCACAGAAATAGTGGCATCTTTGATGGGGGTTTTGATGTGCGCTATTCCTGCACTATCGGTGAGACCAATGATTTTTTCACCGTTAACGGTGGCAGTGAAACTTCTTCCGGCTAAAGGTTGACCGGTTTCGCTATTGACGATGCTAAAGGTGTGTCCGTAGGTTTTTTGCAGCAACAATGGGAGTGGGGGCGTGAACGGTGCTGGTGTATGCGAATCACCGATGACCACCGTGCCCGAACCGCCGATCGCGACGTCGCCATGGGTGCCGACAGTGCCGACCAGTGCGGCGTTCTTGCCATTGATGAAGACCGTTGCTGCTACGGCCGAGGCCAAAACGCTGCCACAGGTGCAGGCATCGCCTTTGGTCGCGGCTGCAAGTCCGTCGAAGAACACGTCGGGGGAACCAGAGGCGATGGCTTTTGGGCCGTGCCCTGGCATGGGACAACTGGTGGGGTCGGTGATACGTGCGGCTGGCTTTGCCATATTTGACTTCCTGTCAACGAATTTACCGGGGGACGACTGTATCAGACTTGCTTTGGAAGGTGACTCACGACTATGCACTCGCATTTGAAGTGTGTTCTGTGGCGCAACGGGGGGCTCACGCCTCCCCGCGCCGATTTTCAATATCAGTTACTTAGACGGCTCGACGTTATCCAGCGCCTGGTTCACCGCCAGCTCACCCAGCATGACCACTTGCGCGATGCCCAGCAGGGTTTTGCGGTGTGTTCCTTCCAGCAGCGCAGCAAAATCACCGAGCATAACCGTGGCCGATCCCAGCGTCTCGCTGGCGTTGGCCAGCAGTGATTCGGTGTCGGACTTTGGATTGGCGAAAAACATTGTATTGGGTTGGTATGGTGTAGCCATGATTTGAGCGGCCGGTTTGAGATAGTAGTCGAGGGCGCGTTTTGCGGCTTCGTTGAGTTTTTTGGAATCAAGTGATTCGTAGGGGGATGCCGGGTCTGTGATCGGCGGATTGGGTGTTGGTTTGAACATAGATAGAACTCCTCATGCCATAAATAAAGGAGCCATCCAACCTCGCTACCAAACGAAGGGTGGCGGCCATGCGCAGGTTGGTAGACCGGGACATGAGGAAGCCGGCGCACCCGAAGGTGCCCTGTGCATGACCACCATAAAGCCGAGACGAAAAACGCCGCGAGTAGTGATGCTGTGCAAATCTCATGTACGGGCTACCAAACCCGATCGCTGTTTTTCAGCGACGGGGAAACGATAAAGCCCGGACCTTAAGCGCACAAGCCGGTGGATTCTGGCGTAGTCGTAGGCAACGACGCAAGCCGTTGTAGCCTTTGTGAAGTAACCGCGAGTGTCTTTAAACATCCCATTTAAACGAGCGAGTTTCTTCGAAGAAAACAAGGAAATATCTGACGTCTTTTTTATGGTTAGTCGTCGTGAATGTGGCGTTCATGTGTGTGTGTGTGTGTGTGTGTGTGCCGAGTAAGCTGCAGGACGTTATCGCATCAGCTGCATGACGGAGCTGCTAGACACCCTTCCGGGCAACACACCTTCATGACCCCGTCATTCAGGTCTATGTCACCTCAAGCATGAAGGATTAAACTGCTGCAGATTTTCTGCTTCCTAAACTTAAGGATGAAGTTTGTCTTGATGAAGTATTTGACTGCGGTCTTGGTACTGGCTTGGGCCGCCGCGCCTTCCAACAGTTGGTCCAAGGATGATCCGACCAACTCCCCACAGGCAGGCGGGCGCACCTATGCGCAAAATTACAAGGATATGGTGCTGGCAGACTGCATCGCTACAGCCTACAAGAGCGAACCTAAAGCCGCCCAGGACGCCGGAAGCAGTGCCAGTGCGCTTATGGACTGGACCTATTTCGATCTGGAGCAAGCACCTCAAGCCGGTAGACCTCTGGTTGACCAGTTTCTGGCTCGTGATTATCACAATCCACTGGTCGAATCAGAGCATCAAGGCGTTCGCTTTGAGCTGCTCAAATGCCTGGACCTGTATCACAGCAAAGAGTTGGACAGCCAGGTCAGGCAATTGGTCATCAATCCCCAGCATACCTATCGTCAGGACAACCCACCGCGACCCAAAAAGGATTGACCCTGTGTCGCGATTGAAGATGAGCAGCCGTTGACGGGCTTTCGGCCCAGGATGACGACTTAAGAACGTGCCGCCACGCTTCCGGTCCACAGGAAACTGAAAATGATTTCGAGGATGCAACGGCTGAAATGCTTCCGCCGTTGCGTCTGCCTGATGCATCGCAAGTTCTGTTTTTGCGACTGCTGCGCAGCCGGACGCAGGCTTCGCCAGCTGCTACATGGAATGGATAGCAGCGGGCTATTTACCCTCTGGCACCGCTATCCACTGACCCAGAATTTTCTGGTAGTTGCCCTTCACCTTGGCCAGATGCAGCCACTGATCAACATACAACTTCCAACTAATATCATCGCGCGGCAACAGATAAGCCTTCTCCCCATACTGCATAAATTGCGTCGGGTTGACCGCGCACAGGCCCGGTTTAAGTTTCTGCTGGTAGAGCGCTTCCGAAGCATCGGTAATCATCACGTCAGCTTTCTTATCCAGCAGTTCCTGGAAGATGGTCACGTTGTCGTGAAGCTTCAATTGCGCTTTGGGCAGGAAGGCGTGGACGAAGGCTTCGTTGGTGCCGCCGGCCGGTTCGACCAGGCGAACGGAAGGTTGGTTGATTTGTTCGATGGTCTGGTATTGCGCCTGGTTTTCGCAGCGCACCAGTGGGATTTTGCCGTCGACATCCAGCGTGGTGCTGAAGAAGGCTTTTTTCTGGCGTTCCAGCGTGACGGAGATGCCGCCGACGCCAATGTCGCATTTGCCCGCGAGCATGTCGGGCATCAGGGTTTTCCAGGTGGTCTGGACCCACTCAACCTTCACCCCCAGGCTGTCGGCCAATGAGCGGGCCATGGCGATGTCGATCCCCGAGTATTCGCCGTCTTCACCTTTGAAGGTATAGGGTTTGTAGTCGCCGGTCGTGCAAACGCGCAGTTGGCCTTGTTGCAGGACCGTGTCTAGGTGCGAAGGGGTTTGCTCTGCCTGAACGCCGCTGGTTAGCGCGAGCAGGCCACAGAGCATCATGGTGCTTTTTATGGTTTTCATTGTTATCGGGCTTTTGTGATGGAGTGAGGTTCAAGCGGGAGTCAGTGTAGTGAAAGCGCTTCTCGGCTGTCATCCGCTGTCCCAGTACCCAATCACTCCAGCACATGATACGTGCCAGGCAAGACCCGACACGTATCCCTCCACATTAGTGTTTATCCACAAGCCAAGGACTTCGAACGCTTAAGATGCGCTTCCATCGAGTTGTTGGCAGAGTGGACTCTTACTCCCTTGAGTTTTATCGAGTGGCGGCTCTTTCCAACGCTTTGATGTTGTCCATCCAGCAGAACCCACCAGGCCAATTGCCGATATATGTAGCTGCGGTGGGTTTGATTTAAGTAATTTTAACTCGACGTCCACCACGTTCATTACTTCTTAATGCCATTGACGCTTGATTTCCTGCCACTGATTATCTGACAGCCACTTATCTGCCGCCGGAAAGAAAATATGTTCTTCAGCGTCCATATGATCGTAATATTTTTTGATGAAATCATCGATAGTGTCAGCAATGACTCTCGTTTCCTGAGTTGTGTCCTCCAACATCTTCAGCTGTCCGGCAATGCGCCCAAATGCCTGATGATCTCGCTCTATATCCTTGACCCGTTGGTGGATCGGTGCCTCAGTCGTTAGCAAGGCCAGCCGAATAAGTTCTTCATTTTCATGGTGGTGTCGCTCTGCATCACCATGCAAGGCTTCCAGCATCTCGAACAACAGCTTGCAGTCATCGGCACCATCGGATTCATGCCTTATTTTCCTCAGCAACTCTTTGATCTGAGTAATTTTCATAGCCACTTCATGATGATAGGCCTGAAGTTCTTTTAATAAGGCGTTCATATTGAATCCTCGTTATGACCAAACCATCACGGGTTCCTGCACCTTTAGATTTCAATACCTTTTCAAACACACTCGCCAGCACTATTTAACCTTTTTAGTATAGGTGAGCATAAAGCGCTCACCTCAGGAAATTTGCCGCCCTTGGAAAAAATTGAAATATCAAGTTTATGTTTATATGCACTATTTGATCTGCCGAATATCCGTCAGCGAGAACGGAAGGAAAAAGCAGCGCCCAAATCGACGCGACCCACTTCTTGACTGTCATCCATCACAATAAAGAGGTCGCAGCGGCCGCACACTGGATGATGATGCCACGACTTCCACCGACGGCCCGGGCTCAACGACAGCAACAACCGGCCCCACCGCACCCGGACGTTTTCCTGACCTGCTCGTGACTGTCTGCGGCCAACAGGCTTGCCGGATAACCAGCCTCCGTCAGCGCAGAAATCAGGGTGTTGCTTTGTATATCGCCCGTCACCTTGACCCGGCCATGGGCCAGATCGACCGTCACCTCGCCAACTCCCGCCAGCGGTTGCAGCGCCGCGTTGACGTGTTTGACGCAGCTGCTGCAACTCATGCCTTCGACGTGCAACTCAATACTGTTCATGGATAAACCTCTTTGGTGGCGGCGCCCATCAGCGCTTGAAGTCATCGTTGACCTTGTCACGATGGCAAGGTCAAGCGCTTGTTTCGTGCTCAGTCAATCGAGGCCTGGCGCAGGCGCAAGGCGTTAAACACCACTGAGGCAGAGCTCACGCTCATGGCCAGTGCGGCCACCAACGGGGACAACAGATGCCCGGTCAACGGGTAGAACAACCCGGCGGCGAGGGGGATGCCCATGGCGTTGTAGGCCAGGGCAAAGGCCAGGTTCTGGTGCATGTTGCGTACGGTTGCCACCGAGAGGCTGCGGGCATGCAGAATGCCGAGCAGGTCGCCCTTGACCAAGGTCACCTGAGCGCTGTTCATGGCAACATCGGTGCCGGTGCCCATGGCGATACCGACGTCGGCACGGGCCAGGGCCGGGGCGTCGTTGATGCCGTCGCCGGCCATTGCCACACGGTGCCCGCGTTCCTGCAATCCGGCGGCCAAACGTTCCTTGTCCTGTGGTTTGACCTCGCCGTGGACTTCTTCGATGCCCAGTTGGCGGGCGACGGCGCGGGCGGTGGTGAGGCCGTCCCCGGTCGCCATAATCACCCGCACGCCATCGGCCTGCAGGCGTTCGACGGCGAGCCGGGTGGTGGGTTTGATCGGGTCGGCGACGGCGAGTAGCCCCGCGAGCACGTCATCCACGGCCAGGTACATGATGCTGGTTCCGTCGCTGCGCAGCTGCTCGGCGTGGGGCTGCAGGGCTTCGATGGCGACGCCGGCTTCAGCCATCAGGGCGGTGTTGCCCAGTTGAACACGGTGCCCGTCGACTTGTCCGCGCACGCCGATCCCTGATGCCGATTCGAACGTCTGCGCTGTGCTCAATACCAGGCCGTTGGCGCGAGCGCGCTCGACGATGGCGTGGGCCAACGGGTGCTCACTGCCCTGGTCGAGACTGGCGGCCAGGCGCAGCACTTCGTCAGCACTGTAGCCAGGCGCAGGTTCGACGCTGTGGAACGCCGGGCGACCTTCGGTAAGAGTGCCGGTTTTGTCCACGATCAGGATGTCGACCTTGCGCAGGTTCTCGATCGCCGCCGCATCCCGGAAGAGCACGCCGCTGCCGGCAGCCTTGCCGGTGGCGACCATCACCGACATGGGTGTGGCCAGGCCGAGAGCGCACGGGCAGGCGATGATCAGCACGGCCACCGCATTGATGAGGCCGAACACCCAGCTCGGTTGCGGCCCCCACAGCCCCCAGCCGACAAAGGTCAGAACGGCGATGGCGATCACTACCATGACGAAGTAGCCGGCAATCACGTCTGCCAGGCGTTGCATCGGTGCCTTGGAGCGTTGCGCCTGAACCACCATCTGCACAATTTGCGCGAGCACGGTCGATGAACCTACTTTTTGCGCCTGCATCACCAGGCTGCCGTGGGTATTGAGGGTGGCGCCGATCAGTCCGTCACCAGGGCGTTTCATCACGGGGAGCGGCTCGCCTGTGAGCATGGACTCGTCCACCGCGCTTTCACCCTGCAGCACCACACCGTCGACCGGGACTTTCTCGCCGGGGCGCACACGCAAGGTGTCGCCGCTGTGCACATGGCTCAGGGCAATGTCCGCTTCGCTGCCATCGGCGTTGATCCGGAGCGCGGTCTTGGGCGCCAGGCCAAGCAGCGATTTGATCGCGGCAGAGGTTTGTGAGCGCGCCTTGAGTTCGAGCATTTGTCCGAGCAGTGTCAAGGAGATGATCACCGCCGCCGCTTCGTAGTACACGCCAACCCGGCCATCCATCATGAAGGTGGCTGGAAACAGGCCGGGTGCCAGCGTGGCGGCAAGGCTGTAGAGGAAGGCTGCGGCGGTGCCGAGGCCGATCAGCGTCCACATGTTGGGGCTGCGCTGGATGACCGAGCGCACGCCGCGCACATAGAACGGCCAGCCGGCCCACAGCACGACAGGTGCGGCGAGCACCAATTCGACCCCGTTCTGTGTGGCACCGTGAAACAGATTCAAGCCATGACCACCCATGGCCAGTGCAGTCACTGCCAGAGTCAGCGGCAGGGTCCACCAGAAGCGCCGGGAAAAGTCCTCGAGCTCAGGATTGCTTGCTTCCTCCAGTTCGGGCAATACCGGTTCCAGGGTCATGCCGCACTTGGGGCATGTACCCGGGCCGCGCTGGCGGATTTGCGGGTGCATGGGGCAGGTGTACTCTTTTTCGGTCGCCGCCGACTCCGGTGCCTGCTCCCTCTGAGCAGGTGACTTGAGGTCATCCAGATGTCCGTTATGGCGATGCATGGGTCAGCGCCTGCCGCCGTGGTGATGGCCAAACAGGTGCATCAACGGGCACAGCAACAGAATCAGGTAGGGCAGAATCGGGGAGATATGGCCGTAATGCTCGCGGGCCAGGTAAAACAGGCCGATTACTAGCAGCATGCCCAGCGCGATGCCGGGTTTACTGCGCCAGAAGGAGGAGGCTGGAGGCGTCGAGGGTGGTGAGTGGTTCATGTGGCGAGCTCCATTCCGACGAAGTGAGATTTATTGGCCCATCGGCATCTTCATCATGCTGGATTGCTGATCCATCATTTTCATCATCATGTCCATCATCGCTGTGCCCGAGCCGTCCTTGCTGCCGGACATGCCCTTGCCCATACCCATCCCCATGCCTGTGCAATGGTCGTGCATCATGCCCATGCTGTTTTTCATCGTGGTCATGGCTTCCTGCATCGCCGCCTGGCGTTCGGCCGGGGTTTTGGCGGCGATCATTTTGTCGTGGGCCGCCTGCATTCTCTGCATCTGTTCGCTCATGGCCTTGTCTTGCATGGGCATGGCTGGGGTGGTGGTAGTTGCCGTCGGTGCTGCTGGCGGCTGGTCGGGGTGATGTTCGTCGACTGCCAGGGCCATCAATGGGCTGCAGACGATCAGGGCGGCGAGCGATTTAATGTAGGCGTGCATGGCAATCTCCAGAGAGTAAGGGCTGATCAGCCGCCGCCAGATGGCCGCTGATCAGAACATGTCGTATTTCCCCATCAAGGGCATGAGCCTGAAATTACGCCATGGCCGCAGCGTGTTATTGATCCATATCAAACGATCCCTTCAGGCTTATTGCGCTGCTATTTCCATCTCCGGGCTCAACGTTCCGAGCCAGGCCACCAACCCCACGATCACCACAGCAGCCACCCATTCCACCAGCACGCTGCGCCGCAACGCATTAGCGGCGACGGCGTATTGCCCGTCCCGCAACGATCGCTCCAATAGCGGCCCAAGGTGAAACCGGTTCAACGCGGCGAGCACGAGCATTCCTGCAAACAGCACCACTTTGATGAACAGCAAAACCCCGTAAGTACTGAGAAATACCTCATCCAGTTTCGGCCCGACGATGAACAGATAATTCACAACCCCTGTCACCGTAATGACCACCACGATGACCGCGCCAATCACCTCAAATCGATTAACGGCGCGGGCCAGCAACCTGATGCGCGCTTCAGTGTGCAGGGCGTTGATTCTTGCCATCAGCGCAAACGCCATCAATGCGCCAAGCCAGGCCCCTGCCGTCAGCAGGTGCAGAATGTCCACCGTGAAATGCCAGAAACGACGACTGCCTTCATCCATAGCGCCATGCCCGTTCCAGGCCAGGCTGGAAAGGGCAACACCGCCGGCAAAAGCTGCAACCCATAAACTGAAACCAGGTGCACGGAGCATCATCACTAAACCTGCGACGACCAGCGCAACAATGCGAACCCCCCAAGCCAGCCCGACGTTCGTCTCGAACAGCATCATCTCGATGTGCGGGCGTAGTTCGGCGAAGTCCGATTCCCCGCTCATGGCTCTCGCCATCATCACCATGCTCGCGACGGACAACACCACCCCCAGCACCGCCGTTCCCGCTAACATCGGCCGAAACGGCAACACCGCTCCCGACAGCCTTTCCTGTCCTTTAAGGCTATACAGCCCAAAGAGCGCCACCCCAAACAACAGCATCAAATCCACATACAACACAAACCGAAGGGCAATGCTGATTGAGTCGCTCATCCATCACTTCACTTTGAACGTAACGTTGCCGGTGATCGGGTGAGTGTCCGAAGACACGGCGCGCCATTCGACTTTGTAGCTGCCGGTGGGCAGTGGCGAGAGCGGGGTGATGACCATGGTTTTCGGGTCGCTGCCGCCGGAAACTTTGGCCTTCATGGGCATGGGCGAGTGGGCCATGCCGGGCATTTCGGTCATGACCAGTTTGGCGCCGGAGAACTGGGTCACGAGGTTTTCGGAGAAGTGCAGTTCGATCTTGCTCGGCGCCGCGCCTTCCGCGCTTTCGGCCGGGGTAGAGGAGAGCAGTTTCGGGTGGGCTTGAGCGAGTGCGCTCATGAGCAGCCCGGTTGAAAGTGCGATGGCAACAGCTGTGGTTTTGATTGTGCGCATGCAAGGCCTCTTACCGCTTTAAGCGGTTGGTTTTTAGGTTTTCGAGTTAATACATTTAGAACCACAGCCGAACGCCGACGACAAGGCGGGCTTCGCTGCGGTCCTCGCCTTCATCCCTGGCGTAATCGGCGGTTTTGCCGTAAGTGCGGTTCCAGGTCACGCCAATGTAGGGCGCGAATTCCCGGCGAATTTCATAGCGCAATCGCAGGCCGGCTTCGGTGTTGGACAGCCCGGAACCGATGCCCCGTTGCGGGTCGTTTTTGCCGTAGACATTGAGCTCGGCGGTCGGCTGCAAAATCAGCCGGTTGGTGAGCAGGATGTCGTAGTCGCCCTCCAGCCGTGCGGCGGTCTGGCCACCTTCGCCGATGAAGGCCGTGGCCTCGGCTTCGAAGTTGTACAGCGCCATGCCTTGCACGCCTAGTGCGGCCCAGGTTTGTGGGGCGCCGGGTTTGAAATCCTGGCGCACGCCGGTCACCACGTCCCACCATGGGCTGATCGCGTGGCCCCAGAGGGCCTGGACTTCGGCGTCTTCGGTCTTGCCATTGACGCGTTCGCCTTCGGAGCGCAGCCACAGGCGATCGATGTCGCCGCCGACCCAGCCGGACAGATCCCACGCCAATGCGCTGCCGTCGTCGGCGTCCTGCCATTCGAGTTTGTCGGCGAGCAAGTAATAGTTGAGCGCGGAGTCATGCACGGCATGGCCGGCGGGGCTGATGTAGACGGCAGCGCGGTCGGCGTCAGTCAATGCCGGAATCGGCGTGCGACTTTGGGTCGGCGCGGCGGGCTGCATCTGGCCGTTGTCCATGCTCTGCATTTGGCTGTGATCCATGCCCGGCATCTGGCTATGGTCCATGCCCTGCATATCGTCGGTAGCAGCCATGGCCGAAGAAGCCGTGAAGCCAGCGAGTGCCAAAGCGAGGCGGGTAGAGCGAATCAGTCTGGTCATGGGTAGCGCCTCATTCTTCCACGCGAACTTCACGGAACATGCCCATTTCCATGTGGTACAGGAGATGGCAGTGATAGGCCCAGCGCCCGAGCGCGTCGGCGGTGACCCGGTAGCTGCGCTTTGATCCCGGTGGCATGTCGATGGTGTGTTTGCGCACCATGAACTGGCCGTTCTCGTCTTCGAGGTCGCTCCACATGCCGTGCAGGTGGATGGGGTGAGTCATCATTGTGTCGTTGACCAGCACCACACGAATTCGCTCGCCGTACTTGAGTCGCAGCGGTTCGGCGTCGGAGAATTTCACGCCGTTGAACGACCAGGCGAACTTCTCCATATGGCCGGTGAGGTGCAGCTCGATAGTGCGACCGGGCTCGCGGCCATCCGGGTCTTCGAAGGTGCTGCGCAGGTCGGAGTAGGTCAGCACGCGGCGACCGTTGTCGCGTAGGCCCAGGCCCGGGTCGTCAAGTTTCGGCGAGGTGCTCATGGCTTGCATGTCCACCAGCGGGTTGTCTTTTTCCGTATCTGGGTGGGATTGCATACCGGCCATGCCGCCCATGGCCATGCTGCTGTGATCCATGCCGGCCATGTTGTCCATGCCTTGGATGTCACCGCCGTCCATGCCCGTCATGCCTTGCGGTGCACTGTGATCCATCCCCGCCATGTCGCCGCCCATGCTGCCGTGATCCATCCCGCCCATGCCCATGTCATCCATGGTCACCAGCGGTCGCGGATCCAGTGGTGGCACTGGCGCCGACAAGCCGGCCTTCACCGCAAGGGTGCCTCGTGCAAAACCCGTTCGGTCCATCGACTGGGCGAACAGGGTATAGGCGTCCTGGGTCGGCTCAACGATGACATCGAACGTCTCCGCCACCGCGATGCGGAATTCGTCGACGCTCACCGGTTTGACGTGTTGGCCATCCGCGGCGACCACGGTCATTTTCAGGCCGGGGATGCGCACGTCGAAGTAGGTCATCGACGAGCCGTTGATGAAGCGCAGTCGCAGCTTTTCGCCGGGGCGGAACACGCCAGTCCAGTTCATGTTCGGCGCCTGGCCGTTCATCAAGTAGGTGTACGTGGCGCCGCTGACGTCGGCCAGATCGGTGGGGTTCATCTTCATCTCGGCCCACATCTTGCGATCGGCAACTGTCGAGCCCCAGCCTTTCTCGCTGACGTCGTGGATGAAATCGCCCACGGTGCGCTTGTGGTAGTTGTAATAATCGGATTGTTTCTTGAGTTTGCTCATCAGGCCGACCGCGTCTTCATCGGTCCAGTCAGTCAGCATCACCACGTAATCGCGGTCGTACTGGAAAGGCTCCGGTTCCCTGGCGTCGATCACCAATGGCCCGTAAACCCCGGACTGTTCCTGAAAGCCCGAATGGCTGTGATACCAGTAAGTGCCGTTCTGCCGGACCTTGAACTGGTAGACGTACATCCCGTCCGGCTCTATACCGTGAAAGCTCAGGCCCGGCACGCCGTCCATGTTGGCGGGCAGCAAGATGCCGTGCCAGTGAATGGAAGTGGTGTCCTTGAGTTTGTTCTTCACCCGCAGCGTGACGGTGTCGCCTTCACGCCAACGCAGCAGGGGGCCGGGAATGCCGCCGTTGATGGTCATCGCGGTTCGAGGGTTGCCGGTGATGTTGACCGGGGTTTCGCCGATGTACAGGTCGAACTCGGTACCGGCCAGCACGTTCGGTTCGCCGGGGCTGGTGACCGCCCAGACCGGCGTGCGCCACAGCCCGAGGCCCGCGAGGGCTCCACCCGCGGCCAGGCCCTTCACGAAAGTGCGTCTTGAGGTGTTGGAATGCATGCCGTTTTTCCCATCCGTCAGCCTGATGAAGCCCTCAAGTCCATCCTGAGCGGAGGGAGGAGAACTTAATGAGGTGAAGGCTAACGGGCGGCGCCTTTCAGCAGACTGAGGCCAAGATTACATTTCTGACAGTTTCACTCGGTGTTTAGTGACTTCTGTTCGGCTTGGACGAGTCTGCCACGGTCGCGTTACCGCAATTGATATACGAAGAAGACTTCAACCAGCGCTGATCCGGATAGTAAGAAAACAGCAACTGCCCGTCCTTCATCGAATCGATCAGCTGATGCGCAATCGCAGGTCTCACCGCCGGGCAACCCAGGCTTCTGCCGATCCGGCCATTCGCCCGCGCGAGGTCAGGACTGACATACGGCGCGCCATGAATAACGATCGCCCGCTCGAAAGCGTTGTCGTTGAAACCCGGCTCCAGACCTTCCATGCGCAACGAATAACCGTTCTGCCCGACATAGCTGGACTGGGTTCGGTACAAACCAAGACTGGTGGCGAAGCTGGCATTGCGGTTGGAGAACTGACGGGCCATGTTTTCGCCGCTGTTGCGACCGTGGGCAACCAGTTCGTGGAACAACAACTTGCGTTGTTTAAGGTCGAATACCCAAAGGCGTTGCGCGGTCGAGGGCAGGGAATAATCGATGACTGCTAGTCTTTGCACCGGGGCCGCGCTTTGGGCCCGGCTGCATTGGGACGCGCGTACGGCCAGGGCAATCACCTTGGCGTTGGCATTGGGGGCCGCTTTGATCAGCGCGGCTTCAAGCGAATCGGCGTAGGCTGCCGGTAAGGTACACGCGGTCAGCAACAGGGCCGTCATTAAAAAGCCGAAGCGGTCTAGGGCCATATGCAAGTCTCATCTGATTGTTTCGAGTCTAGCAGCGCGCACGACGCTAGCCGGTTGAAAACGGGAGATTAAGGATTATCCATGGGGCAGTTAACAAGGTTATTCGTCATAAGCCGCATATTTTTTATGGGCTTTCTGATAAGCGGCATGGCAATTGCGGAAACTTCGCCGATTGAGCAGCCATCTCCCGTTAGCGTCGTCGCGGAGGCAGCACCTGGCGATTACGTCGCCCAGGCGATTCAGGCGGCGTTGGCGCCATTGAGTTCGGCGTTTCCCCCGTTGCTCACCTCAACGCGTCATCAACGGGTCGACGTTAACCGAGCCGTGCTGGATTTTTATAGCCATCGTGGCTATCGCGCCGCCTGGACGGACGATGACGATGTCGTCCAGTTATTGAAAAGCCTGAGCGACACCGGGGTCGATGGCCTGGACCCCGAGGATTTTCGAATTGCCGAACTGGTCACGGCCAGAAACTCGATGCAGGCAACTGAACCAACCCCCGGACAACGGGCGGCTTTTGATATCTCGGCGACCCAGACGTTCATCACGGCGCTGCTGCAGTTGCGGCGCGGCAAGGTCGACCCTTCGCGACTGGACATCCATTGGAATTTCGACCCGGTCGGCATCGATCCTCGGGAGGACGTCAATCTTTTCTTCGCTGCCCTCGATAGCCATGACGTCGCGCGCGCGTTCGCTCAAGCGCCGCCACAAGAAGCGATTTATGGCACGTTGCGACAGGGCCTGGCGCAATTGCGCAGGGTTCGCGACAGTGGTGGTTGGCCAAAGGTCCCGGGAGGGCAGACCCTCAGGCCTGGCATGGACGACGCCTCGGTTGCGCAGTTGCGAGCCCGTTTGGTGGCGGGTGGTTACCTAAGCGCGAAAATGAACGCGCGCTCCGACTACGACGACACCGTCATGGCGGCGGTAAAGAAGTATCAGGCCGAGCAATACCTCGGGGCGGATGGGGTGGCGGGGCCGGCGACACTCGCGGCGCTGAATGTGCCGGTCGAGGCGCGAATCGATCAGGTTCGCGTGAACATGGAGCGGGCGCGGTGGCTGCTGTACAAACTTCAGGGTACTTTTGTCATCGTCGACATCGCCGGGTACAAGGTTTCGTTCTATCGCGATGGCAAGCTGATATGGCGCTCCCGGGTGCAGGTCGGTAAACCGTATCGCAGTACACCGATTTTTCAATCCGAGATCACTTACATCACGTTCAACCCGACCTGGACCGTGCCGCCGACCATTCTGGTCAAGGACATGCTGCCGAAGATTCGCAACAATCCCGGTTATCTTGATGCAAACCGGATCCGCGTGATCGATCGAGAAGGCAACGTGCTCGACCCGTCGACTGTCGATTGGGACAACCCGCGCGGCCTTACGCTGCGTCAGGATGCAGGGTCGGATAACTCGCTGGGGCAGGTGGTCATTCGCTTTCCCAACGATTACGCCATTTATCTGCACGACACCCCGCATCGCGAGTTGTTTGCGCAATCCAATCGTGCGACCAGTTCGGGCTGTATTCGGGTAGAAAACCCGTTGCAATTGGTGGAGCTGTTGTTCAACGACCCGGTTCGCTGGGGCAGCGAAGGGATTCAAAAGCAGTTAGCCAATGGCAAGACAGAGAACATCAGGCTCCCCGTGAAAGTGCCGGTGCTATTGGCCTATTGGACAGTGGACCTGAGTCTTGATGGGCGAGTGACGTTCAAACCCGATGTGTATGGGTACGATAACCCTGTGTTGCGTGCGCTGAATCTGCCTTCGGAACGGCCAACGCTGGACGGGAGGCGAGCGGCGCCTCCCTCGATGGCGGTGGGGCAGAACAAGCTTTAAAGCCCCAGCCCTTCTTGCACCGCCAGAAGCAGGTTGTGTTCCGTCAGCGCGATCGCATCCGGTTGTTGTCCGGATTGCTCGATCGCCTGAAGCCACCAATGCGTATGGCCGTGTTCATCCACGGTTCGCAACAGCGCGAGTTCCTTGTCTGTCGAGTGAATCTCGATCCGCCCGGCACCGTCGGCGGTGAAGCGGGCGACGGGATCGAAGGTGATGCTGTGGTGGTTGCCTTCGATCAGCAGTTGGTCGATGGCGTAGTCGTAAGTCGCCCCGTCCGGAGCCCTCTCGAACACGTGAGTGGAATTGCGTCGCAGCTTCAGGCCCACTTCGATCAGTGGCTGCAGCCAGGTTTCGATCTGGTGATACAAGTCGTAGACCTGGCCCGGCCAGCCGTCGATGGCCTGATCGGCGATGGTCGCATCGGCACTGGTTTGCCGGGATTGTTTCAGCTTCTCGGCGAGCTCGTCTGCTTTACTCATGTCGATTTCCTGTCGTGATGTCAGTTAATCGTAGCTTCTTCAAGATAAGGCTGTTTTGCCTTGCGTCATGCGATTGAAACACCCGCGGTCCTTAGGGATAAACGCCAGTCAGTTAAACGGTAATGCGATCTGCTACAAAGAGTGTGCGCGGCTGAAACTTTCATTTCACTCGTCGGGAAGTCGATCTCTGTAGATCTGGCGCATTTACCCCGCACAACCCCGTAGACTAAGCTCACAAAAAATAAGGGTTTTGGGCCTTTGCCCATGCCTTACCCTTTCAGGACTCGCTTTTGCCTATCCCCATTCCCGATCCGCACCACCCGCTCGATGGTGCCTTGAGGCGGTTGCCCCTGCTCAAAGCTGCGGTGCTGTTTATTGCGGCAGTGTGCCTTTGTCTTTGTGGGCTGCTTTATCTGCAACTGGAGCAGTCGCGCCGTCACGATCTGGCGTTGGCCCAGGTGTCTTCGTCGAACCTGACGCGAGCCATGGCGCAACAGGCCGAAGACACGTTCATGAAAGCCGATCTGGTGCTGATCAGTCTGGTGGACTGGATTCAGGCTGAAGGTTTCGACGCTGTCCAGACGCCACGCTTGCAGAAAACCTTCGCCCGGCGGGTGCAGGCGCTGCATCAGTTGCACGGGATATTTCTGTTCGACAAGCAGGGGCAACGGGTCGTGACGTCGTTCGAAAACCTGTCCCGTGGCCCAGGTGTGGCGGACCGCGAATACTACAGGTTTCACCAGCAGAACATATCGTCCCTGGCACACATCGGCCCAGCGATTCGCAGTCGGGAGAGTGGCGAATGGATCATTCCGGTGTCCAGACGGATAAACGACCAGGACGGCAATTTCCAGGGGGTGTTGCTGGCCGGGATCAAGATGTCGTACTTCGACCAGTTCTTCAAAAGCTTCAGCCTCGATAACAACGGCGCGATGTTTTTGGCGTTGACCGATGGAACACTGCTGGCGCGACGGCCGTTTGTGGAATCGCAGATCGGCACGTCATTGGCTCAGGGGGAGATTTTTCAAAAACTTCTGCCCAGTGCGACATCCGGCAACGCCATGATCAACTCGGTGGTGGATGGCATCGTTCGGTTGTATGGCTACCGACAACTCGATACCTATCCGGTGGTGGTCGCGGCGGCATCTTCCAAAGACGCGATCCTCAAGGACTGGTACGACACGGCGATTCAATCCAGTGTGATCGTCGCTCTGGTCGTCCTTGGCGTGGGGTTGTTCGGTTGGGTGTTCATTCATCAGGTGCGTGCGGGCGAGCGCATCGAGGCGGACTTGCGCGAGGCGCAGAAAACCCTGGAGCTGATCGCCACCCACGACAGCCTGACCGGGTTGGCCAACCGTCGATTGTTCGAGCGGGCGCTGGAGGTCGAGTTCGGGCGCGGTGCCCGGCGGTCGAGCCCGCTGAGCCTGATCATGCTCGATATCGATTACTTCAAACGCTATAACGACACCTACGGTCATGTGGCGGGGGACCATTGCCTGGCCGAAGTGGCGCGGGCACTGAAGAGTTGCTGTCACCGCAACGCCGATCTGGCGGTGCGCTACGGCGGCGAAGAGTTTGCAGTGCTGCTGCCGGACACCGACATCCATGGTGCGCTGACGATCGCTGAGCAGATCCGTCGCAGCGTCATGGACAAAAACATCATCCACAGCGGCTCGCCCACGGGCTACGTGACGGTCAGTCTTGGCTGTTATTCGTTTGTGCCGACGGGGCACGACAGCACCGAAATGTTGATCAAGCGCGCGGATGCGGCGCTGTACCAGGCCAAGCATTCGGGGCGAAATCGTTCGGCGGTGTTGTCGATGGAAGGGGGCGTCGAGGCGCTGCTGCGCTCGGACCGCTGAAAACATTCCTCCATGGGGGTGTATCAGGCAAATCGGGCCTGTAGGAGCCAGGCTTGCCGGCGAAGGCGTCCTTGAGAGCGCCTTCGGCAATGACTTGCGTTATTCAGGGGCGGTGACCAGGCAGGGCTGCTATGGTCAGTGAAGAGTCTGGCTGTCATGACGACAGACCAGGCCCCGCCTCACCCGATAAGGCGATCGATCGACAGGATCAAGTGCATGGATTTTACTGCCATTACTACCGCTGCACCTGCGCGTCATACACCGATTACCCGTAACCTGATGTTCGTCATCGGCCTGCTTTTTGTGGTTGGGGTGCTGATTGCACTGATCGCCTTGTTCAGTATTGCCGCACGGCTCGATATTCAGGATCTGGGCAAAACCACGTTCTACACGCAACGGGCACTTGAGAACCGCATCACCGCCTCGAAAAACTACATCGCCAGCTACGCCAACTGGACGACCGCCTACGACCACCTGAACGACAAGGTCGATGTGCAGTGGGCTTACGTCGAGCAGAACATGGGTAAAACCCTGTTTACCATCGATCACTACGACGCGGTTTTCGTAATCGATGGTCAGCGAACCAAATACGCCACGGTGCGCGGGCTGCTGGTTCAGGATCAGGCGACAGCCTATCTGTCGACCTCGATGGCGACGCTTGTAGACGAGGTTCAAAGTCAGGAAAGCCTCATCGAGCCCATCAGCCGGTACACCTTGTTCGAAGGCAAACCGGCGCTGTTGACGGCGGCCGCGATCGTGCCCAATGACGAACGCCCGGCGGTCGATCCCAAGAGCACCTCAGTGCTGATATACGTCGACCAGTTGAACCCTGAAAAGCTCGCTACCTTGAGCGCCGATTACGGTTTGCATGACTTGAGCCTGACGGCCGACGACGTCATTGTTCCCGGTCAGCCAGCCGTCGCTCTGACCGGCACCGGTTATAGCCTGGACTCCCGGCTTGAGCAGCCGGGTCACCAATTGCTTTGGTCGTTGCTGCCGCCACTGGGCGGGGCGTTGTTGATTCTGGCGTTATTGACGGCTTACTTCTTTCGTTATGTCCTGCGCACGTCGGGGCATGTGGATGCCAGTTACACCAGCCTCGATTTGTCGAATCAGGCGCTTGAGGCCAGTGAAGAACGCTTTCGTGCGGTGGCCGAAGCCGCGTCCGACTGGATCTGGGAAACCGACGAACAGCATTGCATCACTTATCTGTCGGGGCGCTTCAGCACCGTCACCGGGTTCTCGGATCAACAATGGCTGGGGCAGAACATCGGGCAACTGCTCAATTGCGAAACCACGCCCTTGTCGCTGTGGCTGAACAAACTTGATGAAGAGCAAGCCGTCAGCCACTTGCGCTGTTCCTACCGTGATCAATCGGGGCAACAGCGAGTGTGCCGGGTGTCGGCGCGACCGATCCAGCGCAAGGGCGCGCTATTGGGTTTTCGCGGGACGGCCAGCGACATCACAGATGAAGTCGCCGCCCATGCGCAGATCCAGCATCTGTCGATGCACGACGCACTGACCGGCTTGCCGAACCGCAACAAACTGGCGCGCTACCTCGAAGATGCTCTGGCACTGAAAGAGCAATCGACGGCGTTGACGTTGTTGATGATCGACCTGGATAACTTCAAGCCGATCAACGATTCCCTCGGCCACCCGGCGGGCGATGCAGTATTGCTGGAAGTGGCGATCCGTTTGCGCGAATGCACGCGGGATATCGATCTGGTTGCGCGATTGGGGGGCGACGAGTTCGTGCTGGTGCTCCACGGCATGGACAGCCACGCGGAAATCGACCGGTTTTGCGAGCGCTTGCTCGACAGCCTGCATCAACCGATCCATTACGATCATCACACGCTGCACATTGGCGCGAGCATCGGTGTCGCCTTGAGTCGGCGCCAGGGGCACGTTCCGGAGGAGCTGATTCGCTGTGCCGATATCGCGTTGTATCAGGCCAAATCCAATGGCAAGAAGACCTGGTGCTACTTTGCGCCGCACATGAACGATCAGATCCAGCACCGCCGACAACTGGAAAGCGACCTGCGTCAGGCGATCAAGAACAACGAATTCGTGATGCATTACCAGCCGCGTTATCACGTCGATGGCAAACAGATCGTCTCGGTCGAAGCGCTGCTGCGCTGGCAGCATCCGGTGCAAGGCTTGTTGAACCCCGATGCGTTTATCCCATTGGCCGAGCAGACCGATCTGATCGTGCCATTAGGGCGCTGGGTGTTGCGCGAGGCGTGCGAGACAGCCCTGACCTGGCCGGGAGCGATGATGGTGTCGGTCAACTTGTCGCCGGTGCAGTTTGCCCGTAGCGATGTGATCGAGGATGTCCGGGAGGCATTGATCCAGAGCCGATTGCCCGCCAGTCGACTGGAACTGGAGATCACGGAAAATGTGATGCTCATCGATGTCGACGGCGCTCTGGCGACCATGAATGCGCTCAAGGAGTTGGGCGTACGGCTGAACATGGACGATTTCGGCACCGGTTATTCTTCGCTCGGTTACTTGCGCACGTATCCGTTCGACGGGATCAAGATCGACAAGCGCTTCATTGCTTCCATGAGCAACGGCAGCAATGACCGCGCCGTGGTGCAGGCGATCATCAACCTGGGCAAGGCCATGGGCCTGACCGTGACGGCCGAAGGTGTTGAGACGCTGGAGCAACTGGACTTTCTGATTTCGGACCAGTGCCATGAAGTACAGGGGTTCTACCTCAGTCGGCCGGTGGATAGGCATGCACTGCTGCCGTTGCTCAAGGCATCATGGGACGATCACCCGCTGTAAGTCTCGCGCCTTTAGTCGCCTGTTTCGTTCGCCACGGCAACTGCCGTGGCGCACCCCGGTCACAACTGGATACCGCCCCATCCGTTGCGAGCGTCGGATCATGAAGAACCTGAAAATCGCCACCTTCAACGTCAACGGCATGCGCGCCCGCTTGCCGAATCTGCTGGCCTG
Source organism: Pseudomonas sp. F-14 TE3482 (assembly GCF_053629455.1). Taxonomy (NCBI): domain Bacteria; kingdom Pseudomonadati; phylum Pseudomonadota; class Gammaproteobacteria; order Pseudomonadales; family Pseudomonadaceae; genus Pseudomonas; species Pseudomonas sp. F-14 TE3482. Next base: position 3,290,702 of record NZ_JBRJII010000001.1, read on the forward strand.
GCTTGCGCGAGAACAGCCAGACATCGCCTGCTTGCAGGAACTCAAATCGGTCGACGGCGCATTCCCCGTCGCGGAGCTGGAGGCCGCCGGGTATGGCGCCGTCTGGCACGGCCAGGTGTCGTGGAACGGGGTGGCGATTCTGGCGCGCGATGCGCAGCCGTTGGAGAGCCGGCGCGGTTTGCCAGGTGATGACAGCGATACCCATAGCCGCTACATCGAGGCTGCTGTGCATGGGGTTCTGGTGGGTTGTCTGTACCTGCCCAATGGCAACCCGCAGCCAGGGCCGAAGTTCGATTACAAACTGGCGTGGTTCGAACGGCTGATCTCGCACGCCAAGGAGCTTCAGAGCAGCGACCATCCGGTGGTGCTAGCCGGCGATTACAACGTGGTACCCACCGATCTGGACATCTACAACCCGCGCTCCTGGCTCAAGGATGCGCTGCTGCAACCCGAGAGTCGCGCGTGTTATCAGCGGTTGCTGGATCAGGGTTGGACCGATTCCCTGCGCCATCTGTATCCAGAGGAGCGGATCTACACCTTCTGGGATTATTTCCGGCAGCACTGGCAGAAAAACTCGGGGTTGCGCATCGATCATCTGCTGCTCAACCCGGCACTGAGTCCTTACCTGCAGGAGGCTGGCGTCGATGCCTGGGTTCGCAACGAACCTCATGCCAGCGATCATGCACCGACATGGATTCGAGTGGGTTCGCGCAAGCGTCGATAATCCTGGCGTGTGCGGTGATTGGCTAAATCAATTGTCAGTCCGACCGTATTTTCCCTTATACATGGCGCCCATCGGTGGAGCGATCCATCCGCGGACCTCTGCATAAAGGATTGAGCGATGAGCGAGACACAACTGACGAATCTTGCGCTGTACCTGCAACGCCTGGGCTTCGATGCGCCCCCGGCACCAACCCTGGAAACCCTGCGCCAACTGCAGCTGCGCCACACCGGCGCCTTCCCGTTTGAAAACCTCACCACTTTAATGGGCGAACCGGTGCTTATCGATCTGCCGTCCATCGAGCAGAAAGTCCTGCACGAAGGTCGCGGGGGCTACTGCTACGAACTCAACCACCTGTTCCTCGCCTTGCTTCAGACATTGGGCTTCGACGCACGCGGCATCACCGGTCGCGTGGTCATGGGACAGTCCGAAGGCGCCTGGACCGCCCGCACTCACCGCTTGAGTCTGGTGACCCTCGATGGCGTGCGCTACATCACTGACGTCGGCTTCGGCGGCATGGTGCCCACCGCACCGCTGATGCTGGATACCGAAGCTGAGCAGTTCACTCCCCACGAAACCTATCGCATCGAACCGCATGCCGACGGCTACACCCTGCGTGCTAACGTCGGTGATGAATGGCGTGCGATGTACATCTTCGACCTGCAACGTCAGGAAGACATCGATTACACCCTCGGCAACTGGTACGTCTCGACCCATCCCGAATCTTCCTTCGTGAAACAATTGATGGTGGCGCGGACGGGGGAGGGATGGCGACGCACATTGAGTAACGGCAGCTTTGCCATTCACCGCACGGGCAGTGAGAGCGAGCGGCGGCAGGTGACGGATGTGGATGAGTTGATCGGGTTACTGGAAAGTGAATTCGGGATTCGAGTGCCAGCGCAGGAAGTGTTGAAGCGGGTGCTGGAGCGGTTGATTGAGCCTGTGTCGCAGGCAAATTAAGCTCCACGCAAAGGGGCGGATTTGATCAATTCGCTCCTTTTTCTTTTGCTCGATCCAGGCGTGGGTGTGTTGGTTTTGTGGCTAGGAACGAACCTCAAGCTCCATCACGTGATGGATTTCGCTGAGGACCTCTGACAACTTTTTCTCCAGGCATTTCAGCTCGGAGGCGGTGAGGCCTTTTTTGAGATGCCCGACATTGGCAACAGCCGTGTTCTGATCGGGCTTCGCCGTTTTGCCTTTATCGCTGAGCAATGCCTGGCGCAGGGTATTGTTGATCACCGTCTGGTAGCCGTACCCCTCGCTTTCTGCCAGCGCGCGCGCGGCCTCTATGACGACATCATCGAGCATGATGGTGATTCGGGTCTTGCCTTTGCTGGAGGCAACCGCTCCACGCTTGGCATTGCTGAAGTCGTATTCATCTTTCATCGGTCAAGCCTCCATATAGTGGCGACGCTCGTTTTTGGTGGCGATGCGCGCGGAAATGATTCGCACGAAATTCGGGTCGCGGTAGGTGTATGCAACGACCAGCAGTCGACCTTTGGCATCCAGCCCGATGATGATCCATCGCTGCTCATCATGGTGGTTGTCCTGAAGCGTCAACGCTCGATCGTCATAAAACACAGGTTCTGTCTCGGCGAGGCTGATGCCTTGGTGCTTCAGTTTGTTGGCCGCGTTCTTTGCCTTGTGATACTGAATTTCGAATGACTTCATTATGCATACTTTATATGTATAAGCGAGAGGGCGGCCGTGCCGGCGGTCGCTTGGAAAGCAAAAGATTAGCGGTGGAGAGGAATAGGGGAGGAGGGATGTATTTCAAGAGTTTTTAGGCCGGAGGCTCTACGGCTAAAGGGCAGTGTGAACATCTGTCCGTAATCTGACTGGTTGGTTGTATACAACTCTATAGACATTTGTCCTGACTATTGAATACAGTGTGCGCACAACAAAAACCAGGGAACCCCCCAACCATGAAAACGCCCCATGTTTCACAACAACGGCCCGAGGATGAGAATCTCGGGATCGGCGCGAATATGGCTTACGGCCTGCAACACGTTCTGACCATGTATGGTGGTATCGTCGCGGTGCCTTTGATCATCGGCCAAGCGGCCGGGCTTTCGCCGGCGGACATCGGTTTGTTGATTGCTGCTTCATTGTTTGCAGGGGGGCTGGCGACGTTGCTGCAGACCCTGGGTTTACCGTTTTTCGGTTGTCAGTTGCCGCTGGTGCAGGGCGTGTCGTTTTCCGGCGTTGCGACCATGGTGGCGATTGTCAGCAGTGGTGGGGAGGGTGGCTTTCAGTCGATTCTCGGGGCGGTGATTGCCGCGTCGTTGATCGGCTTGCTGATCACGCCGGTGTTCTCGCGAATCACCAAGTTCTTTCCGCCGTTGGTAACCGGCATTGTGATCACCACTATCGGCCTGACGCTGATGCCGGTGGCCGCGCGCTGGGCCATGGGCGGCAACAGCCATGCCCCGGACTTCGGCAGCATGGCAAACATCGGCCTGGCGGCGGTGACGCTGGTGCTGGTACTGCTACTGAGCAAGATCGGCAGTGCGAGCATCTCCCGTTTGTCGATCCTCTTGGCAATGGTCATTGGCACCGTCATCGCCGTGTTCCTCGGCATGGCGGATTTCTCGTCCGTCACCCAAGGCCCGATGTTCGGCTTCCCGGCACCGTTCCATTTCGGCATGCCGACGTTCCACTTCGCCGCGATTCTGTCGATGTGCATCGTAATCATGGTGACCCTGGTGGAAACCTCCGCCGACATTCTGGCCGTCGGAGAAATCATCGGCACCAAAGTCGACTCCAAACGCCTGGGCAACGGCCTGCGGGCCGACATGCTGTCGAGCATGATCGCGCCGATCTTCGGCTCCTTCACTCAGAGCGCCTTCGCCCAGAACGTTGGACTGGTGGCGGTCACCGGAATCAAGAGCCGTTTCGTGGTGGCCACCGGCGGCGTGTTCCTGGTGGTTCTTGGTTTGCTGCCCTTCATGGGCCGCGTCATCGCCGCCGTGCCAACCTCCGTACTCGGCGGCGCCGGCATCGTGCTGTTCGGCACCGTGGCGGCCAGCGGCATTCGGACGCTGTCCAAGGTCGACTACCGCAACAACGTCAACCTGATCATCGTCGCCACCTCCATTGGTTTCGGCATGATCCCCATCGCTGCACCGAATTTCTACGACCACTTCCCCAGCTGGTTCGCGACGATCTTCCACTCGGGCATCAGCTCCTCGGCGATCATGGCCATCGTGCTGAACCTGGCCTTCAACCACCTCACTGCCGGCAACTCGGATCAACAGTCGGTGTTTGCGGCTGGTACCGAGCGAGTCTTGCGTTATCAGGATCTGGCGGCGTTGCGGGAAGGGGATTACTTCAGTGAAGGCAAGCTGCGTGACTGCGACGGGAACGAGATTCCGGTGGTAGAGGCAGAGCATGGGCATGCCGAGCCGCGGGCGGTGCATGCGAAAAGCAGTGAGCATGTTTGACGGCGGTACCCGGTAAAGAGGCAGGTAGATCAAAAGATCGCAGCCTGCGGCAGCTCGGGGATTCGTGTGAGATGCGATCTCCGGAGCTGCCGAAGGCTGCGATCTTTTGACTTTATAGCGAGCACAAAAAAGCCCCTGAGTCTTTCGAATCGGGGGCTTTTCGGTCTTGCTGTCTGGCTCCACGACCTGGACTCGAACCAGGGACCCAGTGATTAACAGTCACTTGCTCTACCAACTGAGCTATCGCGGAATGGCGTCTATGTTACTGATTCAAAAAGAGAAGTCAAGCCTCTGTCGGCAGTTTGATGTTTTCATCGGATCAGAGGGGGGTTATCGGCCATTGGCGGTTACCAGAATCGCGGTAGAGGTCTACCATGGTCGCCCGGAAGTGGTGACACGCGCTGCCGGCCCTCAGCCGAAAAGGTACGCGCCATGAATCATCCAGCCCTCACACCTCAAAACAGCGGGGTGTTCGCATGAGCATCGCTCAGATCAGCCTGCCCAAAGGCGTTGGCCCGCACGCCGAGAAACTGTTCGACGCAATCACTCAGGCCAGCACCGCTGACGAATTGAACCGCGCGGGCGGCAAGGCCGAAGGTTTTGTCCTGGGCCTGGAAAGCACCAAGGCGATCAAAAGTCAGGTGGCCGAGTCGCTTTATGTGGCCTATGACGATGCGGCCAGCCAGCGTGCAACCGAATTGGCTTAACCGCCGAAGGTAATGGTGCCGAGCATCAACTTGGCGTACAGCATCGTGGCGGCCAGTTGTACCAGCCACAACGCCAGACCGCCAAGGAACACGCCCGCAGCCACTTGCAGCACCAGGTTATTACCGCGTTTGGCCGAAGAGCGGGGTACGAAGTGGTCCAGCTCGTCGCGGTCGGCGCGTAGGTCATCGTTTTTCATGTGGGTTCTCAAGAATTCTCGGGTGTACTCATAACCTGTGGGAGCTGGCTTGCTCGCGAAGGCGGCGGCACATCCAGCATCAATGTGACAGATAGACCGCTTTCGCGAGCAAGCCCGCTCCCACATTTTTGATCTGCGTGCAGTCTAGAGCGACCGGTCGCCGAACTGGGAATTATCAAAGACAAATAAAAAACGGGAAGCCCTGCGGCTTCCCGTTTTCGTATCACGCGAGGACTCAGATCACCTGAACGATGGCCTTGGTCACGACGTCGATGTTGCTCTGGTTCAGCGCAGCAACACAGATGCGGCCGGTGTCCAGAGCGTAGATGCCGAACTCGCTGCGCAGGCGGGTAACCTGCTCAACCGTCAGGCCGGAGTAGGAGAACATGCCGCGCTGGCGACCGACGAAGCTGAAATCGCGCTGTGGAGCGTTTTTCGCCAGCAGGTCGACCATCTGGGTGCGCATGCCGCGAATCCGCAGGCGCATTTCTGCCAGTTCCTCTTCCCACTGGGCACGCAGTACCGGGCTGTTCAGCACGGCGGCGACGATGCTTGCACCGTGGGTCGGCGGGTTGGAGTAGTTGGTGCGGATCACGCGTTTGACTTGTGACAGTACGCGCGCGCTTTCTTCTTTCGATTCGCTGACGATCGACAGGGCGCCAACGCGCTCGCCGTACAGCGAGAAGGATTTGGAGAACGAACTGGAAACGAAGAAGGTCAGGTCCGATTCGGCGAACAGGCGCACGGCCGCGGCGTCTTCATCGATACCGTCGCCAAAGCCCTGGTAAGCCATGTCGAGGAATGGCACGTGACCTTTGGCCTTGACCACTTCCAGCACGTTTTTCCAGTCCGCCGGGCTCAGGTCCACGCCGGTCGGGTTGTGGCAGCAAGCGTGCAGCACAACGATGGAGCCGGAGGGCAGGGCGTTCAGGTCTTCCAGCAGGCCGGCGCGGTTAACGTCATGAGTCGCGGCGTCGTAGTAGCGATAGTTCTGCACCGGGAAACCGGCTGTTTCGAACAGCGCGCGGTGGTTTTCCCAGCTCGGGTCGCTGATAGCCACGACGGCGTTCGGCAGCAGTTGCTTAAGGAAGTCGGCGCCGATTTTCAGCGCGCCGGTACCGCCGACGGCTTGGGTGGTGATAACCCGGCCAGCGGCGATCAGCGGCGAATCATTGCCGAACAGCAGTTTTTGCACGGCCTGATCGTAGGCGGCGATGCCGTCGATCGGCAAGTAACCACGGGAAACGTGTTGAGCGGCGCGAATCGTCTCGGCTTCGACAACGGCGCGCAGGAGTGGAATTCGCCCCTCCTCGTCGCAGTAAACACCGACCCCCAGGTTGACCTTGTTGGTACGGGTATCGGCATTGAATGCTTCGTTGAGGCCCAGGATTGGATCGCGTGGTGCCATTTCGACAGCGGAGAACAGGCTCATTATTGCGGCGGCTCTGAATGGAGTGTGGAGGGACGTGTCGCGCTCCAGCCGAATGCACTAGAGCGGTGCACAAACGGGGAGCTAGTATAGAGGCCATCAGCGATTGATGGCGACAGGCGATTCGGCTTTTACCGTAAGTTTTTCCAATTATTTTTCGATCGTGGGTCGAGTGGTGTCGTCAAAGGTTTTACCCGATGTAGGACGTTTGCCTTGAAAGCAATGGCAATCGGCTCCACATTTAGCACAATCCAGTTTTTTCCTTGGGCGACATCGGTCGTTTGTGGTTTTTTTCGTCGCTGTCCGGTTTGACTGGGCAGGCGCGAATCCAGAGGTATGTATGTCTGAATTCCAGCTAGTCACCCGCTTCGAGCCCGCCGGCGATCAGCCGGAAGCCATCCGCCTGATGGTCGAGGGCATTGAGGCCGGGCTGGCGCACCAGACGCTGCTCGGTGTGACCGGCTCGGGCAAGACCTTCAGCATCGCCAACGTGATCGCCCAGATACAGCGCCCGACGCTGGTGCTGGCGCCCAACAAGACCCTGGCCGCGCAGTTGTATGGCGAATTCAAGGCGTTCTTCCCGAACAACGCCGTTGAATACTTCGTGTCTTATTACGACTACTACCAGCCCGAAGCCTACGTGCCGTCATCCGACACCTTCATCGAGAAGGATGCCTCGATCAACGACCATATCGAGCAGATGCGCCTGTCCGCGACCAAAGCGCTGCTGGAGCGCAAGGACGCGATCATCGTCACCACGGTGTCGTGCATCTACGGTCTGGGCAGCCCGGAAACCTATCTGAAGATGGTGTTGCACGTGGATCGCGGCGACAAGCTCGACCAACGCGCGCTGCTACGTCGGCTGGCCGACCTGCAATACACCCGCAACGACATGGACTTCGCCCGGGCGACCTTCCGGGTGCGCGGCGACGTGATCGATATCCACCCGGCGGAATCCGATTTCGAAGCGATCCGCATCGAGCTGTTCGATGACGAAGTGGAGAGCTTGTCCGCCTTCGATCCGCTGACTGGTGAAGTCATCCGCAAACTGCCGCGTTTCACCTTCTATCCAAAGAGCCACTACGTGACCCCGCGGGAAACCCTGCTCGAGGCCACCGAAGGGATCAAGGTCGAATTGCAGGAGCGCCTGGAATACCTGCGCTCCAATAACAAACTGGTGGAAGCTCAGCGACTGGAGCAGCGCACCCGTTTCGACCTGGAGATGATCCTCGAACTGGGTTACTGCAACGGCATCGAAAACTATTCGCGCTACCTGTCGGGCCGTGAATCCGGCCAGGCGCCGCCCACGTTGTTCGACTACCTGCCGGCGGATGCCTTGCTGGTGATCGACGAATCCCACGTCAGCGTGCCGCAAGTCGGCGCCATGTATAAAGGTGACCGTTCGCGGAAAGAAACGCTGGTGGAGTACGGTTTCCGCTTGCCCTCGGCTCTGGACAACCGGCCGATGCGTTTCGACGAGTTCGAAAGCATCAGTCCCCAAACGATTTTTGTCTCGGCCACGCCGGGCAATTACGAGGCGGAGCACGCCGGCCGAGTGGTCGAGCAATTGGTGCGACCGACTGGCCTGGTGGACCCGCAAATCGAGATCCGTCCGGCGTTGACTCAGGTCGACGACTTGCTCTCGGAAATCACCAAGCGTGTGGCCCTGGAAGAGCGGGTGCTGGTTACCACGCTGACCAAGCGCATGTCCGAAGACTTGACCGATTACCTGGCCGACCACGGCGTGCGCGTGCGTTATCTGCATTCGGACATCGACACCGTGGAGCGGGTCGAAATTATCCGTGACTTGCGTCTCGGCGTCTTCGATGTGCTGGTGGGGATCAACCTGCTGCGTGAAGGCCTGGACATGCCGGAAGTCTCGCTGGTGGCGATTCTCGACGCGGACAAGGAAGGCTTCCTGCGTTCCGAGCGCTCGCTGATCCAGACCATCGGCCGGGCGGCGCGCAACCTCAATGGGCGGGCGATTTTGTACGCAGATCGCATCACCGGCTCCATGGAGCGGGCGATCGGCGAGACCGAGCGTCGTCGCGACAAGCAGATCGCCTTCAACCTGGCCAATGGCATCACGCCGAAGGGTGTGTTCAAGGACGTCGCCGACATTATGGAAGGCGCGGTCGTGCCGGGTTCGCGCAGCAAGAAGCGCAAAGGCATGGCCAAGGCCGCCGAGGAAAGTGCCAAGTACGAGGTCGAACTGCGCTCGCCAAGCGAGATCAGCAAACGCATTCGTCAGTTGGAAGAAAAGATGTACCAGCTCGCCCGCGACCTGGAATTCGAAGCCGCGGCGCAGTTGCGCGACGAAATCGGCAAGTTGCGGGAGCGGTTGATCGCGGTTTGACGCTCTCCCTGTAGGAGCTGCCGAAGGCTGCGATCTTTTGATCTTGTTTTTAAAGGCAAGGGTCAAAAGATCGCAGCCTTCGGTAGCTCCTACATTAGGGGGTGCACTGATTCAGTGAGCTTCTTCAGCATCGCCACCAAACTGATCCCCCATGCAATATAGGCTTATATGCCCTGCTGACTGGAGCCGGGCGGCTATCGCCTGTTACCATTCGCCTCTTGTTTGATCTTCGCTTTTATTCTTTTCGAGACATGCCATGACCACCGTCCGCACTCGCATCGCGCCATCGCCTACCGGGGACCCCCACGTAGGTACCGCTTACATCGCTTTGTTCAACTACTGCTTTGCCAAGCAGCATGGCGGTGAGTTCATCCTGCGGATCGAAGACACCGACCAACTGCGTTCGACCCGCGAGTCCGAACAGCAGATATACGACGCCCTGCGCTGGTTGGGTATCGACTGGAGCGAAGGCCCGGACGTCGGCGGCCCGCACGGTCCTTATCGCCAGAGCGAGCGCGGCGATATCTATCAGAAGTACTGCCAGCAATTGGTCGACATGGGTCATGCCTTCCCGTGCTTCTGCACGGCTGAAGAACTGGACCAGATGCGCGCCGAGCAAATGGCCCGCGGCGAAACCCCGCGTTACGACGGCCGTGCGCTGTTGCTCTCCAAGGAAGAAGTCGCGCGTCGTCTGGCCGCTGGCGAGCCACACGTCATCCGCATGAAAGTGCCGACCGAAGGCGTGTGCGTGGTGCCTGACATGCTGCGTGGCGACGTCGAGATCCCGTGGGATCGCATGGATATGCAAGTGCTGATGAAGACCGACGGCTTGCCGACATACTTCCTGGCCAACGTTGTCGATGACCACTTGATGGGCATCACCCACGTCTTGCGCGGCGAAGAATGGCTGCCTTCGGCGCCGAAACTGATCCTCTTGTACGAATACTTTGGTTGGGAGCAACCGCAGCTGTGCTACATGCCGCTGCTGCGTAACCCGGACAAGAGCAAGCTGTCCAAGCGCAAGAACCCGACCTCGGTGACGTTCTACGAGCGCATGGGTTTCATGCCGGAAGCAATGCTCAACTACCTGGGCCGTATGGGCTGGTCGATGCCGGACGAGCGCGAGAAGTTCTCCCTGCAGGAAATGGTCGATAACTTCGACCTGAGCCGCGTCTCCCTCGGCGGGCCGATTTTCGACATCGAGAAGCTGTCGTGGCTCAACGGCCAATGGCTGCGTGACCTGCCGGTGGAAGAGTTCGCCGCTCGTCTGCAAAAGTGGGCACTGAACCCTGAATACATGATGAAGATCGCACCGCACGTGCAGGGCCGGGTTGAAACCTTCAGCCAAGTCGCACCGCTGGCCGGCTTCTTCTTCGCTGGTGGCGTGAACCCGGACGCCAAGCTGTTCGAATCCAAGAAACTCTCGGGCGATCAGGTTCGTCAGTTGATGCAGTTGATTCTGTGGAAGCTGGAAAGCCTGCGTCAGTGGGAGAAGGACAGCATTACCGCGACGATTCAGGCGGTGGTCGAATCCCTGGAGTTGAAGCTGCGTGATGCCATGCCGCTGATGTTCGCCGCGATCACGGGGCAGGCCAGCTCGGTGTCGGTGCTCGATGCGATGGAAATCCTCGGTCCGGACCTGACCCGTTTCCGTCTGCGCCAGGCTATCGATCTGTTGGGTGGCGTGTCGAAGAAGGAAAACAAGGAGTGGGAAAAACTCTTGGGCGCTATCGCTTAAGGCTGTTTAACCTAGTGTAGGAGCTGCCGAAGGCTGCGATCTTTTGATCTTGCTCTTCGGCGCCACCCCCGTTTTTCGGGGGGAGGGCGGTAAGTGATTGTTATGTGGGCAAAAAATTTTGGAAATTGTTAAAAATAAGTTTGACAGCCTTCCGATGCGCCATTAAGATTCGCCCCGTCCTCAGCGATGAGGGGCTATAGCTCAGCTGGGAGAGCGCTTGCATGGCATGCAAGAGGTCGACGGTTCGATCCCGTCTAGCTCCACCAATTTACACTTCAAGGTCTGGCCACACCGGCCTTGAAGCGATCAACACTCAGCGTTGGTCTGTTGTGTAGAAGGGTTTGCGTCCCCTTCGTCTAGTGGCCTAGGACACCGCCCTTTCACGGCGGTAACAGGGGTTCGAGTCCCCTAGGGGACGCCAGTTTTACAGAAGCGATGTCGCAAGATGTCGCTCCGCCGCGAGGCGAAAAATCCGGGGCTATAGCTCAGCTGGGAGAGCGCTTGCATGGCATGCAAGAGGTCGACGGTTCGATCCCGTCTAGCTCCACCAATTTTACAGTTCAAGGTCTGGCCACACCGGCCTTGAATCGATCAGCTCTCAGCACTGATCAGTTGTATAGAAGGGTTTGTGTCCCCTTCGTCTAGTGGCCTAGGACACCGCCCTTTCACGGCGGTAACAGGGGTTCGAGTCCCCTAGGGGACGCCACGATTACCCGCTCTGCGGGATTTTTAAGGGTCATTCAATTATTGAATGGCCCTTTTGTTTGTCTGGCGTTTAGCCAATTCTCCGTTTTCCTCAAAAAACTGTTCTTCAGACCAGCGGTCGCATCCACGACTTGCGGAAAATTATTATGAGAATAATATTCTAATCGTAATATTCGGAGGCAACGATGAACGATAAAAAAGCTCAAACCCGCGAACGCATCCTCAAGGCTGCCAGTGCAGCGCTGATTCAGCGCGGCCCGGCCGAGCCGAGCGTGGGCGAAGTGATGGGCGCGGCCGGCCTGACGGTCGGCGGCTTCTACGCGCACTTCGAAAGCAAGGACGCGTTGATGCTGGAAGCATTCAAGCAGCTACTCAGCCATCGTCGTGGCTTGATCGCCGACATGGATGCCGAGTTGACCGGCGAAGAGCGTCGCGCGTTGGTCGCAGCGTTCTACCTGTCGCGCAAACACCGTGATTCCACCGAACAGGCATGCCCGATTCCGGCATCAGTCGGCGAGCTCGGCCGTCTGCCGGACGAATTTCGTGTGGCATTGAGTGAGCATATTGAGTTGATGGTCGCGCAGTTGGCGGCCAGCCCGGAAGAGGCCGACAAAGCCTTGGCCGACATGGCCTTGATGGTCGGTGGTTTGGCTCTGGCGCGGGCGCTGGGGGCAGGAGAGTTGTCCGATCGATTACTGCGCGCCGCCAAGTCGGCGGTGCTATGACCTGAAGGCACCAGCCTGAGGAGATGAGCGATGAACACGTTGAGCTGGGTTCGTGGCGTTAATGGCACCTTGGGCTGGTTCGCGCCGCAGTTGGTGGCGAGCAAGATGCGCCTGGCGTTCATGACTCCGCGGGAATTGCCGCCGCGTGATTGGGAATTGCCGCTGCTGGCGAAATCCGAACGGATCACCTTGCGCTTCGGCCTCTCCGCGTTGCGTTGGGGGCAAGGGCCGGCGGTGTTGTTGATGCACGGCTGGGAGGGCCGGCCGACACAGTTTGCCGCGCTGATCACCGCGCTGGTCGATGCCGGTTACACCGTGGTTGCCCTCGACGGCCCGGCTCACGGTCGCTCACCTGGTCGCGAAGCAAATGTGGTGCTGTTCGCCCGGGCCATGCTCGAGGCGGCCGCTGAGTTGCCGCCGCTGCAAGCGGTTATTGGGCACTCCATGGGTGGCGCCAGTGCCATGCTCGCAGTTCAGTTGGGCTTGCGCACCGAAACCCTGGTCTCGATCGCCGCCCCGGCGCGAATTCTCGGGGTATTGCGTGGGTTCGCACGCTATGTACGCCTGCCGCCCAAAGCGCGTTCGGCGTTTATTCGCCAGGTCGAGAAAGATGTCGGCATGCGTGCCGCTGCACTGGATGTCGCGCACTATCAGCTCGACATGCCGGGGCTGATCGTCCATGCCGAGGACGACAACTTTGTTCCGGTCAAGGAATCCCAGTTGATCCACGAAGCCTGGTTCGACAGCCGTCTGTTGCGCCTGGAAGAGGGCGGGCATCAGCGGGTGCTGGCCGATCCTCGGGTGATCGACGGCGTTCTTTCGCTGCTGGCCGGTCGCAGTCTGCAATCGCGCCAATCGGCCTGAGCATCCGTTACACTGCCCCGGTCGAAATAATCTGACCAGGAGTGGGGCATGGGCTGGGATCGGGCAACGCCGTTTATCATTGATCTGGAAGTGGGCGCCGAGGACATCGACGGGCTGGGCCATGCGAACAACGCGGTGTACGTGACCTGGCTCGAGCGTTGCGCCTGGCGCCACTCGCAGCGGCTGGGCCTGGATCTGGTCGAATACCGACGGCTGGATCGGGCGATGGCGGTGGTACGGCACGAGATCGATTACCTGGCGGCGGCCTATGAGGGTGATGAGTTGCAGTTGGCGACCTGGATCGTCGATTGGGACCAGCGCCTGAAAATGACCCGACACTTTCAATTGAAGCGCCCCAGCGACAACACGACGTTACTGCGGGCGCAAACCACTTTCGTGTGCATCGAACTGTCGACCGGCAAGCCCAAGCGCATGCCGGCGGAGTTTATCGAGGGCTATGGTCCCGCGTTGCGGGTCGCGATCTAATTGAAGCTTTCGCGGGCAAGCCTCGCTCCTACGGATCACCGAAATCTGTAGGAGCGAGGCTTGCCCGCGAAGGCGTCCGCACATTTGCCATCGCCCGGTCTGACGAAATACCTTCTGCACGCCGAAACCAGTAAACTGCCGCACGTTTTTCGTTGAGTGTGTTTTTCATGCAAATTGCTTTGGCGCCCATGGAGGGGTTGGTCGACAACATCCTGCGGGACGTGCTGACCCGTGTGGGCGGTATCGATTGGTGCGTGACCGAATTCATTCGGATCAACGATCAGCTGCTTACGCCTGCCTATTACCACAAGTTCGGTCCGGAACTGCTGACCAACGCCCGAACCGCGTCCGGTGTGCCGCTGCGGGTGCAACTGCTCGGCTCCGATCCGGTGTGCCTGGCGGAAAACGCCGCACTGGCCTGCGAGTTGGGTTCCGAGGTTATCGACCTGAATTTCGGCTGCCCGGCCAAGACCGTCAACAAATCCCGTGGCGGTGCGGTGCTGCTCAAAGAGCCTGAACTGCTCAACCAAATCGTCGAACATGTCCGTCGTGCCGTACCCGCGCACATTCCGGTGACCGCCAAGATGCGCCTCGGTTTCGACAGCCCGGACGGTGCGCTGGTCTGCGCCACGGCCCTGGCCGAAGGCGGGGCGGCGCACATCGTGGTCCACGCGCGGACCAAGACCGATGGCTACAAGCCGCCAGCCCACTGGGAATGGATCCCTCGGGTGCAGGACGTGGTCAAGGTGCCGGTGTTTGCCAACGGCGACATCTGGAGCGTCGAGGACTGGCGTCGTTGCCGCGAGATCAGCGGCGTCGAAGACATCATGCTCGGTCGTGGACTGGTATCGCGCCCGGATCTGGCCCGGCAAATCGCCGCCGCCCGCGCCGGTGAAGACGTCGTCGAGATGACCTGGGCCGAGCTGCTGCCGTTGATTCAGGACTTCTGGCTGCAAGCCAAAGCGCAGATGACACCGCGTCAATCGCCGGGTCGCTTGAAGCAGTGGCTGGCGATGCTGACCCGCAATTATCCCGAAGCGGTAGAGCTGTTCACCGTCCTTCGGCGTGAGACGGAACTGGATAACGTCTCGCGTTTACTGGGGCTTCAGGTGTCTGAGGCGGCCTGAAAAAATCTTCAAATAATCTCTTGAAAAGCAATCAGCGGTCCTTATCTAAGGATTACGCGATGCCGAATTCGGGTCGCGGAGACAAAAAAACTTGCTGATTATGTTCAGGAGATTTGAATCATGAGTACTGCATTTTCCCTGGCCCCACTGTTCCGTTCCTCGGTAGGTTTCGACCGTTTCAACGACCTGTTCGAAACCGCCCTGCGCAATGAGCCAGGCAGCACCTATCCACCCTACAACGTTGAAAAATACGGTGATGACCAATACCGCATTGTCGTAGCGGCCGCCGGTTTCCAGGAAGAAGATCTGGACCTGCAAGTGGAGAAAGGTGTGCTGACCATCAGTGGCGGCAAACGTGACGCGGACGAAAGCGTCACTTACCTGTACCAAGGCATCGCGCAGCGCGCCTTCAAACTGTCGTTCCGTCTGGCGGACCATATTGAAATCAAGGCCGCCGAACTGCGCAACGGTTTGTTGAGTATCGACCTGCTGCGCGTGATTCCGGAAGAAGCGAAAGCCAAGCGCATCCCGATCAACGGGACGGAAAAACCGGCTCTGCAGCACTGAGTCAAAGCAACAAAAAGGGCGCCATCCACTGGCGCCCTTTTTTGTGCCTGTATCCGACTCATTTGAGCAGTTTCTGAAACTCCTCCACCGGCAACGGCCGGCTGTGCAAATACCCTTGATACAAATGGCAGCCCAGCCCCTGCAAAAACGCCAGTTGCTCCAGGTTTTCCACCCCTTCGGCGATGACTTCCAACTCCAGACTGCGGGCCATGGCGACGATGGCGCGAATGATTTCGGCATCGTTGGGGTCGGTGGTGGCGTCGCGGATGAACGACTGATCGATTTTCAGGGTGTCTACCGGCAGGCGCTTGAGGTAGGTCAGCGAGGAATAACCGGTACCGAAATCGTCCATGGCAAAGCTCACGCCGAGTTTTTTCAGGCGCCGCATTTTGCTGATGGTGTCGTCCAGGTTCTGGATGACGATGCCTTCGGTGATTTCCAGTTTCAGCAACGAGCAGGGCAGGCCATGGCTGCCGAGGCTGTGCTCGATACGTTCGACGAAATCGTTCTGACGGAATTGCCGGGGGCTGATGTTCACGCACAGGCTGAAATCGAGCGGGTCGATCAGACCTTTGGCAATCAGATGTTTGAAGGCCGCGCAGGCTTCATCGAGGATCCACGTGCCGACTTCCAGAATCAGCCCGCTGTCTTCCAGCACCTTGATGAACTCGGTGGGCGATTGCGCGCCCAGTTGCGGATGGTGCCAGCGTACCAAGGCTTCTGCGCCGGTAATACGGTTATTGCGAGCGTCCACCTGCGGTTGGTATTGCACGCTGAACTCACCCCGGGAAAGGGCAAGGCGCAGGTCGGTTTCCATGCGCAGGCGTTCGCTGGCGGCCTTCTGCATAGTGTTGTGATACATCTGCGTGGTGTTGCGGCCTGAATCCTTGGCGCGGTAGAGGGCGATATCGGCGCGTTTGAGCAGGTCGGTCGGGGTCGAGCCGTGGTCGGGGATCAGCGCGATGCCGATGCTCGGTGTTACTTGCAGGCGCTGTCCGTCGAGGAACATCGGTTCGGACAGCAGTTCGCGCAAGGTATCCGCCAACTCCCGGACCTGAGCGCTGACCTCGCTGCGCGAACCTTCCAGGCCGCTGAGCAGCACCACGAATTCGTCACCGCCCAGGCGCGCGACGGTGTCCTCCATGCGCACGCTGGCTTCAAGGCGCGCAGTGATGATCTTCAGCACCGTATCGCCCACCGGGTGACCGAGGGAGTCGTTGATGTGCTTGAAGTGGTCGAGATCGAGGAACATCAGCGCACCACGCAGGTTGTGGCGTTTGAGCAGGGCGATCTGCTGGCTCAGACGATCCATCAACAAGGCGCGGTTGGGCAGGTTGGTCAGTGGGTCGTGGTAGGCCAGGTGACGGATTTGCGCTTCGGCGTTTTTCAGCAGGCTGACGTCCCGGGCGGTCAGCAGCAGGCACGCCGTTTCGTTGAGGGTGATCGGCTCCACCGAGACTTCGACGGTCAACAACTCGCCGCGTTTGTTGCGCCCGAGCATTTCCTGATGATGAACCCGGCCCTTGATCTGTAGCTCCGCCAGGAGCGCCGAGCGTTGTTTCTCTTCGGCCCAGATGCCCACCTGATATACCGTGCGGCCGATCACTTCATCGGCGCGATAGCCAGTCAGGCGACAAAAGCCGTCATTAACTTCCAGGTAGCGTCCGGTGTCGCGCTCGGTAATGGTGATGGCGTCGGGGCTTGAGTGGAAGGCCTTGGCGAACTTCTCCTCGCTGGCCTTGAGCGCCGCTTCCGAGCGTTGCTGCTGGGTGATGTCGCGCAGGGTGGTGACGATGCAGGGTTGGTCGCCGACGCTGATCTGCCGGCTCGATATCACGCAGGTCAGGGACTGCCCGTCCTTGTGCTGGACGATGATCGCCACATTGTTCAGACCTTGTTCGCGGATGACCCGCTCGATCCTTTGCAGGCTCTTCGCCGAAGCGTCCCACAGGCCGATTTCGTCGGCGCTGCGGCCAATCACGTCGACGGTGCTCCAGCCGAACGTTTGAGTGAAGCTGGAGTTGATCTCGATGAAGTGACCGGTGTCTTGGCGCGTGACGCAGATCGGGTCCGGGCTGACCTGGAACAAGGTGGCGAATTTCTCTTCCGACGCCACCAGTTGCTGTTCGCGCTCCACCTGATCAGTGATGTCCAGCAGTGTGCCGGCCATGCGCAGAGGGTTGCCATGGTCGTCGCGATAGAGTCTGGCGCGGCTTTCCAGGTAGCGCGAACTGCCGTCCTGCAACTGCACCCGGTAGGTCAGTTGATAATTGCCGGCTGGGCCTTCGCGCAAGCTGCGGTAGGCGTCGCGCATGCTGTCGCGTTCTTCGCCGGGCACGCCTTCGAAAAACGCATCGAAGGATTCATGGAAGGGTTTGGGGTCCAGCCCATGCAACTGGGCGGCCCGCGCCGAGCCGTAAAGCATGCCGCTGGGAATGTGCCAGTCCCAGGTGCCGAGCTGCGCCGAATCCAGGGCCAGGTCGAGGCGTTCCTGGCTGTCTTTGAGGGCGTGCTCGGCGATTTTGCGTTCGGTGGTGTCGAGGAATGTGCTCAGCAGGTAAGGCTGGCCCTCGAGTTCGACCTTTTGCGCGCTGAGGATGCCGTCGTGAACCTGCCCGTTGCTGGCGCGAAATTGCACCTCCATGTTGATCAGCTCGCCTTTGGCTTTGGTGGCCTTGACCAGTTGCACTCGTTGTTCCGGATTGACCCAAAGGCCCAGTTCCAGCGTGGTTCGGCCGATGGCGTCCTGCACCGGCCAGCCGAACAGGCTTTCGAAATACTGGTTGGCTTCGCTGATCAAGCCGTCTTCCTGACGGGTCAGCAGGACCATGTTCGGGCACAGGTGAAACAGCGTGGCGAAGCGCTTTTCCGAGCTGCTCAGTGCCTGTTCGCGCTGGCGCTGATGGGTGATTTCACGAATGACCCCTATCATTCGTGGCCGGCCGTTTTTGTCCGGCAGCAGGCTGCCGTTGATTTCCAGCCAGTGCAGACTGCCGTCGGGCCAGCGGATACGGTGGTGCATCGCCTGCTCCAGCGGGGCGCCGGCGATCACTGCATTAAAGGCGCGGATGGCTTTCGCCCGATCCTCCTGAGGCAGCAGGTCGAGGTATTCCAGATCTTCCGGCAGCGGTTGTCGGGGATCGAAGCCGAACAACGCCTGAGTGCCCCGAGACCAACTGATCTGCCCCCGCTCGATGTCCCAATACCAGGCGCCCAGCCGGGCGCCGTTGAGGGCTGCCAGCAACTGCGGGGCGCTTTCCCAGCTCTGCTCGGACCGTTTGGGGTCAAGTGCCTGAATTCGCGGCATCGGCGGCATACGTTCAACAGATTTGGGCATGGATAACAGGCCTTGGGCTGAATTGGCGTTAGGCACAGGGTTTTGGGGCTCTATAGGCGTAGCACAAAAAGAAGAAGCACAGCTTAGCCGCGAGTCCCTGGCTGATCGATTTGTGCATCCAGCAGAGCCATGAAGGCCCGTGCCGCGTTCGACAGCGTCCGTTCGGTGTGCAGGATATAGCCTAGCTGGCGAGTGAGCTGTATGCCCGGCAAAGGTATGCGCGCCACTTGATCGTCCAGCATGGTGCGCGGCAAAACGCTCCAGGCCAGGCCGATCGAGACCATCATCTTGATGGTTTCCAGATAATTCGTGCTCATGGCGATGTTCGGCGTCAGGCCCTGGGCCTCGAACAGGCGCTGCACGATGTGGTGGGTAAAGGTGTTGCCGCCGGGGAAAACCGCAGGATGCAGGGCAATATCCGCCAGGCTGACCGGACCGTTAGCGATCAGCGAATGCTCCGGAGCGACCACGAAATCCAGCGGGTCGTCCCACACCGGTGTGGCCTTGACCAGTGCATGGGGCTCCGGTGCAAGAGTGATTACCGCCAGTTCGGCGCGGCCATGGAGGATTTCTTCGTAAGCCACTTCCGAATCGAGGAACTGAATATCCAGCGCCACTTGTGGGTAACGTCGGGTGAACTCCCTTAATAAGGGCGGTAAACGGTGCAGGCCGATGTGATGACTGGTGGCTAATGTCAGACGACCGGAGACTTCGCCGGTCAGGTTGGTCAGGGCGCGGCGGGTGTCATCCAGTACATTGAGGATCTGATAGGCCCGTGGCAGCAGGGCGCGACCGGCTTCGGTCAAACTGACTTCCCGGCCCAGTCGATCGAACAGCCGCACCTTCAATTGCTGCTCCAGGCCGGCGATGCGTTTGCTGATGGCGGGTTGTGTCAGGTGCAGCCGTTCGCCAGCGCCGGAGAAGCTTCCAGTCTCGGCAATCGCGATAAAAGCATTGAGGTTGGCGAGGTCCATGATGATGTCTCAGTTGTATTCCAGATGGTTATGCAAAGCATGAAAAATATGAATTTGAGTTATTTAATGTAACCCCCTAGGATCGACCTCACAAGCCAAGGGGTTATTGAAATTGCTCAAGACCCGGAGGTCTGTGTGGCGAGTTTGTTGGGTCAAATTCGGATGCCGGAAGTTCATAGCCAAAGAGCAGCAACGCAGGATATGGGCTTCCGGCGCCGAAGTTGACCTAACAGAACTCGCTACACAGACCTCTCCGGCATAGAAACAAGCTGATGAGGAAACCGTCTGATGGCCGGCAAAACGCTCTACGACAAGCTCTGGGATTCGCATTTGGTCAAGCAGCGCGACGATGGCTCGGCGCTGATCTACATCGATCGTCACATCATCCACGAAGTGACCTCGCCGCAAGCCTTCGAAGGCCTGCGTCTGGCCGGGCGCAAGCCTTGGCGCATCGATGCCAACATCGCGACCCCGGACCACAACGTTCCGACGACTGCGGAGCGCAAGGGCGGCATCGAAGCGATTGTCGACCAGGTCTCGCGTTTGCAGGTTCAGACCCTCGACGATAACTGTGACGAGTACGGCATCGTCGAATTCAAGATGAATGATGTCCGCCAAGGCATCGTCCACGTCATTGGCCCGGAGCAGGGCGCCACCTTGCCGGGCATGACCGTGGTTTGCGGCGACTCCCACACCTCGACCCACGGTGCATTCGGTGCCCTGGCTCACGGTATCGGCACTTCCGAGGTCGAGCACGTGCTCGCCACTCAGTGCCTGGTCGCGAAAAAAATGAAGAACATGCTGGTGTCCGTCGACGGCCAATTGCCGTTCGGCGTGACCGCCAAGGACATCGTCCTCGCAGTAATTGGCAAGATCGGCACCGCCGGCGGTAACGGCCATGCCATCGAGTTCGCCGGTAGCGCGATTCGCGACTTGTCCGTTGAAGGCCGCATGACCATTTGCAACATGGCGATCGAGGCCGGCGCTCGTGTAGGCCTGGTGGCCGCCGACGAAAAAACCGTGGCTTACGTCAAGGGCCGTCCATTTGCTCCGAAAGGCGCGGAATGGGACTTGGCTGTCGAGGCCTGGAAAGACCTGGTCTCTGACGCGGATGCCAAGTTCGACACCATCGTCGAGCTCGATGCCACTCAGATCAAGCCGCAAGTCAGCTGGGGTACCTCGCCTGAGATGGTCTTGGCTGTCGATCAGAACGTTCCCGATCCTGCGAAGGAAATGGACCTGGTCAAGCGTGGTTCCATCGAGCGCGCTTTGAAATACATGGGTTTGACCGCCAATCAGGCGATCACCGACATTCAGCTGGACCGCGTATTCATTGGCTCCTGCACCAACTCGCGGATCGAAGACCTGCGCGCCGCCGCCGTGATCGCCAAGGGTCGCAAAGTGGCTTCGACTATCAAGCAGGCCATCGTGGTGCCGGGTTCGGGGTTGGTGAAGGCTCAGGCCGAATCCGAAGGCCTGGACAAGATTTTCCTCGAGGCCGGTTTCGAATGGCGTGAGCCGGGATGCTCGATGTGCCTGGCGATGAACCCGGACCGTTTGGAGTCGGGCGAGCATTGCGCGTCGACCTCCAACCGTAACTTCGAAGGCCGTCAGGGCGCCGGTGGCCGTACGCACCTCGTCAGCCCGGCCATGGCCGCCGCCGCCGCTGTGAACGGTCGTTTCATCGACGTCCGTGAATTGATCTAAAGGAGCGCAGCATGAAAGCTTTTACCCAGCACACTGGTCTTGTCGCGCCTTTGGATCGTGCCAACGTCGACACCGACCAGATCATTCCGAAGCAGTTCTTGAAGTCGATCAAGCGTACCGGTTTCGGCCCGAACCTGTTCGATGAATGGCGTTACCTGGATGTCGGGCAGCCGTATCAGGACAACTCCAAGCGTCCGTTGAACAAGGACTTCGTCCTCAATGCCGAGCGTTATCAAGGCGCCAGCGTGTTGCTGGCCCGTGAGAACTTCGGTTGCGGCTCCAGCCGCGAGCACGCGCCGTGGGCGCTGGAAGAGTACGGTTTCCGCAGCATCATCGCGCCGAGCTATGCCGATATCTTCTTCAACAACAGCTTCAAGAACGGCTTGCTGCCGATCATCCTGAGCGACGCTGAAGTTGATGAACTGTTCCAGCAGGTTGAGGCGACTCCGGGCTATCAATTGCAGGTTGATCTGCAAGCCCAGACCGTGACCCGTCCGGATGGCAAGGTGTTGAGTTTTGAGATTGACGCGTTCCGCAAGCACTGCCTGCTCAATGGCCTGGACGATATCGGCCTGACCTTGCAGGACCACGAGGCGATTGCCACGTTTGAAGCCAAACACCGCGCGAGCCAGCCGTGGTTGTTTCGTGATGCGTGATTGATCCGGAATTTGTAAGGATAGGACCGGCCTCATCGCGGGCAAGCCCGCTCCCACAGTGTTTGCGCTGTTCACAAAACCTGTGGGAGCGGGCTTGCCCGCGATGACGACAGACCAGGCACCACAAGACTCATTCCCAAAAGGAAGTCCCCATGACCAGCACCGCCCAGCACAGTCAGGTAGTACAAAAGCAATTCGGTGAACAGGCCTCGGCCTATCTGAGCAGCGCCGTACATGCTCAAGGCACTGAATTCGCGCTGCTACAGGCTGAACTGGCGGGGCAGGGCGATGCTCGCGTGCTCGACCTCGGTTGCGGCGCCGGTCATGTGAGTTTTCATGTGGCTTCGCTGGTCAAGGAAGTGGTGGCTTACGACCTGTCTCAACAGATGCTCGACGTGGTCGCCGTTGCTGCCGTCGATCGGGGCTTGAGCAACGTGTCCACGGTACTGGGTGCCGCCGAGCGCCTGCCGTTCGCCGATGGCGAGTTCGATTTCGTTTTCAGCCGCTACTCAGCGCACCATTGGAGCGACCTTGGGCTGGCCCTGCGCGAAGTTCGCCGGGTGTTGAAGCCGGGCGGGGTGGCGGCGTTCATCGATGTGTTGTCCCCGGGCAGCCCGTTGTTCGACACTTACCTGCAAAGCGTCGAAGTGCTGCGCGACACCAGCCACGTACGCGATTATTCTGCCGGCGAGTGGTTGCGTCAGGTCAGCGAGGCGGGGTTGCATACCCGCAGCACTACGCGCCAGCGGTTGCGTCTGGAGTACACCTCCTGGGTCGAGCGCATGCGCACGCCGCAGGTGATGCGCGCGGCGATCCTGGAGTTGCAGCAATCGATGGGCAACGAAGTGCGCGAATATTTTGAGATTGAGGCCGATGGTTCGTTCAGTACCGATGTGCTGGTGCTGATGGCTGAAAGATAAGCGTCAAACGAATTTTTCCGGGCGTGCCTCAAGGGCGCACCGACTGATGACATGAGGAAAGCATGAGCAAGCAGATTCTGATTCTCCCGGGTGACGGTATTGGCCCGGAAATCATGGCCGAAGCAGTCAAGGTGCTGGAGCTGGCGAACGACAAGTACAGCCTGGGCTTCGAACTGAGTCATGACGTGATCGGTGGCGCCGCCATCGACAAGCACGGCGTGCCGCTGGCCGACGAAACCCTGGCCCGTGCCCGTGCCGCCGATGCGGTATTGCTGGGCGCCGTGGGCGGCCCGAAATGGGACACCATCGAGCGTGACATCCGCCCTGAGCGCGGCCTGCTGAAAATCCGTGCGCAGCTGGGTCTGTTCGGCAACCTGCGTCCGGCAATCCTGTACCCGCAACTGGCCGAGGCTTCCAGCCTGAAGGCAGAAATCGTGGCGGGCCTGGACATCCTGATCGTCCGCGAGCTGACCGGCGGCATCTACTTCGGCGCGCCACGCGGCGTGCGTGAACTGGAAAACGGCGAGCGTCAGGCCTACGACACCCTGCCGTACAGCGAGACCGAAATCCGCCGTATCGCCCGTGTCGGTTTCGACATGGCCCGCGTGCGCGGCAAGAAACTGTGCTCGGTGGACAAAGCCAACGTGCTGGCGTCCAGCCAACTGTGGCGTGAAGTCGTCGAGCAAGTGGCCAAGGACTACCCGGACGTCGAACTGAGCCACATGTACGTCGACAACGCCGCCATGCAACTGGTGCGTGCACCGAAGCAATTCGACGTGATCGTCACCGACAACCTGTTCGGCGACATTCTTTCCGACGAAGCGTCGATGCTCACCGGTTCGATCGGCATGCTGCCGTCGGCGTCGCTGGATGCCAACAACAAAGGCATGTACGAGCCGTGCCACGGTTCGGCGCCAGACATCGCTGGCAAGGGCATTGCCAACCCGTTGGCGACCATTTTGTCGGTGTCGATGATGCTGCGTTACAGCTTCAATCTGCAGGATGCGGCCGATGCTATCGAGAAGGCCGTGAGCCTGGTATTGGATCAGGGCCTGCGCACGGGCGACATCTGGTCGGCCGGTTGCACCAAGGTCGGTACGCAGGAAATGGGCGATGCAGTAGTCGCCGCGCTGCGGAATCTGTAATCTCTTTGGCCCGCTGCAACTTTCAACCATGAAAGCAGCGGCCCACTTTTAAGAAGGTGTAGTTGCGATGAAACGTGTAGGTCTGATCGGTTGGCGCGGTATGGTCGGTTCCGTGCTCATGCAGCGGATGCTGGAAGAGCAGGATTTCGATCTTATTGAGCCGGTGTTTTTCACCACTTCCAATGTCGGTGGCCAAGGCCCGTCCGTGGGTAAGGATATTGCTCCGCTCAAGGACGCTTACAGCATTGAAGAGCTGAAAACCCTCGACGTGATTCTGACCTGCCAGGGTGGCGACTACACCAGCGAAGTTTTCCCGAAGCTGCGCGAAGCCGGCTGGCAGGGTTACTGGATCGACGCCGCTTCCAGCCTGCGCATGCAGGATGACGCGGTGATCGTGCTGGACCCGGTGAACCGCAAGGTCATCGACCAGCAGCTCGACGCGGGCACCAAGAACTACATCGGCGGCAACTGCACCGTCAGCCTGATGCTGATGGGCCTGGGTGGCCTGTTTGAAGCCGGTCTGGTCGAGTGGATGAGTGCCATGACCTATCAGGCGGCCTCCGGTGGCGGCGCGCAGCATATGCGTGAACTGATCAAGCAAATGGGTGTGACCCACGCCGCTGTCGCCGATCAACTGGCCGACCCGGCCAGCGCCATCCTCGACATCGACCGTCGTGTTGCCGAAGCCATGCGCAGCGACGCATACCCGACCGAAAACTTCGGCGTACCACTGGCCGGCAGCCTGATCCCATGGATCGACAAGGAACTGCCGAACGGTCAGAGCCGCGAAGAGTGGAAGGCCCAGGCCGAGACTAACAAGATCCTCGGTCGCTTCAAGAGCCCGATCCCGGTGGACGGTATCTGCGTGCGCATCGGCGCCATGCGTTGCCACAGCCAGGCGCTGACCATCAAGCTGAACAAAGACGTGCCGATCGCCGACATCGAAGGGCTGATCAGCCAGCACAACCCTTGGGTCAAGCTGGTGCCGAACAACCGCGAAATCAGCATGCAGGAGCTGAGCCCTACAAAGGTTACCGGTACCCTGAACGTTCCGGTTGGCCGTTTGCGCAAGCTGAACATGGGTTCGCAGTTCGTCGGTGCCTTCACCGTCGGCGACCAACTGCTGTGGGGCGCGGCCGAACCGCTGCGTCGCATGCTGCGGATTCTGCTTGAGCGTTGATCTGTTGAAGCAATGAAAGAGCCCGTGCCTTGAAAGAGGTGCGGGTTTTTTTATGCGCGACAGTCTGAGGGTGTTCGGTTGTCTGCTATTTCGTCATCGCGGGCAAGCCCGCTCCCACAAGGTTGGGGTCGTATGCAAAATATGGGAGCCCCACAAAACCTGTGGGAGCGGGCTTGCCCGCGATGAGGCCGGTATAGGCGCCACAAATCCTTGGCAGAAATTGCCTGCACGCCAACCACCCGGTAAAGTGCCGCTCCCCCCGTTTCGCCAGAGGTAGAACCATGAGCCAGTCCTTTGATATCGCCGTGATCGGCGCCACCGGTACTGTCGGCGAAACACTCGTCCAGATTCTCGAAGAGCGGGACTTTCCCGTCGGTAACCTGCACCTGCTGGCGAGCAGTGAATCGGCCGGTCATTCGGTGCCGTTTCGCGGCAAGAACGTGCGGGTGCGGGAAGTCGATGAGTTCGATTTCAGCAAAGTCCAGTTGGTGTTCTTTGCCGCCGGCCCGGCGGTGACCCTCAGTTTCGCTCCGCGTGCCACGGCCGCCGGTTGCTCGCTGATCGACCTGTCCGGCGCCTTGCCGGCTGATCAGGCGCCGCAAGTGGTGCCTGAGGCCAACGCTGAAGTTCTGGCCAGCCTGAAAAAGCCCTTCCAGGTCAGCAGCCCAAGCCCTTCGGCTGCGACGCTGGCGGTGGTGCTGGCGCCATTGCTCGGTTTGCTCGACCTGCAGCGCATCAGCCTGACGGCGTGTCTGGCGGTCTCTGCCCAAGGCCGCGAAGCGGTCACTGAGCTGGCCCGGCAAACCGCCGAGCTGCTTAACGTGCGTCCGCTGGAGCCGGCGTTCTTCGATCGGCAGATGGCTTTCAACCTGCTGGCGCAAGTCGGTAAGCCTGATGATCAAGGCCATACGTTGCTGGAAAAACGCCTGGTGCGCGAGCTGCGTCAGGTCATGGCGATGCCGTCATTA
The DNA here is from genome assembly GCF_053629455.1 of Pseudomonas sp. F-14 TE3482. Lineage (NCBI taxonomy): Bacteria > Pseudomonadati > Pseudomonadota > Gammaproteobacteria > Pseudomonadales > Pseudomonadaceae > Pseudomonas > Pseudomonas sp. F-14 TE3482. The sequence continues at coordinate 3,316,654 of NZ_JBRJII010000001.1, forward strand.
AAGATTTCCGTCACTTGCATTCAAGCTCCGGTGTTTTTTGGCGATAGCTTTAGCGTGACCTTGCAGTCATCGAGCGCTGTCGATCTGGCGAAAGTCAACGCAGCTCTGGAAGCGGCGCCCGGTATCGAACTGGTCGACGCGGGTGATTACCCGACCCCGGTAGGCGATGCAGTAGGGCAGGACGTGGTTTACGTTGGTCGGGTTCGTAGCGGGATCGACGACCCGGCGGAACTTAATGTGTGGCTGACGTCAGATAACGTACGCAAAGGGGCCGCGCTCAATGCTGTGCAGGTGGCTGAATTGTTGATAAAAGACCTGCTGTAAAAGATACTTGGCAACAATTTATCGAATGATTCCGGTCGAGTGTCATGCTTGGCCGGAATGCTTAAGGTGAGCCACCCCGCAGGGCTTCCCATTGCATGAATGAAATGATCGCGCGCGACGACCCTTCGCCGTCGCGCGCAATGCCTTACGGCAGCGGCAATCAACACCTTCTCGCTGGCCGAGGAATGTTCAAACAAAGGAAGAGGTTATGGTTCAAGTTCGCAAACTGGTGTTAGCAATAGCGGCCGCCTCGGCGCTGTCCTCCGGTATGGCGCATGCCCTCGGGCTCGGGGAATTGACCCTGAAATCGACGCTGAACCAGCCTCTGGTCGCAGAAATTGAGTTGCTCGACGTCAAGGACCTCACGGCTGCCGAAGTGGTGCCGAGCCTGGCCTCGCACGAAGATTTCGCCAAGGCTGGTGTCGATCGTCAGACATTTCTCAATGACCTGACCTTCACCCCGGTGCTTAACGCCAGCGGCAAAAGCATCTTGCGCGTCACGTCCAGCAAGCCGCTGTCCGAACCGATGGTGAAATTCCTGGTTCAGGTGATGTGGCCCAACGGTCGTCTGCTACGCGACTACAGCGTGCTGCTCGATCCGTCCAAATTCTCGCCGCAGACCGCCGATGCCGCCGCGCAACCAGCGCCAGCCCAAACGGTGACTGCGCCAGTCACTGGCGCGACCAAATCGTCGCAATACACCACCACGCCGCGCGATACCCTGTGGGAGATCGCCGCGAAGGCGCGTAACGGTGGTTCGATCCAGCAGACCATGCTGGCCATCCAGGCGCTGAACCCGGATGCGTTCATCGACGGCAACATCAATCGACTGAAAACCGGTCAAGTGCTGCGTCTGCCTGATCAGGTGCAGAGCACCAATCTGCCACAGCCCAAGGCCATCGCTGAGGTCGCCGCGCAGAACACCGCGTGGCGTCAGGGCCGTCGCTACGTGGCGAAACCGGGAGCCGGTCAGCAGCAACTCGATGCCACCAAGCGCGCTGGCGGTGAAGGTGCTTCATCGCAGCCTGCCGCAGACAAACTGAGCCTGGTGTCTGCCGACACCGGCAAGGGCGGCAAAGGCGCCGCCGGTGATGCGAAAGCGTTAAGCGATAAGCTGGCCGTTACCGAGGAAAGCCTCGACGCGACTCGTCGTGACAACGCCGAATTGAAAAGCCGCATGAGCGATCTGCAAAGTCAGCTGGACAAGCTGCAACGCCTGATCGAACTGAAGAACAACCAGTTGGCCAAGTTGCAGGCCGAAGGCGGCGCGGATGCATCCGCTTCGAGCACTCCGGCGATGTCGGCTGAGCTGGCGGCCAGTCCTGCGGCAACGCCTGCGGACGCGGCTCCGGTCCCTGCGCCAGAGGCTGACGCACCAGAAGTCGTTCCGGCGCCAGTTGTCGAGCCAACACCCGATGATCAGAAATTCAACGAGCTGCTGACCAATCCGATCCTGCTGGGTCTGGTGGGTGGCGGTGCGGTGGTGCTGCTGCTCTTGCTGCTGTTGCTGGCCCGTCGCCGCAAGGCTCAGCAAGAAGCCGAGAAGCATCTGCGCATGGCCCGTGCCTTGGAGGAGGAGCAAGAGTTCTCCGTCGACCAGGATCTGCCGCCAAGCAGCTTCGAAGGCCTGGAAGTTCCGCCGCCGAGCGTGAAGCTTGCGACCGCGCCAACGCCAACGCCTGCACCCGCGCCGGCCCCGGTGATTGCTCCGGTTGTGGTGACGCCGCCGATCGCTGCGCCATTGGTATCGCCTGCCGCCGAGCGTTCCGACCGTTCCGACGACGTACTGGCTCAGGCACAGTCGCACATTGCCGGCGGTCGTCTTAATCAGGCCGCCGCATTGCTGGAAGACGCTATCAAACAAGAGCCGCAACGCAGTGACCTGCGCTTGAAGCTGATGGAAGTCTATGGTCAGCAGGGTGACCGCGACGCGTTCGTCGCTCAGGAGCGTCAACTGGTGGCCAACGGCGATAACTTCGCCCGGGTTGAAGAGTTGAAAAGCCGCTTTCCGGCCATGGCTGTAGTGGCGGCCAGCGGTCTGGCTGCCGCCGCCATCGCTGCCGAGCTGGACGCGCAATACGTCAAGGATCTGCTGCTGGACGAGCCGCAAGCCCCGGAGCCGGCATTGTCCGACTTCGACAGCGCCTTCGATCTGAGCCTGGACGATCTGGAGGCAGCTACGCCGATCGCGCCAGTGGTTGCTGCGGAGCCGGAGGTGGAGCCAACACCCGCCCCCGCACCCGCACCAGAAGAGCTGGCTGAATTGGACGAATTCCCGCTGGACGACGATCTGAGCTTTGAGTCGGTGTTGCAGCAACAGACTGAAATCAAGGAAAACCTCGACGATCTGTCGGTCTTCGACCTGGACATGGATCTGGGCGGCGACGCCTCGCCGGCAACCCTGGCCGAAGATGACTTCCTGCTGAGTCTGGATGAAGATCTCAAGGATTCGCCTGTCGCCGAAGCGGCGCCCGTGACCGAGCCGACGCTCGACGACCTGGAGTTACCTGCGGATTTCGACCTGTCACTGGCCGATGAAATGGACGCTGCCCCGGATCAGCCTGATGCCTTCGAAAGCGAGCTCAATGACGTCAATGCGGAGCTGGATCGTCTGTCCCAGAGCCTCGGTGAGCCTAGCTTCACCGAGGAAGACGCTTTGGCCTCCGCGGCTGATGAGCCGGACTTCGATTTCCTCTCCGGCACCGATGAGGTCGCTACCAAACTCGATCTGGCCCAGGCCTACATCGACATGGGCGACAGCGACGGCGCTCGGGACATCCTCAATGAGGTGGTGACCGAGGGCGATGCCGGTCAGAAGAGCGAAGCCAAGGAAATGCTCTCGCGTCTGGCGTGAGTCATCGGTAAGGCATAAAAAAAACGGCAGCCCATCGAGGCTGCCGTTTTTGTTTGGACGGTGATGCGTTGATGTCTGCGCGATTGTTATCGCGGGCAAGCCCGCTCCCACAAGGATCTTTGGCGCCCGCAAAACCTGTGGAAACGGGCTTGCCCGCGAAGAGGCCGGAACAGTCCACGGAGATCCCTCTGGCGTCCCCGCCCGACCGCCTTATAATGCATGCCTTTGCGCAGATCAGCAGGCTGTCACCCCTTGGCAAATATAGATAATCCGGCCGCCGAAATGGCGGCCGACGGCTTTTTCCGGATCGCGTTGGGCGTTGAATACAAAGGCTCGCGCTATCGCGGCTGGCAGCGCCAGGCCTCCGGTGTGCTCACGGTGCAGGAAACCCTTGAAAAGGCCTTGTCCAAAGTCGCCGACTCGCCGGTGTCGCTGCTCTGCGCCGGGCGCACTGATGCCGGGGTGCATGCCTGCGGTCAGGTGGTGCATTTCGATACCCAGGTCGAGCGTTCGATGAAGGCCTGGGTGATGGGCGCCAATATCAACTTGCCCCACGACGTCAGCGTCAGTTGGGCGAAGGTCATGCCGGCGCATTTCCATGCGCGGTTCAAGGCGATCGCCAGGCGCTATCGCTACGTGATCTACAACGATCAGATCCGTCCGGCGCACCTGAACGATGAAATTACCTGGAACCACCGCCCGCTGGACGTCGAGCGCATGTCTGAAGCCGCTCAGTATCTGGTCGGTACCCACGACTTCAGTGCATTCCGCGCCGGTCAGTGCCAGGCCAAGTCGCCGATCAAGGAGCTGCATCACCTGCGCGTCACGCGCCATGGCAAAATGATCGTGCTGGATATCCGCGCCAGCGCGTTTCTGCACCACATGGTGCGCAACATCGCCGGAGTTCTGATGACCATCGGCGCTGGCGAGCGTCCCGTGGAGTGGATGAAGGAAGTCCTGGAAAGTCGTATCCGTCGTTCCGGGGGGGTAACGGCCCATCCGTTCGGCCTGTACCTGGTCCAGGTCGAGTACCGCGACGAGTTCGAATTGCCTGAGCGTTACATCGGCCCACACTTCCTTACCGGCTTCTCGGAACTTGACGGCTGACGCCCTCAAACGCTTTTGTTACCATCCGGGACTTTCCCGGATTTGTCCTGAGGTTCTATCGACATGTCAGCCGTTCGCAGCAAAATTTGTGGGATTACCCGCATAGAGGATGCGTTGGCGGCGGTCGAGGCCGGGGCCGATGCCATCGGATTTGTGTTCTACGCCAAAAGCCCGCGGGCCGTGACGTTCCAGCAGGCGAGGGCGATCATCAAGGCCTTGCCGCCGTTCGTGACCACCGTGGGTTTGTTCGTCAATGCCAGCCGCTGCGAGTTGGGGGAAATCCTCGATGCCGTGCCGCTGGACCTGTTGCAGTTCCATGGCGACGAAACCGCGGCTGAGTGCGAAGGCTGGCGCCGTCCGTACATCAAGGCGTTGCGGGTCAAGGCCGGTGATGACATCGCAGCGGCTTGCGATGCCTACGCCAGTGCCAGCGGGATCCTGCTCGACACGTACGTCGAAGGCGTTCCAGGGGGAACCGGTGAAGCGTTCGACTGGTCTCTGATACCGCAAGGCCTGAGCAAGCCGATCATCCTGGCGGGCGGCTTGACACCGGACAACGTCGCGGAGGCGATTGCCCGGGTTCGGCCTTACGCGGTAGACGTCAGCGGTGGAGTAGAGGCGAGCAAGGGCATCAAGGATCACGCAAAGATTCAGGCATTCATCAAAGCGGTTGTTGGGGCTTGATGTGACGGCTGGCACACTGCCGCCGTCCACAGGCATGGCTGAGGATATTTGGGGTTGTACGCAGGTCACATCTCGCTGACCCGGCACGCCATCGATCATCGCCACACATATGAATTTAGCTCAAGGGCATACGCGGGGCTGCGAACCAGAGCGTTCGGGCCGCCGGTACTGGAGAAAGAAAGCATGAGCAACTGGTTAGTAGACAAACTGATCCCTTCGATCATGCGTTCCGAGGTCAAGAAGAGCTCGGTGCCTGAAGGTCTGTGGCACAAATGCCCGTCTTGTGAGGCGGTGTTGTATCGTCCGGAGCTGGAAAAGACCCTGGATGTTTGCCCCAAGTGCAACCACCACATGCGTATCGGCGCTCGCGCGCGCATCGACATCTTCCTCGACGCTGACGGCCGTGCCGAACTGGGCGCGGACCTGGAGCCGGTTGACCGTCTGAAATTCCGCGACGGCAAGAAGTACAAGGATCGCCTGACCGCTGCGCAAAAGCAGACCGGCGAAAAAGACGCACTGATCTCCATGAGCGGCACCTTGTTGGGCATGCCGGTCGTGGTGTCGGCCTTCGAATTCTCCTTCATGGGTGGCTCGATGGGCGCCATCGTCGGTGAGCGCTTCGTGCGCGCCGCCAATTACGCCCTGGAAAACCGTTGCCCGATGATCTGCTTCGCCGCCTCCGGTGGTGCGCGGATGCAGGAAGCGCTGATTTCCCTGATGCAAATGGCCAAGACCTCCGCGGTGCTGGCGCGTCTGCGTGAAGAAGGCATTCCGTTCATCTCGGTACTGACTGACCCTGTCTACGGTGGTGTTTCCGCCAGCCTGGCGATGCTCGGCGACGTAATTGTCGGTGAGCCGAAAGCCCTGATCGGTTTCGCCGGCCCGCGCGTTATCGAACAAACCGTTCGCGAAAAACTGCCGGAAGGCTTCCAGCGCAGTGAGTTCCTGCTGGAACACGGCGCGATCGACATGATCATTCACCGTCAGGAGCTGCGTCCGCGTCTGGGCAACCTGCTGGCACAAATGATGGGCCTGCCGACGCCAAAATTCGTCGCCGCGCCGATCGAGCCGATCGTGGTTCCGCCGGTGCCTGCCAACATATGATCCAACGCACCCTTGGCGAGTGGCTCGCCTACCTTGAACAGTTGCATCCTTCGGCCATCGACATGGGGCTGGAGCGTTCGCAACAGGTAGCGTCTCGCATGGGGCTGGGCAAGCCGGCGCCTCGGGTGATTACGGTCACTGGCACCAACGGCAAGGGTTCTACCTGCGCGTTCGTGGCTTCGTTGCTGCGGGCGCAGGGCCTGAACGTGGGTGTCTACAATTCTCCGCACCTGCTGCGTTACAACGAGCGGGTGCAGGTCAATGGCGTCGAAGCCACTGACGTCCAGCTGTGCGAAGCCTTCGCAGCGGTCGAGGCCGGTCGTGGCGACACTTCCCTGACGTACTTCGAAATGGGCACCCTGGCGGCGTTCTGGCTGTTTCAACAGGCAGGGCTTGATGCGGTGGTGCTGGAAGTGGGCCTGGGCGGGCGTCTGGATACGGTCAACGTGGTGGATGCCGATATCGCGCTGGTCACCAGCATCGGCGTCGATCATGCGGACTATCTGGGCGATACCCGTGAGTCCGTGGCTTACGAAAAAGCCGGCATTTTCCGCCAGGGCGCGCCTGCGCTCTGTGGCGATCTGAATCCCCCTCAGCCTTTGCTGGATAAAGCGCGCGAGCTCAATTGCCCGTTTTTCCTGCGTGGACGCGATTTCGACCTGGGTATCACCGATCACAACTGGCAATGGCGTGGCCTTGATGCTCAAGGGCGTGCAGTCGAGTTGCATGATCTGCCATTGCTCGATCTGCCGATGGAGAACGCCGCCCTGGCGTTGCAGGCTTACCTGCTGCTCGGTTTGCCTTGGGTGGATGCGCAGATTATCGAAGCCCTGAAGGCGACACGCGTGGTCGGTCGTCTCGATCGCCGTCAGTTCGACTGGCAGGGCAAGCGTCTTAATGTGTTGCTGGACGTGGGGCATAACCCCCATGCGGCAGAGTACCTGGCCCGTCGTCTGGCCAGTCGACCACCGACCGGCAAGCGTCTGGCGGTGTTCGGGTTGTTGGCGGACAAGGATCTGGATGGTGTTGTCGGTGAATTGAATGCTAGTGTCCAGCATTGGGCTGTCGCCCCTCTGGATTCGCCGCGGGCGCGACCCGTTGAGCAGTTGCACGCGGCGCTGCAGAACCTTGGCGCCTCGGTAACGTCTTATGACAGCGTGGCCGCAGCCCTGGAAGGGCAGTGCGCGCAGGCGACGAACGACGACGAAATTCTGTTGTTCGGATCATTTTATTGTGTCGCCGAGGCCCTTGAATGGCTGGCCCGGCACTCCACGGAGGAAGCGGCAAATGGCTTTGCTGGATAAGGCGTACAAGCAGCGCATGGTCGGTGCCCTGGTGCTGGTGGCGCTGGCGGTGATTTTCCTGCCAATGCTGTTTTCCCGTCAGGACGAACAGCGCCAGGTGAGGGTTGACGCACCGGCTGCACCGCAAGCGCCGGCTGTGCCGCAAGTGCAGGTCGAGCCGGTGGTGGTGCCTGAACCGCAGGCGTTGCCGCAGGAGCCTGTGCCAAGCGATGACGAAATTGCCGCGCAGCAAGCACCTTCGACACCGATTGCGCCAAGTGCTCCCGTGGCCCCGGCGCCACCAGCTGCCAAACCGGTCACGCCACCTCCGGCGCCAGTCGCCAAGCCTGTGCCGGCACCTGCCCAGCCAATCGCTGCTGCACCGACCAAGCCGGCTACCACCCCAAGCCGCGTCGATGCCAATGGCCTGTCGGTCAGTTGGTCGGTTCAACTGGCCAGTCTATCGAGCCGCGAGAGCGCTGAAAGCCTGCAGAAAACCCTGCGCAGCCAAGGCTATAACGCCTATATCCGCTCCGCCGATGGCAAGAATCGGGTGTTCGTCGGGCCGCTGATCGAGCGCGCGGAAGCCGATCGTCTGCGTGACTTGTTGAGCCGCCAGCAGAACCTCAAGGGGTTTGTGGTGCGTTTTCAGCCTGAGCGCGGTTAAAACTATCGCCCTGATTTGAAAAGCACTGATAATCTCAGCTTACCGACAGCCATGGGCTCTGCTAAAATGCGCCGCCTTATCTGTCTGTAGGCTGCACTGTGCCATTTACCTGGGTTGACTGGGCGATCGTTGCAATCGTCGCCATCTCCGCTTTGATCAGTCTTAGCCGCGGCTTCGTCAAAGAAGCACTCTCGCTGCTGACCTGGATCATCGCAGGAGCCGTTGCCTGGATGTTCGGTGGTTCATTGTCCGAGTACCTCGGCGGATACATCGAAACGCCATCGGCTCGCGTGATCGCGGGCTGTGCCATCATGTTTGTCGCCACTTTAATCGTAGGCGCAATGATCAATTATCTTATCGGCGAATTGGTTCGCGTCACCGGGCTATCCGGGACCGATCGATTCCTCGGCATGGCCTTCGGCGCTGCGCGTGGCGTGTTGCTGGTGGTCGTGGCGGTCGGGCTGTTGAGCCTGGGGCCGGTACAGCAGGACGGGTGGTGGCAACAATCACAGCTCGTGCCAAAATTTCTATTGGTCGCAGACTGGTCCAAAAACCTGATTCTTGGGTGGAGCAGTCAGTGGCTTGCCAGCGGTATCAGCGTACCCGCTGAAATACCGTTCAAGGAGCACCTCTTGCCGACGGCCAAAACGCCTCAGTGAGTTGTGTTCAGTTCAGATCCATTAAGTAGGGGTTGCGTCGCATGTGTGGCATCGTCGGTATCGTCGGTAAGTCGAACGTCAATCAGGCGCTGTATGACGCGCTAACCGTCCTCCAGCACCGCGGCCAGGACGCTGCCGGTATCGTGACCAGCCATGATGGCCGGTTATTCCTGCGCAAGGACAATGGGCTGGTGCGTGACGTGTTCCATCAACGTCACATGCAGCGCCTGGTCGGCCACATGGGCATTGGCCATGTGCGTTACCCGACCGCGGGCAGCTCGACTTCGGCCGAGGCCCAACCGTTTTACGTCAACTCGCCGTACGGCATTACCCTGGCGCATAACGGTAACCTGACCAACGTTGAACAACTGGCCAAGGAGATTTACGAATCTGACCTGCGCCACGTCAACACCAATTCCGATTCGGAAGTGCTGCTCAACGTGTTCGCACACGAACTGGCCCAGCGCGGCAAGTTGCAGCCAACCGAAGAAGACGTGTTCGCCGCTGTAACTGACGTGCACAACCGTTGCGTCGGTGGTTACGCGGTCGTGGCGATGGTCACCGGTTACGGCATCGTCGGTTTCCGCGACCCGCACGGCATCCGTCCGATCGTCTTCGGTCAGCGTCACACCGACGAAGGCGTCGAGTACATGATCGCCTCCGAAAGCGTTTCGCTGGACGTACTCGGTTTCACCCTGATTCGCGACCTGGCACCGGGCGAAGCGGTCTACATCACTGAAGACGGCAAGCTGCACACCCGTCAGTGCGCGACCAACCCGTCTCTGACCCCGTGCATTTTCGAACACGTTTATCTGGCGCGTCCGGACTCGATCATCGACGGCGTGTCGGTCTACAAGGCCCGCCTGCGCATGGGCGAGAAGCTTGCCGAGAAGATTCTGCGCGAGCGTCCGGATCACGACATCGACGTAGTCATCCCGATTCCGGACACCAGCCGCACCGCGGCCCTGGAGCTGGCGAACCACTTGGGCGTCAAGTTCCGCGAAGGCTTCGTGAAGAACCGCTACATCGGCCGGACCTTCATCATGCCGGGCCAGGCTGCACGGAAAAAGTCCGTACGCCAGAAGCTCAATGCCATCGAGCTGGAATTCCGCGGCAAGAACGTGATGCTGGTGGACGACTCCATCGTTCGTGGCACCACCTGCAAGCAGATCATCCAGATGGCCCGCGAAGCCGGCGCCAAAAACGTTTACTTCTGCTCCGCTGCACCGGCCGTTCGTTACCCGAACGTCTACGGCATCGACATGCCGAGCGCTCACGAGTTGATCGCCCACAACCGTTCGACCCAGGACGTGGCTGATCTGATCGGCGCTGACTGGTTGATCTATCAGGATTTGCCTGACTTGATCGAAGCGGTCGGTGGCGGCAAGATCAAGATCGAGAAGTTCGATTGCGCGGTGTTCGACGGCCAGTACGTCACCGGCGACGTCGACGAGGCTTACCTGAACAAGATCGAGCAGGCACGCAACGATGCCTCCAAGGTCAAGACCCAGGCAGTCAGTGCGATCATTGATCTGTACAACAACTGAGTAACTACCGGCCCCTAGGGGCCGGTTTTGTATCTACTAAAGACTCTCTAAATCAAGAGCAGGGCAAGGAGTGACAGCATGAGTCAGGATTGGGATGCCGGTCGGCTGGACAGCGACCTCGAAGGCGTAGCGTTCGATACCCTGGCCGTACGCGCCGGTCAGCACCGCACGCCGGAAGGCGAACACGGTGATCCGATGTTCTTCACTTCCAGCTACGTATTCCGTACCGCCGCCGACGCGGCCGCGCGCTTTGCTGGCGAAGTGCCGGGTAACGTTTACTCGCGCTACACCAACCCGACCGTGCGCGCGTTCGAAGAGCGCATTGCCGCGCTGGAAAGCGCCGAACAAGCCGTAGCCACCGCGACCGGTATGGCCGCGATCATGGCGGTGGTGATGAGTCTGTGCAGCGCCGGCGACCATGTTCTGGTCTCGCGTAGCGTGTTTGGCTCGACCATCAGTCTGTTCGAAAAGTACTTCAAGCGCTTCGGCATCGAAGTCGATTACGTACCCCTGGCGGACTTGTCAGGTTGGGATGCGGCGATCAAGGCCAACACCAAGTTACTGTTCGTCGAGTCGCCCTCCAACCCGCTGGCCGAACTGGTGGATATCAAGGCGCTGTCGGAAATTGCTCACGCCAAGGGCACGATGCTGGTGGTCGACAACTGCTTCTGCACCCCTGCGTTGCAGCAACCGCTGAAGCTGGGCGCGGACATCGTTGTGCACTCGGCGACCAAGTTCATCGATGGCCAGGGCCGTTGCATGGGCGGCGTTGTGGCTGGTCGTAGCGAGCAGATGAAAGAAGTCGTCGGTTTCCTGCGTACTGCCGGGCCGACCCTGAGCCCGTTCAACGCCTGGATCTTCCTCAAAGGTCTGGAAACGCTGAGCCTGCGCATGAAGGCGCACTGCGCCAATGCCCAGCAACTGGCCGAGTGGCTGGAGCAGCAGGACGGTATCGAGAAGGTCCATTACGCGGGCCTCAAGAGCCATCCGCAGCATGAGCTGGCCCAGCGTCAGCAGAAGGGTTTCGGTGCGGTCGTGAGTTTCGAGGTCAAGGGTGGCAAAGAGGGCGCCTGGCGCTTTATCGATGCGACGCGCCTGATCTCCATCACCGCCAACCTGGGCGACAGCAAAACCACCATCACGCACCCGAGCACCACCTCTCACGGCCGTCTCGCGCCGCAAGAGCGTGAAGCGGCAGGGATCCGTGACAGCCTGATCCGCATCGCGGTCGGTCTGGAAGATGTGGCAGACCTGCAAGCCGATCTGGCGCGCGGGTTGGCTGCCTTGTGATCGAGTTGTCGACGCCGACCACGGGCACCCATGGCCGCGTCGCGCTGGTCACCGGTGCTGCGCGCGGCATCGGCTTGGGGATTGCAGCCTGGTTGATCAGTGAAGGCTGGCAGGTGGTGCTGACTGATCTTGATCGAGTACGCGGTTCGAAAGTGGCGAAGGTGCTCGGCGACAACGCCTGGTTCATCGCCATGGACGTCGCGAATGAAGCGCAGGTGGCGCTGGGCGTGGCCGAGGTACTCGGGCAGTTCGGGCGTCTGGATGCGCTGGTGTGCAATGCCGCGGTGGCCGACCCGCACAACATCACCCTGGAAAGCCTTGATCTGGCCTACTGGAACCGGGTGTTGGCGGTGAACCTCAGCGGGCCGATGCTGTTGGCCAAGCACTGCGCGCCGTACCTGCGCGCTCACAGCGGCGCCATCGTCAATCTGGCCTCGACCCGTGCCGGCCAGTCAGAACCCGACACAGAGGCTTATGCGGCGAGCAAGGGCGGCCTGTTGGCCCTGACTCACGCCTTGGCCATCAGCTTAGGGCCGGAGATTCGCGTCAATGCGGTCAGTCCAGGCTGGATCGACGCGCGAGACCCTGCGGCACGGCGTGCCGAACCGCTGACCGATGCCGATCATGCCCAGCATCCGGCGGGCAGGGTAGGGACGGTCGAGGACGTGGCGGCGATGGTGGCGTGGTTGCTGTCCAGGAACGCCGGGTTCGTCACGGGCCAGGAGTTTGTGGTCGATGGTGGCATGACCAAGAAGATGATTTACAGCGAGTAATAGGGCGGGGCGCTGTCTCCAGCATTGATGTTGAATGTACCGCCATCTCGCGAGCAAGCCCGCTCCCATACTGAATTTATGTCGATCACAAACCTGTGGTCCGCCGCAGATCCAGTGTGGGAGCGGGCTTGCTCGCGAAAGCGGTCTGACTGTCTAAGACACAATTTTGTCTTTTTCAGAAAAACTTCAAGCAGGGTATTGACTTAGCTTCGGTACCTGCGTAAATTTCGCGGCCTCGGAGATGCAAACGGGTGATTAGCTCAGCTGGGAGAGCGTCTGCCTTACAAGCAGAATGTCGGCGGTTCGATCCCGTCATCACCCACCACTTCCGAGAGTCTTGCGAGAGCAAGATGGAAGCTTTTAAAAGCCTCCACCGACGCGCAGCGGTAGTTCAGTCGGTTAGAATACCGGCCTGTCACGCCGGGGGTCGCGGGTTCGAGTCCCGTCCGCTGCGCCATATTTTCCGAGTCAGGTTTACCTGGCTCGAGATTGAAAAGCCTCGAAGCTTTCCAGTCAGACGAGTTACTTGGGCGAAAGTCCAAAGCGATACGCAGCGGTAGTTCAGTCGGTTAGAATACCGGCCTGTCACGCCGGGGGTCGCGGGTTCGAGTCCCGTCCGCTGCGCCATATCTGCCTCAAGGCCCACTGAACGCCTTGGAGCTACGAAGCAAGCCGCTGGTAAAGCCAGTGTCTGTTTCGAGTCGATAGCAAAGACCCTGGTCGAAAGACCGGGGTTTTTTGTGTCTGCGATTTTGCTTTTCCTCTCTCATGTCCTTCCCGCCCAACCTTTCTGCGCCCCAATTGCATAAAGGACTTGGTTCACAGCTCCGACATTAATTAGAATCACTCTCATTTACGATAACTCCTTGGCGCAGGGCTTCTTGAGATGAGTGATGCAGCGATGCCGAAGGAGCAAACCTTCCACGACCTGTACCGCGATCACCGTGGCTGGCTGGAAGGCTGGTTGAGAAGACGCATGGGTAATGGCTGTGATGCGGCGGACCTGAGCCAGGATACGTTCCTGCGTTTGCTCGCCAGCTCTCAACGAATTGCCGATCTGCAAGAGCCCCGTGCCTATCTGCTGACCGTGGGCAAACGCCTGCTGAGTAATTTCTATAAACGTCGAAGCCTGGAGCAGGCTTATCTGACGGCACTGGCGGCGTTGCCGGAAGACTGTGTGCCGTCGCCCGAGCAGCGCTGGTTGTTGCTCGAAACCCTGCAAGCCCTGGATGAACTGCTCGATGGACTGCCAGCGGCGGTGCGTAGGGCGTTTCTCTGGAGTCAGCTGGAAGGCTTGAACTATCAGCAAATCGCCGAGCGCCTGCAGGTATCGGAGCGCACGATCAAACGCTACATGGCGCAAGCCTATGAGCATTGCCTGTTGGTGGAACTGTGAACAGTCCGGTGCCCGATGCCCGTCAGGCGGTGCGAGCTGCCGCGCAGTGGCTCGCCTTGCTGGAATCTGGAAGTGCCAACGAGCAAGATCGTGCGAATCTGCAGCGCTGGCGCGACAGTTGCGTCAGTCACGAGCAGGCCTGGCAGAAGGCTCAAGCCTTGCGCCAGCGGTTTGCCGATCTGCCTTCAGCGTTGGCGCTCAAAAGTCTGGATCGCCCCGATCCGGGTCGTCGTATGGTGCTCAAGCGTGCATTGGGTGCGGTGGCGTTGGTGCCGGCGGCTTGGCTGATCAGCCGACAATTGCCCCTGGATGTCTGGCGAGCTGATCTGCATACGGTCACCGGAGAGCGCAAACAGGTGCAGCTCGCTGATGGCAGTTCCTTGCAGCTCAACACGGCCAGTGCCGTCGATGTGGATTTGCAGAGCCGTCGCTTGAAGCTGATTGAGGGCGAACTGTCGCTGAAGGTGCCGAGCGCGTCGCCGCTGACGATTCAAACGAAGTTTGGACAGGTCATCGTCAGCCAAGGCGAAGTCTGTGTTCGTCAGCAAGCGCGCGGTTGCCGCGTGTCGGTGTACAACGGCGCCGTGCAATTGCAGCCCTTGCAGGGGCTGGCGTTGGCTTTGCGCACTGGTCAACAAGTCAGCCTTCAAGCAACCGGTGTCGGGCCGATCAGCCCATTCGATGTGCTTGCGCCGGGTTGGCGAGAGGGCGTGCTGATGGCGAAAAACCAGCCGCTGGGAGATTTCCTGCGCGAACTCGGCACTTATCGACCGGGTGTGCTGCGTTGGGAGCCGGAGCTTGAAGCGTTGCGGGTCACCGGCAGTTTCCGCCTGGACGACACCGATCGCGTCCTCGCATTGCTCGCGGCCAGTTTGCCGCTGGAGGTGCATTCACGTACCCGGTATTGGGTGACGTTACTGCCGCGCAAAAATAGTGTGTGAAGCCTGTCCCCTTTTTTCGGCTCGCTTGTCATTCAAGGCATGTGAACGAATCAAGAGAACTCTATCAATGCCCGCAGTAATACCTTGCTGTCCGCGTCCGGCTTCTTCCCGCCTGCGTCCGTTGTTGCACCTGAGCCTGTTGCTGGGCCTGAGTGCCAGTCCATTATTCATCACAGCCAGTTGGGCCGAAGACAGTGCCCGGCGCAATTATCAGGTGCCTGCCGGCAGCTTGAGTGATGCGTTGACCCGGTTTGCCGGTCTGTCTGGCGTCAACCTCTCGGTAGATCCGGCACTGGTGGGTGGTCGCACCAGCCCCGGTCTTTCCGGCGAATTCGCGGTCGAGGAGGGCTTTGCCCGGCTGTTGCAGGGTTCCGGTCTGCAACTGCAGCCGGTAGGCGAACAAGCCTACATCCTGACCCCGGCGCCAGAAGGCAGCAGCCTGCAACTGGCCCCCACCTCGATTCTCGGTGCCACGGGCGGGGCGGACGGCGAGGTGTATGCCGGCGGCCAGGTCGCGCGCCGAGGTTCGCAAGGTTTGCTGGGCTCGAAAGACTTTATGGAAACGCCGTTCAGCATGACCACCTACACCGGCGAGGCGGTCAAAAACCTGCAGGCTCGGACCTTGGGCGACCTGATCGCCAGCGATCCTTCGGTTCGCGCCACCAACCCGGCGGGTGGGCGTTATGAGCAGTTCACCATTCGCGGGCTCAGCCTGTTCAACAGCGATGTCGCCTACAACGGTCTCTACGGCGTCCTGCCGACCTATACGATCGACATGGAGATGGCCGACCGCGTCGACATCATCAAAGGCCCGAACCAGCTCATCAATGGCATCTCGCCGCGGGGCAGTGTGGGTGGCGGGATCAACGTGGTGCCCAAGCGCGCGACCGACAAGCCCATCACTTCGTTCACTGGTAGTTACGCTTCCGACAATCAGGTCGGCGGTGCCGTGGATGTTGGTCGGCGCTTTGGTGAGGACAATAAATTCGGTATTCGTTTCAACGGCGTGAAGCAGTCCGGCGACACCGAATGGGATCACCAGAGTGTCGATCGCGAGATGGCCGTGCTGGGCCTGGATTTTCGCGGTGAACGCCTGCGACTCTCGACGGACATCGGGCGCACCGAGCGTGATACCGACGCCCCGCAGGAGCGCGTGCAGGTCGGCGCCAATGCCAAGGTGCCGAATGCGAACGATGTGCGTGACAACTATGCACAGCCCTGGAGCAAGGCGAGTACCAACGACACGTTCGGGGCGGTGAACGGCGAATTTGATGTCAGCGATTCCGTCATGCTGTACGGGGGAGTGGGCGCGCGTAAAAGCAATCATGACTTCCTCCGGCATGCCGTTGCGGTCACCAATGATGCCGGCGATTTCAGCGTTCAGCCGCGTGACTTCACCCGTGATGAAAATGTCCGGACGGCCACGGCAGGGGTGCGCAACTGGTTTCATACCGGCCCGGTGAGCCATGAAGTCAATCTGGCCGCCAGCTATTTCTACATGGACTTCGAAAATGGCGGCGCCCGTTATGCCGCGGCCCGCAGCAACCTCTACGACCCCGTGGAAACACCAACACCTGTCAGACCCACTCGGCTCGATTCGAAGGTCTACACCGAGAACCGCTTCAGCGGCGTGGCGTTGTCCGACACTCTGGGCTTCTTCGATGACCGGCTTTTGCTGACCCTCGGCGCCCGCTGGCAGCGCGTGAAGGTTGACGACTGGACGGATAACGTCAAAGGCGCCACGGCCTACGATGAAGAAAAGGTATCGCCGTCGGGCGGCATTCTGTTCAAGGCAACCGATAAGCTGTCGCTGTATGCCAACTACATGGAGGGCCTGAGCCAGGGCAAGATCGCGCCATCGACCTCTGTGAACGAGGACGAGATATTTCCGCCGTTCATCAGCCGCCAGGTCGAGGTCGGCGCCAAGTATGACGCGGGTGCGTTCGCCGTGACTGCCGCGGTGTTCCGGATCAAGCAACCGGCCTATGAGACCAACGCCACGACGCGGGTTTTCGGCCCGAACGGCAAGCGCGAAAATACGGGCATGGAGCTGAGTGTGTTCGGTGAACCGCTCAAAGGTTTTCGCCTGCTCGGCGGTGTCATGTACATCGACAGCGAGTTGGCCAATACCACCAATGGCACCTATGACGGCAACCGGGCACCGGCCACGCCGAAATACAACGTCAACCTGGGCGCGGAGTGGGATGTACCGACCGTACAGGGCCTGACCCTGACCAGTCGCGGCCTCTATTCCAGCTCGCAGTATCTGGACCAGTCCAATAACAAAGAAATCGAAGCATGGGAGCGTTTCGACGTGGGTGCGCGCTACGCATTCAAGGTCGACGAAAAGAACATCACCCTGCGTGCCAACGTCGAGAACGTGGCGGACAAGCGCTACTGGAGTTCGGCTGGGGCCTCGGATGACAGCGAGCCTGGTTTGACGTTGTCGACCCCACGCACCTACCTCCTTTCGGCGACGGTCGACTTCTGAATACGGTCTATTTCTGAAAATAGATCAGAAGGTGTAAGCCTTAATCAGGGCGAGAGATGCTGATGTAAAAAGGGGCAACTTTTCAGTTGCCCCTTTTTTCGTCTGTGTGTGTCCCGTCAGAAACCCAGTTTGTCTCGCAATCCGTAATACCA
This sequence comes from Pseudomonas sp. F-14 TE3482, assembly GCF_053629455.1. NCBI lineage: Bacteria > Pseudomonadati > Pseudomonadota > Gammaproteobacteria > Pseudomonadales > Pseudomonadaceae > Pseudomonas > Pseudomonas sp. F-14 TE3482. The sequence continues at coordinate 3,333,926 of NZ_JBRJII010000001.1, forward strand.
GGCGCCCAATGCAGCGAATGGTGTACGCAGCAATTGTCCGCCGGGAAACGGGTAGTGGGGCAGGTCGGCAAAGGCATCAAAACGCTCAGCCTGGCCGCGCAATGCTTCGGCCAGTACCTTGCCCGCCAGGTGCGTATACGTTACGCCGTGGCCGCTGCAACCCTGGGAATAGTAGATGTTGTCGCCCAGCCGTCCGACCTGGGGAAGTCGCGACAGGGTCAGCAGGAAATTGCCGGTCCAGGCGTAATCGATTTTCACGTCCTTGAGTTGCGGGAAGGCCTTGAGCATCTTCGGTCGAATGATCGCCTCGATGTTCGCCGGATCGCGTGCGCCATAGACCACACCGCCGCCGAAAATCAGGCGTTTGTCAGCGCTCAGGCGGTAGTAATCAAGCAGGTAGTTACAGTCTTCGACGCAGTAGTCCTGAGGCAGCAGGCGCTTGGCCAATTCATCGCCCAAGGGTTCGGTGGCGATCACTTGAGTCCCGCAGGGCATCGACTTCGCCGCCAGCTCCGGCACCAGATTGCCGATGTAAGCGTTGCCGGCGACGATGATGAATTTGGCCCTGACCTTGCCCTGAGGCGTATACACCACCGGATTGGCGCCGCGCTCGATGCGCACCGCTGGCGACTGCTCGTAAATGGTGCCACCCAGCGACTCCACAGCTGCTGCCTCGCCCAAGACAAGATTGAGCGGATGAATATGCCCGCCGCTCATATCGAGCATGCCGCCGACGTATTGATCGCAAGCCATCACTTCACGGATGCGTCGCTGATCCAGCAACTCAAGTTGCGTGTGACCAAAACGCTCCCACAGGCGCTTCTGGGACTCCAGATGGCCCATCTGCTTGGCGGTAATGGCGGCGAACACACCGCCGTCCTTCAGGTCGCACTGGATGTTGTATTTGGCCACCCGCTCACGAATGATCCGCCCACCCTCGAACGCCATTTGCCCCAATAGCTGAGCTTGCTTGGGGCCGACACTGCGCTCAATCACATCGATATCACGGCTGTAGCTGTTAACGATCTGGCCACCGTTGCGCCCCGATGCGCCAAAACCCACTTTGGCGGCTTCCAGGACCGTTACCCGAAAACCGTTCTCCAGCAAAAACAGGGCAGAGGACAGACCGGTATAACCGGCCCCGATGACACAGACATCAGTCTCTGCATCATCCTGCAAGGCCGGGCGCGGCGGCGCCACATTGGCCGACGCAGCGTAATAGGACTCTGGGTAGGGAGTGTTCGCCATCCTGCAGCCTCTGTTTAATATATTTTACGAGTGCATCGATCCTACCCGAGTTAAAAAACGACCGCCAGCCAGCGGAAAATCTTCTTTGCCACAGCAAAATTAAATATTTTGCATATTCATAGGGTTAGGTGAAAAAAAGGTGTTGACACCCCTTCGGAATTCCGTAGAATGCCGCCTCACAGCAGGCACGTAGCTCAGTTGGTTAGAGCACCACCTTGACATGGTGGGGGTCGTTGGTTCGAGTCCAATCGCGCCTACCAAACAAAATCCGCTCTGCTGGGCGGTCTAGAAGGGCTCACCGAAAGGTGGGCCCTTTTTTGTTGTCTGCGATTTAACTTGAGCCGATGGCGCCACCTCCAGCGAACATAGTTTCTGAACTAACACAGCCATAACCGTCTATACATTGCAGGGGGCATCCCCTTTCTGAGAGAACGGATATGTTTAGATCTCGCTCGTTGATTGCCGCTATGACGTGTCTTGCCTTGGCGTCCGGTTCAATGACTGCATTGGCCGACCCGGGAAACGGGAAGGGCCAGGGAAGCGGCAAGGGAAATCCACAAAACATCCAGGACCATGGCAACGCCAGCCATGGAAACAAAGGCAAAGGTTCAGGGGGTGACGATTGGAGTCACGGCCCGAGCATCAACCACGGAAGTGTCCTCGGTATCCTGGGTGGTTATCGCGACTACTGGAGCCCCGGGCCCGCCTTGCCACCCGGCATTCAAAAAAACCTCGCCCGTGGAAAACCGCTACCGCCGGGGATCGCCAAAAAACTCGATGGCCGATTGCTCGGCAGGCTTCCGCATTACGATGGCTACGAGTGGCGGCAGGCTGGCACTGACTTGATATTGGTGGCGATCGCTACCGGGATTATCTACGAGGTTCTCAATGGCGCATTCGATTGATATGAAACTGACCAATTCAATCGTGTCCTCGCAGCATAACGACCTGTAAATCACGGGAAGCAATGTGCATTTTTTCGCTAATTGCACATTGCCTGCCCGCTGGTCGTCGGCTTTTGAACTGTGTGCCGCCGAAACAGTCAATTACTCCGTGCAATATCAACCACACGGAATCTCCCCATGTTATTAAAAAACAAGAGTTTTGCAGCCGTCATGTCATGCGTGATGATGCTTGCAGCCGCCCCATTATTGCCCGCTGAGCTGTCCATCATGAGTTCCGCCTACGCGAAAGATGGTGGTGGTGGTGGTGGTGGTGGTGGTGGTGGTGGTGGTAACGGCGGCGGCAATGGTGGTGGTAACGGTGGTGGCAATGGTGGCGGTAATGGCAGTGGCCACGGTGGTTCCGGCCATTCCGGCGGCGTCAGCAATGGCCACGGCAATGGCTTGAGCAGTGATCACGCAGGCAAAGCTGTACGCGACCGTGGTCTCAGTGGCAACCACTACGGTAATGATCGTAATGGTGATAGCGGCCATGGTTCGGTGACTTCGGGCATTGCGAATTCCCGGGATACGCGAGGGGTGACGAAGGCCTCTGCCATTTCGACCTCTACGCCTGGCGATCACAATGCTAAAGGACTAAGCAACGCTCGCACTTCGACTTCAAAAAGAACAGATTAAGTCCAAAATTCTCAAAAGCCGGGTGTCCGTCAGGAGCCCGGTTTTTTTGCGCCCGCTATTTACCAATTGAATCGGGCACTGGGACAGCAGTTGCATTGCTCGCCCTGGCGAAAAGCACCACGCCCACCCCGATCAAGCCAGTGATCACCGCCAGCAGCAGAATGACTTTCTGTACTCCCAGAGGGGCGGCCAACAAGGCGATCAGCAATCCGGCCAATGGTTGAGAAAGATTGTTCAGCAAGGTAATGACGCCCACGGTCTTGCCGAAGTCCTTGGGCGGAATCACCCGCTGGCGGATGCTGCGTATGTATACGTTGAACATCTTGTCGAAACCGACAATCAGCAGGAAGCCGATGGCATACCCCCAAGCGTTCGGACTGAAGGCGGTGGTCAGAGCGCCGGCGGCAATCATCGTATAAGAAACGACTCCCAGTACTCTCATTGGTAAGGTCACCCGCGCCAGGAAGAACAGAATGACGATGGTGATCACCGCCCCGGCGGCTTGCAGCCCTGCATAAAAGTCTTTGCTGGCGCTGTATTGGCCGATCACCATGGCTGCTGATGTGGCCAGGGTGATGCCGATGATCAGGTTCACGCCCACCGCCAGGCTGATCACCTTCTGCAGTTCCGCCAGGTCGCGAATATGCCCGAATGCAATGCGCAGCGGTTGCAGCCAGATGTCCTGATGTTGCTCGAATGACTCCAGAGTGATCGAGCTGGTGCGTTGCCAGATCAACATCGCCAGATCAGCCAGCAGAAACAGCCCGGCAATCCCCAGCACCACCCAGTGCCACGCCCAGACTTCCAGCATCAGCGCCGCGACCAGTGGGCCAAGCACCAGCCCGGTCTGATCGGCGATCTGCGAATAGGAGAGGGTCTTGGCGTAGGTGTATTGCTTGAAAATGTAGGGCATGACCACTTCGCGGGCCATGATGCCCTGGGTGGTCAGCACGCCGCACAGCGCGGACAGAATCACGATCCAGTAGATGCCATCAAATACGCCATACAGTGCCACGGCAGCGACGCAGGCCGCTGCACGGTAGACCTGGCTGATGTGCAGGATGCGAATGGGCGAAAACTTGTCGCACAGTGCACCGCATACGGGAAATGCCAGAAAGCGCGGCAACGACTCGGCAAAAAAAGCCAGGCCGGCCAAAGAGACACTGTTGGTGGTCTGAAAGACAATCAGCGGGACGATGAACAGCAGGATCTGGTCACCCAGCCGGGACAGGAACAGCGAGATAAAGAAAGCCAGGTAATCCTTACGCATAGTGACCTCATGTCGATGGCGGTGTATCAGCGGAGCCACGAGCTTTGGGCAAATATCCTCCGATGAACTACTACTGTAGGGTTGTTTCAACTTCGTCTGTAAGGAGTATGTCGATGCTGGCTCACTGGTTTCTGGCGGTGATTCACCTCTTGGCCTTTTCGCTAGGCTTCTGGGCGGTACTGACCCGCGGTACGGCTTTACGTCGTCTGATTGCCGGGACAGGGGAGGCGCGCAGCGTTTTGGTTGCGGATAATCTGTGGGGGATCTCTGCAGTCATTCTCTTGGTCACGGGAGGGATGCGAGCTTTTGGTGGGTATGAAAAAGGCACTGATTACTATCTTCACCAGCCGCTGTTTCATCTCAAGATGACGCTCTTCGTCCTTATCCTGTTGCTTGAAATTGCGCCGATGGTGGCGCTGATCAAATGGCGGATTGCGTTGGGGCGTAGGGCGGCTATCGATACCGGGCGCGCAACGCTGTTTGCCCGTATCAGTCATATCGAAGCGCTGCTGCTGGTGCTGATGGTCGTAGCTGCCACGGGCATGGCGCGTGGGGTAACGTTTGGTTAGCCAGGAATGAGGAAGCTCTTTCTCGCTGCAAATCCGAAACGTCTGACAGTCATGGCATGAGATGGGCGGTAGTATCGGCTCCACGTTGCGACGGTATCGCAAAGAGGTTGGGCAGAGGGCGATGCGGTGCTTGAATCTTTAGCCAGCCGTTATTCGAGGCAGAATGGGCTGGCTACTGACCACAGCAGGATTCAGGGTGTTTGCGGTTTGTCTGGGGCGGTCAGGCCGGCCTGAATGCGTTGGTAGATTTCTTCGCGATGCACCGCAACGTCTTTCGGGGCGTTGATGCCAATCCTGACTTGCTGGCCGCTAACGCCCAGAATGGTGATCGTAATATTGTCACCGATGTTTATGCTTTCACCGACTTTGCGGGTGAGTATCAGCATGGTTTTCTCCTTGATTGCTTTGTGGGGCACCTGATTCGGACAGTGCAGAGGTCGGTATAGGTATAGATTAGTGCGAAGTCTCGCAGTTTGGGTGCCTCTTTCTGACGCGCAGATGCTGCATTAATTCCCAAGGCGTAACTATACAGAGGCCGCAACCATCATTCTCGTTGTTTTGCGCCCATTTTGCGGCGCTCGAGCAGGATCCATGAGTGTTAAAATCGCCGCTTTCAGCATTCAGAGGGAAGCGTTGTGCGCAAAATGGCCTTGGTAATCGCAGTATTGACGTTGGCCGGGTGCGGTGAGGGTAAGGGGGTTGACGCTCAAAAGCCGCAACCGGCAGTCGCCTCCGTGCCCGCAGCGACAACCGGCCCACAATGGGACGTCGAGGTGCGCGGCGAAACCCCCCAGGCGGTCAGCGACCTGAGCGGCTGGTTGATTGAGCATAGCTTCGTTTCCAGCGTCATCAGGGAGAACGGAAAGGTTCGTATCCTGATAGGGCCGTTCAATTCGAAAACCGAGGCACAAGACAAGCAAGCTGAGGTGACGGCAGCGCTCACCCGGGCAAAGAAAAGGAATATCGAGGCGCTGGTGGTCGAACATCCGACGGCTCAATAAACAAAAACAGCGGTTAGAAACGAACAAAGGCCTGAGGTGTGATGCTCCAGGCCTTTGTGTTTTCAGCGGCCGGTCAGCCGCAGGTTTTCATGTCCACCGGGCCGACAAATTCGTTGCCGCGCCCCATCACGCACGCAACGCTCTGATTGCGTTGACGTTCCCAGGCCTGTACCGGATAGGTTTTATTCCAGGCTTCATACAGTTGCCGATCCTGTTTTGACAGGCGCAAGCCGTATTGCTTACTCATGTAGAAATAAGTCCGGGCGATCATGCCGCGAATGGAAGGGCGGGGCATGACCTTCTTTGCCTTGAAGTCGACCTGTGTCAGGCACGAACCGTATTGACCGGTTTGCACGGGCAACCAGCCGAAGCTGAAGTTGCTGCGATCGCCATTCACCTCGCCGATGCTCGGCACCAGATTGTGCAGATCGGCCTCGGCTTTCTGATAGGTCGGGTCGTACCGTGTGCAGTTCTTGCGACCGCCTTGTTGCCAGCATTCGCGCTGATGGCCGATCTGCCAGGCCGGGACAATGTGTTCCCACTCGATGCGCGAGGCGCGTTTGGCGTTTTTGCGCGGCACATAGCCGCAGGCGGCCAAGTCCACACGGTTGCCGGTGTATTTGCAGCCGCAATAAAACTCGGTGGATTGCGGGGCGTACAACTTCCACGCGACTTTCTTGGCTTCGTTGAAGGTGCGTGGGGCGCCAGCCTGGGCGCCGAGGGTGATGAACAGCAGCAGTAAAGCAAACCAGCGGACACTCATTGACTCAGTCTTCCTTTGGCACAACCCAGAAAATCTGCACACCACCATCGTCGCGATGGGCGAGGGTGACGTTATCGTTCTCGTCGATTTCTTCGAGCAAGCGTTCCCATTCATCCACCGGTTCATCTGGAAGACGGAAGATCAGTGCTGCTTTGGCTTTTTGAGCGGTGGGGGAATTGATGATTTTCTGAACGCGCATACCCAGGCGTTCATAGGTATCAGGAGAGACAGAGGTAGTGGCCACGGAATTATCCTTATTAAGCTGTACGGGCATACAGTATTTAACTGTAGGCATTTTCGCAACTGCTTAAAATTCAAGAAAATCCTCTGACAGTAGTTTTTTCCGTTTGGTGTAGGACGATGGGAAATTTTCTATCGGAATAGGTCGTGAACCACTCACCAAGGCTGGCGAGTGGTGGCAGCGATGCCCGACCAGAACAGGTCGGGCGTGGGCGGATCAGTATTCCCAGAACATCCGTTGCAGCTCTTTGCTGTCGTTGGTCTTGCTCAGCGCGACCATGGCCAGGATGCGGGCTTTTTGCGGGTTCAGGTCGTTAGCCACAACCCAGTCGTACTTGTCGTCAGGCTGTTCGGCGTTACGCAGTACGAAACCACCGGCGTTGACGTGGGAAGAACGAATGATTTGTACGCCGTCCTTGCGCAGGGCTTGCAGGGCGGGAACCACGCGGGACGAGACCGAGCCATTGCCGGTACCGGCGTGGATGATGGCTTTGGCGCCCGATTGAGCCAGGGCTTTGTAGGCGGTGTCGCTGACGTTGCCATAGGAATAGGCGATTTCGACGTCAGCCAGGCTCTTGATGGTTTTGATGTCGAATTCCGAATCCATGGTGTGGCGCTTGGCTGGCAAGCGGAACCAGTAGGATTTGCCTTCGACCACCATGCCCAGTGGGCCCCAGGCACTTTTGAATGCCTCGGTCTTGATGTTGATCATTTTGCTGACATCGCGACCCGACTGGATTTCATCGTTCATGGTCACCAGTACGCCTTTGCCGCGTGCGTCTTTGCTGCTGGCCACGGCGACGGCGTTGTACAGGTTCAGCATGCCGTCGGCCGACATGGCGGTGCCAGGGCGCATGGAGCCTACGACGATGATCGGCTTGTCGGTTTTTTCCACCAGATTGAGGAAGTAAGCGGTTTCTTCCAGCGTGTCGGTGCCGTGGGTGATGACAATGCCATCGACGTCTTTGCTGTCGGCCAGTTCAGCCACGCGACGGCCCAGTTGCAGCAGATTGTCGTTGGTGATGCTTTCGGAGGCGATCTGCATCACTTGTTCGCCGCGGACGTTGGCCAATTGGCTTAGTTCCGGAACCCCTGCGATCAGCTGTTCGATACCGACTTTCGCCGCTTGATAGGTGGCGCTGTTGGCGGCACTGGCACCCGCGCCGGCGATGGTGCCGCCGGTGGCCAGGATCACCACGTTCGCCAGTTTCTGTTTTGTTTCGACTTCTTTAGCCTGAGGGGCGGTAGGAAGGAGAAGCAGGAGGGCCAAAGCGCCCGGAATAAAAGTGTTGAAGACAGATTTCATTATTGTTTTCTCTAGTAGTGAGACAGTGCGGAATGCAGGTTCATCTAGAAGCGCCCCAGGCAGATCTGAACGCCGGGGGTGTAGGGGAAGAGCAGGATCTGTACCAGCCTGACATTCAACAAGAAGATCTTTTAACCTCATGTTTTTTATATAAATTATTGAAATATCTGGAAAAGTGTTCGCACTTGCTCGTCCGGGTTCCCGAACATGGGGTGCTTTTGCGTTCGGCTCTCCGACCTCCATTAAGAAATTCACCTTGCGAAATCGAAAATCAGTGCTAAAGAAACTCCCGCGCAGGTCGATGCTCCTTTAAAGGGATCAAATTTTTCCAGGAGTTCACATGTCGTTTGCTGTCGGTTTTCCAAATGCAGGTGCCATCACTCTCGCGGGCAAGTCTCCGGCGACTGTCAACGCCTTGAGTGAAGCGACGTCCGACGCCTCAACCCAAGCGCTGGGTGAGGAGGCGGGTAGTGACAATCAAGTCAGAACCGGTGGCGGTGCGCAGACTCAGGGCGAAAGCAAGTCCGAAAAAAGCAGCAATCAAAGTATTGCGGTGCAGGTACTGCTCAAACGCATGCAGGAACTTCAGCAGCAACTGCGCGAACAGCAGCAACAACTGGCGGCCGCTCAGGCAGCGAATTATCCGACCCCGGAAGCCAAAGCCACCGCTGTCATGTCGATTCAGGGGCAAATCGCCGATACCAGCGGTGCGCTCGCGCAAGTGACAGGCAATCTGGTCAAAGAGCTGGCCAAGGGTTCCAGCAGTGGCAGTCTGGTCAGCACCACAGCGTGATGTAAAAGGGTTGGCTTTTGCCAACCGAGACACAAAACGTGTCGTTGACAAATCTCGATAGGGTTCGCATAGTTCGGTCTACGCAAACGTTTGCGCGGTCGCCCTTGATGGCTTGATCCCGTAAGGGCAGAGTCCAGCGCAAGCATTGCTCAGAATAATCATAAGATCGGAGTGAACCCATGAAGCTGCCATTCGCTGGACGTCTTCTCGCTGTCGCAATGCTGGCTGCCGCATCCGCCGCGTTGCCCGTCTCTTCGGCTTTCGCCGAAACCCCTGAAAAACCTAAAGTCGCATTGGTCATGAAATCCTTGGCCAACGAATTCTTCCTGACCATGGAAGACGGCGCCAAGGCTTACCAGAAAGACCACTCCGGCGACTTCGAGCTGATCTCCAACGGCATCAAGGACGAAACGGACACGGCCGGCCAGACGCGCATCGTCGAGCAAATGATTTTGTCCAAAGTCAACGCATTGGTCATCGCCCCGGCAGACTCCAAGGCCATGGTTCCGGTCATCAAGAAAGCGGTCGATGCCGGCATCACCGTGATCAACATCGATAACCAGCTGGACCCGGCCGTGGTCAAAAGCAAAAACATCACCGTTCCGTTCGTAGGCCCGGACAACCGCAAAGGCGCGCGTCTGGTGGGTGAGTACCTGGCCAAACAGCTGAAGGCTGGTGACGAAGTCGGCATCATTGAAGGCGTTTCCACCACCACCAATGCGCAACAGCGCACGGCGGGCTTCAAGGATGCGATGGAAGCGGCGCAGATCAAGGTCGTGTCCCTGCAATCCGGTGATTGGGAAATCGACAAGGGCGGCAAAGTTGCCTCGTCGATGCTCAGCGAATACCCGAACATCAAGGCTCTGTTGGCCGGCAATGACAGCATGGCCGTCGGCGCAGTATCTGCCGTGCGCGCGGCGGGCAAGGCCGGCAAGGTGCAAGTGGTCGGTTACGACAACATCAACGCCATCAAGCCAATGCTCAAGGATGGCCGCGTCCTGGCCACCGCCGACCAGTTCGCTGCCCGGCAAGCAGTGTTTGGCATCGAGACGGCGCTGAACATCATTAGCGGCAAGAAAGTCGATAGCGGCGCCAACGGCGTCATCGAAACTCCGGTAGAGCTGGTTACCAAGTAGTCCTTCTGGCGACACAACGGTGCTCGCCTCCTGGGGCGAGCACATGGAGAGTTTTTATGTCCGTTTGCGCCCCGAACGCTGTCCTCTCGGTCAGCGGTATCGGTAAAACCTATGCCCAACCTGTCCTCACCGGTATCGACCTGACGCTGATGCGCGGTGAAGTGCTGGCGCTGACCGGTGAGAATGGTGCCGGTAAAAGCACACTGTCGAAAATCATTGGCGGACTGGTCACGCCGACCACCGGCCAGATGCAATTCCAGGGGCAGGATTACCGTCCCGGCAGCCGGAGCCAGGCCGAAGAGCTGGGCATCCGCATGGTCATGCAAGAACTCAATCTGTTGCCGACATTGTCGGTAGCGGAAAACCTGTTTCTCGACAACCTGCCCAGCCATGGTGGCTGGATCAGCCGCAAGCAATTGCGCAAGGCGGCGATCGAGGCCATGGCCCAGGTCGGCCTGGACGCCATCGATCCGGATACGTTGGTTGGTGAACTAGGTATTGGTCATCAGCAAATGGTCGAGATCGCTCGCAACCTGATCGGCGATTGCCACGTGCTGATTCTCGACGAGCCAACAGCCATGCTCACGGCCCGTGAAGTCGAAATGCTGTTCGAGCAGATCACTCGCCTGCAGGCGCGTGGCGTGTCGATCATCTACATTTCCCACCGCCTCGAAGAACTGGCAAGGGTGGCCCAGCGCATCGCGGTATTGCGCGACGGCAACCTGGTCTGTGTCGAGCCGATGGCCAATTACAACAGCGAGCAATTGGTCACCCTGATGGTCGGCCGTGAATTGGGCGAGCACATCGACATGGGGCCGCGCAAAATCGGCGCGCCGGCCTTGACGGTCAAAGGGCTGACCCGTTCCGACAAAGTCCGCGACGTGTCTTTCGAAGTGCGCGCCGGTGAGATTTTCGGGATTTCCGGATTGATCGGGGCAGGGCGCACCGAGTTGCTGCGCTTGATCTTCGGCGCCGATACAGCCGACAGCGGCACCGTCGCGCTGGGCGCGTCGGCTCAGGTGGTGAGTATTCGTTCTCCGGCCGACGCGGTTGGTCACGGCATCGCGCTGATCACCGAAGACCGCAAAGGCGAAGGCCTGCTGCTGACACAATCGATCAGCGCCAACATTGCCTTGGGCAATATGCCGGTGATTTCCAGCGGTGGCTTCGTCAACAACGGTGACGAGATGTCTCTGGCCCAGCGTCAGATCAACGCCATGCGCATTCGCAGTTCCAGCCCGACGCAATTGGTCTCGGAATTGTCCGGCGGCAATCAGCAGAAAGTCGTGATCGGCCGCTGGCTCGAGCGCGACTGCACGGTGATGCTGTTCGACGAGCCGACCCGTGGCATCGACGTCGGCGCCAAGTTCGATATCTACGCATTACTCGGTGAGTTGACCCGTCGGGGCAAGGCGCTGGTAGTGGTGTCCAGCGACCTGCGCGAACTGATGCTGATCTGCGATCGCATCGGTGTGTTGTCGGCAGGGCGTCTGATCGACACCTTCGAGCGTGACAGCTGGACCCAGGATGATTTGCTTGCCGCCGCTTTCGCCGGCTACCAAAAACGTGATGCGCTGCTCAACGAAGCCGCGCCTAGGGATCTTCCATGAATACTGCATCTTTGGCCGGCAAACGTAGTGGCAATTTTTATGGGCTCGGTACTTATCTGGGCCTGGCCGGTGCCTTGCTGGCAATGGTCGCGCTGTTCTCGATCCTGAGCAGCCATTTCCTGTCTTACGACACCTTCAGCACCCTGGCCAACCAGATTCCCGATTTGATGGTGTTGGCGGTCGGCATGACCTTCGTATTGATCATCGGCGGTATCGACTTGTCGGTGGGGTCGGTACTGGCGCTCGCAGCCTCGGCGGTCAGCGTGGCGATTCTCGGTTGGGGCTGGAGCGTCTTACCCGCGGCCTTGCTCGGCATGGCGGTAGCGGCATTGGCCGGGACAATCACCGGCTCGATCACCGTGGCCTGGCGGATTCCATCGTTCATCGTGTCCCTCGGCGTGCTGGAGATGGCGCGAGGCCTGGCGTATCAAATGACTGGTTCGCGCACTGCCTACATCGGTGATGCCTTCGCCTGGCTGTCCAACCCGATCGCGTTTGGCATCTCGCCGTCATTCATCATTGCCTTGCTGATTATCTTCATCGCCCAGGCTGTGCTGACGCGTACGGTGTTCGGTCGTTACCTGATCGGCATCGGCACCAACGAAGAAGCAGTGCGCCTGGCGGGAATCAATCCGAAGCCCTACAAAATCATGGTCTTCAGTCTGATGGGGCTGTTGGCCGGGATTGCTGCATTGTTTCAGATTTCGCGCCTGGAGGCGGCGGACCCGAACGCCGGCTCCGGTCTGGAGCTGCAGGTGATTGCCGCGGTCGTGATCGGCGGCACCAGCCTGATGGGCGGGCGCGGTTCGGTCATCAGTACATTCTTTGGCGTCCTGATCATCTCGGTACTGGCGGCCGGTCTGGCGCAGATCGGCGCGACCGAACCCACCAAGCGCATCATCACCGGTGCGGTGATCGTGGTGGCAGTGGTGCTCGATACTTATCGCAGTCAGCGCGCAAGCCGGCGGACCTGAGTCATGGCAACAATCAAGGATGTAGCGGCACTCGCGGGCATTTCCTACACCACGGTTTCCCATGTGGTGAACAAGACGCGGCCGGTCAGTGAGGAAGTGCGGATCAAGGTCGAGGCGGCGATCAAAAGTCTCGACTACGTGCCCAGTGCCGTGGCCCGGTCGTTGAAAGCGAAAACCACCGCGACCATCGGCCTGTTGGTGCCCAACAGCCTCAACCCGTACTTCGCTGAATTGGCCCGTGGCATCGAGGATTACTGCGAGCGCAACGGCTATTGCGTCATCCTCTGCAACTCCGACGACAACCCGGACAAGCAACGCAGTTACCTTCGCGTGTTGCTGGAAAAACGTATTGACGGCCTGATCGTTGCCTCAGCCGGGGGTGATAGCGGTCTGGCCGAAGGTCTGGCGGGTGTGCGTACGCCGATGGTGATCGTCGACCGTGGGCTCGAAGGTCTCGATGCCGATCTGGTGCGCATCGATCATGAATACGGTGCCTACCTGGCGACCCGGCACTTGCTGGATCTGGGGCATCGGGACATCGCCACGATCGGCGGGCCGGCGAGTACCAGCGTGGCGCAAATGCGTCTGGCCGGTTATTGCCGCGCCTTGAAAGAGGCAGGCGTCGAAGTGCCGCGCGAGCGCATGCTGGAGAGCGACTTCACCAGCACGGGCGGTTACAACGCCGCCGCGATCCTGCTGGAAAACAACCCGCCCAGCGCGATCTTCGCCGGTAACGACATGATTGGCATCGGTGTGTTGCGCGCCGCTGCCGAGCGCAATATTCGTGTGCCCACCGAGTTGTCGGTGATCGGCTTCGACGACATCCAGATGAGCCGTTACGTCTATCCGGCGTTGACCACCGTTGGTCAATCGATCCTGCAGCTTGGCGAGATGGCGGCCGAAGTGCTGTTGCGCAGGATTGCCACGCCGGGTCTGGCCACCGATCAGCGCATCGTGACGCCCAGTATTGTCCTGCGCGAATCGACTGCGCCGCTGGCCAGTGTGTTTGCCCAATTCCGCTAAACAAAAAGTACCGCTGAAACCGAAAGCACCGCAGAAACAGAATTGACGAGTAGTGACGTATGCCAGCAAAAGTAGTGGTAATAGGCAGCCTGAACATGGACCTGGTAACCCGGGCATCACGGCTGCCCCGTGGTGGTGAAACGTTGATCGGCGAATCGTTTGCTACGGTTTCCGGCGGCAAGGGCGCGAACCAGGCCGTGGCCGCGGCGCGGCTGGGGGCGCAAGTGTCGATGGTCGGTTGTGTCGGCAACGACGCCTATGGCGAAGCGCTGCGCGAGGCGTTGTTGGCCGAGCAGATCGATTGCCAGGCGGTCAGCACGGTCGAAGATTCCAGTGGCGTAGCGTTGATCGTGGTCGATGACAACAGTCAGAACGCGATCGTGATTGTTGCCGGTGCCAACGGTGCGCTCACGCCTGAAGTGATCGACCGTTTCGACGCGGTGTTACAAGCGGCGGATGTCATCATCTGTCAGCTGGAAGTACCGGATGCTACGGTCGGCCATGCTCTGAAGCGCGGTCGTGAGCAGGGTAAAACCGTGATTCTCAATCCGGCGCCGGCCAGTCGCCCGCTGCCGGCGGATTGGTATGCGGCCATCGATTACCTGATCCCCAACGAAAGCGAAGCCTCGGCCCTGAGCGGTTTGCCGGTGGACTCCCTGAGCACCGCCGAAACCGCCGCGGCCCGCTTGATCGCCATGGGCGCCGGCAAAGTGATCATCACCCTGGGTTCTCAAGGATCACTGTTCGCCGATGGCCAACGCTTCGAGCATTTCCCGGCAGCGAAAGTGAAGGCGGTCGATACCACAGCAGCCGGCGACACGTTCGTCGGTGGTTTCGCTGCGGCGTTGGCGGCCGGCAAAAGCGAGGCCGATGCGATCCGTTTCGGCCAGGTCGCCGCAGCGCTGTCGGTCACCCGGGCTGGCGCGCAACCTTCGATTCCCACCTTGTCCGATGTACAGGCCTTTAAAGCACCATGAAAAAGACTCCTTTGCTCAACGTCGCGCTGTCGCGGCTGATCGCCTCCCTGGGCCATGGCGACACGGTGGTGATCGGCGATGCCGGCCTACCGGTTCCGCCCGGCGTCGAATTGATCGACCTGGCTTTGACCCACGGTATTCCAGACTTCGTCAGTACCTTGAAGGTTGTGCTGAGCGAAATGCAGGTCGAAAGCCATGTGCTGGCCCATGAGATTCTGGATAAGAAGCCGTCGGCCTTGAGCGCGCTGGATGAGCTGAATGCCGACGGTGTACTGGGGCGGCGCGAGCTGCTCAGTCATGACCAATTCAAAGTACTCAGCCGACAAGCACGGGCGATTATTCGTACAGGCGAATGTCAGCCGTACTGCAACATCGTTTTGGTGGCTGGAGTAACGTTTTAACTTTCCGTTCTTCCCACGCACAAGGAGTGCCCTATGCAACGCTATGCTCAGAAACTGCACTATCTGCTTCGGAGTCTGCTGCTTTTGTCCCTGATTGCCACAACTAGCGCCCAAGCGGCGGAAAAGATCGACCTGATCATCGACACCGATCCGGGTGCCGATGATGTGGTCGCGTTGCTGTTTGCCCTGGCATCGCCGGAGGAGTTGAATATTCGTGCGCTGACCACCGTTGCGGGCAACGTGCGTCTGGACAAGACTTCGCGTAATGCGCGTCTCGCCCGCGAGTGGGCAGGGCGCGAGGAGGTGCCTGTTTACGCGGGCGCGCCGAAACCAATGATGCGCACGCCGATTTATGCCGAGAACATCCACGGCAAGGAAGGCCTGTCGGGTGTCACGGTGCACGAACCGAAGAAAGGCCTGGCCGAAGGCAATGCGGTCAATTATCTGATCGATACCCTGAAGACCGCCAAACCCCACAGCATCACCATCGCCATGCTCGGTCCACAGACCAACCTGGCGCTGGCGCTGATCCAGGAGCCCGAAATCGTTCAGGGCATCAAGGAAGTGGTAATCATGGGTGGTGCGCATTTCAATGGCGGTAACATTACCCCTGTGGCCGAATTCAACCTGTTCGCCGACCCTCAGGCTGCGGAAGTGGTGCTCAAAAGCGGCGTCAAGCTGACCTACCTGCCGCTGGACGTGACCCACAAGATCCTGACCAGTGACGCGCGCCTGAAGCAAATCGCCGCTCTGAACAACAATGCCAGCAAACTGGTAGGCAATATTCTCAACGAATACGTCAAAGGCGACATGGAGCATTACGGCATTCCGGGTGGTCCGGTGCATGACGCCACGGTCATTGCTTACCTGCTCAAGCCAGAGCTGTTCACGGGGCGTTCGGTCAACGTCGTGGTTGATAGCCGCGAAGGGCCGACCTTCGGCCAGACCATTGTCGACTGGTATGACGGGCTGAAGGCACCGAAAAATGCCTTCTGGGTTGAAAGCGGCGACGCTCAGGGCTTCTTCGACCTGTTGACCCAGCGTCTGTCTCGTTTGAAGTAAGTCATAGGCCCGCAGGTGTCAGCCTGCGGGTTTTTTGCGCTACTCGGTCTCTGTTGCGCCCTTATAGTCGGCGGGGTACTTCTCGAGAACCTGTTTGATGAATGTCTGTGCGGCTTGTGTTCCCAGTTCCTTGACCAGCAAATCGATACCAATGATTGCCAGCTCTTCCGGGCTACCCGGGCTGTAAGAGCTGTGGCCTTGTGGCCACTTGGCTTTGATGTCGGCGTCGATGCTTACGGTGGTCATGATGGCGCTCGTGAAGTCGGAAAGGCTGAGTATCGAGTTAACCATTTTGCGCGGCGTTTGGCACTCCGACTTAGGCATGAGGGGAGGGCTATGCGACACTTGGTCTTTGACGAATTTTCAAGGACCGTGCTGTGCAGATCGATTTGAACACTCCCGACGGCTTGACCCTCGAAGCGGTGCGTCAGTTGCTGGCCTCTGCCAGCGACGATGAACATACTCAGTTGCGGGTCACCAAGGGCGGTATCGCCTACATTTCCTCGGGTATTGTGGGCGGTACGGACATCGACGGGTTGCTGTTTCGCCTGGAAACCTGGGCCAAGGGTTCCGGTTATATCGGATTGGTCGCGGCCAGCGACGAGGTCTGGGTGATGCAGATTTTCAATGCGCTCAAGGAGAACTGGCCGAAACCGCCTTTCGACTACATCGACGTCTATTGATCGCTGTTCATATTCAGTCACGATTGAATGATGAACGGCAGGGTGATGCTCAGGCAAACTCGTCGCTGTCCGGATCGAGGGCGGGGCGATGGTACTCATCTTGAAACCAAACGCCGAAATGGCGGTCGCACGATCTCAGCTTAACTATTGAAAAAAGGAGGCTTCATGCCTTGGAAGCTCGCGTCATTGGGTACTTTGTTGGCCGCCACTCTGCTGGCCGGTTGCAGCAGTACGTCTACCGAGTCGGCAAAGGACCCCGTGGCGACCGATACCGGCCACAGCCGTTGTGAAGCAAAAGCTGCCGAATTCACCATTGGCAAAAAGGCTTCGCCCCAATTGCTGGAGCAGGCACGTACCCGCTCAGGCGCGCAGAATGCCCGGTTCCTCAAGCCTGATGACATGGTGACCCTGGAATACCGCTCCGATCGCCTGAACCTGAACACCGACAACAACCTGGTGGTCACCCGCGTCAATTGCGGCTGATTGCTTCAGGCTTTTGTTTCGACCATAAAAAACCCCGTCACATGGACGGGGTTTTTTTAGTGCGCCAGAAAATTACTCTGGGCGGACTTGTGCAGCTTGCATACCCTTTTGGCCTTTCTCAGCCACGAAGGAAACGGTCTGGCCTTCTTTCAGGCTTTTGAAACCGTCGCTTTCGATAGCTTTGAAGTGTACGAACAGGTCGTCACCGCCACCTTGAGGAGTGATGAAGCCGAAGCCTTTTTCATCGTTGAACCATTTAACGGTGCCGGTTTGGCGATTAGACATGGTGTATCTCCAAGAAACATATATTTTCAGTAGTACTGTGCTGCTCAGGCCAACTGGGCACACCGGAGTATCATAGTCGAAATGTTCGCTTTGGGAGCCCCCCGGCGGTGCTGTTTGCCCTACAGTCGTGTTTTCTTTGTTGCTTTGCGTGGCTGAAAGCCCCGGTTTAAAAGGCTTTCAGCCGAAAGTAAAGACAATAAAAAAAGCTGAAAAACCTTCGTAAATCGTACGGAAAAGCTGAAATTCATCCTTTTTTATCAGCGTTGGGCCGAGTCAAAAGGTTTTTTTTCTCACTTTTTCGCCGGTGCATTGGCCTTGCATTTGGCTATCTGACCCAGCGCCTTTTGTTGCAAATCCGGACTGGCCTTATTGTCCATCAGAGCCTGAATGTCGCTGGCCGGGTACGATTTGATAGCGTCGGCACCACATGCGCAGTGTGACTTGGCTGCCGCAGCGCCGATCTGCGGAGTGGCCGCCTGAGTGCACTGAGCCATGTATTTCTCGCGCTCGCCCTTTGGCCAATCGGCATGGGCAGCCAGCGGCAGCAACAGGACGACGGGTGCGACGATGGCGAATAAACGATTCAGACGCATGCTGGGATGCTCCTTTTGGGTCAATGTCTTGTTATCTGAGGGGTAAAGCGAGGTTCAAGTTCAGCACTCTGGCATAAAAATGCGTGATTTGCCCCAGCAGAAAACCTTGCCACCGCGACGACCGTTCATCTGTGCTAGCATGCCTCGCTCGGGCGTTTGCAAGCTCCGGATGACCTTCAGTCCCGGCAGCGGCAGCGACTCGAATAACCCTGATTTGAATCCCAGTCACTCTGGTTCGGTTTTCCGGTTGGCCGCAAGGCTCCTGCCGCTGTAAGGCAGGCGTTCGTCATTGAATGGCCTGGATCGGATCTTGTACTGGCTCATCCCAACCCACGTGACCTTTGGTAGGGGTCACCACTAGGAGAGGAGGCGCCATGCCAACTATTACTCTTCCCGACGGCAGTCAACGTTCATTCGATCACCCGGTTTCCGTAGCCGAGGTCGCCGCATCCATCGGTGCCGGTCTGGCCAAGGCCACCGTGGCCGGCAAGGTCGATGGCAAGCTGGTCGACGCCAGCGACATCATCGATAGCGACTCCTCGCTGCAAATCATTACGCCAAAGGATGAAGAGGGGCTGGAGATCATTCGCCACTCTTGTGCCCACCTGGTGGGTCATGCGGTCAAGCAGCTGTACCCGACTGCGAAGATGGTCATCGGTCCGGTCATCGACGAAGGCTTCTATTACGACATCGCCTTCGAGCGTCCCTTCACTCCGGACGACCTGGCTGCTATCGAACAGCGTATGCAGCAGCTGATCGAAAAAGATTACGACGTGATCAAAAAAGTCACTCCGCGCGCCGAAGTGATCGAAGTGTTCAAGGCCCGCGGCGAAGACTACAAGCTGCGTCTGGTCGAAGACATGCCGAACGAGCAGGCCATGGGCCTGTACTATCACGAAGAATACGTCGACATGTGCCGCGGTCCGCACGTGCCGAACACGCGCTTCCTGAAATCCTTCAAGCTGACCAAACTGTCCGGCGCCTACTGGCGTGGCGATGCGAAGAACGAGCAATTGCAGCGCGTTTACGGCACCGCATGGGCGGACAAGAAGCAGCTGGCGGCTTACATCCAGCGCATCGAAGAAGCTGAAAAGCGCGATCACCGCAAGATCGGCAAGCGTCTGGGCCTGTTTCACACCCAGGAAGAGTCGCCGGGCATGGTGTTCTGGCACCCGAACGGCTGGACTCTGTACCAGGTGCTCGAGCAGTACATGCGCAAGGTTCAGCGCGACAACGGCTATCTGGAAATTAAAACTCCACAAGTCGTTGACCGCAGCCTGTGGGAGAAATCCGGGCACTGGGCCAACTACGCCGACAACATGTTTACCACTCAGTCGGAAAACCGCGACTACGCCATCAAGCCGATGAACTGCCCGTGCCACGTGCAGGTGTTCAATCAGGGTCTGAAAAGCTACCGCGAACTGCCGATGCGTCTGGCCGAGTTCGGTGCCTGCCACCGTAACGAGCCGTCGGGTGCACTGCACGGCATCATGCGCGTTCGCGCCTTCACTCAGGACGATGCTCACATCTTCTGTACTGAAGAGCAGATGCAGGCCGAATCCGCTGCGTTCATCAAGCTGACCATGGACGTCTATGCCGACTTCGGCTTCAAAGACGTCGAGATGAAGCTGTCCACTCGTCCGGAAAAACGCGTCGGTTCCGACGAGCTGTGGGATCGCGCCGAAGCTGCACTGGCTGCAGCCCTTGATAGCGCTGGCTTGCCATACGATCTGCAGCCGGGCGAGGGTGCGTTCTACGGTCCGAAGATCGAGTTCTCGTTGAAAGATTGCCTCGGCCGCGTCTGGCAATGTGGTACCCTTCAGCTCGATTTTAACCTGCCTGTCCGTCTGGGAGCCGAATACGTCTCCGAAGACAACAGTCGCAAGCACCCGGTTATGTTGCACCGGGCGATCCTGGGCTCCTTCGAACGTTTCGTCGGAATCCTGATCGAGCACTACGAGGGTGCATTCCCCGCGTGGCTGGCTCCGACCCAGGCAGTGATCATGAATATCACTGATAAACAGGCTGATTTTGCCGCTGAGGTTGAAAAAACCCTCAATGAAAGCGGATTTCGTGCCAAGTCTGACTTGAGAAATGAAAAGATCGGCTTTAAAATCCGCGAGCATACTTTGCTCAAGGTTCCCTATCTCTTGGTTATCGGAGATCGGGAAGTCGAGATGCAGACTGTCGCTGTGCGTACTCGTGAAGGTGCTGACCTGGGCTCGATGCCCGTCGCCCAGTTCGCTGAGTTTCTCGCGCAAGCGGTTTCCCGGCGTGGTCGCCCAGATTCGGAGTAATTATTATTAAGCGTGAAATGAGACAAGATAAACGAGCTGCACCGAAAGCCCCGATCAACGAGAATATCTCGGCACGCGAGGTTCGGTTAATTGGAGCTGAAGGTGAACAGCTTGGGATTGTGTCAATTGAAGACGCGCTTCTTAAGGCTGAAGAGGCCAAACTGGATTTGGTGGAAATTTCCGCCGATGCAGTACCCCCTGTTTGCAAACTGATGGACTACGGCAAATCGATCTTCGAGAAGAAGAAGCAGATTGCCGCGGCCAAGAAAAACCAGAAGCAGATTCAGGTTAAAGAAATCAAGTTTCGTCCAGGGACGGAGGAAGGGGATTACCAGGTAAAACTGCGCAACCTGGTACGTTTCCTGAGTGATGGGGACAGGGCCAAGGTATCCTTGCGATTCCGCGGCCGTGAGATGGCCCACCAGGAGCTGGGGATGGAACTCCTCAAGCGAGTTGAAGGTGACTTGCTCGAGTACGGTTCGGTCGAACAGCATCCTAAGATGGAAGGACGCCAGCTGATTATGGTCATCGCCCCGAAAAAGAAGAAGTAATCAATAGGGCACGGCAGGCCTTCTGATTATGTTTATCAACTGAATGCGGAGTATCCGAACATGCCAAAAATGAAAACTAAAAGTGGTGCTGCTAAGCGGTTTTTGAAAACTGCTAACGGTATCAAGCACAAGCACGCTTTCAAGAGCCACATCCTGACTAAAATGTCGACCAAGCGTAAGCGTCAACTGCGCGGTAGCAGCTTGCTGCATCCGTCTGACGTGGCAAAAGTCGAGCGCATGCTGCGCCTTCGTTAATTTTAGTCAAGAATAGAGGAAGTAACTCATGGCTCGTGTAAAGCGTGGCGTCATTGCCCGTAAACGTCACAAAAAAATTCTGAAACTTGCTAAAGGCTACTACGGCGCTCGCTCGCGCGTATTCCGTGTTGCCAAGCAAGCGGTAATCAAGGCAGGCCAATACGCCTACCGTGACCGTCGTCAGAAAAAACGTCAGTTCCGCGCTCTGTGGATCGCTCGTATCAACGCTGGTGCACGTATCAACGGTCTGTCCTACAGCCGTTTCATCGCCGGCCTGAAAAAAGCGTCCATCGAGATCGACCGTAAGGTTCTGGCTGATCTGGCAGTGAACGAAAAAGCGGCGTTTGCTGCGATTGTCGAGAAAGCTAAAGCCACCTTGGCTTAAGTACCCCCGACAGTCACCCGGCCTCACCTCTGTGGGGCCAGGTGTTAAACGTCATAAATAGGGGAAGAGCCTTCAAGCTCTTCCCCTATTTTGTATCTGGAGTCTGTACATGGAAAACCTGGATGCGCTCGTCTCTCAAGCACTAGAGGCTGTGCAAAGCGCTGAAGATATCAATGCCCTGGAGCAAATCCGGGTTCACTACCTTGGCAAAAAGGGCGAATTGACTCAGGTGATGAAGACCCTGGGGAATTTGCCGGCAGAAGAGCGCCCGCAAGTCGGCGCACTGATCAACGTTGCCAAGGAGCGTGTCACAGAGGTTCTCAATGCGCGCAAGGCACTGTTTGAAGAGGCCGACCTGGCCGCCAAACTTTCCGCCGAGTCCATTGACGTGACCCTGCCTGGCCGTGGCCAGACCTCCGGTGGTCTGCATCCGGTTACTCGCACTCTGGAACGTATCGAACAGTTCTTCACCCACATCGGCTACGGCATCGCCGAAGGCCCTGAGGTCGAAGACGATTACCACAACTTTGAAGCGCTCAACATCCCAGGCCATCACCCGGCCCGGTCGATGCATGACACCTTCTATTTCAATGCCAACATGTTGCTGCGCACCCATACCTCTCCGGTACAGGTCCGCACCATGGAATCGAAACAGCCGCCGATCCGCATCGTCTGCCCAGGCCGTGTGTACCGTAGCGACTCCGATATCACTCACTCCCCGATGTTCCACCAGGTCGAAGGCCTGCTGGTCGATCGCGATATCAACTTCGCCGACCTGAAAGGCACCATCGAAGAGTTCCTGCGCGTGTTCTTCGAAAAAGAACTGGCCGTGCGTTTCCGTCCTTCGTACTTCCCGTTCACCGAGCCTTCCGCCGAAGTCGACATGGAATGCGTGATGTGCAGCGGTAAAGGTTGCCGTGTCTGCAAGCAGACTGGCTGGCTGGAAGTCATGGGCTGCGGCATGGTTCACCCGAACGTGCTGCGCATGTCCGGGATCGACCCGGAAGAGTTTTCGGGCTTTGCCTTCGGCATGGGCGTTGAGCGTCTGGCCATGCTGCGTTACGGCGTGAACGACTTGCGTCTGTTCTTCGACAACGACTTGCGGTTCCTCGCGCAATTTCGCTAGTCGTAACGAATTCTTAGGAGAGCAGGATGAAATTCAGTGAACAATGGCTGCGTGGCTGGGTAAGCCCGCAGGTAAGTCGCGACGAGCTGGTTGCCCGTCTGTCGATGGCCGGTCTTGAGGTCGATAGCGTTACGCCGGCCGCCGGCGTATTCAGTGGCGTGATCGTGGGCGAGGTGCTGAGCACTGAGCCGCACCCGGACGCCGACAAGTTGCGCGTTTGCCAGGTCAGCAATGGCTCGGAGACTTTCCAGGTCGTGTGCGGTGCGCCAAACGTGCGCCCGGGCCTGAAGATCCCGTTCGCCATGATCGGTGCCGAACTGCCGGGCGACTTCAAAATCAAGAAAGCCAAGCTGCGTGGTGTTGAATCCAACGGCATGCTGTGCTCCCAGGCTGAGCTGCAAATCGGCGAAGGCAACGATGGCCTGATGGAATTGCCGGCCGATGCGCCGGTCGGTCAGGACATTCGTGAGTACCTGAGCCTTGACGACGCCAGCATCGAGGTTGATCTGACCCCGAACCGCGGTGATTGCCTGTCGCTGGCCGGTCTGGCCCGCGAAGTCGGTGCGCTTTATGCTGCCCAGGTCGTGCGCCCGGCGATTGCCAGCGTTCCGGCCGTGCATGATGAAGTGCGTTCGATTGAAGTACTGGCACCGGCCGCGTGCCCGCGTTACCTGGGGCGCGTGATCCGTCACGTCGACCTGTCCAAGCCTACGCCGCTGTGGATGGTCGAGCGTCTGCGTCGCGCCGATGTGCGCAGCATCGACGCCGCCGTCGACATCACCAACTACGTGATGCTGGAACTGGGTCAACCGCTGCACGCGTTCGATCTCGCCGAAATCAATGGCGGCATCCGCGTACGCATGGCCGAAGAAGGCGAGAAGCTGGTTCTGCTTGATGGTCAGGAAGTCAGCCTGCGTAGCGATACGCTGGTGATTGCAGACCACACCCGTGCCTTGGCTATCGCCGGCGTCATGGGGGGCGAACACAGCGGCGTCAACACCGCGACCACTCGCGATATTTTCCTGGAAAGCGCGTTCTTCGACCAGATTTCCGTCGCTGGCAAGGCTCGTTCCTACGGCCTGCACACCGATGCCTCGCACCGCTACGAGCGTGGCGTGGACTGGAAGCTGGCCCGTGAAGCCATGGAGCGTGCCACTGGCCTGCTGCTGGACATCACCGGGGGCGAAGCTGGTCCGATCATCGAAACCGTCAGCGAGCAGCACCTGCCGTCGATCGCGCCGATCACCCTGCGTGCTCAGCGCATCACCCAGATGCTGGGCATGGAGATGGATTCGGCCGAAGTCGAGCGTCTGCTCAGCGCTTTGGGCCTGACCATTACCGCCGATGGGGCAGGGCAGTGGCGCGTAGAAGTGCCAAGCTTCCGCTTCGATATCAGCCTGGAAGTCGACCTGATCGAAGAGCTGGCCCGTCTGTACGGTTACAACCGTCTGCCGGTTCGCTACCCGCAAGCCCGTCTGGCGCCGCAAGCCAAGGCCGAAGCGCGCAGCGATCTGCCTGAACTGCGTCGTCTGCTGGTGGCTCGTGGTTATCAGGAAGCGATCACTTACAGCTTCATCGATCCGAAACAATTCGAGTTGTTTAATCCGGGTGTCGAGCCGCTGCTGCTGGCCAACCCGATTTCCAACGACATGGCTGCCATGCGTTCGTCCCTGTGGCCTGGTCTGGTCAAGGCGCTTCAGCACAACCTGAACCGTCAGCAGGATCGCGTCCGTCTGTTCGAAAGCGGCCTGCGCTTCGTCGGTCAGCTGGAAGGCTTGAAGCAAGAACCGATGCTGGCGGGTGTGGTGTGCGGTAGCCGTCTGCCGGAAGGCTGGGCGCAAGGTCGCGATGTCGTGGACTTCTTCGACGTCAAAGCCGATGTGGAAGCGGTACTGGGCTTCGCCGGTGCGCTGGATTCATTCACTTTCGTGCCGGGCAAACACCCAGCATTGCACCCGGGTCAAACCGCGCGCATCGAACGTGAAGGCCGTTTGGTAGGTTTCGTTGGCGCGATCCACCCTGAGTTGTCGAAAACCCTCGGTCTCGACCGTCCGGTCTTCGTATTCGAGCTGGTTCTGGCTGAAGTGGCGTTGGGCAAAATGCCTGAATTCCAGGAGTTATCGCGCTTTCCTGAAGTGCGTCGTGACCTTGCACTGCTGGCGGATAAAGACGTTGCGGCCACTGCCGTACTGGACGTAATCCGTGAAAATGCAGGTGAATGGCTGACAGACCTCAGGCTATTTGACGTGTATCAGGGTAAAGGTATTGATCCGCATAGAAAAAGCCTTGCAGTTGGCTTGACCTGGCAGCATCCATCGCGCACTCTTAATGACGATGAGGTGAATACCACGACGCAAAACATCCTCACCTCGCTCGAACAAAGGTTGAACGCCACGTTAAGGAAGTGACGTATGGGGGCTTTGACGAAAGCTGAGATGGCGGAACGTCTGTATGAAGAGCTGGGCCTGAACAAGCGGGAGGCCAAGGAATTGGTCGAACTGTTTTTTGAAGAAATCAGGCACGCTCTTGAAGACAACGAACAAGTCAAATTGTCCGGTTTCGGCAATTTCGACCTTCGGGACAAACGCCAGCGGCCTGGCCGCAATCCGAAAACGGGAGAAGAAATCCCGATCACGGCTCGCCGTGTGGTCACCTTTCGTCCAGGGCAGAAGTTGAAGGCCCGAGTTGAGGCTTATGCTGGAACCAAGTCATAACGACGAACTACCCGTCATCCCGGGCAAACGCTACTTCACCATTGGTGAAGTCAGCGAGCTATGTGCCGTAAAACCGCACGTGCTGCGCTACTGGGAGCAGGAGTTTCCTCAACTCAACCCCGTCAAACGCCGCGGAAACCGCCGGTATTATCAGCGCCAGGACGTGCTGATGATCCGGCAGATCCGCGCGCTTCTTTACGATCAGGGGTTTACCATCGGCGGCGCACGCTTGCGTTTGTCCGGCGATGAAGCCAAAGACGACACCACCCAATACAAACAAATGATCCGCCAGATGATCGCCGAGCTGGAAGATGTTCTGGTGGTGCTCAAGAAATAAATTCCTGCTTTTAAATACTTCCAGTTTTCAAAAGCTTGCGATATATTCTTGAGCGTTCCTCGAGATGAGGAACAGATTCAACGCCTAGTCGGGGCGTAGCGCAGTCCGGTAGCGCACTAGCATGGGGTGCTAGGGGTCGAGTGTTCGAATCACTCCGTCCCGACCATATTTACTGAGTAGAATCAGACACTTAAGCCGATCAAATAGATCGGCTTTTTTGTGCCTGCGCAAAACCGATCGCGTTCTGTAGCCAGGCTGGCGCCTTTTCCCTGATCTTCGACAGTATGGCGTTTGCGCTGTTTCTTCTCGCTGCGATTGATCGTACTGGCGGCGGGGATGTCCGAGCACAGTCCCTTTGCCGCGGCATGGTTGAAAATATCGATCAGAACGTCGCAAAACGAGTGATGCAATCACCGTCGAAGGCGCACCTTCTCCCAGCTGCGATCAACGTAAAACGACCCCGTATCGCCCCGAAGGGAATAAAGCGTTGCTCTGTAGAAGGCTGTCCCGCGTGAAAAGTACATCCCACGCAGTTTTTGGTAAGCCCATTTCCATCCGTGCTTAGGTTCGGTGCTCATACTTTGCCCAGGTCAGTATCATCCATTCCCTGATGGTAGCTCGGGGGGATGGATGTCCAACTATCGATTTCGGGCGTTTCCCCCCACAAAAACGTCGGCTCTTGATGGGCGTTCCTGGACTCTCGTAGAGCAGAACACCGCTGGAACTCAAGTAAATACTATCTTAGAAAAATCCAGAGTAAAATTTTGGAGTCTTTCAAGAAGTATGAAAAAGGAGATGGGGTGCTAGGGGGCGAGTGTTCGAATCACTCCGTCCCAACCATATAATTCAAGGGGTTGCGAGATTTTATCTTGCGACCCTTTTTTATTTTTGGTCGTTTTTACCCCTACAAAACGCCTGGCTCTGGGTGGAATCCTCGCCGTTTCCGTTTGGGCCTGAAGCCCACTTTGGCGTTTTGTCCAAACATCGAAGAGAAATTCTGGGACGTCATTGGGCTGTATCTGGAATGCAAAGGGAGAGGATGTTTTGAATAAAATACAACGCGCCTGTGAGGCACTGGCTTCACCGATCAATAGGGATCTTGTTTCTGAGGTGGCACACTAGAGTTTTGAGGATTTTTCAATGGAAAAGTTAGCTTCTTTTTAGTGTGCAGTTAGGAAGTTGTGTTGTGTGGTAGATGAAGATTAGTTTTATAATTTACACCCCCTTGTTATGCGTTGAACAATATCAATTGTTTTACCCATTATGCATATCTGATATGCGTTGACAGTCCTCGATTTGATATGGAATTTTACGCAGGTGTTACTGGCTTTTTTCTTGGCCCGTAAAGTGGTGCGATACTTCTATTCATACATAAAGGACTGTTTATGAGAGCGGTACATATGTTGGGCGCAGGGCATATGGGGGGGGCCATTCTTTACGGCCTTCGTCAGCAGATGAAGGGTACCGACAGTCTTCGTGTTGTCGAGGTTGATGCCGAGCGTAGCGCCAAATATTCCACTGATGGTTTCCGGGTCAGTACCCGCCTCGAAAGACTTGAGGACGACGACATTGTTGTTCTGGCTGTCCCTCCACAGCAGTTCGAACAGGCATTGGTACAAAACGAGCTGCTCAAACGACATCGCGGCCCGGTCATCTCGGTCATGGCCGGCATCACTTTGCATACGCTGACCCGTGAGTTGGGGCATTGCAACGTCGTGCGTTCGATTCCCAATACACCGTCACAGGTGGGTGAAGGCGTGACACTGTATTACGCCCCGACGCAAGCCCGTCCCGAACTGACAGCTGCTGCACAGCAGGTGTTCGGTGCAATCGGCTTGGTCATTCGTGTTGAGGACGAAGCGCAGATTGATTCAGGCACGGCCCTGGCAGGCGGCGGTCCAGCGCTGGTCGCCTTTTTTGCCGACGCCTTGCAGGAATATGCTCATGAGGAAGGTTTCGATGCCCGTCAGGCTGAACTGATCGCAACTCAGCTACTGCACGGCACTGCCCGGTTGATACGCGAAACGGGCAAGCCCGCTTGGCAAGTCTGCAAGGATGTACAAACCAAAGGCGGTACGACGGAGCGTGCTATCGACACGTTTGTTGATGCGGATATCAAGGGCATCGTCAAAGCGGCGTTACGGGCTGCGGCGCGTCGCTCGGTAGAACTCGGAAAGTAATGAGAAAAGGATCGCTTGATGAGTGCCCAGGTAAATTTGCAATCAGCCTCTCCAAACATCGATTCTCCACCGGCGGAGGACGTCAGTTACTCGCTCTATTTTGGTTTGGGTCAGTGCCTCACACTGGTGGATCACCCTGAAGTGTTCAAAGTCAGCGCGGCCGGCAAAGCATTTGGTTCATTACTGACAAGGCGTTTCGGAAGGCAATACGCCGATGCTCGTTTTCTCGATATAGGAACGGGCAGTGGCGTGCATTCGCTGCTCTTGCGCCGCCTGGGTATGAAGTCAGTCACGGCCACGGACATTTCACCCCAGGCGATTGATGTGGCGAGGATCAATGAGGTTGCCAATCTTGGCACGGGCGATGTCCGATTTATCCACAGTGACCTGTTCGATGGCCTGGATCCCACCAACGACGCCTTTGATGTGATTCTGTTCAACCCTCCTGGCTGGCAAACCCCTTCGGCGGCGTTTCTACAGGCCTTGCAACGTACCGAGTCGGCTCAGGGGCTGTCCATTGAGGCGATGTTTTATGGCGATCGCACGCTCAAACGCTTTTTTGATGAAGTGCCATTATTTCTCAAGCCAGGCGCAAAACTCATTATTGGCCTGAACTCGCTGGTGGGTATTCCTGCCGTGATGCATGCCTTGTGTCAAAAGCACGAGGCCGATTACCACATTGACTGGTGCCTTTTGGAGCGACATGAGTTTCCGCTGATGCTGTACACGCAGCAGTGGCGGCAACTTCAGGGATTGATCCACGAGGAAATCGTCGATTGGACACGCCAGGGCGCCGCGTATTGTCGCTTTAACGAGCAGGGCGACATCATTTGGTCCTATGAAATCCTGGAGCTGACATTCAGCAGAAGGTCAATCGATGGCAACGGGCAATAAACGTTTACCTTTTCTGACCGGGATGCTCGCTGCCGGACTGTCCAACTTGTTTCTGGGACTGTCGTCGCTTTATTGGAGGGTGTTCCATGACATGAATGCTATTGCTCTGGTGGGTTACAGAGTGGTGCTTTCGCTAGCGACCGTCACATTGATCTTGTGGGTGAAGCGAGATCTGCTCGCGCTGTTTCACCGACTGAAGCTGCGTCAAGTAGTGCTTCATGGCTGTGCTGCGGTACTGGTGGCGACCAATTGGGGGGCCTTTATCTGGGCTTCGATTCACGGTCGGGTGCTGGAAAGCGGGCTGGGATACCTGATCGCCCCCTTGGTGAGTATTGCAGTGGGGTTGCTGGTCTATCGGGAACGGCTCAGCCCCTTGAAAGCGGTTGCGTTGGGCATCGTTTGCTTAAGTGTCCTTTTCCTGGTCACAGGCAGCGGCGATCTGGATGCCCGAGTCTATGTCGTCATCGGTGTGACATGGGGGCTGTACACCTGGCTGAAAAAACTCACGTCATTGAGCCCGCTCAACGGGTTGTTTGTGGAGTCCTTGGTGCTTGCCTGCGCGCTGTGCCCGCTGCTGTTTCTGTTCGATGGGTTCATACCCTTGCCCGCCAGCTTCGGCGGGTATGAACAGGCGCTGCTGATTGGCTGCGGGCTGGTGTCGATCATTCCGCTGGCGTTGTTTTCGTTTGCTGCCGGGCGCTTGCCCATTTCGGCCATGGGGCTGTTGCAGTTCATCCTGCCATTGACCCAGTTCATTGTGGCTGTCGAGATCTACGGGCAACCAGCCTCGACTTACACGTTGCTGGCTTTTGCGGCTATTGCGTTCGGCATGATACTGGTCATCTTTGAACCTGTATTGAAAGGCTTCCTTGGATCAAATGGAGTTGAAGAAAGTGGGTCGAAAATATAGCGCTGTCGTCATCGGGCTGGGCATTGTCGGGAGCGCCACGTTGTGGCGCCTGTCGACTCGCCAGTCCAACATTCTGGGTATCGATGCTGGAGCGCCGATCAATCGACTGGGTTCATCCTACGGTGGCTCCCGAATTTTCCGGCAAGCGTATTGGGAGGGCACGCAATACCTTCCTTTGCTTTCCCAAGCCAATGATCTTTGGCACGAACTGGAGGCGTCCAGTGATCGTCCTTTGCTGTGGCGTAGCGGTGGCCTTTTCATCGGGCCGCAGAGTTCAGGCGTGGTACCCAAGAGTGCCGCCACGGCGCGGGCAGGCGGGATTGACCATCAGCAACTGAATGCACAACAGATTACGCAGATGTTTCCGGCCTTTCGGGTGCAGCCAGACATGGAAGGTATTGTCGAGGAAGGCGCTTACACGATTGCAGCCGACGCCAGCAGGCTGCACATGCTCAATCTTGCCGTGCGTAGTGGTGCCCAGATTCGTTTCGGTAGCCATGTTCTTGGAATACATCGCAGCGAAGGCAGGCTTTTGATTCGATTGTCTGATGGCGAAGTCATCGAGACGGAGCGGGTCGTGCTAGCGACCGGCTGCACCTTGACCGATAGTTTGATCCCCGACTTGGCCGGATTGTTGCGCCCTAAAAGCGTCCCGATTTATTGGTTCAGCCCCAGGCCGGGCAGCGCCGACAGCTTCAAGAATTTTCCGGCTTTCCTGTATGAACTCTCCGATGGCCGCTTGCTGTACGGTACCCCGCAGATCACTGAGACCGAACCCGGGATCAAGATAGGTTTTCATAACAGTCAGCAAACGGATCTGGATATGGGGACCCAACTGGAGCCCGTCAGCCGCTCGGCAAGGGAGGAAATCGCCGAGTGTGTGGCAGCGCTTTTTCCATCCCTGGACCCAACGCCCTATGCCGCTAAAAAATGCATCTACACCATGAGCCCGGATGAGTCGTTTATCTTGGGGGAGTCGGCGCTATTGCCGGGTGTGTTCTATGTGTCTGCATGTTCGGGGCACGGTTTCAAATTCGCAACTGGGTTGGGGGAGTGGCTGTCCTGGGCGGTTCTTGGCGAGTCGCTGCAGCACATTGCCCCGGCTTTCTCCAAAGCTCGCTTCGATAAGGCCGGGTGAGCTGTCACTGGTCTGGGTGCGGTCTGTTTTCGCTGTCAGTGATTGATTGGAGCTGACTGGTCAGCACCTGACAGCAATGCCTCAATGAGCTGATGAAATTGTCGACTAGCGGCGAATAGGGGCGATGCTGCGGGCGAACAACACTGACGGTGTACGGAATGGAAAGTGACAGCCCGCGAATTTTCAGCCCAAGTTTGGCGTAGGCCAGTGCTGTGAGTGGATTGATGATTGCGATGCCGACCCCTAGGGCCACCGTCGCGCAGACTGCCGCTGCGCTGTGCGTTTCAACTACCAACTGTCTGTTGATTCCGAGACTGTCGAAAAAACTGTCGATCCTGTTGCGATAGGGATCGTTGGTCGCCAGAGAAATAAAGTGTTCGCCTTCAAAGTCCTCGGGGTACAGGACGGCTTTTTCACACAGTCGGTGGTCGGTGGGCAAGATGCAGACAATGTCCGACGTGAAGATGGTCTCCAGGTCTGTGCCACGGGGGGCAATGGTGTCCTCGATAAGCCCCAGATCAAAGCGCTGTGAAGAAAGCCACTCGTTGAGCAGGGGAGAGTCCTGGGGAGTGATGCTGACTCCCACTCCGGGGTATTGATCGAGGAAATGTTTGCAGACAGTGGGCGCCACGGCCTGGGAGAAAGCAGGCAGGCAAACTATGGTGATTTGCCCGTGCTTGTACTGGCGAATGGCGTCAGCCGCTTTGGCTATCCGCTCAAGGCCAAAATAAGCCCTTTTGACTTCGTCGAAGAGCATCAGCGCTTGTTCGGTCGGGATCAGTTTGGCATTGGCGCGTTTGAACAACGTCAACTGGGTCACTGACTCAAGCCTGCCCAGTTCTCGGCTGATTGTCGGCTGTGAGGTGCGCAGCAGGGCTGCGGCGGCTGTCGCGCTACCTGTCGTCATGACCGCCCAGAATATCTCGATATGCCTGAAGTTCAACGTTGCCATGGCGATCCTTGCCTCAGTAATGGGTGGGTTTAACCATATCAGATATGAATCGATACTGAGTAAATTGATATTTTTAATCTGACTGTACGTTGCAGATAATAGCCAGCAAGCAAGTTCAGTACTTAAGCAAGTGCTCTGGATTATTGGTGGTTATGGATAACACGATGAATTACAGAACGTTTGGCAGGCTTGGCTGGAAAGTCAGTGAGGTGGGTTATGGCATGTGGGGTATTGCCGGCGGCGAAGGAGGCTGGACCGGCTCTGCCGATGAACAAGGCATGCAGGCTCTGCAACTGGCTGTCGATAAAGGCTGCAATTTTTTCGATACCGCATGGATATATGGCCGTGGGCACAGCGAACACATGCTGGGCCGAGTGCTCAAGAGCAATCCCGATAAAAAGATTGTCGTTGCCACAAAGATTCCACCAAAGAACAGGGAGTGGCCTTCCAAACGAGGCGATCGGCTCAATGATGTTTTCCCCTCCGATCATATTCGAGAGTTTGTTGATAAGAGTCTGAACAATCTGGGAATGCACTCTATTGACTTGATGCAGTTTCATGTCTGGGAAGACGACTGGGCACAAGATGAAAGCTGGATGCGGGTGATTGATGACCTGAAGTCTCAGAAGGTTATTCAAGGCATCGGCATCAGTGTTAATCGGTGGGAGCCTGACAATGTCATCAAGACACTGGAGACGGGATTGATTGACAGCGTTCAGGTTATTTACAACATCTTTGACCAGGCCCCCACGGACCACCTTATTCCTGCTTGCAAAAAACACAATGTGGGCGTGATCGCCAGGGTGCCGTTCGACGAGGGGTCCTTGACGGGGGTATTGACGAAAGAAACCGTGTGGCCGGAAGGCGATTGGCGTAACAGTTACTTTGTTCCGGAGAACCTGCACGCCACCGTCGATAGAGTCGAGGTGTTGAAAAAAGACATTCCCGAGGGGGTGTCACTGGCTGAGTGTGCATTGCGCTTCATCCTTTCGAATCCGGACATTCATACGGTTATCCCCGGCATGCGGGCGATAAGGAACCTTTCGCAGAACCTGGCGTGTTCATCGAAAGGTTCCTTGGACGCCGAACTTCTGCAGCGTCTTGCGGATCATCGCTGGGACCGAGCGCCGACAGAGTGGTCGCAATAACATTTCTTACGAAGTGTCTTCTATCTTGATCAAGGGAATGTCATGAAAATTTCAGAGTTGAAGAACCGCAAAGTAGGCGTGTGCTCATCGGGTGGCCTGGTCAGTCTGTTCATTAGCCAGCTACTCGAGAATGAGCAAATTGATTTCGAGCAGTTCATTGTTGATATCGGCCAGCCCAATGAAGAGGCCCATCAATTCTGTACCCGTAATATCGATCTGCTCAATGCCGCCCATGTTGTCGACTTGAAGGAAGATATGGCGACTGAATGCCTGAACGCTGTCAGGGCGCAGGCGCATTACGATGGTGGCTACTGGAACACCACCGGCATTGCCCGTGCCGTCACCGTCAAGGGGCTGGTCGCGGCGCTTGGCGCCAAGGGATGCAACGTCCTGGCCCACGGAGCCGTGCACGGTGGCAACGACGAATTTCGGTTCACCTACTACCTGAATATGTTTGCCCCGCAGATCATGCCCTATTCCCCCTGGCAGGACAGTGCGACGGCTGAACGCTTCAAGACCCGTAGCGATATGGGCCGGGCGGTAATAGACAAGAACGAACAGTTGTTGCGTGACAAGGCTGCCCATTCGATCGATGCCAATCTCGGCGGCGTGTCCCATGAGAGTGTTGAGCTTGAGTCCATTGCCAACTCCCCGGACAGCGTCCAGCCAATCATGGGGGTGCGCCCGGAGCAGGCGCCCGAACAGGTAGAACGTTGCACCATCCGGTTCGAGAAAGGTTACCCGGTGGAAATCAACGGCAAGGTCCTGTCCCATTATGAAGCGGTGGCGATGGCCAACGAAATCGCCGGGCGCAATGGTGTCGTGATCAAGGCAGTGCTCGAGAATCGAATGAATGGCACGAAAGGGCGGGGCACGTATGAGTCACCCGGTCTGGATTTGATCGCCACGGCATTGAAGAGCCTTTATCAGGCGACTGTCGATAAAGACTCCTGGGAAGTCTTGCGTTTCAGTTCGACGTTCATTGCCCGGCAGACGTATGCCGGTCGTTTGTACGATCCGGCCACTCAGGCGGCCTTCAAAGCGGTGAATGAGTTAGTGCAATGGGCCGATGGTTATGTGGACGTGAAGTTATACAAGGGCAGCTATCTGGTTGACCGTGTTTACAACTACAGCCGGAATCGATTCACGGCGCAGCAGTATCGCTTTGCCCATGGCGGGCAACGCTGGATCACCGAAAACATCCTTGAATCTGCCTGATCCGACTGGCGATTCACATGAGCGCAGGGATACCTTTGCTGTGCTCTTTCAGTTACCCGAGCTGAGCGGTCAAGGGAATGACAAACAAGTTAGTGATCTTGTGGGCGCCGCCGCGCTCGCTGTCAACGGCGTTCGTGCGAATGATTGAAGCCAGGGGCGATTTCACGGTACTGCATGAGCCGTTGTGCGATTTGGCTGCCGGTCATGTTTTTACCCATGAAGTACAGGGTGAAACGCACCGGATAGATTCGCCGGACAGGTTGTTCGCGCATGTCAGAACGTTATTGGACAAGGGCAATGTGTTCATTAAAGACACCTGCGAATTTTCTTATGCAGGGTTTATCGATGAAGGTGCTTATCCGGACGACGCGCACCATGTGTTCATGATCAGAAACCCCGAGCAAGTCATCAACTCGCACTATGCAATGAACCCGCAGTTGACCTCACAACAAGTCGGCTACCAGCACCTTGATGCGTTGTACTGCGCCGCCAGAGCGAGAGGCGTACATGATCCGGTCATTGTCGATGCCAACCAGTTGGTGCTGGCTCCGCAAAACGTTATCGCGGACTTTTGCCGCAAAGTAGGCATTGAACAAAAACCCGAATCCTTGCAGTGGGAACCCGGTCATCGCCGAGTGTGGGAGCGCACTCGGCACTGGCATGAAGATGCGGCCCAGAGCACCTCCATAAGACCGGTCAGCAAGCACTATGCGGTACGTGTCGATAACGACCCGCGCTTGAAGTCCTTCTATGACGACAACCTGGTTGTCTACAAGAAGTTCCTGTCTTACCTGTGATGTTCAAACTGAGTCGAGACGCTGTTTCGTTTTGAGTGAGGCGCTGTATGTCGAAAAATCTTGGCTGGCACGCTGGAGCGATCCTGCCGCACATGCGTTCGCGGCAATTACGTCAGCAGCCTTGTGCCTTGTGGTTCACGGGCCTCAGTGGGGCCGGCAAGAGCACAGTGGCGAGGCTGGTGGAGGCGAAGTTGTTCGAGTTGGGGTACGTCACGGTGGTGCTCGATGGCGACAACATTCGCCATGGCTTGTGCCGTGACCTGGGGTTCAGCGCCGATGACCGTATTGAAAATATCCGGCGCGTGGGGGAAGTCACCAAGCTGTTTCTGGACAGTGGAATCATTGTCC
Source organism: Pseudomonas sp. F-14 TE3482 (assembly GCF_053629455.1). NCBI lineage: Bacteria > Pseudomonadati > Pseudomonadota > Gammaproteobacteria > Pseudomonadales > Pseudomonadaceae > Pseudomonas > Pseudomonas sp. F-14 TE3482. The sequence continues at coordinate 3,369,173 of NZ_JBRJII010000001.1, forward strand.
TCGCGGCGCTGATATCTCCCTTCGAACAGGACCGCAGTACGGTTCGGACGTTGCTGGGAGCGGACTTCATCGAAGTCTTCGTCGACACCCCGTTGGCAGTGTGTGAACGGCGTGATCCCAAAGGGCTGTATAGCAAGGCCAGGAAGGGTGAAATCACGAATTTCACCGGCATAGACTCGCCATACGAACGCCCCGTGGCCCCCGATATCCTGATCGGAGGGACACCGCAGAGCCCTGAGAGCAGTGCCGACAGCGTTATTGCTTATTTGCGCGAGAGCGGCAGGTTGAATTGATTTGTCGACGCGTCGCCGTACGACTGACATTAAAAAACATGCAATGACTATTTTACTGCCGGGTTTTTCAGAGAGGTTCGAATGGACGGTTTCAGTTACAAACAAGGTGTTCTGCATGCCGAAGGGGTGAACCTGGACAGCCTGGCTGAAAAGTTGGGCACACCCTTGTTTGTTTATTCATTGAGTACCTTGGCGTCGCACTTGCAAAACATGCGCGATGCTTTTTTACTGATTGACCCGCTGATTTGTTTCTCAGTCAAAAGCTGCAGCAATTTGAACATCCTGAAGTTTCTGGTGGAGCACGGCGCAGGTCTGGACGTCGTCAGTGGTGGCGAAATCTATCGAGCCCTGCTGGCCGGTGCTCGCCCCGAAACCATTGTATTTGCCGGGGTGGGCAAGTCTGCGGAGGAAATCAAATATGCACTGGAGGCAGGCGTCTATCAGTTCAATGTTGAGTCTGAGGGGGAACTGGCAAGGATTGATGCTATTGCGGGTCAGTGCGGCTGCAGGGCCAGGGTTTCTATTCGGATCAATCCCGACGTTGCTGACCGTGATACCCCGCAAAAAACATCTACGGGAGGACGTCAGACCAAATTCGGCATTCCGGTGACGCGTTCGGCGCGGCTTTACGCAGAGGGTTTGTACGGCAACGTCGACGTTTTCGGAATCCATGCGCACATTGGCTCGCCTATCCATGACAGCGCTTCCTATCTGGCTTGCATAGACGTCATCGAGACGCTGTTGGATGAGGTGGAACAGGCGGGCGGCACCGTCGATACGATCAATATCGGTGGTGGTTTTCCAGCCATATACGAAGCCTCTCATTCCAATAGCATTTCGTTGCAGGAAATGGGCAGCGTCATTTCTCACCGGCTTAAGAGACTCAAGGCGCGCGGCCTGCGGTTCGTGATTGAACCCGGTCGCTCTATCAGCGCCAATGCCGGCGTGTTGTTGACCGGCGTCGAATACATCAAGGATGGCTGGGACCGTCAGATCGTCATTGTCGATGCCGGCATGAACATCTTGCTCAGACCCACGCTTTACGGTGCCCACCATGCCATGTGGCCGATCCGATATGGCGATTTCAACGGGCACTGGACGCACGCGACCAATCCTTCGCAACCCCGGCCAGAAGGGGCATTGTCGCCGGTGGATGTGGTTGGGCCGATTTGTGAAACAGGGGATTTTCTCGCGTTGTCGCGTCCGCTGCCGACGCTTTCGGAACATGACACCCTGGCCGTTTTTTCGGCGGGTGCCTACGCGATGAGCATGGCCAGCCAGTACAACTCGAAAGTTCGTCCGGCTGAAGTGGTGGTCATGGGCGAGCATTATCAAGTCGTGCGCCAGAGAGAGCGCTACGAGGATCTCGTTGCCAGGGAATTGGACGACATTGAAACAGTCAAGTCTGATGCTAAAAGTTTGAAGCTGGTTAAGTAATCCTCTGTTGTTTGATTAAGGCGGCTGGAAGTGACTGTGGACAATGAAGCGTTTTGGCTTGTTTTTTTATTTTCGGCACTCTTGTTGAATATTTCTCCAGGGCCCGACCTGCTTTACATCTTGTCGAGGACGATATCCTCAGGAAAAAAAGTCGGTATCGCCTCGGCGCTGGGGGTCTGTAGCGGTGCCTTTGTCCATGTGGTTCTGGCGGCCTGCGGTGTCAGCGCTCTAATTGCCGCTTCGGAAAATGCCTTCGATGCACTCAAGTATGCCGGTGCAGCTTATTTGCTCTACTTGGGCGTGAAAAGTGTCATGGCCTCCACGGGGTCCGTTCATGATCAGGGCAACGCGCAGGCCAAGCAATACGGTGTATGGCAAGCCTACAAGCAGGGCATTCTTATCGACGTGTTTAACCCGAAAGTCGCTTTGTTCTTTCTGGCGTTCCTGCCTCAGTTCGTTCAGCCGTCCATGGGGGCTCCCGCGCTACAGATCTTTTTATTAGGCAGCCTGGTAATCCTGGTTGCCATCGTCGTTGAAGTTTCGTTCGTCCTGGTGGCAGCCAAAGCCACAGAAAGGCTTCGCACCCACCCCAATGCAGGACAGTGGCTGGATCGAGTCATGGGCGCAGTTTTGATTGGACTGAGCATACGTTTGGCCACCACCGTCAGCTTGTGATCCGTGTATCAGCAAGCCTGGGATAGTTTGCAAATAAAGGGATTTATTTATGTCTGGCGCTCCCCTGAGTACTGCCTTTGGTTTTGATGTCGAGTTGTCTTGCGACGTCCTGGAAATGGTTTTGCAGAGTCACTCGACAACGCCGGATCACATTGCCGTTGTGAGCGGCACCGAGCGTGTCAGCTACCGTCACCTGATGCTTATGGCCAGCCATAACGCAGCGTCTCTGGAGGAGGCTGGATTGCAGGCGGGGGAGTGCCTGTTGTGCGGAGTCGATGCAGGTGTCGAGTTATCGGTGGTCTGGTTAAGCGCGATGATGGTCGGTGCCGTGCTCATACCGATCGACTTGTCCTGGCCAGCCAATCGCATGGCCGCCGTATTGGCCAGTACCCGTGCCCGGTTTGTTTATGTGCCCAGAGGTGAAGCGCCCAGACCCGAGCTTTGCGGCCTCACTTGTCTGGAGGTCAGCACTGACTGTGACGATGCGACACTGCCACCACGGACATCGCGCAGCAGTGCCAACACAAACCTCTATGGTTTCTTTACATCAGGCACGACCGGGACGCCCAAATGTGCCTTGAATCATCACGCCGGGGTGGCCAATCGATTCCGCTACATGAGTCGCTACTTTGGCGATGGGCATGTGGTTTACCAAAATAGTGCGCCGCTGTTCGATTCCTCGATCTGGCAACTGCTATGGCCTCTGACCAGTGGCGGCACAACGATTATTCCGTACCGGCGTGAGCTGTGGGATCTGGACTGCGTTGTCGAGCATATTCGTCGTCACCAGGTCACGATGACGGATTTTGTACCATCGCTTTTCAAGGTTCTTGTGCGGGCGTTGGAGCAAGGGGCAATCTGCCCATCTCACTTGCAGAGCCTGCAGTATGTGCTGATCGGCGGTGAGGCCATTGACCCGGTTTCCGTCCATTCCTTTCGCCGGATCCTGCCCGGTGTGCACATCATCAACACCTATGGGCATACGGAAGCCTCTATCGGCATGGTGTTTCACCAGGTGCGTGACACTGATGCCGGAGCTATTCCCCTTGGACGCCCAATCGACAATACCTACGTCCGAATCGTCGGGCCGCAACTGGAGGTGCTGCCAGACGGCATCGTCGGTGAGGTGGTGGTGGGGGGAATCTGTGTGGGCAACGGTTATCTTAACGAGCCCGAGCTGACGGAAAAATCCTTTGTGCCAAACCTGTTTCCCGATGTGCCGGGGGCCTTCGTTTATCGAACAGGCGACCGGGCGCGGGTGCGTGAAGACGGGTTGCTGGAGTTTCATGGACGCCACGATCATCAAGTGAAAGTGCGGGGTGTCAGAATCGAACTCGATGAGGTGAACGCGCGTTTTCGCGAAGCTTTTGTCCAAGTGCGCGATGCCGCGGCAGTCGTCGTCAACGCTGCACAGGGCGACGCCACGCTGGCATTGGCCTACACCGCAGAGCGTGCGATCGATGTCTGTGAACTGCGAAAAGAACTCGGTCGGCTTATGCCCCTGACGCACATCCCACAATACTTTCTGCACCTGCAAACGTTGCCGGTCAGTCCGAATGGCAAACTGGATTACACCGCCATTGCAGCCGCATTCATCGGGAGCTGGCAGTTTTTCCAGCCGCCCACCCCGGCCGTCTCGACGCAGGATCAGTTGCTTGAGTGCTTTCGTCAGGTGCTGTTGAGCGATTGTTTTTGTCAGGACTCGAATTTTTTTGAGTGGGGCGGGGATTCATTGGCTGCTGTTTCACTCAAGGTTTTGATAGGCGCGCGCTTCAACCGGACTTTGGCTTTACAGACCCTCTACCGCCACCCGACACCGCTGAGCCTTGGCGCGGCATTGTTCGATGGCAACGCCGGCACCAAAGCCATTGAAATGGCGCCTTTGTACAGCCACACCTTGCGACCTTGGGGACAGTCGCAGAGGCGCATCCAGGAAATTCTGCTCACTGGAGCGACCGGTTTTGTCGGTATCCATATTCTGGAGCGTTTGCTGACCTCTACCGCGTTGAGGGTGACGGTACTTTTGCGCGGTGACACCCTTGAGTCAGCCCAGGCGCGGTTGATGTCCATCTACGCCAATGCCTTCACCGGAAGAGTATTGGATACCACCAGACTCAAGGCTGTCCTCGGGGATCTGAGGTCACCCTGCATTGGCCTCGATCCGCAAGAGTGGATACAACTGACCGAGAGCGTGGACGAGGTCATCCATAGCGCCGCTGAAGTGAATTTCTTGTCCGAGCCTTCCCATCTGTATGCCGCTAACGTGCAGGGGACTGCCGAGTTGATCCGGTTTTGCAACGAGTCGACCTTCAAGCGCCTGCACCATGTTTCCTCGTTGGCGGCCAGATGCTCGCTCGATGGTCAGGTCGGGGTGACGGGAGCCGAGCTGGATGAGCATGCCCGGTCGAACGGCATCAATGGCTACGGCTATACGAAATACCTGGCGGACCGATTGATTCTGGACGCCCAGGCGCAAGGGATGCGAGCGAAGATCTATCGGATCGATGATGTCTTGCCGTCGGTGAGCATGGGCTACAGCCATAAAAAATCCCTGGTGCACCTGTTGCTGAAATTATGCCTACGACTCGGGCAGGTGCCCGCGGGTTACGGGTACATTGGTTTACTGCCGGCAGACCGTTTGGCCAACTGGATTTGTCATTTTGTCGCGGCGCCCGAAGCCTTCGATTTGCTGGCACAACAAGTGGATGTCACGGCCATTGAGTTTGTAACGTTCGAGGCGTTGGTGGCCCATTGTGCCAATCGCTTAGGCATGTCGGTCAGCGTCGTCGATCACCGTGACTTTGTCGCGCAGATATCGGAGCGTGCGGACTGCGAATCGATGCTGATTGCTGGCATCCTGGCGGCCGACACTTCGAAGAGAGTCTTGTTTACTGACCCTTCGGATGTGAACTTGCGTAAATCGAGCCGTCAGCGACTGGGTCTGACCCAGTATCAGGAACTGATGGTCACGCTTTCGGAATTTGAGCCGTTTGTGGAACGGTTGGCGGGTGAGTTGGTTTAGTTTTTTAAACGGCTAATGATATGAAACTGTTCAGGCCCGGCAGATCTTCAACCGATACTGCGAACTGAATCCACAGATTCCGGAAGGCTTGGGCCAATCGACCTGTTTAATCAACTCGTTGAAGCATCACCGGCCCACAAAACCACCGGCTCTGGGTGGAATCCTCACGGCTTTCCGCGTGGGCGGACGCAGGCTTTGGCGCTCACGCTTGCAATATTGACCAGAATGATTCCGGCAATGATAAGGGTGATGTAAAACTGGGAATCTGTTGATATCCGAAGGCCGCAATCACAGTGATGAGTGTTAACCAAGGCCGGACCACGTAGAGATATTTAATGACATGGGCAGGTCATTCTGAGCCAGCCCCAGAAAGACTATTTCGAGCCCATACCCACCCACCGAAATAAGCACTGGAAACCAGCGTGCAAAACCTTGGCTTTCCTTTAGGGCGATAGTCGCCTGGTTAATACGCACCTCTCGTGCCAGAGCTGCTACATACCTCAACCCAATCGACGGATGCACCAGTTAGCAAGTAGATGCTGTGGCGGAGATTAGGCGAGCAACGCTTCCAGGTTTTTTCATCGCATACGTTATGCCTGTGAGATAAGTCCTTCTCAATGTGTATTGCTTGGACGATGCAGTAACCGCGATTTCTCACTGAGCGGAAAAGGTTATCTCCTCTAGCGGACTTCTTGAATTTCGCTTGTAGCCTGCTGAGGCACATCACTAGCCCCTTATAGTGGTCAAGGTTTTTGTTTAGTTTTTTGGCAATTGCATCATTACTTACTATCCGTTCTCTGCTGCTTATTAACAAGTCGAGTACTGCGTACTCCATCTTGGTTAGATTAATAGTTGTTTCATTGTTAATAAGTAATCGCAGAGGCTCGACTAGCACCCATGCATTTGAGCTTTGTACGCGTATTGCGTTGAACTGCTCTTTTCAATGGGGGCGTGCGCATCGAAAGCGGAGAGTCGTCTGGAGGGGGGTGTATCGATATTCATCTAAGTGAGGCTGTTTCTTTGTTTGTATTGCTCTTCCGCTAGCTGGCTCGAAATGGAGAAATTCCGAGGTCAGCGGAGATGGCGCAGTGCAATGCAGAGTATATTTCGGTAAAAACCGGCTAATTTCGGTGATGATACGTTTCAGCAGTCATAAAATCTTTAAGGAGACGCTGAACAATTAACCCGTTCGCGCCGTCCCTCCATTTTCAAACCGTTTTTTCAACCCATCGGCCTTATTCTTCGTTTCTGGGGCCGATATCTGCCCTCATTTTGCTGATTTGCGGGCCAGTCTCGCCTTTCAGACGGATTTATCCCGCCGCCCGTTGCAAATACCGCTTGGCCAGCATCAGATTGGCCAACCCAAACAGACTGAACAACTGCGCCGTATTCTTTTCCAGTCCACGGTAGCGAACCTTTCGGTAATTGAAACGCACCTTGATCACCTGGAACGGGTGCTCGACCTTGGCACGCAGTTGCGCCTTGGCGTATTCGATCTTGCGCTTGACCCGGAACAGCAAGCTGCCTTTGCCGTGGTGCTGGTAACTGCTTGGCCGTGCTGCAATCGACCAAATAACGTCCCGTTCAGCATGCTCCGGTCGCTTGGCCGCACCGGTGTATCCAGCATCACCCGAAACATAGGTTTCGGCACCGTGCAGCAACTGGTCGACCTGGGTGATATCCGCCACGTTGGCGGCCGTCCCGACCAAGCTGTGTACCAGCCCCGACGTGGCATCGACACCAATGTGGGCCTTCATCCCGAAGTGCCACTGATTGCCTTTTTTAGCCTGATGCATCTCAGGGTCGCGCTTGCCTTCTCGGTTCTTGACCGAGGGCGGCGCGGCGATCAGGGTGGCATCGACAAGGGTGCCTTCCTTGAGCAGCAAACCCTGGCTGGCCAGATGCTGGTTAATCGTTTCAAACAGCACCCGCGTCAGATGATGGTTTTCCAGCAAGCGGCGAAATCGCAGCAAGGTGGTGGCATCCGGTGCCGACTCACGGCCCAAGTCGATGCCGATAAAACCACGAATGGCCTGGCTGTCGTAGACGGCATCTTCGGTACCTTCATCGGAGAAACCGAAACACTGCTGCACGACATACATGCGCAGCATGCGCGACAACCCAATTGCAGGGCGCCCGCGCTTGCCTGTGGTGTCGCCATAGAACGGAACCACTTGCGCCTCCAGTTGTGCCCAGGGCACCAGCTGTTCAAGGTCAGCTAAGAAGCGATCGCGACGAGTCTGCTTTTTCTTGCCGGCGTATTCGAATTCGGAGAAGGTCTTCTGCACGTGCGTAACAAGGCTCACGGAGAGGGGGCTGGTGGGGGGCTCAGTGTGCCAAGGGTGAGGACGGTTGGCTATTTTTGCAGCGTCTCCCTAAAAATGATCGAACGTACGTTCGTTTTGATAAGGGGATTGAAGCAGTTTTTGCTAAGTGTGGGACTCGGATGGAATCAAAACGACTAGATCCGTCGCCTACGTCGACACCCGCCTGCGAAAGCAGAGTTGTAACCTGGCCGCGATGATGGGTCTGATGGTTAAAAAAATGCATGACCAGGCTGTAAAAATCCTTATCGGACACTACACCCTTCATGTTTACCTAATTGAAGGGGCCATCTAAATCGGACTCCGTAATGGATTGAGCCCATTTTATGATTATTCGGTCGAGCCATTCTCGATACGCTGAGAGCTCTCGAATCAGAGCACAACAATTGATCGAGGCGATTCGGATCAGAAAGCTGCCTCATCGGCTCCAGTGCCAAGTGGTTCGTTGGATGCTTGGAGAATCGCTTCAGCCAGATCACATTGCCCCCACCCGTCGGCTCGCTGACGTTAACCAAGCAGACTCGTCAGCTCCGCAAGCGCCAGGCTAAGGAAAAACCCCGCAAAAACAGCCGCTTCCAGATGGATGGCTGGTTGTGTAACTTGTTGATACAAATATGAATCTGTATCATTTAGTTTCACGTCAAGGGTGCGAGGGAGTGCATTGCCCACATAAAAATAAGGTCAAGGTAATGCTCAAAATGCTACTCGTGTATGGTCATCTGATTGCCACCTGTATTGCTCTGGGGAGGGTGTTACAGGCGGATCAAAAGCTATGGAGCTGGCGCAAGGATGTGTTGAGTGAGATACAGCGTGAGTATCTCGACGAGACCCAAAAAATCGTCACGCTCGCGCTATTGGCTCTTTGGGGAAGTGGCTTGCTGCTGGTGCTACAGGGTTACCTCTATGAGGGGAGCGCGTATCTGCTCAATCAAAAGCTCTGGGCCAAGGTGAGTGTTGTCGCGCTGCTTAGCCTCAATGGTGTTTTGTTGCATCGGATCGGTTTCCCGCTGCTGCAGAAGGCCCCCTTTGTCTTGTTACGCAACTCCGGCCGCACTTGCCTGGCTCTCTTGGGCGCTCTCTCTATGAGCAGCTGGCTATTTGCTGCTTTCCTGGGGGTAGCTCGAGCGTGGAATCACGTACTTCCTTACTTGCATGTGATGGGGGCTTTTGCTCTGTTCTCGTTGGTTGCCTGTGTAGTGGCGCTGATAGTCGCCAGTGCAGCGGGCGTCAGGGGAGATGAGTTGTCACGTACTGGCAGCAAGTGAAGCTTGGTTGTGCCGGCCGCCGCTAAGGCGGCACGGTGGATCAAGAGGTTGAATACTCGATATACAGTCTTTCGAGCGCCTCTTGAACCATCGCGTCCGAGAGCCTGACTGACACCTCCAAATTCGACGTTTTTTTAGCCCCAACCAGAGTGTCAAACAGCTCTTGCTGTTTTGGTCACAAATCAATTTGCAGGTAGTTGGCACCTTCTTGCTTGACCTGGTCCCAGGAAAGGCCCACCAGCCTTGGCTCCAGCGATCTGATCTCAAACCTTTTAGCGTGGCCCGGTGGGTGTCGAATCCGCTGCTAACTCATGCTCTCAAGCAATCCAACTGGTTCGACAGACCTTGCGACCCATTGATATTCAGGCCAGTCGTTTGGGTCATCGACAACCCTGTATTGGCTATGGCGAACAAAAAAGATACTCGACTGATCCGTGGTGCAATTGACAACGGCCTGGCGGCGAGCAGATCGACGGACTAGTATCCGATGCCTGCTACTTCGGCGTCGATGATCGCCACGCAAAAAAGGTCTTGCGTAATTCCCCTCGCCCGTGCTGTGACCTAAAGGATATCCGCACCCCAACAGGGCAGCACCAGGTTGTCAGCCGGCGCAATATTAGGTCGCTCACAATGGAGGCTCTACAGTAAACTGTAGAAAAATGAATGCGAAGTACCTTTGATGGATGTTGATTTGCCGAATCTAGAACCAGGTGAAGTAAGCAGGAAAACACCATCAGTTAGGAGGAAGGGGGGGAGGGATCCTGGGCTTTTTTGGTCTTTGCGTATTGGCTTTTTCTGCGATGAATGTCGCTACCACCTGCGAAAGCGATCCGGCGTTCCAAGCATAGGAAAATCTCATGGCTGCCCAACCCAAGAAACCACTGACTCAGCACATGGCCGCTGAAGCTATCTCTTAGTTGTTATCTGTAGAAAAAGTCGCTATTGCTGTGCGATGCTTACTCAACTTGTAACTGGATGCACCATGACCTACCAAGGAAATTTTTTTTTACGATTTTCACTTGCGATTTTGACGGTTGGATTTATTGCACACATCGCCGGAATGCTATTCATTATTGATGGCAGTCGCCACACGACGATTTCCAATGCCACGTTGTTCATACCTGCATTGATTCTCTGTATTTTTGACAAGCCATTACGCGAAAGCCTAATCAGCAAAAAATACCTGCTCACGGGTCTTATGTTGATCTTTACAATTGCGGTAGCTTTGACTAACAGTGGGTCGGAAAATTCGGTGTTTGTACAGTTTAAAATAGCCTTATATGTAATTTTATACTTGGCTACCATTAATCTGTTGGTCAGGGAAGGTAGATTGGAGGTATGTCTTAATATTCTTTTTGTGACGGCGGGAATAACGGCTATAGCAAGCATTGTCGTGCAATCGATAATGCAAGATAAGAGTATTTTTGTGAGTGAAAACCGCCTGTACAGCTTAGGTTACGGAAAGTACGCCAATTTTCAGAACCCTATTATTGCAGCACTGTACTACGGCTTTTTTGGAGTCTACGGTTTTTCGCAGTTACTCACTAAACGATACTCTCAAAACACAATCCTGCTGTTCAGCGCTTGCGTATTGGGTTTGTCCTTGTTCGTCTACTGCACTTTCGCTCGTGGGGTCTGGCTGGGGTATGGTCTCGCGATTTGCACCACGGCTATTCTCCATCATAATGAACGGTCGAAAAAATGGCTCCTTGCGGCAGCAGCATTAATAGTGGTCATATCGATTTCGCTGTTGCCAATATTGATTAATCAGTATTCACGGGGGCTAAGTCTCAGAGACCTCATCTGGGAAGGCTGGCTTGAGCGTATTGAGAAGTTTTGGTTAACCGGTGCCGGTGCGGCTCGCAGATTTGAAATATGCCTCTCTGGCGACCAGTGCTACTCTCAAGCTCACAATCTGTTTTTACAGTTTTTTTATGAGTTTGGGATCGTTGGGCTTGTGTTAATGCTATCCATGCTCGTCGTTGTATTTCGTCAATCTATGAATCAACGTGCCTGGATGATGCCATTGGGTTCAATAGGTTTACCTTTGCTTATATTTGGTATTGTGACCGCCCTATTCGATTATCATACCGTCCTGAGCAGGCCTGGCGTCTACTGGATGATCTTCTGGCTACCCATAGGGATTGTTCTTTCTACTCAGTTGATAATGGATTCTCAAGATAAAAAGGATATCGCATGACCGCTAGCATTCTTAGCGCGGCCAAGCGCTATTGGCATGTCGAAATCATTGGCAGCCTGGATAAGCCTTTCAGTTGGAGGCGGGTTTTTCAAAAGTGTCGTCGGAGCAATAGATATCGTTATATCTTCTGGTTTCGCCTTGCCTATGTTTTACATGCGCAAGGCAATAAATTCTGGAAGCGTCGAGGCAAACTTCTTAATGAAAAAATAAGTCGTGAATTTAATGTGGAGATCATGTTGGGCGCCACCATTGGTGAGGGTTTGTGGATTGCCCATCCTACCGGGATCGTGATTACATCACATGCAGAGATTGGCAAGAACTTTAAAATATGGCAGAACTGCACTATCGGCATCAAAGGGCAGAGCGATGATATAAAGCTGGTCATAGGTGATGGGGTTCGAGTTCACGCGCACTCCTGCATTATTTCGGACAACTTGGCGCTGGGGGATAATGTTGTTGTCGGTGCGGGTAGCTTTATAAATAAAAGCGTGCCTGCGGGTCACGTTGTGTTTAACTCGCGCGATGTAAAAGTTCAGGCGTACGACGTAAAATCAATGGGCCGCCTTCAACAATAAGTAATGGTTTTTTCCTTTGGTGTTCACCCTCGAGGCGTTCTTTGAACGAGAGGGACTATCACGGCGGCGCTTGTTCGCATCTGTGGAGCTCCATTCAGAGATGATGGGAGCTTAGTCGCTCTCAATACGCGAACAATGTGCCGCCGCTAAGGCGGCACAGGTGGATCAAGAGGTTGAATACTCGATATACAGTCTTTCGAGCGCCTCTTGGTACTTATCTCCCTTTAACGTTTTTTTCAGCACTGCCAGTGCCTCAAGCGCTGAAGCAGCAGCCAGCGCCTCGTTTTCTCCCCGGTAGGCGGCGCGCAGTCTTGCTGCTGCAATTATCGATTCTTCAGTCGTTGGCATGTTATTGCCCTCGAAGGATTGAACCTCACTGATAGTCGCAACCCTCAACGATTTCAAGTCCAGGGTGAGAGCTCCACCGAAAGGCCTTGGCCTGTTCATGAGGGCGACCTCGATCAGCTTTGCACCGCACCCACCCCATCCATTGCCACCGATTTAATCCGCACGCTCCTATACAACACACTGGACACCATGAATCCAACAATGGCCAACAGGCTCATCAAGCTGAAGACATAGTTGTAGCCTTGCTGACCCGGGAAATGGTCGAGGATTGCGCCGTAGATGACGTAAGCGAACATGCCCGGTGCGTAGCCGATCAGGCAGCCGATACCGAAGGCTGAACCGGTGATGTGCGAAGGGATGCCGACTTCACCCATGGGCGCCCAGAACACGCCGCGCATGGAAAACACAATCAGCGCGAAGGACAGCGTGGCGGCCATGCCCGCATAGATGAAACTCGGGCTTTTCGGGATCAGCAGGATGACGCCCATCAGCGGCAGCAAGGCCAGGAATGCCCATTTCAGATAGCGGCTGGTGCTCTTGAATTGCTTGTCGGCAATGAAGCCGCCGGCGGGGCCACCGAGGATTTTGAGGAAGTACTGATTGATGATGCCGTAGGCGCCCACCAGTGCCACGGGCAGCCCGTACATTTCCTTGAGGTAGGGAATGAAATAGGTCAGGCCGCAGTAGACGATGTAGACCATGAACACGTTGAGGCTGACCAGCCAGATACCCGGCACCTTGATGGCTTCGAACAGATTCGCCAAACCGTTCTTCGGCTTGGCAATCGACTGTGCGCTGCCGCCCTTGAGCAGGAACCAGGTCAGGGTTCCGGCCAGAATGTCGATGACCGAGTAGAAGAGGATGGCCGATTTCAGACCGGTTTCACCGGAGCCCATGGCGACGAAAACGCCCAGTGCAGAAAAGGCGACCAGGGTATCAATGACGCCACGCCCACCTTCCAACAGTCCAAACAACCGACCCTGTTCCTGATCGTCACCCAGGTTGCGGATGGCTTTGAGCAGCGAGGGCCAGAAGAAGCAATCGGCGCAGACGGCCAGCAGGCTGAACACGATCAGCAGATTGCTGAACGGCGGAAAGGTCGCCAGATACAACCCCAGGCTACCGGTACCGATCAGGCCGATGGGGATCAGTTTGCGGGTGTCGTAGCGGTCGGCGAGCATGCCGCCGACGACAAACAGTGCGGTGGCGATGATGGCGTTGGCGCTCAGCAGCAGGCCGATTTCAGTGTGGCTCAAACCCATGAATTCTTGCATGGGGATATAGAAGGCGTCCTTGAGGTTCGCCAGCTTGTAGATGGTGCCACCACCGAGGATGAGAATCAGGAATCTGAGCCATTTGGCCTTGTCACGAGTTGTCATTATTGTTCTCCAGGCGTAATCAGGTAGTAACGTCAGGTTCAGGGATGAACGCGGTTGGCCAGAGTCAACTCGGCCAGGGTTCGGAGCTCGGCCAGCAGGCTTCGTACATAGGCGACCTGGTTGTTCGCCCAACGGTGTTCGTCGGCGAGCATTCGTTCGAGCGAGTAGCCGTCCGGGAGTGGCGTGTCACTCATTTCCCGGTACGCAATGAATGGATCGGCAGCCTCAAAGGTCTGGCGGAATGCCGGGGCGACGTAGTGGTTTTCCTGCTCAAGAATGAACGCGATCACTTGCGGGGTTGAGTCGCCGAGCATCAACAGTTCGAACAGCATGCGGGCGCTCGGCAGGTCGTCATCGTCGCTGCCCTGCAGCACGCCGTAATGGCCGAAGCCGTTTTGCTCGGGGACGATGCGCACACCCTTGAGGTGGGTCTGGCGTATGTGCGGCGCCAGAGTGCGCAGCGCCGGCAGGGGCTGTTCGCAGGCGTTGATCATGTTGCCGAAGTCGAACAAGGCATGCAGCCGTGGGTGGTTTAGCCGGCTCAGCAGTTGCGCGATCTCGGCGCTCTTGAGTTCCTCATGCTGCTCGAAGTCAAAGAACAGGTCGTGCTCATCTGCCTGCTGCGCGAGGTAATGCAGGTCTGACTCGATCACGTCCATGACCCGGGACAGCGTCCCCTCGTAACGTGAGTAAACGCGGATGTTGCGAACCCCAAGCGCCTTGGCGATGGCGATCACCTGATCGACATCTTTTTTCAGCGTGCTGCTGATTTCCAGGTGCACATCCAGCCCGAGCGCATTGGCCTTGTCGGCAAACGCTTGCAACTGTGTGGGCGACATTTGGCTCAGGCTGTTTTCTTCGCCATCGAGCAAGTGCAGGCTCAGACCCTGCAACTCGTGGCGATAGGCGAAGTCCAGCAGATCAGCAGGCGTGACACGGCCATGGGTGAGGTTGGTCAGCAAGGGGTACGCATGAGCAAACAAGCGCATCTGCCCAAGGCGGTCGAGCAGTTGGCCGGCCAGTGCTTCAGTCAGTAGGGGAGGTGTTTCGGCCTCGGCAGCCTTGTGGCTGAGCAAGGCATTGAATCGCTCTTGGATCTTATTGTTCATTCGAGTCGTTCCTGGTCAGACGCCGGGTCTACCGGCGCAGCCTTTATCGCGCCAGTCAGGAACTCTCGATAGATCCATTATCAGTTAAATCATAAGACCACTTGCCTTGCTTCAAGTGGCCTGCAGGTACCCCATTTTGCTCAAGGCCCGGGCCAGTGCTTCGACGCGCTCTTGCGCCTGGCCCTCAGGCGTACCGGCGAAACCGATGAGCAGCGCAGGTGGCAGGACATGCTCGAGGCAGTAGTCGCTCAGGGCATAGGTGTGGATGTTGTGTCGGGCCAGTTCCCTGGCGATGACGTCGTCATCAAGCGTGGGTGGCAGCCAGGCGATCAAGTGCATGCCGGCTTCTACTGGAGTGATATTGAAGAAGTCGCCCAGCTGTTGCTGAAGTTGCTCGAGCAGTGCTTGCTGGCGAGCCTGGTACAGCGCACGCATGCGGCGAATATGGCCGAGGAAGTGGCCTTCGCGCATGAAGTCCGCCGTCGTCGCCTGGAGCAGCGTGGGCGGGCTGCGATCCATCACCGCGCGCAGGGTACAGAAGGGTTCGATCAGGGCTTGAGGCAGTATCACGTAACCCAGTCTTAGCGAGGGGAAGAGCACTTTGCTGAAGGTGCCGACGTAGATCACTCGCGCCATCCGGTCCATGGCGTAGAGCGCGGGGAGGAGGCGGCCGCTGTAGCGAAATTCACTGTCGCAATCGTCCTCGATGATCCAGCTTTGATACTGCGCGGCCCAGTCGATGAGTGCCTGGCGCCGCGCATAACTCATGATCACGCCCAAGGGATGCTGGCGAGAAGGCGTGGTAAACACCAGGCGGGCGTCAGGGCACTCGGCCAGGCCTTGCTGAATATCAATCCCCTGTTCATCGATCCGCAACGGGACCACTTGAGCCCCCTGGGCCTGCAACGCAATGCGCGCCGCGATGTGTCCCGGGTCTTCCATCCACACGCTGTCCTGCGGATTGAGCAACAGCATGCCTAACAGGTTGAAGGCTTGCTGGGCCCCTGAAACGATCACCACCTGCTCGGCACTGCAATCGATGCCACGGGCATCAAAGACGTACTCGGCAATCGCTGCGCGCAAGGCCTGTAACCCTTGCAGTTCGCCATAGCCAAGCATCGCCTTGGTCGGCTTGAGCAGGTGGCGGTTCATCAAGCGCCGCCACACAGCGAGGGGGAACGCGTCGTAGGTGCTGTGGCTGGGCAGGAATGAGGTGGGGGTCGCGGGGTCCCAATCGGTATAGGAAACCCCGCGAAAGTGACTGCTGCGCAACGACAGCATGGACTGGCTCAGGTCGGACAGGCGCGGTGGCTGGCGCTGCTCTTCGTCGGCAATCCCTCGACTCTCCCACTCATTGCCGACATAGGTGCCCGCCCCAGTGCGCGAGGCCAAAAAGCCTTCGGCAATCAGCTGATCGAATGCATTGAGAATGGTGATCCGCGACAGCGCCAGTTCTTTGCTCAGGGTCCGCGTCGACGGCAGGCGCACGCCCCCTTGCATTTTTCCACTGAGAATCTGTTTGCGAATCTGCAAATAGAGTTGGCGGTACAGGGGGATGGCGCTGGCACGGTCCAGCTCAATAGCCGACAGCAGCAAACCTGCAGGGGATTTCATCACATGCTCATCTGGAGGGGAGGTGGTTTGACCTGGAACACCATCATACCGAGGGTATCGAGAGGCACGGGATAAGTCATCCATCGCAGGCGTTGGTGCAACGCGCCCTGTCATGAAATGAAAAGCCATTGTCGCCTGATGAGAAGCGACTCACCAGACGGCGTCCTACAGTCCAATCAGCGCAATTCGACGCAGCACGCCCAACTTGAGACTGGAGAATAAGAAAAAATGGCCAAAGCCGTACGCTTCTACGAAACCGGTGGTCCCGAAGTCCTTCGTTATGAAGAGGTCGAAGTCGGCGATCCCGGTCCAGGCCAGGTTCGTCTTCGTCATGTGGCGGTGGGTCTGAACTATGCCGACACCTACTTTCGCAACGGCACTTACCCGATCCCGATGCCCAACGGCATGGGGGTTGAAGCGTCCGGTGTGGTCCAGGCCATTGGTGCAGGGGTGACCAACGTACAAGTCGGTGATCGCGTCACCTACACCGGTTTTCTCAATACATTGGGCGCCTACAGCACCGAACGTCTGATCCCGGCCGCGCCGCTGATCAAATTGCCGGAAACCATCAGTTTCGAGACCGCCGCGGCCATGACCATGCGCGGCTTGACGTCCTCGTACCTGATGCGACGCATTTACGACTTCAAGCCCGGCGACAGCATTCTGCTGCACGCCGCTGCCGGTGGTGTGGGCCTGATCGTTTCACAGTGGGCCAAGCTGCTCGGTCTGAACGTCATTGGCACTGTGTCCACCGAGGCAAAGGGTGAAATTGCCCGGGCCCATGGCTGTGAGCATGTCATCAACTACAGCCATGAAGACGTCGCCCAGCGCGTTCGTGAGCTGACGGATGGAGTGGGGGTCAACGTGGTGTTCGACAGTGTCGGCAAGAACACCTTCATGGGCTCGCTGGACTCGCTCAAGCGTCGCGGTTTGATGGTGTGCGTCGGCACGGCATCCGGCCCGATCCCGGCTTTCGATCCGGTACTGCTGGCGATGAAAGGCTCGCTGTTCCTGACCCGTCCGGCCCTGGCCGATTACATCGCCGACCCGGCGGAAAAAGCCGCGTTGGCGGGCGAATTGTTCGATCATGTCGGCAGCGGCCGGATCAAGATCGAGATCAACCAGCACTATGCTTTGCAGGATGCCGTGCAGGCCCATCGCGACCTGGAATCACGCAAAACCACGGGCTCATCGATTTTCGTCATTTAAGGGAGTTGTCTGCCATGAAAGTCGAACAATTGACCTGCAACATTGGCGCGGAACTGGTGGGCGTCAACCTCGCCGATGCGGTCCATGACGACGGTCTTTTTGCCGAGATTCGTGCTCAGCTGCTCAAGCATCGGGTGGTGTTCCTGCGTGATCAGGACATCACACGCGACGAGCATGTGGCATTCGCCCGGCGCTTTGGCGAACTGGAGGATCATCCGGTGGCCGGCAGTGATCCGGATCATCCCGGGCTGGTGCGCATCTACAAGAATCCGGACCAGCCGATGGACCGCTACGAAAACGCCTGGCACACCGACGCGACCTGGCGCGAGGCGCCGCCGATGGGCTGCGTGCTGCGTTGCGTAGAGTGCCCTCCGGTGGGCGGCGACACCATGTGGGCCAACATGGTCGAGGCCTATGCGCGCTTGCCCGAAGACGTGAAGGTGAAGATCGCCGACCTGCGCGCGCGCCATAGCATCGAGGCGAGTTTCGGTGCCGCCATGCCGATCGAAAAGCGTCTGGCGCTCAAGGCGATGTATCCGGATGCCGAGCACCCGGTGGTGCGCACCCACCCGGAAACCGGGGAAAAGGTGCTGTTCGTCAACGCCTTCACGACGCACGTGAGCAACTACCACACCCCCGAGCGGGTGCGCTTCGGCCAGGACGCCAACCCGGGCGCAGGTGAGCTGCTGCGTTACCTGATCAGCCAAGCCTACATCCCCGAGTATCAGGTGCGCTGGCGCTGGAAACCCAACAGCATCGCCATCTGGGACAACCGCAGCACCCAGCACTACGCCGTCATGGATTACCCGCCGTGCCATCGCAAGATGGAACGCGCCGGCATCATCGGCGACAAGACTTACTGATCGACCGCCACTGCATTCGCACTCGTAAACACGCCTGCCCGGCACGATCCCGGGTGGGCGGAACAATCATAAGAATAGGAGTAACTCATGCAATTCTTCGACGATTCCCTGCACCCGGAAAACATGGAAAAGGTGGTGATCACCGTGGCCCCGTATGGCCCCGAGTGGATGCCGGAAGACTTTCCCGAAGACATCCCGCTGACCATGGACGAGCAGGTGCAGAAGGCGGTTGAGTGTTATGAGGCGGGTGCAACGGTATTGCACCTGCACGTGCGTGAATTGGACGGCAAGGGTTCCAAGCGTCTGTCCAAGTTCAACGAGTTGATCGCCGGTGTGCGTGAAGCCGTACCGGACATGATCATTCAGGTCGGTGGCTCGATTTCCTTTGCCCCCGAAAGCGATGGCGAAGCCGCCAAATGGCTATCTGACGATACCCGGCACATGTTGGCCGAGCTGACGCCAAAACCGGATCAGGTCACGGTGGCCATCAACACCACCCAGATGAACATCATGGAGCTGCTGTACCCGGAATACCTGGAAGGCACGTCCCTGGCCAATCCTGCCTATCAGGCAGCGTACAGCGAAATGACCGTACCGGCCGGCCCGGCCTGGGTCGGCGAACACCTCAAGCGTCTGATGGACAACGGCATCCAGCCGCATTTCCAGCTGACCGGCATGCATGCCATGGAAACCCTCGAGCGTCTGGTGCGCAGGGGCGTCTACAAGGGCCCGTTGAACCTGACCTGGATCGGTATCGGCGGCGGTTTCGATGGCCCCAATCCGTTCAACTTCTTCAACTTCATCCACCGCGCGCCAGACGGTTGCACCCTGACCTCCGAGTCGCTGCTCAAAAACGTCATGCCGTTCAACACCATGTCGATGGCCATGGGTATGCACCCGCGTGTGGGCAATGAAGACACTATTATTGATCACAAGGGCGATCGTTTCGGCTCGGTTGCGCAGATCAAGCAAACCGTACGCATCGCCCATGAACTGGGTCGCGAAATCGCCACGGGTAAAGAAGCCCGTGAGATCTACCGCATCGGTGTGCAGTACCAAAGCATCGAAGAAACCCTGTTGGCCAATGGCATGGCCCCCAACCGCAAGGCCGGGCAGAAAGGTGTGCCGCAACGCGGCTGATCGGCAGACGCAGCGGGGGGCAATGGCCTCCCGCTCGCTGCACTGCAACACGCTTGATAACAACAATAAAACGAAGCTTTGAGGAGGCTGCATGGCCTTTCACCCAATCGCCGCAGACGATGATGACTGCAGTGGCGTCGGCGTTGCGCGCAAGTACGCCTGGATCGTCTTTGCACTGACATTCGGTTTGTTGATTTCCGATTACATGTCGCGTCAGGTGCTGAACGCGGTGTTCCCGATGCTCAAGGGCGAATGGGCCCTGAGCGACGGCCAGCTCGGCCTGCTCAGTGGCATTGTCGCGCTGATGGTGGGGCTGCTGACCATTCCCCTGTCATTGCTGGCGGATCGCTTCGGCCGGGTCAAGAGCCTGGCGCTGATGGCTTTGCTGTGGAGCCTGGCGACGCTGGGCTGCGCATTGGCGCAGGACTATCAGCAGATGTTCATTGCACGGTTCATGGTCGGCGTCGGCGAAGCGGCGTACGGCAGCGTCGGCATCGCCGTGGTGATCTCGGTGTTTCCCAAACACATGCGTGCAACCCTGGCCAGTGCGTTCATGGCGGGTGGCATGTTCGGTTCGGTGCTAGGGATGGCGCTGGGCGGTGCAATCGCCGCCAAGCTTGGCTGGCGCTGGTCGTTTGCCGGAATGGCGCTGTTCGGTCTGCTGCTGGCAGTGCTTTATCCGATCATCGTCAAGGAAGCACGCATTGCGCCGCAACGTGCCGCTCAGGCGGCGAACAAGACGGCTGCCGCGGTCAAGCGTCCATTGCGTACCCTGTTTTCCAGCCGCTCGGTGATCGCGGCCTACATCGGCAGTGGCTTGCAACTGTTCGTCGGCGGCACCGTCATTGTGTGGATGCCCAGTTACCTCAATCGTTATTACCACATGGCCACCGACAAGGCGGGCGGCCTCGCGGCGATCATCGTGCTGTGCAGCGGTGCGGGGATGATCCTGTGCGGCATGCTCAGTGATCGTCTGTGCCGCCATTCGCCGGAGCGCAAAGTGGCGTTGGCCATTGCTTATTGCCTGGGCAGTTGCCTGCTGCTGTCGGCGGCGTTCGCTCTGCCGACGGGGCCTGGGCAATTGGTGCTGATCTGCCTGGGCATGTTGATTGCCGCCGGCACGACCGGCCCTTGCGGAGCCATGGTTGCCAACCTGACCCATTACTCGGTGCATGGCACGGCCTTCGCCACGCTGACCTTGGCCAACAATATGCTGGGGCTGGCGCCTGGGCCGTTCATCACCGGCAGGGTGTCTGACCTTATCGGCTTGCAGGCTGCTTTTCAGTTGGTGCCTCTGGTCAGCATCGCGGCTGCGGCCGTGTTCTTTTATGCCAAGTGTCATTACCACAAGGACATTGCCCGGCTTAAGGGCGAGCAAGTCCTCGATTCGATTGGCAAAGCGGCGTTAGAGGTGAAGTTGTGAGTGGTCGTTTACGTATTGATGTGTTTTTCGATTTCATCTGCCCGTGGTGCCTGATTGGCAAGCGTCAACTGGAGCGCGCGCAAGACCTGCTACGCGTGCAGCAACCCGGCGTGGAAATCACCACGGTGTGGCACGGGGTGCAATTGCTGCCGCAGCTGCCGGCACAGGGTGAACCCTTCGCCGATTTTTACCTCAAGCGTCTGGGCAGTCCTGAAGCGGTAGCGATGCGCCAGGCCCAGGTGCAGCAGGCGGCGATGGCGGTGGGCGTGCCCATCGATCTGAGCCGAATTCCCAACATGCCCAATACCGCCGATGCCCATCGCTTGCTGGAGCGGGCGAGGGCGCTGGGCAATAGCGCCCAATGCGATGTTTTGCTGGAGCGTTTGTTCGCGGCTTACTTCCAGTTTGGCGAAAATCTTGGCTGCCCGGACACCTTGCTGGTCATCGCCCGCTCGTGTGGCTTCAACGCTGCGGCGATGGCCTCCTTCCTGCAAGGTGACGGCGATCCTTACGTCGGCAACGAGGCGGGAGCGGCCAGCGGCGTGCCCAGTTTTCAATTCGACCGTCGCCTGACATTGGTGGGCGCACAGCCCGCCGAAGCGTTGCTTGATGCCATGTGCGAAGCCTTGGTTGAAAGTGCTCGCAAGCGGCAACCGGCATGAGTCTTCGTATTCCCGTGCCTGCCGGAAAACTCCCGCAGGCGGGTGGTCGTGCGCTGTTCGAATTCGATGGCAAAAGCCTGGCGTTATTCAACGTCGAAGGTGATCTGTTCGCCATTGACGACAGTTGCCCGCATCAGGGCGCCTCGCTGTGTGGCGGGCGTCTTGAGGGGCGGGTGATTCAGTGCTGCGCCCATGGCCTGCGCTTTGATCTGCGCAGCGGGTACTTGCTCAATTCAACCCAGCTCAAAGTCGCCAACTACCCGGTCGAGATCATCGACGGCCAGGTATTCATCGTCATCGTTCCCGAGGAGTCCGTGCCATGAGCACTATCGCTCTCACCCGTATCCACAGCCGAACGCGCGAATTGGCGCCAGGTTTTGTCGTCAGTCTGATCGTGGCGGCGGCCGCGTCCTTTTTGTCCGAGCATTACGGCGCGCCGGTGATGCTGTTCGCCTTGTTGCTGGGCATGGCGCTGAACTTCCTGGCCGGTGATGGCGCCTGCAAGGCTGGCATCGAATTCACGGCACGTACGGTGTTGCGCATTGGCGTGGCGTTGTTGGGCATGCGCATCACGCTCGAACAGATTGCCGCGCTGGGCTGGAAGCCTGTGGCGCTGGTGGTGGTTGTGGTGGTGGTGACGATCGGCGTCTCGGTGATCGCGGCGAAGGCGCTAGGGTTCCAGCGTTTGTTCGGCATGCTCACCGGTGGGGCCACTGCGATTTGTGGTGCGTCGGCGGCGTTGGCGCTGGCGGCGGCATTGCCGAACCATCCGCAGAAAGAACGCGCAACGTTATTCACGGTGATCGGGGTGTCGGCGCTGTCGACCCTGGCGATGATCGTGTACCCGATGATTGCCAACTGGCTGTCGTTGTCGCCGCAAGTGGCGGGCGTGTTTTTGGGGGCGACCATTCACGATGTCGCCCAGGTGGTCGGTGCCGGCTACAGCATGTCGACCGAGACCGGCGATACGGCCACGGTGATCAAGCTGATGCGGGTTGCCATGTTGCTGCCGGTGATCGTCTGCGCCGCCATGATTACCCGCATGCAAGGCGCCGACCCGGCCGGCAAACGGCCGCCGCTGCTGCCATGGTTCGCCGTCGGGTTTCTGATTCTGGCCTGTATCAATAGCACCGGCTGGATAGCCCCGGTGGTGCAGGGATCGGTCAATGACCTGTCGCGCTGGTGCCTGGTGGTTTCCATCAGCGCCCTGGGCATGAAAACCCAGCTCAAGGAGCTGGCGGCGGTGGGCATCAAGCCGATCCTGCTGATGGTGGGGGAGACGGTGTTCCTTGTCGTGCTGGTGCTGCTGTTGCTGCGCTGGGGAATGTAGGCACACAAAACAGTGGAGAACTCCTCGGCCGGTGTTTCATAAATACCGGTTCTTTTGCGGCGACTGTGCCAGCAGTCGCCGTTTTTTTTTGCCTGTTTTGCGTCCGTTTTCAGGGTTCGCTGGAGCCGGGCAGGGTGCTCAGGTCCGACGGTGCTTTGACGGGGTGCTTTTGCGCGCTGCGCCATGCGGCGGGCGGCATGCCGAACTGGGTGATGAACCAGCGTGTGAAGGAGCTCGCCATCGAATAGCCGAGCATGTCGGCGATTCGGCCCAACGAATAATTCGGGTTTTCCAGGTAGCGCAACACCAGATCGCGGCGCACGTCGTTGATCAGGTCGTTGAAGGCGCAGCCGTCGTCTTTCAGGCGACGTTGCAGGGTGCGTACGTTCATGCCCTGGGTCTGGGCGATCTGCTCGATGGTGGCGCGTCCCATCGGCAGCAGCAGGTAGATGGCTTTGCGCACCTCGAACAACATCGAAGGACCTTCGTGGCTGAGCAGCGAGTCGAGGTAGCTCTGGGCGTAGCGTGCCATGGCCGGGTCGGCATTGGGGTTGGTCACGTCGAGGCTGGCGTCGGAGCAGACGATGCCGTTGAACTCGCTGCCGAACTCCAGCTTGCAACCGAACAGGCGCCGATGCAGTTGCAGGTTGTCGGGAGGCTGGTGCGTGAAGTTGACGCTGTAAGGATGCCAGTGGGTGCCGAGGAGGGCGGCGCACAGGCGGAACATCACGCCGATGGCCAGTTCGGTGGCTTGCCGGCTGGGCATCGGCGATTCAGTGACCACCTCTTCGCGAATGATCACCATCTTGCCGGCCTCTTCAATGAAGATGGCCAATGAATCGTTCATCAGATGACGGTAATGCACCACGACCTGCAAGGCATCTCGCAGCGTTCGCTGGTGGCTGAGCAGCAGGCTGACCACACCGAAGTCCGAAAGCTGACGCGACTCGGCCATGCTCAGGCCGAAGCTCTGGCAGCCACTGGCGGCGGCCGAATCTTCCAGCAGGCGTACGGCGGCATCAATGGGGATGCGGTGTTCGGGCGCTTGCAACAGCGCTTTGCTCAGGCCGACGCCGGCCAGCACATCACGTGGGTTGAACCCCAGGTATTGGGTGACCTCCAGGTAGTTGGTCAAGACAGCGGCGCGAACAAGCTTGGGCATGCGAAGGTCTTTCCTGGGCCAGTTGCGATTCGGATGAGCGTGGCGACTATATCCAGCACATCAGCAATTGAACAGTTGTGACGTTGTCGAGGGCGCTCGCCCGATTCTGTCCAGAAGCTCTTGCGTTGTTGTCGAGCAATCGACGCTCACCCATTGATTACAGTGACCCGCAGAGAAGCTGCGGGGTTTTTCGACCAATGGTCGGGGCACACCAGCATCTGCAAATCTGTCATGAAAAGAAAAGTGCCTGACGTCCAATGAAAAGCGCCTCGGGTGGGCGCTCTTTAATGTCAGTCCTACAAAAAGCCCCTGGCGATAGAGCCAGTCGAGTCATCGAGAAAGCGAAGGTGTTGAAAGTGGACAAACTGCAAACTGCCGCAACCGTTCTGATCGTACCGGGTCTGCGCGAGCACGTTGCCGAGCATTGGCAAACGTTGCTTGAGGCAAGGCTCTGCAAAGTGCGCAGTGTGCCGCCGCTGGAAACCGACAAGCTCGATTGCGCCAAGCGGGTCGAAGCGATTCAGCGCGAGCTGGAGCAGATCGACGGGCCGGTGATTCTGGTTGCTCACAGCGCCGGTGTGCTGATGGTCGCGCACTGGGCTGCGCAGCTCAGTCGGCCGATCAAGGGCGCATTGCTGGCCACGCCTCCGGATCTCGATGCTCATTGGCCACAAGGCTACCCGTCCGCTGAAACCCTGCGTACCCAGGGTTGGAATCCTCTACCAAAAGGGCCACTGCCGTTCCGCAGTCTGGTGGCCGTCAGTACCAACGACCACCTCGCCAGCCTGGATGCCGCCACTCGCCTGGCAGAAGGCTGGGGCAGTGAACTGCTCAACCTGGGCGAGGTGGGTCATCTCAATCCGGCAGCAGGGTTTGGCCACTGGCCGCAAGCCGAAGCACTCATCCTGGAGCTGGATCGCTAGTTCAGGCGCCGGTTGGTTCCAGCCATCCGGTATTTGCCCTCACTCCTGAAAAACGCAAACCCCTGAAACAAGGGTTGCGCGAGGGCGGCTGCGCTTAAAACAAATACAAAAAGGCGGAGAGACAACGCAATGCACAACAATAAGAGTCACGGGTTCGCACCCTCGCGTTACACCTTGTTGGCCTCGGCCATTCTGGCCGCCGCCGTGCCGGTCGCGCAGGCGGTCGAACTCGACACAGGTAACCCGGACTGGACCGTGCGTGTTGATAACACCGTGAAGTACAACTACGGCGTACGCACCGAAAGCGCCGACAAGCGCATGTTGGCGACACCGAACAACAACGATGGCGACTACAACTTCCGCAAGGCCGGGACCAACATCACCAACCGTGTTGACCTGTTGACCGAAATGGATGTGGTCTACCAGAACCACATGGGCTTTCGCGTCAGCGCCGCCAGTTGGTACGACAAGGCCTACGAGAACACCGGTTCCAATTCCAACCCGTTCGTCAACGGCAATGACGCACGGTCGGGTCTGGTCGCCAACGATCCGCGCCTGGCCGGGGTCACCGGCGACAATGTCGGCAATGGCAGCCCGCACCTGAGCAACTACGCCCAGCGTTACTACACCGGTCCATCCGGCGAAATCCTCGATGCCTTCGTGTTCTACAGCACCGAAGTGGGCGAGGAGTCGCTGTTGAGCGTCAAGGCCGGTCAGCACAACGTGTTCTGGGGCGAGACCATTCTCAACCCGGTGCACTCGAACAGTTACGGCCAATCGGGCCTGGACCTGGCCAAACTGGCTGCCTCGCCCGGTACCGAAGCCAAGGAACTGTTCGTTCCGCGTAACCAGTTGTCGATGTCGTTCACCGTCAATCCCGAGTTGACCGTGGGCGCTCAGTATTTCCTCGATTGGGATGCTGCGCGCCTGCCTGAAGCCGGTACTTACTATGGTGGTTCCGATCTGGTCGGCTTCGGTGCGCAGTCGTTCCTGTTGGGCAACACCAATGGCGTGGTGCCGGGCAGTCCGCTGGGTTGTGGTCTGGCGCCCTGCAACGGGCTGACCAATGTGCGTCGCGGTCACGACCTGACGCCGGACAAGCGCGGAGACTGGGGCGTGATGGCCAAGTGGTCGCCGGCCTGGCTGGATGGCACCCTCGGTGTTTATTACCGCGAAACCTCGGAAATCCTGCCGCAAGCCTGGCTGGATGCCAGAGGCCTGAGTTCGGCCAACCCCAACGGCACCCGTCCGGCAGGGCAAGTGCCTGCGGTGATCAACACGCTCAACTCGCTGAGCACCGCCACCTATCAAATGGCCTATGCCGACAACATCAAGATCGTTGGCCTGAGCCTGTCCAAGGATGTGGGCGGTATCAGTGTGGGGGCGGACCTGAACATTCGTCACAACATGCCGTTGGCCAGTATTCCGGCGGTTGTCAGCACTAACAGCCCACTCGGTCTGGGCGCGGGTCTTGGCCTGTTGCCGGCGCGTACGGCTGCCACCGGTGTGGTTTATGACACCCCGCAGAAGGGCGACAGCATGGCCGCCACCGGTGACACCTTGCACTGGACGCTCAACGGCCTGATGACCTTCCCGAAAACCCCGGTGTTCGATTCGGCCAGCCTGCTCGCCGAGTTGTACTACAGCAACTTGCTCAAGCTCGATAGCAAGAACGAAGCGCTCTACAAAGGCAAGGACACCTATCGCGGCATCGACCAGCCGACCCGGGACAACTGGGGCATCGCGGTCAACTTCACACCGACCTGGTATCAGGTGTTTCCCGGTGTCGACCTCAACGCACCGATGTCCATCAACGTCGGTCTCGACGGCGTGTCACCGGTGTCCGGTGGCGGTGCCAAAGACACCGGCAACTATGCCGTGGGCGTGGGTGCTGTTGTGTACAACAAATACTTCATCGACCTGAAGTACGTGGACTCCTTCGGCAAGACCGACAAGTGCGACGCCAGCGGTCTGAGCACCGGCGCGGCCAATGCCGG
This sequence comes from Pseudomonas sp. F-14 TE3482, assembly GCF_053629455.1. Taxonomy (NCBI): domain Bacteria; kingdom Pseudomonadati; phylum Pseudomonadota; class Gammaproteobacteria; order Pseudomonadales; family Pseudomonadaceae; genus Pseudomonas; species Pseudomonas sp. F-14 TE3482. The sequence goes on from NZ_JBRJII010000001.1 coordinate 3,396,123, forward strand.
CAGCGGCGACGGCTCCACCCCCAATGCCTTTAGCGGCAATGAAAACTACGCGTGTTACGGCGGCGGCTACTCGGCCTTCTCCGGTGGTGGTGCCACGACTGAGGACCGTGGCGCCGTTTACCTGACGATGAAAACCACTTTTTGATGCACCACTGATTTGCTCAATGCAAGCAGGAGAATAACAAGATGAAATTCGCAAAAACCGTGTTGGCCGCTTCGCTGGCCATGGTCCTTGCCGCCCAGGCACAGGCCGCTGTTTCCACTCAGGACGCTGCCAGGTTGGGCAGCAGCCTGACCCTGGTCGGGGCCGAAAAGGCCGGGAACGCTGATGGCTCCATTCCCGCCTATGACGGTGGCTTGACCACGCCGCCGGCCAGTTTCAAATCCGGTGACAGCATGCGTCCGGATCCCTTCGTCAACGAAAAACCGTTGCTGGTAATCGACGGCAAGAACGTCGATCAGTACAAGGGCTTGCTCAGTGCAACCACGGTGGAATTGGCCAAGCGTTTCCCAAGCTTCCACGTCAATGTCTACCCGACCCACCGCACCGTTTCGCTGCCAAAAGCCATCCTCGATAACGGCGTGAAGAATGCCAGCGGCGCCAAGTCCCTCGAAGGCGGTCTGGCCATCGATAACGTGCTGCCGGGCGTGCCGTTCCCGATTCCGCAGTCGGGCAACGAGGCGATGTGGAACTTCCTGTTGCGTTATCAGGGGGTCAACATCAACTCCAAGTACGACTCCTGGAACGTCGACTCCGCTGGCGTGCCGAGCCTGGCGACCACCGGACTGGCGTTCATTTCCTATCCGATCTACGAAAACCTCGCGCAGCCGATCAGCAGCGCCGACGTGTACTACCAGATGAAGCTGTCTTACACCGGCCCTGCGCGCCGGGCCGGTGAAGCGGTGATGCTCAAGGACGCCGCCAACCCGCTGCAGCAACCGCGCCGCGCCTGGCAATACTTGCCGGGCCAGCGTCGGGTCAAGCTGGCACCGAACCTGGCTTACGATACGCCTAACCCTGGCACCGCCGGTGCCGGCACCTACGACGATGTTTTCGTGTTCAACGGTGCACTGGACCGCTACGACTGGAAGCTGGTGGGCAAGCAGGAAATGATCGTGCCCTACAACACCTACAAGCTGACCTATGCCCAAGACCCCAAATCGCTGACCACCGCCAATCACCTGGCACCGGATTACGTGCGCTGGGAAAAACACCGGGTCTGGGTGGTGGAGGGCAACCTCAAGTCTGGCGCCCGGCACATCTACCAGAAGCGTCGCTTCTACCTCGATGAAGACAGCTGGACCGCTCTGGCCTCTGACCAATATGACGCCCGTGGTCAGCTGTACCGTGGCTCCTTCGCGTTCCTCAGCCAGAGTTACGACAAGCAGATCCCGGACTCCACGCCTTTCATGATCTATGACCTGGTGGGTGGCTCCTACAACATCAACGGTGTGGTCGGCCCTTACGGCGGCATCAAGTACATCGATCCGCTTTCCAAGGCGCAGTGGTCGCCTGAGTCCCTGGCCGGTAACGGGATTCGCTAAGCAAACCGTGACAAAGCGTCCGTGCAGTCCACTGCCTGCCAGGCAGGGGACCGCACGACGGTCGGTGCATGCCGATCGTTTCGGGCGCCAGGTTGGAACGTCAGGCACACGGACGTGTGTCCCGACGCGGTTTTCCGAAGAGGACGCGGTATGTGTTCGTACAAAAATTATCTGCAGTTGGCGCTCGGCGCCTTGCTTGCAACGTTGCAGGGTCTGAGCCAGGCGTCCGCTTATGTCGACGTGCTGGATCTGCCGGCCAGGGTCAGCGCCTTGGCCGTCAACAGCCCGCTATCGGGTATGACCCGCGCCGGCGAGCGTCTGGTTGCCGTCGGGCAGCGTGGCCACATTCTGTCTTCCGATGATGCCGGTAAACACTGGCATCAGGCAGCGGTGCCGGTCAGTGCCGACCTCAATGCCGTGAGTTTTCCTTCCGCCACCCAAGGCTGGGCGGTGGGCGGTGACGGCGTGGTGTTGCACAGCAACGACGCCGGTGCGACCTGGCGCAAGCAACTGGACGGCCGCGAGATCGGGGCCTTGCTGGTCAAGCATTACGGCGCGTTGGCCAGTGCAGAACCGGGCAACGAACAATGGCCACTGCTGGTCGCCGAAGGTGAGCGCCTGATGGCGCAGGGCGCCGACAAACCGTTGCTCGATGTCTGGTTCGCCAACGAGCGCCTCGGTTATGTGGTCGGGGTGTTCAACCTGATCCTGCGCACCGAAGACGGCGGCCAGAGCTGGACACCGTTCCAGGACCGCACCGACAACCCGCAGGGCTTTCACCTCAACGCCATCGCCTCCACTGGCGATGCGCTGTACATCGCTGGAGAGCAGGGGCTGCTGCTCAAGTGGGATGACACCCAACAGCGCTTCGCCGCCGTGCAGACACCCTATCAAGGCAGTTTTTTCGGTGTACTCGGCAAGCCCGGGGAAGCGCTCGTCTATGGCTTGCGCGGCAATGTGCTGCGCAGCACCGATGGCGGTCTCAGCTGGACCCCGCTGGACACTGGCCTGCGCGTCAGCATCACCGCTGGCCTGGTCGATGGCCGTGGCAACTACCGCTTGTTCACCCAGGGCGGGCAGATGCTGGTCAGCCAGGGCACAGGCGCGCAATTGCATCTGGTTCAGCAACAGGCACCGACACCGGTGACCGGCGCCACTCAGTCCGCCGACGGTGCGCTGGTGGTGGTTGGCAGCCGTGGTGCACGGACGCTGTCCGTTGATAAGCCCTCGAACCCTTAGAGCGAGAACCCAGACATGGGCAATATCAAACAAGAAACCATGCCGGTGATCCGCGATCTGCGGGATTTCGACCGCCATTCCGGCAACCTGCTGGAGCGGTTGGTGTTCAACTACCGTCCGTTGTTCATGCTGCTGATGGGGCTGGCCACCGTGGTGTTGGGCTACATGGCAGCAACGCGCCTGGAGCTTCGCCCCAGCTTCGAAAAGATGATTCCGCAGAGTCAGCCGTACATCCAGAATTTCCTGGAGAACCGCCAGTCGCTGCGCGGTCTGGGCAACTCGGTACGGGTGGTGGTGGAGAACACCCAGGGCGATATTTTCGACCCCGCTTATCTTGACGTGCTCAAACAGGTCAATGATCAGTTGTTCGTCACCGAAGGCGTCGACCGTGCCTGGATGAAGTCGTTGTGGAGCCCGGCGGTGCGCTGGACCGAAGTCACCGAGCAAGGTTTCCAGGGTGGCCCGGTGATGCCCGATACTTACCGGGGCAAACCGGAAGAAATAGAACAGCTGCGCCAGAACATTTCCCGCGCCGGTATCGTCGGCAGTCTGGTGGCCAGCGACTACAAATCGAGCATGCTCATTGTTCCGCTGCTGGACAAAGCCACGGCCAGCGGCCAGCGCATCGATTACCACGCCTTTTCGCAGATGCTTGAAGAGCAGTTACGCGACAAGATCGAGTTCGCCGGTGACAGCGCTGCGCGCAAGGCCGGGGAGGAGGGCAAGGGGCAATACAAGGTTCGGGTGATCGGTTTCGCCAAACTGATGGGCGACCTGATCGATGGCCTGATCCAGGTGATGATGTTCTTCGGCCTGGCCGTCGTCACGTCGCTGATCATTATTTACGCCTACACCCGATGCGTGCGTAGCACCTTGCTGGTGGTCGGCTGCTCGCTGATCGCGGTGGTCTGGCAACTGGGCATCGTCGCCTGGCTGGGCTATGCAATCGATCCGTACTCAGTGCTGGTGCCGTTCCTGATCTTCGCCATTGGTGTGTCTCATGCGGCGCAGAAGATGAACGGGATCATGCAAGACATCGCCCGTGGCACCCACAGACTCATCGCCGCGCGCTACACCTTCCGCCGTCTGTTCATTGCCGGCGTCACCGCGCTGCTGGCCGATGCTGTCGGGTTCGCGGTGTTGATGCTGATCGATATTCCGGTGATCCGCGATCTGGCGATCACCGCCAGCATCGGTGTGGCGGTGCTGATTTTCACCTCGCTGTTGCTGATGCCGGTGGCGCTGTCTTATGTCGGCGTCGGCACCAGGGCGGCCGAGCGTGCGCTGAAAATCGACACCCGTGCAGACGGGCACAAAGGCTTCGGCAAACTGTGGGACTTGCTCGATCGTTTCACCACGCGCAAGTGGGCCACGGGGGCGGTATTGGTCGCGGTACTGATGGGCGTCGGCGGCTTCATGGTCAGCTTGCAGTTGAAGATCGGCGACCTGGAAAGTGGCGCACCGGAGTTGCGTGCCGACTCTCGCTATAACCGTGACAACGCCTACATCACCAGCCACTACGCGCTGTCCAGCGACCTGTTCGCGGTGATGATCAAGACCGCGCCGGAAGGCTGCTTGAACTACAAGACGCTGGTCCTCGCCGACCGTCTGGCCTGGGAGCTGCAGCAGTCTTCTGGCGTACAGGCCACGGCGTCGTTGGTCAACGCGGTGCGGCAAATCACCGCCGGTACTTATGAAGGCAACCCCAAGCTCAACAGCATCCAGCGCAATCAGGACGTGCTGAACTACGCCGCGCAGCAAGCCTCGGTCAACTCCCCGGAGTTGTTCAACACCGACTGTTCGCTGATGCCGGTGATCACCTTCCTCAAGGACCACAAGGCCGAGACCCTGGATGCCGTGGTGGGCATTGCCGAAAAGTTCGCCCGGGAAAATAACAGCGCAGATCGCCAGTTCCTGCTGGCGGCCGGGTCGGCCGGGATTGAAGCGGCGACCAACATTGTGGTGCGCGAGGCCAATCGCACTATGCTGCTTTACGTCTATGCGGCGGTGACGCTGTTCTGCCTGATCACCTTCCGCAGCTGGCGCGCGACCCTGGTCGCCCTGTTGCCACTGGTCCTGACCTCGATCCTTTGCGAGGCGTTGATGGTGGCCATGGGCATTGGCGTGAAAGTCGCGACCCTGCCGGTGATCGCATTGGGCGTGGGCATCGGCGTGGACTACGCGTTGTACCTGCTCAGCGTGCAGTTGCATTACCAGCGCCAGGGCCTGCCGCTGAGTCAGGCTTACCGCAATGCCGTGTCGTTTACCGGTCGGGTGGTGGGCCTGGTGGGCATCACTCTGGCGGCGGGCGTTGTGTGCTGGGTCTGGTCGCCGATCAAGTTCCAGGCCGACATGGGCATCCTGCTGACCTTCATGTTCCTGTGGAACATGCTCGGCGCGCTGATCCTGATTCCAGCCCTGTCGTACTTCCTGCTGCGTCACCCCGTTCCGCAAGCCCAAGTGGCGCAAGCCACTGAAACCGACACCTCTCAACGCCAGGGTATGCCCCATGCCCTGACCACTTCCGAGTAAGCCAACCATGTCTGATTACAAAGCTCCTTTGCGCGATATGCGCTTCGTACTCAACGAAGTCTTCCAGGTGTCCCGGCTATGGGCCCAATTGCCAGGCCTGGCCGAGGTGATCGATGAAGAAACGGCCGCCGCGATCCTTGAAGAGGCCGGCAAAATCAGTGGAGAAGTTATCGCACCGCTGAACCGCAGCAGCGACGAGCAGGGCTGCACCTGGAGCAACGGCGCGGTCCAGGCGCCGGACGGTTTTGTCGCGGCCTACCAGGCATTCGCCGACGGCGGTTGGGTGGGGGTTGGTGGCGATCCGCAGTTCGGTGGCATGGGCATGCCCAAGGCGATTTCGGCTCAGGTCGAGGAGATGGTCAACTCGGCGAGTCTGTCGTTCGGCCTGTACCCGATGCTGACCGCCGGTGCGTGCCTGTCGATCAATGCCCACGCCAGTCAGGAACTCAAGGAACGCTATCTGCCGAACATGTACGCAGGCACCTGGACCGGTTCAATGTGCCTGACCGAGGCGCATGCCGGCACGGACCTTGGCCTGATTCGCACTCGCGCCGAACCTCAGGCCGACGGCAGTTTCAAGATCAGCGGCAGCAAGATTTTCATCACCGGCGGCGAGCACGACCTGACCGAAAACATCATTCATTTGGTGCTCGCCCGGTTGCCGGATGCACCGGCCGGTCCAAAGGGGATTTCGCTGTTTCTGGTGCCCAAGGTGCTGGTCAATGACGATGGCTCGCTGGGTGAGCGCAACTCGCTGTCCTGCGGTTCCATCGAACACAAGATGGGCATCAAGGCCTCCGCCACCTGTGTGATGAACTTTGACGAGGCGACCGGCTGGATCGTCGATGCGCCGAACAAAGGCCTGGCGGCCATGTTCACCATGATGAACTACGAACGTTTGGGCGTGGGTATCCAGGGGCTGGCGTTGGGTGAGCGTTCGTACCAGAACGCCGTCGAATACGCCCGTGACCGCCTGCAAAGCCGTTCGCCGACAGGCGCGCAGAACAAGGACAAAGCTGCCGATCCGATCATCGTGCACCCGGATGTACGACGCATGCTGTTGACCATGAAAGCCTTGAACGAAGGCGGGCGCGCGTTCTCCAGCTACGTGGCCCTGCAACTGGACACCGCCAAGTACAGCGATGACGCGGCAACCCGCACCCGCGCCCAGGAGCTGGTATCGCTGCTGACCCCGGTGGCCAAGGCGTTCCTCACCGACATGGGCCTGGAAACCACCGTGCATGGCCAGCAGATCTTCGGCGGCCATGGCTACATTCGCGAATGGGGCCAGGAGCAATTGGTTCGCGATGTGCGCATCACCCAGATCTACGAAGGCACCAACGGCATTCAGTCACTGGATTTGGCCGGGCGCAAAATCGTTGGCAGCGGCGGGGCGCTGTACCGGCTATTCGCTTCGGAAATCCGCAACTTTACCGCCAAAGCCTGCGCTGACCTCGGTGAGTTCACCAAACCGTTGAACGCCGCCGTCGACACCCTCGACGAACTGACCGCATGGCTGTTGGACCGAGCCCAGGGCAACCCGAATGAAATCGGCGCGGCGTCGGTCGAGTACCTGCACGTGTTCGGCTACACCGCGTACGCCTACATGTGGACGCGAATGGCCAAGGCTGCCATGAGCACGCATTCCAAAGACGATTTCTACGCCAGCAAACTGGCCACCGCGCGCTTCTACTTCGCCCGTCTGCTGCCACGCATCCACTCGTTGAGCGCGTCGGCCAAGGCTGGCAGCGAATGCCTCTATCAATTGGATGCAGAGCAGTTCTGAGCCCACGTAAAAAGGACCGGGAACCCCAACCATGATGGCGACAAAAATAATTCCGCCCGCCGATGGCGCCTATGCCTATCCCTTGCTGATCAAGCAATTGTTGCTGTCCGGCGTGCGCTACGAACCGGGGCGGGAAATCGTCTACGCCGACAAACTGCGCTACAGCTACCAGACCCTCAACCAGCGGATCCGCAGGCTGGCCAATGCCTTGACCGCTGCCGGCGTCAAGGCCGGTGATACCGTGGCCTTGCTCGACTGGGACAGCCATCGCTACCTGGAATGCTTTTTTGCCGTACCGATGATCGGTGCGGTACTGCATACCGTGAACATTCGTCTTTCGCCGGATCAGGTGCTCTTCACCATGAACCATGCAGAGGACGACCTGGTGCTGGTGCATGATGATTTCCTGCCGCTGGTTGAACAGATTCAGGGGCGGCTTGAAACCGTCAAAGGCTACCTGCAGCTCACGGACGATACGGCAAACGATACGTCGCTACCGGTGCTGGGGGAATATGAGAACCTGTTGGCCGGAGCCGCAGACCAGTACGACTTTCCCGATTTCGATGAAAACTCGGTGGCGACCCTTTTCTACACCACCGGCACCACGGGCGACCCTAAAGGCGTGTATTTCACCCACCGCCAATTGGTCCTGCACACCTTGAATGCCGTGGGCACGTTGGGCGTCTATCAAGGCCTGCCGTTGCTGCGTTCCGATGATGTGTACATGCCCATCACCCCGATGTTTCACGTGCATGCCTGGGGTGTGCCTTATGTCGCCACCCTGATGGGGCTCAAGCAGGTGTACCCCGGCCGCTACGAACCCAACAGCCTGGTCAGGTTGTATTGTGAGGAGAAGGTCACTTTTTCCCATTGCGTGCCGACCATTCTGCAAATGATCCTGAGCTGTGAGGAAGCAGCACAGACCCGTTTCGATGGCTGGAAAATGCTTCTGGGTGGCAGCGCACTGACGCTGGGAATTGCCAGCGAAGCGAGTGCCAAAGGTATTCAGGTGCACAGCGGTTACGGCATGTCGGAAACCTGCCCATTGTTGTGCCTGACCTACCTGCGTGATAAAGACCTCGAGCTGCCCATGCAAGCCCAACTGGCCACCCGCATCAAGACGGGTACGCCGGTGCCGATGGTCGATCTGAAAATCATCGATGTCAGTGGCAATGACGTTGCCCACGATGGCGAGTCTCTGGGCGAGATCGTGGTGCGCGCACCCTGGCTGACCCAAGGTTATTTGAAGGAGCCCGAAAAGGGCGCCGAGCTATGGCACAACGGCTGGATGCACACCGGCGATCTGGCCTCCATCGACGCCTTGGGTGGGGTGGAAATCAAGGACCGCATCAAGGATGTCATCAAGACGGGCGGGGAGTGGATCAGCTCCCTGGAACTGGAAAGCCTGATCAGCGAACACGCGGCGGTGAAGTCGGTCGCGGTCGTGGGCATTGCCGATGAACAATGGGGCGAACGGCCGATGGCGCTGGTGGTGTGCGAGCCTGGGCAGTATCTCGACCGCAAGATCCTCGAGGCGCACCTGCAAGGGTTTGTCGAGCGTGGGCGCATCAACAAATGGGCGATTCCCAAGCAGTTCAAGTTCGTCGCCGAGATTCCTAAAACCAGTGTCGGGAAGATTGATAAGAAGCTGATCCGGCAAAGCGAATTGGGGTGAAAGACGCGGCACCCCTGTGCCAATTTCGTCATCCCTCGCGCCCAATCCCATCAAGCCACATCTCTGCGGATAGACCACCCTGACCGGTCTGTCCAAGGAGATGAGCATGATCCGACTGACCCTGATCGAAGCCCGCGAGTTGGCCGAATCGATCCTGTTGCACAACGGTTTTAATCTGGCCCACGCGCAAGCGGTGGCGGCGACGGTGATCGCCGGCGAGCGCGATGGCTGTGCCTCCCATGGTTTGTACCGGATTCTGGGCTGCGTGAATTCCCTGCGGGCCGGCAAGGTGTCGGCCGATGCCGAGCCGCAGGTGATCGACCAGGCACCGTCGATCGTGCGGGTGGCTGCCGGGGGTGGTTTTTCGCAGTTGGCGTTTCAGGCCGGGCTTGGGTTGCTGGCGGAGAAAACCCGGGCCAACGGGATTGCGGTGTTGGCGATCAATCGCTGTGTGCATTTCTCGGCGCTGTGGGTGGAGATCGAGCAGTTGACCGCTGCCGGGTTGGTGGCGCTGGCGTGTAATCCGAGCCATGCCTGGGTGGCGCCGGCGGGGGGACGTGTGCCGGTGTTTGGCACCAATCCCATTGCCTTTGGCTGGCCGCGGGCTGGGCAGGATCCGTTTGTGTTCGACTTCGCCACCAGTGCGATTGCCCGTGGTGATATCGAGTTGCATCGGCGTGCCGGCAAGGCAATTCCCGAGGGTTGGGGCGTGGACGCTGAGGGCCGGCCGAGCACCGATGCCAATGTGGTGCTCGACAGCGGCGCGATGCTGACGTTCGGTGGGCACAAAGGCTCGGCGCTGGCGGCCATGGTGGAGTTGATCGCCGGGCCTTTGATCGGTGATCTGACCAGTGCCGAATCGCTGGCCTATGACGCGGGCAGCAAGTCATCGCCCTACCATGGCGAGTTGATCATCGCGCTGGACCCACGACGTTTTCTGGGGGCGGCCACCGAGGAACATTTGGCCCGGGCCGAAGTGTTGTTTCAGGGCATTGAAGGGCAGGGCGCGCGCTTGCCGTCGCAACGGCGTTATGCGGCGCGGGCGCGCAGTGTGGTGGAGGGAATACAGATTTCCGAGGCGCTGTACAACGACCTGAACGCACTGCTGGCTTGAATGCGATGAAAATCCTGTGGGAGCGAGGCTTGAATACGATGAAAATCCTGTGGGAGCGTGGCTTGCCCGCGAAGAATGCGCCGCGGTTTTTCAGGTATTACGCGTCATCGTTCTTTGCGGGCAAGCCACGCTCCCACATGAGGTCGTGTTGTTAAACCGGCTCTCGGTGGCTGGTACCGTCCACCAGTCGCGCAATACCCAACGGGTTGGCGTTTTTCAGGGCGTCGGGCAGCAAGGCGTCCGGGCAGTTCTGGTAGCACACCGGGCGCAGGAAGCGCTCGATGGCCAGGCTGCCGACCGAAGTGCCACGGGCATCGGAGGTCGCCGGATAAGGCCCGCCATGCACCATGGCATCGCAGACTTCGACGCCGGTGGGGTAGCCATTAAACAGCACCCGGCCGACCTTTTGCTCCAGCAGTACCAGCAGATCGGCGTGTTCCTTCAGGTCCTGTGCTTCGCCAATCAACGTGGCGGTGAGTTGACCGTGCAAACTGTTCAGCGCTTGTCGCAACTCGGCCTTGTCGGCCACTTCGACGACGAGGGTGGTCGGGCCGAACACTTCTTCCTGCAACAGCGGATCACCCTTGAACAGCAGACTGACGTCGGCCTTGAACAGTTGCGGCCGCGCTTGATTGCCGTGCTGATTCTGGCCCGCCAGGCGGGTTATACCCGCATGGTCGAGCAAGGCCTGCACGCCTTTTTCGTAGCTGCCGAGGGTGCCGGCGTTGAGCATGGTTTGCGCCGGTTGTTCGGCCATCAAGGCACTGAGCCGTGCGATGAAAGCGCTGAAGTGGGGGGAGCGCATACCGATCACCAACCCCGGATTGGTACAGAACTGACCGCACCCCTGGACCACCGACGCCACCAGTTCACCGGCGATTTTCTCGCCACGCGCGAGCAGGGCTTCCGGCAATACCAGCACCGGGTTGATGCTGCTCATTTCGGCGAACACCGGGATCGGTTGTGGCCGTGCGGCGGCCATGTCACAGAGGGCGCGACCGCCTTTCAGCGAGCCGGTGAAACCGACGGCCCGGATCGCCGGATGCTTGATCAGCGCTTCACCGACGCCTGCACCGTAGATCATGTTGAACACACCTGTGGGCATGTCGGTTTGCTCGGCGGCGCGGATGATTGCATCGGCCACGTGTTCGGCGGTTGCCATGTGTCCACTGTGGGCCTTGAACACCACCGGGCAACCGGCGGCCAGGGCGGCAGCGGTGTCACCGCCGGCAGTGGAAAAGGCCAGCGGGAAATTACTGGCGCCGAACACGGCCACCGGGCCGACGCCGATCCGGTATTGGCGCAGGTCGACCCGTGGCAGTGGCAGACGTTCGGGCAAGGCGCGGTCGATGCGCGCACCATAGAAATCGCCCCGGCGCAGAACCTGAGCGAACAGGCGCATTTGGTTGCTGGTACGACTGCGTTCGCCTTGAATGCGCCCGGTCGGCAGCGCGGTTTCGCGGGTGACCAGAGCGACGAATTCATCATCCAGTGCATCCAGTTGCGTGGCGATCGCCTCAAGAAATTCTGCACGGCGAGTTGCCGGTAGATTGCGGAAGGCCGGGTAAGCGGCAGCAGCGGCCTGGGCGGCGGCGTCCACTTCTTCCACGGTGGCTTGCATGAAAGAGAAGGGCAGCACTTCGCCGGTGCTGGCGTCGTGGCTGTGCAGAGTGATACTGCCGGCGGCGCTGCGGACGCCGCCGAGATAGTTGTGGCCGATGATCTGGGACATGAAAAAATTCCTGTCGGGGAAGGTGAGGCAGGACCGTTGCAAGGTGCTGAGTCGTGTGCTGTTTTGTGGCGAGCGAGCTTGCTCGCGTTGGGCTGCGTAGCGGCCCCAAAATAGCGGCAACAATTGCCTATTTTGCGAGTGCTGCGCACTCGAGCGGGAGCAAGCTCCCTCGCCACAGGGAAGGGTGTAACAGGTACAAGGCTCAAGCCAGCGAATCGCCCCCCGGCGTGTGGTGGCCGGCGCGGCGGATTCGGCATCCACCCAAGTGCAGTGATTTCCTGTAGGGGCGCAAAAACAGGCAGCCGGGCCGGGTCCGCAAAGACCCGCCCGGCAATCACTCAGAGACCGACGTCTGGCAACTCCGGACGGTTAGCCAGGGCCTTGGCCATGATCTGCTCGACGAATACCCGATCGGCTTCCGGCAGTGCCAGGCGTGGCGGACGGGTCAGCGCACTGCCGCGACCGGCGATGGCTTCACAGAGCTTGATGCACTGCACCAGGTCGGCACGGGCATCGAGGTGCAGGATCGGCATCAGCCATTCGTAGATCGGCATGGCTTCGGCAAAGCGACCGGCCTTGGCCAGACGGAAGATGGTTTCGCCTTCTTTCGGGAACACGTTGGACATGCCCGAGACCCAGCCCTCGGCCCCCACTGCAATGCTTTCCAGCACCACATCGTCGAGGCCGGCGAACAACACGAAACGGTCGCCGACTTCATTACGCACGTCGATGAAACGACGGGTATCGCCGGATGAATCCTTGAAGCACACCACGTTGTCACAGTCAGCCAGGGAAATCAGGATGTCCGGGGTGACGTCGTTTTTGTAGATCGGCGGGTTGTTGTAGACCATCAGCGGTACGTCGGCATTCTTGGCCACGTAGCGGTAGTGCTCGGCGGTCTCGAACGGCTTGGAACCGTAGACCAGCGCCGGCATCAGCATCACACCGTCGACGCCGACCCGGCGCACGGCATTGGCGACCTTGGCCGCTTGCACGCTGGTGAACTCGGCCACACCGCAGATCACTGGCACACGACCCCGGGAAGCGTCGACCGCGACTTCGGTCACGGCGATTTTTTCTTCGGCGGTCAATGAGGTGTTTTCCCCCACCGAACCGCACACCACCAAGCCTGAGACGCCGTCGCGGATCACGTTGGAAATCACCTGATGGGTTTTTTCCAGGTTGATGGAGAAGTCATCGTTGAATTGAGTGGTCACCGCGGGGAATACGCCACTCCAGTTAATACGTTTGCTCATTGTTGCCTCCGGTTCGTTTTTGTATTTCGTATACGATATTTCAAGTGACAGTATTCGGCTAGTGCTTTTTTCAATCAATCAGGGTTTTTTGTTGGTGGGTGAAATCACTATGGCTAGGGAGCTTGTGTGGTGAGGCAGCCCTTGTGGTAAGGGGGCTTTTGTGGCGAGGGAGCTTGCTCCCGTTCGGCTGCGCAGCAGTCGTGACACCAGAGTACCGATTGTTTCAGACAAACCGCGATTACAGCATTGGGGCTGCTGCGCAACCCAGCGGGAGCAAGCTCCCTCGCCACAAAAGCTGCCTGGCCACAAAAGCACCTTCTCCATACAAACATCCTCGCCACAAAAGCTCTGCTTCGGTCTCAGGCACCCGGCCAGGTGTCTGACAAGCGATAGCCCTGTGGCCACGGATCGCTCGGGTCGAGCAGCAGTTGGTGGGTGCCGGTGATCCAGGCCCGGCCGGAAATGCATGGGTAGATCGCTGGGCGTCCGGCCACTTCGGTAAGCGAATCGATGCGGCAGTGGAATTCGGAACCGATGATCGAACGGCCAATAAAGCGCTCCCCCACTTGCATCAAGCCCTTGGCCTGCAGCACCGCCATGCGCGCCGAGCAGCCGGTGCCGGTGGGCGAGCGGTCGATCTTGCCGGGTTGAATCACCACCGCGTTGGCACCGGTGGCAATGTCATTCTCCATGACGATGGGCGCGGCAATCTGGCAGAAGGAGATATGCGACCACTCGGGGTTCAGCGGATGGACAAAGCCCAACTGTTCATTGGCCGCGCGAGTGATTTTCAACCCGACCGCCACCAGGTCGGCAGCTTCATCGGGGCGAATGGAAAAGCCCAGTCGTTCAGCGTCGGCGATCACAAAGCTGTCGCCGCCATACGCAGTGTCGACCTGCAACGAGCCGAGGCCTTCGACTTCGATCCAGGCGTCGAGGCGGTCAGCGAAGGAGGGCACGTTCTTGATTTCTACCCGCTCGACCTTGCCGTCACGGCAGTCGGCCACGGCCTCGATCAACCCGCCGGGCGCTTCGAGTATCAGTCGGGTTTGCGGTTCGGTCATCGGCAGGATGCCGCTGTCTAGCAGCACCGTGGCGACGCACAGCGAATTGGAGCCGGACATCGGTGGCGTGTCCGCCGGTTCCATGATGATCCAGGCCATTTGTGCCCGAGGATCTTTGGCCGGCACCAGCAGGTTGACGTGACGGAACACACCGCCGCGAGGCTCGTTGAGGACGAAGTTGCGCAGGGTCTGATCCTTGGCGATCCAGCGCGATTGCTCCCACACCGTGGCGCCCGGTGGTGGGGCGACGCCGCCGACGATCACATCGCCGACTTCGCCTTCGGCATGACAGCTGACTACGTGAATGACTTTCGATGAGCGCATTGCCTGCTCCTTGTTTCGTTTGTCAGGGCCCCATCGCGGGCAAGCCCGCTCCCACAGGTATCTGTGTTGGCCACCAATTTTGTGTACACCATCAAATCCTGTGGGAGCGGGCTTGCCCGCGATGGGGCCATCAGTTACTTCACCGATTTCAGAAACGCCGCAGTCTCCGCATGCACCGGATTACCAATCACCTGATCCGGCGAGCCGATCTCATGCACCAGGCCATTGCGAAAGAACGCCACGCGGTCGGAGACATCGCGGGCAAAGCGGATTTCGTGGGTCACCAGCACCATGGTCATGCCGTCTTCGGCGAGCATGCGCATGGTGTCCAGCACCTCGCCGACCAATTGCGGGTCGAGGGCCGACGTGGCTTCGTCGAACAGCATGTAGTCCGGCGACATGGCCAGGGCGCGGGCAATCGCCATGCGCTGTTGCTGACCGCCGGACAACTTGCCAGGGAAGGTCTTGAGCTTGTCGCCAAGGCCCACGTGGGTCAGTTGCTGCACCGCCAGTTCCTCGGCCTCGCGCTTGCTTTTACCCAAGACTTTGCGTGGCGCCAGCATCACGTTTTCCAGCACTGTCAGGTGCGGGAAGGCATTCCATTGCTGGAACACGATGCCGATTTTCTGCCGCAAGCGGTTGAGGTCGGTGGCGCTGTCATGGACCTCGACGCCGTCGACGCGAATGCTGCCTTTCTGGATCGGTTCCAGGCCGTTGATGCACATCAGCAGGGTCGATTTGCCGGAGCCCGAGCCGCCGATGATCGACACCACCTCGCCCTTGTTCACCGTCAGGCTGACACCCTTGACCACGGCGAGGTCGCCGAAGGATTTATGTACGTTGTCGATCTCAATCATTTTCTTGCCACCTTCTTTCCAGACGAGCGCCCAGGCGTGCGACCACCAGGCTCATGACGTAGTAAATAAGGCCCGCGATGCACAGCACCAGCAACGGTTCCTGGATGCGGGTGACGATGGTTTGCGAGGCGCGCAGCAGTTCGACGATGCCGATCCACATCACCAGCGCGGTGTCTTTCATCACGCCGAGCACCAGGTTCAACCAGCCGGGAAAAGCCACCCGGGTGGCCATCGGCAGGACGATCCAGCGCAGGTCCTGCAGGAAGCTCAGGCCCAGCGAGCGACTGGCCCGGCGCAGGGTGAACGGCACCGAAAGCACACCAGCGCGCACGATCTCGGTGAAGTACGCGGCGGCGTAAACCCCCAGCACGATGCAGCCGACGCTGAAGGCGCTGATGTTCAAGCCGACGATGCTTTTGAGCGAGTTGAACAGTACGAACTGGATCAGCAACGGTACGCTGCGAAACACGTCCAGCACCCAGGCCAGGGGCAAACTGGCCCGCGGCAACAAGGCCCGCAGCAGACCGAAGAGCAAGCCGGCGAGGGAGCCGAGCATGATCGACCAGAACGTCAGTTGCAGCGTGACCCAGGCGCCATTGAGCAGGAACAACAGGTCATTGGAGGAAAAACCGGTGGCAAACATGGACAGCTCCTCAGTAACGGAACAACCGCCAGGCCATCAGCCGGGCTGCCGCGACGATCGCCTTGGCAATCAGGTAATACAGCACCGCTGCAATGGCGAAGAACTCGAAGGTGCGGAACGTTTTGACGTTGTAATCCTGGGTCACGCCGGTCAGGTCATTGTTCAGCCCGACGATCACCCCCAGCGACGTCATCAGCACCGCCCAGACCATCTGATTAGTCAGCGGGTAGAAGACGATCCGCAGCAGCTGCGGGACGATGATCATGCGATAGGCCTGAAAGGCGCTCATGCCCAGCGAACGTGCGGCGCGCACTTGTGTGTCCGGGACGGCCTTGAGGCCACCGCGAAAGTTCTCCGCCAGATACCCGGCATTGTTGAAGGTGATCCCGGCCAGCAGGGCGAGCCATGAACTGACGTGCAGGCCCAGCGAGCCGAGGCCGAAGTAGAGGACGTAGATCTGGAACAGCGACGGGGTATTGCGCGCGATCGATACCCAGCCGTTGCCGATGCCGCGCAGCAGCGGGTTTTTGCTTTCGCGCATCACGGTCAGGGCCAGGGCGATCAGCACGCCGAAGATCATCGACAGCGCCGCGGTCTCGAAGGTGACCAAGGCACCGGCAAGCATGTCCGGCAGGGCGCGCAGCGCTGAGCGCCATTGGAAGCTGTAATCAAACATGCGCAGGGCTCTCCAGTAGGGCGGCAGGTTGTAGCCACGCCGGCAGGCGCCCGCTGGCGGTGGCATTGCAGGCGGCATCGACGCATTCTTTGATGCTGGCGAAATGCACCTTGCGGCCCACCAGGCCGGGTGCGTAATGGGCGTATTTGCCGGAGTTGGTCATCAAGGTTTTTGCGGCCAGCGGGATCACCGGTTCGCCGAGCATGCACCAGCAGGTATCGGTGACCAGGGTGGCGCCGAAAGCTTCGATCACGGCGATATGCCCGGCTTCGCGAGCCTGCTCCAGCACGGCACGGCCGCAGGTAATGGCGAGGACCACGTCAGGGTGTTTGTGCCGACCGAGGCACAGCCGCGCGAGGTGGGCGAATTCGCTGAGGGAAAAATGCGGGTTGCCCAGCGAGACCACATCCACCCGGCTGTCGCGGGCACTGTTGAGTTCGCGCCAGCTGACCAGCAGATCCTTCAAGAGGATGTGCTCCACCGGCACCGGGTTATCCGTGTCCAGCACTTGAGACGGGTCGATAGCCTCCGGGGTTATCCCGGCGATATGGAACAAGGGCGCGGCGGAGGTGGTGGCAAATGCCGCGCCGAACGCTTTGAGGTCGTCCAGGCTCGGCTGGCGGTTTTCCAACCCGCGCACCAGTGGAATCCGGCTGCCCGCCAGCGCGCCGATGTGGTAACCGAGCAGCGGGTAGAAGGCGTCGTCCAGTTCACCCAGGGCGGGCAACTCGATCTGCAGTCGGGCCTTGCGTTGCGCGTCCAGATGGCAGCCGATCAACGGGGCGCGACCAGTCAGCGCGATGCAGATGTCCAGGTAGTCCGGGTACTTCAGGGTGCGTGCGCCGAGCACGCTGTTGGCGTAAACCACCGCGTTGGATTCGGCCCAGACGATCTGCTCGCCAGCCTTCGGCGCGCTGTCGAGCAGGTAGGGCGCGCAGGTGAAACTCAGCTGTGCGCCCATCGCCATATAGGCATCGCCCAAGGCACAGGCCGGTTCACCGAGAGTCGGGTCGATGCCCAGCTCGCGCCAGCGGCGCTGGTCCACGGAAATCGAATTGAGGGTGGTGGGCACCCGCACTGTTGCTCCCCATTGCACCAACTGTTGGGCAAAACGCAGGCTCGCCGGTCCCGTGTAGATGCAGCCGTCGATGTGCGCCTGGGTGACATCCACCAGATGGCGGGCACCTTGCAGTTCGGCCATGCGCAGGACGATCTGCATGGCCACCTGCACGGCCTTGCCATGCTGGCCGTCGAGCAGCGCCCGGTCGTGTTCGGTGAGTTCGATCGCGGTGGCGATGTCGGTGCTCGGCAAAGAGCTGTCGAGTGCCTGGCAGGCATCGCCCGGCAGGTGCTCGAACAGGCTCAGCGTTGTGTCCTCGACCCGAGCGAAGGCCTTGCCGCGCAGGGCGGCGAAGGCCTCCCGGCCGATGCACAGCACCGGCAGGGAACGCTCGAAAATGGTCTGTGCCACGAGCACGCCCAGGGTCAGGATCTCATCGGGTTCGGCCAGCACCAGTGCGGCCGGTGCGTGACCGTTGCTGATCAGTTCCATCAACACGCTACTGCCGGTACACGAGCCGCGACCGCTGGGGATGGCCAGCACGCGGCCGGCCAGGTATTCGCCGCTGAGCGGGTGATGACGGTCAATGATCTCGCCGCTATACGGATCGACCCCGCCCCAGAAACTCAACCCGATATCGGCGAACAGCAGGGCGCCCTCGGCGGCGCCCGCGACCAGGCTGCGACCGGTCAGAGAAGTGGGCCTAGGCATGCCGGACACCTTAGTAGTAGACCTGTGGCACGGTCAGGTTGGTCGGCGAGATTTCGGTGCCGACCCATTTGACGAACAACTCCTTGTAACGACCGGTGCGCACCTGCTGGTTGACGAACAGGTTGAGGTAATTGAGCAGGCCATACTCGTTGCGCTTGGCGCCGAGGGACACGTAGTCGATCACGTATGGCGCGTTACCGGCGACTTTCAGGTTTTTGTATTTGCCCGACTTGAGAGTGGCGGCGGCCACGGTGTTGGTGACCACGGTGGCGGCGATATGGCCTTGGGCGACGGCCAGCAACGTGTCGTTTTGCGACTGATAGGCACGGAAGGTACCGGTGCCCCAGCTCTTCACGTCTTTCTCCAGGGCGATGGCCTCATAAGTGCCGCTGGTGTTTCCCACGGGTTTGCCCTTGAGGTCATCGAAGCTGTTGATGCCGGTGTCGTCGCGGGTCAGCACCACCATCTGGAAGGCAAAGTAGGGCACGGTGAGGCCGACGGTCTTGGCCCGTTCGAGGGTGTCGGAAGTAGAGGCGACGATCACGTCGGCCCGCCCGGAAACCAGCGCCGGAATGCGGTCCGGGAATGGCGTCTCTACCACTTCGGCGTCGACCCCAAGGATTTTCGCCAGGTCATGGCAGTAGTCCACGTCAAAACCGGCCGGGTTGTTACCTGCGTCGCGAAAACCCATGGGCGGGAAGTCCAGGGTCACGGCGCAACGCAGCTTACCTGAACCGATAATGTCGTCGAGCTTGTCGGCCTGGGCGGTGGCGATAAAGGAGGTACTGAGAACAGCGCTGAGGGCTACGGCAAATGCGGGGTTTTTCATAGAGGCCTCGTTGATGTGAAGTGCTGTTGGATATCGTATTGGGGATTTCGTATACGATATTAACAATAGCAATCAACGTGCCTATTGCCAGGCAGAGGTGAGAATTTAGTGTCAGGGCTTGAAGTAGAGGTGTTGCGGTGTGTCAGAGTGACGTCGTGAGGTTGAGGTCCGCAATGGCAGGTGTTACAGATGGGAGCAAGAGGTGTGCGGAGCGCCCCTTTAAGGAACACCCACAGGCATGGGGGCTGCAAAGCCTGCGATCTTTTGATTCGTCTAAGCCTTTGCGGGGATGCACCCAATGTGGCGAGGGAGCTTGCTCCCGCTGGGCTGCGAAGCGGCCCCAAACCCGGCAGTCACGGTTTTTCAGGTACACCGCATGCTCAGGTTTTGCGACTGCTGCGCAGCCGAGCGGGAGCAAGCTCCCTCGCCACAGATGCCCTATAGCCTCAGATCAATATCAGGCCGGCGGGTCGAGGTTATCCAGCACCCGGTTCACCGCCAGCTCCCCGAGCATCACCACCGATTGAATCCCCAGCATCATGTTGCGATGTGGCATGCCCATCAACCCGGCGAACTCACTGAGCATCATGCTCGCTGACGCCAGGGATTCGCAGGCGTTGACCAGCAGGGTTTCGTTATCGACCTCGGTGCCGACATGGTAAATGGTGCTGGGTTTGCGCTTGGTGTCTTTGGGGATGGGGGGCTTGAGGTAGTAATCGAGGGCGCAGTCGGCGGCTTCGTTGAGTTTTTTGGAATCGAGGGATTCGTAAGGGGATGTTGGATCGGTTTCAGGTGGGTTGGGTGTTGGTTTGATCATGGTGAAGCTCCTTGATGACTGGAGCTACCGCCGTTCGCGGTCAAACGAACAAGGTGGCAGCTGTACGCGGGTTGACCGACCGGACATCAAGGAATCCGGCACACCCGAAGGTGTCCCACGCACAGCCACCGCGACACGATATTTCAGACAATGCCTGAAGTAGGTCTTGGACGCTGGCGCGCCTTGATTGATTCGGACGGTCAAATCCGATCGCTGATTCGTCAGCGACCCGGAAACGATAGAGCCCGGCCTCAAGGCACACAAGCCGGCGGATTCTGGCGTAGTCGTAGGCAACGGCGCAAGGATGTGTAGCCTGAGTGAGTGTCTGGAAGTGTCGTTTAAACAGTGCTTGTTTAGCGGTCTGACACCGAGCCTTGTGGTGGCTGTACCGGCCTCATCGCGGGCAAGCCGGCTCCCACAGTGATTGGTGTCGTTCACAAATCCTGTGGCCAACGCAGATACCTGTGGGAGCGGGCTTGTCCGCGATGAGGCCCGAAAGAACACCCTCAAACCCAGGACCAAATCACCGGAAAATGCCCTAACGCTGATTATCCCGAAACTGGCTCGGTGACAGGCTGGTCAAGGCACGAAACTGTCGGCTGAAGGCGCTGTGGTCGGTGTAACCGCAGCGCAGGGCGATTTCGGTGATGGGCAGGTCGGTGTGCAGTAACAGCCGCGAACCTTCTTCCAGGCGTGCCTTGTGAATCATCTGCCGTGGGGTGAGCTGGAACACCCGCTTGCAGTGACGCTCCAGTTGCGCCACGGAATAGCCGGCGATGGCAGTCAGTTCTGCGAGGCTGATGGCGCGGGCGAAGTGGCTGCGGATGTGCGCATCCACGGCAGCGAGTTTCTGGAAGGCGGGATGGTTGGACTGGGGGGATTGCAGGTCGCGGGAGATCCCGGCCAGGCCAACGATCTGACCCTGTTCATCCTGCAAGGCGAGTTTGTGGGTCAGGCACCAGATCGGTTGATTGCCGTAATACAGGTGCAGCTCCAGTTGGTCGGCCAGTTCGCGGCCGCTGGACAGGACCCGCCGATCCTGTTCGGTGTACAGCGGGCCGAAGCGTTCCGGGAAGACCATTTCGGCGGTGCGCCCCAGCAGTTCCTCGCGATGTTTGAAACCGCAACGCCGGGCTAAAGTCTGGTTGACGAAGGCGTAGCGGGCTTCGCTGTCCTTGATGAAAAACACCACGTCCGAGAGGGTATCGAGCAGCGGCGCAATCGGCTGCAGGCTGTTGAGCAGCGTTGGCAAGTCGCAGGGTTTGAAGGTGCTGAGCGAGGGATACATGGCGCTGGGGTCTGATGGCGACCCCGGGATCATAGAGGCTCGGCAGCGTGGCCGAAACCCCCGAGAAGGTTTCAGGCTGGCGGGGTGTCGTCCAGGCACATCAAGGTCTCGATTCGCGCCGGGCTGAAGGGTGGGCGGGGTGCCGAAGGTTGCCAGCCAAACAGATGCTGCACCGCACCGCCACACACCCGGCCCTGACAGGCGCCCATGCCACAGCGACTGGCCAGCTTGGCTTCGCGCCAGTCAGTGTGCCCGGCCAATGCGGCGTAGGGCACGTCTTCGCAGCGGCAGACCAAGGTGTCGGGCCGGGCCAGGGACTTGAGTGGCGGGGCGAGGGCGAATGCCTGATTCAGTGCCTTGGCGAAACCCTGCCAGCGTGCCCGGCGTGACCACAATTGGCGGGCCGCTTCAAGGTCACCGACCGCCGCGTGGCCAGCAATTGCACCTTCGACCAACGCCAGTTCACTGCCACCAAACCCGGTGCATTCACCCGCCGCATAATGATCGGCGCGGCTGCTGGCCTGCCAGGCGTCCACCGCCAACGCCAGACCTTCGATGGCATAACCCAGTGCCTGGCCCAATTGAATGTTCGGGATCAAGCCGAAACCACAGGCCAGCCGATCACATTCCAGTTCGACGATTTTGCCTTGCTGTTGCAGGCGCACGCCTTCCAGTCGGTCAGTGCCAAGGGCGGCCAGTACATGAGTCGCGGTCCGGTAATGGCGGTCGAACAAGCTGAACGATTGCAACCATTTGGCGGGCCAGCGTGGCAGTTGCGCGGCGAAACCGGCGACGGCGATGCGCGAGGCTTGCTCGGCGATACGTTGTACCTGGGCGCCATGCTTTTTTGCGGTGGCGGCACTCGCCAGTAATAGCGGGCCGCTGCCGGCGATCACCACGCGCTCACCCTGCACCGGCACACCCGCCTTGATCAACGCCTGCAAGCCACCGGCCCCGGTCACGCCAGGTAATGTCCAGCCGGGGAAGGGCAGCAGCAACTCGCGGGCACCGGTGCACAGAATCAGTTTGTCGTAACTGATCAACCAGCCGTCGTCATCATCTTCGACCAACAGTTGTTTCGGACCGGGACTGGCGATCACCCGGGCGCCGGCGTGATGGCGGATGTTGCTGCAAGCCTGCAAACGCTCACGCAGGTGACGGGCCTGATCGGGCACGTTGGCTTGAGGGCCGTCACGCCAGATTTGCCCGCCCGGCAGCGGATTGTCGTCGAGCATGACAATGCGTGCACCGCTGGGTGCGGCGGCAAGGGCGGCGGCCATGCCAGCGGGGCCGGCACCGATGATCAGCAGATCGGCGTATTTGTTCATGGGTGTGTCTCCACCTGCATGCCGTCTCGGCACAAAGTCTGGCAGGCCAAGCGTCGCCGGCCGTCGATGGTTACCCGGCATTCCTGGCAGATGCCCATGCCGCACAGCGGTGCGCGGCGCTGACCACTGACCGACGTGCGCGTGCAGCCGTCGCTGCCCAACGCCAAGGCAGCGGCGACGCTGGTGCCCTCGGCCACCTTCAAGGCGCGGCCATCCAGCAGCAATTCAGGCATAGACAGGTTCTCCGAGAAAACGCTGGGGCAGATAGGGTTGTGCGGTTAGTGGCGGGGTTTCGTCGAACAGTTGCGCCACCAGCAAGTCGGCCGTGCCGGGGGCCGTGGTGACGCCCAAACCTTCGTGACCCACCGCCAGCCACAAGCCTTGGCGTTGCGGGTGTTGCCCCACCAGCGGCAGGCCGTCGGGGCTGGCGGCGCGAAAGCCGGTCCAGGCGCGGATGCCGTTGAACCGGGCCAGCCCTGGCATGTACTCGGCGGCACGCTTGAGCATTTTCGCCAGCATCCAGCCTTCGACCTGCGGGTCGGTGGTACCGAATTGCCGCGAAGCACCGATGAACAATTGCCCGGTGGGGCGCGGCTGAATATTGCAGGCGGTCGACGGCCCCGTGGCGTTGTGGGCGCTGGTGACGTAACCCAGTTCCACCAGGGTGTGGGTGACGGTGCGGGGGTAGCGATCGGTAATCAGCAGGTGACCTTTCTTCGGCTCGATGGGCAACTCCGGGCACAGTTCGTTGGCCTGAATACCGTTGGCCAACACCACCGCTTCGGCACTCAACCAGTGGCCGTCATCGAGGCATACGCGGTTGCCATCGACCGTGCTGACCCGCGCCCGGCGTTGACGGATGTTCGGCGTGTCGAGCATCCAGTTGGCTGTCGCCGGCGCATAAAGAATGCCGTCGCCATTGATCAGCAAACCGCCTTCCAGACCTTCGCGCAGTTCCGGTTCACGCTGGCGCAAGGCACTGGCGCTGATCAATTCGCACGTCACGCCCTGGGCTTTCAGGTTCAAGTACTTGCCATGGGCGACCGCCATTTCCTCGGCGTTGGCCGCCAGCCACAGCGTGCCGTTGTTGCGGTAGGCGGAGCCGTCGGGCAGGTCGGGCGCCAGTTCGCGCCAGCGTTGCAGGGAATATTGACTCAGGGCCAGTTCGGCCGGGTTGTCGTCGAGCACCAGCAGGTGGCCCATGCCCGCCGCCGTCGCACCGTGCAGGCCGGCGTCCAGCACCAGCACTTGCAAACCACGACGGGCCAGCGCCTGGGCACAGGC
Source organism: Pseudomonas sp. F-14 TE3482 (assembly GCF_053629455.1). Classification (NCBI taxonomy): domain Bacteria; kingdom Pseudomonadati; phylum Pseudomonadota; class Gammaproteobacteria; order Pseudomonadales; family Pseudomonadaceae; genus Pseudomonas; species Pseudomonas sp. F-14 TE3482. The sequence goes on from NZ_JBRJII010000001.1 coordinate 3,419,883, forward strand.
GGCGCCGATGATGCCGGCGCCGATCACGATCACATCGGCCACAAGGCCCTCGTTCATGGGCGAATGCCCCAGGCGAACGGGTCATCCTGTTCGATGATCAGACTGGCTTCGGCGCTGATAAAGGCGCGGCCGCGAATGGTCGGCACAACGCGCTCGCCCTGCCATTCGTAAGAGCCTTCGAACTCGCTGCCGATGACACTGGCCTGGCGCCAGGTCTGTCCCGGTTGCAGTTTGTCGTCCGCGGCCAGGCACGCCAGTTTGGCACTGGTGCCGGTGCCGCACGGTGAGCGGTCATACGCCTTGCCGGGGCAGAGGACAAAGTTGCGGCTGTCGGCGTGATCGTCATCGCTGAACAGCTCGACATGGTCGATCAGCCCGCCGTCTTCGCCACGTATACCCTGGGCCTCCAGCGCCTGTTGCACGGCGTAGGTGTAAGCGGTCAGCGCGTCGAGGTTATCGCCGGCCACCCGCAGGCCATGCTCGGCGATCAGGAAAAACCAGTTACCGCCCCAGGCGATATCGCCGACCACCTGACCGACATCTGGCACCTGCAACACCAACGCCTTGCGGTAACGGTAGGCCGGCACGTTGCGCACGCTCACCGAATGATCTTCGTGCAGGGTCGCCTGCACCGTACCCACCGGCGTCTCGATGCGGTGCACGCCGGGGCTGATCTTGCCCAGATGCGCCAACGACGCCACCAGGCCAATAGTGCCGTGGCCGCACATGCCCAGGTAACCGGTGTTATTGAAGAAAATCACCCCGGCACACGCACTCGGGTCCACAGGCGTGCAGAGCAGGGCACCCACCAGCACGTCACTGCCACGGGGTTCGAGCACACAAGCGGCGCGCCATTGATCGTGATGTTCGGCGAGCAGCTTGCGGCGTTCGGCCATGCTGCCGGTGCCCAGGTCAGGGAAGCCTGCGGTCACCAGACGGGTCGGTTCGCCGCCGGTGTGGGAGTCGATCACGGTGATGCGTTTCATGGGAGGGCCACGTCCGTTCAGATGAGTGAACGAAAGAGTGGCCTGTGCAACGGGGTGTCGGCTTGATGGATTTATCCTGTGCCGATGACGAAATCAGCACAGCATTTTAGTGGTCAGTGCGCGTGAGGCAGATGCTCGAACAGGGTCTTGCAGACCCCGGCAATGTGCTCGTCCAGCAGCTTCACCGCCAGATCCACATCCCCGGCACGACAGGCTTTGATGATCTCACGGTGTTCGTGATCAGCCCGTTCCTTGCCGGCCGACAGGCTCATCTGCATGCGCAGGTAGCGCTCCAGCTTGTCGTTGACCGAACGAATCAGGCTGACCAGAAACGGCCGCTGCGCCGGCTCGTAGAGGCAAGCGTGCAGCTCCCAATTGAGCTCGGCCCAGCGGCCCACGTCGTCCTCGCCGATGAATTCCTGACAGATGCGCTCGGCACGGGCGAAGGTTTCTTCGGTCATGTTGGGAATGGCCAGGCGCAGTATCTTGTCCTCGAGCAACATCCGCACTTCGAACATCTGCGCCAGCTCGGCATCGGAAACCCGTGTGACCATCGCCCCGCGATTGCGCTGGAACATCACCAGCCCTTCGGCCTCCAGCCGCTTGAGGGCCTCGCGCACAGGGATCTTGCTGACGTTGAACTGGCGGGCAATGTCGTCCTGGCGAATCGGCTCATCTTCGGCGAAATGCCCGGCGACGATCGCATCCCGCAGATGACGGGTGATGATTTCCGAGGTCGATGGTGTATTGCCAAGGTCAGGAGCGTTGAGTTTGGGTAGGTTCACGGCAGCGGTCGTTTGGAGTGAGATGGCGATAGGGTATACGAAATTCTTTCACTGCGAAGTTCCAGGCGATGGTCGCCTCGAAGAATGACAGGATTGGCACCCGCCCTTTCCTGCAAGGGAGAGGGCAATGTGCGGTATCAGGAAGCTTTGAGCGTTAGCGCTTACGACGATGGCCCGTGATCATCGACAGAGGCAGGTTTTCTCGCAAGCGCAGGCTTTCCACCAACGCTGCGACGATATGCACACAAACCAATGCGAGCAGTGCATTGGCCATAAACTCGTGAACATCACGTAGCCAGTCTTCGCCCCAGAAATAGTCCACTTCTTCCATCAAAAAACCGCTGATACCCAGACCGGTCATCAACAGCAGCATGAGGACCATCACCAGGGCACCGATGGGCGAATGCCCCATGCGGTGATAGCCCTTGCCGGAAAACAGCGCCCGGCCATGCTGAACGACCCGCGTCGGCGTCGGCCAAAAGTCTGACCAACGCGCTGATGGCGGGCCGATGAAACCCCACACCACGCGCACCAGCACGACAGCCACGGCGTAATAGCCGAGCCAGCGATGCCAGCCGTCTCCTTCCTCATTGAGGAAGTAGTCGCTGATGAAGACAACCACCAGGGACCAGTGGCAAATACGTACAAGCGGGTCCCAGAGGCGCAGGGTTTCAGCTTTCACAGGTGACCTATTCGATCTCTTCTTTCATGACTTTGCCGGTGACCGGGTCAAAGTAGATTTCGACTTTGCGCTTGTCTTTGTCCCAGCCGTAGATCTCGTAGCAATTGCCGCTCGTGACCTTGAATTTCTTGATGTCATAGCCCTTGGCCTTGAGCTCTTCCTGAAACTTGGCCTGGTCCTGCCATTGGGCCTTGTCGGTGGTGGTGCATTGAGGGCCAGCGAAGGCCAGGGGGGAGGTGGCAAGAAGCGAGAGCAACAGAAGTTTACGCATGGGTTTTCCTCGAAATATTGTTGTTGTCCGATAACGCGAGAGATTCTCAATCACTCTGGGCGCGCTGAAGATTAGTTGAGCTTTGAATCGTTGTCACGATGTTGCTATTCACTGAAGAGGGTTTGAGTCACCGACACCTGTGGCGAGGGAGCTTGCTCCCGCTTGAGTGCGTAGCACTCACAAAAATCGATGATTGTTGTCAGATCTTTGGGGCCGCTACGCAGCCCAGCGCGAGCAAGCTCGCTCGCCACAAAGGTAAGCATGACTGAGGAACAGTGCTTGATTAGCATTGCCTGGAAGGCAGGGCATTTGCTTTTTTTTACTCAGAACCGGTAGTTGGTGCTCAGTTCCAGAGTCCGTGGTGCTCCGGGGGTGATCAGGTCCACCGAGCCATGGGCCGAGGCGTAATAGTCCTTGTCGAAGACGTTACGCAAGCGCAGCGCCATGTCCCATTTCGGCAAGTTGTAGAGCAACGCCGCGTCGACGGTGGTGTAAGCGGGCATGACCACCTGGTTATCCAGGGCGGTGTAACGGTCATCGACATAGTTCGCCCCCATGCCTACGCGCCAGGTGTTGGTCAGCGAGCGCACCAGCCAGAGGTTGGCGCTGTGACGCGGGGTCAACGTTGGTGTCTGGCCTTCGTTGGCGACGCCATTGGTTCGGTTGTTGGACTTGGTGATCTCGGCGTCCAGATAAGCATAGCCGGCATAGACCTGCCACTTGTCACTCAACTGCCCGCTGGCGGTCAATTCAAGACCGTCGGTGCGCTGCTCGCCCGCCAGGACCAGCTTGGTCGGGTTCGCCGGATCGGTCGTTTTCATGTTGGTGCGTTCCAGCCGGAACAGCGCCGCCGTCAACGCCAGGCGATTGTCGAGCAGGTCCCACTTGCCGCCGATCTCGAAGTTGGTGGTTTGCTCCGGTTCAAGGTCCTGGTTGGTGGTGCTCAGGGCGAAGACTTCGGAGGAGGGTTGATAAGAGCGACTCACCGAAATGTAGTAGGACTGAACCTGATCAGGCTGATAGACCAGGCCTGCGCGCGGGCTCCAGGTGTTGTCGGTTCGGGACATTGAGGCACCCGTCAGGTCATCCGAGTATTGCTGGTCGAACACGTCATAGCGCACACCCAGCAAAGCTTTCCATTGCGGGGTCAGTTCAATCAGATCCTGGACGTAGAAACCGGCCGTGTCCTGAGTAGTGGTGCCCTTGGCGGTTTGTCGGTTGGCCTGGAACGGTACGTCGATCAAGCCATCGCGGTACACCGGAACCCGCGCTACGTTGCTCTGGCTGAAGACGGATTGGTCCTTGACCTGACGCCCCAGTTCCACGCCATAGAGCAGGTTGTGGTTCATCCCGGCCAGCGTGGCCTGTTGCTTCAGTTCGGTCTGGTTGAACCAGCCGTCTTCCTTGCGCTGCACGTTGCCGCGATTGAGTTTGACCAGCAATTCGCCGTTGGGGGCGGTGACGAAACGTGTCGGGCTGGAGTCGGCGAGTGTGTTGTTGCGATCCAGATCGTAGTGGTAGTAGCGGCTGGTGTTGCTCAGGGTGAAGTCGTCGTTGATGCGGTAGTCGACGCCGGCCGTGAACGAGAACACTTCGCTGCGGGTGTAATCGTCATCCGGGTCGGCGGAACCGAAGCGCTTGTCCCGATCGACATCGACCGGGCGATCGCCCCGCCCGGGAATGCCGAAGTCGATCAAGCGTTTGTCGTAGAGGTACGTCGCCCCCAGGTTCAGCTCAAGATCGTCGGAGAGTTTGAAGTAGGCCGAAGGCGCAATGGCCTTGCGATCGATATAGCCGTCATCGCGGAAAGTGTCGCTGTTTTCCAGCGCACCGGCTACCCGGAATGCCTTGTCGTTTTGCTGCTGATCGGCCCAGCCGGCGTCGAACTGCGTGCGCTTTTTACCTTCGCTGTCGACGCTGACACCCACTTCCTGTTTGGGGGTGAAGTTGGGTTTCTTGCTGATGCTGTTGATCAGGCCACCGGATGAACCGCGACCATAGAGCACCGCTGCCGGCCCCTTGATCACTTCCACGCGCTCGACGTTGGACAGATCGCGGAAGTACAGCGCGTCGTCACGAACGCCGTCGACGTACATGTCGCCGATGGCACTAAAGCCGCGAATGGTGACCTGGTCGCGTTGGCCATCGCCATTGGAAAGACCGATGCCAGGGACGTTCTTCAACACGTCTTCCATCGACTGCGCGCCCTGATCCTTGATCACGCTCTGAGGGATCACGTTCACCGTTTGCGGAATATCCCGCAGCGGGGCGTCGATCTTCAGCGCGCTGCGGCTGTCGGTCGGCCTGTAGCTCTGCTCGCTGTAATCACTGGTCACAGCGGTTGCAGGCAGGGCCAATGCCGATTGGGTTTGTGCTTGCAAATCAGGTACTGCAAAAAGCCCCAACAGTGAGAGAGAGGCGGGGTGAATGCGCGGTAAAGCCACCATGAGCTCCTTTTTTAATTATCGCGTTAATGATAACGATTATCTTTTGTAAGTAAATAAATATCATTTACATAAGGAGTCGACACATTGGCCGTTGAATTTTACATGCGGAAAAACGTATATTCGGAAAAACGCATATGAGCGGCTCAACCCGGAGAGACCCAATGGCTGACCACCTGACGCCGACCACTGTTTTCAAATGCCTGGCTGACGACAACCGGGTCCGCATGATGCTGCTCATCGCCCATGAGGGAGAACTGTGCGTCTGCGAGCTGACCTGTGCGTTGAATGAGAGCCAGCCCAAAGTCTCCAGGCACCTGGCGCAATTGCGCACTTGCGGATTGCTCTCGGATCGTCGCCAAGGCCAATGGGTTTATTACCGGCTGCACCCGGATCTTCCGGGCTGGGTGCATCAGGTGCTGACCATGGTGCTCGAGTCCAACGGGCACTGGTTGAGCCCGGATGCCAAACGCCTTGAACAGATGGGTGACCGTCCCGAGCGGACAGCGGCTTGCTGCCCGGTTCGATGATTCCAGACGCGCTTTTGCGCAGGACAATGACCATGCACGATGACCACATGCCCCACCTCGATACCGAACTGGTTGATCTCCCCTCGACCGACAAGCTCGGCATCGAACAAACTTCCAGCCACAAGCCGCGCATTTTGCTGTTGTACGGATCGACCCGTGAGCGCTCCTTCAGTCGCTTGCTGGTCGAGGAGGCTGCCCGTTTGCTACAGCATTTCGGCGCCGAGACACGGGTTTTCAATCCGTCTGGTTTGCCGTTGCCTGATGATGCTGGCGACGATCACCCGCGGGTGCAGGCGCTGCGCGAATTAATGATGTGGTCGGAAGGGCAGGTCTGGTGTTCACCAGAACGTCATGGTTCGATGAGCGCAGTCTTCAAGGCGCAGATCGACTGGGTACCGCTCGCGATGGGCGCCGTACGCCCGACCCAGGGCAAGACCCTCGCCGTGATGCAAGTGTGCGGCGGCTCGCAGTCGTTCAACGTAGTCAATCAGCTGCGGGTGCTGGGGCGCTGGATGCGCATGTTCACCATTCCCAACCAATCCTCCGTGCCGAAGGCCTATCTGGAATTCGACGATAACGGCCGGATGAAACCTTCGCCGTTCTACGACCGTGTCGTGGATGTGATGGAAGAACTGGTGAAATTCACCTTGCTGCTGCGCGATCGTCAGGACTATCTGGTCGATCGTTATTCCGAGCGCAAGGAATCGGCGCAAGAACTCATGAAACGTGTCAATCAGCGCTCTATTTGAAGGAGGAAACATGACGATCAAAGTGGGCATCAATGGTTTTGGCCGCATCGGTCGCCTCGCTCTGCGAGCAGCCTGGCGCTGGCCAGAGTTTGAATTCGTGCAGATCAATGATCCGGCAGGTGACGCGGCAACCCATGCGCACCTGCTGAACTTCGACTCGGTGCATGGCCGTTGGATTGACCAGGCCGACTCCGAGGGCGACAACATCGTCATCGACGGCAAACGCATCAAGGTAACGGCCAACAAGGCGATTGCCGACACCGATTGGTCGGGCTGCGATCTGGTGATTGAAGCCAGCGGCAAGATGAAGACCGTCGCGGTGCTTCAGGCTTACCTCGACCAAGGCGTCAAGCGTGTGGTGGTCAGCGCCCCGGTGAAGGAGCAGGGCGCGCTGAACATCGTCATGGGCGTCAACCATCAGCTGTTCAACCCGGCGGAACATCGCATTGTCACCGCCGCGTCGTGTACCACCAACTGCCTGGCGCCGGTGGTGAAGGTGATCCACGAGAAACTGGGCATTCGCCACGGCTCGATCACCACCATCCACGACCTGACCAACACTCAAAGCATCCTCGATCAGCCGCACAAGGATCTGCGCCGTGCACGAGCTTCTGGCATGAGTTTGATCCCGACCAGCACCGGCTCCGCCACCGCGATTGCCGAAATCTTCCCGGAACTGCGCGGGCGTCTGAATGGCCATGCCGTGCGCGTACCGTTGGCCAACGCTTCGCTGACCGACTGTGTCTTTGAAGTCGAGCGCGTCACCACCGTCCAAGAAGTGAATCAGTTCCTCAAGGACGCGTCCGAGAACGAACTGAAAGACATTCTCGGTTTCGAGGAGCGTCCGCTGGTGTCCATCGACTACCGCACCGATCCACGCTCATCGATCATCGATGCGCTGTCGACCATGGTCATCAATGGCACCCAGGTCAAACTCTATGCCTGGTATGACAATGAATGGGGTTACGCGAATCGCACCGTCGAACTGGCCAGAATGGTCGGCCTGGCCGTTTAAGGAGCGGTGATGAAAGCGTTGTCAGCCCTCGCGCCTCAAGTGCGGCAGTACCTGCTCGTGACGGGCAATTACTGGGCCTTCACCCTCACCGACGGTGCCTTGCGCATGTTGGTGGTGCTGCACTTTCACGCGTTGGGCTACAGCCCGCTACAAATCGCGGCATTGTTTCTGTTCTATGAACTCTTTGGTGTGATCACCAATTTGCTGGGCGGTTATCTCGGCGCTCGATTGGGCCTGAACCGGACCATGAACATTGGGCTGGGGATGCAGGTTGTGGCGTTGTTGATGCTCACGGTGCCAGTGGCCTGGCTGACGATTCCTTGGGTGATGGGCGCGCAGGCGCTGTCGGGGATCGCCAAAGACCTGAACAAGATGAGCGCCAAAAGCTCGATCAAGCTTCTGGTGCCCGATGGACAGCAGGGCACGCTTTACCAATGGATAGCCATCCTCACCGGCTCGAAGAATGCACTCAAGGGTGTCGGTTTCTTTCTTGGCGGGGCATTGCTCGCCCTGATCGGGTTCAAAGGGGCATTGCTGGCCATGGCGGGTGTCTTGGCGCTGATCTGGGTCAGCAGTTTGGTCCTGTTGAAAAAGGATCTGGGCAAGGCCAAAGCCAAGCCCAGGTTTCGCGACATCCTGTCCAAAAGCCGGGCCATCAACATTCTGTCGGCGGCGCGGATGTTTCTGTTTGGTGCTCGCGATGTCTGGTTTGTCGTGGCGTTGCCGGTGTACCTGAGCAGCGTCTTTGGCTGGGACTTCTGGAAGGTCGGTGGATTCCTTGCAACCTGGGTGATCGGCTACGGCATCGTGCAATCGTTCGCGCCGCGAATTACCGGCAAGAAACGGGGGCATGTTCCTGATGGCCGCGCTGCGTTTCTGTGGGCGCTTGCTCTGGCAGGCCTGCCCGCGGCAATCGCTTTGGGGCTGAACACCGGGTTGTCGCAGCAGGGGGTGCTGTTAGGCGGGTTGATGGTCTTTGGTGCGCTGTTCGCGGTGAATTCCTCGCTGCACAGCTACCTGATCGTGTCCTATGCCAAGGAAGACGGCGTGTCACTGGACGTGGGTTTTTACTACATGTCCAACGCCATGGGACGGCTGATCGGCACCGTGCTCTCTGGCTGGGTTTATCAGGCTTTCGGGCTGGGGGCGTGTTTATGGATATCCAGCGCATTTGTTATTTTCGCAGCGCTGATTTCTGTGGCGTTACCCCGGCATGCCAAAGCGATTCAACTGCCCTGAAAGCCGCTGTTTCATGGGCTTTACACCAAGTAAGAAAGTTTAATTTCTAATGTGCTTATTATGTGGGTGTCATTTTTCAGGCGTCAAATAGTTGAGGTTTCTTATATGGATCGAAAAGTAATTAGTCTTAGCACAATTTATTCATACGCATTTATTAAAACTTAAGCCATAAATAACCAACCAGGCCGGGCTGCGAGGAAAACTACAAGAACCTGACAACCAAAAGTTTCGCCACAATAAAAATCCAATCCTCCTTATAAGTCGGTGATCATCATGATTAAATTCATGACCTACTTTTTAATAGGAGCTGTTCTTGCAGGATGCAACGGTATGGTAAAGCCCGACTTGTCGGGGCCTGCCAATGATTCATACTTTTCAGTCTTCTCGGGCTTTCCTTTGCCTTATCTGTACATGGCCTCGGCCGTGCAATGGAACGAAGACTATGCCGTCACCACTCGCCACACCCCCCTCATCCGCCACGTGGAATACAGCTGCAGCACCGGCTGCGACCTCGTCTTCATCCAGCACAAGGCCGACGGTCGCTACCCGTCATGGCGCACACCGCGTGTGGGTGAACACATCACCGCCGTGGGGGCGAGCCCCTACATGACCACCGTCAGCGGGCAAGGCAAGGTGTATTCGGCGCCTTTCATCAATAGCAATGAAGGCAGCGGCGAACGCTATGCCATTCATGATGCCCCGATAATAAAGGGGATGTCGGGTGGCCCCGTCATCGCCAATGACGGTAGCATTGTCGGTATCAATGTCGGTTTTTTCTCCACCTCTTTTAATGATGTGAGTTTTCACCCTGGGTTAAAGGGGGCTGAGAGAATCAGCGTCTTTATCCCTTACTCGATCATTCAGCGTGAATGGGAACTGATGCAGGTGAAGCTTAATGACCCGCATGGCGCGAAGTACGCGAAGAAGTAACTTTGCGTCGTCAATCAATTGACCTCCGGGATGTGTCTCATTGTATTGGCTGCAATGAGACACACCTTGGCGGGTTAGTTGAATCCAGGCGTATATTGATTGTGTCGATCCGGGTCATTGAGGCGATAGCAGATCGCTGGCGGTGCGACAGACGAGAGGCTGGGGGGCTAGCAGATATCCCAGAACGTTTGGAGGTGTGACATGAGCCAGTATCAACGACTCTTTCTAATAGCCGGCCCCACCATGCGTCACACGCCGGCACTGCAGCGGGCCGTCGCCATTGCCGAGGCCACGGGCGCAGCGCTGCATATCACGGTGTTTATCGAAGATTTCAACATCCTGGGTTTGATCCACGCCAGTGCGCGGTTTCGTGAGGCTTGCCAGCAAGAGAACGAAAAATGGCTCAAGGATGAAGCCGATCTGATCCGTGGACGCGGAATCAACCTGAGTACCGAGGTGCTGTTCACTCGCGACGCGCTGCAAGAGATCCTTCAGCACGTGACAACAACGCAGGCGGATCTGGTTATCAAGGATGTGCAGCATGAGTCGGCGCTCAAACGCGTTTTCATCACGCCTCTGGATTGGCATCTGCTGCGTGAATGTCCGGTGCCCGTCCATCTGGTCAGCGAAGTCAGTTGCCCACTTCCGCGCGTGATCGTGGCGGCCGTCGATCCGTCGCATCCAGAGACTCAGATCACCGGAATCAACGACCTGATCATCCAGGCTGCGAACGAATTGGCAATGCAATGCCATGCAGAAATGCATCTGCTGTATGCCTACGATCTATCGCAGACACATATATCCGATGCGGGCGCGGGGGCAGTGACGATGCCCGGCTTCAACAGCGACGTGCGCAAGTCTTTGCATAAGTCATTCATCGCATTGGCCGATCATTACGGCGTGCCCACCGAACGGCAACACTTCGTTGCAGGGCCACCAGGCAAAGCATTGGCCGACTTTGCAGCGCATCACCGGGCCGACGTGATCGTCATGGGCAATGCTCATCGCAAGGGGCTGGAAAAATGGGTGGGCAGTACCACGGAGCATGTTCTGTATCGGGTGCCCTGCAACATTCTCGCCGTCGCCGGGCAAGCGGATCAATGAATGGATCCGTTGTTAAGTGAGCTGGAAAGGGGGCCTCGGCGGCCGCCTCGGGATTTTTTCAGGGCGCGTGCCGAGATATCCCGGAAAGTGTCACTGTCGGTCGCCGCGAGCAGCTTTTCACCGTCCTTCAATGTGGCCATAAAGGTCACCTCGGTATTTTTCCCGGCGAGCAGATAGCCGGCGATGGCGCCGACGGGACCGAGCAACATGGCCCCCGCGAGCCCCAGGCCGATGGCGCTCTTTATATTTTTGTTGGAATCAGTGTTCTGAACGGTTAGATCCTTGAACTCCGATACCGGGAAGCTGGTTCCAAGCCGGGGCTTGAGGGATGTTTTGAGGGTGATGGTTCCAAGGTGATATTCCCCGTCGCACTGCGGGAAGTCACCGGCGAGTACTATGATCTTTGCCATATGGAATGTTCTCTTGGAGCGATCATTTTTGGGTAGAACATTGCGCGCGCCCAAAGCCGAAACGTCAACGATCCGACGATGAGTGGCATCCATGAATTCGCGATATACAAGTGCCGATTCTGCAAAAGAATTTCATACTCAGACGTTCTCGGGGCGAAGGGTATTTCAGGAGCTCCGCCCCGGCGCTGCGACATGGACGTTTTATAACGTTTAGCTCAAGCAGGCAGAGAGTGCGCTTTAATCCTCCGCTGGTCCGACAGGTTTAATCGCGACCAGAATCAAATGTTCGGCATCATCAACAGACCTTTCAGCCGAGAGGGTTTAACGGGGGATTAATGGACTTCTGGACCACCATGCAGGTATCGATTCTAGGATTGGTTGAAGGGCTCACAGAGTTTTTGCCCATCTCCAGTACGGGACACCAGATTATTGCCGCGGACTTGCTCGACTTCGGCGGTGAGCGAGCCATGGCGTTCAATATCATCATCCAGTTGGGGGCTATTCTGGCGGTCGTCTGGGAGTTTCGTCGCAAGATTCTGGAGATCACTACCGGTTTGCCAACCCAGCGTAATGCGCAACGTTTCACTTTGAATTTGTTGATCGGTTTCTTGCCGGCGGTTGTTCTGGGTGTGATGTTCGCCGACAAAATCCATGAGTATCTTTTCAACCCGATCACCGTGGCCGTGGCGCTGGTGATAGGTGGAATCATCATGTTGTGGGCGGAGCAACGTGAGCATGTGGTGGTTATCGATCACGTTGACGAGATGCGCTGGACCGATGCCTTGAAAGTCGGTTGCGCACAGTGCCTGGCGATGATCCCCGGCACTTCGCGCTCGGGTTCGACGATTATCGGCGGGTTGCTGTTTGGCCTGTCACGCAAGACGGCTACCGAGTTTTCATTCTTCCTGGCGATGCCGACAATGGTGGGGGCCGCGGTGTACTCGGGCTATAAGTACCGCGACCTGTTCCAGTCCGCAGACTTGCCGGTGTTTGCCTTGGGGTTTGTTGCCGCATTCCTCTTTGCGATGATTGCCGTGCGCGGTTTGCTCAAGTTCATCGCCAACCATAGTTATGCGGTGTTTGCCTGGTACCGGATTGCGTTCGGTTTGCTGATTCTGGCGACATGGTTTTTGGGTTGGATCGACTGGAATCATCTCTCGGAAGGGGCGTAGGTTTTCCTGGGCTTTGTGGCGAGCGAACTTGCTCGCGCTGGGCTGCGTAGCGGCCCCAAAAATCTGACAACCGATTTTTGTGAGTGCTACGCACTCAAGCGGGAGCAAGCTCCCTCGCCACAGGTTTCTTTGACTCAAGACTCCGGGCGGATCTAAATCTTGTTAACCCCTGCCAGTGGCAGGCTGATGTGCTGTTCACGCTGCAGGAAATTCATCATCAACAGCACCCGTTCCTCGCCGTCCATGGCCAGGAATACCGCCTCAAGATCGGAGAACGGACCTTCAGTGATGCGCACCGTATCTCCGTGCCTCAACAACGTTGTCACGATCGCCTGACTGTCTCGCTCCTGGAGCTCGTCGATCAGCGCATCGCGGATCGGCAGTGGCTGACCGCCGAACCCGACGACGCGCGAAACACCGCGGGTCGAGCGCAGCGGGCCCCAACTGTCCTGAAGGCTCAGTTGAATAAACAGATAGCCCGGAAACAGCGACTCGCTGATCACACGACGCTGCCCGCGCAAAACGCGCTCACGCCGGTAGGTCGAACGAAAACAGGCGTAGCCCTGGCGCTGTAAATGCTCTTCGGCGCGTTCATCCTGTTTGGGTTTGCACTGAAGCAGGTACCAGGCTTTGTCGGCGTGTTCTGCAATCGCGTTCATTCGAATTCCCTCCCTGCATCGATTTGCCCCAGCAGTTCGGCGGTTTTGTGCTGCATGAGCACGCTGTCGCCGCGACTTTCCACGGTCAGGCAAGTCACGCAGCCGTCGTCCAAAAGACGCAAGCTGAGACGCCAGTCGGCAAAGACCAGGTTCAGCCCATCGCTCTCGTCGATGTCGAGGGCATCGGCGGCGTAACGCTGCCTGATGCTCGCCATTAACGCCGGACCATCCTTGACGTGACGGCGGATTTCCCCGGAGGAGGGGAAGGCACCGATGCGTTCCACCAGCAGCACCGGCTGTTTCTGCACCCGGGGAAAGATCAGCTCCGACGCATAGGCGCGCACGATGAGGTACGCGAGGTTGTTCTTAAGGTCAGCGCCATACGGGCGGCGACTGTCATCTGCCTTGAAACCGCTCAATGTCTTCATAGAGGCTTCGTCCATAGGGTAATAAAGACCAAAAAATCAATTCGATAACGCACACGTTTGTCAGGGTTCAGCGCCGTCACAAGGTGTTCTGATGCAGGTGCTCGAAACAGAAGTTGGTGGCTTCGATGTAACCTTCGGCGCCGCCGCAATCGAAGCGTCGTCCCTCGAATTTGTAGGCCAGCACGCAGCCATTTTGGGCCTGCTTCATCAAGGCGTCGGTGATCTGGATTTCACCGCCCTTGCCAGGCTCGGTGTCGGCGATCAGGTCGAAGATATCGGGGGTCAGAATGTACCGACCGATAATGGCCAGGTTGGACGGGGCGTCTTCCGGGCGGGGCTTTTCGACCATGCTGTTGACCCGGTAAATACCCTCGCGAATCAGCTCGCCGGCAATCACGCCGTACTTTTGAGTCTGCTCACGCGGTACTTCCTGGATCGCCACGATCGAGCAGCGGAATTGCTCGTAGAGCTTGAGCATTTGCGCCAGTACGCCGTCACCTTCCAGGTTCAAACACAGGTCGTCGGCCAGCACCACGGCGAATGGCTCATCACCGATCAGCGAACGACCACTGAGAATGGCGTGCCCCAGGCCCTTCATTTCCACTTGGCGGGTATAGGAAAAAGTACAGGTATCGATCAGCTCACGAGTGCCTTCCAGGAATCGCTCCTTATCAGTGCCGCGAATCTGGTGTTCGAGCTCGAAGCTGACATCGAAATGATCCTCCAGCGCTCGCTTGCCCCGGCCAGTAACGATGGCCATATGTTGCAGGCCGGCGTCACGCGCTTCCTCGACGGCGTACTGGATCAGCGGCTTATTGACGATCGGCAGCATCTCCTTCGGCATGGCCTTGGTGGCGGGCAAAAAGCGGGTCCCATAGCCGGCAGCGGGGAATAGGCATTTACGAATCATGGAAGCGTCCTTGAAAGTAGACAGATGGAATGGCTAACGGCAGTAGGAAAGGTTCGACGGCGGAACCGGTAACGCTGGAGAGTGCGGGCTCTAAATGGCTCGTTCACTCGAGAAAAATGTTGGCAACGCTGCAGGGGCAGCGAAAGGCCTGTACGCCATGTTTCGCGCAAGGCGGGGGCAGAGAAAATCGGGCGGTCGGTTGGCCGGCGAGCATGCCTGGTTGTTCCACGGCATGCTCCTGACGCAACCCGCTGTAAACAAAGTTATTACCCAAGACATCTCTTACCCAACTTCTAACCGAATGTCCGACGTCCTGGCAATGCACTAACGGAACGGCTATATATTAGCCACTCGCTATTTCGGTGTAATTTAGATTGAACGGTCACGGGAAAACGGCAATTGTTAGAAATTGTCTGGATAAATTTTCGAACTGTTATATTCAGCGTTCAAAGAGCGAAATGTTATTTTTTGTCTGAAGAAAAAGTTGGGGGCTGTTCAAGCGTCATGGTAATAAATACGCACTGATGGTTTGAAAGTTTCAGCTGCAGTTACTGGGGTTATACATACCCGGATTCATTCGTAGTTTAAAGCTCTTATGTTCGGCAAGTGCTATGTCACCGCCAATGTTGACAAGACGGGGAATGTTATCTTGCTTAAAAGGGTTTTGATTGTCTGCGTCGGCAATATTTGCCGCAGTCCCACCGCGGAGCATCTGCTGCGCGGGGCACTCGTTCATTCCGATATCGAGGTCAGCTCGGCTGGTCTCGCTGCCTTGGTGGGCAAACCCATCGAGTCGACGGCACACGCCGTACTCACCGAGCATGGTCATCTGCCCCATGAGCACCAGGCCGTTCAGCTCACCTCTCAAGCCGTCAGCGAGGCGGACTTGATTCTGGTGATGGAGCGGCGGCATGTCAGCGGGGTACTCAACATTGCCCCTGAAGCGCGAGGCAAAGTGTTGCTGCTGGGCAAATGGCAAGACGATCGCGAAATCAGCGACCCCTACCGTCAAGGCAAACCTGCATTTGTGCACGCTTATGCGTTGATCGAAGAAGCCGTACTCGCATGGGCACAGCGCCTGGCGCGCTGATGGCCACTCCTTTTTGAATCGTAATACAGGCAAAGAATCCGACTTATGCAGCAAGCACCGGTAGTTAACGTGCGGGACGACGACAATGACGAGATTGATCTTCTCGGCTTGTTTGGGACACTTATCGACCATAAATGGCTGATTGCCGCGGTTACCGGTGCCTTTATGGTGACTGGTGTGGCGTTCGCGGTGCTGGCGACGCCGGTATACCAAGCGAATGCGTTGTTGCAGGTTGAAGCGAAGAAGAATGATTTGTTGGGCTTCTCCGATGTCAGCAGCATGTTGGGAAAAGAGTCGCCTTCGGCGACCGAGATCGAGTTGATCAAGTCTCGTGCGGTGATTGGCAAGACGGTCGATAACCTGAAACTTGATATCGTCATACAACCAATGTACTTCCCGGTGGTCGGCGAGTTCCTGGCTCGTCGATTCCAGAGTAAAAATCCCGGTGAAATAGCCGACCCCTTGTTGGGGTTGAACAGTTTCGCCTGGGGAGGGGAGTCGCTGAAGATATTCAAACTGGATCTTCCCGACTCGCAACTGGGCAAGAAGTTGACCCTGACCGCGGGTGAAAATGGTCATTACACCTTGGTGGACGAAGACGACAACCTATTGGCAGCCACCCAGACTGGGCAACTTTTCGAACAAAATGGCGTTGCGTTCCAGATAGAAGAAATGCACGCCAATCCTGGAACCCGCTTCAGAATCATCCGCAATTCCCGCCTGACCAGTATCCTCGACTACCAAGAGGATCTCGATGTAGTCGAGCGCGGAAAGGATTCGGGCATGATCGGCCTGTCACTGGAAAGTACAGATCCGAACCAAGCCATTAAAACACTCAATGAAATCGCCACTATTTATGTTCGGCAAAACGTAGAACGTACTTCCGCTGAGGCAGCACAGAGCCTGGCGTTTCTCAAAGAGCAACTTCCGGTGGTCAAGAAGGACCTGGAGAAAGCCGGGAATGCCTTGAATGAATACCAGACGCGCAGCAAGTCCGTGGATATCACGCTCGAAACCAAAGCCATTCTCGATCAGATTGTCGGGCTCGATACCAGCATCTCCGAGTTAAAATTGCAACAAGCCGAAATGGACCGCAAGTTCACCCGGCAACATCCCGCCTATCGCGCATTATTGACCCAGATCGGTGAGTTGAGCAGCAAGCAGAAAAGTTTGGCGAGCAAGGTGGAGGGCCTTCCCTCCACCCAGCAAGAATTGTTGAACCTTACCCGGGATGTAGAAGTCGGGACGGCCATTTATACCCAACTGCTGAACAAGTCTCAGGAGCTGGATGTGATGCGCGCGGGGACGGTCGGTAACGTGCGTCTGATCGACACTGCGGACGTCAATTTTCTCAAGCCGGTCAAACCGAAAAAAGCCTTGATTGTACTGATCGCCACAATTCTTGGCGGCTTGCTGGCGGTAGCCCTGGTGCTGGTACGCAAGGCGCTGAACCGAGGATTGGAAAGTCCGGAAGCCATCGAGCAACTTGGGTTGCCGGTCTACGCTTCGATTCCTTACAGCATTTTGCAGAAAGCCGAAGAAGACAAAATCTCCCGCGGACGAGGGCGTTCCGCAGGTTCTACTTTGCTGGCCATCAGTCATCCTACCGATCTGGCAATTGAGGCATTGCGCAGTTTGCGTACCAGTCTGCATTTCGCCATGCATGAGGCCGACAATAACCGCCTGATGATTTCCGGGCCTAGCCCTAAAGTGGGTAAAACGTTCGTATCGGTCAATCTCGCGGTGGTGATAGCACAAACCGGGTTACGGGTATTGTTGATCGACGTCGACATGCGCAAAGGCTACCTGCACAAAGTGTTAGGTACTTCTGCAGACAATGGGCTTTCCGATATCCTGGCCCGGCGCTGCGATATGGCCACCGCTATCCATAAGACCGCAATCGACAACTTTGATTTTGTCAGTCGAGGCCAAATCCCGCCCAATCCTTCCGAGTTACTGATGCATGCCAATTTCAGCGCGCTATTGGAGCAGGCGAGCAAGCAATACGATCTGGTGATTCTCGACACGCCGCCACTACTGGCGGTGACAGATGCGGCGATCGTCGGACGCCAGTCCGGGACCAATCTGATTGTTACGCGCTATGGCCTGAACCCGGCGAAAGAAATCGAGTTGACGGTCCGTCGATTCTCTCAGAATGGTGTTGTCATTAAAGGTGCGATTTTTAATGGCGTGGAGAGAAAGGCCTCCAATAAATATGGCTACAGTGATTATGGTTATTACAACTATGCTTATGCCTCCGACAAAAACTGACGAAGTTAGAAAGATCGCGTCATAAATTCAGATGTTTGACGGTGTTACTATTGTTCTTTGGTTTTATCGTTGGTTGCTGTTCCGGATCATTAGCCAATAGGCATGATCGAACCGATATTTCATGGAAACATCACGTCCTGAGGAATATGACGAAAAATCCTGGGGCGGTAGCGTGCCCGCCGCTCTCTAGAAACCTTGTAAAGGTCAAAGGGTTTGTCAGTGATTCGAAAAATATTCTTCATGGGTTTTACCGTATTTGTTCGGCTGTTAACTAATGTTGCGCTATTCGTTTTTATGGCGCGTTATTGGAATGTATCTGAATTTGGTGAGTTCATATACATATATACAGCAGCAACGATAGCTTGTTTGGTTGTGGATTTTGGATTCACTCAAAGTATATTGCGTGATATAGGAGTCAACAAGAATCAAGAAAGGCAGATATTAGCTGATGTTATAAAGGCTAAGTTAGTGTTGTCATTCATATTGCTCCTTGTTTCAGCGCTAACGGTAATATACTTGAAGCTTCATATGTACCAAGTAGTTCTGTTTTTTATTGTGTTAGTTTCATGTGTTATGACCTCGTTTTCAGAATCTATGAATGCGGTGTACAGGGGTATTAATAAGTACCATTACGAAACCGCAATTACACTTATTAGCAATTGTGTATACTTTTCTGTGCTCATGATAATTTTAATTATGGGGGGGGGAACTAAAAGTGTTGCATTGGGTATGCTCTTTTGTAAGGCGGTGCAGCTTGCTTTGTCTTGCACCATCTATAAGTTTATAGACTGCCAGCAGAAGATTCGGGGTAGTCTGAAAAATACCATAAGCGATATAAGAAAAAATACAGCTTTTGGAATAGATGCTTTTTTAACTAACTTGGTGACCAGTATTGACACTCTGATTGTAGGGTATTTACTAGGGCACAACGCAGTTGGTATATACCAGGCAGGGATGCGCCTATTGCAAGGTGCGAATACGGGGGCGCAAGTCTTGTCTAATGTTTATCTTCCGAGTCTTTCACGTCATAATGCTGATGACGATAAGTTAAAAGCTTTGATAGTTCGGTTGTATTTCAAGATGCAGTTGTTAGGCGGCCTAGGAGCTGTGCTGTTCATTTATGGTTCCGCACCAATGACAAGCATGATTTACGGAGAAAAATATGTAGAGCTAGTAAGCTTACTTCCTCTTATAGGTGTTTTGCTGATGCAGAGATATTTGGCAGCAGCACACGGGATAGTCTTATCTAGCTTGGGGCATCAAAGTCATCGGGCTTTTTACAATGTTTTAAGCATGCTCATTTTTTTAGCGCTATCTGTATTGGTTGCGCCATATTTGGGAATAAAAGGGATTGTAATTTCTCTCCTGGTTTCTATTTTGGTGCTGCACATGCTTTATATCTTTAGGCTAATTAGCAGTAACGTGCCATTAGGGCTATCGAAACAAAATATAGCGCTAACCATCGGATTCTATATGCTTGTAGCCGTCTTTTTTATTAATAACTTTGGAAGAATTGCGCAATGAAAAAAATTGGACTTTTATGGCACAACTATCCTTCTGAAAATTTAGGTGTTGGAGCTTTAAGTTATAGTCATTTTTGTTTGATCGAAGAGGCGCTTGAAGAGCTTAATTTAGATGTTGGTTATCACGTCATTGGAATGATGCCGTCGACGGACAATGAATTTCAAAAAGCTACGACACGCAAAGTAAGCTATTCTCAGTTTTCAATAAGGCAAATAGCTAAAAATCCGTTAAAGCTACTTGATATCAGGAAGGCGATATCTGAATGCTTTATTGTGTTTGATTTGAGTGAGGGTGATAGTTTTACGGATATATATGGTTTTAAAAGGTTTCTTCAGCAGGCCTTAAGTAAGGCGCTAGTGATTAATTGCGGTAAAGAACTTGTGCTTAGCCCCCAAACCATTGGGCCCTTTAATAAAGGGTATGGGAAGGTCGTATCAAACTTCATTATAAAGAAAGCGAGTGCTGTGTTTGCTCGAGATGAACAGTCCTATAATTATTTAGTAAAAAATGGACATCAGCGTAACTCAAGCGTGGTAACCGATCTGGCTTTTGCACTGCCGTACAATCGTGAAAATGTTCAAAAAGTAAAAGAACATATAGATGTAGGGATCAATATTTCCGGGTTACTCATGAATGGAGGGTACAACGGGGAGAATCAGTTTGGATTAACGATTAATTATCCGAGCTTGATCGAAAGTGTTATTAAGGAATTCTCGAAGGACAGTAATGTTAGAGTGCACTTGGTCTCACATGTTATAACTGATAGGTACGCTGTTGAAGATGATTATCGCGCTAGTTTGAGTGTTAAGAATAAATTTCCTGAGTGTATATTGGCGCCTAAATTTTCTTCGCCTGTAGAGGCGAAAAGTTATATTTCGAACTTGGACTTTTTTACCGGTGCGCGTATGCATGCAACGATTGCGGCCTTTTCTAGCGGGGTACCCGTAGTGCCTGTGGCGTACAGCCGTAAGTTTAGCGGTTTATATGGGACGTTAGGGTATAGAAACTTAGTAGATGGTCAGTCTGATACAACTCAAACCGCTATTAATACAATTTTAGAAGGTTACTCTGATAGAGAAAGTCTTGCCAAGGAAATAAGTAAGAGTAATGCTTTGGCGCAAACTAAGCTCGGTGTATATAAAGCTTTCCTGAAAAGAAAATTTGAGAGCTGTGAATAAATGAGCTCAGATATTATTAAGTTGGTAGAGAAAAACAATCTATGTACTGGGTGCGGGCTGTGTGAAAGTATCGCAGGTGCCAGTAATATCAAAGTTGCAATGAATGATGAAGGGTATTTAAGGCCGAAAATTTATAATGAGCTGAAAATGTTGGATTCAGAAGTTATAAAAGATGTTTGTCCAGGATTGAATGTCAGTCACGCTACTGCTAGTAAAGATCATCACCCATTGTGGGGCGTTGTCGATACGATTTCTATTGGTGCCGCGTCAGATAGCGGCGTGCGTAAAAAAGGGTCATCTGGGGGGGTCTTGAGTGCACTTCAAATATATCTACTAGAGGAAAAAATAGTAGATTACGTCGTTAATACTTGTGTTGGTGATGATAATCCGTTTGATACGCAAGTTAATATAGCAAAAAATAGAGCTGAAATATTAAGGGCTACTGGTTCTAGATACTCTCCCTCGGCTCCTTTGAATACTATTGTTAGTTTGTTAGACCGGCCGGGAACCTTTGCTTTCGTCGGAAAGCCTTGTGATGTGGCAGCTTTGAGAAGATTGGCAAAGCACGATAAGCGAGTAGACGACAAAATTAAATATATGTTGTCGTTCATGTGTGCCGGTGTTCCCAGTAAAGAAGGTACTCTGAGAATTGTTAAAGATTTAGGAGTAGAGGAGTCTGAAGTTAAAGACTTTAGATACAGAGGCGATGGTTGGCCAGGGGCTGCAACAGTCACACTCAAGGACGATACCACAAGATCTATGTCCTATGAGGAGTCATGGAGATATGTTCTTAGTCCGCGGGTACAATGGCGTTGTAAATTATGTCCCGATGGTACAGGTGAATTTGCAGATATTACAGGTGCTGATGCCTGGCATGTTGCGGAGGATGGATCGCCTGATTTTTCAGAAAGGGATGGCCAGAGCTTTATTATTTCTAGAAATAGAGTAGGGCAAAATCTATTAGAGCAGTGTATTAAAAGTGGATATATAAACGTTTCTAGTGAAGTCGATTGTTCGAGAGTAGAAAAGGTTCAATTTCATCAAGCATACAGAAAGAAAACGTTGTTGTTTAGGTTCTTGGCTCTAAGGCTAATTGGCTTGGCTGTTCCAAGATATAATACGAATATTCTATTGAAGGCAACTATGCTCGCTACGCCTGTATCTTTATTAAGATCATTTGCAGGTACAGTAAAGCGTGGGTTCAAGATGAGAGAAAATAGGAAGAATGTCTGAGTATGCTATATAGACTATACTTGGCATACCTCACATTGTTCACTTTGTGGCCAACGTATGCGGGTCTTAAAGTTTCGGGTCTACCTATACTTAATATTCAGAGGGTGTACACATTATTATTAATAGTATTGACGATATTTTCGATGTTGGCTTCGCCAAAAAATATGACGATCGCGTATAGACGTTTTCGCGAAAGCTCACGCGCGGTAGTTTTTGTAAGTTTATTTTTTTTATGGCGATTAATATCAGCTGTTTTTTCAGAAGATCCTATATATTCAGTTTTTATTGCTGCTTTAGATGTTCTTTTGCAGTACTCTTTTTTTATGATGACCATTTTGTTGGTGTCAAGTAAAAAGAAGATAATTGAATCGCTTAAGTTTGTATTGTATGGCGCGGTCATCGTCTCTGTGATTGGAGTTATTGAGTCTTTAATCCAAGCTAATATATTTTATAATTTTGTTCCTCGAAGCGCAATGGAAACGGGGTATGTTGCATCGGCGTTAACAGAAAAAATTAGGGGAACTTACAGGGTTCAGGCAGGTTTCTTACATCCGTTAGTATTGGCGGAATATCTAATATTAACTATTCCAGTGGCGATTTTGTTTTTAAAAATAAAGGTCAGCAAGCATATAAAACTTGCTTCAGTCACAGTTTTATTGCTTGGAACATATACGCTAATTTCTACTGGGTCGAGAGCTGGAGTACTTATTTTTATACTTCAGCTTGGGCTTATGTTTTTGTTTAAGTTAATCCGGGATCTAAAAAATCAACGAGAGATAATGCCCATTGTAAGATCATTTGTCATGATTGCTGTTGTTTTTACGGGTATTCCAGTCGCATATAATTTTGCGAGTATTGCACTTGAAAGGCAAAGTGATTCTGAGTCAATGAGCACTCAAGCGAGAATTGATCAGTTTAATCTTGGGCTGGATACATTTGAAAAACATCCACTGGTAGGATGGGGGCCTGGGTTGGCTGTGGATCATGTTGCAAGTTCAAATGTCACAACGGGTGAAAAATCAGTTGATAACTACTACCTAACGATTGCAGCTGATTCCGGATTGCCTGCGTTTATATTTTTTGTTTGTGTAGTGGTAACTTATTTCAGGAAGGCAAGAAAGCTTACGGCTAAGTTAGAGTCGCCGTATAGTAATGTGTCGGACGGTCTTTCAATATCGCTGTTTGGGTTTTTAATATTTTGTGCTGTATTAAGTACCTTTGAAGTGTTTACGTTAGCGTATGTATATTTTGCACTTCTAACTAAACTTGAAGTCTTTCAAAAAAACAAAGGTTTATGAATTTTTAGTAAGGGGCGACGAGATGGCTAATTCAAGTGGTTCTGTGACTATCCTGCTTTCAACATATAACGGTGAGAAATATCTAAGGGAACAGATAGATTCTATTGTTCAACAACAATACCAAGATTGGGTGTTGCTTGTAAGGGATGATGGTTCTTCTGATAGCACGCTTGAAATTGTAAAATCTTATTCGGTGAAAGATGCGCGGGTGCAGATAATTACTGATGGTTATGGGAATCAAGGTCCCGCCGGATCATTTATTAAGCTTTTAGCTTGTGTTGAAACAGAATATTTTATGTTTTGCGATCAAGATGATGTTTGGTTGCCAAATAAGGTTTATGACAGCATAAAAATTCTCAAGTCATATGATGGGCCACATTTAGTATTTACTGATCTAAAGGTCGTGGACGAGCGTTTGGGAGAGATATCAAGCTCTTTTATGGAAAAAAGTAGATTTGATCCTATAAAAGGAGTTAATTTTTCAAAACTATTAATTCAGAATGTCGTTGTTGGATGCACAATTGCGGCGAATAAAAAACTACTCGAAGAAAGTAAACTATCCGCATTTGATACGCCGAATAACATAATGATGCACGACTGGTGGTTGGCGTTGGTCGCATCCAGTTTAGGTAAAATTACTTATTTGGATAAGCCCACTATTTTTTATCGCCAGCATGGAGGAAATTGTCTAGGTGCCAAAGATTCCGGCTTTCGGCATTATCTACGACTTCTATATAATCAAAAGCCTTGGTTAAAGGCTCAAAAATATCTAAACAGAGTTATATTACAGGCTGCTAGTTTTAATAAGTGTTACGGCTCGAGAGTAACACCTTCTCAACGGAAATTATTATCTTTAACTGTTGGGCTGAGAAGTGGTTCAGTTGTTTTGGGTTTGTCGAAATGTTTTTTCTCAGGTATTAGCATGCATAAACTAGATCGAAATGTAGCTCTGCTATTATCCTTTGTTTTCGGAAGGTTTAAAGACTGGAAGGCTGTGGAGAGTTAGCCTATGAAAAGTTTGGGTGCAAGGGCTGTTGGTTTTTTTGCGAAACAGTTTTTTCGCACTGCCGCGATCTTTTTTATTTTGCTCAACAGTTGCTTTGGTGAAGATGCTACCAGTATAGGCGTGTATTATTTTCCAGGCTGGAAGCAGGAAGCTCCATTGATCAAGCGTCCGCCATGGGATTTAATAAAAAAGTTCCCTGATAAAGAACCACTGCTTGGCTGGTATAAGGATGGATCAAAAAATGTAACTTCTAAGCAGTTAATGTGGATGAAAAACAATCACATTGATTTCGTAGTATATGACTGGTATTGGGTCCCGAAAAATGGGGTGACTCTAAACCACGCCATTGATTCGTTTATAGAGCACAGCAAAACAACAGATATTGATTTTGCGATCTTATGGGCAAATCACACTGATACACCATCAAGTTTAAGACAGTTTGATGAGGTTGTCTCATATTGGCTGAAAAACTATTTTGTCAATAGTAATTATAAAAAAATCAATAGTGAGCCGGTCGTAGTAATTTTTTCACCAGAGTCTCTTGAAAAACACGCAAAACAATTTGGAGAAAGTACCAAAAGTTTGCTAGCTCGAGCCCGCCAACAGGCAAGAAATGAAGGATTTAAGGGTATATATTTTATAGCCAATACGGCGCCCATCGATAACGTTGTTAAGAAAATATTACCTAGTGCAACTTATGATGCGTTAACTGCTTATAACTACCAATCTGCTCCTGTTTTAAAGCAGAGCTTATACAAGCAGTCTCGTTCTTATACTGAGTTGTCTGATGCTTATCAGGAAAATTGGAGCTGGATGATTAAAAATTCGCCTCTGCCGTACCTTGTGCCAGCTACCTCCGGTTGGGATCGAAGACCGTGGGGTGGGAGTGCTGATCCTCTGCACGATAGTTCTATCAGCACGCCAGACGAATTTGATCATCATATACATGAAGCTATAACTACTGCTCGTTCCAATAAAGAAAAAACCCACAATACTGTGATTATATGTTGTTGGAATGAGTATGGCGAGGGGTCGTATATAGAGCCAACGAAAAAGTATAGGTTTAAATATTTAGATGCGATAAGGAGAAATTTCTTAAAATGAAGGTTTGTTGTTTATATCGTTAATTGGAGGGGGGTGTATGGGGGTTGATAAAAAAATTCATATATTGGGCATACGAGGTATTCCAGCTCAGCATGGCGGATTCGAAACCTTCGCAGAGAAACTCGCACTTTACCTAACAGATAATGGTTGGAAGGTCACCGTTTATTGCCAAGAAAAAGGCAGTGGCGGGATCTCCACTACCGAATGGCGTAGCGTTCAACGAATACATATCCCGTCCGCTAATACGGGGGTCGCTGGAACCATGATTTTCGACTGGAAAGCCACTATCCACGCATTGGGCCAAGATGGTCTTTTTTTGACCCTCGGTTACAACACAGCTGTCTTCAATATTCTTCAACGCATAAAGGGCCAAACTAATGTCATCAATATGGATGGCATCGAATGGAAGCGCGAAAAGTGGGGTTTGATTGCCAAAACCTGGTTTTGGCTAAATGAGCGGGCAGGTTGTTGGTTCGGCAACCACCTGGTGGCCGATCATCCGAAAATCAAGGATCACCTGGCCACCCGGGTCAAGGATTCGAAGATCACCATGATCCCCTATGGCGGGGACCGGGTGAACGAGGCAGACCCGGCCGTGCTGGCCGGTTTTGGCCTGGAGCCCCATGGTTTCTCCGTGGTTATCGCCCGGCCGGAGCCGGAGAACTCCTTTCTGCAGGTCGTCAAGGCCTTTAGCAGCAAGCGCCGTAACCATAAGTTGGTGGTGCTGGGCAACTTCACGCCAGAGAAGAACGAGTACCACAAGCGGGTGATGGACGCAGCTGGCGAGGAAGTGATCTTCCCCGGCGCCATCTATGAGGCGGCGGTGGTCCAGTCTCTGCGGTTTTTCAGCCGCTTTTACATCCATGGCCATCAGGTCGGGGGCACCAACCCTTCGCTGGTAGAGGCATTGGGCGCCGGCTGCTCGGTGATTGCCCATAACAACCATTTCAACCGTTGGGTCGCCGGTGATGCGGCGGTGTACTTCGACGACGAGCACGACTGTGCCAAGTTGTTCGAGAAGTACTTGCGCGACGACCACAACCATTTGATCGCAGCGATGAAGGCAGAAAGCACCCGCCGCTTCAACGAAAAATTCACTTGGGAAAACATCCTTTCCCAATATGAAAAATTACTGATCCAGTGGTACCCCAAGGAGTACAGCAAGTGACCCAACGTATTATCGTCACCGGCGGTGCCGGTTTTATCGGCTCTGCCGTCATTCGCCATCTGATCGACAACACCGACGTGAGTGTGCTCAATATTGACAAGCTCACCTACGCCGGCAATACCGAGTCCCTGGCGTCGGTGGCGGGCAGCCCCCGGTATGAATTCCAGCAGGTGGATATCTGCGACACGGCGGCGTTGCACGAACTGTTCGCGCGTTTCCAGCCCGATGCGGTGATGCACCTGGCGGCCGAGTCCCACGTGGATCGTTCCATCGACAGCCCATCGGATTTCATCCAGACCAACATCGTTGGCACCTACAGCATGCTGGAGGCCAGCCGCCGCTACTGGTCGGGGCTGGCGGCGGAGCAGAAGCAGGGCTTTCGCTTCCACCATATCTCCACCGATGAAGTCTATGGTGACCTGGAAGGCACCGACGACCTGTTCACTGAAACCACGCCCTACGAGCCGAGTTCGCCATACTCGGCATCCAAGGCTGGCTCCGACCATTTGGTGCGCGCCTGGCACCGCACGTATGGCTTGCCGGTGCTGGTCACCAACTGCTCGAACAATTACGGGCCTTTCCACTTCCCCGAGAAGCTGATCCCCCATGTGATTCTCAATGCCATCCACGGCAAGCCGCTGCCGGTATATGGCGATGGCTCGCAGATCCGCGACTGGCTGTTTGTCGAGGACCATGCCCGAGCGCTGTTCGAAGTAGTGTCGCGCGGCACCGTGGGCGAAACCTACAACATCGGCGGGCACAACGAGAAGCGCAACCTGCAAGTGGTGGAAACCATCTGCGAACTGCTCGATGAGCTGCGCCCCCGCGATGAAGAGCTGGGCTCATACAAGGAACTGATCACCTTCGTTACCGACCGCCCCGGGCATGACCGTCGTTACGCCATTGATGCGAGCAAGATCGAGCGTGAGCTCGGTTGGCGACCACAGGAAACCTTTGAAAGCGGCCTACTCAAAACGGTTCAGTGGTATCTGGATAATCAAGAGTGGTGGCAACGAGTCCTTAACGGTGAGTACCGCCCGGAGCGTCTTGGCCATATCGGTTGAACCATTCAAACCCTGCCTCTATTAAACTTTGAAGGGAATCCTCATATGAAAGGCATCATTCTGGCGGGCGGCTCCGGCACTCGCTTGCATCCTATTACTCGTGGTGTATCCAAACAGCTGCTTCCGGTCTATGACAAGCCGATGATTTATTATCCGCTGTCGGTTTTAATGCTGGCGGGCATTCGCGAGATATTGATTATTTCCACGCCGCAGGACTTGCCCAACTTCCAGAACCTGTTGGGTGATGGCTCTTCTTTCGGCATTGAACTCAGTTATGCCGAACAACCTTCTCCCGATGGTCTGGCCCAGGCTTTTCTGATCGGCGAGGATTTTATCGGCGACAGTAATGTGGCGCTGATTCTGGGCGACAACATCTTTTACGGTTATGGCTTCAGCGCCTTGTTGCGCGAAGCATCGCAACGACAGACCGGTGCCACCGTCTTCGGTTATCGAGTCAGTGATCCGGAGCGTTTTGGTGTTGTCGAGTTCGACGTTAACGGCAAGGCGATCTCGATCGAAGAGAAACCAAAACATCCGAAGTCCGACCATGCTGTCACCGGCTTGTATTTCTACGATAAAGACGTTGTGAGCATTGCAAAGCAAGTCAAACCTTCGATCCGCGGCGAGCTCGAAATCACGGACGTGAACAACGCCTACCTGGAGCGCGGAGATCTGCACGTCAGTGTGCTGGGGCGTGGTTTTGCCTGGCTGGATACCGGCACCCATGATTCGTTGATGGAGGCCGGGCATTTCGTACAGACCATTGAAGCGCGGCAGGGCTTGAAAGTGGCATGCCTTGAAGAAGTGGCTTATCACCAGGGGTGGTTGTCGGCCGCGCAGCTGGATCAGCAAGCGACCGCGCTGCACAAAACCGGTTATGGCCAATACCTGGCGCGGGTGCTGACGACGGAGCCTGCGAAATGAATGTCATCAACACCCGGTTACCCGGCGTATTGATTATCGAGCCCAAGGTGTTTGGCGATGCTCGCGGGTTCTTTCTCGAGAGCTATCATGAGCAGCGTTATCGCGACGCCGGCATCGACTTGCCTTTCGTCCAGGACAATCACTCGCGCTCGCAGTATGGGGTGTTACGTGGTTTGCACTTCCAGCGGACTCGGCCCCAGGGCAAGTTGGTGCGAGTCACCCAAGGGGCAGTGTATGACGTGGTGGTAGACATCAATCCTGAATCCCCGACGTGTGGTGAACATGTGGGGGTCAAGTTGACCGCCGACAACCATCTTCAGCTATGGGTGCCGCCAGGTTATGCCCACGGCTTTTGCGTGCTCAGCGATATCGCCGATTTTCAGTACAAATGCACTGACCTGTATTTTCCCGAGGACGAGGGTGGGTTGCTCTGGAATGATCCGGAGCTGGACATTGCCTGGCCTTTAGAATCGCCCCAACTTTCGGAAAAAGACCAACGCAATCCACGTTTGCGCGCGGTGTTGAACGGGGAATGACTGACCCGTCATTGTCTATAATTAACATTAACTATTTATGACCTGATGTTATTTAATAATGACGCTCCTGGCGCACGGGAATCTTGCGGGCAGAATGCCGTGAAAATCCTGACTAATAATAACAATTGGCGCAAAACAGGAATGAGTTGCATCCGGGGTTTTTCGTGAAAAAAACCAGGGTTTCGCTGGAAAATTCTTGGAAAATGCACTCAATTTCCAATTGTCACTGTCTTCTGTAAATGCTTTTACCCGTGAGGTGACCAGGTTTGGCGTATGGCATGTAGTACCTATAAATGACATCCTTCAGCAGAGGCGATGGTATGAACTGGCTGGTTCAATGGGCCGGTTTATTCGTTCTGCTGTTCCATTCCCGGTCCCTTAGTATCAAATCTAATTAAAGTTTGATGTCGAGAAGGAGTCTGATATGAAGAAGCTACTTACGGCCGGCTTGCTGGCTGTCATGAGCACCGCGGCATTGGCAGCGGATGAACCCGCCAATAAACCGGCGAGCGAAGCAGTAAGCGAGCCGCTGTCCTTGAATACCCCGCTGGTCGGGGGCGTTACGGTCGCCGAAACCGTGCTGATCGGCGCGGCCGTTCTTGGCGTTGCGGCGGCTGCTTCAAACTCCGGTGGCAATTCCAATGGCGGTACCTCTGGCACAGGTGGCACCACCGGCACTGGCGGTACGACCGGTACCAACTAATACCCCGCGAAGTGTGTTGTTCAAGATCACTCAGAGTCCTCTGGGTGATCTTGTTTTAGATTTGCCCTCGACTAGCGTAGTGCCATTTATGATCCGTAGATTATCTGTTGTTATGCTGGCAAGCATCAGCTTGCACGGCTGTATGTTTTCGCCTGGTCAACACATGGACACCAGTCAAATGGTCAGTGATGGTTCTCCGGAAAGTAGCCGGGTGGAGCTTATTCCGATCACGCCTAAATTGATTGCCATGGATGCCGCCACGCAAGTTCGCGAATCGGTTCCCGCAGCATTGTCGTCCTATGTGCCTGGCGGTTATCGCGTGGGCGCCAATGACCTGTTGTTTATTACGGTCTGGGATCACCCCGAGTTGACAGCGCCTTCTGGCCCGCAACAGCAAATCGATGCCAACGGTCGACTGGTTCGTCCGGACGGCACGCTGTTTTATCCCTACATCGGTAATATTCCTGCCGCGGGTAAAACCATTGAAGAGCTGCGAGCCTATATCGCCGAGCGTTTATCGCAATTTGTCGAAAGCCCACAGGTTGACGTCAGCGTTTTGCGTTTCGCCAGCCAAACCGTGGTGGTTTCCGGTGCGGTACTCAAAGCTGGCCAACAGCCGATCACTACCACCCCGCTGAGTGTAGTAGAGGCCGTGGGTGCGGCCGGTGTGGATCCGTCGAATGCAGATCTGTCAGGCCTGACGCTGACCCGGGACGGGCGCGAATACAAGCTTGATCTGGACACCCTCAATCGCCAGGACTCACAGCTGCAGGGCGTCTACCTCAAGGGTGGCGACCGGTTGTACTTGCCTTATAACGACCAAAAGCGAATCTATGTCATGGGTGAGGTCAACCAGCCTCGCGCGCTGAGCTTCAAGAGCAAATCGATCAATCTGACCGATGCTCTGGGCACTGTAGGAGGCTTGAACCAGACCACCTCCAATGGCAACGCGGTGTACGTGATTCGCGGCGCGGATAACCTGGAAACCGAACCGGCCAAAGTATTCCAGCTCGATGCCGAATCCCCTTCGGCCCTGGTGCTGGCCACCCGTTTCGATTTGCAGCCGCAAGACATCGTCTACGTTGGCCCGGCCGGCGTGACACGCTGGAACCGTCTGATCAGCCAGCTTCTGCCTACCGCCTCTGTTCTCGGGACCGGCGCCAGCTCGGTCAATGACCTCAGCGAAGCCAACAGCAGATAAGGCTCAATCCCGTCGTGAAAATTTTGCCTACCTGCGCCTGTCTGACGATGGCGCTCTTGCTGTGCGGGTGTAATCCGTTGATGAAGGCTTCCTGGGACACCCTTGGAGCTTCCATCACGGGGCCTGCCTCCATCCACTTGACCCGTGCTCAGGTCGACGCCGTGCCGTATCCGCAGATTCTGGTCACCACCACCTCCAGCGAGGGGGTGATGGCCATGGCTCGCCGGCGTGGCGATCTGCAGTTCTGGGTCGCTTCCGGCAAGCAAGTACTGATGATGCGCGACGGTCTGGTGGTGCGCACCGTTGGGCTGGGTGTTTCCCTGGATGGCACTCGCTTCGATGATGAGTCGCCGTTCAAGCGCGGCCTTCAGCATTTACCCAACGGCTATGTCAGCACGCGCTGGATCGACATCTACGACGGCAATCGTATCGGCATCGCGGTCAACAGCCGTTTCAGCACCCACGACATCGAGACCATCCGCATTCTGGACAAGGATTACGCCTTGCTGCGCATCGACGAGCAGGTGGATGCACCCACCCTGAATTTTCACGCTACCAACCGTTACTGGGTCGATCCCCAGGACGGTTTTATCCTGCGCAGCGAGCAGCATCTGACGCCGCAGCTGTTCCTCAAAATCGTGCAGTTGCGCCCTGATCGGGGAGCTGGCCGGTGAAGTGTCCGAACCTTCTATTGCTTGGCTTGCTCTTGATCGGCCCGGGCGTGGGGCACGCTGACGTCACGGTCAGCGGTGATGTGCGCAGCCCGGGCGACTTTGATGTCAAACCTGGGGCACGTTTGCTGGATGCCATTCACAACGCCCAACCCAACGCCGAGAGTTATTGGCTGGGGGCGGCCTGGCTGCATCGTTCATTGGAGGATCAGCAGGCCCGGCTAAAGGCCGGCGTACTGTTCGATCTGAAACTGGTGCAACGGGGTGCCTTGCTCGATGGCAGGGTAGCGCGAGCGGATTTGAGTGCGCGCCTGTATGAACAGATCGAGCGACTGCCGGTTACCGGACGCAAGGTCGCGGTGCTGGACCCGATCGCCGTGGAAGTTGGGTTTGCCCACAATGCCCGGCTGGATGACGGCGACCGTCTGATTTACCCGATGCGCCCCTCTACCGTGGAGGTTCTCGGGGCAGTCGTGCAGCCCTGTCAGGTGCCTTACCGTGCCCTGCAGGAAGTGAGTGCCTATGCGCGCGATTGCGCCATTCTCGACGGCGCCGAGCGCGACTATCTGTGGCTGATCCAGCCCGATGGTCAGGTGCGGCGCGTGGGCGTGGCGGCATGGAATCGTGAGGAGGGCGTCGTAGCCGCTCCCGGCAGCAGGATTCTGGTACCGATCAGGAGTGACGACCTCGAGACGCCGACCCCTGAACTCAATCAACAACTGGCCGAGTTTCTCGCCACCCAACCCTTGGCTGAGGTGGCTCCTTGAAGTGCCCGTTTAAGTTACGTTTTGCTGCTGCATTGCTCCTGCCCTGTGGATTGGCCCATGGTGAGCCGCGTTACACCCAGAGTGATTTTGGTGGCGTCGGTCTGCTACAGACCCCCACCGCACGCATGGCCCCCGCAGGTGAATTGAGCGCTACCGCGAGTCGTACCGATCCTTACTCGCGCTACAGTTTTTCGTTGCAACCGCTAGATTGGCTGGAAGGCTCGTTTCGTTACACGGCGATCACCAACCGCAATTATGGTCCCGAGGATTTTAGCGGCGATCAGAGCTTCAAAGACAAGGCCATCGACGTCAAGGCGCGGCTGTGGGAAGAAAGTCACTGGGCGCCGCAGATCGCTGTCGGCGCTCGGGACATCGGCGGTACCGGCTTGTTTTCCAGCGAATATTTTGTCGCCAACAAGCGTTATGAAAACCTGGATTTCAGCCTCGGCATTGCCTGGGGCTATCTGGGTAATCGGGGGGATTTCAGTAACCCGCTGGCGGTCTTCGGCAGCAAGTTCAACGACCGGCCAGAGAGCACGGCGGCTGTCGCCAGGGCAGGGGACGTGAACACCAACGCTTACTTCAGGGGCCATCCTTCGTTGTTTGGCGGGGTTGCCTATCAAACGCCGTGGGCACCGCTGAGCCTGAAGCTCGAGTACGAGGGCAACGATTACAAGAATGAACCGCTGGACAACTCGATCAAGCAAGACCTGCCGATCAACATCGGCGTGGTCTACAAGCTGGCCGACAGCATCGATCTAAGTGCCGGCTGGGAGCGGGGCAATACGGCGATGTTCGGCATTACCTTGCACACCAACTTTGTCAGCCGCAAAGCACCGGTCAAGACGTATGACCCTCCCGCCGAGCCGTTGCCAGCGCAGGCACCGTCGACCCCGGCTGACCAGGTCAACTGGGCTGATGTTTCCGATCGGCTGCAGCAAAATGCCGGCTATAAA
Organism: Pseudomonas sp. F-14 TE3482; assembly: GCF_053629455.1. Lineage (NCBI taxonomy): Bacteria > Pseudomonadati > Pseudomonadota > Gammaproteobacteria > Pseudomonadales > Pseudomonadaceae > Pseudomonas > Pseudomonas sp. F-14 TE3482. The sequence continues at coordinate 3,452,891 of NZ_JBRJII010000001.1, forward strand.
GTAAAGCGCATCACCCAGCGCGGTTCGGAGCTGATGGTGTATGGCGAGCAGTCCCGCTATTTCTATTCGGCCAAGGCCGTTGGGCGAGCCAGTCGGATTCTCGATAACAGCGTCAATCAGGACATCGACTGGTTCACCTTGGTGAACCAGCGTTATGACATGTCCATTGAGGAAACCAGCGTGCCGCGGGAAACCTTCCGCGCGGTCGTGAACAACGACCTGCCGATGAAGGATCTGCACCGTACGACCGAGGTCAATCCGGCGACAGCGCACCGGGAAACCACGCTCTACACCCAGGCGCTGGAACCGTTCAGCTACGGCTTGGGCCTGGGCTACAAACAGAACATCGGCGGCCCCGACGGACTGCTTTATCAGTTCACCGCCGATGCCGACGCGGAGTATCGTTTCACCCGTAATACCTGGTGGAACGGCTTGCTCAGTGCCAACCTGCTGAACAACTTCGACAAGTTCACCTACGACGCGCCGAGCGGGCTGCCGAGAGTACGCACTGATCTGCGCCAATACATGACCACCTCCGACGTGATGATGCCGACGTTCCAGTTCAACCATGCGGTGCAGCTGGATCGGGATTTGTACGGCATGGCCTACGGCGGCTATCTGGAGTCGATGTATGCCGGGGTCGGCAGCGAAGTGCTGTATCGACCTACGGGGAAACGCTGGTCGGTGGGCGCTGACCTGAACTTTGTGCGTCAGCGTGATTACAATCAGGGCTTCGGTCTGCGTGACTACCAGACCGTGACCGGGCATATCACCAGCTATACTCAGTTGCCCTATGACATGCTTGCAGCGGTCAGTGTGGGGCGTTATCTGGCGCGGGACTGGGGCACCACCATGGATTTGTCGCGGGAGTTCAAGAATGGCGTGAAGTTTGGCGGCTGGGTCACGCTGACCAGTGCGTCGAAAGAGGAATATGGCGAGGGCAGCTTCGACAAAGGGATTTATGTTTCCATCCCGTTTGACGAGTTGTTGAATACCTCGACCATGCGCCGGGCCAATATCGTCTGGGCGCCGCTGACCCGAGATGGCGGTGCACGTCTGAGCCGCACCTACTCACTGCAGACCATGACCGATGGACGCGACAGCGACCTGTTCTACAACAATTTCGAGAAAATTACCGAATGATCATGTGGCTCAAAGGGCTGGTCGAGTTGCCATTCTGGCTTCGGGGTCTTGTCTTTATCGCAGTGACCGTGATTCTGCTGTTCGCGGGGCTGCGCTCCCAGCCGATCCCGGAGCTGTTCGTCGAAGAGGACAAGCTCCATCACTTGATCGGCTTTCTGGTATTTGCGTGCAGCTGCCGTCTGGCCTTTCCCAGTGTGAAATTTCACTGGATCGCCGTGGGGTGTTTGCTCACCGGTGTACTCATCGAGGCCGCGCAAGGTTTGATGCCGCTGCGCACGGCTTCGCCCTACGACATGCTGGCTAATACTGTCGGCGTGTTGATGGGGTTATTGATTTCAAGGTATTGGGTGCGCTGAAAAGACGCGACGTACCAAGCAGTCTCCCGGCATGTTGCACTCTAGATCCTCTCTCTATTCCCCTCCAGCAATACCTCTCTTGCCGATGGCGCGAGTACGGTCGACCTGCTCGACGTTTTCGGCAATGAGTATCCCATCCGGCTAATGCCAGTCAGTCAATCCATCATGCGATCTGTAGCAGGGCGAAGCATGCGTTAGGCTGGGTAGTAGTCGTGAGTCCGGCTGATGTGGTCTGCCTGATGCAACGCACGTTCTGTGCTTTAAGACGGCTACGCAGCCGAACGCAGCCTTCGCCAGCGGCTACAAAAAGAGTGCGCGACTGAAATTGCGTAACTGACTGGCATTGCCCCATCCCACCGTTCAATTTTATACCCCGCGTTTATCTTGCCGGCCAGGCACTGGCAGGTCGGACGCGGTGCGGATGCTTTCATCTGCACTGTCATCGACGAAACGACGCTACAGGCCGGCAGATGACTGGACGCAAGGATCAACGTGGAATGGGATATGAGGCGGTGGGGGCGAGGTGTTTGGGGCAGTCAGAAACCTGACTACCCCAGACTACAACCTTGTCAGCAATACGCTGAAGAATAGAAAGGGGACGAACATCGCAGCGGTTAATAGATGTCCTTGGAAAACAGCGTAAATGGGGTCTTGATCAGGATCTTGATGTCGAGCCACAACGACCAGTTGTTGATGTAGTTGAGGTCGATCTCCACACGCTTTTGCATCTTGTCGAGGGTCTCGGTTTCGCCGCGGCAGCCGCTGATCTGGGCCAGCCCGGTGATGCCCGGTTTGATTCGATGGCGGGCCATGTAAGCCTGGATCTTGCCGGTGTAGTAGTCGTTATGGGCGACCGCATGTGGCCGTGGCCCGACCAGCGCCATATGGCCTTGCAGCACGTTGAAGAACTGCGGCAGTTCATCGATGGAGGTGCGTCGAATGAAGCGGCCGACCGCAGTAATGCGTGGGTCTTCACGGCCGGCCTGGCGGACCTGGTGGTCGTCGTGCAAGCGCATAGAGCGGAACTTCCAGACTTTGATGATCTTGCCGTTCCAGCCGTGCCGTTCCTGTTTGAAGATGATCGGGCCCGGGGAAGAAATCTTCACGGCGGCGGCGATCACCAAAAGCAGCGGGCTGAAGCCGATCAGCGCGAGGGCGGCGAGGCTTCTGTCCAGCAAGGTCTTGCTCAGCGCGGCTGTCGGGTAACTGGTCAGCGGGCTTTCATTGAGGTGGATGGCAGGCAGGCCGTCCAGTTCGCTGATGGAGTGATTGAGCAGCGTCATGCTGCCCAGGTCGGGAACCCAGACCACATCGACATTGGCGTCGAGCAGGTCGATGTACAGCGCCTCGACCTGTTTGGCTTCGCTCAAGGGCAGCGCGATGTACAGCCGCCGGACGTCGTGCACCTGGATCAGCTCACGCAGTTCCTGCAATGGGCCCAAAACCCGGTGGGCATTGACCTGGGTAGACAGCTCGTTTGGATTTGAGCTGATCAGGCCTACCAGCGGCGGGTACTCGGTTTTGGTCAGTTTGTCTGCCAGATTCACCGCCAGTTGATCGGTGCCGATAATCAGGGTGTTGTACTGGCTGTGCAATTGCCGCTGGTAGTGCTTGGAAAAACTGTGCAATGGCAGGTACAGCAAGGCCTGAATGCAATAACCGGCCGCGGCCCAGACCACGATGATTTCCCGGGAGAACAATTCGCTGGTCTTGCTGAAAAAACCAATACTGGTCAGTCCGGCCAGCAGCAGCAGCCATCCCAGTAGCAGGCGCGCCAAGCCGCTGAGGTAACTATGCTGCTTGTGATAGACCAGCAGCAGGGAGTAGGAAGGGACCGAACCGAGGAACGTGAGTACTGCAAGCACACGATAATGGGCGTCGATTTCTCCTGTCTGGTACAACGCCAGACCAAATAACAATGTATTGACCGAAGTGATGGCAATTATCCATTGCCCCCAGAAGGTCAGTCCTTTGGTTATGTTATTTCGATTAATACGATTATGTACCATCGCGGTGTCCCTCGGGCCTGCGCCACGTTGTGTATCAGTCGACGGTTAATAAATGGCAGCCACGCACAAAGGCTGAGCGAGTGCGTCAGTCAGGAAATGTTTTTATTATTAGAAGGGAATAACGGGGCTTATGGCTGGCCATCCAGGCTTTGTTTTAAAGTCAGCTGATACGGTTGTCTCAGTGTTAGGTTTTTATACTAGTACCTAAATCTTCGTGGGTGTCTGACGAATTATAACGGCCACTCTTTTAGAGGCCTTGTTATAAAAGGTCGTGCTGTTTTGTTAGGAGGATATCGCTCAATCATCTATATAATTGCGGCACTCGAAAAGCGTTTGCCGGGTAGGCGAGGGGAAAATGGAGCGTGCGCCATAGGAGAGTTTATGGCGATAGTCAGGATATGCAGTGCAAGGAGGCAGATGGTGGGTGTGGGTGGTGTATCAAGTGGGGCGGAGAATCGCGTTTATTGTTATTGTTTTTTGCGATCTTTCGCTCAGTAGGCGACTCTTATCCTCTGTGCCAGGCAGTAACCACGGTTTCTAACCGAGCGGATCAGCCGTTCTCCATTGGCTGCCGTCTTGAACTTTTTCTGCAATCGGCTCAGGCACATTTCAAGACCGCTATATTGTTCCGGGTCTTTGTCGATGCGTAGAATAAGATCGTTTTTGCTGAGTACACGTCGATCGCTGAGTACCAGTTGGGTGAGCATTAACGATTCGGTACCGGTCAATGGAATAGTGATGTCTTCTTTGGCCAGTGTTCGATCGTCAGCGTTAAACCACCAGATATCAGGATTGCCCTGGGACTCTTTAACCCGACTGACTGCCGAGATGAACTCTTCGTCAGCCACCGGCTTCTTGAGAAAGCCATCAACACCGAAGTGCGAGAAGTGATTGAGTTCTGAAGATTCAGAGTTGGGTGTTATGAGGATGATTTCCGCATCTTTTTGATTTTTACGGATGAAACTGACATCGCTTAGCGATATGTCCGCCTGGTCGAGCAGGATGTGCGTGAATCGACTCTTTCGGATGCGTTCGCTGCTGAGTTTACCTGACTCGATTTCAAAAGATGAATACAGGCGTTGCGCGAGAAGCGATTCGATTGCTTGTCGGGCCAGTTGATCCCGGGTGAAAATCAGAAAGCTGTTATTCGGCGTGTTCACAATAAGGTTCCTTCCTAGTCTGGTGAAGTTTTCAAAACTTAAATGAGCTCAGTCGGCGAGTAGTACCTCCCCTGAAAAAAGTCGAAGGGCATGCTGCGAGCCAGTGTGTGTAGTGCTTTGTGCTCCACCCTGTCCGCCACGAATTTGATCTTGCTGTCATGGATCATGCCGCTTAGGCAGTCATAAGACCTGTTGAAAAAATCCTGGCTGTTTTCGACCATGATGTCGAAATTGGATTTGGTCAGGTCCACTTTTATGTAATCGAAGAGGGCCAGGCTGATCAGTTTTTCGGTGCTGTCGTCGCTTAAATCATAGCCATCGAAAGCGATCTCGATACCATTGTCTTTCAATAAGTGAATATGATTGATAATAGTTCTTTTTTCTTTCAGGTTGAACGACAGGAACGAACTGCTGTTAATGCTGGGGATTAGCTGTTGCTCATGCTTTTTGAGTATCGCTTGAGCATCGTTCATTTCCTTGATCAGCGCTTTATCCAATAAAGCAGATTGATTCATGGTCACGAACAGTTTGTTCGGTACCGGTGCGGAATGGGAAGGCAGGGCCTCAATCTGCGAGAGGGCATTCAATTGGATCCGTGTCAGGACTTCGTAATAAGTCGCCAGAGGATGATCGGAATGCAGTTGTTGATACCCCTTGTTCAGAGGTGTCTCCTGTTTGGTCGCCTTGGCATAGATTTCGCTGCCGAACAGTTCATCGTTTCGTTTCAGAATCGATTGCCTGAAGAATACCAATGCGAAGTTTTCGTGCGCTATAGCTTGCCTGCCGGGCTCCATTTCCTAGTCCTTTAAGAGTGAAAATTTGTTTGATTGACTGAGACGACCCCTCGAAGCAGTCGATAACCATAACCACGAACACTGTGAATGATGTTAATGCCAAAGTGTTTTTTGATTTTATTTCGAAGCCGGCTTATGGATTTCTCCAGGACGCGTGAGTCGTAGAGTTTTATATTCAAACCCATGGATTCGGCCATGCAATCATGGTGCAGGATATTGCCTTCTGCGTTGATAAGCGCATCCAGGGCTTTCATTTCCTGATAGGCCAGATCCAGTTTGTATTCATCGTTGTATAAGTGCAGGCATGTTTGGTCCAGAGTCAACTTTATACTCGGCTGCCATTCAGGGGTTTCGAGCAGTTCTGAGAGTAACCTGGCTTTTTCATCCTGATCGTTAGGTACATTGATGCAGTGATTGGCTCCAGCCAGGTAACATTCAATTTTAGCGTGCGGAGAGCGATAGTTGATTGCAACGATAATGGCCAGTTCTGTCGGATTCGTACGTAGCTTTTTGATCAGTGCCAGGCAGTCATTAAATATGGAGGGGCTTTCAATATCGATCAGTACGGTATCGAGTGTTTGCGTTTCGATATCCATGTTTGGCGGGTTTGGATAATCTAATGTATAAACATGTGTGAGATTAGGTACAAATAGTTGGCGAAGTTTCTCTGTCGAGCGCCAAGTGCGCCCAATAGCGAGAATACCCCTCTGGCTATTTTCGATTTTGCTCTCAGTACTCATCGTGCAAATTACTCATATGTGCTGGCGTTGCAATCTTAATACACAAAATACTGACGTTATCTGACTTTTTATAACATTTCCTGTCTGGAACACACGTCACTCCATGCCCTGTAGTTTTAGCTGATTCAATGACATAGGCAAATGCCGAGGCTTAAGCCCATTGGTGTTTGTGATCGGAATTAGTTGGTGGCCCCTTTCAGTCGGACTAGGCTTTTTAGGTTGACTTTTCCATGACAAGTACAGATGCGATGGCTAATTGCCCATCTGGCTGCAGAACGAAGCACAACTGCGGAGTCTTGCGTATGAACGGTGCGGATGTCCGCATTTTTGAAAACTGGAGTTGATTTATAAGGATATTCCACGGTGTTCTAGGGTGATGTAGGTGCATGTTGGGGTGGCGATTAGTACAGCGACCGCCTCTTTTTAGGGCGAATGACCATATTAATTGAGGCTTTTCGCATTATATTAGTAATATTTATGTCCGAAAGGGTAATTGTCAGCGGGTAGTTATTCTGTTTGGCTATTGAAAAAAATCCAAAAGTTGATATTAAAGCGCCATTAAATTTTATGTACTAACCGGGGGGAGCCCGATCCTTTTTGCAATTAACCATCCACGCAACGCCAAACCGATCGACCAGCATTGCGAAACGGACCGCCCAGAACGTCGCCTCCCGCGGCAGCAAAAAACCATTCTGCCTCCACCACACTGTCGACATTTTCGTATAAGCGGCCTCGCAGTTGAAGATCAGGCAGTTATTGAGGGGGGACGTTCAGGTTCGTGCTCGAATGCCGATGGGCATTGACTCCAGATAGCAAAGCGCTAAAGCCTGGCGAACGGTGGTATTTTTCAGGTGTTTTTCTATGGGCCAAGCGAGGCTTATCGCCTTGTGATGGCTTGTTTCACGTACTGTAGAACCGCCGCGCTTCTCTGACATCTGCCAGCGAGTCCATCGTCCTATGCCCGTCCTGACCCGCTTCGCCTCTTTGCTCGATCAGGCGAGACGTGCCTTGTTGCTGGTCTGGGGAACGTCCCGCGGGCTGTTCCTGGGATTGGTGCTGGCAACTCTGGTTGCCGGTGTGCTGCCGGCGCTGGCGGCCTGGTTGGGGCAGCGGATTGTTGATGCCGTAGTCACGGCCATGCAATTGCACGCCCAACAGGGCAGTGCGCCATTATGGCCGGTTGTGCGGTATGTGCTGTTTGAAGCAGGCGTGCTTGCGTTGCTGTCCGGGACACAGCGTGCATTGTCGGTTCAGCAATCGCTGTTGCGGGTGCAGCTGGGGCAGAAGGTTAACACGATGATTCTGGAGAAGGCCCAGACCTTATCACTGGTCCAGTTCGAGAATTCCGAGTTCTACGACAAGCTGGTACGGGTGCGACGTGAGGCATCGACCCGGCCGCTGGCGCTTGTGATGAAGTCGCTGGGGCTGATCCAGAACCTGATCGTGTTGATCAGCTTCGGTGTCTTGCTGGTGCATTTTTCGCCGTGGGCGCTGGTGCTGCTGGTAGTTGGGGCGCTGCCGGTGTTCTTTGCCGAAGCGCATTTTTCCGGGGATGCCTTTCGCCTGTTCACGCGCCGGGCGCCGGAGAGTCGGCAGCAGAATTACATCGAGACGCTGCTCTCCCATGAGGGTTACATCAAAGAGGTGAAACTGTTCGGTTTCGCGCCGCTGCTGTTGCAGCGTTATCGGGACACATTTGCGCGTCTCTACGCCGAAGACCGGCGCCTGACATTGCGTCGTGATGGCTGGGGATTTGTGCTGGGACTGCTGGGCACCGCTGCATTTTATCTGGCCTACGCCTGGGTCGTGGTCGATACCGTTCACGGCAATATCACCCTTGGGCAAATGACTATGTACCTGGTGCTGTTCAAGCAGGGGCAGGCCGCCGTGAGCAGCAGTTTGAGCGCGATCAGTGGTCTTTACGAGGATGGCCTTTACCTGTCGAGCCTCTACGAGTATTTGGCCGAACCGGTTATTGCCGATAGCGGAAGCCTTACCGTGGGGGCGGTGCCCGGCGACGGTTTGCGTTTCGAGAACGTCGGTTTCCGTTATCCGGGAGCGAGCCGCGCCGCTTTGCAGGGTATCGATCTGCACCTGATGCCTGGACACAGCGTCGCCCTGGTGGGGGAAAACGGCTCGGGCAAAACCACGCTGATCAAGTTGCTGACTCGGCTGTATCGCCCCGATCAGGGCCGTATTTTGCTGGATGGCAGCGATTTGCAGTCCTGGGACGAAGAAGCGCTGAGACGACGCATCGGCGTGATCTTCCAGGACTACATTCGCTACCAGTTCTCCGTGGGCGAGAACATTGGCGTCGGCGATACCTTGGCGTTCAATGATGAAACGCGCTGGCAGCAAGCGGCCGCCGAGGGCATGGCCGCGCCCTTCATCGAGCGTCTGGATCGCGGTTATGCCACGCAATTGGGGCGGTGGTTTGCCGGTGGGCAGGAATTGTCCGGCGGGCAATGGCAAAAAATCGCTTTGTCTCGCGCTTACATGCGCCGCGACGCCGATATTTTGATTCTGGATGAGCCGACCTCGGCCCTGGACCCGGCGGCGGAAGCGGCGGTGTTCGAGCACTTCAGTCAACACACCGAAGGCCGCATGACGTTGCTGATTTCTCATCGGTTCTCCAGCGTGCGCAATGCCGATCACATCATCGTGCTGGACCAGGGCTCGATCCTTGAGCGAGGCGATCACGACAGCCTGGTCGAGGCGGGCGGGCGGTATGCGCAGTTGTTCAACGTGCAGGCTCGTGGTTACCGATAGCGCGTCAATCCCCTGTGTGAGCGGGATTTGCGCCAACCCGCGGCCCGTTTTTTTGTGCCTGGTGATACGGACTAATGTGGCGAGGGGGCTTGCCCCCGTTGGGCTGCGAAGCAGTCCTGAACCCTGCCACCACGGTGCGTCAGGCACACCGCATTCACTGGCTTGGCGACCGCTGCGCAGCCGAACGGGGGCAAGCCCCCTCGCCACAAGGTGTGGGGCTTCATGGCATCTGCGGCAATTCCTGAGGCCGCAAATCAAACACCAACACCTCGGCATCCACGCCGTTGCTCAAGCTCAGCACCTGTTCTTCCCGAACCCGCACACCATCGCCTTCCTGCAACTGCACGCCGTTCAACTCGACACTGCCGCGCGCCACATGCACATAGGCGTAACGATCGGCGGCCAGTTCCAGGGTGGCGCTTTCCTTGCCGTCGATCAGGCCGGCATATACCCGCGCATCCTGCCTTACTTTCAGCGAACCGTTGGCGCCGTCCGGGGAGATAATCAGTTGCAAGCGCCCGCGTTTTTTCTGCGTGCTGAAGTGCTCTTGCTGGTAACGCGGTTTGGCGCCGCTAACCTCTGGCACGATCCAGATTTGCAGGAAGTGCACCGGTTTGTTCGTCGAATGGTTGAACTCGCTGTGAGCCACGCCGCTGCCAGCGCTCATCAATTGCACATCACCGGGACGGATCACCGAACCGGTGCCCAAGGTGTCCTTGTGTTCCAGGGCACCTTCGAGCACATAGGAAAAAATCTCCATGTCGCGGTGAGGGTGCTGGCCAAAGCCTTTGCCAGCCGCTACACGGTCGTCGTTGATCACCAGCAAGTCTGAAAAACCCTGCTCCCGAGGGTTGCGGTAGTTGGCGAAGGAGAAGGTATGGAACGACTTCAACCAACCGTGATTGGCCGCGCCGCGATCCGAAGCTTTACGAAGGGTCAGCATGATGAAATCTCCTGTCAGGACGTGAATTCGTCCGAGTGAGGAGAAGGTTAATGTTTACCGTCTGGTGCAATAAGTAGATGAAAATTGAAATACTGTCTCTTTCAAGTTGACAGTATTTGGTGCTGGTTCACGTATCCTTGTTGGTACATTTGGCCATAATGCTCAGCACTGCTGACGCTATTTTCCTTCTTCTCTGATATCAGTGATGTCCAATCCATGAAAACCGTGGCAATGGTGCTGTTCCCCGACTTTCTTCTGCTCGATATGGCCGGTCCCATGGAAGTGTTTTCCATCGCCAATCGTTATCTGGATTCGGCGGACCGTTACGAACTGTCGACCATCGGCACTGAGCCGGGCGCGCTGCGAGCCTCAAACGGCGTTAACGTTCAGGCCGATTTGCACATCGATCAGGCGAACGAGCGCTATGACTTGTTGCTGGTGCCGGGCGGGCCGGGAGCCTACAACGAAAAACATCCGTCATTGCTCGCCTGGCTTCAGGGCGCTGTCACCCGGGCGAACCGTTATGGGTCGATCTGCACCGGCGCATTCGTGCTCGGGCATGCCGGGCTGCTGGACGGCTATCGCGTGACCACTCACTGGCATTACACCGAACGTCTGATCAAAGGCTTCCCCAAGGCCACCGTCGAGACCGATCAGATTTACGTACAAGACCGCAATCTCATCACCTCTGGCGGTGTCACCGCTGGCATCGACCTGGCGCTCGCGGTGGTTGCCGAAGACCATGGCAAGAAGGTCGCCCAGGACGTCGCCAAGGTGTTGTTGGTGGTAATGAAACGCCAGGGCGGGCAGGCGCAGTTCAGCCCGTTGATGGCGGCAGTGGCACCCCATGAAACGCCGATCACCCGGGTGCAGAACCATGTGCTCGAACACCTTGATGAAGCGTTCAGCATCGAACGCATGGCCAGCCTGGTGAACATGAGTGCGCGGCACTTTGCCCGGGTTTTCGCCCGGGAAGTGAACATGACGCCCATGGAGTTTCTGCAAAGTGCGCGCATCGATTGCGCCAGGAACCTGCTGGAAACCAGCGACCTGCCGCTCAAGACCGTGGCCTTCAAAAGTGGTTTCGGTAGCGTGCGGCACATGCGTTTTCTGTTCAGTGAAAAGCTCGGCCTGACCCCCACTCAATACCGCGAACAGTTCAGTTAGGGGGGCGTTGTCCGTCACGCGCACCGTGATGGCCGTGATGCTCCTCCCGTGGCCGTTGTGCCGTCACCCATGCCTGCCAAGATACCCGTGAACTCTTTGCCATGGAGATGCGGGAGCCTGGATGGACGGGGGCGATGGATTTTGCAGTGCCTTGAGCCGGCCCAGGTTTTCAGCGCATGAACGTGCATGAACAGCCTCAGCAATATAAACAGCGATGCGGTGCTGCGGTTCGGGCCCTACGCGTTCCACCTGCATCAGCGACTGATCCTGGACGGTGATCGAGCGCTGCGCATGGGCGGGCGGGCCCTGGATATTTTGCAGGTGCTGCTCGAGCGCGCCGGTTCAGTGGTGAGTAAGGATGCCCTGATCGCGCATGTCTGGCCGACCTCGGTGGTCGAGGAAATCAACCTGCGTGTGCATATCGCCGCCCTGCGTCGGGCACTTGGCGATGGCCAGAACGGCCAGCGTTACATCGTCAATATTCCCCAGCGCGGCTACAGCTTCATCGCCCCGGTACAACGCGACGGGACAGGCTCGCCGGTGCCGGTCGAGACGGAACACAAGCCTCAGCACAACCTGCCTGCGCGGCTCACACCGGTGACCGGTCGCGACTCGATCGTCGGCAGTGTGGCCCGGCAGTTGCCGGTTCGACGTCTCATGACTTTGATTGGTCCCGCCGGCATTGGCAAAACTACCGTGGCGCTGCGCGTGGCCGAGTTGCTGTTGCAGCACTATCAGGACGGTGTCTGGAGGGTTGATCTGGCGGCCATCGATGACCCGGGGCAACTCGTCGAGCATCTGTCGCGCATGCTGGAACCGGACGTCGGCGGGGCGGCGCTGGAGCAGCGGCATGCCTTGGTGGTGCTCGACAATTGCGATCACCTGCTCGAATGCTGTCGGGCAGTGGTGGACGATTTGCTGGCCTCGGCACCACGGTTGTCGATCCTGGCCACCAGCCGCGAACCCCTGCGAGCGGCGGGGGAAACGCTGCTGCGTTTACCGGCTCTGGCGGTGCCGCCGGCCTCAGCGATATACAACGTGGCCGAGGCCATGGGTTATTCGGCGGTGCAGCTGTTGGTCAGCCGCGCCCGAGCCCGTCAGCAAGGGTTTGCCCTGCGCCAACAGGACCTCAAGGCAGTGCGCGAAATCTGTCGGCGCCTGGATGGCCTGCCCTTGGCCATTGAACTGGCGGCGGCGCAGATCGATGCGTTGGCGCTGGTGGGGTTGCAAGCGCAACTGGGTAACTGTTTTCAACTGCTGACACAGGGGCGGCGCACTGCCGTGCCACGGCATCAGAGCCTGAAAGCCGCACTGGACTGGAGCTATGAACAGCTAAGCCCGTTGGAGCAAACCGTGCTGCAGCGGCTGGCGGTGTTCAAAATGGCGTTCACCCTGGACGCGGCGATTGGCGTGATCAGTTGCGCGGTGCTGTTGCCTGCCAGTGTGGTTAAAGGGGTGGAAAGCCTGGCGCGCAAATCGCTGCTGTCGGTGGAGCAGAGCATCGGCGTGACCCGTTACCGTTTCCTAAACACCACCCGCGCTTATGCCTTGGAAAAACTCGACGACAGTGGCTACTTGCGCGCCTGTGAACTGCGTTATGAGGGCTACATCAGCCGGGCACGCTGGACATCAGCCGGGCAGGTGTCGCTGCAGCTCGTCGAGTAGCCGACGGACTTTCGTCAAGTCCGGTGTGGCAAAGCCTTCGGTGAAGCGCTGGTAAATCGGCGCCAACAGCTCATAGGCTTGCTGAAAGTGACCCTGACGCTGCCATAGTCTGGCCAATGAGGTGGCGCTACGCAGTTCCCAGGCCAGCGCTCCCTGGGTTTTTGCCACGGCTAAAGCTTTGAGCAGCACCGCCTCAGCCGCACTGACCCCGGTCGGGCAATCCTCGGTCAGCAACGCGTCGGCCCGGGCTCGTAGAATTTCCGCCGTGCTCCAGCCCGCCGTACCGTTTTCGGCTCGTTCCAGCAATGCGTCATCGATGAAACGACTGTCCAGCGTGACCATGATTTCCTTGATCAACCCGCTGTTTGCTTGCGGTGAGGAGGGCGCATCGGCCCCCTCGATCACCTGCGCGTAATGTTTGGCCCACGTGTAGAACAGCAGCACCGAATGTTTCTTCGCCTGCTCAAGCAGCAGGCTCAGGAGCTCGCGGGCGACCGGGGTGTCGCCGTTGTAGTGAGCGATCAGGCAACCGGCCAGCGCCAGGGTGTAGCAGATGGACGTGCCATGATTGATCTGCATCGCGATGTCGAGTGCTTGTCGTGCGGTACGCCAGGCTTTTTCCGGGTGCCCTTGTAACCAGAGAATGCGCGCCAGAATCGTCAGGGCTGCGACGCTTTGATCGTACTGCACACCAAAACAGTAGGTGAAGCGGTTGAGTTGACCGCTCTGGGCCAGGCATTGAATAACCTGTTCGACATTCTCCCGCGCCAGAGCCTGATCCCCCGCAAAGTGCAGCGCCAGAACCCGCAAGCGTTGGGTGCTCAGGGACAATGCCGCATCACCGTGCAGCCCCAACCGCTCAAATTGTCGGCTCTGCTCCAGGGCCTGTTGGTAGTGGCCGCAACTAAGATCAACCGCCAAGTGCCCGGAAATCGCTTTGAGCTGACCGGCCACATCGTTGCAGTGTTCGGCCAAGTGTTTGGCGCTGACAAACGCTTCGACGGCTTCGTCGCTGCTGCCCAGGGTGTGGTAGCAGGAACTGCCGAGGGCAAGCTTGAGGGTCATGGTCACACGCGGGCAGGGCTGATGCGTCGCTTCGAGCAACGCCAAAGCTTTGCGCACATACACGCCATGCTCCTTGAGCAGCGACAGTTCCTGCCAGAGCGGCGTCGAGGTCGCGGCGAGGCGGATCGCCAAGGCCTGCGGCCCTTGAGCATTCAAGCCCCAATCGAGTGCAGAACGGATGTCTTCCAGGTTGCGGGCGTAACGCTCGATCCAGCGATCGCTCGAGATCTGCTCCCAGTCGTCCCGGGCTTGCTGCATCAAGGCCAGGCAGCGTTCGGCGTGGCGCTCGCGGGTGTCCGGCAATTCCTGGGCCTGGGCGAGTTTTTCCAGTGCATAGCCACGTGTGGTGTCGAGCAGCCGGTAGAACACTTCTTCGTCGCCGACTTCCACGTTCAATAATGACTTGGCGACCAATTGGGTGATCGAGGCGAACACCACGCCGGGTTCGAGGTGTTCACCGACGATCACGGCGGCCGCCGACTCCAGGGTGAAGGCGCCCCGAAAAATACCCAGTCGACGCAGGCAGATTTGCTCGCAGGCATTGAGCAGTTCGAAGCTCCAGTCCAGCGTCGCGCGCAACGTCTGATGGCGGCCCAAGGTCGTTTGGCAGCCTTGGGTGAGCAGGCGAAAGTTGCCTTGCAGCTGCAACAGCAACCCACTCAAACCCAGGCTGCCCACTTGCGCTGCCGCCAGTTCGATGGCCAGCGGTATGCCGTCCAGACGCCGGCAGATTTCAATGGCCAGCGGCAGTTCGGCTTCGCTCAGTTCGAAACTGTCGTGGCTGGCCATCGCCCGTTCGACAAACAATTGCAGCGCCGAAAACGTCAGCGCCTGAGCGCGGTCGAGCACGGCGATGGGCGGTGGGCAGTCCAGCGATTCCAGGCGCTGCACGAACTCGCCTTCGGCCCGCAGGCTCTCGCGGCTGGTAGCCAGAATGTGCACTTGGGGCGCCGCGCGCAGGATGCTTTCACTGAGCAACGCAATGGCATCGATCAAGTGTTCGCAATTGTCGATGACCAGCAGCATCTGCCGTTCGCGCAGGAACGTGGCGAGACCGCTCATGGGTTCGGCGTCGTGCAAGGATAAATCCAGCAGCGTTGCCAAGTGCGTGGTGATCATCAAAGGGTCGTTGATCGGTGCCAGGTCCAGCAGGCGAATGCCGTCTCGGTAGCGGCCGATCAATTGCTCGGCGACGCGCAGCGCCACCGTGGTCTTGCCGATTCCGCCGGGGCCCACGAGGGTGATGAAACGCTGCCGCGTCAATTGCGTTATCACGCTGTCGACCAGAGTCTGGCGACCGATCATGCGGGTCCGACGGATTGGCAGGTTATGCCGGCTCCCATGTTCGGCGCTTTTCGGGCTTTGCTCGATGTGCTCCACAGAGAACGGCGCGACAAAACTGTAGCCGCGCTGAGCAACGGTGATGATGTAGCGCTGGCCGGCCTGACCACCACCGAGGGCCTTGCGCAGCGCAGCCATGTGCACCCGCAGGTTGATGTCTTCCACCACGCTTTTGGGCCAGACCCGGGCGATCAGTTGCTGCTTGCTCACCACCTGCCCGGCGTGCTCCAGCAGGATCAACAGAATGTCCATGGCCCGCCGACCCAGGCGCAAGGGCTGGTCGGCCTCCATCACCAGGCGTTGTCCGGGGTAAATCCGGTAAGGGCCGAAATGGATGGCCTGTTCGGGAGAAAGGGTCAACGGGTCACTCCTGCATCCGTCTATCGCACGGTATCGGGGCATATTCCTCAGGTTTTTTCGGCAGTGCAATGCTCTGTCGTGCACCTCGTCGGTGTGTGCATCGGCTGCTGGATTCCCGTCAGCGCTTGTCGATCCCGTATTTATTGGGTGCGGTGTTGGCCGGGGGCGTGGGCGCCCCGTTGAAAATTAACAACGTTTAACTCGTCGTGTGTCCGGTCTACGCTCAAAAATCCATCCCTTCAAGTTCAACCGAAGGCACCGGCCTTCTTGCAACAAAAAGCGTGCCGCAAAAAGGATGAACCCTTCTGGAGGAGCCGGAATGAGCAACGTGGTGGTTGTCTATCACAGTGGCTACGGGCACACCCGGGTCATGGCCGAGGCCGTGGGCCAGGGTGTGGAACGGCACTTGGGTAGCATCTGTAGGCTGATTCCGGTCGAAGAAGTGGACGATCACTGGGAACGCTTACACCGCGCCGATGCAATCATCTTTGGCGCCCCGACCTACATGGGCAGTGCTTCGGCAGCCTTCAAGGGCTTCATGGACGCTACCGCCTCGTTCTACCTGGCCCAGCCCTGGCGCGACAAACTTGCCGCCGGCTTCACCAACTCAGGCTGCCTGTGCGGCGACAAGCTCAACACCTTGCAGCAGATGGCAGTGTTCGCCGCCCAGCACTCGATGATCTGGGTCGGCCTCGACCTGCTGCCGGCGCGCAGCAGCATTGGCCTGTTCGATGGGCAGTTGAACCGTCTCGGCAGTTCGCTGGGAGCCATGGCCCAATCGAACGTCGAACAGTCCCCCGACCTTGCACCGCCGCCCGAAGACCGTCGCACTGCCGCGCATTTGGGCGAGCGGGTGGCACGCCTGGCTGAACGAATGGTCCGCACCTCTTATTAACCGCCACAAAAACCATGCATGAGGAGACATCGCCATGAGCACCTTTATTACCCGAGACGGCACCGAGATTTACTACAAGGACTGGGGCACCGGTCAGCCAATCGTCTTCAGCCACGGTTGGCCATTGAACGCTGACAGCTGGGAGTCGCAGATGATCTTCCTGGCTTCGAAAGGTTACCGGGTCATTGCCCATGATCGCCGTGGTCACGGTCGTTCGAGCCAGCCATGGTTCGGCAATGAGATGGACACTTACGCCGATGACCTGGCGCAGCTGATCGAGCATCTGGGCCTGCAAAACGCCGTGCTGTTCGGCTTCTCCACCGGCGGTGGCGAAGTGGCGCGCTACATCGGTCGCCACGGCACTGGACGCGTGGCCAAGGCCGGGCTGATTTCCTCGGTGCCGCCGTTGATGCTCAAGACCGAGGCCAACCCGGGCGGCTTGCCGCTGGAAGTGTTCGACGGTATTCGTCAGGCGTCCCTGGCCGACCGTTCGCAGCTGTACAAGGATCTGGCCAGCGGTCCGTTCTTTGGTTTCAATCGCCCGGGTGCCAAGCCGTCCCAAGGCATGATCGACTGGTTCTGGCTGCAGGGCATGATGTCCGGCCACAAGAACGCGTATGACTGCATCAAGGCGTTCTCCGAAACCGACTTTACTGAAGACCTGAAGAAGTTCGACGTGCCGACCCTGGTGGTGCATGGCGACGACGACCAGGTCGTGCCGATCGAAGCCGCCGGCATCGCCGCGGCAAAACTGGTCAAGGGCTCCATCTTGAAGGTCTACCCGGGAGCACCCCACGGCCTGACCGATACCCACAAGGATCAACTCAACGAAGATCTGCTGGCGTTCATCAAGGGCTGATCAAGATCAAAAGATCGCAGGCTGCGCCAGCGCCTACAGGGTTAAGTGAACTCCTGTAGGCGCTGGCGAAGGCTGCGATCTTTTGCTGTTGGGAGAGGGAAGAGAACGCACAGTTCGACAGCGCCAGGCAAACGGTGAAACGCCTTCGCTGCGGGTGAAGATATGGGAAAAATGCGCCTGATCGCAGAAGCCGCATTCCAGGCTGATTTGCGTCAGGGTCAGGTCGGTGTTCTGGATCAGCTGCTTGGCCCGGGCGATGCGTTGCCGGCGAATCCAGTCTTGCGGCGAGAGGCCGGTGCTGCATTTGAACGCACGGGAAAAATGACTGCGTGACAGGGCGCACGCCCGTGCCAGTTCAGTCACTTCCAGGGTTTCATCGAGATGGTCGAGGATCAGCTGCTTGGCCAGATGTTCACGCCAGGGGCTGAGCCCGCCAGTGGTTTTTTTTTGTGTTTGAGTGGCTGACGCGCTGACCGCGTTCTGCTGGAAGTGAGCCATGACAAATGTCCGTGTCGGTGGGAGCGCGCTGGTGCACTGCACGGTGGATCAGCACGTTCCCTTTTCTGAAAAAAACAGGTCTGCGCAGAGGGTTTCATTCTTGGTCGTGGGGGCTTTGGCTTGCGAGTTAAACGTTGTTAATTCCTCGATCTGGGCGGGCCGTCTCGAGTAAAGTCAGATGCTCGTCAACCTTCGTGCCTGGCCGAAATCACCATGGGATTGTGCATATGAACCGTAATGATCTGCGCCGCGTCGACATGAACCTGCTGGTGATTTTCGAGGCGTTGATGTTCGAAAAAAACCTGACCCGGGTCGCCGAAAAACTCTTCATGGGCCAACCCGCGGTGAGCGCTGCGCTGGGGCGGTTGCGTGATTTGTTCGACGATCCGTTGTTGCTGCGCAACGGTCGCGGGATGGAGCCGACCGCGCGGGCGCTGGCGATTCTCAAGGAACTGCAACCGGCGATGGACACCATCTCGGGGGCGGTCAGCCGCGCCAAGGAATTCGACCCAACGACCAGCTGCGACGTGTTTCGCATCGGGCTGTCGGACGATGCCGAGTTCGGACTTTTTCCTCCGTTGTTGCGCAAACTGCAAGAAGAAGCGCCGGGGATTGTGGTCGTGGTGCGCCGCGCCAATTATCTGCTGATGCCGGCGTTGCTCGCGTCTGGCGAGATTTCGGTGGGGGTGAGTTACACCACCGACCTGCCGGCCAATGCCAAGCGCAAACGCCTGCGCGACATTCCCTGCAAAGTGCTGCGCGGTGACGATCGTCCAGGGCCGCTGACGCTCGACGAATATTGCGCACGGCCGCACGCGATGGTGTCGTTCTCCGGTGACCTGAGCGGCAACATCGATATGGATCTGGCCAAGGTTGGCCGCTCTCGCCGCGTGGTGCTGGGCGTGCCGCAATTCAGTGGCTTGCGGGCGTTGTTGGCCGGTACCGAGATGATTGCCACGGTGCCGGATTACGCTGCGTGTGCGCTGGTCGAGGGATGTACTTTGCGCGCCGAAGATCCGCCGTTTCCTATCGACGCCGCGCAGTTATCGATGGCGTGGAGCGGGGTGCATGACAACGATCCTGCGGAGCGCTGGTTGCGTTCGCGGATCAGTCAGTTCATGTCGGTGGCGCTGGATATTCCGGTGGTTTAAGGCTGCAAATACAGGTTTTCAAAACGCCTAAACCCCTGTGGGAGCGGGCTTGCCCGCGATGAGGTCGGCACATCCTGCATTGATGTCGACTGGCAGACCGCTATCGCGGGCAAGCCCGCTCCCACAAGAATCTGTGTCTGTCTGACAGATTTGTTGAATAGTGTTGAAGATGATTTCCGGGAAGCTACAGATCCTTGCGCCGTTGCCTACGACTGCGCCAGAATCCGCCGGCTTGTGCGCTTTGGGCCTGGTCTTTATCGTTTCCGCATCGCTGCCAATCAGCGATCGGGTTTAGCGACTCGGACTATTCAAAGTGCATCAGTGCTCCAGACTTCATTGCCGACTTTTGACGTCTGCAATTGCATTATGGTGGCTGTATGCGGGAGACCCTTGGGTCTACCGGGTGCCTTTGACCGGTTCGCTAACCTGCATACAGCCGCCACCCTTATTTGTTTAGCGACAGGTTCTGGTGGTGCTATTTTCCAAAGGAGATTCACCATGTTCAAAGCCACACCTAACCCGCCAGAAACCGACGACGTTTCCCCCTACGATCCCCTCGATCCCAAAAAACTCAATGAAGCCGCCGAGCGTGCTCTTGATCACTACCTCAAACCGTCCACCGCCAAGACTTCGCGCAAACCGAGCACGATTTACACCGTCGCGCCGGGCATCGACATCGAAGAGCTACTGGCCAATGCCTGCGAATCCTTTGCCTCGGCCAAGGTGATCGCCAGCGACTGTGCCGGGTTTCTGGAGGGGTCGCAGCGCAATACGATACTGGGCGTCGCGCAGCTCATCATGCTGGGTGAACTGGCTGTGAGTCGGGCGCTGGATAGTCTGGAATTGAAGGCCAACCCGGCCCTATAACCTGAGGTCAAACGCTGATCCCTGTGGCGAGGGAGCTTGCTCCCGCTCGGCTGCGCAGCAGTCGTAAACCCTGTACACGCGGTCTACCTGATGCAATTGGGTCGAATGGTTTTGGGGCTGCTTCGCAGCCCAGCGGGAGCAAGCTCCCTCGCCACAATTCCCGCCGTACAAAGAGAGCACGTACATTCAATTTTTCCCTACCCCGTCACTGCACTATTCAGGGCAATGATTGATCAAGGGTAGGGCCATGAACGCTTCGCGATGGGATGAACAGGCTCAAGATTTCGGGCTGCTGTTTTTGCGGGTCAGTGGTGGTCTGTTTCTGCTGTGGGTTCACGGCTTGCCCAAGCTGCTGGACTTCAGTGCGCAGCTGCAACTGATCGAAGACCCGTTCCACCTCGGTGCCCACCTCACCCTGATCCTGGCGATTTTCGCCGAAGTCCTCTGCCCATTACTGATCATCGCCGGGGTGCTGGTGCGATTGGCTTGTTTGCCTATTCTCTTCGTGCTGCTGGTGGCGATGCTGATCGTGCATCCGCAATGGAGCGTGGCCGAAGGGCAGTTCGGTTGGTTGCTGTTGATTCTCTTCACCACTGTGTTTATCGCCGGGCCCGGACGGCTGGCGCTCAATGTTCGTCTCGCTGGAGCCCTCCGTTATGCCTGATTCCAATCGATTCGAAGAAGTCGTGACCCTGATCGTCAAACACCGGGTCAAGGCCGGTTTTGAAGCGGCCTATGAAGCCTGGCTGCGCAACATCGTCAGCGTGGCCGGGCAACGCGAAGGGCACTTGGGCGTGGATGTGATTCGCGGCAAGAGCGGTGGCCTCGACCTGTTCACCTGTGTGCTGCGTTTTTGCTCCACTGACGCGATGCAGCGCTGGCTCGACTCGCCGCAGCGCCAGGCGCTGGTCGATGAAGCTGCGCCGATGCTGGCCGACGGCGACCAGACCGAGGTCAACCCGGTCAATGAGTTCTGGTTCTCACCGCTGGCTGAGGCCGGTTCGCCACCGCCGCGCTGGAAGCAGGCCGTGGTGACGTTGTTGGTGATTTTGCCGCACACCTTGCTGGTGCCGCTGATCTGGGGGCCGCTGTTGCAGCTCAATGCCTTCCTGTCCAACTACGTGGTCGCCACTTTCCTGATCACCCTGACCATTGTGCTGTCGGTGGTGTACGTCTTTATGCCGCTGGCCACGCGCCTGTTCGCGCCGTGGCTGGAAGCCGGCCAGTCCCATTCCACACAGCCTTAAGGAAACGCGATGAACGCCGATCTGATTCTGTTCAATGGCCAGTTCCATACCGTTGACCGTGAGAAGCCCCTCGCCAGCGCCGTGGCGATCAGCGATGGCCGCTTCGTCGCGGTTGGTACCGATGCCGACGCCATGGCCCTGCGCGGTTCGGGCACGCAGGTCATCGACCTCAAGGGCCGTTGCGTCATCCCCGGTCTCAACGACTCGCACTTGCACCTGATCCGTGGCGGCCTGAACTACAACCTCGAATTGCGCTGGGAAGGCGTGCCGTCCCTGGCCGATGCCTTGCGCATGCTCAAGGATCAGGCCGACCGCACGCCCACGCCGCAGTGGGTGCGGGTGGTGGGTGGCTGGAACGAATTCCAGTTCGCCGAAAAGCGCATGCCGACCCTGGAAGAGCTCAACCAGGCCGCACCTGATACGCCGGTGTTCGTGCTGCATTTGTACGACCGCGCCTTGCTCAACCGCGCCGCGTTGCGTGTTGCCGGTTACACCCGCAACACGCCGAACCCGCCGGGTGGCGAGATTGTGCGCGATGCCAACGGTGAGCCGACCGGCATGCTGGTGGCGCGGCCGAACGCGATGATTTTGTACTCGACCCTGGCCAAGGGGCCGAAGTTACCGCTGGAATATCAGGTCAACTCGACCCGCCAGTTCATGCGCGAACTCAATCGCCTCGGCCTGACCAGTGCCATCGACGCCGGCGGTGGTTTCCAGAATTACCCGGACGACTACGCGGTGATCGAGCAGTTGGCCAAGGACCAGCAACTGACCGTGCGCATCGCCTACAACCTATTCACCCAGAAGCCCAAGGAAGAACTGACCGATTTCAAGAACTGGACCGGCAGCGTCAAGCTGCATCAGGGCGACGATTTCCTGCGGCACAACGGCGCCGGGGAAATGCTGGTGTTCTCGGCGGCGGATTTCGAAGACTTCCTCGAGCCGCGTCCGGACCTGCCGCAAACCATGGAAGACGAGCTGGAACCGGTGGTCCGCCACCTCGTCGAGCAGCGCTGGCCGTTCCGTTTGCATGCGACCTACAACGAATCCATCAGCCGCATGCTTGATGTGTTCGAGAAGGTCAACCGCGACATTCCCTTCAATGGTTTGCCATGGTTCTTCGACCACGCTGAAACCATCACCCCACAGAACATCGAGCGGGTGAGGGCGCTGGGCGGTGGTATCGCCATCCAGGATCGCATGGCGTTCCAGGGTGAATATTTCGCCGAGCGTTATGGCGCCCAGGCCGCCGAAAACACGCCACCGATCAAGCGCATGCTGGCCGAGGGTGTACCGGTGGGGGCCGGTACCGATGCGACTCGAGTGTCCAGCTACAATCCATGGACCTCGTTGTACTGGATGGTCAGCGGTCGCACCGTCGGTGGGCTGGCGCTGCACAGCGAAGGCCTGCCCCGGCAGACCGCGCTGGAACTGTTCACCCACGGCAGTGCCTGGTTTTCCTCCGAACAAGGCAAAAAAGGCCAGATCAAGGTCGGGCAACTGGCCGACGTCGCCGCCCTGAGCGCCGACTTCTTCAGCGTGGACGAAGAAGCCATCAAGTGGATCGAGTCGGTGTTGACTGTGGTCGGCGGCAAGGTGGTGTACGCCGCCGGCGAATTCGAAAAGCTTGGACCGCCTAGCGTGCCGGTGCTGCCGGACTGGTCGCCGGTGGTCAAGGTGCCGGGTCACTGGCGTCCGGCTTCACCGATGCAGGCACAGGTTCACCAGTGCAGCGGGCCGTGCGCGGTGCATTCCCACAGCCATGAGCGGGCGCGTTTGTCGAACGCACCGGTCAGCGATTTCCAGGGGTTCTGGGGCGCGTTTGGCTGCTCGTGTTTTGCCTTCTAGTGATTAAACAATGCGCCGGCCTGGTGTGTCGGCGCCCCTGAGGTAAGTCCATCCCCCGAGGAGTTTCACATGAGCAACGTTCCTTACAAACGTCTGAACAAAGATGATGCAGTGGTATTGCTGGTTGATCACCAGACTGGCCTGATCTCGTTGGTGCAGGATTTCTCGCCTAACGAATTCAAGAACAACGTGCTGGCCCTGGGCGACATCGCCAAGTTCTTTAACCTGCCGACTGTCCTCACCACCAGTTTCGACAGCGGCCCGAATGGTCCGATCGTGCCGGAACTCAAAGAGCAGTTCCCGGACGCTCCGTTCATTGCACGCCCGGGCCAGATCAACGCCTGGGACAACGAAGACTTCGTCAAAGCCGTGAAGGCCACCGGCCGCAAGCAGCTGATCATTGCCGGTGTTGTAACTGACGTGTGTGTGGCGTTCCCGACGTTGTCGGCACTCGCTGAAGGGTTTGAAGTGTTCGTGGTAACCGACGCCTCCGGCACTTTCAACACTACGGTGCAACAAGCGGCGTGGGCTCGCATGTCGGCTGCCGGTGCGCAACTGCTGAACTGGTTCTCGGTGGCTTGCGAGTTGCAGGGCGACTGGCGCAACGACATGGAAGGCCTGGCCAACCTGTTGTCCCAGCGCATCCCGAACTACCGCAACCTGATCAACAGCTACACGACGTTCACCGCGAAGTAAGAGGTATGGCTGCCGGCCTCGGCCGGCCGCTTGAAAAGATCGCAGGCTTCGCCAGCTCCTACATGATTGGGTACACCCGCCTGTACTCAATCCCCGTAGGAGCGGGCGAAGCCTGCGATCTTTTGATCTTTAGATTTGGGGAGTCAGAAACGAAAAAAACGGCTATAAAGCGTTTGGCTGTCAACCAGGGCGCGACAATGAACCCGTTCGAAGATATGCGTATGTTTTGCCAGGTCATGGACTCTGGCAGCTTCACGGCGGCAGCCGATCAATTAGGGTTGTCCAAGCAGTTCGTCAGCCGCCGCTTGATGCAACTGGAAGAGCGCCTCGGCGTGCGCCTGCTCAACCGTTCGACCCGGCGGTTGGACGTCACGCCGCTGGGGCAGAGTTATTACGAATCAGCCCTGCGCCTGCTCAGCGAAGTCGAGCAAGTGGAGCAGGGCATCGCCGGCCAGACCACCGAGCCTCGCGGTACCATTCGCCTGAGCGCACCGTTGTCGTTTGCCGTGGCGCATCTGGGCTGTCTGTTACCGGAGTTTTTGCAGCGTTATCGCGAGGTCACCGTGGAAGTCGACCTGAGTGATCGACCAGTGGACTTACTCGGTGAGGGCTACGATTTGGCATTGCGCATCGGAGTGCTGGAAGACTCGACACTGATCGCTCGACGCCTCGCCTCCATCGAGCGAGTGTATTGCGCCAGCCCGGAGTATCTGGCCGAGCGGGGTACGCCGCTTAAACCCGAGGATTTACACACTCATGATTGCCTGCCTTACGGCCACAGTCGTCAGGTGCAATGGCGTTTCGAGGGGCAGGGCAGGCCGCAGAACGTCAACGTCACTGGGCGGATGCGGGTCAACAATGGTGAGTTGCTCAAGGACGCGGCCATCGCCGGTATGGGCATCACGTACCTGCCGACCTTCATCGTCGACTCGGCCCTGGAGGACGGCCGACTTGTGCCGGTGCTGGATGATTTTCGCCCCGTGCCGCTGACCTTGTCAGCCGTCTACCCGCAACATCGCCAGAGGTCACGACCGGTGCAGGCGCTGATCGAGTTTTTGCGTGAGCGGTTGAATCAAGGCGAAGAGGTTTCGCCCCACCGGTGATTACAAGATCGCAACAAAGCTCGAATGGTAGTTTTGCTGACGCTGATCCAGACTCGTGCCGGCCAATCAAAGGCCTGAATTCTGGAGTGTGCAATGGAAATGCCGACAAAAGAAAAAGCCATCGCCAGCAATCGCGATGCGTGGAATGACTCCGCCCAACACCACAAAGACACCCCGGAGTGGCGGGCCTGTTTGAGTGCCGTGAGCCATGGCGATTTTTCCTGCCTGGATGACACCCTCACCGGGTTGCTTCAACAGGTCGGCGTCGCCGGCAAGGATGTGGTGCAGCTCGGCTGCAACAACGGACGCGAAAGTCTTTCACTGTTCGCCCTGGGGGCCCGTCGTGTCGTCGGCATTGACCAGTCGGAAGCCTTTCTCGATCAGGCCCGGGAGCTGGCATCCCGTTCGCCCCATGCGCCCGAATTCATCGAGGCTGACATCCATCATCTGCCGACTGATCTTCACCAGCGTTTCGATGTGGCGCTGATTACCATCGGCGTATTGAACTGGATGCCGGACATCGCTGAATTCTTGCGCCATGCCGCGCAAACCCTCAAGCCCGGCGGTGCTCTGGTGGTGTACGAAACCCACCCGTTCCTGGAAATGTTCGACCCCGAGTCAGCCGATCCCTATCGCCCGGACAGTTCGTATTTTCGCAGCGAACCTTTCGTCCAGAACCAGCCGATCGTTTACGAGGGCAAAGTCGAACAGCCCGTCTCAGCGTCTTACTGGTTCGTCCACACCCTGGGTGCCATCTTCACCGGTGCCATTGAGGCGGGGTTGCAGATCAGCCACTTCAAGGAGTACCCGCACTCCAACCGCGAAGAACTCTACGATCGGTATCAGCAGCAAAAGGCGCAGTTGCCGTTGTGCTACACGTTGGTGGCGGTGAAGCGCTGAGTGTCAGACCTGAGGAATGAGTTGCACTGACTGACGCCTTCGCGGGCAAGCCCGCTCCCACAGTGATCGCTGTCGTTCACAAATCCTTTGGTCAAAGCAGATACCTGTGGGAGCGGGCTTGCCCGCGATGGCGGCGACACGGTCCGCAGTCAAGCAACAACCATCGCTCCCACCAGCCAAAATCACGCCTGCGCCGCAGTCGCCGTCGACTGCGCAGGTTTGCGCAGCGCAGTCAGCCGCGAGCCGCTGTAGTAGGTTTCGCGGAAGAAGCGAAAGCGGCCGAACAGGTCGTAGACGTGGGTGATTCGCCCCTGTTCCTGGTAGTCCATGCGCAGGTGCATTTTCATGGCCTGGATGTTGCGGACATCGCAGACGTCCATGACCTTGTCGCAACCTTGGTCCCGCATCGCACCCCAGATATTGTACTGGGCGTCCACCGACAGGCTGGAGCCGAAGTAGAGAGGGATCATTTCACCGCCGAACTGGAAAAACTCACCCGGTTTGACCCGGAACCAGCAGCCATAATAATGCTGGTCAAAGTAGTCACTGAGGCTGCCCCAGATGAATCCGATGGCATCACCTGCCTCGTCCACATACATGTGCCCGGTGTGACCTTCGGAGGCGATCTGGGCCATGGCCTTGACGCGGTTACCGTAATACTTGGTGAAAGCGATGGCGTTCTCCTGGGTAATCGTCACCCGCTTCAAACCCGTATAGGGCCGTAGTTTGTGCGGCGCCACCGGGGTGACCAGATCGCGCCCCAGCCACAACAGTTCTCGGTGGAAGTACACATAGCGCTTCCAGAGCGTCTGGAGCGTATGCAGCAGGCCTTTTTGTTTGATTCGTTCGCGAAGCTTGGCGATGGCGCTCATGAAGTCCTCCGTGGCTGAAGCCAGGGTTGGGTGGGGAACGTTTTTTTCAATGGCGATTAATCAAGGTTGCAACGTTCGTAGGTCAATCGAGTACTGCGGTTCCTCTTCGAACGTCCTTGGCACTGCGGCATAGGACACTCTCGGAATGCCCGGAAGACGCAGCTCCAGAATGTGAGCCAGAGACTCTCCGGGGTTTAAATAGATATCGCCAAAATCGGCGCCGATATGGGTCGGGTGGACGACGATCTCCAGCAGTCCGTCGATCGGCATCGCCACGTTGCGCAGGTCTACCGGGGTGCATACGTACTGGGCGGTCGCTCCGGCGAGGCGGTTCAATCGATGATTGAGCAGTGTCTTGAACACCCGCTTGCGCACACTCAGGTTATTTCCCAGATGGCGCGCCAGTCGTACGGGCACCCCCTGGTAGGCGGCAAAGCGCGCGACGATTTCGCCGATGGGCCAGATGTTGTGCACGTGCTGATGGGAATCGATGTGGCTTGGGAGAAGGCCGTTATCCAGGCAACGTTGCCATTGAGCCTGGAGTTCCTCCAGCACCGCTTCGCGATCCAGGCGGTTGAGCCAGAGGCTGTGGCGGGGCAGGTCGAGATCGAACATGCCCTGGCTGTCGCAGAACGTCGAACGCGCGAGAATCGACGGGCTCAACGGCCGGCCATAGGTGAGGTTGAAGTGCAAGCCGATTCGCCCCTGGAGCAACGGTTGCCGGGCCAGGACGCAGGCTTCCTCGAACGCCGGCATATTGGCCATGGCGGTGGCGGAGCTGATGACCCCGGCCTGGAAGGCACCGAGGATCACTGCGTTTTCGCTCAGGCTGAGGCCGAAATCGTCAGCGTTGACTATGACTTGGCGAGGCATGTTTGCCCTCCCTGTTTTTTTCGGTGGGCGCAGGGCCTTTGTCGACACGAGTGGGTGTCGCAGGGGATGCAGGAGCAACTGATGCACGCCAGGCCCGCCACTTTTTCAACCACGGCTTGAATTGATGCCAGAGTCGCATGGTCAGCCCCAAGGCGAGGCCGCTGGGGCGCCAGGAGTAGAAGCTCCAGCGCCAGTGCTCAAGTTGCCCGGTCATGCGCTCCTGGAGTTGATGGCTGGAGTTCATCAGGCTGACCCGCGAAGCGTCGATCCAGTGCCAGTTGTCGTCCAGGCCCCAGCGAATCCACTCTTCGAGCAACACACGACCGCTGCCCAGATCGGCGTATTTGGGCAGGAACGCCAGGTTGTAGTCGTACAGCCGGCCCTCTTCCAGCAAGCCGAGCCGGTAGCTGATGCAGCGCCCGTCCACCTCCAGCAGCACCACCCGCAGCAGTCCCTGTTCGGCGAGGGCGGTGAAGGCCAGGTTGATCCATTGTCGGCTACGGTTGCTGGTGAAAATCCCCACGCCTTCGACACCTTTCCAGCTCTGTACTTCGACTTCGCTGAGGGCCTGCAATAAAGGCCCGATGGTGGCTGCGTCAGGGGTAATGCGTCGGACCTGAGCGCCATAGGCCAGGATGCGTTTACGCGCCCGGCGCAGTTTGTAGCGCGGGTCGCCGGACACTTCCTGGCGGTCGATATCGCTGATCAAATGCACCGGCACCCGGCAACTGATGCGACGTTCGCCGGTCGAGCTGTGGGCCATCCATGCGGTCAGCGTGCTTTCTTCGCCGATGGGTTCGGACAATTCGTTGAGTTGCAGCATCGCATGGGGCAAGTGACGGCGGATGATCACCAGCGCCTTGCGCATGCTGTCGGCATCGAGGCAGGTGAGCAGGGCCAGGCGATCGGTGAGGGGATAACCGAGGTGACGCAAGACCCGAAATGGCAGCCTTCCAAAGCGCTCGACGGACGCCACCAGCGGCAGGCACAAGGCCAATTCATCACCTTGCCAGCCCAGCAGAACGTGCAAGCGTTCCCCTGCGGTCAGTGCCTGTTCCGATGCGCACAGCCAGGCGAGGGTGTTGAACGGCGTATGGTCCGTCACACGCCTGCGCAACCCCTCATAAGCAGCTGCCGGAAAGTCCGGGGCGCACAGCGAGGTGCGCCATTCGAATCGAGCCATCATATTTTCACGCCACTGACTCAGGAACAGGTGAACGGGACGGTTTGCGTAGCGCATCCAGGCGTGAGTCGCTGTAACGGGTTTCACGCAAGAAACGCCAGCGACCGAATAATCGATAGACGTGCTGGATGCGTCCTTGCTCTTGATAGCCCATGCGGATGTGCAGTTTCAGCGCGGGTATGTTGCGGGCATCGCAGACATCCACGACCGTGTGGCAGCCTTGGGCCTGCATGGCTTTCCAGAGTCGCAGTTGCAGGTCCACCGAGAGCGTGGTGCCCCAATAGGCACGAGCCAGTTCGCCGCCAAATTCGAAGAATTCGCCTTTCTTTACCGGGAACGTGCAGCCGTAGAAATGCCGGTCGTGGTAATCCCGGGTGCTGCCCCAGATGAAAGCCACCGTGTCGCCTTTACCATCCAGATACATGTGCCCGGTGTAACCCTCGGTGGCCAGTTCTTCCATGATGTTGACCCGGTCGCCAAAGTGACGGGCAAAGGCTGCGGTGTTGTGCACGGTGATGGTCTTCAACTGTAGCGGTGGGTAAGGCTTGAGCTGATGGGGCGGGACCGGGCTGACCAGGTCACGCTTCATCCACAGAAGCTCCCAGTGAACGAACATGTAGCGCCTCCAAAGGAGCCGGACCGTTGCACGCAGGCCTTTTCGTTTGATGTGTTGGCGAAGTTTTTCCAAGGCATTCATATCATTGCCTCCTGACAGAGACCGGTCGCCGCTGGCGTGGTGAAACGCGCGGTCGAGAGCGGCACGGTCGTGGTGATGCAAGTTGGCGGCGTTCATGAGGCACTCCAGCTCAAGGCGAACAGGGTTTCGCCCGGCAGGTCGAAGCTGACGCGACCGTCGTGACAGGTGAACTGAGCGCTACGACTGCGGTTGTCGGCACCGAAGTACACCAACGCTCCCTTGGCCAGCGGGCACGTCGCCCCGGCCAGATCGACACGCTGCAAGCGTCCCCCTTTATTGACCCCTAACAGGCTGCGCTGGCGCTCGGTGGCCATCGCCAATACATCGACTTCGAAGGCGTCGTTGTCCAGGCGCATGACGTTTTTCAGCCAGTGCTGCTGAATGAATTGCTGGGCCAGGCCCACCGGCTTGAGTTCGAAACGATCGCCGCCCAGCACCCGCACCATGCCTTTGGGGTAGGTCGGCTCGTCGGCGGCCTGGAACCAGTTGAGCATGTCCAGCAACCCATCCTGCGCCGAGTTGATGACCACCGAAGTCCACCACAGCGAAGCAAAGTGGGTTTCCTGATCATAGGGGCTCAGGCTTGAACCGCTGGACAGGTTGGTCTGATCCAGCAGCAAGGCCTTGCGTGGCCGGCCCTTGGCATCGAGGCCCACCAGCTCGGCGGCACGGCGTACGCTGTCGCGGTAGACCCGAGTGGCCAGCAGGTCGCGAATCATCCATTCGTGCCAGGCGAGGGCGTCGATCTGCTCACCGGATTCGGCCAGCAGGCGCCGCGCCCAATCGATACCGCGCTTGTCGACGGCGTTGTCGGCGAACGGGCCGTTGACGAAGCGCGATGTGGCGGGCATGGCGATGCGCACACCCGCCTTGGCGTTGGCCGGATCGCTGCGTACCTGCCGGGCCATGCTGTTGAAAATCGACTGGTAGTCGGCGTAGCTCGAGTAGTTGAGGTTCGGCTCGTCGGCGAACGCGATGTAGTGCGTACCGGTACCGCCAAGGGCGCGAGTGGCGGCGAGCCAGGCATCGAGGCCGGCGTTGCTTTGAGTGTCGGCGCGCAAATCCGCCTGGCGCTGGCTGCCGGCCAACAGCGTGAGGTCCTGGGTGATGCCGAAGCGGTTCTGATAGAGCTGGCGGAACGCATCTTCGTGGTGCGGATTTTGCGCGGTGACGTCAACGAAACTGTAATAGGTGCCCGCCTGGGGCCTGAGGGCGTCGAGCGCTGCGAAACTGGATTGAGGGGGCAGCACGTAGGGCAAGTAAATGCCCAGGTTCGGGGTCGGGCCGAGCATTTCTTTGTGCAGGGTCAAGCGGGTCTGGCCATCGTCCTCGCGCAGCGGTTTGAGCTGCTGCGGTTTCTGGGCAAACAGATTTGCCGTGCCATCGAGCCAGAACGCGACCTTGCCGCTGCCTTGCAGGCGCAGGCGCCAGACCTGTTCGTCCTGAGTGACGGGCAATGCCACCTGATCGAACTGCCAATAGGCGCGATGGGGTTTCAGTGCCAGCGACAGCTGTTTGTTGTCGCTCACGCGCTGGGCCTGCAGGGCGTTGATCCCACCGTGAAACTTGCCGGCCAGTACGGCGTGTTCCCCGGGTGCGACCTTGAAATACAGCTCATCGCCGCCGCGGGTTTCGGCGCTGAAATGCACCTTGGCGGGGGCGAACAACGCCACTGTGCGTTCATCGTGTTCGATCGTGTAGCGGCGGAAACTGTAGCCCGGGATTTCCAGTCGATAACTGGCGGCACTCGGCGCCAGTGGCCAACTGTGCTTGCCTCGGGTTTCACTGGCGGCGATCAGGCGCTCGCCCTTGAGGTTACCGTTGCCGTCGAGCAGGTACAGGCGTTCTTCGTTGGCATCGGCCTGCCACGCCGGAGCCCAGCGAACAGTCAGCGTGTCGGGGCGATCCGTTTGCAGGTACAGGCTGCCGTCGCGAATATCAGCCCAGCGCATGGGCGCCGCCTGGGCGCTCAAACCGAGGCTCAGGCTCAACAGCAGCATGAGGCGTTTCATGCCGATTTCCGTTGCAGCATCTGAAGCATCGGAGCCACATCGCTGGGCAGGATGATCAGGGTTTGCCAGACCGGTACGCCACTCAACCGGCAATACATCACCAGCAGCGCGAGGGTGACCGCCAGGTAGGCGATGGACGATGCCGTCGCAGCGCCGACGATGCCGTAAATCGGGATCAACAACAGGTTCAGGGCCAGGTTCAGCAACGCGCCGAGGCCCATCAACAGCGAAATCGTGCCGGGGCGATTTTTGCCCAGCAAGTCCAGGCGCAAGATGCTCGCATAGCAAAGGCCGAGCAGCCCCGGCAGCAGCGCCAGCAACGCCGGGTAGGCTGGCTGATAGGCAATGCCGAACAGCGTGACGATCAGCCATTCACCGATCACCGCCATGGTCAGGCAGGCGCCGAGCATCACCGTGGCGGTCAGGCGCAGGGCCAACGGCGTCAGGCGATCCATGCCTTCGTCCTGTTGCAGCAGGCGTTTCATCAGCGGCGTGGTCACCGCCTCCGGGACGATCAGCAGCAACTCGGCAGCGGCGCTGGCCATGGCGTAATGCCCCAACGCGGTGCTGCCGAGCAGGGCGCCGATGAACAGGTAATCGGAGCGCAGAATCACTTGCTGGAACAACAGGTCCGGATGGCTGCGAGCGCTGTAGCGCAGCAGTTCATTCTGGCTGGCACGGTCCCACTGCAACTTCAAGGGCTGAGCGCGCTTGAGCCAGAACCACCCGGCCAGCACCACCAGGCTGAGGCCGGCCAGCCAACTGATCAGCGCCGCCTCCAGGGCTGCGTCTTTCCACATCCAGAACAAGGCCAGAAACAGCAGCAGTGGCGCCAGGGATTCCACCAGCCGCAAGGCATTGAACGCCACCACACCGCCCGACGCATTGTGCAAGGTCAGCAGGCCGCTCTTGAGGACGGTCAGCGGCACCGCCAGCAGCAACAGCCAGGCGAGCAATCCCAGTTGCGTGGTGATGTCGAGTTCACCACCGAACTCGCGCACCAGCGCCACCACCAGCAATGTCAGCAAACCCGCCAGCAGGCAACCGAACACCAGCACCTGGCTCAACAACAATCCCATGGGCCGTTGCTTGGCCGCCTGATACCCCACCGCCGAATTCAGCCCGCCGCTGGTGGCGGCGCTGATCAAATCGGGCAGGGTACTGAGCAACGCAAACAGACCGCGCTCGCTGGGCCCCAGAATCCGCGCCAGTAATACATTGCGCAGCAGCCGCAGGCCGATCATCGCCAGTTTGGTGCCCATGCTCAGGGCCAGGTGTTTGAGGTAATGACTGCGACTCATGGCCTGGCTCCGCGATAGATGCGCCAGGACAGCAACTCCGGATTGCGCGCCGTGCGATGGCTGATGCCGATTCGCGGCAAGGCCAATGGATCGCTGATACCCCGATAAATCCCGAGGTCGGTGCCCAGGGCAAACGGGAAGTCATGATCCGCCACGTGTTCGCGCACCCGCGCATCATGGTTGCCATTGGGGTAGCAGTAGACCGGCAGTGGCCGGTTGCAACCGTTGTGCAGGGCATTGCGGCTGCGGCTCAGTTCTTCATCCAGACGTTGATCGTCCAGGTCGGTGAGAATTGCGTGGCTGGCGCCGTGCGGACCGAAGCGGATCAATCCGCTGGCTTCCAGCGCGCGTACCTGATGCCAGTCCAGGGCCTGGGGCAACGACTCTTCAGGGCATTGATCGCTGAGCCGATTCAGTTCGCCCGATGGCAAGTTTTTCAGGCTGTGCAAAAAGTGCAAAAGCGCCAGGCTTCGGCGCTGCACATCCAGATCATCGAGCAGCACCGGTAACGGTCGCCCGATCTGTTGCAGGCATTCAATCAAATGCGTCCGGGCTTTTTCACCGTGGCTGTGCCACAGGGTTTCTCCCAGGCTTTCCCACCAGAAGCGTTGTCGGCTGCCGATGAAATCGGTGGAGAGAAAAATGCTCGCCGGCACCTGATACTTTTTCAGCAACGGGAAGGCATTCAGCGCGTTGTCGCGCCAGCCGTCGTCGAAGGTCAGCGCGATTTTTGGTCGTCCGGTCCTGATGGCGCCCGGTTGCAAGATCTCCATCAGAGGCACGCAGTCGAAGTTCTTTTTCAACCAGGCGAGCAGATGTTCGAATGCCTTCGGCCCGACGCACAGTTCATTGCGATGGGGCAGGTCGGCGGCGCGGTCATTGGCCAGCACCCGATGCAGCATCAGGATCACCCCGGCACCGTGCAGTTGATGACGGCCTACGGGCGAGTTGAGATAAAGCCAGCCACTGGTGCGTTTTAATAATTGTTTGATCGCCATGGCACGGTCCTTTCAACGATTTTGCTCGGGGTTCCATTGCGCGTACCGCTGGCCGCGCAAGAACTGCCACAGACCGATACTCATCCCGGCCAGGGTCACCAGAACAAACGCGGCGAGGCGAAAGGGTTTGGGCAAACGGTGTTGCACATCCAGCAGGCCGACGATAGCCATCGCGTAACCGAGCAGTTGCGCGATCAGGCTCAGGCGATAGAAGCCATGAACATTCCACAGCCAGACATTGCTCAGCAGCAACGGCACCAACAGGATCGGTGCCAGGCGTCGAATCAGCTTGTGGCTGATCAGTGCAATCGCATACAGGCCATACCGCCAAGGGTTCAGCAGCTCCCGGCGCTGGGCCAGGCTTTGCAGACCGCCGACGGTGACGCGCTGGCGACGGCGCCACTGTTTGGCGATTCCGTCGACGCCCTGGTCGCTCACTTGTGCTTGGGGCACATAGACGATGCGTTTGAACGCCACCGGTGCGCAGGTACTGATAAAGAAGTCATCGTTGACCTCCGCCGGCACGTGCTGGAACAACTCGCGGCGCAGGGCGAGCAGGGCGCCGTCGGCGGAGACCATGCAGCCGGTGCGATTTTCCACCTTGCGCAACCAGCCTTCGTAATGCCGATAAAGGCTGTCGCCCAGGCTCAGGCCCTTGCCCGGCACCGGGATCAGCATGTGCCCGGCACAGGCCCCGACCTGTGGATCGGCCAGGGGTGCGAGCAACTGGCCGAGGGTGTCGGTCGACCATTGGTTGTCGGCATCGGTGAACACCAGAATCTCGCCCGTGCTCAGGGCTACGGAAGCATTCAAGGTGGCTGCCTTACCCTGACGAGGCAGGTCGAGCACGCTGATGCGCGGGTCAATGACCTTGTGGGCGCAGGCCACGGTGTCGTCGGTGGAGCCGTCGCTGGCCAGAATGATCTGTAGCGAGCGCGCCTGATAATCCTGGGCGAGCAGGATGCGCAATTTCTCTTCGATATGCCGGGCTTCGTTGTGCGCGGCGATGATGATGCTGACATTCATGGGGGGGGCTGGCGCATGACGCCGCGCGCGGAACAACGGCGCGATCAGTGTCAGCAGCAGCGGATAGCCCAGCCAGGCATACACCGGCAATAACAGGCACAACCAGAAAATGAATTCAGCCACGGGCCGGCCTCCTGGCATTCCAATGACACAGGCTCAAAATGAGCGCGGCACCGGCCAGGTGCAGGCGCACCCAGTGCAGGCCCCACAGTTGCAGCATCAGGCCTATGTCATGGTGTTTCAGGCTTTGGCGCAGGCTCAGCACCAGCGCTGGCAGGCTGGTGATGAATACGATGAACAACGTCGCTTTGGGGAAACCATTGAGCAGGGCCGACAGAGCGATGAAATCCAGTGCCCAGACGCCCATCGAAAAGGCCGGGAATCGCAGCAAGCGCAGGCTCATCCCTTGGGTGCGCAGCAGTTGCAAGTGACTGCCCTGGCGCCACAACTCCTTGCCCATCCATTCACGCCAACTGCCTTCGAAACCCCAATGTAAGGCGACGCTTTGATTGACCGCGAGCAATCGCGCGCCGGCTTCACTCAGACGCAAGGTGAACGCCTTGTCTTCGCCGGTGCGCAGGGTTTCGTCGAAGCCGCCGACCTCGTCGAACCAGGTGCGGCGCATCAGCAGGTTGGCGCTGGGCAGCCATTGCACCGGGTGCAAGGCGTGAGTGGTCGGGCGGGCCATGCGGCGTTGCCAGGCCGTGGCAAACCACGGCGCTTCGACAGGAGTGTGCAAGTCCAGGGCAAGCACATCGGCCTGGCCGCCGGACTCGAGTTCGAAAAGCCGCGTCAACCAATCCTCGGGCATCTCGATATCGGCATCGATGAAGCCTAGCCATTCACCTGTCGCCACCGCCGCCCCGCGATTGCGCAGGGCGCCGATCAGCAAGCCGGGCAGCACCAGCACCTGCGCACCGAACTGGCGAGCGATGTGTGGTCCCTGATCGTCGGAGCCGTTATCGACCACAATTAACTCGCATTCCAGCCTGGCAGCCTCGACGGCCTTTTTCGCGGCAAGCAATGTACGGCCGATGTGTCGGGCCTCGTTGTACATCGGGATGACGAGGCTGATGCGGCTCATGCGCTGGCCTCCGTCGGCGGACGTTCTTCAGCCTTCAAGCGCAACACGAACGTCAGCGCGAGCATGATCCACAGGTATTTGTGATTCGGTGCGCTGAGGAACATCAAGAACAGCAGCAACGACACATAGCTCATGCTCAGGTGCGTGATCAGGTCGGCCTGTTCCCAATTTCGTCGCAGCATCCAGGCGTGACGGGCGCGGACCAGGTTGTACATCCCCAGGCCCAGCATGCCGACGAACAACAGGCCGGCGGGAATCCCCACTTCGCTGAAGATTTCCAGGTAAGTATTGTGCGCGCGGCGGTACAGGTCGGCAGGCTTGCGGTTGGCGGAAAACACCTTGGCGTAACCGGTGGTGGCGTAGTGCAGCGGGAAGGTGCCGGGGCCGGAACCGAGTAACGGGTGCTCCTGGATGATCTGGCTGCCGACCACGATGTACGACGCGCGACGGCCGAGGGATTCGTCCTGGCTCTTGGCACCGGCCTTCAAGATGCTCAAGGACTGGATGCGCGCGATGTAACCGGCCGGCATCGAGTAAATCGCCAGCGGGATGACGATCGCAAGGCCAAGCATGGCAAAACCCAAGTGACGCGGACGGATGCGCGGCAGCTGTGCACGGTAGTGCCAGGCGCCGATCATCAAGCTGAGAAAAAGCACCACCAGCCCGGAACGGGAATCGGTCTTGGTCATGCCGCCCAGCAGCAAAATGCAGCAGCCGCCCCAGAACAGTCGGTGCAACAGGTTCGGGCCGCGGATCACCAGCAGCAGCGCCAATGGCACGGCGAAGGCAATCAGCAGGGCAAAGGAGTTCGGGTCTTCCAGCAGTCCGGAGGCGCGGCCCTGGTCCTGATACTTGGTGGAGAACATGGCCAGCGCGCTGGTCGCGCTGACGCTGAGGGTCACCAACCGGGCGAACATATCGAGGTTCAACTCACGGCCGATCAGCAAGGTGATCACAAACAGAACCAGGCCGACGCTCAGATCCCGCAGATGACTCTGGGACATGTCCAGGTTATCGGTATTGATCATGCTCAACCCGTACAACACCATGAACCAGATAAGGAAGCGCCAGATGTTGCTGCGCAGGCGCTCGGACGGAATCTGGTGGATAGCCAGTTGCAACATCACGATCAGCGCCAGTGACGCACCGATGAATTTGGTGCCCGATAGCGCGCTGCCCTTGAAGAAACCTTCGAACGGCACCAGCGCCGCGATGCCCAACAAACCCCAGGCAGGTTTTCGGTACAGCACCGCGATAGCCACCAGGCCCAGTACTGCGCCTGGCGCCAGATAGGGATAAGGGCTGGCCAGCAAACCAAGGCAGACCAGGGCGAGCAGACTGACGATCGAGAGCGGAAAGATCACGCGCGTGCCTCCCGTGCAGTACGGATATAAAGCTGCGACCAGCGTTCGGCCAAGGCCTTCAGGTCGTAACGGTCCAATTGCGTACGTCTTGCGTTGTCGATCAATTCGCGAGCCAGGGCTGGTTCACTCAGCAGCGTGTCGATCTGCCGGGCGAGGGCGGCGCTGTCGGTGGGTGTCGCCAGCAGGCCGTTGTGCCGGTCCTCCAGCACATCGGGAATCCCGCCGACGCTGAACGCCACCACCGGCACTCCGGCCTGCATGGCCTCCAGCAAAATCATCGGCGTGCCCTCGGTACGCGAGCTGATCACCAGCGCATCGAGTTGCTGCCACCACCGGTTCATGTCGGTCTGATACCCCGGCAAGGTGATGCGTTTGTGCAAGCCGGCAGCGGCAATCCGCGCCAGCAAGGTTTTCTGTTCCGGGCCGTCGCCGAGCATCACGGCGTCCAGTTGCGGGTGTTGCTGACAGAGCGGAATCAGGGCATCGAGAAACAGGTCCGGGCCTTTCTCATTGCTCAGCCGACCGACGTAACCCGCCAGCCAGCGCGGGTGTGTGGCAGTGTGAGGTAGCAGGCCGCAGGCCTTTGGCAGACCATTGGGAATCACTTGCAGTTTCTCCGTCCGGACACAAGCCTTGCGGTGCAGCACGGCGATGCTTTCGGCCACGCAAACCACGCGGTGCACCGACGCCGTGCGACACAATTGCAAACTCAGCCAGCCATAAACGCGTTGCTTGCGACTGCGCGGGGTGAAACCGTGTTGCGTAATCACCAGCGGTAAGTCCAACAACGTGGCGGCCACCCAGCCAAATAACAGCCCCTTGAAATTGTGCGTGTTGATCAGCGGCTGTTCAGCTCGCCGCTGACGTAAATGACGCAGCAATTCCCTCAAACCCGTGAAGCTACGGCAGTCGACCCCAGCCCCGCGAAATCGCGCGATCAGCGCTGGCGGCGCATCGAGAAACAGCACTTGGTGCTGCCCCGGCGTCGCCAGGCAATGGTCCAGCAGCATCCGCTCAGCCCCATAGAAGCCGCCGCTGCTGATCAAATGCATGATCGGCAGAGCGCTGGCGCTGAGCGGCCCGTTCAATGGCGCACCCAATGCACGAAGCTATCCACGGTCCAGTTTTTGTGCGGGTTGGTCGGCATAACGTCTTGCTCGTTGATCACCAACAGCACCGGCAAGCCCAGTTCATGGGTAATTTGCGCTGGGTGTTTGAAGCGGTGATCGAAGAACTCACGCACGTAGACGAAGGCAATCGCCAGCAGCAGACCGGTCAGCATCCCGAACGGAATGATCAGCATCGGCTTGGGAAATGCCGCATCGGCCGGTTCGTACGGCGGGCTGAGTACCCGGGCGTTGGACATATCGTTGTCCAGCAAACCGGCGGTGCTGCTTTCGGCAAAGCGTTGGGCATAGGTGGAGAACGCTGCGTGCAGGGCATTGATCTCGGTGTCCATTTGCGCCAGTTTGCTTTGAGCCACTTGCAACTGATGGATGCGCTCCTTGAAGTCGGCGATGCGTGCGGTTTTCTGCTTGATCACCGAGGTGACAATCGCCAGGTCGTTGGTGCGCTCCTGAATCCGGTTGCTGACGATTTTCAGGAACTGCTGACGGGTGCGGGAAATCTGCTCGCGGGTCAACAGCATGGGTTCACTGCCCGGCTGGAAGACCGCCAGGTCGTTCATGTAGCGGCTGACCAGAGTGGTCAGTTGCTCACCGAGCTGCCTGATCTCGCGGTCTTCGAAAGCAATGTTGTCCACGGTGGTGGTGAAGGTGAAGGGGAAGGTGTACTCGCTGAGCCGGGACGTATTGGTGGCAGACGTCAGGGCGGTTTTCAGGTAGTCGAGCCAGCGCTGGCTTTGCAACAGGCGATCCTGATACAGGTTCAGGGCCTGTTCCTCGGTGTTGATGGCATTGAGGCGAAAGGTGATTTCTTCTTTCGGATCGGATGAAGCCACGCCTTCGAGCAACGCCAGCCGCGTGCCTTCCAGGCCATCGAGACGCACCTGATACTGCTTCTTCTTGGTTTCGTAGAAGCTCTGCGGCAGGTCGATCGATTGCAGCTCCTGACGGCTGGCCAGGTAGTTTTGCAGCAGCGCCGCGACAAACCGGGTGCCCTGGGCGGGATCGCCAAAGCTGTAGACAATGGAGATCACGTTGGAACCCGGCAGGGTTTCGATTTTCAGGTTATCGACGGCCTCTTGGGTGTAGGTATCCAGGGCGGTGTCCCGAACCGGATCGGTCTCAAGCCCGAATGCATCGCGCACCGGATTGACCACGTATTCACGCAAGGGGGTGGTCACAAAACGCTTGATCGGTTCGGTCACCAGTTTGCTGAAGATCCCGGGGTTGGGCGCGTACTCGCCTTTGTCCCGCAGGTCGCTGATGGTCTGACGGATCAGGGCCGGGGAACGCAGGATATTGCTCTCGGTTTCCATGTCCGCCAGTGACGGCGGAATGAATGAGGCATCACCTTGGGTCAGGGACGTGGTGGCGTCTCCCTGGGAGAGTTTTTTGGATTGCACGATCACCTGCGCGGTGATGTCGAAGCTCTGTTTGAGCATCAGCGGCAAGATCAGGGCGATCACTGCAAAGATCAGGAAGACGCGTTTCACCAACTGCTTGTTGGCGAAGAAAATCCTGAAGAACTCATGCAGGTAGTTTTCCTTTGGGTTCATGGTCGGTCACCTGAGCGTTAGTTGTCGCTGTCTTTGTTGTCGACGCGGTAGGCGAATCCGAAGCCCACCCCCTGGAACAACACCACGTCCGCCAGTTGCCGCGCGAGCTCACCGGCGCTGGCCAGTTTGGTCTTGGGCACGTAGAGCATGTCGTCCGGTTGCAGGTAAGCAATCTGCGACGCATCACCGGACAAGGCTTTTTCGACGTCGTAGTGCACGGCCTGCACATGGTTGCCGGTGCGGCGCATGATCACTACCGAATCGAGCCGCGCCTTGACGTTAGTGCCACGGGCCAAGGTCAAGGCTTCGAGCACCGAGACCGGTCGGCGAATCGGGTAGGAGCCCGGTTGCGCGACTTCACCCAGCACATAGATTTCGTTACCCGACGTGGATTTGAGCATGACGTCGACTTTCATCCGCCCCGGCAATTGCGCGTAGCGTTGATTGAGGAACGTTTCCAGTTGATTGACCGTCATGCCTTGCAGCGGCACGGAGCCGATTTCCGGGAAACTCGCATATCCGTCGTTGCCCACAACGATCTCCCGGCTCATGCCGGTAGCGGGGTGGTTCAGGTTGCTCTTGAGGTTTTGCTCGTCGCTCAGCGGGCTGGTCACCAGCACCGTCACCTGATTGCGATTGGGCTGAAAAAGAGATTTGCGCTCATAGGCACGCTGGATCTCCTGCCGTGCTTCGACAGCTGTCAACCCGGCGATTTTCACCGAGGTATTGGCCCCCGGCAGTTCGATGGTGCCGTCGGGCAGTACCCGTTGGGTGCCATTGAGCTGGCTGGCCGCGGTGAAGTTCAGGGCGACCTGGTCACCGGACTGAATGCGGTAAGCGCCCGAGCTACTGGTGCTGATGTGAAAGATCACATCCAGCACGTCCTTGGGCCGCAGGGTCTGTTCGACCTTGGGCATGTCGGTGGCCTGGGCATTGGCCGGCTCGGCCGTGAGGATCTGCACCGGCATCTGTTGGGTTTCACTGGTGCTGGAGCAACCTGCAAGCGGCAGCAACAGCAGGAGAAGCATTTTGGCGTTCATGGCGTCATCCTTTTCTGCGGTTGCTTACAGGTTTTTGTAGAGCCATTTGGGCATGTAGTACTTGCGCCGGTTGAAGACGCTGCCCACCAGTTTTGCGCCCGCCTGAGTCAGGCGCTGGACTGCGGCCTGGGCCACCTCCCAGCGCGTGTCTTCGGCACGCACCACCATGATCACGCCGTCCACCAAGGTGCTGATGACCAACGTGTCGGCGGCCGAATACACCGCGTCGCCGTCGATCACCACGAAGCGATAGCGATCGCCCAACTGGTTGAGCAACGGGGCCAGCTGTTCAGTCGTCAGGTGCTCGGCGCCGCGGATGTGCCGCCCGTTCGGCAGGATGTGGAAGGGCAGGCTGGAGACGTTCACCAGGCAGTCCTGCAACAGTGGCGGCGAGGCGTTGAACAGCAGGTCGCGAAAGCCGCGTTCTTTGGTCAGCCCCAGCTGTTGCGTGAGGTTGCCCTCCGACTGGCTGGCGTCGACCAGCAGCACTTGGCCGCTGCTCATTGACGCCAGTTGGCTGGCCAGCGCCAGGGCGCTGGTGGTGGTGCCGGCGCCTGGATTGGCAGCGGTCAGGAAGAGGATCCGCAGATCCAGGTCGAGCACGGTCGAGGTCAGGTTGGACTCGCTCGGGCTGGCGATGGTCAGGCTTTTATTCGATGAACCGTCCATTTAACTCGCTCCGTGGCCGCTGAATACTTTGAAGGGGGTTTTCAACAGGATCTTCAGATCAAGCAAGAGGCTCTGCTCGGCGATATAGCTGAGGTCCAACTCAACGCGCTGGTCGAAGTCGATATTGCTGCGCCCGGATATCTGCCACAGGCCGGTCATGCCGGGGTAGATGCTCAGGCGTGCAAGGTGGCTGTCTTTGTAGCGATAAGCGTTGAACGAGGTCGGTCGGGGACCAACCAAACGCATGTCGCCGCTGACCACATTGATCAGG
This sequence comes from Pseudomonas sp. F-14 TE3482, assembly GCF_053629455.1. NCBI lineage: Bacteria > Pseudomonadati > Pseudomonadota > Gammaproteobacteria > Pseudomonadales > Pseudomonadaceae > Pseudomonas > Pseudomonas sp. F-14 TE3482. The sequence goes on from NZ_JBRJII010000001.1 coordinate 3,494,537, forward strand.
TTGGGCAACTCATCAAGGCTGCTGCGCCGCAGGAAGCTACCGATAGGGGTAATCCGCGGGTCGTTGTCGATCTTGAAATCGATGGCATCGGCGCCGTGCTTGTTCAGATGCCGCAAGGATTCCTTGAGCTCTTCGGCGTTGGTCACCATGGTGCGGAACTTGTACATGCCGAACAGGCGGCCGCGGTAACCGGTGCGCTTCTGCACGAACATCACCGGCCCCGGGCTGCTGAACTTGATCACCAGCGCCAGGCCCAGCAGCACAGGGGACAGCAGCAGCAGAATCACCAGCGCACCAAGGCATGCAACCACTCGGTTGGTTCGCGACAGCGTCCAGGGCCGACCACCGTCACGGCCGGTCATCCAGCCGCGGCCCTGCATGTGGATCGCCGTGTCCAGGCGCATTCGGTGTTCGGGGTCCAGGCGTTTGTCACGCAGCATGTGATTGAGCAACACGCCTTTTTCATGTCCAGTCATAGAGTCCTCCGCTGAAGCCCTTTCGCGAGTGGCGAGTGGGCGTTGCGCAGTGGGTAGTAGTCACGGAACCAGGCGATGAATCGTCCGAGTCCTTCATCCAGCTCGATCCGTGGCTGGAAACCGGTGGCCTGGGCCAGATCGCTGGCATCGGCGCAGGTGTTGAGCACGTCGCCCGGCTGCAGGGGCAGCAACTCGACGAGGGCTTTTTGTCCGAGGTGTTTTTCCAGCAGCGCCAGGTAGTCCTTGAGCTCCACTGGCTGTTGTCCGCCAATGTTGTAAATGCGCCATGGCGCCATGCTGCTGGCCGGGTCAGGTTGTTCGCGGTTCCACTCCGGTGCTGGTTGGGGGGCGCGCTCGATCAGACGGGCGATGCTCTCGATGATGTCGTCGATGTAGGTGAAATCACGCTGGTGCTGGCCGTAGTTGAACAGCTTCAGCGGCTGGCCTTCGGCAATCGCCCGGGCGAACTGGATCGGCGACATGTCTGGCCGGCCCCAAGGCCCGTACACCGTGAAAAAACGCAAACCGGTGCAGGGAATGCCGAACAGATGGCTGTAGCTGTGGGCCATCAGCTCATTGGCTTTTTTGGTCGCGGCATACAGCGACAACGGATGGTCGACGCTGTCCTTGACCGAATAAGGCGTGTGCTGATTGGCGCCATACACCGAACTGGACGAGGCATAGATCAAGTGCTTGACCGGGTGGTGGCGGCAGCTTTCGAGGATGTTCAGAAACCCGCTCAGATTGCTGTCGACGTAGGCCCGGGGATTTTCCAGGGAGTAACGCACCCCGGCCTGGGCTGCGAGGTGAATCACCACCTGCGGTTGTTCAGCGACAAACAGTGCGTCGAGGGCCGTGGCGTCGGCCACATCGACTTTCGCCAGCGGAAAATCGCCGACTTGCTTGCGCACCCAATCCACGCGGTCGTGTTTGAGTTGCGGGTCGTAGAAGTCGTTGAAATTATCCAGGCCGCATACCTCATGCCCGTCGCGCAACAGCCGCAACACGCAATGGCCGCCAATGAAACCGGCCGCTCCGGTGACGAGTATTTTCATGGCCGTGGCGCCTCGGGAGCGATGTGCCGGAGCCCGATGCCGCTGTAGTGCAAACCGGCCGCCGCCACGTGTTCCGGGTTGTAGAGGTTGCGCCCATCGACGATCACCCGCGCGCGCAGTTTGCTCGCCAGCAGGTCGAAATCGACCACACGGAAATTCTTCCACTCGGTGCAGATCACCAGCGCGTCGGCATCTTCCAGGGTGTCGTCGCGGGTGGCGCACAGGTGCAGGTCATTGCGGTAGCCGTAAATGCGCCGGCACTCGGACATGGCTTCCGGGTCGTAAGCCTGCACGCTCGCACCTTCGGCCCACAGCGCCTCCATCAGATAACGGCTGGGCGCTTCGCGCATGTCATCGGTATTGGGCTTGAAGGCCAGGCCCCAAATCGCGATGGACTTGCCGCCCAGCCCATCGGGAAACAGCGCCTGCAGTTTGCTGAAGAGGATGTGCCGTTGGCTGTCATTCACATCGGTGACGCTGCGCAGCAGACGCAATGACATGCCGTTGTGTTCGGCGGTGTGCAGCAGGGCGCGCAGGTCTTTAGGAAAGCACGAGCCGCCGAAGCCACAGCCGGGGTAGATGAAGTGGTAACCGATGCGCGGGTCCGAGCCGATGCCTTTGCGCACCGCTTCAATGTCGGCTCCCAGCAACTCGGTGAGGTTGGCCAGTTCGTTCATGAAACTGATGCGGGTGGCGAGCATTGCGTTGGCGGCGTACTTGGTCAGCTCGGCGCTGCGGTTGTCCATGAACATGAGCTTTTCGCGGTTGCGGCAGAACGGTGCATAGAGTTCGCTCAACTGGTTGCGCGCTTCATCGTCATTGGTGCCGACAATGATCCGGTCCGGGCGCATGCAATCGGCCAAGGCGCTGCCTTCCTTGAGAAACTCCGGGTTGGACACCACCCGCACGTTCAACGCTTGTTTGCCACGGCGTTGCAGTTCTTCGTTGGCAGCGCTCGCCACTTGGTCCGCGGTGCCCACCGGCACGGTGGACTTGATGATCAGGGTGCGATCGGACTCCATGAAACTGGCGATCTGCCGAGCGACATTCAGCACATGGCTGAGGTCGGCGGAACCGTCTTCATCGGCGGGAGTGCCCACCGCGATGAAAATCAGCTCCGCGTGTTCGACCGCGTCACTGGCCTGGGTGGAGAAGAGCAGGCGACCGGCCTTGATGTTGTCTTCCAGTTTGCTGGACAGTCCCGGTTCGCTGATCGGGGGCACGGCTTGTTGCAGTTGCTTGATCTTGTTGAGGTCAATGTCGACGCACAGCACGCGATGTCCGACATCGGCCAATGCCGCAGCTTGTATCAGACCGACGTAACCCGTACCAAATACGCTCACGTCCATATTGGCGTGCCTCGTAAAACGGTGGATGTAACTGAAATGAGACTGTCAAAAGGGGTATAGCCCAGCCGTGGGAAAGCGAGTCAGCAAAATGACGGGTAACGCGACCGGGAAAACCCCGGTTTCACGGGCTTTTTGCCATCAAGTGCTTGCCGCTGCTGGATTTGCCGCGGTTTTGAGGGGTTTGTAAGGGTTTTAAGAAAACGATAAACGGTCGTAGGGCTTGAAACACAAGGGTTACAGACGCTTGAGTGTGTCAGATTCGAGGCAACGTTTTTTTGACGCTTTGGGGAAAAAACCGGCATTTCTTGCGCTTCGAGGGCTCGGTGCTAGTGTCAGAAAATGGCCGACAATCCATTGGCCACGGAGGTGCTGTAATCACCATGATCCGTTACCTCAAGGAACTGCTGCTGGTTCTGTATCTACTCAAGAATTACGACGACTACCTCGATCGTCTTGACGCGCTGGGCATCGGTTTTCCGATGCTGCTGTATGGCGCAATGTTCGTCGTGCTGACAGTGGCGTTGTTCATGACCGCGTACATCCGTCAGACGCTGATCCGTCATCTGTTCGCGTTGGTGATGTCTGGCTCGGCGGTGTTCTTCGACGTCTATACGCAAGTGACTGCCGGTTACATGACCTACAGCAGTTTTGTGTCACTGGTGTATTCCGGTGGGTTCATTCAAGAGGCCGCGTACCAGTACCGCGATGCAATCATCAGCGCGATGGTCAGTGGTTTGTTGCTGCTGATCGGTATCGGGCTCAAGCCGCGGCGACGAGCGCCATTACCGGGTGCACTGTTGGTGGCGGCGCCAGTGCTCGGGGTGCTGATGCTCAGCACCGTGCTGTTCGTGCGGGCCGGCGAGGGCGCCCGTGGCTTGCCGATCATGTACACACCGTTGGCCTATCTGAATCTGTTCACCTATGAAGCGCTGCACAACACCGTCGGCCCGCGCGAGCCAGTGAGCCTGTCGCGCGTCGATCAGCCGGTGGGGCACGACATTGTGCTGATCATCGACGAGAGCATTTCCGGCAACTACCTGGACATCAACACGCCATTCGGTGTGCACAGCAATCTCAAGGAGCCGCGCCCGGGCGTGGACATCTTCAATTATGGCTACGCGGCGTCCATCGCCAATTGCAGCGCCGACACCAATGTCACCCTGCGCTACGGTGGCACCCGCGCCGACTACATGCGGATCAACAGCACATTGCCGTCGATCTGGCAGTACGCCAAAAAAGCCGGGCTGCGCACCGTTTACATCGACGCCCAGCGCACCGGCGGCAACTTGCAGAACCTGATGAACGCTGCCGAGAAAAAGGACATCGACGACTTCGTGCAATTCGACCGCACCAGCGTGCGTGAGCGCGACATGGCCGCGGCGGCCAAGCTGATCGAGCTGCTCAACGACGGTAAGCCGGAGCTGGTAGTGATCAACAAGGTCGGTGCGCATTTTCCGGTGCACGACAAGTACCCGGACGCCTTTATGGCTTACCGCCCGACATTGCCCCGTGGGCAGTTTGTCGAAGTGGTGGACACGGGCACACGCGATGGTTTCAACGGTCAACCGGATGATTGGTTGCTGTACCGCAACGCCTATAAAAATACCGTGCTGTGGAATGTCGGCGAGTTTTTCGCGCGGGTGTTTGCTCAGGCGGATTTGAGCCATGCGCTACTGATCTACACCTCGGATCACGGGCAGGATCTGCATGAGCGCGGTAACCCCGGGCTCAATACTCACTGCGGTGGTGATCCGGTGGAGGAGGAGGGGTTGGTGCCGTTGGTGGTGATTTCGGGCAGCGATTTGCAGACCCTGGACTGGCAGGCGCAATTGCCGGCCAACAAGGATCGCTCCAGTCACTACAACATCTTCCCGACGTTACTGCAGGTGATGGGTTATGACCTGGCGGGGATTGAGGCGGTGTATGGCAAACCGCTAAGTGTGCCGACGGGGGACGATTTTACCTTTAACTATCGGTTTAATGCGCGGTTGGGGGCCAAGCCGGAGTGGAAGCACATTGACCTGAACAGCATTGTGACGCCGGGGCGGGTGGTGCCGAGTGTGGCGGTGGGGCAGTGAGATTTTCGATGGAATGACCCGGCCTCATCGCGGGCAAGCCCGTTCCCACACTTTCAGTGATGTTCACAGATTTTGTGTACGACACGGACACTGTGGGAGCGGGCTTGCCCGCGAAGGCGCCAGACCGCTCAACCAACGATTATCGGGTGTACTCTCTACCTCTGGCCCCCACTCATCAAAAGAGTTTCCCCTTCATGCTTCACGTCCAGGGCGTCTTCAAAAGCTACGCCACCCCCCAAGGCCCGCTGCCGGTATTGCAAGGCGTCGACCTCACGTTGAAACCCGGTAGCAGCCTGGCGCTGATGGGGGAGTCGGGCAGTGGCAAGAGCACCTTGCTGCACCTGATCGCCGGGCTGGACAAGGTCGATCGCGGCAGCATCCGCAGCGGCGAACATCGGCTGGAGCAGATGAACGAAAGCCAATTGGCGAACTGGCGACGGACCGAAATCGGTCTGGTGTTCCAGCAGTTCAACCTGATCGGCAGTTTGCGCGTTGAAGACAATCTGGCGTTTCAGGCACGTCTGGCCGGGCGCCACGATCCACGTTGGCAGGCGCATCTGGTGCAACGTCTTGGGTTGGGAGATTTGCTGCGGCGCTATCCGGAGCAACTGTCCGGCGGGCAACAGCAGCGGGTCGCCTTAGGTCGCGCCCTGGCATCGCAACCCAAACTGCTGCTGGCCGACGAGCCCACCGGCAGCCTCGATGAAGCCACCAGTGATGAGGTGTTGAAGTTGTTGCTGGAACTGCTCGACGACAGCCCTACAACGTTGTTGATGGTCACTCACAGCCCACGGGTCGCCGCGCGGCTGGCAGACAAAGTGGTGCTGCACGGTGGCCGTCTGGCTGGCGCGGACGAGCGCTGAAGTGCGGGTTTTTCGTGAGACGCTGCGGGCGCTGCTCAGCCATTGGCGACAGCACCCGGTGCAATTTTTCAGTGTGCTGACCGGGCTCTGGCTCGCCACCAGCCTGCTGACCGGCGTGCAAGCGCTGAACAGCCAGGCGCGAGAAAGCTACGCCCGGGCCAGTCAGCTGATCGGCGGCGAACCGCAAGCCAGTCTCACTGCACTCGGCGGTGGGGTGTTTTCCCAGCAAGTGTTTGTCGACCTGCGTCGCGCGGGTTGGCCGGTATCGCCAGTGTTGCAAGGGCGAGTAACGCTCAAGGGCCATGAAGAGCAGCGCTTGCAGTTGATGGGCATTGAGCCGGTGTCGCTGCCGGCCGGTTCCGCAGTGGCCGGGCGGGCGTTGCCGATCGAGCAGGTTGTCGAGTTTTTCACCCCGCCGGGCAGCACCTGGATTTCACCGCAGACCTTGCAGGCGTTGGGCTTGCACGAAGGTGAAACCCCGATGGCCCAGAGTGGAGTCACCTTGCCGCCGCTGCGTGCCCAGACTGACATGGCGCCCGGTGTGTTGCTGGTGGACATCGGCTTCGCCCAACAGATTCTGCAATTGCCCGATCAATTGTCACGGCTGCTACTGCCCAAGGATTTCACCGCGACCCTGCCTGATGAGCTCAAGGGCCAACTCCAGTTCAAAAGCAGCGGCGAAGAAAACAACCTCGCGCGCCTGACCGAGAGCTTCCACCTGAACCTCGATGCCTTGGGTTTTCTGTCGTTCGTGGTCGGCCTGTTCATCGTTCACGCGGCGATCGGCCTGGCGCTGGAGCAACGCCGAAGCTTGCTCAGAACCCTGCGCGCCTGCGGGGTCAGTGCCCGCATGTTGATTGCCTGCCTGGCCGTCGAGCTGGGTGCTCTGGCGCTGATCGGTGGTATCGCCGGCGTCGTCAGCGGCTACCTGCTGGCCGGCGTGCTGTTGCCGGATGTGGCCGCCAGCCTGCGCGGCTTGTACGGCGCCGAAGTGCCGGGGCAGTTGAACCTCAGTCCGCTGTGGTGGTTCAGCGGTATCGGCCTGAGCCTGTTCGGCGCCTTGCTGGCCGGCGCCAACAGTTTGCTGCGGGCGGCGCGGTTGCCGTTGCTGGCGCTGGCCAATCCGCAAGCCTGGCACCTGGCCCACGCGCGCTGGTTGCGGCGCCAGGGGTGGGTCGCGGCGATGGCGGCGATGATCGCGTTATTGGCGTTGATCTTCGGCGACAGCCTGAGCAGCGGCTTCGTGTTGATGGGCGCGTTGTTGATTGGCGCCGCACTGGCCTTGCCGGTGGTGTTGAACAGCATGCTCAACTGGGTGCTTGGGCGCAGTCGTTCGGTGCTCGGCCAATGGTTTCTCGCCGACTGCCGCCAGCAACTGCCGGCCCTGAGCCTGGCCTTGATGGCGCTATTGTTGGCGCTGGCGGCAAACATCGGCGCCGGCAGCATGACCGCCGGTTTCCGTCAGACCTTCAGCAACTGGCTCGAACAACGGTTGACCGCCGAGCTGTACCTCAATCCGCAAAATCCCGCCCAGGCTCGAGAACTGCACACCTGGCTCAAACAACAACCCCACGTCAGCGCGGTGCTACCGAACTGGCAGGTATCGATCCAGTTGCAGGGCTGGCCGGCGGACGTCTTTGGCGTGATCGACCATCCGACTTATCGTCAGCACTGGCCGCTGCTGGAAGCCTTGGGTGACAACCCTTGGGAGCGACTGGCCAAGGACGACGCGCTGATGCTCAGCGAACAATTGGCCCGGCGGTTGAAGGTACGACTCGGTGATCACCTGACAATCCCGACGCCGAATGGCCCATGGTCGCCACGGATCGTCGGGATCTACGCCGACTACGGCAATCCCAAGGGGCATCTGCTGGTCAACATTAATCATCTGCTGCGCGGCTGGCCGCAATTGACGCCCAACCGTTTCAACCTGCGCATCGACCCGGCATCGATCCCTGGGTTCCTGACCGCGCTGCAAGCACGCTTCGCCCTGGACGACAGCCGTATCGTCGATCAGGTCCGGCTCAAGGGCTGGTCCACGCAAGTGTTCGAACGCACCTTCGCCGCCACCGCCGCGCTCAACAGCCTGACGCTGTGCGTCGCGGGCGTGGCGCTGTTCATCAGCCTGCTGACCCAGAGCCAGAGCCGCCTTGGGCAACTTGCGCCGCTGTGGGCTTTGGGCGTAACCCGTCGCCAATTGATGCTGTTGAACCTAGGGCAAACCTGGTTGCTGGCGGTGTTGACGCTGGTGCTGGCGTTGCCCTTGGGCATCGCGTTGGCGTGGTGCCTGGACACGGTGATCAACGTTCAGGCCTTCGGTTGGCGCTTGCCGTTGCGGGTGTTTCCGTTGCAACTGTTGCAGTTGATGGGCCTGGCGTTGCTTGCAACATTGCTCGCGTCAGCATGGCCGTTGTACTCGCTGTATCGCACGCAACCGGCGGATCTGCTGAGGACGTTTGCTCATGAAGATTAAGGTTGGCCTGTGGTTATTGGCCGCGTTGCTGAGCGGATGCGACAACACGCCTGCGCCGGAGAAAGGCTTCGCCGGCCTCGGCCATCAGGCCGCCGCATTTACCCCGGTGATACCCGGCCGGGTATTCAGCTTCCCGGCGGATCACGGCCCTCACGATGGTTTTCGCATCGAATGGTGGTACGTCACCGCCAACCTCAAAGACGATCAGGGCCAGGAATTCGGCGCGCAATGGACACTGTTTCGCAGCGCCTTGAAAGCGACACCCGAGCAACCCGGCTGGGGCAATCAGACCATCTGGCTGGGTCACGCGGCCGTGACTTCCGCCACGGTACATCACGCCGCCGAACGCTACGCCCGAGGCGGCGTCGGCCAAGCCGGCGTAAGCCTGACGCCGTTCAAGGCATGGATCGACGATTGGCATTTCAGTAGTCAGGCCACCGATGAAGATCCGCTAGCGGACCTGCAACTCAGCGCCCGTGACAAGGCTTTCAGCTACCAGCTTCGACTGACCTCCACACGTCCACTGGTGCTTCAGGGCGACAAAGGCTTCAGCCAGAAATCCGAACAAGGCCAGGCGTCGTACTACTACAGCCAGCCGTTTTTCCAGGCCAGCGGAACCCTGGAAATCGATGGCAAAACCTACACCGTCAGCGGCCCGGCCTGGCTCGACCGCGAGTGGAGCAGCCAACCCCTGACCGCCAACCAGACCGGTTGGGACTGGTTCTCCCTGCACCTGGACAGCGGCGAACAGGTCATGCTCTATCGCATGCGGCAAAAGGACGGCGCGCCATACCTCACCGGCACCTGGATCGATGCCCAAGGGCAAACGCAGTTATTGCACGCCGACGACATCAGCCTCACGCCTCAGGAGAAGACCAATGTCGCTGGCCGTTCGATGCCTGTGAGCTGGTCGATCAAAATCCCCGCCAAACACCTCGAAATCACCATCAACGCCCTCAACCCCAAGGCCTGGATGGACTTGCGCATTCCTTATTGGGAAGGACCGGTGCAGCTCAGCGGCAGTCATGGCGGGCAGGGGTATCTGGAGATGACCGGCTACTGATCCGGAACTCTCGGCGCCACGCCGTTTTCCTACGTAATGAAGCCCATTCATGGGAGCCCGCCATGAGCAACGACCTCAAACCGCCCACCCTTGCCACATGGCAGCGGCTGTTCGACGACAAAGCCTACTGGCAGCAATCCCCCGACGCGCATTACAGCGAATTGCTGCGCATCGCCGACGATCTGCTGGGGCAGGGCGCCATCGACCTTGATCAATGGCAAATTCTCAAAACCAAGGCCGATCAATCCCACAAAGACTCGCCCGCCGTGAATGTTGCCCATGAAGTCGACGATCCCGAAGCCTGAGGACATCCCCATGAATCGCAAACCGACAACTCCCTCGGAAAACCCCGACGAACCCCGGCCACCAGGCGAAGTCGAGCGCGACAACGACGCCCTGCGGCCCACCGACCCGACCCGGCGCAAGGAAAGCGGCAAGGGCACAGACAGCGGAGAATCCACCGCGCAAGAAACTGCGAACACTCCTTGATCAGCGTCTATGCAGGCGAAAATGAAAGATCTGAACGTAGAACAGAGCGTTGTGGTGATCGATACCGATAGGTCGAAAGTGACCCGCCATCCCGCAAGTTGATCATTACTTGTACATATTGATTGTTCTTGTGCTGATAGTTGTATAAGAACAATCAGTTTTAATGGTCGAACTGGTGAGTTTTGGAAGTTTGTAGACGCTTTGTAAGCAAAGCCTTACGAAATATTACGTGCATAAATTTCATGTTTGTACACGAGGACATATCGGCCAAATTCTATTAAAATCCTTCCCGTTCGCCCGGTGTCAGGGCTCTTTACCGGTGCATGGATTGCCAGGCCATTACACTGGGCGAACACCTCCTCTGGAACGCGGTGTTTAAAAGTTTCGGACATAAAAAATGGGCGACCTTGAAGTCGCCCATTTTTATTGGATGATTTAAAGCTGCGCCCGCAACCGCCGCCCGCGCAAATGCCTGCTACAACGCAGCTTCATCGCCAAGCGCCTCGCCCAGGGGAAGCGTTTCCAACCGTTGAGTCATGCTGCCAATGGGCCTTGAGCCCATTTAAACTTTAAATGGCATCCACTACCTGAGTGCTGGCCTGAAGCTGCTGCCGGTAGTTGGCTGCACGCTGAAGCACTCGGGTCAAGGCCATAAAGTTCGCCGGTTTGGTTAAAACGTCATTGGCACCAGCGGCCCTGAAACGCTCTGTCTCGCTCGAAAAAGCGCTCGCGGTGAAAGCAACGATGTAGCAAGTATCGCCCAATGGTAGTTTGCGGATTTCACGAATGGCCGCTAGCCCATCCATAACAGGCATGTTGATATCCATAAAAATGATATCTGGAGCCGAATTCATATACTGATTGACCGCCTCCAGGCCATCTGACGCAAGGTCGGGTGTATAACCTAACTCCTGTAGCATCGCCATGGCAACTTTCTGACTCACGGGATGGTTTTCCACCAGCAGGATATCGAGCGGGTAGTCCCCGGCAAAAGATGAGTCGAAACCCACCACTGCATGATCGTCCCGGATGGGTAGTTCCGAGACTGAAAAAAGCTCCATGGGGAGTGAAAAGGAGAACGTCGATCCGACGCCAGGCTGACTGGTAAAGGATAAAGTCCCCTGCTGCGCCTCGACCAGACTTTTGCAGATGGAAAGACCGAGCCCACTCCCGGTAAAGCGTTGACTGGCCGGTCCTTTAAACTGAGCAAAGGGCTTGAACAGGCTGTCTTGCCGTTCCATGGGGATACCTATGCCGGTATCGCGGATGGAGAATTCGAGTCGGGCTCGAGTGCCGTAACCGCTAGTCGTGACCATGAGCGATACCTTTCCGGCCTCGGTGAATTTAACCGCATTGCCCAGCAAGTTGATCAATATCTGGCGCAGGCAATTGGTATCGGTTTTGACCAAGGGAGGTACGTCTGGTGAGACCTGAGCCTCAAGTACAATTGGCTTGTCCTGAATGTTTTGCCGGATCATTTCAATACTGGATGAAACCAGAGCTCTGACTTCGAAGACACGAGGCTTCAATTCAAGTTTGCCTGCTTCGATTTTTGCAAGGTCGAGAATGTTGTCGATAAGAGATAGCAGGGCTCGCCCACTTGTATTGATCGTTTTTAGCAGACTGCTTTGCTCGCGATTCAGGGCGGACCTCGCCAGCAACTCCGTCGCGCCGATAACACCGTACATGGGCGTGCGAATTTCATGACTCATGGTGGCCAAAAATCTGGTCTTTGAACGATCAGCGTCCTCGGCGGCATTTTTTGCCTGATTCAATATCTCTTCGTTAATTTGCAATTGCTGGAGATGAGCGCGCATGCGAATAAGGCTGAAGACGAGAAATACCAGAATGGCCAGGATGATATGGTGCAGGGAGTCTTGATTAAGTTGCTGGTAGTAATCCGCCAACGTCATCTCCGCACCCGCAATATAAATCGTACCGTCCTGCGATTTCATCGGGACGAAGACGGCGCGAAAATCTCCCCAGTGATCCGAGTAGTCAATCCAGGTGGGTTCGGTGCGTTCAAAGCTGTCGAGCAAAGCCTGACTGGCATCCGGGTAGGGATCGAAAAAGCGTACAAAATTCTTCTCCTGTATCTCTTTTTTCGATGCGCTGGAGCTGACCAGATAAGCCTCGCCCGAGCGTTTGACCACACTGTAGACAAAAGCAGTCCCCATGGAGTCGTTGAAGCTGGAGAGCCGTTGAATGGCATTCCAGTCCTCCGCCTCGGATTTGGACTGTTTGTCGATCAGATTGTCATGGTAGCGATCGCCAAGGATGGCCGAAGCCCCCAGCGCGGCATGCAGCAGCTTGTTATTAATATTGTCAGTGAGGATCCCTTGAGTCTCGACGTAGAGGTAGTAGATATAGCCACTGACACCTACTATGTAGACCAAGAGAAAAATCCACGTTTTCCGTTTGAGTTTGAACATAAATCACAGCCTCCATACTGTAGGGCCAAGCATAATTTGAAGGCGTGGTGAAAACCATTGTTTTGTTTTTTGCTGTTTTCAGGTGAGGTGTTATTTGACCGAAGAGCCAGTTTTTTTGGTTTTTTTGCTCACGATGTTGAGTCGATTTTTTTGGATTGATCAGAAATTTAAAGACGGTTTTTAACAAACTCTTGCGAAGTACTGCGTGCATAAGTCTGGGAGGCGGAATTGACAATTTCGGATATAAAGTTGCGCTCGCAACCGCCGTCCGACCACATCCAGCAAATCGCAGCCATCGCGCAACGGGATGGCCAACACCCGCGCAAACTCTTGCAACAGCGCAGCATCACCACCAATCGCTTCGCCCAGGGAAAGCGTTTCCAACAGTTGAGTGACACTGCGAATGCGATACGCCGCCGTGTCGTGCAACACGTCGACAGGCGCTTCGATGTCGATCAGCAGGGAAGGGATCGTGCAGTCGATGCCGGTAATCGGCATGTATCGAGTCATGGTTGAGCCTGCTCAGCGTCGGACATCTCACCGGGTGGATCGAGATTGTCCAGCGCCCGGTTCACCAATAACTCGCCCAGTACGGCCAATTGCTGAATCGACAGCGCCAGACTGCGGTGCGAGCCTTCGAGCTCGCAGGCAAAGTCAGTGGTCAGCACGTTGAGCGAGGCGAGGGTTTCGCAGGCGTGGCTTAACAGGGTTTCGGCGTTGATGTTGGGGAGGAGGGTGAAGATGTGGCTGATGGGGTCGGGATTTTTTGGGTCGCGGAGCCGGGCGCTGATGGTGCGTTGGGTTGCTTGGCTGAGTTGATTGGGGTCGAGGGATTCGGGTGGAAATTTTTTCATTGTGAAGCTCCTGAAACAATGGAGCCGCAAAGCGGCATTTGCATGCCTTGATCGTGTTCGGCCTGTCAAAACCGGTCGCTGAGGTTACAGCGGCTGGGGGAGGTTATCTGGGGAGGAAGGGGTGTACAAGTTCATTGGGGGCGACGGGTTTTGTGGGAAATGTCCGATGCTTTTGTCAGCCGTCCCGAGGGGCAGAAAAATTGAGTCAGATTTGGTTTTAAGTGAACTCGGGTTTTTTATCGCTCATGTAAACTGAGGGTCCACAAAGTAGTGGATATTTCGTTGTGAATTCAATTATCGAGCTGTTGTTCGAAGCGTGAATCGTGAAGAGATTTTCGCTCTGAGTGATTCTTATGCTAAGTTTTTTCTTTTGTAGGTATATTTTTGATCGTCAGGTTGCTGATTTCGCTGCAGTTTAAACCGATGCGACATGTATTGAATTCAGCCTTTTTCCATTTTGCGGGAGGGGCGTCAGGGAGCTCTTCGATGTCAAATTCCAGTATTATCGTTGGTCTGTTGTTGTCGATATTTACTGTGGAAAGTTCAATGAAGCCGATTGGTACGGGGCTTTTGAAAATCTGATTGAAAAAAATGCTGCCATCGATATCGTTCCAGAACTTCATTTTTGCTCCTTGTGGCCAAACTTAGTGGGCAGATTTGTTTTTATGAATGCGTAAAAATAGATCCATTCTCTTTTTTTGTTGTGCTTTTTTTGATTTTTGGTTAAGGCTTCCAGAAATCAATATTCTTCATGTGTCTTTCTATGTCGTCCATATCATCTTTGCCAAGTGTGTTGTCAAAGCTCTCGCTTAGTATTCGTCGTACCTTGGCGAGTTTTTGTGTGATTTTTTCGTTGTCTATAAAGTCGGTTGTCGCACGTTGGTAGTCTGCAATAGGTTTGTCACTATAATAGCTACCCATTTTATGTAGAGATATTAATATGAACTCTATCTCTGCTAGTGCATCGAGTGCGACTCTCCGTGGATTATGATTTTTTTGTTTGTGTCTAGCATTTGTCATTTTTCCAGTTTGTTTAAAGTATTGGAAATTGCTTTGTTTAATTCTGTCCAGCTGTTTGCTTTTTCGCTAAAAATCGGGTGCTCCCAGTCATGGGCTTTAATTAAAGAAATTCTAAATGTGCCGTTTTCACAAAACTCAGGGTGCCAGCCTATGTCAATAAGCTGATCATGAGGGAAGACGGCTTGGAATAGATCCTCCTTTAAGTCATCAACGATCATCGAAGTATCAGCAAGCTGATTGAGGTGGGATATATCATCAAATGATATTGTTCCGCCAAGCTCAATTATTTTTTTAGTGTCCATTCAATTTCTCTTCGTCTTTGCTCAAGGTGGCAAAGTTGTTTCATGAGCGAGTAGAAAATAAATCTGTCCTGCCTTCGTCTTCATAGGACTATTTTAAGTAAGAAAACTTTGGATTGAAGATCGTCTGGCCTTTGCACGGAGCTAGGGAGACGCTGAACAATTAACCCGTTCGCGCCGTCCCTCCATTTTCAAACCGTTTTTTCAACCCATCGGCCTTATTCTTCGTTTCTGGGGCCGATATCTGCCCTCATTTTGCTGATTTGCGGGCCAGTCTCGCCTTTCAGACGGATTTATCCCGCCGCCCGTTGCAAATACCGCTTGGCCAGCATCAGATTGGCCAACCCAAACAGACTGAACAACTGCGCCGTATTCTTTTCCAGTCCACGGTAGCGAACCTTTCGGTAATTGAAACGCACCTTGATCACCTGGAACGGGTGCTCGACCTTGGCACGCAGTTGCGCCTTGGCGTATTCGATCTTGCGCTTGACCCGGAACAGCAAGCTGCCTTTGCCGTGGTGCTGGTAACTGCTTGGCCGTGCTGCAATCGACCAAATAACGTCCCGTTCAGCATGCTCCGGTCGCTTGGCCGCACCGGTGTATCCAGCATCACCCGAAACATAGGTTTCGGCACCGTGCAGCAACTGGTCGACCTGGGTGATATCCGCCACGTTGGCGGCCGTCCCGACCAAGCTGTGTACCAGCCCCGACGTGGCATCGACACCAATGTGGGCCTTCATCCCGAAGTGCCACTGATTGCCTTTTTTAGCCTGATGCATCTCAGGGTCGCGCTTGCCTTCTCGGTTCTTGACCGAGGGCGGCGCGGCGATCAGGGTGGCATCGACAAGGGTGCCTTCCTTGAGCAGCAAACCCTGGCTGGCCAGATGCTGGTTAATCGTTTCAAACAGCACCCGCGTCAGATGATGGTTTTCCAGCAAGCGGCGAAATCGCAGCAAGGTGGTGGCATCCGGTGCCGACTCACGGCCCAAGTCGATGCCGATAAAACCACGAATGGCCTGGCTGTCGTAGACGGCATCTTCGGTACCTTCATCGGAGAAACCGAAACACTGCTGCACGACATACATGCGCAGCATGCGCGACAACCCAATTGCAGGGCGCCCGCGCTTGCCTGTGGTGTCGCCATAGAACGGAACCACTTGCGCCTCCAGTTGTGCCCAGGGCACCAGCTGTTCAAGGTCAGCTAAGAAGCGATCGCGACGAGTCTGCTTTTTCTTGCCGGCGTATTCGAATTCGGAGAAGGTCTTCTGCACGTGCGTAACAAGGCTCACGGAGAGGGGGCTGGTGGGGGGCTCAGTGTGCCAAGGGTGAGGACGGTTGGCTATTTTTGCAGCGTCTCCCTAGCTCGCTAACCTCAAGTTTAGATTCCGATCGCAGATGATCTAGGGCTTCTTGTGGAGTAAAAAAATTCTTGGATTCTTCCTTTAAATATTCTTCCATGGTTATTTTTGAGTCGTAGATTTCGCTTGAGTATGTTTTATATTTTTCTTCATGCTTTTGTATTGCAATCGAAAGCCAAAGGACGTCATTTTCAGTATCTAGCTTTCCTCGGCCCCCCACCTGTTTGCCGGCCTCTATCCAGTTGATAATTTTTTCATCCGTATTCATGTTGCCTTCCGAATACTGATGACGATTTTGGGGGGCATGAGTGCGTAGAAAATAAATATATCCCATTTTCTTTTCTTTCTCTTCTTTTTTTCGATTCGCCTTTCAGTCTAGCGGATAGTCACATGTCCAAGGTGGAGTGAATAGCTCTGGATCGATGTTGTTCTCTTGAAGGTAGTCATTTATCTCTTCTTCGGTTTCTAATGTTTGACACTTGATAATGGTAGTGTCACTGCTTCCAATGCTATCTCTTGTTTCAATTATTAACTTAGGTATTGTGAAGTCTATTGCTACATATTTTGAATTTTTTGCGTCTTCCAAGAACTTATAATAGAGTTCTCCTGGGTATCTGTTTGTAAAATTCAAATGGTATACCGCGTATATAGCAATCCATCTGCGTAAGGAGTCGTCGTTTGTAGTGAGTTCTTGCGCGATTTCTGTATACGATTTCGCTTCCAGACCCCACCAGACTTTTCTTGGAATTATTTTTGGATTGCTCATTTTTGACCTTTAAATGGATTTGGCCAGTAGATTCGAATTGCTTCACCTTTGACAGGGTGTAGTTGTAAGTGTGGGCGATCACCATGAGGATCATTGGGGTCGTGGTTTGCCATGGTGACTTTCCTTGCAAAAAAGGGGACAGATTTTATTTTTATGAGCGCAGAAATATATCTGTCCCCTTTTCTGAGAAAAATGGGAGGCTTATGAGTTCGAAAGTAAATTTAGTTCTCCTACCCCATTATTTACCTTAATTTTCGAGCATGTATGTCTCGATTTTACTTATGTATTCTTGTTTGCTTTTTGTTTTAAAAATCTCAATGGTTTGTACAGAGTCGCCGATAGGCTCGCCTTTTTTGTCGTATTTTATTGTTAAAAACTCAACGACGAACTCACCGTCAGGATCCCCCTCAGGTTCGACTCGTGAGTCAAAGCAATATCCTGTGCCTTTACGGGCGCCACCCAACAATACAGAGCTGCTGAACCAATGTGCTGTTTCTGGTTTTAGGTCTACTTCAAAAAGATTGTTTATGGTAATGGTCCAGCCACTGGGCACTCTAATAGGCTGCAGCTCGAACTCTAGTTTCTTTTTCATTTGACTTTTCCCATGTATTTTTTAACTTGCTGGGGGGGAGCTGGGAAGCTATGGATAACGGGTTTATTGCCGCCATTAGTTAATTCGATTCTTACCCGGTGTGTGAGTTGTCCTTAGTAGAAAAAGGGGGCAGATTTATTTTCATGCGCATAGAAAATAAATCTGTCTCCTTTCTCAATGTTGGCGGTGCTAGTCCGTGAATTCTAAGTGAGATTGTCAGCGCCCCAATAAAATTTAAAAAAACCTGAATTTTAAAGGGCGAAAATCTAAATGTGAGGTTAATTGGCCTTTTTTGATTGTGTAAAAAAATATAAGTTGGAGGTGGAATTGTCTATTTTTTTAACCATATTTTCTTGGATGTATTGGTTTAACTCTGATTCAACTGTAGCGAGGTTTGTGTATTTTGCATGTTTCTCTGGGAATTCGCATGCATAGTTATACAAGCGCCATGCGTCGAATCCATCGGTTCTTTCATTTGGCCCGAAATCGAAATCCACACAGTACTCTGGGTATTCGATCATGCATCCGTTCCCATGTAATTGATAGCTTACACCCTTAAAAATCTCTCCTCGTTGAGCTATTTTATTGTCATGCCATAATTGGTGTAGTGATCTCGAGCCGAATTTGTCTTCAAGCAATTTCAGTGAAGCTTCCACGGCGCTTAAAAAATCAAAAATTAGTGATTCCAGGTCCTTGTTCATCATCTTCTGGGTCGCTCCAGTCTATCGTTACCAACATACTTTGCCGACTCTAGTACATCTTCGGTGGTGGCGTAATTTTTATTTCCATACTCTTTTAAGTCGGTGATGAGTCTGATACTTACCGGAGTATGAGTTCGCCGTGCTGCCGCCGCTCGATGATGTCCATCTATTATGTAGTAGCTACCTTCGTGTTCTACAACATCTATAGGTTGACCCTTGTTGAAACCATTTGTGCGCATGTCACTTGCGATGTTCTCTACTCTCTTAGTAGAGCTTTTCCCTTCGATGCTATGAGTGCGGTTCAGTATATTCGGGTCAACATCATGCATGACTACTGGAGGTTTTGGGCCACCATCGTTCGTTTCCGATTTTTCTTCGAAACGTTCTTGTGATTTTTCTGACTTGGTTCCACCAGATCCAGGGCATTCGCTCAAACCCAAAGGATCCACCCAGCCCGTAGGGTTTCGTACGTACTGGTAGCCGTTTAACCCACCCGCAAGCTTGATCGGATCCGGCGTCAGAAACCGTCCAGTCCCCGGATTGTAGTAGCGATGCCGGTTGTAATGTAACCCTGTCTCGGCATCGAAATACTGGCCCTGAAAGCGCAACGGGTTGTCGATTTCGGCGACGTCCAACGCAGCGAGGTTGCCGTAGGCGCGGTACTTGGCCGACCACATGATTTCGCCGCTGTAGTCAGTGAGTTCCTGCGGGGTGCCGAGGTGGTCGAGTTGGTAGTAGAACGGCGCGGCCTTCAGCGGGCCTTCAGCGGGCCTTCGCCGTCGAGCATCGCCAGCGGGCGGAAGCTGCCGGGTTCGTAGACGTAGCTGCGATAGCGGTTGTCGCCGCTCTCGGCGATGAGGCGTTCGCCTTGCCAGAGGAATTCGGTGGTATGGCCGTCGACGGTCTTTTCGATGCGTCGGCCGAAGGCGTCGTACTTGTAGGATGCGACGCTGCCACCCGGCAGGCTGACGCCGATCAGGCGATGTTGGCAGTCGTAACGGTACTCGGTAACGAGTTTCTGCCCGGCGCCTCGGCGTTCGCGGATCAGGTTGCCGTAGGCGTCGTAGTCGTAATGACGGTCGCCCTGCATCAGCAGGCGGTTGCCCTTGACGTTGGCCAGGGTCGCGGTCGGCTCGTTGTTTTGGCCGAGGAGGTTGCCCGCCGGGTCGTGGGCGAAGCTTTCAGGCGTAGCGCCGCGTACATTGATCAGGCGGTCAAGCGGATCATAGTGATAGCTGCGGTGGCCTTTGCGGCTGTCGTCGATGCCGGCGAGGTTGCCATTGGCGTCGTAGGTGTAGCGGCGCTGGAACAGATTCTTTTCGCGCTGGCTGACGCTGTGTGCTTGCAACCGACCCTGTTCGTCGTACTGGTATTGGCTGAGCAGCAGCCCTTGTTGGCGCTGTTGTTCGCGGCCGGCGTTGAACTGGTGGCTGGTCAGGCGCGAGCCGTTGAGGTCGATGCTGCTCAGCTGGCCGCCAGGCTGGTGGCGGTAATCGAGCTTGCTGCCGTCCGGGAGGCGGCAGTGTTTCAGTTGGCCGACGTTGTCGTACTCGTAGCGCAGAGTGCCCCAGCCCTGGTGTTCGGTGATCAGGCGATCTTGCAGATCGTATTCGTAGGCGAGGGGCCAGTGGCTGTCGTCGACGTTGACAAGGCGCCCGAGGGAGTCATAGCTGTAGTGAATTTCTTCACCGTCAGCCAGGGTTTTCACCAGCAGACGGCCAGCAGTGTCGCGCTGGTACTCGGTGATCAGCTCGCTGCCGTCGTCGCCGAATTCAGTTTTCTTCAGCAGTTGGCCATTGAGATCGTACTCGTAAGCGGTACGGCGACCGTCGAAACCGGTTTCCTGCTGGATCAGGCCGTTCGGGTAATAGTCGAGGCGGTAGTGCTCGCCACGTTCGTTTTCGATCTCGGTGAGCAGCAGGCGCGAGTTGTCGTAGCGGTAGCGCAGCTGGCTGCCGTCGGGGTTGATGCGGCGGCTCACGAGGTGCAGGTTGTCTGCGTATTCGTAGCGGGTGATGCGCCCGAGTTCATCCCGTTCGGCGGTGACGCGACCATACGGGTTATAGGTGAAGGCGCGGGTGGCGCCGCCCGGGAGGGTGATTTGTGTCAGGCGATCAACGGCATCCCATTGGTAATGGGTGATGGCGCCGGTTTCTTCCTGACGGGTGATCTGCCGGCCCAAGGCATCGTAGCGGTACTTGCGCTGACCGCCATCGGGCAGGCGCTCTTCCAGTAGTTGGCCGAGGTTGTTCCAACCCAGTTGATGACGACTGCCATCGGGATGGCGGATTTCCAGCAAGCGGCCTTGACGGTCGTAGTTGTAGTGGGTTTCGGCGCCGTGAGGGTCTGTTTGCTGGGTGATATCGCCTTGACGGTTGCGCTCGTACTTCCAGCGCGCTTTACCTCGCTGGACATCAATGAGTTGACCATTGAAGTAGTTGTAACGGGTCGGTTCGTCTTCTGGCGGGATCACGGCCATCAAGCGCCCGGCATCGCTGTACTGATACTCGGTGATGGCGCCCATCGGGTCTTTTACTGCGATCAGGCGACCCTGATCGTCATAGGCTTTCTGCGTTTCCCCACCATCGGGAGCGGTCTCGCTGATCAAACGCGCATTCTTGTCATGCACGTACACATGCTCGCTGCCGTCGGAGTTGTAAGCAGTCACTGAACCTTTGTCATCCCACTCGTAACGCGCTTCCAGCTGCGAGTAGTTAGCCCAGTGGCGGATGCAACGGGAAAGCTTGCCTTCACGCTCCCATTCCCAGAAAAAACTGGCACCACCGGCCAGTTGCCGTTCCAGAATGACGTGCTGGTCGTTGTAGTGGTAATGCTCGGTTTCACCTGCCGCATTGGTCGAGGATACGAGCTGATTACGTGTGTTGTAGCGGTAGGAGACCAAGGTCTGAATGGTTAGCCATGGATCCTGGCGTTCACCGCGGTCGTTGTACTCGGAGCGTTGTTGCTGATGATCCACCGCGGCGATATGACGATCGTCGTAACGCAACAGCAAGGCGCGGCCTGCACCGTTGTCGACGCGTTGAATACGGTCGACAAAGTCATAACTGATATGCACCCGATTGTCGTAGGCATCGCTGATGCTGATCAATCGCCCGGCACGGAAGTGATAGAAGCGTGCTTTTGGTCCCGCCTGGGTAAGGATTAACTCACCGGGTGCATCGCCCAAATAAATCGCCGCCTGCGCCAGGCTGTTGGTGATAGCCGGGCGTTGTTCGGTTGGCATCGGGAAGCGAATCTGGCGGTTTTCGTTGTCCGTCCACAGCACACCTTCATCGTCCAGCTGCAAACGATGAGACAAGGAATGGCTCCAACCATGGCCAAGACGGCTGTCGATTTCGACCGCACTGCTTCGGTAAAGGCGCGTCCATTCCAGAGGCAACAACCCACCCAGCTCGCCGTCGGAGAGGGTCAGCAATTCCTCGCCGGTCACCATCGAAATCGGGTCGTCTTTGAGGCAGGTTTTGTTGGCACACTCGGTGGGTTGGTCAGCCGGGTTTTTCGATTGGTTTGGCGCGTTGTCGACCGCCTCTTTTTGTTCGACGCGTGTGGCGCTTTCAGTTTTGCCGCGCGCCTGAATCTGCGCATCCGTTTCCAATTTGCCACCGGCGACAGGTGGCTTTTTCTTTGGCGCCGTTGCTGTTTCGGCAGGTTTGGGTGGGGTGATCTCAACGTTGGCTTTACGCGCCGGGTTGAATGCCGAATTGCCATTAAGCAGTAAAGGCCGAGCAGCCTCGGTATGCGGTGTGGCGCTTGTTTTGCTGACTTTCATCAGCATGCCGGTAAAATCTTCAATCAGTTTCACAACTTTGGCGCTGTTTTGCGTGGCTTTAACTACCTTCGTGCCAATGCGCACGGCCAGGCCGAGACCACCGGTCAGGACCACACCGACCAGAATGTTCAGCAGGAACTCTGTGGTCAGCTGAGCCAGCACTTCTGTGCATGTCTGCGGCGGCAGCATCTTCACCCAGGCCATGATGGCGGCAACGTAGATCCACATCAGTGGTTCATCGCTGGCGATCAACAAGGCGGTGTGAATGGCCTCAGCGGAGGCGTCATAAATCTTCTTGATTTGCTCTTCGGTGAAGAAGTTTTTCAGCTTCTCGTAGTTCTCACGAGGATGCGCAACCAGGTTGTAGAGGCTTTTGATATCGCCCCACAGACCCATGATCGCTTTCAGAAAGCCTTCCCATGCGGCCTCCAGTTCCTGCAGGGCACGGCCACCCATCGAGGCATCGGTATGTGCCTGCCAAAGCGGTAGGAAACTGGTGCTCCATTCAGTCTGCAACCAGCCGCTCAAATCGCCGATCACGCCCTGATAGGAATTGAACAGGCTGTCGATCTGCGCGCGAGTAGGATTCGGGAAGAACGTGATTTTGTATTGCTGATTGGGCGTGAGGCCGGTGACTTCCAGAATCCCGGTCGAGTCGATTGTCTTGTTGATTTCCGGTCCGGCTTCGTTCTTGCCAATGAACCGGCCATCCACCACAGGCACCAGACGGACCGGCGTATTGCCGATCGGAACAAATCGCGCAGACTCGAAGCTATGCACAAGCGTGAGCTTGCCGTTGGCCGGGCAGTTGGCATAAAGGGTGTTTTCCTTTTTGCTGTCCTTGTCCTGAGTGTGGACCTCATCACCGACCTTGAATTGCTGTTCCGCGTCCAGCACACCGCCGTACCAGGCCTCGGCATGTTCACGATAATCCTTCAGGCACTTCTTGAAGTCACTGATGATGGCCTGAGCATCAGGTTGTTTTGCCGTGAGGTTGCCTACGATCTCACCCATCAAAATGCTCATACAGCCACCTCATTTTCCAGATGGGCCTTCAACAGCCCGGTGAAATTTTCTTCCGTGAGCGGCGTGCGTTTTACGAAGCGCGCCACTTTTGTTCGTAAGTTGGATTCGGGGAGCGAGAAGTACAGGTCGGCGTGATCCTCCTTCAACCACTGCATCATGTTGCCGACTACGGTCGATGGGTTTTGCTTGGTCAGGCCATCAAGCAACGCCTTCGGCACCTCCCACCAAGGCCAATCCTTCGCCGGTGGCACCACCCTCGGCCCAACCTCCAGGCTCTTGCCATTAATCAAATACCGATCAAACACCGGCAGCACTTCCCCAGCGGCATCGCCGAGTCCTTCCAGAATCGGGTAGATATGCCGCCCATCCCAGAACCGGAAAAACACTTCGGTCCCATCCGGCATCCGAACCTGCGTGAGGCTACGCAGATGTTCGAACACCACGTTCGGTTCGCTGCTGGAAACGGCCAGCCACCCCCAATCGAGGGCGTCCGTTTCGGCAATCCATGGCAGGAAGCTTGAGTTGGGTTTCAACTCGGTGAGGTAGGGCATCACTGGCTGCCAAGCCGCGTAGGGTGTACCGCCCCAGATCGGGATCGCCTGGATTGTGGGTTCATTTTGGTAGAGCGTCTTGAGCGCTTCGGCATCGCTGGCGGCGCTGACGATCAGGTACAAACGTTCGCCCGTCTGCAACGGCCGTTCAGCCAACCAAGCCTGTGGAGTCATCGGATCAGATCGCACAAGCACCTGCCTTGCATTTCTCGCACTCTTCACAGAACGGCGCATTCCGTTTCAGCGTATTGATCTGCGCCGGGCTCAGCACCGCACCCGCCTTATCCGCATCCGCCTGCTTCAACACCCCCGGCATCAACGGCGCAGCCCCCGTCCCGCTGCCCGGGCTACCCCCGGAGTTCATGTTGATCACCGGCCCGCTCAGCGTTACGCCGCTGGCGTCGATCTTGATGAAGCTGCCCCCGCCCTTGAGGGTCAGTTCGCTGCCGGCCTCGAGCACGACTTTCATGCCGCTGCTCAGGTGGATTTCCTGGCCGGCTTCGATGAACTGGCCGGTGCCGACCTTGATGTGCTGGTTTACGCCCACGGTCAGGTGGTCGTTGGCGCGGGCTTCGACTTTGCGGTCTTCGTAGACGGTGTGGTGTTCTTCGGCCTTGAATTCGCTGTAGCTGTTTTGCTCGACGGTGTCGTGGCGTTCGTTGCCGACGCGGATTTTCTGGTCGTGTTCGACGTTTTCGTCCCAGTCACGCTGGGCGTGCAAGAAGATCTGTTCCTGGCCCTTTTTGTCTTCGATGCGCAGTTCGTTGTAACCGCCGCCGCCCGGAGAGCTCAGGGTTTTGAAGGTGCTGCGGGTTTTGTTCGCCGGCAGGGCGTACGGGACGACGTTTTCCTTGTGGTACAGGCAGCCGCTGATCAGCGGTTGGTCGGGGTCGCCTTCGAGGAAGCTGACCAGCACTTCCATGCCGATCCGCGGGATGGCGATGCCGCCGTAATGGGCGCCGGCCCAGGCGGAGGAGACGCGCAGCCAGCAGCTGGTCTTGTCGTCGGCCTGACCTTCGCGGTCCCAGTGGAATTGCACTTTGACGCGGCCGTACTGGTCGCAGTGGATCTCTTCACCTTTGGGCCCGGTGACCACGGCGCTCTGGCTGCCGAGGATCCGTGGTTTGGGGTGGTTCAGCGGCGGGCGGTTCGGCACGTCCCAGGGGGTGGCCTGGAAGCGGTTGCGGTAGCCCTGGTGGAAATCGTCCTTGAGGTTAGTCGTACTGCTGGTGACCGACTCTTCCAGCACTTGCGGCTGTTTGCCTTCGTGGAGGATTTCGGTCAGCAGCCACAGGTCGTTCCACTTGGCCTTGGGGTGTTGGGTCAGGGCCAGGAAGTGGCCGCTGACCAGCAACGGCTGATCGCTTTTGCCTTCGACGAGCTGGAAGTCGCTGCGGTGACGTTCGAGGGCGCGCTTGGCCAGGTGCTTGCCGCGTTCGCGGTCGATGAAGCGACCGGGGTAGTCGTAGTCTTCGAGGTCGGGCAGGGCGTCGCCACGGTGTTCGCTTTCCAGGGTCAGGCGCGGTTTTTCGAAGTCGTAGTCGCGGCGGGTGGTGCGGCTGGTGCGGGTTTCCAGGCGCAGGTCGAAGCGCTTGATCACCGGGTCATTGGCGACCATGCCGGAGTCTTGCTGGTAGGCCACGGGCGCGAGTTTCGGGAACACCGTCTGATCATCGCCGAACACCAGCTTGTGGGCCGTGGCGCTGTGCTGGAAGTGGTAGTGGATACCTTCTTCCTCGCACAGGCGCTGGATGAACTGCAGGTCCGATTCATCGTACTGAACGCAGTAAATGCGCTCGGGATAAATCGCCCCGACTTTGAATTGGTAGGCATTGCTTTGGATGCCGTGCTCTTCGAGGACCATGCCGACGATTTTCGGCACGCTGAGGTTCTGGAAGATGCGTTGGTTGATGCGGTGCGCCAGGTAAGACAGCTGCGGACGCAGGGTCACGGCGTAGCGGGTCAGGCGTTTGCCCGAATCGCCTTGGGCGGCGCGGTAGATCTGGCCATGGATGCCGCTGCCGTCAGGCGAGAGCTGCAAAAAGGCCGGTTTGTGCAGTAGCGTTTCGAGGTCCAGGGACGGCTGTTCACTGACCAGCTCCACCTCAAACACAAAAGGCTGGCTGATGGCTTCCCGACCTTGCAGGGCAAGGACCTGGAGGTCGTTTTCCAGACCTTCGACAGTCAGGGCAAAGTGAGTCTGATTGGCCGGCGCGAACATCCCTTGTTCCTCGTGCAGTGCTGCGGCGCACGCCGGCACCCAAACGGGCGCTTGCGGACGCGAAAATTCCTGGTAGGCGCAAATGACATCGACCAGCAGAGCTGGCCGATGTTTGGAACCGTCAGCCGCGATTAAGCGACTGGAACACGCCAGTCATCGGAACCCGAAGTACCGGATACTTCGTGGGTCCAGGTGATTTTGCGGTAGGTGAATTGCACTTCTTCCAGGTGCGTGAAGTGCGAGTTCGACGGATCCTGGCAGTTGTGCATTTTGTTGTTGATGGCGACGATGATCGCGTCTTCCAGTTTGGTGGTGTAGTAGTGCTCTTGGGTACCTTGAGCCGAAGTGCGGTACCACTGGATAACGATTTCGCTCATGCGCTCGCCGGAGGTCAGCGCCGCTTGCAGCAGTGGCGAGGACTTGTCGTAGACCTTGGTGATCACGACTGGCTTGTGTACACGCTGACCGGTCGGTTGGCCCGACTGTGGGTCACGCGGGATGATCACGTCGTGGCTGAAAGCCTGAACCATGACCTGGTCTTCGTGGCCTTCCTGGTAGGTGTTGCCAACGGAGTCGGCGGTGAACGCGCCGGCAGTGATCAGGCCTTGTTTCTCGCCGGTAACGGACATGTACGCTGGTGTAGCCATGGATGTGCTCCTTGCTAAAAGTTAGGGTGCCCGGGAGGCGGTATCGCCCGGTGGGTGCCTGACTGTTATCAAGGAGCGTGCCATAAATGATTAATTCTATATAAATCAGGTGGTTGAGGTGGTTTTTCCAACGCCGGAGAGGTTTTTGGCAAGGATCAGCTGAAAAAGTGCGCAAGAAGTTGCGCACCACTGCGCAACTTCTTGCGCACTCGGCTGGAGGGCTTGATAAACCTGGCGTTCAGCATCGCCGGGGGACTTTTCACCGAAATAGTTGCGCAACTTCTTGCGCATCAAGGCCATGAGCCGTCACCCCCGACAATGGGCGCAACGAACAGCGCTGCCCGGAGGTCAAATTCAGCGCCGAGATCACTGAACAACCCTGGCATCGACTGGAGAACGACATGAAAATCCTGATGGTTTTAACGTCCCACGATCAATTGGGTAATACCGGTAAGAAAACCGGCTTCTGGCTCGAAGAATTCGCCGCACCGTATTACACCTTCAAGGATGCTGGCGCGCAGTTGACCCTGGTTTCACCCAAGGGCGGCCAGCCACCGCTGGACCCTAAAAGTGATGAGCCAGACGCGCAAACCGCGGCCACCGATCGCTTTCGCAAGGATTCCGCTGCCCAGTCCGCATTGGCGTCTACCGGGTTGCTGAATACCGTGAGAGCCGAAGACTACGACGCTGTTTTCTATCCAGGCGGGCATGGCCCGTTATGGGATCTGGCTGAAGACCCCTTTTCAATTGCGCTGATCGAGGCGTTTCACAAGGCGGGCAAACCCGTGGCGGCGGTCTGTCATGCGCCGGGGGTGTTGCGTCACGTCAAGGATGAGGATGGTCAGCCGTTGGTTAAAGGCAAGCGCGTGACAGGCTTCACCAACTCCGAAGAGGCCGCTGTGCAGTTGACGGATGTCGTGCCGTTTTTGGTGGAGGATATGCTCAAGGCCAACGGGGGGCTTTTCTCCAAGGCCGATGACTGGGCGAGTTACGTGATCGTGGATGGTCTGTTGCTGACCGGTCAAAACCCGGCGTCTTCGGAAGCGACCGCCAAGGCGTTGTTGGCGAAGCTGGGTTAAGCGATATAGCCTGCGGGTCGACACTTTTTATGTGGCGAGCGAGCTTGCTCGCGCTGGGCTGCGTAGCGGCCCCAAAACTCTGCGTACAAGCGGAGATTTTGTGAGTGCTACGCACTCAAGCGGGAGCAAGCTCCCTCGCCACAAAGTGTGTTTGACTGAAGGCTCCTTGGGTCAAGTCAGATTCGCTAACCCCAATGTCTTGCAGCACTCATCAATCGACCGCCGCTGCGTCTCGGCATACAGCCCTAACTCATCAATCGTCGACCGTCCCAAGGCCTTTTCGAACGCTTGCTGGTTCGAATGCACGCCATAGTGGGTTTGCGCCGCATCCCCCAGGTTCGACTGAAAAATCCCCGCCGCGCTGACCGGCAGAAAGTCTTCGTACACCAGCGGTTCAACCCGCACATAGCCGTCGCGAAGCAAATCCTCCAGCGACAAACCATTCAGCCCCTTCGCCGCCACGCCTTTTTCCGTCACGAAGTAGCGAAAATACGCCAGTTCCTGTCGGCGCATATCCTCGACGGTGTCAGGGAATTCGCCAAAGTGCTGTGTCATTAGCGCGTTGTAGCGTGCGGCGTTGGCTTCGTTGGGGAAATCCTTGAGTTCATCCCGGGCAGCGTTGAGCAAGCGGTCGTAAAGCGCCCGGCCTCTGGGGGTGAGCGCCGCGCCGCGTTGCTCGATTTCACCGAAACGGGCGCTATGACTGCCGCGGGTCTGGGTTTGATCGGTGAAGGTGACAGGCTCGTCCAGCGCCTTGAAACTGGTTTGGCGCAGCAGGATCGGGCATTGGCGGCGGGGCGGGCCTTCGATCACTGCTTTTGGGGTGATGCCATGGGCGGGCATTTGCGCCTGCACGATGTCGATGTCCAGGGTGCGTGGCGTCAGGTGGTTGATGTGCGGGCCTTTGAAGGCCACCACGTCGGCGATCAGTCGATGCTGGGCGCTGAGTTGCTGGTACTGCTCGGCCGTGACGGTGGCGCTGTGGTGCCAGCGGAAGGTTTCCAGGGCTTGTGCGACGAAATCCTGCACCTCGTCTTCGCTCAGGCCGCCCCGGGTTTCAGCGCGTTCGATGAGGGCCAATGCCGCCGGGGTGAAGATTGAGCGCTTATCCAGCACCGACTGGGCAAAGGTTCGCAGTTCGGCGTCTTCGATCAGTTCCAGGCGCAGCAGCGAGGTGAACACCCGGAACGGGCTGACTTGCAATGCGGCTTCATGCACGGCGCGGAACGCAGTGGAATGCACCGGAACACCGGCGGGGGTCAGGTCGTAATAGCCCACCGGCTGCATGCCCATCACCGCAAACAGGCGGGCGAGGGTCGACAGTTCAGCGGCAGTGCCGACCCGGATCGCGCCGTGGCGTTCCATGTCCAGGCGCTGGATTTCGCCGGTGCTGTGCAGCTGTCGGGCGATCTGCGGGTCGCTGTCCAGCACGTGGCGGTTGGTCTGTTCCACCAGTTCCATCAGCGCGCCGTACAGCGGCACTTCTTCGCGGTACATGTCGGACATCGCTTTGGAGAAGCGTTGGCGGATCAGGTCAGGGCTGACGAAGTTCGGATGGCTCATGAAAAGTTTCCTGGCGCAGTGACGTAACGGATGCCGGAAAAGATCGCAGCCTTCGGAGGCGCCGACAAACGAAGTTTCTGACGAACTTCATTCTGCCAAGGACTGTTCTTGCATCGCAGGAGTGTTCGGTTATCGCAGCGCTTGATCCACCAATTCGATCCAGTGCCTGACCGGCGTTCGTCCGGCGCTGTTGAGGTGGCTCTGACAGCCGATGTTGGCGGTGGCAATGACCTCGGGGTGGCCGCTTTCCAGAGCGTTGAGTTTATTGTCGCGCAGTTGCCGCGCCAGTTCCGGTTGGGTGATCGAGTAGGTGCCGGCCGAGCCGCAACACAAATGACTGTCGGGCACCGCTGTGAGATTGAAACCCAATCGGGTCAGCACGGCTTCTACCGCACCGCCGAGTTTTTGGGCGTGCTGCAAGGTGCAGGGGCAGTGGAAGGCGATCCGCTGGTCAGTAGCAGCGCAGACCCGTTCCAACGGTTCCTCGGCCAGCACTTGCACCAGGTCCAGCGCCAGTTCGCTGACCCGCTGGGCTTTGGCTGCATAGACCGGGTCGCGCTCCAGCAGATGCCCGTAATCCTTGATGAAGGCGCCGCAGCCGCTGGCGGTTTGCACGATGGCTTCGGCGCCGTTTTCCAGGTGCGGCCACCAGGCGTCGATGTTGCGTCGGGCGCGGTCCAGGCCCATGGCTTGGGCGTCGAGGTGATAGTCCAGCGCACCGCAGCACCCAGCTTCGGGCGCCGGGATCACGCTGATCCCCAGCCGGTCCAGTACCCGCGCGGTCGCGGCATTGGTGTTCGGCGACAGACCAGGTTGCACGCAGCCTTCGAGCATCAGCACTCGGCGAGCATACCGAGGGGCAGGGCGCTCGCCTGCGGCGGGGAGGTCGTGGGGCAGCTTCGCCTCGATGCCCCGTGGCAGCAATGGCCGGAATGTGGCGCCGATCTGCAGCAAGGTCTTGAACAGATTCGGATTCGGCGCCAGCGCCCGCAACCCCTGACGCAACAACCGCTGACTGGCCGGGCGCGGCACCGCTTGATCGATCACGGCGCGGCCGATGTCCAGCAGGTTGTGATAATCCACCCCGGACGGGCAGGTGGTTTCGCAGTTGCGGCAGGTCAGGCAGCGATCCAGGTGCAACTGGGCTTTGGCCGTGGCGGGGGCGCCTTCGAGCACTTGCTTGATCAGGTAGATGCGCCCGCGCGGCCCGTCCAGTTCGTCGCCCAGCAGTTGATACGTCGGGCACGTGGCGTTGCAGAAGCCGCAATGCACACAGGTGCGCAGAATCTTGTCCGCTTCTTCGGCGCGGGGCAGTAGTTTGGACTGTTCGCTGAGGTTGGTTTGCATAACGCCCCCTAGAGCTCCGCGTACATCCGCCCAGGGTTGAACAGCCCTTGCGGGTCCAGCTGCGCCTTTAGTTGCCGGTGATAGCGCAGCAGCGCCGGGGCCAGCGGCTGGAAAGGCGTTTCGCTGACGCCATGGCTGAAACAGGTGGCATGGCCGCCGAGTTCGTGGGCTCGCGACTGAATGTTGTCGGCTGCGGATTTCAACCAGCGTTGCGCGCCGCCCCAGTCGATCAGTTGCTCACCGGGCAAGTCCAGAGGCCCGAGGTTGTTGGGCAATGACAAGCGCCACAGCGGCAGGCCCTCATTGAAAAAGTCTAGTCGTTGTTCGTTCAGGTCAGCCCAATAACCGGAGTCCAAGGGGTCGCCGCCGAGTCGTTGATGGGCGGCCGTCACCGAACCTTCGCCGCCTTCGAGCCGCAGATACAGACGCTGACCGTCGTGGCAGGCGGCGCTGATGGGCAGTGGTTGCTGGCCCCATTGCGCCAGATTGGCCAAGGCGCGGGCGCAGTCGATGTCCAGGCTGATGCTCAAGCATTGCCGGGGTTTGGGCAGCACTTTGAGCGAGACTTCGGTCAGCACGCCGAGGCAGCCATAACTGCCCACCATCAGGCGCGAGAGGTCGTAGCCGGCGACGTTTTTCATCACTTCGCCGCCGAAGCGCAGGTGGGTGCCGAGGCCGCTGATCACCCTCGTACCGAGGACAAAATCCCGCACCGAACCGGACCACGGGCGCCGCGGCCCGGACAGCCCTGCCGCGATCATCCCGCCAACAGTGGCGCCTTCGCCGAACGATGGTGGCTCGCAGGGCAGCATTTGCCCCTTTGCACCCAGTGCGGCAAACAGTTCGCTGAGCGGCGTGCCGGCGCGAACGCTGATCACCAACTCCGTCGGGTCGTAACCGACGATGCCGCAATGGGCGCGGATGTCGAGTATTTCTCCGGCCACTTCACGGCCGAGAAACGCCTTGGTGTTACCGCCCTGAATGCGCAGCGGCGTGGCGTTCTCCCGCGCCTGTTTGACCTGCTCCAGCAGGGCTTCACTGGCATCGAAGTCCGGCATCAGAAACGCTCCAGCTCAGGGAACGGCAGTTGCCCGGCGTGGATGTGCATCGCGCCGAATTCCGCGCAGCGGTGCAGGGTCGGGATGTTCTTGCCGGGATTGAGCAGGCCCTTTGGGTCGAACGCGGCTTTCACGGCGTGAAACAGGGTCAATTCATCACTGTTGAACTGCGCGCACATCTGATTGATTTTCTCCCGACCGACGCCATGTTCGCCGGTGATGCTGCCGCCGACTTTCACACAGAGTTCGAGGATCTTGCCGCCGAGGGCTTCGGCCCGCTCCAGCTCGCCGGGCTGGTTGGCGTCGAACAGGATCAGCGGGTGCATATTGCCGTCACCGGCATGGAAAACGTTGGCCACGCGCAAACCGTACTCTTGCGCCAGGCTGGCGATGCCCTTGAGTACACCGGGCAATTCGCGGCGGGGGATGGTGCCGTCCATGCAGTAGTAATCCGGCGAGAGACGGCCGATCGCCGGGAAGGCGTTTTTGCGTCCGGCCCAGAACCGCACACGTTCGGCTTCGTCCCGAGCCTGGCGCACGTCGCTGGCACCGGCCTGTTGCAGCACCTCTCGGACCCGCTCGCAATCGTCATGGACATCGGCTTCGACGCCGTCCAGTTCGCAGAGCAGGATTGCTTCGGCGTCCACTGGATAACCGGCGTGGATGAAATCCTCGGCGGCACGGATCGCCAGGTTGTCCATCATCTCCAGGCCTCCGGGGATGATCCCGGCGGCGATGATCTCGGCCACCGCGTGGCCGGCCTTTTCCACGGAATCGAAACTGGCCAGCAGGACTTTGGCGACCTGGGGTTTGGGCAGCAGTTTGACCGTGACTTCGGTGATGATCCCCAGCAAGCCTTCGGAGCCGGTGAACAGGGCCAGCAAGTCGAAGCCCGGCGCGTCCAGCGAATCGGCGCCGAGGGTCAGGTGTTCGCCTTCGAGGGTGAGCACTTCGAGTTTCAGCAGATTGTGTACGGTCAGGCCATATTTGAGGCAATGCACGCCACCGGCGTTTTCTGCGACGTTACCGCCGATGGAGCAGGCGATTTGCGAAGACGGGTCCGGCGCGTAATACAAACCGAAGGGCGCCGCTGCCTGGGATATCGCCAGGTTACGCACTCCCGGCTGGACTCGTGCAGTGCGGGCGGCAGGGTCGATGTGCAGAATGTTGTTGAACCGTACCATCACCAGCAGCACGCCTTTGTCCAACGGCAGCGCACCGCCGGACAACCCGGTGCCGGCTCCGCGCGCCACCACCGGCACGTTGCGGGCATGACAGAGCCTGAGCAGCGCTTGCACCTGTTCCAGCTGCCGGGGCAGGGCGACCAGCATCGGTGTGGTGCGATAGGCCGAGAGGCCGTCGCATTCGTAGGGTTTGAGTTCTTCTTCGCGCCAGAGAATGTCCAGGTCCGGCACCTCCTGCTGCAAGGCCTTGAGTAACGTAGCCTTGTCGACATTGGGCAGAACACCGTCGATGCGTTCGTCGTAAAGAATGTTCATCGTTCACCACCCAGAGCAAAGGGGCTTGCCCCCTTTGTCGCAAGGGATCTCATCAGGTTTTCCTTCCCAAAAACTCCCGATACAGCCGCGCTGTCTTGGCCGGTTGCTCAACCATCGGCATATGCCCGACACCGTCCCAGATCTCCACCTGCAAATCGGCGATGCCCTTGCTCCAGACCGGTACGCTGCTGACGTCGATCAAGCGGTCCTTGCGCCCCCACAGAAGCAGCGCCGGGCATTTGATGTCGGGCAGTTTTGGCTCCATCGGCGGGCTGGCGTGGAAGTCCCTGAAGATTTCTTCCAGCTCGTCGCGCTGCTGTTCATAACGCTGGGCGACAGCGTCCAGCACGATTCCCGGCACCCATGGCGGCGAGACCATGGTCATGGCATAAAAATGCTGGAACTCTTCACGGGAATGAATCAAAAACGGGTTATGCCCGCGAGCCAGGTGTCGCTCCATATCGCTGGGCTCCGGGGCGGTGACGCCTGCCGGGTCGAGCAGCGCCAGCGAGATAATGCGCTCCGGGTAGTTGGCCGCCAGCCATGCCGCGATGTAGCCGCCCATGGAGTTGCCGATCACGTGTACCTTTTCGACCCCACAGATATCGAGCAACTGGATCAACCGTTTGGCCTGGACCGGAATGTCATAGCCACCGCCGGCCTTGAAGCCGGTTTCGCCGTGCCCCGCGAGGTCAGGAATAATCACCCGGTAGTCGTCGACAAAATGCCGGGCGAAGCGCAGCCAGATGTTCTTGTCGGCACTGTAGCCATGCAGCATCAGCACACTGCTGGCGGCTTCGTAAGGGCCGCCTTGCCAGGTCGAAACGGTCATTTCGGGGATTGGCACGACGATCTTGTGCAACCGGTACAGCCGGGCCTCCAGCGCCATGTTCAAGTCATAGAGCCAGTAACCGATGGCCGGATAGCTCAACCAGCTCCAGGCCACGAAGACGGCGATAGTGACAACCAACAAAAGCATCAGGCTATTCCTTTGCAGTGATCAGGACAGCGTGTGGTCGGCGGGTTTGAGCGCTCGGGTCAATGGGTGATAACTGAAACTGAAATCCAGAAACCCCAATCAAGCCATTTCCGCTGCTACAAAGGCGTCCTCTTTATCGTTGTTATCGATCCCTCCCTTCATGTATAGACCAAACATTGGGTATTCAGCTCATGGGAGGTGATGCTATTCAGACCGCCAACCGGTGATGGCTATTTGCCGTTCCCCTGATAGACTTCAAACACACTTTCAACCCGTGTGTTGTCAGGCTCCGTTCAGCGGTACAGAGGCCTCTATGGAAAAAAAGGGAGGAAAGGGACTTTCACTGGCCAGGAGGCTTTATGGGTCGCGAATCCTGGGGCTGGCCCTGGGATTATTGTGCGTCGGCGCAGGGATGTACCCACTCGACCCGGCGCCATGGGTCTGGGGGGTAATGCTGTTCAACGGGCTGCTCTGGCCGCATGTGGCCTATCAATGGGCGCGCCGGGCGGAAATTCCTTTTCGTGCCGAACACCGCAATATCCTGGTGGACGCGTTTCTCGGCGGTTTCTGGGTGGCCGCCATGCAGTTCAATCCGCTGCCCAGCGCGGCGACCCTTTCGATGATGGCGATGCACAACGTGGCCATCGGCGGTTTGCGTTTTCTGTTGATGGGCACCGTCGCGCAGGTGCTTGGGATAGGCCTCGGGCTGCTGGTGTTCATGCCGGCTTTTGTCCCGCAAACCAGTCCGTTTCAGCTGTACGCCTGCTTGCCTTTGCTGTCGATTTATCCGCTGTCCTTTGGCTGGATCTGCTTCCGTCAGGCCGACACCCTCGGCCGGCACAAGCGCGAACTGCTGGCCCTGAGCCGCACCGACAGCCTGACCGGCCTGCTGAATCATGGTGCCTGGAAAGATCAGCTGGAAATCGAGTTTCAGCGTTGCCAACGCCAGCAGCAGGGCGGGGCGATTGCGCTGATCGACATCGACCATTTCAAAACCATCAACGATACCTACGGCCATGTCGCCGGGGACATCGTCCTGCGTCAGCTGAGCAAAATGCTCAAGCAGAACCTGCGCGCAGCGGATGTCGCCGGGCGTTATGGCGGCGACGAATTCTGTGTGCTGCTACCGGACCTGCCGCTGGACCGCGCTGCCGTGGCGATGGATGCGCTGCGTGATCGTTTCGCCACGTTGGGTTACGAGCAGAACCCGGCATTGAAAGTCAGTTTGAGCATCGGCCTGGCAGCCTTCAACCCGGCCCACGACGACGCGACCCTGTGGCTCAACGACGCCGACCAGGCGCTCTACGAAGCCAAGACCACCGGCCGCAACCGCGTCATTTGCCACAGTGATGGTAAACCGCATAAGGCGATGCTCAATTCGGTGTAAGCCAATCACCACAAATCCCTGTGTGCGAGCTTATGTGGCGAGGGGGCTTGCCCCCGTTGGGGAGCGAAGCCCCCCTAAAACCAGTCACCGCGATCTTGAATTAGACAGCGGTGACTGGTTTTACGACTGCTTCGCAGTCGAACGGGGGCAAGCCCCCTCGCCACATAAGTCCGCTCCCACAGGGGATGTGTGGTCATTCAGGTTTGTAGGTGTCGCATCCGGTGTAGAGCCTTGCGTCGTAGTCAGGTAGGGTATTTTCGACCCCGACACGAAACAAGGATCGATTCATGACGTTCAAACGCTCTCGCTCCCTCCTGGCCACCAGCCTTGGCCTGACCCTCGCCCTCGGCGCCTTCACCCCTACAGCCTTCGCCGAACCCCACAAACAAGTCCTCGCCAATGCCGAACAGTACAAAGGTGAAGCCCTGAAATTGCTGGAGCAGTTGGTGAACATCGACTCCGGCTCCGGTTATGAGCCGGGCCTGACCCAGGTGAGCGATATCGCCATCGAAGAGTTGAAGAAACTCGGTGCCACTATCGAACTCGTGCCCAACACTCCGGACAAGAGCAACCATGTGCTGGCCACGCTCAAAGGCACCGGCACGGCGAAAATCCTGCTGATGGCGCACATGGACACCGTGTTCAAGGAAGGCTCCGCCGCCGCGCGCCCGTTCCACATCAAGGACGGCCGCGCCTACGGGCCGGGCGTGATGGACGACAAGGGCGGCATCGTCGCCGGGATCTATGCACTGAAGGTCCTGAAAAACCTTGATTTCAAGGATTACGCGCAGATCACCTTCCTGCTCGACGCCAGCGAAGAAACCGGCTCGGACGTCGCCACCGATCTGATCAAGAAAACCGCCAAGGCCCACGACGTAACACTCAACCTCGAACCGGGCCGCCCGGCGGATGGTTTGGTGGTATGGCGCAAAGGCAGCGCCACCGCCGTGGTCGAGGTCAAGGGCAAGGCATCTCACGCTGGCGTCGCGCCGGAACTGGGGCGTAACGCGGCCATGGAAGCCGCGCACCAGATCCTGCAACTCGGCAAACTGGGCGATGCGCAGAAGAAAACCACCATCAACTTTACCGTGCTCAATGCTGGCGATCGCACCAACGTGATTCCGGATCAGGCCACCGCCAAGGCTGACGTGCGGGCAGCGGTGCCGGAAGAGTTCGACCGGATCGAGAAGGACCTGGCGCGAGTCTCCAAGGACAAACTGATTCCCGAGACTGAAGTGACCACTACCCTTAAACGCGGCTTGCCACCGATGCCGCAAACGGCGGAGTCTGATCGCTTGATGGCCATGGCCCAGGGGATTTACGGCGAAATTGGCCGCAAGCTGACGGAAGAAGGCAGCGGCGGGGCGGCGGATGCCAGCCTCTCGGCCGGAGTGGGTACGCCGACGCTGGACGGGTTCGGGATTGTCGGCGGCAATATCCATACCCCCGAGGAATACGCCGAGGTCGAGAGCGTGGCGCCACGGATTTATCTGCTGTCGCGGATGATTATGGAATTGACCAAGAAGTAATCGGCCAGATCATTCCTTGATGTGGGGCAGGTTCTGTTGTGAGGGGGAGTTGGCCCTGAGGAGGGTTGCGATTTAGTGGTGTCTCATCTGGCCCCTTCGCGAGCAAGCCCGCTCCCACATTTGATTGCGGGTGTGCACAAATAATGTGTCCACAGAAAATCCAGTGTGGGAGCGGGCTTGCTCGCGAAGGGGCCAGATGTCACACCATCATTTCCGCCGAACCCTCACTCCTTGACGCTCATATATTCCTTCGCCCAAACGATGTATTCCTCAGGCTGCGTGTACGTATGCGTCAGTTCAGTCGCGCTCAGATCCGATGCCTGGGTGAAGATCTGGCGTTGTTCGCGCAGGCTGTCATAAGTCGCCTTGATCGCCGCGAAGTACGCACCATGCCCGTCGATGGTGACGCGCACACCCAGTTCGGCCAGGCGATCGTCGTCGCGCAGCAACGGGTTGCCATAGGTGACCAGCATCAGCGGTACGCTCAGGTGCTCGGCGATTTGTTCAAGGTGGTCGAAGTCCCGCACGCCCACCATGCAAATCCCGTCCGCCCCGGCCTGTTGGTATTGCTTGGTGCGGCTGATGATCTCCTGAACCGGCAGGATCCCGGCATTGGTCCGCGCAATGATCGCCATTTCCGAGTCGACTCGGGCTTCCAGAGCCGCGCGAATCTTGCCGACGCCTTCCGCGACCCCGATCAGGTCAGTGGACTTGCGGCCGAATTGCGCCGGCAACAGGGTGTCTTCAATGGTTAGCGCGGCCACGCCGGCGCGTTCGAGTTCGACGATGGTGCGCATGACGTTGAGCGCGTTGCCATAGCCGTGGTCGGCGTCGGCGATCACCGGCAATTGGGCCACGCGGCCGATGCGGGTAGCCTGCTCGGCGAACTCGCTCAGGGTGATCAAGGCAAAGTCGGGGGCGCCCAGCACCTGCAACGACGCGACTGAACCGCCGAGAATCCCCACTTCAAAACCCAGGTCAGCGGCAATGCGTGCCGACATCGGGTCGAAGACCGACGCGGTGTGATAGCAGGCGTTGGAAGCGAACAGTTGGCGGAAATTACGGCGCAAATCTTGATGAGACAGCCTGGACATATGAGTTCCACCATACAAAGGAATGGAAGGGCTTGAGCAAAAGTGTCAACGCCGAAGGAACAAAAGGCTATCACGGGGGAGGGTGAAGAATGATGACGAATTTGCCGGCCAAGGGATGCAAGATCAAAAGATCGCAGCCTGCGGCAGCTCCTACAGGATGTTCAACGATTGATGCAGACGGGTAAAGAATGATGTAGGAGCTGTCGAAGGCTGAGATCTTTTCCGATCACGCCGCCACCGCCTGCTGCTGTTGATTGCGCAGCGGCACGGCACGCACCGAGTTGCCGGGTTGCAGTTGCAGGCGTTTGGCAGTGAGTCGGTCGACGATCAGGCTGTTGCCGACCAGCCGCGCCTGGGCAGTGGTGATGCGGCAGTTTTCCAGGCGGCGGTTGTGGATCAGCCATATTGGCGCCTGGTCGTCGGGCGTGCCGATGGCCAGCTCCAGGCGTTGGCTGTCACGCACCGTGCGGATTCTCGATACCGGGGCTTCGATCACCGGGCCGGCGTCGAAGATGTCGATGTAACCCTTATGAGCAAATCCCTCGGCGGTGAGGAGCTTCAGTGCAGGTTCGGTGTTCGGGTGCGGCTTGCCGATCACCGCCTGCGCCTGTTCGGTGAGCAGGCAGGTGTAGAGCGGCTGGCGCGGCATCAGTTCGGCGATGAATGCTTTGCTGCCAAGCCCCGACAAGTGATCGGCATGGCTGAAATCCATCTTGAAAAAGTGCCGACCCAGGCTGTCCCAGAACGGTGAGCAGCCTTGTTCGTCGGCACTGCCGCGCAGTTCGGCGATAAGCTTGTCGCCGAACAGATGGGGGAACTCGGCAACGAACAGCAGGCGCCCCAGCGACAGCAGTCGACCATTATTGCCATGACGTTGATCGTGTCGCAGAAACAGCGAACAGATTTCCGATTGGCCGGTCATTTCGTTGTTCAGGAACAACGTGGGGATCTGGCGCGCAATACCCAGGTCCGGCGAGGAGCTGACCGTGAGCCCCACCCGGTAGTTGTACCAGGGCTCCCGCAGGCCGACGGCTCCTGTCAGGGCGCTAACGCCGACCACTTGTTGATCGTCGTCTTCAAGCACGAACAGGTAATCGGCGTCCGCACGCTCGACCTGTTCGGCAAAGGTGCGCTGGGCCCAGCGTACACGGTGGGTCAGGCGCTCTTCACTGGCCGGCAGGGTGGTGAACCCGGGGCCGGCCCGTTGCACCAGATCAAGTAAGGCGGGCAGGTCGGTGACTTGAACCGGACGGACAATCATGATGCAGCTCCTTCTTCGCGCTTGTTCGGGCGCTGTCGTTGGGCACGGGGCCGGTGGCGGCTCACAGGGCGATCAACCGGATTGTGCTGGCGTCGGTCACATTCAGAGCCGCGCGCATCTCGGCGCTCAAGGCCACGGGTTGCCCGGCGTGGTAGTCCAGTTCGGCAACGATGGCGCGGTAACCCTTCAACGAATCGTTGCTCACCAAGTAACTGCCGCGGGCATCGATGGCCGGGCCTGGATGCACCGTGCCGGTCTGGCTCTGGGCGATGGAGCGAATGTTCGAGGTGCGTGCGTACAGCGTCGGGCCAGCGTCGAACAGGTCGATGTAGCTGTTGGTCTCGAAGCCTTCGCGTTCAAGAAT
Source organism: Pseudomonas sp. F-14 TE3482 (assembly GCF_053629455.1). NCBI lineage: Bacteria > Pseudomonadati > Pseudomonadota > Gammaproteobacteria > Pseudomonadales > Pseudomonadaceae > Pseudomonas > Pseudomonas sp. F-14 TE3482. The sequence goes on from NZ_JBRJII010000001.1 coordinate 3,533,800, forward strand.
GTCGAAGGCCTCTTGACCGTCAGGATGAATCCGGCCGATACAGGCCTGTGCCGCCGGCGGCAGCATCGGCACGTAAATCGGGTATTGCGGCATCAGTTCGGCGAGAAACGTCCGGCTCTGCAGACCGCAAAGCCGCTCGGCCTCAACGTACGGCAGGTCGAAGAAATGCTTGCCCAGCGCATCCCAGAACGGTGACTGGCCCTGTTCGTCGCTGTAGCCAACGATTTCGGTGATCACCGCTTCGGCAAAGCGCGCCGTGTGTGCGGCGATGAACAGCAGTCGCGCCCGGGACAGCAATTCGGAAAACCGCGTACGTTCCAGCGCTGCGTCGATATGGAAGCCGCGCAGCAACGTATGACCACTGAGGTCGTGGCACACCGATAGCGCCGGCACTCCGTGCTCGATGTTCAGCTCCCGTGAGGCGCTGGTGAAATGGCGGTTGCGCAAACTGTAGAACGGCTCGTTGAACCCTGCGGTGGCGAGGATTTCCGAGCAGCCGACCAGACGTCGAGTCGTGAGATTTTCCAGCACGAAGAAATAATTCTCCGGGCCAGGACCCTGCACGGCTTTTTCGAACGAAGCGCAGGAGGCGAGAATCTTCTCGCGCAGGCGTTCGGTGTCGTCCGGCAAGGACGTGACCCCCACCAGACTGTCGCGCGCCAGTTGCTGCAACTGGGGCAGGTCGGTTAACTCCACCGGGCGTAAGACCAGCATGGATGTACTCCTGTATCAAAGGGTTCGGCGATTTGCACCGAACCTGACTATCACTGTCGGTTTCCACGCTTGAAATCAGCAGTCGCCTGAATTCATGTCAGACGCTGCCCTTTTTCTTGTCAGCCATTGCTTGGGTCGGTGCTCGGATCAGGCAGCGCCGTGCTGGCACCCAGTTTGTTGAGGAAGAATAGATAGACCAGCCCCAGGGCAATCCAGATCAGGCCGAGTTTCTGTGCATCGACGCCCATGTTGTACATGATGGCCGCGACGATGATGAAGCCGATGACCGGGCAGATCAGGTGACGGATCACCTGGCCGGACTTCTGCCGACGCCAGTAATAGTTGATGACGGTCAGGTGCAGCAACATGAAGCCGCTCAGGGCGCCGAAGTTCACCAGGGAGGTGAGGGTGTCCACCGAGTTGATGAACAGGTAGCAGATCACCAGCGACAGCACCGCCACCAGATAGATGCTCAAGTACGGCGTGTTGTGTTTCGGGTGCACCTTGGCCAGCACTTTCGGCAGTTTGCCGTCCCGGGCCATGCCGAACAGCAGGCGCGAAACCGCCGCTTGCGAGGTAATCGCGACGGCGACGCCCCAAGCCAGGGCGGTGGCCACGGCGGTCAAGGTTGCCAGCCAGCTGCCGGCGGCGATTTCGGCAATTTCATAGAACGCAGTGTCGGCGCTCTTGAAGCCCAGGCCGGCGGCCAGATCCGTGGCAATCCAGGTCTGCACGACGAAGATCACGCCCATCACCAGCAATGTGATCAGCGCAGCCTTGCCGACGCTACGGCCCGGATCGCCCTTGATCTCTTCGGCGAGGGTGGAAATCGCATCGAAACCGAGGAACGACAGCACGGCAATCGACACCGCTTGCATCAGCAGGGCGAAGTTGAAGGTCTCGGGGTTGTACAGCGGCGCCAGGGTCAGTTGACCATTACCGCCGCCGCTGTGCAGGGCATTCCAGGCGTAGAACAGGAAGACCCCCAGCACCACCAGTTGCGCCAGTAGAAAGACGATGTTCATCCGCGCGGTGAAGGTGATACCCCGCAGGTTGACAAAGGTGGCGCTGACCAGAAAGGCCAGGATGAAGCCGACTTTCGGGATATCCGGGTACAAATGATTCAGCGCCATCGCCGCGTAGACGTAGAGCAGCGGCGGAATCAGCAAATAATCGAGCAGCATCAGCCAACCGGCGATAAACCCGACATGCGGGTTGAGGCCGCGTTGTGCGTAGGAATACACCGAGCCCGCAATCGGAAAGGCCCGGGCCATGCTGCCGTAACTGAGGGCGGTGAACAGCATCGCCACCATGCCGATGATGTAGGCCAGCGGCACCATCCCCGGGGCTTCGGCGTTGACGTAACCATAGACGCCGAACGGGGCGATGGGGATCATGAAGATCATCCCGTACACCACCAGGTCCGTCAGCGACAGGCTACGTTTCAACTCTTGCTTGTAGCCGAATTCTTCTATTTCCATGAAGCCCTTCTCCTTGATTTGAAAGCAGCTGAATGCTGCGAGTGTGAAGCTATTGCTCTACAGCAGTGGCGCCAGATAGTCGGTCCAGCGACCGATGTCCTCGGGCGTACGCAGCAGATCGTTGCGCACCTCGATCAACACCGACTCCAGCCCTCGTGCATCGCCGTGAACCGGCACGGTCATGTCGCACAGCGGATCGATTTTGTAAGGCTGATTGCCGGCGACTTTCAAGGGATGCCGACTCAACCCGTCGATCACTCGCTGGGCATACTCCTCGGCCTGTCCATACAACACGCCGACTTCCAGCACGCGTGGCTGACCGTGATATATCGGCGTGAAACTGTGAATCCCCACCACGCGAACCGGTCGACCTTGCGCCACTCGGGCGTCGATCAAGGTTCGCAGGCGTGCATGAAATGGCTTGAACAGGCAGTGCCGGCGATAGTCGCGGGTGATCTCGTCCAGATCCCGATTGCCCGGCACCTGATAAATTTCGCTCTGCACAGGAATGCTGTCCGGCGCATGACGTGGACGGTTGAGGTCGATTAGCAGCCGTGAATAGTTGGCTGCCAACAGGGTCGCGCCCAGTGCTTCGGACAAGCCCTCGGCCAGCGTCAGGGCGCCGATGTCCCAGGCGATGTGTTCGCGGGCGGCTTCATGGCTCAAGCCCAGGTCATTCAACCCGGCCGGGATAAAACGACTGGCGTGTTCACACACCAGAATCAGCGGGTGCCCGGAGGCTTCCCGGCTCAGGGTGTACGCAGGCTGGGTATAGAGCCCCAGCTCGGCAGACTCAGTACAGGCGCGCATAGTGCTGACACAGATCGGCGGGCGAGAGCTGTTCCGTCAGCTTCAGTTCCTCGGTTTTAAGGGCGAACCAGGTGTCCAGCAAGGCGCTCGGCAGGGCTTCGATCAGCGCCTCGCTGTTGCGCAGGCATTCCAGGGCCTGGGACAGGGTCGCGGGCAGGGCGACGATGCCGCGGGCCAGGCGTTGCTCTTCGTTCAGGGAATCGGGGACCTCATCGGTGATCGCGTTCAAGGCCAGGCGCTGCTCGATGCCCAGGCGCCCGGCGATCAGCAACGCGGCCATGGCCAGATGCGGCGAGGCGGTGGCGTCCATGGCGCGAAATTCCAGGTTGTACTGCGCCGCCACGGCTTTGCCGCCCAGGCTCACGGTCGGGCAAATCCGCAACGCCGCTTCGCGGTTGCGTTGGCCGAGGCAGGCGTAGGAAGCGCTCCAGTGATGAGGCTGCAAGCGTTCGTAGGAAACCGGTGTCGGCGCGGTAAAGGCGCAGAGCGCCGGTAGATAATGCAGAACGCCGGCGGCCCAATGCTGGCCGAGGGTCGACAGACAGTTGGTGGTGCCGGCGTCGTACATCACCGGGTGGCTGGCCAGATCCTGCAGGCTCACGTGCAAATGCACGCCATTGCACACCGCCTGCTCGGAGGTCTTGGGCGCGAAACTCAGGTCCAGGCCCATTTGCCGGGCGATCTCACGGGTGATCTCACGCACGTTCACCGCGCGGTCGGCGGCGGCGACGCCGAGGGCGGGGCGGCAGGTGATTTCGTATTGGTGCTTGCCGTATTCCGGCAGGAACATCTCCGGCTCCACACCGCCGGCACGCAGTGCACTGAGCAACCAACCGCCGAACTCGGCGCCCTGGCGCTGAGCCTCAAGAGAGAACGCCAGATGCTCAGCCGCGCCGCTGCCGAGGTTGAATTCATGTTCGAACGCGGCGTTGATCTGCAATCCCAATTCGCTGCGATAACGCTCCACCTCGTTGTGCAACAGCGTGCGCGGGCAGGCGCCCCACGGGCGGCCGTCGGTTTCGCGAATGTCGCCGTGAATGAAGTCCAGCGCCGGGGCATTGGCGTCCGGGCCATTGTTGACGGTCACGCGGCTGCTCATGTCGGGGATCAGCCGCAAGTCGCCATAAGCACCCCATGGATTGCTGGAGGCAATGATGTCTTGCGGGGTCAGGGCACTGTTGGCCGGCACCCAGCCGCAGCCCGTCACTTGATAGGCCTCGAGCTCGTCGGTGGGAAAGGAACGGCCGCGCGTCACGCCGATCAGGTCGGTGGTGACGATGGTGGTCATGGGTAATGGCGACAGGCGTTCGCTCATGGCTGCATCTCCTGCAACCGGCCGAGTACGGTCCGGGTGTCGGTGATCCAGCAGTAGCCCTTGATGGCATTCAGGCAGGCGTGATGCCGTTGTTCGGTGTAGGTGGCGCAGGCATCTTCGACCAGCGTCACCAGGTAACCGCGGTCGGCGGCGTCACGCACGGCCATGTCGACACACTGGTCGGTGACGATGCCGGCGATGATCAGGTGTCGGGTTTCCAGGTTGCGCAGCACGTAATCGATGTTGGTGGAGTTGAAGACCCCGGAAGAGGTCTTGGGCAGCACGATTTCGTTTTCGATCGGCGTCAGGTCATCGATGATTCGCGCTTGAGGGCTGCCCTTGGGCAGGTGCATGTCCGAGAGTTTGTGGTCCAGCGAACGATCGCGACCATCGGCGGTGAGGCTTTCGATGAGCGTGTGCAGCACGTTTTGTCGTGCATGACGAAAGGCACTGAGCAGCCGGCGTTGATTGGGCACCACTTGCATGTGGGCGCGGGTCAGAAAGTATTCGGCATCCGGCCCGTTGAGGTGCGCGTCGAACTGCGGCTCGAGCCAGGCACGCTGCATGTCCACCAGCAACAGTGCGGTGTGGTCGGTGGCAAACGGCAAATCCCGGGGCGAGTGGTGGGGGAGCGTGAACATCCTTATTTTTCCTCCAGCAGGTGAGTGTCGAAGTCATTCCGCAGGGCATCGATGCCTTCCAGGCGATCGGCCAGATCCGGGCTGCGCAGTGACAGGCAGGCTACCAGTGCTTCAACCTGAGCCAGCGCCGGAACCATCGAGTCGAAGGCCGACGCCGATTCCACCGGTGCGCTGATGATCAGGTCGGCCATTTCTCGCAGCGGTGATGCGTAGATGTCGGTGAACAGCACGACCCGCGCATGTCGGCTCTTCGCCGCATTGGCGACCCGCAGGGCCTGGGACTGGTAGCGGCGATAGTCGAACACCAGCACCACGTCCTGACGCTGCACGTCGAACAGCCGGTCCGGCAATTGCGCGTTGTCTTCCAGGGCAAAACAGCCGGGCCGCAGCAGGTGCAGATGGTTGAGCAAATAGTTGGCGAGGAAGCTGCTGAAGCGCCCGCCGAAGCAATGGACCTGATGGCGGGTGTCGAGCAGCCATTCGATGAGAATTCGTACATCTTCGGGTTGGGTCAGCGCCTGGGTGTCGACCAATGCCCGATGGCTGTTCGCCAGATAATGGCCCCAAGGGTCATCTTTAGTGAGATGGGCGCGGGGTTGCAACAGGGTACTGGGAGAGCGCAAGCGGTCATCCATGTCGCTGAGCAAGGCTTCCTGAAAGTCGGCATAACCGCTGAAACCAAGCTTCTTTACCAGCCGCACGATGGTCGGATCGCTGACACCGGCATGTTCGGCCAGACGTGACATCGGGCCCAGCCCGGTACGCGGGTATTGATCCAGCAACGCACGTATGACTTTGCGTTCCGACGGCGTAAGTTCCAGGCCGGGATCGGTGATCAGGTCTCTGAGAGAGGGCATCCGGGCTCCTGCTGGATGATTGTGTCTGTTTTGTTTCATAGATTGCTAAAACAGTATTTGTGTAACGTGTGCTACATGTCTAGTGAATTTTTCCGAGGATTTTCCAAGCCCCGGAATGGAGCGAAACTCCCGTGCGTCGGGGGCTACGCGGATGTCGACTGAGTTTGTAGGACATCGCTCATGGTTGTGTGAGACATCGCCATTTTCTTGGGGGAATTGGAGACAGGGCCGATCGCAGCCACGCGAGTTCGGCAGCTGCTACGAGGAATGCGTTCAGAGTGTGCTTCTTGGGGCACAATGACGCGATTGTTCGCGGCGTCGTGCCGTTTTCCATCCTATCGACAGAGTGATCTTCCGTGCAGGCGACCCGCTTGACCCTGATGTGCCACGCTCGAACCGTCGCACAAAAATTGGCGCGTTTTCCTGCGAATGAGCCGTTGGAAATGGATTGGCAATCGGCGAAGGGGTCGCGTTGCCGTCAATTCAAGGGCGCCCCCCGTTTGCTCTGTGGCCCGGAACTGCGGACTTGGCAAACCGCTGAGCTGTTTGGCGATGATGTGGAGATTGTCACGGCACTGGCAGATTGCGATTTCGGACGCTGGAAAGGCACGTCGATCGACGACCTGCAAACCTCCGAACCCGAGACGCTCCAGGCCTGGCTCAATGACCCGACCTCGGCACCCCACGGTGGAGAATCGGTGGCGCAACTCGGTGAGCGGGTGGCTGCGTGGTTGAATAGCCTTGAGGCGACGCCGGGGCATATCGTTGCCATCACCCATCCTTTTGTCATCCGCGCCGCATTGATGCAGGTGTTGCAGGGCGCGGCGTTCAACCAGATTGACGTCGAACCGTTATCGGCCATCGAATTGCGGTTCAACGGTCGCTGGCGACTACGCTTGATGGGCACGGACCCTGAGGGAACACATTGATGAAAAAACTTCTGGTCATCGGTGTCGGCGCCGGCAACCCCGACTACATCACGATGCAGGCGGTGAAGGCGCTGAACCGCGTGGATGTATTTTTCCTCATGGACAAGGGCCAGAGCAAAGACCAACTGATCGACCTGCGCCGCGAGCTCTGTGAGCGCTACATCACCGATCACGACTACCGCTTCGTTGAAGCCCACAGCCCTGAGCGGCAGCGCGGGGATGTGGACTACAAGGCCAGCGTCGAAGATCTGAACCGCGTCAAGCAGCAGACCTTCGAGCGGCTGATCAACGAGGAAATGACCGGCGATCAGTGCGGCGGTTTTCTGGTGTGGGGCGATCCCGCGTTGTACGACAGCACCATTCGGATCCTGCAGGCGATTCTGGCGTCAGGCCGGTGTGTGTTCGAGTTCGAAGTCATCCCCGGGATTACCAGCGTGCAGGCGCTGGCGGCGCAACATAAGGTGCCGCTGAATCGCATCGGGCGCTCGATTGAAATCACCACCGGCCGGCGATTGGCGGCGGGGCAGGTGAGTGACGCCGACAGCCTGGTGGTGATGCTGGATGCGCAAGATGCCTACCATCAGGTGGCCGATCAGGAGACGGAGATTTACTGGGGGGCTTACCTGGGGACGCCGGATGAAATTTTGATCAGCGGCAAACTCAAGGATGTCGCGGATGAGATTGAACGAGTGCGCAAGGCGGCGCGGCTGGCGCATGGGTGGATTATGGATACTTATCTGTTGCGCAAGTCTTGAGATAATGGGTGTACGGGGTGACGCTTCGCGGGCAAGCCCGCTCCCACAGTGGATCTCTATTGAGCACAAAACTTGTGTACGACGCAGATTTTGTGGGAGCGGGCTTGCCCGCGATGAGGCCCTCAAACACACCTCAAAAAATCGCCTTTACCTCACGCCCAAACCGCTCCCGATACACCGACGGCGGCACGCCGACCACACTGCGAAACGCCACCCGGAAACTCTCCACCGAACGATAACCGCAGTGCTGGGCAATCTGCTCGGTGTTCTGGCGGGTGCTCTCCAACAATTCGCGGGCTCGGGCCAGGCGCTCATGCTGCAACCATGCCTTGGGCGGCAAGCCGCTGGCTTCGGTGAACCGCCGCAGGAACGTGCGTTCACTCATGGCCGCTTCGCTGGCCAGGTCGCGAACTTCCAGCGGTTCGTGCAGACGTTCCCGCGCCCACTGCATGACCCGCGACAGATCGCTGCGTGGCGTGGGGCTGACCGGTGACGGAATGAACTGCGCCTGACCGCCGGTGCGTTGCGGTGACATCACCAAGCGCCGCGCCACCGAGTTGGCCACCTGAGTGCCGAAATCCCGCGCGACCAGGTGCAGGCAGGCATCAATGCCGGCGGCACTGCCGGCCGAGGTTATCAACAGGCCCGAATCGACATACAGCACGTCCGGGTCCACCTGAATCTCCGGAAAACGCTCGGCCAGTTCAGCGGTGTAGCGCCAATGCGTCGTGGCGCCGTGACCGTCCAGCAATCCGGTGGCCGCCAGTACAAATACCCCGGAACAGATCGACAGCAATCGCGCGCCCCGGGCATGGGCCTGGCGCAGGGCGGCGAGCAAGGGTTCAGGCACCGCCGCGCTGCGGTCGCGCCAGCCGGGGATGATGATAGTCCGCGCCTCTTCCAGCAGTTCCATCCCGCCGTCGGCCAGCACCTGAATGCCGCCCATGGCACGCATCGGCCCTTGGTCGACGGCAACGATTCGATGCTCATACCAAGGGAAATCGAACTCCGGTCGCGCCAGGCCGAAGACCTCCACGGCAATACCGAATTCGAAAGTGCAGAGGCCGTCATAGGCCAGAATCGCGACCAATCCAGGGGTGGGCTGCATTTGGCGGAAAATTCCCGGTGAGTGTCTTGTGCGCCACTGTAGCGACAAGCGTAGGGCAGATAAAGTCTTCCCACACCCACCGAGACTTTGGAGTACAGCCCATGCCCAGCCTGGTTCGCGAAATTCCCGCCGCCCCATCTGCCATCGCCCTGATGCATTTCAGCAACCGTCTGACCTTCGAGACCGATTGTTCCGACGTCTACGGCAGCCAACAGGCTGGCGAGGTGGATTTTGTCCTGGTCGACGTGCGCGGACCGTTGGCGTTCGAACGCGGACATGTGCCAGGCTCGATCAACATCCCGGGGCGGCTGATCACGGCTGACGGCTTGGCGGGTTACTCGACATCCACGCTGTTCGTGGTTTATTGCGCAGGGCCCCACTGCAACGGCGCCAACAAGGCCGCGGTGAAGCTGGCGGCGCTGGGTTACCCGGTCAAGGAGATGATCGGCGGGGTGACCGGGTGGCTGGATGAAGGGTTTGAATTGAGTGTTTCGGTTGCACGCACCGCAACGGCGGTCATTGGTTGCGAATGCTGACATTCAGGCACAGGTGTTCAACTGTGGCGAGGGGGCTTGCCCCCGTTGGGTTGCGAAGCGGCCCCAAACCCTGCCACCTCATTTTGTCGGGCACACCGCATTAACCGGTTTACGACTGCTTCGCAGCCGAACGGGGCGATGCGGCGTTCCGACAAGCCCCCTCGCCACAAAAGCTCATCAATTCTCAGATTCAGCGATTAGCTGATGAAGCCGCCCACCACTCATCCAGCGTCGCCTGCAACCACCCAAACACGGCTGCATAGGCAGCACTGTCCTGTGACTCCCGAGGCAGCGGCGATTCCTCGGCAAAATGCTCATTGAGGGTCGCCACCGATTCAGCATTCCACTCCGGATGGAACTGCAACCCCACCCGAGTCGCCCCGACGCGGTACATCTGCTGCTCACACACGTCACTGCTGGCCAGCAATTGCGCATCCGCTGGCAGATCGATCGCGTCTTCGTGCCATTCCAGCACCTTCAGCGTCTGGCCATCCGCAAAGGTCACGGTCGTCCAGCCAGTTTCGGTGCGAGCCATGCGCCGCACATTCCCACCCAGGCTCAACGCCAGCAATTGGGCGCCCAGACAAATCGCAAACACCGCCGCGCCCTGAGCCAGACTCCCCGCCAGCCACTGACGCTCCGCTTCCAGCCACGTCGGCCCGGCGTTGGATTCATAAGGCCCGCCCAACAGGATCGCGGGTGCCGCGCTCACCGGCGGCAACTGGCTGAGGTCGGCGCGAAACACGTTCAGCGTAATGCCACGGGCCCGAGCCCATTCGGCAATGGCGCCAGGACCTTCGGCAGGATGGTGCTGGATCAGGTTCAATGCGGGCATCACGCTTCTCTTCCGGGGATGGGGTGGCGGGATCAATGTGCCGCAAAAAAAGCTTCATCACCAGCGCGACTGTTCAATCGGATCACGCCCGAAACCTTGTAGGTTTTGTCTGAAACAAAGGATTGTCCTACAGCCCTTGCACCACCTTGGCGCACGCTTCAAGTGCCTTGAATTCCGTGGCTGTTTTTCTATAAGTATTTGTCGCTTAAACACAATTTGCCCTCCTGAAGCCGCTCTAGACTGCCGGCCACTTCGGTCTTCACTAACCGAAAGCTGCCAATAAAAGCCTCCGCACACAGGAGTTATAAATGAAGAAGCGAGTGATGTTCGGTGCCCTGGCACTGTCGATGTTGTCCCTGACCGCCATGGCCGATGACGCCAAGCCGATTCGCCTCGGTATCGAAGCCGGCTACCCGCCATTCTCGATGAAAACCCCGGACGGCAAACTCACCGGTTTCGATGTGGACATCGGCGATGCGTTGTGTGAGCAGATGAAAGTGAAGTGCACCTGGGTCGAACAAGAGTTCGATGGTTTGATCCCGGCCCTGAAGGTCAAGAAAATCGACGCGATCCTGTCGTCCATGACCATCACTGACGACCGCAAGAAGAACGTCGATTTCACCATCAAGTACTACCACACCCCGGCGCGCTTCGTGATGAAGGAAGGCACCGACGTCAAGGATCCGCTGACCGAGCTCAAAGGCAAGAAAGTCGGTGTGTTGCGCGCCAGCACCCACGACCGTTTCGCCACGGAAGTGCTGGTGCCGGCCGGCATCAACCTGGTGCGTTACGGTTCCCAGCAGGAAGCCAACCTGGACATGGTCGCCGGTCGCCTCGACGCGATGCTGGCTGACTCGGTCAACCTGGACGAAGGTTTCCTGAAAACCGACGCCGGTAAAGGCTTTGCCTTCGTAGGCCCGACCTATGAAGACGCCAAGTACTTCGGCGGCGGTGCCGGCATCGCCGTGCGCAAGGGTGATAAAGAGCTGGCGGACAAATTCAACACTGCCATCACCGAAATCCGCGCCAACGGCAAGTACAAGCAAGTGCAGGACAAGTACTTCAACTTTGACGTTTACGGCCATTAATACGCCGTAGAAAAAAGTGGCCACTGTTGACGCGGTGGCCACTTTTTTTATTACCCTGAGAAACACATTTCCCGTAGGAGCTGCCGCAGGCTGCGATCTTTTGATCTTGTTTCTAAAAGCAAAATCAAAAGATCGCAGCCTTCGGCAGCTCCTACCTGGGGGAACGGTGCATCGGAGGGAGACAGTGCATCGGCGGGAAGAGGTGTTAGGCTTTGCCCCGAATCCTGCGCGCTGTGAAGGAAGGTTTATGTTGAAGTTGCTCGCTCTGCTCACGCTCCTGGCGTCCACCGCCGTCCACGCTCAAACCCCACTGCACACCGATCTGCCGCTCAAGTACCTGGAGCAGGCCGACTCTGAATCCCGCAACCAACCCTTGGTGATTTTCCTGCACGGTTACGGCAGTAACGAGCTGGATCTGTTCGACATCAAGGATCAATTGCCGCCCCAGTACAACTACCTGTCGGTGCGGGCGCCGATGACGTTGGAGGAGGGCAGTTACCAGTGGTTTCGCCAGAAGGGCGAGGGCGCCTACGACGGTGAGACGGCCGACCTGAAGGCCAGCGGCCAGGTGTTGAGGGATTTTGTCGCACAAGCGGCGAAGAAATATCACACCGAAGCGGACAAGGTATTCCTGGTGGGTTTCAGCCAGGGCGCGATGATTTCCTACGAGGTCGCGTTGCGTCATCCCGACGCAGTGGGTGGAATTGCGGCACTGAGCGGGCGAATTCTGCCGGTACTCAAGTCCGAGCTCAAACCGGATGAAAAACGCCAGCAACTGGCAATTTTCATTGGTCATGGCACCGCCGACACACTCCTGCCCTACAACGACGGTACAGAGGCCGACAGCCTGTTGCAGCGCCTGTCACTCAAGCCCGAGTTTCATGCCTATCCGGGTGTCGGTCACAGCATCAGCGCCGTCGAGGTGAAGGATTTGAGCGCCTGGTTGCAGCGGCTCAATCCCTGAGTCGGTCGGGTTTATTTGCCGCTGACGATTTGTTTCACCAGCGTTTCGTGACCGGTTTTGTCGTTGGGGCGGGAAATGATCTGAACGATGGCCATGCGCGTGCCGGAAGCAGCCATCAACGTGCTGTCCAGCGTCATGCCGCCGCCCTGGGTGGCGGTGCTGTCGATCTGCCGAAGGCCCAGGCCCGTGCCTTTCTGGGTCAGGCTTTTTTCGCTGGTTTTGTTGAAATCCGGCAAGGCGTTGCGTTGCTCGGTGGCGAACGCGGACACGGTGGTGTCGAGGAATTCACCGTCGTTGTCCTTGACGTTGACGCCGCCGGGGATGGTGTTTTCAGCGGCGATCACCACGGTTTTGGTGGTCTGGTTGGTGTACATCGTACCCGTCGCCCCAGCAGTGCCGGTGGTCGCATCGCCAGCTGGCAGCGGGTTGGCGATGAAACCCTTGGGCAGGGTGAAGGTGAACTTGCCGCCGAGCATCGAGACCTTCTGGGCCGGCGCTTTGTCGCCGGCAGTGGCCTTGGCCGCCTGCGCATTCAAGGCACCCAGGCTGGTAGCCGCCATGAGCAGCAGAACAACGGCTTTTTTACTCAACAATGACATTCAAACTCTCCAGTGGATGATCCGCGCTTTGACGGCGATCATCCCATGGATTGCGATCTGTAGCAGCTGCCGCAACCCGCGTTTGTCGTAGCAGCTGTCGAGCCTGCGAGGCTGCGTTCGGCTGCGCAGCAGTCGCTAAACCTGTGCACACGATATTCCTTAAAGACCGCAGTGCCGGGTTTCACGACTGCTGCGCAGCCGAACGCAGGCTTCGCCAGCTGCTACACAGTGTGTGATCACACTGTGGCGAAATGCGGCGATCATCGTCGCCGTTCGTCGAAACTGTTATTTCTAACAGGTGTGCAACGCTTTGAGGCAGAGAAGAATGGGCTTGAAACTTATCGGTTGTCGATAAGTCAGGGAGTGATAGATATGAGCGCCAGTTTCCAAGAAAGGATTGCTGCCATACAGTTTAAAGGGACTGAAGACGGAAAGGGTAGTGCCACGCTTGTCGTCTGTTACAAAGAGGACGGCAAGTGGGTGGAGCTTGCTAGGGTGGAGTCCGATCGATATGAGATCCGGCCGCCTTATCCATTTAAAGGTTTGCTGCTCAATCCGCCGAAAGCGATTTTGAGTGACCTAGAGAAGATCGAGGTACATCACGCGGATCAGTACCCACCCCAGAGCTAAACCAGTTCTAACTCAAAGTTTCTGCACATTTGCCCGGAAGCCATTTCTGGGCAACCTTTTCATTAAAAATCCCGGACGGACAGCCAGGGCTTAGCCATCCATTCTCTGCAACTTTCGTGATCGTTCCTCATCGTTTTTTGATCGCAAGAGCAAGCGCTTCGTAATCATCAACATCCCCAGCGAAACCCCGACCCCCAACACAAAGCCCATCCAGCCAAATCTCGGCAACGCCAAAGCCAACACCAGACAAAACGCCGCAAACGAATACATCCCCGTCGCCGTCGCCCTGAGCAACACCGCAGTAAAAGCAGGCCCGCGAGTCTGCTGGGAAAACACCGCCATCACACTGCCCAGCACCGGGAATACCGCGAGCAGCCCGCTCCAGCGTTCGCCGACGGTGCTGGCCAGCAACGTCACAGCCAATGTGAGCAGGGCGCCGGCCATCATGCGCAGCAACAGTTTGTCGGACTTCGGCGTCGGGCCTGAAACGATAGGTTGCACCGAGGGAAACAGGTACGGCGCGGCCAGTAATGCGGTGGCGGCCGCGATTACCGAGAACACCAGAGACGGCGGAATCAGCGACAGCACAATAGCCGCCAAGGCCCAGACCAACAGCGAAATCGTCAGTGCCCACGGCCAGCTCAAGCGTTGTGCAACCTGAGCGTAGGTCACGCAGAAGGCAATCATGGCGAACATTGCCGACAGCGCCGCCGTCGCCGCCTGAGCAGCGAACAGCTGGCCCTGCTCAATGGCGAGGAAGAACAGAATCGGCCCCACCACCACCGGCAACCCCGACAGCCAACCGGCCACACTTGGGCCCCAGCGTTTACCGGCCAGGGAAATCAGCAAGAGAAACCCCGGAATCACCAGCAGTTTGAGCATCAGCACGCACCCGTCTCCATTCGGTGTGAGCCGGCCACGTTAGCATTGTGGAGGCGCGATGAGTGGAGCCAATAGCTGGATCCTGCAACTTATGGTGCGATCTTTTGATTTTCACCCCCGCCCAAACGCCTCGACCAGATAATCGATAAACACCCGGGTCTTGGCCGGCATCAACGTGCGGCTCGGGTAATACAACGAGATCGGCCCCGCGTCGGCATGCCAGCCCGGCAACAAGCGCACCAGTTCACCTCGCTCAATATTGACGGCGACATCGGGCAACACCAGCAGCGTTACTCCGAGGCCGAGCAGGGCCGCTTCACGCATGGCGGCCGGGTCATTGAGCACGATGTTTTCACTGAGCTCGGCACTTGCTTCATTGCCCGCGCCATCCTGCATGACCCAGTGACGCACTCGCCCGGTGCGCACGCCGCGCATCACAATCCCGTTGTATCGCGCCAGATCCGTCGGGTTGTCGGGCGGCGTGCGTCCGGCCATGTACGCCGGTGAAGCCACTGCCACCACATGCGCCGCCGCCAACGTCCGCGAGACGACCCCGGGCGTCAGTTCGAAACCACCACCGATGGCCGCGTCATAGCCTTCGGCGATCAGGTCCACCTGGCGGTTTTCGAAGTGCCACTCAGGGCGAATCAGCGGATAGCGCGCCAGAAATTCCGGCAACAATGGCAATACATGGCCGATGCCAAAAGTCGGCGCCAGGCTGACCTTGAGCACGCCCGCCGGCTCCCCGCGATCACTGGACACCGCACTGATCGCCGCCTGCAACGCGTGCAGATTGCCGCTGATACTCGCCAGAAAACGCTCCCCGGCTTCGGTCAGTGACAACTTGCGGGTCGAGCGCTGGAATAGCCGCACACCGATGTTGCGTTCGAGCATCGCCACGTTGCGGCTGACAGCGGCGGGTGTCAGTGCGAGCAACCGCGCGGCGGCGGAGAAGCTGCCGGTTTCGGCGCTGCGCACGAAAGATTCAAGGTTGGCGAGGGTTTCCATCTCAGACACCTGATAGTAATGCTTGAAGATAATTCAAGTCATTACCGTCTAATCAAGTCGTAATGGCAAGTGCAGTATTCACTCCATCAACCCACCACGGAGTGAACACCATGAGCACAATCGGAATCATCGGCGCTGGCGCCATCGGCACAGCCTTCGCCAAAGCACTGTCCCGTCAGGGTATCGAAGTCGTCATCGCCAACAGCCGTGGCCCGCAAACCCTGGCCTCACTGGTAGCAGAACTCGGGCCGACAGCGCGGGCCGGCACCCGTGAAGAAGCGGCTGCACAGCCGATTGTTTTGGTGGCGGTGAATTGGTCGAAGTTACCGACGGCACTGGCCGGGCTGCCAGATTTCGGCGGGCGGATTGTGATCGATGCGAACAATTCGATTGAAGCGCCATCGTTCAAAGCGGTGGATTTGCAGGGACGTCCGTCCAGCGAAGTGTTTGCTGAATGGGTGCCCGGTGCGCGGGTCGTCAAAGCGTTCAATCACCTACAGGCGCATCTGCTTGAGAGCGATCCGAAAGCGGAGGGCGGTCGGCGGGTGCTGTTTCTCTCTGGTGACGATGCCGAGGCCAAGGCACAGGTGGCAGCGCTGATTGAGCGGTTGGGGTTCTTTGGAATCGATCTGGGCGAACTGAGTGTCGGGGCGCGGCTGGTGCAGTTTCCGGGCGGACCTTTGCCAGTCTTGAACCTTGTGAAATTTGCCTGAGGGCCAGACAAAAAAAACGATTTGTGGCGAGGGAGCTTGCTCCCGCTTGAGTGCGTAGCACTCACAAAGTCTCCGCTTGTACGCAGAGTTTTGGGGCCGCTACGCAGCCCAGCGGGAGCAAGCTCCCTCGCCACAGGGTATTGGGTGTAGCTAAAAAGGATTACGCCCGTTCGATCGCCAATGCCACGCCCTGACCACCACCGATGCACAGGGTGGCGAGGCCTTTCTTGGCATCCTGCTTGATCATTTCATGCAACAACGTCACCAGCACCCGGCAACCTGACGCACCGATCGGGTGGCCCAAGGCAATCGCGCCGCCGTTGACGTTGACCTTGTTCAGATCCCATTCCAGGTCCTTGGCCACGGCCAGGGATTGCGCGGCGAAGGCTTCGTTGGCTTCGATCAGGTCCAGTTGACCGATGGACCAACCTGCCTTGTCCAGGCAACGGCGAGTGGCCGACACCGGGCCGATGCCCATGATCGCCGGGTCGACGCCCGCGTTGGCATAAGCGGCGATCTTCGCCAGCACTGGCAGCCCCAGCGCTTTGGCTTTCTCCGCACTCATCAAGATCACTGCCGCAGCACCGTCGTTCAGCGAAGAAGCGTTGCCGGCAGTCACCGAACCGTCCTTCTTGAAGGCCGCTTTCAGTTTGCCCAGTGAGTCGGCGGTGGTGCCGGCCCGAGGCTGTTCATCGGTGGCGAAGGACAGCGGATCGCCCTTGCGCTGGGGGATCAGGATCGGCGTGATCTCATCGGCAAACCGCCCGGCTTCGATGGCAGCCACGGCTTTTTGCTGGGAGGCGGCAGCGAAGGCGTCCTGCTGCTCACGGGTCAGGCTGTATTTCTCGGCCAGATTCTCGGCGGTGATGCCCATGTGGTAATCGTTGAACGCATCCCACAAACCGTCGCTGATCATCGTGTCGACGATCTGCGCGTGACCCATGCGCAAACCGGTGCGGGCGCCCGGCATGACGTAATTGGCCAGGCTCATGTTTTCCTGGCCACCGGCGATGATCACTTCGGCATCGCCGCAGCGAATCGCCTGAGCCGCCAGATGCAGCGCTTTCAGGCCCGAGCCGCAGACTTTGTTCAGGGTCATGGCCGGCACGGTGAAGGGCAGGCCGGCCTTGATCGCGGCCTGACGCGCAGGGTTCTGGCCGGCACCGGCAGTCAATACCTGGCCCATGATCACTTCATCGACCTGCGCCGGGTCCAGCCCGGTCTGCGCCAGCAACTGGCGGATCACCGCAGCACCAAGGTCAACGGCGGACACATTGGCCAGCGCCCCCTGGAAGCTGCCGATGGCAGTGCGAGTGGCGGCAACAATTACGACTTCTTGCATGGAAGGATTCCTCACTGGGCAGTGAACTGCATTTCCGGGACATGATCAGGCACGATCAGTTTACCAGCGGTCTTGGCGACGATTTCTTCGACGCTGACGCCCGGTGCGCGCTCTTTGAGAATGAACGCACCGTCCTTGATTTCCAGGTAAGCCAGGTCGGTGAGCACGCGTTTGATGCAACCGGCGCCGGTCAGCGGCAGGCTGCAACGCGACAGCAGTTTCGACTCGCCGTCTTTGGAGGCGTGGGTCATGGTGACAATGATGTTGTCCGCACCGGCCACCAGGTCCATCGCGCCGCCCATGCCCTTGACCAGTTTGCCGGGGATCATCCAGGAGGCGATGTTGCCTTCGACGTCCACTTCAAACGCGCCCAACACGGTCAGGTCGATGTGGCCGCCGCGGATCATCGCGAACGATTCGGCGGACGAGAAAATCGATGCGCCAATACGCGCGGTCACGGTTTGCTTGCCGGCGTTGATCATGTCGGCGTCGACTTCGGCGTCGGTCGGAAACGCGCCCATGCCGAGCAGGCCGTTTTCCGATTGCAGCATGACTTCCATGCCTTCAGGGATGTAGTTGGCGACCAGGGTCGGGATGCCGATGCCGAGGTTCACGTAGTAGCCGTCCTGCATTTCGCGGGCGACGCGTTGAGCCATTTGTTCGCGGGAAAGTGCCATTGTTGTTATTCCTTCATTCGGTCCGGGGGCAGGGGATCACTTACGCACAGTGCGCTGTTCGATGCGCTTCTCGAACGTGCCGCAAATGACCCGGTCGACGTAGATGCCAGGGGTATGGATCTGCGACGGGTCCAGCTCGCCGGGTTCTACGATTTCTTCGACTTCGACCACGGTGATCTTGCCGGCGGTGGCGGCCAGCGGGTTGAAGTTCTGGGCGGTATGGCGATAGACCACGTTACCGAAATGGTCGGCTTTCCAGCCTTTGACGATGGCGAAGTCACCGGTGATGGATTCTTCCATCAGGTACTGGCGGCCCTTGAATTCGCGGACTTCCTTGCCGTCGGCCACCGGAGTGCCGACGCCAGTGGCGGTGAAGAACGCCGGGATGCCGGCACCCCCTGCGCGCATTTTCTCGGCGAGGGTGCCTTGAGGGGTCAGGACCACTTCGATTTCGCCGCTCAGCAGTTGCTTTTCGAACAGCGCGTTTTCGCCGACGTAGGAGGCCACCACCTTGCGGATCTGCCGGTCCACCAGCAGCACACCGAGGCCGAAACCGTCGACGCCGCAGTTGTTGGAGACCACGGTGAGATCACGTGTGCCGCGGTGCTGGATCTCGGCGATGAGGTTTTCCGGAATCCCGCACAGGCCGAAGCCGCCGGAGATCACGGTCATGCCGTCTTCAAGACCTGCCATCGCTTCCTCGTAGGAATACACGCGCTTGTCGAACCCTGCCATATGCACCTCTTTTATTCTTTGTGGGCGGCTGGCTAGCCGGATGGGGAGGGAGTGTCTCGCCGGAGGATTTATTTGTTAAGTTGATTTTTAAGGTTGATTGATAGATAAAACTCACTAATGCGTAGGATCAGCCTTCGGCAGCTCCTACATTGGATGTGCTTACCGTTGGAGACCGTGGTCATGACCGTCAAACAGATCCGCGCCTTCCTGGCCGTGGCCCAGAGTTTGAGCTTTGCCGTGGCGTGCGAGCGAATGCACCTGTCCCAGTCGGCGTTGAGCCTGACCATCAAGGCGCTGGAGGAGGGTTTGGGCGGGCGCCTGTTCACGCGCAATACCCGTAACGTCGCACTGACCGCCGAAGGCGAATCGCTGCTGCCACTGGCCCGTCGATTGATCGCGGACTGGGACAATGCCGAGGATGAACTGCGCCAACGCTTCACCCTCCAGCGCGGCCGCGTGACCCTGGCGGCGATGCCGTCGTTTGCCGGCAACTTGCTGCCGCCGATCCTCAAGACCTTTCGCGCGCGTTACCCCAAGGTCAACGTCACGGTGAACGACGTGATCAACGAGCAGGTGCTGGAAATGGTTCGCGACCGTCAGGTGGAATTGGGCGTGGCGTTTGAACCGACCCAGAGCTCGTCGCTGGAATTTACCCCGTTGTACGTCGACCGGTTTGTGGCGGTGGTGCCCCTCGATTCACCGCTGGCGGAGCTGGCCGACATCGATTGGCAGACCTTGCTCAAGGAGCCGTTCATTACCTTGCAGCGACCATCGACGGTGCGGGTGATGCTCGAAGAACATTTACAGACGCGCGGCATGAAGTTGCCGGTGGAATTTGAAAGCCATCAGTTGGCAACGGTCGGGCGGATGGTCGCCAGCGGATTGGGCGTCAGTGCGGTGCCGGCCTTGTGCGCCGGGCAGATGCGCGAGCTTGGCGCGCGTTGCATTACTCTGCGCGACCCGGTGGTGGAACGGGCGATCGGGGTGCTGACGACAGGGCATGAACTGTCGGCGGCGGCGCAGGCGTTGTTCGATATTCTCAAGGCCGAAAACCTTGGTGAACGCCTCTCCCTCTGAAATCCAACACGGTCCCGTAGGAGCTGCCGAAGGCTGCGATCTTTTGATCTTCAGCGATTCCAACATCGCCAAATCAAGATCAAAAGATCGCAGCCTTCGGCAGCTCCTACGATCAGCAGTCAGCGGTGTTTATTTACGCGCCTCCAGTATCAGGTTGAACGGCGTTTCCGTGGCTCGCCGGAACTGGGTGAACCCCGCCTCGGTGAAGACCTTGCGCAACCGTGCCTCACCCGCCTGGGCGCCGAGCCCGAGGCCGACCTCCTGGGACAGTGAGTTGGGTGTGCAGACAAAGGTCGAGGCGGCGTAGAACAGTCGTCCCACCGGAGTGGTGTTGGCGTCGAGCGTGTCGTTGGCGAAAGGCTCTACCAGTAGCACCGAGCCGTCGGGTTTGAGCGATTCATAGGCGTGCTTTGCAGCGCCGACCGGGTCACCCATATCGTGCAGGCAGTCGAAATAGCAGACCAGGTCATAGTCGTCGCCCGGATAGCTTTTGGCGGTGCCCTGAAAGAACCGCGCCCGGCCGGACACGCCACCTTCTTCGGCGCGCTGGGTGGCGACGGTGACCGAAGGCGCGTGGTAATCGAAACCGACGAACCGTGAATTCGGAAACGCCTGGGCCATGATTACGGTCGAGGCGCCGTGGCCGCAGCCGATGTCCGCTACCTTGGCGCCGGCCTCCAGTTTGGCGACCACTCCATCCAGGGCCGGCAGCCATTCGCTGACCAAATGCGCTTTGTACCCAGGGCGGAAGAACCGTTCGGTGCCGCTGAACATGCACGGATGGTGATCGCCCCAAGGCAGGGCGCCGTTGCCGCGCATGGCATTGACCAGTTTGTCCTTGTCATGGAAAAACGATGCAACCACGCCGACACCGCCGGCCACATAGACCGGTGAATCTTCGATTGCCAGCGCCAGGGCTTGCTCTTCAGGCAGGCGGAACTGGCCGTCGTGGTGTTCCATGTAACCGGAAGCGGCGTGGGCGCTGAGCCATTCACGCAGCAGGCGGGTGTTGCAGCCGGTCTTTTCGGCGAGTGCTTCTGGGGTGACTGGCTGACTGTCGGCCATGGCCCGGTACAGGCCGAGCTCTTCGCCGAGGATGACGTTGGCGAGCATCGCCGCGCCACCCATGTCGTTCACCAGTTTGCCCATGAAATCATTGAGTCTGGCCTCGTCCATCATGTGTGCTCCTTCAGCAGGATCAGGGTCCAGAGGCATTGTTTGTCGAGGCATGCACCTTTGGGCGGTGATCGTGGGAATGAACAGGACGATAACGGCGTCCTGGCCCCCTGCGGGGGTAATCAATAAGTCTAGTTCGTGTATCCCACTGTATCTGACTGCCTGTCCGATACAGTGGCCTGAGAAGAGCGGCGTTGGTGAACACAGACCCGACACATTGCGGCGCTTGACTGGGCCTGCCGGCCGGCACTGAGTTTTCAGACGCTGGAGACCGGATCCCAGGATGAGATCGACACCATGCACACTCCCCTCACATCAGCGAAGACGAGCGTCGGGCTAGGCTTGCGCCGCGGTTTGATGAAGGACCTTCAAGCGGCCCCGGTGGGCGCTTTCGACTTTCTGGAAGTCGCGCCGGAAAACTGGATCGGCATCGGCGGCGCTCATGGCGCGACATTTCGCGCCTTGGCCGAGCGCTATCCGTTGTCCTGTCACGGCTTGTCCTTGTCGTTGGGCGGGCCGGCACCGTTGGACGTCGGGTTTCTGCAGGAGGTGCGGGTTTTCCTCGATCACCACAAAGTGCCGCTGTACAGCGAACACCTGAGCTACTGCAGCGATGACGGGCATCTTTACGATCTGCTGCCGTTGCCGTTTACCGAAGAAGCGGTGCACTACGTTGCCGCCCGAATTCGCCAGGCACAGGACATTCTCGGTCGGCGCCTGGCGGTGGAAAACGTCTCCTACTACGCCGCGCCGCAGCAAGACATGGATGAACTGACCTTCACCAATGCGGTGTTGCTTGAAGCCGATTGCGACCTGTTGCTGGACGTCAACAATGTCTACGTCAACTCGGTCAATCACGGCTTCGATCCGCAGGCGTTTCTGGCCGGCATCGACGCGGGGAGGGTGGTCGCCATGCATGTGGCGGGGCACTTTGATGAGTCCGACACGCTGAAGATCGACACCCATGGCGCCTCGGTCAAATCGGTGGTCTGGTCGCTGCTGGCCGAGGCGTATGCGCAGTTCGGTGTGCAACCGACGCTGCTGGAACGGGATTTCAACTTTCCGGCGTTCTCTGAGTTGGTGACTGAATTGCAGATCATTCGCCGCCTGCAAGGTGAGGGGGTGAACCGTGGATAAGCCGACGCTGTATCAGCAGCAAGACACATTGACCCGCTACCTGCGCGACCCCGACCACTGTGCACCGCCCGCCGGGATGGACGTGGCACGGGCGCAGGTTTATCGCGATCTGGTGTTTTCGAATCTGTCGTCGTTGCTCAGCGGCACTTTTCCGGTGCTGGTGAAGACATTGGGTGACGGTGAGTGGCGTTCTCTGGTGCGGATCTTCTTGCGGGACTACCGCGCGCGCACGCCAAAATTCGGCGAGATTGCCCAGGAGTTTGTCGAGTTTCTGGCCTCTGAGCCGCTGGCGCTGAGCGATGGACCGTGGCCGCCATTCATGGTTGAGCTGGCGCATTACGAGTGGGTCGAGATGGCACTGCAACAATCCGAAGCCGAGCCATTGCCGGCCAGCGAGTTGCTGCTGGATCGACCGTTGCAGGTTTCGCCGCTGGCCTGGCCGTTGGCGTATGCCTGGCCGGTGCAATTAGTGGGGCCGGATTACCGGCCTGACTCGCCGCCGGCTCAGCCGACGTTGCTGTTGGTTTGTCGGGATGAGGGCTGGAATGTGCGGTTTTCCGAACTGAACCCGTTGGCGTGGCGGTTGTTGCAGCGGATCGGGGAATTTCCTCAGCTCGATGGCCGGGCGCAGCTGGAAGGGTTGGCGGTGGAGGCGGGGATGGTTGGATCGCCGGAGTTTATCGACAACGGGTTGGCGTTATTGCAGCAGATGCACGGGGAAGGGGTGATCGGCATTGTCGCCTGACCGCACGCAATCCCCAAACACCCACGACCCCTGTGGGAGCGGGCTTGCCCGCGATGGCGGAGTGTCAGCCAACATCAATGTTGGATGTGCTGGCCTCATCGCGGGCAAGTCCGCTCCCACATTGGATTTGTGGTGTTTATTGGGTGGCTGGCAACCTGAGCTCCGCACACAACCCACCACCCTCGCGATTGCTCAATTTCAATGACCCGCCAATCGCGATGGCCAACTGCTGGGCAATCGCCAACCCCAACCCGGTTCCTCCCGTACTGCGATTACGCGAGTTCTCCACGCGGTAGAACGGTTCCATCACCTGTGCCAATTGCTCTTCGGCGATCCCCGGCCCACGGTCCATCACTTTCACCGACAAGCTGCCATCAGCCTGCGTTTCCACCGACAGCTCTGCGGTGCCGGCGAATTTCAGCGCGTTGTCTATCAGGTTCACCAGCACCCGTCGCAAGGCATGCGGCCGGGTGTTGATCACGGCTGCGCTTTTGCCGTCGAGCTGCACGTCTTTGCCCATGTCCTGATAGTCGAACACCAGGCTGTCGAGGAACGAATCCAGATCAGTGCGGCGACTTTCCTCGGTGGCCCCATGAACGCTGCGGGCATAGGCCACGCCTTCGCGCACCAGGTGTTCCATCTCGCCGAGGTCGTTCCACAGTTTGTCTTTCTCGCTGGAGTCATCCATGAACTCGGCGCGCAGTTTCATGCGGGTGATCGGGGTTTGCAGGTCGTGGGAAATCGCCGCCAACAACTGCATGCGTTCCTTGAGATAGGCCGCAATACGCGCCTGCATCGCATTGAAGGCCCGCGCAGCGTAGGCGACTTCGGTCGGGCCTTTTTCATCCAGGTGTACGGCGTGGGTGTTGGGGTCGAGGGTTTCCACCGCTTGGGCGAGGCGGGTGAGCGGGCGAATGGCGATTCTCACGGCCAGCCAGGTGCAGATAATCATCAGCGCCAGTTGCCCCAGCAACACCGCCGGCAACCACGGCGACAACGGCACCATCGACGGTCGCACGTCGATAGTGACGGGGCTGCCGTCCTTCAGTTTCAGGTGGGCCTGGAAGTGTTTTTTCGGACCGGGGATGTCGGTAAAGGTCAGCGGGTAATCATGACCGATGGCGTCCTGAATCGAGGTCACTGCAATCGACACATCGCGAGCCGCCATCGGCGTGCCCGGCGAGCCTTCATTCAACAGATAGTTGTAGTTGGCGCGTTCCAGACGCGGTAGCCAGTTCGGGCGTTCGTCGGCGGGCAAACGGTCGAGGATGGCCAGGGAGGTCGAAACGTCGGTTTCCAGGTTGCCCAACATGGTGTTTTTCGCACTTTCGTAACGCTCGTAGTACTGAGCTCCAAAGGACAGCACTTGGGCGAGGATCAGGCCGACCAGGAAAATCAGCGACAGCCGCGAAGCCAGCGTGCGGGGCCAGTGCAGCGCAAGGTTCATGACGGCGCACCGAGCACTTCCACCGGCAGGGAGAACACATAACCTTCACTGCGTACGGTCTTGATGTAAGCCGGCTCCCGGGCATCGTCCAGCAGACGCTGACGCAAGCGGCTCACCAGCAAATCGATGGAACGGTCGAACAGGTCGGCATCGCGGCCCTGGGTCAGGTTAAGCAACTGGTCGCGATTGAGCACCCGCTGAGGGTGATCGAGGAACACCCGCAGCAAACGATATTCCGCACCGCTGAGAGCGACCATGGTGCCGTCCTCATCCAGCAGATGCCGGGCCGAGGTGTCCAGGCGCCAGCGGCCGAATGCCAGCAGGCGCCCGCTTTCGGTGATCACCAGGTTCGGCGGCAGCATCCGCGTGCGTCGTAGCACGGCGTTGATGCGGGCGAGCAATTCACGGGCGGCGAACGGTTTGACCAGGTAATCGTCGGCGCCCATTTCCAGGCCGATGATGCGGTCGGTTTCATCGTTGCGAGCGGTGAGCATCAGCACCGGCGTGGCCTTGTGTTTACCGGCGCGAAGTTCGCGGCAGAGGACCAGGCCATCGTCCCCCGGCATCATGATGTCGAGCACGATCAAATCCACTGGCGTGGACTCCAGAAACGAGCGCATCTGCCGTCCATCCGCCACCACGGTGGTGCGCAGGCCGTTCTTTTTCAGGTAATTGCCTACCAGTTCCCGGATCTCGCGGTCATCGTCCACGATGAGAATGTGATCGACGTGTTCCATGGTGACCAAGCCTCTTGAATGGGAGTTGTCGTGCAGTCTATCGAGCCTTGGCCCGCTCGCCTGCCGTCGATTGTATTGCAGTGTATCTGGCGTATCAGCAGATACACAGGGACGCAAAAACAGCCGATTTCAGGGCAATGCTGTTCACTTAAGCGCGAGCTTGCTCGCGTCGGGCTGCGCAGCGGCCCCAAAAAATCTGACAACCCTTGCCGATTATTGTGAGTGCTACGCACTCAAGCGGGAGCAAGCTCCCTCGCCACAGGTTTCTCACGGACTCAAGACAGCATTGCGATTTCAGGGGTTTTGTATCGCTGTGTATCGCAGGCCTGCGCTGATACGTAGTGATTTACCCGCGCCTGTTCTCGACACAGACGGGATACCTCACGGGTTTCAAATAGGTTCCATCGAGGCAAACCCAACCGCCTCGGCTCAATCAACGATTGACCTATTGAAGCCTTGAGGAAATCACCATGAACACCAAAGCCGTGTACGCCGCCTGCCTGTTTGCTGCCCTGAACATCTGCACCTTGTCGGCCCGGGCCGAAGCCGATGTAACCCCTCAAACCTACACCTACGGCACGCACCTGGACATCCAGAAAGTGCTGTCGATGAAACAGGACGCCACCCCCGCCTGCGGGATTGTGAATGCCCGGATGACCTACCTGGATTCCCAAGGCAAAACCCGGGTACTGGATTACAGCAAATTCGCGGATGGCTGCAACGAAGGCAATTGAGGTCTGTAGAACCTCCACCGTTCTCATGTGGGAGCGAGCCTGCTCACGATGACGGCAGCACTTCAACATCCATGTGACTGCCAGAGCGCAATCGCGAGCAGGCTCGCTCCCACATGGAACTCGCATTTCAAGGTGATTCAATGTTCCTCATCGCATTCCTGGGCGGCATTTTGACCGTCCTCAGCCCCTGCATCCTCCCGGTCGTGCCGTTTCTGTTTGCCGGGGTTAAACGCACGCGTTCTTCGATCCTGCTCACCCTCGGCGGCATGGCCCTGACCTTCGCCCTGATCTCCAGCCTGGCTGTGATTAGCAGCGATTGGGTGATACAAGCCAACAACACCGGCCGCCATGTGGCGCTGATCGTGATGGTGCTGTTTGCCCTGTCGCTGATCTCCGCCCGCATCGGTGGCTGGCTGGCGCGCCCGTTCGTGCTGCTGGGCAATCGCCTTGATCCCAACACCCGCAAAATGTCTGGCCCGTTAGGCTCGGTGATGATCGGCATCGCCACCGGTCTGCTCTGGGCGCCGTGTGCCGGGCCGATCCTCGGGGTGATCCTCACCGGCGCCATGCTGCAAGGCGCCAACGCTCAGACCAGTCTGTTGCTGGTGGCGTACGGCCTGGGCAGCGCGTTGTCCCTGGGCACTTTGATCTTCGCTGGTCGCGGCCTGGTCAATCGCTTGAAACCGTCGATTCCGCTCACCGGTTGGCTGCGTCGCGGCACGGGGGCTGCGGTGTTGGTTGCCGCAGCGGTTATCTCCACGGGTGCCGACAACAAATTGCTCGCCAGCACCTCGTCCGAAGGCGTCACCACGGTTGAACAGCGCGTGCTGGAAACCGTACCGAAAGTGGTCGATTACTTCGTCAGCAAGGTCAAGGCCGACTCGACCCAGGACGCGGCCAAAGGCGCGATGCCGTCACTCTCTGGCGCGGTCGAATGGCTCAACTCGCCAGCGCTGAGCAACGATTCACTGCGCGGCAAAGTGGTGCTGGTGGACTTCTGGACGTACGACTGCATCAACTGCCAGCACACCTTGCCCTACGTGAAGGACTGGGCGAAGAAATATGAGAAAGATGGCTTGGTGGTGATAGGCGTACACACCCCGGAATACGGTTACGAACGCATCATCGACAACGTCCGCGAGCAGGTGAAAAAACTCGGCATTACCTACCCGGTGGCGATCGACAACAACTACACGATCTGGCGCGCCTTCAATAACCAGTACTGGCCCGCTCACTACCTGATCGATGCCAAGGGCCAAGTGCGTTACACCCACTTTGGCGAGGGCCGATATGAGACTCAGGAGCAGATGATTCGGCAACTGCTGGAAGAGGCCAAAACGCCTGCTGCATAACCCGTTTTCGGCGACGCAAGCCGATCTGTTAATGCGGCGTTACAGATAGGCGACCATGTATCGGAGAATGCCATATTTCGTGGGTTCTCCGGACGATCGGCAGGACGCCGGCGTATCCGGGAGCGATAGTTTGTGGACGACGGGATCATTGCCGACCCTGTCATCACCCTCAAGAAAAGGACGTTGCCATGCCTAAATACATTATTGAACGCGAGCTTCCGGGCGCCGGCGCACTGCCGCAACAGGAACTCAAAGCGATCTCGCAAAAATCCTGCGATGTGTTGCGCGAGATGGGACCAGAGGTGCAGTGGCTGGAGAGTTACATCACTGGCGACAAGATTTACTGCGTGTACATCGCGCCGAATGAGGGACTGATCAGGGAGCACGCCCAAAAAGGTGAATTTCCCATCAACAGCGTTTCCCGGGTCATGAACATCATCGATCCCACCACGGCGGAGTGAGCCGGACGAGTTCCAACCCGCAACGGAGCAGATTTCATGAGTACTCCCATTGACCTCACTGCCCTGAAAAACCGTCAAATGGCCTCGTGGGCCAGCGGCGACTACGCCGTGATCGGCACCACCTTACAGATCGTCGGCGAACAACTGGCCGAAGCCTGTGACTTGCTTTGTGATGAGCAGGTGCTGGACGTCGCCGCCGGCAACGGTAATGCAACGCTCGCCGCCGCGCGCCGGGGCTGCAAGGTCACGTCCACCGATTACGTGGCCAAGTTGCTTGAACGCGGCGAAGACCGCGCACGGGCGGAACACCTGGACGTGACCTTTCAGGTGGCCGATGCCGAGGACTTGCCGTTCGAGGACGCCAGTTTCGATGCCGTGCTTTCGACCTTTGGTGTGATGTTTACGCCGGATCAGCCCAAGGCCGCAGCGGAACTGGCGCGGGTGTGCCGTCATGGAGGGCGGATCGGCCTTGCCAACTGGACGCCTGAAGGCTTCATCGGCCAGATGTTCAAGACCCTGGGCCGCCACATGCCGCCACCGCCAGGCGCGCAACCACCTTCGAACTGGGGCACCGAAGCCTGGTTGCACTCGCAGTTCGATCAGCGCGACTTTCAGCTTCAGGTGACACGGCGGCTGTTCAACTTCCGCTATCGCTCGGCCGCACACTGGATCGACATCTTCCGTACCTGGTATGGACCGGTTCACAAGGCCTTTGCGACCCTGCCACCCGAAGAGGGCGCGGCCCTGGAAAACGACATGACTGAACTGCTGAATCGCCTGAACCGGGCGGGGGAGCGGTCGCTGGTGGTGCCCAGTGAATACCTGGAGGTGGTGATTACACGGCGTTGAGCCTTTGAGGAGGGCAATGTAGGAGCTGCCGAAGGCTGCGATCTTTTGATTTTGGTCTTGAAGATCCAAAAGATCGCAGCCTTCGGCAGCTCCTACAGGGGACCGCGTGCGGCGCAATTACTCATCCAGCCGCTCGGTGTACACCACCCACACACTGCACGGCATTTTGTACAGCAGATGTTCCACGGTGCTGCCAATCAACCGGCCCATGCCGCGATGGCCGACCCGGCCCATGACAATCACGTCGACGTCATAGGTATCGGCGTAGCGAGTCAGCACCTTGGTCGGGCTGCCCATGATCATGTGCCGTTGCTCCGGCGCGATGCCGTTGCGCGCGGCCAATTCGTTAAAGGCATCCTCCTGGAAGTCGAACAGGGTCTTGGCCTTGTCCGAGGCGAAAAAAGCCGAACCGTTTTCGAAGCTGAACTCGTCCGAGCTGATCGACGAAAGGTCATAGGCGTAGACCACGTCGAGCTCGGCATTGCAGGCACTCGCCAGTTTTGACGCTTCGTGCAGAATCCGGTCATTGAAGCTTTTGTAGTGGTCATCACGATGGAAGGGGTCCACCGCTGCAACGATCTTGCGCGGCAACGCATGCTTGGCATGGCTGACGAAGTGCAGCGGCACCGGGCATTCGCGCAGCAAATGCACGTCGAGAGGGGTAAAAACCAGCCGCGACAGCCGTGATTGGTGCTCCAGCGCCTTGATCAGCACGTCCATCGGCTGCTCTTTGAGG
This sequence comes from Pseudomonas sp. F-14 TE3482, assembly GCF_053629455.1. Lineage (NCBI taxonomy): Bacteria > Pseudomonadati > Pseudomonadota > Gammaproteobacteria > Pseudomonadales > Pseudomonadaceae > Pseudomonas > Pseudomonas sp. F-14 TE3482. The sequence goes on from NZ_JBRJII010000001.1 coordinate 3,562,870, forward strand.
TGCGTCAGGATTTCCTCCAGCGGATTTTCGACCCAAGTCACCTCCGTGGTGACGTGCACTCCGATCTTGCGCAAAGGGCGAGCCTGTTCCTCAAGCCACTGGCGGTGGCGCTCGACATAGCCCAGACGCATCTGCTCCAGAGCCTTTTCGTTGACCAAGCCGGCGGTCGCCAGACCCTCCAGATAGTCGAAGGCCACGATATGCAGGGCCGCATCTTCGGCCTTGGCCAGCGCTGCGGCCCGGTCGAAGGCAGGGCTGTGTTCCATCAGGGGCGAGGCGACCAGCATGAAACGAGCTTGACCAGACATGACAAACCTCCCGTGGGTAAACGAGCAGACGACGGGCCCCCTGGATTGCGATGGGGAAGCGCCTGTGCGCCCGACGTGTGGTCATTCGATAGCCATTCAATCCTCTAAGTATTGACCATGATCAAAATCTCGTCCGCAAGCGGGCGATTAGCGTTGAGGTAGCGGTTGACTCGGTAAAAAGTGTGGGAGCGATCCTGCTCGCGATGGCGGAGTATCAGTCGACATCTACATTGACTGGAATGCAGTCATCGCGAGCAGGCTCCCACAAGGGAGATGGGGTTCGTGCGACCTATATAACCTTCGCGCCCCGTGCCTCCAGCAACTCCCGTAACACGGAACGGTGGCAGTGGGCCTCGTCTTCGCAATAACACCCTACCGCCAGCGACGTTTGATGGGAGAGGGCGGCCAGCAGGTCGAGCAGTTGACTGGGCGCGGGATGGTTCATCTCGGCCTTGAATTTGCGCTTGAAGGCTCCCCAGGCTTTGGCATCTTCCGCCGCTTTGGCTTCGGTCACCAATTCGGGGCTGGGGGACAGCAGCGGTTGCCACACGTCGTAAAAATCCCGGCTGGCAAATTCGGCCTTCGGTACACCACGGGGCGGGCGGCGTACCGTGCCCAGGCGCAGGCCTTCATTCGCGGTGCGGGGGGAGCCGAGTTGGACGATGTGGATGGGCATGATCGCAGTGCCTATTTGAGCCGCGAGCTGTCGAACCACTCCAGCGCCGTGCGCCAGAAGCAGATCCCCAGGAAGTACGCCGACATCAGCAGCCACAAACCCATCACCAGCGGATTGACGACCGGGTGGTTGACCACCAGCGACAAGCTGCACAGCAGCCAGATGGCCGTCACGGCAATGTTGATCGGCATGAACCGGCGCACGCGGAAGGGGTGCAGGAATTTCATTCGGGTCACGGTCAACAGCGCCAGGCCGATGACGGTGAGCAGAGTGATCCACGGCGATGGATCGATGATGTACAGGCACAGCGCAACCACGTTCCACGCGGCGGGGAAGCCCTGGAAGTAGTTGTCTTTGCTCTTCATGTTGACGTTGCAGAAGCAAAACAGCGACGACACCAGAATCAGCGACACGGTCAGCAGCAGGGTGTAGTCCGGCAACGGGATGTAACGGTAGATGAACAGGGCCGGGATAAATACATACGTCAGATAGTCGATCACCAGGTCCAGGATTGAACCGTCGAAACTTGGCAGCACCGACTGCACATTGACCTTGCGTGCCAGCGCGCCGTCCAGACCGTCGACGATCAGCGCCACGCCCAGCCACAGCAGGCAATTGGTCGGCTGGTTCTCCAGCAAGGCGAGGGTCGCGAGGAAGGCTGTGACCACGCCAGTGGCGGTAAAACCATGGGCGCCCCATGCTTTGAGCCTGGCAATGTGTACAGTGGATATCACGGGGGCGTTCTCCAGAAAGTGAAGCAAGCCAATGATCACCCTCTTGTTTAGGGCATCGGCAAACCGGGTCGGGTTGCAGGTATCGACCGGATTTGCAGGGATAAGGTTCACCACCCTTGAATCTTAGTCGCCGCGCAAAAAAATACCCCGGAAATATCCGGGGCAAGAATTAATGCGTTGTCCGCCTGTGCGCTCCATTCAAGGTGGGCGCAGCATAAAAGATGGCAGTGTCATTTCTGTCAGGAGTGGGAAGGGCAAGGGCGGCGCGGCATCCACCTGTAGGAGCTGGCGAAGCCTGCGATCTTTGATCTTCAGCGGTTTTGAAAATGGCCAGGATCAAAAGATCGCGGCCTGCGCCAGCTCCTACACAAATTGTGTACATCCCGGGATGCGGCCGGTGATTTCGGCAGCAGAAACGTAAGGCCGCAATTCTCGGCTGTCACCAGAGGCGTGAATCCCCCTGCGCTGAACTGCGCCGCGAGCCAGTGCCACGGCGCTGGCCCGTCTGTCCGGCCAATTTCAACGCCAATGGAATTTTTTTCAGGCACCGCTGCTCTGCTGATAGAGACGTGCTGATCCAGCGTCCTGCCACTGGCCGCAGAGCGAGAAAACCATTCCATGACTGCCCTGACACGACTTGAATCCCGGCCTGCCCACGAGCACGCGATAACTGTCGCTGGCGGCTTAAAGTCGCTCTATGAACAGTTGTTGCTGAACGACGATGGTGCGCAAAAACACGCGCTCGCCCGGGGCTTCCTGCAAGCACAATTGCAGCAAGCGGCGCAGCTGCCTGATGAGCTGCCACGGGACCTCTCGGCCCTGCAAAACTGGGTCGAACAGCACAGCGTCGATGTGGCCCGGCAATACGCCGATTACCTTCAGCAGCGCAAGGCGGGTGGGGCGCGACAGTTCTTCAGCAATAAAGCCCATGCGCTGTTTTTCCTGCAGGCAGTGGCCCCGACCAAACTGGTGGATGGTGCCTGGCTTTATGGGCTGTTGCCGCACTGGCAGGACCCGCGCTTTGACGGCCTGTTGTGCACCTATCTGGAGGAGTTGGGCGAGGGCAATCCGGCGCAGAATCATGTAGTGATCTACCGCAAACTGCTCGCCGAACATGGCTTGCCAGACACTGCCGCGATTACCGATGAGCGCTACCTGCAAGGCGCGATTCAACTGGCGCTCGGCTATTGCGCCGACGAGTATTTACCGCAAGTGATCGGCTACAACCTCGGCTATGAACAGCTGCCGCTGCACTTGTTGATCAGCGCTTATGAACTCAGCGAACTGGGCATCGATCCGCTTTATTTCACGCTCCACGTGACCATCGACAACGCCAGCATCGGCCATGCTCACAAGGCGGTGCAGTCGGTACTGCAATTGCTCCCGGTGGAGGGCGATCGCGATGACTTTTTGCGTCGGGTGGCGCTGGGTTATCGGCTCAACGACCTGGGGCAGGGCAGCCGGGCGATCATCGAGTCGTTCGACCTCGACAGTGAAGTCCTGAGCATGCTGGAACGCAAACGCCCGTTCGGCCAGCACATGCATTCCGACTACAGCCGCTTTGAAGGCAAGACCGTTAATCAGTGGCTGTCTTCACCGGAGCAATTGCCAGGATTGCTGGCGGCCATGGAAAACAGAGGCTGGATCAAGCGCCATCAGGACCCGCAGGCCAGTCGTTTCTGGCAATTGATCGATGGCGCCGGCGCGGCGATGTTCGGCGTATTCAGCCCTTACGAAAAACAATTGCTGCATGACTGGATTGCTGGCGACTGGAGCCCTGAACATCCGGCGGTTGCCGTACGACGTGGCAGCAGTGTGACGGCAGAAATGCCGGTGCCTGACAGCGATCCGGATATCCAGCGCCTGCACGCCGCGCTGAACGGTCTGAGCGGGCATGAGCAGATGCCGGTGTTGATGCCGTGGCTTTCGCCTCATCGGCATGCACATCCCGCGGGTCTGTTGGCAACGCGCCGGTTTGTCGAACTCAAATCCAGCCTTCTCTAGAACGCGTTTTATCAACGGGAGCGGTTTATGAGTCAGGAAGAACAGCTGTCTGTCGCCGACCTGGCGCTGGTGCGACTGGGACGGCGCCTGCAGGCTGACGGCTATCGCTTCATCACGCCGACGCCGCTGACCCATCAGCGCGTCAATAGCCGCGCCGAAGGCCGACGGGCCGAGACCCTGCGCGATGTTTTTGGCTGGTCGCGACCGTTCGAGCCAGGGCTATTGTCGGCGGATGAACAACGCCAGTTACAACAGGCGCAGGTGCTGGAGCCGTGCAACGGGCGGCTGAAAAGCAGGGTGCGCTGGTCCAGTCTCGATGACTTGCTGTTCGTGCATTCGGCCTTTCCGACGGAGGCCGCTGATTCGGTGTTCTTCGGGCCTGACACTTATCGGTTCGCCCAACTGATTCACGCCCATTTGCAGCAGAATTTCGCCCCGATCAGGCGCGCTGTGGACGTGGGTTGCGGTGCCGGTGTCGGTGCCATTCTGATTGCCCGCGCCCGTCGCGAAGCCGAGGTGTTGGCGCTGGACATCAACCCCGAGGCGCTGCGCATGACAGCCATCAACGCCGCGCTTGCCGAAGTGGCTAACGTCAGGGTCGAAGCCAGCGATCTGTTGCAGGATGTCGACGGATACTTTGACCTGATCGTCGCCAACCCACCCTACATGGCCGACCCGGCCGAGCGTGCTTACCGGCATGGCGGTGGCGCGTTGGGTGCGGAGTTGTCACTGCGGATTGTCGAGCAGGCACTCGGTCGATTGGCGCCCGGCGGCTCGTTGCTGCTGTACACCGGCGCGGCGATGGTCGATGGGCGCGATCCATTGCTGGAGGCCCTCACTCCGCGTCTGGAGGCTCCGGGGTTCGGCTGGACGTATCGCGAACTCGATCCCGATGTGTTCGGTGAGGAGTTGTCGACCCCCGGTTACAAACGGGTGGAACGGATTGCCGTCGTCGCGCTGACCGTGATGCGTCTCGGCCCAGGCATTGGGGAAAACGTTGATGAACAGGCGCCTGAACTTCGGCATTGAAGAAGAATACTTCCTCACCGACCTCGCTTCCCGGCGCATGCCGGGGCAGCCATCGGTCCAAGCGATCGAGGCGTGCAGGGCGGCGCTGGGCCAGTCGTTCGCCTATGAAATGTTCCAGGGGCAAATTGAAGTCGCCTCACCGGTATTCAGCAGTGTGCCGGAGGCTGCCGATTACCTGGCCACCACCCGCAGTGCCTTGCGACGTGCTCTGGAGCCGTTCGGCCTGGGCCTGCTCAGCGCCGGCAGCCACCCCTTGGCGGATTGGCGAATTCAGCAACCGACGGATCAGGTGCATTTCCATCAGTTGTTCGATGACTACCAGCGAGTGGCCCGGCGCAGCCTGTTGTCCGGGCTGCACGTGCACGTCGAAGTGCCCGGTCATCTGGATCGTATCCGCGTCATGAACGAAATCTTGCCGTGGGTGCCGCTGTTGTTGGCGCTCAGCACCTCGTCCCCGTTTTGGGAGGGCGTGGACAGCGGTTTCATGAGCTATCGCCAAGTCGCCTGCGACGAGTGGCCGCGCATGGGCATTCCGGAGTTCTTCGAGGATCAGGATGCGTTCGATGACTACGTCGCGCTGATGACCCGGACCGGCTCGATCCGCCAGCCCAGTGACTGTTGGTGGAGCGTGCGCCCGGCCGCACGGTTTCCCACGCTGGAGCTGCGCATCACCGACGCTTGCCCACGGTTGGACGATGCGCTGTGCATCGCTTCGCTGTTTCGCCTGATGGTCGCTGACGCCGTCGCGCAGCCGCTGCCCGGGGCGAACTTCAGCCGCGCGGCTTACTGGATCCTCAAGGAAAATCGCTGGCGTGCCAAGCGTTACGGCATTCACGGCACCTTCATCCGCCAGGACCACGAACCGACAATCTCGATCGAGCAATGGCTGGCCCTGGCGCAAGTGACATTTGCCGAGACCGCGCAGCAACTGGGTGTGCAAGACGTCTTCAAACAGGCCCGGCGCATGCTGATTGAGGGGACCAGCGCGGATCGGCAACGGTACGCGGTGGAACAGGCCTTGTGCGACGGACGTTCGATGCCCGAGGCGTTGGCGCAAGCTGTCGATCAACTGCTGATGGAAACCGGCGAACAACCTTGCGCCAGCCCGGCCTCGCAACGAGCGGTAGGTGAGCCATGAACAAGAACCTGGACGATTACAACCGCATGCGCGATTTCTCGGCGACCTCGGAACCGGCCGCCGTCAAACGCTCGGGCAAAAAAACAGCGAAGGATCATGCGTTGCAATTCTGCATTCAGAAACATGATGCCTCGCACCTGCACTATGACTTTCGCCTGGAACTCGACGGCGCGCTGAAAAGTTGGGCCGTGCCCAAAGGGCCGTCGCTGGACCCCAAGGTCAAGCGCCTGGCCATCCATGTCGAAGACCATCCGCTGGAATACGCTACGTTCGAGGGCACCATTCCCGAAGGGCATTACGGCGCCGGCGATGTGATCGTCTGGGACCGTGGGGTGTGGATTCCCCAGGACGATCCGGCCAAGGCGTACACCAAGGGCCGGCTGAAATTCGAGCTGCAGGGGGAAAAGCTTGGTGGTCTGTGGAACCTCGTGCGCACGCACATGCCGGGCAAGCAGGAACAATGGTTTCTGATCAAGCATCAAGACAGCGCCGCCAGACCCGACAGCGAATACGACGTGGTCGCTGCCGAGCCGGACAGCGTGCTCAGCGACCGCACCATTCTGGAAAAAAAGCACGGTACTGAAAAACCCAAACCGGTCAAAAAAGCCCCGGCCAAGGCGCGTAAGGAAAAGTCGGCACAACTGACGGGCGCGCGCAAAGCCAAACTGCCGGAGCTGCTCAAACCTGAACTGGCGACACTGGTCGAATCTGCGCCAGGCGGCGAATGGAGCTATGAGATCAAATTCGACGGCTACCGGGTCATGGCGCGCATCGACCACGACGAGGTCAAACTCTTCACCCGCAACGGTCACGACTGGACCCACAAATTGCCCCTGCAAGCCGAGGCACTGGCGGCGCTGGGGCTGGAGTCGGCCTGGCTCGACGGCGAAATGGTGGTGGCCAACGAGCAGGGCGTTCCGGATTTCCAGGCGCTGCAAAATGCGTTCGATTCCGGCCGAAGTGGCAGCATCGTTTACTACCTGTTCGACTTGCCCTATCTCAACGGCGTGGACCTGCGCGAAGTGCCTGTCGAGGAGCGCAGGGCGGCGCTGGCGACCGTGCTCAAGCCTAATGAAAATCCGCTGTTGCGATTCTCCGACGACTTTGGCGAATCCCCGGAGGCCTTGCTCAACAGTGCCTGCGAAATGAAGATGGAAGGGCTGATCGGCAAGCGCCTGGGCTCGCCTTACGTGTCTCGGCGCACCCGTGACTGGATCAAACTCAAGTGCAAGCATCGGCAGGAATTCGTCGTCGTCGGCTTCACTGACCCCAAAGGCGCACGCAGTGCTTTTGGCGCATTGTTGCTGGGATTGCACGACCGCGACAGCGGTGAATTGCGTTATGCCGGCAAGGTTGGCACCGGGTTCAACGAGGCGACTCTCAAGCGTATTTACGAACAATTGAAACCGCTGCAGACGAAAAAGCCGTCGGTGGTCAATCCGCCCAGCGGCTTCGAAGCCAAAGGTGTGCATTGGCTCAAGCCCACACTGCTGGCAGAAGTGGCCTTCGCCGAAATGACCAAGGACGGCTCGGTGCGCCACGCCGTGTTCCATGGTTTGCGTGATGACAAGCCTGCCAAAGAAATCACCGAGGAATTGCCGAAAACCGTGAACACTTCAGCCTCGAAAACATCAGCCTCGAAAACCGCCGCAGCAAAATCCACAGCGAAGAGGAAATCCTCCGCCGACCCAAAAACCGCCCAGTCGACTGTCGTGCCGTCGCAGATTGGCCTGGCCAGCGGCAAGGTGCGCATCACGCACCCGGACCGGGTGATCGATGCCAGCACTGGCACCACCAAGATGCAACTGGCGGAGTACTACGCCAGTGTCGCCGAATGGATTTTGCCGCAACTCAAGGACCGGCCGGTGGCGCTGGTGCGCGCGCCGGACGGCATCGCCGGCGAACTGTTCTTTCAGAAGAACGCCGAACGCCTGGCCATTCCGGGGATTGTTGCCCTGGACAAAGAACTGACGGGCCAACCGGTGATGATCATCAACAACGCCAAAGCGCTGATCGGCGCAGTGCAGATGAGCACGGTGGAACTGCACACGTGGAATGCCACGTCAGTCGATCTGGATAAACCCGATCGCTTTGTCCTCGATCTCGACCCGGATCCGGCGTTGCCCTGGAAAAGCATGATCGAAGCGACTCAGCTAACCCTCACGGTGCTGGATGAACTGGGGCTCAAGGCGTTTCTCAAAACCAGCGGCGGCAAGGGGATTCACCTGGTCGTACCGCTGACCCGCAAACACGGCTGGGACGAGGTCAAGGACTTCAGCCACGCGATCGTCAGCCACATGGCCAAATTACTGCCGGACCGCTTTTCTGCGGTGTCCGGACCGAAAAACCGCGTCGGGCGTATCTTCATCGACTACCTGCGCAACGGTCTGGGCGCCACCACTATTTGCGCGTATGCCGTGCGCACCCGCGAAGGGCTGCCGGTGTCGGTGCCGATCTTTCGCGAGGAGGTGGCCGAGCTCAAGGGTGGCAATCAATGGAACGTACATAACGTGCATGAGCGCCTGGCCGACATCGGTGACGAACCCTGGGCCGACCTGAAGAAAACCCGACAGACGATAACTGCCGACATGCGGCGGCGGGTGGGGATGAAAAAATAGTGAATCAGAAGGAAAGTGGCGAGGGGGCTTGTCGGAACGCCGCATCGCCCCGTTTGAGTGCGTAGCACTCACAAGATCTTTGGCACATCAGAGATTTTGGGGCCGCTTCGCAGCCCAACGGGGGCAAGCCCCCTCGCCACAGGCTCGCCGCCTCGACGCCTATTGCTTGCCGACTGCGGCAGCCAGCAGCGGCGCCACCTGTTCATCGGTCAGTGCGGCGTGGACTTCCATGCTCATGAGGTCGCTCCATTCCAGCACCCACTTCTGAATCGACACCGGATCACTGGCTTCTGCAATGCCAAAACCACTCGAGCCACCGACGGCATGCCAGCGCCCCAGCATCTTGACGTCTGCGGGTGGCGCGCCACCGGTCTTGAGAAAACGTTCGATTGCGCTATTACGCTGTTGCGGACTGATGGACCAACGGACCATGAATAACATCTGCCACCTCCTGCTACGGATTGGCACCTTTTATCTTCGCGCACATGGCTGGCGCCGGGGCCACGGCCACGCTTGTGTTTCCAGTTCCATCCTGGCTGGCCTGATACCCTTTCTCCCATCAGAAGGCATAGCAGCGGCCCGCGTTTCGCGTACGACCGCTGATCCTCTTTCAGGACATTTGAAACGAACATATCGAGATAACAGCGAGAACAATCAGGCATCACGCAACAAGTCGTTGGCATTGAGCAGCTCGTAGGCAATCTCCGGGCGCTTCTCCAGCCCTCGACGAATCGCCGCCGGAATCGACTGACGGGTTTTGCGGCACAGGCCCGGCAGTTCGCCGAGGGTGATGTTGATGCCGCGCATGGTGCGCACTTCATTGAAGCCCGGGACGATCTCGACGCGCAGACCCAATTGCTCGTACATCCGGCGTTGCAGCCGCTCCAGATCGCCGAGGCTCTGGAGATTCTCCAGGCGCTCGACCAAGCGCTTTTCCTCCGATCGGGTCAGGCTCAGGATGCGCAGATCCGCGCCGGGGGTTTCCAGCAACGGCTCACGCTCGCAGATGCAGGCTCCGGGCGGGCAGGGTTGGCGGATTGGAAGAGAGGTCGTCATGGGGTTCAATCATAGAGCGCTATGATCGGGTTTGCCCATGGGGTTGTTGTGCCGTTGAGCGCGATGTCTACATTCCTCTGCCGATCGCTTCTTCGAAGAGCATCGACGAGTCGAATGTAAACGCTGCTCAGCACTAAAGTGACTTGTGATGGTCAATAAATCCCGCGCGAACCGACCGGATCCGCATCGACATTTTGATCAAGGACAGTGAAAGCATGCTCGCCGCAATATAATCAGCAACCGCCTCCACCAGGTTCCGTGAATCGGGACTCGCCGTACGTTTACCCCTCAATCCAATTCGAAGATTTAAAGCATGCACCTACGCAAAATTGCAGTTGGGCTGTCGGCCCTTGTTTTGCTCTCGACCGGGGCAGAAGCCCGTAGTCTGCTGGATCTCATCAAGCCGCCCACCCAGCATCAGGAGCAAGTATCCCGCTCGGGCTCGATCAGCCAGAACGCGGCCCTGGGCCTCTATTCGAACAAACAGAAACAGGCATCGTTTGACGGCTGCGCAGAGCTGTTCCCGGCTGCGCAACCGATCAACACGGCCACTGTGCCTGCAACCATGAAACCCCTGGCCCTGTGTTCCGACAACTTTGCGGTGCTGTACTCGCAAACCAGCAAGACGCCATTGGTCGTGGTCGAACGCCTTAATGCCGCGCAGCTGCAGGATGCCAAAGGCGAGGAGCGCACCAACCAGTTCTACCCGGACCCACGCATCCCCAAGAGTGGGCGGGCAGAGTTGAGCGACTACCGTAGCCAACATCCGGCCGTGGACCGCGGCCATCAAGCCCCGGCAGCCGATGCTCCGAATCCCAATGCAATGGCTCAATCCTTTGCACTGTCGAACATGGTGCCGCAGGACCCAACCAATAATCGGAAGATCTGGAGTAAGGTCGAGTCCGATGTCAGAAAGTTTGCCAAGCGAGCCGATGGCAATGTTTTTGTCTTTACCGGCCCGCTCTTTGATTCAGGCCACACCACTATCGGCGACAACAAGGTCTGGGTGCCGACCCGTCTGTTCAAGCTGGTTTACGACGCATCGTCCAAGCGTGCCTGGGCCTACGTACTGCCCAACGCTGAAACTCGTATCGAGAGACCGATGGACTATGACGCTTTCGTGAAGAGTACCGGGCTCAAATTGCTGGGGAATCTACCGGTCACAGGTTCCGTAGGGCGCTCTTGATGGCTTGATGAATTGCACCCCAAAGGCTGGAGGCAACCGATGGGGTGTTTCATTCACGGATAAATAGCGGCGGTTCAAAAGTTGCTGCGATTTTCGGTTCGCACTCTTTGGCGTTGGCTGCGGAGTTTGCTTCATTGCCCTTTCGTTCATTCATCCATTGCTCTTTCTTGCGCTGCCTCTACCTTGTTTTGAGGTTGATAGAGTCGCGGTATGGTTGTGTACCCGGTACGTGAAGCGGCATTGCCAGTCGCCCCCTGTAACCTTGCTTTTTCCTCTTTCAACCATTCGTCCATTGCTCTTTCTTGCTCTTCCGATACCTTGATTTGAGGTTGATAGAGTCGTGGTATGGTTGTGTGCCCGGGAGGTGAAGTGGCATCGCGATTCGCTCCCTGTAACTTTGCGTTTTCCTCCTTGATCCATGCATCCATTGCTTTTTCTTGCTCCGCCGATACCTCGTTTTGAGGTTGATAGTGCCCCGGCGTGGCTATATATCCACTGCCGTCATAACTGGGCTCGTCGTTTTTAACGGTGCCATCCTTCAAACGCTCCGATGAACCAGCAATGCCTCCTAAACTTCTATCGTCCTTTTTAGTTTCAGTCGCAACCTGGCTTGAGTTTTGATTGGCAGAGTTTTCACTCGATTTAGCGGTGTTTGCGGTGGGTATATCACTAGCTGTGTTAGATTTCAGGGTGGGGGCAGCGGGAGCAGAGACGGTCTCTACTCTAACTTTTGATTTGTTTTTATTCGCCAATTTATTTCTGCTTTTTTGAACTTTCTTAGTCGTTGAAAAAGCGGAGTTCAGTTCTTTTTTGTTCTTTTGAATAAGATTGTCAATTGGAACGTAGCTAATAATTTGGTTGGATTTTCTTTTTATGTTCGAGTTGTAAAATTTCACTTGCTTCTGTGTTAGCTGAATATCAGCAATGGGCGGCAACCGAATGAGACCAATAATCGCCTCGCGAGCAATGGCGTATGTAAGTTGATCAAAGCTGTAAATAACACTATTACTTGGTTTTGGTAGGGTGGGGGAGAGTGTCATTACTTCAATGGCGCTATCATGCTTGGAGAGTGTTTTTCCTGCCACTAAATCTTTATATGTGTAAACAACGTTGCACTTCGTTCGGACTCCACCCCAAGTGTTGCTTACAGATACTGAAGATACTTCTGTGCTTATTTCAATGCGCCCACTGTAATGTCCAAATTCGATAAAGCGATCACTGTTATGAATTTCTTTCTGGGTCGCATTCTTGATAGCACTCCCCCAGTTTGAAATCTGTAATTCACCTGAAAAGCTATTGTCAATATTTACATTTTCTTTGTTTTTTATTTCTGCAGGAAGCACAATAACATCTACATTGTATGCAAAGTCATAATAGTCAATATCAGAAACAATGCTCTTGTCTCTTTCGCTTGAGATTTCTGAATAGTTTCTTATGTTGGCACAACTTGTAACTCCGAAAAAGCTAAAAGCCAGCAGGAGTAAAGCCGTTCTTTTTTTTATCGACATGTTACTCTCCTGGCTTTGTCGCTAACGTATAACAGTGATTAGGCCGGATTCGGCGATAACGAAATAATAGAAGTCTCTAGATAACTCTGCGCTACCGATTCCGACTTTTTTTAAAAGTCCCTGTAAATCATAGGCCTATATTTCACGCCCAACACCTCAGCACCACTAGCCGATGACAGACCGCGATCAATAGGTGGTCGGGGAAACTGAGTGCATCCCTTGGTTTTGGGAGGCCGCGTTTGGCCCAGGCTGTCGTGACTGGCCGAAATCCCCCGGGCTGACGTTCAGGGAAAACGAATCCGTTGTCCTTTTCCCCGGCGTCAAACCAAGGTTTCGGTGAGAGCGGGGCCTATGTGTGTTCCGAATGGAATTGCGCGCAAAGGTGCAGTATTTTGTATTTGTAGCACCCTCGTGTCGCAGTCCTGTCCAGGTTGAGAGGTGGCCTTCATGAACAACATCATCTACATCGTCGGGGCCGTTGTGATCGTCGTGGTTATCCTGTCGTTCCTCGGGTTTTCATAGCTTCGAAGACTCACTGAACGATTGCCGTGCGCCTTGCAGATGCATCTGAAGCAGTCAAGCCTTGACCCACCGTTGACGGCTCCAGCTGCTCAATGTATCGACCGCGAATACCAGTAACAGCATGGCCAGAATCACCGTGCTGGCTTGCGCTTCCTGGAACAGACTGAGGCTGACATAGAGCATTTGCCCCAAACCACCGGCGCCGACGAAGCCGAGCACGCTGGCCATGCGGATATTGTTTTCCCAGCGGTACAAGACGTAGGCCAGTAGCTGTGGCAACAGGTTGGGCAGGGTGCCGTAAAAGAAAGCCCACACGGCATTGCCGCCCTGCAAGCGGATGGCTTCGGCCGGTTCCGGCGGGGTGTTTTCCAGCGCTTCGGCGAACAGTCGGCCGAGCACGCCGGTGGTGTGCAGGGCTAGCGCCAGGGTGCCGGCATTCGGACCGAGGCCGGCGGCAAGGACCATCAGCGCGGCCCACACCAGTTCCGGAACCGCGCGCAAGGCGTTGAGCACCAGGCGCGATGCGCTCTGCAATGGCCAGCCGAAGCGCCCGGCCGCAGGCAATGCCAATAGCAGACCGAATACCACCGCGAGCAGGGTGCCCAGGGCAGACATGGCAATGGTTTCCAGGGCGCCGTGGCCGATGGCTTGCAGATGGCCGGAGCTCAGGTCCGGGCTGAGAAAACGCTGCGCATAAGCACCCATCTGCTTCAGGTTGCCGGTGCCGCCCAGCTCGCCGAGGTCGATGCCCAGGTAGATGAACGAGGCGATCACCGCTGCGCCGATGCAGAGCAGCAGTGCCAGATTGATCAGGCGATTCATGCCAGCCTCCAGCGCAGCAGGCGGCTGAGTTGATCGGCGAGCAGCACCAGCACGAGGAACGTCAGTAACAAACTGGCCACTTCACCGCCGGCGAACATGCGCAACGACAGATCTATTTGCTGGCCCAGACCGCCGGCACCGACAAAGCCCATCACCACCGAGGCGCGGATGGCGCATTCCCAGCGGTAAACCGTGTACGACAGCAGCTCCGCAGCGACATTGGGCAGGATCCCGTAGCAGAAGGCTGTGAGCCGACCGCTGCCCGATTGCAGTAGCGCGTGGGCCGGGCGCTGGTCGACCGACTCGAAAATTTCCGCATAGACCTTGCCCAACATGCCGCTGTAGGTAATGGCAATGGCCAGTACCCCGGCCGTCGGGCCGAGGCCGACGGCGCGCACGAACAGCAGGGCCCAGACGATTTCCGGCACGCTGCGCAGGAATATCAGCAAACCGCGTACCGGCCAACGCAGCAGTTGGCCCCAATAGCTCGGGTGGCCGGCACGGGAGGCCGCAGACAGCGACAGAGCGCGGCTGGCCAACAGGCTGGCGGGGACTGCCAACAGCAACGCCAGGGCCATGCCGGCCGTGGCGATGGCCAGGGTCTGCAGGGTGGCTTGCAACAACAGCTCAATGAACGCTTCGCCATGGGCCGGTGGCCAGAAGGCGGACACAAACCGGCCCATCTCGCTCTGACTGTCACTCGCCACCAGTACGCTGAGGTCCAATTCGCTGAAGTGGATGCCCGGCCACAGCAGGGCAAGGGCCAGTAATGTGAACAGCAGGCGGGACCGGGTGGCCGGATCTCGGGTATCACGGGTCAGCATCGGGGAATCTGCACACTCAAGGGCGCCGGAGCAATCGGTGGGGATAGCAGTTGTTCGTTGGCGTACAGCTTGTCGAGCAACTCACGGTCGACTTCGCTGGCCTGAAGGTCGAACAGGATCTGGCCATCACGCAAGCCGATGATGCGCGAAAAGTGCGCCAGGGCCAGCTCCACCGCATGCAGGCTGGCGACCAGGGTGACGTTGTGCTGCCGGGCATGGCTGCAGAGCACCGAAAGCGTGTGATGGGCCAACACGGGGTCCATGGCCGAAACCGGCTCATCGGCCAGCAACACCTCGGGCGCCTGGTATAACACGCGGGCAATGCCCACACGTTGCAGCTGTCCACCGGACAGTTGCTGGCATTGCGCGAACAACTTGTCACTCAGGTCCAGCCGGGCCAATGCCGCGCGTGCGCCCGGAATATCCAGTGGGTGCAGCAGGTTCAGCAGGCTCTTGCCCAGACCCCACTGACCCAGCTTACCGGCCAGAACCGCGGTGATCACACGCTGGCGCGGTGGCAGGGGAGGCGACTGATGGATCAGGCCGATGCGCGCGCGCAGACGCTGACGCTGACGGGCAGAAAGCTGCCAGGCTCGCTCGCCGAGCACCTGCAGCTCGCCATTGCCCGGCCGCAGGGCGGTGGCCAGTAGGTTGAGCAGGCTGGACTTGCCCGCGCCAGACGGGCCGATGATGGCGACCTGTTCGCTGGCACCGATGTGCAGGTCCACGCCACGCAGCGCCTGGACACCATTGGCGTGGGTAAGGCTGACTTGGGTTAGACGCAATGTCATTTGAGCAGGTCGGCGGCGCGTGCGGCTTCCTCGATGCCCTTATAGTTCTCGGGCTTGGTTTCGATGAATCGGCTGGCGGCCTGCAGATCCAGAATCTCCTTGTCCGCAGGCTTCGCCGGATCGAGGGCCAGGAAGGCAGCCTTAATCTTGGCCGTCAGCGCTGGATCGAGAGTCCCGCGCACCGTCCAGTTGTAGTCGAAGTAGGCCGGAGTAGTCGCAAACACTTTGACCTTGGTGGTGTCGACCTTGCCGGCGGCGACCAGTTTTTCCCACACGCTGGCGTTCAGTACCCCGGCGTCGACCTTGCCGGCCTGGACCCAGGCGGCAGTGGCATCATGAGCACCGGAGTAGCCGACGCGACTGAAGTAGGTTTCAGGCTTGATGCCGTCCTTGAGCATAAAGTAGCGCGGCATAAGACTGCCCGATGTGGAGGACACCGAGCCGAATGCAAAGGTCTTGCCCTTGAGATCGGCGAGGGACTTGACGGCAGGGTCGGCGGTGATGAATTTGCTGGTGAATTGGGCGTCCTGTTCGCGCTGTACCAGCGGAATGGCATTGCCGGTTTTCAGGCGTGCCTGCACGAACGTGAAGCCGCCCAGCCAGGCCAGATCGATGCGGTCGGTCGCCAGCGCCTCGACCACGGCCGGGTAGTCACTCACCGGCACGAACTCGACCTTCATGCCCAATTGTTGTTCCAGATAGGCGCCAAGCGGCTTGAACTTTCGCAGCAGTTCGGTCGGGGCTTCATCGGGAATCGCGCTGACTTTCAGCGTATCGGCGGCCTGCGCCAACAGGGTGCAAAAAGGCAGGATCAAGCTGACGGCCAATGCCAGGGTACGCTTGAACATGAAAAATCTCCGGTGTATTAACAAAAGAATGTCGAGGCGCCAAGCATGCCTGGCGCTTTGTGAGGGTAGACGAAAGGGAGCGATATTGACCGGTTTTGGCCCAATTGCAATCTGTTGCATCGGCGGGTTGAATCCAAAACGCAAAGCGGTCAATTTCCGGAACGCATAATACCGTTTGGGAGATCACCCCCCCACCAACGTCTGCATCATGATTTCTCTCGTTCCAGCGGCACCCTGCTAGTTACCGTCCGCCACCTTGCGTTCTATCTCCGCTATTTTTCGCCTGAGCTCTTCAGCCTCCAGCTCCCGGGCATGGGTTTGATTTATACCTTCGTTGTCGTTGTCGTTGTCGTTGTCGCTGTCCTCAAGCTCTGTTTCAACCACATCGTCGGGATTGCCAGAGGTATCGGCAGGCGGGATGTTCGAGGTCGTTTCTGATTCGTCGTCATTAACACGGTCATCATTGTTCATGTCGCTCACCTCCATTGGCCTATAAATTGGAGTCATCGGTGTGGAGGGAGTTCGGGTTTTTCAGCCTTTATGACGCGGTTCAATGCTTACTGTTTTCAATAACGCCTCTCCCTTGCCTCAATGGCATGTCGCAAACGCTCTCTCGCGTGTCGTCCCCGGCCACAACACCATTTTCGTCGATGATAAAGACCCGCTTCGTCACGGCTTTCAACTGGCCTGATCGGTCGCATAATTGCGCTAGGGCTTTTTGAGCTTCTGCAGGTAGCATTAGCTTTATTAGCGCACCTAATGACAGGTTGGTTAACGTAACCGAGTGGGTCGAACATTGATCGAACGACGTCAATTCAGCGGAGGCATGAAGGGGAAAAACCTCCGCTATCTAAATGAGAACCCTGGCGAGCCTGCTCGAATGACTCGGGCAGGCTTTTTGCTGCTCGAGCATTTCTCGCTGCCCGCGTTCACGCAAGCACTGGACACGATTGTTACGGCGAATCTTCTGCGCCCCGGCTTGTTCTCTTCCCGAACATTCGGCTTGAATGAGGGGGAGGTTGTCAGCGACCTGGGCCTGGTCATCCGGCCGGATGCACGTATCGATTCTTCAGCCATTCACAACCTGGACCTGCTGGTCATTTGCGGTGGCTACAGGACAGAACTGAAGGCGACTGATGAGTTCATCAGCCTGTTGCGAGCGGCGGCAGATCAGGGCGTCATTCTGGCCGGGTTGTGGAACGGTGCATGGTTCCTGGGCAGCGCAGGCTTGCTCGATGGATACCGTTGCGCCATTCACCCCGAACATCGCCCCGCACTCGCGGAAATCTCCAAGGCGACGCATGTCACCAGTGAACCCTATGTGATTGATCGAGACCGGCTCACCGCGTCCAGTCCCTCTGGGGCATTTCATATGGCGTTGGACTGGATCAAGGAACTGCACGATAAAGCCCTGGTCGAGGGTATCGAGGACATTCTTGCTTTCGAGGAGTCTCGCTACCGGCGCATCAAACCGGCTGAAAATATCTGTGTGAGCGCGCCGCTGCGAGAGGTGGTCAAGCTGATGGATGCCAACCTCGAAGAGCCTCTGGAGCTGGAGCAGCTGGCAGTCTACGCGGGCCGTTCCCGGCGACAACTCGAACGCTTGTTCAAGGAGCAGCTCGGGACCACACCGCAGCGGTATTACATGGAGCTGCGCATCACCGAAGCGCGTCGATTGCTTCAGCACACAGAACTGTCACAGGTAGACGTATTGGTTGCCTGTGGCTTTGTGTCGCCCAGTCATTTCAGCAAGTGCTATAGCTCGTACTTTGGCTACAGGCCTTCCAAGGAAAAACGGCTGGTCAAATAGCCGCTTTTTTTGAGTGCATCACTCATTCCCGACGGCGCAAACCTGCCGTTGGGAATGAGTGATGCCGTGGCGGCCGCTCGCTGGAGCAGGTGCACCGGACAAGTCCGCAGACTTAGCCCTTGGCCGCCATCGCGGTGACTTCCACGCGCATACCTTCGACCGCCAGGGACGCCACGCCAACGGCGGCGCGAACCGGCCAGGGCTTGGCGAAGAAGCGCCTGTAGACTTCGTTGAAAGCGGCGCGGTCGGCCATGTCAGTGAGGTAGATGGTCAGATGCAGCACCCGGTCCATCGAACTGCCGGCTAGCTCCAACGCTACCTTGAGCGCTTGCAGAGTGCATTCACTCTGCTCGGCGATGCCACCCAGCTCCAGACTGCCGTCGGCACGGGTGGGGATTTGAGTGGAGACCAACAGGCCGCCGAAACCGGCGACATCGGAGGAGATGGATTCCGGGTCCGGGTCGGGGAGAAAGGTGATGTCGCGATTTGCCATGAGGGTTCTCTTGCTTGAGGGGCGATGATGTATGGGGCAGCTGCTACGGGCGAATGCAGCTTTCTCATTACGACTTAACGTACGGCGGTCAGTTTATAGCATGAGACCATCTGCCAGCTTCATGGCCTGTTGAGTCGCGGCCGCGCCTACAGGCCGGCATTAAACAACTGACGGATCAAATTGGGTGTACTGCCGGTCCAGCGCTTGAACGAGCGGCGGAAGTTTGCTGCATCGTTGAAGCTCAGGTACTCGGCCACAGCTTCATTGCTGAACCCCTTGATCTGGTACAGGTACAGGGCCACGTGCTTGCGCACCAAATCTACCTGCTGCTGGAAACCGGTGTCGTGTTTTTGCAGTTTGCGCTTGAGGGTCGCGGGGCTCATGGCGAAGGTCTGGGCGGCTTGTTCCAGGCTTGGGGTGTGGCGCACGTGGCGCTGCAAATAGCGGTACAGGCAGTCGAGAAAGCTCGACGTGCAGCCCAACTGCTCCAGTTGCCCCTGAGCTTCCTGACGGGCGACCTGGCCAGCAGTGGCCGACGCATCGGGCCATCGCTGGGCGAGAAATTCCCGGGGGATGCGCATCAGGTCCAGAGGCCGGTTGAACTGAGTGTGCTCGCCCAAATGCACCCAATATTGCTCGACATAACGGGGCTCGGCATGGCTGAAACTGCATTCCCACGGCAGACGCTGGCCGCTCAGCGCGCGACTCATGGCCACCAGCGAGGTCATGCTTGCTTCCAGCAGAAAGCGCCATTGCTCGCCGGCCCCGCAACTGTCCAGCCAATAGAGATAGGCGTGTTTTTCATCCAGCACCAATCGCGGCGTCATTAACGGGCTGAGCAGCGCCTGTTGCTGCACCAGGGTGTTGAGTGCCTGGTGCAGGTTTTGGGCATGGCGCAGGGCGTGGCTGGCGGCGCCGTAGTGTCCGGGCAGCAGGCGCTGACCGAACAGAAAACTGCTGTCATCGGCATCCAGCAGACGTCGGCTATTACCGATCAGTGCGAAAAACTGCTGGGGGCTGAGGCGGGTCTGGCCAGCCAGAATGTCTTCATGAAACAGCCCGGTGCCGCGCAGCAGACGATGGCTGTCGATGTCCCGGGACAGCGCCAGATCAATCAGGGTTGCCGGCTGATAATGCCCGGGAATGAAGCGGCTATCGGTTTCGTACCACGTGGTTTTCAGGGTCATGGCCGGGCCTCAGGCCGTTCTTGCCAGAGGCTGCTTGGCCCGGGCCAGCGCCAGGTTAAGGCGCTTGAGCAGGGCGTCCGGCGACTCGTTCAGCGCCATCACCACCGCCGTGCTCGCCGACAGTTGCAAGCGTTCGCCATGCAGCCGGGTTTTGTGTGCCAGGCCCTGCACCGCTTGTTGCAGTTCCAGCGCCAGCAACCTTGCCTGGCTCTCGCCGGTATTGGGCAGCAGCACCACGAAACGGTCGCCGGCCAGTCGGCAGAGCAAGTCCTGGCGCCGCAGGTTGAGCAGCAGCAAATGACTGACCGCTTGCAACACGGCGTCGCCTTCAGCATGCCCGAAGGCCTGATTGATGGCCGAGAAGTTGTCCAGGTCCAGCGCCAACAACGACAGCGGCTGTTGTTGGCCGTGACTTTCCTCAAGGCTGCCGGCCAGTTGACGCTTGAGGTAATCGGCGCCGCCCAACGGCGTGAGTTTGTCGAATAACCGATGCTCGCGGAACAGCCGCTCGCGTTTCTCCATCTGCGCGCTGATCGCCAGTTGTTCGCGGTGCCAGTGATAGATGCCGATGGTCAGCAGGATCATGCCGACCGGCATCGGCCCGGACTCGAGCCAGTGATCCCAGGTGATGCTGTCAGGCAGGCGGATAAACTCGTCGAGACTGTCGATCCACCAGGAAAAAAAGATCCCGCTCAAACCCAGCACCAGGTAATGGGTGACGCGCCCGGCTGGCCGACTCTTGAGTACCAACCCCAACCAGACCAACGCCAGCAGCGCCGAACCGCCTTCACCGACGATGTCCAGCCAGACCCATTCGCTGACCGGTTTCAACTCGCCGCAGGCCAGATGCAGGAGCAACCCCAGGTTGGCGGCCAACAGCAGCAGGGCGAGTTTCCAACGGTGGGGTTTGAGCACTGAGAACATGGCCGCGATCCTTTGGCGAAGAAGCAATGCGCGCCAGCACAGCAGATGTTTGTGACAGTCGGGTGACTGGGGTGTGAGCCAGGCTGGAGGTCGAATCAGCTCACGGTCCTGCGAGATTTTCTGGCGAGTGAAGACCTGTGGCGAGGGAGCTTGCTCCCGCTGGAGTGCGCAGCGCTCCCCAACTTCAGTGGGTCAGGTAAAACTCATGCGGCCGCTGCGCGACCGAGCGGGAGCAAGCTCCCTCGCCACAGAGTCGGTGTCGATCGGATGCAAACAAGTCATTTCAGCTCACTTCCCGCCCCGAAACCCGGCAAAACCCCGGTTTACCGCACCTTCCGCCACCCCCTGTCACAGAACCGTCATCCCCCGTCCCTAGCGTGCCCTCCCAGTTGCCGGGCCTCTTGCCTGGCGTTAACGGACTCTTGGGGGAGGACATTCATGTACAAGCGCAGCAGCACCGCAGGAGTGGTCGGTTTCACGCTCACCGCCCTGGCCATGGCGATCGCCAGTGAACGCCTGTGCGCCGCCGAAACCGTGGCGAACACCGAACACGTCGAAGTGGTGGGCCAGGCGGCGAGCATCGATCAGGCGCTCAAGGAGCAGCGCAGTTCCGACAGCATCAAGAGCGTGGTGCATGCCGACGGCGTGGCGCAGTTGCCGGACGAAAACGTCGCCGAAGCGGTGCAGCGCCTGCCGGGCGTTAGCGTCGAGCGCGACCAGGGCGAAGGGCGGTTTGTCAGCGTGCGTGGCCTCGGACCGGATCTGAACAGCGTGACCATCAACGGCACGCTGGTGCCCTCGCCGGAAAGCGAACGCCGGGCCGTGGCCCTCGATGTGCTGCCCTCGGAATTGGTGCAGTCCTTGTCGGTGATCAAAACCCTGACCCCGGACATGGACGCCAACTCCCTGGGTGGCACCGTGGATGTGAAAAGCCTCTCGGCCTTCGATCACAAAGGGCTGTTCTACACCGGCAGCAGCGAAGCCAGTTATGACAAAAACACTCACCAGACCAGCCCGAAATTTTCCGGTGCCATCAGTGATCGCTTCAGCCTTGGCGACGGCATCGACAACTTCGGTGTTGCCGCCGCGCTGAGCTGGCAGAAGCGCGACTTCGGCTCGGACAACGTCGAAACCGGCGGCGCCTGGGACTTCGAGCAAGGCGCCAGATTGCAGGAGTTCGAGCAACGCGATTACGACATCAGCCGTGAACGCGCCGGTGGCGGCCTGAACTTCGATTACAAACCCGACGACGTCAGCAGCTATTACCTGCGTACCCTGTACAGCCGCTACAAGGACAGCGAGACGCGCAACTCCACCAACCTCGAATTCGGCGACCCGCTGGCGGCGGGGGAGTTGGGCGACGCCGAAGGCTCACGCAAACTCAAGCAGCGGGAAGAGACCCAGGAAATCCAGTCCTACGTATTGGGCGGTGAGCGCATGTTCGGCCTCTGGACCCTGAGCGGCCAGGCCGGCTACAGCCGCTCCAGCGAAGACAGCCCGGGCCACATCGCCAACGCCGCGTTCAACGGCACCGACGATTTCGCCGACAGCGGTTTCCACGACAACGACAAGCCGCGGCCTATCATCGGTCAGGGCTTCTACAATCCGGACAACTTCAGCCTCGACAAGGTCGATTGGGAAAAACAGAAAACCACCGACACCGAGAAAAACCTGCGCCTGGACCTGGCCCGCGACTACGACCTCAGCGGCTATGCGTCCCAGGTCAAATTCGGCGGCAAGGTCAGCCGCCGCAACAAAGACAACAACCTCGACGCCTGGGTCTATGAAGATTTCGACGATCTGGGTTTCAGCGATGAACAGCTCAACCTCAGCCGATTCAAGAAGGGTACCGTGGATTATCGTCTCGGCCAGTTCGGCCCGGGCATCAGCGGCAGCGCCATCAAGCAGTTGATCGGTGGCCTGAATCAGGCGGACTTCTACGACGAGACCGAATCGCGGGTCAACGACTTCAAGATCAGCGAAGACATCAACGCCGGCTACCTGATGAACACCATCGATATCGATGACTGGCGTTTCATTGCCGGCCTGCGCTACGAAGGCACCGAGTTCGAAGCCAAGGGCACCGGCGCCACCGACGGCGAGTTCCAGTCCACCGAGACCAAACGCCGCTATCACCACTGGTTACCGGGCCTGCATGCGCGTTATCAACTGGACAAGAACACTCAGGTGCGCGCGGCCTGGACCAAGTCCGTGGTGCGCCCGACGTTCGGCCAACTGGCGCCGGGTTTTGTCATCGATGATGACGAGGCGACCTTCGGCAACCCGGACCTCAAGCCGCTGGAATCCAGTAACCTCGACCTCGGCATCGAGCACTACATGGGCCATGCC
Source organism: Pseudomonas sp. F-14 TE3482 (assembly GCF_053629455.1). Taxonomy (NCBI): domain Bacteria; kingdom Pseudomonadati; phylum Pseudomonadota; class Gammaproteobacteria; order Pseudomonadales; family Pseudomonadaceae; genus Pseudomonas; species Pseudomonas sp. F-14 TE3482. Next base: position 3,585,697 of record NZ_JBRJII010000001.1, read on the forward strand.
GGCACGGTCTCGGCGTTCGTGTTCTACAAAGACATCAAGAACTTCGTCTACAACACTGACCTCGCCGGCACCGGCGCCTGGGCCGATTTCTCCGAGGCTCACACGTTTGCCAACGGCGACAGCGCCAAACTCTATGGCCTGGAACTGGCCTACTCGCAGAAATTCGACTGGCTGCCCGCACCCTGGAACGGCCTGCTGCTCGGCGCCAACACCACCTTCAGCCGCTCCGATGCAGAGATCGAAGGCTTCGACGCCGCCAGTGGTATCAACCGCAAGCGCAGCATCGATTTGCCCAATCAATCGGACACCGTCGGCAACCTGATGCTCGGTTGGGAAGACGACAAGTTGAGCCTGCGTCTGTCGGCCAACTACAAGTCCGATTACCTCTTTGAGTTGGCCTCGATCAACGACAAAGCCCATGACCTGCACGTCGATGCCCAGACCTTCGTCGATTTCAGCGCGCGCTATTCGCTGACCAAAAACCTGCAAGTCAGCTTCGAGGCACAGAACCTCACCGACGAGCCGTACTTCGTCTACACCGGCAACCGCTCCTACAACGGCCAATACGAAGAATACGGCCCGACCTACAAGCTCGGCCTGACCTTCACCCACTTCTAAGCCCCGGGGCGGCAGCCCGGTGCTGCCGCCGTGATGGATGCACGACAAGGACTTTGCCTGTTCATGAGTATTTCGTGGTTACCCAAACACGGTCTGCTGGCCACACTGATCAGCTTGACCATCGGTCAGGCCCTGGCGGCCGCGCCGAACCTGAGCCTCACACCCTGGGCGCCGAACCTGGCGGTCGACGCAGTGGCGCTTTTGCCCGCCGACCTCGGCCCCGAACGCCTGGCCGCCAGCGAGCGTGATGGCTTGCTGCTGCTCGACGCGCAGGGCAAAGAGCTGGCGCGCCTGAAAGGTTCGTTCAGTAGCCTGGACAGCCGCGCCGCCGGCCAACACGTCTTGGTGGCCAGCCTCGACAACGCCCGTCAACAAGCGGTGCTGGTCAGCCTCGATCCGGCCAAGCGCGACTGGGGGCAACCGGTGTACCTGCCGACGCGGAATTACCCGGTGAACGGTTTGTGCCTGTACCGCGACGAAGCCAGCAACCTGTTCCTGTTTCTGGTGGGCGAGGAGGGTAAGGGTGAGCAATGGCTGGTGGGCAACGGCGCCACTTTGAACCCGCAACCGCAACGGGTGCGCGGTCTGCCGCTGCCGCCGTCGGCACAGTTTTGCCAGGTCGACGATGCGGCCAATCAGTTGGTGGTCAATGAGGAGAATGTCGGCTGGTGGGCCTACCCGGCGCATGCCGAAGCCGATGTGACGCGCTCACCGGTGGCCATGCGCGAACCGTTCGGCGAGATCAAACAGGCCGCTGGCGTTATGGCCCTGGTGCCGGGTGGCATCGTTGCACTCGACCCGAAAGCCGCGCAGCTGCATCTCTATCAGCAGCAGGGCGAACGCTGGACGGCTCAGGCCACACTGGCGCTGCCAGGCTTGAAGGAACCGGAAAATTTCGCCCTGCGCCCGACGGCCAAAGGCTTGCAAGTACTGCTGCGCGACGATGACGACGGCCGTCTGTATCAGGGCGAACTCGACTGGCAAGCCACGCCGGTGCCCTTGGCGCCGGTGCTGGCGAACGTAAAAGCAATCAGCCAAAGCGACCCGGTGGGGCGCCAGGGCGATGCCGCGGATGATCCGGCGATCTGGGTTCATCCGCAGCAACCCGCCCTGAGTCGGGTGCTGGGCACCAATAAAAAGCAGGGGCTGATGGCGTACGACCTGCAAGGCAAGTTGCTGCAGGAATTGCCGGTGGGGCGGCTGAACAACGTCGATATACGGCCGAATTTCAAGCTCGGTCAGCAGACCGTCGACCTCGCGGTGGCGAGCAATCGCGATCACAACAGCCTCAGCCTGTTCAGCATCGACCGCACCAGCGGTGAGTTGCGCGAAGCCGGCGAGATTCCCACGCCGCTCAAGGACATCTACGGCATCTGCCTGTTTCAACCGGCCAGCGGCGAAATCTACGCGATCGTCAACGGCAAGGACGGCACCTTCCTGCAATACCGCCTGAGCGCGCCGAACGGCCGCGTACAGGGCGAGTTGGTGCGCCAGTTCAAGGTCGATAGCCAGCCCGAAGGCTGTGTTGCCGACGACCAGCGCCAGCGCCTGTTTCTCGGTGAAGAGGACGTCGGCGTCTGGGCGGTGGACGCCCGCGCCGATCAGCCGGCGACGCTCAGCAGCGTGATCAAAGTCGGTGCGCAGTTGCAGGCGGATGTGGAAGGGCTGGCGCTCTATCAAAGCGCGGCGCAGGACTATCTGGTGATCTCCAGCCAGGGCAACGACAGCTATGTGGTGCTCGATGCCGAACCGCCGTTCGCGTCTCGCGGCGCATTTCGCGTCGGGCTGAACGCGGCGGCGGGGATCGACGGCGCTTCGGAAACCGATGGCCTGGAAGTCACTTCGGCCAACCTCGGCGGGCCCTGGAGCCACGGCATGCTGGTGGTGCAGGACGGACGAAAACGCATGCCCGAGCAAACCCAGAACTTCAAATTCGTGCCCTGGGCCGAGGTCACCAAAGCGTTGAAATTGCCCTGACCCAGCCAGTCATCAACCTGTCATCACTATTTCATCGAATAGCTCAACGGCCATCGCGCATCGACGGCCCGGGAGTGCCAGACAAGGAGTTTCACCATGCAAGCGACACTGGAACACATGACCATCTGGGGCCTGATCAGTGACGCCAGCCTGCTGGTCAAAGCCGTCATGCTCATTCTGTTGCTGGCGTCGGTGCTCAGCTGGTACCTGATCATCCAGCGCAGCGGCGTGCTGCAACGTCGCGAGCGGCAGTTGAACGGCTTCATGCAGCGCTTTCGCAGCACGGCGGACCTGTTGCCGCTGTACCGCGAAACCGCGCAGAGCACTGACAGCGAAGCCGGTGTCGAGCCGATTTTTCACGCCGGGTTTCAGGAGTTCAGCCACCTCAAGCAGCACGCGGGCAACGCGGCCGATGTGGTGCTCGAAGGCGTTGAACGGGCGTTGTACGTGGCCATCAGCGAGCAAGAAGTTCGCCTGGAGAAGGGCTTGCAGTTCCTAGCCACGGTCGGTTCCGTCAGCCCTTATATCGGCCTGTTCGGCACGGTGTGGGGGATCATGAACTCCTTCCTCGGCCTGTCCCAGGTGCAGCAGGCGACGCTGTCCACCGTCGCCCCGGGCATTGCCGAAGCGCTGATCGCCACGGCCATCGGCCTGTTTGCCGCCATCCCGGCAGTGATCGCCTACAACCGCTTTTCGGCGCGCAGCCAAACCCTGCTGACTCGCTACTACGCCTTCGGCAATGAATTGCAGGTGCGCTTGCATCGCACCTTGCATGGCACGCCGATGAACCTGGCCGTCGCAGCCTGAGAGGAGAATGCAGATGCTCGTCAGACCGCAACGCAAGCACGGGCCCAAGGCCGAAATGAACGTGGTGCCCTACATCGACGTGATGCTGGTGCTGCTGGTGATTTTCATGGTCACCGCGCCGATGCTGACCCAGGGCGTAAAGATCGAACTGCCCAAGGTCGCCAGTGAAGCGTTGGCCACCGATACCCGCCAGCAAATCCTTACCCTGTCGGTGAAGGCCGAGGGTGGTTATTACTGGAACCTGGGCGGTGAACTGGATACGCAGCACCAGACCGACAGTGCAGTGGCGCTCGACGAGATGCGCGCCAAGGTCGCGCAGATTGTTGCCGAACGCCGTGACACTCAGGTTTACATTCGCGCCGACAAGAACGCCGGTTACGGCAGCGTGGTCGCGGCCATGGCGGCACTGCAGCAGGGTGGTGTGAGCAACCTCGGGCTGGTGACCGAGGCCCCGCAATGACGGCGATGATCATGCCCAGTCCATCCATGACGCTGCGGGACGCTGCTCGCAGCGGTTTCTGGAAAAACAGTCTGGCGGCGAGCCTGGCGGTAGGGCTGCATGCCATTGTGCTGGCATTGTTGGTGCACGGCTGGTCGCTGGAGAAACCACCGGTCGAACAGCCTGCGGTGTTGAGGACGCAACTGGTGATGCTGCCACCGGCGCCGCAGCCTCAGGCGCCCGAACCGGTAGCGACGCCGACGCCGGAGCCGGTTGTCGAGGCGCCCATCCAACCCGTCAAACCTGCTGTCGATCCACAGATCCAGGCGCAAAAACTTGAACAGGCCGTTCTTGCGCGCAAACGCGTCGAAGACAAAAAACGCGAGCTCCAGGCCGAGCAACAACGCCAGCGTCAGGAGACAGAAAAGCGCACTCATGACCTCGAGCAGCAACGCCAAGCCCAAGAGCAGGCGCAACAGGCACATCGCGCCGAACAATCGCGCCTGGCCGCCGACCGCGCGCGTCAGCAGGCCGCCCAAGTCGCTGCCGACAGCCGCCAATACCTGCCCCTGAGCAAGGAAGCGCCGGACTATCCGCAACGGGCGCTGGATAAAAACATCGAAGGCGATTGCACCGTGGAATACACCGTCAATCCCCAAGGCAACATCGAGAACCCCAAGGTGCTGGACGGCTGCCATCCGTTGTTCATGCGTCCGTCGCTGGCCGCCGCCAACACCTTCCGTTACCAGCCGAGAATCGTCGACGGCCACGCGGTTGCGGTGCCGGCCGTGCGCAATACCTTTCACTACCGGATCAAGTAAGCGGCTCCCATAGCGGATCGGCATGCGGCCGGGCGGTCGTGAGATAGACTGATCAGCGGGCATCGGACGGTGGGGGTGACAGGTGGCGCGCTTCAGATGGATTCGCTGATCACGGCGGCAGCGCGTGCGCTCGCGGCGGGTGATCCCCTCGGCGCGCTGAACCGCATCGCCTTGCGCGACGATGCGCCTGCGCTCGCGCTTCGCGGCATCGCGATGGCACAGCTGGGCGACCTTGTGCGCGCGAAGGCGCTGGTGCGCAGCGCCGCACGTGCTTTCGGGCCGAAAGAGGCGTTGCCCCGCGCGCGATGTGTCGTCGCCGAGGCCGAGATCGCGCTCGCCTCGCGGAACCTGAACTGGCCAACCAAGGCACTCGACGCCGCGCGGGCAACGCTTCAGGCGCACGGCGACTGGGTCAACGCCGCCCATGCGCGGTACCTCGAGATCCGCCGCTTGCTGCTGATCGGGCACCTCGACGAGGCCGAACATCGGCTCACAGAACTCGATCCAACACCGTTACCCCCCGCATCGAGGGCAGCCTACGAACTGGTCGTGGCAGGCGTTGCGATGCGTCGCCTGCAAACAAAAGCGGCGCGCGCTGCACTTGAACGGGCCGAGCGTGCCGCACAACATGCCGCAATCCCCGCGTTGACGGCCGAGGTCGAAAGCGCCGCCCGCATCCTCGATACACCGGCGGCGCGGCTGATTGTCGGCGGCCAGGAACAGCCGCTGCTGCTCGATGAGATTGAAGCGTTATTGGCATCCCCTAAGCTGGTCGTGGACGCCTGCCGGTATGTCGTGCGCGATGCAGGCTCGGCGGTTTCACTCGCCCGGCGGCCGGTGCTCTTCGCGCTCGCCCGGGCGTTGGGCGAAGCGTGGCCCGCCGACGTGCCGAGGGAGACGCTGATTGCGCAAGCTTTTCGTATGAAAGTCGCGGATGACTCCCATCGCGCGCGGTTGCGCGTCGAGCTCGGGCGCCTGCGCGCGGCGCTGCACCTGATCGCCGATGTCGTCGCGACCCCGCGCGGGTTTGCGTTGGTGCCGCACGTTGCGCGTGACGTCGTGGTGCTGGCGCGGCCTGTCGAAGAGCAGCATGCGACGTTGCTCGCCTTCCTCGCTGACGGCGAATCTTGGTCGAGTTCGGCCCTGGCGTTGGTGCTTGGCGCCAGTCAGCGCACCGTGCAACGAGCCCTCGACACGTTGGCGGCGGCCGGCAAGGTGCAGTCGTTCGGTCATGGCCGGGCCCGTCGCTGGATGACCCCGCCGGTTCCAGGATTCGCGACGGTATTGTTACTCACAGGGTTGCTGCCCAATGACTAGCATCCACTTCACCAGCCCAGTGAACGAGGAGCAAGGCATGAAACATTCAACAGCCGAAATCATCCGCGAATACGGCCCTTTTCCAGGTGTCGAAAGCGTGCACGGCGTCACCCATGACGGCCAGCAGGTCTGGTTTGCCTCCGGCGACAAACTCAACGCCCTCGATCCTGCGAGTGGCAAGACGCTGCGCTCGATCGATGTCGCCGCCCATGCCGGTACAGCCTTCGACGGTCAGCATCTGTTTCAGATCGCCGAGGATCGTATCCAGAAAATCGACCCACAGACCGGGCGTGTGCTCTCCACCATCCCCGCGCCCGGCGGCGGTGGCGACTCGGGGCTCGCCTGGGCCGAAGGGACGCTTTGGGTGGGTGAATATCGCGAGCGCAAGATTCATCAGCTCGACCCCCAGACCGGGGCAGTGCTGCGCACGCTCGAATCCAACCGCTTCGTCACCGGGGTGACCTGGGTCGAGGGCGACCTGTGGCACGGCACCTGGGAGGGTGACGAGAGTGAGCTGCGGCGAGTCGACCCGGCCACGGGCGAGGTGTTGGAGAGTGTCCAGATGCCAGCTGGCGTCGGGGTCTCGGGACTTGAGTTCGATGGTCACGACCGGTTTTTCTGTGGCGGCGGCAGCAGCGGGAAGGTGAGGGCGGTGCGCCGGCCTTGATAAACGTTGGGGGCGGGTATCGGGCCGCAATACCCGCCCAGAAAAAACGAACTTGCGAAGCGGCCGCGTCTCGAATTTAAAAGACTCGAGAAGAAGGCGCCCAATGAGCAAGTCGATAGGCGCAAAAGACCTGAGTAGTCACAGCAGACCTCTGCCGGTCATGATGCCCAAGGAGCACCCGCGATACGACCTGGCGCTGTTGATTGCATTTCTTCTCATCGTCGCAGCGCTGGGTGTTTCACCCCATAGCCGAGTGGATTGGGTCCTGGAAAACCTGCTGGCCCTGTTGCTGGTGATGGTCCTGGTGGGCGTCTCCCGACGGTTCCGTCTGTCTGCCATTTCCATCAGTCTGGTGTTCGTTTTTCTCTGTATCCATGAGCTGGGTTCGCACTACACCTACGCGCTGGTGCCCTACGACCGCTGGTGCTCAGCCTTGACCGGGATCAGCCTGAATAAAACCCTTGGGTTTGAACGCAATCATTACGATCGGCTGGTCCATCTGACCTATGGCCTCTTGATGGTGTATCCGATTCGGGAAGTGCTGGTGCGAATCACGCCGCTGCGCGGTTTCTGGGTTGGGTTTATCGCGTTGAACATCGTGCTGTCGACTTCGGCTGTCTATGAAATCGTCGAATGGATAGGGGGGCAGTACCTGGGAAAAGACACGGCGAAGGCGTTTGTCGCTGCACAAAATGACCCATGGGACTCTCAAGCCGACATGGCGCTGGCCGTGGCAGGTGCGTTCTTCACGCTATGGGTCGTGTGGTTACGGCGACGGTTGTTTCATCGAAATGCTCAATTAAATGCTTTCGAAGAGAATTCATAATATTTATTGAGTGTTCCACGAGGAGGCGACCGCTGAGGCCCCGGGGCGTATTACCGGATGGAACTGTTGAAGCAGGCGTACCGTCAATCGAGGACAGGGGCCACCAGACCTGATGATGTGAGAAGTAGAGGCACTGGAGGCCTTAATTCTTCGACCGAATGACGGAGGGCCTCTCCATGAGGATCGCTCAGATCGCGCCGCTCACCGAACGTTGTCCGCCCCGTTTGTACGGTGGCACTGAGCGGATTGTGTCTTACCTGACCGAAGAACTGGTGCGACAGGGACACGATGTCACGCTCTTCGCCAGCGGCGATTCGCAAACCTCGGCACGCCTGGAAGCGGGCGCGCACCAAGCCCTGCGGTTCGATCCACGCATCAAGGACGGGGCGCCTCATCACATTCTGATGCTCGATCAAGTCCTGCGGCAGGCGGATCAATTCGACGTGATGCATTTTCATGTCGATATCTTCCATTTTCCATTGATTCGACACCTGGCCGGGCGCAGCGTGACCACGCTTCACGGGCGTCTGGACATTGCGGATTACCAATCCTTTTACCCTCACTTTCCCGAGGTGCCGCTGGTCTCGGTATCCAAGGCGCAACGCAGTCCGGTGAAGGGCGACGTCAATTGGGTGGGCAACGTCTATCACGGCATTCCGGGTGATCTGCTGACCTTCAACCCTGAACCGAGCGGCGACTATCTGGTGTTTCTGGGGCGTATCTCTCCCGAAAAGCGCCCGGACCGCGCCATCGAGATTGCCTCGAAGGCCGGGCTGCCATTGAAAATCGCCGCCAAGGTCGACAAGGCCGATCTGGTGTATTGGGAAGAAATCATCGCACCGATGATCGCCACCCATCCGAATGTCGAATTTCTCGGCGAGATCGATGAATCGCAAAAGGCAGATTTGCTGGGCAATGCCCGCGCCTTGATCTTTCCCATCGACTGGCCTGAGCCGTTCGGCCTGGTCATGATCGAAGCCATGGCGTGCGGCACGCCGGTGATTGCGTTTGGTCAGGGCTCGGTGCCGGAAGTGATCGATGAGGGGGTATCCGGTTACATCGTCGATGGTGTCGCAGGAGCGGTAGCGGCGGTGCAGCGGTTGGGAGAGCTGGATCGGCGCAAGGTGAGGGCCAGGTTCGAGGAGCGGTTCACGGTCGAGCGCATGACCAATCACTATCTGGAGTTGTACCGCCATCTGACGGCGGGCAACACCTATGGCCATCCCTCCACGCCCTTCGATATTCCCGCCACCGCGTCGTTGCAAGAGCTGCGTTTGCGCAACCTGAAAAACAACGACACCTTCGCGGTGTTCGATCCCAATGGCGATGTGCTGTTTGCGGACGACAGCCCGCAAGGGATTTTCCATACCGATACCCGCCACCTTTCCGGGCTCTACCTGACGCTTAACGGCGCGCGGCCGCTGTTGCTCAGTTCGACGCTGCGTGACGATAACGCGATGCTCACGTGCGACCTGACCAACCCGGATCTGTTCGACAGCCATGGCGAAAAAATCCTGCACCACGATTTGATCCATCTGCGCCGTTCACGGTTCTTGTGGAACGGCTCCTGCTATGAACGCCTGACCCTGCGCAATTTCGATGATTCGCCCCAGCATCTGCAATTGAGAATTCAGTTCGCAGCCGACTTCAAAGACCTGTTCGAAGTTCGCGGCGCCCGGCGTCCGCAACGCGGCGAAGGGCACCGGGCAGAGATTACCGATGAAGAGGTGGTGCTTTCTTACACCGGTCTGGATCACAAACGGCGCATGACCCGCCTGCGTTTCGCCCCGGTGCCGGCCAGCCTGACCTGCGATTCGGCGTTGTTCGAGGTTCGGCTGGCCCCTGGGGAAAGCCAGTCGCTGTTCATGGACATCAACTGCGGCGTACAAAACCCGCCGTTTACGGTGCGCCACGGGTTCTTTATTTCATTGCGCGATTCCCGGCGCGAGTTACGCACATTCTCTTCGCGGGCGGCCTCGGTGGTGAGCTCCCACGATGTGTTCAACGAGGCGGTCAGCCGCAGCGTTTCCGACCTTTACATGCTCATGACCAAAACCCGCGAGGGGCTCTATCCCTATGCCGGCATTCCATGGTTCAGCACCGTTTTCGGACGAGATGCGCTGATCACGGCATGGGAGATGCTGTGGTTTGATCCCGGTATTGCCAAAGGCGTGCTCGGGCATCTGGCCGCCAACCAGGCAACCATCGTTGACCCCCATGCCGATTCCGAGCCCGGTAAAATCCTGCACGAGATAAGGCTGGGGGAAATGGCCGAATTGGGCGAGGTGCCGTTCCGGCGTTACTACGGCAGCATCGATTCCACGCCGCTGTTCGTCATGCTGGCCGCCGCGTATCTGGAGCGCACCAATGACCTGGGCACACTGCGTCAGCTTTGGCCGAATATCGAAGCAGCGCTGAGCTGGATCGAGGAGTACGGCGACCGTGATGGTGACGGTTTTGTCGAGTATGGCCGGCAGTCCGCCGAGGGGCTGATTAACCAGGGTTGGAAAGACAGTCACGATTCGGTTTTCCATGCCGATGGGCAACTGGCCGTGGGTCCGATTGCGATTGTCGAAGTTCAGGCCTACGTGTATGGCGCCTGGACTGGTGCCGCTAAAATCGCTCGTCGGCTGGGTAATCCAGACCGGGCTCAACGCCTCAAATACAAGGCTCAACGCTTGCGCGAAGAATTCGATAACCGCTTCTTCGACGAAGAGCTGGGCACCTATGTATTAGCTTTGGACGGCAACAAGAAACCCTGTCGAATCCGTACCTCCAATGCCGGCCATGCCCTGTTCGCCGGCATCGCTTACCCGGAACGCGCGGCATCGGTCGTCAGCGTCCTGATGGACCGCTCATCCTTTTCCGGCTGGGGCGTGCGCACCGTCGCGTCTTCCCAGACTCGCTATAACCCGATGAGTTATCACAACGGCTCCGTCTGGCCCCACGACAATGCGCTGATCGCGGCCGGCTTCGCCCGCTACGGTTACCGTCGGGACGCGGCGCGGATTTTCGAAGGTCTGTTCGCCGCGTCGACCTACATCGATCTGAGGCGCCTGCCCGAGCTGTTCTGCGGCTTTGCCCGGCAACGCACCCAAGGGCCGACGTTCTATCCAGTCGCCTGCATGCCCCAGGCCTGGGCCGCTGCTGCGCCGTTATCGATGATTCAGTCGTGCCTGGGGCTGAGCTTCAGGCCGAGGAAGCTCAATATCCTGTTCGACGAACCGGTGCTCCCGGCATTTCTGGACACCATCGCCTTGCGGCGTTTGGCAGTGGGTGCTGAATGTGTGGACTTGATGCTCCGGCGCTCGGGGGAAAACGTCATGATCGAGGTTCTCAATCGCCAGGGGCCGGTGCGGATCTTGAGCACCAGTTAGCAAGATGGGCGCGAGCGTGTCAGAAGGTGAATGCTTGTCGCGCCCGTGACGGATGCTGAGCCATTTCAGTCTCCAGCAGATGCTCAACCAGCACATCATTCAAAAAGCGGAACTGATCGTTGAACCCGACCACTTCGTTACTGAAGTGGTTGGCCGCTGCGGGCATCAGCAAGGCCTCGAAGTGCTCGTCGAACACCAGCGCGACTGCTTTGCGAGACACGACCTGCTGTGAATAATAGTTGCTGCCGAATACCGGAAAGCTCACGGCGAGGCTGACGGAATGAATCATGATTTCGGCTCCTCGGTTTGACCGATATCCAGCACCAAGCGGGAAAACAGGGTCAGGGTAACGGTCGTCAGGGCCAGGCAGGTCAGGAGATGGATCAACATGGTTTGCCCCTCCGGTGCGGGGTTGAAATAGGGATGAGATTGATCCTGCACCTGATGGTTTTTTTGCGGAAGGCATTCGCGGCGATGGTGAATATTGATGTGAATGATGGTGGCGATCTGCGCAGGGATCAGGGACCCAAGTGATCCATTGTGGCGAGGGAGCTTGCTCCCGCTCGGCTGCGAAGCAGTCGCAATAAAAGACGCCTGCGTTATATCTGAACCACCGCGGTGGCAGGTTTCAGGGCCGTTCCGCGCCCCAGCGGGAGCAAGCTCCCTCGCCACACCCCGCCCCCGACCTATACTCAAATCAGCACGCTGTTTAGCGTTGGACACTCCGTTCGGCGCAGTCTGTAGGACCCCGCGATCTTGAACCTGCGTTCGCTGATCGTCGCTGTGCTGGTGATCTTGGCGGGATGCGCCACGCCTACGCCTGCCCCGGTAATCGTGGTGCCGGTGGTCGTGTCCCAGAGCACCTGGCAGCAGGTGGACCGGGAGATTGTCGCCGCTTCGCAACAGGCCACCGAACAGGCCAGGGTCTATGCCCGCGGGTCCATGGAGCACTGGCGCACGCGGGTTTATCAGCAAACCGAAGAAGTCTTCATTCCGTGGTTCAGCAGCTACTGGACCCAGGAATGGCTGTCGATGAAAGTCAGCTGGTACGCCATCAATGCCGGAGACGAGCAGGATGCGGCGACCAAGCGCCTGGCGGCCTATCTGCTGGAGCAATATCACCGGCGCGTGCTGGAACCGGTGGCGGTGGAGATCGATCCCGACGCGATCCTCGGCCAGGCGACAGAGTTTTATGTGCAATTGATGGGACAGCAGCTCGAAGTTATTTCCAAACGTCATGGCGTGCCAATGGCGCAGCTCAACGGTCGCATCCAGAAAATTCCGGCTATTTCACTGGGCCCGCCGCCTGCCCGTGACGCTTCGCTGTATCAGGTGGTGCATGCCGAACTGAGCAAATTGCCGGCTTATCTGGCACTGATCGACACGATCCACACGGCGGGCGGCGAGAAGGGCATCGCCTCGACGGACGCCGGCATGGCGCCGGTGGCCAAGCGTGCCAGCAAGCGAATACAAGCCGAAATGGCCCCGCGAGGGGCGGCCAGTGCAGTGGCGGCTGTGGCAGGGAAGGCGGCCGGGGCGTTGATTTCCGTGGGGGTGGCAGGAGTGCGCGCGATCATTCAGGCCAACGACCGGCCCGACAGCGAAGCGCTGATCCGCAGCAGCCTGGGAAACTCGTTCGACAAGGCATGGGTGAAGCTGGTGAATAACCCCGCCACCGGCGTCATGGCCGGAACGCTGTACATGGCCAGGCAGATCGAGGGCAACCTGGCCCTCACCCTCGAACAGACAGCCGAGCCGTCGGTCGGTCTGGATGCAGGCACTGTCGATTTTAGCCACGTTGAATCGACTACCCAGCAGATCACCCCATAACCCGAGGAGAACGATCATGGCTTACGTAGATGGCTTCGTCGCTGCAGTACCCACCGCCAACCGCGAAAAATTCAAGCAACACGCACAATCCGCTGCCGAAATTTTCAAGGAAAGCGGCGCACTCAGCCTCGCCGAATGCTGGGGCGATGACGTGCCTGATGGCAAAGTGACCTCGTTCCCCATGGCAGTAAAACTCAAGGAAGACGAAACCGTGGTGTTTTCCTGGATCGTCTGGCCGGACAAGGCCACCCGTGACGCCGGGATGGCGAAACTCATGAGCGATCCGCGGATGCAGCCGGACGTTAATCCGATGCCGTTCGACGGCCAGCGGGCGATTTTTGGCGGTTTCGATATGATCGTGAAAGCCTGAACATCGTCGCAGGATCACTCCGGCGTCGGGGTGGTCCTGCAACTCTTGCGGTTACGAATCTGGCTGTCCGACGGCCGCTCCTTGATGAATTCGAAGCGCGGCTCGCCTTCGTTGTAGTGAACCAGCCAGCCCCATTCCAGCTCGGACTCATCCTGGCCGGGTTTCGGTGGCACGGCCCACCATGGCTCTTTGCTGATGATCTGACGCATGGCGCCCTCCCGTCGATTCGGTTGCTTCAACTATAACGCGCCTGCCGGTAGGTGCCAGAAATGCACTTGCTGGCGTGGTATCCCTTTGTAAAATCAAAGGGACTCCGAAGCCTTGAGGTGCCAGACATGAGCGATGAATCCCGTGAGCCGTTCAAGCGGCTGTTCTTCGCCCTCAACTGCGCCCCCGAACAACGCCGGGCCATCGCCCAATGGCGCAACGCGCTTGAGCTCAATATCGGGCGCCCGGTGCCGGCGGAAAACTTTCATCTGACGCTGCTTTTTCTCGGCACGGTGGGGATGGCGCAGATAGCGGGCGTCTGCGAGGCCGCCGCCAATGTCCAGATGCCCGGCGTGCCGTTGACGGTTGTGCTTGATCGTCTGGAAGTCTGGCGTCGCTCCGGGGTTTTGTTGCTGGCGCCCGAGCAGGCAGCACCTGAGTTGCTGCGGTTGGTGTATGCGCTGGAGCAGGCCATGTTGCCCTTTGGTTTCGAAGACACTCGGCGGGAATTTCGCCCGCATCTGACCCTGATGCGCGACTACCGGGCGCCAGTCCCCGAATCTGCGACGCCGCCAGAGTTTTTCCTGCGTGCTGACCGCTTCACCTTATTCGAATCCCATAAAGGCCGGTACCGGGCGCTGGCCGAATGGCCGTTGGTCTCTGCATAAACCCACAAAAAAGGCGCCCGAGGGCGCCCGAAATTCACCTTAACCGAGGAAGCCAGGTGAAGCCGTTCTTCTTCAGAGGAGTGCAGCGGTGGTAAGGCGCTGCGTGAACGGAAAACAAGAAAGCTGTCATTGATGCTGGATTTGATCGTTCCACCACGGACTACTGTGGGAGCGAGCCTGCTCGCGATAGCGATGTCAGGTTCAACAGTGATGCCGAGTGAATCACTTACCCAGCTTCACCCGCGTCCAGCCCCGGGTCATCACCCGCTGAATACCAATCGGCAAATCTGGAATGGCATACAACGTCGCCATCACCGCTTGCGGCGGATAGGACCCCGGGTCGTTTCGAATGGCTTCATCCACCAATGGCGTGGCCGCCGCATTGGCGTTGCTGTAGCCGACACTGTTGGTGACTTCGGCGATGATGTCCGGCCGCATCAGAAAATTCATGAACAGGTAGGCATTGTCGACGTTGGCCGCGTCCCGTGGGATGGCAACCATGTCGTAAAAGCTGCCGGCGCCTTCTTTCGGGATGCTGTATTCGATCTTCACCTTGTCGCCGGCTTCCTTGGCGCGGGCCTTGGCTTGCAGCACGTCGCCGGAGTAACCGACCGCTACGCAGATGTTGCCGTTGGCTAGGTCGGAGATGTACTTCGACGAATGGAAATAAGCCACCGACGGGCGAATCTTCATGAACAGCGCTTCAGCTTCGGCGATCTGCGCCTTGTCCTGAGAATTCACCGGGTAACCCAGATAGTGCAGGGCGGCCGGGAGCATTTCTGTCGGTGAATCAAGGAAACTGATGCCGCAGGCTTTGAGCCTCGCAGCGTTTTCCGGTTTGAACAGCAAGTCCCAGGAATTCACCGGCGCATCAGTGCCCAGCACTTCCTTGACCTTGGCCGGGTTGTAACCGATGCCGATCGAACCCCACATGTACGGGAAAGCGTGGCCATTGTCAGGATCGCTGGCAGAGGCATTTTTCAGCAGCACCGGGTTGAGGTTTTTCCAGTTTGGCAGCTTCGATTTGTCCAGCGGCTGATAGACGCCAGCCTTGATCTGCTTGGCCAGGAAACTGTTGGAGGGCACCACAATGTCGTAGCCGGATTTACCGGCCAGCAAACGTGCCTCAAGGGTTTCATTACTGTCGAACACATCGTAGGTCACGCGAATGCCGGTCTCGTCTTCGAACTTCTTGACGGTGTCCGGGGCGATGTAATCCGACCAGTTGTAGACGCGCAATACCTTGTCATTGGCCTGGGCACCGGTAGCCATCGCGCCCAATAAGGACAGTGTCAGCAGAGTCCTGCCAAACATTTTCATTGGTACAACTCCATTTTCTTTTTATTCAAATCACATAGAACAACGGTGCAGGTGGACACAAACCCTGTGGCAAGGGAGTTTCTGTGGCGAGGGAGCTTGCTCCCGTTCGGCTGCGAAGCAGTCGTAAAACCAGCGAATTCGGTGTGTCTGATACTCCTCGGTTGCCGGTTTTGGGGTCGCTTCGCAACCCAGCGCGAGCAAGCTCGCTCGCCACAGTTTTGTGTTCACTTCATTTAACTCAACAGCACTAAGCCGTCGCTTCGATCCGCTGGTTTTTCGGTTGCTGCCAGGACTCGCTGGCGGTCTGGTCCATGGCTTCCTGGATCGCCCGCTTGCGCGTGGCTTCGGCCTTGCGGCTGAAGTACCAGACCATGAACGTGACGAACGACACCGCCAACAGAATCAGGCTGGCTACGGCATTGATCTCAGGCTTCACGCCCAGACGCACCGCCGAGAACACTTCCATCGGCAAGGTCGTCGAGCCTGGGCCAGAGACGAAACTCGCCAACACCAGATCATCCAGCGACAAGGCAAACGACATCATCCCGCCCGCTGCCAGTGACGGTGCGATCATCGGAATGGTGATCAGAAAGAACACCTTGAACGGCCGCGCACCCAAGTCCATGGCTGCCTCTTCGATTGACAGGTCCAGTTCACGCAAACGCGCCGAAACAACCACCGCCACATACGCTGCACAGAACGTGGTGTGAGCGATCCAGATCGTGACGAGGCCACGTTCCTGCGGCCAGCCGATCAGCTGCGCCATGGCCACGAACAGCAGCAACAGCGACAGACCGGTGATCACTTCCGGCATCACCAGCGGTGCCGTCACCAGACCACCAAACAGCGTACGACCCTTGAAGCGCGTCACGCGGGTCAGCACGAAAGCGGCGAGGGTGCCCAATGCCACGGCGGCAATCGCGGTATAGCAGGCGATTTCCAGGGAGCGCACCACCGAGCCCATCAGTTGCGAGTTGTCGAGCAGGCCGACGTACCACTTCACCGACCAGCCGCCCCACACCGTCACCAGCTTCGAGGCGTTGAACGAGTAGATCACCAGAATCAGCATCGGCAGGTAGATAAACGACAGGCCGAAAATCAGCATGAACTTTGAAAACCCGAAGCGTTTCATCCCCGTCCCTCCATCTCTTTAGCCTGGCTGCGGTTGAACAGCAGAATCGGCACAATCAGAATCGCCAGCATCACCACCGCCAAGGCGGATGCCACCGGCCAGTCGCGATTGTTGAAGAACTCCTGCCACAGCACCCGGCCGATCATCAGGGTTTCCGGGCCGCCCAACAGTTCCGGAATCACGAACTCACCCACCACTGGAATGAACACCAGCATGCACCCGGCAATGATCCCGTTCTTGGCCAGCGGCACGGTGATTTTCCAGAAGTTGTTGAAGTTGCTCGAACCCAGGTCCGACGCGGCTTCCAGCAAGCTGTGATCGTGCTTGACGAGGTTGGCGTACAGCGGCAACACCATGAATGGCAAGTAGGCATAGACCACGCCGATGTATACCGCGGTGTTGGTGTTGAGGATCTCGATCGGCTGCGACGTGAGCCCGGTCCACATCAGGAACCCATTGAGCAAACCGTTGTTGCTGAGTATGCCCATCCACGCATAGACGCGAATCAGGATCGCGGTCCAGGTCGGCATCATGATCAACAACAGCAGAACGTTCTGCGTTTCCTTGTTGGCCTTGGTGATCGCATAGGCCATCGGGAAACCGATCACCAAGCACATCAGCGTGCTTAAAAACGCGACCTTCAACGAGCCAAAGTAGGCCGAGATGTACAACTCATCTTCGGTCAGCAGCGAGTAGTTGCCGATGTTCAGCAGCAGCTGGAATTTCTGTTCGGCGAAGGTGTAAATCTCAGAGTAGGGAGGTATGGCCAGGGCCGCTTCCGAGAAGCTGATCTTCATCACCAGGAAGAACGGCAGCAGGAAAAACAGGCACAGCCACAGGAACGGGATGCCGATAACCAGTTTGCGGCCGCTGGGCACCAGGCGCAGGAACTGCTGATTGAAGGTTCTCATGAGCGCAGTACCACGCCGCTGTCGTCTTCCCACCACACGTAGACCTGATCGTCCCATGTCGGGCGTGCGCCACGGCGTTCGGCGTTGGCCATGAACGACTGGACGATCTTGCCGCCGGGCAGCTCCACGTAGAACACCGAGTGGCCGCCGAGGTAGGCAATGTCATGCACCTTGCCTTCGGACCAGTTGTAGCGAGTCTCGGGCTTGAGGGTGCTGACCAGCATTTTTTCCGGGCGGATGGCGTAGGTGATCGACTTGTCTTGTACCGACGTGCTCACGCCGTGGCCGACGTAAATCTTCTGCTCAAGGTCCGGACTGTGAATAATCGCGTGACCTTCCAGATCCTCGACCACCGTGCCGTCGAAAGCATTCACGTTGCCGATGAATTCGCAGACCATGCGGCTGACCGGCGCTTCATAGATATCGACCGGGCTGCCGATCTGGGCGATCCAGCCCAGGTGCATGATCGCGATGCGCTCGGCCATGGTCATGGCTTCTTCCTGATCGTGGGTCACCATCACGCAGGTCACGCCGACGCGCTCGATGATTTCCACCAACTCCAGTTGCATCTGCGAGCGCAGCTTTTTATCCAGTGCACCCATCGGTTCGTCGAGCAACAACAGCTTCGGTCGCTTGGCCAGAGAGCGGGCCAACGCCACACGCTGACGTTGGCCACCAGACAACTGATGCGGCTTGCGTTTGGCGTATTGGGTCATGTGCACCAGCCGCAGCATCTCTTCGACACGGGCGTCGATTTCGCTGGTGGGCAAACGGTCCTGCTTGAGGCCGAAGGCGATGTTCTGCGCCACCGTCATGTGCGGGAACAGCGCGTAGGACTGGAACATCATGTTGATCGGCCGTTCGTACGGCGGCATGTCGGTGATGTCGACCCCGTCGAGCAGAATCCGCCCTTCGGTCGGGCGCTCGAAGCCGGCGAGCATGCGCAGCAGCGTCGATTTGCCCGAGCCGGAACCGCCGAGCAGGGCGAAGATCTCGCCTTGATGGATCTCCAGGGACACATCGTCCACGGCGGTGGTTTCGTCGAATTTCTTGGTGACGCGGTCGACTTTCACCAACACCTTTTTCGGTGCCTGGTGACCTTCAAGAGCCTTCCTATAAATGCTGGAGGCGTTTGCCATATGAAACTCCCAACAGGTTTCAGTCGTCGGGCCAACGCGGCCTGACTTAAGAGTGGATTGCAACCCGGGCCGGACGATGCCCCCTGTAGGAACTGGCGAAGCCTGCGATCTTTTGACTTTGCTCTTCAAAATCAAGATCAAAAGATCGCAGGCTTCGCCAGCTCCTACGGGGGGACTGCGCTGGCGCTCGGGCTTATTCGGCACCGCCATCCTGGCTGCCTGGTCGTACTTGTTGTTATTGCGGTTCATCTATTACGTGAGCGACCGGCGCGCAAAGGCACGCCCGCCAGACTCACGGGGGCAGTTAAATCGTTGAATGCTTTTTGAAGTCAGCGCGTATTACGCAGCGCCGCCCGTTGCCGGCATGCGTCGCCAAACGCCCGGAAAATACTCAAGTAGGGGGGATTCGAAAGCACCTGCCATTCCGGGTGCCATTGCACGCCGACAGCGAAGGCCTTGCTGTGCTCGACGGAGATCGCCTCGATCAAACCATCCGGCGCGACAGCCTCAGCGCGCAGGCCGGGAGCGAGCCGGTCGATGCCCTGGCTGTGAATCGAATTCACCTGAAACACCTGCGGCAGGTCCAGCGCTTCGAACACGCCGCCCGGTTGCACATTCACCGCATGGGCCGGTGCGTACTGCACGGCCAAATCCGGATGATCCGCTTCCCGGTGATCGAGCATGCCGGGCAGTTCGTGCACCTTCTGATGCAGGCTGCCGCCGAACGCCACGTTCATTTCCTGAAAGCCCCGGCAGATGCCAAGCACCGGCACGCCAGCCGCGATAGCTGCACGCAATAAGGGCAGGGTGGTGGCGTCCCGTTGCGGATCGTGATCCGTGCCGGGAGAACTGGCCGGGCCTTGATAGTGGAAGGGCTCCACATTCGACGGCGAGCCGGTCAGCAGCAGACCGTCGAGCTGCGCGAGCAAGTCATCGATTTCGGTCAGATCGCCTAAGGAAGGAATGACCACTGGCAACCCCAAAGCCGCGACGCTGACAGCACGCAAATACTTGTCGCCGCTGACGTGGTAGGGGTGCAGGCCAATCTGTTTGACGCACGCAGTAACGCCGATCAATGGCTTGAATGCCATTTTTATCACCTCGAAGTTTCACACTTGAACGAGCTTTTCCGGAGCTTAGCCTTGTTGATTTTAATTAACAACTCTCATGTAAAAAATTCTAAACGCCGCGCATCCGATCTTCAGAATTTACGCGGTGCGCAAGGCTGATCGGGCACTCTCTCGCCCAAAAAAGGCCAGAAAATAAAGGTTGGAAGGCCAAGTGTTCGCTATTGACTTCACTTTGCCTTTCGGATTGACTGGGCTCGTGAAAGGGTAGTGAACATAATAATTAACAGCTAATAGGTGCATCATGTCGGTCCCTCTGCGTGCCGTTCAACTCAACGAAGCAAACGCATTCCTTAAGAAATATCCTGAGGTTTTGTACGTCGACCTTCTGATTGCGGATATGAACGGTGTGGTGCGCGGCAAGCGCATCGAACGCACCAGTCTTCATAAGGTTTACGAAAAAGGCATTAACCTCCCGGCGTCACTGTTTGCTCTGGACATCAACGGCTCTACGGTGGAAAGCACCGGCCTGGGTCTGGACATCGGCGACTCGGATCGAATCTGTTTTCCCATCCCCAATACCCTGAGTATCGAGCCTTGGCAGAAGCGCCCGACCGCGCAGCTGTTAATGACCATGCACGAACTCGAAGGCCAGCCGTTCTTCGCTGACCCTCGCGAAGTGCTGCGTCAAGTGGTGAGCAAGTTCGACGCCATGGGCCTGACCATTTGCGCGGCGTTCGAACTGGAGTTCTACCTGATCGACCAGGACAACGTGAACGGTCGTCCGCAGTCGCCACGCTCGCCGGTGTCCGGCAAACGTCCGCACTCGACTCAGGTGTATCTGATCGACGATCTGGACGAGTACGTCGACTGTCTGCAAGACATCCTCGAAGGCGCGAAAGAGCAGGGCATTCCTGCCGACGCCATCGTCAAGGAAAGCGCCCCGGCGCAATTCGAAGTGAACCTGCATCACGTCAACGACCCTATAAAGGCCTGCGACTACGCGGTGTTGCTCAAGCGTCTGGTGAAGAACATCGCCTACGACCATGAGATGGACACCACGTTTATGGCCAAGCCGTATCCGGGCCAGGCGGGCAATGGTTTGCACGTGCACATCTCGATTCTTGATAAAGATGGCAACAACATCTTTGCCAGCGAGGATCCCGAGCAGAACGCCGCACTGCGTCACGCGATCGGCGGTGTGCTCGAGACCCTGCCGGCGCAGATGGCGTTCCTCTGCCCGAACGTCAACTCGTACCGCCGTTTCGGTGCGCAGTTCTACGTACCGAACTCGCCAAGCTGGGGCATCGACAACCGTACCGTTGCGGTACGCGTGCCCACCGGTTCGGCGGATGCCGTGCGCATCGAACACCGCGTTGCCGGCGCCGATGCCAACCCGTACCTGCTGATGGCGTCGGTGCTGGCCGGTATTCACCACGGCTTGACCAACGAAATCGAACCGGGCGCCCCGGTCGAAGGCAACAGCTACGAGCAGAACGAGCAAAGCCTGCCGAACAACCTGCGCGATGCACTGCGCGAGCTGGACGACAGCGAAGTCATGGCGCGCTACATCGACCCGCTGTACATCGACGTGTTCGTGGCGTGCAAGGAAAGCGAACTGGCCGAGTTCGAAAACTCCATCTCCGACCTTGAGTACAACTGGTACTTGCATACGGTTTGATGGGGCCATAACCCGTCAATTAAGGATAAGGGGGTGAACACAAAACCTGTGTGCACCACCAATCCCTGTGGGAGCGGGCTTGCCCGCGATGACGGCAGCACATTCAACATTGATGTCGCCTGACATACCGCCATCGCGGGCAAGCCCGCTCCCACAGGGAATTGCGGTGTTTTGATCCTTTGCTGGTTGGCTTCAATCCAGCAACTACATATTCCTCTGCGTAGAGTCACAACCATGACAAACACTCGCAGCGACTGGGAACAACGCTTCCAGTCCCTCACACTAGAAGGCCGCGCATTCATCGACGGCCAATACCGCCCGGCACTCAGCGGCGATACTTTTGAATGCATCAGCCCGGTCGACGGCCGCTTCCTGGCGAACATCGCCAGCACCGACGAAGCCGACGCCAATGCCGCCGTGCAGGTTGCACGCCGCACATTCGAATCCGGCATCTGGGCGCGGTTGGCGCCCGCAGAACGCAAGCGCATCCTGATCCGCTTCGCCGACCTCATCCTGGCCAACCAGGAAGAACTCGCCCTGCTCGAAACCCTCGACATGGGCAAACCGATCAGCGACTCCATGAGCATCGACATCCCTGCGACCGCCAACGCGATCCGCTGGAGCGCCGAAGCGATCGACAAAATCTACGACGAAGTCGCCGCCACACCGCACGACCAACTCGGCCTCATCACCCGTGAACCGACAGGCGTGGTCGCCGCCATCGTGCCGTGGAATTTCCCGTTGATCATGGCCAGCTGGAAGTTCGCCCCGGCCCTGGCGGCAGGCAATTCGTTCATCCTCAAGCCTTCGGAAAAGTCACCACTGACGGCGATTCGCATCGCGCAACTGGCCCTCGACGCCGGCATCCCCAAAGGCGTGTTCAACGTCCTGCCAGGCTTCGGTCACACCGTCGGCAAAGCGTTGGCGTTGCACATGGACGTCGACGTGCTGGCCTTCACCGGCTCCACCGCGATTGCCAAGCAACTGCTGATCTACGCCGGGCAAAGCAACATGAAACGCGTCTGGCTGGAGGCGGGCGGGAAGAGCCCGAACGTGGTGTTCGCCGATGCACCGGACTTGCGTGCAGCCGCTCAGGCAGCGGTCAGTGCGATTGCCTTCAACCAGGGCGAAGTCTGCACCGCTGGCTCACGTCTGCTGGTGGAACGCTCGATTCGCGAGCAATTCATTCCGCTGCTGGTGGAAGCACTGCAAGCCTGGAAACCAGGCCACGCCCTCGATCCTGAAACCACCGTCGGCGCGGTCGTCGATCAGCGCCAACTGGACAACGTGCTGCGCTACATCCAGATCGGCAAAGACCAGGGCGCGCAACTGATCGCTGGCGGCAATCGTACCCTCGCAGACACCGGTGGCCTGTACGTGGAACCGGCGATTTTCGACGGCGTGACCAACACCATGACCATCGCCCGGGAAGAAATCTTCGGCCCGGTGCTGTCGCTGATCACCTTCGACACCGCGGAAGAAGCGCTGCAGATCGCCAACGACAGCATCTTCGGTCTGGCGGCCGGCGTATGGACCAGCAACCTGAGCAAGGCCCACACCTTCGCCCGTGGTTTGCGCGCCGGCAGCGTCTGGGTCAACCAGTACGACGGCGGCGACATGACTGCGCCGTTCGGCGGGTTCAAGCAGTCGGGTAATGGTCGGGACAAATCGCTGCACGCGTTCGACAAATACACCGAACTCAAAGCGACCTGGATCAAGCTCTAACACTTTTACAGCGGCGGTCGCAGGCGAGCGTTTGCGGTCATCGGAGAAACCTATGAAACAAGACTCTGTTAAACAAAAGCATGTAAACAGCTACTACGCCGCCACCCGCAATCAGACGGGGGATTACCCAACTCTGGAAGAGCTGGTGGAATGCGACGTCTGCGTGATCGGCGCCGGCTACACCGGATTGTCCTCGGCGCTGTTCCTCAGCGAAGCGGGCTACAGCGTGACCGTACTCGAAGCCGCCAAAGTCGGCTTCGGCGCCAGCGGTCGCAACGGCGGTCAACTGGTCAATTCCTACAGCCGCGACGTCGATGTGATTGAAGAGCGTTACGGCGACAAAACCGCCGAAGTGCTCGGCAGCATGATCTTTGAAGGCGCCGATATCATCCGTTCGCGCATCAAAGAGTACGACATCCAATGCGACTACCGCCCCGGCGGTATCTTCGCAGCGCTGAACAAAAAGCAACTCAACGGCCTGGCCGAGCAAAAGAGCAGTTGGGAGCGCTATGGCAACAAGAACCTGAGAATGCTCGACGCGGCTGACATCAAGCGCGAAGTGGGTTGCGACAACTACGTCGG
This sequence comes from Pseudomonas sp. F-14 TE3482, assembly GCF_053629455.1. Taxonomy (NCBI): domain Bacteria; kingdom Pseudomonadati; phylum Pseudomonadota; class Gammaproteobacteria; order Pseudomonadales; family Pseudomonadaceae; genus Pseudomonas; species Pseudomonas sp. F-14 TE3482. Next base: position 3,609,178 of record NZ_JBRJII010000001.1, read on the forward strand.
CGGTCTGCTCGACATGCAGGGGGGCCACATTCATCCGCTGAACCTGGCCCTCGGCGAAGCCGCCGCGATCATCCGCCTGGGCGGCAAAATCTACGAACAATCCGCCGCCGTGGAAATCACCTACGGCGAGCCGATCACCGTGCGCACCGCCAAAGGCGTGGTGCGGGCCAAGTACCTGCTGATCGCCGGCAACGCCTACTTGCCTCAAGACCTCGACAACCGCGTCACGCGCAAAAGCATGCCGTGCGGCTCGCAAATCGTCGTCACCGAACCGCTGTCCGAAAAAGTCGCCCGCAGCCTGATCGCCAACAACTACTGCGTCGAAGACTGCAACTACCTGCTCGACTACTACCGCCTCACCGCCGACAACCGCTTGCTGTACGGTGGCGGGGTGGTCTACGGCGCCCGTGAGCCGGACGACATTGAGCAACTGATCAAACCAAAAATCCTCAAGACTTTCCCGCAACTCAAGGACGTTAAAATCGACTACCGCTGGACCGGCAACTTCCTGCTGACCATGTCACGCATGCCGCAATTCGGTCGCATCGAAAAGAACGCCTACTACATGCAAGGCTACAGCGGTCACGGAGTCACCTGCTCGCACCTGGCCGGCAAACTCATCTCGGAAATGATCCGCGGCGACGCCGAACGCTTCGACGCCTTCGCCTCCCTGCCGCACATGCCCATGCTCGGCGGCCGCACCTTCCAGGCCCCGCTCACCGCCATGGGCGCAGCGTATTACGCACTGCGGGACCGGTTCGGTATCTAACCTGACGCAATTCCTGTAGGAGCCGAGCTTGCTCGCGAAGGCGGTCGCACAGTCAGCATCTCTGTCGACTGACACATCGCCGTCGCGAGCAGGCTCGCTCCCACAAGGGAACTGGCGACATGCACAAATTTTGCGAACAACACCGACCACTGTGGGAGCGGGCTTGCCCGCGATGAGGGCGGCACAGTCAAAATTGATGGCGCCTGACACACCGCCATCGCGGGCAAGCCCGCTCCCACAGGTTTCGTGCATGGACGGACGGCTATCGTGCGCCTGTTCAATTTATCCAGCCGTTTATCGAACCTGCTGAGCAACACCAACAAACGTGATTTAATACCCGCCTTTCACGGTTCCGGGACGGGAAACGGCGTGATCCGCGGCCACCAGTCGCCCGCCACCCACCCCCCATTACCCCTTAAGTATTCTTCGCATAAGGCTGTCATGGACACGGGCTCACGACTCAAATTAGTACGCGAAAGCTACAAACTGTCCCAGCGCGAGCTGGCCCGGCGTAGCGGCGTCACCAATGCCACCATCTCCCTGATCGAACAGAATCGCGTCAGTCCCTCCGTCAGCTCCCTGAAAAAACTGCTCGAAGGCATCCCCATGTCTTTGGCGGACTTCTTCACCTTCGACCAACCGCCGCGTGAGCATCAATACGTGTTTCGCGCCAATGAACAGCCAGATCTGGGGCGTCATGGGCTGCGGTTGCTGCTGATTGGCGCTTCGGTGCCGAGCCGGCAAATGCGGCTTTTGCGCGAGCAATACGCGCCGGGAGCGAGTTCGGGTGAAGAGCCCATCGTGCATGCTGAAGGGGAGGAGTGTGGGCTCGTTACCCGTGGCACGGTTGAGCTGACCGTGGATGGGCAGATCAGTGTGCTGAATGCCGGGGATGGGTATTACTTTCCGACGACGTTGCCGCATCGGTTTCGCAATATTGGGCAGGATGAGGCTGAAATCATCAGCGCCAACACCCCGGCGAACTTCTGATTCCTCAAGCAAACATCAAACCTGTAACGGACTTCGCAGGGGCGACCACTACTTGTGGTCGCCCCTCCATGCCATCAGCTGATGGTATCGGCGACGCCGTTCAAAGTGATTTCAAGTAGTCGAGAAGCTGTGACCTTTGGACATCACTGAGGCGGCTCACGCCATAGTCATGGCCGGCGTTGCTGTTGCCCTCAAGCCTGGTGTCGAAAAGAAACCAATTCTTGTCCGATTTCTCGGTCTTGAATCCCACCCTTTGGTTATCGAATTCATTGGTCCCTGTATAAAAAGTCGAGGGGCGCTGACGGGGTGGCAGGAGAAGGTCGTTCAGGGTCGGCACAGAGCCGTTATGCAAATAGGGAGCTGTGGCCCAGATGCCATTCAGGGGTCTTGCTTTATAGGCGAGAAGAGGAACCGTCGGGCTGGCAAGGTAGCAGTTGATTAGCCGTAGGGCTTTCTCATCAGCGTTACTGAACAAGGCACGGTTCCTGAATCCAGGGACTTTTTCAGGTTTGGTCTCTATTCCAAGCAATCCATCGAAAGCCAGCTCGGCGACATCGCGTCCTTTGCCAAGTAATGTCTCCAGGACGGTCACACCCAGCATGTTGTAAAGAAGGTCATTTGGCTGAATGGTCTCTTTTGGATTACTAACCTTGGAATAACCCGCTAACACTCCAGCATCCGCTTTGAATTGATAGGCATTGCACGCCATCCAGGGGTCCGTGCTAATGGTCCTGTCATTTGGGCCCCGAGGATTTAAATTTTCATTCGCAGAGATTGGAACCATGACCGCTTCGATTGGCGTGGCGAGATCGTTTCTTTTAAGGGAGGCATGGCAGCTGACACAATTTTCCGTAAATAATTTGGCGCCTGACGTGAGGTCTTCTGGCAGCGATCCAGGCCACCGCGGAGGTTTCAGGCTATAAAGAGAACGTTCTAAAACGTCCAGATTTTTCATGTTCACACTGGAGACAAATCCTGGCTTGGCCGGATTTTCTTTAACCGGTCGAATATCGGCGTACACGCCGATAGCCTCTCCAGCATTACGCCCCAGACCTCCAACATCGAGACCGCCGTCTTTTTTTATCGAGGGGAGTGTTTTTTTGCCGACCATCCCGTTCCATTGGAGAACGTTGTGTTGAGGTGTGTTCCAGAGAAATGGATAGCTCACCGGCGCATCAGAGGGGTTAGGGGTAGGCGGTGTCGCTTGGGTGACTTGACTGATTTTATTGAGAATGTGCCCCACTGCATCCAGGCGACCTGGGCCATATTGCAGATCTGTGGCATTGAGCGTTGCGTTTTGTGCATAAAACGCATTCAAGCTATCCAGCGATTTCTTCAGCCGCTGGCGATTCCCGTTTGACAGGTCATCACCCAGGACACTCTTTGCAAAGCGTTCGAATTTTTCAGGGTCAGCAGCCGTTGTGTTTAAAGCCGCGTTCAACGCCTTGAAGAAATTCTGAAAGTCGGCGTTCGTTGGCCCGCCATTGATGACAAGATTCTGCCCTTCAAAGTTGATTTGAGCCGTGTGACAAGCAGAGCAGTTCATCCCCACCCACGGCTCTTGCGACCCTTGGCCAAAAAACCAACGCAGTTTGGTGAAAGACAGTTTGCTGTCATGACTGTCATCCAGAACGAAACCCATCGGCAACGTAAAACGCTTACCGTTATAAGACGGATAGTAAGGCGTGTAACCGTAGGCCGAGATCGTTTTGTCACTCATGAACTTCTCTTCTGAATCAGGCTCTTCCAATGCCAGCGCCCAGGAGAAAGGGAGAATTCGTGATCCTTGTGAAAGGTTTTGCCAGTTAGACAGGGTGGCCTCACTCCATCCCTGATCCAGACTGTCGGTAGCCTGAGCTATTGAGTGACCGCCGAAAAACATCAATGCAGCGCAAGCAAACGGGGAGACTTTTGATTTGCTCATGAGATTCCCTTCTATTTTTAATTTCCTGTTGGGACTAATCACCTTGGTAGCCGAAGCTACTCGCGATGAGTGTAGCCAGAAAAAAAACAAGGCTTTGATTTTGTTCCAGGGCACTTATGTGGCTGCGGGATGGCTTTGCCGGTCTGGCCGCAATATTCCTGATTGCCACGATTGACAGTCGTAACGACTTGTAGGAATTTAGCCGCCCGCAGGTAAGGAATATCTGCTGACGACCAAAAATGGCCGTTATTCACCACACAGGGATTGTCTATGCAGGGTTCAAACACCGTTGCTCAACAGGTGTGCGGTCAGCTGGTGCACGAGCATCAGCACAACGCGCACATGAATATTGCCCAGCAAATTCTCGAATGCCTGTTTCGACGTCGTAGCCTTGCCCCGGGGCAGGATCACGAGCTTTCGTTGCAGGTGCTGGAACCCCATCTGGCGAAGGTCATGCAAGCGGTCGAAAGCGGCCGCAAGGTCGAAATGGTCTTGCCAGCCTTTCCCGGCAAATCGCCCAGCCGCAAGAAAACCCTCAGTCATCTGCCTGACCTTGCCGAACATCATGCCATCGACGAGTTGCATCGCCTGTGCAATGAGATCCAGCAGATCTACGCACCGGGGGCGCTGATTCATATCTGCTCCGATGGCTATGTGTTCTCTGACCTGGTGCATGTTCCCGATGCAGACGTCAAAGCCTACACCGACGCTATTCAGGACTACGCCGAACAGCACTATCCCGGCACGTTCGCCCATTTCGATCTGCGGGATGCCTATCCTCCGCTTGATTGTCTGGACGCCATGCGTGAGGAGATGATGATCGAGCACGGCCAGTCCTTGGTCTTGTTGCAGCAGCGTTTCAAGGATGAGCCGCACATGATGTTGATGTACTGCGGTATCCATCGCTTCCTGTCCGAGGATTACTCGGGGCTCAAGGTGTTCGCCGGCATGAGCCTTAATGCGGTGAAAAAAATCGCCAAGCCTGCCTCGCAGCGGGTGATCCAGCGCAGTGAAGCCTGGAGTGCGCTGTTACAGGCGCGCTACCCGCATTGCCTGCGCCTGTCGATTCACCCGCAACTGGCGGTGTCGACGAAGATCGGTATCCGGTTGGTGCCAACCAGTGACCTGTGGCGTACGCCCTGGCATTCGGTGGCGATCAAGCGACGGGGTGTAGTCACCCTCGAAAAACGCAGCAATGTCGATGAGCGCTACCACCGCTTGGTATTCCGCAAGGGGCGTCCTTGTCACTACGCCAGTGCTCAATGATGGCGTCTCGGTTGCGGGTCGAAGCCGTACTCTTCGATTTGGATGGGACCCTGGTCGACACCCTGCCTGACATCACCTGGTGCCTGAACCAGGTGTTGCTCGAACACGGTTGCCCGGCGCAGACAGCGGAAACGGTGCGGGGTTATATCGGCGGTGGGGTCACAGCGATGATCGAGCAGGTCGCCACGGGGTTTGGCATTGCCGATGCGGCCGCGCTGCACCAGCGTTATGTGGCGCTCTACCAAAACAACCTGGTTCAATTTTCCCGGCCGTTCAGCGGTGTGCTTGCCTTGCTCGAAGGCTGTCGCCAGTTACAAGCGCCGCTGGCTATCGTCACCAACAAGACCGAGGAAATGGCCCTGCAAGTAGCCGATGCGCTGCTTCCGCAGAATGCCTTCGGGACGATTCTGGGGCATCGCGCGGGCAGGGCGCTCAAACCTCAGCCGGAGGTGGCATGGGAAGCTGCCCGGCGATTGTCGGTTGATCCGCAATGCTGTTTGTTCGTCGGTGACACCGAGATCGATTTGAAGACCGCCCATGCTGCAGGCATGTACTCGGCGGCGGTCACCTGGGGCTATGGCATGACACCTGACTTGCAGGCCCTGGCCCCGAACTTCTGCTGCGAACAGCCGGCCGGATTGCTGCGCATTCTGCAGCAAGTCTGCGGTACGGCGCATGCATTCACCGAGCATGGCAACACCGTTCAATCCTATTGATACACACACTCTCAAGGAAGTTGTTCTATGGAACATAGAGACGCCTGGATCGCTGCCGTCAGCGATTTGCTCGCGGGTTATCTGCTCAAAGGCACGGATGATTGTTTCGACACACAAGGCAGAGCGCATCTCGCGTTACGTTTGGGGCACTGCTTCGATCAGGGCCTGCCGGTGCGTCTGGTGCTGCCAGGTTTTCCCTGCAAGTCGCCAAACGCCACTGACCAGACATTCGGCGTGCTGCCGGACTACGGCGAGGTCATCGCCATCGAGCGCCTCGACCAACTCGGCCAGGCCATCGCCGCGCTGCACGCACCGGGTTGTGTGGTGTCGATCCTCAGTGACGGAACGACCTTCAACGACATCGTCGGCGTGGCCGACGACGTTCGCGAGACCTACAACCGGGCTTTGCGTGACCTGTGCACCACCCATACGATTCAGTGGGTCAGTATGGAAGACCTGTTTCCTCAGGCCCAAAGTGCTGAGTCGGTTCGCGCCAGCCTGATCAAACAGGCCCGTTTGCCCTGGAAAAACCTTGGGGATCTGATCGAGCAGAGCCGGCACGATGAATCCCTCAGCCAGGCCCATGACCACCTCTGCAGTCACCTCTACAACGACCTGCGGCTGTGCCGTGAAGAGGGGCAGAGCGAGGACGAGTACCTGCAGCAAATCAACTTCAAAGCCTACCAAATGATGTATCGAGGGCAGGCATTGAATGCGGCAGTGGATCGTTTCTTCGGTGATGACATTCGCTTGTCGGTCCATCAATACAGCAATGCCGGGCCCAAATTCACCTTCGGCCTGGCCGAAGGGCTGACCCGTGTCGACAGCCCCTGGCATGCCGTGCCAGTGCGCAACCTCGACGGCAGTCAAACCCTTCGCGCCCGCGCCCAGGTCGATCTCGATCATCATGTGCTGGTCACCTGGCAAGGTCGCCCGTGGCTCTACCACCAAACAGAAAACCCGCAGGCCCAAGGTTTCGAATACGAACTGCAAAAACTGCCGCTGTTTGGCCTGGTGGTGCGAGACCCGTTAGGGCTGGGTTTCGAACGACTGTCCACGGGCCTGCTGGAAGCACTGGTGGAAACCTTCGGTTTCGTCTGCCTCAAGGGCTGCCGCTTCGATGACCAGGACAGTTTTGCTCGCAGCTGCGAACGCTTCGGCACGCTGTACGAATGGGCCTTCGGCGCCGTGCACGTGGTCAAACCTGCGGACAAACCCCAAGGCGTGGTGCACTCGCTGGAGAAAACGCCGTTGCACTGGGACCTGAACATGCTGCCCGACAGCGACGCACAGGTTCAGCGCAACCCGAAATTCTGCGCCAGCAAATTCATGCTGTATTGCAAGACCGCGCCGCAGCCGGGCGAGGGGCAGACCACCATCGTCGACAGCCGAAACGTACTGCGCAAAGTCGGCCAGCAAGTCGCCCGACAATGGCAGGACGTGAACATCACCTACTACACCAAAATGACCTACTTCGGTGGCTCCCCGCGCATGTACAGCCTGGTGGATCATCACCCCCGCAGCGGCGAACTGATCCTGCGTTACCAAGAGGGCACCGACTCGACATTGCAGACCCTGAGCCAGGCTGTGCAGGACCATGATGAGGAAGCTCAACAGGCGCTGCTCGAACAGGTCAACTCGCTGGTTTATGACCCGGAGTGCCTGATTGCCCATCAATGGAGCGAGGGTGATCTGGTGCTGATTGATAACTATCGGACGCTGCATGGCCGGTTGCCGATGTCGGCGGGTTCTTCGTCGCGGGAGTTGTGGCGGGTGCAGGTTTACTGACCGCTATCGTCTGGGAGGCCCTGGAGGCAGGGCCTTCTTCGAGACCTTTTCCCATCACTGTGCGATGAAGTTGCGAATCGAGAAAAATCGCTGGCATTGCATCAGCATCACACCAAGTTGGCCCAATACTCACATCTACCTCGACGCAGATGGCAACATTGATATGCGAAAAGGAAGTGGCACTGACACTGATCGCTTGAGGCCGTGCGAATGGGATCTAGCGAAGCCATAGTCGTAAAAAACCCGCAATAATACGGTTTTTTTACGGCTCAAAGAGGGTCACTGCCCCTTAGGCGCATCAAACCCCCGCTGCTCAATCACCCGAAACACATCACTCACATCCTGAACCATGATCCGAGCAATGTTGGTAACGGTGTTGATGTCGTGCTCGGCGTAGTCGGGGAGGCTGGTGCAGGCCATGAGGTTGAGGTATTTGAGGACGGCGCTGAGGCGTTCGCTGAGGCAGTTGTGGAGTTCGCGTAGCGGGGCGTCGGCGTCAATGAGGAGGACGGGGTGATCGGTGGCGAAGTGGGACATGGGGGTGTAGTGGCGGAGCGGGTTGTTCGTACTCATAAGTAAATCTTCCTCGTATCTGTAAGAAGAGCTACTGCCGTTCGCTGCGAATCGAAAGGGTGGTAGCTATGTGCGGGTTCGCAGACCGAGGATACGAGGAACCCGGCAGACCCGAAGATCTCCCACACACAGCCACCATAAAACGGAGTACGGGCGCGTTTGTGCGGCCGTTGCTGGTTATGGTGTGCAAGGTTACTACACGTATCGTCAGGGCTGCGAAACCCTATCGCTGAATTCGCTCAGCGACAGACCCACTCTAGGCAGCGATTTCGGTAGCCGCAACCGGGCTGTAGGACCACACGCGCTCACTGTGGCGAGGGGGCTTGCCCCCGTTCGGTGGCGCAGCCGCCGCAAAACCGGGCATTGCGGTGTGTCTGAGGAAACGGGCTAGCAGGGTTTTGGGCTGCTTCGCGGCCCAACGGGGGCAAGCCCCCTCGCCACAAAGGGCAGATTCCTACGTGTTTTGCAGACTTTAAAATCTTGGGCGCTCCTACAATCAAGCGATCAAACGCGGGATTTCCCGTGGGGAGGCTCGGCAGGGTTCATTAAATTTTGGGGAGTTGTGGGGGGCATAAGCGGGATTGCTCGCGATAGTGAGGGGTCGGGGCGCTTTGAGGAGTCTGTCACTCGACTGCGTCTGAAGTCACACCGTCGCGTTACTCCGCAAGGTAAGCAGCCTGTGTGTCATGAAGTGGCTGCGCGATGTTGAGTGCATGTTTGACTGCCCGCCGTTCCTCGCCTGTGAGGCTCTTTCTACCAAAATCATAGGAGTCACCACCCGGATTCATGTGCAGCGAAAAGAGCCCAATGATCTCGTCGTCAGCCACTTTGAGGATCAATTCCATGTAAGTCTCGCTTGAGGTGCTCGCCGTTAAATAGGTGAGGCCTTCAACCACTGCGCTGCCGCACCAATGCAACTCATCCCAAGCCAGGAAGTTCCCGTTCGCGGTTCCAATCTCTTGTAGATACCAAGACGTCGAATCTTCTTGGAGTGCTTGCAGTGCTGGCAGAAATCTCTCGCAGGAGAGGATGTCGAGTGGGTACTTGAGCTTGCCGTGGTGAACGTTATGCAAGCGTTCTGCTGACTGCTCTGGTGCTTGAGCCGCGCCGACAACTTTCGCCTTCAGCAGGTGGCTTTGGGCAATTTCTGAAGGTTGTTCACTCCAGCCATTCAAGTCGGAAACTGGCGGGCACCAGATAAGCAGAAGGATCTCACCAACGTCTAAACGGTCATGGCTATCAAAGAACGCGAAGGTTCTTTTGCCAACGCTCGGCACGATGTCTTTGAGGTGGAGTATCGGCGCGCTGTAGTCGATGCCCTGATCCAGAGACCAGAACATCGGGCAGTAGGTTTTCATCTGTGAACGCTCCTGGGAGGACAGCGCACTGTACGGTGTCTTTCCTGATTGCTCACATGAAAGCGGCCGCTCGGTTTTCACACAACGCTAGCACGATTCAGGTTGCTCATATGTCCGATGCCGGCGGCCTTCAAACGGCTGACCAGATCTTCGCGTGCTGCTCGCCCACCCGATCGGACATATTCAAGCTCCGATGCGGTGATCAATACCATCGAAACCAACCTGACTGGAGATAACGGCATGTCATCCAGTCGGGTCGGGAAATCCGGTTCCAGGGCTCCCAGCAGGACGCCGGTACAATCGTCCTCGGTCACGAAGCTTTTGGGGAGTTGATCGCTCATTTGGTGCGACAGGCTGAACCCGGGAATTTCGAGAGATAGCGTACCGTACTGATCGAGCCGTTCGGTGACTCCTCCAGCGTCGGCCACCGTTTTGGCAACGTGCTCCAACAGTTCGAATGCCCAGCTGTTTTTTAATGGATCGACCTCACCAAGTGAACCACGTGCGTGCTCGGGTATATCAGCTGTTTCCATGAACAACTCCATCTCGAAACCATTGCCCATTCCTTCAACTCCATCGAATGGATCCGACAGGCCGTCGGTGGCAAGGAGTATCGAGTCACCACGGCGGACCACCCGGTAGGCCTGACGAGTCGAGGGCCAGTCAGGGCCACCCCTGAAACTCGGACTGATCATATAGGCAATGACATCCCGTTCGACGGTGCCGACAGAGTGCCAATGACGATCCAGGCACGCTTCGCCGGCGAGTCGCGCCGCCAGATTGGCCGCTTCTGCCTCGTTCAACTCACCGATATCAACCAGCTTCTGGAATGCCTGGATTTGCGGCTCGACCCGGAGGGATTGGATGGCAGGGCTTTTCAGTGAGTCGAGAAGCTTTTTAAAGAAATTCATGTGCGTTCCTTGCCGGGTTTTGGCATTGATGTGAAAACGCGGAAGCAGTTTGTGCTTCCACTTCAAGGTTTTTTTTGCTGATGGCCAGGCAACTCAAGATTCCACCACCTCAATCGTCCATTCGCCCTGCACGTTCCGTGTGACGTATTGGATCGGCACAAACATTCCATACGCTTCGAGGTAGACGTAAATGTCGGTGCTGTATTGGTAGGCATCTCTTGTGCAACTGAGTACCTTGGCAGTCCCGGTCAAACTCGGGTGATACGTGCTGGCGGGTTTCTGCGACTGCACCTCACAGCTGTATCTGTCGTCGACCGGCACCAAGGCTCTGGGACCTTTCCCGCCGTTGGTATAAAGAAGCTGCATATCCTGCGTCGTGTATCGCAGGAGTGCGCCGACCGGCATGTTCGCCCAATCGCCCTCGAAGCTGAGTTTCGTCAGCGCCTTATTCTCGATCGTTATCTCACCTGCATGATTGTTGAATTCACTTTCAGCCAGGTCAATCAGACCCCGGAAAGTAACTTTGGCCCACTGACTTCCTCTGCCTTTAAAACGCTCCGTCAGTTGTTTACTCGTCTCGTCAGAAAGGTATTTCGAGTCACGCCCGTTAAGCCGTACGCCTTCATCTGAATACTGCCTTGGCTCGGACTTATCCGTGAACACCCGACGTAAGTGCCGAATGCTTTTCTCCGGTTTGGGCATGTTCAATGCCTCGATGGCTCTCAACACGGGGACGGCAACGGCGGGGACCGGCAATTCGAAGGGAGACTGCTCGCGTCCTTCAAAAGGTTTGTATTGATCCAGCGATTGCGGCTTGCCACAGGCCACCTGAAAAAGCTGACGTTCATCGGCGCCGAGGCTTTGCAGGCCGACGGTTTTAAGATCTGGCTGCATGTTTCCAGCGAGCACATGACTGTGAGCATCAAGGTAGAAATGGCTTAACGCGGTCAGTTGTTGCAGGGCACAGTTGGCCGTCCACCGCTGGCGTACCTGCCCATACAAGACGTTTTTGCCGGGCATCAACATCTCGCCGGGTAGTACCCGAGCCGTCCAGAAAGTCACCTCATCACCTTTTACTTTCAGGCTGGCGCGGTCGATCATCTGCCAATCCTGAAGCTCGGGTGCCGAGAACACGCGCCATTGAGGAGGTGTTGTCTGGGCACACACTTGCTTCAACTGCGCACTTTGCAGGTACTGGCTCTTTTGTTCCGCAGGCAACTGCCAGGACTCCTCCGAATCCCCCCGCGGTTTAACGGCGAATAGAGACATCCCCGCTTTGCTGCGGTAAGCCATTTGCGCATCGGGTTGGCCGCAGTTGGCATCGAAGCGTGCCAGATAGTGGAGTTCCGGGCTGGGGGACGAAGTCACTAAATAGGTGATCCTGTCTCCCTCTCGCACAATCGAACTCGGCTCGGGGGGCTCCAACATCACACTGTTGAAAACCGCAAGGCCTGGCTGGGCCTCGGGTGTTGTGATTTGAGCGGGTTTTGTTGCTTGGCATCCAGAGAGGATCACGGCAACGGTAAGCAGTGAAAAGAAGCTGGAAGGGCGGGACGTGGCATCCATGCGGGTGTACTTCATTGAAAGAGTGATGGCATATTAACATGAGCTGGTTGCCAAGTAGGACGGCGCTTATAGCGACGATATTGTGTTCGTGCAGCGCGCCCCGGACAAAACAGGCATCTGAGTTTCAGGGCTGCTACTCAAATTATGGAGAGGAAAAGATGACTGGACAGATTTTAAAGTCGAAGTGGGTCAATTTTCTGGTGGCCGATGCCGAGGTGAAATACGACAACGTTGACGATTTATATTCCGTAGCCGGAGCTGGCAATGTGAATGCGTTGGGCTGGGTGCTGGGGGCCTTCAAGAAAGCATACGGAGGGCTGTGGGTCGGCGGGAAAATGGTGCTGACTCAAACCGCAGTTCGCTTGAGCGCAAATGCCATGAACCGCCTAATTCAGGATGGGACGCTGGATATTGAACTCCCACTGGAGTTGGTCAGAAAGGTCAGCGTTGAGGGTTGGTTCGGGATGAAGATCGTCCGTCTTGATACCGACGCTGGCAGCGTTAAATTTCGATGTTACGGCGCGAAGGACGTCGCCGCGCTGATAGAGAAGACAATCCTCTCGACAACTCGACAGGCCTGAACAAAACAAAAAACCCGCAACTCAGTGCGGGTTTTTTTACGACTCAACTCTGATCACTGACCCTTAGGAGCATCAAACCCCCGCTGCTCAATCACCCGAAACACATCGCTCACATCCTGGACCATGATCCGGGCGATGTTGGTAACGGTGTTGATGTCGTGCTCGGCGTAGTCCGGCAGGCTGGTGCAGGCCATGAGGTTGAGGTATTTGAGGACGGCGTTGAGGCGTTCGCTGAGGCAGTTGTGGAGTTCGCGTAGTGGGGCGTCGGCGTCGATGAGGAGGACGGGGTGGTCGGTGGCGAAGTGGGACATGGGGCTGTAGTGGCGGAGCGGCTTTTGAGTCGTCATGGTGTTAATCCTAATAAAAGTAGAATTGCCACCGTTCTGCTGCGAAACAAAATGGGTGGCAGCTATGCGCGGGTTCGCAGACCGGAGGATTAACACCAGGACCCGGCAGACCCGAAGGTCTCCCACGCACAACCGCCATAAAACGATACGCAGCCGGGAGTCGGCCGTGCCTGACGGAACAAGGTGTCAATCTTAAGGGCTGCGAAACCCTATCGCCAACTGCGGTCAGCGACAGACCCACTCTAGGCAGCGATTTCGGTAGCCGCAATCGGGCTGTAGGACGCCAAGATTGTCATTTTGGCGAGGTGGCTCTTCCCCGTTCTATGTCGTAACGCAGTAAAACCGGGCGTTACGGTTTGTCTGAGGAAATGGGCTAGCAGGGTTTGGGGCTGCTTCGCAGTCCAGCGGGAGCAAGCTCCCTCGCCACAATCGGTTATTTCCTACGAGATTTTCGGACTTCAAAATCCTCGCCGTGCCTTCATCGAACGTTCAGGCGCGGGATTTTCGGCGGTGAGTGACGCTTGCTTCCGTTCAGCATCACCACCGTCGTAGACTGAACGCCAACGGGAATTCAAGGATGGAACGCGCCCATGATCGAAATCGGCAGCCGCAACAACGCCCCCACGCCACAGCACCAAACCCAGGACATTTACCTCTTCCACATCGACCTTTCTCGCCCCGACACGCCTTTTTGTTTCGAGCAGTCCATCGGTGGCGGTCATTGCGAGCAGGGCGGGGCGGTGTGGTTGGCGGTGTCGGCGCTTGAAGCCTGGCCGGGTGAGTGGCGTCAGCATGTGCAGAAGTCCGGTTGTGGCTGGGTCGCTGAACTGGTGGAGAGGCATCCTGGCGTCGATCAGGCGACGCTGGTGTCGATGATTCTCGAACGCCACGCTGAGAGCGCCAAGCCTGTGGGGCGGTGGCAAGCGATTGCCGGCTGGTTCAAGCGCAACATTCATTTCAGCGGCCGTTACGGCGTTTAACCCGAGGAGAATCCCATGAGTCAGACACTGGAACGCGCCATTGCCATCGCCGCGGCGGCGCATGAGGGGCAGGTGGACAAGGGCGGCGCGCCTTACATCCTGCATCCGCTGAAAGTCATGTTGCGGGTGAACACGCTGGAAGAGCGCATCGTCGCGGTGCTGCATGATGTGGTCGAAGACTGCGGCATCAGCTTCGACGATCTGCGCAAGGAAGGCTTCAGCGAAACGGTGCTGATGGCGATTGCGTCGGTGACCAAGGTGCCGGATGAGTCGTACGAAGAGTTTATCGAGCGCGTGGCGCAGAACCCGATCGGGCGGGTGGTGAAACTGGCGGATCTGGAAGAGAACAGCGACTTGTCGCGGATTGCCCAGCCGTCCTGGGAGGATCTGGAGCGCGTTGAGAAGTATCGGCGGGCGATCGGGGTGTTGCGTTCGTAGCGGGTGGGTGTGGGTTCGGAGTCCATCAATCCGTGATGGCCGCCGGGTTGTTGGCGAGTTCTGATCATTACGGGATTTGCGGGCATCAGGATCAAAAGATCGCAGCCTTCGGCAGCTCCTACGCTGATCGGGTCGGCGTTTGGATTTGGGGCAGTCCACGGTTTTTCCATTCAACGGTTTTTGAGAACGTGGTCTGTCCCGGGTTTTCGCTCTCTATTTAACGAGCCTGAGGCAAGTTAAACCTGTCTTGTAGTGCAGCTGTTGAATGGGTTCGACGCTCTCCTGAGTCCCGATTTTTTTGACTACGTTAATTCCGCAGTGATTTTGGTCGTAGTTGAAGATGGGCAGGATGCCTGGCTTGGACTCACTCCAGGAGCCCGACTTCACGGTGTAAATAGCCCCTGCCTGAGGTGTGAAGGAAAAAGGTATCCGACATATAGTCCCTGCGACGACATGCTCGTACGTCAATACCAGCTCTTTGCCCACTGCAACCTGCGATTCGATAAAGTCATCGGCCAGGTAGTTCAATGACGTGGCCCCCCCGTAGCAACCCTTTTCATTGAAGGTCACGGCGTCCAGGCTGGTACCGCGTGTGTATTTAAGGCGAACCGTCGCCGAGGGTTCATCCGGTTGGGGAAAGACGTACGGCTTGCCCTGAAAAAATGAAGTGCAACCACTGAGCATCACTGCTCCAGCCAGTAGCGCGTACAGACCTGACTTGTTATTCCCGTACATCAACCGATTCCTTGATTCCTGCGACTGCACTGAGAAAACCTCAGAGGCCGAACGTTATTGAATGATGGCTTTATGATACTGGATATTGTGAAGGTCCAGTCAGCAGGGCAAAAAACGGACAGCGTTTGAACAGGAAATACCGGGACAGACCACAATTTTTCCGTTCAACGAATCGTGGACTGTCATGTGCTGAAGATCAAAAGATCGCAGCCTTCGGCAGCTCCACAAAGGCGTAATCAAGTCCGTCTTGCGGCGTTAGTATTTTTCCATTCTGCAGTCATTCCCCTAGAAAAGAATCGGTCTAAAAACTCCGACCCAGCCTTCGAACGATTTGCTATTCTGAAGCTGTAGGTGAAGACGCAGACTGATGCGCAAAGGGATAGCGAGGAGGCGTGGGGCGCGCTCCCAAGGGTACACGGTTAGAAAGATCTCCGCGCTGAGATCCAGCCCTTATGCCGTGTGAGGCAGAACAGCCTAAAGTTAAAAATCCTGTTCTGTGAGAGGCCCGATAAACCTTGTAAGCCAGAGACCAGCGCTGGCCACCTACATCGATTTCCAAAGCCCGCCTTGTGCGGGCTTTTTCGTATTTGCGGGTAGCCAGTTTGTTCTACACGGCGCGCGCTTTTGCGGATGCGGCTCGCACGTCTTGTTCATCGCGTTCTGCCTGTCTGACGTGAGCTGCAAACCCAGTCTGATCCGAAGCAATCTCCGCACGCAACGTGAGTTGCGGGATGTCATACGCCCCGGCATTCTGCGGCCGGAAAGGAATCGGTGCGGTCCTCCCGAGGTCATCAAGCCGTTGACCGAGCGCGTCGCAGGTCGTCGAAAATTTCGCTTCGTCCATTCGGCTGGTGCGATAGATCACGAACGGTGGCAGCACGTCGAAACCGGGGTAAAACAGTACGCCATGCTGAATGGGGAATAACAGGTCATCGATGGGCCCATTGATGCCCCGAGGGCTGTAATGAGACTCCCATCCACCCGCGGTGACGATCAGCATCGCCCGTTTGCCCGCCAGCGTACCTTCTCCATAGCGGTTGCCCCAGCGCGCATCGGAATGCTCTCCTACGCCATAGGCAAAACCATAGGCATAGACGCGTTCCACCCAGCCCTTGAGGATCGCCGGCATCGAAAACCACCACAGTGGAAACTGCAGAATGACGGCATCGGCCCAGAGCAGTTTTTCCTGTTCGAGGACGATGTCCTGGCTTTGCCGGCCTTCTTCGAAGGCAAGTTTGGAGTCCAGCGAAGGATTGAACCGCGATTCGGCTGGCCGGCCGGGACTGTCATCGGCATCCAGCGAGGCTTTCCAGTCCATCGCGTATAGATCGGAGACTTGCACCTGGTGGCCGTTAGCTTCCAGGCGTTTGACGGCAAAGTCTTTGAGCGAGCCGTTCAATGATTTTGGTTCGGGATGGGCATAAACGAGCAGAACTTTCATGGCTGAGTCTCCGGTGTCAGGAGTCAGCAGAATCGGACGTTACTAGGTATATTGGAAATGAATAACCAATATGCCAGGTATTACCATGAATAATCTGCGACGCCTGGACATCAATCTGTTGCTGACCCTTGATGTCTTGCTCTCGGAACACAACGTGACCCGTGCGGCGCAACGCCTGAGTTTGTCTCAACCGTCGGTGAGTGTTCATCTTGCCAAATTGAGGGACATTTTCGGTGATCCGCTGTTGCTGCCAGGACCACGGGGCATGCGGCCCACGGCCAGGGCCGATGAGTTGCGCGAGCCGTTGCGTCAGGCCCTGGAAGCCCTGGAGCGCGCCGTGTCGCCCGCCAGCCCTTTCAACCCGGTTGAGGCACGGCAGACGTGGAATGTCATGGCGTCCGACTACGGTGAGACGACTATCGTTTTGCCTGCGTTAGCCGGGCTGCGTTCGGCAGCACCGGGTACGCGTATGGCGGTGTTTGATCTGGTTCCGTCTCAGATCGCCAGGCAAGCGGAGCAGGGAGCAATCGATCTGGCTTTCCACACCAGCGAGGACGCTCCCCCCGGCTTGCGGCGTCGAGCGTTGTTTACCGAACGATATGTTTTGGTAGGGCGTGCCGGCCATCCGCAGTTGAAAAAACGGCCGACACTGGCGCAATTTTGTGAACTCGACCACGTGATCGTGTCACGGGATGGTGGGGCGTTTCAGGGTGTCACCGACCAGGCGCTTTCGGCGGTGGGCATGACGCGCCGGGTGGTGCTTTCCGTCCCGCATTTCCTGTTTGTGCGGTCGGTGGTGGAGAGTACCGACATGGTGGCGATGCTGCCGTCGCGGCTGGTTCGCGATGCGGGGGCGTTGGAAGTGGTCGAGCCACCGCTTGATGTCCCGGGTTACGAGATGTCGATGCTCTGGCCCGAGCGTGTTCATCGCGACCCTGCGCATCAATGGTTGCGCGAGTTCATTGTGAATGCGTTGTGAGGGCATCAGTTGACCACAATCCTGTGGGAGCGGGCTTGCCCGCGAAGGCGGCGTGTCAGGCGACATTAATGCTGTAAGTGCCGCCGCCATTGCGGGCAAGCCCGCTCCCACAGGTTCTGCGCCTGGCATGAGCCAGCATTCTCCTGCTGCCGGTTGTGTTCATTCCGCTGTTTGGCTAATCTCGCATAAACACGCAAAAACAGGCATAACCATGCAAGCTGAGCATTCCATAACCGAACTCCCGCAGTTGCGCCGTCAGAAAATCCTTTTGATTCTGGAACGCGACGGTAAGGTCATGGCCTCCGAGCTGAGCCAGCATTTCACGGTGTCCGAAGACACTATTCGTCGGGATCTGTCGGAGCTGGCCAGCGCCGGGCTGGTGCAGCGGGTGCATGGCGGAGCGCTGCCGCGGCCCAAGGATACGGGCAAGGATTACTTCACCCGGGTTGGCGAAACCGATGAGGTGAAAACCCGTCTGGCCCAACTCGCCGCACGCCGGGTCAAAAACGGCCAGATTGTGATTTTCGATTCCGGCAGCACCACGCTGCAGATCGCGCGCTCGCTGCCCGCTGACATCTCCATCACGGCCATTACCGCGTCGCCGATGATCGCGATCACACTGGCCGAATACAAAGGCATCACGGTGATTGTTGCCGGTGGTCAGCTCAATCCCGCGACGATGTCTTCCGGCGGCCATGAAACCCTGCGGTTGATCGAAGGCATCAAGGCCGATCTGCTGTTCACCGGGGTCTGCGCCATTCATCCGGAAGTCGGCATCAGCTCACTGCATTTCGATGAGGTGCCGGTGAAGCAGGCGATGCTCGCCAGCGCTTCCCATGTGATTGCCGTCACCACCGCGGACAAGCTGGGGGCGGTGGAGCCTTTCGTTGTTGCGCCTTGCAACCGCGTGCATACCCTGATCACCGAGCGTCACGTGGCCTCGGGCAATGTCGAGGATTATCAACAGCTGGGGATCGAGGTGGTGCAGATAGACGCTTGAGCGTCATCGCGCTCAGTGCTGCATGGGTTACGCTGATAGCAACGACGGGAGGAATGCAGCCATGACTGAGCGCCATATGATCCACTCGGAAACACTATCGAACGGATGCAGCATTGAGGTTAAAGCCGAGATATTGAGAGACGGCTCGCTGAAGATGTTCATGGGTGTCTATTGGCCGGACGGTTCGGCCATCGTTGAGGACAACCACCCGTCGCCGCATCTGCTGGACATGGAAGCGGCGATGGACTGGGCCATCGAAAAAGCCAAAACCATCGGTAACAGCCAAAGAACGCTGTAAGGCCTGGCGATAACTGAATCATTGAGCATCTGGAAGGTCGTACCTGCGGTTTGCACGCACTTCGATTGAATTCGTGGATAGCGTCAACTCATCCCCGCATCTCTGACCTTTGCTTTTAGGATGTTCAAATGAAGCGCACCGCGATAATGACCCTGGCCATTGCAGCTACTCTCTTGTTGGGAGGCTGCTTTCCTCACTGGGAAGATGATGACAGGTACGATCGGGATCACCGCCGTGAATACCGTCGCGACCATGACCGAGGCTATGACCAACGTGATGATCGAGGGTTTGACCGGGATTACGACCGGCGTGATGATCGCCGTCGTTACCGTGACCGGGACCGCGACGACCGCGACGACGATTGATACTTGCTCGCCAGCCTTCAGAGCGGGCACCACCGCTCTGATCTGCCGTCAGTCATGCGAGGTGTCACCATGGGAGTTCTGCCTGGACGTTTCACTCGGCATGTCAGCCACTGGTTGATCGCGGCGGGTATCGGCCTGACCGCAGTGGTGCTCAATGCACAGGCGCAAACACAACCTCAAGCCACTCAGGAAATAAACAGCTTGCTGGACTTTGTCGAGCACAGTGAGTGCCGGTTTGTGCGCAACGGGAGCGAATACCCAGGCGCTCAGGCCCGGGCGCATCTGGAAAAGAAGCTTGAGTATCTCGAAGAGAGGGACAAGATCACTAGCGCAGAAAACTTCATCGACCTGGCGGCCACCCAAAGCAGTGTGAGTGGTCGCGCCTATGAAGTGCGCTGTCCGGCGGGCGTACAACCAGCAGATACCTGGCTGAAGACTGAGCTGCAGCGGCAGCGACAACTTCATTGATCACGTTCGCTGCGCTAGCGCAGCAGATGAACCACCAACCCGATCAGCCCGCATCCCATCAGTACTTCGATCACACCCCGCTTGAAGCGGAACAAGGCGATGGCCGCCGCAATGGCGATCAGCGCCGAAGGCCAGTCGAGTTGGCCGCTGAAGCCGTTGGGCCAGAGCACGTGGTAGCCGAAAAAACACGCCAGATTAAGGATCACGCCGACCACCGCCGCAGTAATCGCGGTCAGCGGCGCGGTGAGCCTGAGTTCGTTGTGCGTCGACTCCACCAGCGGACCGCCGGCGAGGATGAACAGGAACGATGGCAGAAAGGTGAACCAGGTCACCAGCGTGGCGGCGAGGGCGCCGGCCAGGAACACATGATCGGGACCGAACACCTGCTGAACATAGGCGCCGACGAAACCGACGAAGGCCACCACCATGATCAGCGGCCCGGGGGTGGTTTCGCCGAGTGCCAGACCGTCGATCATCTGCGTGGGTGTCAGCCAGCCATAATGGCCGACCGCGCCCTGATACACATAAGGCAATACGGCGTACGCGCCGCCGAATGTCAGCAATGCCGCTTTGGTAAAGAACCAGGCCATCTGGGTCAGGGTGCCTTCCCAGCCGAACAGCGTGGTGAGAATGCCCATCGGCAATACCCACAACGCCGCACCCACCAGCAACAGACGCAGCAATTTAAAACGGTTGAAACGGGCATGTTCGGGAGGCGGAGTATCGTCATCGATCAAGGCCGGGCCGAAGGATTTTTTCGCAGCACCATGGCCCCCGGTCTGGAACCTTTCAGGCGCCAGACGTCCGCCGACATAACCGATGATGGCGGCGCCCAGCACAATCAACGGGAACGGCACATTGAACACGAAGATGGCCGTGAATGAAGCCGCGGCGATGCCCCACAGCCAATTGTTCTTCAATGCCCGCGAGCCGATCCGGTGGGCCGCCTGCACCACAATGGCGGTCACCGCAGGCTTGATGCCATAGAAAAGACCGGCCACCACCGGCACTTCGCCAAAGGCGATGTACACCCAGGACAACGCGATCAGGATGAACAGCGAAGGCAGCACAAACAGCACGCCGGCAATCAGGCCGCCCCACGTGCGGTGCATCAGCCAGCCGATGTAGGTCGCCAACTGCTGAGCCTCAGGCCCAGGCAACAACATGCAGTAGTTGAGGGCATGCAGAAAGCGTCGTTCCGAGATCCAGCGTCGGCGCTCCACCAACTCCTGGTGCATGATCGAGATCTGTCCGGCCGGCCCGCCGAAACTGATGAAACCCAGCTTCAGCCAGAACAGAAAGGCTTCTCGCAGGCTGATCGCCTCAGGCTTCGACAGGTCCTGTTCGACGGTGGAAGAGGGGGCTTTATTCAAATCACGATTCCTTTTTCAACTGTCGATTCAAGCCTTCACGGCGTCCCGAACATCGCCGTCCAGTAAATGCCTGCGTCACTCTTCGGGTCCACCGCATAGGCCGCGCCCAGCTCGCGAAATTGAGGGTTCATCAGGTTGGCGCAATGGCCCGGGCTGGCCAGCCAGCCATCGACCACTTTGCGCACGGTGTCTTGCCCGGCGGCGATGTTCTCGCCGACCTGTTGGCCCGCATAACCGGCCAGTTCAGCCCGATCACCCGGCGTGCGTCCGTCGCGGTCCTTGTGATCGAAATAGTTATTGTTGGCCATGGCCCGGCTGTGGGTCTCGGCCGCGGAGCCCAGTGTGGCGTTCCAGGCCAGCGGCGTCGTGGCGGCAAAGGCTTGGGGGCCGCACTGGCGCGTCTGAGCGCGGGCGCTGTTCATCGCTTCAAGCAGTTTCTGTCCCTCCGCCTGCCAATCACCCAAACGCCCGGTCAACAGCGGACGCGCCAGCACAATACGCCATTCACGGCCATCGCGGCTGACGCCGATGTCGACGAATTGCGGGTCCAGCACCACTTGGCAGAAGCTCTCCTGAATCGCCTTCATGGCGGACGGCGCATCACGCGGGCCGGACAGGCTGATCGCCTGGACATTGACCATCGGATACGCCGCGCGGGCCAGTGCCTGTTGCAAGTCACCGATGCTGTTGGCGGACAGGACCAGACGCGGATCGCTCGCCAGCGGCGGCAACTCCGAAGACGCCTGGCCGCCGCAGCGCTGCGCCTGGCTGCGGTAAACGTTGATCGACTCGACCAGCTGCGTTTCATCGGCCGCCGACGCGGTGACGCTGAACATCAGCCCGAATGACAACACGGCGAGATGCAAAATGGATGACAGGCTGCGCATGAAAATCTCCCTTGAACGGACTGCACTCATGATGCGCGATTTCCCCCCTGCGCACGCAATGCCTTTTTTGCGCCGACATGCATTTATTGTCAGACGGCTGGAATGACGTGCGACGACTACAATCACAGCAGGTCAGCGCTGCAACATCGCCGTTTCATTGCCCAAGCCAGTGTCATCGGAAGGATCGATCATGCGATTAAAATGGGTACTCACCTGCTTCGCAATCATCCTTCTGTGCAGCCAGGTGTTGGCGACTGAGCAAGAGCAAAAACAGGAAGTGGCCGAAGACAAGGCGCAGGTCCTGGAGCAGAAAGCCGCCGAGAAGGACAGCGAACTCCCGGTGCCTAAGTCCGCAGTCATCACCCCCTCCGAAGCGCAGGCGGTCGATCCGGCAGGCGCAGCCCCTCTGGACGATGCAATCACCTGCTTTGCACGCAGTATCTATTGGGAAGCCAAAGGTGTTGCACCTGCCAACATGGAAGCCGTCGCCAGCGTGGTCATGAACCGGCTCGGCCATGGTGGGTTTCCCGATACGGTGTGCGCCGTGGTCAAGCAAGGCTCTGAAACGGGCTCCTGCCAGTTTTCATGGTGGTGCGACGGACGTGCAGATCAGGTAAAGGAAGACGACGAATATGCCCTCGCCAAGGAAATCGCGCGCAAGGCGCTCAACAAGCAACTCACGGACCGAACCCATGGTGCCTTGTATTTCCACGACAGAACGGTGAAACCCGCCTGGGCGAAGAAATACACCAAGACGGCCGAGACCGGGAAGTTCCTGTTTTATAAACCTCGTGGCGGGACGGCGCAGTAAGCGCTTGATTGGGGGAGAGTGCTGCCGGTAAGAATTTACGGTTTTTTTACGGTGGTTACTTTTCCCCGAAATGATACTGATCGCGTTTTTTTATCATTGAGATGCCTGCAATTCTTCATTGCACTCCTTCCTCCTTATCGAGAAGCCACCCCGTGAGCGAAACAATGATCCATGCCCATGAAGAATCCCATTCCAAAACCTCGGGAGTGGGCTTGCTCATCGCCGCGGTGGGCGTGGTTTATGGGGATATCGGCACCAGCCCTCTTTACACCCTCAAGGAAGTGTTCGCCGGTCATTACGGAGTCCAGGCCAATCACGACGGTGTACTGGGCGTTCTGTCGTTGATCTTCTGGTCACTGATCTGGGTCGTCTCGATCAAGTACGTGCTGTTTATCCTTCGCGCCGATAACCAGGGCGAGGGGGGCATCATGGCCTTGACGGCACTGGCACGTCGGGCTGCGGCGCCGTATCCCAAAATGAGCAGGGTGCTGGTGTTGCTTGGCCTGTTTGGCGCGGCACTTTTTTACGGCGACAGCATGATCACCCCCGCCATCTCGGTGCTCTCTGCGGTTGAAGGGTTAGAGCTTGCGTTTGATGGCATTGAGCATTGGGTGGTTCCGCTGTCCCTTGTCGTCCTGGTAGTGCTTTTCTTGATACAGAAACATGGCACGGCTCGTATCGGCATCTTGTTTGGCCCGGTCATGGTGCTGTGGTTTGTGGTGTTGGGGGTACTTGGCATTTACGGCATCTTGCAACGGCCGGAAGTTCTGCAAGCGCTGAATCCTGCGTGGGCGGTGAAATTTTTCGTGGTCCATCCGGGCATCGGCATCGCCATTCTGGGCGCCGTCGTGTTGGCATTGACTGGTGCTGAAGCACTGTATGCCGATATGGGGCATTTTGGTCGCAAACCCATTGCTCGTGCCTGGTTCATCCTGGTGCTCCCCGGCCTGGTACTTAACTACTTTGGCCAAGGCGCGCTGATCCTCGGGAACCCTGAAGCGGTACGTAATCCGTTCTATCTATTGGCACCTGACTGGGCGCTGCTGCCGATGGTTGCGCTCTCGACACTGGCCACCATCATCGCCTCCCAAGCCGTGATTTCCGGGGCATTCTCACTGACTCACCAGGCCATCCAGCTGGGTTACGTGCCTCGGATGTTTATCCAGCACACCTCCAGTCAGGAGCAGGGGCAGATTTACATCGGCATGGTGAACTGGGCGCTGATGGTCGGCGTCGTGTTGCTGGTCATCGGTTTTGAATCGTCCAGTGCACTGGCGGCGGCTTATGGTGTGGCGGTGACGGGCACCATGCTGATTACCACCATTCTGTCCTCGGCTGTTGCATTGCTGCTTTGGAAAATACCTCGTTGGCTGGCTATTCCGATGCTCTTGGGTTTTCTCTTGGTGGACAGCCTGTACTTCGCTGCCAACGCTCCGAAGATCTTCCAGGGCGGTGCGTTCCCGGTGATTGCCGGTATTGCCCTGTTCATATTGATGACCACCTGGAAACGGGGTCGAAAGATCATTGTCGAGCGGCTGGACGAAACCTCGCTGCCGCTGCCGTTGTTCATCAGCAGCATTGGCTCGCACCCCCCCCATCGTGTGCAGGGTACCGCGGTATTTCTGACGGCCAGGGCGGATGCGGTCCCTCATGCCCTCTTGCACAACCTGTTGCATAACCAGGTGCTGCACGAGCAGGTGGTGTTGCTTACCGTGGTGTCTGAAGACAGTCCGCGTGTACCGGCGGATCGGCGATTCGAGGTCGAGGCTTATGGTGAAGGGTTCTTTCGAGTGAGTCTGCACTTTGGTTTTATCGAGGAGCCCGACGTCCCTCTGGCGTTGAGCCTGTGCCACTTGAAAGAGCTGGATTTCAGCCCGATGCGCACCACGTATTTCCTCAGCCGGGAGACTGTCATCCCGACCAAGCGTATCGGCATGGCCCGTTGGCGCGAAAGCCTGTTCGCGTTCTTGCTGAAGAACGCCAACAGCAACCTCAAATACTTCAAGTTGCCGCTCAATCGCGTGATCGAGCTGGGCACGCAGGTTGAGATGTAGACGGCAACAGTCAGTCAAACGCACATCCCTGTGGGAGCGGGCTTGCTCGCGAAGAGGGAGTGTCAGCCGACATTAATGTTGCCTGGCACACCGCTTTCGCGAGCAAGTCGAATCGTCGCACCGCCGCTCCCACAGGTTTTGCGTTCCTCGGTGAGCCTCCACCATCGCCACACGACCCTCACCGAGACGCCGGGCCGTTCATGGAGTGGGCTCTTGCACTAATCTCATGCAAAATCACGGGTACAACGTGCTCACCACGTATTGATCGCAGGTTAAGCACGTATTGTGAGTAATCGATCGCGCTAATGCAGTGCAACGAGAGCCACTATGAAAACCCTTTTTGAGATAAGTGATGTCTTTGAGCCCAACATCCAGTCACCCATCACCCGCCGGCGGTAACAGCATGATCGAGGTCACCGAGGTTTCCATTGCCCAACTGCGTGCCGCACTCGAATCGGGCCAGACGACGGCGGTTGAACTGGTTCAGGCCTATCTCGCCAGAATCGACGCCTACGACGGCCCTGACACGCCCACCGCCCTCAACGCAGTGGTGGTTCGCAACCCCGATGCGCTCAAGGAAGCGCAGGCATCCGATGCCCGTCGGGCCAAGGGACAGACGCTGGGGCCGCTCGATGGCATTCCCTATACGGCCAAGGACAGTTATCTGGTCAAAGGGCTTACCGCAGCCTCTGGAAGTCCCGCCTTCGCGAACCTGATTGCTTATCGCGATGCGTTCACCATCGAACGGCTTCGTGCCGCTGGCGCGATTTGCCTGGGCAAGACCAATATGCCGCCCATGGCCAACGGCGGCATGCAGCGTGGGGTGTATGGCCGGGCCGAGAGCCCGTACAACGCTGGCTATCTCACCGCACCCTTCGCCTCGGGCTCATCGAACGGTGCCGGTACTGCAACCGCTGCCAGTTTCGCGGCATTCGGCCTCGCCGAAGAAACCTGGTCGAGCGGACGTGGCCCGGCGTCGAACAATGGTTTGTGTGCCTATACGCCTTCGCGCGGAGTGATCTCGGTGCGCGGGAACTGGCCGTTGACGCCGACCATGGACGTTGTCGTGCCGTTTGCCAGAACCATGGCCGACCTGCTCGAAGTGCTCGACGTGGTGGTGGCGGACGATCCCGACACACGAGGCGATCTGTGGCGGATGCAACCCTGGGTGCCCATTCCTAGTGTCGCCTCGGTGCGTCCCGCTTCCTATGGGGCGCTTGCCGCCAATACCGATGCCCTCGCAGGCAAACGCTTCGGCGTTCCTCGTATGTACATCAACGCGGATCCCGAAGCGGGCACGAGCGATGCGCCGGGTATCGGTGGTCCGACGGGGCAGCGAATCAACACCCGTTCTTCCGTGATCGGGCTCTGGGAAGAGGCTCGCAAGGCACTCGAAGCCTTTGGGGCCGAAGTGATCGAGGTCGACTTCCCGCTGGTCTCCAATTGCGAGGGTGATCGTCCTGGTGCACCGACGGTGTTCAACCGTGGCCTGGTTTCCAAAGAGTTCCTTCACCATGAGTTGTGGGATCTGACAGCCTGGGCGTTCGACGATTTTCTGCAGGCCAATGGCGATCCAGAACTCAATCGCCTGGTCGATGTGAACGGGCCGCTGATTTTCCCGCACGACCCGGGAACGCTGCCCAACCGTGAGGGCGACCTTGCCGCTGGCATGGATGAATATGTGCGGATGGCCGAGCGCGGCATCACGCCTTGGGACCAGATCCCCACGGTGCCGGACGGGCTACGCGGCCTTGAGCAGACGCGCCGTATCGATCTTGAGGACTGGATGGATCGGTTGGGGCTCGACGCAGTGATCTTCCCGACGGTGGCCGACGTCGGGCCGGCGAACGCCGATGTCGATCCGAAGTCTGCGGACATCGCGTGGAGTAACGGTGTCTGGGTCGCCAACGGCAATCTCGCCATCCGCCACTTGGGTGTTCCCACGGTCACGGTGCCGATGGGAATCATGCCGGACATCGGCATGCCCGTCGGGCTGACCTTTGCCGGTCGGGCCTATGACGATTCGACGCTGCTGCGCTTGGCTTCGGCGTTTGAGTCGACGGGGACGAAGCGATTGATTCCGCCGCGAACCCCACCGTTGTCGGGTGGTCAGAACTAGGAAGGGCGGGATTGGCGCACGACACACGCGTCAATCCCGCCCGGTAACGGTAAGCCAGGGCAGTCTGGCTGTACTCAAATCGTCGCTCGCAAAAATAGTGTGCAGCGCAGCCGATGTGTATTCCCGGCAAAGGTGCAGTGTCTTGTCTTTCTAACGCAGTCCTGTCCAGGTTGAGAGGTGGATTTCATGAACAACATCATCTACATCGTCGGGGTAGTTGTGATCGTCGTGGTTATCCTGTCGTTCCTCGGGTTTGCATAGGCTCCAAGACCCTGCAAAAGCCAGTTTCCCTGGCAGCCGTCCCGATGCGCTCGGCTATTGGCCCAGCAGAGGTGCCAGCAGTGCACACATGCTGCGCCAGTGCGAACCCTCCCAGTAAACCCGTTGGCAGGCGTCGCAGCGCAGGAAGTGCGAATAGAGGGCGCCAACGCGGGGCGGCACCTGCAACCGGGCCAATTCCGGGCTGATCTCGTGCAGCGGCAGGTTGCAATGCAGGCACAGGCTGAATGGTCGCGCGTTACGTGCGAGATCGAGGCGCTCGTACAATTCGCGCAGCTGCAGCGACGGTTTCAGGGCATGCACGTAACAGCCGTGGCTGATGATCCGCCGCTTGAGCAGTTCGCGGTCGCGGGTTAGCACGATGCGTCCTTGCTGCGCGGCGATCTCGGCGATCTCGCCGTCCTCGAAGCCATTGTCGTAGAGGGTGTCGAAGCCGCTCATGCGCAGCAGGTTGGCCAGCCCGCCAAGGTGCGCATCAGCGATAAAGCGCAGCACCCGTAAAGGTTGCGCACGAACCTTGAGCAGCGGGCTGATGTCCAGCGCTTCGAATTTGGGATACACCGCCAGCCGGTCATTGTCGAAAATCACCCGCTCCAAGCCCACCGACTCGCCGTTGAGCAGCACCAGCTCGACCTCGGTGTGCGGTATTCCGAGCGCTTCGATCATGTGCTTGACCGTCGCCCCGCGTGCGCACTCGCAGGTGAAGGACTGCCGCCGCCGGTCGGCCGGCAGGAAATCGTTGAGCTCCTCGTAGAAGCGGAAGGTTGCACGGGTCATGTTGAACAGTATGGCAGGGCTGCAGCGCTGGTTAACCTTTCAAAGCCGCTTCAATCGCAGCGATGTCGATCTTGCCCATCCCCATCATGGCGTCGAACGCACGCTTGGCCGCCGCTCGATCAGGATTGGCTATCGCGGCGGTCAGCACGCGTGGAGTGATCTGCCACGACAGTCCCCACTTGTCCTTGCACCAGCCGCATACATTTTCCTGGCCGCCGTTTCCGACGATCGCGTTCCACAAGCGGTCGGTTTCGGCCTGGTCGTCGGTCGCAACCTGGAACGAGAAAGCCTCATTATGCTTGATCTCCGGCCCGCCGTTCAGCCCCAGACAAGGGATACCCATCACAGTGAACTCCACCGTCAAGACATCGCCCTGTTTACCCGCCGGATAGTCGCCAGGCGCGCGAAGGACAGCGCCCACGGCGCTGTCCGGGAACGTCTCGGCGTAGAACGTCGCGGCATCCAGCGCGGTGCCGTCGTACCAGAGACAGATCGTGTTCTTGCTGATCATCTTGGTTCTCCAGAATTGGCGTGTTATTCAGTGCCCTCGGTCATGACCGACGGGTGTTTGTTCAGTGATTGACCGCGAACAGAATGGACCGTTTTGATGACGCTCTATTAATTTTTGCACTCCGACAACACCACCTGGCAGGTATTGGGCGTACCCCCGGATCGGCCGGCATAGCGGATGCAATTATCCATGGATTTTTTGCGAGCCATGCTCAAGGTATCGCCCCAAGCCAGGCCGCCCTCGCCGGCAGTGGGTATCGCTTTTGCGTAGCAGTTTGAGCCTGTATTTGAGGCTGAATAGTGAGCCGTGGAAGCTTTGCCTGCACATCCCGCCATCAGCGCCAGGTTGATCGCGAGCAGGGAGGGCAGGACCCATGACGAACACTGGCGCGCTGTTTTTCCGGTCATCCCGTTTCCCCTGAGGCTAGAGGCGTGTTTGTGCTGGTGCTCTACTCAGATTAGTCGACCCAAGGCCGTGGCTTCGCTACTATTTTTCACAGTTTGCAAAGTCACAACCGTCGCTTGATCAGAGGAGACGCAGCATGGACCGATTCACCGGCGGTTGCCTGTGCGGCAACGTCCGGATCGAGGCGTCGGGACTCCCGTACCGGGTCGGCCTTTGTCACTGTCTCGATTGCCGCAAACATCATGGGGCTCTGTTTCACGCCTGCGCGATATTCCCTCAGGACGCGGTGACGATCGAGGGCGAAACACGCGACTATGCCGGGCGGTTTTTCTGTCCCCGCTGCGGCTCGTCCGTTTTCGCCCGCACCGGCGACGAAATCGAAGTGAACCTGGGATCCCTGGATGCCCCTGACCAACTGACACCTACCTACGAAAGCTGGACCGTGCGTCGCGAATCCTGGCTACCGCCGTTTCCGCAGACGCGACGATACGAGCGCGATCGTGACGCCACGGGGCGCTTTGAGGAGTAGGTTGCACGAAGGGTGCGAAGGCGCCCGGCCGCGCTGGATACGGTAAAGATGCACAAAGCGCTCAACGGGGAGGCAGCGGAGCAGAAGCCCGAAACGGTTCAAGCGGACATTGTTGCTGTGCCTTCAGCGACGCCAGCCAAAAGCCTGTTGCCGGACTTCAAAAGCGTCTCGCAGGGGTGATAGTGCGGCGGCCAGGCATGATTGATTCATAGTGCCTGGCTAGCGCTCACTGCATTTTTTTGTTCCTGGGATCGTCCGCCGGGTTGAGGTAAGTGATTCCCCAAGGCCCTGTGCCGTGAAGTTGAAGCACGGTTTCCTGTTCTCGACTGGCGCCGAACATCGACATGCCGACAGGAATGATCAGGGTGTCACCCGGGTGATAGGCCTTGGCCCGTGCCGGATCGAATTTGTCTCCGGTGGCGAAGTAGAAGGTGCCCGAGATAACGGTTACGCGTTCGGTCACGGGATGGGTATGCACGCCGATTTTTGTATTGGCCGGCAGCTTCAAGCGCAGGGTGAAGGGTTCAGCGGCTTTCAGGTCACCTTCAATCACGGCAATCATTGCGCCAGGTCCCACCGCCGGCGCAGGTTTCCAATTGAGTCCGGATGAGGTGGCGGCAATAAAACCCGCTTCCTCGGCCAGGGCGGTCAAGGTCAGAAAGGCAGGGCTGAGCAAGGCCAACAAAACAGCGGCCGCTTTGTGGGCAATCATCATGGTTTCCTCGTGTCTGGGGGCCTCAACGCACAGGCGCAGAGCCTGTGCAATCAAGTCATATATACGTTGACGGTAGCCGAATGCCGGAGCGCGGATATACCCATTGTGAACCAGTGCTATAACGCATAAGCATGAATGTATGCTGGCCTGGCCCTACCGGCGCCCACCCTGAGGAGTGACAACCATCATGAAGAAGATCGACCCAAAAGACGGCGAGGAGGGAGGCTCTGTCTCTGCACTGATAGACGCAAAAATCAAGGCGCTGACTGACTGGCGGGGTGAGACCCTCGCTCGGGTTCGAACGCTGATCAAGCAGGCCGACCCTGAAGTGGTCGAGGAATTGAAGTGGAGAGGGGTTCCGGTGTGGTCGCACGCCGGCATCATCTGCACCGGTGAGACATACAAGAAAGTCGTAAAGATGACCTTCGCCAAGGGGGCTTCGCTGGAGGACCCTTCAGGGCTGTTCAACGCCAGCCTCGGAGGCAACACCCGACGTGCCATTGATATTCATGAAGGCGAGAGGGTTGATGAAGAGGCGTTGAAGGCGCTGATTCGCGCCGCGGTGGCGCGCAATACGTCGGTGTGAACGGCTGACTGCACTGTTCAGTCTCAGAGAGGTATCAAGGAGAGCCTATAAAGTTTTTCGAGATAGCTCACCGATGCAGGGAGGTTAGCGGCTGCGGTGGACTAAGGCTTGCGCAACAGAAGCAACAACAACGCCGCAGCCGCCAACCCCGCCCCGACGATGAACGTGCTGGCCGAGCCCGAGGTCTCCCACAGCGCACCGGCGAGCACACTGGCGATCAACAGGCACACGCCGCTGATCAAATTGAACAGGCCGAACGCCGTGCCCCTGAGGTGTTCCGGTGCGGTGTCGGCGATCAGCGTCGCGAGAATGCCCTGGCTGAAGCCCATGTGCAGGCCCCACAGGGCCACGCCCGCCAGCATGGTCATGATCGAGTCTGCATGCGCCAATAACAGGTCTGCCAGGATCAGCAGGACGATGCCGATGCATAGCACTTTGGTGCGGCTGATCCGGTCGGACAACCAGCCGGCAGGGTAGGCGGATACGGCATAAAGCAGCGCCATGACCACCATCACCATCGGCACCCAAGTAGCCGTCAGGCCTGTTTGTTGCGCCTTCAAAACCAAAAAGGCTTCGCTGAAACGGGCCAGTGTGAAGAGCCCACCGACGATCACCACCCACCAATAATCGCGGGAGAAATCCCGCAGGACTTTCCAGTGGATAGGCGAGCGGAAGGCGCGTTCGCCAGCGACAGTGGTCGGCTCTTTTACCCCACCGACAATCAGCGCCACCGATATCACCGCCGGGATCACCGCAAACCACAACACCAGATGGATCTGCCCGAGCCAGAGCATCAGCACGATGGCCAGAATCGGACCCAGAATGGCGCCCACGGTGTCCATCGATTGGCGCAAGCCAAAGCAGGCGCCACGGATTTCGGCGGGGGCGATATCGGCGACCAGCGCATCTCGCGGCGCACCACGAATGCCTTTGCCGATGCGATCCAGAAAACGCGCGGTGAACACCACATCGACCGAGTGCGCGAGGGGAAAGAGCGGTTTCGACAAGGCGGCCAGACCGTAGCCCATCAACAGCAAGCCTTTGCGCCGGCCGATAAAGTCGCTGATGGCGCCGGAGAAGATCTTGGTCAGCATCGCGGTCGCTTCGGCGATGCCCTCGATCACCCCGACGGTCAACGCGCTCGCGCCCAAGGTCGTGACCAGAAATATCGGCAGCAGGCTGTGCACCAGTTCTGAAGACAGGTCCATGAACAGGCTGACAAAACCCAGGGCCCAGACCGTGGAGGGGATGCGCAGTGAAGCCGGTGTGGGTTTTGAGAGGTTGTCCATGCTGGTTTCCGGGATTGAATGCTCACCGATTGTTTATGTCGCCAACCCCATCGATCAGGCCTTAAAGGTTCTGACTCAAAAAGAGCAAGGTATTGCCATGGGCCTCGACCGCCGCCCGTTGGTTATAACTGTCACGGTGTGAGCAGTTGAAGCCATGTTCGGCACCCGGATACACCTCGATATCGACGTCATCGTTGAACTCGAAACGCTCGGCGATTTGCTTCACGGCGTCGATGGGGATGTGGCTGTCCTGTTCGCCGAAGTGCATCAGCACCGGCACCTTGATTTCATCGGCTCGATCCAGCTGGTTCTGAATGCCGCCGCCGTAGTAGGCGATCGCCACGTCGACGAAACCATTGGCCGCGGTGTTGTACGACAGCATGCCGCCGAAGCAGAAACCGATAGAAGCGATTCTGCCGTCCAGCCCCGGCTGCGCTTTCAGGGCGTCAATGGCCAGTTTGATGTCGGCCTGCGCTTTTTTGGTGTCGGTGGCGTTCATCAGCTCGACGGCGCGTTTCCAGCCGGCTTCGTCGTAGCCCAGTTCGATACGGTGGCCGTTGCGCCAGAACAGATCCGGCGCGATGACCAGGTAGCCGTCGGCGGCGTATTGCTCGGCGACCGAGCGGATGTGCTCGTTGACGCCGAAGATTTCCTGAATCAGCACAATCCCCGGACCTTTAAGGGTGTGGGGGATGGCCAGGTAAGCGCCGAAGGTGCCCTCGGCGCTGGTGATCTCGATCCATTGGGTGGTCACGCTCATGATGGCTCCTTTACATAAGTTGGGTAGGTTATCGAGACACTGGCGTATCAGCGGTGACTGCGCCGCCAGAAGTATCGAGCCAGCAGCGCGTCGACGCTGAGCTTTCCGGCCCCCGAGAGCAGCAACGGCAGGAGGGCTGCGAGGTAGATCAGCGGCAGTTTGAAGTTGCCGTGGCCTTTATTGCTGATGGCATAACCCTGGGCAAGTTCACTCAATGTAGACCAATCGGCCGGCCAGTGAACGGCAGCGGTCGCGACGATCGTGACCACGATCAGGATAATCGCCGAGACCCGCGTCCCCAGGCCCGCCAGCAGGGCGAGGGCGCAGATCAATTCGGCCCACATCGCCAGTTCCCAGTTCAGCGTGACCGGCACGTGGTTGAAGGGAAACGGGAAGCTGTTCTGGATGTCGGCGAACCAGTTCTGGCCGTTCCATTTTTCCAGGCCTGATTCGAAAAACTCCCAGGCCAGAAACACCCGCAAGGTCAGGGGTGCGATCCAGCTGCCGGCACGGTCGAGGTTCAGGTGCAGGCCTTTGATGGCCGATGAGAGGGAGGTATTCATGGGCTTGAGCTCCGGGATTTGATCGACAGGTGCATTCATTGTGGGAGCAGGCTTGCTCGCGAAAGCGGTGTGTCAGGCGACATCAATGTTGACTGACACTCCCTCTTCGCGAGCAAGCTCGCTCCCACAGGGGAATATCGGTGTTGTTGAGGTTTCATTCGGTCACCAGCGCATTCCTGGCCGACCGTTTGTACTTCAGCGCAATCTTGCCCAGCAGCCGAACGACGATTGCCGAAAACATCAGCCCGAACGGCAATACGTACCAGGCGCTCAGGGGGATGCGTTTGAAGTTGGAATAGGTGAACACCGCCGCAATCACCCACATGCCGCTGACGTGCAGGGCTTTCCAGGCTTTGGGACCGATCAGCCGCGCCGTGGGTTTGAATGAGGTCAGCGCCATCAGCACAATGAACAGATAACCGACCGAGCCCGGGATGTTGCCGACCGTGGTGCGGCCGGGCCAGAACTCAGGGTTCAGTTGGCCATAGCTGTAGATCAGGAGGGCGTGTACCAGGTGGGAAAACGCAAAGGCCAGGCCGATGAAGCGTCGTTCACGCACCAGCGATCGAGTGAAAGGCGAGGGCACCAGCACGGCCAAAGCGGACGCAGTGAACGCGGTAAGGAACAGTGCAAACGAAGTGCGCGCGGTGGCGCGAATGGCGCTGCGGGTAGCTTCCACCAGATCCGGGTTCAGCAGCAGAATCAGGCTGGTCATCACCAGCACCAGCAAGGACAGCAGGCCAAACAGCGACCAGCCGTGGTAACGGGGAACTTGGGTCATCATGACGACACTCCTGAGCAAGAGCCGACCCGGTTTTGCCGGTGATCGGCGGACGGCAAGAGTTTTTCAGCCCGGTGTGTGGGCGGTATGTCCGAAAGGTCTCCCGGCGCAAGTTCATGTATCCTGGGCCGCGATAGATACATTCCCATACAAAACTGTGATTCAGCCCCGGCCAGCGGCGTCTAGCGACAGTGTCCCCGCAATCCCATGGGGCGAGACTTCGGAACCCGGCATGCAAGCGCTGTTGAACGAGATCCTTGACGCAGTCCGACCGTTGATCGGTCAGGGCAAAGTGGCTGACTACATTCCTGCCCTCGGCACCGTGCCGGCGAATCAGTTGGGCATTGCCGTGTATGGCAATGACGGCGAGTTGTTTTGTGCCGGAGACGCCGACACGCCGTTCTCGGTGCAGAGTATTTCCAAGGTATTCAGCCTGGTGCAGGCCATCGACCATTCCGGCGAAGCGATTTGGGAGCGTCTGGGCCACGAGCCGTCCGGGCAGCCGTTCAACTCGCTGGTGCAGCTGGAATTCGAGCGTGGGCGCCCGCGCAATCCCTTCATCAACGCCGGTGCGCTGGTGATCTGCGACATCAACCAGTCACGTTTTGCCGCGCCGGCGTTGTCGATGCGCGATTTTGTCCGGCGCTTGTCCGGCAACCCGAATGTCATGGTGGACGGCAAGGTCGCCGAATCGGAATACCAGCACCGCGCGCGTAACGCAGCGATGGCTTATCTGATGCAATCGTTCGGCAACTTTCATAACGACGTCGAAGCCGTGCTGCGCAGCTACTTCAGCCATTGCGCGCTGCGCATGAGTTGCGTGGACCTGGCCCGCACGTTCTGCTTTCTGGCCAACGACGGTTTCTGCAAACACAGCGGCGCCCAGATCCTCAGCGCCCGCCAGACCCAGCAAGTCAACTCGATCATGGCCACCAGCGGGCTGTATGACGAAGCGGGCAACTTTGCCTATCGCGTCGGTCTGCCAGGCAAGAGCGGCGTGGGCGGGGGCATCGTCGCGGTAGTGCCGGGGCAATTCACGGTGTGCGTCTGGTCCCCGGAATTGAACGCTGCCGGCAACTCCCTCGCCGGCATGGCCGCGCTGGAGTTGTTGAGTCAGCGGATTGGCTGGTCGGTGTTCTGATGACCTGTCTTGACTAGCGCCCGATGACCGCTACCGTGAAGCAGGCATTCTTTGACTCAAGGGGCGGGTGACTTCATGGTGAATTTCGGTTCCGCGCTTCTAGTCTTCAATGACCCGGACACTCATTTGCGCAAAGGCTTGTCTGCCGTGGTCCAGATAGGCGACACCCTGTGGGTCGCCAATGATGAATCCTTGAGCCTGGAGCGCTTCACCTTGCGTGAGCGCGTCGGTGCGGGCGAGTTTCTGTTTGATCAGCACAAACAATTCCCGTTGGCGTCCCTGTTGACGCTGCCGGTCATCCCGACGATTGGCGAAGAATTCGTTGAGGCAGACCTGGAAGGCATGAGTTACGACCGCGACACGGGGTATCTCTGGATGGTGGGGTCTCACAGCCTGAAACGGAAAAAAACCGATAGCACCAAGTCCCTGAAGAAAAACGCCGAGCGCCTGGCAACTGTCAGTCGCGATGGCAATCGTTTTCTCCTGGCCCGGATTCCGGTGGTCGAAGAAAACGGGACGTTCACTTTGGTAAAGAGCACCATCAACGATGCTCGAGTTGCCGCCCAATTGTCCGGCGATCAACTGGGCAACGAATTGCTCGACGAGCTCAAGGACGACGAGCATGTGGGGGCATTTCTGCACATTCCCGGCAAGGATAACGGGTTCGATACCGAAGGCCTCGAGGTCAATGGCAAGCGGGTTTTTATCGGATTGCGCGGGCCTGTGCTGCGGGGCTGGACCATTGTTCTGGAGGTCGAACCCGAAGACCATCCCAAGGCCGTCCATACGCTGACGTTGAAAAAAATCGGGCCCAAGGGGCGCAAATACCGAAAGCATTTTCTCCAGCTGGGCGGACTCGGCGTCAGGGATTTGTGCATCGATGGCGACGACATGCTGATTCTGGCCGGTCCGACGATGAACCTCGACGGGCCTGTCAGCGTATTTCGCTGGCTCGACGGTGCCAGGCCAACAGACGAAAGTTTTGTCTTCAGCGAACAATTGACGCCGGCCCTGGAGGTTCCTTACGGGCAAGGAAAGGATAAAGGCCGCGATCATGCCGAAGGACTGACCTTTATCAGCACCGCGGGCGTAGAAGAGCCCTTGCTGCTGGTGGTCTATGACGCGAACGCCGGATGGCGCAAACAGGGGAGCAATCGCCTGGAGCAAGATGTATTTCGACTGGCAAAAAAGTAACCGCTACTGCGCCCCAGTGAATGACGCTCCACGGATTTTCCTATACATTTTCTGGCCGCTCTCCTGCATGGTGAAACCGTTTCATGTCTCTTGCACTCGAACGTCTAGTCGCTGGCACGCCAATCCCTTTTGCCGGTAACCGTGTCACTGTCGTCAGCCCCGAACTGGCGGCGCGCTTTCAGCCCGGCGACCATCTGCTGGTGGAGCAGGTCAGCGGCGAATTGTTGTTGATCCCGGTGGCGGACCAGCAAGCGGCGGCTGTCGCCATCGAGCGCGCCGAAGCGGCATTCGCTGCAATGTCTGCCGTCTCGGATCAAGCCATCAGCGAGTTCTTCGATCATTTTGCTCAACGCCTGGAAACCCCGGAATGCTGGGCCTTGATTGCAGCCGCCAATCTGGCCGACATCGAGCGAGCCAAGGCGCGCGGGCGTTCCACCACGCGGTTGCTCGCCGATGAACGCATGCGCGGCGACATGATCGCCGGCCTGCGGGCCTGGCGCGATGCCCCGGCCACCCGTGGCAAAGTCGTGAGCTGCGTCGAGCACGACGGCTGGAAAGTCGAGCAAGTGGTCTCGCCGCTGGGTATCGTCGCGTTCGTGTTCGAAGGCCGACCGAATGTCTTTGCCGACGCCGCCGGTGTATTGCGCACGGGCAACACTGCGGTGCTGCGCATTGGCAGCGATGCGTTGGGCACTGCCCAGGCCATCGTCACCCACGCATTGAATCCGGCATTGGCCGACGCCGGGTTGCCGACCGGTGCGGTGTCACTGGTGGAAAGCGTCAATCACGCCGCTGGTTGGGCGATGTTCGCCGATCGGCGCCTGTCATTGGCCGTGGCCCGTGGTTCGGGACGGGCGGTCAGCCAGTTGGGCAGCATCGCGCAACAGGCCGGCACCGCCGTCAGCTTGCACGGCACCGGCGGCGCGTGGCTGATCGCCGACAAACACGCCGATGCCCAGCGCTTTGCCGCCGTAGTGCGCAACTCGCTGGACCGCAAAGTCTGCAACACCCTCAACGTTTGCTTGATCCACCGCGACCGCGCCGCCGAACTGGTGCCGTTGTTTCTCGATGCACTGCAACAGGCCGGCACCGCTCGGGGCCAGGGCTGCAAGTTGCATATCGTCGAGGGGAGCGAACAGCATTTGCCAATTGATTGGCAAACCGCGAGCGTCGAGGTGTACCGCGCCGAAGGCTATCAGACCGAAGCGTTGGCCGAACCGCTGCCCGAGGATCAATTGGGCCGCGAGTGGGAGTGGGAAGAAACCCCGGAAGTCAGCCTGAAGATCGTCGACGACCTGGACCAGGCCATTGCCTTGTTCAACCGCTACAGCCCGCAATTCACCGTGTCGCTGATCAGTGAAGATGCCCCGTCACAGGAGCGTTTCTACAACGCGGTCAACGCGCCTTTTGTTGGCAACGGGATTACCCGCTGGGTTGACGGTCAGTACGCGCTGAACAAGCCGGAACTGGGGCTTTCGAACTGGGAAAGTGGCCGCCTGTTTGCGCGCAGTGCGATTCTCTCGGGGGATGGCGTATTTACCATCCGTAGCCGCATGACGCAGACGGGTCTGTCGGTCAAGCGCTGAGAAAAGCCACGCAAACCTGTGGGAGCGTGGCTTGCCCGCGAAGAACGATGACGCGTAATACCTGAAAAAACGCGGTGCATTCTTCGCGGGCAAGCCACGCTCCCACAGGATATTCGTCGCTCTTATATCTTACCGGCATCAGGGACAGCCCCCCGATCGCAGGCAACGGCACGCACTATACTTAATGTGTGTCCGCGTCTGCGGTGGGGCGGGCGGCGCATCTGATTACGTGAGGGAGAGTTGCGCCATGAAACTTCATTCCTTTCAACATTACTCTCATGATCTGGAATCGGTCGTTCACGACGCGTGGATTACCACCAGAGTGAAGTCGGCCCTGGCATTGGCCGACTCATCCCTTGGCCTGCATGTCCATGTCAAAACCCATGCGGGCAGGGTGGCATTGAGCGGCCGCGTCAACACTCATAGACAGTGTGAGCAGGCTGTTGCTCTGGCCCGTTCGGTTCCTGGTGTCGTCGACATCGATGCCAGCGAATTGCTCACTCATGTGTTCACGCCGGGCAGTTTTCCAGAAGCGCCCAATGCCGAAGAGACCACTGAACGTCGGTCACAATCGTCTACAAAAATCGACGATAAATGACAGGGGCGATCTTGTGAGTGTCACATTCCCGGTCGGGAATCGAGGACGGGCGTAGTCGCGCGCGTGCCCACTTTGTAACGCTGCGCCAAGCTTGGTGCAGCTCGGGCAGACGAACCCTTCAGGCGGCTTCGACCGCTTGACCATACACCGCACAGGTGTCCGGGTGCTCGGCCAGCGACACGAAGTTGCGACGACTGGCATCCAGCGCATCGACGGTGCCGGTCTCGATGTCATAAACCCAACCATGCAGATTCAGCAGGCCTTTTTCCTGGGCCAGACGCACGCTTGGGTGAGTCTGGATGTTCGCCAGTTGGGCGATGACATTTTCCCGGACCATCGAACTTACCTTGGCTGATTCGCTGGCGTGAGGGCGGGAGTCATTGATTACCTTGGCCGACTCGGCGTGTTGCAACCAGCCGCTGACGGCGGGCAGGTGATCCATGCATGTGCACTGAGCGATGGCGGTCATGGCGCCGCAGTCCGAATGCCCGCAGATCACGATGTCCGTCACGCCTAATACCGCGACCGCATATTCGACCGTGGCCGACACCCCGCCGGGATGCGGACTGTACGAGGGCACGATGTTGCCGGCATTGCGCACCACGAACAGTTCGCCGGGTTCTTGCTGGGTCAGTAATTCCGGCACCACTCGGCTGTCGGAACAGGTGATGAACAAGGTACCGGGATGCTGGGTGGTGGCCAGGTGTTTGAACAGGTCGGTACGTTGCGGGAAGGCTTCGTTCTGGAACTTCAATAAACCTTTGATGAGGGCTTTCATGGCGGACTTCCTTGCAATGAATGAGAAAGGGGCTAATGCCAGTCAGTTAGGCACAATCCATGTGGGAGCGAGCCTGCTCGCGATGGCGGTACATTCAGCATCAATGTTGGCTGACCCGCCGCTATCGCGAGCAGGCTGCCCCCACAGGGGGCAGTGTTCAAATTCTTAATTGACTGGCATTAGTCGGTGCGGGCTATTTCAGAACGGACGCAACGGCAGGAACTTGCCGTCCAAGGTAATCACTGCGCGGGAACCACCTTCCGGATCTTCAACTTTCTTCATGTCCAGCTTGAAGTTGATCGCGCTGATGATGCCGTCGCCGAATTGCTCGTGAACCAGAGCTTTGAGCGTGGTGCCGTAGATCTGGATCATTTCGTAGAAACGGTAGATGGTCGGGTCGGTCGGGACACCCGAGAGGCTGCCGCGCAGCGGAATGATCTGCAGGCGGGCCACGGCGTCGGCGTCCAGTTCGAGTTTCTCGCCAATCACCTTGGCGGCAGCTTCCGGCAGCGGATGCTGGCCGAGCAGGGCGGCAGTGACGTAGGCCAAACCCAGGCCGGTGCCGTCGGTCAGATCCTGCCAGGACAGACTCTTGCGCGCCTTGGCATCGAGGATCGAAGTGGTCAGGGCCAGACTCGGGTCTTGGTAAGCATGGGACTGTTGCATGGTGTGACTCCTATCGGTTGTCGCTGGAAAGTGCAGCCATCTTCGGTCGATTGATCCATAGCGTCCAAGACCGATATACAATGCTTCGCATAAGTCCTGCCTATAGATGGTGTGCCCATGCTGCTCCGACATTTGCGCTATTTGCTGGCAGTCGCCGACCACGGCGGCTTCACCCGCGCAGCCGAAGCGTTGCATGTCTCCCAACCGACGCTGTCCCAGCAGATCCGGCAACTGGAGGAATCCCTGGGCGTCAACCTGTTCGACCGCACTTCGCGCACGGTCAAACCGACCGATGCGGGGCTGGCCTATATCGACAGTGCTCGTCGGGTACTGGTGGAACTTGAAGCAGGGAAACGCGCGCTGCATGACGTGAAGGATTTGTCCCGCGGCAGTTTGCGACTGGCCATGACGCCAACGTTCATGGCATATCTGGTGGGGCCGTTGGTGCGCGACTACGTGGCGAATTTTCCGAACATCCATCTGCAGATTTTCGAGTTATCGATGGATGACATCGAGGTCGGGTTGCTCGATGACTCGCTGGACATTGCCATTGCCTTTACCCCGGTGAGAAGCCCCGACATCGAGTGCGTGCCGGCGTTTGTCGAGACGTTGGGCGTGATGGTCGGACGCAGTCATCCGCTGTACGAGCGCCAGAGCCCGCTATCGCCGAAGGAGGTGGCGCAACTGGAGTTCGCGTTGCTGACGCCGGGCTTCATTACCCGATCTTCCATCGACGGGTATTTTCGGCAACAGAACATTACGCCCAAGGTGGCGATCGAGGTGAACTCGGTGAGTACGCTGTTGGAGGTCATTCGTCACGCGCCGATGGCCACCATCCTGCCGGAGCCCATCGCCACCGCGGAACGGGCATTGCGCAAAATTCCGCTGCAGGGGGAGGCGCCCAACCGAGGGGCCGCGCTGCTTCGGCGCAAAAACAACTATCACAGTGCGGCGTCGGTGGCCTTCATGGATCTGGTATTGGGCGCGGCTGCGGTCGAGTCGGCGAAGTCAGTCATCCACTGATTGGCACAGTCCATTGGGAGCCTTGCCGGTGGAGGACACGGTCACCGAATCGTCATCGGCGAGGATGATCGAGATCGTGATGCCCGAACCCCTGGCTTCGAAGTGGCGATCGTTGATGGCTTTGGTTACCGCTTCTTTGCTGTTGATCAATACCGGACCGTCCTGATCCGCATGGACGACGACTTTACCGGGGCAGTCCACATCGAATGAGGGAATGCCAGGGAGGGTGTTCGCATGGACAGCATTCGCCATCGCGAACACTATGAATATCAGGATTTTGTTCATCGCAAGCCTCCAGAGATCCAGCAGGGCATACGGTTAACCATAGCTTTGTTTGATGCGCACGAGACAAACGAAAAGGCCCCGCTCGATATTCCGAGCGGGGCCTTCTTTCTTTACTGGGGGGATATCAATACAACCGATCAATCACCCGAACTTCGTTCTGGTTCTGCATCGATGCCCACGCCTGTTTCAGCGTTTGCAGCACATTACCGATGAAGTCTTTGTCGGCCGCGGCTTTCTTGCCGACATAACCCTGGCCGCGACGGTACATCTTCAGTCGGGCGAGCAGGTTCTGGTTGTTCCGGTCGAACTCTTCTTCGTGGGCATGGGGCGACAGGCAGTCGATATGGACCTGGCCCGATTTGCTGATCCACAGAATATGGCTGTCCTGGCTGTCTTTTTGCGCAGCGAACAAGCGAGCCAGTTCATCGATAGTAGGTTGATTGTTCAGATTCATTGTAAGCCCCTTGACCATTTGGTGATCTTTCAAAGTTGATTCGCTAATACAAGTAGCCCATCGGTTAGTTGATCCCTGGCACCGAAACCAGGACGTCAGCGGTCGGCCCTCAATACGACGGGGTCTCGCGTCTGTTGCATGTAGTCGTGTTGAATAACTGCTACGCAATAGCGTCACAACGAAGAGAAGCGGCGAAAACCTGGAGGCCACTGCCGACGTTTTCAGGGTCGGCCACAAGCTTCATGAGGATTGATCGCCAGCGCTTCTCGTCCTTTGTACTGGACGTTCAGGCCAGGTCAGCTTCTTCAATCTGCCTTGTGGGCAGCGTGTATCCGGAAAAACAGCTCGGCGGTCAGACGAGCTTGCTCAAACGTGTTGCCTGTACTCCCGATCGGGGAGATGTCTGCATCATGCAAGGGCAAATCGGAGGCGTCAACGGTTTTGTAGTGATTATTTTTGCTCACTACATATTGTCGGACAAAGTGGTTTTGGAATTAGAGAAGCGGTAAAAGGTGCAGGGGTAGCCATCCACTGCCCGTTGATGCACGGTGAATGCTGAGCCCGTGAGATCGGGTATCACCTTGGCCCAGAACCGACGCGCAGGCTGGTTGGCATCGATGTGGAAAATCTGCCATTGACCGGGGAATCGGTTCAAGAGGGCAGAGACGACAAACTTCGCGACGCCTTGGCCGCGAAAGCGTCGGCTGACAAAAAAGTAGCCGATGTTGTACTCAGCACCGACGATATGGGTTTCGTTATCCACGGTCACGAAACCGGCAAGCTCGCCTTCAACCTTGATCAGAAACGGCCTGGTTGCCGGGTTTCGCCAGTAGTCCTGTCTGGGCTGGATGTTGAAGAGGCCATGTTCACCGAGTTTCAGCGGCAACCATTCGCTGAAGTCATACACGTAGAACTGCATCAGGTTCTCGATGGTTTCCAGTTCGTCGCGCTGAGCGGCGTGCAGTTCTATTGTGGGCTGGCTTCTGACTGTCGTCATGGTTGTACCTTTCAGAAAGCAGGGCTGATGTCCGATGCGCCGCAGTACCTGTAGGAGCGAGGCTTGCCCGCGAAGAACGATAACGCGTAATACCTGAAAAACCGCGGTGAGTTCTTCGCGGGCAAGCCACGCTCCTACAGGTTTCGATTCGTTGCAAGTGCTCTCAAGCCTTGTTTGCCGGTTTCGCCACGCGTTTGGCACCGGTCGAGGGCTTGCGTTTGGCCGGTTTGCGTTTGTTTTTCCACGGTGTGGCGCCACGCCCGGCGGGGCTTGCCGGCCCGCTGATGGTCAGGTTCAGGCCGGCGCAACGGGCCACCTGCTTGCTCATCCACGCCGCCTGTTTGGTGACGAATTCTTCCAGGCTCATTTCACCGCTCTGCACCATGTCCAGGGCCTGTTCCCAGATCGCCGTGGTGCCGGGATCGGCAATCGCGCGCGGCACGGCATCGATCAGGCTGAACGCTGCCGGTGTCGCCGCCAGGGCCTTGCCGTTCTTGATCAGGTAGCCGCGGTCCAACAGGCCCTGGATGATCGAGGCGCGTGTGGCTTCGGTGCCGATGCCGGTGGTGTCCTTGAGCTTTTGCTTGAGCAGTGGATCTTCCACCAGTTTGGCGACGTTCTTCATCGCCTTGATCAGATCGCCTTCGGTGAATGGCTTGGGCGGCTGGGTCCAGAGGTCCTTGAGCTTCACATCCGCCACTGCACAGTCACGCCCTTCGGCCAGTGCCGGCAGTGTTTGTGGTGCCGGTGCTTCGCGGCCCTTGGCGGGTGCGAGGGCCTCGGGCAGGGCGCGTTTCCAGCCGGGCTCGACAATCTGCTTGCCCACCGCGCGCAAGGCTTCACCGGCGCAGTCGAAGTCGGCCTGGGTCCGGTCGTATTCATGATTGGGCAGGAACTGCGCCAGATAACGCGCACGAATCAGGGTGTAGACCGCCCGTTGTTTGCCTGCCAGTCGCTCGAGATTTTTCGCCGCTGCAGTGGGGATGATGCCGTGGTGAGCGCTGACCTTGGCATCGTTCCAGGCCCGTGAGCGGCGCTGGGGCTCCAGGTGATCGTGCAAGGCGTTCAGGGCCGGGTCGGCCAGCCTCAGCGCAGCAAGAATACTTGGGGCTTCACTGTGCTGACTCAGCGGCAGGTAGCCGCAGTCGCTGCGCGGGTAGGTAATGACTTTGTGGGTTTCGTACAGCGCCTGGGCGATGTCGAGTGTTTCCTGGGCGCCGAGCCCGAGTTTCTTCGAGCAGACTTCCTGCAACGTGCCCAGGTCGAACGGCAAAGGCGCGACTTCACGCATGCGTTCGGTGCGCAGTTTGATTACCCGAGCGCTCGTCGCACCGTTAATGGCCGTAGCCGCTTTTTGAGCCAGCGCCTGATTCAGGCAGCGATCCTGATCATCGCAAGCGTCGGAGGCCGCGCGCCATTGGGCGGTGAACGCGGTGCCGTCGTGCAGCAGTTGCACATCGATCGCCCAATAAGCGACCGGGACGAAATCGGCAATGCTGCGATCGCGATCTACCACCAGGCGCAAGGTCGGCGTCTGCACCCGACCGACCGGCAATACACCCTGATAGCCGGACTGACGCCCCA
The DNA here is from genome assembly GCF_053629455.1 of Pseudomonas sp. F-14 TE3482. Taxonomy (NCBI): domain Bacteria; kingdom Pseudomonadati; phylum Pseudomonadota; class Gammaproteobacteria; order Pseudomonadales; family Pseudomonadaceae; genus Pseudomonas; species Pseudomonas sp. F-14 TE3482. Next base: position 3,653,416 of record NZ_JBRJII010000001.1, read on the forward strand.
ACAGGGTGAACAGCCGACTCATGTTCATTCCAATCAACCAGTCGGCCCGGGAGCGCCCCAATGCCGAATGATAAAGGCTGAACGTCTCGGCCCCTGGCTTGAGCGCCGCCAGTGCCTTGCGGATCGAAGCATCGTCCAGCGCCGACAGCCACAATCGCCGGATCGGCCCGCGATAACGGCAATGTTCCACCAGCTCCCGGGCGATCATCTCGCCCTCACGGTCGGCGTCGGTGGCAATCACCAGTTCACTGGCCTCGCCGAGCAAGCGTTTGACCGCCTTGTACTGGCTGGCCGTGCGCGGTTTGACGGTCATCTTCCATTTTTCGGGAATGATCGGCAGATCCGCCAGCACCCAACGCTTGTAACGCGCGTCATAGGCATCCGGCGGTGCGGTTTCCAGCAGATGGCCGATGCACCAGGTCACCGTGACACCCGTTCCCAGCCAGCAGCCGTCGCCCCGGCGCTTGGCGCCGAGCACGGCCGCGATGTCTTTGGCCTGGGAGGGTTTTTCACAGAGGTACAGCTGCATAACCACCATCATCAATCAGTGTTCGAGAGGTGCACAGAATGGCGGCTGATGAGCGATGGAGCAATCTTTATCTGTATGGATGTACAGCTTGAGCCGTTGCGGTTGATGACAGCAGTCAGTCCACCACAAACAACCGGGCGCCCATGGCGGTGGATGAACGATGCGCTTCGGCATTGTCCGCCACCTGATAGCTCATGCCCGGCGTGAGAACGAAGACTCGACCGTCTTCCAGTTCAGTGTGCAGTTCCCCCTCCAGGCAAAACAGCACATGCCCCTTTGAGCACCAGTGATCGGCCAGATATCCGGGCGTGTATTCGACGATACGCGCGCGAATCGCGCCGAACTGCCGGGTGCGCCACAGGGCGCTGCCAGTCTCGCCAGGGTGTTCGGTGGGTTCGATTTGCGACCAGTCGGTGGTGCCGAAGGGGATATTGGCAATGTCCATGCTGCTCTCCGGGTGTGAGGCATGCTGTTTTGGGGGCTTCACTGTAGCGCAAGCAAGCTCCGTTCGGCTGTGAAGCAGTCGCGATACCGAAACATGAGGTATACCTGTCGGAGCGCGGATTACAGCGCAGCAGCGACAGAGGACCCTTTATGAAAGCCCCCGGACCCGGTAATCCCATCGCCATCAGCCCTCAACCCGGCTGCGTGGTGGTGAAGTTCCATGGCATTCAAGTGGCGTCATCCACTCGGGCGCTGGTCATGCATGAGGCCAATTATCCTCCGGTGTACTACATCCCGCGGGAGGACATTGCCGAACAATATTTCGCCCGCACCGACCACACCAGCTATTGCCCGTACAAGGGCGATGCCAGCTATTTCAGCCTGCAAATCCCCGGGCATGAAGGCGCCAATGCGGTATGGAGTTATGAGCATCCGAAGGTGTCGGTTGCGCAGATTGGCGGGTATGTGGCGTTTTATCCTGAAGAAGTGACGTTTGAGGTGCTTGATACGTGATTTGCAGAAAGCATTGTGGCGAGGGAGCTTGCTCCCGCTGGGGCGCGTAGCGGCCCCGAAACCTGTCAACGCGCAGAATTTCAGATAGAGCATGGTGTCCGTCTTTCGGCTGCTTCGCAGCCGAGCGGGAGCAAGCTCCCTCGCCACAGGAAGCCCGCTCTTACAGGAAACCTCCGCTAGAGGTTCGTGCCGTCAGTTCTTGTCCAGATCAACATCCTTCGTCTCACGCAAACACATCATTCCCACCACCAGGCTCACCCCGGTAATCACCACCGGGTACCACAACCCGTAGAAAATATCCCCGGTGTACACCACCAATGCAAACGACACTGTCGGCAGGAAACCACCGAACCAGCCGTTACCGATGTGGTAGGGCAGGGACATGGACGTGTAGCGGATGCGGGTCGGGAACAGTTCGACCATCAGTGCCGCCAGCGGGCCGTAGCACATGGCGGAGATGATGATCAGCGCGACGATCAGCGCCACGATCATCGGTTTGTTGATCAGCTGGGTGTCGGCTTGTGACGGATACCCGGCCAGGGTCACTGCGCCGCGCAGGGCGGCTTCATCGTAGCCATCGATTTTCACCTCGCCGATGCTCACCTGCACGGCGCTGCCGGTCGGGGCCGCTTCGCTGTTGTAGGGCAGGCCCTGTTTGACCAGGAAGGTTTTGACCTTGTCGCACGGGCTATCAAATTTTGCCTTGCCCACCGGGTCGAACTGGAAGGTGCAGGTGGCCGGGTCAGCCAGCACGGTGATCGGTGCCTGGCGGCTGGCCTGGTCGATGGCCGGGTTGGCGTAGTGGGCCAGGGTTTTGAAGATCGGAAAGTACAGCGCGGTGGCCAGCAACAGGCCGATCATCAGCACCGGTTTGCGCCCGACCTTGTCCGACAGCCAGCCGAAAAAGATGAAGAACGGTGCGCCGATGATCACGCTGACGATCAGTAGACTGTTGGCCAGGGCCGGGTCCATTTTCAGGAACTGGGTGAGGAAAAACAGCACGTAGAACTGTGCCGCGTAGAAGGTCACTGCTTGCCCGGCGTTGATGCTGAACAGCGCAATCAGCACCACTTTCAGGTTGTCCCATTTGCCGAAGGAATCGCGCAGCGGCGACTTGCAGAGTTTGCCTTCTTCTTTCATTTTCACGAATGCAGGCGACTCATGCAGGCTCAGGCGAATCCAGGTCGAGATGCCCAGCAGCACGATCGAAAACAGAAACGGAATGCGCCAGCCCCAGACTTCGAACTGGTCACCGGTGAAGTAGCGGCAGCCGAGCACCACCAGCAGCGACAGCAGCAAGCCGAGGGTGGCGGTGGACTGAATCCAGCTGGTGTGGAAACCGCGTTTGCCCATCGGTGCGTGTTCGGCGACGTAAGTGGCAGCGCCGCCATACTCACCGCCCAGCGCCAGACCCTGGAGCATGCGCAGCACCACGAGGATGATCGGCGCGGCGATGCCGATGCTCGCGTAGGTCGGCAGCAAGCCGACGCAGAAGGTCGCCAGGCCCATGAGGACGATGGTCGCGAGGAACGTGTATTTGCGGCCGATCATGTCCCCCAAGCGTCCGAACACCAGCGCACCGAACGGCCGCACGATGAAGCCGGCGGCGAAGGCCATGAGCGCGAAGATGAACGCCGTGGTGTCGTTGACCCCGGCGAAGAACTGTTTGCTGATGACCGCCGCGAGGGCGCCGTAGAGGAAAAAGTCATACCACTCGAACACCGTCCCGAGGGACGAGGCGAAGATGACTTTCTGGGTTTCCTGACTGGTGCCGGCGCTGCGGACGGCTTCCATGGGCTGAACATGTTCTGACATATCGGTATCCCTCACAGTGATTGTTTTTGTTGTTCCACTGGTGTTGCGTGTTCCTTGCTGGGGTAATGCTCAATGCTCGCGAATCAGCTGCAATCCCTGTTGGAGTGCAATCCCCTGTGGGAGCGAGCCTGCTCGCGATGGCGGTGTATCAGTCCCCATAGATGTTGGATGTCAGACCGTTATCGCGAGCAGGCTCGCTCCCACAATGGGGGTGTTGGCGGTAGTTTCGAGGATCAATTGCGCGGCTTTCTCGGCGATCATCAACGTCGGCGAACAGGTATTGCCCGAGGTGATGCGCGGCATGATTGAAGCGTCGGCGATGCGCAGGCCCGGAATACCGTGGACGCGCAGCTCGGCGTCGACCACCGCGTCCGCATCGTTACCCATCCGGCAGGTACCCACCGGGTGGAAAATCGTCGTGCCTATCCGGGCGGCGGCTTCGTGCAATTGTTCTTCGCTCTGCAAGCTGTCGCCGGGCAGATACTCGACCGGTTTGAACGCTTGCAAGGCGGGCGCGGAGACCATACGGCGGGTCAGGCGGATGGCATCGGCTGCCACTCGCAAGTCTTCGGGATGGCTCAGGTAGTTGGGCTGAATCAGCGGCGCTTCCCGTGGGTCGGCAGAGCGAATGTCTATTCGGCCACGGCTTTGCGGGCGCAGATCGCAAACCGACGCGGTGAACGCGGGGAAGGCGTGCAGCGGCTCGCCGAAACGCTCCAGCGACAACGGTTGCACGTGATATTCGAGGTTCGCCGAGGTCTGCTCCGGTCCCGATCGCGCGAAGGCGCCGAGTTGGCTCGGGGCCATGGACAGCGGGCCGCTGCGGTCATACAGATAACGCAGGCCCATGCCCATCTTGCCCCACAGCGTGCCGGCGATCTGGTTCAGGGTGCGGGCGTTTTCCAGTTTATAGATCAGCCGCAATTGCAGGTGATCCTGCAGGTTGCCGCCCACGCCGGGCAGTTCATGGACAACGCCGATGCCCAGTTTTTGCAGCAGCGGGCGAGGGCCGATGCCGGAACGCTGGAGAATGCCCGGTGAGCCGACGGAACCGGCACACAACACGATTTCCTTACGCGCCTTGAAGGTTTTCGCCTGGCCTTGCCAACGTGCGCTGACCGCCGAGGCACGGCCGTTTTCCAGTAGCACGCGGTCCACTTCGACGTCGGTCAGCACCGTCAGATTGGCGCGCTGGCGGATCGGTTTGAGAAACGCCTTGGCCGCGTTCCAGCGCACCCCGGCCTTTTGGTTGACCTGGAAATAGCCGCAGCCTTCGTTGTCGCCCTGATTGAAGTCATCGATGCTGGCGATGCCGCTTTGCTCGGCCGCCGTGCGAAACGCATCGAGGATCGGCCACGACAGACGCTGGCGCTCGACTCGCCATTGCCCGGCAGCGCCGTGAAATTCCGAGTCGCCGGCAAAGTGGTTTTCGCTTTGCTTGAACAGTGGCAGCACGTCTTGCCAGCCCCAACCGGCATTGCCCTCGGCCGCCCAACCGTCGTAATCGCCGGCCTGGCCGCGCATGTAGATCATGCCGTTGATCGAGGAACAGCCGCCGAGCACCTTGCCGCGTGGGTAGCTCAGGGCACGGCCGTGCAGGCCCGGTTGCGCTTCGGTCTTGAAGCACCAGTCGGTACGCGGGTTGCCGATGCAGAACAGGTAACCGACGGGAATGTGAATCCACGGGTAGTTGTCGCGGCCGCCGGCTTCGAGCAGCAGCACGCGATGCTGTGGGTTGGCCGACAGTCGATTGGCCAGCAAACAACCGGCCGGCCCGGCGCCGACCACGATGTAGTCGTATTCATCAAGGGAAGTCTGCATCCCTGACCTCTATTGTTGTTCTTGTTGTCGGTCATCCTAGTTGTTAGCTTTCGTTAAAAGAATGTTAGTTTTTACGCAGCTGCTGTGCGTTTTTAAACAGCGCCGTTAACGGCATAACGTCAAGGATGGTTCATGTTCGACTGGAATGACCTGCGGTTTTTTCTCGAATTGCAACGCAGCGGCCGCTTGCTGACCGCCGCGCGCCGTTTGAACACCACCCACGCCACCGTGGCCCGGCACATCGAGGCCATCGAAAAAAGCCTCGGCACCGCGCTGTTCGTCCAGCATGCCCAGGGCTACGAACTGACCCCGGCCGGCGAAGCACTGCTCAAACATGCCGAAGCCATGGAAAACGTCGCGCTGCTGGCACAGGAAGAAATCACCCAGTCATCCGCGCCGCTGGGCAAGATCCGCGTCGGAGTGACGGAAGGGCTGGGCATCATGTTCCTCGCCAGCCGCATGAACGGGTTGTTCGAACGCTATCCAGGGCTGGAAGTGGAGCTGGTGGCGGTGCCGCGCTTCGTCAGCATTCTCAACCGTGAAGCCGAGATCAGCATCCACCTGGAACGCCCGGCCGCCGACATGCTGGTCACCCGAAAACTCACCGATTACCGACTGGCACTCTACGCCAGCCAGGCCTATCTGGACCGTTCGCCACCGCTGCGCAGCCGCGAAGACCTCGGTCGCCATGCATGGATCGGCTACGTCGACGACTTGCTGTTCAGTCAGGAGCTGATGTTCCTCAACAGCTTCTGCCGCAACCCCCAGGTGGTCTTTCACAGCACCAGCGTCATCGCCCAGCAACAGGCCGCCCGCTCGGGCCTGGGGATCGCCGTGCTGCCGTGCTACATGGCCAGCGCCGATCCCGAACTGGTGCCGTTGTTGCCGGATGAAAGCATCCAGCGCAGTTACTGGATCAGTACGCGGCGCGAGCTGCACAAATCGGTGCGGCTGCGGGTGTTGTGGGATTACGTGGTGGAGTTGTGTGAGCGTGAGCAGGGGTTGTTGCTGGGATAGTAAATATCAAAAAATCGCGGCCTTCTGCGGCTCCTAAGGGAGAGGTGTAGGAGCTACCGGAAGGCCGCGATCTTTTGATCTTGGGAGAGTGTCAGATTCATTTTTCCATATGTTCACGCACGCCTCAAAACGTGCCGACACTCGTTATTGTGAAAGTCACTTTCACTATGTTGTTGGGATTGCCCTGCCACTTCTGCACGTCGGTCGGTATGGTCTCGTTGCGCACGATACACTTCCATTCCACATCTTTGCCGTCGTCCGTGCCTGGGAAAAGTACCTTGCCGGTCCATGTAGGGTAGGAAGTAGGGGCGAGCTTTACGGCCTTGGTCGGGTCCCAATTCCCTAACTCTGGACGGTTACCGACAACATAAATGCTGTAACCCGGCGTCGTGACGCCGTTGTCGCATTGAAAGTTCACTTCGGATCGTAAGGGTATCCACTGGCCGCCTTGGACATCGCGGAACACCGGCAGCATTGCCAACAAGAGAACGCCCAGCGGCAACAGGTAACGATTTCGGGACATGATGAACACCTCAATTCATTCCAGTGGGGGCAGCTTAGCCCCGGCCAAACTGAAAGTGACCTGTTAGAACTGACAGTTCATTAGAGCGCTTCGCGATAACTTTAATCATTGCTTATTAACGGCGAGCTTGTTTGCGCTGGACTACGCAGCCGTACTGGACTTCAATTCTTGGGATGAAGACAAGGAGCGTCCACCGACACTCCGTCGTGAACAAGGGAGCTTGCAGCATGACCGAAGATACAAAAGTGAAAGGGCCGGCGTCGTACTTCCCCTCAATTGAAAAAAAGTACGGCCAACCAATCGACCATTGGCTGGATCTGCTCGGAACAGTGAGTGGCAAGAAACATATGGAAATGGTGGCTTGGCTGAAGGCTGAACACGGTATGGGGCACGGGCATGCCAATGCTTTGGTTGCGCATTATTTGGCGAGTTCACCAACCTAGCCCACAGCCCATTTAAACAAGAAAAATCGCGATCGTTTAAATGAAGCTTGCCGTTACCATCCAAAGGCTACAACGCCTTGCGCCCCCTACACGTAAGACAGAATCCGCCGGCTTGTGCGTCTAGGGGGCCGTCGGTAACTTGATTCCCGTCACTGCTCATCAGTGATCGGGTCTGCAAGCCCGCCGGAATGCCAGTCGCATAGCCCTGCCACAGGACGCTCGTTTATGTCCGCGAAATGGCGGCTTTGTACGGGAGATCTTCGGATCTGCCGGGTTCCTGGTTTCCCGGTCTTGCAGACCCGCACATAGCTGCCACCCATCATCTGCAAGTGATGTTGGTAGCTCTAATGAACAATCAGGAGTTTCACCATGATCAAACCTGCGTTCGGCGCACAGACATTCAGCCATTGGATGTCCGTTGCGCAGGGTTGTGGTGTTGGCCATCAGGAATCGACAGCGTCGCCCGCAACCCGCCTTCCGGTAGATTGACCAAGGTAATCCGCCCACCCAGCCGCGTCGCAATGGTGCTGACGATGGTCAGTCCCAACCCCGCGCCCCCGGTATTTCCACGGCTGTAAAAGCGTTCGAACAACCGCGCGCGATCCGCTTCGTTGATGCCCGGTCCCTGATCCTGGACGCTCAAGTTGTAGAACCCGTCGTCCCGGCTCAATTGCACCGTGATGACGCCATGCTCCGGCGAAAAATTCGCGGCGTTGGTGACCAGATTGTTCAGGGCGATATCGATGGCGGCAGCGTCGGCAAGCACTTCAAAAGGCTGGTCAGCGACATCGAAGGCCAGCTCCAGGTTCTTGCTCAATAACCAGGGCGTGAGTTGGGCCAGACTGGCGCGCACCGTTTCGCTCAGGTCGATGCTTTGCTCCACCGGTGCCACGGCTTTGGGTTCGAGACGGGCCATGGTCAGCAGCTGATTGACCAGGCGGCTGGTGCGGTCGACCCCGGCAATCAGAAACGCCAGGGACTCACGACGCTCCTGTTCCGTGCCGGCTTCCTGCAGGTTTTGTGCATGCACCCGCAGCACGGCCAGCGGCGTGCGTAATTCGTGGGCGGCGTCGGCGATGAAGCGCCGCTCGCGGCCAAGCACTTCTTGAATTTGTGCGAGCATGCGGTTGAGCGCTGCCTGCATCGGTTCCAGTTCGCTGGGCAACGGGGTCAGTTGCAACGGCTCCAGAGAACCGCTGTGCCGTGCCCGCAACGTTTGCGCCATATTGGCCAGGGGTTTGAGCCCCCAGCCAATGGCCAGCCAGACCATGGCCGCCAATATCAGGCTGCCCAACACATTGGGCCACAGGGTATGACGCACGATCCGGTCTACCAGGTCCGCACGCACGTCGTCCCGTTCACCGACCCAGATGCGCAGGTCATTCTGTTTGTCTTCGAGCATGAACACCCGCCAATGGCGGTTGTGCAGATCCACCACATCGCTGAAACCGGATTTCGTCGGCGGCGCCGTGAAGGAGGGCGCACTGGCGGTGTGCACCAGTACTTCGCCCTTGCGATTCCACACCTGAAAGGCAATTTTGCTTTCGTAGGGATGACCATCGACTCTCGGCACCGCTTCACTCAAGGCCTTGTTGAACGCTTGATACAGTTCGGCGTGTTCATTGCTGGCCAGCGGCATGCGCATCACACCCTGCAACAGCCGGGCGTTCTGGGCCAGTTGGGCGTCGTAGACTTCGGCAATTTCGTGATTGCTGTCGTGCAGGTTGAGCACGCTGATGATCGCCAGACCCGTCAGCATCAGGCCGATGATCAGCGTCAGGGTGCGACGCCGGATCGAAGTCATCGACGCTCCTCCACCAGATACCCGACACCGCGAATGGTGCGGATCAGATCGGTGGAGAACTTCTTGCGCAGGTGATGGATATGCACTTCCAGGGTGTTGCTTTCGGCTTCTTCGTTCCAGCCGTAAAGCAGTTGCATCAGATGATCGCGGGTCATGACCCGGCCCGGAGGCGAGAGCAACTCGTGGAGCAGTTGATACTCCTTGGGCGTCAGCGCCACCGGTTCGCCTTGATAGCTGACTTGCTGGGTACCGGGGTTCAGGCTGATGCCGGCGTGTTCGATCAGCACTTGGGCGCGACCGGCGCTGCGTCGCAACAAGGCCCGCAGGCGAGCCTTGAGTTCGGCCAGGTCGAAGGGCTTGATCAGGTAATCGTCGGCCCCGGCATCCAGCCCGGCGATGCGGTCTTCGGTGGCATCCCGGGCGGTGAGGATCAGTACCGGCAGGTTGGAGCCGCTTTCACGCAGGCGACGCAGCACTTGCAAACCGTCCATGCGCGGCAGGCCGAGATCGAGCACGGCCAGGTCAAACGTCTCGCTGAGCAGCGAATGCAAGGCACTGCTGCCGTCTTGCAGCCAGTCGACGGTGTAACCCTCACGGCCCAGGGCCTGATGAATGCCCTCGCCGAGGGCCACGTCATCCTCGATCAGTAATAAACGCACGCGGACTCCTGTCAGTTGAGTTTTTTGTTCACGTCCACCAGTAACGCTTCGATCTCTTTGCGGCGCCCGGCATCGGCGCTTTCCCGGCCTGGGCGGGGGCCCGCTTGCAGGGCTTTTTGCAGTGCGTCCCTGGCTTCACCATAGCGCTTTTGACGGTAAAGGTGATCACCCCAGAAGTACAGACTGTCGATGCCGGCGGGATTCAGCTGCAAGGCCTGCTTTAACAGTTGTTCGGCCTTGTCGGCATCGCCGAAACCGAGGGGCCAGCCGGGCACGCGATCATACAGCGCCGCGAGACTGGTATAGGCCGAGCCTTGCAAGGCCTTGGGATCAATAGCGAGGGCTTTTTCCAGGTCAACTTTGGCGGCCTTGACCTTGCTCAAGGCGCCGAGGCCACCCTGGGCTCCGGCCCAACTGCTGGTGACAATGCCGGACCAGATCCACGCTTCGGCCAGGGATTGGCGTTCCTGGGTAAACGCCGAGGCTTGGGTCGCGAGTTTTTCGAAGGCCACGGTGCGCTGTTCGGCGGGCAATTCGTATTGAATGTGCGCCCAGCTTTGCTGAATGCCATTGAGGCGCTGCTGATCGGCAGCGTCCAGCGCCCAGACGCTTTGGCTCAACACCCCGAACAGCAGGCAAGTGACGATTTTTTTCATGGTTTGAGACTCTCGTTATCGGGCTTCTGACTGAGGCGACGGATCAGCGGCAACTGCTTGCGCAAGCCACGGTCCACCAGATGCGGCAACAGACTGTTCAGGCGGACGAAAAAGCGTTCCGGCCAGCCCAGGTACAAATCGCGCCGGTCACCGGCAATGGCGTGGATGACCGCCGAAGCGACAGTTTGCGGATCGTCGACATTGGCTTTGAGCGCATCGTTCAGCGCCTGGGCCGCCGGGCTGTTCATGCTGGTGTGGGTCGCCCGAGGGGCAACGTAAAGCACGCTGATCCGGGTGTCGGCCAGCTCCCGGCGCAGGGCTTCGGAGAAACCGCGCAGGGCAAACTTGGTGGCGCAATAGCTGGCGTAACCTGGGTAGCCGATGGAGCCGTAGGTCGAGCCGACGTTCACCACCATGGCGCTCTCGGCTTGCTTGAGCAGCGGCAGCAAAAGCTTGGTCAGGCAGATCGGCACACTGATGTTCACCGCCAGCATCGCATTGATCTCGCTGTCATCGAGCTGTTCGAGCATGGCGAAGTGGTTGACCCCGGCGGCGTTGACCAGCAGGTTGAGGCCACCGATGGCTTCGCCCGCAGCCAGCACTTTTTGTCGGTCGCCCGGGACGGTCAGGTCAGCGCCGACCCAACACAGGTGCAGCGGGTAGCGTTCGAGCAAGGGCTCCAGCGCCTCCCGGTGCCGGGACACGGCCAATACCCGCGCGCCACTGGCACACAGGGCGCTGGCGATGGCCAGGCCGATACCGCCGCTGGCTCCGGTCAAAACCACACGGGCTTCATGCAGCTGCATGCAGGTTCTCCCCATCGCGGGGCAGGCCGCGGAACATGTCGGTATAGAGCGTGTAAACGACCTTCGAGGCATGAATCACCGCGGCTTGATCCGCCGGGTCTTGGAGTGTGTTCATCAGCCGGCGGTAGGTCTGCATGTGTTCGATATCCAGCGAGCCGTGGGAACTCAGGTAGCTGAAGGCGGTTTCCGGCAGCGCCAGGCGCTCGCGGATGCTGCCGGCCGCGTGGGTGGCCAGGGCAATGCTGGTGCCTTCCAGCACGTTGACCATGCCGAACAGGCCCACCGGGTTGTCCCGGGCAATCAGGTCGTAGAGGAAGCTGACCATCAACTCGATCGGCAGCGATGGACGACCGTCACGCACCGCCTCTTTGTCACCGCCACAGGCCGCGATGTCGTCGAGTACCCACTGTTCGTGGCCGTACTCCTCGTCGATGTACTCGCACACCGCTTTGCGTAGCCATTCCAGCCGCTGCGGCAGACGTGCGCCGCACGCCATCATCAACGGCACGGTATGGCGCACGTGGTAGTAGGCCTGGGCGAGGAAGGCGCGGTAGCTCTCCAGGCTGACCTTACCCTCAAGGGCATCGCGGATGATCGGCAGGTTGAACAACTCGTGGCGTTCCTGCTGGGTGGCTTCTTGCAGGGTGTCGAAAAAACTCATGATGCGGATTCCTCGGAAAAAATGAAGTCAGTGAGCTGCGCCCGGTAACGCTCGACGATGGCGTCGCGGCGCGGTCGGCCATTGGCCGTCAGCAAGCCATTGGCGGCGGTGAACGGTTGATCGAGACGGGTCCAGTGATGAACCTGGGCGTAATCGGGCAAGGCCTCGTTGGCCTGGGCCACGGCGGCGGCCAGCTCTTCATCGGTGCAGTCAGGCCGATGGGGCCAGAGCAGGGCGTGGTTGCTCGGCATCGCTTCGCCGTAGACGAACGCCTGAGCGATGTGGCGACGCTGAGTGAGTTCGGCCTCGACCCATTCCGGATTGACGTTGCGGCCGAAACTGGTGACGAATTGATGCTTCTTGCGCCCGTTGAGGTAGAGAAAACCTTCCGGGTCGAACTCGCCGAGATCGCCGGTCGGCCACCAATCATCGCGCAAGGGTGCTTGCCCCAAGTAGCCGAGCAGGGTCGAGCCCTTGACCAGCACTTCACCATCATCGGCCAGGCGAATCTCGACATGGGGCAGGGGCCGGCCAACGCTACCAGGGCGGCGCGCGCCCGGGCGGTTGAGGCACACCACCGACGAGCATTCCGACAGCCCGTAACCCTCGTAGACCGGAATGCCGATGCGCTGGGCGCGATGCAGTAACTCTTCGGAAACCCGTGCTCCACCGACCGCGGCAAAACGCAACGATTGGGGGTTGAATGCTTTTTGCTCGGCGGCGCTGACCAGCATCAGCAGCAACTGCGGCACCAGGATCAGACTTTCCGGTTTTCGGGCGGCCAGACAACCCAACAGCAGCGGCACATCGACACCGCTGGCACCTTGAATGCCCAGGGTTTTCTGGCTCGGTACGCTCAAGGTCGCGCCGGCATACAGCGCGGCGTAACAACCGAGGTTTTCCAGCAGAATCGCCAGTGGCAGCAGCGCCAGGTGATGCCGTGGATCGGTGGGTTTGCTTGCCTGATCCAGCTCACGGGCCACTCGCAAAAGGCTCTCGGCGCTCAGGCACACGCCTTTGGGCGTACCGGTGGTGCCTGAGGTGAAGGTCAGTTTGGCGGTGCCTTCGGGTATCAGGTTCGGGCCGCTGAAGGGGCGACGCCAGAATTCGCCGGTCTTCTCGTAGCCGGCCGCCTGCAGTTCGGCTTCCAGTTCCGGTTCGGCAATCACCAGTGTCGCCTGGCTCTGTTCCAGGCAATGATTGCGTTGTGTCGGGCTGAAGAAGGGCGGCAGCGTCAGGCAGGTCAGGCCTTCGAACAGGACGGCCAGGTCCCAGAGCATCGCTTCGGTGCCATTGTCCAGGGCCAGCGCGACCACTTTGACGTGCTCATCGCGCAGACGTTGTTGGCGATACATGACCTCGGCGTACAGCGTGGCGTAGTCCAGTTTCAACTGATCGCCCCACAAGGCGATGGCGTTGGTCTTGCGCTCGGCATGACTGCGCAGGGTCTGCTTGAACCGCTCCATTTCAGGCGACATGGCTGGACTCCTCAAGGGCCGTCGGCAACCCCAGGCGATTGAACAGACCGATATTGCGCAAATGGATGAAACCGGCGCGGATGTTGCCGACATGCACCCATGGCTGACTCTCGTAATAACTGCCCCAGAGGTGACGGTCGTCGCCCAGCCGCGCAGGATCGGCGGCGCAGAGCGTCACCGGCTTCAAGCCCAGGCGATGAAAACTGTTCACCAGCCCGATGTTGCCGGTGAACGCCACCCATTCCAGCCCGCCCATGGCCAACAGGTAGGTGATGGCGATGATGCTCAGGCGCGCACTGCCGGTATCGCTGGCGGCGAGGTTCCCGACCTCGACGATACCGGCCCGGTCCACGGGTTGGCCGGCAGCGTCGCTGATCAGCGGATCAATCGCCTCGTCCAGATAACGTTCCAGAAACAAGGGTTCGGCACCGGCCAGTCGTACGCCAGCCACCGCACACAGCGTGCCTGACACATCGCTCATGCCGAACAGCTGCGGCATGAACTGGCGGATGTCGGCGCCATGGGCCTTTCGAAAACGCTGCTGGATAAAGGCTTCGAAAACCGGACGCTGGGGATCGTCCGGCAAGGCTCTGGCCAGACTCATCTGCGGGGTTTCGGCTTGGCCGAAGTGCAGGGGCAGAGGGATGTTCCAGTCGAAATCGGGCATGGGCAAGAACGCCTCCCTGAGTAAGTTTGGGAGGAGTATCAAAGGCAATTCTTAACGGAGTCTGAAGGTGGCCCTTCAGATTGTCTTAAGGCTGGACGGGCAGGGTGGCGCCGGTCGGTTCGACGAAACCGGATCCAGGCTGTACGAAATGAGTCGGCAGCCGCCACCGATCTTCACGAGGCCCCGTATGACCCGAGATTCAGCAGTACACCGGTATGGAAAACTCTCGATCACCTTGCACTGGCTGATGCTGGCGCTGTTCGTCGGCGTTTATGGTTGCATCGAGATCAAAGGATTGTTGCCCCGTGGACATGCCCTGAAGGGCCTGTTTCTGGGGCTGCACGGCGTAATCGGGTTGAGCATTTTTGCGCTGGTCTGGATTCGCCTGCTCGGGCGCCTCACGCCTCGGCCACCGATTACCCCGGCCCTGCCCACCTGGCAGACGGGCGTCTCGCACCTCATGCACCTGGCGCTGTATGGGCTGATGATCGCTACGCCGCTATTGGCCTGGTTGATGCTGGCCGCCGGGGGCAAGCCGATGCCGTATTTCGGCTTTTTCCTGCCGGCGCCGATTGCGGTTGATCCCGATCTGGCCAAGCAACTCAAGCATTGGCATGAATGGCTCGGCAGCACTGGCTACTGGTTGATTGGTTTGCACGCGGCTGCGGGTTTGTTTCATCACTACTGGGTCCGCGACAACACGCTCACGCGCATGCTGCCGGGGGGCTCTGCTGTGGGTGTCAATGAGCGTCAGCAATAATTCGGAATTGGGTGCTGGCCAAGCGTTCGCCATTTACCAGAATGTGCACCGCGTGCTGGCCGGCATAGTGCCGGCGGGTGGTCAGTTCCTTGATGTGCTGACTGCGGCTAATGGCTTCGCTGGCATTGTCGGACAGCGTGAGGGCTTTAAGTTTGAACACCTTTGCCGAGGTGCTGCCGTTGGCTTTGACATAATCGATAGCGTAATCGATCACCAATCGCTGACTGTCCGGGACCGTGGACTTCACTCTGAAAGACAGGGTGATTTTCTCACCCAGACGTATCACCGCCGGCTCAACCTTCACGTCAATGATTTCAACCTCGGGCTTGCTGCTTGCGCCAATGATTGCCAGCGCTCGCTTGTTACCCTGTTTGATCAAACTGCGCAGAGCGTGTCTGGCGATCCACGCCGTGTGTTTGTTGTCCAGCGACCAGCCCTCGATCAGCGCCAGCACCCACTCGGGATGATCCTTGGTGATGTCGTTGAGGTGGTTGGCCACGGATTTGCGCACGTAGAGGCTGTCGTCGGCCTTGAGGTTGTCGAGGATCGCAGCCGCCAGTGTCGGGTCGGCCTGGACCTGTTCCAGGCGGAACGACCATGGCAGGCGCGGTCGGCTACCTTCGCTCGCCAGGCGCCGGACGTGTTCGTTTTCATCCAGCGACCAGACGTGCATCAGCGCCAACGAGCGTTCGATATCACTGCGCAAAAAATGCCGGATGGCAAACTCCGAGGAGCCGAAGGAAGTGAAATATTTGAGTGCATTCATCGACAGATCGAACGTGTGAGCGCCGTAGGTCGCGACGTAGTGCGGCAAAAACATACTGACGAAGGCGCTATTGAGGCGCGGGGCGAGGGCGCGCAGGACGTCGAGGGATTCTTCATAACCGAGTGGCAATACCGCGTGCAGGCATTCGCTGACGCGGGCCATGCGTTGCATGACTGACAATTCCGCCAGACCGGTTTTGGCCAGTTTCAGGAAAGCCTTGGCATCGAAGCCGGGGTAGACCGCAGTCATCTCGGTGGCGATGTGCGCGAGGCGTTCGGCGTTGAAGATTTCCTTCAGGGCGGGGGAGGTTTGGTCAGCCATAGTGGATTCCTTGGTCGTTGTTATTTATCCCATGCACCGCGTTATCGTTCTTCGCGGGCAAGCCCGCTCCCACAGTGGGCTTGGGTGGATCATAAATTGTGAATCCACCCCGGAACCTGTGGGAGCGGGCTTGCCCGCGATGAGGCCCGCGCAATCACCTCAAACCTTGCCCGCTTCCTCCTCCAACTGATCCGACTCAAACAGTTTTGCCAATTCCGCCCGCGCTTCCTGGGCGGTCTGCATCACTTTGGCCGCATCGTCATACACCGCATGCTGGGCTTCCAGCACCTGTTCATCGTGATGGGTAAAGCGCTTGATCCGCGCATCCGCCTGGGCCTGTGTCAGACCCAGTCCGACCAAGGTCCGCCGGGTCATTTCCAGGCTGGAGTAATAGGTTTCCCGCACCGCCTGCGCTCCGACATCCACCAACCGGTGCACATGCTGACGGTTACGGGCGCGGGCGATGATTTTGATGTGCGGATAGAGCTTGTGCACCACCTCGGCCGTCTTGATGTTGGTGTCGGGATCATCGGTGGCGATCACAAAAAACTCCGCCTGCTCGACCTTGGCCGCGCTGAGGATTTCCGGGCGCATCGGGTCGCCGTAGAACACCGGCACGCCGCCGAAGCTGCGGGACAGTTCGATGGTTTCCACTGACGTGTCGAGCGCCACGAACTTGATGTTCTGTGCCCGCAGAATCCGCGCCACGATCTGCCCCATACGACCCATGCCGGCGATCACCACGCGTGGCGTGTCGGTGTCGATTTCGCGGAACTTCTGCGGCACCTCCACCGGTTGAATCTTGGGTTTGACCAGTCGTGCGCAGGCCAGCAACAACAGCGGTGTCAGCGCCATCGACAGGGTGATGGTCAGCACCAGCAAGTCGTACAGACGCGGCTCGAACAGCCCCTGATCCCGGCCGATCTTGAACACCACAAAAGCAAACTCACCACCGGCCGCCAACACAATCCCCAAACGAATCGCATTGACCTTGCCCAAGCCCCCGGCCAGTCGACCGACAACGAACAGCAGCGGCAACTTGATGGCGATCAGCAACAGGGTCAGCCCCAGCACCACGACTGGCGCGCTCAGTAGCAGACTCAAATTCGCACCCATGCCGACGCTGATGAAAAACAGCCCCAGCAGCAGGCCCTTGAACGGTTCGATCTGTGCTTCCAGCTCGTGGCGGTATTCGGAATCCGCCAGCAGCAAACCGGCGAGAAATGCGCCGAGGGCCATGGACACGCCGACCAGGTCCATCAGCCATGCCGTGCCGATCACCACCAGCAACGCGGTGGCGGTGGACACCTCCGGCAGACCGGTTTTGGCCACCACGCGAAACACCGGGCGCAACAGATAACGTCCGCCGATCACCACCACTGCGATGCTGCCCAGCACCCGCAAGCCATGGTTCAAATCTTCGGCGGCACTGGTGGTGTGATCGCCGCCAGCCAGCAGCGGCACCATCGCGATCAGCGGGATCGCGGCGATGTCCTGGAATAGCAAAATCGCGAACGCCAACCGCCCATGGGGGCTGGTCAGCTCCTTGCGCTCGGCCAGGCTTTGCAAACCAAATGCGGTAGACGACAACGCCAGGCCCAGGCCCAACACGATGGCGCTGTTCAGGGATTGGCCGAATACAAACAACGCCAGCACACCAATCACCGAACCGGTCAGCAACACTTGCGCCAAACCCACGCCGAACACCGATTTGCGCATCACCCACAAACGTCGCGGCGACAGCTCAAGGCCGATGATGAACAGCAGCAACACCACCCCGAGTTCAGAGATGTGGCTGACGCTTTGCGGGTTGCCGATCAAGCCCAGCACTGACGGCCCGATGATCACCCCGGCAAACAGATAACCCAGCACCGCCCCCAACTGCAGGCGCTTGGCCAAGGGCACGGTGAGCACCGCCGCGAATAAAAAGACGACAGCGGCTTGCAACAGGTTGCCTTCGTGGGGCATGGCGAAACTCCTGGGTGGGGCAGGCGAGAGCGGCGCTCGCCCGATTTTCAGCGGGGCGTCAGGATAAAGGCTGGCGTCCATTCAGTCAGCAACGAGGTTATTGATCGAACTCCACGGCTCAGTGGGGCCATTGTTCGAGCAGAATCGAAACGAACTTCTCCGCCGCCGGCGATAACGATGCGCCCCGACGGTACACCAGGCCGAGTGTCCGGTTCACGACGGGGTCAGTCAGCGGGATGCTCACCAGTGTCGGGTGATCCGCCGCCGGCATCGCGAGACTCGGCATGGCGGAAACCCCAAGCCCGGCTTCGACCATGCCCAGCGAGGTGGACAAATGCTGCACTTCATAAAACCACTGCGGACGCCAGCTCAGGCCCGACAGGGCGTGGTCCAGCAGCATGCGGTTGCCGCTCAGGCGCCCGACGCCGATCAACCGGTAATCGCTCAGTTCTGACCAGGTCACGGACTTCCGCTGGGCCAGTTCATGGTCACGACGGCACGCCAGGACGAAGGGTTCGTTGACCAGTGAAACGAATTCGATGTCCGGGTGCTGGCCGCTCATCATGTTGATGCCGAAGTCGGCTTCCCCCCGCAACACTGCTTCGAGCCCTTCATTGGCGCTGAGGTCGAGCAAGCGGATGCGGATTTTCGGATAGCGCTCGTTATAAAGACGAATCACCGACGGCAGGAAGTAAAACGCAGCGGTTGGAATGCAGGCCAGGGTCACCTGGCCGATTTGCCGTTCGGCCAATTCACGGATGTTCAGGATCGAATCGTCGAAGTCATCCAGTAATCGACGAGCCTTGGGCAGGAAGTCGCGACCGACGCTGGTCAGGCTGACCTTGCGCGTGGTGCGATCGAGCAACGTAGTCCCTAAACCCTCTTCAAGTTTTTTTATCCGCCGGCTCAAGGCTGGTTGCGACAGATGCAGTGCATCGGCAGCTTCGTGAAAACTCCCCAGTTCGGCGATTTTCACGAAAGATCGGATGTCCTGAAGCTCATATTCCATGTTTTATCTCGTCGGGAAAGGGCGTTGAACTGCGTTCTGAACGTTAAAACTTTCTTTTGTGAAACGCAATAATTGCTCCGATCTTTGCATTGGAAACACAATTACTTCCCTGTCACTCTTGTTTGCAAGACATCAATTACCCCGATTGATTAACAAGAGTTAGTGGCCATGCAACGAATTCCTTGTGTGCTGATGCGCGGTGGTACCTCAAAGGGACCGGTATTTCTCGCCTGGGATCTGCCGGTTTCGGTTGAAGAGCGTGATGAGTTGTTGCTCTCGGTGATGGGCTCCGGTCACGAACTGGAGATCGACGGCATCGGCGGCGGTAGCCCGCAGACCAGCAAGGTCGCCATCGTCAGCCCTTCGTTACATCCCGATGCCGATGTTGATTACTTGTTCGTTCAGGTCATGGTGTCCCAGCGTCGGGTGGATACCGCCCCGAACTGCGGCAACATGCTCTGCGCGGTCGGGCCGTTTGCCATCGAGCAAGGCCTGGTCAAGGCGGTCGGTGAGCTAACCCGCGTGCGGATTCGCAATCTCAACACCGGCACCTTCGTTACCTCTGACGTGCAGACACCAAACGGCAAAGTCAGTTATGAAGGTGACACCGCCATCGATGGCGTGCCAGGCAGCGCGGCACCGGTTCAACTGACATTCCTTGACGCAGCGGGCAGCAAGACCGGCAAGCTGTTTCCAACCGGCAGCACCCAGGACTGGTTCGACGACATTCCGGTGACCTGCATCGACATGGCCATGCCGATGCTGATCATCGAGGCGCGTCACTTGGGCAAACGCGGCGATGAAACTCCGGCCGAGCTGGACGCCGACAAAGACTTTATGCGCCGTCTCGAAGCTCTGCGGTTGCGGGCCGGCATGGCCATGGGGCTGGGCGACGTCAGCGACAAGGTCATCCCCAAGCCTGTGCTGGTTGCACCGGCCAAGGCCGGTGGCACGTTGCAGGTTCGCTACTTCATGCCGCACAACTGCCACCGTGCGCTGGCCATTACCGGTTCCATCGGTCTGGCCACGGCATGCGTCAGTGAAGGCAGTGTGGTTGCGCAAATGCTCGGTAATACCGGTGGGACGCGTCTGCAACAGGTGCGGATCGAGCACCCGAGCGGCGGCATCGATGTCGTATTGTCCTACACCGGTGAGAACGGTGAGACAATCCGCGCCTCCGTTGTTCGTACCGCGCGAAGGCTGTTTTCCGGCTTTGTGTATGCCCCGGTTTCCCAACGGCTCGCCGGGTAGTCTTCCCGCGCAGTCACTGTCGTTTGCATCAGAACAATTCTAAAAATGGGTGATGCCATGAAAGTTGTTAAATCGCTCTACTTCCAGATCCTCTGTGCTGTGCTGCTGGGCGTCGTGGTCGGGCACTTCTGGGCTCAGCAGGCCATTGCCCTCAAGCCGTTGGGTGATGCCTTCATCAAGCTGATCAAAATGATGATTGCGCCGGTCGTGTTTTGCACCATCGTCACCGGCATCGCCGGGATGAACGACAAACGCTCCCTTGGCCGCTTGCTGAGCAAGACCATGCTGCTGTTTCTCGGGCTGACGGTGATCAGCCTGATCATCGGCCTGGTCGCGGTCTACGTGTTCAAGCCGGGCGTGGGTATGAACATCGATCCGAGCCATTTGAGTACGGCGGGCCTGTCTCAATACACCGAGTCTGCGGCGAAGCTTGGGGTGGTCGAGTTTTTCATGCACATCATCCCTGACACCTTTATAGGTGCGTTCAGTAAAGGTGAAGTGCTGCCGGTGCTGTTTATCGCGGTGCTGTGCGGTTTCGCCCTGTCTTCCCTGGGCGACCGTGGCAAGCCAGTGCTCGATGTACTGGAAGCGGCATCGCAGATGGTCTTCAAGATTTTTTCCTACCTGATGCGTTTTGCGCCGATCGGTGCCTTCGGCGCACTGGCGTTCACCGTCGGACAGTACGGCATCACCTCGCTGGGTTCGCTGGCAAAGTTGATCATGACCTTGTACGTCGCCTGCGCCTTTTTCGTCTTTGTGGTATTGGGGAGCATTTGTCGCGCCCACGGCTTCAGCCTATGGAAGCTGCTGCGTTACCTGCGCGAAGAGTTTCTGGTGGTGCTGGGGACTTCCTCCACTGAGCCGGTCATGCCACGCATGCTGGAGAAACTTCAGGCATTGGGATGCAGCAAAGGTGTGGTCGGGCTGGTGTTGCCGACGGGGTACTCGTTCAACCTCGATGGCACGGCGATCTACCTGTCTCTGGCGGCAATTTTCATTGCTCAGGCCTGCAACATTGATCTGACCATGACCCAAACCTTGACCATGCTGGCGATCATGTTGCTGTCGTCCAAAGGCGCGGCGGGGGTGACTGGCAGCGGTTTCGTGGCGCTGGCTTCCACGCTCACGGTGATCCATGACATTCCGCTGGCTGGTCTGGCGCTGTTGATCGGGATCGACCGTTTCATGTCTGAAGCACGGGCCTTGACCAGTCTGGCCAGTAACGCCGTGGCGACTGTGGTGATCTCTATCTCGGAGAACGCCTGCGACCGTCAGGTCCTGCTCGATACCCTGGACGGTAAAAAACCGGCTGTCCCGGATGGCGATCAAACCTGGGACCGCGTCGGAACCACCACGCACATTTAGTACTGCGTAAGCGCTGCAAAAACTAACCTTCTTACTACCCGCTGCCGGGCGTCGCCGATCGCGTCGCCTGACGGGCTCGGAGTCGTTCGCCTGCGCGTCGGCCACACAATCCATAACAACAAGAGAGTTGCCTTATGCTTGCCTTACTCGGCTTGGCCATGGTGGTTGTGTTCACCTTTCTGATCATGACCAAACGTCTGTCACCGATCGTTGCGTTGACCGTTGTTCCGATCGTCTTTGCGGTTATCGGCGGTTTTGGCGGGACTACCGGCAAAATGATGCTTGATGGCCTGAAAATGGTCGCACCGTCGGCGGCGCTGCTGCTGTTCGCGATTCTGTTTTTCGGTTTGATGATCGACTCGGGGCTGTTCGATCCGCTGATCCGCAAGATTCTCAAGCGGGTCAACGGCGACCCGATGAAAATCGCGGTCGGCACTGCGCTGCTGTCGCTGACTGTCGCCCTGGACGGTGACGGCACGACCACTTACATGATCACCTGCGCGGCGATGCTGCCGTTGTACAAGCGCATCGGCATGAACCCGATGATTCTGGCGACCATCGCCATGCTGTCACTGAGCATCATGAGCGGCATGACCCCTTGGGGCGGCCCGGCGACCCGGGCGATTGCCGCGCTGGGGCTGGATGCCGGGGCGTACTTCATTCCGTTGTTGCCGACCATGGTCGGTGGCGCCGCGTGGGTGGTGTTCACGGCGTTCCTGCTGGGCCGCACCGAGCGTAAACGCATCGGCAATACCCAACTGCAGAGTGGTGGCGGCGATTGCTACATCAAAGCGATTCTTGAGGATACGCCGCACAAGCGTCCGAAACTGGCCTACGTCAACCTGTTGCTGGTAACTGCGGTGATGGTTGCGCTAGTGATGGGGATCATGCACTCGGCGATCCTGTTTCTGATCGGCTTCGTGCTGGCGCTGATGATCAACTACCCGCAGCTGGACATTCAAAAGGAACGCATTCTCGCCCACTCCGGCAACGCCATGACCGTGGTGCTGCTGGTATTCGCGGCTGGTATTTTCGCCGGGATTTTCTCCGGTACCAAAATGGTCGACGCCCTGGCGCAAACTCTGGTGGACTGGATTCCACCGTCCTGGGGGCACCTGTTCCCACTGGTGGTGGCGATCACCAGCATGCCGTTGACATTCGTGCTGTCCAACGATGCTTATTACTTCGGTGTGGTGCCGATCCTCGCCAACGCGGCGGCGGCCTATGGGATCGATCCGGTGGAAATCGCCCGGGCGTCGATTCTTGGCCAACCAGTGCACCTGATGAGCCCGCTGGTGGCCTCGACCCTGTTGCTGGTGGGGATGGTCGATCGCGACATCGGCGACTTCCAGCGCGCCACCGTCAAATGGGCGGTGCTCACCTCCCTGGTGGTCACCGCGCTGGCTCTGCTGACCGGTGCCTTGACGCTGTTCTCCTGATTCACCCCTGACTCGCCGCTGAGAACTCCACGCTCCCGATGACGGGTGCGCGGCCACGTGCATCCTTAAAACAACAATATGAGTAGTTCGACATGATCCATTTTCTGACTCGCGGGGCTCTTCTTCCTCTTCTGGGCGTGTTGCCGGTGGCCACTGCCGGTGCGAGTGATTTCATCGACGACAGCAAGTTGAAGCTGCAACTGCGCAACGTCTATTTCAACGAAAACTTTCGCGATGAACATGGCTTGAGTGCGCGTTCGGCCAGAACCGCCAAAAGTGAGCGCACCGAGTGGGCCCAGGGTTTCCTGCTGGATTTCCAGTCGGGGTTCACCCCCGGCACTATCGGTTTCGGGGTCGACGCATTGGGCCTGCTGGGTGTCAAACTCGATTCCGGGCGTGGCCGCAGTGGCACCGGTCTGTTGCCGGTACACGATGACGGTCGCGCCGCCGATGAGTTCGCCAGTGCCGGGGCTGCGGCCAAGGTCAAACTGGCCAAGACCACCCTCAAGTACGGCACCCTGCTGCCCAAAACTCCGGTACTGATCTATAACGATGCGCGCTTGCTGCCGCAGACTTATGAGGGAGGGCAAGTCATCAGCACCGACATCGAAAACCTGACCCTGACTGGCGGTCATCTGGACCGATTCAAGCTGCGCGATTCCACCGACAGCGTGTCGATTGTTCCTGACGGATACTCAGGCGACAAAGGTGGCGATTTCACCTACGCCGGCGGTGATTACAAACTCGGCAAGCACACCCGTCTGAGTTACTTCTATGGTGAACTGGAAAATTTCTATCGCCAGAACTTTGCCGGCCTCCAGCACGATCTGCCATTGGGTCCCGGGGTGTTGACCGGCGACTTGCGCTATTTCAACAGCAATGACGCGGGCCGTGCCTACGCCTCGAAAATTGATAACGACATGCTCAGCGGTCAGCTGTCCTACGCGGTGGCGGGGCACACCTTTGGTGGCGGTTATCAACAACTCAGCGGTGACGCCGGGCTGCCGTACATCAGCGGTGCGACGGTGTACTCATTCAGCAACGTCGGCATCGGCAAGTTCATCGAAGAGGACGAGAAGACCTGGATGCTCAGCTACGGTTACGATTTTGCACCGGTGGGCGTGCCCGGGCTGACGTTCATGACCCGTTATCTCAAAGGCAACGACGGCAAGTCCGACACCAACATCAAAGAGTCCGAACGCGACACGGAACTGGCCTATGTGGTCCAGAGCGGCACGTTCAAGGGTGTTGGCGTAAAGCTGCGCAACTATGTCTACCGTTCGGACTTCGCGCGTGGACGTGACAGCAATCGGATCTATTTCACTTACGACATTGCTCTCTGGTAGGGCGCCGGGGCGCCTGCATCAGACCCGGCTCACCGTCTGCTCGCCCAACCGATACTGATTACTCCCACTGCGTTTAGCCCGAACCGTGGGGTGAGGTGGCGGATATATTGGTTCACGGCCACTGCCCGATACAGAGGCGAAACGGTTGCCAATAGTCCGCATTTCTGGGAAAACGGCGCCCATGAGCTTGTTCGGGAAGGCGCACACTAGAGTGAATGTAATGAATGATGAATTGCAGGTAATCGACCTTGAAGTGGGCGACGGCAAAGCTGCCGTCAAAGGCGCGCTGATCACCACCCAGTATCGTGGCTGGCTGGAAGACGGCACTGAATTCGATTCTTCCTACAGCCGGGGTAAGCCTTTTCAGTGCGTGATTGGCACCGGGCGGGTAATCAAGGGCTGGGATCAGGGAATCATGGGCATGCAGGTTGGCGGTAAGCGCAAGCTGCTGGTGCCGGCGCATCTGGCTTATGGCGAGCGGACGATGGGCGCGATTACACCGAATTCGAATCTGATTTTCGAGATTGAATTGCTGGAAGTGCTGACGCGGGATGATTGATTGGCGTGTGGGTTGAAATGAGAAACCCGCCATCTCCGTGAGGAGAACGCGGGTTTTTTGCTATCTGTGGCGAGGGAGCTTGCTCCCGCTGGGCTGCGCAGCGGCCTAAAATCTGTGAATGCGGTGTGTCAATCTCAGCTTGCCAGCTTTGCGGCTGCTGCGCACCCGAGCGGGAGCAAGCTCCCTCGCCACAAATGTGCACTAGTCTTATCCAGCGCCCCGGTTCACGGCCAGTGTTCTTTTGCTAAACGGCAAGTCAGGTGAACGCCTCAATATCATCAAGGGTGTCCGCCACAGTCCCTTCCAGGGAGGGAAATTTTTCCTTCACTTTTTCAAGGGCCGGGAGTACAGCACCCAAGTCCAGATCACCCTGTCTGCGGGCTATGTGACCGAGCGCGGTGATGGCAGCGGCTGCAACCGATTCGGACTCATTCTCGAGGTATTTCAGGCAGGTGTTCTGAGCCAAAATCCTGTCTTGCTCATTCAGCCCGATAGAAATCAATGCGGCGGCAACGCTCGTTTCTACGCCGCTGGCTAGAAGCCTCGTCGCTTCCTCGTGGCTCATTGTTGGATCTTGGTAAAGAAGGCTCACTTCTACTCCATTCCGTGGCGAGGGAGCTTGCTCCCGTTGGGCTGCGCAGCGGCCCTAAAACTCGTGAACGCGGTGTCTCAGGTAATCTCCGCTCGCCAGTTTTGCGGCTGCTGCGCACCCGAGCGGGAGCAAGCTCCCTCGCCACAGACCATCGGCTATTGCTGCGGATCTATGTTATCCAACGCCCGGTTCACGGCCAGTTCGCCCAGCATGATGACCTGCTGAATCCCCAACATTGTGTTGCGATGTGGGTCTTCCAGAAGGTTTGCAAAGTCACTGACCATGACACTGGCTGATGCCAGTGATTCGCAGGCATTGGCCAGCAAGCTTTCGGTATCCATGTCGGGGGCGACGACGAACATTGTGCTGGGTTTACGTGGGGTCTTGGGCGAAACCGATTTGGCTTCTGAATCAGGGGGATTTGGAGTGTGTTTGAACATTGCTTAGGTACCTTTATTGATGCTGCAACCTCCTCGCGACTAAACGAAGGGGGTGGCAGCTGTAGGCAGGTTAGTCGACCGGGTACCAAAGCTTTACCGGCGCACCCGAAGGTGCCCTGCGCACAGCTGCCATTGAGCGCAGGCATGGTAATACCTGACTGAACGGAGTGCGTGCTGCTTTGGGAACTACCGAGCGACTAAACCCGATCACTGACCATTCAGTGACGGGAATCAAGTTACCGACGGGCCCCAAGGCGCACAAGCCGGCGGATTCTGGCGTAGTTGTAGGCAATGACGCAAGGCGCTGTAGCCTGTTGCGCAGGTCGGAAATGATGCGTCGTTTGTCAGGCCGTCATCGCGGGCAAGCCACGCTCCCACAGGGGTTGCGCTGAACCTGTGGGAGCGTGGCTTGCCCGCGATGAACGATGACTCGGTCCACCTGACTTGCTAACCCCGGCAGCATCGGCAATCATGCCTGCCATATAGGGGTAGGGGGTATATATACGTATGTCGCACATCCGCGAACACAAAGACGAGCTGCTCAACCGTGTCCGGCGTATTGCCGGCCAGGTTCAGGCAGTGGAGCGGGCGCTGGAATCCGACGCCGAGTGCGCCAAAACCCTACATCTGGTCGCGGCGATCCGCGGTGCGGTCAATGGTCTGATGGACCAGTTCATCGACGCCCACGCCCGTGAACATGTGGCGCGTCCCGGGCTCAGCGATGAAGCACGCGCCGAAGGCGTTGAGGACTTGTTGCAAGCCATCCGCCGTTACTCGAAATAGAGGCCCGAACCATGACACTGAAACCTCAGGCTTCGCGCTTTACCCACGACCACCTGTTTCTAGGGGCCGCCCACGATGACAACGCCCGCCGCACATTGTGGGTGGTGGCGCTGACGTTCGTGATGATGATTGGCGAAATTGCCGCCGGTTACATCACCGGTTCCATGGCGTTGCTGGCGGACGGCTTTCATATGGCGACCCACGCCGGGGCCCTGGGCATTGCGGCGGCGGCCTACGGCTTTGCTCGACGACATGCCAACAATTCGCGCTTCAGTTTTGGTACCGGTAAGGTCGGGGATCTGGCGGGTTTTGCTTCGGCCATAGTGCTGGGCCTGGTGTCGATCGGCATCGCTGGCGAATCCATCGTGCGACTGTTTCAACCGACCACCGTAGCCTTCACCGAAGCGACGGTGATTGCGGTGGTGGGGCTGGGGGTGAACATCGTCAGTGCGTTTCTGTTGTCGGGCAATCATGGGCATCACGGCCATGCTCATCACGATCACAGTCATGCCCACGCTCATCATCACGACAACAACCTGCGTTCGGCGTATTTGCATGTACTGGCCGATGCGTTGACCTCGGTGTTGGCCATCGTGGCATTGTTGGCCGGGCGCTACCTGGGCTGGGTCTGGCTGGACCCGGTGATGGGGATTGTCGGCGCTATCGTGATCGCGAGATGGGCTTATGGCTTGATGCGTGACAGCGCCGCTGTGTTACTCGACACCACCGATGAGCACGTCGCCGCCGAAATTCGTGTGCTACTCGAGTCGACGGGCGATGTTCGCATCAGTGACCTTCACGTCTGGCAGGTTGGCCCTCAGGCGCGGGCGGCGATAGTCAGCGTCGTGGCCGTGGCAGGTGTCAATGCCGACGCCATTCGCGAACGTCTGGCGCCGGTTCATGAGTTGTCTCACCTGACGGTCGAGCATCGCCACGCTTGAAGTGTCTTTCAGGCAAAGAGCGGAATGCGCCCGTTAAGGGAAGGACGGTAGTGCCAGGTCAACCGGTCCAAAGCAGGTTGCATCGCCAGGATCTCAGCCAGCGTCGCACGGGCAATGCTTAAGGCCAACACCTGTCCCGGACATTGATGACGCCCCGCGCCGAACGTGAAACCGCGACGGTTCGGGCGATCGAGCAAAAACGCATCGGGATCATCATTAAGCTGCGGATCGCGATTGGCCGAGGCCAGCAGCACCAGGATAACGTCGCCGGTGTTCAGGCTCACGCCGTCAATTTCACACGGCGCGGCGACGAAGCGGCGGGTGTTTTGCACCGACGGGTCGAAGCGCTGGACTTCAGCGATCAAGTCATCAACTTGAGCCGAATCCAACTGTGGGTTTCGGATCAACGCCAATAGCGCATTACCGATCAGCCCAGCGGTGGCTTCGTAAGTCTGGGAGAACAGGCCGATCAGGTTGGCGATCAAAATTTCAGAATCGGTCGATGTCGCCGCAAAACGCTGCCGGATACCGGCGAGCAGAACGCTTCGATTGTTCGGGTCGTCCAGAAGCTCGATGAAATAACCCTTCAGCTGTTCCGCCGCGACATGGGCGGCGTCCAGTTGCGCCTGACCGCTGAGAGGCGACAGGCAGGCGACGAAGTCTGCGGTCAGCTCGCTGATGGCCCGGCCCTGAGCTGGAGAAAACCCCAGCAACGCCGCCACTACGCAGACCGGCCCACGAAACATCGCCGCGTACAACCCGTCGGCGCCTGGTGGGATAAACCGAGCGCCGACCAACGCATTGACCTCATTCACGTCAATCAACGCCAGCCCCGGCTCAATCGCCGCCCTCGGGCAACGCTGCCGCTCGCCTTCATTCATCCGCATCAACTGACCGAACACCTTGCCGGCCATGCCTTGAGCAATGGCCTTGGGCACCGGCTCATGAGATGGCCGCACATGACAGTGCGGATGCGCCAGCACGGCGGCAACGGCTCGGGCACTGCTGGCCACCCACAGTTTCAGTCCTTGATGAAAAACCAGCCCACCCTCGGCGCGCAGTTGCGCGTAGTAAGGGTAGGGATCGGCGTGAGTCGCAGCGATGATCGGGTCCATGGGTCGCAGCCTTATCGGTGGTTGGAAAGTGTTGCTACTATCTCCAGTCCGAAAGGACCTTGATTCGTCCGGGAGCGAAATATGAACGCAGAACAACACAACGTCGGCGTCTCTCAAGTGGCTGCCGCCATCGCGGAACCTGCCCGAACGAAAATCCTCTGTTCGCTGATGGACGGCCACGCCCGCACCAGCACCGAACTGGCGGCGATTGCCGAAGTCAGCGCCTCGACCGCCAGTGCTCATCTGGCCAAGCTCAAGGAACTGGCGCTGGTGCGTTTGCACGTTCAAGGCCGTCACCGCTATTACAGCCTCGCGGACAAGCGCGTGGCCCAGGCACTCGAAGCGCTGATGGTGATCGGCCAGAACGCCGCGCCGACGTTCAACCCGCGCACCCCGGATCGCCTGCAATTCGCCCGCACCTGCTACGACCACATGGCCGGCACGTTGGCGGTATTGCTGCATGACCGGATGATCGAAGCGGGGTGGTTGCTGGAAACCGATGAGCAGGTTTATCAACTGAGCGGCAGTGGTGAAGCGTTGTTCGAAGGATTGGGCATCGACGTCAAAGACCTCGGCGCCTTGCGCCGCCGCTTCGCCTGCCCCTGCCTGGACTGGAGCATGCGTCGGCCACACCTGGGCGGTGCCTTGGGCGCGGCATTGCTGCAAACGGCGATCAAACGCAAATGGGTAACGCAGGATCTGGACAGTCGGGCGCTGGCGTTGACGGCGCTGGGGCGCAAGGAACTCAGTAGTCGGTTCGCCGTTGAGCTGCCGGTTCAGGCAGCGACAGCACAACCTGCGTCCACCGAGACCAGGCGCCGCGCGATCGCCAGCCCTGCGGCTTAGCGACTGGACGAGGCCATCAGTACGCCAAAGCCGGCGAAGGTCACGCCCGAGACTTTCGCCGCCAGCCAGGAACCCTTCGGGCTCGACAACCAGCCTTTGGCGGCATTGGCGAGCAAGGCATAGCTGCCATGCACCAGAATCACCAGTACCCCGTAGGAAGCGACCAGTTTGATGAACTGGGTGTAGAAGTGCGCTGAGGTGTCGATGAATTGCGGGAACACCGCCAGAAAGAAAAACACCGCCTTGGGGTTCAACAGCTGCATCGAAGCCGCTTCAAGGAAGCGATAGCCAGGGCTTGAGGGGCGCGTTTCAAGCAGCGTACTGAAACGATCCGAGCGCCAGCTTTTGTAGCCCAGGTACAACAAATAGGCGGCCCCTGCGTATTTCAACGCAGTGAAGGCGTTCGCGGAGGTGCTGAGTATCAGGCCAACACTGGTGGCGCTGATGGCGGCGACGACAAATGCCCCCGACGCGATCCCCAGAATGCCCGGCACGGCCCCGGTCCAACCGTGTCGCACCGCGTTGGACAGGGTCAGGACCACGCCAGGTCCCGGGCTCAAAATGGTCAGGGTGGCGAAAAGTACAAAGAGTCCATAGCTGTTCATGTCTTGCTCCGTCGGTGGCGCTGGCTGCGTGTTGGCAGATTGGCGTGACGAAACGAGCGTGACAAACGCTTTAATTAAAGCGCATAGGTGACTAAATTAGACCCATGAAAAATCAACTACCGCCGCTTAATGCTGTTCGCGCCTTCGCCGTTGCTGCTCGTCATCAGAGCTTCAGGCTGGCGGCCGAAGAGCTGCATGTCAGCCACAGTGCCGTCAGCCGGCACATCAAATTGCTTGAGGAGTACCTGGGCGTGCTGCTGTTCGAGCGGCGCATCCGTCAATCAGTGCTGACGCCGGCCGGCCAGCGCTTTTATGAACAGGTCAGCGCCGGGCTGTCGCAGATCGCCAACGCTGCCGCTGCGCTCAAGCAACATGCCTCGCTGCCTACCGTGAAGATCAATGTCCGTCCGTCCTTTGCCGTGCTTTGGCTGACGCCCAGGCTGGCGGATTTTGTTGCGCAGCACCCAGGCATCAAGCCGCAGGTGATCACTCAAACCCAGGCACCCGATCAGGCACGCGACGGGTTCGATGTCGTCATTCGCCGTGGCCGTGACGACTGGGCACCGGCGATTGAGGCGCGACCGCTCTTCGAAGACGAACTATTACTGGTCGCGGCGCCATCGCTGATCGAGCGCCTGCCACTTGAAGACCTCACTTCGCTGAGCCGGCACACGTTACTGACCGTCAAGGCGCGTCGCGAAGATTGGCACAATTGGGCCATGCACTTTGGTCAAAGCCAGTCAGCCACTCAGGTCACCCGGCAGTTTGATCACATGCACCTGGCGCTTCAGGCCGCCGTGGATGGAGAGGGCATTGCCCTGTGCCCGACCTCTTTGCTGGGCACCCACCTCTCGAGCGGACGCCTGATTTGCCCGTTGCCCGAGTTGCGTCTGCCATTGCCGCGTTATTACTACGGCGTTGCACCGGACGTGACGGCGCAGACACGGGTGTTTGTGGAGTGGATGTTTGCCCGCATTGCTCAAGATGAGCTGCATTGGCAAACCCCTGGTGCTGTGACCGCTACGCCCTGAAATTCCAGACAATCTCCACCACCCGCACCGCCAGCACCAGGTAGACCAGAAACAGAATGATCTGAAACGCCGTGTGATACGGCAACCTGGACAGCCGACGCAGGCCGTCGCTGACATTAAGCAGCATCAGCACCGCTGACAGCAGGATCAATCCCCAGCCGGCGAGGCTTGAGGTGAGAAACCCCATAAACAAGTACTGATCGCTGTGCAACGCGTTGGTGCCCGCCGCAAACATCAGCGCACACACCAGCAGGTTCTTGATGTTGTCGAACACTTGCGTGGTGAAGTCGGTGTCCAGCAAGGCCAGATACTTTCGCCAGAGTTTTCCCATGGTTTTGATGGCACCCATTGATGGCTGTTGGACGTGGCAAGTCTAGTGACCTTTTCCACGATTCGCGGACGAAAAAAAGCCCGGCCTTCAATAGGATGGCCGGGCTTTTTTGTTCAAACGGACGGTTGCGTCAAATCACACCTTGACGATCCAGCCCGCTGGCGCTTCGACGTCGCCGGTCTGTACACCGGTCAGCTCTTTGTAGAGCTTCTGGGTGATCGGGCCGACTTCGGTTTCGCTGTGGAACACGTGCAGTTTGTCGTTGTAGCTGATACCGCCGATCGGGGTGATCACTGCGGCAGTACCGCAAGCGCCGGCTTCCTTGAAGTCGGACAGCTTGTCGATGAACACGTCACCTTCGACCACTTCCAGGCCCAGACGGGTCTTGGCCAGCTCGATCAACGACAGACGGGTGATGCCCGGCAGTACCGACGGCGAGTTCGGGGTGACGAACTTGTTGTCGTGGGTGATCCCGAAGAAGTTGGCCGAGCCGACTTCCTCGATTTTGGTGTGGGTCAGCGGGTCCAGATAGATGCAGTCGGCGAAGTGCGCCTTCTTGGCCTGGGAACCCGGCATCAGGCTGGCGGCGTAGTTGCCACCGACCTTGGCCGCACCGGTGCCTTGTGGGGCGGCACGGTCGTAGCTGGAGATCAGGAAGTTGTGCGGGGTCAAACCGCCCTTGAAGTAAGCGCCGACCGGGATGCAGAAGATCGAGAAGATGAACTCGGGCGCAGTACGCACACCGATGTTGTCACCCACGCCGATCACGAACGGGCGCAGGTACAGCGCGCCGCCGGTGCCGTAAGGCGGGATGAAACGCTCGTTGGCGCGAACCACTTCCTTGCACGCTTCGACGAACTGTTCGGTGGACACATGCGGCATCAGCAGGCGCGCGCAGCTGCGTTGCATGCGTGCGGCGTTCTGGTCCGGGCGGAACAGGTTGATCGAACCGTCCTTGCAGCGGTAGGCCTTCAGGCCTTCGAAGCACTGCTGGCCATAGTGAAGGGCAGTGGAGCCTTCGCTGATGTGCAGCACGTTGTCTTCGGTCAGGGTGCCTTTGTCCCACTCGCCATTACGCCAGTGCGACAGATAGCGCTTGTCTGTCTTGATGTAGTCAAAACCCAGCTTGTCCCAATTGATGCTTTCGTTACCCATGACACCCTCTATCACTTAACAACCGCCGAAACGGTTCAAGGCTTCTGACATTTTTCTGGATGGGGACAACAATACTTCATTCCGGGCCCATTTCGCAGCCCGGACTATCGGCTCGCTCATTAAATTTGCCGCCGATTATTCATCGTTCGAAACCCTGTGGCGAGGGAGCTTGCTCCCGCTCGGCTGCGAAGCAGTCGTAAAGCCAGACAACGCAGTGTGTCTGGAAGTCAGCAGGGGGCCGCTTCGCAGCCCAGCGGGAGCAAGCTCCCTCGCCACAATTTGACCGCGTTTACAGATGCAGCGCGTGACCAAGGGCACGCAACGCCGCTTCCTGCACCGCCTCACCGAGCGTCGGATGCGCGTGGATGGTGCCGGCGATGTCTTCCAGACGAGCGCCCATTTCCAGGCTCTGGCCAAACGCCGTCGACAACTCCGACACGCCCACACCCACTGCTTGCCAACCAACAATCAGATGATTGTCACGGCGCGCCACGACCCGCACGAAGCCGCTTTTCGACTCCAGCGTCATCGCCCGGCCATTGGCGGCGAACGGGAAGCTGGACACGATGCAGTCCAGCCCCGCAGCCTTGGCTTCGTCCGGGGTCTTGCCGACCACCACCAGTTCCGGGTCGGTGAAGCACACGGCGGCGATGGCGGTCGGGTTGAATTCGCGGTGTTTGCCGCTGATCAGCTCGGCAACCATTTCACCCTGAGCCATGGCCCGGTGCGCGAGCATTGGTTCGCCGCTCAAGTCGCCGATGGCGTAGACGTTACGCATGCTGGTCTGGCAACGGTTGTCGATCTTGATCGCCGAGCCGTTCATGTCCAGATTCAAGGCTTCGAGGTTCCAGCCTTGAGTGTTGGGTTTGCGGCCGACAGCCACCAGTACCTGATCGGTTTCCAGGTTCAAGGTGTCGCCATTCGGGTCACGAACTTGCAACGTATTTCCTTGTGAATCAAAGCCTTCAACGCTGTGCTTCAAGTAAAGCTTCACGCCGAGTTGCTTGAGTGCTTCATGCACCGGATGGGTCAGTTCGGCGTCGTAGGCCGGCAAGATGCGATCCTGCGCCTCGACCACACTGACCTCGGCACCGAGCTTGCGATAGGCAATCCCCAGCTCCAGACCGATGTAACCGCCACCGACCACAACCAAGCGTTTCGGCACGGACGTCGGTGCGAGGGCTTCGGTGGAGGAGATAACCGGCCCGCCAATCGGCAGCATCGGCAGGTTCACACTTTTCGAACCGGTGGCCAGTACCAGGTGCTCGCACTGAATGCGCGTGTCGCCGACTTCGACGGTCTTGCCGTCGATTACTTTGGCCCAGCCTTGAATGACCTGAACCTTGTGCTTCTTTAATAGCGCCGAAACGCCGGTGGTCAGTCGATCAACGATACCGTCCTTCCACTCGACGCTCTTGCTGATGTCCAGGGTCGGCGCCGACACGCTGATGCCCAGCGCCGAGTGTTGGCTGTGGTGCTGCGTCTGGTGGAACTGTTCGGCGACGTGAATCAATGCCTTCGATGGAATGCAGCCGATGTTCAGGCAGGTGCCGCCCAACGATTCGCCTTCCACCAGAATGGTCGAAATGCCCAACTGACCGGCACGGATTGCCGTCACATAACCGCCAGGGCCGCCGCCGATGATCAGCAGCGTGGTGTTCAAAGTCTGTTGCATGACCTTCTCCACAAATGCCTACTCAACAAAAAGCGTGGCGGGTTGTTCGAGCAAACCACGGATGGCCTGGATGAATTGCGCCGCGTCCATGCCATCGACCACGCGGTGATCGAAGGAGCTGGAGAGGTTCATCATCTTGCGGATCACGATCTGGCCTTTGACGACCATCGGCCGTTCGACGATTTTGTTCACGCCGACGATCGCCACTTCCGGCAGGTTCAGCACCGGGGTGCTGACGATGCCGCCCAGGGCGCCGAGGCTGGTCAGGGTGATGGTCGAACCGGACAGCTCATCGCGGCTGGCCTTGCCAGTGCGCGCAGCGGTGGCCAGACGCGAGATTTCCGTGGCGCTGTCCCACAGGCTGCGGGTTTCGGCATGGCGCACAACCGGCACCATCAAACCGATGTCGGCTTGGGTGGCGACACCCACATGCACCGCGCCGAGGCGGGTGATGACTTGCGCTTCGTCGTCGTAACGGGCGTTGATCTGCGGGAAGTCGCGCAGAGCCACGACCAGCGCGCGGACCAGGAACGGCAGCAAGGTCAGCTTGCCGCGGGTTGCGCCGTGTTTTTCGTTCAGGTGTGCGCGCAGTTCTTCCACGGCAGTGACGTCGATTTCTTCGACGTAACTGAAGTGGGCGGCACGCTGAGTGGCGTCCTGCATGCGCTGGGCGATCTTGCGACGCATGCCGATCACCGGGATTTGCTCTTCGTCGTTACGCTGGGCGTAAGCGGCGGTGGCGGTCGATGCGTTCGACTGACCGTGAGCCAGATAAGCCTCGAGGTCTTCGTGCAGAATCCGACCGGCAGGGCCGCTGCCACGCACCAGACGCAATTGAATGCCGAGGTCCAGCGCATGTTTGCGCACGGCCGGGGAGGCCAGCGGGCGCTCATCGGCCTCGCGCGCAACCATCGGACCTTGGCACGCGGCCGCCGGGCGAGGCGCTGCAACCGGTTTGTTTTCAACAACGGCTTCAACTTTCGGCGCTGCAACGGGTGCTTCTTTAATCGCAGCTGGTTGAGCCGACTCTTTAACGTTGCCCGCGCCTTCGACTTCGATGCTGATCAGAATGCTGCCCACTGCCATGACTTCGCCAGGCTGGCCGCCCAGCGCAATCACCTTGCCATGCACCGGGGATGGAATGTCGACCATCGCCTTGTCGGTCATGACATCGGCCAGCACCTGATCTTCGACAACCATGTCGCCGACCTTGACGTGCCACTGAGACAGTTCAACTTCTGCAATGCCTTCGCCAATGTCCGGCATCTTGATAACGTGCGTGCCCATTCAGACCTCCATAACCCGATGCAAAGCCGCGCCCACGCGGGACGGCCCAGGGAAATACGCCCACTCTTGCGCGTGCGGGTAGGGAGTGTCCCAACCGGTGACGCGCTCGATCGGCGCTTCCAGGTAGTGGAAGCAATGCTCTTGCACCAGCGCGACCAGTTCGGCGCCGAAGCCGCAAGTGCGGGTCGCTTCGTGAACGATCACGCAACGGCCGGTTTTCTTCACCGACTTGACGATGGTTTCCAGGTCCAGCGGCCACAGGCTGCGCAGGTCGATGACTTCGGCGTCGATACCGGTTTCTTCAGCCGCCACTTGCGACACATAAACGGTGGTGCCGTAGGTCAGGATGGTCACGTCTTTGCCGGGACGCGCGATGGCAGCGACATCCAGTGGCACGGTGTAGTAACCGTCCGGCACTTGCGCGGCGGGGTGTTTCGACCACGGGGTTACCGGACGGTCGTGGTGGCCGTCGAACGGGCCGTTGTACAGGCGTTTTGGTTCGAGGAAGATCACCGGGTCATCGTTTTCGATGGAGGCGATCAGCAGGCCTTTGGCGTCGTAAGGGTTGGACGGCATGACCGTGCGCAAACCGCAAACCTGGGTGAACATCGCCTCGATGCTCTGGCTGTGGGTCTGGCCACCATAGATGCCGCCGCCGCAGGGCATGCGCAGGGTCATCGGTGCAGTGAATTCGCCAGCCGAGCGATAACGCAGGCGGGCGGCTTCGGAAATGATCTGGTCCGACGCCGGGTAAACATAATCGGCGAACTGGATCTCGGCCACCGGCCGTAAACCGTAAGCGCCCATGCCCACTGCGACGCCGACGATGCCGCTTTCGGAGATCGGCGCATCGAACACCCGGGAGGTGCCGTACTTGTTCTGCAGCCCTTCGGTGCAACGGAACACGCCGCCGAAATAACCGACGTCCTGGCCGAACACCACGACGTTATCGTCACGCTCAAGCATCACATCCATGGCCGAGCGCAGGGCCTGGATCATGGTCATGGTGGTCGTGGTCATGGCGGTTTCCAACTCGATTTTATTGTTGTGATCGTTCATGTCAGATCCCCAACTCTTGACGCTGGCGCTTCAAGTGCTCCGGCATCTCTTTGTAGACGTCTTCGAACATGGTCGCGGCGCTCGGAATCTGGCCGCCGGCGAGGGTGCCGTACTGCTCGGCTTCTTTCTGCGCGGCGATCACTTCGGCTTCCAGCTCGGCGCTGACGGCGACGTGTTCCTCTTCAGACCACTGACCGATTTTGATCAGGTGCTGCTTGAGGCGCGCAATCGGGTCGCCCAACGGGAAGTGGCTCCAATCGTCGGCAGGACGGTATTTGGACGGATCATCGGACGTCGAGTGCGGGCCGGCGCGGTAGGTGACCCATTCGATCATGGTCGGGCCGAGGTTGCGGCGCGCGCGTTCGGCGGCCCAGGCAGAGGCGGCGTACACCGCGACAAAATCGTTGCCATCGACCCGCAGGGAGGCAATGCCGCAACCGACGCCGCGTCCGGCGAAAGTAGTGGCTTCACCACCGGCAATCGCCTGGAACGTCGAGATCGCCCACTGGTTGTTGACCACGTTGAGGATCACCGGCGCACGGTAGACGTGGGCGAAGGTGAGGGCGGTGTGGAAGTCCGATTCAGCGGTAGCACCGTCGCCGATCCAGGCCGAGGCGATTTTGGTATCGCCCTTGATCGCCGAGGCCATGCCCCAGCCCACGCCTTGTACGAATTGGGTGGCGAGGTTGCCGGAAATGGTGAAGAAACCAGCGTCCTTGACCGAGTACATGATCGGCAGTTGACGGCCCTTGAGCGGATCGCGCTCGTTGGACAGCAGTTGGCAGATCAGGTCGACCAGCGGCACGTCGCGGGCCATGAGGATGCTTTGTTGACGGTAGGTGGGGAAGCACATGTCGTCGATGTTCAAGGCCAGGGCCTGGGCGCTGCCGATGGCTTCTTCGCCAAGGCTTTGCATGTAGAACGACATTTTTTTCTGACGCTGGGCGACCACCATGCGGTTGTCGAAAATCCGCGTCTTGAGCATGGCGCGCATGCCTTTACGCAGGATCTCGACGGGCACGCCTTCAGCCCATGGGCCGAGGGCATTGCCTTGGTCGTCGAGCACGCGAATCAGGCCTTTGGCCAGATCAGCCGTGTCGGCCGGTTCAACGTCGATTGGGGGTTTGCGCACCAAGCCTGCGTCAGTCAGATGCAGGTAGGAGAAGTCGGTTTTGCAGCCGGGGCGGCCCGAAGGTTCGGGAACGTGCAGGCGCAGCGGTTCGTACGCTTGGTTCATGGCTTCTACGCTCGATCTTGTGAATTTCTTGTAGTGAGCTGGCAGTCATTCTTCGATAAAAGAAATCTTGTCCTACAACAATCATAGGCCGGCCCAAGAAGAATATTTCTCTCTGTTTCGTTGCGCTTGAGGTTATTTGAGGATAAAAATTCTGCATAAACATAAAAAGCAGGTGGTTTTGTCTCATGCGCAAACTGGACCGTACCGATATCGGCATTCTCAACAGCCTTCAGGAGAACGCGCGCATCACCAACGCCGACCTCGCGCGCTCGGTGAACTTGTCGCCCACGCCGTGCTTCAACCGGGTCAAGGCGATGGAAGAATTAGGGCTGATTCGTGAGCAAGTGACCCTGCTGGATGCCGACCTGCTGGGGCTGCATGTGAATGTGTTCATTCACGTCAGCCTGGAGAAACAGGTGGAGGAGGCGTTGCAGCATTTCGAAGAGGCGATCTCGGATCGCCCGGAAGTGATGGAGTGCTATTTGATGGCCGGCGACCCGGACTATCTGATCCGCGTACTGGTGCCGACCATTCAGTCGCTGGAGCGCTTCATGATGGATTTTTTGACCAAGGTGCCGGGGGTGGCGAACATCCGTTCGAGCTTTGCGCTCAAGCAGGTGCGGTATAAGACGGCGTTGCCGTTGCCGGCGAATGGGTTGACGTTGGCCAATTGAAGATCAAAAGATCGCAGGCTTCGCCAGCTCCTACATTGATCGTGTGCACCATGATCTTGCGGATGCATCCGGCCCCGTAGGAGCTGCCGAAGGCTGCGATCTTTTGATCTTGATTTACAGCTTATTAATCGGAATCTTCAGGTAAGTCACGCCATTCTCTTCCGCCGGCGGCAAATTCCCCGCCCGCACATTCACCTGAATCGCCGGCAACAACAGCGTCGGCATGCCCAACCCGGCATCGCGCCGGGTGCGCATGGCGACGAAGGTGGCCTCATCAATGCCATCGTGAATATGGATGTTGCTTTTCCGCTGCTCGCCAACCGTGCTCTGGCATTGCGGGGCGCGGCCCGGAGGCGGGTAATCGTGGCAGACGTAGAGGCGAACGCTGGCGGGGAAGGCCAACAGTTTGTGGATCGAGGCAAACATCTGGTTGGCATTGCCGCCGGGGAAGTCGCAGCGCGCGGTGCCGACGTCCGGCATGAACAACGTATCGCCCACCAGAATCATATCGCCATCGATTAAATAGGCCATGTCCGCCGGGGTATGGCCGGGCACATGCAGGGCTGTGGCCTTGAGATTGCCGACCCGGAATGACTCGCCCGGCGCGAACAGGTGATCGAACTGTGAACCATCGACGCTAAATCCCGGTTCAAGGTTGAACAGCGTCTTGAACACGTCCTGAACCTTGCTGATCGACTCACCGATCGCAATCTTGCCCCCCAATTCCCGACGCAGATACGGCGCGGCGGACAGGTGATCGGCATGGGCGTGGGTTTCCAGCAGCCATTGCACCTGCAACTGATGTTCGCGCACGAAGGCGATGATTTTGTCGGCCTGGACGGTCGCGGTGCGCCCGGCGGCGGGGTCGTAATCCAGCACTGGGTCGACAATCGCGCAGTGCCCGCCATCGTGCTCGTAGATCACGTAGCTGTAAGTCGACGAGGCGGGGTCGAGGAAGGCTTCAATCAACGCAGACATGGGGACGAACCTGTGGAAAGGGGCGGGAGGACAATAACCGGTTGCAACACTTTATGTTTAAACATAATGTCCGCAGCTTAAGTGACGTCGAAGGCATCCTGCAAATGCAATCCAGTCTGACCGAATGTGAAGTCGCCCAACTCCGGGCCTCGGCCTCCAAAGCTTGCGCGCTGCTCAAGGCCTTGGCCAACGAGGATCGCTTGCTGATTCTCTGCCAATTGACCCAGGGCGAGCGCAACGTCGGCGAACTGGAGAAAATGACCGGCGTGCGCCAGCCCACACTGTCCCAGCAGCTGGGCATCCTGCGCGACGAGGGATTGGTCGCCACCCGTCGTGAAGGCAAGTACATATTCTATGGTTTAGCCAGTCACGAAGTGATTCAGGTGATGAAAACGCTGTCCGGCCTGTACTGCGGAGCGGTGCTGAAAAGCTGGGGCTGAGCCTGATAGCCGTAATGCGGGACTGAACCCGGCGCCATGCGTGCAATAACAAGGAATGAATGATGAACGATCAACACTGGGGCCCATCCATCAGTGCCGACATCGTGGTAATAGGCGGCGGGACCGCCGGCATTGGTTTGGTTGCCAGCCTGCTGAAACGCGATCCTGGTTTAAACATCACCGTCATCGAACCCGACAGCCAGCATTACTACCAACCGGCGTGGACGCTGGTGGGCGGCGGTGCTTACTCGGTGAAAAACACCGCGCGCCCGATGTCCTCGGTAATGCCGCGTCAGGCCACCTGGTTGCAGGCGTGCGTGACTGACATCGCCCCCGACAGCAAACAGCTGACCCTCGACGATGGCCGCACCGTCAGTTACCGGAACCTCGTCGTCTGCCCCGGTTTGCGCCTGGCCTGGGAGAAAATCGAAGGCTTGCAGGACACCCTCGGCCAGAACGGCGTGACCTCCAATTACAGCTATCGGCATGCGGCCTACACCTGGGAACTGGTCCAGGGATTGCGCGGCGGCAAAGCGATCTTCACTCAGCCAGCGGTGCCGATCAAATGCGCCGGTGCGCCACAGAAAGCCTTGTACTTGTCCTGCGATCACTGGCGTAAAACCGGCGTTCTGAACAAATTCGACGTCGAGTTCAATCTGGCCGGCGCTGCGTTATTCGGCGTGGCGACATTCGTGCCGCCGCTCATGAAGTACATCGAAAAGTACAACGCCCGGCTGGCCTTCAATTCCAATCTGGTCAAGGTTGACGGGCCATCGAAAACCGCGTGGTTCGAGGTCAAGGACGCTGCAGGTGTCGTGACCGTACAAGAAAAAACCTTCGACCTGCTGCACGTCGTACCGCCTCAGGTCTCGCCGGATTTCATCCGCCAAAGCCCGTTGGCCGATGCCGCTGGCTGGTGCGAAGTGAACCCGCACAGCCTGCAACACGTGCGCTATACCGACGTCTTTGCCTTGGGCGATGTCTGTTCCACCAGCAACGCGAAAACTGCCGCCGCCGCGCGCAAGCAGATCGTGGTGGTGGCGCAAAACCTTCTGGCCCTGCGCAAGCAACAGCCGTTGCCACTCAAGTACGACGGCTACGGTTCCTGCCCGCTGACGGTGGAGAAGGGCAAGGTGATCCTCGCCGAGTTCGGTTACGCCGGTAAGTTGCTGCCGACCTTTCCCCTCGACCCGACGGTGGCGCGCCGTTCGGCCTGGTTCCTCAAGGCAACCTTGCTGCCGTGGTTCTACTGGAATGGCCTGCTCAAGGGCCGTGAATGGCTGACCCATCTGTCCAAGGTTGACTGAGAGAACCCTATGTTGCTGGCCAGTTTTTTCGGTGTGGTCATGGGGCTGGTGCTCGGTTTGACCGGGGCCGGTGGCGGTATTCTTGCGGTGCCGGCCTTGGTGCTGGGGCTGGGCTTGACCATGACCCAAGCGGCGCCCGTTGCCTTGTTCGCGGTGGGCAGTGCGGCGGCGATCGGTGCGATCGACGGTTTGCGCCATGGCCTGGTGCGCTATCGCGCCGCGTTGTTGATAGCGCTGCTGGGTGCGGTGTTTTCGCCGGTGGGCATCTACTTCGCCCATCAGTTGCCGGAAAAGATCCTGATGGTTCTGTTCAGTCTGCTGATGGTCATGGTGGCCTGGCGGATGCTGCGCCGGGAAAAGCCCGACGATGGCCCGAGCGATCACGGCCATGCCAACTGGGGCCAGAAAAACTGCATGCTCGATCAGCAGACCGGGCGCTTTTCCTGGACCGCCAAATGCACCGCCACCCTGGCGGCACTCGGCGCGGTGACCGGTGTGGTTTCGGGGCTGCTCGGGGTCGGTGGCGGCTTTCTGATTGTGCCGGCGTTCAAGCAACTGACCGATGTGCAGATGCGCGGCATCGTCGCCACGTCGTTGATGGTGATCAGCCTGATCTCGGTAATCGGCGTGATCGGCGCGTTTCATGCCGGGGTGCGGATCGATGGTTTGGGCGGGTCGTTCATTGTCGCCAGCATCGTCGGAATGATCCTCGGTCGAAAACTCTGCGCGCGGGTGCCGGCCCGAGGGCTGCAGATCGGCTTCGCCAGCGTCTGCGTGGTGATCGCCGTTTACATGCTGTTTAGAGCGCTCGCCTAGCCGGCACCGGTTCCTGTGGACGCCAGTCCGGTCCACAGGCGTACGCCCTAAGTTCCGGGCCTGTCCGACGGGCGGTCTTACGCCGAATTTGCCGCGCGCTACCCGCCAATCCAAAGCAGCTCACAACCGCACCCAAGGCAGCGTATGACGCCGCCGGTCCACTTTCGATAATCGCCTCCGACATCAAGTCCCCCGTTGCGGAGCGCGTCATGCACAACAATAAGAACTTCAAGCATCGTTTCTTGCCGGCCTTCATCGCCAGCCTGTCGTCCTTTGGCCTGAGCTCAATGGCCGAGGCCGAGATCATGCTGTACGACAAGGACCAGACCACGTTCTCCACGGATGGCTACATCAACGCCTTCTACGTGAACAGCGACGTGGACCGGGCCGGCGAGCAGTACGACCGGCGCCAGGCGCGGGTGAAGATGGGATTTCTGCCCAACTACCTGGGCTTCAACATGGGCAAGCAGGTCGATGATCTCAAGCTCGGTGCCCGCGCCTCGTTCTGGGTGACCATCAACGACAGCGAAACCAACGGCACCGACACCGCCATCGACGTGCGGCAGTTCTATGGCACGGTAGCCAATCCAGAGTGGGGCGAGGTGCTGATCGGCAAGGACTTCGGCCTGTTTGCCCGCTCCAACATCCTGCTCGACGAATTACTCGCCGGTTATGGTCAGGTCAGCGATACGTTGGGCCTGGTGGACGGCGGCGGGGTGTCGTTCGGCAACATCGGCAGCGGTTATCCATACCCGTTCCCGACCTCGCAAATTACCTATCGCACCCCGGTGATGGACGGCTTGCGGGTGGCGGTCGGAATCATGGACCCGGTCGACACCAACGACAGCAGCGCGACGGGTAAGGCGTATCAGGAGAACCCGCGCACCGAGAGCGAGATCACCTATCAGTTCGACGTCGGCGGGGCGAAGATTTACAGCTGGCTCAACGGCAGCTACCAGACTTCGGACAACACCGATTCCAGCATCGAGTCCGTCACCTCCAAAGGCGTCGGTTACGGCGTGCAGGCGAAGATGGGCGGGCTGTCGCTGACCGGCTCCGGCTTCCAGGCCAAGGGCATCAACCCGTTCTTCACCAACAACGCCGGCGAACCGACCCTGCGCAATGTCGACAGCGACGGTTACCTGTTGCAGGGCTCCTACAAACTGGGCAAAAACCGCTTGGCACTGTCTTACGGCAAGACCGAGGACGACGGCAACGGCGTGGTCGGCAGCGGTGCCGATTACGAGACCCGCGGCATCGCGCTGTTCCATGACGTCAACGACAACCTGAAGCTGGTGGCCGAGTACAACCAGTTCGAAATCAATGGCCACGACACCACGGCCCAGAATGAAGACACCGATACGTTTGCGGTGGGGGCGGTGTTGACCTGGTAACTGGCTGACTAACCACTACGTGTGGCGTGGAGGCTTGCCTGTGGCGAGGGAGCTTGCTGTGGCGAGGGAGCTTGTTCCCGTTGGGTCGCGAAGCGACCCCCCGATTCTAGTCGCGCATCGGCCAGAATTTGGGGGACTGCTTCGCAGTCCAGCGGGAGCAAGCTCCCTCGCCACAAAAGTGTCAGCCATCAAACGTTCTATCCCCCCGGCTCTCATCCCATCGAACCCCCCACCCGCTACCCAAGTAGCATTCGCCACCGCCCGCAGGCTTCGTACACTCGTGCCTCATACAGGCGCACCGGCGAGGGGCGAGGATGCAGCAGGTTCAGAACGACGGTGTGGTCAGTGGCATGTCCCAGGCCACCGATGCCCAGCAAGCGGCTCAGGATCTGGCGCGACAACTCTTGCATCCGCATTTGGGCTTTGTGCTGTTCTTCTGCTCCGCCGAGTACGACTTGCAGGCGCTGGGGCAGGCATTGCAACAGAGCTTCGGCGGCATTCGTCTGGTGGGCTGCACCAGTGCCGGAGAAATCACCCCCCAAGGCTATGGCCGCAGCTGCGTGACGGCGGTGGGCTTCGATCATCGGCACTTTTCCATCTCCACCGAACTGATCGACGAGATGGAGCATTTCAGCCTGATCGATGCCCAGCAAATGGTCGAGCGACTGGTCAGCGGCTGTCGCAGCAACACCCTGGCGCCGATCAAGGGCAACAGCTTTGCCCTGACCCTGCTCGATGGCTTGTCCAGCCGTGAGGAAATGGTTCTCGCCGCCCTGAGTGCGGCGCTGGGCGACATTCCGCATTTTGGCGGTTCAGCCGGCGACGACAACTACCTGACCCACACTCACGTGTATTTCGGCGGCGAGTTTCACAGCGGCGCGGCGGTGGTGGTGCTGGTCAATACCTGGCTGGACTTCGAAGTCTTCACCACTCACCACATTCTGCCCAGGGCCGAGAAACTGGTGGTCACCGCTGCCGACAGCACCTCGCGCCGGGTGTTCGAACTGAATGCCGAACCCGCCGCCGAGGAATACGCCCGGCACATCGGCGTGGCGGTGGCCGACCTCGATTATCGGATCTTCGCCGCGCATCCGTTGGCGGTGCGAATCAACGATCAGTATTACGTGCGTGCGATCCAGCAGGTTCATCCAGACCTGAGCCTGAGTTTCTACTGCGCGGTGGAAAACGGCATCGTCCTCACCGTCATGACCCCCGGCCCCATGCTGCCGAATTTGCAAAATCTGTTCGACGGTTTGCAGGAGCGTCTCGGGGACCTGTTGCTGACCATCGGCTGCGACTGTTTTCTCAGGCGTCTGGAACTGGAAGACGGCGGCAATCTCGAGCAGATCGGCGCGTTTCTGCGGGAGCAACGGGTGATGGGTTTCAACACCTACGGAGAACAGTTCAATGGCATGCACATCAACCAGAC
The DNA here is from genome assembly GCF_053629455.1 of Pseudomonas sp. F-14 TE3482. Classification (NCBI taxonomy): domain Bacteria; kingdom Pseudomonadati; phylum Pseudomonadota; class Gammaproteobacteria; order Pseudomonadales; family Pseudomonadaceae; genus Pseudomonas; species Pseudomonas sp. F-14 TE3482. Next base: position 3,698,171 of record NZ_JBRJII010000001.1, read on the forward strand.
CTTCACCGGGGTTGCCATTGCCCGAGGCCGCTCCCTTGGACAGCGCTGACCTTCAGGCGCAGATCGCCAGCCTGCGCCACGAAAACCACAAACTGCAGCGCATCAATGGCGCGCTGATCGAGCGCATCGAATCCGGCATCACCCGGGGCAACGACCCGTACGCGGCGTTCCAGCATTCGGTGGTGCTGGCCGAACAGGTGCGTGAGCGCACCGATGCCCTGAACCAGGCCATGGCCGAACTCAAGGCCGGCAATCATTTGCTCAGCGAGGCACGGCTGCGAGCCGAAACCGCCCATCAACACTTGATCGACGCCATCGAAAGCATTTCCGACGCCTTTGTGCTGTTCGACGCCGAGCAGCGGATCGTGCTGTTCAATAGTCGCTTCAAGGCGTTTTGGGGCAACAGCCGGGTGCGCATCAATGCCGGCATGCGCCTGCGCGAGGTCAAACGGTTGATGACCGCGACCGGACTGTTCAGCGAAGAACCCCGCGGGCATGCCGACGAAAACCTGCTCTATCGCCTGCACAACGGGCGCTGGCTGCAAGTCAGTGAACGGCCGACTCAGGAAGGCGGGCGGGTGATTCTGTTCACCGACATTACCGACGTCAAACTCAGCGAAACCCTGCGCCGCGAGCAGGCGGTGGCGCAGAAGTCGCACTTGTTACAACGGGCGGTCGACAACCTGTCCCAAGGGGTGGCGATGGTCAACGCCGAGGGCATTCTGGAACTGTGGAACCGGCGCTTCCTGGAACTCAGCGGCCTGGCCCCGGTGGCGGCTCATCGACCGTTCGCCGAAGTGATTGCCGACAGCGAACTGAACCTGCTGACCCCGGCCAGTCGCGATCCGAACGGGCGGCATGTACAGGAATGCGAGCAGCGCCTCTACGATGGCCGGGTGCTGGAAATCCGCACCCATCCGTTGCCCACCGGCGGTTTCGTCAACACCTTCACCGACATCACCGAACGCTACCAGCACGCCGAAGCGCTCAGCGAAAGCGAGCGCTGGATTCGCCTGATCACCGACCATGTGCCGGCGCTGATCGCTTACTTGAATGCCGATCTGGTCTATGAATTCACCAACAAAGTCTACGAAGAATGGTACTGCTGGCCCCGGGGCGTGATGCTCGGGCAGAGCCTGCGCGAAGTCCACAGCGAGCAGCACTATCAGCGCCTGGAAGCCTACGTGGCCCGGGCCCTGGCCGGCGAGAGCGTGACGTTCGAGTTTGCCGAAACCAACATCAACAATCAGGAGCGCTACATGCTGCGCTCCTACGTGCCCAATCGCCTGGCCACCGGGGAAGTGGTGGGGATTTTCGTGTTGATCCGTGACATCACCGAGCGCCGCCGCACCGCTGAGGCGTTGCATCAGGCCTATCAGAACCTTGAATTGCGGGTGCGTGAACGCACCACCGAACTGACCACCCTCAATGACCAATTGCTGCGCGAAATCGACGAACGCCGCCGGGTGGAATCACGCTTGCGCGAGGCCAAGCTCGAGGCCGAGCAGGCCAACCTGTCGAAGACCAAATTTCTCGCGGCGGTCAGCCACGATCTGCTGCAACCGCTGAATGCCGCGCGGCTGTTTACCAGTGCCTTGCTGGAGCGCCGGGAGCCGGTGGCCAACGAGACGCTGGTGCGCAACGTGAGCAATTCCCTGGAAGACGTGGAAAATCTGTTGGGCACGCTGGTGGACATTTCCAAACTCGATGCCGGGGTGATCAAGGCCGACATTGCGCCTTTCGCCCTCAGCGAATTGCTGGAAAACCTCGCCGCGGAATACACCCAAGTGGCCCGCAGCGAAGGTCTCGAGCTGCATTTCATCCCCTGTTCGGCGTTGGTGCGCAGCGACATTCAGTTGCTCGCGCGGATTCTGCGTAATCTGCTGAGCAATGCTATTCGCTACACCTACAGCGGCCGGGTAGTGCTTGGTTGCCGACGTCATCACCAGCGACTGACCATTGAAGTCTGGGACAGCGGCATGGGCATTGCCGAAAACCGTCTGGAGGAGATTTTTCAGGAGTTCAAACGCGGTGACGTGCAGCGTCCCGATCAGGATCGCGGCTTGGGGCTGGGCCTGGCGATTGTCGAGAAAATCGCCCGTATTCTTGGCCATCGGATCCATGTGCGTTCATGGCCGGGCAAAGGCTCGATGTTTTCCGTCGAAGTACCGTTGAGTGCCACGGCGCCCAAGGCGTTGCCGAACCTGCTGATGAGTGAACCGATGCTCGAGCGCCTGCGCGGTGCGCGGGTGTGGGTGCTGGACAACGACGCGGCGATTTGCGCGGGGATGCGCACCTTGCTCGAAGGTTGGGGCTGCCGGGTGATCACGGCGCTGTCGGAAGAGGACCTGGCGCGGCAAGTGGATAATTATCACGCCGAAGCCGACCTGCTGATCGCCGACTATCACCTGGATGACGAGAAGAATGGTGTCGACGCCGTGGCCCGCATCAACGCCCGGCGTGCTTCAGCGATCCCGGCGATGATGATCACCGCCAACTACAGCAACGAACTCAAACAGCAGATCCGCGAACTGGGCCACACCCTGATGCACAAACCGGTGCGGCCGATGAAGCTCAAGACGGCGATGAGTCATTTGCTTGGTCGGCCTTGAGTTTTCTGGTGTGTTCACTGGCGCCATCGCGGGCAAGCCCGCTCCCACAGGTTTGTGGAGATCCTGTGGGAGCGGGCTTGCCCGCGATGGGAGCGATTCGGTCTAACTGTTGCCCCCAGAATCAGCGCCGCAAATACGACCCGAAATCAATATCCCCGGCACTCAATATCGCCTGCACCCGATTGTGCACATTGAGTTTGCGTAATATCGCCGAGACGTGGGCCTTGACCGTGGTTTCTGCGATTTCCAGGGTGTAGGCGATCTGTTTGTTCGATTCGCCCTTGGTCATGCGCTCAAGCACCAGCAACTGCTTGCGGGTCAGCGCCTGGAGCAATTCGGGCGGGAAGCTCGGGGTGTCATTCATCCGGCGATGAGTGCCGCTTTTCTGCGTGCGGATGATGTCCGGCGGCAGGTACACATTGCCATTGAGAATCTGCTGGATGGCCTCGGTCATCTGCACCCGAGGCGAGGACTTGGTGATGAACCCCACCGCGCCATAGGTGATGGCTTGCAGCACGATTTGTTTGTCCTGTTCGGCCGAAACAATCACCACCGGAATGGTCGGCGCCTCGTTGCGCAGGTTGATCAGGCCATTGAGGCCGTGCATGCCGGGCATGTTCAGGTCGAGCAGGATCAGGTCCAGGTCATCGTGTTCCTGGGTCAGGGCCAGGGCACTGTCGAGGTCGGCGGTTTCCATGACCTCGCTGCCGGGGAAACCGTCGCTGATGACGTTATGAATGGCTTCGCGAAACAGCGGGTGATCGTCGGCAATCAGAATTTTGTACATGGCCTTTCACCTCATTATTTTTGATTCGGGTGTGGCAACAACACGCAAGCGCTCACGTCAGGGAAAGGGCTCGGGCCGGGCCGGCGTCACGGGCAGGTTCGCCGCTTGCCAGGCATCCAGTCCGTCGCGGTACCAATACAGTGTTTTATAGCCTATGGAAGCGGCGCGTTTTACCGCGTTCCAGCTCAACCAGCAATCGGAGCGGCAGTAAAAGACCAACGGTCGCGTCAGATCACCCGCCGTCAATTGCTGCAGGTGGCGCGCGAAATAATCCTGCCACGGGGGCGTCAGGTCACCGTCACCGGTATTGGCCAGCCAATGGCTGCCGGGCAGGTTTTCATGGGGCTCATCTTCGATGAAACGGCCTTGCAGCCATTGCCGGCGGTAGACATCGATCAGCAGCGGCTGCGGCGTGTGCTTGAGCAGGTTTTGCAGGGCCGGCGTGTCGATGATACTCGCGCCCTGGAGTTGAGTCGGGGTTGGGCTGCGGTATAGACCGATGCGATAACCGTCGGCAGAAAACAGCGCTGTTTCAGCCTGCGCGACGCCCAGCAACAGGCTCAGCGACAGCGCGGCGAGAGAAGGGCACAGCAGAACACGTCGTGCACGCGGCATGGGGTTCAGTCCTTATAGTTATGAACCCATTACATGTCAGTAGCGGTGCGTTGTGAATGCGACGATAGACAGGTAAACCAGTACTAAAGTAGTAATTTGTCTGGTTTTATGGGACCCGCGTCGTACACCAATGCTGTGTTCAATGAAGATCCCTGTGGGAGCGGGCTTGCCCGCGATGAGGCCGGCACATCCTGCATTGATGTCGACTGGCAGACCGCTATCGCGGGCAAGCCCGCTCCCACAGGGATTAGTGTTGTCAGCTGAATTTGCGCAAGGCTGCTTGCTCCCACACTGGATAGTGTGTGAACACAAAATATGTGAACACCTCAGAACTGTGGGAGCTGGCTTGCCTGCGATGAGGCCATCACATCCTGCATTGATGTCGACTGGCAGACCGCTATCGCGGGCAAGCCCGCTCCCACAGGGATTAGTGTTGTCAGCTGAATTTGCGCAAGGCTGCTTGCTCCCACACTGGATAGTGTGTGAACACAAAATATGTGAACACCTCAGAACTGTGGGAGCTGGCTTGCCTGCGATGAGGCCATCACATCCTGCATTGATGTCGACTGGCAGACCGCTATCGCGGGCAAGCCCGCTCCCACAGGGATTAGTGTTGTCAGCTGGATTTGCGCAAGGCTGCTTGCTCCCACACTGGATAGTGTGTGAACACAAAATATGTGAACACCTCAGAACTGTGGGAGCTGGCTTGCCTGCGATGAGGCCATCACATCCTGCATTGATGTCGACTGGCAGACCGCTATCGCGGGCAAGCCCGCTCCCACAGGGATTAGTGTTGTTAGCTGGATTTTCGCAGGGCGGCGTGCTTCCACACTGGATAGTGTGTGAACACAAAATATGTGAACACCTCAGAACTGTGGGAGCTGGCTTGCCTGCGATGAGGCCATCACATCCTGCATTGATGTCGACTGGCAGACCGCTATCGCGGGCAAGCCCGCTCCCACAGGGATTAGTGTTGTCAGCTGAATTTGCGCAAGGCTGCTTGCTCCCACACTGGATAGTGTGTGAACACAAAATATGTGAACACCTCAGAACTGTGGGAGCTGGCTTGCCTGCGATGAGGCCGGCACATCCTGCATTGATGTCGACTGGCAGACCGCTATCGCGGGCAAGCCAGCTCCCACAGGGATTAGTGTTGTTAGCTGGATTTTCGCAGGGCGGCGTGCTGCGGGTTGAAGGTGAGTACGGCGAGCAGAGTGAATATCAGTGTCAGCCCCATACATACCGCCAGCGCCACCGGGTTAAAGCGTTCATACAGCGCAAACCGCACCAGTTCCACCGCATGGGTGAACGGGTTCAAGGCGCACAGCCAATACAGCCACTCGCTGGACTCGCGCATTTTCCATAGTGGATACAGCGCCGACGACAGGAAAAACAGCGGGAAGATCACGAAGTTCATCACCCCGGCAAAGTTCTCCAGCTGGCGGATGGCGTTGGACAGCAACAGGCCCAGCGCGCTGAGCATCAACGCCACCAGCAGCAATGCCGGCAAGGCCAGCAACAAACCCATAGCCGGCGGTTGCACGCCGTACAGCCAGGCAATCGCCAGAAAGGCATACACCTGCAACAGCGAAATCAGCGACGTCGCCAGCAATTTGCTGCACAGCAGGAAGGTCCGGGGCAGGGGGCTGGTCAGCAGCACGCGCATGCTGCCCATCTCCCGGTCGTAGACCATCGACAGCGAACCTTGCATGCCGTTGAACAACAGGATCATGCAGGCCAGGCCCGGGATGATGTAAACCTCATAGGGGATGTAGGTGTCGTAGGGCTCGATGATGGCGATGCCGAGTGCCGCGCGAAAACCGGCAGCGAACACCAGCAGCCACAGCAACGGCCGCACCAGCGCGCTGAGAAACCGCGTGCGCTGCAACACAAAACGCAGCCATTCGCGCAGCACGATACCGCTGAAACATTGCCAATAAGCGTTCATCCGACGATTGCTCCTGAAGGGGCCGGGGTGGTCAGGCGAGTGAAGGCCGAACCGAGGTCGCCGCCATGTTCCAGGCTCAGCGCCTCAGCCTGTCCGCTGGCCACCAACCGCCCTTGATGCAGGATCAGCAAGTCGTCGCTGGGCTGCACTTCATCCAGCAAATGAGTGGTCCAGAGCACGCTGAGGGTGTGCTCGCGGCACAGGCTGCGGATGTGTTGGTTGAGCGCCAGGCGACTGGCCGGATCGAGGCCGACGCTGGCCTCGTCGAGCAGCAACAGGCTTGGCTCATGCAACAACGCACGGGCGATTTCCACCCGCCGACGATGGCCGCCATTGAGATTACGCACCCGTTCGCCACGGCGCTCGGTCAAGGCCTGGCGCGCCAGTTCGGCGTCGACTCGCAGGTTGGTCTGGCGCCGGGACAGGCCATGCAGCGCGGCGTGATAACGCAGGTTTTGCTCGACGCTGAGGTCCAGATCCAAAGTGCTTTGCTGAAACACCACACCCAATTGCTTGAGCGCCGGGCGTGCGGCATTGCGCAACGAACAGCCGCCGACCCGAATATCACCGCGCTGAACATCATAAAGGCGAGTGAGCAGGGCGATCAGGGTCGATTTGCCCGCGCCGTTCGGTCCAAGCAGCGCGGCAAAACGCCCCGCTGCCAGATTGAAACTCACCTGACGCAAGGCCTCGCGCGCGCCGTAAGCGAAACTCAGGTCGCTGACTTCAAGGGCGTTCATGGCGTCACCACCACGCCCCACGGATAGCGCCCGACTTTCACCGATTTGGTGACCTTGAGGCTGTCGACATCGATCACCGATACGTCGCCGCTGACGCCATTGGTGGCCAGCAATTGCCGTTGATCCGGGGTAAACGACATCTGCCAGACCCGTCGGCCCACCAACAGGTAATCAAGGATCTCGAAGGTCTTGGCGTCGATCACCGCCACATGATTGGCCGGGCCGAGCGCGACGAAACCGTACTTGCCGTCGGCGCTGAGTTTGATCCCCACCGGCTGGACTTTGTCCGGATGCACGCCTTTGATCTGGAAGGTCAGGGTCTTGAGGACCTTGCGGCTGGAAACGTCGAGAATTGTTACCGTGCCGCCGATTTCCGCCGAGGCCCAGAGCTGCGAGCCATCGGGATTGAATTCGACGAAACGCGGCCGCTGATCGACCAGGGTGTTGTCGGCCAGGGTCTGAGTGCTGGTGTCGATCCAGTGCAGCATGTTAGTGGTTTCACTGGTGTTCACCGCCCACTTGCCGTCGGGGCTGACGGCCATGCCTTCAGGCTCGACGCCGACGCTGATCTGCCCGAGCACTTTGGAAGTTTCGGTGTCAATCACTGTCACCAGCGCATCGTCCTCGTTGGAGACGTACAGCCAGCGATTGTTGGGGTGCAGGGCGAATTGCTCAGGGTCTTTGCCCGAGGGCAGTTCCTTGATGATCTTGCGCGTGGCGATGTCCATCACCTGGACCCGGTCCGAATCGCTGGCGCAGATGTACAGCAACTTGTTGTCGTGGGACAGCAACAGGCCGCGCGGGCGCTGGCCGACGGGCAGGGTGTCGGTGACTTGCAGGGTCTGCATATCAATCAGACTCAGGCTGTTGTCCTTTTCGTTGGAGATCCAGGCGGTGCTGGCAGCGGCGTGCCCGGCGGCGAGCAGCAGGGCGCAGGAAAGTAGGGCATAGGAAAGCAGGGTGCGGCGCATGGCAGATTCCTTATTGTTGTTGTCGAAAAAAAGGGATCAGAGAAAGCGGCAGCTGACCTCGGCTTTGTCGTAACCCAGGCTGTCCATTTCGTTGACGGGGTGCAGGAAGCCGTCTTGCGGCGAGGTGCTGACCAGCGCCCGGGGTTGCACGATGGGGATCGGTTGGCGCAACTGACCGTTCCACGGCCGATAACTGAGCTTGCGACCCTTGAAGCCGTCCAGCGGCAATTGATCGCTGATCTCAAGCGTACGAATCGCCATGGCATCGGCCTGACGCAGTTTGCCCACCGCACTGGCGATGCTGCGTACGGCAATCCAGGCGGCGAAATCCCGGTCGTTCATCCAGCGCCCGGCCAGGGCTTCGAAGCGTTTCTGCAGCTGCGCGGCGCCGTAGGTTTCCACGGTCTTGTGCCAGCCCACCGGGGTCAGGCCCTGGGTGCCGGCGACCGGCCGTGGGTACCAGGTCTGGTAGGGCACGTACTCGCCGAAGTCGCCGCGTTCATCAGCCACCAGCACCACGTCGTACTCGGCGGTCTGGGTGAACAGCGGCATGTCGGCCTGGGCGCTGCGGCGCTGATCGTTATCGAAGCTCCAGGCTTTTTCCGCCACCAATTGCAGGCCGAAGCGCTTGGCCGCCCGGCGCAGGGCGGCGGCATAGGCTTGATCGTCCGCGGTCGGGCCGACGATCAGCAGTGCCCGCTGCCATTTGCGCAGCACCAGAAATTGCGCCAGCGCATCGGCCAGCATCGCCCGGCTTGGCAGGCTGTGCAGCACGTTCGGCAGGCAGTCGGTGCTGCGCAGGCTGTCATCCGCGCTGCCGGCGTTGAACAGCAGGCTGTCGGGTAGCACGGCGCTGAGTCGGCGCAGGGTCTGCGCTGGTGCATTCACCACAAACAGGCGCAGGCCTTGTTCGTGTTGGGCTTTGGCCGCTTCGATCAGCACATCCGGATTGTCGACGCTGGCGCTGACCAGGCTGTAGCTGTGATTGAGAAAGCGCCCGGTACTGTTGCTGTCGGTGATCGCCAGTTCGGCGCCGCGCAGGCCGGCATCGGTCGGTTCGGGAATGACGTTCGACAGCAACGGCCCGGGGGCGGGGCGATAACCGAGGTAGCCGATCTGCACTTGCAGCGGTGCCTGCGCCGCCTGAGTCTGGGTCGCCACCCCGGCGGCGCAGGCAATCGCCAACAGGTAGATCAAGGCGTAAGGGGCGAGCTGGCGCATAAAGACACTCCATCACAGGTAGCGTCAGCATAGGAACCCTGGACGGGCGGGGAAATATGCAGAAAGTACCGATGGGCCAGTACCAAGGTAGTAACTCACCCCGGGCGGCGCGGTTTTAGCATGGATTGCAACGGCCATCACTCAAGGGGGGAGATTGACCATGCGAATTCTCAAAGCACTGCTCCTGCCGTTTTTGCTGATCCTGACCCTGATCGGCGTCGACAAGCTGCACGGCGCCCGACCCGTATTGGTTGGGCCTGCGCCACAAGCCCTACTACCAAGGGAGTAGGCTGCGACCACCAAAGCAGCATGGGGTTGGCGCAAAGCCGTTCCTAAGATGGGTGCCATAGCCTCTTCAAAGAGGTTTTGCGTGCAATCTTGAGGGCAGAACAATGACAACAAAACGCAACGCCTTGCTCGTTGCCGGACTGCTGGCCGGTTTCATCAATGCAGGTTCCGTCTGGGCCCACGGCAACGTGGTCCCCCAAGCCGTCGAAACCCAGGGACTGACCCCGATCAAGGATGCCGGTGTGCAGGTCGATGCCGATGGTTGGGCGGCGGCGAACCCTTACCGTTCCTCCCCGGAACGCGAAAAAGCCGTGCAAATCGGCTCTTCGGCCTACAACCAGAACTGCGCGGCCTGTCATGGCCTGGAAGCCAAGTCCGGCGGCATCGCTCCCGACTTGCGCATGCTCGACGTCGGCGAGGCCGGTGATGAATGGTTCGTCGAACGTGTGCGCCATGGCGCCGTGCGTGACGGCCGGGTGTACATGCCGAAGATGGCCGACTATCTGAGTCAGGAAGCCTTGTGGGCGGTACGCACCTACCTGGACAGCGTGCACGTCGAGGAGTGACCCATGCGTTTGCTCGCGGTGTTGATCAGCGCTGTGTGGCTGTGTTGCCAGGCAGCGCAGGCGCAGGTCCGTACCTATGACGAAATGATCGCCGCCGCCGAGCTGAAAGTCGCGGTGTACAAGGACTTCGCGCCCTACAGCTTTGAAGACGCTGGTCAGGCTCGCGGGGTCGATGTTGAACTCGCCCAGGCGCTGGCCAAGGCCATGGGGGTACGCCTGAAACTGATTTGGGCACCCGCCGGAGAAAAGCTCGACGACGACCTGCGCGATTACATCTGGCGGGCCAGCCAGTTGCACAATCAGCAACTGGCCGACCTGATGATGCGCGTGCCCTACGATCGCGATTACGCACAGAAACGCAATGAACTGGGTGAACTGGAAAACGGCCATGTGGTGATGTTCGGGCCGTACCAGACCGAACAATGGCAAGTGGCCTATGACCGTCGTCGTCTGGACTCGGTGGCCAGCGTCGCGGTGTTCCAGCAACACCCGATCGGCGTCGAAGTCGACAGCGTGCCGTCGTTTTACCTGACCTCGGTGTTCAACGGCATGCTCGCCGCCAAGACCCATCACTACCCGGGCGTGCCCCAGGCCTTTTCCGCGATGAAGGCTGGTGAAGTCGACGCGGTAATGGCCATGCGCGGCGAGATCGACTGGCAAGTTCATCAGGCCGCCGACCCGCAAGTGGCGCTGGCGGAAAACGCCTACCCGAACATGGGCAAACAGCTTTGGGAGATCGGCATGGCGGTGCATGAAAGCAATCGGCAACTGGCCTACGCCGTGGAAGAGGCGCTGGAAGCGTTGATTCGTGAGGGCTCGGTGAAAGCCATTTATGCCCGTTACGGCCTGCGGTATGACGTGCCCGAGATGTATCAATAGTGAACTGGCGAGCGAGTTGTCTGTTGGCCTGCTGGTTACCCTTGGCCGCGAACGCGGCGGACGTCGAGCCGGGTAAAGACCCGGTGCCGTCGGTGATGTGGGGGTTCTATCACAAGCAGATGCTCGGCGACGCACCGTTCGTGTTCGACGAGCGGGTCAAGTTGCTCGCGCCGCCATTTGCCGAAGACGCCCGACAAGTGCCGCTGGAAATCGACGCCCGGGCGTTCAAGGGCGAAGTGGTGCGCATCCTCGCCTGGGCCGAACTCAATCCGCTGCCGAAGATCGTCGACTTCGAACCCTTGGCCGGTGTGCTGCCGTGGCTGTCGATCCGCATCCGCGTTGAACAAGCCACTCCGTTGCGTGCGGCGGTACTGACCCGCGACGGGCTGTGGCATGTCGGCTCGATCCTGATCGATGCGGCAGGCGGCGGTTGTACGGCGCCAAGCGTGGTGCGCACGCAACCGGGTTGGGAGGAACGCATCGGCGAAGTGCTGGGTGGCCGTTATCCCCGGGGCGAGTTCAGTCGCGTGCGTTTGCAGGTGGCGCATCCGATGGACAACGGTATGGTCAGCGGCATCCCGGAATTTTTCATCAACCAGGCCGAGCTGCGCGATCAAAACGATCAATTGCTGGCGCGTCTGGAGTTGTTCCCGGCGGTCAGTGAAAACCCCAATCTGGCCTTTGACATCGAAGGAGCAGGGCAGACGCGCCTGGTGTTGCGCGACAACAGCGGCAATCAATTCGATGCGGCCATACCCTGACCCAAGGAGCGAGTGATGCGCTGGATGCTGCTGTTGTTTATCAGTCTGAGCCTGCCGACCCTGGCTGATCCCGATTACGCACTCAAGCCCCGGCAGATCACCGAAGACACCTGGTTGCTGGAAGGCAGCACCGACAACTTCGCCAAGAGCAACGGCGGCAACATCGTCAACACCGCGTTTATCGTCACGGAAAAGGGTGTGGTGGTCATCGACACCGGGCCGTCGAAACGCTATGGCGAGGCCCTGCGCAAAGCGATTGCGGCGACCACCGATAAGCCGGTGATCCAAGTGCTGCTGACCCATCACCATCCCGACCATGTGTTGGGCAATCAGGCTTTCACCGACGTGCCGATTGGCGCCTTGGCCGGTACCACTGAACTGTTGCGGCAACAGGGTGATGCCATGGCTGAAAACATGTATCGGCTAGTGGGTGACTGGATGCGCGGCACCGAAGTGGTGTTGCCGACGCAGGTGCTGACGCCTGGCGTGCACAATTTTGGGAACCATGATCTGCGCCTACTGAGTCTGGGTGGGCACACCGGCGCGGATCTGGCTATTCTCGACCAGAAAACCGGCGTGTTGTTTGCCGGGGATCTGGTGTTTTATCAACGTGCCCTGACCACGCCCAACAGCCCGGGGCTGTCGGTGTGGCTGGCCGACATCGCGACCCTGCAGGGTTTGCCGTGGACACTGATCGTCCCCGGCCATGGGCCGGTGGCCACGGATACAAAACCGTTCGAGCAGATGCACGATTACCTGACCTGGCTGGACCAGCTGATGCGCGACGGCGCGGCCAACGGCAGCGACATGGCCGAGATGATCCGCAGCCCCATCCCCGAGCGTTTCGCCGGGATCAGCCTGAGTCGCTATGAACTGATCCGCAGCGTCAGCCATTTGTACCCGCGTTACGAACGGGGGCAGATGAGGCGGGTGGATTCCGCCGCGGGCAAGTGAGCAACACAGAGCCAGTGTGGGAGCGGGCTTGCCCGCGATAGCAGTCTGACAGCCGACATCAATGTTGAATGTTCTGACCCCATCGCGGGCAAGCCCGCTCCCACAGGGACCGATGTCGATCATAAAATCTGCGACCGACCCGGTACTAAGGAACTAGCAATCTCCGCACTGCGGGTAATTGTTGCAAGGGCGGCGGCGCCCAAGAATCTGCACCAGACCGGGAAAATTTCCCGGGTATAACAAAAACCGCAGAGGCAGCCGTCATGACCCAACCCGCACGTCGCCAACCTTTCGTTTTGAGCATGCTGCTCAGTGCCATGCTGTTGTCTGGCCAGGCCTTGGCCGCAGTCTCCGATCAAGACATCCTCCAGGACCCGAAGAACCCGGAGCAGGTCGTCACCAACGGCCTGGGCGTCCAGGGTCAGCGCTACAGCCCGCTGGACACCCTCAATGTCGACAACGTGAAGGACCTGCGACCGGTCTGGGCCTTTTCGTTCGGCGGGGAAAAACAGCGCGGTCAGCAAGCGCAGCCGATGATCAAGGACGGCGTGATGTACATGACCGGCTCCTACTCGCGGGTGTTCGCGGTGGATGCGCGCACCGGCCGCAAGCTCTGGCAATACGACGCGCGCCTGCCCGATGACATCCGTCCGTGCTGCGACGTGATCAACCGTGGCGTTGCGCTGTATGGCGATCTGGTGATTTTCGGCACCCTCGACGCCAAGCTCGTGGCCCTGAACAAGGACACCGGCAAAGTCGTCTGGAGCAAGAAAGTCGCCGACCACAAGGAAGGCTATTCCATCAGCGCCGCGCCATTGGTCATCAACGGCAAATTGATCACCGGTGTGGCCGGTGGCGAGTTCGGGGTAGTGGGCAAGATCGAAGCCTACGACCCTAAAAACGGCAGCCTGCTGTGGAGCCGGCCGACCGTCGAAGGCCACATGGGTTATGTCTACAAGGACGGCAAGGCTGTGGAGAACGGCATCTCCGGCGGCGAAGCCGGCAAGACCTGGCCGGGCGACCTATGGAAAACCGGCGGCGCGGCCCCTTGGCTGGGCGGCTACTACGACCCGGAAACCAACCTGTTGCTGTTCGGCACCGGCAACCCGGCGCCGTGGAACTCGCACCTGCGTCCTGGCGACAACCTCTACTCGTCATCGCGCCTGGCGCTGAACCCGGACGATGGCACGATCAAATGGCACTTCCAGAGCACACCCCACGACGGCTGGGATTATGACGGCGTGAACGAATTGGTGTCGTTCAACTACAACGAAGGCGGCAAGGAAATCAAAGCCGCAGCCACGGCGGACCGTAACGGCTTCTTCTACGTGCTCGATCGCACCAACGGCAAATTCATCCGTGGCTTCCCGTTCGTGGACAAGATCACCTGGGCCAGCGGCCTGGATAAAAACGGTCGGCCAATCTACAACGACGCCAGCCGTCCGGGTGCGCCGGGCTCCGAGGCCAAAGGCAGTTCGGTGTTCGTCGCGCCAGCGTTCCTGGGGGCGAAAAACTGGATGCCGATGGCCTACAACCGCGACACCGGCCTGTTCTATGTGCCGTCCAACGAATGGGGCATGGACATCTGGAACGAAGGCATCGCCTACAAGAAAGGCGCGGCGTTCCTCGGTGCCGGTTTCACCATCAAACCGCTGAATGAAGACTACATCGGCGTGCTGCGCGCCATCGACCCGAAAACCGGCAAGGAAGTCTGGCGCCACAAGAACTTCGCGCCGCTGTGGGGCGGGGTGCTGACCACCAAGGGCAATCTGGTGTTCACCGGTACGCCGGAAGGTTTCCTGCAGGCATTCAATGCCAAGACTGGCGAGAAGGTCTGGGAATTCCAGACCGGTTCCGGCGTGCTCGGCTCGCCCATCACCTGGGAAATGGACGGCGAACAATACGTCTCCGTGCTCTCCGGCTGGGGCGGCGCGGTACCGCTGTGGGGCGGCGAAGTGGCCAAGCGCGTCAAGGACTTCAACCAGGGCGGCATGCTCTGGACATTCAAGCTGCCTAAAGACCTGGTAGCCAAACACTGATCAACCTGACTCCACCGCATAACCCTGTGGGAGCGGGCTTGCCCGCGATGGCGGTCTAACAGTCGACATCAATGTTGAATGTTCTGGCCTCATCGCGGGCAAGCCCGCTCCCACATTAGTTTGTGTGAAACCTACTACCAAATAACGAGAATCCCCCTGCCAACGGCGCATTCGTCTGGCAGGCGGGGCTCTCTACTATCGGTTTATCGCCTGTTGGCTCGACAGGCATCGACCCAGACAGAGGCCCACCATGATCTACGCACAACCCGGAACAGCCGGCGCTATCGTTTCCTTCAAACCGCGCTACGGCAATTTCATCGGCGGCGAATTCGTTGCCCCAATCAACGGCGAGTACTTCACCAACACCTCACCGGTCACCGGTGAAGTGATTGCCGAGTTCCCGCGCTCCAGCGCCGCCGACATCGAAAAAGCCCTCGACGCCGCCCATGCCGCCGCCGATGCCTGGGGTAAAACCTCGGCGCAGGATCGCTCGCTGGTGCTGCTGAAAATCGCCGACCGCATCGAGCAGAACCTGGAAATCCTCGCCGTCACCGAAACCTGGGACAACGGCAAGGCCGTGCGCGAAACCCTCAACGCCGACGTGCCTTTGGCCGCCGACCACTTCCGGTACTTCGCCGGTTGCATCCGCGCTCAGGAAGGCGGCGCCGCCGAGATCAACGAACTGACCACCGCCTATCATTTCCACGAACCGCTGGGCGTGGTCGGGCAGATCATTCCGTGGAACTTCCCGCTGCTGATGGCCGCCTGGAAACTCGCCCCGGCCCTGGCGGCCGGCAACTGCATCGTGCTCAAACCCGCCGAACAAACGCCGCTGTCGATCATGGTGTTCGCCGAGCTGATCGCCGACTTGCTGCCGGCCGGCGTGCTGAACATCGTCCAGGGCTTCGGTCGCGAAGCCGGTGAGGCGCTGGCCACCAGCAAGCGCATCGCCAAAATCGCCTTCACCGGTTCCACCCCGATCGGTGCGCACATCATGCATTGCGCGGCCGAGAACATCATTCCAAGCACCGTTGAACTGGGCGGCAAATCGCCGAACATTTTCTTCGAAGACATCATGAACGCCGAGCCGCAGTTCATCGAGAAAGCCGCCGAAGGCTTGGTGCTGGCGTTCTTCAACCAGGGCGAAGTCTGCACCTGTCCTTCCCGGGCGCTGGTGCAGGAATCGATCTACGAGCCGTTCATGGCCGAGGTGATGAAGAAGATCGTCAAGATCAAGCGCGGCAACCCGCTGGACACCGAAACCATGGTCGGCGCCCAGGCTTCCGAGCAGCAATACGACAAGATCCTCTCGTACCTGAAGATCGCTCAGGAGGAGGGTGCCGAACTGCTCACCGGCGGCGCGGCCGAGCGTCTTGAAGGCGACTTGTCGAGCGGCTATTACATCCAGCCGACCCTGCTCAAGGGCCACAACAAAATGCGCGTATTCCAGGAGGAAATCTTCGGCCCGGTGGTGGGTATCACCACCTTCAAGGACGAAGCCGAAGCCCTGGCGATTGCCAACGACAGTGAGTTCGGCCTCGGCGCCGGCCTGTGGACCCGCGACATCAACCGCGCCTACCGCATGGGCCGGGCGATCAAGGCCGGGCGCGTCTGGACCAACTGCTACCACCTGTACCCGGCCCACGCCGCGTTCGGTGGCTACAAGAAATCCGGTGTCGGCCGTGAGAACCACAAGATGATGCTCGACCATTACCAGCAGACCAAAAACCTGCTGGTGAGCTACGACATCAATCCGTTGGGGTTCTTCTAACCCGCAAGAACACCATTGAAACCTGTGGGAGCGGGCTTGCCCGCGATAGCGAACTGGCAGTCAACGAATGTGTTGATTGTGATGGCGCCATCGCGGGCAAGCCCGCTCCCACAGGGTTATGGGTGTACTTGAAGACTTTGCCCCACCCCCTACCAACGCACGCCGCCAACTCCTTCGAAAGTAGCATTCGGTCATCTCATCCCCCGTGCATTAATGGTCTTACCGGAATTGACCGGCACAAGAAGAGGATTGACCCATGTGGAATAAACCCGCGTTTACCGATCTGCGTATTGGCTTTGAAGTGACGATGTATTTCGCCAACCGTTGATTGATCGCCCGGTCAGCCGTCGCGTTGGCCGGGCCTGCCTTCTGGAGGCATCCCATGCACATCCGCGTTCTCGGTTCCGCCGCTGGCGGCGGTTTTCCGCAATGGAACTGCAACTGCCGTCAATGCGCCGCGATGCGCAACGGCAACTTGCGTGCACAACGCCGCACGCAGTCGTCCATTGCCCTGAGCGACGACGGTGTGGAGTGGGTGCTCTGCAATGCTTCACCGGACATTCGCGCGCAACTCGAAAGCTTCCCGGCGATGCAACCGGCCCGACGCTTGCGTGACACGGCGATTGCCGGTGTCGTCCTGCTGGACAGTCAGATCGACCATTGCACCGGCTTGTTGAGCCTGCGCGAAGGCTGCCCGCATGCGGTCTGGTGCACCGAGCGGGTTCACGAAGACCTGAGCAGCGGCTTCCCCCTGTTCACCATGCTCAAACACTGGAACGGTGGCTTGCAGTGGCAACCCATCGGACTGGATCGCGAGCCGTTCAGTATCGCGGCCTGCCCACACCTGCAATTTCGCGCGATTGCGTTGGTCAGCAACGCACCGCCGTATTCGCCCAACCGTGGCAACCCGCAACCGGGGGACACCATTGGCCTGTTCATCGAAGACCTGCGCAACGGGGCATCGGTTTTCTATGCGCCGGGGCTGGGGCAGGTCGATGCCGAGGTGTTGAGCTGGATGCAGCGCGCCGACTGCCTGCTGCTGGACGGCACGCTGTGGCGCGACGATGAAATGCGCGTCTGCGAAGTCGGCCAGAGCCTGGGCAGCGAAATGGGCCACCTGCCACAAAGCGGCCCCGGCGGCATGCTCGACGTGCTGGAGGGCTTTAGCCGTCAGCGCAAGGTGCTGATCCACATCAACAACACTAACCCGATCCTCGATGAAGACTCGGCCGAGCGCGCCTTGCTGGAACGGCGCGGGATTGAAGTGGCCTATGACGGCATGAGTATTGAGCTGTAGCGGATGGCCCCATCGCGGGCAAGCCCGCTCCCACAAGGATCTGCGGTGTACACAAATCCTGTGGGAGCGGGCTTGCCCGCGATGAGGCCCGACCAGACACCGCAGAACCGAACGGTTATTCCCCGGAGAACCGCAATGACCGACACCCCCATGACCCCCGCCGAATTCGAACAGGCGTTGCGCGCCAAAGGCGCCTATTACCATATCCACCACCCGTTCCACCAAGCCATGTACGCCGGGCTCGCCACCCGCGAGCAGATTCAGGGCTGGGTCGCCAATCGCTTCTATTACCAGGTGAACATCCCGCTCAAGGATGCCGCCATCCTCGCCAATTGCCCGGACCGCGACGTGCGCCGGGAATGGCTGCAACGGATCCTCGACCATGACGGCGTCCCCGGCAGTGAAGGCGGCATCGAAGCGTGGCTACGATTGGGCGAAGCCGTGGGGCTGGATCGCGAACAAATCCTTTCGCAAGAACTAGTGCTGCCGGGCGTGCGTTTCGCCGTGGACGCCTACGTCAATTTCGCCCGTCGCGCGTGCTGGCAAGAAGCGGCCAGCAGCTCGCTGACCGAACTGTTCGCGCCACAGATTCACCAGTCCCGGCTCGACGCCTGGCCCACCCATTACCCATGGATCGACCCGGCCGGTTACGACTATTTCCGTACACGTCTGAGCCAGGCCCGGCGCGATGTCGAGCATGGTTTGCGCATCACCCTGGCGCATTACGTCACGGTCGAAGGCCAGCAACGCATGCTGGAGATTCTGCAGTTCAAGCTCGATGTGCTGTGGAGCATGCTCGACGCGATGAGCATGGCCTACGAGCTTGATCGCCCGCCGTATCACACCGTCACCACGGAGCGGGTCTGGCACCGGGGGATCATCTTGTGAGCCAGATCGAACAGCAACCCGGCCCACCGCTGTGGTTGCTGGCGGAGCTGACCTATCGCTGCCCACTGCAATGCCCGTATTGCTCCAACCCGCTGGACTTCGCCCAGCAGGGCGAGGAGTTGAGCACAGAAGAATGGATTCGGGTGTTCCGCGAGGCGCGGGAGATGGGCGCTGCGCAACTGGGTTTTTCCGGTGGCGAGCCGTTGGTGCGCCAAGACCTCGCCGAGCTGATCAAGGCCGCGCGGGACATGGGTTACTACACCAACCTGATCACCTCGGGTATCGGCCTGACGGAACAGAAGGTCCGCGACTTCAAGGTTGCCGGGCTGGACCACATCCAGATCAGCTTTCAGGCCGCCGACGAACAGGTGAACAATCTGCTCGCCGGCTCGCGCAAGGCCTTCGCCCAGAAACTGGCCATGGCCCGGGCGGTGAAAGCCCAGGGCTACCCGATGGTGCTGAACTTCGTCACCCATCGGCACAACATCGACCAGATCGCGCAGATCATCGAACTGTGCCTGGAGCTGGAGGCGGATTTCGTCGAGTTGGCGACGTGCCAGTTCTACGGTTGGGCCGAACTCAACCGCGTCGGCCTGTTGCCGACTCGCGAACAGTTGCAGCGCGCCGAGCGCATCACCAATGAATACCGCCAGCGGCTTGAGGCCGAGGGCCACCCGTGCAAGCTGATTTTCGTCACCCCGGATTACTACGAAGAACGCCCCAAGACCTGCATGAATGGCTGGGCCAACCTGTTTCTCGACATCACCCCGGACGGCATGGCCTTGCCTTGTCATAGCGCCCGCCAGTTGCCGGTGCAGTTTCCCAACGTGCGTGAGCACAGCATCGCGCACATCTGGAACGACTCCTTCGGTTTCAACCGTTTTCGCGGCGATGACTGGATGAAAGATCCGTGCCGTTCCTGCGATGAAAAGCACAAGGACCTCGGCGGCTGCCGCTGCCAGGCGTTCATGCTCACGGGTGATGCGAGTAACGCTGACCCGGTGTGCAGCAAGTCGCCCCACCACGACGTTATTCTCAAGGCCCGGGACGAAGCCGACGCGCCGGGGCTGGGCATGGAACACCTGACCTTGCGCAATGAAAAGGCTTCGCGGCTGATTTATCGTGGATGAATTGCAAACGCAACCCCCTGTGGGAGCGGGCTTGCCCGCGATGAGGCCAGCACATTCAACATCGATGTTGACTGTCAGACCGCTATCGCGGGCAAGCCCGCTCCCACAGGGATTTTCAGTGAATACAACATTGGAGGAGTGCAACCCGGGCTGGCTCGCTAGCCATTGGTCTGATTGCATTCGCAGCCGGATGCTTTAGTGTGGTCTTTACCTTCAAAACAATAAAAACAGGCTTTCCAATGAGCCAGAATCTCAGCCAGCTGCGTAAATTCGTTTCGCCTGAAATCATCTTCGGTGCCGGCTGTCGGCACAACGTCGGTAACTACGCCAAGACCTTCGGCGCCCGCAAAGTGCTGGTGGTCAGCGACCCCGGTGTGATTGCCGCCGGTTGGGTCGCCGATGTCGAGGCCAGTCTGCAAGCCCAGGGCATTGATTTCTTTTTGTATAGCGACGTTTCGCCCAACCCACGGATCGAAGAGGTCATGCTCGGCGCCGAGCTGTACCGGGAGAATCACTGCGATGTGATCGTGGCGATCGGTGGCGGCAGCCCGATGGATTGCGGCAAGGGCATCGGCATTGTCGTCGCCCACGGGCGCAACATCCTCGAGTTCGAGGGCGTGGACATGTTGCGCATGCCCAGCCCGCCGCTGATCCTGATCCCGACCACCGCCGGCACGTCGGCCGATGTGTCGCAGTTCGTGATCATCTCCAATCAGCAAGAACGCATGAAGTTCTCCATCGTCAGCAAGGCTGCGGTGCCGGACGTGTCGCTGATCGACCCGGAAACCACCCTGAGCATGGACCCGTTCCTGTCGGCCTGTACCGGCATCGACGCGTTGGTCCATGCCATCGAAGCCTTTGTCTCCACCGGTCACGGGCCGCTCACCGACCCTCATGCGCTGGAGGCGATGCGGCTGATCAACGGCAATCTGGTGCAAATGATCGCTAACCCCAGCGACATCGCCCTGCGCGAGAAAATCATGCTCGGCAGTATGCAGGCCGGTCTGGCGTTCTCCAACGCGATCCTTGGCGCGGTGCACGCCATGTCCCACAGCCTTGGCGGCTTTCTCGATCTGCCCCATGGCCTCTGCAATGCGGTGCTGGTGGAACACGTGGTGGCGTTCAACTACAGCTCGGCGCCGGAGCGCTTCAAGGTGATCGCCGAGACCTTCGGTATTGATTGCCGTGGCCTCAATCACCGGCAGATTTGCGGGCGGCTGGTCGACCACCTGATCGCCCTCAAACACGCCATCGGCTTCCACGAAACCCTGGGCCTGCACGGGGTGAGTACCGCGGATATTCCGTTCCTGTCGCAACACGCCATGCACGACCCGTGCATCCTGACCAACCCGCGCGAATCCAGTCAGCGCGACGTCGAGGTCGTCTATGGCGAAGCCCTCTGACGAGCAACAACGGGCGCTGGCCGGGTTACTCGGCTTAGGCAACCACTCGGCGCGCAAGAGTCATTACCCGGAACTGGCCGCGCGCCTGGATGAACTGGAAACCGAACGCAACCGCTACAAATGGCTGTTCGAAAACGCGGTACACGGGATCTTCCAGGCCAGCCTGCTGGAGGGCATGCGCGCCGCCAACCCGGCGCTGGCGCGGATGCTCGGCTATCAAAACCCCCAGGAGGTGCTGTTTTCCCTGACGGACCTGGCGGGCACGTTGTTCGTCGGAGGGGCGCAAGAGCTGGAAAGCATCGGCGAAATCCTCCAGCGCGAGCGCAGCCTGCTGGGCTATGAAACTCAGCTGCGGCGCAAGGACGGCAGCGTCCTCGACGTGTTGATGAACCTGCTGCTCAAACCGGATCAGGAAGGTTTGGTGGAGGGCTTTGTCGCCGACATCACCGAACGAAAACTCGCTCAGCAGCGCCTGCAACAACTCAATGACGAACTGGAGCAGCGGGTCACCGCGCGCACCAACGAGTTGATGGACGCCGCCGAAGCCTTGCGCGATGCCCGTGACGCCGCCGAAGCCGCCAATCGCAGCAAGGACAAATACCTCGCCGCCGCCAGTCACGACTTGCTGCAACCGCTCAACGCCGCGCGTTTGCTGATCTCGACCTTGCGCGAGCGCAAACTGCCCGACGTCGAGCAGGTGCTGGTGGAGCGCACGCATCAGGCGCTGGAAGGGGCGGAAGATTTGCTCACCGATCTGCTGGATATTTCCCGGCTCGATCAGGCCGCGGTGAAGCCGGATATTGCCCTGTACCGCCTCGACGAATTGCTCGCGCCACTGGTCTCGGAGTTTCAGTCGGTGGCCGCGGCAGCCGGGTTGAACCTGCGGGTGCACATGGGCGATTACGCCATTCATACCGACTTGCGCTTGATGACGCGGATTTTGCGCAACTTCCTCAGCAATGCCTGCCGCTACACCGACGAAGGCTGCATTCTGCTGGGGGCAAGACGCCGGGGCGATGCGCTGCGTATCGAAGTCTGGGACACCGGGCGCGGGATTCCTGCGGATCGTCTTGACTCGATCTTCCTTGAATTCAACCAACTGGACGTCGGGCGCGCCGCCGATCGCAAGGGCGTGGGCCTGGGACTGGCGATTGTCGAACGCATCGCCAAGATCCTCGACTACAGGATTCAGGTTCATTCGCTACCGGGGCGCGGTTCGATGTTCAGCATCGAAGTGCCGATTTCCCATGAGATTCCACTGCCGATCAGTCAGGCCGCACCGCAACCAAGTACCGGCAACCCGTTGCCGGGCCGGCGGCTGTTGGTGCTGGATAACGAAGTCAGCATTCTTGAAAGCATGAGCGCGCTGCTCGGGCAGTGGGGCTGCGAGGTGGTCATCGCCACCGACGAGGCCACCGCGCTGATGGCTTTGCAGGGACAGGCGCCGGAACTGATTCTGGCGGACTATCACCTGGATCACGGCGTAGTGGGCTGTGAAGTGGTTCGGCATTTGCGCGAGCATTTCAGCCAGGCGATTCCAGCGGTGATCATCACCGCCGACCGCACCGACCAGTGTCGGCGCTCACTGCAGCGACTCGACGCGCCGCTGCTGAACAAACCGGTGAAGCCCGGCAAGTTACGCGCGGTGCTGACTCAGCTGTTGGCGTAGCGGTAGCGCAGGCTGAAACCCAGCTCGGCAGATTGACCTTGCTCCAGCAAACGCAACCCTGGCCGGCCCGGCAAGTGATGGGCGTTGACCGGATGGCTCACCGGTTCGATACAGAAAAATTCCAGGCCCACGGGGCAGTAGAGCAGGTAGTAGTCGCTGCCGGTGGCTTGGCATTCCAGTTCATAACCCAGCTCGGGTTGCTGGATCAGGCAGTAGCCATCCCATGCGCAAAAGCCGTTGTCCACCAGCGTTTCGGGTAATGCCCGGGGCTGGCTGAAGTCCCATTCCTCAGGAATCGAACTGAGTTGTGTCGGCAGTTTTGCGCCGTCGCACAACCAGACCTGTTGCGCCTGCGCCTGCAACCGAGTGCCTGTGGTGCGCGGGAAATAGGGGTGTAAACCGAGCCCATGCCAGGCGGGGTGTTCAGCCAGATGGGTGACCTGCAAATCGATGCTCAACTTGCCCTCACTCAGATGGAAACGTTGCCTTGCGCGATAAGCGAAGGGCGTGGTGCTGTCGAGTTGCAGGACGATTTCATCGCGGGTGTGCGAGACGATCTGCCACGGCTGTTGCCAGGCACTGCCATGGATCGGCAGCGGATCGGTGAGGCTGTTGGGCGTCAGCGCAAGCCAGCCATCCGGGCAGTCGAAACCGCCTTCGGCGATGCGGTTCGACCATGGCGCCAGGGGATAACAGGCGAGTTTGCCGGGCAGGCCGGTGTTCAAGGCGTGTTGGTCACTGTGGCGCAACAGCGGCTGGCCGGTGCTGCGTACCGTCCAGTTGACGATGCTCGCCCCGAGTTCCGGGGCGAGGGTGAGGCGGGTGAGTTCGTCTTCGAGTTCCAGGAGTGTGGGTGTCATGGCGATCTTCACTGGCTGCATGAGGTTTTTTGTGGCGAGGGAGCTTGCTCCCGTTCGGCTGCGAAGCAGTCGTAAATCCAGGTAACTCGGTCCCTCTGGAAGATTGCTGGGGCCCGCTGCGCGAGCCAACGGGAGCAAGCTCCCTCGCCACAGGGAGATTTGCCAGCCGTTGTCACAACACCAAATGCGGCAACCACAGCGAAATGGCGGGAATGTAGGTCACGGCCATCAGCACCAGGAACAGCACGCCATAGAACGGCAGCAGCGCTTTCACAGTGCTTTCGATGCTGACCTTGCCCACCGCCGAGCCGACAAACAGCACCGCGCCCACTGGCGGCGTGATCAATCCGATCCCCAGGTTCACCAGCATGATCATGCCGAACTGCACCGGGTCCACGCCAATGCCCAGAATCACCGGCATCAGAATCGGCGTGAGGATCAGGATCAGCGGCGCCATGTCCATCACCGTGCCGAGCAACAGCAGCATCACGTTGATGCACATCAGGATCACGTAACGGTTGTCCGACAGGGTCAGGAACATCGTGGTGATCTTCGCCGGGATCTGCATCAGCGTCATGATGTAGCCGAAGCTGGCGGCGAAGCCGATCAGGATCATCACGATCGAGATCGTGCGCACCGTGCGGTGCATCAGCTTGGGCAGCTCACGCCATTTGTAGTCGCGGTAAATGAACATGGTGACGAAGAACGACCACAGCACCGCGATCGCCGCCGATTCGGTGGCGGTGAAGATGCCCGAGAGAATCCCGCCGAGAATGATGACCATCGCCATCATGCCCCACATCGCTTCACCGCAGATTTTCAGCGCCTGCTTGAGGGGAATGACTTCGCCCTTGGGATAATTGCGCTTTCTGGCGAAGATCAGGCACAGCACCATCAGGCACGCGCTCATCAGCAGGCCCGGCACCACGCCGGCCATGAACAGCGAAGCGATCGAAACGGTCCCCCCGGCAGCCAGCGAGTACAGCACTGAGTTATGGCTGGGTGGCGTCAACAGGGCTTGTACTGAACCGCTGACTGTCACGGCGGTGGAGAAATCCCGCGGATAGCCGCGACGCTCCATCTCCGGAATCAGCACCGAACCGACCGACGCCGTGTCTGCCACTGAAGACCCGGAAATCGCGCCAAAGAAGGTCGAGGCCATGATGTTCACCAGCGACAAGCCGCCGCGCACGAACCCCACCAGCACCCCGGCAAAAGCCACCAGCCTGCGGGACATGCCGCCCTCGGCCATGATCGCGCCGGCGAGGACGAAGAACGGAATCGCCAGCAACGAGAATTTGTTCACACCGCCCGCGACCTGAATCATCAACGCCTGGAACGGGATGTCGATCCACCACGCACCGATCAGGGCAGAAAGCCCCAGGGCATACGCGACCGGCATGCCGATCAGGATCAAAGCGATAAAGCTGCCGAGCAGAATCAGAGCGTCCATTTAGGCGGCACCTTCGCTTTCTTCAACCAGGTCGAAACGCACGACCCGACGGTTGCTCTGGTCACCGAGCAAGAGTTTTTCCAGCACGAAAATCAGCGTCAGCACACCGCCTACGGGGATCGGCATGTAGGTGATGCCCACGCGCAGGGTAGGCAAGGCGCTCATGAACTGGTTCCAGGTGGACATGCAGAGCTTGGTGCCCCAGATGGCCATGAACAGGCAAATGGTCGCCATCAGCAGTTGCGAAATAATGCTCATGGTCTTGCGCAGTTCGGGGGGCATGCGGTCGGTGAGCATGGCCACGGCCATGTGCGCACCGGCACGATAACTGGCGGCGGCGCCGATGAAGGTGAAGACCATCATCAGCAAGATTGCGGTGGGCTCCGGCCAACTGGAACCGGTGCCGAGGATGTAACGGGCGAAGACGCCCCAGGGAATGATCAGGGAAATAGCCAGGACCGACAGGCCGGCGACCCAGATGCAGGTCATGTAAATCCTGTCGTTGATGCGCAGCAGCAAATTCTTCATCGGATTTCACCGTAACCGGGCGCCGCTGACGATTCACTCGTCAACGGTGCCGGGCCTTTCATGAATGCAGGGAGGGTTACTGAACGGCTTCGATGCGCTTGATCAGGTCGGCGTAAGGCGCGCCGTATTTTTCCCGGACCGAAGCGGTGGCTTCATAGAAAGGTTTTTTGTCGACGGTGATGAACTCGACGCCGGCGGCCTTGAGTTTTTCTTCGCTGCTGGCGGACTTCGCATCCCACAGTGTGCGTTCCTGGGCCTGTGCGGCTTTGGCGGCTTTTTTCACCAACACTTGCTGGTCGGGGCTGAGTTTTTCCCAGGTGATTTTCGACATCACGATCGGCTCGGGCAGGATCAGGTGCCCGGTCAGGCTGTAGAACTTGGCGTTCTGGTAGTGGTTGTGTTCGAGCAGGGTCGGCGGGTTGTTTTCCGCGCCGTCGATCACCCCGGTCTGCAAGGCACTGAAAATCTCGCCGGTATCCATCGCGATGCCATTGCCGCCCATGGCATTGATGGTGTCGATGAACATCGGGTTGCCCTGCACGCGGATCTTCATGCCTTTGAGGTCGGCGAGGCTGCGTACCGGTTTCTTGGTGTAGATATTGCGCGTGCCGCCGTCCATCCAGGCCAGGGCGACCAGGTTGAATTCGGAGTGGGTGATCTTGTCGAGGATTTCGTCACCGACTTCACCGTCGATGACTTTGCGCATGTGCGCCTGGTCGCGGAACACGAACGGCATGTTGAACACGTTCACGTCCGGCACCACCGGCCCGACGATGCCGAGGCTGACCCGGGCCATCTGAATGGCGCCGACCTGGGCCTGTTCGATGACCTCTTTTTCCGAACCGAGCACACCGCCGGCGAACATCTTGAAAGTCAGTTTGCCGTTGCTGTCGGCCACCAGGGTTTTACCCAGTTGTTCTTCGGCGACCACGGTCGGGTAACCGGCGGGGTGAATGTCGGCGAATTTGATTTCCAGCGCCTGGGCGGCGCTGCTGAGGGTGAAGGTGAGTGCTGCAGTGATGGGAAGTGCGGCGGCGAGCAAGGTGCGTTTGAAATCCATGGGGTGTGTCTCCAGTCTTGTTGTTGTTATTCAAGGCACAGCGATGCAGCAGAGGGGTTAAAGCCATTCGTTGAACGCGGGTTCCGGCAAGCCTTTGACGCCGGGGTTGAGGGCGAACACGCCGCCGGCCAGCGACTGTTCGTCACGGTCGTCAGCGGGACGGATCGAGGTCACAAACAGCGTATCGAACTGGCTGCCACCGAAGGCGCACATGGTCGGTTTCTTCACCGGCACGGGGAGGGAGCGATCCAGTCGGCCGTCGGGGGTGAAACGGTGAATCAGCCCGGCGTCGTTAGCGCAGATCCAATAGCAACCTTCGGCGTCCACTGCCGCGCCGTCGGGGCGGCCGAGGAAGTGATGCATGTCGACGAACAGCCGGCGGTTGGACGGCGTGCCGCTGTCGATGTCGTAATCGAAGGCCCAGATCTGCTGCACATTCGGGTGCGAATCCGAGAGGTACATGGTCTTGCCGTCCGGGCTGAAGCCCAGGCCGTTGGGCACGATGAAACCGCTGAGCCGGGCGTCGAGCGGCCCGCGTTGTCCGGCACTGTAGCGATAGAGCGTGCCATCTACGGCGTTGGCGCCCATGTTCTGCACCATGCTGCCGGCCCAGAAACGGCCCTGACGATCACAGCGGCCATCGTTCAGACGCATGTCGGGGCGGGCGTGATCGACGCGGGCCAGCAGTTCGCTGTCGAGGCTGCCATCGTTGTGCGGGTGCAGGTGAAAGAATCCGCTTTCCATGCCGGCGACCCAGCCCCCCGCGCTGTGACGAGCGATACAGGCGAGCATTTGCGGGGCTTTCCAGGCATGAACGTGCCCGCTGTCGGCGTTCCAGCGCTGTAATCCTCTGGCCGGAATATCGACCCAGTACAGGGCGTTTTCCTCGGGGACCCACACCGGGCTTTCACCGACCATATTGCGGGCATCGACAATCAATTCGACTTGCATGGCAACGCATTCCCTTGGCTTTGTTATGTGGGGATTGGCGAGGGCTCAGTCGCCGAACGGCCCGGCCGCGACAAAGGCACCACCCTGATAAACCCGGGCCGGATCATCCTCGGCAGGCATTGGTTGGGCTTCGACTTTTTCGCGGAACACTTCGGAGGTGTCCTGTGGCGCAAAACCCAGGTGTGCGGCGAAACGGTTGTCCCACCAGACGTTCTTGTTGTCGGACATGCCGTACACCACGGTATGGCCGACATTCGGGGTGTACAACGCGCGTTCGAGCAGTCGGGTCATGTCGTCGAAGCTCAGCCAGGTGCTCATCATTCGGCGGTTCTGTGGTTCTGGGAACGAGGAGCCGATGCGGATGCTGACGGTTTCGATGCCATAGCGATCGAAGTAGAAACTGGCCATGTCTTCGCCATAGGACTTGGACAAGCCGTAATAGCTGTCCGGGCGGCGAGGGGAGTGGGCGTCGAGGGTTTCGTCCTGCTTGTAAAAGCCGATGACGTGGTTGGAACTGGCGAAAATCACCCGCTTCACGCCATGGCGACGGGCCGCTTCGTAGATATGGAACACGCCGCAGATGTTGGCGCCCAGGATCTCTTCGAACGGACGCTCCACCGACACGCCGCCGAAGTGCAGGATCGCGTCCACGCCTTCGACCAGTTGATGCACCGCTTGCTTGTCGGCGAGGTCGCACGGCACGACTTCTTCGCGATCATCAATGGCTGGCGCCATGTTGGCGATGTCCGACAGACGAAGGACGTTGGCGTAAGGTCGCAGGCGTTCGCGCAGGACTTTACCGAGGCCACCGGCGGCACCGGTCAGGAGCAGGCGATTGAATGGGGATGTGGTCGTCATGTAAATCCCTGAACAGAAAATTTATAGTTATTGGTTGTTGTAGGTTGTCGTATGACTTGGTGGAATATTGTTGGGCTTTCTGGTGCTTGTCAACGCGACTTTGGTTGAAATTGACGGAGGGTCATGTTCATCCGTGAGTGCACTGACCTGTGGCGAGGGAGCTTGCTCCCGCTGGGCTGCGAAGCAGCCCCCAAACCAGAAGTTCAGGAACATTCAGAGATCGGATTGGGAGCGCTTCGCACTCCAGCGGGAGCAAGCTCCCTCGCCACAGGGTTCTATGCAGCTAGCAATGTCCGCCTTACAACAACGAAATCGGGTAACTGATAAAGATCCTGTTCTCATCGAATTCATTGGTGCTGAAATCGCGGCGGATGGTCGCGTTGCGCCATTTGACGTTGAGGCTCTTCAGCGCACCGCTTTGCACGGTGTAGGCCAGTTCCGATTCGCGGCCCCATTCCTTGCCATCGGTGATCGCTCCGGTATGCACGTTATCGCCGCTGATGTAGCGGTTCATCAGCGTCAGGCCGGGGATGCCGAGGGCGACGAAGTTGTAGTCGTGGCGCACCTGCCAGGAGCGTTCCTTGGCGTTGTCATAGCTGGCGTTGTAGCTGTCGTTGGCCAGCGTGCCGCCGCTGGTGCCGTTGACGCGCATCCAGGCGCTGTCGCCGCTGAGTTTTTGCAGGCCGACATAGAAGGTATTGCCGCCGTATTTGGCCGAGAGCAGGGCGAACGCGGTTTTGTTGTCGAGGTCGCCGGCCAGCGCGCTGCCGTCTTCCTTGCCAATGAAGTAACCGAGGTTGGCACCCAGGGTCCAGTCACCCATGGGCTGGCTATGGCTCAGGTTGAAATACTGCTGCTGATAAATATCGCTGAGTTCCGCGTACCAGACGCCGACCTGAGTACGCTTTTCATTGAACGCATACTCGCCGCCGCCAAAGTTGAAGCGGTCGGAGGTGAACGCGCCTCTGCCGTTCATCGACATGTCTTCCATGCTTGCGTCATTGCGCGGGCTGTTGCCGCGGAACTGGCCGCCGTAGAGCGTCAGGCCGCTGAGTTCGGTGGAGGTGACCTGGCCGCCGCGAAAGGTTTGCGGCAGCGAGCGACCATCATCGGAGCGCAGGATCGGCAGCACCGGCATCCATTCCCCGACCTTCAATTCGGTTTTCGACACCATGGCTTTCAGCGCCACACCCAGACGGCCGAAATTGTCGGCGGGGCGGCCGTCATCATGAATCGGCAACAACTGCGTACCGCCCGTGCCCTTACCGCCGTCGAGTTTCTGCGAGTACATACCGAGCACATCCACGCCGAAACCGACGGGACCCTGAGTGAACCCGGATTTGGCGTCGAGGATGAAGTTCTGCGTCCACTCTTCAGCCTTGCCCTGGGCATTGTTCGGGTTGGTGAAGTTGCGATTGATGTAGGCATTGCGCAGATTCAACGTGGCTTTGGCGTCATCGACGAAACCTTCGGCCTGGCTGGTCAGGGGCAGGAGGAAGGCCAGGCTGCTGCAACCGATCAGGCTGAGGGTTTGGCGACGGACGAAGGTGCGGCGAGGGGTGCTGGTGAAGGAATTGCGGGCGAGTCTGCTCACGATAACGCTCCCTTATTTTTTGTTGTTTTTATTTTTTGTTATACGTCGTCGTACAACATTGGCGGCGATTATTTGCGAGGCTTTAAGAGGATGTCAATCACAAGTTATACGATGACTTCTCCATCAATGTTGACTGTCACCGAGCTGCAAGGCCACCGTACGAAGTTTCGTGTTCCCCTGTCGCCCGATCCAGAGCGGATGCTAGTCTTGACCAACGCTGTTGTCAGGGAGCCCTCATGGGCAATCACAAGATCGAGATTCGTCGCAGTAACGTCGAAAAAATTCTGCTGGGGGCCGAAAAAGTCTTCGCCGAAAAAGGTTTCGGCAGCACCGCCATGGCCGACATCGCCGCCGAAGTGCAACTGCCGCGTTCCAACCTGCATTACTACTTCAGCACCAAGAGCGAGCTGTACAGCGCGGTATTGCTGGGTTTGCTGGAGGTCTGGAAGCAGGACGCCTTGTGCTTCGAGATGTTCGATGACCCGCGTGTGGTACTCAGCAGTTACATCCGCGCCAAGATGAACCATTCCCGCAGCCGGCCGTACGGCTCGAAAGTCTGGGCCAACGAAATCATCCACGGTGCGCCGACACTGGGTGACAAACTGGACGCCAGCCTGTACGACTGGGCCAAGATGAAAGAAGCGAAAATTCGCCAGTGGGTGGAGGACAAACGCATCCTGCCGGTGGAGCCTTCCAGCCTGCTGTACATGATCTGGGCCTCGACCCAGCACTACGCCGACTTTGACCACCAGGTGAATATTCTTAATGATCACCAGCCGCTGTCGGACATGCAGTTCGAGCGGGCGGTGCAGACGGTGACGAGCGTGATATTGCGTGGGATCGGGTTGGAGCCTTGAAGTTTTCGTTGTTGCGGCTGGCCTCATCGCGGGCAAGCCCGCTCCCACAGAGTTCTCGGTGTACACGGAATTTGTATACGACATAAATCACTGTGGGAGCGGGCTTGCCCGCGATGGCGTCCGTTCAGGCGCCGCAGAGCTTAAAGGGTAACGTGATAGGGATTGCGCGGATCATGATTCCAGTCCAGAAACGGCTTGCCCGTATCCATCGGCACCATCTCGATGCAATCCTGCACCGGGCACGTGATCTGACACAGATTGCACCCCACACACTCATCATCGATCACTTCATATTTATGCGTCCCGTCCGCCTGCTTAAGGCTTGCAATCGCCTGGTGCGAGGTGTCTTCGCAAGCGATGTGGCAGCGACCGCAACCGATGCACGCCTGCTGATCAATCTTCGCAATCACCTGATAGTTGATGTCCAGGTACTTCCAGTCCGTGGTATTGCCCACCGCTCGCCCGGAAAATTCCGACACGCTGGCGTAGCCCTGACTGTCCATCCAGCGAGACAAACCGTCCTTCATCTCCTCGACAATCCGGAAACCATGCAGCATCGCCGCCGTGCATACCTGCACCGAACCGCTGCCCAGGGCAATGAATTCCGCCGCATCGCGCCAACTGCCGATGCCGCCAATACCGGAGATCGGCAGGCCTTGGGTCTGAGGATCGCGGGCGATTTCGGCGACCATGTTCAGCGCGATCGGCTTCACCGCCGAGCCGCAATAACCACCATGGGTGCTTTGGCTGCCCACGGCTGGGTTGGCGACCATGCGTTCCAGATTGACGCTGGTGATCGAGTTGATGGTGTTGATCAGCGACACCGCATCGGCCCCACCCCGGTGAGCGGCACGGGCGGCGACGCGGATGTCGGTGATGTTCGGCGTGAGCTTGACGATCACCGGCAGCGAGCAATAGGTCTTGCACCAGCGGGTGACCTGCTCGACATACTCCGGCACTTGGCCGACCGCCGCGCCCATACCCCGTTCCGGCATGCCGTGGGGGCAGCCGAAATTCAGTTCAATGCCATCGGCCCCGGTGGCTTCCACCAGCGGCAGGATGTTTTTCCATGACTCTTCGACGCAGGGCACCATCAGCGACACGATCAGTGCGCGATCCGGCCAGTCCTTTTTCACCTGGGTGATTTCCCGCAGGTTGATCTCCAGCGAACGGTCGGTGATCAGTTCAATGTTGTTAAAACCAAGCACCTCCCGATTAGCCCCGAAGTGCGCCGAGTAACGCGACGATACGTTGACCGCCGCCGGGTCCTCACCCAGGGTTTTCCAGACCACGCCGCCCCAGCCGGCCTCGAACGCGCGAACCACGTTGTAGGCTTTATCGGTCGGTGGCGCAGAGGCCAGCCAGAACGGATTGGGGGCTTTGATGCCGGCGAAGACAATCGAGAGATCGGCCATTTACGCAGCCTCCACGTTGAGCATGAGTTGAGCGTTGATGGCCTCGGCGGCCAGCTTGCCGTGCTGCACGGCCTGCACGGTGAGGTCCTGATCGAGGCTGGTGCAGTCGCCGCCGGCATACACGCAGGGGATGCTGGTGCGCAGCTGTTCGTCGACGAGGATGCGGTCGCCCTGACGCTTGAGTTCACGGGCCAGCGGATCGGCGAGGGCGCTGTTGTCGAAGGTTTGGCCGATGGCTTTGAAGATCGCGTCGGCGGCCAGTTCGAAGGTTTCGCCGGTGGTTTGCAGACGACCTTCCACCAACCGGGTGCGGGCGAAGCGCATGCCGCGCACCTGGCCCTTATCGTTGAGCAGCACCTCTTGCGGTTGCGCCCAGGTCAGCAGCCGCACCTGATTGGCCTTGGCGATGTCCTGTTCGTGACCGGTGGCGCCCATGTCCTCGACGCCGCGGCGGTACACCAGATTTACGTCGCGAGCGC
This sequence comes from Pseudomonas sp. F-14 TE3482, assembly GCF_053629455.1. Lineage (NCBI taxonomy): Bacteria > Pseudomonadati > Pseudomonadota > Gammaproteobacteria > Pseudomonadales > Pseudomonadaceae > Pseudomonas > Pseudomonas sp. F-14 TE3482. Next base: position 3,730,765 of record NZ_JBRJII010000001.1, read on the forward strand.
CGAGACGGGCCATTTGCACGGCCATGTCGATGGCGGTGTTGCCGGCACCAAGGACAATGCAGTGCTCGGCCAGTGGCAGTTGCGTCAGGTCATCGGCCTGACGCAGTTCGCGGATGTAGTCGGTGGCGGCGAGCAGGCCGGGGGCATCCTCATGGGCTAGCCCCAGCTGTTTGCTGGCGGCCAGACCAAGGCCGAGGAACACCGCATCGAATTGCTGATGCAGTTCGCTGAGGGTCAGGTTGTCGCCGAGTTTCTGCCCGTGGCGAATCTCGATCCCGCCAATCCCCATCAGGAATTCAAGCTCCTTCTGCGCGTAATCGTCCACCAGTTTGTACTTGGCGATCCCGTATTCGTTGAGGCCGCCAGCCTTTTCCCGCGCCTCGAAAATCACCACGTCATGGCCGTGCATGGCGCTGCGGTGCGCACACGACAAACCCGCCGGGCCGGCACCGACCACGGCGATGCGCTTGCCGGTCGAGGCGGCACGCTGGAACGGGTGTTCGCTGAAATGGGCATTGTCCACGGCATAGCGTTGCAACAGGCCGATCAGCACCGGCGCGCATTCCTGGGCGTTGTTGCGCACGCAGGCCTGCTGGCAAAGAATCTCCGTCGGGCAGACCCGGGCGCAACTGCCGCCGAGGATATTCGCCGTGAGGATTTTCTGCGCGGCGCCCTGAACGTTTTCCTGATGGATATTGCGGATGAACGATGGAATGTCGATGTCGCTCGGACAGGCATTCACACACGGCGCGTCGTAGCAGTACAGGCAGCGCGAGGCTTCCAGATGGGCCTGACGGTCGTTGAGCGGTGGCGCCAGATCGGTGAACTGGCCAGCGAGGGCGGCCGCGTCCTCATGGGGATGCGGGAGGTGGTTCAAGGTCTTGATCACGGTGTTGGCCTCACGGTTATTTGAGGTGCTGCCTCTGGTGGGCATTGGTTTTTACGCATCATCCTGTGGCGAGGGAGCTTGCTCCCGCTGGGTGGCGAAGCCGCCCCGATTCCTGAGGAGCAAGCTCCCTCGCCACAGGTGGTCAGGTCAGCGTTTCACTGCCGTCGGCTTGTTCATCTCAGCCCGCTTGCTCAGCAAATCAAACACCGCCGGATACGCCGGCCGTTCGACATACCGACCGGCACCACGCTCGGCGCGCAAATCACCATCGGCCCACACCACTCGGCCCTGGCTGACGGTGTGGCTCGGCACGCCGCGCACGGTCTTGCCTTCGAAGATGTTGAAGTCGACTTGCTGGTGATGGGTCTTGGCAGAAATCGTCCGCGTACCTTCCGGATCCCAGAGCACCAGATCGGCATCGGCGCCCACACGAATCGCACCCTTGCGCGGGTAGAGGTTGAAGATCTTCGCGGTGTTGGTAGAGGTGAGGGCAACGAAGTGCTGCATCGACAAGCGACCGGTGTTCACCCCTTCATCCCAGAGCACCGCCATACGGTCTTCGATACCCGCAGTGCCGTTGGGGATCTTGCTGAAGTCGTCACGGCCGGCGGCTTTTTGTTCGGCGCAGAAGCAGCAGTGGTCGGTGGCGGTGGTGTGCAGGTTGCCCGCTTGCAGGCCATGCCAAAGCGCCTCTTGATGGCCGCGAGGACGGAAGGGCGGGCTCATCACATAACCGGCGGCGGTCTGCCAGTCCGGGTGTTGGTAAACGCTGTCGTCCAATAGCAGATGCCCGGCCAGCACTTCGCCGTAGACCGGTTGGCCCTTGGCGCGGGCGTAGGTGATTTCGTCGAGGGCTTCCTTGGTCGAGACGTGCACCAGGTACAGCGGCGTGCCGAGGGTTTCGGCAATGCGGATCGCCCGGCTCGCGGCTTCACCTTCCACCTGCGAAGGCCGCGACAGCGGATGTGCTTCCGGCCCGGTCATGCCCTGGGCCATCAATTTGCGTTGCAGGTGATAGACCAGTTCGCCGTTTTCCGCATGCACGGTCGGCACCGCGCCCAATTCCAGACACCGCTCGAAACTCGCCACCAGCGTATCGTCGGCGGCCATGATCGCGTTCTTGTAGGCCATGAAGTGCTTGAAGCTGTTGACCCCGTGGTGGCTGACCAGCTCGGCCATTTCTTCGCGGACCTGCTCGCTCCACCAGGTGATGGCGACGTGGAAACCGTAATCCGACGCCGACTTCTCCGCCCAGCCGCGCCATTGATGAAACGCCTCCATCAACGATTGCTGCGGGTTGGGAATCACGAAGTCGATGATCGAGGTGGTACCGCCGGCCAGTCCCGCCGCCGTGCCACTGAAAAAGTCTTCGCTGGCCACCGTGCCCATGAAGGGCAACTGCATATGAGTGTGCGGATCGATGCCGCCGGGCATCAGGTATTGGCCGCTGCCGTCGAGCACTTCGGCATCGACGGGAACATCGAGGTTTTCACCGATGGCTTTGATCACGCCGTCGGCGCAATAGACGTCGGCGCGATAACTTTCATCATGGGTAATAACGGTGGCGCCACGGATCAACAGAGACATTCCGAGTTCCTCGCAGGCATTGACCGACTGATGCCGGTTCTAAATGTTTTATATGAAGCAGACGCCAATCGGTGTATTCCTGTCAGCGCTGTCAAGAATAGACGCTAGCTGCAGTTTGTGGATTGAGCAAGAATATTTTTTATAAGCTTATTACTGATTTAACTCATTGAAAAATAAAGATAAAAACTGAAAATCACCAAAATGGTGAGGCCTCTCACCATTTTGACGCACTTGACAGGTTCGAAATATGGTCAAGATTTTCTATGTGAAATCAGCCGCTTGAGGATGGTCTATGGTTGATGCGCAATCTTTCAAAAAAGATCGACGCACCAGATTGAGTCCTGACTGTTCGGACAACTTGCCTGACATTCGGCCTGAGTGGCATGGCAACACACCGCGGATTCAATAGTTGGATAAATAAAGCTGATTAACATCAGTTGGTTAGCGAAATTTTATGGCACTGCCCGATGCGCTAGCGGGGCACCCGGCACGTTTATTGATGCCGCCGCTGACACCTTGGCCGGTCCATGAAAGTTGTCAGTTTCTCCGGCCATCGTCCGGCTCGCGCACCTCGCGCCAGCCCTGATGAGCAAAAATAATCAAAAGAACAGTGGAGCGGCCATGCAACAGATCAGATCGCAAGTGACCGAGCGCGACGGCTTGTTTGAGCTCGAAGCCGGCAGCGACGTGCTTGACAGTCCCCGTTACAACCACGACATGGCACCGACCAAGGTGCGCGAACGCACCTGGAACAAATGGCACATCACTGCGCTGTGGGTCGGCATGGCGATCTGCGTACCGACCTACACCCTCGGCGGCGTGCTCACCGCTTATTTCGGCCTGAGCGTCGGTGAAGCGCTGCTGGCGATTCTGTTTGCCAACATCATCGTGCTGATCCCGCTGACCCTGAACGCCTTCCCCGGCACCAAGTACGGCATTCCGTTTCCGGTGTTGCTGCGCTCGTCCTTCGGGATCCTTGGCTCCAACATTCCGTGCCTCATCCGTGCCCTGGTGGCCTGCGGCTGGTTCGGCATCCAGACGATGTTCGGCGGGCTGGCGATTCACCTGTTTCTCGGTTCGGTGTTCGATGGCTGGAAAGCCCTCGGCGGCACCGGTGAAGTGATCGGCTTCATGCTGTTCTGGGCCTTGAACCTGTGGGTGGTGATTCGCGGCGCGGACTCGATCAAATGGCTGGAAACCCTTTCGGCGCCGTTGTTGGTGCTGGTGGGTGTGGGGCTGCTGGTGTGGGCGATGCCGAACGTATCGATGACTGAATTGATGGCGATCCCGGCCAAGCGTCCGGAAGGGGCCAGTGTGGTCAGTTACTTTGCCGCCGGGCTGACCGCGATGGTCGGGTTCTGGGCCACCTTGTCGCTGAACATTCCAGACTTCAGCCGCTACGCGAAAAGCCAGAAGGATCAGATCATCGGGCAGATTATCGGCTTGCCCCTGACCATGTTCCTGTTCGCCTCCCTTGGTGTGGTGATGACAGCCGCTTCGGTAAAACTGGTGGGCGTTACTGTCTCCGATCCGGTCACTCTGATCGGCCATATCCAGAGCCCGATGTGGGTCGCCCTGGCCATGGCGCTGATCATCATCGCCACGTTGTCGACCAACACCGCGGCCAACATTGTTTCGCCAACCAACGATTTCCAGAACGTTGCGCCCAAGGTCATCAACCGCACCAAAGCGGTGATGCTCACGGGTTTGGTCGGGTTGGCGCTGATGGCTCATGAATTGTTGAAAAAACTGGGGCTGATCGTCTCGGATTTGAGCCTGGAGACGGTGTATTCCAACTGGTTGCTGGGCTATTCAAGCCTGCTGGGCCCGATCGCCGGGATCATGGTGGTGGACTATTTCCTGATCAAGAAACAGCAACTGGACCTGGCGGGCCTCTACCGTGATGACGTTTACCCGGCGTGGAACTGGTTCGGTTTTATCGCGTTCGGCGTGCCGGTGGCGTTGACGCTGCTGTCGCTGGGCAGCGATGCGTTCAGCTGGTTTTACAGCTACGGCTGGTTCACTGGCTCGGCCCTTGGTGGGCTGATTTATTACGGGTTGAGTGTGATGCGGCCGAGTCCTACTGCCGTGAAATCGGCGGTGTGAGTACTGGCCTCATCGCGGGCAAGCCCGCTCCCACAGGGATTTTCAGTGTTCACACAATCCATGTGGGAGCGGGCTTGCCCGCGATGGCGGCCTAAAGCACACCCAGGAAATACCTGAAGAAACCTATAACAACTGCCTGAGGAGATCACCATGAACGCTGCCATAGACGTTCTGCAGTCCACCCATCAGCACATCAACCGCGACCGTCTGTGGCAGTCGCTCATGGACCTCGCCAAACTCGGTGCCACGGTCAAGGGCGGCGTCTGTCGGCTGGCCCTGACCGACCTCGACCGCCAGGCCCGGGACATCTTCGTGAACTGGTGCGAGGAAGCCGGCTGCACCGTCAGCATCGACGCCGTCGGCAATATCTTCGCCCGTCGGCCCGGCCGCAATCCGAATCTGCCGCCGGTAATGACCGGCAGCCACATCGACACCCAACCCACTGGCGGCAAGTTCGACGGCTGCTTCGGCGTGCTGGCCGGGGTCGAAGTCTTGCGCACCCTCAATGACCTGGGCGTGGAAACCGAAGCGCCGCTGGAAGTGGTGGTCTGGACCAACGAAGAAGGCTCGCGCTTCGCTCCCTGCATGATGGGCTCCGGCGTGTTCGCGGAAAAATTCACCCTCGAAGAAACCCTGGCCAAGGTCGATGCCGAGGGCGTGACCGTCGGCGAAGCCCTGAACGCCATTGGCTATGCCGGACCGCGCAAGGTCAGCGGCCATGCCGTAGGCGCGTATTTCGAAGCTCACATCGAGCAAGGCCCGATTCTTGAGGATGAGCGCAAAACCATCGGTGTCGTGATGGGCGCCCTCGGGCAGAAATGGTTCGACCTGAAACTGCGCGGCGTCGAAGCCCACGCCGGTCCGACGCCGATGCACTTGCGCAAGGACGCTCTGGTCGGTGCCTCGGTAATCGTCGGCGCGGTCAATCGCGCCGCCCTCGGCCATCAACCCCACGCCTGCGGCACCGTCGGCTGCCTGCAAGCCTACCCCGGCTCGCGCAACGTGATTCCTGGCGAAGTGCGCATGACCCTGGATTTTCGTCATCTGGAGCCGGCGCGACTCGATTCAATGATCGCCGAAGTTCGCGAAGTCATCGAAACCACCTGCGAGGAACACGGCCTGACGTTCGAACTGACCCCCACCGCCGACTTCCCGCCGCTGTACTTCGACAAGGGTTGCGTCGAAGCGGTACGCGGCGCGGCGCAAGGGTTGGGTTTATCGCACATGGACATCGTCAGCGGTGCAGGGCACGACGCGATCTTCCTCGCCGAACTTGGCCCGGCCGGGATGATCTTCGTGCCCTGCGAGGGCGGCATCAGCCACAACGAAATCGAAAACGCCGCGCCGGATGACCTCGCCGCCGGGTGTGCGGTGTTGTTGCGGGCAATGCTGGCGGCTTCGGATGCGATTGCCAGTGGCAAGCAAGCGGCTTGAGGCATCGGTTGTTCGATAGCCTCATTGTGTTGGCGGGATGCTCAACGGCGGGTTTGCAACGCTTTGAACATCAGCATCCCCGCCAGCATGGCGATGACGAAAACCCAGGCCTGCCAGTGGCCCGTCGGTAGCAACACCAGCGCCGGGCCGGGACAGATGCCGGCAATGCCCCAACCGACTCCGAATAGCAGGCTGCCACCGATCAGGCGCCGATCCAGCTCACGGCTGATCGGCAACTGCATAGGCGCCCCCAACAAGGACGTTGGTTGTTTCATGGCCCAATGAAACGGCCCCCAGGCCACGGCAATGGCCCCGATCATGACCAGCGCCAGGGAGGGATCCCACACACCGGTAATGTCCAGAAAGCCCAGTACTTTGGCCGGGTTTGCCATGCCGGCCAGCAACAGGCCGATGCCAAACAGCAGGCCGGCGAGGAAAGCGGTCAGTTTGCGCATGTTCAATACCCCAGCAGATGACGCAGGACGAACACCGTCACGAAGCCGGCGAACATGAAGCTTAAGGTGGCGGCAATGGAGCGCGGTGACAGGCGCGAGATACCGCACACACCATGGCCACTGGTGCATCCGGAGCCATAACGAGTGCCGACGCCGACGCACAATCCGGCAATGATCAGACCCACGGCACCGGTTTTGAATTCGATGGCCGGCCACACATGAAACAACGCCCACAACAACGGCGCGGCCAATAGTCCGAGCAGGAATAGAGCTTTTTCGCCCCGTCCCGAATCATTACCCTCAAGCAGACCGCCTAGCAGCCCGCTGATCCCGGCAACGCGTCCGTTGGCCACTACCATGACGCTGGCGGCCAGACCGATCAGTACACCTCCGGCCAAAGCGGACCACGGGGTGAAGTGAAGCGAATCAAGCATCATGGCAACTCTCCAGACGGGCAAAGAACGGCACTAAACCACTCTTTTTTGTTTGAGCATAGGGCTGCTTTTGGGTACCCACGTCACAAAACCGAATCCTCAATCGTCATCCTGTTGAATCCCTCAAATGACGGAGCAACACGATGTCGTCCAACACCCAACCGGTCAATCTGCTGCAGTCCATTCCTCAGGTTTTCGAAAGCCTGACCCAGGTCCATGTCACCCTCGACAGTCATGACCTGGACCCGACCCTCAAACACCTGCTGCACCTGCGTGCCTCGCAGATCAACCAATGCGGTTTCTGCGTGAAGATGCACACCCGCGAGGCGCGCGAGGCCAATGAAACCAACGAGCGCCTGGACCGCCTGATCGTCTGGCGTCACGTCAGCGATTTCAGCGCCTCGGAACGCGCCGCCCTGGCCTGGACCGAAGCCCTGACCGTACTCGATGAGAAGACCGATTACGCCACCCTGCGCGGCGACTTGCGCGAGCATTTCAACGATGCTCAGATCGGTGCCTTGACGGCCGAGATCGGCATGATCAACCTGTGGAACCGTTTGCAGGTGTCGAGGCACTGATCGATGAACTTCGCTGAAGCTGAAAACGCCGCCGCTGTATTCGAGCAGCGCCGGGCCTTTTTGCTCGGTCTGGCGTATCGCATTCTCGGCTCGCGCACCGAAGCCGAAGATGTGGTGCAAGAGCTGTTCATCAAATGGCTGGAGGCCGACCGGGCCTCCATCGCCACGCCGGCCGCCTGGCTCACCACGGCCTGCACCCGGCACTGCATTGACCTGCTGCGCTCGGCGCACACGTCACGGGTCGATTACATCGGCACCTGGCTGCCGGAGCCGATTCACACTACCCACCAGCATTCACCCGAACACATGCATGAACTGGCCTCGTCTTTGTCCACCGCGTTCCTGCTCTTGCTGGAACGGCTGACCCCCAAGGAACGCGCCGCGTACCTGCTCTACGAAATTTTCGACATGGATTACGCGCAAGTGGCCGAGGCGATCGGGGTCCAGGAAGCGGCTTGCCGCAAATTGGTGTCCCGGGCCAAGGCCGGTCTGGGGAGCGGGCAAATCCGCTATCAACCCGAACCCGCGCGTCAGGACCAATTGCTGAACGCCTTCCACAGCGCCATCGCCAGCGGCTCAACCGCATCCCTGACCGCGTTGCTGGCCGAAGACGTCGAACTCTGCGCCGACGGCGGCGGCAAGGCCTCGGCCATCCGCGAAACCCTGTTCGGCATCAACAGCGTGCTGGAATTCATCGGCCAGTCGCTGCACACCTACTGGCAAACGTACGAATGGCTGCCCACGGCAATCAACGGCGCTCAAGGCGTGATCATCAAAACCGACGGCGAACTCGTCGCGTCGCTGAGTTTTGGTTTTGACGAAGCGGGGCGGGTGAACCGGATTTTCATCATGCGTAATCCGGATAAGTTGGCGGGGTTGGAAGCGGGGTTGGACGTGCGGTAATGCATCGACCCGAAAAGATCGCAGCCTGCGGCAGCTCCTACATTGACCGAGTACACCCATGATCATGCGGATGCATGCATTCCCCGTAGGCGCTGGCGAAGCCTGCGATCTTTTGATCTTGTGTTCCCGGCAGCCGCTTCATTCGCACTATCAGAGCCCCCAGCGGTCGTAATCTTCACAGGGCCGCGCGTAACGGCGCCGCCGCAATCGTGGAGATCCAATGAGCCAGGACGTCCTGACCACCGAAACCAATCGCCGCCAGTTGCAGCAGATCATCGCCGGCCTGTCCGACGGGGTGATTCTGCTGGAGCTGGACCAGACGATCCTCTGGGCCAACGACGCCGCGCTGACCATGCACGGCGTCAGTCGAATCGGTGAGCTGGGGGCCAATGCCAAGGAATACGCGAAGCGGTTTGCCTTGCGCTATCGCAACAATCACCCGGTGGCGACGGATAATTATCCGATCAGCCGCGTTGCCCGCGGCGAGATGTTCAACGATGTACTGGTTGAATTGACGCCAGTCGAAAACGACGAACGCACCTGGGTTCACAGCGTGCGCAGCATGGTGCTGGCCGACCACGCCGGCGAGCCGGAGTCGTTGGTGCTGATCATGAATGACGTCACCGAATGGGCCAGCGCCGAGCAGCGTTTCGAAAAGACCTTCAATGCCAACCCGGCCCCGGCGGTGATCTGTCGCCTCAGCGATTTGCGCTACATCAAAGTCAACCAGGGCTTCCTGGAAATGACCGGCTATGCCCGCGATCAGGTGATCGGCGCTTCGACCTATGAGCTGGATGTGCTGGAGCGCGCTGAAAACAAGGACCTGGCCAAGCAGCGTTTGCGTGACGGGGTAACTATTCCGCAGATGCAGGCCGAACTGCAATTGCCCGGCGGTGGCAGCAAACAGGTGATCGTTGCCGGGCAACCGCTGGAGCTCAACGACGAAGCTTGCATGCTGTTTTCCTTCGTCGACATGGAACTGCGGCACAAGGCTGAAATAGCCCTGCGCCAGAGTGAGGAACGGTTTGCCAAAGCCTTTCGCCTCACCCCGGTGCCGATCCTGGTGTGCAGCGCCGCCGATCAAGTGGTGATGGATGTCAACGAAGCGTTTCTCGATACCCTCGAGTGCCCGAGTGAAGAGGTGCTCGGCAAGACCGTGGCGCAACTCGGTTTCATCGATGACGCAGGCGCTCGCACGCGACTGTTTGCGGCCCTGGAGAAAACCGGGAGTGTGGACCGCATCGATGTCAGGGTACGCCGCAAGGATGCCGGGCTGATCGATTGCGCCGTCTCGGCGGACACCGTGAACATTCAGGGGGGCACTTGCTACCTGCTGGTGTTGATGGACATTACGGAGCGCAAACGCACCGAGCTGGAACTGGTGTCAGCCATTGAAGAGGTGATGAAAGATGCCTCCTGGTTCAGCCGCACGCTGATCGAAAAACTCGCCAACGTGAAGAACGTCAATTCACCGCAGTTGCCCACTGTGTCGTTCACCGAACTGACCGCGCGAGAGCGCGATGTGCTCGGCTTGATCTGTGAAGGCCTGGCCGACAAGGAAATCGCCGCACGCCTGAAACTGGCGCCTAATACGGTGCGCAATCATGTTTCGACGGTGTATTCCAAACTCGACGTGCACAGCCGCAGCGAGGCGATTGTATGGGCTCGCGAACGGGGTCTGTTCTCCAGCGAGAGGCGGCCCAAGGGGCAACGTTAAGATGCAAATGCACTAGTTGGGATGGTGCAATTTGATGTTCTGCTCAGGGGCTGGTTTTTCTAGGCTGTGAGGGTGCGATACGTGGCTTCGAGTCGGTATCGCGTCCTTTTCGAAGCAGCTAAAGGAACAGCCACATGGGTGCGAACAGTTCAAGCGTGGAGTCGATTTCAGGTCGTCGCCAAGGTGAATCGGGATGAATCATCTGGCGCAATTGCGTATGCAACTGGAGCGGAGTTTTTCGCCGTTGGCCTGTGAGTGCGCGCTCACCGGGGATAATTCGTTGACGGTGAAGCTTTATCATCCGGCGACGGGGCAGGTGGATCTGGTGGTCAGCGGGTTGAGCATGGCGAATCTCAGGACGCCGGAGGCGTTGACGGCGCTGATTGAAGAGTTGCGGTACGAGCTTGAGAGCATTGGTCTGCATCGGTCCAGTGCATTGTAGGCGCTGACTTGTTTTCCGCTGCTTATGGTTTCGCCAACCGTAGTCTATCCGCTGTTTTTCTGGCATTGGCGGGTGGCTGGGCTATAAGGAATGCGAGGTATTTCTTTTCTGTGACGGGGCCGCAGGTAGGCGGTGTGGTTTTTGTGTCGCGGAAAATGTCGATTACTTACCGCGGGTCAACCTATGAACAGTCTTGGTATACGTATTTTTTCGCCACTGTCGCTCGTACTCTGCGCGGCGATTCTGGGTGGATGTGCCAGTCCGCCACCTCCACCACCCGCTGCGCCGCCACCACCACCGGTTCGTACCTGTCAGACCTCCGAAAACACCGATGTGCAGGGTGATATGAGGGCAGAAGGGCAGGTGACGCGGACCACGACCCTGACCCGTTGCGTCACTCAGTAAGTTTGCTCCGGTTAATGGCGTTTACCGCCAGTGGCCCTCTGCGACTGGCGGGTGTCGCCCGAGCGGCGATTCAGACTTCCTCGATCCTGACCCAACGCGACTCGTGTGCCGCCAAACGAATCGCTGTCGCCAGGCGTTCGACTTCCCACGCTTGCTCGAAATCTGTCCCGTCCTGACCGAGGCCGGCCAGCGCCATCACCAACTCATGCACTTCCAGAGTCTTGAGTTCGTTGTAACCCAACTGATGCCCCGGTGCCGGGCTGAAAGCGGCATAACCCGGTAAATCCGGCCCTGCCAGCAGCCGTTGAAAACCGCCTTGCCCTGCGCGAAACATCCGCAGTTCATTCAAGCGCTCCTGATCGAACGCCAGGGTGCCCCGGGTGCCGCTGATTTCAAAACTCAGATGATTCTTGTAACCGTGTTTGAGCCAGCTGCTGCTGAACGTCCCGCGCGCGCCGTTGGCGAACCGCAGCAACGCGTGGACCTGATCGTCGACCGCGACGTCGCGCCGTTCCTGACCGCCCAACGTAACGGGGCGTTGCGCATGAACGGTCTGGGTATCCGCGCACACCGCCTGAATATCGCCAAGCAGATGACGGGCCATGGCCAGCAAATGACTGCCAAGGTCCGCCAAGGCACCGCCGGCGTAATCGGCGTCACAGCGCCAGGACCAGGGTGAAACGGGATCGGCCATGAAGTCTTCGCTGAATTCGCCCTGGAAACTGATGATCTGTCCCAACGCTCCGCTTTGAATCAAATCGCGAGCCAGGCCGATGATCGGATTGTGCTGGTAGTTGTAGCCGACCCGCGTCACCACGCCCGCAGCTTTAGCGGCCAGACGCATGGCGCTAGCCTGTTCGAGGTTCACCGCCAGCGGCTTCTCGCAATACACCGGCTTGCCGGCGGCGAGGGCGGCCATGGCCATGGGGTAGTGCAGATGATTGGGGGTGGTGATGGCGATCAGATTGACCTTGGGGTCGTTGATCAGCTGTTGCCAGTCACTGTGAGCGGCATCGAAGCCCCACGCGTCGGCGCAATGTCGGGCGCGCTGCGGATCGGCGTCGGCGAGGGCGGCGAGTTTGAGCTTCAGCGGCAATTCAAAAACGGCGCTGACGTTGCGAAAGGCCAAGGCGTGGGCGCGGCCCATGAAACCTGTGCCGATGAGTCCGATACCGAGTTCGCGCATAGCCGGGGTCCTTTGGGTTTTTATTTTCAGGAGGGCTATTTATGGAATAAATATTCCCAATATGCAAATGGTGGAATAAATATTCTTATATTGGATCCGATACTGCCTGTGGAAACATACCAATCCCTCTGTAGGAGCTGCCGAAGGCTGCGATCTTTTGATCTTTAACGATTCAACTAACGCCATAGATCAAAAGATCGCAGCCTTCGGCAGCTCCTACACGGGGTGGTGTGCTCACGTGAGAAGCAAAAAAGGCAGCCATTTGGCTGCCTTCGGTTTATTCGCAGAACCCAATCAGGACAAGAACCCACCATCCACATTCAACGAAACCCCAGTCGTGTAGCTCGACGCATCACTGGCCAGGTACAACACCGCACCGGCCATCTCACTCGGGTCGGCTACACGCTTGAGCGGAATCTGCTGCAGCGCGGTTTTCAGGATGGCGTCGTTCTTTACCAGCGCCGAAGCGAACTTGGTGTCGGTCAGACCCGGCAGCAGGGCGTTGCAACGAATGCCGAATTGCGCGCATTCCTTGGCGAAGACTTTGGTCATGTTGATCACCGCTGCCTTGGTCACCGAGTAGATGCCCTGGAAGATCCCCGGCGAAATACCATTGATTGAGGCGACGTTGATGATGCTGCCGCCGCCGTGTTCGCGCATCAGCTTGCCGGCTTCCACCGACATGAAGAAGTAGCCGCGAATGTTCACGTCGACGGTTTTCTGGAAGGCGCTCAGGTCGGTGTCCAGTACGTTGCAGAACTGCGGGTTGGTCGCCGCGTTATTGACCAGAATGTCCAGGCGCCCGAACTGTTCGCGGATGCCGGCGAAGACCTGGGTGATCTGCTCCATTTCACCGATGTGGCAGGCGACTGCGGTGGCTTTGCCGCCAGCGGCGATGATCGCGTCGGCAACGTGCTGGCAACCGTCGAGTTTGCGGCTCGAAACGATGACGTGGGCGCCTTGTTGCGCCAGCAGTTTGGCGATGGCTTCACCAATGCCGCGGCTGGCGCCGGAGACGAAAGCGATCTTGCCGTCGAGGTCGAACAACTGAGTCTTGGACATGATTTTTCCTTGTTATGGGCGCGATCAGAGGCTGGATTTCTGGATGACTTGCAGGCTCATCTGCTCCAGCAATTTGTTCATGTGAATGAACTGCGCGAAGCGTTTGTCCTGGGTCTGACCATGGAAGAAGCGGTAGTAGATCTGCTGCACGATGCCGGCCAGGCGGAACAGACCGTAGGTGTAGTAGAAGTCGAAATTGTCGATCTGGATGCCCGCGCGTTCGGCGTAGTAATCGACGAACTCACGGCGGGTCAGCATGCCGGGAGCGTGGCTCGGCTGGCGGCGCATCAATTGCACCGGCGCCGGGTCGTCGGCTTCGATCCAGTAGGCGAGAGTATTGCCCAGGTCCATCAGCGGGTCGCCGAGGGTGGTCAGCTCCCAATCCAGCACGCCGATGATCTGCATCGGGTTCTCGGGGTCGAGGATCACGTTGTCGAAGCGGTAGTCGTTGTGGACGATGCTCGACGTTGGGTGATCGGCCGGCATCTTGTCATTGAGCCAGGCTTTGACCGCTTCCCACTTAGGCGCGTCCGGGGTCAGGGCTTTTTCGTAGCGCTCGCTCCAGCCTTTGATTTGCCGTGCCACATAGCCTTCGGGTTTGCCGAGGTCGCCCAGGCCATAGGCCTTGTAGTCGACCCGGTGCAGTTCCACGAACTTGTCGATGAAGCTCTTGCACAGGGTTTCGGTCTTCGCTGAATCAAGCCCCAGTTCTGGTGGCAGTTCGGAGCGCAGGATGATCCCCTTGACCCGTTCCATCACATAAAATTCGGCGCCGATCACTGATTCGTCGGTGCAGTGCACATAGGCTTTGGGGCAATAGGGAAAGCCGTCCCGCAGCTGATTGAGAATGCGAAATTCGCGGCCCATGTCGTGGGCGGACTTGGCCTTGTGGCCGAACGGTGGCCGACGCAGGACGAATTCCTGTTGGGGGTATTCCAGCAGGTAGGTCAGGTTCGACGCACCGCCCGGAAACTGGCTGATTTTCGGTAAGCCGCTCAGGCCCGGAATGTGCGCCTTGAGGTATGGATCGATCAGGCTGGCATCGAGTTCTTCGCCGGAGCGGATACGGGTGGACTGGTCAGTAAGCGCCATGCTTATCCCTTCTGCTTATTTTGGAGGCCAGACATCATTGACTAATCTAATGGTGCGCCGGGGTGGCCACAAGCGCGGCACGGTCTTATAGGTTAGCGTGTTGCCGGATAATCAGCGTTCCTGATGTGCGCGAACGGGCTCGGCGGACTATGGTTCAGTGGACCGTCGCTTCCAAGAAGGAGATTTGACATGGGGTGTCCGCAAGTTTGCGCCACCGCGACCCTGCAATGCAGTTTCGGCGCGGCACCAGCGGTACTCAACGTGTTGCCGGTGAATCGCACGCTGACCGGGGGCATGCCAGCGGCGAACATCATGGATCACATTCCGTTGGTGAACATCATGCCGTTCGGCACGTGCATGAGCATGGCCAACCCGATGGTCGCGGCCGCCACCGCCGCAGCGCTTGGCGTATTGACGCCGATGCCCTGCCTCCCGGCCACCGCCACCCCGTGGATCCCCGGCGGCGCGCCGACCCTGCTGCTGGGCGGCATGCCGGCCATCGATGCCAACAGCACCCTGATGTGCAATTGGGCAGGGGTGATAAAAATCGTGATGCCGGGGCAAATGCAGATGCTCATTCCCTGACCGCACACGATCAAACTATGGAAGCGGGCTTGCTCGCGAAGGCGGCGTGTCAGGCGACATCGATGTTGAATGTGAGGGTCTCATCGCGGGCAAGCCCGCTCCCACAGGGGATCTTCTGTGAATGCAGTATTTGTGAACAACAGTGATCACTGTGGGAGCGGGCTTGCCCGCGATAGGGGCGTCCCAGCCAATGTAGAGCTTCAGGCTTCCGTAGAATCACTCCAGCGCCTGAACCACCAGCGCACCCTCGAAATCGGCTTGCCCTCGGCATCCAGCGGTCGCCCATCGCTGGCAAAACCCTGTTCCGGTTCCAGTAACAGACCATTGAGATATCGAGCCTCGACGGCCGGTTTGCCGTTGGGATGAAAGCGCTGATACCGCCCCTCGCGCACACCATCGCGGTAGAACTCTGCTTCGGCCAGTTGCCCGTCGGGAAAGTAATTGAATGCCTCGCCATGCAGCAGCCCTCGGCGGTAAGTCGCCTTGCGCTGCAGCCAGCCTTGCGGCGCATAGAAACTCGCGACCCCCTGCAGCTTGTCACGAACAAACGGCAGCTGCGCCGAGACCTTGCCATTGGGGTGGTAAAGCAGGGTAGTGCCTTGCAGTTCGCCCTGGCTGTAGTGCAAATCAGCCTGCGCGCGCCCGTCATCCTTGATGTGCAGCGCACCGTCGAGCTGGCCATCGAGCAAGCGACCGTTAAGCTGTCTATCGTTCTGCTGCAAATCCAGCGGCGTGATGGCCATGGGTTCTCCTTGTCAGTTGACCTGCACCAGACCACCCTTGATCGTCAGCATGCCGCCACCGTCCACGGTCTGCGAAGCGGCGCCCTTGTTGGTCAGGCTGATCCCGGCATCGTTGGTCATGGTCGTGCCGGCCTTGTTCTCCAACGAGGTTCCCGCCTGATTGCTCAGGGATGTACCGGCCTTCTGGCTGATCGAGGTGCTGGCCTGGGCCGCCAGATCAGCGCCACTCTTGATCGCAAAACTGCCGCCGCTTTGCAGGGTCAGGGTACCGGTCACCTTGATGGTCAGGTTGCCGTCCACCGTCAGACTGTAATCGCCGGTGACCTTGTGCGTGTAGTTGCCACCGGTGCTGTGGGTCTGGTCCGCGCCCACGGTCACCGTGCGACTGTCCTTCACATCGAGAGTGTCACTGCCCGTCTGGATGGTCACGCTGCGTTTGCCTTTCTCCAGGGTCACGGTCTCGTCGCCTTCCTTCACCGTGCGCGTACGGGCGTTCTGTACGGTCAGGGTTTCGTCGTGGCCGACCGTGGCGGTGGTGTCGTTGAGCACGTTGATCTTCAGATCTTTCTGCGCCTGGAGAAACACTTCTTCGGCGTCCTTCTTGTCCTCGAATCGCAGCTCGTTGAAACCACCACCGCCCTTGGACGATTGGGTTTTGATCCCGGACTGGGTCTGATTCGCTGGCAGCGCATAGGGCAGGGCGTTGTCACCGTTGTAGACGCAACCCGTCACCAGCGGTCGATCGGGATCGCCATCGATAAACGTCACGATCACTTCCTGGCCGATCCGTGGCACGAACTGCATGCCAAAACCCTTGCCGCTCCAGGGCAACACAACCCGCACCCAGCAGGAACTGGCTTCGTCGTTCTTGCCGTCGCGATCCCACGGGAACTGCAACTTGATCCGGCCGTATTCGTCGGTCCAGATTTCCTCGCCGGACTTGCCGACGACGATTGCCGTTTGCGTGTGCATGCGTGGCTTGGGTGTGATTCGCGTCGGACGGTAAGGCGTGGCCTTGGGGATGGCTTCGAAGCGATTGCGATAACTGTCATGGCTGGCTTCGTGAGTCACCGCCGTTACCACCCAATCGATATTCAACGTCGAATCATCGTGCCCTGCGAGAGTGAACCAGTGCCCCGGCACCAGCCAGCGGCAATCGCTTTCACCGACAAAACGCTTCTCCTGACTGCGCAATCCATCGACACGCTGCTTGGTCAGCGCATCACCGCGCGCTTTGGTGTTGTAGCTACCGGGGTGCTCGTACATCGACCGTGGCCCGGCGACGGCTTCGGCCTGGCTGTAGAGCGAGGTGGTCGGGGTGGTGAACTCGTAATCCGTCGCCTGATACACCCCGGCCACCGCCTGTACGCAGACCTGGCCGGAGCGAATGCCGTGCAGTTCTCGCTCACCCATTTGCTGGCCGAGGTAGGTGAGCTTCGGACCGTTGGGAATCTGCGGGAAGGCGTCGTTGCTGTCACCCAACACCAGGGTGTGTTTGCCGTCCTCATGGGTGAAAAACCAGAAAATCCCTTCCTCTTCCAGCAACCGTGAAACGAAGGCGAAATCGGTTTCGCCGTACTGCACGCAGTATTCGCGCGGGGTGTAACTACCGCTCAATGACAGCTTGAAATCGGTAAAACCATGAGCCTTGAAAATCGTGGTGACGATGTCAGAGGTGCTGAGGTTCTGGAATACGCGGTTGTTGCTGGCCAGGGTCAGCCACCAGAGCCATGGCCTTAACACAAGCTGATAGCGTTCGGCGGTGGCGTCAGCCGGGAGTTGGCGGATTTCTGCGACCAATGCATCCATCGGGCGGGTGAGGGCGTCGTTGTGCAGGGTGGTGGTGAGGTGGGTGGCGATGGCCGTGGTCAGGGTGAGTGATGTGCCGTCGTTGAGGCCGTTGAGGGTTTGTGTGCCCAGCGAATTGAGGGTTTCTTCGCCGGACAGCGACTCAGGATAAAGCGCCGACAGCGAGTTGGCAGTGAGGGAGAGACTGGTGTTGCTGTCGGTAGTGCGGGGCATTGGGGGCCTCAATGGGTGGTTGGAGCTTGTGTTGTTGATTATGTGAGTAGGAACTGATCGATAATCCCAGAATTACCCATGAAAGAGTGATGTGTTTATTTGTGCTAATTATTGGCCTATGGTGTTCATGGAACGCCATGGAAATAATAGGTTAAAACACGAGGGTGCGATTGTAACTTGGAGACTCCCTCAATCGCTTTGCCGGTTGAAGCAGCGGTACCGTAGTATGCAAAGTAGGCAATGTTCCAAACTTTGACGTTGGTTTCTATTTCGTTAATTAGTTTATAGAGTTTGTTCGAGCATCCACATGGCCACACCGTCCCTTTAGCATCTCTGAATACGCCTGATACATCACGACAAGGACTATGTGTGAGTATGATGTCAACGGATATGGGGTAGATGCCAAGAGATTTTTTGTAGTAGTCCCACGTTCTGATTAATATTTCCTCTGCATGTCCTCCGAAATTTGGCTGGCTTTTGCTTTCGTCGTACGTATTCTCGAGTCTTTGTATGGGCGCGCGACCGGACCCCACTTGTGTAACATTTTCAATGTTTTTATAACCTTCGGACCAAACGGTTTCTATGGTACGGTCGTCATTGTTCCAGCGCATTATTAATCCGGTCTCACCGTTCGAGTAGGTCAGCAGGTTTTGCATGGCTCGGCGCAATGTAGGCGTAATGTTCACTTTTGTTCTCCTTTTAAGTTTAATTCACAGGATGATACCCATTGCCCATTAAAGGAGTGTTGTTATTGCCCAAGTTGATCTCTGCCATGAGGAAGCTAACGGCTGCATCACGAAATTGTGCGTTGACCGTGCACGCTGGATTGGTTGCTACGGGGGAATGTAGGGTATAAACGGCGCCGGCTGACCAGTCAGCGCCATTCCATACTCTGTCGCACGCAACCGACGCAATAATCTGATTTGCCGGGATCTCGGGAATCGCAAGTTCTTGAGCAAACAATGGCCAAAGAGCATTAACGCCGCTGACCGCTACTCCAGCAAGGCCG
Source organism: Pseudomonas sp. F-14 TE3482 (assembly GCF_053629455.1). Lineage (NCBI taxonomy): Bacteria > Pseudomonadati > Pseudomonadota > Gammaproteobacteria > Pseudomonadales > Pseudomonadaceae > Pseudomonas > Pseudomonas sp. F-14 TE3482. The sequence continues at coordinate 3,749,414 of NZ_JBRJII010000001.1, forward strand.
TCCTCGACCTGCCGTTTATGAGTGTTGGTGACTGCGCTGGTATCTAATGCCACTGCATAAATATACGTTCGTGCTACTGCAACATCCAATGGGAATAGCGCGGATGCACTAATGCGTGCAGACACACAGACAGCACTGTCAGGTTCAATGTCGCCTGCGTAGTTCGGCGTCGCTCTATAGACAGGGCTTGGCGCTGTCAAGTCCCTCCTTGAAAAACCCAGCGCGAAGATACTATGCTGACCATAAGGTGCACGACTGTCACCGCGAAAAAAAATACGAGTCGCCATTAGTTTGATTCCTTTGTATTGAACGTGTCTTGATATTGTGGTTGCCTATGAGAGCCGTTGTTAAGGGTGTCGGTATTTAAGCTAACTACTTTCCGTTGGTATGTTTTCTGGTTGCGCTATTGCTTAATGTCATGGCAAAACTCCTTGTTAACTTGTTTTACATTTTTCTACGAACTGGGCGGGCTGCATCCTGTATTCACTCCAACACCCACTCCGCCAACTTCCCCGTCACCTGCGTCATCAACACATTCTCTACATCCCTCGCTCCCGCCGCACTGCACTTGGCCAATACCGCCTGCACTATCCCGGCATCAAACTCAAACTGTTTCCCGGTCGCAGCCTTGTAGCGTCCGCGCAATTTCTCCAGTTTCGCCAGCACAATCCCTTCCAGCGTCACCTCATCCAGAGGCCGATACGCCACCACCGTCATGCGCGCCAGAAACGCTGGTCGAAACGCTTTCAGCAGCACTTTGTGCAACGCTTCATTGAAGGCATCGGTGCCCAGTTGCGCGACCGGTGTGTCGAGCAGCAATTCAGCGCCAACGTTGCTAGTGGCGAGCATCACGGTGTTTTTGAAATCCACCACCAACCCGGTGCCGTCTTCCATCACGCCTTTGTCGAAGACGTTGTAGAAGGCTTCGAGCACATCCGGATGGGCTTTTTCGATTTCATCCAGCAGCACCACCGAATAGGGTTTGCGCCGCACCGCTTCGGTGAGTACGCCACCGCTGCCATAACCGACGTAGCCGGGCGGGGCGCCTTTGAGTTGGCTGACGGTGTGGGCTTCCTGGTATTCGGAAAGGTTGATACTGATGAGGTTGCGTTCGCCGCCGTAGAGCGCGTCGGCCAACGCATAAGCGGTTTCGGTTTTGCCCACGCCCGTGGGGCCAACCAGCAGGAATACGCCGACCGGTTTTTGCGGGTCGGTGAGGCCGGCGCGGTAGGCTTGCAGGCGTTGGGCGATGGTGTTCAGCGCGGTGCTTTGGCCCATGACCCGCTGGCCCATGCGCTGGCCGAGGGTGCGTACGGCGTGGGCTTCGTCGGCGAGCATTTTGCCCACCGGGATGCCGGTCCAGCCGGCGATCACGGCGGCCACGGTTTTTGCGTCGACCTGTTCCGGCACCAGCGGATCGTCCTGGCGAATGGCATCCAGACCGGCCTCGAGTCGTACCAGTTCCGCGGCCAGATGATCGATGCGGCTGTCGGTGGCTTCGTCCGGTTTGTCGTTGTCGGCGCGCTCGCTCAAAGTGAGTAACTCGCGGCGGGTTTCCAGCAGTTCGCGCACGGCGATCCGTTCTTCGTTCCAGCGGATTTCCAGGTCGCGAATGGCTTGCACATTACCGACGGATTCGGTTTCCAGCAGGGTGATGCGTTCCCGGTGATCGAGCCCGGTGGCTTGTTCGCGACGCAGGCGTTCGACTTCATCCTTGAGGCTGTTCTGGCGATGGCGCAGGCTTTCCAGCGGTGGCGGCACGTCGTGCTGGCCGAGGGCGACCCGGGCGCAGGCGGTGTCAAGCACGCTGATGGCTTTGTCCGGCAACTGACGCCCGGAGATGTAGCGGTGGGACAGTTTCACTGCTTCGTGGATCGCCGCGTCCAGCACCTGCACGCCGTGGTGCTGTTCCAGTTTCGCGGCCACGCCACGGAGCATTTCCACGGCGGTGGTTTCGTCCGGCTCCTCGACTTGCACCAACTGAAAACGGCGGGCGAGGGCCGGGTCTTTCTCGAAGTATTTTTTGTACTCGAGCCAGGTCGTGGCGGCGAGGGTGCGCAACTCGCCACGGGCCAGCGCCGGCTTGAGCAGGTTGGCCGCGTCGCTGCCGCCTTCTGCGCCGCCAGCGCCAATCAGGGTATGGGCTTCGTCGATAAACAGAATGATCGGTTTGTCGGCGCTGCGCACCGCGTCAATCACACCTTTGAGCCGCTGTTCGAACTCGCCTTTGACCCCGGCGCCGGCCTGCAACAAACCGAGGTCGAGCACCCGCAGGCTGACTTCCTGCAACGACGGCGGTACATCGCCAGCAGCAATGCGCAGGGCCAGGCCTTCGACCACCGCCGTTTTGCCCACGCCCGGCGCGCCGACCAGGATCGGATTGTTCTGCCGACGCCTGAGCAGGATGTCGATGCACTGGCGAATCTCGCCGTCGCGTCCGACGATGGGGTCGATGCGCCCGGCGTGGGCGTCGGCGGTCAGGTCCTGGGTGAACTGATCGAGCACCGAGTCCTGTTTCGGCTGCGGCTTGCCGGCATTGACAGGCCGCGTGCCGCCGACGTGTTCGCGAGAGTTTTCGGTCCACTCCAGCAGGTTGCTGCGCAAGGCTTCCCGCGGAATTTTCAACAGCGACGAGGCGCTATTGAGCAGCAGACTGCGGCGTTCATCGCGGTCGAGCAAGGCCAGCAGCAGCAAGCCGGAACGGATGCTGTCGAGACCGAGCACACTGGCCTGAACCACCGCGTCTTCGAGCAGCCCGATGGTTTGCGCCGAGAGCGCCGGGGTGCGGGTGCTGCCGGATTTGAACAGTTCCAGGGACTTGTTGATTTCCGCCGTCAGGGCATCGCGTTCCAGGCCGAAGCGCGGCAGCAGCCAGGCGAAGTCACCGCCCTCGATGTCCAGCAACTCAAGCAGCAGGTGCTCGATTTCGACGTAATGATGACCCCGTTGCAGGCAGCGTTGCGCGGCCCGTTCGAGGGCGCGGCGGTTGTCCGGGTTGAGGCGTCCGATCAGGCTGGCCAGTTCCATGTTCAGGTGATCTCCAGCTGACGAAGGCGGGTTTCGATCTGCTGCACGGCAAGGCTGGTCTGGCGTTGCAGGCCACCGCTCCAACTGAGCAAGGGCGGGGCCTGGCGACCGAGTTTTATCGGGCTGGCACCGCGCACCAACAGCACCAGCGTGCAATCCAGATCGGGGCCGAAATACAACGCGCTGAGGCTGGCCAGTGCTGGATGGGATTCGCCGTCCGGCAGAAACCGCGCCGCCTGCGCCGAGGTCAGCGGACCGAGCGTCAGGCGGATGCCGGCGTGTTCATCCCAGACTCGGGTGCCGGCCACGGCGCTGCGGCCCAGTTGCAGGTTGCGGCCTCCCGGTTGCAGGCGGCTGCGACTGGCCGGGGGGATGTCCCGCCAGGCACCTTCATAGGCGCTGAGTGCGACCGGCAGTTCGAAGTGCTCGCGCACGATCGCGGCGAAGCCGGCGAGGGAGCGACGACCGTCGGCAAACAGCGCGCTGCATGCCAGTACGGCGGAATCGGGAACAGCCTGACGTTCCTGCAAGGCTTTGGGCAACAACCCGGTCAGCGCCCGCAGTTGCGCCTGCACCGGGGACGCGCCGGGGGCTGTGAAGCCAATGGCAATCCGGTGTTTGCGCATCACCTTGTACAGCAAGCTGAGCAAGCGATGCTGGAACAGGTCGAGGAACTCGGCCGGTGCATGGTCCTTGGCGCGAGCCCGTTGTTGCAGCCATTCCTGATAGGCGTAGGGCAGGGGGCCGTCGGGCCCGCCGAGGCCAAACACCGGCGTGCTGAGCGTCGGTTGCTGGCCCGTTTCCTGGGTCAGGCTTTCGATTTCGCTGGCGGAAAAAAGCGGCGTTAACGGCCCGCGCAGGCGCAGGGCTTCCGCTTGAGGCGCGGTGCCGCTGCCCAGGGATTCGGCTTGTGGGTGTTCACGCTCCAGCAGCAGCAACGCCTGCAATAATTCGAACGCCTGTGGATCGCGCCGCAGCTTCTGGCTCAGGCTCAGAGGGAGAGTGGCATGCCGGCTTGGGGTTGCCATGTCTTGACCTCCTTGTCTGACTGGATCAGGACCGTGCGCACAAAGCGATTGGCCGTGGCATAGAGTGAAAAGAATTGCGCCAGCACCGCTGAAAACATCACGGCGCTGCTGCCGACGAAATGCTGCGGATCGAGTTGCAGCTGAACCTCCAGCCCATTGCGCCAGCCGCGCCACGCATCTTCACCGACATGGGCGATCACCCGTTCACAGCCAAGGCCGAGCAAACCTTCGATCTGCCGCAGGGCGCTGGCCTCGTCACGCAGGTTGTGCAACTGAAGTATTTCCTTGAGGGCATCCAGCGCCTGCGGACCCTCGACCAGCGACAAATGATTGAGGGTCAGTTGCGATACCAGCCGCCAACGGGATTCGCCGTCCAGTCGTGGCAAACTCTGCGGGCTGGGAGGGTTGCGCAGACGAGCCCAGGCCACTGGCCCCGGTCGTTCGAAACCCAGTGGCGTACCGGCCGGCAAGCTTTGGGCCAGATGTCGGTTGGTACACAGCAGTTCGGCGGTGAGGCTGTATTCGGTGGCCTCGGACAATGGGTCGAGACGGGTGTCCACCAGGCTCACCATCAAGTCGGTGCCCAGACGATTCGGGGTCATGCCGCTGACCCGTCGCGCGTGCCAGTAGCATTGCTTTTCACCGCCGATATGCTGGCTGCCGTAATAAGCGGGAACGCGCAGCACCCCCTGACTGGAACTGGCGCGCATCGCCCGGATGCTGTGGATCTCGACGCTGTTTTCCCGATGACTGTCGGCCACCAGGCGGTACTCACTGCGGGTGCCGTCCGGGCGCAGGGGCTCCGAGGTTCGTGGGAACAGATTGATCACCGGCGCACAGCCCAAGGCGAAGTCGCTGGCCTGAAGGTGCAGACGGTTGGCCGGGGCGCGGTCGAAGACGATGTACAGGTACAGCATCTGGCTGTCGCTGGTGGCACCGGCCAACGGGATATCGAAGAAATTGAATTTGTCCGGGAAGGCAAAGTACTCGGCGAGCAGGCGCATGCCCGGATGCACGCCGTCCTCGTCCGGCAACAGCACTTCGTCGCTGGCAAAACCGACAATGTCCGGCAACCCCGCCAACACTTTCGGCACGCTGCCGACGGGGCCGGCCAGCACCTTCACGGCGTGGGCGCCGAGCAGGTCATACAAGCAGGCGTTGATCACCGGGGAGGCGGCCAGGTGCACGCGCAACTGTTTGATCGCCAACTCCGACCACTGGCTTTCACCGAGGCAACGCAGGCTCAGGCGCAGGGCCGAGCGCGCTTGCGCCACACCAGTCAGAGCCTGTGCTTCGTCGCTGCCCAGCAACAGCGCTTCATTGATTTCCAGCGGCCACAATCGAACCGCGGCGCTGGTGCGAAAATGGATGCTTTCGCCTTTGCTGGTGGTGACGAACAGTGGCGTGTCCCTGGGCAACGGGTATCCGCCGGCGAGGTTGCCTTTGCTCGGATCCGGCTCGAACTGCACGATTGCGCAGGACGGTAATGGCCGCATCGCCAGCGGGTAAAGCTGTTCGAGCAAGGCGTCGCTGAATTCGGCGTAGTCGTCATCGAGCCGCCGTTGCAAGCGCGCCGCGAGCAAGGCGAAACCTTCGAGCAGGCGTTCGACATGCGGGTCGGGGCATTCACCGGGGGACAATTCCAGGCGTCTGGCGACCTTGGGATAACGCTCGGCAAAAATGCTCCCGGCGTGCCGCAGCCAGGTCAGTTCGCGCTGGTAGTAATCGAGCAGTTGCGGGTCAATCGAGTCGCTCATGACGCACCTCAAGGCCATCGCCCGCCTTCTCGATGACAAATGCCACGGGCCAGTGCTGCTGGCCGCTGCGCAACTCGCCCAGCAGCCGAATGCTCAGTTGCTGCGGATGGCCGGGGACCGGATTGACCTGAACCTCGCCCAGTTGCAGGCGCGGTTCGAAGTGGGTGATGGCCACGCGGACTTCCCGTGCCAACTGACGACGGTCATCGCTGCGCTGCTGTTGCAAGGCGGTCCAGTCAGCGATGCCGTAGTCGAGAATGCTCGGTGGGGAGGTCAGTGGACGTTGGCCGCGTCGGGTGTTGAACAGGCGCAGCAACTCCGTGTGCACCGAGTCGAGCAGCCCTTGGCGATCGAACACCTGCATGGTGTCGACCTCGCTTGAAGCGAGGCGCTCGAACAACGGTGGGAGGATGCCGGTGCCAGCCATGACCGACGCGTCCGCTTACTTGGCTTTGATGAGTTTGTTGGCGGCCATGTCCCAGGTCGAGGCGGCCGTGCCTTCCTTGGTGCCGTCGTCTTTCTGGGCGGTGAGTTCCCACTTGATCTTGGTGAAGTTCAGCGACAGGGTTTCCACCGGTTTGCCACCCGTACCGCCACTGACGCTGACGTTGGACAGCACGACGTTGGTCAGGGTGTAGATGATGAACGGCATCAGCTGACCGCTGCCTTCGGCGGCGTTGCGACCGATGGTGATTTTGGCTTCCGGGATCGGTTTGCCGGCGCAGCAATATTCGTTGAGGGAGGGCGTCGAGCTGTCGACGAATTTGGTCAGGGTGAACTCGCCGATGTGCGGCTTGCCGGAGGTCCGCTCCGAGTTGCTGACGTCGTTGGTCACCTGCATCGCCACGTTGTGGCTGTAGGACATGACCTCGATCTTGTCCTTGTAACCCTCGAGCAGGCTATCGCCTTTGATGTCGCCGCCGAGGTCGAGAATGATTGCATCCATCGCATGAAACTCCTGAAAGTAATCGCTATAGACAAGTGGGGTGAATGCCCAATGCCAATCAGTTAGAAGCGAACACTGAATCTGTTAAGCCAAACACCGAACCTGTGGCGAGGGAGCTTGCTCCCGCTGGACTGCGTAGCAGTCCCATTTTTTGGGGCCGCTTCGCGCCCCAGCGGGAGCAAGCTCCCTCGCCACAGTTTTCAGTGGTACCACAGACTCCAGTGGTGCCACAGGTTTCAGTGGTCAGGCGGCTACCGGTGGCGGCAGGGTCGCGACCAGGCGGATCGACGCGGTCAGCTCTTCGAGCTGGAAGTGTGGCCGCAGGAACACCGTGGCCTTGTAGGCACCCGGTTTGCCGGCGACCTCGGTCACATCCACCCGGGCTTCACGCAACGGGTACTGCGCCTTGATCTCTTGCGGCGCGTTGTCGTTGATCAGCACGTAGTCGGCGATCCAGTTGTTGAGGTAGGTCTGCACGTTGTCGCGGGTCATGAAGCTGCCGACCTTGTCGCGCATGATCACCTTCAGGTAATGGGCGAAACGCGAGGCCGCGAGCACGTACGGCAACATCGCCGAAATCCGCGCGTTGGCGTTCGCCTCATTGGTGTTGTAGAGCTTGGATTTGTTGGTGGTCTGGCCGCCGAAGAACACCGCCACATCGCTGTTTTTCTTGTGACACAGGGCGATGAAGCCAAGGTCGTTGAGCTCTTTCTCGCGACGGTCGGTGATCGCCACTTCGGTCGGGCATTTGAGCGACAGATCGCCAGAGGTGGTGCGGAAGGTATGGGCCGGCAGGCCTTCCACCGCACCACCGCCTTCGGCACCGCGAATCGCCGCGCACCAGCCGTACTTGGCGAAGGCTTCGGTGATTCGTTGCGACAAGGCCCACGCAGCATTGCCCCACAGGTATTTGCCGTGGTCGCTGCCGTTGACGTCTTCGACGTAGTTGATGCCTTCCACCGGCGATGTGTCAGGGCCGTAGGGCAGACGCAGCAGAAAGTGCGGCAGCACCAGCGACACGTAGCGCGAATCTTCGCTTTCGCGGAACGAGCGCCACTTGATCAGCTCCTGGCTCTCGAAGACTTTCGACAGGTCACGGGGCACGGCCAGTTCGGTGAAGCTGTTCATGTCGAACAGCCGAGGGCTGGCGGCAGCAATGAACGGTGCGTGAGCGGCCGCGGCGACGTTCGAGAGTTTCTCCAGCAGGCCGATGTCTTGCGGGTGCCGGCCGAAGGTGTAGTCCCCCACCAGCAGGCTGAACGGGTGGCCGCCGAAGGTGCCGTATTCTTCTTCGTAGATCTTCTTGAACAGCGCGCTCTGGTCGAACTCGACGGCTTTTTCCAGATCGTTCTGCAGCTCTTTCTGGGTCACGTTGAGCAACCGCAGTTTCAGCCGGGAACTGGTTTCGGTGTTCTGCACCAGCAGGTGCAGGCCACGCCAGGAGGCTTCGAGTTTCTGCAGGTCCGGGTGGTGCAACACTTCGTTCAGTTGAGCGCTGATCAACTCGTCGATCTGGCTGATGCGGTCGTTGATCATCGCCACGGTGTCCTTGTCGATGGCCATGCCTTCGTCGAGTACCTGGGTGGCGAATTCCGCGAGCATGTCGCGGGCGTAATCCTGCTGGCTGTCGTCATGGGCCATGCGGCCTTTGGCGATTATTTCATCGAGCAGAGACAAGGTCTGGGCGGTACTGTCGCTGGCTTGGCTCTGGGCGGCGGATGAGGCGGGCATGGCAAATTCTCCCTAAGTGGATGAACGATCAGGCTTGCGGTTCGGCCGGTACTTCTGCATCGCCTGCGGGGGCAGGGGCGGCGGTTTCCGGGCGGGCAGACTTGATCTCTTGCAGTCCCTCGGTGTTGGCGATGACGTCGCGCAACAGCTTGTCCAGATCATCGTTGCCATCGAGCTTGGTCAGCAGATCGCGCAGACGCTGACGGGCTTCGAACAAACGCCGTAGCGGCGTGACCTGCTCAACCACCTTCACCGGATCGAAGTCATCGATGTGTTTGAAGTTGAGCTCGATGTTGAGTTTGCTGTCGTCGCCGCTGAGGGTATTGGTGACCTGCAAGGTGGCGCGCGGACCGATCGAGGCGAGCACTTCGTTGAAGTTATCGCGGTCGATTTCGGTGAAGCGCCGTTCATTCAATTTCGGTAGTGGCTCCAGAGGCTTGCCGGAGAGGTCGGCAAGAATGCCGACCACCAAGGGCAATTCTTTCTTCTCGATGGCGTTGCCGATTTCGACGTCGTAGGTGATTTGCACCCGGGGCGGGCGAACCCTGTCGAGCTTGTGCTGAGTACTTTCTGCCATGGTGGCTGACTCCGATGCATGAGGCGGGCGCAATGCATCGGGAGGCCCGTTTCATCGCATTCCCTTACTGGACCGTAGGTTAGAAAGGGAGGGCAGAGGACCTGTCATTCCTTTGACGAACCTTCCACATTCGTCGTGCCGACCGAACTACCCAAGACGCTAGAACAGGTCTATAAAAAAGCAAACAAAAAGCATTTTTGGACTGTATCGAGAAAAGGAAAATTCATTTTGTATGCACGTTTTCTTTCTTTGGTTCTGCTCCTGTCACTCGCCGGGTGTTCGTTGTTCGGACCTCGTGTCGACCTCGATAACCTGACGCTGGACGTCGCGCCCCGCGCCAACGATGACACGCCGATCGCGGTGGACTTCATTGCGGTGAACGACGCGGATCTGCTCAAGCAATTGTCGGGCATCACCGCCCGGCAGTGGTTCGCCGAACGTGAGCAGTTCCAGCGCGACTATCGACAGTTGATGACGGTCTGGGGACTGGAGCTGGTGCCCGGTCAATTCATCGACAAACAACCCTTCCCGCTGGGGGGCAAGCGGGCGGCTGGACTTTTAGTCTTCGCCAGCTATAACACTCCCGGAGCACACCGGTTACGGCTGGACGATCAGAGCAACGCCTGGCTCAAGTTCGACAGTCGCGAGATGACGCTGGTCAGCGACCACCCGAACTGAACACAAACCGGTGGGAGCGAGCCTGCTCGCGATGACGGCGGTACATTCAGCTTCAATGTTGGTTGACCCACTGCTATCGCGAGCAGGTTCGCTCCCACAGGGGTTGTGGTGTTCAAGTCAGGCCGCCCATGTTTTGTGCGGCAATAAGAGATGTCGAAGGGAGTCGTATGAGTCTGCTACCTGACGCGGTTTGCTGGCATGAGGGCATGCAGTTATTGCCCCAGCATTTTCAGTTGCAAGGGCTGCGGGCCGAGGCGCTGGTGGCGCATTTCGCCCAGGCCTGTAATCCGTGGTTCTGGGGCGTGACCCGCGTCGAATTCGATCCCTCGGCACTGAGCGCGGGGCTGGTACGACTGATCAGTTTACAGGCGACCTTGCCGGACGGTTTGCCGGTCAATCTGCAGGCCGGTGTGGGGCCGATGCTGGAGCTCGACGTCAGCGAGGCAATCGATGCCACGGACAACGCCACCGTCACCGTGTACCTGGCAATCAGTCCACTGTGGCGCGCCGGGCAGTTGCTGCCGCTCAAGGGGCGACTGCAATCGGTGGTCGGCGATGCGTTGCCGGACCTCACGAGCGGCGAGTACCCCGAATCGATCACGGTCTGGCGTCCGAACCCGCGCTTGTGCACACAACTGAACAAGGCGGATTCCGTCTGCCTGCCACTGCTGAGAATTCGCAAGGAGGGCGGCGGCTTTCTCCAATTGCCTTACACCCCACCGACGCCGTGCCTGTTGCCCGAGTCGGTAATGGGTCGGCGCGTGGCCGGGCTGTGCGCCAGGGCACGGGAGAAATGCATGTTCCTCGCCGGTCGTTTGCGCCAGGCGCAGCAGGCCGGCAATCAGGACGACGCGCTGGAAATTCGCCGCCAGTTGACGGCGCTCTGGGCGCGGCTGCCGGAGGTCGAAGGCCTGCTGAACAGTCGAGTGGCGACGCCTCAAGCGCTGTATGGCTTGCTGCTCGGGCTGGCCGGTGCCTGGTCGTCGCTCGATCCATTGGCCGGTGTTCCGGCGTTCGCACCGCTGGACTTTCTTGAGTTGCAGCGCGGCTATGAAGCGGTGCTCGACTGGCTTGAAAAGACCCTCGAACTGATCCGCGCCGGATATCGCAGCCTGGCGTTCGAACGCAATGAACAAACCTTCTCGATTCAATTGCCCGACGATCAGCCAAGCCAACGGCTGGTCATCGGTTTGCGCATGCCCAACGGTGCCAGCGAGCAGGCCGCGAGCGAATGGTTGCGCGGGGCGATCATTGCGTCGCAGCCACACATCGCGCTGCTCAGTCGCCAGCGCATGAGCGGTTTGTCCCATCAGGCCATGAGTCGCAATGAACAAGTGGCCTACAGCGTCGGCGACGATACGCGGTTGTTTGTGGTGACGGCCGAAGGCCAATGGTTCGACGGGCAGTTGCCGTTGCTGATTGCCGCACCGGCTTCCAGGCTGGCCAGCAGTCCATGGCAAGTGGTGTTGTTTGTCGCCCAGGCGAGTGAAAGTGCTTGATCAAGGAAGGAACGTCCTATGTCTGAGGGCAATGTCGGGTCGGGTACACGAGGCCTCCACGAAGCGCCGCTGAGCAGTGCTTTTCGCCAGGCCTGGCAGCAATGGTCCCAGGACTGGAACCAGTTACCCAAGGACAGCGAGGACGAAGCGCTGGTGGAGGCGGTGGTCGAACTGTCCACGCAAATCTCCCAACGACTGTGGCGCACCGCATTCGCCAAAATCGGTGACGCCGCCACCGAGCAAGTCAAGGCGCTGGTCTATGCCTTTGTCGCGCTGGTCGATGAAACCTTGCTGTTCATGCCGTGGCCGGGCCAATCGGCCTGGCAGGAAAAACCCTTGGAGTCGAGGCTATACGCCAGCCGTCAGGCCGGTGAGCGGATACCGCTGGCGATCAAGGAATTGCTGGACGAGCAGATTCCCACCACTCGCGATCTGGCCAACGTCTATTTGCAGTGTCTGGTGCTGGGATTTCAGGGACGGCTGCGCGGCGAACCGAATCAGACTCAGCATGAAAAATGGCGCCTGGCGCTGTTCACTTTTGCCTGGCAGCACGAGGCGGATTATGCCGACGTCAGTGCCCGGCTCGAACAACCTTCGGCCGTGCCGCCGCTGCAATTGCCAGTGCGCCGTTCGTTGCCCGACGGTTTTCGCCTGGGTCTGGGGATTCTCGCCATGGTTCTGCTGCTGACCGGGTTGGGGCAGTTGTTCTGGCGTGACATTCGTCTGGAGCTCGAACCGGTGTTGCAGATGAGCGATGCCGTGTCCGCCTCGGAGCAAGACTCATGAGCACGCTGGGGATTATCGGCCTCATCATCGCCGTGCTGTTGGTGCTGGCGATTGTCGGGGTAGCGGTCTGGTGGTGGCGCACGCAAAGCGGTGCGGCGATTCGCAGTTTTTACCTGGCGGTGCGGCACATGGAGCAAGAGCAGGGCGCCCAGGACCGGTATCAGATTCCATGGCTGCTGATGCTCGGCAACGAAACCCAGGGTACGCAGTTGTGTAGCCAGTGGCGTTTGCAGCCGACGGACAAACCGGCCTGGTTCGGCCGCTGGTGGTCGGACCCTGAAGGGGCGGTATTGGTGGTGCCACAGGCGCTGTTTTTACCGGATGAAGGCATGCACCTGCAACGGGGCGGCTGGTGGCGTTTGCTGGGATTGATCCTGCGCTTGCGCAGTCAACGTCCGCTGGACGGGGTGATCTGGACGGTGCCGGTCAGTCGACTGGGCAACGTCGAGCAAGCCGCGACCCTCGGGTTGGCGGCACGTCGACGCTTCATCGATCTGTTGCAACGGTTCGGGCTGAGCCTGCCGGTGTACGTGGTCATTACTGGCATGGAAGAGTTGCCGGGGTTTCAGGAATTGATCACCGCGTTGCCGGTCGAGGCCCGCGAACGCACGCTGGGCTGGTCGTCGCCCCACGGGACCGATGCGGTCTGGCAAGCGCAATGGAGCGATCAGGCACTGGATCAGGTGACTCGGGCCTTGGCGGAATCGATCATCGAAATCGGCGCCTTGTCCGGGCAACTGAGCACAGAGCTGTATGGCTTGCCGGAACGTTTCGACGCCTTGCGGCGCCATCTGCAATCCTTGTTGGAGCCGGTTTTCCAGGGCAATGCGCAAGGTGAGGCGCCGCGTTTTCGCGGTATTTATTTCACTGCCAATCAGCCCTCGGAAGACAGCGCCGACGGGTTTTCGGCCTATGACACCGGGTTGCAGCAGAGCGCCTTTGCCCGGCAATTGTGGCAGCGGCGGGTGGTCGCTGAACGTGGTCTGGCCCAGGTGGTGCCGCGTCTGTTACGTCTGCGTCAGCGCTGGCAGCGCGTGACCGGTGGGGTGGCGCTGGTGGTCGCGGTGGTTTGGGGCGTGGGCATGCTGTGGGTCTGGCAGGATTCGGTCAAGGAGGCCCATGAACTGTCGCGCCTGCTGCAGGGGGCGCAGAAAAACTACACGGCGGTCACCGATGAATCTCATCGGCTGGAGTCGACCCGGCGCAATGTCCAGGGTTTCTGGCGGGTGCTGGAAAAGGCGCCAGGCTGGAGCTTCACCTCAGTGGTATTTCCGACCTCCTGGTTCTCTTCGCTGGATGCACAGTTGGCGAGCGAGTTGCGCCTGACCGCCCAGAGCCATTGGTTGCTGCCGTTGCACGACTTGTTGAGCGCGGAGCTGGCGCAACTCAAGACCATTCGCAACACCGAACGACGGGGCAACGTCGAAAGCGAAGATCCGGCCCAATGGCAAAACTACGTCAAGGCCAAGGATCTGGTGGAGCGCGCGGTGAATCTGGAGCAGCAGAACCAGTGGTTCAGTCAGGCGCTGAACAACCCCAAGGCCCCTCTCGAAGATCTGGTGTTGCTGAGCAACAACGCGTTGTCGCTGAACCTCAACGTCGGCACATTGCACCGCGCCGGCTTTTACAATCGGGCGTTGTTCGAGGCTGATGGCAGCGATTTGCGACCGCTGGACCTGACCGTCGAGCGCCCGCTGATCGAGGAAAATTTCCTCGGGCTCATGGAGCGCTGGCTGGACCAGTATTTCCTGGCTGACAATTTCGTGCGCCAGGCCGGTTATCTCAAGCTGCATCTGGAACGGCTGGAGGCCGGCAGTGGCAACTCCCTCACCGAGCTCGAAGATTTGCGCGCACTGGTCGATGACCTGCAAACCGTGATCGGCTTGACCAATTCGGCGTGGGGTCGCGGCAAGGGTCAGGACCTGGTGCCTGGCTACCGCGAGTTGCTGGACAACGTGCGCAAAAGCGCCTTGCTCGGACCGCAACTGGAACAACAGTTGGAAATGCAGGCGGCCAAGCTGCAACAGAGCTTTCGCGATCAATGGATCGTCCAGGCCGGCTCCCGGGACAATTTATTGATTCAGCAAGGCAGCGGGCAATTGGTCTTGCAGGAACATGTGGTGCAGCTCAACAACGCGGTGCAGGCGCTGTTCAAGCGTGACTTTGTGGCCATCGCCTTACAGGCGGATCGCTCCGAAGCCCCGAATGGGCAAGGGCAGGGCGTTGATGGCGACGACCTCGACAGTGCTCTGAACTATTTCGCCAGCTACAAGAGTTACGCCGCCGAAGAGTTGCCACGCATTCCCCCGGCGTATCGCGGCGCCTTGTTGCAAGCGGCCGAAGGCGCAGTGGTCAAGGCCATGTTGTCGAGCCTGCGCGAGCACAATGCTCAGGTCCATGGCGGCGTTTTCAATGTGCAGGCCTCCCAGGCGATTGCTTTGCAAAAAGCCTTTATCGAGGTGCGTCGCAGTGATCTGGCCACGCGCTTGCAAACTGCCTTGAACCGCCGCGCCCTGGCCGAAATCGTCAGCGGCCTCGACGAAATCGTCGCCCAGCCGCTGTTCAGCGGGCGCACCGAAATCAGCCAGTGGGACGGCTCGAAAAACCTCGGCCTGCAACTGTATGGCGCCAACGACGTGCAGGATTTGAAGCTGAGCCTCAAGCAGCAATTCAACACCATGCTCGGCATTACCGAGCGCCGCACCTCGGCGCTGGAATGGCTGAAAGTCCAGCAACAGAACCTCTCGGCGCTGGATTATGAACGCGTGACGCAGTTCAGTGCGCTCAACGACGAACTGCTCAAGTACAAGGAGCAGAACCCCGCCAGTTCGCCGGCGCAGATCGAACAATTGGTCAGTCGCGACTTCATCGAAATGGACGCCACGTCCTGCAGCCAGATCCTGCAAACCGCCAACCTGTCTGGCGGGCGCGGAACACTGGCGTTACGGGCGGTGGATCTGCAACAAACCGCCATGCAACGCTGCCAGTTCCTGCAACAGCAACAGGCAGCGGCCGCATGGAACGACCTGGCCAACTATTTCAATCAGTACCTGGCGGAGCGCTTTCCGTTTGCCAATGGCCTTCAAGCCACCGACGCTGACCCGGCCAGGGTTCAGCATTTGCTGGAGCTGATCGACAAGCGTTTGCCGGTGGCGCAAGCCGGATTGCTGCTGAGCCAGACCCCGGAACGCCTGGCAGCCGAAGACTTTCTCAATCGTCTGAAGCAAGCCAGCACCTGGCTGGGGCCGATGTTTGTACGCGACAAGAGCGGTGTGTTGGGGCTGGAGATGGACGTGCGCTGGCGCACCGATCGAGAGGAAGAGCGCGGTGCCGATCAGGTGATTGCCTGGGGCTTGAATGCCGGCAATCAACAGCTCAGCTATCCCGGCGAGCCGCAGCAGAACCTGCGCTGGATGGTTGGCCAACCGATCCGGCTGACTTTGCGTTGGGCCCGAAATGGCTACCAGCGCCCGGCCAACGATCCGTTGCAGCCGAGCCTGGTGGTGCGGGATCTGGAAGCGGGCTGGGAGTACAGCGGGCCGTGGTCGTTATTGCGCTTGATGCGCTCGCACGTGTCGGTGCAGCGCCAGCCGAACATGGACTACACGGACTTTCCGTTGACCTTGCGCCTGCCCGTGACGACGCAGGCCAGCACCACCACGGCTGAGCAAACCCTGATGTTTGTGCGCCTGTCGTTGATGACCCAGGGCTCGAAATTGCCGCTGTCCATTCAGCCCTTGCCAACCCGGGCCCCACGCTCTCCGTTCATGGTGACGCGATCGACCGCAGGCATTGAAGCCCATGACATCGAATCCCAAAAGGAGGGCCTGTGAATCAACCTTCAACGCCGTTGCCGGAACTGATCAGCCAACTGCTCGAACCGATCAGCGAGCAGGCTCCCTGTGGTCAGGATCTGCGTTATGAGCCCGAGTTCGACCGGTTGCGCGAGCTGCGCCGCGAGGACGACACCAGTTTGCCTACAGGGGTGTGGCAGTCGTCGATCAAACGCGCCCAATGGCCAGAACTGGAAAAACTGACCACCAGCCTGCTGCTCGAACGCAGCAAGGATTTGATGCTCAGCGCCTGGCTGGGTGAGGCCTGGCTGCATCAGGACGGGCTAGAAGGTTTGCCGGGCAGCCTGGCGCTGGTGGCCGGGTTATGCGAGCGCTATCCCGAGCACCTGCACCCACAGGCTGAGGACGGCGATCAGTCATGGCGGGTGATACCGCTCGAATGGCTGGCTCGACGCTACGCTGAAGTGCTGCTGACCCGAGTCCCGTTGTTCGAGCCGCGCAACAATGAATTCGATAGTTTCTGTCTGGATGCCTGGCGTCGGTTGCAGCTGCAACAGGTACAGGCCAGCGACAGTAAAACGGCCAATACCTCGGCCGAGAACGCGCGTAACGAACAGAAGAAACTGACCGAACAGATTCGCGCCACCCCGTTGTCATTCTGGTTGCGCAGCCAGGGCACGCTGCTGCTCAGCCAGCAGCACCTGCAACGCCTGGAGGTGTGGAGCGACGCTTATCTCGGCAATCAGGCCCCAGGCTTCAAAGCGTTGCAGGACGTGATTGAAGCGTTGTTGACGCTGGTTCAGGAGTTCATCGCCATGCACCCACGAAAACCGACCCCGGCGCCTGTCGAAATTCCAGCGGTGGCGGCACCGAGCCCGGCCGACGTGCCGCCCGTCATTGCGGCGCCTCAGGTGTTCAGCGAACCGGCGAATCGTGAAGAGGCGTACCGGCAATTGCTGTTGATCGCCGAGTACCTGGCGCGCACCGAACCCCATAGCCCGGTTCCCTATTTGATCAAACGAGGCGTGGAATGGGGCAACAAGCCCCTCAGTGAGCTGCTTGGAGAATTGATCAGCGCCGATGCCGAATCCCGGCGACTCTGGACGCTGTTGGGCGTCCTTTAATGAGTGTTGCGGGCGGCTGCCGACGGCGGCGGTAAAGCGATGGGGGTGAGCACCGGTTGACCGGAAAAAAATGCCGTCAGGTTTTTGCCGACCAGTTCCACGGTGCCTTGGGTGGCCTCCGGGGACAACCCGGCGACATGCGGGGTCAAAATCACGTTGGCCAGTCCCTTGAGGGCGTCCGGCACCTGGGGTTCGTTATCGAAGACATCCAGCGCGGCGCCAGCGATCCGTCGTTGTTCCAGCGCGCTGATCAGGTCAGCCGTGACGATCACGCTGGCCCGCGCGATGTTGACGATAAATCCGTTAGGCCCTAAAGCGTCGAGTACCTGCCTGTTGATCAAGTGCTGAGTGCCGAGCCCGCCGGGTGCGGCAACTATCAGAAAATCCGAATGGCGTGCCAGTTCGGTCGGCGTCGAGCAAAAGCTGTAGGGCACGTCGCTGCGATGCTGGCGGTTGTGGTAACTCACGCTCATGTCGAAGCCGTTGGCGGCACGTTTGGCGATAGCGATGCCGACGGCACCGAGGCCGAGGATGCCCAGGCGCTTGCCGGCCAGGGAAGGGCGCATGATTTTCGGCCACTCGCCCCGACGCACGGCAGCATCGGCCCGAGGAATATCGCGCACCAGTGCCAGCAGCAACGCCATGGCGTGGTCGGCGACGGAAGAGGCATTGACGCCGGCCCCATTGGTGACGGTGATACCACGGTCGGCGGCGGCTTGCAGGTCGACGTGTTCGTAACCGGCGCCGATCACGCAGATGATCTTGAGATTGGGCAGGGCGGCAATTTCGTCGGCACGCAGGCCCAATGGACCGCGCGTCAGCACCGCATCGATTTGGCTGCCCTGTCGGGCAATGGCGGCGGCGCGCTCGGCCGGGGTCGGGGCCAGGATCAAATGAAACCCCTGATGTTCGAGAATCGGCAGGTATTCATTGATGGTTTCAACCAGTACCAGAACAGTTGCGGTCATGCTGGGCTCCTGCGGGCAGCGGAAAGTCGGGGTTTGAACGTCGTTTCAGGTTGCTGACTCCAGAGCGGTTTGGCAATGGTCAGGGGCTTTGGCTCCCGGTGTCGGAGCTGGCGAAGCCTGCGATCCTTCTAATGACAACACTAGATCAGAGCGGGGCAGATGGAGAGGATTTGTTGCTATAGCGCCCGCTGCATCTGATCCGCATAACCATTGCTCAGCTAAGTCTTTGCTTCTGCTCATTAATCCCGGACAATCGCGCCCCTGTTTCGGCCAGGGCGCTGCCTGTCGGGTTTTTCCGACTCGTCCTGACCGGGTGGCAAGTGACCGGAAAGCGGAGATCCGACCGGATGAATGATCAGGCCAATAGCGTCGACGAACGCTATGTAGCGGCGACACCAGCGAGCCTAGAAAGCTGGAATCGCCATGACACCACCTGGATGCTGGGCCTGTTTGGCACGGCAATCGGGGCCGGTACCCTGTTTTTGCCGATCAACGCGGGGCTGGGCGGCTTCTGGCCGCTGCTGATCCTGGCGGTGCTGGCATTCCCCATGACGTTTTATGCCCACCGTGGCCTGACCCGCTTTGTCTTGTCCGGCCGCGAAGGCGCCGACATCACCGAAGTGGTGGAAGAACATTTCGGCATCAAGGCCGGCGCGTTGATCACGTTGCTGTATTTCTTCGCGATCTTCCCGATCCTGCTGATCTACAGCGTGGCCCTGACCAACACCGTGGGCAGTTTCCTCGAACATCAACTGCACATCATGCCGCCACCGCGCGCCGTGCTGTCGTTCGTATTGATTCTCGGCCTGTTGGCAGTGGTGCGTTGCGGTGAGCAGGCGATCGTCAAGGCCATGAGCCTGATGGTCTATCCGTTCATCGTCGCGCTGCTGTTCCTGGCGGTGTTTCTGATTCCGCACTGGAATGGCGGCATCCTCAGCACCGCGACCACGCTGCCTGAGTCGTCAGCGCTGCTGCACACCTTATGGCTGGCGATTCCGGTGATGGTGTTCTCGTTCAACCATTCGCCGATTATCTCGGCGTTCGCGGTGGACCAGAAGCGTCGCTACGGTGATCACGCCGAAGAGCGCAGCTCGCAGATCCTGTCCCGCGCCCACCTCTTGATGGTGGTGATGGTGCTGTTCTTCGTCTTCAGCTGCGTGCTGACCCTGTCGCCGGCGCAACTGGCCCAAGCCAAGGCGCAGAACCTGTCGATCCTGTCGTACCTGGCCAACCACTTCAGCAACCCGACCATCGCCTTCGCGGCGCCGTTGATTGCCTTTGTGGCCATTTCCAAGTCGTTCCTGGGCCACTACATCGGCGCCAGCGAAGGCTTGAAGGGCCTGATCGTCAAGAGCGGCAAGCGCCCGGCACCGAAGACCCTGGACCGCATGACTGCCGCCTTCATGCTGGTGGTCTGCTGGATCGTTGCGACCCTGAACCCGAGCATTCTCGGCATGATCGAAACCCTCGGTGGCCCGATCATCGCAGCGATCCTGTTCCTGATGCCGATGTACGCGATCCGCAAGGTTCCGGCGATGGCGCGCTTTCGTGGTCAAGCCTCTAACGTCTTCGTGACGGCGGTAGGCCTGGTGGCGATTTCGGCGTTGATCTACTCCCTGACTGCCTGAGGATAGATCCTCCAGACACGCTGAATACCGTGTGGGAGCGGGCTTGCCCGCGATGAGGCCGGCACATTCAACATCTATGTTGTCTGTAAGACCGTCATCGCGGGCAAGCCCGCTCCCACATTTGTTTTGTGTGATGCATGGATCGTGCAAATCCCTGTGGGAGCGTGGCTTGCCCGCGATGAACGATAACGCGGTCTTCCTGAAGGCATAAAAAAACGCCGCTCATCTCACGATGGGCGGCGTTTTTTATGGCGTTGTAACGTTAGGCTTGAACGACCGGGATGTTGGCGTTCGCAGCAGCTTCACGGAACTCGGCGATCTGGTCGAAGGACAGGTAGCGGTAAACGTCGGCCGCCATGCTGTCGATCTTGCCAGCGTATTCCATGTACTCCTCGACGGTCGGCAGGCGGCCCAGGATGGACGCAACGGACGCCAGTTCGGCCGAAGCCAGGTAGACGTTCGCGCCGTCACCCAGACGGTTCGGGAAGTTACGGGTCGATGTCGACACAACAGTCGAGTTCGGCTCTACACGTGCCTGGTTACCCATGCACAGCGAGCAGCCTGGCATTTCCATGCGTGCGCCGGCCTTGCCGTAGATGCCGTAGTAGCCTTCTTCGGTCAGCTGGTGCGCGTCCATTTTGGTCGGCGGCGACAGCCACAGACGGGTTGGCAGCTGCCCCTTGACCTGATCCAGCAGTTTACCGGCAGCGCGGAAGTGACCGATGTTGGTCATGCACGAACCGATGAACACTTCGTCGATCTTCTCGCCAGCAACGCTGGAGAGCAGACGGGCGTCGTCCGGATCGTTTGGCGCGCAGAGCACAGGCTCCTTGATGTCGGCCAGGTCGATTTCGATGACTTCAGCGTATTCGGCGTCAGCATCGGCCACCATCAACTCAGGGTTGGCGATCCAGGCTTCCATCGCTTGAGCACGACGTTCCAGGGTGCGCACATCACCGTAGCCTTCACCGATCATCCAGCGCAGCAGGGTGATGTTCGATTGCAGGTATTCGGTGATCGATTCTTTCGACAGCTTGATGGTGCAACCGGCAGCCGAACGTTCGGCCGAGGCGTCGGACAGCTCGAAAGCCTGTTCGATGCTCAGGTTGTCCAGGCCTTCGATTTCCAGGATGCGGCCGGAGAAGGCGTTCTTCTTGCCTTTCTTCTCGACGGTCAGCAGGCCAGCCTGAATCGCGAAGTAAGGAATGGCGTGAACCAGGTCACGCAGGGTGACGCCCGGTTGCATCTTGCCTTTGAAGCGCACCAGGATCGATTCCGGCATGTCCAGCGGCATCACGCCAGTGGCAGCGGCGAATGCGACCAGACCGGAACCGGCCGGGAACGAAATGCCCATCGGGAAACGGGTGTGGGAGTCACCACCGGTACCGACGGTGTCCGGCAGCAGCATGCGGTTCAGCCAGCTGTGGATGATGCCGTCGCCCGGACGCAGGGAAACGCCGCCGCGGGTCATGATGAAGTCAGGCAGGGTGTGGTGGGTGGTCACGTCGATCGGCTTTGGATAAGCCGCGGTGTGGCAGAACGACTGCATCACCAGATCAGCGGAGAAGCCCAGGCACGCCAGGTCTTTCAGTTCGTCACGGGTCATTGGACCGGTGGTGTCCTGGGAACCGACGGTGGTCATCTTCGGTTCGCAGTAGGTGCCTGGACGCACACCGGCTACGCCGCACGCTTTGCCGACCATTTTCTGCGCCAGGGTGAAGCCCTTGGTGCTTTCGATCGGGGCATCCGGTTTCTTGAACAGGTCGAATGCTGGCAGACCCAGTTCGGCGCGAGCCTTGTCGGTCAGGCCACGGCCGATGATCAGCGGAATACGACCGCCGGCACGGACTTCGTCCAACAGCACTGGGGTCTTCATTTCGAAGGTGGTGATGACTTCGTCGGTACCGTGCTTGCAGACTTTGCCAGCGTGCGGGTACAGGTCGATCACGTCGCCCATGTTGATGTTGGTCACATCGAATTCGATTGGCAGTGCGCCGGCATCTTCCATGGTGTTGTAGAAGATCGGAGCGATCTTGCTGCCGAAGCAGAAGCCGCCAGCACGCTTGTTCGGCACGTAAGGAACGTCGTCGCCGAAGAACCACAGCACCGAGTTGGTGGCCGATTTACGCGACGAACCGGTACCGACCACGTCACCGACGTAGGCGATCGGGAAGCCACTGTTGCGCATTTCTTCGATCTGCTTCATCGGACCGATGGAGCCTTGCACGTCCGGCACGATGCCGTCGCGAGCCATTTTCAGCATGGCCAGGGCGTGCAGCGGGATGTCTGGACGGGACCAGGCATCAGGAGCAGGGGACAGGTCGTCGGTGTTGGTTTCGCCAGTCACCTTGAACACGCGCAGGCTGATCTTGTCGGCCAGTACAGGGCGGTTCTTGAACCACTCGCCGTCGGCCCAGGATTGCAGCACGCCTTTGGCGTGAACGTTGCCGTTCTTGGCGCGTTCCGCGACGTCGTGGAAGGCATCGAACATCAGCAGGGTGTGCTTGAGTTCTTCGGCGGCCACTGGCGCCAGTTCGGCGTCGTCCAGCAGATTGACCAGCGTCACGATGTTGTAGCCGCCCTGCATGGTGCCGAGCAGTTCAACAGCGCGTTTCTTGTCGATCAGAGGGGATTTGGCTTCGCCTTTGGCGAGGGCAGAGAGGAAACCGGCCTTTACATAGGCAGCTTCGTCCACGCCTGGCGGAACGCGATTGGTGATCAGGTCAACGAGGAAGGCTTCTTCGCCAGCCGGGGGATTCTTCAGCAGCTCGACCAGGCCTGCAGTTTGTTCGGCGTTAAGCGGCTGGGGAACGATACCCAGTGCTGCGCGCTCTTCGATATGTTTGCGGTAGGCTTCAAGCACAGTTATTACCCTCATCAGTGGTCCCAAATGGGTGTCCGGGACGCTCATCCCGAAATTGCCGTACTCATGCGCTGCGTGGCGTTGTGGGCCGCTTAGCCAGAATTACCGGCAATTCCTTACAGAAGCTGCTTTCAAAGTTTTACGCCTGCAGAACGGGGAGCTGATGAGGGTTGGCGTCAGGTTTTTCACCGCTGAAAAACCCTTCGCCAACACCGCTCTGAAGGAACGACTGTGCTCGTGACGCTTTGAAAACAGCTTCTAACGGACATTGGCGCCTTAAAAGGCTGGCTGATTCTACGGCAAAAAAAAATTAAAGGTAAGTCAGGGTCTATTGAACTTTGGTGGCGAGCCGCGTTGCCGGGCCAACGTGTGCGAGGCAAGGCGCGGGCATCCGTCGCGGCCGTCACCAAAGTCCAATAGACCCTGAGGGCCTGAATTTTGAGGGGTGATGAATGTTGGACAAAGGGCTAACATGCCGACCTGTTCTGCTTTCCCGTGTTTTGCCTACCTATGCCCAATCAGACCATCAAGACCCCCTGCATCGGCCTCTGTTCCACTGTTTACGGTGATCTGGTGTGCCGTGGCTGCAAGCGTTTCCATCATGAAGTGATTCACTGGAACGGTTACAACGAGGAAGAAAAACGCGCGGTATGGCTGCGTCTTGAGCAATTGTTGTCGCAGGTGATGGCCAGCAAGGTAGAGATTTTCGATCCCGCGTTGCTGCGTCTGCAGCTGGAGCAGCGCAAGATTCGTTTTGTGCCGCATCAGTCGGAATATTGCTGGGCATACCAATTGATCGCCCGGGGGGCGCGGGTCATCAATAACCTGGAAGCCTACGGGATGGTGTTGCTGCCGGAGTTCCGCGACTGGAACCTGCCGGAATTGCGCGATGCCATTGATCGGGAATTTTTCCTGCTCTCGGAAGCGCATTACCAGCGCTACATTGCGCCGGGTTTCTTGAAAGATGCCTTCGGCGCCTAAAAGCATCGCGGGCAAGCCCGCTCCCACAGGTTCTTCATCGACCTTGTGGGAGCGGGCTTGCCCGCGATGGCGATCTACTTGACACCACAAATCTCAATGCTGGGTCACGATCTCTTCCAGATGATCCATGATCGTATCCGGCTTGAGCACCAGCACGTCGCTTTCCAGCGCATCCAGCACCACCTCCGCCGTATTACCAATCAACGCCCCCGACAACCCGGTCCGCGCCACAGTGCCGATCACCGTCACCGATGCCCCCAGTTTATGGGCCATGTACGGAATCAACACATCCGCCGGGCCTTCCTCGATGTGCAGATGGTCATCATCGATATCGAACTCGGCCTGGAACGCCTTGCACTGCTCGCGGTAACTGGCTTCGATGGTTTCCTTGAGCTGAAACGTCGGGTCGGCCGCCGAGAGCATCGGCGACGGGTGAGCGCTGATCACGTGCAAATGGGCCTTGGCCAGGCTGGCGATGTCGTAGCCATGATCGATGATGCTGGCATGCAAGGTACGGTGTTCGCCGTCGATGTTGCCGACATCGATGGCCGCCAGGATCACGCCGCCGGTCCAGGGCTTGGCGGTTTTCACCAGCAGCACCGGGGTAGGGCAATAACGCAGCAGTTTCCAGTCCGCCGGGGTCAGCAGGGCTTTTTTCAGCGGGCTGTCTGGGAAATGCTGCTTGACCACCAGTCCGCAGCCTTCGGCTTGCTGCACATCGACGATGGTTTCGTGCAGGCTTTCGTTCCAGGCCTGTTCGGTGGTGACGCTGTAACCGTCCGCCACCAGCGCAGCCTTGAGCACGCCGAGCATGCCAGCGTGGTCGTGCTTTTTATCGCAGACCAGCAGGTGCAGATGGGCCTGGGTCACGCCAGCGATCAATTTGGCCCGTTTAAGCGCCAGGCTTTCCGAGTGTTCGGGTTCGATGACCACCAGGATGCTGCGAATGGCTTGCATGATCGGGATCTCCATGAAGATAAAAAACACTGCGTTGGACAACTATAGTTGCTGGCCGGCATTCGGCGACTTGATGCATATCAACGGTTGGCGTCTGGTGGTCTGTCGGCAGGCCGGTATAATCGGCGCCCTTCGTTCTGTACCTTTTATCCGTGAGCCCCATGATCCTTCCCGAAATTCACGAGTTCCTCGGCTGCCGCACGCCCGATGGCTGGGTCCAGGCCGCGCTGGCTGATCAGGAAACCCTGCTGATCGACCACAAAAACTGCGAATTCAAGGCGGCCAGCACGGCGTTGAGCCTGATTGCCAAATATCACTCCCACGTCGATCTGATCAACCTGATGTCGCGTCTGGCCCGGGAAGAGCTGGTACACTACGAACAGGTCATGCGCCTGATGAAAAAGCGCAAGATCGGGCTGCGTCAGCTGTCCGCCGGGCGTTACGCCTCGGGGCTGCGCAAAGTGGTGCGCAGCCATGAACCGGTGAAGCTGGTGGACACCCTGGTTGTCGGCGCCTTCATCGAAGCCCGCAGCTGCGAGCGTTTCGAGGCGTTGGTGCCGCATCTGGATGAAGAACTGGGCAAGTTCTACTTCGGCCTGCTGAAAAGCGAGGCGCGGCATTTCCAGGGTTACCTGAAACTGGCCTATCAGTACGGTGACGCCAAGGACATTGCCCAGGTGATCGACAAGGTTCGTGACGCCGAGCAGGCGCTGATCGAGTCGCCGGATGTGGAGTTTCGCTTTCACAGTGGTGTGCCGGTAGCGGCGTGAAGATCAAAAGATCGCAGCCTGCGGCAGCTCCTACAGAACCGGGGTATATACACGGTCGGCGTAGGCGCTGCCGAAGGCTGCGATCTTTTGATCCGGCTTTGTCGTGAACGGGCTTAGCGGCTCAAACCCAGGCGCTCATGCCATTGGGCGATGGACTCTTCAGGCCACCTATTGCACCGTCGATCAGCGGGCTGCGTCTGGACTTCTACCCATGATGCTTTCGAACCGAGCATTACGTGCGTGTTCTCGGGTGGCACCGGCAGCGCCGTGTCGATGACCGAGGCGAATGGGTGGACAAGGTCCGGCCATTCAGGACTGAACACCCATAATCCCGAGCCGCAAACGGAACAGAAATGCCGCTCGGCGGTGCTGCGGTGGGCGCGTTTGTCACCTTTTTCCTTGAGCCGCGCATGGTAAATCGAGATGTGCTTGCGACCGCGCACCTTCAGGCTGGTGGCATCGCCAGCGATGTTGATCGCATAACCGCCACCGCCCTGGGTCTTGCGACAGATCGAGCAATAGCAGCGTTGATAAGGGTAGGGGTGGGCGCTGGTCAGGCTGAACGACACCGCGCCGCAATGGCAGGAGCCTTCGAGCTGCATGGGAACCTCCAATGAGGTTGGGATGACTCAGGACAGCCTAGACTGTCCGCGTTCCTGGACTTGAAGTTATGCTGGATGTGCCGGTGCTATCGCGCCCACATTGGATCTTCAGTGTTCACAAATAATGTGTTCGCAAAAAGTCCCCTGTGGGAGATTCTATGGTTGAGGGGAAGCCCTCAACCGGCTTTGGGTTGATATTCGCTCTGTCCTTTCAGCAGGGCGAATACGACCCGAGCCAGCTTGCGAGCCAGCATTACCAGCGCCTGAGTGGTGCTGAAACCCCGCGTTCTTTGTTCTTCGTAATACCCTTTCCAGGCTTTCGTACGGCTAGCCGACATCGCTGCATTGTGCAGAAGCCGGCGGGCCTCGGGGTCGCCGCGCTTGGTCAAACTGCGGCGAGCGTCCTTCTGTCCTGATTTCGCCACCCGTAAATCCATGCCCAGGAAGGCGATAAATGCATCCGCGTTTCTAAAATCTCCTCGCTGAAATGCAGTTATCAAGCGGGCCCCAGTCAAAAATCCAATACCCTCAACTTTCAGGCAGCGCTTCAATTGACCGAGCAAACCAGCTTCTTTGAGCTGATCGTTGATCGTCTTTTCGATCAGCGTCTCAAGCTGCTGCATGGACTTCACTTGCTCGGCAAAAGCCGCCTTGAGCAGCGGTTCATTCGACCAGCTCTGCACCAGGCCGACCCTGGCCTGGACCAAGGCTGCGCGACGGCGGAAAAGGCTCAGGAGCTGGCGGTACAGCGGTGAGGGCGGGGTCCAAGGACGCAACTCCTCGGCTTCGTTCTTCAGGTAACGAGCCAGCAGCTTGGCATCCAGGGCGTCGGTTTTGGCACGGATCTTCACGCCTTCGCGATAATGTTTGAGTTCATAGCCTCCCACCATGTAAATCGTGCAACCGGCCTCATAGGCCAGATCAGCGAAGTCCAGGTGGTAAATGTTGGTCGCCTCAATGGCAATAGCCACCGTCCCCGACAACGCCTTCAGCCACTGCTTGATGGATGTTCTGGTGTTGGGAATCTCTTCAAGAAAATCACCATCAGACTGATAAATCACCAGTTCATTCTTGGCGACATCCACACCTACGATCGGTTTTGATAGAGAGACCGGCATTGCCACAGGATTTCCTCCGGGATAAGGTTTGAGCACTTGAAGGGCTCACCCAGAGGCGCAGGCTTGTTCCTATCGTCGGTCTAGCCAGATGCATTCTTTATCGGCGCTTGGGTGAAAGGAGGAGGGGCGAAATCTCCCACGGTCTGTACTGCGTCAACAGTCAGAATCGAGCCTTGTCCCTCCTCCTCCCTTCAAGTCCTACCATACAAGCGAGCCTGCTCGCGAAGAACGATAACGCGGTCTACCGGCCGGGCACCCGCCACAAGTACCACGCCGCCACCGTCCGATAAGGGCGCCACGCCATCCCGATTTCAATCATCTGCTTACGAGTCGGCTGTACTTCCAGCCCCTTCAGCCGCCGATAACCCTCACGCACGCCAAAGTCATCGGCCGGTAAAATGTCCGGCCGCTCCAGGCTGTAGATCAGCAGCATTTCCACGGTCCAGCGACCCACCCCACGCAAGGTGATCAAGCGCTCGATCAAGGCTTCATCGTCCATGGCCAGGGCCGTGGCGTAATCCGGCACCACGCCGTCCAGAGCTGCCTGAGCGATGCCCTGAATGGTCGCGATCTTGCTGGCGGAAAACCCGCAACCACGCATCTGCTCGAAGTCGGTCGCCAGAATCTGCTCAGGCCTTGGGAAGGTGCTCGCCGGAAACAACGCCAGCAGCCGGCCGACAATCGCATCGCCGGCCTTGGCATGCAGTTGCTGATAGGCAATCGCCCGCACCAGCGATTCGTAAGGATCGCGAGCCGCATGGGGCTGATGCAGGCAGGGGCCGATGGCGCTGATGTGGCGTTGCCAGTCGGCGTCGAGGGCCGAGAGAAATTCGCTGGCCAGTTGGTAGGTGTCGGGCATGGAGCATCCTGAAGCGCGGGTGACTGCGGGGGAGATTAGCCCTCACTCCGCAGCGCCGCACTCCATTGCTTGCGGTCAAACTTTGCCGGAGGGGGGCAGCAGGGCGTTCACTTGGCCATAAGTGAAGGCCTTGAGGTCGCTGCTATCGAGTTTTCCGGTTTCCAGAAAGCTTTTGGCTACCGACGCCATGGCGCCGTAGAGGAATTCGGCGATGCTCGAGCCGGCGCTCAAACGGCGCACGCCGAGGGCTTGCAGTTCTTCCGGCGAAGGCAAACCCGCGAAACCCAGCACGTTCACCGGCAGCGTTGTGCCACGGCACAACGCTTCAATCTCATACGCCGCCGTGACGCCCGCCGCGAACAGCCCGTCAGCCCCTGCGGCCTGATACAACGCGGCCCGTTTGAGTGTTTCTGCGACGCGATCTTCGGCCGGTACCAAGCCCTTGAGATACACGTCGGTGCGAGCGTTGATAAACAACTTCACGTCCCGGCGATTGGCAACCTGGCGAGCGATTTCGATCTTGTGGGCCAGCAGCTCGGGCGGCGAAGCACCGTCCTCGATATTGATCCCCACGGCACCGGCGGCGATGACGGCGTCGATCACTTCTGCGACCCGACCCAGGTCATCGGAATAACCGGCCTCAATGTCCACGGTCAACGGCACCGTGATGACTCGGGCGATGGATTCAACGGTGGAAACGAGACGTTCAAGCGGCAAGGTATTGCCATCCGGGTAGCCGTGAACCCAAGCCACCGCCGCGCTGCTGGTGGCGACAGCCTTGCTGCCTAGCTGTTCCACCAGTCGCGCCCCGGTGGCATCGGCGACGTTGGTTAAAATCAGCAAACCGCTCTGATGCAGTTGGTGAAATTGGTTGTCGAGTGTGTCCATCGAATGTCCTTCCTTATGACTTTTTTTGAATAAACGGTGGCGTGATCAGAACGCGAGTTGCTCGGTGATTTGCACCGCGGCGCTTTCCAGCCTGAGCAGAAACGCCTTGCGCGGCTGTCCTCCACCATAGCCGGTCAACGAGCCGTCTGCACCGATCACCCGGTGACAGGGCAGGATAATCGCCAAGCGGTTTTGTCCGTTGGCCAGGCCCACGGCGCGACTGGCGCCGGGGTTGCCCAGTTGCGCGGCGATAGCGCCATAAGTCGTGGTCTTGCCGTACGGAATCTTCATCAGCTCGGCCCACACCTGTCGGGCGAAAGCGCTGCCGGGCAGGTACAGTGGCACGTTGAATTCTGTCCGTTTGCCAGCGAAATATTGCGCCAGTTCTTCTTCGATCTGCTGCAAATGCCCGTTGTGACCGGGTGCCACGGCGTAGCCATAACGGCTCTGCAGTTCTTCGATTTCCTTGGTCAATGCCGGTCGATCGAGAAACTCCAGCAGCACCAGCCCACGCTGTTCGGCCATGGCGATCATTGGCCCCAGCGGCGTGGTCAGTCGAGTGAACAGCAGTGGCTCGCTGTGGGCAGCGCGGCCGGGCGTGATATGGAACGACTTTTGAAACGCATCGCGAAAGCCGCTCAGGGATTCGTAGCCGGAGTCGAACGCGGCGTTGTCGATGGATGCGCCCTGTTTGATGCCACCCAGGGCGATGCCCAGGCGCCGGCTGCGCAGCCAGGCGTGAAAGGTCATGCCGAAATGCTGCTTGAACCAGCGGCGCAGTTTCAGCGGCTCGATGCCCTCGGCCAGCAACTGGGCATCGGTCCAGCGCAGATCGGGGTCGGCGTCCACGGATTTGAGCAGCCGCTGCACCCAGTCCGGCGCGATGGCCGCGGCGTCCAGTGGCTTGCAACGCAGGCAGGCCCGATAGCCCGTCGACATCGCCTCATCGGCATGGGCGAAAAACTCAACGTTTTCCGGCTTCGGTTTGCGCGCCGTACAGCCGGGGCGGCAGAAAATGCCAGTGGTTTTGACCGCGGTAAAGAACACCCCCTCATAGGCGGTGTCGCGTTCGAGCATGGCGCGAACCATCTCGGCGTGGGGCGGAAGCACAGCGTTTTGTAGGTTCATGGGCTGAGCATATGCTGCGTCGCCCGGCGCCTCCACCGGAAAATCGACAGTGAATTTTTGTGGCCCTGCGCTACAGTCATCGGGTCACCGGTCATGCTGTAAACGATATTTTCAGGAATCATCCTATGCAACCGTTCACGATCAAACACATCGATCACATCGTCCTGCGCGTCAAGGATCTCGAACGAAGTATCATTTTTTACGGCGAGGTATTCGGCGCCGAACTGGTCAAGCGCCGTGACGATCTGGGCCTGGTGCATTTGCGTGCGGGCACCTCGATGATCGACCTGGTCGACATCCAGGGCGAACTCGGCCGCAAGGGCGGTGCTGCCCCTGGCCGCGAACAGCGCAACGTCGATCACTTCTGCCTGCGCATTGAACCTTTCGATGAGGACGCGCTGGTCAGTCACTTGCGGTCCTTCGGCCTGACCCCCGAGAAAGCCGCCGTGCGTTTCGGCGCCGAAGGCCACGGGCTGTCGATCTATTGCTTCGATCCGGACGGCAATCAGGTCGAACTGAAAGGGCCGTCCCAAGGGTAAAGTTCAGGCCCGTTTCGCCATCAACAACACCGAGGCCGCAGCCGACAACAATCCCGCGCAGCAACGGTTGAAAATCTGCTTGCCCCGTGGTTCGGCGAACCAGCGGCGCATGTGCAGGCCCATGTAGGCGTAGGCGCTGATGGCGATCCATTCCAGCAGCAGGAACAACGCGCCGAGTACGACGAATTGCACGGCAATCGGTCGAGTCGGGTCGACGAATTGCGGCAGGAATGCGGTGAACAGCAAAATAGCCTTGGGATTACCCGCAGCCACCAGAAACTCCTGCCGCGCCAGAGCGACAATACCAATTGGTGCGGCGGTCACAAGCTGCTCGGCTTCGGGATTGGCGCGCCACAATTGCCAGGCCAGGTACAACAAGTAAGCGGCGCCGATGATCTTGATCGCATAAAACAGCCATTCCGAGGTTTGCAGCACCACCGACAACCCGGCGGCGGCCAGGGCGATCATCCCGGCAAACGCCAGCAAACGACCGACGCCGGCCACGCAGGCGCGACGATAGCCATAACGGGTAGCGTTGCTGACCGACAGTAGATTGTTCGGGCCGGGAGCCATGTTCAGGGCGAAGCAGGCCGGGAGAAACAGGGTGAGGGTGGCGAGGTCCATGACGACGGCTCCAGTAACGAGAACCGTATTTTTATCATGAGTGACGAGTGGGCCGGCCCATACAGCGGTGAACGCAAATCGCCATACACTTGTGCCGGCTTGGTTAACCAACGTACAGGGGGATCTCCTTTGTCATTCAGGTAGGAGAAAAACAGGGAACAGACCACGATTGCCCGGCATTTGCCTTGAATCGCGGTTTGTCCCTTTTAACGTAAGATCAACTGAAGATGCACGCTATTTGATCTGCACAATGACCGGACCTTCCGTCACGATCGGCGGGTTCGCGTGAATATTCGAGGCATTTTTCTGAATCCAGTCACGCGCGACTTTCAAGCTCGCATCGCTGCCGGCCTTGTCCGTGCAAACAGTCACCGCCGTACCGCCATCACCCGTATTCAGCAGTGTGTAGCTTACCAGGCCTGGCACTGTCCGCAGGGTAGTTTCGACGTCGGCCTTGCGCTCTTCCAAAAGCTCGAAAAGCTGTTTTGCTCCAGCACCCAGGTAGGTTCTTATAACCGCATACATGGTCGTCTCCTTTGGGGAAAACAGGGGGCAGACCACGATTGCTCGGCATATGCCTTAAATCGTGGTCTGTCCCTTTTTATGTGTCCCTATTTATGTTCCCGGCGGTCCTGATGAAGATCAAGATCAAAAGATCGCAGCCTTCGGCAGCTCCTATGCGGGACGCGGTGCTTCAACAGGCGGAGTACCGTCGTGAAACATCGTCTTCAGTTGCGCACGCAGTTCCGGTGAGTCGGTGTGCTTGTGAACGCTGACCGCATGCTGTGCGGCGGCCTCGAGCAGTTCGTTTTCAGAGTCTGCGGACAGCGCGACCGAGCATTTGGAATCGCTTGGAAACTCGCGGCAGTCGATGTATTTACGCGCCATGATCTTTTCCTCCCTACAACGAAGGCAGGCCGTGGCCTGCGTGAACGATCACTCGACGCGATACCCCGTACATCAAACACGATTGCAGGTCGCTTCGAGTGTGCCAACTCTTAGAGTATAGGCTCGCCACAGGGCGCATCGTGGCAGGCTTGCAATGACGCAGAGGGGCGTTTTCTTCAATACGGCGTTCAGGCTGCTCATTACCTTGAAGCCTGGTTCAACTGAATTGAAGAAGGTATGCAATGAGTCTGATTCTTTCCATGGCCGCGTTTGCGCTGGCAGCTTCGATTACACCGGGACCGGTGAACATTGTGGCGTTGAGCTCTGGCGCGCAGTTCGGCTTTCGCGCCAGTCAGCGGCATGTGGCCGGGGCGACCCTGGGGTTTGTTCTGCTGTTGGTGCTGATGGGGTTGGGATTGCATGAGGTGTTGCAGCGTTGGCCGGCGCTGACGCGGGTGGTGCAATGGGCGGGGGTGGCGTTTCTGTTGTTCATGGCTTTCAAATTGGCCACTGATAACGGTCAACTCGATGCCAAGGAGTCGGGGCGGGCGCCATCGATGCT
The DNA here is from genome assembly GCF_053629455.1 of Pseudomonas sp. F-14 TE3482. NCBI lineage: Bacteria > Pseudomonadati > Pseudomonadota > Gammaproteobacteria > Pseudomonadales > Pseudomonadaceae > Pseudomonas > Pseudomonas sp. F-14 TE3482. The sequence continues at coordinate 3,781,736 of NZ_JBRJII010000001.1, forward strand.
GTATGGCGCGGTGATGCAATGGCTCAACCCGAAAGCCTGGCTGGCCTGTGTGGCGGGGATGGGCGCGTTTGTCGCCGATGGCGAGGCGCGGCTGGTGTGGCAGTTTGCGGCGGTGTATCTGGTGATCTGCTACTTGTCGGTGGGGTGCTGGGCCTATGCCGGCACGTTTTTGCGCGGCTACCTGAGCAATCCGGCGGGGATGCGCCTGTTCAATCGGGTCATGGCGTTGTTGCTGGCGGTGAGTGCGGGGTATTTGCTGTTGCCGTAGGTTCCCGGCACAACTCTTATTGCCAATGTTTTCTCTGTGGGAGCGGGCTTGCCCGCGATGGCGTCTGGTCGGCCAACAATGATGTCGAATGCAGTATCGCTATCGCGGGCAAGCCCGCTCCCACAGGGTTTTTAGTCGCTTGACTTAGCCGCGATACTGCCCCGGTGTCGCCGCCAGATGCTGTTTGAACGCGCGCTGAAAATGCGCCTGATCAGCAAACCCTGCTTCCAGCGCCACATCGGCAATCAACTTGCCGTTACGCAGTTGTTCCTGCGCGAACTGGATGCGCCGGTTGATTAGAAACGCATGGGGCGTCATGCCGTAATGCTGCTTGAACGCGCGGATCAGGTACGACGGCGACAGTTGCGCCGCCTCGCAAATATCCTCGAGCTTGAGCATGTGTGTGCAGTTGTCGCGGATATAGTCGGCGGCCCGTTCCAGCTTGAAATTGGGTTCGCGCAGCGGTTGCTCGACAGGGTTGAGCCGCTGTTGCACGTCGGTGAAAAATTCCACCGCCGCGCTGTGCTTGCGCAGCACGTCTTGCTGCGGGTCGATCAACACCTCGTACAAATTCTTCAGGCCAGCAAACAGCTCGACGTCACGATTGTGAGTGATGGAAAACCGGCGAAACGCCGAGTCCTGGCTGAAGCCGAGCTGATGCTGCAAATCGGTCAGCCAAGGCGTCTCGACGTACAGCATCAAGTACGACCACGGCTGGTCGTCGATCGGGTTGCAGGCATGCACATCGCCCGGATTCATCAGCACCACGGTGCCGGCACTGACCTGAAACTCCGATTGCTCGTGAATATAGGTGCTGCGCCCGGCGGTGATCGCGCCAATGGAAAAGTGCGCATGGGAATGCCGGCTGTAGCAGACCTCGCGACCGTCGACGATGGAACGGGCTTCGATGAAGGGCAGGGCGTCGTCACGCCAGAAGCGCGGGGCTTTGTCAGCATCTTTGGTGACGGAGTGCTTCATCCTGGCGTCCTCGGCGGTTCTGCTTTGGAGTGTATTAGCTCTCGCCGTCAAAGGCTCGTTGCAGCATGGCGATGTCGAGTTTTTTCATTTGCAGCATCGCCGCCATGGCGCGCTGGGATTTGGCTGTGTCGGGGTCTTTCATCATGTCCATCAGAACGACCGGCACGACCTGCCACGACACGCCGAACTTATCCTTGAGCCAGCCGCATTGCTGGGCTTCAACGGGACCGCCCGCAGACAGGCGCCCCCAGAAGTGGTCGACTTCTTCCTGAGTGTGACAATTGACCTGGAATGAGATCGCCTCATTGAACTTGAAAACCGGGCCACCGTTGAGGCCGGTGAAGCTCTGCCCATCGAGTTCGAAACTGACGGTCATCACCGAACCTTCCGGCCGGCCGTGGATTTCCTGACCGGCCTTGCCGTAATGGGTGATGCCGGCGATTTTGGAATGATCGAAGATCGCGCAGTAAAACTTCGCGGCGTCCTCGGCCTGATCGTCGAACCACAGGCAAGGCGTGAGTTTTTGAACGCGGTGCATGGCGGTGCTCCTCTGCGGGTTAATCACTCTGGATTATCAGCGTAGTCAGCCTGTGGTGGTCCGGTTGTGCCATAGATCGACAAGTCGTGAGAATTTCCCCAACCCGTTTGGAGCGAATGGGCGGCGACCGGTGGTCGATGAACATGGCTTGTGGGTCAAATTGCGCTTAGCTGTAGGGATAACCCAAGGCGCGCGTAACCCGCCGACCTTGCAGGAGCGAGGCTCGCCCCTTCAGAACACCGTGAGTCTGAGGAAACCCGCAATGCTGACCCTTAATATCAATGGCAAGGACCAGGAACTGGATGTCCCGGCGGACATGCCGTTGCTCTGGGTGCTGCGCGATGTCGCGCACCTGACGGGCACCAAATTCGGTTGTGGCATGGCCCAGTGTGGCGCTTGCACCGTACACGTCGACGGCGCGCCGCTGCGCTCTTGCATCACGCCTGCCACGGCGGTGGCCCACGGGCAGAAAATTCTCACCATCGAAGGCTTGTCCGCCGATGGCTCGCACCCGGTCCAGCAAGCCTGGGCCGAACTCGACGTGGTTCAGTGCGGTTATTGCCAGTCGGGGCAGATCATGTCGGCGGCCGCGTTGCTGGCGAAGATCCCCAAGCCCACCGACAGCGACATCGACCAGGCGCTGTCCGGCAACATCTGCCGCTGCGGCACCTACCCAAGAATCCGCGCCGCGGTCAAACGCGCCGCCGAGATCGGTTGATACCACGTCGAAGGGAGCTGACCCATGAACAGAATCAACCCTGTCTCGCGTCGCGGTTTTCTCAAGGGCAGTGCGGTGTTGGGCGGCGGTCTGGTGGTGGCGTTTGTCATCCCCGGTGCCAATCGCTTTGCCCTCGGCGCCGAGAATCAAGGAAACGTCTTCGCCCCCAATGCCTTTTTACGCATTGGCAACGACAACAGCATCACCGTGCTGCTCGGTCATTCGGAAATGGGCCAGGGCATCTGGACCGGCCTGACCATGTTGATCGCCGAAGAGCTGGACGCCGACTGGTCGAAAATCCGTGTCGAACATGCGCCGGCCTCGGCGGCCGATTATGGCCTGCCGGGATTCGGCGGGATGCAAATTACCGGCGGTTCGACGTCGACCTGGATGGAGTTCGACCGCTATCGCCAGGCCGGAGCGGCGGCGCGCTTGATGCTGATTGAGGCGGCGGCCAAGCGATTCGACGTGGCTCCTTCGCAGATCCGCACCGAATCGGGCGTGGTCATGGCCGGCGACAAGCGCGCCACTTACGGCGAATTGGCGGATGACGCTGGCAAGTTACCGGTGCCGGATCCGGCCTCGATCAAGTTCAAGGAGGCCAAGGACTGGAAGGTCATTGGCAAACCCACTAAGCGCCTCGACACCCCGGAGAAAATCACCGGGCAGGCGAAGTTCGGCATGGATGTGCAATTCGATGGGCTGATGACGGCGATGGTTGCACGTCCACCGGTGTTCGGTGGCAGCGTCAAATCCTTCGAAGGCGCCGAGGCACTGGCGGTGCCGGGCGTGCACAAAGTGGTGCAGGTGCCCACGGGTGTCGCGGTGATTGCCGATCATTATTGGGCGGCGAAGCTGGGGCGCGATGCGCTGAAGGTCGAATGGGACCTGGGGCCGAACGCCGGGCTCGACAGTCAGAAACTGCTGGAAAGCTTCCGTAAACTCGCCGCCACCCCCGGCACTTCCGCCAGTCGGGCCGGGGATGCGACGGCGACACTAGGCAAAGCAGCGAAGACGATTGAAGCAGAATACAGCGTGCCGTACCTGGCTCACGCGCCGATGGAGCCGCTCAACTGCACGGTGAAAATTTCCAAGGACAAATGCGAAATCTGGACCGGCACGCAGTTTCAGACGCTGGATCAGATGATCGCGGGGAAGATCACCGGGCTCAAACCCGAACAGGTAGAGATCCACACCCAATTCCTCGGTGGCGGTTTCGGGCGTCGGGCCAACCCGACCTCGGATTTTGTCAGCGAAGCCGTGTACGTTGCCAAAGCGGCGGGCGCGCCGGTAAAAACCGTCTGGGCCCGAGAGGATGACATTCGCGGCGGTTATTACCGCTCGGCGTTCTTGCATCAGGCGCGCATCGGGCTGGGTGCCGACGGCATGCCAATGGCCTGGAAGCATGTGCTGGTCGGGCAGTCGATCCTGACGGGCACGTCGTTCGCGGCGACCATGGTCAAGGATGGCATCGACAAAACCTCCGTCGAAGGCGTGGCCGACAGTCCTTACCTTGAGGGGCTGGCCAACCACCAAGTCGAACTGCATTCGCCGCAAACCGGCATCAGCGTGCTGTGGTTGCGTTCGGTGGGGCACACCCACACTGCATTCGTCATGGAGTCGTTGATCGATGAACTGGCAGACGCCGCCGGCAAGGATCCGGTGGAATACCGACGCGCCTTGCTCAAGGCGCATCCGCGGCATCTGGGCGTCCTGAATCTGGCAGTAGAGAAAGCCAACTGGAAAGCACCGTTGCCAGACGGTCACGCATTGGGCGTGGCGGTGCATGAGTCTTTCGGCAGTTATGTCGCCCAGGTGGCCGAGGTGTCCCAGGACAATCTGGCGATTCGCGTGCACCGGGTGGTGTGTGCGGTGGACTGCGGCATTGCGGTCAATCCGCAGAGCATCGCCGCGCAGATGGAGTCAGGCATCACCTTTGGTCTCAGTTTTACCTTGCACAGCAAACTGACGTTCAAGGACGGTCAGGTGGAACAGTCCAATTATCACGATTATCAGGTGCTGCGCCTGAACGAGATGCCGGTGGTCGAGGTGCATATCGTCCCCAGCAGCGACAAGCCCGGCGGCATTGGCGAGGTCGGTGTACCGCCCGTGGCGCCGGCCGTGGCGAACGCGGTGTTTGCCCTGACCGGGCAGCGTCTGCGGGAACTGCCGTTGCAACTGTCGGGGGTGTGAGATGAGACGACATGTATTTTGGGGCGCGGTGATGCTGATCGGCCTGGGTGGTTATACCTCGGACCTGTTCGCTGATGATAAAGAGGCGGTGAAGGCGTTCGACACGGTGCAGAAAGTGTTCCAGAGCCCGCGTTGCCAGAACTGTCATATCCCCGGCGATTCACCGTTGCAGTTCGACGCCGGTGTTCCTCACGCAATGAATGTGGTTCGCGGCCTGGACGGCAAAGGCGCAGCCGGTTTGCCATGTGCCAGTTGTCATGCCGAACGCAATCCGCCGGCCAGTTATGGTCCCAACGCTCCACCCGGAGCACCGCATTGGAGCCTGCCGCCAGCCGCACACAAGATGGCCTGGATTGGGCTGCCAGCCGACAAGTTGTGCGCGATGATCAAGGATCGTTCCAGTAATGGCGACCGTGATTTTGCGGCGCTGATCAAGCACGTCAGCGAGGACAAACTGGTGCTCTGGGGCTGGCGCCCGGGCGAGGGACGGGCGCCGGTGCCGGTGCCCCACGACATTTTTGTCACCCAGTTCAAGCTCTGGGCCGATGCTGGAGGGCCGTGTCCGGTGGCAGGAAGCTGACCAGCGGCGCGTTTATAGGGAGTCATACCGGGTATGAGCGACTCTAACGTTCATACCCATCAAGGAGTGAGTGATGTTAACCCCAGGCAAATCGTTTAAACCCGGCGTTGGCGCAGATGCCTTGCGTGCACCGAACATCCTCGACAGCGCGGCGCAGGATCGCGATGTATTGCGCGACCTGGCGCGAAAGGCCGAGCAAGAACTGACGGGTGTGCAGATGGCGAGCATGGATGAATTGACGCTGCTCTCCAATCGTCATGGCTTCGAGGCTTTGGCCCGGTTGGCGCTGGAGGCCTGTCAGCAGTTGGGCATACCCGCGACCCTGCTGTTTTTCGACCTTGATGATTTCAAGCGCATCAACCAGCTGTACGGTCGCGCCGAGGGCGACAACGCCCTGAAAACCTTTGCCGATGTCCTGCGCATCGCCTTTCGTGAAAGCGATGTGATCGGTCGGCTCGGCAGCGATGAGTTTGCTGCCTTGTTGACCGGCACCGACGCCGTGGAAATCGCCGCGATCAGAGCGCGCCTCGAAGAAATACTCGATGAACGCAATGCCACGGCGCATCGTGGCTATGACATTCGCTTCAGTATCGGGCAGATCGAGTTTGATCCTCGGCTGCACCAGACGGCGGAAGACTTGCTGGCCCTGGTCGATAAGGCGCTGCGCGACGCCCGTCATTGTTGAATGGCGTCTTGCAATAGCGCTGCAACGTGCCCGGATCATTTGGCGAACAACTGGTCGATGTTCTTGAATGCCTTGAACTCCAGAGCATTGCCGCAGGGGTCGAAGAGAAACATCGTCGCCTGTTCGCCCACCAATCCCTGAAAGCGGATACCCGGTTCGATCACGAAGCGCGTGCCAAGGGCTTTCAAACGCTCGGCCAGGGCCTCCCATTCCGCCATCCCCAATACCACACCGAAATGCGGCACCGGTACGTCGTGGCCATCCACGGCGTTGGTGTGGGCGGCTTCCTGAGAAGCGTTTTTCGGTGCCAGATGAATGACCAGTTGATGGCCGAAAAAGTTGAAATCGACCCAGTGATCGCTGGAGCGACCTTCTTCCAGGCCGAACACTTCACCATAGAAGCACCGGGCAGCGGCCAAGTCGTAAACCGGGATGGCCAAGTGAAAAGGGGACAGTTGCATCGGACGTGCCTCGACGGGTTGAGAGTTAAGACCGAGTTTAGTCCTGTGCTTTTTGATTGAAAGACGATAGTTTTTGCGACGAGCTCAAATTATTTCGATCAATCGGAGAACCGCATGCTGCGGGAACTGAAAACCTTCATTGCCGTGACACGTCATGGCACGTTCGCTGCGGCAGGCATGCACATTGGCCTGACCCAGTCGGCGGTCAGCGCGCAGATCCGCAACCTCGAACAGGCGTTGGGCATTCGCCTGTTCGATCGCACCGGCCGTCAGGCGATTCTCAACGCCGCAGGGCAGCGGGCGTTACCGATGGCTCGGGAAATCCTTGAGACCTTCAGCCGCATGGCCGTCAGTGATAGCGTCAGCGAGTTTCGTGGCGAATTGAAGATCGGCGCGGTGGCCACCGTCCAGACCGGGTTGTTGCCGCGCGCGCTGTTGCGACTCCGGCAGCAGGCGCCATTGCTGGAGGCGAAGCTGGTGCCGGGGGTATCCCTGAGCCTGTTGAGTCAGGTGGACACCGGCGAAGTGGATCTGGCGATTCTGATCAAGCCACCGTTTGAATTGCCCAAGGAATTGTCGGTGCAAGTCATTCGCCGGGAGCCGTTTGTGCTGATCGTGCCGGCAGACCTTGAGGGCGACGACCCGCTGCAGTTACTCGCCAACCATCCCCACGTACGCTACGACCGCAATTCTTTCGGTGGGCGCTTGGTAACTCGCTTTTTACGTGAGCAGCAGATTGATGTGCAGGTAGCTCTGGAGCTGGATGAGCTGGAAGCTATCGTCAAAATGGTCGAATGCGGGCTGGGTGTTTCGCTATTGCCCGAGGCTGGGCTGTGGCTTGAGCATGGGGCGAAGGTGCGGATCATCCCGTTGGGTGAGCTGACGTTCTACCGGGAGATCGTGCTGTTGCAGCGTTATAGCCAGCGCACACAACCGATCCAGCAGTTGTTTGCGCGGTGTTTGACACAAATCGACGACTGAACACCATCCCCTGTGGGAGTAGTGAACACAAAATCTGTGTACGGCGCGGATTACTGTGGGAGCGGGCTTGCCCGCGATGAGGTCATCACATCCAACATTGATGTTGCCTGACACTCCGCAATCGCGGGCAAGCCCGCTCCCACAGTTGATCGAGTGCGCTGCAAGATTGCAGGCATAAAAAAACCCGCCTGAATCGGCGGGTTTCTTCATGGCTAACCGAAGATCACTCTTCGATGTTGCCCATGGCGGTGGTGTTGAAGCCGCCGTCCACGTACATGATTTCGCCGCTGATGCCGGACGCCAGGTCCGAGCACAGGAAGGCGCCGGCGTTGCCGACTTCGTCGATGGTGACGTTACGACGCAGCGGGGTTTGCGCTTCGTTGGCGGCCAGCATCTTACGGAAGTTCTTGATGCCGGAAGCGGCGAGGGTGCGGATCGGGCCAGCCGATACGCAGTTCACGCGGGTGCCATCCGGGCCCAGGGAGCCGGCCAGGTAACGCACGCCAGCTTCCAAAGAAGCCTTGGCCATGCCCATTACGTTGTAGTTCGGCATGGTGCGCTCGGCGCCCAGGTAGGACAGGGTCAGCAGGCTGCCATTGCGGCCTTTCATCATTTCGCGACCAGCCTTGGCCAGGGCCACGAAGCTGTAGGCGCTGATGTCGTGAGCGATGCGGAAACCTTCACGGGTGGTGGCTTCGGTGAAGTCGCCGTCCAGTTGGTCGCCCGGGGCGAAGCCGACGGAGTGCACGATGCAGTCCAGGCCGTCCCACTTCTTGCTCAGTGCTTCGAAGACCTTGGCGATTTCTTCATCGCTGGCCACATCGCACGGGAAGCACAGCTCAGGGCTGGAGCCCCAGCCTTGTGCGAATTCTTCGACACGACCCTTGAGTTTGTCGTTCTGATAAGTGAAGGCAAGCTCAGCGCCCTCGCGATGCATGGCGGCAGCGATGCCGGATGCGATGGACAGCTTGCTGGCGACACCGACGATCAGTACGCGCTTACCGGCGAGAAAACCCATGTGTTGCTCCTCTTTTCAGGTTTATTGCGCAGTGGCTGGTGCCAGAAAAGCGGCTTCCAGCAACTGCTGTGTATACGGATGTTGGGGGGCGGCAAAGATACTTTGCGCGTCTCCCTGTTCGACCACTTGGCCATGCTTGACCACCATCAGCTGGTGGCTCAGCGCTTTGACGACAGCCAGGTCATGGCTGATAAACAAATACGTCAGGTTGTACTTGGTTTGCAGTGAACGTAGCAGCTCCACCACTTGGCGTTGCACGGTGCGGTCGAGGGCCGAAGTCGGCTCGTCCAGTAGAATCAACGCCGGTTTTAGCACTAATGCCCGGGCAATGGCGATTCTCTGCCGTTGCCCACCGGAAAATTCATGGGGGTAGCGGTGCCGGGTTTCCGGGTCCAGGCCTACCTCCTTGAGTGCTGCAATAATCGCTTGTTCCTGTTCTGCCTCGGTGCCCATCTTGTGGATCCGCAGGCCTTCGCCGACGATCTGGCTCACGCACATCCGTGGGCTCAGGCTGCCGAACGGGTCCTGGAACACCACCTGCATCTCCCGGCGCAGCGGCCGAACTTCGCTCTGCGTCAGGCAGTCTAGCTGCTTGCCTTCAAAACGGATGGTGCCTTTGCTACCGATCAGCCGCAAAATCGCCAGGCCGAGCGTCGACTTGCCAGAACCGCTTTCTCCCACAATCCCCAGGGTCTGGCCCTGGGGCAGGCTGAAATTGATGCCGTCTACCGCTTTGATATGGTCCACGGTCTTTTTCAGAAAGCCTTTCTTGATCGGGAACCAGACTTTCAGGTCCTCGACCTGCAGCAACGGCGGGCCAATCAGATTGGTCGCCGGCTTGCCGCTGGGCTCCGCTGCCAGCAGTTCCCGCGTGTACGGATGCTGCGGCGCGCGGAACAATTCTTCGCACGATGCCTGTTCGACGATGCAACCGCGCTGCATGACACATACCCGATGCGCAATTCTTCGTACAAGGTTCAAATCGTGACTGATCAGTAACAACGCCATGCCCAGACGGGCCTGTAATTCTTTGAGCAGTTCGAGAATTTTCAGTTGAACGGTCACGTCCAGAGCCGTGGTCGGTTCGTCGGCGATCAGCAATTCCGGCTCATTGGCCAGGGCCATCGCGATCATTACCCGCTGGCGCTGGCCGCCGGACAATTCGTGGGGCAGGGCCTTGAGACGCTTCTGCGGTTCGGGGATGCCGACCATTTCCAGCAGTTCCAGCGTGCGTTTGGTCGCGACTTTGCCGGTCAGGCCTTTGTGGATGCCCAGGATTTCGTTGATCTGTTTTTCGATCGAATGCAGCGGATTGAGCGAGGTCATCGGCTCTTGAAAGATCATCGCAATCCGGTTGCCGCGGATGTGGCGGATGGTTTTCTCTTTCAGGTCCAGCAGATTCCGGTCGGAATAAGTGATGGTTCCGGACGGATGCCGGGCCAGCGGGTAGGGCAGCAGTCGCAGGATCGAGTGGGCGGTCACCGATTTGCCGGAGCCGCTTTCTCCCACCAGCGCCAGGGTTTCGCCGCGCTTGATGTCGAAGCTGACGCCCTCGACCACCCGCTGCACGCGCTCACCGACGACAAACTCGACGGCCAGGTCGCGCACTTCGATCAGATTGTCCTGATTCATTTCACTTCCTCGGGTCGAAGGCATCGCGAGCGGACTCGCCGATGAACACCAGCAGACTCAACATCAACGCCAGCACCGCAAACGCACTCATACCCAGCCACGGCGCTTGCAGGTTGGATTTGCCCTGGGCCACCAGTTCACCCAGGGACGGCGCGCCCGGCGGCAGGCCGAAGCCGAGGAAATCCAGGGCGGTCAGCGTACCGATGGCGCCGGTCAGGATGAACGGCATGAAGGTCATGGTCGAGACCATGGCGTTGGGCAGGATGTGGCGGAACATGATCGCACCATTCTGCATACCCAGCGCCCGTGCCGCGCGCACGTATTCCAGATTCCGGCCGCGCAGGAACTCGGCGCGCACCACATCTACCAGGCTCATCCACGAGAACAGCAGCATGATCCCCAGCAGCCACCAGAAATTTGGTTGCACAAAACTGGCCAGAATGATCAGCAGGTACAGCACCGGCAACCCGGACCAGATCTCCAGAAAACGCTGCCCGGCCAGATCGACCCAGCCGCCATAAAAACCCTGCAAGGCTCCGGCGATCACGCCGATGATCGAGCTGAGAATGGTCAGCGTCAAAGCGAACAGCACCGAAATCCGGAAGCCATAAATCACCCGGGCCAGCACATCGCGGCCCTGATCGTCGGTGCCCAGCAGGTTATCGGCCGAAGGCGGCGCGGGGGCTGGGACTTTCAGGTCGTAGTTGATGCTCTGGTAGCTGTAGGGGATCGGCGCCCACAACACCCAGGCGTCCTTGGCCTTGAGCAGTTCGCGAATGTACGGGCTCTTGTAGTTGGCTTCCAGCGGGAATTCGCCGCCGAACGCGGTTTCCGGGTAGCGCTTGAGGGCCGGGAAGTACCAGGCGTTGTCGTAGTGCACCACCAGCGGTTTGTCGTTGGCGATCAACTCGGCACCAAGGCTTGCGCCGAACAGAATCAGGAACAGCCACAACGACCACCAGCCACGCTTGTTGGCCTTGAACAGTTCGAAACGTCGGCGATTGAGAGGGGACAGGTTCATCTCAATGCTCCCGGCTTTCGAAGTCGATGCGCGGATCGACAAAGGTGTAAGTCAGGTCACCGATCAATTTCACCACCAGCCCCAGCAGGGTGAAGATAAACAGCGTGCCGAAGACCACCGGGTAATCGCGGTTGATCGCCGCCTCGAAACTCATCAGTCCCATGCCGTCGAGGGAGAAGATCACTTCCACCAGCAACGAGCCGGTGAAAAAGATCCCGATGAACGCCGAGGGGAAACCGGCGATCACCAGCAGCATGGCGTTGCGAAACACATGGCCGTACAGCACGCGGTGGCGGGTCAGGCCCTTGGCCTTGGCGGTGACCACGTACTGCTTGTTGATTTCGTCGAGGAAGCTGTTTTTGGTCAGCAGGGTCATGGTCGCGAAGTTGCCGATCACCAAGGCAGTCACCGGCAGCGCCAGGTGCCAGAAGTAATCGAGGATCTTGCCGCCAGTGCTCAGCTCATCGAAGTTGTTCGAGGTCAGGCCCCGCAACGGAAACCAGTCGAAATAGCTGCCGCCGGCGAACACCACAATCAGCAAGATGGCAAACAGGAACGCCGGGATCGCATAACCGACGATGATCGCCGAACTGGTCCAGACGTCGAAGTGGCTGCCATGTCGCGTCGCCTTGGCGATCCCCAGCGGGATCGACACCAGGTACATGATCAGCGTGCTCCACAACCCGAGGGAGATCGATACCGGCATCTTTTCCTTGATCAGGTCGATGACCTTGGCGTCGCGGAAGAAGCTGTCGCCGAAATCCAGGGTGGCGTAGTTCTTGATCATGATCCACAAACGTTCCGGCGCCGATTTATCGAAGCCGTACATGTGCTCGATTTCCTTGACCAGCGCCGGGTCCAGGCCTTGCGCCCCACGATAGGCGGAACCCGCCACCGACACTTCGGCACCGCCGCCGGCGATGCGGCTGGTGGCGCCTTCGAAGCCTTCGAGCTTGGCGATCATCTGTTCCACCGGCCCGCCGGGGGCGGCCTGGATGATCACGAAGTTGATCAGCAAAATGCCGAGCAGGGTCGGGATGATCAGCAGCAGTCGCCGAAAAATATACGCCAGCATCTGATTACTCCGTGCCCGCAGGGTCGGCTTGCAGTTTGGTTTCGACTTCTATCGGCAATGTCGCGTTGGGCTTGACCCACCAGGTATTGATGCCGATGTCATATTTGGGCGAAATCTTCGGGTGGCCGATGTGGTTCCAGTACGCCACACGCCAGGTCTTGATGTGCCAGTTGGGGATCACGTAATAGCCCCATTGCAGCACCCGGTCGAGTGCCCTGGCGTGGGCCACCAGGCTTTGCCGCGAATCGGCGTTGATCAGTTGCTCGACCAGTTGGTCCACCACCGGGTCTTTCAGGCCCATGGAGTTGCGGCTGCCGGGTTTGTCGGCCGCGGCGGTCATCCAGAACTCGCGCTGTTCGTTACCTGGCGAGTTGGACTGCGGGAAGCTGCCAACGATCATGTCGAAGTCCCGGGAGCGCACGCGGTTGATGTATTGCGAGACGTCGACCCGACGGATCACCAGATCGATGCCCAGGTCGCTGAGGTTACGCTTGAACGGCAGCAACACCCGCTCGAACTCGGTCTGGGCCAGCAGGAATTCGATGGTCACCGGTTTGCCGGTGGCATCGACCATTTTGTCGTCGACGATTCGCCAGCCGGCCTCTTGCAGCAGTTGATAGGCCTTGCGTTGCTGGGTGCGGATCATGCCGCTGGCGTCGGTCACCGGGTTCTGGAACGCCTCGCTGAACACTTGCTCGGGAATCTTGCCGCGCAATGGGTCCAGGATCGCCAACTGATCGGCGTCGGGGAGGCCGGTGGCGGCCATTTCCGAGTTTTCGAAGTAACTGCGGGTGCGCGCGTAGGCGCCGTTGAACAGTTGCTTGTTGGTCCATTCGAAGTCCAGCAACAGGGTCAGTGCCTGACGCACACGCACATCCTGAAACACCGGGCGGCGCAGGTTGAACACGAAGCCTTGCATGCCGGTGGGGTTGCCGTTGGCGATCTCTTCCTTGATCAGCCGACCTTCGGCTACTGCCGGAATGTTGTAGGCCTTGGCCCAGTTTTTCGCGGCCGATTCCAGCCAGAAGTCGAACTGACCGGCCTTGAGCGCTTCCAGCGCGACGGTATTGTCGCGGTAGTAGTCGGTGGTCAGCACGTCGAAGTTGTAGAAGCCTCGATTGACCGGCAGGTCCTTGCCCCAGTAATCCTTGACCCGCTCATAGCGCACCGACCGCCCAGCCTTGACTTCGCTGACTTTGTACGGGCCGCTGCCCAGCGGCAGTTCCAGGTTGCCCTTGTTGAAATCGCGGGTGGCCCACCAATGCTTGGGCAGCACCGGCAATTGGCCGAGGATCAGCGGCAATTCACGGTTGTTGTTGTGCTTGAACTTGAACAGCACTTTGAGCGGGTCTTCGGCGACCACTTCCTCCACGTCGCTGTAATAGCCGCGGAAGAGCGGGGCGCCGTCCTTGATCAGGGTCTGGAAGCTGAACACCACATCTTCGGCACGTACCGGATGGCCGTCGTGGAAACGTGCTTCGGGACGCAGGTAGAAGCGCACCCAACTGTTGTCCGGGGCTTTTTCGATTTTGCCGGCGATCAAGCCGTATTCGGTAAACGGCTCATCCAGCCCCTGTTTGGCCAGGGTGTCATAGATCATGCTGATGTCGTCGGCCGGCACGCCTTTGTTGATGAACGGGTTGAGGCTGTCGAAGCCACCGAACCCGGCCTGGCGAAAGATCCCGCCCTTGGGCGCGTCGGGGTTCACGTAATCGAAATGTTTGAAATCGGCCGGGTATTTCGGCGGCTCGTTGTACAGGGTCAGGGCATGTTGCGGGGCGGCGCAGGCCAGCCCGGCGAACAACAGACCGCTGGCCTGCAAGAGCAGGGCGCGTACGGGTTTCATCGATCTTTCTCCGAAGATTTCAGCCACCACGCGCTCAGGCCCAGGGTGTAGGGCGGCGTGGTGACGAAGGCGAACCGGTTGCGGTAGGCCAGGCGGTGATAATTGAGGTACCAGTTGGGAATGATGTAGTGCTGCCACAGCAGCACCCGGTCGAGCGCCTTGCCGGCGGCGACTTGTGCATCACGGGTCTGGGCGGCGAGCAGTTGTTCTAGCAAATGGTCGACCACCGGGTTGGCGATACCTGCGTAATTCTTGCTGCCCTTGACCCCGACTTGGCTGGAGTGGAAGTACTGCCATTGTTCCAGGCCCGGGCTGAGGGTCTGGTTGAGGGTCATCAGGATCATGTCGAAATCGAACTGATCGAGGCGCTGTTTGTACTGAGCGCGATCGACCGTGCGCAGCCGTGCGTCGATGCCGATGCTGGCGAGGTTTTCGACGTAGGGCTGAAGGATGCGCTCCAGGTTCGGGTTGACCAGCAGGATCTCGAAGCGCAACGGTTGGCCAATGGTGTTCTGTAGTCGTTGACCGTTGAGCTTCCAGCCGGCCTCGGCGAGCAGCTCCAGGGCCTTGCGCATGGTTTCCCGCGGAATGCCGCGGCCTTCGGTCTGCGGCAGGCTGAACGGCTCGGTGAGTAGCTTGGCGGGCAACTGATCGCGATAGGGCTTGAGCAGCAGCCACTCATGACCGACCGGTAGCCCGGTCGCGGAGAACTCGCTGTTGGGGTAATAACTCATGGCGCGTTTGTAGGCGCCGCTGAACAGCGTGCGGTTGGTCCACTCGAAGTCGAACATCAGCCCCAGCGCTTCGCGGACCTTGGCCTCGGCGAAAGTTGGCCGCCGGCTGTTCATGAACAGGCCCTGGCTCTGGGTCGGGATCTGGTGCGCGATTTGCGCCTTGATCACATCGCCACGGCGCACGGCCGGGAAGTTGTAACCGTTGGCCCAGTTCTTCGCCTGGTGTTCGATGTAGATGTCGAACTCACCGGCCTTGAACGCTTCGAAAGCCACGTCGCTGTCACGGTAGAACTCGACTTCCATGCGATCGACGTTGTACTTGCCGCGATTGACCGGCAGGTCTTTGCCCCAGTAATCCTTGACCCGTTCGAAGACGATCTGCCGCCCGGGCGTTACCGAGGTGATGCGATACGGCCCGCTGCCCAATGGCGGCTCGAAGGTGGTGGCCTTGAAGTCGCGACCTTCCCAGTAATGCTGGGGCAACACCGGCAACTCGCCCAGGCGCAGGATCAGCAGCGGATTACCGGCGCGTTTGAAGACGAAACGGATGCGCCGTGGGTTGAGGATGTCGACCCGTGACACTTCCTGAAGGTTGGTGCGGTATTGCGGGTGACCTTCCTTGAGCAGCAAACGGTAAGAGAACGCCACGTCGTAAGCGGTGATCGGCGTGCCATCGTGGAAACGCGCTTCGGGGCGCAGATTGAACACCACCCAGCTGCGGTCCTCGCTGTATTCCACCGATTGGGCAATCAGGCCATAACTGGAGGTCGGCTCATCGCCGGACGGCGCGTATTGGCCGGTGCCGACCATCAACGGTTCATTGAGTTCGTTGATGCCGTATTGCAGGAAGTTGGCGGTGGAAACCGGGCTCGAACCCTTGAAGGTGTATGGGTTGAGCGTATCGAAGGTGCCAAACGCCATCACCCGCAACGTACCGCCCTTGGGCGCTTGCGGGTTGACCCAGTCGAAGTGGGTAAATCTGGCCGGGTACTTGAGCGTGCCGAACTGCGCATAACCATGGCTTTCGCTGATCGTCGCGCTTGCGGGGGAGCTCAAGGCCAGGCTGATCAGGAGCAGGAGGAGGGGACGCTTCAAGTCAGAGATCCGATCCAGGCGGCTTGGGCTTTGTGGGCCGTACAGTAACAGCTTGTATCGACAGGAAAAAGACGGGGGGTTAATGCGTTGTTAATTGTGAGGTGATGGTCCGGTGGATTGCAGAACCTGTGGCGAGGGAGCTTGCTCCCGCTCGGCTGCGAAGCAGTCGTAAACCTGACTGCGCGGTGTCAGAAATCATCGGGTTTCAGGTTTTGGGGTTGCTTCGCTACCCAGCGGGAGCAAGCTCCCTCGCCACAAAAAAGCCCCATTGCCCGAAGCCGCTTAATGCGGCGAAGCAACCGTCAGCATCTGCCCCGGTTTCAGCGCCTGGCCAACCCGAGGGTTCCAGCGCTTGAGGTGCTGCATTTCAACATTGAAGCGTTTGGCGACCATGTACAGCGAGTCGCCTTGCTTGACCTTGTATTGGGTCTGTTGCGTTTTGTTTGTAACCTTGCCGCTCGCCTTGCTGTTCGCCGCGACCACAGTGTTGACGCGCCCGGATTTGCGCTTGGCGGTGTCCTGCATCACCAGGGTCTGGCCGACCTTGAGGTCTTTGCCGTTCAGCTTGTTCCAGCGTTGCAGGTCTTTGACCTCGACCTTGTTGGCCTTGGCGATGGTGCCCAGATTGTCGCCGCGTTTGACCCGATAGGCGCGCTTGAGGCTGGCGATTTCGCTGTCGTCTGCCCCTTCGAACACCGGCTTGAGGGATCGCTGGCTGATCAGCTCGTCAGGACGCATGGTCGACAGGCTGGCGGTCAGCAGTTGCGCCTTGGACGTTGGCACCAGCAGATGCTGGGGGCCGTCGATGGTGGTGCGCTGCTTGAAGGCCGGGTTGAGCTGGAACAGTTCGTCTTCGTCGATATTGGCGACGGCGGCAACCTTGGACAGGTCCATGCGCTGGTTGATTTCGACGACCTGGAAGTACGGTTCATTGGCGATCGGGTTGAGGTTCACGCCATAGGCGTCGGGCGCCAGGACCACTTGCGACAGGGCCAGCAGCTTCGGCACATAGGCCTGGGTTTCCGCTGGTAGCGGCAGGTTCCAGTAGTCGGTCGGCAGGCCGAGTCGTTCGTTGCGCTCGATGGCCCGGCTGACCGTGCCTTCGCCGGCGTTGTACGCCGCCAGGGCCAGCAGCCAGTCGCCGTTGAACATGTCGTGCAGGCGGGTCAGGTAATCCATGGCCGCAGTGGTCGAGGCGGTGATATCGCGACGGCCATCATAGAAACGGGTTTGACGCAGGTTGAAGTAACGCCCGGTGGAAGGGATGAATTGCCACAAGCCAACCGCATCGGCCCGGGAATAGGCCATCGGGTTGTAGGCGCTTTCAATCACCGGCAATAGCGCCAGTTCCAGCGGCATGTTGCGTTCTTCAAGGCGTTCGACGATGTAGTGAATGTAGAGGCTGCCGCGTTCGCCGGCGTTTTCGAGGAAGGACGGATTACTGGCGAACCACAGGCGCTGTTGCTCGATGCGCGGGTTGACGCCCAGGTTGTCCTGCAACTGGAAGCCCTGGCGCATGCGCTCCCAGACGTCCTGTGGAATTTGCGGTGTTGGTTTTTCGCTGAGCCAGACAGGTTTTTGCTTGGCTCGAGCGGCGATGTTCGGAGTGTGTGTCGCTTCGGTCTGCGGCACATGGCTGGAACAGCCCGCCAAAGTGGCGGACACAGCCACCGCGATGGCTTGAGCCAAGCGGGTCAATGCGTCTGAATTGATGGCTTTACGAATAGGTGACGACATTGGCTGGAAGTAAGTTCCGGGCAAAAATGTCGGGCGATTCTAGAAAGCGCACCCCCTGCGGTCAACCATTCAGAATTTTTGTACCAACGTGATGGCTACTTAGAACTTATCTTTCCAAGCGCGTAGAGCAGCAAAAACCGCACTCGGAGCCCGGTTTTGGGTTCCATTCCGTTCGTCCACTTTTTCTTTAACGGATGTTTCGTCGACACGCAAAAACGGGTTGGTACGCTTTTCAAGCGCCAGAGTAGAGGGCAGCGTCATGATTCCGGCTTCACGTTGTGCGGTGACTTTTTCCAGACGTGCGGCGGTGTCCGGATTGCCCGGTTCGACCGCTGCGGCAAACTTCAGGTTGCTCAGGGTGTATTCGTGAGTGCAGTAGATCAGCGTGTCTTCGGGCAGCGCCGCGAGGCGGCTCAGCGAGTGATGCATTTGCTCCGGCGTGCCTTCGAACAGGCGCCCGCAACCGGCGGCGAACAGGGTGTCACCGCAAAACAAATGGCCCTGGTGATAAAAGGCAATGTGTCCGAGGGTATGACCTGGTACTTCGATGATTTCGAAGTCCCAGCCCAGCACGCTGATGCGGTCATTGTCCTTGAGTGCCACGTCCCGCGCCGGGATGCTTTCGCTGGCCGGGCCGTAGACTGTCGCGTCTGTCGCTTTTTTCAGCCGCTCGACGCCGCCGACATGGTCATGATGGTGATGAGTGATCAAAATATCGCTTAACACCCAACCTGTGTGCGCCGCGAGCCAGGCTTGTACTGGCGCGGCATCGCCCGGATCGACCACGGCGCAGCGCTGGGTGCTGTGGTCTTGTAACAACCAGATGTAGTTGTCGGTGAAGGCGGGCAGGGCACTGATCTGTATCATCGTCGGATTCGCCAAGCGGAAAACATTGGCGCATCTTAGAACTTCCTGGCGCGTTGGAGAATGCAATGACCGATAAAGCGTTCGCTCAGGCCGATCCTGAGTGGCTGACATTGATCAGCGCGGCCCGTGAATGGCTGTCCGGCCCCATCGGGCAATTTCTGCTGGACGAAGAACGACGCATGCTCGAAGACGAGTTGGGGCGCTTCTTCGGCGGCTACCTGGTGCATTACGGCCCTTCGGCGCAGACGCCGCCGTCGGCGCCGCAGGTCCAGCGCAATGTGCGGCTCGGTGCGCCGTTGCCGGGTGTGGAGATCGTTTGCGAAGAGCAGGCCTGGCCTTTGAGCGAGCACGCCGCCGATGTGGTGGTGTTGCAGCACGGGCTGGATTTCTGCCTGTCGCCCCACGGTTTGCTGCGCGAAGCGGCGAGCAGCGTTCGGCCCGGCGGGCATCTGCTGATTGTCGGGATCAATCCCTGGAGCAGTTGGGGCCTGCGTCATGTGTTTGCCCATGACGCCTTGCGCAAGGCCCGTTGCATTTCGCCGTCGCGAGTCGCCGACTGGCTGAACCTGCTGGGCTTCGCGCTGGAGAAACGCCGCTTCGGGTGCTATCGTCCGCCGCTTGCGTCGCCTGCCTGGCAAGCCCGTCTGGCCGGTTGGGAGCGCAAGGCCGGTGACTGGCAGTTGTCGGGTGGTGGCTTCTATTTATTGGTCGCGCGCAAGATTGTGGTGGGCCTGCGGCCGGTGCGTCAGGAGCGGCGCGAACCGATGGGCAAACTGATTCCCTTGCCGATGGCCAAGGTCAACCGTCGTCACCTCGAACCGTAATACACATTTTATTTTCCCGGCCGGGTTCGCCCCGGCCTCGGGCATCGTCGGTCACCGATCGGCGAGCCACCGCATTTTCTGGATAGATTGGCATGAGCGATAGCGTAGAACTCTTCACCGATGGCGCCTGTAAGGGCAACCCTGGCCCGGGCGGCTGGGGTGCATTGCTGGTGTGCAAGGGCGTTGAAAAAGAACTCTGGGGCGGCGAAGCCAACACCACCAACAACCGCATGGAGTTGATGGGCGCGATCCGTGGCCTGGAAGAGCTCAAGCGCTCCTGCGACGTACTGCTGGTGACCGACTCCCAGTACGTGATGAAAGGCATCAACGAGTGGATGGCCAACTGGAAGAAACGCGGCTGGAAAACCGCGGCCAAGGAGCCGGTGAAAAACGCCGATCTGTGGAAGCTGCTCGACGAGCAGGTCAACCGCCACAACGTCACCTGGAAATGGGTGCGCGGGCACATCGGCCATCATGGCAACGAACGGGCCGACCAACTGGCTAACCGTGGCGTGGATGAAGTGCGTGGGTACAAGCAGGCTTGATTCCGGTTCTACCGATGCACCGCGTCATCGTTCTTCGCGAGCAAGCCCGCTTGTGTCTTGGGTAGGAATTAGACTGAGGGTGAGAGCGGGCTTGCTCGCGAAGGCCACTCCTCGGTCCTGCCAGGGCGCATCGCAGGCAAACCCACTCCTCAAGAAGTCACAGCATCAAAATCGCGGCGGTCAGTTGCTGGTCTGAATACCGGTCGTTGACGATCCTGCGAGCGTGTTAACATCGCCGCTTTTGCACGATTGACCCGTTGAGAGCTGAGCACTGATGGCCACCAGATCCGTTGTACTCGATACCGAAACCACCGGCATGCCGGTGACCGACGGCCACCGGATTATCGAAATCGGTTGTGTCGAGTTGATCGGTCGGCGCCTGACCGGCCGGCATTTCCATGTTTACCTGCAACCGGATCGCGAGAGTGACGAAGGCGCCATCGGCGTCCACGGCATCACGAACGAATTCCTGGTGGGCAAACCGCGTTTCAATGAAGTGGCCGATGAGTTCTTCGAGTTCATCAAGGGTGCGCAGCTGATCATCCATAACGCGGCGTTCGACGTTGGCTTCATCAACAACGAATTCGCCCTGATGGGCCATCACGACCGCGCGGATATCACGCAACACTGCTCGATCCTCGACACCCTGATGATGGCCCGGGAACGTCACCCGGGGCAGCGCAACAGCCTCGACGCCTTGTGCAAACGCTATGGCGTCGACAACTCCGGCCGTGAGCTGCACGGCGCCTTGCTCGACTCCGAGATTCTCGCCGACGTCTACCTGACCATGACCGGCGGCCAGACCAGCCTGTCGCTGGCCGGTAACGCGTCCGATGGCAATGGTTCAGGTGAGGGCGCGGATAACTCCGCCACCGAAATCCGTCGTCTGCCGGCCGATCGTCAGCCGATCCGGATCATCCGGGCGAGTGAAGAAGATTTGGCCCAGCACATTGCGCGTCTGGAAGCCATCGCCAAATCCGCTGGCGCTCCGTCGTTGTGGCAGCAATTGGCTGAGGCCAAGGCTCAGGCCTGAGCCCCTTCGAGCGGAAGGGCTTTTGTGGCGAGGGAGCTTGCTCCCGCTCGGCTGCGCAGCAGTCGCAAATCCTGCCAATACGGTGATCTGAGCGAGTGCAGGGGGCCGCTTCGCAGCCCAACGGGAGCAAGCTCCCTCGCCACAGGTAAACTTTCTGAACAATGGGTTTGCTGGCCACTTGCTGGTGCGCCCGCCGACCCACTTCAGGGCATCCCCCTCGCCACATGCGCTCCAACCCTCTACCCTGAGGTTATTGGCAGGCCACGGTCTGCCGCCTCAGGACACCGAGCCCCATGTATAAAGATTTGAAATTCCCGGTCCTGATCGTCCACCGCGACATCAAGGCCGACACCGTTGCCGGTGATCGTGTGCGTGGCATCGCCCGGGAGCTTGAGCAGGAAGGCTTCAGCATCGTCTCGGCGGTCGATTACAACGAAGGACGTCTAGTCGCCTCGACTCATCACGGCCTCTCTTGCATGTTGATTGCCGCCGAAGACGCCAGCACCAATGCTCATCTTCTGCATAACATGGCCGAGCTGATCCGCCTGGCACGGGTTCGGGCGCCGGACCTGCCGATCTTTGCGTTGGGCGAGCAGGTGACCCTGGAAAACGCCCCGGCCGATGCCATGGCGGAACTCAATCAACTGCGCGGCATTCTTTATTTGTTCGAAGACACCGTGCCCTTCCTCGCCCGTCAGGTCGCCCGCGCGGCGCGCAAATATCTCGACGGTCTGTTGCCGCCATTTTTCAAGGCGCTGGTACAGCACACCGCCGATTCCAATTATTCCTGGCATACCCCCGGCCATGGCGGCGGCGTGGCGTATCACAAGAGCCCGGTGGGGCAGGCGTTTCACCAGTTCTTCGGGGAAAACACCCTGCGTTCGGATTTGTCGGTGTCGGTACCGGAACTCGGTTCGCTGCTCGATCACACCGGCCCGCTGGCCGAAGCGGAAGCGAGAGCCGCGCGTAATTTCGGCGCCGATCACACCTTTTTCGTGATCAATGGCACCTCGACCGCCAACAAGATCGTCTGGCATTCCATGGTGGCCCGCGATGACTTGGTGCTGGTGGATCGCAACTGCCACAAGTCGGTGCTGCATTCGATCATCATGACCGGCGCGATTCCGCTGTACCTGTGTCCGGAACGCAATGAGCTGGGAATTATCGGTCCGATTCCGTTGAGCGAATTCAGTCGTGAATCGATCCAGGCCAAGATCGAAGCCAGCCCGCTGACCAAGGGCCGCGAACCCAAGGTCAAGTTGGCGGTGGTGACCAATTCGACTTACGACGGCCTCTGTTACAACGCCGAATTGATCAAGCAGAGCCTGGGCAACAGCGTCGAGGTCTTGCATTTCGACGAGGCCTGGTACGCCTACGCAGCATTTCATGAGTTCTTCGCCGGCCGTTACGGCATGGGCACCTCTCGCAGTGAAGACAGCCCGCTGGTGTTCACTACGCACTCCACGCACAAATTGCTGGCGGCGTTCAGTCAGGCGTCGATGATTCACGTTCAGGACGGCGGTGCGCGACAGCTCGATCGCGACCGTTTCAACGAAGCGTTCATGATGCACATCTCGACCTCGCCGCAGTACAGCATCATTGCTTCGCTGGACGTGGCCTCGGCGATGATGGAAGGGCCGGCCGGCCGTTCGCTGTTGCAGGAAATGTTCGACGAGGCCCTGAGCTTTCGCCGGGCCCTGGCCAATCTGCGTCAGCACATCGCCGCCGATGACTGGTGGTTTTCCATCTGGCAACCACCCTCGGCCGAAGGTATCGAACAGGTAGTCACCGAAGACTGGTTGCTGCAACCCGACGCTGATTGGCACGGCTTTGGTGGCGTGACCGACGACTACGTGCTGCTCGATCCGATCAAGGTCACGCTGGTGATGCCGGGTTTGACGGCGGGCGGTGCCCTGAGCGCGCGGGGTATTCCGGCGGCGGTGGTCAGCAAATTCCTCTGGGAACGCGGACTGGTCGTGGAAAAGACCGGGCTGTATTCGTTCCTGGTGCTGTTCTCCATGGGCATCACCAAGGGCAAATGGAGCACGCTGCTGACCGAGTTGCTGGAGTTCAAGCGCAGTTACGACGCCAATGTCAGCCTGGCCACCTGCCTGCCGTGTGTGGCGCAACACAATATTGCCCGTTATCAAGGCATGGGTTTGCGCGATCTGTGTGATCAATTGCACGCCTGTTATCGCAGCAATGCCACGGCCAAACACCTCAAACGCATGTACACCGTACTGCCGGAAGTCGCGATGAAGCCGGCGGACGCCTATGATCAATTAGTACGCGGGGAGGTTGAGGCTGTTTCGATCGATGCTCTGGATGGGCGGATCGCGGCGGTAATGCTGGTGCCATACCCGCCGGGGATCCCGTTGATCATGCCCGGCGAGCGGTTCACCGAGTCGACCCGTTCGATCATCGATTACCTGAAGTTTGCCCGTACGTTCGACAGCAGCTTCCCCGGATTTGTCGCCGATGTGCATGGCTTGCAACACGAAGACGAGGGCAATGGACGGCATTACACCGTCGATTGCATCAAGGAATGAGGACCTTTCCGAGTATGCAACCAGTCATGAATCCCAAATACCCAGGCCTCTCGGTGCGTGTCGCCGATGAGGGGTTTGCGGCCTATATCTGGGGCAGTGATTTCAGTTTTGAAGTCGCCGCCTATGGTGCCGCGCAAATCGGTAAGCCGGTGGCGCAGTGGCCGGTGACGCCAATCACCCCGTATCGCAAGTGTTACGGCATCGATCCCGAGGAATTCAGCAGTTTTCGCGATGCCGCAGACAGCGCGATTTTCATGGCCTATCTGGATGACGAGCCGGTGGGGCATTTAGTGGTCAGCACCAACTGGAACGGCTTCGCCCATATCGATGAATTGGCGGTGCATGCGCCGGCGCGCCGTCATGGCGTGGCCAAGGCGTTGCTCGACGTGGCGCAGTTCTGGAGTCGCAAGAAAAAACTGCCGGGCATCATGCTGGAAACCCAGAACAACAACCTGGGCGCCTGTCGGCTTTATGAGCGCTGTGGCTATGTGGTCGGCGGAATCGATCACCTGCGCTACCGCGGAATCGATCCGAATACCGCTGAAATGGCGTTGTTCTGGTATCGATTATTCGATAATCCGCTGGAAAACCCGCTCAGCTCGCCAGCATCGCCACGGCTTGTTCCGTGATGATGTCCAGCAGCGCTTGAACGGCCGCAGAGGGCTCGGCGCTCTTCAGGCTCAAGGCATACACGCTGATTGGCACGGCAGGCGCCAGCGGGCAGGCATCGAGCCCGGCCGATTTGGCGCCGAGGGCGGTAAATGGGTCGACGATCGCCAGACCTTCACCGGCCTCGACCATGCTGCGCATCATCTGATGAGTCTGTACCCGTGTCTGAATGACCGGGGCAGGGCGCAGCGCATGCAGCTTGTTGTCCAGTGCCGGGCTTAACGGATCGTGACCTTCCAGGCCAACCATCGACTGGCCAGCCAGGTCCTGCAGCGAGATGTACTTTTGTTTCGGTTGCAGCCAGCCATGGGGTGCCAGCAGCTGGAGCTTGCCTTGAGCGATGACCTGGCAATGGATATCGGCGTGGTCCGGGTCATGCAGGCTCAGGCCCAGATCGCTTTCACGCAGCAGCAGGCTTCTGACAATCGCGCCGGTCGGCTGGCTCAGGAGGGTGCAAGGTGCGTCGGGGAGGCGTCGGCGCAGGGCCGCGATGCTGTGTGGCAACAGGTGTTGTGCCAACGGCGGGGTGCAAATGATGCGCAGGGGCGGGGCCAAATATTGCTTGAGGCTGCTGGCCAGTCGCTGGACCGGCTCGAGGGCTTCGTAGACGTGGGCGATCTCGACTTGCAGCTCCCGTGCTTCGCGCGTGGCTTGCAGACGACCACGCACGCTGGCAAACAGCATGAAACCCAACTGATCCTCGGCATCACGCAGGGTGCGTTCAACCTCGGCCACTGGCAGCTGCAGCCATTCGGCGGCGGTGCCCAGGTGACCGGTCTGCAGGAGCGCCTGGATCACTTCGATATGACGTAAACGCATGCGTGAAGTCCATGTTCAGCAGGTGAGGGAGTCAGTCACTGAATCCTAACTCAAGTGCGCGCATATGACTTCTGCTCATAACAGCGAGTTATGAGGCCACGTTCGTTTCAGGTTCGCGAGTGAGGGTGACGCCCGATTGCACCAGCACAAATTCGTTGTCGTCGAGTTTGTTGAGCCGGTCGCCAATGGCCAGCTTATAGGTGCTGACAGGCACCGAGCCGGCGAGGCCGTCGTGCGACGGGGTGGATTCCTGGAACTCATGCACGGAATAAACGCGGCCTTCCGCGTCTCTTGCATGGAACTGACCGACGAGTACTGCTGCCATCTGCTTAGAACCTCTGGAGATAAATCACTCAATTTGCGGTTCTGTAGACCGTGGTTGGGCGAGGTAAGTTTTCCTACAGGAAAAAAATAGTCAGGGGCGCTGTTTTTCCGTCGCCCGCTGGTTGAATCGTCATTTGATCATCTATAACTAGAAGCTCTTCCCATCGGACAGTCGAGAATCTTCCATGAGCAACGTCTACGAGATCGCCGTTCTGGTCGGCAGCCTGAGAAAAGCATCGATCAACCGCAAGGTCGCGCTGGCGCTGGCCGAGCTGGCGCCTGCCAATCTCAAGCTGAACATCGTCGAAATCGGCGATTTGCCGCTCTACAACGAAGACATCGATGGCGAATCACCGCCGGCAGCCTACAGCACTTTCCGTCAACAAGTGAGTTCATCCGACGCGGTGCTGTTCGTGACCCCGGAATATAACCGTTCGGTACCGGCGCCATTGAAGAATGCGATCGACGTGGGGTCGCGCCCTTATGGCAAGAGCGCCTGGAACGGCAAGCCGGGTGCGGTGATCAGCGCTTCACCGGGCGCCGTCGGCGGATTTGGCGCCAACCACAACGTGCGCCAGTCCATGGTGTTTCTCAATGTGCCGTGCATGCAGCAACCGGAGGCCTACCTGGGTGGCGCTGGTTCAGCATTCGACGAGGCGGGCAAGTTGTCAGAGTCGGTCAGGCCGTTTCTGCAAAAATTCATCGATGCGTATGCGCTGTGGGTTGAGCAGCATAAAAAGCAATGACCCGTTTACGTGGAGCTGATTGATTTTTCTGGCCTGCCACAACCCTTGTGGGAGTGGCGGTGCGACGATTCGACTTGCTCGCGAAGACGGCGGCACAGTCAACATTGATGTCGCCTGACATACCGCTATCGCGGGCAAGCCCGCTCCCACAGGATCACACTAAACCCTGTGGAAGCGGGCTTGCCCGCGATAGGGCCAGTCCATTCACCACAAAAACTCAACCATTCCCCGGCACATTCGGCCAAAGATCGGACACCAGAAACAGCCGCTCGGCTTCTTCCCAATCTCCTTCGCCATTCTCTGTCAGCCGTACCATCAATTGTGCCGGTGCCAGCGGGTCCAGATCGCTCAGCCACGCATTCAGTTGTTCAACGTTCCAGGTCTGCTCTTCGGGATAGTGCGCCGGCGCCAGCCAGGCATGGCGGGGCAGGGGTTGCCAGCGGCCGAACGGGCGTTGCACGACAAAGTCCGCCCAGTCCTTCTGATGCAGCCAGCTACCGCGCAAATGTTGAGGGTGCGCGCCGCTCGGTGACTCGGACTGTCCCGGCCAGGGATAGAGCAGATAACCGCCCAGCCACAAATGCGCGCTGAACTGCTGGATATCCAGCGACGCCAGCACTGCACGGCTCTCCGCCCGCGCGGAAATCGGTAATTGATGCTGGCTCAGGTGCTTCAGTTTACGGTCGAGCCGATCATGACAACCCGGTCCGAGCCACTGCGCGGTGTCATGGCCGTCACCATTCTGTGGCCCCAGATAGAGCTTGATCGCCAGTTCCAGGTGATGCACGCCATCGCGATCACGCAGCAGCATGTCCAGCTCACCCAGGGTGTGGCCTTCACGGCGGATCGGCATATTGGCGGCGATCAGTTCGATGCCCGGCGCGTGCCGCACGGCGTATTGCCACAGCCGCTCGTAGTACAGACCCAGGCGCCGGGTCCTGGCCTGGGCCAGCCAGTGCAGCAAGTCGTAGCTGTCGCGATCCAGTTGCCGGAGCCAGTGTTCCAGGCGCTCCGGTGCCTGCACCCAGTCGCTGCCCGCCAGCGGATGACGCTGCGGCCACGGGGTGACGCTGAGCATCGGCGGCGCGAGGATGACCCAAGCCAGGTCGCGCACTTCGGGGTGGCGCAACCGGTGAGGTAACTGGAGCAAATCTGGAAATAGGATCATCTTGCGAGCATAGCCCGAAACGCGAGCGCACCGTCGTGGCTGAAAGGGTTTTGTCTACGCCGCGCTTTCGCCCATAATCGTGTTTTTCGCCGTCGCAGGCCCTCCGCATCCTAATAGGAGCCCCATGGAGCAATTTCGTAATATCGGCATCATCGGTCGCCTGGGCAGTTCTCAGGTGCTGGATACCGTCCGCCGACTGAAACGGTTTCTGCTCGATCGTCACCTGCACGTGATCCTCGAAGACACCATCGCCGAAGTCCTGCCGGGTCATGGCCTGCAAACCTCGTCGCGCAAGATGCTCGGTGAAGTCTGTGACATGGTGATTGTGGTCGGTGGCGACGGCAGCCTGCTGGGTGCCGCCCGGGCGCTGGCCCGACACAATATTCCGGTGCTCGGCATCAACCGGGGCAGCCTGGGGTTCCTGACCGATATTCGCCCCGATGAGCTGGAAGTCAAAGTCGCCGAAGTGCTCGACGGCCACTATCTGGTAGAAAACCGCTTCCTGCTGCAAGCCGAAGTCCGTCGCCACGCCGAGGCCATCGGCCAAGGCGATGCGCTGAACGACGTGGTGCTGCACCCCGGCAAATCGACGCGGATGATCGAGTTCGAGTTGTACATCGACGGCCAGTTCGTCTGCAGCCAGAAGGCTGACGGCCTGATCGTCGCCACACCGACCGGATCAACCGCCTACGCGCTGTCGGCGGGCGGCCCGATCATGCATCCCAAGCTCGACGCTATTGTGATTGTGCCGATGTACCCCCATACCTTGTCAGGTAGACCGATCGTGGTCGATGGCAACAGTGAGCTGAAAATCGTCGTGTCCAAAGATATGCAGATTTACCCGCAAGTTTCCTGTGACGGGCAGAATCACTTCACCTGCGCGCCCGGTGACACCATTACCATCAGCAAGAAAGCGCAGAAGCTGCGGCTGATTCACCCGCTCGACCACAACTACTATGAAGTCTGCCGGACCAAGCTCGGCTGGGGCAGCAAGTTGGGTGGTGGAGGCGACTGATGCTCGATCCCGCGCGTAGCTACGACCTGATCGGTGACGTGCACGGTTGCGCTCTGACCCTTGAGCACTTGCTCGACCGGCTCGGTTACCACAAACAGGCTGGCGTCTGGCGGCATCCGTCGCGCATGGCGGTGTTCCTCGGCGACATCATCGACCGCGGCCCGCGGATTCGCGAGGCGCTGCACATCGTCCACGACATGGTCGAAGCCGGGCAGGCGCTGTGCATCATGGGCAACCATGAATTCAACGCCCTCGGCTGGAGCACGCCGGCGCTGCCGGGCAGCGGCCAGCAGTTCGTGCGCGAACATACGCCGCGCCACGGTCGCCTGCTCAAGGAAACCCTGACTCAGTTTGAGGATCATCCCGAAGATTGGCATGACTTTCTGCAATGGTTCTATGAATTGCCTCTGTTCGTCGATGCCGGGCGCTTTCGGGTAGTGCATGCCTGCTGGGACGCCGGCCTGATCGAGCCGTTGCGCGGCTTGTTCCCCGACGGCTGCATCGATGAGCATTTCCTCCAGGCCTCCGCGGTGCCGGGCAGTTTTGCCTGCACCGTGTTCGATCGCCTGTTGCGCGGCACCGACATGCGCTTGCCCCACGGGTTGACCATGACCAGCGGCGACGGCCTGACGCGCTCGTTTTTCCGCACCAAATTCTGGGAAGACGACCCGCAAACCTACGGAGATATCGTGTTCCAGCCCGACGCCTTGCCTGAGCCAGTGGCCCGCACGCCGCTGTCGTCCAGCGAAAAAGACAACTTGCTGCGTTACGGCGTCGATGAGCCGTTGTTGTTCGTCGGCCACTACTGGCGCAGCGGCAAACCGGCGCCGATCCGCCCGAACCTGGCGTGCCTGGATTACAGCGCGGTGCTCTACGGCAAACTGGTCGCTTATCGTCTGGATCAGGAAACCCGTCTCGACCCGCATAAATTTGTCTGGGTCGATGTCGAGCGGCCGGAGGTGCTGCAATGACGGCGGTGGCGGTATTGCGTCTGCCTCTGGCGGTGGATTTGAGCGGGTTCGTCAAACTGCTGCAGCGCATGCAAGTGCCCCATCGGGTCAGCGAAGAAGCGGGCGAGCAAGTGCTGTGGGTCCCGGCCAACATCAGCGAAGACGTGCGCTCACTGTACGAACGCTTTCCGGCGGGTGACCCCGATCAGCAACTGGATATCCCGATCGCGCAGACGCAGCCGCGTCCGGG
Source organism: Pseudomonas sp. F-14 TE3482 (assembly GCF_053629455.1). Classification (NCBI taxonomy): domain Bacteria; kingdom Pseudomonadati; phylum Pseudomonadota; class Gammaproteobacteria; order Pseudomonadales; family Pseudomonadaceae; genus Pseudomonas; species Pseudomonas sp. F-14 TE3482. Next base: position 3,811,055 of record NZ_JBRJII010000001.1, read on the forward strand.
CTTCGTCGAGCAGTTGCGCTACAGCAAGGCTACGGCGTTGGTGCTGTTGCTGAGCCTGATCGTCGCCATGGTGACGCTGCTGGGCGATAACCTCGAGACGATACGCTGGCTGACCTTCCTCGATTTCCGTGTGGTCGGCGAGTACATCCATTTCACGCCATTGGCCGACAGCCTGGCGGCGGGGCAGTGGTGGCGTCTGGTGACGCCGATGCTGATCCACTTCGGCATCCTGCACCTGGCCATGAACGGCATGTGGTACTGGGAACTGGGGCGGCGCATCGAGTCGCGGCAGGGCAGCATCAACCTGATCGGCCTGACGCTGCTGTTCAGCCTGGTGTCCAACTATACCCAATACCTTTTCAGCGGCCCGAGCCTGTTCGGCGGGTTGTCCGGTGTGCTGTACGGCCTGCTTGGGCATTGCTGGATCTTCCAGGTTCTGTCGCCGAACCCGGCGTATCGCCTGCCCCGAGGGGTGTTGGTGATGATGCTGGTGTGGTTGCTGCTGTGTCTGTCCGGGCTGGTCTCGATGATCGGCTTCGGCCAGATTGCCAACGCGGCCCACGTCAGCGGGTTACTCATCGGATGCTTCACCGGTTTGTTGGGCGGTTTGTACAACCGCCGTAAACTGACTTCCAAATAAGCTATGTGATTAAAGAGCGCGGAGCCCTTGATGTCCTCTTTTAACGAAATGATCAAAAACATCACCCCGGATATCTACCAGAGCCTGAAACTGGCGGTGGAAATCGGCAAATGGTCCGACGGTGGCAAACTCACCGCCGAGCAGCGCGAACTGTCCCTGCAAGCGATGATCGCCTGGGAAATCCAGAACCTGCCCGAGGAAGAACGCACTGGCTACATGGGCCCGCAGGAATGCGAGTCGAAGTCGATTGAAGTGCCAAACATTCTGTTCAAATCGGATGCCGTCCATTGATCGAGATTGGCCGCGGTGCAATCAGCAAAATGTCGGCGCGCCTTGACGGGCCGAACGTTCAGTACGCTTTTCGTCTGGGCGACGCCGAGGTACCGGTCAATCCGTTGATCGGCACCACGGTGCGCCTGGAGTTCCTGGGGGCGATCCACTGCACCCATTGCGGACGCAAGACCAAAACCAGTTTCAGCCAGGGTTACTGCTACCCGTGCATGACCAAACTGGCCCAATGCGACCTCTGCATCATGAGCCCGGAGCGTTGCCACTACGACGCCGGCACCTGCCGTGAGCCTGCGTGGGGCGAAAAATTCTGCATGACCGATCATGTGGTGTATCTGGCCAATTCTTCAGGGATCAAGGTCGGCATCACTCGCGCCACGCAACTGCCCACTCGGTGGCTCGATCAGGGCGCCAGCCAGGCCTTGCCGATCATGCGCGTCGCGACCCGTCAGCAGTCAGGCTTCGTCGAAGACCTGTTCCGCAGCCAGGTAGCCGACAAGACCAACTGGCGTGCTTTACTCAAGGGCGATGCGGTATCGGTGGATCTGGCGCAGGTTCGCGATCAGCTGTTTGAAAGTTGTGCGCCAGGTTTGCAAGGTTTGCAGGAACGATTTGGCCTACAAGCAATCCAGACCATTACCGATGTCGAACCGCTCGAGATCCGCTATCCGGTCGAGCAATACCCGGCCAAGATTGTCAGCTTCAACCTGGACAAGAACCCGATTGCCGAAGGCACGCTGCTGGGGATCAAGGGCCAGTACCTGATTTTCGACACCGGCGTGATCAATATTCGTAAATACACGGCCTACCAGCTCGCCGTGCATCAGTAAGGATTCCAGTATGCGCACCGAACAACCGAAGATGATCTACCTGAAGGACTATCAGGCGCCCGAGTACCTGATCGACGAGACGCACCTGACCTTCGAGTTGTTCGAGGACCACAGCCTGGTCCATGCGCAACTGGTGATGCGCCGCAATCCTGAACGTGGCCCGGGTCTGCCGCCGCTGGTGCTGGATGGCCAGCAACTCGATCTGCTGTCGGTGACGTTGGCCGATCGCGAACTGAGCGCTGCCGACTATCAGCTGACCGAGAATCACCTGACCCTGCACCCGGCCAGTACAAGCTTCACGGTCGACACCAGCGTCAGGATCCACCCGGAAACCAACACCGCCCTGGAAGGCTTGTACAAATCCGGCACCATGTTCTGCACCCAGTGTGAAGCCGAAGGTTTCCGCAAAATCACCTATTACCTCGACCGCCCGGACGTGATGAGCACGTTCACTACCACGGTGGTCGCCGAGCAGCACAGCTATCCGGTGCTGCTGTCCAACGGCAACCCGATTGCCTCGGGGCCCGGCGAAGACGGCCGGCACTGGGCGACCTGGGAAGACCCGTTCAAGAAACCGGCCTACCTGTTCGCGCTGGTGGCCGGTGACCTGTGGTGCGTCGAAGACACCTTCACCACCATGACCGAGCGCTCCGTGGCGCTGCGCATCTATGTCGAGCCGGAAAACATCGACAAGTGCCAGCACGCGATGAACAGCCTGAAGAAGTCCATGCGCTGGGACGAAGAGGTTTACGGTCGCGAGTACGACCTGGACATCTTCATGATCGTCGCAGTCAACGACTTCAACATGGGCGCCATGGAAAACAAGGGCCTCAACATCTTCAACTCCAGCGCCGTGCTGGCCCGCGCTGAAACCGCCACCGACGCCGCACACCAGCGGGTCGAAGCGATCGTTGCCCACGAATACTTCCACAACTGGTCGGGCAACCGTGTGACCTGCCGCGACTGGTTCCAGTTGTCGCTGAAGGAAGGCTTCACCGTGTTCCGGGATTCGGAGTTCTCCGCCGACATGAACTCGGCCACGGTCAAGCGCATCCAGGACGTGGCGTACCTGCGCACCCACCAGTTCGCCGAAGACGCCGGCCCGATGGCCCACGCCGTGCGCCCGGACAGCTTCATCGAGATTTCCAACTTCTATACCCTGACCGTGTACGAAAAGGGTTCGGAAGTGGTCGGCATGATCCACACCTTGCTGGGCGCCGACGGTTTCCGCAAAGGCAGTGACCTTTACTTCGAACGCCATGACGGCCAGGCCGTGACCTGCGACGACTTCATCAAAGCCATGGAAGACGCCAACGGCGTTGACCTGACTCAATTCAAGCGCTGGTACAGCCAGGCCGGCACTCCACGTTTGGTGGTGAGCGAGTCCTACGACGCCGCAGCAAAAACCTACAGCCTGACCTTCCGCCAGAGCTGCCCGGAAACCCCGGACAAGGTGGAAAAACTGCCGTTCGTGATTCCGGTGGAACTGGGCCTGCTGGACAGCAAGGGCGGCGAAATGGCCCTGCGTCTTGCCGGTGAAACCAGTGCTCAAGGCACTTCGCGGGTTATTTCGGTGACTGAAGCCGAGCAGACCTTCACCTTCATCGACATCGCTGAAAAGCCGCTGCCTTCATTGCTGCGCGGCTTCTCGGCGCCGGTGAAACTGAGTTTTCCGTACGATCGCGATCAGCTGATGTTCCTGATGCAGCACGACAGCGACGGCTTCAACCGCTGGGATGCCGGCCAGCAATTGTCGGTGCAGGTTCTGAAAGAGTTGATCGAACAGCAACAGAAGGGCGAAGCGCTGGTGCTGGATCAGCGTTTGGTTTCAGCACTGCGTACCGTGCTGTCCGACGAGACGCTGGATCAGGCCATGGTCGCTGAAATGCTCTCGTTGCCGGGCGAGGCGTATCTGACCGAGATCAGTGAAGTGGCTGACGTAGACGCTATTCACACGGCTCGCGAGTTTGCCCGTAAGCAATTGGCTGAAGGTTTGTTCGAGGCATTGTGGCTGCGTTATCAGGCTAATCGCGATCTCTCGAAGAAAACGCCGTATGTGGCCGAGGCCGAGCATTTCGCCCGCCGCGCGCTGCAAAACATTGCGCTGTCGTACCTGATGCTCAGCGGCAAGCCGGAAGTGTTGGCGGCAACCCTCGAGCAGTTCGACACCAGCGACAACATGACTGAACGTCTGACGGCGTTGGCGGTGTTGGTCAACTCGCCATTCGAAGAGCAGAAAGCCACGGCGTTGGCGACCTTCGCCGAACACTTCAAGGACAACCCGCTGGTCATGGATCAGTGGTTCAGCGTTCAGGCCGGCAGCACATTGCCGGGCGGTCTGGAGCGGGTCAAAGCCTTGATGCAACACCCGGCGTTCACGATCAAGAACCCGAACAAGGTGCGGGCACTGATCGGCGCGTTTGCCGGGCAGAACCTGATCAACTTCCACGCGGCCGACGGTTCCGGGTATCGGTTCCTGGCGGATCTGGTGATCGAGCTGAACGGATTCAACCCGCAGATCGCTTCTCGCCAACTGGCGCCGCTGACTCGGTGGCGCAAATACGACAGCGCTCGTCAGGCGTTGATGAAAGGCGAGCTGGAGCGGATTCGCGCTTCGGGGCAACTGTCCAGCGATGTGTTTGAGGTGGTTAGCAAAAGCCTGGCCTGAGTTTGGCCTTGTTCCCGCAGGGTTCACTCGGATCCCTGTGGGAGCTGGCTTGCCCGCGAAGGCGGCCTGATAGCCGACCTGTCTCTTGCAGATGTACACCAATCAAATGTGGGAGCGGGCTTGCTCGCGAAGGCGGACTTACATTCAACATTGATGTCGACTGACAGGGCCTCTTCGCGAGCAGGCTCGCTCCCACATTTGGATTTTCGTTGGCCCTCAGGCCATCGTTTTCTGCCGGCTTTCATGCTGGCGAGCATCACTGGCAATCAACTGCCTGATCCCTTCAAACAACTCATCGCTCTGCGCCTGCGTGCAGTCCTCACCATGGCGTTTACGCAGCCCGTAATGGCTGAGAATCAGATGCACATCAGCATGCAGCCCATGTTGCTTGAGGCAGTTTTCAACACATTGCAACGGGCAACCATCCAGCGCGAAGATCCGCCGCCCCGAGCGTGCCTTGTTGACCAGCGCCGCCACATGCCCGCCGACACCAACGATGCAGGACATTTCAGCCAGGCCACTGCGGTCCAGTCGCACGGCCAGGGTATTGGCCAGTTGGGCGACGTTGGAGCAACCTGAGCAGGAGTAAACCAAAGGCAGGGTTGAACGGGGCATTTGCACTCTCCGTGGATGGACGCTGCCAGTGTGCAAGGCGCTTGGCATTGCGCCTTGATGGCGGTCAATTCCGACTACTGGAAAGCCGCGAGCTCCTCTTCAGCGAGAATGCTGATATGGCGACGCTCCATGGCGATCAGGCCGCACTCCACCAGACGATGCAAAATCCGCGAGAAGGTTTCCGGCTGAATCCCAAGCTTCGACGCCACCAGGCGTTTGGACACCTGCAAGACAATCTGGCCGGTAACCGGGTGGCGTTCCTGGAACAGAAAATTGATCACCCGACGAGTCGCACTGGCCATGGTCAAGGTATCGATGTCGCGCAGACGCAGGTGCAGGTGAACGCTCATGCTCGCGAGGATCGCCAGACAGACCTTCGGCTGGTCCTCCAGGGCATTGCGGTAATGGTTGCCCTCGATACTCACCAGCACGCTGTCCTTCAGCGCCGTGGCGCTCACCGGGTAGAGCCGGGCCTGGCTGAACAGCAAGGCTTCGGCAAAGGTCTGGCCGGGCTGGATGATCTCTACCAGATTTTCCTGGCCTTCGCCGGTGAGCCGGTACAACTTGACCTGGCCGCTGACCAGCAGGAAAAAACGCCTGGCCGGATCCCCTTGATGCATGAGGGTGCTGTGACAACTCAGGCGCTTGAGCATGGCCAGGCTGCAGACTTCCTCGAAGACTTTCTCCGGCAGTTGGCTGAACAGATGATGACGGCGCAACGTTAAAACGATGGAAGGGTGGGTCAGCATGGCGTACCTCCGCTGACCGTCATAGTAGAGAGCGCAGGCCAATTGACCTATGCCTCTGCAGGCCTACCTCCAAGGAGGGATGCCTGTCAGCCTGCACTGCGCAGATGCTCCATGGCCCACACCGCTGCTTCTACCCGCGAGCGCAAGCCGAGTTTGTGCAGCAGGTTCTTCACGTGGACCTTGACCGTCCCTTCGGTGATGCCCAGCTTGTGCCCGATGACCTTGTTGCTGAAGCCGCTGGCGATGGTTTTCAACACCTGACGCTCACGCTCGGTCAGCTCCACCACGGCCTGGCGTGCAGGCGCGCGCAGTGCCTGGGCCATGACTTGAGTCAGGCCCGGGCTGATGACCAAGGCGCCGTTCAAGGCATCGCGGATGTACTGGATCAACAGTTCCGGTTCCATGTCCTTGAGCAGATAACCGTCGGCATCCAGGCGCAGTGCATCGCGAATATCGTCTTCTGCATCCGACACCGTAAACAGCAGCACTTTGCCGGTGTAGTGCATCGCCCGTAATCGGCGCAGGGTTTCGATGCCATTCATTTGCGGCATGTTGTTGTCGAGCAAAACCAGATCCGGTCGAAGCGGCTCAATCAGACCGAGTGCTTCTTCACCCTGGCTGGCTTCGCCGACGATCAGGAAATCATCTTCGAGTTCGAGCATCTGGCGAATGCCGTGACGCATCATCGGGTGGTCGTCTACCAGCAGGATTCTGTGTTGCGGGGACGGTGTCATAGGGTGCTGCCTTCTGTTTGCTGCCCGAGAAATTCCGGGTGGAATTCCAGTTGGACACGGGTGCCTTGGGGTTCCCTGGAAAGGATCTGCAGCTGGCCGTGCAAGCTGCGAGCCCGCTCATCCATGATGTTCAGGCCGTGGTGTTCGCGTTGGTCGACATTGCCGCTGAAGCCGCGACCGTCGTCTTCGACCGACAACCTGACTGTCTCGCCATCTTGGCGCAGTTGCAGCCAGGCGTTTTGCGCGTGGGCGTGGCGCAAGCAGTTGGAGAGCGCCTCGCGGGTGATCTGCAGAATGTGGATTTGTTCGCTGGCCGATAGCTGAAAGGCCAGGGTGTCGACGTGCAGGTGCACCTGGAACTCCCCGCGACGGGAAAACTCCTCGGCGGTGTCCTTGAGTTCCTGCACCAGTCCCGCGTCGTGGATCTGCAAACGAAAAGTCGTCAGCAACTCGCGTAACTGGCGATAGGCATTGTTCAGTCCCTCGCGCAATTCGGCGGTGACGGTTTCCAGAGTATGGACCGGTTCGCCCCGGCGCATCAGGGTCTGCATGCGGCTGACTTGCAGCTTCATGTAGGACAGGGCCTGGGCCAGTGAATCGTGCAGCTCGCGGGCGATGATCGTGCGTTCTTCGAGCAGCAGCAGGCGATGATCCTGTTCCCGTTGGCGCTTGAGCGAGAGTGAGGTGCCGATCAGGTTGGCCAGGGCCTGGATCAGTTGGGTTTCCCAGGCTTGCATGGGGTGCCCGTCGACAAAGTGCGCCTTCAGCTCACCCAGTTCACTGCCCTGGTTGCTGATGCTGAAGGCTTGCGGATTGGCTTTGTGGTGCTTCTGGCAAGTGGCGCAGTCGCTACTGGCGCAGACTTCGCGGATGTTCGCGCCATGCAGGGCCAGTAACTGTTGGGCCGGTGCCTGCAGTTGACCTTGCAGGCACAGCGACAGACGCAAGCCGGGCAGGCGTTGCTGGAAGCGTCGAATCAACTCATCCAGGCCTTCGGCATTGGCCAGGCGTGTGGCCAGGCTTCGGCTGCTTTGATACAGAAGCTCCAGGGCGGCATTGGCTTGTTGCAGGTTCAGGGTTTTTTGCCGGACCTGACTTTCCAGGGTGCGATGCGACTCTTCGATCGTCTCGGCCATGGTGTTGAAACTCGTGGCCAACTGGCCCAGTTCATCCTGGGACTGATGGTTGACCCGCACCTTGAAGTCGCCGCGACGAAAGCGCTGGGTGGCGTCCACCAACTCCTTGAGGGGCGTGACGACACCGTACTGCAACTCGTACAACCCGATCAGCAGGACAATCATGGTAGTGAACAAGGCCAGGCCCTGGATCGCCTGTTGCCAGCCCTGCTTTTGTTCGCTTTGACGCTGCAACAGGTTGACGAACTGGTTCAGTTGTTCAACGAAGGACAGTGCCTGGACCTGAAAATAGGCAGCATCGCCGCGCAGCAGTGCGGGGAGTAAATCCTCGTTCCATTGTTGCTGGATTTGCCTATAGCTGACTTGCAGGGCGGCGGTGGGGCCATCTTCCAGCACGGCCTTGAGTGACTGGCTGGTGAGACGGGTTTGCAGGCTGTCGGTGATGGCGGCGATTTCTGAGGGCGTTGCACCCGCGGCCAGTTTCCAGCTCAGGTGATAAGTCTCCATGCGCACCGAGCCTGCGGTGTTGATGGCGGCGGCATCGCCCTGGCTGAACCAGGCGATCAGTCCGGCGCTCAGCGAACTGGCGAGCGCCAGCACGGCGATCAGGATCACCGCCAGCCCGGCGCGAGCGGGCAGGGAGCTGCGCAACCAGCGCATCATCGGCGCAGGTCCCGGAAGACATCAGGAAAACAGAGCATGTGCAGCACCAGAATGGGTTTTGCCGCCGATCCGGGGCGCGCTACCTCTAAAGAGTTGTCGACAGTTCCTTGTCGGCAAAAACGTCGGTTAAAACTCTTAACAAGCTGATAAATAAAGGGTTTTAACACTTTCTAGCACTACCTCCTTAGAGGTAGACCGCACAAGCATAGGCCTATGCCCCCTTGGGCTTCGTTGACATGGGTCAAGTTTTTGCGGGGTTGCCCTCTCTAGTCTGCCGCCATGGCTAACTGACTGGAGAGCATTGTGAACCCACCGCGTGTACGACAAGGCTTGGTGCTGGGCATGAGCACGCTGGCCTTCACTGTGTGCTTTATGGTCTGGATGATGTTTGCCGTGCTCGGGGTGCCGATCAAGGACCTTCTCCAGCTCAACGAAACCCAGTTTGGCCTGCTGGCCGCGACCCCGGTGCTGACCGGCTCGTTGGTGCGTTTGCCGCTGGGCCTGCTGACCGACCGCTTTGGCGGGCGCAGCGTGTTCTTCCTGCTGATGCTGGCCTGCGTCGCGCCGCTGTATTTGATCAGTCACGCCACCGCCTATTGGCAGTTCCTGGTGCTGGGCTTGTTCGTCGGCCTGGCCGGCGGCTCGTTCTCGGTCGGGATTGCCTACGTCGCCAAATGGTTCGACAAGGAGAATCAAGGCTTCGCCATGGGCATCTTCGGCGCCGGTAACGCCGGGGCTGCGGTGACCAAGTTTCTCGCCCCGGCACTGATCGCTGCCGGCAGCTGGCAACTGGTGCCGAAAGTCTTCAGCGCGATCCTCTTTATTACCGCGCTGCTGTTCTGGTTTCTCAGTGCCGAAAACAAGGACCACCGCAGTGCATCCGGCGCTACCTTGCGTGAGCAACTGCGCTCGTTGAAAGACCCTGCGGTGTGGCGCTACTGCCAGTACTACTCGATCGTCTTCGGTGGCTACGTCGCCCTGGCCCTATGGATGACCAAGTACTACGTGCAGGAATACGGTTTCAGCCTGCAAAGCGCGGCGCTGCTGGCGGCCTGTTTTTCCCTGCCCGGTGGCGTGCTGCGCGCCGTCGGCGGCTGGATGTCAGATCGCTGGGGGGCGCAAAGCGTGACCTGGTGGGTGTTGTGGGTCAGCTGGATCTGCCTGTTCCTGCTCTCGTATCCCCAGACCCAACTGCAAGTGCAGACCATCGACGGCCCGGTGGATTTCCACATCGGCCTGAGCCCCGCGCTGTTCACCGTGCTGCTGTTCGTCATGGGCATCGCCTTCGCGTTCGGCAAGGCCTCGGTTTTCAAATACATCGCCAATGACTACCCGAAAAACATGGGCGCGGTGTCCGGCATCGTCGGCCTCGCCGGTGGCCTGGGTGGCTTTGTGCTGCCGATCCTGTTCGGCGCCCTGGTGGACCTCACCGGCGTGCGCTCTTCCTGCTTCATGTTGATGTACGGCGTGGTCTGGGTCTCCCTCACCTGGATGTACTTCAGCGAAATACGCAAAAGCCCGGTGCTGGGTAAAGCGCCGCTGCTGACCCCGTCCCCGATTTCCAGCATTGCCCTAGGAGAAGAACATGTCCGTTCTGCAAAAGCCTGACAAAGGCCCGGTCATCCATGACTGGCGCCCCGAGGACCCCGCGTTCTGGGGAAGTAGCGGCAAACAGACCGCCACGCGCAACTTGTGGATTTCCATTCCTGCGCTGTTGTTGGCCTTCGCGGTGTGGATGGTCTGGAGCACGGTGATTGTGCGTTTGAACGCCATCGGCTTCACCTTCACCACCGACCAGCTGTTCTGGCTGGCGGCGTTGCCGGGGTTGTCCGGCGCGACCTTGCGCGTCTTCTATTCCTTTATGGTGCCGATCTTCGGTGGCCGTCGCTGGACGGCCCTGAGCACCGCGTCGCTGTTGTTGCCCTCGATCTGGATGGGCTTCGCCGTGCAGGACCCGAGCACCTCCTACAGCGTGTTCGTGTTGATTGCCTTGCTCTGCGGTTTTGGTGGCGGCAACTTCGCCTCGAGCATGTCCAACATCAGCTTCTTCTATCCCAAGTCGCAGCAGGGCACGGCCCTCGGCCTCAACGCCGGGCTGGGTAACCTGGGCGTCTCGGTGATGCAATTCTGTGTGCCGCTGGTGATTACCTTCGGTGTGTTCGGCTTCATGGGCGGCTCGCCGCAAGCACTGCCGGACGGTGGTCAGTTGTGGCTGCAGAACGCCGGCTTCATTTGGGTACCGTTTATTGTCCTGGTGACGGTGCTGGCCTGGTTCGGCATGAATGATCTGTCCAGTGCTCGCGCTTCGTTCAGCGAACAGGCGGTGATCTTCAAGCGCAAACACAACTGGCTGATGTGCTGGTTGTACCTGGCGACCTTCGGTTCATTCATCGGTTTCTCCGCCGCGTTTCCGCTGCTGATCAAAACCTCGTTCCCTGACGTGATTGCCTTGAAATTCGCCTTCCTCGGCCCGTTGGTGGGTGCGCTGGTTCGTCCATTGGGCGGCTGGCTGGCGGACAAGCTCGGTGGCGCAAAAGTGACCTTGTGGAACTTCGTGGCGATGATCGCGATGGTCTTCGGCGTGATGCACTTTTTGCCGCAGAACGGTACCGGCGGCAACTTCTACGGCTTCCTCGGCCTGTTCATGCTGCTGTTCATCACCACTGGCGTCGGCAACGGCTCCACCTTCCGCATGATCCCGGTGATCTTCCGCACCCAGCATGAAAAAGCCTCGGCCGGAAAACCGCCAGCCGTACGCGAACAAGCGCTCAAGGATGCCGGTAAAGAATCGGCCGCCGTCCTGGGCTTCAGTTCGGCCATGGGCGCCTTCGGTGCGTTCTTCATTCCCAAATCCTTCGGCTCTTCGATGGCCCTGACCGGCGGCCCGGAGATGGCCTTCTACATGTTCGTCGGCTTTTACCTGAGCTGCATCGTGGTGACCTGGTGGTGGTACGCGCGCAAAGGCGCCGCGACACCCTGCTGAGACGACCCGAATTCAATCATTGCGTGGGCGGGGCACAGACTCCGCGACAAAGCCTGAGAGGACTACACCGTGAGTCATTTACTGGATCAATTGCGGTTTTTCAACCGTAAGCAAAACGAGTTTTCCGACGGTCATGGAGAGACCCGCAAAGAGTCTCGCGACTGGGAGAACGTCTACCGTTCGCGCTGGCAGTACGACAAGATCGTGCGTTCTACCCATGGGGTGAACTGCACCGGCTCCTGCTCGTGGAAAATCTACGTCAAGAACGGCCTGATCACCTGGGAAACCCAGCAGACCGACTACCCGCGTACCCGCAACGATCTGCCGAACCATGAGCCCCGTGGCTGCCCCCGTGGTGCCAGTTACAGCTGGTACATCTACAGCGCCAACCGGCTCAAGTACCCGAAAATCCGCAAGCCGTTGCTCAAGCTCTGGCGCGATGCGCGGCAGACCATGGCGCCGGTCGAAGCCTGGGCCAGCATCGTCGAGGACAAGGCCAAGGCTGACTCCTATAAAAGCAAGCGCGGCATGGGTGGCTTCATTCGTTCCAACTGGGAAGAAGTCAACGAGATCATTGCAGCGGCCAACGTCTATACGATCAAGCAATACGGCCCGGACCGGATCGTCGGCTTCTCGCCGATCCCGGCCATGTCGATGGTCAGCTACGCCGCAGGCTCGCGTTACCTGTCGCTGATCGGCGGTGCCTGCCTGAGTTTCTACGACTGGTACTGCGACTTGCCACCGGCCTCGCCGATGGTCTGGGGCGAGCAGACCGACGTGCCGGAATCGGCCGACTGGTACAACTCCAACTACATCATTGCCTGGGGCTCCAACGTCCCGCAGACCCGTACCCCGGACGCGCACTTCTTTACCGAAGTCCGTTACAAGGGTACCAAGACGGTGGCGATCACCCCGGACTACTCGGAAGTCGCCAAGCTCACCGACCTGTGGCTGAACCCTAAGCAGGGCACCGATGCGGCGCTGGCCCAGGCGTTCAATCATGTGATCTTCAAAGAGTTCCACCTCGACAAACCGAGCGTTTATTTCACCGACTACGCCAAGCGCTTCACCGATTTGCCAGTGCTGGTGCTGCTCAAGCAAATGGTCGACAAGGCCCCGGGCGCCGGTTACCAGCCGGACCGCTTCCTGCGCGCCAGCGACCTGACCGACAACCTCGGCCAGGAAAACAACCCGGAATGGAAAACCATCGCGCTGGATGTCAGTGGCGAACTGGTGTCCCCTCAGGGCTCCATCGGTTATCGCTGGGGCGAGAAGGGCAAGTGGAACATCCTGCCTCGTGAAGGCGGCGAAGGCCGAGAGATCGATCTGAAGCTGAGCCTGATCGGCGATGACGTCGCCGAAGTGGCGTTCCCGTATTTTGCCGGCGAGTCCCACGAACACTTCCAGCACGTGGCCGGCGAAGCTGTGCAATACCGCCGCGTGCCGGTGCATAACGTGGTGCTGGCGGACGGCAGCGTGGCCAAAGTCGCCACCGTGTTCGACCTGTCCGCAGCCAACCTGGCCATCGATCGCGGTCTCGGCGGCGCTAACGTGGCCAAGGATTACAACGACGCCTCAGTGCCCGGCACCCCGGCGTGGCAGGAGCAGATCACCGGCGTCAGCCGTGAGAAAGCCATCCAGATTGCCCGTGAGTTCGCCGATAACGCCGACAAGACCAAGGGCCGCTCGATGATCATCGTCGGTGCGGCGATGAACCACTGGTACCACATGGACATGAACTACCGCGGGCTGATCAATATGCTCATGCTCTGCGGGTGTGTCGGCCAGACCGGTGGCGGTTGGGCGCACTACGTTGGCCAGGAAAAACTCCGTCCGCAATGCGGCTGGCTGCCCCTGGCGTTCGGCCTGGACTGGAACCGTCCGCCTCGCCAAATGAACGGCACCAGCTTCTTCTACGCCCACAGTTCGCAATGGCGCCACGAGAAGATGAGCATGCACGACGTGCTCTCGCCATTGGCCGATAAATCGCAATTCCCTGAGCATGCCCTGGACTACAACATCCGCGCCGAACGCGCCGGCTGGTTGCCCAGCGCACCGCAACTCAACACGAACCCTTTGCACATTTGCCGCGACGCCGCTGCGGCCGGCATGGACCCCAAAGACTACGTGGTCAAGTCGCTGCAGGACGGTTCACTGCGCTTCTCCTGCGAACAGCCGGACAGCCCGGTCAACTTCCCGCGCAACATGTTTATCTGGCGTTCCAACCTGCTGGGCTCCTCGGGCAAGGGCCACGAGTACATGCTCAAGTACCTGCTGGGCACCAAGAACGGGGTGATGAACGAAGACATCGGCCAGGTCGGCGACTGCAAACCCGAAGAAGCCGAATGGGTGGACGAGGGCGCCATCGGCAAGCTCGATCTGGTCACCACGCTGGACTTCCGCATGTCCTCGACCTGCGTCTATTCCGACATCGTCTTGCCGACCGCGACCTGGTACGAAAAAGACGACATGAACACCTCGGACATGCACCCGTTCATTCACCCGTTGTCGGCGGCTATCGACCCGGCGTGGGAATCGCGTTCCGACTGGGAAATCTACAAAGGCATCGCCAAGGCGTTTTCCAGCATGGCCGAAGGCCATCTGGGCGTTGAAAAGGACCTGGTGACCATCCCGTTGATGCACGACAGCGTCGGCGAACTGGCCCAGCCGTTTGGCGGCACCGACTGGAAAAGCGCTGGCGTGGCACCGGAGCCGGGCAAGAACGCGCCGAACCTGCACGTGGTGGAGCGTGACTACCCGAACATCTACAAACAGTTCTCGTCCCTGGGGCCATTGCTGGAGAAAAACGGCAACGGCGGTAAAGGCATCAACTGGAACACCGAAGACGAAGTGAAATTCCTCGGTGAACTCAATCACAAAGAGGGCGACGCCGGCATCAGTCACGGCCGTCCGAAAATCGATACGGCGATCGATGCTGCTGAAGTGATTCTGTCGCTGGCGCCGGAAACCAACGGCCAAGTCGCCGTCAAGGCCTGGGCCGCGCTGTCGGAATTCACCGGCATCGACCACAGCCACCTGGCGCTGTCCAAGGCCCACGAGGCGATTCGTTTCCGCGACATTCAGGCGCAGCCGCGCAAGATCATTTCCAGCCCGACCTGGTCGGGACTCGAAGACGATCACGTCAGCTACAACGCCGGTTACACCAACGTTCACGAAGGGATCCCATGGCGAACCATCACCGGTCGCCAGCAGTTCTACCAGGATCACCCGTGGATGCAGGCGTTCGGCGAGCAACTGATGAGTTATCGCCCGCCCGTCAACACCCGCACCATCGAAGGGGTGAAAGGCAAGCGCAGTAACGGCCACAAGGAAATCGTCCTGAACTGGATCACCCCGCACCAGAAGTGGGGCATCCACAGCACCTACAGCGACAACCTGCTGATGCTCACCCTCAGCCGTGGCGGGCCGATTGTCTGGCTCTCGGAGAACGACGCGAAAAGCGCCGGCATCGAGGACAACGACTGGATCGAATGCTTCAACGTCAACGGTGCACTGACCGCCCGGGCGGTGGTCAGCCAGCGCGTCAAGGACGGCATGGTGATGATGTATCACGCACAGGAACGGATCGTGAACGTGCCCGGTTCGGAAACCACCAAGACCCGTGGCGGCCACCACAACTCGGTCACCCGCGTGGTGCTCAAACCGACCCACATGATCGGCGGCTATGCCCAGCAGGCCTACGGTTTCAACTATTACGGCACGGTCGGTTGTAACCGCGACGAATTCGTCGTGGTGCGCAAAATGTCCAAAGTCGACTGGCTCGATGGTTCAAGTGGCGATGACCTGCCACGTCCGCTGCCGACCGATATCGAGGAGAACTGAGATGAAGATTCGCTCACAAATCGGCATGGTTCTGAACCTGGACAAGTGCATCGGTTGCCACACCTGTTCGATCACCTGCAAAAACGTCTGGACCAGCCGCGAAGGCATGGAATACGCCTGGTTCAACAACGTCGAATCGAAACCCGGGATCGGCTATCCGAAAGAATGGGAAAACCAGGACAAGTGGAAGGGCGGCTGGATCCGCAACGCCAACGGCACGATCAACCCGCGCATCGGCGGTAAATTCCGCGTGTTGGCGAACATTTTCGCCAACCCGGACCTGCCGAGCCTCGACGATTACTACGAACCGTTCGATTTCGATTACCAGCACCTGCACACCGCGCCGCTGGGCGAGCATCAGCCCACTGCGCGTCCGCGCTCGCTGATCTCCGGCAAGCGCATGGAAAAAATCGAATGGGGCCCGAACTGGGAAGAGATCCTCGGTACCGAATTCGCCAAGCGTCGCAAGGACAAGAACTTCGACAAGATTCAGGCGGACATTTACGGCGAATACGAAAACACGTTCATGATGTATTTGCCGCGCCTGTGCGAGCACTGCCTCAACCCGACGTGCGCGGCATCGTGCCCGAGCGGGGCGATCTACAAGCGCGAAGAAGACGGCATCGTCCTGATTGACCAGGAGAAATGCCGTGGCTGGCGGATGTGCATCAGCGGCTGCCCGTACAAGAAAATCTACTTCAACTGGAAGAGCGGCAAGTCCGAGAAGTGCATCTTCTGCTACCCGCGGATCGAAGCCGGGATGCCGACCGTTTGCGCCGAAACCTGTGTCGGACGCATCCGTTACCTCGGCGTGCTGCTGTATGACGCCGACCGCATCAGCGAAGTGGCGAGCACCGCCAATGAGCAGGACCTGTACGAGAAACAACTGGAGATCTTCCTCGATCCGAATGACCCGGCAGTGATTCGTCAGGCCCTGGCCGATGGCGTACCGCAGTCGGTGATCGATTCAGCCCAGCGTTCGCCGGTCTACAAAATGGCCGTGGACTGGAAACTCGCACTGCCGCTGCACCCGGAATACCGCACCTTGCCGATGGTTTGGTACGTGCCGCCGCTGTCGCCGATCCAGAACGCTGCCACTGCCGGCACCGTCGGTATGAACGGGGTGATCCCGGATGTCGACAGCCTGCGTATTCCACTCAAGTACCTGGCCAACCTGCTGACGGCGGGCGATGAAAAACCGGTCAAGCGTGCGCTTAAACGCTTGCTGGCGATGCGCGCCTACAAACGTTCAGAGCAAGTCGACGGGGTTCAGGACCTGCAAGTGTTGAAGGACGTCGGCCTGAGCGTGGCCCAGGTCGAGGAGATGTATCGCTACCTGGCGATCGCCAACTATGAAGACCGCTTTGTGGTACCGAGCGCGCACCGTGAAGACGCCATGAGCGACGCCTTTGCCGAACGCTCCGGTTGCGGCTTCAGTTTCGGCAGCGGCTGCAGCGGCAGTTCCGACACCAACATGTTCGGTGCGAAGAAAGCCAACCGCCGCGACATCCTGAAAACCGTCCAGTTGTGGGAGGAATGAGCATGCAAATTCTCAAAGTGATTTCGCTGCTGCTCGATTACCCGACCGAGACGCTGATTGGCGGTCGCGACGAACTGGAGAAAGCGATCATCCAGTCACGGGAAATCAGCCCTAAACAGCGCGGCGCGTTGTTCGAATTGCTCGAGCTGATCTGCGCCAATGACCTGATGGACGGGCAGGAGCACTACGGTGCGCTGTTCGGCCGGGGGCGCTCGCTGTCGCTGTTGTTGTTTGAGCATGTGCACGGCGAGTCCCGCGACCGTGGTCAGGCGATGGTCGACATGATGGCGCAATACGAAGAAGCCGGTTTTGCCATCGGCGTCAAAGAGCTGCCGGACTATATCCCGCTGTACCTGGAGTTCTTGTCCACCCGCGAAGACATCGAGGCTCGCGAGGGTCTGGCGGATGTTTCGCACTTGCTGGCCTTGCTCGCCGCACGTCTGGAAGAGCGCGAAAGCGCCTATGCCAGCTGCTTCCGCGCGCTGCTGCAAATCGCCGGGGCCGAGCCGCATCAAGCGGTCGCCGACCTGCGGGCGCAAGTCGCGGCGGAGCCTCGCGACGACTCCCTCGAAGCCCTCGACAAGATCTGGGAAGAGGAGGCCGTGGACTTCCTCCAGGCCGAACAGCAGGACCGTTGCAGTTCATTGCCTAGCGCGCCGGGCAAGGCTCGGGAAGAAAGCGCGGTGCCGTTGCACTGGGTGGATTTTCAGCATGAAGGGTTGGCCGCCGCGCCAGCCAAGGAGGTCGGTAATGTCTAAATGGAATCTGTTGTTGTTCGGGGTCTATCCCTACGTCGCTTTGGCCATTTGCCTGATTGGCAGTTGGGCACGCTTCGACCTGTCGCAATACAGCTGGAAGGCAGGTTCGAGCCAGATGCTCAACCAGCGCGGGATGCGCGTGGCGAGCAACCTCTTTCACGTCGGTGTGTTGTTCGTGCTGGCCGGGCACTTCGTTGGCCTGCTGACCCCAGCGTCGGTTTATCACCACGTGATAAGCACCGAGAACAAGCAGTTACTGGCCATGGTGTCTGGCGGGTTCTTTGGCCTGCTGTGCTTGATCGGCTTGCTGATGCTGGTCAATCGGCGGCTCACCGATCCTCGGGTACGCGCCACCTCCAGCCCTTCAGACATCCTGATTCTGCTGGTGCTGCTGGCGCAGTTACTGCTGGGGCTGCTGACGATTGCGGCGTCCACCGCACATATGGACGGCTCAGTGATGGTGATGCTCGCCGACTGGGCGCAGAACACCGTGCTGTTGCGGCCGATGGAAGCGGCGGCGGCTATCGCGCCGGTCGGGCTGACTTACAAGCTGCACGTGTTTCTCGGTTTGACCTTGTTTGTGCTGTTCCCCTTCACCCGTCTCGTACACATGATCAGCGCACCGATCTGGTACCTGGGGCGTCGTTATCAAATCGTTCGTCAGAAGTACTGAGGAGACAATCATGTCAGGTGGATGTGGATGTGGTGGTGGTAACGGCGGCAGCGGTGGCTGCGGGTCTTCCAAAAAAGCCGAGGACGTTCTCGACATCGCGCCGGTCGCAGAGGCGCAGTTTGAAGCACTCCCGGTTGAGCCGGCGGCTGCCGATGACGCCCCGGCGCAGTTGATCGCCAGCAGCGAGCAGGAGTGGCCGATCGTCAGCGTCAACGAGGTGTCGATCACGCCGGAAGCGATGGCCCAGGAGCTGCAATATCACCCGGCCGAGAGCCGTGAGGACGCGGTGTACCTGGCCGCCCGGGCGTTGGTGATCCGCGAGTTGTTGCAGCAGCGCATTGCCGAACTCGGCGTGTCGATGGAGATCGGTGCCGGCGAGAACGAAGAAGAAGCGGCCACGCGCTTGTTGCTCGAACGCGAGGTGCACGTACCGCAGTGCGACGAGGAAACCAGTCTGCGTTACTACGAAAACAATCGCGGGCGCTTTCACAGCGCACCGTTGCTGGCGGTTCGGCACATCCTGCTCGAGTGTGCGCCGGATGATGTCGAGGCGCGCGCCGTTGCCCATGATCAGGCGGAAGTTCTGCTGCAACGTCTGGAAGACTTTCCCGGCAGTTTCGCCGAGCTGGCCGTGAAGTATTCGGCCTGCCCGTCGAAGGCCCAGGGCGGTTCCCTGGGGCAGATCAGCAAGGGTCAGACCGTGCCCGAACTGGAGCGTCAGCTGTTCACCCTGGCGCCGGGCCTGGCCAGCAAACCGCTGGAAAGTCGCTACGGCTGGCACGTGGTCAGTGTCGATCAGCGGATCGAAGGTATGCCGTTGCCCTATGAAGTGGTGTCGACGGCGATTCGCACGCAGTTGCAGCAAGGCGTCTGGCAAAAAGCGCTGGTGCAGTACCTGCAAACCCTGATCGGTGCGGCGGATATTCGCGGTATCCACTTGCAGGGCGCCGACTCACCGCTGGTGCAGTGAGCATCGAGGCAAACCGGGAGATGTGATGAACGCTGTAATGCAGGATGGCTTTGGACGGCAGATCGATTATCTGCGGATGTCGGTGACGGACCGGTGTGATTTTCGCTGTGTGTATTGCATGGCGAAAAACATGACCTTCCTGCCGCGTCAGCAGGTGCTCACGCTGGAAGAGTTGCAGCGTCTGGCAACGCTGTTCGTCGGGTTGGGCGTACGCAAAATCCGCCTGACCGGCGGCGAGCCGCTGATTCGTCCGGGCATTGTCGAACTGTGCCGCAACATCGCCGCGCTGCCCGGTTTGCGCGAACTGGTGATGACCAGCAACGGCTCGCAACTGAGCCGCCTGGCCCGGCCATTGGCAGAGGCGGGGGTCAAGCGGATGAACATCAGCCTCGATAGCCTGGACGGGCAGAAGTTTCGTGCGATCACCCGCATCGGCGATCTCGATCAGGTGCTCAACGGCATCGAAGCGGCGCGGGACGCGGGGTTTGAGCGGATCAAACTCAACTGCGTGGTGATGAAAGGGCGCAACTTCGATGAAGTCCCGGCGTTGGTGCAATACGCCATCGATCAGCGCATCGATATCAGTTTCATCGAAGAAATGCCCTTGGGCGACGTCGGGCGTTCCCGGGGCGAATCGTTTTGTTCCAGCGACGAAGTGCGGGCGCTGATCGCCAGCCAGCATCGGTTACTCGACAGCACTGAAAACAGCGGCGGACCTGCGCGCTACGTGCGCCTGGAACGCCATCCCGATACCCGGATCGGTTTCATTTCGCCCAACAGTCACAACTTCTGTGGCAGCTGTAATCGGGTGCGGATGACGGTTGAAGGGAAGCTGTTGCTTTGTCTGGGGCAGGACGACGCGCTGGATTTAAGAGGATTGCTGCGGCGTTATCCGCTGGATGACCAGCCCGTGATCAACGCCGTGCAGAAGGCCTTGCGCGGCAAGCCATTGCGCCACGATTTCAGTCCCGAAGGGGAGGTGCAGATTGTGCGGTTCATGAACATGAGTGGGGGTTGAGCTGATCTATTAAGGAAAGAGTTTGCCAAACACAATACTTGTGGCGAGGGAGCTTGCTCCCGCTGGGTTGCGAAGCAACCCTAAATGAGGCACCACGATTATCCAGACAAATTGAGTGTGCAGGATTACGACCGCTTCGCGGCCGAGCGGGAGCAAGCTCCCTCGCCACAGTGTTCGCACCGGATTTCCCTTCACCGCCTCCGGGCGGTTTTTTTCACCGCCAAATCTTGATATCGATCAATTGCAGATCAGCCCTTTGTCCGTAGTCTTCACTGCATGTTGTGTTTGTTTGTCTATAAACATCTATATGTAGTATCTGGAGGCCGAATGCAGAGCACGCTGATCTCAGTTGGATGTAACCGCTTGCACAAGCGTGATGGCAGTCTGGTCGCCTTCGATGCGGACAAGATCCGTCAGGCGTTGATCGCCGCCGGCAAGGCTACGGGGGAGTACACCGAGGTTGAGGTTGAAGGTTTGCTTCAGGCGGTACTCGCTCAGCTGGACGGACTGCCAAGGCTGCATGTCGAGCAGATCCAGGATCGTGTCGAACGGGTGTTGATGGACGCCGGTTTCTTCTTCGCCATGCGGGCCTACATCGTCTACCGCGAACAACACGGGCGTTTGCGTCGGGACCGCCGGACCATGGTCGAAGTGGCGACCTCGATGAACGAGTACCTGGACCGTGAAGACTGGCGGGTTCAGGCCAATGCCAATCAGGGCTATTCACTGGGTGGGCTGGTGTTGAACGTGTCGGGCAAGGTCACTGCCAACTACTGGCTGGACGAGGTGTACAGCGAGGCCATCGGCCAGGCCCACCGCGAGGCGGACTTGCATGTGCACGACCTGGACATGCTCGCCGGTTACTGCGCCGGGTGGTCGCTGCGCACCCTGTTGCACGAAGGGCTCAACGGTGTGCCGGGGCGTGTTGAAGCCGGTCCGCCGAAGCACTTGAGCAGCGCTTTGGGGCAGATGGTGAATTTCCTCGGCACCCTGCAAAACGAATGGGCCGGTGCTCAGGCATTCAGCTCCTTCGACACCTACCTGGCGCCTTATGTGCGCAAGGACCAGCTGAGTTATCAAGAGGTGCGCCAGGCGATCCAGGAGTTCATCTACAACCTCAACGTGCCGTCGCGTTGGGGCACCCAGACGCCGTTCACCAACCTGACTTTCGACTGGGTGTGCCCGCAGGATTTACGCGAGCAGATTCCCATCATCGGCGGGGAGGAAATGCCGTTTGCCTATGGCGACCTGCAGGTCGAAATGGACCTGCTCAACCGCGCCTACATCGAAGTAATGCAGGCCGGCGATGCGAAAGGGCGAGTGTTCACCTTTCCGATCCCGACCTACAACATCACCCATGATTTTCCGTGGGACAGTGAAAACGCCGACCGTCTGTTCGAGATGACCGCGCGTTACGGCCTGCCGTACTTCCAGAACTTCCTCAATTCGGATCTGCAGCCCAATCAAGTGCGTTCGATGTGCTGCCGGTTGCAGCTGGATGTGCGCGAGTTGCTCAAGCGTGGCGGCGGTTTGTTTGGTTCGGCGGAACAGACCGGGTCGCTCGGCGTGGTGACCATCAACTGCGCCCGTCTGGGTTATGTGTTCAAGGGCAACACCAGTGGTTTGTTGCAGCGCCTGGACGCATTGATGGAGCTGGCGATGGAGAGTCTGGAGGTCAAGCGCAAAGTCATTCAGCACCACATGGACGCCGGTTTGTACCCGTACACCAAGCGTTACCTGGGCACCTTGCGCAACCATTTTTCCACCATCGGCCTCAACGGCTTGCATGAAATGCTGCGCAATTTCAGCGGCGACGAGGAGGGCATGCACACCGAGCACGGCCGGCAGTTTGCCCTGAAGATGCTCGATCATGTGCGTGCCACGTTGCTGCGATTCCAGGAAGAAACCGGCCACATGTACAACCTGGAAGCGACGCCGGCCGAGGGCACGACCTACCGCTTCGCCAAGGAAGACCTCAAGCGCTATCCCGACATTCTCCAGGCCGGCAGTGTGCAGGCGCCGTATTACACCAACTCCTCGCAACTGCCCGTGGGCTACACCGAAGACCCCTTCGAGGCCCTGGAACTTCAAGACGAACTGCAATGCAAATACACCGGCGGCACGGTCCTGCACCTGTACATGGCCGAGCGAATTTCCTCGACCCAGGCCTGCAAGCAATTGGTGCGAAAAGCCCTTGGCCGCTTCCGCCTGCCGTACCTGACCGTGACCCCGACGTTCTCCATCTGCCCGGTGCACGGCTACCTCGATGGCGAGCATGAGTTCTGCCCCAAGTGCGACGAAGCACTGCTGCTGCAAGAGCAGAAGCTCGGCACCGTTCATTGATTTCGATCCACTCAACCGCAAGGAGCTTCATCATGACTGCATCGCAAACACTGCCCCAGGCTCAACGTCAACGCTGCGAAGTCTGGACTCGGGTGATGGGCTATCACCGTCCCGTGTCGGCGTTCAATCCGGGTAAACAGTCGGAGCACCGCGAGCGGGTGCACTTCACTGAAAGCGCGGCACTGGCCGGGCGCCAATGAGTCGAATGCTTCGGGTCGGGGGCATGGTGCCCCTGACCACTATCGACTATCCGGGACAGCTCGCCTGCGTGCTGTTTTGCCAGGGTTGCGCCTGGCGTTGTCGTTATTGTCATAACCCGCAGCTGATTCCCCCTCGTGGCAGTGAGGAAGTGGATTGGCGGCGGGTGTTGGCATTTCTGCAACGTCGTCAGGACCTGCTTGATGCCGTGGTGTTCAGCGGTGGTGAGCCAACCTTGCAGGATGGTTTGCTCGGCGCCATGGATGAAGTGCGGGACATGGGATTTCGCATCGGCTTGCACAGCGCCGGCATCAAGCCTGCTGCATTTGCCAAGGCATTGACCGGAGCGGATTGGGTCGGTTTCGATGTCAAGGCGTTGCCCGAGGATTGCCAGGCCATCACCCGGGTCGAGGGCAGCGGGACCGCCAACTGGCGCAGCCTCGAGCATCTGCTGGCCAGTGGTGTCGATTACGAATGTCGCACCACCGTGCATTGGCATCTGTTCGAGCCGGCGCGTCTGCTGATTCTGGCCAAACGCTTGAATGCGCTCGGCGTCAAACGCTTTGCCGTGCAACTGGTTCGCACCGAACGGATGTTCGATCCGCTGCTGCCAAGCGTGTCGGCTCAAGCATTGCTGCCAGAGTTGTGGGAGGCCATGCGCGAGTTGTTTCCAGCCTTCGTGCTGCGGGGGTAACGGGGGCTGGGGAACTCAAGCCCAGCCCCAGAATTGCAACCACCAGCCAAATCCCACCATGCTTTCGGCCAGGAGCAGGCAAGCGATGGCGGACCCGCGTCGTACCTGGGAAAGACCTTCGCGACTCAGCCGTTTCCAACCCAGTAGCAGGCTCCAGCCCATCGCGGCCAATAACAGACAGGCCCTGGCCGGTTGTACCCACTCCAGCAGCAGACCTTCATAACGCAGTAATTTGACGGTGGTGGCCGACAGCCCGAGAAACAGGCCGGCACCCCCCAGGGGCGTGAGTGTCAGCGCCAGGGGCCAATACAGTGTGCGATCTCTCGCCAGTCGGGCCGTCAGACGCAGAAGCAGCATCAACGCCGTGCCGAGCACAATCGAACTCAAGCTCAGGTAAGCGACGATGCTGAAACCGTCGAGCCAGCTGAAGCTGTCGTTGAGCTGCGGGTAATGGGTGAGCAGCCACCAGGGAGCGTTGTCCTGCAGGGCCCAGAGTTGGTCGTGTTCGACCAGCCACTGAGCCAAGTGTTGTTTGAGAGCGACAAACCATGGGCTGACCGTCCACTGAAACGCGCCCATGGCCAAGCCGATCACGCCGAACAGCAGCAAGCGTGTATCCCAAGGGGACAGCGTCTGTGCCGTCGCGTGAAGAATCTCCTGATTGCTGGAGCGGGCGATCAGTTGAACGGCCCCGCGCTGCCCGCTGCAGCGTCCGCAGGCGTGGCAATCACTGGCGCCTTGCAGGCGGCGGATATCGAGCAGGGGTGCGCAGTTGGGCGGCGGCAGGCGCGGTGCGGCATTTTCTAGCCAGCGTTGTTCATCGACCTGAAAGTGCACAGGGGCCAGCCGGGCGAGTAGGGCGAAAACGCCGCTGACCGGGCACAGGTAACGGCACCAGACTCGCTTGCCCCGGGCGAACAACAACCCGACGATGACCGCTGCGACGGTCGAACCGCCCAGAATCAACAGCGCGGCCTGGGCGTAGTCATAGACGCTGATCAACTGGCCGTAGAGGGTCGTCAGGCAGAACGCCAAGGTTGGCCAGCCGCCCCAGCGCAACCAGCGCGGCACACCCAGGCCTTTACCGTAATGGCTGGCCCATTCGCTGAGCGAACCTTCCGGACACAAAACGCCACACCAGAGTCGGCCGAAGAACACCATCGACAGCAACACGAACGGCCACCAGATCCCCCAGAATAGAAACTGCGCGAGCAAGGTCAGGTTGTCGAGTATCCGTGCCTGGCTGTCTGGCAGGGGCAACAGCGCCGGGGTCACCAACAGCACCGCGTAAAACACTACAACAGCCCACTGCACCGCACGGATGACGGGTGCATGGCGACGCATCCCGTCGCCCAGACGCTGGAGCCATCGATTGCGTCGGCTCAGGTCGGGCATGGCAGGTTTTCCGCAGTCCGTTGCCGTAGCCAGCCGCCGACGGCCAGCCAATAACCGATCCACACCAACAAGGTCAGGCCACTGGGGCTTGCCCGATAACCGGCGAACCCGGCAAGAAAACCACCCAATCCGTGGCTGTCGTTCAGCAACGTGCTGCTGTCCCAAAGCGCTTCGCCAACGAGGCTGTAAACCACGTCCGGCAAATCCAGGGCGAGCAGTTGGCCGCCGATTCGTTCGGTCCCGCTGACCAGCAACGCTGCGCCGAGCATGAGCAGGATAACTTCGCTGATGGCAAAGAATCGCTGCCATGAAATGAATCGGCGACTGCTGTGCAGCAGCGTGATGGTCAGCGCCGACAGCACCAGTCCCAACACGCCGCCGACGGCAAACAAACCGAGCTGCGGACCGCGCAACCGGGCGCCGGCGCCATAGAGAAAAACCACCGTTTCGCTGCCTTCGCGGCTGATTGCGAGCATGGCCAGCAGTAATAGACCTGCGCCCCCTTGTCGAGCCAGGTGGCTATCGGCGTGTCGTCGCAAATCGTGGTTGAAGGTGCGCCCGTGGCGATGCATCCAGCCCACCATCTGCACCATCAACAAACTTGCAACCAGTGCGAGTGCGGCCTGGAACCATTCGCTGGCCGACCCGTTCATGGCCTCACCGGCAAACAGAATCAACACCGCCAGCAGGCCCGAGAGCATCAACCCCAGCACCACACCCGCCCAGAGGAATTTGACCAGACGATTACGTTGGCCTTGCTGGCTGGCCCAAGCCTGGAGAATACCGATCACCAGCAACGCCTCGACGCTTTCGCGCCAGACGATGAACATTGATTGATTCATGGAAGCTCCGTGCGCTAACAGGTTATTTCGCGAGGATGCCGCCCTCGGGCAATTGCGGATTGAACTCGTCAAAAAAGGGGTAGTGACCGGGCCTCAGGGGGTGAATGACCACGAAGGTCGTCACGCCCGGCGACAGGACTTTTTCAACCCGCAACGGCGTGCTCTCGAACTCGGCCGGACCTTGGCCGGCGTTCTTCAGAACGATCTTGAAGCGCTGTCCGGCCGGCACCTCCAGCAAGGCAGGGGTGAAGTGGCCATCGCGCAGAACCAGTTCGTAGCTCGGCAACTCGGCATGGGCCGTCAACGGTGCAACTGTTCCGGCCACAATCAGCCAGGCAAGATGCAGGCGCTTCATTCAATAGCCGCCTTTTTTACCGATGCCGGCATAGATGAATTCGTAGTGCAGTTCGCAGCGTTCAAACCAGGGAGCGACACCGGTTTCCTTATCGGTGTGGCGCCCGAGGGAGCCATGACCGCCGGGTGGCAGGACGGTGAACGTCAGCTGATATTTACCGGGGCCAAGCAGCTTTACGTTGTCGCCATAGTGCGGACCGTCGTTGGCCACCATGGCGTGGAAATCGCCTTTGATCTCGGGGTCGCTGCCGTGTTTTTTCAGGTTGAAAGAGACGTTCAGGTAGGGGACGAAACTGCCTTCCTGAAAGCCCTGCCGATTGTCCGCAGTGGCGCGAATGTCAGCTTCCAGGTGGACGTCGGAATCCGCGGTGGCGCGCATCATCCCCGCAGGTGCCATTTCTATCGGCTGCAAATACACCGCCCCGACTTCCAGCCCGGGACACAACTGTGGTTCCCCGATCGGGTATTCCTTGGCGTGAGCCAGTGGTGTGAGCAAGAGCAGGGCGAGTGATAGCGAAAAAGGGGTACGCATAATAGCTTCCTGAACACCGATGAGAAGGAGCCCGAGTCTAGGAAGCTTTGCTGCGAACAATAATGATTGTTATCAAGTTTTGAGTAATTAAACGGTTGGCTCAGGATGGCGCAGGGGGCTCGATGCCGGTTCTTGATATGTATCAAGGCTGGCATTGCGCAAGGGCTGTAGGTTGGAAAAACGCCACTCAATGATCGGAGATCGGCATGGCCAAGAACTTCCCCGTCAACCCCAAGCACCCCGAACGGATCTGTTGGGGATGCGACCTGTATTGTCCGGCGAAGTCCCTGGCATGCGGCAATGGTTCCGAACGGACGATGCATCCGGCGGAGATGTTTGGAGAGGATTGGCACGTGCCTGGCGACTGGGGCCTTGATGCGGTCATTACTACAGACAAGGTGGTGGATGACTTCCAGTCGTTGCACGATGATACGCTGCACGTAAAGAGTTGATCCGGCCGCTTTTCGTAGGAGCCAGCGGTGCGTCGATCGCCGCACGGCTGGCTCCTACAGGCTGCGCGATATCAAACGTGGGTGATGGAAAGGTCGCTGATGATGCACACCGAACCGTCTTCGGGGTCGGTGGTGTCGGAGTAATCGATCTGGTTGTACACACCGCCGTGGAAGGCCAGCGTTTTCGTGTCCCAGGTGTTGTCGAGGCGCATGATTGCGGAGGTCGATTTGACGCCGTTACAGCTCGCCGAAACGGAGACCGCGCCATTCGAATTGGCGTGAATGTTGATTTTGAAAAGGGCGCCGAGCGGCACGTTTTCCAGAACCGTGGAGTTCACCGGGTCTTCTTGAAGATAACTCGACCGGAACCCCATGGTGATTCGGCCTTTGTTCCAAAACACTTTCACCGGTGGTCGCTCTGAGCCCTGCACATGAATCTGGCCGATCACGACCTTCTGCAGCGAGTTGACCTTCGTCAGGCGCATTTCTTGGCGGTTCCAATGGTCAGCAGCGCTGGCGAACAGCCAATAACCCGGCTCTTTCCACTCGCAGCGGGTGCGGTGCGTGCTTTTGCTCGAAGCGCCGAGCGTCGGCGCCGTCATTTGCAGCGAACCATCTGGAAGCATCGAAATGACTTCCGGGCATTCAAGCAGCGCCCGCCAGCCGATGAGCTCAAGTGCGATGGGGTTGGTCTCGGAGATAGGAAGCGGTGTTGCGATTGTGTAGTTGCTGATGTCTACGGTCATGGTCATTTTCCTTAATTCATGTTGATGTCACCTTTTGCTCCGTTGAGCCTTTCGCTTTTGATGTAGGCCTACATCCCACTGCCCACTCGATGAATGGGCAGAAGTGATGCTTTCGTTGTTGCTCGCGTCCGGTTCCGGGTCATGCATCGGTTCGGTCAACCACATCGTCCACCATCGCAGATCTAAAGAGCGGTACGACTTGCGATCCTTGAAGATAAAAGTAGCAGTGCTTATTTTTAATGTAAATAGCACTGCTAATAATATTTTGGTTGAGCGTAGAAACACCTGCGCTAGGCGCAATGCTGTTCACTTAAGAGAGTCTTGAGTCAGTGAGAAACCTGTGGCGAGGGAGGCATGCTCGCGCTTGAGTGCGCAGCACTCACAAAATCCGGTGATTGTTATCGGATTTTTGGGGCCGCTACGCAGCCCAGCGTCGGAACGCCGCCCGGAGCAAGCTCGCTCGCCACAAAGGCTTAACTGTCGGGTTACTTCGCCTTGGCGTTTTTAATGTCGCTTATGATTTGCTGCGCAATAGCTTCAACCTGCTCTTTGGTCATGGCTGACATGACACCCTCCCACGCAGACGATGACGTGTCATAGGTCCGGGTGCCAATCAGGCGGCCCGACTTCAAGTCTGAGTAATCTGCGCTTGAGTTGACCCAGGCGTTACCGACCATCACGCCCGCGCCGTAGCGCGCACCTGGCGTCAGGTATCGAAAGTTGGTCACGTTGATCTTGATGTCCACACCGTCTTTGCCAGAGGAGCTTAATGCCTGAGTCTCAGTAAGGCTGTAGCCCGCTCGAGTAGCTTCGTTTTGCAGGGCCGCATTCCATTCCTGTTTTAAGCGAGGCCAGTCTTCGTTCTGCAGAACCTTGCTATTCCCTTGGAAATTTACGACCAGGTTTTGCTTGGCTGATTCTTGGATAGCCAGCGTTTCAGTGCCGCCGCTTTTAACGGAAGCAGCACAGCCGCTCAGCAGCGAGATGGCAATGGCGCATGATAGGGAGAACAAAAGCTTAGGGTTTTTCATTGAATTTCCGTATCCATAAAGAGTGGGTTGCTTTCATAAAACTGCTGACCGTCGCCAGTCCGGGCACATCATTGCGTATACATCGCCCACCGGGCATGTGAACGTCAATCAGCGGGCAAACATTCCCCACCAGAACACGTGGCCCAGGATCACGATTTGCTGTTCCTGAACTTCTGCAAAGGTGTAGTCCTCATCCGGATGCTCGTCGCGATTGAAGCTGCGCAGGCGGATGCCCGTCGGTAGGCGGTAAACCTGCTTCACCCGTAGCTGACCGTTGTGGTTGATGGCGTACATGTCGCCGTCAACGATATCGCCCAGTGAGCTCTTGCCGACGTCGATGCCCACGGTTGCGCCGTCACGCAGCACTGGCAGCATGCTGTTGCCGCTGACAACCACGCACTTCGCGTTGCTGAACTGAACGCTGTTATGGCGAAGGTCTTTCTTGAAAAAGCGCAGCCGGGCAGTGTCGCTTTCCTCAATCACGAAACGGCCTGATCCGGCTGCCAGTTCCACTTCGCGCAGGAAGGGAACGTAGACTTCATCGTCATCCAGGGGCGTGTCGTCATCCCAAGGTTCGATGTCCGACATCAATACGCTTGGCTGGATGCGCTCGGAAAGCTGGACGCTGGCAACGGTCGACATCAGGCGTGGGCTCACTTCGCTGGCATCGAAGCGCAAGGCTTTTGCCAGTTTCAGGAGTGCCTCGACGTTCAGTGGAACCTTGCCGGTTGCGTACTGACTGAAGGCGCTTTGGCCAGACCATCCGCAAGCCTCAGCCACATCCGCTTGAGTGAGATTTGATCCAGCCGCTTTGGCGGCAGACTTTCGCTGGTCGTAAATAGCCTTGAGCCTGGTGCTCTCGGCGACTTCTTCAGGGGTAAGGGGGCGGCGTGTTTTCATGGTGACAAGGGTATTAGCAGAACTGATATTTCTGCAAGTAGCGCTGCTAGTAGTTTTCGACTGATAAAAGCAACTCTGCTGCTCTACGTGGCAGGTGGCTGCTCGGGGCGCTCCTTGTGCGTCCTGTAGCCGTCGACGCGCCATAAACAGGGGTAGCGGGGGCTTGCCGTTGTCAGTGGGAATAGCCGCGAGGAGGCGAAAGAAAGCAGGTTTCGCAGAACCTCGCGGCTGACCTCTGTTGTTTTCAGAAACGGCGCTGAGCAAGCCTTTCTAATAGCGGTGAGGTCCGGAACACAGTGTCACGGCATACATCACTCAGAAGCGAGTGCGGCATCCTCCCGTACCTGTTGGCTGTCAGCGGCCGGCTGGCGACCCACCTTGAACCAGGCGGCGTATAACGCCGGGACGAAGAAGATCGTCAATAGCGTCGCCACGGTAAGGCCGCCCATGATCGCAATTGCCATCGGCCCCCAGAACACACTGCGCGTCAGCGGGATCATTGCCAGCACGGTGGCCAGCGCCGTCAGCATCACTGGACGGGCCCGGTGAATGGCGGCATCCAGCACCGCATTCCACGGGTCGCGCCCTTCGGCGATTTCGGTTTGCACCTGATCGATCAGGATCACCGAGTTGCGCATGATCATGCCACCCAATGCGATGATGCCCAGGATTGCGACGAAGCCCAGCGGCGACTGGAACACCAGCAGCGCCGGCACCACACCGATCAGGCCCAGCGGTGCGGTCAGCACCACCATCCACATGCGAGAGAAGCTCTGCAGTTGCAGCATAAGCAACAGCAGGATGCTGATCAGCATCAGCGGGGCCACCGCCAGCAGTGCCTTGTTGGCCTTGTCACTTTCCTCCACCGCGCCGCCCACGTCGATGCGGTAGCCCGACGGCAGCTTCGCTTCGATATCCTTGAGCAACGGCTGGATCTCCTGCGTCACCGATACACCTTGTTCGCCATCCTTCACGTCGGCACGCACCGTGATCGCCATATCGCGGTTGCGGCGCCACAGCACTGGCTCTTCCAGTTCGGAGCGCACCTGTGCGACTTGCGACAACGGCACCACCGTGCCCTGGCGGGTGTAGAGGTTGATGTCTTTCAGTGTGTCGAGGCTCAAGCGCTCCTCAGGCACGGCACGGGCGACGATGTCGATCAGGTCCTCATGCTCACGCAGCTGCGACAGGGTTGCGCCGTTCATCACGGTCTGGGTCGCCAGCGACACATCGGTCGGCGTGAGGCCCAGCGCGCTCGCCTTGTCCTGATCAAGTTCCACTTTCAGGGTACGCACCGGATCGTTCCAGTCGAGCTGCAGGTCGCGCACCTTCGGGTTGGACGCAACCACCTTCTCCACGTCGCGGGCGATTTGGCGTACTACCTGGGTATCGGGGCCGACGACGCGAAACTGTACCGGGTAGCCGACAGGCGGCCCCAACTCGAGCCGGGTCACGCGCACCCACGCCTGCGGGAATTGTTGGTCGGCCGAGGTCACCAGCCGCTCACGCACCCGCTCGCGTGCATCCAGGTCCTTGGTCATTACAACGAACTGGGCGAATCCCGGATTTGGCAGCTCGGGGTTGAGCGAGAGATAGAAGCGCGGTGCGCCGGCGCCGGTGTAGGCGGTATAGAAACGCACGTCCTCGTCCTTCGCCAGGATCTCCTCCATGTGCTTGACCTGCTCGGTCGTCGCGGCGAACGAGGAACCTTCCTTGGCGCGCAGGTCAATGACCAGTTCAGGACGCGAACTGTTGGGGAAGAATTGCTGCGGCACTAGCTTGATACAGGCCAGAGCAAGCACCAGAGCGCCAAACGTCGCACCGATGACCACCCAGCGACGCTCGATGGCGGCGTCGATCAGGCGGCGCAGGGTCCGGTAGAACTTCGTGTCGTACAGATCACCATGCTGGTGCTTGCCCAAGTCGTTGGGCAGCATCTTGACCGCCAGGTACGGCGTGAAGATGCCGGAACAGATCCACGAGAACAGCACCGCGGCGCCGACGATCCAGAAAATGCCACCCGCGTACTCGCCGGTGGTGGACTTCGAGAGGCCGATCGGCAGGAAGCCCACGACGGTGATGAGTGCGCCGGTCAGGCGCGGCATGGCGGTGGACTGATAGGAGAAGGCGGCCGCCTTTACGCGGTCCATACCGGTTTCCATCTTCGCCACCATCATCTCGATGGCGATGATGGCGTCATCCACCAGCAATCCCAATGCGATAATCAGCGAGCCGAGCGAGATACGCTCCAGGTTCCAGCCCATCGCCAGCATCACCAGCGCTACGCCGCCCAACACCAGCGGCACTGTGGTCGCGACCACAAGGCCAGCGCGCCAGCCCAGGCTGGCCAGGCTCACTGCGATCACGATGATCAGCGCCTCAGCCAGCGCGTGCGCGAAGTCGTGGATAGCATCCTTCACCGTGGTGGGCTGGTCGGCCACGAGCTCCAGCTCCACACCATGCGCAAGTTCCGACTGGATCTTGGCGACTGCCGTGTCCATCGCCTTGCCAAGGTCCACGATGTTGCCGTCGCTGGTCATCGTGATGCCGAGCATCAGCACTGGCTGGCCGTTGTGGCGCACTGTGTAGGTCGGCGGATCCTCAAAGCCACGTGTAACGGTCGCAATGTCGCCGAGCTTGATCTGCCGGCCGCCTGCGGAGATGGGCATGTTGCGGATAGCCTCTTCGCTGGCGAATTGGCCGCTCACGCGCACCATGACGCGGTCGCCGCGGGTGTCGATCTGACCTGCGGGCAACAGGGCGTTCTGGCTCTTGAGGCTTTCGGCGATGGCCAACGGTGTAATGCCCAGCGCTGCCAGGCGCTCGTGCGAGAACTCAACGTAGACACGCTTGGCTTGCTTGCCGATGACATCGATCTTCTTGACCATCGGCACCTTCAGCATGCGGCGCTTGATGTCCTCGGCCGCGTCCGACAGGTCGGCGTGACCGACACCGTCGCCCTTGACCGCGTACATCAGGCCATACACGTCGCCGTATTCGTCGTTTACGATCGGGCCGATCACACCGTCAGGCAGCTCGCGGCTCAGGTCGTTGAGTTTCTTGCGCGCCTGATACCAGGCCTCGCGCTGGTCAGCCTTGGAGGTGCCGCCGCGCACGGTGAGCGTCATGCCCGCGTAGCCTTGCCGCGCGTAGGTGACCACCTTCTCGAAGTTGTCGATCTGCTCGAATTTCTTCTCCATGCGGTTGAGAACCTGGTCCTGCATCTGCTGAGCGGTGGCGCCCGGCCAGATGACCATGGCGGTCATGGAGGGCACGGAAAAGTTCGGATCCTCGAGCTGACCGAGCCTGGTGAAGCTGAAGGCGCCGGCCACTGCGACAATGAGGAGCATGAACAGGACGATGGCGCGATGGCGCAGCGCCCAGTTGGTGAGGTTGAAGTTGTTCATCGGGCGGCCTGCTGCGTGATGTTCGCGTCAACAATCGCCGCGCCGGGAAGCGCGACCTTAAGTCCCGAGGCCATCTTCTGCACCCCGGCGGTAACGACCAATGCACCGGCCTGCGGCCCGGAGACGAGCACCTCGTCGTTGCGGTAGCCCAGCACCGCCACCTGCACCAATTCGACGACGCCGACCGGATCCTTGCCCACGGGCGTGACCACCCACAGGGCAGGCTGGCCGCCGCTTTGCGTCAGTGCCGTGGCTGGCACCGCTGCCACCGAGACACTGGTCATTACGCGCTCGGCCGTTACCGTGGCAGTGGCACCCAGCGGCAGCGCCTGCATCGGCTTGAGCCGCGCGCGATAGGTGCGCGTTTGCGCCGCAGCCTGGGGCGACAGCTCACGCAGCGTGACATCGAAGATCTCGTTCGGCGCACTGGCCAGCGAGGCCTTGAAACGCGCCTCCTTGAAGACGGACAGCTGATCCTCGGGCACATCGACAACGATCTCGGATTCATCGGGATTCGCGATCGAGACAACCGGTTGGCCCTCAGCCACGACTTGCCCGGTCTCAACGCGAACAGCCGTGACGACGCCGCTACGCGAGGCGCGCAGCACGGTGTATTTGAGCCGGTTGCGCGCGAGCTCAAGCTTTCGCGCCTCGGCCTCGGCGGTCGCATGCGCAGTCTGGGCATTTGTATGCGCACGCTCGTCATCGGCCGCACTGACCGAGCCGTCAGCCTTCAGCGCGGTCAGGCGCTGGCGGTCCGAATCGGCCTGGCGTGTCTGCTCGGCGGCAACCGCCCACTGTTGTCGAGACGCTTCTTCAGCGAGGCGGTAGTCGCTGTCATCCAGCACAGCCAATATGCTGCCTTCGCGTACAAACTGGCCTACATCGACGTTGCGCTGGGCGACTTTGCCGCCCACGCGGAAGGCCTGGTCGACTTCATGTCGCGACTGTACGGTGCCCACGTAGCGACTGATGTCGCGGGCATTGTCGTAGCTGATTTCAACGGTGCGTACTGGTCGTGGTGCCTGAACGGTCGGCTGATCCGGGCTGCACGCGGACAGCATGACGGCTACGGCCAAGGCGCCGGCCGCAGTAAGGGAGGTTTTCAAGGCGGTTCCTCTTTGAAAAACGGCAGTTTCTTAGGAAAGTGGTGGCCGGTCGGCTGTGGTGGCTGCGGTGGGAGTAGCGGGTTGTTCGAACACCTGCCAGCCCCCGCCCAGTGCCTTGTAGAGCTGCACGCTATCGAGCAGCAGCCGGGTGTTGCTGTCGTTGGCATTCAGGCGCACTGCCAGGCGTGCCCGTTGCGCGTCGAGCAGCGGCAACAGGTCGATCTGCCCCCTGTCGTAGAGCGATTGCGCGTGGCTCAGTGCCGCCTCTGCGGACTCGGTGGCCGACTGCAATGACTGGGCGCGCTGACGCTCTTGCGTCTGCGTGACGAGGGCGTTCTCCACGTCTTCGAGTGCGCGCACAATGCCGTCCTCGGCGCGCAATAGCGCCTCACGCTGGCCGCTCTCGGCAACCTCGTTGATCGCGCGTGTGCGCCCGGCGTTGAAGATCGGCATCGCGAGCAGACCGGCCACGTTGGTGAAGCGTGCGGCGCCCAGGTCCAGACCGTTCAGCTCAAGACCCTGGCGGCCGTAGGATGCGCCGAGGAACAGCCGCGGGAACCACTCAGCCGCAGCTTGTTTACGGCGCGCATTGGCGGCATCGAGCTGCGCCATCAGCGCCAATACATCAGGCCGACGCTGTAGCAGGGTGGCGGGCTGCCCCTTGCGGGCCTCGGGCGCCACCGCGTTGCCACGGGAGGGCTGGATGCTCATGGCGTTAAAGGCCTGATCCCCGATCAGCACCGCGATGCGATGTCGCGATACGGCTGCCAGCGTCTCCAGCGGTGGGATTTGCGCGCGCGCCGATGCGGCATCGGTTTGCGCGCGCTCGACGTCGAAAGAGGTCGCCAACCCTACACGGTGGCGCGCATTAACCAGGCGCAGTGTTTCGTCCTGCGCCTTGGAGATCGCGCCTAATGTTTCGGCCTGGCGCAGTGCGCCAACCAGCGTGAAGTAGTTGCTGGCGATGTCGCTCATCACCAGCAGACGCACGCCGCGCACGCCGTCCTCCGCAGCCAGTGCCTCGGCCTCGGCCGCCGCTGCTCCAGCACGTAGGCGTCCGCTGAGGTCAAGTTCCCAAGAGACGTCCAGACCGGCGCCCACGGTCTCGGTATCTGGATAACCCTGCTTCTTGGCCGTGCTGTAGCCGCTGCTACGGTCGGAGCCGAAGGCGGACATTCCGACACTCGGAAAGAGCCAGGAGCGACTGATCGTCTCACCGGCACGAGCGGTGCGCACACGCTCGGCGGCGATCTTGATATCACGGTTTTCGCGCATCGCGCGGCGCACCAGATCCGTCAACACCGGGTCGTTGAACGTCTCCCACCACGCGGCTTCGGGTTCCATTTCGGAGGCCGTGCTTGCGGCGAACTTGGCCGGCAGGTCTACCGACGGCTTGGCGACCTCAGTAGAGCAACCGGTCAAGACCAGCGCGATAGACGCGGCGAGCGCCGCACCCACGACGATGCCGAACAGGCGTTCGGCATGTTGCAAGGGCGTCTGCCCGGCGTAGCGGGACAACGGAAGGGGAAGGGGACATCGCAGCATCGGATTGGACTCGTATAGATTCGAGGTGGCATCAGCGTAGGGCCCGGTATGCGCGAAGTCGTCAGCGAAACGTCGCCGTTCGGTCGCCATATCGAGCGCTCATTCATGTTGGAGGCGTCACTCGCCGTCGGCATTTGCCGCGTGCTCGTCGGCCGCCGACGTGAGGTCCGAGTCAATCGACTCCAGCAATTCCTCGGCAGACGAAAACTCGCGCTGACGCCCGGTGACCAGGTTTTCAAGGCGGCCCGCGAGGGCTCCGGGCGTGGCATCGCTACGCAGCTTCAGGACGTACGAGCGACGATTGGGGTACTTGGATTCAGGGTTCAGACTCATCACAGACCAGGGGGCAAGAAAATTCGACGACAGCGTAGACCGCGTCCCCTGGTCGAGTCGTAAGCGAAAGGTCAGACTTCGGTCGCGATAGCACCGCTCCCAGATCGGTGTCGTTCACCAATCCCTTGGTCAAAGCAGATACCTGCGGGAGCGAGCCTTCTCGCGATGGCGGCCGGTCAGCCAATATTGATGCTGAATGTACCGCCGTCATCGCGAGCAGGCTCACTCCCACAAGTTTGCGCCCTTAACTCATCAAGCCGACTTTGCGCCCTGAAGCAGCGAGCGCGCACGTTTCACCAGCTCGGTTCCCTCCGTTTCGGGCAACTGGTCAAGCAGCGCCGCCAGGGCCTGGCGGTCCTCGGTCGTAGCGTCGTGGTGCCCACACAGTTCGACTAACGCCTGCAGCTCCAGCCACGGTGCTTCCTGGGTGCGCGCCTCCTCAACCGCATGCCGCACCGCAATGTTGCCGGCATCGAGCCGGCCCTGCGTCCGCGCAATCGCTGCCTCCAGCAGCAAC
The DNA here is from genome assembly GCF_053629455.1 of Pseudomonas sp. F-14 TE3482. NCBI lineage: Bacteria > Pseudomonadati > Pseudomonadota > Gammaproteobacteria > Pseudomonadales > Pseudomonadaceae > Pseudomonas > Pseudomonas sp. F-14 TE3482. Next base: position 3,847,561 of record NZ_JBRJII010000001.1, read on the forward strand.
AATTGCGGCAGGTATACGCGCTCGCCCAGTTCTTCCCCAACGTGTAGGGCTTCCTGTAGTTCGACTCGCGCGGCATCGCAATCACCCGCCAGCAGCAACGCCTCGGCGGCGTAGCCGAGTACCTCGCTGGCACCGGAGCGCATGCCGAGTCCGGTGTGTTCTTCGTAGGCCTCGCGGATGCTGCGGTAGCCGTCGCGCGGTGCGCCGTTGCGCGCGTCGGCCCAGCCGCGCCACCAGCGGCAAGCCGTGCGCCCCAGTGCGAGCGAATACTCGTCGACCAATGTCTGCATGTCGTCAGCCAGCGCTGCCACACGCACAGGGTTTCCCATTCGCACTTCGATCAACACCTCCTGCCAGGTGGCGACCAGCCAGGTCATAGGCTGGCGAAGCGTTTGTGCGCGGTTGCGCGCCAGTTGCATATGAGCCCGGCCTTGCTCAACCAGGCCAGAACGCACGAGTTCTATGGCCAGCATGCCATGCAGCATGACCTGAGGATCGGCCGCAAAGATCTCGTTCGCCCCGATGTCCAGCGGCTCGGCGATTGCGAGTGCGCGCTCAAGCCATCGGCGGGTCGCCTGCGTGCGCCCCTGGAGATGGTGAACCTCGCCCTGCACGATGCACGCCACCAGCATGAGTGCTGGATCGTTTGCTTGGGTCGAGAGGGCTTCGGCGCGTTCCGCGACCGCCAGCGCCAACGTATAGTCGCCGCGCAGACCGAGCAGATAGCCGAATCCGTGCAGCAGGCGACCGCGCATCGGATGCTCGGGTACATCCGTTAGCCGCGTGTACGCGCGTTCGAACGCGTTCCTGGCTTCGCTGCCGACACCGAGCGTATGGAAAGCCGACACGCCTTGCAGCGTGGCCAAGGTAATTTCGAGCGTATCGCGCTCCATCCCTTCCGGCGCCTGCCACAGCAGGACCATCGCGCGCTCAGTGAGACCGAAGCACAAGGCTGGGCTGAAGTGCAGCAGCGCGGCTTCCGCGGCCTCGGCGTAGTAGTGCAGCGCGATCATCGGCTGCCGGGCCCGGTCGAAGTGCGTCGCCAGCTCCGAGGCAGCAACCGGCATGCCGGCCATGCGCTCGCGCTCGAGCGCAATGCCAACCTGGCGATGAAGGTGGGTACGCAATGAGCGCGGCGTGCGGTCGTACAGTACCTGGCGGAAGAGGGCATGGCGGAACGAGTAGGGTAGCTCCACCGTCTCTTCAAGTTCGGCGGCCCGCGACCGCGTGAGCCACACCTGCTCGCGCACCAGTTCCTCGCAGGCGTGGGCCACCGAAGCGAGGTCGCGTTCGAGGGCCAGCGAAACCGTCTCGACCCGGAACTCGACTCCGCATACCGCTGCCGCCGAGAGCAGCGCAAGCTGCTCCTGCCCGAGCTTGGTGATGTAGTGATCAATGATGGCCGCGAGGTTCTCGGGAACCGCCATCCCCGTCAGCCGGGCCTCGATGGTGGCGTCGTCGCCCGTTGTGTCCATCACTTCGCTGATGACTGACGAGACGAACAGCGGCACACCGTCGGTGCGCTCGTGCAGGGCACGCACGAAGGTTTCATCGCGGGCCAGAGAGGCTGAGCGCAGCGCGACATAGTCAGCGACCTCGGTTTCCGAGAACGGGTCGAGCACCACTTCCTCGCACAGACGTTGCAGGCGCAGTTCGTGGCGCAACGAGTTGAGTGGATGATCAAGCGCCACCACTTCGGCGACGCGGAAGCTCGCCAGCCACATAAGCCGCGTGCGGCCCCGTCGCCGCGCCACATAGTCGATGAGCTGGACCGTCGCTCGATCGCTCCAATGCAGGTCTTCGGTTACCAGCAACAGTGGCCGCTGCTCAGTGTAGCGGTCCAGCAGTTCGCCCATTTCCCGCAGCATGCGATCCGGACCGATGCCGGCAAGCTCGCGCCGCAATGCGTCTCGCTCTTGCGCGGTGCTCAGCCACGGCAGTTGCAGCAACCAGGTTGGTGCCACGGCGCGCAGCAGCGTCGGCAGGGTGGGGTCGCTGCGGCACAGATCGGCCAACGCTTCCAGCACCGGCAGGTACGGCTCGCCGGTGCCGTAGTGCTCCACGCAATGGCCACGTGCGCAGGCGATGTCACCAAGGCTGGCGAGGAAGTGTTCGATCAACGTGGTCTTGCCAATCCCCGGCTCTCCGGCAAGCCAGACCACTGCGCGTTGCCCTCCGTAAGCCCGCTCCCACGCGCGCTGCAGTTTTGAAAGTTTGTCGGTGCGACCAATGAATGGCGGCGACGGATACGCACCGGCCGCCGGCACCGTCGCGGATGCCGGCGGCATCGAAGGGGCAGGGGATGGCGCGGCGATGAAGCGATAGCCGCGCCGCGACACAGTCTCAATGAAGCGGGGCTGCCTGGGGTCATCGCCCAGCACCTTGCGCAGATCGCTGATGGCTGTCTTCAGCACCGAATCGCTGACGAACCGATGCCCCCACACGGCATCAAGCAAAGCATCTTTGGTCACCAGCGATCCGGGTTGGCGTGCAAGTGCGCACAGCAGAGTGAAGGGCGTTGGTGCCAACGCCACGGCTTCTCCGTTACGTAACAAGCAGGCGTTGGCTTCGTCGAGCTCGAACTCGACGAAGCAGAGCTGGACTGGGTTCGGATGAGGCTGCGGACGCGCCACGTTGGATTCCTGAAGACTAAAACATAGTTTCTAGCACTGGGCCATTACTCCAATAACAACGCTGATCGGCTCATAAGCCAAGCCTCGTCGGTCGGAAATCGATGCAGACGCTACCCGCTCTCCGTCGCGGGACAATTCGATGAGACGTTGCGACTGCGCAAGGCCCCCTGACACCTTCGGCACAGAACATAGAGCCTCATTCCGAGGCGGTAATGATCTTGAAATGGTAATGACGAAAATTTCAATATTGAAATATGTCTCAATTTTACATACCTTGACCTTGCCTGACGATGAGACCGGCGCGTCTCACCACTTCAATCACAACAAGGGCTCGAGATGAACAACAACAAAAAAGCTTCGCAACTGCCTCCCGCCGCCGTCGATGTGCTGGTCGTCGGTAACGGCCCGGTAGGGGCGACAATCGCGGCGCTGCTCGGCCGCTATGGAGTAAAGACACTGGTAATGGACAAGACCCATGAGGTCCTGCTAATGCCTCGTGCCATCGCTCTGGACAACGAGGCGCTTCGCATCCTGCAACTCGCCGGATTGTCGGAAGATGCTTTCGAGAAGATCGCTATCCCTGAAGTGAAGATGCATTCCCCGGTCCTCGGACAATTCAGTCGGGCCAACACCGCCGGGTGCATCGACGGCCACCCCAAACTGGTGACTTTCTATCAACCCGACCTCGAACACGCGATGCGTAAACAGGTTTCTGGGCTGAAGTCGGTGACCAGCCTGGGTGGCTTCGAGCTCGAGAATCTGGTCGAGGAATCGGATTGTGTCGTCGCCTCCGTGCGGGATCAGGACGGCCTTCTGCATTTCATTCGCGCCCGATACCTGATCGGTGCGGATGGTGCCAGCTCCAGGGTCAGGGCCTTGATTGGCCAGGAATTCGAAGGACAAACCTATGCAGAGGATTGGCTGATTGTCGATGTAAAAAACCGGCATAAGTCCGCCATTGATCACGTTGAGTTTCTCTGTGATCCACTGCGCCCAACGCCGCACATGCCTGCGCCCGGCGGAAGGGAGCGTTGGGAGTTCATGCTGCACCCAGGCGAATCCCGGGAAGAGCTGGAAAGCCCGGAAAGCATCGCCCGGCTGATTGCGCCATGGATCAATCCGCAGGCGCTGGAAATCGAGCGCAAGGCGGTGTATCGATTCCACGCGCGCTGCTGCAACAGGTTCAGCAAGGGGCGAGTTTTCCTTGTAGGGGATGCGGCCCACATTACTCCCCCCTTTGTCGGGCAAGGTCTCGTAGCGGGGCTTCGAGATGGCGCCAACCTCGCCTGGAAACTGGCCTGGGTCCTTCACGGCCAAGCCGCGCCTTCAGTACTCGATACCTATGACGTAGAGCGCCGCCCCCATGCCCAGGCGATGATCAATCTGGCAAAACTCATGGGCCGTCTGGTGATGCCAAGAAACAAGGTCGCCGCTTTCTTCATCCACGCAATGATGCGCGCGCTGGCGTTGACTCCCGCTTCCAGAAAGTACTTCGAACAACTGGACATCAAACCGAAGAACATCTTCAAAAACGGTCTGTTCATGCGTCATCGTCGTGGCGACAAACTGGTGCGTGGCAGCCTGTTTCCCCAGGCCTGGGTACGCAACACGCAACAGCAGATCCAACTGAGCGACGATGCGCTTGGACACAACCTGACCCTGGTCGGATTCGGTGTCGACCCGTTGTCGCTGCTGAGCGCTGCCGAGGTCTTTTCCTGGATACAGATGGGAGGCCACTTCTTGCAGATCGGACCCTGCGGTCAGCGCTCCGACAGCGCTTGCGACTTCATCGAAGACCTGAACCATGACATCCTGGCGCTGGCTGCCAAAGGCACGCTCGTCGCGATCCGCCCCGACCGTATCATCATGCATCACGCTCCCGGCGCACAGGCAGGCAGCCTGGTTCGAGACTGCCAGATCCTGATGGGTAGCGCCGATTCCACGGCCGACAACGTTTCCATTACCATAAACGAGCCTCCTCGATTAAGAGCGTGAAGATGCCTTCCCCCATTTTTCCTTCAGAAGCAACTGAGCAAGAGCCTCTCACTCGAGGCCACAAGAAGCGGGAACGCACCCGTCGCGGCCTGGTGGACGCGGCGCTGCGTCTGGTCGCACGCAAGGAAGTGGGGGAGATTGCACTGCTCGATGTCGCCGCGGAGGCCGCGGTCTCCAACGGCACCATCTACAACTATTTTCGAACGCGCGACGAAGTCCTCGAGGCGGTTGGCATCGCCATAGCGAGCGAGTTCTCCGATGCCATTTCCGCCCTGAGCTCGGACGTACACTGCGGTGCACAGCGGCTTTCGATTGGCGTGCGCATGTTTATCTGCCGGGCCGCGTACGACCATCAATGGGCTAACGCACTGCTGCGCATCATCCATTCCGATCAGACCATGCGCTCGCGCTTGGCCGCCCATGTGCTGGGCGACTTGCGTGAAGGGCTGCGCGCGGGGACTTTCGCTTATGAGGACGAAGGGATCGCCCTGGACATGGTCGTATCGTGCACCACCGGCGCCATGCGTTCGGTTGTAGAAGGGCGTGCGGTGGCGGAGCACGATCTGCAGGTTGCCGAGATGATTCTCAAGGCGCTGGGCGTAACACCTGCCAGAGCCAAGAAAATCGCCGGTAAGCCGCTACCCTAGTCCTGATGTCATCCTCGGCCGGCTAAGCCCGGCCAATCCATTGCCGATAGTTCTTCGCCTGGCGACGAGATTTCAGCTGATTGCCGATTAATGCCATGAGTGGCGACGTCCTGGGTTTTGTCTGTTTGCCTTGGCTCAACAAGCCGAGTTGCTTCTTGACCACCGACGCCACTGCAAGCGACGCCAGCGCCTTATTCTTCCAGCGGACGACGATCGGCTCCACTTCGGTGTCCTGACCTGCCATCCACTGGCTTGGCAGGGCCGGCTCGATTGCCAGCGCAGTGGCAAGCCCCACCATCGACACCGAGCCGCTCACCACTCGCTCCGCGACCTCCTTTCTGCGCACGCCGCCGGTGACCATCAGCGGCATGCGCGCGATTTTTCCTATTTTTTCCGCGCACTCGAGAAAATACGCTTCTCGAGCCAGGCGGCTGCCATCGCGGGTTTGCCCCTGCATCGCCGGGCTTTCGTAGCTGCCACCGGACAATTCGACCAGGTCGACCGCCTTGGCGTTGAGCATTTCCACCACGCGCGCCGCATCCTCGGCATCGAAACCACCGCGTTGAAAGTCCGCGGAATTGAGCTTCACAGCGACGCAAAAGATCGGTGCCACTCGCCGGCGTATTGCATCGATGGTTTGCAGGAGAATTTGCGCACGATTTTCCAGGCTGCCTCCCCAGCGGTCGCTACGCCGGTTGGTCAAGGGGGAGAGGAATTGGCTGAACAGGTAACCATGCGCTGCATGAATCTCCACGCCGGTGAATCCGGCACGCTCAGCCAGCACTGCGGCCCGGGTATAGCGCTCAATCAGCTCTTCGATCTCCTGCTCATTCAAGGCTCTGGGCGGCACAAAGGCCTTTGATAGTCCGGGAATGTCGACAGCCACCGCGGAGGGGCCCCGTGCCGATTGCCCCATGGAGGCCAATAGCTGCCGTCCGGGATGATTGATTTGCATCCAGGCCTGGGCTCCGCGACTGCGGCAAGCATCGGCCCATAGCCTGAACTGGCCCAGGTTCCGATCGTCCTCAAGCACTACGCCAGCGGGTCCGGTCAAGGCGTGGCGGTCAACCATGACGTTGCCAGTGATGATCAGGCCGGCCCCACCGTCCGCCCAACGCCGGTAGAGCTTAACCAGCGCATCCCCTGGAGCGTGATCCTCATTGGCAAGATTCTCCTCCATGGCAGCCTTGGCGATTCGGTTGGGAATCACCGTGCCGTTAGGCAAACGAAGCGGTTTGAAGAGCTTTGAGCCGGTCATGTTCTGTCCTTCAGCTGATGAGAATTCGGCCAGCCATCGCTAAGGGTCATACCGTTTGAGCACCGTCTGCACAGTGCTTGCTCAGGTTGTTGAGCTCCTGGTTTGCATCGAGGGGCCGGTTTGATGACCTGCCGGGACGGCGAGCCAGAAACACGACATAGCTGAACACGCGTGTTCAGTTGTGTCAATGTGTAGAGCCCTTCAACGATCCTGGCATATCCAATCGATCTACCCGGTCTTTTACGCCATAGAAAGGATCTCATTGAGAAAAACGTATTTAATTCAAAAAACGTTGTTGACGTAAACTGAACACAAGTGTTCAATCAGGCCATAAGGTAATCCTGGAGAGAGAACCGTGGAATCCCTGAACCCAACACAGCGCCGTATTCATCAAGCCGCCTTTCGCCTGTTCGCTGAAAGAGGCACCTCACAAGTGAACATTCTTGACCTCGCACAAGAGGCAGGCGTGGCGCGCGGAACGGTCTATAGCAACATCGACAACATGGAAAGCCTGTTCGAGGCGGTCGCCAGCCATCTCGCGAAGGAGATGCATGAGCGTGTCAACAAGAGCTTCAACTCCCTCACTGATCCGGCTCAGCGCCTTGCCAATGGCATTCGATTGTTCATTCGTCGAGCGCACGAAGACTCTCAGTGGGGGGCGTTCATCCATAAATTCGCCATGAGCAATGCTTCGTTGCGCGAAATGTTCAGCAGCCAAGCGACGACCGATCTTCTGAGCGGACTGTCCAGTGGGCGGTACACGTTTGAAAAGGGGCAATTGCTCTCGGTAATGACGCTGATATCGAGCAGTGTCCTGGGCTCGATTTTCCTGGTGCTGGAAGGCCACAGGACGTGGCGCGAATCGGGCTCTGACACGGCCGAGCTGGTGCTGCGGGCATTGGGCGTACCGCCCGAAGAGGCTAGAGCGCTGGCGACCACTGAGTTGCCAGTACTGCCTTCCCTCGACTGATTCATTAACCGAGTCAACCAGACACCCCTGGATTTTCAGGGGTGCGGGGACGGTTTTACCCTGAAAACCCGGAAAACAAGAACAATGACCCACAAAAATGAAATGCCCCGGTTAGCGACACCACAACCTGCCCGGCATCCGCAACCGACGGTGAAGGCCCAGGATCTGACTCACCTGATCTTTCAACGGCCGGACTTGAACGAGGCGGCGCGGTTCCTGACCGACTTCGGCCTGTCGGTAAGTCAGCAGGACGCCGATACGCTTTACCTGCGCGCCACCGTCCCCACTGCATATTGTTACCGTGTCCATCGTGCAGAACATGCACGTTTTGTCGGGTTCGGACTGGCCGTCCAGTCGCTCAAGGATCTGGAAAAACTGACGCGCATCCCAGGCGCGTCATTGGTAGAAAAATCAGAACATCCTGGTGGTGGGTATTGCGTCAAACTCACCGATCCTTCCGGATTCATCGTGGAAGCTGTTTGCGACCAGACGGCAGGTATAACGCTGGGACACAGAGCTCCTCTTTCCTGGAATCTGGCGCAGGAGCAACCGCGTATCAACGCCACGCAGCGCCCGCCGATCGCTCCGGCTGAAGTCCTCAAACTGGGCCACATCGTCATCGAAGTGGCCGACTACCAGGCGACCTGCGCCTGGTATACGAAGCATTTCGGGTTGATTCCCAGCGATGTGCAGGTACTCCCCGATGGCACACCTATTGTCACCTTTATGCGCCTTGACCTTGGTGACACTCCTGCGGATCACCATACGCTCGCGATAGCGCAAGGGTTCATGGCGACCTATAGCCATAGCGCCTATGAGGTCGTCGATGCCGACGCTGTGGGCATGGGGCAACGCGTCCTGCGCGAGCGCGGTTGGGTGCACTCATGGGGCATCGGCCGACACATTCTGGGCAGTCAGATCTTCGATTACTGGCAAGACCCTTGGGGCGATAAGCACGAGCATTACTGCGACGGGGATATTTTCACGGCTGCACAGCCTACGGGCATTCATCCCGTGAGCCCCGAGGCAATGGCGCAGTGGGGACAGCGCATGCCCAAGCGTTTTACAAAACCGAAGATGAGCCTGGCCAATCTGCGTGCGCTGTTGCGCAACCTGCGACGCAGTCCGGACTTGAGCATTCGCAAGTTGATAACACTCATGCGGATGTTCGGGTAGAGCTGCCGCCATGTCAGGCAATGCAACCAGGTATGGCCGTCGGGATGTGCTCAAAGCCGGCGCGTTGATCGCCGGCGGCTCGTTGGTCTACAGCGTTGCCAGCCCCCTCTCAGAACAACACCACAGTTCTCGCGCCGCCGAGCGCGAGACAAACGCCGCTCCAGGAGTACCTTCAATGTCTGCTGTACACGTAGTCCGCTTCGAATTTCAGAACGGTATCCACTGGGGCGTGCTACGCCAGGGCCGTATCACGGTTGTCCCCGGTGCTTTTGAAACCACCGGTGATTTCATTCGCGAAAACAGTATCGACGACCTCGCTCAATTGAAAGGTACGGAGCTTGCGGAGGGCGAAGTGAAACTGCTGTCGCCGGTGACCCGTAACCAGCAGTTCGTCTGCCAGGGCGCCAACTATCGTCAGCATATGATCGAGTCGGGCATGGACCCGGATGCGAAGAAATTCAACATGATCTTCACCAAGGCGACGAGTTGCCTGGTGGCGGCTGACAGCGACCTGATCAAGCCGCGCACCGTGCGCTTCCTCGACTACGAGATCGAACTGGGGCTGGTGATGAAACGCGCGATCAACGGCGCTGTTGCTGTCACCGACGCCAATCTGCATGAGTTCATTGCAGGCGTCGTCATCGTCAATGACTACTCGGCTCGTGACATTCAGATTCCTCAGATGCAGTTCTACAAGGGCAAGAGCTTCCGTACTTTCGGTCCGGTCGGCCCGTACCTCTGCCTTCTGGATGCCACGAACATTCATTACCTCAAAGAGCTGCAACTGCGCCTGACGGTCAACGACCAGGTGCGACAGAACGACAGCACGGCCAACCTGGTTTACGGCCCCGCTGAAACCCTTACCGAACTTTCCGCCCTGCAAGATTTCGCCGCTGGAGACCTGATCGCCACCGGTACGCCTGCTGGCTGTGCGCTCACGGTACCGTCGCCTGGCAAACAGCGTATTGCGGCCCTGATGCCAGAAGCCACCAAATGGAAGCTTTTCCTCAAGGCACAGGAAGGTCGGACGCAATATCTCAAGCCAGGTGACGTGGTTGAGGCGCGCATTCGCAGCGCCGATGGTGTGATCGACCTCGGCGTGCAACGCAACAGAGTCGTGGAGGAAGCCTGATGGTTGTGCAGACCCTGAGTGACATCGAAAGCCTCGAACAAGTCCCCCTGTCGGAACGTGGCCTGGCATCCAGCACTTATGAAGCGCTGCGGCAGGCAGCCCGGAGCTCCCCCCAGGCACCGGCGCTTAGCTTCTTCGCCGATGCCGCCGATTTCAAGCGCACCTACAAATGGAACTACTCCCAGCTCTTCGCGGATATCACCCGCGCGGCGAATGCTTTCCATGACTTGGGTATAAAACCGGGCGAGGTGCTTGCCTTTATCTTGCCCAATCTGCCGGAAACCCATTTCACGATATGGGGCGCGGAGGCGGCGGGCATCGTCATGGCGATCAATCCGCTGCTCGAGGCCAAGCAGATAGCTGGCTTGCTGGATGCTGCGAAGGCATCCGTGGTAGTAACGCTCGCGCCGACGGCGGGCAGCGATCTGTGGCCCAAACTGGCTTCGCAACTGGATCAGTTGCCCACGGTCAGGTCTGTCGTGTGGGTCAGCATGGAGCCCTATGTCGCCGAACCCGTGCGTGGGGCCCTGAAAGCAGCGGCACTGAAGGAACGAGACTTACACCGAGACATCGCGATCCACGATTGGCAATCGCTGATGAGTACTCAGCCGCACACACACCTGAAGAGTGGTCGGCAAATCCGCCAGGATGAGTGCTCCTCCTACATCTGTACGGGCGGCACCACCGGGCTTCCCAAGATTGCCGCACGTAGCCATGGCTCTGAAGTGTTCAATGCTTGGGCCGTAGCCGCTCATTTGCAGCCACGCAGTGGTGGCCAAGTCATCTTTTGTGGTCTGCCGCTGTTTCATGTCAATGGACAACTGGTGACGGGGCTGGTGCCTTGGACTCAGGGCGACCATGTGATCCTCGGCACGCCTCATGGGTATCGTGGCGAGGGGGTGATCCCACGATTCTGGGAGATGGTCGAGCACTTCGGTATCAACCTCTTTTCCGGCGTGCCAACTGTCTATGCTGCGCTTCTGCAAAATGAATGGCAGGGCTGCGACCTGTCCAGTCTTCGCTATGCAATGTGTGGCGCCGCACCCATGCCAGCTGAGCTTTTCCGGGAGTTCGAGCGCCGGACCGGGGTAAAGATCCTTGAAGGTTACGGTCTGACGGAGGGCACCTGCGTTTCCTCAATCAATCCGCCCCATGGCGAGCGCCGTATCGGCTCCATCGGGCTGCGGATTGCCTACCAGAATATGCGCGCGGTCGTGCTCGATGATTCTGGAGAGTATCTGCGCGACGCCAACGCGGATGAGATCGGCCTCATCACGATCAGTGGTCCGAATGTCTTCGAGGGCTATCTGGAGGCGCGTCATAACCAGGGCCTTTGGATCGATATCGACGGTCAGCGCTGGTTGAATACCGGCGATTTGGGTCGTGAGGATGCACAGGGGTACTTCTGGCTGACCGGACGCAAGAAGGAGTTGATCATTCGCGGCGGCCACAACATTGATCCCAAGCAAATCGAGGAGGCTCTGCAGGCGCATCCCGCCGTCGCCTTGGCCGCTGCAATCGGCAGCCCCAATGCCTACTCGGGCGAGGTGCCAGTCGCCTACGTTCAACTGCGTCCCGGGCAAGTTTGCAACGCCGAAGAGCTTGAGGCATTCGCTCATCTCAATATCAGCGAGCGGGCAGCAGTCCCCAAACGTATTGAAATCCTCGAGGCGTTGCCACTGACTGCCGTGGGCAAGATATTCAAGCCCGCTTTGCTACAGCGGGAGATTGCCAAAGTAGTCCAGGAAGAAGTGGAACGCCTGGGGCTTTCGAATATTGCTGTTGAGGTCGTGCAGGACAATCGCCGTGGGCATGTCGCCTGCATCCGGGCCGGAACTGCCCAAGAAGTCCTGGCTCCGCTTTTGGGGCGTTATAGCTTTCAAACCGAGTGGCTTAATTGAGTCTCTGATTCGCATCTGTAATCGCGTCAGTCGTGCCCTGGTGTTGTTCAGTCAGGGCCTTTTACACAACTTCGATCAATTCCAACCGGCACTGAAAAGTGCACAGGAAGGCGAAGCCTTGCCTGCGTGCAATCAATAAAAACAATAAACAAGAGGTGGACAATGAAACTGAATAGCCGTGTGATCCCGTGTCTCTCTGCTCAGCGAAAGTATGCTGTCTGGATTAAGGTCACCAGTGCCATGGCCCTGCTCAGCGCCTCTTCTATTGCAGGTGCCAATGGCATTGCTCTAAACGAACAAAGTGCAAGCAGTGCGGGAACTGCTTATGCAGGAAGGTCGTCTTCCGCGCTGGACGCCAGCACCATCTATGGAAATCCTGCTGGCCTGACCAAGTTGAAGCGCAGTGAGATTTCCGGCGGCGCCGCGATCGTTTCGGTGAGCGACGATATCAGTGATGCGCAGAGCAGTGCCCCAGGCACGAATGAGGGGGACTCGGTACCTTTGGGGGCCGTTCCTTTCGCCTATATGTCGACACCGCTTGATGAGCGTCTTTCGGTGGGGCTGGGCCTCTATGCCCCGAGTGGTCTGATCAATGATTACGAGGGCTCTTTTCAGGGTCGCTACCATGGCTCCTACAGCACGACCAAGGAAATAACCCTGCAGCCCACCATTGCCTATCGAATCAATGATTACGTGTCTATTGGGGGTGGACCGACCCTGAACCGTTTCAATGCAAAGCTTCAGAATTACATGGCAACCGGCGCCCTGAACAACGGCCAGGACACACTGGTTACCATCAAAGGCGATGACACGGCGATTGGCTACAACGTCGGACTCTTGGTCGACTTTAATGAGGCAACCCGTTGGGGGATTACCTATCACTCGAAGGTGAACTATCAGCTCAAAGGGCACACTGAGGTTTCCGGCTCCCCGAGCGTTATCCCGCTGGATGGAAAGTATGACACCAAGATAGATCTTACGATGCCCGAATCAGTGGATACGTCCATCACCCATCGATTCAATAGTCGCTGGACCGGATACCTGGGGACCACCTGGACACGCTGGAGCCGGATTCAGAAGATCGAAGCAATCAACAGCGGTGTTTCCGCCATGGGCCAGGCTGCTGGCCTGGGGCGTGTGGCCGAAGAGATGAACTGGCACGACACCTGGTCCACCGCGGTTGGCGCATCTTATCAATTGAACCCGCAATGGCTGATACGTGCAGGCTATGCCTATGATCAGACGCCCGTTGGGAATGCCGACCGCAGCGTGCGCGTTCCGGTCGGGAATCGCCAGGCCGTGACCTTGGGCGGCGCTTATTCGCCGACTGCCGATCTGACGTTAGACTTTGCGTATGGCTATCTCTGGGATTCAAAAGCCTCAGTACAGCATTCGAACAACTCCGGACTTCAACCGGAATACAGTGCCAACTACAAAAATAGTGCGAATGGAATTTCAGTGCAGGCAACCTATCGGTACTGATCGACACGACTCCATTTTTGCAAGTCTTGCACCTTTAATTGAAAAGCAACTATCCCGACGGGGCGTGATGCAGTTCTGCCTGTCAGTCAGCACCCATTGCCGCGACTACTTTTGCGGCAGTGGGTGGGTTTTGCTCAGCCACCAGCAGCAATGACTGCGGCACAGGGCTTTGCGGGTGCTGCGGTTCCTGCAAGCCGGCCAGCCGAAAACCGGCCATGTCCAGAGCATTGAGCCAACTGGACAGCGTTCGGAAGTACCACGGCATGGGTTGCCACTGCCCCTTGAACCCAGCGAAGGTCTCCTCCCGCCAACCATCTTGATAGTCGCCCGCCGCCGCGGTCCACGGATGCAGCGTCTGGATCACCAGCGTGCCACCAGGGACGAGCAGGGCGTTCATGGCCGTGAGCAGGGGAATGATGTCCTGGTGCAACAGGGCGAAGTTGGCGCAGATCAGGTCGTAGTTGCTGCCAATGTCTACCTTCGCCTCCACCAACTCTTCATAGCTCGCCAAATGCACCCGCGAAGAGCCCGCCGCCCGCGCCGCCTCGACCAGCGCTGCATCGCCATCCACACCAACCGCCTGGATGGCGCGGTCAGCCAGCGCACGCAACAGCCAGCCCTCGCCGCAGCCCAGGTCGAGCACGCGCTCGGGTTGGCGGCCGAGTACCGCCAGCAGGATGGCCTGGTCGGTGACTTGCAGACGGCTTTCGATGGTGCCGGTGCGGATGGCCTCGATCCAGGATTGGGCGTTGTGGTGCCAGCTCTGGAGGAGGGTGGATTCGGGGGCGGGCATTTCGATGTCCGGAGTCATGGGTTAGATGGAAGGATAGGACAAGTACCGGCAGGTCGCAGAAGCGTTGTCGCGAACCACTTGGAAGCCATCAACCATTGTCCCGTTACCCGAACCTCTGCCATCATTCAAGAACTCACACGCCGAGCAGGACATATGAACCGTCGTAAAAAAATAAAGCAGTTATTAAAGGCTCACGCAAAAAAGGCCAGCGCCAAATTGGCACCGGCCAGTAAGTCTAAATACATTAGTAAAGCTGACCGATTGAAACTGGCTGCTGAACCCAGTCTGGACTCGATCATTTCCCCTGAGAGCTGATCCAGGTATTTTTTTGGGTCGATACGTGTGCGGTAGGTCGGGGCGAGATGGCCCTGGTCGCATAAATTTGAAATGCATGGCGTGACTCGACAGAATCGCGCCCCGATCCGGCCAAAGGTTTCGGACGTTCGTGGTGAAAAGGGGCTGCTGTTGAACGAACACACATTGTCCATGCGCCTGGAACGCGTCGCGGCGCATGTACCAGCAGATGCGCGCCTGGCCGATATCGGCTCGGATCACGGCTATCTGCCGGTGGCGTTGATGCGCCGTGGCGCCATCGCGGCGGCGGTGGCTGGGGAGGTGGCATTGACGCCATTGCGCTCGGCCGAACGCACTGTGCGCGAGAACGGCCTGGACCAGCGGATTACCGTGCGCCTGGCCAATGGCTTGGCGGCGATCGAGCCAGAAGACGAGATCACGGCGATCAGCATCTGTGGCATGGGCGGCGAGACGATCCGCGACATCCTCGACAACGGCAAGGCACGCCTGAGTGGCCGTGAGCGACTGATCCTGCAGCCCAACGGTGGCGAGCAGCCATTGCGCCAATGGCTGATGGAGAATGGCTACCGTATCCTCTGCGAGGAAGTGCTGCGGGAAAATCGCTTCTATTACGAGATCATCGTCGCTGAGCGCGTCGGGCCGGTGCTGTATACCCCTGAGGAGCTGTACTTCGGCCCACTGCAGATGCAGGCACGCAGCCCGGCGTTCCTGATCAAGTGGCAGCGCATTCTGCGCCACAAGCAACAGACGCTGACCAGCTTCGCCCGGGCTCGGCAGGTCGTGCCCGAGGAAAAGGTGCAAGACATCGCCCGGCAAGCCCGGTGGATCACCGAGCTGCTGGCTTGAACACGCTCCAGCGGCTGTACGTTAAGTCGCCTATCGAGGGATTCACGGAAAAAATGGTCTGCCCTGCAATTATCTTGGGAGCGTCTGGTTCGGGACTACGCTAAAGCTAGCTGATCCTCCATCAATTGTGACCTGTTCGCGCTGCGTCCGTCCCTGGAGCGCCAATGCCACCCATCACCACGCGCCTGGTGGCGCTGTTTGTGCTTTGCCTGACGCTTGAAGTGCCAGCCCAGACCAACGCTTGCCCAGCTGGCGAGAGACAAGTGTGCCTGAACGGCTGCATCTGCCTGCCAGACCTGGAGCCGATGCTCGGCTCCCTGCCTGATGACGTCCACCAGATCGCAGCGCCTGCCCTGGCGCTATGGTTGACCCAAGCCCGCGCTGATGCAGCCAGCGCCGGCATCCAACCCATTCCTGCGCACATCCGCGAGCAACTGCTGCGCTGGTACGACCCCAGCGTCCTCGATACCGCGCGCTACAAAGTCAGCGACGACGGTCAATTCAACGCTGCCACTGCCATGCTGCAAAACCCCGATGTCGGAGCCGTGACACTGATCGACATCATCCTCTTCCGGGACGCTCAAACCGCAGAACAGAACATCGCGCTCTGGGCTCACGAGTTAAAGCATGTGCAGCAGTATCAGGAGTGGGGGGTAGAAGGATTTGCCCAGCGCTATACACAGGATTTCAATGCTGTAGAGGCGCCGGCTTATGCCATACAGGCTGAGGTCAGGCGGTCGTTGCGCGAAGGGCTTATTGAAAAATAGCGACCTGTCACCGAGGGGAGTTATCGGTGCGGGCCAAAGCTGGACTCGCGTTTGGTTGTCATCTGCGGCAGCAGAACCTCAGGTTTCTCATACCGGATGCCGAGAGCCAGCCAGGTGGTACTCATAGAAAACGCTCTTGAAATTACTGAGGGCGGAGCAGGTGAGCATTACTGTCGATGATGGTTTGGATGATTTCCACCGAGCCATTAATGGCGAATTGCGCGCCCATGCATACCAGAAGAAAACCCATCAGCCGTGATATGGCATCAATGCCTGACTGTCCCATTATTCTCATGATTAGCCCTGAGCCAAGCAGGCATACCCAAAGGATAAGAGCGGTAAACAGGAAAATTAACGGAGGGGCTACTAATAAGACCCAGGCAGGAAACAACGTACTGTGTTTGATAGTGGCGGCGGAACTTATGATCATCGCAATGGTGCCAGGTCCGGCCGTACTGGGCATGGCCAGCGGGATGAACGCAAAGTTCGGCTGTTCGGTTGCGCCATTGCTGGGAGCAGAGTGTTGAAGAGGCGGCGGAAACAGCATCTTCAAGCCCATGATGATGAGAATTCCGCCACCGGCCATACGCAAGCCCGGTATGGAGATATTAAACGCATCCATAACAAACGCGCCTACATAGTAAGTGAACGTCATGATCAGAAAGACATAGAATGACGTCAGAAAAGCCTGTGACTTTTTTTCCTTGTGACTCAGCCCCTTACTCAAGGCGAGAAACAGCGCAACTGTGGTGGGGGGGTTAGTCAATGGCAGCAGCGCCAGTAACCCAAGTCCGATTGCATTGAACAGATCTGTCATGTCGAACTCAAGTCCTGTTGTTCGAGGCCACGTTTGTCGGCGAACGTCGTTAGCGTGAAGTTTTGACCTTCAGGACTTCGGTATAAATGGCATCGACCGTCTGACCCACCTGGAGTTTTTTCATTCTTTCCTGAAGCTTCGGATCTTCGACTTTCAGGACAGTCGCTTTTCCCTCCGGCGGAAGCAAGGTCACCTCATGCTGTTTCAGGTCAATGCGAGTGATCCTGGACGTGACCTTGACCTGGCGAACCGCTTCACCTCCGGGATTGGGGTTGTCCTTGGTGGCGCGGATGGACATGGATTCATTAGTGACGCCCGATGCACCGCCAACATCGGTATCAAGCTTATAAGCGACCGAGCGAATCACATGAATATCGACCGTGTCGCCGACTTTCAAATTGTGCAGATTTTTGGCCTGGTCAGTGAGCTGGATAGGCACTGGACTCTTGTCGCGACCTTCGATGGTGACCTGGTAGTTGGCGGGATCAACGGCCAGTACGCGTGAAACGATGTGACCTTCCATGGCACTGCTGCCCAACGGTATATCGGCGGCATGGGCCGTCAGGCAGGCGGTTGAGAGGAGTGAGGCGAGGGCAACGGCGCGGATTGGTTTCATGGGTCTGCTTTTCCATAGATGGTTGACAGAACGAATCCAGGGATCGCTAGAGTCTTGCTCTGGACAATCGCTTCGATATCCGAGAGTGGACCGATCACTGCGGTTTTTCCAGTATGGCGGGCAAAATCGCAGTCCGCTTGGACCTGCGAAATCATTGTCGTGGGCGAATTACGATACTGGCGTTCCTGCGCGATGGAGCATGCGCTATTGTTCAGATATCCTGCATGTCCCACTCATCTCCTGATACCCAACGGACCGCAGAAAGCTTTCCGTTGAGCATGCCGATGTGCCCGCGAGAGGTCGACTGGCTCACCGGCATTGCCCCACAAGCCCTCAAACCTGAAATGGCTTTTAGATTTCTGTGCCTACATCTCGTCTCAAAAATCATCGTTTTTTTGAAATCACATCACCCATATATTGATTTAAATCGCGCAGATCTTTAATCCTCCATGAGTATGGCGATAGCTTTACACCATTCTCTCGCAAAGTTTTTGGAATCAAGTCCCCATTTGGACGAAGTATTATCGATGATACAATTACGCCCGGATAATCATTTAATCGTTTTTTGAAAGCGGATGTTGTTAGATCAGGTGTAGGGGGATTGCTTTTATTAGCCAGTGGTCCTGTTGCTTTGAGATCTATTCCGTGGCACATGGTGCATCGCTGTAAATAGAGATTTTTTCCATTAACACTATCCGCGAAAGATAGTGATGTTTGAATTAGCGATAAAATTCCTAGCGAAGCGATAAATAATATTTTCATTGTTTTTATCTTCCTTGATGGGATCAGCGTCGACTGGACGCGATTTTGTGCGCGGGAAAGATATCAGCCATCGTGTTGGCACACACATCATTTCTGATTCCCATTGAATCAACTCGTTTTCCAGGCGCATCCCGGTGACCGCTTGCCCCCCATAGGGCTAATGCAGCGTTGCAGGGAGGCATGGGACATACTGCTAGCATTGAGTGTCAGAGAGCCTATAGGAGCACTGATGATGCAGATGATTAAAGTAGGAACAAGCGGTTTGAATCAGCTCCGTGCGTCTTTGAGCCAAGCTGGATTGCCCTACGATGATGTGAGCGATCCCGGGCGGCAGTTCTACCGATTCGACGTGGATGGGAAATTGGTTGCGTATGGAGGGTTGGAGGGTAGTGGCCCTGATCTCCTGCTGCGCTCTATGGTCGTTTGCGAGGAGCATCGTGGAGCGGGACTGGGTACAGCGGTATTGTCGGAACTGGAACAATACGCGGTCTCCCGAGGCGCAGCCCGACTGCATTTGTTGACCCAAAGCGCTGTTAATTTTTTCACGGCCAACGGGTACGAATTGCTTGATAGGGGTAAAGCGCCTGTCGCAATTACCCAGACAGCTCAGTTCAAGCATTTGTGCCCTTCGTCAGCAAGCTACCTGCGGAAAACTTTAAGCAGATCCCCTCTGCAATGAGTGAGCCATCGAAACGCTTCGGGGTCATTGCTAGTGTTGGTAACCAACGCCCGCTTCTGGGCCGAAAGCTGCCTATCGATCACAGTCAAAGCACCCTACGCATCATTTGTTGATCGGAACGTGGTGTGTCGGAAGGGTAGGGTTGCGGAAATAGCTGAAAAGATGCGGAAAAGATGCGGAAAAGATCCGGAAATGGTGCTACAGAAATAGCGTACTGCAGAAACGACAAAGCCCTGAAAAATCAGGGCTTTGTCGGTACAAATATGGCGGAGGCGATGTCTTTTATTTTGATGTTCATTGACGTCTATTGAGGTTCTATTTGGTGCGTAAAACAACTTCAAAAACAGTCAGTTATAAATATTTTTGTCTTTTGTGTTCCGCGTAAAACCACGGAAAGCTAGGGGCCAAGGTATGGGCTGGAGTATGGGCTGAAACTCATCTAGATTGAGTCATCATCCTTTAAATCGGAGGTGACTGATGACATCACTGACGACAAAAGCCGTAGTGAAAATAATCAGGGCCGGGTTGGTTGGAATGACCAATGATGGCGACGGCCTCTATTTGAAAGTCGGCCGTTCCGGTGGCGCCAGTTGGATCTTTCGCTACAAGATTGCCGGCAAGAGCCGAGACATGGGGCTGGGCGGGAGCCCCGAAGTAAGTCTCGCGAAAGCTCGTGAGAAAGCAGCAGAGGCCAGAAAGCTGAGCAAGTCAGGCGTCGATCCGCTCACTCATCGGGATGAGGCGTTGGAGCGACAACAGCTGGAAAAAGAAGCCGAACGTTTGGCTCAAGCCACAGCAAGAGCCAGGGCAACCCCTTTCAAAGACGTTGCTCTCGACTATATCGCTGCCCACAGGGCGGGCTGGAAAAATGCCAAACATGCTCAGCAGTGGGAGAATACTTTGGCTACCTATGCGTTCAAGGTCATAGGCGAGCTTCCTACGCAGGAGGTAGGCGTTGAGCATGTGCTGACAATCCTCAAGCCAATTTGGACAGTAAAACCTGAAACCGCCAGTCGGTTGCGGAATCGAATCGAATTGGTCCTTGATGCAGCAAAGGCTAAAGGGCTGCGCGATGGTGAAAACCCCGCTCGATGGCGGGGGCACTTGGACAAGCTTTTGCCCCCTCGCCTAAAGGTGCGCGCCGTAAAACATCATTCAGCCATCCCATGGACCGAACTTCCCGCGTTTGTGGCAACTCTTGAAGAAGCACAAGATCTGAGCTCCAAAGCCCTGCGTTTCACCATCCTGACAGCCTGCCGAACCAGTGAAGTGCTTGACGCTACCTGGGCGGAGATTGATCTCGTGGCAGGGATATGGACCATTCCAGCGTCGCGAATGAAAGCAGGGAAAGAGCACCGGGTTCCGATGTCGAAAGCTGCATTGGACCTACTGATCGGTCTTCCTCGCGTAGAAGGGAACAATCATCTGTTTCCGGGTGCTCGAAAAGGGAAGCCGCTGAGTAACATGGCGATGCTGATGGTCTTGCGTCGAATGAAGCGCAACGATCTCACGACTCACGGATTCCGTTCGACTTTTAGGGATTGGGCGAGTGAGGTCACCCACTATCCTCGAGAGGTCTGCGAGCAGGCACTTGCACATGCAGTAGAGAGTGCGGTTGAGGCGGCTTATCGCCGTGGAGACCTTTTCGGAAAGCGGCAAATGTTAATGGATCACTGGTCACGATACGTGTGTGGCATACAGGAAGTACAAGACAGTGGGACGGCTACCAATTGAGGTACAGCTTCTTACTAATCCCTACTGATGTCGGTCGGTTGTGACTAGCATGGGGTGCTAGGGGTCGAGTGTTCGAATCACTCCGTCCCGACCATATAATTCAAGGGGTTGCGATATTCTATCTCGCGACCCCTTTTTATTTTAGATGGCTTTTACCCCTACAAAACGACTGGCTCTGGGTGGAGTCCTCAGCTGATTTCAGGTCGGTGTTTGTTCCGGGCAGGGCTTTGGTCCGGCTTGATAAGTGAACTGGATCGACGATTTCGACCGCGCTAATGCAGCACGATCCAGCGGTAAGAGCCTCCTCAGAAGCGATGCTCATCGCTGTCCCGTTGCGTGGACACTCCGGTGCGCAGTGAGGCGTGGCGCAGGGCAATGCTCAGGTCCTTCAGCGGGCCCTACTGGACCACGTAGCTCAAGGTCAGGTTACGGTCCCACTCACTTTTGTCGCCAGTGGGAGTACGGATGTTGGAGTCGCTTTCGTACATGCCCAGGAAACTCAGGCCGGGAATCCTGACTTTCGCAAAGTCATAGCCATGGCGAACCTGCCAAGTGGTTTCCCCGGCGCGCTGAACTTGCCGATCATCGATTCAGTCATGAAGTAGGCGATCGAGCCGTCGCCCTGGCTCAACCTGACTGCATCGCTGTCGCCGCTGACTTGTTGCAGGCCGGTGGCGAAGGTGTGGCCGTTCACCAGGTAGGTGAATTGCGCGCTGCTCAGGCGACTGTCGACCTTGCCTTTGGTGACGCCGTCGCTGTAGTAACCGAAGGTGTAGAAATTCGGGTCATGGTCGTTGGCTCCATCGGAGCGCGTGTCGAAGTGTCGCAGGTCGGTACGCAGGGTGCCGGTGCCGACCTGCCAATCGTATTTGAGATCCAAAAAGTTCTGTTTGTAAAAGTCCTGCAGATTGCCGTAGTAGTACTGCAAGGACAGGTCTTTGGTCGCTCTGTAATTCACGCACTGCGCGATTGCCTGTAAAGGGATCAGCTATCGGTGGTGACTGCTGTGCCTATAAAAAAAGCAGAAATCTGAATCATCGGATTTCTGCTGTACACGGCTGCTATTCAAGGTATGTAGACTGTCTCCAGTGCCCACAGCGTTGGTCGTTGCGGGTCAGTCTTCCGGCAGGTTATTGAATATTTTTTCCAGTGTTCCGTTCAGTTTGGTGATCTGGGCCTCGGTCAGGCCTTTGAAACTTGTGCGGAAGATATCGCTGGTGCCGTGCTGGATTTCTTCGATGGTATGGCGGCCGACATCGGTGAGTGAGACCTGAGTCACGCGCCCGTCGCTGGCGCTGGTGTTGGTCTCTACCAGGCCGTCAGCTTTCATGCGATAGACAATTTTGGTGATGGTCGAGAGCTTCGCGATGGCATGGATGGAGATTTCCGAAATGCTCGACTCGCCATTTTCCTTGAGGATGAACAGAATCCGCCAGCGCGGTATGTCCATATCGATTTTTTTCAGCGCTTTTTCCATGGCCATGGAGTAGCGGCCGTGCAGGCGAGCCAGCCAGTAGAAGGGGAACTCTTCCTTCTTGAAGTCTTCGCTGGCGGGGTTGTATCGGCTCAGGCGCTTTTTTGGGGTGGTCATAAAGGTTGGCGTAGTCTTTCAGGTGAGCGGGTTTGATAGCGGGCGTCATTGTCGCGCCGCCCGCGGTAAAAAACCAGCAGACACGCCGTAGCGTGCCTCAGGTAAGGACGTCAGGCCAGGCCTTCGTGTTTGAGGCTCTCACGGAAGTGTCGGCAACCCTTGATCAGCAAGAGCAGGGTGAGTGCGACTGCGAAGGCATTGAGCAGGGAAATCGACGAGCCGACCATGGCCGGATTTTGGAATAGCTGGTCGGTGAGCAGCGCGACTAGTGTGGTACCAAGACCCAGGCCGATCAGATTGGAAATCAGCAGGAACAGCGCGCTGATCTGCGCTCGCATCTGATTGGGTGGCAGGATCTGCATGGCTGCGGTTGATGCCGGCATTGGGAACGAAGCGAAGAACATCGCCGGTGCCAGCAACGCCACGGACATCCACAGTTCGCTGACCTGGGTGAACGCGATGGCGGGCACGGCCATGCCGATTGCCCCGATGACTCCCGCGCGGATTGGCGCATCGCTGTACCCTTTTTTCGCCAGCCAGTCGATCAGCCAACCGCCACAAAACACGCCACTGGTATTGGCCAGTAGCACCACGATCCCAAGCATGTAGCCGGTATCGCTGGGGGCGAGGCCGAATTTGCGCATATAGAAGGCCGGGGTCCAGCTAAGCATGCAAAACAGCGTCATCGCGTAAAACGAAAACCCCAGGTAATGGCAGAAAAAGGTCTTGCGGTGCACTGTCAGGAACTTGAACGCCTGTTTCATACTGGGCGCATGGACCTTGCCCTCCGCGTCCAGTTTCAAGCCCTTGCGAGCCGGGTCGCGAATGGTCAGGGCAATCAGCAGGGCAACGAGAATGCCCGGCAGTCCCACCAGAAAAAACGTCACCTGCCATGGCCGCATTTCGCCTAGCAGTGGTACGGCGACACTGTCGAGGTTCTTCAGCAAATCGATGACGTAGCCGCCAATCAGAAAGGCCACGCCGCCACCGATAAACGAGCCGATCGAGTAGATCGCCACGGCGCGCCCGAGTTTTTCCCGGGGGAACATATCGCTGAGCATCGAGTAGGTGGCCGGCGACAGCGCCGCTTCACCAATCCCGACACCGATGCGGGCCATAAACATCTGCAGGAAGTTTTTGCTCACCCCGCACAGGGCCGTCGCCAGGCTCCAGAACGCGATGCCGATGGCGATGATTTTCGGTCGGGAAAATTTGTCCGCCAGCAGCGCGATGGGCATGCCCATGAAGGCATAGAACAGGGAGAAAGCCAGGCCGTGCAGCAGGCTGAACTGGGTGTCGGATAACTGCATGTCGTGTTTGATCGGTTCGATCATCAACGCCAGGATTTGACGATCGATGAACGAAAAAATATAGGCCAGCATGCAAACGGCAACGACATACCATTCGTAGGCATAGCTTTTACGGGTGACCTCGGTCGGTGTTTTGCTGGTCATGCTGTTTGGCCCCTTCAGGGTTGGCAATCAGTCAGTCGGCGGCAGCGGTTCGCAGTTGGGTGTATTGGTGACGCCGTCGTTACCCGAGCGCCTTGCCCTGGTGCGTTTATTGGTTTTGTTGTGCGGTTCCAGGTTGCCAATGGCTTGGCATGTGTGTGCTGCAGGACCTTTTTAAGCCCTTGTTTGCCTTGACTCTATGCACCAGGCGCAGAGGCTGTTCCGGGCGCGCAGAAAGCGTTTGCGTGGCGTGAAAATTGCTTTCCATTTCCACTAAATTATCGATGTGCCTGCGGGCAGCGGTGTCATTTTCTGGAGGTGCTTCAGCATGTTCGATCAACACTCTTCGCTCCGTCATCATTGCCTTCTGAGTTCCGGCGGGTTTGGCGAGGTCAAGGATCGGGTCAGTCATTACCTGTGGCCCCACCAGATGAAAATGCAGCAGGGCGGCGCCCTTCAATCGCAGCTGTACGGCGTGTTTTTCGGCAGCTCGGCGTTGTTCGATCTGCACTACGGTGCACCGGTGGAAATCGACGCCGGCGATATCAGTGACTACTACCTGATTCGGGTCACCCTGGAAGGCAGCGGCATGGTCAGCCTGGGCAAGCAGAGCGCGATTTTGCGCAAGGGCGGGCTGACGATTTCTTCGCCTTCTGAGCGCAGTTTTATCCGTATCGACAAGGACTGCCGCAACCTGATTTTGCGCGTCGATCGCCAAGCCCTCGAGCGTCAGCTGCAAGTGTTGCTCAACCGGCGTTTGCGTCAGCCGTTGGTGTTCGACATTCAGGTCGACGCCGAGCATCAGGGCATGGCGACGGTAAGGACCACCCTGGATTACATCTGCCAGCTCTATGGCGACGCCAGCCAGACGCTGCTGACCTCAACTATGGGCGGGAGCCTGTCGGACTATCTGCTGTCGGTGCTGCTGACTCAGTTGCCGCACAATTATTCGGTCGATCTGCTGCAAGACCGGCGCCAACCAATGCCTCACCACGTCAAGAAGGCCCGTGACTACATCGAACAGCACCTGGCCGAACCGATTGCGCTGGCGAGCCTGGCGCAGTTCTGTGACGTGTCGATCCGCACCTTGCAAAATGGCTTCACGCGGTTTCTCCAGCAAACCCCCAGCGACTATGTCCGCACTCGTCGGCTGGCCTTGGTTCACGTAGCCCTGCAGCAGGCCGGACCGGCCGATAGCGTGACGGATATCTTGTTGCGTCACGGGGTCGCCAGCTTCGGTCATTTCGCCATGCAGTACCGCAAGCAGTACGGCTGCCTGCCTTCCGAGACCCTGCGACGTCAGGCCTGATGCATGAGAATGAATTGCTCAGCCCTGTAGAAAACGCTGGGCCAGATCGAGTTGGGAGTTGGCCAGTTGATGCAGCTCCTCGCCGATCTGGGTACTGCGTCGGGACTGGTCGCTGCTGGTTTGCGCCAGGTTTACGATCTGGGAAATCTGCCCATTGATCTCTTGGGCGACTTGACCTTGCTGTTCAATGGCCGAAGCCATTTGCAAACTCATGCCGGAGATCTGTCCGACTTCCTCGCAGATGCGCCGCAAGGCGGTTTGGACCTGCGATACGTCTTCGCGTGATTCCCGCGCGGCCGATTCGCCGCGTTGCGCTGTGGCGAGCGCCAGGGCGCTGCCGTCACGCAACTGCTCGATGGAGCGTTGGATTTGTTCAGTGGATTCTCGGGTGCGGGTCGCGAGGCTGCGTACCTCATCGGCGACCACTGCGAAACCGCGTCCGGTTTCGCCGGCGCGGGCCGCTTCGATGGCCGCGTTCAGCGCCAGCAAATTGGTCTGCTCGGCAATGCTACGAATCACATGCGCGACGCCGCTGATTGATTCGATCGATTCCGCGAGGCGGCTGACGGCCTGGCCAATTTCCTCGACCGAGGTGCACAGGCCGGTCATCGAACGCTGACTTTGCCCGGACATCCGGTCACCATCGCGAGCCAGGCGGTCGACGGCTTGTGTGGCTTCGGCCGCGTGTTGCAGGTTGCGCGACAGTTCCTGGATCGTGGCGCTCATTTGATGGACCGCGGCGGCGGACTGCTCGGCTTCTTCGAGTTGCCGTTGCAGGTGACCGGATTGGGCCTGCACCAGTGTCGACGATTCTTGCGCGCGTTGACGCACGGTCTCGCCGTTGATCCGGATACGCGCCATGACCGTGCGCATCCGTGTGTTCTGGCTATTGAGGGCCATGTCAAAACGGCTGGCGAGGCTGGCGCTGCCGTCCTGAAGCGGTGCCAGCAAGGCGTCGCTGTAGACCTGATCGTGCCGGGCCATGATCCGGCGGACGTCCGCCTGTTGTCTGGCTCGCCATTGCCAGCTCGCGGCGAGGACTCCGCCGAGCACCAGCAGGCCCGGTGCCAGGTCGATCTGTCCAACAGCCATGGCGCCCGTGACGCCAAGTCCCACTAACCAGGCGATACCCTGGCTGCTGGCGTGTTCCTGCACTCGGCGGGCAAAAGTCAGCGGGCCGTGGCCGTCATTCAAGCGTCGATAAAGTTTTTCCGCTCGCAGGCTTTGGGCAGCGTCCATCGGGTGATACGCCGTGCCCAGCGCATTCAGCTGACCGCCCTCCAGCAGTGGCACCACATAGAGATTGCACCAGAACGTCGTGCCCTGTTTATCGCGACCCATCATAGGCGCTGTCCAGGGCACACCGCTGCGCAAGGTCTCCCACATACGATCAATGACTCGCTTGGGCATCAGCGGATGATTGATCAGTTCGTGCGGTTGGTTAAGCAGCTCCTCTCGGGCGTAACCGCTGAGTGCCACGTAGGCATCGTTGCAGGCCATCAGATGGCCGCGAGTATCCAGGCGCGAGATCGGAATTTCTGGCTGCGCCGCAACGATGACCGGCGGCGTGTATTCCTTTGACTTAGCCACTGAACGCTCCCGCGATTACCAGCACTGGCCGCGTTCGGCGCGCATTTTGCGAACCATTGCGTCGAAAAATTTTACAGCGAAGCCGCTGTCCCGAATGAGCATGGCCGTGAGTTCGGCACACTTCTGGCTGATCGCTTCAGGCAGCGGATTGTCCTCACCGCCCAGAGCGCCGGCCTGGCACTGGATTTCGGCGGCGCGCTGCACTGTCCACAGCAGGAAGAACGCCTTGGCAATGCTGCTTTCGCCGACGGCAATGCCGTGATTGCGCAGCACCAGGATGTGCTTGTCGCCAAGGCTGTCGATCATCCGCGCTTTTTCGTCATCGAACAGCGTGATGCCTTCGAAGGTGTGGTAGCCGATCCGTCCGTAGAGTTGCGCACCGTAAAAGTCGTTATGGGTAAAACCAGCCTTCTTCATGACGATCGCCGAAATCGGCGTGGTGTGCGTATGGATCAGGCACTGAATGTCCGAACGGGCACCGTGCACCGCGCTGTGCAAGGCGAAACCGGCGGGGTTGCCGTCATAGGGCGAGTCCTCGAGCTTCTTGCCGTGCAGGTCGACTTTAAGCAGGTTCTCTGGCGTCACTTCGGTGTAATTGAGGCCGAACGGGTTGACCAGATAATGGTGCGCCGGGCCGGGAAGGCGTGCGGAAATATGGTTGAAGATCGTCTCGGTCCAGCCGAAGAAATCCACCAGGTGGTAGCAGTGCGCAAGTTGCACGCGCAGTGCCCATTCTTCGTCGCTGTACGCGTGCGGTTTTGCCATTGGGGTGTGGTCCATGTCGGAGTCCTTGTCGTAGTGATTCAGTGACGGGCCTGTTCGCCGCGAAAGCGTGCCAGGGCAATGAGGTGTCGAGTAATGGGCATCGGGATCGCCATGCCATCGGCCAACTCCAGCACTGCATCGCCGATGGCGGCCAACTCCAGAGGGCGGCCTTTCTCATAGTCCTGGAGCATCGAGGTGCGCACGGCGCCCATGCCGGCGCCGAGTTCGAGAAAGGTCCGTGGATCGATGCTCACGCGCGCGCCGTACGCGGCGGCCGTCAGCAAGGCTTCGTGCAGGCAACTGCTGACCAGGTCGCGTAGCTCCGGCAGGCTGTAAAGCTGATCGAGCGTTGCGCCGGTAATCACTGAGAGCGGGTTGGAGGTGAGGTTGGCGATGATCTTGGTCCACAGATTGTCGCGGATGCGGTCGGTGCGCTCGTGCTTCGATGCCGACACTTTCGATCAGTGCGCGCACACGCTCCAGGCGGGGGCTGAGGCGGTTGTCAGGCTCACCAAAAATCATCAGGTGCGGGGTGTTCGATTCAGCCACCGCATTGGCGGGGCAGTGCGCGGTGATGAACACCACGCAGCCGATCACGTGGCGCAGGTCCAAGGCCTGGTTGAGCGTCGACTGCGGATCAACCGCGTTCACCCGTTGCCCGTCGTAGCGTCCGCCTTCACCGTGGAAGTACCACCACGGCACACCGTTGATCACCGGGATCACCACCGTTTCTGCGCCGATCATCGGTTGCAGTTGCGGCAGCAGACTGGCCAGGGCTTGTGCCTTGGTGCAGAGGAATATGAGGTCTTGCTCGCCAAGGCTGGCAGCGTCGTCGCTGGCCTCGACTCGCACATGATGATGACCGTCCAGATCGGACAGGTGGATGCCGTCACGGCGGATGGCGGTCAGGGTTTCACCTCGGGCCAGTACGTTGACCGTATGGCCGTTACCCGCAAGACGGGCCGCCAGGGTGCAGCCGATGGCACCGGCACCGGCGATGCCGATGCGCAAGGGGGAAGCGTTCATCGTGACTCCGGATGTTCAGAAAGGCCTGGGAAGGCCGGGCCCGGCGCCGTTTCGGGCGCCGGGGCAGGGCGGCGGTCAGTTGGCGAGCATTTCCTGATGCTTGCTGGCCAGGCCGAGATAGGCTTCGATCACGCGTGGGTCATCAGCCAGTTGCTGCGCCGGGCCCTGCATGGCGATCTGGCCGGTTTCCAGCACATAGGCGTAATCGGCCACCCGCAGGGCGGCACGCGCGTTCTGCTCGACCAGCAGAATCGATACCCCTTGCTCACGCAGCGCGGTGATGATGCGAAAGATCTCCCGGGTAATCAGCGGCGCCAGTCCCAGGCTTGGCTCGTCGAGCATCAGCAGCTTGGGCTTGGCCATCAGCGCCCGGCCCACGGCGAGCATCTGGCGTTCACCGCCGGACAACGTCGCCGCCAATTGCTCGCGGCGTTCCCACAGGCGCGGGAACAGTTCGTAGATTTCGCCAAGCGTTTCGCTGTAGCGACGGTCGCCCCGGCGGTGGCGTTGAAAAGCGCCGAGCAGCAAGTTGTCGGCCACGCTCATGCTGGTGAACAATTCGCGTTTTTCCGGCACCAGGCCCAGGCCTCGCGAGACCATCACTTCCACTTCCGGCAAGGTTTCCAGGCTGCCGTCGAAATGCACCTGACCCCGGGAGCCAAGCACGCCCATGATGGCCGAAAGCAGGGTGGTCTTGCCGGCGCCGTTGGGGCCGATCACTGTCACGATCTGACCCTTGCCGACGGTCAGGCTGGCGTCGCTCAGCGCTTCGACCTTGCCGTAAGCCACGCTCAGGCCTTTGATCTCCAGCACGGCGTCGACGACCTGGTTGCGCGGTGCGAGGTGCGGTTCCACTTGCATGTTCATCATTCAACTCCTCCCAGATAGGCTTCCAGCACGGCCGGATCCTTCTGTACGTCTTCGGGCAGGCCCTGGGCGATCCGCTGACCGAACTCCATGACCACCACGCGATCGACCAGGCCCATGACGAAGTCCATGTCGTGCTCGACCAGCAGAATCGCCATGCCTTCGCTGCGCAGGCGGCTGAGCAGGATGCCAAGGGCTTCCTTTTCTTTCAGGCGCAGGCCGGCGGCGGGTTCGTCGAGCAGCAGCAGGCACGGATCGGCGCACAAGGCGCGGGCGATTTCCAGAATCCGCTGTTGGCCGAGTGCCAGGCTCCCGGCCTCTTCATACAAGTAATCGCCTAGGCCTACGCGCTTCAGCTGACGTCTGGCTTCGCCGAGCAGTTCGGCTTCCTCGCGACGATCCAGGTGCAGAGCCGCCGACAGCACGCCTTGCTGGCCACGCAAATGCGCGCCTATGGCGACGTTCTCCAGCACGCTCATGTTGCCCAGCAGCTTCACGTGCTGAAAGGTGCGGCTCATGCCCATTTGCGCCACTTGCCGCGAGTTCAGGCCGTTGATCTTTTGACCCATGAACAGCACATCGCCGCTGCTCGGTGTATCGACGCCGGAGAGCTGGTTGAACATGGTGCTTTTGCCGGCACCGTTGGGGCCGATCAGCGCGAGGATTTCACCCGAACGGATTTCCAGGCTCATGTCGTTGTTGGCCACCAGTCCGCCGAAGCGCTTGGTCACATTCCGCGCTTCAAGGATCAGTTCGCCATGTTTGGGCAGTTGCCGGCGGGGCAGGGGTGCAGCCTTGGCGTCGACATTCCGGACCTTGGCGCGGACCCTGAACCAGGCCGGTATCAGACGCGTCAGCAAGGGCCACAGACCACCCGGTGCACGCTGCATAAGCACCACGATCAAGATGCCGAATACGATGATTTCGTAGTTGCCGGTGTTACCCAGCAGGTGCGGCAGCCAGTCCTGCAACCATTGCTTGAGCAGGGTCAGGATGCCCGCGCCGAGCAGGGCCCCCCACACGCTGCCGACCCCGCCGATCAGGGCCATGAACAGGTAATCAATGCCCATGTTCAGGCCGAAAGGTGTCGGGTTGACGAAGCGTTGGGTGTGCGCATAAAGCCAGCCGGAAATGGCTGCGAACACCGCTGAGATGACGAAGATCACCATCTTCGAGCGGAAGGTGTTGACCCCCATCGACTCGGCCATTACCTGGCCGCCCTTGAGTGCGCGAATGGCGCGGCCTTCGCGAGAATTCAGGAGGTTCTGTGTGATGACGATCGCCAGCAACAGCAGGGCCCAGATCAGGTAGAAAATGTTTTCGCCCTTATCCAGTCTCAGGCCGAACAAGGAAATCGATGGCAAACCGCCGACGCCGGTATGGCCGCCCAGGGATTCCAGGGTACCGAACAGGTAGTACAGCGAAAGGCCCCAGGCAATCGTTCCCAGCGGCAGGTAATGCCCCGACAACTTGAGCGTCAAGGCGCCGAGAATCAGTGCCACTGAGGCGGTGAGCACCACGCCCACCAGCAGCGTTAGCCACGGTGACGTCCCGGCCCAGGCCAGCCATGCCGGCAATTGCTCGGTGGTGGTCAGGTAGGCAGAGGTGTAGGCGCCCAGTCCGACGAACGCGGCCTGACCGAAACTGGTCATGCCGCCGACACCTGTGAGCAGCACCAGCCCCAAGACGACCATGGCGTACATGCCGATGTAATTGAGCAGGGTGACGTAGTACGGCGGCAACAGCAGCGGCGCAACGCCCACCACCAGCAACAGGGCAAGCAACAGATAGCGCGAATTCATTCTTCTTCCTCCACATGACGACTGGTGAGCGAACGCCAAAGCAGGAACGGAATAATCAGCGTGAACACGATGATTTCTTTGTAGGTACTGGCCCAGAACATCGAGAATGCTTCGATCAGGCCCACCGCCAGGGCGCCGAGTGCGGCGACCGGATAGCTCACCAGTCCGCCGATGATCGCGCCGACAAAGCCTTTGAGGCTGATGACAAAACCCGAGTCGAAATACAGCGTGGTGATCGGTGCGATCAGGATCCCCGACAGCGTGCCGATCAGCGCCGCGAGCAGGAAGGTCGACTTGCCCGCGAGGGTCGGCGAGATCCCCATCAGCCTGGCACCCATGCGGTTAACCGCGGTGGCACGCAGGGCTTTGCCATACAGCGTGCGCTCGAAGAACAGGTACAGTCCGACGATCAGCCCCAGGGACACGGCCAGCACCCAGAGCGTCTGGCTGTTGAAGGTGACCGGGCCCAGCTCCAGGCCGGCTTCGGAGAACGGTCGGGTGCGTGCGCCTTCGGGACCGAACAGCAACAGGGCGATACCGACCATGCTGACGTGCACGGCGATCGACACAATCAGCAAGACCAGTGAGCTGGCCGAGGCGATCGGCTGGAACACCAGGCGGTAGATCTGCGGCCCCAGCGGAACCACTAACGCCAGCGTCAGCAAGGCCTGGACCGCCATCGGCAATTCGGCCAACGGCAAGGTGTTGATCAGCACCGCCAACAGGCCGGCATAGCCAAGCTTGAAGAGAATGCGCACGGGGAACCGAAAGGCTTGGCTTGAACGTGCCGCGCCCCATACATCGAGTGCACAGTCGATAAAAGTCAGGCCGAGCAGCAGCCAGACCAGAGCAGTCGGGTGACCGCTCTGCAACGTGGCCATGGTCAAGGCGCCGTAGGTTACGAATTCACCCTGGGGAATCAGCAGGATCCGGGTCACGGTGAACACCAGGAGGATCGACAGGGCCAACAGCGCATAGATCGCGCCGTTGGTCATACCGTCCTGGCCCAGCAGCATGGCTATCTGGAAATTCATAATGAGAGCTCTTTTCTACAGATTGAATATCAGGCCCGCTTACCGGCGCGGGTCGACTCGCCGGCAAGCGGGCAGGGCGCGCAACGGGCTGTGCGCCCGGGTTTCGATCAGTTGTCCTGCAACAACATCCAGTTGCCGTTCTTCACCACGATCAATTCGCGACCGCGTTCGTCGAAGCCGCTGTGGTCCTGCGGCGTCATGTTGTAAACGCCTTGGGTACCGGCCAGTTCATGGCTTTGCTCGAGTGCATCACGCAGGGCAGCACGAAATTCAGGAGTGCCCGGTGCCGCTTTTTTGGCTGCAATCGGGATCGCCTGCTGTAGCAGCAGACCGGCATCGAAGGTGTTCCCGCCGAAGGTCGCCGGCTTGCTGCCGTTGAGCTTTTCGTAGGCCTTGGTGTAGTCGCTGGCGATTTTCTTCGAAGGATGGCTGTCCGGGATTTCATCGAGTACCAGCATCAGGCTGGCCGCCAGAATGGTGCCCTCGACCTTCTTGCCACCCAGCTTGAGGAAATCTTGCAGCGCCGCGCCGTGGGTCTGGTAGACCTGGCCGCGATAGCCCTGATCGAACAGGGTGGTCTGCGGCATCACCGCCGAGCTGCCAGGCGCTGCGACCAGCACTGCATCGGGGCGGGTGGCGAGAATTTTCAGGCTCTGCCCGGTGACCGAGGTGTCCTGGCGCTGGAAGCGCTCGTTGGCCACGACCTTGATGTTCTGCTGCGCTGCCAGGCCGGCCATGACCTTGGCCCAATTCTCGCCATAAGGGTCGCCGGTGCCGATGAAGCCCAGGGTCTTCACGCCTTTTTTGGCCATGTGTTCGAACAGCGCCTTGGCGATCAGGTCATCGTTCTGCGTGGTCTTGAATACCCATTTCTTCTGCTCGGTCATCGGCAGCACCACCGCAGCGGTGCCGACCGGTGCCAGCAATGGCACGCCTGCCTCGGCGACGAACTGGATCACGCCCATGGCGTTGGGCGAGCCGCTCGGGCCGATGATGGCATCGACATTTTCTTCGTTGATCAGCTTCTTCAGCGCCTTCACCGTAGCGGTCGGGTCGCTCGCATCATCCAGAGAAATGTACTTCACCACCTGGTCGCCGGCCTGGGTCGGCAGCAACGGTATGGTGTTTTTCTGGGGTATCCCGACCAGCGCGATCGGTCCGGTGGAGGAGGTGATGACACCGACTTTCACATCCGCCTGCGCAGCGGCGGCGCAGGCGGCACTCAATAACAACGTGGACACGGCTTTTCTGAAAAGCATGACTTTCTCCGAAGAGTTGCAACGCTGCAAAAGGCTAATGGCCAGCCGCCTCGACCACGACGTGGTGCGAGTTCGGCCCAAGGTACGGCCCTGTTTTAGTTATCGAACTGCGGCGACACCCATGCTCGGTTACCGAGTCATCAGGGTGCCGCTCGACCATGAGCGATCGGTCGAAGGCGAAGAGGGCAAAAGCAGATTGCATGCCAGAAATTTTTTGGTGCATGGCAGAAAGCCGTTACTGCGATGCCTGATGCACGCGCTTCGAGGCGGGCCGACCAAGGTGCTCCCAAGGACCGGCAGAAGGTCGTGTGAAGGGCGGGAAAAACCTGCAGCACGCCATATCAAACAAGGCTTTGATCTGGATCAAGGATGCCCTCGAATGACCAAAAACAGCTGACAAAAAAACTCAAAAAACAGTGATTTTTTACCCTGTTTTTTTCAACCATTTTTGGGCTGATTTATTTTTCATGTTTGTCTTTTCAGAGAGGCTATTGCTCAACATTTTTCTAAATGTTTCGTTGTTTTCTATTGGTTGATTGTAAGTAATACATTGATTTTAAAAGAAAAAAAATCGATTTTTCAGGATTTTACGTTTTTCCAGCAGTGTTACCAAACTGCACGTCGTTGGTGCGAAAAAGGAAAATCTGCACCGAAAATACACACTCTTTTATTTGGTAAAATTCAATTGACATTTCACGTAAATATTACGATTTTAGATTTAAGCGTTTTCCCCGGCCCTCATGCCGAGGTCATTCGTTCTGGTGACACATAACGAGCAGGTAAAGAGCATGTCGATCGTTGTTGAGGATTTAGCCTTGGGAGGAAATGGCCTTTCGGTCATGGTGAAAGACACCATCGATATCGCCGGCTATCCGACCCGCGCTTCAAGCCGCGCGCTGGCCGATGCGCCGGCGGCCGCTGAGCATGCACAGGTGGTTCAGTCCGTTTTGGATGCGGGCTGCCGGATCACCGGTAAAACCAGCCTGCATGAATTGGCATTCGGCACCACCGGCCTCAACGCATGGACCGGCACGGCATCCAACCCGCGCTACCCCGGCTATATTCCGGGTGGCTCTTCCAGTGGTTCGGCGGCAGCGGTTGCGGCGGGTCTTTGCGACTTTGCGTTGGGCACCGATACCGGCGGTTCGGTACGGATTCCCGCGGCGTGCTGTGGTGTATTCGGTCTCAAGCCAACCTTCGGTCGCGTCAGTCGTCAGGGCGTCATGCCAGCGCGCAGCACTCTCGATTGCGTGGGGCCCCTGGCGCTGGACATGAATCGCTTGATCGCAGCGATGCGCGTGATCGATCCCACATTCACTTCCCTTCCTGTAACTGAGCATCTGTCTATCGGCGTCGTCGCGGTAGAGGCTAATGAACAGGTGCACGCGGTGGTGAACCAGGCGCTGGCCCGTTCGCGTTTCAGATTGCTTGAGCAGACACTGCCCGGCATGGCCGCCGCGTATGGCGCCGGCATGGTGGTCATCAACGCCGAAACCTGGGCCGCGTGTGGCCATCTTCTGCAAACCGGTCGGGTGGGCAGCGATGTCGCCGACCGCCTGCGCACAGCCAGTCTGACCTCGGTCGAGGCCCTTGAAGGGGCCGAAGCCATCCGTCGCGCGTTTATCGCAGAAGTGGATGCAGCCCTGGCCATCACTCCGATTCTGGCCATGCCGACCATGCCCGACTTTCCATTGCTGGTCGCGGATGCGGCCGATACTCGCGCCGCCCTGGGCATGACCTCCCTGGTGCGCGCTTTCAACCTTTCCGGTCATCCGGCTCTGAGCATTCCTCTGGAAAGCGCTTCGGGACTCCCGGTAGGCCTTCAACTCATTGCCGCCCATGGCGCGGACGAACTGCTGTGTGCAGCCGCCCGCGAACTGGTCCGGCGCCTGGAAGAGTAATCGTCATGCTTACTATGGAGAAACCCATGACTGCGCCAAGCGAGCTGAATCACCAGCGCCGCGTGCCGATCACGGCGAATGAAGCGTTTCAGAAACTGCTGGTCGAGATTCGTGCGCGTGCTCGAAGCGAAGAATTCGACCAACAAAAATTCATCTCGCAGGACGTTATCGAGCAGTTCCGCAAGCTAGGTGTCTATCGGGCTCTGGTGCCAAAACGCTTCGGCGGCGACGAGCGTTCGCCGGCCGAGTTTTGCCAGATGGTGGAAGATATCTCGATCGCCGATGGCTCCGCCGGTTGGGTCGCCAGCTTTGGCATGAGCCCGGTTTACCTGGCGGCGCTGCCGCTGGAAACCATTAAGAAAATCTATGCCGACTCGCCTGACGTGGTCTTCGCCGGTGGGATCTTCCCGCCGCAGCCTGCGTCCTTTGTTGAAGGTGGCCTGGAGGTCAACGGGCGCTGGAAATTTTCCAGCGGTTGCATGGGCGCGTCGCTCATCGGCGTGGGCATCAGCCCGAAAAACGGCGAGATGCTCGGCCTGCCACGACTGGCGGTGATGCCTCGGGAAAAGGTCAGAATCGAGGAAACCTGGAACGTCGTCGGCCTGGTCGGCACCGGCAGCCATGATGTGGTCGTCGAAGGCGTGGTGGTTCCGGAGGAATGGACCTTCGTACGCGGCGGCCCATCGAATCTAGACGAGCCATTCTTCCGCTATCCGTCGCTGTCGTTCGCCACGCAGGTGTTGTCGGTGGTCGGTCTGGGCGTTGCTCGTGCGGCACTCGATGAGTTGAGCGGAATGGCCAGCGGCCGGATCTCCGTGACCGGTGCGCCGTCGTTGTCCGACCGGCCCCTGGCCCAAGTCGAGATGGCCAAGGCCGAAGCGTCGCTGCGCGCTGCACGTTCGTGGTTCTACCAATCCATCGACGATGCCTGGGCCAGCGTGTTGGCCGGCGACCCGGTGAGCGTCGAGCAGACCAATATGCTGCGCTTGTCCTCGACCCACGCCACCCGCGTCGCGGCCGATGTCGCGCGCACAGCGCAAATGCTCTCGGGCATGAGCGGGGTGTACCGCACCAGTCCTCTGTCGCGTTTCGTCAACGACACCCAAGTCATTACCCAGCACGCCTTCATGGGCGACATGACCTACCAGAACGCCGGCGCGATCTTCTTCGGCAATAAGCCGCTGCCTGGCTACCTGTAATTTTTCCCTACTGATTGGTGAACCCCATGACCGATAAAAAAGCCCTGCGTGTTCTGTTCTGCATCGGCATCAACCAAAACTTTTTCGATGCTCCGCGTCCTGAAGCGCTGGAAGTCTGGGCCGCGTTCGGCGCCATGTGGAACGGCATCGCCGACCTGCCAGGCGTCACCGTGCTGGGCAACATGGACGACGATCAGAGCATGGTCGGCCCGTCTGCAGGCTGGCCCTGGACGACTTACTTGCTGGCCGATGTACCCGACATCGAAACCGTCCACGCCGCCTGCAACCTGTTTCGCACCACGGATGTCGGCAATGGCCCTTACAAACTCTGGAAGTACTGCAAGGTCGAGGCCCGTACCGGTCGCGAACTGATCATCCAGCGCTGAGTCGAGAGAAGTCGCCATGTCATCACAAGAACATTTGCGCGCACTGGAACAGCGGCTCGAGCAGTTGGAAAGCGAGAACGCGATCCGCGGCTGCATGAATCGCTACATGTTTCTGTGCGACGAGCTGGGCGTGGAGTCTCCGCTCGAGGAACTGGCCGGGTTGTTCACCGAGCAGGCGATCTGGGAAGGCAAGGGTGCCACGTACCAGAACAGCTTCGGCGGTTACCACGGGCGTGAGGCGATCAAAGCGATGTTCGCAACCTACATGGTCGAGCCGGCGCACTTTTCGCTGAACGTGCACTTCCTGACTTCGGAGCTGATCCGGGTCAGCGGTGAGACCGCAGATGCCAGCTGGGTGATGTTGCAGACTTCGACCTTTGCCTCGGGGGCCTCGCACCTCAATAGCGCCCGCCTGATCGTGCGGTTCGCCCAGGAACAAGGGCAGTGGCGCATGGCGCATTTTCAGACCGAGAACCTGTTCAGCCGACCGGTCGACACCTGGAACAGCGCCGCGCACCTGCCCGTACCCGGCAAGTCCGGCCAGTCCTGAAAGTAACACCCAGAATTCTTAGAGTCGGCGAACAATGCCGACGAGGAGTGATCGTGAGTAACCTGATAAATACCGTAACGCTCGACGCCAGTCCTTCCGACCTGGTCTTGCATGATCGCGTTCACACGTCGCTGTACACCGACGGCAAGATCTTCGATCAGGAGCTGGACAAGATTTTCTACAGCACCTGGATCTGGGTCGCTCACGCCAGCGAAATCCCGGAGTCCGGCAGCTACAAGAGCACCTATATCGGCAAGCAGCCGGTGATCGTCGTGCGCGACCGCAAGAAAGACGTGCATGTGTTGCTCAACCGCTGCCGCCATCGCGGTGCAACGGTGTGCGAACACAAGAAGGGCAAGACCAACAGTTTTGTCTGCCCTTATCACGGCTGGAGCTACGCCCTGGATGGCAGCCTGCGCGGTGTGCCGCACCCGGAAAGCTACGCCGATTGCCTGGACAAGGGCGAACTGCCTTTGGTCAGCCTGCGTGTCGAGCAATACAACGGCATGATCTTCGCCACCTTCAAGGATGACATCGAGCCTCTCGCCGATTTCCTCGGTCCGGCCAAAAAGTGGATCGACCTGTTCATGAAGCAGGGCGCCGGCTACCCGGTCAAAGTGGGAGGCGAGCATCGCTTCCGCTTCCCCGGCAACTGGAAGATCCAGCTGGAAAACACCACCGACGCCTATCACTTCCCGCTGGTGCACAAGTCGTTCCTGTCGTCCGTGGATGAACAGACCCTGGAGCTGTTCGACTTCGTCGAAGGGCCGGGCTATGTCGAAGACCTCGGCAACGGCCACAGCGTGATGGTGATGATCCCGGACCTGGTCGACCTGGAAGCCAACCTTGAATTGCCGATTCCTGAGCGTTTCGAGGAGCTGGCCGCGCAGTTGCGCGCCGAAGGCCAGGACGAAGCATCGGTCCGTCGCATCGTGCGTGCGGTCGGCGGTTCGGGCTTCAACCTCAACCTGTTCCCGAACATCGCCTGTTCCATGGCGTTCTTCCGGGTGCTGCAACCGATCGCGGTGAACGAAACCGAAATCCATCACGCCGTCATCACCATGGACGGTGGCCCGGCCGTGGCCAACCGTTATCGTCTGCGCCTGCATGAGCACTTCCAGGGGCCGATGGGTTTTGGTACTCCGGACGATTCCGAAGCCTGGGAGCGCGTACAGCGCGGCGCCAGTGCCGGCACCGATCTGTGGATCATGCTCAACCGCGGCTTGCCGGGTGAAAAGCAATCCGAAGACGGGCTGGTGAGCGATGTGAGCGCCGAGACCGGCATGCGCGCTGGTTACCAGCAGTGGAAAAAGATGATGTCGGCCTGAGTGACGGAGAACCCAATGAACAACCTGCAATTGCTCAACCAAGTCAGCGCTTTCATCTGGCAGGAAGCGGACATGCTCGACCACGGCGATTTCGTCGAATGGCTCGATCTGTGGACCGAGAAAGCGACCTACATCATCCCGATCGATCCACTGGAAACCGACTTCGAGAACACCCTGAACTACGCCTACGACGACCACCACATGCGTCAGTTGCGCGTCACCCGTCTGACCAGCGGCGAGTCGATCTCGACCACCCCGCGGGCGCGCACCGTGCGCAGCCAGTCGCGCTTTCGCGTGCTGTCGGATGAAGACGGAATTGTCACTGTGCGCTGTGCGCAGAACCTGCGCGAGTTCCGCAAGGATGTACTCAAGCAGTACACCGCCGATGTCACGTTTGAACTGGTGCGCAGCGGTGACAGTTTCAAGATTCAGCGCAAGCTGATCCAGCTGATCAACTCCACCGATACCCTCGCCGGTATCGGCTACATCCTCTGAGGACGCTGCCATGACACAGGTTGCATTGGTCACCGGCGCGGCCCAGGGGCTGGGCAAACGCATTGCCGAGCAACTGCTGAACGCCGGTTATCGGGTCGTGATCAGCGACCGTTCACTGGAGTCGGCACAGGCCACCGCGACTGAACTCGATGCCACGGGCGAGCGGGTCCTGGCGCTCAAGC
Source organism: Pseudomonas sp. F-14 TE3482 (assembly GCF_053629455.1). Classification (NCBI taxonomy): domain Bacteria; kingdom Pseudomonadati; phylum Pseudomonadota; class Gammaproteobacteria; order Pseudomonadales; family Pseudomonadaceae; genus Pseudomonas; species Pseudomonas sp. F-14 TE3482. The sequence continues at coordinate 3,886,819 of NZ_JBRJII010000001.1, forward strand.
TCGATGTATCGAGCAAGGCCGATTTCGAAGGCGCCCTGGCGGCCGTCGTGGCGCATTGGGGTGAATTGCAGGTGGTGGTGAACAACGCCGCGATGACCATGACCACGCCGGTGATGCAGATCAGCCCGGAAGAGTTCGACCGTGTCGTGAGCGTCAATCAGCGCGGTACTTTTGTCGGCTGCCAGGTGTTTGGCAGCTATCTGGCGGCCCGGGGTTACGGGCGGATCATCAACATGGCCTCCCTGGCCGGGCAGAACGGCGGCACCGCGACCGGCGCGCATTACGCTGCGTCCAAGGGCGCCATCATTACCTTGACCAAGATCTTCGCCAAGGAGCTGGCGGCGTCCGGGGTCACGGTCAACGCTATCGCCCCGGGCCCTATCGAGTCGCCGGCGGTGCGCGCCGCCGTGCCGCCCGAGCGCCTGGAAAAACTGATAGAGGCGATCCCGGTCAAGCAATTGGGCAACGCCGCGTTCATTGGCAAGCTGATCGTGCAACTGGCCAGCGAAGACGCCTACTTCACCACCGGGGCGACCTGGGATGTGAACGGCGGGATCTTCATGCGCTGAGTCCACGGTTACATGGTTTGAAAAAGAAGTCGGGGGTGCCCAGATGCGCCCCCTTACAACGAAATCGGGATGGTCCTGTATGAGCGATCAATTATTGAAAGTCGTCGTGCGCAAGCGCGAAGAACAGGGCGAAGGTGTTGTCGTACTGGATCTGAGTGATCCGACGGGACAGCCTTTGCCCGCCTTCGAGGCGGGCGCGCATGTCGATATCCACCTCAAGGCCGGTCTGGTTCGCCAGTATTCGCTGTGCGGTGATCCGGCCAACGCTGGCGCCTATCGCTTGGGCGTACTCAAGGACCCCGCATCGCGTGGCGGTTCGGTGGCGGTGCATGAACTGCTGCAGGAAGGTCGTGAAATCGAGATCAGCCTGCCGCGCAATCACTTTCCGCTGGCCAGCGATGCCAGGCGTTCGATCCTGATCGGTGGCGGTATCGGCATCACCCCGATGGTGGCCATGGCCTACGCGCTGAATGCTCGCGACAGCGATTTCGAACTGCATTATTGCGGTCGTTCGCGCAACCGCAGCGCCTTTCTCGAGGAGCTGGGTAACGCTGCGTTTGCGTCGCGGTTGAACACCCATTTTGACGACGAAGCCGCCGAACAGAAACTCGACCTGCCAAAAGTGCTGGGCACTCCACAAGCCGGCGTACACGTGTATGTCTGCGGACCGGCCGGTTTCATGGACTGGGTCATTGCCCAGGCCCTGAAGGCGGGATACGCCGACGATCATGTGCACCGCGAATACTTCCAGGTCGAAGTCGACGCTTCGGGCGCCGGTTTTGAAGTGGTCGCTCAGCGCAGCGGCAAGACCGTACAGGTTGCCGAGGGCCAGAGCATCGTCGATGCGCTGACCGCCGTGGGCATCAAGATTGAAGTGTCGTGTGAACAGGGCGTTTGCGGTACGTGTTTGTGCGACGTCATCGAAGGCGAACCGGATCATCGCGACGTCTATCTCACGGATGACGAAAAATCTGCCAATGACCAGATTCTGGTGTGCTGTTCCCGGGCCAAGTCCAAGAAACTGGTGCTGGATATCTGATAGACCGGAGGGTAAGACCATGGTCGATACAACTGGATTTCGTAACTCAATGGCAATGCTTGGTGGCGCGGTTTCGGTCATCACCACCGATGGTCCTGCGGGTCGTTTCGGGTTTACCGCTTCGGCGGTGTGCAGCGTGACCGACCAGCCACCGACGCTATTGGTGTGCATGAATCGCTCGTCGTTTTCCAACGTGCATTTCAAGAGCAACGGTGTGCTGAGCGTCAACGTACTGACCCCTGGGCATCAGGAAGTGTCGGGGGCGTTCTCCAACCGCAATCTTGATACCGAGCAGCGCTTTTCCTGCGCATCGTGGAGCACGCTGGAAAGCGGTGCGCCGCTGCTGGACGAGGCGCTGGTCAGTTTCGATTGCCGTATCGCTCAGGCTCATGAAGTGGGGTCGCATACGATTTTCTATTGCGAGGTGTTGGGTATCCGCAATAGCGACAGCCAGGAAGGCCTGGTGTATTTCAACCGCGCCTACCACCGTTTAGGAGATGCGTCCAAAGCAACTTCCTGACAGGTTTTTATTCCAGGAACAGCGATAAGACTTTCCACGATCGTCAAGTTTTTAAAATAACTATAAAGCGGTTTTCGCTGTTCTGGCGAACGGCTGCGTTACGACTTTTTTGCAGTAAGTGGTTATAAAAACAATACTGCGGATTGACTGCCAAAGTTGCACTTTTGCTGAATTGATCTGCTTCCACTCGTCGTGCCTTCGTGCATGTAAAAAAGAAGGAAAGTTTGATGTTCGAGAAGAGCTGGGTAAGCCGTGGCGTCACCACTGCGGCCGTAATGGGGATCTTCACGCCTTTGGTTGCTCAGGCTGACTTCGTAGACGACAGTCAAGTCAGTCTGGGGATGCGCAACTTCTATATCGACCGCGATTTCAAACAGCATGATGCACCGCAATCGCGGATCGGCAGTTGGACTCAAGGCTTCGATTTTCGCGCGATTTCGGGTTACACCGAAGGCACGCTGCAGTTTGGCCTGGACCTCTCGGCGCAATACGCCTATCGCCTGGACGGCGGCGGTGGCCGTGGTCCGGACAGCATTATTCCGTACGACACGAGCAAGGGCGAACAAGTGCGCGACTACGGCCGTGCGGCGCTGACCGGCAAGGTTCGTTACAACAAAACCGAACTCAAGATAGGTGAACTTCGCCCGACGTTGCCAGTGGCGTACATCGACGACTCGCGGCAATTGATCACCACCTATCACGGTGTGCAGCTCGAATCGAAAGAAGTGGACAACCTGACACTGACGGGTGGCCGTTTTACCGAAATCAGTTCCCGGGAGTCTTCCAATACCGAGAAGATGTACTTGTTCAATGGACCCAACGTTAAACGTCGCAGTGACGGTTTAAACTTTGGGGGCGCCACGTATGCGTTTACGCCGAACTTGTCCGGTACTTACTTCTTTGGCCAGTTGGAAGATATCTACAAACAACACTATCTCGGTTTGACTTATAACCATGATCTGGGGGCTGGTTACGGCTTGAAGACCGACCTCCGTTACTTCAATAACAGCGAGGACGGCAAGGCTTTATACGGCGACATCGACAACAAGTCCTACGGGATCATGACGACCCTGAAGAAGGGTGCCCATGCTTTCGGCGTCGGCTATCAGCGCATGCTTGGCGAGTCGACATTCCCGACGCTCGACGGCTATGCACCGCAGCCTTACCTGGTGAACTGGTCGACAGTGGCGTTCGTCAAGCCGAACGAAAGCTCCTGGCAATTGCGTTATGACTACAACTTCGCGGGCATGGGTTTGCCGGGTCTGAAATTGATGACGCGTTACATGCGCGGTACGGGGATCGACCGGGGCAACAATGCCCTCGACCAAAACGTCGAAAGCGAACGCAACATCGTGCTTGGCTATGTGGTGCAAAGCGGTCCGCTCAAAGATGTGGGTTTCGAATGGCGCCGCATTGACGTCAAGACGCGCTATGGCAATGGCAGGGCATCGGGTGCGGACTATCAGGAGAACCGTCTGATCACCACCTACACCTGGAAGTTCTGAAATCCCTCGGGAGCCGTTCGCGGCTTCCGGGTTTGCCCGCGCATCGGGCAAAGTTTTTCAACACTGGTTTTCCTTCGCCCGGATCGCTCCTTCCGGGCTTTTTTTTCGCAGCGGTTTTATCCGCCCCTACGAGGATGACCTATGCGTCGCTTCTATACCGGTTCCGACTTGAGTCGTGTGCACAGCATTGCCGAACTGGCCGACATGGCCCGGCGACGCGTGCCTTACTTCGTCTGGGAATACCTCAGCGGTGGCGCTGAAGCCGAGCTGACGCTCAAGGATAATCTCGACGCGTTCAGTGCCTATGGCCTGCACGCCAGAGCCATGGTGCCCTGCCATGCGCCCGACACGTCCCGCGCGTTGCTCGGCAAGGTGCTGTCAATGCCCATGCTGATCGGGCCGACGGGCTACAACGGCCTGCTGCATCGCGATGCCGATATTCACTTGGCCAGGGCTGCAACGGCACGTGGTTTGCCGTTCAGCCTGAGTACCGCGTCCAACACTTCTCTTGAAGACCTTGTTGCGGCGGCGCCTGGCGTCGACCTGTGGTTCCAGCTGTACGCCATGCGCGATCCGGCGGTGCAAAAAAGCCTGTTGCAGCGCGCCGCCGCTGTCGGTTGCCGGACCCTGGTGTTGACCTGTGATGCAATGGTGCTAGGCAATCGCGAGTGGGACCGACGCAGTTTTGCCAGGCCGCGACAGCTGACATGGCGCAACAAGTTTGACGTGGTCCGTCACCCGCGTTGGCTCAAGCAAGTGATGTGGCCATCGGGGCTGCCTGGCATGGGCAATCTTGAACCTTACTTGCCGCCGAGCGAGCGCAATCCCTTGGGATCAATGGCGTTTATCGGCAAGCAGATGGACACCTTGCTCGACTGGGACATGCTGGCGCGTTTGCGTGATCAATGGGGCGAGCGGCTGTTGCTCAAGGGCGTGTTGCATCCGACCGATGTGGAGCGAGCCGTCGTCCTCGGGCTCGACGGTGTGGTTGTGTCCAATCACGGCGGCCGCCAACTGGACGGTGCCCTCGGCAGCCTCGATGCACTGGCGACCATCGCGCCCCAGGCGAAAGGCAAACTCAGCCTGCTACTGGATGGCGGGATCCGGCGTGGCAGCGATATCGTCAAAGCGCTCGCGCTTGGGGCCGATGCCGTGCTGCTAGGGCGCTCCACCCTTTACGGCGTGGCGGTGGCAGGTGAAGACGGTGCTGGCCGGGCGCTGGACGTATTGACGGAAGAACTGGCGCGAACCATGAACCTGATGGGCTGCACCCACCTAAACCACCTTGACGGCGACAGCGTGTTCGAGCGACGACGCGCTTGAGCATTTGTGGGAGCGAGCTTACTTGCGATGGCGGCGTGTCAGACGAAATCAATGTTGAATGTACCGGCCCCTTCGCGAGCAAGCCCGCTCCCACACTGATTGTGGTCGCACTCGACCAGTTTATTGCGTTGCAGAATCGGAATGACGCTTGCGCGTTTCGGGCAGTGGCTCGCCGGGGCCGTTGCTAGGATCGAGGCTCTTCTACAGGAGTGCTTTCATGAATATCAGTGTTATCGGCGGTGGTCACGGTTGCTACGCGGCAGCGATAGAGTTGGCGGAGAAAGGCCATTCGGTGCGGTTGTGGCGCCGAGACAGTGCCGCGCTGGAAAAACTGCAAGGCCTCGGCCATCTGCTCGTGCGCGACTTTCGTGGCGAACGACGCTTGAGTCTGGGGCAGGTCGGGGATGCCTTGACCTTGACGGCCGATCTGGCACAGGCCGTGGCCGATGCTCAGTTGTTGGTCATTGCCTTGCCGTCGACCTCCCATCAAGCCCTTGCCAACGAACTGGCTCCCTTTTTGCGCGACGGGCAAGTGGTGTTCCTGCCGCCGGGGACGTTCGGCAGCATGGTGTTCGCCCAGGCAATGGCGAAGGTGGGGAATCACAGTGAGGTGGCGTTTGCGGAGACCGGCACCTTGCCCTATTTGGCGCGCAAGCATGGCGATAACCAGGTGGTGATCAGCGGCTACGCGACCCGTCTGCCAACCGGGGTTTTTCCGAGTCGTTTGAGCGAGTCGGCGTTCGCCGTATTGCGCGAGGCTTACCCCAGCATCGAACCGATCGAGGATGCACTCAGCGGAGCGCTGATGAACGCCGGGCCGATCATTCATCCGCCGTTGATCCTGATGAACGCTGGCCCACTTGAGCATTTCGAGACCTGGGACATTCACAACGAGGGCACTGTGCCTTCAATTCGTCGCGTGACCAATGCCCTCGACGCCGAGCGTATCGCCGTTCGTGAAGTACTGGGCTATGGCGCACCGCATTTCCCGCTGGCTGATCATTACGCCACCGACGGCGATGAGTGGATGTACGGTCGCGGCGCTCACGGCAAACTGACCGACAGCGGCGATTGGCGTGAAGATATCGACTTGCAAAAGCACCGCTACATGCTTGAAGACACACGACTGGGCTTGTCGTTTCTGGTGTCGGTCGCGCGCTGGGCCGGCGTGCCGACGCCGGTCGCCCAGGGCCTATTGAGCCTGGCCACGGTGGTCAGTGGCATAGACCTGTACGCCGAGGGTCGAACCCTGGAAAACCTCGGGCTGGATCAACTGAGTCGCAGCGAAATGGCGCAGTGCCTGAACCAGGGATTGCTGGCATGAGCGCTGATCCGCAACGCATCTGTATCGTCGGCGCGGGGCGCATGGGCGAGGGCATTGCCTTGGCGTTCATGTTCGCCGGACTGCCGGTGACCCTGATCGATATCAAGCAACGCGAGCCCGTGGAGCAGGACCGCTACTTCCGCCACATCGAGGGCCACTTGCGCGGCGAACTGGCAACGCTTGCACGTCTGGGATCACTCGATCCGGCGCAAGTCGAACAGGCGATGAGCCATTTACGCTTGAGCGATCGCGAGGGCAGTGGCGACGATTTGCACAGTGCTGCTGTCGTGTTCGAAGCAGTGCCTGAAGTGCTTGAGCTCAAGGCCCTGACGTTCGCTTGGCTGAGTGTCGCGTGTGGCGATGAAACAGCGATTGCATCAACGACGTCGACCTTTCTGGTGACGCAGTTGGCGGCACTGGTCACGCACCCGCAACGCTTCGTCAATGCCCATTGGCTGAACCCGGCGTTCCTGATGCCGCTGGTCGAAGTCAGCCGCAGCGAAGACACCTGCCCGCAGGTGGTGCAACGCCTGATGGCATTGCTCAAGCGCATCGGCAAAGTGCCCGTGCAATGCTCCCCGGCAGCCGGTTACATTGTGCCGAGGATCCAGGCACTGGCGATGAATGAAGCGGCGCGAATGGTCGAGGAGGGGGTGGCCAGCGCCGAGGACATCGACACCGCGATTCGCGTCGGTTTCGGTCTGCGTTTCTCCGTGCTGGGGATGCTTGAGTTTATCGACTGGGGGGGCGGCGACATTCTGTTCTATGCCTCCCATTACCTGGCTGAAGCCATCGATCCGCGTTTCCTGCCACCCAATGTCATTGCCAAGAACATGGCGCAAGGGCGGAACGGGCTGCGTGAAGGTCAGGGTTTTTATGATTACCAGGACGTTGACCTGGAGGCCTACAAACTGCAGAGGCTGGGTGAGTTCACCCGCAAGCTTGAGTTGATGGGGTTGTCGCCGGTGTTCAACGGTGGCGTGGCAACGTCCTGACCGCGGAGCTGACGTGTGATCGCGACAGCTTCACGACCTGGTAGCACAACCGGCGCGCCGTTATTGCTGCGTCGGTTTTTTTCGTGGTGGATGCAGGTCATCCGCGCATTTGTCTGGTCCTGAATCGAGGTTGTCATGAAGCTGTACGAATTGATCACGTTCACCGTGCGGGTGCGCACTGTCGCCACTGCCATGGCGTGTCTGGAGACGCGCCTGGCCGTCGATGACGCCGCAGTGAAACTCATCGGCTGCTGGGCGTCGGAAATCGGCCCGCAGAATCAGATCGCGGTGTTGCGTGGTTTTGCCGACGAGGCATCACGCCAAGCTGAGCGCGAACGTTATCTGTCGAATGCCGACGCGTTTGGCATCGAGGTGTATCTGACGAACATGCGCATGGAAAACTACACATTGTTTCCCTTTATCCAGCCGCTGCCTGCCGGGCTCCACGGGCCGTTCTACGAGCTTCGCGTATACGACCTTGTGCCATCAGGCCTGGCACCTACGCTCAAGGGCTGGGAAAAAGCCGTAGGGCCGCGAACCGGCGCGCAATACTCCCCGGTGTATGCCGCTTTCTACGCCACCGACGGCCAACTGCCGCGTTACCTGCACATCTGGCCTTACGCCTCACTCGAACAGCGCCTGGACGTGCGCACCCGTGCCGTACAGGACGGCGTCTGGCCGCCGGAAAATTCAGGCCCGCAACTGCGCGACATGCACTCGACGATCTACCTGCCGGCGAGCTTTTCGCCACTGCAATGAGACTGCTGCTCCATCCGCGATCCAACGCGTTCCCCCAAAAGGGGGAACTTCCAACCCTGTGATTCATACGCCCAAGTAACGTTGGGACAGTTCCGGTGTTTCGGCCAACTGCACCGGCGTACCGTGCCAAACCTGTCGGCCCTTTTCGATGATGTGATGGCAGTCGACCACCCGCGCCATTTCCTTGAGGTTCTTGTCGATGACCAAAATCGTCTCGCCTTCGGCTTTCAAGCTCGCCAGGCAACTCCAGATGGTTTCGCGAATGATCGGCGCCAGGCCTTCGGTCGCCTCGTCGAGAATCAACAACTGCGGGTTGGTCAGCAGGGCGCGGGCGACCACCATCATCTGCTGTTCGCCACCGGAGAGGGTTTTCGACAACTGATCCTGGCGTTCCTGCAACCGTGGAAACAACTGGTAGATCCGCGCCAGGTCCCACTTGCCCCGGGTCGCGGTGGCCAGCAGGTTTTCCCGCACGCTCAGGCTGCCAAAACCGCGCCGGCCTTCGGGCACCAGTCCTAGGCCGGCCTGGGCGATGCGGTAGGGTGGGGCGCCGCGCATTTCCCGACCGTGAATCAAGACGCTGCCAGCGGTGGGTTTGAGCAGACCCATGATCGACTTGACCGTGGTGGTCTTGCCCATGCCATTGCGCCCGATCAGCGACACGACCTGGCCCTGTTCGATCTTCAAGTGCATGTCGAACAGCACTTGGCTCAGGCCATAGCCGGCCTGCAATCCACTGACTTCAAGCATGTTCTTCTCCCAGGTAGGCGGCACGGACTTGCGGGTCGTTGCGAATCTGCTCGACGCTGCCGGTCAGGATGGTCTGGCCGTAGACCAATACGGTAATGCGGTCCGCCAGGGCGAACACGGCGTCCATGTCGTGTTCCACCAACAGGATCGCGTAGCGGCCCTTGAGTTCGAGCAACAATTGCGTCATGCGTGCCGATTCCTCGGCTCCCATGCCTGCCATCGGTTCGTCGAGCAACAGCACTGAGGCTTCCTGAGCCAGGGCCAGGGCAATTTCCAGTTGCCGTCGTTCACCGTGGGACAACTCGCTGACCAGTGCCTGGCCCCGTGCCGCGAGGCCGACACGATGCAGATAGTCCGCCGCTGGGCCCAGCAGGCGACTGTCACTACCCAGGGGTTTCCACATGCCGAAGGTCTGGCCTTCCCGGGCAGCGATCGCGATGGCGACGTTTTCCAGCAGGGTGAACTCCGGATACAGCTGACTGACCTGGAAAGCGCGCGCCAGGCCGAGGCGAGGGCGTTGATGGGCGGGCACGTCGGTAATGTCCTGGCCGTTGAGGAAGATCCGCCCCTTGTCCGGGCGGATCTCCCCGGCGATCTGCGAAATCAGTGTCGACTTGCCGGCGCCGTTGGGGCCGATGATGGCGTGCAGTTCCCCCGGGGCAATATTGAAGCTTGCGCCGTTGGTGGCCTTGACCGCGCCAAAGGTTTTTTCCAGATCCTGGATCGACAGTTGCGGGATCATGAGCGCACCTCGCTGTTGGCAATGGCGGGTGGAGCGTTTGGCACCGGGGGCTTGCGCCAGCGGGGCCACGGGCTGAGTAGCAGGCCGTACAAACCTTTTTTGCCGAACAGCACCACCACCAGCAGCAGCGGGCCGAAGATCAGCAGCCAGTGCTCGGTCCACAGGCTCAACACCTGCTCCAGTCCCAGGTACACCGCAGCGCCGAGTACCGGCCCGAGCAGGGTGCCGACGCCGCCAAGAATGACCATCGCCATCAATTCACCAGACTTGTGCCAAGCGCCCATGTCCGGGCTGACGAACATTGCGTAATTGGCCCACAAGATACCGGCCAGGCCGCCGCCAATCCCAGCGATGACGAAGGCGCTCAGACGATAGCGCAACGGGTGCAAGCCCAGGCTGATGCTGCGCCGTTCGCTTTGCTTCAGGCCCCGCAGTACATAGCCGAAGCGCGAATTGACCAGCCGCCGGCAGAACAGCAGCCACGCCACCAATAACCCCAGGCACAGGTAGTAAAACTGCACCGGATTTTCCAGATCAAGGCCCGGCAGCGTATTGCGTTCGTTGAGCAGGATGCCGTCGTCGCCGCCATACAGCGACAGCGAACTGAGGACGAAATACAGCATCTGGCCGAACGCCAGGGTAATCATGATGAACTGCACGCCGCTGGTGCGCAGTGACAGATAGCCGACCACCAGTGCAAACAGCGCGCAGACCAGCAGCGACAGCGGCCAGACGATCAGCGCACTGCTTGAGCCTTCCCAGCCCCACAACGGCATGGCCTGGGAGGTGTGAAAGCCGATGACGCCGACTACGTAGCCACCCAGGCCAAAGAACGCTGCATGACCAAAACTGATCATCGCACCATAGCCGATCAACAGGTCCAGGCTGGCGGCGGCCATGCCGTAGATCGCCAGACGCGTGAACAGGCTGACCAGAAAGGGTTCGTGCAACCACGACGCAAGCAGCGGCAGGAGGGCGAATGTCGCCAGGCAGAGCAGATCGATAAGGACTCGACGAGACATGTAGTTTTCCTCAGGCGCGGGCGGGCAACAGGCCGCGTGGACGGACCAGCAGGACGACGGCCATGACGATGTAGGCACTGGCGGAAATCAACCCGCCACTCAAGGTGCCGCTGACTTCGGCGGGCAACAGTTGGTCGAGCAATTGCGGGATGTACGCTCGCCCGAGGCCGTCGACCATGCCGATCAGCAAGGCTCCGGTGAGCGCGCCGCGCACTGAGCCGACACCGCCGACGACGATTACGACAAACGTGGTGATCAGGACCTTTTCGCCCATGCCGATTTCCACCGACAGCAGCGGGGCGGCCATGAAACCGGCGAGTCCGCAGAGCACACAGCCGAAGACGAACACGAGGGTGTAGAGGCGGGCGATGTTCACGCCCAATGCACCGACCATCTCGTGATCGTCGGCCCCGGCACGTATCAGCATCCCCAGGCGGGTATGGTTGATCAGCAGCCACATGGCAATCGCCACCAATGCTCCGGCTGCGATGAACAGCAGGCGGCTGACCGGGTACATCAACCCCGGCAGGACTTCGACGAAGGTGCCGTACCACTCGGGTGTCGGCATGGCCGGCGGGCTGCGGCCGAACAGCACGGTGATCAATTCGTTGGTAAAAAACACCACGGCCAGGGTGGCCAGCACCTGGTCGAGGTGATCGCGGGTGTAGAGACGGCGCATGATGCTGGTTTCAATCAGCAGCCCGTACAGTGCAGAGCCAATCACCGCCGCCAGCCCGGCGAGCCAGAACGAGCCGCTGAGCGAAGCGGTGTAGGCGGCGCAGAACGCCCCGACCATGTAGAAGGCGCCATGGGCCAGATTGATGACGCCCATGATGCCGAAGATCAGCGTCAGGCCGGAGGCGAGCAAAAACAGCAAGGCGCTGTATTGCAAGCCATTCAGAATTTGTTCAAGTAACAGCATGCTGGGGAATCCTACGAAAAGTGCCGGCAGCCGAAGCCGCCGGGCACGAGACCGAAAGGTCGGATCACAGGGCGCATTCGGCGGCGAAGCTGTCCACTTGCGACTTGGCGATGGTCTGCACCGGCACCTGGACCAGCTTGCCGTTGGCGTCGGCTTCTACGCGCAGCAAGTACCAATCGATGACCGCATGCTGGTTTTTGCCGAAGGCGAAATCGCCGCGGATCGAGTCGAACTTGACGTCGCGCAGCGCCTGGCGAAAAGCCGCGGGGTCTTTGGTGTTGCCGCCCACGCTCTTCAGTGCAGCGCCGATCAGTCGCGCCGTGTCATAGGTCTGAGCGGCATACACCGTTGGTACGCGGTTGTATTTTTCGCTGAACGCTTTGACGAACGCCTGGTTGACCGGGTTTTCAGATCCAGGGTTCCACAAGGTCACGATGTTCATGCCTTTGGCCACATCGCCGGTGGCGGCGAGCATGCGTTCGTCCATGGAGAACACGGGCACTACCATCGGGATGGTTTTGCTCAGGCCCGAGCTGCCGTATTGTTTGGCGAAGTTGATGCCGGCACCGCCGGGGTGGAACTCGAAAATCGCATCCGGCGCCAGCGAACGCACCCGAGCCAGTTCGACCGAGAAATCCAGCTGGTTGAGCTTGGTGTAGATCTCGGTGACCTCACCTTTGTACGTGCGCTTGAAGCCTTCCAGCGCATCGCGTCCGCCCTGGTAGTTGGGGGCCAGGATGACCATCTTTTTGTAGCCCAGCTCATTGGCCGCGACACCGGCCATTTCATGGATCGTGTCGTTCTGGTACGAGGCCACGAAGTAGTTGGGCTTGCACTGCTTGCCGGCCAGGCTCGAAGGGCCGGTGTTGTTGCTGATGTAGAAACCGTCCTTGGTTGCCGTGTTGACCACTGCCGCCAGCACATTGGAAAAAATCACGCCGGTGTACAGCGAAATGCCGTCCAGGCTCATGCGGTCGATGATTTGTTTGGCGCGCGCCGGTTGCAGCCCGTCGTCCTCGACCAGCAGGCTCACTGGCACACCGCCGAGCTTGCCGTTTTCCTGATCGATGGCCAGCTGGAATCCATCGCGGGAGTCTTCGCCCAGGTAACCGGCGGGGGTCGAGAGGGTGGTGATAAAACCGATACGCACCGGGTCCTGCGCCTGTGCCAGCAGACTGGTCACGCAGCTGGCCGCCAGCAGTGTACCCACGAGTAGTTTTTTCATAGTGCCGCCTTTAATGAAGTCCGCATCGCGCGTGACATAGTTGTTAGTTGAGGGCAGTAAAAAATGTCCGGGTGCCTGGAAATTTGTTTTGGCTGTGGGTTCCAGTGTCAGGTGTTGCTTTCGGTGAATTTCTCGTAGTACAGGCGGGTCTGATCCAGGGCCTGGACGGCCAGCCATTGCTTGATCGACTCGACCATCGGTGGCGGGCCGCAGAGGTACATGTCCAGGTCCTGATCACGAAACTCGGCAAGGTCGAAATGTTCGGTGATGTAACCGCGTCTGCCGCTCCAGTCCGGGGTCGGATCGCTGATGACCGGGGTGAAGCGAAAACCGGGAATCCGCTCTGCGTAGGCCGCGATGCGCGCGGTTTCGCAAAGGTCGGCGGCATTGCGCACGCCGTAGTACAGATGCACCGGATGCCTGCACCCACCACGCTCCGCGAGTTGATCGAGCATGCCCAGGAACGCCGAAAGCCCGGTGCCGCCGGCGACAAACACTAACGGCTTGTCGACGTGGCGCAGGTAAAAGGCGCCGAGGGGGGCTTCGAGCATGATCTCGTCGCCGATCAGGCTGCGCTCGCGGATGTAATTGCTCATCAGCCCGTCGGGCAGCAGCCGGATCAGAAACTGCAACTGGTTGCTGCCATTGGGGCGGTTGGCGAATGAGTAGGAGCGCTGGCCGTCTGTGCCAGGCACTTGCAGTCGCGCGTACTGGCCGGGCAAAAAGTCCAGTTGCTGGCCATCGGCACCGGCGTCCAGATGCAGGATCGCGGTGTTCGGCGATACCTGCTCGACGGCCCGCACGATGCCCTTGAGCCGCTCCGGGCCTGGCGCATTGCACAGGCTGGAGACGAAGTCGAAGTAGAACGCAGCATCGGATTGGACGCGTGTCTGGCAGGTCAGCATTTTGCGCTGGCGCAGGTCGTCGGCCGACAACGCTTCATCGTCGACATAGTCTTGACTGTACTGGCCCGACTCGCAGCGCCCCTGACATGTCCCGCACACACCTTCCCGGCAATCGAGCGGGATATTGATGCCGTTGCGCAGCGCCGCATCGAGCAGGATTTCATTGTTCTGTACCGGGAAGAACAAGGTTTTGCCATCGGCAAAACTGAACGCGACCTTGTGACTCATGATCCAGATTTCCGCCAGTCAGAGGTGATAAAAATCGAGCACCGAATTGATCGTGTCGTTGAGTAGCACCACGTGCTTGCGGCTGATTTTCCAGCTCTCGCCATCAGGCCGCAGGCGGTAGGTGGCGCGACCGAAGAACTGCTCGGCGGTTTGCAGGCGGTAGTAGAGGGTGTGCCAGTTGACCCGCACCTCCAGCTCATCGTTGTCCAGTGGCGCAATCCGCACATTGCTGATCAGGTGCAGGGTGCGCGGCATCGGGATGGTCGATGCCGCCTTGCCGGTGCGAATACGGAACACCCGGTCTTCGAGGCCGCCACGATTGGGGTAGTAAATCAGCGACATGCCTTTTTTCGGGTCGGTGGTGTAGACATGTTCCGAGTCCCATTGCGGCAGGTGGAACTCACTGTCGTCGCTGAACATCGACAGGTACGTATCCCAGTCCTGGCCGTCGCAGGCTTCAGCGTTGCGGTAGAAGAATTGTTCGACGCGGTATTGCAGTTGCGAATTCATGTTCACACCTCACGCAGTTTCAACGGTTGCTCTTCGGCGGCTTTGCGCGCCAAACCTTCGAGCATGAAGCGCTGCCAGTTGCCATGTTGATTGACGTAGAGGCCTTCATGGGTGAACTCGGTGCCGGTCAGCGCCGGTGAGATGCCAATGGTTTCGCTATTGGGCGTCGCCCCCTCGACCCACTTGCCCACGCCGCGGGAAATGTCGCTCCAGCGCTCCAGGCGTGCCTGGAAACCGCGCTGGGCTTCGCGGAATTCCACCAGGTCGTCGGGGGTGCCCATGCCGGACACGTTGAAGAAGTCTTCGAACTGACGAATGCGGTTTTCCCGATCGGCATCCGACTCGCCGACCACGCCCAAGCAGAAGCTGTTGATCTCGGTCTTGTTCCAGGCGATCGGACGAATAATGCGCAGCTGCGAGCTGATCTGGTCGAGGAAGAACATGCTCGGGTAGATGTTCAGGTTGCGCAGCCGGTGCATCATCCATTCGGCTTTGCCCTGACCGTACTCTTCGAGCAGGCGCGGCATGATCGTGCTGTATCCGGGACGTACCGCCGGGTTGGGCATGTCGCTGAACAGCACGCTGTGGCCGTTGTGGAAGGCAAACCAGCCGTCGTCCGTTTCCTTGTCGCCAGCGCCGAGCTTGCTGTAGTCCAGGGTATCGGCCCCGACCAGGCCTTTCTCGGTATTGATCTGCTGGCGATGCTGCACGGTGGCCACGTAGTTGTAGTGCACGGTGCTGACGTGATAACCGTCCAGACCGTTTTCATTCTGCAGTTTCCAGTTGCCGTCGTAGGTGTAGGCGGACTTGCCCGGCAGCACTTCCAGTTCACCGGTGGGCGACTGGGCAACCATCATGTCGAAGAACACCTTGGCGTCACCGAGGAAATCTTGCAGCGAGTCAGTGCCCTCGACATTGAGGCTGACAAACACAAACCCTTTGTAGCTTTCGATGCGGGCTTTTTTCAGGCCGCGGGTGGCTTTGTCGAAACCTTCCGGGTATTCACCGGGGGCCTTGACCTTGACCAGGCGACCATCGCTTTTGTAGCACCATGCGTGGAACGGGCAGGTGAAGGTCGACTGGTTGCCCTTGCCGACGCGGGTCAGGGTCGTGCCCCGGTGCTGGCAGGCGTTGATCAGCGCGTTGAGTTGGCCTTCGCCATCGCGGGTGATGATCATTGGCTGACGCCCGGCGCGCAGGGTCATGAAATCATGCTTGTTGGCGATTTCGCTTTCGTGGCAGGCGTAGATCCAGTTTTTCTCGAAGATCAGTTCCATTTCCAGATCAAACAAATCCGGCTCGGTAAACATATCCCGGGCAATTCGGAAGATACCTTCCGCTGGCCGGAAGTCCAGGCAGCCCTCAATAAAGCTTTTCCACTGTTCGACGCTTTTTGCACTGCTCATTAATCGATACCTCTTTGCATCGGGCTAATTCGTGCATTCAATAAGTTGTTTGTGTCCGCATTAAATAAGTTGCCCGCACCTGGGTCTATCCGCTTTGTCGGCAAACACAGTCCATAAAGTTGGCCAATCTGCATTGGCCTAGATATAGCTGGCTGGAAGCGGCAAGGCGAACGAGGGGGAATTGATAATTCGAAGTAAACGGATATGAGTCTCGAATTAACAGGATAGAGACTCTGGCGCCAATGCTGCCTAATCCTTCTCGATGCGTATCGGCTGTCTCGCCGGAGCGACATCAACCATAACGACTCATGCTGAATATTTTAACAAAGAAACAACTGCCAACTATTGGAGTGATCGCTTTGGTCACGCCGCTACTTGATGTGTTCGCACATTGAATAAGAGGGGATAAGTTATGTTTCAAGCGAGTTGGTTTACCCGTTGCGTGCAGACGGCAAGCCTGGCCGGAATGATTACACCGATGATGGCCCAGGCAGACTTCGTTGAAGACAGCCACCTGGGGCTGGGCTTGCGCAACTTTTACATCGATCGCGATTTCAAGGGCGAAAACCCGAAGAACTCCCGCGTTGGCAGCTGGACCCAAGGCTTCGACCTGCGCTTCATCTCGGGCTACACAGAGGGGCCGCTGCAGTTTGGCCTGGATGCTTCGATGCAGTACGCCTACCGGCTCGACGGCGGTGGTGGCAGGGGGCCTGACAGCATCATTCCCTATAGCGTCAGCAAGCAAGAACAAGCGACCGATTACGGCCGTGGCGGCTACACCGCGAAGGTGCGTTACTCCAAGACCGAGTTGAAATACGGTGAGCATCGGCCAACGCTGCCGGTGGCCTACACCGACGATTCGCGGCAACTGGTCACCACGTATCACGGCACCCTGATCGAGTCCAAAGAGGTGGATAAGCTGACGCTGACTGGCGGGCGCTTTACCGAAATCAGCGGTCGCGAATCCTCCAATAGCGAAAAAATGTACTTGTTCAACGGGCCTGACGTGCAGCGCCGCAGCGACGGTTTGAACTTTGGCGGCGCCAGTTACGCGTTCACGCCGGCGCTGACCGGGACCTATTTCTACGGGCAATTGGAAGACATCTACCGTCAGCATTACCTGGGTGCCACCTACCTGGCAGACCTGGGTGGCGGCTACGCTCTGAAAACCGATTTGCGCTATTTCAACAACAAGGAAGATGGCGACGCCCTGTACGGGCGCATTGATAACCGCTCCTATGGCGCCATGACTACCCTGCGCAAAGGTGCCCACTCCTTTGGCCTGGGTTATCAACGGATGCTCGGCGACAGCACGTTCCCGACCCTTAACGGCTACGCGCCGCAGCCCTACCTCGTGAACTGGTCCGCCATCGCCTTCGTCAAACCCAACGAAAAATCCTGGCAGGCGCGTTATGACTTCGATTTTGCTGGCGTGGGTATGCCTGGCTTGAAACTGATGACGCGTTACATGCGCGGCACCGACATCGATCGCGGCGCCCTCAGCGACAACAGCGAGTCGGAGCGCAATATCTATCTGTCCTATGTGGTTCAGGAAGGTCCGCTGAAGAACCTTGGCGTCGAACTGCGCAACATCAACGTCAAATTCCGCCATGGTAATGACTTCGACGAAAACCGTCTTATCACCACCTACACCTGGAAATTCTGGTAAGCGACCCGCACCATCCGAACGAGATTTCGGTCTCCTGCGCTTCAACAATTCCAGGGGGTAACACCTGCCTGCTCATCTGGGCAGGTAATACCCAATCACGCCTGGTGTTCAATGCATGCCTATTGTGCCGACCGGTGGGTGTCTGCTCTATTTTACAGCGCCATACCTGTGTTTACGGCGTGAGAAAGACGTTCACGGGGATGGACGGCTCTGGCGATGCGCTGTCCCTATCCGATTAATCGGTGAATGTTATCCGCATATTTCGGCCGGCCCCCGGAGGGAGGCACGCGGCATGAAGATTGCTCTTTCTATCAGAGGCGTGCCGTCAGAGCGCGTTCATAAAACAGCCGTGGGTGCCCCGTGATGAGTACAAGTCCTGATGTACATGTTCGTGACATTCGTATCGAGCGTTATGACCTCAATGGTGCCCGGCAGTGGATGGCCGGAATCTGTGGGCCGCATCTGCTCAAGACCAGCTACCCCAACCGCATTCAGTTCCATCACAGTGGCAATGTGCTCAAATCCATGTCCACGACACTGGGTGTGATCGGGTACGGCACCGACGTCACGGTCGGCATCGAAGACGCCGAACACCTGAACAGCTACAGCCTCAGTCTGCCCCTCGTCGGCGAACAACACTTAAGCAAGCAGGGCTGTCAGGTGACGTCCGATCGCGACAGCGCAGTCATCGTGTCGCCCCACGAAAACCAGGAGCTGTCGATCAACGGCGATTGCCGCAAGATCCAGGTCGTCATTACCCGTGCGGCCATGCGCAAGTCCCTTGAAGACATGCTGCAGCGGCCATTGGAAACCCCCTTGCGTTTCGAGCCGGTGATGGACGCCGTCAACGGTTCCTCCGCGTCGTGGTGGCGCATGGCTCGCTACTTTATTGGCGAGCTGGAGCGCAGCCGCGAGTTGTATGACCAGACGTTTTTCACTCGCGACATCGAGAGCTCGCTGATCAAGGGCTTGATCCTCGCCCAGCCGAACAACTACTCCGATGAGTTGCGCAATGTGCTCGGCGTCAAACTGCCGCACTACCTGATTCGAGCCAAGCAGTACATCCACGAAAATGCCCGCGAAGCACTGCACCTGGAAGACATTGAGGCGATTTCCGGTGTGTCGCGGTTCAAGCTGTTCGAAGGTTTCAAGAAATACTTTGGCATGTCGCCGATGGCGTATCTGAAGAAGCACCGGCTGGGTGCCGTGCGCCAGGAAATCCTCGAGGACAATTCGGCGCGCAATATCTCGGTGATTGCCATGGGGTGGGGTTTTACCCACCTGGGCCGCTTCTCCAGCGAGTATCGCAAGCTGTTCGATGAAACACCGAGTATCACCCTGCAACGTAACGAAGCTCGCCGAAACCGGTCGCTTTGAGCCATGGCTGCGCTATCGGTTCACCCTATGCCTGGCGCTAGTGCGGGGCTTGATCTGTCGAGGCTGTGCCAGACGCCGGTCTTCACCAGCCGCTCGCGGCAGGAAAGTCATCGGCTGCTCGCGCGTGAGTTGGTCGAACACGACTTGAGCTGGCGCACTGGCAATGTCGACACGGCGTTTTTCCGCGCTGAAGTGGGACGTTGCCAATTGTTTGTCCTGCGTTACGGTGCCGAGGTTGAGGTGCGGCCACGGCCTTTTACCGATTTCGTATTGATGCAGATGCCATTGCGCGGGCGGGCCAGCATCGAGTGCGACGGGCTGGCGCTGGAGTTGGAGGAGGGGCAAGTGGCGGTGCTCGCGCCCAACCGCCAGGCCCGACTGGTCTGGCACCGTGGCTGCGAACAATTGCTGCTCAAGGTGCCGCGCTCCTTGTTGAGGCTGATGCAGGAACGGCTGGTGGACGAAGGAGGGCTGGCCGCCGATTTCAGCTTGCCACCTGCCTACCGGCTCGACACCGGTCAGGCGCGTGGCTGGTTGCGCCTGGTTGATGATTTGCTTGAGCAGCTGGGGGCCAGCGAGGGTGAGCCGGTGCATGCTCACTGGTTGCGACATCTGGAAGAAAGCCTGCCGCTGTTCCTGCTGACCCACCCACCGAAAGTCGACGGGTCACCGATAGCGGTCGTTGAGACGCCAGCACAGCGTCAGGCATTGCGACAGTTGCACAAGATCGAAGACTTGATGCGCAGTCGCCTGGGGGATGCACTTTCCCTGGGAGAACTGGCCGCTGCGGCGGGCATGAGCGAGCGCAGCCTCAACACCCTGTGCCAGCGCTGTTACGGACAAACACCCATGGAGCGGTTGCGCAACCTGCGGCTTGAAGCGGTGCGCGATCGTTTGCTCGGTCGTTGCGACGTGAGCATTACCGAAGTCGCCCTGGAACATGGCTTTGGTCATCTCGGGCGTTTTGCCCGTTATTACCGTGAACGCTTTGGCGAACTGCCGCATCAGACGGCTGCCATCAGATAATCAAACGCTGCACCCTGTAGGAGCAGGCTCGTTCCTACAGGGTGCAGTGTTCGATTACTGTTCGGCGCTGTCCGCCCATTTGCCCATCAGCGTATTGGACGGCCGTTGTTCGTCGAGCAGTTTCTTCGCCGTTTCGATACCGGCCACGGGCAACCCGGTGGGGTCGAGCAGGCCGATCTGCACCAGAACGCTGGCCTGGTCCCAGTAAATATGTTCGTGACACAGCTTGTCGCCCCGGAACTTGATGACACCGAGCATCGGTATTTCGACGTATTGACCGGTCGGCGCGACGTTGGGCAGCATCCAGTCGATTTCACTGGTGTGGGTGAAACACATCACGAACTCGTCGACGATCTGTGAGGCCCCGACAGTGCGCGAGATGGGCACCAGCTTCATGTCCGGCGGATTGGCGTGGACGAAATGGTTCTGGTAGAAGCGGCTCAGTTCGCGGTAGCCCACGCCACCGGTCATGGTCGGAATGTGGTTGACGTAAGGTTCGGCAACCATGGTCGCCATGGTCGCCGGGACATCGCGGACGGCAAACTCGAATTCGATGTGCTTTTCCCACAGTTCGGACAGGTTGTAGTTAGGGCCGATGGCCTGTTTGAGTGCGGCGATGCTGCGTTGATGGGCCATCAACGCGGCCGGCTTGTTGTAGTGCATGCCACCGTTGCGGGCGAAGGCATGGTCGACGTCGGGGTAGGTGTAAATCTCGACGTTGTTGCGGCCGCCCAGGCGCTGACTGATCAGCGTTCGGGCATTGGCATCGCAGTAGCCATCCTGTTCGGCGAAGTGCAGCACCAGGCGGCCTTTGATGTTGTCGGCTTCGTCGAGCAACTGTTCAATGCCCATGCCGTAATAGCCCACCGAGCAGGCGGCGTCGGTTCTCGTCGCCGTCAGGTAGGCCAGCTTGCCGCCCATGCAGAAACCCACATAGCCGAAACCGACGTCCTCGACTTCGGGCAAATCGCTGAGTGCCTTGAAACTGGCGTCGATGTCATCGACAGCCTTGTCCACGTCCATGCGCTGGAACAGCTCGATGGCACGGGCGAAGTCGGCCTCGGTGTACCCCAGGTCTACGCCCGGTTCCAGGCGCCAGAACAGGTCCGGCACCAAGGCGACATACCCTTCCTCGGCGTAAAAATCGGCCACTTCGCGCATGTTGGCGTTGATGCCGAAGATTTCCTGGCCTATTACTACGCCGGGACCTTTGCCGCTGGCGGGCAGCGCCAGGTAACCGGCGAAACTGCCGCTGCCGTCGCTGGCTTTTACGGTGATTATCTTGCCCATGGTATTACCTCGTTATCGACTCTTCATCAGGTTTTGTTGGCGGTGCTCAATAGGCGAAGCGATTCAGACCGGGTCACGCAAGCGCTCGAACCACACCCGAGGCGAGAGCCCCTGATCGGGGCCGAGGATCGAAAAACCGCCGTCCACCGGAATGTCTACCCCGGTAATCCAGGACGCCCCATGGCTGCACAGGAAGGCGACCACATGGCCGATCTCCTCGCCGCGCCCGACGCGCCCAAGCGGGTGAAAGGTGGCCCCCACGCGGTCGGCCATGGCAAGGTCGCCGCCGCTCAGGTTCGCCACCGACGGCGACCAGGTCCAGGCCGGCGAGACGCTGATGACCCGGATCGAAGCCGGTGCCAGGCTCACCGCAAAGTTTCGGGTCAGCTGCAGCAAACCGGCCTTGGACGCCGGGTACAGGGCTCGCCCGGCTGCGCCAAACTTGCCGCCGGTGCTGCCGATGTTGATCACGGTGCCGCCTTCACTCATGTGCGGCGTGGCTTTCTGTACGAAAATGGCCGCCGACACCAGGTTGATGTTGAGGGTGTTCAACCATTGCGCGCGGTCTGACTGTAGCCCCTGGTCGTCGTAGACACAGGCGTTGTTGACCAGAATGTCGAGACGGCCGAAGGCGGCCAGCGTGGTGTCGATACAGTCATCGATATCCTCGTCCAGCTCGACATTGCAGGCGACAAAGCGACAGCGTTCACCCAACTCGCTGGCCAGTGCCGCCCCCATGTCGCGGTTGCGGCCGACCAGCATGACGCAGGCGCCGGCGTTTAGCAGTTGACGAGCAATGTCAGTCCCCAGGCCCTGGGTGCTGCCTGTGACGATCGCCACCTGACCTTGCAGGTTGGCAGTGGGAATGGACTTCATGGCATTGACTCCAGGGAGCTTGCGACATCCGTGACGGTGGCGATCAACCGCATGCTGTCCAGCGCCGCCAGATGAGTCGCGGGGCGGGCGGCGGCGCAGGCGTCGGCCAGCACCGTCACCTCGAAGCCGCAATCGACGGCATGCCGTACCGTGCTTTCCACCACCGAGTGGGTGGCGACGCCGGCGATCAGCAACTGTCGTGTTTCGAGCTGGCGCAACAGGGTGTCCAGCGGTGTGCCGTAAAACGCGTTGATGCGGGTATGAGTGATGACGAATTCGTCCGGGCCTTCCAGCGGTTGCAACGCGTCATGGAACTGCGCGCCCCAAGTGCCTTCCTGGGCGGCACCGCTGGCCGCGACGGCGCGCAGGATCGGCGCGTTCTGTACCAGGTCGGCATAGTCCGGGCGATACGCCACGCGCACATGAATGATCGGCCAGCCCCGTGCGCGGGCGCCTTGCTGCAGCCTGATGGCGGCGTCCAGCACGGCGTCACGTGCCGGATCATCGGCTGCGAGCCCGACCCGGATACGGCCGTCAGGATGCAACACGTCATTCTGATAATGCAGGGCCAATACGGTCGGGCGCCCCATCAGACAAAGACCTCAAGGTTGGCGAACACATCGTTGCAGTTGATCAGGTCAACCCGCTTGAGCTGAATTTTCCAGCCGCCGCTGTCCTGACTGGCAAGCTTGTAGGTGTAGCGCCCGGCCAACTGACGTTGTTCAAGACGCCATTCGCTGACCTGGAACGTCGCGCTCACCACCAGCAGCCCTTGG
Source organism: Pseudomonas sp. F-14 TE3482 (assembly GCF_053629455.1). Classification (NCBI taxonomy): domain Bacteria; kingdom Pseudomonadati; phylum Pseudomonadota; class Gammaproteobacteria; order Pseudomonadales; family Pseudomonadaceae; genus Pseudomonas; species Pseudomonas sp. F-14 TE3482. The sequence continues at coordinate 3,909,577 of NZ_JBRJII010000001.1, forward strand.
CTGTCGAGTCCTTCGACCATCACATTGCCCACCAGGTGAGCCGTGCGGGTCGGTGGTTGTTGCGACCAGTTACGCACGTTCTCTACCCGGCGGATGCGCACTTCGCGCAACATGCGGTTTTCCCAGAACAGCGAAATGTGTTCGAAAGGGTCGACCTGCCCATGCAGGTGCGGCACCCAGTACATGCCCGCATCGGTAAACAGTTGGTCCCACTCCCAGAAGCGGCGCTCATCCAGCAGGCGTGCTTCGCGATAGAGAAACTGCTCGATCTCGCGCAAGGATTCGCTGGGTACCTGGGCCGGGATCAGGGCGTGAGTCGAGACGTCGAAAGTGCGATCAAGCAGCATGGGTGCTCTCCTTGGCGATCAGGGTGGCGGTCATGTAGTGCTTCCAGGCGGCGAACTGGTTGCGCATCGGCAGCTCGCTGGTGCCATTGGTCGAGACCGCGCCATCGGGCAGCAACCGGTCGGTGCCGACATAACGATGCATGCTGATCCATTCACCACCGCGGGTCATGTTGCCCTCCTGGCAGCGGGCATAGACTTCGACGTCGTCGGGCATGACGTTGGAGGAGGGCGAGTTGATGACGTTGGCGTACGTCAGCGCCCGATCAAATACGGCATCCGGAGCGCCTTTGCAGCGGAACGTCTGGATTTCCACCAGGGTACGGTCGACGGCCATCGGCCGGATCACCCGGAACTGCATGAACACGGTGTGGGGCGAGCCGCTGCCGTAGATCACAGTGTTGTGACGATTCATTCCCATGATGTCTCGGGCGCGTTCTTCGCCATAGGCATCGCTCAGGCATTCGAAGTGGGCCTTGGACACATCGTCGCGCTCGGCGGCTGCCGGATCGAAGATCGCTTCCATGTAACCATGTCCATTGTTGTAGGCACGCAGTTCGAGCTTTTCCCAGAAATCGTAGGGCTCGCCGTTGCCGTCCATGATCAGCAGTTCGAAAGGCATTTCTCCCAAGGATTCGGCTTCGCTGCGGGCCGCGTCCACCGAGGATTCATGCGTGACGCGAGCGTGCATGGTGTCGTGGAGATTTTCGTAGAAGACTTTCCAGTTGGAGCGCTGCATGACTCGAAAAATACCGCCGGCCACTTCGACTTCACCCACCGGCGAGCGATCGCAGAGATTGTCGATGGAGGTGATCACGCCGCCGAGAAAGCTTTTCAGGTCTGGACCATGATCGATCTGGCTGGCGAACACGAAGCCTCGATAGCTGTCGACCCGCGCCAGGCTCACCATTGAAAAGTCCGGGTGCCGGGGGTTGAAACAGGTGCCTTCGAAGCCGTTCTTCAACGGTGCCGAAAGGTGCTGGCCGTCAAGTTTGAAGGTCCAGGCGTGGTAAGGGCAGCGGAAGAACTTGCCGACATTGCCGTCGCCTTCGGCCACCAGCTTGGCGCCTTTGTGCGGGCAACGGTTGTAGAGCACATTGACGTTTTTATCGGCACCGCGAACCAGAATCACGTCCTGATCGCCGATGCGTGTGGTGTGGTAGTCACCGACGTTTTTGACCTGGCTTTCATGGCCGACGTAGATCCATGCCTGACCATAGATTCGCTGCATTTCCAGATCAAACAGTTGAGGGTCGGTGTAAACGCTTTTGTGCACGCTGTCGTCGCGGATCAAGGCCGCGATCTGTTCGTTCGAGGGAATCATGATGTCTCCTTTTAACCAGCCATAAAGAGGTGCGTGGTACGACAACGCACTTACAAATCGAGCACCAGGCGAGCGCTGGAGGCGCGGGATACACAGGTACAGAAGCTGCCGTCAGCCCGTTCGCGCTCCGACAGACAAATATCGCGGTGGTCAGCGGCGCCTTCGAGCACTTGGGCCACGCACACCCCACAGTCACCCCGACGGCAATCGAACATCGGGTCCAGATCGGCTTCTATCATTGCGTCCAGTACGCTTTTGCCCGCGGGCACCTGAAGCGTTACGCCACTGGCGCGCAGTTCCACTTCAAAACCGGCTTCGGTCTCGGCGTCGAGGCTGCCGATGAACAACTCGCTGTGCAGTTGGCTGTCGTCCCAGCCCAGTGCGCGAGCCGTTTGCAGCACGTTGCTGATCAATGACTTGGGGCCGCACACATAAAGCTGGCGTCCATTGATGGGCGAATCCAGCAGGCTGTTCAGGGGCAGGCGCCGCGCCGGGTCGCCGCCGCTGATCCAGCATCGGGCGGTGCCGAGCGCCTGGACCTCTTCCAGATACGCCATGCGGCCTGCGTCGCGACCGGCATAGTGCAAAGTGAACGGCTGCTGACTGGCCGCGAGCGAGCGGGCCATGCCAAGCATTGGGGTGATGCCTATTCCTCCCGCGATCAGCAGGTAGTCATTGGCATTAGCCACCAATGGAAAATGGTTGTTGGGCGCGCGGACCACCAGTTGCTGACCGACTTGCACCTCGTGCATCCAGCGCGAACCACCGCTGCTCTGGTCTTCCAGTTGCACCGCGATCTCGTAGTGAGGGTGTTCAGGCAGACTGACCAGCGAGTAAGCACGCCACCTGGGTTTGCTGCCTGGTATCTGCACTTCGATATGAGCACCCGGGGTGAAACCGGGCAGGGTGTGGCCGGCGTCATCGACCAGGATCATGCGACGAATGTGAGGCGTGAGCAGGTCGATCCTTTCGATACGCAAAGACAGGCTGGGCATGCACGGTTCCTGAACGGGGCGAGCGCTGCTCGCCGTTGAAGTCGTACATACTGTAGGGAGGGGGGCTGGGGTGAAAAAGCCGATATCGGCAAGTCGATAGCCTCATTTTGCGTAAATACGCGGGACTGGGCGTCAGGCAGTGAGCCAATCGTACGTGGGTGTCATTGGCGGTGATGGGGCAATTCATGAGTGCAGCGGCGTTCACCGGGAGTGGATACTGCACGGAGCAATCCGCGGCACTGTGCAAGGCAGTGCGGGACGGGGTTTTATTACATGTCGAACGCCATGGGGCGGTTGATCGGCACGGTGCTTTCCGGCTGGATTTATCAGGTGTATGGGCTGGGGGCGTGCTTGTGGATATCGAGCGCGTTCGTACTGCTCGCAGCCTTAATCTCCATAGGCCTGCCCAGGCATTCTGCGTCGCTACTTAACGACGTCGGGAAGAATGACCCGTACGCATGAGCAATGACCGCCGATGACCATCGCCCTTTCCGTGACAGAAGATCCGCTGACAGGGCTGACGGCTGGCGACCGAGTGTCGTTTTCATTTCAGAGGGACGATTGTTTCCATTAAAAAAATTAAAATAGCGATGGTGAAATTAGCCGGCACGCAATGCAGCGCCGGCTACCACCCCCGCTTTTTACGCAAACCATAATTTAGTAACGTAGCGTGAATGGCCGCTATTGGCTGTGGATTCGACCGATCAATGCTATGACTGAAGCTGCGATAGTGTTTAGTAGAAAGACAGAGCATGGAGAAGGCATATGCAAGACAGCGGATGGAAGGCGCGCTTAGATATTCTGCGGGACGCAGTGAAAAGAAATATGCTTGATAAGCTAGTCGGGCATGGCTGGGACGCGTCCATAGTCCGTGAGGTTGCCGTAGGAGAGTATGTTGTCGTAATGGCGTCTAGAGGTGGGACGGAGCGTTCGGCCGCAGTGCTTTACTCGTCAGCGACGAGCAACAATGTATACAAACAGCTGGCTGGAGAGGTGTCCGTAATCTTTTTTAACGGACAGCCGTACATGGTTGAGTCCTTCGCTATGGGGGTATCTATTCCCGTGAAGCCGATTGACGATTTTCAATCCCTTCTCATCGAATGGAACCGTGAAAGCAGCACTGGAAAGTTCGCTCCTACGACAACGCAAGCCGAAGAGGGGACCTTTGAAGAGTTGCAAGCACCGCGGCGAGTGTTGCTTTCAGAAACTCCGATAGAAGCCGTCTGGGCGCGCCTTGCTCAGTTGAAAAGTGCGACTCTTGCTCGAAAAATGGTCGACCGTCGCGCTCAACTTGAAAGCCTAAGTCTTGATATCTCGACCATCGTGTCAAAGGGAGAGGGCGTCGCCTTCGCGCTCCGCAATTCCACCGATTATTTCAGTGCCATTGATCGAAGAAATGTCAGTCAACGTGTACTCAATCTGTATTACGGCACAATGTCCTTTGCATTTGCCGAGATGCTCGCTTCGCCGAGTGGTCCTCAAACCCTTGCAGAGTTGGAGGCAACAACCAAAAAAGGACATGGCCTTTATACCCATGATGGTTTAGATGACCGATTTGAGAGTCTGGCCATTGGTGCGCTAGTTTCGGGTTTTTTCCCAAGTTGGGTTAAATCGATGTCTGCAAACTCACTTGTCGCTGCCAAGCGGAAACCCGACGGTCTGGATGCGCTGAAAGCACTGCCAGTTGGAAGCTGGCTTACTATGGAGCAGCTGTTTTCTCGGATACCTGAGGTTGCGGATCTTTTTGAAGACATATTTGAGGGCAAACCTTCTTGGGTTATTCCTGCTTACGATCAAAAAAGTAACGGTCTGCACCACCGTGCAACGACAACCTACGCCCTTTTGATAGATGAGTCTGGGCGAATGACTGCGGATGATATCGCGGCTTTTCCAGGGCCAATTCGCGAAATTGTCCAGGTATCGTCTAGGTCGTCAGCGAGCCATTTCCGTGTGGCAATTGATCATCCGGAATCGAATGTTTGGTGGGATGCACTTCAGCTGCATCACAGTCCATTTAAAAGACATGCGCTCATGTTGCCGCTGTTTGGAGCGATAAATGAGTATCGAGCGACATCTTTGGTGTTGCTCTATGCGTTATCCATTCTGGTTCGGTATCGTCCAAGCCTATGGCGGCAGATACAGGAAGGCGAACTTGATCATTTCAGGTCACTGATCGAGACGTTCCTTTCGGCGGTTGAACGCATTCTTCCGGAGCAGTTTCTGGAGAAAATTACGGGTCAGTCGATCTCTGTACACCAACCTGGCTCATTTTTTTCCTAGGGGTGTCTGACGGTCTTGAGTATTCCTCCATCCGCTTTCAGTTGGGAGTTTCGGGAAAACCGACCTATCCGATTGAAGGCAGCTGGGATCCAGGGGGGGCGTACGCTGGAAAAGACATCATCGATTCGGTCGGTGGGTGCTCGTAGGTAGAGGACAACACGGCACTGAGTCGATCGCCCAAAAGGTTCCAGGCACACTTCTTCTCTGCGGTATAGTCGTGATGCAGGTAATGGCGCCTCACCCGCGAGCCTGCCAGCACATGGTTTTGGCAGCGGTCGATGACGTCCAGGCTGACCCCTAAAGCCTGCATCATGGTCGCGCCCGTGCGGCGCAGGTCATGCGGCGTCCAGTCGCCTTTTTGGCCGTCGGCAAGCACCAGCGTGTCGTCGTGACGCCGTCTTGAGGGGGCCTTGCGGTTTTTGAACCGGGCCTGCCGATCTCCGACCTGTTTGCTCACCACTTTCTCGTCCACATGCCCATCATCCTGCTTGTTGGGGAAGCACCACTGTGAATGTCCCGTCAGGCTCTTGAGTTCCTGAAAGAAATGCAGTGCAAAGGGGAGAGGAAGATATGGTGGTCCTGTTTCTTGCCCCGGCTGCCTTTGACGTTTTCACTGGGGAGGAACCAGGTCTGCTGGTCCAGATCGACATTTTTCCATTCGGCCTGCAGCAACTCGCCAATTCGGCACAGGGTGCCCAGGCTGATCCAGAGCGCGAGTTGGGTTTCTTTTTTCAACGGCCGAATGCCTTCATACTTTTGACTTGCGGGGAGGGCGTTGTAGTCGGCCGTCATTTGTTGGAAGCGCTTGTGCAGTTCCAAGAGCTCCGCGGGCGAAAGGATGCACCCAAGGCCTGCATCAAGATCTCGCCCGGGTATTCTATTTGGTGCGAAAAATTTTTTTAAAAACAGTCAGTTATGAATTTATTGTGCTTTGCGTTCCACGTCTAACTACGGAAAGCCAAAGGTCAAGGTATGGGCTGGCAGGGTTTTTTTCAAAATGCAGAAACGACAAAGCCCTGAATAATCAGGGCCTTAGCGTATAAAGATGGCGGAGGCGATGTCCGCTATTTTGACGTATTTTGAGTTCTATTGCCGTCTGGCTGTTTACTAAAAAGTCCTTATTAAACATGTAGATATTTGATTTTTTGTCTTTTGTGTTCCAATGGATATTACCGAAAGCCATCGTCCAAGGTGTGGGCTGGAGTGTGGGCTGGAGCTGATTTAGATTAGGTCATCGTCCTTAAAAAGATGAGGTGACGCATGGCATCACTTACGACAAAGGCGGTGGAGAAAATAGTCAGAACTGGCTTGCCTGGCATGACCAATGACGGAGATGGGTTGTATCTGAGAGTTGGCCCTACCGGCGGCGCAAGTTGGCTTTTCCGCTATAAGCTCTCAGGAAAGAGCCGATACATGGGCTTGGGAAAGCATCCAGAGACAAGTCTCGCGGCAGCTCGGGAAAAAGCATCTGATGCTAGAAGGCTGAGTAGATCTGGAGTCGATCCAATTGCGAGTCGAGATGAGGTGTTGGAGAGGAAAAGGCTGGAAAAAGAAGCCACGTTTCTATCGGAGCGCGAAACCCCGACCAAACCAATAACCTTTAAGGAGGTTGCTCTTGATTACATCGCTGCCCATAAGGCGGGCTGGAAAAATGCCAAGCACGCCCAACAGTGGAAGAACACACTGACTACTTATGCGTTCAAGGTCATAGGCGATCTTCCCACCCAGGAGATAGGCATTGAACATGTGCTGAAAATCCTCAAGCCGATTTGGACAGTAAAGCCCGAAACCGCTAGTCGTTTGCGAAACCGTATCGAACTTGTCCTCGACGCAGCAAGAGCTCGAGACCTACGCGCAGGCGAAAATCCCGCTCGATGGCGAGGACACTTGGACAAGCTTTTGCCTCCTCGCCAAAAAGTGCGTGCTGTAAAACATCACGCAGCAATCCCATGGACTGAGCTCCCTACGTTCGTGGCGACTCTTGAGAAAGCAGAAGATCTGAGTTCTAAGGCCCTGTGCTTCACTATCCTGACTGCTTGCCGAACCAGCGAAGTACTCTTATCTACGTGGGCAGAGATTGATCTCGTTGCTGGAATATGGACCATTCCAGCGTCGCGAATGAAAGCAGGGAAAGAGCACCGGGTTCCGCTGTCGAAACCAGCATTGGATCTACTGATTGGTCTTCCTCGCGTAGAAGGGAACAATCATCTGTTTCCTGGTGCTCGAAAAGGGAGGCCGCTGAGCAATATGGCGATGTTGATGGTGTTGCGTCGAATGAAGCGCAACGATCTCACGACGCATGGATTCCGCTCGACTTTTAGGGATTGGGCGAGTGAGGTCACCCACTATCCTCGAGAGGTCTGCGAACAGGCGCTTGCACATACAGTAGAGAATGCGGTTGAGGCTGCTTATCGCCGTGGAGATCTGTTCGGGAAGCGTCAAATGTTAATGGATCAATGGTCACGATATGTGTGTGGCATGCAGGACGCACCGGACAGTAGGGAGGCTGCCAGTTAAGGTTCAGCTTGTTTAGTGACCTATTGAAGTCCTCAACGACATCAACGGCGACCTGGTCACGCTGTACCGCGTCGTGCAGAACCACCTGGAAGAATTCGTGCGCCAGTTCAAATGGGCGCTGAGCTCACGCCAGGTGTTCGAGTGGCAGAAGATGACCCGCCCCGAAAACCTCACCGACATCCAGCGCGCCGCGCGATTTTTCTACCTACAGCACCATGCCTTCGCCGGCAAGGTCACCGGGCAGACGTTCGGTACCTCCAGCACAGGCCCGGCCATCAACCTGCTGCGGATTGAGGAAAATCTCTCGGCGGCCTGGCAGCGCCTGTCTGGGACCTACGTCGAACATCTACCCTGGCTCGAATGCGCGGAGCGTTATGACCGTGCGCATACCTTCCAGCGACCAAACCTAATGACGCATCCCTGTAAACCCGCGCAATGCGGGTTTTACCTTTAGGGCTCCATTATCCACTCCCTACACGAACTCCCACATAACGTCCGTGATACCTAGCGCTGCTACCCGCGAACGCAATTGCTCTGCCTCGATTTCAGTCAACCTGGCGTTGACGCTTTGCTGATGTTCATAGCGTTTGAGAATATGGAACAGTACGGTGAACTCATCTGTTCTCGCCCTGAGGAGAGTGCCTACAGACATCTGTGCTGGATGGCCGTGTTTCTTGAAGATGATTTTTAGCGTCCCGTTGTCTTTCATCCCTGTACCCTTTAACTCACTGTCTGATATCAACAATGACATGCCAGCCTGGCATATTCATGCGCCGGGCATACCCCGAACAGGGCCCGTTCTTTCCGCTATACGAATTCCCATGTGACATCGGTTATGCCTAACGCTGCCACCTGCGGACGCAGCTGCTCTGCCTCGATTGCGGTCAAGTCAATGTCAAAGTCCTTCCGGTTTTCATACTGTCTAAGAATATTGAACAGTGCAGCGTACTCATCTGCTCTCGCATGCAATGGCACAGCGATAAACAACTCCATCGGATAACCAAGCTCGTTATAGCTAATTTTTAGCATCCCGTTCTCGCTCATCACGGTGGCCCTATGGGTAGCTGTCTCATATTGAAAACCATAGCAGCCCGATACCAAATCTTCCGATGGCAAAAAAACATGACGAAAAGCACTTATCCCCTCCCGCCGACGCCCTATGTCCGTTTTTTGTGCAAAAGGGCGCGGTGGCGCAATCAGTGATCGAACCCAGTTCTGGGCTACAGAGCGCTCAAAGGCGCGGGGAGGGTGCGGACACTCTGGAAGCCCCGGTTTATCAGGCCAGCGACTTGGAGAATCGGTTGGTGTCACGGGAGGATGTCTCATACATACGGAGCCATCATCCACCAAACAACCGCAATCCATATCATGCTCAGCGCCAATAGTATGGCAATGAAGTATTTTTCAGTCATGGCGCGCCCGCAGTTGGGAACGGGATAAATAACTATAGGTCCACCGTTTATGAATGGGAGTATCGGGTTGAAGCAGGTGGCGACCGCAATCACCAAATCATCCAAAGACCAAGGCTTATGTCCAAGTAATCCTTGATCTGCAATCACGGGCGGCCCGATGATTGTCCTCACGGCCTTGGCCTAGGTTTTCTGGTTGCCTGCATTGCATTCGTGGATAAGATCGCAAGTTTCATCCCTGCTTCTTTCTGCAGGTCGGCAACGGTAACTGGCCGAGAAATCCCCGGCCGGTCTTTTCAATGTTCAAGTCAGGGTTCAACTCGCATGCACGTAGGTGCCGGGAGCGGCCTCCATCGGTGGGTGATTCTGATTTCCCAGCTCCAGCTGAATTTCGCGTTGCGCACCAGAACGCGCCTGAATCCAGCCCAGCCAACCTGGCCACCAGCTGCCATCGTGCTTCTGCGTATCGGAATACCAGGCACGCGGGTCGGATGGCAGTTTGTCGTTCTCCAGATAGCTAGCCTTGAGATTACCTGGCGGATTGAGGATGCTCTGGATATGCCCGCTGTTGGAGAGCAGGAAGCGCCGTTCGCCACCGAGTAGCAGGGTCGAGCGGTATACCGCGTCCCAAGGTGTGATGTGGTCGTTGATACCGGCAATACTGAAACTGTCGACCGTGACTTTCTGCAGGTCAATCGGCATGCCGCAGACCTCCAAGCCGTCAGGATGTATGAGCGGATTGAGTTTGACGAAGTCCAGCAGATCGCCATGTAGGGCGGCCGGTAGGCGAGTGCTGTCGTTGTTCCAGTAAAGGATGTCGAAGGCAGGGGGTTGCTTGCCGAGCAGGTAGTTATTGATCCAATAGTTCCAGATCAGGTCATTCGGGCGCATCCAGGCGAAGACCTTGGCCAAGTCGCGGCCATCCAGCACGCCTTGCTGATCGGAGCGGCGCCTGGCGGCTTCCAGGGTTTGCTCATTGACAAATAACATGGCTGAGCTGTCGATCTGACTGTCTAGCAGGCTGACCAGATAGGTTGCGCTTGCGACTTTGTGCAGCTGTCGTTTGGCTTGCAGGTAGCCTTGCAGGGCGGCGATGCTCAGGCCGCCCGCGCAGGCGCCCATCAGATGGGCTTTTTTGCTGCCGCTGATGGCACGGGTAACATCGAGGGCTTCTTCGATGGCTTCTACATAACGCGATAGACCCCACTCGCGATGGCGAGCGTCGGGGTTGCGCCAGCTGACAATGAACACTTGTAAGCCGTTCTTCAGTGCATACTGAACGAAGCTCTTCTCCACGCTGAGGTCGAAGATGTAGTACTTGTTGATCTGCGGCGGCACGATCAGCAGTGGACGGGCGTATTGTTTTTCGCTCATCGGCCGGTACTGGATCAGCTCTAGCAGCTCGTTGCGGAACACCACGGCGCCAGGGGTGATCGCGATATTCTGGCCGACTTCAAAGGCCTGCTTGCTGACTTGGCTGGGCATGCCGCCATTGTGCCGCAGGTCGTCGAGCAGATGACCAATCCCTTTGACCAGGCTGGCGCCGCCGGTGTTAAACAGCTCTTTGATCGCCAGCGGATTGAGCGGGCTGTTGGACGGCGACAGCGCATCGCCGAGTTGAGCCAATATGAAGTGTGCGCGCGCTTGATCGTCGGCCGCCAGATTGCTCTCGTCAATCCAAGCGTTCAGTTGCTTTTGCCAGGCAAGATAGGCTTGCAGTCTGCGGCGGTAGAAGGGGTTGAAGCGCCAGGATGGGTCCTGGAAGCGCGCATCCTGGACGGGGGAGGGATTCGACGTATTACCGAGCAGCACGCGGCCCAGTAGGCCACCAAGAGCTAGAGTATGGCGGGCGCTGTGGATAGGCTGCTTGATTCCTTGCAGCGCCAGAGTGCGCAATGTGGGGAACAGACTTCGACCATGTAGACCGAGTATTGCGCTTCGTTCTGCTTTAACAAGGGACGCGGATCCGGGCAAGGTGCTCGCCGCAGTTGTTTTTTTTCGCATGGACCAAACTCCATCGTCGTATCGTTATCGAGCCAAACAGAAAGGATTTGTACCAACATGCGCCAAACTGCCGCGCCAAGAGTCAACCCAGAGCCACGTCCTAGCGAGACAAGTGGTTATGCGCCGCACTGTGACTGAAGATACGGTCACTGGTTGTGTAGCGGTGCGGGCTGCCCAACAGTGGCGGGCTCTTCGGTTTGACAAGGCTGGAGGCCGGCTGCAGAAAACCCAGCAAGGCCTGCTGGGTGTCATGCCAAGCCGTCGGGTGTTCCATGTCGAGAAAGTGCCCGGCGTTCTTGATGGTCTGAAACTGAGCCTGACGGCTATGAGCCGCAAAAAGACGGGCGTCTTCCACCGAGGTGTACTCATCCCGTTCGCCGTTGATAAACAGCAGCGGAACTTCGATGGCGTCGGCACAGGAAACGTAGCAATGAGTGTCCTGAGTCAGCACCTCGTCGACGTGAAAATGCATCTGCCGGTATTCGTGTTCGTCCAGGCTGCTGACATGGCGTTCGTTGAAACGCTTGAACAGCGACGGCAGGTGCTTGCCGATCGTGCTGTTGATCAAGCGCCCGACATTGCGCCGATCACAGGCCTGGAGGAAGTGCCGGCCACTCTCCAGATAGTCGCGCATCGGCGTATTGATTCGCGCCGCGAATGAACTGATCACCGCTTTTTCGATTCGTCGTGGGTGCTGGGCCAGCGCCAGTAAAGTCGCCGCGCCGCCCCAGGAAAAGGACAGCACATGTTGCGCACGAAAGTGCTCGATCAACTCCAACAGGATTGTGGCCTCGTCTTCCTTGCGGATCGGCTGGTCATGCAGGTTGTGTTGTTTCGATTGACCGGCGTAGGGCTGATCGTAGAGGACTACGTTGAAGCGTGGCCGCAGATAGCGCACGGTTTGGGCAAACGATGCAGTCGTTGCCAGCGAGCCGTTGACCAGAATAATGGTCTTGTCGGCGGCGGCGTTGAGATAATGCTCGGTATAAACCTTGTACTTCTTACCGATCTCGACGATAGCAGTCTTCAGCATCATGTCATTCTCTTCCTTGAGCAAATTGGACTACGTGCAGAGGGTTGAGCTACTGCCCGTAGGCCATATTGCGAATAGCAGACCAATTAGTCACTGACTGACCAGAGGTTCAGAGTTAAGCAGGTGATCTTCCACATGCAAGCGCGCAAACAAACTATTCCGACGGGCTGTGAGCTATGCCCGTGAAGATGGACTGCCCGAAGGCTCGGCGGCCGACAGGCAGTAATTGCAGCTTGTTTAGAAATTGCGGTTTGAAGCATCTGCACGCCAGCAACAGGCCGGTTGATTTAGGCGGGATCAACTACAGTTGATAGATCATTTGAAAGGAGGTGCGTATGAGTATCACCGTCTGCGTCGTATGTGGTGATAGCGCCGAAAAAGCTTTTCCAGTAGGCAGTTTTGATGAGTTTAAATGTCCGAACTGTGGCTACTACTCAGTCGATCGGCAGTTGATTGACGAGATGGAGGCAGCAGATCAGGTCTTTGACACCGAGCGTACGCAGCAATATTTGATGATCCACTCTCGGCCGGGCCTAGTGCCTGCGATTACGCGTGACGAGACTACAAAGCATCAACTAATTGTGGAGAGCACGTGAACAAGATGGGAGGGCGGGTAATGCCGGTGCCCTTTCAGGCAGCGTTAAGAGCATCAACTCTAGTTGTCAAAAGGCCCCGCACGGGTACAGCCGTCACGGAGCTTTTATGTGTTCTGAGAGGGGGGGTGTACCGATTTTTGTACCAATGACCGCGTTTTGACGGGAGATTCTGAGTTGGCCAGGTCCAAAGCGAAACGCAGTGGCAAAGGGTTCGAATCCCTATCCAGTATCACTTTTCTTGTCATACCAACGTCCGCATTTGACCAAAGCGGACAAAGGCAAATGTCCATCGACTCCGTGGGCCATTGGCAACTGCCTATGTCGGGGTAGCAGATAGAACTCTCGTTGGGGGAATTCACAACGAGCGCCTAGCATAACGATACTGGATGCATACCCAATAGGCCCTCAGAAGGCCCTCAAAAGGCACTCAAGCGGCAATTCGACTTTAACGCTGGTCGACAGTGCCACCGCGCTGATCTACGCCTCTAGAGACGTACAGGAGGCCATTTTATGAAAATATTCACTTCCGCCGACAAACGGTAGGAATCTCCACAGACTGCGGCCTGTAGGGGCTGCGCAAATAGAACTCGCAAGTTATCCACAGGTTTATCCCCAGAAAACTCGCAGTATATGCACAGAATCGAGTTGCTATTAGAAAGGACGCTCAAGTAGTCTTGGCGTACAAACGCAAAAACGACCATTTAAGGTCGTTTCGCTAAAGAATGCATGCAAGTAGTCACGTTTCTGTCGCCAAACGTAGCGCGACTACCTGCACCCTCTGACGCACGCATTTGTAAATGCACGTATCTAGAGAAGGACGCCATTTAGCCCACTACTGACGATTTCGTCAACAGGGAGTCGATTGGCGGTCGTTCTGGATAAGTGCGCCCTGAGCGTAATTATCGAGAAACTACTCATGAAAAAGAACTCCAAGCAATCCTCCGCGAAGGTCGCCATACTGGCATCTGAAATCCTCCGCGATTCAACCGCATCTGCAATCGCGAAGAGCCTCGCAGCCTCCACCTTGGCCCAAACCAACTCTGGAAAACAGACGAGCGTTGAGATGGAGGCAAAAGCAGGTAAGGTTCTCCAGAGCGACAAGTACAGCGACGAGACAAAGTCTCTTGCTGCTTCGGTTGTATCCCAATCCAACAAAGCGCGAGGGGTATAATCATGGCGCTTTATGCAGTCGCAACCGTTGACTTAGACGGCGGTGTTAGCTCGTCGGCCCGTAATGTTTTCAACGAAGAACTGAAAAAAGAAAAATTCGCAAAGCACAAACTGACCACATTATGGACAGTGCGCTATATGGATGGCTGGACAAAAGCAACCGCTCTCAAAGATGCTCGTGACAGCATTGATAAAGCAGCGCGGATTGCAGGAATCGCAAAGTATGAAGCCTTAGTTTCGCTGGCGGATGAGGCACCTACGGAGTGGAGGAAGCCTACCATCTTGCTGGGCGCTTGAATTAACACAAGCTAGCGTAGGAGAGCCCTGCTTCGGCGGGGTTTTTTATACCTCGTTCTGGGGCTTGGTATGACGAAATGGCATTCTGCTAATTAAAATAGAATTGGCTTCTTACCCATGGAAACAACTGATGAAAGCGCCCTCAGACCTAAAAATTTTGAATGCCATATACAAGATGTACTACAAGGAGTTCAAAAATTATACCGCTGACGGTGAGAACAGCAGATGTTCCAAGGTTTACGTGCCTATCAATTGCAAAATGATTGCCAAGAAGCTGAAGGTTGATGATGACATTGTATTTGGCAGACTCTACTACCATCTGGAAGAGAAATACGGTTACAAGAGAGCGGACGACAGTAGAGTAGCTTTCTTCTCGCTGAGGGTAGGGCCTGATGATAAGTGCATTAACTTCCCACTCCTTGCTTCTGTGTTAGCGGGACTCCAAGAGGAAAGCAACAAATTTCAATTGTCCACTTGGCTATCTAGTATCGCCATCGTGATATCGGTAGCTGGCTTATTCTTCAGGCTGATTAACCTACCGGCAGCCTCATAGGGGCATTTCGACACCGAATTCGTGGACATACGGATGTCTGATCGTGGCCGATAGTTGTCTGCTTGCGAAATAGATCGGTCCTCGCCAGGGTTACCTGGCTTGAACCTGGGCTAGGGGGGAGCGGAGGTTGGGGATGGGGCAAACCGTACGCCAAACCTTGCCATTCAATGCCCGCTATGCATTTATGCAAGTAGGCAAGAACGGGCGTTACAGCCAGAAAACACGGCCTATAGGGCCAACGCCGCCACAATCGGGGTATGGCCAGTTAGTGAAGCTGTCACTAGCTACCTTCGACCCAAAGCAGACGTCGGGCTATAGTAATGGCGCAGCTATATTCCACAGAAACTCATTGGACGTCTGAGAAAAATGATGCGAATAATCTATAGCTTAGCCAGAGAGTAGGGAGACAGGGATGTCGAAGGACTGGGTCGAAGAGCTAATGCAGTTAATGTGCGCGCGTGATCTGCCGCTGGAAAACATCAGTGCTGCTCAGCAGATGAAGCGTCGTAACTTTCCGGCCTCGCTATACAAGTTTCGCGAGGTTAATGAATATTCCTTGAGCAATCTAAGAAATGCCACGCTTCACCTGACTTTCGCGAGCACATTTAACGATCCCTACGACTCCGCTGTGGACTTTGATCCTCACTTCGGAACCACGCATGCCGAGTTGTTTTTGGAGCGAACTGAAGGGGTTTCCGAGGAGAGTCGCTTAGCTATTCTGAGCGCAGAAGATCCGATGTTGGAGGTGGTGAGATATCACCATACTCAAGCGGCAGCGGGTCAGGTTGGCGAGGAGGTATTAGCGAAAATCGCTGCGGTGATAAAGGATATTCACGCAGGCTTTGTCGCCAAGATCGTCACTGAAATGAATAGTCAGCTCCAGAATTCTTACAAAATCTGTTCGCTTACTGAACGTTTGGACTCCTTGCCCCTTTGGGCCCATTACGCAAAGAATCACACCGGGTTTGCGATGGGGTACGACTTCCGATGCTTGCCGTTCAATAGCTTGGTCGGGCTATCGTTGTGGCCTGTGAGATACAGTGGTGTGTTCAATGCCTCGGATTTACTACGAGGGATAAAGCCAGGGCAATCGTTCAATAATTTGTTTGGTGTGATCGCTGCACTTCACAAATCACCCGATTGGAAATATGAGGAAGAGTGGCGGCTGGTTTTGGCAGATAGTCCGAAGGAACCACCGAGAAATTTTGTTGCGCCGCTAAAGGCTGTTTATCTCGGCTCTAAAATCAGTGAAAAAGATGAGAATTCGGTTCTCGAAGACGCTCTCATAGCTGGAGTGCCAGTATTCAAAATGCGCCTGATTCCGCACGAGTTTCGCATGGAGGCAGTGCCTCATTCCCTGTAGTGCCGCAAGGGGCCGAACGGAAAATTCCTTTTCACCGACTTTGCCGCAACTCCTACCAGACTGGTAATCAAGGTAACTACGGATACTGGGAACGTCGTCGAGGTAAGTATTCCCGTACCAATTTCTGTACCACTAGGTGGGTTTTAGCACGGGAAACTGGGTTCGTATGAGTACAAAACCCCCGGCTTCATTGACCCTAACAACCGAACATACCCCCTCTAACATGTCGGTGTAATTCTTACGTTGAGCTAACGATCCGCGCGAAGGCCCGAAGCGAACGCAGTGGCAAAGGATTCTAGCTATCGAGAACGGCTAGTTCACGCTTTTCCGTTACTTCATTTTCCTACTCAAACGTCCGCTCCTGGCCATACCCGCTGTGAGGTGAACAGAACTGGTACCCAGAATTCACCCCGACGTAACTTAACCGATATCCAATTTCTTCAATCGCGCCAGGCCTTGTTTGATATGGCCGGCATTTTCACCCATGGTCCACAGTGCTCCACGGACATTTCCGCCCACTTCCTGCGCCCCTTGCTCCTCAACCAGGAGGGTCAACTCCATAATGGCCGCCTGCAGAGCCTCCTGGTTTTCGTAGATCCTTTCCAGCACGTCCGGCAGCGAATAATTGCTTGGCATGACGTCGACTCCTTTCGAGAAAAAGTACAAGCATAAGTGCCGGCAGTGCTCGTGTCAGGCAGTTATTGCAGCTTGCTTAGAAATTGCTACAAAGCGAAGAGGTTGCGGCGGGTTAGCCAGTCTGGCTGGGGCGTTGGGGGAGGGCTATGCCCAATCCATCATTGGGCACGATTCACCGGCGGGGAAGGGTAACAGGCCAGTGACGTCGCGAGTCACTCCAGAGTCAACTCTGCGCTTCGATCTCCACCAATGGGGGGCACTACGGAAATTTAATTTTTTCGATTTTCAGAAAAGGATTATCTGGTGGTATCGATTCAAAAAGTAACTTCGGTTCCTCGATCAAATATCCCTTCAAGGTGGTTTTCTTCCTGGGGCCTTCCACTTGGCATGCCCAGATATTCAGACCGTTGTCTCGCTTCCTGTGGATCTTCAGTTTTTCGAACTGCTTCTGCACCCAACGCCAATCTCCAATCTCTTGATCGGAATCCTGTGAGATACCAGGAAACTCCTGCGCGTAGCGTTGGAAGAGACCTGGTGTGACCAATAGCACGGTACCGCTCACAGTGTGGATTTTGGCCTTGCTGTCGTTGATGATCAGCTTGTGGCTCTGAATGCCTTCCTTAACCCAATTCAGGAAAACATGACCTGGGTCGTCCGAAGGGGAGGGTGAAGTTTCGAGAGCATTTTCTGACGGCGCATCACGCACCTCGGGTTCTCCTATTTCGAACATATCCAGCAACGTTCCGAGGTAGTCGGCATCCTCCATCGCCCTGGGATCTGCCAGCGAAGAGCTTTGACGCGATCCTGGCGCGGCGGGTGATGCCGGAGTGTCAGTCGGGTGGACATCGGCTGCCACGCTCACCGTTCCGTTGAAAGCCTCGGGCCGGTCTTCGTTCCCCCAGATCAACGCCGGTTGAAGGCGCAGAAAGGTAAAGCTCTGCTGCCAGTTTCCCTGCGCGATAAGCGCGGTCCAGATGGCTTTGCCTTCCGGAGTGGACTCAACCAACCCATGCGATTGCAGCTCGTCGAACACCGCGATGTTAGATGAGGGAATGCCCTCAATCGCTTGCGACAGCAGATAGGCTCGCAGCTTGTCCGTGACCGTCTTGCTGACCAGCCAGAGTGCATCTTGAGTCAACCAACCCGCGGCACCCGGCTGGTTGAGTTTCAGCTCGTGCTGAACCAGATAACGCAGTCCGCTAATCAAGTGGTGTTGCAGCGAATGAATCGGCGCTTGCAGCGCCTTGCTCGGGTTACCACCGATGTTCTGTGCGGTGGAAACACGGTCGGCCTGCATCACCAACTCACCGAGCACGCCGGCACGTTCGTACTGGCCCGCCAGGACATACAGCAGACTGGCCCACAGTGGCGGAAATCCACTGAGCCAATCGAGGATTGGGCGGTCGAGAATTTGGGTGTAGAGCAAGCCTGCGGCGGCGCCGTGCAGGTGGTAGTCACGACCCTTGATGTAACGAAAACGGTAGGGCTGATCCAGGGAGCCCTGCCAAGGATGCCAAACACGGCCATCCTGGCGTTCGACCAGCAGGTCCACGGCGATCTTGCCGATGTCATGCAGCAGGGCGCCATAGGCGATGCCAGCCGACCAGGCATCGGTCTGGGCGGCTTGGTCTTCGGGCGCGGCGCCGGTCGGAAGCAGATACGACTGACGCAGTTTCAAACTGCAAGCGACCAGCTCCAGGCCATGGTCGAGCATGCCACCGAGATACGCATGGTGGTGCGTCTCGCTGGCCGGGAGTTGCTGGACCTGTTCGGCGTAGCGATGGATCGGATTTAAGTAGAGCTGGGTGAATTGGACGTGGGAGAGGGCGGTGTATTGCCAGATGCGATCGAGCAACTGACGGCGGTGCTCCACTGCTAAGAGGGTATGGGCTGACTCGATGGACAGGTAACCTTCGGCGACGTTGACGGTCGGTGGCGGAGGGGGCTTCTGCCTTTTGTGGCGAAACAGACTGAGCATCGTGACCTCCGGGAAGTGGCTGGGTCAGTGGCCTTTTAGCCTTTTCGGATAGCGCTCTTACCCTTGAGTGCCCATTCCCTTCCAACCCTTACCCGTCCTTTTGGCTCGTGTCCCTTTGTGCGGCAATCGGGATATTGATTTTGCTAGAACATCGTTTTGTTGGTGGGGCTGGTACGGAAAAGAAAAGAGCCGGTACACTGCGGTGCATATTTTTTAGGTCTTGCCATGAACCTCACTGACGCCACGCTCGTGCTGCTGCTCGCGGCACGTATCCATGGGACCGACGAAGCCGTCAGGGCCTCGGCGAAGAGCGTGGTCAAGAAGTTACCGCGCAGTAAACGCGATCTGATCTACAAGGTGATCGACAGCCGGAGTCCGCTCGAGCTGGTGGATTTTCTGGCGCAGAACCTGGATACATAACGGCATGCTGCGGGTGTGCGCCCCTCTCTTGTTCTTTGCGTGAGGGGTCCGCCGTATGATTCCGTCTGTTTTCTGGAAACAGAAAAAAGGGCTCAACTCGCGTTGGGCCCTGTGAAGCGTTTGCAGCGGTGAGGTAACGATCAAGCTCCATCGTTCATGCACAGTGAGTCATCCAAGACCGCTTGCTTCAGTTGCTGCTCCAGGTTGAGTACATACTCCGAGGCGCTTCGGGCCTGGCCACTGGCACGAAAGATCGCGCGCTTGTCAGCCTTGAGCAGGCTGAGCCAGGAATCGATATAGCCCTCGTGCCTCAGCTCTCCCTGAATACCGGCATAGGCGCATAAAAAAGCGGCGCCCATCTCGGCGATCAATTCCTCAAAAGCGTAGCCTGGCGAGCCGAATGGGCAGGATGACGTCACCCCCTCGCGCTGCAACCGAGAGTGATGCCCGGTCCAGTGCGTCAGCTCGTGAAGTGCGGTGGCGTAGTACCCACCTTCGTCTTGAAATTGCGCTTTTGTCGGAAGTTGGATGAGATCCCTGATCGGATGGTAAAAGGCTTCGTCGGCAGATCGATGAACGATTTTTGCGCCCGAACTTAACAGCAGATTCTCCGCAGCGCTGTTGGCCAGGAAGAGATCGGTCGGTTCTGTCTCGAGCAGGGTTTCATTGAAACTTTCGAGCCCCTCCGTTTGCTCGATGTTGAACAGAAAATGCGTCCTGAGAATGCCAAAGTGAGCGACCTTGGGCTGACCGTTTTCATCGAGTACGGGTTGGCCTGACTCGCTCTGCTCCTCGCGCTCCATCGGCTTGTAGAGCACCGCCAGGGTACTGTGCTCACCCTTACGGATGTGCCCGCCGGCCTTTATGGCTTGATTGAAGGTCAGCCAACGATCTTGAGTGAATCCCTGCAACCTCGCCTCGGCCCAGAGCAACGGTAAATTGATACCCGAATAGGGACGACGCGTGATTGCGTTGATGGGGTAGGGTTGATGACCGATGTAAGCTGAACCACTTGAGGACCAGGGTTTGATCCAGGGGGCAACGCCTTGGTCCAAAGCGGTAACGATCTTGTCAGTCACGTCTTGGTAGATATCGCGCATGGCATTTTCCTCGAGAGAAAACGGAGGAACGCCTTGCCCGTCGGGGAGGGTTCCCCGGTGGGTGGTGGGTTGGATTGATGCAGGACTTGCATGCCGTCTGAGTGTGGATCTGAGTGCCGAGTACGGCTGTATGCGTTTAGCGTTGATGTTCTCCTGCAAGAGCTATCAGTAAGGCGTTAGGCTGGTCTGGCTCGAGGAGCAGGCTAAGGCTCAGTTGCAGCAACGGGTCATGGCGTGGATGACCCGTTGAGGCGATTTGGGCTACCTCGAACACCACATAGGGCTCGTGTGGATAGGCCAGGTAAGCCTTGAAGGCTGCGCGCAATACGTTGCTCAGCCGATCGACCTGCAGCGTCTCAGGATGACCTGAACGCTCGAGCAGTACGGCGCGTTGCCAAGCGCCAGGAGTGAACACAATGGGTAACCGAAGGGTGTTCAGTGCTTCCGGTGTAAGTGAGTCGGACATGATGTATCTCCGTTGAAAGTGCGAAGAAACCTGTCCGGTGGGGGAAAGAATTTCCCCGCGGTGGGTTGAAGAAAAACAAGAAGGTTTGCCTGGCGAGCAGACCTCGAAAGGCGCTCAGGAGAGCAGTAGGCGTTCATCACCGTAGAAACGGTCACCGTGCGAGCTACCGAACGCTAATCGCACTTGGGGAGAACCATCACCGAAGTGACGTAGCCTTGAAGGCTCTGGCTACCTGGGCAGGTGCTGTTGATAACAGCGATCCGTACCTTGTATTTAGCCGGACGATTTATATGGGTCAATCACTGTAGAGAAGCTGTTTCACGGGGCTTGTCTTCTGTCTTCCAGTGAAGATTTTTTGGCCGGGCAAACTGATAAACGGTCAGGCACGTGCAGTTTTCAGTAGTAGGCTGTTACTCCTGTCTCAACCATGAAAACGCTCAGAAGAGGGCGAGACCATGCCGACGCAGAACCCCGTTCAGGTTTCCCGCGCCCACCGCTGGGCATATACCTGTGGCATGTCGATAAAGCGCGGGTATCGCAAACTCAAAGCGTTTGAGTCCCGCGTGGCTGAGCGTGCGGTGTCAGCAGGTATGCCCGCAGGTAAATTACTTGTTCGCGGGAGCTTCCTGACTGCCAAGTTGGCGTTGGTTGGGGGGCTGCTCTTTATCGGTTTCTGGCTGGTCGCTTCTGTTGTGGTGATGATCGCTATGATTGCTCTTCTGCAGTCGAAGGCTGTCATTGACACGGATCTTGAAGAGGATAATCCAGGTCCAGACTATCTTGGGGCTAGCTCCTATCTTGGCAACTACGATGACAATGGCCACTACATAGGTCATTTCAAATCATCTGATGACGTCAGATGAGTTTCTTCGTAGCACCCATCAACTGATCTGTTCCTTTACCCGCTGCACCATGCGCGGCTTTGCTTGCACCTCCTAACATCCCCTCAAGGCTGTTGCCGATTGAGTAGCCTGCCCAGCTCATGGCGACCAAAAACAGTCCAGGGAGCACCAAGAACATCGCCCCCATCACATACTCGATCACCTGTGCCGTGACCGTTCCATCCATGAAGCCGGATGTGGGCAGCGACAACAGCACTTGATTGGAAGCCGAAACCTGGTTGTACAGCGTATCGAGCATGCTGGAGTCGACCCAGCGGGCGAGTTCCCACCAGAAGCTCAGCATGTGTAAGGTGAACAGCGCGAACGTCACGGTTATGACAGTTTTCAACTGGTAGGTACTGACTAACAGAATTAACGGCAAGCTGATGATGACGCCCATGATCAGGAAAGCCTGCACCATCGGCAGGGCGGCGCGTAGTGCATTCATCGCCGGGAAGTTGCTGAAGAAACCGAGGGCCAGCCCGGTGTTGGTGGCCAGGTTATTGAGCCCCTGATTGATCGAGCCGCCGCGAGCACTGGAGCCATAGTCCTGGTACACCTGTCCGGGCGACATGGACATCGATTGCTGGCGCGGGCTGACCAGCTCGCGCAGGGTGGCATCCTCGATCTCGTTGCTCGAACGGCCAGTCAACCAACCTTTCAGTTGAGTCAGCAGCGAAGGATCGATCTGCTGGATCAAGCGCTCGCGCAACCCGACACCGCTATCGCTCCACCACTGCTTGCAGGTGGGATAGCCCGCGCCATTCTCCAGCCGCGGCAAGGAAACATCGCGGCTTTCGTCATATGGCCAGCTGACTCGTGGTGTGCGTGAACGATCCGTATCGTAGTAGCCGGGCGTGTCGAGAAAATAGTTTGAGCCGATCCAGGACGCGTCATGACTTTGTGCCTTGTCCAACTGCGGACGGTTGGTGAATAGCCGAGAACGGGAATAGCCATAGCAGTCGCGGGTGAAGTCGGCGACTTCCTGCAGCAGTACCTGGCTATCGATGCGCGAACTGTCGATCTCCATGCGCATCTGCCGGATATCCGGTGCGCAAGGGATGGAGGCGGTGGCCGCCGCGGTCACACCTTTGCTCAAGGCATGCACCAGAAACCACCAGATCGGTACGTTGGCGGAGCGTTCGCCGATAGTATTGAAGGTCGTCCCCCAGGCGGTTTCCGCCGGCTTGGCCACACTCACGCCGCAGCGCTGACTCGCCGCGTCATCGAACGCCATTGACGTGAGGCTCAACGGAAAGACGGGCGCGCAGCCGAACAACACGATGATATAGGCCAACCACAGCCGGTTCTCAATCCGCGGGACCGACAATAGTCCCTTGTTGCCTTCATCTGCGCCTTGCTGACGGGCCGATAGCCATTCTTGCAGGATGATTGCACCAAAGGGCGCGGCAAACAGTCCGGTGTCGGACAGGACGCTCCAGAGGCCGTTGTTGATGATCCAGGCCAGCAGGGAGAGGTAAAACTCCAGGTAGCTGTTGGTGCTCATGAGCATGGTGGTGACCTCACAGTCGGGTGAGTTCGACGCAGGTAAAGAGCACGAGCCCTAATGTCCCGATGCGTTTCACGCGCAGTCGATCCAGTGGTCGATGTCGGTAGCGCCGAAGCAGATCCCGCCAGAGCGCAAAGAGGGCGGCGTAGAGCAGGGCACGCCACCACCGCAGATAGGGCCGTACGGATTCGAATGCCTGCTGCCAGGCCTCGAAACTACCCAGCGCAGTGCGGCCGATCCATGCGACTAGTGCGGCGGTCAGGATCATCACCGCGGCAATCCCCAGACTCGAAAGCAAAGTGAATAGCGGTGAGCGTTTCATGGCTCACTTGCGCCTGGCGTCAGCATCTTTGAGTCGACCGGGCTCGGGGTCGCCTTGCTCGACGGTACGCGAAGCATCGGCACCACCGGCATGCCGGTCGAGCACCAGGCTGGCTGTGTTGGTGGCCAGCATCTGCCGGACCTGCAGTTCGGTCTGCAGCAGGCGTATTTCGCGCTCCAGAGCGTCGATGTTTTTCGTCAAGGCGGTTTGGGCCGGCTCGGCGGAGGCGATGTTCGGTTCGTGACTGCCCGCCAGCAGGGTGCGCAGTAGCAGCAACGCTTTGTCGAGCACACTGGACAAGGCCGTCTCACTGGCCAGGCGCCGTGCCAACAGATCCTGGTCGGGATCGTCGCGCAGGGCTTCAACCACACCACGAGTCACCGGCAGCATCGGGCTGGAGGCTTTAGCCAGATTGTCAGGGGTAGGCGGCAGTGAGCCAGACAGCAGCCCTTGCAAGGCCTTGAGGCGCTCGGTGTAGGCCTCCTGAATCAGCGGCGTCAATCCGCTGCCAGCGGTCGCACGAAGGGTTTCGCAGGTGTCGCAGGTTGCGACTTCGCTCTCGCCCAACACGCGAACGGCCCATTCGGATTCCTCCTGGGGCGAAGCCCAGGTCTGGCAAATAGCCCCACCCAGGCAATCACTGCTGCTGATTGAGGCGCTGTCATCCACCGACCGGTTATGCAGCAGGTTATAGCCCACGCGCACCACGTCGGCGGTCACTCGAATGGGTGTCTGCCCATAGCCTCCTGCCTTCGAACCGCCGACCCAGGACACTCCATTGTTGCCGTTACGCGCCTCGGTGTTTTTCACCGCGGCCACTGCATCACCGCCGGTTTGCTCCAGATTGCCTTGCATCTCCTGGTTCTTGGCCAGCGCGCCCCAGCCGGCCTGACCGACCTTGTCCGCCATCTTTTCGGCCATGGCCTGGCAGGTCAGCTTGGAGCGGTCGAAGTCGATACGCCCTTGCATCACTCCGTTACTGAGCAACTCATAGAGGCCGGGGTTGGCGCGCTGGATAATCAACGCCGGCAGCGACATCACCGCTTGGGTCGCGTTCTGCACGATGCTGCCCATGATCTGCTGGAAACCTTCGGTGACGCCGTTGAGCTGGTTTTGCAGGGTGTTGGTGAGGCTCATGTTTCCGCACATCATGTTCGCTCGCCATGACCCACCGACACCAAGACCACTGGGTCGGTAGAGCGAACTCGGTGAGCCGACTGCCGAGCCGCCACCAATGGTGTACATCACCCGGTCGTCGAGCACTTCGCCTTGAGTGCCCAGACGGTAATCGCCTTCAGCGGCGTGGGCATGCATGGCCATGGCGAGCAGTCCGTAGAGCAACAAACTCACCACGCCCAACCATGGTCGTCCGAGAAACCGACTCATGACGCACCGCCTTCGAAGTCGATGCTGAACAGAAAGGTCTGCCCCTCACGCTTGCAACAGCTATAGGGCCGCCACAACGACCAGGCGTAGCCGCCATCCGCGCCCGGTACCGAATCGCTGGGGAAGATGGCGCAAGTCGGTTGAACCTGGGGGTAGAGCAATTGCCATTTGTGGGTCGAAGCGTCGTTTTCAACGATCGGGCCAGGCGGCCAGTAGCCGTCGCGTTTGGCGGGCGTGAGCGGTAAGTACACATGCGGCTGCCCGTTACGGGTAATCACGTCGCCGGCCCGTTGCGCCATGACTGCGGCCGTCTTGAAATCATCGGGCTGTACCAGAAAGCCCTGCCGGGGATAAACGTTGCCCCACATGGCTCCCGAGGCCTGACGACCGATTTCACGGATCCCCGGCATGAGCGACTCGGGATAGAAACTTTCCGGTATGCCCTGGCGCCAGGCCAGCGAGTCCAGGGTGCTCAGGTAGTAGGGCATGAACGCAGTAGCGCCGCTGGCGCAGGCGTAGCCGGACTGCGACGCCAGTTGCGTGGCGGCCCAGCCACCGGGGTGGCCGATACTATCGACGTTCTTGAAGCGGGGCAGGTTGTCGCGGCGGGTGTTCGGCGTGATCAGGTTGCCACCACCTTCCGCACCGCTGATGGGGGAAGAGAGGGTGGTCATTTCGGTCCATGGGTTATTGCCTGTGGTGGCGTAGCTCGAGACCACAAGTTCAGGAATGAAATGACGAACCTTGGTCGAGGTTTTGACTGTGCAGCCGAAGGGCGTGCAGAGCAGCCAGAAACAAATGCCGACGACCCTGTATGCGAGGCAATTTGGCGACAACACTGAGGACGTGATGCTGCCGGTGTCCAGCGCCACGCTTGGGCCGCACGCCAGTAGGATGCTCAGCGCCAAGGGCCGTAGCTTTGTGGGCGGGATTGACGAGCAGGCAACAGGCATGATCCAGGCTCTCGATGTATGGCCTGGGCAGGTTCGGTTAGGGACTGAAGACTGTCAGTGGAAATTATGAAGGCGGATCTATCGGGTTTGTGAAACGTGAGACTATTATTTGACGTGAAGGACGCTGCGCAGAATATCGGGTTCCACAAGTAACTGATCTGCGGTAATTTCGAAAATATTGGCGAGCTTGCACAGGACCAACAGCGACGGGTTGCCCGTGCATCGTTCGATTTGACTGACGTAGGTGCGATCTACCTCGGCCATGAGCGCCAGTTGCTCTTGGGTAAGGTTTTTCACGCGTCGCATCAAGCGGATGTTTTCCGCCAGCTGCAGACGAAGCTGTTCGTAGTCTTGAGTCATGCGCGCAAATTGCGCCTTGAGGGACTCTCAATCCACGGGATATAGTCTACATTGGCATATCTAGGCTATTTGATGCTCATGCCTGCTATCGAGCTTTCATTTGGCTTCGTTAGGATTTTTGAGGCTGTACTCCGCGTCTAACAATAAATCAGAATTCTAGGGTGTGTATGGACGAAAACTACATTTCAATTCCTGCGGCGGATGGTTGCCCAAGTCTTCTGACACCTTGGAGCAACGAGTTTGCCTCGATGATCGAACGTGGCGTGCAATGTGCTCAGGCTTGGCTTGATACGCCCGGCGAGATTCCCCTGTGGTGGGAGCTGGCGCAAACCCGCAAGACCTTTCCTGTCGGTGACTGCCAGGATGCTTTTGAAGCCGGATTCCTGTTGAGGATTCAGCAGCGGCTTCGAAGTGCATCGCAATAACCTGTCGCTCGCTTTAGAGCGCGAGACCTGAATAGATTCCCCTATGCGGGTTCTATTCCTCGCGCTCTATCGATCCGTTCAGCTACCCGATACGCCGCTTCCAACTCCGAGCAGCCGTTGTCCTGCATCAGTGTCCAGCGCTCGGCTTTTTCCTCCGGTTCGGTCATGGCTAGGGCGAGGTAGAGGCTGGGTGGCACGGCTCGAAACAGCGTTTCGAGCTTTTTCGACAGCACGACCCCTTCGGTGAATTTACCGGGTTCTTTGCTGGCGGACAGCAATAGGGATTTCTGTGCCGGCGTGAGTTTCTTGAACCGTGCGATTTCTTCAATCTCCGCCGGCGGCATATTCAAACAAATCCACCATTCGATCATGTTGAGCATGGTCTGCGCAGCCGTGGGAAAATCGGCAAGGTTTTGCGTGGCGAGCCAGAACCAAGCGCCGAGCTTGCGCCACATCTTCGTGCCCTTGACCACGAATGGCGCCAGCAGCGGGTTTTTGGTGATGATATGGCCCTCGTCGGTGACCATAATGATCGGTCGGCCTAGGTACTGGTCGCGCTCGGCAAGGTTGTTCACGGTGTTCATCAGGCTGATGTAGCTGATGGACATCTGTGCCTCGTAGCCTTCGCGAGCGTAAGTGGCGAGATCCACAATGGTCACATCGCTCTCGGGCCAAGGCGTGCCCTCGCGATCGAACAGTTCACCCTCGAAACCCTGGCAAAACAGGTCGATGGACTCGCCCATCTCCTGGGCACGTTCGCGACGTTTTTCCGGCAGGTGCGGGTCGGCGGCGACGCGTAGCAAAGCGTCGCGCACGTCGCGGGTCAGCACCTGACGGCCCGTGGTGACGCAGGTCTGCGCCGCATCGAGAATGCACTCGCGGATCAAGCTGCGATCGGCGCGACTCAGGCGAGCTTCTTCCTTGGCCTCGCCGCCGGTGATCATCAATCGGGCGGTGATTTCCAGTTCGCCGAGAACATCGCGCTGGTCTTCGCGATTGGCTACCGCCTCATCGTCCAGCTCATCAATCGACAGACTCGCGACCTGATCCGGTTGCTCGACCAGGCGCCAGGCATCGGCGAAGGGGGCGAGACTGACCGAGGCGCCAGGTTTCAATTGGACCTTGTTGACCGACAGGCCCTGTCTCGCGAAGTAGTCGCCCTGCAAGCCGAATGAGTTACCGGCCTCGACGATAAACAGGCGAGGGCGGTATACCGCCATGACCTGCATCAGCAGGGTGACCAGGGTCGCCGACTTGCCGGCACCGGTGGGGCCGAACAACAGCAGATGGCCGTTCATGGCCCGGTCCAGACGTGACAACGGATCAAAACTCAACGGCGAGCCACCACGATTGAACAGAGTAATGCCCGGATGGCCGGTGCCGGTGCTGCGACCCCAGACCGGAACGAGGTTCGCCAAGTGCTGGGCGAACATCAGGCGGGTGTACCAGTTGTGCGTGTCGCGGGCCGGGTTGTAAACCATCGGCAACCACCGCAGGTAGCTATTGCAGGCCGCGACCTCGTCGCCTTCGCGCACCGGCTGCAGACCCGCACCTAACAGTGCGTTAGCAAGGCTGACCGAGCGCTGGTGCAACTGCTGTTCATCACGACCGCGAACATAGAACGCCAGCGCTCCCCGGTACAGCTTGTGCTGACGACCGATGATCGCGCGGGCTTCTTCAACATCCTGACGCGTCTGGGTCGAGGCCAGATTTTCACCGATGGCTTTGCGCGCCAGTCGGTTTAACTGGTCTTCGAGCACATCCTGCGGTTTGACCACCAGGGTCAGGCTCATCACCGTACCTTCAGGCAACTGGTCGAATAGGGCGTTCACCGCGTCGCCTTTGCGGGTTTCGCCGGTGAGTTGGCCAATCAGCGGTGCCCGACGCAACTTGTCTACCACCATCACCCTGTGGGGTTGATCGTCGAAAAACCAAAGTCCGTGCTGCAGATCCGAACGTGGTTCGTTGAAGAACAGCCGCTCGGTAAAGTCATGATCGAAGGGCAGATCCAGCGACTCACCGTCGCCCGACTCCGGATAGGCCACGCGTTGGTAGAACTCCTCGGGTGCTTCATTGGTGAGTTTGGGTGCCGGATTGAACCAGGGCAGTAACCAGGCATACAAACCTCGGCCATCGACTCGCGTCGATTGCACCCCGCACGCTTGCAATGAAGCCGTGACCCGTTCGCAAGCCTGTTGCAGGGATTGCACCGGGGTGAGTCCCGTCTCCTCGCCGTCAGACTCAAGCCAGCGATAGACCACCAGGCGCACCCGGCGGTTGTTTCCGCGCCAGGGCAGGCGCGTGACGGCCTTGTCCTCGAACAGGCCGCCGGGCTTGGCGATGGCCTTCAGATGTCGGCGAGTAAGTTCCAGGTACGCTTCGGTGAACACCGTGCCTCGCACGCTGTCCTGAATATAATTGGTGAGCCGGGTCAGGTAGGGGGTGAAGTCGTTGTCGTCCTGGCAGAAAAACTGCGCCACCCAAGGCGCTTGATCCCGCTCGTCAAAGCTATCCTGCAGGGCATCCTCAAGGGCATCGCGGGCCGCCATCAACCAATCGGGTTCGCGCCCTTCGGTGCCGATGGGCAGCAACTCGAACACCGCACCCACCGAGCGATTGTCATCGAGCAGAAAACACTGCTTGGTGTCGAGGTACTCGACCCACGGCAGGTGATCGGTGAAGCTGGGGTTGCGCGCATACAGTGCGGCTTCATCGGCCAAGGTGGCGCGAGGGCGCAATGAATTGCGCCAGGCTTTCCACGCGGCAGTGTGGTTGTCCAAATCGCCGGTACGCACTACAAGTCTTCCTGACGTTCGCCCGGCAATGCGTACTGCACACGTTGGTAGAACGGAAAGACGGTTGAGTAACCCGGGACCGGTGCCTGCTCGGTGCCGCTCAGATGCGGATACACGTACAGCACCAGATCGGGATTGGGCAGGCGAGGGAACAAATTGTGGATCTCGTTCTTCGCTGTACGCGTGTACGGTTCTTGGAGAGAGGCGGATAAATTCGCTTGGGCCAGCGGACGGCGTAACTGCTGCCGAGCATCCAGCAGTTGCTGCTGAGTGCCTTGCGAACCGACACTGTTCCAGATGTCCAGCATGGTTTGCTCGCCATGGGGCAAAAGCGTGTCCTTGTCGGTGGAACACCCCGCCAGGACCCAGCAGAACACGCTAATCCAGGTCAGACGCAGAGGCATGGTCTTTTTCATGGCGAACGCTCCGGCCCTTGGGCTCGTAGTCGATGGTGATCTCTTGGTCGAGGTGCAGTGCGACCTGTGCGGCCGGAGGCACGTACACGGCAGCAAAGGCTTCGCCATACAGTTTGTTGACCCACTCGCGGATGTCGCTGACCCCACCACTGAGAATTGAATTCAGTGCGCTATTGCCACTGCTACTGGTGACCCCGAAGGCACTACCGCCCGAACTGATCAAGTTGCTGTTGTTCTGCTCATCTCCGAGCAGAGCGGCGACACCGGCGCCGGCGGCAGTGATCAGGCTCTGGCTGCCGAGATACTGCTGGGCGTTCGAGCGGCGCTCACCGGCGATACACGGGATGCCATACGGATCGGACAGGTAGCCGAGTCCGCCACGGATCTTGTCGGAGTTCGAACTCTGGGTGGTGGAGGCAGTGCGGCTGGCGACCGCCTTCGGCTGAGGCACCGTACGGATGGTGCCATCGGTAAACACAAAGGTGATTGACTCGACCTGCCCGCGCACGCAGGACAGGGTCCAGTCACCGGACGCCGTGCCGCTCATCACGGCACCCGCGACGTCCGGCAGGTCGATGCCGTTGGCCGTCAGGTTCTCGGGGCCGACCAGCACTTTGAAGGGATAGGGGTCATTCACGGTGCCGTCTACTGGGACTCGGCCGATCAGCGCGGTCATGGCGACCGAGCCTATCAATGTCGCGTTTTCGGGAATGGTGTAGACCGGCTTCGCGCCTTCTGTACGATCAACGGATCGCGTCAGGTCACGTTCACCCTGGGAGACGGCTCGCAGCTGTTTCTGGCTGCGATCAATAGCGTTATCGGTCAAGCCCTCCAGTGAGTTGAAAGCGGTAGGCAGACTCAGTGCGGTGGAAGTCTTGGTTTTGCCTCGGGCGTCGGTGGATGGGGCATCCGAAGGTTCAATCCACTGCAGCGCATCATTGGCAGAGTGCTGCCCTTCAAACTGAGCACCGTCGCCGGACTCAAGCCCCAATCCGATCGGCATGTCCTTGCCTTTGCCGGTCAGCCCTGACAACTGTTCCTGCAATTGCGTCAGCAGACCGCGAGCCTGACGACTGTCTTGTTCCGCTTTGAGTCGGGCCTCATTGGCTTGTCGGCGGCCTTCGTCGACTTGCTGCGTCACGCTGCCAAGCGCCGTCTGGATACGCGAATCGACGCTGTTTTCTCGTTCGCGCAGGCGGTTGTTCTCCGTCTGCAGTGAATCGTTGTGTTTCTTCAAACCGAGCATGTCGCTGCGCATGGCCTTCACCTGGCCGACCAGGGTGGCGACCGTGTCGCGTGGGGTGTCGCCCGCAATGCCGAGCGACTTGGCTTGCTCCGCGGATAACTGAATGTTGCCCTGATTAACAGGGTGCTCTGGAGAGGGAGTACTACCCGCGACCCAGCTTCTCAGGATGATCAAAACCACGGCCAACAACGCCGCCGGTACCAGCCATTTGAGCAAGGCGTTAGCTTTCATCGCTAGCACCTCGCGCAACGGGCGGAGGTAATAGCACCGCGTGTTCGAGGCCGGCACCGCGGGTGACGAGGTAGGCAGTCGTGGTGTCTTCAGCACTGCCGACAGGTCCGAGGAAAGCATGTTGGAAGGCCGCGGCAAATAGCTTGGCCTGAAGCCGGCGCGGATCGAGTTGCACCGTCTCTAAGCCACGATTGCGCAACTTCACCGCCGTCACCCAGTAATCACCGAGTCGCCAGGCGGCGATGGGCGTGCTGGACACGTTTTCGGTCGGCAGCAGGGCCGGCAATTCGGTGCGCAGCTTGAGCGGGACGCGGCGTAGGCCGGGCAGGGACTCCACGGTGCGCAGAGGCCCGTACAGGCTTTGCGCGGCGTAGCGCGTCAAAGCGACCGGGATCGGTGTACGTTCTGGAACAGGGACGGTGCTAGAGTCAGCTTCGGCAGCTTGCTCCTGAGCGTTCTTGATAATACGCACGGGCTCCAGCGGTTGATCACCAGGCGTGGCCGCGATGTCCAGGAGGATGATCTCGCCCGTCGTGACCGATTGCAGTTGCAGTCGGGTCGGGGCAATGGCTTCCGACGCGCGCAGGTACAGCGTGCCGCCAGTTGATTGTACGCGCAGCTTACCTGTCAGGGTTGAGGGCACGCCGACTCGAACATTCTCATCGACAAAGACCACCCGTTCCTGATTGATTACCAGCGGGACCGCGAGGGGTAGGCGTTCCCAGTGCATCAGCTCGACGGCCTGCGCTGCAGCTCCCCATAGCATCAGTGCGATGGTGAGTCCCGGGGTAGAAATCCGCTTCATGGCTCACCTCCAGGCAGGGAGATTTTTTGCGGTGTGCCCTGATAACAATCCAGCGCCAGCCCCCATTTGTTGCGCTCTGGATCCAGGTCAAAACGCACAACGCGCAATGGATAACGCACCACCACCCGTTTCACCGGTTCGGCGGCGTAATATTCATCGGCATTGAGGTCGAGCTTGACCAGCCAGCTGTCGCGATCGAGTTGCTGCACTCTGAGTTCCGGATCTTCGCTGTAACCTCGACCCAGGATTTCGTAGACCCCACGCACCCGCTGGCGCAGTTCGCCGGCGGCCTTGCGGTACTCGTAGTCGCCGTCGAGGAAGGCCTTGCAGGCGGGTGTCAGGTAAGACTGCAAGCCATAGATGGCGCGGCGATAATCCTGCTCGCCATCCGAGGGCCAGCGGTTGAGTTGGCCAAAGATGTACAGGGCAAAGGCATAGACATTCTCCGAGGGGATATCCCACCACTTGCGCGTGCTGCCCGAGCGCAGATCCGGGGGGACATGCACGGTCAGATCGGTCGGTGCCGAGCGCCAGCCGTACCAGAGTCCGGCACAGACCAGGGCGAGGATCACTACCGCCAGACGCAGGCTGAAGATATGGGCCTGTTGGGCATCGACCTTGTTTCGAAATCGGCTCATGACTGCCACCGGGACAGCGCAGGGCGCAGTCGATACGAACGGCGGACCGTCCAGGCGCCGGAGTGGAGGATCAAAACTCCGCGACCCAGGCGCCAACGGCTGGCCAGTACCCATTCGAGTTTGCGGTACAACCAGGTCTCAGGGCGGGCTCGTTTGGCCCGACGCAGTAGTGTGCCACCGGCAAATAACACCAGCGCCATGCTGGCGATCATGCTGGTCGGCACCACGGCAACGGAGGCGGTGGCGGTGGCGATCGCCAGAGGAGCGCCCAGCAGGAGGCCAATGACGGCACCGGTGCCGAGCGCTACCCACATCTCATCATTGGTTAAACCGCGTAATACCGCGGGATCACGATTGAGTCGCTCTGGCAGAAAGACCAAGGTGCCGTCGGCAAGGCGTTCGATAGCGTCGTTCATGCCAGCCTCACAGAATCGCGGCAGCCTTGGTCAGGAACCAGATGATGATCACCACCAGCAAGGCGCCGATGCCAACCACCGCGCCGAGGTCTTTCCAGGTCTTGCGCTGGTTCTGCACGTCGGCATACACAGTCAGGGAATGCCACGCCACACCCAAGAAAGCGAGCAGGGCGATCAGCAAGCCGAGCAGGATACCGCCGTCGTAGGCGTAGTTTTTGATCGTCTCGATCAACCCGGAACCTTCACCACGTGAAGGAACTTCCATGGTCGGGAGTTCGGCAAAAGCCAGGCTTGGACCGAGCACCAGCAGCAGACCGATCAAGCGCTGGCTCGCACGATCACGCAGGTTGTTTTTCAGAGGGGCAAAGCACTTGAGCATGGCGGCGATCTCCTGGATTAGGACAGCGTGAAGAACATCAGGACTAGTAGGGCGAGCAAGACGCGCGCGGCACCGCCGCCGAAGGCTCCAAAGCGCACACTGCCTGTCGCCCATCCCCGGTAAGCCGTCCACATCACCCAGGCACACCACAGCAGGGTCAGGACGAGAACCAGGGAAAGCCAGAGTGTCGAACTGCTCTGTGCCGAGAAGCCGGAGGCGTTTTGGAACGCTGAGGTTTGGGCGTCAGTCATGCTCATGGCGAAGGCTCCGCGGGCGGAGTGTCGAGGCGGTAATCACCGACCAGTTCACTGGGATCGCGGGGTTGAGCGCGGGAAGGGGACAGGTAGCCCTGTACTCCGTGACGGATGCGCTGAATGTCCTGGGTCAGTCGTGGATAGTCGAAGCGATAGCGCTCGACTGATTCAGCCGTGCTGGCTGTCTTAGCTCGTGTCACA
Source organism: Pseudomonas sp. F-14 TE3482 (assembly GCF_053629455.1). Lineage (NCBI taxonomy): Bacteria > Pseudomonadati > Pseudomonadota > Gammaproteobacteria > Pseudomonadales > Pseudomonadaceae > Pseudomonas > Pseudomonas sp. F-14 TE3482. The sequence goes on from NZ_JBRJII010000001.1 coordinate 3,943,280, forward strand.
AGGCGTTCGATAGTGTCGAGTTGTTGCAAAATCAGACTGAACTGATCTTGTTCATGGGCAGACGCGGCATAGCTGCTGCCATCAACGATAGCCAGTGAGAGCAGTAAGCAGCGAGGTACGGTAGTTGGCATGATGCTGGCCCATATGGATCTGGGAGCAGAATCAAGTCAGGGGTCGAATTATTCAGTATTAAACGCGAGGTGGAATGTATCGCTTTTTTGGGGGAGCGCCGAATAGGTTTACTCACACATACATCAGCAATCGATTCGGCGAAAAAGAAAGCACAGACAGCTCTCCTAGCCCAATAATAATGTGTTGTTCAGGCGGCAATGAGTGGATTAGCTCATGCTTGAGGCAGCATGGGTGACGAAGAGCTAATCATCGCTTAGCATTGGAATGTTCATTCCTCATTCCTCTAACCTGAAGGAAGTTTCACATGTCTCGTTTGGCTGAATTTCGTAAGCTTGAGCAACAACTGGCCGAACAGCTCGCAGAGCTTGAGTCGATGAAAAGTGATTCCGGCTTGAAAAAAGAAATGGAATTTGAGAGTAAATTGCGGGCGTTGCTTGGCGAGTACGGCTTCAGCTTGAAGAACATCATTAGCATCCTGGATCCAGAGGCTGGCCGTCGTACCTCGGCACCAATAGCAGCACCTGTAAAGGCAGCCCGTAAAGCTCGCGATGTAAAAATTTACAAAAATCCGAACTCTGGTGAGCTGATCGAAACCAAGGGAGGTAACCATCGGCAGTTGAAAGAATGGAAAATCGAGTTTGGCGCGGACGTTGTCGAGTCGTGGCGTACTCAGTAAGAACGGTTTGACTACTAGGGCTCTGCAAGGGCCCTTTTTTGTTGGCGAGGATGCTGAGTCCCGAAAGCGAATTTTGGTCCCGCTTCTGCACTAATCTTGAGGCATATCCCAAACTGTGAAAGTTTGCCTTTCATTCACCGCTCCGCTCGAAGTGGGGAGTCGAAGTCGAATACGGGCAGGTCAACACGTGCGCTGTGTCAGTTCTGCAGTCGCTGAATAACGATCCTGACACCAGGGGATATCTAAAGGGAAAATATAATTTTTCCGAGTCAGAGATATTTCTTAAATGTAGTTGCCGTGATTGCTACTGTGATGCCAAGCATTACAGCACAAGGCAAAAATACGACCATAGGATTGAGCGAAAAGGGCAGGGATAGGTAAATGATCCAGGGCACAAGCAATAGCGGTATCACTGCCCGTTTAGCGCGGTGATAGACGAAGCTACTCTCTCGTCCAGCACCAAATTTGCGCAGGTCGCGACGCATCAAACCATCGATAAAACCGGTGAGAGAGGCCATTAGAAACAAGGGTGTGGCCAGGACCAGAATGGTTAGGCGCACCACGAAGGTAAAGGTCACATACACCGCCGCCAGCACGAAATCCTCAATGCTCACGTAGAGCTGATTGGTCCAACTCCAGAAACTGATGCCCTGGCTCGATACCCGCGCCTGCAGGGCAAAGTCCGCAAAGCCGGTCTTGACCAACAACCACTGATTGAGAAAATCCAGCCATTGGACAATCGTTGCCCCAGGCTGTTGGATGAGAAGTGAAGATTTGAAGTGCTCGCTGAGCCAGCCCAATTCACTGGTTAGCATGGCCTGACTATGCCGCCAGCCCTGATCACCCCAGAAGAGCAGCAGGCCCGCGAACTCGATGAGGATCGAGAACAGCAACGATGCAATGAGCAAGCCGATGATGCGCAGCATTAGGCTGATCGCCGAGACGATTAATCCTGGGCGCTGGATCGGTTGTGGCGGCATGTTCCGGGCTGAAGTCGCCATTGTTCACTCCATTGCGCGCTGCAAAGTTATGTCGTCACAACGCCTTCTGGATCGTTTTCTGCTGAATCGAAACCTGTCGCGGGTACGGACTACCCCACCTGATCCAGATCGAAGTTTGTTGTTGGGCCACCACCACTGGCGCTCCACCATTGTCCCGTCTGCTCGTTGTAGGTTGCCCGCATTCGCTGGGTGAGCTCCTGCAAGTCCTTGGGCATGGCATCATCGTTGGAGGGTTTAGGCAAAGGCATACGGACTTTCCAGAGCTGCCCACCGGCTTGGAAGGAGAACATTTGCCCTTTGGGTAAACTGACGATGTGGGCAGGCTCGATCAACGGCACGCTGGTGCTGCTGACGCGGTCCTGCGAGGACGAAGTGAAGTCCGTATTGGCTTCCGGATCGGAGGTGTCGGTGGCACCCGACACCAGGGTCTTGGTCCGCACGTTGACCTTGGGCAATTGCTGAGTGAGCAGTTCAGCGGTGGCGGTTTCGCGCACCCGCAGCATCTGCAGGGTGTTGAAGTTGCCAATAACCTGGCCAGCTTTGGCGCGGTTGCCGATACGTGCTTCGATATCACTGAGGGTCTGGGTGTAGGCGGTTACCTGAATACCGGCACCGCCGCCCTTATTGATCAGTGGGATGAATTCATCACCCATCAACTCGTTGAACTCATCGGCGTGGAGGTTGATCGGCAACTTGTCACTGCTGTTACCCGATGGGGGCAGGCCATGGTCGATGCCGTGTTTGTAAATGTGTCCGGCGACCGAGACTAAGTCGGCGAACATGGAGTTGCCCACAGCGGCGGCCACCTCGGCGTCGGTCAGCGCATCCAGGCCGACGTAGACGATGCCGCGTTTTCGGATGATCTGCATCCAGTCGAAGATTGGCCGTGGGTCATCCAGATCGGTGTAGTTGGGAGCCAGTAACTGGGCGGTCTTGCCGGTGGTGAGTTTCTCCAGCAGCGGTAGTAGCGAGGCGACGATTTTGTCGAAGTAGGTGCGGTCATACCGCACCGCTGAACGCAGTCCGTCCATTACAGGATCAAACACACGCTTTACCGCCAGGTACTGTTCGATGGCCACCACCCGCTTTTCGCGCCCGATCATATGCCGGGGAATATTCTTCTCGGTGAGCTTGCCTTCAAGCTGAACGATCACCTCCCATGCCTTCGGGTCGGTATTGGCGAAAAACTGCTGGGCGTACTCGATGAACAGTGCGTCGATGTTGACCACATGCCGTTGGATCTGTAGGTAGTCCGGACGCCGGCCTAACTCGATCAGAGCACGGGCGATGATGTTGACGAAACGCCAGGCAAACTCGCGAAAGGCTGCGGAGTTACCTTCGCCGCTGAGCTGCCCGGCGATGCGGGACGCCACTTCCGAGATACGCCCGAAGCGTCCCACCGCATTGTATCTAGCGGAGATCTCCGGCCAGCCCAGATGGAAAACATAAAACTCCTTATCTCGACCGGCCCGCTTGGCTTCAACGTACATCCGTTTGAGCAGGTCGGCATCGCCCTTCGGATCGAAGACGATGACCACCTCATGTTCGATGCGATGAATGTCCTGGGTGATGTAAACCTCGGCGAGTCGCGTCTTGCCGACACGGGTAGTGCCGAGCACCAGGGTGTGACCGACCCGTTCGCCCAGGGGCAGACTGACTTCGGTTTCATCGGGTTCGACCCCATGCAATAGCGGCGAGCCACCTACCAGGGGCAAAGGGCGCAACGGATTGAAGGGACTGTCCCAGGCAGTGACACGGGCCAGTGTTGAGAACGGAAACGGTGCATGTTCCAGGCGCCGTTCGAGTCCACGAGCCAAGCGGTAGTGGGGCGGCTGGTCGACATAGTGGGTGACCGCCGGATCTTGGGCCTCGACCAAGCGCTGGGTGTGCAGGCGGGTCCAGCGAAAGCCTCGGCCCATGAACAGACGCTTGCGGCTGACCGGAATCTGCCGGCTGGTCAGTTGGTACCGAGGCAGCCGGCGGATATTGCGCCGATAACGCAGCACCTCCCAGGCTTGTCGCAGGCGGATCAGGCCGAACAGGGTATAGGCCAGTGCTGCAACCAGACCGATCTCGGGTGACAGGGCCACAGCCCAGGGCGAGTACACGCACAACACCGCGGCGGCGATGCAGATCGCTACGGTGTACAGCTCCACCGCGGGCCGCAGCTTGGACTCCATCGTATGCTCGGCCATAACCTAGGCTCACTGCTCCAGTGAGGTGGCAGTGATCAACACGGGGTAGTGCTCAATCTGCAGGCGGGTGGCGATGTCGTTGCCGTTGACCGGCAGGATGGTGATGCCCGGAGCGGCTGCTCGAATTCGGGCTAGGGCTTCAGTATCGGCCACTTCGACGGCGAGGCCAGCCGCGCCCATTTCCTGCAGTTCAGCAGCGCGTTGACGTAGCCAAGTCAGTGACTGGGGATCGTCACCGACCAGGAAAAATGGCCTCAAGCCAGGCATGTTCAGGGCGCGGAGTGTGATCTGGCCGGGGCTCAGCCGAGAACTGCTGACTGGCAATATCCAGTCTTCATTGGCAGACGTGGACAGGTCCGCATGCACGGCCCGGTCAGCCTGAACCCTGTTATTTATGGGCAGGCTCGTGGCTTGGAAGTAGGGTTGGATGACGTCGCCAGCCGGATCCCTGACTACGGTTGGTTTCTCCTGGGCGACAGGTGCCAAGAACAGGATGAAATAGCAGGTAAGGAATATTCGCGTCATGGCGGTGTGCCCTGTTTGAAGGAAACCAGCAACCGTTCGAGTTGCCGGGAAAAGCCAGCGCGGTAACGCGCCGCCGGCGTTCCGCCTGCCGGGCGGTGATAGCGACCAGCAGCTGACACCCAGTCACCGGTGGCGGCGTGATGCTCCTGCAGCAGCGCGGCGGTCACGGCGAGATTTCGGTAGGGGTCGAGGGCCTCGCAGGGACTGGAAAAACGTTGTCCGTGGTAGCCCAGGTTGGTTTGCCCAAGTCCGGCGTCGACCTGCTTGGCGTCATACTGAGTGAGCGCTTGAAGTAAGGCGTGACAGGCGGCCTGGCGAGTGGCGAAGCGGTAGGGTGTTCCGGCGATGTTCAGGGTCCAAGGCCAGGGCAGCAGTCGACCGCGGACATGGATACCACTCTCCTGCAAGGTAATCGCGAACAGCACGGTAGAAGGGATGTCGACGTCATGCGCCGCCAGTTGGTAGGCAGGAGGCGGAAGTTCGTCAGCCTGGACGACGAGTATCGTCAGCATGAGCGCAATACCACTCAGTCGAGGCGTTGCCATTGTCCACTCACCTGTTGAAATGTGGCAGGCAATGGCTCCGGAGCACCCAGGCTGAACCAGCGACCACGGTCATGGTTCAGGGTGATCTGTCGGTGTTGAACCCTGGCCGGATCGATGTCTGCTTGCCGGGCCCAGCTACGGATGCGTTCATCCTCGCCTTGGCTGCCCACCAGGTAGATATCGAACGCTGTATCAATACTTTGCAGACGCTGCGCTTCGGCGATGCACGCAGGGCAGTGCTCCTCGACAAACAGGGCCTGGCGCGGCACGACCGATGAGCTGGCAGGGGACGGGGATGCCATGCCCTGGATCGGCAGCAGCCCGGGAAACAGCTTGGCCCAGGCGGCGGTGTAAGCGTTTTGGTAGGACAATTCGCGCTCGGCGCGTTTGGCTTCCAGCGCTACCTGCAATTCGGCGTAGCGCTGGCGCTCTTGGTCGGTCTGGGCCTCGACGCCGAGTGCGGTCAACGGATCGAGATTCGGACTCCAGAAACCACGCGGGCCGGCTTGGATCTGTTCGAAGCGTGTCCACTCCTGCTCCGTGAGACCCCAGCTTGCCGCCTGTTCAGAGTGCGAGCGCCCCAGCGGAGTGGACTGTATGTCCTGGTTCCGTGACGGTGTCGTAACAGAGTTGCCCAGCACAGCACCCGCGCTAAGCAGTGAAACGAGACAGACGACGGGGGACAGTAGTGCTCGGTTCATGATCACTTCTCAAGGGAGGAGCACGGTCTGGTCTGGCTGAGCGGCCACCGCGAAGACGGCTGAGTTCGGTTCCAGCACTTTCAGGTGCCAGGCTCCGAGCTGCTCACCGCTGTGCAGTAGCCGGACATCCGTGAGTGAGTGACTGTCATGGGGGGCGACCGCCAGAAAGCGCTCACCACCACGAGACTCGACACTCAACACCGAGAACGGTGGCGATAGCCGGGCGGGTTTGGGGCGAGCGGTCTTTTTCGGTTTGGTTGCGGAAGGCGTCGACGGTGGGGGGGAAGGCTGAGTCTTGAGGTCCAGGAGCTGCTGCTCGACGTGCTCAAGGCGTGCGCGCAGCGCTGTCAGGTCTGCCTGGGTGGCGCGGGCTGCGAGACCGTCGCGCAGTTCCTGCACCTCTTGCGCCCACTGATCCAACATCGGATCGAGGGTATTGGCCTGTTGCTCACCAGTATCGACCATCTGCTTCAGGTCTTTCAGCGCGTACTGAAGCTTCTCCTGGGCGTCCTTGAGGGCGCTTGAATCACGTTGCAGGGTATCCAGGGTTTGTCGGTATTGCGTGTTCTTGCTCTGTAGTTCCGCCACGCGCTGATACTGGTTATACAATCCACCACTCAGCCCGGCGGCCGCCAGGCAAAGCAATCCAATAATGAGGGTTTGAAACGTCGAGGCTTTCATGGACGTGCCTCCGCCTGATGGGATGAGCTTGGTGTGGCCCGCACGACGCCGGCCTGCGTTTTCTGCTGTTCGAAGCAGACCGAACGGCTGACTTCATCGGTCGTGAGTTGCCAGGCGGGCCCAGCTAGCACTTGTAGCGCGTTGCGCAAAGAGAGCGGGCCGAGCCGGTAATGAGCTGCGGGCAGGGGCCGAGTAAAGAGCACCCTCACCGACGCAGTAGCGGGGCAGAGCGAATAGCCCGAGCGTCGCAATACGTACTGCAACGCATCCTGCACCGAAGGACTCAGACTGGACGGGATGCTCACGTCAATGATTTGGGCAAGAAGATCGCGTTGTTCCGTGGTGGGCTCGGTGCTGACCAGCGTGTAGCGGCCATAACGAAGTTCTGCCGGATGGCTTTCTTCGGCTGTACCCCTCGAGTGCGGGGTTTGATTGGAGCCACTGCCGATTTCTGGATGGGGCGGTAATGGGGTGGGGATTTGCGCGGTGCAGGCGCTCAACAAACCCAGTAGGCAGACAGGGGTAAAAAAACGCTCCATGGAAAAAACCTCATGTCAGATTCAGTGCAGAACCTGACATGAGGTGAAGGAGCGATTCAGTGAGAAAGTTGATTCAAAGCGGGTCGTGTTAAAGCCGAGCGCGTTGTTACTCATCAAAAATGGCGAGTCTATCCAAGACGGTGGCGTCGGGGTCGAAGATCAACAATCGCACATCCGCCAATGCCGCCAGGTATAACACCGTGACCAGGGCTTCCGGTGTGCCGGCGTCGAGTTGCTCTTGTCTCAAGCTTGAATAACGTTTGCCCTCAATGTTCAGCAAGTTCTCGTCCGTCCATGGTGTGCCGATCAACTTGCAACCGATGCCGCAGCAATCCGGCAACGCGAAAAGTTCGAACAAAAGACCGGTTTGCCTCGGAGCGGAGTGACTGACCCACCCTTCCAGATAAAACATCGCTTCTTCAGGAAGGTGTGCGGTACTGATCTCCCAGGCTCGACTGTAGTGTCCCGTTTCGAAGCGCAAGCGATGGACCATGGCTTGTGCCTCTTCCAGGGAGTACAGATCGCCGACGTGATGTCGCTCGTTGAGCATTTCGCCCATCACGGCATAGATCACGTGGCGCACCAGACCGGTGGACGGGCAGCGTTCACCCAACTCATCCGGAATGGATTGGCCTTCGCTGATCAAAGCAAAATCGTCATTGAAGATGCAGGGGAACAGTTGCAGTTCATCGTCGGGCAGGTGGATCTGTGAGTCGTGCACGGTTCGAAAACAGGGAGGGCAGGTGTTTTCGTAGGTGATCAGTAGCAGCCGTTCGATATGCAGATGGTCGTAACCGCGAGCAAATGGGTTTGAGGCCGTCAGTAGGGCTGGGGCTTGGTGTGTGGGGTTCATGGGCATGCTCCAGAATGGAAATGAACAAGGCGCCCGTAGGCGCCTGTGAGGGTTAAAGCCAGCCGTATTCGGCAAGGGAGAGAGGACGACCTTCACCCACGATGAAGTGATCCAGTACGCGCACTTCGATCAAGGCCAAGGCCTCTTTCAGCCGTGCGGTCAAAACGCGGTCCGCTTGGCTGGGCTCTGTACACCCTGAGGGGTGGTTGTGAACAAAAATGGCGGCCGCAGCGTTATGCGCGAGGGAGCGCTTAACGATTTGGCGGGGGTAAACGCTGGCGCCATCAATGCTGCCGTGAAAGAGGACTTCGAATGTCAGCACCCGGTGCCTGGCATCGAGAAAGATCACACCGAAGACTTCATGCTCTTGTTGCGCAAGGTGCAGTTTTAGGTAGGAGGCTACGGCGTCAGGTGATGTCAGGTTGGGGCCGCGGGTGAACAGCCGACGATCCAGAATATGCAGCGCTTCGTCGATCAGCTGGTTTTCTTGGACAATGCGATCAGCCTCGAAGTCCGAGGTCTCAATCAGTGTGAGTTGGGTGCTCATGGCGGTACCTCCGAAGGGAACAATCAGGGGTACACGCCCGAGGGGAGTGGTATCCCCCAAGGTGGGTGTGGAGTCGTGGGCGTTAGCCGATGGCGCGCTGTTTAAAGCCGAGTGAATCGGTGGCGTTGACCGTACAAGGGCGAACCACAACCATCGCAAGGCAATGGAGAAAAGGCTTTTATTCCCCAGCCGGTTTCGGGATCGAAGTCGGCACTGATGGGCATTAACCGCACCAGTCCACGATGGATGCCGGCGATGCGTTTCTCGATTTCATCTGTCGTGTAGTAGAGCGATAACGTGCTGTAGTCCTCGTAAGCAGCAGCGAACAGGCAGACGTCGCAAAGCCAGAAGGATTCCATGTTGGTTCTCCTTTGCGGGTTGAAGACAAGGCGCTCGAGGGAGCGCCTTGATGTGGAACATCGTGAACTGTTCAGGCGGACTGAACGGTACGGGTGGCATCACGGCGGGCCGTGCGCGGAGTGGGTGGAGATTCAGGTTCAACCCGAGCCTCTATTGGGTTTCCGATATCCTCAGCTTCGGCATCAGCCGATGGTGCGGATGACTCACTGTTTGGCGCTTGCTCAGCAGGTGCTGTTGCTTCCTGCCTGGCGGGCGCTTTGTACTCGAACGTGCCGTTGACCTTGATCCAGTCAATGAACAGCAAACGACCTTTCAGGCTGGCGCCCGGTTGACCTTGTTTATCGCCTTTCTCGTAGAGAAACGGATCGATCCACAGGTCGCCGATACGAAACGACAACAAGACCTTTTTCTCGACGTTGACGGCGTCCATATAGAGACGAATCAAGCGTTCAGCTTCACCCCCAGCGACTTTGCAGTCGAAACGGGTGTACTCCACCGCATCGGTGGCGCCGTGCAGGGCTGCAATATCGCAGGCCATGAATGGCTGGCCGCGGCGGACTTGTACTTCACGAACACGGTTGAGGTAGCCGATACCGACGGTGTGCAGGTTGAAGTAAGTGGTTGCTTCTTGGGGATGGTTGGCGTGGGCCATGGTGGTTCTCCTGTTTCAAGGGAAAACGGCGGCGCACAATCCCTGACGGGGAAGTGAGCCCCCGTCAGGGTGGGTAAGATGAGCAATGAACGACTCGCCACCGGCAAGGCGATGACGTTCAGAACGATGCGTCTGGGAGAATAGCGGTGCAGCAGAGAAACGTCTGCGGTAGTGATCCGCAGGCATGGGGTAGTGGGCATTCATCACCGCTGAAGCGGTAACCGTGCGAGCTTCCGAACGCTGATCGCACTTGGGTAAACCACCACGAACGTGGCGTAGCCTTGAAGGTTCAAGCTACCTGGGCTGGGCTGTCAACGACAGCGAACCACGCCCTTTGTATAAGCCTGTCACAGGGGAGCGTCAAGACGCTGCAACCCGATTTTTTATGGCCGGAATACGGTGGCAGTCACTGGAATGAGAAAAAGAAGAGCTGGCCTGGTGGGTCACCAGGCGAGGAATAGAAAAGCCACCTTTGACGGTCATACGCAGTCGAAAAGCTCCTCGCAAAGCTTGGTTTAACTGCGCCTTGATTCGTCAACCGACCCTTGTCGTGGCCTGGGTCGGAACATGCTGGCACGCATCCGCGCACAAAGGGTGCCCCGTGTTTCCCCGGGGGGCTCCGGGACTGAATACGATCGCCGAGGCGGATGACCGCTGTTGCCTTGTAGCGGCAACAGTGGTCATCCGCCACCACGATCAGGTCGAGCACAAAACGGGAACGAAATCCCGCAGAGGAGAAGGCTCCGAACTCTAAGAGTCTGACCGAGCTGCCCGGAGCGAATCGGTCTTGGGTCGCCGTTGGCGATGATCCTGAGGCACTACAGCAGAGAGGGTGGGACGACGTCAAGGCAGAGTGCGCCGCCTCAAAGACCCCGGTATCGGATGCGAGTGAATGAACTTACTTGTTGGCGAGATGAGCGGCTAATTGTTCGACGGTTGCCAAGATAAAGGCTCGGTCGCTTTCTTTCAGACCGTTCAGCAGACCCGCGATCATCTGACCCTGGTCATTGGGACGATTGCTCGACTCCGTCAGCAGCTCATCCATCCGGCAGTCGAAAATATCCGCCAGTTGCATCAGCTTGACCACGGAAAGCTCCACTACACCCCGCTCTAGGCGCGAGATGGCTTCGCTACCAATCCCCAAGCGTTCAGCCACCTCTTCCTGGGTCAGATTTCGCTCGGTGCGGTGCTTCGCGATCATGCGCCCGATTTGGGCTTGGGTTGGATGTTTATGTGCCAAGTGATGAGTTCTCCAGTTCAACCCGAATGGTTGAGCAAAGACCCGTTGACATGAACATCCTTAAAGGTTGAGTATCGACTTATTGGGTTGTTATAGTGACTTAAATAGCTGTGTATCGCGACGTGGTTTCTGTTCCGCCAGGAATCAGAGTCCAGGGTGGTCAGTGAGAATGAACGGTCTGATAGGGCCAAGCTGAGGGATGGTTGAGCATGGAAGATGAGAGCAAGGACGTCATGGATCTGATCTGGGATCGAACACTGGAGCTGTTCATCAAGATCCATGATCACCCGGATAACCCCGAACACTTCGACAGCCTTGTCCATTGGCTCAACGAAGATTCTGTACACCTGCAAGCCTTCAACGATTTGGGGCAGATATGGATGGCAGCAGGCATTGCTTTGGCCCGTGAAATTGGACAACCCTTAATCGACTTAGAGAGGGATCAGTCGCCGTTGATGATGCACTGACCACTACATTGACCCCAATGCTTATGTTGATCTCCAATGGCGCGTTATGGGCGAGGCGTATCTTTTTTGATCGGGGCAGTGCCCTTGCAGTCGGGGTAGTGGGAGCATGACCAGAACGGCCCTGATTTCCCCTTTCGCTTGAGCATTGAGGCGTAGCAAATGGGGCAGGCCGGGCTGGTTTCGACAGGCATGGCTAAAGTCAGTGAGCCGCAGTGTGCGACCAGTTGCGCTATCCAGTTTGCCTGCTTGGCGACGAATGCATCCAGGGTCAGACGTCCCGATTCGATTTCGTCCAGAGCCTGTTCCCAGACTGCGGTCATACCCGGATCTGCAACCGCTGTTGGTACCGCTTCGATCAGGGTATGGGCCGCCGCCGAGGCCATTAAGGCGCGTTTTTTCTTCAGCAAATAACCGCGATCAATCAACCCCTTGATGATGCTGGCTCGCGTGGCTTCGGTACCGATACCGGTGGTGTCCCGAAGTTTCTGTTTCAGGCGTGGATCGTTGACCAGCTTGGCCACATTTTTCATCGCCTTGATCAGATCGCCCTCAGTGAGAGGTTTGGGGGCGGCGGTGCGCATGGACTTGAGTTCGACGTCGTCCACTGCGCACCGCGTACCCTGTTGCAAGACGGGTAAGACTTGGGACTTGTGATGGGGCTCATCCTCCTCGGTGTTTTCGTAGAGCAAGCCTTTCCAGCCCGGAACCAGGATCTGTTTGCCAACAGCGGTCAATCGCTCTGCGCCGCACTCCAGTTCGACCTGGGTCCGATCAAACTCATGGTGCGGAAGAAATTGCGCGAGGTAGTGGCTACGGATCAGTTCGTAGACTTGGCGCTCTTGTTCAGACATCCGCGCAAGGTTGGCCGACTCGGTGGTGGGGATGATGCCGTGGTGCGCGGTGACCTTGGCATCGTTCCATGCCCGTGACCGCAATGATCGATCGAGGCTTGCGAGTGCGTGCCGCAGTGCGGGATCCGTTTTGAGCAGGGCATCGAATACCGCAGCTACCTCGTTGAACATACTTGCTGGCAAATAGCGGCAATCGCTGCGCGGGTAGGTGGTGGCTTTGTGGGTTTCATACAGGGCTTGGGCGATGTTCAGGGTTTCCTGGACGCCGAGTCCCAGCTTGCGCGAGCAGATCTCCTGCAGGGTGCTCAGGTCGAAGGGCAGGGGCGGCGCTTCGCGGAAATGCTCAGTCTGCAACGAGAGTACCGTGACGGACTTCTCGTCGGTGATTGTTTGGACCGCGTGATGGGCAAGCGCCTGTTGCAGGCAACGCCCCGACTCGTCCCGTCCTGAGCATGGCGGTAACCACGACGCGATGAATCGCTGGCCCATCGACGATAGGTGCACTTCAACGTTCCAGTAAGGAACCGGGACAAAGCTGGCAATCGCACGATCCCGATCGACCACCAGACGTAAGGTGGGTGTCTGGACGCGTCCCACTGACAACACGCCGTCGTAGCCCGCTCGTCGACCAAGAAGGGTAAACAAACGACTGAGGTTCATGCCGATCAGCCAGTCGGCGCGGCTGCGGGCGAGGGCGGAGTGGTAGAGTGGGTAGGTCTCCTGACCAGACTTCAGCGCGGACAGTGCCCTGCGAATTGACGCCTCGTTGAGTGCGGACAGCCAGAGGCGCTGAACAGGGCCTCGATACTGGCAGAGCTCCAGCAATTCGCGGGCAATCATTTCACCTTCGCGATCGGCGTCGGTGGCGATGACGACGGTAGCCGCTTCACTGAGCAGGCGCTTGATGATTTTGAACTGGGCCGCAGTCTTGGGTTTGACCTCGACCTGCCACTGCGCGGGAATGATTGGTAGATCATCCAGCGACCAGTTCTTGTACTGAATGCCATAGGCTTCGGGTGGGGCCGTCTCCAGCAGGTGGCCGATACACCAGGTGACGGTTGTCTCGGGTCCGATCAGGCAGCCATCGCTGCGCCGGCTGGCTCCGAGCACCTTGGCGATGTCACGACCTTGGGACGGTTTCTCGCAGAGGAAGAGGCGCATAGAACTGCTCCGGATTGAGTTCGGAGCAGCGTTGTTGGAAACAGCGGTGGCGAGATATGAGAAACCTGAATGGCAGGTTCCTCATATTATTCGGTGAGGACCAGCTTAAATGGTTCGAGGCCGCTAGCCGGTTGGCGCGTGGGCAACAGGGTGGGGCGTCCCGAGCAGCGAGTAAAAACAGCCCAGCAACTTCGCGCAAAGGCGCAATTTTTATGTCTGAAGTCTGTCAGTCCGTCGGTGGTTGCCCTCTGCGCTTTCTGGATTTCGACGCAGGTGAACTGGCTTGTTCTGTGTTTTTCCCAACGTGTGTCGCCGATGCCTCCGGTTCACTGGAGCGTTCCCGCATGACTACGCTGTGCACCCGGTGAGGCAGGATGCCGACGCGACGGGCCTCGATCTTGAAGGTCACCCGCGCGTTATCTTCGCTGTCCTCCCACTCATCGCGTACGGTGCGGCCTTCGACCAGCACACGCATGCCTTTCTGGTACAGCGTGCTCCAGTGTTCAGCCTCGCGGTGCCAGAGCTCAACCGGCGCCCAATAGCCGCCTCGATCTTCATAGCCGCCCTCGCGTGGCACGGGGTTGTCGAAGTACACATTCAGCCGTAGCAAACGCCGTGGCTCGTCATTGCCTGAGGCAAATTCCTGGAACTCTGGCGCACTGCCAATGTTGCCTTCGCCGACGAAAAAAGTACTCATCATGATATCTCCACTGCTGGTGTGAACTGGCGCAGCAGCCGTACGGCGCTGTCCATTTTGATCGCGCAGGTGGTGGCCTGGCGGTAGAGCGAATGCACCACGCTCATCTGCAGGTTCAGTGCAATGCGATCGCATTCGAAACGGTGCAATCCCTCGCGCACGACCTGCGACAGGGCGTTGTTGCAGACCTGGCGTTCCCAGACCGCAACCCCCATACGGGCAAAATCACGGGTGCGCCAACGCAAAAAGGTGCTGCTCGCGCTGGTGTTCTGCAGCACCAATCGGATATCCAGCAATGAGTACGGAGGCTGTCCGGCCTGCTGCACCACAGCCTCCATCAGGTGACATAGCTGCGCCTCGGTTTCCCTCGCCACCTGCGCCAGACGCTCCAGCTCCCCCTTACCCTTAAATGGCTTTAAAAGGCCTTTTAGGGAGGCTGCGTGTTCGAGCTGCCGATAGGCATCGGGTGTCAATGCTTCGAAGGGCATTGGTTGGGCTGAAGTCAGGGGATTCATGCTCCGTCCCTCAGCATGTCCACCGTTGTAGGTAGCTCTCCTGCTTCCTCTGCCAGCGCATCATTGTCATCCACTGGCACAGCACCACGACGAATGATCGGCGGCGCGAACTGGGAGCGGCGATGACCCTCAAGAATGTCCATTGGGGGCAAACCTAACTTCTCGATGGCCGTCAGGGCACGGGCGTTGTTCGCCGCCATGTCATCACGCGTGACGCCGGCATGCCGATAGCGTTGCGCTTGGCCGAATAGGCTGCGCAGCAGATGGGCACCGTCGTCGATCCAGGCTTCCATGTCTCTGCGACCGATCAAGGCGGTGTGATGGGCCAATAGCGTACGACGCACCAGGGTGTCGTAGTCAGTCAGCAGGTAGACCGCCAGAAAACCCAACTGGCTGCCGATGTATAACGGCAAAGTGACGGGGTGGATGTTGAGGTTGTCGCCCATGTCGATCTGTGTCGGTAGGTCCTGCCTGATCCGATCCAGCTGTTGGGTCAGTTCCAGCATCCCAGCCTTGGCCTGCATCAGTTTTTCTTCGAGTTGCACCATGGCCCAGTCGGCATAGGGATCGTCCTGGGCCGCGGTTTGTTTGATCAGGTTGGTGACACTGATGTAGCCGGCCATGCCCATGATCGAGTGGACACCTTCGCGTGCGGTTCGACCTTGCCAGATACGGGCGGCGTGGTGAGTGTGCAGGGTCAGGGTGATGCTGCTGCGCAATGAACCCAGATTGAGTTGATAGTGGTCGGCCACGGTGTTGTCCTCGCATTGGCTTGGACGGGAACGTTGCGACAGATGAGGGTCAAGGGCAGCCAAAAAGCTGAATGCGGTCTGTTCGGTTTGAGAGGGTTAATTTCGGAGACGTTCGTGAGTGATGCTGGTGGCATCATTTCCAGGGATGGCGATGGCGATGGCGATGGCGCTCGAATTGCGCAGGTTCGGCCCTTTGCGATCCCACAGTAGAACTCAGTAGATTTGATGCCACTGGCATCAAATCTACTGAGGTCCAGGGCGTTTGCCGCGCAATTGGCGTAGCTCATTCAGACACGCTTGGGCGAGGGCGGAGGCAGGTTCGCCCTGTTTTCGGGACGGACGTGACGGTGCTGTGAAGGGTGTTTCTGCAACGGGTGAGGGCGCTGTCTGAACTGCCCAAGGACGAAAATCGCCGTTCAGTGCGCGCTGGATCAGACCCATCAGATACGCCGCTGGCTTGCGGATACCTCCTGCCGTACAGCGTGCACCCGCTTCGTTGAGCACCGCCTGACGATCCGCGGGTTTGAGCTTGTTCAGCGCCACGGCGACGGCCTGACGTTCGCTTGGACGCAGGTGCAGCGGATCGGGCCAGTGCAGGTTATCCACCGCCGGGGTCGCGCGCGGTACAGTACAAGTACTTTCTTTTAATACAGTACAGGCGGCGTTCGGATTCCGAACTGCGCCGGAAACACTGGCGTTCAGGCCCGGTTCGGAATCCGAACGAGGGCCTGCACGATTCCGAACGAGGTGATCTTCCCCCAGTTCGGAATCGTGCATGCTGGCGTCGATCGCCTGATCCAATCCTTGATGCATCCAGTGTTCGCCCCAACTATCGAGCCGTGTGGGTAGCTGACCTAAATCGATACGGGTGTCCTGTCGAATTTCTTCCAGCATATTCTGAGCGACAATGCGCACAGCCTTGGTCGCATGACCGAGGGCATGTCCGACCAGCTCGAGGTAATCCTGATCCAGTTCCATGGCTTCGGCGGGGGTTAACGGCTCATCGTGCAGGACGTACAGAGAACCTTGCAGGCGCCCGCTGAGCTGATCGCGCCCGCGACTCACCAAGCTAAGCCAGCGCGTCAACCTGAGCATCGTCAACACGCGAGCGATGGTTTCACGTGAGGCTGACGCGCCGTAGGGCACGCTCGAGAGGTAAGGCTGCAAATCCTCATAGCGCGGTGTGATCACGCCCTGGCCTTGCAGCATGAGTCGAAATACTTGCCAGGCATTACGTTCCAATGGCGTCAGCCGATGATCCAACAGCAGGCGACGCGGCACGACTTCGTGTGATTGGCCACTGAACAAAAAGCCAGCCTGCAGCGCCTGACTGGACGGTTGTTCAGTGGTAGGGCGTGCGGGCCAGCGTTCACTCAGTTGCTGGGTGCATTGCTGCAGGACACGCTGCCAGCGACTGGAGAGGGGAGTGTTCATGTTTCGTTGCTGTACTGGTCGATCTGCTGCCAAACAATGGTCAAGCTGATCTGTTGCTCCTCCGCCAGCATCATCATGGCGTCGAGCTGATCCTCGGTACCGTCCTGAGAGCGTAGCTGGCACCATCGCTGCCAGAGCGCATGTTCCTGCGTTTCGCTCAAATGCTGAGGGCGGCCCTTACGGGTTTCTATCTTGAGTAGCCTTCGGCGCAGGGCGGTTTCCGAATGCGCCAAGCCGAAGCATTGATACATGATGGTGCTGCTGGCGCCGAGCTTGAGCGCGCGGTTGATCAAGCGCTCATTCTGCTCGTCGCGTTCGGCTTGCTCGATCAACCGATGCAGCACTGGCGAGTCAATCTTGACCTCAACCCAAGGGACGGTGGCATGGGCCAGGCGAGACAGCGTGGTGGGGGGTAAAGATTGCAACAGGTAGATATTGTCTTCACTCAATCCGAGTGCTTTGCAGCGTTGCAGATTACCCTGACGCAGCTCATGCAGCACCTGGGTCAGCATGGCCTGGTTGAGCACATTGAAGGACAGGCTCATGGCAGCTCCTTCGGTAAGTTGTCTTCAGGGGTAAGCGTTAAGTCGATCAGGCGACGGGCCAAACGAATCAGCCGATACAGCTTGATCAACAAGCTGTCGGGCAGTCGCTCCAGTCCTATGTCCACGGCGGGATGATCTGTCAGCGGGAGTTGATAGACCCCCAATAACAATTGGCCGAACAGGGCTGAGGGCAATTGCTTGCGATCCTCCCAGTTCACGTCGTCTTGAGCGCGCAGCAGGGCCAGGAGCAGTAGGTGAACGCCGGTCTCGCGAGGTGCTGCAAGATCAAGTCGCTCGATGTTGAGGACGAAGCCTAAGCCAAGCTGCTGTTCGATGATGCTCTCGGGATGTCCGGCATAGGCCGCCATTTCCCGTGCCAGTCCGGCGATGGCTAAACGCAGTTGTTCGGGGCAATCCAGTGCTGGTGCAATGGTCCAGAGGTCGTTGGTCGTGCAGCCCTCGACGCTCGGTGCTGTTTCGGTGGCGGTCTCGCGATCGATCTGCTCGCGAATCTGTTGAACGCGTGACGCAGGGCTGACCGCTGATACGACATTTGTTTCGGGCAGTGTGAGCAGCTCCTCTCGCGCTGTTTCGGTTTGGGTTCTGGTCTCAATTGATTGGGGATGGGACTCGAAGGAGGGCGGTCCTGCCGCAGCTTCATCAACGCTCGGCAGATGGCTGTTCTCCGAGGGCGTGGTGACGACAACGCCAGGCGTCGAGATGACCCGTTGGGTGTCGCTCAGTTCCAGGGACAACATACGGTAGGACTGTCCGAGCAAGCGGCTCATGCGTTCGAGCAGTTCATCCTGGATTTGCTCAAGATCGAAGGACTCGGGTTCGGCATCGAAGTAACTCAGGGTATCGAGCCAAAAATCAGCGAACGCAATGGTGGCGGTTGGATAACGGTTCCAGGTTCGTTCGGCCTGGCTACGCAGTGCGATCAGGCGTTCTATCTGGGGCTTACCCAGCCCGGCATACAGCGTTTGCGGAATGGCGGGCAGTAGGTGTTCGAGGGTGTCGAGCATCCGGCTGATGTGTGACTGCGAAATCGGATAACCACCAGCCGCGAGGCGTCGTGCCAGTTCACGTTGCGAGAGCCCAGCCCCCTCTGCTTCGAGCATGGTTTTGAGTTTGGCCACGGCCAGCGCACGCTCGATGAAGGTGAGCTGGCCATGCAGATCGCTTTCGGCCAGATGGCCGAGTAAGGCGGTGATTTCATTGCTCCAGGGCCGGAACAGGCAATGAATGCGGAAGAAACGCTCGTCGCGGGTTTCCTGCCACAGTTCGCCGAGAATCGCTAAGCGCGTATTACCGCCGTTGCGGATGATGAAAAAGCTTTCTCCTGGACGGCGGGTAATCGGCGGCGGTTGATCCAGCCCGCGTTCGCGGATGGAGGCCTTGATATCATTGTAAAGCGGATTTCGAATGAAACGCGGGTTGTGTTCGTAGGGCCGCAACTGCTCCAGAGTGACCAGCATCGGCGTGTCAGTAAGTGGGTCAGACAGTCGCTCCAGTTCTGGGCCGCGAGGGAAGTGGTCCTGGTGCAGCTTATCGGTGATCTGCTCCTGACTGAGCTTTTTCATCGGAACAACCTCGGTTAACGCCGGTTGCGCAAATGGTCACCGACCTCGAACTTGACGATCTCGGCAGTGCCCGAACCTTCGAAATGTCGGGAGAGCTCTGCGAGGAACCAACCCATGGCCGAGCGCCCACCTTGCAGGCGAAAGACCACGGTGCAGTACTCCTCGCAAGGTGGGTGGTGTGGTCGAATGGAGGGTGGAACGATGATGGGCAGTTGATCCAACATCAAAAGACTCCTAGCCAAACGCTGTTGGCCTCAAGGTCGATCAAACCTAATGACTGGGTGAGAAATGTGGGCTTGGTGATTTGTCTCATTGAACCTCCGCGCATCTGGTCACCGTAGAGATCGCCTCGCGCCATTCCGGAAATAACTCAATGGCCAGCGCTTGCATGGTTTCCATCGCGGATGGCGAGCGTCGTTCGCGTGACTGGCGCACCTCGATTCGGTGGACCGGTAGGCCAAGGGAAGCGGCATTGAGATAAGCCACTCGGTCTGGAACTACGGTGTCTAGAACCGAGATGTTGTTAACTCCAGTGAAGGTCTCGCGCAGGCCACGGATGATCATCCGTGTGTCCACTCGAATGGTATTCACCTGGTTCAGTAGCAGGCGCAAGGGCGGCGGTGGAATGCCCAGATGACGGAATGGTTCGAGCTCACTGAGCAGCTTCAAGGTGCCGCGTCGCAGTTCGCGGGCGGCGAGCATTTCCGGGGTGATGGGAGAAAGGGCGAGATCGGAGGCGAGGATGGCCATCTCCAGCAGCACGCTACGTGCGCCCTGGGTGTCGATCAAAAGCACGTCATAGTGGGGGCTGAAATTGCCGAGCAAATTGTGCAGACGCAGTCGCCCATCAGGGGCATGCAGCAGCATGGTGCTGAGTCGGGCTTGATCGTCGTTGGAGACGATCAGATCGAGCCCTGTGATCACCGTCTTGGAAACAATCTGGGCAGGAGTTGCTAGGTTGAGCGCAATGAACTCGTACGCACCGGCAACAGCCTTCTGGTTCAAAACGTAATAGCTGGAGAGGGTGGGCTGGCTATCTAGGTCCAACAGCAGAACGCGCAGGCCTGCATCGGCCAACAGACCGCCGAGATTCGCGGTCACCGTTGTTTTGCCCACCCCACCCTTAGTGGAAACCACTGATACCACACGCATCACATCAGGCCTGCGGGTCTAAGCGCTGAGTGACCCACTGCTCGATTTCCAGCGAGTCCCAGCCTACAGCGCGTAGTCCAATGCGTTTGGCTTGAGGGAATTTACCTTCCTTCATCAGGTTATAAATGTGTGCACGTTTGAAACCGGTTTTCCGCTCCACTTCGTCACGCCGCATAATGTGGCGTTCGATCTGTGGTCGAGCTGTTTCATCGTTGGGGGAGGGTTGGCTGGACATAGTGGTCACTCCTAGCGCCAGTTGGCATTTGGTGAGAAGTGACTTGGATTCAATACCAGAAAATGTGCCTAGTCATTGCAATGCAATTGACTTGATTGCGTTGCAATCCTTACCGTCTGGCTTGACTAAGACTGCGTCGGGCCGCCGCAAACTTTTCATCCAGTGAACGCTTGCTCAGCCCGGGAACCTCGCCGTAATGCGCGGTTATCGAGTCGACAATAGATGCCTGGCTATCGAAGATCGAATGACGCCTTCCGCTTTCAGAAGAGCCAAGCATGGTATTGACTAGAGCACCAATGACGTTGAGATAGCCGGCTTTACTCTGTCCGCTTAGCTCTTTTGCCGTGTCGGCAAGCGAGCGTAGATTTTCTCGCTCTAGTCCAGCAGCTGCCAGTTCTGCCATGACCTCCTGGAGCTTTGCCTCGGTAGATTTTAGCTGCACCTGTAGGGCGTCCCTATCAGCTAGCAAAATTAGGTATGTGCCGTAGCGTATCGATTCGTGGTCAGGTGTGATTTCGTGAAAAAGAAAAGAAGGACGCTCATCCGGATAGTGATGAAACATCCACGACTTAAGGTCCGAGTGCCGGATGGTCAGCAGTTTGAGATCGACAGGGGTACCAGGTGAAACGGTGATGCCGAGCAGCCCATAACGCAACTCCTGGTTTCGTACGGCATCCAGAATTTTCTCTAACTTCTTGTATAAACAGGGCCATTGGGGGAAGGCCGAGATGAGGCGCTCAGGGTAATCCCACGTCAATTCGAGAATGCTAGCTTCGTAACTCATCAAGCCACACCAGCGTATAGCCGCTTCGATGGGCCTGTAGAACAGCTTCTCATCAGAGCTATAGGGATTAGGTCTGTACATAGAGGTAGCCTCCTATTAAAGGGCAGACCCGCTAGGTACAGTCTAAAGATCTATTGAAGTGACCTAGGCTTCCGTGCGGTTGCTGTCCAGTGTCCCAGATGCTGAACAAGTATTTTCCGTTCTGATTGAGTTGATCAGTCACTTTGGAGCAGCTTGATTTAACCAACGGTTCAACTTTGATGAGGCATGCAGCCCCGTATGTCCGGGCTTACATAACGATGATGCATCGGGTCAGCCGATTTTCCCTACTGATAGTCGGCGCCTGTGCGAACTCATATTGGTCATGTTCATCAACAAGCAAAGTAAATGCGCAAGCGATGCTGTCGACTCTCTCCTTTATTGCTTCTCCTATTCATTCACCTTTGTTATGCCTATGATGTGGGCGCCTACCCGTGCCATGCGTGGTGCGGCTAATCGAGCCGCCCACCATTTTGCCGTGCGTGCTTGATGTCTCTCGAGGGTGGAGCTCCGAAGCGCCGGGCATATTCGCGACTGAATTGAGCGACGCTTTCATAGCCTACTCGCAACGCGGCGGTGTTCACGTCTACCCGCTCGGTCAACATCAGGCTGCGCGCGGCTTGCAGCCGTAACGATTTTTGATATTGAACGGGGCTGGTGCCAGTCAGCTTGCGAAAGTTGTGATGCAGCGTAGAGCTGGCCATGCCTGATAGTGCGGCTAGCTCGGCCACGTGCAGCGGCTTGTCATAGTGATGCTTCAACCATTCAATGGCTCTCACGATGCCCTTGTCTCGGTAACCATCACGAGTGACGCTGCGCAACCACGGACCCGCCCCACTGAGCAGCAGCCGAACACATATCTCCCGCTTGATAAGGTTCGACATCATTTCTGCTTCAAATGGCCGTTCGATCAGCGTGGCGAGTCGAGCGAACGCGTCGAGCAGCTCACTTGACGCCAATCCGGCTGCGAACCCTCGCGCTTCAGATGTCATTTCTTTCTTTGGCGGTGCCTGGGTCTGGATCACCTCGTTGAGCATGGAAAGATCGAGCTTCAACACGATAGATAAATAGGGGGTCTGCACGCTAGCAGCGGTAACGCGAGCCAGTGTCGGAATATCAACCGATGTGACGAAGAACGCCCCTTGCCCGAACTCACAAGCCTCCTCGCCGAACGTGATCTCCTTCACGCCCTGCAGAATGATCGCCACGCAGGGCTCATAAACGCAGTAAGTGGGCGTACCCAGTTCGGCCATTCGATAAAAGGTCAGGTCGGGAATCGATGTTCTGCAGACCTCGTTTAAACCAATCTGCAGGGTGACTTTTTCGATAAGCCGTCTAAGTGCCTGGAGGCGTTCGCTGGGCTGAGCGGGTTCGCCCAAGTTCAGGGAATGCACATGGCCGAAACCGAACTGCGAGAAGGAACCGCTCGTCATCACCTGCGCCCTGTTAACGGAGTTTTTGAGTGTGATGAGAGTGCGTGCCTAGCACAAGCTTATCGGCAGGATTATGCAGAAAATATGGCGTATTAGGCTCACCCGGCAATCCCTCGTTGTTCTAATTTCTAGTATGAATGCCGGCTTCGATGAACCCGTGAAACCTCAGTCGCTAAAGGAAAGTTGGATGGACAGACGAGATTTTCTTACCTATTCGGCCGCTGGTGCTGTTGCAGCCGCTTTGCTGCCCGCATCGAGTGTCGCAAGTTCGGTGGCCATAGCCTCAGCGCCCCTTTCACTGACAGACCCCGGAAGCGTAATGCGTACGGAAGGGCGGCTCGGGCGCGCAGACCTGCCTCTCAGTGTGCCCTCACATACAATGAGATACATGACACCTCAACGCTTAGGTATGGGTGGGACGCAGATCGGCAATATCTTTGCGCCGATCAGCGACGAGCAGGCGGGTTTGGTTCTGCAGGCGGCTTGGGGCGCGGGTGTAAGGCTTTACGACACTTCTCCGTTCTACGGGTTTGGATTGAGTGAGTATCGTCTAGGCCGCTTCCTGCACGGCAAAAATCCAGACGACTATGTGGTCTCCACCAAGGTCGGCCGCGTATTGACGGCCGCTGGTGGCCAGCGTGCAGACCATGCCATTTGGAAATCGCCGGCGCCCTTCAACTACCGATATGACTACACCGCGGCAGGCGCGCGTCGCTCCGTGGAAGACAGCCTGCAGCGTCTCGGGTTGCCACGTATCGATATCGTTTTTATCCATGATATCTCGCCAGATAACACCGAGCTGGAAGGCGGCTGGGAAGCGGCGTATCGAATTGCGCGCACAGGGGCGATGGTTGAGCTCGAAAAGATGCGCGATGAGGGGCTCATTAAGGCATGGGGCTTCGGAGTCAATACACCGAATGCCGTGGTTCAGGCACTGACCAATGATGACCCGATTCCCGACATCGTGTTGCTTGCCTGCCAGTATTCCCTCCTTGACCATGGCGATGCGTTGCGCAGCACCTTTCCGGCTTTGAGAAGGAAGGGCACCAGCGTCGTGATTGGAACACCACTGAATGATGGATTTCTGGGAGGTCGCAGCCGATATAACTTCAGCCAGCATCTACCTGCCGGTGCGATAGAGAAGCGCGCGCGAATCATGGCAATTGCCAGCCGACATGGCATCGACATTCATACTGCCGCCTTGCAGTTCGCAGCGGCACATCCGCAAGTGTCCGCGATCATTCCGGGTGCTCGTTCGGCGGGGCAGATCGTTTCCAATGTTCAGGCGATGAAGGTTGATATTCCAGCAGCCTTTTGGGAGGAGCTGAAGAGCCAGAGCTTGATTGATGCTCAAGCACCGGTACCTTCCTGAGTCGGGGCTACGCCCGTGCTACCTGCTGATGTGAAGCCATCGTCGCCAGCCTCGTTATGGTCGGACGCATATGCCAGCTTCGCCGACTGCAATGGTTGCTGGGCTGGTACTGAGGGCGACGCTTGCTGAGTCGAGCAAGCGTGCGGCATAAAGGCAAGCCGACATACCGCACGCGGGGTCATTGTCATTACTCGTCAGAGATGTCGATCGTTCTGGTTTCGGCTGACAGGTAGACGCACAAGGCAGAGATTGCTGCGAGCGCAACCGTGTAGACCGAGATGGCGTAGGGCGAGCCATAGTGGCTGAGCAAATATGCGCCGACGATAGGCGCCGTGCCGCCCCCGATGATGCCACCGACATTGGTGGCCATGGCGAAACCAGTGAATCGTGCACTGGGCCCAAATGCCTCGCCGGTGAATGAAGCCACAGCACCGTATACCAGGCCGTAGCCAATCATGAACAGGCACGAGCCCAAGACCATAGGTAGGAACTGGCCTGTGGAAAATAGCTGCCAGAAGGGAAACGCGACCAGTGCAGTCACCGCGAAGCCAATCAACATCATTGTGCGTCGACCAATTCGATCAGCCATTGCGCCGGCGAAGGGTACAACTACAAGGTGCGTGCAGATAGCTACCATCGCTACTGAGAGCACAAACGCATTGGAAAGGCCCAACTCCTTCTGGCCATAACTTAATGCGAACACGGTAAAAAGATAAAAGGTTGAAAAATGACAGATGTTCGCACCTGCGACCAAAAGTAGCTGCTTAGGGTATTTGGTAAACAGGCGCATGGCAGGCGATTGGCTAGCCCCCTCAGCCGCAGCGCGTTTCTCAACGGTCTTCTTGAACACTGGAGACTCGGGAACCTTAGACCGTACAAAAACGCCGACAATCAACAGAGCGATACTGGCAATGAATGGAATGCGCCATCCCCACTTATAGAAATCCTCCGTGGACAATAAGCTGCTAACGATAAGCAGCATTCCCGCCGAGGCGATGAAGCCGAACACCGGACCAATATTGTTGATGGCTGTATAAAAACCTCGTTTTCGCCGGGGCGCATGCTCAAGTAGCATGAGCACTGCACCGCTGTATTCTCCGGCAAAAGCGAAGCCCTGGATGAAGCGCAGCACACACAGCATAATGGGCGCCCAGATTCCTACGCTCGCGTAGGTAGGCAGCAAGCCAATACCGACGGTGCTCAAGCCCATGATAATCAGCGTGAGGTAGAGCAATTTCTTGCGGCCTATCCGGTCGCCGAAATGTCCAAGCACCAGCGAACCCAGTGGCCGTGCGACAAATGATATGGCGAAGGATGCTAGCGAAGCGAGTCTTGAGACGGCTTCATCAGTGCCTGGAAAGAACAGAGGGGCGAAGATCAACGCCGCCGCGGTACCGTACAAATAGAGGTCATAAGTTTCTAACGCTGTGCCGAAGAGACTTCCGGCAACAACATTTTTCATGGATTTTTTCTTCTCATCATCAACATATTCATGATGAGTCTCGATGTCACTTGAAAGTGAGGTTTGCATAGTTCCACCTGTTGTTATTGTAAATATGCAAGCGTGCTCCTGTCCTTGAACGGAAGTTAGCTCCTACCTGTGAGCGCTTTTACGAAGTAGTCTTGGTCACCCATCTGCCCGCCTTTCAAAGCGATTTCCAGGTTGTCCAAGTACGGTTTGTTTGAGCGAACCTGGCAGAGGGGCGCGCCGGGAGAGAGATCAGATTTAATGACCAATGCATCAGGGTCGAGAATCTTGGTGATCTGACTTGACGTATCACCACCCGATATAACCAGTCTTCCGAGCGGATACGCCTTGAGAATTTCCAGAACGATGTAGCCCATTTCGACAGCCAATTGCTTACCGCCGCGGATCTTTGCCTCGTCACGAAGCAGGCCTTTGGCGGTCATCGCTTCGATCATCTGTTCGATTCTCGGGTCATCTGGACCTTTTGCCGTGTGGATCAGCACGGAGCGCTCGCTTTTGAGGTGCGCTAATGCCATCGCCACCACATCCTGGACCATCCCGCCTTTATGGGACTCTGCGATGATTGCTGCTGCATCCACACTTAGTTCGACGAATCCACTAGAGATTGCGGTATCGATTTGAGCGCGACTTAACGGGGATGCACTTCCCGAGATGACCAGCACTTGCCTGGTGGGCTTCAGCGGAGTGACCTGAGTTTGGCAGGCGTCTATCAGTCCTACCGAATGCCAGTGCTGCGTCAATCCATATTCAACGCCCGAGGAGCCAACTACGAATAGCGGCGCCTTGCTGCTAGAGATCTCCGTAAGTACCTTTCCTGCGAGGGTCATATGTGCTTCGGTAGTGCCGTCGATCAGCACCGAGTCATGGCACAGGGCGGCTTCGCGAACCAGGGAAGCCAGGTCGGCAGCCTGCTCCAGCTGCAGAATGTCAATCTTGGCAATCGATAAGTTTTTTTGCCTGCCAATATGGACACTCAGATCCCCTTCTCCCATAGGCGTGATGGGATGGGCCCGCATGATAGGATGGCGGTCGATCCGGTGCACACCGTGGTCGGTCTTGGACAACGCAAACAAATTGCCAAAGACGCAGTAACGACCCAGGGCCGGGTTACCCGCGATGATTGGCACCCCTTTTACCCCAAAGGCGCATGATGCGAGCTCAATGACATGGCCAATGCTGCCCACGTCGGGAGCGCTGTCGAACGTGGAGCAAACCTTGTAATGCACAATATCCGGGGACAGGCGCTTGATCGCTTCAAATATTTCCGGGAGTACTTCATCCATTTCAGCATTGGACAACGCACGGCTGTCGCCAGCGATGCCAATAGCGTCAAAACCGCCCAGCTCCTCTAGCAGCTCGGGCGATGGTGGCGTCAGGAACAGTGCACATCTTAGGCCTGCTGCGGTAAGAACCTCGAGAGCATCGGTCGAGCCGGTGAAATCATCACCGTAGAACACCAGACGAAGCTTGGGCGAATGAGGGTGCATGATTTATACGCCCCCAAACTTCGCCAAGGCGGCGGTTAGTGCAGGCCTGCCCTCAGCGTAATGTTGAAGCGGTATGCCCTGAGTCGCAGCTTCCCATCCTTCACGCATACTCTGAACGCCGGCACCGATACCTTGTGGGTGGCCGATAATGCCGCCGCCAGCCAGATGCATGAGGTCCACCGACTGCAGCTTTTCGAAAAGCGTAGGCGCCTGCCCAGCCCATTGGCCGGAAGAGAAAACCGGCAGGACCGGTTGGACGCCCGAAAATGGGGTTAGGCAGCTCAGTGCCGAGGCAATGACTGAGTCATCCGGCTCCCAGAATTTGCTCTGAATACCATTGACGTGCAGATGATCGATGCCAGCCAGGCGCCAGATTTTCTGATAGGCCTCAAACGAAAAGCCAAGCTGTGGATTGCGGGTAAAGGCTCCCCAGCCGTTGCGATGGCCGTGAATGGGTAGTTGGGAATGCTTACGGATGTGCTCGACTCCCGAATGCCCAATCCAGTTCAGGCAGAGCATGACGCAGGTCCCTCCCGCCTCCAGCACGGCGTCGTGGCGGCGAAGCATTTCATCAATGCTCCCAGAAATATTGATCGCGTACATTGGCATCCTGCCGAGGCGGTCTGCATGCTTGTGCAGAACAGGCATGACAGCATTTAACCGCGCATTGAAGGATGCATACGTTGGGTCGATCAAGAGTTCATCATCTTTGAGAAACTCAATCCCGCCGGCACAGAGCTCATCGGCTATGGTAGCGGTCTGCTCAGGCGTCAGGCCGATGCTGGGTTTAATGATAGTGCCAATGATTGGACGGTCATGAACGCCGCACAATTTACGAGTCCCTTCAATACCGAACTGTGGGCCCAAGAACCCGGCGGCAAACCTCGCCGGAAGATCGACATCGAGCACTCTCAAACCGCTGACTTCACCTAGCTCGAAAAGGTTGCCGGCAATGGTGGTCAACAAGGCAGGAATATTCGTACCAATATTGGCAGTTGGAAAGGCGATTTCAACTTCGCCGCGGTAGAACGTCGCGGAAGGATTGTGCCTATCCAGGTAGTCGCTGTGTAACGAAGCACTGGCGACCGCTGGAAGAGACTTGACGGACACCACTCGGGCCCGTGAACGCTGTTTCAACTCTGCTGACTCACCGGGCAAGGCAATGAATGTCCCGCTGGACTGCTCGCCAGCGATAACCTCGCTGACTCGTTCAATCGGGTAGCTGCTCTCTACGAAAAAACGGGCCGTAAACTCTTCGCGTCCGGCTGTTAGATCGATCATTTAAATACCTCGGCTCTAATTGTTTTTTATACAGACTGGCCGCCTTAGCGAGGGTGGCCCTCACCCCCGAATATACATTGACCCTGCTGGCGTGCTAACGATATGATTTCCTTATAAGTTGAGAAAAACTCACACTAGGTTTCTGGCTAGGCTAGCGTTTTAGCCACCACGGCCTGCTCATGAGGTGCAGTACATGTCATCCCCCCCACGGCCATCTCTCAATGCACTGAGAGCTTTCGAAATGGTTGCGAGGAAAGGCACCTTTGGCGAAGCCGCTGATGCGCTTTCCGTGACTCACGGTGCTATCAGCCGACACATTCGGACGCTTGAGGATGTGCTGGGGGTTGTCTTGCTCACACGTAATGCACATGGCACTAAGCTGACCCCCGAAGGCGCGCGTCTTGCTGCCGGCTTGAGTCGCGCATTCAACTTGATCCAACAAAGTGTTGAAGAGGTGCGCCCTCAGCCGCTAGAACTGTCATGTTCGGCGTCCATCATGATGCACTGGTTACTGCCGAGACTTGCCGGGCTGCACAGTAACTTTCCGACGATGGAGCTGGGCTTGAGAACAGGACATGGGCCGATCGACTTTGCCCAGGATGGTGTCAGCGTGGCAATACGCTTGGGAAGCATAGTCCCGCCGCCCGGCATCGCGCCGATCCCGCTGGCCAATGAATGGATTGGAGCTATATGCTCGCCTGATTACCTTAAGGCTTCAGGGGTGCAACAGGTTAGCGACCTGAACGGCGAAAAGCTGTTGGCTACCAAGACCCGCCCGCATGCTTGGAAAGAGTGGTATTCAGCTCTGCATATGCCCACAGCCGACCCACTTGAATTGGAATACTTCGAGCATTTTTATTTGCTAATTCAAGCGGCTAAGGTTGGCTTGGGATTTGCCTGCGTGCCGAGGCTCCTGGTACAAGCGGAACTGGAGAATGGTGCGCTGGTAGCACCCTTTGGCTGTGTTCAAGGTCCGGAAAAATTGGTGCTGTGGATCTCTCCCAACGCCAGAATGCGGGCCGACACAGCGGACTTGGTCAAGTGGGTCAAAGAAGAAATGGCGGCTGAATGATCAGCCGCAAAAGGCGTGCCTGGATTTAGCGCCCCCCCTTTGTTCGTGTCAGGGCTCAGATATCGCCAGCGCCCCACGCAAGGAAGCCACCATCCACGGGAAGGACAATTCCATTGACGTAAGCTGAGACGTCAGAGGCCAGATAACTGACTGCACCGGCGATCTCACGGGTGGTGCCATAGCGTTTTGCTGGGATGGCGCTGCTGTAAGCCTTACGGAACTCATCGCTGTGCAATTCTTTGGTCATCGGCGTATCGACCGGGCCAGGGGCGATGGCATTCGCGGTGATTCCGTACTCACTCAGCTCGACGGCCATCTGCCTCGTCAGCGCGATTACAGCACCTTTTGATGTGCCATAGGCCGTTCTGCCTTTGCCGACTGCGCGCATCCCGGCGACGGAGGCAATGTTAATGATCCGGCCGAACTCGTTCTTACACATGATGCGTGCCGCTAGCTGGCAGCACAAGAATGTGCCCGTGACATTGATAAGCATTGTCCGGTTGAAGACATCAGCATCAAACTCCAAGAAAGACATAGTCTTGGCGATGCCCGCAGAGTTGACCAGCACATCGCAGCGCCCAAACTCGGCCTCAATCCATTCGAACGCAGCGGACACCGAAGCAGGTACACCAACATCGATCTGGAAGGCATCGGCAGTGTGACCTTGATCACGTAGCTCCTGCGCGAAACGTTCGGCCTCGGTTGCATTGATGTCGCAGATGACTACATGGTGGCCATCTCTCGCCAGCGCACTTGCTGCTTCCGCTCCGATACCCATAGCGCCGCCGGTGATTACGGCGACTTTCTTATTTGTAAGCGTCATCGAGAATTCCTCTTTTATTATAGTTACCAAGGCAGGCGGTCAGTCGAAATCCTAAGAGGGGCATGTCGATTGCGCAACCGAAAAAAAGTCGCCAGGACGTCACAAAAACTCACAGCCGACGGCACCGGTTCGGCACCGTAGCTCATGTGCAACGCACTCTGACTAGTCGCTTAATAAAGGTACGAAGACGCATTGAGTTCTAGCCACTGCCGTACTGGAGTCCGTCAGAAATCGCCATTAGTGATCCGGGGCGAATGGCGCCACTGGAAACGGTAGCGCCGGTTGCAGGCATTCCTGCAACCCGGCGCGACCATCTCCAGCGTTGCGATCACCCACGGTATCAACGCCGACGTCATTCGCAAGTGGCTGCCGCTTTACGGGGATCAGTCAACAGCGGCGCTGCTGGCGTTTGTTCCTTTGAGGGCTTCGCCTAAACGACCGGCTGAGGCGTTGGCTATTATTGAGCTGTCCGTTGGTGAACAATCAATCACGATGAAATGGCCAACTTCCGATCCTGAAGGATGCGCACGCTTTGTCCGTGAGTTTGCCCAGTGATCCGCATCGACGCCATCTGGCTCGCCACTCAACAGCCCAAGCGCACGCCGTTGCCGCCGCAGTTCCCACGCACCGTAATCCATCACGAGCCGCCCCCCAGTGCGCCTGCGGCTGCCAGCTTCAGCGTATCGGCGAAGATGTCAGCGAGAAGCTCGATTACACGCCGGGCGTGTTCACCGTCAAGCAGCACGTGCGTGGGAAGTGGGCCTGCCGCAAGTGCGAAACACTGATCCAGGCGCCGGTACCGGCTTAGGTGATCGACAAGGGCATTCCGACCGCAGGCTTGCTGGCCCACGTAATGATGGCGAAGTTCGCTGACCACCTGCCGCTGTACTGGCAGGAGAAAATCTTCGGCCGCACCGGGCTGACGATTGCTCGCTCGACACTGGCGCAGTGGGTCGGGCAAACCGGCGTGCAGCTCCAGCCGTTGGTCGATGCGTTACGTGAAACGATACTTTCCCAGGGCGTGATTCACGCCGATGAAACCCCAGTTCAAATGCTTACGCCAGGCGAGAAGAAAACTCACCGAGCATATGTCTAGGCCTATTGCGCCACGCCGTTTTCGACACTCAAGGCTGTGGTTTATGACTTTAGCCCAAGCCGAGCGGGCGAGCATGCGCGTAACTTCCTCGGCTCCTGGAACGGCAAGCTGGTATGATTGTATCAATCATGTTGCGTGGTGGCGGCGCGTACGCATAATCGGCTCATGCACAACGATCTTGCACCGCATCTTGATATAGCCCTGCGCCATGCGCCACCAGGTTTGACTATCACACCGATCCCGCGTGTGGACATCTGCGTCGGACAAGGCTCTACAGACAAGGCGCCATGCCTGTATCGCTCGATGATCTGCTTCATCCTGCAAGGCTCGAAGCGCGTCGCAATTAACGACAATCTTCTGAGCTTCGGAGCGGACGGCAAGCCGATCTATGACGTAAATGGAGTCGGCCAAGGACGACAAATACGTCTTCCCTCTTAACTCTCTCAGCGCTCGTCATAGCCCCATGCATGATGCATCTCGCCTGTAAATGGTGGTAACACTCGCACATCAGAAATTAAAGCACATCATCTTGAAGTTCATCGCAGCGCCCCTGAGGAAAATGCGATAAAAGACGTCTGTAGCTACGCGCCTGATATCGCGGGAGTGCGGCTTTCTCGTGGAATTCGTTTGGGGAAGTCGGAAATTGACTGTCGTGATGTGTTAACGATTCAAAAACGTCGCTATCGATCAGGTTTCAGGCAATGACCAAGGGGTGATCGTGAAGGCGGGAGACCAGATACTTCCACCTGCGGACCACAATCATTGTGGCGACTGGATTCCGACCTGACATGAGCCTGCTCGCGGAGCTGCGTGTCGCACTCGATCCTGCTACCCAAAGCTCAGGTTTGCTTGCTCCAATGATTGATCCCAATGAACACAGCTGCGGTACGGTCAGAGCTCATGGCGCGGTAGAACTTGCCCATCCTGAGGAAGGTTTGTTCATTGTTGGGATTAAGAGCTATCGTCGGGCGCTTAGTGCGCCAGTTAAAGCTGGCGGAGGATAGTCGATGAAAGTTCGATACTGGTAAGAAATGGCGAATCAACCAGACCCCGAGTCATGCATGTTGCACCGTGAGGTGCAGGGTGAAGCGTTGACAGGGAAACCGATGGGCCAGCCATTGAGCCACGAAATCAGAAATTCGGGATGCCGATGCTGTTAAGCGAAGCAGAAGGCAACACGGAGCATGGCGTTATACGCCAGTCATGCTCTGATCCCGCGCGGTCGGAGACCCTGTGCACGTCGGGAAGTCCTTTGCACAGAAACTGGGAGATCTCAGCAGTGCCCGGTGCGCAAGCATCGGGCGGAGCAGGAAAGGCCAAAAGCCGTAACCCTGCTACCTACGCCGCCGAGAAGTCGGATACGTCCGTAGTACCTGAGAAGCCATCGAACAAAGGGTCTGGCCCTGCGGAGATAGTGGAGGAAAGGGACGTAGCCAAGGGAAACACCAACAAGCCTCCCGCGCCCCGGACACTGAGCCGGATCAGTTGCGCGTCGATGGGACTTGAAGGTGTACGTGAAGCAGCCCGAAGGAACAGGGGCATGCAGTTCACGGCTTTGCTGCACCACATCACACCGCAGTTATTGGCGCAGAGTTTCTATGCCCTGCGCCGCGATGCAGCGGTAGGTGTGGACGGCATGTCGTGGCGGGAATACGAGGAAGGTCTTCTCCAGCGGGCAGCTGATTTGCACGCAAGGCTCCACGGTGGAGCCTATCGAGCAACGCCATCGCGGCGGGTCTACATTCCCAAAGCCGATGGCAGGCAACGCCCGTTGGGAAATCTGTGGGCAAGGCAGTGGCGCGAGCGCCACGCCCGTGGCGATGTGATCGTTGTGCGCTACGCGGATGACAGCGTGGTGGGTTTCAGGACGCAATGGCAAGCTCAGCAGTTTCTGGTGCAGTTGCAGGAACGCTTGGCCAGGTTCGGTTTATCACTTAACGCTTCGAAGACACGGCTGATTGAGTTTGGTCGTTTTGCTGCGAGAAATCGTAGGAAGCGAGGGTTAGGAAAACCGGAGACATTTGACTTCCTGGGCTTCACACACTGTTGTAGTACCAATAGAAGCGGTGGGTTTCAAATACTGCGCCTGACGGTCAAGAAGCGAATGCGTGCGACATTACAATCCATTCGGGTCGCTCTAAATCGCCGCCGACATGAGCCTGTTCAAATCGTAGGACGATGGCTTGGCAGTGTTGTTGGGGGATACTTCAACTATCACGCCGTGCCAGGAAACCTGTTACGTCTTGATGGTTTTCGAGTTGCGGTCTGCCGCTTATGGCGGCAAGCCCTCAAACGACGTAGCCAGAGAAACAGGCTTCAGTGGTCGCGATATGGACGCCTTGCCGACCTCTATATACCAAGGCCCAGAACCGTTCATCCTTACCCAGAGGAACGCTTCGCGTCACGTACCTGAGGCAGGAGCCGTATGCGGTAGTTCCGCACGTACGGATCTGTGCGGGGGGTGGCAGGTAACTGCCATCCCTACCGCGACCACTGGAGTGTCTGTTCCTGTAATTCATATGAAGATAACAACATATTCAGCGTCATTTCTACCACGTGCTGCCGCTTAGCCGCAGACAGCCGTGCTTGGCCGGTGGTGATTTGGGGCCAGAAAGCGAACTCCTTCAGCAGGGCGTTCGCTTGCCTGACGATCAGATAGGGATCGGCTGCCTTGAGTTTGTCGTCGGCTTGGGCAGCCCGAATCCAGGAAGCGAAACCTTCATCAGGCTCACCTATTTGGCTAACCATGTGCTGAGCTTTGTTGGAGGAGTGCATGGCTGTGGCGGTGACAAAACGAGCCAGGCCCTGAAAGCTGGAGTCATTAATGACGCGCATTTTCGAAACTAACAGTTGCTTGAGCTGTTCCCGCACGGGTCGATGGGTGCAATACGTCATGTCTAACGCTTTTGCACTGCTTGCCCTTAACTGCTGGAAAACCTGGTCGAACAGCTCTTCCTTACTCGAAAAATGGTTGTACACCGTTCGCTTGGAAACGTTGGCACTGGTGGCGATTCTATCCATACTGGTGGCATCGTAACCACTGCTCCGGAACTCGGTGGTGGCAGCCTGGATGATGGCTGAACGTTTCCGGTGTGTCAGTCGTTGGGCATTCATGGATGAACCACCCAATGCCAAGAGCCCAATCGCTGCAGAGGTTTTATCGGAGTCATAGCGGAGTTCTATATTGTGAACAAGGTTCAGAATATCACGATGTCATCCGGTCCAGTATGCCAAGCGCGCCGAAACCGCGACTCTGGATCGGACACCTTGATGGGTGGACAACGACCTACCCTGTATGACCCAGACCGTCCTCTACTTCGCTCTGACGCAAATTCCGTACAGAATGAGATCGATCGCCTCTGGCAGATAGTCGTTTGCAGTCAGCGTCTCCTCATCTTTGCCTGGGTGATTGATGAGCTCCCGCCTCGGCTGTGTGACGAGTATGTCGAAGATGATCGAGGCCGCGATGCGTATTGATTTTTCTTCGATTTCAGCTTTGGCGGCAGCCTGTTTCAGGATCGCTTCAATCAACGACAGGCGACCCCTCTGAATGGTCTCGGAAACCCGCTGATAGACCTCAGGCATTCGTTGAGCGATCAGGGCGAGAAGGCGTTCGAGTCCGATGACACTCGGCTGCAAGGAAATCGTCATCATTTCCCTCCCTATATAAAGAAGCTGGTCCCTTAACGGACCTGCCGGAAGAGTATCCGACAGCGGAGTCAGTAAACGTTCGATCCCATGCTCAATCGCCGCAACCAGAAGATCGTCGCGATTTTGGAATCGAGTGTAGAGCGTGCGCTTGGAAATCCTTGCTTCGCGCGCAATATCGCTGAGCGTGACGCCGTCGATACCGTGCTGGCTGTACGCGCGCAAGGCGACTTCAAGGATTTGGTTGCGCAGCTTTGCCGCCACTTCGCGGCTTGGCCGACCTCCCTTGCTGGAGCGCCCTTCCGCTAATGCGGGGCTTGTGTTGTTCTGTTCAGTAAGCGCTGAATTCAATCAATGATTCCTTGAATGTCTTGAGGTGCGAATATCCGCGCCAACTTTTAATGGTACCCTGGAGTATACTTTAAGGTGCGGAGCCTGTAATTTTTTGGTTGCAACGTCCTTTTGCCGTTCGCTGCGACGGCACTCGAGCCTGCAAACCCATCAAATGAAAGGATCGATTTATGAGCGACGATTACAACTCAAAGTACAAGTCCATCGACCACTCCCACGCTGCGATCACGCTCGACGACGAGGGGACGCATTTTGACTCACTGTCGCCCCCCCCGGAAGAGACGGATTTTTGGGAAGAGACGGCACTGGGGCTGGTCGGACAAGCCGGTGACAATGACGTACTCCTTTGGGCTGCCGGCTATGTCCTGTCGGGCAATGGGAAGGGGATTTGGGGGGAGGGCATCACCGCCGAGCGCGAGATCCAGCTCATCGTCGTGCCTCGCTCGCAACGAGGAACGATGAGCGACAACAACTTTCTGCGGGTGGGCTGGACACCCACCGAGCGACTGACGGCCGATCAATTGAAAGTGACGCGTGACGACGAACGTGTCACCTGGGACTTCAACGGCCTGCGCTTCGAAGCAGCGCCGCCCACCTGGGCGCTCAAGGGGGAAGCCGGTGGCGCTCACTTCGACCTTACCTATGAGCAGGATGGCACGCCGCTCTGGAACTGGGGGCCCTTTGCGAATGCCGCTCAGGCGGATCGCGCCGGCTATGACGCGTTCGTGACTGCCAACGGTTCCATCAAGTTACCCGAGCAGACGTTGAACCTGGTCAATGCTTATGGCGTGCGGGAGCACATCCTGACCGGTCAGATGAATGACCCGGTGAGGAATCTTCCGGCGCCGAACTGGATGTGGTGGCTCTACACCATCGAAGGGGACGTGAAGGTGAACTTTTTCCAGATCAATGACCAGATGCAGCTGGGGTTCGTGAAGTATGGCGAACACGAGCAGGTCAACATCTCCTCGCAGGATAAAGAGGCGAGCCTTCGCTTCGACGTGACGGAGAAATGGGAGGATCCGCGGACCGGTATGAATCTGCCGGTCAAATGGAAATTGAACATGGAGCGCGGGGGCTGCAAGGTAGCCGTAGACATCGCCGCCCATGGTCGCGCCTACAGTCACTGGCCAACGGCTCATGGCACCCGCATGTATTGCTATCTGCTGTCCACGATGACCGGGACCGTTGAATTGCCGGACGGGCGTACGATTGAGCTTAAGGAACATCTGACCGTCAATTCCTTCTGTCGCACCATTTTAACAGCCACTGAAACCACCACGGGCCCTGTGGCGCAACGCCCTGTGTGACCCGGTCGTGCGGAGGGCGGCCGACCCGATCTGCCGGTCGCCCCTCACTCATCAACCCTGCATATCAGGGGAAATGTCGCCTGTCTGCAAATTGTGCGCTAAATTCACTATGCAGTTAAGCTATTCGCACTGCAAATCACATAACAAAAATAATCAGACGCGTCATCCTTGCGTGAATGTCTTGGATGACCGGGAGGACAACCATGAGTCAGCAACAGCTTCGGTTTGACGGGCAGGTCGCCATCGTTTCAGGTGCAGGACGTGGATTGGGGCGGGCGATTGCGCTCAACCTTGCTGCTCGCGGCGCCGCCGTAGTGGTAAACGATCTCGGTTGCGCGCTGACGGGCGAGCAGGGCGGTAACGCGGGCCCCGCTGAATATGTGGTCGCCGAGATACGGGCGGCGGGGGGGGTGGCTGTCCCTGTCGTGGCTGACATCGGCAGCGCACAAGGTGTCGGCGAAGTGATCAAGGCAGCCGTTGCATTGGGCGGTGTGCATATAGTCATCCACAACGCCAGCCCGGTGATGCCCATGACTTCCCTCGAAGAGGCGGCGCAGGAAGGTTTTGACACGAGCCTGAGAGTGAACGCTGTGGGCAGTTGGGAGCTTGCCCGTCAGTGTTGGCCGCTTTTTCGCGCCCAGGGGTATGGACGCATGGTATTGATCAATTCCGCGGCGGGCCTTTGGGGGCGAGTAGGCATGCCGGCGTATTCGATGGCAAAGTCGGCGATGTCGGGTTTTGCCAAGTACCTGGCCAAGGAGGGGGAGAACCATGGCATTCGCGTCAATTGCATCGCGCCAGTGGCCGCGACACGCGCTTGGGACGGCCAGGATGTACCCGAGGCACTTACACAGCTGACGACTGCAGAGTACGTCGCTGAAACCGTCGCACTCTTCGCGCATCGTTCATGCCCGGTCAATGGCGAGCTTTTTCACAGCGTGGGTCAGCATCTGTCCCGCGTTGTCGTCGGCCAGACCCGGGGAAACGCCTTTGAGTCGGCTGAAGCGCTGCTTGACGGGTTCAACGAGGTGATGGATGTCACCGGTATGGACCTGCCCGAGGAAGCCAATCAATCTGGGGCGGTGATTGCCGGTCGACTCTTCGAGCGCGAGGCGCGGCGTCGCTGAGTTCAAGTTCGACTATCGCTGTACGAGCAGCCCCTCGTGTAGGGCGGATAATACAGGGGCTGCAACTGCGCTGCCTGCACGCGGCGCAGTCGTCCGCCAACCACTCAGATCAGCTTGACCATCCGCACTCATCGTTTATATTATCGACCATCGTTCATAAAATCGCATGGAGATAACAATGAATAAGCACCTCCGTAGCACCGAATATCTGCTATTCAGTGTCGAAAACCGCATCGCTCGAATTACCCTGAATCGTCCTGACAAGCGGAATGCTCTCCATCCTGCGATGCTCACCGAACTACGTGATGCTTTGCTGGAGGCTGATGATCGCAACGACGTCAACGTTGTCATCCTCGAAGGCGCCGGGAAAGACTTCTGTGCAGGTTATGACCTGGCGGGTGCCTATGCAGGGTTCGAGGGTGGTACGCCGCCGTGGGACGTCAATCGGTACCGTACGACCAACAAGTCCATTGATGATGACTGCTGGAATCTGGAGCAGACCCAGAAGTTGAACATGGTGCTGTTCGACATGCACAAGCCGGTCATTGCCAAAGTTCAGGGTAACTGCCTGGCGGGAGGCACCGACCTGGCGCTGATGTGCGATTTCGTTATCTGTACCGA
This sequence comes from Pseudomonas sp. F-14 TE3482, assembly GCF_053629455.1. Taxonomy (NCBI): domain Bacteria; kingdom Pseudomonadati; phylum Pseudomonadota; class Gammaproteobacteria; order Pseudomonadales; family Pseudomonadaceae; genus Pseudomonas; species Pseudomonas sp. F-14 TE3482. The sequence goes on from NZ_JBRJII010000001.1 coordinate 3,981,252, forward strand.
GACCGCCAAGATCGGTTTCCCCGCAGCGCGGGCCAACGGAACGCCGCCCGTTCAGATGTGGATTTATCACGTCGGTCCGCAATGGGCCAAGCGCATGCTGATGACTGGCGACAATCTCTGGGGGCGTGAAGCTGCCCGAATCGGTCTGGTGCTTGACGCTGTTCCGGTGGAAGAGCTGGACAATGCAGTGAACGAGTTGGCTCGTCGAATCAGCTTCGTTGACGCCGAGCTGCTCTCGGCGCACAAGCGTATCGTCAATACCGCGCTGGAACTGCAGGGCGCGAAGACGCTTCAGCGTCTGGCGGCAGAAATGGATGCCCGTGCTCATCTCACTCAAGGACCGCGCCGTACCCAGTTTAAAGCCGACATGGCCGAACATGGCCTCAAGGATGCCCTGAAGAAGCGCGATGAGCCCTATGGCGATGGCATGGTAAAGGCGCACTGGTTGAACGGTGAAGAGGGAGCCAAGTGATGAGCGACAACTTTCTGATTGACGAGCCGATCGAAGGCGTCAAACGCATCACGATCAACCGCCCGGATGCGACCAACGCGTTTCAATTCGAGATGTATACGGAGCTGGCCGATCTGTTCAAACAGATCAAATATGACCCGAGAACGCGCGTGGTTATTCTCACCGCTGCGGGAAACAGGCATTTCTGCACCGGCCATGACTTGAAAAACCCAGGCAAGGCCGACTGGGTGCCGGATGATGTCGGCAAGCCTTTCTACTCGCGTTACACGATCGATGTAATCGCCTCTCTTCCGGTGCTGATGCGCAACTTGCCGCAACCGATCATCTGCGCCGTCAACGGCACTGTGGCAGGCATGGCGTTGGCTTTTCCGCTGGCGGCTGACATCACTCTGGCAGCGAAATCCGCGAAATTCGTCAATGCCATCCACAACGCCGGATCAGGCGCCGAGCTGGGCATCAGCTATCTGTTGCCCCGTGCAGTCGGCGCACAACGTGCAGCCGAAATACTGTTCACTTCCCGCCCCGTGCTGGCCGAAGAGGCAGAGCGCATCGGCCTGGTGTTGAGGGCCGTGCCGGACGATGAACTGCAGGAGGCCTGCCTTGAGATCGCCAGAAACATCGTGGTCAATGTGCCGATGGGCATTTGGGTGACGAAGCAATCACTGTGGCAGAACATGAACGCTGGCAGCCTGGAGCAAGCCATCGAGTTCGAGGGCCGAGGCGTGTATGTGGCACAGTCCACCGAAGACAAGGTCGAGAAGCAAAAAGCATTCTTCGAGAAGCGTCCGCCAAAGTTTTCCTACAAGTAAAGCGCGCCTACGGGTAGCGGCTTCTATCAGATAAAGCAGCGCGGCGGGTCGAGACGACCCGCTGTCGAGGAGATTGACCGGTGACTTACGAAACTATTCGCTACCAGGTTGAAAACGGTATCGCCACGGTGACGCTCAATCGTCCCGAGGTGTTCAACGCCATGAACTCGGTCATGATGAATGAGCTCATCGCCTTGTTCGATGAGACTGACCGCGACGACGCAGTGCGGGTCGTCGTGGTGACGGGCGAGGGCAAAGGCTTCTGCGGTGGCGCAGACCTGTCAAAAGGCGCGGACATCTTCGACAAGGACAAGAACGGCAGTGCTCAGAAGGAAAGTCCATTCCGTGCCGATGGCTCGTTCGATTACAGCAAGGAATCCGCGCGTGACGGCGGTGGCAAATTGGCGTTGCGCATTTTTGCCAGCCTGAAGCCGGTGATCGGTGCCATCAACGGTGCGGGTGTCGGTATCGGCGCCTCCATGCTGCTGCCGATGGACATCCGTATCGCCAGCGAGAAGGCGCGACTGGGTTTTGTCTACGCACGCCGCGGTATCGTTTTCGAATGCTGTTCGTCCTGGTTTTTGCCGCGCATCGTGGGCATCACCAAGGCACTGGAGTGGAGTTACACCGGACGCGTCATGCCAGCCGACGAGCTGAAGGCCGGAGGCCTGGTCAGCGAGGTGGTGGCGCATGACCAACTGCTGACCCGTGCCTACGAGATCGCTCGCGAGATCGCCGACAACACGGCTCCCGTATCGGTGGCGCTGATGCGCCAGATGGCTTGGCGCAGTCTCGGGATGTCGCATCCCATGGAAGCCCATCGCATTGAAAGCCGTGGTATCTGCACCCGCGGACGCAGCCCGGATGCCAAGGAAGGGGTGAAGTCATTCATGGAAAAACGACTGCCTGAGTTTGAATGTACAGTGTCCAAAGACATGCCGGACTATTTCCCCTGGTGGGATGAGCCGACTTATTCCTAATCCTTGGAAAAACCCAACAACAATATCCGGCGTTACCCATGCGCCCAGGGACTTAGAACATGAAAACTGCGATTACTGAACTGTTCGGGATCGATTATCCAATCCTCAATGCAGGAATGGGCCGAGTTGCGTTCCCGAACATGGTCGCGGCGGTGTCGAACGCTGGTGGCTTGGGCGTTTACGGCGCCGGCTCCAATCCGCCTGATGTGACGCGGGCAGCGATCCGGGAGATCCGGAAATTGACCGACAAACCCTTTGGTGCCAATGCGCCATTGGCACTGCCCAATGGCATGGCGAACGCCAAAGTCATGCTCGAGGAAGGCGTGCCGGTCATCAACTACTCCATGGGCAAGGGCGACTGGATCGTCAAGGCTGCGCACGCCTATGGGGGTAAGGTCGTGGCGTCGGTCAGTGACGTCAGGCTGGCGCAGCGGGCCGAGGTCCATGGTTGCGATGCGGTGATCGCCGCAGGCTACGAGGCCGCGGGCCACGCCGGGGAAATCGGCAGTTTCGTTCTGATTCCTCGGTTGGCCGAGTTGCTCAACATTCCCATCATCGCTGCCGGCGGGGTGGCCAACGGTGCCGGCCTGGTGGGCGCGCTGGCGCTGGGAGCCGCGGGCGTGTCCATGGGCACGCGGTTCTGGGTCACTCAGGAAGGTCCGATGCATGCCAATTTCAAGAACAAGGCGCTGGAACTGGACGTTCAAGACACCATCTTTTCCGACCGATTCGACGGTATTCCATGCCGGCAAATGAAAACGGCGGCCGCTGAACGCATGGTGAATGCGAAAATGTTGAATGTCTGGGAGATTTTTCTCAACTCGTTCACCATTGCCAAAGAGTTGAAAACGCCATGGTTCAAGTTAGTGAAGCACACACTTTCGCTGGGCCCTCGGCAGATCGAGTCGATGATGCGCATGTCCAAGATGTTGCAGATGCATGGCCTGACCATGTCGACCGGTGATCTCGACAAAGGCATGACCGCTTCCGGGCAGTCGGTTGGCCTTGTACATGACTTGCCGAGCATCGCCGAGCTGATGAAAACCTTGATCGCCGAAGCGGAAGCTGTCCAGCGTCGGCTCGCTACCCAGATCCCCGTAAACGAGGCGCCCCGGTTCCAGGATAAGGTTGCATCCGTTCCACGCTCTTGAGGCCAGGCACTCGGTTTTGACGGGAAGGGCTGCAACCAAGCCCCCGGAGCATCGCTTCGGGGGCTTTTGTTTCAGCGGGTTTTACTTCGCTTCTTTTTGCTTGCGTTTCTGTTGTTCGATGAATTGACTGGCGACCGCGTGATGCTCGGGGCTGGTAGTAGCCGCGAGCTGGCGACCCAAGGTGGCGTCGAGCATGTGCGCGGCGGAGCGGTGCAGGTACAGGTTCATCAATTTCTTGGTCTCGCGCAACGCCTGGCTTGGTTGCTTGAGCAGTTTGGCGGCCAGTGCCCTGGCTTCCTCGAGCAGCTTATCCGGGGCGACAACACGGTTAGCCAAGCCGAATTCGACAGCTTGCTGGGCGCTGATGCGGTCTCCGGTAAAGATCAACTCCTTCGCGCGCAACAGGCTCGTGTAGAGCGGCCAGGAAACGGATATGCCGTCACCGACGACCAGACCTATGTTGATGTGGGGTTCCGCCATGAAGGCGTTCTCGGAAATCAGGACGATGTCACATAAGGTCGCGAGCGTTGCGCCCCAGCCGACTGCCGGTCCGTTGACGGCGGCGATGATAGGAATAGGCAAGTCGATGAAGCTGTGGATGGTGCGACGAGCATTTTCCTGGACTGCGCGCGCGAAGTCGTTGTCGTCCAGTGTCTTGACGAAATGGTTCATGTCGCCGCCAGCGCTGAATGCCCGGCCCGCACCCGTCAGGATGGCGACCCTGGCATCGGGATCTTCGGCCAGGCCGCGGAACAGCTTGGGGTAGGAAAAAAGCATCTCGGTCGTCGAGGCATTGAGGTCGTCCGGCCGGTTGAGGGTAATGATGCGAAGGCCACCTTCGGCGGTGACCATGATGTCATCGGGAAGATCGTACAAGTTGGACATGGTTTCATCTCTTTTTGTTAGTCAGCTACAAGTAGACCTGTCACGCATCGACGTGGATTTCACCGGCGTGTCGTTTGACCCATGCTTCAAAAGGCGTCAGCACGATGTCGCGACGGCCGAACGACTGGACAAGTGCAGGGATGTCCGCTTGGTATCCGGCTTCGTTGGTCCACTCCTGGGAGCGTACCCAGCCTGCAAACACACCGGATTCGATCGCCTTCTCAGGGCTGACCGACTCCGCACGAACCTGTTTGTCCAGGACCCGCGAGAGGGTCAGGGCCACTTCATCCATGGTCAGGGCCTCGATGGCCAGGTCAATGTTGTGCCCGGAGAAATGTCCAGGGTCGACGAAAGCGGCACGTGCAACAACGCCTATATCATCTGCGGCAATCAGTTGCATGCGTGTGGACGGTAAGAGCGCAGTGATGATCTTGCCCTGCTTCAGGTGGGGAAACATGTGGCGCGCTTTGGGCTGGGCGAAATTCTCCATCATGAATGCCGGTTTCAGCACGGTCCAATGGGTAAACCCGGCACCGCGAACGGCTTCTTCCACATCCCACTTATCGGTCCAGTACTTCTGCCACCAGTAGTTGCTGTCCCAACGGGGGAACTGCGTATGTTTACCGGCTTCGCATACCGAGGTGTGAACGAAGTGGGTAACGCCCGCCGCTTTTGCTGCTTGAACCAGGGCGAAACCGTGTCGGCGTTCCGCGTCCGTACCTGCAGCATCGGGTATCTGCACCGAAAATACTCCGGACGCGCCCTCAAGGGCCGCGGCCAGGGACGACGCATCCTCCAGATCACCCACTACCGCCTCAGCGCCAGCGGCGATCAACGCCTGCGCCGCAGGTGACTGCGGATTGCGCGTCAGGATACGCACGTGGAAATCTGCCGACAGTAATTCTCGCGCGACGGCGCCACCTTGAGCGCCGGTGGCGCCCGTGACCAGGACCAGAGGTTTGATAGCTGACACAGGTAACTCCTTTTATGGCTGTATGGGGGGAAATTCAATCGGCGGCGACTTCAAGTTGCCGGGCCAGGTGCACAAGCCGATGACCGATGGCCTCCAGTTTTGACTGCGGCCAATCCGCAGCCAGGCCTGAAGCAGATAACGCGTAGACAGTGCCGCTGCGCAATGAGCGAATGGGAACCGCCACCGCGTTGAGGTGCTCGTGGATAATGCCGAGGCTGGTGACAAAACCATGCTGTGCGAATTGCGCGCGGCTGTGTTCGAGTTGCACACGCAACGCCGGCAAAGCTTTCGGCTCATGCTGCTCCAACGCCAGGAGCACCGTTTCGCGCTCGTGGTCGTCGTAGCCAGCGAAGCAAGCCCAGCCTGTCGGCGCAGAAGCAAACGGACGCCGGGCGCCCACCGGATCGTTCATGTAGACGAAATCACCGTGTGTGCGCTGGATATACAACATGTCCAGGCCATCACGAACGGCCAGCGACATTCCCATACCTTCGCTGTCAGTGAGGGCCTGCATGTGCGGCAAGGCGATCTTGGGCAACGACTGCCTTACCAGCGCCGCATACCCCAACGCCAGCGCGGGCAAACCTAGCGCCATGCGATTGTTTTCACCTGCACAGACGATGAATCCCTCTTTGCTCAGCGTATGGCACAGGCGCCATACGGTCGGCTGAGGAAGCCCGGTCATTCGCACGATTTCCTGAGGAGTGAGCTCGGGCTTGTCATGACTGAAGCAACGCAGAATTTGCAGACCCCGCGCCAGCGCCGTGACGTATTGGCGGTCTTTCTCGCCCTCGGGGCTTGGGTCTGTGGGCAAAACTTGGATCATTACTTTCGCTCCAGAAGGATTTTCAGAGTATAGTCAAAATTCACAGTGTGGATAGTGTATTTGCACAGCGAATAAAAATAAGAGGTTACGATGACAACATCTTCCTTGTTTGACCTGCACGGCAAAGTCGCGATCATCACCGGCTCCAGTCGCGGTTTAGGGCTGGCGAGTGCCAAGGGTATGGCAGCGCATGGCGCGAAGGTAGTGATTTCCGGACGCAAAGCGGATGCCTGTGAACAGGCCGCCGCCGAGATCCGCGCCGATGGTGGAGAAGCCATTGCTGTTCCTTGCAATATCGGCAGCAAGGAAGAGTTGCAGCGTCTGGTCGACAGCGCGATGCACACCTGGGGGCGGGTGGATATCGTCATGGCCAATGCAGCCATTCACCCCTGGATCGGCTCGGTGTTGGACCTGCAGGAAGCGACCTTCAATAAATTCATGCAGGTCAACGTACAAAGCAGTATCTGGCTGGCACAAATGACCGTGCCGGGCATGCTGGAGCGCGGGTATGGACGCTTCATTGTCGTAGCGTCGGTTGTTGGCCTGCTGGGAGATCCTGTCACCGGCACCTATGGCCTCACAAAAGCTGCCGACATGCAGTTGGTGCGTAATCTGGCTAACGAGTTTGCCAGCAAGGGTGTCACGGCGAACTGCATTGCGCCCGGTACCTTCAAGACCGAGATGGCGCGATCCCAGTGGGAGGACGAGGCCATGGTGAACTGGTACCGAGGACGCAACCCTTCACAGCGCTTCGGTGAAGTGGACGAACTCGCGGGTCTTGCAGTGCTGCTGGCATCGCCTTCTGGCGGGTACATCAATGGCCAGACCATCGCAGTGGATGGTGGTCATACGATTTCTTTCCGCTGAGTGGAGTCGACGATGAATTTCGAATCCAATGCTGCCAATGAAATCTTTCGGGAAGAAGTTCGGGACTTCCTGCGCGAACACCTTCCGGCCGACATGGCCTGGCGTGGCCAGCAAGGCTATTTGCCAGGTGACGATGACTCGCTGAAGTGGACTCGCATCCTCCATGAAACGCGCGGGTGGTCGGTGCCGTTCTGGCCGAAGGAGCACGGAGGCACTGACTGGACCGCCGAGCAGCGCTACATCTTCGAGGAGGAATGCTATCTGGCTGGCGCTCCGTCCCCCAACCAGCAAGGTGTCACCCTGGTGGGGCCGGTAATTTGCGAGTTTGGCAACGAAGAGCAGAAACGCCGGATTCTGCCGGCGATCAAAAAGGGCGAAGTGTATTGGGTGCAAGGGTTCTCCGAGCCTGAAGCGGGATCGGACCTGGCGTCCTTGCGTACGACGGCGATTCGTGACGGTGATCACTACGTCGTCAATGGCCAGAAGATCTGGACCAGCAACGGTATCTGGGGGCAGTGGTGTTTTCTGCTGGTTCGAACCGATACCGAGGCCAAACCGCAAAAAGGTATTTCCTTCCTGCTTGTCGATCTCGACACACCCGGCGTGACGGTGCGGCCGATTACCAGCCTCGATGGCTGTAACCATCTGGCCGAAGTGTTCTACGAGAACGTGCGGGTTCCGGTGGAGAACCTCGTAGGTGAAGAAAACAAAGGGTGGGGCTACACCAAGTTCCTGCTTTTCAATGAGCGCGCTTTTCTCGGTGCGGAGGCTCCAGCACTCAAACGCTACCTGGCCAAGATTCGTCGGTATGCCTCGCAGGCGCGCGCGGGTGCGCAACCCTTGATCCAGGACCCGGTGTTCGCCAACCGCCTGGCGGAATACGAACTGGAGGTCCTCGCCATCGACATGGCCGTCAAGCGGGTCTTGCACCTAGGCGTAAGCGAGCAGACGGGCGGGATGGCCGTGGGTTCAATGCTCAAAGTCCGCGGGTCGGAACTGCACCAGAAACTCACTGAAATGCTGGTGGACGTGTTGGGCGATTACGGTTCGGCCTATTACCCGGACCCAAACGAGGATCGCGAGTTGCGAGGGCAGCGTTTCATCGGTCCGGAGTTCGCCCCAGGCCTGGCCGCAGAGCTTTTCTACCGCCGTGCCTGTTCAATTTACGGCGGCTCGGCCGAGATCCAGCGCAACATCATCGCCAAGGCAATGTTCAATCTTTGAGGGGAATGCCATGAATTTCGAATTGAGCGATGAGCAACGCATGTTGCAGGAAAACGCCCGGCGTTACATGGAGAAAAGCTACGCGTTCAACAACCGGCAGGCAATCGCCGCCGATGGCCATTTCGCCACCAAGCAGTGGCAAGAGTATGCGGAACTGGGCTGGCTGGCAGCCGGCATTCCCGAGGAATTTGGCGGGGTAGGCTTCGGCCCGGTTGAAACTACGATCCTCATGGAAGAAATGGGCCGGGGTTTGTTGCTCGAACCCTTCCTGCATGCGTGCCTGTTGCCAGCAGCCTTGATACAGCACTGCGCCAACGAGGCGCACAAGTTGCAACTGCTACCGGCTATCGGTTCGGGCGAGGCACTGATCGCGGTGGCTTGCAGTGAGCCCGAATCCAGGGGCGACGTCGCATGGGTGGCCACGCGAGCGCAGCGTCGGGGTGACGATTATGTCTTGAATGGTCGCAAGAGTATGGTGGTCTGCGCCGCGCAGAGCGACTGGCTGCTGGTAGTGGCGCGTAGCGCGGGAGAGACGGGCGCCACCGAGGGGCTCTCGATTTTTCTGCTGCCCCGCGATACGCCGGGCGTCCTGCTGGAACCGGTGCGTTTGCTTGATGGCACGCCAGCGGCTGACCTTGTACTCAATGAAGTGGTGGTCCCGGCGGCATCCTTGTTGGGCGCCGAGGGCGCTGCGTATGCAGGATTGCAGCGAGCAATCGATGAGAGCATTGTCCACCAGTGCGCAGAAATCGTCGGTGGGATGGAAGATGTGCTCGCGCTGTGCGCTGAGTACCTCAAAACCCGAAAGCAATTCGGGGTGGCAATCGGCAGTTTCCAGGCGCTCCAGCATCGCATGGCGGATATGGCCATCGAGACCATGCAGGCTCGTGCGAGTCTGCACTGTGGGCTCGCCATTCTCGCGTCGGTTACCGCAGCAGACCATGAGCGCAGTGCGCAGATATCCGGCTGCAAAGCGCAGGTGATGCGCAGCGCTAAATTCGTCACCGCCCAGGGAATTCAGCTACACGGCGGCTATGGGGTGACGGAAGAGTTCAGGGTGGGACATCACTACCGTCGTCTTGTGCTTAGCAATGCCTGGTTCGGAGGCATGGACTATCACTTGGCACGTTACGCGCGCTCGATCCAACAAGCCTGCGCAGAAATGGCTTAGGTTCGCTGTTACCGTTTTGCAGGGCCTCCTCGGTACGCCGGTGAGGCCCTTGCGCGGAGCAGTTGGAATCAATTTTTCAACAAGCCCGATGCTTCCGCAGCGGCCTCTATCAACATTGGCCGCAAATCATTGAGCTTGTGTTGCATACGTTCGGCGGGAGCCGCAATAACCAAGGCTGCCGCGACGGTGCCATCGGTATCGAATACCGGGGCTGCAATACCTGCCGCACCCTCGCTCAGCTCGCTGATGCTGATGGATATGCCGGACTCGCGGATTTCCTTGAGCTGTTTTTTGAGTGTCCCGCGGTCGGTTACAGTCCGCCACGTCATCGCCTTCAGTTTGGCCGTGCGCAGATAATGCTCCTGCACTTTTTCGTCCTGATACGCGAGAAGCAGTCTGCCAGGTGCCGTGCAGTGCAGGGGGCGGGGCGCGCCTAGTGGCGATACATAACGCACAGGATTCTGCGAGTCGATGCCATCGATGTGGGTGACCATCTGGGTGTCCATGTCAATGACGGACAGATAGATGCTCTCGCCGGTTTTGCCCGCCAGTTCATTAAGGTATGGGCGCATCATCCTTGAGAAGTTACGTGTCGCCAGGATATTGCCCGCGAGTCGATAAATGAATGGCCCCAGGTAATAGCGGCTGGCCGTGTGGTTGAGATAACCCTCGGCGACCAAAGGTCTCAATAATGTCAGCAGGCTGCTTTTCGGAGACTCCAAAGTACTGCTGAGTTCTGCCAGGGACAGGCCGTCTGGCGATTTGGCCAGGACCTCGAACAGCCCAAGGATTCGGGTGACGGAGCGGGGGCCCAGCGATACGGGCGTTTCAGCGGCGTCCACGTCGGTTTCCGTTTTTTTCATGAATGTTCCCTTTGGGTAAAAAATCGGTGCTGCAATAATTTGTAATTCTTGCGCACGTGGTGTGCAGTATATCAAATAGCGTTCACATGTGATCACTCATTCCAATATCACAGCTTGATGCTCTGCGCTCGGCAATTTGTCTCGCTGAACCGTTTTTTATAGTGGGATCAGAAGTCCGACGAGTACTTAGCCACCTACCTAATGTTTGCATAGTTGAACAACGTTCATTAATATCGCTTGAGGACGACTGGCATTGGCGCTGGTTGTATTGAGAAGCCGAGAACGCGCTAACGCAGTGCGTCTCCCGACAGGACGGAGTAAGAAATGGCTGCAATGGTCGAAGGCAAAGTCGTTTTGGTAACGGGCGCTGGCGGCGGTATTGGCCGCGACATCGCCCTGCTCATGGCTCAACATGGCGCCAAGGTAGTGGTCAATGACGTTGGTGCCTCGGTCGCGGGGGAAGGGGCGGACGTCGGCCCGGCGCAGCGAGTGGTGGATGAAATCGTCGCCGCGGGTGGTGAAGCCTTGGCCAACACCGACAGCGTGTCAGACCCTGGTGCCGCTGCGCGCATGGTGGAGCAGGCGGTACAACGGTTTGGTCGAATCGATTGCGTGGTGAATAACGCGGGCATCCTTCGCGACCGCTTCTTCCACAAAATGAGTGCCGAAGAATTCGACTCGGTGCTCAAGGTTCACTTGTATGGCTCCTTTTACGTCAGCAGGGCTGCGGCAAACTACTTCAAGGAGCAGGGCGCCGGCTGCTATATCCATATGACGTCCACGTCCGGGCTGATCGGTAATCTGGGCCAGGCCAATTATAACGCGGCCAAGTTGGGGATCATGGCATTGTCCAAGTCCATTGCCCTCGACATGGAAAAATTTAACGTACGTTCCAACTGCGTAGCGCCCTTTGCCTTCAGTCGCATGATCGGCGCCATTCCTACCGATACACCGGAGCAGCAGGCCCGCGTCGAGAAAATCAAGCAGATGACGCCCGCCAAGATCGCTCCCATTTGTGTGTATCTGGCCAGCGATCAGGCGAGCGACGTCAATGCGCAAGTGTTTGCGGTGCGCAACAATGAGATCTTCCTGATGAGTCAGCCTCGACCGATTCGTTCGGTGCAGCGCTCCGAGGGCTGGACGCCAGAGTCACTTGCCGAACATGGCATGCCTGCGCTCAAGGGGTCGTTCGTACCTATGGAACGCTCGGGTGATGTGTTTACCTGGGATCCTGTTTGATTCAGGCGCCACAACAGCGGGCCTGGGACACTTCAGCCCTAACAAATTGATGCGCCCCGAGCGGCTGCATGATGAGGACAACAATGAATCTTTCCAGTTATCAGGCGCTCAAAGTCGAGCGCGACAACGGCATTCTCACCATCACCTTCAATCGACCGGACACGCTCAACGCCATCGATGACGACATGGACAAGGAGTTATCGAGGGTGTTTATCGAAGCCGGCCATGACCCGCAAACGCGGGTCATTATCCTGACCGGCGCAGGCAGGGCCTTCAGCGCCGGTGGTGATATAGAAGAAATGCAGAAGGTGATCGATGAGCCACAACGCTTCTTCGACAGCATGCGCCGTGGCAAGCAAATCGTGTTCTCGATGCTCGATTGCCAGAAGCCGATCATTGCCAAGATCAATGGCCATGCCATTGGACTGGGAGCCACGCTGGCCCTCTATTGCGACATGAGCTACGCCGCCGTACACGCGAAAATCGGCGATCCGCACGTTGCGGTAGGCTTCGTCGCGGGGGACGGTGGTGCAGCCATCTGGCCGCAGCTCATCGGTTTTGCCAAAGCCAAGGAGTACCTGCTCACAGGTGATGCCCTTACTGCCGAGCATGCCGAGAAAATCGGGCTGATCAACTACGCTGTTTCTGCGGACGATCTCGATGAGCGCGTCCAGGAAATGGCCGCCCGCCTGGCCAATGGTGCAGCTTATGCGATCCAGTGGACCAAGGCCTCGATGAACATTGTACTCAAGCAGGCGGTGACTTCGGTGATCGATGCATCGCTGGCGTACGAGGCGCTTTCCAACTTGACTGAAGACCATCAGGAGGCGGTCAACGCTTTTCGTGAAAAACGCAAGCCAGTCTTCAAAGGTCGGTGACCGCTGACGTCCGATATGGAATGGATGCGCTCGTATAAAAAGGGCCGCAGTGCGGCCCGGGATTTACACTAACCGCATCCACCTCACGCGGTCAGTAACGCTCGAAAATAGCAGCCAGCCCTTGTCCGCCACCGATGCACATGGTTTCCAGGCCATAGCGTCCCTGGCGGCGCTGCAGCTCGTGCAACAGAGTGGCCATCATCCGCACTCCAGTGGCGCCGATCGGGTGACCCAGCGAGATGCCGGAACCATTGACGTTCAATCGATCTGTGTCGTGCCACTGCCATCCCTTGAGTACTGCGAGCACCTGACAGGCGAATGCCTCATTCAATTCAACCAGGTCCATTTGCGCCAGGCTCAGGCCGGTTTTTGCCAGCAGCTTGTGCACGGCGGGTACCGGACCGATACCCATTTGCGAGGGCTCGCAACCCGCGGCGGCCCAACCGACCAGATACCCCATCGGTTCAAGTCCCAATTCGGCCAACTTGTCCTCAGCCACTACCAGGCAGGCCGCTGCGGCATCGTTCTGTTGGCTGGAGTTGCCCGCGGTCACGGTGCCATCGCGCATCAGTGTGCGTAGCTTGCTCAGGCTTTCCATGCTGGTTTCGGCGCGGATGCCTTCATCACGGCTGAACAGTACCGGCTCGCCCTTGCGTTGCGGGACACTGATGGGGACTACTTCCGCCTCGAAACGTCCTTCAGACCAGGCCTGTGCTGCTCGTCGGTGGCTTTGCATGGCATAAGCATCGCTGTCTTCGCGGCTGATGCCGTAGAGGCGGGCCAGGTTTTCAGCGGTTTCGATCATTCCGGAAATGTGGCCGAAGCGCTCCTCAGGCTGCGAACGTTCCCGACCTCGCTCCAGGCGGTCATGCATTTTGACTGTGCCAGCGCGCGAGCCCCAGCGCATATCCGTGCTGTAGTACTCGATGTTGCTCATGCTCTCGACGCCGCCCGCCACGACCACGTCAGCCACCCCGGTCTGTACCATCATCGCGGCGCTCAGTACGGCTTGCAGGCCACCACCGCAGCGTCGGTCGAGCTGCATGCCGGGCACTTCAACCGGCAGCCCTGCTTGCAGGCCGATCCATCGCCCCACGCAAGGGGTTTCGCTGTTGGCGTACGATTGCGCAAAGACGATATCGTCGATGCGCGCCGGATCCAGCCCGCTTTTGCTCAGTACGGCATTGACGACATGGGCCCCCAACACTTCTACGGCGAGCGGTCGCAGGCTGCCTCCAAAGGTGCCTACGGGGGTTCGCAGTGGGGCGACAATTGCTGCACGTCTCATGTTTTGCTCCTGTTGCCAGCTACAGGCTGGCGGCGTCTTGTTTGAGTTGTTCGCGAAAATCCGGATGAGCGATCTCGATCATGCAGCGAGCGCGCTGGCTCAGGCTAAGCCCGCGCAGGTCGGCGACGCCATATTCAGTAACGATCAGTCCGGCGTCGCTGCGCGGCGTGCTCACGGGCCCACTCAGGCGCGACACGATCCGACTGCGCGGCCCGGCAGTGGAAGGCAGGGCAATGATGGGCAGCCCTCCACGCGATTGTCGTGCTCCGCGCAGGAAGTCAACTGCGCCGCCCAAGGCGCCGATGTACTGGCCACCCGCGCTCTCCGCATTGATTTGCCCTGTCAGGTCCACCTCGATCGCCGAGTTGATGGCTACCAGACGATCCTGAGCGGCCAGGACCTGCGGCGAATGGGTGTATTCGGTGGAGCGCATGCGGATCAAAGGGTTGCGATGGGCGAAGCGGTGGATCAGTTCGCTGCCCATCAGCACTCCGGCCACGGTGACTCCCTTGTCCAGGCTCTTTCGGGAGTTGGTGATGACGCCCCGTTGCATGAGCTCGGCCACTCCATCACCGATGGTCCCGGAGTGCACGCCGAGCTCCCGATGGTCATGCAGAGCTTGAAGTACGGCTTCGGGGATCGCGCCAATTCCAAGTTGAAGCGTAGCGCCGTGTTCGATGCGCTCGGCAACGCGCTGGGCGATGGCACGCTCCACTGGTCCAGGCTCCACCGTCCGGCTTTGCAGGGGCGGGCGATCGGTGTGCAGTATGACGTCCAGCTCGTCCTGGATCAGGTAGCGCTCACCGAATGTCCATGGGCATGCCTGGTTTACTTCGGCTATGACAACCCTGGCGGTTTCCAGGGCGGGCAGCAGGTATTCGTGTGCAAGTCCCAGGCTGAACCGTCCCAGCTCATCTGGCGGTGCCAATTGCAACATCAACACGTCGACTCTCAGCAGGCCCTGGCGAATCAACTTAGGGAATTCGGAATAATGGCAAGGCAGGATATTCAGTACGCCCGCCTTGGCCAGAGCTCTGTTGTGCCCGCTGCCGCAATACGAGACAAACTCGACGCAGTCGGCATGTTCAGGGAGGCAGGTGTCGCTGTCGGTGATGCCCAGAAAAACGCGCAAATGTCCGATGCGCCGACGTTTGCGCATCAGCGCGTTCGTCAAGGGCAGAGGTTCGGCATTGGCCTGCCCCCACATCACGGTCTCGCCGGGCCTGATGATGCCGCTGAGGTCGAGCGAGTCTTCGTGGGTGAAAATTTTAGTCATGGTCTTTTTTCAGTTGGCGAGTCAGTAGCCCCAGGCGTGTGAGGGCATTGCGGGCGTCATCAATCATTTCATCAAAGATGGATTCCACAGGCTTGATGGCATCGGCAAACACCGTCGCCGGCCCGTAATCGAGCATCCCCTGGCGGCTATCGCCGCTTTGATAGGCTTGAGTTGCGAGGGCGCCCATCACATGCGGTCGATATTGCTCGAATTCGCTGGCGCCGCTGGCATCGAGCGCCGCAACAGCCTTGGCGCTGTCATTGACCAGCACCCGGTGATGGTCTCTCAGGCCGGTTTTCACCACGATGCTCTCCGTGCCGTCACCGCGGACCACCTGCTCTTTGTAGGCGTCATGGATTGCGAGCTCCTTGGCAACCAGCATGCGTGAGCCCATCAGGATAGCGTCAGCGCCCATCGCCAAGCAGGCTGCCAGTTGCCGGCCTGTGCCTATACCACCGGCAATTACGATTGGCAGACTTAGTTCTGCTGTAGCCTGCGCGGCTTGCACCATGCTGCTGATGCCATAGATCCCGGGGTGCCCCCCGCAATCATTGCCCACCACGATCACTCCATCGACGCCCAGCCGCGCGGCCGTGTGGGCATACCGCACCGCAGGCACTTTGTGCAGCACCTTCACACCGGCGTCGCGCAGCATGGGCAGCACCGGTTCGGGGCTTGCACCTGCCGTTTCGACACACTTCACACCTGCTTCAATCAGGATTTGCAAATGGCGCTCCAGCCGTTGCGCCCCTCCGGCCTGGCGAGAGATATAGAGGTTTACGCCAAAGCCCTTGCCGCCGGTAAGCAGGCGGCATCGCGTCAACTGTTCGCGGAATGCGTCGGGGTCGGGAAAACCGGCCGCCACAATGAAGCCCATGCCGCCCGCGTTGACCACGGCCGCTACATAGTCGGCATCGGCAATTGCAGGACCCAGGCCACCGCAAAGTATCGGATGGCGAATACCCAGCATTTCGGTGATGGGAGTGGTGAAGAGTGCTTCACGCATCGGCTGTTACCTTTGGTGATGGACGCCGGGCAGGGCATCTGCCAGCGACTCGGGCGCAAGTACAGGATGGACATTCCGACTCATGTAGAGGGTGCTGCGGCCGCTGGCGAGAAGAATGCCGGCGCAGCATGTCACGCGCGCTTGCGCTGTCAAAAGGCGGCCTCCCTGGTGTAGCACGCTGCCTTCGACGCGTAATTCACCCAGGCTTGCGGCGCGATGAAAGTCGGTTTGCAGGTTGACCGTGCTGACGCCACGGCCGCTGATGCACAGCGCCGCATAACCGCAGGCAACATCGATAAGGCTGCTGATAATGCCACCATGCAGCCGCTGCAGTGCCTCGGTTCCCAGCATCTCTGGGCGGCTCGGCAAACGCAGCTCGAGTTCTCCTTCATCGATTCGATGAACACGCAATTGCATCCAGTTACTGAAGGGGTTGGCATCGATGACCTGTTGCAATTGGATCGGCGTCAATGGTCGCAGGCATGAGTCACTCATACGTCAGTCCATCTATGGTTGCCTCACCGACGCCGGCCTTTCTCAAACGCTTCATGTGATTTTCGCCCTCAACCCCGAGCTCTCGCTGCTAGCGCGACGCTATTGATGGGGTTTAATTTATAATGAACGACGTTCATATATCAATACGTATTTTTCGTCTCATCCCCGCGGCTTCTTCCGTTCGTGGCCCATTTTTGCCCAATAACTGCTTGTACTCCCCGGATTAGGCGAGAAATAAAAAAATCATCAGTTTTCTTGCGCAGCATCAATATCTCTACTATTTATGAAACGCCATTCACATTAGTGAATATGAAGTTGCCGCACCCTCACAAATAAAAAAGCGAAAAGGGTTATCAATGATGATGAAGGCTGCGGGGCGATTGCCGCCCCATTTGCTCGGCGTCACGATTGCGTTCATGACGGTGGGCCAGGTTCAGGCGTTCGAAGCAGACATGGGTGATTCCGATTTTCACCTGAGGTGGGACAACACCGCCCGTTACAACTGGGGGATGCGCCTTCAGGACCAGAGTCATTTGGTCGATCGTGCAAGCGGTGGCGCATACGACCAGAGCAACGCCGCGTTCGACAAATACGACACCATAACCAACCGGCTCGATTTGCTCACCGAACTGGACCTGAATTATCAGGGCCGTTACGGCGCGCGCCTCAGTGCAGCCGCCTGGTATGACGAGGCCTATGATGGCAAGCATCCGGCAACGGTCCCTGGCGGCACCAGCTACGTCGACAATCAATTCACCCCTATCGTCAAGCGCTACTACGGGGGTCCCTCGGGCGAGTTCTTGGATGCCTACGTGTATGGACGTTTCGAACCTGCAGGCCTGGCCACCGATGTGCGCGCTGGCCAGCATGCGGTGATCTGGGGCGAGGGACTCTTCGGCAGCACCAACGCAGTGTCCTATTCGCAAGCGCCCGCTGATCTGCGCAAGGGCACCGCCAACCCCGGCGCCTCTGCGAAGGAAACGGCGCTGCCTGTCGATCAGATTTCCTTCATGACTCAACTCAACGACGACATCGTGTTGGCGGGGCAGTATCTGTTCGAGTGGAAACCTAACCGCATCCCCGAGGGCGGGACCTACTTTGCGGGGAGCGACGCGATACTCGAGGGCCCCAACGTGGGGCGGGGCAAGGCCATCGAGGGCGACAAGGGCGACTACGGCGTGTCGCTACGGTATCGACCGGAATGGTTTGATGGCACGCTCGGTTTCTACTATCGCCGCTTCGATGAGAAGTCGGCATGGGTTTCCCAGCGCGACTTTGCCACAGGCCTGGTGCACGCGGTTTATGCCAAGGACATCGAGCTGTACGGTGTCAGTGTCAGCAGTAACCTGTGGGGTGTTGCAGTCGGGGCCGAATTGTCTTACCGCGAAAATATGCCACTCAATTCAAGTGGCGCGGCTGCAGACCAGGCGCATCACCTGGAAGGCGCTCGCGGCTCGACCTGGCATGGGTTGTTCAATGCAGTGCAGACGTATGGTGACACGGCGTACTTCGACTCGGCCAGCCTGTCTGGCGAGGTTGCGTGGGCAAGGCTGGATAAAGTCACCGACAACCGTGGTGCCTACCGTGCCAAGGGTTATAACGCCGGGTGCAACAACAACGCCACCATGCTCGGTTGCTCGGATGATGAGTTCTATTCGATTTCAGTGGCGTTTACCCCGACCTGGGTCCAGGTCTTCCCCGGCATCGACCTCAAGCTGCCGATTTTCCTCTCGCGAAATCTCAGCGGAAACGCGCCCACCAACGGCGGAGGCAGCGAAGGCTTCACCACGGCGAAGGTAGGCATTTCTGCAGAGGCTTACGCCCGTCATTTCGTGGATCTGGCCGTGACCTACTACGACCAGAAAAAAAGCCAGTCGGACAACCTGATTCTCGGCGCTCCCTATCTGGATAAGGCCTGGGTATCACTGACCTACCAGACCTCCTTTTGACTTGCCGACCATTCTATCGAGGCACTCCCATGTTGAAAGAAACCATTGCAGCTTGCGCAATCGTAAGCCTGTGCGGCCATGCGCTGGCCGCAGTCAGCGCCGATGAAGCGGCGCAGTTGGGCGCCGGCCTGACGCTGTTTGGCGCCCAGGCGCAGGGCAACGCAGACGGCAGCATTCCCGCCTACAACGGCGGCCTTCCTACCTCGACCAATCCCGTCGGCTTCGTCAAGGACAGCGGAAAATGGGTCAACCCCTATGCGGCGGAGAAGCCCCTGTACGTGATCACCGCCGCTAACATGGCTGACTACACGGACAAGCTGTCGGAAGGCACCAAGGAAATGCTGCGCCGGCAGCCCACCTACCGGCTTGATGTGTATCCCACCCATCGAAGTGTCAATTACCCGCAGTACATCCTCGACAAGACCCGTAGTAATGCGACCCAGGCCAGCCTCGGCAAGGGGGGCGATGCCCTGCAGGGTGCAATTGGTGGGATTCCGTTTCCGATCCCGAAAACCGGCCAGGAAGTGATGTGGAACCATATGACGCGGTACAACGGTATCGCGGTCGAAGATCACATGCGCAACTTCTACGTCGATAGCAACGGTAAGTTGATCAACTCAGGCGAAATCAAGCTGTCGCGCAATTTCGCCTTTCATAATCCAGAGGCCACGGCAGAGTCGATCAAGAAGAACGATTCGTTCATCTTCCAGAATGCTTACCACTTCACCGGCCCAGCACGCAGCGTCGGTGATGCGACCATGTATTACGACACCGTCGACCTGGTCGACATGCCCCGGCGTGCCTATGCCTATTCGGCGAGTACGCGCCGTGTGCGTCTTAGTCCGGACATCGCCTACGACACCCCTATCGCTTCGCAGGGAGGGGTCACCACGTATGACGATGCTGAAATCTACACCGGCCGTCTCGATCGTTTTGACTGGAAGTTGGTGGGCAAGCGTGAACTCTACATTCCCTACAACATTTATGACCTGAGCTTCAATGTGACCTCGGACAAGTCGCTGACGCCCAAGCACGTGAATCCCGACCATGTGCGCTGGGAACTGCACCGAGTGTGGGTTGTGGAGGGAACGCTCAAGCCCGGCGTGCGTCACGTCTATAGCAAACGGCTGTACTACTACGATGAAGACTGGTCCGGCGCAGGCGTTGCCGATGAGTACGACGGATCCGGCAAGCTATACAAGTCGATGCAGCAGGGCATGAGCCAGCTCTACGACAAGCAGGCTCCCATGTCGCGCACCTATTGGGCATATGACTTCGCAACCGGTGCCTACTCTTTTTCCCAGCATTATGCCGATCTGAAATTCGGCTGGAAGGTGCTGGACAAGCTGCACCCACGTTCAACATTCACCCCGGAAGCCTTGCAGGCTCGTAGCGGCCGCTGAGCGGTTGCCGTAATCGACTGGCGTCGCATGACGCCAGGCGCCACCTACAAGGATCATTGCGATGCGACTGATACAACAAACCCTATTGGCGTTTGCCGGGTTGCTGTTGGGCTTGGCTGGCGTCATGGCAGCCGAGTTCCGCGACCCTCTGGACTTGCCGGCCAGCCCCAGCGCATTGGCCCGCAGCAGCATGTTGACCGGCATCACTAAGGCGCCCAATGGCCGATGGGTGGCCGTGGGCCGCCGTGGGCACATCGTGTATTCCGATGACGCTGCCACATGGCATCAAGCGAGTGTGCCGGTCTCGGTAGATTTGGTCGCTGTGCATTTCCCCACCGCGGAGCAGGGCTGGGCGGTTGGCCATGGCGCGGTCATCCTGCATACCGCCGATGGCGGCCGAACCTGGGTCAAGCAAATGGACGGGCGGGTATTGGCGGATCTGTTGATTGCGTACTGGCAACCGCTCGCCGCCAGTGCCGGTGACGAGGAACCTGGCGCATCCCTGGCGCTGATGGATGCCGAACGCCTGAAGGCGGAGGGGCCTGGCCGGCCCTTCCTGGATGTACGCTTCTCCGATGCGCTGAACGGCTACGCGGTGGGTGCATACAATCTCTTGCTGCAGACGCGCGACGGAGGTCAGACCTGGCAGTCACTGGCAAGTCGAACGGACAACCCGGGAGGCTTGCACTTCAACGCCGTGGGACTTGGCTACGGCGGCCGCGTGTACCTGGCAGGGGAGCAAGGTTTGTTACTGCAAAACAATCCGCTTACAGGACGGTTCGAAGCACTTGCTACACCCTATGGCGGCACTTGGTTCGGAATGCTTGAGCAGCCTGGGCGCCTGCTGCTTTTTGGTCTTCGCGGCAACGCCTACGTCAGTCATGACGATGGGCGCCACTGGCGACAGGCGAGTACCCAAAGCGAAAGTACAATCACCGCGGCGACGCCTCTGGGCGACGGCCGAGTGGTCCTCATCACCCAGGCAGGCGAAGTGTTGCTCAGTGACGATGATTCGGCTGAACGTTACCGCCCGGTTGCCAGCCAGCAATCGATCCCTTTGTACGGGGTAACTCCGGCAGGAGGTGAAGCCATCGTCGCCGTTGGCCTCGGTGGGGTAACGCGCATCGAACTTGAACGTCAGTGAGGAGACCGACATGACCATTTTTTTGGACAACGATGCCGATCACCGGCGCGTGGTCAGCGAACGCTCGCAATTTGATTCGAACTCGGGTAGCTCTCTCGAGCGCCTCCTGTTCAACCATCGTGGCATTATCATGCTGGTGTGCGGTTTGCTGACCGTCCTGTGTGCCTTCCAGGCAAGCAAGCTGCAGGTCAACGCAGGGTTTGAAGACATCATTCCCCAGTCGCACCCCTATATCCGCAACTACCTGGAGAACAAAACAGACCTTCGGGGGCTCGGCAACAATCTTCGCGTCGTCGTGGAAAATACCCAGGGCGACATCTACGACCCCGAATACCTGGAGGCGCTCAGGCAGGTGAACGACAAGCTGTTCCTGATGCCGGGCGTGAACCGCTCCTTCGTGAAATCGATCTGGATGCCTGTCGTGCGCTGGACCGAGGTCACCGAGGAGGGTTTCCGCGGTGGCCCGGTGATGCCGGACACCTATGATGGCTCCGCCCGAGCGATCAGTGACCTGCGGCTGAACGTCAGCCGAGCAGGGCTTCGCGCGAATCTAGTAGCCAACGATCAGCGCTCGGCCATGATCGTCGCGCCTTTGCTGGAGCGTTATGCTGACACCGGCAAGGCCATTGATTACCGCCAGCTTTACCATCAGCTCGAAACCTTGCGTTCATTGCAGGACACTGCCGTGCCGGACAAGCCGGGTAAAATTCGTGTCCACATCGTCGGGTTCGGGAAACTGGCCGGTGACCTGATCAGCGGTTTGTATCAGGTCATGCTCTACTTTGCTATCGCGGCCGTGGTGACCATTGTCATCCTGTTTTTCTACACCCGTTGCGTGCGCAGCACAGTCCTGGTGGTTGCCTGTTCACTGGTGGCGGTCGTGTGGCAACTGGGCATGGTGCGCGCGCTGGGTTATTCGCTCGATCCCTACTCCATACTCGTTCCGTTCCTGGTGTTTGCCATCGGCATTTCGCACGGCGCCCAGAAAATGAACGGCATCATGCAGGACATCGCCAGCGGTACGCACAAATACGTCGCGGCGCGTTTTACCTTTCGCCGATTGTTCTTGGCCGGGTTGACTGCACTGGTCGCCGACGCAGTCGGCTTCGCCGTGCTCATGATCATCGACATCCCGGTGATCAAGTCGTTGGCACTGACCGCAAGTATTGGCGTTGCCGTGCTGGTATTCACTAACCTCATCCTGTTGCCAATTCTTCTGTCCTACGTCGGTGTCGGCGCTGCGGCAGCACGGCGAAGCCACGAGGCCGTGCAGAATCCACCTGGCGCCTGGAACGTGCTGGTACGTTTCACTGAGCCTGCGTGGGCGATATCTGCGATCGGCGTGGCCGTCATACTCTCGGTTCTGGGCTTTGTCCTCAGCCTGCAGTTGCAGATTGGTGATCTTGACGCTGGCGCGCCGGAGCTGCGGCCAGACGCGAGGTACAACCAGGACGCAGCATTCATCACGGCCCATTACGGGCTGTCCAGTGATCAATTTGCTGTCATGGTAAAGACGCCGCCAGGAGGTTGCGAAGCCTGGCAGACTCAAATGGAAATAGATCGTCTTGAATGGACATTGCAACAGGTGCCGGGCGTGCAGAGCACGGTGTCCCTGGCGGGCGCAGTCAGCCGGCTGTCCTCGGCCCTGTTCGAAGCGTCGCCGAAATGGATCACCATCAGCCATAACCAGGCACTGGTGAACACCTCGGTGCTGCGGGCTCAGGAAGCCAATCCGGACCTGGTCAATTCGGATTGTTCGATGGTGCCCGTCATCGCTTATCTGGCCGATCACAAGGCGCAGACGCTGAATCGGGTTTTGCTGGCCGTGGAAGCTTTCGCCCGCGAGCATGACTCCGATCGTGCTCTGTTCCTCCCGGCCGCAGGTTCCGCGGGAATCGACGCGGTG
Organism: Pseudomonas sp. F-14 TE3482; assembly: GCF_053629455.1. Taxonomy (NCBI): domain Bacteria; kingdom Pseudomonadati; phylum Pseudomonadota; class Gammaproteobacteria; order Pseudomonadales; family Pseudomonadaceae; genus Pseudomonas; species Pseudomonas sp. F-14 TE3482. The sequence goes on from NZ_JBRJII010000001.1 coordinate 4,004,057, forward strand.
ACGAATATTGTGGTGCGGGACGCCAATCGCACCATGCTGGTGTTCGTTTATCTGGCGGTGGCCGTGCTGTGTTTTATCACGTTCCGCAGTTGGCGAGCGGTCGTGGTGGCCTTGGTGCCACTGATCGTGACTTCGATTTTGTGCGAGGCGCTGATGGTCGCGCTGGGGATCGGCGTCAAGGTAGCGACGCTGCCCGTGATTGCCCTGGGGGTTGGCATCGGTGTCGACTACGCCTTGTACCTGCTCAGTGTGCAACTGGCCCAACAGCGTAACGGGGTGCCGTTGGCGCAAGCCTACCGGCATGCGTTGCTGTTCACCGGCAAGGTGGTCGCGCTGGTAGGCGTCACGCTCGCCGCTGGCGTCATCACCTGGGCATGGTCGCCTATCAAATTTCAGGCAGATATGGGCATTTTGCTGACCTTCATGTTCGTGTGGAACATGCTCGGTGCGCTGATCCTCATTCCAGCCTTGTCTTGCTTCCTGCTACGGAGTGCATCGCGATGAAACTGGAAATTCCCGGACCTGCGGCGGGCCTGCAAGCATTCCCCAGGCCGGCCACGGCGTGGTACATGACGGGCGTGCTCTTCCTGCTCTACTGGTTGTCGCTGCTGGATCGACTGGTTATCTCGCTGCTGGTCGATCCGATTCGCCGCGACCTGGGCATCACTGATTTCGAATTGTCACTGCTGCAAGGTTTTGCCTTCGGCGTCTTTTACGCAGTGTGCGGGTTACCGTTGGGCTGGCTGGTGGATCGCTTCAGTCGACGTTGGGTCATTTTCGGTGGCGTAACTATCTGGACGCTGGCCACCACTTTCTGCGGGGTGGCTCACAGCTATTGGCAGCTTTTTCTAGCGCGTGTCGGTGTCGGCGCAGGGGAGGCCGCCTTGAGTCCGGCGGCGTATTCGCTGATGGCTGATAGCTTCCCAGCACACCGGCTGACGACTGCCCTGGCGGTCTATTCCCTCGGTTCGCTGTTCGGAACCGGCATGGCCTATCTGCTGGGCGGGGTTATCGTCGGCCTGGTCAGTGAGCATCACTCGGTGCTGCTACCGCTGGTTGGCGAAGTGCGCTCATGGCAACTGGTCTTTATCGCCATTGGCCTTCCTGGTGTGTTCCTGGGTTTGTTGGTATTCACCTTCCGCGAACCTCCCCGGCGCACCACTGCTTCCTCGCGGCCATCCACCGCTCTTGTGGGCCAAGTGTTCGGCGAGGTCTTTCGGCATATTCGCCGCCACGGACGGTTTTTCTTCTGTCACCATATAGGCTTCACGCTGTGCGTCATGGCTGTCGCGGGAATGGCACTATGGGCGCCCACCTACCTTTATCGCGCTTTCGCGTGGAAGCCTGCACAGGTAGGGATCTGGCTTGGCGTGGTGGGTACGTTGGGCGGGGTCATCGGTGCGTTGGGATGCGGTCAGTTGATTGATCGGCAGGTCGCCCGAGGGCGCCTTGACGCTCACATGCGGTTGTTCAGCCTAACCTCCCTCGTGAGCGTGCCGGTCGCGGTGGTCGGAGTGTTGTGGCACGACCCTTATATATTCCTGGCGGCCTTCTTCCTCATCCAGATGCTGGTCAGTCCGATCATGGGCATTTCGGCCGCGGCCCTGCAAATTGCTGCCCCGGCTTACCTGCGTGGTCGTCTGTCCTCGCTCTATCTATTCGTGATGATCTTGCTGGGAATTGGCGCTGGGCCCTCAGTCGTCGCCGCATTCACCGATTTCATTTTTCAGGACGATGCCAAGGTGGGTTATTCGCTGGCATTGATCTTCGTCCTGGCCTGTCCGTTATCAGCACTTGCCCTGCATTTGGGCCGGCCGGCGATGCGTTCGGCCGTGATTGAGAACATGGCGGTCTGACTGCAACGCAAGCAAAAAAAATGAGGCGTGATGCGGCACGCCTCTTGAAGGGAATCAACGAAGGGGCATTTCTAGTTTTTCCGGATCTTGTTCACGGAGCATCGTCACCGGGCAGGTGGACGAACTTGAAGGTGCCGCTGGCGCTGGCCACAAGCCGTCCTTGCTCATCAAACAGGTCGCCGTCGCAAAATGCGAGACTTTTGCTGGCGTATCGCAACCGGCCACGTGCCGACAGTCTCCCAGTGGCGCCACCAGGACGCAGGAAATTGGTTTTCATTTCCACAGTCACACATGAACGGCATTTGGGATCGGTAGTGCGGGCCGCTGCCGCCATGGCCATATCGAGCAGGGTCATAATCAATCCCCCATGCGCCTGGCCAGCGCCATTGAGGTGTTTGTGCTCCAGATCGACAACCAGGCACGGGGGCTCAGGGTCTGGTTCGACGAGGATATCCAGGTAGTCAAGAAAGGGAACATCCACACGGTAATCAGCGTAACGGACGGCTCTTTTTCTGGTGTCGTAATCAGCCATGTGGACTCCTAACGGTGCTTGAATTGCGGCGGGCGTTTTTCCACGAATGCGGCCAGGCCTTCGCTCTGGTCTTCGGTGCCAAACGTGACATAGGCCATACGACGCTCGTAAAGAACCCCTTCGCTGAGACTGCTTTCAAACGCCCTGTTGACGCATTCCTTGGCCAATGCCACGACCGGTTGCGAGAACCCAGCCATTTTGGCCGCCAATGCCAATGCCTCATTACGAAGTTCAGCGAGCGGTACCACACGGCTGACCAGGCCGCTGCGTTCGGCTTCTTCTGCCAGCATCGGACGGCCACTGAGGATCATTTCCATGGCCTTGTACTTACCAACGGCGCGTGTAAGACGTTGAGTGCCTCCGGCGCCAGGAATGGTCGCCAGAGTGATTTCGGGCAGGGCGAAACGTGCGTTATCGGCAGCGATGATGACATCGCACATCATCGCCAGCTCACAACCGCCACCGAGCGCCAGACCACTCACCGCCGCGATTACCGGTTTACGACAGCATGCGGCGCGCTCCCAGTTGGCGGTGATGAACTGCCGCTTGAAGACGTCCATCATGCTCCACTCGCGCATCATCTTGATGTCTGCGCCGGCGGCGAAGGCCTTGTCGCTGCCGATCAGCACGATGGCGCCGATCGTGTCATCCGCCTCCAGTTCGTCGAGCACGGTGGTCAGCTCGTCCATCAACTGATCGTTTAATGCGTTGTAGGCTTCTGGTCGGTTCAGGCGTACCACGCCGACATTTTCCTGTTTTTCCAGGATGAGGGTTTCAAAAGGCATATTTCCGCTCCTGTGGAAGCAGGCGCTGAGGCGCCAGGGTTGCTTACATGTTGGGGTAGTTGGGGCCACCAGCGCCTTCAGGGGTCACCCACGTGATGTTTTGCGCAGGGTCCTTGATGTCGCAGGTCTTGCAATGCACGCAATTCTGCGCATTGATCTGGAAGCGCTTATGACCGTCCTCCTGCGTCACCACTTCGTACACGCCGGCCGGGCAATACCGCTGCGCGGGCTCGTCGTACAGCGGCAGGTTGCTGGTCAGGGGGACATCTGGATCGGCGAGCCTTAAATGGCAAGGTTGTTCCTCTTCATGATTGGTGTTGGAGAGAAACACCGACGACAGCTTGTCGAAGCTGAGCTTGCCGTCCGGTCTGGGGTAGCTGATTTTTTCGGATTTGGCCGCAGGCTTGAGGCAGGCATGATCCGGTTTGTTGTCGTGGAGCGTGAACGGCAGCTTTCCGCCGAAGACATTCTGGTCAATGAAGTTGAAAGCACCGCCAGCCAGCGCGCCAAACTTGTGCAGGGCGGCACCAAAGTTACGGCTACGGAACAACTCGTCGTACAGCCAGCTGGCCTTGAAGCCCTCGACGTATTCCTGAAGCATGTCGCCACCTTCGCCGCCGGCGAGCAGGGCGTCGGCTACCGCTTGCGCAGCGAGCATGCCGGACTTCATGGCGGTATGGCTGCCTTTGATCTTGGCGAAATTCAGGGTCCCAAGGTCGCAGCCAATCAGTGCGCCGCCAGGAAATATCATTTTTGGAAGCGAGTTCAGACCGCCCTTGCAAATGGCGCGAGCGCCGTAGGACAAGCGTTTGCCGCCTTCCAGATAGTGTGCGACCACCGGGTGATGCTTGTACCGTTGGAATTCGTCGAACGGCGAAAGGTACGGGTTGCTGTAGGACAGGTCGACAATCAGCCCGACCACCACCTGGTTGTTTTCCAGGTGATAAAGGAAAGAGCCGCCCGGATTGTCGTCATTGAGCGGCCAACCAGCGGTGTGCACCACGAGCCCAGGTTCGTGCCGGGTGGGGTCGATTTCCCAGATTTCCTTGATGCCTATTCCGTAATGCTGGGCATCGGCCTCGCTATCGAGCTGATATTGTTTGATCAGTTGTTTGCCAATGTGTCCACGGCAGCCCTCGGCAAACAAGGTGTACTTGCCGCGCAATTCCATGCCGGGTGTGTACAGGCCATCTTTGGGCTGGCCGTCACGATCCACCCCAAGGTCACCCGTCACAATGCCGCGCACCACGCCTGCTTTGTCGATCAACGCTTGCTGGGCCGCAAAGCCTGGGTAGATCTCGACGCCCAGGTTCTCCGCCTGCTGGCCAAGCCACCGGCAAAGATTACCGAGCGAAATGATGTAGTTACCTTTGTTGTGCATTGTTTTGGGCACAAAGAATCCCGGTATCTGGGTGGCGGTATCCGGACCCTGCAGCAGATAGATGTCGTCGCGGGTCACTGGCGTGTTGAGCGGCGCCCCCCGTTCTTGCCAATCTGGGAACAACTCGTCCAGGGCGCGAGTTTCAAACACTGCGCCTGAGAGGATATGGGCGCCGACCTCGGAGCCTTTTTCGACCACACACACGCTGATGTCCCGGCCCGCATCAGTGGCAAGCTGCTTCAGTCGGCAGGCCGCTGACAGGCCGGAGGGGCCTGCGCCCACGATGACAACGTCAAATTCCATGTACTCACGATCGGTCAACAGATTTCTCCTATGCCACGTCTGCGGTGGCGACCAGTTTCACGGTAGCGTCGCAGTCGCGACGAGCAGGTAGTGGGACACCGAAGGGACAGTCCCGGGTTTCAGGTAATGTGTCAGTTGGCTTTCCTGCTCGAAATCAGCCAGCGTGCTTCTTTGGCGCTGCAGCAGATGCTCGCCCCAGGAGGCAATGATGAAGCGCTCGCTGAAACGCTGGGGGTCGGCAAGATCCTGATACAGGAGCCAGTGGCTGGCGCCGTCGCGTTTGCGGATGCGCCCCAGGCGAAACAGCTGGTTGCAGAATCGATCCTGGTGCTCGGCCACAATCTGATAGTCGACCTGGACCGCCACCGGCCCGTCACTGGCATTCGGGCTGCCGTGCACGCGTGGCTCCGCCCAGTGTGCCGACAGCGTCACCTCGGCTTCCTGGCCCATGCGCAATGGATAATGACGGGTAAAAAACAGACCGATGGCGATCAAGCCCGCGGCAAGAGTCAGCGTCCACGAAACGCCCATGTAGTTGGCCACTGCGCCCCAGAGCATGCCGCCAATGGCCATGGAACCCTGGAACGTCAGCATGAAGATGGCCAATGCCCGCGCCCGCACCCAGGCCGGGAGGGTGGTCTGGAAGGCAGCACTGGTGGTCGAATTGAAGTTGATCCAGGCCGCGCCGGCTAATACCAGGGTGATGCTGGTCAGGTAGAGAAAAGGGGTCCAGGCCGCAACCAGCATTGCCAGCATGAAGATGACGCTAGATATCGCCGCCAAGCGCTGCAGATTATTGATGCGCGACCTGAACTGGTTGAGCAGGACACCGCCCAGAACGGCGCCGGCGCCCAGACTGCCCACCAGCAGGCCGTAGCCGCCCACCTCGTCGCCGCCAGCGACCAACGGCAGCAAGGCCCAGAGGCTGCTCGCGCAACTGATGAAGAACAAAGTCCGCAGGATGTGACCATGCAGCGGATACGCATGGCGAACATACCGCAGGCCGGTACGCATGGCGGTCAGCAGTGGCTCCCTTGGCGCAGGCGTCGTAGGGCCAGGTCGATACCCGAAAATGAATATCGCGAGCACGGCCACCAGCAACACGATGTTCAGCGCGAACACCCATTGCAGGCTCGAACTGGCAATGATGATGCCGGCGAGGGCGGGCCCCACGGCACGGGCTGCGTTATAGGCGATCGCATTGAGATTGATCGCAGCGCCCAGAACACTGCGAGGCACCGCGTCCGACGTCGTCGCCTGCCAGGCGGGGATACTCACCGCGCTGCCGGTTCCGAGGCTGAACGCCAACAGTAAGAGACCCCACGGCGTAAGCTGATCGTTGATCAACAACAAGAAGAGCAACACAGTCGCAGCCAGCATCCAGGCGTGAGTGACGATCAGGATCCGCCGCTTGTCGATGAAGTCGGCATAAACGCCGGCCGGCAGACCGAAGAGGAAAGCCGGCAAGGTGATTGCTGTCTGCACCAGCGCCACCATCAACGGAGAGGGATCGAACTGGACCATCAACCACGCTGCCGCGACGTTCTGCATCCACAGGCAGATGTTCGCTGTCAGCGTTGCGCACCAGACGGCCCGAAACAACGCATAACGCAACGGTGGCAGGTTATCGGCCGTTGTTTGATGGCCTGTGGATCCGTCTGGCTGCATGCTGGGCCTGTCGGGGTGTGACCCCTATTTATTATAATGAACGGTGTTTACTATTCTGAATGCGTTTTTTGGTTGCTGTCAACCGCTCGCTCGACGACGGGTGCCAGCAGTGCCCTGATGACGGCCACCAAAGCCAATGGCTGATCGAGCATCAGATGATGGTGACTGTTGGGAATGCCAATAGCGCCTCGGCAGTGACGTAACCGAGAGGCGATTCGCTCGGCGCGCCAGCGTTCGACGACGATGCTTTCTTCGCCGTAAACGAAGTCCACCGGTACTTCGATACTCCCCAGCAAAGTGTCGCCATCTTTTTCATTCAGGGTAAACGGTAGGGTCGGATCAAGGCGCCAATGCCATCCCTCGGGACTCTGCGCGATGGAATGGAATGCAACGTGCTCGAAGGTGTCCGCGAGGGGTAGCGGCTGGTCGGGGATTACCCGGTAGCGCTCCCGAATGGTCGCGTAATCAGGGTAATGCCTTGCCCGACCGCTGCGCGCCGGCGGCAGCGGAAAGCTCGACTTTGGTTCATCGAGGAAACGCACCCGGCTGTCGAGAATAACGGCCCGTCGGACCAGATCCGGTCGGTTGGCGCAGACGCTGAGCGTGCGCAAACCGCCATAGCTGTGACCGACCACGGTGGCAGGGCCGAGCGCGTTCTCGAGAATGGCGATCAGGTCATCGGAGAAAGCCTGCGCGCTGTAAGTCTGCCGGGCTCCGCTTTCGCCCATCCCGGAAAAATCCATTGCAAAAACCCGATATCGATCGACGAAGTAGGGCGCAATGAAATCCCACCAATGGCTGTTGGCCCGGTAGCCGTGGGCGAACAGCAGAACCGGTTTCTCGGTATCGCTCGCGTTCCAGCTGCGGTAGTGCAAGCGTGTCTCTGGACACTGCTGAAAATGCGAGCGTGTCGGGGCGCTGATGGCGCGCAGCAGCCAGGGTTGTGCATCGCAATATTGTGGCGTAGGCGAGGGTCCACCACCCTGTGGCGCATCATCCAGTGCCGCCGCCATGCTCGCCAGCCTGGCTTTCCAGATCTTGCCTGTGCTGCCTTGGGGCAATTGCTCCAGAATGACGATACGACCTGGTCGCTTGTAAGGTGCAATCAGCTCGCGCAAGGCGTTGTCGATACTTGGCGCGTCGATCTTGTGGCCGGCTCGTGGCTCGACGAACGCAACGACTTCTTCGTCACCTTCTGCAAGGGCTCGACCCACGACGCCCGAGGCGGCGACACCTGGCAGGCTGTTGAGCGCCGCCTCCACTTCCGCTGGGTAAACGTTGAAGCCTGAGCGGATGATCATTTCCTTCTGGCGACCGGCAATGGCCAGTGCGCCGTCAGGAAGTCGTTTGCCCAGATCTCCGGTGGCGATCCAGCCCCCAGGACGCAACGTGGCAGCGGTTTCCTTCGGGTTACGGTAGTAGCCGAGCATCGTTGCCGGCGCCCGCATCCACAGTTCACCGATGGTGCCGTCGCTCACGTCGCAGCCTTGGGCGTCGACGAAACGGATCTCGACGCCCTCTTCAGCGAAGCCGATGGTGCCGGGTTCGCTTGGACGGTCACCCGGGGTTCGAGCACCCGGTGCGCATTCGGTCATTCCATAGCCATTGACCAACGGTATGCCGAACAACAACTGGACCCGCCGTTGCAGGGTGGCATCGAGCGGCGCACCGCCGCAGCTGATGTAGCGCAGCTGATGTCCCGAGACGTCCAGCCGTTGGGTGATGATGTAATCGAGCAATCGGGCGTAGACGATCGGAACGAACGACAGGTGCGAAATACTGCCGTCGGCGATACCGGCTGCCAGCTGCGGCAACGCCAGGCGAGCCATGAGGCGCAGGCTGGCGCCTGCCGCCATCACTGACATGAGATTGGCGATTCCCATGATGTGCGCAAGGGGGGCGACGCCGTTGTAGCAGTCGGTAGCACTGACGCGACGCGAACGACTGAGGATCGAGCCGAGCGCCAGAAGCCCGCCGTGGCTGTGCATCACGGCCTTGGGCTTTCCGGTGGTGCCAGAGGTAAAGATGAGCAGTCCCACATTCGTGTCGGCCGACGGCGGCTGTGCTTCGGTGGTATCGCTAGCGCTGAGCGCGACCGGCCCCGCGAGCAAACCCTCGACAGGCAAGGCGCCGGCTTTCGATGCCTGGGCTTCACACGCTTCGCTGTCTTCCACCGCGTACAGAGAGAGTCGGGCCTCGACCAGTGCCTTGAGTCCCTCCAACTCTGCTGCCGGCAGACGTGCATTTACTACTGCGGGCCATGCATTGACGCGCTGGCAGGCGAAGAGGGCGACGACGGCGGCGATATTGTTTTCGGCAACGATGAGTACCCGGTCACCCGGTAAGACACCTTGCCCGGAAATCAGTGTGGCCAATTCTTCAACAGCCTGCGCCAACTGGCTGTAGTCCAGCGAGCGGCTCGCGTCACTCAGCGCGGGGGCAGAGGGCGTGACACTCGCCCAATGATGTACCACGTCACATGCCCGAGAAAGGTTCGCAATCGAGGTTGAATCAAGCGTGATAGAGCGGTTCTTGTCGGTCATGGCACTTATGTCGATGAGGTTGGCAAGGCAAAATGTTGTTCGAATATAGGTCCGCTGTTCTAATATGTGAAGTAGTTTGATACTTTACAGTCGTGTCAGCGGCCGTTTTTAGCCGCAAAAATTTGGCTCGGTTGGAGGTCTGGTCGCGCAAATGCGCCCAGAACGAACCCGGTACTGACGGCTCTTTCAACGAGGAACGAATCTATGAATGAGGCACAACGCGATCCAGATGGCCAGATCAAGCTGGAGCAACGCGGCGCCCTGTTGCTGATCGGCATTGATCGCCCCGAGAAGCGCAATGGCTTTACCCCGAAAATGTTCGCCGAGTTGGCCGCCGCCTACACGCGGCTGGAACAGGACCCCGAGCTGCGAGTGGGCGTGTTGTACGCTGAAGGCGAACATTTCACCGCCGGGCTCGATATGCCCAAATGCGCGCCGCTTCGCAAAGAGGGCAAACCTTATATCCCGCCAGCCGAAGTCGACCCCTTCAACTTGCGCGAACCACTGCGCAGCAAACCTGTGGTCATGGCGCTCAAGGGCATCAGTTTCACCGTAGCCATCGAGTTAATGCTAGCGGCCGACATCGTCATCGCCGCGCAGGATTGCCGCTTTTCCCAGATTGAGGTCAAGCGCGGCATCATGGCTGGCTGCGGTGCGACGTTCCGGTTTGTTGAACGTGCCGGCTGGGGCAACGCAATGAAGCTCTTGCTGACCGGTGACGAGTTCGACGCCGCCGAAGCATTGCGGCTCAATTTCGTGCAGGAGGTCGTACCCGTTGGCGAGGAGCTGCCAAGGGCTATCGCACTGGCTGAACGAATCGCCGAGCAAGCCCCGCTCGCGGTACAAGCGACCCTGCAAAATGCACACACGGCGGTGAATTACGGGTGGCAGGCCGCGTATGCTTCCATAGCCAACACCCAGCGTCGTTTGTTCAACACCGAAGATGCCAAGGAAGGTGTGCAGTCTTTCATCGAAAAGCGGCCTGCACATTTTGTTGGGCGATAACAATAAGAGGAGAACATGATGATTAAAGGCCCGCTGAGCAACATCCGCGTGCTTGATATGAGCCGCATTCTCGCCGGACCCTGGGCGGCGCAGATGCTTGCGGACCTGGGCGCCGAGGTGATCAAGATCGAGCGTCCGGGAAAAGGCGACGATTCGCGACAGTTCGGCCCGCCGTTTCTGAAAGACGCCGAGGGACGCAACACCCGTGAATCCTCGTTCTACATCAGTACCAACCGCAACAAGAAGTCCATTACCTGTGATATTGCGAAACCCGAAGGGCAGGCGCTTGTACGCAAGCTCGTCGCGAAGTGCGACGTGCTGCTGGAGAACTACAAGGTGGGTGATCTCAAGCGGTATGGCCTGGACTATGCCTCTTTGAGTGAAGAAAACCCGCGCCTGATCTACTGTTCGCTGACCGGTTTCGGGCAGACGGGGCCTTACGCGCCACGTCCGGGCTACGACTCGATTTTTCAGGCCATGGGCGGACTGATGAGCATTACCGGCCTGCCGGATGAGATCCCAGGCGGCGGGCCGATGAAAACCGGACCGAGCCTGGCTGACATACTCGCGGGTCAATATGCGGCCTACGCCATCCAGGCGGCGCTGTACGCTCGCGACGTCAACGCAGCGCCCGGCCAGCACATCGACATTGCCCTGCTGGACGCATTGATAGCATCGACGTCGCACTATGCTTCTCAGTACCTGGTCTCAGGGGACGTCCCCGTGCGGCGTGGTACCGAGGGCAACGGCGGCATGCCCTCGCGTATGTTCCGCTGTGCCGATGGCGATATCATGATCGTCGCCGGCAATAACGAACAATACGCGCGTTTTTGCGAGGTGCTGGGTCATCCGGAATTGACCACTGACGCCCGGTTTGCCGAAATTTCGCTGCGGGTGGTCAACCGTCGGGCGCTGGGGGATGTGTTCGAGCCGCTGGTGGCGGCTTGGAAAGTGCTCGACTTGCTGCACGCCCTGGATAAGGCGGGAGTGCCAGCAGGCCCAATCAACAATCTGGAGCAGGTGTTCGCCGACCCTCATGTTCAGGAGCGCGGAATGTGTGTGGAAAGCCACCATGCCGCTTCTGCCGATGGAAAAGTGCGGATGGTTGCCAACCCGGTGAAATTCTCGGCAACGCCCATCGTTGAATACAAGGCACCGCCCACTCAGGGAGAGCACACCGAGACCATCCTGGGCGAATGGCTGGGCATGGACGAAGGTGAGATTCGAGCACTGCGTGACAAAGGCGTCATCTGACGAAGCACCTAGTGATAGCTGCCCAGCGTCTGAAAAAATCCCGGCCCGTACGCGCAGCCGGGATTTTTTTTGCAGGCAGACAATTCGCAGGTGGATAAAAAGCGCTGGCAAAAAAAATGCCGCCTGCACAAGGCGGGCGGCAAAAGGGTACCAAGCTCAGTTGCGTCGATGACCTGCGTCAACCCCGGCCCAGAGATCACCGGGGGGCATGGGTCACCGTACGTTCATCCGGTCGATCATTTGACGTATTTGCGGAACTCAGGCTTGCGCTTCTCGCGAAAGGCGTTGCCGCCTTCCTTGGATTCGTCGGTCTCGTAATACATGGCCAAGGCCTGCATCGCGAATGCGCCGATGCCGCGAATATTCTCGTTGTCCATGTTGAACGAACGCTTGGCGAGGGCGATGGCGGTCGGGCTCATCTGCAGGATTTCGTCACACCATTTTTTGACCTCGGCATCCAGCTCGACGGCCGGAACCACCGCGTTGACCAGGCCCCAGTCCAGCGCTTGCTTGGCGCTGTAACGACGGCACAGATACCAAATCTCGCGGGCACGCTTGTCGCCGGCCAGACGGGCGAGCAGGGCGGTGCCGAAGCCGGGGTCCACTGAGCCGACTTTCGGGCCAACCTGACCCAATTGCGCAGTCTCGGCAGCGATGGCGAGGTCGCACAAGGTCACCAGCACGTTGCCGCCGCCGATCGCGTAGCCGTTGACTCGAGCGATCACAGGTTTGGGGATGTCGCGAATAATGCTCTGTAATTCTTCGATTGGCAGGCCCACCACGCCGCGACCCTTGTGTCGGCCACCCGATTGGTCACTGCCGGTGCAGAATGCCTTGTCACCTGCACCTGTCAGTACGACGACGCCGATGTCCTTGCTGTACCCGGCCAGGCTGAACGCCTGGATCAATTCCTCACAGGTATCGGCGGTGAACGCGTTGTAGACCTGAGGGCGATTGATGGTGATGGTCGCGATGCCATTGTCTTCGGTGTAGAGAATATCTTTGAATTCCATGTGTTTCTCCTCTTGGAAAAAATGAGCCTCAGCCCACCATCGTCAAGCCGCCGGAAACGCTGATCACCTGGCCGGTGATGAACGCTGCGTCGTCGCTTGCCAGGAACAGCACCGTTCCGGCGATGTCCTCGGGTTGGCCCATGCGTCCGAAGGGCACAGCCTTGACCAGCCCAGCCTTGATCCTCTCGCCTTTCTCACCTTGGGCAAGATTGTCCAGTAGTGCCGTGGCCGTCGGCCCGGGACAGACCACGTTGACCGGAATTTGCTGGCGGGCCATTTCCCGGGCCATGGTTTTGCTGAAGGCGATCAGCCCGCCCTTGCAGAAGGAGTACACAGCCTCCATTGAGGAGCCGACGCGGCCCGCATCGGAGGAAATGTTGACCACACGACCGTGACCGCGCTCGCTCATGCGGCGCAGGACGGCATGGTGCATGTTCAATGGTCCATACAGGTTGATGGCCACGACCTTGTCCCAGAACGGTTTTTCGGTCTGCAGGAAGAACGCGCCAGTGTCCCAGCCGGCGTTGTTGACCAGCACATCGATCGGCCCCAGCTCCTGCTCGACACGTTCGACTGCGGCGTGGACCGCCTCGTGGTCGGTGATGTCCACGCTATAGTCACGGGCACGGCCACCGGCGGTTTCGATTTCGCCCACCAGGGCATCTGCCGCCTGGGTGTTGAGGTCGAAGACCGCCACAATGGCGCCTGCTTCGGTGAAGCGCTTGCAAATGGCGCTGCCGATGCCGCCTGCGCCCCCAGTTACCACCACGACCTTATCTTTCAACCCTTTCATTTTCACTACCTTTGCTTTTTTCAGGGGCGCGGCTGTGCCGCGGTTTTGGGGATCATGCCCTCGGCGCCGGCTTGTTGCGGCGGTGCAGGTGGGTGTGTCGGTGCCGCAGCCTGGTTACGCGAGGCGCACAATGAGGTGATCTGCTCGGCGCTGTAGCCAAGTTCGCCAAGGATCTCGTCACTGTGTTCACCCAGGTTCGGTGGCAAATAACGCACGTTGCCTGGAGAAGCGGAAAACTCCACGGGAATCGAGGTCATGACCAGCTCGCCCTCGGTCGGGTGCTGAACCTTCTTGAAAAACTCGGTTTCGCGCAGATATTCGTCGTCCATCAGGTCGTGCAGTTCGCGCACCTGGCCATGCGGCACGTCGGCTTCATCGAAGATTTTTTCCCAATGCGCCGAGGTCTGCGTAGCGATCACTTCCCCGAGGATGCTGTACAACTCGTTGATATGGAGCATTCGTTCCGTCATGCGACAAAAGCGCGGGTCAGTCAGCAGCTCCGGTCGACCTATCGCCGTCAATACTCGCCGCCACTGTTCGTCATTGACCGCCAGCAGACAGATGTATCCGTCGCGGGTCGAGTAGGGGCGCCGATTGGTGGAGAACATGCGCGTGTACCCCAGGCCGTCCGATTTGCCCAACGCACCCTCCCAAAGGTGCTCGAACAAGTTGAACTGGAGCATGGTCTCCATCATGGGCACGCGCACTTCCTGCCCCTCACCCGTGCGTTCGCGGTGCAGCAACGCCATGCTGATGGACGACGCCAGGACATAGCCGCAGAACTTGTCGACGATCACCGTCGGGAAGTATCGCGGTCGGCCATCAGCGTCACGGTTGATGGCTGCCAAACCGCTTTCACCCTGGATCACGTCATCGAAAGCCGGCATGTTGGCGTTTGGTCCGTCGCTTCGGTAACCGGGAGCGAAGGCGTAGATGATCTTCGGATTGCGTGCGCGGATTTTTTCGTAACAGATGCCCAGGCGTTTGGCCGCGCTCGGGCGCATGCTGTGCACGATGACATCGGCGGTCTCAACCAGTTTGAGCAATGCCTCCATGCATTCCGGCTGCTTGAGATCGAGCACGACGCTGCGCTTGTTGCGGTTCATGATGAGGTAGAACACCGACATGCCAGGGTTCCGGCCCGGCCCGTTCTGCCGGTTCTGGTCGCCCGTTGGCGGTTCTACCTTGATGACGTCCGCCCCCATGTCGCCCAGTATCTGTGTGGCGACTGGCCCCAGAACGTTAATAGTGAGGTCGATCACACGCAGCCCTGACAGCGGGCCGGTGGGTTGTGCCATTGCCCGTTGTGCCATGATCAGTCAGCCCTGTAGTCCTTGCCTTTGACAAGGCGCAGAGGGGTGTACTCCTGCACCAGAGTGCCGTCCTGTTTGTAGATGCGGTTGCGCGTACGCACGAGCCCCAGACCAGGACGGCCATTGCTTTCACGGCATTCGATGACTTCGCATTCCACGTGAATGGTGTCACCGACAAAGACTGGTCCCTTGATGTCCAGTTCCATGTTGAGGAACGCGAAACCCACTCCCTGCATGGTGGCCTGTGTCAGCAGACCCTCGGCGAATGTGAAGACCAGCGCACCAGGGGCAACGCGGCCTTTGATGGCTGATTGTTCCTTGAGGAATTCCACGTTGGTGAAAAGCACCTCAAGCATGCCGGTTACCGAGACGAAGTTAACGACATCGGCCTCAGTCACGGTTCGACCTACGGTTTTGAATCGGCGCCCAACCGGGAGATCTTCCCAGTGAATGCCCAAGCCCACGGTTTCGATCTGTTCCATCTTATTGTTTCCTGGCGTTGGTTATGTGGAACTGCAATGGGTACATCGCCTCAGCGAACTTTCGAGTCGCTGCGGGCAATACGGCCGAGCACGCTGTCGGCAATGATGTTGCGCTGGATCTGATTGGTGCCTTCGATGATCTGCACGACTTTGGCATCACGGAAATACCGATTGATCGGGTATTCATTGGAAATGCCCGCCGCACCGAACAGTTGCACCGCGTCTGTGGCAACCTTCATCGCAACATCGGAGGCAAACAATTTCGACATGGCCGCCATCGGGGCCAGGGTGCGTCCTGACACTCCGGCGTCGACCATGGACGCGGTGCGGTAGACGAGCTGCCGTGCGGCTTCGGTTTGCGTCACCATGTCCGCAACCATCCAGCGTATCCCCTGGAAGTCGCTGACTTTCTGCTTGAAGGCCACGCGGTTCTGGATGTAATCGACCGAATGATCGATTGCGCCCTGTGCCAGGCCCACCGCTCGAGCGGCCACCAAGGGGCGACTGGTATTGAGGGCTTCCATAGCAACTTTGAAGCCTTCACCTCCTTCAGGGCCCACGCGGTTGGCGACCGGAATGAAGGCGTTGTCGAAGAACAGCGGGCAGGCCGCGACACCCCGTGCGCCCATCTTGTGTTCCGGCGCGCCGATGGTCAGTCCTTCCGTACCCCGGTCAACAATAAAGAGGTTGATGCCCAGGGCCGAGCCATCCTCGGCCACCGTCTTGGCGGCTACCAGGATGAAGTCAGCCATGTTGGAGTTGGTGCACCAGATCTTGGCGCCGTTGAGGACGTAGCCGCCTTTGGTTCGACGTGCGGAAGTCTTGATACCGGAGACATCGGAGCCGCTTTGCGGCTCGGTTATCGACAGCGCGCCGCGCAAGTCGCCACTGGCCAGCCCTGGCAGCAGACGTTGTTTTTGCTCATCGGTTCCGCCGGCAAGGATGGCGCCGAACGGGGTCCATTGCACGACCAGAAGATAGCCGGTGTTGTAGCAGACCCGGCCCAGTTCCTCGACGGCGATGCAGGCGGACAGCAAGCTGTTGGTGCCGCCGTACTCGGTTGGGAAGGGGAGCGCGAACAGCCCCAGTTCCTTGAGCAGGGCAAACATGTCATGGGGATATTCCGCCGTGCGGTCGATCTCATCGGCTCTGGGCGCGACCTTTTCCCGGGCAACCCGACGGATCAGGTCCTGGATTTCTCGCTGTTCATCGGTCAATTCGTAATTCACGGTTTTCATGGCTCCAGTCATGGACTGCACCCGCTGCATGATCGGTCGCTACAGGGCAAGGTGATATTCTGAACGATGTTCGTAAAAGTAAACGACGGTCATCGAAAGTGTCAAGCCGATGTGATGGGACATTTGCCCGCGTGTGCTTCGATATCCGGGCGTAACCAGAGCGTGCGGGCGTTTCGGTCCGTCTTGAAAAATTTTGCGAAGGGTCAAACGAGCGATAAATATTAGAAATTAATGGAAACGCTGTTTCGCATAGTGCATAAGAGTAGGCAGAGCCGCCGTCGATGGCTTGACGAATTACGGAGCTCGCGTTTACTATTCGGAACGTTGTTCATAAAACATAGCCGCTTGTCACTGGAGAGCTCATGCAAAGCCTGCAGCCAGAATCCGACTACCAACGGTTCCTTAATGAGGGACGCTTCATGTTGCAGCGCAGTCGCCAGAACGGTGGCTACTTCTTCTATCCGCGCGTCGCCCAGCCTGGTACCGGAAACACCGACCTGGAATGGGTGCAAGCCAGCGGAGTCGGCGTGGTGTACTCCTCGACAGTGGTCCGCCAGCGCCCACCGACGCCTAACTACAATGTGGCGTTGATTGACCTGGAGGAGGGTGTGCGGATGATGTCCCGTGTCGAAGGGGTGCCGCCTGAAGACGTGCGCATCGGTATGCCGGTGCGGGCAAAGATCGTAGCGCTGGACGCTGATGCGTCGGTG
Source organism: Pseudomonas sp. F-14 TE3482 (assembly GCF_053629455.1). Classification (NCBI taxonomy): domain Bacteria; kingdom Pseudomonadati; phylum Pseudomonadota; class Gammaproteobacteria; order Pseudomonadales; family Pseudomonadaceae; genus Pseudomonas; species Pseudomonas sp. F-14 TE3482. The sequence goes on from NZ_JBRJII010000001.1 coordinate 4,020,933, forward strand.
CTGGTGTTCGAGCCAGTCTGATCGGCGCGGTGCACAAATAATTGCAAACCTGCAGCCATAACAACAAAGGCAGGAAACTAATGAATCAAAGTCTACGTGGACAAACGGCCATTGTGGCGGGCGCCACTTATGGGATGGGCGAAGCCCCTGGTCTGTCATCCATGGACCTGGCAGCAGCGGCCAGCGTTCGCGCACTGGCACAGGTGGGGTTGACGCCAGCGGATGTGGATGGACTGTTCGTCAGCGTACCCGACGACATGCTCTCCGGCCTGACCTTCTCGGAATATCTGGGTATCCATCCGCGCTTTACCGACAACAACCGTACCGGTGGATCGGCGTTTCAGATTTACGCCCACACCGCTGCAATGGCTCTGGCTGCAGGGCAGATCGATGTAGCTCTCATTGCCTATGGCAGCAACCAGAAAAGCTCATCCGGCAAGCTGGTGCAATCGTCGCGCCCATCGCCTTGGGAAACCCCGTACCGGCCGATGAATCCGGTGTCTTCGTACGCGCTGGCCGCCGCCAGGCACATGCATCAGTACGGCACCACGCGCGAGCAGCTCGCCGAAGTCGCTGTTGCAGCGCGTAAATGGGCACAGCTCAATCCGGACGCTTATATGCGCGATCCCTTGAGCATCGATGATGTGTTGAATGCGCGAATGGTGTCCGATCCGTTGACCGTGCGTGACTGCTGCCTGGTCACCGATGGTGCTGCGGCTGTAGTCATGGTCCGAGCCGACCGGGCCCGTGACCTGGTTGCCCGACCGGCTTATCTGTTGGGCGCAGGTTCGGCCACTTCACACCGTGAGATTGCTTCGATGGCCGACCTGACCGTCACCGCCGCCCGTGAATCCGGGCAGCGTGCCTATGCCATGGCGGGCGTCGGCCCCGCGGACATCGATGTCGTTATGCTGTACGACGCGTTCACCATCAACCCGATCCTGTTTCTCGAAGACCTGGGGTTCTGTCCGAAAGGCGAAGGCGGTCGATTCGTGTCAGGAGGCGCCATTGCCCCCGGCGGACAACTGGCAGTCAATACCAATGGCGGTGGACTCTCGTGCGTCCATCCCGGCATGTATGGCCTGTTCACCATGGTCGAGGCCACCCAGCAGTTGATGGGCCAATGCGGCGCGCGCCAAGTGCCGCAGGCCAGGCTCGCGATTGCCCACGGCAATGGCGGCGTGTTGTCCAGCCAGGCGACGTTGATTCTTGGTACGGAGGACACGCTGTGAGCCAGGAGCCGACCATTACCGATTCAATCGTTCAGGTCGAGCAGTCTGACGGCGTTGCCGTTGTGACCCTCAACTACCCGCAGCGACGTAATGCGTTCTCGCTGAAAATGCGCGAAACCCTGTATGAGGTCCTTTACCGGCTGATGTATGAGGACGGCTCTTGCCGGGCCATCGTCCTGACCGGCGCCAACGGCGTCTTCTGCGCCGGCGGCGACATTTCCGAGATGAAGGAACGCACGGTGATGCAATACCGTGAACGTAACCTTTTGCCGCTGAATATCTTCCGCCTGCTGGTCGAAGGGCCCAAGGCTGTGATCGCCGCGGTCGAAGGGTTCGCCATGGGTGCGGGGGTTTCTTTGGCCGCGGCCAGCGATTACGTGGTCTGTGCGCCCGATACACGTTATGCCTGCGCATTCGTGAAGGTTGGCCTGATGCCTGATACCGGTCTTTTCTGGTCGCTCGCCCAGAGAGTCGGTGCCGCCAAGGCGCGTGAGTTGATGCTTACCGCTGACGAGTTCAACGGCGAGCAAGCGCTGCGCATCGGATTTGCAAACCAATTGGCACCATCGGGCGAAACCCGTCAGGCCGCCGTCGACATCGCCCGCCAATATGCGCTCATGCCGCCGTTGGCGCTCGCACACCTGAAAGCTGCACTGGCCAACGGCATTGGTTCGCTCGATCAGGCGATCGAAACCGAGGTGAACCTGCAGCCGATCATGCGTCGCAGCCAGGACCATCAGGAGGCCGCCAAAGCCTTCATGGAAAAACGTCCTGCTGTATTCGTTGGCAATTGAGGAGAGCGCAATGTCCGAACATACCGACGAACGTATTCAAGTCACCCGCGATGGCGAAGTGGCGATCATCACCCTGAATAATCCCGGACGGCGTAATGCGATGGGCCGCCAGATGCGCCTTGCGTTGCGCGACACGGTGCATCGGCTCATGGTCGCTGACCCCGAGTCACGTGCCATCGTCCTGACCGGTGCGGGCGGGCAATTCAGCGCCGGCGCCGATATCTCCGAAATGACCAAGCGAACCGTGTCGCAGAGTCGGGAAATACTCGAAGAGTCCTGTGAAGTGGTGCGTGATTTGCTCGGGGGGCCGAAACCTGTCGTGACTGCAGTGGAGGGCGTGGCTTTTGGTGCCGGTCTTTCGCTGGCGGTGGCGAGCGACTATCTGGTGGTGGCATCGAGCGCTAGGTTTTGCGCGGCGTTTCTGCGTATCGGACTGATTCCCGATACCGGCGTGCTGTGGACGCTGCCCAAGAAGATTGGCCCGGCCAAAGCCCGCGAGTTGCTGTCACTGGCGCGTGAAATCGACGGCGTCGAAGCGGGGCGTATCGGCCTGGCTAACCGGGTTGTCGAGCCGGGGCAGGCATTGAGCGCGGCCATCGACTACGCCAAGACCCTGGCCAAGCTGCCACCGCTTGGCGTGGCATTGACCAAAACGGCGTTGACGTTCTCGTCCGATGACATGGACGCCGCACTGCGTGCCGAGATCGACTTCCAGCCGCTGTTGCGCCAATCGAGTGACCACCTCGAGGCAGCCAACGCCTTCCTCGAAAAGCGCTCCCCTGTATTCACTGGCCAATAAGGAACCTGTGATGACTCAACACAGCGACATCGTCCAGGTAGAACATCGGGGCAGCGTGGCAATCGTCACCATGAATTACCCCGAACGACGCAACGCCTTCTCGTTGAACATGCGTTTGGCACTGCTGGAAACCTTCCACCGGCTGCACCACCAGGACGACAGCTGCCGTGCCATCGTGCTGACCGGTGCCGGCGGACATTTCTGTGCCGGCGGCGACTTGTCCGAAATGACTACCGTGTCGCCTTCGTTGCTGCAGATGCGTGAGCGCATCAGCATCGGTGTGCGCCTGTTTCGATTGCTGTTCACCGGAGACAAACCGGTGGTAGCGGCCGTGGAGGGCAACTGCATGGGCGCCGGCATTTCGTTGGCCGCCGCCTGTGACCTGGCGGTCGGTAGCGAAGCGGCCAAGCTGGCCTGCGTCTTCGTCAAGGTCGGCCTGATACCCGATACAGGCCTGTTGTGGACCCTTCCACAGAAAGTCGGTGCAAGCAAGGCTCGCGAGCTGATGCTGGGTGCAGAACCTTTCGATGGCATCCAGGCGGGGCAATTCGGCCTCTTCAATCAGGTCGTCGCACCAGGCGAAGCCCTGGAAGCGGCTGTGGCTCGAGCTCAGCACCTGGCAGCGTTGCCGCCAGTCACCCTGGCCTTGCTCAAGTCATCGCTGGTGCGTGGCGGCGACAGCATCGAGGCCGCATGGCGCCGCGAGGTGGATCTCAACCCGCTGACCCGCCAGACCCAGGATCACCAGGAGGCTGTTGCGGCCTTCATGGAAAAACGTCAACCGACTTTCAGCGGGAATTGAACCATGTTTGCGAGCAACCTTTTGGCAGGCAAAAAAATCCTGATTACCGGTGGTGGTACCGGATTGGGCAAGAGCATCGGCCAACGTTTTCTGGAATTGGGCGCGGAGTTGGTCATTGCGGGTCGGCGCAAGGAAGTGCTGGACGCTACCGCTGAGGAGTTCCGCGATGCGCTGCCGACAGCGCGAGTCAGTACCGTGCAGGCCGATGTGCGCGACGCTGACTCGGTCGAGGCCATGATGGAAGAAGTATGGCGCAGCGGGCCACTGGACGTGCTGATGTGCAACGCGGCCGCCAATTTCATCGCGCGCACCGAGACGCTGTCGCCGCGAGCGGTGGATGCGGTGTTGGACATCGTCCTGCACGGTAGCTTCTATTGTGCAATCGCCGCCGGCAAGCGCTGGATCGCCGAGGGGCGTGCCGGCAATATCATCAGCACGGTCTCCACCCCGACCATGACCGGATCGGCGTTTACGGCGCCCAGCGCAGCCGCCAAGGCAGGGGTGCTGGCCATGACCCGCAGTCTGGCAGTGGAATGGGGGCCCAAGGGCATCCGCCTTAATTGTGTTGCCCCCGGGTTGTTTCCCACTCCGGGTGCCTGGGAGCAGCTCTATCCACCGGGTTCGCAAGTCGAACCCCAGGAGAAGAGCGTTCCGCTGCGCCGCTTCGGCGACCATCGCGAATTGGCGGATCTGTACAGCTATCTGGCCAGTGAGGGCTCCGCCTATATCAACGGCGAAATGATCGTGATGGATGGAGGGCGCTGGATGCAAGGTGTGGGCGGGCCGAGTTTCCGTGCCATGCAGGACTGGAACGAAGACCAGTGGCAAGCCATGCGCGGCAAAGGGCGTACATGACATGGGTGGTCCACTGGCGGGAATCAAAATCGTCGAGCTGGCCGGCATTGGCCCGGGTCCGATGTGCGCGATGTTACTGGCCGACCTGGGGGCGACCGTCATTCGTGTCGACCGCAAGCAACCTGCCAAGCTCGGTATCGAGCGTCCGTTGCAGTACAACACCCTGCTGCGTAACCGCTACGCGATTGCCGTCGATCTCAAGGATCCGGCGGGTGTGGAGACGGTACTGCAGTTGGTAGAGCAGGCAGATGCCCTGATAGAGGGATTCCGTCCTGGCGTCACTGAACGCCTGGGCCTGGGGCCGGAGGAGTGTCTGGCCCGTAACCCGCGTCTGATTTATGGCCGAATGACCGGCTGGGGCCAGCAGGGCCCGATGGCTAAATATGCGGGTCACGATCTCAACTATCTGGCACTCACCGGCGTACTCGATGCCATTGGCCGTGAAGGCCAGCCGCCGACTATCCCGCTGAACCTGCTGGGTGACTACGCGGGCGGATCGTTGTACCTGGCACTCGGTCTGCTGGCCGGCATCCTTGAGGCTAAAAGCTCAGGCAAGGGTCAGGTAGTCGATGCGGCGATCGTGGACGGCACTGCGCACCTGGCAACCACGTTCTTCGGCATGATGGCCGCTGGCATCTGGAAGGAGGGGCGCGGGACCAACATCACCGACAGCGGTTCGCCTTTCTACGATTGTTATGCTTGCTCCGATGGCAAATTCATCAGTGTGGGCCCCATCGAAAGCAAGTTTTACGACGAGCTGCTGCGCCTCATGGATCTGGACCCGCATCTGTTGGGAGAGCAGATGGATCGCTCCGCCTGGGCCAATGCCAAGCAGGTGCTCGCCGCACGTTTCAGCAGCCGCACCCGGGACGAATGGGTCGCTTTGCTGGAGGCCAGTGATGCCTGTGCTGCCGGGGTCTTGAGTTTTACTGAGGCCGCCGACCATCCGCATCTGCGCGCACGGGGAACCTTCATCGAGGTTGACGGCGTGACTCAGCCTGCGCCTGCACCCCGTTTCTCGCGCAGCGTCCCGCAAACCCCCTTTGCACCCCAGCCCATCACACCGTCGAACACCGATACCGCGTTGTCCGCCTGGTTCGCCCCGGATCGGGTCGCCCAATTGCGTGAATGCGGCATCATTGATTGAGGAAACTCCATGGAATTGCGATTCACACCGGAAGAACTGGCATTTCGCGATGAGGTCAGGGATTTTCTGAAGAATGCCGTGCCTGCTTCGATCCGGCGCAAGGTCGAATATGGCCAGCGCCTCTCCAAGGAGGAAATGGTCAATTGGGTGCAGATTCTCAATGCCAAGGGCTGGTCATGCCCGGCCTGGGCCCCGGAATGGGGCGGGCAGGCCTGGAGCGCCACGCAGCATTACATCTTCAAGGAGGAGCTGCACATGGCGCCCGCGCCCGAGCCGATCTCCTTCAATATGAACATGATCGGACCGGTGCTCATCGCCTTCGGCACGCAGCAACAGAAAGAGCACTTTCTGCCACGCGTCGCGAACATGGATTACTGGTTCTGTCAGGGCTTCTCGGAGCCTGGCGCGGGCTCGGACCTGGCCTCTTTGCGAACCAGCGCGGTGCGCGATGGCGACCATTATGTGGTCAACGGTCAGAAGCTCTGGACGTCCACTGCCCATCATGCCGATTGGTGTTTCATCCTCGTGCGCACCGACGCCACGGCGAAGAAGCAGCAGGGCATCAGCTTTGTGTTGATGGACATGAAAACGCCCGGCATTTCCATTCGCCCGATCGTTACCCTGGATGGACATCACGAAACCAACGAGATGTTCCTCGATAACGTGCGTATCCCGGTGAGTAATCTGATCGGCGAAGAAAACCGGGGCTGGGACGTCGCCAAGTTCCTGCTGGGTAGCGAACGGGGAGGAATCGCCCGTGTCGGCCTGTCCAAATTCCGCGTACGCCGGGCCAAGCAATTGGCGCGCAAGACGCCCGCCGGCGATGGCGTACTGGCAGACCAGCCGCGCTTCCGCGAGCGCGTCGCAGCCCTGGAAATCGAGCTCAAGGCATTGGAAATGACGCAGATGCGTGTCATTGCCGACAGCGACAAGTTCGGCCACAGCCCGGATCCGAGAAGCTCCATTCTCAAGATGAAAGGTTCGGAGTTGCAGCAGGCAGCCACAGAACTACTGATGGAGGTCGCCGGGTACAACGCCCTGGAATATGACCACGCTTTCGTCACGGGTGAACGTGAGGTGCAGCACGACGATGATTGGGCACGCACTATCGCGCCGAATTACTACTGGGTACGCCACGTCTCCATCGTAGGGGGCTCCAACGAAATCCAGCACAACATCCTGGCCAAAACTCTGCTCGGACTTTAAGTATGAATTTCGATTTCAATGAAGAACAGCGCATGATCAAGGATGCGGTCGACCGTCTGGTCGCCGACCGCTATGGCTTTGAACAGCGCGCGCGTTACTTGGGCGAGGCCGATGGCTGGAGTCGTGAGCTCTGGGCCAGCTACGCCGAACTGGGCCTGCTCGGCCTGCCGTTTGCCGAGGCTGACGGTGGTTTCGCAGGCGGTCCCGCTGAAACCATGATCGTCATGGAGGCGGTGGGCCGTGGCTTGCTGCTGGAGCCCTATCTGGCAAGTGTGGTGTTGGCCGGCGGCCTGGTGGCCAGCGCCGCCGACGAAGAACAGCGCGCCGAAATACTGCCGCCCCTCATTGCCGGAGAACGGCTCCTGGCATTCGCTCACAGCGAAGCACAAGCCCGCTATGACCTGGGCGACGTCGACACCCGTGCCCGCCGCGATCGGGATCACTGGGTCATCGATGGTTGCAAGCGCTTCGTGCTGCATGGCGACTGCGCCGACCAGTTGATCGTGTCAGCTCGCGTCAGCGGCGAGCGGTGCGATCCCGATGGCATCGCCTTGTTCGTCGTCGACGCCAAGGCTGTCGGCGTGAGTTGCAGGGGTTATCAAACCCAGGACCGCTTGCGCGCCGCGGACATCACTCTGGATGGCGTGCGTGTTCCGTTGGTGGCGCTGCTCGGTACGTCCGGCCAGGCGTTGCCGCTGATCGAAAAAGCCGTCGACGGTGCCATTGCGGCCTTGTGCGCTGAAGCCGTCGGCGCGATGCAGCAGGCTTTCGACATGACTGTGGAATACCTGAAGCTGCGCAAGCAGTTCGGCGTGCTCATCGGCTCGTTCCAGGTGCTGCAGCACAGTGCGGTGGACATGCTGGTGATGATCGAACAAGCGCGCAGTATGGCCTATTACGCCAGCATGATGGTCAACGAAGAAGACGTGCTCGAGCGTCGCCGTGCCATCGCCGCGGCCAAAGTGCAGATCAACCGATCGGCGCGCTTCGTGGCGCAGCAGGCCGTGCAACTGCATGGCGGCATCGGCGTGACCGAAGAATGTCGGGTGGGCCATTTCATGCGGCGCCTGTCCATGATCGAAATCCTGTTCGGCGATGCCGACCACCATCTAGCCCAGCTGGCGCGCGACGGCGGACTGATCGCCGCTGACGCCTGAATCGACGAGAGAATCCTATGAAACATGACGCAAACGACCCGTACCGCGAACTGCGTGACTCCCTGCGCAGCCTGTGCTCAGAGTTTCCGGATGAATACTGGCGCCAGATCGATCATGCGCGCACTTACCCGGAAGCGTTTGTCGACTCCCTGACCAAGGCGGGCTGGATGGCCGCGCTGATCCCGGAAGAGTATGGCGGCTCGGGGTTGGGACTGACCGAGGCGTCGGTGATCATGGAAGAGATCAACCGCAATGGCGGCAACTCGGGGTTCTGCCACGGTCAGATGTACAACATGAACACGTTGCTGCGAAACGGCTCCGAAGCGCAGAAGCGCCAGTACCTGCCCAGGATCGCCAGTGGCGAGTTGCGCCTGCAGTCCATGGCGGTGACGGAACCCACCACGGGTACCGACACCACCAAGATGCGCACCACCGCTGTAAAGAAAGGTGATCGCTATGTCGTCAACGGGCAGAAGGTATGGATTTCTCGCGTCCAGCACTCGGACTTGATGATTCTGTTGGCTCGCACCACGCCGCTGGCCGATGTGAAAAAGAAATCCGAGGGCTTGTCGTGCTTCCTGGTCAACTTGCATGACGCCATTGGCAAAGGGCTCGATGTGCGGCCCATTCCGAATATGGTCAACCACGAGACCAACGAGCTGTTTTTCGACAACCTGGAGATCCCGGAAGAAAACCTGATCGGCGAAGAAGGGCAGGGTTTCAAGTACATCCTCGACGGGCTCAATGCCGAGCGCACGCTGATTGCGGCAGAATGCATCGGCGACGGTTACTGGTTTGTCGACCGTGCCACGCGCTACGCTAACGACCGCGTGGTGTTCGATCGGCCGATCGGGAAAAACCAGGGTATCCAGTTCCCCATCGCCGAAGCCTACATGGACATCCGTGCTGCGGACCTGATGCGCTACCGTGCCTGCGAACTCTTCGACGCTCACCAGCCGTGCGGCGCCGAGGCCAACATGGCCAAACACTTGGCTGCGACTTCTTCGTGGAAGGCGGCGAACGCCTGCTTGCAGACCCATGGGGGTTTCGGCTTCGCCTGCGAGTACGACGTGGAACGAAAATTCCGCGAGACCCGCTTGTACCAGGTGGCACCGATCTCCACCAACCTGATCCTTTCCTACGTGGCCGAGCACATTCTCGGTCTGCCGCGGTCGTTCTGAGGAGGTTGGAATGAGCTACGAGAGCATTCTCTACGAAATCAAGGATCGCATCGCCACCATCGCCATCAACCGGCCGGACCAGCTCAACAGCTGGAATGACCAGGTGGCGACGGAGGTGTACGACGCGATGCAAGCGGCGGGTGCGGACCCGGGCGTGCGAGTGATCGTCTTCACCGGTGCCGGCAAGGCCTTCTGCGCGGGCGGTGACATCAATAGCTTTGGCGGCGACCCGAACGGGTTGATGACCAAGCTGCCGCGGCCTTTCGACATGCGCAAGCGCGCCGATTGGCAGACCCGATGCTCTTATTACCCGGCCATTCCCAAACCCGTGATCGCCATGCTCAATGGCGCGACAGTGGGAATCGGTCTTATCCACGCACTGTTCTGCGACATCCGGTTTGCCGCGCAAGACGCCACGATCACGACAGCGTTCGCCCGTCGTGGCCTGACGGCCGAGTACGGCATGGCCTGGATCCTGGAACACCATGTCGGCCAGGCGCATGCCCTGGACCTGCTGTTGTCGGGACGCAAGATCAAGGGCCGCGAGGCCGAGCGCATGGGCCTGGTAAACCTCGCAGTGCCTGCCGATGAATTGGTTGCTCACACCTATGCCTACGCCCGTGACCTGGCGCAGAACTGCTCGCCGCGCTCGATGCGCATCATGAAGCAGCAGTTGTGGGAGGTGCCGTTCCAGACGTGTCATGAGGCGGTGATGAGCGCCGGCCTCGATATGCCGATCGCCAATCAAGGGGAAGACTACAAGGAGGGCATCGCCAGTTTTATGGAGAAGCGCCCACCGCAGTTCCCGGACGATAAATTCTGAATACTCGCGACCACGGGCTCCTGCGGGGCAGTGGTCCAATCTAACAACAAGAGGAATCCGTTATGAGTGGAATGGTTGAAGGTAAAGTCGTGGTCGTCACCGGTGCCGGTAACGGTATTGGTCGAGCCATTGCATTGGCAATGGCGTCTGAAGGTGCCCGCTTGGTGGTCAACGACCTGGGTTCTTCGGTTCATGGCGAAGGCCAGGACGCAGGCCCTGCGCAGCGTGTGGTCGATGAAATCAAGGCCGCGGGTGGCGAAGCGGTGGCCAGCACCGATAGCGTGGCGGGTTGGGATTCGGCCCATCGAATCGTGCAAACCGCGATGGATACGTTCGGCCAGATCGACACCGTGGTGAACAATGCCGGCATCCTGCGTGACCGCATGTTCCACAAAATGGACGAGCAGGAATGGATGGCGGTGCTCAATGTGCACCTCAATGGTTCGTTCTTCATGGCCCGCGCCGCCGCCCCGCATTTCCGCGCGCAGGGCTCGGGCAACTACATCCATATGACGTCCAACACTGGCCTGGTCGGGAACATCGGTCAGGTCAATTACGCGGCGGCCAAGATGGGCATCGTCGGCATGTCCAAGGCGATCGCTCTGGACATGGCCAATTTCGGCGTGCGGTCCAACTGTATCTCGCCAGCGGCCTGGAGCCGGATGATCGGCGCGGTCCCCACTGACACGCCAGAGAAAAAGCTGCAGGCCGAGCGTATGGAGCGAATGATGCACCCCTCGCGTCAAGCGCCGTTGGCGGTGTTCCTGGCCTCCGACCAGGCCAAGGATGTGTCGGGCCAGATCTTCTACGTACGTGCCAACGAAATCATGCTGGTCAGCCAGCCGCGCGTTACCCGTTCCGTACACCGTGACAATGGCTGGACCCCGCGCGACGTGGCCGAGCACGCCATACCCGCGCTGCGCTCAAGCTTCCTGCCCTTGCATCAGACTCACGACGTCTACAGCTGGGAACCCATCTGAGCTGAATGCCATCAAGCCCCATCGATGCTGTCGTTGGGGCGAGCCCGACACCAACTGCGAGCGATCCCCATGTTGAACTATGAACGCGTCAAGCACTGGCCTATCGAAGAGGTCACGCGCAGCTATACGGAGCGCGACACCATTCTTTACGCTCTCGGCCTCGGGGTGGGTGGTGATCCAATGGACCCCGTCCAGCTGCGGTTCACCTATGAAAAAGAGTTGCAATCGGTGCCGACGCTCGCGGCGGCAATCGCTTGGCCCAAGCCATGGATGACCAACCCTGACACCGGCGTGAACTACCTCAAACTTGTTCATGGAGAGCAGGATACCCGCTGGTTTCTGCCGATGCCGACCAACGCAACGGTGATCAGCCGTACCCGTGTCAATCGAGTCTGCGATAAGGGTGAAGGCAAGGGTGCCATCGTCGAACTGCTGCGCGACATTATCGACGCAGGCAGTGGCGAGCGCATCGCCCAGACGCGCCAGGTGTCCTTCCTGCGTGGTGATGGTGGTTATACGGCGCAAGGCGGCGCCAGTGACGAACCGCCAGAGAGCCTGCCGGCGGTGCCGGATCGCGCGCCTGATTTTGAATATGAACTCTTGTCGCCTACCCAGGCCGCGCTGATCTACAGGTTGTCCGGCGATGCCAACCCGTTGCATGCCGATCCTGAGGTGGCGTCACGTGCGGGTTTCAAACAGCCGATCCTGCATGGCCTGGCCACCTACGGCATGGCGGCTTTCGCCGCGATCAAGTGCTGTGCCGATGGCGAAGCATCGCGGCTCAAGCGCTTGGCCGCGCGTTTTACCTCGCCTGTCTACCCAGGTGAAACGCTGCGCTTCCAGTTTTGGAGCGGCGAGGGCGGTCGGGTGCACCTGCGGGCGCGGATCGACAGTCGCGACACTGTGGTGCTGAACAACGGTTTGATCGAGATCGATTGAGGAGTATGGGCCGATGGACTTTCGTGAAAGCGCCGAAGATCAGACTTTTCGCCTGCAAGTGCGTGCATTCGTAGAGCGCGAACTGCCGACGGACATCCGTGATCGGGTGTTGAATTTTCAACACCTGGGCCGCGAGGATTATGTGCGTTGGCAGCGCATCCTGCACCAGCAGGGGTGGGGGGCACCGGGTTGGCCGGCTGCCTTTGGCGGCGCGGGCTGGACGGCTGCGCAGCGCAACATCTTTGACGAAGAATGCTTCACGGCAGGTGCGCCAAGACAAATGCCGTTCGGGTTGTCCATGGTCGCACCGGTGCTGCAAAAATTCGGCACACCGCAGCAGCAGGCGCGTTTCCTGCCGCGTATTCTGGATATGAGCGACTGGTGGTGCCAAGGCTACTCGGAGCCGGGCGCAGGTTCCGATTTGTCGGCACTGCGTTGCCGGGCCGAGGTCAGTGGCGACAGCTATCTGGTCAATGGCCAGAAGATATGGACATCGTTCGCGCAGTGGGCGAACTGGATTTTTTGCCTGGTCCGTACGCACAGCGAAGGCCGCCAGCAGGAGGGCATTTCCTTCTTGCTTATCGACATGTCCACCCCTGGAATTCAGGTGCGTCCGATCAAAACGCTCGATGGTGGCCACGACGTGAACGAAGTGTTCTTCGACAACGTCCGGGTGCCTCGGGACAACCTGGTGGGTGAAGAACACAAGGGCTGGGCCATTGCTAAATACCTGCTCGGTCATGAACGCACCAACATTGCCGGCCTGGGCAATTGCAAACGGTTCATGCGACGGCTCAAGGAAATCGCCGCCAGCACCCAAAAACACGGCCGGCCTCTCCTCGAAGACGTGCGGTTTCGCGACAAGGTCGTTTCCATAGAGATGGAGCTGCTCGCCCATGAATGGTCGTTGCTGCGCTTGATCGACCAGGAAGGGAAGGGGCAGGGCAAAGGCATTGAGGCCTCGCTGTTGAAAATTCGGGGCTCGGAGATACAGCAACGCCTGACCGAGCTGATCATGGAGTGTGCCGGGCCTTATGCGGTGCCCTTCGTGCCCGAGGCACTGGAAGGTGACGCCGACATCGACACGGCCAATGGACGATTGCTCAACGCATTGGCGCCGCACTATCTGGACTGGCGCAAGATCTCGATCTACGGCGGGTCCAACGAAGTGCAGAAGAATATTATTGCCAAATTGACCCTTGGCCTTTGACCGGCGCATACGCCCGGAGGTTTTGCGATGGACTTCTCCCTCAATGAAGAGCAGCAGATGCTCGCTGACCTGGTTGCCCGCTTTGTCGAACGCCAATGCGATTTCGAGGCGCGCCGCGTCTCGGCTGCGAGCGACCGGGGCTGGTCCGAGGACAACTGGGCGGCGCTCGCTGAAACTGGCCTGTTAGCCCTCGCTCTCGATGAGCAGTATGGTGGTCTCGGCGCTGGAGCCGAAGAAATGCTGGCGGTGATGGAAGCATTTGGCCGGGGGCTCGTTCTGGAGCCCTATCTGGCCAGCGCGCTGGTCGGCGCCCCGCTGCTGCAGCGGGTTGGCAGCGTGCAGCACAAAGAGCATTTGTTGCCGACGTTGGCCAGTGGTGAACTTCGCATCAGCCTGGCAACGCTGGAGCCGCAGAGCCGATTCGACTTGTGCGATGTGTCGTGCATTGCTCGCGAAACTCAAGACGGTTTCCGTCTGGAGGGGCGCAAGAGCGTGGTATCGCACGGTGACTCTGCTGATTGGCTGATCGTTTCCGCGAGGACCGGCGGCGCGCAAACTGACCGTCATGGCATTAGTCTGTTTCTGATTGATGCGAACTCGCCCGGCGTCATCGTACGCAGTTTTGCCGGGCTGGATGGGCAACGTGTCGCGGAGGTGCAGTTTGATGGCGTCAACGTGGCTCGAGATGCCTTGCTGGGGCCGGTGCATGAGGCATTGGAGGATCTGGAGTGGGCCGTGGATCGTGCCTGCTTCGCCTTGTGTGCCGAAGCCGTAGGTTGCATGGACCGCTTGATTGAACTGACAGTCGAGTATCTGCAGACCCGCAAGCAGTTTGGCAAGCCGATCGGCACCTTCCAGGTGTTGCAGCATCGGGTTGCCGAAATGCTCGGGCTGAGCGAGCAGGCACGTTCCATCACCCACTACGCTGCGGCCAATCTAAATGGTGAGCGCGATGATCGAGCACGCGCGGTTTCAGCCGCCAAGACCTTGGTCGGACGCGCCGGCCGCTTGATCGGGCAACATGCCACGCAGTTGCACGGCGGCATGGGCATGACCGATGAACTCGCGGTGGGTTGGTTCTTCAAGCGTTTGACCGTGATTGATATGACATGGGGCGACAGCGACCACTACGTCGAACGTTATGGCACATTGATGTAGGGCAAATCCGCAGGAATCAATCCGATTCAGCACCAAAACCCAGGGCCGCATTGCGGCCCTGGGTCGTGGTGGTCCAAGCGAAAGCAGGCTCGCTAGCGGAGCATCGCCAGGCTGCCTGTCGGTGCGTAGCAGGTATAGGGATGGAGGTGGCAAGCCTCGACACGAGCTCGAAGCTCAGCCTGGCGGCTTTCGATAACGAAATGCGCGCCAACGATGAGGGCGAACATGAACAGCGAAACACTAACGGGTAAGGATAGTTTCATGTCGTTCATACCTGCTTTTAGCAGTGTTATTGGAATTAGTAGCGCCTGGCCCTCTGTCGAGATGCGTGGTCTCTGGGAGTACATCTCAGGCGCTGGCTTGATCTTGCCACAGCGCTCAGCAAAACTGAACGCCGTTTGTAAATATAAATAGCAGGTGTGTGAAGGTTTGCCAGCGGAATAGGACGAGTGGTTCGACCAGGCGCTCGGATCATAGAGGCGAACGTTTGACAATGCGCCAAACGTTATTCATCATTGTGAATGTCGTTCGTATATTTGCGAGGTTGCGATGAAGGTTTTTGTAGCTGTGAAACGTGTGGTCGACTACAACGTCAAGGTTCGCGTCAAACCGGATAACTCTGGTGTCGACCTTGCCAATGTCAAAATGTCGTTGAACCCATTCTGCGAGATCGCCGTGGAAGAAGCCGTACGCCTGAAAGAGAAGGGTGTTGCGACTGAAATCGTCGTCGTCTCCGTCGGCCCGTCCACCGCTCAGGAGCAACTGCGCACCGCGCTGGCTCTGGGTGCCGACCGTGCCATCCTCGTCGAATCCGCCGAAGATCTGACTTCGCTGGCTGTTGCCAAACTGTTGAAAGCCGTTGTCGACAAGGAACAGCCTCAGCTGGTGATCCTTGGCAAACAGGCCATCGACAGCGACAACAACCAGACTGGCCAGATGCTCGCGGCATTGAGCGGCTACGGTCAGGGCACGTTCGCGTCCAAAGTCGAAATCAGCGGCGACAGCGTTGCCGTGACTCGTGAAGTCGACGGCGGCGCGCAGACGGTTTCCCTGAAACTGCCGGCCATCGTCACCACCGACCTGCGTTTGAACGAGCCGCGCTACGCGTCCCTGCCAAACATCATGAAAGCCAAGAAGAAGCCTCTCGAAGTGCTGACTCCGGACGCTTTGGGCGTTTCCACCGCCTCCACCAACAAGACCGTGAAAGTCGAAGCGCCAGCTGCACGCAGCGCGGGTATCAAGGTCAAGTCGGTGGCTGAACTGGTCGAGAAACTGAAAAACGAAGCGAAGGTAATCTAAATGACTATCTTGGTTATTGCTGAACACGACAACAAAGTGCTGGCCCCGGCCACGCTGAACACCGTCGCTGCCGCCGTTAAAATCGGTGGTGACATCCACGTTCTGGTTGCAGGCCAAGGCGCTGGTGCCGTGGCTGAAGCCGCTGCGAAAATCGCGGGCGTGGCTAAAGTGCTGGTGGCCGATAACGCCGCCTACACTCACCAGCTGCCGGAAAACGTTGCTCCTCTGGTTGCCGAATTGGGCAAGGGCTACAGCCACATCCTGGCTGCCGCGACTTCCAACGGCAAAAACATCCTGCCGCGCGTTGCCGCTGCACTGGACGTTGACCAGATCTCCGAGATCATCTCGGTCGAAAGCGCTGACACTTTCAAGCGCCCGATCTATGCCGGTAACGCCATCGCCACCGTTCAATCGAACGCTGCGGTCAAAGTGATCACCGTGCGTGTTACCGGTTTCGACCCGGTTGCTGCTGAAGGTGGATCGGCTTCGGTTGAAGCCGTTGCAGCTGCTCACGATGCGGGTATTTCCAGCTTCGTCGGCGAAGAATTGGCCAAGTCCGATCGTCCGGAACTGACCGCTGCCAAGATCGTCGTTTCCGGCGGCCGCGGCATGCAGAACGGCGACAACTTCAAACATCTGTACGCCCTGGCCGACAAGCTGGGTGCTGCCGTCGGTGCTTCCCGCGCCGCCGTCGACGCAGGTTTCGTACCCAACGACATGCAGGTCGGTCAGACCGGCAAGATCGTTGCTCCACAGCTGTACATCGCCGTCGGTATCTCCGGCGCGATCCAGCACCTGGCCGGCATGAAAGACTCCAAAGTGATCGTTGCGATCAACAAGGACGAAGAAGCGCCGATCTTCCAGGTGGCCGATTACGGCCTGGTGGCGGACCTGTTTGAGGCTGTACCGGAATTGACTGGCAGTCTAACCTGACGCTAACGGTCGTCGCAGGTCCGGTACAACGCGGCGACCTCTACATGAGCGGCAGGTGCGGGCCCCCCCTGACTGCCGACTCTGGACCATCAGCATACGAGATAATAATGAAAACACTCGGTGAGTTGCTGGAACGCAACGCTTGCCTGTTTCCGCACCAGGAAGCGGTCGTTTACGATGACCGTCGCATCACCTATTCGCAACTGCTCGATCGCGCTCGCAGGTTGTCATCCGCCTTGTACGCTCGCGGTATGCGACATCAGGATCGCGTTGCGATCCTGGCAATGAATTGCAATGAATATTTTGATGTGTACGCGGCCTGTCAGCTGACGGGCTATATCTGTGCCACGGTGAACTTCCGCCTGGCAGGACCTGAAATCGAATACATCCTCCAGGACAGCGCCCCTCGGGTACTGGTTTTCGAAGATCAGTACAGCGATGTGATCGATGCCCTGCGCCCGCAGTTGAAGTCGGTCGAGCACTACCTGTGCATCGGAAACTGCCCACCTTGGGCGCAGCCCTACGAGGAAGCTCTTTCGGTAGCGCAAAGCGTTGGCGCGCCGATGCGAGCGGTACCCGATGATATCGTGCATCTGGTCTACACCAGCGGCACCACTGGGCGACCCAAGGGGGCAGCGCGCAGCCAGCGAGGCGATCTTGCCCTGGCGCAAAACCAGGCCGCCGTGATGGACATCCGCATCAACGGGCGTGTGCTTGTGATGATGCCCATGTTTCATGCCGGCGGGCTGTCGATGATGCTATCGGAGTTCTGGAATGCGGGCTGCGTGATCCTGCATCGTAAATTCGAGCCCCGCGAAGTGCTGCGCACCATTGAGCGTGAGCGCGTGGTCACCGTGCACATGGCCCCGACCATCGTGCAGCAGGTATTGGAGCTTCCCGATATCCGCGACTACGATCTGTCGAGCCTGGAAACCATCCTGTATGCCGCCGCGCCCATGCCAGTCGCGGTCTTGCGACGCGGGGTGGAATTACTGGGGCCCATATTCGTCAACTCCTGGGGCATGACCGAGACCAGCGGTACGGTGTTGCCCCGGCATCTGCACAAGCTAGAGGGAAGCGAGGAAGACTTGCGCCGTCTTGGCTCGATCGGGCAGGCCATGACCTACTGTGACATCCGTATCGTGGATGACAACGAGCAGGACTGCCCTGACGGAACACCGGGTGAGATCTGGATCCGCTCACCCGCCAACCTGGCTTATTACTGGAACAACAATGCCGCCACGCTCGAAGCGCTGCGTGATGGGTGGTTACGCACCGGTGACATGGCGTGGCGCGACGATCAGGGATTCCTGTATCTGGTTGACCGCAAGAAGGACATGATCATTTCCGGCGGTGAAAACATCTATTGCCAGGAGGTCGAGCAGGCGCTCATGTTTCATCCGAATGTTAGCGACGTGGCGGTCATCGGTGTGCCACACGAGAAGTGGGGCGAGACCGTCAAGGCAGTCGTGGTGCTGAAGGCGGATGCCGAGTTGTCCGCTGAACAGTTGATCGACTTTTCTGGAATACGGATTGCGCGCTATAAGCGGCCGACCAGCGTGGACTTCGTGACCGAACTGCCGCGCCTTCCAAGCGGCAAGGTCAATAAAATCGCGCTTCGTCAGATGTTTTCCGCCCAGGCGCCGGCTTGATACCGGGACTGCATCACATCGCAAGCGGGTAGCATTTTTGCGTATGGCGCGATTTCAAATCGCAGAACGTGGGGGCGCTGCAATGGGCCTGCCCGCTGGGTAGTGTTCAAGCATGAAATCGACGAACGCGTGTACCTTGCGTGACGCTCTGCGCCCCTGCGGGTAGAGCATTTCCATGGTTGGGGCGTCCGTTACCCAATCCGCCAGGATCTGGCAGAGCGCCCCGCTGCGCAGGTGCTCCTCCAGATAAAACCCCATGCCTTGCATGACGCCTTGACCACTCAGCGCTGCTTCTATCTGGATGCAGCCTTGTGTGATGGACAGGTTGCTTGGCAGGTCCAGCGTCTTGCGATGACCATGCTGCTCAAACGACCAGGGATGCATCCGGCCGGTGCGTGTATCCCGGTAGCTGATGCAGTCATGGGCGCGCAGGTCTTCCGGAACCTGTGGCATTTGACGTGTTGCAAGGTAGCGCGGCGAAGCCACCGTGAGCAGGGGAGTGTGGCCAAGCGGGCGCGCGATCATGCTCGAGTCGCCCAGGGGACCGAGCCTGATGATCACGTCATGCTGGCTTTCGACCGTATCGTAGAGCTGCTCGGAGTCCGAGAAGTCCAGCTGAATGTCCGGATAACGCTGGCGAAACGCGTCAAGCATGGGGACGACCAGGTATTGGCCAATGATACTTGGGGCGTCTACACGCAACCTTCCGCGCGGCTGGACTTGCGAACCGCAGAGCAGGGACTCTACGTCGGCGAGCTCATCGAGCAGATGCCGGCAATGCGAATAATAGATCGAGCCTTCGTCGGTCAGGTTGATGCGGCGTGTGGTGCGATTGAGAAGGCGCACGCCCAAAGCGCGCTCAAGCTTGCTCAAATGGGTAGAGACCATCGACGGCGACAGACTCAGCGCCGTCGCTGCGGTACTGAGACTGCCATGGTCCACCACCGCCATGAAGACTTCCATGCTGCGTAGCTTGTCCACGTTCATCTCCAACGAAACAGAACGCCCTGGATCCCGCAGGGCGATAGCATGTTACAGCGATTGACCCAGTGTGCGGCCAATAATCGAGAATTCGTCGGACAGGGAATCCGGAATGCTGAACGCTCCCACGTCCCCGATCCGCAGAAAATGCTCGGCCAGGCCCTCGGCTGTTGCCGGCTTGTATCGCGGACCGGCCCAGCCGTCCGTCACGCCAATGAAGGCTCGCGCATATCGACCGAGGGCCGCCGAATAGATTGCGCGAGTGCTGGTACAGGATTCGCTCGCGAGGTAGACCGCAAGCGGCGTGACAAACTCGGGTAAGTAGGAGCTGCCCAGTTTTTCGCCCAATGACGCATATTGGGCGGTAAACGCGGCCAATTGTTCAGGGTCCATCGCGGCCTCCATGCGACTGGTGGCGACGGGAAGCAGCGCGTTGCACAGCACGCCGTGGTCCTTGCCTTCGAGTGATAACACGTTCATCACGCCCAACAGTCCGGCCTTGGCGGCGGCATACGCCGCCTGCTTGGGATTACCGAAAACGGCCGCCCCGGAGGACATGAACAAAATTCGGCCGTAGCCTTGCTGCTTCATGATCCTGTAGGCAGGTTGGGTGACGTAGATGGCGCCTTTAAGGTGCACATCCAAAAGCGAATCGAGGGTTTCGTCATCGATGTCTTCGAACGACGCGTTGCGCAAGTGACCGGCGTTGTTGATGACGATGTCGACCTTGCCGAAGTTTTCCAATGCTGTTCGCACGATACTTTCGCCACCGGCGCGGCTGCTGACGGAGTCATAATTGGCGGCAGCTTTGCCGCCGGCCGCGCGGATGGCGTCCACGACCTCATCCGCCATCCCATGGGAACTGCCTTGGCCGTCGAACCGACCGCCCAAGTCATTCACCACCACTGCAGCACCCCTGGCGGCGAGTTCCAAGGCGAAGGTGCGACCCAGGCCACCGCCTGCACCGGTGACAATGGCGACGCGGTGGGTAAAGTCAATATTAGTCATGTGTGGTCTCGCTTTGTTTTTGTTGTCGGGGGGACTCGCACGCTCAGGTCAGCGTGATGTCGGGGGGAGCCGGATCACCAGCCCATCCAGCTGCGGCGTGACGATGATCTGACAACTGAGCCGACTGCTTTCGGTGACTTCGACCGCGCAGGCGAGCATGTCATTTTCATAGGGCTCGGCAACAGGCATATGCTGCGCCCATTCTCGCTCGACGTAGCCGTGGCAGGTCGCGCAGCTGCAACTGCCGCCGCAGTCCCCGAGAATGCCGGGAACCTGATGATTGACCGCGACCTGCATGACCGACAGGCCGAGCGGTGCATCGATGCGCTGTTCGCTGCCGTCTGGCTGGATGAAGATGATCGTTGGCATGGGTAACCTCGCGGGGAAATGTCAGGGATGGGTCAGCCAGTCTTTGACAGGGATGTCCTCGTCAGCCAGGCGACACGGGTCGACACGGATCCGTTCGCTGATCAGCCGCTTGGCCAACATGAATTCGGGCGCGCGATTGACCGTATCGACCGCCAGCAGGTAACCGTCTTTCAAGTAGAAGGCGGCAAAGCATTCGCTTTCAGTCGTCCCGCGCATCACCAACTGGTCATAGCCTTGGGACAGACCGACCATTTTCAACTTCAGATGGTATTGGTCCGACCAGAACCATGGGACGGACGCATAGGCTTTGGGTATGCCGCAGACTGACGCAGCGACGCAGCGCGCCTGCTCCAGGGCATTCGGCACCGACTCCAGTCGCAGTCGTCGCCCAAAAAAGCGATTGGGGTGGTTGGTGCAGTCACCGGCGGCATAGATATTCGGGTCGCTGGTTTGACCGAACTCGTCGACCAGGATGCCGTTGTCTACTGCCAGGCCGGCATCTGAGGCCAGCTCGACGTTGGGGACAAGACCGATACCGACCACGACGAGATCAGCCTCAACCCAGCTGCCATCGACGGACACCACCGTGGTGATGGTATTACCTGAAGGATCCAGTTGGACGTCCTCCACTTGAGTGTCAGTGCGAATCTCGACGCCCGCGTTTCGATGTTGCGCGGCGTAGAAAGCCGACAGTTCGGGGGCAGTGACCCGAGCCAGCACGCGCGGCAGTGCTTCCAGGATCGTGACGTGCAGCCCGCGCTCTATTGCAACGGCAGCCACCTCGAGGCCAACGTAGCCACCGCCAATGATCACCAGGCGCTTGCCAGGTTTGAACTGCTCGCGCATGCGATCGACATCCGCGAGCGTGCGCAGGTAATGGAGGTTGTCCGGGGTCCTTTGTTGAATTCGCGGCACTGGCAGCGGGCGTGGTCTTCCTCCCGTGGCCAGAATGAGTCGGTCGTAGTGCGCTGTCCTGCCATCGGCGAGGTGGACCCTGGCACTGGCGCGATCGATGGCGTTGACCCTTACGCCTCCGATGAACTCGATGTTCGCGCTTTCAAAGACTGCCATTGGCTTTATCAGCAGGCTTTGAGCAGTGACGGTGCCTGCCAGGTAAGCTTTCGATAACGGCGGGCGATGATAGGGGAGGGACGACTCTTCACCGATGACAGAAATTCGGCCTCGCCAGCCGTTGTCTCGCATATGGATTGCCAATTCACCGGCGGCGTGCCCTGCGCCCACGATGATGGCAGTGCCTGAAAGTACTTCGCTCATATCGACACCTTTGATCGACGACTTGATCCACGTACGTGGCGTTGTGACTTATTCGAAACCCGCCCATCGCGTCGCTCGAGTCACGACAAAGTATGCCGCTTGAACAGCGCGGCATTATTCAATTTCATTGAAAGATGTTGTTGGTTTATGTGGGTTTATCCCATTACGGCGGTTGCCTAGAGTGGCGAAAAGCACGTTCCGGCTTTCGAGCGCGGATATCGTGCGGTAGCTGACTACTATGGACACGCCGGAGATTTGTAGTGATGAGCAGGGTGCAGCCAATCGAGCCGTTTGATGATCCGTCCTTCGATCCATTCATGGAGGATGCACTGGTATTTGGCGATCACCCGGATCCGTATCCAAGGCTCGCGCAGCTGAGGCGAGAGGCCAGTGTTCATCAGGGAGACTATCGAGTGATGATGGGGCTTGCGCCGGACATCACCAGCCCTGCCCAGGCTCAGCATTATTGCGTCTTCGGCTACGATGAGGTGGCGCAAGTGCTTGGGGATCCCAAGACATTTACCAACCACAGCTACACCTACAATTTGGGGATCAGCTTCGGGCGCAGCATCTCCACCATGGACGTCCCCGAGCACCCGCGTTTCCGTAGAATTTTTCAAAAAGCATTCATGCCGCAGACGGTCGCTGCATGGGGCGACAAACTGGTCGATCCGGTGGTTCACGAACTGATGGCCAAGTTTGTCGATCGGGGCGAGGCCGATCTGGTTCAGGACTTCACCCTGCATTATCCCTTCCAGATCATCTACCGCCAGTTGGCGCTACCGCCGGAAGATGTCGCCATCTTCCACAAGATGGCCATCGCCCAGACGGTCGTCGCCGTGGACGTTGCCCATGGCACCGAGGCCTCACGCAAGCTGGGTACCTATTTCGAAAATCTTGTAGCCGAACGTCGGCGCAATCCGGGTGACGACCTGGTCAGTAATTTGGCCCTGGCGGAAGTAGACGGAGAATACTTGCCCGAAGAAGTGCTCATTTCCTTCCTCCGTCAGTTGGTCAATGCGGCTGGCGACACGACTTACCGTGCCACCAGTGTGTTACTGAGTGCGTTGCTGCATCATCCAGAACAGCTCGCCGCGGTCCGAGAGGATCGCTCCCTGATACCTCAGGCCATTGAAGAGGCCCTGCGCTGGGACGGCCCCGTGCTGATGCAGTCTCGATACGCGAGCAAGGCTGTGACGCTGGGTTCAGTGGACATTGCCCAAGGCGCCTTCATCGACGTCGTCGCAGGCTCCGCCAACCGCGACGAGACGAAATTCCCCGAGCCGGACAAGTTCGACATTTTTCGCAAGCCGCAGCATCGGCATTTTGCTTTCGCTTTCGGTCCACATGTGTGCATCGGACAGCACTTGGCGCGGGTGGAGATGACCCGGGCCCTCAATGCCATCCTCGACCTTTTGCCCAACCTGCGCCTGGACCCGGATAAGCCGGCACCGCAGACGCGTGGGACCATGATGCGCGTACCGCATTCGATCCACGTCAAGTTCGGTTGAGCATCCTCTCCGTCAGTCGTGCCGCCTGGCACTCGCCGGTGCGGCAAAACGAGCCCAATCAAATATGAGCGATTTTGACTACATCATTGTCGGAGCAGGTTCCGCTGGCTGTGTCCTGGCCGATCGATTGTCCGCCAGTGGACGACACAGCGTGCTGCTGATAGAGGCGGGGCCCGACGACCGTAACCCCCTGGTGCGGATGCCCAGAGGCTTTGGCAAGCTGCTGAGCGACCCCAACCACGCTTGGCACCTTCCCGTTACCGTGGACCCTGCGAGTGGGCGCCGCGAGGAAATATGGGCGCGCGGAAAGATGTTGGGCGGCTCCAGTGCCATCAACGGCATGGTCTATATGCGCGGGCATCCCGCGGACTATGACGAATGGGCGGCCAATGGGGCGATCGGGTGGGGCTGGGAGACCATGGCCAAGGCGTTTCGCAGCATTGAAAATCACGCCTTGGGCGCGTCTGCGCTCAGGGGGGATGAAGGCCCGCTCAAGGTCGCTCCTTATCCTCGGCGCACAGGCGTGGGCGATGCCGTGATCGAGGCCTGTGAAACCCTGGGCTTGAAGCGCAAGGAAGATATCAATGAGTTGGACCACGAAGGTGTTGCCTACCTCACCTATACACTGTCGCGAGGCGTGAGGCAGAGCGCCGCACAAGCCTTTTTGAAGCCTGCGCGCAAACGGCGCAACCTCAACGTCATGACCGATACCCAGGTGCAGAAGGTTCTTTTTGACGGGCGCCGGGCGATCGGTGTGAGTGCCCGCGAAGGCACGGCTGAACCCGGCATCCACCGCGCGCGGCGAGAGGTCATTCTGTGTGCAGGAGCGCTGGAATCGCCGCGTTTGCTGCAGTTGTCCGGCATCGGCAACCGAGCCTTGCTGGAGCCGCTGGGTATCGCGGTCGTCGCCCATAGCCCGGAGGTCGGGCAAAACATGCGTGAGCACCTTCTGTGCTACCTGCAACTCAGGTTACATGACTGGCACGAGAGCCAGAACCGCGAGTTTTCCGGCGCCCGATTGTTCAAGAATGCCGTTCAATACGCGCTCACCCGTAGTGGAGTCATGGCCCTCGGCCCCTTTCCGGTGGGTGGGTTCTTCAAAACTCATCCGGGCCTGGAGCGGCCGGATGCGCAGTTGATGATGGCCCCCTATTCGATGGATTTTGGCGCGCCAACCTATCGTTGCGAAACTGATCCCGGCATGCAGCTTTTTTCCTATCCATTGCGTCCACGCAGCCAGGGCAGTGTGACGATCGAATCTGCTGATCCCGGTCGGCCTGCCCGGATCGTCACCAACTATCTGGCCGATGAATACGATCGGCAGGTCTCTATCGGGGCCTTTCGCTTCATGCGCAAGATTGTCCACAGCGCGCCCATGAGGCACCTGGTGAAGGGCGAAACCTATCCAGGCTCGCAGGTGCAGACCGACGAGCAGATCCTCGAGGAGTTCCGCCAGCGAGGGCAGTCTGGTTATCACGCCTGTGGGACCTGTGCGATGGGGTCGCGCGACGACTCGGTGCTGGATCCCAGGCTACGGGTTCGGGGGGTAGAAGGGCTGCGTGTCATGGACCTGTCGGTTATCCCGACGATGGTGTCCGGCAATACCAATGGGCCGATGATGGCCATGGCATGGCGAGCCGCGCAATTGATCCTTGAAGATGCTCAATGATTCCTCGGTTACCAGGCTTCCGGTCACTACTCAACCCGTCGTAAATTGGAGAGGTAGACATGCAGCAGAAGCTCGATCCGCGCGTGCAGACGATCGTGCAACGCGCGCTGGACAATGCTACCGGCAAAGGCGGTGAGGTCGGTGTGCAGGTGGCGGCCTATCTGGATGGAAAATTGATCGTCGATGCCTGGAGTGGTATTGCAGACCCGCAAGACCTGCGCCCTGTAGACGGCGACACGCTGTTCAACGTTTACTCGGTCACCAAGGCGGTCGCGGCGACCGCCCTGCACATCCTGGCAGAGCGGGGGCACATCGACTATGACGCGCCGGTAAGCCGTTACTGGCCGGAATACGGGGCAAAGGGCAAAGCGGCGACCACGGTGCGCCATGTGCTCACTCACCGCGCCTGCGTGCCACAGATGCCGAGGGATGTGACGCCGCAGCGGATGTGTGATTGGGACTGGATGACCCGCGCCATCGCCGACCTGGAGCCGCTGGCGGAGCCCGGTACCAGAACGCTCTACCTCTCCATGACGTTTGGCTGGATCATCGGCGAGCTGGTGCGTCGTGTAGATCCCGGTCGTCGCTCGCTGGGGCAGTTCGTGCGCGAGGAGATCGCCGAACCTCTGGGCATCCGCGACCTGTGGATCGGCCTGCCCGACGCCGTTGAGCACCGCGTTGCGAAGCAGATCGATGCCATGCTCGTCACGCCGCCCGAACACCTGCCGCCCCTGTTCCTGGCGTCCATGCCGCCGCAGGTTGCGCTCGTGCCGCAAGTCTTCGAGCGAGCGGACGTGCGCCGAGCGGAGATCGCCGGGGTCGGCGGCATTTTCACCGCCCGTTCCCAAGCGCGTTTCTGGGCATTGCTGGCTAACGGCGGGGAGCTAGACGGCGTGCGCTTGTTGTCGGCGCAGCGTGTGGCGGCAATAAGGGCACCGCGTGCCAATAGCGCGGAACCCGACGCTGTGATGTTCGGTTTCCCAATTCCGATCACCGAGGGTGGCTTTTGGCTGGGGGGCGATCATCCTCCGGTTGGCTGCGTGCAAAACCCCAGAGCCATTTGTCACCCGGGGCAGGGTAACTCGATTGGCTGGGCCGATCCTGACCTGAACCTGGCGGTGGCGATTTGTCACAACCGTCTTTTCAATCCCGCGTCAATCGACCAGGACCCGCTGTACCCCATAGCCCAGTCCATTCGTCAGGCGGCGGACATGCTTCGCCGCGGGTAACGAGGCCTCGTTGATACCCGCCCCCGATAACCTAACAGCAACATCCGTGGAGGCTGTAATGAATGCATCTGCTACCTGGACCGTGCCCGAACATGTCCCCAGCGACCGTGTCGTCGATTTCGATTTCATGAACCCTCCCAATGTGACCGCCGATGTTCACCTGGCCTGGAAGGCCCTGCACAACGGACCCGACATCGTCTGGTCGCCCTACAACGGTGGGCATTGGATTGCCACTCGCGCCGACGATATCGAAGTCATACAGAAAGACCATCAGCGCTTTTCTCATGCGCGGGTGAACATCCCCCCGGGACAGGATCCTGCGCTGGTGCCGTTGGAGCTCGATCCGCCAGAGCACAGTGCTTATCGTGCGCTCATCACGCCTGCATTTCTGCCCCAAGCCATCGCTGCAATGGAAGGCGATATACGGCTGTTGACGGTTGAACTGATCGAGGGGTTTGCGGGCAAGGGCGAGTGTGAGTTCATTGGTGAGTTTGCCAAGATGCTGCCGATCGTGATTTTTCTGCGACTGGTTGACCTGCCCCAGGAGGACCGGCTGCAGCTGCTGGAAATGACCGAGTTGGCTGTGCGAGGCACCGTCGAGGAGCGCCATCGGTCCCAACAGATGCTGGCGGGTTACATCGGAAAATGGATCGAGAACCGACGCCACAAACCCGGAACCGACTTGATCAGCCTGATCGTCAATGCCAAGGTCGATGGAGAGCCCATTGCGCCGCAGCGCATGTTCGGGTTGCTTGTGGTGGTGATATTCGGTGGGCTGGATACGGTGGCGGCCATGATGGGTTTTGTTTGCCGTTACCTGGCCGAGCATCCTGTCGAGCGCAGGCGCCTGGTCGAACAGCCCGAGCTCATACTGACGGCGGTGGACGAGTTGGTCAGGCGGCACGGCGTGACCAACACGGCGCGTGTAGTGGTCGAGGATATGCATCTCAATGGTGTATACCTTAAGCGCGGCGACCCTATCCAGGTGCCAAACGCACTGTTTGGTCTTGATGAGCGGCGATTCAGTGATCCCATGGCCATCGATTTCGAGCGCAAGCCGGTGTTGCACGCGGCTTTCGGAAATGGTCCTCATCGCTGCCCCGGCTCATTTCTGGCCCGGATGGAAATCAAGGTTTTCCTCCAGGAATGGCTCAAGCGTATACCGGAGTTCGAACTCGTTGCAGAAGACCCACCTCGTTGCGCCTCAGGCATGGTCAACGGCCTGCTTCATCTTCCGTTGCGCTGGAAAATCGACTGACAGCGATTGATGTGCTCTCGGTTGCCGGATGGCACCTCGCGGCCGCGGGCCGCGAACAACCTCAGGGCTGGGTCTGCGTCGACCGATGCCAGACCTGTGAGGCCCTTCCTACATTGTCTCAAGCTTCAATCCCGCGTCATTTTTCCACGTCTTTAAGCCCTCATCTTCGATGTTGCAGTGCGTTGACACTCAATCTCGCGCCGTTTATAGTCTTGAACATCGTTCACAAAATGATAGAGCGCTTCAGCCGCTCTTCAAACAAGAATAATAAGCCAAAGGCAGCATTACAGAGGCTGCCGGTGAAGGAGGTTTGCAATGACCGCTCGAGAATCGGCACCCAAAACCGTACGGCCTGACTTCGTCCCCCGTGAAGGTTATTTGTCAAAGGAATACGTTCATCTGGAAAAGGAGCGGATGTGGCCCAAGGTCTGGCAAGTTGCCTGCCGCCTCGAGGAGATTCCCAGTGTGGGGGATTACGTCACTTTCGACGTGATCGACGAGTCCATCATCGTCACTCGTCTTACTGGTGACAAGATCAAGGCCTACTATAACGTCTGCCAGCACCGGGGGCGTCGCCTCACCAGTGGTTGCGGGCATGCCGCCAAGTTCCACTGTAGCTACCATGGTTGGCAGTGGAACCTTGACGGCAGCGTGTTGCGTATCCTTGATGAGCAGGATTGGGCCGGTTGCCCGAACATGACTCATGAAGAGCTGGCACTCAAGGAAGTGCTGGTGGATACCTGGGGTGGCTTCGTGTTCATCAACATGGACCCCAATGCCGAGCCGCTGGCCAAGTACCTGGCGCCGGTCCCCGAGATTACCGATTGCTACGAATTCGAGAACATGCGCTACCGCTGGTACAAGTCGGTGCGTCTGCCGTGCAACTGGAAAGTCGCACTCGAGGCCTTCAACGAGGGCTACCACGTCGCCGCGACACATCCGCAAATTCTCGATACCCAGGGCGACGACGTTACCCGCAGCTTTGCTTTCGGCAAGCACGGCATGTTCGACTACTCGACTGCGACCCGTCTGCCCGGCACGCCGTCCCCGCGCACGGGTAAACCCATTCCGGATGATATCCGTCCGGGGATGGTGAAGTTCTACCAGATCATGGAAGACCAGCTGAAGGCAATCTTCACCGATCGGGACAACGAGGCCACCAAGCGGCTGTTGACGGAAGTGGAACCGACTCAGGATCAGATGCTGGTGCTGAGCAAGGCGATGCAGTTTCAGGTCGAAGCCGCCATCGCCGACGGGGCCGGTTGGCCGAATATCTCGATGGAGCAGATGATGCGCGCCGGCACCGACTGGCACGTCTTCCCCAACCTGGTGTTCCTGCACTATCCGGACGGCGCTCTGTTCTATCGTGCCCGTCCCGATGGCGACAATCCCGATTCCTGCATCTATGACATTTGGTCACTCAAGCGTTATGCACCCGGCCAGGAACCCAAACTCGAGCGCGAGTTCTATCACGGCGTCGATGATTGGAAAAAGGATACGGTCAAGAATTTCGGCCTGATCCTCAGCCAGGACTTCCAGAACATGGGGCAGGTGCAGATGGGCATGAAGTCTCGTGGCTTCGACGGCTCACGGACTAACCCACTGCAGGAATCGTCGATCTCCAATTTCCACCGTGAACTTCAGGAATACATCTACGGCACGGAGTCCGCGCAATGAGTCAATGGGACGAGTCCTACGACCTGGTCATCATCGGCAGTGGTGGCGGCTCGATGTGTGCGGCACTCAAGGCCAAGGAGCTGGGTAAGCGTGCACTGATTATCGAGAAGCTGGATAAGATCGGTGGCTCAACTGGCTATTCGGGCGGGGTTTGGTGGCTGCCAAACAACCCGGTCATGAAACGCCACGGCGTGGAGGACTCCTACGAGCGCGCTCGGCAATACTTCGACAGCGTGGTGACCTACGAGGGTCCTTCCACCAGCGTCGAACGCCGTGATGCTTTTTTGCACATGAGCCCTCTGATCGTCGACTTTCTTGAGCGCAAAGGCATGGCGTTCGAGTACGCCGACGGCTGGAGCGATTATTACGATGACCGTCCAGGCGGTGAGCCGCGTGGACGCTCGCTAGTGGCCAAGTTGTTCGACGTCCGGGAACTGGGCGAATGGGAAGGGCGCCTGTCACGCTACCGTGGCGCAGCGATCCCGGCCAATTCCAATGAATTTCCAACATTATTTCTGCTCAAGCGGACCTGGGCGGGCAAGCGCAAGGCCATGCAGTTGGGCTGGCGCATGCTCAAGCAAAAGCTGCGTGGCCAGAACATCCTGGGCGGTGGTGCCGCCATTCAGGGACGCATGTTGCAGATCGCATTGCGCGAACAACTGCCGATCTGGACCGACTCGCCTGTCGAGGAATTGATCGTGGAGCAAGGCCGGGTGGTGGGCGTAACGGTTCGTCAGGATGACCGTGTACGGCGCATCCAGGCGCATGACGCCGTGCTGATCAATACCGGTGGCTTTTCGCACAATGCAGAGATGCGCAAACGCTACCAGCCACAACCAACCTCCGCCGACTGGACCAATGCGAACCCAGGTGATACCGGCGAAGTGATTGAAGCCGCCATGCGTCTTGGCGCCGCCACCGATTGCATGGACGAAGCCTGGTGGGTGGTGACGTCCCTCGGCCCGGGTCAGACGTTCCCCGAAGGCGCGCGCACACCGGCGGGTGAACCTTTGCCTTTCATGCATCACCTGGATTTGTCGTTGCCTTATTCGATCATGGTCGATCAGGACGGCCAGCGATTCTGCAATGAAGCGGGGTCCTACATGGAAATCGGCCAGCGCATGTACAAGCGCCAGGCCGAAACCGGCAAGGCCGTGCCCAGTTGGGTGGTGATGGACAGTCGCCAGCGTGAATTCTACCCCTGGGGAACGGCGATGCCTGGCAAGGTGCCGCAGCAGTGGCTGGACAGTGGCTACATGATCAAGGCCGAGACGCTTGAGGAACTGTCGAAAAAGTGCGGTATCGATACCCGCGGGCTACTCACGACCGTACAGCGTTTCAACGGGTTTTGTGCCAGCGGCAAAGATGAAGACTTTGCACGCGGCGGTAAGGCGTTCGACCGCAGTCACGGTGACCCGACCATCCAGCCAAACCCCAACCTGGGCGCCATCGAAAAGGGTCCGTTCTATGCGGTTCGCATGTACCCGGGTGATGTCGGCACTGCCGGCGGGCTGGTTACCGATGAGTACGCTCGGGTATTGCGCGAAGACGGCCAGCCCATCAGTGGGCTGTACGCCACGGGCAACGCCACCG
Organism: Pseudomonas sp. F-14 TE3482; assembly: GCF_053629455.1. Classification (NCBI taxonomy): domain Bacteria; kingdom Pseudomonadati; phylum Pseudomonadota; class Gammaproteobacteria; order Pseudomonadales; family Pseudomonadaceae; genus Pseudomonas; species Pseudomonas sp. F-14 TE3482. Next base: position 4,051,670 of record NZ_JBRJII010000001.1, read on the forward strand.
CAGGGGTCAGCGGGCGTGTGTATCCGGGGGCCGGCACCAGTATCGCCGCATCCTTTATCTTCGGTTACATCGCTGCTGCGCACTCGGCGGGGCAGGACAAGATCTGGTGAGTCAACAACTCAGCCTTTGATTTGGTTCCAATGGAGAATTAAAAATGACAGCCGCAATCCCGGACGGCGAGATCCTTGTAGGCATCTACCGGCGCATGACTCGGATCAAACAGAATGATGAGCGTTTTCGTGCGGTGCTGAAGTCCGGCAAGCTGGTCATGCCGTACTACTCGCCACGCGGGCAGGAAGTTATCCCTTCGGCAGTGTCGGCGTGCCTGGACGATGAGGATTACATCTGCACTATCTATCGTGGTGTGCATGACATGATCGCCAAGGGCATCCCGCTCAATGACCTCTGGGCTGAGTTCGGCGGTCGCGCCACGGGTACCTGCAAGGGAAAGGGTGGGCCGATGCACGTGACCCATCCGGGAACGGGCGTGATGGTCACCACCGGCATCGTCGGTAGTTCGATGCCGATTGCCAACGGCTTGGCGCTCGCCGCCCAGATCCGTGGTGAGAAGCGTGTCAGCGTGGCTTATTTCGGTGACGGCGCGAGCAATATCGGCGCTTTCCACGAAGCGCTGAACATGGCCTCGGTGTGGAAGCTGCCAGTGATCTTCGTCTGCCAGAACAATGGCTACGGCGAGCATACCAAATATGCCAACTCAACCGCCGTGGCCAACATTGCCCAGCGCGCGGCGTCCTATTCCATGCCGGGCATCACCGTGGACGGCAACGATCCCGTTGCCACCTACCTTGCTGCGCGCGAAGCCGTCGATCGGGCGCGCCAGGGTCTCGGTCCATCACTGATCGAGGCCAAGACCTTTCGGTTCCATGGACATGTCTTCGGTGATGCCGATGCCTACATGGACAAGGGCGAGAAAGATGCGTGGATGGCCAAAGACCCGGTGCCGCTTTTCCGCAACTGGCTGATCGCGACCGGCCTTGCCAGCGAAGACCAGTTGGCGACCCTGGAAGCAGCCATCGAGCTCGAAATCGACGAGGCTGTCGAATTCACCTTGAACAGCCCCTACCCGGATCTTGCGGAACTGCATCGCGATATCTACAAGGATGAGGTGAACGTATGAACCAGCCAGCCAAGATCAACACTATTCAGGCAATCAATCAGGCGCTCGACGACGCGATGGCGGCGGACGTCAATGTCATTGTGCTCGGCGAGGATGTCGGCGACAAGGAAGAAGGCGGCATTGTCGGGGTGACCCGAGGCCTGTCCAGCAAGTACGGCGACGCGAGGGTGCGTTCCACGCCGATCTCAGAGCAGGCAATCATCGGCGCAGCCATTGGCGCGGCGATTGTTGGCATGCGGCCAGTAGCCGAAATCATGCTGATGAACTTCACCACCGTGGCCATGGACATGATCGTCAACCACGCAGCGAAGCTACGCTTCATGTCGGGCGGGCAAACGCATGTGCCAATGGTCATCCGCACCATGACCGGTGCAGGCTTCGGTACGGGCGGGCAACATGCGGATTATCTCGAAGCATGGTTCGCCCATACTGCTGGCATCAAGGTGGTTGCGCCCTCCAGTCCGGCTGATGCCTACGGCTTGATGCTCTCAGCCATCGAAGACGACGACCCGGTGTTGTTCATCGAAAACATGCCGACCTATTGGACGCCGGGGCCTGCCCCCGAGCGCGGGGTAAAAATCCCCTTGGGCAAGGCCAGCATTCTGCGCGAAGGCACCGACGTCACCTTGATCAGTTACAGCCGGCGAGTGCTGGACTGCTGCGCGGTGGCCGAGAAGCTCGCTGCCGAGGGCATTTCGGCCGAGGTGATCGACCTGCGGACCATCTCGCCGCTGGACACCGAAACATTCCTCGCCTCTGTGGCGAAGACTGGGCGGGCAGTCATCGTCCATGAAGCGGTCAAACCGTTTGGTGTCGGTGCAGAAATTGCCTCGCTCATCTACGAGTCGCTTTACGGCCAACTCAAGGGGCCCGTGCAGCGTGTCGGTTCCAACTACGCCCCGGTGCCGTTCTCCAAACCACTGGAAGACGCACACGTTCCGAGCCTCGAGCAGATCGAAGTGGCCGTCCGTGCAACGTTCAAATGAAGCAACTTAAATTAAGGAAAGCGTGATGAGCACTCAGATTCTCCTGCCCAAACTGGGCTTTTCGATGAATGAAGGCACCTTGTCCGAATGGTTGGTCGCCGATGGCTCCCCGGTCGAAGAAGGCCAGATCATCTATGCCCTGGAAAGCGACAAGTCAGTCCAGGAAGTCGAGGCTCCGATCAGTGGCACCTTGAAGATCATCGCTGCGGCCGGTGAGACCTATGAGGTTGGCACCCTGTTGGCTGAGATTGTCTAAGAATCGTAGGGTAGGGTGAAGCGAATGAGCGTCGATATTCCAGTGGCTAAACAGTCCAGCCAACCCGCCGTCGAGCGACCTGCACAGCCGGCGTTCGGTAGCGACTTGCCGCCGTGGCCGCAGGTCGATTTCAGCGAGTTTGGCGAGATCGAGACTCGTGCGCTCAGCCGGGTGCAAGTGTTGACCGCCAAGTACATGGCGCGTAACTGGGTGACGATTCCCCATGTCACTCACCACGACGATGCGGACATCACCGATCTTGAGCTGTTGCGTAAAGCGCAGAACGAAGCGGGCGTGAGCACCAAGTTGACGCTGCTACCTTATCTCATCAAGGCGGTGGTCGGTGCGCTGCAAAGCTTCCCGCAGTTCAACGCCTCGCTCGACGGCACTGGCAAGAACCTGGTGTTCAAAAAATATTTCCACATTGGCGTGGCCGTAGATACGCGCTTCGGTCTGTTGGTCCCCGTGCTGCGCGACTGTGATCGCAAGAGCATCCACGAGTTGGCTGCCGAGCTCCAGGCCATCACAACGAAAGCGCGTGACAAGGGCCTCTCGATGGCTGAAATGAGTGGCGGCAGCTTTACCATCAGCTCGCTCGGAAGTTTTGGCGGAACAGCGTTCACCCCGATCGTCAATGCGCCCGAGGTGGCCATTCTCGGGGTCACGCGCGCACAAGAGAAGCCGCGCCGCGGTAGCGGGGACGCCATCGAGTGGCGCCTGGCCCTGCCGCTTTCATTAAGTTATGACCACCGAGTGGTTAACGGCGCCGACGCCGCGCGGTTTACCGCCAGGGTGGCCGGACTGCTTGCAGATCCTGCCGCTCTGGAGGCCTGACGCCACGCTTCGCGCAGCACTCAGATAATCCGTTCAACAACAGCCTGATAAAAATGACGGAATTTCAATGAAGACTCTTGGTGAGATGACCGAGCGCAATGCTCGCTATTTTCCTGCTGGCAATGCTTTCACCAGCGTTTCACGGCGGGTGAGCAATTACGAATTGGCTGCACGCGCGCGCAGGCTGTCGTCCTTTATCTATCGTGCAGGTCTGCGCCGCCAGGATCGCGTGGCGATTCTGTCGACCAATTGTGTGGAGTATTTTGAAACGTACCGTGCGTGTGAATGGGCAGGATTCATTGCCGCTACGGTCAATTTCCGCCTGGCCCCCCGGGAAATCCTCTACATCCTGCAGGACGCCTCGCCCAGGACGCTGGTTTTTGAAGCGCAATACACGGCATTGGTCGATCAGCTTCGCGCCGAGCTACCCACGATCGAGCAGTTCATCTGCATCGGTGTGACGCCGCAGTGGGCGGTGCCCTTCGAGCAGGCGATCGCCGATGGCGATGAGGCGGGCCCGCCTATTCGCGCCCAGCCGCAGGATTATGCCTACCTGATGTACACCAGCGGCACCACGGGAACGCCCAAGGGCGTAGTGCGCACTCACCACGCCATGTGCAGAACTGCCGAATCCTGTGCCCTGGTAACCGGCTTCAGTGGTGCGACTCGGGTTTTGCAAACTACGCCTGCGTTTCACATCGGCGGCATCGGGTTCGTCAACTCCGCCGCCTGGATGGGCGGCTCGACCGTCGTACATCAAGGCTTTGATCCGCTGGCTGCTTTGCGGGCCGTCCAGGAGGAGCGGGTGACGTTTACCTTCATGGTGGCGGCCATGCTGCAAACGGTGCTCGACCTGCCGCAGATAGATGATTTCAACCTCAAGTCACTCGAACATGTCGTGACGGCAGCGGCGCCGATTCCGGTGCCGCTGCTCAAGCGGGCGATCGAGAGGCTTGGCCCGATCTTCTCAGTGCAATACGGGATGACCGAAAGCAATGCTTGCGCTTTGCCTCGTCACGAGGTCAATCCCAATGGCAGCCCGGATCAGATAAGGCGGCTGGAGTCGGTCGGTTTGCCTGCCCCGGGATTTGACTTGCGGATTGTTAATGACGAGGGTCATGACTGCTTACAGGGTGAGACCGGCGAAGTGTTGCTGCGTTCGGACACCCAGTTGTCCTGTTACTGGAACAACTCGGTAGCCACCATGGAAGCCCTGCGTGACGGTTGGTACCACACCGGAGACATGGGTTATCAGGACCATGAGGGCTATCTGTTCCTGGTGGATCGCAAGAAGGACATGATCATTTCCGGTGGTGAAAACATCTACAGCCGGGAAGTCGAGGTAGCGATCGAGTTGCATCCACAGGTGCTGGAGTCGGCGGTCATTGGCATTCCAGACCCTCGCTGGGGTGAGGCGGTAAAAGCCTTCATCGTCCCTGCGCCGGGTGCCAGGCTCACCGAGACCGAGCTGATCGGCCATTGCAAATCGGTGCTTGCTTCCTACAAGTGCCCGAAGGCCATCGAGTTCATCAGCGAATTGCCGCGCATCGCGACGGGCAAGATCAACAAGGTTGCGCTGCGTGAGCGCGCACTGGCCTCCAATGGCTGAGCAGCCTTCGCTGCCTTTATCGCCAACCTTTCAACGACAGTGAGAGACTGCAGTATGAATTTCCAGTTCAGCCCCGAAGATGAGAACTTCCGTCAGGAAGTCCGGCAGTTTTTCCAGGAAAGTGTCAGCCCTGAAGTCGCTCACTTTGGTTACGTGGGAGCTCATCCTCCACCCCGTGATGTCCTGCGCCAATGGCAAAAGACCTTGCACGCGCGTGGTTGGGGCGCACCGCACTGGCCGCAAGAATTTGGCGGGACTGATTGGTCGCCGATCCGAAAGCATATCTTCCTGGAGGAAATGCTCAATGCCAACGGCCTGGACTATGGTTGGCAAGGCACCCACATGATGGCTCCCGTGGTCATCGCATTTGGCAACGAGTGGCAGCAGCAGACCTTCCTGCCACCCTTGCTGTCGGGTGAAGTCTTCTGGTGCCAAGGCTTCTCCGAACCGAATGCCGGCTCTGACCTCGCCAGCCTGAAGACTCGCGCAGAGCTCGACGAAAATGGCACGCACTATGTGGTCACTGGCCAGAAAATCTGGACCAGTGATGCGACGATCGCTGATTGGGGCTTTTTCCTCGTACGCACCGATTCGACGGTCAAGCCGCAACGGGGCATCTCCTTCCTGCTGATCGATATGAAGTCACCTGGCATCACCGTACGACCGATCATTTCCATCGACGGTGGGCATGGCCTGACCGAAGTGTTTCTGGAAAACGTCCGGGTTCCCAAAGAGCAACTGGTCGGTGAGCCGGGCATGGGGTGGACCTACGCCAAATACCTGCTCGAAAAGGAGCGCACCTCCAGCGCATTCATCTACTTCAACAAGCGCGAACTGGAAAAAGCCAAGGTCATTGCCCGTGCCGAACTGATCGATGGTGTGCCACTGCTGGAGACGCCCGTGTTCGCTCGCAAAGTGGCGGAGATCGAGGCCGACATCCTCGCGCTGGAATGGTCCGTATTGCGGATTCTGGCGAAGGAGGAACTGCGCGATAACCTCGATGCCGTCGTTTCGACTCTGAAGGTACGTGGCTCGGAACTGCAGCAACGCGTGACCGAATTGCAGGTCGACGCGATGGGACCTCGCGCGTTGCGTTTTTTCAGTCACGACGCACGGCAGAAAGACGCCTCCGAAGAATGGGACGATCTCTGGCCAGCCCACACCCTGGGCCGCACCAACATGTACTTCTTCCAGCGTGCTTCAACCATTTACGGCGGGGCTCGCGAAGTACAGAAAAACATCATCGCCAAACTGGCTTTCGGACTCTGAGGGTTTTCACATGGATTTCAATCTTTCCGAAGAGCAGTTGATGCTGCGTGATGGCGTGGAGCGATACATTCGCGATGACTACGGCTTCGAGCAGCGCCGGCACCAGGCCACGTCTGGCGAAGGTTTCAGTCGGGAACACTGGCAGACATTCGCCGAGTTGGGATGGCTGGCATTGACCTTGCCAGAGGATGTCGGCGGTCTGGACTGCTCATTCGTCGAAGCGTCTGTGGTGCTGGAATCGTTTGGCCGCGGTATGGTGCTGGAGCCATTTATCAGCAGCGTCATGTTGTGCTCGCGCATCGTTGACCGCTCAGGCACCGAATACCACCGCCAGGATCTGTTGCCTGCCGTGATCGAGGGTCATTTGTTGCTCGCGCTGGCAGATAGCGAGTGCGGCTCACGTTTCGCCGTGGGCAGCATTGAACAGACCATGGCACGCAGCACAGCAGACGGCTATCAGCTCGATGGTTTGAAGACGCTGGTGTTCGATGCGCCTTCCGCTGACAAGTTGCTGGTGACCGCGCGCCTGGATGACCATTCGCATCCTGCGATATTCGTCGTCGACCGCACTGCACCGGGCGTGGAAGTGATCGAATACGCACTGGTTGATGGCACCCGGGCTGCGGATGTTCGATTCAGCAAGGTTGATCTACCCGCCGCCGCGCTGCTTGTCGAACCCTCGCTCAGCCAACCCATTCTCGAGGAAGCATCGGACCGCGCAGCCTTGGCCGTTGTGGCGCAAAGCCTGGGTGTCATGCACGGCGTCATGGACATGACTGCCGAGTACATCAAGACCCGCAACCAGTTTGGTCAGCCCATCGGCAAGTTTCAGGCTTTGCAGCACCGCATGGCTGAAATGTTCGTCGAGGCGCAGCACGCCCGTTCCATCCTCTACCGGGGCATGGCCTACCTGGACAAACCTGCCGACGAGCGCGCTCGGGCGATTTCTGCGGCGAAAGCAGCCACCGGCAAGGCGGGGCGTTTTGTCTGCGCACAAGGCGTGCAGTTGCACGGCGGTATCGGCATGACCGAGGAATATCCGGTTGGCCACTACTTCCGCTTCATGACGTTGCTCGAAAAGCGTTTCGGCGATACGGACTTCCATTTGGCGCGCTTCGCCAAAGGGTATTAATCACTCGGTTCGCAGTACCCCTCAGCTCGATAAGAACAATAGAGGACTTACGATGACGGAGCCGGCCTGGAACAAACAGATGCTCGAAGGGATGAAAGTGCTGGTGGCGACGCCTGGATGCCCGGAGTTGAGTCATTTATGCGACGCCATCGGTGCCCACGGCGCGGTGTGTGTGGGACTTGATGCTGATCAGGATTTCACTGACCTCGCTGCCATCGAAGCTGCCTTCGGGCGAGCCAGGGCCGCAATGGGCGGCGTCGATGCCATCGTCCTGGCGGTCGGCAACCTCCAGAGCCGGCAAGCGCGCACGTTCGTCTCGTTGTCGCCTGAGCAATGGCGCACGGCCTGTCTCGATCCGCTTCGTACCAGCCGGCATTGTCTGCAGGCGGCGTGGCGGACCCTGGCAGGTGAGCCGGGAAGTATCGTGGTGGTTGGCCCCAATTTTTCCCTGACGGGAGCCAGCGGGCTGGCGGCGCTGTCCGTACTCAGCGAGGGGCAGCGTGCGATGATGAAATCCGCCGCGCGGCAATGGGGCGCACAGGGCATTCGTCTGAACTGGCTGGGTCTGGATGCTCACGTGTTCGACGCACAGTTGGCCAACGCCGCGCTGCCGTTGAGCCCTGAAATGGGACCACCGCCACCAGCGCTCGGCTTCGTGCCGGGCATCACGACCGGGGTGGCGCAAACCATCGCGATGCTTATCGGTGCCACTGCCATCACGGGTGCGTCGATCCCTGTGGACGGTGGCGTATGGATGGTGCCATGAATGAGCTAACGCGAAACAAAAGCCTGGCGGGCAAAACCGCTTTGATTACCGGCGCAGGCGGGGGGATTGGGCGCGGCATTGCCCTGGAACTGGCCGCTGCCGGAGCCAGAATTGTCATCGTCGCGCGACGTGGTGCGACGGGTGAAGAGACGGCGCGCCTCGTGCGAGCAGAAGGGGCAGAAGCACTGTCCGTGGAAGGCGACGTGACCCGCCTCGAAGACATGCACAACGCTGTCAAGGCCACGCTCGAGCGATTCGGCAGCCTCGAAATCCTCGTTCACAATGCCACACACGGCGCTTCGGGCCATCCCAAGCAGTTGCAGGATTTTGACGATGCCGACTGGGATGCACAGGTCGCGGTCGACCTCGCGGGCGCCCATCATTGTGCGCTTGCCGGCTATGAAGCGCTGCGCACCAGTGGTCAAGGGCGCGTGATCCTGCTCTGCTCGACCTTCGGTCTGCATGGTGCTGCGCTCAATCCAGCTTACGCCGCCATCAAGGGCGGCATTCGTGGACTGACGAAGGCATTGGCACGGGAGTGGGGCCCGCAGGGCATCACCGTCAATGCTATCTCCCCTTCGGCGCTGACCGCTGCGTCAGCGGCCTTTTTTGAGCTCAACCCGGTCTTGCGCGACAGCTATATCGCCAACTTCCCGCTCGGGCGAATGGGCGATGAGCGTCAGGATATCGGTCAGGCGGTAGCCAGCCTGTGCGGTCCGGGCATGGGTTACGTGACGGGGCAGGTCATTCAGGTCGATGGTGGCCTTTATACCGCGGTGTAAAAGGAGCAGGAGATGCAACTACTCACCACCCTGCGCATCAACCTGCGCGGCACTTTGTTGGCAATGGACACTGACTTCATTACGGGCCAGATGACCCATGTCGATGGCGGGCTGTTCTCGTATCAACCGTATCTGGCCGATAAGCGTCGCTGGTTGGTGGGGGAACAGCCATGAACCAGGCTGCGTTGTTGGCGCGCGTCGAGCGACTAGAAGCTCAGCTCGCCATTGGGCAATTGCCTGCGAGGTACGCGTTGGCAGTCGACTCGCGCGATATTGATGGCCTGGTCGCGCTGTTTGTCGACGATGTCGACTGCGGGCGCTGGGGCACCGGACGTGAAGCACTTGCAGCGTTTTACAGCTCCGAACAGATCCTTCAGGCGTTCCACCGTAGCGTGCACCAGGTGTGTGGGCAGACCCTGGACTTTCAGGACGCTGCGCACGCGACCGGCACTGTCTATTGCCGGGCAGAACACGAAGACGGCGAGCACTGGGTAGTGATGGCGATCTGTTACTTCGATCATTACGTATGCCGTGACGGCCAGTGGTTTTTTGCCCGACGGGATGAGCGCCATTGGTACTCCACCGACTGGTTGCAACGCCCCGGCGATCCGGTATGGCAGAACTGGCCGGGCAAATACACCGGCGAACGTCATCAACCACGCCTTCCTTCCAGCTTTTCGACCTGGGAGCGTTTCTGGGCCGGCTCTGGCGTACATAACGCTCTTCGCTGAAGATTTGCCAGCATTTCGAGGACAATCCGATGGACACACTGCTTGCCCCACTGTTCGAGCCTTTGCGTGTCGGCTCGTTACGTTTGAAAAATCGTATCGTCATGGCGCCGATGACCCGTAATTACAGCCCCGACGGCGTGCCTGGCGAAAATGTAGCCGGCTATTATCAGCGCCGCGCTGAAGGTGAAACCGGTTTGATCATCACCGAAGCCGTCGGGATCGATCATCCGGCGGCGCTCGGTGAAGCCGGCATCGGTGAAAGTGACTTGCCCCACCTGTACGGAGAGCAGGCGCTGAGTGGTTGGCGCCGCGTCGTCAAGCAGGTGCACGATGCCGGTGGTGTTGTGTTCCCGCAACTTTGGCACCAAGGCGTGATGCGCCGCCAGGGCACCGGTCCTCACCCGCAGGTCGCCTCGATGCGTCCTTCGGGGATCTGGGGGTTACCGGGCGGACTGACGTCATCTCCGGACTTCTACGTACAGAGCCAACTGGTGCCCACACAACCCATGACCGAACGGGAAATCGAAGAGGTCATAGAAGCCTATGCCCGCAGTGCAATGCATGCGCTCGAGTGCGGTTTTGACGGCATCGCGATTCACGGCGGGCATGGTTACCTCATCGACAATTTCCTCTGGTCGGTGACCAACCAACGCTCGGATATGTGGGGTGGGAGTCGACGCGAGCGTAGCCGTTTCGCGGCAGAAGTGGTCCGTGCGATACGGCGCGCAGTGGGCCCGGAGATGCCCATCGTGTTTCGCTTTTCGCAATGGAAGCAGCAGGATTTCAAGGCGCGTCTGGCCAACAGCCCAGCCGAGCTGGAGGACGTACTGGCGCCCATCGCCGAGGCTGGCGTCGACGTCTTTGACGCCAGCGTGCGCTATTTCAACCGAGCGGAATTTCCGGACCAGGCGGGCCCGGACGGTGAAATGAACCTTGCCGGCTGGGCTAAGCGGGTGACCGGATGTCTTTCGATGACGGTAGGTGGCATCGGCCTGAACAACGGCATGTACGACAGCAACAAGCAGGGCGGTGCCCAGGCCAGCAATAACCTCGAATTGTTGATGGAGCGTTTCAATCGCGGCGAATTCGATTTGGTGGGCGTCGGGCGTTCACTCTTGCAAGACCCCCAGTGGGCGCTCAAGGCCCGTCTGGGCCAAGCGTTCGACTCTTTTTCCAATGAAGCGCTGTCGGCACTCAACTGACGCTTCGACTGCCGCGTGTCTCTTGCACGCGAACTCTCCATAACAACAAAAGGGTGCAGCATGACAGTCAACAACAAAGGTGCCTGGGGCGTTGCCAAGCGCGAATGGCGCGAGAACTGGCGTCTCGGACTGGCATCATTGATCGGCACCGGAGCGTGTCTGTCGGTATGGCCATCGGTTTCCAGCCTGTTCGTAGGTCCGCTTCAGGAGGCGTTTGGCTGGAGCCGGGGCGAAATTGCCCTGGCGCAAAACGCCAGCCTTGCTGCCGCATTCATTTCGCCGGCGCTCGGTCGGTTGGTCGACCGTATCGGTGTTCGCCCCGTACTGCTCGGCGGCCTGCTGTTAACGGCCATGGCTTATTTTCTGCTGGCCATACAACGCGGGCCGCTGCCGCTGTATTACCTGCTCTACGCGGTGTTATGCCTGGTGGGTACGGCGACCACCGGCCTGACCTACACTCGCGTGGTCAGCGGCGCCTTCGTCGGTTCACGAGGGCTGGCGTTAGCCATTACCCGGTCAGGACTGGCGGTGTCCGGTGCTTTATTGCCCTCTACGATTTTCGCAATCATCGCCAACTACGGCTGGCGGATGGGCTATGTTGCGCTGGGTGTGCTCATCTTGTTGACTGCCCTGCCCACGGCTATTTTCTGGGTGCGGGGCGCGAGCGTGGCGGTGCCGCGCAAGCAGTACTCGGGTCGAAGCCAGGCCTCCATGCTTCAATTGCTGAAAAATCACAAGGTCGTGCTGGTGTGCCTGGCTTCTGCATTGAACTATGCCCCCATTGTGGCCTTGCTTTCACAGTTCCAGCCATTGCTGGTAGGTAAGGGACTGGAGGCCGCCAGTGCTGCGGCGCTGATTGGAGTGGTCGGAGTTTCGGCCTTGGTAGGGGCCGTGGTGACCGGACTGCTCGTTGATCGTATTTGGGCACCCTTGGTGGCCTGTGTTTTCACTTTGGGACCTGCATTGGGCTGCCTGTTGTTGTTACCCGATTCGCTGGAACTCTGGGTGGCAATTGTCGCGCTGGTGTTGCTGGGGCTCGGGCAGGGGGCCGAAATCGATGTCGTCGCCTTCATGATTGCGCGCTATTTCGGAATGCGCTCCTATGCGTCGATCTACGGGCTGAGCGTGTTGTGCATTGCGGTGATGATCGCTATCCAGGGCTCGTTGATTGGTCTCTCGTACGATTATTTCGGCCATTACAACGTGGCGTTGGTCGTCGCCGCTGCCTGTTTCGTCTTGTCCGCGTTCAGCTACCTCGGCATGGGGCGGTATCCATCCAGTGAACCGTCGCCAGTCGAGGGTGAACGCGTGGTTATCACGCCCGCTGCAGGCATTGCTCAGACCAAATGAGGAGGCACAACGCCTCGGGTTTGGCTAACCGCTTAGAAGCTGGCCTTTTGAAAGGCCGGCATGCGGAGCCCGGAATTTCTTTTTTCTCCAGGAGTGTTGAAGATGATTGATAACGACAATTGGAAAGCCGGTTACGACCTGATGGTCCGCATGATGGGACCGGAATTTGCCAAGACGATGGAGGCCAATGTCACCTCCGGGCGCTTCGCCGCTGATGTCGGGCGCATGGCCGTCGAACACGCGTTCGGCGCTGTATGGTCTCGCCCAGGGCTGGACCTGAAGGTGCGTAGCATCGTCGTGATCAGTTCGCTGATTGCGCTGCGTCAGACCGAAGAACTGCGCAACCACCTGCGGTTCGGCCTCAACAACGGACTGACTGCTGATGAGCTTCAGGAAGTGATCATCCAGACCGTGCCGTACGTTGGGTTTCCAGCCGTCTCCAGCGCATTGGCGGTGGCGGTGGAAGTGTTGCGTGAACGCGGTTTGGATGATGGGGTGAAGACGGCGGCAGAAACAGGGCTGCTGTAACGACGAACGGGGGGTGGTCCCAACTCATGCCCCCAGTTCCAGATGTTCTCTAACAGAAAACCGGGCTTTAAACGCTGAATCGGCCTACGGCCTCTTCCAGCTGAACGACCAGAATCGATAACTGGCGACATGCATCTTCGGTATGACCCGCCCCGGCAGCGGTGCGTGTGCCAGCGCTATTAATCTCGACGATACTACGGTCCATTTCCACCGCCACTGCATTCTGCTGCTGCGCCGCAGCGGCAATCTGCTGGCTTTGATCAAGAATATCCGCGACACATTTCAGGATGTCGGTCAGCGCGTCTTCCACTTGCTGAGACTGGCTCTTGCACCGGCTGGCCAGGTCGTGGCTGGTGTTCATGGTTTCTACCGCTTTTGCGACCCCTTGCCCAAGCACATCGATCATTTCCCCGATTTCGCTCGTGGATTGCTGGGTTCGCTTGGCCAGGGTTCGAACTTCATCGGCGACTACGGCAAAGCCTCGACCCTGTTCGCCAGCCCTTGCGGCCTCGATCGCGGCATTGAGTGCCAGCAAGTTGGTCTGCTGCGCGATACTGTTAATCACGTCGACTACTCGGCTGATCTGGTGGCTGTTCTGCGCGAGCCGGTCGATTGCCGCGACTGACTGCTCCATCTCGCTGCTTAAGTCGGCGATGGCTGCGACCTGGGAATCAATCAATGCCCGGCCGTTCACCGTCTGCTGATTGACTCGGTGCGCACTGTCGACGGCCATCGCAGCATTTCCTGCCACCGACTGCGAGCTCGCCGTCATCTGGCTCATTGCAGTCGCGAGCAGGCTTATCTGGTCTCTCTGGCTGGAGATGGCCTGATAGCCATCCACCGAATGTACTTCGACTTGAGCGGTGCGCTGCGCCACTTGAGTGGCGGTTGCGCTTACGCGAACGATCAGCTCCCGTGTCCTGGCCAGCGCCCGTGACAGCTTGTGACCCAGATCCCCCAGCTCGTCGCGGCTGGACGGGATGTAATGCGCGGTCATGTCGCCTTTTTCGACCTGCTCCAGCAGCGTCCCCAAGCCCTGGAGGGATGCGCGGATTGACACGTAGTAGCCGCAGAAGAGATAGACGATGACCAGCAGCAACAAAGCCTGAAAAGCGATCAGCATGCCCAGGTTGATGACCTGACGATCAATACGCGCCTGCAGCTTCTCATCGATCAGCTCAAGCACCGCCTCGTTGAAATTGTAGGTCTTGGCCATCTCGTCAGTGACCTTGGCATAAAACGTCTGCCAAGGCGTATCGAGTTGATCGCTGGCCAGCAGGTCATTGGCCAGTACATCTTGCTGATGCTTGAGCGTCTGCAAGCTTTGCGCGGCCCGTTCGGCCAATGCGGGCTCCTGCAACTCATCGAGGGTCTGGCGGTACTCATCTTCGAGGCTAGCCAAGGCCACCAAGGCCTGCTCCAGGCGAATGGCGCTGGCAGAACCGAGTTGCTGGTCGAGCATCACCAGAGAGCCGACGGCGCGGGTCGTGCCCAGGATTGCCGTAACTCGAGGCGTACTGCTGGCCAGCAGGTCCACCAGTTGACGGATGGCGCGGCTGCTATCTTGCGAGAGTCCAGCTTCGGAGAAGATGAATCGGCCCAGGTTAAGCGAGTGGGCCAGCTGCTTGCGGCGAATTTCGAGCTTGGCGGACCAGAGTTGTTCCTTGCTCGCGGCTTTCATGCCGGTGACGATGGCATCGCGCTTTTTCCCGAATTCGCCAGCATCGTTCCAGGTCATGCTGTTGAGTTTCTGTAAAACCGATGCTTCGAGCGCGTCTGACTTTTTTATCGCTTCGGCGGCGCGCCCAGTCGTGCCATGAACCAGCAGTAATTCCGAGAGATCAGCGAGCGCTTGTAGATCCCGGACGACGTCCAGGTAGGTATGCAGCGTCTGCAGGCTCTCGCGTTCGACACGGGCAGTGCCGATCTGCTCGTAGACATCGCGGGTCAAATAATATTCGGCCGCTAGCAAGGGGGCCAGGATAAGGATGCAGATCAAGCTGGACTTCAGGGTGAAATTCAAACGGTTCATCAACGCAACCGCCGGGTTGAGTATGAATTTCATGTCTCTATCCTTTTCCCGATTTTTAATCGGTTTTTCTTGTGTGGGGTTCCCCGGGGCCAACGGACGTTGACGCGCAGCGATGCTGGCGCACGTAGCACTGATCCGGCGGAACGTTATTGAAAGGGGAGGGAACTGGACGGTCGCTGGCGGCCTGCCGAAGCGGGCCGCCAGCAGTCGGTACTTACGCGGTTCTGACTGTTACCGCTTTTTTGTGGCTGGTTTTGGCCGTTGGAGTGTCTTCCGCCAGCTCAGCCTCGACACTTGCCGCTTGGGCCTGCTTCCTTTGTTCTCGACTCTGCAAGAGGAAGTAGGACAGGGCAGGGATGAGAATCAGCGCGCCGAGCATGTTCCACAGGAACATGAACGCCAGCAATATGCCCATGTCGGCCTGGAACTTGATCGGCGACCAGGCCCAGGTGATCACGCCTGCAGCCATGGTCATGCCGACCAGTGCCACGACGCGGCCGGTGAACTGCAGCGACTCGGTATAGGCCTGGAACAGGCTGTACCCACGCCGTTGCAGGAGCAACTGGATCGATAGCAAGTACAGCGCATAGTCAACGCCGACCCCCACGCCGAGTGCGATGACCGGCAGCGTCGCTACTTTGACCCCGATGCCGAGCCAGACCATCAGGGCCTCGCACAACACCGTGGTGATCAACAACGGGACAAGCGCGACAAGAACAGCCCGCCAGCTGCGGAAGGTGATCAGGCACAGCAGGATCACCCCCACGTAGAGCAGCGCGTGCATTTTGTAGAACGACTCCTTGACGACGATGTTGGTGACGGCTTCGATCCCTGCACTGCCTGCCGCTGGAAGGAACTGCACCTCGGCGCTGTTGTGCTTTTGCGCGAACACTTCCGCCCGCTCAAGCACGCCGCTCAGCGTACTGGCCTTGTGATCGGTGAGATAGGCCATGACCGGGAAGACCGAGCACTTGGGGTTAAGCACGTCAGGATTGTTCACCAAAACCTGCGATGCCGCATAGCCCAGGGACCGTGGTTCGCGAACAATGCTGTTCCACTTGTAGTAGCCCTCATAGGTACCGCTGACTCCGCGCTTGGTCAGAGTCGCAAAGGATTCCGTGGCCTGCACTCCAGGCACATGGCTCAATTCCCAGCCAAGCCGGTCTGCTTCCACCAGGTTGCTGAAGTGATCGCACACGTTAGGCGGAGTCTTGACCATGATCGCAAACTGATCATTGGACAGCCCGTAATTCGCAGCGACGAAAGCGACATCGCGGTTGTAGCGCGAGTCTGGCCACAGTTCCGGGGCGCCGGCGCTGAGGTCGCCGATCTGCAGGTCGTGCCGAACGAAGAGGGCTGTGGTACTCAGCAGGGCAGCAACAACGATCGCGCACACGGCCCATTTGCGACGGGTGAATGCCGCGAAGAATGCCCAGATGGGATTGAGCAGGCCCTTTTCACCGTTTTGCTCACGAAGCGAACGGTTGGCCGCGCTCTGGCTGACCCCGGTGTAGGAGAGCAGGATGGGAATGAGGATCAGCTTGGTAAAGATCAGCACCGACACGCCGATGCTGGTAGTCAGCGCCAGATCACGAATCACCGGGATATCGACGATCATCAGTACGGCGAAGCCCACTACGTTAGCCAGCAGTGCCGTGAGCCCGGCCATGAACAAGCGTCGGAAGGTATAGCGCGCGGCCACGTATTTGTCGGTGCCTCGGCCGATGTCCTGCATGATCCCGTTCATTTTCTGGGCGCCATGGGACAGCCCGATGGCGAAAATGAGGAAAGGCACCAGGATGGTGTATGGGTCCAGTTCATAACCTGCCAGATGCATCAGGCCCAAGAGCCAGACAACGCCTAAAATGGACACCGCGACCAGCATCAGCGTGCTGCGCAGGCAGCGGGAATAACCATAGACAAAAACAGTGGCGATCAATGCCGAGATGCCAAAAAACATCAAGACCTTGTTCATACCTTGGATCAGGTCGCCTACCAGCTTGGAGAACCCGACAATGTGCACCCGAATGCCGTCGCCTTCCTTGCTCCGAATCTTCTCTTCAAGGGCTTGCGACAGCGCCTTGTAATCAATCGGCAGGCCTGAGTCGGAGTAGCGATCAAGCACAGGCACAGTAATCATCGACGACTTGTAGTCATTGGCCACAATTCGCCCAGGTGC
Organism: Pseudomonas sp. F-14 TE3482; assembly: GCF_053629455.1. NCBI lineage: Bacteria > Pseudomonadati > Pseudomonadota > Gammaproteobacteria > Pseudomonadales > Pseudomonadaceae > Pseudomonas > Pseudomonas sp. F-14 TE3482. Next base: position 4,068,464 of record NZ_JBRJII010000001.1, read on the forward strand.
GCCGGAACGGCTCAGGTTTTCGCGCAACTCGTCGAGCTTTTCCGGTGAACCGTCAAAGTGATCGGGCATGACGGGGCCGCCACGCATGCCATCTTCGGTGACTTGCGTCCAGCGCAGGATGGGCGTCCACAGCGATTTCATCCATGGCCGGTCCAGGCCCGGGGTCAAGAACACCTCGTCATTGATCTGCTTCAGCGTTTCCAGGTAGGCAGGGTCAAAAATGTCGCCTTTGGTGTTCTCCACGACGATGCGCAAACTGTTGCCCAAACCACTCAGCTCATTTCGGTTATCAATGAAATTCTGAATGTAAGGATGAGAGGTGGGAATCATTCGATCGAAGTTCGCATTGATCACCAGGCGTGTTGCCTGCCAGCCAAGAAACAGCGATACCAGCATGATTGCCAGTATGATCAAGGCTCGATAATTGAAGATCAGTCGTTCAACGCGATTGCCGGTCTTCTGGTCGAAGTCTCGACGATCCTTGATCACGGGGTAATTGTCCGTGGCTTTGTCCATCTTTATAGCCATCGCGGTTTCTCCGATGGGGAAGCGAGTACTCGCGCTACCCGGACGGGCGCACGATTTGTTGTTCTTTATGGCAGGGCGATGATGCGCACGCCATTGGGGCCGATCGCTACCATGCCAGCGCTGGAGGTTGTCACGCCATAGAGAGGGCTGCGAGCCTCGGACACCTTGTTGGCAATGCGGTCGCCATCAGCACTGCTGACCAGCAGGGTTCCGCTGGCGCTGGCGAGCACAAAGCGACCATCAGCGAGCATCGTGCCGCCGTTGATTGAATCACTGACTCCGGTATCCAGCTTCTTCCAGGAGTTGCCTTCGTCGCGACTGGTATAAGCGTTGCCGCGCAGGCCGAATACCACAAGCAGCCCATCGCGGCCTGTCAGCCCGAAATACGAACCAGGGTAAGGGCTCTGCAGTTTGACGAAACGCTGCTGCTCCCGATCAAGGCGCAGCAGTAGCCCCAGCTCGCCCACGATAAAGATCTGGTCGCCCACTTTGCGAATGGCATGCAACGAGTATTCATCCGGGTTTTCCACGCGCTCCATCCATGGCGTCCATTGTTTGCCGCCATCGGTAGTGCGCAGGATGAGGTTGTAGGCGCCAATGGCCCAGCCATTTTTTTCGTCTTCGAAATAGACATCGAGCAGCGGTCGGACCGGACCGCTGTCTTGTAGTGTCTGGGCGTATTCCTTCGCGCGGTCGAACGCTTCGCCATCTTCCTGAATCGATGCGTAGTAGCGAGCGGCTATATCACCGATCTGCCTGCCGTCCAGCTGGCGCTCCCAGCTTGCGCCGCCGTCACTGCTGTGCAGGATGACGCCGTCGTGGCCCACCGCCCAGCCCTGCTGAGCGCTGGCAAAATAGACCGCCACCAGGTCGCTGCTTAGAGGCACCTGGCTTTGATTGAAGTGCTTGCCTGCGTCTTGCGAATACAGGATGTGGCCCCGTGGCCCCACGGCCACGACCCGTGCGCTACCATCTCCAGCCAACCCGTAAAGCGGCGAGCTGGAGGCGCGCTCCGATAACATGGCAGGTTGATCCAGCGGGTCAGTAAAGGCGAAAGCGGGGGATGCGCAACTCCACACACCTGCGCTTATCGCCAGCACCTTCAGTACTGCATTCATCGTCTTCTCCATTTCTGGTCAAGCGATCACTACGCCGAATCCGTCGTCGAGTGATCGCTTGAGTTGCCGAACAACAGCCGCCGGTCCACCTGTTGCTGTCATATCCATCAGCGCTGGGATTGACGCGCCAGCGATTCGGGGGTGAAGAATTGAGGTGGTTGCATCTTGGCCTGAGGGAAAATCCCGCCTCGAGCGCCGCCGGTGATACTGGAGTGGTAATAAACGCCCGTGGCGAAGTCAAACAACCAGGTCGACGACGTATGCGGGATCTGTTTGTCATACATCTGCCACGAGGGCATATAAACGCCCTTGGCGAGTTTGCCTGAAGCGTCCCACGCGTCGGTCATGCCAGCGGCAAGGATATCTTCGTCATAATAAAGCCGGCGCTTGGGTTGCACGTGGCGCATCCCGGGTTTGAGCGTCGCTTCTACTACATGGACGCGGTGCAGTTCCCAGCGAGTAGCATCGGGATTCGGGTGATTGGGTTTGAGCAGATCGTCAGGCGACGTTTGCATCCAGTCATAGTTGTTGTACGGGATGATCATCTCTTTCTTGCCCAGGTACTTGAAGTCGTACCGGTCCTGCTTGCCCGAAAAACCGTAGATTTCGTCGTACAGCATCGCGCCGCCCGAGGTCGAAACAGGGAAGTCATATTCGGCATCTGGCGAGCGGCGCACCCGACGTTGACCTGGGGAGTACGCCCAGGTCGGGTTTGGTGTTGCAACCGGATTGACATAGAACCGTTGCAGGTTTCCTTCACCGACGTTACGCGAAGGCGCGGTGTAGATATTGAGTTGGGTCAGGTACGTGCCGATGGACGAAAATTTCTCAACGTCCAGCTCTTTGTTGTAATACTGAGCATCGCCACGGTTGTTGATGCCACCGGTCAATACGCGGCTGCCTTTGGAGTCGACATACCAGCCTTCGCCCTTGGTGATGTTCGATTCACCCTTGTAGTGCAACTGAGCGTTCCAGACGACTTCATGACCATTTTTTGGAATCGGAAACGGCACGCCACCAAAGCAGCCTTCTACCGCAAGGCCATCTTCGCTGGTCTTGCAACGGGTGGCATTGGCAACACTGTTCTGGTTGATCCAGTCAGGATAGTTCGCAGTACGGTGGCTGGGATAGACCGCAACCTTGTAGGTGTCGGGGAAACGCTTGATCAGCGTTTTGGTGCTCTCGGAGAGCTTGTCGGCATACTGATCGACATTCTTCGCTGTGATGACGTACAGAGGTTTTTCATCTGCGAACGGGTTGCTCCAGTGCCCCGTGTCCGGCTGAAAGCCCGCCGGACGCGTTGACGTCGCCAGCCCGCCGGTGTAGGCGGGAATAGTGCCATCTTTATTGCCTGCGATTTCTGCGCCCCAAGGCGTGAGGGATTTCCCCAGTTCTGCAGCTTCCTGAGGTGAGACAGCAGCTTGGGCAGCACTGGCTGCCAACAGAGTAATCGCCAGCGTTGTATGTATTATTTTCATCCTGGAACTCCCGATCAGAATGCGGTTTGGTAAGTGAGGATCAGCGTGTCACGATCATGCAAGTAGCCCAGACCGGAATAAGCGTTGTTACCATTGATTCGGCCGGTGCGGCCATGACGTGCGGTGTACGCGAGGTCAAATTGATGTTTCATTGAACCGGCAAAGTACTCCACACGCGGGCCGAACTTGAGCAGGTAGGAGTCTTCAGGCGGGATGCCCGCGTTCTGTGCAGCCGGATTGCCGTAAAGGCCGTAGGTTGCAAATACAGGGAACGAGACGTCCACGCTTGGCATTACCTGTTGCCATACCGGGGTGAACGAAGCCCCCAAGGAAGCGGCGTTACGAGTAGAGCAGCCACGCAGCAGCTCTTTGTCTTCACAGCGGCCGGCAACCGAACCACCTTCGCTGTCACTGCCATTGTAGAAGGCCTTGTTATCGGTGACCTTGACCAGATGCATGTAGTCCAGTTGGGCGGCGATGGAGCCGTTGTCGAAGAATGCATTCTTGTTGATAGTGAATGCGCCGCTAAGCAACGCATGCACAGTATCGCCACGCGCACCATCGAGGTTGCCTGGCTCAGGCTGGCCGATCGCGATGAACGTTTGGCCGGTGGTGTTGAGCGGCATGTTGGTGCGGTAGTTCACCTCGGCACCGATGCTGACAGACTTGTACACGCCGTTCCAGGTAAGCCCGTACAGTTCGATATCCTTCGCGTAGACCGCGCGGGCGTAGGGGGCTCTCGGATTTTGCACGATAACCTGGTTCGCCCAGCTGGCGTTCTTGTCGTCGAACTTGCGATACCAGGCACCGAAGCTGCTGTCCATTGCCCAGTCCGGCGACCAACGCAGACCAATGGCGATATCACCGTTATCGCCTTCCTTGGCATCGCGACGCGCTACGCCGGGGGCCAGGAAGTCCGGACCTTTGAGGGCACCGTCGGCAACGGCGTAGTAAGTACCGCCTTCCGATACACGTGAGGGTTCGAACTCGTAGGTGTACTGGAACATCAGGGACAGTTCAGGGATGAACTGCCAGGTGGTGGCGAACTGACCGATCGGAAGTGAGGTTTCCTTGGCCGAGGCGCCCGGGCTGAGGTCGCTCAGCAAACCATCATTGGGTGCCATCGAATACGACACACTGCTGCCGTTGCTGAACAGGAATTCGCCAGGCAACCAAGCGAGGCTACCCACCTTGGCATTCAATTCAGTGGTGCCGATGTTGAAGTTGCCCCACACGAAATAATCCCGGAACTCGGCAGACGGCCCTGCATAGTAGCGCTTGACCACACCCGAGTATTCATTGTTGCGATAGTTGGCTACCGGTGCCAGGCCTGGAGCGCTTTCGGTCTGGTCGGGAAAGTCATGGTCATACCACGCAGCACCACTGACGCGCAGGCCGTACTTATCCTGCCAGTTCAAGTCAAACTCGCTGAAGAGGTCGAGCCGCGAGAGAAACACATCGCCCTTGTCGAAGGTGTAGTTGCCTTCGTCGAAGTTGGGATTGTTGGCCAGCTTCTTGTCTCGGCCGTCGACCCGCCACCCCTGGTTGTAACGCACGGTCGTATCCAGGCTCATGGAAAGGTCGGGGTTGCCGCTATCGATGCGCAAGGCGAACGCTTCATCGCTGGCCCCCATGGCCAGGCATAGGCTGGCGAGCATTAGGGGAGCTGCCGTTAGGGGGCGAGAAACCAGCGTTTTCTTTTTATCCATCTGAAGTGCCCTCTGAATTATTGTTTTTGTTTTCATTCTAATAGCAGTGACGTGGTGGACCTGAGGTCGCGAGGCACTGCTTGTTCATTGCACTGTGTTGTAACGACCTCTCGGAGAATTTTTCGCCGCATTCCATTAGGCACTGAATTCGCTTTTCCTGAATCGTGTTCACATACACGCACAACATTTATATGAGTTCGATGAGGCCAGCGCAAGTGTTGCCTAACGATTGGGGCGGGCTAATTTCATACATTTGTTTTAATTTAGCCTGACAATTTCAGCCGACTAATCGGAGCGCTTGCCTTGCATCTGAATAAGATAATATGCTGAACGACGTTCGTAAATGCGAATAGAGAGGTCTTGTGTATCGTGAAATATTTGCTCTACCTGAGTCCTTTGTTTGTGCGCGTACCAGCGCCAGGAGCGGCCGGGCTTGGCAACCGACGCCGAGCAGTGAGGTACGACCATGGGTGAGGCGAAGGTCCATAAGGAATGCCACGGTCCTGTTGCTGTGCTTACCCTCGACGCTCCCCCCGTCAACTCGTTCAGCCTGAGTCTGCGGCTCCAGCTGTACAGCGCGCTGCAGTGGGCAGCTGCGACAGAGTGCGTCAAAGCGGTGGTACTGACTGGCAGTGGGCGAGGCTTCAGCGCAGGCGGGGACATCCGCGAGTTTGGAACCGCTCGTGCCAGCGCGGCGCCAGGGTTGTCCAGTCATATTCACCTGGCGATCGAGCAGCTCGGCAAACCGGTCATTGCGGCCGTTCACGGGTTTGCCATGGGCGGTGGCCTCGAGACCTCGCTCGCTTGCCACTATCGAGTCGCCGAACAAGGCACCGTGCTAGGGCTTCCAGAGGTGTCCCTGGGAACCTTGCCCTTATCCGCAACACAGCGTCTACCGCGAGTGTTGGGCATCGTCCCAGCGGTGCAATTCATGATTGAAGGTCATCAAAAAACAGTCTCGGAATTTTCCCATACCGCACTGTTTGACCGGATTGTCGACCCTGGGCAGGGCCTTTCCACAGCATGTGCGCTGGCGACCGAGTTGGTGGCAATGCCGCCCAGCAATGAAGAATTACAGCAGCGGTTGATACGCCATTGGGCGATCCCTGGCACAGATATTCAGCGCGACCTGGCAGAAGCCCGGCAGTGCCTGTCGGGCAGGCAAGATGCTGCATCCCGATCGTTGTTCGAGGCTGTCGAGGCCGGGGCATCTTTATCGGATTTTGATGCCGGTATGGACTGTGCCCGAAGGCTTTACGATCAATTGATGGCTGGCGACGAGATCCTGCGTGGCCGCGATCGGTTTCTGGAATCAGCGCCGGAGAATCGCCCACGGGTCGATCCTGCCGCTCCATGACAAAAGGACTCACCGCCGTGCCTATCGATGAACAGTTTTTCGAGCAATGGATCGGTCGCCAGGAATGCCAGCGCGACGTACTCACTTGCGTGCCACTCAATGCCCTGGCAGCGACGCTCGATCGCGAAGACCGCACTTACACCCCGGCAGGGGAAGTGCCGCCTCTGTGGCATTGGTTGTATTTTCTGCCGTTGGCTCATCAATCCGCCGTTGGGCCTGATGGTCATCCGCTTCGCGGCGGGTTTCTTCCCCCCATCACACTGCCCAGGCGCATGTGGGCAGGCAGTCGGCTCAGTTTCGAGGGCGCGTTGCCGGTCGGGGCAGAGGTAGAGCGCACCTCCACTATTCTGGACGTGACACAAAAGACCGGAAGAAGCGGAAGCCTGATATTCGTCAAGCTGCTGCATGAATTGGCGGTCGAGGGCCAGGTACGAGTGCGAGAAGAACAGGACATCGTTTATCGCGACGCGCCCAGTCCGAACGAGCCTGCTCCACGCGCCCAGCCTGCGCCGACCAATGCTCAGTGGACTCGCGAGCTCTTTCCGGACCCGGTGCTGCTGTTTCGCTACTCTGCGCTGACCTTCAACGGCCATCGCATCCACTATGACCGCCCTTACGCCACTCAAGAAGAAGGCTATCCGGGGTTGGTTGTGCATGGCCCCCTGATAGCCACTCTATTGATGAACCTGCTCCGTGACGAGCGTCCGTCGGCAAAGGTGACCGCCTTTTCCTTTCGCGCGCTACGGCCGATTTTCGATCAGCGTTCGATGCGGGTCTGCGGGTGTGAAGAGCAAGCGGAGCGAATCCATTTGTGGGCGGAAGATGCCGAGGGCTTTTTGTGCATGGACGCCTGGGCAGAGCTTGCCTGATGTTTCGGCGCACGATTTTGGCCACTGACCTCATCTGGGTGCTGTTGTGGCTGATGCTTATCTTTCTGACGATTTTGGGTACGGGGTGATCATGCGTTCTTATCTATTTGTGCCGGGCGACCGCCCGGAGCGATTCGCCAAGGCATTGGCGGCAGGGGCCGACAGGGTCATTTTCGACCTGGAGGACGCGGTGAGCCCGGCCAACAAGCCGATCGCCCGAGAGCACATTGCCCGGGCGGTCGAAGAGGGCGCCGAGGTGATGATTCGCATCAACAGCGAAGGCTCCAACGCGTTCGCCGATGACCTGGATCTGCTGCGTCGGTTGCGGGTAAAAGCAGTAATGTTACCCAAGGCGGAATCCGCTGAATCCATACGTGTGTTAGCCGACGCGACCGATGCAGCAATTGTGCCCCTGATTGAGAGCGCGTCGGGTGTGTGGCGCGTGCTGGATATCGCGGGTGGGACGAATGTCGAACGGCTGGCGTTCGGCTCCATCGACTTTCAGGTCGACGTTGGCTGCGCGCACACAGACGAGGCGCTTCTGTATGCCCGGTCGCAAATCGTCCTGGCGTCTCGTGTGGCAGGCTTGCAAGCGCCGATCGATGGGGTGTCCGTCATTTTGGACGACGGCGAGGTGATCACCGCCCAAGCAACGCGTAGTCGGGAACTCGGCTTTGCAGGAAAGCTCTGCATTCATCCGCGCCAGGTGCAGTTCGTCAACCAGGCGTTTACGCCGTCACCGCAGGAATTGGCCTGGGCCCAGCGCGTGGTCGAGGCCAGCAGGCGAGCGGGTGGCGCTGCAGTGTCGGTGGATGGTGCAATGGTCGACCTGCCCGTGCTAATCCGGGCGCAAAATCTTCTAGCCCTGGCGGGGAGTGTTTCGTGAACCGTAACCATCATCGGCATCGAGCAGGCATGCGGGGGGCACACGGGTTGCGGTACAAATCAGTATTGCGATTCCGGCAAGTGAATGATCATTCCTTCCAAGGCATCAGTGACGATGATTTGGCAAGTGAGCCGGCTGTCCTCTGTCAGTGCTGACGCACAGCTGAGCAGGTCCCGTTCATAGGAATCGGCTGCCGGAATCTTGGCCGCCGAAACCTTGTCCACATAGCCGTGGCAAGTCCCACAACTGCAATTGCCGCCACAATCACCCAGAATGCCGGGGATCGAATTGTCGACCGCGACTTGCATGACTGACTGTCCGATTTCCGCCTTTGCTGTCTGTACGCGACCATCGTATTGAATGAACGTTATCGTTGGCATTGTTATTTTTTGACTCACATCTATATGATATTCGGAACGTTGTTAGGAATACTGAACGACAAAAAGGGCTGCTGTCAAACTGGCCGCGGCCAACCTACCACTGATTTTGAAGGAACGCCGAATGACGCTGCCAACTGCTTTCCGTTTGGACAACAAGATCGCTGTCATCACCGGGGCCGCTTCCGGCATCGGCCGCGGTATTGCTGAAACGTTTGCCCAAGCGGGCGCATGCATCGTCGTGGCTGACCTGGATCATGCAGCCGCTGAAGCCGCCGCCAAGGCCATTGTCGAATCCGGTGGGCAGGCCTATGCAATGGCGGTTGATGTTTCGCAAGAGTCTGAAGTGATTGCTATGTTCGAGGATGTAGTGGGGCGCTATGGCAGCCTCGACATATTGGTCAATAACGCCGCCATCTTTCCGAAAAAGCCGTTCCTGGAGGTCGATTCAGCATTCTGGGACAGTCTGCAGGCGGTCAACCTGCGGGGCACTTTCCTGTGCTTGCGCGAAGCAATACGCCATATGAAAGCAAGCGGCGGTGGCTCGATCGTCAATATCTCATCGGTGTCGTCCATGCAGGCTGTCGTGCATCACAACGGTACCTACAATGCGAGCAAGGCGGGCGTGAACAGCCTGACCCGTACCACGGCACTCGAATTTGGCGCTGATGGTATCCGGGTCAACGCGGTGCTTCCAGGCGGCATCCCTACGGCAGGCGCACGCGCTGCATCAGCCGCCATCGAGCTCAAAGGGCCGATCATGGGCGAGGGGCGCATACCGCTGGGCGGCATGGGTGACGTGCAGGACATTGCCAATGCGACATTGTTTTTGGCAAGCCCGGCAGCACGTTACATCACCGGCCAGCTTCTGGCGGTTGACGGTGGCTTCCTGATCAGTTGATCAGCTCTCTGGTTGGGTGCAAGCCTCATTCATCCAGGCTTGCATCGCCGTCAATCCAGCGCGCAAGGCGTTCAGCCAAATCCGCATCGGCGAGTTCGACGAAGTATCCCAGTTCGGCGAGCGTATCGAGATGGACGATGGCAGGCTGGCCGCTTTCGGTCAGGTTGTCGATGGTCTCGAAGCAGACCTGCGCTCCACCGGGACGTTGTTCGAGGTTGGTCGTGGCGTAGCCGATGTGGAAGATCCCTTCACCGCGCGCCGCGAGCCATTCGGAGGCGCTGCTTTGGCCGCGACCGGGCTCGACCATTTCCAGGTACAGGTCGCCCCAGCGCGCAAACGCGTTTCTGTTGGCGATCTCTTGCACGGTGCCTCGGTAGCGGCCGGTGTAATGGGTGTCGAGTCGACGAAAAGGTCCGAGCCCGAGCAGGGTTTGGTAATGTTTCATGCCTGCATCCAGATCGCGTACGACGACTCCGATCTGATACAGCTTGCCTTCAAATTCCATGCCGATCATGCCTCATTCGAGGGGCTGAAGAAGTGACTTTCCTGAAACTTGATACCCTTGTGTGCCGGTAGACGATAGCGAGCGCCCATCGATCTTTCAATAACTCTATAGAAAAATTCGTCGTTTCGTCCCGGGCAGCACGCTATGATGTTGACACATAAGTAAGCGCTTATGTTTAATCCAGCCATCCCGCATCACATCCCGCAGGCCAAGATAAGCAATGACTTATGATAAAAAGCTTCGTGCACTGGCGGATGGCAGTCGCCGAGCACTTTACGATCGCATCCGGCAAACGCCTGCCTACACGGCCACCCTGGTGGCCGAGTTACCGTTGAGTCAGCCCGCCGTGTCCCAGCATCTCAAGGTGCTTCTCGAGGCGGGCCTGGTTTCCCAGGTAGTCGATGGTCGGCGCACGCTCTACAGTGCCTGCGAAGGCGCACTGAGTGAGCTCAGGAATTATCTGGCTGAGCCTGAGGCGCCGCAGGAGACGGTTTCGACTGGAGGTGCAAGCGATGCCATCGCCTTGGCTGCTCGCCGCTGGGCCGATACTTGGCCTGGCCAGGACCCGCATGTGTACGCGGTGACCCAGCGCCTTCTGATGATGGGGCGGTACGTGGAGCGTGCGCTGAAGGAGACCGCCGAACGCCATGGCCTGCAAGGGAGCGAATTGCTCCTGCTCGATGCGCTCAACCTGACACCCGAAGATAGCCTTACACCATCCCAGCTTCAGTCAAGGCTGGGACTGAGCAAGGGCGCGGTAACCAAACTGATGAGTCATCTCGAAAGTCTGGGATTGCTGCAACGGACGGGGTCGCAGGAGGATCGCCGCAGCAGCCACGTCGCACTGACGTCCAAAGCGCATGAAACCTTGGCGAATATCCTCAATCACCACGAGTATGGCGCCGACCATGCCGCTGCCAAGCGCTTGCCACCCGAGCGGTTGGCGAAGCTGTCGCAGCTGTTGCAGGAGTACCACGGCCTCATGAACGAGGAGCTGCTTCGCCGGAACTCGAGGTAATAACTGCACGGTGTTCAAAAAAATCTGTTGACGATTATTGTTTCCTGGTGAACTATTGTTTCCAAGGTGCTCGACGCTTGGCTGCCATCTTCGGCCACTCGCAGCACTGGAAACGTAATCACCTGCGGAGAACAATAATGAAATCAGCGGTGTTTCACGCGGCCGGCGAGCCTCTGGTCATCGAGCGACGTCCCGATCCGGATCCGGGTCCCGGTGAAGTCGTGATGAAAGTCCATAGCTGCGGCATCTGTGGCAGCGATCTTCACATGACCCAAGGGCATGCCCCGGCTTTCGACTACCCATCGGGAACCATTCCCGGGCACGAATACGCCGGTGAAGTCGTTGCCGTTGGCGTTGATGTCAAAGGGTTGCGGATAGGCGATCGAATTAGCGCTCTGCCATTCACCGGCTGCGGGCACTGCCAGGCCTGCCAGATGGGAAATCCCAGTCATTGCCCCGAGTTTCGCGGGCTCGGCAGTGGCTTCAGTGAATATGTCGCGGTCAGCGAACGGACATCGATCAAGCTCCCGCAATCGCTCAGTTACGACGACGGTGCGCTGCTGGAGCCTTTGGCGGTGGGACTGCATGGTGCGGCGATGGCGGGTATCAAGCCAGGTTCGACGGTTCTCGTCATGGGGGCCGGACCCATTGGACTTGCCGCCACCTTTTTCGCTCGCAAGCTGGGTGCGGGTCGAATCGTCGTGGTGGCCAACTCTACTCGCCGGGAAGCATTGTCACTTCAGATGGGGGCGGACGCCTTTATCGTTCAGAGTGAGGCACAACCCTTGGACACTGCGGTCCAGGAGGTCCTCGGTGCGCTGCCGGACATCGTGTTGGAGTGTGCAGGGCAGCCGGGGTGCATCGGCCAGGCGATCCAGGCGGTTCGAAAGAGCGGAACGGTCGTGGTGCTGGGCTTCTGTACGTCGTCCGACAGCTTCGTACCGGCCACGGCGGTATGGAAAGAAATCAATCTGCGTTTTTCCAACACCTACACCGTCGATGATTTCCGCTACGTGGCGCAGGTGCTTGCCCGAGGCTCGCTGGAGCCGCGCGCCATGATCACGGGGCATATTTCCCTGGACGACGTGCCGTCAGTGTTCGAAGAGCTACGTACGCCCAGCGGACATTGCAAGGTGATGATTCATCCTTGGGCATGAACCGCCTATTCAAAGCTTGATTTAGATCTGGGGGCGAAATGGGCTTCACGCCACAGGTTTGTCAATTTTTCGGTAATCCAGCGAAATTTACTGTGCTTCATTGGAGGTGAATGAATGAATGCTTCCCTGCAACCCTGGGCGACCTATGTCGATCTGCTCAAAGCGGCGAGCGAGGTTGAGCTCCAACTGTGGGAGCCGCAAGACGAGCAGTTGCGCGCCGAGCTCTACCGTCAGTTCGCCATGAATTTGTCCCAGGGCTATTTCCTGTACTTCCAGGCAGACCCGTTCTATCCCGACTGGGCGCCTTTCGAAAACTCGGTGTTTCTCGCCCAGCCAAACCCCGACGCGGTGTATCACTACAGCGCAGTCAACGGTCAGGGAACCTATCGCGTGTCCGGCAATCGAGGGAACGTGCCCGTCGCGGGCTTCGCCACTGGCAAAAACATGATCGGCATGGCGAACCCGCCAGGTCCCGGGTTCAACAACTATGACCTGGACATGCTCGACATCGCCGAGGATGGCAGCTTCGACGTTGTTTTCAGCAGTGAGCGCCCGCCGGGGTATCAGGGCAACTGGCTGTACCTGCACCCTGAATCACGTTTCCTGCTGCTGCGTCAGTTTTCCTATGACTGGGGGCGGGAGCGAGAGGTCAAGGTGTGCATTGAGTATCTGGATGAGCAGGCGCTGCGGCCCCGGATGAGTGTGGCCACCATCGACCAGCAACTGCGTGAGCTGTTTGGCGGATACGTGAAGCGTCTGTCGCAACTTTGCCAGGGCATCCTCGCCAACAGCCGCAAAAGTCGTCCGCTCCATCAAATGCAGCTGACGACCTACCCCGAGTTGGGCAACGGCGATGACTGGCCGCAAGCCTATTACGAATGCGTTTACGATTTGGAGTCGGATGAAGCGCTGATCCTCGAAACCGAACTGCCGGAGCAACTGGTCTACTGGAACGTCCAAGTGGTCGATGCCCTGTGGAATCAGGTCGAATTGGTGCACCGACAAAGCAGCCTGAATGGCCATCAGGCGCAGATTGACAGCGACGGTCGATTCCGCGCCGTGTTGTCGGTCGAGGACCCCGGCGTGGCGAACTGGCTGGACAGTGGCGGCCATCTCAAGGGCATGTTGATCGGACGGTGGTATCGCAGCAGTTCGCACCCTACGCCCACGTTGACCAAGGTCAAGTTCGCTCAACTGCGTGACCACCTTCCGCCAGACACGTTGATGCTCACCCCAGCGCAACGCGCTGAAGCTCTGCGTGAGCGGCGTGTTGGCGCGCAGCTGCGTCGACGCTGGTAGGGGGCTGAAATGGGACATCTCAACGGCATGACATTTCGCCGCAATCCCGCCTTTGCCGAAATCCAGGCAGCGGTCGCGGCGGCCAGACCTGGCTGATCGACCCATCGGCAACGTGACCACCGCCACGCTTCCTTCCTATCTTCAGAGAAGACTGACATGACTATTTCCGCCACATTCAAAGGCGCGGAGGGGCAGCTGCATGCCGCCGCCAGCGCCGCAACAGGGTTGTCCGACTTCGGCGATGCCGCCGAATACCTTCCGGGGTTGCAGCGCTTGCTCGCTGCGCTGGATGAAAACGGGCCGGTGTTCAAGCCGCAGGGTCGAGCTTTTGCGTGGAATCTGCTGGTGGGGGTGCTGATTTCGCGCCTGTTCAGCGAGCAGGGCTGGAAAACCCATCCGCACTGTTTGCAGCAGCCTGTGCGGCGCCCGCTCATTGTGATCGGAATACCCCGCACCGGCACGACTGCGTTGCACAAGTTGCTGTCCATGGACCCGCAGTTTCAAGGCATGGAACGATGGCTGACCGCGTTCCCGATGCCCAGGCCCGAGCGCGAGTCCTGGGTTGATAATCCCTGGTATCAAGCGTGCGAGGCCGGGCTTGAGCAGTTTTTTGCCGCAGCGCCTCATATGCGCGCCGCCCACGACATGCGCGCCGATGACGTGGACGAGTGCCTGGAAGTACTCAAGCAAAACTTCTGCAGCAATTTTTTTGGCTCCTCGTTGCGTGTTCCCGACTACGACCGTTGGTGGCTGCAGCAAAGCGAAGCCAGCAGTTACAAGCGCTTGTTGAAAGTGATCCAGCTGATTGGCGCCAACAGCCCACAGAAAACCTGGTTACTGAAAAACCCGGGACATGTGGCGCAGGTCGACGCTCTGCTCGACATTTTTCCCGACGCCTGTGTGGTTCAGACCCATCGCTCCCCGGCAAGTGCATTGCCTTCACTGTGCAGCGTGCTGCGCGAGGCGCGTTCAATCCTGGAGGAGGGCGTCGATGCGCAGGCCATCGGGCAGCGGGAAACCCGCTATTGGCAAGCTGCCGTGGACGATGCGCACCAGGCGCGTGCCCGTGCGCCAGGGCAGTTTCTGGACGTGCTGCAAAGCGACATTCAGCGTGAGCCCATGGCGGTCGTCCAGAACATCTATCAGCACTTCGGGCTGACCCTGAGCGACGAGGCACGGGCTCGAATGCTGCAGCGGATCGGTGCAGCGCCGGAGGCTCGCCATGGCGAGCATCGCTACAGCGCTGAAACCTTCGGCCTTGACGCGGCCGGGATCAATCAACGTTTCGCGCCGTACATCCAGCGACACGCCCTGGCGTGAAAGCCGACCGACACCTGTAGGAGGTGCCTGAATGTCTGAATCAGTACTCGACGACGCGCAACTGGCGTCACGCCTGGCGATCGCCGCCGGTGAACACCTGCTGAAACTGCGCGAACACGGCCTGCTGCCCGCGAACTATCTGGGAGCCCACGGCGATCGCCTGGCCAACACGCTGCTGACCGACTTGTTGCGTGGGCATCGACCGGACGATGGCCTGCTCTCGGAAGAAGAAGCTGCCGATGAGGCCCGGCTGTCCAGGCGCCGGGTGTGGATCGTCGACCCGCTCGACGGTACCCGGGAATACGCAGAAGGCCGAACGGATTGGGCGGTGCATGTCGGCCTGGTCAAGGACGGCATCGCAGACGCGGCCTGCGCGGTGTGCCTGCCGGCCCTGGGTCAAACCTTCAGCGGCGCCGCGCCGCCGGTCTTGCCGGCAGCGCTCGAAGGTTCGCTGAAGATTCTGGTCAGCCGCACCCGGGCACCGCGCGTCGCCGAGCAGGTAGCGCAGCGCCTGGGGGCGCAACTGATCCCCATGGGCTCGGCAGGTGCCAAGGCCATGGCCGTCGTGCGGGGTGAGGCGCATGCCTATTTGCACGCGGGAGGCCAGTACGAATGGGATTCCTGCGCTCCCGTAGGCATTGCATTGGCGGCGGGCCTTCACGCCTCGCGCATCGATGGCAGCCCCTGCCGCTACAACCAGGCCGAGGTGTTCATGCCCGACGTGCTGATCTGCCGTCCGGAGCTTGCTGCTTCTTTATTGTCGACCATTGCCGAGTGCCTACGGCACGAGGAGTTTCATCATGCCTGATTTGACCCACTTGCAACGCCTTGAAGCCGAAAGCATCGACATTTTCCGGGAGGCGGTGTCCGAGTCACAAAACCCGGTGATGCTGTATTCGATCGGCAAGGACAGCGCCGTGATGCTCCATCTGGCACGCAAGGCCTTCTTCCCTTCGCGTCCACCTTTTCCGCTGCTGCATGTCGACACTACCTGGAAGTTCCAGGACATGTACCGCATGCGCGAGCAGATGGCCAAGGAGTCCGGCATGGAGTTGCTGGTCCACCGCAACCCGGAAGCCGAAGCGCGAAATATCAATCCTTTCACCCATGGTTCTTCCCTGCACACCGATATGTGGAAAACCGAAGGGCTCAAACAGGCCCTGGCCCTGCACAAGTTCGACCTGGCATTCGGTGGTGCCCGTCGTGATGAAGAAAAATCCCGGGCCAAGGAACGCGTGTTCTCGTTCCGGTCCGCGCAACAGCGCTGGGACCCCAAGGCCCAACGTCCGGAGCTTTGGCGTTTGTACAACGCGCGTAAGCATCCCGGTGAAAGTATTCGCGTATTCCCGCTTTCGAATTGGACCGAGCTGGACATCTGGCAATACATCTACCGGGAAAACATCCCCATCGTGCCGCTGTATCTCGCTGCCCAGCGGCCCGTGGTCGAGCGCGACGGCGCGCTGATCATGGTCGACGACGAACGGATGCCATTGCGCGAGGGCGAAAGCGTGCAGACACGCAGCGTGCGGTTCCGCACCCTTGGCTGTTATCCGCTCACCGGCGCGGTGGAATCACAGGCCGCAACGTTGCCCGCCATCATTCAGGAAATGCTCCTGTCCACCACCACTGAACGTCAGGGGCGCGTGATCGATCACGACAGCTCTGGCTCCATGGAAAAGAAAAAAGTCGAGGGGTATTTCTGATGAACGCGAGCACATCACTCATCGAGCAGGACATCGATCAATACCTGAAATTGCACGAGAAGAAGACGCTGCTGCGTTTCATCACCTGCGGCAGTGTGGACGATGGCAAGAGCACGCTGATCGGCCGACTGCTTTATGAAGCCAAAGCGCTGCTGGAAGACCAGATGGCTACCCTGGAAGCTGACTCGAAAAAAAGCGGGACCCAGGGCGACCAGCTGGATTTCGCCCTGCTGGTCGATGGCCTGAGTGCCGAGCGGGAACAGGGCATCACGATCGACGTGGCCTACCGCTTTTTCACCACCGAAAAGCGCAAGTTCATCGTCGCTGATACCCCAGGGCACGAGCAATACACCCGCAACATGGTCACCGGCGCTTCGACGGCCGATGTCGCGATCATCCTTGTTGATGCCCGCAGAGGCTTGTTGACCCAGACCTTCCGTCACAGCTATCTGGTTTCGCTAATTGGCATTAAGAACGTGGTGCTGGCCGTGAACAAGCTCGACATGGTCGATTATGCGCAGGAGATTTTCGAGCGCATCGACCGGGCCTATCGGGCGTTTGCGGAAAAACTGGGTTTCAGTTGCATTCAAAGCATCCCGCTGTCAGCGCTCAAGGGCGACAACATGACCGAACCCAGTGCCAATACTCCCTGGTACACGGGGCCGAGCTTGATGCATTACCTTGAAAACGTCGACATCGAGAGTGCGAGCAGTGATGCGCCGTTTCGCATGCCGGTGCAGTGGGTCAATCGGCCCAACCTTGATTTTCGCGGTTTCTCAGGTCGCATACTGGGCGGCACGCTGCGCCCCGGAGATAACGTGCGTGTGCTGCCATCAGGCACCAACAGCAAGGTCGAACGCATTGTCAGCCTTAACGGTGACCTCGCATCGGCTCAGCATCACCAGTCCGTCACGGTGACCCTGGCCGACGAAATCGACGTCAGCCGCGGCGATGTGCTCGTGGCCGCAAGCGATCCTTGCGAGGTGTCCGATCAGTTTCAGGCCACGCTGGTCTGGATGGATGCGAACGAAATGCTTCCCGGCCGCCCGTACCTGGTGAAAATGGGCGCGAGCACTGTGGCTGGGACCTTCTCGACTCCCAAATACCTGGTTGACGTCAATACGCTGCAGCATCTTCCGGGTAAAACCCTGCAGCTCAATGACATTGCCGTGTGCAACCTCTCGCTGGATCGGCCGTTACCCTTTGATGCCTACAGCCAGAACCGCGACATGGGCAGTTTCATCGTGATCGATCGGATTACGAACCTGACGGTGGGCGCAGGCATGCTGCAATTTTCCCTGCGTCGTGCGCAGAACGTGCATTGGCAAGCGGTCGAGGTTTACAAATCGGCCCGTGGCCAGCTCAATGGTCACAAGCCCGTGGTGCTGTGGTTGACCGGCCTGTCGGGTACGGGGAAGTCGACCATTGCCAATCTGGTCGAGCAGCAGCTTCATGCGCTGGGCGTGCACACCTACCTGCTCGACGGCGACAACGTTCGTCATGGCTTGAACAAGGACCTTGGATTCACTGCCGCCGACCGCGTCGAGAACATCCGCCGCATTGCAGAGGTGTCCCGCTTGATGGTCGATGCGGGACTCGTGGTCATCAGCGCCTTCATTTCGCCTTTCAGAGCCGAGCGGGAGCTTGCGCGCAGTCTGGTGGAAGAGCAGGAGTTCATCGAGATCTTCGTCGACACGCCTCTGGAAGTTGTAGAGCGGCGTGATCCCAAGGGCCTATACAAAAAAGCGCGTCAGGGGGCGTTGAAGAACTTCACCGGCATCGACTCGCCGTATGAAGTGCCACTGACACCGGACGTCTACATCGACACGACCCGCCAGAGCGCGATCGACGCTGCACGGCAGATAGTCGCGTGCATGCGTGAGCGCGGTGTTCTGGTTGGTTAAAAACTGACGGTTGCTTTTTGCAGGGAGGAGGTGTCATGTCACGAATGGTTGGAAAGGTCGCCCTGGTCACGGGCGCGGCAGCGGGAATCGGGCGCGCAGTGGCGTTGCGGTTTGCCGAGGAGGGGGCGCAGGTGGTCGCTGTTGACCTCAACGTGTTTGAGCTGGAACCCGCTGGCGCTGCACGCGACGTTGGCGGCAGACTGGAAAGTCGGGGCTGCGACGTCAGTGACCCGGTGGCGGTGCAAGCGCTGCTCGATCATGTGCAAGCCCGCTATGGTCGCCTTGATGTGCTGGTGAATAATGCAGGCATCGGTCCGCGTGAAAGGGTTCCGACCCACGCGGTAGCACTCGAGGATTGGGATCGGGTGATCGGCGTTAACCAGCGAGGGGCGTTCCTGATGATGAAATACTCTTTGCCTGCAATGATGTCGTCGGGTGGAGGGTCGATTATCAATGTGGCCTCGGTTGGCGCCTTTTCAGCCACCTGCAATGCCATTGCCTACCTGGCATCCAAAGGCGCATTGCTGATGATGACCCGTGCGGCCGCCCTGGAATATCGTGAGCACCGAATACGGGTCAATGCAATCTGCCCGGGCATGACTCGAACGTCCATCTTCGACGAGGTGTCGAAAGAGGGCATGGCTGCCTTGTTGGCTCGTACCAGCGCGCGCATGATCGAGCCACATGAAGTGGCAAGCCTTGCGCTGTTCCTGGGAGGCGACGAGTCGGCGGGCATCACGGGGACAATGCAGGTGATCGATGATGGGCGCACGGCGGGAGTGTGAGCCCTTGGAATCGTGCGACAAGGATGTCGCAAAGATTCTCGGTTGGCGCTTGGAAAGCATGTTTGCCGATCAATGGACCGGCAATCTGGTCTGAGGAAGGTGCCCGAATGAGGTGTCCTTGCCGTGGACCCTGTATTGGCTCGGGCTCGCCCCGACATACTCTCGGAAGACCTTGCGAAAGGTCTGCACATCACTGTAACCGCACAGTGTCGCGATCTGTGCGATGGGGCGGCTGGTACGCATCAGCAATCCCTGCGCGGATTTCATTCGCAGCTGTCGCACGTATTCCTGAGGCGTGGTCCCCAGGTGCCGCTGGAAATGTCGCAGGACTGTCTGCTGGCTGACGGCCATGGCCTTGGCCAGCTCCGAAATGCGCACGTCCTGGGCGAAGCGTTCCTCCAGCCACAGCTGGGCGTTGGCGGTGAGCGGGTCGTCTGCCAGGTGATCTTCGGCGGCCTGGTGAAGGCTCGTCACATCGCTCAACCAGCGGGCAAGCTCCGGGGTGGTGACGTACTCCACCACGCGCGTGAGTAGCTGAATATCCGCCGCCAGGCCACTGCCGCTGATGACCCGTCCGTGCTCCACCACCGCCGAGCGATGATCAATACGAATATTGGGATACCTACGGCGGAAGAGATGTATCAACGGGCGAGCAATCGTCGCGGTGCCATCGCCCAGGAGTCCTGCTTCGGCAAGCAGGAAAACCGCTGAGCCACTGGCCGAAATCAGTGCACCGCCTGCGTGTTGGCGAATCAGCCACTGGCAGAGCGGACCGTTTTTATCCAGCCAGGGCGGCAGTGTCGATTGGTCGTCAAAGATGAAGGCCGGAAGATGGATCAGGTCATACTGGACCGGCGCATCGAGGCCGCCGTCGGAAGGGAGGGTTCTGCCTCCGGCCAATCGGGCAGGGCGTCCGTCGAGCGTCAGCAGATGAACGCGGGTCTGCATGGCAATCGGTTCGCGGGTGCGATACAGCTCAATGACTTGCCGGCCGATAAGCTCGAATGCATCAAGGAAGACACCCAGGCTGGAAAGGTAAGCGCCTGAGAGGCCGACGACTGCGAAACCCGACATTTATTGGTCCTTGTCAGTGGGGCGCTTTGGCGCAGTATGGCGCAAGCCAGGCGTCAGGCGCATCTGTGTTCACCGGCATTGGCCAGTCAGCCGAACCGTGCGGGGTTCAACACCGGGCCGGCCACGTGCTGGCCGCCGTCGCCATGCAGGGTCTCGCCATTGACGAAGGTGCAGGCGTCCGAAGCCAGAAACAACGCCGCTGCGCCAACGTCTTCAATCGGATCGCCCAGGCGCCCCAATGGAAGCTGGTCGATCATCAGGTCCATGACCCGGGCGCGACGCGCATGGCACTGGCGCATTTCGGGCGTATCGGCCAATGGCAGCAGCAGGTTGGTAGTTATCTGGTAGCGCCCCCAGTCGACCGCCGCAGTGCGCGTCAGCCCAGCCAGGCTCCACGCGGCGCAGTTGTACGCGGCCAACGCTTCGTTGACACCTTCGCCATAACGGTGCCCGACATTGACGATACGTCCGCCGCCTGCCTGTTGCATGACGGGCAGCGCGGCCTGCATCGCGCACACCGCTGCTTGGACCCGGGCGAACGCGTCGTTGAACGCATCGGCCGATTGCTCTTCAAGGGGCGCGATGACGGGAATGGGCAGGACGTTATTGACCAGCACATCGACACCGCCCAGTGCAGCGATGGCGGTTTGCAGTGTCGGTCCAACGTGTGCATCAAAGGCGCCAGCAAACGCGACGGCACAGCCGCCGCCGGCTTCAATGGCCTCGGCGACTTCCTGGGCGAGGGCGAACGTTGGGTCCAGTATTGCAACTCGGGCACCTTCTCGCGCAAAACGGATGGCGATCCCGCGGCCGATCGCATCGGCGCCTACGACCAGCACATGTTTATCTTGTAGCTGGCTCATGGCGCAATCTCCTGCTGAAGGGGTTCCAGGGTGTGCAACTGAGGCAGGCCGAGCAAGTTCTGACCGCCATCGATGTAGAGTGATTGCCCTGTGATAAATCGACTGTCGTCGCTGGCAAGCCCCAACACCGCTGAACCAATATCTTCCTGAGCTCGTCCGTGGCGCCGCATCGGCGTGTGTCGGGCTACACCTTCGAGCTTCTGCAGATCGTCGCCATAGAAGGCCTGATACGCCGGACTCCAGCCGGAGGGCAACACTACGTTGACGGTGATGTTGTGCCGCCCCCATTCGTTGGCCAGGGTTCGGGTGAGGCCGCGAATGGCCTCTTTGGTGGCGTTGTAGGCCAGACCGTAGCGACTGCCGTAGGCACCGTTCACCGAAGCGAAGTTGATGATGCGGCCAGCGCCGGCCTGGATGAACCAGGGAAGCGCGGCTTGTCCGGTCCAGAGCGAGGCATACAGCCCGGAGCGCAGGGCTGCGTCGAGAAGTCCGTCGTTGACTGCAAATTCGGCGGGCGCCAGCGGCGGCACAACCTGGGCATTGTTAACCAGGATGTCGAGACGGCCGAAGTGCTGCGCCGCGTCCTGGACCAGGCGCTGTGCCTGATCTTTATCGGTCAGGTCGGCGCGTATGAATATCGCTTCAGCACCCAACTGCTGCAAGGCGCTGACGACCTTTCGCCCCCTCTCTTCGGATCGACCGTTGACGATCAGTTTCGCCCCTTCCTGGGCGAAACGCATGGCAATGCCCTCGCCGAGGC
The DNA here is from genome assembly GCF_053629455.1 of Pseudomonas sp. F-14 TE3482. Taxonomy (NCBI): domain Bacteria; kingdom Pseudomonadati; phylum Pseudomonadota; class Gammaproteobacteria; order Pseudomonadales; family Pseudomonadaceae; genus Pseudomonas; species Pseudomonas sp. F-14 TE3482. The sequence continues at coordinate 4,090,075 of NZ_JBRJII010000001.1, forward strand.
CTTGGGTGGATCCAGTGACGAGCGCCACCTTGCCGCTGAGCTGATTCATGATGATTCATCCTCCGGATGACGTTGCTGGCTCGAGCGAAGGCACTGATCACCCTTGCCCGGTCTGGTGCATTACCCAACCGCTTTGAGGGCGGGCGTCTTCGAACTCAACGCTCAATACCCTTGCAGAAGAGGCGGCTGTATTGGTCGATGATGTACGTCGCGTCATGTCCGGGGTTGCGCTGCAGTCTCAAGGCGGCGCAATGACACAGGTCGATCAACGCGCGCACGGCGAGTTGGCAATCGATGTCAGCGCTCAATTGGCCATCTGCGCGCGCATCCTCAAGCATCTGCTCGAGCAGGGCTCGGTATTCGCGCCTCTGCGCACGGACCGCAACCTGCTGGTCCTGCCCCAGATAACGACGTTGTTCGGCGAGCACGATCATGCAATCCCGGTGAGTGTCCAGATCGTGCAAATAGGCATGAATCACGGCATGAATCTGATCGGCCAGCGGCGCTCCGGTGTTCTGCGTGATCTGGCGTAGCCGGTTGGTCGACTCCTCAACGGCATAGAGGCACACCGCTTCCAGCGCGCTTTCCTTGGTCGGGAAGTAGTAGTACAGGCTCGCCTGCTTGAGGTTGAGCCGATCGGCGATGTCTTGAGTCCGGCAGCCATGGAAGCCCTTTTCAGCAATCACCGAGGCGGCCGCCATCAGGATTTCCAGGCGACGTCGGGAATACTTGTCGGTACTTGTCCTGTTAGACATGGTTATTTCCGGGGCAAGGCAAGGGAGAGGATGCAGGTAAGGTAGCCGGCACTTCAAAGGAATTCAATAGATCTATAGAAAAACTCGATACGGCGTTGAGGGGGTGTTTATTCGCTCCAGAGCAGCGGAGCATCCGATAAACAGGGTGGGCGGTCGCGATGTTGAATTCACCCCCTGATTATGTCGAATACGACCCTAATGGTGGGGGCGAAGGGGTGGCAGCATGGGGCATCATCAACCTGCTTGGCCGAACGCGAGCCAGAAGGATAGACGGTCCATGAACAATAAAAATGCACAAGCCGTACCGTTGGAACAGCCCCGGACAATGGGGCAGTTGAAGACTGCCAATCATTTGCTTGGTGACCGGGAGGCGCTCAACAAGGCTTGGGAGCGAGACGGTTACTGGTACTTCAAGGATGTATTGGACAAAGGCGTGATCGGCGAAATGCGTGCGCGCTGGATAGACTACCTCCAGCGCCATGGTCTGATCGATCCGGGTGTCAATGAAAACCGCTACAACGGGTCCAGTTTCGAAGGCAAGAGCGTTTCTCCCGCCGAGCTGGCGCGTGTCAGCGAGTTCAATCACAACAACATGCACCGCATGCTGACCGAGAATCCGAAGATTGTCGCCACCATGAAGGAGTTGCTGGGCGACGATCCGTTCTGGTTGCCGATCGCCGAATACCGGGCGAACCCACCTGTGGAAGATCCGGGCCAGAACCGCTTTATCTATCCGCACCAGGATGGCTTTTACAGCCGTGGCCTGGAGATGAAAATCTGCTGGGTGCCCATCGACACGGTGGACGATGAAGTGGGCGGCTGTGCCTGGGTGGAGGGTGCCCATCGCGGCCCGATTTTGCATGATCTGAACAACCCGCCACAATTCCCCATTCCAACCGACCTCATCCCCATCGAGGGTTGGAAACGTGCGGATTTCGAAGCCGGGGATATCATGATTTTCGACTTGAATCTGCCGCATAGCGGGCTCACCAACCTGTCCCGGGATCGCTTTCGCATGTCGATGGACATTCGCGTGACCGAAGCTTCGGGCAAGGTGCCCTCGATTGGCAGTGTGGTGAGCATTACGCCGCAGCATATCACCCTGCGTGACGACCGCACTCAACTAGAGAGGACGTTCGATATCGAGCCCCAGACGTACGTGCGCGGGACCGATGGCAAGAAGCGCGAAGGTGCTGACATTCCGCAGACGTTCCAGCACGGCGAGACCGTACTCGTCAACAGCGACGACGGACGGGCGGCGACGTTGGTGCGTTCGATTCACTGATTCCTTGACTGAAAACCGAGTGGCCAGATGGCTCGCCATGCCCATCATCGGGCAGGCGGGCCGGGGTCATCCTGCTGCCTGCTCGGAACCCGCACGAACTCGGAGTTCCATCATGCCCCAACCCAAGCATTACAACGCCACATTGGCCGGTAAGGTCGCCATCGTCACGGGAGCTGGCGCCGAAGGCGACGGCATCGGGATCGGCCGTGCCATCGCTGTCGTTCTCGCCGGCGAAGGGGCCAAGGTGTGCCTCGTTGACCTCGACGCCCAACGTGCGCAGGACACTCTCAAGCATATCCAGGACATGGGCGCCGAAGCCTTCGTTTGCACTGGTAACGTTACGCTGCGCGATGACTGTGCCCGCATCGTCGAGCAAACGGTCGCCCGTTACGGTCGCCTCGATATTTTGGTCAACAACGTCGGTGTGGCGACGCCCGTCACCCTGGACGCGCCGGACGAAGAAGCGTGGATGAGGGTACTCAACATCAACCTGACCAGCGCGATGCTGATGAGCCGCTACTCCGTGCCTGAAATGATTCGCAACGGTGCCGGTTCGATCATCAACATTTCTTCGATAGCAGGCATTCGCGCCCATGGAAGTATCGCCTATGGACCATCGAAAGCGGCAATGGCTGCGCTTGCGCGCGAACTGACCGTTCTTTATGGGCGCCAGGGCATTCGCGCCAACACGGTCGCTCCTGGTCATGTGCTCACGCCGTTGGCAATGTCGCTGCTGCCTGCGCAGATGCGCGTCACGCGTAAAAATGTCGGCCCGCTCGGCATTGAAGGTGACGGGTGGGACGTTGCCCTGGCGGTGCGATACCTGGCCAGCGATGAAGCGCGCTTCATCACCGGCGTGCACCTGCCGGTCGACGGTGGCGTGACGGAGATCGGCCCGATGGCGGCGCATGCTTTGATCGAAGCAGGTGCGGACGAAAACTGACAGCAGTTTTGTCTGTCCCGTCTATCCATGGGCCCCGATCAAGGGGCCAGCCTGCGTGGCATGGCCACACTGGGTAAGCCAAAAGGAATCTGGACGATGATATTCATTCCCCCGAACCCGGCGCAGCACGCCGCGATTGCCGCCACGTTGCCCGCTGTCAACCTGCTGATTGGTGAGCGCAGCCTTGCGCGCGGGAGCGGCGGCACCTTCAGTCACCGCAATACCGCGACGGGACAGTTTCAGATGGATATTCCCATGGCGGGGCGCGATGAAGTCGTGATGGCCGTCGCTGCTGCACGCGCCGCTTACCCGGCATGGCGTGCGATGAAGCCTGTCCAGCGCCGACAGATTCTTGATCGTTTTGCCGACCTGATTGATCAAAACATGGAGCGTTTTACGCACATTGCCGTGGTCGAAAACGGCATCCCGATCAGCACGATGGTGCACGGCATGGCGCCGCGTATCAGTGCTTGGGTGCGCTACTACGCAGGATGGGCGGACAAGATCGAAGGCCTCGTAACCGGTACATCGCCAGCGGGGCATTTCGAGTACACGGTTCCTGAGCCCTATGGCGTGATCGGCCACATCATCACCTGGAACGCGCCTTTGCTGTCTTTGGCGATGAAAGTCCCGCCATCGCTCGCAGTGGGCAACACCGTTGTGATCAAACCCGCGGAGTCCACGCCCTTCAGTTCGCAACTCTTTGCCGAGCTGGCCCTGGAGGCCGGTGTGCCGCCAGGTGTCATCAACGTGTTGCCAGGCGGGGTCGCGGCAGGGGCCGCACTGGCGAGCCATCCGGGGGTCGACAAAATCTCCTTTACCGGCGGCCCGGAAGCCGCCCGCGCAATCATGCGGGCCGCGTCTGACACCCTCAAGCCATTGGTGTTCGAGTTGGGCGGTAAATCAGCCAACATTGTTTTTCCTGGTGTCGACATTGCTTCCACGGCGGCCTATTGCGCCACATTCGGGCTGTCCAATAGCGGGCAAGGTTGCGCGCTGCCAACCCGCTTGATCATTCATGAGGCGGTGTACGAGCCGTTCCTGGAAGCATTGCAGGCCACTGTCGAACAATTGCCGTATGGCGATCCGCTCAACGAGAACGTGATCGTTGGGCCAATGGTCGACGCCAAGGCCAGTGGACGGGTGCTGGAAATGATCGGCGCAGCGCGTGCTGGCAATGCGGGTCGTTTTCTCGCTGGAGGCATTGCAGTGCAGGGGCAGGGCAATTTCATCCAGCCCACCCTCATTGCCGATACGGACCCCTACGCGTCCATCGCCCAGAAAGAGGTCTTCGGACCGGTGCTTTGCGCCTTCAAATTCCGCGATGAAAACGAAGCTGTGGCCCTCGCCAATGCAACCGAATATGGATTGGCGGCTTACGTGCAGACGAATGACCTGAACATCAGCCAGCGTCTCATTCATCGCCTGCACGCGGGCACGGTCTACATCAATCGGGCAACTCCCGCCTTGCATCCTGCATCGCCGTTTGGCGGCGTGGGTCTCTCCGGATTTGGCCGTGAGGGAGGCAAGGCGGGCCTCGATGAGTTCATCCGTATCAAGGGCGTTGGGGTGAGCGTGATGCCTGAGTGAGCAATGACCGGGAGGCTTGTTCGGTCGGGGACAGCATGACAAGTTGAATGACGTTCAAATATAAGAACAAACAATGATCAGCGCATGAGGAGAAGGGCATCATGAAAACTGCAGTGACGGAGCTGCTGGGCATTCGCTACCCGATTATTCAGGGGGGCATGATGTGGGTGGGTCGCGCCGAACTGGCTTCTGCGGTTTCCAATGCCGGCGGGCTTGGCATTCTGACTGCGTTGACGCAGCCAACGCCCGACGCGTTGCGCGATGAAATTGAACGTTGCCGTACTCTTACCCGTGAACCTTTTGGCGTTAACTTGACCGTGCTGCCGACGGCCAACCCGCCGCCCTATGCCGAATATCTTCAGGCGATTATCGACAGTGGCGTGAAGATCGTTGAGACAGCAGGTAACTGTCCCAAGGAATACTTTGACAGGCTCAAGGCAGCCGGTATCACTATCCTGCACAAGTGCACCTCGGTCCGCCATGCACTGAGTGCGCAACGCAGTGGCGTCGATGTCATCAGTATCGACAGCTTCGAATGCGCGGGGCACCCCGGCGAAGATGACGTCGGCGGCCTGGTGCTGATCCCGGCAGCGGTCAAGGCGCTCAGCATCCCGGTCATCGCCTCCGGCGGCATTGCCGATGGCTATGGATTGGCGGCGGCACTGGTGCTTGGCGCGCAGGGTGTAAACATGGGTACACGTTTCATGCTTACGCAGGAGGCGCCGATCCACTCCGGCATCAAGGAGTCAGTCGTGCAAGGCAGTGAGCGTGACACCGTTTTGATTTTCCGAACCCTGAAAAACAGCGGCAGGGTGTTCAAGAACGCCATTTCCGAGCAGGTCGTGGCCATCGAGCGTCAGCCTGGCGGCTGCACATTCGAGGACGTGCGTCCGCTGGTAGCAGGCGCTCGAGGTCGCGCGACGCTGGAATCGGGCAACGTGAACGACGGCTTGGTGTGGGCCAGCCAGTCGATTGGCCTGATGAATGACATTCCCAGCTGCAAGGAATTGCTCGATCGCATGGTCCGCGAATGTCGAGTGCAGCTTGCCCAAGCGGCAGAACTGGCTTCAGCCTGATCGACACATACGAACGGACGTGCTTGAAGGCGTTCTGCGACTGCGGAGCGCTGTGAGACGACAGTCGGATCAGGTATCACCTCCTAGAGCGAGTCATGATGTTCAAAACCAGAATCACTGAGCTGTTCGGTATCCAGTTTCCCCTGATCCAGGGCGGTATGCGTTATGTGTCGCGCGCCGAGCTTGTGGCAGCGGTTGCCAACGCAGGCGGGCTGGGGTTCCTGTCCGCTCACAGTTTCCCGTCACCGACTGCTTTGCACGAAGAAATCGAGAAGACCCGCGGCCTGACGAACAAGCCTTTTGGCGTCAACCTGACGATCCTGCCCAAGCTCAGCGTCAGACCTGAAGACAGCGCCAAGGTCATCCTGGATGCGGGCATCACTTGTGTGGAAACGGCCGGCGGTAATCCAGCCCAGTTCATTACCGCCTTCAAGGAGGCTGGAATCAAGGTGCTGCATAAATGCACGGCGGTTCGCTTTGCCTTGAAGGCGCAACAGTTGGGGGCCGATGCGGTCAGCTTGACCGGGTTTGAGGCAGCAGGCCATCCGGGTGAGGACCATGTGCCCAATATGGTGCTGATTCCGGCGGCGGTCGATCAACTGAGAATTCCCGTGGTCGCCAACGGCGGATTTGCCGACGGTCGCGGCCTTGTAGCCGCCTTGGCGTTGGGTGCGGAGGGGATAGCGATGGGCACGCGCTTTCTGATGGTTCAGGAGTCGCCCATGCCGAAAGCGATCAAGGCTCGCTACCTGGCGGCCACTGAGCGCGACACCACGCTGATTTGTCGCAGCATTGGCGATACGACGCGGGTACTGCGCAACGCTTTGACCGAACAGATCCTGGAGATGGAAAAGGTCGGAGCGGCGCATGATGAAATAATGGCGTTGGCCAGCGGCCTGCGTTGGGTGCTCGCCACGGAGCGTGGCGACCCGGACGACGGTGCCTATGCCGCAGGCGTGGGAGTAGGGCTGATCCATGATGTGCCCACTTGCGCCGACCTGGTGCAATCGATCATGTCGCAAGCGCGTGCGGTCATTGACGGGCGTCTGACACGATTTTCAGAGTGAGCGCCTTCTTCAGGATGGGGGACGCTCTGTGCCGTGTCAGAGTGGAGGCAGCGTCGTCAGCAGGCGATCCAACACTTCATCCAGCCCATCGCGTTGGGCGGCGGAAAGCGCAATGAAGCCTGCGTAACTGTGGGTGAACTGTTCGTGGCTGATCGCTTCGAAGACCTTCGCCCCTGCGTCTGTCAAAATAACCTGTACCGAGCGCCGATCCCGATCAGCCATCGTGCGCTCGATCAGGCCCATCTGTTCGAGACGGCTTAGCCGTTTTGCAATGCCCGGCAGGGATATCAGCGAGTGCCGGCCCAATTGAGTGGGTGTACAAGCGCGTTCGCTGCCCAGGCGCTTCAACGTACCTAGAATCATCGCTTCTCCGACGTTCAAGCGGTGACGTGCAGCCGTGCGCGCCAGGAGTTGCTCCATGCGGTGACCTGCTACATAGAACCGACCTGCCAGCGCAACGACCTGAGTATCGACCTCAGCGTTCACCGCCTGCCAATTCAACTGTGCCATTTCGGATCGATCATCGCCGCGCAGGGGCGGGACGCATTCATCCACGATGATTGCTGTGGACTCCATGAATGAGCGCGCGTATTCGCTCAGTTTCTCCAGCACTCCCTGCCTTTCTTTCCTGAGCGCATAAATTCGCCGTTGGCCACTCCTGGTTTGCTCGATCAATCCGGCTTTATGGAGCACCTGGAGGTGCTGAGAAACCGCAGAGCGGGTGACCGGCATTTGCTGCGCCAACGCGCCAACAGATGACGGTGCGGTCGCCAGCAACTCGAAAAGTGTCCGTCGAGTGGGGTCGGCCAAGGCAATGAAGGCTTCCGTAAGAACATCAGATTGGTTAGTCATGGCTGTTATGTTGGTCGTTGCCGTAATGAGGCTTGAAGTTAGCAGCTGTGCTCAACAGAGGCCATGGTTTTATTGATTTAAAAGGCGTTGCAATGACAGTCGGAAAGAAGGGGTTGACCACGGCTTTAAACCGGGCTATTAATTTCCCTCGTAAATTAAATGCCGTTCACATATAAGAACAACAAGCCGAGGTATTCAATGACGCCCATACGAAAACAATTGCTTGATCAGATCGTCGAGCCCCACGCGTTCGATCAGCCACAAGCACAGGTCCATGAACTTCAGTTGCTCGCTGCGCAAGAGCTGTTCGAGGTCCGTATCGAACAGATACCGCTGTTACGTCACCGCGCGGAGGAAGCGGGCATCACTCGAATCGACAGCCTCGAGCAGCTGGTGCCGCTGCTTTTCTCTCACACGGTCTACAAGTCCTACCCGCAAACCTTCATCGACAACAATCAATGGGATCGGATGCTTCAGTGGCTGCAAACGTTTTCCGTGGCGGATGTCAGCAACGTCGACGTCACAGGCGTGAAGGACGTTGATGAGTGGCTTGAACGCTTATATGCGGCAGGGCACCGACCGCTGGCGACCAGTGGTTCGAGTGGCAAATGTTCCTTCCTTAATCACACCGCCGCCGATCAAGAGAACAAGGCGCTGCATTACAAACACGCCACCGGTTGGCCGTTCGTGCGTGCCGAGCCCAACCGGGCGCTGTTCTGGCTGGGCCCTATCAAGGGTTATAACAGCGCCATCGAATCGGCGCAGATCGGCCGCCTGAATTGGGGCCGCGCGGGAGCAATGTATGCGTTGACCGAAGAGCCGTTGCTGATCAGCGAGGTCAGCCGCGCCGCTGCCATGCGCAAGGCGATCGCGGAGGGTACTGCACTGCCCGAGGAGATCCAGGCCTTCGAAGCAGCGGCACGACTCAAGGCTCGCCAGGGTGCTGAGGACATGCGCAAGCTTGCCGATAAAATTCTTGATCACCGGCATGAGCCCATCATGATCAGCGGGCTGTGGGCCCAGCACATGATGATCATCGAGTGCGCCCGCGAGCGCGGAATCGGTGACGGTGAATTCCATCCCCAGAGCATCGTTCAGGCGGGCGGCGGCATAAAAGGCGTGGCGTTGCCTGAGGATTATCAGGATCAGGTCGCTCGATTCTATGGCAATGTCATCCGCCCCGCGGCCTACGGCATGACCGAAATCGCCCAACTGATGCCCCGCTGTGAAGCCGGGCGCTATCACCGTGCGCCGGGTCTGATCTGGTTGATCACTGATGAGCCCGGCGAGCGCTTGTTAACGATGGAAGATGCCAATGCAGAAGGTTTCGCCGAGGGGCGCTTTGCGTTTCTCGACCTGCTGTACGAAGGCCGGTGGGGTGGTGTCATCACGGGCGACAAAGTGACCGTCGATTTTTCCGACAGCTGTCCCTGTGGGCGACATGGCCCGACCTTGCTCGACAACATCACCCGTTTCAGCCAGATCGGCCAGGACGATCACATCGGCTGCGCCGGGACGTTAGATGCCTACATTCGAGGAGCGCTTGCAGAATGACTTATTCTCCCGCAGCACAACAAGTGCCCGGTACGGTTACGGTTTGCCACTTCATCAAGGGCCAGACAGTGCACGGCGCTGAATGTGAACACGGACCCGCCCGCGCGCGCTTTGCGACGCCCAGGCTGGACCTCGACCAGTTGGTGTGGACGCGCGACCAGCCCGGGCCTGCATTCGATACGCCTGTTGCTGAGATCATCGAAGTGCTGGAGCAGACGGGGCAGTGGCTCAAGTCGGACCCGCACGGCCTCGTCGCCGAGGCCCTGGAAAACTCGCTGAGGACCGGCCCGTTGCCGCGTCACATCATGGAGTTTTCCTACGAGAACATTTCGGCACCATTCAACCGTACAAGCCTGGAGTTCCAGATTCGCACCGAGCTGGGTGGTGCCGACGTACTGGATGGTTGGCGTGTGATCAACGACGCTCCAAGCGGACGGCAAAGTCGCATCCGTGCGTTCCCCCCAAGATTGATCCACATCGTCGCGGGCAACGCTCCAGGGGTTTCGGCTTTGACGGTGGTGCGGGGTGCGCTCACCAAAGGCGTGCACCTGCTCAAGTTGCCCTCGAACGACTTGTTCACGGCACCCGCCATTTTGCGCGCCATGGCTGCCGTGGCGCCTGGCCACCCGCTCACGCGTTCTTTCTCTGCGGTGTACTGGCGAGGCGGCGATGAGCAGGTCGAGCGTGCGCTGTTCAGGCCGCAGTTCTTTGACAAGGTGGTTGCCTGGGGCGGGGACAGCGCGATCCGCAGCGTGAGCAAATACATCGGCCCAGGGTTCGAGTTGGTGTCGTTCGATCCGAAAACCTCCATCTCCATGATCGGCCGCGAGGTGTTCGACTCGCAGGACACGCTGGAAGCGGTCGCCGACAAGGCGGCTTTTGATGTGACGCTGATGAATCAGCAAGCCTGCGCCTCCAGCCGCTTCCAGTTCGTCGAGGGAAGCACCGAGCAGGTGGACCGATTCTGCGCCCTGTTGCAACGGCGAATGAATATCGACAGGCCGACGGCATCGGCGATCGGACCGCGTGTGTCTGCAGAACTGCGGGATGAAATCGACGGATTGCGCATGCTCGAGCCGTCCTATCGCGTATGGGGCGGGCACGGCGGGGAAGGGCTGGTAATCCGTTCCCAGGAGCCTGTCGATTTCCACCCTGATGGCAAGGTCGTCAATGTCGTGCAGGTGGATGACCTACAGGACGCTGTTCGTCATGTGAACATCGCCACGCAGACGGTGGGCGTCTATCCCCCAGAACGCAAGGCACAGTTGCGCGACCGGCTGGCCTGCGCCGGGGCGCAAAGGGTCGTGAATATTGGCGGTTCCGCTGGCGTGGAAGCGGGCTTGCCCCACGATGGTTTCAACCCTCTGCAGCGTTTTGTTCGCTGGGTGAATGATGAGGGATAGGGCCAGGTACTGATGATTTTTCATCGCCGCCGCGTTGTACGGCGGTTCACGACATTCGAATTCAATAGCGAGGAAACACATGAATTATCAACTACTCGGCCGCTCCGGTTTGCGGGTATCTGAGCTTTGCCTGGGAACCATGACCTTCGGGGCCAAACAATGGGGTACTTCCGAGCAGGAGGCTGGCCCGATTTATCAGGCGTTTCGCGACGCCGGTGGCAATTTCTTTGATACGGCCAACGAAATCTATTCCGATGGTCGCTCGGAGGAAATCCTGGGACGCTTGGTCAAAGGGCACAGGGATGAAGCGGTCATCGCCAGCAAGTACAGCTTCCATGTACCCGGCTCGCGCAATCCGAACATCGCCGGGAACCAGCGCAAAAGTCTCAAGCGTTCGGTGGAGGCCAGCCTGCGTCGGCTGGGCACTGACTACCTTGATGTGCTCTGGACACACTGCTGGGACGGTATCACCCCGGTGGATGAGGTGATGCGTGCATTGGACGATCTGGTTCGAGAGGGCAAGATCCTTTATATCGGTGCCTCCAATACCCCGGCTTGGGTAGTGGCGCAATCCAATACCCTGGCCGAGCTGCGGGGCTGGACCTCATTCGTGGGGCTGCAGATCGAATACAACCTGATCGAACGCGCGGCAGAACGCGAATTGCTGCCTATGGCTGCAGCGCTGGGGCTTTCCGTTTGCGCATGGTCGCCGCTGGCCAGTGGCATTCTTAGCGGCAAATATGGCAATGCTGACGATACTCAGGGCAAACGTCTGGAGACCTTCCAGCTCAAGCCCCTCGATGAGCGTAGCCTCGCAATCGCCCAGGGGGTAAGCGTACTGGCCGAACAGTTACGCAGGCATCCCGTGCATGTGGCGCTGAACTGGCTACGCGCCAAGCAAGGAGTGATCCCTCTGCTGGGAGCCCGGACCTTGGCACAATTGAGCGACAACCTGGCCTGCCTGGATTTCCAGCTGGATGCAAATCAGGTGGCGTCACTAGACCAGCTCAGCAAGCTGGAGCTGGGTTACCCGCATGACTTCATCAAGCGTACTAAAGGCATTGTGCTGGGGGGCTTCGAGGGCGTGATCAAGCTGTAGAGTCTAAAAAGGGGCCGTGCAGCGGCCCCAATTCCAGGGGCGTGATAGTTCCTCGCCCCCGTGTTGCCTTTCAATTCGTCTTACCGCGCGACGTCACGCGCGCGTTTGGCAGCCGCCAGTACTTCGGCAAATTCCGGATTGACCGAAGCGATACCGGCTGACAGCCGCGCACCTGATTGATCAGAGCTTCTGGGCACGGCGTAGTCAGTCTCATCCATAATGCGTGGCAACGCTTCGAGCAAGCCTTCGGGCGACATATCCTCCAGCGTGAATGTCACGCCGGACGTTTCCCCCACGAATACCCGCGAGACGAATCCGCCACCACAATGGAACATTTCGCCATTCACCGGGCAATCGGTATGGGCCAGCAGCATCACCAGATTGCTGACCATGATGGGCGGGGCGAAACGCTCCATGATCGACGGTATGCCCTGAGCTTTGGACTGGTCGGTGAACGCTACCGGGCCAACCAGATTGACCATGATGCCCTGGCGTTCGCCCTCGGTGGCGAGCACCTTGGTCAGGCCTATGAGCGCACTTTTTGCCACGCTGTACGCTTGATCGCGGCGGCGACCGAACATGCCGGCGCCTGAGCCTGTCATGACGATGCGGCCCTGTCCCTGGCGCTGCATGTGCGGCCAGGCGGCATGGGCGACATTCCAGCCTCCGGTCACGTTGACGCGCATGATGCGTTCAAGGTCATCCACGCGGGTCGATTCGAACGGGCCGAGATCCGCGTAGGTGCTCGCGTTGTGGATCACAATGTCAATTCTGCCCCACCGTGCAATGACCGCATCCATCATCTCGGCCACCTGGGCACTGTCGCCGATATCGCAGCAAGCGACCATGGCCTGACCGCCTGAAGCGTGAATCTCGGCCACCACCGAAGCCGCCGGGTCGGCATTCCCGCCTTGCTCGCCGCGCCCGTTGACGCCGTAATCATTCACCACGACAAAAGCGCCGCGTTCAGCCAACGAAAGGGCGTGCTGGCGGCCGATGCCGCGTCCTGCACCGGTGATGAGAGCGACTTTTGCATCGAAACTGAGCATTTGGGTTTTCCCCCTTTTTGTAATCGGGCCGTCGCCAGTACTAAGCAAGCCGATGTCCGGCCTTCAAGTGCCAGCGTGATGGCCAATGAGAAGTGATCTACTCGGGTTCTTGATCCATGGTCAGAACTATCTTGCCCCGGGTCCTGCCCGACTCGCTGCGAACGTGGGCCTGGGCCGCATCCGCCAGGGGGAATTGCTGATCGATCACGGGTTTTAGAGTGCCCTTGTCCAGAAGTGCAGCTAGCTCGGCGGTACGAATGCCATTAGCGGAGACAGCCACCAATGCTGTACGCACCTGCATCTGTTGCGCGAGGGCGGCATCGACGCCAGGCGGCTGCAGCGTCACGATCAAGCCATTTTGTCGCAGCGTACTCATCGATTTCGCCTGGCCTTCACCGCCAAGAGCGTCCAGAACCACATCGACATCTCGCACGACGCTTGCAAAGTCCACAAGCCGATAATCGATCACCTGATCAGCGCCAAGCGAGCGAACCAGGTCCACGTTGGGCGTGGACGTTGTGGCTATGACTTCAGCACCCGCAAGCTTGGCCAGTTGAACGGCGAATATTCCTACACCGCCTGCCGCGGCATGAATCAGTATTCGCTGCCCCTGTTTCAGCTGTGCGTGATCGAACAGAGCGCTCCATGCAGTCAACGCGGCCAAAGGCACAGCGGCTGCTTCGGCATGGCTCAAGTGCTTCGGTTTCAAGGCAATCGCGTCGCTGCTCACAACGATGTACTGCGCGTAGCTACCGCCCGCCTGGACGTCCCGCATGCCAAACACATCATCCCCAGGCTTGAAGCCGTCGACCTGCGAGCCAACTTTCTCCACCGTACCGGAAAAATCCGCACCGGGAATGAAGGGCAGGGCAAGGTCGACGAAGTCCCTGAACCAGCCTGCGCGGAACTTGAAGTCCGCCGGGTTGACGCTCGCCGCATGAATTCGCACCAGAACCTCGTTGGCGCCTATACCCGGCGTGGCTACATCATCCAAAACAAGTTGCTCGGGCCCTCCGTATTGATGGAAGCGAATCGCTTTCATTTTTTTCTCCCTTAATCGTTTTTTATTCTATTATCTGATCGCCGTTCAGATAATGGCATCCCTGGCGAGATAGATGAAGCGTTTTTGAACAAGGCTTCGCGACGTTCATTGATCCGGTGCGGTACCTCTGACAAGAAAAGGAAAATCCATGACCAGCCCATTTGTTCCTGTTGAATTGCAAGAGCTTATCGACCGTCAGAAAATCCATGACTGCATCATTCGGTATTGCAGCGGCGTGGACAGATTCGACCGGGAAATGGTGAAAAGCGTGTATCACGACGATGCCCTGGATGATCATGGCGCGTTTGTCGGGTCGGTAGATGAGTTCATCGACTGGGCGTTCGCTTATCACGCCAAGTATCAACACACCCATAAGCATTACGTGCTCAACCATCGATGCGATCTGGATGGCGATACGGCGCACACCGAAACCTATTGGATATTCTCGGGCAAGAATCAGGTCGGTCCAGGCCTCACTCTGAGTGGCGGCAGGTACCTTGACCGTTTCGAACGCCGTGACGGCAGGTGGGCGATTGCTGCACGCAAGTGCGTGATTGAATGGAACGGTGCGCTTGGCGAATTCCCTCTGCCTCAGGAAGCGCTGGACGCTTATGCCGCTACGGGCGTGGCATCGCGCGATAAGACCGACCCTTCCTACGAGCGTCCACTAACAGTGACTCGCCCTCGAGGCCACTTGCCGTTCTGAGGAGGATGATTGCGTCGATCATTTTCCAGCACAGTCATTGCCGGGCAGAACGAAATTCACTCTGGTGCGCTCGCAGACTCAATTACTGCCGCTCGGTTTGCTCGTATTCACCTGAGGCCCATCAACGAATGATCAACATGAAAGTCAGGACCACAAGCGGCTGGTTCGTGGGCGCTAAAACCGGGAACACCTTACGCTGGCTGGGCATTGCGTACGCACATGCCGAGAGCTTTGGCGCGCCGAATCCCCCGAAGGTCTGGAAGGGCATCAAGCCGGCGGCGTTTGCCAGCGGCCCGATAAGGGTTACGCGCGCTGCACTAGGGGATCGTATCAAGCCCAACTGGGTCCACTTCGTGCGCAACGGCCGCATCGCAAGCCACTTGTGGCGTCGTCATTTGAGCGTAACAACGACCTTGCCCTTGGCTCGTCCCTGCTCGAGGTACTTCAACGCCTCTGCCGTTGATTCAAAGGTGAAGGAGCGATCAACCACAGGTTTAATGATGCCGTCCTCAACGAGTGCGGTGATTTGTTGCAGTTGAGCGCCATTGGCCCGCATGAACACGAACGCGTAGCTGACGTTCTGTTTGCGCGCTTTGCGACGAATGCCAAGTCTCAGCAGACGCATGACTTGCTGCAATGGCCAGGACAACCTTTGCTCCCGCGCGAACTGTGCAGTGGGTGGACCTGAGATGGAAATAAACTGGCCGCCGGGCTTGAGGACCTCGAGTGACTTCTCCAGTACATCGGCGCCGAGGCTGTTCAACACCACGTCGTAGTCGTGCAAGACACTTTCGAAGTTCTGCTGTGTGTAGTCGATCACTGCATCGGCCCCGAGTGCCTTCACCCATTCGACATTTGCGGTGCTGGTGGTGGTCGCGACAAAGGCGCCGAGGTGTTTGGCGAGCTGGATGGCGAGGGTGCCGACGCCGCCGGAGCCGGCGTGGATCAGTATTTTCTGGCCCTTTTTCAGTTGGGCGGTTTCGACCAGCACTTGCCAGGCGGTCAGTGCAACCAAGGGGAGGGACGCGGCTTGTACCATGGTGGTATTGGCGGGTGTGCGTGCGACCGCGTTTTTGTCCACAGCGATCAATTCGGCGAACGTTCCGATCCGCGCTTCAGGCGGGCGGGCATAGACCTCGTCTCCCGGCTTGAACCCCGTCACCTGTGCTCCAATCTGAACCACTACGCCCCCCAAGTCATTGCCCAGCACCAGCGGAAATGCATAGGGCAGGATCAGTTTGAATTCGCCTTTCCTGATCTTCGAATCCAGCAGGTTGACGCTGCTGGCGTGTACCTCGATCAAGACGTCGTGGGCGCCCACGTTAGGGACGGGCACTTCTCCAATGCGCCCAGTGTTCTTGCCATAGCGATCAATTAGAAATGCCTTCATCGTGGTGCGGCTCTTGTCGGTTGGAGGGAGGGGGGGCGGTACGTTTTCGGTGTTGATGGGCTGCGTCGTCAAGCATCGAGGAACGCCAGTGCCTTGGCCACGAAGTCAGCGTAGTTCTGGAAAATTCCGCCGTGCCCGGCATCTTCATAAATAACCAACTGTGCGTTCGGGACGCGGTTGGCCAGCGCCAGCGAGTTAACACTGGGCACCATGATGTCGTTGTTGCCGTTGACGATCAGCGTCGGCGTCCGCAAGCGCTCGAGGTCTTGCGGTGCCTGATTACCCCACGCGGTGATGGCTTTTAACTGCCGCAGGAAAGCGTAGGGCGTCGGGCCTTTGTCGCGATTTGTTTTGCGCGCTTTCAAGCGTTGCAAATACTGCGAGGCGGCTCGGCGGCCATTGGGCGTCGAAGTAAAGAACAGGTAGCACTTGGGATCGCGCAAGGTCAGCAAACCTTTGATCATCAATGGCCACGTCACCGAACCGACCTTGTCGATACCGGTTCCGCCGGCCGGCCCGGTGCCGGTCAGAATCAAGCGACGCACCTTTTCGGGGGCTTTCAGGGCGATGTCTTGAGCGACGAAGCCACCGAGCGAAAAACCGAGCACATCAACGGTTTCGAACCCCAGCGCATGGATCAACTGGATGGCATCGTCAGCCATTTCGCCGACCGTCAGTGGCGCGGTTCCGCCAGAGCCGCCGATCCCGCGATAGTCAGTGGCAATGACGCGTCGTGTTTGTGCCAGGCCATCGATGATCGCGGGATCGAAGTTGTCCAGCACCGCGCCCCAATGGTTGAACAGTACGAGAGGCACACCGGTTGCGGGGCCGATGTCGCGGTAGGCGAAGGGAGTGCCATTGACTGTGATCGACCGGTTCGCCGCGTTGATGAACGCGCGAAATCATGGAAGTGGACGATCTGGTGGATGCCGCACTGGTCGGTTTCGATCGTCGCGAGCCGGTGACGATCCCGCCGCTGCACGAAGCTGAACGCTGGGATGACCTGCAGAGCGCACGTCAGGGATTGCTGGGCAAATCCGCCAAGCTGCGGTTGCCCAGCGCTACCAAACCCTACAGTGATCTTTTGATGAGTGCGGCCAAATCAACGATCGGCAGCTCAGAGCGCGCTAGCTTGTGGCCACGATGTCGAAGTTCTGGTCGACCAGATTCGCAACCTTCGAGTGTCTTCGGTAGCAGCGCGTTCTGAATCGAGTTAGCAACAGAGGCGGAATGATGATCCTGGAGCCTTCATGAGGCAGATGCTCGATATCGAGGTAACACGATCGAAGTTGGAGCGCACGTCAGCCGCTTGCTGACGGAGCAAGCAGCACGACGGCTGGAATATTTTGACGTAGAAACTTGCACCTGCAACCCATCCGGCTTGCCGCTGCCAGACGGTGCTCCGGTTGAGCATCCCAAGATTCAGGATTTCTGTGATTTGTGATCGGTCGACCAGGTCGGGCGTTTTCCCGAACCTAAGCTTCCGACCAACTACCTTCCGAACTAAAACGAGCCTTAAATAGGTGTTGATGCAGACTTCAACATGTCGCAGAAATTCGAGCCCCAGCGGTGATGAAGTCAATCACTCGGTTAACGTCTGGAACCTGCTGTTTCCCGTCCCTTAGACGCTCTCGAATCGGAGCAAGTACGAGCAACGAATAAAAGGCCTGTGCGGAAATCTCTGACTCCATGGCCCCCGCCTCTGATAGCAAGGCTTGGACTATGGAAGTAGCGCGCTCATATCCAGCTCTGTGCAGCGAATCGAGTAGTTCGGGGAAGCGCTTGGCAGCAGTCGCCATACTCCGATCTAAAGATAGGGTATCCGGATTAACAGCTTGCTCCACGAAGACATGACCCAACATCTGTAACCGTGCGCGCAAATCCAAACTAGGGTCGCTTTCAAATCGCTTCAGCACCGCCTGCACTGCTGCGAAACTGCGAACCGTATGGTCGGCTATCACCGCCGCAAACAGCAGCTCTTTTCTAGGGTAACGAAGATAAAGCGTTCGCTTGGAAACACGCGCTTCCATCGCAATGGAGTCCATGGTCGTTACGTCATATCCATTGGCGACGAAAAGGCGGTGCGCAATATCAAGCAGATGCTGCTCCAAACGCGGCGCGTCGGCTTGCGACGGGCGCCCTCTACGCGGCTTGCGAAGCTCGCCTGATGCAGCAGCTGCGTCGGACTCAGTAGAAATGGTTTGCTTCATGTACAAGTAACCCTTGATAAAGATACACGACCGTACCATTATGGTCCTGGCCGCGGCCCGCCTGGCTCTCTACGTAGTACCGGTCGAAACGTTGATTCCGGCGCCTCTGTACACTGTCCATATAGGAGAAAGCTGCACATGTCCAATCTGCAATGGCCTCAACGAGGTAATTTCGGCTACAAGCCCCTAGTCGGGCCGCATTTATATGAACCTGAACGACTGATTGAAACTAGAGGCTATTTTGGCCTTAGTTGGGAAGGCGCGCTGCACTATGGGACGTTGCGAGACGACGAAGGTCATCTCTATTCCCTAACCCGGCGCTTTTGTGATACGAGCAAAGGAGGGCGGGATAGTCTCATCATCCAGTCATCGCGCAATGCTGAGGGGTGCCTGCATTTCGATCCCCCGTTATTCCAAGGCGCCGCGTCCGGCAAGAACGTTGTTAGCGGCATTGAGAACGGCAACGCCTTTCGTCGTAGTCCGACCGACGCTGACGGCGCCGCCTACGAGATTGTCTACGGCTCGGACACGCTGCAATGGCGCGAGCAGGGTGTGATGGAATTGCACGGTAGCCTCTGTGGTCCCGGCCTGCATTGGTACCTGCCGCAGACTGACTCAGGTATCTATTACGCTTCAGCAATGTTCCAAGTGACGGGTAAACTAGCCGGCCGTGATGTTCGGGGCTTCGTCTGCGCCGACACTGTGTTCATGCGCGAAGACGCGATGCTGTATGGCGATGGAGATCCAATGGCCGGCGATCATACGCACGTCACTTGGTACACTTGGGGAACGCGCTATAAGGATGGCTCATTTGAGGGGGGCCACTTTAGTGCCGGACATGACCGATGGGGTTTCGCACTTATAACCACGGACCAACAGGTGGTCACCACCTGCACCGATGTCGAAGCCATCGTAAAGGCTGGCCCCGATCGAAACTTCCCTCAGGCCATCTACCTGCGCGCCGGGGACTCTCTATGGGAGTTCATCCCCGATCCGAAAGGGCGTATGCCTGATTTTCTCGGAAAATCTCAGCCGTCGACCCCTCAGAACGAAGGACGCTGGCGCCGGGTAGGAGACACAAGGGAACCAGAGACGTACTGGGCGTGGGGCGAAATAAGCCCGCTAACCGGCACCGAGCGAAAACTGAGATTTCGACTCTGAATAATCCTGTTCTGGAAAGAAAGAAACCCCTTAGGTTTCAATGAATCGGACGCCAGATACGAGTCTCGTTTCTTTCTCCAAAAACGCAAAAACGCCGCTCACTGAGCGGCGTTATTGTTTGTGTGTAATTTGTGGGCTGCGTCGAGGAGAAGATCGCGATCTCTACATTCGTTCCGGCGCTTCCTGCGAAAACTCCCCCTGAGCCCGTTTCTCAGAACGGTAGGTGCACGCAACAGGCCATTCGAAAAACTAGCCGCCGGTCGAAAAGCAAGACTTCATCCAAGGTGTGGGCTGGAGTGTGGGCTGTGAGGTTTTTCCAAAAGCCAGAAACGACAAGGCCCTGAAAAATCAGGGCTTTGTCGTATAAAGATGGCGGAGGCGATGGGATTCGAACTCATGGACCTGTTACAGTCGACGGTTTTCAAGACCGTTGCCTTAAACCACTCGGCCACACCTCCGTTTGCGTTGCGGGCGCCATAATACCTGAATGAAACACACTGTCAAACTCTCTGCATGGCTTGTTACAGAGCGTCTGTTATGATCTTTGCGACTGAACGTTTCAAACCCAACAGGAGTGTCGCCATGCGCGAACAGGATTACGCAGTTAATAACAGCGTGCAGGCTGAGCAGCTAGAGGTTAGCCGCGTCCTGCGCAACACTTACGGCTTACTCGCCCTCACCCTCGCATTCAGCGGCGTGATGGCGTTTGTCGCGCAGCAGATGCGTGTCGGCTACCCGAATATCTTCGTGGTGCTGATCGGCTTCTACGGCCTTTTCTTTCTCACCAACAAACTCCGTGATTCGGCATGGGGCCTGGTTTCTGCGTTCGCGCTGACCGGTTTCATGGGTTTCCTGCTCGGCCCGATTCTCAACCGTTACCTGGGTATGCAGGGCGGCGCGGAAGTCGTCAGCTCGGCCTTCGCGATGACCGCGCTGGTGTTTGGCGGCCTGTCGGCTTATGTGCTGATCACCCGTAAGGACATGAGTTTCCTCGGTGGTTTCATCACCGCCGGTTTCTTTGTGCTGTTGGGCGCGACTCTGGCGAGTTTGTTCTTCCAGATCAGCGGTCTGCAACTGGCGATCAGCGCAGGTTTCGTGCTGTTCTCCTCGGTGTGCATTCTGTTCCAGACCAGCGCCATCATTCACGGCGGCGAGCGCAACTACATCATGGCGACCATCAGCCTGTATGTATCGATCTACAACCTGTTTGTCAGCTTGCTGCAACTGTTCGGCATCATGAGCCGCGATGATTGATCGTCAGCCTTGAGTAAAAAACCCGCTTCGGCGGGTTTTTTATTGTCTGTGATTTGGCTCAGCGTTGGTTTCAATCAGGTTCGTGGCAACACACGCAGAGTTTGTTGCCGTCCGGGTCGCGCATGTAGGCGCCGAAGTAATCGGGATGGTAGTGCGGACGCAGGCCAGGTGGCCCTTCGCAGGATCCACCATGAACCATGGCCAGTGCGTGACAGCACTTGACGATCTCGCGACTCGGCGCAAGCAGGGCGATCATCTGCCCATTCCCCGGTGTGGCCGGCTGTTCGTCGAACGCAGTGCCAATGACGAACAGCGGACGCGGTGCGTTCTTGCTCATCCACGCAGCCCAGGGTTTGCCGGGATCGCAAAATTTCATCTGTAGCTGCAGTGCATCCATGATCGGTCGGTAGAACGCTAATGCACGATCGAAATCGGTGATGCCGATAAAAACGTGAGACAACATTCACCTGCTCCTTATTCGGCCACAATGATGCTGCCATCAGCCTGTTGCCGATAAATGGTGTAGGGCAGCAGCATGGTGTCGAGAACGCCGGAAATCACTACGTCGATCAGTACAAAGGGCGTGCCGTTGTTGTATTTGTACTCATCGATGCCCGGGCCTGGAGGCGCATGCAGACTGCAAAAGTCATACGTCACGCCGCTATAGATCCGTGGAACCGCACCGCAGTAGGTTTTCTGTTCCTTGAGACTCTTCGCCGCGGCCTCGTCACTGCGCACCACGGTCTGAAACGTGCCGCAACCAGTGAGTATCATTGCCGCCAATAACATGACCTGAGTTTTCATACCGCCAATCCTTCGCCGGAAAACCCCCAATCTACCTCTTTGTGAACAAAACAGCACTCAAGCCATCGGTGGCAGCCGGCGCTTGACCGGGGTCTTCTTGACGATGGCGGTGTTGGTTTCGGCGTGGCTGTTGAGGCGATCGAGGAGGGTGTCCAGTTGTTCCATCGAGCGCACATGCAGGCGGGCGATGAAGCAGTCATCGCCAGTGACTTTGTCGCACTCGGTGAATTCGGGGATGGCCTGAATCTGTCGCTCCACTTCCTGTAACTGGCCCGGCAACGGGCGAATACGGACGATGGCCTGGAGTTGGTAACCGAAGCATTTGGGGTCGATCTCGACGGTGTAGCCTTTGAGCACGCCACGTTCTTCGAGGCGGCGCAGGCGCTCGGCAACACTGGGCGAGGACAGGCCGCTGATCTGTGCCAGGGCCTTGAGCGAGCGGCGGGAATCTTCCATCAACGCGCTAATCAGCACTTGGTCGATGTCGTCGGTCATGGCGAATCCCCTGTTAGGCAATTGGCTGAATAAGCCTTGATAAAAAAGGCAGAAGCCGAGTTTAGCCTGCTTTTTGCGCTGGAGAAGCCCCCAAATTGATTGGCATACTTTGGGCTCAAATACAGGAGGTGGATGATGGACAAAACATTACGTCGCGGCTCATTCGAAATGACCGCCGCCATGCTGATTTCCGGGACCATCGGCTGGTTCGTGCTGGTGTCCGGGCAACCGGTACTGGACGTGGTGTTCTGGCGCTGCGTGTTCGGTGCCGCCACCTTATTGCTGATCTGCGCGGCGTTCGGCTTTCTGCGTCCTGGCATTTTGACGTCCACCACTTTTTTGCTGGCCGTACTGAGCGGGGTGGCGATTGTCGGCAACTGGGTGCTGTTATTCGCGTCCTACTCCCGCGCCTCGATTGCCATTGGCACGGCGGTTTATAACGTTCAACCATTCATGCTGGTGGGGCTGGCCGCGTTGTTCCTGGGGGAGAAGATCACCCTGCAGAAGTTGTTCTGGCTGGGCATTTCGTTTCTAGGCATGCTGGCGATTGTCAGCGCACATGGTGAGCAGGGTGAGGGTGGCAACGATTACCTGATGGGGATTGGTCTGGCGCTAGGGGCTGCCTTTCTGTACGCGATTGCCGCGTTGATCATCAAACGCCTGACCGGCACACCTCCGCACCTGATCGCATTGATCCAGGTGTGCACCGGCGTGCTATTGCTCGCGCCCTTTGCGCACTTCTCGGCGATACCGCAAACGCCCGATGCCTGGGCCAGTCTGGTGACCCTGGGCATCGTGCATACCGGTTTGATGTATGTGCTGCTTTACGGCGCGATTCAAAAACTGCCGACAGCGCTGACCGGCGCGTTGTCGTTCATCTACCCGATTGCGGCGATTTTCGTTGACTGGTTCGCCTTCGGCCATCGCCTGGAGCCGCTGCAATGGATCGGTGTCGCCGCGATTCTGTTGGCCGCCGCCGGGATGCAACAGGGTTGGAGCCTGAAGCTTCGGCGGATGGCGGCGCAGTAAACAGGCCTCAGAAAATGTAGTCAGTGGTCAGGAAACTCGAGTTGCGTCCGCTGATGATCTCGCTGAGAAGCTCTTTGCTGCTCTCCTGGAACTTGGTCGCCACCAGAGTCCGAATCGAAAATACCCGCAGCGCATCGTGCACCGACAGCGTGCCCTCGGCGGAGTTCTTGCGGCCGTTGAACGGATAGGTGTCCGGACCGCGCTGGCACTGGGCGTTGAGGTTGATCCGGCCGACCTGGTTGGCGAACGTATCCACCAGCCTGCCGACTGCCACCGGGTTGGTGCCGAAGATGCTCAGTTGCTGGCCGAAGTCGGATTCCAGGACGTAATCGATCACGGTGTCCAGATGACGGTAAGGCACGATCGGCACGACCGGGCCGAACTGTTCTTCCTGGTAGACGCGCATCTGCGGTGTCACCGGGTACAACACGGCCGGGTAGAAGAACGATGCGCGGGCTTCACCGCCATTGGGGTTGACCACGGCTGCGCCTTTGCTGACCGCGTCCGCCACCAGGGTGTGCAGATAATCGACCTTGCCTGATTCCGGCAATGGCGTCAGGGCCACGCCACTGTCCCACGGCATGCCGGGTTTGAGGCTGGCGAGTTTGGCGTTGAACTTCTCGATGAACGCTTCGACCACGTCTTCATGGACGAAGAGGATTTTCAGCGCGGTGCAGCGTTGACCGTTGAACGACAGCGAGCCGGTGACGGCTTCGCTGACCGCATTGTCCAGATCGACCTCCGGCAGAACGATGCCGGGGTTCTTCGCATCCAGGCCCAGCGCCGCGCGCAAGCGGTGAGGCCTTGGGTGGAGTTTTTTCAGGTCGCTGGCGGCCTTGTTGGTGCCGATGAACGCAAAGATATCGATCTTGCCGCTGGCCATCAGTGCGCTGACCGTCTCGCGGCCGCTGCCGTAGATAACGTTGATGACACCGGCCGGGAAGCTGTCGCGAAAGGCTTCCAGCAACGGGCGAATCAACAGCACCCCAAGCTTGGCCGGTTTGAATACCACGGTGTTGCCCATGATCAGCGCCGGAATCAGCGTGGTGAAGGTTTCGTTCAGCGGGTAATTATAAGGCCCCATGCACAACGCCACGCCCAACGGCACGCGGCGGATCTGGCCGAGAGTGTCCTGCTCCAGTTCGAAGCGGCTGGAGCGGCGGTCGAGTTCCTTGAGGGCATTGATGGTGTCGACGATGTAGTCGCAGGTGCGGTCGAACTCTTTTTCCGAGTCCTTGAGGTTTTTACCGATCTCCCACATCAGCAACTTGACCACCGCCTCGCGCTGTTCGCGCATGCGAGCCAGGAAGGTTTCGACGTGCTGGATACGCTCGGCCACGCGCATGGTCGGCCACAGGCCCTGGCCGCGGTCGTAGGCGCGGACGGCGGCGTCGAGCGCGGTCAATGCGGTGTCCGCATCGAGCAGCGGCGTGCTGCCGAGGATCACCTGTTCATCACCATTCGCACCGCTCAGGTACACCGGGCTGCGGACTTGAGCGAGGGGCCCGGACCAGGTTTTCAGTTCGCCATCGACCAGATACTCGCGCTGTTCGATCGGGCCGTTGAGGCGGTACTTTTCCGGGACGTTGTCGGCGGTGGGAAACAGGTTGCCAAGGATTTGTGCTGTGGTCATATCGCTACCCCGTCTGGATTGGGTGATGCACTGATGAATCGTTTTAGCAGACCTCGGACTCGCTTGTCATGGCTCATCTTATGATTTTTTTTGCTCGGCGTTATGGATCGCGAATCTGTCGGCAGCTGCTACAGGTCGATCTTTTGCCCTGAAAACACACAAGTAACGATCCCCCGGTTAAACTTCACGCTCTTTCTCAAAGGAGTTCATATGAGTTATTACCAGCCGGGCATTCTCGCCACCCCTGTTCCGCCTCAAGCTCGTCATATGTTCTTCGCCCTTGAATCCGTTGAGGCACTGCCGGCTGCGCTGGATAACCTGATGCGCCTGGTGGACGGCAAGTCGGCTGTAGTCGGTTTTGGTGAATCCCTGGTCAAGGCGCTGCACGCGCAGATCGACGGGCTGCGCGCTTTTCCTGCGCTGGTCGGTGTCGGTGTCGACAACCCCTCGACCCAACACGCGCTCTGGTGCTGGCTGCACGGTGTTGACCGTGGCGAACTGCTCAATCGCAGTCATGCGCTCGAAGCCGCGCTGGCACCGGCCCTGCGTCTGGTGCAGATGAACGAAACCTTCCGCCACATGACCGGGCACGACTTGACCGGTTACGAAGACGGCACCGAAAACCCTCACGATGAAGCCGCTGTCGCCGCTGCATTGTTGAGCGACGGCGTGGACGGTCTGGTCGGTGGCAGCTTCGCCGCGATCCAGCAGTGGCAGCATGATTTGAAAGGCTTCCACGCGATGCCGCCCCATGAGAAA
Organism: Pseudomonas sp. F-14 TE3482; assembly: GCF_053629455.1. NCBI lineage: Bacteria > Pseudomonadati > Pseudomonadota > Gammaproteobacteria > Pseudomonadales > Pseudomonadaceae > Pseudomonas > Pseudomonas sp. F-14 TE3482. The sequence goes on from NZ_JBRJII010000001.1 coordinate 4,115,231, forward strand.
GACAACATCATGGGCCGTCGCTTGAGCGACAACGAAGAACTCGATGACGCGCCGATCTCTGCCCACGTCAAGCGCACCGCCCAGGAAAGCTTCACACCTGAAGCCTTCGTGGTCCGTCGCTCGATGCCGTGGATCGAAGGCGATCGTGCCGGCCTGATGTTCCTGGCCTTCGGTTTTTCCCTCGATGCCTTCGAATCCCAGTTGCGGCGCATGAGCGGTCTGGAAGACGGCATTACCGACGGCCTGTATCGCATCAGCCGACCGATCACCGGCGGCTACTACTGGTGCCCACCGCTCAAGGACGGTCGCCTTGACCTGCGCGCACTGCGTGTCGGCTAAACCTCAAAGGATTGGCTACGGCGGTAAACCGTTCGTGGGCATGAGCTGACTGGTGGTCCTTGTCAGGAAAATTCCAAAAGAGTACAAATGTACTCCATGACGACTTTAACTCCCCGCCGTACCGCCATCCTGACCTTCATCCGCGATCGAATCGCCGAACATGGTCAGTCCCCGAGCCTCGCTGAAATCAGCGAGGCCTTTGGCTTCGCCTCCCGCAGCGTGGCACGCAAGCATGTGCTGGCGCTGACCGAGGCCGGTTTCATCGAGGTTAATCCGCATCAGGCGCGCGGCATTCGGCTGTTGAATCAACCGCCGCGGCCCGAACTGCTGGACGTTCCGGTACTCGGTCGAGTGGCGGCCGGTGCGCCGATCGGTGCCGATGCCGAGATCCACAGCCGTTTGCTGCTTGATCCGTCGATCTTCTCGCGGCTACCGGATTACATGCTGCGGGTGCAGGGCGATTCGATGATCGAGGACGGTATTCTCGACGGCGATCTGGTGGGCGTGCGGCGCAATCCCGAAGCGGTCAACGGCCAGATCGTCGTGGCGCGGCTCGATGGCGAAGTCACCATCAAGCGTTTCGAGCGGGTCGGCGATTCTGTTCGGCTGTTACCACGCAATCCGGCTTACAAACCGATCATTGTTCGAGCCGATCAGGATCTGGCCATCGAAGGCGTGTTCTGCGGTCTGGTGAGGCAAGGGTAATGGGCGCCGTCGTTGCGTTGGATACGCTGTTCAATGGCGGCCAGGTCTGGAAGGGCCGGCCTGCACCACCGGCCGTCAGCCCGCAACCCACCGGGCATGCGGCGCTGGATGCGGCATTGCCCACAGGTGGTTGGCCGGAAGCGGCGCTGACTGAAATCCTGCTGGCCGGGCAGGGCGTGGGTGAGTTGCAACTGGTGTGGCCGGCGCTGGCGCGGCTGTCGGCGGCAGGTGAACGCATCGTGCTGGTGGCGCCGCCTTACGTGCCGTATCCCCAGGCCTGGCAGAACGCCGGGGTCGATTTGCGGCAACTGTCGATCATCCAGACCAGTGAGCGCGATGCGCTGTGGGCGGCGGAACAATGCCTGCGTTCGGGCAGTTGCGGGGCGGTGTTGTGCTGGCCGCACAAAGCCGACGATCGGGCATTGCGACGTTTGCAGGTGGCGGCGGAAACCGGTCAGACCCTGGCGTTCGCCTACCGTTCGCTCAGTGAGGCCATCAACCCGTCGCCAGCGGCCCTGCGCATCGCCATCGACTCCAAACCTGCGCAATTGCGGGTGCTCAAGTGCCGGGGCGGGCTGGCCCGTTCGGCGCCGATTGCCTTTGCCACCGGGCATTGAGGTTGCCATGCGCTGGGTTTGCATTCTCTTCCCGCAATTGGCGCTGGACGCGGTATTGCGTCAGCGGCCCGACCCCGATGAGCCGCTGGCGCTGCTGACCGGCCCGGCCCAACGTCGGGTGCTGCAAGCGGTCAACGGTTCGGCGCGGGCGCTGGGCTTGCGGCCCGGCCAGTCGATGACCGCCGCTCAGGCCTTGAGCAAAGGGTTTGTCACCGCCGAATACGACGCCGCCGAGATCGAGCACTGGCAGCAATTCCTGGCCGCCTGGGCCTATCGGTTCAGCTCTCAGGTCAGCGTGCATTATCCGCGCGCCGTGGTGTTTGAAATCGAATCCAGCCTGGGCTTGTTCGGGCCTTGGCCGCAGTTCGAAGCGCGGTTGCGGGCGGAACTTGGCGAGCTGGGGTTTCGTCACCGAATTGTCGCCGCGCCCAACCCGGTGGCGGCGCGGGTGCTGGCCAACGTTTATGACGGTCTGGTGGTGCCGGACAATGACGCTTTGCAGCACCATCTCGGGCAGTTGCCCGTTGACCGGATCGCCCTGGAGCCAAGCGTTGCCACGGCACTGTCGCGCATGGGGCTGCGCACCTTGAGTCAGGTGCAGGCGCTGCCACGACATAGCCTGGCCCGGCGTTTCGAAGCCCAGGTGCTCAAGCATCTGGACACCCTGTTCGGTTTACGACATCTGGCGCTGGCGTTTTACCTGCCGCCGGACCGTTTCGATGTGCGCATCGAACTCAACTTCGATGTGCAATCCCATCAGGCATTGCTGTTTCCATTGCGCAGGCTGACCGGCGATCTGGCGGCGTTCCTCTGCGGGCGCGACAGCGGTGTGCAGCGTTTTGACCTGCATCTGGAGCACGCCGGGTTACCAGACACGCTGATCAAGGTCGGCCTGCTCAGTGCCGAGCGCGATCCGGCAATGCTGTTCGAGCTGGCCCGAGGGAGGCTGGAGCAGGTTCAGGTCGAGGCGCCGGTGCGCGGTTTTCGTCTGCGCGCCGAAGAGCTACCGGCCTTTGTGCCCCAGTACCAGGAACTGTTCGATGATCGTCCGCAGCAATCCTTGCCTTGGGAGCAACTGCGCGAACGCTTGCGCGCACGGCTGGGGGATGACGCGGTGCAAGGCTTGCGGTTCCAGGCCGATCACCGACCGGAATGCGCGTGGCAGGCCAGTGTCGACAGCCAGACCTGTGAGGTATTGCCTGCCGTGCAACGTCCGGGCTGGTTGCTGACGGAGCCGCAGGCAGTACACGAAGGTTCGACGCGCATCCTCATGGGGCCGGAACGCATCGAGTCGGGCTGGTGGGACGGCGACGACGTGCGCCGCGATTATTACCTGATCGAAACCCGTTCCGGCCAGCAAGGCTGGGCCTATCGGGCGGTGGGCGAAGGCGGTCCGTTGTGGCTGCAAGGCTGGTTCGCATGAGTGTCGATTATGCCGAGCTGCACTGCCTGTCGAACTTCAGTTTCCAGCGCGGTGCTTCCAGTGCGCTCGAGCTTTTTCAACGGGCGAAAAAGCAGGGCTATCGAGCGTTGGCGATCACCGACGAATGCACCTTGGCGGGCATCGTCCGCGCCTGGCAGGCGGCCAAGGCCGTGGAATTGCCGCTGATCATCGGCAGTGAAATACGCATCGAAGACGGCCCGAAACTGGTACTGCTGGTGGAAAGCCTCGAGGGTTACCAAACCCTGTGCCGCCTGATTACCCGCGCCAGACGCCGTACGCAGAAAGGCCAGTATCAGGTGCTGCGGGAGGATTTCGGCGAGCCGTTGCCGGGGCTGTTGGCGTTGTGGGTGCCGGACGCCGTCGATGACGTTGAGCAGGGTCACTGGCTGAAGCAGACCTTCGCCGAGCGCCTGTGGCTGAGCGTTCAGTTACATCGCGGGCAGGACGACACCCGGCGACTGGCGGCGCTGCTGACCCTGGCGCGGGAATTGCGGATCCCGGCGGTGGCCAGCGGCGATGTGCACATGCATGCCCGTGGCCGTCGCGCCTTGCAGGACACCATGACTGCGATTCGTCATCACTTGCCGGTGGCCGAGGCCGGGTTGCGCCTGCACCCCAATGGCGAACGGCATTTGCGCAGCCTCGACGCCTTGCGCGAGCTCTATCCGCAGGCACTGCTCGACGAAACGCTGAGCATCGCCCGCCGCTGCACGTTCGACCTCGGTCAGTTGCGCTATCAATATCCCCGGGAGCTGGTGCCTGAGGGGCGCACGGCCACGTCCTGGCTGCGGGAGTTGGCCGAAAAGGGTGTTCGGTGGCGCTGGGAAAAAGGCCCTAAAGTCGAGGTGTTGGCGCAGATCGACAAGGAACTGCAACTGATTGCCGAGCTGGGGTACGAAAGCTATTTCCTGACCGTTCACGACATTGTCAATTTCGCCCGCAAGCAACACATTCTGTGTCAGGGGCGCGGTTCTGCGGCCAACTCGGCGGTGTGCTACGTACTGGGGATCACGGAGATCGACCCGGAGCGGAGCACGTTGCTGTTCGAACGTTTTCTCTCCAAAGAGCGCAACGAGCCGCCAGACATTGACGTCGATTTCGAGCACGAGCGGCGTGAAGAAGTCCTGCAATACGTGTTTCAGCGTTATGGTCGGACCCGCGCGGCGCTGACGGCGGTGGTCAGCACTTACCATGGTGCCGGCGCAGTCCGCGATGTGGCCAAGGCACTGGGTTTGCCGCCCGATCAGGTCAACGCCCTGGCCGACTGTTGCGGTCACTGGAGTGATCAGGCGCCTCCCGTCGAGCGCCTGCGTGAAGGTGGTTTCGATCCCGACAGCCCGGTGTTGCGCCGGGTGCTGAGCCTGACGGGGCAGTTGATCGGTTTCCCCCGGCACCTGTCCCAGCACCCTGGCGGTTTCGTGATTTCCGAGCAGCCCCTGGACAGCCTGGTGCCGGTGGAAAACGCCGCCATGGCCGAACGCACCATCATCCAGTGGGACAAGGACGATCTGGATGCGGTCGGGCTGCTCAAGGTCGATATTCTGGCGCTGGGCATGCTCAGCGCGATTCGCCGTTGTTTCGATCTGCTGCGTCGGCACCGTGGCCGGGACCTGAGTCTGGCAACGGTGCCGGCCGAAGATCCGCAAACCTACGAGATGATCGGACGTGCCGATACCATCGGGGTGTTCCAGATTGAATCCCGGGCTCAGATGTCGATGCTGCCGAGGCTCAAACCCACGACCTTCTATGATCTGGTGATTGAGGTGGCGATCGTTCGCCCGGGGCCGATTCAGGGCGGGATGGTGCATCCCTATCTGCGGCGGCGTAAGGGCGAAGAAGAGGTGATCTACCCGTCGAAAGAACTCGAAGCGGTGCTGGAGCGTACGTTGGGCGTGCCACTGTTCCAGGAACAGGTGATGCAGATCGCGATTGTCGCCGCCGACTACAGCCCCGGCGAGGCCGATCAATTGCGCCGCTCCATGGCCGCCTGGAAACGCCACGGCGGACTGGAACCGCACAAGGAACGTCTGGCCGACGGAATGAAGAAAAACGGCTACACGGCGGAGTTCGCCGCGCAGATCTTCGAGCAGATCAAAGGCTTTGGCAATTACGGCTTTCCCGAATCCCACGCCGCCAGTTTCGCCTTGCTGACCTATGCCAGTTGCTGGTTGAAATGCCACGAGCCGGCGGCCTTCGCCTGTGCGCTGATCAACAGCTGGCCCATGGGTTTCTACAGCCCGGACCAGATTCTTCAGGACGCCCGCCGACATCATTTGCAGATTCGTCCGGTGGACGTGCGGGCCAGTGACTGGGATTGCAGCCTGGAACCGATCATCGGCGCGCAGCCGGCCATTCGCATGGGGTTGCGGATGATCAAAGGCTTTCGCGAGGACGATGCCAGGCGCATTGAAGTTGCACGGTCGAAAGGGGCGTTTGCCGACATCGCCGACCTTGGCGAACGGGCGCGACTCGATGCCCGTGCCCAGGAGCAACTGGCCGATGCCGGTGCATTGCGCGGGCTGGCCGGTGACCGGCATCGGGCGCGCTGGGAAGTGGCGGGTGTGCAGAAGCAGCTCGGCTTGTTTGCCGGTTTGCCGAGCCAGGAAGAGCCGACGGTGTCTCTGCCCAAACCCACCGTGGGCGAGGACCTGCAAGCCGATTACAACAGTGTCGGCACCACCCTCGGCCCGCATCCGCTGGCATTGCTGCGAGGCGAGTTGAAAGCCCGGCGTTGCCGCAGTTCGAAAGAGCTTATGGATGTCGAGCACGACCGACCGGTCAGCGTCGCCGGGTTGGTGACCGGTCGACAACGCCCGGGCACCGCCAGCGGCGTGACCTTCGTGACGCTTGAAGATGAGTTCGGCAACGTCAACGTGGTGGTCTGGCGCGACCTGGCCGAACGGCAACGGCAGGTACTGGTCGGCTCGCAATTGCTCAAGGTCGATGGACGCTGGGAAAAGGAAGGCGAGGTGCGGTATTTGATTGCCGGGCGCTTGAGCGACCTGAGTTCACTGCTCGACGGTATCCATGTGCGCAGCCGGGATTTCCGCTGAACCGGCGACATTCAGCTATACCTCAATGAAACCATTGGCGTCGGCGGTGCTCGAAACAAACGGGCACGCACCGTCTCCTCACGCCGTTGCACTGCCTGAAAACATGTCATTCACAAGACATAGGCCAGTCGATGCAGTTTCTAGACAATAGCCACGGATGTACCGGCTGGAGCGGCGAAATGGCTGGACGCATTCGCGCGTTCGACTGGAGCCTGACCGAGCTCGGGAGCATCGATACCTGGCCCGGGAGCCTGTGCAGCACGGTGCAATTATTGCTCGCCTCACCCCTGCCCATGGTGATGCTGTGGGGCCGGCCCGGTTATATGATCTATAACGATGCCTACTCGAGATTTGCCGGTGGGCGCCATCCTTACCTGCTGGGTTCCCCGGTGGAGTTGGGCTGGCCAGAGGTCGCCGAATTCAATCGGCATGTGGTGGACACCTGCCTTGCGGGCGGCACCTTGTCCTATCACAACAAAGCTTTGGTGCTGTTGCGTGACGGCGTACCCGAAGACGTCTGGATGGATCTTTACTACAGCCCCGTCGCCGATGATGACGGGCACCCCGCCGGGGTCATGGCGATGGTGGTCGACACCACTGACCATGTGATTTCCGAGCGCCGCCGCCAGGAAGCCGAAAGCGCTTATCGCGCCGACAACGAAAGAGTTCGCCTGGCTCTTAATGCCGGGGCTTTGCTCGGCTCATTCGTCTGGGATATCAAGGCTGATGTGCTGTCTGCCGACGAACGCTTCGCCCGCACGTTTTCCTATCCGCCCGACCAGGACCTGGCCAACCTGTCACCGCTCATCGCCGAAATGCAGATCCATCCCGACGACCGCAGTTGGGTTCAGGAACGGATCAATCAGTCGGTGGAAACCGGCATACCCTATAACGCCGAATACCGGGTCCTGCGCCCCGATGGCAGTTACCTGTGGGTGCTGGCCAGCGGGTGTTGCGAGTTCGATGAGCAAGGCGAGGCGTTCCGCTTTCCCGGGGTGTTGATTGACATCCATGAACGCAAGAGCGCCGAAGAATCTTTGCTCAAATTCACCCGCAACCTGGAGCAGCGAGTCGCCGACGAAGTCGAGGCGCGGCTGGCGGCTGAAGAGCAGTTGCGCCAGTCACAGAAACTCGAAGCCATCGGCGGTCTCACCGGTGGTGTGGCCCATGACTTCAACAATCTGTTGCAGGTGATCGCCGGCAACCTGCATTTGCTGGCGCGTCACGAGCCGGACAACGCCAATGTGCAACGCCGGGTCAGCGCGTCGATTGCCGCGGTCGAGCGCGGTGCCAAATTGTCGTCGCAATTGCTCGCATTCGCCCGTCGTCAGCCTTTGTCGCCGGCGGTCTGCGATCCACGGCAGATCTTCGAAGGCCTGGGAGAATTGTTGCAGCGGGCGCTGGGGGAAACTATCCAGATCAAGGTGACGGCGCCTGACGATCCATGGCATCTCTACGTGGACCGCAATCAACTGGAAAACGCCATTCTCAACCTCGCGATCAACGCCCGAGACGCCATGAACGGCGAGGGGACCATTGCCCTGAGTGCCGAGAACATTGCCCTCGACCGCAAGTTTTGCGCAGGCAAGGGCATCGTCGCCGGCGACTATGTTTGCGTCGCGGTGGCTGACACGGGTGTCGGCATGTCGCCTCAAGTGCTCGCACAGGCCTTTGAACCGTTTTTCACCACCAAGGCCGACGGCCAGGGCACCGGCCTGGGTTTGAGTATGGTGTTCGGTTTCGTCAAACAGAGCGACGGGCATATCGAGATTTCCAGCGTCGTCGGGCAGGGCACTCGGGTGCAGCTATATTTCCCGCGCAGCTTGCGCCCGTTGCCCGGTGAAACAACGCGCCATGATCCGCAGCACCGTGGCGGGCACGAAACCATTCTGGTGGTCGAGGACAACGAAGCGGTGCGTGGCTCGGCGGTGGATTTGTTGCGTGAAGAGGGCTATCAGGTTCTGACCGCGGCCAACGGTGACCTGGCCATGCAGATGTTGCTCGATGGCGTGGCAGTGGATCTGATCTTCACCGATGTGGTTATGCCCGGTCTGATCAAAAGCGCGGACCTGGCCGCCTGGGCCAAGGTACAGAATCCACCGGTGGCGGTGCTGTTTACCTCCGGCCACACCCGGGACATTATTTCGCGCAATCACCAACTCAGCCCCGACACTTATCTGCTGAGCAAACCTTATGGCCCTGAAGCGCTGTTGAGTAAGATCCGCAATGTGCTGGGTGGTTGATTCTGGATTTTCATTGATTGCGCAATCCATGTGGGAGCGGGCTTGTGTGGCGAGGGGGCTTGCCCCCGTTGGGCCGCGCAGCGGACCCAGGACCAGCGAGCGCTACGCACTCGAACGGGGGCAAGCCCCCTCGCCACAAAGCCCCCTGACCACAGCCCGCTCCCACAGGTTCCGCACCTTGACTGACTGTCATCAGCGCGGGGTTATTTGTCGGGATGAGCCGCCTGGAGTTTTTTCGCCATATCCAGGTGTTTTTCCAGCGCCGGCAACATTTTTTGCGCGAAGGCCTTGAGGTCGGTGGCGCCTTTGGTCTTGTCGTCCGTCACCGTATTGGCTTCTTTCTTGAACCGTTCAATGGCTTCTTCGTGAGCCTTCACCTGATTGTTGGCATAGGCCGTGTCGAAGGATTCATCGCGCAGGTCGAGAATTTTTTCCTTGGCCTGTTTAACTATTGTCGTCGTGTCCGGCACTTCGATGTCATGCTTTTTCGCCAGTGCCGCCAGTTCTTCATTGGCTTTGGAATGATCGGTGACCATCATGTTGGCGAACGCCTTGACGTCGGCCGATGAGCTTTTTTCCAGGGCCAGTTTGCTGGTCTCGACTTCCGCGATGCCGCCCGCGACCGCGTCATCGACGAAGTCGTTGGAATCGGCGGCAAAAGCTGTGCCCATGCTGGTGCTCAAGGCAACGGCCAGGGCGAGGTGACGCAGATTGAAGCCGTCCATTGATCATTCTCCACACAGGTTTCTATGGGCGATCCGGGTGATCGTTATTCAATGGAGGCGGGCGCTCGAGTAAAGGTTTTATCGCGTTTGCGACAGGACGACGAACGGACACCGCTGGTCTGATAGACGGTCGACAGAACCGGGTAAGCGAGGCCATTCTGATAGCTGGTGAACGCAATCGATCACGTTTGCCACCGATTAACAAACGGAGGTGTTCCATGCCGGTGACCCATGACCTTTATCAGGATTTGCGCTGCACGAAGGAAGAGATCCAGCAAAAACGCACCAAGGATCCGTTACTGGATTCACTGCTCAACAAGTACTCCCAGGCGGACGCCGAAGTGTTGAAGGCCGAGTCCGCACAATCGGATGCGCCCAGCGATGATGCACTGAAGAAGCTCAAGGAGAAGCGCTTGCAGGTCAAGGACAAGATCGTCCAACAACTCCAGGCACGGTCCTGAGGCGCTATGTCGAGTCACCGACGACCGGTGACTGAAAAATTGGAACGGGGATAAATACCGGCACCTCGAACGATCAGAGCCGACTTTGCGGCCCATGCGAGGTGCCCCATGCCCCCTTCAGCCTTTCCCCATAAAGAAAAGTACCCCAGCGAACAACAGGGCGGCTATGACCCGATCCCGACTCATCCCGAACCCCTGAGCCCTGGACGCACCACCGTCAATCCCGAGGATGAACCGGGCATCGATGAATTGCCGGACAATGAGGACATAACGCCTCTGGAACAGGATGACGTCACTGACATCGACCCGGAGCGAGTGCGCGAAGAGACAGACAATTCGGTTCGTGATGGTGAGATGGATCCGCGTTGAGTCCACGAGGGATGATCACAAACTTCGCGGCAACCCCAATCAACTGTGGGAGCGGGCTTGCTCGCGAATGAGGCCATGCCAGTCGACATCAATGTTGAATGTCAGTCCGCCTTCGCGAGCAAGCCCCGCTCCCACAGATTGATCATCGTTACTACTGCAATGCCGTGCTCAACGGCAACCGCGCCATGTGCCGCGCTTTCAGCGATCCCAGATACAACCAGTCCCCATACTCGCGCACGGTGGTGATGGGGGAGTAGTTGCCGCTGCTGGCGTCCTGCAGATTGGCAATCACTTTACCGTCGAGGTCCAGGCCAAGGGCGAAGGCGCGTTTCTCCACCGGTTTGGGCAGGACCGTCATCGCGCGCACGATCATTTTGCGTACCAGAGGGTAGGGCGCCGTGGCGTCAAGCAGTGCATTGCGCGGTGCATACAGCGCCACCCAGAAACGGTCGCGACCATTGAATGCCAGGTTGTCCGGCAGCCCTGGCAAATTGTCGATGAACAGATCGTGGGTTCCGGCTTTTGGCCCGGTCAGCCAATAGCGGCTGATGCGATAGGCGCCGGTTTCGTTGACCAGCACAAACGCATCATCAGGCCCCAAGGTCACACCGTTAGCGAACTCCAGTTTGTCCAGAAGAACCGTCGTTTTGCCGGTCTGGAAGTCATAACGCAGCAATCGGCCGTCGCCGCCGTGCTCGATGATTGCCTCGCCATCCTTGCCGTAACCCCAACGGCTGGATGCATCGCTGAAATAGGCGTAATGCCCTGACTTGTCGATGACCACGTCGTCGGTAAAGCCGAAGGGCACGTTGTTGGCCGTGGTGCTCAATGCAATCAATCGGCCTTGAGCATCGAGCGACAGCAAACCCTTGACCCCGTCGGCGATCACTAGCAAACCATTGGGATGGCGCGCCAGGCCCAATGGCCTGCCACCGGTATCGGCCAGCACCCTGGTGGTCTTGCCGTCGAGGCTGGTGCTAATCAACCGGCCGTCATGCAGGCCGGTGATGAGGATGTTTTCTTCCAGAAGCAACGCTTCCGGGCCGTCGATGTCGGCGGCACCGACACGCTCCACGCCTTTGAGGCGCTGATTGTCTGTGTAGATGCCATCGATGAGGGAGGGCGCTGGTGACGGTGTCCAGGCGATCGGCTGGACCTTGGTGGGTAATAACAACAGGAAGCCGCCAACCACAATGATCAACAGCAACAATAAATGCCGAAACCTGAAGGCTCTTTTCACGCGGTGACTCCTGTCGAGGCCAGATGTTTTTGCGCCATCTCGCGTAACGCCAGCATCGATTGCGCCGATTCATGCTCAATGCGCCGTTTGAGCAACAATCGATTGGCGATGCGCATCAGTACACTGCTAAAGCAATATTCCAGGGTGCGGACAAACCGCGTGCCATCGCCAAAAGCCTCGCACTCGTAAGTCAACACCAATGACAGCCCATGATCGTCCTGGGCCCGAGCGCTCCAGCGACGGCCGGGCAAGTATTCGTCGACCTCCCAACTCAAATGTCCCTCACGCCCACCGGCCCGAATGTCTTCCTCGAACCGCGCCCCGGCATACAACGGGCCGCTCTGGCCATCGACCTTGAGGGAGGACGGATGCCACTCCGGCCAACGCGTCGCCGTGCTGGCGTAGGCGAGCACGGCGAGCGGATTTCCTGCGATGTCGACCACGTGCTGCAGGCGGATGGGCGTTCTCGTCAGGTGTGGAGGCGCTTGTTCCGGCTCCCAGTGCAGGGTGCCGAACAGGTAGTCCATCAGTGGAAACACGATATTGAAATTGCGCTCCTGCATCAGTTCACGGCGGTGATGCAGTTCATGCAGACGGCGCATCTGGCGGACCCATGGCAGACGTGTCAGCGGGTTGCCGGGCGGTAAATGTTCGCAGGCATGGAACACTTCATAAGTCAGGTAACCGAGGACCATGCAGCCGCCGAACAGCCCCGCGACGTTGCCATTGAGCTGAGCCAGCAGCCACCACGCGGGCGCGGTAATGACGAGGGTGTGCAACACAATCAGCCAGGCCGGAAACAGAATCACCCGCCAGTCCCGGGCGCTGTCGTAGGTCATGTGGCCGGGGGTGAAAAAGCTGTGATGGTCACCGGCGTGACGGGCGTAGAACATTCGCGCCAAGCGCTTTTTATGGTGCCCCAGATGCCGATGCACGACGTAGACGCCGAAGTTGAAGAACAACAGGGTCAGCGGCACCGCCAGCCATTCCAGGGGGTGTACCTGATGCACGGTGCTCCAGAACGCGCCGATGGCCAGCAACCCGAACAGCAGCACAAACACGCCGTGCAACCAAGGGTTGTAGAGCGGATGAATATCGGCACGGTAGCGCGCGCGGAATGCTTCGGTGGTCTGCCTCACTGCGTTCACCTGTGGTTATTGTTATAACCAGCAGATTAGCCGATCCCACCGCAGAGGCTGGCCCAACCTTGAGGCCACATGCGCCATGCTCCGGTGCAAGGCGCCCGGCGTCAGGTCAAGGGGTTCCAGCGCTGGGACCAATCGTCGTCCGACTTGATCACTTCACGCAGTAAGTCGAAGGCTCGTTGCAGGGTCACCGAGTCGCGGTCCCGGGAGTAAACCAGGTAGGTCGGATAGCTGAACTCCGGAGCCTTGGGCACTGGCTCCAGCACGCCGCTTTCCAGGTAGCTCTGGACCACGCGGGTGCGAAAATAGCCGCTGCCGCCGTTTTCCAGGATGTACTGCAAGGCCAGCGGGCCGAGGTTGAAGCTCAGGGCTGCCTTGGCCTTTTCCGGCAGTGCGGCATCGTGCTGACGACGGAAGTCCGGGCCCCAGTCGATATACACATAAGGATCGGGCTGTCCGGCCAGGCGTACCAGGATGAGTTTTTCTTCCAGCACCTGCTCGACTTGCAGGCGTGGCCAGTACTCGGGCTGATAGACCAGCGCCGCATCCAGCACCCCCAGCTCCAGTTGCCGCAGCAGGTTTTCGCCGTCGCGGATTTCCATGCGCAATGCGTGGCTGGGAATTTTCTCGCGCAACTCGCCGGCCCAGCTGAGCATCAACGGGTTGCACAGGCTGACCTCGCCACCGATGTGCAGCACGTCGCGGTAGCCCTCGGGCAGCGGCAAGTCACGACGCGCCGCCTCCCAGGTCTGCACCAGTTGATTGGCGTAAACCACAAAGGCCTCACCGTTCGGCGTCAGGCGTGCCCCGGCGCGGTTGCGCACGAACAGCGTGCTGCCGAGCTGGCTTTCGAGTTTCTGCACGCGGGCGGTGATCGCGGTCTGGGTGACGTGCAGCTTTTCAGCCGCCGCGGCCAGGCTGCCGTGGCGGACGATTTCCAGAAAGGTGCGGGCGAGGTCGATGTCCATGGGCAGGCCGATGTGGGAGGTGCGGGCATTGTAAGAGCAGCATTTGTCTTCCGATACCACTTGTGGCGAGGGAGCTTGCTCCCGCTGGGACGCGAAGCGGCCCCAAGACCCGTCGACGCGTAATGTCAGATAAAACGCGTCTACCTGTTTTACGACTGCTGCGCAGCCGGACGGGAGCAAGCTCCCTCGCCACAGGTTTCACTGTCTGGTCCAGTCACCTCATGCCAAACGATCAATCCGCCAACTCGACCTCCCTTACCACCGCCCACTGCGCCACCAACCGCTGGGGCGTGCCACACGCCTTGCGCTTGAACACAAAATTTCGGCATTTCTCGGCAAACTGTTTGCGGTTCTGCACCATGTCCAGCTGCATCTCTTCCAGCTCGGCATTGCGACAGTGCTGCATCAGCTGAGTCTCGAGCTGGCTTTTGCGTTCACGCACCGCCTGATACGCCGGATCACTCAACGCACCATTGGCTCGCTGCAACAACCACAGGCCAAACTCGTCAGGGCAGCGCGGGCCGATTTCCTGGACCATGCCCAACTGCAAGGCCTGGGTGGCGCTGATCGGCAGACAGTCTTCAGTGAGTTTTTTCGCCATTGCCTGGCCGACGGCGCGGGGAAGGCTGTAGGTCCAGTACTCGGAGCCGTACAGGCCCATGGTTTTGTAATGAGGGTTGAGCACGATACCGGACCGGGCGAAGACAATATCGGCAGTCAGCGCCAGCATCACGCCGCCGGCCCCGGCATTCCCGGTCAAGCCGCTGACCACCAGTTGCCGGGCGCTGAGCAGTTCCTGGCAGACGTCATCGATCGCCTGAATATTGGCCCAGGCTTCCAGCCCCGGAACCGCTGCGGCCTGGATCACGTTGAGGTGCACGCCGTTGGAGAAACTGCCGCGCCCACCCTTGATCAGCAGCACCTGGGTGTCCCGGGACTTGGCCCAGCGCAGGGCCTCAACCAGTCGTTGGCACTGTTCGGTGCTCATTGCGCCGTTATAAAACTCGAAGGTCAGTTCGCCGACATGCCCCGATTCGCGATAGCGGAGCGGTTGATAGCTTTCATTGCTGAAGGGCCGGGAGGCGATCGACCAATCAAGGGTAGGTACTTGCGCCAGCTGTTCGGCGAGCACATGGCGGGCCGGGCGCTTGAAGGTTTCTTCACCGGGCCGGGGTTTGTGTCGCAATGAACCGATCCACAGGCTGTGATCGCCGGTTGCCACCAGCACCGCATCGTCATGCACCGCGAGAATCTCCCCCGGCGTGCCGCTGCGTGAATCCAGGTGAGCGTCGTAGAGGTAATACTGACCGCCGGCCAGGCTCGCCAATACGCCGGGCTGGCCGTCGGCAGCGTCGATGCGGCGTTTGATGAAGTGTGAGCTGTCGTGCCAGCTGAAGGATCGGTCGGCTTGCTTCATGTTCGGCTGCAAACGGCCAATCACATGGCGTTGGCTGTAATCCAAGGGCACCGGCACGAAACCGTCGATGAATTTTTCCACCACTTCGCGGATGCAGGAGATCGCCGCATCGCTGACGCGCCCGTTGTACAACTCGGATTTACGCAGGCCTTGAGGCAAGTTGAACTCACAGGTGGCCCAGACTGGCCCGGCATCCATTTCCTCCACCGCTTGCAACGCGGTCACGCCCCAGCGGCTGAGTTCGCGGGTGATCGCCCAGTCCAGCGCACTGGCACCACGGTCGCCGACAATGCCCGGATGAATGATCACCACGGGACGCTGGCGGTTGCTCCACAACTGTTGCGGTACCCGATCCTTGAGGAACGGGCAGATCACCAGGTCGGCGCCGGAGTGTTCGATTTGCTCGCATACCGCCTCTTCATCGGTGAACAGCACCATGCTGGGCGAATGACCGGCGTGACGCAAGTCCAGCCAGGCCCGCTGGGTCAGGCCGTTGAACGCTGACGCCAGCAGAGTGATTTTCAATGACCGCACGATTTGACTCTTCCTTGAGAATGACGGGCCGCAGGCTCCCAATGAGCCGTCCGTGGCCTTCGATGGAAGCGCGATAGTAGTGATTGCGAGGGGGGGAGCAACTGATCGAGGTCAAGCTTGTGTCAGTGGGTGTTTCATTGGCGGCCGAGCGGCTTATTTCTGTGGGCGAGTGGATCCTGGTTTTTTTATTGCTTCAAATGTATTTGGGGAATGTTGAGGCTGAAAATCAAAAGATCGCAGCCTGCGGCAGCTCCTACAGGATTCATATTCACCGAAATATCGCGGGTGAACATCGATCCTGTAGGAGCTGCCGCAGGCTGCGATCTTTTCTCTTTTTCAAAACGCAAAACACGAACAGCCAAACGCCCCCCAGAACCCTTGGAAGTCACTGACCGGCGCCGACGACAACCGCGCCCGCTCATGGCTGTGGGCATGCACCGCGCAAGCGCCCACGCATTGATGAACCTGAGCCGTCAGCGGCGTCAGGGGTTTCCAGTGCCCCGGTACGTTCACCACCGGCGACCACTCAGGCACTACCGGAATCGGCGCAGGCCCCAGTTTTTCGAACTCGGCTGTGCCGTAGACGATCTTGCCGTCGACAATGGTCAGCACCGACTCGATCCATTTGATGGCTTCGTCTTCGATGTGAAAGTAGTCCGTCGACAGCGCAATCAGGTCCGCCAGTTGCCCGACCTTGATCTGGCCTTTCTTGCCTTGTTCGGAGGAAAACCAGGCGCTGCCGTGGGTGAACAGTTCCAGCGCCGTATCACGGCTCAAACCTTGCGGGTACAGCGCCAGCCCGCCGACGGTGCGGCCACTGACCAGCCAGTACAGGGAAGTCCAGGGGTTGTAGCTGGAGACTCGCGTGGCATCGGTGCCGGCGCCCACCGGCACACCCTCGGCCAGCATGCGTGCGATCGGTGGTGTCGCTTCGGCAGCCTTCGCGCCGTAACGGTCGACAAAGTACTCGCCCTGAAATGCCATGCGGTCCTGGATCGCGATGCCGCCACCGAGCGCTTTGACCCGCTCAATGTTCCGTGGGCTGATGGTTTCGGCGTGATCGAAGAACCATGGCAAACCGTCGAACGGAATATCCCGGTTGACCTTCTCGAACACGTCGAGCATGCGGCTGATGGATTCGTTGTAGGTGGCATGCAGGCGGAAGGGCCAACGCTGTTCCACCAGATGCCGCACCACCGGCTCCAGCTCCTGCTCCATGGTTTGCGGCAAGTCTGGGCGAGGTTCGAGGAAGTCTTCGAAATCGGCTGCCGAGAACACCAGCATTTCCCCGGCACCGTTGTGCCGCAGGAAGTCATCGCCCTGACCGTAATGGGAGGTGCTGGTCCAGTTTTTGAAATCGGTCAGCTCTTCCTTGGGTTTTTGAGTGAACAGGTTGTAGGCAATGCGCACCGTGAGCTGTTGGTCTTTGGCCAGTTGCTGGATAACTTGATAATCGTCCGGGTAATTCTGATAACCGCCGCCGGCATCGATGGCGCTGGTGACGCCCAGCCGATTGAGTTCACGCATGAACTGGCGGGTCGAGTTGACTTGATACTCCAGCGGTAATTTCGGTCCCTTGGCCAGGGTCGAGTAGAGGATCATTGCGTTGGGTCGGGCGATCAGCATGCCGGTGGGGTCGCCATTGGCATCGCGCTGGATCTCGCCGCCCGGCGGGTTTGGCGTGTCGCGTGTATAGCCGACCACTTTCAACGCCGCGCGATTGAGCAGGGCGCGATCATAAAGATGCAGAACGAATACCGGGGTGTCCGGCGCGGCCTTGTTCAGTTCTTCAATCGTCGGCAGGCGCTTTTCGGCAAACTGGAACTCGTTCCAGCCACCGACCACCCGCACCCATTGCGGCGTCGGTGTGCGATCGGCTTGATCCTTGAGCATGCGCAAGGCATCGGCCAGGGACGGCACGCCTTCCCAGCGCAGCTCAAGGTTGTAGTTCAGGCCGCCACGGATCAAGTGCAGGTGAGAGTCGTTGAGACCGGGAATCACCGTGCGGCCATGCAGGTCGATGATTTGGCTGCCGGGGCCTTGCAGGGCCATGGCCTGGGCGTCGCTGCCGACCACTACGAAGCGCCCGTCCTTGATCGCGACGGCACTGGCCTGGGGTTTCTTGCGGTCAACGGTGTGCAGGCGTCCGTTGTACAAAATCAGGTCGGCTGGGCTATCGGGCATGGCTTTACTCCCTGCGAATAGTGGGCTGACCCAGGCACCGACGGCGCCTGCCGAGAGGCCTTGCAGTACACGGCGACGACTGAAGTCGTTGTGCTCGTCAGGTGGGCTCATGGCAGCGCTCTCCACAAAGTTCTTCACAAAGAAGCGAGGATCAACAGCCGATGTCTGACGCATGCGGCCAGAAGGAATATAGTCGGCAAATCCACAGATAGCCGTTTGCGAGGGCGAAAAACGACGAATCCCGCCACGAGGGCGGGATTCGTTTGCAGCCAGACGTGCTCCCGAAAGACGGGAGCGGCGTGCTTAGCCCGGGAACAGCTCGGACAGTTTCATGGCCAGCATCATGTCGCCTTCAGCGCGCAGTTTGCCGCCCATGAACGCTTGCATGCCGTCGGTCGAACCGTCGACGATGCCTTGCAGGGTTTCGCCGTCCATGACCAGAGTCACCTGGGCGTCCGGGTTCTCGCCTTCTTGCAGTTCGCAGGTGCCGTCTTTGACGATCAGCGAGAAGTTCTTGGTGTCGTCGATGCGAAAACCGAATACCAGGTCCAGACCGGCAGCAGCGGCTGGGTTGAACTTGGCTTTCATTGCTTGTACGGCATCAGCTACGGAGGTCATGGTTCGATCCTTTCTTGGGTAATAAGAGCTGGGTGATTACAGCCAGGGTCACAATAATCCGGACTCAGCGAAACGTGATGAGTTCCGGGGCCTTCAACAGTTGCAGGTGTGCATGACTGTTGAAGGAAGCCAGGGCCACCTCGCGCCCGCGAAACTTGAGCAGGTTGAGCGAGGTGTTGACGATTTGCCAGTTCAGTTCAAAGGCTTGCTTTGCGGGCATTTGCGTAATGAGATGGAGCAGGGCAGTGATAGTGCCGCCGGAGGTGAACACAGCGATTTTCTGGGTATTGTCGGCTTGTTCGAGCAATCGATGCAGACCGCTCTGTACACGTTCGACGAAGCCCAGCCAGCTTTCCAGTCCCGGTGTGTCGTAGGTACCGGCAAGCCAGCGCTCGATGATCAAGGCAAAGATGCGTTGGAATTCAGCACGGTTTTGTGCGGCGTTGCGCAGGATATCCAGCGCTTGAGGCTCGTCCTCCAGCATCGCCGGCAGCAGGGCGCGGATCACTGCGTCGGCATCGAATTCATTGAAAGCGGAATCGATTTCCAGGGCAGGCACCGGCATACCGACGGCCGCGAACTGTTCCAGCGCACTGTTGGCGGTGTGTTGTTGGCGGCGCAGGTCGCCCGACAGGCAGCGATCGAAGCTGACACCGAGTTCGGCCAGGTGCTGACCGAGGAGTTCTGCCTGGCGAATACCGGTCGGCGACAGGACGTCATAGTCGTCTGCACCAAAGGAGGCCTGGCCATGTCGAATCAAGTAGATGCTGCCCACGTCCGCGTCATCCCGGTACGTTGAAGGTTTGGCGAGGTTATGAGGATGGCGGTGAGCTGTCAATGAAAAAACATACGCTTGTTTGAAATGCCCGTTACAGGCCTGTTGCCAGAGGTTTCACGGCTGGCCGTCGGGCCGGCGGATGGGTATGCTGGAGGTATCCCGCGCGTGTTTACCCCGCGCATTGATTGAAGGAGTCCCTGTGGAGCTTTTGTTCGAGTACGCCATTTTTCTGGCCAAGACCGTGACTCTGGTGATTGCCATCCTGGTGGTCCTGGCCAGTTTTGCGGCGTTGCGCAGCAAAGGTCGGCGCAAGTCGGCCGGTCAGCTGCAGGTCAGCAAACTCAATGATTTCTACAAAGGGCTGCGCGAACGCCTGGAGCAAACCTTGCTCGACAAGGATCAGCTCAAGGCCTTGCGCAAGTCCCAGGCTAAAACCGATAAAAAGCAAAAGAAGAAACCCGAGGCCAAACCACGGGTGTTCGTGCTGGATTTCGATGGTGACATCAGGGCGTCGGCCACTGAGAGCCTGCGCCACGAAATCACCGCGCTGCTGACCCTCGCCACGCCCAAGGATGAAGTGGTGCTGCGCCTGGAAAGCGGCGGTGGCATGGTCCACAGCTATGGCCTGGCGTCTTCGCAACTGGCGCGGATTCGTGAAGCCGGCGTGCCGTTGACCGTGTGCATCGACAAGGTCGCGGCCAGCGGCGGCTACATGATGGCGTGCATCGGCGAGAAAATTATCAGTGCGCCGTTTGCGATCCTCGGCTCGATCGGTGTTGTGGCGCAGTTGCCCAACGTCAATCGCCTGCTGAAAAAACACGACATCGACTTCGAAGTACTGACGGCTGGCGAGTACAAGCGCACCCTGACAGTGTTTGGCGAAAACACCGAGAAGGGCCGGGAGAAATTCCAGGAAGACCTGGACATCACCCACCAGCTGTTCAAGAACTTCGTTTCCCGCTATCGCCCGCAATTGGCCATCGACGAAGTGGCCACCGGTGAAATCTGGCTGGGCATTGCGGCGCTCGACAAGCAACTGGTGGATGAACTCAAGACCAGCGATGAATACCTTGCCGAACGCGCCAAGCAGTCCGAGCTCTACCACTTGCATTACGCCGAACGCAAAAGCCTGCAGGAGCGCATCGGCATCGCGGCCAGCGGTTCGATCGATCGCGTATTGCTGAGCTGGTGGAGTCGCTTGACCCAGCAACGCTTCTGGTAAGCCTCTGGCAGGCGTCTCCGGAAAAAATCAAACCGCGGATTTTCGCGGTTTTTTTTCGTCCGGCATTTAAGACTGTTCACTTTCCTGCGGACTCTGCGAAACGTCCTAACTGGCCTGCCGATCATTCCGACTTACGCTTGAGTTGCGGCTGGGTATTCTGGTGGCTCCCAATAGTTTGCAATGGAATGCACATGAATGATCACGCCCATGGCGACGCCCCAACGCGCAATGTCCTGATGCGTAACGAACTGAAGGCCGCGGTGGAGGCCGCACTTGCGCAAACCCCCGCTCAGTTTGGTGAGCGCTTGATCAAGGAGAGGTGGGGAGCCGACATTGATCCGCAGACAGCCCTGCTGGTAACGCTCGACTATAACTACCATGGGCATCCTCCTGAGAACGGTGTCCACCAGGGGCGGGTGGGAAGTTCTCGCACCCTGATCCAGGCGCTGCTTGGCAATTATCAGACGGTGGGCGACGGGCGCTTCGGCGAAACCGCGTTTGGGCTGTACACACCGCCCGACATCGGGCCATCGGTGCGCATTGTCGAGAAGGTCGATGAGTTTGCCTATGTGGGCAACGGCAACCATGACACCTATGAAGGCATTTACCGCGCCACGGTTCCGCAATCCTACGGCCCGCACACGCAGATCAATCTGCGGCCTGCCGATTTCAAACAGTGGGTCTGGGGGTTGTTTCTTTCCAGTCGATACCAGACTTATCTTGATCAGGCCTGGCCGTCGGACGCGGTCATTGCTGCTCCCGGTCCTTATGCCCTGAGGACATCGGTCAAGGCGGCTTTCGTCATGGCGGCCCGACTGCAATATCAAGAACGGTGCCTGTCCCGAAAGGGACTGGAACTTGCCATGCAAGCCGCCGGGTTGCCTGCCGCGCAGACTTGGGAAACGCTGACAATCGAGCAATTGCAAGCGCCTACAAGGATGCCTTCGAGCGTCGAGGCGAGTCGGTTGAAACTGTACCGTTATACGGCAACCGATATCTGGTGTTTTCGAGCGCGATCAGGTTCCAGGGTGCTGCTGTACATCCCCGGCAATTCTTCACCGTTGCATGAATTCAATGATAGCCGGCAGTTGCGTCAATGGATCGTGGCTCAGGGCCGGGAGGCCGATACGAAACAGGCACTGGCGGCTCACTATTCCGAAGAGGATCGCGAGGACGGCACCTTTCATGCGGGGGTACTGACCGCACTGGAGGGCATGGCGGTTTATCCCGGGATGCACAGGCTGACGAAGAATGCCGGGTTCTTCAACGATGATGGCCATTGGGATCCGGACGACTACATCAATTTTGATCGCTCACCCAGCTCATCCGACCCTTTTGCGCAGTTGGTGAGCTCCATGAAGCAGGCCGCCCAAGACAGCGTCAAGACCATCCGCGACGATGCCCAGGTCAACCGTGACAATCTGAGCGCTTTCGTCGAGCCGATCGTGCAATGGGTCAACCGGTTCGGGCCACTGGCGTTGTTTGTGCCCGGAGGTGAGGGATTGTTGGTGCTGGCCGGGCTTATTGACGCCGGTTACGGTCTGGATGAGTCCATCGAGGGGAAAACGGCCAGTGAGCGTTCTGAAGGCGTGACGCGAACCGTGTTCGGCTTGCTTAATGCACTGCCGCTGGCCGGGGCTGTCGCGTTGTTAAAAGGCGAAGGCGCCGAGGCCGCCGCGCTGGCCTCGGCCGAGCACGGGGTCGAGGAGCCTGCTATGCAGCTCGATGGTATGCCGGTGGACGCTCCACCCGTTCATGTCGCCCCTCTGGAGTCGGCCGCGCAGATGCCGACCCGTCTGAGCCTGCTGCGAGGGATCGGCGCCCCGGTGGACACCTTCAGCGACGAAGTGCTGGCGCAAATCGGCAAGGTCAGCGCCGTTGATGACGACCTGCTGCGAATGATGCAGGCCGGTCGTCAACCCACGCCTGTGTTGGCCGACACTATCAGCCGCTTCAAAATCGATCAGGACGTCATGGAGGCCATCGATAAAGCGCAGGCTGACGGGAACGAGGCATTGCAGGCCCGGCGAGTGGAGTTATTCAACGCTCGCTATCAGGCGCTCCAGCACTCGGAGCATGAATGGGTCCGATTGTTTCAACAGCAATATCCCGGCCTGCCGAAAAGTGCAGTGGAGCAGATGCTTGATCGCTGTGGCATAGCGTTCACAGAGACGCCGGATGCGATCGAGATCAAGGGGGTATTCAGGCAACTGGATGGCAAGGCCCGCCAGTATCAGCAGCATGTGAGGCTGACCCGTGCTTACGAAGGCCTTTATCTGCGATCCGTGGCCCATTCCGATTCGGACACGCTGGCCTTGCATTCGCTGAGAAACTTGCCCGGATGGCCCAAAGGCCTGCGAATCGAGGTGCTAGACGGCTCGCTGCAAGGTCGGGTGCTGGATCGTTGCGGTTCGCTTGATGCGGCTGATTGTCGTCGCTTGATCAAAATCGGCGACCACTATCAATACGTCGATGTGGCCGCCCAGGCCATCGCGCACGCGGACTTTTACGGGGCCGTCATCGGGGTGTTGTCCGCGGATGAGCGGGCGGCGCTGCAGTTGCAGTCGCTGAACCCGGCCAACGAACTGAAGCTCAACCTTCGCGACCGGACGCTATCACGCGCCGAGTTCGGCCTGGGCCTGGGCAGAATGGACGGGGGGCTGCCTTTTGAAATGCAGGGCTTGAGGGGCGGGGGCTTTCCGACGACCCTCCAGGCTACGGCGTTGACTCACGAAACGATGAGACTGCAAGTCAAGGACCTCTATCCCGACTTCGGCAACGCGCAGGCCGATGAATGGCTGCAACATGCCGGAGCAAGCGCTCAGTCACGCCTCGATGGTCTGAAGCAACAGTCTGAGCAATTGAGTACGGATTTGACCAGTTGGATCGACCGGTCCCTGCAGGATGTCGATGACATGGACATCGACTTTCTGGCCGCTGGCGACGAAGACGCTGTGGGCATGACCCATGCGCAAATCGCGGTGCATAACGTCGCGCTGGTGCAGCACGCGATGGAACTCGAGCGCGAGACCCGGATAGAACTGGCTGACGAGCTGATCTCAATCTGGCAAAAGTGTCCGCCCCAGGCCAATCGCCTTTATTCCGACGAAGCGTTAGCGGGATACAAACTGGATCTGGAGTTCGAGGACTACCACCGCTTGCCGATCATGAACATCAAGTTCAACGAGGTGATCGAGTTGTCGATGCGCGGAGTTCACCTGACGGAGCGTGAGAGCTTGAACGAGTTCCTGGAGTCTTTCCCCAATCTGCGGGTATTGAATCTGGAGAAAGTCGATCTGCGTCTATCTGGCGCCATGGGGGAGCTGGAGAGTGTTTTGCCGCCTGCAATCGCGCGAATGAGCCATCTCACAACGCTGAATCTGAAAGGCACGTTTCTCAAATTCAGGGAGAACACGGCATCGCAACTGAGTGACTTGCTCGACTTGCAATCACTGGACCTGAGTGAAAACCCCCTGAGTGTTTCGCCTGTGTTGTTAGGGATGGACAACCTGCGCGAGGTGAATTTGAGGAAGACAGAGATCAGTACGTGCCCGATCGGGATTAGGGACGAGCCTTACCTGACGTCGCTGGACCTGCGTGACAACCGGATCACCCGGGTTCCGTCGGCGGTATTGAGCCAGGCCATTGTTCGGGGGCGAGTGCAGCTTTGGGGCAACCCGTTAACGGACGAAGACACATTGCGGCGCCTGATCAGTCATCGACAGCGCACAGGGATCAACCTGTGGTTGAACGCGCCGGGTCCCGGTTATGGCAATCCAGAGGCGTGGTTACAACAGGGGGAAGAAGCGCTGCAGCAAGCCAGGCGAACGATCTGGCAGCAATTGGCGGTCAAGCCGTCAGGCAGTCGTTTCCTGAGGCTCATCGATGGGCTCAGCCTGACGGCGGACTTTCAGGTCGAGTATATGGCGTTGCAAGCGAGGGTCTGGCAACTGTTGAGTGAGGCGCAGGCATCGGACGAGTTGTGGAACTGGCTGAACCGGGCTGTCGAGAGCACGGAGGTCGATGCTGAGAATCCGTTGGGGATTTTCATGTCGCTGGAGGATCGGGCCAGGCTCTACCGCGATTGGGTGGCGATGGGACGTCCCTTTCCGGTGATCACCGAGCAGGCCTAGAAGAGGATGGCCTTGAACCCGCAAAGGGTTCAAGGCCTGGACATCAACGGCGACGGAACAGCGGCAGCGGTTCGTCGGTGGCGGCCTGATAGGTCACCGAGAAGTCCTTGAGGCCTTCAAGGGCTTCGTACGGGTCTTTATCGGCGCGAATCGCAAACGCGTCAAAACCGCAGCGGTGCAGGTAGAACAACTGGTCGCGCAGCACATCGCCAATCGCCCTCAATTCGCCTTTGAAACCATAACGGTCACGCAGCAAGCGAGCATTGGAGTAGTTGCGTCCATCGGTGAAGGCCGGGAAATTCAAGGCGATGACCTGGAAATTCTCCACGTCTTCACCGATTTCTTCGGCTTCTTCGTCGGCGTCCAGCCACACACCCAGGCCGCCATCGCGAGCCTTGAGCATACGGCTGTGTTCGCGCCACAGTTGCAGCGGGACGATCAGGTCGTCGCAATTGCTGATCTCGTCGATGTTGAAATCTTTCGGCAGCAAGTGCCAGGTTTCGTCGACGACTTCGTTGTTCTTAATTATTCGCTGCATAGACGCGCTCCTTGAAGAGGTCGATGCCGATACGCTGATAGGTGTCGATGAAGCGTTCGTCTTCGGTACGTTGTTCGATGTACACGTCGATCAGCTTCTCGATCACGTCAGGCATGGCTTCCTGTGCGAAGGACGGGCCGAGGATCTTGCCCAGGCTTGCATCGCGACTGGCGCTGCCACCCAGGGACACCTGGTAGAACTCTTCGCCTTTCTTGTCGACCCCGAGAATGCCGATGTGGCCGACGTGGTGGTGACCACAGGCGTTCATGCACCCAGAGATGTTCAGGTCGAGTTCGCCGATGTCGAACAGGTAGTCCAGGTCGTCGAAACGGCGCTGGATCGACTCGGCGATCGGGATCGATTTGGCGTTGGCCAGCGAGCAGAAATCACCGCCAGGGCAGCAGATGATGTCGGTCAGCAAGCCGATGTTCGGTGTGGCGAAACCTTGCTCGCGCAACTCGCCCCACATCGCGAACAGTTGGGACTGTTCAACGTCGGCCAGAATAATGTTCTGCTCGTGGGAAGTGCGCAGCTGACCGAAGCTGTAACGATCGGCCAGGTCGGCAACGGCGTCGAGCTGCTTGTCGGTGATGTCGCCCGGTGCAACACCGGTCGGCTTCAGGGACAGGGTCACGGCTACGTAACCCGGTTTCTTGTGGGTCAGGGTGTTGCGGGTGCGCCAGCGCGCGAAGCCCGGGTGTTCTTTATCGAGTTCGGCCAACGCCAAGGTCTGGTTGTCCAGCGCCTTGTACTCCGGATCAACGAAGTGTTTGGCCACGCGATGCACTTCGGCCTCGGTCAGCGTGGTCTGGCCACCGCGAAGGTGTTCCATTTCCGCGTCGACTTTCTGCGCGAACACTTCAGGCGTCAGGGCCTTGACCAGAATCTTGATCCGCGCCTTGTATTTGTTGTCGCGACGGCCGTAGCGGTTGTAAACCCGCAGGATGGCGTCGAGATAGCTCAGCAAGTCCTGCCACGGCAGGAACTCGTTGATGAACGCGCCCACCACCGGCGTACGGCCCAGGCCGCCACCGACCAGCACACGGAACCCCAGTTCGCCCGCGGCGTTGTGCACTGGTTCAAGGCCAATGTCATGGACTTCAATGGCCGCACGGTCGGACGTCGAACCGTTGATGGCGATTTTGAATTTACGCGGCAGGTAGGCGAATTCCGGGTGGAACGTGGTCCACTGGCGGACGATTTCGCACCATGGACGCGGGTCGATCAATTCGTCGGCCGCGACACCGGCGAACTGGTCGGTGGTGACGTTGCGCAGGCAGTTGCCGCTGGTCTGGATCGCATGCATCTGCACGGTCGCCAGTTCAGCCAGGATGTCCGGGATATCTTCCAGGGCCGGCCAGTTGAACTGAACGTTTTGCCGGGTACTGATGTGGGCGTAGCCCTTGTCGTAGTCGCGGGCAATTTTGGCCATCATTCGCGTCTGGCGCGAAGTCAGTTGGCCATAAGGCACCGCCACCCGCAGCATCGGGGCAAAGCGCTGGATATAAAGGCCATTTTGCAGGCGCAGGGGGCGGAATTCTTCTTCGCTCAGCTCGCCTGCCAGATAGCGTCGGGTCTGATCACGGAACTGCTTGACGCGGTCCTCGATGATCCGCTGATCGTACTCGTCGTATACGTACATATAAGTCCTGTTCTCAGGCTTGGGCCGGTTGGATACAGCTGCGTTTTCGCTAGCTTTCATCCGATACAGCCTCGGCAATTCTGCGCGCACGGCCGCGCACTCCCAACGGAGCCGACGCAAGATACCAGTTTGCAGTTATGCGCAAAAGTGATGTTTGAGTATATGCAAAGAACCAAAACGACTAATGAAACTCATGGGGGTAAAACCCACATTTGTGGTGCGGGCAATCATCGTCTTAACTGTGGTCGAGTCT
Organism: Pseudomonas sp. F-14 TE3482; assembly: GCF_053629455.1. Lineage (NCBI taxonomy): Bacteria > Pseudomonadati > Pseudomonadota > Gammaproteobacteria > Pseudomonadales > Pseudomonadaceae > Pseudomonas > Pseudomonas sp. F-14 TE3482. Next base: position 4,141,859 of record NZ_JBRJII010000001.1, read on the forward strand.
TTATGCAATCACCGATAAAACCGACAAGAGGCGATGCAATGAGCAACCCAACCAAAGCAGGGAAAAGCGATAGCACGGTCGATGCCTGGGCGATTTTGTTCCTGATCATCCTGGTCGTGGGCACAGCGGTGTTCTGGGTCAGCCATCAATAAACGACCCCGTCCGGGCCCGGCGCCGACGATTGTCGGACAGAAGCCGGAATAAGCGCCGTTCCAAGGGAATTCGCTGGCTATAATGCGCAGCGGATTTTCGGGGGCTCGGACGATTAATGTTGAAGTTCTTCTGTGGTGTAGTGCTGGCGCTTGGTACGGTCCTGGGACCCTGTGCTCAGGCGGCGTCTGTATTGTTCCTCAATCCGGGAACCACCCAAGAGGTCTTCTGGGTCAGTTATTCGCAGTTCATGCAGGCCGCAGCCAAGAACCTGGGCATGGATTTGCGCATCCAGTATTCCGAGCGAAACACTGAAACCACACTCAAGCAAGCCCGCGAAGCCCTGCAAGGGCCGACTCGACCGGATTATCTGGTGTTCGTCAACGAACTGTACGTTGCGCCCGAAATCCTGCGCCTGGCTCAAGGCAGCGGTGTGAAGCTGTTTTTGGTCAACAACGGCCTGACCGCAGACCAGATGCGCTTGCTCGGCGCCCAGCCGCAGAAGTATCCCGACTGGTTGGGCAGCCTGGTGCCCAACAATGAGGAGGGCGGCTACTTGATGCTCAAGGAGCTGATTCGCCTGCATCGCCCGGTCGCGCCCGGTCAGGTCATTGATCTCGTGGCCTTCTCCGGCCTGAAGATCACGCCAGCCGCGCAACAGCGTGAGAAGGGCATGATGCGGGCATTGGCCGAACACCCTGAAGTGCGGTTGCGCCAGTTGGTCTATGGCGGCTGAACCCGCGAGCGCGCCTATGAACAGGCCAGGTTATTGTTCAAGCGTTACCCGCAAACGTCGCTGGTCTGGTCGGCCAACGATGAAATGGCCTTTGGTGCCATGCAGGCCTACGCCGAAACGGGCGGCCAACCCGGCAAGGACGCGCTGTTCAGCGCCGTCAACAATTCACCGACTGCGTTACAGGCGCTGTTGGAAGGGCGGTTGAGTGTGCTGATGGGCGGGCATTTCACTCTGGGTGGTTGGGCCCTGGTGCAACTGCATGACTACGACCTGGGGGTGGATGTCAGTCAGTACGGCGGGCGCGACCGGCAGATTCCGTTGTTGCAGCTGATCAATCACGCGCAAGCCAAGCGGTTGCTGGCGTTGAGCGCGACTCAGGATTATGGCGTGGATTTCCAGAAACTCTCGGCCAAGGGGCGGCCGACGTCGTATCGCTACCCGTTCAGCTTGCAAGCCCTGATGCACTGAGCCGGTTTCAGATACCCGCCAGGTACACCACCAGTTTGACGATGCCAAACAGCGTCAACGCGAACACTGCCGTGAACAGAATCCCCAACATCACGAAATGACTCGGCTTGCCGTGGGTGAAATCCCGGGCCCGGTTTTTCCCGCTCTGCACCCCGAACGCCGCCGCCATGACGCTGTGCAGCATCTGCCAGAAGGTCGGTGGCTTGTTGTTGTCGACTGGATCGTCCATAAATCCCCCGTCACCAATGCATGAGAGGTAAGCATAGACAATACACCCGAAACCTGTGGGAGCGTGGCTTGCCCGCGATGGACGCGTCGCGGTCTCACAGGGAAACCGTGTCATCGTTCATCGCGGGCAAGCCACGCTCCCACAGGGGGATGGAGGTTAGTTGTCGTAACCCAGGTTAGGCGCTAGCCAACGCTCGGTCACGCTCAATTCCTGACCCTTGCGCGAGGTGTAGCTCTGCACCTGGTCCTTGTCGATCTTGCCCACGGCGAAATACTGCGCCTGCGGGTGAGCGAAGTACCAGCCGCTTACCGCTGCCGCCGGGAACATGGCGTAGTGCTCGGTGAGGAACACGCCGCTGCGGCCGGCTTTGAGTTCTTCCGCTTCCGGGTCCAGCAGCTTGAACAGCGTGGCTTTCTCGGTGTGATCCGGGCAGGCCGGGTAGCCTGGAGCAGGGCGGATGCCGGTGTATTGCTCTTTGATCAGCGCCTCGTTGTCCAGCGTCTCGTCCTTGGCGTAGCCCCAGTAATCTTTACGCACCTGTTGGTGCAGCCACTCGGCACAGGCCTCGGCCAGGCGGTCGGCCAACGCCTTGACCATGATCGAGTTGTAGTCGTCGCCCGCATCCTGATAGGCCTTGGCCACTTCTTCGGCGCCGATCCCGGCGGTGGTGATGAAGCCCCCGACGTAGTCGGTCACGCCGCTGTCCTTGGGCGCAACGAAGTCGGCCAGGGAGAAGTTCGGTTTGCCGTCGGTCTTGATGATCTGCTGACGCAAGTGGTGCAGCTTGGCCAATGGCTTGCCGTCATCGCCGTAGACTTCGATGTCATCGTCGCGCACCTGATTGGCCGGCCAGAAACCGAACACCGCACGGGCGCTGATCAGCTTTTCGTCGATCAGTTTGGCAAGCATTTCCCGGGCATCGGCGTACAGCGCGGTGGCGGCTTCACCGACCACTTCATCCTTGAGAATGCGCGGAAACTTGCCGGCCAGGTCCCAGGAGATGAAGAACGGTGTCCAGTCGATGTACTCGGCCAGCACCTTCAGGTCGATGTTATCCAGCACCTTGGCGCCGGTGAACGTCGGTTTGACAGGTTCGTAGCTGCCCCAGTCGAACTGCGGCTTCTTGGCGATGGCCACCGGGTAGCTCAGGCGTTCGGTGCGGGCGCTGCGGTTGGCGGTGCGCTCGCGAACGTCGATGTATTCCAGGCGAGTCTTCTCGACGAAACCAGCCTTCAGCTCCTTGGACAGCAATTGCGTCGCCACGCCCACAGCGCGGGAGGCGTCGGTGACGTAGATCACCGCGTCGTTACTGTACTTGGGCTCGATCTTCACCGCCGTATGCGCCTTGGACGTGGTCGCGCCACCGATCATCAGCGGCAAATGGAAGTCCTGACGCTGCATCTCGCGGGCCACGTGAACCATCTCGTCCAGTGAGGGCGTGATCAAGCCGGACAGGCCGATGATGTCGCATTTCTGTTCTTTGGCGACTTGCAGGATCTTTTCTGCCGGTACCATCACGCCAAGGTCGACGATGTCATAGCCGTTACAGCCCAGCACCACGCCGACGATGTTCTTGCCGATGTCGTGTACGTCGCCCTTGACCGTGGCCATCAGGATCTTGCCCTTGGCTTCCGGCTTGTCACCTTTTTCCAGCTCGATGAACGGAATCAAGTGGGCCACGGCCTGCTTCATCACGCGGGCGGACTTCACCACCTGCGGCAAGAACATTTTACCGGCACCGAACAGGTCGCCGACGATGTTCATCCCGGACATCAGCGGGCCTTCGATCACTTCGATCGGGCGGGCGAAGGACTGACGCGACTCTTCGGTGTCTTCCACGATGTGGGTGGTGATGCCCTTGACCAGCGCATGCTCCAGACGCTTGTTGACGTCCCAGTTGCGCCACTCTTCGGTCTCGGCTTCCTTGACGCTGCCGTCGCCCTTGTACTTGTCGGCGATGGCGAGGAGGGCGTCGGTGCCTTCCGGGGTGCGGTTGAGGATCACGTCTTCGACGGCATCGCGCAGCTCGGCTGGGATCTGGTCGTAGATCTCCAGTTGGCCGGCGTTGACGATACCCATGGTCAGGCCATTACGGATCGCATACAGCAGGAACACCGAGTGAATTGCCTCGCGCACCGGGTTGTTGCCACGGAACGAGAACGACACGTTCGACACGCCGCCGGAAGTCAGGGCGTACGGCAGTTCGTCGCGGATGTAGGCGCAGGCGTTGATGAAGTCCACAGCGTAGTTGTTGTGTTCTTCGATACCGGTGGCCACGGCGAAGATGTTCGGGTCGAAGATGATGTCTTCCGGCGGGAAGCCGACGTCGTTGACCAGAATGTCGTAGGAGCGTTTGCAGATTTCTTTCTTGCGCGCTTCGGTGTCGGCCTGGCCAGCTTCGTCGAAGGCCATCACCACCACCGCGGCGCCGTAGCGTTTGCACAGTTTGGCGTGATGAATGAACTGCTCGACGCCTTCTTTCATGCTGATCGAGTTGACGATGCCCTTGCCCTGGATGCACTTGAGGCCGGCTTCGATCACTTCCCATTTGGAGGAGTCGATCATGATCGGGACGCGGGAGATGTCCGGTTCACCGGCAATCAGATTGAGGAAGGTCACCATGGCCTTCTTCGAATCGAGCATCCCTTCGTCCATGTTGATGTCGATCACCTGGGCGCCGGCTTCGACCTGTTGCAGGGCGACTTCCAGGGCTTCGGTGTAGTTGTCTTCACGGATCAGACGGGCGAACTTGGCGGAACCGGTGATGTTGGTCCGCTCGCCGACGTTGACGAACAACGAGCTGCGATCAATGGTGAACGGTTCCAGGCCCGACAGGCGGCAAGCCTTGGGAATGTCCGGAATCTCGCGCGGCGCATAGCCGGCCACCGCTTTGGCGATGGCTTCAATGTGCCCCGGCGTGGTGCCGCAGCAGCCGCCGACGATGTTCAGGAAGCCGCTTTGGGCGAACTCTTCGATGACTTTGGCGGTTTCTGCCGGCAGTTCGTCGTACTCGCCGAATTCGTTCGGCAGACCGGCGTTCGGGTGCGCGGAAACGTGGGTGTTGGCCTTGTTCGACAGTTCTTCCAGGTACGGGCGCAACTCGCTGGCCCCGAGGGCGCAGTTCAGGCCGACCGAAATCGGTTTGGCGTGGGCCACGGAGTTCCAGAACGCTTCGGTGGTCTGGCCGGACAGTGTGCGGCCGGAGGCATCGGTGATGGTGCCGGAGATCATGATCGGCAACTCGACGCCCAGTTCTTCGAACACGCCTTGCACGGCGAAGATCGCCGCTTTGGCGTTGAGGGTATCGAAGATGGTTTCGATCAGGATCAGGTCGGCGCCGCCTTCGATCAGGCCTTTGGTGGCTTCGGTGTAGTTCTCCACCAGCTCATCGAAGGTCACGTTGCGGTAGCCAGGGTTGTTCACGTCGGGCGACAGCGAGCAGGTGCGGCTGGTCGGGCCGAGCACGCCAGCGACGAAACGCGGCTTGTCCGGGTTCTCGAGAGTTTTCGCATCGGCAATCTTGCGGGCCAGGCGAGCGCCTTCTACGTTCAATTCGTAGGCGAGTTCTTCCATGCCGTAATCGGCCATGGAAATCCGGGTGGCGTTGAAGGTGTTGGTTTCCAGAATGTCGGCGCCGGCGTCCAGATAGGCCTTCTCGATGCCGCCAATCACGTCAGGACGTGTCAGCACCAACAAGTCGTTGTTGCCTTTGACATCGCTCGGCCAGTCGGCGAAGCGTTTGCCACGGTAATCCTGCTCCTCGAGCTTGTAGCTCTGGATCATCGTACCCATGCCGCCATCGAGAATCAGGATGCGCTCTTTGAGGGCGTGCTTGAGAGCTTGAAGGCGAACGCTGCGATCGGACATTTGGACTACTCGGTAAGGCCATGACGAAGGGCCGGAATGATAACAAACCTGTGCGCTTTTGGAGCATGTGCGGGTTTTGCATGAATATCGTTCATGTTGGTGCGCAGGCCAGACCGGTAGAATCGCGGCGTTTTCTCATGATCAGGACCAGGGATATGTCGTATCGCGTCGTCACCAGCCTATTGATGCTGTTTTTAAGCGGGGGCGCCGCTGCGCAAGGTCCGGACATTTCCTACACCCGCGACATTCAACCGACCTTCACTGAAAAGTGCGTGGCCTGCCATGCCTGCTACGACTCCGCCTGTCAGCTCAATCTGGGTAGTGGTGAAGGGGCGGCCCGAGGTGCAACCAAGGCGCCCGTTTATGATGGCGAACGCAGACAGGCCGCAGCGCCGACCCGGCTGTTTTATGACGCCTTTGGCAAACGCGCCTGGCAGCAAAAAGGCTTTTATTCTGTGCTCGACGCCCAAGGCAGCCAGGCGGCGCTGATGGCGCGGATGCTCGAACTGGGCCACAAAACCCCGTTGCAACCCAACGCCAGGTTGCCGGAAGACATCGTCCTGGGCCTGAACCGGGAGAACATGTGCGCCATGCCGGCGGAGTTCGACGGCTATGCCAGCTCTCACCCCAAAGAAGGCATGCCGCTGGCGGTCACCGGCCTGACTGATCAGCAATACCAGACATTGCAACGCTGGTTGGCCTCCGGCGCGCCGATTGATGAACAGGGCCTGGTGCCCAGCGCCAGGGAAGCCTTGCAGGTGGTGCATTGGGAAAACTTGCTCAACGCCCCGGGTGCCCGGGAAAGCCTGGTGGGACGCTGGTTGTTCGAGCACTGGTTTTTGGCGCACCTCTATTTCAAGGACGGCGAGCCGGGGCATTTCTTTCAGTGGGTACGTTCGCGCACACCGACGGGGCAGTCCATTGATTTGATCAACACTCGCCGCCCGAATGACGATCCGGGCACTCAGGTCTATTACCGTTTATGGCCGGTGCAAGGCGTGATCGTGCACAAGACCCACATCACCTATCCGCTCAGCGCGGCGAAGATGGCGCGGATCAAAAGCCTGTTCTACAGCGGCAACTGGCAGGTCAACGCGCTGCCGGGCTATGGGCCGGAACGACGGGCCAATCCGTTCACGACCTTTGAGGCCATCCCGGCTCAGGCGCGTTACCAGTTCATGCTCGATAATGCCGAATACTTTGTGCGCACCTTTATTCGTGGTCCGGTCTGCCGCGGCCAGATCGCCACCGACGTGATTCGCGACAACTTTTGGGCATTGTTCCAGGCCCCGGAGCATGACCTCTATATCACCGACCCGAATTATCGCGGCCAGGCCACGCCGTTGCTGGCGATGCCAGGGCAGAACGATGACGTCGGCAGTGTCCTGAGCCTGTGGCGCGACTACCGTGACAAACGCAACGAGTACGAAGCCTTGCGCCGGGACAGCTACGCCGACCTGCCGGCACCGAGCTGGTCGACCCTGTGGGCCGGCAATGACAACGCGCTGCTGAGCATCTTCCGGCATTTCGACAGCGCCTCGGTGAACAAAGGCCTGATCGGTGACGTTCCGCAAACCATCTGGCTGTTCGATTACCCGTTGCTGGAACGCACGTATTACCAGTTGGCAGTCAACTTCGATGTATTTGGCAACGTATCCCATCAGGCCCAAACCCGGCTGTACTTCGACCTGATTCGCAATGGTGCCGAGCAGAACTTCCTGCGCTTGATGCCGGCCGATTCACGGGACGGCTACCTCGACGATTGGTATCAGAACGGCGGCCAGCTCAAGATGTGGCTGGATTACGAGTACATCGACAACGACAAACCCACGGCACTGACGCTGGACGAGAAGGACCCGAAACGCGATTTCGCCCTGCAATTGCTGGCCCGGTACGGCGAGCTCAATGCCAATCCCGACCCGATCAACCGCTGCGACAATGCCTACTGCTCGCGACCGAACATCGACCCGGCATTGCAGAACGCCGAGCAGGCCCTGAGCCGCCTGACTTCGCGTCCGGCGGCGGGGATGAAGGTCATCGATCACTTGCCGGAAGCCACGATGCTGCGTATCGAGAGCCAAAGCGGCAAGCGCGAGATCTACAGCCTGCTGCGCAACCGGGCCCACAGCAACGTGGCGTTCCTGCTGGGGGAGTCGCGGCGCTATCAGCCGGGGCTCGATACGTTGACGATTTATCCGGGTGTACTCAGCAGCTACCCGAACTTCATGTTCAACATTCCGGCCGGCCAAGTGCCCGCTTTCGTTGATGCGATGGAAACCGCGAAGGACGCTGCCAGTTTCGAGAAAATCGTCGAACGCTGGGGCATTCGCCGCAGCCATCCACAGTTCTGGCAATATTTTCATGACCTGAGCCGCTACATCCACGACACCGACCCGGTGGAAGAGGGCGTGCTGGACATGAACCGCTACGAGAATCTTTGATGCACGAGGTGCCTGCGCTCCCACATTGGATCAGCTGCGCTTTCCCGACAAAAATACTAGGACTTTGTCCGGCGCGATGATTGGCGTAAACTGCGTCCAAGCCTGCGAGGAGTTTCCATGACCGCTATTACCATTACCGACGCCGCCCACGATTATCTGGCTGATCTGCTCTCCAAGCAGAACACCCCGGGTATCGGCATCCGCGTCTTTATCACCCAGCCTGGCACCCAGTACGCCGAAACCTGCATTGCCTACTGCAAGCCGGGCGAAGAAAAACCCGAAGACACCGCGCTGGGGCTCAAAAGCTTCACCGCGTACATCGATCACTTCAGCGAAGCCTTCCTGGACGATGCGGTAGTTGACTACGCCACCGACCGCATGGGCGGCCAACTGACCATCAAGGCGCCAAACGCCAAGGTACCGATGGTCAACGCCGACAGCCCGGTCAACGAGCGCATCAACTATTACCTGCAAACCGAGATCAACCCGGGGCTGGCCAGCCACGGCGGTCAGGTCAGCCTGATCGATGTGGTCGAAGACGGCATCGCCGTGCTGAAGTTCGGCGGCGGTTGCCAAGGCTGCGGCCAGGCAGACGTCACCTTGAAGGAAGGCATCGAGCGCACCTTGCTTGAGCGTATTCCTGAGCTCAAGGGCGTTCGTGACGTGACCGACCATACGCAGAAAGAAAACGCCTACTACTAAGGTGTTCGCTGCGACATAAAAAAACGGTGCTGTGGCGAGGGAGCTTGCTCCCGCTCGACTGCGAAGCAGTCGCAAACCAGCCGATGCATTTTTCCGTGATGAATGCGTTGGTTGATATTGGGACCGCTGCGCGGTCCAGCGGGAGCAAGCTCCCTCGCCACAAGTGCTTCAGGGCCTGTACAAATGCGCATGCCCCGCGCGATACAACGATGATTCACTGAAGTGATCGCTGCCCAACACCCGGCCCACCAGAATCAGCGCCGTCCGGCGAAATCCCTTGGCTTGAACCTTCCCGGCAATATCCGCCAGCGTCCCCACCACCCAATCCTGATCCGGCCAGGTTGCCCGATGAATCACCGCAATCGGGCAATCGGCGCCGTAGTGCGGCAGCAATTCAGCAAGGATTTTCTCCAGATGATTAACCCCCAAGTGGATCGCCATGGTCGCCCCATGCTGCGCCAGACTGCCCAGTTCTTCACCGGCGGGCATCGCGGTCTTGTCGGCGTAGCGGGTCAGAATCACGCTTTGTGACACGTCCGGCAGGGTCAGTTCAGCACCCAAAAGCGCCGCGCAGGCGGCGGTGGCGGTGACGCCGGGAATGATTTCGAAAGGGATGTCGAGTTCACGCAGGTAGCGAATCTGCTCGCCAATCGCCCCGTACAGGCTCGGATCGCCGGAGTGCACCCGGGCTACGTCCTGGCCGTTGGCATGGGCGGTCTTGATCAGCTCGATGATCTGTTCCAGGTGCAATTCGGCGCTGTTGACCACCTGTTCGGCGCGGTGGCCGTCCAGTACAGCGGCGGGCACCAGGGAGCCTGCATAGATGATGACCGGGCAGCTACGAATCAGCCGCTGGCCTTTGACGGTGATCAGTTCCGGGTCGCCGGGGCCTGCGCCAATGAAGTAGACGGTCATCGTCGTTTCCTGTCAGAAAAAGGGTATGGGCACGCTTCAGATGAAGATTGCTCATGATCGAAGGCGGGGATTATCGGGGATTTTACGCGGCGCTGGCCAATGCGAGGGTGGCCTGGGCGTATTTTTGTCGTGGAATCAGCAGCTTTGCCGGTGCTTGAGCCAATTGTTCGGCCAGTGCCAGCGCGGCACTTTCCGCTACGCCGTAACAGCCGGTGCGTTCGAACGCGATGTCCGAGTGGTGGCTGAGTTGCGGTTCATAACCGGCCAATTGTTCGCTGCTGAAATACATCAACGGCAATGCCAGCTGTTCGGCCAGTTCGATCAGGGCGGGTTCTTCGCGCTTCAGGTCAATGCTGGCCAAGGCCTTGATCTCACGGAGCTCGATTTGATGGGCCTGTAACGCTTGATCAAGCAGCGCCCGCAGCGTGCTGACGGGGCAGCCGCGCTGGCAGCCCAGGCCGACCACCAGGGTCGGCGCTGCGCTGACGTCAGTCATGCGGAGTATTGGCCATCGCTTTTGCGGCGGAACAACCAGGCGCTGATCAGGCCCAGGGCCAGCCAGAACGCCATGTTGGTCAGCTGCGAAGCGATTTTGAACTGCGCTTCCAGGGCTTGCGGCGCGAGCATCGAATGGACTTCCGGTTGAGGCGCGCCAATCACATGAGGCACGGCCAGGATCGCCACACCAAGGATCTTCATCAGCCAGTGGCGGCTGAATGCGATCAGCGCGATGCCGACTGCTGTGGACGCGGCGGTGCCAATCCACCAAATCTGCCGTTGCGCCAGATCCGCCGCGGCAGTGCCCGGCAGCTCAGGTGGCAGGCCGAGGGTGGGCGCCAGCACGAACGTCGCGTAACCGGCCAGACCCCAGAGCAGGCCCTGAGAGGTACGGCGTGGAGCGCGCAAGGTGTAGAGGCCCGCGAGCATCAGGGCGAAACCCACCGCCACCACCAGATTGCCGCCGGTGGTCGACAGCACGCGCTGCCAGCCGTCTTCCGGCTCCCAGGCTTCGGCATCGTGGGTGTGAGCGGTGACAGCTCCCGCGGCGTGCTCGTGGATTTCAACCGCGGCCGGCTCGGATTTTTCGTAGGTCTCGGCCTGCAGAATCAGCGGAGCCACCCAGAAGCTTTGCAGCAGGGTCAGCAGCAGGGCGGCCAGCAGCCCGGTGAAACCTGCGGTTTGCGCAATACGCTTGATCATGTCAGCAGGTCTCAATGGCACGGGAATGCGGCGCTGTGACGGGTATCGTGCGCGGCGTTGTGTACCGCTTCGATGTGCGAGAAACCGGCGAAATACACAAGGCTGGCGCCAAGAATCGACGCACAAAAAGCGGCGGTCAGGCGTTGGCTCAGGGTAGTGGTGGTGCTGATCGTGCTCTTTTTATCGGTGTTGCTGGCGGTGCTGCTGATGATCGACATGGCGCTTCCCTCTGGTCTGTCAGCGGGTGAATAGAGCGCATGAAAACCTCCGTACGCCGGGGCAGGCAGAGATTTCGAACAGCGCCCGCCCACCGCGGGTTTGTTATTCAGTGAACGTAAAAGTCACTTTGTGTTGCGGGCCGGTCTCCGGGCTCGCGAGGGGCAGGGCTTGTGCCCAAACCTGCAAGCATCACCTTCCCATGCCGTATGACGGGCACAGTGGATTTGACGCTTCACTCGCTTACCGTTGCGGGGGCAGCACCGGACTGACATGGCTTTAGAGTAAAGCACATGATTCACCGGTTTCCCGTTTCACCCTGTGAAGGGCACCCGTAACAAGGCGTGTAGGAGAGCATGGGCGGGGGTTGGGCGTCAATTGGCAAGGGTTCTCAACTGACACCAAATACCTGTGGCGAGGGAGCTTGCTCCCGCTCGGCTGCGAAGCAGTCGTAAAACCATGCACTGCATATCTACAGGCAGACCGCATGTATCTGATTGTGACCGCTTCGCGCTCGAACGGGAGCAAGCTCCCTCGCCACAGGCAAACCCCCACAGGTGATCACATTCTCCTATAGGACATTGACCCGCCCCCACACGATGCGTAGCCTTGCGCTTTCGAGGTTCTTCGGCGTCTGCCGAAGCTAAGAAGGGAACGCGGTCGATGCCGCGGCTGCCCCCGCAACTGTGAACGGTGATGTTCGCTGCCACGCCACTGCAAGCCCTGATCCATCAGGTTCGCGGGAAGGCGCAGCGAATGCCAGGCTGACTCGCCCGGCACACCGTCAGCCAGGAGACCTGCCTCGATACAGATTCTCACTACAACCGGGCGGGGTGATCCGGTGGCGGAACTCTTGCGCGCGTGCATCCGCCGCTGCGATTGTCGTCCCGTATGCCCGCCACCTTGCCAAAGGGCATCCGATGAAAACACTGGCCAAACTCCCTGTCACCATCGTTACCGGCTTCCTCGGCTCGGGCAAAACCACCTTGCTGCGCCACATGCTCGACAACGCCCAGGGCCGTCGCATCGCGGTGATCGTCAACGAGTTCGGCGAGCTGGGCATCGACGGCGAAATCCTTAAGCAGTGCTCGATCGGTTGTACCGAAGAAGAAGCCAACGGCCGCGTCTACGAACTGGCCAACGGCTGCCTGTGCTGCACGGTTCAGGAAGAATTCTTCCCGGTGATGCGCGAACTGGTCGCTCGTCGCGGCGACCTCGACCACATTCTGATCGAAACTTCGGGTCTGGCCCTGCCAAAACCTTTGGTTCAAGCCTTCCAGTGGCCAGAAATCCGCAGCGCCTGCACCGTTGACGCGGTGATCACCGTGGTCGACAGCCCGGCCGTCGCTGCTGGCACCTTCGCTGCGTTCCCGGATCAAGTGGATGCCCAGCGCAAACTCGACCCGAACCTGGACCACGAATCGCCGCTGCATGAGCTGTTCGCCGACCAACTGGCCAGCGCCGATCTGGTGATCCTCAACAAGGCCGACCTGATCAGCGCCGCAGACCTGGCCCGCGTGCGCCTGGAAGTCGCCGAAGAACTGCCGCCAGCGGTGAAAGTCATCGAGGCCAGCAGCGGTCGTCTGCCACTGGACGTGCTGATCGGCCTCGGTGCCGGCTCCGAAGAACACATCGACAGCCGCCACAGCCATCACGATCATCACCATGAAGGCGAAGACGATCACGATCATGACCATGACGCGTTCGATTCCATCTCCATCGAGCTGCCACAAGCCGACGAAAGCCTGCTGATGGACGCGCTGACGCAACTGGTGGTCCAGCACGGCATCCTGCGGGTCAAAGGTTTCGCGGCGGTACCGAACAAGTCGATGCGCCTGCTGATCCAGGGTGTGGGCACGCGTTTCGACAAGCACTTCGACCGTCAGTGGGGCGCTGAAGAAGCGCGCACCACCCGTCTGGTGTTGATCGGTCAGGATCTGGACGCCACTGCACTCGAAGCGCAATTGCGCGCTGCGCTCAGCGTTTAAACCATGCACCTGCTCAGGACTCAGCCCGGCGGTTTCGTGTCGGATGACAACATTGCCGACCTTGGACAAACCCCCGCCGAGCTGGTGATCCTGTGCAGCGGCGATTCCAGCCTGGCATTGCTAGCCGAAGCGGCGCAGCAGTTGCCCGACGATTACCCGAGCCTGCGCCTGGCCAATCCGATGCAGGTGCAGAATCACGCCTCGGTCGATCTCTACGTCGACGAAGTGCTGCGCCACGCCAAGGTGATTCTGATCTCGCTGCACGGCGGCATCGCCTATTGGCGTTACGGCATTGAGCGGCTTGTGGAATTGTCCGAGCGCGGTGTGCAGCTGATTCTGGTGCCGGGGGACGATCGCCCGGACCCGGAACTCAGTGACCTGAGCACCGTAACCGCGCAAGACCGCGACCGGCTCTGGCACTTCCTGCGTCAGGGCGGCATGGCCAACGCACTCGACCTGTTTCGCTGCCTCGCCAATCGCTGGCTGGATCGCGACTACTCATGGTCCGAGCCGCAAACCCTGCCACGCACGGCGATTTACCATCCGCACAAAAGCCCCGCTGAGCTGAGCGATTGGCAAGCCGACTGGCAAGCTGGTCAGCCGGTGGCGGCGGTGCTGTTTTACCGCTCGCATTTGCAGGCGGCGAACACCGGTTTCATCGATATTTTCTGCCAGCGTCTGCAGGCAGCGGGGTTGAACCCGTTACCGATTGCACTGGCCAGTTTGAAAGAGCCCGGCTGCCTGACGGTGGTTGAGGACATGCTGGATGAAGTCGAGGCGGGGGTGATTCTCAACACCACCGGTTTCGCCCAGTCCAGCCCCGAAGCGCCGCACCTGCGGCCGTTTCGCCGCAACATTCCAGTGATTCAAGCGATCTGCGCCCAGGACAATGAACCCGGTTGGCGCGCCAGCGAACAAGGCCTCGGTCCCCGCGACCTGGCGATGCACATCGCACTGCCGGAGCTGGACGGGCGGATCATCAGCCGGCCGATCAGTTTCAAGGACCTGGCCTGGCGCAGCGAGCGCAGTCAGTCAGACGTGGTCTGCTACCGGCCGCAACCTGAGCGCATGGATTTTGTCGCCGAACTGGCCCGGCGCTGGATCGATCTGGCGCGGGTGCCCAACGGCGAAAAACGCATCGCCCTGATCCTCGCCAACTACCCGACTCGCGATGGGCGTATCGGCAACGGCGTCGGCCTCGATACTCCGGCTGCGGCGTTGAACATCCTCCGAGCGCTGCACGCTGAAGGTTATCCGCTGCCGGCTGAATTGCCAGGCACCGGCACCGCGCTGATCCAGCAATTGCTCGGCGGCGTCAGCAACGACCTCGACACCCTCGATCAGCGTCCCTGTCATCAAAGCCTCGCGCTGGACGACTACAACCTGATGTTCAACGCGCTGCCCGAGGCCAATCGTCAGGCGGTGCTGGAGCGTTGGGGCTCGGCCGAAAACGATCCGATGTTCCGTGGCGGGCGAATGATGATTGCTGGTCTGCGCTTCGGCCTGACCTTTGTTGGCATTCAACCGGCCCGGGGTTATCAGGTTGACCCGAGCGCGGTCTATCACGACCCCGACCTGGTGCCGCCTCACGGTTATCTGGCGTTCTACTTCTGGTTGCGCAACACCTACGGCGCTCACGGCGTGATCCATGTGGGCAAGCACGGCAACCTCGAATGGCTGCCGGGCAAAGGCGTCGGGCTGTCGGAAAACTGCTGGCCGGACGCCTTGCTCGGGCCGCTGCCGAACATCTATCCGTTTATCGTCAATGACCCGGGCGAGGGCGCCCAGGCCAAACGCCGTACGCAGGCTGTGATCATCGATCACCTGATGCCGCCGCTGACCCGCGCCGAAACCTACGGTCCGCTGCGCAATCTCGAATTGTTGGCCGACGAATATTACGAAGCGCAATTGCTCGATCCGCGCCGCGCCCGGGAACTGCAGCGCGACATTCTGCAATTGGTGCGCGACACGCACATCGACCGTGAACTGCAACTGGACGAGAAACTCGACAGCGATGCCGATGCGGCGATCTGGTTACCGCGCCTGGACACGTACCTGTGCGACTTGAAGGAGTCGCAGATCCGCGATGGTCTGCACGTGTTTGGCGAGTCGCCAGTGGGGCGGTTGCGCATCGACACCTTATTGGCCTTGCTGCGGATTCCGCGCGGCGATGGCCGTGGGGCGCAATCGAGTTTGTTGCGGGCGCTGGCCAAGGCGTTTGCGTTGGGCTTCGATCCGCTGGATTGCGTTTTGGCCGAGCCCTGGAGCGGCCCTCGACCGGAGGCATTGCTGTCGGTCAGCGATGAACTGTGGCGTACGGCGGGGGATACCCGTGAACGTCTGGAGTTGTTCGCCGCGCAGGTGATTGAACAGACTTTGAGTCCCGAGGCCGAGCTACTGAACCATCCTCAAGCCATGCCCGGCCCCGGTGGGAGCGAGCCACTGTGGCGAGGGAGCTTGCTCCCGTTGGGTCGCGAAGCGGCCCCAAAAAATGGGACTGCTGCGCAGTCCAACGGGAGCAAGCTCCCTCGCCACAAAGGCCCGTTCCCACAGGAGGGTGATTGGTCGGAAGTGAGTGCGATCATCAACAGCCTGCGCGAAGTCGTTGCCCCGCGTCTGGACGCCTGCGGCCCAGCGGAAATGCGCGGCCTGCTGGATGCCCTCAGTGGTCGATTCGTCCCGGCCGGGCCTAGCGGCGCGCCGAGTCGCGGCCGTCTGGACGTGCTGCCTACCGGGCGCAATTTCTATTCGGTGGATGTGCGCAACCTGCCGACCACCACCGCGTGGCGCATCGGTTTCCAGTCCGCGAACCTGATTCTTGAGCGGCACTTGCAGGACCACGGCGATCACCTGCGTCAGCTCGGTCTGTCGGTTTGGGGCACCGCGACCATGCGCACCGGCGGCGATGACATCGCCCAGGCCATGGCGCTGATGGGCGTGCGTCCGGTCTGGGCGACTGGCAGCCAGCGGGTCGACGATTTCGAGATTCTGCCGTTGAGTTTGCTGGACCGTCCACGGGTGGACGTGACCTTGCGCGTCTCCGGATTTTTCCGCGATGCCTTTGCCAACCTGATCCGGCTGTTCGACGCCGCCGTGCAAGCGGTCGCCGCACTGGATGAGCCGGACGATCTCAACCCGTTGGCGGCCAAGGTCCGCGCCGAGCGGCAAGCGTTGCTGGAGTCCGGTCTGGATGAAGACGCTGCGCGGCGGCAAGCCGGCTGGCGCATCTTCGGGGCCAAACCGGGTGCTTACGGAGCAGGCGTGCAGGGCGCCATCGACGGTCGTTTGTGGCAAAGCCGTGAAGATTTGGCCCAGGTTTACCTGAACTGGGGCGGCTACGCTTACGGCGGCTCTGACGAAGGCACCGTCGCCCGCGAACAGTTCGCCCAGCGTTTGAGCCAGGTGCAGGCGGTGCTGCAAAACCAGGACAACCGTGAACACGACTTGCTCGATTCCAACGACTATTACCAGTTCCAGGGAGGCATGCTGGCAGCCGTCGAAAGCCTCAGCGGTGAAGCGGCGGCCAGTTACCATGGCGACCACAGTCAGCCGGATTTGCCGAAGATCCGCACGTTGAAGGAAGAGCTTAACCGGGTGATTCGTTCCCGGGCAGCCAATCCGAAATGGATCGACGGGGTCAAGCGTCATGGCTATAAAGGCGCGTTCGAACTGGCGGCGACGGTCGATAACCTGTTTGCGTTCGACGCCACCACGCAGCTGATCGACGACCACCAATATGCGTTGCTGGCGGACGCCTATTTGCTCGATCCGGCAACCCGGGACTTTGTCCGCGAACACAATCCCCATGCCTTGCGTGACATGACCGAACGCATGCTCGAAGCGCAGCAGCGGGGGCTGTGGAAAGAACCGGGCGAGTACCGCGAGGCGCTGGAGAATTTGTTGCTGGATATAGAAGAAGACGGCTAAATCTGTGGCATCGCTAACCTGTGGGAGCGTGGCTTGCCCGCGAAGAGGCCCTCACAATCAACATTGATTTCGACTGAGCGGACGCCTTCGCGGGCAAGCCACGCTCCCACAGGTCCAAGGTGTGCCTGCCACCGACCATGACTGAGATTTGAAAATGACCGACACCCCCCATTTCCCGCTCTCCGCCGTGGTCGGCGCCGATGACTTGAAGCTCGCGCTATACCTGACCGCCATCGACCCTAAAATCGGTGGCGTGCTGATCGAGGGTCCGCGCGGCATGGCCAAATCGACCCTGGCCCGAGGCTTGGCGGACCTGTTGGCCAGCGGTCAATTCGTCACCTTGCCTCTGGGCGCCACCGAAGAACGATTGGTGGGCACCCTCGATCTCGACGCGGCCTTGAGCGAAGGTCGCGCACAGTTTTCCCCCGGCGTACTGGCCAAGGCCGACGGCGGCGTGTTGTATGTCGATGAAGTCAATCTGCTGCCCGATCACCTCGTGGACCTGCTGCTCGATGTGGCCGCCAGCGGCACCAACCTGATCGAGCGCGACGGGATTTCCCATCGGCATTCGGCGAAGTTTGTGCTGATCGGCACCATGAACCCGGAAGAGGGCGAGCTGCGTCCGCAATTGCTCGACCGCTTTGGTTTGAATGTCGCCCTCAGTGGCCACACCGCACCCGTCGAGCGCGGTCAGATCATCCGTCGTCGACTGGATTTCGACAGCGACCCGCAAGGGTTCTGCGCCGAGTGGGAAAGCCAGCAACACGCACTGCGCGAGCGCTGCCAAAAGGCGCGCTCGGCACTGGCGAACATTCCCCTCGACGATGCCGCGCTGGCGCAGATAACCGAGCGCTGCTTTGCTGCCGGCGTCGATGGCCTGCGGGCCGATCTGGTCTGGCTACGTGCAGCTCGGGCTCATGCCGCCTGGCGCGGAGCGAATGCCATTGGCGAAGAAGATATCGACGCGGTCGCCGAGTTTGCCTTGCGCCATCGTCGTCGCGAACACTCGCCACCAGCGCCGCACCAATCACCCGCAGCGCAGCCACCTTCCAATCAGAACGCCAACCCGAGCGAAGGTCAGGGCCAGTGGGGCGAAATGCCCGCCCAGGCGCTGCCGGTCGGCGCTCGACGTGAAGTGCCGAGCTGGCCAAAAAAGCCCTAGGCATTCGCCCTCGATCGGACGCGGGGGCGAATGCCAGACCCCGCGCAGGACGGCTGGATCACGGTAAACAGGGCAAACGTCACGCGGCCCTGAGCGGATCGATCAATTGGCCCGGCACCTTGCTCAACGGCCGACCGCGTCAACGCGACGATGTGCTGTTTCACCTGCGCACCCGCAGCCCTCATGAATTATGGCTGGTGATCGTCGATGCCTCGGCCTCGACCCGACGTCATCAAGCGTTGAGCGATGCCAAAGGCTTGCTGGCGCAACTGTTCGACGATGCCTATCGGCAGCGCGCGCGGCTGGCGTTGCTGACCGCCAGCGGTCATATGCCGAAGTGGCAAGTGCAAGGGTTGAAAGCCTCCGCTGGCTTGCGCGACTGGCTCGACGGGCTCGGGGCCGGCGGCGGTACGCCGATGCTGGCGGCGTTGGGCGAGGCAGGGCGCTGGTTGGCGGCTCGGCAAAAACGTTTTCCCGCTGAACAGCAAAGGCTGTTGCTGGTGACGGATGGACGGGTGAAGGAATGGTCAGCGTTGCCGGCGCTGGAGTGTCCAGGGCTGCTGATCGACATCGAGCGCGGGCCGATTCATCTTGGTCGGGCAAAGGTGTTGGCGACGCAGTTGCAGGTTGATTATCGACATATCGATGAGCTGATTTCAGGTTGAGTTTGGTGTTGATAGTGCTCGCGAAGGCATCACCTCGGAATCGGATAATTGCGGTTAGTCCGCATCGCTACCCTATGCTCTGTAAGCAAGACAATCACAGGAGTGACCCATGCGCGTTCTAGCCCGCAACGATCAGGACGATTTCCGCGTCAAAGCCTACGCTGGCACCAACGGCGTGTTGCTGGCGATCGACCTGGCCGAACCCCGCCGCAAAGGCCTGCTGGGTTTCGCCATCGAAAAACAGCAAGGCAGCAAACCCTGGCTGTTCTTATTCAACAGCCTGACCTTCCCCGGCAAGGCTCATACGTTCCCCCAGTTTCACGCCACCCCCAGCGATACCGCGCCATTGCAGAAATTTCGCTGGGCCGATTACGCGGTCAATCCGGGCGTGACGATTCATTATCGGGTTCACTTGGCCTACGGCACCGCCGATGCGCCGCAGCTGGGTGAGTTTCTGGAAGTGACGCTCACCACCGACAATGGCCTTCCAGCGGGCCAGAGCGTCATCTTCAACCGGGCGGTGGCCGCGAGTCAGGCCTTTCAGCGCAAATTCGCCGACCTCGATGCGCTGCTCAGCGCCAACAAGAAACTCCCCATCGAAGAATGGCCCGACGCTCCGCGGCAATGGTTGGAAAACGGTCTGCTCACACGCTTGCTGGGGTTCATCGAACGGGCCGAGGATGGCCGGTGGGCGCTGGACATCGCGATCTATGAGTACCAGCTGAAGGTGATCGTCGATGCGGTGAACGCTGCGTTTGAGCGCGGCGTAAAGGTTCGGGTCCTGTACCACGCCCAACCGGACGAAGACACCACGGCGATGAACGAAGCCAGCCTGGAAAAAATCCCGGCGGCGAACAAGCGCGGGCGAGTCACGCATAACATATTCCACAACAAGTTCATGGTCCTGAGCCGGCTCGACGCAGCGGGGCAGCATCAGCCCGAAGCGGTGCTCTGTGGCAGCACCAACTTCACTCCCAACGGTGTTTATCGTCAGGCCAACGTGGTGCATGTGCTGGACGACGCCCGGATCGGCGCCAGTTATCTGCAAACCTTCGAGCAGGTCTGGGCCGACCCGACGGATGTCGGCGCCACACGGGAATGGCTCACGGAAAACAATCCGATGCAGCCGGAGCAGGCACTGTTCGCCGGCTTCTCACCGCGCTCGGGCCAGGGCGACTTGCGTGAGTTCGTCGACATCATCAACGCCGCCAAAAAAGACCTGCTGTTTGTCACCGCGTTCGCCTTGCCGGACGAAGTGCTCAACGCCTTGCTCGGCCTGCCCCACGACGACATCTTGCGTTACGGCCTGCAAAACACCGTTAGCAGCATCACCGGTTTCCACGCGGATCGCACCGCTCAATTTGCCGCCACCGCGCTGCTCAATACCGGCCTGGAAGGCTGGCTCAAGGAAAACATGAAAGGCCAGAAGGGCAGACTGCTGGTGCACACCAAAGCCATCGTCGTCGACTTCACCAGCGACGCACCGACGATCATCAGCGGCAGCCACAACCTGAGTGAGGCGGCCAGTAACGGCAATGACGAGAACTACCTGATCATCCGTGGCGACACCGACCTGGCCGATCGTTACGGGCTGGAACTGCTGCGCTTTTACGAGCATTACCGGTTCCGCTACTTCGCAAAAAAACTGGCGCTCAAGCAGGTCCGACCGTTGGCGCCGGATGACAGCTGGACCGATGACTATTACCGTGAGGGTGATCTGCGCATGTTGTCGCGGTTGCGTTTTGCCGGACGATAAACAGTCTGGCGGGCTTCCTGTGGGAGCGAGCCTGCTCGCGATAGCGGTCTGTCAGACGACTCAAACATGACCCAGCCAGCGCACATTCAACAGCTCTCGTGCCCGAGGCGCGGTGCATAAAGTGCTGAGGGTTTTCTGCAACCACGGCAAGTCGTGGCGGGGTTTGCGGGCAACCTGTTTGGGCCTGAGCTTGCCGATGTGCTTTTTGAAATTTTCTTCCAGGGTTTCCCGGGTTCCGATTCCCTTGAGCTTCTTCAGCAGCTTCCCCTCCTTGTAGAACAACACCGTGGGCGTGCCGGTGACTTCCGGATGCCTGGGGGACTCGCTCGTACTCAGCATGTAGACCTGCGCGTGATCCTTATACTGCTCGGCAATCGTGCGGAAAACCGGCTCGGCCATTTCGCAGGCGTAACAGTTTTTATTGCCGAAATACAGAATGACCGGGCGCCAGGTTTTCAGGGCTTTGCGATAGGCTGGAGCCAGCGTTGATGGGGGAGTCATCGAACTCATTGAAATCTCCTTTTCAAAGACTATCGAAGGCCTGTTGACGTTAAAGGAGGCAAGCAGGTGGGTCTACTGTCAGAAATTACAGGTAGGGCTCTGCTTCATTTTGAATCGCTATGGCTTCAGATGTGGTGCAAGTACTCGAGCGTTGTGTCCCACGGTAGCGTTCTCTTATTTGTGCGTTTCGTAACACCTTCCTCGCGCTCACGCGCATCCATCTGATTCAAAACACTTTCCAGACTCCCCGAGATTCCGCCCACAACCTGTGGCACACTTTCTGCTGTCTATTCCGTTGTTACATACCTACTTCCGGTATAGCGGAATAAACATCACCCTGGAGTGCTTGCCATGCATCGCCGACCTTCGTTGTTTAAAGCGTGTGTTTTTCTGTTCGCGGCTTCGGCCGCTGTCATGGGTGTCGCCCAAGCGGCAGACAGCAAGCTCGACAGCGTGCTGGCCCGTGGGAAATTGATCGTGGGCACGGGCAGTACTAATGCGCCGTGGCACTTCCAGGGCGCGGATGGCAAGTTGCAGGGATTCGATATTGATATCGCGCGGATGGTGGCCAAAGGGTTGTTCAACGACCCGAGCAAGGTCGAGTTCGTGGTGCAGTCGTCCGATGCGCGGATTCCCAATCTGCTGACCGACAAGGTCGACATGAGTTGCCAGTTCATCACCGTGACCGCCAGCCGTGCACAGCAAGTGGCGTTCACCCTGCCGTACTACCGCGAAGGCGTCGGCCTGTTGCTGCCGGCCAACAGCAAGTACAAGGAAATCGACGACCTGAAGGCCGCCGGCGATGGCGTTATCGTGGCGGTGCTGCAGAACGTGTACGCCGAGGAACTGGTGCATCAGGCGTTGCCCAAGGCCAAGGTCGATCAATACGACAGCGTGGATTTGATGTATCAGGCCGTGAACTCCGGCCGTGCCGATGCCGCGGCCACCGATCAGTCGTCGGTGAAATACCTGATGGTGCAGAACCCTGGTCGCTATCGCAGTCCGGCTTATGCCTGGAGCCCGCAAACCTACTCCTGTGCAGTCAAGCGCGGCGATCAGGACTGGTTGAACTTCGTCAACACCGTCCTGCATGAAGGCATGACCGGTGTTGAGTTCCCGACGTATGCGGCGTCGTTCAAGCAGTGGTTCGGTGTCGACCTCCCTACACCTGCAATCGGTTTCCCCGCTGAATTCAAATGATCCCGTGAGAGCGGGGCGGTTTTAAATCGCCCCGCTCAAGGTACTGCTGACCATGAACTATCAGTTGAATTTTGCCGCCGTCTGGCGCGACTTCGACACCTTGTTGGCGGGGCTCGGTCTGGGCCTTGAGTTGGCGCTGGTGTCGATCGCCATCGGCTGCGTGATCGGCCTGCTGATGGCGTTTGCATTGCTGTCAAAGCACCGCCCGTTGCGGGTGCTGGCGTCGGTGTATGTGACGGTGATCCGTAATACGCCGATCCTGGTGTTGATCCTGTTGATCTACTTCGCGTTGCCGAGCCTGGGGATTCGTCTGGACAAGATCCCCTCGTTCATCATCACCCTGTCGCTGTATGCCGGGGCGTACCTGACCGAAGTGTTCCGCGGCGGGTTGTTGAGCATTCCCAAGGGGCTACGTGAAGCCGGCCTGGCCATCGGGCTCGGTGAGTGGCAGGTCAAGGCGTACATCACCGTGCCGGTGATGCTGCGCAATGTGCTGCCGGCCCTGTCGAACAACTTCATTTCGCTGTTCAAGGACACCTCGCTGGCGGCGGCGATTGCCGTGCCGGAGCTGACCTATTACGCGCGCAAGATCAATGTCGAGAGCTACCGGGTGATCGAAACCTGGCTGGTGACCACAGCGCTCTATGTTGCGGCCTGTTACCTCATTGCCATGATGCTGCGTTACCTCGAGCAGCGTCTGGCGATTCGCCGATAGGAGCCCCCATGTACGAATCTCCCAGTTGGATGCATGAGTTATGGGTGGCGCGGGAAGTCCTGTGGCAAGGCTTTCTGACCAGTGTGCAGTGCTCGGCGCTGGCGATTTTACTGGGCACGCTGGTCGGCATCGTTGCCGGTCTGGTGCTCACCTACGGCACGTTCTGGATGCGCGCGCCGTTCCGGTTTTACGTCGACATCATTCGCGGCACGCCGGTGTTTGTATTGGTGTTGGCCTGCTTTTACATGGCGCCGGCATTGGGCTGGCAAATCAGCGCATTCGGCGCCGGCACCTTGGGGCTGACGCTGTTTTGCGGCTCCCACGTTGCCGAGATTGTGCGCGGTGCATTGCAAGCGCTGCCCAGTGGCCAGATGGAAGCGAGCAAGGCCATCGGCCTGACGTTTTACCAGGCGCTGGGCTACGTGTTGTTGCCCCAGGCGTTGCGGCAGATCTTGCCGACCTGGGTCAACTCGTCCACCGAGATCGTCAAGGCCTCGACGCTGTTGTCGGTGATCGGCGTCGCCGAATTGCTGCTCAGCACCCAACAGATCATCGCCCGGACGTTCATGACCCTGGAGTTTTACTTGTTCGCCGGTTTGCTGTTTTTCGTCATCAACTACGCCATCGAATTACTCGGCCGGCACATTGAAAAGCGGGTGGCTTTGCCATGACACAAGCTCAAGTTTCGACACAGAATCAAGCGCTGCTGGACATCCGCGGCCTGCACAAACAATACGGCCAGCTCGAAGTGCTCAAGGGCGTCGACCTGACGATGCAGCGTGGCAACGTGGTCACGCTGATCGGCTCCAGCGGCTCGGGCAAGACCACGCTGCTGCGCTGCGTGAACATGCTCGAAGAGTTCCAGGGCGGGCAGATTCTGCTCGATGGCGAATCCATCGGCTATCACGAGGTCAACGGCAAGCGCGTGCGTCATCCGGAAAAAGTCATCGCCCGCCATCGCGCCATGACCGGCATGGCGTTCCAGCAATTCAACCTGTTCCCGCACCTCACCGCGTTGCAGAACGTTACCCTCGGTTTGCTCAAGGTCAAAAAGCTGCACAAGGATGAAGCCGTGGCGCTGGCAGAAAAATGGCTGGAGCGGGTTGGCCTGCTGGAACGTCGCGATCATTACCCCGGTCAGTTGTCTGGCGGCCAGCAACAGCGCGTGGCGATTGCCCGGGCGATTGCGATGAACCCGAGCCTGATGCTGTTCGATGAAGTCACCTCGGCCCTCGACCCGGAACTGGTGGGCGAAGTGCTGAACGTGATCAAGGGCTTGGCCGAGGACGGCATGACCATGCTGCTGGTGACCCACGAAATGCGCTTTGCCTTCGAGGTCTCGGACAAGATCGTGTTCATGAATCAAGGGCGGATCGAAGAGCAGGGGCCGCCCAAGGAACTGTTCGAACGCCCACAGTCGCCGCGTCTGGCGGAATTTCTCAAGAACACGCGCTTTTAACTTTTTCAATCAGGAGAAACACTCATGAGCATTACTCGTTACGGCACCGGCAGCACCGCCGGTGGCGGCCAGCCCCGTCCTTTCGCCCGCGCCGTCGAAGCCGATGGCTGGCTGCACGTGTCTGGCCAGGTGCCGGCGCTGGATGGCGAAATCATCGTGGGCGGGATTGTCGAGCAGACTCACCAGACCATGAAAAACCTGATCGCGATTCTGGAGGAGGCTGGTTACGGGCTCGAAGACGTAGTCCGTACGGGCGTGTGGCTGGAAGACCCGCGGGATTTCTGGAGTTTCAACAAAGTTTTTTCCGAGTACTTCAAAAGCGAACACGCCCCGGCGAGGGCCTGCGTGCAGGCGAACATGATGGTCGATTGCAAGGTCGAGATTGATTGCATCGCGTACAAGAAAAAGGCCTGAACCGAGTCGCGCCCATCGCGGGCAAGCCACGCTCCCACAGGGATTGAAGGTGTGTCTGCAATCTGTGGCAGCACATAGAACCCTGTGGGAGCTGGCTTGCCCGCGAAGGCGGCCTTACAGTCGCCACCGGACTCTGGGTAAACTCCCGGCACTCTGAATGGGAACCGAATGAAATGACCGAAGACACCATCAAGCGCCGGGCTCGCGGTCTGGACCGGGCGTTCGATATTCTCGATTTCCTCAAGGAAATCGGCCAGCCCCTGCGCCCGAATGAAATCGCCAGCGGCATCGGCAGCCCGAAATCGACGGTCTACGAACTGGTCGCCTCCTTGTTGGAGCGGCGTATTCTCGAACCTGTGGGCAAGGACGGTCACGTTTACCTCGGTCGTCAGCTGTACTTCCTCGGGCAGGCGCATTTGCGCCATTTCGACCTGACCCGCGAGGCCGATCTTGCCTTGCAAGAGATCGTCAGCCAGACCCGTGAAACCGCGCAGATGTGCCTGCTCAACGGGCGCAAATACACCGTGGCGTTGATGAAAGAGGGCGAGCGGCATTTTCGCATTTCCTCGGACATCGGCGAGAACGCGCCGATCCCCTGGACCGCTTCCGGGCGCCTGCTGCTGGCGCATCTGAGCGATCAGCAGATTGTCGACTTGATCGACCCGGACGACTTCATCCTGCCCGACGGCGAACGTTTGCCGCTGGAGCGGTTTCTCGAGGAAATTCGCCAGGCCGGTATCGATGGGTTCTTTTCCTTCGATAGCGTCGCTGACACCTTTACCCATTGCTTCGCCGCCCCGGTCAAAGACCCGAACGGCGTGGCCATCGCAACCCTGTGCATCGTCGCCCCAAGGGCCGATGCGAAGAACAATTACAACGACTATCGTCGGGTGCTGATCGACAGCGCCAACAGCCTCGCCCGGCGTATCAACGAATAACAGCGGCTGCCTGCGGCCGCGAGTGTGAGGAGATCGACCATGTATTCCGCCAAAAATACTGCCGCCGTGGAAAAGGGCTTTGCCCATACAGGCGCCAATCTTGTGCGCGACGTCAGCCTGCCTGCGCTGGTGCTGCACCGCGACGCGCTGGAGCACAACATTCGCTGGATGCAGGACTTCGTCAGCAACAGCGGCGCGGAACTGGCGCCCCACGGCAAAACCAGCATGACCCCGGCGCTGTTTCGCCGCCAACTGGACGCCGGTGCCTGGGGCATCACTCTGGCCAGCGCCACGCAAACCCGCGCGGCTTACGCCCATGGCGTGCATCGGGTGCTGATGGCCAACCAATTGGTCGGCACGCCGAACATGGCGCTGATCGCCGATCTGTTGGCAGACCCGACCTTCGATTTCTATTGCATGGTCGATCATCCGGATAACGTCGCGGACCTCGGTGCGTATTTCGCCTCGCGCGGGGTGCGCTTGAACGTGATGATCGAGTACGGCGTGGTCGGCGGGCGTTGCGGTTGCCGCACCGAAGCCGAAGTGCTGGCGCTGGCCAAGGCGATTGCGGCGCAACCGGCATTGGCGCTGACCGGCATCGAGGGGTACGAAGGAGTGATTCACGGCGATCACGCGGTGAGCGGCATCCGTGCGTTCGCTGATTCTTTGGTGCGCCTGGCGGTGCAATTGCAGGACAGCGGCGCGTTCGCCATTGCCAAGCCGATCATCACGGCGTCGGGTTCGGCCTGGTACGACTTGATCGCTGAATCCTTCGAAGCGCAGAACGCCGGCGGGCGCTTCCTCAGTGTGCTGCGGCCCGGCAGCTACGTGGCCCATGACCATGGCATCTACAAAGAAGCGCAATGCTGCGTGCTCGACCGTCGCAGCGACCTGCACGAAGGTTTGCGCCCGGCGCTGGAAGTCTGGGCGCATGTGCAGTCGTTGCCTGAACCGGGTTTTGCGGTGATCGCCCTGGGCAAGCGCGACGTCGCTTATGACGCCGGTTTACCAGTGCCATTGCTGCGTTACAAGGCCGGTGTAGTGCCGGCAATCGGCGAGGATGTGAGTGCCTGCAAGGTGACAGCGGTGATGGACCAGCATGCATTCATGACCGTTGCGCCAGGGGTTGAGTTGCGGGTGGGCGATATCATTTCGTTCGGTACTTCGCACCCGTGCCTGACGTTCGACAAATGGCGCATCGGGTGTCTGGTGGATGAGCAGTTGAATGTCATCGAAACCATGGAAACCTGTTTCTAAGGTTTAGACCGAGGCGGGGCTATCGCGGGCAAGCCCGCTCCCACAGGTTTTTGGTGTGGTTGCAATTTGTGGCAATTCACAAATCTCTGTGGGAGCGGCGGTGCGGCGATCCGACTTGCCCGCGATGACGGCCTACCAAACAACATCGCAGTACCAGAGACCCCCTCAACGATGAACAGCATCAGCCCCCTCGGCCCCAACACCCCGCGCATCGCCCTGATCGGCGAATGCATGATCGAATTGCAGCAGCGCGCCGACGGTACGCTGCAACAAAGCTTCGGCGGCGATACCCTGAACACCGCGGTCTACCTGGCCCGTGAGCTGGGCGATGGCGGCACGGTGGATTACGTCACCGCCCTGGGCGATGACAGTTTCAGCGATGCGATGTGCCAGAGCTGGGCCAGTGAAAACATCGGGCTGGACATGGTCCAGCGTTTGCCCGGTCGCCTGCCTGGCCTGTATTGCATCCAGACCGATGCGGCCGGCGAGCGGCGTTTTCTCTACTGGCGCAACGAAGCGGCAGTGCGCGATTGCTTTACCACACCGGCGGCCGCGCCGATCCTGGCGGCGCTGCCGGATTACGACGTGTTGTATTTCAGCGGCATCACCCTGGCGGTGCTCGGTGTGCAAGGGCGGGAAAAACTTCTGGAAACCCTGATCGAAGCCCGGCAACGGGATGCGCGGATTGTGTTCGACAACAATTATCGACCACGCTTGTGGGCGTCGATCGAAGAGGCCCGGGCGGCTTATCGCAGTGTTCTGCCCTATATCGACCTGGCGTTGCTGACGGTTGAGGACGAGCAGGCGCTGTTCCACTTTTCCGATTGCGCGGCGGTGTTTGCCGCGTACGAGCAGATGGGTACGCCCGAGGTGGTGCTCAAGCGCGGCGCGCAGGCGTGTCTGATTCGCTGTGACGGTGAGTCGTTCGAAGTGCCGGCGCAGAAGGTCGAGCGGGTAGTTGACACTACGGCGGCGGGGGATTCGTTCAGTGCGGCTTATTTGGCGTGTCGGCTCAAGGGTGGCAGCCCGGTCGAGGCTGCCGAGGCGGGGCATCGGTTGGCGAGTCGGGTGATTCAGGTGCCGGGGGCGCTGATCCCGAGATAAGCGGTGGATGGCCGTTTGCTGCGCAACCGGATCGCGGGCAAGCCCGCTCCCACAGGTTTTTTGGTGTGGCTGCAATCTGTGGCAATTCACAATCCCTGTGGGAGCGGGCTTGCCCGCGATGAGGCCCTAAAGCCAAGCCCCTCAATCCCGGTAAAACACCTGCACCAGGTGATAACCAAACTTGCTCTTGATCGGCCCGTGCACCACACGCAGTGGTTTTTTGAAGATCACCGCATCGATCACGCCGACCATCTGCCCGGGCCGTACTTCGCCCAGGTCACCGCCGCGTTTGCCGGACGGGCACGTGGAGTATTTCTTGGCCAGCACATCGAAGGCTTCGCCCTTGGCGATGCGTTGTTTGAGCTGCTCGGCTTCTTCCGAGGTTTTCACCAGAATATGGCGGGCTTGGGCTTTCATTGGCAGTACCTTGCAACGGTGGTGGCTATGTTGGTGCCAGCGTGGGGCGCGCGATTATGCCTTAACTCAGTCCGCTTGGCCGATCATCGTGCGAATCTTGTTGGCCAACAGGTCAATGGAAAAAGGTTTGGCCACCATGTCCATCCCTTCCTCCAGAAAACCCTGGCGTTCGGCGGCTTTCTCCGCATAACCGGTCATGAACAGCACCTTCAGATCCGGGCGATGCTGACGCGCGATTTCCGCCAGTTGCCGACCGTTCATGCCCGGCAGCCCGACATCGGTCACCAGCAGATCGACCCGCAGGTCGGATTCCAGCAAGGGCAGGGCGGCCTTCGCGTCTTCGGCTTCATGAGCGTGATAACCCAGTTCATTGAGCAGGTCGAGCACCAGCATACGCACCGCCGGATCGTCTTCCACCAACACTACCGTTTCACCGGCCACCGCTGCCGGAGTTTCGCCGGTGAGCGGCTCCAGAGTGTGCTCCGGCACCGCGACGTGCAGGCGTGGCAAATACAGGCGAACGCAGGTGCCCTGGCCCGGCAGGCTGTGAAGGCTGACGTGCCCGCCCGACTGCTGGGCGAAACCATAGATCATCGACAGCCCAAGGCCGGTGCCCTGACCGATGGGTTTGGTGGTGAAGAACGGATCGAAGGCCTTGGCCAACACTGACGGGGTCATGCCGGCGCCGTTGTCGCTGACGGCAATCATCAGGTAATCCCCGGCCGTGACCGGTTCCAGGGGGGTGATGTCGCTACCGTCGAGGTGAACGTTGGCGGTTTCGATCAGCAACTCGCCACCTTCGGGCATCGCATCCCGGGCATTGATCACGAGGTTGAGCAAGGCGTTTTCCAGTTGGCTGACGTCAGTGCTGACGGGCCAGACTTCATCGGCCAGCTTTATTTTGAGCTCGATAGGGTCGCCCTTGGTGCGGCGGAACAAATCTTCCAGAGAATGCACCAGCTGATTGGCATTCAGCGGCTTGCGATCCAGTGACTGACGCCGGGAGAACGCCAGCAGGCGATGGGTCAGGGCAGCCGCGCGGTGAGCCGAGGACACCGCGGCTTCGGTAAAACGACCGATCTCCGCGGCGCGCCCGTCGGCGATGTAGCGCTGCATCAAATCGAGGCTGCCGATGATCCCGGTGAGCATGTTGTTGAAGTCATGGGCGATGCCACCAGTGAGCTGTCCGACCGCTTCCATTTTCTGCGCATGCCGCAAGGCATCTTCAGCGCGCTCGCGTTCGAACATCTCGTTCTGCAGCCGCTGGTTGGCTTCGGCCAATTGCTGAGTGCGGGCGCTGACGCGTTCTTCAAGGGTTTCGTTGAGGTTGCGCAGAGCTTCTTCGGTCTGTTTGCGCTCGGTCTCGTCGATCACGAAGATGTAGAAACCGTTGACCGCGCCGTCCGCGCCATGACGTGGCAGGTAGTTCATCAGGGCCTGGCGGGTGCTGCCATCGCGGTGCGCGGCGCTGATGCTGAAACTGCAGGCCTTGCCTTTCAGCGCATCGGCAATGTATTCGGCGCGCAGGGCATAGGCTTCGTCCCCCAGCACTTCACGGACGGTGCGGCCGTAAAGCTCCTGGGGCGTCAGACCGTACCACTCCAGGTAGGCGGCATTGTTGAGGCGAAAACGCTCCTCGCTGTCGACGTAACTGATCAGGATCGGCATGGCGTTGATGATCAGTTGCAGCTCGGTCTGGCTCTGGCGCAAGGCCTGTTCGATGTGTTTGCGTTCGGTCAGGTCGAGTGCCGCGCCAAGGAAACGAATCGGCCGACCATGATGATCCTTGTAGCAGCGGCCTCGGGCAAACACCCAGCGCAATTGGCCGTCGGGCTGCAGCAAGCGATATTCCTCGGCGTACTCGCTGCCATGGGTGATGCAGTGCTTGATGCTGCGGGCAATCATCGCCCGGTCTTCCGGGTGCACGCCGTGGAGGTATTCGCTGATGGGCAACTGGCTGGCCATGGTCGGATCGACGCCATGCAATTGAGCGAAGTGGGCATCGGCGATGAAACGGTCTTCGCCGATGTCCCAGTCCCAGGTGCCGACGGCATCGGTGGCGGCCAGCGCCAGTTGCAGGCGCTGCTCGGTTTCGTGCTGGGCCTTGAGGCTGGCGGCGGAGCGCTGTTCGAGTTCCAGGGCGATGCGGCGGCGTTCGTTGGTTTCGATGGCCGTGACCAGAATCCCGGCGACCTCAGCGCTTTCATTGCGAATGGGGCTGTAGGTCAAATCCAGCCAGAAGTCG
Source organism: Pseudomonas sp. F-14 TE3482 (assembly GCF_053629455.1). Lineage (NCBI taxonomy): Bacteria > Pseudomonadati > Pseudomonadota > Gammaproteobacteria > Pseudomonadales > Pseudomonadaceae > Pseudomonas > Pseudomonas sp. F-14 TE3482. The sequence continues at coordinate 4,172,531 of NZ_JBRJII010000001.1, forward strand.
GAATCTCGTCCGTCGCGCTGCAAGGTAAAGCGCTGTTCGCTGTAGGTCCGCACCTGACCCTGTAGGACGGCGCTGTAAATCGGGTCGGTGAAGTCTTTCAGTTCTGGCCAGATCAGGTGCGTCGGTTGTCCGAAAGCGTGAGGGTGTTTGCTGCCGGCGAGGAGGGCGAAGCCGTCGTTGTAGATCTGGGTAAGCTGCGGGCCCCACAGCAACAGCATCGGCATCGGCGAGTGAATCACAATGTCCACGGCGGTGCGCAGGCTCTGCGGCCAGTGATCAGCGGCGCCCAGCGGGTTGTTTGTCCAGTCCAGTCGGGCAATCAAGGCCTGGGCGTCGCTGGCGGTCGGTGGTGCGTTCATTACAATGTCCTGCGCGTCAGTCGGTGTGGCGGCGTCTACTATCCTTGCATGGCGGTAGACGCTGGATGATCCGTTTTGGGTCATTTTTTCAATTGAATGCTTCGCGGGTGTTTTTTGCCATGGAAATCGATGCACTGTTGCAAATTCTGGCCAGCCGCAATGGCTCCGATCTTTACTTGTCCACGGGCGCGCCACCCAGTGCGAAATTTGACGGTGTGCTCAAAGCCCTGGCTGAGCAACCGTTCAAGCCCGGAGAAATCGCAGCCATTGCCGCGTCCATCATGGACGCCGAACAGCGCCTGGAGTTCGATCGCGAACTGGAAATGAACCTGGCGCTTTCCCTGGCCGGGGTCGGGCGCTTTCGGCTCAATATCTTCAAGCAGCGCAATGATGTGTCGATCGTGGCGCGCAATATCAAACTCGACATTCCACGCTTCGAAGACCTCAAGCTGCCACCGGTGCTGCTCGAAACCGTGATGCTCAAACAGGGGCTGATATTGTTCGTCGGTTCGACCGGTTCCGGCAAGTCGACCTCGCTGGCGGCGCTGATCGATTACCGCAACCGTCACAGCAGCGGCCATATCATCACCATCGAAGACCCGGTCGAGTTTATCCATCGGCACAAGAAGTCGATCATTAACCAGCGTGAGGTCGGCGTCGATACCCGCAGTTTTCATGCGGCGTTGAAAAACACCCTGCGCCAGGCGCCGGACGTGGTGCTGATCGGCGAGATCCGCGATCGCGAGACTATGGAGCACGCGTTGGCGTTTGCCGATACCGGTCATCTGGTCATTTCCACTTTGCATGCCCACAACGCCAATCAGGCACTGGACCGCGTAATCAACTTCTTTCCGGAAGAGCGCCGGGCGCAACTGCTCCATGACCTGGGCAATAACCTCAAGGCCTTTGTTTCCCAGCGTTTGGTGCGTACCCGGGATGGGCAGCGCCGGGCGGCGGTGGAAGTGATGCTGGGAACGCCAACCATCGGCGACCTGATCCGGCGCAATGAGCTTGGCGAGCTCAAGGGGATTATGGAGAAGTCGTCAGAAGCGGGAATGCAGACCTTTGATAGTGCGCTGTTCGGGCTGTTTGCCGAGGGCGCGATTGATGAGGCAGAGGCGTTGAAACATGCAGATTCGGTGAACAACTTGCGTCTGCGCCTGAAAATGCACGCCGAGGCCACGCCTGGGCCCCATGCACCGCCGGGGGAATGGGGATTGGTGGACTAGCGCCGGCAACGACGATCAAAATGTGGGAGCGGGCTTGCTCGCGAAAGCGGTCTATCAGCCAACATCAATGTTGAATGTGAAATCGTCTTCGCGAGCAAGCCCGCTCCCACAATGAATCTACGTTTCAGTCGCTCAATTCAGGGCGGTCGCGAAACTGCTCCAATGCCTCGGGATTGGCCAGTGCATCGGTGTTCTTCACCTTCTGGCCATGCACCACATTCCTTACCGCCAGTTCGACCACTTTGCCGCTGATGGTCCGCGGAATGTCCGTCACCGCAACTATCTTCGCCGGCACATGCCGTGGTGTGGTGTTGGCGCGGATGACCTGGCGAATCTGTTGTTGCAGCGCTTCGTCCAGCTCGACACCATCACGCAACTTCACGAACAGCACCACCCGCACGTCATCCTGCCATTGCTGGCCGATGGCGACGCTGTCCAGCACCTGCGGGACTTTCTCTACCTGACGATAGATTTCCGCCGTGCCGATGCGCACGCCGCCGGGGTTGAGTACCGCGTCGGAACGCCCGTGGATCAACAGACCACCGTGGGGCAGTTGCTCGGCGTAATCGCCCTGGGCCCAGACGCCCGGGAACAGGCTGAAATAGGACTTTCGCAGCTTCTCCCCATCAGGGTCATGCCACAAACTGATGGGCATGGCCGGAAAATGTCGGGTGCACACCAGTTCGCCTTTTTCACCGATCACTGGCGTACCGGCGTCGTTCCAGACTTCCACCGCCATGCCCAGTCCCTTGCACTGCATTTCGCCACGGCGCACCGGCAGGACCGGGTTGCCAATCACAAAGCACGAAATGATGTCAGTGCCGCCGGACATAGAGGACAGGCACAGGTCGGACTTGAACGCGCGGTAGACGTAGTCGAAGCTTTGCGGGGACAGCGCGGAACCGGTGGACAGTACGGTTTTCAGGCTGCTCAGGTCATGACTGTCGCAGGGCTTCACGCCATTGCTTTCCAGTGCGGTGAGGAACTTGGGGCTGGTGCCGAAGACGTTGATGCGTTCGTCGTCGATCAGGTCGATCAAACGCTCCGGGCCTGGATGAAATGGCGAGCCGTCGTACAACACCACGGCGCTGTCGACTGCCAGCGCCGAGACCAGCCAGTTCCACATCATCCAGCCGCACGTGGTGTAGTAGAACAAACGGTCGCCGGGGCCAAGATCGGTATGCAGCCCATGTTCCTTGACGTGTTGCAGCAGTACGCCGCCGGTGCTGTGAACAATGCATTTAGGCACGCCGGTGGTGCCGCTGGAATAGAGGATGTACAGCGGATGAGCGAAGGGCACGGGAATGAATTGCGGCTCGCCGCCCGGGTCGTAGAAATCGTCCCAGAGCGTCACGTTGGCCTGGCTGTGGAAGTCTTCGATGCGCGCCTGGGGTCGTGCATAAGGCACAACGATCAACTGCTGCAAGGACGGCAGTTGCCCGAGGATTTCGTTGACCTTGGCGGTCTGGTCAATCTCTTTGCCGGCGTAACGGTAACCGGCGCAGGTAATCAGCACTTTCGGCTCGATCTGGCCGAAGCGGTCGATCACCCCATGAGTACCGAAATCTGGCGAGGAACAAGACCAGATCGCACCCAGACTGGTGGTGGCGAGCATGGCCACCAATGTTTGCCAGGTGTTTGGCATGCACGCGGCCACGCGGTCGCCGAGGCCGACACCGGCGGCTTTCAGGCCGTTTTGAAAACCGGCGACATGGCTCGCCAGTTCGGCCCAGGTCAGTTGTTCCCGTTGGCCGTTTTCGCCGATGGCCACCACCGCCACGGCATCGTCGCGACGGCGCAGCAAGTGCTCGGCGAAGTTTAGCGTGGCGCCGGGGAACCACTGGGCGCTGGGCATCTGTGCGCCCTCAATCAGCACCGCGTCTGGCTGATCGTGAAAACGGATGTCGAAGAAATCGACGATGGCCTGCCAGAAAGCTTCGCGTTGATCGATGCTCCACTGGTGCAGGGCAGGGTAGTCGGCGATCTCACGGGCATGTCGCTGATTGACGAAGCGCCGGAAGGCCTCCATGCGGGATTTGCCGATGCGCTCGGTGCCGGGTTGCCAGAGGATGTCGGACATGGCTTGGCCTCTTCTTATTTATGCATAACACGCAGGCTTTTGTGGCGAGGGAGCTTGCTCCCGCTGGACAGCGCAGCTGTCCCAACACCTAATTACGACTGCTTCGCAGCCGAACGGGAGCAAGCTCCCTCGCCACAGGGGTTACCGGTGGGTTACTGCGCCAACCACCCACCATCAATATTCCACGCCGCGCCACGCACCTGGCTACCGGCTTCGCTGCATAAAAACAGCACCAACTCGCCCAGCTGCGGCGGCGTCACGAATTCCAGCGACGGCTGCTTCTCGGCCAGCAAATCATGTTGCGCCTGCTGCGGGTCGATCCCGGTCGCGGCGCGATCATCGATCTGCTTCTGCACCAGCGGCGTCAGTACCCAACCCGGGCAGATGGCGTTGCAGGTGACGTTCGTCGTAGCGGTTTCCAGACCGACCACTTTGGTCAAGCCAATCACGCCATGCTTGGCCGCGACATACGCCGCCTTGCCCACCGAACCGACCTGGCCATGCACCGAAGCGATATTGATGATCCGTCCCCAGCCCTTGGCGCGCATGCCCGGCAGGCTCAAACGGGTACTGTGAAACACCGACGACAGATTGATCGCAATGATCGAGTCCCAGCGCTCCACCGGAAAATCTTCCACCGCCGCCACGTGCTGGATGCCCGCGTTGTTGACCAGGATATCCACGCCGCCGAACTCACGCTCGGCGTACTCGATCATGTCGGCGATCTGCGCCGGGTCGCTGACGTCGGCGGGGTGATGGCCGACCTTGCCGCCGCTTTTATTATTGAGCTGTTCCACCTCGGCAATCACCCTGGACGCATCGCCGAAACCGTTGAGGATCAGGTTGGCGCCAGCCTTGGCCAGGCTCAGGGCGATTCCCAGACCGATGCCGCTGGTGGAACCGGTGACCAGTGCGGTCTTGCCCGAAAGAGTTGTCATGAATACCTCACACAATGCCAGTGGCGTAGAAAGAACCGATCACCACAAAAACAGCGAGTGTCTTGATCAGCGTAATACAGAAAATGTCTTTGTAGGCCTCGCGGTGGGTCAAACCGGTGACCGCCAGCAACGTAATCACCGCGCCGTTGTGCGGCAGGGTGTCCATGCCGCCACTGGCCATCGCGGCGACCCGGTGCAGCACTTCCAGCGGAATATTGGCGGCGTGGGCAGCACTGATGAATGTCTCGGACATTGCCGCCAGGGCAATGCTCATGCCACCCGACGCCGAACCGGTGATACCGGCCAGCAGGGTCACGGTAATCGCTTCGTTGACCAGCGGGTTGGGAATGCTTTTGAGCCAGCCGGACAGCACCAGAAAACCCGGTAGCGACGCGATCACTGCACCGAAACCGTATTCCGACGCGGTGTTCATCGCCGCCAGCAGCGCGCCGCTGACCGCACTTTTACTGCCTTCGGCCAACTTGCCGCGAATCGTCTGAAAGGCGAACACCAGCACCATGACGATGCCCACCAGCAAGGCTGCCTGGACCGCCCAGATCGCGGTCAGTTTGGCGATGTCGGTGGTGACAGGGGCTGCCATGCCTGGCAGCACGACGCTGTGCGTCTTGCCGTACCACAGCGGAATCCAGCGAGTGAACAGCAGGTTCATCAGGCCCACCATCAACAGTGGCGACAGCGCGATCCAGGGGTTGGGCAGCTTGATGTCCGGTGCGGTTTCCGGCTCGTTGCGCAGCTCTGAACCATACCCTTCACCACTGCGCTGGGCCTTGTTGCGCTGGCTTTGAAGGAACAGCATGCCGGCGCAGAACACGAAAATCGTGCCGATCACACCCAGCCACGGCGCGGCCCAGGCGGTGGTGTTGAAGAAGGTGCTGGGGATGATGTTCTGGATCTGCGGGGTGCCGGGCAGGGCATCCATGGTGAACGAGAATGCGCCGAGGGCGATGGTCGCCGGGATCAGGCGCTTGGGGATATTGCTCTGGCGGAACATCTCGGCGGCAAACGGGTAGACCGCAAACACCACCACAAACAGCGACACGCCGCCGTAAGTGAGCAAGGCGCAGACCAGCACGATCACCAGCATCGCCTGGCGAGTGCCGAGCAAGCGAATGGCCGCTGCGACGATGGAGCGGGAGAAGCCCGACAACTCGATCAGCTTGCCGAACACGGCACCGAGCAGGAACACCGGGAAATACAGTTTGACGAAGCCGACCATTTTTTCCATGAACACCCCGGTGAAGACGGGGGCAACGGCGGAAGGGTCGGTGAGCAGGACGGCGCCGAGGGCGGCGATAGGAGCAAAGAGGATAACGCTGTAGCCACGGTAAGCAGCCACCATCAGCAGCGTGAGGGCTGCCAAGGCAATGATCACACTCATGGTGTGTCTCCTGAATTGTTATTTTTGTAGGGTGAAGCTTTGTGCGAAGGGCTATAGCGAGTTTCGTGCCAGATATATAAGTTGATGAAATATAAAGGATTTATATTTTTTCTGAATGTTGTGGAGGATGTTTGTCTCTGTTTGGAGACGATTGAGCGTCTTAAAAGATCGCAGCCTTCGGCAGCTCCTACAGGGAAACGCAGAAATCACCGTAGAAGCTGCCGAAGGCTGCGATCTTTTGATCTTGAAATCGATCTACAAATAGAGATGCGTGTCTCTTTATGGAGACTCGGCAATCCCCAAGGCCACCATCTTCTTGTACAACGTCGACCGCCCCAGCCCCAAACGCGCCGCCGCTTCGATAACCTTCCCGCCGCATTGCGCGAGGGCGGACTCAATCAACTGCCGATCAAACCGTTCGCGAGCTTCACTGAAAGTCTCATGGGCAACCGGCTCGATGGCCAAGGGCACCACACGCTGCACCGGGACAACACTGCCAATCGCCGCGCGGATATCCGCCACGTTCAGCATCAAATCATCACTGAGCAACGCCGCGCGTTCCAGAACATTGCGCAGTTCGCGGATGTTCCCTGGCCAAGCGTGTTGACCCAACAAATTCAAGGCTTCGGGGTTCAGTTCGTGCTGACTGCGCAGCTCTTCGAGAATCGCTTCGCTGAGGGCCGGCAGGTCGTCGAGGCGATCACGCAAGGGCGGAACCTGAATCGGCAGCACATTGAGGCGGTAATATAAATCGGCGCGAAACTCGCCGCGTTTGATCGCCGCTTCCAGGTCGGTGGAGGTGGCCGCGATCACCCGCACATCGCTTTGAATAACTTCGTTGGAACCCACCGGCTCGAATTCCTTTTCCTGCAACACCCGCAGCAACTTGCTTTGCAGCGGCAGCGGCATGTCGCCGATCTCATCGAGAAACAGCGTGCCGCCCTGAGCGATCTGCAACTTGCCGGTGCGGCCCTTGCGATCGGCGCCGGTGAACGCGCCGGGGGCGGTCCCAAAGAACTCGGCTTCCAGCAGCGACTCGGGGATCGCCGCGCTGTTGATGCTGACGAACGCTTTGTGCGCCCGAGGCGAGGCGCCGTGAATCGCCTGGGCCAGCAACTCTTTGCCGGTACCGGTTTCGCCCAGCAGCAACACCGGAGACTCGGCACTGGCGCTGCGCCGGGCGCGACGTTTGACTTCCAGGCTGGCGGCGCTGGTGCCGATGAAGTGGGCGAAGTTGTACTTGGTCTGCCGTGCCCGCAGCAGCGAGCGGGTGGAGGCGAGTTCTTCCTGCATGCTCAGGTAGCGCTTGAGCATCGGCGACAGGCTGCGCAATTCATCGAACAGGGCAAAGCCGATAGCGCCAATCACTGCGCCGGCATCGTCGTGAATCGGCAGACGCATCACCACCAGCGGTTCCTTGGGGGTGTCTTGCATGTCCAGCAGGATGGGTCGTCCGGTGCGCACCACCTCACGCAACAGGCTGCCGGGGATCACGCTTTCACAGGCCCGGCCGATCGCACCTGCGGCCGATTCGAGACCGAAACGCCGGGCATAACGCTCGTTCATCCAGACGATGTTCGCGTCGCGGTCGACAATCACCGTGCCTTCGCTCGATTGCTCGATGATTTCGAACAGCGAGCGGATCGCCAGGGTACGAACGCGCTGGTAGTCCTTGAGGCTTTCGGTGGTGTTCATGGGAGGCTGATCCTGATTAAGTATTGCCTGTGCTGGCCCAATCGCGGGCAAGCCCGCTCCCACAGGATTTGGGGTTGCCGCTGAATTTGGGCACGACTTAAAACCTGTGGGAGCCGGGCTTGCCCGCGATGGCCGCGACGCGGTTCATCGGTGTACACGGGATTATGCCCACCCCGGACGCGCCGCCGCCAACAGCTCTTTGGTATACGGATGCTGCGGCGAGTCGAACACCGTGTGACTGGCGCCGCTTTCCACCACTTTGCCGTCCTTGATCACGATCATGTCGTGGGCCAGGGCGCGTATCACCGCCAGGTCGTGACTGATGAACAGGTAGGTCAGGCCGTATTTTTCCTGAAGCTGACGGAGCAGGGCGACCACTTGTTTTTGCACCGTGCGATCCAGCGCCGAGGTCGGTTCGTCGAGTAGGATCAGCGCCGGTTTCAGCACCAGTGCGCGGGCAATGGCGATGCGTTGGCGTTGGCCACCCGAGAATTCGTGCGGGTAGCGATGACGGCTTTGCGGGTCGAGGCCGACTTCTTCCAGCGCCCGGATCACCTGGGCTTCGCATTCGTCCGGGGTGGATTGGCTATGAACCTCAAGGCCTTCACTGATGATCTGCGCCACGGACATTCGCGGGCTGAGACTGCCGAAGGGGTCCTGGAACACCACCTGCATCTTCTTGCGCCACGATCGCAGCTGCTTTTGCGTCAAGCCATCCAGGGCCTCGCCCTGAAAGCGAATGCTGCCTTGCGAATCGAGCAAGCGCAGGATCGCCTGACCGAGGGTGGACTTGCCCGAACCGGACTCACCGACGATGCCCAGCGTCTTGCCACGCTGAACATTCAGACTGATGTCGTCCACCGCTCGCAGATAGGTTTTACGCTGGAACAGGCCGCCACCGATGACGAACCGGACCTGTAAATTATCCACTTCCAGCACGTTTTCACGCTCGTCCCGGGGCAGCGCTTCACCTTCCGGCTCGGCGTTCAGCAACATGCAGCTGTAAGGGTGTCTCGGCTCGGTGAACAGCGTTTCGCAAGGTGCCTGCTCGACGATTTCCCCGGCGTGCATCACGCAAACCCGCTGGGCCATGCTGCGCACCAGATTGAGGTCGTGGCTGATCAACAGCAGCGACATGCCGAGCCGCTGTTGCAGGGATTTGAGCAGCAGCAGGATCTTGCGTTGTACCGTCACATCCAGCGCGGTGGTCGGCTCGTCGGCGATCAGCAATTCCGGCTCGCAAGCCAGGGCCATGGCGATCATCACCCGTTGCCGTTGGCCGCCCGACAGTTGATGGGGATAAGCCTTGAGCCGTTCTTCGGGTTTCTGGATGCCTACCAGTTGCAGCAACTCAAGAATCCGCGCTTGTGCCGCTTTGCCGCCCAGCCCTTTATGCAGCAGCAAGGTTTCGCCGATCTGCTTTTCAACGCTGTGCAGCGGATTGAGGGAGGTCATCGGCTCCTGAAAGATCATCGCGATCCGGTTGCCGCGCAGCTCGCGCAAGGTCTTGATGTCGGTGCCGATCAATTCCTGGCCACGATAGCGAATGCTGCCGGTGGTTGTCGTGCCGCTTTCGGGCAGCAGTTGCAGGATCGAGTGGGCAGTCACTGACTTGCCGCAGCCCGACTCGCCGACCAGTGCCAGGCACTCGCCGGGACGGATGTCCAGGCACAGGTTGCGTACCACGGTCTGGCCGCTGAAGGCGACGTTGAGGTCACGGATTTCGATCAGGTTGTCACTCATATCAACAGTCCGCTTCAAGACCGAGGATCAAAGGCATCGCGTAATGCCTCCCCGATAAACACCAATAAAGAAAGAATCAGCGCCAGGGTGAAAAACGCCGTCAACCCCAGCCACGGCGCTTGCAGGTTCTGCTTGCCTTGACCAATCAACTCACCCAGCGATGCACTGCCGGCCGGCATGCCGAAGCCGAGAAAATCCAGCGCCGTGAGGGTGGAAATCGCCCCGGTCAAAATGAACGGCAAATAACTCAGGGTGGCATTCATCGCGTTGGGCAGAATGTGCCGCACGATCACCTTGCGGTCGGTCAGGCCCAGCGCACGGGCGGCTTTGACGTATTCCAGGTTGCGCCCGCGCAGGAATTCGGCGCGCACCACGTCCACCAGGGCCAGCCAGGAAAACAGCGCCATGATCCCCAGCAGCCACCAGAAATTCGGCTCGACGAAGCCCGACAGAATGATCAGCAGGTACAGCACCGGCAGCCCCGACCAGACTTCCTGCAAGCGCTGACCGATCAGGTCGACCCAACCGCCGTAGTAGCCTTGCAGCGCACCGGCGGCGATGCCGATCAACGCACTGATGAAGGTCAGCGCCAGCGCGAACAGAATCGACACCCGCGCCCCGAAAATCACCCGGGCCAGCACGTCCCGGGCCTGATCGTCAGTGCCCAGCCAGTTGACCTTTGACGGCGGGCTCGGCGCCGGTTGATTGAGGTCGTAATTGGGCGTGTCGTCGCTGAACGGGATCGGAGGAAACAGCATCCAGCCGCCGTCCTTATGAATCAGCTTCTGCACGTAATCGCTGCGGTAATCGGCCTGGAACGGCAGTTGCCCACCAAACTCCTGTTCGGTGTGGCGTTTGAATGCCGGGAAGTACAGCGAGCCCTGATAACTGACCACCAGCGGTTGGTCGTTGGCGATCAGCTCGCCGCCCAGGGTCAGCAGGAACAGGCCGATAAACAACCACAGCGACCACCAGCCTCGGCGGTTTTTCTTGAAGCGCTCGAAACGGCGACGGCCCAGCGGCGAGAGCTTGAACATCAGGCGTTCCTCGCGGCGAAGTCGATGCGTGGGTCGACCAGGGTGTAGCAGAGGTCGCCGATGAGTTTTATCAGCAGGCCGAACAAGGTGAAGATGAACAGCGAACCGAATACCACCGGATAGTCCCGTGAAACCGCGGCTTCGTAACTCATGCGACCCAGGCCATCGAGGGAGAAAATCACTTCGATCAGCAATGAGCCGGCAAAAAATACGCTGATGAAGGCCTGCGGAATTCCTGACACCACCAGCAGCATGGCGTTGCGAAACACATGACCGTAAAGCACCCGGCGTTCGCTCAAGCCCTTGGCTCGGGCGGTGACCACGTATTGGCGAGTGATTTCATTGAGGAAGGAGTTCTTGGTGAGGATGGTCAGGGTGGCGAAACCGCCAACCACCAGCGCTGTCACTGGTAGCACCAGGTGCCAGAAGTAATCGGTGATTTTGCCCAGGGTCGACAGCGACTCGAAATTGTCCGAGACCAGCCCGCGCACCGGGAACCAGTTCAATGAGGTGCCGCCGGCGAAGACCACAATCAGGAACATCGCGAACAGGAACGCCGGCATGGCATAACCGATGATGATCGCGGTGCTGCTCCAGATATCGAAATGGCTGCCATGATGCACGGCCTTGCGGATGCCCAGGGGAATCGACACCAGATAAGTGATCAACGTGGCCCAGAGCCCGAGAGAAATGGTCACCGGCATTTTTTCCAGGATCAGGTCGGTAACGGTGGCGCCGCGGAAGAAGCTCTTGCCGAAGTCGAGGCGGGCGTAGCTCCCGAGCATCAGCCACAGACGCTCCGGGGCCGGTTTGTCGAAGCCATATTGCTTTTCAATCTCCTTGATCAGCTGCGGGTCGAGCCCTCGACTGGCCCGTGAACTGCCATGCATGGTTTCGCTGGAACCGCCACCGACACTCGCACCGCCAATGCCCTGCAATTGCGCGATGGCCTGTTCCACCGGGCCACCGGGCGCGGCCTGGACGATGACGAAATTGACCAGAAGAATGATCACCAGTGTCGGAATGATCAGTAGCAGGCGCCGTAGTATGTAAGCCCACATCAGTGCGGTCCTCCGGGCTTGCCGCGTTTGATGAGCTCGGCGGTCATTTGTTGATTGGTCAGCGGGGTGGAGCTCACTTCCCACCAACTCTCGATGGCTGCGTCATTGCTCGCCTGTACAGAGGGAATGCCGAAGCGGTTCCACCACACGGTCGAGCTGCCCGGCGGGTAATAATTGGGAATCCAATAGAAGTTCCATTGCAGGACGCGGTCCAGGGCATGGGCGTAGCGCAGCATGTCAGCCTGGGTGGTGGCGCGAACCAGGCCGTTGACCAGCGTATCGACCGCCGGGTTCTTCAGCACCATGTAGTTGTTGGAACCGGGATCGTTGGCCGCCGCCGAACCAAAGTAGTTGTACAACTCGTTGCCTGGCGAGGTGGTGACCGGGTAGCCGGTGACGATCATGTCGTAATCCCGGGACATCAGGCGGTTGACGTACTGGGACGCGTCGATGCGGCGAATATTCATGTCGATGCCGATTTGTTTCAGGGTGCGCTTGTAAGGCAGCAGCAATCGGTCCATGCCGTTCTGGCTGACCAGGAAGGTGAAGCTCAGCGGTTGGCCTTGGGCGTTGACCAGTTGATCACCTTCGGGTTTCCACCCGGCTTGTTCGAGCAAACCCAGGGCTTGCAACTGTTTGTCGCGAATCACGCCGCTGCCGTCGGTTTTCGGCGCTTCGAAGACCTGGGTGAAGACTTCGTCGGGGATCTGCCCGCGCAGCGGTTCCAGAATCGCCCGTTCACCTGCGTCGGGCAGTTCTCGGGCAGCGAGGTCGGTGTTGGAAAAGTAGCTCTGCTGGCGGATGTACATCTCGCGCATCATCTGCCGGTTGCTCCACTCGAAATCCCAGAGCATGGCCAGGGCCTGACGCACGCGACGGTCCTGAAACATCGGGTTTTGCAGATTGAACACAAAGCCCTGAGCCGATTGCGGTGCCTCTTTGGCCAGGTGGGCCTTTTGCAGGCGACCGTCGCTCAGGGCCGGGCTTTCGTAGCCGATGGAGTAGGCGGTAGCGGAGAATTCGCGGTTGTAGTCGTAGGCGCCACCTCGCAGAACCTGGCGGGCGACATCGGTATCGCCGAAATACTCGATGCTGAAATGATCGAAGTTGTAGAGGCCACGGCTGACCGGTAAATCCTTGCCCCACCAGTCGGCGTTACGCTCGAAGGTGATGCTGCGCCCGGAGTCGACCTTGTTCACGCGATACGGCCCGCTACCCAGCGGCGGCTCGTAACCACCGCCACTGGCAAAGTTGCGGGTTTTCCACCAGTGCTCGGGAAACACCGGCAAGGTCGCGATGTCCAGGGGCAGGGTACGGTTTTCGTTGCTCTTGAAGTCGAACCGAATGGTGAGTGGTGACTCTACTTCGACGCCTTTGACGTCGGCGAACTGCGTGCGATAGCGCAGGCTGCCCTGGGTCATCAGCAGGTCGAAGGTATAGCGCACGTCTTCGGCGGTGATCGGCTTGCCGTCGGCAAAACGGGCCTTCGGATTCAGGTAGAAACGCAGCGACAGTCCGTCGTCGGAACGCTCCATCTGTTGGGCGATCAGGCCGTAAACGGTATAGGGCTCATCCAGCGAACGCTGGGCCAGGGGCGAGTAGATCAAGCCGTCGATCTGCGTGACACCCGTGCCCTTGTCGATGTACGGCAGCATATGGTCGAAATGACCGATTTCCATCGCTGAGCGACGCATCGTGCCGCCCTTGGGCGCGCGCGGGTTGGTGTAGGCGAAATGGCTGAAGCCCGCGGGATACTTCGCCGGTTCACCGTACACGGTCAACGCATGTTGCGGTGCAGCATTCACACCAGCGGCACTTAATAGCAGCGCCACGGCAGTGAACAACAAAGTGGGGAAAGCCAGTCGCATTGTCAGCCTTAGAGCCGGGTGGTGGATAACCACAATTTGTACGCTAGCGGCGCGTCCCTCGCCAGCCGTATCACGTAACGAAAACACAACGGCCCACCAAAAGGCGGGCCGTTGTGTAGCAAACTCAAAGCGCTGATCAGTCCTGACGACTGGTCACTTCCAGCAGGTGGTAACCGAACTGGGTCTTGACCGGGCCTTGTACCACGTTGATCGGCGCGCTGAAGACCACGGTGTCGAATTCCTTGACCATCTGGCCCGGGCCGAACGAACCCAGGTCACCGCCTTGACGGCTGGAAGGGCAAGAGGAGTTGGCTTTGGCGACTTCGGCGAAATCGGCGCCAGCCTCGATCTGGGCCTTGAGTTCGTTGCACTTTTCTTCGCTGGAAACCAGGATGTGACGGGCAGTGGCTTTGGCCATGGGACAATACTCCATTCAATGTTCAATAAAATGCGGAGCCTACCGGATTCAGTGGGCTATTTCTTCCTCAAAGTTCCGTCTGTTTCATGCAGCGTTTTAAAGGCCGGCATTTCGCAAGCGTTCGGCATGTTGCACATACAGGGCAATCGGGTCGATACCCCGGCGGACCTGACCGGTTGTCTGGCCGAGGCTATCCAGATGATCCAGCGAATAATCCGAACGGATCACTTTGCCCAGATGGGAACTGAATCGACCGACCATGCCGTCATTCTGCTCGGCTTCGGTGGTGAAATAGTGGGAGAAGGCCCGCAGAAACCCGTGCAGCGGATTGAGTGCATGGAGTCCCTCATCAAGGATGTCCCCCTGCCAAATGCCGCTCCAGGAATAGTAGCGCACGCCATTGACCTGATCGCGCCCCTTGCCGCCCCAGGTTTTTGGCAACCCTTGCGGGTACTTGTCGTTAAAGGCGCCAACGCCTTCGGTGGTCAGTGCATTGAGCGCGGCAATGGCGTTTTGTGGCAGATGCCGGTTGCCACTGAGCAATGACAGGAAATCGGCGAACAGCGTGGCCACCGCTCCGGCAACGTGTTCCGGCAGGCGTCCGGGGATCAGCGCCTTACGCAGGAAGTCGGCCAGTTCCGAGCCATGATTCGGCCCGCTGACCGATGTCACCGAGGCGACCACCTCGGGTGCCAGCGCTCCTGCATACCGTGCCGCAAGCGCCCCCTGACTGTGACCGATCAGATTGACTTTGCTTGCACCGGTTCCCAGCAGTACCCGATCGATCTGCGCCAACAGTTGCTCGCCGCGGGTTTCGTTGCTGTGGGTAGCCGACAGATGCGGGATGAAGACCCTGGCGCCGGCGCTTCTGAGGGCCAGTTTGACGTCATGGAACAATTCCAGGTTGCCGATGCGATCGAAGCCGAAGAGCCCGTGGACCAGCAGGATCGGATAGTGAGTGGTTGCATTCCGTAGCATGTAGATTCCTTTTTCGCAGTAGGTCAGGTGTGTGTTCAAGGGGGGCACTCTAAAGCACACCAGCTGCTCGGCGATGTATGAAAAAGCCGCTATAACCCGATGAAAACGGAATAGAAATAGTACGAAAGTTCGGATGAACATGAGGTCTTGGTCGGAATATCTGGACATCTTTTTAACGATGGTTGAACGCTTTCTCGCAATGACCTACTTGTGAAACGTCATTTTTCCGTGCAAGCCGACGCCTTTGCCCTGCATCACGAATCAGCACCGTGGGGTTCAATAGGCTTCGTTCGATGCCGACTTTCAAGGCGGCATTTATTCCAAGGACTGGAGCGTATGAATGACTATTTATGAAGCGGCAAACCTGAATGTTGTAGAGCAATACATGGCGGCACCACGGCTGGACCAGGCGGAGAACGCCGTGTTGGATCCATCCGAAAGAAAGGCCATTGTCACTGTTGCGCCTTATCAGGCCATGGCCTGCGGAG
Organism: Pseudomonas sp. F-14 TE3482; assembly: GCF_053629455.1. Classification (NCBI taxonomy): domain Bacteria; kingdom Pseudomonadati; phylum Pseudomonadota; class Gammaproteobacteria; order Pseudomonadales; family Pseudomonadaceae; genus Pseudomonas; species Pseudomonas sp. F-14 TE3482. The sequence goes on from NZ_JBRJII010000001.1 coordinate 4,187,824, forward strand.
ACAAGCTGGTCTTGTCCTGGTCAGGTATCGATGCAGAGGGTGTGGCGTATCGGTATGAAGTGTCGCGGTTCGTCAGCGAAGCCCAGGTGGACAGGGTGATTGTCTTTGCTGTGTCGGACGTACACATCGCCGCACTGGACGGCGGGTCGCTCGAGGTTTACTACACGTTGTACAGTGCGCTCCATTGTGAGCCTTTGGAGTCCGGGCGTTTACAGTTGAGTGTCGGTGATGTCCGGTCGGATCTGCTGCCTGTGATTGTGAACGATGCGGTGGGTGGCACACTTGATCCCGACAGGGTCGCCGAGGGCGCCCGCGTTACGATCAGGCCGTATCCCCGGATGGCGGCTGGAGATCGGGTCTTGCTGTCCTGGGCCGGCGGTACGCCACAATCAAGCTTCAATGACACATTGAAAATCGAATCCTTTGCAGTGGGTGGCGAACTGTCGTTCTGGGTAAGTCCCGAGTCGATTGCTCCCAACCTTGGTGCAACCATTACGATCAGCTATTGCGTCGAGAAAGAAGGCCAAGAGCCTCGCTTCTCGGAGCCTGCACAGTTGTTGATCGGCCCTCTGGAGCGAGGACCGCTATTGCCGCCCTCTGTGCTGGAGGCCGATGAGGGTTGGCTGGATCTGCAAGATGCGATCGATGGTGTCACCGTCGTGATCGACAATGCCCAGGCAGAAGAGGGTGAGCTGGTTTATCTGAAATGTGACGGGGAGCATTTCAATCATCGCGATGATCGTGAGATCTCAAGGGAAATGGCCGGTCAACCGCTGGTATTTATCGTTCCCTACAGGTTTTGGCGCGAGCATCGGGATTTGACGGTCCGGGTAGCCTATTCGGTCGAACGTCTCGACGATGTGAGCCAACAGTCCGAAGTCACGTTGGTACAAGTGCAGTCGTAACCGGTTTAAGGCAACCGCCTTCCAGTTTTCGCTTGGAGAACTGGAAGGCGGGCACTGGTCACTTCGGCTGTTGGGTACAGCGCTGCGCACGAAGTTGCTCGGCTGCCTGCTGCAACAACCGTTCTGTCCCGGTCCAGCCAAGGCAGCCATCCGTTACTGACACCCCGTAACGCAGCGACGGGCTCAGCGCTTGGCAACCTTCGAACAGATGGCTTTCGATCATCATGCCAATCAACGATCGATCACCCTGCAGGCGCTGTTCAAGCACGTCGTTGAACACCGCTGGCTGACGCAATGGGTCTTTACCGCTGTTGGCGTGGCTGCAATCCACCATGATCCGCGCCGGAATCTTGAGCCGGGTCAAATCGCTGTGCACTTGAGCGATGCTGTCACGGTCGTAGTTCGGCCCGCGATGGCCGCCACGCAATACCAGATGGGTATCGGCGTTGCCTGGCGTCTGGATAATCGCAGGGTGTCCTTGGCTATCGACACCGAAATGGCGATGCGGATGGGCGGCCGAGCGCATGGCATCGCTGGCGACAGCCACACCGCCATCGGTGCCATTCTTGAATCCAACCGGCATGCTCAGGCCGCTGGCCATCTCCCGGTGGATCTGTGATTCGGTGGTACGGGCGCCAATCGCGACCCAGCTCAGCAGGTCGTCAAAGTAGCCAGCGGCCATCGGTTGCAGCAGTTCGGTGGCAACGGGTAAGCCCAGCTGGAGCATTTCGCGCATTAATTCGCGGGACAGCGTCAAACCGCCGGCCATGTCGTCGCTGCCATCCAGATGCGGGTCGTAGGCCAGGCCTTTCCATCCCACCGTGGTGCGAGGTTTTTCGACGTAGGCGCGCATCACCAGCAGCATCTCATCGCTGACTTCGGCAGCCAGGCGGGCAAGGTGGGTAGCGTATTCGAGGGCGGAACGGGGATCGTGAATCGAGCACGGACCGACGATGACCAGCAGACGGGAGTCTTCACCGTTGAGGATCGCGCGAACCGCTTGACGGTGGGCGGCGACTTGCCGGGTCAGGACGTTGCTGAGGGGTAATTGTAGTTTGAGCTGCAATGAGCTGGGCAGACGCAAGGTCAGCGCTTCATTGGCAGGGTTCAAAGTGGACAGCGGCAGAGCAGAGACGGACGAGTTCATATTCGGGCTTCCTGGGCTGGCGGCGGGTTCGTTCCCGCGCGCTCGGCCCTACTGGGGTGTTCGACAATTGGCCGGATTGGCTGCGTGTGTGTGCTTGCCACCTGTGGGTGACCGATCGGAGGCGGCAGGCTGTCCCGAGCGGAGGCTGGTAAATCGCCAGGCGGTAAAACTGTCGTAACGGTAATAAGTGGCGTAGTTCATGTCGTGAATCCTCAAATTGTCTGGTGTGACGCTAAAAATGTTCAGGGCTGAAAAAACAAAACCCCCGGTCGGGAGGCCGACCGGGGGTTGAGAATTCTCTGGTGGCGACCCGTTTAAAGTGGGCGCCGTGTGGGTATCAGGCGCGCCAGTGGCTAAACCAATACCCAAAATAAAAGCTGACCGAAGCACAAACGTCATTCGCCCGGGCAGCCGCAACCGAGCGCGGGGCGCTGGTGGTACGAAGCTGTGAGAGGGCGTTGAGCATGGTCTGTCTCCGATGAATGCACCGAGCTTACTAGAGGCCGGTACGCGGATTCAATCAGAAAATGCTATCGATGATCATGGGGCTTTTCTATCGCTTGAGTACGTCGGGGGGTGTGACACACTTTGCGCTGCGCCCAACAACCACAACGTCACAAGGACGAACCATGACGACACTGACTATTGCCGCCGCTCAATCGATTTCTATCGCCGGTGATCTTGCCGCCAATATAGCTAGGCATCGGCGCTTCATGCAGGTTGCTGCAGAGCAAGGCGTGCAATTGCTGGTGTTTCCGGAACTGTCGCTGACCGGGTACGAACGCGGCTTGGCGGCGGAGCTGGCCATAGCGCCAGACGCCGGGGTGCTGCAACCGCTGCGCGATTTCGCGCGGGAAGTCGGTGTGACCAGTGTCGTTGGGATGCCGATTCGTTTGTCGGGCGATTCGCCGGTATTGATCGGAGCTCTGGTATTGGGCGCCGATGGTTCGCTCGGGGTTTACAGCAAGCAGCATCTGCACCCGGGCGAGGAGGTGGCGTTTGCTCCGGGAACGGGCGGTTCGACATTAAAGATCGGTACCGACACCGTCGCGCTGGCGGTCTGCGCCGATTTTTCTCACGCCAGTCACGCGGCAGCCGCGGCACGGCAGGGTGCTGATCTATATGCCGCGGGCGTGTTGATCACAGAAAACGGTTACGCTCCGGATACCGCACTATTGCAAGGCTATGCTTGCACTCACTCGATGGCGGTTCTGATGGCCAATCATGGTGGCGCAACGGGTGGCTGGGAGTCGGCAGGGCGCAGTGCAATCTGGGCGGCGGATGGAACGTTGATTGTGGTGGCGCCGGGTACGGGGAACCTTATGGTCATTGGTCGCCGCAACGCTGACGGCTGGAAGGGGCAAATCGTGGCTGTGACGGAGGCTTGAATGGGGTTCGAATTGCGTCCGGCAACGTCTCGGGACCTGGACTTTGCCCGTGACCTGACTTGTCGAAATATGCTTCGCTACTACATTCAACATGAGCTGTTGTGGCTGGACGAGGCCTTCGATGTCGCCTGGGAGGGGCGGGAAAACTGGCTGATTGTGCGGGAGGACACGGTGATGGGTTACGTCAGCCTGAGCCGTGACGCCAGAGCCTTGTATATCCGCGAATTGCATGTGTCAGCAGCGTACCAGGGGCAGGGTGCCGGTTCCTGGGCGATCGATCAGGTATTGGCAATGGCATGCAAGGAGCGACGTCCGGCATTGCGTCTGACCGTCTTTGAAAATAATCCGGCAAAAAAGCTTTACGAAAGAAAAGGCCTGAAGGTGGTCGGCAAAGACCAGTGTTTCCTGAGAATGCAGCGTGATATCAATGGACTGCATCGCTGAAACACACTGGCGGCAAGCCTCGCAAGAAGATTTGACACTTTTTATATGCTGCTTTCCGCTAGGTCTGCCAGTTGCTTTTTGCTAAGGTGTCCGACAACCCAATAAGACCAATTCGCGAGGTGTCTGCTTGATTAGGGTGCTAGTAGTCGATGACCATGATCTCGTTCGTACAGGCATTACACGAATGCTGGCTGACATCGATGGCCTGCAAGTAGTCGGTCAGGCCGAGTCAGGGGAGGAATCCCTGCTCAAAGCGCGTGAGTTGAAACCCGATGTGGTGCTGATGGACGTCAAGATGCCCGGGATCGGCTGTCTCGAAGCCACGCGCAAATTACTGCGCAGTCATCCGGACATCAAAGTCGTCGCGGTCACCGTGTGCGAAGAAGATCCGTTTCCTACCCGGCTGTTACAGGCAGGTGCCGCAGGTTACCTGACCAAGGGCGCCGGATTGCCGGAAATGGTTCAGGCCATCCGCCTGGTGTTTGCCGGGCAACGCTATATCAGCCCGCAAATTGCCCAGCAACTGGCGATCAAGTCGTTCCAGCCAACCAATGATTCGCCCTTCGATGCCTTGTCGGAGCGGGAAATCCAGATTGCGTTGATGATTGTCGGCTGTCAGAAGGTGCAGATCATTTCCGACAAACTGTGCCTGTCGCCCAAAACAGTGAATACCTACCGTTACCGTATTTTCGAGAAGCTTTCGATCAGCAGCGATGTCGAATTGACGCTGCTGGCGGTTCGTCACGGCATGGTTGATGCCAGCCTCTGAAAATGACTGAAATCTTCGATCCAAGTGCTTTTCTGTCGACAGTCAGTGGTCGGCCGGGCGTCTATCGCATGTTCGACAGCGATGCGCGCCTGCTCTATGTAGGCAAAGCGAAAAATCTCAAGAAGCGTTTGGCGAGTTACTTTCGCAAAGCCGGTCTTGCCCCCAAGACTGCTGCGCTGGTAGGCCGTATTGCCCAAGTCGAAACCACCATCACGGCCAACGAAACCGAGGCCTTGCTGCTTGAGCAGACGCTCATCAAGGAATGGCGTCCGCCGTACAACATCTTGCTGCGCGACGACAAATCCTACCCTTATGTCTTTCTCTCGGATGGCCAGTTCCCACGTTTGAGTATTCATCGCGGAGCGAAAAAGGCCAAGGGCAAATATTTCGGCCCTTATCCCAGCGCGGGTGCGATTCGCGAAAGCCTGAGCCTGCTGCAAAAGGCGTTTTTCGTTCGTCAGTGTGAAGACAGCTTTTACAAGAACCGCGCTCGACCTTGTCTGCAATACCAGATCAAACGCTGCAAGGCGCCCTGTGTGGGGCTGGTGGAGCCCGAGGTGTATGCCGAAGATGTACGCCACTCGGTGATGTTTCTTGAAGGGCGCAGCAACGCTCTGGCGGACGAGTTGTCTGCGGCCATGGAAGAGGCGGCGGTCAACCTCGAATTCGAGCGCGCCGCCGAGCTGCGTGACCAGATCTCATTGCTGCGTCGGGTCCAGGACCAGCAGAGCATGGAAGGCGGGACAGGCGATGTCGATGTGATTGCGGCGTTCGTCAACCCAGGTGGCGCCTGCGTACACTTGATCAGCGTGCGCGGTGGTCGGGTGTTGGGGAGCAAGAACTTCTTTCCGCAGGTGGGTATTGAGGAAGACGTTTCTGAAGTCATGGCAGCGTTTCTTGGCCAATACTTCATCAGCAGTCCAGAACGGGACTTGCCGAGCGAGCTGATCGTCAACGTGGTTCACGAAGATTTTCCGACCCTGATCGCAGCCATCGAAGAGCTGCGCGGTCGTGAATTGACCATCAGCCATCGAGTACGTGGTACCCGGGCGCGCTGGCAGCAATTGGCGGTCACTAATGCCGAGCAAGCGCTGGGCGCACGTTTGGCTAACCGGCAACACGTTGCGGCCCGTTTCGATGCGCTGGCTGAAGTGCTGAGCCTGGACGAGCCGCCGCAACGTCTTGAGTGTTACGACATCAGCCATTCCAGCGGCGAGGCCACTGTGGCGTCCTGCGTGGTGTTCGGCCCGGAAGGCCCGATCAAGTCCGACTACCGCCGCTACAACATCGAAGGCGTTACCCCGGGCGATGACTATGCCGCGATGCACCAGGCCTTGACCCGGCGCTTCAGTAAATTGAAGGACGGCGAGGGCAAGTTGCCGGACATCCTGCTGGTCGACGGCGGCAAAGGCCAGCTGTCCATGGCGCGTGACGTGCTTAACGAACTGGCTGTGCCAGACCTGATTCTCTTGGGTGTGGCCAAGGGCGCGACGCGCAAGGCCGGTTTTGAAACCCTGTACCTCAACGACGCGGCCCATGAATTCACCTTGCGCGGCGATTCCCCAGCGCTGCATCTGATCCAGCAGATACGCGACGAAGCGCACCGTTTTGCCATTACAGGGCATCGCGCACGTCGTGGCAAAACTCGCCGCACGTCTACACTTGAGGGCGTTGCAGGTGTCGGACCGACACGTCGGCGCGATTTGTTAAAACATTTTGGTGGATTGCAGGAGCTGTCTCGTGCCAGCATCGAAGAGATCGCCAAAGCACCCGGAATCAGCAAAAAGCTCGCAGAGTTGATTTATGCAAATCTGCACAGCGAGTAGAATGCCCAACTCACCTCGTAGCCAGTTGTGCCGATGAATATCCCTAATCTGATTACCGTTCTACGCGTCCTGCTCATCCCGATCTTCATTTTGCTGTTTTACTTGCCTTACCACTGGAGCTATCTGGCGTCTGCCTCGGTCTTCGCCTTTGCCGCCGCGACCGACTGGCTCGACGGGTATCTTGCCCGTCGTCTGGAACAAAGCACACCGTTCGGGGCCTTCCTCGATCCTGTTGCAGACAAGCTGATGGTCGCCGTTGCACTGGTTCTGCTGGTGCAAGAGCATGGCAACCTGTGGCTCACGCTGCCGGCCGCCGTTATCATCGGTCGCGAAATTGTCGTCTCGGCACTGCGCGAGTGGATGGCCGAACTCGGTGCCCGCGCCCATGTAGCGGTGTCGAACCTGGGCAAATGGAAAACCGCCGCACAGATGCTGGCGCTGGTGATCCTGCTGGCCAATCCTTCGGACTTCAGCTTCTGGGTCCTGATGGGTTATGCCTTGTTGCTGGTGTCCGCTGGCCTGACGTTGTGGTCCATGGTCCAATACTTGCGGGCTGCCTGGCCGCATCTGAAGACGGACGTGGAAAAGAAATAAACTTTTTTTGAATCAAGGGGTTGACGGGGGATGTGGATTCTATAGAATGCGCCTCACCAAGACGCGGGAATAGCTCAGTTGGTAGAGCACGACCTTGCCAAGGTCGGGGTCGCGAGTTCGAGTCTCGTTTCCCGCTCCAAGATTAAAAAAAACGCCACTCAATGAGTGGCGTTTTTTTGTGCGTGAGATTTACGTTCGGCGTTGAAAAGAGAGGCTTCGGCCCCGACTCTCACCGATACCTGAGTCCGAAACGCCAAACCCCGTGCCAAGGACTACACCCTCCCTGACTACAACGGCCTCGTCCTTTTCGTGAATACGAAAGGTGCAAAGTGCTGGCACTTCCGCTTTTCCTGGGCAGATAAGCAACCCCGTATTTCTCTCGGTACCTACCCTGAAATTAGCTTAGGAGATGCTCGTGCTCTGCGTGATGTTGCGCGGGCATTGGTCGCTAGGGGCATCGATCCGCGTGTCCATCGGCAGCAGGAGCGTAATGCCAGGCGCCTGGCCACGGAAAACACCTAAGAAGCAGTTGTTCAGCATTGAAAGTGGTACGCAAAGTTGAACATCGTGTTTCTGGAATTGTGCTGAAGTAGGGCGCCATCTGTCATCTGCCCGAAGAGCTGTTTCCCTCTCTCATAATAGGCAAGCGAAAAGCCATTCCCGAGCGTAGTTATGCGGAAGAGCCCGGAAACGACCGGGAGCCTATCGGGACCTATTTACAAGCTTTGACTGAAGATTTGTCACCAGGGTTTAGTGATCTGAGCTGCAAATGAGCATGAAATCCGTCCGTTGCAATTGACATTAATTATCATTGGCACCTAGTATTCATTCCCCTTTGTGCCGGTCGGACCGTATAAGGATATAGAAGCGCCGATGAAAGACTTTGATGATGCTTTGCTTGCCTTGCTCCAGGATGACGAATTACAGCTGCCAGACAGCCTCCAAAGGCAGTCAGGTGGTGGGCCGCAAGTCCTTTCCTTCGCTCAGCAGCGTCTCTGGTTCCTGCAACGCCTGGAACCGAATGCCACGGCTTACAACCTGTCCCGTGCTTTTCTGTTCGCGGGTACCTTGAATATCTCTGCGTTGCGTCTGGCATTCGAGGCGCTGATCAAGCGACATGGGGTATTGCGCACACGATTTATCGAAGTCGATGGCGAGCCTCGGCAAGAGCTGCTGGATGATGTGGTGTTCGTCATGCAAGAGCGTGAGGTGCCTGGAGTCGATCGCGCCTCACGGCATGAGCATCTGGCGTCGTTGCTGGCGATTGAGGATCAGTCGGCGTTTATTCTTTCCCAGGCGCCCCTGCTCGAGGTCAAGCTGATTCGCTACGACGAATTCAGCCACGCTCTTCTCTTGAAAATGCATCACATCGTGACTGATGCCTGGTCCAATCCGATACTCGTGCGCGACCTAGCAACGGCGTACAGCCAAGCCATCCGAGGTGAAGCCCCGACGCTGCCCCCATTGCCCGTGCAATATGTGGACTACGCGGTTTGGCAGCGTCGTCGCTTGCACACTGACGTGGTGCAGGCTGATCTTGAGTACTGGAAAAACTATCTCGGCGCGTCGGTACCGGTGTTGGAATTGCCCACCGATTTTCCGCGCCCCGCGCAGCAAAGTCAGCGCGGACAACGGCTTCGGTTCGCACTGGACGATGTACAGTCCGCCCGGATCCACGCGTTCTGTCGCGATTATGCATCGACCCCTTTTGTCATCCTCCTGGCGGCCTGGCAGCTGCTGTTGGCGCGCTATAGCGGCCAACAGACATTTGCCGTGGGCGTTCCCCACGGCGGGCGCAGCCGTGAAGAGCTGGAAGAGTTGCTGGGCTTTTTCGTAAATACGCTGGTTTATCGCGTTCAGCTGGACCCGCAACTGACGGGCCGTGCGCTTTGCCGTCGTTTGCGCGGTGAGTCGCTGTCTGCACTGCAGCACGCCGAACTGCCGTTTGAGTTGCTGCTCGAGCATCTCGCGATCGAGCGTGACGTCAGCCGCACACCGGTGTTCCAGGCGATGTTCAACTTGAGTACGGGGGCGGCAGTCAACCTTGCGTTACCCGGGCTTGAGGTCGAACGTGTATTGCCGACGCAAGACAGTGCCAAATTCGATCTCACCTTGGACGTAGCGGTTCGACCAGACGGTGTGTATTGCGAGCTGGAATACAACCTGGACCTGTTCTCGCCTGCCACCGCCGAGCGTCTCGCCGGACTTTATCGTCACCTCCTGAATGGTTTGTTGACCCAACCAGATGTGCCGGTCTGGCATCTGCCGATGCTTGATGAGGTTCAGCGCTTGCAGCAGCTGGATACCTGGAACCGGACTGAGCGAACCCTGTTACCGAATCAGGACATGCTGGGCTTGTTCGAGCGTCAGGTCAGTGCCGATCCTGATCGCTGCGCGTTGATCAGCGGCGAGCAACAGTTGAGCTACGCAGTGCTCAACGCCCGTGCCAATCGACTGGCCCATTGGCTCAGAGCTGCCGGTGTTGTCGGGGATCAACGGGTAGGCGTTTGCCTGGATCGCGAGGCTGATTTGCTCGTGACATTGCTTGCCATTCAGAAAAGCGGCGGCGCCTATCTGCCAATCGACCCCGGACAACCAGCGGCACGCAATGCCGATATCATCGAGCAAGCCCGACCGGGCCTGGTGCTGACCCGTGAGGCTCTGCGGGGTGTCGTCGGTTCCTCCGCGCGGGTGGTCACCCTCGAAACGCTGGCCGATGCCTTACCCGCGCTGCCCGATACCAACCTGGCGCTGGCCACTCATCCACGTCAACTGGCCTATACCCTTTACACCTCTGGCTCTACGGGACGACCCAAGGGCGTCGACATTGAACGCCAGGCGTTTATCAATTTTCTGCTGGGCATCCAGGAACATGTGCAACTGAGCGACGCCGATCGGCTCTTGGCGGTGACCACCCTGGGCTTTGATATCGCCGGGCTGGAGCTGTTCCTGCCGCTGATTCAGGGCGCGACGGTGGTGTTGGCCAGTCGTGAAGCCAGCCTGGACCCACGGGCATTGATCGACTTGCTCGAGCGTCACGCCATCAGTGTCATGCAGGCGACACCTGCCACCTGGCAAATGCTGGTCGATCACGATTCACTCGCCTGGAAAGGGCTTCGAGTGCTCTGCGGTGGCGAAGCACTGGGGTCAGAACTGGCCGAACGCCTGCTGGCGCGCCAGGTCAGGCTGCTGAATGTCTATGGTCCCACGGAAACCACAGTATGGTCGGCGGTGCATGCGGTAGAACAGGTGGACAGTGCTGTCATCCCCATCGGCCAGCCCTTGGCCAACAATCGCCTGTATGTCCTGGATGAGTTCCTCGAGCCCCAGCCGGTTGGCGTTGCAGGTGATCTATACATCGGCGGCAGTGGTGTCGCCCGAGGGTATGCCGATCGGCCTGAATTGACCGCCGCGTCATTTATCCCCAATCCATTTGTGCAGCCTCATGCGCCGGGTGTCCAGGCAGGCAGTCGGCTGTACAGGACCGGTGATCGTGCGCGTTATCGCAGTGACGGTTGCCTGGAGTTCCTGGGGCGCAGCGATTTTCAGGTCAAGCTGCGCGGCTTTCGCATCGAGCCAGGTGAGATCGAGGCGGCATTGTCCGCGTTGCCTGGCGTGGCTCAGGCGGTGGTGGTGTTGCGACGCGGCACCGGCGATCAGGACGTTCTGGTGGCGTATCTGTGCGGTGATATCACCGAGGTGGACAGCGCTGCCGTTGGGCAGCGACTGCGTGAACGGCTACCGGCCTACATGGTCCCGGGGGCGTTTGTCGTTCTGGCGAAGCTGCCACTCAATGCCAACGGCAAGGTCGATCGCAAGGCGCTGCCGGAGCCTCTCTGGAGTGCAGGGGAGGCGGGCGAGGAGCCCGTAGGGCAGTGGCAGACAAGCCTCGCCGAAATCTGGAAAGAAGTGCTCGGGGTCTGGCCCATTGCATCCGATGCCGATCTGTTCCGATTGGGCGCCCAATCGCTGCAACTGGTCAGGATTCAGGCACGGATCAGGCACCAGTTTGGTTGTGAGGTCGCACTGGCGCAGTTGTTCGCTCACCCGGTGCTCAGTGATATGGCCGAGTTGATCGAGCAAGCCTGCGGTACACCTGAGGTTGATGAACTGACCGCTATTGAAAATCTGTTGCTGGCCTTCGAATAACCCATTCGATCCGCCGCACGCGTGTGCAGCCTGCGAGGAATTTGCATGACCCTGTTCTTATCTCTGCTCAAGCGTCACCGTACGTTGTTGAGTCTGGGCCTGCTGGCCAGCCTGGTCAGCGCCGCTGCCGGCATTGGACTGCTCAATGAGATCAATCGCCTGATTTCAGGCGCCGCCATCATGAATACGCTGCTGGCCGCGAAGTTTCTTGGCTTGCTGGTGCTGCTGTTTGCCTGCGGTTTCGGTTCTCAGGCCTTGTTGACCGCGCTGGGCCATCGAGTGGTTTACGAGTTGCGCTTGCAAATGGTCAAGCGCTTGCTGGACACCTCCATCGAACAACTGGAGAAAATCGGCGAAGCCAGTTTGTATGCGACCTTGAGCAAGGACATCGAAAGTATCGGGCAGGCCTTCAACCGCCTGCCATTCGTGTTCTACAACACCGTCCTGATGCTCGGCGGCTGCCTGTACATGGCCTGGCTGTCCTGGCAGCTGTTGTTGATTTGCGTCGTCGGCTTGAGCCTGGGAACCTGGTTGGCCCATGGCTGGTTCACCAAGATGCGCCAGTTGATGAAGCGCGTACGGGAAACCGACGACCGCTTGTACGCCGCCTATCAGGGCGCGATCGAGGGGCGCTTCGAACTGGCACTCAATGCCCGGCGCAAGGAGCGTTTCTATGCACTGGATCTGCAGCCTGCCGCGGAATATGCACGGCGCAATGAAGTGCACGCCGATCGTTACTGGACCTTGAGCCTGAACTGGACGGTGACCCTGATCCTTGCACTGGCCGGTGGATTATTTGCTGCCGGAGCCTGGTTAGGTCTGAGCAATGGCATCATCGCCGCGTTTGTCCTGGTGCTGATGTTTTTGCGCATGCCACTGAATGACCTGATCGGCAGCCTGCCGACCCTGGTGGCGGGCAATGTCTCGCTGGCCAAGATCGAGACCCTGGCCTTTGCCGATTACCGTACCGAGTTCTCGACCCGGACCGGTCAGCCGGATGTCCGGCAGCCAATGCTCGAGCTGCAGGGGCTGGGCTATGACTACCCCCATGCTGGCGACGAGTACGGATTCCGTCTGGGACCCGTGGACCTGATTGTCGCGAAGGGCGAGATCCTGTTCATCGTCGGGGGCAACGGCAGCGGCAAGTCGACCCTGGCCAAATTGTTGACCGGGCTGTATGAGCCCAGCACCGGGACCCTGCGGCTGCAAGGCGTGGAAATCACCCCTGAGTTGCGGGACTGGTACCGCGCACATTTCTCCACGGTGTTTTCCAGCTTCTATCTGTTCGAGCGCCTGGTCGGTCCAAACGGTGACTTCGACATGAACCTGGCCCAGGCATGGCTTGAGCGTTTACGTATGGAACGCAAGGTCACGATCGACAAACAAGGTGGCCTTTCCACCACTCGCTTGTCCCAAGGACAGCGCAAGCGACTGGCGCTGCTGGTGGCGTTGGTGGAGGAGCGGCCGATCCTTTTGCTTGATGAGTGGGCCGCTGACCAGGATCCCGGTTTCCGTGGGTTTTTCTATCAAGAGCTGCTGCCTGAACTGAAGGCTCAGGGGAAAACCATCATCGCGATCAGTCATGACGATCGTTACTTCTCCATCGCTGATCGGGTCCTCAAATGTGATGGCGGTCAGCTGTATCCGTTCGATCATGCCGGGGCAGATGTCGGACAGCTTTCCGGGCAGGAGCATTGCATTCCTGTTTGAACGGCTGTCTCTGCATTGTTTCTTGGCGAGCAGTGGTTTTGCACCACAACAATCAAAAAAAATGATGGCCCCAGCAGGGGCCGCACATAGGAGCGAGCGGCATGCAACAACGGGGTAAAGGTCGGCCAACGGCCAAGATGGGGAATCTGCTGTTGGTGCCAATAGTGAGCGGGGGCATGTTGCTCACGCCGTCGGCATGGGCAGAAGAGAACGAAGCCAGGCAGGCGCCAACCGAAACAACGAGCACCATGACGCTGCCCGAGCAGTCGATTGTGGGTATGCAGACCGAAGCGCCCACCGTGTCGGTGGGGACCAAAGTACCGTTGCGTCTTCGCGAAGTGCCGCAGACCATCAACGTGATCGGCCAGGAACGCATCCAGAAGCAGAACCTGTATACCCTCGAGGATGCCCTGGGCAAGGTCGGCGGTGTCACCGTGCAGCGTATCGACGCCAGCCGCTTGAGTTTTTTCTCCCGTGGCTTCGAGATCACCTCGTTGCAGCTGGACGGCACGCCGACCACCATGGACAACCGGATTTTCCTTTCGCCCGATCTGGCGATGTATGACCGCGTCGAAGTGCTCAAGGGACCGTCCGGCAGCCTGACTGGCGCCGGCGGCCCTGGCGGCAGTATCAACCTGGTGCGCAAACGCCCATTGACCGAGGCGGCGGTATCCGCTGAAATCAGTGCCGGATCCTGGGACGACTATCGGGGCATGGTCGACGTCACCGGCCCGTTGACCGACAGCGGCAACGTGCGTGGACGCCTTGTGCTCAGCGATCGCAAGCAAGGTTTCTACTACGACGGTGGCGGTAAACGCGAGTCGAACCAGATCTATGGCGTCGTGGACATTGACCTGACGCCAGACACCGTCTGGACCATCGGTGCAAGCAATCAGAACACCGATATCCAAGGCGCCCAGCGCTCCCTGCCTGCCTATCGCTACACCAATGCCGCCGGTGAAGCCGCCATGTCGCTGCCGGATGTTTCGCGCAAGAATTTCTACGGCGCGGACTGGAACCGCGATTACTTCTGGAGCACCGCGGTGTTCACCGAAGTCGAACACCAGTTGGGTGATGGCTGGAAAACCAAACTGGCCTTGCGTCACGCCGACAACAACTACGACCTGACCCAGGCTTATGCCCGCAATGGCGGAGGGATCGACCCTGCCGACAACCTAGTGTCGATGAACTCGATCATGTTCGATTATCGGGAAAAGCAGGACGAGGCGGACCTGTACCTCGATGGGCCGTTCAACTTCCTCGGTCGTGAACACAAACTGCTGGTAGGCGCCAACTATTCGCGCTCCGAGTTTGCTTCGAACGGTGGTTACTTCTCCGACTTCCTGGGCGATGTCGACCTCAACGATCCGCAGGTGGATTTTCCATTTCCCGCGTTCCCTGATTCGGACAAACTGCCGACCAGCGTGGCCAACACCCGCTCCAAAGCGGTCTATGGCAACGTGCGCCTGAGCCTTGCGGACCCATTGACGCTGGTGCTTGGCGGGCGGGTGACCTGGCTCGATATGCACCGCAGCCAGCATCAACCCACTGCAGGTTCGCCGTCGGAAAAGGTCGGTGATAGCGTTTCGCAAAAGTTCACGCCGTTTTATGGCTTGATCTATGAACTCAATGACACCTACTCGCTGTACGGCAACTACGCCGGGGTGTTCCAGCCGCAGCCCATCAGCAACCTGGACATCAACAACAACATCATCAAGCCGCGTGAAGGCGAGCAGTACGAGCTGGGCATCAAGGGTGAATTCCTCGACGGTGCTTTGAACGCGTCGCTGGCGGCGTTCCAGATCGAAGAAAAGAACCGTGCCGTTCCGGATATGAACGACCCGAACTCCCGGGCCATGGTCGCCAGCGGCAAGGCCAGAACCCGTGGTTTCGAAGCTGAATTGAGTGGGCAGTTGACGCCGGACTGGTTCCTGACCGCCAACTTCACCCACACCTACAAACGCTATGACAGCCCCAACGAACAGCTGCAGACTTACCTGCCGAAAAACATGTTGCGCGTCTGGACGCTCTACAAGTTGCCTGGCGAGCTGGAAAAATGGAGCGTGCAGGGCGGCGTCAGTGTCGTCAGCGAAACCTTCAACAAACTGGATGTGCCTTCGCTCGACATGAACGGCACCAAACTGCGTCAGGGTGGTTATGCCTTGTACGATGCCGGTATCGGGTATCAGATCACGCCGAACCTGTCGGCTGACCTGCTTGGTACCAACCTGGCCGACAAGAAGTATTTCCAGCGTATCAACACCTTCCAGGACGGGAACATCTACGGTGACCCTCGGGCTGTGTCCATGACATTGCGCGCCAAGTTCTGATCGGGACGGCCTGAAACAAGCTCGGCATACTTCGGTATGCCGGGCTTTTGTCGTTATCGGGCAGTTACATGAGTGGTCAAGGAGGGTGGGTGAGGCATCGATCTGTAAAACAGAACAAAAAGCCGCTGGATCGACAGCGAGCGGTGTGGCTGGTGCTGGCTTTGTTGATCGGCTATCTGTTCATCTGGGCACTGACGACTCTGTCGGGGCTGAGTCTGTTGCAGCTGGGCCTGCAGCGAAGTGAAGCGGTGCTGATCAGTACGATGGCGGGTTTTGTGATCTACCCGTTGTTGGTGCTCTGGTTATTCTGCGCCCGACGCGCAAGGCGCAATGGCGTGCTGGTGGCTGGCGCATCGATGCTGTTGCTCGGGATGGTTCATTATCTGGTGGGAGGAACCTGATGTTCGACAGTGCTCGTCAGTCCATGCTGTGGCTGCACCGGTTCATCGGGGTCGGTTTTTCCGGGCTGTTATTGATTGCTTTTTTCATGGGCAGCCTGGCGGTGTATGACCGTGAGCTGGACAGCTGGATGCTGCCGCAAACCCGTCTGGCGCCTACCGATGCGCCGATATCCCTGGACCGGCGCGTGGTGCCTCATGTCGCGGGCTTGAGCGAGGGCAAACCGCTCATGCAGTGGTACGTCGAATTGCCCGATGCGCGTCGACCGCTGCTGCGTTTTCAAGCCTGGCCCCTTGAGGGCGATGGCTACAGTCGATTTCTCGCTCCGACGGGTGATCAGGTCTTGCCTGAAGCCGGCAGTCGCGGCGGTGATTTTTTCTATCGACTGCATTACACCTTGAACATAACCACCTGGAGCGCCGGTGCCCGCTTGCTCGGTCTGGCGGCCATGTTGGGGTTGATGGCGTTGATTGTCGGCGTTTGCATCCATGCCCGACTGTTCCAGGATCTGTTTACCTTGCGCGTCGACAAGTCGCCAAGGCGCTTACTGGACCTTCACAACCTCACGGGGGTTTTCGCCCTGCCTTTTCATTTCGTCATCATGCTGACCGGCTTGCTGATTCTGTTCCCGCTGTATTTGCCTGCCAGCGTCCTGGCGGTGTATCAGCAGCAGGCCGATCAGTTCGGTGCCGAAGCCAGCGCGGCGTATCGCCGGGAAGCTTCAGGCAAGCCGGGGCTTCTGGCGTCGCTCGATCAGATGATGGAGCAAGCCCGATTGCACTGGGGTAACGGCGAGCCTACGTTCGTCAGGGTCTGGCACCCGGGGGACGCCAATGCCTACGTTGAGATCAGTCGCTCTGCCGGTGACCGTCTAAGCAAGGATGAGCAGACCTTGTATTTCGACGGTGCCAGCGCCAGCCTGCTGCACGAATCTCGATTGCCTGCCGCCGCCGGGACCTTCAAGTTTCTGGCGGGTTTGCATGTCACACACTTTCAGCAGCCATGGTTGCGTGCCTTGTATTTTCTCGCCGGTTTGAGTGGTTGCGTGATGCTGGGCAGCGGTCTGCTGTACTGGCTGGAGAAGCGCCGCCTGCAAAGCGCCAATGGGCAGTGGGGCGTGGCGTCGATGACGCTGTTTACCAGCGCACTGATCACCGGGATGCCGCTGGCCACCTTGGCCATGCTCGTCGCCAATCGCTGGCTGCCGGTCGAACTGAGCGCGCGAGCCGATTGGGAAATTCAGGTGTTCTACGGGGCCTGGCTGTTGGCGACTGCGCATGCCGCGCAGGCTGTCTGGCGCTCGCCGCAACGACGCGCGCCGTGGGCGATGCACTGTCTGGCGATCAGTGTGTTGGCAGTGCTGGCGGTGATCTCCAATGCCTGGAGCACCGGCGATCATCCATGGCAAGCCATCAAGCAAGGCTACACGGCGGTGGCGGGGGTGGACCTGGCGCTGTTAGCGGTTGCGCTGCTTGCGGCACGCATTGGCTGGCGTTTGCGCAGTCGCGCTGGCGTAGTGGTTGCGCTCGGTGAGGTGAAGAATGGCTGATGGATTGTCGAGCCTGATGGTGTTGATCTTGCAGGGGGTGGGGCTTAGCACGCTAGCGCTGAGTCAGATCGTTCATTGGCGCAAGGTCATGGTGGGTGAACCATTCCCCGGACCCCGAGCGTTGCGCTGGGCTGCGCTACTGGCGTTGACCCTGGGGTTGGTGTTGAGCCAGGCCGTTCTGGGTGTCGCCATGGGCACGGTCTTCTGGTTTTTGGCGCTGGTGCCTTGCGGCATGGTCGTGACGCTGCTGCTGTGCTGGCGTGGTTCGTGGCTACGCGGGTTGGGGCGCTTGTTCAGGGCTTGAGGCCTTGCGCAAGTTGGCAGGCCCCGGGCCATTCCCCGGGGCCTGTTATTCAGCCAGCCACCGCTTTGGCGTAACGGCTCAAGACATTGGCCAGATCAGCCAGTATCGGGTTCAGGAACACCAGGTGAGCGGGGATTTTCGTGCCCCACTGTTCCTGTAGCCGAGCGCACAACAACACTGCCTTGAGCGAGCTGCCACCGGCTTCGAAGAAGTTTGCCTGCTCGTCCAGATCGGTGTGTTCAAGCACCTCCTGCAAGGCGTCGAAAACCTGCGTTCGGGCGTCCGCCAGAGGCTCGACCTGTGGCCGGTTCATCGGTTTGAGCTGCTGCAACAGCGTTTCGAAGGACGGCGATGTCTGGCCCAGGACGGTATCGATCAAGGCGCGGAAATCTTCGCTCAACGCCACGATGCTGTCGTGCTCGAACAGATCGGTGCTGTAGGTGAACGTCGCGATCAGCCCTTGCTCACGCTCGCTGATGTCCAGCATCAGGTCAAAGAGGGTACTGCGCTTGCCATTGTCTTCCCTGACCGGCTCGATCCTCAAATCGCCAAACTCGGAGGAGGTAAGAATGCGTTCGCGATGCAGATCGAACATTACCTGGACCAACGGCGCACTGTGTTGTTGAGCACTGGGCAGTGCTTGCAGCAGTTGTTCGAACGGTAGGTCCTGATTGGCGTGAGCCGTCAGCAGGTTGTCCCGGACCTGTTTGAGTACATTGTCGAATCCCGGGTTGCCCGCCAGGTCCGTACGCAAGGCCAGGGTATTGACGAAGAAACCGATCAAGCCCTCCAGCTCCTGGCGATGGCGATTGGCGATAGGAATGCCGATCCGTATGGCCTGCTGCGCGCTATGGCCGGCCAGCAGCACGTTGAACACGGCCAGCAGCGTCATGAACAGGGTCGCGCCCTGTTCCCGGCTGTAGGCGTGCAGCGCTTGCGTGATCTCCAGGCCCAGTTCGAAAGTGTATTCAGCACCCCGATGACTGGGCAGCGCCGGACGCAGCAACATGCAAGGCAGTTGCAAGAGCGTTCGGTCGGCGCCCAGGTGTTGCAGCCAGAAATCCAGTTGCGGCTTGAGCACGTCGTGATTGAGTTCACGGCGTTGCCATTGGGCGAAGTCCGCGTACTGCAAGGTTTGCCCGATCAAGGGCGAAGGCTGCCCTTTGCTCAATGCGGTGTAGAGCTGGGTCAATTCACGGGTGAACACACGCATCGACCAGCCATCGAAGACGATGTGGTGCAAGGTCAGCCAAAGTACATGCTCCTGGGCAGACAGCCGAACCAGGCCTGCGCGGATCAAAGGCCCCTGCGCCAGATCGAACGGGTGGGCGGCCTGGGCCCGGAGTTCGGAGTGCAGGTGTTGATGCCGATCACTTTCGCCCAGATGACTCAGGTCAATCAATGGCAGCGTGAAACCCTGCGCTACGCTGATGCGCTGCACCGGTTGATTGTTTTCCAGTGTGAAAGTGGTGCGCAGAGCATCATGGCGTTGCAGCAGTAGCGCAAAACTGCGCTCCAGCGCCAACACGTCCAGGTCGCCGTGCAGGCGCACCGATTCGGGCACGTTGTAAGTGGTACTTCCCGGGTGCAGGCGATCGAACAGCCAGAGCCGTTCCTGGGCGTACGACATCGCCGTTGAAGGCAGGCGGTGTTGGGCCGTGATGGGCGGCAACGTCGAGGCATCGGCTTTTGGCAGCGCCTGGTCAATGAATTCGCCCAGCGTCGGATGCTGGAACAGGGCACGTACCGGCACTTCCAGCCCCAGGCTGCTGCGCAGTCGCGACACCAGTCGGGTCGCGGTCAGGGAATGGCCGCCCAGTTCGAAAAAGTTATCGTCCAGGCCGACACGCTCCACCCCCAGCACTTGCGTCCACAGCGCGGCCAGCAATTGCTCGCGTTCGTTGCGTGGCGCCCGGTAGCTGAGCTGGCGCTCGCGGGCGGGCGCCGGTAATGCCTTGCGGTCCAGCTTGCCGTTAGGGGTCAAGGGAAATGCCGACAGCATCACATAGGCGTTTGGCAGCATGTAGTCCGGCAATTGCGTGCCCAGATATTCGCGCAACGCGGTGGCGCCAGGGCATACCTCGCGCGCCACCAAATAAGCGACCAGCTCCGTATCGCCCACTTCGTTCGGGCGGGCGATGACGGCGGCTTCCCGTATCCCGGGATGGCTCAGCAGGAGGGCTTCGATTTCCCCCAGTTCAATCCGGAAGCCGCGAATTTTCACTTGGTCGTCGACACGACCGAGGAACTCGATGTCGCCATGGGGATTGACCCTGCCGATATCGCCGCTGCGATACCAACTGCTACCTTGGGGATCGAGCGGGTTGCTCAAGAAGCGTTCGGCGGTCAGGTCAGGTCGTCCCAGATAGCCCTGGGTAATGCCTGCGCCACTGAGGTAGATTTCACCTGCCACGCCGGCCGCCACCGGGCGCATCTGCTCGTCGAGTACGAACACCTGCATATTGGCGATGGCCTTGCCGATCGGCAGCACACCGTGTTCGTCGCCCCGGGCGCGATAGTAACTGCACCATACGGTGCCTTCGGTCGGACCGTACTCGTTGTATAGCTGGGCGTGCTCGCATTGCTCGCGATGATGTCGGGCGAGGGCGGCCGGACAGGCTTCGCCGGCGACGATGGCGCAGCGCAGGCTGCCTAACTGGTCGGCTGCCTGTTCCAGTACCTGGGCGTAGAGCGACGGCAACATCAAGGTGTGGCTGATGCGCTGGGTTGCGATCAAGCGGCCCAAGGCCAATGCATCCTGTGCCTGGTCGACCTGCGGCAGGCACAGTCGACCGCCACGGCCAAGGGTCCAGAAAAGACCGGCCACCGAACTGTCGAACGCCAATCCGGACACCAGCAGGAAAGACTCCAGGGGATCTTCATAGGCCAACTGGCGCGCCGATGTCGAATGCACGGCATTGCGATGAGTCACCATGACCCCTTTCGGGCGCCCCGTGGAGCCCGAGGTGAAAATCAGATAGGCCAAGGTGTCGGCATCACTGATGGGTTCGGGACGCTGATCGAAGGCGCTGTCGCTACCCGGCAGGTCGAGCCACACCGTTTCGTAGTTGCCCCTGGGCAAGCGCGTTTGCAGGCGAGTCAGGCTCAGCAGCAGTGGGGCCGCGGTCTGCTCGAGCATGTCGCTCAGGCGTTCGGCGGGGTACGTCGGGTCCAGTGGCAAGTAAGCGCCGCCCGCTTTGAGAATGCCCAGGATGCCGACGAGGGCTTCACTGCAACGCTCGATGAACAACCCCACCGGCTGCCCGGCCGTCAAGCCCGCTTGGCGCAGTCGATGCGCCACCTGGTTGGCCTGGCGCTCCAGCGTTTGATAACTCAGGTGAACATCACCGTGGGTAACGGCGATGGCGTCAGGTTGTGCGTCGACCTGTTGCTCGAACAGATGGTGCAACAACGTCGGGGCCGCCATCTGCGTAGCGGTCTGGTTCAAGGCCGCCAGCCAATCCTGATGAGCACGACTGATACCGTTGGCATCGCTCAATGGTTGCGAACTGGCAGCGCTGGCCTGCACGCACAGGGTCAGGTACTGATCGAGCAACAAACGGGCGGCGTCGACGTCCAGCGCCGAGGCGTCGAAGTGCAGGCGAAAATCAAACCCTTGCGCGTGTTCGGTGACGTCCAGCAGCAGTGCATGCGGGCATTCTTCGCCTTCCAGTGCCTGTACCGTCCAGGCCGAGGGCGCGGGTTTGCGCAAGCGAAAGCCGAACGGCGTTTCTACCGATTGAGCGGGCCACGATTCTTGCCAGGTGTTGGCCTCGGTCAACAACGAGGAAAACTCACCGAGCAGGCCGGCCAGCGACTGACTGTCGTCGAAGGTCAGCAGCAGCGGCAGGCGCTTGGCGTAGGGGCCCATCGCCGTTGCCGTGGCGCTGTTGCGGCCTTGATGTTCCCAGCCGAGCAGAACCTGAGGCTGACCCAGATGGCGTCTGAGCAGCACCGCCCAGCATACGCCGAACAGATTCTGCGCCGGGGTATCAAGGCCGGCGAGGGCGCTGCTGAGTCGGTCTTGAAAATCCGCGTCCAGAGTCTGTTCGACCTGGGTCATTTGCCGTTCGCCAGAGGTCGTGGCGCGCTGGAACGGATGCAGTACCGTTAGCAGTTCCGGCGCCTGTTGGCGCTGCCAGAAGGCGCGCCCGGCGTCGCTGTCGCTGCCGCTGGTGTATTCGAACTGCCACTCGGCGAAGTCGGCAAACTGGACGGCGTCTTCCGTCAGCTCACTGCCCAGATAAAGCGCTTGCCACTCCAACAGCAGGCGTTCCAGTGTGGTGACGTCAGCATTGGCGGCAGGCAGCGCGACCAGCAGGGTGGATGGCAGCAGGGCAACGGCCAGGGCCGGTGGCGTGGCCTGGCTCAAGACGTCACGCAGTGCCGGTTTCAAGTCGCCGACAGAAGACTCGGGCGCAATGATTTCCCGCCAGTCAATGTCGATGTGTTCGGCGATCACCTGCACCGGCAATTCCATGCCGGGCGCGGCCACCAGACGGGTGCGCAGAATTTCGTGGCGCTCCAGCACTTGCTCCAGGGCCGAGCGCAGGCGTGCGCTGTCGATAGCGTCAGGCAAGGCCAGGGTCAGGAACCGGACAGCGCTGCGATCAGTGGCGCGCGACCAGTACAGGTTTTGTTGCAGGGCGGGGCGAAAACCCTCTAAGGCATTGCTGGACATAGGATTGAGGCCTTGAAAAATAAGGGGCAAGTCAGGGACGTCGAACGGGCGAGCGGTTCAGGGCTTGAGCGCCACGTCTGTGCTGTTCAGTGCTTCGGCCATGGAGACCAGGATGCGTCTGGGGCCGTTGTATTCGTTGCGCGCATGCACCGAGAGCATGTTGTCGAGCAACAACACATCGCCGCGTTGCCAACTGAACTCGATCATGTTTTGCAGGTACACGGCGCGCAGATGCTCCAGCACCTCGGGCTCGATCGGGCTGCCGTCGCCATAAAAAGTGTTCTGCGGCAGATCGTCGGCATCGGCGAAGTCAGCCTGCAGTGCGTCACCGACGCTGGCCGGCAGCGTGCTGACGTGGAAAAACGTGGCATGGTTGAACCAGAGGATTTCGTCGGTGCGCGGATGACGGACCAACGCCGGGCCGACCTGGCGCGTGCGCAGGCGATTGTTGTCTTTCCATTGCGTCTGGATGCCGACACTGGCGCAGTAGGCCTCGACCTGCGCCCGGTCCTCGGTCTGAAACACGGTTTGCCAGGGCAGGCCAAAGCCGTCTCCGTAGTTGCGCACGTACATGATGCCCAGGCGGGCGAAGCGTTCGCGTACCTGCGGATCGATGCCACGGGTAATGGCGCGGGTATCGCCGATCGGCGTTTCACCACGCCATTGCGGGGCGACGTCGCACCACAGGAAAATCTTCAACGGGAACACCGGTGAGTAAGAGTGTTCATTGTGCGGGAAAATGCGCTGGTCTTGCGGGTAGTCGGTGGAGGTGTAGATGTTCAGGCGTGGATCGACCTGCGTCCTCGGCGAGGCCCTGAATTTGTACTCCAGCGCACCGCCCGACAACGAGCTGATGCATTGGTCGAAGGCCGTGGCATTGTCGACCTGGAAATTACGAAACAGCAATGCGCCGTGTTCCAGGAGTTTGCGCTCGATCAGTTCCCGTTGCCGCTGCGCCCAGGCGATCAGGCTGACACCGGGGCTGGCGGGTTCGCACAGCAATGTGTAGTTCTGACCGTCATTGAGCGGCTTGAATGTGACCAGTGCGTCTTCATCCAGGCGAATCGGCTTGCGGCGCATGCCGCCCAAGGTAGGTGTCGCGGGACCATTCATGTCTTATCCCTCCATAGAGTCAGTGGTAAATCGAGTACGCCGACGTGCGCTGCCCAACCGTGCCAGGCTCTGCTCGTTGCGTGCGCTCAGATGCTTCATGCGTTGTTCATGCGTTTGCCGTTTCAGGTCCTGGGCGAGGTCGTCGATCAGTCGCTCCGGGTCCGTGACGACGTGCTCCAGCAGCGTGCTGAAGGCATTGGCGAAAGCCTCGGCCGTTGTCGCGTCGAACAAGTCGGTGCTGTATTTGAGGGTGCAGGCCAGGGCGCCCCGGTCTTCTTCCACGGTGAGGTGCAGGTCCAGTTGTGACTGGCCGTGCTCGATGCGCTCGGGCAGAACTTCCAGCCCCGGCATTTGCAGCACGCTTGCCGGTTGGTTCTGCAGCACCAGCTTGACCTGGAACAACGGGTTGTAAGCGAGGCTGCGCGGCGGGTTGAGCGCTTCAACCAGCTTGTTGAAAGGCAACTCCTGATGTTTGAAAGCGTCCAGTACCTGGGGGCGCAGGCGCTGGATCAACCCGCTGAACGTCGGGTTGCCGGTCAGATCGCCGCGCAGGGCCAACTGATTGATGAAAAAGCCGATAAGCCCTTCGGTTTCCGCGCGGTTGCGGTTGGCTACGTCGGTGCCGATCACCGGATACTGGCGACCGCTTTGGGCATACAGGCACACCTGCAAAGCCCCCAGCAAGCCCATGAACAAGGTCGCCCCGTTGGTCAGGCAAAGCTGTTTCAGGGCTTGGGTGGTGGGCTCGCCAATCTGGAACGACCAGCGTGCACCTTGTCCGCTCATGGCCGCCGGGCGCGGCCTGTCACTGAGCAGGTCCAGCGGCGGCTGAGGTTCGCCAAGCGCCTGCTTCCAGTAGCCAAGCTGACGCTCAAGCATCGGCTCATCCAGGTATCGCTGCTGCCAGGCTGCATAGTCGCAGTACTGGATGGGCAATGGCGCCAGCGTTGGAGTTTCACCACTCAGGGCGGTGCGATAGAGGTGAGTCAATTCGCTCACCAGCAGGCCCATGGACCAACCGTCGGAAACGATATGGTGCAACACCAGCAACAGCAGGTGCTCATTGTCCCGCAGCTTGATCACATGCAAACGCAGCAACGGAGACTGGCGCAGATCGATAGGGCGTGTCGCCAGGTCGATCAACAACCGTCGTGCCGCGTTTTCGGATGCTTCGACAGGCAGGGCGCTGAGGTCATGCAATGGCATCGGCAGATCGATATCTGCCTGCACTTGAACGAAGAGTTCCGCGTCCCGTTCGTGGAAGCTGCTGCGCAATGCTTCATGGCGCTGCACCAACCCCCGGAATGCCTGATGCAACGCGTCGATCTCCAGGTGACCGCGCAAGCGCGCCGCGCTGGGGATGTGGTACGCCGCGCTCTCGGGTTGCATGGCCTGCACCAGCCACATTCCTTGTTGTGCGTGGGACAGCAACCGCCGGCCATGAGACGGGACAGGGGCGGGCCCTATTGGTTGCTCGTTGCTGGCCTCGGCCCTGGACAGCGCAAGCGCCAATTGCGCGATGGTCGGTGCTTCGAAAAGCGCCCGCAGGGGCAGTTCGATGTTCAGTGTCAGGCGAATTCGCGTGACCAGTTGAGCGGCCAGCAACGAGTGCCCACCCAGGGCGAAAAAGTTGTCGTGCAGGTCTATGGATTCCAGCCCGAGTACTTCTTGCCAGAGCATCAGCAACTGCTTCTCCTGCGGGGTATCTGGCCCTCGCACCTGTGTGGCTTGCAGCGAATAATCGGGGGCCGGCAGCGCCGCTCTGTTGAGCTTGCCACCCGGGGTCAGCGGTATGTGCTCAAGGGAGACGAAGGCGGACGGCACCATGTAGTCAGGCAAGTGTTCGGCAATGTGTTCGCGCAAGGCGGTGAGTGCCAAGGGTTCTGCCTGGTAAACCACATAGGCGACCAGGCGACGATCGCCAGGCCGGTCCTCACGCACGATCACCAAGGCCTGGCGTACCTCTGGATGACTCTGCAAGCGTGATTCGATCTCGCCCAATTCAATACGAAAGCCCCGCAGCTTGACCTGTTGGTCGATCCGGCCGAGGTATTCGTAGGTGCCGTTGGGCAAGCGCCGCACCCGATCACCGGTGCGGTACAGGCGGCTGCCCGGCGGGCCGAACGGGTCGGGGCAGAAGCGTTCGGCAGTCAGCCCCGGAACGTCGTGATAACCGCGGGACAACAATGAGCCGCCAATGCACAGCTCCCCGGGCACACCGGCAGGCGCGAGGTTGTCATCGCGGTCGAGCAGGTAATAGGCGCGGCCGTGCAAGGGGGCGCCGATCGGCATTTGCAGTGGCAAGTGTTCACTGGCCAGCAGTTCGGTGCAGTCCTCAATACTCGACACCACGGTGATCTCCGTGGGGCCGTAGATATTCAGCAGCCGGACATGACTCAGCCCGGCCTTGCGCCAGGCGTTGAGCCCTTCGGGAGGCATGGCTTCGCCACCGACGCTGACCAGACGCAGGGTACCGTAGGCGTTAGCCGGGTCCAGGGCGAAATCCTGGGCCAGTTGGTACCAATAGGCGGTGGTCAGGCAGGCTGCCACGGTGATGCCATGGCGATACAGTCGGGCGAGGAATTCGCGGCTGTCCCATAACTCGGGGCCGCGCACGACCAGGCTGGCGCCGCATACCAGTGGAGGAAACAGCTGATCGACGAAACCATCGAAGTTGAACGTGGAGAACTGCAACACCCGATCTTCGGCGCTGACACCGTAATAGGTGCGAGCGACTTCGGTATAACCGGCCAGTGAACGGTGAGTGACCGCGACACCCTTGGGCTTGCCCGTGGAGCCGGAGGTGTAGATGACATAGGCCAGTTGTTCGCGATGCACAGTCCGGCCCGCCATGACGGGTTGAAGTCCAGGCATTGGCGGGAGTGCGCAGACGTCCAGGCACGGCCGTTGATAAGGCTTGACCACCGGCGCTGTGGACGCGTCGACCAACACCAGGCGAATGTCGGCATCGTCGATCATGTGAGCCAGGCGTTCGGCTGGAAATTGTGGGTCCAGCGGCACAAAGGCAAGCCCTGCTTTCAATGTGCCGAACACTGCCGCGATGATGTCCAGCCCCCGGGGCAGGCACAGCCCGATGCGCGCTTCCGGTGGCAGGTCGAGCGCCAGCAGATGTTGGGCAATATGGTCAGCCCGGCGTTGCAGTTCGGCGTAGGTCCAAGTCTGGTCATCGTGGATCAGCGCCAGGCTGTCCGGGGTTTTCGACGCTTGCGCCGCCAGTCGCAGATGGACCATTTCGGGCAGTGACGAAAGCGGCAATGAAGCCTGGCACTGCGCCAACAGACGCTGCTCGGCTTCGGCGTCGCGTATCGGCAGATGACCGATCATGCCGTCGGGAGCCTGTACCAGGCCCTGCAAAAGGGCGCCGTAAGCCCGACCATGGTTGACGATGCTGTCATGTTCGAATAGATCGCCATTGTAGGTGAAGCACACCTCAAGCCGGTCGCTGCGCTCCGACACGTTGAGCACCAGGTCCAGTTGCGCGGTCATCTGCTGGCGTTCGATTTCCTCGATCTCAAGTCCTGGCAGTTGCAGGCGACGCGGCGCGTGATCGTCGAGCAGGTTGAACATCACCTGAAACAAGGGGGAGTGGGAAAGATGGCGTTCAGGTTCGAGTGCCTGGACCAGTCGCTCGAAGGGCAGTTGCTGATGTTCCAGGGCACTGCGCCGCACGTTGTTGACGTCGTCCATCACCTCATTGAAGGTGCGCCGGCCGTTGAGTTCGCAGCGCATGACCAGGGTGTTGATGAAGCAGCCGATCAACCCTTCGGTTTCCACACGTGTGCGGTTGGCCACTGGCACGCCGACACGCAGGTCGGTCTGGCCGCTTAGGCGATACAGCAGAACGTTGAAGGCGCTCAACAAAACCGTGAACAATGTGGTGCCGCGCGCTTTCGCAAGCTCTCGCAAACCTTCGGTCAATGTCGGGTCGACGCTGAGATAATGGCGGGCGCCACGACCGCTTGAATGTTTCTGGCGAGGACGGTCGGTCGGCAGTTCCAGCAGGGGTTGTTCCCCCGCCAGATGTTTGCGCCAATAGTTCAGTTCCGAAGCCAGTGCGCTGTCACTCAGGCAGGTCTGTTGCCACAACGCATAGTCGGCATATTGGACCGGCAACGCGGGCAGTTGCGCCTCAATGCCTTCCAGGGCGGCGCTGTAGAACGCGCTCAGTTCCTTGACCAGGATCCCCAGGGACCAGCCGTCAGCGACGATATGTTGTGCGGTCAGGATCAGCACATGCTCGTCGTCGCTGAGTTTTACCAGCAGGCAGCGCAGTGGCGCCTGTTGCAGGTCGAAGGTGCGGTTGGTTTCGCTATCGATCAGGTGTTGCAGGCGTGATTCGCGATCGCTGTCGGGTTCATCTGAAAGATCGATCAGCGACAGCGCCAATGGCAACTGCTCGTGAATGATCTGATGCGCCTTGCCCTCGGCTTCGTGAAACGTGCTGCGCAAAATCCCATGCCGTGCCACCAGTTGATCGAAGCCGTGTTGCAAGGCGCCGATGTTGAGTGCACCACGCAAGCGCAATGCGGCTGGCATGTTGTAGGCGCTGCTGTCGGGGTCGAGACGGTGGAGAAACCACAGGCGCTGCTGGGCCCAGGACAGCGGGCGCGGCCCCTCGTCAGGAGACGGGACAATCGGCAAGCGATTGAGTTGTATGCCTTGCGCCGCCAGTGCCGCGGCAAACGCTTCGCGTTTGTGGGGCGTGAGCCTGGCGATGCGCTCTGCCAGTTGATGCGGGTTGATTTCCATAGCGTGATTGCGTCCTGGGGTCATCAGACAGAAGGGCTGGCGGATTTGGCGCGTGCCTGCAAGGCGGCGCGTTCCTCGGGCGACATCGCGGCCAGGGTGCGGCGCAGCTCGGCGATTTTCAGCAGTCGCCCCGGCTGGCTTTCCTGGGTGCGCAACGCCTGCGCCAATGTCGCGATGCTCGGGTTGTCGAACACCAGCCCCGGCGGTACTTCCAGTTGCAACAGGCTGCGCAGGCGCGTGCAGAGTTTGATGACCATCAAGGAATGGCCGCCCAGATCGAACAGGCTGTCGGTGATGCTCAGGCTGTCGCGCTCCAGCAGTTCCTGGTAAAGATCTGCCAGCAGGGCTTCGAGTGCATCCCTTGGCGCGAGCTCGACTCGGCGTTCAGTCAGGCTATCGGGTGTGGGCAGTGCGGCGTAATTGACCTTACCGTTGGCCAGGCGCGGCAACGCCTGCACGCGCAGCACTTGCGAAGGGGTCAGGTAGTCGGGCAACGACGTGCGCAACTCGGCGAGCAAGTCAGCGTTTTCACGGTTGCTGACGGCGTAGGCCAGTAACTTGCCGCCCGTGAAATGCACCACTGCCTGACTGACGCCGGCCAGCTTCAGGAGGGCCGCCTCCAATTCACCGGGTTCGACGCGAAAGCCGCGAACCTTGATCTGCTGATCGCTGCGGCCCGCCAGGTGCAAGCGCCCGTTGGGCGACAGCCGTGCCAGGTCTCCCGTGCGATACAGGCGTTGGCCGGGGGTGAATGGATCGTCGATAAACGCATCAGACGCTCGGTTCAGATAACCACGGCTGACTTGCGCGCCGCCCAGATACACCTCACCCAGGGCACCCAGCGGCGCGGGTTGCAGACCTGCCGGGGTCTGCTCGAGGACATAGGCGCGGGTGTTTGCCAGTGCCTGTTCCAGGGCCAGCGGTGCAGTGCTTTCGAACTCCTGGCTGAGACTGAACAGTACGCCGACCGTGGTTTCGGTCGGGCCGTAGTGATTGTGTACCCGGCTATTGGGGGCCACTTGCTGGATGCGTTGGCGCAGTGCGCCCGGGCAAGGTTCGCCACCCAATATCACGACATCCGGCAAGACACTGGCCTGGTCTTCGAGCAGAGCCGCCAGGTGTGACGGAACGATTTTCAGGCAGTCGATACGTTGATCGCGAACATAACGCGCGAATGCGCTGGCATCGCGGCTGGCTTCGTCACTGGCCAGCACCATGCAGGCACCGTTCCATAGCGCGCCGTACAGCGTGGTATTGCCCAGGTCCGCAGCCACCGAGGAAATCAGCGCGAAGCGTTTGCAATGGGCCAGGTCCAGCGCTTCGCTGACCGCCGCGGTGTAGTTGAGCAAATGACCGTGTTCGATGATCACGCCCTTGGGTTCACCGCTGGTGCCAGAGGTATAGAGCAGATAAGCCGTGTCGTTGAGCGAGATGTTATCTGTCGAAGGCACAGCGACAATCGCCGAGTCTTGCAGCTCGGAGATGCTCACGCCCTGGGCAGAGCCGATGAGCAGTTGCGGCTGCGCATCGCCGAGGATTTTTTCCAGGCGAGCGGCCGGCCAGGTCGGGTCCAGAGGGATGTAGGCAGCACCGGCTCGCAGCACCGCGAACAGACCCAGCAGCAAGTCCGCCGAGCGTGGCAGCAGCAGGGCCACTTTCGACTCACGGCCAATACCTCGTGCGCACAAGGCGCCGGCCAACTGCTCGACTTGTTCGTGCAGTTGTCGATAGCTCAAGGTTTGGCTGTCGACCTGCAAGGCCGGTGCATCCGGCGTGTTGTGCGCCCAGTGGAGCAGTCGCTGAGGCAGTGTCCGGGAACCGAAGTCGCGGCTGGGGCCGCACAACTGGAATTGGCGGGCCCGATGCTCGGCGTTGCTCAGCGGCAGCTCGAGCATGGTGCGGGTGTTCAGCCCTTCGGGCAAGGCACGTAGCAGGCAGTTGTATTGCTCCAACAAGCATTGCAGCGCTTCGTCGCCATAGTGCGCGCCGGGCGCCTGGACGCTGACTGTCAGCCCCGGACCGTGCTCATCCAGCACGACTTGCAGCGCCAGCTCGAAGCATGAATCGACACCGGGCAGCGTATCGACTTGCCAGCGCAGGCCTGCGTTGTCGATGTCCTGGCAGTGGCTTGCCAGGTTGAAACCGACTTTGCGATGGCGGGTATGGGCCGGGTCGGCGACGCTCCAGTATTCCTGTTGTTGAGTGTGTTCGTTGAGTTGACTGGCCAGGCTTTGCAGCCACTGGTCGAACGTGCCGTTCAGGTCGGGTTTGAGCACCAGCGGCAGGATTTTTTCATAGACACCGATTCCGTTGGCCAGGGTGTCGTAGTCGACACGGCAATCTTGTTGCCAGCCGGCGGTGTACACCGAATGCCCGCCAACACGTGCCAACAGTAACCACCACGCCGCTTGCAGCACTGTCCCCAGCGGTTGCTGGCATTGATCGGCGAGTTGCTGCAGTGCGTGATGCAATTCGACGGGCAGGCGTTGACTCACCATCGGGAGGCTACGCTGCCCCATCGGCTCGTGACGCGACCCCAGGTGCATCGGTGGCGTGTCCGCAAGTTTCAGCGCGGCCCAGTAGGCGCGACCGTTCAGGGCTTCGTCATCGGCATCAAGGTCGTTGCGCCATTCCACGTACTGCGAGTACTGGAACGCTTCCTCCTGCACGGTAGCGGGGCGTGCGTAGAGTTCGGCCAATTCACTGAACAGATTTTGCAGGCTGAGCCGGTCGCTGGCACAGGCAGCGACCAGCAGGTCTAGGCGCCATTGGGCCGGTGCCAACTGACGCAAGATGCCGCGAACCAGGCAACCGCTTTCAATGGCAAACGGCGCTTCAAGCAGCGCAGCGCTTTGCTGTTGCTGCTCGGTGTCGGACAAACCAGCCTCCAGAACATGCCATTGCAGCGCAGGCGCCACGACGTGCTGGCGCAGGCTTCGATACAGGCTCGAAGGACGCAGCGCCGTGCGCAGGCTGGTATGGCGCTCGATCACTTGCAGCAACGCTTTATGCAGCTGCCCTGGGTGCAGCAGGCCTTCAAGGGTCATGCCCAGATGCACGGACGGGCGGCTGCTTTGCAAGGCGACGGACTGCTCCGCGCTGAGGGGCAGATCGTGGTTCGCTTCCTGGTTATTGCACATGGTAGGGCTCAATCCTGCAGTTCCATTGCGTTGTTGTAATTGGCCAGGCGAGCCGGCTCATGCAGATCCCCCATGGCGACGACAATTTTTCGCGGGCCCTCAAAGGGGTCACGGGCGTGAGCGGCCAGCAAGTTATCGAGCATGATCACATCGCCCTGTTGCCAGTCGAAACGCACCGCGCATTCTTCGTAGAGCCGACCTATCAGCGACATCGTTTCGTGGTCGATGGGGCTGCCATCACCGAAATACACCTGGCGTGGCATACGTTCCTGACCGACCATTCGCAGCAAGTCTTCGCGTACCTGAGGGTCCAGGCAAAAGGTGTGGTGCAGTTGAATCTGATTGAAGAAGCTGCGCTCGCCACTCAGCGGGTGGTGGATCACCGCCGGGCAACGGGTGCGGGTTTGCAGCTCATCATTGGCCAGCCAGTGGAACTCGGTACCGCTGGACCGGCACTGGGCCTCAACCTCGTCGCGATCTTCGGTCTTGAAGAATTCCCGCCAGTTGACATCAAGGCGCTCGGTGAACGTACGCACATAAAGCAACCCTTTGCTTTCGAACCTTTCGGCCAGGGCTGTCGGCAAGCGACGGTACAATTCGCGGCAGTCAACGATGGGCGTCGCACCACCCACAGGCGAAGGTTGTTCACAAAAGAACCATTGTTTGCGTGGAGAGCGGGGCAGGTGCGAGCTCTCGTTGTGGAACAGGATCATCTCCCGCTCGGGATAAGGCGTGGAACGGTAGATATTGCGTCCACCTTCCTTCTTCGGCAGGTCGCCATAGCCACCGAACAGACCGGGATGGATGGCCTCGGCGAAGGCTTCGAAGGCCTTGGCGTCGTCCAGGGCAAAGCCGCGAAACAGCAGGCCGGCGTGCTGGCACAGCAGGGTATCGATCAGGTCCCGGGAGCTTTGCGCCCATCCCACTGGATCCAGGTCCGGCACACAGGGTTCGATCATCAAGGGGAATTCCCGTCCCGGCAGCAGCGCGGCGGTCCGGATCAGCGGCTTGGGCGTTGTGGCGCGGGCCGGCATCTTTTTCAACTTGTCGAGTTTGCTCGATGGCGAGGGCGAATTAGCCAAGGCAGATGACTCCACAGAGGGCAATGTGATGGTGAAATGAGTGAGGGGGGCAAGGGGCTGCTCGACGACTTGTTGCAGCAGACTCAGCCAGGCACGGATCAAGGTCTCGATACGTTCGCCCTTGAACAGTGCGCGGGCGTAGACCCAGTCGCCGCGCATGACATCGCCCTGGCGCTCAAGGAACAGCGCCATGTCGAACTTGCTGGTGCGTTCCGCCGGGGGTAGCTGGTGCACTTCCAGACCGGGGATGGCAAATTCAGCCTGGGGCGTGTTCTGCAGGACGAACAGGGCTTGCACCAAGGGGTTGCGGCTGCGTTCGCGGGGCACTTGCAAGGCTTCGACAATACGATCGAACGGCAGCGCCTGATGCTCGAAGGCTTGCAGGCAGGTGTCGCGGGTACGGCCCAGGAAATCGCTGAAGCGCTCGTTGCTCATTCGACGCGAGCGCAGCGGCAGGACGTTGACGAAGAAGCCGATCAAACCTTCAAGGCTGGCGTCGTCGCGACCGGCGACGTCAGTGCCCAGTAACAGCTCATCTTTGCCAGTCAAGTGATGCAGCAGCAATTCGAAGGTGCTGAGCAGCACCATATACAGGGTGACCCCTTCAGCCAGGGCCAGTGCATCGAGGCGTGCCAGCAGTGGCGCGGGAATTTCCAGGGCTTTGGCTGCGCCCCGTGCATCGGCCTGGGCCGGGCGCGGCCAATCTGTGGGTAGCGCGAGTACGTGTGGCGCACCGCGCAGCTGTTCCTGCCAGAAGGTCACTTCGTTATCGAGGCTTGGACCTTGCAGGCACTCACGCTGCCAGTGCGCATAGTCTGCGTATTGCACCGGCAATGAAGCCAGTTGCGGGGCTTTGCCGGCCTGGAGCGCGGTATAGACATGACTGAGCTCATTGATCAGTACGCCGACCGACCAGCCGTCAGCGACCATATGATGCAAGCCCAGGAACAACAGGTGCTGATGCTCGTCGAGCTTGAGTACCCGCGCGCGGATTAAGGGCACCTGTGCCAGGTCGAAGGGGCGTCGCAGGTTGTCCAGGCTTTCCTGATCGGCCACGGCCTGGCGCTGCCCGGCATCGAGATGCGAGACATCGCGCAGCGGCACGTCCATTTCAAGGTGCGTCGCGATCAAGGACACTGGTTCGCCGTCGATGTCCGAATAGGCGGTCCGCAGGACCTCATGACGGTTTAGCAGGGCATTGAAAGTAGCGCGCAGGACGTTCATGTCCAGCGCACCTTGCAGGCTAAGGGTGGCGGCCATGTTGTAGGCCGCTGATGGCCCGTGCAGGCGATCGATCATCCACAGACGATGTTGGCTCAGGGACAGAGGCATGTGCACCTGGCGCTCGACGGGGCGCAACACTGGCGCGCTGGCGGCGTTAACCGGTTGTGCCGACAGGGCGTCCAGGCACTGCGCCTGTTGCCACAGTAGCGGCGCATCGAAAACACTGCGCAGCGCCAGCTCCAGGCCGCAACGTTGGCGAATGCGGGCGATCAGGCGGGTAGCCAGGAGTGAGTGCCCACCGGCTTCAAAGAAATGACTGTTGCGTCCCAGTGTCTGGGGCGGCAGCAGCGCCGCCCATAGTTCGGCCAGCAAGTGTTCGTTGGCGCTGCTCGGGGGATCGACCTCGATGCTGTCCAGTGTGGGTGTCGGCAGGGCCTTGCGATCGATTTTGCCGTTGGCGTTCTGTGGCCAGCTGTCCATCTGCACCCACAGGGAGGGCACCATGTAAGCGGGTAAACCGTCGCGGACGAACTGGGCCAGCGCGGCATCAGTGAGTGCGTGCCCGTGACGACCCTGCCAATAGCCCACCAGCATCTCGCTGCTGCCCAATCGTTGCAGGCTCACCATGGCGCGAAGGATGTCTGGATGACGCTCCAGATGCGCTTCGATTTCTCCCGGTTCGATGCGGAAGCCTCGCAGTTTGAGCTGGAAATCCTTGCGTCCGAAATACTGCAACACGCCGTCGTCACCCCAGCGCGCCAGATCGCCGCTCAGGTAAAGACGACTGCCTGCCTCGCCGAACGGATTGGGAATGAAGCTGGCGGCGGTGCGCGAGGGGTCCGCCAAATAGCCGCGACTGACGCCGATGCCGCCGATGGCCAGTTCGCCGACCACGCCTTTGGGCAGCGGTTGAAGGTCGTGGCCCAGAACGTACAGTTCGGCATTGGCGGTGGGCCGGCCGATCGCCACACTGGTGCCTTGATCGGGCGCGTTGCGCAATGGCTGGAAGGCCACGTCATCCGAACACTCGGCTGGACCATAGGCGTTCATCAATGGAATGTGCGGGTAATGGCTGAACCATTGCTGGGTGGTTGCCACCGGCAGCGCTTCACCGGTGGGCAGCACCCAACGCAGATCCGGCAATGACACCGGCTGGTCGGCCTGGCTTTCCAGCATCGCCTGTAACAACGCCGGTACCGGCTCAAACAGGCTGACGTGGCGCGTGCGCAGGACCTGGAGCAGTGCCTGGGGATCACGTACGACGCTGTCACTGATGATCTCCACGCAAGCGCCGAACAGCGGTGCGGTGAGGGCTTGCCAGACAGAAATATCAAAACAGGCCGGTGCGGTCTGGGCGATCACATCGTTCTGGTTCAGACCCAGCGGTTCCAGCTTGGCCAACATGTTGTTGAGCATGCCGGCGCGAGTGACCATCACGCCCTTGGGCTGACCGGTGGAGCCGGAGGTGAACAGCACGTAGGCCAGTTGATCCTGACGTGCCGGTTGTTGCGGCAGACGTCCAACGGTACTCATTTCCACCAGGTCGTGCGGCAGGGCGTGTTTGCCCTGATAGACCGAAGCCAGGCGCTCTGCGTACTCGGGTGTGCAGATCACCATCGGCTGCTCAAGCCGCGCCAGCACCTGTTGCCAGCGCGCCGGGGGTTGAGAGGGTTCCAGCGCCAGCCAGGCACAGCCTGCGCGCAAGGTCGCGACCATCAGGCATAACCAGTCGATGCCCCGGTCGGCGAGCAAGGCGATCGGCTGGTCGGGTTGCGCACCCAATGCCTGGAGACCACGGGCCATGACTTCCGAGCGTTGCCAGAGTTGGGCATACGTCAGGGACTGATCGGCACAACGTGCGACCAATCGCTGAGGGTGGGCGGCCACCTGGGCGGCCACCCGTTGCTCCCAACTGTCTTCGAGGCTGTAATCGGCCCGATGGGTTCCCCAGTCAAGCAGGTGCGCGCGTTCGTCGGCGGTCATGATCGACAGCTGCTCGAGACGGGTGTCGGGCGCGGTATCCATGGCGATCAGGAGCCGGTGCAAATGATCGATCAGTGTCTGTAGCGATTCGACCGGCATGCGTCGGTTGTCGGCGCTGAAAAGCACCTCCAGGCGGCGTCCGGGCAGGGCTTCGACCGTGAGGCCGTAGCTGGTCTGCTCAAGGTTATCCATGACCTTGAGCGTCAATTCACCGGATTGCAGTTGCCGCTCACTGAGGGCCGGCAGATTCTGGAACACCAGCAGCGTGTCGAACAGTCCGGCGCCTCGTGAGTGCTGCTGGAGGATTTCGGCCAGCGGCGTTTGCTCATGTTCGCGCATTGCGACGCTGATTGCCTGGACCTGATGCAGGTAGTCGCCCAAGGTCAATCCGGAGTCAACCTGCAAACGCAACGGCAGTGTGTTGATGAAGACGCCGAGCATCTGCCCGGCATCTGGCAGGTCACCCGGCCGCCCGCTGCTGGTGACACCGAACATGACGTCAGGCTGGTTGTTATAACGCGCAAGCAGCAAACCCCAGGCTGCCTGTACCAGCGTGTTGAGGGTGACTCGGGTGTTTTTCCCGAGGTTGTTCAACGCTGTGGTTTGCGCTTCGCTCAGTTGCAGATTGCGGGTGTAGTAAACCGCCGTTGCCGCGCTTTCCGTAGCGTTCAGGACGGGCAGGGACCCTGCGCCTTCGAAACTTGCCAGGTGCTGCTGCCAGTAGGTCTGGCTCTGGGCTTGCGGTTGCGCAGCGAGCCAGTCGATATAGTCGCGGTAGGGTGGCCGGGTGTTGACCGCAATGCCGTTGTAACG
The DNA here is from genome assembly GCF_053629455.1 of Pseudomonas sp. F-14 TE3482. Classification (NCBI taxonomy): domain Bacteria; kingdom Pseudomonadati; phylum Pseudomonadota; class Gammaproteobacteria; order Pseudomonadales; family Pseudomonadaceae; genus Pseudomonas; species Pseudomonas sp. F-14 TE3482. The sequence continues at coordinate 4,224,144 of NZ_JBRJII010000001.1, forward strand.
GGCAAGTATCTCTTCCATCAACATCACCGAACTCCAGCCATCGGCGATCAGGTGATGGCGGCTCCAGACCAGCCATGTACGTTGCTCGTCGAGGTGGATCAGCGCGATGCGTTGCAAGGGCGGGCGCTGCGGATCGAAACCCAGCGCACGGTCAGCCTGGCAGTAATCGGCCATGGCTTGCTGGCGTTGGGTCTCATCGAGTGTGCTCCAGTCCAGTTGTTGTACCGGCAAGTGCAGGTCGCGATAGATCCCTTGCAGGGGTTCCTCCAGGCCCTGCCAGAGGATCCCGGTACGCATCAATGGATGCGCGGCGAAGGTATCGCGCCACGCGGCCAGATATCGCGCGGGCTCCAGCGGGCCTTGCAATTCGGCTTGCAGCTGGTTGACATAAACGCCATTGCCGCCCTCCAGCAGGCTGTGGAACAACAGCCCTTTTTGCAGCGGCGAAAGCGGATAGGCATCCTCCAGTTCGGTACCGGCCAGGGCGTCGAGCGCCTCGCGTTCGATAGGGCTAAGGGAGAAAACCGCCGGTGGATTTGCCGGTGCTTGAGGCGCCGCAGGTGCCACCGCCGGTTCGCGGCGACTGAGCAGGCTGGCCAGCGCTTCGATGCGCGGGTGGGCGAAAAGCTCTTTTGGACTGAATCGCAGGCCTTGCTTGCGTGCCTTTGCAATCAACTGCAGGGCAATGATCGAGTCCCCGCCAACGGCGAAGAAATCATCCTCGCGGCCAAGGTCGGTGCATTGCAGGACGTCACGCCACAGGGCAGTTAATTGCGCTTCCAACTGCTTGAGGGGTGAATCCAGCGTGGCAGCCAGTTGGGCAATGGTGGGGTGCGCGAAGAAATGTTTGGGGGTGAACTTGAGTTGTGCCTTGCGCGCGCCGGCGATCAATTGCAGGGCCAGGATCGAGTCGCCGCCCAAGGCGAAGAAGTCATCGTGGATCGACAGCGAGGACTTGCCGAGCAGGGCGCACCACAGTTCCATCAACAACGCCTCGACCGGATCGCGGGGGGCTATGTCCAGGGTGTTTTGTCGCTGACTCTGTTCCGGGGTGGGCAGGTTGTGTCGATCGACTTTACCGTTTGCCAGGCGTGGCAGTTCGGTCAGTTCGACATACAGGCTCGGTAACATCGGCTCAGGCAGTTGCGCCGCCAGTTGTCGGCGCAACTGTTCGCGATCCATCCCGGTGTCCGGCACCAGGTAAGCGATCAGTTTTGCGGCATCGTTGTCGCCCAATGTCCGGGCCACCACGACCGCCTCGCGCACGCCATCACAGGCCCTGAGACATGCTTCGATTTCCCCTGGCTCAACGCGAAAGCCACGGATCTTCACTTGATCATCAATACGTCCAAGGAACTCTACGACGCCTGAAGGCAGCAGTCGCGCGCGGTCACCGGTGCGATAAAGGCGTTGACCCGAACCACTGAGCGGATTGGGGATGAACCGCTCGGCGGTGAGACCGGGTTGCCCCAGGTAACCATCGGCAACACCCGCGCCACCGATATAGAGCTCGCCGGCGCAGCCCAGTGGCATCGGGTCCAGGTAGCGATCGAGCACGTGAACGTTGACATTGGCCAGTGGCGCGCCAATCGGCGCAAAACCTGAAAAGGTATCGTCGGACTCGTTCACTGGTTGGGTCAGGCAACCGACGGTGGTTTCCGTGGGGCCGTAGTGGTTGACGATCCGGCAGCCCGGCGACAACGCTTGGAGGCGCTTTACCAGCGTCAGGTCCAGGCCTTCGCCGCCCAGCACCAGGCATTGGCGCGGTAGCAGGCGCTGTGGGTCGGCGACCGCGAGCAGGGCGTTAAGGTGCGAAGGTACGATCTTCAGGCAATCGACTGGCGCGGCGGCCAGGCTTTGCGCCAACTCTTCGGGGTCAGCGGCCAGTTGCTCATCGATCAGGCGCAGGGTTCGTCCGGTCAACAGCGCGCCAAACCAGGCGGTGTAGCCCAGGTCCGCGGCCACGCTGGCCAAGGCTGTCAGGCTGGCGTCTTCGCTCAGTGCCAGACTCTGCATCACCCCGTCGACGTAGTGAATCAGGTTGCCCTGGGTCACGCGCACGGCTTTTGGCGTGCCTGTGGAGCCTGAGGTGTAAATCAGGTAGGCCAGTTGTTGAGGGTGGGCAGGCGCGGCATTCATGGGTGCGATGCCTGTGCCTTGGGTCAGGCAGCGCACGGTTTGATCGGGGCCGATCAGTACGCTGGCAGCGCTGTTATCGAGCAACTGCTGACGTCGTGACTCAGGCAATGCCGGGTCCAGACACAGATAAGCCGCGCCCAGTTTCCAGCTGGCCAGCATGGCCGTCATCAGTGTGCGGCCCCGGGGCAGGACCAAGGCGACGATTTGGCCTGGGCCTGTTCCGGCGCTACGCAGCTGTTGTGCCAATGCTTCGGCCGCTTGGTCGAGCTGGGCGTAAGTGAGCGAGCCGTTGGCATCGCTCAGGGCGGTTCGATCACAATGCGTGCGAACCTGGTGTTCGAACGCTTCGACAGCGGTTGCAAAGGCAGGTTGGCTGTTCAACCCCAGACAGCGCGATGCTGTTGAGGGCGGACAGGCCGGCAGGTCGCTGACCCGCGCCTCGGGCATCTGCTGAGCCTCGCCGGCAAACCAGACGAAATCTTCGGCCAGACGGGTGATACGCTGCACATCGAACAGATCGGTGCGATAGCGCCATTGCGCCAGCAATTGGACACCGTCGTCCTGCCAGCGCAGATTGAGGTCATTGGCCGCGCCGCGTTGGGTGAACAGATGCTCTTGCACGCTGTATTCGCCGAACTGCTCGTCGCGACGGCTGGGCATGTACGTCAGCATGCAGCGAAACAACGGGCCGTTGCCGACGTCTTCCTGCATACGCACCGCTGGATAACGGCGATGACGCAAGCCTTCACGCATTTGTTGCGCGATGTCGCGCAAACAATCGGTCAGGGTCGGGTTGTGCTCGAAACGGGCGCGTAGCGGCAGGCTGTTGAGCGTAAAGCCCATCAGGTTTTTGTATTTGGCTTTGTGCCGGTCCATGGTCGGCGTACCGATCAGGAAGTCGTCCTGATCGCTGCAGCGATGCATGAACACCTGAAACAGCCCGGCCAGTAACACAAACAGGCTGACATTGTGAGTATCGGCCATTGTTCGCAGATGGCTGCTCTGGGACTTACTGAGCAGTAATTCGAATTCGTCGCCTTCGTAGTCTGGGGTGCGCGGGCGAGGGCGGTCCGGTGTCAACTCCAGGGCTGCAGGGGGCCCGCTGAGTTGCGCCTGCCAGTAACTGGCCAGGGACGCGAGCTTGCTGTCTTCCAGCAACTCACGGTGATCGTTCAACCATTCGAAATACAGGCCTGGTTCTGGCAAGACCAGCGGTTCGCCAGTGACTTGGGCATGGTAGGCGGCGAAGGTCAGCTTGAGCATCCATTCAACGCTCAGGAAGTCGCCGCTGATGTGGTGCGCCGCCATGCATAAATAAAGTCGACCTTGATTGCGCAGCAGCCGCAAGCGACAGATGTTTGCCGATGCGAGGTCGAACGGCTGGTCGGCATGATGCTCGATCCACGCCTTGACCCCTGCCGCATCGAGGTCGTCGAGGTGCTCCCAGGTTGCACTGACCCGGATCTGTTCGGGACGCAACATCCACAGTTGCCCATCCACTTCCCGATAGCCGCAATGCAACGTTTCGCAGTGTTCGACGACGCGTGTGAAGGCCGCGCACAGTGTTGCGGCGTCCAGGTCCGCCCGCAGCTCGCGAGCGGCAACCATGTTGTAGGCATGACTGGCCGGGTTGAGTTGGTGAAACTGCCATAGAGCCTGCTGACCGGGGCTGGCCAGGTGTAAGGGGGTGGACGTCATGTCAGTTTTGCTCCTGGGCAGGTTCGGCCATGGCGACGATCACTTGTCGGGGCCCTTTGAAGCTGGCGCGCCCATGGGCGACCAGCATGTTGTCGAGCATCAGGACGTCGCCTTTTTCCCAAGGGAAATAAACGCTGTTTTCGGCCAGCACCCCACGAATTTCCTCCAGTGCACTTTCTTCCAGCTCAGTACCGTCGCCGTAATAGACATTGCGGGGCAGATCGAGCGGATCATCATCGACAACCGCCATGAGGCTTTCACGAATCGCCGGCGCAAGATTGGAGACGTGGAACAAGTGCGCCTGGTTGAACCAGACCCACGCCTGGGTTTTCGGATGACGGGCAACGGCCTGGCATATCTGGCGGGTGCGCAGTTCGCCATCGTCTTTCCATTCGAACGCAATGCGATTGGCCCGGCAGTAGGCCTCGGCCACCGCAGGGTCCTCAGTGTTGAAGGCCTGCTCCCAGGACAAGTCCAGGCCGTTGCCATAATTGCGCACGTACATCAGGCGTTTATCACTGAAGCGCTGGCGTAAGGCGGGATCGAGCTGCTGGAAGATGCGACGACTGTCGGCAATAGGTGTTTCGCCACCCTCGACACTGGGCTGGACGCAATGGAACCAGATCTTCAGAGGCCATTGCAGGGTGTAGGACTGCTCATTGTGCAGGGGAATGGTTTGATGGGCGGGGTATTCGGTAGAAGTGTAGACACCTTGCTCGATCGCTTTACGAGGTGTCGAGCCGAATTCGTAATTGAGTAACTCATGGCCAAAACCGCGAGCCAGATCTTGAAAGGCATGTTCCCCGAGAACGTCGAACCCGCGCAGAAGCAGCGCGCCGGCCTTGTGCAATTGATCCTCAACCAACGCGTGAAGCTCGCCCAGGCACGGGCGTGTGCGCTCGAGCGGTTCAACCAGCAGTGGCAACGTTTTGTGCACCAGAAGTGGGCGCACGGATAACCCTGTTGCGTGCTCGACTTCCCGTCCCATGCGCTTGCTCCTTCTATTCGGTCATGTGTCAAAACGCCACTTTGCAGTGCGTTTTCTTGAGGCGAGAAATACTATCCGATACTACTGACAGTTGTTAATAATATTTATTAACATTCGCATTATTGATTTTTGGCTGCCAGAATCATCCGCTCTCGCAGTCGTCAGGCTTCATTGGATAACCCTCATACAAGGAACTGGGAATGAGTTGGGACAATGCTGAAAGCGGTTTTATCGTGGTGGTCAATCACGAGGAGCAGTATTCGATCTGGCCGGATTACAAGGCGCTACCCGAGGGCTGGCGTGCGGCCGGCCAGCAAGGCAACAAGGCGCAATGCCTGGCCTGGATCGAGGAGCAATGGACGGACATGCGTCCGCTCAGTTTGCGTATGGCCCTGCAAGCCACCCCACAGCGCTGAACGCTCGCCTATACAAGGACATTCGTATGGAAAGTCTTCACCGCTGGACTGACTCCGGCTCGATTTTTACCCTCGAACATTTCCGCCAGCAGCCACCGCGTGAGTTCAAGCCGGACGACCTGCTTGAACGCCAGGCCGTTCGCGAATCCAATGCCCGCTCTTATCCAAGACGTATTCCGTTGGCCCTTAAAGAAGCCCATGGACTCTATGTGCTCGACACGCGCGGCCAGGTGTTCATGGATTGTCTGGCCGGGGCCGGGACACTGGCGCTCGGTCACAACCATCCGGTGACCATCGATGCAATGCGAGCAACGCTCGATTCCGGCTTGCCCTTACACACACTCGACCTGACCACCCCCGTCAAGGATGCGTTTGTCGAGGCCCTGTTCGCGGCATTGCCGCCGGCGTTCGCTGCGCAAGCACGCATTCAATTCTGTGGGCCGACGGGGGCTGACGGGATTGAAGCGGCCCTCAAGCTCGCGAAGATCGCGACGGGTCGCAAGGGCATCTTCTGCTTCTCCGGTGGTTATCACGGTATGACTCAAGGTGCATTGAGCCTGATGGGCAATCTGGGGCCCAAGCAATTGCCCGGCTCGCTGATGGCCGACGTGCAAGTGTTGCCCTATCCCTATGACTACCGCTGCCCATTCAATATTGGCGGCGAGGCGAGTATCGATGCAGGGCTGAGTTACATCGAGCAATTGTTGACGGACCCCGAATCCGGAGTCCTTCCACCCGCTGCGGTTGTGGTGGAGGTGGTACAAGGGGAAGGCGGCGTGATTCCAGCGCCGGCTCGCTGGCTTCAGGGGGTGCGCAAGCTGACCCAGCAGCATGGTGTCGCGTTGATCGTCGATGAAGTCCAGACCGGATTAGGCCGTACCGGACGCATGTTCGCGTTTGAACATGCCGGGATCGAACCCGACATCCTGGTCCTCTCCAAAGCCATCGGCGGTGGTCTTCCGTTGTCGGTCATGGTTTACCGTGAAGCCTTGGACCTCTGGAAACCGGGGGCCCACGCAGGTACTTTCCGCGGCAACCAGATGGCCATGGCCGCGGGTACGGCAACATTGCGCTATATCCAGGAACAAGGCCTCGCGTCCCACGCCGAGGTCATGGGCGAGCGCTTGATGACTCAGCTTCGGCAGATTCAGCGTGATTACCCGTGCATCGGGCAGGTTCGCGGACGTGGCCTGATGGTGGGTGTCGAAATCGTCTCGACGGCAGCTCAAGGCGCGCGTGTGGCACCGGCCGACGGCGTGATGGCAAAGGCCATTCAACAGCAATGCCTGCGAGAGGGCGTCATTATTGAACTGGGTGGGCGCCACGGGGCTGTCGTACGGTTCTTGCCGCCGTTAACAATCCAGGCTGCCGAGATTGATCTGCTGGTAGAGAAGTTTCAGTTCGCGTTGGGTAATGCATGCCTTGATTCGGAGCTTAGGGGCTGAGCCAGACCCATCACGGCGGATTTTCTCAGAAGGCCCGCGCAAAAGGCGAGTGGCTGGTCAAGCTTCCGGACGTCTTCTCGACCAAGGGCGCAATGGCTATTGGCACGGCTGTCTGTACTGGCGCTGGAACATGGAGGTCTCACCTGCCGCAGGAACCTGGAACTGAATCGCCGTCGGCGTCACATGCGCTGACGTTTCGATGGGTTGGCGCAGCTTGATTACCATTCCTCCGTTTGGCTATGGGCAGACCCCGGTGCGTGCCTTGGATAATTCCATTTTTTGCTCTTGATGCACCCAAAAAACAAGTCCAGAATCAAGTCCATTCCTACTTCAGGAATATAATAAATTCCTTAAATTTCAATGGGTCGGACGCCAGATGCGAGTCTCGTTTCCCGCTCCAAATATTGCGCTACAGAGTTCCACTGAATTCTGTAAGCGATTGAAATCAGGACCTTCGGGTCCTTTTTTCGTCCCGGCGGGAACCACTGAAATCCAGCACCATCCAGTGCGTTTAAGTCCAGGATTAAGTCCAGGATTCTGATGCGTACGGAGTCGGTTTGTTGCTGGAGCAGTTTGTGTACCGAGATGAGTGTCCGGCCCTGACTCTGTTCAGGAACTCGCGATGGCGCTCTCGGAAATGTCGATTCGGCACGCCCAAATCACTGGTATTGACCGGTGACAGTGACGGCCTCACGCTCAATGTGACGGCCAGCGGTGGTGTACCCTATCCATATGCCGACATAGCAAGGCCAGCATGCTTACGTCTGGCATGGCGGCGTGTGACTATGCTATAAATAAGTCACAAGTTGTCAACCACCTTTGGGGTGCGTAAGCTACAGGAATGAACCATCCACCAATTTCTTCGCCCGGCGCCCGGGGCCCAGCTGATCACGACATTCGAGACCAGATTGTCGCGGCGGCCAATGAGCACTTCAGCCAATACGGTTACAGCAAAACCACGGTTTCCGACTTGGCCAAAGCCATCGGGTTTTCCAAGGCTTACATCTACAAGTTCTTCGATTCCAAGCAAGCGATTGGTGAGGCCATTTGCTCAAGCTGCCTGGCACAAATCGTCGCAGCCGTGGAGCAGGCTATCAGCGAAGAGGGGATTTCTTCGACAGAACGCTTTCGTCGCTTGGTCAAGACCCTTATCACTACGGGCTTGGACCTGTTTTTTAACGACCGCAAGCTCTATGATATCGCTGCATTCGCCGCCTCGGAGCGTTGGCCCAGCTCGCTGGTGTATGACGCACGGATCAAGCAGTTTGTAGTACAGGTTGTGCGCGAAGGGCGCGAAAGTGGAGAGTTTGAGCGCAAGACTCCCCTGGATGAAACCGTAGAAGCGATACACCTGACCCTTCGGCCTTTCGTCAATCCTCTGTTGCTCCAGCATAGCCTTGATCACGTCGAGGTCGCGCCGACGCTTACCTCGAACCTCATCCTGCGTAGCCTTATGCCCTGAGTGTGGCTGCAGTGATGCAGCCACACCAATCTAAATAACTTTTTTGCATTTGGTTTGCATCTGGCTTTCTAGTTTCCATTTGCTCAAATTGTGACTAATGACACAAAAGGTCACATGAATAAATATGGCGCATCGGCTTTTGAGGGATTGCCATGAACATGCGTCGGCATCGACATTTTTCCGATTCCATTCCATTCCATTCCGATTCCGTCTTCGAGTACGCGTTCAGTGCGCAGGGTGGGCGTTGATATGACGAGCTTTGCTTAGGTGCTGGCGCAATTTGATCCGGGCGTGCCGTTTGTTTCTCCGTCCAATTGGCAGCAGGGCCGGACGATTTTTGGCGGCCTGTCGGCGGCGTTGTCGTTGGAGGCGGTTCTTCGCGAGCGCCCGCAGGGCTTTCCTCCATCAAGTCGGCGCAAGTGTCATTCATAGGTCCGGTCACGCAGCCCCAGGTGTTCAATACAAGCGTGTTGCGCCAAGGGCGATCCGTGACTTCGGTATCGGTCGACTGCAAGTCGGGCGATGAACTGGCGTTGCGCACGACCTTGCTGTTCGCTCAACCACGAGCCAGCAAAATTACCCATGAGGCGTGGGGATGCCCGTTGGTAGAGGGGCCGTCGCGGTACAGCACGCTGGAGCTGGACAACAGCTTTGCGCCTGCCTGCGCGTTCAACTTCGAGATGCGTCCCGCGGGCGGCTCACTGCCGGTATCCGGTGCGGAAAATCCCGAGTTGCTGATGTGGGTCCGTCACCTCGATGCCCAGGGGGTTGACCCGGCGGTGGCCCTGATCGCCCTCGCTGACAGTCTGCCGCCTGCCGCTATGACGTGCTTTATAGAGCCTGCCGCCATCAGCTCGGCTTCCTGGACAATCGATCTGCCGCAGCCCGCCGTGGCCGGCGAATGGTTTCTCATCAGTTCCTTCAGCCAACAGGCCTTGGAGGGCTACTCGTTACAGGATATGGAGATCTGGGACGAAAGCGGTCGGCGGGTGCTTTGGGCGCGCCAGACCGTGGCGATTTTTGCCTAGTACAAAAACAAACTGTTCCACCACCTCTGCAATTGTTCCTCGAGTCCTAATAATGAAAAGAATCTTGCTCAAGACCCCCGTGAGTCTCGCCGTTGCGCTTGCATCATCCCAAGTGTTTGCCAGCGGCTTTGCGCTGAACGAACAAAGCATCAGCGGGATGGGGTCGGGATTCGCCGGCCGCTCTTCCTCGGCTGAAGATGCGAGCACCGTCTTCGGCAATCCGGCGGGCATGTCTCGCTTGAAGAAAGAGCAGGTCAGCCTCGGCGCTGCGACGCTGTTTGCCAAGAGCGATATCAGCCAGACACGCAGCACTTTCGGCGGCCAGGAAGACGGTGACATGGTGCCGACCACCACGGTGCCGATGGGTTACTACGTCAAGCCGGTGGATGAGCACTGGGCCGTCGGCGTTGGCTTTTATGTGCCGTTTGGTCTGATCACCGATTATGGCAGCGACTTTGCCGGGCGTTACTACGGCAACAAAAGCGAAGTGACGACGCTGACCTTCCAGCCCACCGTCAGCTATGCCTTCAACGACAAGGTGTCGATTGGGTTCGGTCCGACCATCAACCGGATCAGCGGTGAGATCTCCGGGATGGTGCCCAATCCTTTGAGCCCCGGCAGCAACGATGGGAAGCTGAAAAGCAACGGCGATGACACGGCGCTCGGCTTCAATGCCGGCATCCTGGTGCAGGCCACGGACCAGACCCGCCTGGGGCTGACTTATCACTCCAAGGTCAGTTATCACCTGGACGCCAAGTCCAAGCTCACTGGCGGGATTTTCAGTGTAGTGGGGGTCAGCGGGCGTAGCTATGACGCGTCGCTGGATGTGGACCTCCCGGAGTCGGTTGATCTCTCGCTCACCCATCAGCTCAATGATGACTGGACCCTTTATCTGGGAAGCACCTGGACACGCTGGAGTCGCTTCAAGGAGCTGACCATCGAGAACTCAGGCTTGCCTGCGCTGCTGAGCGGCGCGCTGGGTACTGTCAGAGAAGAACAGAACTGGCATGACACCTGGGGCCATGCAATCGGCGCGGCGTATAAGCTGAACGATCAGTGGGTGCTGCGCGCAGGCTTGTCGGTCGATCAGTCGCCGGCCAACAACACCAACCGTGGGCCTCGGATTCCAACCGGTGACCGCACAGTGCTCAGCTTCGGTGCCGGCTGGACGCCGGTACAGGATGTAACGATCGACCTGGCTTATTCCTACTTGCAGGAAGAGAGCGTGCGGGTCAACGAAACCTCTGCGACCCGTGGTGCGTACAGTTCCAAATACCGCAACAGTGCCAGCGGTTTCGGTACCTCAATCAGCTATCACTTCTAACGCGACATGCCGTGTGCCGGGAGCTTGTGCGGCTCCCGGTCCCTTGCAATATCCCGCTCATGCACCCATGACATTCGCCATCAGGCGTTGGTGCAGCCAGCGTGGCGTGGCCCAGGTCAACACCGTGAGCGCCTTGTTGCCGAAACCGGGTACTACACTCATGCGTCCGGCTTGCAGCGCGCGGATGCCGGCGCGAACCACCGGTTGAGGTTGCATCATCACCATTTTCAGCGCTGGGGTAAGTTTCTGACTGGCGCTTTGGACAAACCCGGTGTCGGACAGGCCCGGGCACAGTGCGGTCACGACGACACCATCGCCCTTGAGTTCCTGATGCAGCGCCTCGGAGAAGCGAAGCACGTAGGCCTTAGCCGCTGAATAGACCGCGAAATTCTTCACGCCTTGGTAAGACAGCAGGCTTGCGATGTGCAGGATGTGCCCGCGATGCCGGGGGCGCATGTCTGCGGCGAAGAGACGAGTCATGGTGGTCAGGCCAGCGATGTCTAGATCGATCATTGCCAGGGACTGGTCAAGGGAATGATCCAGGAAAGGGCCCTGCAATCCATGGCCGGCGTTGTTGATGAGCACATCAATCGCAATGCGGCGCCGGGTCAGCCGTTCGTGTAGCTCGATAATCGCCGGGATCGAAGACAGGTCTACCTGCTCGACGATGACCTCAATGCCGAAGCGCTCGCGCAGCTGGGCCGACAGCGCTTCAAGCCTGTCCAGCCTGCGGGCTACTAGAACGAGGGACTTTCCCTGTGCTGCGTATTGCCGGGCGAACTCCTCGCCAAAGCCGCTGGAGGCGCCCGTGATGAGCACCCAGGAATTCTCGTTGGTTTTCATGTTGCTGGACTCCGGTTTTAAAGATTGAAAACAACAGTGACGGGGCCAAGTGAACGGCTGGTGTTCATGTCCGGTCATCGGCTCGCTACAGGCTGTGGTGGCTGCGGCGCTTGCCAGCCGCCACCGAGGGCCTTGAATGCCGCGACCGCTGCGCGCGCCGATTCGGTCCGTGCTTGTGCCCGGGCATCGGATGCCTGGAGCAGCGTCTCATCGGTGTTGAGGACGTCGATCAGGCTGGCCGTACCTTTCTGATAAGCAATAAAGGACGACTGGCGCGCCTCGCTCAATGACGCTTCGCCTGCGGTGAGCGTGGTGGCCTGGGATTCTCGGTTCACTAGGGCGGAGAACGCGTTCTCGACATCCTCGGTGGCCCGTAGTGCAGACTGACGATAGGCGGCCAGCGCTTCAGCTTCCTGTCCCTTGGCCTGGTCGATCTGGGCGTTGATCCGGCCAAAGTCGAACAGCCTCCAGCGCAGACCCAGCGCGCCCGACGCCTGGCTGGCGCCGCCTGAGAACAGGTGCCCGGCCGATACGGCGGTGGCACTGCCGAGCAACGCACTGAGGGAAAATTTCGGGTAGTACTCGGCGATGGCCTCGCCGATGCGGGCATTGGAGGAAGCGAGGCGGCGCTCGGCGACGATGAGGTCCGGCCGGCGGCGCAATAGGTCAGCCGGCGTCCCCATCCCGGTAATTTGTGGAGGCAGCGGAATGCTGCCGGTCTCGGCCAGTTGCTGGCGATGGGTGCCCGGCGGTGTGCCGAGCATGACATCCAATGCATTCATGGCGGCATCCAGGCCGGTCTGCAGGACTGGCACCGTTGCCTGGACCTGAGCAAGCGCGCCCTCGGTCTGGCGGATCTGATAGCTGGCGGCGAGGCCTTTGCTGTAGAGCAGCTGGACTTTCTCCAGCAAGTCCTGCTGGGTCTTGACCTGGCGGTTCGCAATGTCCAGCCGCGCCTGCAATCCGCGCAGGGTGATGTAGATGTCAGCAGTCTGCGCGGCGACGGCCAGTCTCGTGGCGGCGGCACCGGCCTCGGAGGCTTGGTACTCAGCTAGTGCGGCTTCGCGTCCGCGTCGCAGGCCACCAAAGACATCCAGTTCCCAGCTCGCGCCTAGGTCCAGCTCGTAGGCGTTTCCGTACCGATCAGAGCCGGGCGTCGAATCGAGCACCTGGCCCAGCGGCGTCTCGACGGATTGATAGGCGCGTGCGGCCTGGCCACTGATATTTCCCGAGGGCAGCAGGGCGGCATTGGCCGCGCCAAGGCCGGCCCGGGCCTGGGCAACGCGCGCTGATGCCTGGACAAGGTCGAGGTTCTGTTCCAGGGCCTTGGCGATGAAATCGCTCAACACCGGGTCGCCAAAACCCTCCCACCAGGTTATGAGGGTGGCCTGTGATACGCCGCTCCTTTGCTCGATAGAAGACTGGCCCAGGAAACGATCCGAAAGCGCAGCGTCCGGGCGCTGGTAGTCCGGACCGACCGCGCAGCCGGCCATCAAGCTGGCGCCTACTAATAAAACAAAGGGGCGGAGGGGTGACATTAAGGTTTCCTCGGGATCGACATTGGTGACCATACTATAGTATGGTCACAAGCTGTCAATTGGTGATGAATACTACTGTATGGATCAAAGTCCCAATGTTTACTGAAGATTATCCGGGCATCAAGCTGACTGAAAACAAAATTAGTTGGTGACCGTTGACAGTATTGGTCACGAGCGCAAGAATGGGCTCCCAGTCCTCTGCTCAATAAAGGGAACCTATGCTCCGGCTCCGACCTTTCACCCTGGCCGCTTGCTTGTTGCCTCTCGTCCTTACGGCGTGTGGCGACTCATCCACTGCCATCGATCCGCGCACGCTTGCCCCTTTGGTGAGGGTCGCGCAAGTGCAGGGGGCGTCCGCCAGCGCTCGCTCTTTCACCGGTGTTGTGGCGGCGCGGGTCCAGAGCGACCTGGGCTTTCGCGTTTCCGGCAAGGTGCTGGAGCGGGTGGTGGATGCCGGCCAGACCGTTAAAAAGGGCCAGCCTTTGATGCGCCTGGACCCGATCGACCTGGGATTGCAGGCGCGAGCCCAGCAAGAAGCCGTCACGGCCGCCCGCGCCCGGGCCAAGCAGACTGCGGATGACGAGGCGCGGTATCGCGAGCTGGTGGCCGCCGGGGCGATTTCGGCGTCGGGCTACGACCAGATCAAAGCCGCAGCCGATACCGCCAAGGCCCAACTCAGCGCTGCCGAGGCGCAAGCTGATGTGGCCCGCAATGCATCCGGGTACGCGGTGCTCCTCGCCGACGCCGACGGCGTGGTGATGGACACGCTGGCCGAGCCGGGGCAGGTCGTCAGCCCCGGGCAACCCGTGGTTCGACTGGCGCGAGCCGGGCAGCGCGAAGCCGTCGTGCAACTGCCCGAGACCCTGCGGCCAGCCGTCGGGTCCAGCGCGCAGGCGACGCTGTACGGCAGCACCAGCGGGGCCGTCACCGCGAAACTGAGGTTGCTTTCCGATTCGGCTGACCGGGTGACCCGCACCTTTGAAGCGCGCTATGTGCTGGAAGGCGCCCTGGCCAACGCACCGCTGGGCTCGACCGTCACACTGCGCATCGCCGAAGGCGCGACCCAGGGGCAGGTGGTGCAGGTGCCGATTGCTGCGTTGTACGACCCGGGCAATGGCACCGGCGTGTGGGCCATCGACGGCGAACCGGCAAAAGTCACCTGGCGTGCGGTGCAGGTCCTGGGTTTGAGCGACGACACTGCGCGCGTCACAGGTCGTCTCAACGTTGGCGAACAGATCATCGGCCTGGGCGCACATCTGCTGCGTGAAGGCGAGTCAGTCAGGCTGCTTCCACAAAACGATGTGAAGGTCGCCGGGAGCCGCCAATGAGCCTCAATCTTTCGGCCCTCGCTGTACGCGAGCGCTCCATCACGGTGTTTCTGATTTTTCTGATTGCTGTCGCCGGGACCTTGGCCTTCTTCAAGCTGGGCCGCGCGGAGGATCCGCCGTTCACGGTCAAACAACTGACCGTCATCACGGCCTGGCCGGGCGCGACGGCGCAGGAGATGCAGGACCAGGTGGCCGAGCCCCTGGAGAAACGCCTGCAAGAATTGAAATGGTATGACCGCACGGAAACTTACACCCGTCCGGGTCTGGCTTTCACCATGGTCTCGCTGCTGGACCGCACGCCGCCTTCCCAGGTGCAGGAAGAGTTTTATCAGGCGCGCAAGAAGCTTGACGACGAAGCGACTAAGTTGCCGGCGGGTGTGATCGGGCCATTGGTCAACGACGAGTACTCGGACGTGACATTCGCGCTTTTCGCCCTCAAGGCCAAGGGCGAGCCGCAGCGGTTGTTGGTGCGTGATGCCGAGGTCTTGCGCCAGCGCCTGTTGCACGTGGCAGGGGTGAAAAAGGTCAACATCATCGGCGAGCAGGCCGAGCGCATTTTCATCTCTTTTTCCCACGACCGGCTGGCGACCCTGGGCGTTTCCCCTCAGGACATTTTCGCCGCACTGAACAGCCAGAACGTGCTCACACCCGCCGGTTCCATCGAAACCAATGGACCACAGGTCTTCCTGCGGGTGGACGGCGCCTTCGACAAGCTGGAGAAAATCCGAGACACGCCGCTGGCCATCCAGGGCCGCACCTTGAAGCTCTCGGACGTGGCGACGGTTGAGCGCGGCTATGAGGATCCGGCCACCTTCCTGGTGCGCAACAACGGCGAAGAGGCGTTGTTGCTGGGCGTGATCATGCGCGAAGGCTGGAACGGCCTTGACCTGGGCAAGGCGCTCGATGCAGAAACAAGCAAGATCAATGAAGGCATGCCGCTGGGCATGACACTGACCAAAGTCACTGACCAAGCGGTGAACATCAATTCGGCGGTTGACGAGTTCATGGTCAAGTTCTTCGTCGCCTTGCTGGTGGTGATGGTCGTCTGCTTTATCAGCATGGGCTGGCATGTCGGGATCGTGGTTGCGGCGGCTGTGCCGTTGACCCTGGCCATCGTGTTTGTGGTAATGGCAGCCACCGGGAAAAACTTTGACCGGATCACCCTGGGTTCGTTGATCCTGGCCCTCGGGCTGCTGGTGGACGACGCCATCATCGCCATTGAAATGATGGTGGTGAAAATGGAGGAGGGCTACGACCGGATCAAGGCCTCCGCGTATGCCTGGAGCCACACGGCCGCACCGATGCTGTCCGGTACGCTGGTGACCGCGATCGGCTTCATGCCCAACGGCTTCGCCCAGTCCACCGCCGGCGAGTACACCAGCAACATGTTCTGGATCGTCGGCATCGCCCTGATCGCCTCTTGGGTGGTCGCGGTGGCATTCACCCCTTACCTGGGGGTGAAAATGTTGCCGAACATCAAGAAGGTCGAAGGCGGGCATGCGGCCATCTACGACACTCCGCGCTACAACCGCTTCCGTCGGATCCTGACGCGTGTGATCGCGCGCAAATGGCTGGTGGCCGGCACGGTTATCACGTTGTTTGTCGTGGCCATCCTGGGCATGGGCCTGGTGAAGAAACAGTTCTTCCCCACCTCGGATCGCCCCGAGGTGATGATTGAAGTGCAGATGCCCTATGGCACCTCCATCGAGCAGACCAGCGCCACCACCGCCAAGGTCGAGGCGTGGCTGCAAAAACAGGCGGAAGCCAAAATCATCACGGCTTACATCGGGCAGGGCGCGCCGCGCTTCTTCCTGGCAATCGCGCCGGAACTGCCGGATCCATCGTTCGCCAAGATCGTGGTGCTGACAGATAACCAGGAAGCACGGGAAACCCTCAAGCTCCGTCTGCGCGAAGCGGTCGCCGAAGGGCTCGCTCCGGAGGCCCGGGTCAGGGCAACGCAGATTGTCTTCGGTCCGTATTCACCATTCCCGGTGGCTTACCGAGTAATGGGGCCTGACCCGTCGAAACTGCGGGAGATCGCAGCTCGCGTACAGGACGTCATGCAAGCCAGCCCGATGATGAGGACCGTCAACACCGACTGGGGCTCGCTGGCGCCGACGCTGCATTTCAATCTGGATCAGGACCGCTTGCAGGCGGTAGGGCTGACCTCCAGTGCCGTTGCCCAGCAACTGCAATTCCTGCTGGCCGGGGTGCCGATCACGGCGGTTCGCGAGGACATCCGTTCGGTGCAGGTGGTGGGACGCGCCGCCGGCGATATCCGCCTTGATCCGGGCCGGATCGAAGGTTTTACCCTGGTGGGTGCGGCGGGGCAGCGTATCCCCTTGTCCCAGGTCGGCGAGGTGGACGTGCGCATGGAGGATCCGATCCTTCGCCGGCGTGACCGGACTCCGACCATCATGGTGCGCGGCGACATCGCCGAAGGCCTGCAACCGCCGGATGTATCGACAGCCGTCATCAAGCAGCTGCAACCGATCATCGACACGTTGCCCGATGGCTATCGGATCGAGCAGGCGGGGGCCATCGAGGAATCCGGCAAAGCCGGCCAGGCCATCGTGCCACTGGTGCCGATCATGGTGGCCCTGACGCTGCTGATCATCATCGTCCAGGTGCGTTCGATCTCGGCCATGATCATGGTGTTCTTCACCGCGCCGCTGGGGTTGATCGGCGTGGTGCCGACGCTGCTGATTTTCCATCAGCCGTTCGGTATCAACGCCCTGGTGGGGCTGATCGCGTTGTCGGGGATTCTGATGCGCAACACGCTGATCCTGATTGGGCAGATCCATCAGAACGCCGAGGAGGGGCTGGACCCGTTCCACGCTGTCATCGAAGCCACCGTGCAACGGGCGCGTCCGGTGCTGCTGACGGCTATGGCGGCGATCCTGGCGTTTATCCCGCTGACCCATTCGGTTTTCTGGGGAACGCTGGCCTACACCCTGATCGGCGGCACGTTTGTCGGAACCATCATGACGCTGGTGTTCCTGCCGGCGATGTATTCCATCTGGTTCAAGATCCGTCCGGTCAAGGCCGTGCAAACTGAAACAGTAAAGCTGGCATAAGCGATCGATCACTTGCCGCTCCAGTGAGCGTCTACAGAAATGAAGAGGTTTTCTATAAGTACTCCAGCAGGTCAAACGCGCATCGTAGTCACGGGCGTCGGCGTCGTCGGTCCCCTGGGTTGTGGCGTAGAGGACGTCTGGAAACGGCTGCTGGCCGGACGTTCCGGCATTCGTAGCCTGCCCGAAGTATTCGCCGAGGGCACCGGTGTCGCGGTCGGCGGCCAAGTGCCGACGCTGGAAGACGATGCCGTTGCCGGTTACGACCCGGAGCGCTTCATCGCCCCCAAGGACCGCAAGAAATTGGATCACTTCATCGAGTTCGCCTTGGTGGCGGCGCAAGAGGCCCTGGATCAGGCAGGCTGGCATCCGACTGAAGCCGCCGACCTCGACGACTTTGCCCACGACTTCTATAGCCTGGCGCAAGAGGAGGATCTGCTCGAGTTCAATCTGCAGACGGCCAAGGCGAAAAACCTGATGTGCGCGTGCAGCTGCAGGCGGACAAGGGGGTGAATTATGGCGAAGTCGCGCGGGCGATGGCCTCGATCGAGCGGGCTGGGATTACCAAGCTGTCGGTGATTACGGCGAAATAGGATTCGGGTTTATTGCATTGGATGTGGGGCGGTGAATGATGGGGGAGGCTGCGAGGCTCAACTGAGGTCTTAGTTCTTCAAGTGGAGTTGGTGTCACCGTCAGCTGAAGCGTCGCCATCTAGCCTGTTCATCGCACCACCCAACGAACGAGATTGAAAGTGGTGGATGTGGGTCATGCGAGCTTGATGGCTCCGCCTTGGATATCGTCCCGCGCCATTCGCAAGTCATTGGCGTCTTGGTTGAGCCGATGAATGAGGTTGAGTAATCGTTGGCGCAACACCTCGTCTTGGAGCTGCTCAGTAGCACGCATCACATCAAGCGCCGCTGCCTCATTGTTGGTGGCAACAGCGTCGAGTAGTTTGCGCATGCTTCTTGATGGCCGATTCATCTCCAACCCTCCTAGGTTTCGGTGACGCGAATCATATGGCCGAAATGTTTCGTTAGTGTTTCAGTTCACGAACTTGGTTTTGAATCACCGGCTCCGGTCGTACCACATCAACTTCGTCGCAAGTATCGCGTATCAGAGGCCACGATGGCGTACCAGCAGGACACGTCCTGGCCTTGAACCAACGGCAAGCGCAAACAGAATCAATGCGATGGAGGTCCAGCCTGAGGCGCTGGGGCGTTGGCCTAGGATGAAAATGGAGCTGACGATGCCAAACACGGGAATCAGCAGCGACAGCGGCGCCACCCGCGATGCAGGGTACTCACGCAATAGCAGGTTCCATCCCCAGTAGCAGAAGAGCGTGGCGCCGTAGACCTGGAAAGCTAGTGAAAATGTCGTAACCGCATTCAAATGTGAAGGCAAGGTTATAAATGGAGCCGCGCCATGCAACAGCCAAGTCATCAGAAATAGCGGAATGGGTGGAAACAAGCTGGCCCACACCACGAAGGCGAAAATCTGGTGCACCTTCGATACTTTGATCACGACATTGCCAATGCTCCATGCCACAGCGCTAACGATCACTAATGCGAAACCGATCATGGTGGCCTCACCGGGACTGCCCAGCAGGATGCCAATCAGCCCTATCGCAGCCAGCACGATGCCGAATAATTGAGGCATTGATAGGCTTTCACGGAACAACAGCACACCCCAACCGAGCGTGAAGAATGCGCTGAACTGGATTAGGAGCGAGGCACTACCGGGTGGCACACCCAGTGCGATACCCAGGTTGATCAAGGCCCACATCGCTACGCCGAAGATCAATCCATAGGCCGCAAGCCAGCGGAAGGCAACTTGCGGACGCTTCACGAAAAACACCCAGGGTAAGGCGGCCAGCGTGAAGCGAATCGCAGTCAACAGCAGGGGGTCAATATCGGTAAGACCGAGTTTTGTAATGGGGAAGTTCAATCCCCAAACGGCCGTCACCAAGACGGCAAGCAACAAGTGTTTTTTCTGCATGGTTCGCGTGTCTTTCCCTAAATAGTGAGTTTTAAATGCTCTGTACCTCTGGGAATATGCAAGAAATCGGAATGGCCCGCCTTCAGGCGGGGGCCAAATATCATTAAAATCAGGCCATGCAAACAACAGCGCTAGATCCCTACCAAAACATACCGCGCGATGCTGTCGTGACCGTAAGCGACTATGCAGACGGTGAGCTGTTCCCGTCGCACATCCATCAGCGTGGACAATTCGCTTATGCCGCACGCGGTGTCATCACTATATTCACCGACGAAGGCAACTGGGTCGTTCCGCCCCTGCGCGGCATATGGGTACCGTCCCAGCGACCTCACGCTATGCAAATGCGTGGCCCTGTCACGATGCTCAACACCTATATCCGCAAACAGGCTGCGCAGCGCCTGGGGCTACCGGCTCATTGCCAGGTTTTCGACGTATCGCCGCTACTGCGGCAATTGTTGGAGAAAGCCATCGATATTCCCGCGCGCTATGACAAAAGTGGACGCGATGGCTATCTGATGGGTTTGTTGCTGCACGAGATTGCCGGGATGCCTGCGCTATCGCTCAATGCGCCATTACCGACTGAACCTCGTCTTGCTCGGGTATGCCGCGATTTCTTGGCCCACCCTTCGCTGGAGATCGGCATCGATGACATGGCGCAGCGCACCGGAATGAGCCGCCGCACCTTTACCCGCCACTTTCGACTGCAAGCTGGCATCAGCTATATCGAATGGAGACAACAAGCTTGTCTGCTTGCGGCAGTTGTTCGACTTGGAAACGGCCAGTCTGTTACGCAGGTCGCAATAGAGTTGGGGTATAGCAGCTCAAGTGCATTCGCAACGGTATTCAAGCGTGTACTGGGTGAAGTGCCCAGTCGATATGTCTCAGAACAAAAGGTGTCGGTGTCCAAATTCGACCAGAAATACAGCGCGCCGCCATCACCTTAGTGCTGGAATCTGGAATCGAACAACGCGAGACGTTAACGACAGCGGAAAAATGTCGGACCTGGTTCAAGCCATTATTCCGATACGCCTTGGTGAAGGTTGAGGGGCTTGACCAAAGTTCCGCGTCGGACCTTGATGTGGTAGCGCCCCAAGCCCCCTGTCACACAATCCCCCCCTTTCTCCGTATGAACGAGTTGCCTGCGCCCAGGGTTTTCCCGAAACATTGCGCAACCTCATAGAGGTATCGCCCACCGCCGACCTGACTGACCTTACATTCGACAAATCACCTTCATCCATACGAGACGGAGATTGTACGGTGGTCCTCGCGCTGTCTCGACCAGGTCGCGTCGCCATCTACGCCGATCACTTTGATAGTCCGTTCAGCCAGCGCCCGCAACAGCCAGCCTTCGCCACAGCCCAAGTCAAGCGGCGGTGGGGGGGGGGGCGCTTGCTCGCGAAAACTGCAATGCCCGCGATACAGATTCTGACCAGATATCAATCCAACTGATGCCGATAAGGCAAGTCCGGCCCGGTCTTGCCGCAGGTCAGGGCGGCAGCGCTGACGGCGAAGGAGAGCATCGCGTCGATCTGTTCGCGACTCAAGCGCTGCAAACCTTCCACCGAATCCAGCTGCTGTTCGGTCAGCCAGGCGATCAACGCCGCTTGGAAGGTGTCGCCGGCGCCCACGGTATCAGCCATCACCACTGCGCAGGCCGGCGCCGACCAACTGCCATGGCGGCGGCTGAATACCGTTGCTCCCTGGCCGCCACGGGTGAGGAATACCAGCTGGCAGCGGTGTTCCAGCCAGCCATGGATCACGCTCTGCGGATCACGCTCGGGGTAGAGCAGGTTCAGGTCCTCGTCGCTGACCTTGATAAGGTCGGCATGTTCGACCAGAGTGTTGATGCGTTCGCGCCACAGTTCGATATTCGGTTGCGGGTTGAGTCGCACGTTGGGGTCGAGGCTGATCAGGCGTTTGCCGCTTTCCCGGCGAACCAGGGCCAGCAGGGTGTCGGCAATCGGCTGCACCACCAGCGAGAACGAGCCGATATGCAACCCACGCACCTCAGCGCCTAACTCAGGTAAATGCCCCGGCAACAGCTGGCGATCGGCACAGCCTTCGCCTCGGAAACTGTAATGCGGCGAGCCGTCGGCACCGACGGCGACCATCGCCAGGGTGGTCGGTGCGTCGAAGTCCTGCAGGTAGTCCGGGCGCACGCCTTCCTCCTGCAGCACTTGCTGTAAACGCCGGCCGAGGTAGTCGCTGGACAGCCCGGCAAACAGCGCGACGTCGATGCCCAGACGGCGCAAGCCGACCGCGACGTTAAACGGCGAACCACCGGCAATCGCTTTGTAGTTCACTTTTGAAGCTTGAGCGTTGACGTCGTTTTCACTGAAGAAGTCGAACAGCGCTTCACCACATACCAGATACATAGTCATTCGCTCTTTAAAGGTTCGCTACAAGTTATTGATAGCGTTCGTAGGCCTGTTAGCGTTAAAAAGCTAGCCAAGCAAAGTTGGTTAACGCGTGATTCTTTCTCAAAAGAGAGGAAGTGGGATCTTAATTTGTGATCGTGAAGTCAGCGATATTGCTGGCCGAAATCACAATGTCGGCATTCGGAAGGTCGTTGCGATGAACCTTTTCATAGGAAGTAGCCTCATCGAAACCCAATGATCGCCATCGATCAAGCAGGCGCGCTTCCAGGGTTCTGCGGTCAGCCTGCAGCATTATGGTGGCGTCAAAACAGTCTCTTAAGGACGACCATGGGGCGAGGTCTAATAGAAGGTAGTTTCCTTCCACGATGAGATATTTCACGTCAGAGGGAATCAACTGTCCTGCAGCACGGGATATCTCCAGGATTCGATCGAATACCGGAACGGCAATCACTGGTTCGTTGTTCGCACGAAGCCTCAGCAGCAGACTCCTGAAGCCACCCACATCGAATGTATCAGGTGAGCCCTTACGATCCAAAAGGTTCAAGGATCCAAGAACCGCGTCATCGTAATGAAAGCCATCCCCGGGAACGACAACTGCGCTCCCCGGCATAACGCTATTAAGAGCCTCTACCAAGGCCTGAGAAACGGTGGACTTACCGGCACCAGGCGGCCCCGCTAGCGCAACGACAATTCGATTACCAGACAGAGCCTTAACGTAGTTGAGTAGCTCTGTGCTTACTATTGTGTTTGTTTTGGTGAACATGCCAAATCTCTCCTCAGCAGCCGTCGCTCAGGTTTCCCGTAGGTTCGTCCCTTTAGGGATTTTCATGCCGTTCGGCCGCTGCGAGCACCTCGCAGCAGCCATTCCCCGCATGACAGAGGTGGCTAGAAACCCCTATGTCATTTGACTCAACCCCTCAGTGGTCAGTTGGTCAGTGGTCAGTGGTCAGTGGTCAGTGGTCAGCTTGCCAGCCTTTGTACTCCATGACATTGGCTCGTGTTACCAGTGAGGGTTGAAGCAGTACCGTTGTGCGTTCCAGCGATTTGCCATTCAGCAGGTCGTTGCCCATCGTTACGGCCTGTTGTGCCTGGCCCCAAGGGGACTGAGAGGCGGATGCCTGGATCTGTGTATCGCTTTTGAGCGCAGTCTCTATATCGGGAGCCCCATCCACCGAGGCGATAATGATGCCTTTGCGCTTGAGTTGTTTTGCTGCCAGGTCTGCACCTATGGCCTGGGGATCATTGATCGCGAACACCGCGTCGACTTTTGCAAAGCGAGTCAAGTCGCCTTGCATCACGCTGTAGCCACCTTCACGCGAGCCTTTGGCATCCTGATTATCAGACAGTATCTTGATATCGGGTGCCTGCGCGAAAACACTCTTACAGCCATTGACTCGGTCCAGGACTGCTGAGGTCTGCGTACCATTCTGGATAATAACGTTACCCTTGCCACCCAGTTTCTCAGAGATGTACTGACATACAATCCTGCCGGCTTCGACGTTATCGGTCTGTACCGTGGCGTTGGCACCTTGCACCATGACATCTACGCCCACAACCACTATGCCTGCCTTCCTTGCTTTAGCAATCGCAGGCGCAATTGCTACAGGGTCGACGGCGTTGACAAGAATCAAGTCTACGCCCGAAGAAATGAAGTTATCGATTTGAGTGAACTGCTTATTCAAATCGTAATCTGCCGACACTGAGATAAATTTTGCGGCTGGATTGATATGCAGTGCCTCGGCTTTGGCGCCATCTACCATCGCTACAAAATAAGGATTACCCAGCGAGCCAACAGTTATCCCAACGGATTTCAACTCTCGCGCTTGAGCGCTGCTAAATGCCAGTAGTGTACAAACAGCGGTAAATATTATTTTTTTCATGATAACTGTCTCTTGTTATTGGAGTGTGGGGGTTATATATGATTCAGGTTCGTGCACCTGACTGCCGAAAGCGATCGAGGGCTACCGCGCCGATGATGACAACACCTTTGATAATGTATTGCCAGATATCCGAAACTCCCAGCAATATCAGGCCATTGGAAAGTGTAGCGATAATCAGGGCGCCAATTAGCGTACCGACGATAGTGCCGACGCCTCCTGTAAAGCGCGTGCCTCCCAGAATAACGGCGGCGATAGCGTCGAGTTCATAAGACTGTCCCATTTGCAGTCCGTTAGCAGCCATCAGTCGAGCGGAAGTCATGATAGCCCCCACACCGGCCAACAAACCGGATAGGGCATAAGCAAATAACAGGACTTTCCAGACTTTGATTCCCGACAACCGTGCGGCCTCAGGATTACCGCCCACTGCGTAAATCTGTACGCCTAACACCGTACGTCGAAGAATAAGCCACGAAAGAGTAACCACGACTACCGCGATTACAACCAGCCATGGCACCCCGAACAACGTATCGTTTCCAATGTAAGCAAAGGACAGGTCAGGATTGAAAACCGTTTTGTCTTCGCCGATGAGGCGTGCGATTCCACGCATCGCAGTCAATCCGCCTAGCGTGACGATAAATGCCGGTAGCTTTCCAAAAGCGACCAATACACCATTGACGAGCCCTAGTAGCAGTCCGACTCCAAGCCCCGCAGCGATGGCCAGGGGAGCAAACCCCGGAACTTGCGATACCAATAGCGCCACTACTGCGGAAACAGCCAGAATCGAACCAACCGAAAGGTCGATTCCACCTGTCAAAA
The DNA here is from genome assembly GCF_053629455.1 of Pseudomonas sp. F-14 TE3482. Lineage (NCBI taxonomy): Bacteria > Pseudomonadati > Pseudomonadota > Gammaproteobacteria > Pseudomonadales > Pseudomonadaceae > Pseudomonas > Pseudomonas sp. F-14 TE3482. The sequence goes on from NZ_JBRJII010000001.1 coordinate 4,248,496, forward strand.
TCACGAAAGTCAGACCTGACGCCAATACCACATTGATAGAGGCTTGCTGACTGATGATCGAGAAATTCTGAACCGAGAAAAAGCTCTCGCTCATCAGGCCAAAGCCCACACAAAGGAGTAACAGTACGGGCAGCATGCCCGCCACTCTCATTAGTTGGTGCATTTTATCCTGGGTGGAAGCTCCGGCGATGCTTCGTACACCAGGCGTGGTGAAGTCACTTGCTACTTTGCTTTGCAGTGGGGAAGTCATTGGACTAAGTCTCCGTTGGCTAGAGTCAACCTGTCGCTGCCTGTGGCAGACGCGATAATGGCTTCAGGTGTGATATCAAGACCGCTGTGGCCACCGAGTTCGGTGACAAGTTTACCTTCACACATGACCAATACACGGTCGGCAATTCCAACGATTTCTGGTAGTTCACTTGAAATTATCACTACGCAAACGCCGGATGCTGCTAATGCATTGATGATTTTATATATTTCTGATTTAGCCCCAATGTCGACACCCGATGTAGGCTCGTCGAGGAACAATACTCTGGGCTTCATCTCCAGCAGACGAGCCAACAAAACTTTTTGCTGGTTGCCTCCGGACAGTGCTCCAACATTGATATCTGAAGACGCTTTGATATTGAGTGCCTGGATTGCTTGTTCGGTACGTCCAGTTCCGGCCGTTCGGTCCACGAACCCCGCAAGTCGAGCATCACTTCCCACAACACATACATTGATATTGTCGTGGACACTCATGTCGAGAAAAAGGCCCAGTGCTTTGCGGTCTTCTGTCAGATAGACGATGCCTGCGTTACCTGCATCGCGAGGAGAGCGTATGACTACAACTTCGCCATCCATCTCAATCTTTCCGCCTGAGTACGCATCGACGCCTGCGATTAATCGGGCAAGTTCGGTTCTTCCAGAACCCACCAGTCCTGCAATCCCGAGAATTTCGCCGGCATACAGATCGAAACTGCAATCCTGAATTTTGAAGTCATCTGTAAGATTGCGAACACGTAGTATCGGTTGCTCGTAAGAGCACAAAGGACGCTCATGGGCGTAGAAGCCGGAAACATCGCGGCCAACCATCATCCGGACCAGGGTTTCAGCTGACAGCGTGACGCGATCCAGCGAACCAACGTAATGACCGTCCCGGAGCACCGAAACAAAGTCGGACAATGCGTATATCTCGGCCATTCGATGGCTGATATAGATGATCGCGACGCCATCATCACGTAGCTGGCGAATCAATGTAAAAAGACTTTCGGTCTCTTTTGTGGATAGCGGCGTTGTAGGCTCGTCCATCACCAGGATTCGCGTATCGGCATGAATTGCACGCGCGATTTCAACAAGTTGTTGGTCCGCAATCGACAAAGTACCGACCAGTGCGTGCGGATCAAATGTGACGCCAAGCCGCTTTAGTACTACGAGCGCACCTTCGGTCATTGCCTTGCGGTTTATAACCCCGCATCGTCGAATCTCTCTACCCAGGTAGATGTTCTCCACCACGCTCATATTCGCGCACAAGCTGAGCTCTTGATAGATGACGGATATGCCATGGCGCTTCGCATCGTTCACACCATAGTTTCGAATATCACATCCGTCGATTCGAATAGTGCCACTGTCGGCGACATAGGCCCCCGATAGTATTTTCATCAGAGTGGATTTTCCGGCGCCGTTTTCGCCCATTAGCGCGTGGATTTGTCCAGGGAAAATACTGAGGTCAATGTCATGCAGGACGCGCACCCCATTGAATGATTTCGAGATGGAATGCATTTCCAATAGGGCAGGAGGGGGGCTTTCAGATCCAGTGCTCAGCATAGCTGTTAACTCCTTATCTACCGATTTGAGAAGCAGTTGAAACCTCTCATCGGTGTTCTTGTTCGAGCAACATAGTCGAAAGGAAAGCGCTTGCGCAAGCGCTTTCCTTTTCGTTCGGGGAATTCTCCAAAAAGCACTTCCATGTCCATCCCCTAGGGAAGCCCCGACCAAAGAGGACATGAATAGGATGTTAGAAAAGCGCTTGCGCAAGCGCTTTCGTCTCGGCTATGCTTTTTTCAACAAGCGCTGCTGCGTCCATTAATTGGTTCGCAGGACGATCGCTACGATAATAAAAAGGAGTGCCCGGCTATGCTGCATGGCGGATTCCAGCATCTCGATTCACAGACTTCAGATGTGCTGCGCACCTCGGTGGGTCTTTCACGAAATTGCGGGTTCGTCCCGGCATCAATTCCGAGAGCCATCGACGCATTTTCTCGCCGTGAGCTTTACAATAGGTAGCAACTGGACATGAGTTCAGCGCTATCCATCAAATCACGTGAGAAAGGAGTGATACACAGTGGGCGCAAAGATGAGCGATGTCGCGAGAGCCGCGAACGTATCAATGTCTACGGTATCTCATGTACTCAACGGTACTCGTAAAGTACATCCTGACACCGTCCGTAGTGTGAATCAGGCTGTAGAGTCCGTAGGCTATATTCGAAACTCACTCGCTCGGTCTCTGGCTCGTTCCTCTTCGGGTTCGGGTGCTATCGGCGTGGCGATTGCTACGCTTTCAAACTATTATTTCAGTGAAACAGTACGAGCCATCGAAGCGGCGTGCGCGAAAAGCGGTTTGATGATGATACTGGTCAATACGCAAAGAGATCCGGAACAGGAACTTAAAGCGGTCAAGGCACTGCATGAGCGACGTGTTGACGGGATTGTACTCGCCTCGGAATATGATCCGGAAAATCGGGTATTTAATTACTTAAAAGCCAACAAAATACCCACGGTTCTCATCGATCGACTTCTCTCGACGTCTTTCGATCAGGTAGGGGTAGAGAATAAGCACTCATCTCAAGAGTTGATTGCACATTTGATTAAGCTGGGTCATCGGCGTATCGGGATGGTATCCGGACGATTGACTCAGTCTTCTTCTCATGAGCGAATTGACGGCTACCGTGCGGCTTTAGCTGACGCTGGAATTGAGTACGAAGATCAATTGGTTTGCTGTGGTGAATCGGCGATTGCACCGGCAATGGAAGCCACGCGCCGTTTGCTATCGCTAGAGCACCCGCCCACCGCAATAATGACTGCAAACAACTTGATGACCATTGGTGCAATGCAGGCTCTTCGTGAAGCGGGGCTTGAGGTGCCAAAGGATATCGCGCTGGTTGGCTTTGACGATTTCGACTGGGCGGATGCTTTTAGCCCAAGACTGACAGTTGTAGCGCAACCTCTCGAGGAACTCGGAGCCCAGGCTGTGAAGCTTTTATTGAAGCGTATCAAGCAACCTGAGGGTAGACGTCAGACTATTAGATTGAAACCCTCTTTAATCCAGCGAGATTCTTGCGGCGCTCCAAAATGACTGTACTCAGGGTTTCGTCCTGAGGATCTAGCGGTGCAGACGTGAATTATTTGATGCTTGTCCACGTCTCGCCGTCTGGATAATTTTGAAACTAAATGACTGGCACCTGGTTTCCACTTGTCGTGCACGGATATGCATGTTTGCAGTGTTTTCTGCTTGAGTGCCCCCGCGTTCGGTTTTGTTTTCTTCAGGTTTCAATGATTTCGTTATAGAGATAGACATTTATTTGAATCGCGATGGAGAACGCTGGCCCTCGCGGGAGTAAATCCGATAATGGGTCGTAACTGCACAATGCAGGGCTTATTCCTGTGATGGCGCTTCTGCGTTTGCAGAATTACAAAACGCCCACATTTGAATGGCAAGAAAAGAGTTGATTGAGACGGCACAAGCCGTATTGGCGAAGAAGGGCTGAGCATGAATAACTACAACAAAACGAATGATGTGACTGCACTGCCGGCATGGCGCAATCTGCTCGACCATCGGGAGAGCATGAAAAATTTTAGTATGCGCGATGCCTTTCGAGATAACAGTAAACGCTTTCAAGACTTTTCCTTGGCGGGCTGCGGGCTTTTTTTGGATTACTCCAAAAACCTCATCACTCACGAAACGCGTTCATTGCTTGTAAACCTTGCTCGCGAGGCAGGCGTGGAACAGGCCGCGCGTGCCATGTTCAGTGGAGAGAAAATCAACTGCTCCGAAGGGCGCCCAGTGCTGCATACGGCGCTGCGGCGACCAGTGGGGGACGCTTTGATGGTCGATGGTCGCAACTTGATGCGCGATGTGCATGGAGCCCTGGCGCAGATGACTGACGTTGTGAGTCGTATCCATAACCATCTGTGGCGTGGTTACAACGACAAGGTCATCACCGATGTCGTAAACATTGGTATTGGTGGCTCATTTCTGGGCCCGGAGCTTGTCTCTGAGGCGCTGGCGCCTTTTGCTCGGCATGGGGTGCGGTGCCATTATCTAGCTAATATCGACGGCAGTGAGTTCCGAGAGGTTACAGCCGAACTGAACGTAGAAACAACGCTGTTCATCATCTCCAGCAAAACCTTCGGTACTCTTGAAACCTTGAAGAATGCACAAGCTTCTCGTAGCTGGTACTTGGCTAAGGGCGGAACGGAAGAGAAGCTATATCGCCATTTCATTGCAGTGACCAGTAATCGCCAGGCAGCGCTGGATTTCGGTATCCGTGAAGCAAACATTTTTCCTATGTGGGACTGGGTCGGTGGCCGTTACTCACTATGGTCTGCAATTGGCCTGCCGATTGCGCTGGCCATTGGCATCGCTAACTTCAAGGAACTGCTATCCGGCGCGTACGCTATGGATCAGCATTTCCTGAACGAACCATTGGAACAGAACCTTCCTGTTCTTTTAGCAGTACTCGGCGTTTGGTATCACAATTTTTGGGGTGCGCAAAGCTATGCTTTCTTGCCCTATGACCATTACCTGCGCAACTTCGTTAAGCATCTGCAGCAGATGGACATGGAGTCAAATGGCAAAAGTGTTCGTCATGATGGCACGTCAGTGACTTGCACCACGGGCCCGGTAATCTGGGGCGGCGTGGGGTGTAACGGACAGCACGCTTACCACCAGTTGCTGCATCAGGGAACGCCTCTGATTCCAGCTGACTTCATTGTGCCTGTGGTCAGCCACAATCCAGTGGCTGATCATCAGGAATGGCTGTACGCCAATTGCTTGTCTCAAAGCCAAGCGCTGATGTGGGGCAAAACCCGCAGTGAAGCTGAGGCAGAGCTAAAAGCCAAAGGCCTTTCATCCAGTGAGATTGAACGACTGGCACCGCATAAAGTGATCCCCGGTAACCGGCCAAGCAATACAGTTGCTCTTGAGATCATCAATCCACATAGCCTTGGTGCGCTGATCGCCCTTTATGAGCACAAGGTCTTTGTCCAGGGCGTAATTTGGGGAGTCAATTCGTTTGATCAATGGGGCGTGGAACTGGGCAAGGAGCTAAGTAACAACGTCCATAGCCTCCTGACTCGCTATGACGCGCAACCGGCTGATGATTCCTCGACGCAGGGTCTTATAGATTTCTTCCGAGGACGTCATCGGGGGTAGAGCCTTATAAGATTGGACGGGACTAATGCCTTATCGTTAGCTCGTCTGGTCACTTTGCGCCGGCAATGCCTGGATTCTTCTCATTGGTTCAGCGGTGCCTTTTCTATTCGATTTAACTTGGTATTTCCCTTTCGAGAACCGGTGCGTGGGAGTTAACCGCGTACTTTGATTAAAAGCGTGCTGTTCGCGTCGGCCTTATCCAATAAATATAACAAACAAAAGGTGTTATGAATGAACGTTAAAACTCTCAGCGCAGTTCTGGGTGCGTCCTTTGCTGTCGGCTTTTTGCCCGTTGACGCGTATTCAACAGACTTCAGTGGTTATTTCAGAACCGGAGTTGGAGATTCGACTCAAGGAGGGAAACAGTCGTGTTTTCAGCTACCGGGCGCGCAATCCAAATACCGTCTTGGCAACGAATGTGAGCAATATCTGGAGCTGGATTTGCGCCAGGATCTGCTTTCACTGGACGACGGCTCGGTGGTCAGCGTGGAAGGCATGGCACAGTTTTATAACGAGTATGGCCATGAACCAAAATTTGACGGGGAGCACGGCTATACGCGGATGAGTCAGCTCTACGCTGAATGGAGCAAGATGCCGGCATTGAATGGCGGTTCTTTCTGGGCGGGCCGTCGTTACTACAACCGAAACGACATCAATATTTCCGACTACTTCTACTGGAACCAAAGCTCAACAGGCTTTGGGTTCGACCAGGTCGCATTGGGAGATCTGAAATACAGCTACGTGTTCTCACGCAAGGACAACGTCTTCCAAAAGGATTTTGTTACCCGTCATGATGTGACCGTCAGCGGATTCAACACAAATCCCGGTGGCGAGGTTCAACTGGGCGTCAGTTATCTGGACAAGCCGAGCCGCGAGAATGCTCATCAGGGCTGGTCGGTGGTTGCCCAGCACAAGCAGGTCGCGTTTCTTGGCGGAGTCAACAAGTTCGCTGTTCAATACGGCCGAGGGCCGGGCACCGCATTGGGCTACACCGGTGATACCACGTTGGATGAGAGCAACAAGAGCTGGCGGCTCGTGGAGTTTTTCGACTGGCAAATGACTCATGCTTTTAGTGGTCAAGTTGAATTGGTCTATCAAAAAGACACGCGCCCTGATGGTGATGATCAGAACTGGTTATCCATTGGTGTTCGGCCAATTTATGCGTTCACGGACCAGTTCAAGTTGATCACCGAAGTTGGGCGCGACCAGGTTGAAGCTGCAGACGGTACCCGAAAACTCACTAAGTACACCATCGCGCCTACCTGGTCACCGAAGGGCCCGGGATTCTGGGACAGGCCGGAATTTCGTCTGTATTACACCTATGCTACCTGGAACAAGGCTGCGCAACGCGCCGCCAGCTTGCAATCTCCGGGATCGGCGTTGTCTGATACCGGTGCGTTTGGTACAGACCTGCAAGGCTCCAACGTAGGTGTTCAGATCGAGTATTGGTGGAAATAAATCCTGAAATGACAGGGCTGACAATCAGCCCTGACCTGCTTCAACAACTGCGGATAGCGAGGGCAATCCAACGCTTCCTCTCAAACAGGAAGGGAGTGGTGAACCGCGAGAGGAAGTGAGCGAGTCAGAGGGTGCTGAACGTTGTGACGTTCAGCACCATACTCGATCGAACATTGTTGAAGCTGTTTCAGGCGAGTCACTCAGAGTGAGAGACAACGTCACCATCCTTTTATCCGGTGATCGAGTTTGTAATTGCGCACTGATGCACCGGCGCGAAAGTCACCTAGGCCGCCGCTTCGTCGCTTCTTGCAGCTACATTCGAATGTATCAGCTCAAATATTCGTCCAGGTTGCTGGATTCTTCTGCAAAGCGCTCGATCAGAAATTCGAGAAGGGCGCGTACGCGAGGTGCCATATACCGGTTACGTTGATATAGGGCATGTACCGGCGCGTCCTCAGACCGCCACTGCGGCAATAGAATCTTCAAGCGTCCTGCTCGTAGGTCTGCGCCAATATCCCACATCGATTTCATTGCAATGCCGTAACCGTGAACCGCCCACTCTCGAGCGACCGCGCCATCATTCGTCTCGCGAGCGTTTGCAAGCGGGACCCTATAACTTTCGACTTTGTCATTTCGGGTAAAGCGCCAGTCGTTTGCAGGCCCGGCGACAGAGTTAAGGACAATGCAGTCGAAACGTTCCAAATCCCGTGGATGTTCGGGTGCGCCGTGTTTTGCCAGATATCGAGGCGATGCACACAGCACGCGCCGATTGGGTGCCAGGGGGCGGGCAACGAAGGAACTGTCCGGCGGCACGCCAAATCGGATGGCAAGATCAATATCGTCTTGCAACAAATTCGACAGCGAATCCGACAGCACCAGCGCGAACCTCACCTCAGGGTATTGCGTGTTGAACTGGTCAAGCCAGCTCTTTAGCACGTTGCGACCGAAATCCGAGGTTGCGGAAATTCGCATCTTGCCACCCACAACGCTTTTCCCAGCTTGGAGAAAGGCATTGCCATCGTCGAGTGCCTGAAGTGCCTGCTGGCAATAGGACAAATACGTCCGCCCTTCATCCGTCAAGCGCAGGTGGCGTGTCGTGCGCTCGAACAGGCGCGTATGCAACACAGATTCGAGCTTAACCAGGCGCGCACTCGCGGCAGCGGGAGATAGCCCGAGCTTGCGGCCTGCAGCCGACAATCCACCGAGATTTGCAGCTTCGACAAACAGCCTGATGTCGCCTAGGTAGTCCATGATATTTCGAAGTTTTTTGAAAGTTATTCAAATAATACGTCAATTATCAAATTGAAGAGAGCTATGCAAAATGGCGGCATGAAAAAACAGCCAGAGTCTCGTCATGAAGCTTGACCATGCAACGATCGTCACCGGAGACCTCGAAGGCGCATCCGGCGTCGTCATCGAACTGGTCACCGATCAGCAATCAGTCATCCCCTGAGCAGCCGAGCCTTTATCAAACGGCGGTTCGACCGTGTATCCCTCATTACCTATCGATTGGAGAATCCTCATGTCGCTTTTGCCTGTTGCGCGCCTGACCCGCGCAAGTTGTTGGTTACTCACTTCCCTGGTCACCGTCGCGCTGACCCCCGTCTTCGCCGCGACCGATTCGCTCGTCCAGCCCCGCACTGTGATCGTCGACCATAGTCTTGCGAAAACACAGGTCGAGGCGCAGATCCTGGCCGCACGCCGCTATGGCACGTTCTGGACCACCGGCGACGAAGCTCTCGCGCGCGCCGCCCTGGCACCCGACTTCAAGGATTCAACACTGCCGCCAGGTCGCCCCCAAGGCATCACCGGGCCGATCGCGGCATCGAAAACGATGCATGCGGCTATTCCCGATATCCAGTGTGAAGTGGAGCAGATGATGGTGGTTGGCGACCGAGTCATCGCTCATTTGCGTTTCACCGGCCACTTTACCGGCCAGTTCAAGAACGTCCAGGGCAGAGGGCAGCCGATCGACTTCATCGCGACCGATATTTATCGCGTCGTCGAAGGTCGCATCGCTGAGAACTGGCATCTCGAAGACAATCTGACCCTGCTGCAACAGCTCGGCTTGATTGCCAAGTAAGGAGATTGCACTGATGAACATTGACCATGAACCCATTGCTGACGGCCCGAATACATCGGAGCAAGTCAGCCGCCGGACGTTTCTCAATCGAGCCGGGGCGGCAGCAGGCGTCCTTGCTGCGAGTGCGGTGTTCCCTGCTACCGCAGCCGCGCAAGCTGCACCCTCCACGTCAAAGCTCGTGGCTACGCCACGCCATGGTCAGTTCTGGCCTGACGGCATTCGGCTGGTCATTTCCATTTCCATGCAATTTGAGGCGGGTGGACAGCCGTCCAAAGGTACGGACAGTCCTTTCCCCAAGGTAGATTTTCCGCCAGACATTCCATCGGATCTAGCAGCCAATACCTGGTTCGCCTACGGTTATCGCGAGGGAATTCCACGCATGCTCGATCTGTGGGATCGCCACCATGTCAAGGTGACCTCGCACATGATCGGGGAGGCCGCTCGGCGGCATCCCGAAATCGCAAGAGAGATCGTTGCGCGCGGCCATGAAGCGGCCGGACACGGTCCTCGCTGGAGCTCCCAGTATGCGATGAGCCGCGAGGAGGAGAAGCAGTTCCTCATCCAGGCAGCCAGCATGGTCGAAGAAGTCACAGGCCAGCGACCGATAGGCTACAACTGCAACTGGCTGCGGCGTGGTCCGAACACGTTGTCGCTGCTACAAGAGTTGGGCTACGTCTACCACATCGACGATCTGAGTCGCGATGAGCCTTTCATCGAACAGGTCAACGGCAAGGACTTCGTCGTGGTGCCATATACACTGCGCAACAATGACATCCTGCTAATCGAAGGCCGCAACTATTCGCCGACCCAGTTCCTGGAGCAGATCAAGCTGGATTTCGATCAACTCTACGAAGAAGCCGGCACACGCCGCCGCATGATGTCGGTCAGCGCTCATGACCGCATCAGCGGCTCGCCGCAGATGGTGAGGGTCTGGGACGAGTTTCTGCGTTACGCCAAGAGCCGGCCGGGGGTCGCATTCATGCGCAAGGACGAGATTGCACGCTACATCCAGAACAGCCCGCTGACTCCGCGCGAAGCTGAAACACTATAAAAACAAGCTTTCTGCCAGCGGCGCTTTGGACAGCGGAGTCAAATGACCGCTCTTGGGATCTATACGGTAGCCCAGCACCTGAAACGGCTTGACCCGCAAGGCGGCAAACAACACTTTGCCGTCGGGGGTGATGGCCATGGGGTGACCTGATCACCGGCGTTGACCGTTCAATCAGGCTCAGCGCGCCGTTGTGCAGTCCGGCGCGCTGAAAAATCTCAGCTTTAGATGGTGACGAATATTCTGCGTTGCAGGGTGGCAGCGGCGGCGAGTCAATAAAAAGACTCGCATCGTCAGCTTCCCTCCGCGGCCTCATCAAACTTCAACCGGGCAGCTTCAACCTCAGGCAATTTGTCGAGCGTCCATTTATGCAATTCGCGAAATGGCTGCTGCAGTGTTAGACCAAGTGGGGTGATCTCATACTGCACTGCCACGGGCGAGAACGAGATGATCTGGCGCGAGACGAGACCATTTCGTTCCAACCGCCGTAGGGACTGTGTAAGTGCCTTCTGAGTGACGCCCTCCAGGCGACGCCTGATGGCGTTAAAACGGTGCGGCCCGTCATCAAGTACCGCCAGAACCATCATCGACCACTTGTCTGCGATTTGGTCGAACAGCGCCCGGCTTGGGCACTCCGACGAAAAACATTGCGGCTTTAATTCCAGCATCGAAGTTTCCTCATGTATACCTAGGCGACTCTAGGTGCCTAATTGACATTAGGTCTACAAAATATACTTATGTGACTTCCAAAAGCAAATGGAGTCCATCCAATGTCAAAGCTTGATACCAGCGGTTTATTTCGTCCTCTTTCCATCCGATCGCTTGAACTGAAAAACCGGATTGTCATGGCGCCGATGACGCGTCTGTTCTCACCCGAAGGCGTCCCGGGTGAAGCGAGCGCTGCCTATTACCGGCGGCGGGCAGAGGGAGGTGTCGGGCTGATTTTGTCGGAAGGCACCGTGGTTGATCGCCCAGCATCACGCAATGATTCCGGCATCCCTTTTTTTCACGGCGAAGCGGCGCTGGCGGGGTGGAAAAACGTGATCGATGCGGTCCACAACGCTGGCGGGCGCATGGCACCGCAGATCTGGCACACCGGTGCCACGCGTTACATCAACGACTGGGAGCCTGATGCGCCAGTGGAAAGCCCGTCGGGCCTTGATTCGCCAGGTGACCTGCGTGGTGTGGCGATGAGTGAAGAGGACATTGCCGACACGGTAGCAGCGTTCGCCAAGGCCGCAGCGGATGCCAAACGACTGGGCTTCGATACCGTTGAGATCCACGGAGCCCATGGTTATCTGATCGATCAGTTTTTCTGGTCTGGTACCAATCTGCGCACCGACCGCTACGGCGGCCCGACAATCAAGGAACGCTCGCGCTTTGCCAGCGAGATCGTATCTGCTGTTCGTCATGCTGTTGGCCCTGAATTCCCGATCATCATGCGCGTCAGCCAGTGGAAGCAACAGGACTACGGCGTACGCGTCGCTGAAACACCAGCTGTGATGGAAGACTGGCTGCTGCCATTGGTCGAGGCCGGTGTCGACGTCCTGCACTGCTCGCAGCGACGTTTCTGGGAACCTGAGTTTCCCGAAATTGACGGTGAGAACGGGCTGAACTGCGCGGGCTGGGCGAAGAAAGTCACTGGAGCCACAACCATTAGCGTCGGTTCGGTTGGGCTAGATAATGATGTTACTAATGCCTTCGCCGGCAAGGGATCAACCCCTGCGAGTTTGGATCGGCTTGTCGAGCGCATGGAGCGCGAAGAGTTTGATCTGATCGCTGTAGGGCGTGTTCTGCTAAGTGACAAGGATTGGGCAACCAAGGTGGAAAATGGCGATTACGCAGATCTGAAGGGCTTCAATCCGGCATCTTTAGCCGAATTGGTTTGAGCCTTATTACGGAGTATGGAAAGTGTAATGTTACAAAGGTTTTAGCCTGAAGAAATCAGAGGTCTCGCCTCGGATTTTGCGAGGTCGAGTCGTAATCTGTTGTTGAGTGCGCCCTGACTGTTTCAATGACCGAACATGTTAAGGCCACTCAACCCCCACGCAAACAGGATTGCGTTGCAGTGTGGCCCGGGAGTTTATACGCAGGCTACACAGCGTCGCTAATTAATGTAGCGCTAGATTCTTCATGGCGCGAGTGGGCACCGTGTCATGGCGTCCATGTTTGTGCGTCGCGGGGCATCCACCAATTGGAGCTGCAAGGCTGCGGCGAAAAATGCATCGGCGACTAGGCTAGCGGAGCAGGCAAGCCGAGATGGACTGTATAAAACTCGTGGCTTTCCTCAGCATTCATATTGCTCGTCGAGGCTGGCACGAAGCGCGGGCCCGAACGCTTCGGGTCCTGGTCAGCGGGGCGTCAGCTACTCGCTGGTGACTTTAAAATCAGAGGCAATGGGGTCGATGTAAGCCGACTGCAGGTCCCGCTCCGGGATCTCCCAGATGATTTGCTTGGGCGGCGTTTCTTTGTAGGCCGGGTTGTTGAGGTAGCTGTTTGCCGCGCCAGAGAACGCTCCGCCGTCTTTGGCGAAGTTACCCACGGGGGCGCCCAGTGCCTGCTGCAGAAACCCTGCAAAGTTGGAGTTGCGCGAGAATGAGGTGCCGATGAGCGCGGTGTTGGGGAGATCGGCATCGCCAAAGAGGTCTGCCTCAGTATCAGGGCTGTCGGCTGACGCAACGGGAAGTTCGTGGGTGCTGGTTTGGGCGACCATTTCGGGTGCGGGTTGCCAGTTAAGCGGCAGCCAGTCGATGCCCGCCAGATGGACCAGATCGCCAGGTCGCACCGCGAGCGGGGCATGACTTTCGTTGAATGACCTGCGTGGCGTTGCGCTGATGCCCAGGGTCTTCAGGCGCTGGGTGATGGCGTCGGCCGCCGCCTTCGCGCCGGATTCGCTCCAGTGCGTATCGGTGCGCAACCAGGCACTGGCCCCCAGTGGCATCAGCGCACCGGTGAGGTCCAGATTCGGCACGCCACCCACATCTAATTTCGAGGCCCAGGTCTGTATGCGCCCTTCGAGAACGGCTGGACGGTGCAGTGCGCAACGCTGCCCGGAAGCGATGCGGCTCTTGTCTGGAACGATGACCACCAGCAGGCTGATGTCACGTTGGGAGAGCTGCTGCTTCAGATCAATCACTGCCTGGACTTTGGCATCGGCATTGCGCTGCGCTTGATCATTGACCTTGAGCTCATCGGCCAAAAACAACCAGTCAGTACAACCCGAGCGAACCCTCGGCCCGGTGTCACCGAGGAGCAGCCAACTGGCACCGCGCTCCAGCTCGGCGAAGGTCGTGGGGAGTTGAGCGTTCGACAGTTCCTTGGCGATCCGATGCGTGATATCGCCGTCAAGAATCTGCGGGGGCAGCACTTTATCGGGTAGCGAGATTTGCCCTGAGACAATCAGACGGCCAGAGGACAGCAGTCCGACGAACAGGAATATCAGCAGCGCCACGCCTGCCAACCGACTGCTGCGTGTCGCCAAATCATCTGGCGGAGTGGGGGGCGGGGTGTGCTTTAGGTTCGTCATCAGAATTGGAAGTACAGGAAGGGTACGGTTTCGCGACTGGCGATCAGTGCGAACGACAGCATTAAACCGGCGATGGGCCAAAGAGCGGCAGTGTAAAACGCAATGCCGCCCAGTTGTTTCTCACAGTAAGGGCGCAGCAGCGGTGCAACGATTCCGAACACACCCAGCAAGCCCGCAAGGCCGTGTACCGGACGCAGGGTCGCGGACAGTTCATCACCGAGGGCGATGCCCTGCAGGCCGAACTGTCCGGCATACAGACGTAGCGCGCTGTGAAAGTCGGGGGCGCGGAACAGTGTCCAGGCCAGGCAAACGAACAGCAGTGTCAGCCCATGGGAAAGCACCGGCGGTACCGGGGACAGGGTAGAGCTGTTCCAGGCACGATTCACACACAACGCAATGCCATGGGCGCTGCCCCACAGCAGATAATTCCAGCTATCGCCACCGTGCCAGAGGCCGGCGATGGCCATGATCAGGAACAGGTTGCGATAGGTCTTCCAGGTGCCGTTGCGATTGCCACCCAGCGAAATATAGAGATAGTCACGTAACCAGCTGGACAGCGAGAGGTGCCAACGACGCCAGAAGTCCTGGATGCTGTTGGCCAGATACGGACGGTCGAAGTTCTCGGGAAAGTGAAAACCCAGCATCAGCCCCAGCCCAATCGCCATGGCACTGTAGCCGGCGAAGTCGAAGAACAGTTGCAGGGAATAGGCAAGGCAGCCAACCCAGGCGTCGGAGAAGCTGGGGCTTGGCAAACTGAACGCCACATCGACCACCGGCGACAGGGTGTCGGCCACCAGCACCTTCATGCTCATCCCTACCATGAACCGGCGTGCGCCCAGCGAGAAATTCTGCAGGTTGAAGTGACGCTGATTCAACTCACGCCGAACCCAGTCATAGCGAATGATGGGGCCGGCGACCGAGTGGCCGAACATCGAAATATAGGTGGCGTAATTAATAAAGCTGCGTTCGACCGGCACGGTGCGGCGGTGTACATCCACCAGATAGGAAATCGCCTGCAATACGATAAACGATAGCCCGGCCGGCATGATGACCCGCTGCCAGTCCAGCGGCATGGCGCCATACCAGGTGACGGCATCGATCAACGTGCCGGCGACAATGTTGGCGTATTTGTACCAGCACAGCACCGCCGTGTTGAGCACGATCAGCATCACCAGTAGCCGCACGCGGCCCTTGCCTTTTTCCCGCGAGGCGTCAATCAGCAAACCGCCGACCCACGCCGTGATCGTCAGCACCACATGCACTGCGAGGAACCGGGGGCTCAACCAGCCATAGAACAGCCAGCTGCCGATCAGTAGCGTGACGTTGCGCCAGGCGGCTGGGCACACTGCATAAGTGCACAAGAACAGCGGCAGGAACAACGTAAGAAACTCGAGAGAGGCAAAAACCATGGTGGTGGCGCGATCCGATCAGTGGGCCAGGACGTCAGTTGCGAGCAACAGGTGCGGACCCTTTGCGCCAGGTAGCAGCACAACGCTGTAGCGCTCGCCGGCCTTGAGCTGGCCCAGGTCAAGCGGGGCACCGACGTTGGTTTGGGCGCAGACCAATTGAACCGACAGGCTGACCGGGTTGATCGCACGACGTTGCACGCTGCCGTCGGCCACCTCCTTGAACAGGTCGGCGTTCTTCCCCGCAGCGCGCAAACCGGCCTGGGTGCACGCTGGATCGGCGCTGATAAATGCCAGCGAGGCTCTCAGGCTATTGAAGTCGTCGGGTTGCT
Organism: Pseudomonas sp. F-14 TE3482; assembly: GCF_053629455.1. Classification (NCBI taxonomy): domain Bacteria; kingdom Pseudomonadati; phylum Pseudomonadota; class Gammaproteobacteria; order Pseudomonadales; family Pseudomonadaceae; genus Pseudomonas; species Pseudomonas sp. F-14 TE3482. The sequence continues at coordinate 4,263,762 of NZ_JBRJII010000001.1, forward strand.
CACGGATGACGACCTGGCGGATACCTTGAGCGCTGTCTGGCAAAGCGATCACGCTCGCGAATTCGCCTGCTGCCACCTGGATGTCCAGTGGCTGGCTTTTGCCGTTGCGTTCCAGGGTGCCCTTGATCGGCTGGTTGGCGGGCACGGGCAGGTAGTCGGACACGGCATTCGAGCCTTCCAGTTTGAGGCTGGCTCGAGAGCCTTCGGCCAGCAGCTGCAACGGTTGGTCAGCAGCGTTGATAAAGCGCAGGAAGGCCGAGTCCTGATCCGGGCCTGTCGGGTACAGGGCAATGTCGGCGGCCTGGGCGTGCAGGCTCAGCATCAAGGGCGCGAACAGCGCCCAGCCACATGCGGATCGGCTCATTTACCGGCTCCTGTGCTGCTGACGGTGTTGGCGGGCAGTTTGGCCAACGCACCGCCAATCGCAGTGCCCCATGCTTGATAACCGGCGACGGTGAAGTGTTGCCCATCGGTGGTGATCCACTGCCCGGGTTTGGAGAGCGTCAGCGAATCGATGTAGGTGCAAGGCGCCACGTTCGCGGCCAAAAACTGCGACATCAACTGGGTGCGGGCATCATTCTTCTGGTACATGCCACCGGCTTTGCCCCAGGCCGGGCCCACCCAGGCGCAACGGGTCCCGGTGGCCGCGATGGCCTTGGCCAGGCCGGTGACGCTTTGCCATGCCCAGGCCTTCGGAAACACTGGTTTGTCATAGGACGCCATGGTGTCGCCGATGACCAGTACCACCAGGTCGGGTTTGTCGGCGGCGATCAGGTCCTGGATCGGTGTGGTGGTTGCCTCGCGTCCTTTGATCACGATCTTGTCGTTGCCTTTGCGCTCGGCGCCGCAGTCGACCTTTTTGCTGATCAGCCAATCGCTGGCGCTGGCACCGCAGGCACCGATGGAATGAACCAGGGCGCCTTGGCGAGTCAGGTTGTCGTGCAGCGGCTCCAGCAAATGGTCCGCGAGGCTCATATGGCTCTCCCCAAGAACAAGGAGGGACAGGCCGGCAAGGGCAGAAGTGGGCATCGAAAACTCCAGAATGATCAGTTGGAATAAGGCGAGGTGTACGGGCTGACCGGCAGGCTCATGGGGCCGCTGATATCTTCGAACTGGTAGCGCAAAGACAGGGCGCCGCTGAGTTGTTGGTAGTCGTGGGCGTTGTCCAAGCCCAGATTGGCGCCCAGCAGGAAGTTCGAAGCGACCTTGTATTCAGCCGCCGCGGCGACGCTGTAGCCGATCCCGGTTTTGTTTTGCCCTTCGTAGCGCAGCCCCGAGGCCGCTTGCAGGGCTTTGTCGTTGGGGAAATAGTCAGCGCTGTCCTGCTCGAAATGCTGCACGCCGACCGAGCCTTTGACTTGATACGTCAAGCGCCCGGTGCGTTGTGCCCAGGTCACCGGAATGCCCAGGGCGAAGAACGTCTGCGGGCTGAAATAGCCGCCGTGGCCATAGGTGAAATAGTCCTGATTGTTGGCGTAGCTGATGCCGGTCATGCTCAGGCCGACGGTCAGCTTGCTATCCGTTGCATTTTGCAGGTACCAGTAGACACCGCTGCCCAGCTCACTGCGGCTGTTGGACTCGACATGGTTGCCCAACAGCTGGTGCCAGGAGGCGTAGCCATAGGCGCCGACTTCGTTGTCGTCAAAGCTCAACTGGCCACGCCCGCCGTTGGCGGTCACGCCGCCCCAGGACTGCCCGCTGCGTTTGTCCGTGGTGCCGGCAAACGAGGTGACGCTGTCAGTCACCGGACGCCGGGAAACGCTCACGCCGTAACGGACATTAGAGGAGTCGCTCACGGGGCGATCAATGCTGATGCCGCCAGTGGCGGTGGTGTATTTGAAGCCGAGCGGGGTGGTGCCCAGATCAGCTTTGAACCCATCCGCAGGCCGTTGAATAGCGACGGAAAGGCCGACACCCTCGGCTTTTTGCGAGCCGACACCGTCGCTCTGCGCACCGCTCCCAAAGCGCGACAGTGCATCGCCGCTGACACTGCCAGCGTTCAGCGAGACGGGCGTCACGCGCAGGGCGACGCGGCTTTCATCCAGCGGGATATTGATTTCCAGCGGTGTTTCAACATCGGTCAGTTTGCTCAACCCCGACTCACTGTTGTTGCTGCGAATGCTCACGCCCTGGGTGACGTAGGCGCTGCGCTCCTGAAGGATTCTATTCAGCGCCAGTTGCGCGGGGCTGATGTCCTCGCTCACCAGTGCTGCGCGCGGCAGCTGCGACTCGAATCGATTGCTTGCCTGCTGTGGCCGTGGCGGGGCGTCGATGCCAAAAGGGGTGTGAGACCTCACGCTGCCCGGCATCTCCTGAACCGGTGGCGGGATCGCTGCCAGCAAGGTGTCGCGACTGACCTCGCTACGTGGACCCGAAATCCCGGCAAAAGGGTTGGGCGCCACCGTCGAGCCGGCCAGTTGGCCTCCCTGGCTCCTGCGTTTCTCGCTCTGTTCAATGGCCACCGCTTTGCGCAGCAGATCGGTCGCCGTGCCGGTCTGGCCCATGTTCTGGTAGCGGCGGGCGGCCTCTGTCAGCGTTTGAGGGTTGCCGGATTCAGTCTTGAGCAGCTGTTGCAGCGCCTGTTCGGCAAAGGCCGTGTCCTGTGCCAACACCGCCGCGTCGGCAGCACCCAATAGCAGTTGCGGGTCGTTTGGCTGACGTTGTAACAGTGGTTTGTAAAGTTCGAGGGCTTTTGCCGTGTCGCCGTTGGCCGAGTACATCCGCGCCAATGCCGCGACGGCCGCGCTGTCACCGGGACGTTGTGCCAGTGCGGGTGCTAGCGTGTCATAAGCGCTGGCCAGATTGCCTCGTTCACGCAACTGGTCAGCCTGGCGGATGCGATAGCGATAGAGCAGGTCGTCGAAACGCTTGCGAGCCGGCGCATTCAAGGGCCTGTTCTGAAGGTCGCGCAGAATCTCGTTGACCTGTGCGTCTTCTCCGGTTTTAAGCAGGACCGCGGCGTATTGCAGGATGAAGTCTGCCGAGGGTGCCGTGGTGTTTTGCAACTGACCGCGCATGAGGGCCAGCGCACGGGTTGGTTCGCCGATGTCGACATAGGCCGAGGCCAGGTTCGCCGTGCGATCTGGACTGTTGTTGGCCGTCGGCTGAATACGATCGAGCAAGGTCAGGGCTTCCTGGCGCTGGCCGCGCTTGCCCAACTCGATCGCTTGGCTGAGTTGCAGGTTGAGGCTGACATCAGCGGCCAGCGCGTCCATGTCCGGGGTGCGCTGGTCGGGGCGCAAGCGTCCCAACGTTGTCTGGGCGGCTTTCCACTCACCCATCTGCACCGAGAGCAAGGCGCTGACGTAAAGCGCATCGGCATTGTCGGGGCGGGCCTGGAGCATGGCGTTGATCAGGTCCCGAGCCTTTTGCGGTTCGCCCATCGCCAGGTTCAGGCGGGCCAGGGCGAAACGTGTCCAGATGTTGTCCGGCTCAACGCGCAGCGCGTCTTGCAAGGCGTTGCGCGCCGCGGGCAGGTCGTTGCGTTGTTCGGCGAGGGCGGCCAGTTGCGTCGCGCGCAAGGCTTGCAGGCGTGCGGACTGGCCGATCTTTGCCTGTCCGGTGGCGGGCAGGCTGTTGATCAGTTGAAGGGCTTCATCGTTCTTGCCGCTCTTGAGCAGCACATTAACCAGCCCTTCCTGTGCTTGAGGGTCGTCGCGGCGCTGGTTCAAAATCTGCCGATAGTTGCGCTGAGCGTCATCGAACTGGCCCGCGTTGGCCTGAATATCCGCCAAGGCGAGGCGAGCATCCACCCCGTTTGGATTCAGCCGCAGCGCCTGGTTGACCAAGACCTGTGCCTGGGCTGTCTGGCCTTTGGCCTGGGCGTCGCGGGCCTGCTGCAATGCTGACCAGTAGCGCACTTCGTTCAGCGCAACTTGCCAGCGGCTGCCGTCGTTTTGTCGTGTGGCCTGACTCAAGAGCTTTTCCGCTTCGGCCAGTCGGTGTTGCTGCTGGCGAATAACCCCAAGGCCGCCCAGCGCGTCAGCATCGTCGGGCCGGCTTTTCAAGCGTGCTTGAAAAGCCTGTTCGGCGGTGGCCTGATCGCCTTCTTTGAGCGCCTTCAGGCCGCGCGCGACTTCGGCAGGCGGTTGCCATTCCTTGCTGGCCGTCGTTGCCACCTGTTGCTTGCCCTTGTTCATCTGCGCCCGGATTTCCACGTCATCCGGATGCGTCTTGAGGTACGCCTCGAACAACGGCACTTGTGCCGGATTGGGCGGACCGATCCAGGTCAGCGCCAGGCGCCAGCTTTCGTCGGCATCACCGGCAATGTCGGCACGCTGGGTCAGCGCGGCCAGGGCGCGAATACCCTCGGCACGGCTGTCTTCACGGCGCACCAGATGCTTGGCGTAAAACAGCGCGACGATCGAGTCGTTGGGCATCTCACGTTGCAGGCGCTCAAATCCGCTGCGTGCTTCAGCCCATTCAGCCTGATTGAAGGCAAGGTTGTTGTAATACTCGCGGCCGATCGTGCCTTGAGGTGGACGGCCATCGAACAGCGAGCGAAACACTGCAGTTGCCTTGTCACGCTCACCGGCATCGACGAGGCGCCGAGCCTCGTCCAGACGCTGCTGGTTCTGCGGTTGGGCCACATTGATGTCCTGCGCCAATTGCAGTGCCTGCCGAGGCGGTGGCTGGATGGCCTGCAAGCGGGCGAGGTATTGCTGTGCCTGTTGTGGCTTGCCCTGTTGCACGCCGATCAAGCCCAGGCCATACAGTGCGTCAACCTGGGCCGGGTCCAGCAGCAGGACTTTGAGCCAGACTTCCGCAGCGCGTTGAGGGTTTTTGTGCAACTGCCAGTACTGCCCTTGCTCGACGAGTAATGCCTGTGGTGTCGGACTTTGAGCGTGTGCAGCAGCCGTCCATGCGCTCATGACGGCGATGGCTAGCGTGCGGTGGTGCGCGTGCATGCGGTCTCCCAGGAGAGTTTCAGCGTTCCGTCTTCCCGGAATCGGTAATGTTTATCTGCCCATCCGAGGGCGAACAGGCTGAGCATGAAGTTGTAGTAACGCGGTGGACCGGCTTCGCCATCAGGCCTGGCCAGTGCCTCGTGCAAGGCGAGCTCCACCCGGCGTCGTTGCTGATCGGCCAACCCGGGTTGGCCCTTGGCCTCAAGGTAGGGAATCAGTGCCGCCCAGAATCCGAACGGGCTCTGACCCTGAACAGTGCCATGGAGAACCTGGACTGTTTCTGGGGGAGAACCCGTTGCGACAGTGCTGCGGGCCATGCCGTCCAGCCGTTTGAGCAGGCGCGCTGCCAGCAGTTCGGAGGTATCGCTCATGCCCAGCCAGAGGTACACGCGAATGGCATCGTAGCTGCCCGTGTCGCCGTGGATCGGGTCGCTTGTGAAGGCACCCGATTGCGCTGAAGTGCCTTGATAACCGACCCAGTCAGCGACGAAACCGTGGCGGCTTGATTGGGCAATCATCATCGCGGTGTTGTTGGCAATCGCTTGCCAGGGCCCGGAGGGTGCTTCCTTGGCCAGCCGTCGTAACAGTGGCAGTGGCAGGTAGCTGGGGTTCAGGCGCCAGAGAGCGTCCGGCTGGACGAAGCCTTGTGGTCCAGGCAACACCATCGGGCCCAGCCCGGGGAGCTTGACGACCAATTGCGCTTCAATTGTCGCCATCAGGTGCAGGGCGTCCTGGTGATAGTCCGGCCGATGCCACAGGCGTGCGGCTTCGAGCAAGGTGTAGGCGATCCACAGGTCGGCGTCGGCGGCCGAATTGGCGTCTTGCAGGCGCCACTGACCGTCCGTGCCTTGCCCCCATAACCAGCCCGGCAGGCGTGTGGCGGTGGCGGAGCCTGCGAGGTTGGCTGAGGTCCAGCGCCAGAGTTTGTCAAAGCGTGGCTGATCGTTGCCGATCAGTGCGAAGAGCATGCCGTAGGACTGCCCTTCAGAGGTGCTGTGATTGTTTTCCTGGCTCGATTCCAGAACCCGGCCGTCGGCCTGGACGAAGCGCGTTGCATAGGTTTGCCACAGTGGCCAGGCTGGCGACTCACAGGATTTCCCGGCCGCTATCGCAGGCGCCAGCAGGGCAAGCGCAAGCACAGCGCTCAACCTGCGCGTGTTACCGCGCAGGCACTGGCGAAGTGAAACACCTCGGCGGCTCATGGACGACACAGGCATGCGCGACTCATTGACCAAGACGACGTTTGGCCCGTAAGCGCAGGGCCAGGTAGGCCATCGAAGCAAGCAGCAGGATCCCGAGGAGCGTGAACAGCATGAGCGCCATTACGTTTTGCGAGAGGTACCACTGCAGATAGCGCAATGGGCCCAAGCTCCCGACGTAGTAATCCTGCTCGGCAACCAGCGATTCGACATGCTTGCCCCTGACCACCACCAGACTGCCTTGCAACTCGCGGGCGTTTTCTTCGCTGCTGAGCAGGGCGTTGGTTACGTCGGCCAAGCCGTTGGGCCTTGCGCTGGCGATAAACACCACACTGCGGCCACTCTTGAGCGGCGATTCGAATCCAGTCAGATAAGCACTGCCGTCGTCAGCGGCGAACCTGAAGCTGCTGCGCGCTTCACGCAGATTGGTTTTCGTATCCGGGCTGATCCAGTTGCGCACACGCAAGGGCAGGTCAGACAGTTCAAAGTACTGCGCAGCCTCTTCGCCCTTGGCCGGCAGCAGGCTTTGCCATTGCGCAAGCAGCGGCTGATTGTTGCCCGAGGCGAGTACCAGCAAATCCCGGTCGCTTTGCTCGGCCACCTGGTCGGCGTGGACCACCTTCACGCCGGTGGCCGGATAACCGGTGGAATCGCCGAAGCGGCCCAGGAGGGTCAGGTAGGCGCTCAGATCGGCCGGGCCTGGCTCGTTGGGCAGGATCACCGATGTTTCAGAGAGGTCGGCCATACGAGTGAACGGGAAGCCACTGTCCTTGAACACCCCAAGGTTGGGCATGGCCATGAAATGTTCGTATTGGCTGAGGTCCAGGGTCGAGTCCGGGTCGATGACACCGCGCATGTTGTCGATGATGATGTCGCGGCATTCGCCCTGTTTGATGTAGTCATACATGAAGCGAAATTGCAGGCGTGATTGCAGCGCTACGGAATTGAGCGGCAACAGCATCCGGGACGTACGGGCCAGACTGTCATCGGTTTTGAGCATCGCCAGCAGACTGTCGCTGTTGCCGAGTTTCTCGATAGAAGGCAGATCGATCGACTTGATGAAGGTGTCGTTGAAGTTGACCAGCAACGAGGAATTGGTGGAGACCGGTTGCGGTGTATAGCGGTATTTCAGGTCAAGTTGCGCACCGGGCTCACGCCAGTTGAACAGGTCGGGTGGCAAGCGCAGCGCAACCGTCATTTGTCCCGGGTTATAACCCGACACATTGAGCTCTGCGGGCGTCGCCAGTTCACCCAGGCGAACCGGCCGATCGGAAGGCAGCCAGTTAGGCGCGTCATACGGTCGGCGTGGCTTGAGCGAGTCGATCCGGTCGATCACTACGCTCTGCCCGGAAAAGGCCGAGCCACCGAGGGCCAGCGCTGTGGCGGCGACCTTGAGATCGGCGCCATCGCGCCCGGAGACGATCAACAGTTTGCCCTGAGCATCATTGGGGTTGCTCACGAGTGTCAATGTCGGCCCCGTGGCCTCTTTGATCGGTAAGCCACTCAAGGCCGTTGATTCGCTGCCGCTGACAAACACCACGGCGTTGCCGTTGGCCGGCAGGCTGGTGAGGCTGGCGGGGAAGGTGGCGCCGCGGTAGCTGGCCAGGGCGCCAAACCAGGACGACAGGATACCGGCGGCCTCAAGCTCAGGGCCGCCCGGGCGCGCGGCGAACACGAAGGGCAACTTCAGGGGCGAGGCGTCTCGACGATCGAACAAGGGCAGCGGCAGGGCGGACAGGTCGTTGGGCTGTTTAATCGAGGACACCTGGAGGCTCAGCTGGCTCTCGTTGCCGATCCGGGCCCATAGGCTGGAGTGCAAAGGGTCTTCACATTGCATCGTGTAGTGACCGATGAACTGCAGGCTGAGCCGGTTGAATTCGGTGATGGTCTGCGGCGGAATCTGCACGGTCCGGGTCTGCAATTTACCGGCCTCTTCCTTCGGCAGGGGCAGGCTGGCGGCCACTTGATCGTTGACCAGCACATTGATTTGCGAAAGGTCGGCCAGCAGCGCCGGTGAGTAGCTGTACTGCAGCGTGACCTGCGCAGCCGTGACGACTTCATCGGCGCGCACATCGAAGTTCACACTGTCGGTAGCCTCCACGCCTTTAAGGGTCATCGAATAGCTTTTGCCCAGCTCCTTGAGGGTGCGGGTATAGCTGTTGCCCGGGGCATCGGTCCCGGGCAACGCTGTAACCGGCATCATCGCCGGTTCTGTGGCGTTGATTTGGGCGGCAGCACTCAATACCCAGCCGCTCCAGCCCACTAGCGAGCAGGTGATCAGCATGAGTGAGCGACGAGGAAGAAAGGTCCGGCGAATGGAAGGCTTCAAGATCGTTGCGTGTCCGCGGTGGAGTCGATGGGTGATGGAGTGTTCGGGCGTTTGCGCAGCAGCGCCTGGCTGTCCTTTAGGGTTGCTACGAACAAGCGCAGGATGGCGCGAAAGCCAATGCTGCTGACCTCGCGCAACGCCGACATGGGCGCGTCGAGGCGGCCGTTACCCCACGTGTTGGCCCAAGTATCGGCCCGTGAAAAGGTCAGTCGCACCAGCTCACTTTGCTGGCGCAGGGTCAAAGCCTCGAATTGCACGCCCGCCACGTTGTCGTTGCTGAAGACTGTTTTGGCGGGAAAGAGGCTTGAGGGCGGTGTGCGCAGAATGCACAGTCGCAGCTTCTCATTGACACTGAGCAGAACCTGCGGTGGCAGTGCCAGACCCACGCCGTTTTGTGAGAAGTCCCGGGTTACGCAATCGAACCAGGTGCCGTCTTCGCGATAGATGCGCACGGGCAGATCCGCGGGCACTCTGGGTTCGTTGCGTACCTGAGAGGATTCAGTGGCTACCGCCACGGCAGTGCTGACGATGACGATGTTGTACACGGTCCAGGCCAGGTTGATCAGCAGGGTAGTGGCCTCGGCCGAATCACTTCCGATCAGTTTCACCACGCCGATCGCCAGACCGATCATGTTCAAGGTCAGCAGGACGATGTAAGGCCGCGCGAGCTTCCAGTTGAAATAGTCCTTATCGAGGGTGCCGCCTTTGTCGGTCACGTTGAACTTGCCCAGCGAAGGGCTGATCAGGGCCAACAGCACCGGTCGCATGATGTACCAGGCCAATACCGACTCATACACTTCGTTCCAGAACGAATGGCGGAAGCGTCCCTGGATGCTGGAGTTGGTCAGGCTGGAATGGAAAATATGCGGCAGTACATAGACCGTGACCATCAATGCCGAGGCATGGAAAATCTGCGCGTCGAAAAACAGGTAGGCCAAGGGGGCGGTCAAGAACACCAGGCGGGGCAGGCTGTAGAAAAAGTGCATCATGGCGTTGAGGTAGCAGATGCGCTGCCCCAGGTTCAGTCCTTTGCCAAACAACGGATTGTCGGTCCGAAAAATCTGCGCCATGCCCCGCGCCCAGCGTATGCGTTGGCTGATGTGTCGGGAAAGACTTTCGGTGGCCAGTCCCGCCGCTTGTGGAACGGCGAGGTAAGCGGTATTGAAACCACGGCGATTGAGCTTGAGTGCCGTGTGCGCATCCTCGGTCACGGTTTCGGTGGCGATGCCGCCGACTTCCAGCAAATGAGTCCGCCGAATGACCGCGCAGGAGCCACAGAAGAAGGCCGCGTTCCACAGGTCGTTGCCGTCCTGCACCAGGCCGTAGAACAGCTCACCTTCATTGGGTACCGAGCGAAAGGTATCGAGGTTTTTTTCGAACGGATCGGGTGAATAGAAAAAGTGCGGCGTTTGCAGCAACGCCAGGTTCGGGTCCTTTAAAAACCAGCCCATGGTGATCTGCAGGAAGGAGCGGGTGGGCACGTGGTCGGCGTCGAATATGGCAATGAACTCGCCATCGGTGACTTTGAGTGCCTCATTGAGGTTGCCGGCCTTGGCATGTTGATTGTTGTCGCGGGTGATGTAGTTGACACCAATCTGCTCACAGAAAACCTTGAATTCCTCGCGGCGTCCGTCATCGAGCATGTGTACCCGCAGTTTGCCCTCGGGCCAGTCAATGGCTTGAGCGGCGAGCACCACCAGTTTGACGATACCCAATGATTCGTTATAGGTAGGAATGAAGACGTCTACCGTTGGCCATTCTGCGGGCGGCTGTTGCAGAAACTGCGGTTTGCGGTGCAGCGGCCAGGCGGTCTGTACATAGCCGAAGACCAGGACGAGCAAGGCATACAGTTCGGCCAGCACCAGCCCGTAGCCAAATACGGCATCCTGCCAATTTTCGAAGTTCAGGGTGTCGGACAGGCGCCAGTACATGTAACGCAACGAAGCGATCAGCGAGAGAGTGATCAGGGTCAGGATCGCCAGACGCCCGGCTTGCTTGCGGATGACCAGGCTGGCGGCAAAACAGACGGCGGCAAACGCTGCCTGGGAATACAGATTCAGCGGCGCAGTGAGGATGCCCAGCACCAACAATGCCGCGATCAGCCCGGCTGAGATCTTCAGGCTTTGGCGCCAACGCACGGGCCATCGACTGACGCGATCCTGGAAAGTATCCAGTAGCCCCTGCAACCGCCACGTCTTTGGAGGTAGCTGATTCAGCTGGGCGGTCATGGCGTGCCCTGCTGGTTGGTAGCATCCGCGAAAAGCAGGGCATGGACCGCGCCTGACAGCGAAAGAATGTCCTGACAGCCAATGCTCAAAGGCGCGTACTGGAGGAGGTCCCGACCATAGGCCAGCGACTCGTTGAACTGGTGATCGAGACGAATCGTCCCGATCAGGTCAGCGCCGAGCCGCCGCACAAACAGCACACCCATGTCCCTGCTGAACGAACGCGAGTCATCCCGTTGGTTGAGCACATACCGGTGCCGTTGCGCGCGTCGTCGGGTGGTTTCCAGCCACTGGGTCATGGTGTCCAGCGCCAGGTAGGAGGCCGCGTCGGCCACCGTCATCACCAGCACCAGATCGGCGGCGTCGAGCGCCTGTTGCGAATAGACGGTCGCACCCGAAGGCGTGTCCAGGATCACGGTATCGTTTTCGCTGAGATTCATTGACGCAAGGTGCTGATTCAACCAGTCAGAGTCTTCAAGCATCAACTGCCTGAGCAAGCGGCGATCGTTCATATCGCCAGTGCCGAAGGGCAGGCACTCACTGTCGCTAAAGCCCGGCAGGCGATGAGCGCCCCAGTTTGCGCCTTGCTCTTTGAGCTGGATCAACCCGGGAACCTGCCTGGTGATACCCAAGTGGCTGGACAGCGCGTTCTGAGGGTCCAGATCAATCGCGATGGTGCGCCCGCCAGGGCGCCGAAGTGTTTTTGCCAGGCCAGCGGCGACGGTGCTTTTACCCACCCCACCGTTCGCCGAAACGATAGCAATGACCTTCGCCTTGGTCCGCTTGCGAGTCGTTTCTGGCAGACCGTCTCGACGAACCTGATTGAGTTCACGCAACAGGTCGCTCAATCGCTGACGGTCACCCGTAGCAGAACTCGCGGGTGGCTCGGTCAGGGGATGGGATTTGGGCGCGCCAATCAATAAAGAAGGCTGTGGCTCGTCCACTAAAAACATAGTGGGCGTTGGCGTTGATGTTGGGGGAGGCAAGGCTATCGACGGTTCAGGCTCAGCCAGTACAGGTGTAATCGGGTCGTCTTTGAAATCTTTATAGTTTGGTTGTATTTCCTGGTAACTCTGCGCATTGGCGCCAAAACGTGTAAAGAGTTTCGTAATATCGTCAACATATTTCATGCGTTGTACCAGGAATGAAATAACTCAGAAACTCAGCATTCCATTAACTTAACAAAGTTTATGTGTCGTCTTGGCGTTGGCAGAGTGCCATTAATCTAGGGTGCCGGCGTCTGGGTGTCAATGATTGTTATAAAAAGTCAGCGAGGTCTGTTAATGTTAATTTGAGTGTTATTAAGATGTTATGTTATTCGTGGGAAGTGTGGAGTGTTAGATTGCGCCTGATAATGACGGTTCGGTGGCTGTGTGATGTGGTGATGGGTAATAGGCGTGTTTTTTCGGGGGTGGCGCTATGGAGTGTTGATCGCCTTCAATGATTTGATGCAGGGTTATGCATTAAATAAGTTGGCTGATGTATTTGAAAGGGGTAGTGACGATTTCAAAAATCTTTATATATCTTGAAAACAAATCCATTCTGCTTCAGGAATAAAAGAAGCTCCTTGGGTTTCAATATGTCGGACGCTAGATGGGAGTTTCGTTTCCCGCTCCAAGCATTAAAAAATGGATCTCTAAAAAGAGGTCCATTTTTTTGTCTAAAGAAAAGTCTTTCTTTGGCTTTTCCCGCCTTTCCATTGGGGCTGCCTTGATCAATGTGGGCCTTGGGCCCTCAGCTTGGCCAAGCCCTGTTTGATGTGTCCGGCGTTTTCACCGATCGTTTGAAGCGCGCTGCGGACGTTGTCGCCAGCCGCGGCATGACCTTGTTTCTCAACCAGTGAGGTCAGCTCCATCAGCGCAGCCTCCAGGGCAAGTTGGTTGAGATGCAGGCGTTCAAGATCATCGGCGAGAGAGTATTCAGGGTAGGGCATCGCTTCGACTCCATTCGAGGGAGTGGAAAGCTTAGCAGCGGGAATGGCTGACAACAAAAAGCCCGCGCATGGCGGGCTCTCTGTATGGGGTCAAATCCTTTTGTCCGTTCAATCTGCGCTCCGTAATGTGAGCACTTCGTGAAAAGCATGTCGCTGGAACGAAAAAAACCGACACTTGGCCGAGCGCTCTGTCGATGGGGCCAAATCCTTTTGGCTGACCGCATTGTGCAGGGTGGGTGTGACGAAGGCATGACAGGGCGGATACGAAAACGCGGGTAAAAGCCCGCAGAAGGCGGGCCTTCGGACGGCAGGACTGGCAGCACGAACACGCATCAATCTCCTCGCGATGGCGTTTCCTCCAGCGCAACGACCTCCAGCATCACGCCCGTGCGCGCCACCACCCGGACCTGCTGGCCCAGGTGCAGGGGCGAGCGACTCTGTACTTGCCATCTTTCGCCCTGCAATTGCACCCAGCCGCTCATCGGCAAACCCGGCAGCAGTCCCGTCACCGTGGCCTGGCTGCCGACCAAGCCCGCATCGCCGCTGACCAAGGCACGGCGTCTGGCCTTGAGCGCCACGCCGACCAGCGTCATCAGCAACAGGGCGCTGATCAGTGCCATGCCGATGATCAGCGTCAACGGAATGCCGAAGCCCGGTACATCGGTGTCCATCAAAATCACTGCGCCCACTACAAAAGCAACCACCCCGCCGAAGCCGATTACACCGAAACTCGGTAGAAACGCCTCGGCGATCATGAAGGCGATCCCTAGCAGGATCAGTCCGACCCCGGCGTAATTCACGGGCAACAGTTGTAGGGCATACAGCCCCAGCAACAGGCAGATGCCACCGAGCACCCCACCAACGCCCGACCCTGGGTTCATGAATTCGAAGATCAAGCCATAGACCCCGAACATGATCAGCAGCAACGCTACGCTGGGGTTAGTGATCACCGCCAGCAGTTGTGTGCGCCAATCAGGCGCATGGTCGATGAGTGCAGCCCCGGCGGTGTTCAGCTTCAACATTTGACCAGAGACATTCAGGCTCTTGCCGTCCAGTTGCTTGAGCAGGTCTGCCACGTCATTGGCCACATAATCGACCACCTTGAGTTTTAGCGCTTCGTGGGCCGACAGGCTAAGCGATTCACGTACCGCTTGTTCGGCCCAGTCGGCATTGCGTCCACGTAGTTGCGCAAGGCCACGGATGTAAGCCGCCGCATCGTTGATCTGTTTTCGAGTCAAGGCATCTTGCGGCTCACGCGCAGAATCCTTGTCGGTGGTGGGTGGGCCCGGCGATTCGGGCGCGGTCCCGGGCAGGCCGCCGATCTGCACCGGTGTAGCAGCGCCCAGATTGGTGCCGGGAGTCATCGCGGCAATGTGGCTGGCATACAAAATATAGGTGCCGGCGCTGGCCGCACGTGCGCCACTGGGGGCGACGAAACTTGCCACTGGCAAGGGGCTGGCCAGAATCGCCTTAATAATCAAGCGCATCGAGGTGTCCAGCCCGCCGGGGGTGTCGAGGCTGATGACCACCAACTGCGCGCCCTCGGTCACCGCACGCGCCAAGCCGCGCTCCACGTAGTCGGCACTGGCCGGACCGATAGCATCGTTGACGGTCAGTACCACGACACTGCCTGCCGCCATCGTCGAACCCGTCGGTAACCCGATCAGTATGATTAGCAAGAGCAGGCGGCACCACCAGTGACTGTTCACGGGACCTCCAGTTGCGGGTATGACAGCCTACAACCCTCACTCAAAGCGTAGTTGAGTCAGTCATGGGTGATGCAGGCGCGGAGGTTAGTCCATTGCCTATGGAGATAGGGACGATTCTGAACATTTCGAACGACATGCCCTGTCGTCATTGGTTGGCAGGTCAATCAGAGTGATCAGGTTGCTAGTGAACCGTCAGAATCCCGGGTCATATCGGTGATCCGGCCCATTGGCGCATCAGTTTGGCGTTGAGTCGCGTATCAGGCCTGACCGTGTTGTCGGGCCTGAGCTTACGGTTGCCTGACAATATCGACCGAGATCTCCACCGCCGCAATCGTGCCTCTGTTCTCAAGCCAGTGTGTGGTGTTCCTATCCTCGGGCCAGCCCACTCCCGACCCATAGTCCGTGGCGACTCCATTTCGATGGTCAGTGATCGTTCCTTGCAGTATGTAGACGGTGCCTGGTCTGTCCTTATGGTTGTGAATCGGCCCGAAGACGCCTCCAGGCTCGATGGTCACCATACGCATTCTAAGTTGGCGCCCTGCCATGCCCTCGATCTCAGGGCCGAGGTCTACCGTTGCAAGTAACTTCACCGCAACACCTTTGGTCTCAGGTGCCTCCTGTTCGTTGCTCATCGTGCTCTCCTCTCTGCCTGACTAGAAGTACACATCCCAAAAGGTGTAATCGGTCGCCTTTGACGTTGGCCAGGTTCGCGGTTGGTTGTTCGCCTTGGCCGAGGAGGTTGCCTGCCGGGCCATGGACGAAGCTTTCCGGGGTGGCGCCACGGACGTTGATCAGGCGGTCGAGCGGATCGTAGTGATAGCTGGGTTGCCTTTGCGGCTGTCGTCGATACCGGCAAGGTTGCCGTTGGCGTCGTAAGTATAGCGGCGCTGGGGGCTAATACCTTGAAGGCTCAAAGCGATCCCAGCTTGAGCGGGTACTCAATAACCACATAAACCCGATCGATGTCATCGCCGGCCTGAGCGTTATTTGCTCGATGCGTCACATGGGACAGCTGCACGGACAAGTCCTTGGCCGGGCCTGACTGCACGATGTAGCGCAGGTCTATATCGCGTTCCCAATGCCGACCGCCATCCCCTTGTTGAGGTTGGTAATCGCCAGTGCGCGGGTCGAACGGGTTATAAGCGCCGCCCTTGGGTGCCTGGGTACCGTCGATGCCACGCCCGGTCACGTAGCGGGCCATGAATTTCAAGCCGGGCAGGCCGAAAGTGCCGAGGTCGAAGTCGTAGCGCACCTGCCAGGAGCGTTCATGGGGGCCGTTGAAATCAGCGTACTTGATCGAGTTGGCCAGGTAGATGGAATCACCACCGACGAAGTCGAAGGGTGTGTCGCCGTTGATTTTTTGATAGGCGAGGGTGAAGGCTTGGGCTCCGGTGGTGTATTTGCCCGACAGGCTGTAGGCGCTGTTATCGATCGCTCCTGCCACGGCCTCGCCATAGTCCTGAGTGTGGTAAAGATTGCCGTCGAGGAAAAAACCGGACTGTTTCAGGTGCAGGTTGGCGTAGTACTGACGCCAGGTGTCGCTCAGTTGCGACGCATAAAAGGCACCGCCCACTGGGCGATCTTCGAACAGGCTGGCCCCGATAAAATCGATGCCGCCCGTACCGGTGCTCACACCGTAGCCGGAAAAGTCGCCCTTGCTGGTGGACGCATCCAGATTCTTGAAAGCAGTGAAGTGACCGGCCACCAGATGCACATCATCGATTTCACGGCTGTCGATCAACAAGCCCGTGGCGTATTCCGGTTGCAGGCGTTTGTCGGCCGTGTCGAAGACCGGCGTTTCCACAGTCATTTCACCGAACGCCAGGAGGGTGCGAGAGACTCGCAACTTCAGGGCTCCACCACCACTGGAGTAGTTGTCTTCGCTGCGTCCGTCATGATCCACAGGCAACAATCCCGTTCCGGAATGCCCCTTGCCGCCGTCCAGTTTCAAGCCGAGAAATCCATGGGCGTCGATACCCACTCCAATCATGCCAGGGGTGAACCCGGATTCGAACGAGGTGATGAAACCCTGAGCCCATTCCTGTTTGTAACTCTTGTCTGTCGGCGAGGGCGATCGATAGTCATTGTTGAGGTAAAAGTTTCGGCTGAGCACCTCAAGCGTCGACCCTGCCAGCAAACCTTGTGCGGTGTGTGCGGACTCAGCGGCTATCGCGGTTCCGGCTGTACTGGTGAGCAACATGCCCAACCATAAGGGCGCCCAAGGTCCGGTCGCATTGAGATTTTTGGATGCATATATCTGCACTGCACACGGACCTTTATATGCAGGGCGGGAGTGGGAACTCCCGCGGTGAAGTCGGATTATGTCCAGGGGGGATCACTGGATCAGCGGAACATTTTTCGGTCGCTGGTAAGGACCGTATTCGACGGGCACCCAGGCGAAGGCTTTTTCGCGACCGCTGATATGCCCGATACCAGGGAAGGGCAAGTGAGCACCAGCAACCCAGGTACGGTCATGAGCGACCTGTTTGAACAGTTTTTCACGCGTCACGACGGCCTGTTTACCCTGGACATCGAAGCCGATGCTCACTTCTGGATGCTGGAACTGCACGGCGAAGCTGTGGACCAGGTCACCCATGAACAGAATGCTCTGGCCGTTGGAGCTGAACGTGTAACCACTGCTGCCGGGTGTATGGCCGGGCAGGCTGACCGCGGTCACGCCGGGCACCAGCGACTGCTCGGGGGTGAAGGTTTTGAACCGGTGGACGGCGACATAGGGGGCCACCGATTTACGGGCGACCTCGAAGAAGCCACGGGCGTCTTTTGGGGCCTTGTCCAGGTTTTCCTGGCTGAGCCAGTAATCGGCCTCCGGTTTCGCTGCATACACGGTGGCGTTGGCGAACACCGGCTCGTCCTTGGTATTGATCAGGCCGCAGACATGATCGACATGCATATGGGTGAGCAACACGGTATCCACTTGCTCAGGTTGGTAACCGGCAGCGCGGATGTTGTCGGGCAGCCAGCCCGCGGTTCCGCCGAAACAAGCACCGGCACCGGCATCCACCAGCACCAGGTTTTTACCGGTGTTGATCAGGAATGCGTTGAACGCGGTCGGCATGCCGGGGGTAAAAATGAACTTGCGTTCAAGCATGGCACGAATGTCTTTCTGCGAAAGGCCTTTGAGCAGCGTCGGCCCGAGGTCGCTGTAGCCATCGAACAACGCGGTAACTTCGTACTCACCCACCGCCAGGCGCTGATAGCCGGGGGCCTGGGTTTGCAGTAGCGGCGGTGGCGCCGCCTGGGCTTGATTGCCTGCAAGCGTGAGACCCAGGGCCATCAGTGAGCCCTTGAAGCAGGAGGGGAGGTGTTTGAGAAGACTCATGGCTTGCGTCCTGGTTGCAATGAGAAAGGCGTGAAAAAGCGGCTACGCCTGTGCGCAGCCGCTGTCATTGCTCAATGGCCTTCAGAGGCCTGGAACATGGTTTTGGCGTAGATCAGCCCCAGGCCGTAGGCGCCGCCATTGGCGATCGAAGTCTTGACGGTTTCCTCGTAGGTTTCGCTGCGAGCCCAGTCACGTTGCAGCTCCAGCAGATATTGCAGTGCTGTCATTGGGCGGGCGCCGATTTGGATCATGCGTTGCACGGCCATTTCATGGGCTTCAATGGAGACATCGCCACAGGCATCGGCGATGAAGTACACCTCAAAGCCTTGATCGATAGCTGACAGCGCCGGGCCGACGATGCACACGGAGGTCCACAGACCGGCGAGGACGATTTTCTGTTTTCCGAAGGCGTTGACTTCTACGGCGATGCGTTCGTCTTCCCAGGTGTTCATGCTGGTGCGGTCGATCACTTTGTGGTCCGGAAACACTGACTTGATCTCGTCGAAGATCGGGCCGGAAAAGCTTTTTTCGGCAACGGTGGTGAGGATGGTCGACACTTCGAAGCCCCGGGCGGCCTTGGCTACCAGCGCGGCGTTGTTACGCAGGGTCACAGCATCAATCGACTTGGTCGCGAAGGACATTTGCGACTGATGGTCGATCATGATCAAGGTATGGTCAGTTGGGGTAAGAAGGGTTTTGCCTGGAGCTGCTTTTGCGAGGGCCATGATATTTTTCCTTAAGTATTGGCGAGGGGTATTTGGGTTGCTCGACGACAAGTGCCGTTGAGCTGATGAAAAAGTCATCGGGCCTTTCGTGGGGAAATGGTCACACAATCCACAAGGCCGAGATTGAACAGGTGTGCTGTGGTTTGGGATGTTTGTGCGATAGCGCGTGGTTTTCTCGATAAGACAGCGGAACGCTTATCGGGTGACGGCAGCGATGGGCGTCACTTGACGACTGCAGATGAGGGGAAATGATTCATGCTCAGTGATGTGGGCCTGTAGCGGCCTGAATTGTGGTGCTGTCGAATGGTTACGGCACAGATGAGGGCGCGAGCACTGGCCGTGTTTATCCTGATGACTCTAGTGCCGGGGTTGAAGCGCCATCTCGACAGCAGTCAACAACGCATCGCCGCTGAAGGGTTTGCGCAGACATTCACTGGCGCCGTAGCGGCTGGATTCAGTCAGTGTCGCTTCATCCCAGTATGCCGACATGCATATCACCGGAAACTAGGCTGACCAGGCTGACCAGGCTGACCAGGCTGACCAGCGAACGCGTCTGCATCTTCTCCATGATGTGTTTGCGGTGGACCTTGGCGGTGACTTCACTGGTGCCTAGCCGGTTGGCGATGTGCTTGTTGGACAGCCCTGCGACAATCAGCGGCAGTACTTCGCGCTCACGGGGTGTCAACAGGACGGCTCTTTGACGGGCGCTCTGAATGTGTTGCCATTGCTCGAACGCCGTCGCTGCACGCTGACGGGTGGTGTGCAGGATGTCCAGCAACCTGGTCGTCATTAAACGGTTTGGTCAGGAATTCCACCGCTCCCGCTTTCATGGCTTGCACCGACATTGGGATGGTGCCGAAACCGGTCATGAAAATGACCGGCCACGGATGCCCGCGTTGTCCGAGCGTCGATTGCAGTTCCAGCCCTGTCGCCTCAGGCAGGCTTATGTCCAGCAACAGGCAAGCGGGGCCGATGTTGAGATCAGCGTCAAGTAACTCCTATCTCGGCGCTCACCCCTTCAGAATTTCCTGCCGGTGACGACAAACTCCGCACATTCCTTTGGGTCGTGAGTTGTTCATGAAGAAGATTGCTGTCCTGATGTTTGCCGTTCTTTTCCTTGCCGGATGTGCCAACCAGAAATTCAAGCCCGAATACCGTACCCAGATCCACACGGTAAAGATTCTCCCGGTTGCATGGAAGCCCAAGGAAATGAGTTACATGGGACGTGAACAGGCATGGGGCGCTGCATTGGGCGCAGGTGTCGGTGCTGGCGTAGGGATGGCAGCTGGTGCATCGAACCTGACCAAGGCTGCTTTGGGAGGGGCTGGATTTGCCGCAGGTCTGAAGGCAGGTGACCTGGCTTCGATGTCGACGGTTGATGCGATTTTGTACAACATGGAAACAGCGGATATCAATCTGGGCGAGTTGGTCAAAAAGAGTTTCGAGGAGCAATTGACCGCCACCGGCCGTTTCAAGATCGTGGGTGAAAACGAACCGGCCGATGCGCAGATCGAATTGACCGTCCTGAACTGGGGTTTCGCACTGACTCAAGGCTTCAGCAGTGTGGTCTATCCGACGATTGCCGTGAGTGCTGTCATGAAACGCGGCGAGGAACTAATCTGGCAGCGCAATGAACCGATCACCGCATTCAACGGCGCCAATACCTATGGCTATACGCCGTTGCGCTATCGCACTGAACCGGAGTTGCTGCGTACTGCGTTGACGGGCGTTTCGCAAATCGTAGATAGCTATCTGGTCAAAAACTTGAACGAGTGATCGCCGGTCTGATTGCATCCATGTTCAAGTGTTTTATCGCCTGACGGATAATCGGCAGCTTTAATCGCGTGGAGATAGGGAAGAACCAGTCCGCTCTGAGACACGGATAGCCGTTGCAGGTCAGCCAGTGTCATCGGGATATCCTTGTGTCATGCGTTCGTTGTTGCGTGTGGAGCCTGAGTAGTTCATGAGGTAAAGGCCTACTCGACTGAGCGCGCATACAGGCTATCAATGCATCACAGTATCGTCAGCTTCGGCCGAATGCTGCCGCTCACAATCTTTAGTGCATCGATGCGGGCGGCTAGCATCTACTCTGGACTGTCAGACAGTACTTCCTGTGTAACCCTGTGGAGCATTGCAATGTTCAAAAACCGGAGTGGTCAGGTCGCATTGGTCAGTGGAGCTGGCAGCGAACATGGGATTGGTCTCGCCATCGCGCGACGGCTTGGGGACTCGGGCGCAAAGCTGATCATCACCGGCAGCAGTGCCCGTATCCATGATCGCGTCGCGCAACTGACCGCGGCAGGTTACGAGGTGCAAGGACGCGTTGCAGATCTCACTCAGCCGGCTCAGGTCGTCGAACTGGTGACTTGGGCGGAATCGCTATGGGGGCGAATCGATGTACTCGTGAACAACGCCGGTATGGCGATTCAGGGTGAAGCCGAAACGTTTTCTGAAGTGGCCAATATGAGCGTCGATATGTGGAACACTTCGATTGCCCGTAATCTGACCACTGTATTTTTGCTGACCCGCGCTGTGTTGCCGGGGATGCAGAATCGTCGTTACGGACGCATCGTCCATATCAGTTCTACGACCGGCACCCGCGTCAGCAACCCTGGCGAGGCCGCGTATGCGGCGGCGAAAGCGGGGATTGTGGGGATGAACATGAGCTTGGCGCTGGAAGTCGCACCATACGGCATCACCGTGAACTCTGTTGCCCCTGGGTGGATCGCGACGCAGTCCAGCACAGCTGAGGAAATGACCGCAGCGCAGTATGTTCCCGTCGGGCGTGCCGGTAGACCAGAGGAGGTCGCTGCGGCGGTAGCTTTTCTTGCTTCTCCAGAGTCCAGCTACATTACGGGCGAGCTTCTCGTGGTCGACGGGGGCAACTGCCTCTCTGAGAACAAAAGCCCCCGTTGAGGGCAGGGGAGCTTAAGTCTGCAGTTTGAGGAAGCGATATTTGAATACCGGCGCCGCCAAGTAAAGAGATGTGAAAGGCTAGTGTGCTTTGATTTTTTTTTATCTCTACGCGGTTTGCGCAGAGTATCCGGCGAGGTTAGAGCGATATGCCTCCGGTTGTTTGTCCACCAGGTCTTGAAACGCACGGTGTCGCACAATCAGTCCGACGCGGTGGCAACAAGTGTTCCGCTTACCAGCAGGCCAGATGTCTCTCGATCAACCTCGCCACTTCGGCTGCGTGAGTAAAGCCCAGATTGTGATCGGCACCAGGGAAAACGTGTAGTTCAGCACGAGGTAACAGTTGAGCAAGGCGCTGGCCGACGCGAACGGGGCTGATCGGATCAGAATCTCCCCAGAGGAGCAGGACTGGCATGCGCAACTCGATCAACCGGAGCGTGAGGTCGGTGCGGTCGTCGAGAAACCAACTCGGCAGTGTCGGGTTGGTGGCAGCAAAATCCGGGCGCCAGTCTTGCGCGCCCAGAGCAGACATATCCACCCCGCCAGAGGTGACGGTCAGCGTCAGGTGCGTGATCAGCTCAGGGCGTTCAAGCGCTGCAAGCACAGCGACTATGCCGCCCATGGACTGTGCCACCAGCGCTGTGGGCCGATCGATCTCGGCCAGCACGCGAGCCACCATATCATGCATGCCTGTCACGCTAGGCAACGGCGGAGTGTCTCCAAAGCCGGGCCAGCCGATGTGGATCTGCTGCGCCGGGTGGGCCAAGCGCTCAGCAACCGGATGCCAAAACCGGGTGTTACCAGAGGCTCCGGGCAGGAAGAGGAGTTTGGCGGGGGATGCGATCACAGGTTCGGTCCTTGAAGGTGGGATTGAAAGAGTCAGCAGGAGGAAAAAATGGATGCCACGAGGTTCGATGATCACTTTGGAACGAGAGCCGCCGGTAGTGAAGGGCAACTCGTGGCCCAAAGCAGACATCATGTGTCTAGCAAATCTGGAGCAATTCACTGATGTGAAAATCAAATCCGGCCATGGGCTTCCGGGCGTTCAAACTGGCTATTCGCCAGCTCCTTACGCAGCGGTAAACGAGCGGCGGCGATCATGAGCTTGATCCAGTCTGAGCGGCTGAATGGTCATGATCTGAAGGATGTTCTCACGCGCCTGCCGACGCAGCGGGCGAATGAGGTTACCGACCTACTGCCGCACAGGTGGATGCCCATCTAACGGTGTAACCTCTGACGGGGCACCGTATCAAGATTTGCCTAGTCGCCCAAATTAACGGCATTACCGTTAATCCGGACATAATAATTATCGAATTCACCGCTTTCGACGAACACAAAGCCATGGCGAGTGTAAAAACGATTTGAAGCGCTTTCCTTGAGAGCACCAACCTTGATGGGACGCCCGATCTCATCAGCCTCTCTGAAAATCTGAGTAAGAACTTCAGAACCGATTCCTGCTCCTTGAGCACTGGGTATCACATACAAGTGGTCAAGCAGAAGCTCGCTCTGATGGTCTTTGATAACGACAAAACCGACCAGATCACCTGATACTTCTATGCGGCGTGTGCTGTTAGCGTCGAACCCACCAAGAAATCGTTCGCGCGCACGATCTGGGTTAAATCGTCCAAGCCGTTCAAGGCTCTCGCGCATGGCCTCAATCCTGATGGCTACCAGATCTTCCAGGTCGTTATTGGAAGCTGCGCATAAAACGACAGCGGAGTTTTGATCAGCGGAGGCTGGCATAACAAGCACCCTAAACATGGCCGGTCAGTCATTATAGAAAACAGAATCCGCATAACCACTACTGCTTCGGTTCAATGGAGGCGATGGCTCCATATCAGCTTCAGGGGATGTGTTCGCCGGAGCGCTTACTGCGTATTTAAGGGGCGTGTTCACGCGACTGCCGATGCGGCGGCCGAGCGAGATTATCGAGTAGCTGCCGCGTAGACGGGCGCCCGTTTAACCACGCAAGGTCTGTTGGGCGGACGCTTACTGTCCAGGGCCAGGCCAGAAGGTTTTAGAAAATGCGTAAGGGGGGCTTGAAACTGGAAGCAGGCTGCAGCTTCCGTTTTCTAGATGCTGACAGTTCAGTTTGAAGAGTTGTTCAGCTGCTGAAGCTCAAGTTGCTTGGCAGCACTGGCTTCGAGGTTTGCACGCTCTTCATCCAGATACCGATAAATGCTTTGGAGGTTGGCGATTTTCTGTTTGATCTCTGCCATCTTCTTTTCAATCAGCTTAGCGCCGTCAGCACAATCGATCAGCTTGTTCCGCTGCGCATCCAGAATCTCGCCTATTTCCCCCAGGGAAAACCCCATGCTTTGCGCGCGCTGGATAAAGTCCAGATCCTGCAGAGTTTGCGTTGTGTAAACGCGATATTTGTTAGTTTGCCGCAGCGGTGAGATCAGGCCGATTTGCTCGTAGTAACGCAGCGTATGGCGGCTGGCGCCGCTGCGGGCCTCGAGTTCGCCGATTTTCATGAAAACACCGCTTGACTATAGAGTTGGGTCGATAGTTTACGCTTGATTTCTCACCTTAAACAAGGAGCAGGGAAATGAGCGTGGAGTGCTTTGTCACGGGGGGTACCGGCTTCGTCGGTCAACATTTGGTGGCGTACTTGAGTGCAAAAGGTCACACCATTCGGGTGTTGATGCGTCGCCCAGAGCGACTAGCTGCACTGCGGGAGCAAGTCGATAATTTGGGAGGGTGCGCAACCCGGGTATTTGCCGTAGCTGGCGATCTGGAACGGGACAACCTCGGGCTGAGTCTTGCTGACCGAGAAGTGCTAAGGCACGCCAGAGTCATATTCCACCTGGGCGCCCACTTCGCATGGGGGCTTTCAGTGGAGCATTCTCGTGCAGTGAATGTGGAAGGGGCAAAGCGCGTGGCGCTGTTGGCGGCTGAGCAAAAAAGCCGTTTAGTGATGATCGGCGGCTACATGCTGAAAAATCATGAACATCTGCAACGCATCGGAATTGATCCTCGTCATCCGGAGTTGACGAATTGGCCTGCCGTCTACCGACATGTCGGTGGTTACGAGGGAAGCAAGCTGGAGGCGCATTTTGCGACCCTGGAGGTCATGTCCGCCAAGGGCGGGGAGATTACCGTCGTCCACCCTGCGACGGTCTGTGGCCACAGCCGCACGGGGCATATCCTTGACGGTCAGCCGCTGGTGGAGCTGATACGCAACCTTGTGCAGGGAAAGCTGACTGCAGTGCCCGGTACCGCCGAGCACTGGCTGCCACTGGTCACCGTGGATTACCTGGTTGAGCTGGTGGCAGTTTGTGCTTTTGATCCTGCCATGGTGGGCCAGGAACTGCTGGCGCTTGATGACCAAACTCCAAACTTGCGAGAACTCCTGGTACAGGTGGCACAACCTTTGGGCTTAAAGTCTCCCAAGCATCACATTTCACTCCGATTGCTGAAGTTGCTACTGAGTATTCCTCCCGTCGCGTGGTTTTTGAATACAAAACCCGAAGCCTTGGACTTTATCCAGACCACTCGTTTTGATACAGCGGCGGTCGAGCAATTTGCCAACAGTCATGGAATAGCCAAACCGGATATACGTCAGTCTTTGCAGCACACTGCAGCGTTCGTCAACTCATATTGCATAGCCAAGGGCCAGGCCCTCTGACTTCTCCCTTGGCGGCGACAAGAAGGCGAATAGCATCCTACTGGGCGATCCAGCTTATGCCACAATAAATACTGGGGTTGGTGGGATCTTCGTCTCCTCAAACTTTGCGCCGTCGATATAGGGCGGCATTCTATCGAACGACAATTCAGCGACAGGGATCGTCATCAATGCAATCTACTTTCAGCAAAGGCGTCATATTTGCACTCTCCGCTGCGGCACTGAATGCAACGATCGGTGTACTCAGCAAAATACTCATGAGTAATGGTTTCACCGCTAGCAGTGTCGCTGTCATCAAGACCGTACTGGGTTGCGCGCTGCTCTCGATCTTATTGTTTTTCCTCAAGCGCCCGGCGGCGTCGACCAAATGGACTCAGGCGGCTATCTGCGCATTCCTTGGCATCTTTGTGCTGTTCCATTTCGAAACGTCCGCCTATCGACACTACGCTGCGGCAGGTGTGGTGGTGGTGCTGATGGCCAGTGCCTCAATTTCCTCGATCATTCTGGGGCGCATTTTCCTCAAGGATGCCATCACCGCGAACGCTACCGTTGGTGCCGCACTGGCTATCGCTGGGATCTCGGTGATCTTCGGCGGCGACCTGCAGCAGGGCTTTACCCTGCAAGGTGCTGCGCTCGCCTCCATGGCCGGCTCCGGCTATGGGGCCTTTTCGGTTGCCATGAAGCGTATGGGGGTGTCTGGGGGGCTGCACTTCACCCGACAATTGTTGTTCTTTGGCAGCCTGTACTTGCTGATGCCGGCTGCGGCCGATGGTTTCGCGATGGGCGAGCTGTCGCCGCTGGCGATCGCCGCACTGCTGGCGCTGGCCACGCTGCCGACAATCCTGGGCTTCTTCTGCACCACCAAGGCCATCGAGTATCTCAAGCCATCCCAAGTGCAAGCGCTGGAGCTGACCGAGCCACTGTTCGCCGCGCTGCTGGCGTTTGTGGCGCTCAACGAAGTACCGCGCGAAAGCCTGTACGCGGGAGCGGCACTGATCATCGTCGGTCTGTGTTTCTCCAATGAACTAATCCGCTTGGGCAGCAAAGCATCCGTCCCTTCGACCGAGTGAGCTATTTTCCACCACCGGCGGCTATGGGATGAAAGTCACCTCTGACGACTCGACGACGTTCCAATAGGCCATTGGTCTCACCAGGGGCTGTTGACGTTTCGCTGCGAACCGCCGCGATCAGGGAAATGCGACCGCCGCCGCGAGATACAGCAGTAACGCCAGCAGCAACACCACGGTGAAGCCCAGGTGGATCGCCAGCAGGGTCGCCAGCACGGCCGCCACCACCGATACGCTGGCGTTGACGCCCCAGGCGATCGGCACCAGTGCTTCGGCGCGCGCGGAGATGCGCGCGAGTCCGAGTGGAAACGGCATGCCCATGGCGAACGCCAGCGGCGCTACCAGCGCGGCGCAGATGCCGAACCTGGCGAGGGTCCGCACCGGCGCCAGCAGCTGGAACAACGGGGGCAGGGCGATCAGGTAGAGCAGGGCGATCACGCAGATCGCCAGGACTGGCCGCACGAGCGGATGACGGGGCCCCACACCCGTTCCAATGTCCCCCCGCCGGCGGCCGGAGTAACGGCTGCCGAGGCCAGCGAAGATCAGGAACGCGCTGAGCGTTACCGCCACCGAATACAACGGGTGGCTGAGGAAAAGGGTGAACTTCTGGATGAAGGCGATTTCCACGAACATGAAGGCGAAGCCAATGGCGGCGAAGTAGGACACGACCCTAAGTTCGAACCTGGCCAAAGCCGCATTCTGAGAGCGCCGCCGCGCCACCCATAGCGGCGCCAGGATCAGCAGCACGGCGGCCACGCTGGACTGCAGC
Source organism: Pseudomonas sp. F-14 TE3482 (assembly GCF_053629455.1). Classification (NCBI taxonomy): domain Bacteria; kingdom Pseudomonadati; phylum Pseudomonadota; class Gammaproteobacteria; order Pseudomonadales; family Pseudomonadaceae; genus Pseudomonas; species Pseudomonas sp. F-14 TE3482. Next base: position 4,290,506 of record NZ_JBRJII010000001.1, read on the forward strand.
AGCGTGGCGATCAGCACCGGATAGCCCCACTCCAGCATTGACAGGCCGCCCTGTTCCTTCAGCGCCAGCAGTTCCTGCAGCGAGCGCCACTTGAAGAAATGGAAGAAATACGGCCGGTCATCCATGGTCGGACGCACGTCGAACTTGTAGCGTGCCAGGAACTCCGCGCGCTCGCCGGACAGCAGGGCCTGCGCCGCTTCGAAGAACCAGGGCCGGTCGAGCAGGTTGTAGCGGTTCGCCTCGGCCACGGTCATCCCGGGGTAGTAGGCCAGGTCGAAGGAGCGCGCTCGGCAGAACTCCCTCAGCACGGCGATGCCAGCGTCGTCGAAATCCCTGTTGCTGACCAGCAGCGTCGCGGTCTTCCAGCCGCGGATCATGACGATGCGGCGCGCCGCGCTGGCCTGCCCGTCGCGCTCGATGGCTGCGGCCGCGGTGGCCAGCAGCCTGGGAACATCGCGGGGCGGCAGGGTGACCCAGCGGGTGATGGCCAACAGGCCACCGGGCGCGAGATGGCGCAGGTACTCGGCGAAGGCGTCCACCGTGTACAGGTAGTTCTCGGACAGCGCATGCAGGCCGCCCGAGGCGGTGCCGAAGGAGTCCAGCAGGGCGATCTGGATCAGCTCGTAGGGTTCGCTGCGCGAAGCAACCAGGCCGCGCGCCTCGCCGATCAGCACACGGACGTTGGGTGCGCTGTACGGCTTGCCGGAGAAGTCGGCGAAGCGGCGCTGGACCAGATCGATCACCTGCGGGTTCAGTTCGATGGCATCCACCGCGCTGGCGCCGTGGTAGATCGCCTGCAGCACATCGGCACCGGCGCCGCTGCCCAGCACCAGCACGCGGGGTTGCCGCAGCAGGTGATAGGGCAGAGCCGAGGTCAGGTAGTCCAAGTAGGCGAGCGGTTCGCGGCGCCCGTCATAGCGGTTCAGCACGGAAAGGCCGTCGCCGTCGGTGAAGATGGCCAGTTGCGCGGGCGGTTCTTGCGTCGCGTTGAGACTCAGACCCGGCGCGTGGTGCAGGGGAATGGTCGGGCTGTCGACGACCGTGAGCAGGCCCAGCGGACTCCAGGTCTGGGCGATTGCGTACGCATCCTTGATACGCAGCGTCTGGCTCAGTTCCTTGTACTCGGAGGGCGACAGGGCGATCCAGCGCTCGGGCACGCCGGCAGGCACCGCGACTGCCGCCGCCAGCAGCAACGGCGCGAGCCAGTGCCTATGCCTCGTGCAAGCCATGGCGGCCAGCGCCCCGGCGGCGATGCCGGTGCCGCCCAGCAGCCGCAGCGCATCGACGGGCGTCAAGGCGAACAGCGCGGCGACGATTGCCAGGCTGCCCACGCCGGCGCCGAGAATATCGAAGGCGTAGATCCGATGAATCTGTTCTTGAAAGCAGGTGAAGGTCAGGCAGATGCACACCGCCGCGCAGAAGAACGGCACGAACAGCAGCAGGTAGATCATCAGCAGGCGCGCCGACTGCCGCGCGTCCCAGAGGATCTCGAGGGGATTGAACGGAACCTGCTGGGCCAGGCTGAAGCAGGCGATGGCGCTCAGCCCGAACAGCACCGCGCCGCTGATGAACACGCCGTGGAAGCGCGGCGCCAGGACAGGCCGCGCCAGCGCCACGGCGGTGCCGGCGGCGCCGTAGCCGAGCAGCGCGACGCTGATCATCATGTAGGCGAAATGGTGCCACTGGATGATCGAAAGCAGCCGCAGCAGCAGCACCTCATAGCCGAGCGCGGAGGCCGACAGCAGCGCCAGGGCGAGCAGCGGCGGCGAATGCATGCTCAATCGCCTCCGGCCAGAGGCACGAAGCGCACAGGCAGCACCTGCCGGGTGGACACGCTGCCATCGCCGGCCTTCTCGATCAGCAGCAGGTACTGGATCATGAACGGCGCGCCGACCGGGATTACCATCCGTCCGCCGGCCTTGAGTTGGGCGATCAGTGGCGGCGGCACATGGCTGGCGGCGGCAGTGACGAGGATGGCGTCATAAGGTCCGTGCTCGGGCCAGCCGTGGTATCCATCACCCAGCCGGGTCTGCACGTTCGCATATCCCAGCCGGCCCAGGCGCTCACCGGCCTGCACTGCCAGCGGCTCGATGATCTCCATCGTGTAGACCGCCTGCGCCAGCTCGGCGAGGATCGCCGCCTGGTAGCCCGAGCCAGTGCCGATCTCGAGTACCACGTCGCCGGGCCCGACCTGCGTCAGGTCGGTCATCAGGGCGACGATGTAAGGCTGGGAGATGGTCTGGCCGTAGCCGATCGGCAGCGGGCGATTCTCGTAGGCGTAGGGCACCTCGTCGGGCGGGACGAACTTATGTCTTGGCACCTTGGCCATCGCGGCCATCACCGGCGCGGCAAACTCGACCCTGCCGGTTTCGTCGCGGGTGACGGACGACATGCTGGTGATCTCCCGCACCATGGCGTCGCGCAACGGCGCGAACGGATCGTCGGCATGCAGGCCGGCGGATGCCAGCGCCAGAGCGATGGCAGGCGCCAGGATGCGCGTCAGGAGCATCACCGGCTTCACAATGACTCCTCCGCCTGAGGAATAGTCGAATCGTATGGCCGGCGGGCTGGCTCGGCAAGCCCGGGGGCGCTGATACAAAATTGAATGCGATTTGTCAGCTAGTGGCCGATTTTGTTGAAAAAGTCGGTCCTTCGAGACTGCCCGCATACTGACTGCTGAAAAAAGCCTTTTTGCGCGCAGCTACGCGAAATCTGAGCCCGAAACTCTCTCAAGCGTGTACTTTCCTGACGTGGAAACCAGGGCCGACTTTTTCAACAGAGTCGGCCGTTTTCTGCCTGTCGTGAGCTGCTGAAAACGGCCAGAAGCGGACGCTTAGCGTACAGAAAACAAGCTCATCCCCTTTAGCTGCAGTCCCCTTTAGCTGAAAGCACCTAGTGCTTGACTTAGAGCGCGCTCTAACCAATAGCCTTCTTGTTGCACCGCCAAAACGTCCAGGTACGTTGCGCGGCTTAAACTAGGAGATAGGTCATGGCATTAAAAAAACTTAGCTTTGTAACCGGGCTCGTGCTTTCAGCATTCGCAATTCCGGTGTCGGCAACTGAACCGGATAGTCGACGAGTGAAAGGGATAGAGACCTTGGAAAGAATCACTGGGGCCGCTGGTAACACCGTGGTCAACTCGCTTAGCGATATCTCGCCCGAGCTAGGTGATTGGATAGTCGATTTCGCCTATGGTGATGTGTTTTCCAGGCCTGTTATCGCTCTGTGCACACGCGAGCTGGCAACCATCTCGGCCCTCACCGCATTGGGGAACGCGCAACCTCAACTCACGGTGCATATAGAGGGGGCGCTGAATGTTGGTTGCAAACCTGAGGAAATCGTTGAAATCATCATCCAGATGGCAGTGTATGCGGGCTTTCCAAGCGCGTTAAATGGCATCAGCGCAGCGCGGGAAGTGTTTGCCAAACGAGGCATCAAAATTGTTGCCGCAGTTCCCGAGTGAACGGGACCACTGAATTACCTAACACTGATGGCTAAGGATTGCGCTTATGAACACCTACCAGACGATTGACCAGGTCGCCAAGCGCACCGGCCTCACGGCCTATACCCTGCGCTACTACGAACGCATCGGCCTGTAGGCACCTGTCGCCCGTGCGGCCGGCGGACAACGGCTTTATGCGCCGACTGATATGGCGTGGCTGGAGTTTCTGCTGCGTTTACGCACCACTCACATGACCATCGGCAAAATGCAAGCATTCGCCAAGCTGCGCAGCACCGGGGATTCAACGGTTGCCGAACGCCGCCAGATGCTGGAAAGCCATTTACAGGATGTACAGGCCGAAGTTGTTGCCATGCAAGCGGCCGTTGTTGCACTGCAAGTCAAGATTGACCATTACCGCGTGCTTGAGGCTAAGGAGAATGTTTAGCTCCTGCTCAAAGGGGCTCACCGTAAAGCGGTCCGTTCATGCAGAAGCCTGATGGCTTGGATCGACTCCTAGCAGACTCACAGTACAAGAGCGTTCCCCTAATCTACGCTATTCCAGCAAGCACGATGCTGAAAGCGAGGATAGGAATGACAGTCCGCCGTAGAGATGATCTTACCTATTCAATCCTGCTGATCACTCCCGTTCTCCTTTACACAAGCATGGGGGCCGATCCGCTGTACACAGGCATTTGGTACCTCGTCGGAGTCCCGGTGGCGGCGCTAGTACCGGGTTTGATCCTGCGAGCACCCGCGTTGTTTCTGTCCGGAACGACAGCCGCAGCGGTAGCTACTCTATTGATCTACATGAAAATCATGTCCAGCCTGGAGCGCACCGAGGGGTTGATTGCGCTTGGACATGTATTCTCCGTGCCCGGCATGTTGGTTGGCGCAGGCGTGTCGGCTTGGCTCTTGAGGTTCCGCGTAAAAGCAAGCTTGCCGTGGATCGTCGCAGGTGTTGGTTTTCTAGGAGCTGCTTTGGGATTCATGGTCGCCCAGATGATTGTGTGCGCCACTCTGATGTACTGCGGTGCATTGTCGCTCGGGGTATAAAGTTGGAACCGAATGCCCGCTTTTGGCTGTGGATTCAACGGATTACTACCTATCGCGAAGGGCTTAATCGGCCAGAAGCAGACACAAAGTTAGAAATGAATCTATCCTTTTTTTGTCATTTTTTTCTGCTATATGCATGTCGGAGTTGCCATGAGGAAAATTCATGCTGCCAGTTTCGCGCTGTTTCTTGTTTTATGTGGAGTGAGGGTGGCCAGCGCTGAATCAACATTCTCCTTTGAGTCAGCGGAAACGCTCGATGACATGTCATCTCTGATCAGATCGAAAACACCACTGGGATCTTCTCGCGAGAATGTCCGGAAAATTTTCGTGGAAGAGGGGCGCGCAACGCTAAAGGTCAAAAAGGATGACTCTAGTGTCGAGAAATATATCTACGATATTGATTTATGCCATTACTACATTTGGCGGTGGAATATCTCGTTCGATTACGACGGCACTGATCAATTGCGCCAAGCATATGTAAATGGAAATACTGTTTTCCCGCACGGCAATCCAAAGAAGGTCATTCCGAAGTTTGCGGAAGAAGGAAAAAAGGCGTCGATATATCGGATGCAACGCCCTAGGGCCGAAGCATACAAGGGCGAGAGTTCGCTGGTATTTTTGCTCTTTGATCGCGACAGCGACCCCAGCACCACTGATGATCAAGCCCTTATTGGCGCTGGTCCTAGCCGAGCCGATCCAATTAATATGGGCAAACTGGTCACCTATACAGACGTCGAGCCCTGGCGCTCTATTTTCGACTTCGATGCCGCTGACCGCATCGTGCCTTATCAAGGTAATTGCAATACGTCCAGGTAGCCTGGATATCCGGATGGTGGAAAACCGCCAGTACCTTCCGCCAACGACATCTTTGGGTTGTGGGTTTCGGTCAGTCGCGATAGACAGAAATCGGCCAGAAGCGGTCGTTCGACAGTTGATCAAGGGTGCTTATCCATCAAGAGTCCAGGGGCGTTCAAGACCTTGCATAAAAAGACCAGTGCTCGACGGAAAACCGGGTAGCAATCGTAATAAGGTAAATTTCGAGCGAAGCCCAGAAAAATTCGAAGAGGTGACTAGATCATCGAGCGTTTGATGTCACCAGTGTTCAGGCAGTGGTTCACCTGCCTGGCACAAACGAAACGACCAGATCTGGCCGTGATGACTGGATTCCCAACATCCTAGATCGTCTTCGATTGCGGCGGTGTAAATACTAGACTCTTCCCCAGTTCACGCAGGGACGCCTGACCCGCTGTTTCTACCTTTTCAATGGCTCCCTTCACCAGTTGCATATCCCAACCTTGAGGATGAAGGAGCAAAGGATCGTAGGGCGCTGAGTAAAAAAAAGAACTACTGAGCATGAAAGCCTCCTTTTCAGTAATGAAGGCCCGCTCTCATACTTTTTCAGAGTTTTACGTAACGGATATAGGCATGGATCATGCTTGAATCACAGGTGTTTAAACTCTTCTTTCAGTAGCTCGGCAAACTTATCTTTTGCACGATGAAATCCAACGTTTTTGTTCGATATGAAATAATTTTGCACAGGTAGTAAATCTTCAAACATATATTCACTTATACTTCCGATTCGCTTGAACTGTTCAAACACACCTTTAGGAACTAACGACACGCCTGCCCCGGAACTTACGCAGCCAAGGATGGTGCCATAACTGGCTATGCTTGTTATGGGGCTTGATACTTCATGCCTCTCCAGCCAACTGACCAACGTTTTCCTGTAAGGGCATCCTTCAGGCCACATGAATATATCGGTGCCACTCAAATCTTGCGGCTCATCTATCCGCCCCGCAACCGGAGAGGCGATCAATACTAGCTCCTCCTTGTAAATCTCAATGCTTTCAAGATCCGGATGCTCAGGCCTGACAGCGATGATTGCTCCATCCAGTTCATGGCTGACCACATCGTTTGATAATTGCGACCAATCCCCCGTACTAAACTGCATTTGCACAGAAGGATAGAGCTGATGGAACTTTGACAACAGCTTGGGCAACCTGCCTGTGGCGGATGACTCTATAGCGCCAATTTTCAAGTTTCCCGATGGTGCTGCGGCAGGATCGAGGGCTCTTTGTGATTCGTCACACAAAGACAGGATCTTGTTAACGTAGCCAAGAAACAACCGCCCGGAAGGGCTGATTACAAGCCCCCTGCCTTTCCTTATAAATAACGAGACCCCGAGCTCTCTCTCTAAAAGCTTGATTCTGTTTGTGATGTTTGACGGAACACAGTGCAACAGTTCAGAGGCGCGGATAATGCTTCCTTGATCGGCCACTGTTTTGAAAATCTTTAACTGAGACAACTCCATGTCATTGCTCACCAAAAGTGAATAGTGACATCACTATAAGTCACTTGTTGCAAGTGTTCAACTGGTTTAATTTTTTAGATTCTGATTCCGTGCAGTGCATTTTAACTAACAATCCGATCGGTCTTTATGGAGAGAGGCAAATCATGAACTCGGCATCGCCGCAAATTCGTTACGAGACATTTGAGTACAAGTCTATGCAAGAGCTTGGTGAAATTTTTATTGATGCGCTACCAAAGCACATGCGGAATTTAAAAATTCCCGGCCGAGCTATATTTGAAAATGACCGGAGGCAGCCTATATTAGCGCAGATCACGCAAATAGCCGAACTTCAGGATGCGATGTTTGAGGTGCTTAATCATCCGATTACGCAAGAAGCTCAGTTCCATAGTGAAAATGCCTTTCGAGCTCTTCTGGAAAAACCAACGGTAGACTCGACTGTTCTGAGGTTTTTTAATGGGTGGAATGAAACCCATAAAACTACCAGCTTGGTCTCGGCTAAAATTATCATGCGGCTATCAGCAGATGTGATCTCTGTGCCTGCCGAAAAACTAGTTGGCTATCACCACGTCATGGCGCATATGCATGAAGTCGCGAAGGATGATTTTGGGCTTGGCCATCCAGGCCACGATGGTATGTACGGCTACATGACCGCAGCGTTTGGCGCCACAGCCTGGGTTGAAGATAATTATAAAATACGCGAATGTAACGAATTTTCAGAATTTCTATACAACATCGGCGTAGCAGAACATAAGGCCGCTTTGAATTCAGTCGAGCATAAAGAGTCAATCATGGAGGCGATGATGGTTTCTATCGCTTCAGAGCTTTGGAATGGTCGGGAGTACAACTTCATTGCACAACACATAGAGGACAAGTTACTCACCCTCAACCCTTCTCTGAGAACGAACGCTCAGAGTTTGCGTAACGCTAAAGGATATGTGATGGGGCATTCTGGTGAAGTGGAAAACAAGCATGGCTTGCATGCTTTAGCTGCGGCATAAGCATTTGGTCGAACAGCTGATATATCTTTCAAGTTGGGAAAGCTTAAAGGAATTATGCTCAAATACAATGACAGAGTAGGAAGCGCTTTTGCGGCTATGCACCACGCCCTGATTTCATAGGGCCAGGTTCTATAGTCCGGGGAATATATCGATTATCTTTCTTCAATCAAGCCGTAGGCTAATCGGTATATTTCGAAAAATGTAGAACTCAAACGAAGAGGTGTGTCATGGTCTTTTGTGGGCAATTTAGATTCCGAAAGGATCCATCATATGTATTTTGAACAAGCTTTGCTCGCGCTAGGCTTTTTTGCCTTTTGCGGCGGCTTGATAGATGCTGCAGTGGGTGGAGGCGGGCTTGTACAACTGCCGGCACTTTTACATGCCTTCCCTCAGCAAAGCCTGGCTACTGTTTTTGGGACTAATAAACTGGCTGTTTTGGCGGGCAATTTATCTTCCATATCCAGCTATGTAAAGCGAATAAAAATCATGTGGAAGTTGATGCTTCCCACCATGCTTTCCGCATTTGTATTTTCCTTTCTTGGTGCCTTCTCAGTATCTATCGTGCCAAAAAAACTGATGGAGCTTGTTGTTTTTCTCATCCTGATAGCCATGGCCATTTATACGTTTACGGAAAAAAAATTAGGCTTGGTGGATTCTAATAAACACTTCGGCTCGAAGGAGATTATATTAGGGGTTTTTTTTGGGGGGCTCATTGGTTTCTATGATGGTGTCTTTGGACCTGGTAGCGGCAGCCTTCTGCTTTTTATATTTGTCAAATTCTTTGGCTTCGATTTTTTAAACGCATCAGCCTCTGCAAAACTGGTTAATTTGGGTACGTTTAGCGCAGCGCTTATGTTTTTTATTCCGTCTGGCAACGTCTTATGGGCTGTCGGCGGTGTAGTTGCTCTGTGCAATATGGCAGGTTCTCTCACCGGTGTTTTCTTGGCACTCCGTTACGGAAGCGGCTTTATCAGGATATTTTTCCTGGTTCTGCTTTTATTTTTGATAGGCAGAATGGGGTTATCGCTATTTTCGTAGGGATAAGCTTAAGCTTTTGTCCCTGCGGGCCAGCCACTTGCTTTGAGTAATCTCCCATACTTCCAAAAAACAAGGTTTTGTCTGACTGGGCGCCGAGGACTGAAATGATCTACGCCGTATTTGCGAGTACGCGTGGGATGCTGCCGTCGATGTGGATGCTGATTGATTTTATGGTGGAGCAATTCAAGTTGCTGGATGACGACGAAGGGAGGTTAGCGAGTGGGCTTGCGAAGGCCAAGCCCGGCGATGTGTGGGAAAGTTCTGAGGTTGTGGTTTTCCGATTGATACTACGTGGTTGCTTTTCGCTAAGGCGTGTAAGTCGCAAATGGCTGCTTTTTTGGGCTAAATTCAGCCCTTGGCGAGCGTCAGCTTTGGGTCCAGGCTGTGTGAAAACGCACTAAATACGTCGAAAACTGAAAGTCGCGATGGTACCAGTGGAATCAGCGGACGGAAGCGCGAATTTCCTTGATCAGTTGCATAGGCGTTCGTATTGCCGTTTGGGCCGCGTCAGCGACCCAAACAGTCGCTCACGAACGGCCAAGCGGCTTGGTTCACGCCCTGATCGCCTCAAGCAGTCCTACGATGCCGAAGATGCTCATCATTCGTTTGAGGTTGTAGGCGAGCACATGAAGGCTCATCTCAGTGCTCACCCTCGGCAGGGTTTTGGTCAGGAAGTGGGTACTTCCCATCCAGTACTTGAGCGTTCCGAAAGGATGTTCAACAGTCTGGCGGCGAACCTTCATCTTCCCGGGGTCATGTTCTAGCCGAACCTGCATCGCGTCGACTACAGCCTCATGTTCCCAGCGCTTCACACGGCGCTCCTTACCCGTCGTACATTGCTTTTGCATTGAGCAGGACTGGCAGCCCGAGAAGTAGCAACAATGCAATAACATGCCGTCTTCCATCGACGAATGCCGCCGGGTCAGTAACTCCCCCGCAGGGCATCGATACTCGTCCGACGCCGCAAGATAGATGAAGTCCTGCTTACCAAATCGGCCTTCGGCTTTGCTACCAGATGTGAGGGGGTTCGGTACGAAGGTAGTGATGCCGGCTTGCTCGCAAGCAAGGATTTCCAGACCTTTGTAATAGCCTCGGTCGGCCACCACCGTTAGCGATTCAGCCTCGATTTCTTCACGCGCTTGGTTCGCCATATTGCTCAGTTGCCCACGATCATTACCAACGTTGGTCACCTCATGGGCAACGATCAGATGGTGTCTGTCGTCGACAGCTGTTTGTACGGTTGTAGCCAACCGTTCCGGTGCCTCGGACGCTCGTAGCCATTGAGCGTGCATCTGGGTCTGTGAGGGAGATCTGCTGGTCTGGACTTTCGTGGAGTTGCGCCTCGATGTCCTTGAGTGTCTGCATCTGCTTTTTCAGTGTTTCTATCTTTTCTTTAAGCCGCTCTGCTTTGGCCTCGGCCACTTCGGGCGTTGCCCGATCCGCCGAATCCATCGCCGCCAGATAGCGATCAATGCTCTGCTCGATCTGCTGCATGCGTGCCTTCACCTTGCTCTGAGTGAAGTTGCGGTCGCGATTATTGACGGCTTTGAATTTGCTGCCGTCGATGGCGATGATCGATTGGGAGAAGAGATTGAGGTTGCGGCAAAGCACTACGAACTGGCGGCATACGCTGCGAATGGCTTTGCCGTTGTCTTTGCGAAAGTCGGCAATGGTTTTGAAGTCCGGGGCCAAACGCCCCGTTAGCCACATCAACTCGACGTTGCGCTCGGCCTCACGCTCAAGCCGGCGGCTGGACTGAATCCGATTGAGATAGCCGTAGATATAGATCTTTAGCAAGACCGCTGGATGATAGGCCGGACGACCCGTTGCAGCAGGATCGACGCCCTCAAACCCAAGTGCCCCCAAGTCGAGTTCATCGACGAAAACGTCGACCACTCGGACTGGATTTTCTTCGGTTACGTAATCGTCCAGGCACTCTGGCAGCAGCGTCACTTGCGTCCGAGCCTCACCTTCAATAAATCGCTTCATGATCGCCCTCGATACGATCTAGACGATCAAAAGATTAGACAAACACTGGCGTTTTCACCCGGTCTGCTCGACTGCTGCCTGTCATGAAAAGCCGTTTCGATCTAAACAACCCCCGTCATCGTCTCTAGAGCGATGTTCGGTCGACACCTTGTACAATCTCGCTTGTTACAAAACCCACCCCGCTGATACGGTGGGCTATGGGAAAGCTTGCCCGCGTAGTGTCTTTTATTGCAGAGGTGGTGAGATGAGCGTGAGACCCATGCTTGGTATGTGGGTGGTGGCTGCAATTAGCTCAGTCATGTTGACACCAGCGTCAGCGGATCACTGGCGAGGCGGACGCGAGGGTGGCGAGTGGAAGGACGAATACAGGGATGGGCCATGCAAGGTAAAGATCGAATCCAAAGACGATGAATACAAGGAAGAGATCAAATGCCCGAATGGCCGCGGCGCCAGTTGGCGTCGCGGCGAGTGGAATGACGAATTCCGGGAGCACGGCTGCAAGGTCAAGATTGAAGCCAAGCGAGATGAGTACAAGAAAGAGATCAAGTGCGATGGCGATGATTGATCGGTTGCTCGGGCGCCGCGTGAAACGGCGTAGTCAGCGCGATTAGGCGACAGGCAGAAAACGGCCGATTCTGTTGAAAAAGTCGGTTTGCCCAAAACGCTCGAATATTGATGGGTGAAAACACCTCTTTTGCACGCTGCTACGTGAAATCCGAGTCCTGAACCTTCTGCGCAAAACACAGATTTCAATCTCAGGCGCGTACTTTCTGCCGTGGAAACCGAAGCCGACTTTTTCAACAGAATCGGCCAGAAGCAGCCATTCACGTTTCGTCGGAAAAGTGTCTCTGAGCCAAATTCGGGGAGACAATCGAGAGCGATCTTCACATCTCGATCATTTATGCCCTCAGGGCGTGGTCAGGAGGAAACCATGAGCAAACGCGACAAGCGTGGCAATCCTGTTTCCTATGGCTCGCAGGAGGCAATCGATGCTCTGGATAGAGCTTGCGACTTGCTGCATGCCTACCAGGCCGATCCTCTGGCTGCGGCTGACAAAATTATCGCGGAGCACCCGGATTTTGCGCTGGCCTACGCCTTTCGTGCTGGCGCGATTGCGACTGCGACCGACAAAGCGTTTGACTCAGAGCTGTTCAAGAGCTTGGACGTGGCAGAGCAGTTGGCACCGAAAGCGAATGATCGCGAGCGGCAGCATATCCATGCACTACGCGCTTGGTTCGACGGCGACTGGGAGCGGGCAATCGAAATCTGGGGGCGTGTTTCGATCGAGCACCCCCGCGATCTGCTGGCATTGCAATTCGCCCATTTGGGCGACTTCTATCTAGGTTACTCGCACATGCTACGTGATCGCGTGGCTCGTGTGATGCCGCGCTGGGATAACCAGATTCCTGGCTTTGGCTTTGTGAAAGGGATGTATGCCTTTGGCCTGGAAGAGGCAGGGGATTATCGGCAGGCCGAAGAGCAGGGGCGCGAGGCTGTTGCCTTGAACCCGCAGGATGGTTGGGCAGTGCATGCCGTCACTCATGTCATGGAAATGCAGGGCCGTAGCGAAGAGGGGGCTAAGTACCTTTCATCCAGCGCCAATGCTTGGGCTCCCAATAGCATGTTTGCCTTCCATTTGTGGTGGCACAAAGCGCTATTCCTCCTTGAGGCAAATGACGTGGCTGGCGCGCTTCGTCTCTTTGATGAGGACATTTCAGCGGGTGGATTTGGTCAAGCGCTTGAGCTACTTGATGGATCAGCGCTGCTCTGGAGACTCTCCCTGCTCGGTCATGACGTTGGAGATCGGTGGAAAGGACTGGCCAAAAAATGGGAGTCCCGTTGTGAAGACGGCTTCTACGCCTTTAACGACGTGAACGCGATGATGTCATTCGTGGGTACTGGAAACAGTCGCGCACAAGCTCAGCAGTTGGATGCCCTGAAGCGGGCCGCTGCTGGCAGTGGTACCAAAGCCATGATGAGTAGAGAGATTGGTGTGCCAGCGTGCGAAGGGTTGGTGGCGTTTGGTCGTGGGGATTACTCCCAAGCTATAGCTTCGTTGATGCCGCTACGCGCCAAAGCTAACCGCTTCGGCGGTAGTCACGCGCAGCGTGATATCTTCTCATGGACGCTGACCGAAGCAGCTATTCGCCTTGGCAACCGCGCACTTGCCGAGGCACTGGTTGCCGAGCGCCTTGCATTAAAGCCTGAGAGCCCGATCAACCGCGCCTGGAAAATGCGCGCTGGCCAATTACAGTCGCTGCCTGCGGGATACCGTCTACTACAGGACGACGCTTACTGATGACTGCTATGGGTCGTTTTGCGCCAGTCACGACAGGCAGAAAACGGCCAAAACCGGTCACTCACAAAATAGACTCTCTCGGTGGACCAGCTCACAGTGTTGCGCATCGTAGCGGCGATCCGGCTTACTATCGAACGCAGAAAGACAAACGAGGACATATCGATTGAACGCCGTAAGCGAATTTGAAGATTGGCTAGTAAATGATCTGGCTCGCTCCGAAAAGGACGAATGGTGTTTGACTAATGCCAGAGAGGAGATCGTAACGAGGCTGAAACCGGACGAAGCTTATGCTGCCCTCGTAAGCGCGCTTGAGCTCACGGAAAAGCAAGACAGTCCATTCTACTTTGCGAACTGTTGCTGGTTTGTCCTTGCTCTGGCTCGCAAAGCTGACACAACGCAGTTCCCTTCAGACGCATTTTCAATTATCCCCACTCTCGAATCCAAAGCCAGGCTGCTGTGTGAACAGCATGCACTCGAAGGAGTGTTCACGTGGTTTCGTATTAACCCTTGGACAGCCTATTGAAGTTGAAACCATAGGACGTAATACGTCATGCTTTCCAAGCAAAAAAAACACATCTGGCTTTGCTTGTTTTTTCTTTTCCCAAAGGGCCGCTTTGGGTCGATTCAAGTCATACAGCCGCCAATCATCCGCCCCGTGAAAGGCTTCGTTGGAAACCTTTTCTGATAGCGCTGAAGGACGCACGTGTCAGTAAGACGCGTGCACGGGCTTTCCCTTATGGTTTTAACATGACGTCCGGGCGACCAGCGTCATATTCGTCGAAGATCAGCGCCATCGGCCAGCAGTGCCCAGGGCTGGATGCCTTCCCAGAATTCACAAGTTCGGTATGTGCTGCGGGCAAGATGAGGGCTTAGTTAGCCATCACCTCGTCCAGTGCCTGCTCGAGGGTGCTGACCGTGCGCTCGATATTGTGCAGTTTTTCGAGTCCGAACAGACCGATGCGGAAGGTCTGGAAGTCGGCCGGCTCGTCGCATTGCAACGGCACTCCGGCGGCGATCTGTAGGCCATGGTTGGCAAATTTCTTACCGCTCTTGATGTCGGCATCGTCGGTGTAGCTCACCACTACGCCAGGGGCCTGAAAGCCGGCTGCGGCCACGCTTTTGATGCCTTTGCCGGTCAACATTGCGCGCACCCGATCGCCCAGAGCCTGTTGTTCGCCGCGGACTTTGTCGAAACCGTAGGCTTGCGTCTCTTTCATCACGTCGTTAAATCGTGCGAGGGAATCGCTGGGCATGGTCGCATGGTAGGCATGTCCGCCCTGTTCGTAGGCCTGCATGATCTGAAGCCACTTTTTCAGGTCGCAGGCGAAGCTGCTGCTATGCGTCTGTTCGATGCGCTCGAGGGCCAAAGAACTGAGCATCACCAGGGCGCAGCAAGGGGAGGCGCTCCAGCCTTTCTGCGGTGCGCTGATCAGCAGGTCGACTGCGCATTTCTGCATATCAACCCAAAGCGTGCCTGAGGCGATGCAGTCCAGCACGAACAGGCCACCCACCGCATGCACGGCGTCGCCAACGGCCCGCAGGTACTCGTCGGGCAGGATAATCCCTGATGAGGTTTCAACGTGGGGGGCGAAGACAATCTGCGGCTTCTGCGCGTGAATGGCTGCCAGCACTTCGTCCAGAGGGGGTGGGGCGTAGGCAGCCTGGCGACCAGTGTCGACCGGTCGGGCTTTCAGCACCATGGTGGCCGCCGGGATGTCGCCCATCTCAAGGATCTGGCTCCAGCGATAACTGAACCAGCCGTTGCGTATCACCAGGCATTGCTGGTCAGTGGCAAACTGTCGCGCCACCGCTTCCATGCCGAATGTGCCGCTGCCCGGGACCACCGCAACAGCCTGGGCGTTGTAGACCTGTTTCAGGGTCCTGGAAATGTTCTTCATCACGCCTTGAAATGACTGCGACATGTGGTTGAGCGAGCGGTCGGTGTAGACCACTGAGTACTCGAGCAGCCCCTCGGGATCGATACTGGGATATAGCTTTGACATGGGGTGACTCCTTTGGCAGAGATCTCAGTGGTATCGACCCTGCCCTAAGCCTTGGCAAATGACAAGATTGCTCGGGATTGAATTGCGACTTTTGTCGAGCGGGTTTTTACACACTCTGGGCCGATCGCTGCCTGTCACGACCGGCCGGAAATGATCCAAAGAAACCATTCGCAATCAACAGGGCACTTATCCTGGAATGCCAATGGCAGTCCGCTTGTTCTAGATCAATGGCGACTCAGACATCTCCACCAGCAGTTGTCCAAATGCATTGGCCGCGGGCGTCTTTCCCGTGACACTCCATATAAGTCTGAAATCAGCATCCAGCAGCGGTGGCAGGCCATATTGACCGTCAATCACCACCATACCGGGCTCTAGGTCGCCCAGCGGTAGAGCGGTGACGGCAAGCCCCGCCAGTACCGCCGCCCGCAGTCCTTGTTGACTTGGAGAGGTAAAGGCGACCCGCCAATCCACGGTGGAACTCTCCAACGCTTCTACGGCCACCTGGCGGTGCAAGCAGGGCGCTGGTGCAAACGCCAGCGGCAAAGGGGCATCGCCGGTAAAGTCGAAACTATGCGCAGCGGCCCAGACAAACCGGGTTTCGCGCAGCACGGCACCGCCGGCCTGGCTGCCCGGCAATGCCATGACCACGGCCAGATCGAGCCCATCGGCATCGACCTGCGCGCGCAGATCGAGGTAGGTGCCGACGGTTACATCCAGACGTACGGCGGGAAATTGTCTGGCGAACCGAGTCAGTAACGGTGGCAGGCCGTCGCCGATAAAGTTTTCTGGCACACCGAAACGCACGGCCCCGGATACCGGCGACGCTTCGAAACGCCGGGAGAGGGCGTCTTGTGCTCTGAGGATTTGTTCGGCATGGCGCAGAAAATCTTCGCCATCTTCTGTCAGCGTCAAACGTCGAGTGGTGCGTATCAGCAGCGCGGTACCGGCCTGTTCTTCCAAACGCCGGATCTGATGACTGATCGCTGACTGGCTCAAGTGCAGCCGCTCTGCGGCACGAGTGAAACTACCGGTCTCCTTGATCGCGACAAAAGCACGCAATAGAGCTGGGTCGAAGTCCATTAAGTCAACTCATGACGAATATTAATAAAACTTACGAAATTAAATCATTTCTGTCATTTTTTAATTACTTCCAGAATGCGGCCGGTCACTTGGAGTTATGTCTGGTGACGCTGGCGAGGCTATCGGGTCTCCCCCTGACGATGTTCAGAGCGGTCTTGCCAGTGCCCATCAACTTGATCTGGAAGATCACGATGCAGTTCTCTTCTTCGCAAAAAGATGCTTTCACAATAGCTGCTGTTTGCCTGGCCTCGCTGATGTTCGGCCTGGAAATCTCGAGCGTACCGGCAATCCTGCCCACTCTTGAATCGGTTTTGCGCAGCGATTTCAAAGATATGCAGTGGATCATGAATGCCTACACTATCGCCTGCACCACGGTGCTGATGGCCACCGGCACACTGGCGGATCGGTATGGGCGCAAGCGGGTGTTTGTCATCAGCCTGGTGCTTTTCGGCATTACCTCACTGGGCTGTGGATGGGCGCAAAGCGCTAGCGTGTTGATCGCAAGCCGATTCCTGCAAGGTATGTCCGGTGGTGCCATGCTGATCTGTCAGGTGGCAGTGCTGTCTCACCGATTCCAGTCGGGAGCTGCGCGTGGCAAAGCTTTCAGTGCCTGGGGGATCGTGTTCGGCATCGGTTTGGGGTTCGGTCCGATTATTGGCGCAGTTATCGTGGCGTTGTCGAGTTGGGAATGGGTGTTCCTGGTGCATGCACCCATTGCGGTGCTTGCGCTGGTGCTGGTAATCGCCGGTGTCGACGAATCACGCGATCCGCAGCGTCGCAGGCTGGATGTGTTGGGCATTATTTCGTTATCGCTGGCAGTGTTAGGTCTTTCCTGGTTCATCACTCAGGGAGCGGGGGTGGGTTTCTCCAGCGGTTCGGCCATTGCCAGCCTGGTTGTGGCGATGGTCAGCTTCATCGTCTTTGTCGTCGCGCAGCAACGCTATGTCGATCCGATGTTCGACTTCTCTGTATTCCGGATCCGCCGCTTCTCGGGTGCCTTGCTAGGGTCGGCAGGCATGAACTTCAGCTTCTGGCCATTCATGATTTACCTGCCTCTGTACTTTCAAAATAGCCTGGGCTACCCCAGTGTCGGCACCGGCCTGGCACTGCTGGCCTATACGCTGCCGACGCTGGTTGTCCCCCCGTTAGGCGAACGGCTGGCGCTGCGCTATCGACCTGACGTGGTGATTCCCGCAGGCTTGTTCACCATAGGTCTGGGGTTCCTGCTGATGAAATGGGGCAGCAGTGTCACGCAGGCCAGCTGGTTGACAATGCTTCCAGGCTGCCTGATTGCCGGGATCGGACTGGGGCTGACCAATACGCCGGTTACCAATACCACCACCGGATCGGTGCCCAGTGAGCGTGCTGGCATGGCATCGGGCATCGATATCAGCGCTCGTATGATCAGTCTTGCCATCAACATCGCGCTTATGGGATTCATCTTGGTGGAAGGCATCCTGTCTTCCCTGCGCAATCAGTTAAATGGCTCGCCCGATGATGTGCAACTACGGTTGCTGGCGGAGAATATTTCGGCCGGCAACACTGCTGTGTTGGCGCAGACTGGCCAGGGGACTACGATTTCGGTCGATGTCGCCAGCGCAGCTTTGGCGCACGGGTTTGGCTGGGTGATGCTGTATGGCGGTATTGCTGCGTGGGTGCTAGTGGCGGCGAGTTGCCTGGTCTTTCGTTCGAGCAAAGCCGTTCCTTCTCAGCAGTGACTGTAATTTGAAGGACCGCTTTTGGCCGATTCTGTTGAAAAAGTCGGTTTGCCCAAGCTGCCTGATCATTTACTGGTGAAAACGCCTTTTTTGCACACTGCCAAGTGAAATCCGGGCCGGAAACCTCCGCCAAAAGTAAAGATTTCAATCTCGGACGCGTACTTTTTGCTGGGCAAACCAAGGCCGACTTTTGCACATTCAGTTGCTGCTTTTGAAGGAGGCGGTCAATTTCCATTTTCATCCCTCAGGCTTCATCCGCTGCCGATCCCGTGCGGTCAGTGCATGAGCTCTCTACAAGTAGCGGATTAGGTTCGGCAAAGTAAGCGGTTGTTGGCATTTCTTCAGCGAAAAAGCCTTCGAAAACCATCTTGAATCTTTCACGAAAATCGTAAACCTGGGTCCTTCTGAGATTTCGAATCTTGAAGCGATCCTTGCGATCGAAGTGGCATCCAAATAGCAGAAAGCAATCGCTGAATATTTCGAATACTCTCTGAGAAAGCTCTTGGGTGAAGCTTGCTTCTATTGCCAGTTGGTACAGTGCCCACTCCAGTAACCAGTATTCGTCGTGAACCCAGGTTTCTGCTTCGTGCAATCGTCCTATGAATGATCTTTCATCGTACGCTTCGCACCCAACAAAGTTTCTGGCAATTACAGAATGTGCATCCATAGAAGTGGTTCCCTACTCGAATATGTCGATAGCCTAGCGAGCGGGTGAAACTCAAACAAATAGATTCGTAATTGAGATCATTAATCACAGCGGACGTCCGTATATGGGTATGGATTGCAGCCTGTCACGAAGGGCAGCAACCGACCCAAAGTGTGTAAAAACGCTTCGCCAAAATTGAAGTGTGCGCGTCTACGTTAAATCTGAAATTTATCGACACGTCAGCAGATATGGATTTAGCGTAGAAGCGCGATTCCGAGTCCAGTTTTGAGTACCTGCGCTCAAAAACGTTTTTACACACCCTCGGTCCATTGCGGACGGTCTGACTTCACTTGGGAAGCGCCGAACAAACATCCGATTCGTAGCTCGTCGACGTAGGCGAGCACTGCTATTTCGGACCGATTTGAGTCTTGGTTTTGCAGGCTGGCAGTATCGCCCCGTGTTGCAGGTGGATTGTTCCAGGGCTTCGCACTAGCGACGATAGTAACCGTGAGCGTCCTTGTAACGGTGCCGCATGGCCCGGTCCTGGTGGCGCTCCCAATCACGATGGCGTTCAGCTTCTCGGCGGGCTTGCTCTCTACGCCACTGATCTCTGCGCCAGTCGTCTCGGCGCCAATTGTCCCTACGATCATGCCAACGGCCGTCATGCCAGTATCGGTCGTCATGGGCAAGCAACGGCCCTGGCTGCTTGCCGGCCATACTCGCCAAGGTCGGCCAAGGGTTGCCGGCGGCCTGGACAGGAGCCTGTACGGCTGGGGCTTCAGTTGCGAAAACAGGGGTTGAGGTCTTCATCTGTGTGGCTGATGCCGAGCCCACTGCCGCGAACGCGAAAAGGCCGAAGAGCACCATCCGTGGGACATGGAATTTCATGAGCGAAGACAACCTCTGATTGACAAATGGGGCGTGTGGCCATCTGGCGGCGGGAAGCCTGCGGAGGGGGGGCTTACCTGGCGAATGTACCTATCCACATAGACCGATAAATAGGGAAAAGTTCTAGGGAGCCGTTGCTTAAATAGCCAACGCTCTCAGTATTCGACCATTTTTGAAGTTTGCTTTCTCGATGCTCACTTCTGGCCGTTTTCTGCTCTGCGCGAAGTGCAGCAATAGCTCATGCTTAGATGTCGGGATGGTAAAAAATGATGCTGGTTGCGACGGCCGTTGCCGCAGGAACTTCAGGGTATTGGCCAGGTCAATAGCGGCCCGGTATTGGATTGCCGAGCAGCACTGTGGTCTGTTTTACGGCAGTGCCCTCCAAATTCACTCGAGTCCGCCCCCTGATGCCAACCAAGAGTTTTTTGCCGGGTCTCATTCTGGTGTTCTGCGCCGTCACGTCGCTTTGTTCGTTTGCTGCCGAGCGAAGAGCGCCCGCGCAAAGCAACAGCGCATCAACGACCCTGATCGAAACCGCCTCGCGGCAGTATGAAAATGGCCAACTGGATCAGGCCGCTGCCACGCTGGAGCGTGCCCTGCATATCCAGCCGAACAATCCCGCGACGCTGCATTATCTCGGTGTGTTGCGTCTTCAGCAGGGGCAGTACCAGCAGGCTGAAACCTTGGCGGTGCGCTCGAACATGCGGGTGGGTCGCAACGTCGAATTGCGCAACCGCAACTTCCAATTGATCCAGGCGGCGCAGCAGGCCCAGTCTTCGAGTACCCCACCCAATACCAAAGAGAACCTGGTCGCAGTACAGAAGGGGTTGGCAGAGGAGAGCCAAAGGCGCCGCGAAGCGGAAATGGCGGTTGTTGAGCAATCCACTCAGAACACTGGGCGCGACGCTGACAACTTCACTCGCGTAGAGGCAAATCGGGTTTCGGATACACCGATGGCTGGCAGAGCCGGGCCCGAAGGACAATTGCAAATGGCTAATGTCGAGCCAGAGCCTTCGTACGGTGAGGTTGAGATTCCCCGTGGCCATATGCCGCCTCCGGGTAAATGCCGAATCTGGTTTCCTGATCGTCCGCCGGGGCATCAGCCTGCACCGGGCAAATGCAAGAAGCTGCGATATCGGGTTCCGTCAGGGGCCTACCTGGTGCATGGCTGAGTTTCTGGTGTCCCGGGTCGACTGACTGTTTCGGCTCGTTTTTCAGCTGGTGGAGCGGCTTACTATCAGGATGTCCCCTATGCGGTAGCTGATAAGCGCGTAGTTACAGCTCCAGGTGCTGCTCCGGTCAGTTTCATGGCTAAAATCTTGTGCACCTTGGGTATAAGTGACGAAAACCTCAAAGCCTACTTGGCAATGCACGCTGCCGAGCACTACCAGATGCGATAGTTTATAGAATCAGCAGGAACTCAGATAAGCGGATCGCTGGGATTGATCAGGCCGCTTTGCTGGTTGCGGATATCACCGATAGCGCGGTCGACCCTGAACCACTCGAAAGCCTCCGGCGGTTCCCACTGTAATAGCATTATTTGCTCCGCGCGCTTTTCCGAGGTTGCTGGGCTCAGCCATTCCCGCGACAGTTCGGGATTGAGCGTTACTGGCTGCCAGTCGTGTATATCCACCACGCCGCCCTTGCTGTCGGCGCTGATGAACACGAAGCCGTCATGCGCTTCCGGTGCATGCTCGGCGGTGGGGTACTGGCCTATCGCGGTGCAGAAGATTGGAGCGCGATCCTTGCGCCGGATCAGATAAGGCTGTGTTTTCGCTCCACCTTCGTCCACCCATTCAAACCAGTTGTCGATCGCGATGATCGCCCGATGCGGCCATATCGTTCTGAAGAATGGATTATGGGCAACTCCGTCTACTCGGACCTTGATCGGCGCGGCATGCTCCATTGCCCAGCGTGGCCGCCATCCCCAGCGCACCCTGTCGGCTCGCATAAACTGACCTTCTTGGTGGAAGAGGGCGAGCTGAGCGGATGGAGCGACGTTGTAGAGCTCTAAAGGCTGGTCTCCTGCATAGTTGATCAATGCGTTTGGAATGTTGAGCGCCGCGACAAAGTCATGAATGCCTCGGTACTGGGAAAGACGTCCGCACATAGTTGGAAGCCTCCGGTTGTGTTTTCAGCGTAGTCCAGAAGCTGGCGGCTTGATGAGGAAACCTTGTCTCAGTGTCGACCCGAACATCGGTTTGGGGTGTGGCGCGCACTGAGCCATAGGCCGATTCCTATATTGCTGAGTGGCAATGGCCAGCTTCGGTCTCTTTTTTTCGGGTAATGCACCACACGCGATACGCGCAACGCGTGTCGAAATCAGACTCGTCAGTGGCGCACTCGGGCTACTGGCTTCCAAGTCAAGACGCGTAAGGTGGCGCGTCACTTCATGGTCGGGTGCGGCTGTGATGCTTGATTTAGAAACTCCGGAGCGTTGAGGTGCGCCGCGTTCGAGACGCGGCAACAGGGAAAAATGATGATCGCCTGACCCTCAGTCAGTACGCCTAACGTCGATCACCAGAGAACAAAAAAAAACAATGAATAACCTGAACTCCAGAGATTCGAACGGTCAGTTGGCGCAGGGTTTCAAACCGCGTCACGTCACAATGCTTTCTATCGCGGGGATTATCGGCGCAGGTTTGTTTGTTGGCTCCGGACATGCCATCGCTGCGGCGGGGCCGGCGGTATTGCTGGCTTATCTGTTTTCCGGCCTTTTGGTCGTTCTGGTCATGCGCATGCTGGGCGAAATGGCGGTTGCCAACCCGGACACCGGATCTTTCTCTACCTACGCCGACCAGGCAATCGGGCGTTGGGCAGGCTTCACCATCGGCTGGCTCTATTGGTGGTTCTGGGTGCTGGTGATACCCATCGAGGCGCTCGCGGCCGGGCATGTATTGAACCAATGGTTCCCGCAGATCGATACCTGGTTGTTTGCCTTGACGTCGATCATCCTGTTGGTCGTGACTAACCTGTTCAGCGTGTCCAAATACGGCGAGTTCGAATTCTGGTTTGCGATGGCCAAGGTCGTGGCGATCATCGGCTTTATCGGTCTTGGTTTTGCGGTGTTGATGGGTTGGATTCCTGAGCGCGAAGCCAGCGGGTTGAGTCGACTTATGGAGGAACATGGCGGTTTCGCGCCCAACGGTTTGTCCGCGGTTGTGGGGGCATTCATCACCATCATGTTCAGCTTCATCGGTACAGAAGCGGTGACCATTGCCGCTGCCGAATCCAGCAACCCGGCGCAGAACATCGCCAAAGCCACACGCTCGGTGATCTGGCGGATCGGGGTGTTCTACCTGCTGTCCATTTTCGTGGTCATTTCCGTGGTGCCCTGGAATGATCCGTTGCTGGCGTCGGTGGGCTCTTATCAGCGAGCGTTGGAGCTGATGAACATTCCCCATGCCAAGTTAATGGTAGATGTGGTGGTGTTGATTGCCGTGGCCAGCTGCATGAACTCGTCGATCTATATTGCCTCGCGCATGTTGTTTTCGCTGGGCAAGCGCGGTGATGCACCGAAGCCGCTGAAGGTGACGTCGTCGTGTGGCGTGCCGAGGGCTGCAGTGATCGCCAGCACCGTACTGGGAGCCGGCGTGACCTTGTTCAGCTACTTCATGCCCGCCGGACTGTTTCAGTTCCTGCTCGCCAGCTCCGGCGCCATTGCCTTGCTGGTGTACCTGGCTATCGCAGTGTCGCAACTGCGCATGCGCAAGATTCTGCGGCGGCAGAATGTCACGCTGACCTTCAAAATGTGGTTGTTCCCCTGGCTTACCTGGTTGGTCATCGCCTTCATCTGCGCAGCGTTGGCGGTGATGATGGTGACGCCCGAGCACCGTATGGAAGTTTCTTCGACCATCGGTCTGGCGCTGGTGATTTCCTTTATCGGCCTTGTGACCGCGCGTCAGCATGGGCAGCCGCGCAGTGCAGTGTCGGCGGAAAGTGCATAGCAGCCATATCAGCATAAACCTGCTTGCGATCTTTTCAGTGCGCCAGCAGTGGCGGGGCGGTTAACGCCGCCAGCGCCACGGGCCATTACCGCTCACTGCGAGAAAAACATCGATGGCATACAACACCTCCAAGGCCATTCCTCTGCAAACCATTGGTTTTTTGCTGCTGGACCAGTTCACGCTGATCTCTTTGGCATCTGCCATTGAGCCTCTGCGAATGGCCAATCAGTTGACCGGACAAGAGCTGTACCGCTGGCACACCTTCAGCTTGGGGGGCGAGCGGGTGTGGGCGAGCGATGGCATGCCGATCACTCCGGATGCGGCGATCAATAACGCACCGATACTGGATACCGTGATCGTCTGCGGTGGCATTGGCATTCAAAGCGCGGTGACCCGGGAGCACGTTACCTGGTTGCGAGCCCAGGCGCGGCGCGCGAAGCGGATAGGGGGCGTGTGCACAGGGAGTTGGGCCTTGGCCCAGGCAGGCTTGCTCGATGGCTTCGATTGCAGCGTGCACTGGGAGTTTCTGGCGGCCATGCAGGAAGCTTTTCCGCGAGTGAACCTCAGCTCCAGTCTATTCACCCTTGACCGAGACCGCTTCACCAGCTCCGGTGGCACCGCGCCAATGGACATGATGCTGCACCTGATCAGTCGCGATCATGGTCATGAACTGTCAGCGGCCATCTCCGACATGTTCGTCTACGAGCGAATCCGCAACGAACAAGATCATCAACGGGTGCCCCTTAAACACATGCTCGGTACCCACCAACCGAAATTGCAGGAAATCGTCGCCTTGATGGAGGCCAATCTGGAAGAGCCGATCGACCTCGACGAACTGGCTAACTATGTCAGTTTGTCCCGTCGACAGCTGGAGCGGTTATTCCAGAAATACCTGCATTCCTCCCCATCACGCTACTACCTCAAGCTGCGTCTGATCCGCGCTCGTCAGTTACTCAAGCAAACGCCGATTTCGATAGTAGAGTTGTCGGTGGTGTGTGGCTTTGTGTCCACACCCCATTTTTCAAAGTGCTATCGCGAGTATTTCGGCATTCCACCCAGCGATGAGCGCTTGGCGACGCAAACGCAACCGCAAGTGACATCAAGGCCGGTTGTACAGGCATTGCCAATGGCAAGGCCGATGAGTTTGCTGGATCAGGCTCGTGATGAATCAACGTTCGCCAGTATCAAAATTCTGAAACCCTGAACGATCCGGTACGCAATAAAGTCAGCATCTGAAACCGAAATAGCGTCGATACTTCCCGAGCGATGAAGTATCGCATTGTGTTCGAGAAAGCAGCCGCCGTTTGAGCTGCCGCTGACGCTGGTTTCTGGATCCAATCAAGGACGGCTCGGCAAACTGCGCTCTCTGCTCTTTCGATAAGTTGCCAGTGAAGGCACAATGCGCATCCTTTTTTTGGCTGGCCTTGCCGGAGGCCTCGAAATGATCAAGACGCCGTACTACCTCATCGACAAACAAAAGCTGCTGGCGAACATGCAGAAGATCGCTTATGTGCGCGAACAGTCCGGGGCCAAGGCCCTGCTGGCACTCAAGTGCTTCGCCACCTGGTCAGTGTTCGACCTGATGCAGCAATACATGGACGGCACTACGTCGTCGTCGCTCTACGAGCTCAAGCTCGGTCGACAGAAGTTCGCTGGCGAGACCCATGCCTACAGCGTGGCCTGGGCCGACGACGAGATCGAGGAGATGCTCGACAACTGCGACAAGATCATCTTCAACTCCATCGGTCAGCTGCAGCGCTACGCCGAGGCTTCAGCCGGCAAGGTGCGCGGTCTGCGGGTCAATCCGCAGGTGAGCAGCTCGGATTACCTGCTGGCCGATCCGGCGCGGCCGTTCAGCCGTCTGGGTGAGTGGGATCCGGTGAAGATCGAGCAAGTCATCGAGCAAATCTCGGGTTTCATGTTCCACAACAACTGCGAGAACGCCGACTTCGGCCTGTTCGACCAAATGTTGAGCACCATCGAAGAGCGGTTCGGCCATCTGCTGCACAAGGTCGACTGGGTCAGCCTGGGCGGCGGCATTCACTTCACCGGTGAAGGCTACGCGATCGACGAGTTCTGCGCGCGGCTCAAGGCCTTCTCGCAGAAATACGGTGTGCAGGTCTACCTGGAGCCGGGCGAAGCCGCCATTACTCAGAGCGCCTCGCTGGAAGTCACCGTGCTCGACACTCTCTACAATGGCAAGCACCTGGCCGTCGTGGACAGCTCCATCGAGGCGCATATGCTCGATCTGCTGATCTATCGCCTGAATGCCAAGCTGGCGCCCAGCGCGGGCGAACACACCTACATGGTGTGCGGCAAATCCTGCCTGGCCGGCGACATTTTCGGCGAGTATCAATTTGATCGTCCCTTGGCCATCGGTGATCGGCTGTCGTTCGTCGACGCGGCGGGTTACACCATGGTCAAGAAGAACTGGTTCAACGGCCTGAAAATGCCGTCCATCGTAGTGAAACAACTCGACGGTAGTGTCGAGTTGGTTCGTGAGTTTGGTTTCAACGACTACATGTCCAGCCTTTCGTAAGCTGGCAGAGAAGGAGAGAGAGAAAAATTGAAGAAGAACGTGCTTATCATTGGTGCAGGAGGTGTCGCCAAGGTGGTGGCCCACAAGTGCGCGCAGCACAACGATGAACTCGGTCGTATTGCTATCGCGTCGCGCAACATCTCCAAATGCCAGGCCATCATCGATAGCGTCAAGGCCAAGGGCAGCCTCAAAGAGCCCGCCGACATCAAAGCCTTCTCGCTGAACGCTATGGATGTCGAGGCGACCAAGGCGCTGATCCGCGAAACCGGATCGCAGATCGTCATCAACGTTGGTTCTGCCTTCCTCAACATGTCGGTGCTGCGTGCCTGCATCGATACCGGCGTGGCCTACCTGGACACCGCCATTCACGAAGAACCGGGCAAAATCTGCGAGACGCCGCCCTGGTACGGCAACTACGAGTGGAAGCACCTCGAGGAATGCAAAGAGAAGAACATCACCGCGATCCTCGGTGTGGGCTTCGACCCGGGTGTGGTCAACGCCTATGCAGCGTTGGCGCAACAACAGTATTTCGACCGTATTGATTCGATCGACATTCTCGACGTCAATGCCGGCTCCCATGGCAAGTATTTCGCCACCAATTTCGATCCGGAAATCAACTTCCGCGAATTCACCGGACAAGTGTGGAGCTGGCAGAACAGTCAGTGGACCAGCAACACTATGTTCGAAGTCAAACGCACCGATGACCTGCCAGTCGTAGGGGCGCAGAACCTGTACCTGACCGGCCACGATGAAGTGCACTCCCTGTCCAAGAACCTCGGCGTGCCCAACGTGCGTTTCTGGATGAGCTTTGGCGAGCACTACATCAATGTGTTCACCGTACTCAAGAACCTCGGCCTGCTCTCCGAGCAACCGGTCAAAACCGCTGAAGGCCTGGAAGTCGTGCCGCTGAAAGTGGTCAAGGCCGTGCTCCCTGATCCGAGCTCGCTGGCGCCCGGCTACACCGGCAAGACTTGCATCGGTGACCTGGTCAAAGGCACCAAGGATGGCCAGCCGCGCGAAGTGTTCATCTACAACGTCGCCGACCACGAAGAAGCCTTTGCCGAAACCGACAGCCAGGGCATTTCCTATACCGCTGGCGTGCCACCTGTGGCGGCCGCCCTGTTGGTCGCCCGTGGCGAATGGGATGTGCAACGCATGGCCAACGTCGAGGAGCTACCGGCCGAGCCGTTCCTCAAGGCGCTGGATGTGATGGGTCTGCCGACCCGCATCAAGGACGAGAATGGAGACCGTCCCTGGAGCTGAAACGCCTGAGGCGTGCGAAATACAGGTGAATCTTGTATTTCGCTCCAAACACAAAAACGCCGCTCATTGAGCGGCGTTTTTGTTTGTGCGTCATCTGTTGTGCCAATCCCGGTGCGGGATTTTATTGCATGGGCTCTTGCGACCGTGGATACACGTCCTGTTTTTTGATCACACTGGCCAGGCGCGGCTTATCACCTGGCGCCAGTAATCGCTCGATGGCACCACTCACCATGTTTTCCAGCAGATTATCGCGCTCTTGTTCATCCAGCGAATAGTGCGTCAGCCAACTGGGCGCGCTGTTGAGCAGGGCGGCAATGGCATGACCGACGGCCAACACGCCCTGTTCACTGAACCGGGGGCGGATGCGCAGTATCAGCAGCAACTTGCGTTCGTACTGCTCGCGCAGCTGCCGGACCCGTTGCTGCTGCTCTTCATTCAGGCAGCCGCTGTCGCGCTCCACCAGACGAAAATGCCAGGGCATTTCCTGATGTAGATTCAGGTGCGCGCGAATCAATTGATTGAGTCTGTCGCGTTTTGCCGGGGCCGTTTGTTCGATGCGCCCCAAAGTGGCCAGCAGCTCTTCGTAAAACTCCTCAATCAGGTCGAGCAGCAGGTGCTGCTTGCTGGGGTAATGGTGATACAGCGAGCCTGGAGCGAGCCCCAGGCAGGTCGCGAGCTCACGCATGCCGACTTGACCGAAACCCTTGCTGGCAAAGAGCTCCAGCACCTTGTCCCGGTATTCGGCGAAGCGTGAGCACCGCTCAGGCATAGGCATGGAAGCCACGCCCCGTTTTGCGTCCCAGGTAACCGGCGGCGACCATTTCCTTGAGCAGCGGAGCGGGGCGGTATTTGCTGTCGTTGAAGCCGTCATAGAAGGCTTCAAGGATTGCCAGCACGGTGTCCAGGCCAATCAGGTCCGCCAACGCCAGCGGGCCGATCGGCTGATTGCAGCCCAGGCGCATGCCGGCATCGATGTCGTCGACGCTGGCCAGGCCTTCCTGAAACACCAGGATCGCTTCATTGATCATCGGCACCAGAATCCGGTTGACCACGAAACCCGGACGGTTGCCGGCGGTGATCGCGGTTTTACCGAGTGTGGTCGCCATGTCCAGCGCCAGGGCGTGGGTGGCATCGCTGGTTTGCAGGCCACGAATCACTTCGATCAGGCCCATCACCGGCACCGGATTGAAAAAGTGCAGACCGATGAAACGTTCAGGCTGGCTCACGCTGGCGGCGAGCTGGGTAATGGACAGCGACGACGTGTTGGAGGCGATCACGCAGTCAGCGCTGACTTGCGCGGCGATTTGTTGCAGCAAGCGCAGTTTCAGGTCGAGGTTTTCGGTGGCGGCTTCGATCACCAGTTGCACGTTTTGCAGGCTGTTGTAGTCGGTGCTGGTGCGAATCTTGTCGAGGGCAGCGAGCTTTTGCTCAGGCGTCAGCGTGTTTTTGGCGACCTGCCGATCAAGGTTTTTATCGACGGTCGCGATTGCCTTTTGCAAGGCACTCTCGGCAATGTCGATCAAAGTCACGTTGAAACCGGCCAGGGCGCAGACTTGCGCGATGCCATTGCCCATGGTGCCGGCGCCGATGACGCCAATGTTCTGAAGATTCATGCGCATGTCCTTATCAAACCCGCTCGAACAACACGGCGATGCCTTGGCCGCCGCCGATGCACATGGTCGCCAGGGCATAACGGCCTTGGCAGCGATGCAGTTCGTGAATCGCTTTGGTGGCGATGATCGCGCCAGTGGCGCCCACCGGATGGCCCAGCGAGATGCCCGAACCGTTGGGGTTGACCTTCTGTGGATCGAAGCCCAGTTCTTGCGCTACGGCACAGGCTTGGGCCGCGAAGGCTTCGTTGGACTCGATCACATCAAGGTCGGCAACGGTCAGGCCGGCGCGCTTGAGCACCAGGCGGGTGGCGGGAATCGGTCCCAGTCCCATCATCGACGGTTCAACGCCTGCGTGGGCATAACCGACCAGTCGGGCCATAGGCTTGAGGCCTTGTTCCTGAACAGTCTGGCCCGTGGCCATGATCAGTGCGCCGGCACCATCATTGAGGCCGGACGCGTTGCCGGCGGTGACGCTACCGTCCTTTTTGAAGGCGGGTTTCATACGGCTCAATTGCTCGGCATTGACCTCGGCCCGCACATGCTCATCCGTCGCAAACGTAACCGTTCCTTTGCGGGTTTCAATTTCGATCGGCACGATCTGCCCGGCAAAACGCCCTTCGGCAATCGCCCGGGCAGCACGCTGCTGGCTGAGCAGCGCCAATTCATCCTGGGCCTGACGCGTGATGCCATAGTGCTCGGCGATATTTTCAGCGGTGATACCCATGTGGAAACCGGCAAACGGGTCTTGCAGTACCCCAAGCATGTAGTCGATGGCCTGCATGTCGCCCATGCGTGCGCCCCAGCGCGCCTGCGGCAACAAGTACGCGCCTCGGCTCATGGACTCGACGCCGCCTGCCAGTGCAGCGCCCGCATCCCCCAGCATCAAACTTTGCGCGGCACTGACAATCGCCTGCAAACCCGAACCGCACAGGCGGTTGACGTTGAAGGCAGGCGTCTCTTTCGTCAGGCCGGCATTGATCGCTACGGCTCGGGAGATGTAGGCATCGCGTGCCTCGGTCGGGATCACATGTCCCATCACTGCATGACCGATGTGCTCGGGCGCCAGGCCTGAACGTTCGATGGCGGCGCGGCAAACGTCAGTTGCCAACTGAATAGGTGGCACATCCTTGAGTGAACCGCCAAAACTGCCGATGGCAGAACGAACGGCGCTCACTACAAAAATATCGGAATGGTTCATGTTGGCTCTCTGAATAGGTCTTTTTTGTTGGGCACGAGTCTAGAATCAGCAGCGCCACTGGCCTATGCCAAAACTGTTCAAGGGTGATGGCGTTTTTTGCCATATTCAGATGTGACGAGAGAGGCATTCAAATGCGGGAAACGGATTCGGTGGCGGTTTACTTCATGTACCCCATGATCCATGCACTACGTGAAGAACCGCAGCGTCTGCGGTCAGTGCTTGAACAAGTGGGAATTGATCCGGCACTGATGGACCAGCCGACGGCACGGGTGCCGGCCACGGCTTTCGCCGCGTTGTGGCTGGTGCAGATTCGTGAGTTGAACGACGAATTTTTCCAGTTGGACTCCCATGGAATGCCGCCGGGCAGTTTTGCCTTGATCTGTCGGGCATTGATTCAGGAGCCAACGCTGGAAAAAGCCATGCGTCAGTGCCTGGCCAATTTCGCCCTGTTCCTGAGTGATTTTCGCGGCACGTTGAGCGTGCGTGGCAAGCGTGCGGTCATCAGCTTGCAGACCCGTGCGCAGAACAGCGAGGTCAGCCGGTTGGGCGAAGAAACGTTTCTGGTGTTGATGATCAGCCTGCTGTGCTGGCTGGGTGGGCGGCGCATTCCGATCGATCGTGCGGACTTTCGTCATCAGCGTTTGTCGCTGCGTGATGATGCCATGCTCTGGGGGCCCAACCTGACCTTTGGCACCGAACGCACTGAAATCGAGTTCGCCAGTCACTACCTGCGCCTGCCGGTGATTCAAGACCTTGCTTCGCTGAAAGTGTTTTTACGCACCGCACCGCAATGGCTGGTGATCCGCTTCCGCAACCAGCATGGGCTGACCTCGCAGGTTCATCAGCGTCTGCGCCACAGTCATTACAGCGAATGGCCGACCTTACAAGCCTTCGCCCTGGAACAGCACCTGAGCCCCAGCACCTTTCGCCGCAAACTGGGACGTGAAGGCTGTTCGTATCAGGAGATCAAGGATGAAGTGCGGCGCGCGGTGGCGTTTGAACGGTTGCGCCAGAGCAAGGCGAGCATCAGCGATATTGCCGAGCAGTTGGGGTTTCAGGAGCCGAGTGCGTTCCATCGCGCGTTCAAGAAGTGGACAGGGGAGAGCCCGGGGCGGTATCGGGCGCGGTTTCAGACATCGGAGGCAACTGATTCATGAATTGCGCTCAGCAGTCCATGCGGATTTTTGATCTTAATCGATGTGCTCAGGGCTTGTAGCATGCCTATCAAGAGGTCAGCTTTCAAAGTCCTGTTTTTTAGTGCCGAGCGGCGCAAGGGAAGAGCGCTCAGGCGAGAACATGCGATTGGCTTTGCATCGCTCGTTCAAGAAAGTCGATGAACGCGCGCACCTTTGCATTCAAAGCCGATCGCTCGGTGACGCAGGCATAGATGTGCATCGGCTCAGGCTCCGCGCAAGCTGCGTTGCGACTGCCCGGCTCGAACAACGGTAGAAGGCGGCCGCTGTCGATCAATGGTTGAGCGATAAAGCTCGCCAGACGTGCGATCCCGCCGCCGTTTACAACAATCTGCGCGATAGTGTCGATGTCATCGCAGATGAAGCCCGGGTTGACTTTGGCCTCGAAGCGGCTGCCGTTGAGTACAAAGGTCCAGGGCAGAAAACGACCATCCGTTGGATAGCGAAAGACAAGGCAAGTGTGTTGCTTCAGTTCCTCAGGTGTTGTCGGTATGCCCGCGCGGTCGAAATACGCGGGCGCCGCGCAGAAAACGAAAGGAAACGAAGCGATTCGCCGGACAATGAGCTGATCGTTCAGCTGCGCTTCGATGCGGATACTGACGTCGACGCCCTCCAGCCGATGATCAACGCTGCGATCTGTATTGATCAGTTCGATGTCGATGCGCGGATAGGCGTCCTTGAACGCGGGCATTAATGGCGCGAGTACATGCCGACCAAATGCCGCGGTGGTGGCGATGCAAAGCGGCCCCTGCGGTTTGGTGGCGACCGTGGCAGCTTGCGAGGCCAGATCGATATCGCCCGGGATGTGACGCACTTTCTCGAAATAGCGAGTGCCGCTTTCGGTGAGCGCCATACTTCGGGTTGTACGAGAGAGCAGGCGCACGCCCAAGTGGGCTTCGAGTCGCGTGATGCTCTGGCTGACCGCTGCGGCGCTCATGCCTTGGGCACGGGCCGCCGCCACGATGCTGCCGTTTTCTACCACACGGATATAGGT
The DNA here is from genome assembly GCF_053629455.1 of Pseudomonas sp. F-14 TE3482. NCBI lineage: Bacteria > Pseudomonadati > Pseudomonadota > Gammaproteobacteria > Pseudomonadales > Pseudomonadaceae > Pseudomonas > Pseudomonas sp. F-14 TE3482. Next base: position 4,322,718 of record NZ_JBRJII010000001.1, read on the forward strand.
ATTGATCAAACCAAGAATATCCATCGGGCCCTCATACTCGATTCGTTGATTTTTCTTAAGAAAGATTCAAGCGCAACGCGTCTACCGGCGCGTTTGGCAGCTTGCTAGGTTAGCCGCTCTTTCGCCACTCAAGATTGACAAGGCTTAAATCGATGTCCGACAGAACAGCTAAAAATACCGTGCGTTTTCGCTTGCCTAAACATGCCACGCCTTACGTCTTTGCTCTTTACATGGCAACGATCATGGCGTTTCTCATGTGTCTCGTCATTACCCTAGCGGAATTCGGAATAGGTGAACATTACATGGAAAATGTGATGAATGCGTACCGGGTGGCAATGCCTTCGGCATTCATCTGCGTGCTCGTCGTGCGCCCATTGGTTGCCCGACTTGTAGCGTGGACCGTGCAGGGGCACTGAGGGAAAGTCACTGCCATAAGGAGGTTGAGCGCAAGTGATCGTATGACTATGGTTGAACCCGGTACCTTGCCGTCATACCGGGAAATTGAAGGTCCATCGGCCAGCGTTCCCCTGGTTCTCTTGATTTAATCCTGATAGTGGCCGGTGTCTCTTTGAGACAGACGGCCATTTTTCAGATTGACAGCGGGGTAGGGGTATCGATATAAAAAGCCAAGTTGTACGACGACAGACGATCAATCGGCTGCTCAACCCTTAACAATAAAAAAGTGTCGGCCCCTATCATGAACTCAGCCTGTTTTCTCACCTCCCTAAACGCCCCTTCCAAAGATGCAATCCTGGTTGCCGGCACCTGCGCGCAGCACTCCGATTGCACGTGCATCGTTGCACCAGTTAATCGCAAACACCCAGAAGTCTGAATGGCCTTGGCGCGGACCCGTCGCGTTGTGGCGATGCTCTACGACAATTGATCTCGCTTAAAACCGAGACTTCATCACCCTAATCCAACAATAAAGTGATGCCATGAATCTGAACGAGCCCATCAACGCTCAGCGAATCGGCCAGGCCGTCGGCAACTATCGCTGGACTATCTGGCGCGCTGTTGTTCTTTGCCACTACCGTCAATTACCTCGACCGCCAGGTATTGAGCCTGTTGGCGCCGGATCTATCGACGCAATTTGGCTGGAGCAATAGCGATTACGCCAACATCGCCTCTGTTTTCCAGTTTGTGTACGCTATTTCCATGCTGTTCGCCGGTCGCGTGGTCGACAAGATCGGCACCAAGACCGCCTATGTGGTAGCGATCTGCATCTGGTCGACCGGCGCGGTCATGCACGCCTTTGCGGAGCCGATGGGTGAGGGTATTGCCGGCATCAGCAGCGCCTTGGGCCTTGCCGTCATCCCTGTTTCGATAGCAGGTTTCATGCTGTCGCGCGCCGTGCTGGCGATAGGCGAAGCGGGCAACTTCCCGATCGCAATCAAGGCCACCGCAGAATACTTCCCGAAGAAAGAGCGTTCCATTGCCACCGGCATTTTCAATTCCGGTGCCAATGTGGGCGCGATCCTGGCGCCGATCTGCGTGCCGCTGATCGCCAGTCTATGGGGCTGGGAAGCGGCTTTCATCGTGATCGGTATGTTGGGCTTCGTTTGGGTGGGCGTATGGATTGCGCTGTACGAGAAGCCGGAGCAGCAAAAACGCCTCTCGGCGCAGGAACTGGCCTACATCCGCAGCGACCAGGTCGTGCAGGCGGTCACTCGCCCGGTACCGGGTGTTGCCGACAAAAAAGTATCCTGGTTCAAATTGCTGACCTACCGCCAGACGTGGGCTTTTGCTTTCGGTAAATTCATGACCGACGGCGTGTGGTGGTTCTTCCTGTTTTGGCTTCCCACCTATTTGTCGGCGCAATACGGCATGAAAGGCCAGGCCATCGTGATGCCGCTGGCCGTGCTGTACAGCATGACCATGATCGGCAGTATCGGCGGCGGCTGGTTCCCCAGCTATTTCATGTCACGCGGTGACGCGCCGTATGACGGTCGCATGAAAGCCATGCTGGTGATCGCATTCTTTCCGTTGCTGGTGTTACTGGCGCAGCCATTGGGTTACATCAGTTTCTGGGTGCCGGTGCTGCTGATTGGCGTGGGCGCGTCGGCGCACCAGGCATGGTCGTGCAACATTTTCACCACGGTGTCTGACATGTTTCCGCAAAAATCCATCGCTTCGGTGGTCGGTATCGGCGGTTTGGCAGGTGGCTTGGGCGGCGTAGTGATGACCAAGATCGGCGGTTGGGTGATCGATCACTACAAACTGATCGGCGATATTCATACCGGCTACATGATCATGTTTGCCATCTGCGCCTTGGCCTATCTGGTGGCATGGAGCGTCATGAAGGCGCTGGTACCACGCCATAAGGAAATCACCGATCTGTAAACGGCTGGCACCCGTCAGCCAGCGAGGGATACGCACTGCGACGCATTTTGTCGCAGTGCGTGACTTGACCGCCTTCCTCTGAGCCTGCGCCACTCATGTGAACAGGTTGATCGGGTCGACGAAGTCCGGCCTGTCGGTGCCGACTATCGGATTGCCATAAGCGAAGGAGGGCGCACGACGCGTGTGCCTGGCGATCCGCTATTTGGCCAATAACCTGCACCAGAAACCTCTCCCAGCCCGTGATAAGGGCGACAGCTCGTCATAGCGCGTCCTGGCCTCATCGCCGATACCTTGCGCTCCTCACCGCCGGGTCGTTGCAGGGGGGAGGCGATCCGGCCGATTGCTACACACAGTCGTTCGGCATGATCTAAGCTCCAGAAGATGGTTTTTGCGAGCAGGGGTTTCAATGCGAAGCACACCTGAAAACAGCCTGAAAAATGCGTTGAAAGCCTGTAGAGATAGCTTTATTTCTGTTGGTTTTTTCAGCTTTTTCATCAACGCGCTCATGCTCGTTCCCACCTTCTATATGCTTCAGGTGTATGGGCGCGTGATGGCCAGCGGAAGCCTGACAACCCTGGCAATGCTGACGCTGATCATGACCGGGCTGATCATCACGCTCGGCTCCCTGGAATGGATCCGTTCGCGCATCATGGTTCGGGTCAGTACCCGACTGGATGTGTTGCTGAGTCGCCAGGTCTATAAGGCCAGTTTCAAACGGGCGCTGGACAGCGGTGGTATGGATGCCTCGGCCCAGTCGCTCAACGACCTGACGGGTTTGAGACAGTTTCTCTCCGGTAATGGTTTGTTCGCCTTTTTCGATGCGCCCTGGTTGCCTATCTACATCGCTGTGATGTTCATGTTTCACCCCTGGTTTGGCTGGGTAGCGACGGGCAGTGCACTGCTGTTGTTATTGCTCGCGTTTATCAATGAGAGGCTGACGGGGCCAACTCTGGCTCAGGCGAACAAGGAACATATCGGCGCGACGCTCTACACCACGAAAAATCTGCGCAACGCTGAAGTCATCGAGTCCATGGGCATGCTTGAAACCCTGATGGATCGTTGGGGGCATCGGCAAAGAAATGTTCTGTTGCTACAGGCCCAAGCCAGCGATAGAGGTGCCATCGTCAGCACGCTGTCCAGGACGTTCCGGATCCTGGTGCAATCATTGATCCTGGGGCTGGGGGCGTACCTGGCCGTGGATCATCAAGTGGGGGCAGGCTTGGTGTTTGCCGGGGCCGTGCTGCTAGGGCGTGCATTGGCCCCCATCGATCTGATCATCGGCAGTTGGAGAGGCTTTATTGCGGCTCGCTCGCAATACGGCCGTCTCAACGACATCCTCGACAAACAACAGGCTCAGCCCGAGCGTATGTCATTGCCTGCGCCTCAGGGGCACGTGCAGGTAGAGAATCTGGTGGTTGCGGCACCTGGTTCGAGAACCCCGATCATCAACAACATGAGTTTCAACGTACCTGCCGGCTGCGTTGTCGGCATCATCGGTCCCAGTGCCGCGGGCAAATCGACCCTGGCCAGGGCGTTGATGGGGGTATGGGCACCGCTGCATGGCGTGGTCCGGCTCGATGGCGCGGACATCAGCGCGTGGGATAAAGATGAACTTGGACCGTATATAGGTTACTTGCCCCAGGACATTGAGCTGTTCGAAGGCAGCATCAGCGAGAACATTGCCCGCTTCGCCGAGGTCGACTCGGTAAAAGTCATTCAGGCTGCCAGGACCGCTGGCGTTCACGAAATGATTTTGCAGTTGCCCGATGGCTACGACACCGTCATTGGCAGTGAGGGCCTCACGCTGTCCGGAGGGCAGCGCCAGCGCATTGGACTGGCCCGCGCCCTGTATGGCAGCCCGCGCCTGATTATTCTCGACGAGCCCAACTCCAACCTTGACGAAGTCGGCGATCGCGCCCTGGTGGCAGCCATCCAGCAGATCAAACAGAGCGGCGCGACCCTGTTTGTCATTACCCACCGAACCAACATCGTGTCGCAACTGGACCGGCTCATGGTGATGAACGCAGGGGCTATCAGTCTCTACGGGCCACGCGAGCAAGTGCTCGCCGAACTCGCGCAGAAACAGCAGGCACAAAAGCACGCCATGTCGGCAGGCGCCACCATGGCTTCGGTCAAAACCAGCAAGGGCGATGCCGATGAACCCTACGATGCCCAGTCGTCAAATTGAAAGCTTCGCCGGCCTGCCGATATCTGATCGTAAAGCACGCCGCCTGGGCATTGGTATTATCGGGGTGACCTTCGGCCTGTTCGGCACCTGGGCGGCGCTCGCGCCCCTGGACGGTGCCGCTTTCGCGCCGGGGGTGGTCACCGTGCAGACTTACCGCAAAACGGTCCAGCATCCTGAAGGCGGCATCGTCAAAGAGGTACTGGTCCATGACGGTGACATCGTCAAGCGTGGTGATCCGCTGATCATTCTTGATGATGCCCAGTTGCGCTTCGAATACGAGATAAGCCGAGGTCAGTTGGTCGCAACCAGAGCCATGGAGGCAAGACTCAGGGCTGAGCGCGACACACTGTCGGCGATCAGCTTTGGCGAGATAGCCGATCCAGACAGTCTGCGCGGAGTGGAGGCGCGCCAGGGCGAGACCCAGGTATTCAACGCCCGGCAGGGCTCGCGGCTGGGTCAGATCTCGGTGTTGCGCGAGCGCATTGGCCAGTTGAGTCAACAGATCAAGGGACTGGAGTCGATGATTGCTGCCAAGGTTCATCTGGAGAAATCCTACAGCGGTGAAATCGTTGAATTGACCGACCTGCTCAAGCAAGGGTTCGTTGACAAACAACGTCTGCTCGATCAGGAACGCAAGCTGGGGATGCTCAGGTCGGAGGTGGCTGATCACCGGTCCGCTATTAACAAGACCCGTCTGCAGATCAACGAAACACAGCTGCAGATTCTGCAAATCGACAAGGATTTCAATACCGAGGTGGTCAAGGAGCTGGCCGAGGTGCAGACCCGGATGTACGACTTGCAAGAGAAAACCTCGTCCCTGGAAGACCGGCTCAGTCGTATCGTCATCCGCGCACCCGACGCAGGCATGGTGATTGGCATGACTGTGCACACCATTGGTGGTGTGGTGAGCCCGGCGACGCCGCTGCTGGATATCGTTCCATCGGTTTCCGAGCTGGTCATAGAGGCCCAGGTGGCGCCTGTGGATATTGATCGTGTCGCCATCGGCAAGCGCGCCGATATCCGTTTCGGCGCCTTCAACAGCTCGACCACTCCCGTGATTGAAGGCGAGGTCAGCAGCGTATCGGCTGACCGGCTGGTCAACGAAAAGGCCGGGACGGCCTATTACCTGGCGCGGGTGCGGGTAACCGAGGAGGGCGTGCGCACCTTGGGTGAGCGCAAGTTGTTGCCGGGGATGCCGGCGGACGTATTAATCATCACCGGGCAACGCACGTTGTTGCAGTACTTGATGCAGCCGGCTCGCGATGCCATGGCTCAATCGATGATCGAGGAATAACCATGAGCGCGTCGGCAGTTTTGCTGGGCGGTGTGTTCATGCTTGCAGCGGGTGCCGCCCTGGCGCAAACCACTGCAGCCACGCCTGCCGGGGTCAGTGCCTCGACGTTTTCCACCGACCTCATGCAGTTGTACCGTGAGTCACGGCTGGAAGATCCGAGGGTATTGGCCTCCTATGCACAAGCGCAGGCGGGTAAGGAGCATCAGCGCGAGGCTATGGGTGCGCTGTTCCCGCAGGTATCGCTCAACGCCGGGACGAACCGGATTCATCAGGAGAGCGACCTGGTGCAGCAAAGTTACGATAGCGAAAACTACAGTCTGGTGCTGCGTCAGTACCTCTACAACAAGACCGCGTGGGAGAACTACCAAAAATTCAAAAGCCTGGCCAGGCAGTCCGAATCGCAAGCGCTGGATGCCCAGGCCGAGGCCACAGTGGACTTGGCGCAGCGTTACTTCACTGCGTTGGCGGCCGAAGATGAACTGGAGTTGGTGAGGGCGGAGCGTCGAACCACGCAAAAGAGTCTGGACCGGGTCAATGCGTTGTACGAAAAGCAGCTGGCAATGATTACTGATCAGCTCGACCTCAAGGCCCGGGTCGATTTGCTGGCGGCGCAGGAGCTGGATGCCCAGAACCAGGCCAGTATCAGTCGTGAGGCACTGGCGGAGATCGTCGGCCGTCCGGTCAAGGAGAAGCTCAACCGGATTCGCGATGACGTGCAACTACGGGTTTCGGCGCAGAGTCTGGAATCCTGGGTGCGCGAGGGTATAGCGCTAAACCCGGCGCTCAAGGCCAACGAGAGCGGTGTGGAAGCCGCGGGCGCAGCCTTGCGCAGCGGCAAGGGCGGGCACTATCCGACCTTGAGCCTTACGCTGAGCGCGCAGCAGACCAACGAGGGCTACAACAACGCCCTGGCGCCGCGCACCGACAGTTATGTCGCCGGTATTGGCGTGCAGGTGCCGCTGTACAGCGGCGGTTCGACCTCGGCGCGGGTCCGTGGGCTTTACCAGGATCAGATTACCGCCGAGCAGGAACTGGAAGCGATCCGGCGCCGGGTGGTCAAGGAGATCACCAGCGCTTACCTGACCGCCAATTCGAGCGGAGAAAAGATCAGTGCGAGCCGAAACGCCCTGGCCTCGGCACAGCTGTCCAGAGTGGCGGCAGAGAAAGCGCTCGATTACGGAATGGTCAATGCCGTCGATGTACTGACCACCGTACGCAACGAATTCCGGGCGCGTCGTGACCTGCTCAAGACGCAATACGAATTCGTCACGAATGTCCTCACGCTCAATCGTTGGGCGGGAAAGCTGCCTGCCGAAAGTGTCGAAAGCGTTAATGGCTGGTTGAGCTCCGGCAGTTCCAGCCAAAACTTCACATCCCCCTGATCCTGCCGCAACACCTACTGTCTCGCCGATAAATTGACGCCAATATCGCGGTTACACCTGTGTGCGAACCATTTGTCGGTTAATTGACGATTTCGATCGCGGTCAGACCTTGATCGCTGGTCGGCCAAGGAGAGCCTAAGGTTTTGATTTTCAAGGGATAAATTGGCATTTTTGACAACAGCCTGGCTATCCGCATGAGGCGTGAGTCGACGACTGGCGGATGGGCGTGCTGGCAGTGTGCTGGTCTGGCCTAGACTCAGTTGAACAGATCGAGGGAGCACGTCATCACGCGCAAGTTATTGATGATTATTCCTATTTATGTTGCCTCGATGGCTTTGCCCGGCTTTCGGAAACGCCCGCAACCCCTGCTTGTGAAGCCAGTGGAAGGGGCTCCAAAAAATGAATACCCGGGCAGGCACCGTTAAGGCCTGTCGGCGTTCGCATCCGTCCTTCGATCACGGTGGGCAGGTGAGCGAGCTGCTGATTCAGGAAGGCCAAGGGAGGGAGGTCATTAATTCTTCAAGGGAGTCAGGAAAATATGACGACCCACAAAAAAACAATACGTGTGATGCTGATCGATTGTCGTCCCCTCGTTCTCATGGGTCTTCAAGACTTGATCAATGCCAGGAAGCCTCAGATGGAAGTGAGCGGCCAGGCCACCACCTATACCAATGCGCTGGATCTTGCCGATCAATTGCGCCCCAATGTGATTTTTTTCAGTTTTTTTCCAGATGCGTTGAACCCTTTGGAAGTCGTTGCGGGACTCACCCGCAACGCCGAAATGAAAGTGCTGGTGCTCAAGGGTTTGTACGAAGCCATCCCCGTTGCCCAGGCAATAGAGGCGGGCGCACGGGGCATCGTGCTGGCGGAAGACCCGACGGAATCGATCATCCAGGCCATCATCACAGTCCATCATCGCGACACCGGACTGGATAGAGCCTGGGCCGGTGGGCTTTCCGGCTATGCCGCGACCGGGAATATCCATTTGAAATGCAATCTGGAGCAGGCAAAACAGGCGCGGCTGACGCTACGCGAGAGGGAATTGATTCGCGCCATTGTCGGGGATCCGTCCGCCAAATACATGAGCATCGCCGGGCGTCTGGGCATCAGTGAGCACACCGTGCACAACCACCTCAGCAACATCTATCAAAAGCTTGATCTGATCAACCGCATCGATTTGCTGATGTATGCGCTGAAGCACGGGCTCACCAACAACGAAAAACCACCCGAGTCCACGTGGGTGGAACTGGATTTGGTTTCACGTCAAAAAAAGACGTTTTGACACCCGTGGGCGCGTCTGCCGCAGGGTGCTGGGGTTGATACGAGCATGCGGATCTGAATATTGGAACTGACAAAAGAATGCGAGGGTGGTTTGCGCCACCCTCGCATTTTTTTACTACGCGCGTTTCTCAGACGCTGCCGTAAACAATGTCGCTACTCAGAAGATCGACCCCGACCAAGGTGATGGTCGTGACTTGTCCGCCCGTTTCAGCAACCGTCACGATGCTGTCGGCGCCGGTGTTGTCGATCGATTGGACAACCGCACTCTGGTCGCCGTTGAGTACCAGTGTGTCTCGCAGGCTTGCGTTCGCATCGAAGCCGGTAACCTGGTACAGGTTCTCATCGACCGACAAATCGACGTTGAAGGCATCACGTTCACCGCCCGTGCCCGCCAGCGAGAAGTCGAAGGTGCCGGACAGGTCGTTGGCGAACAGGTTGGCGTCGAACGTACTCGTCGCCGAGTCCCCATCCTTGTCGGTCAGCGTCGCGTTGAACGTCAGCTGGACATCGCTGGCCAGGCTCTCGCTCTCCTGAATGAACTGGATCGTCGGGATCTTGATCTCGCCTCGGGCCATCGTGAGCTGAACAGCGTCAATCAGATTCGTGCCATCGCTCTCAATGAGGAAGGATACCTGTCCGCCTGCCTCCGGAGTCAGGGTGTTCACTTCGATGAGGTTCGAGAACGTGCCGTCCTCGTAGAAGGCCCTGTAGTACAGGTCCTCGGTCGCCGTGTTGTAACCTCCCACGGAGTTGTCGATGAAGACCCTCATGCCCGTCAGCAAGCTCTCCGGATTGACGACGAAACTTTCATCGGCAGCGCCGATTGCCGCCAGGTTGTCTCCCTGGAACAGGTTATTGGCGACGCCGATACCGGCGGTGCTGACGTTCATGGCCCTCGGGTCGATGTACGAGGGCAGGGGGTTGGTTTGTAGCGTTGTTTCGGTGGGGTCGGGTTCTCCAAGCCCGATTCCGCTCAGGATGTCCGCAGTCGACGCAAGCGCCTTCGCGGTAAAGAACACAATCTCCTCAGATGGCGAAGGAATAGTCGGTGGATCCTGCTCTGGAATTAACAATGTACGCACTGGATCCGGACCGCCGGCACCGAGCGCGCCATCGGCAGTGCTGAGCACGATCTCCGAACTGAAGCCTTGCACCAGATCCAGTGCATAGCGGCCATCGGCATAGGCGGTCAGCGTGTAGTCGACGCTGGTGTCCGCCGTTGCGGCGTTGTTGTCGAAATCACCGGTTAACGTCCCTGCGAATTGGTACGCGCCATTGCCGTCCGGTGAGGGCGACTGCTCGGTGAGCGTGGCGGTCCCGGTGGTGGTCGTGTTGTCTGGCCTGACGAGGGTGAACTGGCTATTCACCGAGATATCCAGACCAGCCGCACCCAGCCCGTCGGCGCCCGCCGAATGGTCCCAGAAGCCGAATTGCGGCAGGACACTACCGGTACCGATCAGGTTGCCGAATGCAAGTGACGGGCCGTCGTCCTTGAACACCAGGTTCTGCCCGATGTTGAGCGTCGCCTGAGCGCTGTCGCCGTCCTTGTCAGTGATGGTTGCCGTCAGCGTCACCAGATTGTCCGCCGATAGCGTCGTCGAATCATCGGGATCGGTGGCGTCGGGATGCACCACGGCGCGCAGCTGATCGAGGGTGACGTCACCGTTGGCGGCGACGCTGACCGTGAACACCAGCAGGTTGGTGGTGGCCGTGCGGCCTTGCACCACGCCACCGTTAAGCGACAGGTTCACTGCCTCGCCGGTGGCCGTATCCGTCAGCCCGGAAGGACCGGCGGTCATGCCCAACGCATAGGTCAGGGTGCCGGCGCCATCAGCGCCAAACGCCGAGCTGAAGTTGGCGGTGAAGCTCTGGGTGGCATCGGTCGCCAGTACCGTTTCGTCTACCGTCAGCGTTGGCTCGTCACCGGTGGTGGTGATGCTTGGCCCGTCGTCCTCGAACACCAGGTTCTGGCCGATGTTGAGGGTCGCCTGGGCACTGTCACCGTCCTTGTCAGTGATGGTTGCCGTCAGCGTTACCAGATCGTCCGAGCTCAGGCTCGTCGCATCATCCGGATCGGTGGCATCGGGATGCACCACGGCGCGCAGCTGGTCGAGGGTGACGTCACCATTGGCGGCGACGCTGACCGTGAACACCAGCAGGTTGGTGGTGGCCGTGCGGCCTTCGACCACGGCGCCGTTGAGCGACAGGTTGACCGCTTCGCCGGTGGCCGTGTCGGTCAGCCCCGAAGGGCCTGCCGTCGCGCCCAGCGCATAGGTCAGCGTGCCAGCGCCATCAGCGCCAAACGCGGAGCTGAAGTTGGCGGTAAAGCTTTGGGTGGCGTCGGTCGTCAGCACCGTTTCGTCCACCGTCAGTATTGGCTCGGTGCCGGTGGTGTGGATGCTCGGTCCATCGTCCTCGAACACCAGGTTCTGGCCGATGTTAAGCGTCGCCTGGGCACTGTCACCGTCCTTGTCGGTGATGGTGGCCGTCAGCGTCACCAGATCGTCCGAGCTCAGGCTCGTCGCGTCATCGGGATCGGTAGCATCGGGATGCACCACAGCGCGCAGCTGGTCGAGGGTGACGTCACCGTTGGCGGCGACGCTGACCGTGAACACCAGCAGGTTGGTGGTGGCCGTGCGGCCTTCGACCACGGTGCCGTTAAGCGACAGGTTGACCGCTTCGCCGGTGGCGGTGTCGGTCAGCCCCGAAGCCCCCGCCGTCACGCCCAGCGCATAGGTCAGCGTACCGGCGCCATCAGCGCCAAACGCCGAGCTGAAGTTGGCGGTAAAGCTCTGGGTGGCGTCGGTTGTCAGCACCGTTTCGTCGACCGTCAGTATTGGCTCGTCACCGGTGGTGTGGATGCTCGGTCCGTCGTCCTCGAACACCAGGTTCTGGCCGATGTTGAGGGTCGCCTGGGCACTGTCACCGTCCTTGTCGGTGATGGTGGCCGTCAGCGTCACCAGATCGTCCGAGCTCAGGCTCGTCGCATCATCGGGATCGGTAGCATCGGGATGCACCACGGCGCGCAGTTGGTCGAGGGTGACGTCACCGTTGGCGGCGACGCTGACCGTGAACACCAGCAGGTTGGTGGTGGCCGTGCGTCCTTCGACCACGGCGCCGTTGAGCGACAGGTTGACTGCCTCGCCGGTGGCCGTATCGGTCAGCCCGGAAGGGCCTGCCGTCGCGCCCAGCGCATAGGTCAGCGTACCGGCGCCATCAGCGCCAAACGCCGAGCTGAAGTTGGCGGTAAAGCTCTGGGTGGCGTCGGTTGTCAGCACCGTTTCGTCGACCGTCAGCGTCGGTTCGTCGCCGGTGGTGTGGATGCTCGGTCCGTCGTCCTCGAACACCAGGTTCTGGCCGATGTTGAGGGTTGCCTGGGCACTGTCACCGTCCTTGTCGGTGATGGTGGCCGTCAGCGTCACCAGATCGTCCGAGCTCAGGCTCGTCGCATCATCGGGATCAGTGGCATCGGGATGCACCACGGCGCGCAGTTGGTCGAGGGTGACGTCACCGTTGGCGGCGACGCTGACCGTGAACACCAGCAGGTTGGTGGTGGCCGTGCGGCCTTCGACTACACCGCCGTTGAGCGACAGGTTGACCGCTTCGCCGGTGGCCGTGTCGGTCAGCCCCGAAGGGCCTGCCGTGACGCCCAGCGCATAGGTCAGCGTACCAGCGCCATCAGCGCCAAACGCGGAGCTGAAGTTGGCGGTGAAGCTCTGGGTGGCGTCGGTTGTCAGCACCGTTTCGTCTACCGTCAGCGTCGGTTCGTCGCCGGTGGTGTGGATGCTCGGTCCGTCGTCCTCGAACACCAGGTTCTGGCCGATGTTGAGGGTTGCCTGGGCACTGTCACCGTCCTTGTCGGTGATGGTGGCCGTCAGCGTCACCAGATCGTCCGAGCTCAGGCTCGTCGCATCATCGGGATCAGTGGCATCGGGATGCACCACAGCGCGGAGTTGGTCGAGGGTGACGTCACCGTTGGCGGCGACGCTGACCGTGAACACCAGCAGGTTGGTGGTGGCCGTGCGGCCTTCGACCACGGTGCCGTTGAGCGACAGGTTGACCGCTTCGCCGGTGGCCGTGTCGGTCAGCCCGGAAGGGCCTGCCGTCGCGCCCAGTGCATAGGTCAGCGTGCCGGCGCCATCAGCGCCAAACGCTGAGCTGAAGTTGGCGGTAAAGCTCTGGGTGGCGTCGGTCGTCAACACCGTTTCGTCTACCGTCAGCGTTGGCTCGTCGCCGGTGGTGTGGATGCTCGGTCCATCGTCCTCGAACACCAGGTTCTGGCCGATGTTGAGGGTCGCCTGAACGCTGTCGCCATCGCCATCGGTTATGGTCGCCGTCAGGGTCACCAGATCGTCCGAGCTCAGGCTCGTCGCATCATCGGGATCAGTGGCATCGGGATGCACCACAGCGCGCAGTTGGTCGAGGGTGACGTCACCGTTGGCGGCGACGCTGACCGTGAACACCAGCAGGTTGGTGGTGGCCGTGCGGCCTTCGACCACGGTGCCGTTGAGCGACAGGTTGACCGCTTCGCCGGTGGCCGTGTCGGTCAGCCCGGAAGGGCCTGCCGTCGCGCCCAGCGCATAGGTCAGCGTGCCAGCGCCATCAGCGCCAAACGCGGAGCTGAAGTTGGCGGTAAAGCTCTGGGTGGCGTCGGTTGTCAGAACCGTTTCGTCTACTGTCAGTATTGGCTCCGTGCCGGTGGCGCTGACGCTTGGTCCGTCATCCTCGAAGATCATCTTGGAGCCGATTTCGGCGATCGTCGTAGAGGTATCGCGCAGCGTGAAGCCACCGATATCAAAATCGGCGTGGTTATCGCCCCTGGCGTCGAGGGCCGCCCCGTTCTCGATGAGCACGCGGTTGTGGTCTGACGTTGTGGTGTATTCAATCTGGTAGCCGGCCAAAACGCCGGTGACGGTTGCAACCCCACCAGTAAAGGTGATGGCAATGGACGGATCATTCACCGAACCGTCTGAATTCTCGATCACCTGCCCGGTGCTGATGTTGGTGACGAGCACATTGGTGATGGCAACCGCCGTATCACCTGTATAGCCGTTGACGAAGTTCACGCCAGGTTCAGCAGCGGTGTTGAATGCGCTGATTTTGACCACTGCACTCTTGCCGCCTTGCAACTGCACGACGTCGAAACTGGCCGACGTCGAATTGAAGACGCCGGTAAAGTCGATGTTGGATTCAACATCTGCTTCGGTCTGACTCAGGTTGGGAACAGTCACATCCTGCCTGGCGCCCGTGACGAACGTAAAGCGGATGCCTTCCTGTTCCGTAATCATCTGGTTGTTGGTGCCGATGGTGGTCGGGCCACCACCCTGGCTGGTATTGATCGTGTCGCCAGTGTTGATATTGGCGCCGCTCGATTGGTCTGCGGGGTTCTTGCCGGTGGCGATGATGGTGGTATCGGTGATCCGCACGACACCATCGACCGTTTCAGTTGTCGGGTTCGCTTTCGTGAACATCAAAAAGAGGTTCTGACCGGAGGGCGCACCGGCGAGACTGAATCCCTGGTCCTGGGTAGCTCCGATGAACACCTTATCCAGCAGATTGAGCGAATCATCGGGGTTTGTAGCATCTGGGTGCTTGAGCGGTTGGTATTCCACGGTCCAGATCTTGCCGCCGGTGACCGGCGATCCGGTTTCTTCAATGTAGGCAGCGAACACGATCGCGCCATCTGCGCCCCCGGCTCGGCCCAGAAGAATGTTGTTGTTCGTATCGGTATAGAGAAGGATGCTGGTGCCATCGAGGGTATCCAGTCCACTGTCCAGACCATCGAGTGGTGCACCAGCGCTGTCGACGAAGCTGATGTCGCTAGTGCTTCCTCCACCGGTGATAGTGAACGCATTGGTGCCCGTGGTGCCCGCGGCACCGGTATAGCCACTCAAGGCCGCACCCGTTGCGGTACCGGCTCCAAGTGCGGTCAAGCGGGTAGAGAAGGAAGCGGGCAGGGATGCCACAAGAATGTCGTTGTCGTCAGCGTCTCCTGCAGGGGTTGGCGTGGCGGTGGCGTTCTGTAACCCGGCCGTCTCGTCCAGCACAACGTCCTCGCCTGTGATTGCAATAGCCATGATTTTTCTCCCGAGCAATTGCGGTCATTGAGGTCTGACCATTGACCTCTACAACTATGACCAAGCGCCGGAAATTGCGCATCGGCCGAAACTCCCAAGTGGGATGGGAGTTTCGGCCTAGTCGTCCTCGTCGGTAGTCTGTCGCAGGGCGCCCAGGTTGATGTGAGCGTGCGGATCGCCTATTGGAAGTGCAAAAAAATGCGAGGGTGGCTTGCGCCACCCTCGCATCCTTTCACGCGCGTTTCTCAGACGCTGCCGTAAACAATGTCGCTACTCAGAAGATCGACCCCGACCAAGGTGATGGTCGTGACTTGTCCGCCCGTTTCGGTGACCGACACAATGCTGTCTGCGCCAGTGTTGTCGATCTGGACAACCGCGTTCTGGTCGCCGTTGAGCACCAGCGTATCTCGCAGGTCTGCGCCCGCATCGAAGCCGGTGACCTGGTACAGGTTCTCGGTGAATGACAAATCGACGTTGAAGGCATCCTGCTCACCACCCGTGCCCACCAGCGTGTAGTCGAAGGAGCCGGTCAAGTCGTTGGCGAACAGGTTGGCGTCGAACGTACTCGTCGCCGAGTCCCCATCCTCGTCCGTCACCGTCGCGTTGAATGTCAGCTGGATATCACTGGCCAGGCTCTCGGTCTCCTGAATGAACTGGATCACCGGGATCTTGATCGTGCCCAGGCCCATCGTGAGCTGAACAGCGTCGATCAGCGTCGCGTCCGCCTTCTCGATAACGAAGGACGTCTGTCCTCCGGCCTCCGCGGTCAGATCAGCGGCAAGAACCTTCGTCGGCGAACCCGACGTGGTGCCGTCCGCGTAGAAGATCGTGTAGTACAGCTCTTCCGTTGCCGGGTTGTACCCCTGCACCGAGTTGTCGATGAACACTTTCATGCTCGACAACAAAGACTCGGGATTGATGACGAAACTCTCGTCACCCACGGATTTGGAGTCATTGGGGTCAGCGCCATTGATGCCTGGTACTGTGTTTCCATCCAGGTTGTTGTTGCCAATACCGATGCCGGACGTGCTGACGTTCATGTTCGCGGCGCCGATGAACGCAAACCCGCCACTTTCTATCTGTGCTTCGGTGAGGTCGGGCGCACCCAGCCCGATGGCGGAAAATATGTCGCTGGAGGAAGTGGTTGCGTTAACACCAAAAAAAACAATCTCCTCAGATGGCGAAGGAATAGTTGGTGGATCCTGCTCTGGAATCAACAATGTGCGCACTGGATCCGGGCCGCCGGCACCGAGCGCGCCATCGGCACTGCTGAGCACGACCGTCGAACTGAAGCCTTGCACCAGATCCAGTACATAGCTGCCATCGGCCAAGGCACTCAGCGTATAGTCGATGGTGGTATCCGTCGTGGCGGCGTTGTTGTCGAAATCGCCGGTCAAGGTCCCGGCGAATTGGTACGTGCCATTGCCATCCGGTGAGGGTGACTGCTCGGTGAGTGTGGCGGTCCCGGTTGTGGTGGTGTTGTCTGGCCTGACGAGGGTGAACGAGCTATTCACCGAAATATCCAGACCGTCCGCATCCAGCCCGTCGGCGCCGGCCGAATGACTCCAATATCCGGTTTGTGGCAGGACGCTACCGCTGCCGATCAGGTTACCAAAGGCGAGTGCTGGGCCATCATCTTCGAAAAGCATCTTGGAGCCGATTTCGGCGGTCGAAACAGCGGTTTGGAGCAGCGTGAAACCACCGATATCAAAGTCGGCGTGGGTATTGCCCCTGGCGTCGAGGGCCGCACCGTTCTCGACGAGCACGCGGTTGTGATCCGACGCTGTGGTGTATTCAATCTGGTAGCCGGCCAAAACGCCGGTGATGGTAGCAACCCCACCGGAAAAGGTGATGCCAATGGCCGGATCATTCACCGATCCGTTTGAATTCTCGATCACCACCCCGGCGCTGTTGAAGACGCGCACATTGGTGATGGCAACCGGCGTATCGTTCGCATAGCCGTTGATGAAGTTCACGCCAGGTTCAGCAGCGGTGGTGAATGCGCTGATTTTTACCACGGCACTCTTGCCGCTTTGCAACTGCACGACCTCGAAGCTGGCCATCTTCGCGTTGAAGACGGCGGTAAAGTCGATGTTGGATTCAACATCTGCTTCGGTCGGACTCAGGTTGGGAATGGTCACATCCTGCCTGGCACCGGTGACGAACGAAAAGCGGATGCCATCCTGTTCCGTAATCATCTGACTGTTGGTGCCGAAGGTGGTCGGGTTAGCCGCCTGGCTGGTAATGATCGTGTCGCCAGTGTTGATATTGGCGCCGCTTGACTCGTCTGCGGGGTCCTTGCCGGTGGCGATGATGGTGGGATCCGTGATCCGCAAGACACCACTGTCGTCGACAACTGTCGGGTTCGTCTTCGTGAACATCAGGAAGAGGTTCGCACCGGAAGGCACACCGGCCAGGCTGAATTCCAGGTCCTGACTGGTTCCGACGAATACCTTATCCAGCAGATTGAGTGAATCATCGGGGTTCGTATCATCTGGATGCTGGAGCGGTTGATACTCCACGGTCCAGATCTTGCCGCCCGAGACCGGCGATCCGGTTTCTTCGATATAGGCGGCGAACACGATCGCGCCGGTAGCGCTCCCGGCCCGGCCCAGAAGGATGTTGTTGTTCGTATCCGTGTAGAGAAGGATGCTGGTGCCATCGAGGGTAAACAGTCCGCTTTCCAGACCATCAAGCGGTGCGCCATTGCTGTCGACGAAGCTGATATCGGTAATGCCGGACGCGTCGGTGAGAGTGAATGCATTGCTGCCCGTGTCGCCCACGTCACCGGTATAGCCACTCAAGGCCGCACCCGTTGCGGTACCGGCATTCAGTTCGGTCAAACGGGTTGAGAAGTCCGAGGGCAGGGACGCCACCAGAATGTCGTTGTCGTCAGCGTCTCCCGCAGGGCTTGGCGTGGCGGTGGCGTTCTGTAAACCGGCCGTTTCGTCCAGCGTAACGTCCACGCCGGTGATTCCAATAGCCATGGTTTTTCTCCCGAGCAATTGCGGTCATCGAGGCCTGACCGTTGACCTATCGCTGCAACTATGGCTAAGCGCCGGGGATCGCGCATCGGCCGATACTCCCAAGCGGGATGGGAGTTTCAGACTACCTGGATGGGGGAACAGCACGAGGGCGTTAAGGAACGGTGCCGCCTATTCCGTTTGTGAATGAGGACATGCCGCAAGGCTCGCAGTGGCCATAAAAAACGGCCTGGTCCCTTGCGGGAGCCAGGCCGTGTACCTGCAGCGGTTTTCAGACAATGTCAGTGCTTGCGATGTCGGTCACCGGATCAAAGCACCAAATCTGTCGGTGCCAAGTTAGTCACTCCCACCAGTTCGACCACGACAGGATTTTCGATATCAATCGTCTGTACAGCGGTGAAATCGCTATCGCTATCGACGACTTTGAAATCCAGCGTTAGATCAAGGGTAGCGGGTGTAGTCGTGGTGGTGGAGAAACCAGCATCGATGATCTTCAGCGGATTCGTACTCGTATCCTCCGCAATCGTGTTTCCAGGCCCGACGAGACCAACGACCGGCTGTGCGGCAGTGCTGCTTGCGCCATCGGCACCGACATCGCGATTCAGATTTATCGCGCTGCCCGTAAGGCCAGCATCATTCGAAAGAATCTGAATACCCTTGATGAGCCAGTTATCACCGGTCTGAATGTTGAAGTCATTGCTTTCAACAATCAATAGAGCATCATTATTGTCCAGGAACGGGTCGTTCGGATCGGCCGGGTCGTTGACGATAAGGGCCTCGTACTTGGTTCCAACAAGATCGGTGTTGACCGTATCGTTCTCGTACACATCGCCTTGGTCGACGTAGATGGCCCGTGTTGTAGTGATGGAGGGATCATTTGCATCAGCAAGGCTGACTATAAGCAAAAGATCATCGCTTTCAGTCTCATAGCCATCGAACTTGATAAAGAAATCGGTCGCGTAACTAAAATCGTCGGCGCCCAGATCTCCTTTCGGATCAGTCTGGAAGAAGTTGATGTTGGCCGCTTCACCCGCCTGGATCGTATTTCCGGAGACGCCCAGAGCAGTGCTGGACAAGGTTACAGGGGCCTGCGTGCCGCTCACCAGCTCACCCGCCGCCACGGCAGTATTGCCGCCGGCACTAAGTGGTGCCTCGAAGCCCGTGATCTGGATGTAGAAACCTTCCCCAAGCTTCCCGGTAGCCACAGGTGATGGGCCACTGGAAGGGCTCGTGCCACCCACGTCATACGTTTCGTATCCAGTGCCTTCGCCCAGCGTGACGTCTTGCGTCGTTTGCAGCGCATCCATCTCGAAGGTGTAGGTGTCATTGACTTTGTCAAACACCAGCGTGCCTTCCACCAGTTCAGGATCGGTAGCAGCGTTGCGGTCGTGATCGTATTTGAACGACACATCAAACGTGGCAGCGTCGAGATTCTCTGAATCCCAGGTGACCGTTGGATCAACGATCGCAACATCGTTCGCCGAACCAGAGAGGGCGAGTTCGGCAAAATCGCTGTCCGCTGCCGAAGAGTAGGTCGGCCCGCGCTTGTCCGCACCTATCGAGTAGGCGAAGTCACCCGAAAAGGTCCATGACGTCGCACCCAAAGTGGGATCGACATCCTGCACAGGGGCTGTCTCGATAACGGGGGTATCGTCATCGACGTTGATCCCCAGCGTGCCGTCGGCCGTATCGCCATCACCATCGGTCACCCGGTAGCTGATGGTGAACGCCTGGTTGTTCTCGTTCAGACCCGCCGCATGAGCGATCGGATTGTTTTGCACCACCGAGTAGGCACCTGTTGCCGCAACCATCGTCAGGGTCAGCACCGTGGTCGTGCCCTGCTTGACCAACAAGCTGGTGCCATCGGCCACATAGGTGAAGCCTGTGGGTGCGCCGCTGGTCAGATAGGCCACCGTGCCGGCCCCGTCCTGACCAAAGTCGTGGCCCAGCGTGCCGCTTGCGTTAGCCGCGTTTACATCGTCGTCCGTACCGCCGGGATTGCCACCGGTTAGTGCATCGTCGTCGAGCAGCACCGTGCTGTTGGCTGACACCGTAGGCCCATCGTCGTCGAAGTTGATGTCGCCGCCGATACCGACGCTGTCGATGCTGGTGTCGCCGTCGCCGTCGGTCACCGTCACCACTGCGTTGATCAGGCCGGCCAGATTGACCTGATCGTCATGGGCCGCCGCCGAGCTGCCGGCGATAGGGTGCGTGAGCGAGACATACTGCGCCACTGCCACGTTGCCGTCCTGCAGCAGCGCAATCGCGAACGCCGCCGGATCGGCTCCCGTGACCGTGCCATTGGCTACGTCATAGCGGCCGATAATCAGATCGCCTTCCTTGAACAGCTTGATGTCCTTGCCATCGGTGGTGTTGAGCAGCGAGTCGGTGCCGTCGCCGCCCACAATCGCCAGTGACAACACTTTCGTCGCACCCTCCTGGTCCTGGCCAAAGCTGCTGAGCGCCGTAGTGGCCAAAGGCGTGGTGCTGATCGCGAACTCCGCTGGACTCAAGTCCGTGCCCTTGTTCAGCACTTCCGTGTCGAACAGCGCCAGAACTGCCGCCGCATCGCTGTCGTTATCCTGGTTGCCTGCCGTCTCGTCGATTGTTACTGAACCGCCGCCATCGGCCACGTCCGCGCTCGGCCCGTCGTCGTCGAAGTTGATGTCGTCGCCGATGCCGACGCTATCGGTGCTGGTGTCGCCGTCGCCGTCGGTCACCGTCACCACCGCATTGACCAGGCCGGCCAGATCGACCCGGTCGTCATGATCCGCTGCCGAACTACCGGCGACAGGGTGCGTGAGCGAGACATACTGCGCCACCGCCACGTTGCCGTCCTGTTGCAGTGCAATCGCAAACGCCGCCGGATCATCCGCCGTGACCGTGCCATTGGCCACGTCATAGCGGCCGACAATCAGATTGCCTTCCTTGAACAGCTTGATGTCCTTGCCATCGGTGGTGTTGAGCAACGAGTCGGTGCCATCACCGCCCACAATCGCCAGCGACAGCACTTTCGTCCCGCCCGCGGCGTCCTGGCCAAAGCTGCTGAGTGTTGTGGTGGCCAAAGGCGTGGTGCTGATCGCGAACTCGGTTGGATTCAAGTCCGTGCCTTTGTTCGTTACTTCTGTGTCGAACAGTGCGAGAACCGCTGCCAGGTCGCTGTCGTTATCCTGGTTACCAGCCGTCTCGTCGATCGTCACCACGCCGCCGCCATCAACCACGTCCGCGCTAGGACCATCGTCGTCGAAGATCATCTTGGAACCGATTTCGATGGCCGAGGTACTGGTCTGCAGCACCTCAAAGCCGCCGATGTCGAAGTCGGCGTGCGTCTTGTCGCTGTTCTTGGCGGTCAGTAACCCGGCGTTCTCGATCAGCACACGGTTGTGGTCGGTCGCCGTGCCGTAGGTGATCTGCGAATCGGTCGGAATGCCGGTGATCAGCACCGTGCCGTCGGCGTTGTAGGTGATGACGGCGCTGCTGATAGTGACACCCGCGAACGTCTTCACGGTAACACTGCCAACGGTGATATCGACCTTTTCGGTGCCGTCGTCGGCGTAGCTGTCGATGAAGTTGACGCCGCTCTGCGACCCGTTGAGGTCGTTGTCGACGTTCTTGAAGGCGGTGAGCAAGATCTTCGCGGTCGTGCCACCCGTCTCCTGCACGACCTGGAAGGTCGCGGCGCGGGCGCCGAAGTACTGGGTGAAGTCGATGTTCGCTTCGATACCTGCTTCGCCTGGGCTCAGGTTGGGGATCGTGACGTCCGCCCTGGCACCAGTGACGAAGCTGAAACGCAGGCCTTCCTGTTCGGTGATCGCCTGATTGTTGGTGCCCAGGGTCGTGTTGCCGCCGCCCTGGCTGCTATTGACCGTGTCGGCGCTAGTGATGGCAGCGTCGCTTGCCGACTGATTCAGCGGATTCTTGCCGGTGACGATGATCGAGACACCGGGAATCCGCCCGTCCACATCGGCCGTCGCGCCCTCGGTGGTGAACATCAGGAATAACTGCTGGCCAGATGGTGCCCCGGCCAGGCTAAAATTCGCGTCCTGAGTGGCTCCGATGAAAACCTTACCGGCCAGATTGAGCGAATCATCGGCGTTCGTCACAACTGGATGCTTGAGCGGTTGGTACTCAACGGTCCAGATCTTGCCGCCGGTGACCGGCGATCCAGTTTCTTCGATGTAGGCTGCGAACACGATCGCGCCAGTTGGCCCCCCGGCTCGGCCCAGAAGAATGTTGTTGTTCGTGTCCGTATAGAGAAGGATGCTGGTGCCATCGAGGGTATCCAGCCCGCTATCCAGGCCATTGAGCGGTGCGCCTTCACTGTCGACGAAGCTGATATCGGTAATGCCTGCTCCGGGGTCAGATGTGAGGGTGAACGCATTGCTGCCCGTGTCGTTTACGTCACCGGTATAGCCACTTAAGGCCGCACCCGTTGCGGTCCCGGCACCCAGTGCGGTCAAACGGGTAGCGAAGGTCGAGGGCAGGGAGGCCACCAGAATGTCATTGTCGTCAGCGTCTCCCGTAGGGGTTGGCGTGGCGGTGAGATTCTGTAACCCGGACGTTTCGTCCAGCGAAACGTTCACACCGGTGGTTCCAATAGCCATGATTTTTCTCCAGAGCAATTGCGGTCATCTTGGCCTGACCGTTGACCATTGGCCGCAACTATGGATAAGCGCCGGGTATTGCGCATCGGCCGATACTCCCAAACGGGGTGGGAGTTTCAGACTACTTGGAAGGGGGAGACGGGATGAGGACGCGAAGGAGCGGCGCGATGAGTACAGGGTCCATGGATCAACCATAAGCCCTGATCAGAGAGGGTGTTGGGGACTCGATTCCGTTTGGCCGCCGACATTGGATACCGGGAGGTAGACCGGAAATGGAAAGCCCCGCTGCCTTGTGGGCCGCGAGGCTAACCAATAAACACCTCCTGAAGAAGTCATGCAAATTAAGGGGTCAGACGTAGTCTCCCGGTGCAACTTCGGTTGCAAGATTGACACCGACCAATACGATCACCGTGTCGCCAGCATTACCGCGCGCGACAGGTTTTACATCCTGTCGCGCGCGTACTCTTCCTGGCGGATCAAAGCACCAAATCTGTCGGTGCCAGGTTAGTCACTCCTACCAGTTCGACCACGACAGGATTTTCGATATCAATCGTCTGGACATCGGTGAAATCGCTATCCCTATCGACGACCTTGAAATCCAGCGTCAGATCAAGGGTAGCGGGTGTAGTCGTGGTGGTGGAAAAACCAGCATCGATGATCTTCAGCGGATTCGTACTCGTATCCTCCGCAATCGTATTTCCAGGCCCGACGAGACCACTGACCGGCTGCGCGGAAGTGCTGCTTGCGCCATCGGCACCGACATTGCGATTCAGATTTATCGCGCTGCCCGTAAGGCCAGCATCATTCGAAAGAATCTGAATACCCTTGATGAGCCAGTTATCACCGGTCTGAATGTTGAAGTCATTACTTTCAACAATCAACAGAGCATCATTATTGTCCAGGAACGGGTCGTTCGGATCGGTTAGGTCATCGAGGATAAGGGCCTCGTACTTGGTTCCAACAAGATCGGTGTTGACCGTATCGCTCTCGTACACATCGCCCTGGTCGACGTAGATGGCCCGTGTTGTAGTGATGGAGGGATCATCTGCATCAGCAAGACTGACTATAAGCAAAAGATCATCGCTTTCAGTCTCGTAGCCATCGAACTTGATAAAGAAATCGGTCGCGTAACTAAAATCGTCGGCGCCCAAATCTCCTTTCGGATCAGTCTGGAAGAAGTTGATGTTGGCCGCTTCACCTGCCTGGATCGTATTTCCGGAGACGCCCAGAGCAGTGCTGGACAAGGTTACAGGGGCCTGCGTGCCGCTCACCAGCTCACCCGCCGCCACGGCAGTATTGCCGCCGGCACTAAGGGGGGCCTCGAAGCCCGTGATCTGGATGTAGAAACCTTCCCCAAGCTTCCCGGTAGCCACAGGTGATGGGCCACTGGAAGGGCTCGTGCCACCCACGTCATACGTTTCGTATCCAGTGCCTTCGCCCAGCGTGACGTCTTGCGTCGTTTGCAGCGCATCCATCTCGAAGGTGTAGGTGTCATTGACTTTGTCGAACACCAGCGTGCCTTCCACCAGTTCAGTCGCGGTGGCAGCATTGCGATCGTGATCGTATTCGAACGACACGTTAAACGTGGCAGCGTTGAGATTCTCCGAATCCCAGGTGACCGTTGGATCAACGACCGCAACATCGTTCGCCGTACCAGAGAGGGCGAGTTCGGCAAAATCGCTGTCCGCTGCCGAAGAGTAGGTCGGCCCGCGCTGGTCCGCACCTAGCGAGTAGACGAAGTCACCCGAAAAGGTCCATGACGTCGCACCCAAAGTGGGATCGACATCCTGCACAGGGGCGGTCCCTATAACGGGCGTGTCGTCGTCGACGGTGATGACCAGTTTGTCGGCCGCGGTCGTCACCGTGTCGCCGTCCTTGTCGGTGGCTTGCAGCAGCGAGCCCAGGTTGATGGTGATGTCGTTCTCGTCGTTGCCAGCCGCGTGATCCAGCGGCTTGAGCAGCGTGAAGGTGTAGGCACCCGCTGTGGTGAGGCTGAACGTGAAGACGTCGGCACCGGCTACGCCGGCCTTGGCGGTGAGCGTGCCGCCCGCGACGCTGTACACCAGCGCCACCCCGCCCGAGCTCAGCACCGGCAAGCCGCTGGTATCACTCGACAAGGCATAGCTCAGCGGCGTGTCGGCGCCGGACTGGAAGATGCCGGTCACGCTGCCGGTGGCCGTAGTCGCCACGCCATCCACATCGCCCACACCACCGGCAATGCCATTGGCCAGGCCGTCCTCGTCGACGGTTCCCGTCACGGCGGTACCGGTCGCGGTCGGCGTGTCGTCGTCGACAGTGATGACCAATTTCTCGGCCGCGGCTGTCACCGTGTCACCGTCCTTGTCGGTGGCCTGCAGCAGCGAGCCCAGGTTGAGGGTGATGTCATTCTCGTTGTTGCCTGCCGCGTGATCCAGCGGCTTGAGCAGCGTGAAGGTGTAGGCACCCGCTGCGGTGAGGCTGAAGGTGAACACATCGGTCGCCCCGGCCGTGGCGGTGAGCGTGCCGCCCGCGACGCTGTACACCAGCGCCACTCCGCCCGAGTTCAGCGCCGGCAAGCCGCTGGTGTCACTCGACAAGGCATAGCTCAGCGGCGTGTCGGCGCCGGACTGGAAGATACCGGTCACGCTGCCGCTGGCGGTGGTCGCCTCGCCAGCCACGTCGCCCGTACCCCCGGCAATGCCATTGGCCAGACCGTCCTCGTCGACGGTTCCCGTTGCGGCGGTGCCGGTCGCCGTCGGCGTGTCGTCGTCGACGGTGATGACCAGTTTCTCGGCTGCGGCCGTCACCGTGTCGCCGTCCTTGTCGGTGGCTTGCAGCAGTGAGCCCAGGTTGAGGGTGATGTCGTTCTCGTTGTTGCCGGCCGCGTGATCCAGCGGCTTGAGCAGGGTGAAGCTGTACACGCCCGCGGCGGTGAGGCTGAAGGTGAACACGTCGGCACCGGCTACGCCAGCCTTGGCGGTGAGCGTGCCGCCCACGACGCTGTACACCAGCGCCACTCCGCCCGAGCTCAGCGCCGGCAAGCCGCTGGTGTCACTCGACAAGGCATAGGTCAGCGGCGTGTCGGCGCCGGACTGGAAAATGCCGGTCACGCTGCCGCTGGCGGTGGTCGTCTCGCCGGTCACGTCGCCCGTACCGCCGGCAATGCCGTTGGCCAGGCCGTCCTCGTCGACGGTTCCCGTTGCGGCGGTGCCGGTCGCCGTCGGCGTGTCGTCGTCGACGGTGATGACCAGTTTCTCGGCCGCGGCCGTCACCGTGTCGCCGTCCTTGTCGGTGGCTTGCAGCAGCGAGCCCAGGTTGAGGGTGATGTCGTTCTCGTTGTTACCGGCCGCGTGATCCAGCGGCTTGAGCAGCGTGAAGGTGTAGGCGCCCGCTGCGGTGAGGCTGAAGGTGAACACGTCGATCGCGCCGGCCTTGGCGGTGAGTGTGTCGCCCGCGACGCTGTACACCAGCGCCACTCCGCCCGAGTTCAGCGCCGGCAAGCCGCTGGTATCACTCAACAAGGCATAGCTCAGCGGCGTGTCGGCACCGGACTGGAAGATGCCGGTCACGCTGCCGCTGGCGGTGGTCGCCTCGCCGGTCACGTCGCCCGTGCCACCGGCAATGCCATTGGCCAGGCCGTCTTCGTCGACGGTTCCCGTTGCGGCGGTCCCGGCCGCGGTCGGCGTGTCGTCGTCGACGGTGATGACCAGTTTCTCGGCCGCGGCCGTCACCGTGTCGCCGTCCTTGTCGGTGGCTTGCAGCAGCGACCCCAGGTTGAGGGTGATGTCGTTCTCGTTGTTACCGGCCGCGTGATCCAGCGGCTTGAGCAGCGTGAAGGTGTAGGCACCCGCTGTGGTGAGGCTGAACGTGAACACATCGGTCGCGCCGGCCGTGGCGGTGAGCGTGCCGCCCACGACGCTGTACACCAGCGCCACCCCGCCCGAGTTCAGCGCCGGCAAGCCGCTGGTGTCACTCGACAAGGCATAGGTCAGCGGCGTGTCGGCGCCGGACTGGAAGATACCGGTTACGCTGCCGCTGGCCGTAGTCGCCTCGCCAGCCACGTCGCCCGTACCCCCGGCAATGCCGTTGGCCAGGCCGTCCTCGTCGACGGTTCCCGTTGCGGCAGTGCCGGTTGCCGTCGGCGTGTCGTCGTCGACGGTGATGACCAGTTTCTCGGCCGCGGCCGTCACCGTGTCACCGTCCTTGTCGGTGGCTTGCAGCAGCGAGCCCAGGTTGAGGGTGATGTCGTTCTCGTTGTTGCCAGCCGCGTGATCCAGCGGTTTGAGCAGCGTGAAGGTGTAGGCACCCGCTGCGGTGAGGCTGAACGTGAAGACGTCGGCACCGGCTACGCCGGCCTTGGCGGTGAGCGTGCCGCCCACGACGCTGTACACCAGCGCCACCCCGCCCGAGCTCAGCGCCGGCAAGCCACTGGTGTCACTCGACAAGGCATAGCTCAGCGGCGTGTCGGCGCCGGACTGGAAGATGCCGGTCACGCTGCCGCTGGCCGTGGTCGCCTCGCCGGTCACGTCGCCCGTACCCCCGGCAATGCCATTGGCCAGGCCGTCCTCGTCGACGGTTCCCGTCACGGCGGTACCGGTCGCCGTCGGCGTGTCGTCGTCGACGGTGATGACCAGTTTGTCGGCCGCGGCCGTCACCGTGTCGCCGTCCTTGTCGGTGGCTTGCAGCAGCGAGCCCAGGTTGAGGGTGATGTCGTTCTCGTTGTTGCCTGCCGCGTGATCCAGCGGCTTGAGCAGCGTGAAGGTGTAGGCACCCGCTGTGGTGAGGCTGAACGTGAACACGTCGGCACCGGCTACGCCGGCCTTGGCGGTGAGCGTGCCGCCCGCGACGCTGTACACCAGCGCCACTCCGCCCGAGTTCAGCACCGGCAAGCCGCTGGTATCACTCGACAAGGCATAGCTCAGCGGCGTGTCGGCGCCGGACTGGAAGATACCGGTCACGCTGCCGCTGGCCGTGGTCGCCTCGCCAGCCGCGTCGCCCGTACCCCCGGCAATGCCGTTGGCCAGGCCGTCCTCGTCGACGGTTCCCGTTGCGGCAGTACCGGTCGCCGTCGGCGTGTCGTCGTCGACGGTGATGACCAGTTTTTCGGCCGCGGCTGTCACCGTGTCACCGTCCTTGTCGGTGGCTTGCAGCAGCGAGCCCAGGTTGAGGGTGATGTCGTTCTCGTTGTTACCTGCCGCGTGATCCAGCGGCTTGAGCAGCGTGAAGGTGTAGGCACCCGCTGCGGTGAGGCTGAACGTGAACACATCGGTCGCGCCGGCCGTGGCGGTGAGCGTGCCGCCCACGACGCTGTACACCAGCGCCACCCCGCCCGAGCTCAGCGCCGGCAAGCCGCTGGTGTTACTCGACAAGGCATAGCTCAGCGGCGTGTCGGCGCCGGACTGGAAGATACCGGTCACGCTGCCGCTGGCGGTGGTCGCCTCGCCAGCCACGTCGCCCGTACCACCGGCAATGCCATTGGCCAGGCCGTCCTCGTCGACGGTTCCCGTTGCGGCAGTGCCGGTCGCCGTCGGCGTGTCGTCGTCGACGGTGATGACCAGTTTTTCGGCCGCGGCTGTCACCGTGTCACCGTCCTTGTCGGTGGCTTGCAGCAGCGAGCCCAGGTTGAGGGTGATGTCGTTCTCGTTGTTACCTGCCGCGTGATCCAGCGGCTTGAGCAGCGTAAAGGTGTAGGCACCCGCTGCGGTGAGGCTGAAGGTGAACACATCGGTGGCGCCGGCCGTGGCGGTGAGCGTATTGCCCACGACGCTGTACACCAGCGCCACCCCGCCCGAGCTCAGCGCCGGCAAGCCGCTGGTATCACTCGACAAGGCATAGCTCAGCGGCGTGTCGGCGCCGGACTGGAAGATGCCGGTCACGCTGCCGCTGGCCGTAGTCGCCACGCCATCCACATCGCCCACACCACCGGCAATGCCATTGGCCAGGCCGTCCTCGTCGACGGTTCCCGTCAAGGCGGTTCCGGTCGCCGTCGGCGTGTCATCGTCGACGGTGATGACCAGTTTTTCGGCCGCGGCTGTCACCGTGTCGCCGTCCTTGTCGGTGGCTTGCAGCAGCGAGCCCAGGTTGAGGGTGATGTCGTTCTCGTTGTTGCCTGCCGCGTGATCCAGCGGCTTGAGCAGCGTGAAGGTGTAGGCACCCGCTGTGGTGAGGCTGAACGTGAACACGTCGGCACCGGCTACGCCGGCCTTGGCGGTGAGCGTGCCGCCCGCGACGCTGTACACCAGCGCCACTCCGCCCGAGTTCAGCACCGGCAAGCCGCTGGTATCACTCGACAAGGCATAGCTCAGCGGCGTGTCGGCGCCGGACTGGAAGATACCGGTCACGCTGCCGCTGGCCGTGGTCGCCTCGCCAGCCGCGTCGCCCGTACCCCCGGCAATGCCGTTGGCCAGGCCGTCCTCGTCGACGGTTCCCGTTGCGGCAGTACCGGTCGCCGTCGGCGTGTCGTCGTCGACGGTGATGACCAGTTTTTCGGCCGCGGCTGTCACCGTGTCACCGTCCTTGTCGGTGGCTTGCAGCAGCGAGCCCAGGTTGAGGGTGATGTCGTTCTCGTTGTTACCTGCCGCGTGATCCAGCGGCTTGAGCAGCGTGAAGGTGTAGGCACCCGCTGCGGTGAGGCTGAACGTGAACACATCGGTCGCGCCGGCCGTGGCGGTGAGCGTGCCGCCCACGACGCTGTACACCAGCGCCACCCCGCCCGAGCTCAGCGCCGGCAAGCCGCTGGTGTTACTCGACAAGGCATAGCTCAGCGGCGTGTCGGCGCCGGACTGGAAGATACCGGTCACGCTGCCGCTGGCGGTGGTCGCCTCGCCAGCCACGTCGCCCGTACCACCGGCAATGCCATTGGCCAGGCCGTCCTCGTCGACGGTTCCCGTTGCGGCAGTGCCGGTCGCCGTCGGCGTGTCGTCGTCGACGGTGATGACCAGTTTTTCGGCCGCGGCTGTCACCGTGTCACCGTCCTTGTCGGTGGCTTGCAGCAGCGAGCCCAGGTTGAGGGTGATGTCGTTCTCGTTGTTACCTGCCGCGTGATCCAGCGGCTTGAGCAGCGTAAAGGTGTAGGCACCCGCTGTGGTGAGGCTGAACGTGAACACGTCGGCACCGGCTATGCCGGCCTTGGCGGTGAGCGTGCCGCCCGCGACGCTGTACACCAGCGCCACCCCGCCCGAGCTCAGCGCCGGCAAGCCGCTGGTGTTACTCGACAAGGCATAGCTCAGCGGCGTGTCGGCGCCGGACTGGAAGATACCGGTCACGCTGCCGCTGGCCGTGGTCGCCTCGCCAGCCACGTCGCCCGTACCCCCGGCAATGCCATTGGCCAGGCCGTCCTCGTCGACGGTTCCCGTTGCGGCAGTGCCGGTCGCCGTCGGCCCGTCGTCCTCGAAGATCATCTTGGAGCCGATTTCGGTTTTCGAAATGGAGGCCTGGACCAGCGTGAAACCACCGATATCAAAATCGGCATGGGCAGTGCCCTTGGCATCGAGGGCCGCTCCGTTCTCGATGAGCACGCGGTTGTGATCCGACGTTGTGGTGTATTCAATCTGATAGCCGGCTTTAACGCCGGTGATGGTTGCAACCCCACCGGAAAAGGTGATCAAAATGGTCGAATCATTCACCGATCCGTTTGAATTCTCGATCACCACCCCGGCGCTGTTGAAGACGCGAACATTGGTGATGGCAACCGGCGTATCACCCGCATAGCCGTCGATGAAAGCCGCTCCAGATTCAACAGCGGTGCTGAATGCGCTGATTTTTACCACAGCACTCTTGCCGCTTTGCAACTGCACCACATCGAAATTGGCCATCTTCGCATTGAAGACGCCGGTAAAGTCGATGTTGGATTCAACATCTGCTTCGTTCTGATCCAGGTTAGGAATGGTCATATCCTGCCTGGCACCTGTGACGAACGAATAACGGATGCCTTCCTGTTCCGTAATCATCTGGCTGTTGGTGCCGAAGGTGGTAGGGCCACCCGCCTGGCTGGTATTGATCGTGTCGCCAGTCGTTATACTGGCGCCAGTTGACTGATTCGCCGGATCTTTGCCGGTGGCGATGATGACGGGATCCGTGATCCGCACGACACCATCGACCGTTGCAGTTGCCGGGTTCGCTTTGGTGAACATCAGGAACAGGTTCTGCCCGGAGGGGGCATTGGCCAAATTGAATTCCAGGTCCTGACTGGCTCCGATGAACACCTTATTCAGCAGATTGAGCGAATCATCGGCGTTCGTAGCATCTGGATGCTTGAGCGGTTGGTACTCCACGGTCCAGATCTTGCCGCCCGAGACCGGCGATCCGGTTTCTTCAATATAGGCAGCGAACACGATCGCGCCGGTCGAGCCACCGGCCCGGCCCAGAACGATGTTGTCGTTGTTCGCATCCGTGTAGAGAAGGATGCTGGTGCCATTGAGGGTATCCAGGCCGCTGTCCACGCCATTGAGCGGTACGCCATTGCTGTCGACGAAGCTGATATTGGTAATAGTGGCTCCGGGGTCCGCGGTGACGGTGAACGCATTGCTGCCCGTATTGCCCACGGCACCGGTATAGCCACTCAACGCTGCCCCCGTTGCGGTCCCGGCACCCAGTGCGGTCAAACGGGTAGCGAAGGTCGAGGGCAGGGAGGTCACCAGAATGTCGTTGTCGTCAGCGTCTCCCGTAGGGGTTGGCGTGGCGGTGGCGTTCTGCAAACCGGACGTTTCGTCCAGCGAAACGTTCGCGCCGCTCGCCACGACGCTCATAGCGTTCGTCAGCAATGAATTTTGCTCAATAGTCATGACTTTTTCCTGGGTAATTGCGGTCATCAAGGCCTGACCGTTGACCATTGGTCGCAACTATGGATAAGCGCCGAGGATCGCGCATCGGCGGATACTCCCAGACGGTGTGGGAGTTTCGGACTACTCGGGAGGGGGAGGCGGGATGAGGCGTGAGGGCGCGGCGTGGCAGCGATCATGAACAAAGGTCATCATGCTGGGGGAATTGGCGGTGAATCGAATGCCGGATAACTTCGTTCCGCTCAAGTAAACACTCAGCCCTTTACCGAGCGCTGGCCCTCGGTAAAGGGTTTTGATAACTCACAACGACGTTCTGATTACCAATGGACAATCAACCGGCTGGGCACCCTCTACCTCAAGGGCCTCGATCAGGTGCCGGGCCGCATTGCGACCGATCTCGTAGTACGGCAATTGCACCGTGGTCAGCGGCGGTATGAACAGTTCGGCGATGCCGATCATGTTGTCATAGCCGAGCACGGCGACATCGGCGGGAATTTTCAGGCCTCGGCCCAACAACAACTGATAGGCACAAAAGGCAATCCGGTCGTTGCCACAGATCAGGATGTCGAATTGCGGGCGACCCTCGATGATGTGCCGGTCGAGGATGGCTGCGGTTTCACCATAGGCATCATGATCGGAAAGGTCGTATTGCAGAAGTGCCTCAGGCGCAAGGCCAAATGCCTGGCAGGCACGCTGCAGGCCTTTTTGTCGCAGGCCCCAGGCCAGGCTCTGTTTGGGCAGATTGATACACAGAGGGCGCCGATAGCCTTGGCTCAACGCGTGATGTACGGCTCGATACTGCCCCGTTTCGTCATCTGGCACATAACTGACCAGGCGACTGTCATCTGCCAGGCAATTGGCGAGCACCAGGGGTTTGCTCTTCAAGCGTTCGGGAATGCATACCTGGCGAAACCCCATGGCGCTGAAGATCAACCCGTCGGGACGGTGCGACAGCATCAGGTCAATGTTCTGGTCGGTCGGCGGGTTGCTCAACAGGTTGAGGATGAACACATTCCAGCCCGCCTGCTGCGCGGTCTGTTCGATGGACAGCAGCAACTCGACCGCGAACGGTGTGGTCGCGGTGTCCAGTGCGAACACCCCGATAGTGCGCGACTGGAGGTTGTCGCCGCGCATCTTGCGCGCCGACAGGCTCGGTACGAATTGCAGTTCGTCAATGGCGCGACGCACCCGCTGAAGGGTTTCGGGGCTCAGTTTTTCCGGATTATTGAGCGCTCGAGAAACCGTCATCAGGGACACGCCGGCCAGCTGTGCAACGTCTTTCACTGAAGTCATGCGAGGCGAGGCCGGTCAGGTTGACGCAGGATCATGACACAGCGCCCGGGTTTCTCGCGACTCGAATGACGCCGCTCACAGCCATCCCGAGGCCAGAGGCCACGCCTTGGGAATCGAGACACGGCCGCCACTCCCATTGGCAAACAGCTTCACGCCCAGGCTGTCGGGTCGTGGATAGAACCGACTGCTGAGACTGAAGCGCCCGTTTTCGTCGAACACCTCGATGGACGAGCGATCGAGAAATACGCGCAGTTCCAGTCGCTCTTGTGTCGGGTCAATCGCCACGCTGCGCTGACCGGTGACTTGCGCACCCGAGCGGCTGCGGTCAAGCACCAGACGCTGTAGCGACGCATCGTAGTAAAGCAGGGTTTCTTCGTGGTCATCGTCGCTGCAACGCAAGGCGATTCCGAGGTGGCCGTTGGTGCAGCCACGCAAATCCAGATGCACATGGATTTCGAGCATCTCGCCATTCACTTCCGGCACGCACCGGGTTCCCGAACCCTCCCACCAAGGCACGCCCGGCAATGGTGCCTGGCGCAGAGCGGTGAGCTCCCGTGCGGGATACACGAAAAGGCGATCGGCGTGCAGTTCAAGTTCGCGCGGCACACCGAGCATGCCGCACCAATGATGGGCCTGGCTCGGCATCGGGCTTTCCCACATGTCGAGCCACGCCCACACAAGGCGCCGGCCATCGGCGGCCAGAAGCGTTTGCGCGGCATAGAAATCGTGGCCGTTATCCAGCTCGATAAAAGGCCCGCCGGTGAAGTGCCATTCGCTATCGAGTCGGCCCACTCGATAACCGGTCTGGTACTTGTTGAGCCAATCGTAACCCTGGGGCTGCATGCCTTGAGGGGAGTAGAGCAGCACATCGCGCCCGTTAAGCCGGAACAGGTCCGGGCACTCCCACATATAGCCATCGCCCTCGTTGCCGCTGGCTACATAATCGAGGAACTCCCAGGTGTGCAGATCGGTGGAGCGGTACAGCGGCAGCAGCGGTTTATCGCCCAGACGTGCGCCGGCAATCAGGTACCAGCCGTCATCCTCCTGCCATACCTTGGGGTCACGAAAGTGCATGATCGAATCGTGCGGCGCGGTCTCGATGACGGCGCCATGCTTGACGAACCGGATGCCGTCGCTGCTGGTGGCCAGGCACTGGACTTGACGGATCGAGCGCTCGTCACCCACTTCCCCCAGCCAGGTGTGCCCGGTGTAGATCAGTGCCAGGGTATCGCCACACACCACCGCGCTACCGGAAAAACAACCGTCTCGGTCGAAGTCATCGCCTGGCGCTAGCGCAATGGGCAGATGCTGCCAATGGACCAGATCGGCGCTCTTGGCATGCCCCCAATACATCGGGCCCCATTTCGCGTCGAAGGGATGGTGTTGATAGAACACGTGGTATTCGCCACGAAAGTACACCACCCCGTTAGGGTCGTTCATCCAGCCCGCGGGGGGGGCAAGATGATAACCGGGACGATAATCATCGATGACGCGAGACAGGCCATCACTCAGCGCATATTGCGCAAGCTCAATTGCAGCGGACATTGGAACACTCATGGAATTCAAAGACACAGTCATAGGGCGCTTGCTCGTGCCGAGCGCAGAGGGACGCCAGCCGGCAGCGTTTCAATGGCGTGTGGGTGACGGCTCAAGGCCGCGCCGTCGGCGTCGAACAGGTGCAGGTTGTCGATGTCCAGTTGCAGCTCAACCCGATCGCCCGCTTGCCATCCGGCGCTGACCTCGCAACGACAGATCAGTGGCTCGTCCTGACCTGTCTCGAGGTGCACATAGGTTTCGCTGCCCAGGTATTCGACCGCGGTCACCACGACGCCGGCGGTTCCATCCACCGCTTTGAGCGACACGTGTTCCGGACGAATCCCCAGAGTCAGCTGCGTGCCTGCCGCCAGCTTCGAGCTGTCGAAGGGCAGGGATGTGATACCCCAAACGAGGGTATCGACCAGGCTGGTTTCGCCTGGCGTCTGCAGGCGCGCCGACAGAAAATTCATTCTGGGCGAACCGAGAAAACCGGCGACAAAGCGGCTGGCCGGGCGCTCATAGAGTTCGCGCGGTGAGCCGACCTGTTCTACGCGACCACCATTGAGCACGACAATTTTGTCGGCCAGGGTCATCGCTTCAACCTGATCGTGGGTGACGTAGATCATCGTCGAGCCGAGTCGATCATGCAGTCGGGCGATTTCGTTGCGCATCTGCACCCGCAAGGATGCATCCAGGTTGGAAAGCGGTTCGTCGAACAACAGAATGTCCGGCTCCCGCGCCATGGCTCTGCCCATGGCCACACGCTGACGCTGCCCTCCGGACAGTTCCTTTGGCTTGCGTTGCAGCAGTTTGTCCAACTGCAGGATTTGCGCAGTTTTCAGCACGCGCTCGCGCAGGCTGGTCTTTTCAGTCTTGGCCAGTTTGAGACCAAAACTGATGTTGTCGTAGACGCTCATGTGCGGGTACAGCGCATAAGACTGAAATACCATGCCGACGCCACGCTCGCGCGGCTCCAGGTCGTTGACCCGACGCCCGTCGATCAGCAGGTCGCCGCCGCAGATCGAATCCAGGCCGGCGATCAGTCGCAGCAGGGTCGATTTTCCGCAGCCCGACGGGCCAACGAATACAACGAATTCACCCGCCGCGATTTCCAGGCTGACGTCGCGAAGAATCCGCATGCCGCCCAATTGCTTGTTTACATTGTCCAGTTTCAATTTGATCACGATGCTGTTCCTTGTCTTTGTTGGGCATCAACCCTTTAACGCGCCGGCAGTGAGACCGGAAACGATTCGGCGCTGGAAGATCAGCACCAGAATCACCAGTGGGACGGTGACCACCACCGAGGCGGCCATCAACAACCCCCAAGGCAACTCATGGGGGCTGCCGCCGGAAATCAAGGCGATGGCGACCGGCACCGTGCGTTGCGTGTCGGTGAGGGTGAAGGTCAGGGCAAACAGGAACTCGTTCCACGCGGCGATGAAAGCCAATAAGCCAGTGGTGACCAGTGCGGGCCAGAGCAGCGGCAACAGCACGCGGGTCAGCGTGACCCAGGGTGAGGCGCCATCCATGATTGCCGCTTCTTCCAGTTCATGGGGCAGTTGCCCCATAAACGTGGTCAGCACCCAGACGGTGAAGGGCAGGGTGAAAATCGTGTAGCTGAGGATCAACGCCCAGGAGGTGTTGTACAGGCCGAGCGCGCGGATCACTTCGAACAGCCCCGACAGCACCGCGACCTGAGGAAACATCGACACACCAAGGACCATCATCAAGACCGTGCCACGCCCGCGAAACTTCACCCGGCCCAAGGCATAGGCGGCGGTCAGGCTGAGGAACAGCGCCAGGGTCACCACGCACAGCGCAACCACCAGCGAGTTGCCGATCGCCCGCAGGAATGAGGCTTGATTGAGCACCGCCGCGTAATTGGAGAAATCGGGGTTGTCGATCCAGTAACTCACCTCGAACAAGGCGCTGGACGGCTTCAGCGACGTCACGATGGCGTAGTAGAAAGGGAAGACCGCATACAGCAGCAACACCCCGATCAGACACCAGAATCCGAGGCGCAACAGGGCTTTTTTCAGTAGGCGCAGGTTCATGACCGGACCTCCAGTTGACGGCGTCCGAGGTAGAGATAAAGCAGGGCGATGACCGCAACCACCAAAAACAACAGCGTCGAGGCTGCGCTGCCGTAACCGACGTCCTGGAATTCCACGAGATGCTGGCGGGCATACACCGACATGCTCATGGTGCTCGACGAGTTTGAGGTCAGCACATAGATCACGTCGAACACCCGCAGCGAGTCGAGAATGCGGAAGATCGCCGCCACCAGCAATGCGGGCATCAGCAGGGGCAGCGTGACACGCCAGAACACCTTCAGCGGATGAATGCCATCGACCCTGGCGGCTTCGTAGCAATCGCTCGGTAACATCTGCAACGCGGCCAGCATCAGCAGCGTGACAAAAGGCACGGTCTTCCAGACGTCGACGATGATCACCGCCCACATCGACAGATCCGCATCGGCCGTCCAGGCCAGAGGGGCGTCAATCAGGCCCAGGCTCAGCATCAGGTGATTGATGATGCCGAACTGGTCGTTAAGCATCCATGACCAGATCTTCGCCGAAACAATGGTCGGAATCGCCCAGGGAATCAGAATCAACGCACGCACCAGAGCACGTCCGGTGAACTTGATGTTCAGCAGCAACGCCACCAGCAGCCCCAGTACGACTTCCAGTCCCACCGACACCACGGTGAAATACAAGGTGTTGCGCACCGCGTTCCACCATTGCGGGTCGACCAGAATGCCCGACCAGCTGGAACCGTTGTGGAACAGATAATTGCCAAAGCCTATGAAGGTTCCGCCACTGGTGTCCGCCAGGTTGGCGTCGGTCAGGCTGAACCAGAATGTGCGCAGTAGCGGCCAGGCTGCCACCAGGGCCAGAC
The DNA here is from genome assembly GCF_053629455.1 of Pseudomonas sp. F-14 TE3482. NCBI lineage: Bacteria > Pseudomonadati > Pseudomonadota > Gammaproteobacteria > Pseudomonadales > Pseudomonadaceae > Pseudomonas > Pseudomonas sp. F-14 TE3482. The sequence continues at coordinate 4,359,354 of NZ_JBRJII010000001.1, forward strand.
ACAGCAACATCGGCGTCAGAAACAGCCAGGCGGCGCGCACTCGGCGACGTTGTACGGGCGTTTCCCTGGTGAGCAGCAGCTCATCACAGGGGGCATGGGTAGAAGAGACAGACATGGTGATTTCCTTCCTTGTGGCTTACCAGTTCCGGCGTTTGATGCGCGTGAGTTCGCTTTCCAGTTCCACCAGCGCCTGATCGACAGGCAACTCGCCCGCCAGCACGCCATGCACTCGATCGAAGAACGCATTGGAGACCCGTGGATAGCGATCGGCGGTGATGGAGGCGGGGCGCATGACCCCATCGTTGAGAATGCTGTGCAGCTGGGCGTAATAGGGCATGGCCGCGAGCAGTTCGGGGTCTTGATACAGCGACTCGATAACCGGGTTATAGGCGCCTATCAGGGCACGGTGTTTTTGCTCTTGGGCACTGGTCAGGTAGCTCACCAGTTCTGCGGCCAGTTTTGGGTGGGCGCTGTAACGCGATACCGCCAGGCCCCAGCCACCGAGGGTGGATGCATGGGTGCCGGTTTCGCCGCCACGGGGTAGGGGAGCGACCCCGACCTTGTCTTTTACGGCACTGTCCTGACCTTGGACCAGGGCCCAGACATACGGCCAGTTACGCATGAACAGCGCATTGCCCGACTGGAATACGCCACGGCCTTCTTCCTCGGTGTAATTGAGTACGCCGCGCGGGGAGATATCGCCTACCCAGCTTTTCGCCAGGGTCAGCGCTGTTCTTGAGGCCTGACTGTTGACCACAATGTCGCCTTGTGAATTGACCAGTCCGCCTTGCGGTTGACTGCTGATCCACTCCAGTGCATTGCACGTCAGGCCCTCGTAGGCGCGCCCCTGAAAAATGTAGCCCCAGGCATTAGGGTTTCCGGCGGTGCGCTCAGCCTGTTGAATAGTTTTGGCGGTAGCGGTCATTTCCTCCCAGGTCCGGGGAACCTGCTGGTTGTACTTCTCCAGCAAGTCCTTGCGGTAATACAGCAGGCCCGAGTCGGTGAACCACGGCATTGTCACCAGCCGTCCGTTTACGGTGGCGTTATCCACCTGTGCCTGGAAATAGCCCTGGGTCGCGTTGGCGGGAAGCACCTCGCGCAGATCCAGCAAATGTTTGGCCAACATCCCCGGCCACACCATATCGATTTGAATGATGTCGATGTCGCTGGACTGCGCACTGAGGATCTGTTGGTAGAACGACAATCGCTCGGTGGCCGAGTTAGGCGTGGAAACCACCTCGACGTTGTTGCCGGTCTGTTTTGACCACGCCTGGACAGCCTCTTTGCAGAGTTGTAACTCCGCACCTACCGCCCCACACGAGATCGTCAAATCAGCTGCGATCGAGAGGGATGGAAGCCCGGCGCAGAGGGTAAGCAGTGCTGCTGGAAGAAGAGATTTGAGGTGTTTCATAAAGCCCTCTTTATTTTTGTTTTTAGAAAAGTTAACGTTAACATCGCCAAATGTAGCAGCGTATTTGCGATGAGGCATCCTTTTTTTCATGGATTTTGACAATTAACAATTCACGAAAAAAAGGTCGGTCGCAGGACAGAAAAATAAAAACAAAACAGGAAATCCCCCATGCAGAAAGCATCAAGCTGGCTACTCGCAGGCGTACTCGGCACCTCGGCGGCCACCTCTCAGGCCGCGACCCTGGAACAACGAATGGCCGCGTTTGAAGCGCGTGCCGCCGCTGCGGAAAAGCGCGCCGCCGCAGCCGAGCAGCAAACCCAGGCACTCGCCAGGGAATTGCAGCAGATCAAACTGGCGACTCCCGCCTTGCAGCCGGCGGCGTCCACTGCAGCCGCCACTGCGGCACCTACTTTGGACACTCGACTGGCAAAACTCGAAGCCCGTCAGCAAAGCATGGAAAAGCAAGACAGTAGCGGACACCTGACTGACGGTTTCAGCTTCAAGGGCTACGCCCGCTCTGGATTGCTGATCAACGATGGGCTGGGCGGTGGTCGTGGCGGCCCTTATACAACGCCTGCCGGTTCAGTCGGTGGCGCCGTCGGGCGACTTGGTAACGAAGACGACACCTACATGCGCATAGACCTGTCGAAAGAAATCTATGCGCAAAACGGCACCCGTTCCAAATTCACGGTGTCCATCGCCGACGGTGTGGAAAGCTCCAACGACTGGACCGCCGACGAGAGCAATCTGAACGTGCGTCAGGTGTTTACCGAGCTCGATCATCTCGCCGCCTTCAAGGGCAATTCAGTGTTCGAGAACTCCACCCTGTGGGCTGGCAAACGATTTGACAGAGACAACTTCGATATCCACTGGCTGGACTCGGACGTGGTCTTTCTGGCCGGCACCGGGGGTGGTATCTACGATGTGCAGATGAACAAGGACTGGCGCTCGAATTACTCCTTGATGGGGCGTAACTATGGGGATTTCAGTAAGGGCGGTGTCAATGCCGATGTGGAAAGCTACATCCTGACCTCCAACCAGTTCTTCGATAATGGTCAGTGGCAGTGGATGTTCAATGGCATTGGCTCAAAGAAAAACGACTTTGGCGCTCGTACCAATGAAGCGGGCCTGACGCCTGCGGATTCCGGCTTGCACAGCATGCTGGCCAATCATCAGAAAAACTTTTTCGGCCGCGAAGGCTTCTTTAAAACAGCGCTGCTCTACGGGCAAGGTCTGGGGGCAGAGGTCAAGAACATCGGTTCGGATGGCGAACTGATCGACGACGCCCGGGCTCTGCGTCTGGCGCTTTACGGCGAGACACCCATTGCGCCGGGCTGGCGCATCGGCCCCAGCTTGTTGGCCGAACAAAGCAAGGACAGGTACGTCAAGGGTGACGACTACCGCTGGATGACGTTGAACGTGCGGTTGGCCAATGAAATCAACAGCAATTTCGAGATGGCCTACGAGATGAGTTGGCAAACCATGGACCTCGACCCCAAGGGTTACCTGCAACGTAATGCGGTCGATGGTAACTTCTGGAAATTCACGATTGCCCCGACATTCAAACCTGACGTTGGAGACCTGCTCACTCGTCCAGAATTGCGAGTTTTCGCAAGCCTGATGAACTGGTCTTCGGATCTGGACGGATACAGTTCCACAGATAACTTCGGCAAGTCGGACTTCAACGCCGGCGGTGTATGGCAGTACGGCATACAGATGGAAACCTGGTTTTGATATCTGCTTCATCTGTGTAGGCGCCAGGCTTGCCGGCGAAGGTGTCTTTGAAAGCGCCTTCGCCGGCAAGCCTGACTCCTACGAAGCGTTCATGGGGCGGTTCTTCCACGTTGAATCACGATGGGCGGCTCGATCAGTTGCAGTTCGAGATCACCCGAGGCTGGCACGAATCGCGGGCCAGTGCTTTCAGGCGTTGCCCGCAACCTCCAGGTGCGTTGCACCTTCGCCAGTTTGGCGACTCCCGATCCCAGGGACCAGCGCCGGCAGACCTTCTCCAGCTTGAGTGGGTAAATGGTCAGTTGGTCGCCTTTGAAGTGCATGCGCAGGAAACACTTGTGGTCGGCGATGCACTGCGAGGAAAAAACCGCCTCGCTGTGTAGCCCCCAGAAGGTATTGCCCATCACCATCCAGGCACCGAACAACAGGCCTCCCAAACTGCCGCCGAGCACCAGCGTTTCCGCCAGGAACAACACAACCTGGTGCAGGTTTTCTACCTCCAACTGCAGGTAGTGGATGTTGACACGGCCCATCAGCCACAGCAGTCCGATCGCCAGTCCCAGATGAAGGACCCCGTGAACAGCTCCAATGGCATAGGCGAGCTTTCGGGTGCGCTTGACCCCGGCGGCTGAGAACACGGCGCAACCCAGCACAATGATCACGGCGAACATCACCGACGAAGGACTGTGTGACAAGACCAGGAGCAGATGTCGCCAGACTTCACTGATGTTGGGAATAGACGCTTGGAGGCCAGACAGTACGTCCATCAGGCTGCGGTTGCCTCGTGCCAGGTGGGGCACCGTGCTGGCGCTTTGTACCATCCAGTCAAACAGCAAGTACAAGATGGCCAGCATGGCGCAGAACGAGAAATTGCGGGTAGGTAGCCGCCATGCCCGATTACGCAGTTGCTCGGAGGTCTTTTTGGCCGGGTAGACCGCCGCCAGCTCGTAGTGCTGCCGGGTTCCGCCAACGTTGATCGGCTTGGGCGGATCGGGAAGGTGATGGGTGGCATTCAAGAAGGCGCCACCGCCTCCGCAGGTGATGCGCTGCGGCGCCTGGGTGCCCGCTTTTGGCTGGTAGCGCGCGTAGTGGTGTGAGTCTCCGGCCAAGACTACCGCGAGGTGGTCACCCAAGAGTTCCTCGATCTCGCGCAGGCTGCGAAAGCGCGGCGTCTGGGTTTCGATCGAGGGCAAGGCCTTGCTGTCCTCCCGTGCCAGCCGCTCGGCCTCGTCCACCCAGCTCGGCTCGGGTGTGCAGAGGATCACGCGATCGCCTGGTTGCAGTTTGGCGTGCATCTGCTGGAAGTATTGCTTCTGCTGGCGGTCGATCATGGATTCAAACTGCAGATCCAGGCCCCAGACCCACCAGCCATTGGGCAACTGCAGCACGTAGTAACCGGTGCGCTGGCGGGTGTCCCAGGCGCCGATGGGCTTCTGCTCGCAAAACAGTTGGGAGAAACCGCGCAGACCGTCATACCAATCGTGGTTGCCGGGCGTCGCCAATATCCACGGCGCACCCGGCTGCCGTACGGGCTGGGCCTGGTCACCAAGGCGCTCCTTGGGTACCGGCGCGGGAAATGCGGCGCGGAAGGGATCAAGAAAACGGGTGCGATAGCCATTGCGGGCCGGTGTGGGATAGACCTGATCGCCGCCGAGCAGCAGCACGTCGCCGCGCGGCAGTGAGAGCTGGTGTTCCGGCAACTCGACAGCATGGCTGACACACAGCGCCATCGAGTAGGTAGAGTCCCAGCCATCGCCGGTATCGGCCAGATAATCGATCCACACGTCACCGTCGGCAACCACCTGGATAGGCGGGTTAGAGTCCCGAGGGTTGAGCATCGCCAGCACTTCGCGCGGGTCTGCGAAGGCTCCCATCGTGGTGGCGACAGCTGTTTGTAAGCCCGTGCGCATCAGCTGCAACGGGCCTAGCCAGTTGACCATCGCCTCCTGGGTGTAAAGCTCGATGCGGCTATTGAGCGCGGGAGATTGGATGGGACGGGTCATGGCGAGGGGCGAAGCGTGCGGCGTATGCGCCTCTCCAGCGCGAAATTCAATCGAATGCTCCTTCATCATCCAGCCTCCATTGCTGTAACGAGTTCAGGTACCTCAAAAGGATGATCTTTTGTCGGTCGATTCAGAATAGGTCAGTTATGCGATGGTTGCCGATTCATAGCCTGAAGGAGAGGCTGTCGTGAACACTTCCCGAAAACGTTGTCTCTACCGGCCCGATGAGAAAGACAGGTCCCACGCCATCCCATTGAACCGTTACAGTGCCGCCATCACATTCAACCTCAACGCAATGATCTAACAAACCACGACGAATGCCGTTAACAGCGGCGCCACAAGAGCAGGAGCCTGAGCCGAGTGGAATCCCGCCCCCGCGCTCCCAAATGCGCAATCGAATGTGCTTTCGATTAATGATCTGGACGAAATGCACATTCGTCTTGAGGGGGAATAGAGGGTTGGTTTCAATGGTCGGTCCGAGGGTTGCTATATCAACGGCGGTTAGATCATCGACGAAATAGGTGCAGTGCGGATTGCCCATACTGGTCGCGGCTGGGTCACCCGCCAGCGGTAAAACAGCCGTATCCAGTTCCAGCGCGAGGGGAATTTCCGACCAGCCGAAAAGCGGCTCCCCCATGTTGACGGAAATTGCGCCGCTTGAGGTTCGCTCACACGTGAGTAGGCCACGGTTGGTTCGCAGTGTTATCGACGTAGTATTTGATTCGCGCATCAGCATATCCGCGGCCCCCCGTGTTGCGCTGCCACACGCATCCAGGGTGGAACCATCGGCATTCCAGAACATCAGGCGCGCAACGGCATCATCACAATTGAGCACCACCGCGAGTTGATTGAACCCGATTCCTCGGTGCCGATCACCCATTCGCCGAGCCATGGTGCTTGTCATTGGATTGGCCGAATTTCGCGAGTCCACAATGACGAAGTCATCGCCATTGGCGTGCATTTTATGAAAACTCAGCGGCATAAAGGGATCCTGTCGACCAGGCATGGGAGGCCACCCAGCCCCAATCGCATAAAAATGGACCCGCCAGAATAGCGGGTCCGAAAGGAGGGATCAGAGTTTTGGCATCTGCCCGATGCGCCCGAACATTTCGGTCACGATCTGCAGGTCCAGCAGGAACTGGTCGACGGTCTTGAACTCGTTGTCGTTATGGCCGGTGTACTTGACCTCGGGCCTGGCCAGGCCGAACTGCACGCCATTGGGCAACTCATGGACCGAAGTAGCGCCGGCAGAGGTGCCGAACTTGTGTTCCATGCCGAGGTTTTCGCTGGCCACGGCCAGCAGGGCCTTGACCCATTCACCCTCCGGGTTGCGGTGCATCGGCTCGGCGATCGAGTAGTCAAAGGCCGCCGCAATGTGGGTCTTCTTGCTCCAGACGCCAAGCTTGTCGGCGATTTCGGTCTTGAGCACTTCCGGGGATTTGCCCTTGGGCACCCGCAGGTTGACCGCCAGCTTGAAGGTTTTTTCATCCATCCCGACGTAGGTCAGGGATGCGGTCAGCGGTCCCATGAAGTCATCGGAAAAGCCGACCCCCAATTTGCCACCCAGGTAGTCCAGTCCCCAGTTGTCGGCGGCGTAGCGGGCGGCGTCGGTCATGTGGTTGTGCTTGAGCGCGACCTTCCCGTCGAGGCTGTTGATGAAGTCCAGCATCCTTGCCACCGGGTTGACGCCTGATTCGGGTTCGGAGGAATGGGCGGAAACGCCGGTGACCGTCAGTTTGACGTCCTTGCCGACGACCTTGGCGCTCACCTCGAAGTTGCCGCCATTGCGCTTGGCATAATCGCTACCTGCTTTCTGCAGGCTGGCAGCCAATTCGGCGGGTTTGGCAGTCACCAGGGTGGCGACCGAAGTCGATGGAATCTGGTTGGTTGCCAAGCCGCCCGTCATTGCAGTGATTTCGGCGCCTTTGCCCTGTGCGGCGCGCCGAGGAAAACTGGCCATGACGGTGCCGTAGCCTTTCTCGGCAATCACCACCGGATAGCCGCCATCCAGTGCCAGGTTGTAGTTGGGCGTCGGGTTGTGTTCGAAGTAATAGGGGATGGCGTCGCCAGTGGTTTCTTCGGTGGTGTCTACCAGCAGCTTGAAATTCCTCGCCAGCGGCAGCTTCTCTTCCTTGATGATCTTCATGGCGTAGAGCGCCACCACGATACCGTTCTTGTCATCCTCGGTGCCGCGGCCATACAGGCGGTCACCGACCAGAGTGACCTTGAACGGATCGAGTCGGGTGCCGTCTTTCAGGACCCAGTTCTCCGGCGTTACGGGCACCACATCGGCATGCGCGTGAATGCCTACGACTTCGTCGCCATTGCCTGCGAGGGATATTTCATAGACGCGGTTGTCGATGTTTCGAAAATTCAGATTGAACGCTTGGGCGAGGCCCTTGAGCTTGTCGGCGATCTTGATGAATTCGGGATTGTCGTGCTGAGCAACGCCGTCCACGCGGAAGGTCGGGATTGCCACCAGCTCGCGCAGGGTCTCGGTGGCCGCGTTGCCGTATTTCACCCGTGCATAGAGGCCAAGCAGGCGATGGATCTCGTTCTGTTGTTCAGCGGTAAGCGGCTTGTTGCCCTGGAAGGCACTGATTGCCGGGCCGAGATCGCTGGTGTGGGCAAGGTCGCTCTTGGCCAGGCGTCCCAGGAATTGCCTGAAATCGGTGACCGATGTGTCACTGAAGGTCTTGAGGATGGTCGCGCTCTGTTGCGGGGTGATGTTGGCGTGCGCTGACGTGGTGAACGACGAAAGGCTGGCCAGCATCAGGGTTGTCGCGGCCAGGTGCTTGAGTGAAAAATCCATTGTTGGGGGCATTCCTTTGCAGGCAGGTTGTAAGAAATATCTGGTCGATGAGTCAGAAACTTTTCCAAACTAACACCACATGGGAGTGGTACGGGAGTCCCTGAAGTGGGATCTGTCGCACAAAAATGCAAAAGCGACGCAGAAACGAAAAAAACCGGGAAGGTTCCCTAGGCTGTTCATTCAAGAAAGTCTTGAGTCAGTAGAAACCCCTGTGGCGAGGGAGCTTGCTCCCGCTTGAGTGCGTAGCACTCACAAAAATCGGCGATTGTTGTCAGATTTTTGGGGCCGCTCCGCAGCCCAGCGCGAGCAAGCTCGCTCGCCACAAAAGTAGGGTTTTACCAACGCAACTCGAAGGTATTTTTCGCAACCGGCTGGATGCTGCCGCCCAAGCGTGCGCACTCGCGAGAAAGGGTGTCGTGCAGCCATTGACGGTCATCCCCTTCGGCGCGACAGATGCGAAAGCCACGCAGGTGAGTGGGGACCAGATCCAGCGACTGCAGGTGCCCGTTCGGGTCCAGCGAGGCAAAGTACAGAAGCCCCAGGTCGCCGCGAAAGGCTGTGTGGCCCTCGATGCCTTCATAATCGTTCAGCAGGTCGCCGCAGCCATAGAGAATCAGGCGTTCGCGGTACACCTCGATGCCCTTGATGTGGTGTGAGGAATGCCCGTGCACCAGGTCAACTCCGGCTTCGTCGATCAAGGCATGGGCGAACCGGACCTGCTCGCGCGGGATATCGAACCCCCAGTTGCCGCCCCAGTGAATGGAGGCGACCACCAGGTCCTGCGGTTTTTTGCTCTGGAGAATCCGTTCGGCCACAGGGCGCAGGCTGTGCATCGACAGATCCTCAAGGCGCGCAACGCCTGCGCGCCTGTCCGTGGCGGCCCAGTCCGGCGGTATGCCACTGTCTGGTGCGCCGAGGCCAAACACCAGCAAGCGCCGCCCGCCAGGCTGCGGCAGCACGGCGTGCGCTTCGGCCGATAGCCTGTCGTGCCCGGCGCCGGCGCTGCACATGCCGTTGCTCGACAAGGTATCCAGCGTATCGGCCAGGCCGGTTGCTCCCCAGTCCAGCACATGGTTGTTGGCCAGCACGCAGCAGTCGATGCCGGCGGCGCTGATGGCCGGGAAGTTCTCCGGGCTCATGCGGTAATTGATGCCTTTTGGCGCCGGTCGTCCGCGGCGCGACACCGCTGTTTCCAGATTGATGATGCGTGCGTGTGGCTGGCGATGTTCAAACTCATCCAATGCAGCGCCCCAGACATAGGTGAAATCGACGGGGAGGGGAATCGGGCCATTGAGTCTTTCTGCCAGTCGGACGTAAACGCCGGCACTCTTGACGTAGTCTTCGTAAAGCTGCGGATCGCCAGGATGCGGCAGTACTGCGTCGATGCCACGGGCGGTCATGACATCGCCGGCGAGAAACAGCTTCAGTGTATCGGTAACAGCCGCCATGGCACCCTCCAGCATCAAGAGTAAGCATCTGTTTTAAAACAAATATATTTTTGTGTTGGCCTTCCCAGACGAAGAGAAAGTTGATAAATTGCCGCCCGTTCTTGCAGCGGCCCTTACAGGGCTTGTCGCGCAAGGGCACTCGCTACAGATACAGGGGCGTCGCCAAGCGGTAAGGCAGCAGGTTTTGATCCTGCCATGCGTTGGTTCGAATCCAGCCGCCCCTGCCATTTTCCTGATACTCATCCAAGTATGACCCCGCCGGCAGGCAGTGCGGGAGTCCTGGAGAGTCGTCATACAGAAAACGCCAACGCCGATCCGGCCTGGCGTTTTTTTATGCCTGCAAATCCCTCTGAGTGACGCCTTTAACATTCAACCGTCTTGCGAGCGCAGCGAGCGCGGCGCCGTAGCGGCGCGCTCGCCAGTCACTCAGTGGGGCGCGCGAGGGATGGTCTTGAGCAGCTCTTCAGGGCTGATGTGGCCGACGACCTGCTGGGCCACGCTGCCCGGTTGCGGCAGGTCAAGGATGTGCCCCTTCATCTTGCCGATCACGTGCATCTCGCAAGGCTTGCAGTCGAACTTCAGCGTCAGCACCTCATCACCGTGCACCAGTTGCATCGGCGCGACTTTGGTACGCACACCGGTGACGCCCTTGGCCTGTTTGGGGCAGAGGTTGAAGGAGAAACGCAGGCAGTGCTTGGTGATCATCACTGGCACCTCGCCGGTCTCCTCGTGAGCCTCATAGGCCGCGTCGATCAGCTTGACGCCGTGGCGGTGATAGAAGTCGCGGGCTTTCTGGTTGTAGACGTTGGCCAGGAACGACAGGTGCGACTCCGGGTACACCGGTGGCGGCTCGGTCTCGGCTTTGCGACCACCACGAGGGTGGGCTTTGATGCGGGCCGCGGTCAGCGCTTCGATGACTTCGCGGCGCAAGGCCTTGAGCTGCGAGTTGGGAATGAAATACGCCTGCGGTGCATCCAGTTCGATCGCCGTGGCGTGGTACTGCGTGGTGCCCAGTTGGCCGAGCAGGTCGTGCAGCTGTTCCAGGGCCTGTTCCGGCTTGTTGGCCAGACCGAACGGACCTTCCAGGATGACACTGACGCTGACACCTTCCTCGCTAGTTGCCGTCAGCTCCAGGCGATCCTCACGCAGGCGAGCGACCCAGGCAACACCGATCCGGCGCTCGGCGGAGGTCTTGAGCAGGGCTTGGTGCCAGTTGTGGTCGAGGTTGCGGCTCAGCGGGTGATTCGGTCGCAGCTGATGCAGCCCCTTAGGCATCTCATTGGGCTCCACACGATAGCGGTAGCGCTTTTCCCCGTCCTCTTCGAACTCGCCCTTCGGCTCGGCGATGTTGGTACGCCAGCCCACGACTTCACGCTTGACCAGCACATTGAGGCCGTCGCCGTTGGACAGCGGTTCGTGGGTGACCACCAGCAGATCGCGCTTGCCGACTTTCTCCACCACGCCCACTGGCAGGCCGGTGAAGGTCGGTGTGTCGAAGGCGCCGATGTCGATCTTGCGGTCGCTGACGAAGTAGTCGGTGCTGCCACGGTGGAAGGTTTTGTCCGGATCGGGCACGAAGAAGTGCGCGGTGCGGCCGCTGGACGCGCGGGCCAGGTCCGGGCGGTCTTCGAGGACATCGTCCAGGCGCTGGCGATACCAGGCGGTGATGTTCTTCACATAGCCCATGTCTTTGTAGCGACCCTCGATCTTGAACGAGCGCACGCCGGCTTCCACCAGCGCGCGGATGTTGGCGCTCTGGTTGTTGTCCTTCATCGACAGCAAGTGTTTTTCGTAAGCGATGACACCGCCTTTTTCGTCCTTGAGGGTGTAGGGCAGGCGGCAAGCCTGGGAGCAGTCGCCTCGGTTGGCGCTGCGGCCGGTCTGCGCATGGGAAATATTGCACTGGCCGGAGAACGCCACGCACAGCGCGCCGTGGATGAAGAATTCGATCGCCGCATCGGTTTCGTCGGCGATGGCACGGATCTCCTGGAGGTTCAGCTCGCGGGCCAGTACCAATTGGGAGAAGCCAGCCTGGTCGAGGAACTTCGCCCGCGCCAGGGTGCGGATGTCGGTCTGGGTGCTGGCGTGCAGCTCGATCGGCGGAATGTCCAGTTCCATCACGCCCAGGTCCTGGACGATCAGCGCGTCGACGCCTGCGTCGTACAACTGGTGGATCAGCTTGCGGGCCGGCTCCAGCTCGTTGTCGTGCAGGATCGTGTTGATGGTGGTGAACACCCGGGCGTGGTAGCGACGGGCGAATTCCACCAATTGGGCGATATCGCTCACCTCGTTACAGGCGTTGTGGCGGGCGCCGAAACTCGGGCCCCCGATGTACACGGCGTCGGCGCCATGCAGAATGGCCTCGCGGGCGATGGCCACGTCGCGGGCGGGGCTGAGCAGTTCCAGGTGATGTTTGGGCAGGGACATATTTTTTAGTCTGGCTTGTCACGGTCAAGGTGCGCATTGTAGCGACGAAATGTTTGATCGGCACCCATAGGCCCCTCCGGCGACGAGCGGGGCGACCGGATGAAGCTGTGGTTAGCCTCTGCCAGGCATGTCGATGTCATGCTGATGCACCCGTCGATACAGCGTTGCCCGTGAGATGCCCAAGGCCTTGGCCGCGGCATTGGGTTTCCAGCGATGACGCACGAGGGCATCGATGAGTGCCTGGCGTTCCGGACTGGCGCAGCGTTCCACGGTGTCAGCTGAAGCCGGATCATTGAGTCGATGGCCGAGCAGTTGCTCAGGCAAGTCACTCAACAGAATCAAATGGGTCTCGCACACCGCACATGCGTAACGCAGCACATGCCGCAGTTCGCGCACATTTCCCGGCCAGCGATAGCCGAGCAGGCATTCCAGCGCGGCGCTTCCCAGCTGCACCGCTATCCCACAGGCCGACGATTCTTCTTCGAGTATCCGGTTGATCAAGGCCAGCCGATCGCTGCGCTCGCGCAACGGCGGTAACTGGAATCGCGCACCTCTGAGGCGAAAGTACAGGTCCTCGCGAAACGCCCCAGAGGTCACCAGCGATTCCAGATCGCGGTGGCTCGCGCAGACGACCTGAATGTCTATCGCTTTGCTGCGCGACGCTCCCAGGGGCGCCACTTCGCCCTCGGCTAAAACCCGCAACAGGCGGGTTTGCAGGGGCAGGGGCATGTCACCGATTTCATCGAGAAACAGAGTGCCGCCATCGGCCTGTTCCAGCAGCCCTTGCATGCCTTTGCTCGAGGCACCGGTGAAAGCGCCGGCCACATAACCAAACAGCTCACTTTCGATCAGGTTTTCGGGAATCGCTGCGCAGTTCACCGCGATAAAAGGTCGCTCACGGCGCAGGCTGGCCTGGTGCAGCTGGCGGGCGAAGACTTCCTTGCCAGAACCGGTTTCCCCCTGGATCAGCACCGGTAGATTGCGGTCTTTGACCCGCACCGCAAGGCGCAGGCTTTCTTCCAGTCGCGGGTCGAGTTCTGCGGGTGACAGCACCCGGCGCGCCGGGGTGCGTTTGACCCGCCGTGGCGCGCTGAGTCGTCCATGCAAGGCGTGGCGGCCACCCTGGCAGTGAAGCAGGCAAAGCGATTCGTCCCTGGCCCGATGCAATAACTGCTGATCGAACACTTGGTCGATGTGTTCCGGCAGTTGACCAAAGCTGTGCGACAGCCACTGCCGTGCCGCAGGGTTCAGCGCCTGTAGTCGTCCGTCATCGTCCCAGGCGAGCAGGTAATCGGGTTGGCTGTCGACATAGCCCGGGCTGTTGTGAGCCCGCAGCACCCAGTAGCCCTGGGCGCTGCTCATGAAAAACGCCTGTTCTATTTCCCGCGCGCTCTGCACCACCATCTGCCGGATCAGGTGTTGCGAACGGCGGTCATCCGCAGAGCGCACCGCGGACACATCAAGCACTCCGAGCAGTTCACCCCGAGGGTCAAAGACGGGAGCAGCAGAGCAGGTGAGCCCGATAAAAGCGGCGCGGAAGTGATCTCGCTTATGCACCGTGACCGGTGTTCGTGCGGTCAGCACCGCGGCCACGCCACAGGTGCCTTCCTCACCTTCTGACCAGCAGGTGCCCAGGTACAGGCCGGCTTTGCGGCAGTCATTTCGGATAGTGCTTTCCACGCGGTAGTCGATGGTCTGGCCCTGGGCATCGGTAAGCAATACGCAGTAATCGGCATCGCGCACGCGACCATGGAGGCGGGCGACTTCTTCGCTGGCGATGCGCAGGAACAGTTCGGAGCGTTCTTGACACTCCTGCAGCACGTTTTGCGAAAGGATGCGTGGCCCTTGTAATGAGCCGGGGTCCAGGTGGTGTTGCTCCATGGAGCGGCGCCAGGAGTCCAATATCAAGTCCGGCACAGGCAGTTGCGGCAGGTGCGCCGCGTTCTTCAAAACACGGCTGACGCAATCCACGTGCGCCTTCGAGTGGGCGGAAAGCATTTAAGGTCTCCGGTTCGATGTTCTTTTAGTTGTGCGGCCATTAAGCGCCGTTCAGGAACGCTCGACAAGCATCGGTTCACTCCCCGCGACGGTGAGACGCAACGTCTCAAGGTCTCACCACAAACCCGTGCTGGCTGACATGGGACGTCTCAATCGAGCGTGATCCCAACCCTCATGGGCTCAAGTCGGAGCCGCTCTGGAACAGGCATCCTGGCGCTTTTTTGCAAATCTGGCACCGGCCTTGCTCTAGTCCCTGAAACGTAGCCCCTGAAACGTAGCCCCTGCAACCTAGTCCCAGCAACCAGTGCGCTGCCAACCTGATAATAAAAAGAGGTGCCCTATGTCCTCCTGCCGAGGCCTTTTCCCTGTTCTACCTGTGGTGCTGGCATGAGTCGCTTGCCATTGACCGTCGGCATCATTGCCAACCCGGCGTCCGGCCGGGATGTACGGCGCCTGACGGCGAATGCCGGGTTGTTTTCCAGCACCGACAAGGTCTCGGTGATCCAGCGGCTGCTGGCAGCTTTTGGTGCCACCGGTGTCGAGCGGGTGCTGATGCCCACCGACATGACCGGCATCGCCGCTGCGGTGCTGAAGAACAGTCATGGCCGCCAGGCGCGTGACAGCCACTGGCCCACCCTGGAGTTCCTCGACCTCACCTTGCGCCAGAGCGTGGCGGACACCCGCCAGGCTGCGCGCTGGATGGCTGAACGCGGCGTGTCGCTGATCGCCGTACTCGGCGGTGACGGTACCCACAAAGCGGTGGCTGCAGAAGTCGGCGACATTCCACTGCTGACGCTGTCGACGGGGACCAACAATGCCTTCCCGGAACTGCGTGAGGCCACCAGTGCCGGGCTGGCCGGCGGGTTGTTCGCCAGCGGGCGGATTCCACCCGAAATCGCTTTGCGCCGCAATAAACGTCTGCTGGTGCGGATTGCGAACCGCGACCTGTGCGAAGTGGCCCTGGTGGACGTGGCGGTGTCCTCGCTGCCCTTTACCGGCGCCCGCGCCATCAGCCGTGGGATCGATCTGGCGGAGGTGTTTGTAACCTTCGCCGAACCTCAGTCCATTGGCCTTTCGGCGCTCTGTGGCTTGTGGTTTCCGGTATCGCGCCAAGCCCCCAATGGCGCCTGGATGCGCCTTGATCCGCACTCTTGCGAAGCGTTGCTGGTGCCACTGGCGCCCGGCCTGTTGCAAGGCTGCGGCGTACTCGCCGCCGCCAGCCTTGACCCCGGCGTTGCCCATCGTCTGTGCCTGACCAGCGGCACCCTGGCCCTGGATGGCGAGCGGGAAATCGAATTCAACGCCCATGACTTACCCACCGTTACCCTCGATGCCGGCGGTCCGCTGAGCATCGATGTCAATGCGGCGCTGGCCTATGCAGCGCGAGAGCGGCTGCTGGCCATCGGCCGTGAACATCCGCAACACCCTTTGAACCTTGAACCTTGCACCTTGAAACCTGAGCCTCAAGACACCCTGGAGAATAAAAATGTCGACACAGCTGACCGCTGATCAATTGCTGCATGCCTATCGGGTGATGCGCACCATCCGCGTTTTTGAAGAGCGCTTGCACGTGGAGTTCGCCACCGGCGAGATTCCCGGTTTTGTCCATCTTTATGCCGGCGAAGAGGCCTCGGCCGCCGGTGTCATGGCTCACCTGGGGGATGATGATTGCATCGCCTCCAATCATCGTGGCCACGGCCATTGCATCGCCAAGGGCGTTGATGTGTACGGGATGATGGCCGAGATCTACGGCAAGAAAACCGGGGTTTGTCAGGGCAAGGGCGGCTCCATGCACATTGCCGATTTCGAGAAGGGCATGCTCGGCGCCAATGGCATCGTCGGCGCCGGCGCACCGCTGGTTGTGGGCGCAGCTCTGGCCGCCCGACTCAAAGGTACCGACAGCGTCGCGGTGGTGTTCTTCGGCGACGGCGGCTCCAATGAAGGTGCGGTGTTCGAAGCAATGAACATGGCTTCGGTGTGGAACCTGCCGTGCCTGTTCGTTGCCGAGAACAATGGTTATGCCGAGGCCACGGCCTCCAACTGGTCTGTGGCGTGCGATCACATCGCCGACCGCGCGGCCGGCTTCGGCATGCCTGGGGTCACCGTCGACGGCTTCGATTTTTTCGCTGTTCACGAAGCCGCCGGTGCCGCCGTGGAACGGGCTCGAGCGGGTGAAGGACCGTCGCTGATCGAGGTCAAGCTCACCCGCTATTACGGTCACTTCGAGGGCGACGCCCAGACCTACCGGGCACCGGACGAGGTCAAGTATTTCCGCGAGCACAACGACTGCCTGATGCAGTTTCGCGAACGCACCACCCGGACCGGTTTGATTAATGCCAGCCAGTTGGACCAGATCGATAGCGAAGTGGACCTGCTGATCGAAAATGCCGTGCGCAAGGCCAAGTCCGACCCCAAGCCGAGTGCGGCCGACCTGCTGACCGACGTCTACGTTTCCTATCCCTGAACGCCCCCTATAACAAGAATCGAGACCTTCATCATGGCGAGAAAAATCAGTTATCAGCAGGCAATCAATGAAGCTCTGGCCCAGGAAATGCGCCGCGATCCCACCGTGTTCATCATGGGGGAAGACGTCGCTGGCGGCGCCGGTGCTCCCGGTGAAAACGACGCTTGGGGCGGGGTGCTGGGCGTGACCAAGGGCCTCTATCACCAATTCCCCGGACGCGTGCTGGACACGCCGCTGTCTGAGTTGGGTTATGTCGGTGCCGCGGTAGGCGCAGCGACCTGCGGCGTACGCCCGGTGTGTGAATTGATGTTTGTCGACTTTGCCGGTTGCTGCCTGGACCAGATCCTCAATCAGGCGGCCAAGTTTCGCTACATGTTCGGTGGCAAGGCCTCCACTCCGTTGGTAATTCGCACCATGGTCGGCGCGGGCCTGCGGGCAGCGGCCCAACACTCGCAAATGCTCACATCGCTGTGGACCCACATCCCCGGGCTGAAAGTCGTCTGCCCGTCGTCCCCTTATGACGCCAAGGGCCTGTTGATCCAGGCTATCCGCGATAACGACCCGGTGATCTTCTGTGAGCACAAACTGCTCTACAGCATGCAGGGTGAGGTACCGGAAGAGCTCTATACCATCCCGTTCGGAGAAGCCAACTTCCTGCGCGATGGCAAGGACGTGACGCTGGTCTCCTATGGGCGCACGGTGAATACGGCGATGGAGGCAGCCCGCAGCCTGGCCGCGCGAGGCATTGACTGCGAGGTCATCGACCTGCGCACCACCAGCCCGCTGGACGAAGACAGCATTCTCGAAAGCGTGGAAAAGACCGGGCGCCTGGTGGTGATCGACGAAGCCAACCCGCGCTGTTCCATGGCCACTGATATCTCGGCCCTGGTGGCGCAAAAAGCGTTCGCCTCGCTCAAGGCGCCCATCGAGATGGTGACTGCGCCGCACACACCAGTGCCATTCTCCGACGCCCTGGAAGACCTCTATATCCCTGATGCGGCGAAGATCGAAAACGCCGTGCTCAAGTTGATCGAGTGGAGCAAGCGCTCATGAGCCAGATTCATACCCTGACGATGCCCAAGTGGGGCTTGTCGATGACAGAAGGCCGGGTCGATGTCTGGCTCAAGGAGGAGGGCCAGGCGATCGCCAAGGGCGATGAAGTACTCGATGTGGAAACCGACAAAATTTCCAGCAGCGTCGAGACGCCATTTTCCGGTGTGTTGCGTCGGCAGATCGCGCGCCAGGATGAAACCCTTGCGGTCGGTGCGTTGCTCGGCATTGTGGTCGACGGCGAAGCCAGCGAGGCCGAAATCGATGCGGTGATCGAGCAGTTTCAGGCCGCGTTCGTGCCGGGTGACGGAGCCGAGGAAGACCGTGGGCCGAAGCCGCAGAAGGTCGAACTGGACGGGCGGCTGATCCGTTACTTCGAGCGAGGCGAAGGCGGGGTGCCTCTGGTGCTGGTGCACGGGTTTGGCGGTGATCTGAACAATTGGATGTTCAATCATGAAGCACTGGCTGCCGAGCAACGGGTGATTGCTCTGGATCTGCCGGGCCATGGCGAATCAACCAAACAGCTGGAGCACGGAAACCTGGATGAACTGAGCGGCGTGGTGCTGGCATTGCTCGATCACCTGGACATTCCCGCAGCGCATCTGGTGGGTCATTCCATGGGCGGTGCGGTATCGCTGAACACCGCACGTCTGGCTCCACAACGGGTACGTTCCCTGACCTTGATCGGCAGCGCCGGTCTGGGCGCGGAAATCAACGGCGATTACCTGCAAGGTTTTGTCGAGGCGGCCAGCCGCAATGCCCTCAAGCCACAGCTGATGCAACTGTTCTCCGACCCCGAACTGGTCAATCGGCAGATGCTCGAAGACATGCTCAAGTACAAGCGCCTGGAAGGGGTGGACGCGGCCCTGCGCCAGCTGGTTTCGGGATTGTTCAAAGAAGGACGGCAACAGTTCGATCTGCGCGGCGTGGTGCAAGAAAGCCGGCAGCCGGTGTTGCTGATCTGGGGCGGTGACGACGCGATCATTCCTGCGGCCCACAGTGTCGGCCTGACAGCCCGGATCGAAATCCTGCCGGGCCAGGCGCACATGGTGCAGATGGAAGCGGCCGAGCAGGTCAACCGGCTGATTCTGGACTTTGTGCAACAACACTGATGCTCCCATGGCGACCTTTTTGCGGGTCGCCCTGGCCAACGACTTCAAGGAGATTTCAACATGAGCCTTTCAATTGATCCGACCCGCCGCATGCGTGCCGCTGTCTGGCATGGCCGTCACGATATCCGTGTCGAAGACGTTCCGCTGCCCGTGTCGCCACCTGCGGGTTGGGTCCAGATTCGCGTGCAATGGTGCGGTATTTGCGGCTCCGACCTGCACGAATACGTGGCCGGGCCGGTGTTCATCCCGGTGGATGCGCCACACCCGCTGACCGGTATCAAGGGGCAGTGCATTCTCGGTCATGAGTTCTGTGGCGAAATCGTCGAACTTGGAGCCGGTGTTGAGGAGTTCAGTGTGGGCGAGCCGGTGGCAGCCGATGCCTGTCAGCACTGTGGCACCTGTTATTACTGCACCCATGGGTTGTACAACATTTGCGAGAACCTGGCCTTCACCGGGCTGATGAACAATGGTGCATTCGCCGAGTTGGTCAACGTGCCGGCCAATCTGCTGTACAAGTTGCCGGCCAACTTTCCCGCCGAGGCCGGGGCGCTGATCGAACCGCTGGCCGTGGGCATGCACGCGGTAAAAAAGGCCGGGAGTGTACTGGGGAAAAATGTAGTGGTGGTTGGCGCGGGAACCATCGGCCTGTGCACCATCATGTGTGCCAAGGCTGCTGGTGCGGCCCAGGTCATCGCCCTGGAAATGTCGGGAGCGCGCAAGGCCAAGGCTCTGGAGGTTGGGGCGAGCCATGTGCTGGACCCCAATGAATGTGACGCTCTGGCAGAGGTGCGGCGGCTGACCGGCGGACTTGGGGCGGATGTCAGCTTCGAATGCATCGGCAACAAACACACGGCCAAGCTCGCTATCGACCTCATCCGCAAGGCCGGCATGTGCGTGTTGGTGGGCATCTTCGAGGAACCCAGCGAGTTCAATTTCTTCGAGTTGGTCTCCACCGAAAAACAGGTGCTGGGTGCGCTCGCCTACAACGGCGAGTTCGCTGACGTGATTGCTTTTATCGCTGATGGCCGGCTGGACATCACACCCCTGGTAACCGGGCGCATTCAGCTGGAACAGATCGTCGGGCAGGGCTTTGAGGAATTGGTCAACAACAAGGAACACAACGTGAAAATCATCGTTTCACCCGCTAGAGTCTGAGGCCACCTGAGGCGTGCGGCCACGAAACATCCGTGTGAGGCCCACTCTGGACTACGCTTTGGAATCCAGGCTGGACGATCAGGTTCTTTCAGAACTTTGAAAAAACCTGATCGTCCGCCAAGTACTACAGGGAGTTATCGCCATGACGTTTTTGCATTGCACGCAATCTTCCTCACGTCCCCGTTGGAAGACTCGGATGCACCGCGACAGGGGCATTCTCGCCCGTGTCGGCATCCTGAGCGTTTTTACCCTCAGCCTGCTGCCCACTCTGGCCATTTCAGCGACTTCCACTGCGACCTTCACCGTCTCCGCAAGCATTGTGGCCGGCTGCGGGATCACCGCCTCTCCTTTGGCTTTCGGTGCCTATACAGGTGTGCAAGCCGATGCTGAGTCCAGTCTGTCGGTCAACTGCACCAACACGACTGCCTATAGTGTGGGCCTCGGTGCCGGGACGAGCGGCGGCACCGCGACCGCCCGGCAGATGTCCGGCACTCCGGCAGGTATCCTGTTTTATGCGCTGTACTCGGACGTCACGCGGGCGACCAATTGGGGCGACACCGGTGGCACCGGGCTCATCACTGGAACCGGCAGTGGCTCCGTTCAGGTGATCCCTGTCTATGGTCGAGTAGCGGCGGGGCAGCTTAGTCCGCCAGGCACCTATGCCGACACAATGACGGCCACTGTCACCTTTTGACCTTAAAGACCGTGGTCAAGCACGGTTCCTTCCTTCAGAAATTCAGCCGATGCCCTGATACACACCCAATATGCCCCTTCGTCGCAAAGGTGCGGATTTGACGTGTTGTTTCCCACTTCGATGCTAACCTCAGCCTGCGAATAACCCCTTAAAGGGAATGGGAATTTGAATGGGCTCGGGGTTTTGGCGGTCATGAGCACGATGCTCAGTACGACAGCATTGGCGGCGCAGTTTCAGGTTGAGGTCCGGGTCAATGTGCAGCGCGGTTGCCAGTTGGTTGGCCAACAGCGTGAAGCAGGTATCGAGCAATTGGGCGTCCTCGACTTCGGCACCACCGCCCGCCTGGACGATCCTTCAGGGCCATTGAGTGCAGCATTGCTTGACACACGGCTGCCACGCCTGGAATGCAATCCCGATACCCCTTACCAATTACAGGTCGACGGCGGACTGCATGGCGGCGTCGGCGAGGTCCGTTATCTGGCGGGCAGTGCAGAGCACAGCAAACCCATTCCTTATCGCCTCTATCAAGACGCCGCACGGCAGATTCCGCTGCCGGTGAATGTGCTCTTGAGTGGGCGGGTGCCGGATTCAGGTACGGTGGATTTGCCTCTGTATGGCCGTATCGAGCGGTTGGCCGAGATTCCCCGCGTCAGCCGTTATTCCGATCTCTTGAAAGTGACCGTGAGCTGGTAGCAGGCATTGAGTGACACCTGTCCGATGGATTCGGGCAGTACAAGGAAACGTCGTTCGCAAATGGACGGCCACTGTTTGAATCCTGATGGAACTGGGATCGGTGCAAGACGATGAAAAGTTGGGTGGTGATGACCCTTGGCACAGTTTTACTACTGGCCGAGGAGGCGCAAGCGGCGATCAGCGGGCAGATTGATGCGCGGCTGATCATCATCGCCAGTTGTGCAGTGACCAATGACATAACCAATAGCGACGGCAGTCCGATCGGTGATGTCGGCCTGTTGGATTTCGGCTCGCAAGGTCCGACCTGGACCAAGCCGATCAATGCCAACCTGAGCGATGCCGGCAACGGCACGCTGGAAGTCTCCTGCAACTCTTCGGTGACCGGTTTCACGGTGACCATCGACGGCGGCACCCATGGCGACGGCACCACGCGGCGCCTGAGCAATGGTACCCAGACCATCCCTTATCGATTGTTCCTCGATGCTTCCGGTGGCGACAGCTACAGCATCGGGCAACAACGCAATTTCGCTGTAACCAATGGGGGCCAGGTACCAATCCCGGTATTTGGCTCGGTGGTCGCGAATACCGGCGCGGTTCCGGCAGGGGTCTATACCGACACCTTGACGGTCACGCTGGATTGGTAAACCCAGAGGATGGACATCATGCATATGCTCGTATCAAGGATTGGATTTTCAGTGCTCGTTCTGGCGCTGGTCAGCAGTGCTCAGGCAGCCACGACGACCGGCCAGTTCACTTCCAGCATGACGCTCAGTAGCAGCTGTCAGATCAACGGTGCCGGCGAAACCAGCGGGGTGAACTTCGGTACGCTGGACTTCGGTTCCACCGGCAGTTTGTTTACTACAGCAAACGGGGAGGTGCTCGCCGGCGGCGGTGGCGCGCTGTCGATTCTGTGCTCCAGCGGCACCTTACCGACTGTCACAGTCGGTGCCGGCAACAATGATGGCGGATCTGTCGGCGGCACTCGCGCACTGACCGATGGCAGCACCAACTTCGTGCCTTACGACCTGTATACCGACTCCGGTCGTACGCAGGTCTTGGCGATCGGCGGGGTGATCGCACTTGCAGAAAGTACCGGGGTGGCGCAGACGGTGAATATCTACGGCAAGGCCGTGGGCAAGGCCGGCTTGCCCGCAGGCACCTACTCGGACTCTGTCGCCGTTGAATTGACTTTCTAGTGCAATGGAGTCTTGCCGCGCTGATCCTGATCGGCGCGACTGGTTTGCCTCTGCCGCTGGCGGCGGGCACCAGTCAGAGTTTTCAGGTCAGCGCGACAGTGACAGCGGCATGTCTGGTGATGGGCGGGGTTTCCACTTACGGCAACCTCGATTTCGGCACTCAATCGGCGTTGGCGACCAACACTGTTCCAGTGCAATTGAGCGACGGCGTGCAGTTGCAATGCACGCCGGGCGTGAGCCTGAGCCTGAGCGTCGATGGCGGCCAGTACAACAGCAACGGGCGGCACCTGCAGCTTGATGACGGCAGTGCCCGTGTGCCCTATCAATTATTCAGTGACGCAGCCTTCAGTGAAAGCCTGGGCATCGGTCAGAGCGTGGCCGTGGCCTACAGCGATGCGAACAACATCCGATTGCCTATCTACGCACAAGTACAGTTACCGGGTGATCAGCCCGGAGGAATTTATAGCGATGTGCTGCAGGTGCAGCTGTCGTGGTAGCTCGGTAGTTCGGGCATAAGGAGCAGGCATATGTATTCACCTTTGCGCAGATTACCAGCCGCGCGTTGCGCTGTGCTGGCAATGGCATTGCTGGGCGGGGTCAAGGTGCAGGCGGCCAGTTCGGTGTTGATCTGGCCGATTGATCCAGTGCTGGAGGCCGATCAACAAGCGAGTGCGTTGTGGCTGGAAAATCGCGGCAACGAGACGGCGAATCTGCAGATCCGCGTGTTTGCCTGGAGCCAGAGTGGTTTCAGCGATCAGTATCAAAACCAGCGCGATGTCATTGGCAGCCCGCCGGTTGCGAAAATCGAACCCGGGCAGAAGCAACTCGTACGCCTGACCCGTACCCGCGATGTACCGCCGGGGCAGGAGTTGGCCTATCGCATCATTATCGATGAAATTCCCGCGGCCAGACCCGTGACGGCTGAAGACGGCAAAACCGCTGCCGCTATCCGGTTTCAAATGCGTTATTCGGTGCCGCTGTTTGCCTACGGTGCCGGTCTGTGGAGCAAGGAAGACACGACCCGTAAACGCGACCCCAAAGGCGCGGGTGCGCCTGATCTGAGCTGGCGCAAAGTGGCAGTCGATGGCCGTTCCTACATGGAAGTGCGCAATCAGGGCGCGGTGCATGCCCGGTTGACCGATGTCGCGTTCAAGCAGGGTGGTCAGACACGGCCGCTAGTTGAGGGACTGCTCGGCTATGTGCTGCCGGGGGCGATCATGCGGTGGCCGACACCGGAGCCGATCAGTGCGGACCAGGCCTTGCAAGTGCGGGTCAATGGCGCGCCGCAGGTTCAGAATATTGCACCGGGACGGTGATAGCCCGGTGATAGGAACAGTGTGACGAGGGCGCTTGCTCCCGCTCGGCTGCGAAGCAGTCGTAAAATCGGCAGCCGCGTTCTACCCGATAAAACGATGTCGCTGATTTTAGGGCCGCTCCGTGACCCAGCGGGAGCAAGCCCCCTCATCACAAGTGTTGTGCGCATCTCTTGATCGCCACAGTAAGGAAATGTCCATTGACGGACGTAAAACGGTGATGAGCCAGGATTGGGCTCGCAGTATCAAGCGTCCGCTGTGGGCCGCGATTGGCCTCCACTGTCTGGTATTCGCCCACCCCGGCCTGGGGGCAGAGCTGCCGCCAGCGCCCAGCGGCATGGAGGTGATTGCCGACGCGCAATTGTTTCTGGAACTGATCGTCAATCAAATGGAGACCGGGCGTGTGGTGGCACTGGAGCAGCGTGGCGGGCGCTTCTTTGTGCCGGTCGCGGCGTTACGCGAAATCGGTATGAAATTGCCGCAAGCACTCAACGCTGAGGTCGCCCTCGACAGTCTGCAAGGTTTGACAAGCGACTATGACAGACAGGGGCAGCGGCTTTTGTTGACCGTCCCGCCGGACTGGTTGCCGGAGCAATTTGTCGGCAGCCAAGAGGCGTATCCGCGCACCGCGGCGTTGAGCAGTTTTGGTGCCTTGCTCAACTACGACTTGTACCTCAATGACACCGACGACAGCGGCAGCTACCTTGCGGCCTGGAACGAAGTGCGGCTGTTTGACAGTTGGGGCACGCTGTCCAACACCGGGCAATACCGGCGCACGATTTCCGGAATCAGCAACGACACACTGAACAATGGTTATCGACGTTACGACACCACCTGGCGTTATTCCGATGATGAACGCCTGCTGACTTACGAGGCGGGCGACCTGATCAGTGGTGCCTTGCCCTGGAGCAGTTCGGTGCGCCTGGGCGGTGTGCAAGTGTCGCGCGATTTCGGCGTGCGCCCGGACCTTGTGACCTACCCGTTGCCGCAGTTCGCCGGGGAGGCGGCGGTACCTTCATCGGTCGACCTGTTCATCAACGGCTACAAGTCCAGCAGTGCCGAGTTGCAGCCCGGTCCCTACACGCTGACCAACGTTCCGTTCATCAACGGTGCGGGCGAAGCAGTGGTGGTCACGACCGATGCCCTCGGTCGACAGGTCTCGACCACCGTGCCGTTTTATGTCACCAGCAACCTGCTGCAAAAAGGCCTGATGGATTTCTCGGTGGCCGCCGGTACCCTGCGTCGTGACTTCGGGATCCGCGATTTCGGTTACGGTCCGGGTGTGACCTCCGGCAGCCTGCGTTACGGTCTGAACGACAGTCTGACCCTCGAAACCCATGCCGAAGCCTCGGACGCGCTGGCCCTTGGTGGCGTTGGCGGCAACCTGCGCGTGGGCAATTTCGGCGTGCTCAACACGGCGATCAGTCAAAGCCGGTTCGACGACAATAGCGGTCAGCAAGTCAGCCTCGGTTATCAATACAGCAGTCAGCACTACAGCGTTGCCTATCAGCGTATGCAGCGCCGCGACCAGTACGCCGACCTGACCGTGGTCGACAGCCCCTATGTCAGCCTCAGCCGGCGCAGCGAGCAGTTGACCCTGAGCGTCAGTCTCAACGGCTGGGGCAGCCTTGGCGCAGGCTATTTCGATGTGCGAGCGGCGGATGATTCGCGCACCCGGTTACTCAATCTGACCTGGAGCAAGCCACTGTGGCGCAATACCAGTTTTTACGTGTCGGCCAATCGCGAGATCGGCGATAGCGACTGGGCGATGCAGGCGCAACTGGTCATCCCGTTCGACCTGCGTGGCACTCTGAGCATGAGTGGCGAGCGCAGCAAGACCGGCATAAGCCGCCAGCGCGTCAACTACAGTCGTGCGGTGCCTAGTGCAGGCGGCGTGGGCTTCAACCTCGGTTATGCCCACGACGAAGGCCCGGATTATCGTCAGGCCGACCTGACCTGGCGCCTGCAGTCGGTGCAATTGCAGGCAGGGATTTACGGACGCAGTGATGCCGAGACTCGTTGGGCCGATGCCAGCGGCTCGCTGGTGTGGATGGACCATCAAGTGTTCGTTGCCAATCGTATCGATGATGCTTTCGTCGTGGTCAGTACCGGTGGCTTTGCCGATATTCCGGTGCGTTACGAAAATCAACGGGTGGGCCAAACGGATAAAAACGGTCATCTGCTGGTGCCATGGAG
Organism: Pseudomonas sp. F-14 TE3482; assembly: GCF_053629455.1. Taxonomy (NCBI): domain Bacteria; kingdom Pseudomonadati; phylum Pseudomonadota; class Gammaproteobacteria; order Pseudomonadales; family Pseudomonadaceae; genus Pseudomonas; species Pseudomonas sp. F-14 TE3482. The sequence goes on from NZ_JBRJII010000001.1 coordinate 4,385,057, forward strand.
CAGCGCTTATTACCGCGGCAAATATGAAATCGATCCACTGAATTTGCCGACCAATGTGCAGAGTTCGAATGTTGAACAACGAGTCGCGGTGCGCCGTGGCAGTGGTTACCTGCTGGAGTTTCCACTGAGCAGGATCATTGCCGCGAGTGTTGTGTTGGTGGACGCGCAGCAGCACCCATTGCCCTTGGGCAGCGGCGTGCGGCACGAGCAGAGCGGGACGCACGCCGTGGTCGGTTGGGACGGGCTGGTTTATCTGGAAAACCTGGAAGAGCACAACAGTTTGCAGGTGACCTTGGACGATGGCCGGACTTGCCAGGCGCAGTTCACGCTGGACATGCAACAGGACCAGGTGCCGTTGATCGGGCCGCTGCTGTGTCAATGAAACCGCATTGAATAGAACAGGGAGGTGGGTGTGCAATTTTTTGACCTATGGCCGGGTAGAGTGATCAGGCTGATGGCGATTTTTCTGCCGTGTCAGGCCTTTGCCTTGTGCGAGGTGGCCAGTACTTCACCGGCGGGCTTTGGCTCGCTCAGTTCGATCGCGGTGCGTACCACTTTGCAAACCAGTTCCACCACCCATGCCGGCTTGAGTTGCACCGGTTCGCTGGTATCGCCGTTGGCCAGCGATGATCATTTTTACGTCACCATTACATCGGCAACCGCAGGGGTGGTCGGGCCAACCAGTGATGTGATTGGTTACACGCTGTTTGCCAACAACAGCAGCAGCTATCCGATCACTCGCGGCGTAGCGTTCGATTTCGCCCGACACTCAATCATCGATGACCTCGGCTTGCTTTCCAATCCAACGGTTGCCAAGGCTGTACCGATCTATCTGAATACGATCATCGGCAGCAACGTGGCGGCCGGGATTTACTCTGAAACCCTCAACATTTTCTGGAGTTGGGATTATTGCCATGACTATGGTGGCGGTGGCAGCTGTCAGGGGCGAGACATCAACAGCGGTTCCACGAGTCTGACTGTCAATATGACCGTGGACAACGATTGCACGATCACTGCGCCGAACATCAGTTTTGGCAGTGCCTCGGCAATCAGCTCCTTCTCCACCGTCACTGGCCAGACGATCAACCTGGTCTGCACCAAGGGCAGTGCCTACACGGTGGGGCTGGATGACGGACAGCATGCTGTCGGCGTGGGCGGGCGCAGGCGAATGATCTCAGGCGGCAATTATTTGGATTACGACATTTTCAAGAGTGCCGGAAGCACTCGTTGGGGCAGTGTCAGCACGGCGCGTCGCACAAGTTCCGATGCCGAGGTCAACCCCGGCAACGGCTTGGGCACTGGCAGTCAGATCTTCAACTACAACGCCAAAATCTACCTCGACCAGAGCACGCCGCCACCGGGAACCTACATGGACAGTGTGGTGCTGGATGTGGGGTTCTAGTACGAGCTTCCAGGCATAAAAAAAGGACCTCTGAAAAGAGGTCCTTTTGTTTTTCCATGCTTCAGCGCAACGATTACTCAGTTCTTCACCGTTTCCTCAAGAGAGAAACGCCCCAGTGGATTCTGCTGGAAGTTTTCGATGTTCTTGCGCGAAATGTTGATGTAAGGGCTGTAGTAAAGGTCGATCCAGTTAACGTCATTTTTGGCGATCTTCTGCAGGTCGACGTACATCTGTTCACGCTTGGCCGGGGCCGCTTCAATGCGGGCAGCCGATACCAGATCCTTGACCTTGTCGTTCTTGTAGCGGGTCATGTAGTTCATGTTGGTGTCGTGGCCCAGAACGAAGGTGGTCTTCTGGTCCGGGTCGAGGATGTCGTTGGTCCAATACATCACGGACAGGTCGTAGTCACCGTCGACCAGCATCTGCCAGCTCTGGGTGGGGTCAACTTTTTGCAGGGTGGCAGTCACACCGACAGCCGCCAGTTGCTGCTGAACCAGCACGGCAATCTGTTCATCGGCTTCGTTGCCGGCGTTGACCACGTAATTCAGCTTCATGCCCGCTGCGCCGGCATCGCTCAGCATCTGCTTGGCTTTGGCCGGGTCGAATGGACGCTTCAAGTTGTTGGCGTAGTGGTAAAGCGAGCCCTTGGGAATGTAGGAGTAAGCCTCCTGGCCATGGCCGAAGGTGACGGTATCGACTACCGATTTTTTGTTGATCGCCATGTCCAATGCCTGACGTACTTCAGGCTTGGCCAGCAGGCCGTGCTCATGGTTGATCAACAGATGATCTTCCCGAGTGGAAGGGTCGGAGTGGATGGTCAGGTTGGGATCCTTGCGCAGCGCATCGACTCGCGAAAACGGTACGAAGATCGCGGTGTCCAGCTCACCGGCCTGCACCTTGAGCATCCGGGTGTTGTCGTCGGGAATGGAAATCCACTCCACGCCATCCAGGCTGACCTTGTTGGCCTGCCAGAAATGAGGGTTCTTCTCCAGCTTCACGCGATCGCCGCGCAGCCACTCTTTGACAAAAAATGCGCCTGACACCACAGGCTCCTGAGCATAGGCATCTTCGCCCATGCGGGTCATGGCCTTCTGCGAGAGCACCGACACGGTCGGCGAGGCCAATTGCGAGAGGAACGGTACCGACGGGGTAGTCAGGGTGACCACCAGGGTCTGCGGATCGGCTGCTTTCGCCGTGTCGATCAGTTTGTAGGCATCGCTCCACAGCGAGGCCTTGTTATCGCGAGTGCGCAACAGACTGAATGCCGCATCATCGGCCGTGATCGGCGAGCCGTCGGAGAATTTCGCCGCGCGCATTTTGAAGGTGTAGGTCAGGCCATCGTCGGAGACTTTCCAGCTTTCAGCCAGGCCAGGTTCCATCTTGCTGCCGGCCTTGTCGACCCGGATCAGCGTATCGTAGACATTGGAAAACACCCAGGTATCGCGGTTTTGCGCGCTTTTGATCGGGTCGAACGTGGTGCTTTCTTCACGGCAACCGATGGTGAGTACACCCGCCGCCTGGGCAATGCCGCTGGCAAGGGTGCAAGCGGTCAATGTGGCTGCGGCGAGCAATTTCAAATGCCTGGATCTCATGGTCAAACTCCTTCTTGATGAGTACGTGGTTTTTTAAAACAGTGGCTCCTCGAGCACGCAGTCGTAACGGCGAGCGTCGAGTTGACGGGTAGGGGGCGCCACCTGGCTACAAGTGGCACGAACGTAGCGACAGCGTGGGTGAAAGGCGCAACCGGATGGCAACTGCAAAGGGCTGGGCGGTTCACCGGGCAAAGGGTCGGTGGGTAGCGCCCGGGCCGGATCGATTTCTGGAATCGACTGGATCAGCGCGGCGGTATAGGGATGTCGCGGGGAGCGAAATACTTCTTCCACCGGTCCTTCTTCGACGATCTTGCCCAGGTACATCACCGCCACCCGATCACAGAGCCGGCGAACGATCGCCAGATCATGGGCAATGAACACAATCGCCAGGTTCATGCGCTGACGCAGCTCCAGCAGCAGGTTGATGATCTGCCCCTGGATGGACACGTCCAGCGCGGCCACGCATTCATCGGCGACGATCAGGCGCGGTTCCACGGCCAGCGCGCGGGCGATCCCGACACGCTGGCACTGGCCGCCGCTCAAGGCGTGCGGTTTGCGGGCGGCCAATTCGGGGCGCAGACCAACCAAAGTCAACAGTTCATCGACACGGGCGGCAATCAGCGATTCCGGCACCTTGCGTTGTACCCGGAGCACTTCTGCCAGGGTCTGGCCGATGCTCAGGCGCGGATTGAGCGCGGCATAGGGGTCTTGAAAAACCATCGCCGTCTCATGACGCAGTCTCTCGATATCGATCTTCCCGGCATGGGCCATGTCGATGCCATCGAACAGCACCTGCCCGGCGTAAATCTCGTTAAGGTGCAGGATCGCCCGCCCCAAGCTGCTTTTACCGCTGCCCGACTCGCCGACCAGCCCGAGTGTTTCACCCGCCGAGAGGGTCAGCGAAACGCCGTTGACCGCCGTCAGCCATTGCCGGTTCATGCCCAGCAAACCAGTGCCTGGCGCGGCGAAGCGCACATGCAAATCCTTGACCTTGAGCAGGGTCATGAGCGGTCTCCGGCGGCCAATGGGTAATGGCAAGCGATGCGGTGTCCATGGCTGACCGGCTGCAAACCCGGCATCAGTGTTGTGCATTGGCTGCCGATTTGCTGGCAACGCGGATTGAAGCGGCAACCCTGGGGCAGGGCGTCGAGCAGGGGCGGTTGCCCGGCGATGGTTTTGAGCAATGCGTGACCGTGACTGGTGGCCGGCTGACAGTCGATCAACCCCGCGGTGTAAGGGTGGCGTGGATGGGCCAGCACCTCGTGCTTGTTGCCGTGCTCGCACAAGCGTCCGGCGTACATCACCGCAATCGAGTCGCAGGTCTGCGCAACGACCCCCAGGTCATGGGTGATCAAGATGATTGACAGGCCACGCTGGTCACGCAGATCGAGCAGCAGGCGCAGGATCTGCGCTTGCACCGTGACATCGAGGGCGGTGGTCGGTTCGTCGGCGATCAGCACGTTCGGGTTGCAACCCAGTGCCACGGCGATCATCGCTCGCTGGCGCATGCCGCCGGAGAATTCGTGAGGGTAACTGTCGACTCGTCGCTGCGGATCGGGAATGCCCACTTGACGAAGGACGTCGATGGCTTGAGCGCGGGCTTCACGCGTGCTGGCGCCTTGGTGTAGACGAATACCTTCGCCAATCTGCTCGCCGATGCGCATCAACGGGTCGAGATGGCTGCTGGGGTTCTGGAAAATCATCCCCAATTGACGCCCACGCATGCGGCGCATGCCGGCCTCGTCCAGGTGCAATAGATTTTCCCCGGCCAGTTGCACGGCGGTGCCTTCGACACGCAGGTTCGGCGACGGCAACAGTCTCATTAAACCGCGACAGGCCATGGTTTTACCGGAGCCGCTTTCCCCCACCAGCCCAAGCACTTCACCCTCGGCCAGGTCAAAGGACAAGCGATCCACCAGCGTCACCTCGTGCTCACCCTTACGGGCGATAACGCTGAGCTCTTCGACCTTCAGCACAGGCGCACTCACGAGCGTTCACCCAAGTGCTCGGCAACAGCATCGGCCAACAGGCTGAAGCCCATGGCCAGGGTGACGATCGCCAATCCCGGAAAGGTGCAGATCCACCAGGCGGAAGTAATGAAACTCTGGCCTTCGGCGACCATCGTGCCCCACTCGGCAGTCGGTGGTTGAACCCCGAGGCCGAGGTAACTGACCGCTGCGCCGTTGAGCAATACCAGTACCGCATCGGACATGGAAAACACGATCGAACCGAACATCGCGTTCGGCAGCAGGTGCCTGAACAGAATGCGCCCATGACCGAAGCCGAGGCTTTTGGCGGCCAGGGCAAAATCGCTTTCCTTGAGGATCAGGATCTGTGAGCGGATCAATCGTGCGTAGGACACCCAGCCCACCAGTGCCATGGCGATATAAAAACTCATCAGGCCAGGACCGAGAATCGCCATGATCGCCAGCATCAACACCAGGAACGGGAAGGCCAGGATGATATCGATCAGGCGCATACAGAACGTGTCGAAACGCCCGCCGATGTAGCCGGACAAAGCCCCGACACACGTGCCGATCAGAAACGGGAAAATCACCCCGATGACCGCCAGTTGCAAGTCGATGCGGGCCGACCAGATCACTCGGGACAAGACGTCGCGGCCAAAATTGTCGGTGCCGAACGGGTGGGCCAGATGGGGCGCCAGCAAGCGAATGTCAGTGTTCTGGGCGATCGGATCGAAGGGCGCGATCCAGGGCGCGAAGATCGCCAGCACCAGCCAGCCGAGCAGGATTGCCAAGCCTAATCCTATTGCCAGTCGAGGGTTGCGCAAACCCAGGCGCAGGTTCAGTCGAGGAACCGTCGTTGCCTGGCTGCTCATCGGATTTTCACCCGTGGATCGATGGCGACTGTCACCACATCGGCGAGAAAGTTTACCGCCACAGTGGCGCAGGCCAGCACCATCGCCACGCCCTGGACCACCATATAGTCACGGGTGAAGATGCCTCGGACCAATAACTGGCCGATCCCGGGAATGGCGAACAGACTCTCGATGACTACCGTGCCGCTGATCAGCCAGCCGATGTTCACCGCCAGCAGGTTGACGGCGGGTACGAGCGAATTGGGCAGCACATGGCGACGAAACACCGCGTCTTCAGACAGGCCGCGAGCCCGGGCTGCCGTGACATGGTCGGCTTGCAATTCCATCAGCATGCTTGCCCTCAGGTTACGTATCAATACCGCCGATAACGCCAGGGCAATGGTCAGGCAGGGCAGGACCATGTGGTGCAGTTTGTCCGGCCAGGAACGGCCGTAGCCGGAAACCGGAAACCAGCCCAGTTGTACGCTGAAGAGCAGGATCAACATGATCCCCAGCCAAAATGCCGGCATACCGAGGCCGGCGGTGGTGAACAGGCGGATCAGGTTGTCGCCCCAACCGCCCTTGTTACGGGCCGCAACGGTGGCCAGCGGCACCGCGATCAACATGGCCAGCAGCACACTGCCGAGCACCAGAAACAGCGTGGGCTCGATGCGCGTGCTGATCAGCTTCAAGGCGTCGACCTTGTACAGCAATGACTGGCCGAGGTCGCCGTTGAACAGGTTTTTCAGGAAGTAGAAGTACTGCATCCACAGTGGCTGATCGAGGCCGAACTGAGCGCGAACCCTGAGCAGCCCCTCTGGTGTGCTGCGCGAGCCAAGCAGGGCGCGCGCCGGGTCGCCGGGAATCGAGCGTACCAGCACAAACGTGATGAGACTGATGCCGAACAGCACCGGCAGCAGCTGCAGGGGGCGTGACAGGATGAAACGGTAACGCGACAGATTCATCGACTAACCTCGGTGCCGCTGGAGGAAATCCAGCAACACCGGAAAGTAGGCGTGGGGTTCTTCGTAGAAGGGCATGTGGCTGCTGTTGGGGAACACATGCAGTGCCGCATCCTTGAGCGCCATTTTCATGCGCATGGCACAGGCCGGCGTCAGTTCGTCGTGCTGGCCGGTGGTAATCAATACCGGCATGGTGAAGTCGGCCATTTCCTGGAGACGGTTCCAGTTTTTCAGGTTGCCGACGTAGAGAAACTCATTGGGCCCCTGCATGGTTGTGTAGGGCCCCATGTTCCAGTCGCCCAGAGAGCGCGTGACCGGTGCCGGCCACTCGTCCAGGCGGCAGACGTGGCGATAGTTGAGGAGGGTGATTGCCGCTTGGTATTGAGGGTGATCGAGGGTGCCCATGGCTTCATGGCGCTGCATCATGGCCACGGTTTCGCTGCCAAGCGCACCCCGCAGACGCTCCAGTTCCTGAGACAGGTGCGGGATATCGCCTACGGTATTTTCCAGAATCAGGGTTTTGAGTGCATGAGGGTGGTAAATGGCATATTCGATCGCCAGCCAGCCGCCCCAGGAGTGCCCCAGCAAATGCACCCGGCCCAGGTCGAGGGCCTGCCGGACGGTTTCCACCTCAGCGACATAACGGGAAATATCCCACAGGGATGGGTCTTGAGGTCTGTCAGACGCGCCGGTGCCGAGTTGGTCAAAGGCGACCACGCGCAACCCCTTGTCCTTGAGCCAGCCATGGGCGTCACGCAGATAATCGCAGGGAAGCCCCGGGCCTCCATTGAGGCACAGCAGGACCTCATCGCCCTCGCCAAAGCTATAAACCACCAGATTGTGGCCATCGACCTCGACGTTATAGTGCTGGTCCGGCTCGATTTCACGCCACATCGCAATTCTCCCTTTATGATGCTGACCGGTTCGGAGGCTAACTAAATGGCCTACCTTACTGAGTAAGTCTTACGCCCAAAAGCTAGTATTTCTAATAGGTTTTGTCTGGCAGTCCCTCGCCGAGGCGTGGCATTCTACGTGCTGAATTTCAGGATTGAAATTAATTAGGGAGGGCAATGGATGCAGACGAAGCTATCAGACCTCAATCCCCGTCTGTTGTCGGGCAAGAGCCTGGATGAGCAGATGGACAACGCCTTGCTGTTGGCCCAGGAGCTGGGCTTCGATGCGTTGGTGTACGACTACAGCCCGGTGCCGCTGGACCATGAAGGCAAGTTGATTACGCCCTCGGTGCTCAAACTGCGCAACACGCCAGCCGATTGGCATGCGCGTTGGTGTGCAGAGGGTTACTACCAGATCGACCCTGTCCAGCAGGTAGCACTCAATTGTGTTTCACCCTTTGTCTGGTCTTACAAACCCGGGACTGACACCCTGCTGGAGCCGGTCATCAGTCAGTGCCATGCGCCAGTGGTGAATTATCTGGAAGACGCGCAGATGACCTGTGGTGTGTCGGTCCCGATTCATCTGCCCAGAGGCGGCTTTGCCTCCTTGACCGGGCTGCGTACCAGCAGCAGCAGTGTCCTGTGCGATGCCCGGCGGACCCTCGCCGATTTCAGCCTGATTTCCCATGCCTTGCAGGAAGCGGCCTATCCGTTGCTTGGCAAGGAGGCTCACACGCCTCCCGTTCATCTGACCAAACGTGAACGCGAGTGCCTTAAATGGGCGGCTGAGGGGCTGACCGCCGCCGAGATTGCCAACCAACTGAATCGTTCATTGGCCACCATCAGCCTCCATCTGACCTCGGCCATGCATAAACTCGGGGCCAAGAATCGGGTCCAGGCCGTGGTGCGGGCCACCCACTATCGATTGCTCGATAGCTGAAACAGGGCAAAAACCTATCTATTTCTCTAGTTATTTTGAAGGTCTGATCCCGCTATCGTGTGCCGTACGGTTTTTCAGGGGCGGCACGAAGAAATGGAATCTATCGGAATACGCGAAGGCTTCGCACCTTTTGGTCCTTATCAGACCTGGTATCGCGTCACAGGTCACTTTGACGGCAAGAACACGCCGCTGGTGATTCTGCATGGCGGCCCGGGCTGCACGCATGATTACGTCGATGCCTATAAGGACATCGCCGCGAGTGGGCGGGCGGTGGTGCATTACGATCAATTGGGTAACGGTCGCTCGACCCACCTGCCGGAAAAAGACACCTCGTTCTGGAACGTAGCGCTGTTTCTCGAGGAGCTGGACAACCTGCTGGATCATCTCGGTATCAGCGACAATTACGCACTCCTGGGGCAATCCTGGGGTGGCATGCTCGCTAGCGAGCACGCGGTACGGCAACCTGCGGGACTACGGGCCTTGATCCTCGCTAATTCCCCGTCGGACATGCGCGTCTGGGTTCAGGAAGCCAACCGTTTACGTCAACTGCTGCCTGCTGGGGTCCATGAAACGTTGCTTGAGTACGAACGGGCAGGGGATTTTCAAGCGGCCGCCTATCAGGACGCTTCCAGGGTTTTTTACGACAACCATGTGTGTCGCGTCATTCCCTGGCCCGAAGAAGTCGCGCGTACGTTTGCCCAGGTCGATGCCGATCCCACCGTTTACCATGCGATGAGCGGGCCGACGGAGTTTCATGTGATAGGTAGCCTGAAAGACTGGACCATCGTCGACCGTTTGCCGCAGGTCAACGTGCCGACGCTGGTGATCTCCGGTCGCTACGATGAAGCAACACCGACGGTGGTCAGACCCTTTCTGCAGCAGATCCCGAATGTGCGTTGGGCGTTGTTCGAGAACTCCAGCCATATGCCCCATGTCGAGGAGCGGGTCGGCTGCATGGGGACGGTGGTGAGGTTCCTGGATGAGTGCTTGAACGGGGCGATGGCTGGCGATCGCAAGCTTGAAGAGCTCCCACTCTGACCCGTGTCTTTCCTGTTCCGTGGCATGAAGAATCCACCGTCGCTGACGAGCACACCTCGACCGTTGGATTCCGCTGCCAGGGTCATATCGGTCACGGCCACCCCCAAACTTGTTTCGTTTTCACGCCGCCGGCATTTGCTGGCGGTGGTAGAGGAACTCGAGGACCGTCGTGCGATAGCGGTGGTACTCGGGGTCGTTGGCCAGTACCAGGCGATTGCGCGGTTTTGCCAGGCCAACGCTAAGGATCTCACCGACGGTGGCCGCCGGCCCGTTGGTCATCATCACGATGCGGTCGGAGAGCAATACGGCCTCATCGACATCATGGGTGACCATCACCACGGTGCTCTGAGTAGCGGCAACGATACGCAGCAGCTCGTCCTGAAGGTGCGCGCGGGTGAGGGCGTCGAGCGCGCCGAAGGGTTCGTCCATCAGCAGTATTTTCGGCTCCATGGCCAGCGCGCGAGCGATGCCGACACGCTGCTTCATGCCCCCGGAAATCTCGCTGGGATGCTTGTGCATGGCATGCTCAAGACCGACCATTGCCAGCGCCGCCTCGGTACGCGCCTTCAGCGCGGCCTTGTTTTCGCGTTTGCCGAATACCTTCTCCACGGCCAGGTGCACGTTACCGAAGCAAGTCAGCCAGGGCAGCAGGCTGTGGTTTTGAAACACCACTGCGCGCTCAGGGCCGGGACCGTCGATCTCGCGACCGTTGCATATCAAGCCGCCGCCATTGGCTTCAAGCAGACCGGCGATCAGGTTCAGCACCGTCGACTTGCCGCATCCGGAATGACCGATCAACGAGACGAACTCGCCACGTGCGATGCTCAGGTTGACGTTGCTGAGGGCCTGGAAGCGGCCTTTTTTAGTGTCGAAGTGCTTGCTGACCTGGGTCAGCTCGACGAATTTAGTCATCTCGGTTCTCCTGCATCGGGTAAGCGTCAGGTGCGGGCAACCCAAACACCCGCACGGGCGTAGGTTCAGTTGGTGTAGTCGAAGCGTTTGGCGATCCACAACAGGCCCTGCTCGAGCAGCAGGCCGACCAGACCGACGATGATGATGGCGATGAGAATGTGCTCGACATTGAGGTTGTTCCATTCGTCCCACACCCAGAAGCCCAGACCGACACCGCCGGTGAGCATTTCTGCGGCGACGATCACCAGCCACGCCACGCCGATGGACAGGCGAATGCCGGTCATCAGATGCGGCAGCACCGAAGGAAACAGGATGTGGGTGAACACCTTCCACTCGCTGAGCTTGAGCACCCGCGCGACGTTCAAATAGTCCTGCGGCACGCTGGCGACCCCTGCTGCGGTGTTGAGAATGATCGGCCAGATCGAGCTGATGAAAATCACCCAGATCGATGCCGGGCCGGCGGCCTTGAACACCAGCAGGCCGATCGGCAACCACGCCAGCGGCGAGACCGGACGTAGCAGGCTGATGATCGGCGCGAACATACCGCCTAGGAAGGCGAAGCGGCCGATGGCGAAGCCCAGCGGAATACCGAGCAGGGCGGCGAGGCCGAAGCCGATGCCGACCCGGCCAAGGGAGGCCAACACGTTCCAGCCAATGCCCATGTCGTTTGGACCGTTGTCGTAGAAGGGGGCGCTGAACAGCTCCAGGGCTGAATACCAAGTAGCGAGCGGGCCGGGCAGGCCCTCACTGCGTGCGGCTATAAACGCCCAGACGGCGAGAAACAGGGCGATACCCAATGCTGGGGCAATGCCATCCCTGGCGCGTTGACGCAACCCGCTCAGGAGGGGAGAGCGACGCTCTGGCTGGGTACTCGCCGTAGTGGTGGGCGGCGCTGGCAACTTGAGGGGGGCGTTCATGGCGGGTTACTCCGGTCAGGCTTTGATGGTGAAGGAGTTGGCATAGGCGGCCGGATTGGAGCCGTCCCAGACCTTGCCGTCGATCAGGGTGCTACTGCGCAGCGGACTGCCCGGTACAGTCAGGCCAAGCTGGCTGGCGGCTTCGCCGTAGAGTTTTGTCTGGTTGATAGACTTGGCCACACCGGCGTAGTCCACATCCTCCTTGAGCAGGCCCCAGCGACGGAACTGAGTGAGGAACCACATACCGTCCGACAGGTAGGGGTAGTTGACGCTGCCATCCTTGCAGAAGGACATCGCATGCTCGTCCGTCCATTGGTTGCCTGCCCCGTCGTCGTAGTGGCCGAGGAAGCGTTGTTCGATCACTTCGACGGGCGCATTCACGTAGGCCTTGCCGGCAATCAGTTGGGCGGTGCTTTTTTTGTTCTCTACGCTGGCCTCGATGAACCGGCTGGCGTCGAGCACCGCCATGGTCAACGCCCGGGCGGTGTTGGGGTATTGCTCGACGAAGGCACGGGTGGTGCCAAGGATTTTCTCCGGGTGATCGGGCCAGAGTTTCTGGGTGGTAACGGCGGTGAAGCCGATGTTGTCGGCAATCGCCCGGGCTCCCCAAGGCTCGCCGACACAGAAGCCGTCCATGTTGCCCACGCGCATGTTGGCGACCATCTGTGGCGGTGGCACCACGATGGTCTTCACATCGGTCAGCGGGTTAATGCCGAGGCTGGCGAGCCAGTAATTGAGCCACATGGCATGGGTGCCGGTGGGGAACGTCTGGGCGAAGGTCAGTGGCGTACCACCTTGCTTGACCTTGGCGGCCAGTTGCTCGCCATTGGTCACGCCCGCTTGCTGCAGCTGTTTGGAGAGGGTGATCGCCTGGCCGTTCTGGTTCAGTCCCATGAGCATGGCCATATCTCTCTGCGGCCCGCCGATGCCCAGTTGCACGCCATAGATCAGGCCGTAGAGCACATGGGCAGCATCCAGTTCGCCGTTGAGCAGTTTGTCGCGCACACCGGCCCAGGACGCCTCTTTGCTCGGCGTGATAGTAAGGCCGTATTTTTCGCCGAAACCCTGGGTTGCCGCCACCACGACTGATGCGCAGTCGGTGAGGGGAATGAAACCGACCTTCAGTGCAGCTTTCTCCGGCGCGTCGCTGCCGGCAGCCCAGACTGCGCTACGCAGAAAGCCCGGCGCGACAACATTGAGGGCGGCGATCCCGGCGACAGTACCTGCCGTCACCAGGGATTGCTTCAGAAAGGTGCGCCGACCGGGGTGTACCGGATGTTGCGAGTCACGCTCATCAGTCATAACCACATCCTTTTTTTAGGGGCAAAAAAAAAACGGCGTGCGCCAGGCACCCTCGATAGAGGGACCTGACGGACGCCGTTGTCCGGAAAGTGCAGCACGCCGCCATTGGCGTGCCGCATGAGTCTGTTAGTCAGTAGTAGCAAAGGGCTTGCCAAGTTTATGTCCGAGTTTTTTTATGCGAAAAAAATCAATTGGTACAAAGGCTTGAAGTGGTTTTGTGATGTTTTCTAAAAAGATATCGAAGGGGGCGTAGAGCCGGGGGAGAGCGAAGCACTGATCACTTTTTGGGCAGCGTGGGTGCGAGGTGAACTAAAACAGCTCTCCTGCGCACCGCTGCGAAGTCGAATGGAGGTAAGCCTTAGCCCAGATCCCGGCGGATGGCGTCGAGGCGCTCGTCGAGCAATGGGGTGAGCAGGGCGTAGCACTGCGCCGGGGAGATGGACACTGTCGTTGTACCGATCAGGCAGCGTTGCAGTCGTTCGAGCGCGTTGTGCAGCGAGTGGGGGGCATGCCTGAGCAAGCGCTCGTGCAGGTACTGCAATTGAACAAGCATTTGCAGTGGGCAATTCTGATGGGCGGCGGCGCGCACCGACAGGCCGCGCAGCCGCCCCAGGTCTTCCAGCTCCCAACAGCGCTCGGCGATACTCGGGGGCTGCAGATTAAGCGCGCAGCGCCGCAGTTCGAGGTTCTGGATGGCGCCGAGCAAGTCTTGCAGCAACCGGCAATGGCCCTCGAAATCCGCAGGTTCGCGGCGTAATGCGTTCCAGGCCTGGCACTGTGCGCTATACGGCCATTCTTTCCAGCGTTGGTCGAGCGAATGACCCAGTGCCTGGCAACGTTGCTGTGCCTCGCGGGTGGTCTGTCCGCCGAGACCGCGATGCTGCTGCAGGCCTTGCAACAGGTCGAGACCCAGCAAAAGCATCTGTCTGAGTCCCGCGTCGTTTTGTGGCAGACGGGTTCGTCGGGATTGCCCACCATCGAGTGCGGCGGCGAATTGTAGGTTCATGGGCGGTTTCCGACGGTGAGCTGGTTGAGATAATGGGTCAGGTCGTGCAGCGCATGGGTCCGCGTACTCTGCTCTTGCACCGTGGCATTGACCTGTTGCAACTGTTCGCTGAGGTCATGATTGGCTTGCTGATGCTCGCTGAGCGCCTGCTGCATGGCGCCGAGGTGTTGCAGATTGATCTGGCTATGTTGAGCCAGGTCGTCGAGGTTGGCGGCGAGTTGCTCGCTCTGTTGGCTACCGGCAGCCAGCAGGTCGCGGTGTTCCTTGACCTCGCCATCCACTTGGCGCACGGCCATGGCGATCGCCGTCGCGGCTGTGGTGATTTCATGGGTAGCCCGGTCCGTGGCTTGGGCCAGGCTGCGGACCTCATCGGCGACCACTGCGAAACCGCGACCGTGCTCGCCGGCACGGGCCGCTTCGATGGAGGCATTGAGTGCCAACAACTGGGTCTGTTTGGCCAGTGCCTGAATGCTATTGACGGTGCTTTCTACTGCGCTAGTGCGCTGCAGCAATGCTTCCACGGCGTGTGCGGTATTGCCCAGGCTGTGCTGAATGGCGCGCATGCTGTCACCCACTGAGCGCGCCTCCAGACAACCGGTTTCGCTCATGGTATGGGCGTTGGCGAAGGCTGCCAGCGCGCCCTGGGCCAAGGCATCGATGCTGTGTAGGGTCTGATCGATTTGCTCGCTGGCGGCGGCGATCATGGCGATTCGTTGGCTCTGTTCCTCACCTTGGTCGCGGGCCTGTTGAGACATTTGCTCCAGCGCACGACTGGCGAACTGTACTTCGCTGCGCAAGCGTTCGTTGTTGCGCAGTTGCATGCTGGCGGCCACCAGTAGCGTCGCTGGGTCGGCATCCCGGGAGCTGCGCAGCAGTTGTGCAAGTTCAGTGTCCCAGAATATCTGTAGATGGCGTTGATGACGCTCACGAAGATGCCACGCGCACCCCAGATAGAGGACGCCAGGTATCAGGGCCAGTGCGCTTGCTGGCTGTTCGGCCAGTGCGAGACCGCAGGCGCCGAGGGCCAACCCGAGTGGTAACCAGAGGCCGATCCTGGTGCGTTCGAGCAGGGCCATGCCAGGGTCGAACAATGACCGCAGTGCAATGCCACCAGGGCGTGACTTGCCGACACCGCTGTGTGAAGGCGCGATGGCGTGACCCTGGGGGAGCATTCCTTGAGCAGGCATGAGGATTTCCTTTTATGCCGGGGTGAAAGCAAAAACGGCGCACGCCCACCTGTCGCAATGCGCAGGGGAGCGGACGCCGTTGTCCGTGATGTTTGCGAAGCCATCGTCGTTGATGGCTCAAGCCTGATCAGACCTAAGCAAGTTGTTTGCCAGCCGTGCCATCGACAACTTGTCAGCCTGTCGCTCGCGCAGTGGGAGGGGGTCCATTCGATGGCTATAGGGGGGCGAAGGCAGAAAAGGCGATCAACGCACCAGTCGCGGGAACTTCCGAGCCGCGGTGCTCTGTTCTGGTTCGCGCAGGGCGTTAAGCATGTTTTCCAGAACGGTCGATCCGGCATCCCTGTGGCTCATGTATTGAGTTCTGCGCAGAGAAGAGATGGACAGGGTATTCAGCCATGATCAATCGCAAGTGTTCGATAGCTTCCAGGTATTTAAGATCGGCCTGCCGTCTTTTCCTTTGATACTGGGTGAACTTTTCCGCGTCCATGTTGGGCTGATCGAGAAGATCAAGGGCGGCGTGGCTCAAGTGATAGGCGTCGCTGAACAGTTGTTTGTTACGTTCAAGCGCCAGATTCAGGCAGGCTATCGCTTGATCGGAAGTCATCGTACCGTTCATTGTTGCGACCTCTTTTATGGGGGATTCCTGGAGTTGGAGTAATGCCTGGCGCCGGTGAAAAACGGTGGGAGCCTTTCAAGAAAAACGGTCGACGACTATCTACCGCGACGCCACACCTTGAGGTAGTCCACGTTGAAGGTGGAGGGCAGGTCGGCGTCGTCGACTACCCCGAACCACTGCCACATGGCCTCGCTGTCAAAGAGGATATGCATGGGGAAGAACCAGTGGGTGTTCTTTGCCTCGCGCACCAGTACGCCGTCGACGTACCAGCGCAATGTGTCGGGCTGCCAGTCAAAACCGTAGACATGGAAGGCACTGGCCAGCCGCCATGGGCTGACCCAACTGCTGCCATCGCTCAAATGCTCGGTGCTGTGCGGCGTGGCCCAAACGTGGGCGTTCATGTTGTACCGACGGTCGAAGGAGGCGTTTTTGGTTTTGCCACCGATTTCGAAGATGTCGATTTCCGTGGCATTGTCGGCAAGCCCCGTAAACGCGAGCCAGAAGGCGCTGGAGCCGGCCGAGTCCATCGGTTTGGCGCGGGCTTCGTAGTAGCCGTAAAAACTGCGCTCGATCGTTCGGACCATCGCCGAGCTGTAACCTTCAAAGCCGAGTTTTACGTACTTTTGCGGCAAGGTTTGCTTGCGGAAAACAATGTTCAGATGGCCGTCGCTCAGGTAAGCGTTGTCCGGCATGAACAGTGCCGGTTTGCGCCCGAGCGAGTCGGTGCCCGTGGCGTTGTTGACGTGCCAGCGGCTGTGGTCAAGGGTCGCGCCATCGAAGTCGTCGGAGAATTGTGTGTCCAGCATCCACTGGCCGGCATTGCCCTGATCGGACAGCGGCAGTCCGGTGTTGGTCCGTTCCGGTACCTTTCCCAGCGGGCCGACGCGGGTCCAGGAATTGGCCGCCTTGGGGAGGGCGACGGACCACTTGACCGCCAGGTACTGAAAGATGCGCTGCCGTTCCTCCAGGGAGGCGAGGTGCCGGTCGTACATCAGTATTTCGGCGATGTCGCCGCGCAAATGTTCGACGCTGCCGACTACATTCCGCCCCACCGCATACGGGCCGATGGGCACTTCGTTGAGTTCCAGGACGAAGAGGGTCGGATCGTAGGCCGTGCGCTGTTGCACGCTGATCGCGAAGTTCGGTGGCACGTTGTCGTTATCGGCGATTATCGGGCGCGAACTGAACAGTCGCTGCCAGGTCTCGCCGCCGCTTTGCCCGTTTAGTCTGCGTGACACGATCAATAGGGTAACAGGGCCTTTTGCCGTACGAATGGCCTTGCCAAGGAAGGCTGAAGTACCACTCAAGCGCACCACCGGATGGCCATTCATGGCGTTCTCCACACGCTGCGGAAGTGCGGCGTCTGCGCCATTGTCTACGGTAACGTCATTGGCTTCGCCGGACTTGTCGTGCCACCGCAGGAGGTGGTTCTGGGCATCGAGGGTCATTGTCGACGCGTCGGTGGCGTCGAGCCACAGCACCAGGCCGTTGCCCTGCGGCGAGGGAGTGCCACCCGACGCGTTGCAAACGACCGATAGCAGGGCCGCCAAAAGAATGAACCTGCTCATATCCATTGCTTCAACGCAGTCGATGCCGCCAATCCGGGTTGGGAGTGGTACCCATGCGGGTTACACAATTGCCATCGCCAGGTGTCGATGATCATTTGCATCAGGTCGCGCTGTGCGTACCAGCCTAGATCACGCCCTGCCTTGGTGGGGTCGGCCCAGCATTCGGCGATATCGCCGTCGCGGCGCGGTGCGAACCGGAAGGGGATGGTAATACCGGTAATGTTCTCGAAGCTGTGGATGATCTGCAGCACGCTATGGCCAATGCCTGTTCCCAGGTTCCAGACGTGGATGCCGTTTGTGTTCTGCAACGCCCGCAACGCTTTGAGATGGCCATCGGCAACGTCGAGCACATGGACGTAATCGCGCACGCACGTTCCGTCGACAGTGGGGTAGTCGCTGCCGTACACCATGAGTTCGGGCACTTGCCTCATCGCGACCCGTGTCAGGCAAGGCAGCAGGTTGTTGGGCCTGCCATTGGGGTTTTCTCCGATCAGCCCGCTTGCGTGAGCACCAATCGGGTTGAAGTAGCGCAACACCGCAATGCTCCATTGCGGATCGGACAGGCACAGGTCGGTGAGCAACTCTTCGATCAGCAGCTTGGTGCGGCCGTAGGGATTGATCGGTTTGCCTGCGCCCATGTCTTCGATGAGCGGTATCTGCCGGGGGGCGCCATACACGGTGGCCGACGAGCTGAACACCAGTTTGAAGACCTCAGACCGGGCCATCGCATGGCAGAGGTTGAGCGTGCCAACCACGTTGTTGGCGTAATAATCCAGCGGCTTGCGAACGCTTTCCTCGACGGACTTGAGGCCGGCAAAATGCATCACGGCGTCGATGTCGTAGCGGCTGAAAATATCGTCGAGCAGCTGACTATCGCGAATATCACCTTCAATGAAATCGACTCGCTTGCGAGTCAGATACTCCAGGCGCGTGAGCGATTCGCGGCAGCTGTTACACAGGTTATCGAGGACCAGCACCTGTCGACCGGCGTCAATCAGGGTCAGGGTGGTATGGGAGCCGATGTATCCGGCCCCGCCGGTAATCAACGTGGTTTTGTGCATGATGAGGCGTTCCTGTCACAAGGAAATTGCACGAGTCAGGAGAATGGGGTCCGGGAAGGGAAAAGGTTGTCGGGTGCGTCCTCTCAGCGGATGGTGAAAACCGATTTGAATTCTTGCGGCCAGCGCGGATGCATCACGCTATACGCCACGGCATAGCTCAGCGCGCCAACCACGATGCTGCAGATCAGGTGCAAGTAGCCCTGAACACCCAGGCGGGGAGAAACCATCAGGACGATCGCTGCCATGACGAACGAAGCAATCACGCTGCGATAGTTGGTTTCGAAAAATCGCCGCCAGCCATAGCCGATTGCACTGTTCAACCCGCGGATTTGCAGTGGCGTGATGACCGCCATCCGGACCAGCAGGGCGAGAGCGGCGGCCATGCCGCCATAGAGGCTGCCGAAGCCATAGACCAGCGCCAGTGCCAATACGGTGGTTGCCACTTCGGCCTTGATGGTCAGGTGGCTGCAATTGACCGCGACCAGTGCGGTCGTGGCGTACATGGCGGTATTACCGATGGCTGCCGTGCACGCAAGCACTTGCAGCAGCACAATGGCCTCGGTCCATTTGGCGCCGAAGATCAACAGGATCAGGTCGTGCGCCGTGAGTGCGATGCCGATGAACAGGGGCGTCAGCAGGAAGCAGCTGACGGCGGTCGAATCGCTGACGATCGTACGCAACCGCGATGGATCGGCGCTGCGTCGGGCAAACACCGGCAGCGCATAGCTGATCAGGCCGTGATAGATCGCCGTGCGCGGCAGATCGATGATGCGCATCGCCATGTTGAACATGCCAACCGCGTTGGTGCCGGCCGTCATGCCCAGGATGACGGTGACCCCGCGCTGTAGCGTTTGCGAACTCAGCGCATTGACGGCAACCGGTGCGCCGGCCCTCAACAGTTCGCGCAAGAGCGGGCCGTCAATGTAAAAGGCAATGCGGCGCGGGTCTGCGCGCATCAATACGATAATGGACACGAACTCCATGATCAGTGCCTGAGCAATGACCGCCCAGGCACCCAATCCCCAGAGCGCGACAGCGATGCCGCCCACGCCACCACATACCTTGCCCAGTAGCGTGCGCGACGCCAGCATCCTGAAGTTGCCGCTACGGCGCATTTGCGCCACATAGACCCGCGCCATCATGGTGAACAGGATTTTTACCGAGGCCACCGCCGTCATCCATTGCAGCATCGGGTCAGGCGTGTACAGCATCGCCGCGCCCGAGATGACGACGATGGACGCCAGGCTGACGAGTACCGACGCCCAGAAGGCTGTGGCGATGTGTTTGTCTTCCAGCCGCTCGAGTCGTACCAGCGGGTCTTCCAGAACCGAGGAATACATCATGCCGATCAACTCGACGATGGCAATGATGACCGTGCCCACACCCAACTCTGTGGGCGACAGCAGCCTGGCATACGCGACAAAGGTAATCATCGACAGGAAAATCAGGCCGAATTTCTCGGTGAAAATCCAGATCAATTTAACCAGACGGTGATTGGCCATGGCGGATACCGGCTCAATGAGCGGTGGTTGACGCTACTGCCTTGCGCAATGACTGGACGCATGCATAGAGCAAGCGCAAGGTCGGTTTGCCGTTCCTGAAGATCAGCGTTTGCCAGGAGTACTCCAGCATTCGCCGGTACACATCGATCACCTGGGCATGCTCGCCTCTGCGGGAAAACAGTTCGAGAAAGTCGGAGTGGGCGCCCAGCGCGAAATCGATCCGTTGCTGCTTGCTCAACTGCGGGCCAAAGTGGGAGAGGAACGCTTCGATGAACCTGATCTTGTACGGGTAATACCTTGTCGGTTGCGCGGTCATATTGCCGCTGTTGACCATGCGCTGCAGCAGCACCTCTGGCACGGTGTGAACCTCCCAGTGTTCGGCGATCCGGGTCCACATGAAGCGGTCCTCGGAGTAACGCAGGCTGGGATTGAAGCCGCCGAGTTGCATGATCACGTCACGTCTGACCATCGCGGAGGACACACCATTGAGGACGTTGGCGCGGATGAAATCGTCGAAATGCCTGCCGTTTTTTAGCCGGTTTTCCAGTATTTGCGTACCGTCGCTGTAGTCGTTGTGCACGTAGCAATCTATCAGCGCCACCGGCCGCCCCTGACGACTCAGTTCCTCAAATAGTGCCAGTTGTTGCTCCAGCTTTTGTGGATACCATCTGTCATCGGCATCGAGAAACGCCACATAAGTCTCTTCAGTGTGCTGCAGTCCGTGGTTGCGGGCGCTGGCCTGGCCTTCGTTGGCTTGATGCAACAGCGTCAGGCGAAACGGCGCCGCGAAGTCCTTGACGCGTTGTGGTCCATCATCGGTGGAACCATCGTCGATGACGATGACGTGATCGGGCAGTCGGGTTTGCCCGGCCACGGACGCCAGTGTTTGCTCGATGCTGTCGGCGCCGTTGTACATCGCGATCACGACGCATACTGTGGGAGGTGAAGAGGGGGCTTGGTCTGGCATGGTTATTTCTCCTTCTGTTACGCATTGGCTGAGTCGCGTGGTAATGCCTTGCCAGGCGAACGCTGACCCAGGGTTGGCCGTGACCACTCGGGGTATGTCGCGTGGTGATGCCGAAAGGACAGGGCGAGGACGCAGAACACCAGAAACTCTGCGCAGCGGTAGTTGGGAACGACATACGCCACATAGTTGGTGAGCATGAACGCTGCGATGATGACCATAGCGCTGGCGTGAAACCGCGCCGACTGATCCGCTACCACGGCCCGGTAGTGTTTGATCAACGCCTCGATCAGCATCAGGATCAGCGCTGTCAGCTGGATGACACCGCCGTTGAGCAAGGTCTCCATGTAGCCGCTGTGGGCATTGCCTATGTAACCCCAGCGGTTGATGAATGCCTCGGCGCCCGGGCTGGACCAGAAAGCGCCGAAGCCGTAACCCTTGAGGAATTCGGCGTCGATCAGCGGTGTGAGCAAGCCCCAGATCAACGTGCGGTCGGTGAGTGAAGCGTCACGCCCCATCAGTTCCAGCAGCAGGGTGTAATTGCCGTATAGAAACAGGCAGATCAGCACATAGATGAATGTGGTAACGAGGAATGCTGTCAGTGAGCGGTTGATGTGCAAGCGAATCAGCGTGAGGAAGTACCAATAGCTCACGGTGCCGGCAACAATCAGTGCGATTGCCGTGGCAGATTGGGCCAGCGCAATCGCGATCAGCGAGAATAATGAGTAGACGATGGCCCAGGGATTGCGCTGACGGATCATCGGCAGCAGTAACAGAATGGCGATCGCGTTGAGCCGGGCAGCGGCATTTTTTTCCGGGAAAATCCCCTTGAACGCACCGTCACGAATGCCGCCATCGATGAAGACGATGTCGGGCCTTATCAACGCGAATATCAAACCGAACAGCGCTATTGCGCCGATGGTGCAGCCGAGCATGAAAGCGATTTTCTCGAGGCTGTAGTTGTAGGCAATGAAACCGGCAAAGAACACCACGCTGATCAGCGCCACAAACCGTTTGAAGCTCAACATCGGGTCGTAGGACCAACTGATCGATACGGCCAAGCTAAGCATGAATATCAGCAGGAAGGTGTTGTTCCTGTAAAAGCTTTTGCTGATGAAGACCTTGTTGCGGATGAAGAAGAACAGCGGAACCAGCAGGGTGATCAGGCCGCAGATCTGGTTGACCACGTTGCCTTCGAGGTCTCTTTCGGCGGCGTCCAGATTCGAGGTATCAGCCAACCCGAAAAAAAATCCGATGACCTGGGTATAGAACAGCACGCCGAACAATGTGAAAGCGTCGCGCAGGGTGGTGTACCTGACTTCCAGTTTGTTCATCACGATTGATTCCCTAGCAAGGCATCGAGATAAGTCTTCGCCGCGCACGCACTCACAAAACGGGCAGCGGCATCGATGCGCGCCTGGCGGTTTGCATCACGCGGCAACGTCAGTTCCACGTTGATCGCCCGGGCCAGTGCGTCAGGGTCGTCGACCGCCACCAGCGGGGCGATCGCGCCATTGTCGAGAATCTCTTGCGGGCCATAGGGGCAGCGGGTCGATACCACTGGGGTGCCCGTGGACAGGGCCTCGACCAGCGCGTTGGGACTGCCCTCGAAACGCGACGACAGCACAAAGCAATCGGCCGCTGCCACCTCGGCCAATGGATCGCTGGTATAGCCCGGCAGATCGAAGCGGTCGGCCACGCCCAGGGCGATGGCCTGCTCGAGCAACTCGGCTCTGAGCGCGCCTTCGCCGAAAATGATCAATCGAACACTGGGATCGGCTAATCGGGCAAAGGCATCGAGTAATACGTCAAAGCCTTTTTGCTGTGCCAGGCGACCTACAGCGACAATCACCGGGGCGGTTTTTTTCGACAGCCAGCGGTGGTTTGGACGTCCCGGCGTCTTGTCGCGAAAATCGTTGTCGAGCACCGGGTTGTCAGCGATGGTGACATCCTGGGGGCGCGTGATGGTGGTGTCGACCAAGTCCTGAGCAACACCGCGCGAGACGCAGATCACCGGATTGGGTATGAGCCGATACAGCAGCGGTGCCAACAGATAGGCGATACGCACCATCAACGCGGGATTGACGTGTCTGTCATGGGAAAACGCATTGCGTTCGCTGACATGCAGGCGCGCCAGCGTACCTGACAGCGCAGCCGCGGCGATGGCTACGACATTGACATGGGTAAGGGCGGCCAGTTGTGCGTCAAAGCGATTGTGGCGAAGAAAGCGTGCCAGCGCCGGCACTGCTCTGGAGCTGCGCGCACTGTGCAACTGCACCTGTTTGACCCGAGGGTCGAGGTATGCCGAGTTCACACCCATGCCGGTGAGCATCAACAAGGTCACGTCATTGCCTGCGTCAGTCAGCGCGCCGGCGAGGCGCGCCATCATTTTTTCAGCGCCGCCCCCGCTCAAGTCCTGCAGAATAATCAGCAGTCTTTTCATTGATTCCAAACCTGGTAGTACGCTTGCGCGGCATGTTGACTGGTGTACTGCCGGACGGCTTCAGCGGCCACTTCCCGGCTTGGCGTCGCCTGGCTGTGCGAGATCAGGCTGCGCAACATCCCTTCGGCCAGCGCCGGTACATCATTGACCTTGACCAGATCGCCAAGGCGGCCGTTATCAAGCAGTTCACGGGGCCCGGTTTCACAGTCGCAGGCCAACACTGGGGTGCCCAGCGCCAGGGCTTCGATCAGCACGGTCGGCAAGCCCTCATGAAACGAACTCAGGATCAGCAGTCTCGCCTGTCTGATAAAAGGGTAGGGATTGCTCAGGAAACCGGTGAAATGCACACGGTCCTGGATGCCCAGGCGGCTGGCCTGTGAGGTCAGCGCGGCGAGTTGCGGGCCATCGCCGATGATCACCAGATCCGGCAGCGCAGCGCTGCGCAAGGCCATGGCATAGGCATCGAGCAGCAGGTGGAAACCTTTCGGTTCTATCAGCCGTCCCACTGCCAGCCAGAACTGCGCCGGCAAACCGGTGGACATGGGCGTCTGTGCGGCACTGAGCAGTTGTTCGGTGACCACAGCATTGGGGCAATAACGAATGCGTTCGCGACCCCAGGGCACCAGGTCAGAGAGGGACTGGCGCAAGCCGTTGGAAACCGTCACTACCTGGCCGTTGCCGCAGAGGTACAACGCATAGAGCAGGCGCAGGGTGGCGGGGCTGATTTTTTGTTCACCGCAATCCAGTGCTGCATGACGGCTATAGATGACCTTGCAGGGGCTACCCAAGGTGGCAAACCAGGTGCAGAGGTTGGCTTGTTCTTTGGCTGCGATGAGGTGAGTCACTTGTTCGCGACGAATGATCCGGCGCAGCAATACGATGGACTTGAACAGGCCGACAATTCCATTGCCGCCGCCATTGAGCGTGGCCGTTCCTTCATCGTCTGGCGTGTCGCCATTCATGACGAAATAACTGACACGCTGACCATCTTTCAGAAACTGTCTGGCCAGGCGTTGCTGGACACGCTCGAGGCCACCATCGGGCTTGAAGTCCTTGAGGGTGAACAGGATATGCATGGTCGTGGCTCGGTACTGGATGTTCAGGGATGAGTGATATTGATGGTCACTTTTCGCCGGATGATCATCACCAACAGATGAACAAAATTGGTCGGGTAATCGATCAGGTAGCGTTTGATGGTGTGCGGTTCGCGGTACATCCGATAGAACGCGCGCAGATGCAGGCGGTTGATCAGTACAGGGTAATAATCATGCGTCGCCGTGGCTTCTTGGCGAATGAAACCGCCACAGGTGAATGCCACACCGTTGAAGCCGGCACGCAGGGCATCCTGCTCGAACTGTTCCTGAAGCCCTGCGCCCAGGCCTACGATCAGGATGTTCGCTTCACTGCGGCAGATGTCTGCCAGGATGCACGCGGCCTGCGCTGCATCGAAATAGCCATTGTGATGCCCGGCAATAATCAGCGTGGGATAGCGAGCCCTGATCTTATCGAGGAACAGGTCCAATTCGGCTTGCCGGGCACCGACAAAATAGAGGCGCTTGCCGCGTTTCTCGGCATAGCTGAATACAGAATCGGCGATGGACGTGAAGTCGAAGCTGACCCGGCCGATCGTGCGCCCGGTGATGCGCGACATGAAGGTCGACATCAGCATGCCGTCGCAAAAATAGGCGATGGAAGTCGGGGGGCGGTCGAGCAGACCGCCGATGGACGCAAAATTGATGAAGGAAAATGCCTTGTTGGCGTCCAGCAGATTGGGTGCGTAATGCCCGATTAATTCCAGGTCGATCATTGGCTGGGCCTCAGGGTCAACCGACCCTATTAATAGATGTCTTTTGAGAACAACGTAAAAGGCGTCTTGACCAGAATCTTGATGTCCAGCCACAGCGACCATTGGTTGATGTAGTTGAGGTCCTGGGCGACGCGCTGTTGCATTTTTTCCAGCGTCTGGGTTTCACCTCGATGCCCGGTGATTTGGGCCAGACCGGTGATGCCCGGCTTGAGGCGATGACGGGCCATGTAGGCGCGGACTTTGCCGGTGTAGTAAATGTTGTGCGTGACGGCGTGCGGTCGCGGGCCGACCAGGGCCATTTCGCCGAAGAGCACGTTGAACAGTTGTGGTAGTTCATCGATGGAACTACGGCGCAAAAAGCGCCCAAGCGGAGTGATGCGCTCATCATCGCGGGTGGCCTGACGCACTTCGTTGTCGTCGTGCACACGCATCGTCCGGAACTTCCAGACCTTGATCACCTCAGCGTTGCAGCCGTAGCGATTTTGTTTGAACAGCACCGGGCCGGGCGAAGACAGCTTCACGGCGGCCGCCACGATCAGCAGCAAGGGGGTTAGCACGATGATGCCCATGGCGGCGAGGCTACGTTCGAATAGTTCTTTGCAGAGCAGGCTGCCGGGGTGCGAACTGATCAGGCTTTCATTGAGGTAGATGGCGGGCATTCGCTCTATTTCCGAGATCGAATGATTGAGCAGCACCATGCTGCCGAAATCCGGGATCCAGACCACGTCGACATTCACGTCCAGAAGATCGATGTACAGCGCCTCGATGATGGCGGCTTGTGCCATCGGCAAAACGATATAGACGCGGCGTACGTGCAGGCGGGTGATGATTTCGCGAACCTCGTCGATACGTCCCAGCAGCGGCAGAATGCTCGGGGCCGGGCCGGTATGGTCGGCGGTTGCGATAAAACCCAGCAGCGGTACGCGATTGCGCCTGGACAGTTTTCTGGCCAGCGTATGTGCGGTCGGACAGGTCCCGATGATCACCGCGCGGCGCTCGTTGCACAGCTTTTGCGAATACAGTCGGGCCAGGTAATGCAGCGGCAAAAAGCTCGCCGCCTGGATCAGGTAACCCAATACGGCCCAGACGATGATCACCTGACGGGAGAAAATCACGCTGGTCTGGGTGACGAAGGCAATGCTGATCAGCACGGCCAGCAAGATCATCCAGGCCGCCAGCAGCCGAGCGAGTCCTGATAACCACTCATGACGCTTGTGGTAAACCTGCATGACGCTGTAGATCGGCACCGAACCGAGCACGGTGAGAATCATCAGCATACGGTATTCACTGGTCAGGCTGCCAACGCGCCAATACACCAGCAACATCAGCAGCAGGTTGACCAGACTGAGCGCGCACAGCCATTGGCCCCAGAAGGTCAGACCTCGGCGGCGCGTCATTTGAGCGGTGTAGAGCGATGTCATCGGCGTAACCTCCGGGCATGGGTTGGACATCGGCGCCAAAAATTGCACGCCCTCGTTCCCGCACGCTGGTATAGCTCGACTGGGATGAAGCAGTTTTTAGTAGATATTTGAAGGGGACTACGGGTGAGGCAGGCGCAAGGTTCTACCTGGGCAAGTAGTCATAATTCTGGAACGTATCGGAATGGCTGTAGCCTTGTTTGCGGGCCTTGCTCAGATCAACCTGGTTAAGCACCACACCGAACACCGGCGCATGGCACTGCTGCAGGTTCGCAAGGCACTTCTGTACCTCACTGACAGGCGTGCTTTCGGCCTTGATCACGTAGATCACCGCGTCTGAATGCTTGGCCAGCAACAATGCATCGCTGACCATTTGTGCCGGCGGGGAATCGATGATGATGCGTTGATACCGCGACTTCAGCGCCTCAAGCATCGGGGCCAGGCGCGTCGAACCCAGCAGATCCAGCGGTGGCGGCGACAGTTTTCCGGCCGGCAGCATGTCGAGGTTGCCGACAGAACGGATACAGTCCTCCAGCCGCGCAGTGCCCGCCAGGACGTTGGCCAACCCCGGGCTGTCCGCCGGGAAATCGAAGTTGAGCGAAAGGCTGGGTCTGCGCATATCGGCATCGATCAACAGGACCCGTTCCAGCTTGGCAAGGGAGTAGGCCAGGTTATTGGCGATGGTGCTTTTGCCTTCTTCGGCCATGGTCGAGGCAACAAGTACCACCTGTGACGGCATGTCGCCGCCGTGCAGCATCAACCAGGTGCGCAGGTTGCGAATGGTCTCGCAAAAGCGCGGATGGTCGTTGTCGTCGAACAGTCGCGCCAGTTGCCGGCGGCTTTTCCTCGTGACCAGCGGCACTACGCTGAGCAGGGGAACGTCAAGCGTACTTTCAATGGCTTCGTCGCTCTTGAAGGTTTTGTTCAGGGTTTCGGACAGCAATGCCAGCGCTACCCCGATCAGCGCAGCCACGACAGCGACAATCGCCAGAATCAGTTTTTTACGTGGTTTGCTGGGTTCCAGAGGAACAATTGCGGGGTCGACGATGCGCGCCTTGGTGGAGTCCATGTCTGAGGTGGCCGCGGTTTCTTTCAAACGGGTGATAAAGGTCTCATACAGCGCACGGCTGCTGTCGACTTCACGCTGGAACTCTCGCAGTTGAAACTCCTTGCGCGAAATATCCTGTAGCTGCGCCTTGTTGCTGTTGAAGGATTTGCGCAGTGAGTTTTCATTGGCTTGTGATAGCTGATATTCACGCTCGATACCGGCAACCACCTGCTGAACCTGCAAGCGCAAACTGTCGGTAGCCGTCCGCAACTCGGCACGGGCGGCAGCAAGGGTCGGATGTTTTGGACCATAGCGCCCGGACAGCTCCTCGACCTTGGCTTGGGCCTTGGCCTGTTGCGCCTGGAATTTCTGCACCAAAGGGTTACTCAACACAGCCGGCACACTGGACAGCTTGCTCAGGTTGCCGTTGCTCAGGGCCTGTACCTGGCGGAACTGGCTCTCGGCCTCTGCCAGATTACGACGGGCATCGATCATGCGATTGCCGGTCAATTCCAGTTCATTGGCGCTGATGGTGGCGACACCACCGACGTCGACCAGGCCTTGCGCTTCCCGGTAAGCCTGAAGTTTGTCTTCGGCACTGCGCAGGTTATTGCGCAACTCGATCAGGCGTGAGTTCATCCAGCTGGTATTGGTCAGCGAGGACTTCAGGCTGTTATCGAGCTGGCTGTCGATGAAACCCTGGGCAATCGCATTGGCGGTAGCGGCCGCCAAACCAGGGTCGGGCAGCTCCACTTCTATTTTGATCAGCTGGCTCTTGCCGACGAATTTGACGCGGGTCCGTCGCATGAGGTTCTGCGTGACCTGATTGAACACCTCGGCCTCAGAGGGCACCACCGGCATCGGCGTCAAACGACCCAGTACTGGCAGCCATTGGTCAAGTTCAAGCGTTGCCAACCATTTGCGCGGCGCAAACCATGACTGCGGTTGCTGGCGTGGATCCGTTACCGGGTGCGTGGTCAGGTTCAGTTTTCTGACGGCGCGTTCAGCGAGATCGCGCGATTGCAAGAGCGCCAATTGCGTCTGCAAATAATCGACGGTACCGGCGCTCGAATCCGTGACTTGCTGGAAGGCCAGCAACGGTGGTGTTTTCTCTTTGATCAGCAACGTGGTGCTGCCGATGTACTGCGAGGGAATGAACGACAGCGTAACCACCGCCAACACACAGCCAAACACTACCCACCAGCAGATTTTCCAATGGGCGCGCCAGATCACCCTCCAGTATTTGAGCAGGTCAATGGTGTCCTTTTCCTCGCTGTACTGCTGATATTGCGGCACATGCGGCTGGATCGGACGTTCGACATATAGGCTAGGGCTGTTGTCCATGATTAGAAAAAGCCTTGTGCAATGGAGATGGTGTCACCGGGCCCGATGGCAGTGCTGCGCGTGATCTTGTCGGTCAGCGGTGGGGAGCCATCGCCGCGCACGATGGTCACCCGCTTGATCGAGGCTCGTTCGGTCAGGCCGCCGCCCAGGGCGATGGCTTTCTCCAGCGTCAACCCGGGCTCGAATGGATAGCTGCCGGGTTTCTGGACCTCTCCATTGATGTAGAACGAGCGGTAGGCGATCAGGTTGAGGCTGACCTTGGGGTCGACCAGATAACCTTGCTTGAGCCCGTCGACGATGAGTTTTTCTACCTGCCGGGGCGTGAGTCCCTTGGCGGCAATGTCACCTAGAAATGGATAGGAGAACATTCCGGCATCGTTGAGACGGATTTTTTCGAAGCTCAGGTCCCGCTCACCGAACACAGTGATACGCAATACATCGCCGGCTGCCAGTTTGTACTGGGCACCGGTGTCTGCTGCAAACGTCACGGGCAACAGCCACGGCACGAACAACAAGCCAAGCATTCGCGAGTTCATGGGGAAAACCTCTTCTCTTAGAGACTTACATTGAAGCTGAGCAAGAAGATGTTGCGTTCAAAACTCTGATTGTCGACATCGGAGTCATCATTGCGGTAGCGATAGCCCAGCTCGATATCCAGCCAGCGGCGCATGGCGTATTCCACGCCGAGGTTGTAGTCACGAAGGTCGTCGGTGCGGTCCTGCCCTTCGTACTCGTAACGGCCAAGGCCGACTTCGGCCACTGTGGTGATGCGTTCGGTCCAGCCATGACGCCAGCCGACCATCGCCGTGGTGGTCTTGACGGCATCAGCACCGTCGTCGCCCTCGGCCATCGCCTGGCGGGCAACAAAGGAGAAGGTCGAATAGGTGCGTGGTTTCCAGCGCAGATCCACTTGCCAGGTCGGGTTACTGAGGTCATCGACATCGCTGTCGTCGAAGTTCTTGCGCTCATAACCAACACGGACTTTGCCGGTGGTGCGTGCGGTGAAATCCCATTCGGCACCGGCGAGGACCGCATCGGATGTGCTGTTGAGACGGCTGTTGGACTCGTAATCAAAGACGGTATGGTCGTACTCGAGTAATCCACGTGTATTGCTGCCGATGCGGTGGTACCAGGTAGTGGTCAGGCCAGTGGTATCGCGCTCTTTGTCATCGTTGATGCCGCCTGAGTTGTTGTAGCGAAGTTGGGCATAACTGGCGCCCAGATCAATCTGGTTGGCAGCGCTCCTGGCGCCGTAGGTATAGAGACCGTTGACGCGATTAGTGCGAATCTTGTCATTGACGCCGTCGACAGCGGTCGACGTCGTACGCTCGTATTTACGTGTTTCCGCATCAAGCTTCAGTCGATGGCGGTCGGTAAATTCCATGATGCTATTGAGGCGCAAGCGTTGTGCCGTATTCGAGGCATCCGAGTCGTCATGATAGATGTACCGGGTAGGCTGCCAGATGAGTCGGGTAGCACTGTTGCGGTCTTCAGCCTTGAGTTCGAAAGTGGGCGCCACTTTTGTCACCATCGAAGACTGCGCCCGCTCCAGTTCGCGGAAGTTGTCATCATAACTTTCTGAAAACAGCAGGGTAGGGGTGAAGTCGAACCCATAAATATCAATGGACTGGGGATCAAGACTCCAGGCCGTTCCGGGACACAAATAGATCATGAACAGTGCGAAAGGGCCGCGGGTCTTGAGAGTCATATCATTGCTCCAAGGGGTGAGTTCAATGACTATAGACCGGAAAAACAGTGGGTGAGTCGGGGCTGTGTAATGCCGGTGGCAATCAATAATTAATTGGTTGAGGAAGAATGTATAAGTTCAATTGTGGTTGCGCTGGTGCTGGCAATAACAGGCCTTAATTTGAATTGTGCAGTTTGTTGTAAGATGCATAAGTTAGAAACGACTATGATTTGTTTATAGACAAGGCCGAGATCGCGCAATGTCAGTTAATGGCACGCGGACCTGATGCTCTCTATTCAAAAAGTGAAGAAGAATCATGACTCGTTCATCACCTAACATGCTCAGGAAAATACCTTCCAGTGTCGACAGTGGTCCTCGGGTTATTTGCAGCGTTTCCCCGGGTTTGAACGGTTGAGAGGCCTGCATTACGGGTGGCTTAAAACACCGGGTACGCAGATGCTCGATGACATCGTCCGGGACAATTGCCGGGCCGTGGTTGAAGTCAACGAGACGGCTGACGCCGCGGGTAGAACGCAGGGGCGCCCATTTGTCGTCACGGCTCAGCTGGATGAAAAGATAACCCGGGAAGAGAGGTTCGAGGGATTGATGGGGTTTGCCATGAATCACGCGCTCACTAATAATTTGCGGACAAAATATAACGTAGTTTTGTCGCAATAGATTGATTTGTGCCCGTTCATCCTGACGCGGCTTGCACTGCAAAAGATACCAATTGGAACCTTGGGTACTCGTCAGCATTCTGGCAAGCTCCGGAATATGGGTTAAGCATGCCTGTTCACGCATCAGCAATGCCACTGCCCCTCCGATGAACGCTTTAGAGTAGGTGGAATTGCGAAAGTGTTAAGTCACTGGAACAGGTGTGTCAATAATGAAACATGTAATGGGCAAGTAACGATAGAGCACCCAAGTCAATAATTTGGCGTGAGAGCCGCGCAGCTAGTTCGCTTTGTCGGACGGCGCTCAAATAGAACTCTTGATCGAAAAGTGTAAAGGTTACTTAACGCTATCAGTGATATCGATGTGTCATCAGATCGTTGCGATGGGCAAAGCTACCGCAGGGTCCGAACTCTCGGTCCTATAAAAAATAAACACTGTCTATCGTGAACTTAATCGCTGGGGGCTGACGTATATCTATTAAAGGAAAAGCATCTTTTTATACGTCGACCCAGTTAGGTATCGACCACTCCAGACGGCCTGTCAAATGTCACTAGTCAAAAATATAGCCTTCTGTCCAATAATCTATTAAAAGCCCTCAAGCCGTTGTTTTAACGGGCCATTTTTTTTGACGCACACAGAGTACTTGCTGAAACCGATCGGCAGACAACACACAAAACCCTCCTAAATCAAAAGCGGGCAGATGGCCGTCAAGGGTATTTACTGAAAATAGATCGCACAATACAATGAGAATCGTTACCACAAACTCATCGAGTGCGACGTCTTGAGCCAGCCCCACCCCTTTGCCCGCCGCAAGGTCTTCATGAAACACGCGTTGCCGACGCTCTCCTGCGTTATGTTTGCCAGTCCTCTGTGGGCACAGGCCCCCCTCGAACTGCCGACCACGGATATTCAGGCAAACCGCGTCAGCCAGGACACGAGCTACACCACCTCTCAAGCCAGCACCGCGAGCAAGAGCAATGTGCCGATCAAGGAAGAGGCGCAATCGATCAATGTGGTCACCCAACAGACCCTGGCTGACTATCAGGTGCGCTCGCTGGACGACGCCATGAAGTTCGTCAGTGGTGTCAGCCAGGGCAATACCTTGGGCAACTCGCGGGACTCCCTGGTCAAGCGCGGTTTTGGCACCAACGACGACGGCTCGATCCTGCGCGATGGCGTGCGTTCCAATATGGGCCACAACTTCAGCGCCACCACGGATCGTGTGGAAGTGCTCAAAGGGCCTGCTTCAATGCTGTACGGCGCGCTGGAGCCCGGCGGATTGATCAACGTGATCAGCAAGAAACCTGAATACACCCAGAGCACAACGCTGAGTGGCTCGGCCTATAGCGAAGGCGGCGGCACCCTGGCCGTGGACACCACCGGGCCTTTGGGAGACACGGGCCTGGCCTATCGCCTGATTGCCGAACGCGGCCATGAAGATTACTGGCGCAACTATGGCGTGAATGAGAGCACTCTGGTCGCGCCATCGCTGAGCTGGACCGGTGACCGCGCCAGTCTGACCCTGAGTTACGAATACAACGATTATTCCAGCCCCTTCGACCGCGGCACCGTGTTCACCAACGGTCACCCGGCGGACATCGACTACGACAAGCGCCTCGACGAACGCTGGGCGAAAAGCGTCGGTATCCGTGAAGTGGCTACCGCGCGTTTCGAGTATCAGTTGAGTGACGATTGGAAAACCCGCGTCACCTACGGCTGGAACAACGACCGCTACAGCCTCTCGATTGCCCAGCCGAATGCGTTGACCGGCAACAATCTGCGACGTGCTGCCAACGGCGCTCATTACGACGATGAAACCCGCTACGCCAGTTGGGATTTCATCGGCCAGCAGGAGCTGTTCGGCCAACGCCATGACCTGCTGATCGGCGCGGATACTGAAGCGTCCGACCAATTCCGTGGCAAAACCTACCGTAATACCCCGCGGTCAGGCTTCGACATCACCGCGCCAGTTTATGGGCGTTTGGCTGAACCCAGTCTGGTAAGTGCCACGCAAAGTGATCTGAGCAATCAGCTGACCTCAAGCTCCGTGTACTTCAAGGATAACTGGCACCTCGATGACCGCTGGATCCTGGTCCTCGGCGGTCGTCAGCAGCACTACGATCAGTACAGCGATCAGGGCCGAGGCAGCCGCTATACCGTCAACCGCGACGATAACGGCAATGCCTTCGTGCCATTTCTGGGCCTGGTCTACAAAGCCACCGATACCTTGTCGCTGTATGGCAACTACAGCCGTTCGTTCAAGCCCAATACCGAAGTCGACGACGCCGGCCACACCTTCGATCCGGAGGAGGGCCGCAGCTACGAGGTCGGTGCGAAGTACGATCCGCTGCCGGGGCTGAACATCAACCTTGCGCTGTTCGACATCGTCAAGAAAAACGTCGTGACGAGCCAGTCGATCGGTGGCGTCAGCCTTTCGGAGGCGGCGGGCAAGGTCGGTTCACAGGGCCTGGAACTGGACATCACCGGGCGTGTGGCCGAGCGCTGGGACCTGATCGGCACCTACGCTTACACCCACACGGAAATCCTCGACGATCCGGATGACGAAGGTCATCGCCTTGCCGATGCGCCCAAGCACACCGCGAGCCTGTACCTCACCCATCACCTGAACATTCCAACGGAATTCGGGGCCTGGCATACCGGCGCTGGCGCACGTTACGTCGGCGAGCGCGCGGCCAACAACGCCAACGATTTCTGGCTGAGCAGCTACACCGTGGCCGATGCCTTCGTGCGTTGGGAAACGCCGATGTTCGGCTACAAGACTTCGCTGCAATTCAACGTCGACAACCTGTTCGACAAACAGTACTACCCGTCCTCTACCGGCACCCAACTGGCAGTCAATGTCGGCGAGCCGCGCACGGCACGCCTCAGCGCCAGTGTGACGTTCTGATTCGTTGACGCGCTGTCCCCGTTTCGCCGGTATTTGTACCGGTCGGAACGGGGGGGCGCCTCATGGTAACCCCGACGAAATCTCTATCGTTCGCCGCCAAACCCAATGATTGCTTTGGTTTCCAGATATTCCTCGAAACCATAGACACCATACTCTCGACCGTTTCCCGATCGTTTGTAGCCGCCGAATGGAGCCATTGGATCCCAGGCAGGGTAATTCAGATGCACTTGTCCGGCGCGGATACGAGCGGCAACGGCGCGTCCAAGATCAAGGTTCTGAGCCTGAACATGGGCACCCAGCCCGTATACCGTGTCGTTTGCGATTGCGATCGCTTCATCGACGGTCTCATAGGGAATGATGCACAGCACTGGACCAAAAATTTCTTCCTGGGCGATCCGCATGGCGGAATTCACCTCGGAGAAAACAGTGGGTCGGGTGTAGAAGCCCTTTTCATAGCCCTGTACGCGCCCTGGTCCGCCGCAAACGAGTTTTGCGCCCTCGTTCAGACCTGCCTCGATCATTGATTGCACGCGATTGAACTGTGCTTCGTTGGCAATGGGGCCCAGCACCGTCTCTTCCAAACGCGGGTCACCCACGATGATTGCATTGGCAGTTGCCGCGGCCAGCGACTCGACCTGGGCCAGTCTGTCCTTTGGAACGATCATTCTTGTCGGCGCGCTGCACGATTGTCCTACGTTGCGAAACGCAGACATCACTCCCAGCGGGACGGCTTTGGCGAAATCGGCGTCGGGCAGCAGGACGTTCGGGGACTTGCCCCCCAACTCTTGCGTGACGCGTTTCACCGTATGGGCGGCCGCCTGGGCGACCAGCGCGCCCGCGCGGTTTGAGCCGGTGATCGAAATCATATCGACATCCGGGTGCGCCGCCATGGCTGCGCCGACCTCGGAACCACTTCCATTCACAAGGTTGAACACGCCCGGTGGAAGGCCTGCGTCATGCACCAGTTGTGCGAAAAGAAGGGCGCTCAATGGCGACAGTTCGCTGGGTTTCAAGACCACTGTGCAGCCGGCAGCAATAGCCGGGGCGACTTTTGCGGTGATTTGATAAAGCGGCCAGTTCCACGGAGTGATGAGACCGCAGATGCCAATGGGTTCGCGTTCAATCGCGGTACTGCCTTCAATGGTTTGGAAACGATAGCTGGACAGCAGATCCCGTGCGACCCGAACGTGTTCGGCCGCGAGGGGCACTTGCATTGCCCGTGCGGAACCGATGGCCGCGCCCATCTCGAGAGAGATCGCCTGGGCAAGCACTTCTTTTCGTTCAAGGATCAGGTCATAGATCTTTCCAAGGAAAAGCGCGCGCGCTGCTGCCGAGGTGGCAGACCAGCCAGGAAACGCTGCACGAGCTGCAGCGACTGCCCGATCAACATCCTCGGCGGAGCCCTGCGCGACGTGCGCAACAACCTCTTCAGTTGCCGGATTGACCACCGGCAAACTGGCCGGGATTGCCGGGGAGGACCAACAGCCATTGATATAAAACGTGTGAGACGTTTGCGGATCAACGCTGTAGCTATACGAAGATTGTGTGGTCATCCAACTAGCTCCTTAGAGCGGTAATTAGGCACTGCGAGCAGCAGAGGGTGGTTATCAATAAGCTAACAAAGCGGCCCAGACAAAATGTGCCGTTCTTTAAGTTTGCAAGGGATAATCTGCTGTATCTGCAAGGCTAACTTTGCATCAATGTGATGGGGTGCAAAGCCTGGCGATCATGGAGCAGCTGATCGTCCCACAAAGTCTGCTGGGCAAGCCGCGTAAAACAGTGGTTTGTACCAGACAGCCTATGTTTTTAGCCGTTTATGCGTGGTCGCATGGTGTTGTAATAAATCCGTGATGCAGCATTGCGCCGATGTTTCTGGAACGGAGCAACTGCTTGCCCTGGTCGCAATCTTCCGCGAATGGCCGGCGCACCAGCGACCCCGGCCCTCAATGGACATCCTGGAAATGCCTGCACCTTTAACTTCCGTAGAGACGAATTCTGAACTTCCGACGGACGCTGACGTTGTCGTGATTGGCGGCGGCATTGTCGGGACTTTTGCTGCCTATTACCTGGCCAAGCGCGGCATGAAGGTCGCATTGGTGGAAAAAGGACGTGTCGGTGCTGAGCAATCGAGTCGAAACTGGGGCTGGTGCCGTCAGCAGAATCGAGACGCTCGTGAGCTGCCGATGTCGACCAAAAGCCTGGATCTGTGGGAGCAGTTCGCCGCAGAGACCGGTGAGGACACGGGATTCAAAAGATGCGGCTTGCTCTATCTCAGCAACAACGAGAAGGAACTGGCCGGCTGGGCACGGTGGGGTGAATTTGCCCGCACTGTCAATGTAACAACCCATATGCTGACCGCGGAACAGGCCGCTCAACGCGGCCGGGTGACTGGTAAGCCCTGGAAAGGCGGGGTCTTTTCACCGAGCGACGGTATCGCGGACCCATCCCGTGCGGCCCCGGCGGTCGCACGGGCCATCATCAAGCTTGGGGGCACCGTGCACCAGGGGTGCGCAGCACGTGGCCTCGAGACCGAAGGTGGCCGGTTGTCTGCAGTCGTTACCGAGAAGGGCACCATTCGCACGAAGCACGCGGTGCTCGCCGGGGGAGCGTGGGCGTCCTCTTTCTGCCGTCAGTACGACATTCGATTTCCCCAGGCGACCATTCGCCAGACGGTGATGTCGGTTTCCAAGGGCAGCAAAGAAATACCGGATGCGCTCCACACAAATGACATCTCCATGACCCGTCGTTCTAATGGAGGGTTCACGCTGTCCATCAGTGGCAGTGGACGCGTTGACCCCACCCTGCAACTTCTGCGCTTCGCCCCGCAGTTCCTGCCGATGTTCCAGCGTAGATGGCGCAAGCTTGCGCCCGGCGGACTGCAAGGCTTCCAGTCGGGTCATGAAGGCCTGGGTCGTTGGCAGCTGGATCAGCCAACGCCGATGGAGAGAATGCGAGTTCTTGATCCGAGGGCAGACGCCAAGATCGTTGAATTGACTTACAAGCGCGCGCTGGACCTGGTCCCGCTGCTGAAGGCGTCGACAGTCACCGGTGCCTGGGCAGGCTACGTGGACAGCACGCCTGACGGCGTCCCGGGGATCGGCGAGATGGCGACCCTCCCTGGCCTGGTGCTGGCGGCGGGGTTCAGTGGCCATGGCTTCGGCATCGGCCCTGGGGCTGGCCACTTGATCGCCGACATTATCAGCGGTACCGAGCCCCTGGTTGATCCTCGTCCCTATCATCCGGATCGGTTCCGGTCTTCGGCGTGGGGCAAGGTCGCGGAATTCTGAGGAAAGGCCGCGTCACTCACTCGTAAAAACAATAAACGGGCGCATTCCTCAGGGGGATGCGCCCGTTCTCGTTGCGCAGGCAGATTCTGCCGCATGTCGGGTTCCGAGTCGCTCGCCGGTGCGCTATAACGGCCCACAAAGCTCAGAAAAAGGGGGGCTGCGCCCGAGTCTGGAGCGTCCCGCACAGTCTGCTGAGCAAGCCCTGCAAAACGGTGGTTTGTGCCACACAACCTATACTTTTAACGATTTATGCAGGGTCTCTTGGTGTTGTAATAATTTCGTGATGCAGCGTTACCCCGATGCTTCTCGAACGGAGTAACTGCTTGCCCCGTCATGACCTCAACCATCATTCAGGACTGCACTCATGAGCTTTCTTCGACCCAAGTTTATTACCTTTGACTGCTACGGCACGTTGACCAACTTTCAAATGGGAAACATGACGCGCGAGCTGTTCGCCGATCGTGTCCCTGCCGGGCAGATGGATCAGTTCGTCAAGGACTTCTCCGCCTATCGTCTGGATCAGGTGATGGGTGACTGGCGGCCGTATGATGAGATTATCAAGACCTCTCTGGCGCGGGTCTGCAAGCGTTGGGGCATCGAGTACAAAGGCGAAGGCCAACTCTACTATGACGCCGTACCGACGTGGGGCCCACATGCCGACGTGCCGGCCGGCCTGGCGAAAATCGCCGACAAGATTCCGCTGGTGATTTTCTCCAACGCGATGGACGAGCAGATCATGTCCAACGTCGACAAGCTCGGCGCGCCCTTCCACAAGGTCTTCACCGCCCAGCAAGCCCAGGCCTACAAGCCACGCCTGGCTGCCTTCGAGTTCATGCTCGATAACCTCGGCTGCGGGCCGGAGGACGTTCTGCACGTGTCCTCGAGCTTCCGTTATGACCTGATGTCGGCCCACGACATGAAGATCAAGCACAAGGCCTTCGTTGCTCGTGGTCATGAACAGCCGGCGAATGCCGTCTATGGCTACCACCAGATCCCGGATATCGGCGGATTGGCCGGTTTAGTCGGTCTCTGAGTCTCAGGGCACTCTTCAAGGCAAAAGGGGATAGACATGGGCAGTGAGTCCTATTGGCTCGATACCGCACCGGTATTCACCGGTGCTCAGCTCGGTGCGTTGCCCGAGCAGGTCGATGTGGCCATCGTCGGTGGTGGCTTCACCGGCCTGGCGGCGGCCCGGGCCCTGGCCTTGAAGGGGGCCAGTGTGGTGGTGCTGGAAGGTGGGCGAGTGATTGGCGAAGCGTCAGGGCGCAATGGCGGTCAGTGCAACACCGGCGTTGCCCAGGATTACGCGGCACTCAGCGCCAGCCTCGGCGCTGATAAAGCGCGAGCCTATTACCTGGCCTATGAAAGCGCCGTGCAGAGTGTCGTCTCGCTGGTAGAGCAGGAGCAGATTGCCTGCGACCTCAAGCGCAATGGCAAGCTCAAGCTGGCCGCCAAACCGATGCATTACGAAGGCTTGGCGCGCACCTGCGAACTGATTCGGCGGGAGGTCGATGCCGAGGTCGAGTTGCTGTCTGCACAAGAGGTCCGTGCTGAAGTCAACTCGGCTCAGTTCCATGGCGGTTTGCTGCAGCGCAACGGGGTGCAGATGCATGTCGGGCGCTTCGGTGTCGGTCTGGCCGAGGCGGCCGCACGTCACGGTGCGTTGATCTTCCAGGGCGTGTCGGTGACGGACTGGAAAGCCCGCGCCGGCGGCTATCAGGTCAATACCACCAAGGGTTCGTTGCACGCCAAACAGGTCCTGCTGGCTACCGGCACGTGCCAGCAGGGCGGATTGGGTTGGTATCGGCGGCGGATCGTGCCGGTGGGCAGTTTCGTGATCGCCACTGAGGTGCTACCACAGGCCTTGATCGACAGCTTGCTGCCGGCACACCGTTCCTATGTCACCAGCCGCATGATCGGTAACTACTTCCGCCTGACGCCGGACAACCGCTTGCTGTTTGGCGGCCGTGCGCGGTTTGCCATGTCTGACAGCGTGTCCGACGCCAAGAGCGGCAAAGTGTTGCAAGCGGCGATGGTGCAGATGTTCCCGCAGTTGGCTGGTGTGAAGATCGATTACTGCTGGGGTGGGTTGGTGGACATGACCTCCGATCGGTTGCCCCGGGCCGGCCAGCATGGAGGTGTTTATTACTCCATGGGTTACAGCGGTCATGGCGTACAGATGTCGGTACACATGGGGCAAGTCATGGCCGAGGTCATGGCCGGCAAGGTCGAAGCCAATCCCTGGCGCGAACTCGACTGGCCAGCCATTCCCGGGCATTTCGGCAAGCCCTGGTTCCTGCCCTTGGTGGGTGCGTATTACCGCCTGCAGGACTACCTACACTGAGTTCAAGGTATTTGCTTTACGTTTCAACCACACACGATTAATCGCGAGCACTCGAGCCTTATCATTTTTCGAAAGGTAGAACTGACATGACTGACAACAAAAACAGTATCGACTCCCAGTTGATCACAGGGAAAGAAAGTCTGCGCATTTTCGAAGGGCTCAATCGCGGCATGTCACGCCGCAATGCATTGCAAATGTTGGGGTTGGCAGGGGTGGCCGTCGCGGGCGCCGGCAGCCTGTTCGGCGCCGCCGGCAAGCTGTTTGCCGATGATGAAGCCGCAAGCCCTGGCAAAGGCAAACCTGGCGGTCGTATCCGCGTCGCAGGCTCGTCCAGTTCCACCGCCGATACGCTGGATCCGGCCAAAGGTTCGTCGTCCACCGACTACGTGCGCCATTACATGTTCTACAACGGGCTGACGCGTTTCGACAGCCATATGGTGCCGCAACTCGAGTTGGCCGAGCGTATCGACACCACTGACGCTACGCTCTGGGTGATCACCCTGCGCAAGGAAGTGGTCTTCCACAATGGCAAGCCTCTGACAGCGGCCGACGTGGTGTTTTCTCTGTTGCGGCACAAGGATCCAATCACCGGTTCCAAGGTCCTGCCGCTGGCGTCGCAGTTCGCCGAAGTCAAGGCCAACGGCACCCATGAAGTGCAGATACAGTTGAGCGGCCCAAATGCTGAACTGCCATCGGTGCTTGCCATCTCTCACATGTTGATCGTTCCCGAGGGGACGAGCGATTTCAGCCAGGGCATCGGCACCGGTCCGTTCAAGGCCAAGGAGTTCAAGCCCGGGGTGCGTTCGATTGGTGTGCGCAATACCGATTACTGGAAACCCGGTTTGCCCTATCTGGATGAAATCGAATTTATTGCCATTGCCGACGAGCCGTCGCGAATCAACGCCCTGTTGTCGGGCGACGTACAGATCTGCAACGAAGTTAACCCGCGCTCAACGATCCGTATCAAGGCCAGTCCCAAGCATCGAGTCGTGGACTCGCCGTCGGGTAACTACACCGACCTGATCATTCGTCAGGACCAGTTGCCAGGCAAAAGCCCGGAGTTCACCGAGGCCATGAAGTTGCTGCTGGACCGGGAGCAGATCAAGTCGGCGATATTCCGTGGCTTCGCCAGGGTCGGCAACGATCACCCGATCGCACCCGGTGCGCGCTTCTACAACGCCGACCTGCCGCAACGTGCCTACGACCCGGAAAAAGCCAGGTTCCTGCTAAAAAAGGCCGGTATGGAAAGCATCACCATGCCGCTGATGTGCTCGCCTGCCGCGACCGGATCGGTGGACATCGCCGTGCTGCTGCAGCAGTCAGCCAAACAGGCCGGGCTCAAGCTCGACGTCAACCGCCTGCCGAGCGATGGCTACTGGTCCAACCATTGGGCGAAGCACCCGCTGAGTTTCGGCAACATCAACCCGCGGCCCAATGCCGACATGCTTTTCTCGCAGTTCTTCCAGTCGACAGCACCCTGGAACGAGTCAGGCTGGAAAAACGATCAGTTCGACCAGTTGCTGGTACAAGCCCGAGGTGAAACCGACGAGGCCAAGCGCGGCAAGATGTACGCAGACATGCAAACCTTGGTGCATGAGCACAGCGGTATCGGCGTGCCGGTGTTCATCAGCAACATCGATGGTGCCGATCAGCGAGTCAAAGGCTACGGCACCAACCCTCTGGGCGGTTTCATGGGCTACATGTTTGCCGAGCAGATCTGGCTGGATGCTTGATGAACGTCGGGTTTTTGCTGCAGCGACATTGCATGAGGATAGGGTGATGAATAGCAACACACTGTGGTTGATCGGCCGGCGCCTGGGCGCGGCGATCGTGACCTTGTTGATGGTGTCCATGGTGGTTTTCGCCATCACGGCGGTGCTGCCGGGAGACGCGGCACAACAGTCTCTGGGGCAGTTCGCCACACCGGAACAAGTGGCAGCCTTGCGCTTGAAAATGGGGCTGGATCAGCCGGGTGTGTTGCGTTACCTGCACTGGTTGATGAACTTGCTCAGTGGTGACATGGGGCAGTCCGTTTCCAACGCCATGCCGGTCAGCGAGTTGATGGCCGGGCGGGTGCCTAACACCCTGATGCTGGCGGCCGCCACGGCGCTGGTATCAGTACCGGTGGCGTTGATCCTGGGCATCGGTTCGGCGATGGGGCGGGGCGGGCGCATCGACGGTTTCCTCAGCTTTTTGACCTTGACCATGGTAGCGGTGCCGGAGTTTCTGGTGGCGACCCTGGCGGTGCTGATATTCGCGGTGAACCTGGGCTGGTTGTCGGCGCTGTCGTACGCCAGTGACATCACTTCACCCTGGCAATTCATGCGCACTTACGCGTTGCCGGTGATGACGCTGTGCTGCGTCATCGTCGCGCAAATGGCACGCATGACCCGGGCGGCGGTGATCGATCAGCTCGACAGCCCTTACGTGGAAATGGCCCGGCTCAAAGGCGTGAGCAAGATTCGAATCGTCCTGCGCCATGCCTTGCCCAATGCCATCGGGCCGATTGCCAATGCCATCGCCCTGAGTCTTTCCTACCTGTTGGGCGGGGTGGTGATCGTCGAGACGATCTTCAACTACCCCGGCATCGCCAGCCTCATGGTCGATGCAGTGACCAACCGCGACATGGCACTGGTTCAAGCCTGCACCATGTTGTTTTGTACGGCGTATCTGACGTTGGTGCTGATTGCCGACCTGTGCGCGATTCTTTCCAATCCGAGGCTGAGAAATCAATGAACAATCTCATTGTGAAATCGCCGGCTACTACAAAATTAGCGCTGGGCAAGGTTTCCCACGGATCGTCCTGGCTCGGCCTGATCGGTGCCGCGATGTGTGTGATCTGGTTGCTGGTGGCCATCTTCGGCCCGTGGCTGGCGCCACATCCGGTTGGGGAAGTGGTCTCTGATAATGTCTTCGACAACCTGAGTGCTGCTTACCCGTTCGGCACCGATTACTTGGGCCGCGACATGCTCAGCCGGATCCTCGTCGGTGCACGATTCACTGTCGGCCTGGCGTTGATAGCCGCAGTATTGGCCAGCGGGTTGGGGACCAGTTTTGCGTTGCTGTCGGTGGTTTCACCAAAGTGGCTGGATGAGCTGATCAGTCGCCTGATGGACGCCTTCATTTCGATCCCCAGCAAGATGCTGGCACTGATCATGGTCTCGGCCTTCGGCTCCTCGGTCATCTTGCTGATCTGCACGGCGGTATTGAGCTTCACCCCGGGCGCGTTCCGTATCGCCCGCAGCATGGCGGTGAATATCGAAGCGCTGGAATACGTGCAAGTGGCCCGTACTCGCGGCGAGCGTCGGCTGTACATCGCCTGCGTGGAAATCCTGCCGAACATGCTCAATCCGGTGCTGACGGACCTGGGCTTGCGCTTCGGTTTCATCGTTCTGCTGCTCAGCGGCATGAGCTTTCTGGGCCTGGGTGTGCAACCGCCGGATGCCGACCTCGGCTCGCTGGTGCGCGAGAACATCGGTGGCCTCAATCAGGGAGCACCGGCCATCGTGATTCCGGCCCTGGCCATCGGCACACTGACCATCGGTGTGAATCTGTTTATCGACCGGCTGTCGTCGCGACGTAGTCGACGTTCGGGAGGCCATTGAAATGAGCGAATTGATTCGAGTCCAGGACCTGCGAGTAGTCGCCTGTGGCGAACTCGGCGAGGTGGAAATCGTCAAGGGCGTCAGCTTCTCCCTGCAAAAGGGTGAAGTGCTGGCATTGATCGGTGAGTCTGGTTCCGGCAAGACCACCATCGCCCTGGCATTGCTCGGTTATGCCCGGCGCGGTTGTCGGCTGGCAGGTGGCGTGGTGCAAATCGGCGAACACGACATGCTGGCGTTGAGCGAAAGCGAACTGCAAGGCTTGCGCGGCAATCGGGTGTCATACATCGCGCAAAGCGCGGCGGCGGCGTTCAACCCGGCGAAAAAACTCATCGACCAAGTGGTGGAAGGCGCGTTGATTCATGGCCTGGGTAGCCGGGCGGAGCTTGACGCCAAGGCCATCGAGTTGTTCCGCGATCTCGCCCTGCCAGACCCCGATCGCATCGGCCAACGCTATCCCCATCAAGTCTCCGGCGGGCAACTGCAACGGGTGATGGCGGCCATGGCACTGATCAGCGATCCACTGCTGGTGGTGCTCGACGAACCGACCACGGCACTCGATGTGACGACCCAGATCGACGTGCTGCGTGCCTTCAAACGGGTGGTGCGTGAACGTGGTGCGACGGCGGTCTATGTATCCCATGACCTGGCCGTGGTCGCGCAGATGGCTGACCAGATCGTGGTGCTCAATGGCGGCCAGATCTTCGAACAGAGCGCCACCGGACCTTTGCTCAACGGCCCGGCTCATGAGTACACCCGCAGCCTGCTGGCGGCGGCGCGGCCGGACACGACGATTCGTCCGCCTTGCGGCATCGCCGAAGAGACGCCGCTGCTGACCATCCAGGGCCTGACCGCCGGTTACGGCAACAAGAACGCGCAAGGCATGCCGGCCATTCGCGTGCTGGAAGACATTGACCTGACGGTTCGCAGAGGCCAGGCCATCGGCGTGATCGGTGAATCGGGCTCTGGCAAGTCAACCCTGGCACGGGTGGTGGCCGGATTGCTGGAGCCCGCTCTCGGTGGTCTGACCTTCGATGGCCAACCCTTGGGTGGCAGCCTGTCGTCGCGCACCGACGAG
Organism: Pseudomonas sp. F-14 TE3482; assembly: GCF_053629455.1. Classification (NCBI taxonomy): domain Bacteria; kingdom Pseudomonadati; phylum Pseudomonadota; class Gammaproteobacteria; order Pseudomonadales; family Pseudomonadaceae; genus Pseudomonas; species Pseudomonas sp. F-14 TE3482. The sequence goes on from NZ_JBRJII010000001.1 coordinate 4,429,378, forward strand.
CAGTTCCGACGCATTCAAATGGTTTTCCAGAATGCCGACACCGCACTCAACCCGATGCACAGCGTCAGTACCATTCTGAGTCGGCCGCTGAAGATGTATTTCGGCCTTAAGGGGGCCGCGTTGCGCGAGCGCATCGGCGAGCTACTGGATTTGGTGCGCTTGCCGCGAACCATGGCCGAACGCCGCCCGAACGAACTGTCCGGCGGGCAAAAGCAACGGGTCAATCTGGCCCGGGCCCTGGCCGCCAAGCCGGATCTGATTCTGTGCGATGAAGTGACCTCGGCGCTGGATACCGTGGTCGGTGCGGCGATTCTCGAACTGTTGCGCGACCTGCGTCAGCAACTGGGCGTGTCCTATCTGTTCATCAGCCATGACATCTCCACCGTGCGAGCGCTGTGCGACGACATTGTGGTGATGTACAGCGGCCACAAGATTCAGGCCGGCACTCGCCAGTCGTACGCCCAGGCGCCGTTCCATCCCTACACCGACCTGTTGATCCATTCGGTGCCGGAGTTGCGCCAGGGCTGGCTGGAGGGCTGTGGAACAACCACCTGCGGCACGCTGCCGCCCATTGGTGCAAAAGCCAATGTGCCTGGGCTGTGCACTTTCCTCAATCGTTGTCCGGTGCGGGTTGACGGCCTGTGCAATTGCGTCCCGCCGGACCGTCGGTTGATTGTTGGCGGCAGTGAAGTCCTTTGTCATCACGACAGTGCCGAGTTGCTGAAAACCCAGAAGGATGCCAACAGCTTGACCACGGGAGCCTATGCATGAACGGGCGTTTCGTAAGGCTGGCCGAACAGGGCCGGCCCACCGTCAAACTTCAGGTAGACGGCAAGCCCATCGAGGCGCTGCAGGGCGATACGCTGATGGTCGCGTTGCTGACTCAGGGCTCGGCGCTGCGCCAATCGGAATTCGATTCGGGCCGGCGCGCCGGTTTTTGCCTGATGGGCGCGTGCCAGGACTGTTGGGTCTGGACTCGCAGCGGCGAACGTCTACGCGCCTGTTCCAATGAGGTCCGTGAAGGCCTGGACATCGTCACCACACAACCGGAGGCGATATGGCCACTGCGCGGATAGCCATTATCGGTGCCGGGCCGGCCGGCATACGTTGTGCCGAAACCCTGGTCGCCGCGGGTTTCAAGCCCATCCTGATTGACGAGAATCGTCGGGATGGCGGGCAAATCTACCGTCGCCAACCCGAAGGTTTTACCCGCGATTACGCCACGCTGTATGGCACTGAAGCCGCCAAGGCCAACGACCTGCACCAGAGCTTCGACCGCTTGCGCCGGCAGATCGACTATCGCCCGGACACGCTGGTATGGAACCTGACGCCGGGGCAACTGTGCTGCGTCAGCCAGGGCAAGCACTCGACGGTGGATTACGACGCGCTGATCCTGTGCACCGGCGCCACTGATCGCTTGATGCCGATCGAAGGCTGGCAATTGGCGGGCACTTACAGCCTCGGCGGGGCGCAGATTGCGCTCAAGTCCCAGGCCGTGTCCATCGGCCACCGCGTGGTATTCATGGGCAGCGGGCCGTTGCTTTATTTGGTTGCCAGTCAGTATGTGAAAGCCGGGGCCAAGGTCGCGGCGGTACTCGACACCTCGCCATTGAGCAAGCGAGTCGGCGCATTGCCCAAGCTGTTGGCACGCCCCGGCTTGCTGTTCACCGGGATGAAACTGCTGGCGCAGCTCTATCGAGCGAAAATTCCGGTGCACCTGGGCATTTCGCCGCTTCAAGTGCTGGGCGATGCGGCCAACGGTGTCAGTGGCGTACGCGTGCGCACGGCGAGCGGTGAGACTTTGACGGTGGATTGCGATGCCGTGGCGCTGGGTTATCACTTGCGCCCGGAAACCCAACTGGCCGACCTGGCCGGTTGCCGTATGCGCTTTGACGAGGCTTCCAGCCAATGGTGGCTGGCCGTCGATGAAGACGGCCGAACCTCGGTCAGCGGTGTGTATGCCGCCGGCGACGGTTCGAAAATTCGCGGTGCCGATGCCGCCGAGCACGCCGGAAGGCTAGTGGCCATGGCGCTGTTGGAGGATCTTCAGCAGCCGGTGAACATCGGGTTGCGCGACGAACAACGGCATGCGCTGGCGGTAATGGATCAGTTTCGTCTCGGCCTGGCCCAAGCGTTTCCCTGGCCGGCGGCGCAAGCCAAAGCGTTGCCGGACACGGCCATCGTCTGCCGCTGCGAAATGATCAGCGCGGGCGAATTGCGTGCCGTGGTCCGGGAAAAAGGCGCTTGTGAAGTCAACCGGGCCAAGGCATTCAGCCGGGTCGGCATGGGCCGCTGCCAGGGGCGTTATTGCTCCCAGGCGGGGGCTGAAGTGATTGCCGCGGCCGCCGGCGTTTGCGTGGAACAGGTCGGTCGTCAGCGCGGTCAGGCACCGGTCAAACCCCTTTCGATGCTCACCGAGGAGGTGTCGCCATGACGGTACAGAAAGCCGATGTCGTGATTGTCGGCGGTGGCATCATGGGTTCGGCGGCGGCATTTTTCCTGCGCCAGCGCGGGCAGTCGGTGATTCTGCTGGAGCGCGACCAGATTGGTCAGTACGCCAGTGGCGTGAACTTCGGCAACGTGCGGCGTCAGGGTCGTTACCTCGGGCAGCTTGAGTTGGCCAATCGCTCGTATGGGTTATGGAAACGTCTGCCGGAGCTGATCGATGACGACCTGGAATTCATCGCCAGCGGGCATTTGCGCGTGTGTTACCGCGAAGACGAGATCGCCGAGTTGCAAGCCTACGCAGACGCCCCTGAGGCGGAGCAGCTGGACTTGAAGATCTTTCGTGGCGACGAGTTGCACCAGCGTTTTCCGTTCCTCGGCCCGGATGTGAAGGGCGGCTCCTACGCTCCCCACGACGGTCACGCTAATCCGCGTCTGGCGGCCCCGGCGTTTGCCCGGGCAGCACGACGTCTCGGTGCGCGGATTGAAGAGCGTACTGAAGTGGCCGAGGTGCAGAAGGTCGGCGGCGAGTTCAGCATCAGCACCACCGACGGCCGCCAGTTCAGTGCCGAGCGCTTGTTGATTACTGCCGGCGCCTGGGGTCAGAAACTCTCGGCGCAGTTTGGCGAACCGGTGCCGCTTGAGACCAAAGGCCCGCAAATGGCCGTGACCGAACCGGTACCTTACGCCTTGCCGACGGTGATCGGCGTGTACACCAAAATTCCCGAGGAAGTGATCTATTTCCGCCAGATACCCCGGGGCAACATCATCATTGGTGGCGGCTATCGCAGCGAACCGGACATGCTCAACCGCCGGGCCTATGTCGAGCCGCGCAGCATTCTCAATCAGTTCGAGCAAATGCGTCGCCTGCTGCCGGGTGTCGGCAACCTGAACATCATTCGGGTCTGGAGCGGTATCGAAGGTTACCTGCCCGATTCCCTGCCCGTGATGGGGCCAAGCGGCACCGTTGATGGCTTGTTCTATGCCTTCGGTTTCTCCGGCCATGGCTTCCAGCTCGGTCCGGGCGTGGGCGACGTGATGGCCGAACTGATCAGCACCGGTAGCACCAGCACTTCGATTTTACCGTTCTCCATCAACCGGTTCGCTTCTTCAGCCGAGCAACGGACAACTGAGCAAAGGAGCAGGGCCTCATGAAACCCCGCGTGCTGGACATTCTCAAACGGCTGATGGCGTTCGACACCGTTTCTTCGGAGTCGAACATGGCCTTGATCGAGTACGTGCGCGATCTGCTGCTGACCAAGGGCATCGAGTCGTTGATCGTCAAGGATTGCACCGGTAAAAAAGCCAACCTGTTCGCCAGTACCGGTCCACGGGAAGTGCCGGGGATTTTGCTGTCCGGGCACACCGATGTGGTACCGGCGGCGGGGCAGGCCTGGACCTTCCCGGCGTTTCAGGCGACGGTTCAGGACGGGCGGATTTACGGGCGTGGCAGTTGCGATATGAAGGGCTTTATCGCGCTGGCGATCGACGCCATGCTCGATGCCGCCGACCATTCATTGAACCGGCCATTGCAACTGGCACTGTCCCATGATGAAGAGATCGGTTGCGTCGGCGTGCGGCGTTTGCTCGACGTACTGCACCTGGCGCCGGTGCGGCCATTTTTGTGCGTGATTGGCGAACCTACCAACATGCAGTTCGTGCTCGGGCACAAGGGCAAGGGTTCTTATCGCACTTACTGTCGCGGCCTGGAGGCGCATTCCTCGCTGGCACCGCGTTCGGTCAATGCGATTCATGTGGCGTGCGATTTCATCGCGGCACTGCGTCAGAGCCAGCAGCAACTGCAAGAGCAGGGCGCCCAGGATGCCGACTATGACGTGCCCTTCAGTACCGTGCATGTCGGGCAGATTGTCGGCGGCAAGGCGCTGAACATCGTGCCGAACCTCTGCACCCTGGATTTCGAAGTGCGCAACTTGCCGGCGGACGATCTGGATCAGTTTCTGGAGCAGATGCGCGAACGTGCCGAAGTGATCGTGCGCGAAGCTAAAAAGCTGTCCAGTGTGGCGGATATCGAAATTGAAACGCTGAACGTCTATCCCGGTCTCGATACCCACCCGAGCGTTGAAGCGGTGCGTTTTCTGAAGAACTTTGCCGCGCCGGATACCGGCACTGCCAAGGTTTCCTTTGGCACCGAAGGCGGGTTGTTCAAACAGCGGCTGGATGTGCCGGTTGTAGTCTGCGGCCCAGGCTCGATAGAACAGGCGCACAAGCCTGACGAGTTTATCGAGATCAGCCAGATGGAGGCGGGCGAGCACTTCCTGCAAGGGTTGTTGGGCTCGATGCGGTTTTAGAGTTCTGTTTGCCTATGCCGAATACTTGCACACCACGCTTGTGTCTCGGTTATGGCATGACGCCCGAGCTCGAGTTCACCCCTTCAATGTAGCTGACAGTGTGGGAAGTGCTGAGAAAGACTTCCCAGGCCTGACTGCGCCTATTCAGAAAACCGTTAGCCACTCGCAACCCTTCCGGAGTTTCACCATGAAAGTGCTTGAGCGCCTGTCATTCTCTGGCAAATTTGTCTTGCTCGGCTTGCTAGCCGTAACCCTTATTGCCATTCCAACCAGCCTCTACGTGCTCGGCGCCTATCAGAATAGCTCCCAGACAAACCAGGAGCTTCGCGGCATCCGGCCGGTGCAGGCATTGCTCCAGCTGATCCATTTGACGCAGCAACATCGCGATTTGTCATCCGTCGTGCTGGGCGGCAACCGGACTTTCCACGAGGCTCGTTTGAACAAGCAGGCTGAGGTGGATCAAGCCTTCGAGGCAACCGAGCGCGTGTTACAGGAGGCCAAGGTCAGCCCCGACATCCTGGCTGCCTGGGGACGGGCGCAGCAACAATGGCGTGAGCTGGCCGGCGAAGTGGGCCAGACCACAATCAAAGGTCCGCAGAGTCTGGCCCGACATAGCCAGTTGATCGCAGCCTGCCTGCTGATTGAGGATGCGTTGCTCGATCACTTCAAACTGTCGCTGGATCCGGTTCTAGAGACTTACTCGCTGATGGCGGGCGCCTTGATCGAGTTGCCGCAATCCACCGAGCTGTTGGGACAGTTGCGCAGTGCCGGTGGCCTGTATCTGGCGCAGGGGCGGATCCTGCCCGAACAACAAGGCGCATTGCGAGGCTTGGCCACCCAGGCGCTGAGCAGTGTTGACAAGACGGCACGTGCCTTGACCAAGGCGAGTGCCGCCGAGCCGGAACTCAAGGCTCTGCTGGAAGCGCCGCTAGCGGCGTTAGGTCCGCACATCCAGCAGGCGCTTGAACTCAGTAATGCGCGATTGGTATCGGCTGTCGAAATGGATCTGGATTTCGTGCCCAGTGCAAACCCCGCAGGAATTAACGAGCCTGCCGATGCCTTGTACGCGCTTAAGCTCAACTACCCGGTCGGCGACTACCTGACTGCTTACAACAAACCGGTTGATGCCTTGTATGCCCTTGGCCACTCAGCGCTGGCGGCGCTCGATGAGGCGCTGATGAAACGCCGCGACAGTGATCGGCAGAGACTCATCCTGATGTCTTCAGGTTTGCTGGCGCTGCTGTTAGCGGGCGGGACCTTGGCCACCTTGATCGTGCTGCGTCTGCTTGGACAGTTGGCGATTGCCATGGCGGCAGCCGAGCGTATCGCCAAAGGTGACCTGACCCAATCACTGGATGTCGTTGGGATGGATGAGGCGGCGCGGCTGCTGCAGGCGCTTGAGCGCATGCGGATAAACCTGCGCAATACCGTCAGGCAGGTGTTGAGTTCTTCCGAGCGACTGGCCACGACCTCCGCTCAGTTGAGCGCCGTGACCGATGACGCCACCCGTGGTGTGAGACGCCAGAGCGCCGAACTCGATCAGGCGGCCAGTGCCGTGACCCAGATGACGGGTGCGATCGAAGACGTTGCGCGCAATGCCGCCTGGGCCTCAAAGGTTTCCCTGGCAGCAGACCAGCGCTCGCGTCAGGGGCAGGAGAGCGTCAGCCGTACCGTCGGCGCCATCGAATCGTTGACCGAGGATATCGAGGATACCGCGGGAGCTCTGCAGACCCTGGCCGGCCAGATAGGTGATATCGGCTCGGTGTTGGATGTGATTCGCGGCGTTGCCGAACAAACGAACCTGCTGGCTTTGAATGCGGCGATCGAGGCGGCTCGCGCGGGCGAAAGCGGACGCGGTTTCGCCGTTGTGGCGGACGAGGTCCGGGCGTTGGCGCAACGCACCCAGGCATCGACCAAACAGATCGAGACGATCATCGATTCGGTGCAAAAAAGCAGTCATGGCACCTTGCGAGCCATGCAAAGCAGTAACGGTAAAACCCGGGAAACCCTGAAGGTCGCCCGAGCGGCAGGCGCGGCGCTCAATGCGATCGTCGATGACATCGCCCAGATCAACGAACGCAATCTGTGTATTGCAAGTGCCACCGAAGAACAATCCCATGTTGCCCGTGAGGTGGACCGCAACCTGCTCAATATCCGTGATGTTTCCCAACAGGCTTCGGCCGGGGCCAATCAGAGCCAGGCCTCTAGCCGGGAACTCGCGGGCTTGGCCAGCGAGTTGAACAGCATGGTCAAGCATTTTATCGTCTGACCGAGCTCGTCGTGTTCGATCATCACAAACCAACGGTAGAGCCTGCTGTCGAATGCCGATTTTCAGCATTCAAAGGCTGCTGGGGTGGCGCTTTCAGCATCCTCGTCCGGGACGACCCAATAGACTGAAGGCTGTCTCGGAACAGGACTCGACACCATGCTCAAGAATCGCCTGAAAGACCCCAGCCTGCTGGTAGAACTCGCTTACATCGACGGTCAGTGGATCAGCGCCGACAACGCCGCCACCCTTGACGTCATCGACCCGGCCAGCGGCCAGTTGCTCGCTCGTGTACCCGCGATGCAAGGCAGCGAAACCCGACGCGCCATCGAAGCCGCCGAACGCGCCTGGCCAGCATGGCGCGCACGCCCGGCGGCAGAACGGGCGGCGCTGCTGGAGCGCTGGTATCAGGCCATGATCGACAACCTCGACGACCTGGCGCTGATCATGACCTGCGAACAGGGCAAACCGCTGAATGAAGCCAAGGGCGAAATTCGCTACGGTGCCGGCTTCGTCAAATGGTTCGCCGAAGAAGCCCGACGGGTCTACGGCGAAACCATTCCCGCCCCCAGTGGTGATCGTCGGTTGCTCACGCTCAAGCAACCGGTCGGTGTCTGCGCCGCGATCACCCCGTGGAACTTTCCCAATGCAATGATCACCCGCAAGTGCGCGCCGGCCCTGGCCGCCGGGTGCACGATCATTGTCAAACCTTCTGACCTGACCCCGCTGTCGGCCCTGGCGCTGGCCGTACTCGCCGAACGGGTCGGCATTCCGTCCGGCGTGTTCAACGTAGTGACCGGCATGCCCGCCGGCATCGGCGAAGAACTGACCGGCAACCCGACGGTGCGCAAAATTTCCTTCACCGGTTCCACTGCTGTCGGTCGGCTGCTGATGCGTCAGAGCGCCGAACACATCAAGCGCTTGAGCCTGGAGTTGGGCGGCAACGCACCGTTCATTGTGTTCGACGACGCTGACCTTGAGCAGGCAGTGGCCGGCATCATGCTCAGCAAGTTTCGCAATGCCGGGCAAACCTGCGTCTGCGCCAACCGGATTCTGGTGCAGGACGGTATCTACGAACGCTTCGCCCAGCGCCTGGTAGAAGAGGTGGGCAAGCTCAAGGTCGGCAACGGCCTGGACGCCGACGTCAGCATCGGCCCGCTGATCAACGCGGCGGCGGTGACCAAGGTCGCCCGGCACATCGATGATGCCTTGAGCCTGGGCGCGCGTTTGCTCTGTGGCGGCATCCCCGAAGGCGACAGCCAGTTTGTTCAGCCGACGGTGCTCGGTGAGGCCCATGCCGGGATGTTGCTGGCCAATGAAGAAACCTTCGGCCCGGTTGCACCGCTGATGCGCTTTACCACGGAAGAAGAGGCGCTGGCGTTGGCCAATGCCACACCTTATGGCTTGGGCGCTTATTTCTTTACCCAGGACTTGCGCCGTTCATGGCGGTTCGGCGAGGCGCTGGAGTTCGGCATGATCGGTCTCAACACCGGGCTCATTTCCATGGAAGTCGCCCCATTCGGCGGTATCAAGCAATCGGGCCTGGGCCGTGAAGGCAGCAAGTACGGCCTGGATGAATACCTTGAAGTCAAAGCCTTCCACATCGGTGGGCTGTGATCCGGTCACAGTTTTGAACAGACATTGAGGAGAGCCGATTGATGAGCAAACCATTCAGAATCGCCGCGATTGCCGGCGATGGCATCGGCAAGGAAGTCTTGCCGGAAGGGCTGCGGGTACTGGAGCAGGCCGCGAAAAAATGGCAACTGGATTTGAGCATCGAAGTGCTCGACTGGGCTCACTGCGATTACTACCTGGAACACGGGCAGATGATGCCCGCTGACTGGTTCGAACAACTTAAGGGCTTCGACGCGATTTACTTCGGCGCCGTGGGTTGGCCGGACAAGGTGCCAGACCATATTTCCCTGTGGGGTTCACTGCTGAAGTTCCGTCGTGACTTCGACCAATACGTGAACATCCGCCCGGTGCGGCTGTTTCCTGGCGTGCCGTGTCCGCTGGCCGGACGCGAAGCGGGGGATATCGATTTCGTGGTGATCCGCGAAAACACCGAGGGCGAATATTCCTCAGTTGGCGGCAAGATGTTCGAAGGCACCGAGCATGAGTTCGTACTGCAAGAGTCGGTGTTCACCCGGCGCGGCGTGGACCGGATTCTCAAGTTCGCCTTCGACCTGGCCCAGACCCGGCCGCGCAAGCGCCTGACCGCGGCCACAAAGTCCAACGGCATTTCCATCAGCATGCCCTACTGGGACGAGCGCACGGCACTAATGGCGCAGCAGTACCCTGAAGTCACCTGGGACAAGCAGCACATCGACATTCTGTGCGCGCGGTTTGTGCTGCAGCCGGATCGTTTCGATGTGGTCGTGGCGTCGAATTTGTTCGGCGACATTCTGTCCGACCTGGGGCCGGCCTGCGCCGGTACCATCGGCATCGCGCCGTCGGCCAACCTCGATCCCGAGCGCCGTTTTCCATCGCTGTTCGAACCGGTCCACGGCTCGGCCCCGGATATCTATGGGCAGAACATTGCCAATCCGATTGCGATGATCTGGTCCGGCGCGCTGATGCTGGACTTCCTGGGCAATGGCGATGAGCGTTATCGCGCGGCCCACGACGGAATTCTGCAGGCGATCGAGCAGGTTATCGCCCAAGGGCCGATCACTCCCGATCTGGGAGGGCAGGGCTCGACCCAGGATGTTGGTATGGCGATCGCCGCATTGCTTTGAGCCGAGGCAACAACTGCTCAGCAGGAAGCTTTATTCATTCTTGTGTCTCACCCTTTTAGCCCGTCTCACTGCGGGCTTTTTTTTATTGCGCGCAAAACCCCTCTGATAGTCTCTGCTCATTGTGGCCTGCTGGGCGTCTGCGCAGGTGAAACCGCTGCGAACGGCTTTTTCCGGTGTCGCGAAGGATCAGCGAAGAGGAATCAAAGGAATGTGGAGGACGTTGCGCGAGGGCGTCTTGCCCGGAATGATCTCAACGGGTTAGTTGATGTACTCCGGTGAGGCGGGTAGCTGGGTTATACCTGGCTCAATGCTTCGGCTTTCTCTTCATGCAACGTCTCGACAAGGTCCTGGAGTTGGAAGGAGATGAATGCATTGAGCGCATGGCAATGTCGTTGATGGGGCGGGCGGGCTAGCTGCTTGCAACCACTTGCCGTAGTGCCTCGACGAAGCGGCACAGATCGCTCTTCTGCGTGTAGATGCTCGGCGATACCCGAAGTCCGCTTATGTGTCTGATCTGGCGGAACTTGACATGCACCTTGTGGGTTTTTCGAAGTTCCTGCTCAACCCATCGAGCATCGCATTGATCGATAGAGAACAGGCTTACTGCGCCCAGCTCGACGGTATCAAGTGGCGTGTGGAGCCTGAAACCGGGAATGTCTTTGGCGAGGTCAACCCAGTAGCGGGTCAGCTCCTGAAGACGCGCGTGAATGGCTCGCGTGCCGATTTGCGCATGGAAACGGATAGCCGGAGCAATGCCCGCTTGTATCGCCGAGTTGTAGGTGCCGAGATTCCAGTGGTCGAACTTGTCGATCTGGAGCGGCGGAGGGTCGAAAGGCCCCAGTAACGGCCAGGTGCTGTCGATTCGCTCGCGCCTGACAATGAGCATGCCATTGCCGACCGGCGCACCGAGCCATTTGTGGAGGCTGGTGACGAAGTAGTCGAAATCCAGTTCGCGGAAGCTGAGCGGCATCTGCGCAAACGTCTGGGCACCGTCCACCACCGTGATAATCGCTTGCATCCGGGCTAGCGCACAGATGCGTTTTACCGGTAGGACCCGCCCGGTCCAGTGCAGCATGTGGGTCACTGGAGCTTGGGCACTAGGGGTTAGTATTTTTTTACCGGGTCATCGAGCGTGCGCGACTGAGCGTCAATGGGCGGGTCCTGGTGCTCCTCAGTGACTGGCTTATCATCGCCCAGGGATTTGCGGAACCCTCTGATCGTGTCGCCGATATCCGCCCCCAGGCCTTTCAGGCGCCTGGTTCCGAACAGCATCACCACGATCAACAGGATGATCAGGAGTTTTCCGGTACTGAAGCCGCCTAATCCCATTGTCTGTACTCCGCAAGGATTGATCAGTTTTGTGTGGGGCCGGCGGAGGAAAATTCATCCGCCGGCGTGAATGCGGATCGAGTTACTTGACGACGTAAAATTTGCGCACATACACGCTGCTATTCCAGGCACAGGGGGCACCTCGAGGCACGAACACCGTATCGCCAGTGTTGACCGTCAGGTGGGTCCCGTCCGCAATCTGGAGGGTCACGCTGCCTTCGAGCAGGTGCATCAGCTCATGCAGCATGTGCGGTCTCGCCCTGCGGGTATAGGGTGTCGAGTCCCAGACGCCGATGCGCAGATTGGTCGCTTCCTCGACAAACACATTGTGCGAGCGACATTGCGGTGCCGGGCTTAGCAGAATTTCTGCATCCGGTGCTGCCGAGGGAGAGAGCAGGGTTAACGGCGGGAGAGGTGTTAATCCGCGATTGCACGCCTCAACGGGCTGTGTATCGGCGCAGAATGCCCAGAAAGAGTCAGGTTGCGCCTCGATCTGGAGTGACGTGCCACGGGCGATCACCGCACTGTCACCAGGATTCAGTTGGAGCGTGCAATCCTGACTACGCAAAGTGACTTGTCCCGCGTGCACCACGATCGTTTCGCTGTAGGGATAGTCATCGACGCTGAATTGTCCGCTCGCCTGGACCACGCCGGCAGCCATATCATACGGCCCGACATAAGCGATCTGTCTGTCGAAAGGATCGTTTGCCCCCAACGAACCGGGGGTGAATTTTGTTAGAACGGGACTGCCGTCGGCGTGTGCCAACAGCACTGCAGTGGGCTCTAGCATGAAGGTGTTTCTCCAGGAAAATGCAGCGTGTAGCGTTGGATGTAACGGTGGGGTTTGTCAGCCGATGGCCTGAGTCACCAGCGCAAACTGGTGCACTGTGCCGATCGCCTGCGGCGGGGTACCGCGAGCCATTTGTGCAACGGTATCGACGTGCTTCAGTCCGGCCTCTTCCAGCCAAGGGGCCAGACCGCTGTCGGACGGTATATCCATGCGCACGAAGGCGTCCGGCACTTGGGCCAATAACACGGCGATCAAGTGCCTGGCCTGCTCTGGGTTTTCTGCGATGACCGGGCCGATGCAGCGACCACGGCCGAACGGACGCAGCATGGCGAAGGCGCGCAGCTGACCATCGCGTTCGATACCAACCGAGTGTTCAACAATATCGAACAGATCCTTGAGCACGGCGTCTCGGTCCAGGCCGCTGCCGGCGTTGGCCAGTTCAATCTGCACGCTCCGATCGGCTTCGGTCAGCGGGCGGCAGCGCTCACCAGCTGGCAAATCATTTGGTACCGGGGATAGCGCTTGCCCCTGATGTTGTTGAATATGCCCAAAGTCAACGAACCCCTGGCTGGCATAAAGCGGGGCACCGGCCAGCGTCGCATTGAGTATGGCGGTGCGCGATCCGCAAGCCTCAAGTGCCAGCTCCATCAGCTTGCGACCTATACCCTGGCCCTGATACTCATCACTGACGATCACCAGGCCGATGGTGGCGTAATCTCCCTGCGCACAAGTGAACGCGGTACCGATCAGGCGGCCTTCGTCTTCCACGACAAAACCCTGCGCGATGCGCTGCAACATGGCCCATTCTTCCAGGCGGTGGGGCCACTTCAACTGTACGGACAAGGCGTGGGCCGACGCAACATCGGCCGAGGTCATGGGGCGATAGGTATAAGCAGGTCGTTGCGAAATGGACATGGCAGGTCTCCATTGACAGGGCGCGTAATCGGTCGGATTTTTCCGCTGAAAGTATTGGTATCTCACCTGCGGCGAGGCCTGACAAGAGGCCCCCATTGATTCGGTAGATTCTTAAAGCGACAGCTCTGTAGGCCACATTTACTGCTCAAATGAGAAGCAGGATCGGCAGCAAATACTGGATCGACTTTCAGGATGCAGGCCAAAGCAAATGCACTTCTGATGGGGCGATTGCTTAAAAAAAAAGGCGCCCGGATGGGCGCCTCAAGGCTAAGGGAGCGAGGAGCAGACCTTCAATTAAACCGGCCGGTCCACAGGTAAAACCGGCCGGGGCCAAACGTTACAGAATGCTCAGCGGATACTCGATGATCAGGCGGACCTCGTCGATATCGCTCTCGAACGAGGTTGCGCGGTGTGTAGCTTGGCGCAGACGGAAGGACAGGTCCTTGGCGGCCCCTTCCTGGACCACGTATTTTGCTTCCAGGTCACGCTCCCACTCCTTCTGGTCGTCACCCACCTTGTTGGCATAGGCACCGTTCGGATCGGCCTTGGTGCCATCGATTTGATCACCTTTGACATAGCGGGCCATGAAGCTCAGCCCCGGTATGCCGAACGTAGCCATATTCAGGTCATAACGAGCCTGGATGGAACGCTCGTTGGGGGCGTTGAAGTCGGAATACTGAATCGAGTTGGCCAGCCAGATCGAGTCCACGCCTATGTAGTCGAAGTACTCGTCGCCATCGATTTTCTGATAAGCCAGGGTGAGCTTGTGGGCACCGAAGGCATAGGCCGCCTTGGCCGACCAGCTCGTGGTGTCCAGCTTGCCGGCACGCGCATCGCCTTGGTCCTCGGTCTTATAGACCGTCAAACCAAAATTCAGCGATTGCTGGTCAGCCAGCGGAATCGTATAAGAGGCACTGCCGAAGTGCTGACGCCAGACATTGACGGCCTCACTGGTGTACGCCATCAGGCTGAGGTTGTTGTTGACTTTATAGGTGCCGCCAATGAAGTCGACACTGTCAGCTTCGGTCCCCCCGTATGTGGTGAACAGCCCGTCATCGGAGTTGGTCGAGGCTCGATTGTTGAACGCTGTGAAATGGCCTGCTTCGAAAGAAAAGGCGTCGAACTCTTTGCTCGACAGTTGAAAGCCGGTAGCGGTTTCCGGCAGCAAGCGGTTGTCGCCGGTGGCGAATACCGGAGCGGTGGGGCGTTGCTCACCGTACTTCAGCACTGTAGAGGAAATGCGCATCTTCACTGCGCCGCCGATCTCGCCGTAGCTATCCGGCACTTCAGCTTCGGCGGTGCGGTTATTGCTGATCGGCAGCAGCCCGTTGCCGGCCCGGCCACGGCCGGTGTCCAGCTTGACCCCACCGTAGGCGAAGGCATCGGTGCCGAAACCAATGGTGCCCTGGGTGAAACCGGAGGCGAAGTTGAGCATGGCCCCTTGTGCCCATTCCTCCCGATAGCCATTGCGCTCGCTGGCCGGCTTGGAGCCGTTGGTACCTTGGCTATTGCTGCCGCCATTACGGAAGTCGCGATTCATATAGAAATTACGATTGAGCAACCCGAGGCTGCTGTCTTCAATGAAGCCATTGGCTTCCTGTTGCTGACCAGCTATTGCCAGTTGCGTGGTGGCGGCAATGACAGCCAAGGAGAGAGAGCTTAGTTTTGCGATGTTCATCGCTTACTCCATTAGTTCTTATTAGTGTTCGTTGCCTGCACGGCAAGCAACGCTCTTACGGCAGCTCAGGTAAACCTCTGCGAAGTAAACTCGGGAGAGTCCTGTCGATCAGCGTCTTGCAGTGGACTTGACCAGCAGCGGGGCTCCGCAGCGGTGGCTGTATCGCAGTTACGGCGAGACCTGACAATGGGGTGCAGTCAATTCGGTAGATTGCATAAGTTGCGGCTTGACGGGCCGCAATTACTACTCAAACGAGGGGGGAGATCAGCAGCAAATGTCGGCTTGTTTTTTGGGGGGGGATGCACAGAAACAACAAACGGGATGAACAATAGGTCCGTTTTGTATAACGCCAGATTTGCCTCGGGGAAGTAAAAAAATCTGGCGCCGGTTGGTTGTTACCGGTGGGTTGGTAGTCGTTGGTCAGTAACTTCGCTCGCGGTCAACCTGGCCAAGCATTGCCTCACCACGTTGATGACGGCGGATATTCTCCAGCAACACGCTAAACGCACTTTCCGGTTGGGTCATCGCAGCGATATGCGGTGTCAGCAATATCTGCGGATGATGCCAGAAGGGATGGTCCGGCACCGCCGGCTCCTGTTCCAGCACGTCTAGCACCGCCGCGCTGATCTGACCGCTGGCCAGGGCTTCAAGCAGATCTTCTTCTGCCAGATGCCCACCCCTGCCCATGTTGATCAAGGCAGCGCCTTTGGGCAGGTACTGGAATAACTGATGGTTGAGAATCCCTTTAGTCTGCTCGGTCAAGGGCAGGACACAAAGCACGATGTCGCACTGGCCGAGGAAGGCTGGAAGTTGCTCGGCACCCGCAAAGCAGTCCACCCCGGCAATGTGATGCTCGCTGCGTGCCCAGCCCGATAAGGCGAACCCAAAGGTCTGCAAGGTGGCCAGAATCTGTTGAGCCTGCGTACCGAGGCCCATAACACCTACCCGACGTTTAGCTGCCGGCTGTAGCAAGTGAGCCTGCCAGCACCGAGCCATTTGTTGCTGACGATAACGGAGCATATCCCGATGCAGGCTGAGCACCGCAAAACTGGCGTACTCGCACATGCCCCGGGTGATGCTTGGGTCGAGTAACCGGACCACCGGCAGGCTCGTGGGCAAGCGGTCAAGGTCAAGCTGATCGACCCCGGCTGACAAGGCGAACAGTACCTGCAGGTTTGGCAACAATGCTTCGAGATCGTCCGGCGCCTGCCAGGCCGCCAGGTAGCGAATATCCTTCGGATCGCCGATGTCCGGCCAGGCACGCCATTCGATATCTGGAGCGTGTTCAGCGAATAGACGCTTCCATTGTTCGCCGCGCACCGGGTCAGCTTTATAGAGCAGGGCCATGGGTAACATTCTCGCATTAGATAGGGAGTATCCAGCATGCCCGAGTGGCAGAGCAGGATATGTCGAAAGAATCTGCTTAAACGCATAACGTTGCGTTGTATGGGGCGCATGTCGGCAGATTCCATGGGGCTGGCTACAGCTGAAGGATTCTGCTGTTTACGGGGGTGAAAACAGTCGATCCGAATTTCTCAGAGGCCAAGTTCGGCTTAGACAATTGCGTCGAAAGCTTAACCTGTGAACCACATCGCAGCCGCTTTCCGGTTGCCAGGCCCACTATGAGAGATGCCTATGAACAGTAAAGTCGAAGAAACCCCGAGTTTGCTCCGTCAACGCGATCAATTCGTGCCACGGGGTTTGGTTACCGCACACCCGCTGGTCATCGACCGGGCCCAGGGTTCTGAGGTGTGGGACGTGGACGGCACGCGCTACCTGGACTTCGTCGGCGGCATTGGCGTGTTGAACATCGGTCACAATCACCCGAAGGTGGTCGCGGCGGTGCAAGCCCAATTGCAAAAGGTCAGCCATGCTTGCTTCCAGGTAGTGGCCTACAAACCTTATCTCGACCTGGTCCAGCGTTTGTGCGAGTTGGTCGGTGGTCGTGAAGCTTACAAAGCGGCGCTGTTTACCTCCGGTGCAGAGGCTGTGGAGAATGCGGTGAAGATCGCTCGCGCACATACCAATCGCCCAGCGGTCATCTCCTTTCGTGGCGGTTTCCATGGACGCACGTTGCTCGGCACGACCTTGACCGGCATGAGCCAACCCTACAAGCAGAACTTCGGGCCCTTCGCTCCTGAGGTCTTTCATACCCCGTACCCTAACGCCTATCGCGGTTTTACCAGCGAAATGGCCCTGCAAGCCCTGAATGAATTGCTGGCGACCCAAGTCCCTGTGGACCGAGTGGCAGCGATCATCATCGAACCGGTGCAGGGCGATGGTGGTTTCCTTTCCGCGCCGCCGCAGTTTCTCCAGGCGCTGCGGGCTCTGACCGAACAACATGGCATCGTGCTCATTCTCGATGAAATTCAGACAGGCTTCGGCCGCACCGGCAAATGGTTCGGTTTCCAGCACGCAGGCATCCAGCCGGACCTGGTCACCGTCGCCAAGAGCCTGGCCGGTGGCTTGCCAATCTCGGGCGTGGTGGGTCGTGCGCACATCATGGACGCGCCATTACCCGGCGGTCTGGGCGGTACTTACGGTGGTAATGCCCTGGCTTGCGCCGCGGCGTTGGCAGTGATCGAAACCTACGAACAAGAGCAGTTGCTCGCGCGCGGTGAAGTATTGGGCGAGCGCTTGCGCCAGGGCCTGCTGCGCCTGCAGACACGCCACCCTCGGATTGGTGACGTACGCGGCACCGGCTTCATGTTGGCGATCGAACTGATCAAAGACGATGAAGCCCGCAGCCCCGATGCCGAACTCACCCAGCAACTGATCGATCAGGCCAGGGTTGGCGGGCTGTTGGTGATCAAGTGCGGCGTGTACCGTAATGTGCTGCGCTTTCTTGCGCCTCTGGTCACCGAAGAGGAGCAGATCGACGAAGCGCTGACGATTCTTGAGGCAGCATTGTTACGCGTGTTGAATTAATCTCAGGCTTCGGTTGGCGTAACGTAACACTGCGCCAACCGGGGCATTTGGAACGCATGGATTGATGAAATGCATCATGGGAGGCAACACACCATGTACCTGACTGATTATCGTGCACTGCTGATCGATTGTGATGAGGTTCTGGTCGATCGGGATTCCGGTATCTGGACGGCGCTGCAACCGTTGCTCGAAAATCATTCGGGTGTGCCGGGCAGGGAAGAGGTATTGGCTGCGTTTGACGAGGCGGTGCGTACGCTCTATCCACGTTTTTCCGAGCTGGGTTTCAGTGGCTTATTGTGCTTTGCCCATCGTCAGTTGGCAGAGCGTTTCGGGCTCAAAGCCAGTTGGGAGGAGGGGATGAGTTTCGCCCGATCGGTGGGCAACTGGTCGCTGTTCGAAGATGCGCCCGGTGCCATGTTGTATCTGCGCAAGTTCTATCGGCTGCTGGTGTACTGCGATCGTGATGCCGAGGATCGCGAGCAGCTCTGCGAGCGTTTGGGGATTGTGCCCGAAGACCTGCATGCCCGAGCCAGTAATCCATTGGAGGACGGCGAATGGTTGCTGGCCAACAATCTGGAGCCGAAAAATATTCTGCAGGTTTCCCGACCTCCTGCGCAGTCGCCAAAAGAGGCCGGTTTGTGCCTGATTTGTCGTGGCCATGGGACCGATAGCCAGCCATGTCCTGCGGATTTTTGCATTAATAGCATGGCCGACCTGGTCGCTCAGCATCAACTATCTTTGCGACGCTGACTTTGCTAAAACCACTGTATAACTGAATGGCAATCAAGAGGTACACGATGGAAGGTTTAATTAAACTAGACCGAATTGATATCAGTATCCTGGTTGAACTTCAAAAAGACGGCCGAATGACTAACGTCAGCCTGGCCGATGCAGTGGGTCTGTCCTCTAGCCCCTGTTTGCAACGGGTCAAGCGGCTAGAGTCGGCCGGGTATATTTCCGGGTATAGAGCCCATCTCAATCTTGCCAAGATTACCGACTCGGTCACGGTATTCACCGAGATCACGCTCAGCGACCATAAGCGGGAGGACTTCGCCAAGTTCGAGTCCAATATCCGTTTGGTCGATGAGGTACTGGAGTGCCACTTGATCAGCGGCGGTTACGATTACCTGGTGCGTTTCATGACCTGCAGTATCCAGCATTATCAGGAAGTGATTGAAGGCTTGCTGGACAAGAACATCGGTATATCCAAGTACTTCAGTTACATCGTCATCAAATCGCCAGTCCTCAAAGATGGGGTTCCGCTGCGTAGACTATTGCGTCACTGAGGCCTCGGCCATGAGCCGCAATTAATTTTGCACTTGCCCCTGTTTTACAGAGATAAAACGTATCAGCAGAGAATGGGAATTGATATTATTCGTCATCAATTCTCGCCGGGTTCCTGAAGTCCCCGGCATCTTCTGAAGGTCGTCTGTCGATGCGTCGAACTCTCGTTTCTCTGTGTGTGATCCAAGCCATTTCCCAGACCACTTGGGCTGACCAGGCACCGACTGATCCTGCGTCAATAGAGTTACAAGCGATCGACATCAACGGCACACTCGAAGAGTCGGCCCAGGGCCCGGTCCAGGGGTATCGGGCGACTCGTTCGGCCAGTGCGACACGCACCGACACTCCGATTCATGAAACCCCACAATCGATCAGCGTGGTCACCCGGGATGTCGTGGAAGACCTCGGCGCCACCCGCCTGCAAGACGCACTCGATTACGCCGGTGGCGTGGGCCGTGCGAACAATTTCGGTGGCCAGGGCCTGACCACGTTCACCGTGCGTGGCTTTACCACCGGTGAGTTCTACCGCAACGGTTTCCCGATCAACCGCGGTTATCCGAACATGCCCGACGCCAATACCATCGAGCGTCTGGAGGTCCTGCGCGGGCCAGCCACCACGCTCTACGGCCGTGGCGACCCAGGCGGCACCTTCAACGTGGTGTCCAAACAGCCCCTGACCGAGCGCACCGTCACCCTGGGCAGTCAGCTCAATGATCAGGGCATGCGTCGCGCAACGATGGATGCCTCAGGGCCGCTGGACGATGAAGGGCGACTGGCCTACCGGCTGAACGTGATAGGCGAGGGTGGCGACACCTTCCGTGATCACGTTGAAAACGAGCGTTATGGTGTGGCGCCGGTCCTCGGTTGGCAGGTCAACGACACTACCCGTATCACCTTCGAAGGCGATTTCATGCGCAACAACGCGCCGCTCGATCGGGGTGTGACCCGCTATCGCAATCAGATCGGTGTCGCGTCGCGGGATACTTTTTTCGGTGAAAAGGATATCGGCAAGCTGCACAACGACAACAACATGGCGCAACTGCGTTTCGAACATTTCCTGAACGACAACTGGACTTTGGGCGGCGGCACGCAATTTCTCGACGGCAGCCTGCAAGGCAATGCCATCGAAGCCAACGGTGTCGCTGCCGATGGCCGAACGCTGGGACGCAACTTCAACTACCGCAAGCTGGAGTGGCGTGACGTTGATGTGCAGTTGAACCTGACCGGGCATTTTTCCACTGGTGGATTCGATCACACGTTGCTCACGGGCATCGAGTATGAGGACTACGATTACAAGTCGATCATCCGTCGCTCCAGTGGGGCTGTGAGCGCCTACCCCATCGATATTTTCAATCCGGTCTACGGCCAGCCGCGCCCGGCGTTGACTCGCACCACCACCCACGATCAGGAAAACCTCAAGACCTATGCCGCTTTCGTGCAAGACCAGGTGACCCTGGCCGAGGGTTTGAAAGCTTTGGCTGGCGTGCGTTTCGAACGCTTCGAACAGGATTACGACAGCTACCTCGTCAACGGCACAAGCTGGACCAACAGCGACAACGCTGTCACCCCGCGCCTGGGGCTGATCTACGACTTGACCCCGACCGTGGCGATCTATGCTGACACGGCGCGGTCCTTCAAGCCCAACAGCGGTGCCAGTCGAACGGGCGGCGGCTTCAAACCTGAAGAAGGCAAATCCTACGAGGTGGGCGTCAAGTGGCAGGCCCTTGATCGTCAGCTAAGCGTGGATGCCGCGGTGTATCAGATCGAAAAGCGCAACGTCCTGACGACGGACCCGGTGGACTCGACCTTCAGTGTTGCGGCGGGTGAAGTTCGTAGCCGTGGCTTTGATCTGAACGTGGCCGGCAACCTCACGCCAGAGTGGCGCATGATCGGTGGCTACGCCTACGTGGATGCCGAAGTCACCCAGGATAACGTGCTGAAGTCAGGCACCCGCCTGGTGAACATTCCGCGCAACAGTTTCAGCCTGCTGAACGTCTACGAGTTTCAGGACGGTAGCCTCAAAGGACTGGGCCTGGGGCTGGGTGCCAAGTATGTCGACGAGCGCGCCGGCCAGACCGCGGCTAATGCCTTCTCCATGGATAGCTACGAGGTGTTTGACCTGCTCAGCTTTTACAAAGTCAACGAGCACCTGCGGCTTAACCTCGACCTGAAGAATGTGTTCGACAGTCACTACGATGAAGGCGCCTTTGGCAACGTTTACGCTTATCCGGGCGCGCCGAGAACCGTGCAGATGGGAATTTCATACACCTTGTAGAGAGCGCTTCAGGGCGCACTTTTATAAAGCGCCACACGAACAACCTGCATCAGTCGGAGGCGGCGTCATGAACGTTCGCCTTCAACTTCGAGAAAGGGTGGCCTGATCATTCGCTTTTCCAGCGACGTTGGCTCACCCGTGTCTGCATTCGCAGCCCTCGGTCAATGACGATCGATTGGGAAATGAACTGTGGCGAGGGGGCATAACTCAAATCGCCCACCGACTCACTCCTCGATAACAAACACTCCTGCCAGTTGGATCCCACTGAGCAGTGTTTGCCCGTTCCTCCAGTTCGCATGTTAAAAAATGTTATTTTAAAAAAAGACTTCACATAATCCGTTCATTGGAGGATTATCTGCTCAACCTGTATGACAACCTGATAACAAGACAAAAACAGGATGGCTACGATGTTCGACAAGGTCCCGACTCACGTGCTGAGTGACAGCGTCGCTCAGCAGTTGCTGGATAAGATTGACCGCGGTGTGTTCGCCACCGGCAGCAAACTGCCCAGTGAAGCCATGCTCTCGGAAGCCTTCGGTGTCAGTCGCACCGTGGTCCGCGAAGCCATCTCCCGTCTCAAGAACGAAGGCGTGCTGCAGCCTCAACAAGGGCGCGGCATCTTCGTTACCGCCAACGCCAATATCCGCCCGCTGCGTATCGATTACGCCGAAGCCAATCTGCCCGGCAGTGTCTTTCACCTGTTGGCGCTGCGACGTGCCATTGAGGCGGAAATCGCCAGCGAGGCGGCGCTCAATCGCAGCGAGGCCGATCTGGTGCAGATTGACGAGGCGCTGGCTCATATCGATGAAGAGGTCGATGAAGGGCAGGACGGTGTGCGCGCCGACGTGGCTTTTCACCGCGCCATCGCTCAAGCCACGGGCAATCCCTACTTTCTCAAGACCCTGGAATTCGTCAGTCAGTACCTGGAGGCCGCGACTCGCATCACCCGCACCAACGAGGCGGGCAGGGCGGATTTCTCCCGTCAGGTGCATGAAGAACACCAGGCGATCGTGGCGGCCATTCGGCTGCGCGATCCGCTCGCCGCCGGGCATGCCGCCCGTGCCCATATCTACAACGCGGCCCGCCGCCTGCGCCTTGCCGGCGTGGAATAGGCCGCTGTTTTCCTCGTAAGCCGGTAACTAAGGAGTACCCCATGAATAACAAGAATGTCGGTGTTGTCGGTCTGGGCGCGATGGGCCTGGGCATTGCCCGCTCACTGTTGCGCAGCGGCTTTAATGTGCATGCCTGCGATGTGCGTGCCGCGGTGACGGAGCAGTTCGCCAGCGAGGGTGGTGTGGCGTGTGCTTCACCCGCGCACATGGCAGCTGAGTGCGACGTGATCATTACCGTGGTGGTGAATGCCGAGCAGACCGAAACCGTGTTGTTTGGCGAGGGTGGTGCCGTCGCTGCGTTGCGCTCTGGCAGCCTGGTGATCGGTTGCGCCACCGTCGCGCCGACCTACGCCGTGGACTTGGGCCAGCGCCTGACCGAGCAAGGCTTACTGTATCTGGATGCCCCGATATCCGGTGGCGCGGCCAAGGCGGCTGCCGGTGAAATGACCATGATGACGTCTGGCCCGGCCGATGCTTATGCCAAGGCCGAAGCAGTCCTTGCAGGCATGGCCGGCAAGGTCTATCGCCTGGGTGACGCCCATGGTCTGGGCTCGAAGGTCAAGATCATCAACCAGTTGCTCGCCGGGGTACACATCGCTGCGTCTGCCGAAGCCATGGCGCTGGGCCTGCGTGAAGGTGTCGATGCCGATGCGCTGTACGAAGTGATCACCCACAGCGCTGGCAATTCCTGGATGTTCGAAAACCGTGTGCCGCACATTCTCAAGGCCGATTACACACCGTTGTCCGCGGTGGATATTTTCGTCAAGGACCTGGGCCTGGTGCTGGATACCGCACGGGCCAGCAAATTCCCGCTGCCGTTGTCGGCCACCGCCCACCAGATGTTCATGCAGGCTTCCAGCGCCGGTTTCGGTCGTGAAGACGACTCGGCGGTGATCAAGATTTTCCCTGGCATCGAGTTGCCGACTGCCAAGATTGAGCCGGTTTGAGGAACGCCCAATGAACACAACCACTGCACGCCCATTGCTGGGTTGCATCGCCGACGATTTCACCGGCGCCACGGACCTTGCCAACATGCTGGTACGCGGCGGTATGCGTACCGTGCAAAGCATCGGCATTCCGAGCAGCGAAGTGGCGGCGGGACTTGATGCCGATGCGATTGTCATCGCACTGAAGTCGCGCACCATTCCAGTCGCCGAAGCGGTCGAGCAGTCCCTCGCGGCGCTGGCCTGGCTGCGTGAGCAAGGCTGCGAGCAGATCTTTTTCAAATATTGCTCGACGTTTGATTCCACCGCAGCCGGCAACATCGGCCAGGTCAGCGAAGCGCTGCTGGCGGCATTGGGTAACGATTTCACCTTGGCGTGCCCGGCGTTCCCGGAGAATGGCCGGACGATCTTTCGCGGCCACCTGTTTGTGCAGGATCAATTGCTCAACGAGTCGGGCATGCAGCATCACCCGCTGACGCCGATGACTGACGCCAACCTGGTTCGGGTGTTGCAGTCGCAGACCGGTCTGAACGTCGGATTGTTGCGTTACGACACCATTGCCCAAGGGGCCGAGCAGGTGCGTGAGCGCATCGCAGAACTGCGGGCTCAAGGTGTCGGCATGGCGATTGCTGATGCCTTGTCAGACAGTGATCTGTACACCCTCGGGACTGCCTGCGCTGATTTGCCGTTGCTGACCGGTGGTTCGGGGCTGGCCCTGGGGCTGCCGGAAAACTTCCGTCGCGCCGGCAAACTGCGTGACCTCGATGCCTCGAAACTCCCGGCAGTATCAGGCGGTGAAGTGGTGTTGGCCGGCAGCGCTTCGATCGCTACCAATGGGCAAGTGGCAGCCTGGCTCGAAGCCGGTCGGCCAGCGTTGCGGATTGATCCGTTGGCCCTGGCTGCCGGGGAGCCGGTGGTCGCCCAGGCCCTGGCTTTCGCCAAGGACAATGAACAAACCGTATTGATCTACGCCACCAGTTCACCGGATGAGGTCAAGGCCGTGCAACACCAGTTGGGCGTCGAGCAGGCTGGCAGTCTGGTGGAAAACGCGTTTGGCGAAATTGCCGAGGGCCTGCGCCAGAGTGGCGTACGGCGCTTTGTGATTGCCGGCGGTGAAACCTCGGGCGCCGTGGTTCAGGCGCTGGGTGTGCAACTGCTGCAGATCGGCGCACAAATTGATCCGGGCGTGCCGGCCACCGTCAGCAGCACCGATGAGCCGCTGGCCCTGGCACTCAAATCGGGCAACTTCGGTGGCCGGGATTTCTTCAGCAAAGCCTTGAAGCAACTGGCCGGGGATGTGCAATGAACGGTGCAGTGAGTAATGAAAACGCCCTGCGCGAAGAAATCTGCCAGGTCGGCCGCAGCCTTTATGAGCGCGGTTACACCGTTGGCAGCGCTGGCAATATCAGCGCGCGTCTGGATGACGGCTGGTTGATCACACCGACCGATGTCTGCCTCGGCCGCCTCGACCCGGCGACCATCGCCAAGGTCAATCTGGCCGGCGAATGGGTGTCCGGTGACAAGCCCTCAAAGACATTGGCGCTGCATCGCCAAGTCTACGACCGTAACCCGAGCGTCGGTGGCGTGGTGCATACCCATTCCACCCATCTGGTGGCGTTGACGCTGGCCGGTGTCTGGCAGCCGGACAACATCCTGCCACCGCTGACGCCGTATCAGGTGATGAAAGTCGGGCCTGTCCCGTTGATTGGTTACCAGCGCCCCGGCTCGCCGAAGGTGGCCGAACAGGTCGCGCAATGGGCCAACCGCGTTCGCGGCGTGATGCTCGAACGGCTGGGGCCGGTGGTTTGGGAAAGTTCAGTGTCCAGGGCCAGCTACGCCCTGGAAGAACTCGAGGAAACTGCGCGGCTGTGGCTGATGAGCAATCCCAAGCCCGAACCGCTCGATCAGGCAGCACTGGACGAGCTGCGAGTGACTTTCGGCGCGCACTGGTAGAGCCCTGTTTTTTTAACACGACAGATCGATAAGGCAGGCCCTGATCGGGAGACGCACAGCGACTCCCCACGCCCCCGGCTTGCCTGAAAAATACAATAACAAGAGGACATCCAGGCATGACTCACCTTCACTGCGACATTTTCAGTACAACCCTTTCGTTTACCCGATGTGGAGGGCTTCTGAAATGAGCCCGCTAATCCTGATGGTTACCGCGGGGCTAGGGATCGCTCTGTTGTTGTTTCTGGTGCTCAAGTATAAGTTTCAGCCCTTCGTGGCCTTGATGCTGGTGAGCATTCTGGTGGCGCTGGTGGCCGGGGTGAAACCGGCTGATCTGGTCGCCACCATCGAAGGCGGCATGGGCAAGACCCTGGGTCATATCGCGATCATCATTGCCCTGGGCGCGATGATCGGGCGGATCATCGAACTTTCCGGCGGTGCCGAGGCGCTGGCCAAAACGTTGATTACCCGATTCGGCAATCGCCGCACGCCTTTGGCGCTGACGATTGCCGGGTTCATGGTCGGGGTGCCGGTGTTCTTCGAGGTCGGCGTGATCATCCTGATGCCGCTGGCCTATGGCGTCGCTCGCAGTGCGCGTAAGCCGCTGTTGGTGTTCGCGCTGCCGATGTGCGCTGCATTGTTGACCGTCCACGCCTTCCTGCCACCACATCCGGGGGCGGTGGCCGCTGCCAGCCAATTAGGTGCCGACCTCGGTCGCGTGTTGATGTTCGGTCTGCCGATCACTGCGTTCCTCTGCTATGTCGGCTACCGCGTGGCCGGGCGCATGACCCGTCGTGTGTACCCGATGACCGACGATATCCGTGCCGAGGTCTATGGCCCGCATGTCACCAACGAGGATCTGGCTGCCTGGTCCAATGGCAACGACAAGAGTCCTGAACGAGCGGCCGTGGCCGCGTCTCACATGGGCCTGGAAGAAGCCACCAGCAGCATCGTCTCCAAACTGCCGTCGGCACCGCCACCGGGTTTTGGCCTGATCGTCAGCCTGATTGTGTTGCCGATCATTCTGATTCTGCTGGGAACGCTGTCCACCTCGTTGCTGCCTGCCGACTCGGTTCTGCGCGGCATCATGACCGTGCTCGGCGCGCCGCTGGTGGCGCTGCTGATCGATACTTTGCTGTGTGCCTGGTTGCTGGGTTCGCGTCGGGGCTGGAGTCGTACTCAGGTGTCTGACGTGATCGGCTCGGCCTTGCCTGGCGTGGCCATGGTGATTTTGATTGCCGGCGCCGGTGGTGTGTTCGGCAAGGTGTTGGTCGATACCGGAATCGGCGCGGTGGTCTCCGATATGCTGCGCACCACCGGTCTGCCGGTACTCGCGCTGGGCTTTCTGCTGACCATGCTGTTGCGTGCGGTTCAGGGTTCGACCACGGTGGCGCTGGTGACCACCGCCGGCATTATCAGCCCACTGATCGCTACCCTCGATCTCACGGCAAACCACATGGCACTGTTGTGCCTGGCCATGGGCGGTGGCGGGTTGGCCATGTCCCACATCAATGATGCCGGTTACTGGATCTTCACCAAATTGTCCGGGCTGAACGTGGCCGACGGCTTGCGCACCTGGACCGTGTTGACCACCTTGCTCGGCACGTTGGGTTTCGGTATTACCTTGTTGATCTGGCCGTTTGTCTAACCTTCTAACCAAGGAGCTACCATGCCTCGTTTTGCTGCAAACCTCAGCATGCTCTATCCGGAACATGAGTTTCTGGACCGCTTCGCCGCCGCTGCCGCCGATGGTTTCGAAGCCGTGGAATACCTGTTTCCCTACGACTACAGCGCCCAGGAACTCAAACAGCGTTTGAACGATAACGGCCTGGTTCAGGCCCTGTTCAACGCACCGCCCGGCGATTGGACGACGGGCGAGCGGGGCACGGTGTCGTTGCCCGGGCGGGAGAGTGAATTTCGTAGCGGTTTCGATCGCGCGCTGGAGTACGCCGCGGTGCTGGGCAACTCACGCATCCATGTGATGGCTGGCTTGCTGCCGTCGGAAACAGATCGCCCACGGCATCACGGCGTGTACCTGGAGAACCTGGCTTACGCCACCGCGCAGGCCGCCAAGGCTGGCATCACGGTGCTGCTGGAACCGATCAATACGCGGGACATGCCGGGCTTTTTCCTCAACCGCCAGGATCAGGCCCAGGCCATCTGCAAGGAAGTAGGCGCCACTAACCTGAAGGTTCAGTTCGACTGCTACCACTGCCAGATCGTCGAAGGGGACCTGGCCACTAAACTGCGTCGGGATTTCGACGGCATCGGCCATATCCAGATCGCCGGCGTGCCGGATCGACATGAACCGGACCTGGGCGAAGTCAACTATCCCTACCTGTTCGAGCTGATCGACCAGTTGGGTTATGACGGCTGGGTAGGGTGCGAATACCGGCCGCGTGGTAACACATCGGCCGGTTTGCAATGGCTGCGTGACTGGAAGGCGCGCTAACGCCTTACACGTTGTTATCGCCGGGCAACAGCAGTTCCACACCCTGCTTGCGGATGCTATCGGCCGCGGCAGGGGTCAGCGCGTCGTCGCTGAGGATGATGTCGAACTGCTCGAGCCCGGCGATCCTGTACATGCTGAACGTGCCGTACTTCGAACTGCTGGCCACCAGCACCACTTGCGAGGCCGATTGCATCGCGACCTGCTTAACCTCCACCTTCAGCGCCGAAGGCGTGGTGAGGCCGCGACGCAAATCCCAGGAACTGGTGGAGATGAACGCGATATCGGTGACGATTTGGCGCAACGTGGCCACCGCCAGACCGCCCACGCACGATTGATTGGAGTGATCCAGTTGCCCGCCGGTGTGAATCACCGTGACATGGGGCGCATCGATCAGCGCCTGGACAATCCCGAAATCGTTGGTCACCACGGTCATGCCCGACAGCGCCTTGATATACGGGACGATCTCCAGCGTACTCGTCCCCGCATCCAGATAAATCGTCATATCGGCATGCAGTAACCGTGCGGCGAGCTTGGCCATCGCCTGCTTCTGCGGCAACTCGACCACCGCTTTGAACTGATGGCTGGGCTCGCTATGGAGCTGGCTGGCGATTCGCACGCCGCCGGTGACCGAGTAAGCACGGCCTTCCTGTTCCAGCAGCGCGATATCGCGGCGAATGGTCATGTGCGAACAGTCGAACATTTCCATCAATTGATGAACGCTCAGCACCTGATGCTTGCGCAACTGGCGCAGCATCAATTCACGGCGCTGTTCAGGGATCATCGGTGCGCCGCTTTCGGCGGCGATGTCCTTTTGACTAGGCATTCGGGCTCCAGAATGAAGAAAACCGCAGACAAGGAAAGCGGGGGCAAACATAGTAGCGAATCTACGGTGAAGGGACGAGGTGTTGCGGATCACTGTTCCCACGAGGAAACCCGCCAGCGTTAGTTCATGAATTTCTGAACTAACTATTTGCTGCAGCCTATTCAATCATTTGCCGACATGATCTTAGGATCCTCCCCACGGGACTGACGCCATCAGAGCAGCAGCCCGCAGCAACCCTTTCGACTGCCCAGTAACGCCACCAGCCCAATCCGCTAGTGGCCCGACGCAGCCGGGAGGAATGCATGAAGCTAGAGATTTTCCGCACGTTGTGGGGCTATACCGCCAGCAAGGCACAGGCCCTGGATGAATTGCTCGCCGCCGGCTTCGATGGCATCGAAGCACGCCTGCCGCTGCAGGCCAATGAGCGTGGTGAGTTCGGTGCTTTCCTGCGCAGCAATCGGGTTCCCTATATCTGCACGCTGTTCAGTGCTTACGATGTATTGCCCGACCAGAACGCCACACCCGCCCAACACTTGGCCGACATTGATCGCAAGCTGGGCTGGGCCACGGAGCTGACCCCACGTTTCGTCAATCTGCTGGCCGGCAACGACCGCTGGCCGCAAGCATTGCAGGTCGAGTTCTTCGGCCAGGCCATGGAACTGGCCGCCAGGCATGGGGTGTTCTGCAGTTTCGAGACTCACCGCGCCCGTTCCCTATACAGCCCTTGGGTAACCCTGGAACTGATCCGCCAACTGCCGGGACTGCGTTTCAC
Source organism: Pseudomonas sp. F-14 TE3482 (assembly GCF_053629455.1). Lineage (NCBI taxonomy): Bacteria > Pseudomonadati > Pseudomonadota > Gammaproteobacteria > Pseudomonadales > Pseudomonadaceae > Pseudomonas > Pseudomonas sp. F-14 TE3482. Next base: position 4,458,388 of record NZ_JBRJII010000001.1, read on the forward strand.
CAGTGACATCAGTCATTGGGTGGTGTGCTGTGAGCGATTGCTGGACGACCCGGCCGACGATCTTTCGACCTTCGTCGAGCGTGTGCATCACCTTCAGGCCCGGGTCGGCTATGACCAGGGCCCGCAAGTCCCCCATCCCGCCGCCCCGGAATATGCCGGTGAACTGGCGTTTCATCAGCGCCACTGGGAGGCCGTCTGGGCCTCTCAGCTTCAGCGCGGGTATTCGGTCAGCACCCTGACGCCGGAGTTCGGTGCCGACGGTTATCTGCATCACTTGCCCTTCACCAATATGCCGGTGGCTGACCTTTGGACCTTGAACCAGTGGATGGCCCGGACCGAGCGCGAACACTTCGACCGTTTCACCCGTGAAGGAACCCGCCATGAGTAATACCTCATCAACCCAGGCCAACTTCAGCAGCATCCCGGTGGTGAACATCGCGGGACTCTTCAGTATTGAACTGGAGCACCGCCTTGCAGTGGCCGAGCAACTGGGGCGCGCCGCCAGCGATGTGGGCTTTCTGTACATCACCGGGCATGGCATCGATCCGGCGCTGATCGAGAGGCTGCGCCAGGCGGCCAGCAATTATTTTGCACAGCCGCTGGAAGCCAAGATGCGCCACTACATCGGCACCTCGCAAAGCCATAAGGGGTTCGTGCCCGAAGGTGAGGAGGTGTATTCCAAGGGCAAACCGGACCATAAAGAGGCCTTCGATATCGGCTTCGAAGTGTCAGTGGATGACCCCCTGTTCCTCAACCGTACGCCGCTGCTGGGGCCGAACCACTGGCCCGACGTGCCGGGCTTCCAGGGCGCGGTACAAAACTACTATCAGGCGGTGTTTGCCCTTGGCCGCCGGCTGTTTGATGGCTTCGCGTTGGCCCTGGGGCTGAAGGAGGGCTATTTCGATGCGCTGGTGACTCGCCCGCCCTCCAAGCTGCGACTGATCCATTACCCCTTCGACACCAAAGCCGTGGATGCCCCGGGTATTGGCGCGCATACCGATTACGAGTGCTTCACCATCCTGCACGCCGACCAGCCGGGGTTGGAGGTGCTTAACGATCAGGATCAATGGATCGATGCACCGCCAATGCCCGGGGCGTTCGTGGTGAACATCGGCGACATGCTGGAAGTCATGACCGCAGGTGCCTTTGTCGCCACCGCCCACCGGGTGCGCAAGGTCGCTCAGGAGCGCTACAGCTTCCCGCTGTTCTACGCCTGCGACTATCACACGCTGATCAAACCGCTGCCGGCTTTCGCCAAGGATGCCGGGGATTACGAGGCACTGGCGATTGGCGAGCACATGTGGAGCCAAGCGCTGCAGACCTACCAGTACCTGCGCAAACGCGTGGAAAACGGCGAGCTTGAGCTGCCGTCCCGGGCTCGAAAGCCATCGAGCTTCGGCCGCCTGAAAAACACCACCACTCATTCCTAAAAAAACAACCAACGGAGCTTCCCATGATGAAAACCCCCTACACCCTGACCCGACTGAGTCTGCTCGCCGCTGGCCTGTTCTGCGCCAGTACCGCCTTCGCCAGCACCGCGACCCCCGGTGTGTTGAAGGTCGGTATGGAAATCACCTACCCGCCGTTCGAGTCCTACGACGCTGACAAGAATGTGGTCGGCTCCGACCCTGAGTTGGCTCATTCCCTGGCCAAGGCGATGAGCGTCAAGGCCAACTTCGTCGATACCAAGTTTCCCAATCTGATCAACGGCCTCAACGCCGGGCATTACGACGCGATCATTTCCGGCATGTACATCACTCCCGAACGCCAGCTCCAGGCCCGCACCATCGCCTATGCCAACACTGGCGCCGCGATCATGGTGCCCAAGGGCAGTGAGTTGACCCCGCAGGTTCCCGAGGACTTGTGCGGCCTGAAGATCGGTCTGGAGCAGGGCACCACCTGGGTGGCCAAGTTCAACCAGTTGTCCAGCGACTACTGCGTGCCGAACAACAAAGGCGCCATCACCGTCAACGAATACCCCTCGGCTCCCGAAGTGACGCAGGCGCTGCTCTCGAAAAACATTCAGGCGCAGGTGGAAATCGCCGGTGCCGCGCACATGATCGCCCAGCGCACCAACGGGCGGGTCGTGGTCAGTTCGCAGAAGCTGGTTTATCCGCAGACCTTGGGCATCTACGTGAAGAAAGACGCCGACGCTACCTATCAGGCGCTAGTCAAAGCCCTGGCCGACAGTAAAGCCAGCGGTGAGTACACCGCCATTCTCAAAAAATATGATCTGGAACCGGTCTCCGAGTAATGGCTGAAACCGCGCCCTCGGTCGAGGGCGCGGCTCGTACGAGGTGTCTATGCAATTCGACTGGTCTTACTTTATTTCGCTGTTCTCCAAGACTGACTTCTGGGCGGCGAGCCTGACCGTCATCGAACTGAGTGCCCTGGCCTGGTTCCTGGGGATGGTGCTGGGCTTCGTTCTGGCATCAGCCAAGTTGTCCAGCTTGCCCTGGCTGCGCATGCCGGCGTCACTCTACATCTGGTTCTTTCGCAGCATTCCGCTGCTGGTGCTGGTGGTCTTCATCTACAACCTGCCGCAGTTACTACCCGGTGCCGGGCCGATCCTGTCAGTACCGTTCTATTCCGGCCTGTTGGCGCTGGTGGTCACTGAGGCCGCCTACATGGCCGAAATTCATCGTGGCGGACTGATCTCGGTCGCCAAGGGGCAGAAGGAAGCCGGCCGTGCTCTGGGTATCGGCCTGTTCGGCCTGCAACGGTTGATTGTGATTCCCCAGGCGTTTCGTATCTCACTGCCGACCTTGATCAACGAATACATCACAGTGGTCAAACTGACCTCGTTGATCTCGGTGATTTCACTGACCGAGCTGCTGACTGTGGGTCAGCGCCTGTATGCCCAGAACTTCCTGGTGATGGAAACCCTGGCGGCCGTGGGTGTGTATTACGTGCTGATCGTCACTGTGTTCGGCTTCGCCCTGCAACGCCTGGAACGCTACCTGGACCTCAACATGCGGACACCGCAAACCCTCGATAGCGCCTCTACAAAAGTACTGCGTGACAGTCTGGCGCCTGTCGCAACGAGCACGTTCAACCCCCCGGCCAAAGGCGCCGCCCCGGCCCTGCAACTGCAGGGCGTGCACAAACGCTACGGCGAACATCATGTGCTCAAGGGCATCGACCTGAAGGTACAAAGTGGCCAGGTGATTTCTATTATCGGCCCGTCGGGCTCCGGCAAGACCTCACTGATTCGTACGATCAATGGCCTGGAGCACATCGATCAAGGCGAAATCCTGTTGTTCGGGGAAAGCTTCATCAATGCCGGGGACAAACCGGATGGCCGTCGGGTTCGTCAGGGCGTACGGCGCATCGGCATGGTGTTCCAGAACTTCAACCTGTTCCCGCACCGGACACTGCTGGACAACATCAGCCTCGCTCCCCGTTATCATGGCATCGGCCGCGCACTGAGCGAACAACTCGCCTGCCAGTTGCTCGACAAGGTCGGCTTGTTGGCGCACGTCCACAAATATCCGCATCAACTGTCCGGGGGCCAGCAACAGCGCGTGGCTATTGCCCGGGCCATGGCCATGGACCCGGACATCTTGTTGTTCGACGAACCCACCTCGGCGCTGGATCCGGAGCTGGTTGGCGAGGTGCTTACGGTCATCAGCAATCTGGCCCGGGAAGGCATGACGCTGCTAATCGTCACCCATGAGATGGACTTTGCCCTGTCGATTTCCGACCGGGTGATCTTCATGGACAACGGCCACATACAGCTGGATGCCTCACCACAGGCGATCCGCGAGGAGCCTGAGGCTCATCGAGTGCGGCGGTTCATGGGGTTGCAGGAGCCAGCGCAGGAGGTATGTCTGTCTTGAATGGGTTTAGCCGCCCCGGCAATACGCAGACTGAGCGGCGCTGGCGGTTCCGTTACTGCGACAAATAGCTCTGTTGTATACGCGCCAAGGTGCCGTCATCGCGAAGCTTTTCTACCGCCTCACGCAGGTCTTGCACCAGTTGAGCGGAGCAAAGCCTGGAGCAAGCCAGATAGAGCTCCGCGCTGCTCATGACCGGGCTCATGAACAGTTTGCGTTCAGACATCTTCGACCAGATGTATCGACTCTCGGGAACACCGTTGAACCAGGCATCAATGCGACCTTTCAAGAGCATCTGCGCGGGGTTGTCGCCAATGGTCAGGGGGTAGATCTGCTCGTCGCTGAAGCCTTGTGCACGCAGGATTTCCTCCTGTGCACTACCGAGGCCGACGCCGATTACCCGGTAGGTTTTTTTCGCTTGCGCGACGCTGCTCACCGGCCGGTCGAGGCTGAAAAACGCGCGCTCCATGGGCATGATCGACGCGATCCAGGTGAAGTGATCTTCGCGTTCAGGCGTGCGAGACAATGGGGCTATCAGAAGATCCTGCTTCTCGCTGACGTGTTTTTGCGATCGGGCCCAGGGAAGCCCATGGACATGAGCGACATAACCAGCGTTGGCAATGGCTGTCAGGACGGCTTCTCCGACCATTCCGTGACCCTTGGCGTCATCGACAAACGTCAGTGGCGGAGCGTCAGGGATATACAGTTCGAGCGGCAAGGGGGCGCCACACGCGTTGTAGGCAATCAGCAGCGATCCCGACAGAAAAAATCTGCAAAGTGCTTTTGCGTAGGCATTTAATACCCATGAGCTTGCGCTCATGGTTGATAGTTCAGGCATTGAACGTAGAAGGGCGCCACAAGTCACCAGTGGATCACAAGGGGGGATGAGTCTACCGGCCGTTGTTTATTATTGGATACGGTCCGCCCCGCATTCTACGCAAACTTGAGGTCAGGTCACATCTTCCCCCAGGTGCCGAAGGAGGAAGGCGCTGATCTGGTCCAGTGCCCGGCGGGCTTCTTCGAGTTGATCGCTCATGGTCTGGAAGACATGAATCATTCCCGGCCAGACGTCCAGGTGTACCGCCACTTCGGCGCTGGCCAGGCGGCTGGCGAGCCGGGTTGAATCATCCAGCAGGCATTCCCGGCTGCCCACCTGGATCAGCACTGGCGGTAGACCCTGAAGGTCGCCGTATAGGGGGGAGGCCAGCGGATTCAGTGGCTCGGCGCCCTGCAGATAGGTGTCGGCCATAAGGGTCTTGCCAGCAAGCGGGCCGAGCAATGGATCTCGAGCCTTCTGCAAATTCCACGACTCTCCGGTCTGAGCCATGTCCACCCAAGGCGACATCACCACCGCAGCCGCGGGCAGCGGCAAACCAGCGGCCTTGGCAGCCAGCATCAGAGCCATGCACAGACCGCCGCCGGCACTGTCGCCGGCCAGCACCAGATGCTCGGCGTTCACACCGTTTTCGAGGAGTGCACGGTAGACATCCAGAGCGTCCTCTACGGCGGCCGGGAAAGGGTGTTCCGGGGCCAGGCGGTAATCGATGCACAGGGTACGAATCCGGCTGCGGGCAGCCAATTGGCTGGTGAGCGGGCGATAGGCCTGGGCACTGCCGAACGAATAGCCTCCGCCATGCAGATACAACAACACGAAGTCGGGCCGGGCATGTGTGGGAATGGCCCAAAGCCCGCTGACGCTGGCCAGATTGGCGGCCTCAAAGGTCACGCCCTCGGCACAGGAAGCGCTGCCGAAGAGTCGTTCGGCCTGTTGACGTTGTTGATCGATAGTCAGCGAGCCGAGGGGGGGCAGTTGGCTGAGTTGTTCGATGAGGCCGTCGATGTTGTTGTAGGGCATGTGGACTCCGGGCGCGTGTTATGAGGCAAACAAGTTAACTTTCAATATAGTTAATGTTAATAACTATATTGGCAAGTTAATTTCGTTTCATCCACAGCTCGGCCTGCATCAGGCTGATGCCTGTCGGTACTTCTTCAATCGGTAGGCAAACTGCGCACGACTTAATCCCAGCAGTCGCGCGGCGGCGGCCAGGTTGCCTTCACTCTTTTGCAGCGCTTCGTCGATCAAACGCGACTCCAGACCTTCAATGGAGAAGCCGTGTTCCAGACGAGCCAGAGTTTCCAGCAAGGCTGGACGAGGTTGCGTGCTGGCGGGGCTTGGGTCAGTGGCTGCGAGGCTGCCATTGCCGTCCAGAGAGTACGCCTCCTGCGGCATCGGTTCGTTACGAAACAGGTGAACCAGATCGATGGCTTGACCGTCTTCGCTGGCGATCAGACCACGCTCCACCAGGTTTTGCAGTTCCCGCACATTGCCGGGGAAGTCATAGCGCAACAACACCTTGAGCGCGCGCATGGTCAGCCCGGCCGGCTTGCGCGCGTAGGCCTGGCAGTAGCGCCGCAGGAACGCATTGACCAGCAACGGGATGTCGTCACGACGTTCGCGCAGTGGCGGCAACGTGATGGGGTAAACGTTCAGGCGGTAGAACAGGTCCTCGCGAAAGTCTCCGGCCGCCACGGCTTTGCGCAGGTCGACATTGGTTGCTGCCACCACCCGGACATCGACCTTGATCGGCTGGCTGCCACCGATGCGTTCGATCTCACGCTCTTGCAATGCACGCAGCAGCTTGCCCTGCCCGGGCAGGCTGAGGCTGGCGATTTCATCGAGAAACAGGGTGCCCCCGTGAGCCCGTTCGAAGCGTCCAGGGCGCGAATGAGTCGCGCCGGTATAGGCTCCGCGTTCGACCCCGAACAGTTCGGCCTCAATCAGATTGTCCGGGATCGCGGCGCAGTTGAGGGCCACGAACGGCGCTTGATGGCGTGGGCTGAACTGGTGCAACTGACGGGCGAACAATTCCTTGCCGACTCCGGACTCGCCGCTGAACAGCACCGTGGCTGGCGTTGGCGCAACCCGCTGCAAGGCGAGGGTCGCGGCGTTGAAGGCGGCGCTGGCCCCAATGGGTTTTGGCCCGCCGGGCATTTCGCTGTCGTCGTCCTGGGGCGCGGGCGCCGGGGCTGGACGCTGCTTGGGGGCGACGCTGGAAGGCGTGGCGGTGAGATAACTCAGATCCTGTTCGACATCGCCCCATTGCTCGGCAGTCTTGCCGATCACCCGGCAGCTCTCATGGCCCATGCCCCGGCACTCGGTCTCACGGAAGATCACCAGGCGGCCGAACAGTCCGCTGACATAACCGATGGCATAGCCCAGTTCGGTCCAACACACCGGATCCTGGCCGATCCCGTAGGCGGCGATATGCTCGTCGGCCTCGCAGGAGTGGTGCCAGAGGAATTCACCCTCGTAAAAGCCTGAGTCGGCGTCGAATTTGAAGTGCAGGGGTTCAACCTTGGTCATGCCTTCGAGTGTGTGCAGGCGCGTGCCGGCCGAGAAAACCGCCGCGGCATCGGCGTCTGGCCAGCGCTCGCGGATCAATCGCGCATCACGTGCGCCAGACAGATAGCCGGTGCGGGTAAACAGACCGCGGGTCTGTTCCAGTCCCTGGCGCTCGATAATCTCCCGCCGCAGCGCGCCGAAGGATGAACTGTGCAATAGCAGCATGCGCTGGTCGTTGAGCCAGATGCGCCCGTCGACAGGGGAAAAGAACAGGCATTCGGTCAACTCGGCCAAGGTCGGTGAGTTGCCCTCGGTCAGTTGAGTGCTGTCTCCTCGGGGGGAGAAATGTTCCTCCTGCACCGCGAGATGAGGAAGCAGCGAATGGGGATTATTCATTGTTATATGCCCCTGAGCGAGTCCACTGATCGAAATGATCAATTAGCAAAACAGTTATTAAACATAACTTTATCATTTGGACAAGTGGCCGGGTGTCGACCGGGCGCCAAACGGCTTGCCCTATTCATCAGTGCTCCCCTCAAACCTTCAGACCAGAGCCGTCGCCACTTAAAACGCGTGGCAATGGAGGAAGTCGGCACAGCCCTTGCTCTAGTGCTTTCACGACGCTGCATCGTTCTCGCGAGGCGCGTCAGGCAATTACAAACACAAGAGCCGGGAGACCGAAATGTCGGTAAGTGAACCATCTGATTTTCTGCGGGACGAGCTGTGGTGCGAACGCATCTTCAATGGCGACTGGATACGTCCATTGGGCGGCGTGAACAGAGTCATCGAGCCGGCCACCGGCGAGGTACTGACCGTCACCGGTTTAGCCGATGCGGCGGACATCGCGTTTGCCACCCTGACTGCCGCCCGTGTTCAACCGGCCTGGGCGGCATTGGGGCCACGGGAACGCGCAGAGATCTTTCGCAAAGCCGCAGACCTGGCCCAGCAACATTTTGCCGAACTGGCGCTGTACATCGCCCGGGAAAGCGGCGGCAGCCTGTTCAAGGGTGAACATGAGGTTCGCGAGGCGATCGTCTTGCTGCATCAGGCCGCCGGTCTGCTGTCGCAACCCCATGGTGTGGTTCTCCCAAGTGAAGCGGGGCGTTTGTCCTATGCACGGCGGTTGCCCCATGGCGTGGTCGGGGTGATCTCGCCGTTCAACTTTCCCCTGGTGCTCTCCCTGCGTTCGGTGGCACCGGCGCTGGCGGCCGGTAATGCGGTGGTGCTCAAGCCCGATCCGCAGACCCCGGTCAGTGGCGGTTTCATCATTGCCCGGTTGTTCGAGGCGGCCGGTTTGCCAAAAGGGTTGCTGCAGGTTTTGCCGGGCGCAGCCGTGGCCGGTGAGGCCCTGTGCCGCGACCCGCATGTTCGGATGATCGCGTTCACCGGTTCGACTGCAGCCGGACGCAAGGTCGCGGAGGTGGCTGGCCGTCATCTGAAAAAAGTCGCCCTGGAGTTGGGCGGCAAGAACTCGTTGATCGTGCTCGAAGATGCCGATCTTGAGTTGGCGGCGAGCAATGCCGCCTGGGGAGCCTGGCTGCATCAGGGGCAAATCTGCATGGCCACCGGACGCATCCTGGCCCATGAATCGATCGCTGAGGAACTGGTCCGCCGGCTGGCAGAGAAAGCCCGGGCAATCACGGTCGGCAATGCCGCTCGTGGCGAGGCGGTATTGGGGCCTTTGATCAACAAACGACAGTTGCAACGCGTGCATGAAATCGTCACGGAGAGTGTGACTGCCGGCGCAACACTGGAAGCCGGCGGCGAGTTTGAACAGCTGTTCTACCAACCCACCGTGCTTTCCGGCGTGCGCCCGGGCATGCGCGCATTCGACGAGGAAGTCTTCGGCCCGGTCGCCACGGTGGTGAGTTTTGCCAGCGACGATGAGGCCATCGACCTGGCCAACCGCACCGAGTATGGCTTGTCCGCGGGGATCATTTCGCCTTCGGTCGGGCACGCGATGGCGATTGGTGAGCAACTCAATTGCGGTCTGCTGCACATCAACGATCAGACGGTGGCCGACGAGTGCATCAACCCGTTCGGTGGGCGCGGCAGCTCGGGAAATGGCGGTAGCGTTGGCGGCCCGGCCGACTGGGACGAATACACCCAATGGCAATGGGTGACGGTCAAGGATAAGGCGCCACGCTACCCGTTCTGACGGACAGGACCAGACCGACGAGGTCGGGCGAGTACACAAAAATAATAAGAGGACTCAACATGAAACTCGACAACAAGATTGTGCTGGTGACCGGGGTCTCCTCGGGTATCGGCGCCGCTACTGCAAGCCTGCTGCGCGCCCACGGCGCCCACGTGATTGGCGTCGATCTGAAGGCCCCGCACATGACCCTGGATGGTTTTGTTCAGGGCGATCTGAGCAGTGCCGAGAACATCGACCGGCTCCTGCCGCAGTTACCGGCACGGATCGACAGCCTGTGCAATATCGCCGGGGTACCGGGCACTGCGAACCCGCAATTGCTGGCGCAGGTCAACTACCTGGGGTTGCGTCACCTGAGTCAGGCATTGCTGCCGCGCATCACCGCTGGCGGCAGCATCGTCAATATCGCCTCGATCCTCGGCGCCGAGTGGCCATTACGCCTGGAGCAGCACAAGGCGCTCGCACGCATCGAAGGTTTCGCCGCCGCGCAAGCCTGGCTGGCCGAGCACCCTGTACCGGACACGACCTGCTACCAGTATTTCAAGGAAGCCTTGATCGTCTGGAATTACCTGCAGGCCCAGCCCTGGTTTCTTGAACATTCAGTGCGCATGAACAGCGTGGCGCCGGGCCCGGTCTTCACGCCCATCCTCGGCGACTTCGTGAGCATGCTCGGTGAAGCACGAACCCAGGCCGATGCCCATCGCATGAAACGCCCCGGTTATGCCGATGAGGTGGCGGCGGTGATCGCTTTCCTGTGTGCCGACGAGTCGCGCTGGATCAACGGCGTGAACCTGGCAGTCGATGGCGGATTGGCCTCCACCTACATCTGAAACGCACACCTGTAGACAGCGGCGCAAGCCGCTAACTGAGCGTGTCGGCTGGCGCCATGCGTGCAAAGCCATGCCAAAAATAAAAATAATGAGGAGCGTCCATGGACAACGTTAAACGTTGCTTTCGTTTCAAGCATTGCACCCTGTTTCTGGCGTTATGCAGTGCAGGCGTGATGATCGAAAGGGCCGAGGCCATGCAAATGGACCTGGGGGATTCGGACTGGAAACTGCGTTGGGACAACACCATCAAGTACAGCCAGGCCTGGCGTCTGCAAGGTCAGGACAGCCGATTGGTCAACGCACCGACCGCCAATGGCCTGTACCCCTCGATCCAGAGTCAGGGCGATAAAAACTTCAGCCGCGGACTGGTCTCCAACCGTCTGGATCTGTTTTCTGAAATGGACCTCAGCCGGCAAAACTATGGGCTGCGTGTGAGCGGCGCGGCCTGGTACGACGATATCTACAACCAGGACACCGACAGCAGCGAGCAACCGCATTTCCTCAGCGAAACCCGCGAGCTCCACGGTCGCGACGCGGAAATTCTCGACGCCTTCGTGTTCCTGCGCGGTGACCTCGGTGAAGATTCCCAGGGCGTGGTGCGTCTGGGCCGGCACAGCCTGATTTACGGTGAAAGCCTGTTCTACGGTGGCAACGGCATCGCCAATGCCCAGGGGCCGACCGATGTAGTCAAGTTGCTCAGCGTGCCGGGGACCCAGTTCAAGGAAATCCTGCGCCCGGTCAATCAAATCTCCGGGCAGTTGCAGATCAACCCGCAGTTGTCGGTGGGCGCTTACTACCAGTTCGAGTGGGAGCGTTCCAATCTGCCCGGCGCCGGCAGCTACCTGAGCGATGCCGATGCCATCGGTTATGGCAGCGGTTCCCTGCGCGAAGTGTTCGGCAACGACACCGTGAATGGCGGCGATCTGAAACCGCGAAATTCGGGGCAGGGCGGCATGCAGATTCGCTTCAAACCGACCGGGACCGAACTGGAGCTGGGTTTCTACGCCGCGCAGTATCACGACAAAGCCCCGATTGGCTTGTACGCCTACCTCGACGGTGCAGCCGCGGCGGCCACCGGGCTGCCGATCCTGAGTTCCTATCGTCAGGTCTACGCCGAAGATATCAAGACTGCCGGCGTCAGCTTCTCTACTGCCTATGGGCCGTTCAACTTTGCCGGTGAAACCTCCGTGCGCTGGAATGCGCCACTGGTGAGCAACCTGCAAGTGGTGACCCCAGGCATGGAGGCCGATGGCGGCGATGACTCACTGTTTGCCCGGGGCAAAACCGCTCACGCCAACCTGTCGGCAATTTACCTGCTATCGCCTGGTGCTTTTTGGGATGGCGGCTCGGCACTGGCCGAACTGGCGTGGAACCGCACTCTGAGTGTCACCGAGAACGCCGCGGCCCTGGATTCCAACACCACCCGCGATGCCACTGCGTTGCGGGTATTGATGGAGCCTGCGTACTTCCAGGTTGTCGACGGGATCGACCTGACCGTGCCAATCGGCATGGGCGTGGTGCTCGACGGGCGTTCTTCGGCCGTCAACAAGTCGGGCTTCGGCAATACCCATGCTGGCGACTGGAGTGTCGGACTCAAGGCCACGTATCTGCAGCGCTGGGATGTCGGCCTGAACTACGTGAACTTCTTCGGTGCGCCGAAAGCCGGGCTGCGCGAAGACGGGAATTTCAGCTATGGGCAGTCGCTGGCCGACCGCGACTTCGTTTCGCTCTACGTGAAAACCTCATTCTAATAAGGTGGATTCGCCATGCAGAACAACGCTTTCCTGAACACTTGCGTCCTCACCCTGGCCCTGGCTGGCATCAGCCTGGCGCAGGCAGCGGTGTCGCCTGAACAGGCTGCACGTTTGAAGTCTGAACTGACGCCCCTTGGCGGTGAGCGGGCCGGCAACGCCGATGGCAGCATCCCGGCCTGGGATGGCGGCTACACCAAGGTCGCGCCGGGCTACAAGCCGGGTGACAAACGTGCCGATCCATTCGCCAGCGAGAAACCGCTGTATTCGATCAAGGCCTCGAACATGGAGCAGTACGCCAGCGGATTGGCCGAAGGCACCAAGCTCCTACTGAAGAAATACCCGGACTATCGCCTGGACGTATACCCGACCCATCGCTCGGCAGCGGCCCCGCAATGGGTGTATGACAACACCGGCAAGAATGCCACCCGTGCCACGCTGGATGTGGACACCGAGAAAGTCAGCAACGCCTATGGCGGTATCCCGTTCCCGATCCCGGATAACGGCGCGCAAGTGCTGTGGAACTACCGGTTGTCCTGGCAGGGCGGCGAGACCATCAGCGCACCTTTTGATACCTGGCTGATGACCGCCGGTGGCAAGAAGGTCCAGGCGACCCGAGCCCTGTTCAGCTATCAGTTTCCCTACTACTCCGAAAGCGGCAGCCTGGAAAATTTTGCCGGCAAGTACCAGATCGGCAAGCTGCTGACCGAACTGCCGTCATCCAAGGCTGGCGAAGGCCTGATGACCCATTGGGACATGGACCCGGCCAACCGTGCAGCCTGGCAGTATCTGGTCGGCCAGCGCCGGGTACGCCGAGCGCCGAACATCGCCTATGACACCCCGGACTTCGTCACCTCTGGCGTCGGTCTGTTTGACGAAGCGTTCATGCTGTTCGGGCCTACCGACCGTTACGATCTCAAGCTTGCGGGCAAGAAAGAACTGATCGTCCCTTACAACAATAACCGCGCCGGCCTGGCCAAGAGCGACGACCTGGTCAAACAGAACTTCCTCAATCCTGATCTGGTGCGCTGGGAGAAGCATCGGGTCTGGGTGGTCGAGGCCACGCTCAAATCCGGCAAGCGCCATGTGGTGCCGCATCGGACCTACTACGTCGACGAGGACTCCTGGCAGATCCTGATGGTCGACGGGTATGACGCTCAGGGCAAACTGGGTCGGCAGATGTATTCGCTGACGCTGTTGGCACCGGACTTGCCGGCGCTCACTGCGCAAGTCATGTGGGGCAGCTACAACCTCGATACCGGCGCCTACTTCCTTAACTCTTCGAGCAACGATCTGGCGGTCCAGTACCAGACGATCGCAAAACCTTCGGCTTCCTTTTACACACCGGATGCCATGGCCAACGAAAACATGCGTTGAACTATGGAGCGCCGTGACGAGCGAAAAACTCGTCGCGGTCGCTGGCGATTTTCCAGGCGGGATAAAGACATGAACGTTGAAAAAATCTTTGCGAGTTTCGGTCTGCGATGGAGTGCCTGCGCGCTGGCGCTGTGTCTGTTGGCGAGCACGTCCATGGTTGCACAGGCCGCGACGTTTGCTGTGCTACAGCAGCCGGCACTGCCGACCGCCAAGGCCGCGCGCGCGGTATTGCTTGGGTTGGCCCGGGCTGGCGAGCGTCTGGTGGCGGTCGGCGAGCGCGGCATCGTGTTGCTCTCGGATGACTCTGGAATGACTTGGCGCCAGGCCCGTGTGCCGGTCAGCGTCAGCCTGACCGCGGTGCAATTCGTCGATGCCGAGCAGGGCTGGGCGGTCGGTCATCTGGGGGTGGTGTTGCACACCGAGGACGGTGGTGAAACCTGGCACAAGCAACTCGACGGTGAGCGTGCCGCCGCGCTGGCGGTGCAGGCCGCGGAGCGCGATGCCCATCAGCCGGGCGGCGCCAGCAACCTTGCGCAGGCACGGCAGATGCTGGATGACGGGCCGGATAAACCGTTTCTCGACCTGTACTTCAGTGACCGCCTGCATGGCTACATCGTTGGCGCCTACAACCAGATCTATCGCACCGACGACGGCGGGCGAAACTGGCGGCCGTGGATGCAGCATGTGGACAATCCGCAGGGCCTGAATCTTTATGGCATTCGCGCTTCGGGTAACAACCTGCTGCTGGTAGGAGAGCGCGGTCTGTTGTTGCGTTCGACCGATGCCGGGCATTCGTTCCAGCCTCTGAAATCACCTTATGAAGGCAGCTTCTTCGGTCTGCTTGGCACCCGCGCAGGAGCGTTGATTGCCTATGGATTGCGCGGCAACGCCTGGTGGTCCGAGGACCGTGGCAGCAGTTGGCGACGCCTCGACACCGGCATCGAATCAACACTGGCGACCGCCATCGAGCTGCGTGACGGCAGCCTGCTGTTGGCCAGTCAGAGCGGTGAACTTTTGTTCAGCCATGACCAGGGTCGCAGCTTCGACAAGCGCCAGAGCCGAAGCGGCGGGACGGTCGCTGCCGTGCAACAGACAGCCGACGGCAGTCTGGCCAGCGTCGGCTTGAGTGGCGTGGCCACTGATCAGGATCCGCGGGCCTCCGCCAAACCTTGAAACTTCACGGTGTAGCGCTATCGGGCCATGGCCCGTGCAACAGGAGTCAGACTTGAAAGACGACAAAACCCAAACCGTGATCGGCCGCCTGGAAGACTTCGACCAGGCGTCGGGCAACTTCGCCGAGCGAATGATCTTCAACCATCGGCCGCTGGTGATCCTGCTGTGTCTGCTGGTGACGCTGGTGCTCGGTTGGCAAGCCACACGCATCGGCATCAACGCCAGCTATGAGAAGACCATCCCTACGGGACACCCCTATGTCGCCAACTTCCTGGAGAATCGCAGCGAGTTGAGCGGTCTGGGCAACTCGTTGCGGATTGCCGTGGAGGTCAAGCAGGGCAGCATCTTCACCAAGGATTACCTCGACACCCTGGCCAGGCTCAACGACGAGCTTTATCTGCTGCCGGGTGTCGATCGGCCCTATATGAAGTCGTTATGGACCCCGACCACGCGCTGGACCGCCGTGACCGAGGAGGGGCTCGATGGCGGCACCGTGATCCCCGACGATTACGATGGCTCGGCGAGCAGCATCGAGCAGGTGCGGACCAACGTCGCCCGTTCCGGTGAGGTCGGCCAATTGGTCGCCGGCAACTTCAAGTCCAGCGTGATCTTCGTGCCGTTGCTCGAAGTCAGTCCGCAGACCGGCAAAGCCCTGGACTACGGCGAGTTCTCCCGGCAGCTGGAGGCGCTGCGGGACAAGTACCAGACCGATGAACTGCGAATCCACATCACCGGGTTCACCAAAATCGTTGGCGATCTGATCGAGGGGCTGACCCAGGTCTTGTTGTTCTTCGTGATGGCCGTAGTGGTGACCGTGGTGGTGCTTTTCGGTTACACCCGCTGCGCGCGCAGCACCCTGGTGGTTGTGACCTGTTCGCTGGTGGCCGTGCTCTGGCAGATGGGCCTGCTCGCGATACTTGGGTTTGAGCTGGACCCGTACTCGGCGCTGGTGCCGTTTCTGGTGTTTGCCATCGGCATGAGCCATGGCGCGCAGAAGATGAACGGTATCATGCAGGACGTCGGTCGTGGCACCCACCGGGTAGTGGCCGCGCGTTATACCTTTCGCCGACTGTTTGCCGCCGGGATGACCGCTTTGCTCTGCGATGCGGTGGGCTTCGCCGTATTGCTGCTGATCAACATCCGGGTGATTCAGGACCTGGCGATCACCGCCAGCCTCGGCGTGGCGGTGCTGATCTTCACCAATCTGATTCTGCTGCCGATCCTGCTCAGCTATATCGGTGTCAGCCCGGCAGCGGCGCAACGCAGCCTGAGTTCGGAAACCGCCGAACTGCAAGCACAGATCAAGCATCCATTGTGGCGTGTGCTCGATCTGTTCACCCAGCGGCGCTGGGCCATTGGCGCCATGCTGGGCGGCCTGCTGCTGGCAGCATTCGGTTTTGCCGTGAGCCTGAACCTGAAAATCGGCGATCTCGATCCTGGCGCCCCGGAGTTGCGCGCCGACTCGCGCTACAACCGCGACGCGCTGTTCATGACCCAAAACTATGCGGCCAGTTCGGATATTTTCGTGATCATGATCAAGACGCCGGAAGATCAGTGCACGCGCTACGCCAGCCTGTCTGCGGTGGACGCGTTGGCCTGGCAACTGGAGCAATTGCCTGGCGTGGAGTCGACCACTTCAATGGCAGCGCTGAGCAAGATCGCCACGGCCGGTTACAACGAAGGCAACTTCAAGTGGTATGAGCTGATCCCCAATGACGGCGCGCTGGGCGCCGTGCAGACCCGTGCACCGCGGGAACTGTTCAATCAGGGCTGTTCGATGCTGTCGCTGTACGTTTACCTGTCCGATCACAAGGCCGATACCCTGAATCGGGTGGTGGAGGCGAGCGAAGCCTTCATCGCTGCGCATCAGGTGCCAGAGGTCAAATTCATGCTGGCCGCCGGCAGCGCCGGCATCGAAGCCGCGACCAATATCGTGGTGAAAAAATCCATGCACGAGATGCTGTTCTGGGTCTATGGCGCGGTCAGCCTGCTTTGCCTGCTGACCTTCCGTAGCTGGCGTGCAACCCTTTGCGCGATGCTGCCGCTGATGCTCACCTCGATTCTTTGCGAGGCGCTGATGGTGGGGCTGGGCATGGGAGTAAAAGTGGCGACACTGCCGGTCATCGCGCTCGGCGTGGGGATCGGCATCGACTATGCGCTCTATGTGTTGAGCGTGATCCTGGCTCGAATGCGTGCCGGTGACACTCTGGCACTGGCCTATTACCAGGCGCTGTTGTTCACCGGCAAAGTGGTTCTGCTGACCGGCATGACACTGGCGGTTGCAGTATCAACCTGGGCCTTCTCGCCGATCAAATTCCAGGCCGACATGGGCATCTTGCTGGCCTTCATGTTCCTGGTGAACATGCTCGGTGCCTTGATCCTGCTGCCGGCACTGGCCTGGCTGCTGTTGCCGCAGAAGGTCTTCGCAAAAAAGCCTGAGGCGAGCGTGCTTGTGGAGTGGGTCAAGGAGAGCTGAAGGGGCTCGGCACGCCGGCCCCTGTGGGAGCAGGCTTGCTCGCTACCACAGGTCTCGCGTTTTAACTGACGGGAATCAGGCCTTGGCCTTTTCCATCGATACAGTTAGTGGGACCGAACGGGCAATCACGCTGATGATGGTCAGTGCTGCAATCACCAACCCGGGGGAGGTCGCCAGCAATACGCCGGTGGTGCCGGCCCCGGCCGCCAGAATCTGCCCAGCGGCCAAGGGCCCGGCCACTGACCCCAGGCGCCCGATGGCCACTGCCGCGCCGACGCCGGTGGCACGCACCAAGGTTGGGTACGACGGCGGTGCCAGGGCGTAAAGCACCAGTTGCGCAGCCATCACAAACAACCCTGCGGCAAACCCGGCGATGCCCATCGGGACAATGCCCACCGACAGGCCGACCCCGGCCAGCGCCACCAGTAAACCGGTATAGACAAACAGCACCACCTTGATGCCGTTGCAGCGATCCAGCAGCAGCCCGCCGAGCAGGGAGCCGAGGGCGCCGCCGATATTGAACAGCATTTGCACCAGGCCCGCCTGGGGTTTGCTGAAGCCCTGTTCCAGCAGCAGTGATGGCAGCCAGTTGAGCAACATGTACATCACGGTCAGGGTGAAGAAGTAACTCAGCCACAACGCCAGGGTAACGCGAGCCCGGCCTTCGCCGAACAGTGCCTGGCCGGTTGAAACGCGCGCCACATTGACAGTCCCTTGCTGCTGGCGAAAGGCGCTGGACTCGGGCAGCAACAGGATCATCAGCGGCACCACCAGCAACGGCGCGAGACCGCCGATGATGAAGGTCGCCTGCCAATGATCGGTGAACAGCATGGCGACCACCGCCGCCAGTGCTCCACCCAATGGCACGCCGGCATACATGATGCTGATGGCGGTACCTCGGCGTTGCTCTCCCACGGCTTCGGCGCACAGGGCGATCAGGTTGGGCAGGGCGGCGCCCAGGCCCAGGCCGGTCATGAAACGCGCCAACAGCAGGCTGGAGAAAGTACTGACGTAGGCAGTGCTGAGCGAGAACACGCCGAACAGCAGCACCGCTGCGATGAGGATTTTCTTGCGACCAATGCGATCGGCAATCCAGCCGCCGAAGAAGGCGCCCGGCAGCAAACCGATGATGCCGGCACTGAACACCCAGCCCATCATTTTCGGGTCCAGGGCAAAGGTCTGGCGCAAGCCCGCGGCAGCAGTGCCGGCAGCTTGCAGGTCGAAGCCTTCAATCAGTGCAACGATAAAACACAGGGCGATGGTCAGCGTCGTACGACGTGATGGGGTGTCCATGGCGAACCTCATTATTGTTTTTGTGGGTGTGCTGACGGGTGAACGCGAGCCTGCTCGCCTAAAGCGGTGACAGGTTGAAATTAAGATTAACAAAGATAACTAAAAAATGAACGGTCAAGGATATTCGCTAGAAAATGTCATTAATTCCATATAAATCAATGTCATGACGTATGACTTAAGATGGATCTAAAAAATAGATAATAATATTAATGTTCGTTTATCGGTCATTATGGATTGACGCCACCCTCAGCTCTTTCCATTCTCTGGCCTGAGATTTCTGGGGCAACCCTAGCGATCCCGTTCAAAAAACAACAACAATAAGTGGACATCGAACATGCCAACGCTCCCTTGGAACGCCCTTGCGGTGACTTCAGCCTTACCTGTTCGCGCACCCCGTCTGGTCCTGTTGGGCTTGAGTGTGATTGCCACCCCGGTGCTGGCCGAAGGCTTTATTGACGACAGCCACGGCACCTTGACCTTGCGCAATTACTACCTGGACCGGGACTACAAGGATGACGGGGCGAAAACCGCGACCAGGGAATGGGCTCAGGGTTTCATCATGAATGTGGAGTCGGGCTTTACCCCGGGGGCTGTCGGCTTCGGCCTGGATGCCCGCGGGCTGATGGGGGTGAAGCTGGACTCGTCGCCGGACCGCAGCGGCACCGAGTTGCTGCCGGTATCCCGCAGCGACAAACGGGCGGCGGACGAGTATTCGCGCCTGGCCATGACCGCCAAGATGCGTTTTGCCCAGACCACGGTTAAAACCGGTGATGTGTCGATCTTCCTGCCGTTCGCTTTCGCCAGCCCGTCGCGGCTGTTGCCGCAGACTTTTCGCGGCACCACCCTAAGCTCAAAGGACATCGACGGACTGACCCTCAACACTGGCTACATCGATCGTATCAACAAGCGTGATTCCACGGACTACCAGCCCATGAGCATCGCCTCGCCGAACCGGCGTTTCAACGGCGCGGCCACTTCATCGCACATGGCCTATGTCGGCGGCGATTATCAGGTGAACAAGGACCTCAGTCTGCGTGCCTATCACGCCGAAGTGGCAGACCTGTACCAGCAGAACACCCTGGCCTTGCTGCACAATCTGCAGGTGGGCGAGGGTACGCTGACCACCGATCTGCGCAGTTTTTTCAGCGACGAAGATGGTAGCGCCAAGGCCGGCAAGGTGGACAACCGCAACTTGTCGGCGCTGTTCGGCTATCGCTTCGGCGGTCATCGCCTGAGCCTGGGCTATATGCACGCCAGTGGCGACACGGCGACGCCTTATGTATCGGGCACCGAGTTGATGGGCATGAGTGAGCTGACCATGAGTTCGGACTTCCTCAATGCGAAGGAGCGGACCTGGCAAGCGATGTACGACTATGACTTCACCGCCGTCGGGGTGCCCGGGCTGAAGAGCCGGCTACGTTATGTGCGCGGTGACCATATCGAGCTGACGGCACTGAATGCCGACGACCGTAAGGAGCGAGAGTTCCAGATGGAACTGGGGTATGTCATCCAGAGTGGCCCGCTGAAGAACGTCGGGCTGATGGCGCGCAAGTCGATCTATCGCAATGACTTCCCCGCCGGCGCGGCATTTCGCGATGAAAACCAGACCCGCTTTCTGGTGCTCTACACCGTACCGATCTGGTAAGTCGTTTTACCTGCCACGAGGCCGGCCGTTCCCCCAGGAACGCGCCGGCGTTGGCGTTTCAGACCTGATAGACCTTCTTCAGCAGCCTGAGCAGTTCTTCGCGTTCCTGGCTGTCGAGGTTGGACGTTGCATCCATGTCGCTCTCGGCCGCGATCAGTTTCAGCTCCTTGAGCAAGGCCTCGCCGGTCTTGCTGAGAAAAATCCCATAGGAGCGCTTGTCCGGTTTGCAGCGCACCCGCACCGCCAGTGCCCGGCTTTCCAGTTTGTTCAGCAGCGGCACCACTTGCGGTGGCTCGATGGTCAAAGCCTTGGCCAGATCGGCCTGCATCAGCCCGGGATTCTGGTCGATGATCGCCAGGGCCGAGAACTGCGCCGGTCGCAAGTCATGGGCCGAGAGCCGGCCAATGAGGTTCTGGAACAGTTTCAGCTGCGCCCGGCGCATGGCGTAACCGATCAGATCGTCCAGGGCGGAATCCAGCGGCGCCTGGGTTTCGGCGCTGTCGGCAGGGGCCTCGGGGGCGGCGGCAATCTTGGAAGACTTGGCCATTGCAGGGTGAATCCTCAGGCTGGCGGTTAAGAAGACTATCTAGTTTGCCGAGATTGGCCGGGGATAGCCATGACCTCTTTCAGATCTCTGGGCGTTGCGCTTGTTTTAGAGACAAAAAATATTCGGTTAATTTGATTAATAGTTAATTGACATAACTAATATTGGGGTTTAGTTTTTACCCATCGTCAAGCCAAGAACAAGAGAGCAACGCCATGAGCAATTACGAAGGTCGCTGGACAACGGTCAAAGTGGAAATCGAGGAAGGCATTGCCTGGGTCATCCTCAATCGCCCGGAAAAACGCAACGCCATGAGCCCGACATTGAACCGCGAGATGATCGACGTTCTGGAAACCCTGGAGCAGGATCCGGACGCCGGTGTGCTGGTGCTGACCGGTGCTGGCGAAGCCTGGACTGCAGGCATGGACCTCAAGGAATACTTCCGCGAAGTGGACGCTGGCCCGGAAATCCTTCAGGAAAAAATTCGCCGTGAAGCCTCTCAATGGCAATGGAAACTGCTGCGTATGTATGCCAAGCCAACTATCGCCATGGTCAACGGTTGGTGCTTCGGTGGCGGTTTCAGCCCGCTGGTGGCCTGCGACCTGGCGATCTGCGCCGATGAAGCGACCTTCGGCCTGTCGGAAATCAACTGGGGCATCCCGCCAGGCAACTTGGTGAGCAAGGCCATGGCCGACACCGTGGGCCATCGCCAGTCGCTGTACTACATCATGACCGGCAAGACCTTTGGCGGGCAGAAAGCCGCCGAGATGGGCCTGGTCAACGAGAGCGTACCCCTGGCGCAACTGCGTGAAGTGACGATCGAGCTGGCGCGTAACCTGCTGGAGAAAAACCCGGTGGTGCTACGGGCGGCCAAGCACGGCTTCAAGCGTTGCCGCGAACTGACTTGGGAGCAGAACGAAGATTACCTCTACGCCAAGCTCGATCAGTCGCGCCTGCTGGACACCGAAGGTGGCCGCGAGCAGGGCATGAAGCAGTTCCTCGACGACAAGAGCATCAAGCCCGGTTTGCAGGCTTACAAGCGCTGAACCCCGGCATTGAATCAGGGCGAGCTGGCCGGGCGATCGAGCGTCTGCCAGCTGTTTGCCCCGGCGCCCAGGCGCTACTGTGAACCCCTCGAACGTATTCCCGATAAAGACAATAAAGAGGAATCACCATGCTGGACGTGCCCCTGTTGATCGGCGGCCAGTCGTGCCCCGCCCGCGACGGTCGAACCTTCGAACGGCGTAATCCGGTGACCGGCGAAGTCGTGTCGCGGGTTGCCGCCGCCACCCTGGAAGATGCTGACGCCGCCGTGGCCGCGGCCAAAACGGCATTCCCCGCCTGGGCGGCCCTGGCCCCAAATGAACGACGCACCCGGTTGTTGCGTGCGGCCGAGCAGTTGCAGGCCCGCAGCGCGGAATTCATCGCGGCAGCCGGCGAGACCGGCGCCATGGCCAACTGGTACGGTTTCAATGTGCATCTGGCGTCCAACATGCTGCGCGAAGCCGCGTGCATGATCACTCAGATCACCGGCGAAGTTATTCCCTCGGATGTGCCCGGCAGTTTCGCCATGGCCCTGCGTCAACCCTGCGGCGTGGTGCTGGGCATCGCGCCCTGGAACGCCCCGGTGATCCTCGCTACCCGCGCCATCGCCATGCCGTTGGCCTGCGGCAACACCGTGGTGCTAAAGGCGTCGGAACTAAGCCCGGCGGTGCACCGGCTGATCGGCCAGGTGTTGCAGGACGCAGGCCTCGGTGATGGCGTGGTCAACGTCATCAGCAACGCGCCCCAGGATGCCGCGGCGATTGTCGAGCGGCTGATCGCCAACCCGGCGGTGCGTCGGGTCAACTTCACCGGCTCGACCCATGTCGGGCGTATCGTCGGTGAATTGTCGGCACGTCATCTCAAACCGGCGTTGCTGGAACTGGGAGGCAAGGCGCCGTTCCTGGTGTTGGAGGATGCCGACCTGGACGCAGCGGTGGAGGCTGCGGCCTTCGGCGCCTTCTTTAATCAGGGGCAGATTTGCATGTCCACCGAGCGCCTGATCGTCGATGCCAAAGTGGCCGATGCCTTTGTCGCCAAACTCGCGGCGAAGATCGCCACCTTGCCCGCCGGCAACCCCAACGCCGAAGGTTCGGTGCTCGGTTCACTGGTTGACAGCAGCGCCGGTGAACGCATCAAACTGTTGATAGACGATGCCCTCGACAAGGGAGCAACCCTGGTCACGGGTGGTCAGCTTGCGGGCAGCATTCTGCAGCCGACCTTGCTTGACGGCGTCACCGATGCCATGCGCCTGTACCGCGAAGAGTCCTTCGGCCCGGTGGCGGTGGTGTTGCGCGGCGAGGGCGATGAAGCACTGCTGCGCCTGGCCAATGATTCCGAGTTCGGTCTGTCGGCGGCGATTTTCAGCCGCGACACCAGCCGCGCTCTGGCCCTGGCCCAGCGGGTCGAGTCGGGCATCTGCCATATCAACGGCCCGACCGTGCACGACGAGGCGCAGATGCCCTTCGGCGGGGTCAAGTCCAGCGGCTATGGCAGTTTTGGCGGCAAGGCGTCTATCGAGCATTTCACCCAGTTACGCTGGGTGACTTTGCAGAACGGCCCGCGGCACTACCCGATCTGAGCATCCGCCGCACCGTCGGGCAAGCGAACGCTTGAGAGCAATCGTTGCCCGTGTGTAGGCAGACATAACAATAAAGAGGCTGCAGCCACTGGCTGCCATGCCCCGGTTGAACGCATTTCTGCGAGCCGGTGGCGTGCCTTGATGGAGAGCAAGCACGTGAGTTCCGAATTCAGATCGCCACCCCAGACCGAAGCCAACGCGCCGCGCTATCGCCAGGTGTCCATCGGTCATCCTGCGGTCGAGGTCAGCGAAGTGCAGGGCATCCTGCATATGCGCTCCCTGGAACCCTTGGCCAAGTTGCCTGTACGTTTGCTGGATCGCCTGGTGCATTGGGCCCATGTGCGCCCGCAACAGACCTTTATCGCTGCTCGCCAGAACGGCGGCGACTGGCGCCGCGTGAGTTACGCCGAGATGCTGACCAGCGTCCGCGCCATTGCCCAAGGCCTGCTCGGTTATGGGCTTTCGGCCGAACGACCGCTGGCGATCCTCTCGGGCAACGACATCGAGCATTTACAGATTGCCTTGGGCGCGATGTATGCCGGGATTCCTTACTGCCCGGTTTCTCCTGCCTATTCATTGTTGTCCCAGGATTTCGCCAAGCTGCGGCATGTCTGCAATCTGCTGCAACCGGGCCTGGTGTTCGTCAGCGACGCTGCGGCCTATCAGCGGGCGATCGATGCGGTGCTGCCGGCCGAAACGCCGCTGATCACCGTGCGCGGTCAAATTCCTGGCCGTAATCAGGCGAGCTTTGCCAGCCTGCTGGAGCAACCCGGCAGTGCCGAGGCCGATTGCGCTTTCGCGGCTACCGGGCCGGACAGCATCGCCAAGTTCCTGTTTACCTCAGGCTCCACCAAATTGCCAAAGGCAGTGATCACCACCCAGCGCATGCTCTGCGCCAACCAGCAGATGCTGTTGCAGACTTTTCCGGTGTTCGGCGAAGAACCTCCGGTGCTGGTGGACTGGCTGCCGTGGAATCACACCTTCGGCGGCAGCCACAACGTCGGGATCGTACTGTACAACGGCGGCACTTTTTATCTGGACGACGGCAAGCCGACCGTTCAGGGTTTTGCTGAAACACTGCGCAACCTCAAGGAAATATCGCCCACCGCGTACCTCACCGTGCCAAAAGGCTGGGAAGAACTGGTCAACGCGCTGGAGCAGGACGGCGAGTTGCGTGAATGTTTCTTCTCGCGCATCAAGCTGTTCTTTTTCGCCGCCGCCGGTTTGTCCCAACGCGTTTGGGATCGCCTGGACCGGGTCGCCGAACAGCATTGTGGCGAACGCATTCGCATGATGGCCGGGCTCGGCATGACTGAGGCGGCACCGTCCTGCACGTTCACCACCGGGCCACTGTCAATGGCCGGCTACATCGGCCTGCCGGCACCCGGATGCGAAGTGCGGCTGGTGCCGGTGGACGGCAAGCTGGAGGGGCGTTTTCGCGGGCCGCACATCATGCCGGGTTACTGGCGTGCGCCACAGCAGACCGCCGAAGTGTTCGACGAGCAGGGTTTCTACTGTTCCGGCGACGCATTGAAACTGGCCGACGCCCGCGATCCACAACTGGGGTTGATGTTCGACGGGCGCATCGCCGAGGACTTCAAGCTGAGCTCCGGCGTGTTTGTCAGCGTCGGCCCGTTGCGCAATCGCGCAGTGCTCGAAGGTTCACCCTACGTTCAGGATTTGGTGGTGGCCGCGCCGGACCGCGAGTGCCTGGGTGCGCTGGTCTTTCCCCGTCTTTACGAATGCCGACGTCTGGCCGGTTTGAGTGCGCACGCCAGCGATGCCGAAGTTCTGGCCAGCGCACCGGTGCGAGAATGGTTCGGCGATTGGCTGCAAAGGCTCAATCGCGACGCCACCGGGAATGCCAGCCGCCTGGAATGGATCGCGCTGCTCGACGAACCCGCCTCCATCGACCGCGGTGAAATCACCGACAAGGGCTCGATCAACCAGCGCGCGGTGTTGCAGTGGCGCGCCGACAAGGTCGAGGCGCTGTATCGCGGCGAAGAACCTTCCATCTTGCGTGCCGGACCTCTGCCGTGAGCGGTGCGGGGCAGTATTCGTGCTTTGGCGATGTGGCCATTTTCGAAGCACTGCGCACGCCTTGGGTCGATCTCGGCGGCGCCTTGGCCCAGGTTTCGCCGATCGACTTGGGGATCAAGGTCGGGCGCGAGGTGCTGGCCCGCGCTGCTATCGATCCATCCTCGGTCGATAGCGTGTTGGCCGGTTCCATGGCTCAGGCCAGTTTCGATGCTTACCTGCTGCCTCGGCATATCGGCCTTTACAGTGGCGTGCCGCAAGAGACTCCGGCACTGGGTGTGCAGCGCATCTGCGCCACCGGTTTCGAACTCTTGCGGCAGGCCGCCAGGCAGCTGGATGACGGCGTGCAGTTGGCCCTGTGCGTGGCGGCCGAATCCATGTCGCGCAACCCGATTGCCGCCTACACCCACCGCAGCGGTTTCCGGCTCGGTGCGGGCGTGGAATTCAAGGACTTTCTCTGGGAAGCCCTCTACGACCCGGCCCCGGGCGTAGACATGATCACCACCGCCGACAACCTGGCCCGGCGGCACGGCCTGAGCCGCGAAGAGGTGGATCGCTATGCCCTCGACAGCCATCAACTCGCGCTGCAGGCCCAGGCTGACGGCTGGTTTGAACCGGAACTGGTGGCGCTCGGCAATGAGCGCTTTGAACTGGCCAGCTATCAGCCTCGCAGTATCCTGTTGCCACGGGGCGTGGACCGCGTCACGCGTGATAGCCACCCGCGACCCACCGATCTGGACGGCTTGGGCCGGTTGCGGGCGGTGCATGCCGGCGGTGTGCAAACGGCCGGCAACAGTTGCGCGGTGGTCGATGGCGCGGCGGCCGCGCTGGTGGGGCGAGCGTCTGCCGCCCGGCGTCCGGTATTGGCCCATTTGCTGGCCAGTGCCGTGGTAGGCGTGGCACCGGAATTCATGGGGATAGGGCCAGTGCCAGCCATCCAGCTGCTTCTGCAACGCAGCGGTTTGGCCCTGGGTGACATCGGCTTGCTGGAAATCAATGAGGCCCAGGCCGCTCAGGTATTGGCTGTGGCCCAGGCGCTTGAACTGGACGGTGATCGGCTCAACCGGCGGGGCGGCTCGATTGCCTTGGGACATCCTTTGGCCGCCACGGGTTTGCGCCTGGTGCTGACCCTGGCCAGGCAATTGCGCGAGGGCAATCTGCGCTATGGCATCGCCGCCGCGTGTGTCGGTGGCGGGCAGGGCATGGCTCTGCTGATCGAAAACCCGGCGTATCAAGGCTGAAGCAAAACCCCGAGGTCTTTGCTGCAGTCAGCCCAATCCTTGCGTCACTGTCTTGCGTTACTATGCAGACCCACCTTTCTGGAAGTTGCCTGGATGAGTAAGCCCGGTCAAACGGTGCTGGTCGCGTTGCGCAAGATGATCGCCTCAGGCGAGCTGGCGGCTGGCGAGCGCTTGATGGAAATTCCCACAGCAGAGTTGTTTGGTGTCTCGCGAATGCCGGTGCGCATGGCGTTCCGCACGCTGGAGCAGGAAGGTTTGCTGGTGCGCTTTGGCGGGCGCGGGTTTCAGGTGCGTTCGGTCAGCCCCGATGACATTGCCGGTGCGGTTGAAGTGCGGGGTGTACTCGAAGGCCTGGCAGCGCGACAGACCGCCGAGCGCGGGCTATCGGACGAGGCCCGGGCGACCCTTGAACAGTGCCTGATGCAAGGTGATCAACTGTTCGACAAGGGGTTTGTGACCATCGAGGACCTGGAGGTCTATCACGACCTCAACATGCGTTTTCACGAAGTGATTGTCGAAGGCAGCCACAACCCGGCGATCGCCGACGCACTGGCGCGCAACGATCATTTGCCCTTCGCTTCGGTTACAGCCCTGGCAGTGGACCGCAACGACATGGTCCGGGAATACCGACGCTTCAACTACGCCCACATGCAACACCATTCGGTGTTCGATGCCCTGGTCAACCGCCAGGGCGCACGTGCCGAAGCGATCATGCGCGAGCACGCCAACGCCACGTTGCGTTATGCCGAGATATTCGGCTCGGCGACGGCCGAAGAGCGGATGAAGGTCATCCTCCGCTCGGAATAGGCGCGACTCTTTCAGATATCCAGCACCAGCAGCGGTGTTTTCGAGCGCGAGCAGCAAGGGGTGAACTGGTCGTTGCAGGCCTGTTCATCCTCGGTGAGGAACAGGTCACGGTGTTCCGGCACGCCCTCCAGCACCCGCGTCAGGCAGGTGCCACAGATGCCCTGTTCGCAGGAAATGGCGATCTCGATGCCCTGATTTTGCAGCACCTGCACCACGCTCTTGTCGGCCGGCACCTCGAAGACCTGCCCGCTGCTGGCGACCTTGATCGAGAAACTGCCATCGGCGCCAGTGTCAACGGGGCTGGCGGCGAAGTACTCGCGATGCAGGCATTGCTCCTGCCAGCCTTTGGCCTTGGCCGTGTCCAACACGTGCTGCATAAAACCGCCGGGGCCACACACATATAAATGCACATCGTTCTGAGGTGTGGCCAGGACCTTGGCCGCGTCCAGCGCAGTGTCGGGTTCCTGATCGAAATGCAGGAACACCCGGTCGGCAAAAGCCGAGTGTTGCAGGCGTTCGACAAAGGCCGCTCGCTCTCGCGAACGGGCGCAGTAGTGCAACTCGAAATCCGCGCCGCTGTGGGCCAGGCGCTCGGCCATGCACAGGATCGGGGTAATGCCGATACCGCCGGCGAAGAGCAGGCTGCGCCGGGCCTCATGCGCCAATGGAAACAGATTGCGTGGCTCGCTGATAGACAGCCGCGTGCCGGGGTGGATCTGCTCGTGCATGGCCAGTGAACCACCGCGAGAGGCCGGATCCTTGAGCACGCCGATCAGGTAGCGATGGCGTTCTTCGGGGTGGTTGCACAGGGAATATTGCCGGATCAAGCCGCCGGGCAGGTGCACATCGATATGGGCACCGGCGCTGAAGGTCGGCAGCGGTTGATCATCGAAGCTGGCCAACTCGTAGCTGCAGATGTCCTGGGCTTCGTTGTTGCGGGATACCACCAGCACTTCGATCATGCCATTGACTCCTGCAGCGTTTGTTCCTGGGCGATCAGGCGTTCCAGAACACGGCGCGACTGCACGCCGCCGGCGTCGATATTGAGCTTGAGCAAGTTGCGCTGGGGATGGCTGAGCAGGTTCTGTTGCTGGCGTTCGAGCATCTCCAGGTCCTCGCTGAAAATCTTGCCCTGACCCTCGCGAATGCTCGCGGTCAAGGCTTCATCCTGCGGGTTGAAATTGCGTGCCATGCCCCAGAAGTACCAGATAGAGGTTTCGGTTTGCGGCGTGATGAAGTCGACGACGATGCTCGACGCCTTGAACTGTTGGGGGGCGTGATAACCGCCTTTGCCGGCATGGGCTACGCCGACTTCGATCAGCACATGGCTGGGCGGGGTGAAGCGGCAGATCTGCCAGCGGTCCACCGGCACATCGTCGGCCAGATTGTTGCCGCGCAGGGCCATGCGCCAGAAAGGCGGGGCCATGATGTTTTCCATGTGCCGGGCGGTCACCACCTCGTCGCCGTCGACCGTGGTCACCGGCGGTGCTTCGTCGATTTCCTTTTGGCCGATGCTGGACGCGTGAACGTAGGTTTCGTGAGTCAGGTCCATCAGGTTGTCGATCATCAGGCGATAGTCGCACTGAATGTGGAACAGGCCGCCGCCATAGGCCCACTCATCGCTGACCGCCCATTCCAGATGATGGATCAGCGCCGGGTCGGCCAACGCCTGATCGCCGGGCCAGACCCAGATGAATCCGTAACGCTCGACCACGGCGAATGTCTTGTTGCACGGAAAGCCGCGAACCCGCTGCCCGGGCATTTCCACGGTCTTGCCGTCGCAGCCCATCACCAGGCCGTGATAGCCGCATACCAGGTTGCCGTTTTCCACATAGCCCAAAGACAGCGGTGCGCCGCGATGAGGGCAGAAGTCTTCGACAGCCGCCACCTTGCCTTCATGCCCGCGGTAAAAAACCATCTTTTCACCACAGATCTGACGGCCTAGCGGCTTGTCGGCAATTTCATCGGGCGTACAGGCGACGTACCAGGTGTTCTTGGGGTACATGGAGATTCTCCAAGGCTGTTTTTTGTTATTTAGTGGATCCATTAATGTTGATTTATAGGGTGTTTGTCAAACTAATTCTGTTTGTTAACGATTTTATGGATCCATTGGCATGGTTGTAGCCCTCTGCCAAGCCAGCCGGATCCGTAGCGGATCATCCCGGATGTCAGCTTCGTAATCGGTCGATTCTGGTGCCGCGTATCAATGCTCTTTGGCTTTCCTGATCCTGATCAAAATAAACAGCAGGACGCAGAGCGCGAGCGGAGTCATGGCTAGCAAAGCGTCTCTCGCAGAAATGTCCGCGCCCATGACGTGCAGCCCCGAGTAGAACAGCTTGAACAGGCTTAACAAGTAATAGGTGATGGCGATAATCGACAAGCCTTCGACGGCGCGCTGGATTTTGATTTGAGTATCGGCGCGGGCGTTGAGGCTCTTCAGGATTTCCGAGTTCTGCTCTTCCATTTCGACCTGGACACGGGCCTGCAACAAGTCCCCGAGGTTGGCCACGCTTTCAGCCAGTTGCTCCAGGCGTTGTTCGGTGACGGCGCAGTATCTGACCGTGGGTTTGAAGCGCCTTTCGATGAAGATACCCAGTCGCTGGCAATCACCCACATGACTTTCGCGCAGTTCACCCAGGCGTTCGAAAACCAGCTGTGCATAGGCTTGGGTGGCGCTGAAGCGGTGTCGGGTTTTTGCGTTGCTGCTGACCACTTGCGCCGACAGGTTGGCAATATCGGTCAGCAACGCTTTCGCATTTCCGGTATCGGGGCCGGCGTTACGTTCCGAAAGGTTGACCAGGGTCTTGTCGAAGACGTTGAGCTGAGTGCTCAGGGCTTTCGCGGTGATGAGGGAAAGCGAAGCCATCATTCGGTAGGTTTCGATTTCCAGCAGGCGGCGGATCATCCGTCCCAGGCGATAGGCATTCAGGCGTTTGTTAATGAAAAGAAAACGGTTGGTGCCATCCTCGCTCAGGCGAAAATCGCTCCAGACCGTCGCATCGCCACCGCCGATGCAAGAGCCGCTGGGATCCTTGAATCCATAAACGGACAGATCGCCGGAAAAAGACGTATCGGTGCGCACCACAATCTGCACAGCGTTGATCACGTGCTGCATGAAAGGCTCGACCCGGTCCATCAAGGCCCTGGGTGGCGGGCTCCAGCATGGCTCGTGACTGGAGGAGGGCACCACCAGCGTCAGTGTCAGGAACTCTGCGTGCCGTTCCCACTTCAAGGCATGGCCCTCCAACTCGGTGATGCCCTGAGCCGCTTCCGGGTCGACCGGGCCGGGGCAGCAGTGACTCAGCAAGGTGTCGCACTGCCCGTCATTCGCCAGAAACGCCAGATGAAACACGTGGGCGGGCTCGTCGAAATACAGAGAAGGGCGCGCGTGCAACTCGTTGTGCAGGATCAGTCTTTGCGGATGCATGCTGTTTGGGCCATGTTGGAGTTGTTTGTTCTTGGGACTGGGTGATGAATACCCGAGTCACAAACAAAACCTGGCGATTGCCACTGGCGGTCAGCCAGCCACGGAACCTGTAGGAGCGGGCTTGCCCGCTCCCACAGGGATTGCGTTTAACTGACCGGGCTCACGTAATCCTTAACGCAACGCTGTACAGAACGCACGAATCGCCTCGCAGGCCTGGTGCAACGAAGCGTCATCCAGCGCATAGGCAATGCGAATGTAGGGGCCAAGACCAAATGCACTGCCATGCACCACCGCCACGTCCGCTTCGTCGAGCAGCGCGTGGGCGACATCTTCGTCGGTGTGCCGCACTCGACCGGCAGGCGAGGTGCGGCCGATCAGCCCCGCACAAGAGACGAACGCATAGAACGCACCCGCCGGGCTCACGCATTCCAGTCCCGGCGTGTCGTTCAGCAGCGTCACCATCAAATCGCGACGAGCCTGGAAAGCGGAACGGCTTTCGCGAATGAAGTCTTTCGGCCCCTCCAGCGCGGCGAGTGCGGCTTGCTGCGAAACCGAGCTCGCGCCCGAGGTCTGCTGGCCCTGCAGTTTTTCCATGGCCTCCAGCAACCAGCGCGGCCCGGTGGCAAAACCGATGCGCCAGCCGGTCATGGCGTAGGCCTTGGAGACACCGTTCATGGTCAGGGTTCGCGGCGCCAGTCGTGGCTCCACCTGGGCCAGGGTGTAGAACGCTTGATCGTCGAAAATCAGGTGTTCATAGATGTCATCGGCCAGAATCAACACATGGGGGTGGTCCAGCAACACAGCCGCCAGGGCACGAAGTTCCGTCTCGCTGTACACCGCGCCGGTCGGGTTGGACGGCGAATTTAGAATTAACCAACGGGTTTGCGGGGTGATCGCGGCAGCCAGTGCCCAGGGCGTCAGTTTGAAACCCGTACCGGCATCGCACATGACGATCCGCGCTTCACCGCCGCACAGTTGCACCATTTCCGGGTAACTGACCCAGTACGGCGCCGGCACGATGACTTGGTCGCCCTCGTTGAGGGTGGCGGCCAGGGCGTTGTAGATCACCTGTTTGCCACCGTTGCAAACTAGCGTGTCTTGCCAGCTCACGTCCAGACCATTTTCGCGGCGGAACTTGGCCGCCACCGCTTCTCGCAACGAGCGAGCACCGGCCACCTGGGTGTAGCGGGTGTGGCCATGCTCGATGGCGTGAATGGCCGCTTCACGCACATGTTTGGGGGTATCGAAATCGGGCTCGCCGGCACACAGCGAAATGATCTTCGCCCCTTGTGCCCGGCGTTCCGCCACTCGATCCATGATCCGATAAGTCGCCGAGGGCTGTGCGCTGGCCAGGCGTTGGTTGAGGCGCTGAATGTCGATGCTCATGCCCGGGTTCTCCAGTCTGTCAGGTTCATCAGTTCCAGGGTCGAGCGGCCTTCGGTCAGTGCCTGCATCATTTGCGCTTCCTTGTTCGCGCGCGCTTCGCCTTCGGCGAGGGTACGTGCTGCATCGGCCTTGGGGATGATGATCACGCCGTCGTCGTCAGCCACCACCAGGTCGCCCTGTGCCACGAAAGCACCATTGAAATTGAACGGTTGTCCCACTGAGGGGGCGCAGGCCTTGACCGTGCCTTTCACCGAGATACCACGGGCAAATACCGGGAACTGGCGTTTCTTCAGCGCCGCGATATCGCGTACGCCGCCATCGATTACCAAACCAACCACGCCCGCCGCTTCGGCCGCCACGGTGAGCACCTCGCCCCAGTAACCGGCGATGAAGCCACCCGTACCCACGACCAGTACGCTGCCACGGGGCACGCGTTCCATCGCCAGATGCAGGGCCAGGTTATCGCCCGGCGAACATTCCAGCGGGTAGGCGGGGGCGGCGATAAAGGCGCCGTCCCAGATCGGGCGGATCGCACTGTCAACCGCGCAGGGCAGATGGGACGCTTCATACAGCGTCGAGGTGCCTAGTACTTTTGCCCGCGCGCGAAAATCCGGGGGGAAGGGGAGCGTGGTCATCAGATTTTCCTCTGCAGATTGTGGTAACCCAATGCAGCACGGGCTTCTTTGAGGGTTTTGCCTTGAGCGATCAGGGCGCGAATGTCGGCTTCGACCGATTCGATCTGGCGGGCACATGCCGCCACTTCAGCGGCACGGGCGCGAGGCACGATTACCACGCCGTTGGCATCGGCGACCACGATGTCACGGGAGCAGACCCGTGCCGTGCCGATGGACACCGGCTGGTTGACCGACTGCACTTGCACGCGGTCTTTGCCAGTACGCATGAAGCGACCTTTGCTGAAGATCGGGTAGCCATCACCCAGCGCCTTGTTCACATCACGGCACACCCCGTCGATGACCGTGGCGGCGATCTGTCGAGTGCCGGCGTACTGGGTCATGATGTCGCCCCAAACGGTGCAGTCGGTACGGCTGCCGTTGTCGATCACCACCACGTCGCCGGGTGCGACGTCTTCGATGAAATCACCCACCGTGCCCGGCGGAACACTGGCCGAGACGTACTGCACGGTGAACGCCGGTCCGACGATGACCTTGCGGTAATTGTCCAGCGGCGCCACGCCGAGGCATTGTCCAGGCAGGCCAAGTTTGTCCAGCGCGTCGGAGACGCCAGGAGTGTCGAGGCCTTCAAACAAGGCGACCAGGGTTTGATCTTCAAGATTCATCAGGCGTGCTCCACATGAATCGCTTCGAACTGGGTGTCGTGCATCACCTCGGCCACCGAGCGGCCGCTGCGCACGGCCTCGACCATGCCGTCCTGACGGCGGGCGATGCGTTCGCCAAGATCGATGACCTTTTCGATATGGGTTTGGGGGACGAATACGGTTCCGCAGGTATCGGCAATGACAAAGTCATCCTCGCTGACGTCGACACCGGCCACCTTGATCGTCACCGCGGCATCGATCTGCACCACCCGGTTGCGCGCACTGATCATGGTGAGCCCACGGCCATAAACCGGGTAACCAATCGCTTCGCTGCCGTCGATGTCGCGGCTGAAACCGTCGATCACCGTGCCGCGTACGTGCTTGCCGGCCGCCGCGTTGGCGAGTATGTCGCCCCAGCAGGAAATACCTTCGATACCGCCGGCGATCACCAGCACGCGATCGTCGCTGTCGATCTGTTCCACCACTGGGGTAATCAGGTGCACGGTGGGGACGTTGTCGGATTTTGGCGCCAGCAAGACGGTACTGGCGCGGCCGACGATCTTCGGGCAGTTCCACAGCGGGCGTAGCCCCACGGTGGCGCCCGGCAGGCCGAGGAAGTCGAGCGCATCGGAGACCGTGTTGGTATCCAGCGCCGCCAAGCGATCCAGCAAACTTTTATTGATCATGGGAAAGCCCCAGTGGTGACGGAGGCGCCCAGTGTCAGCGAGACAATTTGATAGGTATATTACTAATCACAGAAGCGTTACATACGTTAAACCTATGGATTAACCATGATCAATTTCCGCTTGATTCGTCACCTCTGGTTGTTCCTGGCCGTTGCCGAAGAACAGAATTTCGGCCGCGCCGCCAAACGCCTGGGAATGTCACAGCCACCGTTAAGCGAGCAGATTCAGGTGCTGGAGCAGGCGCTCAAGGTCAAGCTGTTCGACCGCTCGCGGCGGGGAGCGAAACTGACCCCGGTAGGCGCCGCGATCCTGCCGGCGGTGCGCAAGTTCGCCGAGCAACTGGAGCGCCTGGAACTGGCCGTGGAGGAGGCAGTGGCGGGGCAGTCGGGGATGTTGACTGTCGGCGCGATTTCCACGGCGATGTTCGATGTGTTGCCCGGGTTGATCGAGCAGCTGAAGGTCGATTACCCGCACCTCACCGTGTCCGTGCGGGAGATCGACAGCGTCGAAGCCGTGCCTGCGCTGGAAGCCGGGGACATCGACCTGGCCTTCGCCCGTCTGGACGGCGACCTGGGCGCTTCGATCAAGTCGCTGCCACTGACCGAGGATCGTCTGGTCGTGGCTTTGCCCAGCGATCACCCATTGGCTTCGCGCAAGCGCATCAGCCTGTCGAGCCTGGCCACCGAGCCCCTGGTGATGTTTTCCCGAAAGGTCAGCCCGGTGTACTTCGACAATCTGATCGCGACCTGCCGCGCCAGTGGATTTTCCCCGCGCGTGCTGCATGAAGTGCGCTCCGT
Organism: Pseudomonas sp. F-14 TE3482; assembly: GCF_053629455.1. Lineage (NCBI taxonomy): Bacteria > Pseudomonadati > Pseudomonadota > Gammaproteobacteria > Pseudomonadales > Pseudomonadaceae > Pseudomonas > Pseudomonas sp. F-14 TE3482. The sequence goes on from NZ_JBRJII010000001.1 coordinate 4,493,091, forward strand.
CGCGTCGCAAATCGCTTTCGTCAGTTGTGGACAAGGCATCGCCCTGGTGCCTGCGTCGCTGAAAAAACTGGCCCCCGATAATGTGGTGTTACGACCACTGAGCCAGCCGCTCAATGTGGTGACCACGGCGGTGGCTTGGAATGCCGATCGGCCCAATCCGCTGGTGGAGGAGGTGATTGCTCGGCTCACCAAGCGTGTTTGATAGGTTTGACCTATGACGGTATTCCCGAATGAGGAATTTACAGACGGCCCGATCCCCGCGAAATTGACGGCCTGCTGTGGCGAGGGAGCTTGCTCCCGCTTGAGTGCGCAGCACTCACAAAAAACAGGCAATGTTTGTCAGATTTCCGGGGCCGCTATGCAGCCCGGCGGTCACCCTTTTCGCTCAAGGAATCCATCACGTGTCCAAACCCGAAACCTTCACTCAAGCGCACATCCCTCTGACGGTGGAGGGCGTCCGGCTGAACATCGCCACCCTTCACCGCGACGGTGTCCTGGCGCCGATTGTGTTCCTGCATGGGTTTGGCTCGACCAAGGAAGACTACGCCGACATCGTGCAGCAGGCCGCCTTCGCCGGTCATCCTTTCGTCGCTTATGACGCACCGGGTTGCGGGGAAAGCCAGTGCGGCGACCTTTCGCGGATTTCCATCCCTTTTCTGCTGAAGACCGCGTTGCAGGTGCTGGAGCATTTCGGTATCGAGCGTTTTCATCTGGTCGGCCATTCCATGGGCGGACTGACCGCACTGATGCTGGCTCATCAATGCCCGGACCGGGTACTCAGCTTCGTCGACATCGAGGGCAACATCGCCCCGGAGGACTGCTTCCTCAGCCGGCAGATCGTCGATTACCCGGCGGACGATCCCGAGGTGTTTTTCGCCGCCTTCATCGAACGCGCCCGACACGCCCCGGCTTATGTCAGTGCGCTTTATTCCGCAAGCTTGCGGCACAAGGTTCGTGCCGGAGCGGTACGCGGGATCTTCGAGTCGATGGTCGATCTTTCCGACAACGCCGACTTGATGGGCAAGTTCCTCGGCCTGCCATGCCCGCGCATGTTCATGTACGGCGAGCAGAACGCTTCATTGTCCTATCTGCCGCATATCCAGGCCCAAGGCGTGCGGTTGGCGCCGATCGCGCAGTGCGGGCATTTCCCCATGTATTCCAACCCGATCGCGATGTGGCAGCAGATTGCCGATTTTCAGGCGAACGGCCATCGCGTATGAGTCTGCTATGGGATGCACAGCAGCGTTGTGAACTATTCTTCTCAAGTGGCCCTTTCAAATGCCTCATTCAAGGGAGTTGATATAAATCAACGCTTAAGAGGCTTTAAGGGACGAATCTGGGCCTGATGCTGGATTCTCGAGCCGGCGTCGAGAATCAACCTGTCTGGAGTCTGCCCATGAGCCAGTATCAACGGTTATTACTGATCATCAACCCGCTGCTGCGCCATTCCCCTGCGATAAACCATGGCGCTGCCCTGGCCAAGGCCAGCGGGGCGAGCTTGCACATTGCCGGCCTGATCCCCTCGTTGGATATTTTGTCATTGCTCGAAGAAGGCGACCGCAAAATGGCTCGGGCGACCTACCTGCAGGAGCACCGCGACTGGCTCGATGAACAAGCGGAAAAGATGCGAGGCCGGGGGATCGAGGTGACAACCGAAGTCGCATGGGCTGACAACATGCGCCAGGACATCCTTGACCACGTCACGCAAATGCAGCCCGATCTGTTGATCAAGCAAGTGCAGCATGAACCCGTGCTCAAGCGCGCGTTCTTCACGCCGCTGGATTGGCGTTTGTTGCGCCATTGTCCGGTCCCGGTTTATCTGGTGGGGAGTGAATGCCATGCCTTGCCGCAGAAGGTGGTAGCCGCGGTTGACGTGTCAGACACCGAGCCTTCGAACAGTGAACTCAATGACCGGATCATCTTGCAGGCGTCGGGCCTTGCGCTGCAGTGCAATGCCGAGTTGCATATGCTGTATGCCTGTGACATTTCGGCGGCTTTTCTGGCGGATCTGGGCGGCGGTCTGACGCTCTCGGAGCTGACCAGGGAGTTGCGCAGCGACCTGGAGAAGTCTTTTCTCAAGCTGGCCGCCCGATTCGGTGTCCCCTCTGAGTGTCGGCATTTCATTATGGGGCAACCGGTCTCGGTGCTGAGTGAGTTCGCCCACGTGCATCAAGTGGATGTGGTAGTGATGGGCAGAGCTCAATACCGTGGCCTGGAGCGGCTGCTCGGCAGCACCACCGAACATATTCTGTATCAGGTGCCTTGCAGCATTCTGGCGGTCTAGGGGCGGGCGCCCCGATCGGAATGATGGCCGCCGTCAAACGAACGCCCGTGTTTGGGGCTCCCGCCCCAGGGAGGTTTTCAAATGACTAGTCCTTCATTGCAAACCATCTTGCATGACCGGGTTGATGCCGGCCGAGGCCTGGTGGAGCCGTTGCTCAAATACGCTAAAAGAGCCGATGTCATCGTTCTCGCCTTACCCCGTGGCGGCGTTCCGGTGGCCTATGAAGTGGCCACGGCCCTGGAGGTTCGCCTGGATCTGATGCTGGTGCGCAAGCTGGGAGTACCGACCCACCAGGAGTTCGCCATGGGCGCAATTGCCAGTGGCGGCATACAAATCGTCAACGAAGATGCGCTGCGGGCTAACGGTATTGATCAACGCACGCTCGATGCCGTAGTTGCAAAGGAAACCCAGGAGTTGTTGCGTCGCGAGCAGCTATACCGGGCATCACGTGCACCTGTGGCGCTCAAGGATCAGGTGGTGATTCTGATTGATGACGGCCTGGCGACAGGCGCCACGATGATGGCTGCGATACAGGCCGCGCGCCTGCAAGCGCCATCGCGCATCGTCGTTGCCGTGCCGGTGGCACCGCTTGAGACGGCAGAGGCGCTGCGCGATGAAGTGGACGAGCTGATTTGCCCGCTCATCCCCGACTGGATGATCTCGATCGGGCATTGGTACACGGATTTTTCGCAGACATCGGACGAAGAGGTCATCGATCTTCTGCACCGGGCCTGGCAACGAGAGTCCGGTTCGGGCGACTCATTTCAGAACGGTTCCGGTATTTGAGCCGTTGCCTGGCGTGGAGCAAACCACGTCAGGCTTTCAAGTGATCCTGACGTTCACGAATTGCCACGGATCGGATTCATCGGTGTGCTCGGGCATCAGTGAGTGACGTCCGGTAAGCGGCGTCCAGTCGGAATAAATGCCTTCTACCTTGCCAAGGTAAGGCATGCAGATCTGCAGAATCTCCCTGAAGGGCAATTCATCCGGTTCGACAATACCGCGTTGCGGATTGCGAATGGCCCAGATCACGCCGGCCAGCACTCCCGCCGTCACTTGCAGGCTGGTGGCGCTGTTATGAGGGCAGAGTGTCCGGGCTTGCTGGATCGATAAGCGCGAGCCATACCAATAGCTGTTGCTTGCATGCCCCATCAGCAGCACGCCGAGTTCGTCACTGCCGTCGATGATTTCGTCATCGAGCAGACGCTGGCCGCTCTGGGGTTTCCAGTTGCGCTCGGCGAGTTCATGTACCGAGAGCAAGGCATCGTCACAGGGCCGATACGCGTAATGGACGGTCGGCCGGTAAGTCGGCTGCCTTCCCTGGCCAAGGGTCAGGTAGTCGGCAATCGACAGGGCTTCGTTGTGGGTCACGAGCAGCCCATGGGTTGGCCCCGTCGAGGGCGTCCAGGTTCGAACCCGCGTCGAGGCACCGGGACGTTGCAGATAGATCCCGGCCTGGCACCCGAAGGCGTGGTAATAGCCATCCTCGGGCAGCGCTTTCTCATGGCTGCCCCAACCCAACTCCGCCGGTTGGCTGCCTTCACTGATGAAACCGTCCACGGACCAGGTGTTGACGAACTCATCGGCGATTTTGTGTTGCGATGAAAACTGCGAATCGCGTTCGGCAATGTGGATGCAGCGGATATTCAGTCGGCTGGCCAGCTGCGCCCATTCTTCGCGAGTAGTGGGCTGGGGCGTTGTGTCACCCAAATCCTCAGCGAGGTTGACCAGTGCCTGCTTGATCAGGTGGGACACCAGCCCCGGATTGGCCCCGTGAGTCAAGACAGCGGTGGACAAACCTTGCGCACTTTCCCTGCGAAGCTGAAGTGCCGCCTCCCTCAATGCATAGTTGGATCTTTCGGACAGGGATTTGTCGGGGTCGGTATAACCGCCTTCCCACGGCTCGATACAGGTGTCCAGATACAGCACGCCTTTACGCTGGGCGAACTGAATCAGCGACAGGCTCGAAACCCCCACCGAGAGGTTGAGCAGGAAATCGCCAGCGCTCAAAAGAGGGTCGAGCACCGCCTCGTAATTGTTCTGATCCAGTTGCTCGGCTTGGTGGGCAACGCCAAATTCCTGCGCGAGCAAGCGTCCATCGTCATCGGGGCTGAGGATCAACAGTCGCTGCGGTTCAAGTTCAAGATGGCGCAACAGCAGCGCAAGTACGCCTTTTCCGATACAGCCAGAGCCGATCATCACCAACCTGGCATCAAAGGGCTGAATGACATGCTCAAGATCTGACATCGATAGCCTCCACCGGCTGATCGCGCGTTCGCCGCAAATGACCTGTCGATAACCACGACGCTCTCAAACTAGAGACTGCAAGGCTCAGTTAAAGCTCAAAAAAGTTTCGGACACCGTCAAGGAGATTCTGCTATGCCGATCGAGACCAAAAAACAGATGAGAATGAGGCGAACTGCTGGCCCACCGATTTCCGTTTCGTTGTCAAACTTGCTTTCTTTTCAGAAGGTTAGGCATTGGCGATATGCGGACTTTGGTATGGATGGCTGTGACGTTTGCCCTGATGCTCTCGCTTGAGGCTCAGGCAAAAGACCTGAGCAAGAACAGTCGTTTCGTCTGCAGCTGGGGCTCGGACATAGCCGCAGATGCACAAGCGGCGAAGCTTTCCGGTTTCACGCTTTACGGGGCACGCAAGAAATTGCAATCGCGAAAATTCCCCCGGCCATGGATGCGCATGACGGCCATGGGGATTACCGAACAAACCTATAACAGTCCCTCGCGCCTCAAGCCTGCTGCTATCAAGCAAACGTACTACGAGCAATGCATCCGGCATGAGTTGGCCCGACGCTAGAAGTTGATCGAGGCGCTCAGCCGGGCGGTGAGTGGGGCGCCCTGGAACAGGTAGCCATCGCCCATGTATTCACCGGCGTCGCGCCAGTAGCGTTTGTCGAACAGGTTGTCCACGGTCAGGCGAAAAACAGTGTCGTATCCGTCGATGCGAGTACTGTAGCGGCTGCCGATGTTGAAGATGGCATAGGCACCGGTCTGCACTTCACCTTGGCGGTTGGCGTACTTGCTGGCGCTGTACTGCACTCCGCCGAGCAGCGCCAGGCCATCGAACCAGGGCAGGGCATAGTCGCCGTAGAGGTTGGCGCGCAAGGTCGGAACGTTGATTGCCTGGTGACCTTCATAAGCTGGCGTGCCGCTGTCGGTGACCCGGGCGCGGATCGCCGCGACACTGGCGGCGATCTGCAGGCGCTGGCTGGCCCAGCCATTGGCCGAGAGCTCCAGCCCGGTGTTTTTCTGTTCGCCCTGTTCGGTGAACGTGAACGTACCGTCATCATTCGGTCGCGAGTACTGGTAGGCCTGTCGAATCTGGAACAGCGCCGCGGCCAGACTGATGCGCTGCCAGTCGTATTTGATCCCTGCCTCGATTTGTCGCGATACGGTAGGCGCGAGGATTTCATAGGCATTGGTGGTGAACCACGCTGCTTCGCCGCCCAGGGACAGGCCCTTGCTGTAGCGGGTGTACAGCGACAGGTTTTGCACCGGCTTGTAGATCAGCGCGGCCTGGGGCAGGAACTCATAGCGTTGGGTGTGCCGGGTGGTGTCGCCCTGGCTGTCGAAGGTCTCTTCATCCAGGCGCACTTCGCGCCCGCCCAGCACTGCCTGCCATTGCTCGTTGAAACTGATCCGGTCATTGAAGAACAGCCCGTACTGGCGGCTGTCCAGGCGACGGTAGGAATCGTTGAGCGGGCCATCGTAAGGGGCAAAATCAGCCGGTTCGCTGTTGATGTTGGCGCTGCCGATCATCTGATTGATGGCATCGCGTTTGTCCACCACGCGGCGGAACGCGCTAGTTCCGACGCTGAGTTCGTGGCCCAGGCCACCGGTTTCGAAGTGGCCGCTGAGGGCTGCCTGCACTTCATCGTTGCGGCGGGTATCGTCGGGGCTGCGGAAATCGTAAATGTCGTAGTCGCCCTCGGGGCTGAAGTAGTTCGGCACCGCCGCGCCGGCGCAACTGGCGGAGCCGTAGCAGCCCCAGGCGAACGCGCTGTAGTCATCGATCACCACCCGGCTGCGCGAGGCGCTGAGGTTGCCTTTCCACTGGTCGCTGAAGCGGTATTCGAAATTACCGTTGAGGTTCAGCGCATCGGTGGTAACCGGCTTCGAACCGCTCTGGTGTGCCAGCAGCTTCTTCGGCGAGGCGTGGTGCGGCAGGCTGGAACCGCCGAGCAGTTGATAGCCTGGTGCAGAGCGCTGTTCCTTGGTCTGGTACTCGGCGTCCAGTTGCAGCAGCGCATTGGGGCTGATGTTCCAGTCGAAGGCCAGCGAGGCGAAGTCGCGCTGGCCATTGGTGTGTTCGACGTAGGAATGGAGGTCTTCGTGGGCCAGGTTGGCGCGCAGGCCGAACTGCTGCTCGCTGCCGAACCAGCCACCGACGTCGGTCGCCAGGTAACCACTGCCGCGATCGTCGGTAGAGACGGTGACCGAACGCACGTCGCCAGGCCGTTTGGTCACGTAGTTGACCAATCCGCCGGGCTCGCTGACACCGCTTTGCAAACCGGAAAGGCCCTTGAGCAACTCCACCTGCTGTTTGTTCTCCAGCCCGACATTCTGCTCGCCAGTAATGGTGCGGCCGTTGATCTTGTAGCTGCTGGCGGAGTTGAGGGAGAAGCCCCGCACGACGAAGTTTTCGTAGTAGCCGACCGGCGCGTAGCTTTCACCCACCGAGGCGTCGTTGCGCAGTACTTCGCTGAGCAGGCGGGCCTGCTGATCCTTGATCATCGCCTCGTTGACCACCGAAATCGAGGCCGGCGTATCGAGCAATGGCGCCGCCTCGAAACCACCGACCGAAGCGCTGTCGGCCTGATAACCGGAAGTATCATCGCCGGTGACGGTCACCGTCGGCAGTTCGGTCGCGGCGGCCCAGGCCGAAGGCACGGCGCTGGACAGCAGCAGGCCCAAGCCCAGGTTCAGGGGATTGAGCGCGAACCGCGGGGCGGCCACTCCCTGGCGGGAGGTCCGGTAAAGCCTATTCATGAAAAATCCTCGACGACTGCGGGCCCGGGTTTGGCGAGATTTAGCCTGTGGCTCACGCTTGAAAGCGGGGCATCATACAAGAGCAGCGATCATGAAATGAAAGTGTCATCGCGACGATCGCCGGGTAACTGCGGCAGCTCCGGGGTTCCTCACAACCCCCAGCCATCCCTCACAGCCTTACGAATTCCCTCCAGCAACATCGCAAACGCCGGGTTGTCGTTGTTCTCACGCCAGATCAAATGCAGTTCACTCTGTACGCCTTCGCCCAGATCGATATCGCGAAACACCACGTTCTTGAACACAACACTGGTGGCGCAGCGAGGTACCAGGGCCAGGCCCATTCCGGCGTTGACCAAGGCCAGGATAGTCAGGGACGAGCCGAGCCACTGCACATATTCCGGGGCGACGCGGGCCGAGCGGAGCATGCCGGTCAGCAGTTCGTTGAACGGCGGGTACGCCGCATGGGAGTACATCAGGAAGGGTTGAGCATCCAGATCTTTGACGGACACGGTGTTGGCGCTGGCCAGCCGATGGTTGTGGGGGACGGCCAATACGAAAGGTTCACGCACCAGGCATTCGGTGGCATAGCCTGGCTCAAGCAACGGTGCGCGAACGATGCCCAGATCGATACGGCGGGCGCGAAGGGCTTCGTGTTGCTGGTAGGTGTTCATCTCCGACAGATCGATTTTGACTTGAGGCTGTTTGAGCCGCGCTTCCGCGATGACCTTGGGCAGGAACTCGTAAACCGCGCTACCGACGAAGCTGATATTGACCGTACCGATGTCCCCTTCGGCGAAGCGCCGAGCGGTTACGGCGGCTTGCTGAGCGCGCTCCAGCAGGTTCTGTGCCTCGATAAAAAAAGCGCGGCCGGCGGCGGTCAAGGCGACGCTGCGCGTGCTGCGGGTGAACAACTCGACGCCCAGGTGATGTTCCAACAGTTGAATCTGGCGACTCAGAGGTGGTTGGGTCATGTTCAACCGTTCGGCAGCCCGGCGGAAGTTCAGTTCGGTGGCCACGGTGGTGAAACAGCGCAGTTGCGTCAGTTCGAACATTGATCTAATCCAGGTATCAATCGAGTGCCAAGTTAGATTAGACGGGATCAATAGGCGCGTCCATGATCGTTTCTCCCCTAAAAAAACAATGAACGGGAGTCGCCCTTTGAATACCCATAAGAGTCCGCCGGACCCGACCGTCCTCGCCCGAGCAGCGGCCAAGGTCAAACGTCACGTACTGCCGCTGTTCGTGGTGATGTTCATCGTCAATTACATCGACCGGGTCAATATCGGCTTCGTGCGCAGCCACCTGGAAACCGACCTGGGCATTGGCGCCGCGGCCTATGGCTTGGGTGCCGGGCTGTTTTTCATAGGTTACGCGATCTTCGAAGTGCCTTCCAATATGCTGCTGCAACGCTACGGTGCCCGCGCCTGGCTGACGCGCATCATGTTCACCTGGGGCGCGGCGGCGATGGCCATGGCCTTCGTGCGCGGCGAAACCAGCTTTTATGTGCTGCGCTTCATTCTCGGCGCCGCCGAAGCGGGTTTTTTCCCAGGCATCATTTATTACTTCACCCAATGGCTACCGTCGACCGAGCGGGGCAAAGCCATGGCGATCTTCCTCAGCGGTTCAGCCATTGCCTCGGTGATTTCCGGGCCGGTATCCGGCGCGCTGCTGCACGTCAGCGGCCTCAGCCTGCATGGCTGGCAGTGGATGTTCCTGATTGAAGGCTTTGCTTCCATCGTGCTCTGTGGGTTTGTCTGGTTCTGGCTGCAATCCCATCCACGCGAGGCGAGATGGCTGAGCGCCGAAGAAAAGGATGCACTGGTAAGCGCCATTGACTTGGAACAGCAGGCTCGCGAAGCCGTGCAGACAGTTAAACCGTCGATGTTCAAATTGCTCGCCGATCGGCAGATCGCCCTGTTCTGCTTTATCTACTTTTCCATCGCCCTGACGATTTATGGCGCCACGTTCTGGCTGCCCAGCATGATCAAGAAGATGGGCAACCTCGGCGACTTCCAGGTCGGCCTGTTCAACTCGATCCCGTGGATCATCTCCATTCTGGCGATGTATGGCTTCGCTGCCATGGCCAGTAAATGGAAATACCAACAGGCCTGGGTGGCCGTGACATTGGTGATTGCCGCGTTCGGCATGTTCATGTCAACCACCGGCGGGCCGATCTTTGCCTTCGTCGCCATCTGTTTTGCGGCCATTGGTTTCAAGGCGGCTTCGGCTTTGTTCTGGCCAATTCCCCAGGGCTATCTGGATGCGCGTATCGCTGCGGCAGTGCTGGCTTTGATCAACTCCATCGGCAATCTCGGCGGTTTCGTGGCGCCGACCGCGTTCGGTTTCCTGGAGCAGACTACCGGCTCCATCGAAGGCGGTTTGTACGGCCTGGCGGCGACTTCGCTGGTCGCGGCCGTAGTGATCTTTTTTGCCCGTACTGCACCGCGTGGCGACACGCGCAGCTCGCTCACCGGTAAACCGGTCGACGCCGCAGCCGCAAAAAATTCTGTCGGTCATCAAGCCTTGAATACCGAGCCAAAGGGAGCTGCCTCTTGAAAATCAAACGCGTTACCGTCACCCCCATCGCCTTTCGCGATCCGCCGCTGCTCAATGCCAGCGGTATTCACGAACCCTTCGCGCTGCGCTCGATCATCGAGATCGAGAGCGACAATGGCTACATCGGTTTGGGCGAAAGCTACGGCGACGCCCCGGCACTGGCGATTCAACAGCAATTGCAAAGTCAGCTGATCGGTCTCGACCCATTCAACCTCAATCAGTTGCGCGCCATCGTGCAGGCCACCGTGGCGGCGAACAAAACCCAGAGCATCGCCGGTGCGGAACTGGCGCCTGGCTCTCACGCCAGCAAAGCGGTGAGCAACGCGTATTCGGCGTTTGAAGTGGCGTTTCTCGATCTACAGGCGCATTCCCTGAACGTGCCGCTGGTGGACCTGCTGGGCGGGGCGATTCGTGATGAAGTGCCGTTTAGCGCCTATCTGTTCTTCAAGTACGCGCAACACATCGATTCACCGTACAAACCGGATAACTGGGGCGAGGCGCTGAACGAAGAGCAGATCGTCGCCCAGGCCCGGCGCATGATCGAGGCCTACGGTTTCAAGAGCATCAAACTCAAGGCTGGGGCACTGCCGCCGGAGCACGAAGTGTCGTGCATCAAGGCGCTGAAAAAGGCCTTTCCCGGTTACCCGTTGCGCATCGATCCGAACGGCAACTGGTCGCTGGAAACTTCGATTCGCATGGCAGAGCTGCTGGGTGATGACCTGCAATATTACGAAGACCCGACACCGGGCCTCGACGGCATGGCCGAATTGCACAAACGTACCGGTCTGCCGCTGGCGACCAATATGGTGGTCACGGATTTTGATGAGTTTCGCCGCAGTGTGGCCCTGAACAGCGTGCAGATCGTGCTCGCCGACCATCATTACTGGGGTGGCCTGCGGGACACCCAGGCGTTGGCGAAAATGTGCGACACCTTCGGCCTTGGCGTGTCTATGCACTCCAATTCGCACCTGGGCATCAGCCTGATGGCCATGGCACATGTCGCCGCTTCAGTGCCCAATCTCGATTACGCCTGCGACACTCATTACCCCTGGCAGGAACCGGATGAAGAGGTGATCAAGGGCGGCAAGCTATCCATCGTCGATGGCTGCGTGAAAATCACCCGTGCGCCTGGGTTGGGTCTTGAGCTGGATCACGATCAACTGGGCAAGCTGCATGATCAATACCTGAGCTGCGGCATTCGTCAGCGCGATGACGTGAAACAGATGCAGCGTTACAAGCCGGAGTGGAAGACGATCAAACCGCGTTTTTGATCGCGCATTCCCGAACAAATCGGTGACTGTCCTTCGCGCTTCGTACCGACTGGTATCAGGCGCGAAGGCTATGGACGCGGATCATGCGTTGTCCGGCGCCTGGCAAAACCGCTGTTCGATCGCCTCTGCAAACGGGTAGAACGAAAACCAGGGCCGGGCTTCATTGATCACGCGCTGAAATGATGGTCTCTGTACCAACCTCTCGAAATAGGCGCTCAGGTGGCTGTAGTCATCGGGGAACGGCACAAGCGTCCGGGCATAGAAAAGTGCCGGGGCAGCGGCGCAATCGGCCATGCTGAAGGCCGGGCTGGCCACCCAGATTCTGGATGCCATCCGGCGTTCAAGCATGCCGTAGGCCGTTTTCAGCATGGATCGCTCTTTGGTCAAATCGCCGTTGGTCGCCTGTAGCCGATCACTGACAATCTGTTGCATCGGCACTTGTACATAATGGTCGAAAAAGCGATCCCATAATCGGACTTCCAGCGCGGTCTCCCAATCGTCTGGAACCAGATTGTGCGTGCCTGGAAATCGTCTATCCAGGTACTCGATGATGATGCTGGACTCCGGCAGATTCAGCTGATGAACAGAGTCAAAAATTATTGGAAACTTTCCGATTGGCCACAATGCCTGAAGTTCTGCGCTGTCGGCAGGGTCACCGAGATCGATGATTCTTCTCTCGAATTCGATACCGTTTTCGTAGAGCGCGATGAGTACTTTGTGACAGAACGACGCCAGTGGATGGTAGTAAAGCGTCAGCGACATCTTTCAACTCCTCATTTGACGTGAGGGGGCGAGAGCCCTGGAACTGATGAAGGTGGGGGCAATGAATAATCATAGGCGGATGTTGGCGATGCGTCAGGGCCGCCACTTTCAAGCGTGCGTACTTGCACACGGGAAAATCCCTGCTTTACTGTGAGCCACTGGTCGGTTTGTGACTTATTGGTCATGGCGTTCATCTCAGCGCCCTTGTACCGTTGTCGCTGGTTTGTGCTGTCAGGCTTGCCCGGAGGAAGCCGGACGGTCAATCAAGCTGTGTGTCTGATCCAATTTGTTCAAGGAATAGAATGAAATGACGTTGAAAACTGCGATCGTCCAGATTGGTAAGAAGTACAGGGTTTATACCGAGCATTACCTCAACGCCACCGCCGACAAGACCATTATTCTGGTCAACGGCTCGCTGGCAACGACCGCCTCTTTTGCCCAAACGGTGCGCTACCTGCGGCCACGCTTCAACGTAGTTCTCTACGATCAGCCCTACGCCGGTCAATCGAAACAACACAACCAGCATGACCAGCCGATCCGCAAGGAAGACGAAGCCGAAATATTGCTGGAGTTGATCGAGCACTTTCGGGCGCAGCATGTGCTGTCCTTTTCCTGGGGCGGCGCGGCGACTTTGCTGGCGCTGGCCCAGCACCCACGACGAATCGAAAAAGCGGTGATCAGTTCATTCGCGGCGCGAATCAATACGCCGATGCGCGATTATCTGGAGAGTGGCCGGCACTTCCTCCAGGCCTGTGATCGGCGCAATGTAGGGCGCTTGATCAACAGCACGATCGGCAAGCATCTGCCGTCGCTGTTCAAGCGTTTCAACGAACGCCATGTCAGCAGCCTTGACGAACACGAATACCGGCAGATGCATTTTCACGTCAACGAAGTGCTGACTCAGGACACTCATTGCTACGTTTCCTGTGCCGATGCCATCGAAGTTCCGCTGCTGTTTATCAACGGCGAACGGGATGAGTACACCTCGGTGGAAGACGCCCGTCTTTTTGGCGCTCATAGCCGTCAGGCTCAATTTCAGACCATCAAGAACGCCGGGCACTTCCTCGATATGGAACACCCGACGGCCTGGAATGACACCCAGCAGGCCTTGCTGGGCTTTCTACAACCGGTCGCCAAAATACCGAGCCAGCCCCGTGACCTGACTTTCAGTAGCAAAGCGTCAGTGATTCCGCCCCTTCAGTCAGCTAACTGGGTGCGGCTTTAACTGGCGCAGCAACTCGATCTGATCCGCCGGGACCAAGGTACGCAAGGCTTTATACAGCGCGCGGGTCTCGAGCAGGTTCCAGACGCGCAGCATGGTTTCCAGGGCGTCCAGTGGCTTGCTGATGAAGTCTTTGGCGCCCAGGGCCAGCGCGCGCAGGCGGGTATCGCGGGTGGCGTCGGCGGTAAGCACGAGGATTGGCAGGTATTCGCCGGTCGGGATGCGCCGGTTGAGTTGTTCCAGTACGGCAAAGCCGTCGAACTCCGGCATGTGCAGGTCGAGAATTACCAGGTCAGGCTCGAAGCTGTTGAACAGGTCCAGGGTTCGCAGCGGCTGGGTACTGCTCAGTACATTGGTCAGCCCTTCGCGGACAAGCAACTGCTCCATCAAGTCGAGGTTGGGCCGCTGGTCGTCGATGATCAGAATGCGCAGGTCGGTGTTCACACAGGCTCCGGTAGATGCTGGTCAAGATGGGCGAGGAATGAAGGGATGTTAATCGGCTTGGTCAGCACCGCCGTCGCTCCCGCTTCCAGCAAGGCCAGATGCCTGAGGTCGCTGGCATCGGCGGTAATCATCAGCACGGGAATGGCACGGGTGATGGAAGACTGACGCAAGCGTTGCAGCACATTGAAACCATCCAGATCCGGCAGCGCCACGTCGAGCAATATCAGCTGCGGCGCATGTTGACGGGCCAGGTCCAGACCCATTTGCCCCTGCATGCTTGAAAGCAACTGGATGTGCGGCCGACGTTGCAGCAGGGTTTCGATCAGGGCCAGGCTCGAGAGATTGTCTTCGATGCACAGGACTTTGCCCTGGTAATCGGGAGCGGCGAGGGCGGCCGTGACCGTTGGGTGACTGATTCGTGCAACCGGTGGCTCGGTGATTGGCTGCAGGCGCACGAAGGGCAGTTCCAGGGTGAAACTTGCGCCTTCGCCGGGTTGGCTTTTGACGGTCAGACTGCCGTTCATCATTTCCAGCAGACTCTTGCTCAAGGCCAGGCCCAGGCCGGTGCCTTCCACGTTCGGATCAGTCTCCAGACGCTCGAACGGCTTGAACAGTTGCTCCAGGCGATCGGCCGCAATGCCCTTGCCGGTGTCGCAGACCGACACCGCAATTCGCTGTTGAATAACCCTGACTTCGATATGCACCTGGCCCTGGGGCCGGTTGTATTTGATCGCGTTGGACAGCAGGTTGAGCAGTACCTGAACCAGGCGTTGCCGATCGGCGACGATTCCGCTGTCGGCGGCCAGCATCGGCAACTCGACCAGTTGAATGCCAGCGTCGCAGGCCATGGGGGAAACCAGTGTCAGGGCTTCTTGCAGCACCACAGCCAAGGGCACGGCTTCAACATTCAGCGGCAGGCGCCCGGCTTCGATCTTGGCGATGTCCAACACCTCGTTGATCAGGGTCAGCAGGTGTTGTCCGGCCCGCAGGATATGACCGATCTGTGCCCGCTGCCCCTTGGGTGAGTCCATGTCCAACAGTTGTGCGAAGCCGAGAATGGAGTTGAGCGGGGTACGCAGTTCGTGGCTCATGCGCGACAGGAACTCGCTTTTGGCGCGGCTGGCGCGTTCGGCTTCTTCCCGTGCGGTGCTCAGTGCTATCTCGGCCACGCGGCGATCGGTGATGTCGCGGGTGATCTTGGAGAATCCGCGCAAGGCGCCACTGCTGTCGTATTGCGCGGTAATCACCACGCTGGCCCAGAAGCGGCTGCCATCCTTGCGGCAACGCCAGGCCTCTTCCATGTAATGACCGTCGCGAGTGGCCTCGCGCAGCGCCATGTCGGGATGCTGCGGGCATTCTTGCGACAGATAAAACACCGAAAAATGCTGACCGACGATTTCCTGTTCGGTGTAGCCCTTGATCCGTTCGGCGCCCGCATTCCAGCTGGTGACGAAACCCTGTGTGTCGAGGGCGAAAATACCGTAGTCCTTCACGCCGTCGATGATCAGCCGCAGACGCTCTTCGTTGTCGCGCAACGCTCGTTCACGTTCAGCCAGCAACAACCCGGCTTCGATCAGGCGCGTGCCCAATTGACCAATCTCATCGTTCTCCGGCGGCTGCGGCAGTAATGGCTGACCGAGAGCCAGACGTTGTGCGTTGCCCTGGACCTGTTTGACCCGGGCGACGATGCCCTTGGACAGGAACAGCACCGCCACGATGGCGCCAAACAGCCCGCAGGCCGCGGCCAGCAGGGTGGAGAACAACAAACGCTGGCGAGTCGAGGCGGCCGCCGCGGTGCGCTCGGCCAGCAACGTATCCTCGAGGGTGCGCATGGCGCTGATGCGTTCGCGCAACTCGTCGAGGATGTGCTTGTTGTTGATCAGGATGGTGGTGATCGACTCGGGTGTGGCGCTGCGATCGTCGAGCAGTTCAACCAGACCCTCGACCTTGGTCTCGATCAACGGGGTGATCGCCTCCAGATGTTTGCGCACCCGCTCATCGCGAACGTTGCTGTCGAGCCGTCGCAGGGCTGATTCGATCAAGGGCTTGGCTTGCCGATAACCCGGCAGGAAATCCTCACGACGGGTCAGCAGATAACCGCGCACGCTGGCGGCAGCCTCGGCGAGCAGGGTGTGCACGGCCTGAATGTCGCCTTGCACCAGCAGCACCCGGCGCACGTCCTCTTCCGCGCGTGCGGTCTGACGCTCGGTGATGTAGATCAGCACCAGCGAGAGCAACAGGATTACCAACGGCAGGGAAATCACCACGAGGGCTTTGCCGCGTAATGGCAGATCGGCCCAGCGTCGAGCATTTGAAACCTTCATGACTGGGTCACCAGCCCCAGGGCCATGCCACGAACGGCCGCCTGGGTTCGGTCGGCGGCGCCGAGTTTACCGATGACCCGTTCCACGTGGGCTTTGGCCGTGCCCGTGGTGATACCGAGTTCTTCGCCGATTTCACGATTGCTGAAGCCGCTGGCTACCAACCCGAGGACCTGGCGTTCGCGGGCGGTCAAGGTTTCGGCAGGCGCGGCGCCGTTGGCGTTGCGCTCGGTCATGCGACGTAGCAGGCGGGCGCTGACGGCGCTGTTGAGGGCTTCCTCGCCCGCGGCGACGCGTTGCAGGGCGTCAATCACTTCATTGCGGCTGGCGTCTTTGAGCAGGTAACCCACGGCACCGGCATTCATCGCCGCTTCCAGGTGATCCGGGCTGTCGTCCATGGTGAAGATCACCACTTTCAGGGCCGGCAGGCGCTGCTGAAGAATCCGCGCCGCGCCCAGCCCGTTGAGCACGGGCATGCGAATGTCGAGGATGACGATGTCGGGCCGCAAGCGCTCACAAACGTCCACTGCTTCCTGGCCATCGCGGGCCTGGCCGACCACTTCGAATTGCGGATGGCCCGCCAGCAGCGCGACGAAGCCGGTCCGGGTGACCTCATGATCGTCCGCCAGAACCAGACGTAAAACTTCAGTCATTGAGCTGTTCCATTGAGGTCGGAGGGTACGGTGGCGCGCAGTTGCGTCCCACCCTGCACATGGCTGACGCAAGTGAAATCGCCGCCCAGTAGGCTTGCGCGTTCCTTCATCGCCGCGAGCCCCAAGTGCCGGGCGCCGCAGGTGTCGAGTCGTTGTTCCATGGCAAAACCTTTGCCGTTGTCGTCCAGCCGTAGCGAGGCTTGTCCTTCGTGCAGCTCCAGCGCCAGGACGACGTGGCTGGCCTGCGCATGTTTGAGAATGTTGTTAATGCCTTCCTGGGTGATCCGGAACAGGGCGATTTCCACCTGGCTGGGCAAACGTGCTTCGCAACGCATGCTCCAGTTCACTTTGATCCCGGCGTCACGCAGGCGATCCGCTTCTTTGTCGACCGCCTTCAGCAAGCCAAAGTCGTCGAGTACCGTCGGGCGCAGGCCGCTGATCAATTGCCGGCCTTCGCCGACGCAGTGCTGGGCCAGTGCAAGAATCGTCTGTAAGTCTGCGCTGAGTTCGTCGGGCAGTGGCGGGCAGCGGCCGGCAAAACCTTGCAGGCGCTGATGCAGCCCGGCGAGGGTTTGCGCCAGGCCGTCGTGCAAGTCGTAAGCCATGCGTTTGCGTTCGTCTTCCTGTGCCCTGAACAGCCTGTGGACCAGATCGGACATGGTGCGCTCGCGGGCCACCAGTGCATCCAGCAACCGCTGGTTTTCCAGGTGCGCGGCCAGCAGGGTGGCGAGCAATTGCAGGGATTCGAGGTCCTCGGTGTCCGGTGCACTGATGCTGACACTGTTGGCCAGCACCAACGCACCGAAGGCCGCGCCATCGCCGCCGCGCAACGGCACCCGCAGCACATTGGGCAGAACCGCGCTGGGCTGCTCCTGCCATTGCGGGGTGCGCATCGCGGTATTGGCGAGGTGTTCGAGGCTGCATAAACGATCACGGCTGCCGTGACTGGCGGTGGTCTTGACCTGCGCATCCACGTCCCATTCCAGCAGTAACGCGTGGTCCATCGCCAGGAACGCGCAGGCCCGTTGCAGCACCCGTTGACGCATGGCCTCGGGGGCCAGTTGCGTCAGTTCCTGGCCGGTATCCACCAGCAACCGCAGTCGCGCGGCGCGACTTTGCGATTGCCGATACTGGGTGCGAATGGCCAGGGCGCTACCGGGGTCATGATCAGGGTTTTGCATGGACGGATTCCGGCGGGCACGCCCGTTCGGGCTGGGGCGTCATTAAACCTTGTTGACGGGGCAGGGCGCTATCTGCCGAATGGCATAGGCAAATGACTCCGGTTGGCCGATGGCGGGCGACGCTTCGAACGGCACAGTGTGGCCATCGACCACCATTGGAATCGCGCAATGAAATTCAAGACCTCAACCATCGCCCTGTTGTTCGCCCTGACCACCCCGTTGGCCCAGGCGTTGGAGGCAGTGCCTTACGTCTACAGCAGCGTGGCCGAACAGCCCGGTAACGTGAAGGATCGTGAAATCGCCGCGCTGTTTGATCAATGGAATAGCGCATTGAAGAGCGGCAATGTTCAGAGCGTGGTCGACCTGTACGCGCCGAACGCCGTGCTGCAGCCGACGGTTTCCAACAAGGTGCGCACCACGCCGGCACAAATCAAGGACTACTTCGATCACTTCATGGCGCTCAAGCCGGTGGGCCAGATCAACTTCCGTGAGATCCGTCCATTAGGCGCCAATGTGGCGATGGACAGCGGCGTCTACACCTTTTTCCTGACCGAGGCCGATGGCAAGACTCGTCAGGTGCAGGCGCGCTACACCTTCGTCTATGAACAGGTTGGCGGGCAGTGGAAGATTCTCAACCACCACTCTTCGGCGATGCCGCAAGCGCAGGTGCTGCACGCCGGGAAGTAACGGCCAAGCACAATCCCTGTGGGAGCGGGCTTGCCCGCGATAGCGGTGTATCAGTCAACATTGATATCGACTGACTCGCCCTCATCGCGGGCAAGCCCGCTCCCACAGGTTTTTCCGTGCGTTGTGCTCAGTTCAACGCCAGGTCGTCCACAGGCTGCTGCCCGCGGGCCTGTGCGGCGCGTTGCAACTGGCTGGCGATCAGGGTGTTTTTCAGCAGATAGGCAATGGTCATCGGCCCGACGCCGCCCGGCACCGGGGTGATCGCCCGGGCGACGGTGCGGGCGCTGGCGTAGTCGACATCGCCCACCAGACGATCGCCGGACTCGCTGGCGATGCGGTTGATGCCGACATCGATGACCACCGCGCCGGGCTTGAGCCAACTGGCGTCGATCAACTCAGGCCGACCCACCGCTGCGACCACGATATCCGCCAGCCGGCACAACGCCGGGGCGTCGACGCTACGCGAATGCACCACGCTGACCGAGCAGTTGGCCTGCAACAACAAGGTCGCCATCGGTTTGCCGACAATGTTCGAACGGCCGATGACCACCGCGTGCAAGCCGCTCAAGTCATCACCGCAGGTCTCGTGCAGCAGGCGCATGCAGCCACTGGGCGTGCATGGGGTCAGGACCTCCATGCCTTGCACCAGCCCACCGACATTTTCCCGATGAAAACCGTCCACGTCCTTGATCGGGTCGATGGCATGAATCACTGCCTGCTCATCGATAGAGTCCGGCAAGGGCAATTGCACCAGGATGCCGGTCACCGAGGCATCGGCGTTGAGTTGCGCAATCAGTTCCAGAACCTGGGTCTGGCTGACGGTTTCCGGCAGGCGGTATTCAAGGGAGCGGATACCGACTTCCTTGGCGCGCAGCAGTTTGTTGCGCACATAAACGTGGCTGGCCGGGTCGTCACCGACCAACAGGACCGCAAGGGCGGGATAGATTTGCTGGCCGGCCAGGGCCAGAACCTCCTCCCGGACCTCGTCGAGAACCTGGGCAGAGATGGCTTTGCCGTCGATATCGCGGGCCAGTGATGGGGTACTGCTGATCAAATGCGTCACCGTCGTCTTGATTGAAAGGGGTGAAGTGATCATCAAGGCGCCGATGATCCATCAGAGACATGCAGGCAGGGACGCACAGGCTACCAGTTGAGGGCAGGCCAATACCACCGCAACACCGAAAGATAAGACCGGCAGGGGATCGTGGGCAGCGCCTACAGGGAGCGCATTTGATCCTCTTTGCGGGTCAAGACCAGACTCAACAGCACCGAAGTCAGAATGATCCCGCCGACAACGGCCAGCGACCATTCAACCGGCATGTGAAGCCACGGCATCAGCGTCATCTTGGCGCCGATGAACACCAGTACGATCGCCAAACCGTATTTGAGCAGGTGGAAGCGGTCAGCCATGTCGGCCAGCAAAAAGTACAGGGCGCGCAGGCCCATGATCGCGAAGATGTTCGAGGTGAACACAATGAACGGGTCGGTGGTAATGGCGAAGATTGCCGGGATGCTGTCGACCGCAAACATCAGATCGCTGGCCTCGATCAGCACCAGCACCAGAAACATTGGCGTCGCCCAGTGCCGCCCCTTTTTCATCACAAAAAAGCGATCGCCACGAAACTCGTCGGTGACGCGCAGATGGCTGTGTATCCAACGCAATATGGGGTTTTTATCGAGGTCAGGCTGCTGATGGGCGAATACCAGCATCTTGATCCCGGTGATGATCAGGAACACACCGAACACATACAGCAGCCACGCGAACTGCGACACCAGCCACACACCGGCGAGAATCATCGCCCCACGCATCACGATCGCCCCGAGCACGCCGTACAGCAACACTCGGCGTTGCAACTCTGGCGGTACGGCGAAGTAGCCGAAAATCATCACAAAGACGAACATGTTGTCGATCGACAGCGACTGCTCGATCAGATAGCCCGTGAGGAATTCCAGGGTTTTGCGTCGCGCAATCTCCGGCCCGAACTCGCCATTCAAGTACCACCAGAGCAATCCCGCGAAGGTCAGCGTTAGCGCGCACCACGCAATCACCCAGGACGAGGCCTCGCGCACCGATACCCGATGCGCCTTGCGCCCGCCGAAAACAAACAGATCCAAAGCCAGCATGGCGATGACGAAGGCAATGAAGGTGACCCACATCCAGAGTTCACCGATGTTCAGGGGTTGCATGTCGTTCTCCCTGTCTGGACTTGTTCTGGAGCCGACAGGGTCATGCTAGCGGGGAGATTGCAGCGAAGAAAAATCGAATATTCTTTACCAATAATTCGTTATTTACGAAGTGTCGCAGAAAACTCTCAGCGCGAGCCGAACACCACCGCGACAGTGGCGTTCAGACGGGCCGGGATTGAGTCTCTCAATGCATCTTGCTGTGATCCTGCATGCCGAGCGCCCGAGTCTCGGCGTCAACCTTGATCGTCTCTTTTTCGCCCTTGGCGTTTTCCACGGTCAGGGTCAAGGGCACTTTGTCGCCTTCCTTAACCTGAGTCGTCAGGTCCATCAGCATGATGTGGTAGCCATGGGGATCAAAGCTCACCGGTTTGCCGGCCGGCAGCGCGACGGACTCGACCTGGCTCATGCTCATCACATCGTCTTTCATGCTGGATTGGTGAATTTGCACGGTGTTCGCCACCGGCGACTGCACGCTGAGCAGTTTGCTGTCGCTGTCGGCCTGAAGGGTCATGAAGGCGCCGGTCGAATGCTGGCCGGCCACCGTCGCACGGACCCAGGCGTCGTTCACCTGGGTTTGAGCGGACACCTGCCAGGCCATGCCGATCAGGAAAAGGCCCAGGGTCAGCTGTTTAATACGTGGTGCGTAGATCGAAGTCATCAGCAGACCTCCATGACGGTGAGCAGGTCTTCTGCACACTCTTGAGCGGTAAGGGACGCGGACAGCCCCAGGCGCAAAGTGCCTCGGGAGTCGAAAACGAAGCTGGTCGCGGTGTGGGAGAGGGTATAGGTCGAGCCGCTCGGGATCTTTTCAAAGAACACACCGAACTCCTTGGCGGTGGCGGCGGTTTCTTCCAGCGTACCGTGCAGCGCCTCGAAACTTGGATCGAAGGCTTTGACGTAGGCGTCGAGCATTTGCGGCGTATCGCGTTCGGGGTCCAGGGTGATGAAGATCACTTGCAGGCGTTCGCCATCGCGGCCCATCAGTTTTTTCGCCTGTGCCGCACGGGCCAGCGTCGTCGGGCAGACCGCCGGGCATTGGGTGAAACCGAAAAAAACCATCGGCATCAGGCCCCGGTAGCTGCCCAGCATCCGGGTTTCGCCCTGGGCGTCCTTGAGTTTGAAGGTACGCCCCATGATCTTGTCGCTGAGGTCCTTGCCGTACTTGAACGACAGCTTGCTGCTGTCATCGCATCCGGCGAGCAGGCCAAGGCTCAACAGGCTCATGCCTTGCAGGACCGTGCGACGGGTATACAACGTACTCATGGAAAAAAGCATCCTGTGTAGCGACCGGGAATCTACAGTGACTGATCAATCAGACGAAAAAAAGCGCACGGATGTTAACAAACTGTTGCGCTATGGCGCTCAATCGATGGCCCGCCGGTCATGCGCCAAAAGGTCGCGGCTTCGGGATACGCTACTGGGAACAAACACCGAGAAACCTGTGGCGAGGGAGCTTGCTCCCGCTGGGTCGCGCAGCGGCCCCCAAAACTGCACAACCCTGCGTCAGTAACTCACTCACCACAACAGCCCATACCTACTCAGGCGTATTAATGTGATCCAGCACCCGGTTCGCGGTGATCTCCGCCACCATGATGCTGTTTGAAATGCCCAGCAGGGCGTGACGCGACTCACCCTCCAGATGATCCACCAACTGATGGACCATCACATCGACCGAGGCCAGTGTCTCGACCAAAAAAACCGCCAGGGTTTCGGTAGTCGCCTCTGGGGCCACAGCAAACAGCTTGCTGGGTTTACGCGCGGTGGATTTGATGTCGGCATTCGACGGGAAGTGGAAGTTCAGAGCCCGCTCGGCGGCCTCATTGAGCTTCTTTGAATTGGGCTCGTATGGAGACACCGAAT
Organism: Pseudomonas sp. F-14 TE3482; assembly: GCF_053629455.1. Lineage (NCBI taxonomy): Bacteria > Pseudomonadati > Pseudomonadota > Gammaproteobacteria > Pseudomonadales > Pseudomonadaceae > Pseudomonas > Pseudomonas sp. F-14 TE3482. The sequence goes on from NZ_JBRJII010000001.1 coordinate 4,515,526, forward strand.
CGATGTCCGGTGGGTTCGGCGTAACTTTGAACATAAGCTGGCTTCTCTGATTGGGTGCCAACCCTCCTGCTGCTAAACGAGAGGGAGGCAGCTGTACGCAGGTTAGCAGACCGGGGAAGCTAGCAAAGCCGGCGCGCCCGAAGGCGCCCTGCGCACAACCACCATCAAGTGCAGGCATGGGAATGCCTGACTGACAAGAGCTTGTGCACTTGCTTGTAACCCCGGGCTGCTAAACCCGATCACTGATGGGCAGTGACAGGAATCAAGTTACCGAGCGGCCCCAAGGCGCACAAGCCGGCGGATTCTGGCGTAAGCGTAGGCAACGGCGCAAGGTCTTGTAGCTTTCAGGAAGTAACCTTGATGGCGCTTAAACAGGCTCCTTTAATCGATGTTGAATGATCTGGCGCGCACTTCCTACACGCGGTGAAAACCTCGAAAAAAAACCGCTACATGCACTTTTATAAAGCGCGATGCCATAAAAACGTGCACCCGCCGCGAACGGTGCACCGGGTTTTCTCCTCTGCCAGTGCCCACATCCGCTGTTGCCAACGATCCACGCAACCCCTTCTGAAAGACCGTCCTCCCGCTAGAACACGCCTATCCCACGGGTCGCCAAGCCTATTCGCCGATTGTTCAGCGTGAGGTTTTCAGCGCGAGTGAAGTATCAAGCGGCAGACTGGCACAAAGGCTGCATTGTTCCCCTCAGGTCCATCGAAAACAGATGGGCAGCCCACTCGATCAACGATGATCGAGCGGCCGAGCAGGTCGTGGGCAATATCGGTGGATCCGGCGAAGGCGCCAGGTCGAACACCGCGAAGAACAGGCAAAGACGCCTGAAACCGAGAGGTTTCAGGCGTTTTTTTTTGCTTTTTTTAACCGTGATTGGCTTTGGCTGGGTGCTTACTATGAATTCCAATGTTGCCGCGTTGAACAAACTGCAAACACTGATCGTGATCGGCAATGGCATGGTCGGACATCATTGTGTCGAGCAGCTCATCGAGCGCGGCGCCCTTGACCACTATCGCCTGCATGTCTTCAGCGAAGAGCCGATGCGCGCCTACGACCGGGTGCATCTGTCCGAGTATTTCGGCGGTCGCGATGCCGAGTCGTTGGCCCTGGGCGAAGCCTCTCTGTACCAGACGCCGGGCGTCACTCTGCATTTGGGCTTGCCGGTGCTGGAAATCGACCGTGACCGCCGTCAGGTGATCACCGCACAAGGTTGCGTCTCGTACGACAAACTGGTTCTGGCCACCGGCTCTTATCCGTTTGTGCCGCCTATTGAAGGTGCGGAAGGTGACTCGCGCCTGGTCTATCGCACCCTCGAAGACCTCGACGCGATTCGTGCCGCGGCGGCCAATGCCCGGCGCGGCGTAGTAGTCGGCGGTGGCCTGCTTGGCCTGGAAGCCGCCAACGCCCTGAAAAGCCTGGGCCTGGAAGCGCATGTGGTGGAATTCGCCCCGCGCCTGATGCCGGTGCAGCTGGACGAGCAGGGTGGCCTGGCGCTGAAGGCGCAGATCGAGCGGCTCGGTGTGGGTGTGCACCTGTCCCGTGGCACACAGTCGATCAGTGCCGGCGAGCAGTACCGCTACCGGATGAACTTTGCCAATGACGAATTTCTTGAAGCCGACCTGATCGTGTTCTCCGCCGGCATCCGCGCGCAAGATGCGCTGGCCCGCCAATGTGCGCTGGACATCGGTCCCCGTGGCGGCGTGGTGATTGACGATCAGTGCCTGACCAGCGATCCGAACATCTACGCCATCGGCGAGTGTGCGGCCTGGAATGGCAGCCTCTTCGGTCTGGTCGCTCCCGGTTATCAAATGGCCCGTGGCGTCGCATCGCTGCTGTGCAATCAAGTGGCGGAGCCGTTCCAGGGCGCGGACATGTCGACCAAGCTCAAACTGCTCGGCGTTGACGTCGGCTCCATCGGCGATGCTCACGCCCAGACGCCGGGTGCGCGCAGTTATCAGTTCATCGATGAAGCGACGGCCAGCTACCGTCGCCTGGTGGTGGATGCTGACAGCAAACGCGTGCTCGGCGCGGTGTTGGTCGGCGACAACAGCTATTACGACACCCTGCTGCAATACATGCAGAACGGCATTGCCTTGCCGTCGGAACCGGCCAGCCTGATTCTGCCGTCGTCTACCGGCGCGCCAACCTTGGGCCCGGGCGCGCTGCCTGAGGCGGCGACGGTATGTTCGTGCCATAACGTCACCAAGGGCTCGATCTGCTCGGCCATCGACGGTGGCTGCACCGACCTCGGCCTGCTCAAGTCGCAGACCAAGGCTTGCACCGGTTGCGGTGGTTGCGCGGGGCTGCTCAAGCAAGTATTCGAACATGAATTGATTGCCCGTGGCGTCAGTGTCGACAAGAGCCTGTGCGAACACTTCGCCTACACCCGTCAGGAGCTTTATGCGCTGGTGCGGGTAGAAGGGGTGATCACCTTCGAAGAACTGCTGGCCAAGCACGGTCGCGGCCACACCGGTTGCGACGTATGCAAACCGGCGGTGGGCTCGATCCTCGCCTCGTGCTGGAACCAGCCGATCATGGACGCTTCGCTGGTGCCGTTGCAGGACACCAATGACACTTTCATGGCCAACATGCAGAAAAACGGCACCTATTCGGTGGTGCCGCGCATCGCCGGGGGCGAGATCACAGCCGACAAGCTGATTGCGATTGGCGTGGTGGCGAAGAAATACGACCTCTACACCAAAATCACCGGCGGCCAGCGGATCGACCTGTTCGGCGCGCAGTTGCATCAGTTGCCGGACATCTGGTCCGAGTTGATTGAGGCCGGTTTCGAAACCGGGCATGCCTACGGCAAATCGACCCGCACGGTGAAGTCTTGCGTCGGCAGCACCTGGTGCCGTTACGGCGTGCAGGACAGCGTGAAAATGGCCCTGACCCTCGAGGATCGCTACAAAGGCCTGCGCTCGCCGCACAAGCTCAAGTTCGCCGTCTCTGGCTGCACCCGTGAATGTGCCGAGGCGCAAAGCAAGGACGTGGGCGTGATCGCCACCGAGAACGGCTGGAACCTCTACGTGGCCGGTAACGGCGGTATGCGTCCGCGTCATGCCGAGCTGTTCGCCACTGACCTCGACGATGAAACCCTGATCCGTTACATCGACCGCTTCCTGATGTTCTACATCCGCACCGCCGATAAATTGCAGCGCACCTCGGTCTGGCGCGAAAGCCTGGAGGGCGGCCTGGATTACCTCAAGGACGTGGTGATCAACGACAGCCTGGGGCTCGGCGCGGAACTCGAATCGCAAATGCAACTGGTGGTCAACCGCTACGAATGCGAATGGGCCAACGCCCTCAAAGACCCGGAAAAACTCAAGCGCTTCCGCACCTTCGTCAACGATCAACGCCCGGACCCGGACATCCATTTTGTTCAGGAGCGCGGTCAACGCCGGCCGATCATGGCCGCCGAACTCAACCTTATCCCTGTCACCGAGGAGAATGCCTGATGAGTCAGTCCAATACCCAGCGTGTCAACGCCCTTGCCACGGCCGCCAATGCTCAGGCGTGGCAGGCGGTGTGCAGCCAGCAGGATCTGGTCAGCAACTCCGGCGTCGTGGTCTGGCTCGACGGCGCGCAGGTGGCGCTGTTCTACCTGCCGCAGGCCGAAGGTCGCACCCTCTACGCCATCGACAACCATGATCCGCAATCCGGCGCGAACGTCATCGGCCGTGGACTGATCGGCAGCCTCAAGGGTGATCTGGTGGTGGCGTCGCCGATCTACAAGCAGCATTTCCGTCTTGAAGACGGCAGTTGCCTGGAGTACCCGGAGCAGCGCCTGCGAGTGTGGCCGGTGCGCCTGAACGCCGGCGTCGTGGAAGTCGCGGCGGCTTGATCGCTGCCCTGAACCGTATCGGAGAACGTTGATGAAGACAGCCGCACAGTTGCTCAAACTGAAAGTCGTGCAAAACCAGCAGGTGCACAGCATCGCACCGGATCAGATGGTCCTCGACGCCCTGAAAATGATGGCCGAGAAGAACGTCGGCGCGTTGCCCGTCATCGAAGACGGGCAGGTGGTCGGTGTCATCAGCGAGCGCGACTATGCGCGCAAGGTGGTTCTACAGGGGCGTTCTTCGGTCGGCACACCGGTGCGCGAGATCATGAGCACACCGGTGGTGACCGCCGACAGCCAGCAGAGTATCGAGCGCTGCATGGCGGTCATGACCGACAGTCATTTGCGCCATCTGCCGGTGCTGGAGAGCGGTGAACTGATCGGGCTGTTGTCGATTGGCGATCTGGTGAAGGAAGCCATCGTCGAGCAGGCGGATTTGATTCGGCAACTGGAGCACTACATTCGCGGGCATTGAGGGCCGGACGGGAACGAGAAGGCCATGTCTAAGGTGCAGTAGACATGGCCTGTTCGGTAGGGGCTTTAATTCGGGTTCGATACTCGTCAGTTCATCCAGTTGCCGCCATCGACGTTATAGGTTTGCGCCACGACATACTCACTCTCGTTTGATGCCAGGAAGATCGCCATGCCGACAAGATCGTCTGCCGTGCCCATGCGTCCATAGGGTACTTCCTGACCCGCCAGCCTTTTCTTTTCCCCAAGCGGCCGGTTCTCATATTTGGCGAACAGCGCATCGACGCCATCCCAATGCTCACCATCCACCACGCCCGGTGCGATGGCATTCACGTTGATGTTATGGGGAATGAGATTGAGACCGGCCGATTGCGTGAGGCTGATCACCGCCGCTTTGGTCGCGCAATACACCGCGACAAGCGCTTCACCGCGTCGACCGGCCTGACTGGCCATATTGATGATTCTGCCGCCATGGCCCTGGCGGATCATCTGTTTGGCCGCGGCCTGCAGGGTGAACAGGGTGCCGGACACGTTGATCGAAAACAGCCGTTCGTAGCTCTCGCGAGAAATTTCCGTAATCGGTGCGAGATCAAACAGGGCCGCGTTGTTGATCAGGATATCGAGCTTGCCTGCGGTGGCGATGACCGCTGCGATAGCGCCGTCGATTGACTGCTGATCGGTCACGTCCATCTCGACCGCATAGGCATTCGGCCCCAGCTCGGCCGCAGTGGCTTGCGCGCGTTCCAGGTTGATGTCTGCGATCGCGACCGTAGCGCCTTCGCGGATATAGGCTTGCGCGAACGTTCTTCCGATGCCTCTGGCAGAACCGGTGATAAGGGCGCTTTTTCCTTCCAGACGTTTCATTTTTTCCATCCAATCGTTAGAGCTAAAGAGATGCCCGTTGAGGGCACTAAAAGCGGTCGTCAATCTGCGAAGCCCCCCTGTAGGAGCGAGGCTTGCCCGCGAAGAACGATGACGCGTAATACCTGAAAAACTGCGGCGCATTCTTCGCGGGCAAGCCTCGCTCCTACAGGTTCTCCCACTGGTTCTGCGTCTTAATTTATCGGTATGTTGCTATTTTGGATAACCAGCGCGTTTCATCTCGCGTTCGGTGGTTTGCTGGGCGGAGGCCAGAGCCTGCTCAACCGGCATCTGCCCGGTGAGCGCCGCAGACAGCAGCTTGCCGACCGACGTGCCGATGGCCTGGAATTCAGGAATGGTCACGTACTGGATACCGACATAAGGCACGGGTTGGACTGACGGGTGTGCAGGGTCGGCGTTCTGCATCATTTTCAGCGTGACAGCGGCGAAGGGTGCAGCCTGCAAATAAGCGTTGCTGTAGGTGGACATGCGAGTGCCCGGCGGTACGTTGGTGATGCCATCCTTATCGGCGATCAGTTGGATGTAGTCCTTGGAGGTCGCCCAGGTCACAAAGGCTTTGGCGGCTTCCTTGTGTTTGGACGTCGCAGGGATGGCCAGCGACCAGGCATAGAGCCAGGACGAGCCCTTGTCGGTGACCTGCGTGGGCGCCGCGACGAAGCTGACATTGTCAGCCACTTTGCTTTGGGTTTTATCGGTGATGAAGGACCCGGCGACGCTGGCATCGACCCAGATCGCGCACTTGCCGCTGTTGAACAGGGCCAGTGTCTCGTTGAAGCCATTGCTCGAAACACCCGGCGGGCCGTACTGCTTGAGGGTGTTGACGTAGAAGTTCGCGGCAGCGGTCCATTCCGGCCCAGTGAGTTGCGGCTGCCACTGCTCGTTGAACCAGCGCGCGCCAAAAGCGTTGGACATGGTGGTCAGCAGCGCCATGTTTTCACCCCAACCAGCCTTGCCGCGCAGGCACATTCCATACTGCTCTTTGTCCGGCTGGTGCAGCTTGCCGGCGAACTCACCGAGCTGCGTCCAGGTCGGGTGCTCGGGCATGCTCAGGCCGGCGTTCTTGAACAAGTCGGTTCGGTAATAGGTGATGGTACTTTCGCCATAAAACGGCAGGGCATAGAGCGTGTCGTTGACTGACAGTCCCTGACGGACCGAGGGGAAAATATCCTCGAGGTCATAGCTGGCGGGCAGATCCTTTATCGGTTCCAGCCAATGCTTTGCACCCCACAGCGGTGTTTCGTACGTGCCGATGGTGAGCACGTCGAATTGACCGCCCTGAGTGGCAATGTCAGTGGTCAGGCGCTGACGCAACACGTTCTCTTCAAGCACCACCCAGTTGAGCTTCACGTCCGGATGCTGCTGTTCGAATGTTTTGGACAGCCGCTGCATGCGGATCATGTCGCTGTTGTTCACGGTGGCGATGGTCACCGTTTCGCCAGCCTGGCAGAGCAGGGCAGAGGACAGGCCGGCGGATAGAAAAAATGCGCTTGGGATGATCTTCATCGTGTTCTCCGCTCTGCGCCTTGGGCGGCAGAGGCACTTATTGTTGTTGTAATCCACGGTGCGAGCCATGGCCGCAACGGGATGAACACAGGATTACAGCAACCCAAGTGGTGAACAAATGAACGGCATACACCGCACTGATACTTTTTTAACCGGGCAGGACAGTGGAAAAAAAGTATCAGTGACCGCCACACAGGACGCTAGGCTTGCTGTCTGCTTAGTGTGAATCTGATAACAGCGCCGTGGAGTTTCGAATCTCGTCGATTCGTCCCGGCTTCGCGGTAGCCTTGATAAAACCAACAAAAATGGAATCGCCAGGGTGATGAACCATCACGTAGCCGCAGACAAGCCGCCCGCGCTTGAAGTCATTCTGAACGAGCCCCAGCACAGCTTTCGTTGGTATGAGCATGACTATCCCTTCGACCTTGCGCGTTGGAATCATCATCCGGAATTCGAGATCCACCTGATCCGCGAAGGCAGTGGTCGGCTATTGGCGGGTGACTACATCGGCCTGTTCGAGGCCGGCCACGTCGCCCTGATCGGCCCAGGCCTGCCTCACGACTGGATCAGCGACCTGGGCAAAGGGGAGGTGATTGCCGGCCGCGACGTCGTGTTGCAATTCGATGGTCAGATGTTGATGCAACTGCACGACAAGATCCCTGAACTCAGCGAATTGCAAAGCCTGTTTCGTCAGGCGGCCCAGGGCATCCAGTTTCATGGCGTGACCCGTAAAAAAGCGGCCCGACTGCTGGAAGAAATCGGTCAGTGCCAAGGATTGCAGAGGCTGTGCCTGTTCCTGTCGTTGCTGCAGTTGTTGGCATTGGCCCCCGACACCGAGCGACAGACGCTCGCCAGCCTGCAATATGCGCCGATGCTCGACGCATTGACGGCCCAGCGCATGAGTATTGTCTTCGACTACATCCTCAACGATCTCGCGGATGAGCTGCGGATGTCCGTCATCGCCCAGCGCCTGGACATGAACGAGCCGGCCTTCTCCAAATTCTTCAAGCGCGCCACTGGCCATACCTTCGTCGACCTGACACGTAAACTGCGGGTCCAGCGTGCCTGCCGTTTGCTGGCGCAAAGCAGTTTCAGCGTTGCAGATATCTGCTTTGAAGTAGGTTATGCCAACCTGTCGAATTTCAATCGACACTTCCGCCATGAAATGCAGGAAACTCCCAGTCAGTATCGGCAGCGGTTGCAACGGGTGGTGGCGGTCAGTCATTAAAGGGCACAAGATCAAAAGATCGCAGCCTTCGGCAGCTCCTACGGATGTACGCGACCCATGTTGGAGCCGCCGAAGGCTGCGATCTTTTAAGGCTGACGGGACGGACCTGGAATTATTTTTCTCCAGTTCTTGACATGCCTTTCGAACCAGTCCAGAATTGCGTCCATTCCTGCTTAGGGAACACGAAAACCCCTTAGATTTCAAAGGGTTGGATACTAGATTAGAATCTTGTTTCCAGATACGAGTTTACACGTTTGATGTTGTGCTACTGACATCAGATGTTTGAGGCCGAATAGCAAAATGGTTATGCAGTGGATTGCAAATCCACCTACGCCGGTTCGATTCCGACTTCGGCCTCCACTTTAAACGAGCTCCGTAGATCCATGATCTACGGAGCTTTTTTATTTTCGCAGTCCTGCAAGATTTAGTCTTGAAAAGGATCTTTGTGAACTTGCTTCACCGGGGCGGGATGTATATATTTCCCCCTCTGTTGCACAAGCGTAAGAACTGCCAGATTGTTATTGGTCAGTCTTCAGACCGCTTTATCGCGCTACCGCCCGAATGGCGAAACTGGTAGACGCATGGGACTTAAAATCCCCCGCTCGTAAGGGCGTGCCGGTTCGATTCCGGCTTCGGGCACCAATAGTATGATTTCAGATGTTCCTGTAAACACCTGAAGCCTAGAGAAACCGGCCTTATAGCCGGTTTTTTTGTGTCTGAATATCCCCGTATGTTCCTGTACAGCCCCACGATTTAGGTATACGTTTAGGTATATATCGGTTCGATATCGAGGCGTATACCTATGGCGCGCACCGTAACCCCTCTTACTGACCCCAAATGCGAGGCCGCCAAACCCCGCGCAAAGAACTACACCCTGTTCGACGGGCAAGGGCTTTTTTTGCTTGTAAGGGCTACCGGCACCAAGGTCTGGCGCTTCAAGTATAAAAAGCCAAGCGGTAAGCCCGGTCTGGTCACGTTCGGCAACTACCCGGCTCTCACTCTGAAGGCCGCCCGCGCGCGTCGAGCCGATGCACTCGAGTTGCTGGCGCATGGCCAAGACCCCATCGAGAGCGCTAAGCAAGCAAAGATCGAGGCGGCCAATGAGGCGGGGAACACCTTTGAGGCGCTGGCCCTGGAATGGCACGCCAGCATGGCTGGCAAATGGTCGAAGGATCACGCGGTCAGGGTGCTGAAAGAGATCGAGGTCGATCTTTTCCCCATGCTGGGCAAACGCCCTGTATCCGACCTGAAAACCCGCGACCTGCTGGCCTGTCTGAAGGCGGTAGAGAAGCGCGGCGCGCTTGATGTGGTTGGGCGACTGCGCCAGCGCATCGCCGGAATCATGCGAATCGCCGTTCAGCGCGAGTTTATCGAATACAACCCGGCGCTTGATCTGGTGGGGGGGACTGCCACCCGCAAGACCAAACACCGCCCGGCCTTGCCTCTTGAGCGGTTGCCGGAGTTGTTGCAACGCTGCGAGGCTGACACCGGACGACCGCTTACCTGTCTTGCTGTAAGCCTCGCTCTACTGGTGTTCATTCGTTCTAGTGAGCTGCGCTTTGCCCGCTGGACTGAGTTCGACTTTACCCGGAGCATGTGGACGATTCCCGGCGAACGGGCACCAATCGAGGGCGTCAAGAGGTCGCACCGAGGAGCCAAGATGGGGACTCCGCACCTTGTCCCGTTGTCACGCCAGACGCTGGAAGTACTAGAGCAGATACACCGGCTAAGCGGGCGTTTTGATCTGGTGTTGCCGGGCGATCACTACCACTGGCGGCCAATGTCGGAGAACACCGTAAACAAGTCACTGCGCCGTATGGGGTACGACACCAAGATAGAGGTTTGCGGGCACGGTTTCCGCACTATGGCCTGTTCCGCGTTGGTCGAGTCCGGCCTATGGTCGCGTGACGCGGTTGAGCGGCAAATGAGCCATCAAGAGCGCAACGGCGTGCGCGCGGCTTACATCCACAAGGCTGAGCACTTGGAAGAGCGCCGACGGATGATGACGTGGTGGGCTGACTACTTGGACGCCAACCGGGAAAAGCACATTACGCCCTACGAGTTTGCGCAGCATAAGGTCAGTGTTGGTGAGCCCAGAGCTCTAGGGGCGGTGGGAGCATGATAAAACCTGACATGCTGCCGATCATTGAAGCGCACCTTACGCAATGGGATTGCGGGGAAAGTGAGTACACGCGGGACTTTCTGGCCGGGGTCATCCTTCGTGCTGAGATTGAACGAGCGCCAATTGATATTGACCTCGCATTTGAGATGCCTTGTCAGGAGCTGGCCGGGCGAGCCCTTGACTGCTTGGTAAAGACCACCGGGTACAGTCCTGACTGGTTCGAATCATTGAGCGATTGCCAACACATGAAGTTTTCCACCTTCGGCTTTCATTTGCCCAAATATGTCTGCTCGCTGCTGGATGTCCGATCATCTTGTCTATTGGTGCTAGGCCATATCAAAGAAGCGCGGCAGTTTGATCCAGACAGCCATGCCGAGTGCGCTGTTGAGGAGGTTCGAGAGCTGATCAAACGGTTGCAGTCACTTGAAATGGCAGTAGCGGAGCGCCATTTTTTGCAAAAGGACCTGCACTCCACCGTTGAAGCTGAGCAGGCAGTCAGGTCTGAGATTGCCCAAAAGTACAAGCAGAAGATGGAGACGGCCCGCGCCGGACGAACCGCCCTTCACGATTGGGCGGCAGTCGCCAAGCTGGAAGCGGAGTTGTTGGCTACCGGCAAGTCGCGGCGCGATTTCGCAAATATCATCGAGCGGCGTTTAAAAATCCCGAAATCAACCTATCGAGAGTGGCGGCGTAAACAAACGACGGGGTAATTATTTGGCCGTTGTTTCGATAACTATCTTGTGAGCGTCACCCATACGGAGGCGCTCAAATGCACCCTGCAACGACTCCCGCAAAAGCTCTAATCCGCCAGCCAGCGCTGTGTCGCTGGTTGGACCTATCCCGCTCGGGCTTGGACAAGCTCCGCAAGAAAGACCCGACCTTCCCGAAGCCGATCAAAGACGGCGACACCCGCCAGGCTGCTGCGTATTACGTCTTGGCTGAGGTGGAGGCATGGCTGCGCGCCAAGATCGAAGCGAGGGACGCAGCATGAAAATGGCCGCCTTTGCGAAGAAAAATGGCCTCGTACTAATGCAGGCTCAGTCAAACCGAAATGCGTGCTCGAGTGCCCGGGTGGTAAACCGTCGTGCAGCTGTCTTCAAATCTCCATTCGGAGCACCGCCCTTGAAGCACGATGCTACGTGCAACTCGTCCGCACTCCACAGTCGCGCCACTGACTTGCACCGCAACGAGTACGCCGTCGGCCTGCAGCCCCACTTGGTCCTGATCTCTCTGTGCTGGTTTTGCGAGGTACAACTATGATGCCCGCCGACAAGCTGTTGCCGCTTCTAAATAAGGTGCACCTCCTTAAACCAAGCCAGTGGGTCGCCTGTTGCCCGGCTCATGATGACCGCAATCCGAGCCTGAAGATCACGGAAACGGGAGACGGCACGCTACTGTTGAAATGCTGGGCTGGCTGTTCGGCGGCGCAAATTGTCACGGCTATTGGCCTGGAGATGCGCGACCTGTTTCCTGATGGCGGCCAGCGCTCCTCCCGACGAGGGCCCAGTCGTGCGGCAGTTGAGCACGAGCGTTACATCGTCGCGATTGGCCTGTCCCTGCAAGCTCGAGGCGAGAAGCTGCCGAAGTCAGATCTAGACCGCTTGGAGATGGCACGTCGCCGTCTGGCTCAACGGGAGGAGCGTGTATGAATGCAAAGGTACAAGACCGTTATGGCGACCAGTGGGCCGAGGTTGACCAGCGTCTGCACAGCACAAGGCCGTTCCGGTTCGTTGCCGCCTGCGACATGCCGGTGAAACCTGTCGCGTGGCTAGTTCGCGGATACATCGAGGAGGATGCGCTTGCTGTAGTGTATGGCCCTCCCGGCAAGGGCAAATCCTTCTTGGCCCTGGATTTGTCGTGCTGCATCGCTATGGGTATCCCATTCCACGGGCATGATGTGAAGCGGGGAACAGTGTTCTACATCGCGGGCGAAGGCCACAACGGGCTGGCGCGACGTTTGCGAGCATGGGCTCAGCACAATAGCACCGACATGCCGGCACTGTTATTCGTGTCCGATGCCCCCACCGACCTATCCAGCGCTACCAACGTGGCGAAGATAGCCGAGTCGGTTCAGCAACTCGCAGACGCAACCGGCGAAGCCCCGGCTCTGATCGTTATCGACACGATGGCCCGCAACTTCGGCGGCGACGAAAACAGCGCAACGGAAGTTGGGCTGTTTGTGCGCAATGCCGACGCGCTACGTCGACACTGGAAGGCTACCGTGCTGATCATCCACCACAGCGGTAAGGATGGGGAAAAGGGCGCGCGCGGGTCCTCCGCCCTGAAGGGGGCCGCTGATGTCGAGTACGAAGTCAGTCGGAGCGACGTAGACAATCTGATCCGACTGACTCCGCGCAAGATGAAGGACGCAGAAGAGCCGCTGCCGCTCGCCTTCGAGCTAGTGTGGGTGCCGGTGCACGACGATAGCGGAAGTTTGGTTGGTGGCGCGGCGTTGAAGTTGACTGAGTACACCGCACCAGCTCCTACGACGAGGCCGCAAGGGAAGAACCAGCAGAAGGCCCTGGACGTCCTGAACCAGATGTGGGGGGAGGTCACCACCCGGCTTGCCAAGCAGGGCCGAGAAGATCATCCGATCAACATCCTCTTCGATGACTGGAAGGTGCGCTGCGAGGTTGCCGGGCTGGAGCGCAACCGCGCCAAGGAGGCGTGTGAAGGCTTGCAGAAGCGTGGAATAGTTGAGCGGGACGGACCCCATGTCCTGGTAGCTGAGTCTGTCCGAAGAAAACGAAACCCTTAGGGACTTCGGACTATTCGGACGCCTACAAACCTTTGCCTTTCGGGCATATCGGACAGGAGTCGGAGGTGTATAGAAGGGGAGTCGGACAGGTCGATGAATTACCCGACCTCGAGGAGTTTTGACTATGGCCACCTTGGACTACTTGCGTCGGGCCCGCCTGTCGGTCGAAGCCAATGGCGAAAACGTGCGTTGGCGCCCCGTCGAGCACATCTGCCCGGCCAGAAGCGGCCAACGGACAAGCTGTCTGGCATGTCGCCAGCATTGTTTGATTTGCCGCCTACACTGATCTAGCAGTTTGGCCTTGCCATCCGCGTCGTGTTTCTCCTCGGATAGTGTCGCGCTCGCCGTGACCACCTTCAGGAAAACAAGGGCTTACAGGACGACAAGCAACGTTTTACGACATAACGGTCGACTAATAATAGTTAGAGAACAAAGGAGAGTTCCATGATGACCGAATTTGAAGACATCAAGATCGTGTCGTTGGACGATAAAGCATCCTACAAGAGCGACCCAAGTTCGACGTTGAACATCTTGAGTCTGCGCTTGAGGCTGCCGCATCGCACTTTGTGACTACCGACACCACCAGAATAGAAATAATCAGGAGGGCTGCTAGCTTATGGCCGGAATCGAAACCGGTGGTAGATGCGGCCCGAATCTGTTGCCTTCCGTCTACTGCTCTTGCGGCAGTTACAGGAGTAGCGTGAGCCCGCCCAACAGGAAGGCATTAGGGACAGGCCACGTTTTCTCTACTCCACAAAGCGTAGCAATAGTGGCCTGCCCCTATTATCCATATTGCCTATTAACTGGAGATAAAATGAAAAATATTGCACTCCTCAGCTTGCTGTTATCGTGCCCCGTGATGGCAAATGAATTTTCATGTGGTAATGCGATAATTGAGCAATTTCATAAGGCTCGAGAACTGTATCTTTCAATACAAAGTATCCATGCAGAGGGATACCAAAATCCAAAGATAGCAACATGGAAATCAGAAGTTGACAAGCTGAGGCAAAAATGTGGCTCAATTTCAGATATAGACTTGCCGTTTGACAGAGCCATAGGTGCTCATAATTTATACGACTTAATGGGGGCATATATCGACGGTAAAGGGATCGAAGAATGGCAAACAAAATTCTCGCTAGCCCTTGTTTGCCACGAAACCCCTGATGCTTGTTCAAAATATATAAATCAAGCCTCGCCCAAAGAGCTAGAAGACTTGTTGACTAGCATGGCTAATTGAGAAGTTTGAATCGCCAGGTTTTCCTAGACGACTTTAAGCGTCAGCTTTGGGTCGATTACAGCCCTTAGCAACAAGCCACTTTCGGCCAAAAGCGGCCATTTTCGTTCAGTTGCGACAGACTAATTTCGACAGCGTGCTTCGTTGCTACTCCAGATCTTTGCCCTGAGTGGGTACTGAGCCTATCGGGGTTCACCTCCCAACCTTCTCAATGCCACATCTGTCGCAAGTCATATCGCATGATAATTGAGTATCTGCAACAAACTCACGCGACATCGTAAAGCCGTTACCGTCAGACCCGAATGAGTCGTCGCATAACTCAGAACTTCTGCGACACGCAAGAAAATTTACTACTTCGACTGGGACGCTTGATCAGTTCCATCGAGCGCCAACGAAGGGATGGATTGGTGAATACTGGCACGGCTCACCATCATGTAAGACGTTAGATGCTGGCATTCACTATTGCTTATTAGTTGCCGATAGGTATTTGGAGTATACGGAATTCATAATATGGGAATAAGCTATACATACATCATTGTATGTGCAGGATGTGGCAATCTCAGGCATTTTTATTGCTGAATCTTCCGACATCCTCCCAAACATGTTGTGGTTATTCAGCAAAATATCCTTAGATCCATCAACCGTGACAAACCAACAGTAGCGCTCTTCTCGCTTTCCGACTTCGCGTGACGTGCACGTGGCAACTACCCATTCCGTATTTGATGGTAGTGTGAAGTTAAATTTTCCGCTCGCATCAGATTGTGTGGTCAAAAAAGGAGCCTGAAGGGAGCTCAGGTACCGCTCACCAGACGAACTGTTGACAAGATTACGCAGTAGTTTGTTTCTTGCAAAAATCATTTTTTCAAACTCAGCCATTTTTTTGTCCGATTCTTTTTCTGAACGATAGCCCCTCTTCTTGTCCCTTTCCATAGTGCTAATTATGTCTTGCTGCATGGTAATTAACCTTGGGGCTAGATCAACTACATCGACAGCAACCACCTTCTGAAGAGGTACAATAATCTTTTTGAACTCATCAAGCCTGTGAATTGAGATCATGACCCCCCCTAGTGGGAGGCTTTCCCCATCGCGCGTCACGACGAATATTTGCCCACCTAAATTGTTTTTTACAACGAACGGAATGGGTTCATTTTTCGAGGGTGATGTTTTTACTTGACTCACAACCTCCTGATATTTTGCATACAACGTGATGGTTGAAGCCCCAAAGGCAATTGTGAGTGAAGAAAGGATAAACAGGAGTATGTTTTTCATCGACTCGTCCCTGGCAAGGTATTGATGAGGAGTCTAGATCCAGATTCAGAATCTGTGAGAATACGTCCGGTGCGAGAGGTCTTCGCACGTTGACCTGACCCCTACCAACGTCCCTTAGGGACGGTCTGAAGTAGGGGCGAATAGAGAAAACGTAAATTTTTTTACGCTAAGCGCACTGCCTGTCATGTTGAGGT
This sequence comes from Pseudomonas sp. F-14 TE3482, assembly GCF_053629455.1. NCBI lineage: Bacteria > Pseudomonadati > Pseudomonadota > Gammaproteobacteria > Pseudomonadales > Pseudomonadaceae > Pseudomonas > Pseudomonas sp. F-14 TE3482. The sequence goes on from NZ_JBRJII010000001.1 coordinate 4,531,037, forward strand.
CGTGGGTGCGGCGCACTTCCTGACGCGAAAGCTGGCCGGGGTGAGTGCGGAAATGTACTCGCCTAAAACATGAAACGGGTCATGAAAATCATCGGCGCTCACGGTTTGATTAAGGCGCTGTCGGCATAAAAAGGCTGATTCTGGCCCATCCCAGAGACTGTAAAAACAGCGTTGACGTGTTCCAGGTCGCGACCGATGCGACCCCGCAACATTGACCGTGCAATGGCTCAGCCAACGAACGTCGATGCTCCAAGACGATGAGGCCATGAGCGTTTTTACACACTCTGGACCGGTTTCTGCCTGTCCCCACCGGCCGCTTAGGGTCGTTATCTGCCTGTTGCATCTCTGCCGGATGCAAGTGATGGTCAGCACACCGGGTGGAGTCAGTGACGACAGAAGGACTAGCTCACCTCGTACGCATTACTCGGCTCAGTCGGATTGGTCAGGATTATTTTGTCCCAACGATGATTGAGGAGCGGAAAGGTTCGGGACTCCTCCTTTTCTTCATCACTTAGCCCATGGCTAATATAATCCAGAAGAACAAGCCACCATACTTTGTACTTTTGGCGATAAGGCGCGATCTTTTTTTCTTTCTCAGTGACCACGATTACCAAGTTACGGTAGAGCTCGGACAAGACAAATCCGCCAGTATCAAGGTCAATTACAGAGCCCAGCCGAAATGTTGAAGGAAAGAGCTGGCCCGCTCGCTTGAGGTCAATTTGCACGGTAGGTGTGACCTGAATCTTTCGCGGAAGCCACTCTGGCTCCCGAAGGAATTCTTCAAGAGAGTGCCGAATTTCCGGTGCAAGCCTTCCCCATGGCTGCAAAGGGCGACTAATTTTCAAACGGACAAACCATGACTCCTGAGGTGGAGTGGGGCCGATCGTATCCAAGAGTTTTTCTATGCCTTGCCAGATCGGAATGGACACCTCCTCTAAGCCTTGCTTTTTTCCCGACTTAATGACGTGGTTCTGATTTAGGCGGCGTACTTCGACAGCGATGCTTCCGTTGATAAGGAAGTCAGGTGGAACTTTTCCATCAGGCTCGTGGACTACATTCTTGTAGCCAAGCGAGTTAAGGTATTGTTTAGCTAGGATTTCGTCCTGATTCATAAAAGTATCTCCCTTGAAAAAAGGGACGGATTTATTTTTTGTGCGCACCTGCGTAGAGAAATAAATCCGTCCTCTTTTTTCTCGTTTTTCCTTTAGGATGTCCCAGTGAGCGGAGCAAACAACTTGAACCACATGTTAGGTTTTGAGTGTCGCGATGCGGCTGGCATGTGTTTGCATTTTGTGGGTTCAATGCAAAGTTGCACACGCTGCAGCAGTCTCTGAAATTTTCATTTGATCAAGGCCTCCATCACCTGCTGTTTCATCAATGCAGGCAATGAGAAATGATTCTGAAACCCCGGGTCTGCTCAATTTATCGGCTATCATCTGGGCCAGACTTGATTTTTCTGAGAGGGTTGCGCTCCTCCAGTCGCCTAAAGTGTCACTCGTAGATAGCGCATATGTAGTTGTTGAGAGTGCAAGTGCAATGATGGCAGAAGTCATTTTTACTTTATTTTTCATGGGTTGCTCCTTGCTTTGTTATGTTTACCTAAATGTGCTCCCCGTGAGCACAGCACTGTTCGAGGAGAAGTACGATATGGATGGAAAACCCGAACTGCTCGATCAGTATAGGCGGCAAATCAAACTACGCTGCTGACATGCCCAAAGCTTGTTCATTGTTCGCGATTAACCAAATCGAGCCGGTCACGACCAGCACAGAATGACCGTTACCGGTCATCCGCCGATGTCACACCTGAAGTTTCAGTAAGGGTTCAACTCACACCGCAATTCTAGAGCCGCCAGCAATACGGGTTTAATCCGCCCCACAAGGATTCTTCGGGGGTAGCCAGTGAGGTTCAGAGCTTTTTCATTGCAAGATACCTATCTATGGCCTCGATGGGATGGTCAGACATTTCTCGCGTCAGGTTCTGCCCCGCTTCGATCTCCTTTTTAGTTATTACAGCGGCAAACAAATCGCGGAGTTTCACAATTGAGTCATCGCCAGAGGGGGCACTCGCTGCCGCCAGGTTGAACAGCGCATAAGCCACCACATGATCTTGCGGCACGCCTTGGCCCTTGGAGTACATCACCCCGAGGCTGGCTTGCGCGGGGACATAACCCTGCTCAGCGGCGAGGCGACACCACTTGCTGACCTCCTTGTAGTCCTGCTGCACGCCGAGGCTCTGAGCGTACATCAACGCAAGTTCATATTGAGCGCGGGCATACCCTTGCTCAGCTGCGAGGCGATGCCACTTGATAGCCTGCTTGTAGTCCTGCGGCACGCCATGACCTTTGGCGTACATCACCCCGAGGTTGTATTGCGCACCGGCATGCCGCTGCTCAACGGCGAGGTGGTACCACTCGATAGCTTGCTTGTAGTTCTGCGGCACGCCTTCGCCGTTGGTGTACATGAGCCCAAGGTTGATTTGAGCGTCGGCATTCCGCTGCTCCGCGGCTAGGCGAAACCACTTGATGGCCTCCTTGTAGTCCTGTGGTACGCCAAGGCCTTCGTAGTGCATTGCACCGAGGATGGCTTGTGCGTGGGCATCCCCTTGCTCCGCGGCGAGGCGAAACCACTTGATAGCCTCCTTGTAGTCCTGCGGCACGCCGAGGCCTTTGAAGTACATCCCCCCGAGCTTGTATTGCACAAGGGCATCCTTCTGTTCAGCTAAAGGTTGCCATTCGCGTAAGGCGATTTTGAAATTCCCTTGTCGATAAGCCAATAAACCTTCAACGAGACCGGCGTAGGCCGTGTTCAGTGCGCCTACCAGCACAAGGCAAATCAGGATATAGCGGGTTCGCATGGGCAATTCATACTTGGCAGTTGCAGAACTGGGGGCGACACGGCTGCTGAGCCTCAGGGGCGTATCGCTCTGCAATCCCCCGCGCCTCCGCCCTGACTTTAGTCGGATATTTCCAGATCGTAGGAAGTTAGTCGCGCAGGCTTTGATAGAAACATATGACTGACCGTTTCTGGTCGATTCTGTTGAAAAAGTCGATCATGGTTTCCACGGCTGAAAAGTACGTGCTTGAGGTTGAAATCTTTGCCTTGAACACAGGACTCCGGGCTCAGATTTCGCGTAGCTGCGCGCAGTAAAGGCGTTTTCAGCAGTCCGTATGCAGGCAGTCTTGAGGGATCGACTTTTTCAACAGAATCGGTCAATAGCTGCCTGTCATGGAAATGATTGCTTACATTGGACGTTGCTAAGGTTGCCGACTGCTACCCCAGCTTTGGCCCGCAATAACCGCCCCGCGTCCCCGCTCAGCTAGATCGACGCACTCAGTCGGGGGAGGGCCTTCAACAGGCAAGCCCCTGCTTGATATGGCGGTATGGACGGTGTGTTAAGGCGGACTTTAAAGGTGAGCGGTGCAAACTCGTCGATGATTTTGTAATGCCCGATCGTTGTCGCGGTTTAAGCAGCGCAGATCAAGAATTGCGCGAAGGAGTGATTGAACATCAAACTGATGAAGATCAGATTCTGAGCGAGTGAATACATGAGTGTCAGCAAGATAACTAAGTAATTAGCATAGTTCCTTTGAGAGACAGATCTACGTATGCCAGGCAAAGCGCAATTGCTTAAAATTCCGGGCTAGAAGAAGCGCTATTAGAGTTTTTGCAGCAGACCCAATAGATTCTGATGATGCCGAAATACTCGGCATGGCAGTCACCAGGTCTCTAGCGCTCACCGCCGCCAGTGAATATCCCGCCTCCACTTTTTCTGATTTGCAGCAGATGATGTGGTTTTTTAGGCTCTAAGGCTCATTTTGGCGGGACTGACACATAGCAGTGAGTACATAATTTTTTATCGAAATAATTATTGTTATTTTTATTTCTTTTTGTGCTCAACTCCAGATTCGCTTTGGTGCTGGCTAGATGCTATATATTTCCTATGTCTTAATTTTATGGTTGCTTCGAATTATTCTATCTGATGCCATTGAATGGAGCTGCTCATGATGTTTTTTCGCGCTATTATTGTATTATGGATGGGGAGTATTTCTATTGTATCGGCTACCGATGACCCATCTATAAATCGAGAGTTAATGAAGCGTGCTGAGTACTGGGATAATCAGGCTAAACAAATTGGTCTATTATTAAAAAAGCTGTGTCTGGCCGACAAGGTGATGGTAGAAGTCGTAGCTGGGCTAAGAGATAATGGACTTGATGAAGAAAGTCTAGTATCTAGGGCTGAGTATAAATTTAAAGGAACGACAATGAATGATGCGGATATTAAGCAGAAGATAGATCTGATTAGATTCACATATAGTCGGCCTCGGGCGTCAGCGTCCGAGTTGGGTGAGCATGTTTATAATGGTTGTCTTGAAAGGCATCATATTACTACGAGATGAAGGGGTTTGGGAATTCGTCTTTATTGTATGTTTTCTGTTCTGGTATCTGAGCTTTCCGTGATTTCATGGATGTTTTTAATTCTCGAATTAAGGGCGCACCTCGATTTTGATATTGACAGCTAGTGGTGAAGTCTATGAGTGCCCCCTTAGGTGGGTGTAGTCGGTTCTGATTTTCAGTGGGATTAATCAATAATGCTATTGATGACTGATTTCTATTTTTTAACCGATAAAAAACCCACTTAATGATACGGTTTGGTATCGACTGAATTGGTTTTAAGCGCTCCTAGGTTTGTAGACAACTTCAAGCCTTGCAACAAGGCGCTGCAAGAGGTGGATCACCGTGATTTCTTATGCGGAATTGGCGGCAGCTATTGCCCCAGGCTGTGTAAAAACGTTTTAGAGCAAGTTTGACAATCAGTATCGGAGCGAAAGTCGCGTTCCTACGCAAATTTCAGGTCTGCTGACTAACCAAACGCTGGCAGATTTTACGTAGCAACGCAGACTTTAAAACGGTACATGTGTTTTCACACAGCCTGGCCCAACTCCTGCGTCGCCCCATAACTGCCACTGAGGAACGGCAGCTATGGCCAGCAGATCCACCATGTCTGCTAGCCATATAGATGTAGCTCCTTGCAGTTCTTACTTCTACTTGGGTTGTATTTTTCGATCAAACGCCATGTCTTCGTTAAAGCCATCTGGCACAGGCTTGAAGCCGCTGGTAGGAGACCGGTGGCTGGACTGGAATTGGCGAAGGGCTGTCACGTCTATCTCGCCAGTTATGCAATAGTCGTGATTGCCGCCCTTGACGCGCAGGATATCGCGTTTCCAACGGTCTTTGTATGGTGCGCGGATGCGGCTATCGCCGTATCGGCGGTTGTTGCACTGGATAATGTAGGCATGGATATCCAGTGCAGCAGACTCCACAAGAGCGTTGAAGGTGTCAGTGTCGGGGTTCCATTCCGGAACGAACAGAGCATCGACTTGACCGCGTAGATCCGCGCGGTAGCGAATGTTGGTCAGCTCGCTGCAGATCATGATGGCAAAGCGGAAGTCACCATGCTGTATGACTGGGGGCTTTTGCCATTGCTGTTCCTGAGCAGGTTGCATATACAAGCCAGCAAGGCGAAAGAGTTCTTGTTCTTCATGAAAAGCGGGTCGCTGTTTGTCCTGACGGTAAAGCATCAGCGAAGGGAAACCGAGGCCATCATGGGTAAGCGACGCCCAGACCTGATGCCGCACGCGTTTTTTTGGCGCGTGCAAGTACTCCACTCCAGTGATCAGGGAGATGCCTCGTCTTTTAAGCTTGTCAGCGATACGCATAAACCACTGCGGCGGTAGGGCGACTTCCGGCAGGATTAAGTAACCAGCCCCGTCGGGCCGCGAAATTACCTCGTTGATCAGGCGATTGATACGCTGGTAACGACGGTGTCCATCCGGGTCGGGCAAGCGCATGATGGCGGCGGTAAAGCTTTCATCTTTGGTCTCCCAACTGGTTACAGCGATGGTCTGTTTGGATTTGGGTTCACCATTGGGGATATGCAGCACCTGTTTTTTGTCGATGTGGGGCATCTTGTGCTCTGTGAGATCAAAGCCACGCAGGGCTTTAACGACTGTGCCCAAGATCTTGCGGTTACTCGCTACAAACGGGGCGGGGGCGACTAGGTAAAGCTCATTCAGGTTGAAGGGGCGGGTGGCGAAGACCAAGCCTGCAGGGGTGCCGCGTTTGAACTTCAGCCAGCCTGTCAGGATGTTGATGCCGTCAAGCATCTCATCGGGCAGTAACCCGTCCATGGCTGCTGTCGTGAGGTTTTTACGTAATGGTATACCGCGCTGGCTGACCATCTCGATGGGTAGGCCGGTGAAACGAAGGGGAATATGGGCGAGGTCCCGGCTGAACAATCTGGATTGGGTCTTCTGCAGTTCGCTGGCGCTACTCATCCAATAGCCTAAGGCTAATGTAATCCGATGAGCGCCGAGTAAACCATTTTTAATTTCGTATTCAAAAGCCTTCCAGGCAACCTTGCCGGAATTGGAGAGGCGGGGCGGAAAGGCTGAAACGATGTTCTCTGAAAGGGCTTCTAACAGCGCCGACCACCAGCGTGTATGGCAGTCCAAGGGGAGCGCCTTCTTATCATCGAGTCCCTTGATGACCAGCTCACAGCTCCGCGTCACTTTGGCAACCAGAGTATCTAGTGCTTTGATGATTCTTCCCAAGTGCTCAAAGTCTTCACAGGCGACGGCCATCCGAACTACGCGGGGTAGGTACTGGGCCAGTTCGAAGAATTTGATTGGGGTCAAGAGATGCTCGATGACCGCCGAGAAAAAGGCATGACGGTGAGCTTGCCAGTCCTCTGGTAGCAGATCACGTTCGAAGGCCTCGTAGTCGCGCAGACTAAGAGCAAAACCGGCACGGTGCAGGGTAAGTGCGTCAGTTTTACGCAAATTATCTGCTTGTTCGCCACCGAGGTTGGTGGCTTTGAGTAGATCCGTGGCCACGCTGCTGGGTGAATCCGGCAGGTCCGGGAGGGAACGCCATTCGCTTGCGCGCTGGTTAATCTGCTCCGATATTGCGTTGACTAGAGCCAAGCCTGGTGAGCCAGCGAGGATGAAAAGTTTGTTCTTTGCGTTTTCGAAAGCTATGCGGCAACCGTCAAGGTAGTCAGGTTTGAACAGAATGCTGCGATTGTCGTTCTTGAGCAGATCTCGACCACCGTCTCGGTTGAAGACCCAGTCCCAGAACTGCTCAGTGGTTTTGATATCGCTGGTGTTTTCCATGACCAGTAAAATGTCATCCACGTAGCGGCCGTAATACAATGGCACCACTTGCCGCTCGATGAACTGATCGAGCTTTAGCAACGCGGCATTGGCCACCACGGCGGAAGCGGGCAAGCCAACGGGTAAGCCCTTTTCGAGTGGAGTTTGTTGTGCCCAAGCCAGTAATGCGTTGATAAATATGCGGTTGAGCTTTGCCTGCGTTTCGGTCAGATGTATACCTGCTAAAGCGTGAAAGGCATGATCAAGCATGAAGCCGGGGTTTAGTTCGTGGTAGAAGCTACTGACATCGGCGGTCAGCGCCAAAACCTTTTTCTTGTTGGCCAAGGCAGAACTCATGGCATTAATACCTCCGTCCCGCCACTCGCGGAAGGGGCGAAGGTAGGGCTTGAAGGAGCCCAAGGCCCAAGTGTTGATCTTGTCGTGCCGGTTGCGCCGAAGACGGCTGCCGTAGACGTTGGCACTCAGCTGTTTGTCGAAAAGCGCGCCGATTTCCATCATCCACAGTGCCGATAGCACATGGAAATCTATGCTGCATTTGGCCATAAGCCGAAACTCGGCGATAGGTTTTTTGCTTGCTTCGGTAATGCTGGCCCATTCAGTCTCAGGCGAAGCGAAGATCAGGCTTGTGCTCGGCGTCTTTTCTGCGGCCTTGATCTGTTTGGGGGCAAGCCTCCATGTACCTAGAAACTCGGGGTTTTTGACCCAGGTTTCGTCTATGGATTCGAGTTGCGCCATCAGCCTAGCGAGGTTAATGGCCAGCTTATCTTCATAGTTGGCGATGTCTAGGAGCGACGGGTTGGTCGAGTAGTAGAGGTCAACCTTTGCCTTTCGGTAGGCGAGGCCCAGTTTAGGGAGCGACACAGTCATGAGTGATCCTTTGTCAGGAAAGCACTGGAGTCACTTGTGCAGATCAAGGTCCTTGTTGGTCCTGATACGATCAACATCAAACGTACTGATATCTTCACGAGGACTTCCTTTTCATTAGAGGTGAATAGATTATCGGCGAAAGGCCATGATGTGTAATTAACTTGAATCTCGCAGTTTTGAAGACACTTTGAGATTCAAGAGGCTCACGAGCAAGAGCCATGAACGAGCTCGAGTTCGCCAGTATGTTGTAGAAGGAAGCGGAAGCGCGTAGCGCTCAAGGTTCAAAGCCGCTTCACGCGAACGTCTGCTTCTGGCCCTGGCCGTGTAAAAACGTTTTAGAGCAGGTTTGACGCCCAGAACCAGAACGAGAATCGCGTTCCTGTGCAAATTTCAGGTCAGCTGATTGACCAAGCACTGGCAGATTTTACGTAGCAACGCAGACTTCAAAACGAGGTCTGCGTTTTTACACAGCCTGGGCCGTTTCCTGCCTGTCATGACTGACCGAAATCGACCTATTTCTGTTGAAAAAATCGGAGAGTCGCGACAACCAGAGGTTGAGGCAAAAAAGCACATAATTTGCGCAATGGTACGAAAAACAAACCACGTTTGTCGTTCAAAACACGGCAGATTCAACCTCCGTTGCACCGGTTTTTGTGGCGACGATTACTGCGGGCTGTTTTCAACAGAATCGACCCCAAGCAGCCATTCGCTATAAGGAACTGTCGCAGACACGGACATCCGTGAAAGCGAACAACTTGAGCGCTAAGTTAGGCAGGGTGCTCAGTTGAACGATGTGATTGTACTTCGCACAGCTATCTAGGGCTCCAGTCACACCTGCCTCCATATGCTTGGAAATGGTCCATTAACCCCCTAGGGTCTGGATGGTCTTTAGGATCGGAAGGAAGCCGCAGAAGCTGTCCTTCGTACTGACGATACGTAGTTCCCAGCGAGGCCGCGACGACAATTTTGCCGGAACGAGGGTTCACCGATATCATCCGCAGGTCAAACAGCGTATGAATGTCCGCCCTTAGAAGAAGACCATTGCGTGTCCTGTAGTCTTCATCTGAAGAGTGCGGCGTAATGTGTGCGGCTTCGAGGGCTTCCATGTCTGCACAACCCGAAATTGCGCACACCCCGTACGCTCGAATGAGCGCCGCACGAAAGGCCGGCTGACCTCTGCGAGTTTGAACTTCACGAAGGACTCGTTCATCGACATCATGAGGCGAGGCTTGTAGAGTCTCCTCTGTTTCTGGAGTGGCAGTTGCCAGTGATTTCCCAGAATAAAGTAGCCGAAAGTCCTCATGGATCTGGTCTAATTGAGCGAGTGATCTCAGCGTAATTCGAGGCCACCACAGCGGTGACTTAGCCTTGGCGGTCGGATAACGCTGTTGTAGGCTATCCATCCAGTGTTCAACCGAGTTAATTGGGATACTCAACTCTTCGGCGATATTCTGGTAACCAACTGCAACTTCGATAGCGCCCAAATTCTCAGGATCGAGGCGGTCGTGATAGACCGTCATTACCGTCGAATTCAGGTGATTCTTGTACTCAATGCCGTTACCCGACTCAGCAATGGGGTAGCCCTGCAAATGAAGTCCTGACGTAATGTCCCGGAGCGCTCGCAGGGCTTCGATTTGAAAGGAGCTCATTTGTGGCACCTAACGCTTGGAATGAGAGTTGAGTGAAGGCCACAGGCTGGAACTAGTCCAGTCGAAGGAAGGGATAGTTATCTCAGCGCTCTGAGTCAATATTGAACCAAGGTCGCCAGGCTCCTACAAGACGGTCCTCCTCGAAGAAGCGTTCAGCAATTGCGTTATCGACTAAATCTGTTCGATACGAAAAGCCGACGGATGTAGAGATCAGCGCCAGAGGGTTTGTTTCATTCGGAAAGATGTGCTCAATGCCCCAGCGTAACTGGCATGAGGTCGTATTGGGTTTGGCTTTGTGGTGCTCAGGGTGTGCCGCGTGAAGGCGACCAGGGGAACCGCGCTTTAGGTGGAGTGAGAACCGCTTTCGAATGTTTGTGGTTTTTCCGACGTACAGGCATGGATAGACGAGCTCCTCAGGCCACCAGTCTCGGTACTCGACTTCAACAAGCTGCTCGCTGGGCCCTTTGAGGATGATGCGGCGATTCGCAGCAAGCAACTGATCAAGTTCGCCAATCCACCAAAAAGCGTAGATACCCGGGTCTGCAGGCAGGTCAATGGCGCGCTCGGCAACCAATTGCTGAACGGAGCGTATACCTTCGGGATGGTGCATTCGAGATACCTAGCAATTCAGTTAACAGATGAGCCAAAGCGTAGCTTTTGTGAATCCAGTGAGCGAAGCGAATTGAATTGCTCCGGCTTTCCTAGATATTTTCAGGCGACTGCTTTTGGCCACTCTCGGCCAATCATCGCCCCTGAGGTTGGTCACCATACCGGGGCTTGTCCAGAGCAAGCCACCCACCTGAGTCCGATAGTTCGAAAGGTACCCCTGACTCACCCCCCTATGCGGGTAATTCGAGGTCCGGCGCAGGGTCGCATACGGCAGGGCGTCGCGGATTGGTTGTTGATCCGTAACTCTCCATCGGGCAATGTAACTAGGACAGTTGATACTGCTCGATGAAGCCATTAGGGAGGGGGGAGGTCAAAAGTCTGGAGCCTTCGCCTCAAAGACCGGTCCCTGTCTGTTTCAACCATAAATCCGTAGTTTTTTGGCAGATCGCCGTCTTGGGCGAGCATAAGGGAACTTCGGGAGGTGCTGTGTCAAAAGTCGGAGCGTTCGCAGTATAAGCCCTCGCGCCCAAACTATTTTTCCATCTTCAGATTTCATATTCCTAATCACCATCCTTAAACGGGGAGAGCGCTGATGATCACAAGCGCCACCCGGTGACGGCGAAACGGGGCAGGTCGCCGGCACGATAGGCGACCGGCTGGAGGCGGAGAAGGCGGGGGTACTTCCCGGTTTAGGTATACGTTTAGGTATATATGGCGAATTAAAATATAGAAGAATCCAGTAAATTAGCGGTCTTTAGGTGGTATGTTCGACCCCGGCTTCGGCACCATATTTATCAAAGGCCTGCATGAGGTTTCTCATGCAGGCCTTTGTCGTTTCTGCCTCTCAATTTTTGACAGGCCTATCGTTAACACCCATCACTTAAGAAATTCAGCCGCGATGCTCGCTATCTCGCCTGTATCGACCCTGAGTACCTTCAGCTCATAAAACAGCTACTTCTGCGTCCATTTCCCACCACCGGTTTCGCAATCGATCTTGGCCTGCGGCAGGTTCTCGATGCTGTAGTAATACGTGATGACCTGGGCATTGTCGGGAATGTTCAGTGGTTTGCTGTTCTTGTCCTTGCTTATCGACTGAGGGTTGGCCAGCGCCTCTGCAGTCAATGTGCCCAGGCAGGTGGCCCGATAGTGATCGCCGCACTGTGCGACTTTTTTCTTGGTGTTGGTCAGCATTTCCTTGCTCTCATTGCTGCAGGACCAATCGATGGAGTCCACCGGCATGCCTTCGTATTCATAGCAGGAGTGTGTTTCGATCACGGGGACCGAAGGGCTTTGGGATCGGGTTTTGACGTCGCACCCTTGTGCCATCGCCAGCCCGGGGCACAGGCAGACGATCAGAAGCAGAAGAAGTCTGTTCATCGGTATTTTCTCTCATCTAGCGCCCCATGGAGGATCAGGGAGTCAGCTACACAAATGGCTGGCCGGTAAAACCACGCGGTAATCTTTGCAAACCGGGCATTTCGATCAGCCGCTGGGTCCAGGCTGCGCGCCAGTCATTGGCGGTGTGGGTGGCTTTGGCCTTGCGTGCGGCGCGACGGGCAGCGTTGCGTTCGGCTTTGCGTGCTTCTTTGAACGCATCGGTGTTTCGGCAGCTTCGGCATTTCACCCGGGTCAGTATGCTGCTTGACGTCAGGTTGCTGCCTTTGTGTCCGCAGGCCAGGTGCCCGCCGACTTTGAAGTGAGTGACCATGGGGTATCTCCTTCGTGATGTGTAATCGTTCGACAGGCAGGCGAGGGCGTTCGTTCGCTATATAACAGGCAAAAAAAGGCCCGCATGCGGGCGGGCCAGGGGGATTTCTTGAAAGGAGTGGATGCACTGTAGGGGATGAGTTGTGAAGGCCATGTGAAATGGGAAAAGACACAAACAAAAAAAATCCCGGCAAATTTGGCCGGGTGGGTGTGTAGCGCTGACTGGCAGGCAGGTATAAGCCTGGTGACGATTGTCACCGTTCAGGTGCCCTGAAGGGGGCTTTGTGCATGGCTCAAGTACTGGGGTCGACTCATCTGAACCGAGGCAGCGGCGGCTCTACAGGTTTGAGTGAAGACAGCGCGCTGCGAATCTGCGGCGTGTCTTTCTCGATGTCATTCAGACGATCGCGAATCCTGAGGGCTGTCGGATGCCCCCCTTGATTATCAACCCAGTCGGCGATTTCCTTGCAGGCAGCGGCAAGGCGCGCCTGACGGGAGTCAAGCAGGGTCAGCAGGGTGGTGATGGACTCTTTCTCGGACATGACATACACCTCCGTTCAAAGAAATCGGGTAAAGGGCAACAAAAAGCCCGCGGGGAGCGAGCTTTCTGCCGATGGGTCGCTGATCCTTCAGCACCTCTAAGTATAGACCCGGAAATAAAACAGGCCAGCTTCAGGCCTGCCGGGACTTCGGCGAGCTGACCGCGTTAAGCCGCCGACATTCGCGCGCGGCGTCCTCTTCAAGATCAAAGCCATCACCGATGAAGCCGCGAGTGCGGGTATCGGTAATGCGATACCAGACGGCAGCATCGGGTGGCGGGTGATCGGGTTCTCCGGCCCGGCGGCCATGAATGATGATCTTGTTGCAGCGTTTCACAACGAAAATGTCTTCCATGGCGTCACCGAAGCTATTCGTATTCAGATCAAGCATAGAAGCCCTTTGCAATCACGCAAAAAAAGGACAGGTCAGTTCGTCGGTTTGGTTCGCCTCGAAAGAGGTCTTAGGGTGTTTCAGCCGTCTCGATCAGCTTCTCCAGAAGCACAGCCAACGCGACTTCTTCGGCCCTCAACCTTTTACGTCCTCTTGATCGCGGCAGTTTGGATAATGCGCCCTGCATGAAACCATCGACGACCGCCGGATGGATGTAGCACTTGCGGCAAACCGCCGGAGTGTTGCCCAACTGTCGGGCGACGTTCTTGACCATTTCCACCACATGCCGCTTCGCGTCGGCTTCCGATTCCCACTGCAACTCGCGCAGCACCGCCAATGCCAATGCACTGCCGGCCCAGGTGCGGTAGTCCTTGGCGGTGAAATCGGCGCCGGTCAGCGTCTGCAAGTAGGCGTTGACGTCGGAGGAACTGATGGTGTGCCGCTCGCCGTTTTCATCCAGATACTGAAAGAGGTTTTGCCCGGGGATTTCCAGGCAGCGCTTGATGATCCGCGCCAGGCGCCGGTCTTTTACGGTGATCTGGTGCTCAATGCCGCTCTTGCCGCGAAACTGGAACACAATCGCGCTGCCGTTGACCTCGACATGCCGGTTGCGCAGGGTCGTCAGGCCATATGAGCGGTTGTCCCGGGCGTACTGCGTGTTACCGACCCGGATCAGCGTCGCATCGAGCAAGGTAATCACAGTGGCCATGACCTTGTCGCGGCTGAAGCCGGGGGCCGCCAGCAGCGCCTCCAGTTGTTTGCGCAGTTTCGGCAGGGCCAGGCCGAAGTCCCGCAAACGCGAGTATTTGTCGGCATCGCGCACTTCTCGCCAGCGCGGGTGATAACGGTATTGCTTGCGACCGCGAGCGTCACGGCCGGTAGCTTGCAGATGGCCGCGCGGGTCGGGGCAAATCCACACGTCGGTGTAGGCGGGCGGCACCGCGAGTGCATTGATGCGTTTGATTTCATCCGGATCGGTAATGCGTTGTCCCGCCGGGTCGAAGTAGCAAAACTTGCCGCGCAGGAGTTTGCGGGTGATGCCGGGCTGGCTGTCATCGACGTAATGCAGGTCGGGCGGCAGAACATCGGGCAACGCGGTATCTGGCATGGCGGGCAATCCTGGGCGACGAATCATGGGGCGTTAAGCCATTGACCGCGCGCCATCGTTGGGGTGCCGACGGATTCAGGCCAGCACCGCCACCGCTTTGATTTGCGCCCAGAGTTGCTGTCCGGGGTACACGCCCAGTTGATCCCGGGAATAGCGGGTGATTCGCGCCAGTAGCGGTGTGCCGGCCGCGTTCAGGCGGATCAGTACGTGAGCGGCGTTATCGGCACCGATTTCACTGATCACCGTGACCGGCAGGCGATTGAGAATGCTGCTTTGCTCGACGCCTTGCAGGCTCAGGCTGACATCCCGCGCCTGGACCTTGCAGCGCAGTGCCTGGCCTTCAGCCATTGGCGAATGGGCGACCCGAATGTTCAGGTCCGTGTTGGGCAGTTGCAAGGTCAGCAACTGGTAGTCGGCGTCATAGGCGCTGACATGCCCTTCGATCACCACGCCGGCATCGTCGCCCAGCGCCAGCGGCAGATCGAGCCGGGCCAGGGTTTCGCCGATGGCGCCGCAGGCCAAAGCCTTGCCGTTGCTGAGCAGAACGAGGTGGTCGGCGAGCCGCGCGACTTCATCCTGGGAATGACTGACGTACAGCACGGGGATGTCTAGCTCATCGTGCAGCCGTTGCAGATACGGCAGGATTTCGTTTTTACGCTGGGTATCGAGTGCCGCCAGCGGTTCGTCCATCAGCAATAGTTTCGGGCTGGTGAGCAGGGCGCGAGCGATGCCGATCCGCTGGCGCTCGCCGCCAGAAAGGTTCTGCGGATCACGGCCCAGCAAATGGCCGATCCCCAGCAACTCAGTGGCATGGGCCATGTCGACACGGCGCTGTTGGCGAGGGATGCGCTTGAGGCCGAACTCAAGATTGCCTCGCACCGACAAATGTGGAAACAGGCTGGCTTCCTGGAAAACGTAACCCAGGGCGCGTTTATGCGGCGGTACGAATATCCCTTTGTCGCTGTCTTCCCAGACTTCATCGTTGACCTGAATAAAACCCTGCTCGGCCCGTTCCAGGCCGGCGATGCAGCGCAGGCACGTGGTCTTGCCCGAGCCGGAATGGCCGTAAAGCGCCGTCACTCCGCGGCCGGGCAGTTGCAGGTCCACATCCAGGGAGAAGCCCGAATAATTCAGTTTCAAGCGCGCATGAATCATCGATCAGCTCCAGACCGCTTTGGTTTTACGGCTGGAGTAGAGCGCCAGCAATACTGCAAACGAGAACACCAGCATCACCCCGGCCAGCCAATGAGCCTGGGCGTATTCCATGGCTTCGACGTGATCGTAGATCTGCACCGAGACCACGCGGGTTTTGTCGGGAATGTTGCCGCCTATCATCAGTACAACGCCGAACTCGCCGACGGTATGGGCAAAACCGAGAATGGCCGCGGTGATGAAACCGGGGCGGGCCAGCGGCACAATCACGCTGAAGAACGTGTCCCAGGGATTGGCGCGCAAGGTTGCAGCCACTTCCAGTGGGCGAGTGCCAATGGCAGAAAAAGCATTTTGCAGCGGCTGGACCACGAACGGCATCGAGTACAGCACCGAGCCGACCACCAACCCCGCAAAACTGAATGTGAGAGTGCCAAGGCCCAGCGATTGGGTGAACTGACCGATCCAGCCGTTCGGGCCGAGCGCCAGCAACAAGTAAAAACCGATCACCGTCGGCGGCAGCACCAAGGGCAGGGCGACGATCGCCCCGATCGGGCCGCGCAGCCAGGACCGGGTGCGCGACAGCCATAACGCAATCGGAGTGCCGATGACCAACAGGATCACGGTCGTCAGGGACGCCAGTTTGAGAGTCAGCCAGATGGCGGAATAATCGGCACTCGATAGCGTCATTTAGAGTTGGTAACCGTAGGATTTGATGACAGCGGCGGCTTTCGGACCTTTGAGGTAGTCAACCAGCGCCTTGGCGGCCGGGTTGTCCTTACCCTTATTGAGGATTACCGCGTCTTGTTTGATCGGGTCATGCCGATCGGCCGGCACGATCCAGGCCGAACCGCTGGTGACTTTGCCGTCTTTGTAGATCTGCGACAAGGCCACAAAACCGAGTTCGGCGTTGCCGGTGGAGACGAACTGGTACGCCTGAGTGATGTTCTGGCCTTCGACGATCTTGTCTTTGACCTTGTCGGTCAGGCCCTGCCTGGCCAGCACTTGAGTGGCAGCCAGGCCATACGGGGCGGCTTTCGGGTTGGCGATGGACAGATGCTGATACTGATTGTCGCTCAGCACCTTGCCCTTGGCGTCGACATAACCGTCCTTGGCCGACCACAGCGCCAGGGTGCCGATGGCGTAGGTGAAGCGTGAGCCTTTGACCGTGTCGCCTTCGGCCTCGAGTTTTTGCGCGGTGGCGTCGTCTGCCGAGAGGAACACTTCGAACGGCGCGCCGTTCTTGATCTGGGTATAGAACTGGCCGGTTGCACCAAAGGAGGTGACTAGTTTGTGCCCGGTGTCTTTCTCGAAATCGGCCGCGATGGCCTGGATCGGCGCGGTGAAGTTGGCAGCAACGGCGACCTGGACTTCATCCGCCTGGGCGGACCCGAAAGTGAACACGGTGAACAGGCACGCGGGGGCAATACGTGAGGCACGAATGATCATGAAACGGCTCCGTGGTAGGCGAGTGAGACGCTATATAGCGGAATATATAGCGAATTGCCTGTAAACGGAACTTGCCGGATGCAAAGCGCGACATTGGCACCGGATTGTGGCGAGGGGGCTTGCCCCCATTGGGCTGTGTATCGGTAGGCCGTTTAACACAATCCCTGTGGGAGCGGGCTTGCCCGCGATAGCGGTGAATCAGACCATTTAAGTGTGACTGACAGGGCTCTATCGCGGACAAGCCCGCTCCCACAGGTTCTGTGTCTAGCGGTGGGTTAGTTTCGCCAACGCCTCATCCGCCAACCGCCGGGTCAGCTCTGCCGAAGTCATTTCAACCCCCAACGTAAACGCCTGCCCAGCCCAAAGATTGCTGAAGTCCGCTTCCCCTTTGGCCCGCAACGGCATCAGCGCACCGCCCGCCAATGGGAAGGCCGGCGCTTTGTCACACATGGGCCCCAGTTCTCGCATCACCCGATTGAGAATCCCGCGCGCCGGGCGCCCGGTGAAAATGTTGGTCACCGCCGTCTCGCTTTCCTTGGCCGTGCGCAACGCCTTGTGGTGAGACGCGCTGACCTTGGCCTCCGGCGTGAACAAATAAGCCGTACCCACCTGGACCGCCGAAGCGCCCAGCAGAAAAGCCGCCGCCACGCCCCGTGCATCTCCAATCCCGCCCGCCGCAATTACCGGCACGCTTACCGCATCGACGATTTGTGGCACCAGGGCAAAGGTTCCTACCTGGCTGCTCAGGTCATCACTGAGGAACATCCCCCGGTGACCGCCTGCCTCGTAACCCATGGCGATGATCGCGTCGCAACCATGCTGTTCCAGCCAGATGGCCTCTTCGACGGTGGTCGCCGAAGAGAGAATTTTCGCCCCGGTAGCTTTTACCCGATCCAGCAGGGACTTTTCCGGCAGGCCGAAGTGAAAACTCACCACTTCAGGACGAAATTCTTCGATCACTTCGCAGGCCGCATGATCGAACGGTGCGCGATTGGACACTGGCGTCGGCGCGTCGAAGTCGACACCCAATTCCCGGTAATACGGTTCCAGCAGATTCTTCCAGTCCCGGGCGCGTTGCTCATCGGGTGGCGGAGGTTGATGGCAAAAGAAATTGACGTTGAGCGGGCGCCGGGTGTGTTGGCGAATCGTTTTCAGCTCCTCGCGCAATTGCTCGATGCTCAGCATTGCCGCGGGCATCGAGCCCAGGCCGCCAGCGTTGCTCACCGCAATCACCATGGCCGACGTCGTCGCGCCGGCCAAGGGGCCCTGGATGATCGGCAGTTCTATCCCGAGCAGGTCGAGAATGCGGGTGTCTGGCCATTGACTCATGTGCAGTGTTCTCCGACGTCGGTAGAAGCGAATTTGTATCAGTAATGACTGACGCAAGGCCAGTCGAGTTTGAGTATTGGCTTAAAGTCGGCTGCTGCGATGTGTTTTCATGTGTTATTCAACAGCATGACAACTGAGCGATTCCATCGGGAGGCAGTGATGTTCAAAGGCATTTTGATCGACAAGGACGACAACGGTTACCGGGCCACGCTGCAAGAGATCAGTGATGATCAATTGCCTGAAGGCGATGTGACCGTGCGCGTGGCGTACAGCACGCTGAACTTCAAGGATGGCCTGGCGATCACGGGCAGCAGCCCGGTGGTGCGAAAATTCCCGATGGTGCCGGGGATCGATCTGGCGGGCACTGTCGAAGTCAGCGGTCATCCGGACTACAAGGTCGGTGATCAAGTCCTGCTCAATGGCTGGGGGGTGGGTGAAGGGCACTGGGGCGGATTGGCGCAGAAAGCTCGCCTGAATGGCGACTGGCTGATCCCGTTGCCCAAAGCCTTCACCGCTGCACAAGCGATGGCCATCGGCACGGCCGGCTATACGGCGATGCTGAGCATCCTGGCGCTGGAGCATAACGGCGTGAACCCCGAGCAGGGCGAAGTGCTGGTAACGGGCGCCAACGGTGGCGTAGGCAGTTTCGCCATCGCGCTGCTGAGTAAGCTTGGCTATCGCGTGGTGGCATCCACCGGTCGTACCTCCGAGCACGACTATCTCAAGCAATTGGGTGCCAGCGAAATCATCGATCGCACCACATTGTCAGAGCCGGGCAAACCGTTGGCCAAGGAGCGTTGGGCGGCGGTGATCGACTCGGTCGGTAGCCACACGTTGGCCAACGCTTGCGCCAGCACTCGAGCCAACGGCATCGTCGCTGCTTGCGGACTGGCCCAGGGCATGGACTTCCCGGCCTCCGTTGCGCCGTTCATTTTGCGCGGTGTGACCCTGGCCGGCATCAACAGCGTGACCCAACCCAAAGCCAAGCGGATACTGGCCTGGAATCGCCTGGCCAAGGATCTGGATTTCGCCTTGTTGCCGCTGATCAGCCACGAAATCGGCTTGAGTGAAGCCATCGACGCGACCCAGCGCCTGCTTGCCGGCCAGTTGCGCGGTCGGGTGGTGGTCGACGTCAATCGTTGATCGTCTTCGCGCCAATCAAACAGACAAACTGTAGAAACAAGGAAATAGCGACAATGGATGTAAAGCTGCGTGAAGTGCTGCCCTTTAGCGTCTCTGGGTTGCAGGTGCGAACCCTCAATGCCGCAGAACAGCAGCCAGATACCGCGCGTATCGGCCCTATGTGGGAACAGTTTTTCGTTGAGGACGTTTTCGACAAGATCGCCCACAAACAGCCGGACTCGTTTATGTACGGCGTCTATTCCAACTACGAATCCGATGCTTCGGGCTATTTCGATGTAACCGCGGGTGCGGCGGTTACCGCGCCCTCCGAGGACTTTGCGCAGATTCAGGTTGAGGGCGGCGATTACCTGGTGTTCAGCGCCAAAGGGCCGATGCCCGACAGCGTCATCCAGACGTGGGGCCTGGTCTGGGCCTACTTCGAGGATAACCCGCAGGTTCGCCGCAAGTTCGCCACGGACTTTGAGGTCTACACCGGCCCGGAGACCGTGGCGGTCTATATCGGCATTCAGGACTCAGCCGCGTTTTCGCGTTCCAGCAACTGACGCTTGCGCTCCACGCCCCAGCGATAGCCCGACAGGTTGCCGTCGCTGCGCACCACGCGATGGCAAGGGATTGCCACCGCCAGGCTGTTCGCGCCACAGGCCTGGGCCACGGCACGCACGGCTTTCGGTGCGCCGATGCGCTGAGCGATATCGGCATAACTGGCGGTGCTGCCGGCGGGAATCTCCCGCAGGGCTTGCCACACCCGTTCCTGAAACGCTGTGCCGCGTACGTCCAGCGGCAAGTCCAGACCGAGCGCCGGGGCTTCGATAAAACCCACCACTTTGGCGATCAACTGCTCGAACTCATGATCGGCGCCAATCAGGTTGGCGCGCCGAAACTTGTCCTGCAGGTCACAGACCAATTGATGCGGGTCGTCCCCCAACAGAATCGCGCAGACGCCGCGCTCACTTTGCGCCACCAGAATCGCTCCCAGAGAACACTGGCCGACGGCAAAACGAATGTCGTTGTTCTGCCCGGCCGCACGGTAATCGCCGGGCTTCATGCCCAGCACTTGATCTGCAGCCTCATAGAAACGGCTGTTGGAGTTGAATCCGGCGTCATACAGCGCGTCGGTGACCGTGCCGCCGTCCGTCAGGCGCTCGCGAACTTTGCGTGAGCGATGGGCCGTGGCGTAGCCCTTGGGCGTCAGGCCGGTGATGGCCTTGAACACGCGATGGAAGTGGAAACTGCTCAGGCCGGCTGCGTCCGCCAGTTCATTCAGCGCCGGCAACGTCTCGGCGGATTCGATGTGACGGCATGCGGCGGCCACGGTCGTGGCGTGTTGTGCGGCGACATCACTTTGATCTTTCGCAGCCCGTTTGCTGGGACGATAACCTGCCGCCTGAGCTTGCTCGGCGGTGTCGAAGAATTCGACATTCTGCGGCTTTGGCAAGCGCGCCAGGCTGCTGGGGCGGCAGTAGATGCCGGTGGTTTTCACCGCATACACAAACTGCCCGTCGGCGCGGGGATCGCGTGCGACCACGGCAGCCCAGCGAGGATCGTTTTCGGTGGCGATATTTTTCGAATGAGTTGTCATGGCTTCATGTCCGTTGACCCGTTTCATGCAGATTAACCAGCCGGCAGAGACGCCACACTCCGGGTCTTGCGGTCGAATTCAACGGTTTCATCCCGCGGTACGGAAGGTGAAGTTGATCCGTTGTTCGCCCAACTGAGGGTGATAACCCTCCTTGATCGGCAATACGCCGTGATAACGCAAACGGTCGACGCCGCCCCAGACCACAATATCGCCGTGCAACAGCGGCACTCGCTGGCTCTTGGCGCTTCGTTCGAAGCCCCCGAACAGAAACGTCGCCGGCAACCCCAAGGACACCGACACAATGGGCGCCGCGTAGGAACCTTCGTCTTTGTCCTGATGCAACGACATTCTGGCACCGGGAATATAGCGGTTGATCAGGCAGGAATCCGGTACGAAATCCATAAAGCCTGCCTCTCGCGCCGCCGCTTGCGCCAGCTCGAAAAATACCTCAGGCATTTCAGGCCATGGCGCGCCGGTCTGCGGATCGTTACGGGTGTACTTGTAGCCGCTGCGGTCGGTCGTCCAGCCCCAGGTGCCGCAACTGCTCAGCGCCACTGACATGGTAAAGCCGCCGGGCGTGACCATCTGCCGAAAAGGGGCTGCTGCCAGAACCGCCTCCAGTGCCGGCAGCAACCGGTCGAGCCAGGGCAGGGTGAAGCCTCTAAGAACGAAGGATTGTTCGCCAATCTGCTCGCGCCTGGACGGCTGCTCGGGTTCTGTATCGGCAAACAGATCAAAAGTGATCGGGCTCATGGGGTCATAACGCATCGTGAAAGATGATTCCAAGGGTATGCCGTTTTCCACTGTGCAGGCGACTCACGCCGTGACGCATGGTTACTCGGTAATAGCCGCGAACACCTTTTACCGGACGCTGATTCACGGCAAAAATCAACGCGTCGCCTTTCTTCAGACCGATGACTTGCGGGCGCGACTGCATCCTCGGACGTTGTTCAGTCAGCACAAACTCACCGCCGGTAAAGTCTTCTCCCGGTTCTGACAGAAGAATCGCCACTTGCAGCGGAAAGACGTGTTCGCCGTACAGATCCTGATGCAAACAGTTGTAGTCCTGTGGCCCATATTGCAGCAACAAAGGTGTCGGGCGTTCCTGACCCGCAGCATGACAGCGCTGCAAAAATGCTTCGTGGGATTCGGGGAAACGGGTCGGCAGATCCATCGATTCGTACCAGCGATTGGCGATTGGAACCAGTCGAGGGTAGAGCGCGCTACGCAACCGGGCCACCGGATCCGGCAACGGGTACTTGAAGTACTTGTACTCGCCCCGGCCAAAACCGTGGCGAGCCATCACCACTTTGGAGCGAAAGGGCTCGGGCCGGTCGTACAGGGCGCTTATTTCATCGCAGGTCTGATGGCCTAAAAACGACCGGATTAGCGCGCAGCCATCCTGATCGAGTTGCTGCGCAAGCGTGATCCAGTCGAGGGCATCATTATGAATCGGGTCGGTAAACAAGGTTCTGACTCCTTGACCAGAAGGTCGAGGCGGCCAGTTTAGTGAGCGGGGCGGGAGTGGGCACTCCGGCGCTTGCGGTCGAATTCGAAAGGGGAGCAGACGTCCATGTTGTCGCTCCAGATCGCTTTACAGCGCTTTGCTCACGCTGATCTCGCTGATGACATCTTCAGTCTGGCCATGAATGACGTCGAGTGCAGCCTTGGCTTCTTCCTCCGTGCCATTTTCCAGCTGGGCGAATTCGAAGCGGCGCTCGCCGTTGAGTTTGTATTTGATGACGTACTTGGTCGTCTGGGCCACGGTCATACCTGCCTGTTTTGGTGTGGGCTCAGCTCAGTTTCGAGCTGGAGCGGCGGATGATCTTGATCGAGTGCGTCAGGGTCGGTTTGCGGGTCACGCTGATCGGCCGGCGATTGACCGTGTCGATGGTGATGTTCCAGAAACCGGTGCTTGGCGCTGTGATGCGGGCCGGGAAGGTGTCGAATGCGCCGCCGTGGTAAGTATGACGGCCGCCATTCTTGAAACTGCGGAAGTTGGCGTCGTTCATCAAGCGGATGTTGCACATTTGGGAGCACTGGATGACGACGATGTCGTCTTCGTTGAGGTGCTCGCGCTGGTGGATAAATTTCATGAGGCGCCTCCAGAAGGGCTTTTTCTACAAAATCAAAACGATAGCATGGGCGATTGGCGCAGTTTATCAGCCCGAACAGGTTATTATCCGGCTCTCGAGGTGCGCTTTGACAATTAAAAACAGTTATACGGAATTCTATGAGCGATAAACGCAGTGAGCCTCGGAGAAAACCAGCATTTGTGCTGTCGGAAGGTCTTTATCGGAGGTTCTGTATGAAGTGGGGAGTTCTGGTCGGGCCGTTGGCGTTGGCAGTGGGTGGATGTGCGAGTGTCTCGGACATCAATGAGACACTGCCCACCATGAGCGTGATATCAGGCAAGAATCCCCATGAGTACGCCCAATGCCTGGTCGAAAAGCTCGCCGATAGCCGTGGAGCCCTGCAAGTCGAACCGCACAAGGAAGGCGTGCGAGTTATCGTGCCGCAAAAGTTCTCGTCGGGGCCGGCCGCCGTATTTGAAATTGAAGACCGCTCTGGCGGCAGCAGCATCAAGCTGCATGAGCGCATCTCCAATGTGCCATTGCGCCCATGGGATGTACGCAATGCCGCCACCGCATGCATATCCGGCTGATAAACTACCCCCCAGTCAGCATCGATGCCGCCAAAGTCGCGCTTTGACGGCATTGTCATTTCTGGAGTTGAGCATGAAGCGAGAGCAGGTGCGGGAGCGCCATGCAGAGGGTCATATCTCTGCCACCCACGTGATTCAGAACCCGGCGAATCCGGGGGAGTGGATCGTGTTTTTCAAGAAAAGCGCCGGGCGCAGTTTTTTCCTGGTGGATGACAACGATGAAGTCGAATCCTTCAGTCGCCTCGACGATTTGATCGAGACCGTGCGCGGGCTCGGGATCAAATTCGCCGAAATTCATATGTAGGGCATTGGGAGCCCTACTTGCAGACCACCACCACGCTGCGGTTTTTGTAATTGCCGACGTCAACGCCCAAGGTCTTGTCGCTTTCCTGGGGCGAAGGTGTGCCGTCGGTACCGACGATCCGATAACCGGTGCCAGCGCAAGAGGCATCGGCTTTTTCGTAGCAGGTGGCCCAGTCGTTGGCTTCTCCGGAGCAGTCGATGCTCAGGCCTTGTTCGCCATTTTTCAGGTAAGTGGTTTCGGACGTGGCGCAGCCGCTCAGGGCCAGAACTGCAATCAGTGGCAAAAATTTATTCATGTCGTGGTGGTCGTCAGTGATGGTGGCTAAAAGCTGTGACAGCGGCTGCATCGAAAGGTTATAGCGAATGGCCACTTCTCTGCAGATAATCACAAAAAAGCCCTGCGCAAAGGCAGGGCTACGTCGTGTCAGGTTCAGCTCAAGGCTTGTCCTTGCCGCGCCGCTTGGGGCCTGCGGGTTGATCTTGCAACACCGATGCCACTTCAATCGCCAACGCTTCGGTAGGGAACGGCCCGGCAATATTTTCGCCGCCGACGCTGTCTACCCACCACTGGCCGTCTTTTGCCTGATTGATCAGGTACCCATTAACACTTTTTGCTGCCGACATCTATCTGCCTCGTTGGCTGGTTCAATCGCACAATGATAGCGCCAAATGCCCTCAACGGGTGCCTATGGTGTAGGGTAGGGCGGATTGTCTTTCGGATGATGGCCGCGCAGATCTGCCGATCTCTGCTATCTATAAGAGGTTGTGCAATGTATCTGCGGAACTATCCATCAGAATATTTCTCTATGATGGCATCGGTTAGCCAGTGCAGGGCATTGTAAGGTGCCCGCCGCCTGATTAGACTGCGCCGAAACTCGAACACACAGCCCTTTCAAGGACTTATATGATCAAGAAATGCTTGTTCCCAGCAGCCGGTTACGGTACTCGCTTCCTGCCAGCGACTAAAGCCATGCCCAAAGAAATGCTGCCGGTGGTAAACAAGCCACTGATCCAGTACGGCGTCGAAGAAGCACTGGACGCCGGGTTGACCGAAATCTCCATCGTCACCGGTCGCGGCAAGCGTGCTCTGGAAGACCACTTCGACATCAGCTACGAGCTGGAAAACCAGATCAAGGGCACCGACAAAGAGAAGTACCTGGTCGGTATCCGCAAGCTGCTCGACGAGTGCTCGTTCTCCTACACTCGCCAGACCGAAATGAAAGGCTTGGGCCACGCGATTCTGACGGGGCGTCCGCTGATCGGCGACGAACCGTTCGCCGTGGTACTGGCGGATGACTTGTGCGTAAACCTGGAAGGCGACGGCGTACTGACCCAGATGGTCAAGCTGTACAAGCAGTTCCGCTGCTCGATCGTGGCCATTCAGGAAGTCGACCCGCAAGAAACTCACAAGTACGGCGTGATTGCCGGTGAGATGATCCGCGACGACATCTACCGCGTTCACAGCATGGTTGAAAAACCAAAGCCTGAAGATGCACCGTCGAACCTGGCGATCATCGGCCGTTACATCCTGACTCCGGACATCTTCGACCTGATCGAACAAACCGAGCCAGGCAAGGGCGGCGAAATCCAGATCACCGACGCCCTGATGAAGCAGGCACAAAACGGCTGCGTCATGGCCTACAAGTTCAAAGGCAAGCGTTTCGACTGCGGTGGCGCCGAAGGCTACATCGACGCGACCAACTTCTGCTTCGAGAACTTCTACAAGACTGGCAAGGCTTACTGATAGCGCCTGAGCTGCTTGTATTGAAAAGCCACCTTCGGGTGGCTTTTTCATTTTCCGGCCCCACATAGTTTGCAACGCTTGCCCAAAGGCCGCTCGCAGGTATGCTGGTGGCCTGCCGAGGAGATAGAAATGGCCTACGATTTTGACCTGTATGTGATTGGCGCCGGTTCTGGCGGTGTGCGGGCTGCGCGGTTTGCGGCTGGTTTCGGCGCGAAAGTCGCCGTGGCCGAGAGCCGCTATCTGGGCGGTACGTGTGTGAACGTCGGCTGCGTGCCGAAGAAATTGCTGGTCTACGGTGCGCACTTCGCCGAAGACTTCGAGCAGTCGCAAGGTTTTGGCTGGACCCCGGGTGAGGCGAAGTTCGACTGGGCGACGCTGATCGCCAACAAGGATCGCGAGATCAATCGCCTGAACGGCATCTATCGCAATCTGCTGGTCAACAGCGGTGTGATCTTGCATGAAGGCCACGCAAAAATAGTCGATCCGCATACCGTCGAGTTCGATGGCAAACGCTACACCGCCAAAAACATCCTGATCGCTACCGGTGGCTGGCCGCAGATCCCGGAGATTCCGGGGCACGAGCACGCGATCAGTTCTAACCAGGCGTTCTTCCTTAAAGAGCTGCCCAAGCGCGTTCTGGTGGTCGGTGGTGGTTACATCGCGGTGGAGTTTGCCGGGATTTTCCACGGGCTGGGTGCCGAGACCACGCTGCTGTATCGCGGTGATCTGTTCCTGCGTGGCTTCGATGGTGCGGTGCGCAAGCATTTGCAGGAAGAGCTGTCCAAGCGCGGCATGGACCTGCAATTCAATGCCGACATCGAGCGCATCGACAAGCAAGCCGATGGCAGCCTGACAGCCACGCTCAAGGACGGTCGTAAGCTGGAGGCGGATTGCGTGTTCTACGCCACCGGTCGGCGTCCGATGCTCGACAATCTGGGGTTGGAAAACACTGGCGTCAAACTCGACAAGAAAGGTTTTGTCGAGGTCGATGAGCAGTATCAAACCGCAGAGCCATCTATCCTGGCTCTGGGCGATGTGATCGGGCGAGTACAGCTTACGCCGGTCGCGCTCGCGGAAGGCATGGCCGTGGCGCGGCGTTTGTTCAAGCCCGAGCAATATCGCCCGGTGGATTACAAGATGATCCCGACCGCCGTGTTCAGCTTGCCGAACATTGGCACTGTCGGCCTGACCGAAGAAGAGGCGCGGGAGGCCGGGCATGAGGTGGTGATCTTCGAAAGCCGTTTCCGGCCGATGAAGCTGACCCTGACTGAATGCCAGGAACGCACCTTGATGAAGCTGGTGGTGGACGCCAAGACCGACAAGGTCCTGGGCTGCCACATGGTCGGCCCGGAAGCCGGCGAGATCGTTCAGGGGTTGGCAATTGCCTTGAAGGCCGGCGCAACCAAACGTGACTTCGACGAAACCATCGGCGTGCATCCGACTGCCGCCGAAGAGTTCGTCACCATGCGTACGCCGGTCGCGAGTTAATCGTCCTTACGCGGCGCTGATGCGTCTGGCCCTGTCGCAACGACAGCGGCCAGACGCGCGCTTTCATCCAGGCTTGCCTGCAACTTGATCAGTTCAACTTCCAGCGCCTTGTTGATGTGCGACTGCTCGTCGATGTTCTGCTTGAGTGACTGGCTTTCCAGCATGGCAATGCGCAAGCGTTCCTGGAGGAGGGTGCGTTCGCTGTCGATACGGTTGACCTGGTCCAGCAGCTGATCCTGCCGGCTGTTGGTGTGCTTGAGTTGCTCTTGCGACAGGCTCAACTCTCGCAGCGTTCCGCGGTTTTCCGTCAGTAAGCGCTCGTTGTCGCGATGCAGTTGGGTGATTTCATCCTGGCGAACCAGTGCGCTTTGCTGCGCCTGACGCAACTCCATCTGAATCTGCTGAACCTGCCCTTCGTGGCGTCGCTGTTCCTGCTCGCGCTGGTCTTTGACGGCATTGCGGTAGTGTTCCAGCGCCTCACGAGCGTGCAGGTGCTTTTCTTCCAGCGAGCGGATCTGCTCATCCTTGTCTTGCAAGCGTAATTCGAAATCTGCCAGCGCCTGGTTCAATCCGGCGTTGCGGGTTTGTTCGCTTTGCAGCATGGAGCGGGTGTCATGCAGTTCTGCAGACTCCTGGGCCAGTGCCAGGCTTTGAATTTCGTATTGCTGGTGCAGTTCGGTATTGGCCTCGCGGGCCTCATGCAGTTGGGTTTCCAGCTCTTTTCGTTGTTGCTCGAACTGTGCGCGTGCCTGGTCGATGGGCTCTTGCGCCTGTTCTTTCAGGCGTTGCGCCAGGCGCGACACCAAGCTTGTCAGCTCATCGTCGATAGGCTCGGAAGGTGCTTGGGCGGGTTCGGTGCCGTCATCGAGTTCCTTCATATAGCGATGGATTGTGGTTTTTGAACCGGTATTGCCCATCTCGATCCGCACCGCGTCGATGCTTGGGTGTTCGCCCCGGGCCAGGATTGCTGAGCGCGCCGCTTGCACCAGTGCCTTGTTTACGCCGCCACGTGCCATGTGTTCTCCTACGATTTGATACTGTGGTACGTACCACTAATATACGCAATGTACCATGATTCGATTAAAGTTAGAATTTTATGATTTGTCATGCGGGATATACTGGTATTACCCCGTGTGATGAGCTGTAATCCGGGTTTTCGCCCGCCAGAACCGTACGTTTTCGAGAACTGAGCCCATGACTGAACTGGATCGCTACCTGCAAGCCGCCACGCGCGACAACACCCGTCGCAGCTATCGCGCGGCCATCGAGCACTTCGAAGTCAGTTGGGGCGGGTTCCTGCCAGCGACCAGTGACAGCGTGGCGCGCTATCTCGTGGCGCACGCAGGCGTGCTGTCGATCAATACCTTGAAGTTGCGCTTGTCCGCGCTGGCCCAGTGGCACAACAGTCAGGGGTTCGCCGATCCCACCAAGGCACCCGTGGTGCGCAAGGTGTTCAAGGGCATTCGGGCGCTGCACCCTGCGCAGGAGAAACAGGCCGAGCCGTTGCAGCTTCAGCATCTGGAGCAAGTGGTGGCCTGGCTGGAGCAGGAAGCACAAACCGCCAAGGCGCAGGGCGATCAACCGGGATTGCTGCGGGCCAGGCGCGACACGGCGCTGATTCTGCTGGGCTTTTGGCGCGGTTTCCGTAGCGATGAGTTGTGTCGCGTGCAGATTGAGCATGTGCAGGCCAGCGCCGGCTCAGGCATTACCCTCTATTTGCCTCGCAGCAAGAGCGACCGCGAGAACCTCGGCCAGACGTACCAGACGCCAGCCTTGCAGCGTTTGTGTCCGGTGCAGGCCTATATCCAATGGATCACTGACGCCGCGTTGGTCCGCGGGCCGGTATTTCGGGGTATCGACCGTTGGGGTCATTTGAGCGAGGAGGGCTTGCATGCCAATAGCGTGATCCCGTTGTTGCGCCAGGCCCTGGAGCGCGCCGGTATTGCGGCCGAGCACTACACCAGTCACTCCTTGCGTCGTGGGTTTGCCACTTGGGCTCATCAGAGCGGTTGGGATTTGAAGTCGTTGATGAGTTACGTGGGCTGGAAGGATATGAAGTCCGCCATGCGCTATGTTGAATCCAGCCCGTTTATCGGGATGACCCGCATCGCTGAAAAGCCATTGGCGCTGTAGATCACGTTTTCTTCTATTAATACTGTCGGCTAATAGCGAAAACCAATCAGCAACATCAGGTTTGCCAATGAGCCAATCGGCGATCGACTGGGTAGGATTCACCCCATCAACTTCTTAACCCCTGACGGAGAGTCAACGATGCCTATCATCAACAGCCAAGTTAAACCGTTCAAAGCTGACGCCTTTAAAAATGGCGACTTCGTAAAAGTGTCGGACGCTGACCTGAAAGGCAAGTGGTCTGTCGTGTTCTTCTACCCAGCTGACTTCACCTTCGTCTGCCCGACCGAACTGGAAGACCTGGCTGACAACTACGCCGAGTTCCAGAAGCTGGGCGTCGAAATCTACAGCGTTTCCACCGATACCCACTTTGCTCACGCTGCCTGGCACAACACTTCGCCAGCCATCGGCAAAATCCAGTACACCATGATCGGCGACCCGACTCACGTTATCTCCCGCAACTTCGACGTGCTGATCGAAGAAGCTGGTCTGGCTGACCGTGGCACCTTCGTGATCAACCCTGAAGGCCAGGTCAAAATCGTTGAACTGAACGACGGCGGTGTAGGCCGTGATGCTTCCGAGCTGCTGCGCAAAATCAAGGCTGCTCAGTACGTTGCCGCTCACCCTGGCCAGGTTTGCCCAGCCAAGTGGAAAGAAGGCGAGGCCACTCTGGCTCCGTCCCTGGACCTGGTCGGCAAGATCTAAGTCTGTGACGCGCTTCATCAGGGCGGAACTCCGCACCTCCTAAGTAAGCTGCACCGCCCTCAAAAACGCCCGGGCGAGATTCGCTCGGGCGTTTTTTTTCGACACGAATAAAGGAAATCGCCCGTATGTTGGACGCCACTCTTAAAGCCCAGTTGAAATCGTACCTGGAACGGGTCACCCAGCCGATCGAGATCGTTGCCTCCCTCGATGACGGTGCGAAATCCCAGGAAATGCTCGCACTCCTGAAAGACGTTGCCAGTCTTTCTACCCAGATTACGCTGCTCGACAGCGGTGACGATGCACGTAAGCCATCGTTCTCGATCAACCGCCCAGGGGCCGATATCAGCCTGCGTTTTGCCGGTATCCCGATGGGCCACGAATTCACGTCCTTGGTGCTGGCTCTGCTGCAAGTCGGCGGCCACCCCTCGAAGGCCAGTATCGAAGTGATCGAACAGATCCGCTCGCTCAAAGGCGAGTTCAACTTCGAGACTTACTTCTCGCTGTCCTGCCAGAACTGCCCGGACGTGGTCCAGGCGTTGAATCTGATGGCTGTGCTGAACCCGAACATCCGCCACGTCGCCATCGATGGCGCGCTGTTTCAGGCTGAAGTCGACGAGCGCCAGATCATGGCCGTCCCAAGCGTCTATCTGAACGGTGTGAACTTCGGCCAGGGCCGTATGGGCCTGGAAGAAATCCTCGCCAAGATCGACACCAGCGGCATCGAGCGCCAGGCCGAGAAAATCAGCGCCAAAGAAGCCTTTGATGTACTGGTCGTCGGCGGTGGCCCGGCCGGTGCTTCGGCGGCGATCTACGCTGCTCGTAAAGGCATTCGCACCGGTGTGGCGGCGGAACGTTTTGGTGGGCAGGTGCTCGACACTATGGCCATCGAGAACTTCATCTCGGTGCAGGAAACCGAAGGGCCGAAACTGGCCGTGGCGCTGGAAGAACACGTCAAGCAGTACGACGTGGATATCATGAACCTGCAACGCGCTGACAAGCTGGTGCCGGGCAAAAATGGCGCGCTGCACGAAATCCATTTCGCCAGTGGTGCGTCCTTGAAAGCCAAGACCGTGATTTTGGCGACCGGCGCCCGGTGGCGTGAAATGAACGTTCCCGGTGAGCAGCAATACCGCAACAAGGGCGTGGCGTACTGCCCGCACTGTGACGGTCCGCTGTTCAAAGGCAAGCGTGTGGCGGTGATTGGTGGCGGTAACTCCGGCGTCGAAGCGGCCATCGACCTGGCCGGTATCGTGTCCCACGTGACTCTGCTGGAGTTCGACGTACAACTGCGCGCCGATGCGGTATTGCAGCGCAAGTTGCACAGCCTGCCGAACGTTACTGTTATCACCAGTGCGCAAACCACTGAAGTGACTGGCGATGATCAAAAGGTCAACGGCCTGCGCTACAAGGATCGTCAGTCGGACGAGTTGCGCACTGTCGAGCTGGAAGGGATCTTCGTGCAGATCGGTCTGCTGCCTAACACTGATTGGCTCAAAGGCACCATCGAGCTGTCGCCGCGCGGCGAGATCATTGTCGATGCCCGTGGTGAAACGTCGATGCCCGGCGTGTTCGCGGCCGGTGACGTGACCACCGTGCCGTACAAGCAGATCGTGATTGCGGTGGGCGAGGGCGCCAAGGCTTCCCTGAGCGCATTCGATCACTTGATCCGCACCTCGGCGCCTGCATAAGCGCTGACGCTGAAAATACAAAACCCCATGAGTGATCATGGGGTTTTTTGTGTCTCATACATTCCCAATTGTGGGAGCGGGCTTGGTGATGGGGCTTACAGCGGTGCCGGCTGAATAATCTCGACCCAGTAACCATCCGGGTCCTTGATGAAGGCCAGGCTCTTCATGCGGCCGTCGTTCAGGCGTTTCTGGAAATCGCAGCCCAGCGCTTCGAAGCGCTCGCAGGCGGCACGAATGTCCGGTACCGAAATGCAGATATGGCCGAAGCCGCGTGGGTCGGTGTTGCCATTGTGGTAGGCGAAATCCGCGTCGTTTTCGGTGCCGTGGTTATGGGTCAGCTCGAGAATGCCGGGGATCGATTTCATCCACTCGGTGCGAGCCGCGGCATCGGCCGGGATCTGGTTCTTATCGACCAGCGCCAGGAAATACAGGCTGAATTCGGCTTCCGGAAAATCGCGTTTTTCCACCAGCGAGAAACCCAGGACGCGGGTGTAGAAATCCAGCGACTGGGTGATGTCCTTGACCCGCAGCATGGTGTGGTTGAAGACGAACTTCTGGGTGGCGGCGTCGGGTTGGGCGGTCACACCGGGAAATGTATTGAGTTCGTGCAGGCTCATGGGGCCCTCCGGAAAATCCAAGAATGGTCACAATGATACGCAAGGGCTCCGGCATCGCCAAACCAAAACCGCAGGCTTGCCTGACAGCCGGGTGAGGCTCAGACTTTACGGCTCAATTCGTGAGTGTTCATTGCAATGACCCGATTCTGTCAATCGATGTTCGTCCTGATGTGTCTGCTTTCAGGTGTTACCCCCGTTTATGCAGAGGCTCCGGTCGTGATTTGGCCAAGCGGATGGACTGTCGAATCTATTTCGCAAGATGAGGCTAAACCGCAGGTATCCCGGCAACGCGCGGTAAAAAACGATCAGGACGGTACGCCGGTGATGGTGATGGAGTTGACCATGACTCAGGTAGAAAGTGGTCATCAGGTGAACCTGGAAGGCGTGCTGCTGGAGATGCGCAAGTCGGTGCAAAAGGACTTTTTTCAGAGTGGGTATCAGAGCGTTTGCACTAAAATTCACCCGACTACCTTAAGCCGGCTATCGGCGCTGGAAACTACCTGCACGATTACGCAGAACGGTCGACATGTGCTGTCTCAAACATTGGTCGCTGCGGTTGACGCCGATAAGGCCTATGTTCTTTCTTATGCGGGGCAGGCAGAGGTTTATAAGGCAAGTCAGGACGACATAGCGGCGGCTCGAAACAGCTTGAAACTTTAGTTTTAAGGTTTGCGTATCAGTAGATTTCAGCGTGTTCGGCATTTTTTAGATAGCCAAAGGGATTAAGCATAAAGTTCATCGGGATGTAACGAGTTGATCGGCGACTTTCGTTGCATTTAGACGCTGTCCATGAAAAAGCCCTGCATTGCAGGGCTTTTTTATGATCGCGAGTGCTTAGCCTCGCAGCCAGGAATCAACGGTGGCAGCACCGTATTGTTCCTTCCAGGCTTTCAGGCCGCGATGATTGCCGCCCTTGGTTTCAATCAGTTCACCGGTGTGCGGGTTCTGATACACCTTGACCACGCGAGCGCGGCGGGTTTTAGGCGCTGCTGCCTGCTGCAGGCCGGATTTTGCCGGGTTTGGATCGAGGATGGCGATGATGTCGCGCAAGCTCTTGCCGTAGGTTTTCATCAGCCCCTGGAGCTTTTCTTCGAATTCGATTTCTTTCTTGAGCCCGGCATCGTTCTTCAGCGATTCCAACTGCTTGAGCTGTTCTTGAAGGGCCTTTTCAGCTGCACGGAATTCAGCGAGTCTGGACAATATCTTTACTCCAATAGTGTGTTTGGCTGATACCAACCGCAAACAAAGCTATAAGCCAAGAGCCTTGAAGCGACTCGGTGATAATGGCGTACCTGCCAGTTCTGCACAGGCATGAAAAATTGTAGTAGTTAATTGGCCAAGAGTAAATCCTGACTTTTTCTTCATGTAACAAGAGTAGTCTTTTGATTCAATTTGGTGCGCATCTTCATGGCTTCGCCCCTTAGAGCGGTTAGTTAACGATCACTTAATGCTCTAATGAATTCCGCGCCGGGTATCGGCCGACCAAACAGATAACCTTGCAGGAAGTTCACGCCTTGGGCCGTCAGATAGTCACTCTGTTCTACGGTTTCCACGCCTTCGGCGACAATACCCAGATCGAGTTTGGCCGACAGTTCGATGATGCTGTCCAGAATGTGTCTGGACAGGGCGTCGACGCCAATCATGGCGACAAAGCTCTGATCGATTTTCAGAAAGTCCACATTGAATTGACGCAAATAACCCAGGCTTGAGTGACCGGTGCCGAAGTCATCGATCGCGATCATCACGCCCAACTCGTGAAGCTGCTCGAACAATTGCAAGGTGATGGCTGTAGGCTCGATGAGTTCGCGTTCGGTCAGCTCCAGCACCAGGTTGATGCTGCCCGGGGCGAAAGCGCTGAGGAATTCGCGGCAGTCCTCGACCAGTTCCAGATCCCGGCAGTGACTGGCGGTGATGTTGATGCCAATGTGAAATGGCCCGTCGAACGAGGTCGACAGGGGAGCCAGCAATGCGCAGGTCTGTCGCATCAACGAGCGAGTCATCGGCACGATCAGCCCGGAATGTTCGGCAAACGGGATGAACAGATCAGGGCGTACCAGGCCTTCCTTGGGATGTTTCCAGCGCATCAATACTTCGGCGCCGGACCACTGCTTATTGTCGCCGTGCACCACGGGCTGAAAATATGGAATGAACTCTGCTGCCTCCAGCGCCCGCTGCATTTCACGGCTCGGCGACATCGAGCGTTTCTGCAGCACATGTCCGATCGAGCCGGACACCACACCGAAGAACATCAACAGACTGAACAGCGGCGGGTACTCACTGCGCATATAACGCCAGGTTTCTCCTTCGGGAAAACCTGCGGCTACGGTAAAGGCATAACGCGAGGACGCCAGCGTGTTTTGCGCCACCGGCAAGGCGGGCAGCGCATCGTCGTGGACCTTGCCGTCGGCCGACAACCAGTGAGGACCGACTTGCAACAACAATAATGTTTTGCGACCGATCAGGCGCAGCACATTACTCAGGTGATAACCGTCCAGCGTGGTCAATGCGCCCTGGTTTCCTTCGCTCAGCCGATACACCAGCAACGCGGTATCGGGCGTGACCGGGTTGCCGTTCATGAGCCATAGCTTGCCTTGGGTGTAATCGTCGGGATTGATCTTTTCCTGATATTCACCGAACAACGAACTGCAATAGAGGTTGGTGTTCCATACAAGATTGGTTGAGCGCACGAATGGTCGGCGGGTGACTTGTTCGCGTAAGGCCAGTTTGACGTCATTGCAATTCTGGCCGGCCAGCGGCAATAGCTCTTGCGCCGCTAGTGCGGTGTTGTCGAGCATCAGCTCGAATTGGCGAACGGCTTCTTCGCCAGTCAGTTCAGCACTTTGCTTGAGCGTACGTTCAGCCTGCAGATAGAGAATGGCGACTCCCAGCAACACCGGAAGCAATCCGCTCAAAACAGTCACAACGATCCGGGTACCACGTTTACGGCGGCTTTTGAAGTTCAGTGGCATTCGCAAATCCATCGCGATAAAAGAGGGGCTCTCAAAGACTGGCAGGGCGACACGCCTCCTGGAAGAGTTCAGCCATGATAGTTGGCCGACGGCGCTTATGCCGCTCAACGTTCATTCAGGCTTGAGGCCAATTTGATGAAGGCCAGCGTAGCAGGTGATGACTGACGCTGATCGAGCACTGCCAGCCCGATTTGACGGCCGACCGGTGGCGACAGCGGTTTTTTCACGTAGCGGTTGTCGTTGTCGTCAGGCAAAGAGCCTTCGGCGACAACGGTCAGGGCATCGCCTCGGCCTACGGTGTCCAGCGTGCTGAGCAACTGCGAGCAGCGATAGCGAATGTTCGGCGTCAACCGCGCCGCATTAAATAGGCGCGACACCAGTTCCGAAGAACCGGCTTCGGTCAGCACAAAAGGGTCGTGGCATAAATCGCTCAAGCTCAAACTGTCGCGACCGGCCAGCGCATGGTCGGCAGGCAGCAGCGCGACCATCTGGTCTTCGATCAGCCCAAAAGTGTCGAAACGCTCCAGCGGCAGCACCACGAAGCCGATATCGATACGCCGTTCTTCCAGCCACTGGATCACCTGGCGATCTGGCCCTTCGTCGATGTGAACCTCGATGCCCGGGTGTGCGGCGCGGTAATGCTGCAGGATTTTCGGCAGCAGTTTGATCGATGAAGTTGGGCCGAACGAGCCGATGCGCAGGGTGCCGCGTTTCATTCCACGGGCATCCGCCGCTTCCTGGCGCAACGTGTTGGCAAGCCCGAGCATCGCCCGAGCACGCAGTAACAGCTGCTGGCCGATGTCACTCAGCTCGACCTGGGACTGATGCCGACGCAGCAGTTCTACACCCAGCTCCTGTTCCAGCGACTTGAGCGCGTGGGACACCGCTGATTGGGAAATCTCCAAACGATGGGCCGCCGCCGTGAAGCCGCGCAGTTCGGCCACCAGGGAGAAAATCTCGAGTTGCGTAAGGGTCATGAGTATTTACTCATTTTACGATGATCTGGCATTAGTCGAATGATACGCCATGTGCCCGATATCTGATGGTGGAGACTTATGACTACGTGTGAACAGACCCTGGTGAATTCTTCCGATGTACCGGTTTATCTGAAACTGGCAGCGGTCACCATGATCTGGGGCGGGACGTTCGTCGCCGGGCGATTTCTGGCCGACAGCCTCAGTCCGCTATTGGCCGCGAGTCTGCGGTTCTTGCTGGCGAGCGTGGCGTTGCTGCTGTTTCTGTTGCTGGCGCGGGTGCCTTTGGTGCGCCCCAGCCCTCGGCAATGGCTGCAACTGACGCTGCTGGGTTTTTTCGGGATTTTCTTCTACAACCTGTGCTTCTTTTATGGGCTGCATTACATCAACGCGTCACGGGCATCGTTGATCGTGGCGTTGAATCCGGCCGTGATCGGCCTGGCATCGTGGCTGTTGTTCAAGGAGCGACTGAGCCGAGCGAAAGTGACCGGTATCGCTATCTGCATTGCCGGCGCCAGCCTGGTGATCATCAGCCGCAATCCGCAGTTACTGGCCGGTGGCACTGATGCCTGGATCGGCGATCTGTTGATCTTCGGCTGCGTGCTCGGCTGGGGCATTTATTCTCTGTTCTCCAAAGGCCTGAATCAAACGTTGGGGCCGGTGCAGACGGTGACGTACTCGATTTTGCTGGGCACGCTGATGCTCTGGGTGACCAGCGCCGTGCGTGGTGAGCTGAGTGTCGCGGCGCTGGCTGAACTCGGCACGCAACAATGGTTGAGCCTGCTGTACCTGGGCGTACTGGGTTCGGCATTGGCCTATATTGGTTATTACGACGGTATCCGCAAAATCGGTGCGACGCGTTCGGGTGTGTTCATCGCCTTGAACCCGCTGACTGCCGTTCTGTTTGGCGCATTGTTGCTGGGTGAGCAATTGACACTGGTGATGTGCCTGGGTGGCGGGCTGATCCTGGCGGGGATTTTTCTGTGCAACAAACCGCTTGCGCACGCTACAAAAAGGGGGATTTTATAAGAAGGCGGACAAACTGATTTACGCTGTGTAGAATCGGGTTACGCATATAAGAATAATCGTCTTCTGGCAGCAGAAGCCTCGCCCGCAAGAGCCTTGGGTCGACAATGAAGAGTTTTGGGTTTCAATTGATCTACGGTGACTTCCTCGCCCGCAGCGTGCGGGGCATCTCCTGCGCGCCACCCGCCGGTCTCAGCATTGCTAGCAACTAACGATCCGTTAATTGACAAGAAAATGATGAGGCGCCAACCATGGCAGATTTATACGAAAACCCAATGGGCCTGATGGGCTTTGAGTTCATCGAATTCGCATCGCCGACCCCTAACACCCTGGAGCCGATCTTCCAGATCATGGGCTTCACCAAGGTCGCGACCCACCGTTCCAAAGACGTGCACCTGTATCGCCAGGGCCAGATCAACCTGATCCTCAACAACGAACCCAACAGCGTGGCGTCGTACTTCGCGGCCGAGCATGGCCCGTCGGTGTGCGGCATGGCGTTCCGCGTCAAGGATTCGCAAAAGGCTTACAAGCGTGCCCTGGAACTCGGTGCCCAGCCGATCCATATCGAAACCGGTCCGATGGAGCTGCACCTGCCGGCGATCAAAGGCATTGGCGGCGCGCCGCTGTACCTGATTGACCGTTTCGGCGAAGGCAGTTCGATCTATGACATCGACTTCGTGTTCATCGAAGGCGTTGACCGCAACCCGGTCGGAGCCGGCCTGAAGATCATCGATCACCTGACCCACAACGTGTATCGCGGTCGCATGGCTTACTGGGCCAACTTCTACGAGAAGCTGTTCAACTTCCGTGAAATCCGCTATTTCGACATCAAAGGCGAATACACCGGCCTGACCTCCAAGGCCATGACCGCGCCGGACGGCATGATCCGTATCCCGCTGAACGAAGAGTCCTCCAAGGGCGCCGGGCAGATTGAAGAGTTCCTGATGCAGTTCAACGGGGAGGGCATCCAGCACGTGGCCTTCCTCAGTGATGACCTGATCAAGACCTGGGATCACTTGAAAAGCATCGGTATGCGCTTCATGACGCCGCCGCCGGACACCTACTACGAAATGCTCGAAGGCCGTTTGCCGAACCACGGCGAGCCGGTCAACGAATTGCAAGCGCGGGGCATTTTGCTGGACGGTTCGTCCGAGTCGGGCGACAAGCGTCTGCTGCTGCAGATCTTCTCGGAAACCCTGATGGGCCCGGTGTTCTTCGAATTCATCCAGCGTAAAGGCGACGATGGCTTCGGCGAGGGCAACTTCAAGGCACTGTTCGAATCCATCGAGCGTGACCAGGTTCGTCGGGGTGTGCTCTCTACCGATTAACCCGGTTCAGCTTTAAAACTGTGGGAGCGAGCCTGCTCGCGATGGGGACTTCAGATTCAACATGGATGTTGGCTGAAAGACCGCTATCGCGAGCAGGCTCGCTCCCACATTTTATTGTGCATGCAATGTTACGGGCGTCGATGACGCATCAGATGCTTGAACCCTTCAAACACCAACACCAACACCGCCAACCAGATCGGAATGTAGGTCAGCCATTCCCCCGCCTTGATGCTTTCCCCCAGCAGCAACGCAACGCCGAGCAACAGCACCGGCTCGACGTAACTCAACAACCCGAACAGGCTGAACGGCAGCAACCGACTGGCAATGATGTAGACCACCAGCGCCGAAGCACTGATCACCCCGAGTATCGGGATCAACAGCGACAGCCACGGATGTTGATCAAACACGCCGAAACCTTGCTCGCCGCCCTGCACGAACCAGAACGCCACCGGCAGCATCAACGCCATGTCCAGCCAGAGCCCGCCAAGGTTGTCTGTCGCCAGGCGTTTGCGCAGGATGAAATAGATCGGATAGCCGACCACCACCAGCAAGGTCGCCCAGGAAAAACCGCCGACCTGATACAACTCGTTGAGCACGCCAAGGCTGGCGAAGAACACGGCGATTTTCTGCAGATAGGAAAGACGCTCGCCATAGGCGATTCGCCCGGTCAGGACCATGGACAGCGGCAACAGGAAATACCCCAGCGACACGTCGAGGCTATAACCGTTGAGCGGTGCCCACATGAACAACCAGAGTTGCAGGCCCAGCAGCACTGCGGAGCCAACCAGCCCGACAATCAGCTTCGGCTTGCCAGCCAGCCGCCGAACAATCTCGACCACGCGCTTCCATTCACCGGACACCACCATGAACACCGTCATGCACGGCGCGGTCAGCAGCATCCGCCAACCGAAGATTTCTACGCCACTCAAGGGGGAGAGCAGCGAAGTGTAGTAATACATGACGGCAAACAGCATCGAGGCTGTAACCGATAGAGCGATACCTTTAGACAAACTGTCCTCGCGGGTTGAAGGTCAAACGGGGCGCGCAGGATACGTGGTTTTTGTGTTGAATATTGGCCGAGTGATCAATATTTACAACATCCTGGCGGATCCTCAGCCAAAGCATAGTCAGCAGACCGATCCTCAACCTGTGGGAGCTGGCTTGCCTGCGAAGAGGCCGGTACATCCAACAGCTCTGGTGACTGACCCACCGCTATCGCGGGCAAGCCCGCTCCCACAGTGACCGTGACCGCCAACAGATCTTGTGATCGACACAAAACCCTGTGGGAGCGGGCTTGCCCGCGATAAATCTCAAGCCGTATGCGGTTTACGCCCCGGTACAAAGTGGCTCACGTCATTGAACCCCGGCGTCGACGCGTGCCCCGGTGTCACTAGCGAATCAATAAACGCCTCGTCCTCAGCCGTGATCTTCACCGCCTGCGCCTTGGTGTACGCATCCCACTGTTCTTCAGTGCGAGGCCCGACGATGGCCGAAGTCACAGCGCCATTGTTCAGTACCCAGGCAATCGCGAACTCGACGATACCCACGCCACGGCCCTGCGTGTATTCCTGGATCTGTTGGGCAATGCGTAACGACTCCACCCGCCATTCGGTTTCCAGGATGCGTTTGTCCTGACGGCCCGCGCGGCTGTTGGCGTCCGGTGTCACGTCGGGCACGTACTTGCCGCTGAGCACACCGCGCGCCAGCGGGCTGTATGGCACCACACCGAGGCCATAGTTTTGCGCGGCAGTGATCTGCTCGGTTTCCGCCTGACGGTTGACGATGTTGTACAGCGGCTGGCTGATGACCGGCCTGTCGACACCGAGTTTGTCGGCGATGCGGATGACTTCGGCAATACGCCAGCCACGGTAATTTGACAGGCCCCAGTAGCGGATCTTGCCCTGGCGCATCAAATCGCCAATGGCGGACACCGTGACGTCCAGCGGCGTGTTGTGGTCTTCGCGGTGCAGGTAATAGATGTCCAGATAATCGGTGCCCAACCGCGTCAGGCTGGCGTCGATGCCATTGAACAGGTGCTTGCGGCTCAGGCCGCTGCGGTTCGGCATACCGTCCACCGGTCCGAAGCCGACCTTGGTGGCCAGTACCCATTCCTGCCGCCGACTGGCGATCGCTTCGCCGACGATCTCTTCGGAACGGCCGTTGGTGTACACGTCCGCAGTGTCGATGAAATTGATGCCCTGGTCCCAGGCCTTGTCGATGATTCGCAGGGAATCTTCGGTGCTGGTCTGCTCGCCGAACATCATGGTGCCCAATGTGAGGGTCGACACCTGTAAACCCGAATGACCCAGCGTGCGATAGCTCATGACGAAATCCTTTTACCGGTCAGAAAGCCCTAATCAAATACCAGAACCGTGACTGGGAGCAATCGGAATTATCAGGCCTGATTACCTGTGGCGAGGAGGCTTGCCCCCGTTGGGTCGCGAAGCGGCCCCGGCATTTCAAAGTTAAACCGCATGTAATGGGTTTACGACTGCTTCGCAGCCGAACGGGGTGATGCGGCACTCCGACAAGCCCCCTCGCCACAAAAAGCAAAAAGATCGCAGGCTGCGCCAGTTCCTACAGGGTGTACATCATTCCCGTGTAGGAGCTGGCGCAGCCTGCGATCTTTTGATCTTGCCCTTTTAAACCCGCAACGTCCGCGTCATGCGCAACGCCAGCAAACTCCCACAAACAATCACACCCGCCAGCAGATACAGCGCCGCATCAGTCGACCCGGTGCTGTCCTTGACCCAACCCACCAGATACGGACTAAGAAAACCCGCCATCTGCCCCATGGAGTTGATCAACGCCAACCCACCGGCAGCCGCGCCCGCGCTGAGCATTGCGGTCGGCACGGGCCAGAACATCGGCAGGCCGGTGAGGGCGCCCATGGTGGCGATGGTCAGCCCGAGAATGGCGATGGCCGGGTTAGCGGCGAAGTTCACCGCAATCAACAGACCCACCGCGCCCATCAGCATCGGCACCACCAAGTGCCAGCGGCGTTCTTTGCGCAAATCAGCGGAACGACCGACCATCAACATAAACACCGCCGCCAGCAGGTACGGAATCGCACTGAGCCAACCGATCACCAGGTTATCGCTGAAACCCAGATTCTTGATGATCGACGGCAACCAGAAGTTGATCGCGTAGACACCGCTCTGGATGCAGAAATAAATCAGGCCGAAGGCCCAGATCGCCGGGTTCTTGAACACCGCCAGCAGGGAATCAGTGGCGGTATTCGGTTTGCTGGCCAGGTCTTGCGCGTGATCGGCTTCAAGCACCGAACGCTCGTAGGGGGTCAGCCACTTGGCGTTGGCGTAACTGTCGCTGAGCAGGAAGTAGGCGAGGGCGCCGAGGATCACCGTCGGAATGCCTTGCAGCAGGAACATCCACTGCCAGCCGGCCAAACCAGCCTGGCCGGCGCCGAAGTGGTTGAGAATCCAGCCGGAAAACGGGCTGCCGAGCAGGCCGGACACCGGGATCGCCGACATGAACAGCGCCATGATGCGGCCACGACGGAACGTCGGGAACCATTGCGAGAGGTAAAGCACCACGCCCGGGAAGAACCCGGCTTCGGCGGCACCGGTAAACAGGCGCAGGGTGTAGAACTCGGTCGGGGTGGTGACGAACAACAGGCAAGTCGACAGCGTGCCCCAAGTGATCATCATCAGCGCGATCCAGCGTCGCGGGCCGAATTTGGTCAGGGCCAGGTTACTCGGTACGCCGCACAGTACGTAGCCGATGAAGAAGATCCCGGCGCCGAGGCCGTACACGGTTTCGCTGAATTTCAGTGCGTCGAGCATCTGCAGCTTGGCGAACCCGACGTTCACCCGATCGAGGTAATTGAACAGGTAGCAGATGAAGATGAAGGGGATCAAGCGCAGGGTAATGCGTTTGTAAACGGCGTTTTTGTCGTCAGCGGTGGCCAGGGTAGCTGCGGCGCTCTGTGACATGGCGGGCTCTCTCTTTATTATGATTTTTTGCGACGCAAGGGTAACGTTGATCGCCCAGTGAGTCTCGGCCACCCCTTGGGTGGTTGTCTTTGTGCCTGAGCACAGGGTTTATGACCAAGGCCTGTGCGGGTGAACAACCCGTTCCATCACGTTCTCAAGGAACCGCGCTATGTTCGAACTCGATCACGACCTGGCCCAGGACATCGTCGACCGGGCGATGGCCATCCTGCCGTACAACGTCAATGTCATGGACAGCCAGGGGCTGATACTCGGCAGCGGCGAACCGGAGCGCATCAACACTCGCCACGAAGGCGCGCAATTGGTATTGGCCAACGGGCGCGTGGTGGAGATCGACGCGCAAACAGCGATTCACCTCAAAGGCGTGCAACCGGGGATCAACCTGCCGCTGTTGCTCGATCAGCGTTTGATTGGGGTGCTGGGCATTACCGGCGAACCCGAGCAATTGCGCACCTACGCCGAGCTGGTGCGCATGACCGCCGAGATGCTGGTGGGCCAGCGCAATCAGCAGGCCGAACAGCAATGGCGACGCCAGCGTTGCGATGATCTGCTGGCGCTGCTGCTCAGCGAGGCGGGGGATTCGCCGCGGTTGCTGGACGAAGCGCAGCAACTGGGACTCAAACCGCAATTGACGCGGGTGCCTTATCTGTTCGAGTTGGGCCTGGAACACGGCCCGGGGCAAACCGTCGAAGCGCTCAGCGCCTGGCTGATGTCGCGTTATCCGGACAGTTGGTGCGTGAGCTCGGCCAAGTCTTCGTTGCTGTGGTGCCGACCGGCAACTCCAGCGATCGAGAACGAACGGCTGCTGGAAAAGCTCGATGGCCTCGGCTGGAATATTTTGCGCATTGCCGTGGGCGGGCAGGCCGATGGATTGTCGGGATTGCGCCGTTGCTATCGTCGGGTCGGTGATTTGCTGGCCTACGGGCGTGATGTGTTGCCGCATTCGCGCTTATTGACCCTGAACCGCTATCGGCTACCGGTGATGCTCTGGCGGCACCGCAATGACGATGCCCTGGATGAACTGCTGCGTCCGCTGCGCAAAGTCATCGCCAAGGATGGCAACGGCCAACTGCTGGCGACCCTGCGCAGTTGGTGCGAACACGACGGCCAGAGCCAGGCCTGCGCCGATGCCTTGGGCATCCATCGCAACAGTCTGCGTTACCGCATGGAGCGGATCGCCGAACTCAGCGGCGTCGACCCGCTAAAGCTGGACGGAATGCTCGCGCTTTACCTTGGCGTCCAGCTGCTCCCCCAGGCAGACGCCAACCCATGAATCACACAATTCCCTGTGGGAGCGGGCTTGCCCGCGAAGAGGCCATCACATCCAACATGCATGGTGACTGACACACCGCCATCGCGGGCAAGTCGGATCGCCGCACCGCCGCTCCCACAGTGATTTGTGGTGGTGCACAGATTTGTGAACGACGCTGCTCCCGCCGGGTTTTGTGGAAATGAACAATAATCCTCATGCCCGCTTGTGCAGCGGACCGGCGTTATTGTTCATGGCGGCTGGCAGCATGGACGCATTGAAACTGGAGAGTTCGCATGAAAATCGTCATCGCCCCCGATTCGTTCAAGGACAGCCTGAGTGCTCAAGGTGTGGCCGAGGCCATTGCGCTGGGGTTGGCGGAAGTCTGGCCGGATGCACACTTGATCAAGTGCCCGATGGCTGATGGCGGGGAAGGCACGGTCGAATCGATTCTGGCCGCATGCGACGGCGAACTGCACCGTATCCATGTTCGCGGGCCGCTGGGTGCCACGGTCGATGCCGCGTGGGGCTGGTTGCCACAGAGTCACACCGCGATCATCGAAATGGCCGAGGCCAGTGGCCTGCAACTGGTTGCGCCGAACCTGCGCGATGCCTGCACCAGCAGCACCTACGGCACCGGTGAATTGATCCGCGCCGCGCTGGATGCCGGCGCGCAACGGGTGATCCTGGCGATTGGCGGCAGCGCCACCAACGACGGCGGGGCCGGGGCGATGCAGGCCTTGGGTGTGAAACTGCTGGACGCTCAGGACCAAACCCTGGTGCCGGGTGGTCTGGCCCTGGCGCAATTGGCCCGCCTCGATCTGAGTGAGATCGATCCGCGTCTGGCCCAGGTGCGCTTCGACATCGCCGC
The DNA here is from genome assembly GCF_053629455.1 of Pseudomonas sp. F-14 TE3482. Classification (NCBI taxonomy): domain Bacteria; kingdom Pseudomonadati; phylum Pseudomonadota; class Gammaproteobacteria; order Pseudomonadales; family Pseudomonadaceae; genus Pseudomonas; species Pseudomonas sp. F-14 TE3482. Next base: position 4,575,456 of record NZ_JBRJII010000001.1, read on the forward strand.
CGACGTCAATAACCCGCTGTGCGGCCCTCACGGTGCCTCCGCGATTTTCGGCCCGCAGAAAGGTGCGTCACCCGCACAAGTCGAGCAACTGGACCAGGCCCTCGAGCACTTTGCTGAACTCTGCGCACAAGCTTTGGACAAAGACGTGCGCGACGAACCGGGCAGCGGCGCGGCGGGCGGCTTGGGGTTTGCCGCCAAAGCGTTTCTCGGTGCGCAATTTCAAGCCGGGGTGGAAGTGGTCGCTGAACTGGTCGGGCTGGCCGAGGCGGTCAAGGGCGCCGATCTGGTGATCACCGGTGAAGGTCGTTTCGATGCCCAGACGTTGCGCGGCAAAACCCCGTTTGGCGTGGCGCGCATCGCACACCAGCACGGCGTGCCGGTCATCGTCATCGCCGGCACCTTGGGGGAGGGGTATCAGGCGCTGTACGAGCATGGCATCGATGCGGCCTTTGCCTTGGCCAGCGGACCGATGACATTGGAGCAGGCCTGCGCTGAAGCACCGCGTTTGTTGCGTGATCGCGCCCGTGATATTGCGCGGGTGTGGCGGGTGGCGGCCCGCAAGGCCTGACTCAATCTTCAGCAGAAAGAAATCCTTGTGGGAGCGGGCTTGCCCGCGAAGCGGTGTGTCAGGCACCACCAATGTTGACTGTGCCGCCGCCTTCGCGGGCAAGCCCGCTCCCACAGGTTCTGCATTTAAGCTAACGAGTGTTTCACCGCTGAAACACTCCTGCCTCCCTCGAAAAATATTTCTCCAACCCCTGCAACAAACCTCAACCCCGGCCGATACAGCTAACAGGCGCACACAAACCTATTACAACAGTGGCGCCAAACTGAAAGGTGCGCGCGCCATCGCCCGCCCGAACAGTGATCCCCCGCAAGGATGCTCGCCGCCTCAATTACCGAGATCATCCTATGTCACTGCGTAATCTGAAAATCGCGCCTCGAGCTTTCCTGGGTTTCGCCTTCATAGCCTTGCTAGTGATCGCGCTGGGTGTTTTTGCGGTGAACCGCATGTCGATCATTCGCCAGGCCTCTGTCGATATGGAAATGACGCAGTTACCCAGCATCGGGTTTCTGGGTAACGTGACGGAAAACGTCCTGCGTCTGCGGATTCTCTCGTTCCGCGTGCTGGTCAACCGGGATCCGGCGGCGTTGCAGGAAGCCCAGACCCGCATCGGCGTGCTCGTCGACAAGGTGCGCAGCGCCCAAGCCAGTTATGCCGCCTTGCCGGCCAGCCCTGAAGAAGCCGCGCTGTACAAAACCTTCGCGACAACCCTCGACAACTACATGCAGGCCCAGAGCCAAATGCTGGACCTGTCGCGGCAGAACAAACTGGAGGAGATGCGCGCCCTGATCAATACCCGGATCAAGGAAGGCACCGATCAGATGGGCGAGCAACTGAACAAACTGGTGGCGCTCAACGCCGCCGATGCCAAAGCCGCGTCGGCCAAGGCGGGCGAGCATTACAGCGAAGCCTTTATCGGCATCGTGACGGTGGCGGTGACGGCTTCGTTGCTGACCGTGCTGCTGGCCTGGCTGTTGACCCGCAGCATCCTCACACCGCTGAACCGTGCGGTGCTCGCGGCCGAAACCATTGCTGGTGGCAACCTGAGCAAGGTCATCGAGGTCGACGGCAACGACGAACCGGCGCGTTTGCTCGGTGCCTTGGCCGCCATGCAGATCAACCTGCGCAAAACCATCGAACAGATCGCCGGCTCCGCGACGCAACTGGGCGCCGCCGCGGAAGAACTCAGCACCGTGACGCAAGAAGCGTCCCGGGGCCTGCAACAGCAAAACAACGAAATCGAACAGGCCGCCACCGCCGTCAACGAAATGACTGCCGCCGTGGGAGAAGTGGCGCGCAACGCGGTGTCGACCTCCGAAGCCTCGAACCAGTCGACCCAGGCGGCCCGCGAAGGTCGTGACCGAGTGGTGGAAACCGTCGACGCGATCCAGACCATGACCCACGACGTGCAAAACACCGCGTTGATGATCGAGGGCCTGGCGACTCAGGGCCGGGACATTGGCAAAGTGCTGGACGTGATTCGTGCCATCGCCGAGCAAACCAACCTGCTGGCCCTCAACGCCGCGATCGAAGCGGCCCGTGCCGGGGAAGCAGGGCGTGGCTTTGCCGTGGTGGCGGACGAGGTCCGGGCGTTGGCCCATCGCACCGCGCAGTCGACCCAGGAAATCGAGAAGATGGTCGCCGGTATCCAGAACGGCACCGGCGAAGCGGTCTCGTCGATGCAACAAAGCAATCAGCGCACCCAAAGCACACTGGAAATGGCTCGTGCGGCAGGTATCGCCCTGGAGCAGATCACCCAATCGATTCAACTGATCAACGAACGCAACCTGGTGATCGCCAGCGCCTCGGAAGAACAGGCTCAGGTGTCCCGTGAAGTCGACCGCAATCTGGTGAACATTCGCGACCTGGCTACCCAGTCTGCCGCCGGTGCCAACCAGACCAGCGCCGCCACCCACGAACTGTCGCGATTGGCGGTTGATTTGAATGCGATGGTGGCGCGTTTCGTGATTTGAGATAGGGTTGAAACTGGAACTCGCGCGTTAGGAGAAGTACATGCGCTATTCAGCCTTGACCCAACGAATCGATGGTGACGGAGCCGCAGCCTGGAAGATTCATGATCGAGCGCTGGAATTGCGCGAGCAGGGCGTCGACGTGTTGCTGCTTTCCATTGGCGACCCGGATTTCGACACGCCGCTGCCGATCATTCACGCCGCCATCGATAGCCTGTTGGCGGGTGACACCCATTACTCGGATGTCCGCGGCACCCGTACGCTGCGCAGTAGCATCGCCAGCCGTCATCAGCGGCGCAGCGGCCAATTGGTAGATGCTGACCATGTGATCGTACTACCTGGCGCGCAGTGCGCGGTGTATTCGGTTGCCCAATGCCTGCTCGACCCTGGCGACGAAGTGATCGTTGCCGAACCGATGTATGTGACCTACGAAGGCGTGTTCGGCGCCTGCGGGGCCAGCGTGGTGCCGGTGGCGGTGCGTCCGGAAAATGGCTTTCGGGTTGAACCGGCGGATGTCGCGGCGCTGATCACCCCGAAAACCCGCGTCATCCTGCTCAACAGCCCGAACAATCCCTCAGGCGCCAGTCTGTCGTTGAAGAGCTGGCAAGCGTTGGCAGCGTTGTGTGTGCGGCATGACCTTTGGCTGATCAGCGACGAGGTCTACAGCGACCTGTTGTTTGAGGGCGAGCACATCAGCCCGGCCAGTCTGCCGGGCATGGCCGAGCGCACCGCGACGATCAACAGTTTGTCCAAATCCCATGCCATGACCGGCTGGCGAGTGGGCTGGATGATCGGCCCGAAACCGTTGGCTGAACATTTGATGCATCTGTCGCTGTGCATGCTGTTCGGCCTTCCGGATTTCGTCCAGAACGCCGCGCAAGTAGCGCTCGATAAAGACTTGCCGGAAGTGGCACTGATGCGCGAGGAATATCGCCAGCGTCGCGATCTGGTGTGCGCAAGGCTCAGCGGTTGCCCGGGTATCCGGCCGATCAAACCGGATGGCGGAATGTTCGTGATGGTCGATGTGCGCCAGACCGGGCTCGGTGCGCAAGATTTTGCCGAGCGTTTGCTGGAAGGGTACGGCGTGTCGGTGCTGGCGGGCGAAGCCTTCGGGCCGAGCGCGGCGGGGCATATTCGCATTGGCCTGGTGGTAGATCAGGCGAGGCTGGCGGATGCATGCCAGCGGATTGCATCGTGTGCGGCGCAGTTGCTGCAGGTGCGACGGGCCTGAAGGATGTGTGTTGAGTTTGATGGCCTCTTCGCGGGCAAGCCTCGCTCCTACGGGTTTTTTTGACGTTCACAAAACCCTGTGGAGCGGGCTTGCCCGCGATGGCTGTTGTACTTTTCAGGATTGCCTCTACGGTATCGCATAGACCTTGAACAGCTTTTTGTCCGTGTCGGTAATGCCTTCCAGGTAGGTGCCGTATGCCTGCTCGATCTCGCCCGATCGATACATTTCACTCAGCGCGGTGTCGACCAGCAAACGGAAATCTTCATCGTCTCGATCCACCGCCATTGCAGTCGGCGAGTACTCAAAAACTCGATCCAGCAGGACCAGATTCCCTGCGGAATAGTGATTGGCGAGGAGATTCTTCAGCATCATGCGTTCGGCGAAGAAGGCATCAGCTTTGCCTTCGGCGACCAGTTTGAGGCCCGCTTCAGTGTTCTCGACCGTGACCAGGGTGGCTACCACCCCGAGTAATCGCATCTGCTGACGGATCCATGCCTCGGTGACGCCACCTGCGGTGGCGGCATAGGTTTGGTTGGCCAGCCCATGATTGATGGTCGCACGCCAGGTCGGTCCGGTATGGGCTACTTTGCCATTAAGTACATTGAGCAACGCCTCAGGCGCTTCCTGGCGCACCACTGCCGAGAGGCCGGCGGTGTAGATCGGAACCGAGAAGCTCACACGCTTGCGTCGCTCCAATGTGGGGGGCGTCGGCGTACAGAGGATGTCGATCTCGCCCGAGCTCACGGCACTCATCTCGTCGTTGACGGAGACGGGTCGGTAACGTACCTGCATCGCGGGCAAACCCAGTTCGGTCTTGATTTTGTCGGCGACCTTCAGACAAAGCTCGATCGCATAACCACTGGCTTTGTCACCTTCCTGGACGCTAAAAGGTGCGAAGTCCGGCAGGTAACCAAGGGTGAAGGTATTGCTCGCCTGCACGCGTTCAAGGGTATTGGCACCAGCCAGTACCGGCACCATTGTGAGCAGGCAGACGAACAGCAAGTTAGTGACTTTGGTCAGTTGTACGTTCATATCCTTGGCGCCCCGCATTCGGATGTCTGTGCTGTCTTGACGATTACAGCTAAGGATTGCCCGCCCTGGTCTGAGCGGTTGGAGACGCATCGACAAAACGCTTGGAGAGGAAGCCATAAAGCAGGTAGCCGAATGTAAGGACAATGAGTCCACCGAAAACGGCATCTTTGCCGCAGGCATAAAGGGCGTACAACGAATAGGCCACGGCGATCAGTAATAGCGTCGTGTTGCGGGTGTAGACCCCTGTACTGACTTTGGCTTTGTACATCATGACCAGCAGGCCGGTGGCGGCTGTCACGTATGGGATCAGGTTGGTCACTGCTGCCAGGCTGACGAGCTTTCCGAACTGGGCGCTGGCATTGGGCGAGATGGTCGACAGTGCCATCAAGGTCTGCAAGACGCCGCAGACGATCATGCCGACAATGGGCGCGTTCTGTGTGCTGACCTTGCTGAACAGTTTCGGAAACATCCCTTGGTCAGCGGTCATCTTGGCCGTTTGCGCCAGGGTGAACTGCCAGCCCAGCAGCGAACCGACACAAGCCATCACCGCCAGCGCCATGACAATGTTGCCGACCGTGGGGGTGAACATGTGTGCATAGACGAGCGCGAAGGGCGCCGAAGAGTTGGCCAGTTCGGCATTGGGGATGATGCCCTGGATGACCGTAGTCGACAGCACATAGACCACTGCCGCACCCAGCGTGCCGAACAGGCAGGCCAACGGTACGGTGCGCTTGGGATCTTCCACTGCATCGCAGGCCTGTGCCGCCGACTCCATGCCCAGGAAAGCCCACAGGGTAAGGGGAATAGCCTTACTGATAGCGTCGGAGATCGGCAGGTTGTTCGGATTCCAGGCGGCAATCAGCACATCGGGCTTGAACCAGAACCAACCGATGATGCTCAAGCCTGCCACCGGGATGATCACCCCCCACACGGTAATCGCGCCGATCTTGCCGGTGATACCGGGGCCACCGAAGTTGGCCACGGTGGTCAACCAGAGCAGGCCAACCGTACCGATAAACAGAGGAATGGCGCCACTGCCCAGCCAGGGCACGAACGATGTCATGTAACCCACCGCAGAGATGGCGACGGCCACGTTGGCGATGCCCAGCGAGAGAAAATACAGGTACGAACAGAGGAAGAAGCCTGATTTGGCATGCGCCTCTTCGGTGTAGGCAGACAACCCGCCTGAGCGCAGGCAGTAAATGCCGCACTGGGAAAAGCAGTAAGCGATGGCCATCGAACCGACGGCAGTGACGATCCATGACAGCAACGAAACGGCTCCGAGTTGGGCCATGCTCGTCGGCAACATGATGATGCCCGACCCCATCATGTTCACCGTCACCAGAGTGGTGAGCCCCATGAGGCTCATTTTCTTGTTTGAGTCGGCCATCGGAAACTCCTTGATCTGCTCAACACATTGACCATAGCCCTGATTGCCATGCTCAAGGTCGGGAAATAGCCCATCGAACAGATTTATAGCCAGTCAGTCTCATCGAAGATGGCTTTTGGGGTTCTGAACAGCAAAAAGAAATGGCCGACAGGGTATGACTCCATTGTAGGGGGGACTTTTCTTTAGCTGGCTCTGTCACATGTACATACAAAACAGATATGAGGTTTTACATGTCCAAGCTTGCAGAGTTCCGTGAACTGGAAAAACATCTGGCTAAACAGCTCCAGGTGCTCGAGGCACTGAAAGGTGATGCAGGCCTTCAAAAGGAAATTGATTTCGAAAAGAAGCTGCGTGATTTGCTAGCCAAATACGGCTATAGCCTGAAAGACGTGATCAATCTTCTTGAGCCACAAACTGGTCGTCGCGCATCAGTAACCGCGCCGAAATCCGGCACACGCAAGCCACGCCAGGTGAAGATCTACAAAAATCCAAACACTGGCGAAGTCGTCGAGACCAAGGGCGGCAACCAGAAGAGACTGAGGGAATGGAAATCCAAATTCGGCTCTGCCACTGTCGAGTCCTGGCTAACCAAGTGAGTTTGATTTGAGTACAAAAAAGGCCTGAGGAGGGCAATGCCAGTCAGTTAAGCGAGTAAACCGCTTTTCGTAGGAGCCAGCGGTGCGGCGATCCGACTTGCCGCACCGCTGGCTCCTACATGTCCGATCATTGCCCGAGAAGGGCCTTTCTGTAGCTGACACGGGCTAGTGCCTGAGGCTTGACCGTATTTTCACGGGCAAGCTCAATACACTTCAATGCCAAAATAGTTGTCGGGTCGATCAACGCCACCGTATGTTTTTTTATCTTGTAAGCTTCGCTATGTTCGAGCACCAGAGGCAGCTCTGTACAACCCAAGATGAGCACATCAGCGCCCAGTTCACATAAGTGCTCAGCAGCGGTTAGAAGCTGGTCTTTGCATATGCCGTCAGTGAAACCCGCTTTAACACCATGGTCTCCATAAATCGACTCCATGACCAACACTTGGTAATCCACGCCAGGGGTGATGACGTGAAGTCCTGCTCGCCGGGCAGCCTCGTGATAGACCTGACTTTTGATTGTGCCGGACGTCGCTAGCAGCCCTACGGTTTTGCCAGCACCGTATTGCTGGGCGATAGCCTCAACCGTCTCAGTCAACATATTCACTATGGGGACACGCAGGTGCGCCTGGATGCGTTCGACGAAGGCGTGAGCTGTATTGCACGGAATCGCAATGGCATTGGCTCCAGCGCTTTCAAGACGCTTGCATGTTGCATACATCGCCATTGTCGGGTCGGTGTCGTCATACAGCAGGTTGGCTGTGCGATCAGGAATCTGGGGGTTTTGTTCGACCACCATTTTAATGTGCTCTTGATCTCGGCCTGCCGGTGTATGCGCAACTACCTTACCCATGAAGTCGACTGTTGCCGCCGGCCCAACTCCGCCAACTATCCCTAATTTAAACGGCGGACGAGTCAACTGGCCGCTTTGCGACGTCGCGAAACCGGCATAAACCTCGTTGATGTCCAGAGCTGTGATGCCTCGCCGTTGCAGATCACCACAGATCAATGAGAGCTCAGTCATACCCGGCAATATGATTGTGGCTCCCTGATCCTGAAGCGAAAGGCACGCCTTATAAACACACTCTAGCGGCACCCCGTCTAGGTACCCGTCTTTGATGCCGTTAACGCCATACATCGCGTCCATCAACCCGGACTGCTCGTTATCATCTGGATACACGAGTTTGAAGTCATTGCCGAAATATCGCTCAAACAGCCCGGAGTGGCGAACATAGTCGGATGCGATGATTCCCAACGTACTGCCGCGTTCAGCGACGTGATCAATATGCTTGCGCAACGCAGCCACCATATCCAGGACGGGTATGCCTATTTCCTCCTGAATTTCCTCTCGAAAGGTGTGACTGGCAAAGCAAGGTAGTAAAACGGCATTTACTTCGCTTGCCTCGAATGTCTGACAAACCTGAAAAACGTAGAACTTCCTGGAGGTCATGTTCGCGCCCCGGTCCAGGGGCATCAGGACGTCTTTGAAAGGGTGTTGCTCAAACAGGAAGTGATAGCGACCTTGATCTTCCAAAATAGCTCTGGACTTCACCAATTTGTAGAAAAGATCGCCGCCGGCCAGTGAGCCAAGTCCGCCGACGATACCTAGTTTGCGAGCAAACGATGACCCGCTGGACGGCTTCGATTTACCTTTCATGTTCAGGTTCTCAGGCGGTGGCTGCAGTATGAATCGGGAGCGGAGATTTCGTGCCGGGCGCTTCTTCAACTTCTTCATGTGGTTCTGATTTGGCAACCACAGCCGTTGCGATGCTATTGCCAACCACGTTGGTGGCAGTCCTGGCCATATCAAGGAATTGGTCAATGCCAAGGATTAGCAAAATACCGGCTTCGGGAAGATTGAACATGGGTAACGTAGCCGCCACCACAACCACCGATGCTCGGGCTACACCGGCCATTCCCTTACTGGTAATCATCAGCGTCAGCAAGATGAGCAGTTGCTGTGTGAAGCTCAAGTCAACGTTGTAGGCCTGAGCAATGAACATGATGGCGAACGCTTGATACATCATCGAACCATCAAGATTGAATGAGTAACCCAGCGGTAGAACGAAGCTGGATACGCGCTTCGGCGCACCAAACTTCTCCAGTGCCTCCATGGTTTTCGGATACGCGGATTCGCTACTGGCAGTCGAGAATGCTAACAGGACAGGTTCGCGAATCAGCTTGCCCAAGGTAAATACTGAGCGACCCAGGAACAGGTAGCCGGCAGCGAACAGCACGCACCACAGCATCACAATACCCAAGTAGAACTCGGCAATCAGTTTTCCGTAATCGACTATCAAGCCAAGGCCCTGAGTGGTGATAGCCGATGCGATGGCCGCGAAAACCCCAATGGGCGCGAAGGCCATGACGAAGTCCGTGACCTTGAACATCACCTTGGCCAGCTCTTCGATGCTATCGACAATTGTCGTGTAACCAGCTCGTTTCACACCCGCCAAGGCAAACCCGAAGAACAACGAGAACACCACGATTTGCAGGATTTCGTTGTTGCTCATTGCTTCAGCAATGCTGCGGGGAAACACGTGACTGATGAATACCTTGAGGCTGAAATCCCCGGTGTTGACCACCGCAGGGCTTGCCGCATGCTGGACGACCTCCATGTTCAGTCCCGCACCGGGCTGGAACAGATTGACCAGGCCCATGCCGATTGCCAGCGAGATCACCGAAGCGGTTACGAACCAGACCATGGCTCTTAGGCCAATACGCCCAACGGAGCGGGAGTTTCCCATGCTGGCAATGCCGCCAACCAAAGTGGCGAACACGAGAGGCGCGATGATCATCTTGATCATGCGTAAAAAAATGTCGGTGAGCATCGAGAAGTAGGACGCGATCTCTTTGGCGCTTTGTTCGCTCCCTGCGAAATGGTGGCACGCCCAACCGACAAGCACGCCCAAGGCGATGCCAATTGCGATCCGACGCGGAAGTTTATTTTTCTTCACGGAGCTTTCCTCAAGTGGTTTTTTTGCTTTTTTTACTTGGCAGGAGACAAGTGTCATTGGGTCGAAGCTCTATGGCATCGCTTCAACGTTTTCGATTCTAGGGGCGGGATTGAAAGGTCGTGATGAGTAATCCCGATAGCCTCATGCGCTTTTGGAATAGTTTCGAAACTTCTGCTTCGTCCTGACTGAGGCGCAGTACACTGCGCATTCGGGGCGTGAGGTACCGGTATGCAAATCAAATGGTTGGATGATCTTTTAGCGATTTCCGAGTGGAAGAACTTTTCTCGGGCTGCGGAGGTTCGCTGCGTGACCCAGTCGGCTCTGTCGCGTCGCATACGGTCACTTGAGGAATGGGTAGGCGCGGAGTTGGTAGATCGCGGTACTTATCCCGTTCAGCTCACACCTGCGGGGCGAAGTTTTTGTGAAGAAGGCCGCGAGGCATTAGCAGGGTTATTGAGACTGCGCTCAGCCCTGCGTGAGGTTGAGCGAATGCCCGGGCGATCCATCCAGGTGACTGCTGGCCACAGCCTTTCAATGACATTTCTACCGAAATGGCTAACCCAGTTTCAGCAGCACAATGAGCAGTTCAACGCCCGAGTCGTTGCCGCGAACATTCATGATGCCGTCATAGCCTTGGAGGAGGGGAGTTGCGATCTGATGATCGTCTACCACCATCCCCTGGCACCCATTCTTCTAGACCCGGAAAAGTTCGGATGCCTGACGTTGGGGCATGACGCCTTTATTCCGTTGTGTGCCCCTGACAAGAAGGGGAAACCGCTGTATCGCTTGCCCGGCACCTCAGCTAAAGCTGTGCCTCACCTCGCTTATACGGCCACAACTTTTCTAGGTCGCGTTGCCGACATAGTCATCAAAAATGGTCCAAGTGTGAGTGTGCTGGAACGGTGCTATGAGGCAGACATGGCAATGCTTTTGATGCGAATGGCGATAGAGGGGTATGGCGTGGCATGGTTGCCACAAAGCGCTGTCATTGACGAGCTTCAGCGAGGTCAGTTGGTAAAAGCGGGTGGTGATGAATGGAGTACGCGACTGGAGATACGCTCCTATTGCTCCATCACCAACGAGAACCCTACGATGCGCAGTCTATGGAAAACCCTCGAAGGAGCTTCCCGCGATCTCCATGGCAAAACAGCTCATTGAAGGCAAAAACGGCCGCCACGCCCAGCACAGTGGCGCTCAACTCGAAGGTCGCTCGATAGCCGCTCAAGTCAAAGACCAGCCCGCCAACGGTTGCGCCAGACGCAATTGCCAGCTGGATGATCGCCACCATCAAGCCGCCTCCCGTGAGCGTCCGCCCAACTCACATTGTGTGACTCAGGCAGCTATCAATCACCTCTATGCCATTTGCCCTGATCCCTGCGGCTAAGTGCTCCATGGCCGATGAACTGATATGGTTGCGAACTGATTCCTGTGACAGAGCTTGCGGCCCATGAGGCTTCATCTGTAGCGCATTGATTTACAGGGAAAGGGATAACTGCAAGTGGAAGCGTCTGCTAGCCAAGGAGAGATTGCGCGATGGAGCAGTATTTTGTATGGAACGCCGACCCTGTACTGATGCGGTTCGGAGTGCTCGATATCCACTGGTACGGCGTCCTGTTCGCAGCCGCGTTTGGCTTCGGTATGGCGATCATGAGGTTTATCTTCAGACGAGAAGGTAAGCCTGAGGGTGACCTGGACGCTCTGCTGATCTATCTCGGCTTGGGTACAGTGCTCGGCGCCCGGCTTGGGCACGTGCTGTTTTACGATCCAGCGTTTTACTTCAGCAATCCTGCGGAAATCCTAGCCATCTGGAAAGGCGGGCTAGCAAGCCACGGCGGCGCTATTGGACTCGCCCTTAGCCTCTATCTATTCTGCCGACGTCGTTCCGACATAGGCTATCTCTGGCTGCTGGACAGGATTGCCATAGTAGCTCTTTTGGGCGGCTGTCTGATCAGAGTGGGCAATTTCTTCAATTCTGAGATCGCCGGTGTTCCGACGGATATTCCGTGGGCAATTGTATTCTCCCGAATTGATACGCTGCCTAGGCACCCCACGCAACTCTATGAAGCATGCGTCTATCTTGTAATGTTTTTGCTGATGTTCTTGCTGTACCAGAAACGCCGCACCACCCTGGAACCGGGGTTCCTGAGCGGGTTGTTTTTGTCAGCAGTCTTCTCGGCGAGATTCCTGCTTGAATTCACCAAGATGCACCAAGCCAGCTATGACTATTCCCTGCCACTAAACGTTGGCCAACTGTTGAGCATTCCGCCTGTTCTCGTCGGGCTGACGCTCATGGTTCTAGCCAAACGGAGTGGCAGAAAATTGCTATGTGAGCAAACGAGTTAGGCAATAGGCAGGCTGTGGGCAAGAAGGGTGAAACCTTGCCACCTGTGTGGCAGCAACTGATCGATTTCACTCGCCCGCTGCGTAGGCAGCCGCGTGAGGACGTCCTTCAAATAGGCATATGGATCATGCCCGTTGAGCCGCGCAGACTGGATTAAACTCATGATCGCAGCCGCCCGTTTCCCGCTGCGCAACGACCCTGTGAAGAGCCAATTTTTACGTCCAAGAGCCCAAGGGCGTATCAGGTTCTCGGCCCAATTGTTATCTATGGGTACAGCCCCGTCATCGAGGTAGCGCGACAGCGCTGCCCAGCGTTTCAGGCTGTAATCGAGTGCTCTGCTGATGGCTGAGCCTTCGGGCACGAGGTCACGCTGGGCGATCATCCAGGCATGGAGCATATTCATCACGGGTACGGCTTTTTCTTGTCGTATTCGGCGCCGTAAATCCGGTTCCAGGTCGCGGACTTCGCTCTCGATTTCGTACAATAACTGGATATAGCGCAAGGCTTGCTCGGCGAGCGTGCTTTTATTTGTAGCGTGCAGTTCGAAGAACTTACGTCGGGCATGGGCCATGCATCCGATCTCGGTCACGCCGAGTTCAAAGCTGGCCTTGTAGCCACCAAAATCATCGCAGACTAGCTTGCCCCTCCAGCCTTGCAGGAAGTTGCGAGCATGCTCACCGGCGCGGCTGTGGCTGAAGTCATAAACGACAGCCGCTGTCTCGCAGAACTGGCTGGTGGCGTAGGCCCAAACATAGGAACGGTGAGTTTTCTTTGTTCCCGGCATGAGCATCTGCACCGGTGTTTCATCGGCGTGGATCACCTGCTGTTCAAGCACTACGTCGCGCAGCGCGTCGACCAGCGGCTGCAACTGCACGCCAGTCACGCCCACCCATTGAGCCAGTGTTGAGCGTGGAATTGCCAAGCCCGCTCGACCGAAGATCGGCTCCTGACGGTAAAGAGGCAGATGGTCGGCAAACTTGGCGATCATGACGTGGGCCAGCAGCCCGGCGGTCGGGATGCCCTTGTCGATGACCTGCGCCGGAACCGGTGCCTGGATCCGGGTTTCGCAGTCATCGCAGACCCATTTGCCACGGACATCGCGTTCAACGGTGAACACGCCGGGCGTGTAGTCCAGCTTCTCGCTGACATCCTCGCCGATGCGCTTGGAGCCATGGCGAATACCTGGCCAGTGGAACTTTCCCTGGTTCAGGCGACGAGCAGCCAGCCAGACCCCGAAGCCGTCATGCACCAGAACTTTTATGCGAGTAGCGCGGCGGTTGGCGAACAGATAAGCACAGTGCGGCTGCGCCGCACCGAACACCGCGATCACTCTGGCTAACCCCGTTTCGGTACCCGCGCGCATATCCATCGGCTCCGTGGCGAGCCAGATGGAATCGATGCGGATCATCGGAGTAAGTCTCGAAGAAAGGTTGCGCAGGCAGCAGCATTTTCAGTTGGCCAGTCCACTTTGACGGTGCCACGCGGGTGCTGGATTTCAACACAGATATTCGTCGATGGTAGCTTGCGAATTTGCTCCGGTCAGCGGTATGGGGAGCGGAATAAATGCAGGTTGCAGCGTCGTGCTTTTCTGCGCTTGCAGCCGAATCCATTTGTGGACGAGGTTTGCGTTGAGACTATGACTGAGCGCGATGCTGGCAATCGAAGCGCCGGGTTGGGCACACTCTTGAATGACCTGGGCCTTGAAGGACTTGGAATAGGAACGGCGTGTTGGCTGCATGAAATACCCGCTTAAAAGGCTAGAACTGGTGCCCACTTAAATTTAAGTGCACACCATGTATTGGCTTTGCGGGGTTGGGTAGGTGACTTGGCCGGACGGTTACCGCCTCCCGCTTCAGCAGCGTCTGGCAACGTTCTCGCCAGCCATGTCCACCATCCCACGGGCGCAGCAGTCGCAACCAGTCCCCAGAGGCCAAGCAAAACAGTCGTGGTAGCCGCCGAGCTACCGAATGAAACAAGCGCCAGTGCAATCACCGCCATCAAGATCGGGATGACGATGAGGGTTCGATGCAGGCCATTTTTCAAGAACGCTTCAATCAGGAAGGTTCCTGCGAGGCCCGCAATACCCAGGACGAGCAACATCAACGACAGCATGGAAACACTGACGTGCGTGACCGTTTCAAGAAACGGGCGCAAATAGGTAAACAGCATGAACTGGCCCATGAAAAACACGCTGACCGCCACCATGCCTAACGCGACCGGCATGCGTTTCATCAACTTGAAGACGTTGCCAGTGCCTGAACCGCTTTGCGATTTCATCGGTGGAAGGCTTAACAACAGCCATACACAAGCGACTATCGCGACTGGGATGACGCACAAGAATGCACCGCGCCAGCCAATCAGGGCGCCGAGAAAACTGCCCAGTGGCGCTGCAATAACCGTCGCCAAAGCGTTGCCGCCGTTGACGATGGCCATTGCGCGAGTGATCTGGTCATCAGGCACCAGGCGCATGGCGGTTGCCGCCGACAATGACCAGAATCCACCTATCGCAACACCGATCAGCGCGCGGCCGGTCATGAACACCCAGTAGTTCGGGGCGAACACGACCACTGTTCCAGAAAGGATCATAAGCAGTGTCAGTGAAAGGAGCAGCGGTTTGCGGTCAACCCGCGCAGCCACCGATGCGATCAGAAGACTGGTGAACAAGGCAAACAGCCCCGAAACGGAAATTCCCTGGCCGGCTTGTCCCTCGGTGACGTGTAGATCTGCGGCAATCGGTGTCAGCAGGCTGACGGGCATGAACTCCGATGCCACCAGCACGAAGGCGGCGAGCGACATGGCGAATACGGCGCCCCATGATTTATGGGGCGCAGGGAGGAGGTGATCAGTCATTGGTTGAATCCTGTATTGCGCGAAGCGTCGTAGCCCCGAGGATGAGGCTACGAGAGAAGTGATGCCCGGTCAGGGCACCGATCAGGCTACTTCAGGTTGCTTTTGAAGAACGTGGTCAACTTGGCGAATGGAATGAGGTTGACCCGGTCGTAAAGATCCACGTGTCCGGCATCTGGAATAATGAGCAACTCTTTAGGCTCGGCGGCCCGCTTGTAGGCGTCCTCACTGAACTCGCGTGAGTGTGCCTGGGCGCCGGCAATGAACAGCAGCGGGCGAGGGGAGATAGTCTCGATGTCATTGAACGGATAGAAGTTCATGAACTTCACGTTGCTGGTCAACGTCGGCATGGTGGTTGTCTGCGGCGATGCGCCGGCCGGAGTGACTTCGCCTCGGTGGGTGCGATAAAAATCGTAGAACTCGTCACCCACGGCATTGCCGGTCAGTTTGAGCGGTGCGCCGCCGGTGTAGCGGATTTCGCCACCCTGGAATTCGGCATAGCGCTGCTCGGTGGCGTCGCGAATGATCTGCTGCCGTTGTTCCGCAGTCACTGCGTGTTTGAGACCGTTACGGTTGGCTGCACCCATGTCGTACATGCTGACGGTGGCAATGGCCTTCATACGCGGATCAATCTTGGCCGCACTGATAGCGAAGCTGCCACTGCCGCAGATGCCGAGGACGCCGATTCGCTCAGGATCGACAATTGGGTGAGTGCCGAGAAAGTCCACGGCGGCACTGAAGTCTTCTGCGTAAATATCGGGCGAGACGGCCTGGCGAGGCGTGCCCTCGCTCTCACCCCAGAAGGATAAATCCAGGGATAGGGTGACAAATCCTTGTTCGGCCATTTTGGTGGCGTACACGTTCGCACTCTGCTCTTTCACCGCCCCCATTGGATGGCCGACGATGATGGCGGCGTTCCTGGATTTGGAGGCGAGGTCTTTCGGGGTGAACAGGTTGCCCGTTACCTTCATACCGTATTGATTTTTGAAGGTGACCTTTTCAACGGTCACTTTCTTGCTTTTGTAGAAGTTGTCCGCGCCGTTTGACATATCGGCTCCCATTGAAGAAAAAGAGGTAACGAGAAGCCCCAGGGCAAGAAAAATTCCTTTCACCGGATAGTCCTTTCGATTGAGTTGTAGTTTGCTGGAGTGTTTTGACCCAGTGCTTAATCAGCCAACATGGCGTTGTCGATCACGAAGTAATACTTGACGTCATGGGAGATTCCTCAATGGGTTTGTCGGATGAACATTCTCCAGTTCTGCCCATACTCCCTGTAGTGCATTTCGCTGGATTACTTGCCTGATTCTATGAGGCTCTGTTTTTTTGCAGGACGGTCGTGAACTGGCGAGTTAGAGTTCAGCGAAGAGGTACTAGACGAACATGACGATCAAACACGGCACCGCACCGCAACAGACATCGCAGCAAGAAGCGCTTGCGCAGATCATCGGCGCGCAGATCCCGAAACCAGGTGATTACGGAACGCCCATTACGGGCCTCGGCTTCTTCAGGCGCGAACATCCATCGCCGCCCGTCGTGTGCATGGTCGAGCCAAGCATCATCCTCGTCGCCCGGGGTGAGAAACAGCTCTGGGTAGGCGGCGAAGGCTACCCGTATGACACGTCGCGATTTCTGATCACCTCATTGGACTTGCCTGCCAATTCGCAAGTGCTGGCGGCAAGCCCGGAACAGCCATGCCTGGGACTCACTTTGAAGCTCGATCTGCGCATGCTGGCTGAGCTGATAGCAC
The DNA here is from genome assembly GCF_053629455.1 of Pseudomonas sp. F-14 TE3482. Classification (NCBI taxonomy): domain Bacteria; kingdom Pseudomonadati; phylum Pseudomonadota; class Gammaproteobacteria; order Pseudomonadales; family Pseudomonadaceae; genus Pseudomonas; species Pseudomonas sp. F-14 TE3482. Next base: position 4,592,129 of record NZ_JBRJII010000001.1, read on the forward strand.
AAAGTAACCTACCGCCAACCCGTGATCGATCAGTTGCGAAGGGGGTAGGAATTGGTTCAGTGACCCCTGCAATGCTGGCGTCATTCGAGCGCTTATTAGCACTGCTCGATGAGCCGGAGTCCATTCCTGTTCTGGCCCCCTTGATTCAACGCGAGATTCACTACCGTCTCTTGCAGAGTGATCAGGCGAACCGGCTACGACAAATAACTTCTGTCGATGGCCAAGGTTATCGGATCGCCAAAGCCATCGATTGGCTTAAGTTGAATTACACCTCAACGCTTCGCGTCGATGAACTTGCGGCCCGAGTGCAGATGAGCACTCCGACCTTTCACCACCACTTCCGTCAACTCACCACAATGAGCCCCTTGCAGTACCAGAAATGGCTGCGACTGAACGAGGCGAGGCGATTGATGCTCAATGAACACCAGGACGTATCCAGTGCGGCTTACAAGGTTGGATATGAAAGCCCGTCCCAGTTCAGCCGCGAATACAGCCGTCTGTTTGGCGTACCTCCCAAGCGGGATATTGCGGTGTTGCGAGGGCAGGGGTAGCTATAGAGTCAAGCTGACCAATTGCGTTTGCTTACGCTTTTTAAACGCTATCGAGATAAAACGACTAAACAACCATTTAGCATAGTTATAATCTATCAAATAGATTTGCATAATAGTTGCAGTGTTTTAAGGAGGGCAATCCACATGACCAACAGTGAGTTCAACATTCAAATTCCCGACGCTGAAGCAGTCATCGCCGCATTGGCTCTGGAGCCTCACATGGAAGGCGGTTTCTACCGAAGAACCTTTCAATCTGATCACCACGCCATGGTCGAGATCAATGGTGGTCAACGTCACTTGATGACTTCAATTTATTACTTGCTGACCAAGGATTCGCCTATAGGTCATTTTCACTTGAATCAATCGGACATCGTTCATTACTACCATTTGGGAAACCCGATTCAGTACAGCCTGATTTTTCCAGACGGCACGTTGAATACTGTGGTGATGGGCAGCGACGTTATCGCCGGGCAATGTCTGCAGCTGCATGTACCTGGTGGCGTCTGGAAAGCTTCGCTGCTGATGAATGGTTTAGCGGAATACGGTTTGATCAGTGAAGCGGTTTCACCAGGGTTTGATTTTGCAGATATGGAGATGGGTAATCGACAGAAGCTCAGAGAGCAGTTTCCCGAGCATTCAGAGCTGATTGGAAAGCTGACCCAAGGATGAGGGGCTTGGGTGAATTGAGGGCTTCAAAATCTGCGTGCAACCGGGCTAATCTTGAAACATAATGTTACGTGTAATGTATATTATGTTAAATGACGTGTCAGGACGGAACTTCTATCAAAGGTTCTTTCAAGCTGTCAGTGTTGAAAATTAAATGGACGGCTTACCTATGAACTCAACCCCTCTGGTCTGCCTGTTCCATTCGCTCCGCAGTTCTATCGCAATCGATTTCGAAATTTAATTGGCCATTCTTGAGCCTGAAATTCTTTCGATAAATAAATGGTATTACTCACGTTGCTTCAGTTGAGCATTCACTAAGATTCGAACGAAAACATGCTTCGCTTGGACATCCTGTTTGATGTTGCTATGGTGGTATATGTACGATCAGCCGAGTGCAAAGGAATGGAGATTAACTATTTCGCTTTCTTCGGAAATCACTGGGATCCTCTTGATCTGGCGCCATCTATTGATTCCGCAGAGAGCATACTTATCACCCGCATGCTTGAACAGCTAGATCTGATTCTGGATGCACCAGAATGTTACGTCCTGGCGCGAGGTTTTCTGCGAGATGGTGTGCCTTTGAGCATGAGTCAACCAGCCGCTTTGGTGATTGAAAAGTACTTTATATGGTGTTTTTTCACTGCGAAAGTTTCTCCCTTGAGGGCCAGGATTGAGGATGCTTGGGGCTTTCTTGATTATTTTAAAAAACCACCAAAGTCCCTAATGCGTAGTGTGGGTACATGTAAAAGGTTTATCCGAATAAATAATTGTGCTGCGCTGAATCCTAAGTGGCGACCTTATAAAGATCATTTGTCTGAATCACGCGATTACACGAGACAAGTGCTCAATCGATTCTTTGCACATATAGCGTCTCGGGTTGGGTATACGATATATATAAGTGAAAAAACAACAAACGAGACGCACCTTCAAGCGCTGAGTGGCGAAGCACTACGTAACCTGGCAAACAAATATTTCACCGCGTTTAGTGAGCAGAATTTTGATAAGGTAATCGGACTTCCAGTGCGCCGAACTTCTTACGAAAAAAAACTATTTCTATTGGCTACCTGCTTCTTGCTGGATATTTCCTACGAAGATTTATCCTCGGAGAGCAGTTTTTTCAGCATGGCCTGTTTCAGTCGAGATCATCAAAATATTTGGAGAATTCGCATCCAAGGAAAAGGTAAGTTGATCGTTCGAATTTTACCTGAAGCATATGTTGAAGTTTTGTATCGTTACCGTACCTTCCTTGGGTTGTGCCAAATACCCATTCAAGAAGAACTCTTGCCTATTTTTAAGTCTCCTCACGCTCTCTTACATGTATTACGTTCTCTACCAATGTTCGACTTCATGACCATGACGCCCCGAATGCTATTGAAAAAGATTGTGCGGTCATCGCCGCACTATGCGATCGATAATTTGAACATGCATACGCCATGCCCTCATGATTCTTCGATTACCCAAAAAGAGGGTCAGGTTCTACGCAAAATCAGGCGGGTTAAAAATATAGCACCCCAAATTTATAATAAAATTATTACCGAAGGTGAGCAGCCTCGGTGTTCAATACCCCCTCCTCCATTATTTTTTTGTGCTGACGGAAACAACCGGAAAATTGCACCAGTTGACACGTTTGAGGTTGGAACTACCCTCAGTAAATGCGTGAAGTTATCCCATGCTGATATAGACACGCTGGTACACTTTGGCGCTTACGCCAATAGCGATTCGGGAATGCGCAGTCGTCTAAAAGTTAGAGCTTATGAGAAGTTGGCATTGTGGTGTATTTTTGTAAGAGGTATATCGATAGCAAGCCTCACTGAATGTGATGCAAAACAATTTTACGTATTTTGTGTAAATCCTCCTTCGAATTGGTGTTGTGTGGCAAATGTCCAAAGAAAGTCTTCGACTACGCACATTATCAGTAAGCACTGGCGCCCCTTCAAGCTTTTGCCTGAAGATATAGTGGCTAAGAGCTATCGCGCTGGAAAAATTATGGAGTGGTGTGATGCCGTGCAACAAGAGCTGCTGAGCTATGGCTTGATCAGCGCTAATGCTTTCAGATCTCTTTCACGTGAGTTGTGGAGCTTGAAGTTTCACTAATTTTCGTTTCTTTCTGTAATGACTGATTTGCACGGTAGCTCTTGGGAGCATCCAAACCGATCGTTGATACATTGTCCCGGCAGCATCCAGCTTCATAATCGGAGTGAGTGTATCGAACAGCTCGCCCCTTTCTATGAGAATTTGGGATAGGCGCTGATGAGCGAGTTTCCAACCTGATGTGCGTTCATCATGGCTACGTGGATTCCCTGTAATCTGATACATGCTTCATCTCCTAGGTCGTTTTAAAGGCTTGGCGTGCCCGGCAATTTGCTTATCCTCTACCCCTGAGGCGACATCTCCACCCTCCTCTGGGCCCGGTTCATTGATCCTAGCCTGCCGCAGTTGCTCATTCTCTTTCTGTACAGCCGCCAACAGCACCGCGGTTTCTTGCTCACGCAGCTCGGCTATTGCTACGGTCTGGTGGAGTGCCTTGACCTCTTCGCGCAAAACCGAAATCTGTTCTTTGAGATGCTCTGTCACTCCTGCGGTCTTGGCGCCTTCCTGGCGCAACGCCTCAAGCTGAGTATTGAGGGACTGAACTAGGGACTCCTGGGTATGCAGGGCTTTGCTGTGCTGCCTGGTTTCAGCCAGCAGGCGTTCGTTATCGCGATTGAGCCGCGTCGACTCATCCTGTTTTACGGCGACGGTCTCCCGCAGCTTGCGCTGCTCAACCTGCAGCTCATGCAGTTGAGACTCGTGCTTACGTTGATCCTGATCTCGCTGTTCCTTCGCCGCTTCCCGATAGTGCTCAAGCGCCCCACGGGCTTGAACGTGCTTCTCCTCCAGCGATTGGATGTGCTTGTCCTTTTCAGCAACCAAAGACTCAAGGTTGGTACAGCGGTTATTAAGGCCTGCGTTGCGGGTCAGCTCCGCCTGAAGCGAGGACTGGGTGGTCACAAGTTCAGCGCTTTGCGTTTCTATCGCGGCCTGTTGGGTGGCCGAATTACTTTGAGCGGTAGCCAGTTCCGATCTGAGCTCGATGAGCTGCTTTTCCAGCGCCGCCCGCTGCACGTTAAAAGCCGCAGTCGCTTGGGAGATTACTTCCTGGCCCTCCTCCATAAGCTGATCCAGCAGCGTTTGCACCATGCCGTTGAGCATGTCGCCCATACGTTTCCGTGATGCCACGGGCTCTGGACTGGAGGGCTCAAGCTCTTTCAGATACCGAGAAATCGTTGTCTTGGAGCCCGTATTTCCGAGTTCTACGCGCACTGCATCGATGCTGGGATTGGCTCCCCTAGCCAGTAGTGCCTGACGTGCTTCTTGCACAACAGCTTTATTGATTCCGCCTCGGGCCATGGGGGTCTCCTACAATTGCGTAATGTGTTACATGTCATGTATCTACATAACATTTTACAAGAATTTTATGCCGTATGAACTTGGTATGCTAGAAGACCATAATAGTGCTTTATGGCTTCTTGACTCTTTATTGCGCCCAGAAAACCTCCATGTGGCGCAGGAAGACAGAAACGCTTCGATTTTGAAGGCAAATAACGATGGAAAAGGCAGATCGGTACCTCAGCGCCGGCACCCGGGAGAACACGCAAAAGAGTTACCGGGCGGCGATCGAACACTTCGAAGTGAATTGGGGCGGATACCTGCCCACAACCGGCGTGGGTGTCGTGCGCTACCTGGCGGAATACGCCGACAAGCTTTCCATCAACACACTGAAGCAGCGCCTAGCAGCCCTTGCGCAATGGCACATCACTCAGGGTTTCCCTGATCCGACCAAGACGCCTGACGTCCGCCAGATGATTAAAGGCATCAGGGTCGTGCACCCAGCACAGGTTAAACAGGCCGCCCCACTACTGCTGAAGCACCTGGAGCAAGCGGTCACATGGCTTGAAGGGGAAGCTGCAGCTGCGATTGAACGGGGAGATTACAAATCTCTGGTGCGTCATCGTCGCTCGGTGGCGATGATTTTGATTGGGTTCTGGCGGGGCTTTAGAGGCGACGAGTTGGCCAGGCTGACGGTAGAGGACACCCAAGCCGTAAGCGGTGAAGGTGTTACCTTTTTCCTGCCTTACACCAAGGGTGACCGCCAGCATGAAGGAACTACTTTCCATACGCCGGCGCTCACTATGCTTTGTCCCGTGGAGGCCTACATCAACTGGATAACAGTTGCCGGGATCGCGAAAGGCCCTGTGTTCCAGCGGATTGATCGTTGGGGGAATCTCTCAGGCAAGGCCATGCAGTCGCATAGCTTGATCCCCGTGCTGCGCCGCATTTTCAAAGAGGCAGGATTGCCAGCGCAGCTGTACAGCAGCCACTCGATGCGGCGGGGTTTTGCGACCTGGGCGTCAGCTAATGGATGGGACATCAAGGGATTGATGAGTTATGTAGGCTGGAAAGACATGAAGTCCGCGTTGCGCTATGTGGATGCCAGCGTGTCCTTCGGCGGAATTGCTATGCGCGCTGTCCAGCAAGCGCCCGCCCTGGAGAATAAAGGGATTTCCGGTGATCACCCACACACCGATTGACGCCTACCTGGCAGGCTTCAAAAACTCTGCTAGAAAGCCGTGAAAATGTTCATTCAGAATAGGGCGAAGGAGCTCCAGCGCTTAGCGATCCGCCTTCACAGCTCGCAAAAAGTCATGCAGCGATGGGCATATTGACCTTCCTGCGGCGGTATATAGGGCACTACTCTACGTACATCGCCTAATCATTAACCAGAACCTCGTAAGTGAATGTCACATGTCCTGGAACATATTCTTTAGTATTGACTTCGCACTGTACCCCCTCTATTGCGATGATACACAGAACGCCGTGCGCATTTAACAGTACGACTTTCTGCCCTATTAGTGGCTCAACTGTACGACCTGGTGTCAGGAAAGACGCTATAGCGAGCGGATCAAAATTCGGATCAGCAATCAGACCGATCGCTTTCAGACCACCGTCTGTATAGACGTAGATGCTGTCGTGGGAACGGCCACTAAATGCCACTTTAAATTCGAACTCGCCGTGGCCAATTGTAAAGTAAGCATGATCTCTGTAGCGGAAGGTTATACGCTCACTAAGGGCGGGGTTCGTGTAAAGTGCAGGGTCGCGCCGAGCATCAATGCGCTCAACTCGCGCGGCACGTTTACGAATTAATGATAGTGGAACGGCATGAGCCTTACTGGCCGGCAGTCCCTCAACCCATCGCCAGATTTCCTCGAGCTGGAGCGACCCGGGAAACTCATTCTTGTCCGGGCAGGAATTAAAGTCGAAACCCTTTGGATCATGATCTTTAAGCCAGTTAGGCAGGAGACGCTTGGGATTCCGTAAAAAGACCACTGACAACCAAGCGGGAGGTTTGCTCGTGAAAACCTCACTCATCCATTTGGTCTCGATACCAACTCCGGACTCTGGCATATTATCAGCCCTGTCGACGTAGTTTTCGTCGACAATCAAAAGAACATGAGTAGCTTCCGTAACCTGACGCATGAAGCCGTGCAAGCTTGATCCATAATCAACATCCTCGTCGAGTTTTACATCATAACCAATTAAATGTAGTTGGCTAGCGAGTAAGCGAACCCAGTCACGATGGGATGGTGATGTCCAAGCGTAAGAGATAAACAAATCGGCGCTCATGCATTCACTTCCAGTTAACGCAGCATGGCTGCGACAGTCCAAAATATATACACAATGATATGTGCGTCACCACTGGGCATTCCACGCCAACCAATGACTTCTAAAGCCCATTAATTGGTATCCTCTCAAAGCCTGCCATCCTCATGGGCCTCGTACACTATTGGGTTTGTTAATTCTTCAGAGCGTCGATGAGCATTCAGGCAGTCTGACGCGTAACTAACCAGATTCATTGCGTCGTTTTTTTCTATTGCATCACTTGGGCGCAGAATAGCGCCATCCTTGACGTCCACGTATGTGGACAGGTTCTTCTTGCTGTAGGAATCGGGAACAGATCGGTTCGCAGCAACCAGCCATGGAATACCGTTATCACCAGCCACCTCGCTTGTTCGACCAAAAGCGTAGAAGTGGCCGTTTTGTGATGCAATCTTTTTCACGTGACTGGTGAACCGTTTTTTGACATCCTTCCAGTCGACCACTTCATTCTTCTCGAGCTGCCCCATTGCGCCTATAAGCATTGGAATTTTGCCAAGCTCCTCAATGCAAAAGTGAGCGAGCAGGTATGCACGACTGTACATCCCATTTTGAAGCAGAAGTTCTGCCTCTCGATATAACGCAGCCGCATTATCAAATATCTCTAAACGTAGTGAGTTAAGCTGCTGGACTGATAGAGTATGCATACTGTCTAAACTTATTGTGGAAAAGCCTTATCCTTGCAGAGGGCCCACCCAAATGTCGAGTGACTTCTCTTTTGCCGGCAGAGAGAGCCCTATGGCAGCCCACCGCGCCAACGACACCTACTTCGCTGGCTTTCACTACACGCCATTACGCCCTCCCAGCCAGCTCACGCCATCCTCTTAAGTCGTACTGCTCGTTGCTGTCCAGCGTCAACCCTAACAGCTTTAATCTAAGCATGGGAGAGTGGCTGCCATTGCTCAAGGGTTACGGCTAAACCTGTGTAGACCGCTGGGGCACAAACTCTGATCACTGAGCTTCGCCAGCAAGAAGTCGTACATCAGCCTTATCCGCGGAGCTGCCCCCCCCCCCGGGGGCGCGTCCGAAAAAACGAGGTCAAGTGGCTGCCGAGTATATTCCGGCAATACTTCTACAAGCGTGCCTTTAGATAAGTTGGGCTCCGCGAGGTACATGGGGTGGGAAAACAACATCCCCAGCAGCGCCACTTCGGACTTAGCCCGGGAGCCATCACAGGTGAAGCATGGTTGGTCGGGCACGAAGCTCTCTTCGTTGGAAAAAACCACGGCCAGCCGCGCCCGGTTATAGGATCTTGTAGCAAGGACAAAGGCATCGCTTTGAGCTCAACAAGGCTTAATTGCGCACCTTCACTGGCGATCCCGACTGACGTGGCGACGACCTCCAATAGAACACTGGAGAACACTGGGCACAGTCCTGGCAATGAAACGGCGATCTCGAACAGTCCCCACCCTGATTCCGACATTGATCTTCGATATCACAGAGTCTGTGAGATAATCATTCAGCGAGAGATCGATGCTCTGCTTCTGATACTGCCGGCGCAGCTCGGTCAGAAAGCGAGCCAGGTAGAGCTTGCCGATCGCATGGGGTGCCATCAGCCCTACCCGCCCTAGGACTTATTCATCCCTACCGTGATATGCCCTCACAAAGAGCAGGTCGATATTATCCACGGCGGTTCTCGCGTCTTGGGCAAGCGCTCTACCGAAATCGGAGGTTCGCATCTGCCCTTGTGCTCCGATGGAACAGCGGCTCTCTCATCTTGATTTTCCGTCACGAAGAGGCGCTCGCTGGCAATGCCCAGCAACCCAAATGATCTACGTTAGCCTTGGCTATCAAAGCGGTAGTCTTTGCCAGTCAATACAGGACTCGCATCATTCCAGCTGCGCCCTGAACAACGATCGACTCAATGATATATATCTGTTATCAAATGGATATTCCGCAGCGTAGAGGTCAAAGGATGGAAGTCGTACTGCTCGTTCACATCACTCTCAATCGAATCGGCTCCGCAAGCTCGGGGGGTGGCTTCGGCAGTGGTCATCACCTTCAGCGGAAATTTTCGGTAGAGATCGCCGACAGAGACCGCACTACACTGCGCAACCTCGTCATCGAAATCGCTGAGAGCCATGGAGAGGCACCTGGCGCCCTCGACGACCTTTCCCTAGAGCACGAGCATTTTCGCGGGGAGGAATTCATTTTTAACATTCATGGCCGAAATACCTTTTACGGCACCCCATACGCCCACTGCCAGCTGCAACCCGCACTCAAAGCTAACGGGCAGTACTACCAGCTCCAAGCAATTGATGGGCAAGAATTCGTTCCATACCTCCCGACCTCAAAATAGCAGTCAAAAGCTATGACGCTGGGCGCAGATCTGAGAGCTGTAGCGCTGCCCCTAGACCTAGCTTCTGACACCCAATGGCGTAAACGGCAGCTTTCGGTTTTCCGCAAGCTGCAAGCTCGCCTTCCGCTCAATGCAGCTCATCCTATACGCCTGCCCATATAATGACCGACGTGGCAATTTTTTCTCGGTTTGCCTTGAGCTACCTACCTATTTCGAATTTTCAATCTCAAGCACCAGGCACTGCTGCTCGAGCATTTCCTTCCTAGAAAAAGCAAATTGGTCATCGCTAACGAGGTCGAGATCACCGAAGAGGAGAGCAGCCGGCCGGAATGTGTGCAAATGTCCTCTACCCGGATCAGCGATAAACACCGTATTCATTGACGGTAGTTTCCCTCAACACTGCAGCGTCTCTCACCTAGGCGATTCAGACCCACCTGCGCATACAGCTCATTTTTTGGATGGCGAGGAGGTTTTGAGGTTGCAATTCCCAAGCAGGAAAACGGCTTTGCCTTCAGGCCCTTTGCAGAATGGTAGGTCAGGAAATAACTGGCTAGAGTGCTTTTCCAGCTTGGCTCTTTCTCGAAGCTCTCCAGCGCGTTGCGCGCCTCTTCCTTCAAGAGTTCGAGCGTGTCAGGGCGAGAATCGAATCGCCTGTATTATAGTGCCGCTCAACATCCGTTGCGATTTGCTTCCAATCCATACGATCGGAGAACCCCAAGCGTCAGTACCCGAAGATTGTGTGGCTTACGTTCGCTGAAGATGGCGAACATTGTGTTAAACGTCATGACTAGCGAAGTCATGTTGAAGAGCATACGCGTGAAGTCGCTCCAGTAGATCGCAAGAGCATGGAAGAAATCGCGATCTAAATTGTTGATCTAGCGTTGTAGAGGCTCAAGTAGTTTCGCCCAAAACAACTCTGCTGCCCCTTCGTGACTCAGCTTCTCATCGCGAGTATTCCGGGAGAATCCCATCATCGACTTGAAGAAGATCGACTGGTCATCTGTACTAACGGAGAGCATTTCGTTGAATCCATTTGAGGATACTTGAGCCGAGTAAGTAATACCGTTGCGGCCGATACCATCACCCATCCCAATCGCACACTCCGAAGCGACCTTCCCGTCACGATAAATGGAGGCCGAGAAGCGCGTATCATTCAGTCGTCTCAACGTTGCTTGAATTCCAGGGTTACGCGCCTGGAGTTCAGCTAAGGAGTTTTCGAAAAAACGTTGGATGTACGTGAAGCCATCATGAGCAAACTGATCGATGTCGAAGTCTGTAAACGTTTGTCTAAGCCTCAGGTTGCTCGACCGCCCCGACTCAAACATCGTCGACATCATTGTGTTTGCTACTCCATGGGTAGGAGATGCCCGATGTGGTTGGGCCCCCGTTTCGCGTATCTGAGAGGCAGGGAACATTTCCTTGATCAGCACTCGAACTTGACGCACCACATCTGTGAAAGCCTCATCAAGATTTGTCCAACTCGTGATAGGTTTTCCATCCTGAGGCACCGCTAGCAGCTTGCCCATCGAGCTATGTGTCCAATCACACGCGCGTAAAATGACTGGCACAACCCGGCACTCCTCACGAGCATGACGAGCGAGCGCTCGCTGCATCTCTACCGAGTAGCAGTAGTGAGAACTCAGGAAGCTGGCACTCACCAGCAGCAATACGATATCCGCAGCATCAATTTGCGCATCGATAGCGTTGTCCACCATCTCTCCGGCTACCAAGCGCCGGTCATGCCACGAATCCACCAGCCCCTCGTGTTTCAAGGAGGCGAGGTGCTTTTCCAGTTGATTGCGCAGTGCCTCATCATCATGGCTGTATGAAAAAAAAACTTTTGCCATTAAAAAGCTCCATATGAAGTAGTTATTCCGACGTTATCACGAGTCGAGCCGACGTCGGTAGCGCTCCAGCTTAGCAATTGAACTCGACGAATCGGTCAGACCCCAGTTCTCTGGAAGCTCGTCGGAGTGGTGTTTCAGTAGGATGTCTGTGAAGCGCTCAATAGAACCGAAGAGCTCGCGATGGAGCATGAATGGTTGCTTGCGAAGCTCATCCTAATCGACGTACTCGGTAGCGAATCGCTCCGGAGGGTTGATGTCAATTTGAAACGTGCCGCATTGCTAGTTTCGGGCAATCGCGTATCGGAGCACCAACTGGAGCTTGGGCCCATAGGAGTACCTTCGCCGGGATTGACCTGGTGATCGTGGCCCATTTCCTCGCGAACATAGTGGTTCCCAGATCGCATCACTACAAATTCGGTTGGGTAACCGGCGTGACATGAACTCCGCACGCTCGTCCGCCAACTCCCGGTTCAAGCACTAAATCTACACAACCTTTTGCAAGGATGCTGTAGCGCCGCATAAGTAGCGGCCTTATGATATCGACGCCCTCGCAGCACAGGCCACTCGGTGCTGCATTACCTGCGCGGAGACGGAATCATGCGCCATTGCTTCTACAGCTTTCACTACCAAGCCGATAACTGGCGAGCTGCGAAAATTCGCTCGATTGGAGCGATTCATGGCTCGCGCGAAGCCTACGACAACGGCTGGGAAGCTGTGAAAAATGGAAGCGAACAGGCAATCAAAAATTGGATTGCTGCCGAAATGAACGGCTGCTCTTGCGCGATTGTGCTCATCGGCGAACAGACCGCGGGCCGCAAATGGATTGACTACGAAATCGAGCAAGCCTGGAACAAAGGCATGGGACTGGTTGGGATCTACATTCACGGCGTAACTGATCGCAACAACCAGACCTCCAGAGCCGGCATCAACCCGTTCGCCAAGTTCAATGTGCGTGGTGTCGCGCTTTCCAACATCGTGCGCGCTTACGATCCAGCGGGTTATGACAGCGCGACGCGGTACGCCAACATCTCCCAGAATCTTGGCGGGTGGGTAGAGGAAGCGATAGCGATCAGAAAGCGCTACTAATCACCCTCCCCTCCCCTCACCGCTCTGTCAATGAGAACACCATGCACGACGCTTCTTACTATTTGGCTATTTTCGGTTCGCCTCCCGACGGCTTCGTTGAAGAATTCTACGAAGCCTTGAAGGCAAAGCTTTCGGTACTGTCACTCAACCTCGGTGTTGAGGTCGATTGGTATACAGGCATGCCTGACGAATACCGCGTCGCTAATGGAAAATGCACCGCAGCTTTGTGCTTTCCTCTTCCTGATGGCCAGGACAGACACATCACGAAATTGATGAAGGTTGGCGTCCCTGTCATCCCTGTCGCGTCGAAACTTGGGCATCTAGCTGCGGAATTTCCTCCGTCAGTATCGATCCTTAACGGACTAGGCCTGGACTCCTCAGACATCCAGACCATCGTCAATTGCTTGCTGGAATGCGCTTCACTGTTACCTCGGCAACGACGCGTTTTCCTGAGCTACAGGCGAACGGAATCTACCACCGCAGCGTTGCAACTCTATGCGGCGCTTTCAGAACGGTTGTTCGACGTTTTCCTCGACACCCATGAGATCTTGCCAGGGGAACACTTTCAGGAGGTGCTTTGGCAAAAACTATGTGACAGCGATGTCATGATCTACCTGGACACCCCTAGCTATTTTGATAGTCGATGGACTACTGCAGAATTCGCTCGCGCTATATTTCGGGGGATCCCTATCCTCAGAGCCGGTTGGCCAGATGTAGGCCTGGATGACCGTGGCCAGTTCACTCGGGATTTACGCCTGAGCAAAGACGATTTCCTGTCTGACGGCGTGTCACTCACCAATGAATGCCTGGCCCGAATCTGCCGATCTGCTGAGGATTTGCGCGCGGAAGGCGTCGCAACGCGTTACCACGTACTGATGGATGCCTTCGGCACATCGCTAAAACGTGCGCAGGCGACAATCGAAGGATGTTCACTACGCCGTAGCATCACCGTAAAGCCGAAATTTGGCGATCCCATTTACGTCTATCCTGCCCTCGGGGTACCTACGACCTATACTTTGCATGACGCCACGCTTGACAACCATCCCGCGCCTGTCGCTGTAGTATATGATGACGCCGGCATTGAAGAGAGAAGGTGGATTTCACATATGGCATGGATCAGTGACTATCTCGAGAAAGACGTCCGATTGATTAAGCCCTATGACTCTGGTTGGAAGTTCGTGGACTGGCGCAAATGAAAAAATCAATATTCCTATCCGCCAGCGTGCCAACCTATGGCAGAGAATTTTTTGATTCCTGCCATCCCTACCAAATACAAATAGCGGTGAGGTCACTCTTGCTCCTCGCGCTGGGACGACAACGCTTAGTCTTTGGCGGTCACCCTTCAATCACACCAATGGTATATGCCGCGGGCAAGAGCTTCGGTCTCAATACCATCGAATGCGCGACCATTTACCAATCTGCATATTTTGAAGACAAATTTCCCCTCGAGAACCAGGGATTTGCCGACATCCGGGTGGTGTCCAAAGAAGAAACGCTGAAAGACAGTATTTTATCCATGCGCCGCCGGATGCTCGAAGATAACGAGTTCGAGGTCGGCATATTCATAGGCGGCATGAAGGGCATCATCGACGAATATGAAATGTTCAGGGAAAAAGCCCCTGAAGCCAAGGTGATCGCTGTACGAGCTGGCGGCGGAGCTGCGGCCACCCTCCCCGCCACGCAGTCAGACCCAGTCATCCAGGCACTTGAAGAGTCTGGGGACTACTTCTCGCTTTTCAACAGTATTCTAGGCATCGACCCGAATAGCGAACGGATTTTCGGAAATTAAGGAAGTTTTAAATGGATCGCGGCTTCAACCTCAGCATCAACACCGGCCCCTACCCCGTCGATTTTTCGAAAGTCCATGCCTACAAAGCTGCCAACCAGAAACGCGTCGACGATCTGGCTCAGCTAATGATCGATGAAGACACATTCGATGCATCGCTCATTCTGGATTCACTCTTTCCAGCTGTGAACGCAGACATCTTTCTGTCTCACTCGTCCAAAGATGCAAACGAAGCGATCCAAATCGCGCTGGAGCTCCAGGAAAAGTGCAACCTGAATGTATTTATCGACTCTTGTATCTGGGGTTCGATTTACGACTTGCTGAGGGCCATCGACAACAGGTACTGCCGTCGTGAAGGTCAAATCAATTACGATTACGATGAGCGCAATCGCACCACGGCCCACGTGCATATGATCCTGACCACCGCGCTGCAGCGCATGATTGATCAGACCGACACGATCATTTTCATGAACACAGACCAATCGATTTCGCTTAAGCACTCAGTGAATGAAGAACAAAAGACCTTGTCTCCATGGATACATATGGAGCTAAATTTCAGTACACTAGTAAGACGTCGCTCCCGCTACAAAATGTTGGTCAAAAATGAACGTGCGCTCGACGAAGTTGTTTCGAACGAGAATTTTAATGTGGCTCATGACGCTCCCACCAACCACCTAACCCCTATTGCCGAGAGCGATTTCAGAAAGTGGATGCTGCAGGCGTCCAGTCTTAAAGGCTCAAAAGCAATCGATCATTTATACCGCAATTTTTAACGGATACATCCATGGACGCAAAGCTCAAACACCTGGAATTTGTTCAAGGTGTAGTCAATCGCCTGTCCACCAACTCGTTCCTACTCAAGGGCTGGTCAATCATCCTGATTTCAGCGCTGTTCGCGCTGTCGGCGAAGGATGCTGATCAAGGCTTTGCGCTTCTGGCCTACATCCCCGGAATCGCATTCTGGGGCCTCGATGGCTACTTCCTGGCGCTCGAGCGTTGCTACCGTAAGCTCTACAACAAAGTCCGAGCGACTGAAAAAGACAAAATCGATTTCATCATGGTCATCGATAAAGACCAAGGGTTCAAAAACTGGCTCAAGGCCACGTTCTCCAAAACGCTAATCGTCTTCCATGGGGCAGTTTTGGTGGCCATCACTGCAGTGGTAGTGGTTTACCTAATGAAGTCTCACGCACCTGCGTAATTGAAATGGCAGACTCGTGATGTAGAGCGAGCTCTGACCTCCCCAAAGACCCAACATCCTATCAACAGATGGCAGCGGGAAGACCAGGCAGCCTCCAGCACTGATGATCCCGAGTCACATCTAGCCGTATCGTGCAAAACGCGCGCCTTTAGGAATTGATGGCACTCACCTCGCTCGATCAACTTCAGTAGATGATCGCAATAAAGAAGATTTCGACAATGGCTGCCGAGACGACGCCGACAGGCAGATCTTGTGGGGCAATGACCGTCCTTATCACGGAGCCATGGAGCTCTTCATTTCAGCAGGCGAAAAAAAGCCCGCGATGGGGGGAGCGGGCTGGATAAATCATTAGGAGCAAAATCACCCGTACGCTCCTAGTTGTGAAAAATTTGTCAGTGGTCAAAGGTAGATCTTGCCGATTCCTGGGATCGGGTAGCCTGGCAGACCTCCTCGTAGAGCTGCGATCTCCCGGAAAGGATCTCGATGCTGCCTGTGCGGGCCACTCAAGCTGTCCTTGTCGATTGTGGGGTATAGCCCCAGATACTCCTGCCCTTCGAATTTCTGATCTGCCTTATCCAAAACTGGAAGGATGGCGACCTTGCCCGGTTTATGACCATCAAAATAGCCCAGCTCCCACGGCATCCATTTGGAGTTGGATGCGTTGTCAGTAGCGAGGTAAAGGAGCGAATCTGATTGGTTCATCCGAGCACGCAGGCGCTCTGCCGTGTGTTTATTCACCTGGCTTCGATCCAGCTCAGGATCATTCACCCAATCCACATAGACCTTATTCCCCATATCCTCCAGAAGCACTTTCACTCCAAGCACGAGCTCTGCATCATTGATCGAGTGAGAGAGGAACACATCGAACCTCGTCGCGCGCTTGCTGGACTCCAGCGACTCAGCGATCGTCTCATCCAGACTGCGGTTCTTCATCGCTCGCTTTGCTGCGGAGCGCGCTTCAGCTTTAGTGAAAAATGCCATTTCTTGATCCGTTTTGGTGGTGTCGTAGAGGCCCTTGCTAGAGCTTTGCACGTTTCCAAGCTAAAGCACCACAAGCACTTAGTGAGTGGCCAGTGACTGCTCTTGCGGCTGCGATTTCTTTTAGAGGCATCAATTAGGCGATGCAAGGCACGCCGCCGGCCACGAAACCATTCATTTGCGTGTCGCGTCAACCGCACCAATGTCGAACGACATGCAACCTGCTATGCCCATCAGTCGCACACAAATCGCCACACATTGAGTAGTGGCAATCTAAAATCAGCTGATTGATCATCGGCTTAGCTTTTGCCAGGGGCTTAGGTTCATCCTATGACTTACCCAGCGCAAATTTTCACCCATTTATGGAAATGCGCCGGAAGAGCGATGCCAATCGCCTGGCCGAGAAAACCTAATGACTCGGCACTGTGATGCGAATCCACCTTAAAACCCAGTCGGCTGGAAATCAGGAAAGGTAATCCGAGATGCCTGCAATCAAGAAAGTGATGCTCCAAAATTTCAAACGGTTCGAGTCGCTCACACTCGAGTTTGATGACGGGGTCAACGTGCTGATCGGTGACAACGAGACGGGCAAAAGTAGCGTGCTTCTTGCCTTGGATCTCGCGCTCAGCGCAAGCCGCAGCCGCGTGGAGACCATTGGTTACGAATCGCTTTTGGCGCAGTCCGCAGTGCGAGTGTTCCAACAAGGGCCAAGAAGGCTCGAACAGCTTCCTGTGCTGGTCGTAGATGTGTTTTTGGCAGAAGGTGACGACCCTGGCTTGTACGGCACCCAGAACCTCGCTGGAGCGATGACCGACGGCATTCGGATGGAAATCGCGCCACTGATCGAAGAGTTCGGCCCCACCATCATCGAGTTGCTTCAGGAAGATCGGGACAACTTCCCCTACGAATACTATGCGGTCAAATTCTCGACCTTCTCGGGGGGGCAGCATGTTAGCTACCGGCGCCCAGTGAAGCACCTGATGCTGGACAGCTCGCGCATCGACAGCGAATACGCAGCGCGGGAGTACACGCGCACTGTGTTCAGCTTCAATGCTGATACGCCTGAGCGTTACGGGCTGGAAAACCGCTACCGCCGCGGCAAAGAGGCATTCCGTGATACCGAGCTTGCGGCACTCAATGCCGGACTCGGGAACTACCAGTTCGCGGTCAGAACTAGCATCCGCTCCAACCTCGAAACAGACCTGATCATCACGAAAGACGGGATCCCCATCGAGAACCGAGGCAAAGGGGAGCAATGCTTCATCAAGACCGAGTTCGCATTGCAAAAACATGAGGCAAAAGGCGAGCTACACGCCCTGCTTCTGGAAGAACCTGAGAACCATCTCAGCCATACCAAGATGAAAAAGCTGGTCGAGCAGCTTGCCCAGACTGCCGGCACGCAACTGTTCATTGCCACACACAGTAGCCACATTTGCTCCAGGCTCGATCTTCGTCATGCGCTGATGCTTGGTACTGAACAGAGGGCAGGTCGTTTAAAAGCCCTCTCCGACGGTACAGCCAATTTCTTCATGAAAGCGCCGGACAACAACGTTCTGGAGTTTGCCCTCTCGGATAAGGTCATCCTAGTGGAAGGCGATGCCGAATTCATCCTCATCGAGCAAATGTACAAGCAGCACACCGATGGGTGCACACCGCAATCGGACGGTGTGCATATCATTTCCATCGGCGGCACGAGCTTCAAACGCTACCTGGAGCTTGGAAAACTCTTGGGCATCAAGGTAGCGGCAATCCGTGACAACGATGGCAACCATCAGCAGCACTGCGTCGAAAACTATGAAGACTGCCTGTACGAAAAGGCTCAGATTTTCGCTGACAAGGACGACACCCGATCAACCTTTGAGATCGGCCTCTACAAGGATAACCAAGCGGCTTGCGAGGCTCTGTTTGCTAAGGGCCGCAAGAAGCTGACAGTCCAGGAGTACATGCTCAAGAACAAGGCGGACGCGGCCTTCGAGCTGCTCATGAAAAAAGCACCAGAGCTTGTTGCTCCTCAATACATCCAGGATGCGATCGCATGGATAAGAGAGTGATTTTTGCAGTTGCAGGCTCGGGCAAAACCACGCATCTGATCAACAGCCTCAGTCTCGAGAAACGTGCGCTGATCATCACCTATACGGAGAACAACCACAGCCATCTGCGCATGAGCATCATCAGGAAATTCGGAACCATCCCGTCGAATATTACGTTGATGACCTACTTCGCATTTCTACACGGGTTCTGCTTCCGACCCCTTGGCCAAATGCAAAAGGGAACGCGTGGCCTGAGCTTCCGACGACCGCCACAACGCAATTTTCCACTCAAGGACATTAGACGCTACCGGGACTCCAAGGGCAGGCTTTACCACAACAGACTGGCCAAGCTGATCGAAATAGAGGGAATGCTCCCTGACGTCAGGGCACGCATCGAGCGCTTCTACGATGCAGTCTATGTGGACGAAGTGCAGGACTTCGCCGGCCATGATTTCAATCTGCTCCTGGAGATCTCAACTGCCAACGCCGACATGCTGTTCGTGGGTGATTTCTATCAGCATACGTTCGATACGAGTCGCGATGGCTCGGTCAATCGATCACTGCATGACGACCTCGACCGCTACGAGAAGAAATTCGAAGCTGCTGGGCTGACGGTTGATAAGAAGACCCTCTGCAAAAGCTGGCGATGCGGGGCGACCGTATGTGAACTCATCCGTGTTCACCTGCAGATCAATATCGGCGCTCATGAAGAGCGTGTCAGCGAGATCGTCATTGTCGACACCCAGAAGCTTGCTGATCAGTTGCATGGTGACCATAACGTCGTGAAGCTGTTCTACGAGCAGCACTACAAATACGGGTGCTACTCACAGAACTGGGGGGCCAGCAAAGGGCAAGACCACTACCAGGACGTCTGCGTCGTTTTGGGTGCCAAGGCCTGGAAGCAATACCAGGAAGGGACGCTGCACGAGTCTGTGGCCCAGACCAGGAACAAACTTTACGTGGCATTCTCTCGGGCTCGGGGAAATGTGTACGTGGCAGCAGATCGCTTCTTCAAATCTCACAAGCAATAGATCGCCCCTGCATGCGGCGCGGCGTGACTCTATGGATGACATATGCGGCTAAGCGAATTGCCAGGATACGAAAACGAGACGTTGGCACTGTTCCCCTTCCGCTGGTACGAAACGGGCCGGTGGATCATCCGGGCGCTGAAGTTTGTCCAACCAGGCGGCGTCGCCTGGATGAACCACTACATCGAAGACAACGGCCACGCTAAAGCCAAGACCTTCATGAGCCATGAGGAGGCACGCGCACTCACCTCCGAGTTCAATGGAGAGATTGCGGCCAGGGTAGATGCCTTGCAGCTCGATGAGATCCTTCGCGCATCCTTAACCCTGAAAGCCGAAAAGGAAATCACCGTACAGGAACGCCTGGCAGACGAGGAATGCATGATGCTTGGCGAAGCATTGCGCAGAAACGCCTCCGCTGAGCGCCCACTACGGTCAGATCTAATTCTGCCCCCTGACCTGGAAGGCATGCGCGACAAACTCTTTGAGCAGCTGGTGGTCGCACCCTACCTGCAGATTGTCTATTTCCCCGGCTACAAAATCGCATTGGCCCGCAATGGCGAACACGATTGGTCGCGGCGTTTGAACCCAACGAAGAAATGCGCCGTTTATTGCCAGCGTGAGGTGATTGCGCGCGGCTTTGGGTTATCAGGCACGGCACATTGGGGAAAAACCAAGATTGAGATCCGAGCTCAGCTGTTGCCGCGGGCCAACACACTTCTCCAGGTGGCGAGCATTCAGAAAATGCTTATGGAAGCCAGAGCTCGAGGCCAACGTGTGGTGGTCATGTCAGGCTTCGTATTTTGGTATGAGGAGACAGGTACGCCGGGCTGGACTGTTAAAACCACAGGCGGCGACTCCGCAAGCGAACGTGGTGAAACACTCTGGTACGAGGGAACGATCATCTCCAAAAACCATGGCCGCATCGTGATTCTGCCGTACATCAAGGAGAATGGGCAGAAGGTGCAAGGTCACACCAAGAACTCAAGTCACGAGAAAAAAGCACTACCAAGGCATCCGGATGAGTACGTGGAGCTGCCATTCGAAATACTTCGCGGCGACCTGATGATCGGATTGTTCGGAGAGCTCCCCTACGAGTGAAGCTTCGTGTCCGAGCAACGCACTTGAGGACAAGTCACGGCACCTACAGGATGGAGAAAACAGACCACCACCCCGGTTGAAGGCGATCGTTTAGCGGCCCAAGCAAGCGCAGGTCATTCTGATCTGCTCGCACGCGAAAACGATGCCCTACGCCTAAGCGCGAACCGGAAGACGGAGGCGCTCCTAGCCTTAAGCTTGATGATTATCCGGATCTGTAAATGTGCCACTGAGAATCTACAGACGGGAACGGCTGCCAGCTCATAGCAACGGAGACCACACGTGAGAAAGCGACCTATGAAAATCATCATCGAAGTATGAGATGGTGACGGTGCGATTCGAATACCCGATGAGGCGTTGCAGAAGCTGGAGCTTGATGTTGGCGACTCGCTATATTTAATAGAAGAATTTGTCGGCAATACGCGCTGCCTTGTCATCTCAAAAACGCCTCAAATCGCGGATCGAATAGACGAACTCACTGAGACCTGGAATAGCGGACAATAATGATGATTGACGCGAATCGTCTCTGGCAACGCGAACGCAAACGTCGCTACGCATTGTGGGATTTAGAAAGGCTGCAGCCTGGATCTGACCAAGCGATTCAGTACCTGGCGGTTCTTGATGCAATTGAGCAAGAAGATCGAGATGACCCCATTGGCGATGGAGCCGCTATGACGGTTGATGAGCTACGAGAATCTGTTCCCGAAACCGAAATCGTGGTAGTCAGCGGATCCCACTTTGTAGTCGTGCTTGACGAGCACATACCAGAGCCGTGGAAGACGCGTTTCCAAGAAGCGAGTACTGGATCTACCCGTCTACGCCAGGGTAGCTATGCGGGAGATTGGCGCCGTTTTTTACGACTTTGGGAGCGGGAGATGCAGCATCTCGCAGCACATAGAGAGATGCGCTAAGCCCAGGCTTGACGAATCTCACACGAGTACCGCCCTCTCCAGTCGACCGATAAGGTCGATGACGGCCTCCGTTTCCACCCTCGTCCTCATCATATCCAGAGGACGCTTCGAACCAAGCCCACGAACCGGCGTACTCATCCATTCCGTTGCAGCGGCGACATCGTCTTCGAACAGGGTCAAGGCGTTCTCAAAGACAGCAATCAATGCGACCAAGCGATCGCTTTCTAAGGAGTTGAATCGTGCTGCTTTCGCCCTTCGTGCCATCGTTGAGGGAGATACACAAATAGCCTTGGAAATATCCCCTCGCTGCATCTGCAGAACGCTGGCTATCCGCTCGAGGATTTCAAAAGGTAGTCCTTCGTGAACCAGGTCATGAAGCCTGGTACCGCGTGACGGCAGCCCGAGGGTCATCCAAATGCTCTGTGGGATCTTGGGCTCGGGTTGGTATTCCTTGATCGATGACAGCACTTTCACCTCCATCTGAAAAACCTACCACCAAGCCGGGCCAAGTGGCCCGAACCAGCGACATCTCCATTGCCTGCTGCGCAGGATCTGTCAGCCCCAGGAAGACGTGATCGGTAGATAGTGAGTTCATCCTAGCCTGTGAGCTTTCGTGACTTCCCCCGAAACGCTATACACCTCTTCGCTCGTTTCGAAATCTACACTTGTTGCATGACAAGCGCTTCAAGCATGGATAGTGTCAGCGCCATGAATGTCCCAAACCCGGCCCTTCCCGATTCGATTCCTCCGTCAATACTGGCGAGCGCAGACTTGCTTGTAACGAAGACAGCTTATCTAGCCGGCATGGTCGCGCCTGAAACTGCATCGGGGTTGAGCAGACTGTTGATCGACTCTGACGTCCATTTTTCTAGGATCATCGACGGGTACCATACAGAGCCAGAAGTTCTGAAGAGTGCACCTGACTCAGCGAACCAGCAGTTCACATTGATGAGGGTACCTGAGCTTCGTCGACGTATCGTTGCGGCGCTAGCCCACCACTTACACCTTCTCCAAACTCAAGCGTTTCCCGATGGTAAAGGGGCTGTAGCTAGGGTGATCATGCACCGGCATTTGGATCAGCTCGGGCTGCATCCCCACCTATGGTCGCTTGCACGCGGCTTGGCCCGAAGGCATGCGGAATATCACGCTTTGGCTCCGACTAATAGCACACGAGTGAGCGAGCCTACTGGTGGAGTCCAACCGTCAGTTAAATCCACTCTCAGCTTCGTTGAATTCATGCTTGAGGTTTGCCTTGGAGAAGTGGATTACATGACTGCTGCGCTGAATCGCCGCCAGCTTCGAGAGGCTGTTATGCATGTCTTCAAAACGAATACTCGTCTAACAGAGACAGGGATCAGAGAAGGAACTGCCCCAGCGTTCTTTGCACTGCTGATCCAGGGAACTCTACCTCGAAACGAATTCGAGACTTTCACTGGTCTTCAACCCCAAGCAGCGAGTGATCAGCTCAGCAGGTTGATTAATGTTGGCATTGCGGTGAGCTCGGCATCCAATCTCCAAACAGTGCAGGTAGGCCTACCGCGCTGGTTTGCAAAGAATATTTTTCCTGATTTCTCTTTAGCGAAAAGCGAATTCAAGCCGGGCTAGAAGCCCGGAGAGTCGATAGTTTTTGGGCAGTAGATGCGGTGGATGTCTTGAATATCGCGGCCAT
Organism: Pseudomonas sp. F-14 TE3482; assembly: GCF_053629455.1. NCBI lineage: Bacteria > Pseudomonadati > Pseudomonadota > Gammaproteobacteria > Pseudomonadales > Pseudomonadaceae > Pseudomonas > Pseudomonas sp. F-14 TE3482. Next base: position 4,614,970 of record NZ_JBRJII010000001.1, read on the forward strand.
TGTCTCTTGGTTTTCTGCTGATTAATCTCCTGCTGTCGGGCTATTACGGAGACGCAGGTTTGAAAATTCCGTGGTTTGTCTCTTGGCCTTCAGCGACAGCCACTCGGCACACACATCAGCAGGTACTGGCTGGAATATCGTGACATTTGTCTCTCGGCTTTAACGGATTGGCCTCCTGCCGAGCAGTGTTTGCGGTCGATGGCTTGAATATCTCGTGATTTGTCTCTTGGTTTTCAGCGGCAGCATCTCCAATCACACTCGGCGCTGGCTGGCCGGAATATCGCGGCTTTTGTCTCTTGGTCTGCACCCATCTGAATTTATCCGGCCATCGACCTGCGACTTACGCAAGTGGTTTCCAAGACATCCAACGGCTCACCTCCTGTGGCCTCCATCAAACTGTTAGCTAGCCAAACTGCGTCAAGCATGCTGAACGAAAAGTACGTGAATTCGAAAACAAGCTCTACTCCACCATCAACAGTATAAACGCCTACTTGTTCAGTCGTATCATTCGCATCTGTTGAAAGCTCAACAGCATAGACTTTACTTTCTGATTTATGACAGGGAAACTGCCCATCGGCGCTGTAAATCCACTTTCCAGATACTTTTTTTCGATATTTTCTCTCAAGCATACTGTCCCGCGCGGCAGGCGTTGGTACAAATCCGGCCAGATTTCCCACCGTAATCAGGACAGCATCGTAAAGACAGCGCGCGACCTCTTTAGCTACGGCGTTAGCAAGCCTAATCGATACGATATCTAAATTGATATCAACACTGTTAACTTCCAGAAAACTTGATACTTGGCATGGATATCGGTCGTTGTATTCACGATCTCGCCAGCATGTAAGATCGCGAGTCGCAAGGAATACTTCTGACTGCCCGTCATGTTTGCTCACAAAACACCACCATTATCTATGCTCTTAAAATCTAATCGGACAGGTTAAGGGCAGACTTTAACGTAGAAGAGAAATATTTTTTGTAAAACCAAATTTTGATAAAAACAGCGGCAGTTAAGCGGTGCTCTCGCCACTGCCGGAGCCCGGCCCAAGCGACCGAAAAAGTGACATTTTCATCTACAGTACAAACTTGTCACGCGTATCCAAACACTGCCTGCGCGTCGTGGGGTGACTATGATGCGAGACCGCTAGAGCGCGATGCTGGATTTGCTGCGTGCCCTTCCCTTCTTTCAGGCCTGTCGCACGACAACGTATGGAAATGGCATAGAGGTCTTTACGACAATCAGCCGAAGGGACTTAGGCAAACGGTGGAGACGATGGGCTTGGTTTGGCAGGGTACCTATCACCGAGGGATAGACGATGCCAGAAATGTTGCGTCTATCATTAAGGAGATACTCAGCTGATTAGGTGAGCCGGGCCCATTGGCCCGAAGGAGCGAATTCCCCATTTACGTGAAACCGATGCCTCACATCCAGAATGCATTGAACAAAACCTCTCCTCTGATCGCACCACTCTGCGCTTGCCTTATGCTCGAAATCAATTCTCTGCTTCCTCAGCTTGGAAGACCTCAATGAGCTTCTGGTTGTAATCATCCAAGTAGCTCTGCAAACCATCCCGGTCAATCAGCCGTACGCCTGCTGTACCAGCCAATTCCTTCGCGGATTTCGTGTAGTACGAGTTCGTAACTACCATGGCCTCGTCACACCCGTAAAAGGCTTTAGCGGAAATGGCTTGCTGGACAGCCGCGTTGCCTACAGAGCCAGAGTAGTTCTTAGCCTGGATGACCATATTTTTGCCAAAACGAGTAACGAAGAGGTCGGCGCCTTGATCAGCCGTCTTCTTGGTCTCCTGAACGTCGTATCCGATCGTCTGAAAGATCTCGACCAAGAAAGCTTCGAATTGAAACCCGTCCATGGCATCCACCAAGTACATGGTGATGAACTGGTTCGGATTGAAATGCTCCAGCTGTGATCCCAGCCGCTCGACGAGAATGTCAAAATAAATCTCCTCACATAGGCTCAAGCCATTCCGAAAAGTCTGCAGCGGCAGGAGTGGTACGCCGGATGTGGTGGCTGCTTGGGGATTGAATTGGACATTGGGAAAGGGGACATCATTTTCCCAAAGGTAGTAATAGAACAGGGCCAGGTCAGACCTGAACGTCGTTCCTGCCTCTTCAATCCAAAAACGTAGAGTGTCGGCAAGATCGGTTCGAATGTGGCGGGTCAGCTCTCTGGAGAAGCCCAGATAAGCAGAGTTGTAGGCGGTGGTCTGCAGCAGCTTGTCCAAGAGAGATGGAAGCCCTTCAAGCTCGTCAAAGCCTTTGCGAATCAAGACTTCCCTGAACAGCTCCCTCTCGCTGTACACACCATCCAAACGTGGCCCAGGTACGCCCGCGTCATCGCTGCTACCTGCGCTTTCACGAGTCGTGTGAATGAAGTTCGTGAAGTATGGCTGCTTCAGCTCCGCGTATTTTCTCAATACGTTGTTCAGAAGATCATTGAGCTGAGCCTGCTCCTTCTTCTTACCGAGGAAGTCTTTGATCAAGCCTTTGGATCTGTATTGGAAATCGGGGTAGAACGAAGGATCCAGCGGAGTTAAGTGACGCAAAGTGAGCTCAGATGACGGCGACACCTGGGAGCCCATGCACCACGGGGCAGGCTGTCTCAAAAGTGGTTCTGTTGCATCCATTGCATTGATAAATCACTTCGTCCTTCCCTTCCCTACCGAAGCCATAACGCGGATTCCCGCCAATCTTGCAAGCGACCATAGCGCAATGCCATCCGCTCGTCCATGAACCTAATGCTTCGGAATTATGGGTATGAACTGCCTTCCCCTAACGTTGCTTTAGCACCTATAACTACAGAACATACCTCTCCCTACGTGCACCAAAAAGCAGCTCAGCTATTGACGTCTTCAAGGCGATGCAAAATCGCCTCATGTTTAGCTGCTGGCACTAGGTCGGGACAAAGTCTTGTTCCCATGTTTCGGCGCCATAAGCATGGATCGAGATGAGACTAGCAAACTCCTCGATCCCCCATACGGCCGCTTAGTGTCAGGTTTCGGTGGCTCGAAAGCCGCAAGATGGACAGCATCGAAATAAATCAGATTACCTTTCTAGTATTGGAAAATATGAGGAGCCCCACACACCAGGGCGACGTATCTTAATGATCCAAAAGTCACCGCACAACTCATTCGCCTTCAGGTCAACTCTTCCACCCAAAGCCACAAAGCACACTAAAACACGGACGTCAAGAGGAAACACTTTCCTCTATTCGGCTGAAACATGACTGCCGTATATTTTGCGAACCAAAAGAGGACACATACGATGGCAAGAAAGATTCGACCTGAAGAGTTAAAAGCACTTCGAAAATCTAAAGGTATTTCTGCAAAAAAAGCTGCCATGGCGGTGGAGAGAAGCGTCAAGTCTTGGCAGGGATATGAGAGCACAGAGTCCAAGGTGCAGATCCCTGACTCCATATTCTCTCAATTTCTGCGCACATTTAATATCACTTGGCCACACGCAAAGGTGGTTAGTATCACTGCTTATAAAGGAGGTATTGGAAAGTCCCCAATAACCGTAGCGATTGCAACATCGTTTGCGCAAACTGGTTTAAAGATTGCAGTAATTGCAAATGATGAAGTATTCAGGGGCTATACTGAAAAAGACCGACTAGACATTAAACACTCAAAGCGCCTCGCTTCCAAAGTAGACTTTTACGACCAGCATGACATTATTATGTACCCCTCGGAATTATCAAGACTAGAGGTAGAAAACGAACAACGTAAAAATCTTCCAGCATTTGTATCATGCATCGAACATGAAGAAATAATCCTTCGCAAAAAGGCGGCAAAATTATCCTTTGACGACATAAAAAACAATTACGACCTAATACTGTTAGACCTTAATAGAGACCTGTACGAAACTTTGGCAAAATCAGACAAGATAATATTACTCGTAGATTCCACCTGTCAATACTCACCCAGCAGCACGCACAACTACTACAAGCACATGAACAAAATAAACAAAGAAAAACTGGATTCAATGCACGTACTCTTTACCAATTTCTCGACCATTCCGAGTACACGAGGGCAGATAGATATAACACGAGCACACAAAAACAAGATATTTGAAAATTGCATGTTTAGCGCACATCTAACGCTGAAAAACTATAAGAAGATTCGCGATTTAAAAATACCCACTATGCGCTCGCGCTTTTCGGCGGACTATGAGTACCACATTGAGATGCACGATAGCGATTCTAGTGCAACTGCATTTTGCTATTTTGACACCATCATGGATATTGCGCCCGATTCAATAGCATCTTTCGAGGTGTTGGAGGTAAGAGACGAGTTGGCAGAAATTTTATGGGGGAGAAACTGAAAATCAGTTTCCCCTATACCCATCAATTTACACAACAATGGAACCAAGAAAAATATGGTGATTATGCGTAAAATATGGAGAACTATTATAGGTGCGTTAAATTTGCTACGCACCTTAATCGCAATCTTAGAGTATTACGAAAGGCATGATAAATGACTACTGTCGATTACCCTATATAACTATCACCCCAGAGAAAGCTCTGAGTCGTCGATTACTATATGGCACCTGTAGCAACCGGAACTACGCTGTTACCGGTGCCAGCTCTACCAGACTCAAAGGTCTGAAAAAGATTTAACGCCGAATCACGCATCCACGCGAACCTATTCCAATTTACGACCCTAAGAAATTTCACCCAAACAACTTCAGTTTCCGCCGCTGAGTGGCTGTAAGATGGAACTCAAGTTAGCGCTCGCTCACAAATCGCCTGATAAGATTTCGGATTGGTTATGCTCATAGGCTCCTATTTTTTGAAGGGCCGCCTTACTAGATAGGACACAAAGCAATGTAGATACACACCCTTCGTGGGATTGGACATCTCAACCGAGCCTCAGTCTAAGCCATCCGGGCTTCCCTCTGTACCCAAAGGCGGCAGTTTAACTATGGTGGTAGGTGCGTGACATCCCGACTTCCATAACAGAAGTTTAACGTCCAAGATGTTTAGCAACTGGCACTTAACGTAATACAGCTCCCCCCTATAAGAAATATTTCCGAACCGCCGGTCGCAGGTCGATACAGGAACCACCTCTAGGCTGAAAGCTATCGGCGCCGCAATCGGTCATTCTCATCCAATACGAACTGACGCGACCAGATGGCTGCCCAGAATTGCATCGTTAGAATCCATGGTCTGGTCATCACCCAAACTACCGCTCTGCGCCAAAAAGACCGAAACGGTGCCTTCGAATACCTTCTGCTGGGTAACGGCATGTAAACAGATCCGTCTCGAGTAGCAAAACCCCATTTCCAATAAATCTCAATTTCTCGCTTCGCGTAAGTGATCGAATTGCAGTTCCAGAACGCGCCCCACCGGCGATTCCACGTGTCACTTAACAACCAGTTGTGACTAAGATGCGAGGTGAGTGAATCGAACTCCGATACCTGACCGTCTTGCAGTACTACCGAGCATTTACGAAATTGGTAGCTCTCCACGGAAAACCGGATATCCCCCTTGAGGTGCGATAGGAAATCTTGCGAAGGGACACGCGTGAGGTTGAAAACGACCGGCGAGCGATTGAGGTGATGTACGGTTATCGCGTCTTGATATCGAAGACCTGCGCCCTCGGCCTCAAAAACGCAATCGAATCTAACTACCGTAGCATCGACTGCACGGAATGCGACTTTGGAAACCCGAGGTTCAGCGTCGGTCGGCTTTGTTAGATAGAGAGAATACTCGACGTGTTTTCCTAGCTTTTCCCATCGAGCGCCGAAACCGTTACGTTTCGTCCACCTTTGATGGGCCTCGGAATAGGTCTTATAGAGCAGTGCCCTAGTGACGCGACGCAAGCACCATGCTCCCGCTTTGAAAATTACACCCCATGGCGTCGGAATCGTCATGTTCGCCCCTCGCAAGTTTGAAGATGTTTACCTATCCCGCGACATGAGTGGGCGAGCTGGGTAAACCCTGATGGTTTCAGAAATGCAGGATCATCAAAAGTAAAGATGCCCTCAATGCATACGCTCCTGGCTCTGAATTTTTGAGCACCCACTTGGCAAGACAAGCATTGTCACAACTGCCAATATCTCATCACCTATCAAAACCCAGGAAGCTCTATGCGAAAAATACGGTATCGCCCTCATCCACTGGTAGCCTACCCGACCCAACCAGTTTTTCTGGCGTTGGTCGTCAGCATTCCCTTTCTAATAATAGGAGGTCTATGGCGCGATGGGTTGCTCAGCACGACCACCGTGGCCGCCGCCTTCGATGGGACGGCTTTACTCTGCCTGGTTATGCCGGTGACATCAGCTTGGAGGGCTGCTGCAATGGAGCGAGAGTACAGTGGTTATCGACAAGTAATCGCCGATGAGCTTTCTGCCCCCAATTTAGATGACAAGCGCCGCCAACAGCTTCTGGTCGAGCGTTCAAAGCTGGACGACCAATTTCACTTCGTCCACGACAGGCAGGGGACGCTTCAGAAGGTGAAATTTATAGGCGCGGGGATGCGCTTAGCCTCCAGATATCTGCGTAAAGCCAGTAAGTACATCAATCTTTTCCGGCTGTTCTAAAAGCTAGCCGACATCGACAAAATCTGGCGGTGAACCAAGCTCGTTTTGTTGGCCCGCCGGCTTACCTTTTGTTCGTCACATGAGTTTCCGACCAAAGAACTGACGTCTCGTAAAAAGCTTCACAAACGATTGAGTCGCCTCTCTTAAACCAATGCTGCGCCTCCGGCAAAACGTTACGAGGGAAGGGAAACTGAGCGAATGGGTTGTGAAAAACTTCGAGCTCAGCCGACCAAGGCTCGTAACGTTGGGGCCAAAGCTCCGGGTACTCTCGACTACTGACGTCAAGACAGAATGGAATACCCTCTAACACGCCGGGTTTCCGGTCGAAGATCATGCCGACGCGGCTGCGCGTGTAATCGTAGTTTATGCCACTCATAGTCTGCATAACTCGCCCGAAATTGGCGATGGTACATCCATTGCTAAAGACGATTGCGGAGAGGCCGTCATTTTCACCGGAGCGAAATAGGCCCGCGGGGGTGCCTTCATTAAGGGGGCCAAGGAAGCAATGGCCCGTTTCTACGGCATAGATTCTACTTCTATCATGGTCACCTTTCAGCAGTAGCCACTTCTTGATAAAAACCGCATCGGTGCGTTTTTTCCATTTGGAAAGACAACCGCGCACGCATCCAATATCACCTCGCAATGCGACTTCGCCGTCACAAATTCGGCGCAGTCGGTTGCTGCCCGAAAATGCTACCGGTGATTCCAGTTTCTGTGTTTAGACGTTACTGGCCACTCCAAATGGCGGCAGATATATTTGAGGCGACTTTCACCAGCCTGGGGCATCCAGTGTGCTGCTCAAGTGCGATGTAAGCGTCTGGTTAAGTCGACTGCAATTGGGTGGTCAGATGGAATGCAACTACCCAACTGCGCCCTTACAGAGTGGGATTTACCTTCCAGCTATCTGACGCCATTATGCTAGGGGCAAGGGCTCCCCCGTGTGGGCCATCGGATGGGTTACGGATAGCGAGAGCTTTCATGGCTGAGCAATTTCACTACCCGGCAGACCTCCTGGAACTCTTGATCGAGACCATCCCTCGGCAGGTCAGATCGAAGAAGTCCGTCATATTGTTCTTCCAAGGGGCAGGGGTCGAGCCGGAGGACTTGGCAAGCGTCACCGCGACATTACGTACCGCGCCTGACTCCATTTCCAAGTTCGAGATCGCACGCGTAGTTCTAACGCGCCTGAATGCACGTGGTGACATCGGGCTGGGCCCACGTCGCGGAGTCATCCGCCGACTCGTCGAGTTCGAAGACTTCGAATCCTGTTGGGATAATGAGCGCCTGAAAGCAAAGGGGCTTGTGGCAAGCGTCCGTGAAGCCGTGAACAAGAAGGATGCCTTTACTCGGATACAGCAAGAGCGAGAGGCTGAGCGTGACCAGGAGCAAGCGGCTCACCGTGAAGCGCAGCAGAAGACCGCAAATAAGTGTAGTGAGATCGAGGACGTCAAAAACCGTCTATTCGCCCTCTTCGGCATGGACGAGCAGCCGCATGAGCGCGGTCGACTTCTGGAAAGCGTGCTCAACGATCTCTTCAGGGCCTACGACATCCATGTCCGGGAAAACTTCGTACGCACCACCCCAGAAGGCTCTGTCGCACTAGAACAGATCGATGGCGTCATCGAACTGGAGGGTACGATCCATCTGATCGAGATGAAGTGGCTCAAAGATCCCGTGGGCGTGGCCGATTTTGGATCGCACCTGGTGAGAGTCATGAGCCGAGCAAACGTATCGGGAATTTTCATTTCCAATAGCAGATTCACTCAATCCGCAGTGGCCGAATGCGCCGAGTTCCTGAACCTGAGGACAAACTTTCTGTGCACCCTGGAAGAGGTAGTGAACCTACTCCAGCGCCAAGGCGACCTGGTTAAATTCTTGAAAGCAAAATCCCATGCGGCAATCGTGGACAAGAAGCCCTTTCTGGAAATCCTCATCTGACCGGTGCATAACCCTGCCGAGGGTTGCCTGGTGTATGCACGGTTTCCTGGATCTTCCCTCACGGAGGCCGGCTTTGGCCACTATGGTGCTACCATCAGGTCAAACTCGAGCCTACAATGTCGCCTTGCAACCTAGACGGACATGGTGAGGAGTTATGGCACGCAGGTGGTTGAAACAGGAACGACGGTCGAAAGAAGAGCTTTTCGATGCCCTGGTGCGAAACGCCTTAGGCTTCGTCAATACCTCCATCGATCACCTACAGCAAAAACCCAAGAATGCCATTGTCGATCTGTACACGGCGATCGAGCTGTTCCTGAAAGCCCGACTGATGAAAGAGCATTGGACGCTCATGCTCGCGAAGCCCGAAACCGGCGACCTACAAAGCCTTGCTGTGGGAGATTTTCTATCGGTCTACCTGGATGACGCGCTTAAACGAATCCAATCGATTCTTGGCGAGAAAATCGACCAGGGTGCTTCCGACAACTTCAAGGCCCTTGGCGAGCACCGCAACCAGATCGTCCATTTTGCCCACTCAGGCATGGATAATCCGAGTAAGACGCAAGCCGGTGTGATTGTGGAAGCGTGGGCATCCTGGCACTACCTCCATGCACTATTGACCGGCCCCTGGGCGGCGGTATTCCAACCCTACTCAGTGGAACTCCAGGTGCTCAACCAACGCATGATGCGTCAGGGCGACTTCATCAAAGCCCGATTCGAGATCCTCAAACCTCAGATCGAAATCCAGGAAAAGAAAGGCAACAAGATCGTTCCCTGCGGTCATTGCCATATGCCTGCCGCAATTGTCGGCGAAACCCATTCATGGGGTACCGACTACACCTGCATGGTTTGCGGGGTTGATGACACTGCGGTAGAAGAGTGCAACGCAGAATTACCCTGCCCCAGCTGCAATGCTCCGTTTAAATTCTTTCAAAAGGGTCTGCATGCCTGTCCAGCCTGCGGCCATCAAATCACCACCGAGATCCTGATCGACCTCTGCACCAAACAATTTCCCGAGGGAGACGACTGGTGCGAGGAAGGCCACGTACACATCGCATCCTGCCACAAGTGTCAGCACCCTCAACCCTCGGTATTTTTCATCGAGGGCATGTGGAGCTGCGTATCGTGCTTCGACCGTGGCTGGGGAGCCGTCGCGTGTGAGAGATGCGATGAATTTGTCACAGGTGACATGGAAAGAATCAAATACTTTGCCTGCCACAAATGTGAACCCGACGTGAGGAAGCAGCTCTTGGGTTTGGCCGAGTCCGCCGAGAGCCCCACTGCTGAAGGCAGCTGAGGAGCCACTGGTCGTGCACAATCGATGGAGAGCCTTGATTTAGTTTTTCAGCTCTTGTGCACCCGATGCCAGCGTAACCAGCTCACCTGACCAACATAGAATTGCCTGCCAAGTGCAGCGTGCAGCCGTGCAGAAAGGGGTTGGCAATACCCCCAGAACAGACGCTCAATCCATGGTGGTATAATGCCACTCCCAGCGGCCTAGAATAGGCCCAGCGGCCTCAGCTCTCGTATCAGCACCACTATCGATTCGGTCAATAGGGAAGTGTCTAGCATTGAGACAGTTAGAGATTGAGAATGAACTAAGGGATGTCGTCAGCAGAATCATTAACCAGGTTGACCTATCAACCAAACAAGGCAGGCTTGACATCAACCTGTCGCTGGAAGATGCGCTGATTCCGATCCTGAAAGCGGCCTACAACCTACCCAACCTGATCAACCTCAATAGGCGGCAGAAAAACTTCCCCGGCATCGATCTGGGTGATGACCATGACCGTGTCGCCTTCCAGGTTACCGCCACCACTTCCCTGGAAAAGGTCAAAAAGACCTTGACCCACTTCGTCGACAAGCAGTTCTACAACACGTTTGATGAACTGTATGTTTTGATGCTGACCAATAAGCAGGCTTCCTACAGCCAGTACGCGATTGACGCCATCACAAACGGAGCATTCGAGTTTTCGACGAAGAACCACATCATTGATCTTGGCGACATCCTGGCCAAGGTGTCCGGGCTTCGAATCCCCGCTCAGGAGCGGGTGCTGAATGACTTCAAGATCATCTTGGGGGACATCAAGGCATACCTGGACTTCAATGCTGAGGAAGGCCTTCAATCTCACACACTGACTTCCAACCTCATTACAGTAACACCGCCTGAAACAATATACGTCGCCGAACTGTTGCTGAATGAGGCCTCAATCCTTGAGCAAGCCCGCGAACACCTGAACTTCCGAAAAAATAGCTGCTCCAGGCAAAGCCTTGTGAAGATGGCTCTACTGCTCAATGGATCTGGCACGGATGACTGGGTGGTTTTCGAGAATCGAATCTTCACCTTCGAGGACATCAACAACTCCAGCATCCGAAATATTGTTGATGTAGGCACCATTGAAGCACTTGAGTCCCGAGACCTCTCCGAGTCTGAGATCGACGACAACATAAATATTTTCAAGCTACTTTTGAATAATCATGTACGTGAGATCGTCAAGCCTCACAACATTGTGTACGACCGCCGAGACAAGTTCTATTTCTTCAAGCCCCACAACCCAGACGACGAAGGCCGCAAAGAAGACTGGATAGGAAAAAAGAAATCAACCCGTCGAGTGTACGAGAAGGTGATGTCCAAGCGAGAACCCACGCGGCTCGCCCACCATGTTCATTTATCATTCGAACTGAGCTTTACCAGCATTGCGCAGCAGTGGTACGCACTCGTTGTGCCAAGCTGGCTTTATACCTATGACGGAAATCGCAAGTCTCGCTTCCATGAAGATTTGCTATCAAAACAAAAAAGACTTGAGTTCAACCAAAGCGTACGAAACATTGTTCGATTCCTGGCCTACTACTTACGCTCAACCAATAACCCCACTACTAACGCTTCGCCTAATAATTCTGCCTCGACTCCTGCCCTGGACAGATCAGCGAATGAAATAGAATTCTTCGGCGAGTTATTAGAGATCACTTGCGAAGAAAAACTGGTAGACGGCGAACAAGTCGGCGCTGAATTTGATGAGGAGTTAGCCCTTGAAGATTAAAATCCTCAAAGAGCCAATGCTGGAGTTCGGAAACGGCGCGCACATATGCCCTAGGACTGGCATCGAAACCCTGGGGGTTTATGACAAACGCGATGAGCTGCGGCGTAGCGAGTTACGCATTGGCATCGTCGGGCGCGGTGAAGGTGTTGATCTCCTGGACGAATGGCTGGACAAATGCAAACGCGGAATCGTCGGAAAAGAAGAAACCAAGTTTCCTAATCTGTTCAGGGGGTTTGGTGGCGTGGATGAATACCATGGGTTCTACACCAAAATCCTGTCCTCTCCCCAGTACACACGTACCCTGCAGAAATCAGAAATCAACAACATATCGAAGATCACGGCCCGTGAAGACCGTGTCGTGAAGTGCGTTGAGCTCTACTACGAGCAGATCCGATTTCTGTCCGAGAACCGCTCCATCGACGTGATCGTCTGTGTTGTCCCAAATGACATCTTCGACTCTCTGACCAAGGCGACTGGGGACAAAGACACCGAGTCGCTCGAAGCCTACCTGGAACACAACTTCCGCCGACTTCTGAAAGCGCGCTGCATGCACCTGGGCATTCCCCTGCAGCTCGTTCGCGAGAAGACCATCCTGTCCGTCAAACCCTCGATCGATCAGCAAGATCTCGCCACCAAGGCCTGGAATTTCTGCACCGCCCTCTACTACAAGGGCAACCGCACTGTGCCGTGGCGGTTGGTCGAGGACAAGTTCAAGCCCAAGACCTGCTACATCGGGATTGGGTTCTACAAGAGCCGGGATGGCGAAACCGTCTCGACCAGCCTGGCTCAAGTGTTCGACGAGTTCGGCCATGGGGTCATTCTGCGCGGTGCACCAGTGTCCCTGGACAAGCGGGACAGGCGCCCTTACATGGACGAATCTCAGGCCTACGAGCTGCTCGACAGCGCATTGGCGGAGTATGAAAAAGCGCTGATGCAGAAGCCCGCTCGCGTCGTGATCCACAAGTCCAGCCGGTTCAGGCCTACCGAAGTATCAGGGTTTTCCAGGGTGCTGGATGCCAAGGGGATCAGGACAAAAGACCTGGTGTCGATCACATCCACCGATATCCGGCTGTTCAGCGACAAGAACTACCCGCCAACCCGGGGGACACTGTTGAGCCTGTCGGAAACTCAGGGCGTGCTCTACACGAAGGGGATTGTCGACTTCTACAAGACGTACCCAGGCATGTACATCCCAAGCCCGCTGCGCGTGGAAGCGTTCGAAAGCGACTCATCCCTGGAAGACCTGTGCAAGGAGATCCTTGGCCTGACCAAGATGAACTGGAACAACACCCAGCTTGATGGACGCCTGCCCATCACTTTGGAGTGCGCCAACAAGGTCGGGGACATCATGAAATACGTGGCCACCTCGGAGAAGCCACAGGTCAGCTATAGCTTTTACATGTGATGTATTTAGGCCCTTCAGCTCTGGGGCATTAGGCATGCCCGACAGGACGGGAATCAGCGACCTTGAACTTCGGGCAACGGCACTCTCAACTGCAATCCTTGGATGAGCGAAGGTGGCTCATCGGCACTTGGGGGCCTGGCAGGCGGAGCGCGCAGGCGTGAGGATCGAAGCCCGCAGGGCCAAGACAGGCCATTCATGGCCAGGCTTGGCTTGCGAGAGCCGCCCCGGAGCGGGCACGCCCTACAAGCCCTTCATAGCGTCTTCCATCGGCACTCCCGCCCCAGCCGGCGATGGTCAATCGCCCAGAGACCGCAACAGCGGCGCCAGTGTCTGGGTATATTCAGCTCTTGGGGGCTCTCTGCCATTGAGGATTCACAACCAGCAGCTCTGAATCGAGTACTGTACGTGAGATCAATGACAGCGTCTCAAGCGAAGGCCGGGCCCGGATCACCCTGCTCAACTGCTCAGTATCGATTTCCTTCGGTCGAGACCAGTTGTCTTTGAACCGGCGCGACTTGGCAACCTTCACTGCCTCAACAATCTCATCCCCCAGCCTGATCACCCCTTCTGCACCCAAAGGCTCCGGCGCAGGACTTATCAAGCGTCTTGTGAGGAAGCGGCTCAACTTATCGAACTTGACCTGGGCAGGCTTATCGGAGCAGCGATAAGCCGTGCCCACCCTTCTGAACACCACGTAATGGTCTTTATCATCAGGCAGTGGCCCAATATCTGATGGCCGGAAAGCCACCGAGTTATCCAGGATTTCGTCGTTCAAATAGTGCGTATTGAGCTCCGCAGACTGAAAAAACATGGGAGCCACGTAGGCCACGAGATGTCCTTTGCTTTCAAGATCCAGGAGCAGGTTGTGCTGATCAGATCGCTGAAGTGAATGCAGGTGCCAGCGGTAGTAAGGCCCCCCCATGAGATCGTGTTCCTTCGCGTTACTCCGCCCCATGTAGTGGCTCAACTTGAACTGCAAAAAGAGCGGAGTACCTCCAACAATCTTGACGTCATACCCTCCCCCTGCCTGACCTTCAGCATACAGCGTAGGAAATTGAGGAGCCGCAGCGATCGATGACCCCAGCAGTTTCACAACCTCGCTAGTTACTGCATAGCCATAGGAAAATTCGGAGATGCTTGGCGTCATGATGATCCTTATCGAAAGCCTGGAAAAAATTCCATTAGCACTAAAGTGAACGCGCGGTAACGCCATCGTTGTATCGACGTGGATACCAAGCAGCCAACCCACCTTCGTTAGCTTCGTCTATCCGCCTGTAGATATCGACGTACTCATTCCCGTACGTTACACCGCGCTCTCGGGTAGGGATGACAAATATACTTTCATATCGCTTTACACCATCGGCGTAGCCAATTTCCCATGGACACCATCTTGATGCCAACGAGTTTGGCGTTGCCAGAAACAAAAACAGGTCGGCTTCCACAATCCTGTTTTTGATCTTCCTGGCCGTGTCACCATTTGTCGTCGCTGGCATCTCGCTGTCCATCCAATCGACATAGAGATGCAGCCCCTGCTCCCTGAAGACCTGAAGCAACCCCAGAACCGCTGTTCGATCCTGATGGCTATGGCATAGAAACGCGGTCTTGTAACCCAGCGCACGGGCGCTCTGGGAGTTTGTAGCTGTAGAGTAATGGCGGCTACGTGAGGCCGCAGATCGAAGGGTACCGAGGTCAACGGGCATTGCTGGCTATCCTGTTAAAACGCCATGGCAGGTCAAAATTCTGGAAACCCGGGATTCTGATTTGGCCTGCCTGCGCTAGGTCTTTGCTGTGGCGTTGGCGGGCTTGGGTGTTGTGTTGTGCTGGCCGCTCGGTTGCGGGTTGATCAACTGTCACAGGATGCTTGCCGCAGCCGTAATCGAAATGATCACTGCGCCATGAAAAACCAGCAACGTTTTCGAGAAACAGGCCTGGAAAAAATCCCGATTACCATTGGACACCACAAGCGTCATCGCAAAATCGACCTCATTCGGAGTCAATCGGCGCACCTGGTCATAAAGGCCTCGGTAGTTGCGCTCCAAGGCCAGGAAGTAACTATCCAAGCCCCACAGCGCAATCGCAGGAACAGGGGGAGTAAATCGCAAACTCTTTGTTATCTTGAGCCGCAGCAAGCGCGAACAACCCTGAGATCAGCAAGACCGACCAACCCTTGAGCAAGAAAGAGTTGGTAGACAGGCGATTGATGACGGCTTGCACGAACTCGAGGTGTTTTAGCTTTCTATCCACTTAGTAGACTCTGCTCTGGCCGCGATAAAGGCTTTTTGCTGCCATTGCAAAGCCTTGAGGGTTTCCGGAGTTGCTGTAATTTCTAACCCAGGCCGAAAAATCTCGGTACGTGAGAGATTTCAGGTGCTCCGTATGAGCCTTGTGGTAGACCGGCAAAGAGTCAGTTGAATAGGACTCCAAAGCCGCATCAAGAACATTCTTGTCCTGTTCAATCTGCCAAATCATGTGACTAAACATTAACTCCATATGAATCCAGGCGGAGTGAGTCTTTTTTTCATCCTGAACAGAATGTTTGGTCGAAATCGAGTTTTCAGTATTCAGGAACAATAGCATCGAAGAGCGCATGATCATTTTCTGCAAAGCACTGGCCAAAATCATATTGACATGGGCAGCAGAACGATTGAGTCGCTTATAGTCGTAGGTTCTCTGCCCCAAAGGAATAGAGTATTTGTTATCAATTGCTCTGAGCAACTCGTAAGCCGAACCCCAGAACATCGAATCTACAAATGCAACAATACCTTTCTTTTCAAGGTTATGAGCCAACTGAATGGCCGCATTTTGGTCATTGAACGAATGAGAGATAAACACATCGCAATGCATGGCCGGAAATAGATGCTTAGCGATCAGTTCTGCATCAATACTTTTACCATCATCCAGGAAATAATTTTGTAGAGTAACGACCTTCTTGCCAAGCTCATTTTTGTACTTAGTCAAAACCAGAGGATCAATTGCCAGATCACTTGACCCAAGCTCCATGTCGAAACCGTAATGCATTTCATATCTCCCTATTTAAATTAATACCACTCTTGAGCCTCGGAGCAGGTACATCTTTCAGCAACTCTTTACCAATCTTCAGGCTTTTGCCAAACAGCCCATCATAATCAAGCAGCTCATCATCCTCTAGAATCGAACCGCTGATGGTTGCTGCCGCACCGCCAGGACTTTTCAATGCCAATACTTTTGCGGACGGGAAGGTATTCCTAAACAGCCTATGCTCATGCTTGATGCCCTCCTTCCCACCAATGAACACCGCAGCATCATAAGCATATGCTGCGAACATTTGCTTCCTTAACACAGCCAGGCTTTTTTCAACTGTCTCCAGTGCTGGTGTGAGAATAAAGTTGTAAAACTGAAAGCTCTCAGCAGGAAAGCTTTTTTCAAAATACTGGCTTTGAAAGAGAGTAACCGCTTTCTTGTTCTCAACACCCAGCTCTTCACAAACTGCCAGGATCAATGGCGTGATAGATGGATGTCCGCCAAAGACCAGATGCTTACGACCCACAACGCTGAACAAAAAGGAGCGCAATGCGGATTGAATCAACACAGGGTTGCACTCCTTGTAGTACTCGCTATCAGTACTGGGGACGCTGGCGGAAAGAAAAATGCTGCTCATATTCACGGTCTCTGGCTGCTTGAGTGGCTATACATCATGATGACGCCATGTCATCGATCCGGGTCAAGACTCTGAACAATCTACACACGAGATTGATGCCACACGCTCAGCTCCCAAGCAGCTTCATCAGTTGTGACCAGTCGAACATGATTCTCGACATACTTTCCGATCCACTCCATGTGGGCTCGCCATTTCCTTTCCTTAATACCGACCTGGTTATAAACAACAGCTACAGGAGGCTCGTGCAAATCCAGGGTAGCTTCGTACAACCCATGACTCGTGGGGACACCGAGTTCTGGATAAACCGCAATGGTTTTTCCACCAATTGAAACGATCAAGCTTCTGCTAACCGAGTGACCTGCGATCTTCCCACCGTATTCAGCCAACGAACTCTTCAACTTACTGACCACCTTGGCGTACCGATTCGCAACGCTCTGGGTGCGAAGTAGTTCGACCCTGTGGACGATTTCTTCGATGTCTTTCTCTGAAATCTTTCGATTGAGCTTGGAGTTGACGGCATCGGTCTTGGTTGGATCGGGACTGGTGCTGGGGATGGCACCAACGTAAGAGTTGGCGCCACCAGCAGGAGCGAAGGAAGATTCGGAAATCACAAACTCACCGCTGATGAGCTGACTTGTCTTGGACTCCACATCCGGCCAGGCCACCCTCAACACTGACAAACCTCGAAGGGTCGCCCGTGCGAATTCAGCGCCCGTCCACCGGCTGTCAAAATATCCAGGGGTGTCCAGATAAACCATCACGTCTGAATCACACAGCTTTTGCCAAAGCACCTCTTGGAAGTGCTCACCTGAATGGATCCCATGAGTATCAAGGAATACGTCGTACTGACGGGCTGCAAGGGCAGCATAGAGCTGCAAAGCCACCTCAGTGGACTCAATGCGACGATAGCTAAGGAACACTCGCCGCTGCCTCGGAATGAGAGCCGCGCTCTCCAGAAGAGCCGTTGCAATCGCTTCAGCACCGTCGCCCACGTCAAGCCCATTGAGAGCTCCCAACGCTCCAGGAAACTCTGAAGCAAAGGTGCGTTTGCTGTGAGCGATAGGTATCAGGGGAACGCGACGCTGGATCAGCCTCTCAACCGACGCCTCTTCATGGCTGGCGACACTAAAGCAGAGAGCCGCACAGCAACGCTCGATCGCGGGGTTGAAGTCAAGGACGCTTCCTTCGATCAGGCTCACATCCTGGCCGACCTCAAGCCCGAGGTCTTCCACACAGCGAAAAATCCTGGCACGAAGCGCCATCCGAAGATTTTGCGGAATATCCCCCAGAAGCGCCAAGGAATAGAGGGGTGAGTGATCGTCCATTAAGCCTACCCGAAACCGTACTTATAAATTTGATGGCAATAGGCTATCAAAAATACTTTGGATTGGCTCGCCTATCTAATCATCAGCATCGCTATCAACATTACAAACAGCACCCTGAGAGAGTGGTTCTAGTCCGGTTTTGGGCGACTAAGGGACTCTCTGGAGCGGCTCCAGCGAGCAGAATAGGATGATCAGCCGCTTGGCTGAAGCTGGGCTGTCTATCGATACTGAAAGTGCTCTAGTAGCTCCGCCCTCCCCCTAACCGGACGTCGGTTACAGCCTCCGCTAGCTATACACCTCAAGCGGTTTTATGGTGAATGCCGCCTTCGTTCTCTTCGCCATGACAACGGCGCCGTCACCTTCGTGAGGCGAACAAACCAGGCAGAGAATTTCCTACTGAACAAAACCGACGCCCGGATTCTTACCCGCCATGGCGACCGCCTTCGGTGATGGAACGACCTCATTGATTCGGGCCTTCAGGCGCTAAGGTGCGACCCCTCCACATTTACTTCATACCTCAGCCTAGCTATGGGCAATCGACGACGCGAGCGCAGAACACTTTGAACACAACCCCTCTTCTCCCCGCCGGCGAGGTTAGCCAAGTGCTGACGGATGTCGTACTAGGCAAACGCATCATGATGCGCAGCACCATTCAGTCATGGAACGAGATCTACCACGGCCTCATGCCCGTTGAGATTGATGGCTGGGTACTCACCCTCTTCAATGACTGTGACACCCTGGACTACTGCGGGGGATTGCAGAACGCCAGATTGTCGCGTCGGGACTGTTGAAGACTGGCAACGCTACGGCACTGACCCAGTCGAACTATTAAGTGGCTGGGAACGAGAACAACTTGAGCGTCTGCTGAATGCGCTCTGCCCCATCATTTAGCGTCGTTGGTCGATCCCGATATCATGCAGGGCGTAGATCACGAATGTAGATAACGCTATGCCAAGATTGTCATTCGCCGTCAGAGTTTTGTTCGCATGCTGCCTTTTAATCGCAACCGCTAATCACATCCGTGCAGACGTTTCGCATGGATTGCTCTGGGACTACGGATACGGGCCTAGCACTTACTTGGCCAGCCGTATTTTCTGGGGGGCGCTTACGTTTTTTGACCCGTTTGCAGCACTGCTACTTTTCATCAAGCCAAGAGCCGGAATCGTGCTTACGGTAGCGATTATTTTGGTCGACGTAATCCATAACACTTTTTACGTCGCATTGAAGCAACAGTGGCTGGAGCCGTTCTACCTGTCCCAGGTAGCATTCCTTATCATTGTATTCCTACTGTCACCCATCGCTTGGAATGGCCCTACTCGAGACATAGCGCTCACCAATCCAGTCCGAGTGTGATTCGCTCCACACACCTGCCGACGCAGCGGGCGAGTAAGACTACCGAGCTGCCGCCGCACAAATGGGCGCTCGCTTAGCCACTCAAGGTGTGTTGGAAGGACGCTTTGATCGTTCATCAGGGGGGGCGCCGAACGGCCGAACCTGCCGTTCGACAACTGCGCGCAAATCGTTGAAAATCGTGACCCACGCTAGGAGCGAACGAAGAGAGATGCACTGTTTGCCACCCATGTGGGTGATAAACTATCGAATCGACGGAGCGAGGACAAATGATCGGGGTATTTGATTCTGGTAGCGGTGGACTGACGGTCTTCAGAGCGCTTCGGGAGGCCTTTCCTAATCAGCGTTTCGTCTACTACGGCGACCACGGCAACGCGCCTTATGGCAATCGAGATGCCGACACGATCTATGAGTTCACTGTATCTTCGTTGGAGCGACTCTTTGAGTTGGGGTGCTCGCTGATCGTCGTCGCCTGTAACACGGCAGCTGCAACCGGCCTCCGTCGTCTTCAGCAAACATGGCTTCCAACTCGTTACCCGGACAAACGAGTGATCGGCGTTATCGTCCCAATGGTGGAAGCGATGACTGGTGTTCCTTGGTCAGCCGAATCCGATAGTGGCTTGCAAAACCACGGAAAGAAGACCGTGGCCGTCTTTGCAACTCGCTATACCGTTGAAAGTCGAGTATTTGTCGAGGAAACAGCGAAGCGAGCGCCGAATGTTAATCTCGTGCAGCAAGCTTGCCCTAGTCTCGTTAGACTCATTGAGGCAAATGCCCCGGTGCAGGATCTCAGGCGCGCCGTCCGACGTTACGTGACACTGTTAATGCGGCGATTGGGCGAGGAACGCTTAGACGGGGTATTGCTCGGCTGCACCCATTATCCGTTGATCGAAGATCTGTTTGCGGAGGCCATCCCAAACGATGTCGAGATTTTCTCTCAGCCAAAAGTGACGGCAAACAGTCTTGCTGGTTACCTAGCACGTCATCCCGAATTCGCATGTGGTCACGAGCCAGGCGCCACATTCTGTACATCGACCAATCCGGAACATATAACAAAGCTCGCGTGGCGATTTTTGGGTGACACCAGCATGCAGTTTAATGCATTGTCTTGAATCCGGCCGTGGGCACTCGACGCTAGAACTGGCTTTTAGCGGGCTCGCTACGCAGCGGAAAACGAGCGGCTGCGATCATGAGCTTGATCCAGTCGGCACGCCTCAATGGGTATGATCCGTATGCCTACTTGAAGGACGTACTCGATATTTTTTACGCAAGCGCTGCCTGGAAACAGGGCCCGCGAGCAAACATTATCAGTCGGATTGAAATCAGTACAACGACAGTTATCGATGGCTGGCGTCTCACGCTTTTCAATGACGGCGGCACCTTGGATTACTGCGGGGATTGCAGAGCGCCAGATGGTCGCGTCGGGACTATTGAAGACTGGCAACGCTATGGCACGGATCCAGTCGAACTATTAAGTGGCTGGGAACGAGAGCAGCTTGAGCGTCTGCTAAACACGCTCTGACTATGTGTGTCATCAATAGCCGAGCGACAAGATCCCATCAAATTCTCCTGCTGCTACGCTCTCCTTTTTCCATGGAGGAATCGCGATGCCAAATTCAGATCTGCTCCCTTCCCTGCTATTCAAGATCAACGAAAACCAGCAGGCCCTTGAGGCTGCCATCATGGAACTGACGCTCTGGGTCGAACAACATGGATCGGGTGAGGTTGGAGGCAACGTGCGCGGTGCGCTGGAAACAATTACCAAGAATGAGGAGTTCATCAAGATGACACTCGCGGTGCTAATGGCACCGGAGTGATCCCTCCCGGTGAATAGCTGGACGTTACGCCCCCGGGCATCTCTTGCAAGATTTGACTTGAGATTGGAGAGAGGAAATCTACGCTGGTATCGGAACGCCAAGCGCCGGGTAACTATATGTACAAGATCGTAAACTTCACTCCCAGCGAGCTGTTCGACAAGGCTTGGGAAACACCCGTCCTGAAGCTGGCCCAAGAAATCGGCATATCAGACGTCGCGCTGTCCAAGGCCTGTCGGAAAGCTGGCATAGCCCTACCCTCTCGAGGGCATTGGGCAAAACCAGTTTCAAAACGCCCAGGCAAACCTAAGCCTCCCGTCGGCGGACAGCCCGTCAGCTTCAGAGTATTGGATCGAAGCACACTCCCAGCGCAAAGCGCTGCGCCTATAAAACCGAAAGCAATCCGTTCAACCATCGAAGTACCTCACACCCTCCTTGCGCCTCACCCACTGGTGATCAAGTGGTTGAAATGCGTTAAAGCGGCCAAGACTCATGAAGGCCATCTCGTGACCACAGGCAAACATGTGCTCGACGCGAGAATCTCTTCCGAACTCATTGATCGCTGCGCACTGATTTTCGACACCCTAATCAAAGAGAGCGAGGTACTCGGCTACACATGGAGGGTCACATCGGACGACAAAACGTTGGTCGAGGTCGACGGCGAGCCCCTGGCAATCAAACTTGCTGAGCGCTTGAGTAAGCAAATTATCCCGCCTCCGCCACCAACGCCACGACGGCGTACTGCTCGATGGGAACCTGATTTCTCGTTGCTGCGCGCACCTCAGTTTGAATGGTCTTCCACCGGAGAATTAAGCCTACAGATTGACGCACGCACCGAATACGGAAAGCGGAAGAACTGGACGGACACCAAGACCGGAAAAATCGAGGAAAAACTGACGAGCATTTTCGACGGTTTCGAGGCTATAGCTGAGTCGATGAAAGTTCTGCGCTTGAAAAATGAAGAGGCTCGTCGTGAGCGAATGGCTGAAGAAGCGGTACGACTTGAGCGCGCCAAGCGTCAAGAGACTCATAGGCGTCTATGTCACAAACTCGTGGAGAATACAAAGCGCTGGGAGCAGGCTCAGCGATTGAGAGCATTCATCCAGGCAACCTGCAATGCCAGTGCTACTACCTCAGAGCACAGCCAGCAACAAACTGCACTATGGGCGGCTTGGGCTACATCGCAAGCGAACCTACTCGACCCTCGTCACCCAAACACTTCATCCGTCACTTCGCTCACCGTCGATATCGAAAGCTGGTTCAACGGCTATGGAATGACACGTGCAGAAAAGGACTGGTGGTCAGAATGAAAGAACGCGCTGGAATGAACCGAATATCCGAGGTTTTCACTACCTAAGCCTCCGTCATGCACATTGACTTTCGAATCTACCCAACGCCCATTTCTCCACTCTCTAGCATTGGCCAGGTGGTGCCTACCAGCCGCTACTGTGGCCTTAGCTGTTTCTGAGCAATCTTGGCCCAGTACCTGATCGATGGTTTTACTGGAAGCGTGGTGTCATGCGCGAGCCTCTCAATGAATGAGAGCACGAGGTCGAAGGTATCCATCTCCCTGGATCACGCGGCGACTTCCTCAGGATTTCTAAAAAATGGGATTCCTGTGATATTTGTAGGCGCGATCTGTCCACTCGCTGTCCATAGGATGTGGGCCGCATGAGCTGAAGCATATCGCTCCTTATCCTTTGGTTTCGTGTCTCTGGATCCACGCTCAAACCCAAGCACGGACTCATCGAACAAGCCTTGGAGGGCGTCGGAGACCATCCTCATCTGGTTAAGCGATACAGAGTCGTTGATCTCGTCGAAGGAGGTTCAGCTAGCAAGCATGGTGTGTTCAAAGTCAGGACGGAGGCAGACGCTGTTTGCTCGACATTGAATGCTGAACACCCGAGGCAGTTGGCAGTGCATGATGCTGCACTGTATGGCACTTACTGAGCTGGTGCAGTTGATTTAGCTATAGGGAGCGTTGCCAAGTGGGAGATCTGATTGGTGAGTTGGATGGTCAGCTCCTTGATGGCTTAGCGTTTTGTGCCAAAGCCTATGCATTGTTCGAGGTGCTGAGAGCAGAACCAGGTGGCATTGAGCGCCTAAGACTGAGGTCAGGCAAGGATGAGAAACGTCTTCTAGACGAGATTTTACCAATCTGCCGATACGTCCAGACCTACTACAGGCCGGGACGCTACATTTCCGTTCGTTGGGTCAACGGAAGACAGTCCTACGATGCTGAATTAACCCAGTCCGGAGACTACGTCACTCACGGGTACTACGAGCAGAAAGCCTTTCTCGAAATCACTAGCGCGATGCATCAAAATGAGCACTGGACATGGAAGCTTTTGAACCAAGGAAAAACAGTGTTTGCACCCGAAGGAGTCGATGCAAAAAGGGGTACACCTCTTACGTCGGAACCAGTGGTTTTCACCAACCGCGAGCATGTACTTGGATTCGCTCCTTTTGTCGTTTCTTCTATCAGAAAAAAAATGGACATTCCGTACCCAGACAATACGTCGCTGGTCGTTCAGTGCCATCTGAATAACTTGTACATGCCAAGTGATTGGCAATTGCTCGTTTCTGAAGTCGAGCGTGCAGTAGTCGCAACACCATTTTGCGAGGTACTTCTGATCGATAGTCTTACGCAGCGCGCGACTCCATTGGCATTGCAGGCACTTTGATTCAAGTCTTCCTATCTTCAGTATTTCCCCTGCTACGCTGTCCTTTTCCACGGAGGAATCGCGATGCCAAACTCTGACCTGCTCCCTTCCCTGCTATTCAACATCAACGAAAACCAGCAAGCCCTTGAAGCCGCCATCATGGAACTGACGCTCTGGGTCGAGCAGCATGGATCGGGTGATGTAGCCGAGAACGTACGGGTGCACTGCAGGCCATCAGTAGGAATGAAGAGTTCATCAATATGACACTCGCGATGCACATGACACCGGAGTGACCATTCCGATCCTGATAGGTTAGCCGGGCCTCATTGGCCCGAAGCAGCGACCGCTCCATCGACGTCACTTCACACCACATCTGAGCTATGGGCTAACGATGACTTGGACGTAGAGCGATTCAAACACAACCTCCCTTCTCTCCGCTTGCGACATACACCCAGTACTTAAGAGCAACGCACTCGGCACGCGCATCCATCGCCTTAGAAAGCAACGTTAGGGATCGAGTTCGCTACTCAACTGAGCACAATGTTTGACTGCCAAGGCATAACATCTCAGGCTAATGAGCGCTGTTCTGCCACAGAAAGTACCTGACAGCTCCGTGATCAATATGAAGACTGCTTGGCACTCCAACAACAATTTAACGTGGAGCAGCAACGCTTGGAATTAAGACAACTGCGCTATTTCGTAAAAATCCTCGAACACGGCAGCTTGGGACGCGCAGCTCTTGAACTGGACGTCGGCGTATCAGCCCTTAGCCAACAGATCGCGAAACTTGAAAGTGAACTGTCAACCCGCCTCCTTAATCGCACCACTACTGGCGTCACACCGACCAGCTCCGGTATGGCGTTCCTGCACCATGCTCAGCTGTGTTTGCGGCAAGCCGAAAATGCGATCCTGGCCGCTCACCGTGGGCGAATGAGTGGGTATGTCACAGTCGGAATGGCACCCACGACTGCCACTGTTCTCGCCCTGCCGTTGATCAACGCAATGCGAGAGCGCTATCCAGATATTCAATTGCACCTGGTCGAGATGCTATCCGGGCATTTGGCCACGCAACTCAATGCTCGCCAGATCGACCTGGCCATTCTGTTTCAGCTCGAAGGTGGTAAGCGCTGGAGCGTGACACCGCTGCTCGACGAGAAACTATTTGTCATCAGCTCACCGCACCTGCCCCACGCACCACAAGGAACCAGCGTGCAACTAGCGGATTTGGGTCAACTTCCACTGGTGATGCCGAGTGCGCAACACGGTTTGCGTTCTACCCTGATGGTTGCGTTTGAACGTTCGGGATTGGCTCCCAACATCATCATGGAAGTGGATGGTCTTGCCGTATTGATGAACACCGTACGCGCAGGTCATGCTGCCACCATCCAGCCCGGTGCGGCAGCGGCGCTCAAAGGCGAGTCGGGACTTTCAGTGGTGGAAATTTCCGATGCTCACGTAGGTCGACGGAACCTGCTGGCGACACTGCCTGATGATGAGCTGTCTCCCGCTGCTCTGGCGGCGCGACTGGTCATCACCGATGTCGCTCGACAGTTGGTCGTTGAACAACAATGGCCAGGAGCGTCGTGGATTGAAGACGTCGCGTCATGATCCCGGCGCACCCTCTTCCGAGTTTCCAATACAGGGGTACCCGCGCCAAAGCCTTTACGAAAACTAAACACCCCGACTCATTTCGCGCCTTTCGACAATAAGCTGACAGCTCTACCTTCTCCCCACTCGCGAGGAGCACTTCGTTCATGCCTCCTTGCGATTGAGGAGTGATGATGATCGATGTATTAGTGATTGGCGGTGGCAATGCCGCCTTATGTGCAGCGTTGATGGCTCGAGAAGCCGGCGCTAGCGTCATGTTGCTGGAAGGTGCACCAAAAATCTGGCGCGGCGGCAACTCGCAACACACCCGAAACCTGCGCTGCATGCACGACGCACCGCAAGATGTGTTGGTCGATGCCTATCCCGAAGAAGAATATTGGCAGGATCTGCTGAAAGTCACCGGTGGGATTACCAACGAAAAGCTTGCACGTATTGTCATCCGCGCCTCGTCGAACTGCCGTGACTGGATGCGCTCCCATGGTGTGCATTTTCAGCCGTCGTTGTCTGGTGCCCTACATGTTGCGCGCACCAATGCGTTTTTCATGGGCGGCGGCAAAGCGTTGATTAACGCGTACTTCCGCAGCGCCGAGCAGCTGGGCGTCAAGATCCGCTACAACGCTCAAGTCACTGACATTGAGTTGAAGGGCGGAGAGTTCGTCGCGGCGTACATCGGTGAACGTGAGGTCGATGGTCTGCGTTTTCCCGCCGAGCGTATTCAGGCCAAAGCCTGTGTTCTGGCTGCTGGCGGATTCGAATCCAATAGGGAATGGCTCCGTGAAGCCTGGGGGCAAAACGAGCGCGGAGAATGGCCATCAGACAATTTTCTGATTCGCGGGACGCGCTTCAATACCGGAGTATTGCTTCGGTGCATGCAAAGCCAGGGCGCCGATTTTATCGGCGACCCAACCCAAGCGCACATGGTGGCCATCGACGCCCGTGCGCCACTATATGACGGAGGTATCTGCACCCGAATCGATTGCGTATCGCTGGGCGTGGTGGTCAATCGCGACGGCAAACGCTTCTATGACGAAGGCGAGGACTTTTGGCCCAAGCGCTATGCGATCTGGGGCCGTCTGGTGGCGGGTCAACCCGGTCAACAGGCCTACTCGATTATCGACCAACAAGCCCTCGGCCGTTTCATGCCTCCGGTGTTTCCGGGCACCAAAGCCAACTCCCTGCAAGACCTGGCTCACCAGCTGAAGCTTCCCGTTGCGCAATTCGTCAAAACCATCGAGCAATACAACGCCGCCTGCCGCGTCGGCACGTTCGACCACACCGCACTGGACGATTGCCACACCGAAGGTTTGACCCCCGCCAAAACCCATTGGGCTCGCCCATTGGTAAAGCCCCCCTTCTGCGCCTACCCACTCAAGCCAGGCGTGACCTTTACCTATTTAGGCCTCGCTACCGACGAAACCGCTGCCGTTCACTTCAACGGCGTGGCCAGCCCTAACATGTTTGTCGCAGGAGAAATGATGGCGGGCAACGTATTGGGCAAGGGCTATACCGCCGGCATCGGCATGGCCATCGGTACCGCATTTGGTCGCATCGCCGGCGTGCAAGCTGCGGCGGCGGCCGGCTTCATGACCTCGTCATCTACTTCATACACGGAACCCAAACATGCAGCTGTTTGATCCCAACGCACCGGGTAATTTGATTCCCGTGCTCAACCTTGATGAAAGCGAAGTTCAGCGACAAATGACCGTGTGCAATGCCTGCCGTTATTGCGAGGGTTTTTGCGCGGTATTCCCAGCCATGACCAGGCGTCTGGAGTTTTCTCAGGCGGATATCCACTACCTGGCGAACCTTTGCCATAACTGCGGTGCGTGCCTGCATGCCTGCCAGTACGCTGCCCCTCACGAATTCGAAATCAATGTGCCCAAGGCCATGGCCAAAGTGCGCCTCGATACTTACGCCGAGTACGCCTGGCCACAGGTGATGGGCAAGTTGTATCGACGCAACGGACTGACGCTGGCGCTGGCATCTGGTGCGGGACTGGCAATGTTCCTCTGCCTCACATTGATGGTGATGGGCAATCTGTTTACGGCCATGCCCGGGGGGAATTTCTACGGGATCTTCCCGCACAACACCCTGGCACTGATGTTCGGTGCGGTTTTCGGTTTCGCGGTACTTGCGTTGACGGTTGGTGTGCGGCGTTTCTGGCGCAACGTATCACCGGCGGATCCGCCCCGGCAGGAAAAGACGGCCGCTACGCTGGAGGCCACGGCCAACGTCGCACGACTCAAATACCTGGACGGGGGCCATGGCGAGGGCTGCAATAACGCCGATGATCAGTTCACCCTGTGGCGGCGGCGCTTCCACCACTTCACTTTCTACGGCTTCCTGCTGTGCTTCGCCGCCACCGGTGTGGCCACGCTTTACCATTTCCTGCTGGACTGGTCGGCGCCCTACCCCGTCCTGAGCTTGCCGGTGATGCTGGGCATCGCAGGTGGTGTCGGCCTGCTGATAGGCCCCGCAGGCCTGTTGTGGTTGAACCTGCGTCGCAACCCTGAGCACGGCGACGAAAATCAGAAACCCATGGATCGTGGCTTTATCGCGCTGCTGTTTTTAGTCAGCGCCAGCGGCCTGGCACTCCTGGCGTTTCGCGAAAGCGCTGCCTTGGGCTTGATGCTGGCGATCCATCTCGGCCTGGTCATGGCGTTCTTCCTGACCATGCCCTACAGCAAATTCGCCCATGGCATTTTCCGCAGCGCCGCGCTGCTCAAGTACTCCATCGAAAAACGCCAACCCAACCCGATTAACGCCGGAAGCGACTGATCGCTGAGCCACTCATTCCAAAAACAATATTGATCACCACGGTAGCCATGATGAAAACAACAACACAAGACACCCGATCCAAGGGGTCGAAACTGGGCGCCATCCTGCGGGTCACTAGCGGCAATTTTCTCGAACAGTTCGACTTCTTTCTGTTCGGGTTCTATGCAACTTACATCTCGCAGACCTTCTTTCCTGCCACCAGCGAGTTCGCCTCGTTAATGATGACCTTCGCCGTATTCGGCTCGGGCTTTCTGATGCGGCCGCTGGGCGCTATCGTGCTGGGCGCCTACATCGACAAGGTGGGCCGGCGAAAGGGGCTGATCGTGACGCTGTCGATCATGGCCGCGGGCACGGTCTTGATCGCCTTGGTTCCAGGCTACGCCAGCATAGGCATCGCAGCGCCGATATTGGTGTTGCTCGGGCGACTGTTGCAAGGATTCTCCGCGGGTGCGGAAATGGGTGGTGTTTCCGTGTACCTGGCTGAAATCGCCAGGCCCGGACGCAGGGGTTTCTATACCAGTTGGCAATCGGCCAGCCAACAAGTGGCGATCATTCTTGCGGCTTCGCTGGGCTATACAATTAACGCGTCCATGGAGGCTGCCGACGTTGCAGCCTGGGGCTGGCGTATCCCATTCTTCATTGGTTGCCTGATTATCCCGTTCATCTTCATCATTCGCCGCTCGCTACAGGAAACCGATGCATTCAAAGCGCGCACCCATCACCCAAGTGCCAGTGAAGTCTTTCGCTCGATGCGGGACAACTGGCGAACGGTACTGGCTGGGGGGCTGTTAGCGTCGATGACCACCACCACGTTCTATCTCATTACCGTCTACACCCCGACTTTCGGCCGGTCTGTACTGAACCTGAGCACCAGCGACAGCCTGGTGGTCACGCTCTTCGTCGGCTTGAGCAACTTCATCTGGCTGCCCATCGGCGGTACGATCTCTGATCGCATTGGACGCCGCCCCTTGTTGCTGGCGGTCACCTTGCTGTGCATCTTCACTGCCTATCCCGCCATGCATTGGCTGGCCGCGGCGGCAAGCTTCGAACGACTGCTCGCCGTGCTGTTGTACTTCTCTTTCTTCTTTGGCATTTACAACGGCGCGATGGTGGCGGCATTGACTGAGGTGATGCCTCAGAACGTACGAGTCGTAGGGTTTTCACTGGCATTCAGTTTGGCGACTGCTGTGTTTGGTGGCTTTACCCCCGCCGTATCAACCATCCTGGTGCAGGCAACAGGTGACAAGGCGTCGCCCGCCTACTGGCTGATGTTTGCTGCGTTGTGCGGATTCACAGCGACGACGATCTTGTACCGCAGGCAAAAGGCAGTGCCAGTCAGCGCTTGATCAAAGAGAGGTTTTGGCGGAATTCGGCTTGTGCTGAATTCCGCCCTGGCCTGCATTGGATCGTCTTTCGTCTCAATGCAGGCCAACAACGCACCTATCCTGTTTAACGCCCTGCCCTCCACAACGTCCTGATAAGCCCCATGCTGGACGGCATCAAATTTTGAATTGCCCCAGCAAGCTTTGCAGACGATTACCGATCAGATACAACTCATCGACTGTCTTGACCCCGCGCTGAGTCTGGTTGGCAACGGAATCAATGGCGCGCGCGATCTGATGCACCCCGCGGTTGATCTCTTCAGCCACCGAGGTCTGCTCCTCCGCAGCACTCGCGATTTGCGCGTTCATCGCATTGATAGTGGCGATCAGTTCAACAGTGTTGCCCAGAAACTCACCCGCCTGATCGGCCTGAGCCGCTTGCGTGGATTGGTGCATGGCAGTGACTACGCCACCCGTAGTGCTCTTGAGACGCTCAACCATCGCCTGGATTTCCTGGGTACTGCGCTGAGTCCGACTGGCCAATGCTCGCACCTCATCAGCAACCACCGCAAAGCCGCGCCCGGCAGCACCGGCACGTGCCGCTTCAATGGCCGCATTGAGAGCTAGAAGATTGGTCTGTTCAGCAATCGAGCGAATCACACATGGCTCACCGATCCATTCAACTGCTCGCTCATGGCAACGATCTGGGTGACGAGGCTGTGGATCTTATCGATAAACGCATTGAACGAACCGGCTAGTTGCCCCAGTTCATCTCGACTGACTAGCGGCAGACGCCGCGTCAGATCACCCTCACCCGCAGCGATTTCATCAAGATGGGTGCGGATCAGGGTCAGGCGGCAGTGCCTGCACAGGTGATCGACAAGCCAAGGAAATGAGCGATGAAGATCGCAGGCGATTACGTCAGGAAATCGCGGAGCCCATCGCTGGGAAGTTGCACGAATGGATGCTGACTCAACGCGAGCTTGTGCCTGAAGGGACGGCTACGGCCAAGACTTTGGACTGCAGCTTGAAACGCTGGGTGGCGCTGACGCGCTACCTAGATAATGGTGTTGTGCCCATCGACAGCAACCCGGTGGAAGACACGATCAGGCCGTGGGCACTTGGGCGTTCCAATTGGCTGTTCGCCGGATCGCTGCGAAGCGGCAAACGGGTTACGGCAATAATGAGCTTGATTCAGTCGCACGCATGAACGGGCATGATCCGTTCACGTACCTCAAGGAGGTACTGACGCGGTTGCCGACACAGAAGGCCAGCGCGATTGACCAACTACTACCGCATCGATGGGCACCGGGCTCTTAATAAACTGAGAATTACATTAGTCAGACGCTTCTGAATCTTATGGTGTCGATGTGGGTATTTGCCATGAGGGTTGTTTGCCGTCCTGGCTGTCGAAAATGCGCCGGGCCTTGCGGAAATCCTCAACGTTTTCGACAACCCAAGTCCAGATAGGGGACATGCGGATCAACAGCTCCATCCCCAGCGGGGTCAGCTCGTACTCAACGCGTGGGGGAATTTCACCATATTCCCGCCGAGCTACCAGGCCATCCCGCTCCATAGAGCGGAGCGTTTTCGTCAGCATCCGCTGAGTCACACCAGTCATCTGCCTTTTTATTTCGGCATGGCGCATCGTGCCGTACACCCCTAGGGCATGCAGGATACCTAACGACCAGCGGCTACCTGCGTGAGCAAGCACTTCCCGCCTGACTCCATCATCGTCTTCTCTAAGCGTTCGGCAGATTGCCTCTGCCTGGCTTAGAGTCTCCTGATCGGTCATTTCTTTCTCTGGTATCACACGTGTGCCTTCTTACGAGCGCTGCCGAATCGTGCAAGCATTTACTCATCTTACAGGCAACAGGTCTCAGGAGAAATCATGACCGAAGTGACCCAGCGTTCCCCCCAATCCATTCTCGTTCTAGGCGCCGGTGAACTTGGCCTTCCGGTTCTGCGCAATCTTGCGCGAGTAGCAAAGCGCGCGCCCGGTTCCACAATCAGCGTGCTGCTCAGGGATTCGACCATCAACACTGAGGTGCCCGAGAAAAAGGTCGAAATCGATGAGCTTCGGGGGCTCGGGATCCAAATGGTAGCCGCAGACCTCGTGAATGACTCAATCGATCAGTTGGCTGAAGTATTCGCACGTTTCGATACCATAATCGGCTGTGCAGGCATGGTTGCAGGCCGGGAAACCCCGATGAAACTGGCTACCGCTGCTCTGAAATCCGGTGTGAAGCGCTACTTCCCGTGGCAGTTTGGTGTCGACTTCGAGGTAATCGGTCGGGGCAGTCCTCAGGATCTGTTCGACGCTCAGCTTGATGTTCGCGAATTGCTTCGAGCACAAGATAAAACTGAATGGGTAATCATCTCGACGGGTATGTTTACCAGTTTCCTGTTCGAG
Source organism: Pseudomonas sp. F-14 TE3482 (assembly GCF_053629455.1). Taxonomy (NCBI): domain Bacteria; kingdom Pseudomonadati; phylum Pseudomonadota; class Gammaproteobacteria; order Pseudomonadales; family Pseudomonadaceae; genus Pseudomonas; species Pseudomonas sp. F-14 TE3482. Next base: position 4,646,816 of record NZ_JBRJII010000001.1, read on the forward strand.
CCTGTATTCGAAGTGGTTGACTTCGAAAACGATACAGTGAACGCGCTGGGCAGTCTTGAGACCAGCGTGACGCTTACGACTCCAGACGACATTGGTGCGTTGACAGCGGAAATCGTTTTCTTCGAACCTCGCTTCCGCAATCAGATTGTGTACCTATCGGGAGACACTGTGACTTACGGAGAGGTTGCGAGCCTCCTCGAACGCGTACTGGGCCGCCCGTTCAAACGTAACGTGTGGACTGTTCCGTACTTGCTCCAAGAATTGGAGAAAGACCCAACGCATCACATCAAGAAGTACCGCGCTGTGTTCGCCCAGGGCAGAGGCGTGGCCTGGCCTAAAGCAGGTACTTTCAACGCGCAGCAGTCGATTCAAGTCACGACCGCTGAGGAGTGGGCCCGTGCAAATCTGGCAACCTCATCAGCACAAGGGCAGTAGCTGAACGAACGTTCTCGCGCTGGGAGTTGACCTGCTAAAAAGCTCCTCAGTCTGATAATGGGCGCTGATGACCGAAGCTAAGGCGCGGAGTACGGGTCTGGTAATCCAAGACGCCGAATCTTTATTCCGCACCATCTGCCGAGGTCTGAGGCGTCCCACTTTACTATCTCTTGAGTTTTCTAAGCGCGGATTCCGAACCACGGTGACTTAACCAAGCGCTTACTAAAGCCTTGCAAATGAGCGTGGTTTTGAGGAGCACAGGGGGGAGAATGGTGTGGTCAGGTGTGTCTACCGGACGCTTACCCATCAAGCCGGGCCTTGCCCGAATGAGCGATTACAATAATCAACGTCAGGTGCTACCGCCGAATGGGGCACGTGACGAAATTTAAACGAGCACTCCCCTCTCCAGTCGACCGATAAGATCGAGGACAGCGTTCGTTTCCACCCTCGTGCACAACATGTCGATAGGGCGCCTCGAACCAAGTCCACGAACCGGCGAGCACATCCATTTCGTCGCAGCGGACACGTCGTCTTCGAACAAGGACAGAGCTTGCTCAAAGACAGCAATCAATCCAACCAAGCGGTCGCTTTCTACGGTGTTCAAGCGGCCTGTTTTTGCCCTACGTGCTCGTGGGCGGGTGACCTGTTGTGAGTTAGCAGGAACAGTCAAATCGCCACTCTTTTGGAGCGTCATAGACGCCATCACCAACAGCGGAATCGCACGAGGTAAACGTATCGGAAGCGGAGTGAAGAACCCTAGTAATCAGCGATCAACGCGGCTGGCTTCGCCTTTTGCCGGCCACTCACTATCAGTAGCTTGACGTGTGGCTTCTGCCTCAAACTGTTCTTGCGCAAGTCGCCAATAAAACTCTTCAGATCCTTCCCGACGACCATCTTTTTCCCACAACTCATAAGCTCTTTCTCGGACTTTCGAATCGTCAATCATTGTCATTCCTCTCTGAGTCGCTATTTGATCCTGGTTCTTAAACTAGCTGATCCCAAAGGTATGTGCTCATGGCTCATCCTCAGCTTTGGCTAGCAGAGCGTCATCCGCGAGAGGTTCAAGCAGCGCCTCGGCAATCTCGCCAAGCTTGCCCAACCGGTGATCACAATTGCCCAGCAGTTCTGCTGTAGCAGTCTTGTCGGCATGTCCTCGCTCGGCGGTGATGATCAGCCAGCCCAGCGCTGAGGTATGCACCTCGTTATCGGCAAGACGATTGTTCACGTACTCATCCACTGCCAGGGCAAATTCCTCAGCAGTCACGCCTTGTTGAGGACGCATGCGTTGTTGGAACGACACGCTGTTGCCGCGCAGAAGTTCTTCCGCTGCGTTGTAGAGCCAGTCCGCCCTAGCGGCGTCCTGCGGGCTTTCGCTCACTAGAGGGGGATGATGACGCTCATGTTTTAACGGGGAAAAATGTGTTGTGTTCATGATCGTCTCCAGAGCGAGCACGAAGGTGATGGCGCGTGGCTTTACTGCCGAGGAATTAAACACCTTTTATCCATATTGACCGCAGTCGTTGCGGCAGAGTCCATCGGCGATGCGCCCTTACGTCAGTCGAATCGGGCTGCCAAATCACGATGCATAAAGACTATCCAAGCACCTTTTACTGATTGTCCTCTCCTTCGAACTTCACAGATTCCATGGAGATCTACCGAAGCACACACCTAATGGTCTTTTGTGATGAACGACATTCGCAAAACCCAAGCACTGGCAACGTGGGAAAAACTATTTAGCCATCCTGAGGCCCGGATGGACGCAGAGGAGCAGTACGAGGCACTGCTGCATCTCGCGGATGAATTTGAAGATCAGGGTTTTATCAGTCCACAAGAACGAGGAAGGCTCATCGAGAAGGCAACGGCCCTCTACGCACGATCTATCGAGGGTATAGGCGAAGGCACCTAGCGCTCGCCTAAATGAACTCCCCTGCCCCGACAAAAGGCTCTTCAAATGCGGCCAGGACTGATGAGGCGCCGGACTGAACGGTGCAAACGGAATTTGCTACTCCATCCTGGATCTCGGGAGTACAAGAAAGCAGCTTGGGTTAAGGATGATGGGTCGTCACTTGACGCCTAATCAGATCACAGATGCCTACCAAGCTGCTGTTATGAGATCTATGCTACATGCCTTTCTGTCTGCTTGAGACTGATCGCGAGTCGCCTTGCACACCCCACACCCCAGGCTAAAGCACGAGTCATTGACTCACCCGGTCTGGAATCAAATACCTCTTCATGCAAAGCCCTACCGCTCGCCGCATACACTCCGATGAACATTTGGGTGCTTCCCGAGGGCGACAGCCTTACTTGGACATCAATGAACGTGCCATCGTCTAACGTCTCATCGTGTGTCCGATGGTGAAGTGCTAGATCAGCCCATTGCCAAAACACATCCCCACGAATTCGCATTCCGCATCCTCCTACGACTTTAGTCTTAGTTATCGGAAAATTCACCTTAGCGCAGCGAGGCAGTGACGCAACGGGGTGCGTCAAGATTGAATGATAAATCGGACAATTGGCCATGATTCCTGTACACGGCCAGAAATTCTGTACAGGTTATTCGCTCTTCTTTTCTAAGGTCGAGGCCATGAGAGATGTATGCCAGAAACTTCTGGGATTAGGATCGATGGGCAGCGTCAGTACCTCCATCAGAAAAATCTAAAGCTTAGCCTGGCCCTGCTGGCCCGAAGCATCGACTATAGGAAAAATGGCTCAACACGGCACCTGCTGTTTTACCGTCGTCCCTGCGATGAGAAGCACGGTGCACCGTCATAAATTGTCTCAGCTTAAGCCCGCCCCGTTCTTGAAATCGTCTTGTTTTGCCGGTACTTCTAACTCACCAATGTCATGCACGGAAAGCGACCATGCACGCAAGATTCAGAGTGATTGAAACCACGACGCTGGACGATGGCAGCAAGCGATACAGGGTTGTTGATCTTGTCGAGGGAGGGTCAGCCAGCAAGCATGGCGTGTTCAAAGTCAGGATGGAAGCAGAGGCTGTTTGTTCGCGCCTGAATACCGAGCATCCACGTCAGAGTGGTGTAGGTCGTGCGTCCCTGAGCCATTGATCCACTCGTGTCGGATTGCCAAGCGCCGAGGGCTTTGTATGACTACTGAATGCTCATAGCGCAATCACCGAGATTGAGCTATGAATGGATGCGTCGCTTCAGCCAGGTGGAAAGGCGCAGCTGTCACCAATGATTTTGTCCATCAGAAAGAAATATTGCTGACGCTAGTTGCAATGATTCAGCTCGCAAACGGGGCATTGCTAGGCACCGCCCCTGATGGAAAGTTTATAAACTTGGCCCAGCTTTCGTAGGCATCGTGCTGCCTCTTGCTCGCAGCGTCCCAGTCGGGGCCGGAAACACATCTGGCTGACACCAGCATCATCATTCCCATGGTGGCGGCATCCAATTCCATTAAGAGTTTATGTGACTCGATTCTGAAGTCATCTATAGATGCCATGATCTTTGCCTTGGGCGGATCTCACCGCCATTGAAGAACTGATGCTCCTCAGACGGTTGAGTGGGTTGCACAGGGATAGTTCACATTGGCTTGATCGCCGCGACTCCTGAACGTCTTTTCTGTTAGCTAGAACTGGAAAGAGCCGTCGTCAGGTGTACAGCAATCGCTTTTTGACTAGCCGACACAGCCTATGGCTATGGCAGCAGTCGCCAAAAGCAGGCGTCCGTGGCACCGTGTACCCGTTCGAGAAGGTACGTGCCACCGGCGACATCGAGCAGCAGATCCGCGCCTTTGCCTTCGGTCAGCCTCAGCACTTCATCTGCCCAGTTCGGAGTCGTTCTGTAGTTGACGCCCGCGACCGCTCGCGGATCGAATAGACGAGCTCACTGAAGCCTGGGATAGCGCACGGCTTGGTAACGCCCAGGAGAAATGAGACAGCCGCAATGCGTTGTCTTGACCCACTCACAGAAGGCTGCGTGCAGTCGATTATGGAGCGAGAGCTGCCTCGATCCAAACCCAATGTCTATATCCTCGACAAAAAAGGCCCTGTAGAGGGCCTTTTTGTACGCAAACCAAAATCATTTGGTGAGCCAGGACTCGGCGTTAACCCGGCAAAATGTCGATTACTACGACACTTGATGAAGAAAACGCTCTACATCTGATTTGAGCTTGCTATTCAGTCATTTCATCGTCGGCATAGAGAACTCTACACCCTCGCGGATGCCCGAAGATGGCCAGCGCTGAGTGACCGTTTTACGCTTGCTATAGAAACGAACGGCATCCGGGCCGTAGGCATGCAGGTCGCCAAAGAGCGAGCGCTTCCAGCCACCAAAGCTGTGATACGCGACAGGTACTGGGAGCGGTACGTTGATGCCGACCATGCCGACCTTAATGTTGTCCGAAAAGTAGCGGGCTGCTTCACCATCGCGAGTGAAGATGCAGGTGCCGTTACCGTACTCATGGGCATCGATCAGTTGCATCGCCTCTTGCATGCTCTGCGCGCGCACGATCAACAGCACCGGCCCGAAGATCTCTTCCTCGTAGCAGCGCATGCCGGGTTTGACTTGATCGATCAATGTCCCCCCAACAAAAAAACCGTTCTCGCAAGCTGGAACCTGAATGTTTCGACCATCCACTACGACCTCTGCGCCCTCCTCCTCTGCACTGTCGATGTATCCGATCACTTTTTGCTGATGTTGGCGAGTGATCAGAGGGCCGAAGTCGTTGCTCTTGTCTTGATAGGCGCCGACCTTGAGACTGGTCATTGCTTCGCGCATTTTGCTGATCAAGGCATCGGCTGTTGCATCACCTACTGTGACCGCTACAGACAGAGCCATGCATCGTTCCCCTGATGATCCAAATGCAGCCCCCACCAACTGGTTGACCGCATTATCGATGTCCGCATCTGGCATGACGATGGCGTGGTTTTTTGCTCCACCCAATGCTTGGCAACGTTTGCCATTTGCCGCAGCCGTCCGGTAGATGTACTCAGCGATTGGTGTCGAGCCTACAAAACTTACCGCCTGAACACGATGGTCGTGGAGCAAGGTATCAACGGCCTCCTTGTCACCATTAACCACGCTCATGACGCCATTCGGCAAACCAGCTTCCTGCAGCAGTTGGGCGATGAACAGGGTCGAACTTGGATCGCGCTCGGAGGGCTTCAGGATGAAGCAGTTACCGCAGGCAATCGCCATAGGAAACATCCACAGCGGCACCATCGCAGGGAAGTTGAATGGCGTGATTCCAGCAACTACACCCAGCGGTTGGAACTCACTCCAAGAATCGATATTGGGGCCAACATTTTTGCTGTGTTCCCCCTTGAGCAACTCGGGCACACCACACGCATATTCAACATTTTCGATGCCCCGCTGAAGCTCGCCCATTGCATCGTGGACAATTTTCCCGTGCTCTTCACCAATCATTTGGCAGATACGTTCGGCATTCTGCTCAAGCAGTTCTTTGAAGCGAAACATCACCCGCGCGCGCTTGATAGGTGGTGTGTTGCGCCACTCAGGAAAAGCCGCTTCAGCGGCAGCAATGGCTTTTTCGACCGTTAGTTTCGAGGCCAGCGCAACCTGTTTGGTGACTTCGCCCGTCGCAGGATTGAACACGTCCTGAGTGCGCTCAGTGTCAGTGACAATCTGGCCGTTGATCAGATGACCTACAGTAATCATGTGAGTGTTCCTTATTTTATGTACGCGGCAGTTACCGCTGAAGTGATGAAGAGGTGTGGTTATCGTTTTGGCTACCAGAGGTTTCGGTAGAGCTCGATCATCTCGTCGACCGAAGGCACCCGAGGATTGTTGCCCGGTGAACCGGATGCGAGGGCTTGCTCAGCCATAATTGGCATCAGTTCGAAGAAGCGTGCGCGACTGATGCCAAAGCCTTCAGGTGTAGGAACTTGCAGCTCGTCATTGAGGGCTTGCAGTTCGACGAGCAACTTAGCGTTGGCGCTATCATCGCTGTCCTCAACGGTCGCAACACCAATGGCCCGTGCACAATCGGCGTAACGTTTTGGGGCGCCTGGGATGGAGAAAGCTGTTACGCCTGGCAGCAGCATCGCGTTGGAAAGTCCGTGTGGCACATGGAAAAAAGCTCCAATCGGGCGGCTCATACCATGCACCAGGGCAACCGAGGCTGCCGAAAACGCAACGCCGGCCAAAGTAGATCCCAGCATCAGCGCCTCGCGCGCTGCAATGTCCTGGCCTGCGTGATAGGCCCGGCGCAAGTTCGGGCCAATCAGGCGCATCGCGGCCAGCGCCTGACTGTCACTGTAGAGGTTGGCTTTGAGGCTGACATAGGCCTCAATGGCGTGGGTTAGTGCATCGATACCGGTATCCGCCGTGACACGAGCTGGCAGGGAGAGCGTCAGGGTGTAGTCGACCAATGCCGCCACAGGCATAAACCCGATGCCTACGCAGAGCATTTTTTCGTCGTTCTGTTCATCAGTAATGATGGTGAAACGGGTAACTTCCGAACCGGTACCAGCTGTGGTCGGTACTGCAATGATCGGCAAGCCTTGCTCGCTCACCTGCCGTGGAAATTTATAGTCACGCATCTCGCCACCGAACTTGGCGAGAATGCCAATGGCTTTGGCACTGTCGATTGGACTGCCACCACCCAATGCAATGATGCTGTCATAGTCGCCCGATCTAGCATGTTCAACACCGGCACGAATCGAATCGACCGTGGGCTCAGGAACAGTGTCGGCGAAAACGTCGGCGCTCAAACCTTTGCTTGCAAGTACATCCTGGATACGACCTGCGTAACCGAGTTGCACCATCATTTTGTCAGTGATGATCAATGGTCGATGGCAACCCAGGCTAGCGAGCACATCTGGAATGGCCTCGCTGGCCTTGGCGCCCACCTGCAGGATGCGCGGCAGAACTATTTGATTCGACATGTTGCCTCCGAAAGTTTTCCTGTGGGGGCGTCGACTCCAGGAGAGTGCCGCCCCCTATTTTTCTTGTGATGGAAGTCGCCGAGGTAGATGGGCATTTGTGAAACTTCATACCCTTAACCTCTGACGGGAATGTCAGCTGGGTAAATACTCTTGGCTCCAGCTGTCGCTGATAACGCTGCGGGTCATGAGAGCGTCAACTTCACTTTCGCTGTAACCGAGTTCACTCAAGACAGATCTGGTTGAAGCGCCAAATTTTTCTGCTGGTGAAAGGCTGCGGATCGCCGCATTACGCGGGCGTATGGCAAAGGGATCGAGCTGAGTTACGCAGCGCCCACTCGGATGATCGGCATAGACACTGAACGAGTAGCTCCCGTTATCCGTGCCCGGGTAGTTGTCAGCAGGTCGGCTGTAGCGAGTGCGGAGATTGTCGATGTTATCCGGGATAGCAGCGGCGACTCTGGCTTCCTGCAAACGGCGTTGCCAGGTTTCTCCCGCCACCTTGGCCAGAGCTGCACTGAGGAAAGCCGCGTGGTCACCTGCCGCAGACAGGCCGTTCAAGCCTGGAACTGCATCCAGTCTGCCCAGATCCGCTGAATCTGCATCGAGGTATAGCCAACCGTCAGCCGTTCGATAGAAACGCGACAGATCGCTATAACCCAACACCTCACGACCCGCCGGCTCATCAAAAGGTGCGCGCCCCGAGTAGTCGTAACAGAAAGGAACTTGAACCAGGTTGCCCAAGGCAGCCAGTGACGTCCGAGCTCGGCTGACCTTGCCTGTTCTGGACTTTTGATACAACGCTGTGGCCACGCCAAGCGCAGCAGCGAATCCGCACATCACATCAATGGTGCCAACATGAGCATGTTCTTCCGGGGTCTGCATACCGCCACCAAACCGCAGCATGATGCCGGTCGTGGCCTGGATGAGATCGTCGTAACCCAAGTAGTCAGTTCTAGGGCCACGGCGAGGGCCACCGAAGCAGTCCAACTGGCAGAAAATCACCTCAGGATTCACGGCCTTCAGGCTGGCTTCATCTAACCCTAAAGGCGCCAGTTGGCGATCAGGCGCATTCATGACAATGACATCCACTGACTTCACCAACCTGTCGAATACCTCACGCCCCTCCTCTTGATTGAGGTCGACCAACACGCTTTGCTTACCGCGCGCCGAAGACATACCGAATACCACGGTGTTCCATGGATCGTAATTTGGCTTGGTGGGGTCAAGCTTGATGACATCCGCACCGAATCGCCCGAGGAATGAGGTCGAGTGCGGGCCGGCAATCACGTTGGTCAGGTCGAGGATACGAACACCGTCCAGCCATCCTTTTGAACATGGCTGATTTACGGCTGGCAACTCCTCGCGAGTGCCTTCACTCAAGGTGGCCAATGCCTCCTCGATACTGACTTCTCGTCGTGAGAGCGGAGACAACATCAACTCTGCACTGTCTTCCAGCCAAGCTATAGCGCCTGGCTGTTTCATCAGCCCATATTGATGATCAGTGACGTCAACCACTAGACCTGCAGTGTTTGCATGCTCATCGTGCAACCACTCTTGAGTTGAACGATGAGGAGCGCCAGGAAACTGCCCTTCACCGAAGATTTTTTCCCATTGCGCAGCCGTCTTGGTCAGGAAGACTTCCTTCATGCGCGCCGAGATAACCTTGGCCCAATGAGCTGGTAGTGGATAAACACCGAGTGAGGCATCACCTTCCCATTGTGCAAATGGCAGGTAGGGATCTTCAACTTTGGGAAGGCCTGCAGCGAGCATTTCCTCGTACAAACCCATTGCCTGTAGGCAGCGTTTGGCATGCGAGCGATGGGAAGGGCAAACTGCGTAGAATTTGCGTCCGTCAGCACATTCATAGGTACGGTAGAAGGGGTCGAGGTACTCCTGCAAATCCTCATAACTGAGGTTCATCGGCAGGTTCTCGGCTCGCCGACGCTCAATCTCTTTTTCACGCAAGGTTTTGTAGCGCGCTGGATAGCCGTCGATCTTGATTGAGTTGTAAGAAAGTCCCTCCATGACCGCCGAAGCGAGCGGCACTTCGATCTCATCACCCATGCCAGTGCGTTGTCTGGATTGCAATGCCAGCACCACAGCCGAGACGGCGAGCATAGTGCCGTAAGCGGATGCGAGTGGCAGTGGAGAAAAGCTCGGGTTAATGCCCATCAATACCCGATTTTGCCCCATATCAGTGAAAACCCCTGAGGCTGAAGCGATAATTGCCTCAGTGGCACGCCATTGGCTTCGGAGTTCATCATTGGTTGCAAAACCTGGAATGGACAAGGTGATCAGTTGCGGGTGTTCACGACGCAACTCGGAAAAATCCAGCCCCAGTTTTTTCATCACGCCAGGACGGAAGTTCTCAATCACGATGTCGGCTTTTGCGATCATCTGCCTGGCGTGGTGCAAACCCTCAGGGGACTTCAAGTCCAAGCGTAAGCACTGCTTGTTTCGGTTGAGGACGGCATTCGCCGGGCTATCCCAGAGCGGGCCAGCGGGTGGATCAATATGAATGACCGTGGCCCCGAGATCACCCAGTATCATCGCGACAGCGGGGCCGGCAATGTATTGGCCAAAATCGATAACGTTCACACCGCAAAGGGGTAGCTGACTGAGGTTTGTCATGTTTCACCCATTATTTTTATTGTCCTGCTTCTTCAAGCTTTCACGCAGGGTTTAGGTTTTCAGAAGCCGTCTGCAGAGGCTCAAAGCGTTTCAGGCTTGGCCCATTGAGTGGCGATCTGGGAGTTACTTTCGAGAAAAGTTGGGGACTGCGAAAGCAATAAAAAAAAACCCTATGGGTTCATTTTTTTTATGCGATAGGAGTAGGATTTATGGATTACCGCTACAAGACGTACGCTGGCTCGCCCCACAGCCAGGCACTTTTCCTCAGAGAATTTTGAGCCATGAAGAAGCGACTACCTCCGCTCAACTGGTTGCGCGCGTTCGAGTCAGCCGCTCGTCACCTAAGCTTTACGGAGGCGGCTGTAGAACTGAGTCTCACTCAGGCAGCCGTCAGCCAGCAGATCAAAGCACTGGAATCGCAGCTCGGCGCAGCTCTGTTTAAGCGTCTACCTAGAGGTTTGGAACTGACGGAGCCTGGCTTAGCCTTTCTACCCGTCGTCCATGAATCGGTGGAGCGTCTTGCAGCGGCGACCGATGAGATATTCGGTCAAGGGCACCGGAAGGTGCTCACAGTGCGCAGCAGTCTGGTTTTCTTTACTCATTGGCTGTCGGGTCGTCTGCCGCGATTTCGCGAGCAGCATCCAGATGTCAATTTGCGTATCACCAGCAACATCTGGATGGGCGAAACCGATCTCGAATCTGATCTGGAAATTCGATATGGCAGCGGTAAATGGACTGGCCTGAAGAGTGAACGGCTGACCTGGGATTTGCTTTTCCCTGTGTGCGCCCCTGATTTGCCCACAACGCAAAAGCCCTTGAAAACCCCAAGAGACCTTCGTCACCACGAACTTCTGCATGTCTTGGGTTATGAGGAGGGATGGGGCTATTGGTTGAAAAAGGCCAAGGCCGACGACGTTGACTCATCTCAAGGACTGCAGTTCGACACGCTTATTTCCGCACTGAAAATGGCGGAGCTGGGTCAAGGAGTTGCCTTGGCGCGATCATCGCTCGTCGAGCAGTATCTTGAATCAGGACAACTCATCGCCCCTTTGACCGCAAAATTTAAAACCTCAGAAGCGTTTTACTTAGTGTATTCCCCGCACAAAATCGTCAATCCCCAAGCGGCAGCTTTCGCAAGTTGGCTGATGGAAGAAGCGTCCGCCGCGCGTAGCGAAGAATGAGGAAGTGATTTTTGAATCCGTGAATGCCTGAAGCCCTTCACTTTAGACACCAATAGATAATTTTTGTGTTGCACCCATAAAAAAAATCGCCCCATTGGGTTTTTTTTTATTGCTTTTACCTTCCGATTTTTTTGCCGAGAGTAAAGCCCTGATCGTCTCTTCGGTTGCTCACGCACTCCGTGCGAAGAGCTTGTGACGGTTTCCCACAAAAATAAAAACGAGGGGTCTCACGCATGAAAAGCGCAACGTTTCTTTTGCTAACCGGCATAGTGTCCTGCAGTGCTTACGCAGAAAACACTCTCACGGTTGTGTCCTACGGCGGCAACCTAACAAACGCCCAGATCCAAGCCGCACACAAACCCTTCACTGCCGCCACTGGTACCCGGGTGATTTCGGAGGACTATTCCGGGGGCATCGCGCAAATCAAGACTCAGGTAGACAGCAAAAAGGTCACTTGGGACGTAGTCGATGCTGAAATACCGAACGTCATTCGTGCCTGTAACAACGGCCTGCTTGAACGAATTGACCCAGCCACCCTGGCACCTGCACCGGATGGAACACCTGCTGCAAAAGATTTTCTGCCAGGAGCCCTGACGGAATGCGGCGTGGCGAGTTACGTTTGGTCGACAGTCATGGCCTACAACACCAAAGCCTTCAAGGGCGAACAGCCCCATACCCTGAAAGACTTTTTCGACACCAAGCGCTTCCCAGGCAAGCGAGCACTGCGTAAAGCACCTCAAGTCAATCTTGAATGGGCGCTGATGGCCGACGGCGTACCCCGTGAAGAGGTGTACGAAATGCTGGGGACTGAAGATGGACTGGATCGAGCTTTTGCCAAGCTCGACACAATCAAAAAGGACACCATCTGGTGGGAAGCCGGGGCACAAGCGCCGCAACTGCTAGCCGATGGCGAGGTCAGCATGATCTCAGCCTATAGCGGGCGTATCGTTATTGCTCAGCAGAAAGAGCAGCAGCCGTTCAAAATCGTGTGGGATGGTCAGATGTATGACATGGAGGCTTGGGTAGTCCCTGCCGGCAATCCGAAAAAAGATCAGGCGATGGATTTTTTGAAGTTTGCCACTCAAAGCTCGGTACTGGCTGACCAAAGTAACTATATCGCCTATGGCCCTACACGACTCTCCGCGCAAGCATTGGTAGACCCAAAGGTCAAACCCAACTTGCCTACTAGCCCTGAAAACTTTGCCAGCGCACTCCAGGTGGACTCCCAGTGGTGGGGAGACCATGCAGACGAATTGAATGAGCGCTTCAACGCTTGGCTGTCCAAGTAACCAAAAACTCAACCACAACCTTGCCGCAGCACACCTGACACACCCCTTTGGCGGGCCCGGGCGACTTTTCGTGCCCGGCTCCTCTACAGCACCAATAACAAGAGATATCTCCCATGCGTACTGAATCATTCGTTAGCTTTCGAAATGTGCAGAAGAGTTATGACGGCGAACATCTGGTCGTCAAAAACTTCAACCTCGAAATCGAACAGGGTGAGTTCGTCACCATGCTTGGCCCTTCGGGTTCCGGCAAGACGACATGTTTGATGATGTTGGCGGGGTTCGAGACTGTGACTCATGGGCAAATTTGCATTGATGAAAAACCGGTAAATGATATAGCTCCGCAAAAGCGCGGTATCGGCATGGTGTTTCAGAACTATGCCCTTTTCCCTCACATGACCATTGAAGAAAACCTCGCCTTCCCACTGAGAGTGCGCAAATTGTCCCGGCAAGACATCGAAGACCGGGTGCGTAAATCACTTGACCTGGTGGCCTTGGGACAATTCGCGAAGCGAATGCCGGCTCAGCTGTCTGGCGGTCAGAAACAGCGTGTTGCACTGGCCCGCGCATTAATCTTCGAGCCACGTTTGGTGCTGATGGATGAACCGCTTGGAGCGCTGGACAAACAGCTTCGTGAACAGATGCAATATGAAATCAAGCGTCTGTCAAAACAGCTCGGCATCACAGTTGTGTACGTTACTCACGATCAGACTGAAGCCCTTACGATGTCGGATCGCATCGCAGTCTTTAACGATGGAATTGTCCAGCAACTGGCCAATCCGTCCGACCTTTATGAAAAACCGCAGACCGCATTTGTCGCGAGTTTTATCGGCGAGAACAACCGGCTGATGGGGCAGATTATCGAGCGCCAGGAACGCTACTGCCAGGTGCGTGTTGGTGAGCACCTCGTCAAGGCGCTGGCCGTCAATATCCACCCTGTAAGCTCGACCACCACACTGTCGATTCGTCCTGAGCGCGTGCAGATTGGCGCACGTCCAGGTGAGTACGACAACCATATGCCGGCCCGCATTGAGGAGATCATTTACCACGGTGATCATTTGCGAGCGCGCTTGAAACTGGCAGGCAACGACGAGTTCATCGTCAAGATGGTCAACACCGCAGGACACGCTGCTCCCCAAGCCGGTACTTGCATCGATGTGGGTTGGTCAGCCGACGACTGTCGGGCGCTGGACGCCTGAAGCCCTACAACGACTTTACTGTTTTGCCGGAGCACCCAGATGAACAACTCATATACCGTCAGCCCCATATTAGAGACCGTCAGCGAGACCCTACCTCAAGGAAATCTGAAGTCCAGCCTTGACCGGGCAGAACGTCTAAACAAGACCAAATCACTGCTATTGGTCGTCCCATTGCTGGCATTCATTACGGTATTTTTCTTGCTGCCTATTGGTGCGATGTTGCTGCGCAGCATCCAGAACCCGACCCTTTCCACGGCGATGCCACAGACCGCTGCCGCATTAGCCAACTGGGAGGGCACAGCCTTGCCAGACGAGCAGTTGTTCGCCACCGTGGGTCATGAAATCCTCGCCCTGCAAGAGGCCCGACAATTGGACAGTGTCGGCTCCGATCTCAATAGGGTGATGGGTGACGCCAAGAGCCTGATGGCCCGCACTGCACGTGGCCTGGCCAGCAAGGTCGTCGTGCCAGGTGCGTTTAACACCACAATGACCGGCATCGACAAGCGCTGGGGGCAGATCGGCACCTGGATGCAGTTGAAGAAAATGGCGCCAGCCTACTCCGCAACTAACTATCTCGCGGCCTTGGACTTGCGTTATGACGACCAAGGTAAGGTCGTTCAACAACCTGAGAGCCGACGCATCTACGTCAGCATTCTGATCAAGACCTTGATGGTTGCACTGGGTATCACGGCGTTGTGCATGATCCTGGGTTACCCGCTGGCCTACATGCTCGCCACCCTTCCAGCAAAAACCAGCAACCTGTTGATGGTCATGGTGCTGTTGCCGTTTTGGACATCACTTCTGGTACGCACCAGCGCCTGGATGGTGATCTTGCAATCCAACGGTGTGCTGAACAGCACGTTGAACAGCATGGGATTGATCAACCAGCCACTCGAACTGATGTACAACATGTTCGGAACGGTCATTGCTATGACCCACATCCTTCTGCCGTTCATGGTGCTGCCGATGTTCAGCGTCATGAAAAGCATCGACACAACCTATACCCGTGCAGCGCACTCCATGGGCGCCAGTTCGTTCCGCACTTTTGTGCAGATCTATTTTCCCTTGTCTCTGCCTGGATTGAGCGCTGGAGGCATCCTGGTGTTCATTCTGGCGACGGGGTACTACATCACTCCGGCGTTGGTGGGTGGGCGTACCGGACAAGTCATCAGCAATTTCATTGCCTACCACATGCAGACCTCCCTGAACTGGGGACTGGCCGCCGCCATTGCGTCCATCCTCCTGATGATTGTCCTGGTGCTGTACTGGATTTATGACCGGGTCGTGGGCATCAACAATATGAAACTGGGGTAATCGAAATGAGTCTTCCAAGCTATACCAGCCCGATGGGCAGAGTCTGGTTCTTCAGCGTTCGAAGCTTTGCAGTATTGGTGCTGTTGTTTCTGATTTTGCCAATATTGGTAGTGGTGCCTTTGTCATTTAACGTCGAGCCCTACTTCAGCTTTACCAGCGGCATGCTCAGCCTTGATCCAGCGGCCTTTTCAATGCGTTGGTACCACATGCTTCTCGAGGATCCACTGTGGGTGCTGTCGTTCAAGAACAGTCTGCTGATCGCCTTCTGCGCAACGGTAATTTCAACGGCACTCGGGACGTTGGCAGCACTCGGCTTGTGCCGCGCTAATCTGCCGTGCAAGGGACTGCTGATGGGCACCCTGATTTCGCCGATGATCGTACCGGTGATCATCTCTTCTGCCGGCATGTACTTTTTCTACAGCGAACTGGGCATCGGGCAAAACCACCTTGGCATCATTCTGGGCCATGCGGTACTCGGTACGCCATTCGTCATCATCACAGTGACGGCGACATTAGTTGGTTTCGACCATTCGTTGACCAGAGCAGCGGCAAGCCTTGGAGCGTCTTCGACCTATACATTTTTCCGTGTGACCTTCCCAATTATTCGTCCAGGGATCATGTCCGGTGCGCTCTTTGCGATGGTGACCTCATTCGATGAAGCTGTGCTGGTGCAATTTCTTGGCGGGGTTGAGCAACGCACAATACCGCGACAAATGTGGTCAGGCATGCGCGAGCAGATCAGCCCAACTATCCTTGCTGCAGCCACATTACTCATACTCGGTTCCGTAGCATTGTTGGTTGCAGTTGAACTAATGCGTCGACGCTCGCTGCGCTTACGTGGCATCAAAGAGTAAACACCTTTATGTGCTCAGACATGTGAACCACATTTTATTGGAAGGTATTCAATCAAGGACTAAGGGGTTTGGATACGGCGATCCAAGCTGAAATCGAGTCACTGATCGACTAAGACGCATAAAAAAGGGCCCTCACGGGCCCTTTGTACTCAAACCAAAATCACTTGGTCAGCCAAGACTCAACGGTCGCGGAGCCGTGCTCAGCTTTCCATTCCTTCAGCGTTTTGTGGTTGCCGCCCTTGGTTTCTACCACTTCGCCGGTATGAGGGTTCTTGTAGACCTTCACTTGGCGAGGCTTGCGGGTGCCCGATTGGGACTGAGCTGCTGGAGCGCGGCGACCGGCTTGTGGATCGAGCAGATTAACGACATCTTTCAAGCTGTAACCATACTTGGCAAGCAGGGCACGGAGCTTGGTTTCAAATTCGATTTCTTTCTTGAGACCAACATCCCCTTTCAGGGCTTCGAGAGCTTGGAGCTGTTCTGCGAGGTGTTTTTCGAGTTGGCGAAATTCTGCGAGCTTGGACATGGTTAACCTCGAAAGTAATTGCTTGCAAATGTGAGACAGGGTGAACCAAATAAGTTGTCCGTTCACCGCTTTACAGTTGAGGACAGGATATCCCACAAAGCATCGGGCGTGCATTTCTGGTAGCTTGCGATCCACTTTCAATTTTTAACACAGCGGACATCAGGCGTCAGAAAAAGCGTCCACCCGATGTGAGTCGATGGCAATTTACTTCGTAGGTTTAATCCAATTCGCTGATGCAGACCACTTTAGGCTGCGTCATGTCCTCATACGCAAATCGAACACCTTCGCGTCCCAAACTTCCGTACTTGAAACCACCGAAAGGCATGGCATCGAAACGATAATCGGAAGAGTCGTTGATCATCACGCCACCCGCTTCAATCTGACGCGCCAGTTTCAAAGCCTTGGAAATGTCACGTGTGAAAAGACCTGCGTGCAAGCTGTACTCTGTTGCGTTGGCCAGAGCAATGGCGTCTTCCAAATGCTCAAAAGGCTCCAGGATAACCACCGGCGCGAAGACCTCCTGCTGCCAAATCGTACTGCTATGGCTCACGTGCTCAAGCACGGTCGGCGCATAGCTTCCCACTTGGCGATGGTGCCCACACAGCAGAACCGCCCCCTCGGCCAGCGCTTCATTTACCAATTGCTCGGTACGACGCGCCGCCTGCTCGGTAATCATCGGGCCTACATCCGTTGCTCGCTGGTGAGGATCACCCACTACCAAGGCGCGCGTTTGGCTGACAAAACGCTCACGGAAATCCTCATAAATTGAACTATGTATAAGGATGCGTTGAGTGCCGATGCAATTCTGCCCTGCTGCCCAGAAGGCACCAGACACGCAGGACTCCACGGTCGGTTCGATATCACAATCTTCAAGCACGAGAACCGGGGCATTTCCTCCGAGATCCATTGCCAGCTTCTTCAACCCGGCACTACGAGCGATGGCCTCTCCTGTTGCAAAACCGCCCGTAAAGGAAATCATCCGAACTTCACGTACTTCCACTAATGCTTTACCCAAGTCAACGCCACCGGTAGCCGGGGTAATCACAGAGGGTGGAAGACCCGCTTTCACCAAGCACTCAACGAGCTTGAGAGCAGACAGCGGCGCGAGCTCCGAGGGTTTCAAAATCACGGCATTGCCACCGGCGATTGCCGGGCCGAGTTTATGGGCGACCAGATTCAGCGGATCGTTATAGGGCGTGATTGCGACGATAAGTCCCAAGGGTTCCCGCGTGAACCAACCTTGACGCGATTCCGATCCTTCATAAGCCCCAAATGGAATCACTTCCCCGGCGTTACGACGCGCCTCCTCCGCCGATAACTTCAACGTGTTCACGCAACGCTTCACTTCCTTCTCTGCTTGTCGCAGCGTTTTTCCCGCCTCTGCAACGATCAACCTGGCAAATGCATCAGACTCAAGCTCCACACTCCGGGCGGCGTCCTCAAGAATGCGTGCACGCAGGTGACGAGGCATTGCCGCACTCTCGCGAACGCCGATTCGCGCGCGTTCCAGCAAGCCAGGAACGGCGGCTGCATCAAGGCAAGGAACGCTCCCTACCAAATGACCATCGAATGGACTGAACACATCAATCTGTTTGGCTTCAACAAGCTGGATACTGGCCATGCTGGATACGCTCATGACTATCTCCTGTTATTTGCCGTGGGCGGTGTGGATGGCGACGATGTCCGACAGCAATGCGAAGGCCGTCTCGATACGCCCTGCCCCAGGCCCGGACACCGTGACAGCTCCCAGCAGTTCGGTATTGAACGACACTGCATTCGTGGCGCCGGCAATACCTGCCAGAGGATGCGAATTCGGCAGCAGCCGGGCCTCGACACTCGCTCGAACCGAGCCATCGGCTTCACGATCGGCTGAGCCAATCAGTTTCCAGCTCGCGCCATTGGCACTTGCCTCAGCGATATCTTGCGCGCTGATGTTGCTGATGCCTGAACACGCTACATCACTGACATTCAGTCGTGCATTCAGAAGTTCGTTGGCCAGAATGACCACCTTGAGGCGTACGTCAAACCCTTCTACATCGGCGGTAGGATCTGCCTCGGCGTAACCGAGCTGTTGCGCTTGTACGACCGCATCGTTGAACGCCAGGCCGTCTTTCATTTGGCTGAGCACATAGTTGGAAGTGCCGTTCAGGATGCCTTCGAAGCCTTGTACGTTGGCACCCGCCAAGGCCTGTTTGGCCAGACGAATCACGGGCGTGCCACTCATCACCGCCCCCTCGTACTCGAAAGCGACCTGGTTGCGACGAGCCAACGCCTTGAGTTCGGCACCGTGCAGCGCAATAGGGCCCTTGTTGGTGGTCACTACATGAATGCCACTTTCCAAGGCCCAGCGGCAAAAGGTAGTCGCGGGCTCGCCATCGACCGGATTGGTGAAAGTGGCCTCAGCGATGATGTCGGCACCGGAATGCTTGATTACAGTTTCGTTGAAGGCCTCGGCATTGCCGCCGGGCAGTTGAGCGAGTGCGCCTTTCTCAATCGGTAGCGCGACCAACTGCTTTGCATCCAGACCGTCTTTAGCAACGATGGAACCGAGAAATAGATCGGTGACACCGACAATTTTAATAGTGAAGCCCAGGGACTCTTTCCACTCGGCATTACGATCGGCGACCAATTGGGCGAAGCCACGGTTCACGCCACCAAACCCTACCAAGGCAATTTTGTACTCAGTCATGAAAGCTGTTCCTTTATTGATGTTGTTCGATAGGAACATCCTAAGAGCCGGGCTTTGGCAGTTGAATATGGCAGTCTGCTCTATTAGTTGGGCATTTTGCCCAAGCACATTTTATTTAAAACACTGCAGAAAGGACGAACGAGGTCACGGTGTTTTCCACCCCTGGCATGGCCGCGATTTCCTTCCACACAAGATGGACACGCTCAGGTGTGGCGGCATTCACGCGCAGCATTAAATCGAACTCACCACTGAGTACTTCACATTGCACGACTTCGGGAATGGAGCGCAGCGCAGCCAATACTGCTTCGCCACGCATGCGGTCGTAGCGGTAGACGAAGATCACCGCACTGATAAGCGACGTAGGCCGCCGCGACTCACCGAGAAGTACCGTATAGCCCTGGATCGCACCGTCGCGCTCAAGACGCTCGATGCGCTGGCGCACCGCATTGCGCGACAAGTTGATCTTGGCACCCAGTTCAATATGGGCTATTCGCGCATTGGCGGTAAGTTCGGCCAGTATGCGTTCATCCAACGGATCCAGAATGCGCTTCATACAAGCCTCTGCTGCGCCAGACAAAGAGCCTGGCACAGCCCGTCCAGATCGCCCTTGGCCAGGTAAGGTGGTTGCGCGAGCACCTCGACGGTAGTCGGAACGCTTGCTTGCCAGACGCCCAGCTCGGCCAACAGCGCCGCCGACTTGGCCGGCGCAATTTGCCCGAAGGTGACCATCGGTGCGCCCAGGCTGCGTCGATGAAGCCTGCCAGCCAGTACACCGACAGCGGTGTGAGGATCGATGGCCGAGCCCGTCTCGCGGAACAGTTCGACGACCTCATCACGCACCTGGGATTCGTCTACCGCATAGGAATCGAAGAGTACTCGAGCACGCAGCCATTGCTGGTTGCCGATGCTCATTTCTCCGCAACTTTCAAAATGCTCCATCAGTGCTTTTGTCGAGCAGCCATCGTGCTCGTAAATCTCCCAGATAAACCGCTCCAGGTTGGAAAACAACGAGAAGTCCATCGCCGGCGACACTGTTCGATTAGTCATCCGGGTGGAGTAGCGATTGCAATGAAAAAACTGGTGCAGGGCATCATTGCTGTTGGTCGAAATGATCACCTGATTGATGGGTAACCCCATTTTCTGCGCAATGTAGCCGGCGTAGATCTCGGCCGAGCTGGCCGCTGGAACGCTAAAGCCAACGGGACGCGAGCCACCGCCCAGTTGCAAGGCCGCGTGGAAGTAAAAAACGATCTGAGCCAGGACGCCGATCCAATTGGTCGAGTTGAAACAGATCGGCATCACTGCGTCCAACGGCCACTCACGCAAGAGTCGGGAGACCAGCATCTGGCAATCATCGAAATTACCATCAACCGGAAACAGCTGGACTCGCTGCGGGTCGGCTGCCTGCAAGGCACTGAGTTGCTCAGACGTAAGCCCATCGCGCGGATACAGTATCGCCATGCGGGCAGCCGTGCAGTCAGCAAAGGCTTCAAGCGCAGCAAGACCGGTATCACCATTAGTTGCACCGACCACCAACGCTTCTTTACCGACCTCCTTAAGAAAATGCTCGACCAGGCGCGACTGCAACTGCGCGGCGAAATCCTTGGAAGAACGGGTCGGGCCATGAAACAGCTGGAGTATCCATTCGTTATGCCCTATCTGCTCAAGCGGCGTAATGGCGCGGTGCTTGAATTGTCGATAGCTGTCACTGAGCAAGCCACGCAGGGTACTTTCGTCTATGGAAGAGCCAACAAAAGGCGAAATCACTCGCCAAACCAACTCATCGAACGGCAGCCACGACCAGCTGGCAATCTGTTTCTCAGTGAATACCGGCAAACTGGCTGGGACATAGAGACCACCATTTTCGGCGAGCCCCGACAGAACCACACTGCGAAAATCCGACCGCATGTCACCGCCGCGTGTGCTTACATAATCCATGACCACTCCCAATCGGTATTACAAAAGGCGATGGGCTTGAGCCACCAGCCAGGTAGAAAAATTTGCTGCATCAGGCGATAGCGCTTCGCTCTGCTCGTGCACCAGATAAAAAGATTCGCTGGCCTCGATTCGGTGACTGAATGGCGCAACCAATTGCCCACTCTTGAGCAAATCCTCAACCACCGAAGATCGTGCCAGCGCAACGCCCTGCCCCAATTCCGCCATGCGGATCGTGGAAATCAGCGTGTCAAACTGAAGACCACGGGAATAGTCGACGTCGTCTGCTCCAACCCGCTTTAACCAGTAACCCCAACCTTCTTCGTAACCCAGTACGTGAAGCAGGGAATGGTTCATCAAGTCGCGTGGCTCATGTATGGGTGAGCTGGCCATGAGCTGTGGGGAGCAAACAGGCTGAAGGATGTCCCAAGTCAATCGCTGAGCGTGCAAGCCCGACCACTCACCGCATCCCCAGCGAATCTCCAGGTCATCCTCGCCATCCGGTTCTTTCACCCAAATATTGCTGATATATCGAATATCAATCTGGGGATACTCCCGACAAAAATCTGCGAGCCGGGGGGCCAACCAATAGTGAAGAAAGGAAAGGCTGCCACGCACCTTCAAATGTCTTCGATTGTGCTGGCCGAAAATCTCGTTGGTGCCGACGGCAAGGCGACTGATCGCGTCTTGGACGACAGGCAGGTACGACTGCCCTTCCTCGGTCAAGCCAAGCCCTCGGGGTAAGCGCTTGAACAGCGCCACACCGAGGTGACTTTCCAACTGACGGATCTGCTGACTCACAGCCCCTTGAGTCAGATGGAGCTCTTGCGCCGCGTGGGTAAAGTTCAGATAACGCGCCGATACTTCGAATGCCCTCAACCAATTCAAGGGTGGTAGTGACTTTTGACTCATCGGCGCAACCTCATCAGGACTTTATCTATGCACAATCATTGCCTGAGAAATTCACGCGGTGCCAGAGGAATGAACAGCTGCGGCTAAAGCCAACCGCTCTGCTCTCTTGTTTCGAGTGACCCAGTAGACGAAATAACACCACGCGATAAAGGGGAGACCGAAGTAAAGCGCCACTCGCTGCTCAGGATCAAAAGCGATACCCACACAGGCCAGCAGACAACACAACAGTGCACCGATAGGCACCCATGGATAGCCGCGCACACGGAAATGCAGGTCTTCAACTCGTCCACCATTAGCGACGTATTGGCGACGGAACGCGATCTGGCTTGCAGCAATGCTCATCCACACGACGACGACCGCCAGACCGGAAATGGACACCAAAGCCAAGTAAACCGTATCAGGGGCAAACACACTGCTGAGCAGAGAGGCCACTGCACCCGCCATGCTAAGAACGATGGCGTTCACTGGTGTGCCACGACTGGAAAGCCTGGCGTAGCGCTTAGGCATATGTCCTTGATCGCTCAATGTCCACAGCATGCGCGAGGCTGCATACAACCCCGAGTTAGCGGCGGAAATCAGTGCCGTGAGAATGACGAAGTTCATAATATCGGCAGAGTATGGGATGCCAATGAGCTCAAACACCATGACGAATGGACTTTCTATGAGCCCCGCTTGCTCCCGTGGCAATAACGTCGCAAGGACGAAAATTGTCCCCACAAAGAACAACGCCAAACGTACCACTGTCGTGCGGATAGCCTTGGGTACGCTAGTTTGTGGATCCTGTGCTTCACCTGCCGCAATTCCGATCAGCTCGGTTCCGGAAAATGCGAAGGATACCGCCAGGAGGGTCATGGCAATGGGTAAGAACCCGGTGGGGAACAGCCCTTCACGTGTGAAGTTGGAAAGTCCCGCCCCCTGCAAACTCTGTACTTGCAAAAGGCCGAAAATTGCCGCTCCGCCGATCGCAATGAACGTGATAACGGTCAGAACCTTAATCAGCGAAAGCCAAAATTCAGTCTCCGCAAACAACCGGACAGAGACAACATTGCTGAAGAAGACTGCAAGGGCAAACAGCGCACTCCAGATCCAGACCGGTGTGTCAGGAAACCACCGAACCATCAGTATGCCCGCAGCGGTAAATTCTGAACCGATCGCTACTGCCCATGTGAGCCAATAAAGCCAGGCCACTGTATAGCCTGTGCCTGGGCCCAGGTATCGCGTTGCGTAGCTACTGAACGATCCGGTTTCCGGCATCTGCACAGCCAACTCACCGAGACAGACCATGACTAAATACACCATCACTGCGCCGATGATGTAAGCGATCACTGCGCCGAGTGGCCCTGCCTGATTAACCGTGTAACCGGAGGTAAGGAATAATCCCGTACCGATCACACCGCCCAGTGCCAACATCACGATGTGGCGAGTTTGCATTTCCTTTTTGAAACGCGAGTTTGGATCAGGCTGATTATCTTCGATATGCGTGGACATAGTTTTATTCTCATGAAATGTTCGGACAAACACCTTGTAACCGGCTTTTGGGCAGTACAATTTTGTCGTCGCTGGATTTTATTATTTTCATTCTTCATGAAGGGCTTAAGATGAATATCGAAAGTCCTGCCCGTATTCAGGCTTCTACCTCAATGAAACGTTGGGCACTGTCAGCGTGAAGGCTTGCATCGCCTTGTTTACTTCGCACTAAAGCGAAGGCTTGTTTTAGATCAGCCAATAAATCTGCTGAGTCTTCAATACCTACGGACACTCGAACCAAACCTTCGGAAATGCCAAGTGCCTGACGTTCTTCAAGGGTATTTTCCACATGACTGGTCGTCCGTGCCGGCCCATAAATGGTCTCGACAGCGCCCAAATTACCCGCCCGATGCGCATACCTGAGCAGCGGTAGCAAACGAGTCACGGTGTCCATGCCTCCTTTCAGTACGAAGCTGACGATGGCGCCGAACCCGTTCATTTGCGATTGAGCAATGTCATGACCAGGATGTTGAGGCAACCCCGGATAGTTCACCGACTCGACCAGCGGTTCGGTGCAGAGGTACTCGGCCAAAAGTTGTGCGCTCGCCTGTTGCTGGCGAAGACGCAGTGCCAGAGTCTTGATGCCCCGGATAATCAGATACGCCGAAAAAGGATCCAGCGACGCACCATTGATTTCGCGGTAATGGCGAACTTTAGACATCAAATGCTCAGCGCCGCACACCACACCGCCGAGTACATCACCATGACCGGAGAGGAATTTGGTCGCGCTGTGCACAACCACATCAACACCTAAAGCGAGCGGATTCTGATTCAGCGGCGTCGCGAATGTATTGTCCGCAACAACCAAAGCACCCACTCGCTTCGCCGCGGCCACAAGGCGCCGAATATCAACGATTTTCAGCGTTGGGTTCGTGGGTGTTTCCAGGTACAGGACGTTGCAGCCTTTAGCAATTTCCTGCTCAAGCGCCACAGTGTCGAGCGTATCGCAAAGGGTGACGTCCACACCCATGCGTGGAAGAAACTCCTCAAAAATCTTGTTCGTACCACCGTAGCTGTCACGTGTAGATATCACACGCTGCCCATAGGACAGGAAGGTGTGTAGCACACCGCTGATTGCGGCCATTCCGGTACTGAAAGCGACAGCGGACTCCGCGCTTTCCAGCTCGCAAAGTTTATCTTCCAAGACAGAGACAGTGGGATTGCTCATCCGGCTGTAAATGAAGCCGGGCTCCTTTCCCAATGCCACGTCATACCACTTATCGATATCGTCATAGCCATAGGCGGCACTGACCACTATGGGGGTCTGGGTCGCATTGTAGGGATGTTGAACTTGCTCTCCTCCCCATACCACTCGAGTCCCCATCCCAACCTCTGAAGCCTGGACGGCGCGTTTCTTGTTTTCCATAAAAATGTCTCGCATCAAGGGAAACACAACCGTGTTCCAAGTGGGCTTGGAAGGACTATAAGGAAGGCTCATGTTTGTGAAAAATCATGATATTTGGGAGTAAGGGCTGCTTTTTTTAATGGCAGGATCGGGTAAGCGGCCGTCAAACCAGCACCACCTCAGTGAAACACTCTAAAATACAGCTGCGCGATACCACGAGCTTGGGCATGCCGTACTTAGGCCCTTGAAGAGGCAGGAGATGAATCCAGTAAGTCCTGATGGTCGCTACTTAGTAGTCAAAGGGCAGCTATGGCCTGCACCAATCCATCGCTAGATGAGGATGTGTGACAGCACCTGGTCAACGACTTGATGGCTGCACGTCGTGAGGTAAAGGCAGCAAGACTTCTGGTGATAATGGCCTGCTGTCGGCGGCAAGGGCGAAGGTGCAGAAGGCGAAGGTAGCACTCCGGGAGCGCGGGCCAGTTTGGTGGGACGATGAGAGTCCTGACTTCAATAGGCGTCAGGTCGCCAATACACCTTATGCGCAGTGATATCTCTCATTGAGTACCGCAAACTCCAGTTCACCAACAGAAAAATAAGCTGGGGAAAAACGAACAGGAGAAGCGCGGCACCTCAATGCATTTATGTTTAGGGATAACCGCTCGATACAGTGCCCCAGAGACAATACCACTGCATGACCCCGGGGCTAACAACGAGTCTATTTTTCCTGCTCGTGGCTCGCTTTTTCGAGCCTCAGTCGGCTGGAAGCGGTCAGCTTCTGTAGTCCCAGCTCTCTTGCCATAGCGTGCAGCAATGCCTCCCCCGCCTTGCCTTTGGAACGAAGCTCCCGGGCGAGTGACGCTAGCTCATCGCCACAGATCTCATCAACCGGCCGGATACCTGCCTCATCTTCTGGGCGCCGGCAAACAACATTAGAGGAGTCAGTAATATGGCTCGGCCAGTAGAAATCCCCGACATCATCTATCGTCATACGATGCGTGCTCTGGGCCAGAGCAGACACTCTTTCTCGAATTTTGGAACCCGTACGAACCCAGCCATGAGCCCTGGCAATTCGCCGAGCAAGATTCACATCGAGAATAGGCCCTTCTTGGCTAATCACATGCTCGATGAGTGCACTTAAAACGCCGGAGTAACTCGACTCAAAAAACGCATCCGGATCTATTTCCTGGACACTGGATGCAGGATCGGACTCCCGGTAGTAAAAAACCTGCGTCGGGGCGTAATGCAATTGGGCGCTGCTCACCGTTTGAGTTGCCACGGCGACTGCTGCGTATTGCTGATTCTGAGGTGCATCTGTTTCGTCATTTGCACTACTGACTGTCAAAGGCTCAGTGACTGAATCTGTGGCTTCCTCGATTACCTCAATAACCTCCACCACTGCAGTTTCAACGAGCAAGCGTGCGGCCTGTTCCCGGGCTTCATGCTCGGCGCGCTGAGCTCGACTCAACACGAGCAATGCGGTCAAACGTTCATGGATAAGATCAGCGGTGCCAACAGCATTTATCCACCAGTCCGTTGACCAAATACGTAGAATCTCCCATCCGAGCCCGCGCAATACGTGCTCACGTAACTTGTCGCGATCTCGCGCCGTAGCACTGCGGTGATAGGTTGCCCCATCACACTCCACACCCGCCAGGTAACGACCTGGCGCATCGGGATCGACCACGCCCAAATCAATTCTGAATGCAGACACACCCACTTGAGTGTGCACCTGCCACCCACGGCTGGTGAGTGCTTTCGCGACTGCTTCCTCGAACGGGCTATCAAAGCCACCCACACTGCCGGTGACGGCCTCAGCCAGTGCTCGAGGCCCTCGCTGTGCAAACTCGAGGAAGTGCTTCAGGTCACGCACACCAATCGATTGAGTCCGCGTGAGATCAATTTGTTCAGGTTGCAAGCTGGCGAAGACGCAGAGTTCGTGCCGAGCCCTTGTAATCGCAACGTTTAATCGACGTTCGCCACCAGGGCGATTAATAGGGCCGAAATTCATCGCCAAGGCGCCTGCGGCATCACGGCCATAGGTAGTCGAGAAGTAGATGATGTCTCGCTCATCCCCCTGAACACTCTCAAGATTCTTCACGAACAGAGGCTCAAGCTCGGTGTCGGCAAAGTAAGCCTCAAGTGATGGTTCGTTACGACGTGCTTCGTCTAACAGATCCTCAATAAGCTTCTGCTGCTCACCGTTAAACGTCACCACGCCAATGGTCAGTTTGCTTTCTCGGAATCCCGGCGAACGCAGACGAGCAACTACATCAGCGACGACTGCGCGCGCTTCGATCAGATTTGTTCTTGATCCACCTTTGGAATAGACACCCGCAATCTCGTGCAGTTTGACGGCACGGTCGTTCGTCACAGGTGATGGGAACGTAACGAGCTTGGACTCGTAATAGCGTTGGTTTGAGAACGCAATCAAGCTTTCATGGCGACTGCGGTAGTGCCAATTCAGATGACGAACTGGAAGGTTCGCGCTGATGCACTCATCCAGAATGCTTTCAAGATCAGCTTCAACGTCTTCATCATCAGCCGTCGACTCTGCGCGATCAAAGAATGACGTTGGAGGTAACTGTTTAGGGTCACCGACCATCACAACTTGTCGACCACGCGCCATCGCCCCAACTGCATCCCACACTGGAATTTGCGAGGCTTCGTCGAAAATGACGAGGTCAAATGCACTCGCGCCAGGTGTGAGGTATTGGGCAATGGACAGCGGACTCATCAGCATGCATGGCGTCAGTTTCGTCAACGCATCTGGAATCTTGGACATCAACTCTCGAAGCGGCAAATGACGAGTCTTCTTACCCATTTCGTACCTGAGTACGCCCCACTCTGAAGAGCGAGTGACAGTCTCCGGATTAGGTAGATCTGCACAGAGGCGCGCTCGCAGCCAGTCCCGGGTCAATGCAGTGAAACGATCATCCAGGGCTCTAAAATCCCGAATTCGTTGTTCATGCTCAACGCTGACAAAACCGCGAATGACTGGTTCGTTATCGACTACCGCGTTCAGCCACCACCGCGCGTAGTTGGTTTCGAATGAATGGCGGACTTCGCCGGCTTTAACAAGGTTACCCTCCATAGCCTGAACAAGGCTCGAGAGCCCCGCGCCGATCGCCTCTTCACGCACCTTGCGCCATGCACACCAAGCACGAACACCGGGCTCAGATCGAACCATGGACTCGCAATGCTGCAGCAGCGCATCCAGCGTAAATTGCTGGATGTCCGCTTGTCCTGATTCTGAGAAGTGCCCTGCTGTCGCCAACACATCCACTCGCTGACGGAGTAATTCAAAGCACTGACGCAATTCAGCACCTGATTGGCAAACCATGCCCTCGGGTTCAAGCAGTGCATTGGCGTCGCCGAGCAACACCTGTATCGCACTGCGATAAGCAGATACTAGCTCAGGCGTTGTCGCGAGTTGCGCAAGTGCGGACGCCAGATTGCCCTGGAACGCGACCGCGTCCGAGACCTTGTCTACCTTGGTTTTAATACCCGCCCATAGCCCCGAGGTAATGGCACTCAGATCATCAAATTCTGACAGCGCTTTTTCAACGAGATGTCGTTGCTGGAGCACCGCCAAGTCTGCCTGCATGGTCTTGCCGCATTGGCCGGCGGCCACTAAGTCATGATCACCCTCAATTCCACCGTGCTCGATCACTGGACGACGCCCGGTTTGAAAAGCGATAGCAGCGAACAACGGTTCAGAGGCGGTGTTAAGCCCAGCCCACAATCCTTCTGTGAGGTCGCCCAGGTGAAGAGGTGCAAGCTCCTGGTCAAGCAAGACGATGGAACGCATATGGGAAAGGTCTGATTTCAACTGCTCACCGCAATGCCCTTCAGCGACCACATCAAACCCGGTATCTGTCCAAGGCTCGTCCGACGCTAAACACAACATTGCCTGACGTAACTGAATAGCCGCCTTAAGATGCTGCGCGATCGATAGTGCTCCGTTCCAGATTTGGGCGCAGTAATCCCCCACCTCCAACGCGTCGAGTTTATCGCGCAGGTCACGAATCTGAATCCAGGCGTGCAGGTCGTTGGCCACATCAGGCTCTGCATCACCAGAGACGGCTGTTGAGAGAGTCTTTGTGACTTTGCGTGTCCCCAACAGGGACTTGGGCCAGAACGACTGCTCTGCGCTTTGCCAATCCCCGAGTAACTGACGCACATCAAGTGTTTCGATGAAATCGGTGTAGGTCACAGAGAGCTCCTGCGTGACCTCAGCGATACGCTCAAGCATTTCTATTGCTTGGCTCAATGTCTCAAACGTCTGCACTGGCCATGCGGGACTGAGCTGCGACATCAAAGCCCTGCGCCTAGCCAAAAGACTGAGGCCTTTTTCAGCAGCATTAACCGTCGAGATGGCCCACACCGGTGAGAGTTGTTGGCAAAGTGCACGATGCTTCTCTACAAGCGTGCTGCTTTCAATCAGTCGCTGCGCAATCATGCGACCGTCTGGGCGCAGTACGAACCGCCAATCATGACCCGCCGCTAACGGCAATGTCGACGAGAGGAGCGAAAGTCCGTTGCAAACTGAAGGCACTAGACTCGCGACAGGTAAACTCGTAGCAGCACTGAATTTCTCCGCGGCCCGGATTGCAGCTTGCGCGGCCGGCAGTACTTCTCGCGCAGCTTGAATCAGTTGTTGCTGCCATGAAGGCGACCACTCTCCCTGATCAACCAGGCTCAGTGGATGACTCGATAGCGCACCATATCCAATGGCCTGTGCATTCACTTCCAGACGATCAGACAGCTCCCGCAGTGCAGCCATATCCTCCCGCGTGTGAGCATGTGGCGATGACCATGACATGCTCAATGGCGTGATGGCTGCGCCGCCGCAGACAACGCCAATCGCATGGTAGATGCTGTACCCATTTGTATATCGCTGGTGCAGCCGCTCTACGTAAGTGTTCAAGCCCTCACGTAATGCTTGAAGACGATCAGCTTCGGCATGCCATGTCGCAGAATCCACAACTCCCTTCGCATCCCAGGCCGACTGCAGCTGAGCCAGGACATCAGTTTTGCGCGCTTTGCTGGAATGGACTTCCAGACAGAACTCACCCAGGCCAACTTCACGTAGACGCCGGTAAACGACATCCAACGCTGCGATTTTTTCAGAGACAAAAAGCACGCGTCGGCCTTGAGCCACCGATTGTGCGATGAGGTTGGCAATGGTCTGGCTTTTCCCGGTTCCGGGTGGGCCAATCAAAACGAAGTCTTTTCCTTTCGACGCCGCCATCACAGCGGATAGCTGCGAGGAGTCAGACGGCAACGGACAGAACACTTCTCGGGGGTTGAAGTCGACATCCAGGCGACGATCTTCGGGGAACGTAATGTCGGATGGGAAAGCGTCTCGTGGAGTATCCAGGAGATGCCGAACGACCGGACTTTCACGAAGCGCTTCGGCATTCTCAGCGAGGTCTTTCCACATCAAGTATTTTGCAAAGGAGAACATGGACAGGACGACGTCTTCCACGACTTCCCAGCCTGCGATGTCCTTGACCGCACGACCTACCGCTTTCCAGATAGTATCAATATCCAGGCCCGAGTCATCCCGAGGAAGCTCTGTTTCAAGCGACCCAAGATTCAATTCGAAATCTTGGCGAAGCATCTCGATGAGTGTCGGGTTGAATCTAGGTTCGTCGTCGTGCAGCACCATCGAAAAACCGGAGCGCGCGCTTTTGCGCTCAAGCGTCACAGGGATCAGGACAAGCGGCGCCCGGTACTTCTGCCCGCCTTTATCCGCTCGCTCCCAGCTGAGAAAACCCAGAGCAAGGTAAAGGGTGTTAGAGCCCCCTTCTTGCAAGGCAGTTCGAGCCCCCCGATAGAGTTCGATCAGCCGTGCTTCCATTTCAGTGCTGGAGAGGCCGACAAACACCTCATTCCGTTTCAAGGCGTCCAAGGCGTGGAGACGACGAACATCTTCTCGCTCACGTAATTCGTACAGTGCCTGGTCACGTGGATCAGCCCCATCCATCAGGTCGGGACGTGTCAGCAATTTCAGCTTCTTACCGCTGGCCAGGATATCTTCCAGCGCCGCAGGATCAGGTGACTCAAGCTTCAGCGATTTTTTCCCGGCCTTAAAATTGAGCAAATTATTGCGAAGCGACAAGTCCAGCAACTTGCGTTGCCACCGTCCCAGACGATCTTTTGGGTCGAGCAGACGCTCATCAATCTCGACTGTAACCGCCTCATCAGGTAGCGCCGGCGCAATACCGACTAATAGCTCCGACCCACCGGCAAGATCATCATCCGTCGGCACCTTAGAAACCTGCACGTCGGCACTGGCCAATGGCTTAATTCGTTGTAGGCGTGCTCTGCGCACATCCAACAGCAGTTCGAAGTTTTCGTCCTGTCCTTCTGCGATCAGTTGTTCGCCACGATCGGTGGCATACGTGAATGGCGGCACTGGATGCTGGGTCGCAAACGTCGTCTCAAACAGCATCAGTTCTTTGAGCTTTAAACGCTTGCGTACGGCCGTGATGTCGTCGATCACCGTCGTAGAAAACTCTTCAGCTTTGAGCCACACGCCGGCGAAAGAATGCCCTTTTGTGAACACCAGGACGGGGTTAAGACCTGCTTGCTCTATTGCCGCACAGAAGAACAACGAGAGATCGAAGCACGTTGCCAGACCATGTTCGGTGACGTGACTGGGGCTACGTACTTTTTGCCCGGTTTGCTCAAAGCTGGAAGGAGGAAGCGCGTAATCAAGCTTCATACGTGCGACCGCAGCCCAAATGGCTGATGTCAGCTCCCAAGCTCGTTTCGCTCCACCGGCGTACCCATCAAGAGCAGAGTTTTTTTCACTTTGGCGCAATACATCGGCGGCCTGCTTGAGCAACCGCTCCACCGCAAGATCATTCGGTTGAACAAACGCTGCAGTCATATCAGGGAGATGAGAGAGTCCGCCCCAGTGATTGCGTGGCAACAGCTCCAATGCCAAATCCAGCCGAGCTATTTCCGCTCGACCAGATTCAGCAGACGGATCTGCCGCGGTCAACGTGAAAGTGAGTGTGGCGTTTTCTGCTTCGGTTAGTCGACCTAGCAAGGCACCATCCAAAGCAAGGTCATGACCAGGGATAGGCATGAACGCGTTTGGAATCAGCGCGTCAATGCGCCAAGTTTTAGGCTTAAAAACTTCGGGATAGGCCGTCAGCGTCAGCACTAGGTCGTTGTACTTGATCGCTGTCTCATTGATTACTCGCAGCTCCCGAATGACAGGAACAGCGTTTTGATAATCCGCGAGATTTAGCTTTGCAACGACTGTACTGTGAATGCTTACAACTTTGATTGGCTCTACTTCAGCGTCAACCGTGATCACCGGTGCCTCGTCCATGTGCTTCCCCTATCCTGCTAATGGAGGCGCACATGAACGCGGAGCGTGGATAGTGGGCTCAACGCGACAAGTAGACGCCAGAAATGGCCACTATCTTATAACGGGATCCAAAGGCGAGTCCGCTGTATTTGCCTGTGCAAAAGCGGTTCACCAATACCGTCTATCTGTTAGACGTTTGTGACGAACTGTCGAGCATCCAGCGCTTTCACAGGTTGAAATCCGGCTGTCTTTTTGAAGGACGTGTTGTGAACAAAATTTTTCATGGAGTCGGAAGGGTCAATCGAGTCCATGTTCAATGATTCCAACGTGCGCCGGGACACCGCAACACTCAGAATGGGTAACTCTTCTATATGTCCGGTCGCCGAATTAAGGACGTCGTCGACCGCCGTCACGATCACAAGGTCATCAGGGAGCATCGACAAAAGCTCGCGCCCTACCCTCAAAACGCAGCTACACACATAGTCCTGCAAAAGCTCGTTGTACTTCCCTGCCGGCATCTTCTTCGTTGAAAGCTTTCCGCTCTGTAGCAAAGACTTGATTTCGGCAGGAATAACCCGAACACCATGAACGCCAAGGTTCGCTTCCACGAGCCCCGTTTCCCCGATCGAGAATTTGATCGATGTGCCGAGATGAGAGATGTCAGTGAAAGGGTCGACTAGCTTGATCGCTTCAAGCTTCGCCTTGCCTATCCCAGACAGCACACCTTGCGCGATGGTGTATTCCTGGTGCCAAGAGTCATGCTCGACTCGCCATTTCGCGACAGCGGCTTCATGCTCTTTGCCATCATGAAGTCGCCCCGTCTCGATGGCGATGGCCAAGTTTTTACGCTGACGCGTTTCGAGCTTGAACAAGCGTGCGAAAAAGCCAGGGGCATAGGTTTGCTCGAGAGATTTCGCATGCACTTCCCGTGTGCCTGCGAAAGCAGGTTTTACTGGCTCAGCCCTCTCAACGAATGACTGCCAGTCAATCTCCTCACCACATTCTTTATGCACAGAAAGCAGAACATCAATCTGGTTTTCGTACACTTCGACTTCGTAAGCAGCCTGCTCCAGCGCTTCCATCTTGGCGTATTCTTTCTGGCGAGACTGAAGCTCACGTTGCCTACGCTGGGCGTTACGATCAGCTTTGCGTGAAGCAGCCTGCATCGAACGCAACGTTCCTTTCCAGCCCATATTTCATTCCTTCGAAGTATTGGCTGAGCGGTTTCAGACCACGAACAGCCTCGGATGATGATGGCAGCTTAGCACCAAGACTCGATTTGGAAAGGAGATGAACCCGGCGAATATGATGCAAGCTCGACTTGGTTGTGCACATAAGCGTCCGGCAATTCATCTGGTATGCGTCGATGTCGAACGATCCAGATGCGGCTCTGGCCATCGAAGCACTGGACATGGCTTACGAGTAGAGTGACAGGCCTGAACGTTGCCGTTTCGCTCGGGATGTGGCTTGCAGTACGGAAGTTGCCAGTTGCACCAACGATTATGGCGTAGTTCATAAGCCAGAGCAGGGAGATAGACTTAAAACGCTGGAGGCTCCCAGCCATTGAAGTGTTTCAACGCGTCTAAGTCCCCGATCAGTTCTTTCGCTTTAGCCAACCGCTCCATAACGACTTTCCGTTCCTCATCGCCTAACTTATGCGCGGATCTTTCAATGTCGTCAAAGAAAGCCTGAATGCTGTTTACCTTTGCCCAAGTCTGGATCACAGCCTCGAGCCGGTCGCGGCTATCCTGGACAACCTTGAGTTGACGTTTTTCCTCTTCTTTTCTTTGCCACTCAGCTACCTCCAATTGGTGCTTCTGCCTTTCGAGCTCTCTTCTCTCTCGCTCAACTTCGACTTTTTTGGCAAGCTCGGGGGCTTCGGCAATCAAGAGGTTTACGATGCTGGGTATTTTGCTCACCAAATCGCCAGGCTTGTCCTCGCTCCAGCGGTGAATCCAATCTGCTCGGTAATAAGGGGAATAAACCTGGAGGCATAGGCGGCCGCTGGGCATGTCGGCACTCATTACCCACCCGTCACGATAGGGAGAACGACGCTGGCTGGAAGCGAACTTAGCCGAACGTACTCCTTGTCTACGTGCTTGACCTCTACGTACTCACTGATCTCGTAGATGGTTAAACCAAAAACTATGGTTCCGATGTAAACCACCGTAGGACGTTGCGGCTGCCAAAGTGAAGGGTGTATGTACCTCGTTGAGGCCTCCTGCCGATGATCAACAGACGCACGACTCATATGTGTGGCGGGATCACTGAGCGCCACAGCGAGGCCTT
Organism: Pseudomonas sp. F-14 TE3482; assembly: GCF_053629455.1. NCBI lineage: Bacteria > Pseudomonadati > Pseudomonadota > Gammaproteobacteria > Pseudomonadales > Pseudomonadaceae > Pseudomonas > Pseudomonas sp. F-14 TE3482. The sequence goes on from NZ_JBRJII010000001.1 coordinate 4,681,137, forward strand.
TTTTCATCAACGCCAAATACAATTGATTGGCAAAGTCGACAGCGTGGGCAATACCGGTGCGACTCACAATCAAATCCGCCATGGCGCGTTTTGTGGGCCGCAAATATCCGTTATCGCTTTCCCGAACCTTCTTAAAGTGCTCTTCGATGCTCAGTAAAAGTGGGTGCCTTCGAGGCAGTGGAGCCGGAGCTACAGCCGCCCTTCGGCTCGTTTTCTGACGCTCCTTAGGCAAAGACCGGGAAACCTGAAGAGGCGCTCCACTTCGACTCCATATAGTCAAATCTCCGGGCCGAGACTCAGGCAATAATGGACGAGCTTTACCTTTTCCCGCTGCGACTTGAGCCCAATAACCCACCGGGGGACGAGGAATATTTAAGCTGGTGAAAACTCGAGCCAAGTAGCTTGAAGACACCCCATATCGTTCGCCGATTTTGGTCATAGGTGTCGACCAAGCCTGTTCGTAAAGCGACTCTCTTGTCACGACATCTTCGGACGAATCATCGGCTGAAATTTTAGCCTCTGGTGTGTTTTCCATGGCAGGCACTTGGTCATTGGTAGTTGATTGGATCATCCTAGCCCATGTGTTATGACTACGCGTCTGCCGACGTAGCGGGCTACTGACGTTTGCGAATTACTACCGCACAGCCAGTGGAACTTGCCTTGATTCAACCGGCGAGCAGCTAGCCAGATCCCGAAGCCGTCATGCATCAGAACTTTCATTCGAGTGGCGCGGCGGTTGGCGAACAGATAAGCACAGTGCGGCTTCGCCGCACCAAACACCGCGATCACTCTGGCCAACGCCGTCTCGGTACCGGCGCGCATGTAGGCTCGGTGGCGAGCCAGATGGAATCGATGCGAATCATCGCAGCAGGTCTCGAAGAAAGGTCGCGCAGGCAGCAGCACTTTCGGTTGGGCTGCAACCGAAGCCGTCAATCGTCTGTTTCGAACGGGCTTCAAGTACAGCAAGGCCGAAGTTCTGCTGATGGATCTGCGGCAGCCTGGCGAATTCACTGACGATCTATTTGCGCATTCGCAGCCTGCGATGGCGGACAAGGTGATGAGTGTTCTGGATGAGATCAACAGCCGATGGGGAAAAGGAGTTGTCCGATTAGCCAGTGTGCCAACCGCGCCTGGTTGGGCCATGCGCCGAGATCTGATGAGTCAGAGCTACACGACGAAGGTAGATCAGTTGTGGACGGTTAAGACTAGGCCAGCACTAGCTGACGGCATTCTACGGTAGCGGGTCATCGTTACCGGCTGCTTGGAGTTCCGTACAGCCGAGCCGGGATTGACTGCCTGAATTATTCGTCTTCCGCTGAGAGTGGTGAATTGAGGTCAACATCGACCTGACCGACTAGCGCAATGATGCGATCGACCAGACGCGTATCTACGGCCTGAATGAGCTCCGGATGCACATTCATGTCAGCCGCCAATAGGTTGAGAGTTCGAGATACGGAGGGATGAGCTTTCATCGGTTCAGTAAGCACCGGTGCGGTCGTGCTCTGAACGCGGTTCTCAGAAGTGATGGGGATACGCGGATCATTCATGACTCAACCTTATCTGCTGTTCGACGTCGCAGCAACCGCGAGAGCCTCCATCAGTTCTGAAGACGACGTGTTGTTCCGATTACAGGGGCTGGCAAAATAGGATTATTAGAAATTATGGCTAAGCCATAATTATTGCTGAGCCATAATTTTATAATTCCCCCGCCGCCTCTGTCGATGTCGAAACTCCAATCACCTGCAGTAGACCGTCCAAAGCTGATCAATCCGCGTCGTAAAGCTCTGGCTCATCATCTCCCTTCGCATACCCCAATCCGGATTGGTTGGCACACTCGCCAAGCGCAGTGTTCCCCTCCCCCATCGCTCATTGATGGAATCCAGCACGCTCATGACTTTCTCAGTGGCGACCGGCTGGGAAATTGAAAACAGGTCATCGGTGTACTCACCTTTTTGGCAAAGGTCGAGCAGGAGTACCTCAGCCTTGCTGTACTTGAACCCTGGCCGGAACACCCGATCCACTGCGTCCACAGCAGCTTTGGTCATCAATCGAACATCGTCCGTTGGATATGGCAATTCCACCAGAACACCATTGGCGTACTTTGCCTCCTCGGGATTGAACATGCCGGTGCGAACACTGACCCTGATCTTCTTGCACAGTGAATGCTGTGCACGAAGCTTTTCCGTCGCACGCATCATGTAGGTAGCGACCGCCTCCTTGATCGCTGCGATCTCTGTGAGGCGCTTGCCAAACATGCGAGAACAACAAATTTCCTGCTTAGGTGGATCAGGCTTATCGAGTTCAAGACATGGCGTTCCCGCGAGCTCGCGCGCCGTCTTCTCAATCACTACGCTGAATTTTTTGCGCAGCGTCCAGGGATCGGTCTTGGAGAGATCCCAAGCGGACTTGATGCCCATGCCTTCCAAGTGAAGAGTCATTTTCCGACCTACACCCCAGACGTCTGAGACCGAGCATTTCTTCAGCACCCAGTCACGCTTAACCTGGTCACGTAGATCAACGACACCGCCGCTCTGCGCCTGCCATTTTTTTGCTGCATGGTTGGCGAGTTTGCTCAGGGTTTTGGTACCGGCAATACCGACGCCGACCGGAATGCCTGTGCTGCGATACACCTGCGCACGTATCCGTCGCCCGAGCGCTTCGAGATCTCCCGGTACTGTAGACCTCAACGGCTGGCACCAAGCACTCGATCACACTCATCACGCGCTCACTCATGTCGCCGTACAACGCATAGTTCGACGAGAACGCCACGATGCCGTGCTGCTTGAGTTTGTGCTTGATCTAAAAGTACGGCTCGCCCATTTTCACGAAGGGTTTACTGTCCGCGCTGCGCGCGATTACACAGCCATCGTTATTCGACAAAACCACGATGGGCGTCTTCGCTAGGTCTGGACGAAAGACTCGCTCACAGCTCGCGTAAAAAGAGTTGCAATCGATCAGGGCGAAGACTGGATCAGGCTTTCGGATCATGGGCACGCACACTGAATGTCACCACACCCCAGATGATCAGTTCATCACCTTCGAGGATGTATCGTGAGGGGTAACCTGCATTCTCAGACATTAGGATGATGTCTGAGCCTCGCTTGCACAGGCGCTTGCACACCGGCTCGCAGTTCACTGCCGCAATCACGATGTGGCCGTGTTCAGCTGTGATCGAGCGATCCACCACAGCCATATCACCATCGAAGATTCCAGCACCTTCCATGCTGCTGCCTTCGATGCGTACCAAGTAAATATGCGGTGCTCGGATATCCAACAGTTCGTCGATGGAAATGTGCTGCTCAAGGTGATCCGCAGCCGGCGATGGGAAGCCTGCAGGGACTTTGAACGAGTAAAACGGGAGCTGAACTCCCCCTGCAGCAAGTGGGCCGAAGATGGTGACGCTCATGAAGGGTGCCTTAACCAAAACTGTATATTCATACAGTTAACGTCGAAGCGCGCTTGCGGTCAATCTTGGGCGAGGGAAATTGTGACCAATGGATTCGTCGTGAGCAAAGTTTGGAGGTTGGCCAGGAGGCATGAGTGCTGATTTCTAGCCGCTTTTGATGAGCAACCGACCGCTGCGAAAATGCGTTTCACTTGTCCACCAGATTGCTTTAGACGTCTGAATGCAACTGATCCAAACTGAGCTGGATCAGCTACGGATAAGGAACTAGCTGTGCGGAAGGAAGCAATCGGCCAATAGCTGACTGTCGAATAATCATCGAAAATGACTCAAATAGATAACCGTCCGGTAGACACGTCTTGACGAATTCATATTAGGGCGACGGCGTGAGCAAGGTGCCCTTGTTGAGGATTGCCGTGGGTGGTCAAGTCCATGCAATTACGCAGCTGGGATAAAGCGAGTGAGCCTCGCGACCGATGTTAGGTTGCGCGCCCTTCCCGCTGAAGCGAGCGATTCATCTCCATCGAACCAATGTAGCCAGAAAATCCCCATCAAAAAACTTTTACCTAACAATCGTTAGATAGGCGTTGACGCGTACCGAATCGTCCGCTAAGGTTTGTCTACCTAATGTTAGTTAGGCGGACAAACCACCAACCTGTAGGATCGACCATGACTACTAAACTTCAGCTTTTCACTTCGCCTTCGGCCTTTCCGAACCCACAGCGTCTGCGTCTGTTCATGTACGAAAAAGGCATCGCTGACCAATTTGCCGAGACCATCTATGACATGTCCCCTGTAGGAGAACAGCGTGGCTGGCGTCATTTGAATATGAACTCGTGGGGCGAAACTCCCACCCTTCAACTGGCTGACGGTAGCTACATTTCCGAAACGGCTGCCATCGTTCGTTATCTTGACCAAGAGTATCCCGGTCGCAAGATCATGGGAGAGACCGCACTGGAACAGGGTCTGGATAACATGTGGGATAACCGGGTGTGGGTGCACATCCTGTACCGCATCGTTACAGCGTTTCACGTGTTGCACACCGGACTCGGCTTCAAGCTAGAACTGACCAAGAATGAGGCTTGGGGCGAACACTGCCGCAAGGAAGCTTTGGCTCACGCTGCACTGGTCAATCGTCATCTGTCAGACGGCCGCGAATGGCTGCTCGGCGGCAATGCCCCGACCTTCTCGGACATTACCCTGGCAACCGCGATCGCCTTCTCGAAATTCCCGGTCAATGCCACTCCACTGGACGAGCGTTTTGAGTTCTTAGATGCGTACTGGCAGCGCTGGACAAAACGTCCAAGCTTCCAAGCGGCCTACTCTGATCGCAACAGCGGCATTCCTGAGCTGGATTCGCCAGCCCAGTAACAGCTTCTCAATGGAAACTCCGGTACGCCGAGATCGCCATCCCCTGGCTTTCTCGGTGACCGTAGTGATCTCGCTAATGTCGGCTGGCATGCCGCTTGCTGAACCATGATGGAACGGCTTCTGCCTCAGCACCCTATTCGCATTGAACTCACTGCTCTCGCTGACAATCTACCTGTCACACGGTAGGCCTTTGCTGTAAATTAGCTTCCCTATTTAAGAGATCGTCCCAAGACGAAAGGCACCAAGATGAGCGTCAACTCCAAGGAAGCCATCCTGTTGGCGGCCAAGAAAATTGCCCAATCGCAGGGCTACAATGGTTTGAATTTCCGCGACCTTGCGCAAGATGTTGGTATCAAAGCGGCGAGTATTTACTACCATTTTCCAAGCAAAGCCGATCTGGGTATTGCCGTTGCCAAACGATATTGGGAGGACGGTGCGCTCGCACTCGAGATGATCGAATCAGAAAGCCCATCTCCGATTGATGCTCTGCGTCGCTTTCCTGAAATCTTCCGAAGATCGCTTGAGGCCGACAATCGTCTCTGCCTGGGTAGTTTCATGGGCGCTGAAACCGATACGTTACCCATTGAAATGACTAAAGAGATTCAGACCTTTGCTGATGTCAACATTGCATGGCTAAGCAAGCTTCTATTGGCTGCGAAGGTGTGCGAATCAAGTGAGACTGAATCTAGAGCACGTGCAATTTTCGCAGCTATTGTCGGTGCCCAGCTCTTTGCTAGAAGTCGCTCAGATATCTCGCTTTTCGATGCCTTGGTCGATTCATACCGTGCGTTCGGGCCTCTGCCGACTTAGCAACTGACTGCGACCCGGTTCAGCGAACGGGCGGCTTCGCGGCATGCGCGTCCACCTGATTGCATCGGTACTGACCGCTCGATTGAATTGCACTTGACCAGGCGTTTGCATTCGATCTGACAAGCACGCTTAGTAATCATGATCGACTGAGAATTGCTCGGTGCTGTCGGTAGCGACAGGCAGATGGGTCGTCCTCTGCCGGTCATGATCAAGAAGCGTGCTGGTCGAATCCGGCCCACTGGTCAGGTCGAATGCAAACGGGCGGGCAAGTCTGTGTAACTACCCAGCCAGAAACTCGATTGCCGAGTGGAGTTCTGCCACACCCTTCCATGCCTGATCCTTGGAACCACACGGATAGCGGATGGGAGAGCGCGATTAACGTGGTCGACGACCATCTCAAAACAAAAAAATGTGAAAAAAGTTACCTAGCCTAACCGCCCGTATTCTCTGTCCAGAAGCTCGTCGATGAAGATGTGTCGCTAAGGTGATCCGCAGCCGGCGATGGGAAGCCTGCAGGAACTTTGAAAGAGTAAAAAGCGAGCTGGACTCCCCCTTCCGCCAACGGGCTGAGGATGGTGACGCTCATGAGACATGCCTTAATCGAAGCTGTACATGCGTGCTTGCGATCAATCTTGAGCGAGGAAAATTACGACGGGTGGATTTTCGAGAAGCGAAACTACCAGGTCGACCGAGTAAGATGAGGCGCTGCATTTTTGATTGGTCGTGGGGGGTTGTCAGTCGTCTCCCCAGGGATCGAATTTGTCCCCATACCTAGCGTGTAAGGCGCGATTGCGCTCGATCCGCCTGATCCACGGATCGTAGTTCTCGGGCAACGCGGCGAGCTTAGCGCTGATGATCATTTGCACCGCTTCGTCACGCAGCAACCTGCTGGTCAACTCGCGGTATTCGCCAAGCGTAACCACACCATAAATGGCGTGATTTTCTTTTACATAGAGGTCGGTCATTCCCACCCGCAGATGGCCATACTCTTCTACGTCATCGAGGTAGATGTCCTCTAGGCTGAGGTGTCCCATATCGAACTCCGGGCTAAGAATGTACTCGCTGAATAGCACTGCCTGTACGCTCCGCAATGTTCAAAGACGCCACCGATAGCGTGCCCCATCATTGAAGTCGTCCCTTCGCTCCAGCGCCTACAAAAACCAGCCAGCAACAGGCGGTTAGGTGTGCGCATGGTAGCCTCCGCTCAGTTATCACTGTTCTGAGAATCCGCTTTGAACACACCTGCCGCTCGCTCTGATTTCAACACCCTGATCAACGCACCGAAATTTTCCGATGACCCTGTTGGACACCGCCAGAAAAAGCGGTGGCAACTCATCGCTGAAGACATCTACAAAAGCACGTCCATCGATGCATTGCTCGAAGCAAGAGGTAAGGCCGAGGGCTACATTCACGGATTGGTGGACGCGGGGCATTTATCGACGAGGGACACTGAGCGCGACTATCTCATTTTGAGTATCGTCCAACGGCGACGTGAATTCTTGCACAAACTGCTGAACGAATACGGTTACTGAGCAGGGCGAGCTGTGAGCCGCCCGACGGCAAAATGAGCATCACAGGATAGGGGCAGTTGAAGCGCTCCGCACGTCTAACTCGGAGCGCTGCTGATTAAAATCGTGGGAGACCTAATAAGCGATTTCTCAGAGGTCTGACAGAACACGGGGGCGGAGCTCATCCTGGACGGCGTTCCACTCTTCGATCGAGATCAGCACAGCGCTCCTTTGCTGACCATCGATAAAAACTGGTTTACGCGTCATGATCACCTTCTCAAGCAACTCATCGAAATGTCTCGTTGCCCGAGCAACTGTCCAGCGTTCATCAGCTGCCATGCAGTTCCACTCCCCCAGAACATTCAATCCTCAGATTGGAGACGTTCACCGGAACGAAGCAACTCAAGAAAACTACGTCGCCCCCCCCCCACGTTTGAAGCTACCAACGAGGTAATTTCCTTCTCGCGTCTCGAGAAGCCAAAAACGCCCTTCTTTCCATGCCCTTTGGATTTTTTTTGTGCGAATAATTCCGCCATTGGCTGTTCGATACGCGTCGTCTTGCTGCAGGTGATCGAAAGACACGCCAAGGCACCTATCATCAATGATCACTGCATCACTGATAAAAGCCGTAATGGCTACTGTGTATTTTCGGAGACTCGCTTGTACGAGGCGACTCATTTGAAAGTCACTGAGATACTTACTATGAAATTCGACTTCGATGATTTCAGGCATCCGGCCAGATCTCCAAAATGACTCAATATTATTTGCGGTGATCGTCGCCTACCCGGCTTTCATGGAAAAAGCGGCACCCAAACTGGCTTCTTTCCTTAAACCCGACTCCCAGAGGAGGTAGACGGTACTCTTGGTTTCAAACATGCAGCCTTCAGTGAAAGACACGCCGAAATTACTGCGTACCCACATGCTGGGCTGAAAACGACCTTTACTGTCTAGAACGATTTCGTGAGCGAAAAGCGTCGCGGGAAGTAGACCAAGCCCGCTTAGTTTTTCTTTCTCATCAGAGTTAACCGTGAGGTCGATTAGAATCCATTGCCGCACCATGCAAAATGCTTTGCCTGGAAACGTCTTTGCGGACAATGCAATCAGCTCATCTGGAGTGCCTTGCCAGCCGTGCATCTCCTCGCCTGCGCCGTACAGCAGCTGCGAGATTTCTTCTAAAGTAACCATGTAATTTTCTCGAATTCGTCCGTAGCAAAAAACCAGTTCGCTGAGGTTCGTTGGTGAACGGCCACTCATCAAATCTCGATTAGAAAATCCGGATCGAAACCAGTTTGTTGATTTGGATAGCCGCGCGGATTGGAAACCACCCGGCACCCATTCTTGAGGAAATCCGCTGAGACGTGGGTATGCCCGTAAACCCAAAGATCGGCCCTGCCCACGAGCTCCTTCCAGTCATTGGCATAAGCAGCTACCAGGTGTGTGGGAAGCTCATCACTTACGTAATCCAACGCCGGCGCATGGTGTGTAACTACAACGGTTTTGCCATCAAATGGCATGTCCAGTTCCTGTATGAGCCAGGCATAAGCTGCTTTAGATTTAGCGATCAGGTCATCGGGACGAAGGCGTCGGTAACTCTCATCTGTTCTAATGACGGTGTAGTCGTTCATCCATTCCCAAGCGACACGTTTTGCCGCAACAACATCTCCGGTCGATGAGAAATCTGTCCATGCCGTCGTGACCAAAAACCGGGTTTGACCCAGTATCAGGACTTCGTTTTCGAGTACGTGGACATGTGGCGCTGCCGCCTCTTTCATCTTGCGTAGCGTGTGATCGATGTGTCCGCCGTAGTACTCATGATTCCCGCAAACGTAAATCACCGGGCATTGGAATGTGTCGTTCGCCCAAGCTACGCCGCGCGATTTGATATCAATGTCACCAGCGAGAATGACAACGTCCGCGTCGCTTGGGGCGGGATCGAACCGAGCGAAGCCGAGGTGCAGATCTGAATAGATTTGGATCTTCATGGATTAACCATCCGGTGCCGTTGTCGTGGCAGGGCTCACTTGTCTCTATCAGAGCGTCACTGTGGTCGGGGTCTGATAGCAGGTGCTATGGAAATGCTTCCCGGCAGCAGTCGTGGCGTCGTAAATCATTCGAATATTGCTGAGCAAACCTGCGTCGGTCACACCGGGAGAGCTGCTGTAGATTGCTCCGCTATCGACTTTATGAAGCAGTACGCACTCACCGTTTCCGTCGTAGCCGACGATCGCACTGATCAACTTTTCCATACGTTCTAAAGAACTCCCATTCATGCAAGGGGGAGTCACAACCTGAACCACCTCAATCTTGTGCTCTGGGCTCCGCTGCGAGAGTAGGTGTTTCAGCATCGAAGGGTCTGATGGCATCAATTTTTTGAACCGAGTCCTCGCTCCTTCACAAATGCGAAAGCGAACGTGATACCAAGAATCTTCCGAATGTCGCTCGACCATCCGCCAAGCCGTGCGGCCAGGCCCGGGAAAGCCCGGTAGGCCGAGAAGACAAGTTTCATCTGAAATAAACATGATGGTTATACCCGTAACATCAATATCTGGTTTGAGAGCTCTGAAGGCGTGAGTGATGCCATAACACGTCCTACAGCGCTTCTTCTGCATTCAACGAGCCTGGGGAATGTGGCTTTCGGACAAAAAGGAATGAGTCCTTGCCGGCTTTTCGCGTCCATTCGCCAGGTGTCAATTTATGCCTAATGTTTTTTGTTGCATCCTTCTTGAAAGTATGATTAAGACAAGAAGACGATCACGATAGCAGACCCAATGACTCTATGTACAGAGTAGCTGGGTCAATAATTTGCTGGCCTTATCCTCCGCTTTGAGGACAAGTCGTCATGCTGACTCAGAGTCTCGCGGTGGTGCTTCGCGCGCTACGAAAAACTAGAGAGCTCACTCAGGAACGACTCCCCTCTAGTAGGAGCTATGCCTTTGCCTTAGAGGCTGGTACGCCGAAAAATATATCGCTAGGCAAGCTACGGGAGCTTTCAAGCAGCCTCGAGATCACTCCCCTGGCGCTTATGGTTTTGTGCGAGTCAATCGAGAGTGGACAGGACTCTCTGGATGTCATAGGCAAGTTGAAGGAGGAGCTTCGTCATCTCCGCTCGATCGGCCTAGATGAGGAAATACGCGAGGAGCAGCGAAGCTCCAGCCTCGTATCAAAAGCTAAGGCTCGCGAAATTGCTGACAGCAAGAGACTCGCTGTTAAGCGTCTCAAAGAGGAAGGTAAATCAAGAAAGGAAGTCGCCGAAGCGCTTGGTATTTCAAAGTCGTCTGTCCAGAGATTCTGGGTTTGATTGATCCAGCTATTCACCTGGGCTCAAGTCATCGCCGGCTAGATCCGCTGTGTTAAAACCAGTAGCGGACAAAAAAACGCGATTGTCTCTGGGATGAAGGAAGATGTTAAAAATACGGGTGTGCCAAAAAGCATATGCGCGCGTCAGATTGCTGCAACGATCAGGGTACTCAGCTCGGTCGCGGGCTGGCATACGGAGACTTGGTGCCTATCAACGCTCGCACGAACATCAGTGTGCTCGAACGCGGGAAGTTCAACATCACCGTTGATAAATTGATCGAGCTATCCACGCCTCTGAAGCTTGCCCCTGTGGCCCTTCTTGCCATCAGCATATCCATGAGCAATGGCGGTGAGCTTTAACAGAAACATACTCAGCAAGCACTTTGCTGAGGCGACGACCGATTACCGAAAAGGAATGGTTGTGTGAGCAGCCCCATCTGTATAGAAACGTAAGCGACATCGCCTTCGGGCTGATCGGATTCTGGAGAGCTTTCGAGGTGCCGAACTGGCAAACCTGCAGAATGAAAATGCCAGTCGGAATCCGGTGTTGGCATCACCTTCTATCTGCCTCACATGAAAGACGATAGGCAGCACTCAAGGGCGACATACCATACCTCTGCCTTCAAGAAGTTATACCTTGTTCAGGCGTACATCGTTGGATCACTGTGGCAGGTATGACGCGTAGGCCTTATTCAGAAAGATCGATCGCTGGGATAATCTCGCCAAGGGAGGCATCAACTCTAACATCCTGATACCGTTGGCTTCGCTGAATATTTGAACAAGCGGGTGTCTCGGCAGCCCTCTATAGCTCTCACTCCATGCGCCATGGGTTCGCTACATTGGCCTCAGCTAACGGTTGAGATCAAGTCACTGATGAGCTACGTTGGCTGGACGGGCATCAAGTCTGCGTTGTGTTACGAAGATATGGCTCCTTATTTGGAGATCTGCACTTAATAAACCGGTGAAACCAATTAATCGCCTTGCAAATGGAAACTACTAGAGCCGCATTACAAAAGATTAGCAAGCGCACACTTACAAGCCATTCATTACAATTTCATTCATTACGCATGCAAGCCATCAACTATTGCATTATAGGTAACTATTGAATGAATGAAATGCTGCTTAAAATAGTTCAAATGCATTCTCGCCAGGTCTGAATAAGATCCATGATAATAAACAGGCCAGGAATAAAATGTAGAAAAAAACCAATCATCAAAATTTTTTGCCCCACAATGAACGCCACGCATAACTTTATATGATTTCGGATTATTGCCCCCCACTTGAATAGATTGTCTAACAGGGAGCTGCAGAACCAAATATCGACGCACAGAGCAACTCACACCATGATAGCAATCCGTAGCCAATTCAGTTTCACGATGAGGCTTTCCATAAACAAATACGGCGACAACTAGGCCGTTATCTGCTCGAAAATATATGTCAGCCGACATGTCTTCCCATGCGAGAAAATCACCTTCAACTGCCAACCCAAGACTAATTGATCGGGCCTCAATCTTCATCATTCCTGAATACATATCAATTACCCTATCTACAAAAGCCAATTACAAACTGAGAAAACGAAGGGTTGTCGAGAACCGCACTGAACCGAGTGACTGAATCAATCATCTTCTTTGAATGCGAACCAACAAAGATATTGCTACATCTACCAAGGCTCTTTGAATCATCGAATCTTATATCGAAAAAGTCAACACAGGATAATTGATGCATCATAAAAGACTGTTCATCCGAAGAAAATAAGCCAAGCACCATACCAAACAACAGCAAAGCGATAGCTCGATCTTCACTATTCGCGCATAGAGCACCAAGCTCAAGCGCCTGATACAAATTATTAACACGAGGCACTATTCTTTTTTTTGACCAGATAGTATTGATTACCCCATACAAAGGATAAAGAATTATTTGAATTATACACCTGCACGCCCTCCAGCGCATTTCCATCTGTACTTCGCCAAACTTCAGGTTTAATTCTATTAAATTTAAGAAATTAACGACTCGCGCCACCAGACTGACCAATTTTTTTTGCGACAGAAAGCAATAAGCACCTTTATCTTCAACCCCTAATCGACGCCTAGAATAATACTCAAACGCAGCCAACGCTGGATTTAATGACACCCTACTACCCAGAGGAAACTCCAGAAGTAATTTATTATGCGTCAAACAATACGGATTTCCTACGCTAGCCCATGTAGTTAGTGTTGCTGGATACTTGGAGTTCTGAATTTGCTCGCATAAACAATCCCAACAGAATGCTCTGCGAAAGTATTCTGGGATCAACCAAGCTGATTTAGCCGAAAATATAGCCTGACAATCTTTTGGGGTGACTGATAAGTAGTCACAGCTATTGCAGAAGAACCTTGATGAGAAATCAAAATCTCGATCAAACGCTCCTTGATGTCGACATGCCCAGTATTCTTTGGTTAGTAAAAAAAGCGGATAGCAACCAGGCTCATGGAAAATCGATTGCCGGTATAGCCAGCTAAAAAATGTCTCTTCGCGAATTACAGGGTAGTCAATAAGCATATTGACGTTTACCTCGACATTCTTAATTTTACATTGGCAACCGGACAGTTCAAGAGATGAACATAGTTGGGAGAGTCGATATCTTCCGCTTCGCAAATAATTATTCGTAATTCAGGCAAAGCGGCGAGCAGGGAATTAATATCAAACATTAGTCGACCAACTGTAATTCCTGGCGCCCTAAAGACCTCGTGAAAATCATCAATTAACACAACACCTATATCCCTCAATCGAGCAAATTCTAAGAGAAAGGGTGGAATAAAACCTGGCCTTGTGTTTACTCCCTCAAAAACTCCTAGCGCATTAGCAAACCAACCAATAAAACCAATTCTACCAGAAAAAAATATGTCAGATATAGTTAGACATCTATTTGAAACACAATCGAGGGTCTGTATTGAGTCGAGCGCCGAACTCAATCCATCGCCAGACGCACCAACCACCCTGATAAACTTGACTATATTTTCATGAAGTAAATCTTTAACTTCTCGTGATACGCGCGTAGAGCTTTTAATTACCATGGCGAGGTGTTTTTCCTTTAGGTTCAGGGAGTTGCAACGCGTAGCCGCAGGTAAGGATTATTTCTGAGAAATCTTTTAACTGCGCCGTTGTGATTCGTTCTTCCCCCGTCTCAATCGCAACTTCAGATGCTGCCTTGAGAAATTTCACAAAATTATCCATAATTCCATTAGACAATTTATAAAGCTTAATTAAAAAATCACGATTCATCACGTCAGGGGATGGAAGTTGAAGAGGCAAGTGCGCAACGTAACTCGTGACAAATTCTTTGAATTCATCATCACAACTCCATCCAGGTAGTGCAAATTGTGCAAATCGTCTCCCCACTTGGCCATCCGCTGCAATAATTTCGCTGGCTTTATGGTCGCCAAACGCCAGAATGTTTAGCTTAAACTTCCCACCACACATATGCTTGAGTAAAGATAGATTTTGCATCAATGTTCTTTGTGATTCATGCAGCGCGTCATGTAACTCATCTACAACAATGGCGCGATAGTTTCCGTTTCTAATAGCACGCATGATCATAGCTGATCGTGATCCTGCCGCCCCCCGCCCCCATGATCTAACGTCAAACGCTTCGCATATCAAATCCAGCAATCTGAATTTATCCAAGTTTTGATCCATCAGAATCGTTTTAAGTTTTTGCGGTCGGAATTGATAAATTTCCATCAACTGGAGTAAAAATGCAGTTTTGCCTCCGCCATACCTCGAACTGAATAGTGCACATTGAGCCTGATGTTGCCCCTCCCGCGACAGCATTTTATGTATTACCTTAAAATACTTATCGTAGCGGGGCATCGGGATCCAAAAATCTGCGCCGCAGATAACCATTCGTTCATCCGCTGATCGAGAGATTAAATAGCGCCGGCTTTCCGTCAAATGCTCGTCATTCATATTATGCTCCAATTCAATACGAAAACTTTAAACCATTTCAAAAATCATCTTCAGAAGATCTAATTATCGGAATCGAATCAGTGATAGCGCTACCTGGAGCCTCCTTTGAATTTTGCTTGCTGTTCGGAAGAAAATCACTATTGTGCAATTCAGGTATTCCGTCGCTCTGTTCGCCACTTCTAAAGGCGCGATGTCCTTTTTCAACTGCACTCTCGATTCTTCGAGACTCTACATGCGCATCAAAAGCATGCACATCTTCCCAGTCATATGAACCTAAAGTCTGCCCTGGTAACACAGGATGATGGCGTAGGAAGTCTCTTCTCTCAGTATATGCTTCCCAATTATCAGAAAGCCCCTCACGGGAATGTATACAGTAACCAACTACATAGCGATCATCTGAGAATTTCACCCATATTTTTGACAAGTCGCCCATAGGATCATATTTTATCTCGTAATCATGATTAAGTCCGACATACTCTTTTAGTTCGTCACTCATATAGCGCCTACCGGCAAAAAAAATACCTGTGCGCCCTATTTTATGAGTCACAGTATCCGATGGAAGAAAAGTCATTCGGAAGAGCAGTTCGTTTTCCTCTCCGACAATTCGTCTCAAACTATCAGGACATTTTGCGAGTTCTCGATCCCATGCTCTACGGGGAGAACAATGCAGAGAAGCATGTATGGTGCCGTTATAGGCTACAACACGGGAGAAAAACCAATGTCCAAACTGAGCGAAGTCAAATTTTGCATTATGCTCACTCTCAAAAGCTTCACGCTCTGTGACGTTTGAACCAGTCGCTCCTGGTAAAAAATGCACATCGGAAGTCATGAAACGTCCGATAACTCTTTCAATCGTACCGCCGTAATGTTTTTTTCCTATAGGACGATGATCCCATTTAATTTTATAGCGAGCGCAGCGCACTTTGAGATAGTCGCTAACAAATTCTGCAGCATTATCGGTGTAAATTAATTTTGGCAATCCGCAGAACGGGTAAATCCCTGATTTCTTTCCATGCTTAACAAGTATTTTTTCTTTATCCAATACAGCAAATATAAGCGCAGCACCGACGGAGTCAAAATTTGGATTTCGCAGAGTAAGGTAAAAACCAATTATAACCCTAGTTAAAGCGCATATAATCATGGTGACCCACGGGCGACCTATAATTCTATTACGATCTAATTCATCTACAAGTAAGATGTCAACCTGGGTGTGATCCATCTCCCATACGTCGTTCAGCCTTGTGACAATCCGCTTACCAACGCGCAACTCATGCTTCTGTTTGTACTCGTCCTTGCCCAACTTTCGCTTGTCTAGATCTTTTTGGGTTTTCGACAAAACGAAAGTTCTGACTTGATGTGTAGTTAACGGGAGCAAACCTTTTCCCTTTGCTCGGACATCTGCCTCTCGTTTCACTCCTGCAACCGATGCTCGTTTCGTCCGATAAGCTACCTTATAAGCCGCCTCTAGTATCGGAATATACTCCTGAGGCGTTCTGCTAGAACCTGGTTTTGGCCCCCTTTTGCCCTTAACCAAACCAAGGTGACTAGTGACGCTTTTATAAATCCTACAAAGATCTCTAAATCTACTTTTTTTCACCCCCAGAGCTTCTTGGGCTTCCCCTCGGCTTAGGCTCTTTGAAAAATATTGCTCGAGAATCAAACTTCGACTATAGGCCTCACTTTCATCCTCATTGGTCATTCTCGATGGTATGCAAACGATATCGTCGTTAGATGCTTCCGCTATTTTTTTGCCTAACTTTTTGTCATTCATAGGATTGACCACTTCTCTTCGATGTGCAAGCCAGCGTAGATGACCGCAACCAAGCCGCTGACTTCTTGAATCAACGTCTAGATAGATAGCCGGGACTAATTTCAAAAACAAATTCGAAAAATACCTTTTAAAATCAACCACATGAATAACTTCATCAAACATTAATTAAAAATTGACAGCCTATTTAACTGCAACTCCTAATTCGAAATTGATATAAAAAAAATCTTCCGACTCATCGATCGATGGTGATCACCTTAGTAGACAACGATCTATATTCTTGGTCTTTGGTCTCATTCAGATCCGAGAGCGCAACGGATGTTTGTCAAATAGGCGGTGCGAACAGAAATCCTTAAATAGTCCGAGGAGATTGCCCATCGCTAAAATGGATTACACACTCCCTTATTACAACGGCACGACTGGGGTCGCTGGTCGACGAATGTCTAAATGTAGCGCGCTAGCATTATTGGCTCGAATCAAGCAATCGACATTGCCTGAAGTAAAGCGACGCTGAGTAGATGGCAGAAATCAGACAGCAGGTTAGCGAAATACACGACGACGGCTACCGTCGTGTCATTGCTGCTTGAATGGTGCATCAGCCGCTTCGTCGCCAAGGTCAGAATGCGGTGGATTCCAGCGATACACGTTGTTGCTCGGGCGGCTTTGAGTTGGCGAGGAAGGCGTCGAACTGGGAGAGACTTTCGACCTAGATCGCTCTGATAGCGACGCCATCGGCTGGGTCGTGAGACCCTGTGAGCACTGGGGCGTTGATATCTGAAATTTGATGTTGAAAAGCGTTCAAAAGAGCTTCCTTGATCAACTGGCCGCAATGGCGGTTCAGTGGCTCAGCGATAACGATTCGGCGTACATCGGCAGACAGGCGCTTCTGTTTGCTCTGTAGATCGGATTGAAGCCGGTGACCACGCCGGAGCACAGCTCACAGAGTAACGGCATGGCAGAGAACCTCATGAATACGATCAAGCGTGCTTAAGTGGCGCGCTTGCCCAAGCCGAATCGGCAAACGGTGTTGCGCAACTATACAAAGCCTTCAATCATACAGCGCCTTGAACTATCGCTTACCGAAGGAGATGAGCTGCTTGGCTACCACCTCAATTTAACTGGGAGCTAGTGTCCGGTGTTGCACGGAAAGGCCCATGATATGAGTTCTTACAAATAGACCCCGATGAGTTGAGCTCCTCAAATTTACATTCGTAACCGTTACACCTCGTTCGGGCCCTGGCGCTAATAGCATGAACTCACTTTTTAAAACGGCCATCAGCTGCCTGATAATCAACCGATTAAATATTAAAAATTTCGCTATTAGGTTGGCAAAGCTAAAAAACTTACCAGAATAATTTCGAAAATTTCGAAAACTATAAGAAAATCAAAATTCAACCGGCGCTTGGTTTACCTTCAACACTGACACAAGCTACCAACCCCCGATCCCTGTTTGAGCCAACTCAATACCCCGGTTCCAGCAATCGACGCTCGAACCGTCTGATCATGTATGACCCACCCCGGGAAGCTTCGGCTCTGAGCTCGATGACAGGCACCCAGACCAAAGCATCAGCCGGCTACCGCTACGGCGACAAATCACTCTTTCGATCCTGCTAATGATCAATAGCTACGGCTATCTCAACCGAATCAAGGCCGGCGCAGCTAACTTCGCCTGGACTCTATAGATCTCAGAAATCACCTGCATCGTTGCGTCTTCGATCGTTCCTTCGTTACGGCATAAAACCCAACCGTGATCTGCAATCGCTCGCTCGAACGCCTTGGTACAGGCGACATGTTCTTCCAGCTTATGGATCACAGTACTGCTCAGCCCACGCCGTCGTGCCGCTGCCCTCGCCCATGAAATTTCAGGAGCGGTGACCACCCCGACATGCAGGTCTGGCACTCGCACGTTTCGATCAATGTTCAACTGTAGAATCTCTGCAAACGGGACTATCCGGCGAAACGCGGCATCAGACGGGTACCAACGATCGATCAAGATGATGCTGCCTGGTGGCTGTTTAGCCAGCACGTGCCGGGAAATCCAGGTACGGCTATCAGCAAAGCGCTCACAAACCTCCAACTCCAAATCCCGGGAGGGATTTCTGACGAGTTTGTTCACGAGGGCCATTGTTTCACCCCTATAGGGATCGCTTTTACTCTCACAAAGTCGGATCACCTTTTTATTGTCTGCCCTCAGTACTTTCGTAACGGCCTCCAACAGTGTGGTTTTGCCGGCTCCCTTGGGCCCATCTAGAGAAACAAACAGCGGACGATTCATTCTTCACATAACGATTGATATACGGTTTTTTGTTGCCCTGTTCGTTCGCTGGAATCGCTTGGCGCGACTACGCGAATCGAGTGGAGGGCCCTTATGAACGGACATTGATGCATTCGGCATTCTAGCTCACCCACGATTTGCTCAGTGCCAGATGACCTACACAAAGCGCATTCCTTGACCATTTCTCTTTCATCAAGAGAACACCTGACCGGCACAGTCGCTCACACGCGCAATTTGGACAACGGCGACTTGGAATTGCAGATCGATGTATGACAATCCATCTCTGGCTGGGCTGCGACCTGCTGACTTAGGCATCAGCAGGTCTAGCAGGTCTATCATCGTTCTCCGCGTGTTCCCCCATGACTATGCTGCCCGCCGATTCGAGCTTTCTCCGCCTTGTCGGTTGCCACATTGGCGTTTTGTTCGCTTTTACGCCCCGCCTCTTTAACTTTTTGAGGGTCGTCGGAAAAGCCGTGATGTGGTTCTCGTCGCTTGGTCATGTCTATCTCCTTTAAGAAAAAACAGTCGCCTTCATTGGATCTGCGCCCTCAACCTTCATCCCTCCGGCACGACCAACGGAAATTACCCGCCGCCACAGTGAAAAAACGAGATTCTGCCCACCCAAGCAAGCGTCAACAGAACGTTACTTTTCCGAAATACCTCAAAAAACCTCGCAACCGTTAATCAGTTAGTCCGGTTTTTTGACACTCCCCCGATACGCGGTAACAACTTTTGCCCTCCGCTGGGTCATAACACGGTAGCTGTCGATGGAATATTGGCATCTTTCGAGGTTTTCGCCTGATACGGAGATAAGCTCATGATTTTCAATGTACAAAATTTTGGCGCCAAAGGAGATGGCATCACTGACGACACGGCGGCGATTCAAAGTGCAATTGATGCGGCGGCCGCTGCAGGCGGTGGGCAGGTGTATATGCCGACCGGAACTTATATTGTTTCGGGAGGTGAGGAACCCTCCGACGGTTGCCTGATGCTCAAGAGCAACGTCTATCTGTACGGCGACGGCATGGGAGCAACCACCGTCAAGGTGGCTGACGGCTCCGACACCAAGATCACGGGGGTCATCCGCTCCGCCTATGGCGAGGAAACCCACGACTTCGGCGTCAGCAACCTCACCATCGACGGCAACCGTGACAGCACCACGGGCAAGATCGACGGTTGGTTCAACGGTTACATACCTGGCGAAGCAGGCTACGACTCCAACGTTACCCTCGACAGCGTCGAGATCAAGGATTGCTCCGGGTACGGTTTCGACCCCCACGAGCAGACCGTCAACATGGTCATCAAGAACAGCGTGTCCCATGGCAACGGCCTGGACGGCTTCGTGGCTGACTTCCTCAGCTATAGCACCTTCGAAAACAACATCGCCTACGACAACGACCGCCACGGTTTCAACATCGTCACCAGCACCCACGATTTCACACTCACCAATAACGTCGCCTACGACAACGGCGGCAATGGCATCGTGATCCAGCGCGGCAGCGAAGACATCCCCTCCCCCAGTAACATCACCATCACCGGTGGCGAGGTGTACGGCAACGGCGCCGAAGGGGTGCTGATCAAAATGTCCAGCGAGGTGACGGTCAGCGGCGTCGACATTCACGACAATGCCAGCGCCGGGATACGCATCTACGGCAGTAACCACGTCGAGATCATCGACAACACGCTGAACAATAATTCCCTGGGCGGCCCCGTACCGGAGATCATCATCCAGTCCTACAACGACACCCTGGGCGTGTCCGGCAAGTACTTCAACGGCAGCGATAACACGATCCAGGGCAACATCATCACCGGCAGCGACCTGTCGACCTACGGCGTCGCCGAACGCAACGAAGACGGCACTGATCGCAACGCCATCATCGGCAACACCATCAGCCACACCAGCAACGGTGCCACGCTGATCTATGGCGACGGCAGCTATGTCAGCGCCACGGTGCCGATGACCACCGTGCAAGGCACGGCTGGCAACGACACCCTGCTGGGCAGTGCTGCCAGCGAGATTTTCTACGGCGTTGGCGGCAACGACACCATCAATGGCGGTGCCGGTGGCGACATTCTGGTGGGTGGTGCAGGTATCGACAAACTCACCGGCGGTACGGGCGCCGATACGTTCCGTTTCGTCGCTCAGTCCGACAGTTATCGCAACGCAACCACAAGCTTCGATGACACCATCACCGACTTCGACGTCACCCAGGACACGATCGACCTCGCCGCCCTCGGTTTCACCGGCCTGGGCAATGGCCGTGGCGGCACCCTGCAGGTCAGCTACAGCGCCAGCAGCGACCGCACCTACATCAAGGACTACGATGCCGACGCCAGCGGCAATCGCTTCGAGTTGATTCTCTCGGGCAACCTGGCCAGCACCCTGACGGCCAATAACTTCATCTTCAATCGCGTGATCACCGGCACCAGCGGCAGCGACTCGCTGCTGGGTAGCGATTCTGCCGACACCCTCCTCGGCCTGGCGGGCAACGACAGCCTCAGTGGCGGCGCGGGCGACGACAAGCTCGACGGAGGCGCAGGCATGGACACCCTCACCGGTGGCACCGGGGCGGACATCTTTGTGTTCTCCAATCGCCTGGACAGTTACCGCAACTACAACACTGGCGGCGCCAACCTTGGCGACCTGATCACCGACTTCGATACCACCGCCGACAAAATCGACCTCTCGGCCATGGGTTTCACCGGCCTGGGGGATGGCAAGAACAACACCGTGTACGTGGTGCTCAACAGTGCCGGCACCAAGACTTACATCAAGTCCCTGACCGCCGACGCCAATGGCAACCGCTTCGAAGTGGCTTTGGACGGCAACTACCTCAACACGCTGACCAGCGCCAATTTCGTCTTTGCCACTTCGCCAACGGTCAACCATGCGCCGGTGGTGGCAACGGCGTTGCTGGATCAGAACGCGACCGAAAACACCCCGTTCAGCTACGCGGTGCCGGCCACCAGTTTTACCGATCCGGATAACGACAGCCTCAGCTACACCGCGACCCTGGCCGATGGCAGCGCCCTGCCCGCATGGCTGGACTTCAATGCCACCAACCTGACCTTCACCGGCACGCCAACCAGCACCGCGTCCGGCAATTACAACGTGCTGGTCAAAGCCACGGACCCGGCCGGTGCATCGGTCAGCGATAGCTTCGCCCTGGTCGTGGCCGATGCGCCCGCCAACACCATCACCGGCACCAACAATGCCGAAACCCTCAACGGCACGGCGGGTGCGGACCTGATCCTCGGCCTCGGTGGCAACGACACAATCAAGGCCGGCACCGGCGCGGACATCGTCGATGGCGGCGCCGGACGCGATTCGCTGTACGGCGGCGACGGTGCCGACACTTTCCGCTATACCAACGTGCTCGACAGCTACCGCGACTACGACACCGGCGGTGTCACGGTGACCGACACGATTTATGACTTCACCATAGGCGTCGACAAGATCGATGTTTCGGGCCCGGGCTTTGTAGGCCTCGGCGATGGCCGCAATGGCACGTTGTACATCACCCTCAACGCGGCCGGCGACAAGACCTACATCAAGTCCGCCGTAGCGGATGCCGATGGCAATCGTTTTGAAATCGCCCTCAACGGCAACTACCTCAACACCCTGACCGCCAGCAACTTCGTGTTCGGCGAGAGCGTCCAGCAGGACATCCTCTACCTGCCCACCCTCGGCCAATCCAATGCGCGCCTGCTGCGCATGACGGAGGACGACAATCAGTCCGGCACCTCGATGCTGGTCAACGACCTGGACCGCTATACCCCCTATGACGTGCGCAGCCAATTCACCGATGCCAATGGCAACGGTATCGACATCGCGGTGGGCGGCAGCACGGTTACAGGCTTGTCGACCCTCAGCGCCGAGGAACTCAAGTTGTGCTGGTGGCTGACCGACACCAACCAACCCGGGGCTGCGCTGTTGCGCGCCGTGACGCTGCTGCGCGACCAGCTCACCGAACTGCAATCGATCGATAACGTCACCATGGGCATCATTTGGGGCCAGGGCGAGGAAGCCGCCCAGGAGATTGCCCGCGCCACGGACAAAGCAGCGGCAGCAGCGGACTACAAGGCCGCGACCCTGAAGGTGTTTGATTACCTGCATGCCCAGTTCGGCAACTTCAGCGTGTACTTGATGGAAACCGGTCACTACGAACAGGACGCGGCGCGTGCCCGTGGTTATTCGGAAGAGAAAATCGCCTCCATCGTCGAGGGGGTTGGCTATGTCCGCGCCGCCCAGGAAGCCATCGCCGCCGAGCGCGCCGACGTCAAGCTGGCGGTGGACTACACCGACCTGCCCTTGCGCCACGAAGTCGATCCGCAGGCGTATCCCGACGACGTCTGGCACCTGCACGAGGAGTCGGCGGAGATCGTCGGCCAGCGCCTGGCCGACTACATTGCCAATGACCTTGGCTTGCAAGGCAATCCCAACGACAACAACAGCGTGCAGGACATTTTCGACAACGCTCAGAACATGATTTCCGGTACCGACCAGGCGGATACCCTAGTGGGCAGCTCGGGCAACGACACGCTGGATGGCAAACTGGGCGCCGACACCATGACCGGTGGCGATGGCAACGACATTTATGTGGTCGATAACGCGTCCGACCGCGTGGTGGAAACCAACACCTCGACCTCGCAGATCGATACGGTGCAGGCCTCGGTCAGCTGGACCCTGGGTGCCAACCTCGAGAACCTGGTGCTCACCGGTGTGTGCTCACCGGTGTGTCGGCCATCAACGGCACCGGCAATGAGCGGCACAACTTCATCACCGGCAATGCCGCCAATAACGTGCTCAATGGTGTCGCAGGGGACGACAGCATGAGCGGCGGCGATGGCAACGACACCTACTATGTCGACAACGCCGGCGACACCGTGATCGAGATCAACAGCAATGCGGCGCCGGGAGGGGTCGACAGTGTGCACAGCAGCTTGGCGGCCTATACCCTCGCTAACAACGTTGAGCATCTGTATATCGATAGCACTGGCGCCGCCAATGGCACGGGCAACGCGCTGGACAACACGTTGTTCGCCGGCGCCGGGAACAACGTGCTGGATGGGCGCGATGGCAATGACACGGTGTCCTTTGAACGCGCCTTGTCCGGCGTCACCGTAAACCTCTCGACATCAGCGCAACAAAACACCGTGAGTTCCGGACTCGACACCGTGAAATCCTTCGAAAACCTGACGGGAAGCGCCTACGCCGACACGCTGTCGGGCAACAGCGCCGCAAACGTTCTGAACGGTGGTGCGGGCAACGATGCGCTGGTGGGCGGTTCGGGCAACGACCGGCTGATCGGCGGTGCCGGCACCGACAACCTCACCGCTGGCACTGGCGCGGATACCTACGCGTTTGGTGCGCTGTCGGACATGGGCATCGGGGCTTTGCGCGATGTGATCAACGGATTCAAGAGCACCGAGGGCGATCTTCTGGATTTCACCGGCCTGGACGCCAACCCGCTGACCACCGCTGTCGACGCCTTCACCTTCGTCGGCAGCAATGCCTTTGACCCTGCCGACGCCACCGGCCAACTGCGCTTTGCCGATGGCATTCTTTACGGCAGTGTCGATGCCGACGCCACGCCGGAGTTCGAAATCCAGTTGGTAGGCGTCCAGGAGTTGCACGCCAGCGATTTCACAGTCTTGGGTTAGGCTCACATCCCCGGGAGCGGGGCTTGCCCGCTCCCAAAGGGATTTGCAGTCCCAGGCAGATCTATTCCTGCCCCACGGTAACCACCTTCCAACTGTCATCTGGATCAAAGCGCTTCATCGACTGCGCCAACTGGTCACCACCGGGTCCCAAGTCTTTTTCGAACACCTGCCCTTCATGACTGATCATGAAACTCATCACCCCGGTGTCAGCGTATTTCGCCGGCCAGGCGATCAGTGCAAAACCACGGCTCATCTCGTCACCGATGAGGTAGCTATAGGCGCCGCCCGGGGCCGAAGGACCTTGGCCATCAAGGATGCGGAAGTGATAGCCCTGCCAGTCTTCGCCGGCAATGGTTTTGCCGAACAAAGGCCCCAACGGGCTGATCTGACCGCTATCGTCGTCCTCCCAATAAAGTCCGTCATGCTTGCCGGCGGTGCTGAAGATTTTCTGCGCGTAGGCGAGTGCGCCGTCACCGTCACGATCCACGGATGCATATTCCATCTGGA
The DNA here is from genome assembly GCF_053629455.1 of Pseudomonas sp. F-14 TE3482. Taxonomy (NCBI): domain Bacteria; kingdom Pseudomonadati; phylum Pseudomonadota; class Gammaproteobacteria; order Pseudomonadales; family Pseudomonadaceae; genus Pseudomonas; species Pseudomonas sp. F-14 TE3482. Next base: position 4,705,685 of record NZ_JBRJII010000001.1, read on the forward strand.
CGTCGTGATAAGTCAGCACTGATTGCAACGCGGCGAGTTCGTTGCGGCCAATTCGACGTGCACGGATTTCGGCGCTACCGGCGTCGATGTCGAAGTGCCAACCGTTCGCGCCTTTTACCATGGGGATAGGCAGGGTCCAGTGGTCACTGCCAACCGACAGGACCGCCTTGCGATCGCTGGTTTTTTCAATGGCGTGTTGCTCGCGGTATTGCTTCAAAAACGCATCCACATCACTGCGTTGCACGCCTTCGCGCGGGATGAAACTGCGCCATTCATTACCCAGCAACTCAGTCAGGCGTGCCTGATCGGCGTATTCCGTACCCAGTGCTTCGACGAACGCCTGGGCGGCCATTTCCGGCGTTGGAAAATCCTGTTGTGCCATAACCATGCACGACCACGTCAAGCCGGCAGCGATCGCCATGACATGAAGGCGCAAGCCCATGAGAGCCTTCACTCGAGCATTGTTTTTCAACGACGGCCCCCTCTTTGACGCGCGGGTGGACTGGACGGCCGACTGACCTGATGGCCGGCTGGACGCGAGGCACTGGGGCGCCGGGCGGATGCCTGGCTGGCCTGGCCACGACTGGCTTGTGCGTTGGCCTGGGACGGCGAGCGCACGCCGGCGAATGCATTGTTGCGCGCACTGCCCGCACTGCCGGTACTGGCAGCCGGCCGTTTTTGCGCAGTCTGGCGCCCTTGCAAATCGCCTTGTCCGCGCTGATTTACCTGAGCGGTCTGTTTCCTGGGAGGCTGACTCTCCCGAGTACTTCTGGCAGTGCCCTGGCTCCTGTCAGACGCTTTCGGTCTGTCGGTACCGGCTTGCATTCGATTGCCGGGCGCGGTTGCGGACTGGGCTTTGCGCGCCGAATCACGGGCTTCGCGGTTGCTGGTGGCAGGTCGCTCGATACCGTGCTTGTCCATTGAACCACGGGCTTTTTCACGAGCCTGGGCACGCTGAGCATCGTCCCCTCGATAGGCTTCACGCTGACGGGCACCGTCCAGTTGTCGGCCGTACTGTTCGCGGCTCTTACTGTCTCGGTAGGGAACGCCATCGCGATGAACAGCGTTGTGCTGCCACTTGTTCTGATTCCGAGTGATCTGGTTGTTGCGATTGATGTTGTTGTAGCGGTCGACGTCGATGTCGATGTCGTTGTTGCCCCAGTCACATTCACCCCATAACGAGCCGATGATAGCCACACCGGTACCAAAGGCCAGCCCGGCCATCAATGCCGAACCGGGGTAATAGGCCGGCGGCGGTGGATAGTACACGGGAGGCGATGCCGGATAAGGCCAGGTGCCGTAGGTTGTTGTCGGATTATAACTGGGTACGTAAACCACCTGCGGATCGGAGGGCTGAATGATGATCGTGGAGGTGCTGCTGGCCGGAGCCGGTGCTGCCGGAGTCGGTGCCGCCTGCACCGTCACGTTCTGATATTGGTTGCTCTGCAGGTTGCCTGCTGCCTGGGCCTGATGACGCAAGCGTTGCACACCCCCCATGACATCGTCGGGCTGCGCCAGGAAGGCATCACCCAGGCGTTGCACCCAGACGGGATCCTGTCCCAGCGTTGCCATGACTTGTGGGAAAGCAACCAGCGCCTGCACGCTCGGATCCCAGGGCTGGTTGGCCACTTGTTTGACCGCATCATCGCCTTTGGCGTCCGGGTGTGCTTTAGACCAGGTGACCGCCTCGGCGATTTCCCCGGGGTACGTGGTGGCCATCAGCACCTGGGCCAGCAGTGGGTCCGGGTAAAGCGCAATAGGAGCCAGCATTTGGTCCAGCTGCTCCTGGGTAAACACGGCATCTTTGGCCGCCGCGGTGACGGGCGCTGTATCGGCAGCGCTTGTGGTCGCGCTCGCATCCAATGATTGCGCCAGGCAAGAAGATCCGCTCAAAAACAGTACAGCTGACACCGCGTAGAACAATGGAATGCGCATTGCACCCCCTCTGTGGTCAGGCAGGCTTGAGCGCCTTGATCGTTCCGCCCTTCCCTGCACCGTCGCGCCCGTCAAAGACGATACAGATCTTCATGCTCTTGGCTTTCTTCAAGCCTTTAACGCAAGTTCAAGAAGTCTTTAACGCAAGTTCAAGGAGTGATCTGATAGCCCCGTTGCTGCATGCAACTGTTGTAGGCGGAAGCAGTAGCCGCCGGTTCTGCCCGGCGATCCTGGCGACGATCCTGACGTTGCCGAGATCCACCTACAACCGCACCTGCCACCGCCGCATCCTTGGCCTGGTTCTGTCGATATTCCTGTTTAACGTCGTCGTCTACCTTGTCATAAAGCTCGTCATGCTGACGACCGCGTGCTCCGGCAACCGCCGCACCGGCTACTGCGCCAGTAGCGGCACCACGGGCACGTCCACCTGATTGAGACGTCGTGCTGGTGCTTGTCGCACTCCCGGCCTGAGCCTGGCATGAGCTGATGTCCTGCTGAATCAATTCGGGGGACTGCCCTTTGAGCGGCGTTACGGTCTCGGCTGAAGCGCAAAGGCAAAATACCGAGACAATCGTAGCCACGCAGGGGGGGATGGATTTCTTCATAAAGCCTCCACTGCTATCAGTGTGCTTTGGATCTTTGAGTCTAGTTCAGCGTTTGGCGACTAACCCTGGAACAATGTTCTTAGGGTGCAACTTCTAATTCCTTTTGTATGTGTGCACCCCTCGAACGGATGTGGGTAGTTTTGAGCAATTGACTTACACCGCAATACGGCCAATCTCAACGCTCCAGTACGTAATGGCCCGGGGCTGCATACAACGGCGGATATTTGCGTGAACCCAGTTTGCGTGGTGCTGGCCGGCTAGCGCCCGACCGTTGTTCAATCCACTGCCGCCAATGCGGCCACCAACTGCCGGTGTGGCTCTCGCCTGCGTCTTGCAGCCAGCTTTCCGGATCTGAGGCGGTGGCATTGGCGGCGTAGAAATACGACTTTGGATTGCCCGGCGGATTGATCAAGCTCTGTAGATGGCCGGCATTGGAGAGGACGAAGGTGCTGTCTTCGCCGAACAATCGGGCGGTACCGTAGCAGCCCTGCCAAGGTGTGATGTGGTCGGTGGTGCCGCCGATCACATAGGCACCGACCTTGATCTTGCTCATGTCGATCGACTCGCCGGCAATCTGCAATACCCCCGGGTTGCTGTAGGGATTGTGCTGGGCCAGATCGAGGTAGTCGGCATGCAGCTTTGCCGGTAGACGCGTGGAGTCGTTGTTCCATGCCAGAATGTCGAATGCCGGCGGCTTGTTGCCCAACAGGTAGTTGTTGACCCAATAATTCCAGATCAGGTCGTTGGGTCGCATCCAGGCGAACATGCGCGCAATGTCCTGGCCACTGAGTGTTCCCTTGCACTGCGAACTGGTCTTCGCCGCGCGCAGTACCGCCGGCGTGGCAAACAGGCCGATGGCGGTGTCACCAAAGAGCGCGGGCATATCGAGCACGCACACCGCCCAACTGGTGTTCGCCACCTTGGCGCCTTCACCGCGCGCCGCCAGCCAGCCGAGATAGGCCGCGAGCGTCAGGCCACCTGAACAGGAACCCCACATGTTGACATCCTCGCTACCGGTGATTTGCCGCGCGACATCGACCGCCTGGTCAAGGCACAGTGCGTATTCGGACAAGCCCCAGTCGCGGTGCATGCTGGTCGGATTGCGCCAGCTGACGACGAACAGTTGGATACCGCTGTCCTGGATCCATTTGATCAGGCTTTTATCAGGTGACAAGTCAATGGCGTAGTACTTGTTGATCTGCGGCGGTGACATGACCAATGGGCGGGCATGTACATTTTTCGTGGTTGGGGCGAATTGCAGCAGTTCGAACATCTCGGTGCGCAACACCACCTCGCCCTTCGCCGTGGCGACATTTTCTCCCACCTTGAATGGCGCGCTGTCCACCTGCATCGGCATTCCGCCGTTGTGGCGAAGGTCCCTGGAGAACTGCCCGATCCCTTTGACAAGGCTCATGCCGCCCGTATCGAGCAACTTGCGCAACGCTGCCGGATTGGTCAGCAACAGGTTGCTCGGCGCCAGGGCATCAAACAACTGTGCGGCAATGAACCGGGCACGGCCCTTTTCTCTGGCATCGAGATGGGCCTCGTCGATAAAACGGCTCAGCTCGTCATTGCCAGCCAGGTAGCTCTGCAACAGGCCGCGCAACAAGGCATTGGATTGCCAGGCCGGATCGCAAAAACGTTTGTCTTTGGGATTCGGTGCCACGCTGGAGCTGCCGGCGACAATATTGCCCAGTTCCTTGAAGAAACTGCCAACATGCCGCGCGGCCTTTACTGGCGTCTTGCCCACGGCCTTGAACAGAGAGCCGGAGGCGCCAAGCAGATCGACCGGGCGCACCCTGAGCAAAGGCGTAGCAACCTGTGCTGTCTTGACCGCTAACTCCTGTTTCTGCTGCTCTTGAAGAGCTTTTGGCGCGCGGCGACCTTTGACAGGCGTATCCGTTGATCGAGTGATACGAGGTGTTTTATTCATAGCCATTCTCTTGTTTTTGTACACAAGCCTTGAGGGCAACGAGTCATCCCAGATGCAGGCACGATGGGACGTGACGCAGTGTCGCGCAGGTGCCGGCGTTCACCTTGACTTTGCGGGACATCCACCTGCTAAGCTGATAAATCGCTGTCCCGGATTGAGAAATCATCATTCATGAGTGGCCTTGTTCGCAGTGCCAGCTTGACCAACTACGCTGAAACAGCCCGATTGCTACACATCGATCACCTCAAGCAATTGCGCCTCGTCGGCCTCGATCACCGATGCCTGCTTCAACCGGATTTGAAGATTCCCAACGAAGCTGTAGCACGTCTGCTCGAAAATTCGGCGCGTGAAGCGGGTGTGGACGACTTTGGTTTGCGCATGGCCGAAACCCGCAAGCTCTCCAATCTGGGGCCTCTGGCACTGCTGTGGCGTGACGAACAGACGATCCGTTCGGCCATGGAAGCGTTCCGCGACTTCCTTTTCCTCCACAATCAGGGGCTGGTGTTGAATATCGAGGAGAGTGGCGGCGTGGTGGTTTTGCGCATGGAACAGGTCACGGTGGGAAACCTGCCGGTGCGTCAGGCGATGGAACTGTCAGTGGGGGTGACCCACCGCCTGCTGAAAACCTTGCTGGGAAACCACTGGCACCCTTCAATGGTTTGCTTTCGTCACGCAGCGCCGATGGACGACAGTCGACACCGCCGCATATTCGCCACCTCCGTGCAGTTCAATAGTCTGATGGATGGCATCGTTTGCCGCAGTACCGATCTGGACAAGGCACTGCCCAGTGCCGATCCGGACAGGGCCCGTTATGTTCATCAGTATCTGGACAGTATCCGCGAAGAATCCAAAACAGCTTTACTTGAAAAGGTGCGCCAGATGATCTGGACAGTGCTGCCCACGGGCCATTGCTCGGTGGAACAAGTGGCGGCCAATTTGGGATGGGACAGGCGAACACTGCATCGCAAGCTTGCGCAGGAGGGCGAAACATTTTCCTCGCTGCTGGATCAGGTGCGTGCAGAGTTGGCAATGCGTCACTTGGCACATTCCAATCAACGTTTGAGTGAGATCGCCGGGGTTCTGGGGTTTTCCGAACTTAGCGCCTTCTCCCGCTGGTTCAGCCGGCACTTCGATTGCAGTCCATCAACCTGGCGCGCTCGCCAGTCCAATCTGTAATACAGCCTTATACTGCGATACACCCAATGCGAACAAATGACTGTTCAACGGATCAATAGATCCCACAGCAATCCGGGTATCAGGTAATGAATCAACCCAACATGAAAGCGCTCACCTGTCTGTTCGCTGCCAGCGTGGGCGCGGCGACGAGCACCTGTGCAAATGCGTCGCCCATCTTCCACACCAGTTTCGACTGCGCCACGGCAAGGGCATCCGTCGAAAAGTTGATTTGTCGCGACCCACAACTGATGCAGATGGATATAGAACTGACGCGTCTTTATCGCCTGGCGCTCACGGACGATCATTCAGTACCGCGTCCGGACAAGATCATGATCGACCAGCAATTCTGGATCGACGCCCGCAATCAGTGTGCCTCCGACCCTGCGCCCAAGGCGTGTACGATCCGACATTATGCCGAGCGCGCGCACCAGCTGCGTCAAGGTTCGGTCATTGCGAGAACCAAGGATCCAGACAGGCTCACCGAAGGCCCGTTGGCGTTTCGGTGTACAGGGTTTAATGCGCTGCTTGCCGCCACTTTCTTTAACACGCAGCCTGGTGTCGTGTACCTGAAATGGGCGAACAGCTCGATCACCCTGAGTCAGGTGCAGAATGATTCGGGAACCCAATACACCGGCAAGGATTCCCAAGGGAACTACAGCTTCTGGCAAGACGGCAACGCGGTGCTTTTCCAGAAGCCAGGCTCAGGGGAAATGAGTTGTACGGCCGAGCCTGTCAGCTGAGACCGTCTCTCACGTGCTCGGCGATTTATGCCACGGATAGCCTTTGGCGCTGAGTTCAAAGGCGTATTTGAACAAGCGCTTCATGTACTCGCCATCGAATTTATGGAGGCGAGAAATGCGAAAATCGGAGCCGATGTACGCCAGATTGAAGTCCGCCCCATCCTGCTGGGCAATTCGGTAAATTCGGTCCAGATCGCTGATCCCCTGAGTCTGGATCAATGCGCTGATGGCTCGACCGCCGATGCTCAAGGTTCGGCGCTTCGTTCCGGACCATTGCAGTTCCAGTTTGCCGTTGCGAATCACATAGAAATGCCGTTCACGCCGCAAACGCGCCCCGGGCACCTGGTTCAGCGCCATCACGGTGCCGGGTGGGTAAAGGAACACCTGCGTCAGGACACCTCCGTCCACGTGCATTTCCTGAAACGGGTGGCCGTTAACGTCTACATCAATCATGACGGGTGAGACGGCACCGGGAATACTCATCGACGCGACCATGATGTTGCGAAACAGCTCGAGCGCTCCCGGTGCCTGGCTGGAGGCAATAGCGCCCATGTTCCAGGTGACCGGGCGCCCTGAATCAAGGTCGGTTGTACCGATCATCAGGAGCCGTCCCTTGGCGTATTCCGAGGCGATCGCCGCAAGAATCCCGGCAGTGACGTGCTGTGCAATGAGCCGCGACAGTGGCTTGCTGTGCGCCATGCCATCGCTGGTAAGACGGGTCAGCAAATTGCGCGCATGGAAAATGTCTTTTGGGCCGACTGCATTGCAGATACGCACAATGACATCGTCGTACTGGGGCCCCAGGTAGGCAAACGGGGCGACCAGGGCGCCAGCGCTAATGCCGGTGACGACTTTGAATACAGGTCGAGTCCCATGCAGGGTCCATCCCGCAATGATGCCCCCGGCGAATGTGCCAGCGTCACCGCCACCCGAAACGGCCAGCAAATTTGCCCTCGGCAGGATGTCATTCGGTAGCCCTGCGCTGGCGAGCACCTCAGCCTCTCGAAGGTTGGCCTGGCTCACATCCCGAATGAACGGCGTCAGGTCCTGGTCCAGCCAGTAGCGAGCATCTGGAATGCCCGGGATCAGCGCTTTTTCCGTTAACGTTGGCGGCACCGCATCACGGCGTTGCAGGCATGCTTGACGCAACATGTTCAGGGTTGAGGCGCCAGGTCTGAGCGGGAATGGTTTCAACACGCCTCCTCCGGCCCCCGCAATTGACAGAGCCCGTCACGCACACTCGACACACCCCATGACCAGTCTCAATGGCGAGTGGCCTGAACATCTTTCATGCTAGCGCAAGCAAAGGCAGTCATGAGGTTGGCGGGACGTCCGGTCTGTCCTGCGGCTGATCCTCCCCCCATGGACGATCATTAGAAACGCCAGCAATCACCGCAGCTTCAGCGGATCGACCAGTTCAGCGGCGATGGCCATGCCCACCAGGTCCGGCAAGGTATTGGCCTGCATGCGTTTCATCACCCGCGAACGATACAGATCGACGGTTTTCGCACTGACGCCCAGTTGCTCGGCGATCTCGCGGGTGGTGTAACCCTGGACCAGCGGCAGCAAGACATCGCGCTCCCGTGGGGTCAGTGTCAGCAAGCGCGCCTGCAAGGCTTCGTGCCCCTGATTGCCCGAGCGGTTTGCCGCGCAGTTGCTGAGCGCCTGTTGCACGCTGTCCAGCAGCAATTGTTCGTTGTAGGGCTTCTCGATGAAGTCATGGGCGCCCGCCTTGAAGGCGCGAACCACGATCGGTACATCTGCGTGCCCGCTGACGAAAATGATCGGCAGGTTCAGCTCACGTGCGCGCATTTCTTCCTGCACGTTCAAACCGCCCATGCCGGGCATGCGAACATCGAGCAGCACGCAAGCATCAAGACTGGCATCACAGGCATTGAGAAACTCAACGCCGCTGGTAAACGGCAAGGCCTTGAGCCCGACCGATTCCAATAACCAGACCGTTGAGTCGAGCATGCCTTGATCGTCGTCGACGACATACACCACGTGCTCTGTCACACCTGCCATTACGTTATTCCTGTTGTTGTTTTGTTGGGCCGGCCAGCGGCAAGCGGCAGCACATCAGCAGCCCGACAGGTTGGCGTCGGGCCTGTAACTCGCCACCAAAACCTTCGATGATGCTGCGGCTCATGGACAAGCCAAGTCCCAGGCCATCGGCCTTGCTGGTATAGAACGGGGTAAATATCTGCTCCAGTTCGGGCTCGCTGACGCCTGGCCCCTGGTCTTGCACACTGATTTCCACGGTTGCACCAGCGCCCTGCCCCGCAGCCATCACGATCAGCGAGGGTTGCCCCGGATGTTGTTCGCGGTTGGCATCGATGGCATTTCGCAAGAGATTGAGCAGGACCTGCTCCAGCAGCACTCGGTCGGCATAAATCGGCGGCAGATTATCCGGCAGGCGATCCTCGATTGTCACTTGGCAATTGCTCGCCTCCCAGGCGCATAAACGCACGGCCTCGCGGGCGACATCAGTGAAATTCAAGGCCTGCATCCGGCGTTGCCCCTTGCGCAGAAACGCCCGCAAACGTCTGATCACTTCTGAAGCATGCGTGGCGTGATGGGTAATGCGCTCCAGGCCTTGCGCCACTTTGGCGGCAGCCTGGGGGTTGGAATCCAGTGTCTGTAAGTAGCGCTGGCTGGCATTGGCGTAATTGACCACCGCCGCCAATGGCTGGTTGATTTCGTGAGCGATGCCCGAGGCCAATTCACCCAAGGTGACCAACCGCGCGGTGTGCGCCAGTTCGTCCTGATGGCGGCGCTGTTGCACTTCACGCAGTTCACGCTCGGTCATGTCCCGCGCCACCAACGAGTAATAGCGCTCGCCGCCTGCCGAACGGTGCGCCAGCAGCACCAGCGATACCGGCACTGAAGTGCCACCTGCCGGTGGCTGCAATCGCGCATCGGTGCTCCAGACACCGTCGCGCTCGGCACTGCTCCAGCCATCACGCTGCAGACGTGCCAGGTCGCCGCTGGCGAATAACGTTGCCAGGGCTGGCATCGGTTGTTGCTCGTCGATCCCGAGAATGCGCCGCGCCGCTGGATTGAGGTAAGTGACTTGCCCCTCGGAGTCGATGAACAACACCGGATCGGTGTTGGCCTCGACGACTTCCGCCAGGCGCCGCTTGTTCTCCTCTGCGTGCACCCGGGCGGTAATGTCCCGGGACACGCTGACCACTTCCACCACCGCCCCGGTATAGGTTTCACGAATCGCCCGGCTGGCGGTTTCAAACCACAGGTAATGCCCATCCCGATGGCGAATCCGATAGGTCATCGTGTGATAACCGTCCTGCTCCAGGGCATCCCGCGCGCGCTGTACCAGGCTGGCCAGGTCCTGACCATGGAACAAGCCCTGGGCCATTTGCCCCCGCAATTCCTCCGGCCAGTAGCCGAGCAATGTCCAGGACGCCGGCGAGGCATCGAGAAAGCGCCCGTCGGGTGTATGCCTGGAAATCAGGTCGGTGGTGTTTTCAATGATCAGCCGGTACAGCCGCCGTGCCGTGGCCGCTTCACGCTCAGCCAGCACTTGTGCCGTGGCATCGCGACACCGGGCGAGCACACGGTTGTCCTGGGGATCGGGGATAAACGTCCAGATCAGGATCTGCGTTTCGAACTGGGCTTCGACCCCTTCGATGGCGCGTTGCTGGTCCAGGCAGGCGCGTACCAGCACCCGGTGATTGACCGGCAGAAAACCCAGCACATCCGTCAGCGGCTTTTCGGCGAGCAGTGCCAATAGCGCGGCATTGAACTCCAGCGGCCGGCCCTGGGCATCGAGCAACAGGCTCGGTTGCGGGTCGTGCCCCAACAGCGGTGAGCCGCGCAGCATGCCGTTGACGCTACTCAGCAAGGTCGTCAGCAAGTCCTGCACCCAACCCAGCCAGTCAAGACTCACGCCCTCGCACACTTCCACCAGCAACAAACCCGCCTGCCCCGGTTGCAACGCCAGATCAAACACCTGGCCATGGCTGATAGCAGCCCGGCGCAGTCGGCCGGCCAGCCAACAATCGAGTTGACGTACTTGAGCCAGATCCAGCCGCCCCGCTTCGGCCAGCCGATCAAACAGCTGCTGATCGCTGGCCAGCGAAGGGTCGCCCAGCCCCGGAGGAAAATGCTGGGCGGCGCCCTCGTGGCTGTAAATCCGCGCATTGGCTTGCCAACTCAGATAAACCGCCCGGCGCACCTCAGGGCAATCCTGCAGCGCACGGCACAACGCATCGGCCCGGGCGGCCAGCGACACGCCCTCGCGCTGAAGGCGCAACCAGCTGTGCAATCGAACGGGAGTCAGGGTCATCACAGGTCCGCTTCGTTGGGGAAGCCAAGGATATACCGGCCTTGGCGGTGTCACTGTATTCATTTAGATCCGCAAGAATCAAATATAGTATATATACTATATTACGTAGGTTGTACTTCCATATCGCTAGCTGAATGTTATATAAAGCAGGCCGGACATAAAAGGCGACTTCAGCGGCTACGCTGCAAGGTCACCTATAGAGCTAACAATCAGCCACCGAGTACCCGTACATGTCGATCTATGAACAAGGGCTAGGCCCTGCGGCTGTCAACCATATTGCCTTGTCTCCGCTCAGCTTCATCGAGCGCACCGCCAGCGTTTACCCAAACTATCCCGCCGTCATCCATGGCTCGATCCGCCGCACCTGGGCGCAGACCTACACCCGCTGCCGCCGTCTGGCCTCGGCGCTGGCCGGTCGCGGCATCGGCAAGAACGACACGGTGGCGGTGATGTTGCCCAACATTCCCGAGATGCTCGAAGTGCATTTCGGCGTGCCGATGATTGGCGCGGTGCTCAACCCGCTCAACGTGCGTCTGGATGCCGAAGCCATTGCCTTCATGCTGCAGCATGGCGAAGCGAAGGTGCTGATTACCGACCGTGAGTTCCATGATGTGATTCACGCGGCGATCGGCATGCTGGATCACCCGCCATTGGTCATCGACGTTAATGATCTGGAATACGGCGAAGGCCAGGCTGTCAGCGATCTGGACTATGAAGCGCTGTTGGCCGAAGGCGACCCTGCTTTCGCCTGGCAGTGGCCCGATGATGAATGGCAAGCCATCTCGCTGAATTACACCTCCGGCACCACCGGCAACCCCAAAGGCGTGGTTTACCACCATCGCGGTGCTTACCTGAACTCATTGGGCAACCAGATGACCTGGGCCATGGGCAACCATCCGGTGTACCTCTGGACCTTGCCAATGTTCCATTGCAACGGTTGGTGCTACCCGTGGATCATCACCGCCATGGCCGGTGTGCATGTGTTTCTGCGCCGCGTCGATCCACAGAAAATCCTCACGCTGATCCGCGAGCATCAGGTCACCCATCTGTGCGCTGCGCCGATCGTGCTCAATGCCTTGGTCAACATGCCGCAATCAGCTAAAGCGGCGATCGATCATCCGGTCAACGCAATGGTCGCCGGTGCCGCACCGCCGGCCAAAGTGATCGGAGCCGTAGAAGAAATGGGCATCAAGGTCACCCACGTCTATGGCCTGACCGAAACCTATGGCCCGGTGACACTCTGCGCCTGGCATGCCGAATGGGATGAGTTGCCGCTGGACGAACGAGCGCAAATCAAATCCCGTCAGGGCGTGCGCTACCCGACGCTCGAAGGCGTGATGGTTGGCGATTCGAAGACGCTGGAGCCGACCCCGCGAGACGGTCAGACCATCGGTGAGATTTTCATGCGTGGCAACACCGTGATGAAAGGCTACCTGAAGAACCCGACCGCCACGGCCGAAGCGTTCGAGGGCGGCTGGTTCCACACCGGCGATCTGGCCGTGTGTCATCCGAACGGTTATGTCGAGATCAAGGATCGACTCAAGGACATCATCATTTCCGGCGGTGAGAACATTTCCACCATCGAACTGGAAGGTGTGCTCTATCGCCATCCAGCCGTCATGGAAGCGGCCGTCGTCGCCCGTCCCGATGAGAAGTGGGGCGAAACGCCCTGTGCCTTTATCACATTGAAGGCTGATCACCAGGACGTTCGCGAGGCCGACATCATCAGTTTCTGCCGCGAACACCTGGCCGGTTTCAAAGTCCCGCGCACAGTGATTTTCACCCTGCTGCCGAAGACTTCAACCGGCAAGATCCAGAAGTACGTTCTGCGCGACAGGGCCAAAGCGCTCTAACCGAATCGACGTCGTACCCACAAGGCGGCAGGTGTTTTACCTGCCGCTTCGGGCTCGTGCAGGCTGAATTTGGCCCTGCCCCTGACCTACACACTGATAACAAAAACAATGTGGAGCCACCCATGATCGACATTCATTCAACCGATACCCAACGCTGTGAACGCATTCGGTCCAACCCCAAATTTCTTCAATTGGTGAGCAGCCGTTCGCGCCTGGCCTGGTCGCTGAGTGCTGCCGTGCTCGGCACTTACTACGCGTTCATGCTGGTGGTGGCGTTTGCCCCGCAGTGGCTGCATGCACCGCTCGCCGAGCATCGGATGTTGACCCTGGGCATGCCGGTGGGCGCGGCGATCATTATTTTTTCCTGGCTGCTGACCGGTTGGTACGTCTACAGCGCCAACACGCGTTTCGATGCACTGGGTGCCGCCATTCTCGAGGAGAGCAAGTAATGAACCTGCTGCGTAAACTTCTCCTCGCCGCTGCCGGGCTGTTGCCGGCTTCTTTTGTACTGGCTGCGCCCGCGCTGGGTGCGGTGGAAAAACAACCGCTCAACCTGCATGCGATCGGCATGTTCTTCGTCTTCGTACTGGGCACGCTGGCCATCACCTGGTGGGCCGCGCGGCAAACCAGATCCACGTCTGATTTCTACACCGCGGGCGGTGGCATCACCGGGTTCCAGAACGGTCTGGCAATTGCCGGTGACTACATGTCCGCCGCCACGCTGCTGGGGCTGTCCAGCCTGGTGTTCGCCAAGGGCTACGATGGCTTCATCTATACCATCGGCTTCTTTGTTGGCTGGCCGATCATCACCTTCCTGATGGCTGAGCGCTTGCGCAACCTGGGGCGCTACACCTTTGCCGACATCGTGTCCTATCGCCTGGACCAGAACAAAGTGCGGATCTTCGCCGCCTTCGGTTCACTGACGGTGGTGTGCTGCTACCTGATCGTGCAAATGGTCGGTGCCGGTCAGTTGATCAAGTTGCTGTTTGGCCTCGACTACCCGGTAGCCGTGGTGATCGTCGGCGCGCTGATGCTGGTGTATGTGATTTTCGGCGGCATGATCGCCACCACGTGGGTGCAGATCATCAAAGCTGTGTTGCTGTTGGCTGGCGGCACGACCCTGGCGTTGATGGCCATGTCGCAATTCGGCTTCAGCTACGAAACCCTGGCCAGCAAAGCCGTCGAAGCCCATGCCAGCGGCTGGAACATCATGGGCCCCGGCTCAATGCTCGCCGACCCGATCAACACCGCTTCGATGTCGCTGGGCCTGGTGTTCGGGATTGCCGGTCTGCCGCACATCCTGATGCGCTTCTTCACCGTGCCTAACGCCAAGGAAGCGCGTAAGTCGGTGTTCTACGCCACGGGCTTCATCGGTTTCTTCTTCCTCGTTGTCTGCACCCTGGGCTTTGCCGCGATGGTGATCATCGGTACTGACCCGCAGTACTACGTCAATGGTGAAGTCGGCGGCGCGTTGATTGGCGGCGGCAACATGGTCGCCATGCACCTGGCCAAAGCGGTCGGTGGCAACCTGTTCTTCGGTTTCCTCTCGGCCGTAGCCTTCGCCACCATTCTGGCGGTGGTCTCCGGGCTGGCCCTGGCCGGTGCTTCGGCGATTTCCCACGATCTCTACGCCACGGTGTTCAAGAAAGGCAAAGCCAGCCAGAAACAGGAAATGCGCGTGACCCGCATGGCCACCGTGGGCCTTGGCATCATCGCGATTCTGCTGGGCATTCTGTTCGAGAAGATGAACGTCGCGTTCCTGGTGGGCCTGACCTTCGGTATCGCCGCATCAACCAACTTCCCGGTGTTGATCATGGCCATGTACTGGAAAGGCCTGACCACCAAAGGTGCAATCATCGGCGGTTTCGCCGGCCTGATCTGCGCGCTGGTGCTGGTGATCCTTTCGCCAGCGGTCTGGGTCACCGTGCTCGGCCATGCTCACGCGATCTTCCCGTACGACCACCCGGCGCTGTTCTCCATGCCGCTGGCGTTCTTCGTGATCGTCGTGGTGTCGAAACTCGACCAAAGCGTGCGGGCCGACAAGGAGCGTGACGCTTACGCCGACCAGTTCGTTCGCGCCCAGACCGGCCTCGGTGCCGCCAGCGCTTCCGCTCATTGATTGAAAGGGCACGGCCTGCTCTAGCGGCGCCGTGCCCATCGCACACCCTTTTGAGGTTCACGTTATGCCCGAATTCAACGCCCCGCTGCGCGACATGCGCTTTGTCTTGCACGAAGTGTTCGACGCCCCGGCCCTGTGGGCACGCTTGCCGGCCCTGGCCGACAGTGTCGACGCCGCCACCGCTGACGCCATTCTTGAGGAGGCGGCCAAAGTCACCTCGCACCTGATTGCGCCATTGAATCGCAGCGGCGACGAGGAAGGCGCCCAGTGGGTCGATGGCCAGGTCAGCACGCCAATCGGTTTCAAACAGGCTTATGCCACCTACATCGAAGGCGGCTGGGTGGGTCTTTCCGGTAACGCCGATTTTGGCGGCATGGGCATGCCGAAGATGCTCGCCGTGCAGTTCGAAGAAATGCTCTACGGCGCCAACTCCAGCTTCGCGCTGTATTCGGCGTTGAGTTCCGGTGCCTGCTTGGCGCTGGATGCTCACGCCAGCGACACCCTGAAAAATCTTTACCTGCCGCCGATGTATGAAGGCCGCTGGGCCGGCTCCATGTGCCTGACCGAAGCCCACGCCGGCACTGATCTGGGGATTATCCGCACCCGCGCCGAACCTCAGGCCGACGGCAGCTTCAGCATCACCGGCAGCAAGATCTTCATCACCGGTGGCGATCAGGACCTGACCGAAAACATTGTCCATCTGGTGCTGGCCAAACTGCCGGACGCACCCGCGGGGCCGAAAGGCATCTCACTGTTCGTCGTGCCCAAAGTGCTGGTCAATGCCGACGGTTCCCTCGGTGCAGCCAACGCTGTGAGTTGCGGTTCGATCGAACACAAGATGGGCATCAAGGCCTCGGCCACCTGCGTGATGAACTTCGACGGCGCCAGCGGTTGGCTGGTCGGCGAAGCCAACAAAGGTTTGGCGGCGATGTTTACCATGATGAACTACGAGCGCCTGTCCATCGGCATTCAGGGCATTGGCTGCGCCGAAGCGTCCTATCAGAGCGCCGTCGCCTATGCCCGCGAACGGGTTCAGAGCCGCGCGCCGACCGGTGCCATAGCTCCGGACAAAGTGGCTGACCCGATCATCGTCCACCCCGACGTGCGCCGCATGTTGCTGAGCATGAAAGCCATGACCGAAGGCGGCCGCGCGTTCGCCAGTTATGTCGGCCAGCAACTCGATCTGGCGAAGTTTTCCGATGACGTCCAGGAACGGGACAACGCGCAAACCCTGGTTGCGCTGCTGACGCCGGTGGCCAAGGCGTTCTTCACCGACACCGGCCTGGAAAGCTGCATCAACGGCCAGCAAGTGTTCGGCGGCCATGGCTACATCCGCGAATGGGGCCAGGAACAATTGGTCCGTGACGTGCGCATCGCGCAGATCTACGAAGGCACCAACGGCATTCAGGCCCTGGACTTGCTTGGACGCAAAGTGCTCGCCGATAAGGGCTCCGCGCTGCGCCAGTTCACCGGCGAGATCCGTCATTTCGCCCATCAGCCCGACGCGCCCTACTCCGCTCAACTGTTCGATGCCGTGCAGCGTCTGGAAGACCTGAGCGACTGGCTACAGGACCAGGCGACCACCAATCGCAACGAAGTCGGCGCTGCTTCGGTGGAGTATTTGCACCTGTTCGGTTACGTCGCCTATGCCTGGCTTTGGGCGCGCATGGCACAGGTTGCCAAGAAAAAGCTGCACGAAGATGCAGGGTTTTATGGCGCGAAGATCGCCACCGCCGACTTCTACATTCACCGCCTGCTGCCGCGCATTTTGAGCCTGGAGCAATCCATCCGCGCGGGCAGTGCCTCGTTGTTTGGCCTGAGCGCCGAACAGTTCTAACGATTGAACCGCACGCGGCGCCACGCTCCTCTCTTTTTGGCGTTCGCGTTTTTTATTGATAAGCCCTCGCCCACCTGGCGAGGGCCGCGGGACCTGTCTTTCCATAATAAAAACAAAGGGGCTTCACCATGGACCGCAACACCCGCATCCTCGCTACCCGACTGTTGCTGGCCGGCGGCGTCATCAGCCTCTCGGCCCCCGCCGCCGCTGACTTTGTCAAAGACAGCAAGGCCAGCCTTGAGCTGCGCAACTTCTATTTCAACCGTGACTATCGCCAGGACAACGCCGCCCAATCCAAACAAGAGGAATGGGCCCAGGGGTTCCTGCTGCGCTACGAATCGGGATACACCGACGGGTTGATCGGTGTCGGCTTCGATGCCATCGGCCTGCTCGGCGTCAAGCTCGATTCCAGCCCTGATCGCGCAGGTTCCGGCCTGCTTAAACGCCACCGTGACACGAGCAAAGGGGCGCAGGACGAGTACGGCGAACTGGGCCTGACCGCCAAAGTGCGTGCCTCAAAAAGCACACTGAAACTGGGCACGCTGCTGCCGAAACTGCCGACGGTACTGGCCAATGATTCACGGCTGTTGCCACAAACCTTCAAGGGCGGTCAGCTGACGTCGCTGGAACTCGAAGGCCTGACCGTGGATGCCGGGCGCCTGACGCAAGTCAATCAGCGCGACTCCTCGGACTACGAGGACATGGGCATCACCCGCACCGGCGCCAAGGGCATCACCACGCGTCATCTCGACAGCGACAGCTTCGATTTCGCCAGCCTGAACTACAAATGGACCAGCAACCTCGCCACCGGCTACAGCTACGGCCACCTCGACAACTTCTACAGCCAGCACCTGGTCAACCTGACCTACGTCTTGCCAGTCACCACCGGCCAGTCGCTGAAGACCGATCTGCGCTTCGCCCGCTCCACGGATGATGGCGGCAGCAATGTCGATAACAACGCCATCGGCGCGATGTTCACCTACAACCTCGGCGGGCATGCGGTGGGCCTGGGTTATCAAGGCATGAGCGGCGACACCGGCTACGCCTACGTCAACGGCACCGATGCGTTCCTGGTGAACTTCGTGCAGATCGGCGACTTCGCCAGCAAGGACGAACAGTCCTGGCAGGCGCGCTACGACTACAACTTTGTGGCCATCGGCATTCCGGGCCTGACCTTCATGACCCGTTACCTCACCGGTGACAACATCGATCTGGGCGGCAATCGCCCCGAAGGCAAGGAATGGGAACGTGATACCGACATTGGTTATGTCGTGCAAAGCGGGCCGCTGAAAAATGTCGGCGTGAAGTGGCGTAACGCGACAGTTCGCTCGACCCACTTCGGCAGCGACCTGGATGAAAACCGCCTGATCGTCAGTTACACCTTGCCGATCTGGTAAGTCGATTCAATTTCTCTGAGGGGGGGGCACGCTACCGGCGGGCTCCCCTTTTTTACGACTCGGGAATCTTCGGTGTGCTGGAGGGCCTCATCGCGGGCAAGCCCGCTCCCACAGGGTTCTGCTGTAAATGCAGTACTTGTGAACAACAGAGATCACTGTGGGAGCGGGCTTGCCCGCGATGGCGGCCTGAAGAACACCAATGATGATTGTAGGTTAAGATGCCGGCAAACCAGGCCCGCCGCGAGACGCCCCGCATGACTGATACCACCCCACGCCTGATCAAGAAGTACCCCAATCGCCGACTGTATGACACCCACACCAGCAGTCATCTGACGCTGGCGGACATACGCCAGTTGGTGGTCGACAAAATTGCTTTTCAGGTGGTCGATGCCAAGAGCGGCGAGGATCTGACGCGCAGCATCTTGCTGCAAGTGATTCTGGAAGCCGAAAGCGGCGGTGAGCCGATCTTCACCAGCGAGATGCTGATGGGGATTATCCAGTTCTACGGCCCTTATCAGGGCGTACTCGGCAGTTACCTGGACAAGAGCATTCAGACCGTAATCGACATCCAGTCCCAGACCGGTGCGCAATCATCCGAGGCCTGGAGCACCTTCATGCATCAGCAAGCGCCGGTGATGCAGGATTTGATGCGTCAGTATGTCGATCAGTCGAAGGCGCTGTACCTGAACACCCAGAACCTGTTCGGCATGTTCGGCGGCAAGCCCGGTGCCGATGGCGGAACGAAAAAAAATGGCGATGGGGAATAAACCCATCGCCATTGGTACCGCTGGCCTGACGTGACTTACTTGTTACCGCTGTTAGGCTTGGCGCTAGCTTCCGGGGCAGCTTTAGTGCCCGCGGCAGTCGCTGCCTCGAAACCACTCTGAGCCACATCGGCAGCCTGTTTTACGGCTTTCTGTGCGCTTTCGAACACAGTACCGGCATTCGCCAGGCCCGACTTGAACGCGGCCACAACAGGCTCGGAGCCGGCCGGTGCATTCTTGCTGATCGTTTCAACGAACTCATGCATCTGCTGGGTGCCCGCTTCGACCTGACTCGAGGTCAATTTGGCGATGTCCGACTGAGTACCCACGATCAATGCTTGAACCTGACGATTGAACTCGGCCAGGCGTTCGGTTTGCGCACTCGGCTGGGTGAAAGACGCCTGCAGCTCGGCGAAGCCTTGTGGATCACGGACGGCCAGCAGTTTGCGAACACCTTCGAAGTGCTCTTCGGTGGAGTCGCGCAGTGCCTTGAACTGCAACTGGCTGAGCTGTTCAACGCTGGCGAACACTTTGCCGCTGATTTGCTGCAAAAGGTCGAGGTTGGCTTTCTGAGCGGTTTGCAGTTTTTCCGAATTGAAAAAAGACATGCTTGAATCTCCTGGTACTGGAAGGCCCTGATGAGCCTGAGGACGCGATAGCGATCCGGCCAGTCATCGCGTTAGCCTTGATATTGCAGCGCACAAAACTATTTGGCAACGCCTATTTTTGTGCGGTGCAAAATAAACGTTGCTAACGCCCTCCTTATTCGCTGTAGACTCCTGCTCATCGAACGGCCCGCCTTGCCCTCTTTAATTAAAGGGTTCAGATGCGCAGGTTCCCATGCATAGCAGCAGGAGATCACCATGGGTCAGGAAGTAAATATTGCGCTGCAAGATGAAGAGCGTAGCGACCCCGTCGGCTTGTTCGAACACCTTAATCATCTGCAACGCCTCAATACCCACAACGTCCTCGACGCCGTGCAGAAGCGCCAGGCAAAAACTTTCGCGCCTTTTAGCCTTGGGCAACTCAGACAACCGACACCGGCTGACTGGCAGGAATACTTCACTGACCTTGGCCAGCGCAGCGTGCTGTTCTGGGACACCTTGCGTCAGCGCGGCGACAACACCCTGGCCCACGAACGCGCCGGGTATCCGCTGCTGCTCAAGTTCAATCATGAAACGCTGGTCGCGGGTGAAGACCTGCCCCGTGCGGTCAACTATTCGTTGTTGCAAATCCTCGGCGGCCCGGGGCAACAGATCGACAGCAAAAAACAGCCCGTGATCATCATTGACCCCCGCGGCGGTCATGGCTCGGGGATCGGCGGTTTCAAACAGGATTCGGTCATCGGCGAAAGCCTGAGAGCCGGCCATCCCACCTATTTCATCGCCTTCAGTCACTCGCCACGCCCAGGGCAAACCCTTGCCGATATCACAGACGCCCAGGCACGGTTCATCGAGGTCGTCAGCACCCGGCATCCGGACAGCGCCAAACCTGTCGTCATTGGTAACTGCCAAGCGGGCTGGGCGTTAATGGGCCTGGCGGCCACTCGGCCAGAGTTGCCGGGGCTGATCATCGTCAACGGTGCGCCGTTGTCGTACTGGGCCGGCGTCAATGGCCACAATCCGATGCGCTACACCGGCGGTTTGCTGGGCGGTGGCTGGATGGCACGCCTGGGAAGCGACCTCGGTAATGACCGCTTCGACGGCACTTGGCTGGTGAGCAATTTCGAAAACCTGGACCCGGCCAACACCTGGTGGGGCAAGTACTACCACCTGTTCAGTGAAGTCGACAGCGAGGCCGCACGCTTTCTGGATTTCGAACGCTGGTGGGGCAGCCCGACCCTGCTCAATAGCGAAGAAATCGAGATGATTGTCGACGACCTGTTCATCGGTAATCAGCTGTCCGGTGGCCTGGGGCGCAAGAGCAGCGGGCTTGACCTCAAATTGATCGAAGTGCCGGTGGTGGTGTTCTGTTCCTATGGCGACAACATCACCTCCCCGCAGCAGGCGCTGGACTGGATCACCGACGTCTATCCCAGCGATCTCGCGTTGCAAAATGCCGGACGCACCATCGTTTACCTGCGACATGCGAGCATCGGTCACCTGGGCATCTTCGTGTCCGGTGACGTGGCGCGGCGTGAGCACCGTGAGTTGCTGGGTGCGGTCGATGCGATCAATGCGCTGCCGTCCGGGCTCTATGAAATGCTGATCGAAGACCTGCCGGAGCACTCGGCGACGCCGTATGCCGTGCGTTTCGAGCCCCGGCGTATCGCCGACATTCATGGCGAAGTGAAGCCGCCCCGTGATGACGATCGCGAATTCGCACTGGTGCAGCGCGCCTCCGCCATCAACAACAACGTGTACGACGAATTCATACGCCCGTGGTTGCGCCAGCTGATAAACGAACCGAGCGCCGAACTGCTGCGCCGCGCGCACCCTTTCCATCAGCAACAAGTGGCCTGGAGCAGTTTGAACCCGGCGCTGTGGTGGCTGGCTGGCAGTGCCGCCCAAGTGAGCAAGGATCGTTACCCCGCCAGCCAGAACAATCCGTTGCTGCTCTGGCAAGAACTGTTTTCCAACCAGGTGCAGGACGCCTTGAACGGCTATCGGGACCTGCGTGATGCGGCTCACGAAATGTGTTTCTACGGCGTGTATGGCGTGCTCAATAGCCTCGCCGGCAATGCCCCCGGGCGAAATCTGCAAGAACACGCCAAGCAGCACGACCAGGTTCTGACCGCGCACCTGCAGGATGCCCTGCCCCTTGGCGGTCTGATGGAAGCCTTGATACGGATCCTGTTCCTGCTGGGCCGCAACAGCGACGAGCCGGGCAAGGAAAGCGTCGAGAAATTGATACTGCAACTGCAGGTGCTGCTCCAGGACTACAGTGCCAAGCCGCTTGATTTGCGTGAAACCCTGCGCCTGCAAAAACTGCTGGTCGCCACCCTCCCGCAAGAAAGCCTGCACAGCCTGCCCTTGATGCTGATTGAGGCCCAAGAGCGCCAACAAGTGCTGGCGGCCGTCGCCAATTTACTGCCGGAACTGCTGACCAGCGGCGCAAACAACCCATGCTGGTGTGAGCTGCACACACTACTCGACGTTCCGCTGCCAGGTTTCAGCCTGACCCAACCACCTGGTGCGGCCGACGCCATCGAAGTGAAAGTCCCGGCGATAACGCCAGAGCCGATCAAGCAAGCCATCCCGGTGCTCATCCCTGAGCCGATCAAGCAGAAAATCCCCGCAGTGACCCCACACCCCATCGCCAAGGTGGCGAGTCCGGTGCGTAAACCTGCCAAGGGCAAGAAAGCCGTAAAAAAACCTCCGATGAAATAACGTTGAACGCTGATGGAAGGCCGTGTCAGACCGGCGCGGCTTCCTCGATTGCCAACGATTCATCGGCCCGATACTGACCGGGTGTCATGCCAAACCAGCGGCTACAGGCTTTGTTGAAGCTGCTGTGATCATGAAAACCAAGGAGATACGCGACATGCTTCATGTTGAAGTGAGAATGGCGCAGGTAGAAGTCGGCCAATTGCCGGCGCACAGCATTCTGCACGTCCTTGAATTGCGTCCCTTCCTTTTCCAGCGCGCGTTGCAGCGTGCGCTTGCTAACGTGCAATGCCGCCGCGATCGACTCCATATCGCATTGCCCCTGGCCCTGACTCAAGCGCTCGGTAATCAGCGCGCGAATCCTGCCGACGATGCAAAAACCAAACAGCAGATCCAGTTGCGCCTCCGCAAAACTGTCATGCAGCACCGCCAGCGCTTCGTTGGCCATGCTCAACGGACGCAGCAGCTCCTGCCCATCAAACAAAATGCTGTCATAAGCCGCGTCGAAACGCAGGTCACAGCCAAACAACCGTCGATGCTCGGAGGTGTCTTCAGGTTCGGGATAGGTGAACTCTACACTCAAGGGTTGCGGTGAGTGACCGCCCGCCAGCTTACGGCAGAAGCCCAGCAACGAAGCCAGCGCTGCATCGGTGTATTGGCGAGGTTTGGCCGAACCTTTTTGGTGATGATCAAGGCCGGAAAGTCGGTAACCCTGCGGTTCCGATGTAAAGAAAAGGCTGAATCCGGTGCCAATCAACGGACTGAAACGGACCAGGCGCTCAAGGGCTTTTTTCAGATTCAGGCTGGACATCATGGTGTAGCCGACGATCTGAAAGCTACCGGGGTGGAAACTTCCATAGGCCTCCAGGCCGATGTCCGGATCGCCCGAGGCCTGAGCCGCCAGATCCCATAATCGATAAATTGCCCTTCGCTCGCAAAACGCTCCTGGTTTGTTCGCAAGCTTCATGTCTAGTCCAGCCTCCCGACACAGACTGGCAACATCCAGTCCTTGAGCCGAGAGCGTATTTACCAGCACGCTGGCATAGCCTGAACTCATTCTATACATGGCGTCCTCAATGACCTGTGGAACCGAACATCCTGTCCGGAGCCATAACTGATCTGCGATGAATCAAAGACTAACGGGTTCTTCAGTGGCCAATATTGATCCCAGTATAGGTAACCAGCGTTTTTCGCCACCCGTCATTAACCGGGGCATGGCACCGTTGGACACCAGACAGTCACCTCTCAACACTTCCTCACGCCCGGCCAATACCGAACAATCCCCCCATCTTGCAACGCAAAACAAAGAAAGGAAGGGATTGTATGAAGTCGCTTGGTCGTATTGCGTTGGTCACGGGTGGTATGGGTGGGATTGGCACTGCGATAAGCCAACGCCTGTACAAGGAAGGATTCAAGGTCATCGTCGGCTGCAGCTCGGATTCCGCCCGCAAGAACGAATGGATCGCCACCCAATTGGCGGCGGGTTATCAGTTCGAATGCATCTTCGGCGACATCACCGATTGGGAATCGACCCGCAAGGCCTTCGAGATGGCACGAGAGCAATTCGGCCCGATCGATGTGCTGGTCAATAACGCCGGCATCACTCGGGATGCCTCCTTTCGCAAACTCACTCCAGAAGACTGGAACGCGGTGATCGGGACCAACCTCAGCGGCCTGTTCAATACCACCAAACAGGTGATTGAAGGCATGTTGGCCAAGGGTTGGGGTCGGGTCATCAACATTTCGTCGATCAACGGTCAGCGCGGCCAGTTCGGCCAGACCAATTACAGCGCGGCTAAAGCCGGCATCCATGGCTTCACCATGGCACTGGCCCGGGAAGTCTCGGGCAAGGGCGTGACCGTCAATACCGTATCGCCCGGCTACATCCAGACCAGCATGACCGCGGCCATCCGTCCGGACATTCTCGAGACCATGATCGCAGCCACACCCGTGGGGCGCCTTGGCCAACCCGAAGAAATCGCTTCGATCGTCGCCTGGCTGGCGTCCGATGAATCGGCCTACAGCACCGGTGCCGACTTCTCGGTCAACGGCGGCATGAACATGCAGTAAGCCTGTCAGGGCATGGATGCCCTGCTCCCGCTCGACAGAATCCTAATGAGGTCATGCATGAACGAAGTCGTAATCGTTGCCGCTACTCGCACCGCCATTGGCAGTTTTCAAGGTTCACTGTCCGCCATTCCAGCCACCGAGTTGGGTGCGGCGGTGATTCGTCGCCTGCTCGAACAGACCGGGATCGACGCTGCGCAGGTTGATGAAGTCATCCTCGGCCAGGTGCTGACTGCAGGCTCCGGGCAAAACCCTGCACGCCAGACCGCGATCAAGGCCGGCCTGCCCCATACCACCCCTGCCCTGACCCTGAACAAAGTCTGCGGTTCAGGCCTCAAGGCGGTCCAGCTTGCGGTTCAGGCGATCCGTTGCGGCGACGCCGAACTGGTGATTGCCGGCGGTCAGGAAAACATGAGCCTGGCGCCCTATGTTCTGCCCAAGGCGCGCACCGGTCTGCGCATGGGTCATGCGCAACTGCAAGACAGCGTGATTCAGGATGGTTTGTGGGATGCCTTCAACGACTACCACATGGGCATCACTGCCGAGAATCTGGCGAATCAATACAGCATCAGTCGCGAAGATCAGGACGCCTTCGCCGCGACCTCGCAACAGAAAGCCGCCGCGGCCATCGAGGCGGGTTACTTCAAGGGTGAAATCACCCCGATCCTGATTCCCCAGCGCAAGGGCGAGCCGCTGGTCTTCGACACCGATGAACAGCCGCGTCCGGACAGCACGCTCCAGGCACTGGGCAACCTCAAACCCGCGTTCCAGAAAAACGGCAGCGTCACCGCGGGCAACTCGTCGACCCTCAATGACGGCGCCGCCGTGCTGATGCTGGCCAGCGCCGCCAAGGCCCTGGCGCTGGGCTTGCCGGTACTTGCGCGCATCAAGGCGTATGCCAGCGCCGGGGTGGACCCGTCGATCATGGGCATCGGCCCGGTGCCCGCTACCCGTCTGGTCTTGACCAAAGCCGGCTGGAGCCTGGACGACCTGGACCTGATCGAAGCCAACGAAGCGTTCGCCGCGCAGTCACTGGCCGTCGGCAAGGAACTGGGCTGGGACATGAACAAGGTCAATGTCAACGGTGGCGCCATTGCCCTCGGTCATCCGATCGGCGCATCAGGCGCGCGGATTCTGGTGTCGCTGGTACATGAACTGATTCGTCGCGATGGCAAAAAAGGTCTGGCCACCTTGTGCATCGGTGGCGGCCAGGGCGTCAGCCTGGTCATCGAGCGTTAGAAACACAGGCTGAGTTGTCAGACGCGGCGCCGACGTCCGGCGCCGCGTTTTTTTCCGTCCGGTTTATTCAAGTGGGCAAGGAGTTCCATGGACAACGCGCATACCTTAAACACACTCTGGTCGGGCCAGGTTCCGTTCATTGCGTCCTTTGCAGTGCAACAATTACGGCTCTGGGTCAGCACCAATCCCTGGTTTACCGGGCAGGATTACAACGCCTGGTTCGAGCTGCCACGCGAAACTTTGGACAGCCTCCAATCGGACTATCAGCAACAATGGTGTGAACTCGGCCAGCGTCTGTTGACCGGTCAGCCCTTCAGTTTCGAAGATCGACGTTTCGCCAGCGGCAACTGGAGCCAACCGCTGTTCGGTTCCCTCGCGGCGTTTTATCTGCTCAATGCCGGTTTTCTGCTGAAGCTGCTCGATCAGTTGCCGATCGACGGCAAGAAACCGCGTCAACGCTTGCTCTATCTGGCGGAGCAAGCCATCGCCGCCGGCGCGCCGAGCAATTTTCTGGTCAGTAACCCCGATGCGCTGCAACGGGTCGTTGACACCCAAGGAAGCAGCCTGCTCACAGGCCTGATGCACCTGGCCAGCGACCTGCAGGAAGGCAAGATGCGCCAGTGCGACGCCGGCGCGTTCAAAGTGGGCGTCGACCTGGCAAACACCCCCGGCGAAGTGGTCTTCGAGAACGAACTCTTCCAGCTCATCCAGTACTATCCGCAAAGCGAAACCCAGTACCGGCGCCCGGTATTTATCGTTCCGCCGTCAATCAACAAGTACTACATCCTCGACCTGCGCCCCGACAATTCGATGGTTCGCCACCTGTTGCAGCAAGGCCACCCGGTATTTCTGATGTCGTGGCGCAACTTCGACCAGGAACATGCCGGCACCACCTGGGATGACCTGATTGAAACCGGGATTATCAAAGGGCTGCAGCTGACCCGTGAAATCAGCGGCGAGCAACGGCCCAATTGCGTGGGTTTCTGCATTGGGGGCACGTTATTGAGCTCGGCGCTGGCCGTGTTGGCGGCCCGTGGCGACAAAGAGATCGCCAGCGTGAGCCTGCTGACCACCTTCCTCGACTACCTCGATACCGGTCCCATCGACATCTTCGTCGACGAGCAATTGGTGGCTTATCGCGAGCGCACTATCGGCGGCCTCAATGGCCCCATCGGCCTGTTCAAGGGCGAGGACATGGGCAATACATTCTCGCTGCTGCGCCCCAACGACTTGTGGTGGAACTACAACGTCGACAAATACCTCAAGGGGCAAAAATCGATACCCCTTGACCTGCTGTTCTGGAACAACGACAGCACCAACCTGCCCGGGCCGATGTACTGCTGGTACCTGCGCCATACCTATCTGCAAAACGATCTGAAATCCGGCGAACTGGATTGCTGCGGGGTCAAGCTGGACCTGCGCGCCATCGATGCCCCGGCGTACATCCTCGCCACCCATGACGACCACATCGTGCCATGGAAAAGCGCCTACGCCAGCACCCAGCTACTGTCTGGAACCAAGCGTTTCGTGCTCGGCGCCTCAGGGCATATCGCAGGGGTGATCAACCCGCCGGCCAAGGAAAAACGCCACTACTGGACCAACAATCGCGTCACCAAGAACCCTGAAACCTGGTTCAAGAATGCCCAGCAGCATCCGGGCAGCTGGTGGAATGACTGGTTCGTCTGGCTGGCCGAACACGCCGGCGAACGCCAGCCTGCAGTGCTGAGCACCGGGAACGCGCAATACCCGGCACTTGAGTCGGCGCCGGGGCGTTATGTGATGCAATGACAGGAACCGTGCGGGTAAATGGGCGGCCATCTACACGTAAAAAAATCCCGTGACCGAATGAGGCACGGGACAAAAAATGGGTTGGTTGCGACCAACCAAAGGAGCACTTTTAAAAGCGGTTACCGGTTACAGGCATTCCTGCGCAGCACGTTCGAAACTCGAAGGCATGAAGTTCGATGCCAGCAAGTGGCGCTCATACAAAAACACCTTGCCGCCATTCGGGGCCTTGTAGGCTTCGAGAACGTTGTCTGCCGCGACTTTGCTCGGCACCACGATCCGGTAGCTGCGCGGGGTTTGCGAGACGGTCGGGTTCAGTGCGCTGCCCTGCAACTTCGGTATCACGCAGTCGGCGTACTCGGCAGGTGTTTTTTTCGTCTGGAAGGTCTGCGTCGGGTCGTTCGGCGCGGAGGCGCAACCGGCCAGCAGCAAGGAGGCGAAAGCCATGACAGGAACAAATAAAGGGCGCATCGGTGAAGTCCTGAAAATAAAAAGTCTGGTTTATTGAGCAGCGTCTTCGATGGGGCGATTTTCCGCCTTTACCCAACAAACCAGAACTTTCGTTTCTTGATTGTCACTATTACTTGAACCGATAGTTGCGCTGCGCTATCGCGGTTCAGTTCAGCTCCTGATGGTTTCAGGAAGCTTGGCAATCACCTTGATCTCGAACTCAAAGCCATACAGCCACGTGACACCGACAGCGGTTAACGTCGGGTGCGGTGCGTTACCCCAGAACTCCGGCACAACCTTCCAGATCGTTTCGAACTTCTCTTGCGGATCGACGATGAAGACCGTTATGTCAATCACGTCGTCGAAGGTGCAACCGGCAGCGACCAGGATCGCGTTCAGATTGTTGAACGCGAGCCGAACCTGCGTCTCCAGGTCGGGCTCGGGTGAGCCGTCTTCGGTGCTACCGACTTGCCCCGAAACGAATAAAAAGCCATTGGAACGGATAGCCGGCGAATAGCGATTGCGCTCGTAAAGCGATTGGCGTCCGGGCGGAAAAACAACATCACGGGTAGTCATACAGTGCCTCCTTCAACGGATCAAAGCCGACCCGCCATTAATGATGAAAGAGACTTTAAGGACTTGTGCCTGCCCGATAAACGAGCAACTGTAGGCATCACTGTTTGTAAAACCCAAACAATCCAATAGATAACCGAGGCAGAAATGGACCGTTTCGATGCGATGCAGGCGTTTGCTCGGGTGGTGGAAACGGGCAGCTTCACCAAGGCGGCCGAAACACTGCATATGAGCAAGACGAGCGTGACGCAACTGGTGCAGCAGTTGGAGGCCCGGTTACGCGTCAAATTACTCAACCGCACGACGCGCAAGGTCAGCGTAACAGCCGACGGTGCCGTCTATTACGAGCGCGTCGTGCGGTTGCTAGCCGATATGGACGATGCCGAGACTAGCCTGTCCAGCGCCTCTGCCCTGCCCCGGGGCCGGCTGCGAGTGGATGTGCCCAGCCCGTTGGCCAGCATGATTCTGGTACCGGCGTTGCCTGCGTTTCATGCTCGATACCCTGACATCCAGATCGACATGGGCGTCAGCGATCGCATCGTGGATATAATCGGTGAGAACGTAGATTGCGTTGTGCGCGGCGGCGAACTAACCGATCAGTCTCTGATGGCCCGGCGGGTAGGCGAACTCCAGTTGGGCGTTTATGCGGCGCCGAGTTACCTGGACCGCGTCGGTACGCCGTCGCATCCGCAAGAGCTGGAAGATTCGCATCATCGTGTCGTCGGTTTCCTGTGGGCACGCACAGGCAAAGCCGTGCCTTATGCCATGCGCAGCAACAGCGAGAGCGTCCATATCAAGGGGCGCTACGTGCTGGCGGTCGACGATGGCAATGCCTACATCGCGGCCGGTCTGGCCGGCCTCGGAGTTCTTTGGCTGCCAGACTACATGTCCAAGCCATACGAAGCGCGCGGCGAGTTGGTTCGTTTGTTCGAGGATTGGCGCCTCGATCCGATGCCGATCTACGTGGCCTTTGCGCCGAACCGGCATATCAGCTTCAAGTTGCGCGTATTCATTGATTGGGTCGCTGAGTTGATGGCACAGCATGCGCCTATCATGATTCGTGAGGCGTCGGGAATCTGACCTGGATAAAACCAAGCCCCGCCATAAGCGGGGCTTGATGTATTTCACACGGCATCAGGGTTTACGCCCGCCGCCGGGAGTTTGCCCTCCTCCTTTTTTGTCTGCGTCAGACATTTTCTCTCTGTCTTCGACCAAGTTGCCTTGGCGCCCCGCTCCCTGTCCACTGCCGGGACGATTGGTATCGCTGGATTGACGGCCCCCTGAGGCCTGTCCACCTTTTTTGCCAGCGTCGGAGGGACGTTGCGGATCATTCATCATCCCGCCGCCCGACTCCCCGCCTTTTTTGCCGGCTTCGGAGGCTTTTTGAGGGTCGTTGGCAAAATTGCCAGGGTTCTTGTTACCGGTGTTAGCCATTTTCGTTCTCCTCATTGTTTCTCGCGAACCTTTCTAGGCTCGTCTTATTCCGAGGTTTTCTGCGATTGAAAGTTTGAACTGATCTGTCATTCTTGCGACAAGCGGATTGGGACGATTAGTTCCAGAAAACTCCTGATGCAGCGACTAATGGGGGGTGAATAAAACGAGTATAAAAGTGGGGTCCGCTTATACAAATTGATGAAAGAAAAGCGCGTTGAGGTCTGGCATCATTCAAACTGTCAGCTCTCTCATTTATCCTGTGTGGAGGTACGTCGATGACAGAGCACATCGTCCACTTTCATTGCCAGATTGATCAGGGCACGATGGAACGCTTCAGGGACTGCTGCCTCGACGCCATCGACCAGGGCGCCTCCTCCTTACTGCTGAATCTCTCCACCAGCGGCGGCAGCACCAACTTCGGCTTCGCCCTCTACACCTTCCTCAAATCCCTGCCGGTACCGCTGTGCGCGATCAATGCCGGCAACATCGAGTCGATGGGCATCATCATGTACCTGGCCGCCGGCCGACGGATCACCGCGCCCCATTCGCGGTTTCTGATTCACCCAATGAATTGGTACTTCCCCCAAAGCTCGGTCGACCATCAACGCCTGCGCGAATACCTCTTGAGCCTGGATAACGACCTCGCGCGTTATGTGCAAATCTTTGCCCTGGAAACCGCCAACGCGGATACCAAACTGGACATTTTTCATTGCCTTTCAGCGGAAGAAAAGGTCATTGCGGCGCATGAATCCCTGGCCTACGGAATCGCCCACGAAATGCATCAGATGGTGTTTGCCGATAACGTCAAACACTGGAAAATCAGTGGCGGCTGACGCACGTTCGAGCCGGCCCCGATACCGATACGTCAGGTGCCCGGAATGGGGTGAATATCCAGGGGCATTCCGTCACTCAATGTGAGTTTCAAATCCTTGATAGTGCCGGCCACACGATCCTTGAAAACCGGCTCGCCCTCGGGATCAAGTACATCGTAGATAAAGCGATTGCCCTCAAGCCAGCCGATGGCCGTTTGCAGTTCGGGGGTGAGGTAATACTTGCCATCCAGAAAAAAACCGGCAAACGGTTCTACCCTTTCGCGGTTCTCGATTTCGTAGCGCACACCTGGGGTCATGCCTGTGGATTCATCAATCATGATGTGTACCTCGTCATGGTTGTTTCAAGGCGCCGATAAACCGGGCTCGACGGGACGTCTGTGCATCAGACCTCCCGCCTTGCCCTGATACCTGTCAAGAAGTCCCCAAGCCACGTGACAGATCGGCCGGGGTTTCGGACGCGGTCTTGCGCATCTCGCCCGTTTCTCCCGCGATTGCCTCGTGGGGCTCTGTGGTTTCCATCACCTTTTCGCGCACCGCCTCATAGCCCTCCCGTGCTTGCTGTTTGACCTTGCTGGTGAGGCTTGCGCTGGTCCTGCCCAGATAACGGCGCTCCGTTGCGGTAGTGGGTAATGCCGCGCCCAGCAACGCTCCCACCGCGATACCCATCGCCGCCATCAGCAGGGGTTGTTCCTTGAGCAGATGATTGAACTGGTCGCCCATTTCATGAGTCCTGCGCGCCAGGCGATCACTGGTGTCATGGACGGCGTGGCTGAGGTGATCGGTCTTCGCATGCAGGCTATCGCTCAGGTGCGCGGCCTTACCCTTGACCGCCTGATAGCTGTCCTTGAGCGAATCAGTGGTGTTGTGCAGACGCTGTCGGGCGCTGTCCATGCCATCGGCGAGCCCTTCGGCCAAGTCATCGGTCCAGTCGACATCCGGCTCAACGCGATATTCCCTGGGCGTTGGCGGGCGATTCTGGCTCATCATCAACCACATCAGGCCGACCGAGGTCAGCACCGCGGGCACGGGGTTGTTGCGCACACTGGTGCCCAGGTTGGTCAGGAAGGTCGAGCCGTTGCTTTGCATCATCAGCAGCGCCTGATCGAACATCTGGCCAGGGGTAAACTTGCTTTCCAGCGCGTCGACGATATGCCCGATGTTTTCCCGTTGCGCATCGATTTCACGCTCGATGGTTTCCGGGCTCTTGGCCGCTTCGGTTTCGAATTCTCGCTTCATGACACTTTCCTCCGCAGGGCTTCCTGGTCTTTATTCAGCGCGTCCAGGGTGCGATCAGGCTTGAAGTGGGAAGGCTCGAATTGTTTTTTGCCTGCCTGCAGCATCACGAACCCGATGACCATCACCACGACGCCAACAATCAGCGCAGCCAGCCAGGGCGCCATCACCAGGCTCAAGGCATAGACGACCGCCATCAGCACAATGATGAACCCGGCGAGCAGCACAATGGCGCCGCCGGCTACCCCGGCAATCCCTGCTTTCAACGTCGTCAGGCTGGCCTGCAATTCCACCTTGGCCAACGCCAGCTCCTTGGTGAATAACGCCGGTACTTCCCGAGTCAACTGCCGCAATAAACCGACCACGGAAGCGTCATGATCAGCCGTCGTGACAGACGGTGTGACGGGTGGTGTGGGTTGCAGCTCTGGATCGTTTCTGTTCATCACCGTTCTCCTGTGAAGGGGCTGGACCCCGGCATTGAGGAACTGTCGCCACGATGGTCGGGCGCGCTCGGCGAGGACGGCGTGATGCCAGTGGCCAAGCCGGGAGACAAATCGCCTGCGGATGGCATCGACGTTTCATAAAATTCTTGCGAGCCATCGCCAGTGAACGTGGGTGTGCTGCTTTGGGCCGCGTACTCACGATCGGTTGTTGTCGGCAGGGTCGCCGTGCCCGCTTTCAGGAACCGCGACAGACCGAACCCCACCGCGATGCTGCCGACAATGAACAACCCCGGATTGTCCCGCGCCAGATCAGCGCCATCGTGCAGAAGTTCTTCGGCACTTTTGCTGCGCAGTTTTCCCGCCAGGCTGCTCATGCTCTCGGCCATGTCCGCCAGGTAATCGGACATCCCAAACGTATCGTTCGTCCGGATCTCGGAAACGACTGACTGGGCGCCTCTGGCCAATGCTTCAATCTGGTCCGCTGCGGTATCGCGGTATTGGCCGAACTGCTCATCGGCCTGATGCCGCGCACCGCCTATCGCTTCGGTAACCTCCTCCTTTAAATGCTGAAAGTTTTGTTCGGAGCCTGCGGGATCCCGAGGGGCATCCGGTTGTCCGGTTCTGCTGTCTGGAATAGTCATGTCATCCCTCGCCTTCGTAATGAACACGTCAGGAAGTGCCCGCGGTATGTCCGCGGTGGTGCTTCATTGCAGATGACGAGGGTGTCTGGCGGGGAGTTCCAAGCAGATGATGAAGTGATAAAAAACGCGCTCGCGGGAGCGGAACCTGTGGGAGCGGGCTTGCCCGCGATGAAGGCGGCACATTTCAACATTGATGTCGGCTGACACATCGCTATCGCGGGCAAGCCCGCTCCCACAGGTTCCGGTGGATATTCGCGGAATGCATCCCGCAACAAAAACCTGCTACGTTGTACGATGACAGACGAGATACCTATCTCTCGTCTGTCATCTCCATAACAACAAGGAAAATACCCATGAAAAAAACGAAATTGCTTATCGGCTTCTTGTGCCTCTTCAGCGGCTATGTGATGGCAGCCCCCTCCTCGGGCGAAAAGGATGTCGCCGTAGCGGTAGACCATCTGACTCAAGCGATGCTGCACAAGGACATTCGCCAGCTGAATGCGCTCACCGCTGAAAACCTCACCTACGGCCATTCCAGCGGGAAAATCCAGGACAAGAAAGCGTTCATCGCCGACATCGAAACCGGAAAAAGCGCTTTCAAGACACTGGAGATGCAGGGCCAGACCATCACACTCTCAGGTGATGTGGCGTTGGTCCGGCATCATTTTTCGGCACAAGCCATCAAGGGTGAAGAGACCGTCCCGACGGAAATCGAGAACTTCCAGATCTGGCAGAAACAGAAAGGCAAATGGCTACTGGTCGGACGACAAGCGTTTCGTTTCTGAAATTGAGGGTGGCGATGATCGTTCCCACGCTCTGCGTGGGAATGCAGCCCGGGACGCTCCGCGTCCCTTCCGGAGCCGAACGCGGAGCGTCCGTTGAGGCATTCCCACGCGGAGCATGGGAACGATCTACGTGGGGATTCTTGAGCTGCTCCTAGGGCAAAGCATCATCAAACCGGCTCGCGAAGCCCTCAATCATCCTCATGCAATTTGATGCCGCGTTTGTGCAGCACGTACGGAACCAGCAACACCAACAGCGTCAGCACCAGGAGCGAGGCCGCGATGGGTTGCGTCACAAATATCATCCAGTCGCCCTGGCTGATTGATAATGCGTTGCGCAGTTGTTTTTCCGCCATCGGGCCCAGCAGCATGCCGACGATCACCGGTGCGACGGGGAAATCGAAACGGCGCATCAACACCCCCGCCCAGCCGATGCCCAGCATCAGAAACAGGTCGAACGTCGAGTGGCGCATGCCGTATACGCCGATGGTCGCGAACACCAGAATGCCGGCGTTCAGGTACGGTCGTGGAATCTGCAAGAGTTTGACCCACAGGCCCACCAACGGCAGGTTCAGCACCAGCAGGATGGCATTGCCGATGTACAGCGAGGCCACCAGCGTCCAGACCAGTTCACCCGAGGTCTGGAACAGCAGCGGCCCCGGTTGCAGGTTGTAGTTCTGGAACGCGGCCAACAAGATCGCCGCCGTGGCGGAGGTCGGGATGCCCAGGGTCAGCAATGGCACCAGAGAACCGGTCGCGCTCGCGTTGTTGGCCGCCTCCGGCCCGGCGACACCTTCGATAGCGCCCTCGCCTTTGCTGGCGGCAAACTCTTTCGGGTACTTGCTGAGTTTGCGTTCGGTTGAATACGACAGGAACGTCGGAATTTCCGCACCACCGGCCGGAATCGACCCGAAGGGAAAACCGATCAGAGTGCCCCGCAGCCACGCGGGAATCGAGCGTTTCCAGTCGGCGCGGGTCATCCACAATGAGGTCAGGCGATGTCGGCTGCCCGTTTCTTCCTTTTGGTAGAGCACGCTGTATAAGGCCTCACCGACGGCAAACAAGCCGACCGCCACCAGCACGACCTCGATGCCATCGACCAGTTCGGGCACCTCCATGGTGTAGCGGGCAATGCCCGAGGTCGAGTCCAGGCCGATCAAGCCGATGGTCAGCCCGATGCCCAACGAGACGAAGCCGCGCAGCATCGACGCACCGAGCACCGCCGACACGGTGGTGAAGGCCAGCACCAGAATCGCGAAATACTCCGCCGGCCCGAACTTCAGCGCCAGCGTCGCAACAAGAGGGGCGAACAAGGTCAGCAAGATCGTCGCAATGGTACCGGCCACGAATGAACCGATAGCGGCCGTCGCCAAGGCCGGGCCTGCCCGCCCGTTGCGCGCCATAAGGTTGCCTTCCAGGGCCGTGACCATGGAGGACGATTCCCCCGGGGTGTTGAGCAGAATCGAGGTGGTAGAGCCGCCAAACTGAGCACCGTAATAGATGCCGGCGAACATGATCAGCGCGCCGGTAGGATCGACCTTGGCGGTGATCGGCAGCAGCAAGGCGACGGTCAGCGCCGGCCCGATTCCCGGCAAAACACCGATCG
This sequence comes from Pseudomonas sp. F-14 TE3482, assembly GCF_053629455.1. Classification (NCBI taxonomy): domain Bacteria; kingdom Pseudomonadati; phylum Pseudomonadota; class Gammaproteobacteria; order Pseudomonadales; family Pseudomonadaceae; genus Pseudomonas; species Pseudomonas sp. F-14 TE3482. The sequence continues at coordinate 4,740,762 of NZ_JBRJII010000001.1, forward strand.
CGGTGCCCAGCAGACAGCCAATAAAACCCCACATCAGGTTGATCGGCGCCAACGCGGCACCGAAGCCGGTTGCCAGACTCGAGAGAATGTCCACCTTGTCGACCTCCTTGGGCCCGGATCAGATCCAGGCGTTGACCAGGGGCGGCAGGGAAACCCCTAGCCCGGCGGTGAAAAGCCAGTAAATCGGTAGCGTCAGGGCGATGCCGATGGCCAGGTCCCGCACCGGGCTGCGACTGCCGAAACCCCGTGCCGAACAGGCAAATAGCAATGAGGCGGCCAATACGAAACCGATGTAGGTAATGAGCAAGGCAACGCCCACAAGCCCCGCCGTGACCCAGGTCGCTCCGGCCTTGCCGCCGGGCTGAGCCTGGGTGGTTTCGTGATCGTCGCCAAGGTTGCGAAAACCACCGGTGAGCGCCTGATAGCACATCAACAGACCGACGACGCCCAGAAACGCCGCGACGGCGTAGGGATAGACGTACGCCGCCATGATGACGAAGCCCATCTCGGGGGGAAACCGCGAGGCGCCGAACGCCAATGCCGCGCTGATGGCGACGACACCTAAGCCAATCGCCAGTTGGGCCGGCATGACTCTCCAGCGCCCGGCCATCTCAAAGCAGCCCGACCTTGACCAGCATCGCGCGCAGACGCCCGTGCTCTTCTTCGACAAATTTGCCGAAGTCATCCCCGGTCAGAATGCTCGGTGACCATGCATTGGTTTTTACGTTTTCTTGCCAGACAGTGCTTTTGGTGGCGGTCAGGACGGCTTCGGTCAGTTCTTTGCGCTGTTCAGGCGTCAGGCCCGCTGCGCCGTAAACGCCACGCCAATTGCCGATCGTCACGTCATAGCCACTTTCTTTGAGGGTCGGTGCATCGATGCCTTCTACACGTGTGGGCGCGCCGATGGCGAGTAAGCGGAATTGTTTGGACTGGACGTATTTGGCAAGCTCGGCGTAGCCGCCGGTGATCACCGTGATGTGGCCCCCCAGCGTCGCGGCGACGACCTCGCCGCCACCGGCGAAGGCCACGTAATTCACCTGGTTGACGGGGACGTCCATTTTGCTCGCCAGTTCGGCGATGCCAATGTGGTCGATCGACCCCTTGGAGCCGCCACCCCATTTGATACTGGCCGGTTTGGCTTTGAAGTCTTTGAGCAAGTCGTCCAGGGTTTTGTACGGGGAGTCGTCACGCACGGCAATCACGTTGTATTCGGTAAACAGCCGGGCGATCGGCGTCACGTCCTTCAAGGTGATTTGCGGTTTGTTCTGCTCGATGGCTGCGACCATGATCGCGCCGACCACAATCAGGGCATTGGCGTCACCCTTGGTGCCGTTGGCAAATTGCGCCAAGCCCAGGGTCCCACCGGCGCCGCCCTTGTTCTCGAAGGTAGCGGACTTTGCTGTTTTCGCCTCGACCATGGCTTTGCCCAGGACCCGTGCGGTCTGGTCATAACCGCCACCGACCGAACCCGGGGCCATGAACTTGACGGTATCCAGCGCAAAAACCGGTGAGGCGAGCGCGGCGGCGGTAACTAAAACGGCGAGGTTGCTGCTGAATCGACGGGCCAATGCAAACATGAGTCGTCTCCGGATAGCTGTTCTTGTTGTTTTCGATCAGGGAAGAGCCCCTGTTCGTTGAACATGCGTCTGGAATAAGCGTAGGTCATAGTTGTGTTTGTTGGCGTGTTTTCACCAGCCAGCTCAGCGCAGTCCCTGTGGGAGCGGGCTTGCCCGCGATGATGGCGGCACAGTCAACATTGATGTTGCCTGACACACCGCTATCGCGGGCAAGCCCGCTCCCACAGGGATTGTGCTGAGCTGACAGGTGTTAACTGCCTGCATCAGTGTTCTACCAAATGGCGGAAGGCAGCCGGAGTCGAACCTGCCCGGGAACGGATGCCGTCCCCAACCGGGTTTGAAGCCCGGCCGCGCCACCGGGCGCGATTGCCTTCCTTGAACTCAGTTTGTTGCTGGTTGAGCCAATGCATTGTCGAGCCGAATGTGGCGTCGGTCTCCAAAGCGTCGGGTCAGGCCGATTCGGTCGAAGTACTCCAGAATCTGAATACTGCGCTTGCGCCCCAGGCCCACAGCATCGCGAAACGCGGTGACCTGAATCACCGGCTCATCGCTGGCCAGTTGCACCAGCATAGCCGCCAATCGGCGCACCAGCGTCTCGGTATAAAACAAGTCACGAACCACTTGATGCACCAGACCCAGCCGCGCCATCTTGCGCAGCAGCAGGCGCACGGCAGCCTCTTCATGGCCCGTCGTTTTAGCCAGATCACGCACCCATGGCGGATCGAAACCCGCTTGCTCAAACAGCGGCTGTAGCTGTTGCCACAGGGTTTCGTCGTCCTCGCTCAAACGCACTTGATGATCGGGCAAATGTAGCCAGGGGCCGCTGGCGACGATCGCGCCGCTGGCCAGCAATTCATCGAGCAGGCTGATAAAGGTCGGCCGGTCCAGCGCGGTGCCGGCGAAGCGACGCAGGCGATCCCTGTCCGGTCCCATTTGATCCGGTTCCAGTTGATGAAAACGTGCGAGGTGTTCCAGCAGCGGCGCTTTCAGGGCTTCCCAGCGCACCGCGCTGAACAGCAACGGCCCCTGCCGCGTATCGATCAAGCGCACGTCTTCGGGCAGCTCCCAAGTTTCGCGCGGACGGTTGAACTGGCGCTCCAGGCGTTGCGGATCGAGCCCGGTGTCGCTGTTGGCCAGCAGCGTCGGCAGTGCGTCTTCCAGACTGGTCGTGGTGGCTAGCGTTTGTAGCTGCGCCAATCGTTCGGAACTGCGACGGTGTCGGGCCGGGGCGAACGGGTCGAGCACCCGGCCACCGCCGAGGGTGCGTTGAGCGCTTTGGTCGCGCAGGATCAAGCGGTCGCCCTTCACCGCCAGCATCGGCGCATTCACCAGCAGTTGCGCGAACATCTGCTCACCCGGTGCCAGGCTGGCGCCCTCCAGCAAGGCCACCCGCGCCGTTACGTCCTGAGTACCGAGATGCACGTGTACCGGTTGAAAGTGCTCGAAACTTCGCGCTTCGCTGGTCAGCAAGGTCATCTCGATATCCAGACGCTGGGTCGGCGCATGCAGCCACTCGGCCAACAGCCAGTGGCCCCGGTGAATCTGCTCCAGGGCCAAACGCTCGGCACTCAGGTTCAGCGCGACTCGCTGCCCGGCCGTCGCGCTGTCAGCCGCCTGATTCTGCGCATGCAGGCCTCGCACCCGCACGGGTTTGCCCAGCGGACTCAACATCAGCGTATCGCCCACGGTCACTTGGCCAGACAACGCGGTGCCGGTCACCACGATCCCGGCGCCGGCCACACTGAAAGCCCGATCAATCGCCAGGCGAAAACCGCCGCTGACACTGCGTTGAAGCACCTCATGTTGCGCACTCAGCAAGGCTCGACGCAGTGTCTCGACACCCTCGCCGGTCACACTCGACAAGGTGATATGCGGCGCGTTGGCATAAGGTCCGGGTGCGAGCAATGCTTCGATCTGTTCCCGGACGGCCTGCACACGAGCAGGATCGACGCGGTCGCATTTGGTGATTGCAATCAGCGCCCGAGGGATGCCCAGCAACTCGACGATCGCCAGATGTTCGCAGGTCTGCGGCATGACGCCGTCATCGGCTGCCACCACCAACAACACCAGATCAATGCCCTGCGCCCCGGCCAGCATATTGTGGGTGAAGCGCTCATGACCGGGCACGTCGATAAAACCGGTTAGCGCGGCGCCCGGTTCCAGCTCCGCGTAGATATAGCCGAGGTCGATGGTCATGCCACGTTCGCGTTCTTCCCGGCGACGGTCGCCGGCCTGGCCGGTCAGTGCCTGGAGCAAGGAGGTTTTACCGTGATCGATATGCCCCGCCGTGCCGACAATCACCCGTCCCGGCCCTCCTCCTGCAATTGATCGAGTTGAACCAGCCACGCGGCTTCGTCGTCGAGTTGGCGCAGGTCCAACCAAAGTGCATCGCCGTCGATGCGCCCCAGCACGGGAATCGGCAGCCGACGAAACGCTGCCTCCAGCCCCAGCAATCGCCGCCCACGTAGACGCTTGGAAACGTTGGGCCGCAGGCATAACGCGGCGCTCGGTAAACGAGCCACCGGTTGGCTGCCGCTGCCGATCATGCCCAGCGCTGGCACCGCGCTGACGCTCCAGCCGTCACCCAACACCTGCGCCAGCGACGGTTGCAAGCGTTGGGCCTGGGCGAGGATATCGGCCTGGGGGCGAGTCAGCAGGCGCAGACTCGGCAGGCGTTCGGCCAGCCGATCAGGATCGCGGTACAGCGCCAATACGGCTTCGAGGGCGGCCAGGGTCAGTTTGTCGACCCGCAGCGCGCGCTTGAGCGGGTTCTTCTTGATCTTGGCGATCAGGTCTTTGCGGCCGACTATCAACCCGGCCTGGGGACCGCCGAGTAATTTATCGCCGCTGAAAGTAACGATGTCCGCGCCATCGAGCAGCGCCTGACGCACCGTCGGTTCGGCGGGCAGTCCCCAGCGAGTCAGGTCCAGCAGGCTGCCGCTACCCAGGTCTTCGAGCAGCGGCAGCCCGTGACGGTGAGCCAGTTCCGCCAATTCAGCCGTCGGCACTCGGGCGGTGAAACCTTCGATGGAATAGTTGCTCGCATGTACGCGCATCACCAGCCCACTGCGCGGGCCAATCGCAGCCTCGTAATCACGGGCATGGGTGCGGTTGGTGGTGCCCACTTCGTGAAGCCGCACCCCGGCGCGGGCCATGATGTCGGGAATCCGGAAGGCGCCGCCGATTTCGATCAATTCACCACGGGAAATGATGCCTTCCTTGCGCGCGCCCAGACTGTTGAGTGTCAGCAACACGGCAGCGGCGTTGTTGTTGACCACGGTCACCGCTTCGGCGCCGGTCAGCTCACGGATCAGGCCTTCGATCAAATCATCCCGGTCGCCGCGCTTGCCGCTGTGCAGGTTGAATTCCAGATTGAGCGGATAGCGGGCGGCGAGTTGAACGGCTTCGATAGCCGACTCCGGCAATAACGCGCGCCCAAGGTTGGTGTGCAGCACCGTGCCGGTGAGGTTGAACACCCGCCGCACCTGACTGCGATGCTGGATCGCCAGACGCTCGCCTGCCCTGCCCGCCAATACGTCGGGGGCGATTTCAACCGCGTTGAGTTCACCCTTTTGAACCGGCTCGCGCAAGTCATCGAGCAGTTGCCGCAAACCGGCCAGCAGCGCATCACGCCCGTAACGCTCGGCCAGTGGTTGGCAGGCGGGATGGCGCAGCAAGCTGTCGATGGAGGGCAGCCGCAAGGTGTGGCTGGCGGAGGTTGCAGACATCAGAGGCTCCCGGAAGCGAATGACCGTCGCGTCTGAGTGTAGCCGCTGAGTTCACGGCTCAAAGGGACAGGCTCAGTCGCCTCCGGGGGCCAGCATCAGATTGGGCGACAAGCGCTGGTAGCCTTCCTGCTCCAGGCGCATGTCCAGCATCAGGCTGGACAGGTCTGCCGAGAGCGCTTCGGCTTCGGCATCGTTTTCCAGGTAGATCAGTTTCAGGTAGCTGTTGCAGCCGGGGCAGACTTCCGCCCGCAACGGTGCCTGATTGGCAGCGTGACGGTCATCCTCGAAGCTGACGTATTGAAGCCCCTTGCTCTGTTCGCAGTACACGCATTTGACCCGCACCGCATGCCATTCGCAGGCGCACAACGAGCACACCAGATAACGCAAACCGTTGTATTTGCCGCGATGACGAATCACCCCGGCCATCGCCGGCGAACCGCAGGCCGGGCATTGGCTGAGACTGTCGCCGCGCTTGAGTTCAAGGTTGGGTGTGCTCAGCAGCCAATGGCTCCAGGCCGCTTGCAGCGCTGCGCCGAGGAACGGCACCAGTTCTGCCGGCAGCATTGAATACTGGCCGCTGACCAAGGCAATCGCCCAGGCTTTGAGCAGCCCCGGGTTGGCACTGCGCAAAGTCGCCACGGCGTTTTCTACCGCAGCGTTTGGCGGTGGCTGATAGCGTTGCAACATGGCTTCGAGATACGGCAGCCAAACGTTTTCACGCACCAGACTGTCGGCGGCAAACGGTGGCAAGCCATGCTCTACGCACACCTGAAGACGTTCGGGATCGGGCATGGCGGCCACGGGCGGATCGTCCATCATGTTCTGCTGAACGTGACACAGTCCGGCAACCAAACGCAGGTAATCCGCCAATGGATGCCCATCGGCCAGGCGTTCCAGACGCAGCGCGCGCAAGGTGAACAGGTTGTTCGGTGGCAGGTATAGAAACGGCGGTGAACTCGCCGCCGCTTCTATCTGCCCAGGCTCGAGGATCGTGGCCAAGGGGTCATCCTTTTTTTGTGATCGGTCGCTCAGGCGTCTCGTCTCGGGTCACTTCCTGGTACCAGAGCTCATGGTGTCTTCTCGCCCAGGCGCGGCTGACCCGGCCACGCACCATGGCGTGGACCGAGCCGCGAATCCAGATACCGGCATAGACGTGGACGATGATGCTCAGCACCAGAATGAAGCCCGCCAGTGCATGCAGCAGCATCGCCCAGCGAATACCGGTGATGCCGAAGTACGCGCTGAACCAGGCACGCCAGATCACCAGCCCGCTGAACAACAGCACCAGCATGCAGATCAGCAACACCCAGAACAGCAGCTTCTGCGCCGGGTTGTACTTGCCGATCGGCGGCACGCCCTCCTCCTCGTTGCGCATGACAGTCCCAACGCGCCTGAGCCACAACCGATCGTTAGCGCTGAAATAATTCGCCCGCCAGAAGCTGAACACCAGGCCGAGGAACAGCACAAACATCGCCACGCCCATGTACGGATGCAGAATGCGCGTCCACGAACCGCCGCCAAACAGGTTGCTGAGCCAGAACAATCCCGGGTGGAACAAGGCCAGCCCCGACAGCGCGGCCGCGAGAAACAGAATCGCCACCAGCCAGTGATTGGTGCGCTGGTTGGCGGTGTAGCGCAGGATCGATTTGTCGTTCATGGCCTGTCCTCCCCGCCGGGTTTCGTCGGATCAAAGGTGTGCACCGATGGATCGAACTCATGCACCGCCGGGTCGACGGTAACTGGATGTTCGTCCTCCTCGACCAGTTGTGGGCCGACACGCACGTAATGGAAGAACCCGGCCAGCACCGCCGCGCCCATGGCGAGCAACGCCAGGGGTTTGCTCAGGCCTTTCCACAGGTCCACCAGCGGGCTGATCGCCGGGTGATCCGGTAGCCCGGCATACAACCTGGGCGTGTCGGCATGGTGCAGCACATACATGACGTGGGTGCCGCCGACCCCCTCGGGGTCATACAAACCGGCGTTTTCGAAACCGCGACTCTTGAGGTCGACGATACGTTCGGCCGCGTGTTCTTTCATGTCTTCCTTGCTGCCGAAAACGATGGCGCCGGTCGGGCAGGTTTTTACGCAGGCCGGTTCCAGCCCCACCGCCACGCGGTCCGAGCACAGCGTGCATTTATAAGCCTTGTGGTCCTTTTGCGAGATGCGCGGAATGTTGAACGGGCAACCGGTGATGCAATACCCGCAGCCGATGCAGTGGTCCTGATCGAAATCGACGATGCCGTTGGCGTGCTTGATGATCGCGCCGGGGCTGGGGCACGCCGCCAGGCAGCCGGGCTCGGCGCAGTGCATGCAGCCGTCTTTGCGAATCAGCCATTCGAGGTTGCCGGCGTCGGTTTCATGCTCGGTGAAGCGCATCAAGGTCCAGGTGTCTGCGCTGAGGTCCTGAGGGTTATCGTAGGTGCCGAGGTTGTGACCAACGTCGTCGCGCAACTCGTTCCATTCCGAGCAGGCGACCTGGCAGGCCTTGCAGCCAATGCACTTGGTGGTGTCGATCAGCTTGGCCACTTCCTCTTGCGTGCGCACCGAGGGCGGCATCGTGGTGGTGGCCGAACGGGCGATGATGTCTTGGCTGGCCATTTAGACTTTCTCCACGTTGACCAGGAATGACTTGGATTCCGGGGTCTGTGTGTTGCCATCGCCGAGGAACGGCACCAGGGTGTTGGTCAGGTAACCGTGACGGGTGGCGCCGGTGAAGCCCCAGTGCAACGGGATACCGATCTGGTGCACCACTTGGTTATTGACCTGCAGCGGACGAATCCGCTTGGTCACCACCGCCACCGCTTCGATATGCCCGCGCTTGGAGCTGACCCGCACCCGGTCACCGGCAGCAATGCCCTTCTCCTTGGCCAGCACCTCGCCGATTTCGACAAACTGCTCGGGTTGGGTCACGGCGTTGATCGGGCAATGCTTGGTCCAGAAGTGGAAGTGTTCGGTCAGCCGGTAGCTGGTCGCCGCATAAGGGAAGTCCTTGGCCTGCCCGAGGGTGTCCCAGACGGAATCGAAGACCCGTCCGGCCGGGTTGCTGGTGGCCTGCTTGTTGTTGGGGTGCATCGGGTTGATGCCAATGGGCGTCTCGAACGGTTCATAGTGTTCCGGGAACGGCCCTTCGTTCATCTTGTCGAGGGCGAAGAAACGCGCCACGCCTTCGGGGTTCATGATGAACGGGTTCATCCCGGCTTCCGGCGGCACATCGGCCTTGTAGTCGGGCACGTCGGTGCCGGTCCAGACCTTGCCGTTCCACCACACCAGCCGTTTGTTTGGGTCCCACGGTTTGCCTTGGGGGTCGCAAGAGGCGCGGTTGTAGAGAATCCGGCGATTCGCCGGCCAGGCCCAGGCCCAGCCCAGGTTCTGCTTCATGCCGAAAGGATCGCTGTTGTCACGCCGGGCCATGTTGTTGCCCTGCTCGGTCCAGCTGCCGCAGAAGATCCAGCACCCGGATGCCGTGCTGCCATCGTCCTTGAGTTGGCCGAAGCCGGACAGCTGCTGACCGGTCTTGATCACCGCGCCCGAAGCATCGGTGACATCGGATACGGCGTAGCCGTTGAATTCCCGGGCCAGCTCTTCCGGCGTCGGGTCATCGGGCACTTTGTACGGCCAGTCGAGCTTGAGGATTGGCTCGGCCCAGGCACCGCCGTTGGCCTGGTAACGCTGGCGCAGGCGCAAGAACAGCTCGGCCATGATCTTAACGTCCGTGCGCGCCTGCCCCGGGCCATCGGCCCCCTTCCAGTGCCATTGCAGCCAGCGACCGCTGTTGACCAGCGAACCGTTTTCTTCAGCGAAACAGGTGGTGGGCAGACGGATGACTTCGGTCTGGATGCTGGCCGTTTCCACGTCGTTGTAAGGACCGGCGTTGCGCCAGAATTCCGAGGTTTCGGTGGCCAGTGGGTCCATCACCACCAGCCACTTGAGTTTGGCCAGCGCCTTCATCACCCGGTTCTTGTCCGGCAACGCGGCGATCGGGTTGAAGCCCTGGCACATGTAGCCATTGACCTCGCCCTTGCCCATCATGTCGAACATTTTCAGGATGTCGTAGCCGGGGATATCCAGCTTGGGCAACCAGTCGTAACCCCAGTTGTTCTCGGCGGTGGCATTGGCGCCGTACCAGGCTTTCATCAGGCTGACGTGGAATTTGCCGTAGTTCTGCCAGTAGGACATCTGCCCGGGGCGTAATGGCTTGAGTGCACGTTTGGCGATGTAGGCGTTGTAGTCCTGTTCGGCCTCGGCCGGCAGGGTCAGGTAACCGGGCAGCAGGTTGGACAGCAAGCCCAGGTCGGTCAGGCCCTGGATGTTGGAGTGCCCGCGCAGGGCGTTGACACCCCCGCCCGGCATACCGACGTTGCCCAGCAGCAGTTGCACCATGGCCGCGCTGCGGATCATCTGCGAGCCGGTCGAATGCTGGGTCCAGCCCAACGCATAGAGAATCGTCATGGTTTTGCCCGGTTGCGAGCACGTGGCGATCTCTTCCCAGATTTTCTGCATCGCGTCCACGGGCATGCCGCAGACCTGACTGGCCAGCTCCAGGGTGTAGCGGCTGTAATGCTGCTTCATTAATTGGTAGACGCAGCGTGGGTCTTGCAAGGTCGGGTCGACTTTGGCGAAACCGTCTTCGCCGATTTCATAGCCCCAACCAGACTTGTCGGTGTAGATGCGCTTGCTCGCGTCGTAACCGCTGAACAAGCCGTCCTCGAAACCGTAGTTGGCCTTGACGATGAACGACACGTCCGTATAGGCACGCACGTATTCGTGCTGGATCTTGTCTTCGGTGAGCAGGTAATTGATCAGCCCGCCCATGAAGGCTATGTCGGTGCCGGTGCGGATCGGCGCGTAATAGTCGGCCACCGAGGCGGTACGGGTGAAACGCGGGTCGACCACAATCAGCCGCGCCTTGTTATGGGCTTTGGCTTCTGTCACCCATTTGAAACCGCAAGGGTGCGCTTCGGCGGCATTGCCACCCATCACCAGAACCAGATTCGCGTTGGCGATATCGGTCCAGTGGTTGGTCATGGCACCACGGCCATACGTCGGGGCAAGACTTGCCACCGTCGGGCCATGTCAGACACGTGCCTGGTTATCGAACCCCAGCATGCCGAGACTGCGAATCACCTTGTGGGTGATGTAACCCGCTTCGTTGGACGATGCCGACGCCGCGAGGAAACCGGTGCTCAGCCAGCGGTTCACCGTTTGCCCCTGGGCGTTCTTCTCGATGAAGTGGGCGTCGCGGTCGGCCTTCATCAGGTCGGCGATGCGATCCAGCGCTTCATCCCAGGAGATTCGCGTCCATTCCGTGGTGCCGGGCTTGCGCACCTGCGGGTACTGCAGACGGCTGGGGCTGTGAATGAAATCGAGCAGGCCTGCGCCTTTGGGGCAGAGGGTGCCGCGATTGACGGGGTGGTCGGCATCGCCTTCGATGTGGATGATGCTCTGGGCGACATTCTTCGCGTTGTCACCCTGGCTGTACATGATCAAGCCGCAACCGACCGAGCAGTACGGGCAGGTGTTGCGGGTTTCATGGGTATGGGCGAGCTTGAAATGACGCACTTGTTCGGCGAAAGCGGGCGTCGGGGCCATGCCCAGCGCGCCGAGGCTTGAGCCCGCAAGGCCGAGACCAGCGACCTTGAAGAACTGACGACGGTTGAGGTCCATCGTGCACTCCTGATCAGGTGGAAACCCGGTACATTGGCCGGGTTTTTCTGGACGATCACGGTGACGGCAACGGAACTACCGCCACTTTAAACTGTAGACAATGCTGTTTTGTGCTGTGTGAAAACCGACAGTCGGGTAATTCCGCAAGCCAGTCGGAAACACAATTAATGGGAGCGACCTGTGGGTTTGGCGCTTATCATGGCCACCGGATTAACCCCCTGCCTTTTATGAGACTGAGCATGACTTTCGATTTTGATCAGGTGTTCGACCGCCATGGCACCGGCAGTACCAAATGGAGCCGCTACCCGGCCGACGTGTTGCCGATGTGGGTCGCCGACATGGACTTTGCCGCGCCGCCAGCGATCATTCAGGCGCTGCAAAAACGCCTGGAACACCCGATGCTCGGTTACAGCGTGGCTCAGGATGACTTGCGTGACGCCATCGTCGCCGACCTGTGGAGCAAGTACGCCTGGCGCGTGCAACCTCAGGAGCTGATATTCCTGCCGGGTATCGAGTCGGGGTTCAACATGGCCCTGCATGCGCTGGTTCAGCCGCAGCAGAACGTGGTCGTGCAGACGCCAAACTACCCGCCGCTGCGCCATGCGCCGGGCCACTGGCAGCTGAACAAAGTCGAACTGGATTTCGACGCGTTGGCCGATGGCACGTATGCCACGCCACTCGATACCTTGCGCGAAGCGCTGCAAGGGGGCGGCGCGCTGCTGCTGAGCAACCCGCATAACCCGCTGGGCAAGGTCTTCCCGCGTGAGGAGCTGCAAGCGGTCGCCGACATTTGCCTGGAGCAGGATGCCTGGATCATCTCCGACGAGATCCACTCCGAGTTGTGCTTCGACGGGCGCGTACACATTCCGACCGCCTCGCTCAGCCCGCAGATCGCCAAGCGAACCATCACCCTGATGTCGGCGAGCAAGGCTTACAACATCGCCGGTTTGAAGACTGCGTTCATGATCATTCAGGACGCGGCACTGCGTCATCGGGTCAACAGCGCTCGCTGCGGCATGGTCGACAGCGTCAACCCGCTGGGCCTGGAAGCCACCCGCGTCGCCTACAGCGAAGGCGGCCCGTGGTTGACCGAGCTCATGGCCTACCTGCAAAGCAATCGGGATTATCTGGTGGAGGCGGTTCGTACGCGGTTGCCGGGTGTGACCATGAACATCCCTCAGGGCACTTACCTGGCATGGCTCGACTGCACGGCGCTGGGGCTGGATAACCCGCAGCAGTTTTTCCTTGAACAGGCCAAGGTCGGGCTGAGCGCAGGGCTGGATTTCGGCGATCACGCCCGGCAGTTCGTGCGTCTGAACTTCGGCTGCCCGCGGGCGCTGCTGGAAGAAGGGATCGCGCGGATGGAGCGTAGTTTGCGTAACCGCCAGGCCTGACGCCCCCAGGTTGACACCGAAAACCCGATGCCTGTGCATCGGGTTTTTTATGGGCGATAGGCGCAGCATCGAATCCTGTTCAAGGCGTTATGCGCTCCAAACAAGCCTTGATGAAGGCTTCCCGCTTCTGATCGTCCGGCAGCTTCATGAAGTTTTTCGGCTCGCAATTTTTCTCGTTCACATCGTATTTGTTTTCGCAGCCGGCGAGACATGCCAACGAGAGTGCCAGTGCAACGAGCGATTGAGTGTTCATGAGCAATTCCTCATCGAGTTTCTTGCATCGCATTGAGCCTAACTCATGAGTCGAGTGTATGCAGGAACAACGAGCTCTCCTCCTGCGCTAAACCCGTCGGAAGTCCAACCGAACTCAAGTCAAAAGACCGGGGTCAACCCTCAACGAGCGCTGGTACCGCTTGAATCTTTTGCCTTGAACAGAGGAGATTTCCCGATGACTGACTATCCAAAACCACCCTTTCCGAAACAAAGCCAGCCAGTCCCCGGAGTCCAGATGAAAATGGACCCTTACCCGGATTGTGGCGAGCAGAGCTACAAAGGTTCGGGTCGGCTGGAGGGTAAGATTGCCCTGATCACCGGTGCCGACAGCGGCATCGGCCGTGCGGTGGCGATTGCATTCGCCCGGGAAGGCGCGGATGTGGTGGTTGCCTACTTGAATGAAACTGAAGATGCGCAGGAAACCGCACGTTGGGTCGAGCAGGCCGGTCGTCAATGCCTGCTGCTGCCCGGCGATGTGGCGCAGAAAGCGCACTGCCAGGCGCTGGTGGATAAAACGGTGGAGCGCTTTGGCCGGATCGACATTCTGGTCAACAACGCCGCCTTCCAGATGACCCACGAAAACATCGAAGACATCCCGGACGAAGAATGGGTGATGACCTTCGATGTGAACATCACGGCCATGTTCAGGCTCTGTAAGGCCGCGTTGAAACACATGAAGCCCGGCAGTTCGATCATCAACACCAGTTCGGTCAACTCCGACATGCCCAAGCCGACATTGCTGGCCTACGCGACCACCAAGGGCGCGATTGCCAACTTTTCCGCCGGCCTGGCACAGATGCTGGGACCAAAGAATATCCGGGTAAACAGCGTGGCGCCGGGGCCGATCTGGACGCCGCTGATCGTCTCGACCATGCCCGAGGAAGACGTGCAAAACTTCGGCTCGCAAACCCCGCTCGGCCGCCCCGGCCAACCGGTGGAAGTCGCGCCGATCTATGTGCTGCTGGCCTCGGATGAAGCCAGCTACATCACCGGGCAACGGTATGGCGTCACGGGCGGCAAACCGATGCTTTGACGCAACCGGATGGCCTGCGTTCGGCCCTGTAGGAGCTGCCGAAGGCTGCGATCTTTTGATCTTGCTTTTGCTGACATCAAAGTCAAAAGATCGCAGCCTTCGACAGCTCCTACGGGGATCGCGGTGAATCAGGGCTCTTGAGCAATCACCGAAATCTTGCCATTGCGCTCGATGATGGCGAATTTGATCTGCTCAAGGGTTTCAATGCCCTGGCTCGATCGCGCAGCCTCCATGACATCCGCTTCCACCAGCCGCGCATGGCGCAGGCGCTTGTGCAGGATCTTGCCGTTTTCGACAATGATCGTCGGCCCACCATCGATCAGCCGTTGCACCCATTGCGAGCGCTGTTTGAGCAATGAAAGCCCGACATCGATGGCAATCAGCGTAACGATCACCAGCATCGAATTGGTCAGTGAAAAATCATTGCCCAGCAGCGCTTGTTGGGTCGCCTCGCCGATGATCATCAGCAGTACGAAATCAAACGTCGTCAGTTCGGCCAGCGAGCGCCGACCGGCAATTTTGAACAGCACCATTAACGCCAGGTACATCACGGCCGCGCGCAATACCGAATCCATAAGTCACCTAAGGGAAAATGAATTGATCCACCTTGACGGGGGCTGCACCGGGCGAGGCGATATGGCTGCGAAACAGGCCCAGCCCCTCGCCACGCAAAGTCAGGTAAAGACTCGCCTGCCCTTGCGCGTCCGTTTGTACCCACAGTTTCATGCCCTGCTCGCCACTGAGTGCACGCACAGGTTCCGGTTGCAGGGTTTCGATTTCGAAGCCCTCCAGCAGTTTCCCGGTCAGTTCCAGTTCAACCGTGGCATCCGGCCGGCCGATCACACTGACCTTCATCGGATTGGTCGAGCCATGACGGTGGAACATCTCGTACTCCACCCGTACCTTGCCATCGCTGCCGTGAACGTCTTGGGAGCTGAGCGGGCCACGGGAAAACAAGCCGAGCAACGCCAACACCACCAGCAACACCATCACGTACCAGCCCCAGCGCTCGAATCGCCAGACCTTTACCTGATAGGCCATGTCTTCGTGCACCGGAAAATCGCGGCTGTGGTATTCGGTGCGACCGGATTGCTCGTTCATTGATTTACCCGATCTTGTTCACCGGTCTTGTCACAGGCCAGGGCACGTTTATGAAAAAACGAGATCCGCTTCAAGGCATGTTCGGCGGCCAGTAACTGAACCTTGCTACGGGACCCGAAAAAGCGATGCTGTTGAGTGAAAACACGCTTTCCTTGCTCAGTCTGATAAGCCCAGGCAAAACAGATGGTGCCGGCGGGAATCCCGTCGATATCCTCCGGTCCCAAAATGCCGGTGGTGGCTACCGCGACATTGGCGGGGCTGTCACGCAATGCTCCCAAGGCCATTTCGCAAGCCACTTCGCAACTGGTCAGGTTGAAGGTTTTGATCGTATCGGGGCTGACGTTAAGCAATCGCTGCTTGGCTTCGCAGGAATAAACCACATAGCCGCTCTCGATCAGGTCCCCGCTGTTCGGCACCTCGGCCAGTAAAGTCACGATTTTTCCAGCCGTACAGGATTCGGCCGTCGTCAGTCGCAAGTCGTGTTGGCGCAAATATTCGACGACGGATTGGCTGACGTTCATGACCAGGCACCCAGACAAGAGGAACTGCTCGGTTGACCTTCGCCGTTTGTAAACATTCCCTCCAGCCGACCGCTCTTGAGGCACCCGATAAAAAATGAACCCCCGGCGACGGATGCACCTCAATACTTCTAGGGGCCCCTATGCCGGGCCGCTCGCTATCTGGAGGTCGACATGTCCGCACCCTTGGTCAGGCTGTTCACTCAGCCCAATTTCGTCTGGACAGATATTCGTAAAGAAGAGGAAGCGAATCCGCGCCATTACCTCGCTCATTTACTGCTGCTCGCCTTGATTCCCGCCGTGTGCCTGTTTATCGGGACCACCTACGTCGGCTGGAGCCTGGCCGAAAACGAAACGGTCAAACTCAGTGCCGCCAGCGCCCTGCAACTCAGTGGGCTGCTGTACCTGAGCATCATCGTCGGCGTGGTGCTGATGGGGCTGTTCATCCGCTGGATGTCGCGCACCTTCGACTCACGCCCCACCGTCAATCAGTGCATCGGTTTTGCCGCCTACACCGTCACTCCGTTCTTCCTTGCAGGTATTGCCGGGCTCTATCCGAGTCGCTGGCTGGCGATCACCGTGCTGGGGGCCGCCTCCCTCTATTCAACGTTTCTGCTGTTCGTCGGTTTGCCGATCTTCATGCACGAGCGCAAGGAGCAAGGTCTGCTGAATGCGGCGAGCGTATGGGGCGTCGGGCTATTGGTGCTGGTGACTATTTTGGTGGAGATGATTCTGCTCTGGTTCAACTACCTGGGACCTGAGTACGTGCGCGTGACTGGCGTTTGATTTTCCTGAGTCCGCCATCCGCCGGCGATCGGCGGTACACCTCCGAGAACCGGGCATGAGCTTTATTGTATGGGTGGCGGTGTTGGGTGCGGTGCTGCTGACCCTGGCACTGACCTCGTCCTATCTGCGCTGGATGCCGGTGACCACGTCGGCGGTGTGCCTGGCGCTGGGCGTGGCGATCGGTCCGGGTGGCCTGGGCTTGTTGAAGCTGGACATCAAGGACGCGGCGATCTGGATGGAGCACCTGACGGAAGTCGCGGTGCTCTTTTCGCTGTTTGTCTGCGGACTCAAATTGCGCCTGCCGCTGAAGGATCTTCGATGGCGGGTGGCGTTCGGCCTGGCGGGACCGGTGATGATCTTGACCATCATTGGCGTCTGCCTGCTACTGCATTACGGTTTTGCCCTGGCGTGGGGGCCGTCGTTGCTGATCGGGGCGATTCTGGCCCCCACCGATCCGGTACTGGCCTCGCTGGTGCAAGTCAACGACGCCAGGGATTACGACTCGGTGCGTTTCGGGCTCTCCGGTGAAGCGGGCCTCAACGACGGCATCGCCTTCCCTTTCGTGATCCTCGGCTTGCTATTTGTGCAACAGAGCGGCAACAGCGACGCCTGGCTCACTGAGTGGGCATTGAAAAGTGTGCTGTGGGCCGTGCCGGTCGGTTTGTTGACCGGTTACTGGATGGGCCACGGCATCGGTCGCTTGACCTTGTCGATGCGCATCCGCAATGCCGACAGCACTATTTCTCCCAACGATTACCTGACCCTGGCCCTGATCGCCCTCGCTTATGTCGCGGCCGAAGCGATCCATGGCTATGGCTTTCTGTCGGTATTCGCCGCCGGCCTGGGGTTGCGACAAGCCGAAGTCAAATCCACCGGCGACGCACGGATCCCCGCCGAGCATCTGGTGCAACCGGTGGTCGGCCACCAGAACGTCGAACCTGAGGCTGCCGTCCACGGCGACGTGGCGAATCTGCCAGAAACACAAGTCGCGGCGGGGATCATGATGGGCGACATGCTGGCATTCGGTAGCCTGGTGGAACGGGCCATGGAAGTGTTTCTGGTCACCCTGCTGGGCGTGGTGCTGGTGGGCCATTGGGATTGGCGAGCATTGGTGGTTGCACTGGTGTTGTTCTGTGCCATTCGCCCCTTGTGTGTATGGCTCATGCCGTGGGGGCGCTTGCTGGACGGTCGCCAGCGGCTGTTGATCGGCTGGTTCGGGATTCGCGGGATCGGGAGCTTTTATTACCTGTTCTACGCCTTGAATCACGACCTCGGTCCGGCGGCAGCGACGCTGTGCACTGACCTGACGTTGTCGGTAGTGGCGCTCAGCATTCTGGCGCATGGCATCAGTACTCAACCGATGCTGGCCCGTTATGAGCGGCGCAATAAACCGGACGCCTGACACCTTCTCAGGCGAGGCAATCGTTCGGTCAACCTGCATTGAACAGCAACGGATATTCATGCAGGTTGCACGACAAACGCCGTTTCAAGTCGATTTCAACCCACTGTTTTTACTGGCTTTTTATTGGATATTGAAACAGGCACGGGAAATGCTCCAACAGTGTGAGCGACAACGGCAGGAAGACCGTTTGCGCCTGACCTGTGACTAAACAAGAGGTTTGACCATGAACGCCATTGACCTGTTGAAAGCCGACCATGAACGCGTGAAAGGCATCCTGGCCCAGTTGAGCGAGTCCACCGAGCGTGGGGTTAAAAAGCGCACCGAGTTGCTGGCCAAACTGGAAATGGAAATCAAGATCCATACCCGTCTGGAAGAGGAAGTCTTGTACCCGGCGTATAAAAAAGCCGGGGGCAAGGAACAGGACGTGATGTATTACGAAGCCAAGGAAGAACATCGCACCGTCGATACGCTGGTGCTTCCGGACCTGAAAACCACTGACCCCTCCACTCTCGAATTTGCCGGTCGCGTGAAAGTGGTCAAGGAGCTGCTGGAACATCACATTGAAGAAGAGGAAAAGGAAATGTTTCCTCAGGCCAAAAAACTGCTGGGCAAAACGACACTCGACGAATTGGGTGCAGAAATGGAAAGCCTGAAAGCACGCTACAAAAAAGAACTGGGCGCGCCCAATCTCGCTGCTTGATGGGGGGTGATAGCAAAGAATGATCTACGGATGTCTGGAGTCAGTGAAAAACCTGTGGCGAGGGAGCTTGCTCCCGCTTGAGTGCGTAGCGCTCACAAAAGTCGGCAATGCTGTCAGATTTTTGGGGCCGCTACGCAGCCCAGCGCGAGCAAGCTCGCTCGCCACAAAGGAGCACCACCATGCCCCCGAACGGAAGGTGTCACTTCATCGCCAAGGCAATGACTTCCACCAGATTAAGTTGGGTAAAGGGCTTGGACAGGCGTGGAAGTCTGGCTGCGAAGCCTTCCAGGCGCTCCGCATAACCGGTGGCAAGGATGATCGGCAGGTGCGGCCTTATCACCCGAATAGCCTGTGCCAATTGCGCGCCACTCATCTTGGGCATGACCATGTCCGTAATGACCAGGTCAACGTCGTGCTCGCTGTCGAACAGCTCCAGTGCCTGTGCGCCGGACGCTGCACTGATCACCCGATGACCCAGGTCCTCAAGCAACAGGCTGGTACTGGTCAACACCAGACTGTCGTCGTCCACCACCAACACACACAGACGAGGCACCCGCGACATGGCGGCCTCTTCAATAGCGGGTTCGGTGGTCGAGTCGGCTAGCGCAACGGGTAACCAGAGTTCGGCAGTGGTGCCCACGTCCTTCTGGCTTTTGAGGATGAAGCGTCCCCCCAGTTGTTCAGTAAACCCGTGAACCATCGACAACCCCAGGCCTGTGCCTTTGCCGACACCTTTTGTGGTGAAGAAAGGGTCCATTGCCGACGCCAGGGTAGCGTCATCCATGCCCTCCCCTATATCCGTGACACTCAGGCAGACATAGCGGCCTGGCGTCAGGGCGAGTTTCGCCTGATCGCAGATCTCTTCTGTCTGTGCACTGATGACAAGTTTCCCACCGTCGGGCATGGCATCACGGGCGTTGGTCGCCAGATTAAGCACCGCCAGTTCGAGCTGATTGACGTCGGCCATCACCGGTTCAAGTCCAGGCGCAAAGCGGGTTTCTATGCTCACCGCAGGCCCCAGAGAGCTGCGCAACAGCCCGGTAATCCCCTCTATCAGTACTGGTATCTCAACGGATTCGGTCTTGAGTTCCTGACGCCTGGCAAACGCCAGCATGCGCTGGGTCAGGGAAACGCCGCGCAAGGCGCCTTGGGTGGCATTGTCGAGCAAACGGGTAATTCTCGGGTCGTCCGCCGCACGTTTGCGAACGACCTCCAGATTGCCAAGGATAACGGTCAGCAGATTATTGAAGTCGTGGGCAATCCCCCCGCTGAGTTGACCGATGGCCTGCATCTTTTGCGCCTGAAACAACGCTTCGCGGGTTTTCTCAAGCGCTTGCTGGGCTTGGGTCACCTCGGTGATGTCCCGAGTGATCTTGGCAAACCCCAGCAACGTGCCGGTTTCGCCCCAAATCGGGTCGACCACGACATGCGCGAAAAACCGCGTACCGTCCTTGCGCACGCGCCAGGCCTTGTTTTCGAATCGCCCCTCGCGTGTAGCGATCTCCAGCGCACGCTGGGGTTCACCGGCTTCGCGGTCTTCAGGGGTGTAAAACATCGAGAAATGCTGGCCGATAACTTCTTCGGGCCGGTAGCCCTTGATTCGCTGAGCCCCCAGATTCCAGTTGGTCAGGCGTCCATCCGGGGCGAGCATGTAGATGGCGTAGTCGGTGACGCTCTGCACCAGCAGCCGGAACTGCTGCTCACTTTGCTTGAGGGTTTCTTCGGCCATTTTGCGGTCGGTCAAATCCCGGGTGATCTTGGCAAAACCCAACAACTTGCCCGACGGATCGAGAATGGGATCGATGATGACGTGGGACCAGAAATGCGTGCCGTCCTTGCGAACCCGCCAGCCTTCGCCCTCGAAACGCCCTTCGTGAATGGCGGTATCAAGGGCGCGCTGAGGCAAACCGGCCTTGCGGTCCTCTTCGGTATAGAAACGCGAGAAATGCTGGCCGAGAATTTCCGCTTCCTCATACCCTTTGAAACGCTTGGCGCCAGCGTTCCAACTGGTGATGATGCCATCGGGGTCAATCATGTAGATCGCGTAGTCGACCACGGCATCAATCAGCAGACGAAAACGCATCTCCTCGATGGCATTGGTCTTGGTCCGGTCATCGCTCATGGATCCCTGTCCTTATTGTTGTTCTTCTGGAGTATGCGACAAACCGCTCGTTTGGAAATTCAAAAAAACCAATACGTGATGAGGACACTACTCAACAGGCTAAAAAGGCGCCGATTTCATCGACCACCAGCACGGCAGCAATTGCTTGACCTTGCTCTCGCCAAACCGGTCATCGATCAGCATCACCACCCCTTGATCCTGCTGAGTGCGGATCACCCGCCCCGCCGCTTGCACGACTTTCTGCACGCCAGGAAACAGGTAGGTGTAGTCATACCCGGCACCGAAAATCGCCGCCATGCGCTGTTTCATCTGTTCGTTGACCGGATTGAGTTGCGCCAGCCCCAGTGTGGCAATGAATGCACCAATCAATCGCGCGCCGGGGAGATCGATGCCTTCGCCGAATGCTCCACCCAGTACCGCAAAGCCGACGCCCTGACCATGGACGGTGAATTGATCGAGAAAGGCCTGACGCGACCCTTCCCCCATTCCCCGGGACTGCGACCACAGCGTGATGTGTGGATGCCGCTCGGCCAGCAACTGCGCCACTTGCTGCAAATAATCGAAGCTGCTGAAAAACGCCAGGTAATTACCGGGGCGCTGAGTGAACTGTTTGGCGATCAGTTCGACGATGGGTTCAAGGGACGCCTGTCGGTGGACAAAGCGGGTCGAAATCTGGCTGACGATGTGCACTTGAAGCTGTTCGGCGCTGAACGGCGACTCCACATCAATCCAGACTGTATTCGCCGGTGTACCCAGCAAGTCGGCGTAGTAATGCCGAGGGCTCAGGGTGGCGGAAAACAGTACAGCGCTACGCGCAGCAGTCAGGCGCGGGCGAATGAAAGCGGCGGGCACCACATTGCGCAGGCACAGTTGCGACAGGTTGCGCTTGCGCTCGAGGTCACGTTTGCTGATGTCGAACAGGAAATGTTCATCGAACAGTTCAGCCACACGGCCGAATTGCAGCATGTCGAAGTAAAAATTCTGCAACCCGCTGTCCAGGCCCTGAGGGTGATCATTCAGGTAGTCGCCGATGCTCGCGCAGCATAAGGACAGCGCCTGAAGCAGCTTTTCCGGGGCTTTGTCGTAGGCTTGATAGGGGCTCAGCTGCTGATCATGCAGGGCATTCCATTCACGATTGACCCGTTGCAAGGATCTCTTCAGTGGCTCAGGCGCGGCTTTTCGCACGCTGTTCAACGTCGCCTGGTCGAGGCTGGCGCTGTACATCTGCCGGCCGCGCTCCACCAGATTGTGGGCTTCGTCCACCAGCACCGCGACTTTCCAGTTATTGGCCTGGGCCAGCCCGAACAGCAGCGCACTGAAGTCGAAATAGTAGTTGTAGTCGGCCACTACCACGTCCGCCCAGCGGGCCATTTCCTGGCTCAGGTAGTAGGGACAAACGTCATGCTGCAGGGCAACCTCGCGCAAGGCACTCTGGTTCAATAAGCTCAGTTGGCTGGCCGCCTGACGTGCGGCCGGCAAACGATCATAAAAACCCTGGGCCAACGGGCAGGACTCGCCATGGCAGGCCTTGTCCGGGTGCTCGCAAGCCTTGTCCCGGGCGATCATCTCGAGGACTCGCAATGGCGGAGCGTCGGCGCTGTCGAGGATGACCTGCGCGGCGTCCAGCGCCAATTTGCGCCCCGGAGTTTTCGCCGTGAGAAAGAACACCTTGTCCAATTGCTGTGGCGCCAAGGCCTTGAGCATCGGGAACAGCGTGCCAACGGTCTTGCCGATGCCGGTCGGTGCCTGGGCCATCAGGCACTGACCGGTGCTGACCGCCTTGAACACCGACTCGGCCAGATGCCGTTGCCCGGGACGAAAGTCGGCATGGGGAAATGCCAGCTGTTGCGCCGCCAGATTGCGTCCTTCGCGATGGGCCATTTCCTGTTCGGCCCAATGCAGGAACAATCCGCAGTGGTGTTCGAAGAACAGCTGTAGTTCGGCGGCGCTGAAGGCCTCAACCAGACAGGTTTCCTTTTCGCTGACGATATCGAAGTACACCAGCGCCAGATTGATGCGTTCCAACTGCAGTTTCTGGCACATCAACGCGCCGTAGATCTTCGCCTGCGCCCAGTGCAACTGCCGGTGATTGGCCGGTTGCTTGCTCAGGTCGCCACGGTAGGTTTTAACTTCTTCGAGGCAGTTTTGCACCGGATCGTAGCCGTCCGCCCGGCCCTTTACCGTCAAGGTTCGATACTGGCCCTCCAGCGCGACTTCATTCTGGTAACCCTCGCTGCGCCGTGACGCCACGGTGCGATGCCCAACGATGCCTTCCAGCGCAGTTGGCGACGGGGTAAAGCGCAGATCGAGGTCGCCGACCTTGGCGGTGAATTCACACAGCGCCCGCACCGCAATGCTGTAGCTCACGCGCCCTGCTCCGCCCATTGCACGTAGCACACGGCGATCGGCATCTGGTGCTCGTGACAGAATTCCAGCCAACGCAATTGATTGTCTTGTAGCCGATCGCCGGGGCCTTTGACTTCGATCATCCGGTAGGTTTTGTCTTGCGGCCAAAACTGGATCAAGTCCGGCATGCCGGCGCGGTTGGCCTTGATGTCGAGCAGCAGGCGATTGAACCAGTGCTTGAGGTGTTCGGCGGGCAGACAGTCGAGCGCCTGCTCCAGCAGTTCCTCGCTCAGCGCCCCCCAGAATACGAACGGTGATTGCACGCCCCACTTGGCGCTGTAACGCTCGCGCACGGTTTGCACATAACGCCCGTCATCGAGTTCCGCGAGGCAGGCCTGGAACAGATCCACGCGCCGCGCATGAAAATCTTCGTTCAGCAGGTCCACCGGACCGCGCTGGAACGGGTGAAAAAACGCCCCCGGCAACGGCGCGAAGATCGCCGGCCAGCACAGCAACCCGAACAGTGAGTTGATCAGGCTGTTCTCGACGTAATGCACCGGCGCCGAATCGTCCGCCAGGTGCGCCTGAACGTAAGACTCCACCGACAACGCCGGATCGTGCCGGGGCAGTTGCAGGTCTAGACGCTGCATGGCCCGAGGGGGTGGCCGCTTGATCGGTGGCCCGCCCAGTTTGCGCCGCAGTCTGGGCAGCACACGCGATAGATGCTGATGCTCGGCAGCGCTTTCAGGGGCTTGCTCGGCGTGGATGGCCAGGTCCATCGCCAGTTGGTATTCAGCACAGCGCTCCAGCACGCGAATCAACCGCAGACGCGCGCCGGGGTAGGCGCATTGGCGGTAGAGGTTCAGGGCAGTGGAAAAATCCGCGACGCGCTCGCAGTGCTGACCGATCTGGAACAGCAACTTGCCCCGACGTTTTTGCAGCCAGGGATTGTCGAACTGCAGCCCGTTGATCAGCTCGACAATCGCCGCCACGTCTTCACCAGCCTCGAAACGCTGCTGGCAGCTGTGCAGAAACAGGCAGGCATCGACGTCCTCGCGACTGCGCAAGCCGCGGGACTCGGCGCAGAACTCGACTTTTTCGTAGGTAAAGATGCCCAGGTCGGCCAGCACGAATTCCGACCAGTCCTGGTAAAGATTGCCGAAGAACATCAGCCGCAATCGGTCGCACAGGCCCATGACCGTCAGGCTGAACAATCGATCATTCAGTGCCGGACACCATTGGGCAAAACTGTGTGCTTCGGGAAACTGCTCGCTCAGGGCCGGCAGCCAATCAGTCTTTTTGCCTTTGGGCTGATCGATGGCGCCGCCAAGGCACTGGAGAATCTCGGCCTTGAGCAACACCTCGAACAAGTCCTCGATGTGTAATGGCGACTGCTCATCGATCCAGCCCGATGCCAGCAACGGCGCCGCAGCGTTGTCGATGTCGCCGATCTCGACGTAACTCAGTTTGCCGGCCCTGAAATGCACACCCTTGCGCATCACCAGTCTGACCAGCAAGGCTTGGGACTCGCGGGGCAATCGATTGAAGTCGCGGATGAAATCCTGTTCCTCGAGGCTCAATACATCGGCATAACGATGTTCAAGCCAATCAAGCACTTGCATGAAGTTGTTCAAGTAATAGAACGGATCATCGAGAGGATTTACAATCACGGGCAATAGGGCCATGGCAAACGAGTACTGGTTATGCGTACAGATACCAGCTATGCCCCACCCGGTGCAAACGGAAAAGGATCAGTGGCGACGCTATCCGACAATTTTCGGGTGACCATCGAACTTTCTGCCATTCCATCGCACCAACCGCGTTAGAGGCACAGTGACGATGGACCTCAAGCGAGGCGTTCGCGCTGTTTTTATTGAGTAAGGAGAGGTGTGTATGAAGATCAAGACTCTGGGTTTGCCCTTGGCGGTAGCGGCCTTTCTGGCCCTGGCCGGTTGCTCGACGCCAACGGTTGTTACCCTGCAGAACGGCACTCAGTATTTGACCAAGGACATGCCGAATACCAAGACCGAGGACGGTTTCTTTGAGTTTGAAGATATTTCCGGGGCGAAGGTGAAAGTCCGGGCCGATGACGTGGCCACGGTTCGCAAGGAAGACTGATCTTCTGAACGGGCTAAACGACGAATATCCTGTGGGAGCGTGGCTTGCCCGCGAAAAATTCATCGCGGTTTGTCAGGTATTACGCGTCATCGTTCTTCGCGGGCAAGCCACGCTCCCACAGGTTCTTCGTCGCTCAAACTTCCCGGCGGACGCAGTCTTTGATCAGAGATATTTGAGAATCGCGATGTCGCGACGGCGCTGTTTGAGGTTGGCGAACCAGCGCGTCGGGAAGAACAGCAACACCCCGAGGATCACGCTCCATAGCCAAACCATAGGCAGGTTGTCGAAGCCGTAATAAGTGCCCTGATTGGTGCCCCAGATCGCGACGGCCATCAAGTACATCGCCTTGAGCACGTACAGGTGCAGTAAATAGAAGAACATCGGCGCACCGCCGTAGATCGCCAAGGTCGCGGTGGACCAGCGATCCTGAGCTTTCTCGAACAACGCCAAAAGAATCAATCCCAGACCAAGCGTCGGCATCAGGAACATCAGCGATGGCGGGTACTTCTTCGCGCTCAGGAAACTCATGAACGCGCGCAGCGACTCACCGGTTTGCACCCAAGGCTTCTCGCCATAAACATTCAAGTAGCGGATGAACACGAAGGCCACCAGCAGGCCGCAGCCGACTTTCAGCAACCGCGAAATCCGCTCCGCCGGTTCCATGTCCTTGCCGAACCATGGCCCGATGGCCCAGCCCAGCAGAATCACCCCGATCCACGGCAACACCGGATACGTGGTGCGAGCCCGGGTGAACTCGGTGATGTCGATGAACACTCGCTGATGCAGGATCGACCACGGCACGTAGAACGGCGACTCCGGCCCCACGGTCACGCCATCGAGCAAGTTGTGCCCGGCGACAATCGCCACCCCGAGCACGATCAGCCAACCGCGCTTGAAGTGCAGCAACCCGGCGAGCACGATCATGCAGATGCCGATGCACCAGATCACTTGCAACCACAACGTCTTGGGCGGGAACTCGGCGTTCCACGCAAAGCAGACGAATGTGAGCTCCAGGAAGACCAGGAACAGCCCGCGCTTGAGCAGGAACACCGACGTCTCGTTGGCCGTATGTTTCTGGCTGTAGAGCCAGGCCGACAAACCGGTGAGGAAGATGAACACCGGGGCGCAGAGGGTGCTCAGCAGTCGGGTGAAGAACAGGTCCGGGGTCACGCTCAAGGCGTCGATCGGGTCGGTCACCTGGCGGTGCAGCAAAAAGGTTTCCCGCACATGGTCGACCAGCATGCAGAGCATGACAAAGCCGCGCAGGGCATCGATGGCGAGCATCCGGGTGTTGGTTTTTGCAGCGCTGCAAGCAAGCGCAGAAGAAACACTTCCCGCCTGCCCCGCCACGCTTGTGGATAGGGTCATATCAGTCACTCATGTCGTGGTCAGTGGGCTCAGCCCTGTTGCTTCAGCCTGGTAACGCCCGTTGCGGTTATTGCTCAGTGAATCCCTGGAATGCTGTTATCGCAGGAAAAGGACTGCCCTCCTTTCAGCATCAGTCGTTCCTGCATCCGCTGGCAACGCTCCCGTTCCTGCTGCATCGAACGATCGATACTGATATTGCCGGTTTTCTCCGGTTGTTTACCGTCGCCCAGGCGCACTGTCACCCAGGGCTGTTCCGGCTGGATTTGAAAGCGGGTTTTTTCTTCGATGGGTTTGGCGGTTTCGATCGCGGCCGGTTCTGGCAGTTGATCGGAGGTGACCCCGTAACGGGTCAGAATCGAGCTTTGAGGCAGTTCTGCGGCGGCGGTTGCCGATATAAAGGCCAGCGCCAGCCCGAAGGTGTACCTCTTGCTGTTACTCACGTTGCAAAATCTCCTGTACTCAAGGGCGGCATGCAGCTCATGCGTTATAGTATAACGTGCATGTGGGCTGATTGTTTAGTGCCAGATTTCTGTTGGTGCAGGTATTGAAGTTCGAGAGTGACCGGTGGGTCACTTAGACAGGCAGGTTTACCGCGTTATCGTTCATCGCGGGCAAGCCCGCTCCCACAGGGATTTGATGCGGACACAGATTTTGTGAACATCACCAACCACTGTGGGAGCGGGCTTGCCCGCGATAGGGCCCTGACAGGCGCCCTGCTACCCTCAGGCGATCACAATCGCGCTACCGGCCAAACTGTCCAGCCCGACACCCACCAGAGTCACCGAATCACTGCCAAACGTCAGCAACGTATCCTGCCCCACCGCCGTGGCATGGGCCCGGTAGTCATCGTTCGGCGCAACGCCCTGAATGCCGAGGAACACCAGTTTGTCGTTGGCTTGATAACCCACCACCCGATCCTGGCCAAACGCGCCGCTGAACAGGAACGTATCGACCCCGCCACCCGACTCCATCAGGTCATTACCCGCCCCGCCGACAAACACGTCGTTGCCGGTGCTGCCGAGCAAATGGTCGTTGCCATCGAAGCCAAACATCCAGTCGCCGGTTGCGTGCGCATTGAGGGTGTCGGCGCCGGTCGTGCCCTTCACGCTTGAGGCGTACTGGGTCAGGTTGCTGCCGGTCACAAGGCCATTGCCGGTGACGCTGTGGGTCACGTCATCCTTGAACACCCCCCAGAGAAAACCCGGTTCCTTGGTGACGATGCTGCCGATGTCGCGAGTGATGCTGATGCCGCCATTGGCGTCGCGCACGTACAGGTTGCCGGCACCGTCATTGGCGAAGACAAAGTTCTTCACTGACTCCTGCAGGTCCAGCACGTTGCTGCCCTTGCCGCCCAACAGGATGTTGTAGCCACCGCCATCGCGGAAGGTGTCGTTGCCGTCGCGGCCTTCCAGGTAGTCGTTACCCTTGCCGCCCTGGATCAGGTCATTGCCGTCGCTGCCGATGATGAAGGTGCTGCCTTTGTGGGTTTCGGCGTTGCGGTTCAAGTCCTGGACCCAGGTGTTGCTGCGAGCCGGGTCCGAGAGGTTGGCGACGATGATGGTCGAGTCTTTGCTGGTCAGGTCGTAGAACTGCGACTCCAGCACGCGGGTCATGCCGTCGCCGTAACCGGTTGGCAAGTGCGAGATCCAGGTGGGGATGTTGAGGATGGAATACGGCAGCACGTTCCACGCCGTCGAGGCGTAGTGGTCGTTGAAGCTGACGATGTTATCGGTCGTCGAATCCTTGGCGGCATCGTGCACGCCTACCGAGGACAGGTTGAACGACGAGCCATCGAGGGCGCGGAACACCGGGTCGTTTTCATAACCGATGTTCAGCACTTTGTCGCTGCTGCTTTGGGTCGGCGAGGCGTAGGCGATGTAGTTGGAATCCTGGTAAAAACCGGACCACTTATCGCTGCTCAAGTCCGCCAGGCTATTGACCGCCAACCCTCCGAGGCTGTGGCCGCTGACCAGCACGTCCTTGCCCGAAAGCCCATTGGCCTGGGCAAACGCTGCAACGTCACTGAGCAGATTGCCGAAAGCTTCGCCTGCGTAGTTTTTCGCGTAATCCTTGGGACCCAGCGCCGCCAGCAGATCGTTGATCACGTCACCGATGGAGTCGCCGATCTGGATTTCCCGCGGGCCACTGGTACCGCGAAAAGCGATACCGATTTCGGTGAGATGACCCTGGGCGTCGTACTTGCCGAGGATCTCCACTTGGGCGCTGGTGTAACCGTCCTTCTCGCCGAAGAAGGTTCCGCGAGCGTCGGTCTTGCCGTCATAGCCCAATTGCGCGGCGGTGATCGGCGTCCAGCCGGCTTTTTGCACGGCTTCGAGAGCAGCCTTTTCCGAATCGGGGTTCCAGGGAATGCCGGGAATGACGCCCTGGGAATCGGTCCCGCCGATCAGTGCGGTGACCAGGGTTGCCGGCAAACCCAGGCCGAAGCCGTTTTGCTGGTAACCGGTGGCGAAACCGTTGTCGAGGTTGTGATAGGAATACAGCGTGATCGCCATGGCGTCGCTGAACAACGCCTTGGAGTCTGCTGTACCGAAGTTTTTGTAGTCGTACACACCCATTGGTATTGCCTCTCTCTTTGTTGGAATTGTCAGAGATAGCTCACAACCAGGACGCCTCACTGACGAGGCGCCCCGGAGCCATTAGTGCATGCAGCCTTTACGCGAAGGTAATTCCCGAAGCCGAGAGATTATCCAGACCCACGCCCACCAGCGTTACGGCGTAATCGCCAATCTTGAGCACAGTGTCGTTGCCAGCCTGGGTCGCGTGCTGGGCGTAGTCATAACCCTGCCCCGCGCCCTGGACGCCCATGAACACCAGTTTGTCGCTGCCCTGGTAACCATTGATCGCGTCGAAGCCGAAGGCACCGCTGAACAGGAAGGTGTTGTTGCCGCCCCCCGAGGCCTGCATCACGTCATTGCCCGCGCCACCGACGAAGGTCACGTGGCTCTTGTCGCTACGCAGCAGATCGTCGCCGGCGTTGCCGAACAGCCAATCGCCATCCAGCGTCGCCGCCAGCGTGTTGCTGTAGCCATCGCCGTTGAGCGAGTGGTTGTGGTGGGTCAGTTCCGTGCCATTAAGCAAGCCATTGGCGGTGACGTTGTAGGTCACCTCCTTGCTGCCCCACCACGAACCCGACTCCTTGCTCACCAGCGCGCCAATGTCGCGGGTCATGCTGATGCCACCGTAGGCGTCGCGCACATACAGCGTGCCGTCGCCGTCATTGGCAAAGCTGAAGTTCTGCAACGGTTTCTGCAGCTCGAAGGTGTTGCTGCCCTTGCCACCCAGCAGCAGGTTGTAGCCACCGTCATCGCGGAACCGGTCGTTACCGTCTCGGCCTTCGATGAAGTCATTGCCGGCGCCGCCCTTGAGCCAGTCATTGCTGTCGGTGCCGATGATGAAGGTGCTGCCGGTGTGCGGCTCGCCGCTGCGGCCCAGGTCTTCGACCCAGGTGCTGCCTCGGGACGATTCCGGCAGGTTGGACACGATCAGCGTCGAGTCCTTGTCGGTGAGGTCGTAGAAGCGCGAGTCGATCACCCGGTTCAAGCCGTCGGCATAGCCCAACGAACCGTGGGCCGACCAGTTCAGCGGATTGAGAATGCTGAACGGCACCAGGTTCTGCGCGGTGGAAGCGTACTGGTCATTGAAGTTGACGATGTTGTTGGTCGCCGACTCCTGATGACCGTCGTGCTTGCCCAGCGAGCCACTGCTAAACGTCGTGCCGTCGAGCACTCGAAACACCGGGTCATTCTCATAGCCGATGTTCAGCACGTTGTTGCCGGTGGCGCTTTGGGTCGGCGAGGCGAAGGCGATGTAGTTGGCGTCCTTGAAGAAACCGCCCCAGTTATTGCCGCTCAGCTCCGCGAGGCTGTTGACCCCCAACCCACCGAGGCTATGCCCGCTGACCAGCACGTCCTTGGCACTCAAGCCGTGGGCGATGGCGAACGCGGCAACACTTTTCAGCAATGTATCGAAGGCGTTTTTCGCGTAGTTCGTCGCGTAATCCACCGGGCCGACCGCGGCCAGCAGATTGTTTTTCATGTCGCCGAAGGTGTCGCTGTACCCCAGGCCGCCGGTGCCACGGAAGGCGATACCGATGCCGATCAGCTTGCCTGCCTCGTCGTATTTACCGAGCACTTCGGCTTCGGCGCTGGTGAAGCCGTCCTTCTCGCCATAGAAGGTGCCTTGAGCGCCGACGTTGCCCTGGTAGCCCAACGCTGCCGCGCCAATCGGCGCCCAAGCAGTCGCCGGCAGTGGCTGGCCGGTCGGCGTGTAGGCGTAGAGCGTCAGCGTGATCGCGTCGGAGTACAGCGCTTTGCCGGCCTCACTGCCGGCAGTTTTATAATCAAACAGTCCCATGTGCTTGCTTCCTTTGCGTCAAATCAGAACTGCCAGTCCAGGGTCAGGCCCACGCCGTGGTCTTTTTCCCGGGAGCCGAGCAGCCCGTTGTAATCCAGGCTCAAACGGGTATCGCTGCCCAGCGCCAATCCGGCACGGGCACCGACTACCGCGGCATCGCGGTCCATGGACACGCTTTGCACGCTGAACGCGGTGTTGCCATTGACGAAGGCCAAGTGGTCTTCGGAACGGGTGTTGCTCAGGTTGTGCTGCCAGCCGAGCGTGCCGGACAGTTCCAGCTGTTGCTGGTCGGACATCGCAATGGCTTTGCTCGCCCGCAAGCCAAGGGTCGAAAGCACCACGTCGCGGGTGTTTTCACCGCCCTTGAGTGCGGCGGCGTCACCTTTTTCGCTGAAGCTTTCAGTGTTCAAGTGCACGTAGGCCAGATTGACGAACGGCTCCAGAGCGATCGGTTGCAGATCCAGGCGATACGCCGCTTCGGTGAACAGTTGCGCGGAGGTCGCATCGCGTTTGGATTTCTGCTTGCCGCTGACACCGTTAAATTGCAGGTCACGTTTGACGTCGATGCGATGCCAGCTGTAAGCGCCACCGACGCTCAGGCGCAACGCGTCGATTTCATGGCCCAGGTACGCACCCAAGTGGTAGCTGTCGACCGAGGCCGACGAGTGCGTGCCATCGCCCATGCTCAACGAGCTGTCGCTATAACCGGTGACGAAACCCAGTCGGGTATCTTCAGTGATCAAGCCATCGACACCGGCCAGCAGCCCGCCAATGGAGCTGTTGGAACTGGCGTTGTCATGCCCGCCATCGCTCTTGCCCCAGGCACCGAGCACTTTGAGCCAGGCGTTGCTGCGGTCATCGGTGGGTGCGCCGGCGTCGAACAGATCACGCTCGCGCAGACGCTCGCCGACTGCATCGCGCAGGTAACGGCTGTCGTTGATCAGCAGCGTGCCGATTGCCGGATGAATCTCCCCCGAGAGTTGCTGGAACGCTTGTTGCGCGACAGCGGCAGTCGGCGACAGCAGCAGGGTTTCGTAGAGCGGATTGCCTGCGCCCAACTGCTCGGCGGCAGCGGCCACGGCGCGTTGGTTCGGGGTTTGGCCCACGCTGGTGAAGGAGGTCGCATTGCGCACCACCGCCAGTTGAATGCCGCCAGCCGAGTAGTCGAGGGTGCCGCCGAGGAACAGGTAATCCGGCACCACCGCACCGAAGCGCCCTTCGATCCCGCCGGCCGCTTGCAGAATGTTGTACTGATTGCCGAGCAGGGATTTCGCTTCGCTGGTGGTCAGCAATGTCGGGCTGTTTTCCAGAGACAGGCTGACGGTTGCGCCCTCGATGATCGCCTTGCCGCCGGCAATGATCTGGTCACTGCTGGTGGGCGACAGCTCTACGGCATAGGTCGAGCCAGGCTCGAAAGTCACGTCGCCCGCCACCTGCAAGGTACCGATGGAGTTGCCGGGCGCCACGGTACCGCCGCTTTTCGCGGTCAGCGCCGCGATGCTGCCGTTACCGCCGAGGATCCCGCTGTCATTGACGGTGACGGCTGACAGCAGCGAACCATTGATCGCCAATCGGCCCTGATTGACCAGGGTCGGGCCGGCGTAGGTGTTGGCACCGGTCAGCACCAGCGTGCCGATGCCCTGCTTGGTCAGGCCACCATGACCGGAAATGTCATTGCGCCAGACGTCGAGCCCGCAATGCACGTCATTGCACACACGCTCGGTGGGTTTGCCGGCGTCGATGATCGCGCCGATACCCGGCAAGTCCGCGACAAACTGGCTGGAGCCGTAGGCGCCGTCGATGCGAAATTCCTCGGGAATGTCCTGCTCGGTCACGAACATCGCCGGGCCATCGATGCCTTTGCGCAGGTTGATCATGCCCCAGCCGTACAGCGAGTCGACGCCGGGTGCGCCGAGGTCGGTGGCAGTGGTGCGCAGCACGCTGGCGACTTGCGCGCCGGTCATGTACGGGAAGCGTTCCATCAATACCGCCACCGCGCCTGCAACGTGCGGCGCCGCCATGGAGGTGCCGTTGTAATTGGCGTAGCCGGTGCTCAGGTCATCGGCATTGGTGCCGCTGATAATCGAGCTGTAGATGCGGCTGCCCGGTGCCGACACGCAGAAACTCGCGGTGTAGCCGCAGCGTGACGAAAACGTACTGATGTTGTAAGGGTCGGGACTGCTGGTGTCCGGATTCCTCTGCAACGCGGCGACGGTCATCCAGTTCGGCGCGATCTCCGGGACGAAGTAGCCGAGGCCGGCGATGGCGTCCGGGTTGTTGAGGTTGTAGTCGTTGCCGGCGGCGAAGATCGTCACGATGCCACTGCGGGCCGCCGCGATGGCGCCGTCGTAGGCACCACCGGGTTTAGTCCCGAGCAAGGTCTGGATCTCGTTGAACTGCAGTTGCGCGTCCTGCACGGTGAAGTGCGGGTATGCCGGGTCCCGACCACCGAGGTCGAAGCGATCCGTGATGCCGATGCCCCAGCTGTTGTTGATGATTCGCGCGCCGCTGGCGATCAGGGCATCCCAACCGGCCTTGTACACCGCGCCGTCGTTGCCGCGAATGATGCCGTCTTCCGGGCCCGGGTCACCGTTGTCGGCGCTGATGATTTGCGCACCAAAGGCGACGCCGTGCATTGGGCCGCCATCGCGACTGCCCGCGGCGATCCCGCCAACGTGAGTGCCGTGGGCACCGAGTTTGCCGTTGGAGCCCACCGAGGGCGAACCGTCATACAGAAAGGCATCCCCGGCTTTGACCGGAATGTACGGGTCGGTGTATTCGCGGATGCCGCTGGTGACCAGCGTGATCACCTTGTTGGCCCCGGAAAACTCCGGGTGCAAGGCGTAGACCGGTTGATCGAAAATCCCCAGCTTCACGCCTTTGCCGGTGTAACCGGCGGCATAGGCCTCCTGAGCATTGATCGCCCCCAGGCCCCAGTCGGCATTGAACTCCGTGCTGCGCCAGCTATCGGGATCGCCTGTCCTGCCGTTTTCCACGTAGGGCGCCGCGTGTGCGGTGCCCAGGGTGGCCAATGCGCAGAGCAAGGCAAGGTTGATGGTTTTTAAAGTAGCAAACGTGCTGCCCGACCGAGCGGGCGAATTGTTGTTTTCAGCTCTCATCCAGCGACCATCCTTAGTTATGTTGCCAAAATCCTTGTGCCTCAAGGCCAGCCCAATCCTGCCAATCAAGACGCGGAACCTGTGGGAGCGGGCTTGCCCGCGAAGGCGGTGTGCCAGACAACCTTAATGTCGACTGATACGCCCTCTTCGCGGGCAAGCCCGCTCCCACAGGGAATGCGGTTAACTCACGAAGATCAGGCCCTCTCTCCACAACCAGTGTTTACTGCGTTAGAACTGCCAATTGAGACTCAGCCCGACGCCGTGGCTCTTCTCGCGGCTGGCCAGTTGGCCGGTGTAATCGAGGTTCAACCGAACATCCCGGCTCAAGGCCAGGCTGGCATGGGCGCCCACCAGCGCTGCATCGCGAACCAGTGGCGAGCTTTGCACCACGAACGGAGTGCCACCGCTGGCGAACGCCAGGTGTTCCTCGGAATCGGTGTGGCTCAGGTTGTGCTGCCAACCGAGGCTGCCGCTCAGGTCCAGTTGTTGCTGGCCGGACAGCGTTACTGTTTTCAGTGCGCGTACACCCAGGGTGCTGAGTACCGCGTCACGCCGGTCGCCACTGCTTTTGAGCGCGGCGGCGTCTCCTTTCTCGGTGAAGCCCTCGGTGTCGAGGTGTACGTAAGCCAGATTGGCGAACGGCTCCAAGGCCAGTGCGCGAAGGTTCAGGCGATACGCTGCCTCACTGAACACCTGAGTAGTCGCGGCATCGACCTTGGTTTTCTGTTTGGCACTGACGTCGCCGTATTGCAGGTCACGTTTGATGTCGGCCCGATGCCAGCTGTAGGCACCACCGGCACTCAGACGCCAGGCGCCCATTTCGTGGCCGGCATAGGCGCCCAGGTGATAGCTATCGACTTGTGCTGATGAATGAGTTCCGGAGCCCATGCTGACCGAGCTGTCGCTGTAACCGGCGACCAGGCCGACACGGGTTTCGTCGTCCACTGCGCCATCGACACCCGCCAGCAAACCGCCAATCGAGGTGGTGTAGTCGGCGGTATCGTGACTGTCATCGGTCTTGCCCCAGGCGCCCAATGCCTTGATCCAGCCGTTGTTTCGGGAACTGTTGGCGTTGTTGAGACGCTCACCCACTGCGTCGCGCAGATAACGGCTGTCATTGATAAACACCGCGCCCAGCGCCGGGTAGATTTCCCCCGACAACTGCTGGAAGGCCTGTTGCGCCGAACTCGCGGTCGGCGACAGCAGCAGGCTTTCGTAGACGGCGTTACCCGCGCCAAGCCCTTCCACAACCGTCGCGACGGAACGCTGATTCGGCGTTTGGCCGACGCTGGCGAAGGTCGTGGCGTTGCGCTCAATACTCAGCTGAATACCAGTCGCGGCGTAATCGAGGCTGCCGCCGATGAACAGATAATTGGGCAGCACCGCGCCGAACTGGCCTTCAATGCCGCCGGCCGCTTGCAGGATGTTGTACTGATGGCCCAGCAGGCTTTGCACTTGTTGGGTGCTGAGCAAGGTCGGGCTGTTTTCCAGGGATAGGCTCACGGTGGCGCCGCTGATCGTGGCCGTACCGCCGGCAATAATCTGGTCGCTGCGGGTGGGTGACAGTTCGACGGCATAAGTCGAACCCGCTGCAAACGTCACATCGCCGCTGACGTGCAACGTACCGATGGAATTACCGGGCGCCACGGTGCCGCCGGCATTGGCGGTCAACGCAGCGATTCGTCCGTTACCGCCGAGGGTGCCGCTGTCATTGACGGTCACCGCCGACGTCAGCGAGCCGTTCACGGCCAGAAGCCCGCCGTTGACCGTGGTCGGGCCGCGGTAAGTGTTGTCGCCCGTGAGCATCAACCGTCCGGCACCGGACTTGATCAGGCTGCCTTCGTAGATTCGATTGGCGGCGGCGGAATCGCGAGCTGTGCCCACCGCGTAATCGGTTTGATCCTGCTGACTGGCGCCGGCCGCGATGCCGTTCTCCCAGCCCTTGTCCTTCAACGTTTGTTGCCAGGCGCTGCGTTCGGCGGTGTCTTCGGCTTGACGCTGAATCAACGCCTTGTCGGTAATGCCGTTGCTCCAGACATCGCTTTGCCCTGCCCCCAGATTGGCGTCGAACGACCCGAGCAATTGCCCCGGCCCGCGCATCGCCCGTTCGAGGTTGGCCACACCCCAACCGATGCGCGTACTCGGTGCCTCGGTGATCGAGCCGTCGAGCTGGGTTGCGGTGGTCAGCAACACTTCCAGCGCCTGCTGATTGTTCATGTACGGATAGCGTTCCATCACCAGCGCCAATGCCCCGGTGGCATGCGGCGCGGCCATGGAGGTGCCGGACTTGATCGCGTAACCGCCGCCGGGAATGGTGCTGTCGACCTTCGCGCCCGGCGTGGTGATACACCAATACTTGGCGATCCCGCACTGGTTGTATTTCTGCTGGTTGCTTTGATCCAGCCCCGACACGGCCAGCCAGTGGCCCTCCAGGTCTGGCTGAAAATACGGCAAGGCCGAACGCACGCTGGCATTCGGGTAGCCGCTGTTGCCGGCGCTGAACACGTTGATCACGCCGCGCCGCGAAACGTCGGCGGCGGCATCGAGCCAGGTGCCTTTGTTCCAGTGTTGGGCGTAGGCGGCATGCAGGTCGTCGAGGGTTCGGTAGCTGACGTCTGGCGGCTGGCTGCCCCAGCTGTTGTTGATCGCGCGGACACCGGCATCCGCCAGGGCGTTATAGACCGCGTTGAAGTAGCGCGGATCGGGATTGGGGCCGAACAGGAAACTGTCGTTCTTGTTGGTGTTGCCGACGTAGATTTGCGCGTTGTACGCCACGCCGTGCATGCCGGTGCCATCCCGGGAAGCGCCCATGGTGCCGGTGACGTGGGTGCCGTGGGAGTCGTTGTTGGTGTTGAGCGTGCCGTCGACGTTGAATGCTGAGCCGTCGACATAGCTGCCGCTGGCCGTCACCGCGTGATAACGGTCTGCGGCAAATTCGGGATGGCTGGAATCGAAACCGGAATCCAGCGCGCCGATTTTCACGCCCTTGCCGGTGATGCCGGCGGCATAGGCTTGATCGGCCTGCATGCGCGCCAGGCCCCAATCGCGCTGGAACTCTGTCGAGCGCCAACTGGCTGCGTCGCCGGGTTTGCCGGTTTCCAGATAAAGCGCCTGGGCTGGGCCTGGTACTGATGAAATCAGGAGCAATAGCGTGCCGACCGACATCGGCTTGATCTGTACGTCCATGTGCATGACATCTCGCTTTCTTGGCGTTTTTAGAGTTGTAGTCCCCAGTCCAGGGGCGGCGTTGCTCTGTTTCTGTGGCGAGGGAGCTTGCTCCCGTTCGGTTGCGCAGCAACCGCCATTGGGCCTGCTTCGCAGTCCAACGGGAGCAAGCTCCCTCGCCACAATGTTTTCTATGCGCTACTGAGCTTTCGGTCCCTGGCCGAAGGCCTCATCCACCTTGGCCAGGTCCTGGTCGCTCAAGGTTCCGGCGTAGTAATGCAACTTGGTCCAGGCCATCAAATAGTCGTAGCGCGCCTGGGCCAGATCCCGGCGGGTGGTAAACAGTTGTTGTTCGGCGTTCAGCGCATCGAGGTTGACCCGTTCGCCGCCCAAAATGCTTTGCTTGGTCGACACCACCAGCGCTTCGGCCGACACCAATGCCTTCTGATAAGCCCGCAATTTATTGACCCCCGACAGGCAGGCGCTGAACTGGCGGCGCAACTGGATCAAGGTTTCCCGGGTCTTGCCGTCCAGCTCGTACTCGGCCTGTTCCATGGTGCGGCTGGCCTGCCGGGTCGAGGCCGAGACCCCACCACCGGCATACAGCGGCACGTTGACTTCAATGCCAATGGTGTTGGTGTCGTAGCGCTGGTTGTAGGTGTTGCCGCTTTCCGATTCGTTCTGGCGCACCGAGGCGTAGGCGCTGACTTTTGGCAGGTGGCCGGCGCGGTTGCGTTCGACTTCGTAGCGCGCCACTTCCACCGCCTGACGCTGGGAGGCCAGGTTAGGGTTATTGGCCACCGCCATCTCGTGCCAGGTGTCGTAATTGGCCGGTTGCAGGGTGAAGGTCTGGAAGTTCTGATCCAGTGGCGTCAGGTCGGCAATGTCGATGGCCGGCACGCCAATCAGTGCGCCCAGTTCGCGCAGGGCCGCATCCTGTTCGTCACGCGCCTCGATTTCCTCGGCGGTCGCCAGTTCATAACGTGACTCGGCTTCGAGGATATCGGTGCGCGTGCCTTCGCCTTGGCGGAACATCTGCTCGTTCTGCTGAAACTGCTCTTCGAAAGCTTTTTTCTTGGCCCGTGCAATGTCGATCTGATCCTGAGCGAACAGCGCCTTGGTGTAATTCTCCAGAACGCGAACCAGCAGTTCCTGGCTCTTGCCGCGAAAGTTTTCGTCAGCGAACAGCGATTGCGCTACGCCTTTGCGGTACGCCGCATAAGCCTCGTAATCGAGCAGCGGCTGTTGCAGGGTCAAGGTCGAGCCGTAACTGCTGTAGTTGCGGTCCTCGGTGAAGTCTGGTCTCCCCTCATTAATTTGAGTGACCTTGGAGGTGTTACGCCCCTTGTTGTAGTTGTAACCGATCCTGGGTAGCAGCCCGGCGCGGCCGATGGCGCGGTTTTCAAGGCCCGCGTCACGCTCCTTGATGGCGCCGAGAAACACCGGATCATTGCGTAACGCTTGCTCATAAATGTCGAACGGCCCCATGGCCATCGCACTGTTGCACGTCAGCAACGCCAGGGTCGCTGCGAGCAGGGAAAGCTTATTCATACAGCCGAACATCCTTATTCCTCGGTCAACGCGGAGCCTGCCCGGTCGAGCAGCGGTTTGAACAAATAGTTGAGGAGTGAACGTTCACCGGTACGCACGAACATTTCCGCCGGCATGCCGGGTTTGATCACCAGACCGTTGAGTTTTTCCATGGCCTGATCACTGACGCTGCTGCGCAGCACGTAGTACGGCACACCGGTTTTCTCATCGACCATCTGGTCGGCGGAGATCAGGCTGACTTCGCCGGGGACTCGCGGGGTACGGCTCTGGTTGAACGCGGTAAACAGAATGTCCACCGGCAAGTGCGTGCCGACCTTGTCGATCAGGTTGATCGGCAAGTGCCCTTCCACTTCCAGGCGGGCGCCTTGCGGGACGATCTCCAGCAGCGTGTCGCCCTGACGCACCACCGCGCCTTCGGTGTGAACCCCAAGGTTGACGGCGATGCCGTCGGCGGTGGCGATGATTTCGCTGTGTTGCAAGTCGAAGCCGGCGGAAGTCAGTTGCTCTTCCAGGGTCACGCTTTTGAGTTGCGCGTCGGCCAGTTGGCTGCGGACTTCCTTCTGGTATTCCTCGCTGTGCTGTTGCAGTTTCAGCCGGGACTCAAGGATGCCCTGCTCCACCCGGCCGCTTTCGCCGGTGTTTTCTGCCAGCTGTTGCTGCACTTGCGACAACTGACGCTGGTAATCCATCAAGCGGTTGCGCGGGATGTAGCCGTTGTCCGCCAAGGGCTGAAGATTGCTCAGCTGTTGTTGCAGGGAACTGGCCTGGGCCGTCAGGTCGGTGCGCGCACGGCGCATGCCGGCCAGTTGCGCGCTGGCGCCTTCGATGTTCGCGCGCAGGGCCGCTTGCTCACGGGAAAAGGCTTCGCGACGGCTGCTGAACAATTGCCGTTGGCCTTCAAGCACCAGGGCCAGACGCGGGTCAGGATCGTTGCTCAGCACGGCAGGGAAATTCACCTGCTTGAGGTTGTCCCGTTCACTCTGCCAGCGTGCCAGGCTGGCCCACGCCATGCGGTATTGCGCTTGCAGCGATTGCACGTCGGCCGCGACCTGGGTCTGGTCGAGGCGGAACAGCGGCTGGCCCTGCTTCACCACTTGGCCTTCGCGCACCAGAATCTGGCTGACCACACCGCTGCTCATCGATTGCACGGCTTTGCGCTTGCCCGAGACCACCACGGTCCCCTGCACCGGAATGCCTTGATCGAGCGGCGCGAGGCTCGCCCACGTGAAGAAACTGCCTGCGCCGACAATCGCCAGAATCCAGCCCATGCGGGCGAAGAAACGCGCGTCGCGCTCAGGGCGTTCAGCGATGTAGTCGTGTTCCATTGTCGCTTCGCTGTCGTCGTTCATGCGTGTGCTGCTCATACACCCGAATTCCTTGTCGTGGGCTGATACTGTCGGCTCATGCTGAGCCCGCCCGGTGCCTGCGCAGGTTTTTCACGTTGCTGTTCCTGGGCGCCTGACGGGTTACCGGCAAGCGCCTTGAGCACCTCCTGGCTTGGGCCGAAGGCCTGCAAGCGACCTTCGTTGAGCACCAGCAATTTGTCGGCCTGGGCCAGGGCCGAAGAGCGATGGGTAACCAGAATCACGCTGGTGCCCTGGGCTTTCATTTGCGCGATAGCGCCGGCCAATGCCGCTTCGCCGACGGTGTCGAGGTTGGAGTTCGGTTCATCCAGCACCACCAGGCTCGGATGGCCATACAGCGCTCGAGCCAGGGCCACACGTTGTTTCTGGCCGCCGGACAAACCGCTGCCGTCCTCGCCCAGCACGGTGTCGTAGCCTTGCGGCATGCGCAGAATCAGTTCATGAACGCCGGCCTGTTGCGCGGCTTCGACGACTTTTTGCGGATCCGCCTCACGGAATCGGGCGATGTTTTCAGCGATGCTGCCGCTGAACAATTCGATGTCCTGGGGCAGATAACCGATGTAAGGGCCGAGGTCGTCGCGGTTCCAGCGATGAATGTCCGCGCCATCGAGCCGCACCGTGCCGCCCAGCGTCGGCCAGACGCCGACCAGCACCCGGGCCAGGGTCGATTTACCGGAGCCGGAAGCCCCGAGCACACCCAGCACTTCCCCGGCGCCCAGGTTGAAATTGACCATGTGCAAGGTCGCGGCCCGTTGCCCGGGCGGGCCGGCGCTGACTTGTTCAAAGGTGATCTGGCCTTTCGGCGCCGGCAGCGCCATGGCCTCGTCAGACGGCGGGTAGGCTTGCAGCAAGGCGTCGAGACGGCGGTAAGCGAGTTTTGCGCCGCTCCACTGTTTCCATACAGCGATCAACTGATCGATGGGGCTCAGTACCCGGCCCATCAAGATGGAACCGGCGATCATCATCCCGGCGGTCATGTCACCCTGAATCACCAGCAAGGCGCCCAGCCCCAGCACCAGGGATTGCAGGCACAGGCGCAGGGTTTTACTCAGGGAGCTAATTACGGCGCCGGTGTCACTGGCCTGATTCTGCAAGCCGAGAAAACGCGAGTGCACCTGAAACCAGCGCTTGCGCAAGACACCGAGCATGCCCATGGCCTGAATGGTTTCGGCGTTATGCAGGTGACTGGTGGCCAGTTGGCTGGATCTTTGGGAAAACCCCGCGGCTTCGCCCAAGGGCTTTTTGGTCATGGCCTCGTTGAGGCAGGCCAGCCCGATCAGCAGTACCGCGCCCGCGGTGGCCAATACGCCGAGCCAGACGTTGAACAGAAAGATCACAAACAGATACACCGGAAACCACGGTGCGTCGAAGAAGGCAAACAGCGCCGGGCCGGTGACGAATTGGCGAATATGGGTCAAGTCGCCCAGGGATTGCCCCGCGTTGCCCTCGCCCTTGAACAGGTTGCGCTCGAAAGCGGCTTGATACACCCGCAGGTTGAAGCGGCGCTCCAGTTGGCTGCCGATACGGATGACAATGAAGCTGCGCACGATCTCCAGCAAACCGATAAAAGCGAAGAACCCGACCACCATCAACGACAACATTGCCAAGGTAGTTTCGTTTTGCGAAGACAGTACCCGGTCATAGACCTGCAGCATATAAATCGACGGGACCAACATCAGCACATTAATCAGTGCGGTAAAACACCCGACGCTGATCAGGATGCTCTTATAGTCGCCCAGTGCCTTGAATAACGGTGCGGTGGCCGGGCTCTTCGCCATCTTCATTGGTTTTTCCTGAGGTATTAATCCTCGCCTTACTTGACGAGGTTCCAATTAACTGTCCGCACATGGGTCGAGACATTCTTTTGCCGGTGATCGCTTACACACTAATAGCAACTCTTTGGGTTCTTCAAAGAATTCCTGTTATTGATCGGCTGCTTATAACGGCAATAACAAGCTTTATATTCAGCGCTTGGTGCCTGTCCGACATTTTTCACTTAATGCGCAGTGCGCTCGAGCGTAATGATCAGACCTGACTTCAAGGTGCTTTTATAAAGCCCCTCATGCTGTCGGCTGAAAAACACAATTCTTGAGCCTTCTTTACCGGTCACGGCAATGCCATCCGGTTCCGGGAACCAGCCAATCGCCGACTCGTTCAGCCAGGCGCCGAGGCAGTCGGCTCCCTCACCCAGGGTCTGGTTCAAATTGAGCTCGATCATGCAAACATTCGACGGTTTGTCCTGCAGCGCCTGGGACTCGGGCGAGTCTTGCGCGGTGTTCAAGGTAGCCCGCCATTTCCCGGCGAGTTCCGACGGGTCGGCTAATTTCAGACTGCTTGCCATGGCTACCTCTCCAAGAAACATCATCAGCGTCGCCAACAGCCACGCGGTTGCTTTGTAGGTAAAAGCGTTCTGGATCATAGGGCGTTTTACTCTGGGTTGTAGCCTTACTCATAACACTTGCCGTTCAAGGGACAGAGAGCGGCGCGTCAAGCGCTGCCCTCCTTTTTGCCTTGAATCAGGCCACGATGTCCGAGAACGCCGCCTGGCCAACGGTGCTGACCAGGAAGTCAGCCACGCCGTGCCCGGAGAAGTCCACCGACAACAGGCTGTTACCGCCCGAAGTGGTCAACACTGCATCGCCTGCCGCACCGGTGAACGAGTTCACGAAATGCAGGCCCGCGCCGTTAGTGATGCCGGTCAGGTCGATCTTGTCCAGGCCACTGACAAAATCGAGGATCTGGTCGACCGCACCTGGCTTGGAGTCGCTGCTGGCCGCGAACACAAAGGTGTCCGAACCCGAACCGCCCCACAGTTTGTCCGAACCGCCCGAGCCGAAGAGGATGTCGTTGCCGGCACCGCCCTTCAGTTCGTTGGCCACGCTGTTGCCGATCAGCAGGTCGCTACCCGAACCGCCAATCGCGTTTTCGACGGTGACGCCCTTGGCAATGGACACGTTGCCCACCATGCCGCCAACATCGGAGAACGAGGCTTCATTGAGGTTGATCTTCTGGTTTTGGGTAAAACCGGAGAAATCCAGGGTGTCCTTGCCGCCCGCATCCCAGACCGAGAACACGACTTTGTCCGACGACGAAGACGCGCTCAGGAAGTCGCGACCGGCGTTGGAGTTGAAGCCGTAGGTGGTATCACCGGTACGGGTGGTGGTATTGGCACCGTAGAGTTTCTGGATGGCGGCGATATCGTCCATCAGCGGGCCGGACGCATAGGCTTCCACACCACTTTTGCTGAAGTTCTGGTCGGTATTGCTCTCGCTCCAGTAACTCATGACGCTGTAACCGCGGGTGTCTTCGCCGTAGGTCGCGTCATTGTAAGTAGGTGCGCCTTCACCAGCGTTGTAGTCGCCAGGGTGAGCAAGGCCCAGGGTGTGACCAATTTCGTGGGTCAGGGTCTGACGGCCGTAGTTGTTGAGGTCCGGCGTCTTGTTGACGTTATAACCACCACCCGTCAGATACCACGAAGTACCGTCATAACCCGCACCGGTGCCAGGCAGGTAGGCGAATGCTGCGGCGCCATCCTGACCACCACTGTAGTTACCGAAGGTCATGTGACCGTCACCGCCGAAGGACTTCTCGGTGAAGGTGACATTGGCCACGTCGGCCCAGGATTGCATGGCGAGTGCGGCCTGTGCTTTCTGTTGCGCGCTGAACTGACTGAACCCGGTGATACCGTGCTTGTTCATGGTGCTCGACGAGGCCGAGGTCAGGAACGTGTAGGTGAGTTCGATTTTGCCGCTGCCGTCCTTGTCCTGGTAGGCAGCGCCGTCGCGCAGCAGCTGGGTAGCAGCCTCGTCGACGGAGAAGGAGGGTTTGCCATTGACCGTGAGATTGCCACCCCGATCATACTGATGGCTGAAACTATCGATCTGGTTGTAGGCGGAACTGGGTGCAGCCAGCGCTTGCAATGGCGCAAAGGCCTGTTCGGCAAGATCAATAG
Source organism: Pseudomonas sp. F-14 TE3482 (assembly GCF_053629455.1). Lineage (NCBI taxonomy): Bacteria > Pseudomonadati > Pseudomonadota > Gammaproteobacteria > Pseudomonadales > Pseudomonadaceae > Pseudomonas > Pseudomonas sp. F-14 TE3482. The sequence goes on from NZ_JBRJII010000001.1 coordinate 4,784,417, forward strand.
CGTTGTCTTTTACTTTCGACATAAACACACTTCCTTGTTTAGCAATGGAACAGTTTTTGTCCGATACGACAATCTCTGGCGAGATCGTCCTATCACTCGCCCAATGAAGGCGTATAAAAACTGACACAATTCGAAATCAAACGTCTACATTTTTTTTGACGTCAAATTGAGTGGTTCCGGCGAACTCCAGTAAACAGTGCGCGTGCTGTCGAAATATAGTTTGTAGTTGAAGATTTTGGCCAGATTGTCCGACAATCTGCTATCTAAATATTAAATATGAGTAAGTTGTTTTTCTGTAGATGAGTTCTCACTTTTTCGGATTTATTAGTATAAGTGCCAGTGGATTGCCATCAACTAAATTAAACGATCGGTTAGTTGTAGTTGTGGCCTGCCGTTGCCCCGCTCAGTGCATGAACCCTTCCATGAACCCCGCGACCCGGCTGGCCAGTTTGCGACGCCAGGGCGCGGTAGCCGGGTTAGCCAGGGTCCGGTCTTCGTGGACGAAGCTGCGGATGATCGCGTTGTAGCCCAACCAGCGGCAGGGCTCGGGCTCCCAGGCTTTGAGCGCGTCGAGACCACCCTGAGCAATGACCCACGGCTGGCGGACCAACTCGGTGTCGCGCTGAAGAATCAGGTCGGCCAGCGTTCGCCCGCCGAGGTTGCTGGCACCGACGCCCTCCCCGCCATAACCGCCGGACAAGGCGATGCCGCTGGCCTGATCGCAGAGCATGTGCGGCTTGAAGCGCCGGGACATACCCAGGTTGCCGCCCCAGGCATGGGTAATTCGGACGTTCTTGAGCTGCGGAAAAAGTTCGCTGAACAGGTAGCGACGCAACTCTATTTCGCTGGCGGTCAAGTCGAAGTCATGGCGCAACTTGCCTGCAAATTGATAGCCACCTCGGGCGCCAAATACCAAGCGGTTATCCGCCGTACGCTGGCCATAGGTGACTTGGCGACTGCTTTCGCTGAAAGCCTGACCGCGGCTGAGGCCGATTTCGTCCCAGGTCGCGGCGGACAACGGTTCGGTCGCCACCAGCAAACTCTGGACCGGCAACTGATAACGGTCCAACGGTGGCAATGTGGCCGCATACCCTTCTACCGCCGGCACGATCCAGCGGCTGCGAACCTGAGCCTTGGCCGTGCGCAAACTGCCTGACTGCCATTGAATGACCGGGCTGTTCTCATAGATGTTGACCCCCATGCGCCCCACCGTCCGTGCCAGACCTCGGACCAACTTTGCCGGGTGAATGGTTGCGACGTGCGGTGCATAGATACCGCCATAAGGTTTGGCAATTCTGATTTGTTGCGCCAATTGCTCGGGACTGAGCCAGCGGTAGTCGCTTTCGGTCAGCCCCTGGCGGTAGAGCGTGTCCAGATAATGGCGCAGGCTGGCTTCCTGCTCTGGATAGCGCGCAGCACAGTAAAGCACCCCGCCTTTGCGATAATCGCAGTCGATGCCTTCTCGTTCGATGACGATCTCTACTTCATCGGGGATGCCGTGCAGCAGTTCGAAAGAGGCGCGGCGCTGTTCGGCCGGTAAGTCGGCGAGCAAGCGATCTTCACCCAGCAGATTACCCATCAGCCAACCGCCGTTACGGCCCGAAGCACCAAAACCGGCGGTTTGGGCTTCGATGATGGCAATGTCCAGCTCCGGTGCCAGGCGCTTGAGGTAGTAGGCGGTCCAGAGCCCGGTGTACCCGGCGCCAATGATGGCCACGTCGACGTCCAGCTCCTGCTCCTGCTCCAGTGCCGGGCGTGCCAGCAATGGCTCCTCAAGTTGGTCCATCCACAAACTGATCGTGCGCCACGCCGACATGCAAGACTCCCCTGCTCAAAACTTCGATGGTGTCGATCCTGGGGCACGGGTCTATCCAGATCCCGGTGTTTCCAGCGCAGGTGGTAACGCATCAGTGGCCTGGTTTGCAACGGGCCATCATCGGCGTGCGTAAAAGACTCGACGAGAAAAAACCGAGCTTGCCGAAGTTCTCGCCAGGCTTCAATGGCCCCCGTGGAATGCCCCCGCCAACATTGGCCTTTCGCCACAAAATCGGTGTCTCGTGATCTGCGTCAAAAGAAAATGAACCAATCGCTAAACGGACTGAAAAAATCCACATGACTTTCACATCTGGATGCTACTTTTAAAGACAGTCACCGGTTGAGCCATTGAAGGTTCTTCCCTCCTAACATGAGCTAAAGGAAGCGCTCGATGATTAAGGTGGGCAACACATGAATAAAGGTTCCTTCAGCAAAGTCACTTTTCCAAATGCCTGCCAGCTGATGCGCTGGCATTTTCATCCCATGGGTTTCGAAGCGACCATGGATGCGCCGGGCAGTATGGTTGCGCGGCTGTTCGACCGCGCCAGTGGTGAAACCATGATCGCCATTGCCGGCATTCCTTGCGCAACGGTCATGAATGCGGCGGACGTAGAACGAATCATTGAAGCTGTGGAAGATGAGCTGGAGGCGTTCATTCCGCCGCAGGCTCTCAGGAGTTATGCCTGAACGACCAGCGCTTCACAAAACCTGTGGGAGCGGGCTTGCTCGCTCCCACATTGATTGCGTTTAACTAATCTGCATCAGGGCCTGAGCCAGATCGGCACGCAGGTCTTCGACATCCTCAACCCCCACTGACAAACGCACCAGCGCATCGCCGATGCCGAGTTGTGCCCGGGTTTCGACGGGGATGCTGGCATGGGTCATGATCGCCGGGTGCTCGATCAGGCTTTCCACCCCGCCCAGGCTCTCGGCCAGGGCGAAGATCTGCACACTCTCAAGGAAACGCCTGGCACCCGCCAGGTCGCAGTTCAAATCGAGGGAAATCATTCCGCCGAATCCTCGCATCTGCCGCCGCGCCAGTTCGTGCTGTGGGTGCGATGGCAGGCCCGGATAGTAAACGCGCGCCACCTGCGGCTGACGCTCCAGCCATTGCGCCAGCTCCAGCGCGTTGCTGCAGTGGCGTTCCATGCGCAATGCCAGGGTCTTCACCCCGCGTAATGTGAGAAAAGCGTCGAACGGCCCGGCGATAGCCCCCACCGCGTTCTGCAGAAAACCCAGCCGCTCGGCCAGTTCTGCGTTTTGCCCGACTACCGCGATGCCGCCGATCACGTCGGAGTGACCGTTCAGGTACTTGGTCGTCGAGTGCAGCACGATATCGAAACCCAACTCCAACGGCCGCTGTATCCACGGACTGGCGAAGGTATTGTCGGCCACACAGATGATGCCCCGCTGACGACAGATACGCGCGACGGCGGCGAGATCCGTGAGGCTCAGTAAAGGATTGCTCGGCGTCTCGACCCAGACCATCCGCGTGTCGTCCTGCAGCGCCGCTTCGAAGGCCGCCAGATCGGTCAGATCGACAAAACTGAAACGATGCCCGGCACTGCGCCGTCGCACCTTGTCGAACAGCCGGAATGTACCGCCGTAAAGGTCATTGCCGGAGACGACATGGGCGCCGACGTCGAGCAGCTCGAGGACGTTGGCGATCGCCGCCAGCCCGGAAGCGAAGGCGAAGGCCCGAGTGCCGCCCTCGAGATCCGCCACGCAACGCTCCAAGGCGAAGCGCGTCGGATTGTGCGAACGCCCGTAGTCGAACCCCTTGTGCACACCGGGGCTCTGTTGCAGATAGGTGGAGTTGGCGTAGATCGGCGGCATCAGCGCCCCGGTGGAAGGGTCCGGTGTCTGTCCGGCATGGATCACACGGGTGGCAAAGGCACGTGGTTTGGCGGTTTCATCGTGCTGACTCATGCCAGGGATCTCCGCAAGTGATTGAGCATGTCGACGCGAGTAATCAGGCCGTGGAAGCCCGAAGTGTCGGCGATGATCGCCACCAACCCACGATCGAGCACCGCCTCCAGCTCAGCAAGACTGGCGCCGGGAGGCAGGGTTTCGAGCTTGTCGGTCATCGCGCTGGTCACGGTCATGCGAAAGTGCGTAGCGTCTTCGTGCACGCCAAACAGAATATCGGACTCGTCGATGACCCCGACCAGCCGCTGCCCGTCCACTAGCACCGGCAGTTGCGAAACATCCGCCAGGCGCATGCGCTGGAACGCGGTGAGCAGCGTATCGTCCGGCCCCACGCTGACCACCCTGCCATCCTCGAAGCGCCGCGCAATCAGATCACGCAAATCGCCGTAGCGCTTGCGCGCCAGCAGCCCTTGGTCGTTCATCCACTGGTCGTTATAGACCTTCGACAGGTAACGGGTGCCGGTGTCGCAGACGAAACTGACCACCCGCTTCGGCTCGGTTTGTTCGCGGCAGTAACGCAGCGCCGCCGCCAGTAACGTGCCGGTCGAAGACCCGCCAAGAATCCCTTCGGCGCGCAGCAGTTGGCGGGCATGATCGAAGCTTTCCTCGTCGCTGATCGAATAAGCCTTACGCACGCTGGACAGGTCGGCAATCGACGGAATGAAATCTTCGCCAATGCCCTCCACCGCCCAGGAGCCAGGCGTACCGAGGGTGCCGCTGCGACTGTATTCGGCCATCACCGAGCCGACCGGATCGGCCAGCACCATTTCCAGGTTCGGTTGTACACGCTGAAAGAAACGGGTCAGCCCGGTCAACGTGCCGGCCGAACCGACGCCGACAACGATGGCATCCACATCATGCTGAGTCTGCGCCCAGATCTCCGGAGCGGTACTGCACTCGTGGGCCAGCGGGTTGGCCGGGTTGTTGAACTGATCGGCGAAGAAGGCGTCGGGAATGTCCCGCGCCAACCGCGCAGCGACGTCCTGGTAATAATCGGGATGACCTTTGCCGACATCGGAACGGGTGATATGCACCTCGGCGCCCATGGCCTTGAGGTGCAGAACCTTCTCGGTGGACATCTTGTCCGGCACCACCAACACCACCCGATAACCCTTGGCCCGGCCGACCAGGGCCAGGCCCAAACCGGTGTTGCCGGCAGTGGCCTCGACGATGGTGCCACCGGGTCTCAGGCGGCCATCGCGCTCGGCGGTGTCAATCATCGCCAGGCCGATGCGGTCCTTGATCGAGCCGCCGGGGTTCTGTGATTCGAGTTTGAGAAACAGTGTGCATGGGCCGGTATCGAAGCGGCTGATACGCACCAGCGGCGTATTGCCGATCAGTTCGAGCACGGCGGGACGGGAGTCATTCGGCATGTCGTCACCTCGCTGCATGTATCCGCACTGGATGGACAGCGACCTGCGGCGAATCATTGCGCGCCAGTCGCAAGCAAAGCCTCGCTTTGGACCATAGGCCGGGATTGCGCCCCCCGCAACTTTTCGCAGCCAGTCGGTACCTCTTCAGCCATGCCTGCCTTTGTGGCGAGCGAGCTTGCTCGCGCTGGGTCGCGTAGCGGCCCCAAAAATTCGGCAAGCGCCCATTTTTTTGTGAGTGCTACGCACTCAAGCGGGAGCAAGCTCCCTCGCCACAGGTTTTCTGCTCAAGACTCTCTGAATGGTCAGGCAGACACTTTTCCCTGACGGTGATCAGCGAAGAACGCCTTGCCCTTGCCGATCCGGTCGGAGGCCTTGGGCATATTCGCAGCCGAGGTATCCTGGCCATCGACATACCAGTAGCAATGGCTCACGGCCCGAGTGATGCCCACGTAGGCCAGCCGCAAGATCTCGTCTTTCTGTGCACTGTCGTAAGCTTCGCTGTCGCCGGCCTTGCCGAGTCCGGCCATGCGATAGACCTGGTTCTTGTAGGGTGAACTGGTCAGGTGCTGGCAATCGCCCAGCAGAAATACCGCATCAGCCTGCAGGCCCTTGGCGCTGTGATAGGTCAGTTGTTTGAGCCGTCGAGCGTCGTACGGCAAGCTCGAATCCACATTAACTACAGACTGAATATTCTCTTCAATCAATGACTTATCGCTGCTTTTTCGATAAAGCATCAAGATTGAATCACCCTTTCTATAGTGCTCGATCAGGCGCTGGGCCATGCCTTGGTCATCCCGGTCGAGAATATTCACTGGCAGCAGCGCCTTGGGTTCACCGCTGGCCTTGGCTTTCTTGCCAGCGATCGCCGGAGCCGCGCGGACAATATGCTCCGCCGCGTCGATGATGTGCTGATGGCTACGGTAGTTGTCACTGAGCATCACTTTGGTCGTGCTCGGCGACGGGAATTCCTTGTTGAACTCCATGAAGTAAGTCGGCGAACTGCCACGCCAGCCATAGATGGACTGCCAGTCATCACCGACACAAAGCAATGACGAACGTTGCGCGCCGCGCCCCACATGCATGGCCGGTCCGCGACTGCGGATTTCCCCCAGGCTGGCGCGAATCCACGAAACGATCTGCGGTGATACGTCCTGAAACTCGTCAATCATCAAGTGCGACATGGGCCTGAGCAGCTCATCGCTCAGCAGCTTGAGATTCTCCGGTGAATGTTCACTGAACAAGGCGAACATCCGGTTGTAGGTCATCACCGGCGGCGATTGATCCAGCAGATGATCTTCCAGCGCCCGCCAGAACAGGCTCAACGCCTCGAAGAAGAACCGGTCTGGGTCATCCTTGGCGAAACTCATCTGGCCCACGGCATTCGGCACATCCAGGCCGAGGTTTTCAATAAACCCGGCCGCCGCAACAAAACAGTCCAGCAACGGCGCGGAACCGAGCTCGCCCTTGACCTTGTAATCGAAGCCCGGCCCGGCGCTGGCGTCCCCGGCAAGGGATGCCAAAACACGCTTTGAAGACTCATAACTATCCAGCCATATCAAAGGCTTACGACAGAAAGCTTGAAACAGGGTGCGCTTTACAGCCCACTCTGCGCGCACCGAAAGTTTGGCATTCGGCCGGCTGACCTGAGGGTTTTCCCGAGGATCGAACCCCAGCACCACCCAGGCATCCAGCGTCGGAATGTAGCCGTGGCAATGAAAGGTCGAGCCGTTGATGTCGAAGGTCTGACGATTCGGTTCGATGCCCTTGATCGGCCAGGCGCCGGCGCGAAACCACAAGTCCTCGATTGTGTCGCACAGTTCTTCATCGCGCTTGGCGGCGAGTTCAGTCACCGCCATGCGCTTCTGCACGTCCGGGTGATCACGCTCCAGCTCCTTGAGCTGCAAGGCATGACGAGACAAAGGCTTGATCAACTCGCGGAAACGCTCATCGCGGGCGTGCAGGCTGTGATAGCAGGCGTTGAGTTGCTGGCGCTGGGCATCGTTGATGCGCAGGTCGAAGGGGTTGCTGTCGACCTCCTCATCGCCGCCTTGCACGCGGTGACTGAGGTTTTCGAAGGCTTGCAGCCGCTCGAAACCCGGCAGGCTGCGAACCATCGGCAGGATGCGCGAATGGAACGTGCGCACCAGATCGCGCGCTTCTTTAAAGCTGATTCCCCGGCCCCAGACTGCAAACAGTTCGATCAGCTTATTGATGAAGTCCTTGCGCGATTCGCGGGTGAAGGTCACCACGGTCATCGAGCTCAATTCAAACCCCAGGTAATGGCTGAGCAGCAGAATTCGCAACACCAGGGTAGTCGATTTGCCCGCCCCCGCCCCGGCGATCACCGAGGTCGACGGTGTGTCGCTGAAAATCATCTTCCATTGGGCAGCGCTCGGCTGAGCATGCGCGGGCAACAGCCGCGCCACGTCGGCCTTCATGCGCTTCTTCAGCTCTGCACTCAATGGCAGGCGCCAATCGTCGAACAGATTGTCATCGACGTTGGGCGGTCGATGTTCAGTTGAGCGTGAGTCGCGAATCAACAGAACCTGCCGACCTTCCTCCAGCCCCTCGAGTTTGCCTTCCTTATAGCCGTAATCCACCCCGGCGCTGTGACCGCTGCGAAAACCGTCGGCTTGCCCGTGCAGCCAGGATGCACGGTGTTGCGCGCGCAGACGGGTAAGGCCGTGGCCAAAGAACCGGGCGGCCAGGCGCTTGAACAAAGGCATCTCAGCCAAAGGGCGAAGTTCGGGAGGAAGATCGGGGGTGTGTTGCGGCACGCGGACGGACTCCAGGGTGTGAGGCTGTTGAGGGCTATGGTGTCTGCATTTGCCGCTGAGTTCTAGTGAAATGCTTACAGGTCATTGGCTTATGCGATGAAGTGAAGGCTGGATGAGAATGTTTCGAAGTTATTTGATATCAACTAATTCGATTGTATTGAGGCATTTTTTACGCTTTTTATCGATTGGTGCCTGATAGATCATGCTCGCCATCAACCACCGGTTCTCGTCTGTGGCTCAGGCGCTCTGCCCCATGACGAACCTTTTCAGGAGACGATCATGCTTGAACTCAGACCCTTCAATTCGCTGGGCGGCGCGCACCATGGCTGGTTGGATGCCCATCACCACTTTTCGTTCGCCGAGTACCACGACCCCAAACGCATGAACTGGGGCAACCTGCGGGTATGGAACGACGATGTGATTGCCCCCGGCACCGGGTTCCCGAAACACCCACACCGGGATATGGAAATCATCACCTACGTTCGTGAAGGCGCAATTACTCACCAGGACAACCTCGGTAACAAGGGCCGCACCGAAGCGGGCGACGTTCAGGTCATGAGTGCTGGCACCGGGATCGCTCACAGTGAGTACAACCTGGAAGCGACCGAAACCCGGATCTTTCAGATCTGGATCATCCCCAACGAAGCCGGTTCGGCCCCGTCGTGGGGCGCCAAGCCATTCCCCAAAGGCGAACGCGAAGGTTTTGTGACCCTGGCCAGCGGCAAGGCCGGCGACGATCAAAGCCTGCACATTCGCGCCGATGCGCGCTTGGTAGCGGCGAATCTGAAGGCCGGGGAGTCTGCGGAGTATCACCTGGACAGCGGCCGTCGGGCTTATCTGGTTCCAGCCACTGGGGCCATTGAAGTCAATGGCTTGCGTGCACAAGCTCGAGACGGGGTTGCGATTGTCGATGAGCAGGTGTTGCGCGTGACGGCGATTGAGGACAGTGAGATTGTGTTGGTGGATGTGGCTTGATGCGGTAAATGCGAAAAAAAAGGGGCGACCGTTGATGGTTGCCCCTTTTTTCTTAAATGTTAGTGACTGCACTGACGCCATCGCGGGCAAGCCCGCGATGGGGCCCTCAATCACTTCGCAGAAATCGCGCCATCCACCAGTGTCTGAGCTTCCGCCACCAACTGCTTGAGGTGGTCGTCACTGACAAAGCTTTCCGCGTAGATCTTGTAGATGTCCTCAGTGCCCGACGGCCGCGCCGCGAACCAACCGTTCTCGGTCATGACTTTCAGACCGCCGATGGCCTGGTCGTTGCCCGGTGCATGGCTGAGGATGCTCTGGATCGCTTCGCCCGCCAGTTGAGTGGAGGTGACCTGGTCTGGCGACAATTTGCTCAGCAGCGCTTTCTGCTCAGGATTGGCCTTGGCATCGACCCGTACCGAGAACGGTTCGCCCAGTTCATCAGTCAACGCGCGATAAGCCTGACTTGGGTCATGCCCCGTGCGGGCAGTCATTTCAGCCGCCAGCAGCGCCGGAATCAAGCCATCCTTGTCGGTGCACCAGACACTGCCGTCCTTACGCAGGAACGACGCGCCGGCGCTTTCTTCGCCACCAAATCCGAGGGAGCCGTCGAACAGGCCGTCGGCAAACCATTTGAAGCCAACCGGCACTTCGTACAGACGGCGGCCCAGGCGTTTGGCGACGCGATCGATCAAGCCACTGCTGACCACGGTTTTACCCACGGCCGCATCGGCGCGCCACAGCGGACGGTTCTGGAACAGGTAATCGATCGACACCGCAAGGTAGCTGTTGGGTGCCAGCAAACCACCGGACGGGGTCACGATGCCATGGCGGTCGTGGTCCGGGTCACAGGCAAAGGCCACGTCGAAACGCTCTTTCAGACCGATCAAACCTTGCATGGCGTGGCTGGATGATGGATCCATACGAATCTGCCCGTCCCAATCGACGGTCATGAAACGGAATGTCGCATCAACCTGTTTATTCACCACCTCCAGGTCCAGGCGGTAATGCTCGGCAATCGCCGACCAGTAGCGCACCCCTGCTCCGCCCAGCGGATCGACACCCAGACGCAGCTTCGCATCGCGGATGGCGTCGAAGTCGATCACGTTGATCAGGTCAGCGACATAGGTGTTGAGGTAATCGTGACGATGGGTGGTGCTGGCCTTCAGGGCCTGCTCGTAGCTGATGCGTTTGACGCCGGCGAGTTTGGCCGCCAGCAGCTCGTTGGCCTTGGCTTCGATCCACTTGGTGATGTGGGTATCGGCCGGGCCGCCGTTGGTAGGGTTGTACTTGTAGCCACCGCTTTGTGGCGGGTTGTGAGACGGGGTGATGACGATGCCGTCTGCCAGGCCCGAAGTTCGACCACGGTTGTAGCAAAGAATCGCGTGGGAAATGGCCGGCGTCGGCGTGTACTCGTCGCCTTCGGCGATCATCACCGTCACGCCGTTTGCCGCCAGGACTTCCAGGGCGCTGGCACCGGCTGGCGTGGACAGCGCGTGGGTGTCGATCCCGACGAACAATGGACCGTCAATGCCCTGGGCTTCGCGGTACAGGCAGATCGCCTGGCTGATGGCCAGAACGTGCCATTCGTTGAAACTCAGATCGAACGAGCTACCTCGGTGTCCGGACGTGCCAAAGGCGACGCGCTGGGTAGAAATGGCTGCATCGGGCTGGCCGGTGTAATAGGCCGTTACCAGTCGCGGGATGTCGACCAACAGTTCTGCCGGTGCCGGTTTGCCCGCAAAAGGACTGAGTGTCATGCAAAACCTCTGAGAAAGAGTGGTTCGGGAATAGAGCGCAGTTTACTGACAGTTTGCTCCGGGCGCGACGTTATCAATTGTCAGGTACCGAGGAGGGTTTGCGCCTCGGCTCAGTCGATCGATTCCAGGCGCAAGGCATCCGCCAACAGACCCAATGCATCGGCGAGGTCGTGGTGACCACCGAAGGTGTGACTCAGGCGCAAGTGCTGCCCGTGCAGGCCCTGCAGGCTGAACAGCTCCCCCGGCGCAATCACCACATGCTGCTTGAGCAAACGCTCGAACACTCGACGCACATCGACCTGGCGCAACGAACGAATCCAGATTGTCGCCCCGCCCCGGGGCTCAACGAAGTGCAACGCATCGGGCAGACGCTCTTCCAGCAACCGAGTCATCTGCACCATGCGTTCCTTGAGCAGTCGACGCAACACCAGCAGGTGTTGATCAATGCGTCCGTTGCTGTACAGCCGTGCAATGGCTTTCTGACGAATCAGCGACAAGCGAAACGCGCGCAGCAGAAAGTGCCGTTGCAATTCGGCGCGCAGCTGTCGCGACAGCAGATAGCCGAAGGGCGCCTCCGACCCGATGATTTTCTCGAATGTGGAGAACACGATCAGCCGATCCGGGTCCAGCAGATCACGAAACCGCAGGCCGCTCGGCTCGAATTCGAGCTCGCCGTAACAATCGTTTTCCAGCACCCAACTGCCGTGTCGCTCCAGCAACTGTGCGGTGATTTGCCTGTTGCTGTCAGGCGCCACACTGCCCCGGGGCATATTCAGCCTCGATGAAAGCATCACCAGTCGCACCTGCTCAGTCTCAAGCAGCTGCTTCAACTGCTCAGGATCCAGGCCGCCATGGGCTTGCAGCGGCAGCTCGACCACCTGCACGTCCGCGTCTTGAAACAGGCGCAAAATAGCCCAGTCGCACGGTGATTCGACCACCACCACAGCATCCTTAAGGCCAAGGACAGCGATCAATATTTCCAGTACGCCACGCAGATCGGCGCCGATATAGACATCATCAGCATGCCAGCAACGGGTCGGCGAAGTGGTGTAGCGCGCCGCCAGGGCTGTGCGCAGCTCCAGCTCGCCGCAGGGTTGCGAAGACGGTTGCGGCTGGCGCGGATACTGGCGCAGCAGTTCTCTCTCCAGTAACAGCAACGGGCTATCCAGGGGTTGTAATAACGCCGGTTCATCGGCGCTCAGCACCAGCATGCCGGGACGCCTGGCGTTGACGTAAACCGTTTCGAGCAGGTCCTTGCCGCTACCGGGCATGCCGATTGAGGACACGGGGAGTGCGTAGTAGCCTGATTTGGCCACTGAATAGACGCGCCCTTCCTTTTCCAACAGCGAATAAGCGTACTGAATGGTCGAGATCGACACACTCAGGCGGTGCGCCAACTGCCGCAATGAAGGCAGGCGCACTTGCATGTCACTGCCCGGCTCATTGATCAGGTTAGTCAGGTAACGGTACACCGCCTGGTACGCAAAATCGGTATCTCGTGGTCCTTTCATGGGTAATGGCCGAACAGACTACGAACGTCGTGACGCATCCTTGCCGGATCCGTCGAACCAGTCACTTTCACCGGCCCGTCGACCATTCGCCAGACACAGTCGTTTCACTGCCAGGCTCCACGACTTCAGCTTGCCCACCCACCTCGACGCTTTCCAGGCCGAGAGCCCTGCCCTCATCCCGAACCACCGGCCCCATGCGGTAAAGCGTACTGATAAGACTCACGGGCAACCCGCTGACATCGACCATCCATTGCAGAACCTGCTCGGGAGCCGGGCCTCCCTGCATCGCCCGGTGCAAGTCCGGCAACGCCACGAGCATGCCGGGATGGCACTGACGCAGAAAATGCTCAAGCGCCGCGCCGTTATCGACAAACGGGGCAAACAGTAGACACACCAGTTGAGCCTCGCTCAAACCGAGGCTCTTTTGTGTTTCAGCCGATGCCAATGCGCGCTGATCGGTCATCGTCATCGGGTTGCCGAAGGTTTCCATGGCCTGTTCGCAAAAGCGCTCTGGAACATGTTTGCGGCGCATCATCACCAGCGCCCGCTGCAGGTACTCGCCAATGCCATCCTCGTAGCTTCGACCCTGTACAAAGCACGCTTGCAAGCCACGAAGATGCGCGGATATCGACAAGCTGACGTAGCCGTTATCACTGAGCTGAGCCGACAACTCGTCAGGTTGAAACCCGAGAAAATCGGTGAGCAGTGGCCAGCGCTCTTCCAGGTTGCTGACCAGCATGTCGTGAATATCGATGAAGGTCGTGCGGCGACACGCTTCAAAACGTTCGGCGGGACGCCACGCCGCCTGGGCAGACTCAGGATAAAACTCGCGGTAGCAATCACTGCCCAATTCATCGAGTCGCGCGAACAGCCCCTCGTAGCCCGTTTCGTGACGGTCCGGCGCCTTGAGCCCGGCCTTGGCCGCCGCACGATTCAACCCCTCGAGAAACTGCTTCTGTCGACGGGGTGTATCGCTACTGATCAATGCGTCGACACCCTGGTCCCAACGGGCGATTTGTCCGTAAAACTCGCCGGTCGCCAGATACCCGTCATCCCACAGATCAAGCGGCCCGTCCCAGACACGGCGGTGCCCGACCATCAGCAGATTGAGCCGATTCGACTCACGACCGGCTTCGGAGATCGGCGCCAGATGATTGAACGGCAGGACTTCGCGATTATCGACCATCAACACTTCGACCCGGGGATCGTCGTAGAGAAACAATGCACTGCAGCTGCGATGGATGTTTTCCAAGGCTGTCGAGGCCGCACCGTTCAAGCGCAAGGTCGCCACTCGCAGCTGAAACGTCGCCGGTGCCCGGCCGGCAATACTCAGCTGCGCGGCACGCAGTAGCGCCAGGGTGTAGCAGCTGTCGCGGGACCCGGACTGGATCGACAGCACCTTGTAATCGCCGATACGCTCCAAACCTCCTGCGGACATCACCAGGCGCTGAATCAGCAATTGCAATGCCGTGCGCTCGGCGCGAGAGAAAAAACCCAGCAAGCGCTGCAGCATTTGCTGATAAACATAGTTCATTGCCTGATCATGGGTAGCGGTCATCATTATTTACCTGTGACTCAAAAGTGCGATGCCACGCAAGTAACGAGGTGTATTGCGCAACAGGTTGTTTGTCATGAATGGAGTGCCGGTGCTGTTATTCAAATGCTAGCACTTAAGCATTGTGTAATTATTTGAAATGATTGAACGCCACGGGTAACCCAGGGAGACCTATATCGGCGCGAGACCCCGCAGAGCGGGCACCTTGGGCTCCCGCGGGTTTTCCTAGGAAATTTCCGACAGCGTCCCACAGACACTTAGCACAAGAAATAAAGAAAGAAGTTGCCCACGAATGTAAGACAACTGAGCGACGCCGCATTATTTGTTGAGCATATATTGCCGGCGCGCATTGAGGAGCTTCAGCCTGATACTCGGCCATGACTCTTTCCTTGAGATGAAAGTAATCATTCAATTATCAGGGCTTACATAATGATTAGAAGATACAGATCGAGAGCAAAAACCAGTTCAGTTGCTGAACCGGCCCACCGACAGATCGATGGCACGTCTCATTTGGGAGTGACTGCCAGCAGAAGAGTCCGTATTCGCACGGACTCTTGGCAGAGGAAGGGCTCAGGCAGGCTCGACCTGAAGGGCGACCCGTTCGCGGCATGGGCATTCGTCCATGTAGCGGTGTGCTTCGACAAACTCTGAAAACGGGAAGACCCGGGTTTTGAGCGGCAGCAGCACGCGGTCTGCGGTCAACTGGTTGATGTCGCGCAGGGCACGCTGCAATGCGACCTGGTCCTGAATGATGCCCAGTTCCGGCTTGCCGGTGAAGTTACCGATGCAGTGCACGAAAAACTGAATGTTCTTCTGGAACGCCGCGCAGGCCGGGAACGGCGTCTGGTTACCTCCTTGCAGGCCATAGAGCACCAGGCTGCCCCGAGGGGCGAGCACATCGCCGAGCAGCGACATCTGCGGCCCGCCAAGGCCATCGAACACCACATCGACGCCGCGGTTATCGGTAATTTTGTTGATCCGCATCAGCAGATCTTCTTCTTCGGTAACGATGACTTTCTCGGCGCCCAGAGACAGCAGGTATTCACGCTCATCCGCGGTTTTGGTCGCAGCAATCACCCGCACACCAAGGGCTTTGCCCAGTTGCACGAACGATGGCCCGGCACAGTGGCTGGCGTCGGTCACCAGAGCGAATTGCCCGGGTTTGACTCGCGCCAGGTCGGCGTAGGCAAAATAAGCGATCAATAGCGGCGTGTAGTGCACGCTGGCTTCGATCGGGCTGAGCACGTCCGGGTAGCGGGTCAGCGCCGTGCGTGGCAGAACGATCTGTTCGCCGTAAACCGGGTAGTCGTTGGGGCTCTCGGCCGGGAAGCTGGCGACCTTGTCACCAACGGCCAAATCATCGACGCCTTCGCCGACCATAGTGACCACACCAGCCATTTCATGACCCAGGCCAGAAGGCAGACGAGCATGGGACGAAGCCAGGTTCTGGCGCCAGAGAATGTCATACCAGCTGATGCCTATCGCTTCGACGCGCACCTGCACTTCGCCCGGCGCAGGCAGAGCGGCCGCATGCTCTTCGCATTTGAGCACCTCGGCTGGACCAAACTTGTGAAAACGGATCGTGCGGGACATCGCAAACCTCGTCAAAGTAACCTCTAATGCCCTGAACTCTATCTGGGCTTTCTACCCAAGACCATCAGTGGCTATTAATAGTCGACATGCCTGTCATTGATTCCGCAGCGACGGCGACATCATCCAATGCCGTGAAAAACCGAAGCAGCCTTTCAGAAAAAACTGAATTACCCTGTGCAGAGTACCAGTCTTTCCCCGTAAGATTCATGCCGGCCATTGTTCTCATATGGCCGCTCACGTCAAGTTTGCTGAATCTGCCAGGACTCCAGATGAATCGTAATGACCTGCGTCGTGTCGACCTGAACCTGTTGATCGTTTTCGAAACACTGATGCACGAACGCAGCGTGACCCGCGCTGCGGAAAAATTGTTCCTCGGCCAGCCGGCCATCAGTGCGGCGCTCTCGCGCCTGCGCGGGCTGTTCGATGACCCGTTGTTCGTGCGTACCGGCCGCAGCATGGAGCCTTCCGCCCGAGCAGTGGAAATCTTCGCCCTGCTCTCTCCAGCCCTGGATTCGATTTCCACCGCGGTCAGTCGTGCGGCGGAATTCGACCCGGCGACCAGCACCGCGGTGTTCCGCATCGGCTTGTCGGATGATGTTGAATTCGCGCTGCTGCCAATGCTGCTCAAACGGCTGCGCGCGGAATCGCCGGGAATCGTGCTGGTGGTGCGTCGGGCCAACTACATCCTGATGCCAAGCCTGCTCGCCTCGGGCGAGATCTCCATTGGTGTCAGCTACACCGCCGACCTGCCGGCCAACGCCAAGCGCAAAGTGCTGCGCCGCAGCATGCCGAAGCTGTTACGCGCCGACACGGTACCGGGACCGTTGAGCCTGGATGACTTCTGCGCCCGCCCCCACGCGCTGGTTTCGTTCGCTGGCGACCTGAGCGGCTTTATCGATGAAGAGCTGGAGAAGCTGGGGCGCAAACGGCATGTGGTGCTGGCGGTGCCGCAGTTCAATGGGCTGAGCACACTGATCAGCGGGACTGATATCGTGGCCACTGTCCCGGATTACACCGCTGAAGCGTTGACTGCAGCCGGTGGCGTGCGGGCGGAAGATCCACCGTTGCCGGTGCGCAGTTTTGAGCTGCACATGGCTTGGCGTGGGTCGCAGGATAATGATCCGGGGGAGCGGTGGTTACGGTCGCGGATTCAGATGTTCTTTGGGGACCCGGATAGCCTGTAACAGAATTCCCCGGGCTAGACTCAAATCCCCGAAGTATCCGATCAAAAATAAAAATGCCAGTCAGCTTAACTGACTGGCATTAGACCGTAGTCTCTTTTTTTTGTTTTAAGCGGCCGGCTACCACACGGCGATATGGGAATCGGCCCGCGGCTCGGTACCACCGCACAGCACACCGGTGTCCGGGTCACGGATGATAATCTGCCCTCGGCCATAGTTGATCAGGTCGCAATCAATCTGAATCTGGTGTCCGCGCCGTGCCAGGGAAGCGGCCAAGTCCCGAGACGCCCCGTGTTCGATGCCGACCTTCATATCCCCTAGCCATTGCCACCGCGGAGCGTCCAGCGCGGCTTGGGGGTTGAGACCGAAATCCACCAGATTCATGACCATCTGCACATGGCCTTGGGGCTGCATGTAGCCGCCCATGACGCCGAACGGCCCCACCGGTGCGTCACCTTTACTGATGAAACCGGGAATGATGGTGTGAAAGGTTTTTTTGCCCGGTGCCAGGCAGTTGGCATGGTCGGGGTCGAGACTGAATTCCTGTCCGCGGTTCTGCAAGGCGAGGCCGCTGTCTGGCAGCACTACACCGGAACCAAAGCCGTGGTAGTTGCTCTGGATGAAGGACACCATATTGCCCTCCGCATCCGCCGTGGCCAGGTACACCGTGCCGCTAGCGTGGGGATCGCCGGGATTGGGTTCGCACGCCTGATCAGTGATTTGTTCGCGACGTTGGCGGCTATAGGCATCGCTGAGAAGGTCAGCCACGGCCACACGCATGTGCAGTGGGTCAGTGATGTAATGAAGGCCGTCACTGTAGGCCAGCTTCATAGCTTCCAACTGACGATGCCAGGTCTGCTGGCTGTCTCGGTGATCGAAGTCAAAGCCCTGAAGGATTTTCAGGGTCATCAGGGCCACCAATCCTTGCCCGCTAGGGGGGATTTCCCAGACGTCGTAGCCGCGGTAGTTGATGCTGATCGGATCTACCCATTGAGCGCGATAGTCCCGCAGGTCGCTGGCTCGCAGATAGCCGCCGGTGGCGCGGGAATGGGCATCCAGACGCTGAGCCAGATCGCCGCGATAGAGGCTTTCGCAAGCGCTGTTTGCCAACTCTTCCAACGTTCGGGCTTGCGACGGGTTACGGAATAACTCACCGGCCTTGGGTGCACGGCCATCGATGAGGAACGTGTCGAACCAGATGTCGAGCACCGGGTCTCGATGGGGGCTGAATTCATCCAGAGCAGTCTGCCATTGACGGGCGACCACCGGTGACAATGGGAAGCCCTCCCGGGCCAGGCTGATGGCGGGCTGCAACAACTCGGCAAAGGGCAGCTTGCCGAACCGTTTGGACAACTCCGCCCAGGCCGACGGGCAACCGGGCACCGTGACCGGCGTCCAGCCGTAGAGTGGCATCTGCTCGTGACCGCCAGCCTTGACTGCATCGATCGTCAGCGCTGTTGGCGCCTGGCCGTTGCCGTTCAACCCGTGCAATTGGCCCTTGCTCCAGACCAGGGCAAAGGCGTCGCCGCCCAAGCCGCAGCCAGTGGGTTCAACCACAGTAAGCGCTGCTGCCGTGGCAATCGCGGCATCAATCGCATTGCCGCCATTGCGCATGATCTCGATGCCGGCCTCAGCAGCCAGTGGCTGGGAAGCCGCGACCATGCCATGGCGGGCAAACACACTCTGACGTTGCGACGCATAGGGATATTCGTGGGCAGAAAATTTCAACATAGCAAAAGTTCTTCCAAACAAAGATTCACTAGCCGGAGGTGATCCGGTTTCATTACCCGGAGATAAAAGACCTGACTGAAAAGATCACAGCACGCGACTGAGAAAGGCCTGGGTCCGCGGGTGAGTCGGTCGACTGAAGATCTGCTCCGGCGGCCCCTGTTCGATCAGTTCACCCTGATCGAGGACCACCACCCGGTCAGCGACTTCTCGGGCAAAACCCATTTCATGAGTGACCACCACCATGGTCATGCCGTCATCGGCCAACTGCTTCATCACCTGCAGGACCTCGCCCACGGTTTCGGGATCCAGAGCGCTGGTAGGCTCATCAAACAGCATGGCCTGTGGCTTCATCGCCAGCGCCCGAGCAATCGCCACGCGCTGCTGCTGTCCACCGGACAGCATCGAGGGGTAATGCATTGCCTTGTCCGCCAGACCGACACGGGCGAGCAAGGCCCGGGCCTGTTCCAACGCTTCGGCGCGTGGCACGCCTAGCACCTGGATCGGTGCCTCAATGATGTTTTCCAGCGCGGTCATGTGGGGGAACAGATTGAAACGCTGGAAGACCATGCCTATGTCCCGACGCTGGCGAGCGATGTTGCGCTCGGAGTCGCGCACCAGGCTGCCATCAGCGCGCTCGCGGTAACCCATGGAGCGACCGTTGACGCGAATGCGCCCACCCTGAATGTCTTCCAGCAGATTGATACAGCGAATAAAGGTGGTCTTGCCCGAGCCCGAAGCGCCGATCAACACCACCACTTCACCCCGCCGCACCTGCAAGGAAATCCCCTTGAGAATCTCCAGGTCGCCGAAGGACTTGTGAATGTCCAGGGCCTCGATGATCAGTTCTTCACTTTTGTGCGCCATGCTTAACGCCCTCTCAGCAATTTCAGCGTGCTGCGACCGAACATGCGACTACTAGCCGCTGGCGGTGCGGGTCGATCGGACTGTCCGAAACGCGCTTCCAACCAACGCTGGAAGAAGCCCCAGAGGGTGGTCAGCAGCAGGAAATAAATCGCCACCACCAGGTACAGTTCAAATACCCGGAATGTCGCCGACGTGACCATTTGCGTGCTCAGCAGCAACTCCTGCACGCCAATCACACTGACCAGCGTCGTATTCTTGAGCATCACGTTGAACTCGTTGCCCAATGGCGGAACGATGACCCGGAACGCCTGAGGCAGAACAATGCGCCGCATCAGTTTGTCGAAGGTCATGCCCAGCGAACGCCCAGCCTCGTACTGTCCTTTGTCCACGGCGCCAATCCCGGCACGAATGATCTCGGCCATGTAAGCGCCTTCGTTCAGACCTAGGGCGATAATCGCTGCCTGGATATTGCCCGGCACTACTAAACCGTACAGTTGCACGTCCTCAAATCGGAAGATCCCGCCGGCCGCCAATGCGGTGTACAGAAAGACGATCTGCACCAACAGCGGTGTGCCGCGCATCAGCCACACGTAAAACCGTACCGGGAGGTTGAGCAACGGGTTGCGCGACAGACGCATCAGCGCCGCCGCCAGTCCCAGTACACAGCCCAAGGCCATCGCCAACACACTGATCAGGCACGTCAGCCAGAGTCCGGTGAGGTACACCCCGCTGGGCTGCAACAGGTATTGCCAGAACACATCCCAATTGAAATTCATCGAGCGTTCGCCTCAGTCGAGTGTGTCGCTGGAAACATGCCATTTGCTCAGCAACTGCACGTAACTGCCGTCGCTGCGCATGTCACTGATGACCTGTTGTACCGCTGCAGTGAGCTGCGGATCATCCTTGCGAATGCCCAAGCCAGTGAGAATCCGGCTGAAGGCCGGCACCCCTTCCTCGAACAGATCGGGCGCCATGGCGGCGTAGTAACCGGCGGTTTCCACGGTCGTGCCGTAAGCGTCTACCTGACTGATGCGCAGCGCCTGAAAGGCGTCGGTGTCAGTGTTGTAAACCAGCAGTTTCATTGGGGTCTTGCCAGCCTTGGTCAGCTTTTCGTTTTCGGCGTCCAGCAAGGTTTTGATCGTCGAGCCATTGAGCACTGCCACCTTGTGCCCGGACAGTCCATCCAGGGTTTTGATGCCCTTGGGATTGCCTTTGGGAACGACCACTGCCTGACTGGAATACATGTAGTTGACGATGTCGATCACCTCCCGGCGTTCGGGCTTGTCGAACAGCTGATCAACGATCATGTCGCACTGCTGGGCGAGCAATGCCGGCAGCAACCCGGAGAAAGGAATGACCCGCCATTGCACCGGTTTGTTTCCCAACCGCTTGGCGATTTCCAGCCCCAGATCGACCGTCAGGCCCCTGGGTTTTTGCGCCTCATCGAAAGACACCAAAGGCGGTGAGTCCATGCCCGAGCAATACGTGAGTTTGTCGGCCTTTTGCAGTCGCTCCGGCACTTGGGGCGCGGAAACCGCCCACTGTGCACAGAGCCCGAGGGATACAGCGGCAAGTAACATATGGCGTTTATGCACGACGAGACACTCCAGTTGTTTAGTAACGGGGCAGTACTCAAAGTCAAAACACTGTCGGGTTTGAGCCCGATTCTATTTTTCCGATTGCAGAAACTGGATCAGCGCCGGCACCGTGCCCTCGATGTGCTCGCGCACTATCGCCTCGGCTCGGTCGACATCGCCTGAACGAATGGCATCGAGGATCACCGCGTGTTCCTGGCGAGCGCTCAAGGGTTTTTCGCTGTGTTGCAGCCAAAGGCGCATTGGCGCCTCAATTAGCGAATACAGCGCCGAGATCTGCTTCATCAGCCGAGGACGGCCGCTGAGGCTGCACAGGTACTCATGGAAGGAACGATGAAGTCTGACCCACTCGGCGCTTTCGTCGCGGTAGTCATCCATCTCGTCCAGCATGCGTTCCAAAGCCGCCAGCTGACGCTCGCCGATTTTCGCCACGGCCACGCGGATGGCCAGGCCCTCGAGGGCACTGCGCATTTCGAAGACTTCGTGCAACTCGTCGAAATCCAGACCACTGACAATGGCGCCGCGGTTGGGCCTCAGGGTCACCAGGCCTTGAGCATCAAGACGGCGAAAGGCTTCGCGCACTGGCATCCGGCTCATGCCGATTTCACTGGCGATATCCTCGGCGATCAGGCGGTCGCCTTTGCGGAAACGACCGCCGCAGATCGCTTCCAGCAAAAAGTTGTAAGCCTCCTCCTCGGCGGTCAGGGGCTGACGTTCAACGTAGGTGGGAGCGAATTGCATAAAGTCACCTTTTGCTTTTTTGTATCCAATTATCCATAGATTCAAAAAGGCAGAAACCGTGCCAGCCTGTTTAGAATTGCCTCAAGTTCTTAATTAGAAAGGAGTTCTGGCTCAAAACCCGATGTTCTTTAGATCGGCGCGATACTCACCGTGTGCTACGAAATGGCCCAGCGCGCCCCAAATAGGTGAACAACGGTATCCAGGTAACAAATCATTTCTCCGAATGCCCTTCGAGGTCTTTTGCTCCCGCGAGAGAGTGCATTGCAGAAATTAGTGCTTTAAAAGTTTTACTCGATTAAGTATTTTGAATGGATGATTGGGCGACATCCGCCCCCCTATTCATAGCGACAAGGATCACCTGTGAGCGGACTACGTGAACGTCAGAAAGTCGAACGACGCCAAGCCATCAGCAAGGCAGCCATCGAGCTGTTTGAGCGCCAGGGTTTCCAGAACACCACCATCGAACAAATTGCCAACCAGGCTGGGGTGTCAGCGCCCACGGTGTTCAAGTACTTCGGTAACAAACAGGAAATCATTCTGGAAATCCTGCACGACGCCGACCAGCGTGCCATCAAGGACGCCCGCAGCCAGATGCCTGACATTGAGGATCCGGTCGATGCCATGTGTTACCTGGAGCGGCGGTTGACCGGTTACGCACTGGAGGTCATGCACCCCAGCCTCTGGCGTGAACTGCTGCCACTGATATTGTTTGGCGGCGACAACGGGCTGCCCAAAGGCTATCGCGCCATGAACGATGCACTCAGAACTGAAATCAGTGGGTTGCTCAGAGAGTTGCAGCAGGCCGGCAAACTTCGCGCCGACCTCGACGTCGACCTGGCCTCTTTCCTGTTGAACGACTATTCACACTTGCAGTTGTTCAGATTGGTCAACCAGGAGCAGCCGGATGTCGAGTCCCACTCCGCTCAGGTAAGGCACATCACCGAGTTGCTCTTTTACGGCATGCGGGCCTGAGAAAACACACAGATGCAATCACCTCGCGGGGTGTTTGGCTGAACGCCAGAACCAGGGGACTGACTATTAACTCAAACGGCGGACCGCTATGAAAAAAGACTATCTGGGCAGTTCAACGATGGAGAGTTCACGCCTGGTGCTGGGCGGCAATGTCTTTGGCTGGACCGTCAACGAACAAGATTCGCTGAAGCTACTAGACGCAGCGTTTGAACTCGGCATCAACACCTTTGATACCGCAGACGCCTACTCCGTCTGGGCCAGTGGCAATAGCGGCGGCGAGTCGGAAGCCATCATTGGCAAATGGCTGAGTCAGAACAGCCACCGACGCAGTGAAGTGCAAATTATCACCAAGGTCGGGGCCGAACTCTCGCCCCATCAGCAAGGGCTCTCGAAAGGCAGAATCCTGCAAGCCGTGGATGATTCGCTGCGTCGACTGCGAACCGATTACATCGATTTGTACTTCTCCCACTACCCGGATGCCTCGACAGCTCACGAGGAAACCCTGGAGACTTACAGCACGTTGATCGCCTGCGGCAAGGTTCGCTCGATCGGCGCATCCAACTACACCCTGGAAGATCTACAAGCCGCTAAATCCTCTGCCGATCGCCGCGCCCTGCCCCATTACACCTGCCTTCAGGTGGAGTACAACCTCTATGATCGCCATGACTTCGAACAGCAGTTGCGTGCATTTGCCGTGGCCGAAGACTGTGAGGTCCTGACTTACTTCAGCCTGGCCTCGGGTTTCCTCAGTGGCAAATACAAAGGTCTGAACGACCTGACGCATAGTGCTCGCCGCGACGACCTGGAAAAGTACTTCGATGAGCGTGGGATGCGCATTTTGCACGTTCTGCATCAGGTGGCGCAGGAACAGCAGGCCTCACCTGCGGAAATCGCCCTGGCCTGGATCATGCACCAACCCGGTATTACCTCTGCCATTGCGAGTGCCACCAACCTGGAGCAACTCAATAGCCTGGCGCGTTCGACGCAGTTGGAGCTGGATGCTCAAACCCTTGAACGACTGGACCTCGCCAGTCTCCTTTGAGACTTGCTGTACGCGATAGCCCAGGCAGGTGGCTGGCATGACCGGCCACAGTGTCCCTCACCTCAGGTCTTGAAACGCTCCAGCAAACGTCCTTGCTCTGTGGCCTGTCCACTGACATCGGCGATCTCCTGCGCCGATTCACGTGCACTGACCGTCAGGTCCTCGCTGAGCCGGCGGATGCGACCGACCGAACTATTGATCTGCTCCGACACCGCGCTCTGTTCTTCGGCAGCGCTGGCAATCTGGACGTTCATCTGAGCCACCCGACCTATGCCTTCACCAACGCCGTACAACGACTCGACTAACGCACCAAACAGCGCCGCCAGTTCTTGGCCGAGATTCTGATTCAGAGTCATCGAATGCACGACGACGACGGTATCTTGCTGCAGGTCTTCGATGATCGAGCGCGTTTCCTGGATCGAATCCTGAATACGACTGGACAGGTTGCGCACCTCATCGGCCACCACGGCAAACCCTCTTCCATATTCGCCAGCCCGTGCAGCCTCGATGGCTGCGTTTAGCGCCAGCAGGTTGGTCTGTTCGGCGATGTCGCGGATGATGTCGAGGACGCTGCCGATCTTTTCACTCTTGATGGATAGCTGGTTGACCTGGCGGTTGGCGTTGGCCAGGTCCTCGCCCTGACGAGCAACTATCCGGGTGGTTCTTTCGATCAGCCCGGTGCCGTCGTCGATGGTCTGCAAAATAGTCCCCGTCGCTTGCGATGCCGATGCGGTATTACGAGCTATCTCCTGCGCCGAAAGGTTCATCTGGTACATAGCCGTTGCGACTTGATCGATGTCCTGGCGTTGATGCTCCATAGTTTGCAAGTTGTCGGTGCTGTCTTGGGCAGATCTGGCCGCCGCCGCCCGCAACTCGGTCATAGAGTCTTTGAGCCGGATGACGATAGGCTGCAACACATCAAGAAAAGCGTTTAGCCCGCTGGCCACTCCGCCCAGTTCGTCGGCACGGGAGTAATCCAGGCGCTTGACCAGATCGCCCTCGCCACGGGCCAGATCGTCGGCCATCCGCGACATTGCCTGCAATGGTCGTACGATGCTCTGGGACGCTAGCCAGATCACCACCAGTCCAAAAACCATCAGCGCCAAGCCTATCAGTGCCTCCTTTTGCACGGCAGCGAGCAGGTGCTCTTTCATCGCTTCGTGCAACTTAAGCAGCGGTGCGAACATCTGCTCCGAGGGTACCTTGACCACAATGCGCCAAGGCTCGGCCCCGGGAATGGGTGAGAACGCCTGACTGACGAGCAAATCCTGCAGCGGTCGTGATTGTCCTGGCAATAATGCGGAAGACTCCACGCCAGGTTCCTTGAATTGACCGCCCAGTGCCCCGTTGTCCAGCGTACTGCCAGCAACCAGTCCAGAGGCGCTGACAATCCACACATCCCCAGCCTGCCCCGGCAAGCCTGCCTTGGCGGCCAGGGCTACGACCTGAATCTGGCTTAACTGAATGTCGATACCCAGCACCGCCACCACGCGACCGTGATCGATCACCGGCAGGGTCAGCGAGGTCATGAGTATCGGACTGCCAGAGGCATCATCGAGATAGGGATTCAGCAAACAAGGCTGCGTCGTTCGTAGCGGGCAGTCATACCAGATGCGGGATGCCTTGCCGTCGGCCATAGGCGTGTCGTCGACAATGCTCTTTTCTTGCACCGTGACTTGCTCCATCTTCCCGCCGCTCTGGCGAAACCAGACCGGTGCAAAACGCCCCAGCTCGTTGCTACCCAGTTCGCTCTGGCCGGCAAAGCGCGCGTCCTGCCCGTCGAAAGCATTGGGCTCGAAAGCGATATAAGTGCTGATAAACGTCGGATTGGCTTGCAAGCTGGCCTGTAACTGGCCGGTGATGTAGTTCCTGGCATGCTCTGGTGTCAGCGCCCCACCACGGCTCAGCGACATGATTCGCATGACCTCCGCTGATGAGGCTTCTGCGACGCGCAGGGCATCGCGGAAAAACACCTGGACGCCAGAGGACTGGAAACGAACGGACTCGGCCACGCGCGCCTCGATATTCTGTGTCAGGCTGGCAGAGGTCAGCCCCTCGGCACGCTGACTCAAGCCACTCATTTCATTGAGTGCGGTGCCGATCAGGGCTAAGGCCAACAGTGTCAGGCATAGCCCGACCAGTACAATAATTCGGGCTCGTAAAGTGACAAACATGGTGAGTCTCCTGTGCCGAGCGGCCACACAAAAAAATGGCGACATGCCTGTCGCCGATCAGAAGAAGAGCCCGTCACACCTCCCTGCACTGCCTGTCATCCACACGCGTCCGACCGGCGATCGCGCCAGCGACGAGGGTTAACAGAGGCCGTACTCAACAGCAGAGGTGAATCTCGGGCATCAATAGAAGCGGTAGCAGCGAATCACTACCTGACTTGCGTTGGGGTAATGCAGCTGGCCGATAAGGCTTGCATCTACGCTCTCCCCCAATATCAGCCCAGGGCCGATATCGACGCACAGGGTCAGCGCCCGTTGAAGATTGCGAGCAGCGCCCATCAAATCCAATGGCTCAGCCATGGCAAACACGTCTGTGTGGCCCGGTGCAAAAGCACCGGGCCACGATGATCAGAAATTGGTCTTGATGCTGGTCCAGATGCGAGTGCGGATCCGCTCCATGGCTGGCGGCATGGGCTGTAAAGTGAACAGGGTTTTGCGCGCTTCGTCCGGCACATACATGTTGGGGTTGTTACGGATGTCGGGGTTCACCAGCACGGTGGCATCCTTGTTCGGGTTGGGGTATCCGATCTTGTTGCTGATCCGGGCGATAACATCCGGGCGCAGGATGTAATTGATGAACTCGTAGGCCTCCTTGGTGTGGGGGGCGTTAACCGGCACCATCATCACGTCTGACCACATCGGCGCACCTTCCTTGGGTAACGCCATTTCAACCCTCACACCCTTGCCCGCAGCATCGGCCAGCTGTTTGGCCAGCGCCACGCCGCCCGACCAGCCCACAGCGACGCAGATGTCACCGTTGGCGAGGTCCATGCCATAGCGCGACGAGTTGAAGTAGGTGACGTAAGGACGAATCTTCATCATTGCCGCCTGAGCCTGCGGGTAGTCCTCCCGTTTCTGGCTGTTGGGATCGAGACCCTTGTAGTGCAACGCGATGGGCAATATCTCGTTGGCTGCATCGAGAAAACCGACGCCACAACTGGCCAGCTTGCTGAGGTTCTCTTCCTTGAAAATCATGTCCCAGGTGTTCATCTGAACATTGGCGCCCAGAATCTGCTGGACCTTGTCGACGTTGTAGCCGATCAGCGTGGTGCCCCACAGGTAGGGCGCAGCGTAGCGGTTGCCGGTGTCACCCACCGACTCCAGGGATTTCATGAACTCCGGGTCCAGATGCTGCCAGTTCGGCAGTTGGCTGCGGTCCAGAGGCTGGACAGCACCCGCCGCGATCAAGTGACTCAGGTTGGTGCTGCCGGGGTAGACCACATCATAGCCAGAGTTGCCGGTTAGCAGTTTGGACACAAGGGTCTCGACGCTGTCGAACACGTCATAGATCGGACGGATCCCGGTTTCCTCCTGAAAGCTCTTGAGGATCTCCGGTGGCAAGTATTCGATCCAGTTATAGATGCGCACCGTGCGCTCTTCAGCCAGGGAAACGCCCGCCGTCAGCAACGACAGCGCAACGGACAACAGGGTGTTGCGTACATGCTTGTTCATGGTGAAACACTCCTACGCGGCCGCGGGGCTCGCGACACTTAATAGCGGTAGGTGAAGTACAGTTCCAGCGCGCTGAATTTCTGATCATCGCCGAATACTTGCTTGGCAGCGGCCAGCGGCTTGACCCAGTTATACGACAGTGACGTATAGAACGACGGAGTCGGCGTCCAGTCGAGGAAAACCACGCTCTCATCGGCAAAGCGCCGATCGCTGACGGGGGCGCCCATGTAGTTTTTCTCGTCCAGCCAGAACTGATAGTGAATCGCACCGAGGGTCAGCGTTGGGTTCAGGTGAGTTTTGAGTGAGAACTGCTGAACGTTTTCGTTGCTGTTGAACAACAGATAGTTACCAACAACATCCCCCACCAGCCAGGTGCCCCAGTCGACGAAGCCTTTGCTCAGAGGGTCCCAGGCTTTCTGTCGATTGTCAGTGAGGTTGTCATCGCCGGAAAAACTGGCATAGCGATAGCCGATGACCGGCGTCAGAGGCAAGCTATTGAACGCGTAGTCTGCCTGGCCATACCAAGCGTTGGCATCGTAATCGACGCCCTCGCCACTGCCTTTCTCCAGCGCATATTCGGCGTTGAGCGTCAGGGCGGACACGCCCGGCAACTTGGCGTTGAGCGCCCTTACGTTGTACACCAGCATTCCGTCCCGGAATCGAGGGGCGGTGCTGCCCTTGGGGCCCAGCGCATGAACTTTCATCGCCATGGCACCCAGCGTCACCTGGTCGTCGAGGTTGTAATCCAGGTTCGCGCCCGTCATGCGGAAATCACCCAGATCGTCGTCGGTTCGCAAGGTGAAGGCCTGGCTCTTCAATGCCCCATGATCCCAGGCCAGGATGGCCGAATCCTTGAAGGCGGTTCTGGGGCCAAGCCAGTAGGCGCCGTCCTTGAGCTGATCGAGGTTGCCGTCCATGACGATGAAGCCAGTACCAATCATGTAGTTCTGGCGCCCGGCAGTCAGTGTCCATTCCCCGGCGCGGAAACCACCGTAGAGTTCTTCGGCGGCCACATCACCGTCAGAGCTGCGCGTAAAGCCGCCGGCATCGCCATCGCCCAAGGTCGTCGCCGCCACGAGCGAGCCGCCGGCCAGCAGGCTGAAGTCAGGCTGCAGCGAGTAGTCAAGCTTGATACCTGGCTTCACGTAGAACTCCTGCCAGTCAATTTCCGTGCCGCCATTTTTACCGCTGCGCACATCGACGCGGCCACTGCCAAAGTTGACGTTGCTTGTGGAAATAGTCGCCCCCCCGGCGCTGAGATTGACCTCACCCTTGAGGTTGCCGTCCTCGAAGGTATAGCCAGCCAACGCAACGTGGGTGATCAGGGGTAAGCCGAACGCTAAGAGCGCTCGAGAGAAACGCGTCATCGAAACCATATGAAGCTCCTGTGTGATTATTGTTGTTACAGGGCAGTGAAATGGCGGCGCAATGCGCCGCCAACACCTGGCCGAGCCAGGCGAATAGGACGCAAATTTCTTGTATTTATGGGGCGTTTCAGTCGCTAAGGTGCGCAGCAATGGCACGCAGCATACGCACGCTGTCAGCATCGAATTGGCTGACGGCGTCGGTCAGCGATGACTGCTTGACGATCACCACACCGGACGGCTTGTCGACAAACAGGTATTGGCCGTGAATACCACCCGCCATAATCGCCTGGCTGTGATCGTTGAAGACGTACCACTGGCTGCGATAGGAAGCGCCGGGGGTCCAGTTGGAGAAGTCGGAGTCTTGGGCGTAGATCGCTGGATCGGCACCGGCGAAGAGACGTGCGACCGTCTCGGTCGACAGCAGTTGCAGTCCATCCTGGTGACCATCGTTGGCCAGCAGGCGGCCGAAACGCGCCATGTCACGCAAAGTGGCGCTGAAACCGGCACCGGCGACGCTGCGCCCCCAAGGGTCGGCCATAAAGTAGCCGTCACGCTCACACCCCAATTGGCTCCAGATTTCTTGCAGTAATTGATCGCAGGCCTTGCCCGAGGCGCGCTCCATGACCCAGGCCAAGGCTTCGGTAGTGGCGGTCACGTAATGAAAAAAGCCACCGTGGGTGCCGCGTTTTTTTAGAGACGGCAGGTACTGGTACAACGACTCGAACTGGGCGTATTGCGCAGGTGCAGGCTGAAAACCGCAGGCATAGCCGTATTGCGAACTCTCCGAGTTGGGGTCGTCATAGACTTCGCTGTAATCAATGCCCACGGCCATGTCAAACAGCTGGCGTACGGTGGCATCACCAAACGCGCTGCCCACCAACTCAGGCACGTAATACGCTGCGGGCAACGCTGGGTTGAGTAAACCGTCACAGATCAGTTGCTCACCGAGAGTGCCAATCAGTGACTTGGTCACCGAGAACATGATGTGCCGGTCTCGAGGCTGCTGACCGTTGAAGTAGCGCTCGAACAGCACGGTGTCGCCCTGCACCACCAAAAATGCATCGGTCTGACTGGCCACCAGGTGATCGATGACGCTAATTCCCAGACCGCACTCACTGTCGAAGTGCAGCTCATCCAACGCTTGCGGAAATTCTTGCAAAGTACTGACTGGCCCGGAACCGGCCTGCACATCAATGGAGGGACGCAGACGCGCCAGATTACGGAAACCCCACTGACTGAACGGCGGGCGCATCCAATTGTTCCAGGTGACGCGGCGTTGCGGCTCTGCCGGGAAGCCCTGCATAAGCAAAGGCGCCTGGCGCGCGTCGAATGACGATCCATTAGTCTCGATGTAAAGACTGGCCAGTGAAGGCACGGTGTTCTGATTCATCGGGTTGACCCTGAAAATGACTCTGCATTCGAGCAGATGCAGAGAAATAATTACCCGATATTATAATTTAGTCAATAAAACATTTTTCTCGATTAAACTTAGCTAATCACTCAGCGCGGACCTACCCTCCTCTGATGCCGCGTGTCACCGCCCTGTAAGTGCGCAACTCCTGAAAGCGGCCTCAAATCCCGCCCTCGCCAGCACCATTGAGTAGCACCCTTCCAATCGCCCAGGGTTTCGTAGACATCTCCAGGCCTTAAACTGAGCCCAATCTGGAGGTGCCATGGGCAACCCGCGATATACCGAAGAATTCAAAACCCAGCGGTCAATCAAGTGACCGAAAAGAAACAGCGAGTAGCTGATGTAGCGGCGCGTCTTAGCGTCATAGCCTCTAGCCGAGAGCTTTTTCCAGCTTCTAAAACAGGAGCGTATAAGGTGGAAAATCTAAACCACGCGGCAAGATGCGCATGCGATCTGTGCCAGAGGCTGGCATGCCACAGCAGTTGCTGCGAACACTGGCTCGCCATGAGCCATAAGGCATCCAGTGCGCTCGCAATCGCCATCCTCTAACGATAACCCAGCGAAAATCGGGGGTTATACACCGGGCGGCCTCACTGTTAAACCGCCTGAGTCGTTGCCGTCAGCGATCCACCTTGTAGTCCCGCTGACGGACCAACACTCATGCATGAGTGAGGTACCAGCGCCAGTCCTGCTCCCCTACTTCAGCGTTGAATTTACGGTACTCACGCCACTTGATCGCCAGAAACACCTTTAGGAATTCGGCTCCCAGCGCCTCACTTGCCCAAGTTGAACGTTGCAACGCCTGCAACGCTGTAAGCCAGTCGGTGGGTAGAAATTCGGTCGCCTGCTCATAGCCATTGCCTTCAATCGCCGCGCCGGGATCGCTTTGATGTGTGATGCCGTAATGAATGCCCGCAAGTACTGCGGCGGCGGCGAGATAGGGGTTGGCATCAGCACCGCAAATGCGGTGTTCGATGTGCCGACTTATCGCGGGGCCGCCGGGCACGCGGAACGATACAGTACGATTGTTTACTCCCCAACTTTTGGCCTGCGGCGCATAACTGCCGGTCTGGAACCGGCGATATGAATTGGCATGGGGGCAAAATATAGCCAGCGAGTCAAACAAGGTCGCCATCATCCCGCCAATTGAGTGACGCAATAGCGGCGTACCCTGTGGGTCATCGCTCGCATACAGATTGTGACCATGCTCGTTGGCCAGACTGACGTGCAAATGCATACCGCTACCGGCCTGATCGCTGAATGGCTTGGCCATGAAGCACGCTTGCAGTCCATGCTGATTGGCCACACCTTTGACCAAGCGTTTGTAACGTACGCCTTCATCAATTGCTTGGAGTGCGTCGAAACGATGCTCTAGAGTCAACTCGACTTGGCCTGGAGCATACTCGGAGATCGCAGTACGCACTGGCAGCCCTTGTAGCGCGCAACAGGTTGCCCCGAGGAACGCCATTTGCGTCGATAAGAAACAACTCGATGCTCAGAACTTCAGGATGGGCGGCGAAATAATCTTCGGCCTGTTTTTTATCAGCAAATTGCATATCAATCCTCTTAGCCTGTCATAAAGCACGCCGAGCGTTTTACCGTACGCAGCGTCATTAACGCCCGGGTATTGGACTGCTTGGGCGTTTTACAACGCGTTTTCGCCTGAGCGAGTCAGGGCTCGCAATGCGGCTCGGTTGAGGCAACCGGGGCTTACGCAGTAACAGACTTATTTCCTCTGCGCTGACCGCGCAGCTGAAAAAGTGGCCCTGAATTTCATCGCAGCCGTTTTCACGCAGGAAGGTTTGCTGCTCTTCGGTTTCGACACCTTCGGCAATGACCTTCAGGTTCAGTTTGTGCCCCAACGAAATCACTGCGGTGGCGATGGCTTTGTCGTTCTCGTTGTCGGGCAGATCGCGTACGAAAGACTGGTCGATCTTGAGTCTCGCGATCGGGAAACTTTTCAATGCTGCGAGGCTGGAGTAGCCGGTGCCGAAGTCGTCGATCGAGAGACTGATCCCCATTGATTGCAGTTCCTTCATTTTGCTGATGGCTTGCTGAAGGTCTTGCATGATCAGACTTTCGGTCAGCTCCAGCTCAAGGTACCTCGGGTCCAGTCCGGTTTCTTGCAAGGCATGCATCACCCGGTCGATCAGGTCCCTTTCGATGAACTGGCGTGCTGAAATATTCACCGACATGGTGATCGGCGGCCAGCCCGCATCCTGCCAGGCCTTGTTCTGTCTGCACGCGGTATGAATCACCCAGTCGCCGATGGGCACAATCAAGCCGGTCTCTTCGGCCTGCGGAATGAATTTGATTGGAGACACCATGCCTAGCTCAGGGTGCTGCCAGCGGATCAGTGCCTCCACGCCGATAATCTGACCTGACTGCAAATCCACCTGTGGCTGGTACAGCAGCAGGAACTCGTCATGGTTGAGTGCGTTTCGAAGCCCGTCTTGCATGGCGAGCTTGCCCTGATCCTTGTTATTCATCTCGCTCGTATAGAACTGGTAACTGTTGCGCCCCAGCTCCTTGGCCCGGTACATGGCGGCGTCCGCGTTGCTGAGCAACGTCTCGGTATCGCTGCCGTCGGCGGGATAGGTGGCCAACCCCATGCTGCAGGTGACGTGGAGTGTATGTCCGCTGAGCTGAATCGGTTGCAGGATGGCTTCCTGGATTTTGTGCAGGGCGGGAGTAACGCCGTCGAGGTCTGAGGGCTGGTCGAACAGGATGATCACAAACTCGTCGCCCCCCAGTCGCACGACGGTGTCGGTGCGGCGTACACATTCCAGCATGCGTTGGGCGACGGTTTTCAGCAGCTCGTCTCCAGCACTGTGCCCAAGGCTGTCATTCACCAGTTTGAATTTGTCCAGATCGAGAAACACCACCGTCACCAGCCGGCTGTAGCGCTGAGCATAAAGTATTGCCTGCTTGAGACGGTCTTCGAGCAGTGTGCGATTCGGCAGCCCGGTCAGTGCGTCATGGTCACCCATATAGCGAATACGCTTTTCGGTAAGTTGGCGTTCTATCGCAATACCGGCAAGCGGTGTCGCCATGTTGATCAGTCGCGTCTCGGTCGAGCTGGGGCTACGTACGGTGCTGGAATACAACGCAAACGTACCCAATACCTTTCGCTCATGGGACAGAATCGGCGTCGACCAGCACGCGCGAAATCCATAGGGCGCGGCGACTGAACGGTACTCCTCCCACAGCGGATCCAGCTCGATATCCGTGACGATGACCGGTTCTCGTCGATACACCGCGGTGCCACATGAACCGACGTTCGGACCGATCGCAATCCCGTCAATGAGTTGGTTATAGGCTTTCGGCAAACTGGGCGCAGCCCCGTGCAGCAGGTGCTTGCCATCCTCATCCAGCACCAGGATGGA
The DNA here is from genome assembly GCF_053629455.1 of Pseudomonas sp. F-14 TE3482. Lineage (NCBI taxonomy): Bacteria > Pseudomonadati > Pseudomonadota > Gammaproteobacteria > Pseudomonadales > Pseudomonadaceae > Pseudomonas > Pseudomonas sp. F-14 TE3482. Next base: position 4,817,675 of record NZ_JBRJII010000001.1, read on the forward strand.
CACCATCATCCCCTCCAGTTGGGACTCGACCAAGTGAGCCAGGCTGTCGAGGACTTCTGCAAGCTCGGTGCTCCTGGCAATCAGCTCCAGGACATGACCTTGTCCGGCACGGATGACGGCTTCTTGCTCTAATCGGCTGTTTTGCAAGGCGAGCCGTTCTGTGGCGATACTCAATTGGACCGTTCTTTTTTCCAGCTGAAGTCGGTCTTTGAGGAATTGATTCACCGCGCGAGCCATGTTGCCGATCTCGTCCTTCCCATGTTCCGCCATCATCAAATGCGTCTTATCAGTGCGCTCCTGACGCAATTGCCGGCTTATTTCATTCAGACGCACGAGCACATGACGACCCATGAAGACCCGGGTCACGAACCAGGCAAACACCAGACTGGCGCCCAACATGATCAGCACCCATTGCTGGCTACGATTTGAGTCCTCGACCAGGCGCTGCAGGGCTTGGCGATAGTCTTCGGTGTAAGCACTGGATTGCGCACGGGCCACCGCGACCAGAACCCCGGCCTCGTTCTTCAGTTCCTCATTGAAGTGCTGTATGACGTTGTACTGATTGATGAGCCTCAGGCGCAGGGAGAAGAGATCGGGCATCTCGACATTAGCGTCGGGTAGCTTGCCTGTGGTGCGTGACAGGCGCTCATATCGGATCCGCAGCCGTTGCACGGCATCACTGTCGACAGCCTGCGGCAGATCGAAAAGTAACACCGCCAGTTCCAGGCTGGCCCGGGTCTGGGTCGCGGTTAACCGGGCGGTGTGATCCTCCATGGTTTGCTTGAAGGTGACCTCGGTTTGCAGCAGGCTTTCTCGCAGCTGCGCAACGATGTTGGCGGTATTGCGGAACATCTGACTCGACTGATGCATGTCGAGTATCGCCACGCCACTGTTCGCGGCAGTCAGCTGCTGCACCAGTTGATCAAGGGCTTCAAGCTGTTCGACGGTCGCCGCATAGCTTGAACGCAAGGTGTCGGGGGAGCGGGTTGTCAGAAGCTGATCGGTCTGGCGTTCGATCAGCAAGGTACGCTGCAGCATGTCTTGCCCATTTTGCATGCGGACCAGTCGTTCTTCCGTCAACTGGCGGGTGCCGTTGTTTGACGTGCGCAAGGCGTAGACCGCCGTTGCACCACTCGCCAGGATCAGCAGCGCCAGCGTCAGAAACGCCAGTGTGAACTGTGCGCGTAGCGATTGCGGCAATAGCCGGCGTCCGAGCCGGGAAGTAACGTCCAATGTCAGGGATTCCATTGGTGGCGATAGATGTCTCGATAGCCATTGTCAGGGTCGTACTGGAATTTCTTCCCGCCGTCGAAGGCGATATTGTCGGCATTGACCAGGTGAATCGGCGCTACGAAGCCGCTCACCGGCTGACCTGCAAACAGCCGGTTCAATTCATCCATCACTTGCCAGCCATGCAGATTGAGCGGCTCGGCCACGGTAACGGTCTGGTAGGTTTTTGCCTGTATGCGCAAGAAAGCCGAAGCGCTGCCATCACCGGCAGACAACAGACTGATGCCGTCACTGGGTATTGCGGCGCTGGTCAATGAGGCAATCGAGTAGTCGAAATAGATATCGTTGATGGCCAGCGTGTGGGTCCAGCGCTTGCCATAGCGCTGAAGCAGCTCTTTGGTGATCGCCGGCATGTTCTCGCCACTTTCGGAGATCGCGACATCGCGCACTTCCAGCAACGTACATTCCCGACAGGCCCGAATGACGTTTTCCATGGCCTTGGCTTTCGCCATGGCGATGCTGTACTTGGAGTCGGTCAGGATGACCACGCCGGCGCGTCCGTTTGACTGTGCCACGGCCGCCATGGCCGTGAGGCGAGCCACTTCGAGCGGGTCGGTCGTGACGTTCATGGCCACCGGCGTGCCGTCAATCGGCCCGGGGCGTGCCCCGGCGTGCCAGCCAACCACCGGCACATCCCTGTTGGCGAAGAGGATCAGCGCCGCATTGTTCTCAAGGGCATCGGAGCCGCACAGAATGAGGCCGTCGGGTTTCGCTGCCAGGGCATCGGAAAAGGCCTTTGCGCGCCCGGCCGATGATCCGGCGCCATCGAATATCTTCAGTGTCCAGCCCATCGCCTTGGCTGCCTCGCGAGCGCCCTGCGCGACACCGACAATTCCTCCGTTACGCAAATCTTCTGCGACAAGGGCGATGTTCTTGCCCCGCAGGGCGCGCGGGCCGGATTCAGGGCCGCTCCAGCGAACGGCTTCAAGGGTGGCCCTGGAAACGATTTCCTGCGCTTGAATCACCGTAACCGTGGCGTTTTCGACAGCGTATCCGGGAGTTGCCGTGAAAAGACAGCAAACCGTAATTGAAGCGAGTAGCCAGGGCCTGAGTAACCAGAGCCTGATCAGACAGGTTCGATCACCGCATGTGATGCCGGGTCTGGAGCTGATGGCGCGTTCATAGTCTGGCATGGCGTCCCTTTTTGCCAAGAGTGCAGCGTTCACTATCCGAAAGGATAGTCGGTTCTGCTGTCATCAGGTCTTTTGTGGGGAAAGTGCGCGAACTTCAGTCCTGAACATTCAGGAAATGGGACAGGGTCCATGGCCTACTTGCGCAACTTACGGCTCCTTGTATGGGGATTTGTGTACGCCGCCGGTCCATGTGTGGAAGCCTGCTCGCGATGGCCACGACACGTTTGATGCCAATCCTTACACTCCGTGCAACACTGAATTGTCATCATTTCATTTGAAAGGCCCCTAATGGGAGGTGCATGCTAGAGGGCTCGCAATGAACTTATATCATTCCGAATGATAGTTACCTTCGCTTCATTCGATTCGTGCCATACAACCCCGCCAAGCATCATCCGTCCATCTCAATACATTGGCGGATGCATCCATGGAACAGTCACTCAAACATTTGCGCTTCCCCTTGGCCTTGTTGGCCGTGCTGGTGATGAGCGCCTGCGGCAAGACCCCGGACGCTGCCGCCACGATGCCCGCGGCCAAAGTCAGCGTGGCCAAGGTGCTGGAGCAACCGGTCAACGAGTGGGACGAATTCACCGGGCGCCTTGAAGCGCCGGAAACGGTAGAGATTCGTCCACGGGTTTCCGGCCAGATCGATGACGTTGCATTCACCGAAGGCGCGTTGGTCAAGAAAGGCGACCTGCTGTTCCAGATCGATCCGCGCCCCTTCCAGGCTGAGGTCCGCCGCCTCGAAGCCCTGGTTGCCCAAGCTCGCGCCACCGCCACCCGCAGTGAAAACGAATCCCAGCGCGGCGAACGTCTGCGCACCAGCAACGCGATTTCCGCCGAACTTGCCGACTCGCGCACCAGCGCGGCTCAAGAAGCCCGCGCCGCCGTCGGCGCGCTCCAGGCGCAACTGGACCTGGCCAAACTGAACCTGAGCTTCACCCGCGTCACGGCGCCTATCAGCGGCCGTGTCAGCCGTGCGGAAATCACCGCCGGCAACCTGGTGACCGCCGATACCACCGCGCTGACCAGCGTGGTGTCCACCGACAAGGTCTACGCCTACTTCGACGCCGACGAGCGTGTCTTCCTTAAGTACACCCAGCTCGCCCGCCAGGGCCAACGCGGCGCAACCACGCCGGTTTACCTCGGCCTGTCCAATGAAGACGGCAACCCGCACCAGGGCCAGATGAACTTCGTCGACAACCAGGTCAACCCGAAGACCGGCACCATCCGCGGTCGCGCGGTGTTCGACAACAGCGACGGCACCTACACCCCGGGGCTTTATGCACGCCTGAAACTGGTGGGCAGCGGCACTTACTCCGCGGTGTTGATCAACGACGAAGCGGTCGGTACCGACCTGGGTAAAAAGTTCGTGCTGGTGATGGATGCCGACAACAAAACGGCTTATCGCCCCGTCGAACTGGGTCCGAAGATCGAAGGTCTGCGCATCGTGCGCAGCGGCCTGAACAAAGACGACACCATCATCGTCAAGGGCTTGCAACGGGTTCGCCCTGGTTCACCGGTCACCCCTGAAGTGATCCCGATGGCCAGCCAGGAAACCCTCGCGGCGCTGGCTCAACAACGACAAGCGCTGGAAGCCAGCAACCTGCCCCAAGTCGCACCTGCCAAGGTCGCGCCGGGTACGGTTGTGAAAGTGGCTGCTGCCACTCCACGCGGTTAAGGGACAACTACTCCGATGAATTTTTCCCAATTCTTCATTTCACGACCGATCTTCGCCGCGGTACTGTCGCTGCTGATCCTGATCGCCGGCGCCATCTCGCTGTTCCAGTTGCCGATCAGCGAATACCCGGAAGTCGTGCCGCCGACCGTTGTGGTCCGTGCCAACTTCCCGGGCGCCAACCCTAAAGTCATCGGTGAAACCGTGGCCGCTCCGTTGGAGCAAGCCATCACCGGCGTCGAGAACATGCTGTACATGTCCTCGCAGTCCACCGCCGACGGCAAGATCACGCTGACCATCACCTTTGCGCTGGGCACCGACCTGGACAACGCGCAGGTACAGGTCCAGAACCGCGTGACCCGGACCGAGCCCAAGCTTCCCGAGGAAGTGACGCGTATCGGTATCACCGTCGACAAGGCTTCGCCCGACCTGACCATGGTTGTGCACTTGACCTCGCCGGACAAACGCTACGACATGCTCTACCTGTCCAACTACGCCTTGCTCAACATCAAGGATGAGCTGGCGCGTCTGGGCGGTGTCGGTGATGTGCAGCTGTTCGGTATGGGCGATTACTCGCTGCGGGTGTGGCTCGATCCGAACAAGACCGCTTCGCGCAACCTGACCGCGACCGATGTGGTCACCGCGATTCGTGAACAGAACCGTCAAGTGGCGGCCGGTGCCCTGGGCGCTCCGCCTGCGCCGAATGCCACCGCGTTCCAGTTGTCGGTCAACACCCAAGGTCGTCTGGTTTCCGAGGAAGAGTTCGAGAACATCATTATTCGCTCCGGTGAGAATGGTGAAATCACTCGCCTGAAAGACATCGCTCGCGTCGAACTCGGCTCCAGCCAATACGCCCTGCGTTCCTTGCTGAACAACCAGCCGGCGGTGGCGATCCCGATCTTCCAGCGCCCAGGCTCCAACGCGATCCAGATCTCCAACGACGTCCGGGAGAAAATGGCCGAGCTGAAGAAGAACTTCCCGGAAGGCATGGATTTCAGCATCGTCTATGACCCGACGATCTTCGTGCGCGGCTCCATCGAGGCGGTGGTTCACACCCTCTTCGAAGCGCTGATCCTCGTGGTACTCGTAGTGATCCTGTTCCTGCAAACCTGGCGCGCCTCGATCATTCCGTTGGTGGCGGTGCCGGTTTCGCTGATCGGTACGTTTGCCGTGATGCACCTGTTCGGTTTCTCGTTGAACGCCCTGTCGTTGTTCGGGCTGGTACTGGCCATCGGTATCGTGGTCGACGATGCGATTGTGGTGGTGGAAAACGTCGAGCGAAACATCGGGCTCGGATTAACCCCTGTAGAAGCCACCAAGCGTGCGATGCGCGAAGTGACCGGTCCGATCATCGCGACGGCGCTGGTGCTGTGCGCGGTGTTTATCCCGGCCGCGTTCATCTCCGGCTTGACCGGGCAGTTCTATAAACAGTTCGCCCTGACGATTGCGATTTCGACCGTGATTTCGGCCTTCAACTCGCTGACTTTGTCGCCGGCGCTGGCCGCCGTATTGCTCAAGAGCCATGACGCGCCGAAAGACCGTTTCTCCAAGGTTCTGGACAAGCTCTTCGGTGGCTGGTTGTTCCGTCCGTTCAACCGTTTCTTTGACAAGGCCAGCCATGGTTATGTCGGCACTGTAGGCCGGGTTATCCGCAGCAGCGGTATCGCCCTGCTGGTGTACGCCGGCCTGATGGTGCTGACGTTCTTCGGTTTCTCCAACACCCCGACCGGTTTCGTACCCGGCCAGGACAAGCAATACCTGGTGGCCTTCGCGCAACTGCCGGATGCCGCGAGCCTGGACCGTACCGAAGACGTGATCAAGCGCATGTCCGACCTGGCCCTGAAACAGCCTGGCGTGGAAAGCGCCGTAGCCTTCCCGGGCCTGTCAATCAACGGTTTCACCAACAGCCCTAACGCCGGCATCGTGTTCGTCACCCTGAAACCGTTCGACGAGCGCAAGGATCCGAGCATGTCCGCCGGTGCGATTGCCGGTGCATTGAACGGCCAGTATGCAGGGATTCAGGAGGCCTACATGGCGATCTTCCCGCCGCCGCCGGTACAAGGCCTGGGGACCATTGGCGGTTTCCGCCTGCAGATCGAAGACCGGGGCAACCTGGGCTATGACGAGCTGTACAAAGAAACCATGAACATCATCGCTAAAAGCCACAGCGTTCCGGAGCTGGCAGGCCTGTTCACCAGCTACACGGTGAATGTGCCGCAGGTCGATGCTGCCATTGACCGGGAAAAGGCCAAGACCCACGGCGTGGCCGTCAGCGACATCTTCGACACCCTGCAGATCTATCTGGGCTCGCTGTATGCCAACGACTTCAACCGTTTCGGTCGTACCTATCAGGTCAACGTTCAGGCCGAGCAACAGTTCCGCCTCGAATCGGACCAGATCGGTCAGCTGAAAGTGCGTAACAACCGTGGCGAGATGATCCCGTTGGCGACCTTCATCAAGGTCAGCGACACCTCGGGCCCGGACCGCGTGATGCACTACAACGGCTTCATCACCGCTGAAATCAACGGTGCGGCAGCCCCCGGCTACAGCTCCGGCCAGGCCGAGAAAGCCATCGAGAAACTGCTCAAGGACGAATTGCCCAACGGCATGACCTACGAGTGGACCGACCTGACCTACCAGCAGATTCTGTCCGGCAACACAGCGCTGTTCGTGTTCCCGCTCTGCGTACTGTTGGCGTTCCTGGTGCTCGCGGCTCAATACGAAAGCTGGAGCCTGCCACTGGCAGTGATCCTGATCGTACCGATGACCCTTCTGTCGGCCATCACCGGTGTGATTGCCTCGGGCGGCGACAACAACATCTTCACCCAGATCGGTTTGATCGTACTGGTGGGACTGGCCTGTAAGAACGCGATTCTGATCGTTGAGTTTGCCAAAGATAAACAGGAAGAAGGCCTCGGCCCGCTGGCAGCGGTATTGGAAGCTTGCCGCCTGCGTCTGCGGCCGATCCTGATGACCTCCTTCGCGTTCATCATGGGTGTGGTGCCTCTGGTCTTCTCCAGCGGTGCCGGTGCCGAAATGCGTCATGCCATGGGTGTGGCGGTGTTCTCCGGGATGCTCGGGGTGACCTTCTTCGGTCTGTTGCTGACGCCAGTGTTCTACGTACTGATTCGTAACTTTGTGGAGCGCGGTGAAGCGCGCAAAGCAGCCAAGGCACTGAAATTGGAAAAGCAACTGGAGGCGCAACAATGAGCCTGAAAGCCTTCCTGCCGAGCCTTCTGGTGCTGGCCCTGAGTGCCTGCGCCGTCGGCCCGGACTACAAAACCCCAACCACGGAGGCGGCCAACATCACGGCCGCCACCGATGGCAGCGCCGGTCAGAAGAACTTCGACCGCGCCCGTTTCGAAGGCATCTGGTGGCAGCAGTTCGACGATCCGACCCTCAACCAGTTGGTGACGCAATCCTTGCAAGGCAACCGTGATTTGCGCGTGGCCTTCGCTCGCTGGAAAGCGGCCCGGGCGATTCGCGATGACGCCAGCAATGACGCCATGCCGACCATCACCAGCCGCGCGAGCAGTGATCTGGCCAAGGGACAGATTCCCGGCCAGACCACCGACCGGGTCAGCAGTGAACGCTATGACCTGGGGCTGGACATGGCCTGGGAACTGGACTTGTTCGGTCGTATCCAGCGCAACCTGGAATCCAGCGACGCTGAACAGCAGGCCGCCGAAGCCGATCTTTACCAACTGCAAGTCACCATGATTGCCGAACTGGTGGACGCCTATGGCCAACTGCGCGGCGCACAGCTGCGGGAAAAGATCGCCCTGGCCAACCTGAACAACCAGCAGGAGTCGCGCAAGATCACCGAAAGCCTGCGTGATGCCGGTGTCGGCGATCAGCTGGACGTGGTTCGCGCCGATGCGCGCCTGGCCTCTGTCGAAGCCAGCGTGCCGCAACTGCAGGCCGAACAGGTGCGTCAGCGCAACCGCATCGCCACCCTGCTGGGTGAGCGTCCGGACAAGCTGACCGTCGATCTGAGTCCAAAAGACTTGCCGGCCATCGCCAAGGCCCTGCCCATCGGTGATCCGGGCGAGCTGCTGCAACGGCGTCCGGACATCCGTAGCGCCGAACGCCAACTGGCGGCCGCCACCGCTCGCATCGGCGTGGCCAAGGCTGATTTGTTCCCACGGGTCAGCCTCAGCGGCTTCCTCGGTTTCACCGCCGGGCGCGGATCGCAGATCGGTTCCTCGGCAGCTAATGCCTGGGCACTGGGCCCAAGCATTACCTGGGCGGCATTCGACCTGGGCAGCGTGCGCGCCCGTTTGCGCGGTGCCGATGCTGAAGCCGAAGGCGCCCTGGCGACCTACGAGCAGCAAGTGCTGCTGGCGCTTGAAGAGTCGGAAAACGCCTTCAGCGATTACGGCAAACGTCAGCAGCGCCTGATCTCGCTGATTCGTCAAAGCGAATCCAGCCGCGCCGCTGCGGACCTGGCCGACATTCGCTACCGCGAAGGCACCGTGGACTTCCTCGTGTTGCTTGATGCCCAGCGTGAGCGCCTGGCAGCCGAAGACACCCAGGCCCAGGCCGAAGTCGATTTGTATCGCGGCATTGTCGCGATCTACAAAGCCCTTGGCGGCGGCTGGCAACCAGAGACGGTCGCCAGCAAGTAACGTTTCAAAGAGCTCCTTTGGTTGGCCGCAACCAACCAATTCTTTTGCCCCGCGCCTCATTCGGTCGCGGGGCTTTTTTTGTCTGTGCACCGTGCCGAAGTCACCAAAACCCCTGTGGGAGCGGGCTTGCCCGCGATAGCGGTCTGTCTGGCACATGGATGTTGGATGTACCGACGCAATCGCGGGCAAGCCCGCTCCCACAGGGATTGCGGGGGATCATGATTGGACAGTTCCCCTAACCAGACTCGAATCGCGAAAACCTCACTCCTGGTTTGACTCACAGCCCGGCCTGACCGAAGCTGGTGACTTTGCAAAACCTGCCACCCCGGATTCCTGCATGCCTCAGTCCCGCCGCTACTTGCTCATCAGCGTTTGCGTATTGTTTGCCCTCGCCCTCGCCTGGTTTTTCCTGCGCAGCACGACGCCTGTGGTGCCGGCGGCGATCAAGCATGGCTACAGCGAAGCGCTGGCCCAGGCTCGTGCAGGTCAACCGGGGGCGGCGCGGGTGCTTTATCAGCAATTGGGGCGCCCTGACCTGTCGACCAAGCGTCGTGTCTGGCTGCATGCCGAACTGCCCAACTACCCAAGCCCGCAAGCTTTGAAACTGGCCGATGCAGACCTGCAACACCCCTCGGCGGATGTGCGCATCGCGGCGATCAAAAGCATCAGCGGGCTGGTGCCCGGTGGACAGCGCAGTCTGTTGCTGGGGCCTTTGCTCGATGACAGCGACCCCAACGTCCGGTTTGCGGCGGTCAACGCGTTATTGGGTCTGACGCCGGATGAACTGGGATTGTATTTCGGCCCCTTGGAGCAAGCCATCGACGCCTGGGAACAGGTCCTCAAGCATCGGCCGGAAAGTGCTGAAACCCAATATCAACTGGCGCGCCTGCATTTGCACAATGCCGAGCTGAAAAATGCGCAGCAGGCCTTGGAACGCACGTTGCAACTGGAGCCCGGCAACCTGCCGGCACTGGTGATGCAGATCGAAGTGCTGGATAAACAGGGCCAAAGCGATGCGGCCAGGCAATTGTTGGCCAAGCAATTAAAGGCGCAGCCCGATTCGGCCTACCTGCAACATGCCCTGGGGCTTTGGTTGCTGCATCACGGGCAAAGTGAGTTCGCTCTGCTCGGGTTGTCCAAAGCCGTGGAGCTTGAGCCCGACAACAAGGATTACCGCTACGACCTGGCCACCACGCTGCATGGCGAGCAAGAGCTGGAAGCGGCGCAGAACCAGCTGCAGGAAATCGTCCAGCGCCACCCGGCCGATCGCAAGGCGCGTGTGCTCTTGATCAACTATTGGAAGGAAAGCGGTCAGTTGCAGAACGTACAGATTCTGTTGGCACAGCTGGAGCAGCTAAACCCCGACGATCCGGCGTTGCAGCAGGGGCTTTAGGCAGTCGTCAAATTTCGCTGCGCCTGAGCGCAATGGCTGGTAGACCGCTCAAAAAGCGCAATTGCGCGTCGATCAATCGACCACGCTATACGCCAGCGTAAAGGTTGTCACCTGTCAACTCTGACAGCTATTCACAGCAATTCCTTGAGGTTTAAATCCCTTCTGAAGTACGCAGCGTACCCGTTGGAGGGCCGCTCTGCGCTCGCCTGCCTTGAGCGGGTCAACCTTCAAGGGGTGGACAAGCAATGAAAAAAATAATTGCGCTTATGTTGATGGTTGTTTTGGCGGGCTGTCAGGTTCGCGATCAACAACTACAATCGGCTACGACATCAAGCATCGCACAAAGCGGTCCTGAGATCGCAGCAGATCTGACGGCACGTTACAACGATGTTCGCATCAATTGCGGTTCGCCATCGACGCCGGCATTTTTGTGTTCCGGTATCATCTTGCGTTCGACGGTGCATGGGCCTGGTTACTTCTTCTGGAATCCAAGTCCCCATTCACAGCAGAGCGGAGGCGTGTCCTTTTCCTATTTACGTAAAGATGCAAAGTTCCAGAAGCTGGTATTTGGCCAAAATAACGGATTTGTTTTCTATCCGGTATTTAACACTCCTCCAGGCAAAGAGCACATCGAGATCTTGTGCAGCTACCCCATCGACGGCTGGACTCAGTTGCGTGAAACCCCAGGATGCGGAGCTCACCCCTATTACCCGACACAAAGCAAACGCTGCCAGACGATGGGCATCTCTACCGCCGAGCAGTGGATGGCACATTGGAACGCTGCCCCCTCAAGCGCATACAGGCCGGCTTACCAGTGCAGTTTTGATGTAAGGGACTCTATGAACCAATTGGCCGCCGACTCGTTTTACCAATCCCTACGCACAAGAAACCTGCTGGGCGCGACCTGGTTCCCTCAACAGAATGAGTTGATTCTGAGAACGTGGGCGCAGACAGACAACCCGAATGGACTTCCGATCCAGGCGCTCTTCTACACGGGCGATGGCCTGTCGAACGCCCGGAAGGATCAAGTGCATTTTCGCAATCAATCCGGCGATGTATTACCCATTATCAAGCTAACCTTGCCTACCAATTCCTCGGAGAATGCAGTGTTCACCTATGACCCCAACGATCTGGATCCGTCAATTCCCTAGTCCGGGATGTGCACAGGCGTCGGCATTGCGCGACTCGATGAATCATCTTGGGGCCGACTCCAGCGCCAAGAAAGGTGTTCTTCATATTTATTGACGGCGAAGGTGCGGGAGATGATCAGAATCTGAGGGATTCTTGTGCAGGAACGGCCGCAGCCTGCGGCAGCTCCGGGGCCAGCCGTCTTCAGGACAGCATGTCCTGCATGATCTGTTGCAACACATCCAGATCGAACGGCTTGCCCAGGATCGGCGCTTTGCGGGTGATCGGGCTGTCGGTCTCGCGAATTTCCTGCGGGTAACCGCTGATGAAGATGACCTTGAGCTCCGGTCGCAGCTTCACGGCGGGTTCGGCGATCTGCACGCCAGTGATTCCCCCCGGTAAGCGGAAGTCGGTGATCATCATGTCCAGATGCGGTTTGCTCGCCAGAATTTCAAAGGCCTGCTCGCCGTTTTCGGCTTGCAGCACCCGGTACCCCTCACCCGACAAATAAGCAGACAGCACCATCAAGATCGAAGGGTCATCCTCGACGATCAGTACCACATCTTGTGCATCTTCACTCATGGAAAGCCTTTGTTCGGTCAATAGCTGCTGATACGACCGTGCGGTCACTCAGAGGTTGCGTTTATTGGGCTGTTTTCCTGCAGCGGCAGACAAACGCGAAACAAGGCGCCTTCGCCAATCCGGCTCTCGACAGTGATGGAGCCACCGTGGGCGGCGACAATCTGCTCCGAAATAAATAACCCAAGGCCCAGTCCCGCTACAACGGCCTTGGCGGACACCCGTTCGAACTGCTGAAAAATGCGCTGCTGATTCTCTTCACTGATCCCGATACCGCGATCCTGAACCTCAACCCACGCTTGCCCGTCCTGATTGTACACGCGTACGTCGATCAGGCTCTTGGCTCCATAACGCAGCGCATTGGTCAACAAGTTGGAAATCACTTGTTCGATACGGAACTCGTCCCAGTGGCCCACCACCGGCTGCTCGGCCGTCAAGGTCACCGACGACTCGGCGGCCTCGACCTGCGGGGTAAAGTTTTGTAGAAGATTGTTCACCAGTTGTACAAGGTCAAACCGACTGGGGCGGATCGACAGCTTGCCGGTGCGGATCCGCGACACATCGAGCATGTCTTCGATCAGGCGGATCAGGCTTTTGATCTGCCGCTCGTCGCGGTCGACCATGGCGTGCATCTTGTCCAGCGTGAATGCTGCAGCGTTATTCCGGGCCAGGTGCATTTTACGCAACTGGGTCTCCAGAATCAGGCCATTGAGCGGCGTACGGACTTCATGCGCCACGATAGACATGAAGTCATCACGCATGCGAACCGCCTGCTCCAGCTCATTCTGGGTGTTCTGCAACTGTTTGAGCAGCGCCTCCTGTTCCCGGCGACTTTGCTCCAGCGCTTCGACCTGATGCTTCATCGCTTTGCTCTGGCGATACAGGTCGACAAAGACATTGACCTTGCTCTTGACCGCATGAACGTCCAGCGGCTTGTGCAAGAAATCTACCGCACCGCTTTCATAGCCCTTGAACGCGTAATTAAGCTCGCGGCCGGCGGCACTGACGAACACAATCGGGATGTTTTTGGTTTTTTCCGTGCCGCGCATCAACTCGGCCAGCTCGAAGCCGTTCATGCCGGGCATCTGCACATCGAGAATGGCCATGGCGAATTCATGCTGCAGCAACAGCGACAAGGCTTCGTCGGCGGACAGGGCTTTGTAGACGATACGGTCTTCACGCCTGATCAATGCATCGAGCGCCAGAAGGTTTTCCGGCAGGTCGTCGACGATCAGTAATTTGGCCAGGACATTACTTAACATGCGATTCGTTCCAGCTCGACAAACAGACGGCCAATGCCGCGAAGATCCAGCCGATGAGTATCCAGCACTGCCCTATTCATGATTTGCGATAGATCCGTTCTGGTTTGACCAATGCTTCAAATTGATTGCCATAGGCCGAGAAATCCACGGTTTCCTTACTGCCCAGTGCCAGAAAACCCCGATGACACAGCGATTCGTGAAACAAGCCCAACGCACGACCCTGAAGTTTTTTATTGAAATAAATCAATACATTACGACATGAAATTAATTGAGTTTCCGAGAACACACTGTCGGTGGCCAGGCTGTGATCGGCGAAGGTCACGTTGTCGCACAGGCTCTTGTCGAAAATCGCATAACCATAGGCCGCCGTGTAGTAATCGGCGAACGACCGCTGACCACCCGCCTGTTGGTAGTTGTGAGTGTAGGCCCGTACGTTCTCCAGGGAGAAAATCCCTTGCCGCGCTTTATCCAGCGAGTGCGGGTTGATGTCGGTGGCATAGAGGATGGTGCGATCCAGCAGGCCTTCTTCGCGCAGCAGAATCGCCATCGAATAGACCTCTTCGCCAGTGCTGCAACCGGCGATCCAGACCTTGATCGACGGATAAGTCTTGAGCAGTGGCACCACTTCCTGACGTAGCGCCAGGAAATGCGAAGGGTCGCGGAACATTTCACTGACCGGAATCGTCAGCAATTGCAGCAATTGCATGAACGCGGCCGGATCATGCAGAACCTTCTCTCGCAGCGCCGAGATGGTTTTGCACTCGAACTGACTCAAGGCGTGATTGACCCGGCGTTTGATCGACGCGCTGGAGTAATCGCGAAAATCGTAGCTGTACTTGAGGTAGATCGCCTCGATCAATAAGCGCAATTCGGTTTCGGTGTCGCGCTCCACTAGTGTCCTGCCTCGCAAGTATGTCCCTTTTTGGGGAGTGGCTGATGTTGCCAGACAAGGCGCCGCGACGAGTCATAGCTGGCTATGGCGAGGAGCGGCAACGCAGTATGGCGACAACAGACGCCGCCAAAAAGGAACATACTTGCGAGGCAGGACACTTATATTCGTTCCATCTTCGGTAACCACACACGAATCAAAGAGAACAGACGATCCAGGTCGATAGGCTTGGCCAGGTAGTCGTTGGAACCGGCCTGCAAGCAGCGCTCCTGATCGTCCTTCATCGCCTTGGCCGTCACCGCAATGATCGGCAGCTTGCGCCAGCGCGGGTCCTTGCGGATTTCGAGGGTGGCTTCGAAACCATCCATTTCCGGCATCATCACGTCCATCAGCACCAGGTCAATGTCCTCGACTTCATTCAATTTCTCGATCGCCTCACGGCCGGTGCGGCCAATGACCACGACGGCCCCCTTTTGCTCCAATGCACTGGTCAACGCGAAGATGTTGCGTACATCGTCGTCCACCAACAGCACTTTACGGCCCTCGAAAACCTTGTCGCGGCTGCGGGCGATCTTGAGCATCGTCTGACGTTCCTGGGACAAGCGGGATTCGACCTTGTGCAGAAAAAGTGTCACTTCGTCCAGCAACCGCTCGGGCGAGCGCGCGCCCTTGATGATGATCGAACGCGAATACTTGCGCAGCTCGGCCTCTTCGTCCCGGGTCAGGTTACGTCCGGTATAGACGATCACCGGCGGGAACGAACAGATATCCTCGGTGGACATGCGTTTGAGCAAGTCGTTGCCGAGCATGTCTGGCAGCTTCAGGTCGATGATCATGCAGTCGAAAATCGTGGTGCGCAGCAAGTCCAGTGCATCCTGCGCCAGGCCGACAGCGGTGATTTCAATGTCCTCGTCACCGATCAGCCGGGCGATGCTGTCGCGTTGCACGTCGTCGTCTTCAACCAGCAAGACCCGTTTGACCTTCTGCGTCAGTTTGGCTTCGAGGCGGGCAAATACCTCCTTGAGCTCCTCGCGGGTGGTGGGCTTGACCGCATAACCGATGGCGCCCATGTGCATGGCCGCCTCGACCCGGTCTTCGACCGAAATCACGTGTACCGGGATGTGCCGGGTTTCAGCATGTTCTTTCAGGCGCTGCAATACCGTCAGCCCGGAATGATCCGGCAGGCGCATGTCCAGCAGAATCGCATCAGGGAGGAACTGCATGGCCAGGTCATAGCCTTCGTCGGCGCCATGGGCCACCAGGCACTGATAACCCAGTTCATGGGCCAGATCGTAAAGAATGTGCGCAAAGTTGGGCTCATCCTCGACGACCAGGATGCAGCGGGTAGCGAATGGCGCCTTGTTGCGATCATCATTGAAACGCGGGATGTCGACGTCGGCAATCAGCGGCCCAGGAGTAGCGACCACGGCGTTTTTCGACACGGCAACTGGCGTTGCGCTCACCGCCTCGTCCGGTTCGACGTAGTGCTGCGGCAGCACCAGAGTGAACACACTGCCCTGCCCAGGCGTGCTGGTCACGCTGATAGAGCCGCCCAATAACGTGGCCAGATCACGGGAAATCGACAACCCCAGGCCGGTGCCGCCGTAACGACGGTTGATGGTGCCATCGGCCTGACGGAAGGCTTCGAAAATGCTTTCCTGCTGATCCGGCGCGATACCGATGCCCGAATCGCGGATGATAAAGGCAATGCCCTCGCCCGGTTGAGCAGCGACGCTCAGGCTGACAGTGCCTTTCTCGGTGAACTTCACGGCGTTGGACAGCAGGTTCTTGATCACCTGCTCCAGGCGCTGGCGGTCGGTGAACAGCATCAGGGGCGCATCGGCCAGCAATTGCACCTGGAAATCCAGGTTCTTTTGCGCAGCCAACGGCTGGAACATGCCACGCAGGCCTTCCACCAGACGCGCGACACTGGTGTTTTCCGCTCGCACCTCAAGCTTGCCGGCCTCGACCTTGGAAATGTCGAGAATGTCGTTGATCAGGTTGAGCAAATCATTGCCGGCGGAATAGATCGACTCGGCGAACTTGACCTGCTCGGCACTGAGATTTTCCTGCGGGTTTTCCGCCAACAGCCTGGCCAGAATCAACGAACTGTTCAGCGGCGTGCGAAGTTCGTGGGACATGTTGGCGAGGAATTCGGATTTGTACTTGCTGGAGCGCTGCAACTCTTCGGCGCGCGCTTCGAGCTCAACCTGGGCCAGATTCAGCTCGGAGTTTTTCTGGTCCATGGCATCGCGTTGCGCGGCCAGGATCTGCCCCTGCTCGGCGAGTTGTTCGTTGGTCTGCTCCAGCGCTACCTGCTGGGTTTCCAGGTGGCCCTGGGATTCCTTGAGAATCCGCGACTGCTCTTCCAGCTCCTCGTTGGCGCTCTTGAGTTCTTCTTGCTGAACCTGCAGCTCTTCGTTGAGTTGCTGGGCTTCGGCCAGCACCTCCTGCAAACGTTGACGATAGCGAGCGGCCTCGATCGAGGTGCCGATGTTGCCGGCAATCAATTCGAGCAGTTCAACATCACGATCCGTCAGCGTGCGCAGGAACCCCAGTTCGATCACACCGTTGACCCGATCGTCATCGCTGGTCGGCACCACCAATACGCTATGCGGTAAACCTTCGCCCAAGCCGGAACTGACTTTGAAGTAGTCGCCTGGTACATCATCCAGACGAATCAAACGCGCCTGTTGCGCCACCTGACCGACAATCCCTTCGCCACTGTAGATCTGCTGTTCAAGCGCTTCCTGTTCCCGGGAGAAACCGTAAGACGCGATACGCTTCAGGCCACCATGATCCTCACGGACATAGATCGCCGCGACAGCCGTGCCTAAATATTGCGCACAGAACTGCAAAATGTTGCGCCCCAACACATTGAGCGATAGCTGCCCCAGGACTTGCTCGGCCAGTTCGGTCTGGCCGTTACGTAACCAGGCTTGCTGTTCCAGGCGCCGGGCACTGGCCTGTTGTCCGGCGAGATTGGTGCTGTAACTTTGCGACAGTTTAAGCAAGTCCCGACGGCCAATGTAGGCCAGCAACCCGCTGATACCGGCCACGAACAGCAGATAAAGGGCGATGCTCCAGATCGTGGTTTGGCGCACTTCCTCGTTGCGTGTAGCACGCAACTGCTGCTCCAGGTCGATAACGTCTTCGAATTGCTTGCGGATCTCATCGGTCAGCCGCTTGCCACGCCCGGCCTTGACGGCGCCACGGTAGTCGCCGCTGGCGCGCTGCAAATCGATCATCGCTTGCGCGTAATTGGCCCATTCCGTCTGCAAGGCCTGGAGCCGGCGCAGACGATCAGTCTGGACCGGATTGTCAGCGGTCAATTCGAGCAAGGTATTGAGCGCGACGGCGATTCTCGGCTTGGCCGTCTCGTAGGGATCGAGGAAATGTTCGTCGCCACTGAGCAGGAACCCACGCATGCCGGTTTCCAGATCGACGGTCAGCTTTATCGCCTCATTGGCATTATTGATCACCCGGTCGGTGTGCTGGACCCACTGAATCACCGACAGCAGGTAGGTGATCAGCGAAACGAAGAAAACCGCACTGATGACGCCCACACCCAATGGCAGGCTGACGTTGCGGCTCAGGAGTTTACGGAATCGTTGCTCATCAACCGAAGACGCGGAGGTCATGGGGAAGCCTTGTCGTGCTGTTGAAAAGCATCGAGTCTGCCCCAAAACGGCCGGGCTCATCCATTTTTCTGACATGTTTTGCGGCAAAAACTTGCATTTAGCTGCTCTGGGACAAAGGAGCGGTTATTCTCTGAGGCTCTTGTGCGGCTATTGTTTTTGTAGCGCGTCGGGAACCTGTCGTGATTCATCACTTAATCACGCAAGAACCCGGCGGCTTCGATTGTCCGGCAACCGCGAATTCAACCTTTGAGAGCCCCACTATGCCCGCTGACACCTCCACCATTCTAGTCGTCGAAGACGATCCCATCGTACGCACGCTGATCGTCGATGTGCTGGAGGAGCTCGAATACAAGGTGCTTGCGGCGGATGGCTGTGAAGCGGCGCTGGAGTTCATCAACGATGAAGACCAGTACATCGACTTGATGATGACGGATGTAGGGTTGCCGGTCATGGACGGTCGGGAATTGGCCAAGCAGGCACACATGCTGCGTCCCGAATTGCCAATTCTGTTCGCCAGCGGCTATGCCGAAAGCATCGAGGTGCCAGACGGCATGTATCTCATCGGCAAGCCATTCTCTATCGATCAGTTGCGGGACAAGGTCAAGAGTATTTTGTCGTCTGGTGAATAACGCGACTCAAGCACTCGGGCGTTTGCGTTTAGCCTCCTGCCGCTCTCGGAAAGCGACGATGTCATTGGCATCCACTTTAGCCGGTAGTCGTGCAGGCGTCGGAGTAGTGTCTGGCACAGGCGGCACTGCTTCCTGCTCGGCCACCGCCTCGTTACCAAAATCGACGCCAGCAAGTCCGTTGATATCAGTCAGCGGCTGGCGGAATTTATTTCCCACGTCTCGACCACTGCCTTTCAATGGATTGACCTCACTCGCCATCAGCGCTCGATTGATCGCTTTGGGGTTGGGAATGAACTTTCCGGTCTTGTCATAGGCGCCGAGAATCAAGGCAGGCGGTAGATCGACGGCATAGTTGATTTCCAAAGGCGGCAGTTGTTTCAACCCGGAGTTTGGGCGAAACGCTAGTTCGGTATTGGCATACAAGTGGAATCCCTCCAACTGACGAGCATCGACGAAATAGGTGTAGCCGCCTTTTTGGCCACCATAGACAAAGGCACCTGCGCCGTCTTTCTTGTAAAAAGCCGAGGTCGAAATCCCGGCACCATCAAGATCGAGTGCATCGTGAGCACCTCCATAGCCACCTTTGAAGCCGTTGACCTGACTGAGATCCCTGATTGGCGTGCGTTGGGTAAACCCTTTTTCAAAGATTACCGTCGGGTTGCGCATGTCCCCGCGGAACACGAAACCTTGATAGACAAAACCTTTTTCCGGCCCGGAAAGTCTCACCACCTGTGAGTTCGTCGCAAGGGACTGGGCTACATTTGGCCCGCCCGCCAACTCTGACAGGTAGCCTGCGACAAGCACCCCTTTGCCTGCATCCGGTATTTCTTTGCCAGCAGTACTCGCCAACTGATGGCTGATGCTGCCTGCGGGTCTGCGCACCAACGAGGGTCTATTGCTGCGCTTAAGCGTTTCGAGCACTCGGCGGCTGATGTTTTTCTTGGCCACGATGGAAAGCGCTTTACCCAAAAGTTTTTCCGCAATGGGGCCGGCGAGTTCAGACAAAACTCCGATCGCTGCGTTGATCCTCAAACGTTCCGCCTCGGAAGGGTCATCAGAGATTTCGGCACGGATCAGATCAGTTGCCGATGCCCCAATTCCCAACAGGAAGGGAATCAGCATACGAATCGGTGCAGACACCCAGGCCGCCGTTCCTCCGGTAGGGATCGAAACCGCGAATGCAATGCATTGCAGCAGATACCCGGCGACTTCCAACGCAATATCGGTCATACGCTCGGCGTGGGTTGATACCAATGTATCGATGTCCGCCAACGCTCGCTCGATCTGTCGGTCGAAAAGGTCTTTGCCAATGTCAGTGCTGGATCGAAATACAATCTCTCGATAGTTTGGGCGCGTCGCGAACAGGAGAAATTCCATTCCCCGATATTTGAAATCACGGACGTAAGGTTTTTGTTGCGCGCTCAATGGAACACGCTTCAGCAGACGCTTTTGCAGTTCCGGATGGTTTTCCAGAAACCTTCCACGCTCGTCATGTCCGGCGGGAAATTCGATGGCCGCACTGTCTTCGCCCAGAAAAAACAATACGCCGCGATCCAGATTGCTGCGCCCGATAAACACGGCGTTATCGACCTCAAGATCCGGGTCGCTGTGCAAGTTAAGAAGGCGCGCAGGAATCAAGCCTTTGAGATACTCAAAGGCAATCATCCTGTCTTCCATTGAGCGAGCGTCACTCTTGATGAACTCTACGACCAGCTTGTTGAGTTCGGCTTTTTTTAGCAGTCGCCCAAAAGCGTGCGCCGCAGGATGCTGTAAGCTTTCGGCAACATACTTTTTGAAGTCAGCCTGATAGTCACCCCCCTCCAACGCCTTTACAAGCTTGGCAGGATAGTAGGAAGGCCATTGTATTTCAGAATACCCCCTGTCTTTCAGAACACGATAGTGGTAGCCGGTGCATAGTTCTGCCAATGTAAATGTTCTCTCCTTCCAGTTGGCGGAGTCCCTTTCGGCTTTAAGCATGTCACTGCGATTGGGTTGTTTAACCTCAATATATTTAATCGTCACTTCTGAATCATGCCTTATCCGCGACCTGCTTTTTTCGTCAGGCACTAGCGCTTGCACCGCCTCATCAATGCGATCACGAATAAAATAGGCAGGATCAAAGCTGGCGGGGTCAGCGACGACCGAACAGCCATGCAATATCTCATCACTCAGTTCTTTCACATTAACACCATCAACATCCCTTTCATCGAGCGAACTGATTTGGAATGTTCTGGCTTTCGCCATTGGCACAGGCTCTTCCTCCTCCATATCACTCAGGGGATCCAGCAGCCATAGAAGCGAATCTTGATCTTCGGCATCATCGTAAATGCCAGGCAAATCCATTTTCATAACTTATTCCTGCGAGCAGCAACAAAGTACGAACTGCACCTTTTCATTACTACAAGCCAGGCACAAGCATAATCACCCCCAAACAAACAACACACCGTGAAGATGTTATTAATATTTACAACGCAACCAAAAAACTTGGTTATTTTCCGACCCGCATGCAAATGACAGCAAATAACGTTACTGCTCGCAGCCTGGCTAGAAGTGAATTACGGACTATCCAAGAATAATGAATAGTCCCTTGTCATTGGTTGCTTGAAAAATTCACACCGTCGTGTGATTCCACGCAGGAATAAAATTACCCAGCGCTGTGGTTTAATTGTGCCCTTTCGCCCTATCGCTTGCCGCAAAGGATCCACCTTCATGCCCCCCCCGCCCATCACCAAAGTCCTAGTCATCGGTTACGTCTGGCCCGAGCCCCGCTCTTCTGCGGCCAGTGGGCATGTGATGCAAATTCTCGATATGTTCCTGCAGCAAGGCTGGGACATCACCTTCAGCAGCCCGGCCGGCACCGGTGAGCACCGTGCGGACCTGACCGCGTTGGGCATCCGCGAAGTGCCGATCGAGTTGAATAACAGCAGTTTCGACACCTTTGTCAGTGAACTGGCACCGGATATCGTATTGTTCGACCAGTTCATGATGGAAGAACAGTTCGGCTGGCGAGTAGAGAAACACTGCCCCGACGCCTTACGCGTGCTGGAGACCTCCGACCTGCAAAGCCTGCGACATGCCCGGCATCAGCGACTCAAGGAGCGCTTGAAGGCCAGTGATGACGCCAATGATTTCAGCGAGTTGTTCGCCCCTGCATTGCGCGAAGAGTTCGAGCTCATGGCCGATACCGATCTGGCAAAACGGGAGATCGCCGCGCTGTATCGCTGCGACTTGAACCTGATGATCTCCGAAGTGGAGATTGAATTGCTGGTCGAGCAGTTCGGGTTACCACAACAACTGCTGCACTGGTGCCCGTTGATGGTCGAACCGCTGACCACCGCATCGCCAGCCTTTGAAGACCGTGCGCATTTCCTCAGTATCGGTAACTTCCGCCACGCGCCCAACTGGGACGCCGTGCTCTGGATGAAAACCACGATCTGGCCGCTGATCCGTGCGCAGCTCCCAGAGGCGCAACTGCATATTTATGGCGCCTATACGCCGCCCAAAGCCACCGCCCTGCACAATGCGGCCCAAGGGTTTCATGTGATGAACTGGGCAGAAGATGCTTTGCAAGTCATGTCCGCGGCGCGGGTATGCCTGGCGCCGTTACGCTTTGGTGCGGGTATCAAAGGCAAGATTGTCGACGCCATGCTGTGTGGCACGCCCAATGTCACCACCCCGATTGGCGCAGAAGCGATGCACCGCGAACAGCCGTGGCCGGGCGCCGTGACCCGAACCGCGCGCGAGTTCGCCGATTGTGCGGTTCGTCTTTATAAAGAAAAAGACCTCTGGATGAGTGCCCAATCCCATGGCCACCAATTATTAGCCGATCGCTATCAGCCCGCGGTACATGGCCCGGCGCTGATCGAGAAGTTGTTGTATTGCCAGCAACACCTGGCACAACTTAGAAGGGACAACTTCACCGGCAGCATGTTGCGCCATCATCATCACAAAAGCACTCAATACATGGCGCAGTGGATTGAAGCAAAAAATCGCATTTAAGAGAATGCTGAGCTTCGCCCGCCGAACGCAACAAGAACTTATCAGCACTTGAAGGGACGCCCTACGAAACGTTCTTCTGATCGCTGTCTTCGACCGCCATTCGCTATCGAGCAGCCACGGTCAGTGTCGCAGGCTGGTACAGTGAGCCTGGAAAGAGGCATGATCAACGGGCGATAACAATAAAAGTGTCCTGACATGAGCCGACCAGCCAGAGTTACCGATCCTTCCTACGAATTGATGGACGACCATAACGGGTTGTCCATCATCTATCGTCAGCATGGCTTCCCCTGCCCTTTGGTGCGCTGGCATTTTCACAAGGAATACGAACTGCACCTGATCATCGCCAGCTCCGGCAAGGTGTTCATCGGTGACTACATCGGCAACTTCTACCCGGAAACGCTGTTCCTGACCGGCCCCAACCTGCCCCACAACTGGATCAGCCAAGTGGCTGAAGATGAAGTGGTGCCCAAGCGCGACATGCTGGTCAATTTCACTGACGAACTGTTCGAAAGCGGCCATCAGGTGTTCGCCGAGCTCAAGACGCTTGCACCCTTGCTGGAGCGCGCGCAGTACGGCATCGAGTTTCGCTGCAAGCGCACGATTCGCCAGGCCATGACCTTGATGCAGCGCATCGCTGATACCAAGGGCATGACCCGGCTCGGGCATTTTTTCATTCTGTTGGAGTTGCTGGCGGCATCCGATGACTATCAGTTGCTGTCCGGTGCCACGACGCCGCAATTGGCCGATGAACACAATATCGACCGCACCAACCGGGCGGTGGATTACATCTTTGCCCATTACGCCCGGGAACTGCCGCTGGAAGAAGTCGCCGAGCACTTGGGCCTGAAGCCGACCTACTTCAGCCGAGTGTTCAAACAGGCCACCGGGCGCTGCTTCATCGAATTCGTCAATCGCCTGCGCATCAGCAAATCCTGCGAGCTGCTGGCCGATGGCGACAAAACGGTGACCGATGTGTGTTTCGAATCGGGCTTCAATAATATTTCCAACTTCAACCGGCGTTTCCAACAGCTCAAGGGCATGACGCCGTCGCACTACCGGCGGTTGGCGGTGCAGCGTTTGACTGAGCAAAACCTGGGTTAATACCTACCCCTGTGGGGAGTGGGCTTGCCCGCGATAGCAGACTGTCAGCCGATATAAATGGTGGATCTGACGGCCTCTTCGCGGGCAAGCCCGCTCCCACAAGGTTTTGTATTCAAGCTGAAAACCTGTACAGATTTCCAACGGTGCTAGCGACTAGTAAACCGTACCACGCACCTCTCGCCCTCAACCCCAGTGCAAAAAAGTATCGGTCACAGTGCGAGGGATGATTTGTCACCCCATCAATTGAAGGCTGTAATCAGTGCACATTCTTCCTGCGCAGGAAGACACAAAAACAATAACTGTCCTTCTGTAACCCACCGGGTGCAGAAAAGGAGTGCACGATGCAACCTTCTGTAAAAGCTCTGCTTGCTCTCACCTGCATGACCCTCAGTAGCGTCAGCCTCGGCGCCCAGACCCTGACCATTGCCACCGTCAACAACAGCGACATGATCCGCATGCAAAAACTCTCGAAAACCTTCGAGGCCGAGCATCCGGACATCAAGCTCAATTGGGTGGTGCTCGAAGAGAACGTCCTGCGCCAACGCCTGACCACCGACATCGCCACCCAGGGCGGGCAGTTCGATGTGTTGACCATCGGCATGTACGAAGCCGCACTCTGGGGCGCCAAGGGCTGGCTGGAACCGATGAAGGACTTGCCGGCCAGTTACGCCCTCGACGACGTGTTCCCTTCAGTCCGGGAAGGCCTCTCGGTCAAGGGCACGCTCTATGCCCTGCCGTTCTACGCGGAAAGCTCCATCACCTATTACCGCACCGACCTGTTCAAGGACGCCGGGCTGACCATGCCCGAGCGCCCGACCTGGACCCAGATCAGCGAATTTGCCAGCAAACTCACCAACAAAGACAAAGAACAGTACGGCATCTGCCTGCGCGGCAAGGCGGGCTGGGGCGAGAATATGGCACTGATCACCACCGTCGCCAATGCTTACGGCGCACGCTGGTTCGATGAGCAATGGAAACCGGAATTCATCGGCCCCGAATGGAAAAACGCGCTGAACTTCTACGTCGACACCATGAAGAAGTCTGGACCTCCTGGCGCGTCGAGCAACGGTTTCAACGAAAACCTGGCGCTGTTCAACAGTGGCAAGTGTGCGATCTGGGTCGATGCCAGCGTCGCCGGCTCGTTCGTCACCGACAAGACCCAAAGCAAGGTCAGCGAACACGTCGGCTTCACCTACGCACCGCATGAAACCACCGACAAAGGTTCGGCCTGGTTGTATTCCTGGGCGCTGGCCATTCCGACCAGTTCCAAGGCCAAGGACGCGGCGAAAACGTTCAGCGCCTGGGCCACTTCCAAGGAATACGGTGCGTTGGTCGCGGAAAAAGACGGCATCGCCAACGTGCCGCCAGGCACTCGTACTTCGACTTACACCGAGGCCTATATGAGCGCCGCACCGTTCGCCAAGGTGACGCTGGAATCGCTGAAGGCTGCGGACCCGAGTAAACCGTCCCTCAAGCCCGTGCCCTATGTCGGCATCCAGTTGGTGACCATCCCTGAATTCCAGGCCGTGGGCACCCAGGTCGGCAAGCTGTTCTCGGCAGCGCTGATCGGCCAGACCACGGTCGACCAGGCTTTGACCGCCGCCCAGTCAACCACCGAACGTGAGATGAAGCGCGCCGGTTATCCCAAAGTAACCGCGCAATAACAACTGTGGGAGCGGGCTTGCTCGCGAAGAGGCCGGTCCATCCGATGCATCTTCAGCGATTAATACACCGCTTTCGCGAGCAAGCCCGCTCCCACATTAGATCTTCATTTGTCTGTTCTTAATCGGTTTTAACACCATGAATATTTCAACTGTCAAAGCTCACATGGACATTGCCCAACCGGTGCGTAAAAGCCGGTTGACCAACCCCGGCTGGTTTCTGGTCAGCCCCTCGGTAGCGTTGTTGCTGCTGTGGATGATCGTGCCGCTGGGCATGACCGTTTACTTTTCAATGATTCGCTACAACCTGCTCTACCCCGGTGAAAACCAGTTCGTGGGGTTGGAGAACTTCAGCTACTTTCTGAGTGACTCGGGCTTTCTGCCCGGCGCCACCAACACCCTGTTGCTGGTGGGCAGTGTGTTGCTGATCAGCGTGGTGTTTGGCGTGTTGATCAGCGCGTTGCTGGAGGCCAGTGAGTTTCTCGGTCGCGGCATCGTGCGGGTGATGTTGATCTCGCCGTTCTTCATCATGCCCACCGTCGGTGCGCTGATCTGGAAGAACCTGATCTTTCACCCGGTCTCGGGAATTCTCGCCTACATCTGGAAGCTGTTCGGCGCGCAACCGGTGGACTGGCTGGCGCATTACCCGCTGCTGTCGATCATCATCATTGTCTCGTGGCAATGGCTGCCCTTCGCGATCCTGATTCTGATGACCGCCATGCAGTCCCTCGATCAGGAGCAGAAAGAAGCCGCGCGCCTGGACGGTGCCGGCCCCATCGCGATCTTCTGGCACCTGACCCTGCCGCACCTGGCGCGGCCGATTGCAGTGGTGGTGATGATCGAAACCATCTTCCTGCTCTCGGTGTTCGCCGAAATCTTCACCACCACCAACGGTGGCCCCGGTTATGCCTCGACCAACCTCGCCTATCTGATCTACAACCAGGCACTGGTGCAGTTCGACGTCGGCATGGCGTCCGCCGGTGGTTTGATCGCGGTGTTGATTGCCAACGTCGCGGCCATCGTGCTGGTGCGAATGATCGGCAAAAACCTGACAGACAAAGCCTGAGGCCTGCGCCATGACCCTTCAACAATCCCGTCGTCTGCAAAGCCTGCTGCTCGGCACCCTGGCCTGGGCCATCGCGATCCTGGTTTTCTTCCCGATCTTCTGGATGGTGCTGACCAGTTTCAAAACCGAAATCGACGCGTTCGCCACACCGCCACAGTTCATCTTCACGCCGACGCTGGAGAACTACCTGCACATCAACGAGCGCAGCGACTACTTCAGCTTTGCCTGGAACTCGGTGGTGATTTCCTTCAGTGCCACGGCCCTGTGCCTGCTGATCGCGGTGCCGGCGGCCTACTCCATGGCGTTCTACGAAACCCAGCGCACCAAAGGCACGCTGCTGTGGATGCTCTCGACCAAGATGCTGCCACCGGTGGGCGTGTTGATGCCGATCTACCTGCTGGCCAAGAGCTTTGGGTTGTTGGATACGCGCATCGCGCTGATCGTGATCTACACGCTGATCAACCTGCCGATCGTGATCTGGATGATTTACACCTACTTCAAAGACATCCCCAAAGACATCCTTGAAGCCGCACGCCTGGACGGCGCAACCCTGTGGCAGGAAATGGTCCGGGTGTTGCTGCCGATCGCCAAGGGCGGCCTGGCTTCCACGGTTCTGCTGTCGCTGATCCTGTGCTGGAACGAGGCGTTCTGGTCGCTGAACCTGACCTCGTCCCAGGCCGCGCCACTGACCGCGTTGATCGCCTCGTACTCAAGCCCCGAAGGTTTGTTCTGGGCCAAGTTGTCGGCGGTGTCGACCCTGGCCTGTGCGCCGATCCTGATCTTCGGCTGGATCAGCCAGAAACAATTGGTCCGCGGCCTGTCGTTCGGCGCCGTGAAATGAATCAAAAGCAAAAGATCGCAGCCTGCGGCAGCTCCTACAGGGGCACCGCATCGGCCGGACGTTCCGTGTAGGAGCTGCCGAAGGCTGCGATCTTTTGATCTTAAAAAACAACAATCGGAGGCCCATCATCATGGCCAACCTGAAAATCAAAAATCTGCAAAAAGGCTTCGAAGGTTTTTCCATCATCAAAGGCATCGACCTGGAAGTGAATGACAAGGAATTCGTGGTGTTCGTCGGCCCGTCGGGCTGTGGAAAATCCACCCTGCTGCGGCTGATCGCCGGCCTTGAAGAAGTCAGCGGCGGCACCATCGAACTGGATGGCCGCGACATCACCGAAGTCAGCCCGGCCAAGCGCGACCTGGCGATGGTGTTCCAGACTTACGCCCTGTACCCGCATATGAGCGTGCGCAAAAATATGTCGTTCGCGCTGGACCTGGCCGGTGTAGCGAAAGCCGAAGTCGAGAAAAAAGTCGGCGAAGCGGCGCGCATCCTTGAACTCGGGCCGATGCTGGAGCGCAAACCCAAGCAACTGTCCGGTGGTCAGCGTCAACGCGTGGCCATCGGGCGGGCGATCGTGCGCAACCCGAAAATTTTTCTGTTCGATGAACCGCTGTCCAACCTCGACGCCGCCCTGCGGGTGCAGATGCGCCTGGAACTGTTGCGCCTGCACAAAGAACTGCAAGCCACGATGATCTACGTGACCCACGACCAGGTCGAAGCCATGACCATGGCTGACAAAGTCGTCGTCCTCAATGGCGGCAAGATCGAGCAAGTCGGCTCGCCGCTGGACCTGTATCACCAGCCGGCCAACCTGTTTGTCGCAGGCTTCCTCGGCACGCCGAAAATGGGCTTCCTCAAAGGCAAAGTCACCCGCGTCGAAAGCCAGCGCTGCGAAGTGCTGCTGGACGCCGGCACCCGCATCACGTTGCCGCTAAGCGGCGCCAACCTCAGCGTCGGTGGCGCGGTGACCCTGGGCATTCGCCCGGAGCATCTGAATCTCGCGCAAACCGGCGACTGCACCCTGCAAGTCACTGCCGACGTCAGCGAGCGTTTGGGCAGCGACACTTTCTGCCACGTCCTGACGTCGTCCGGCGAATCGCTGACCATGCGTGTTCGCGGCGATCTGGCCAGCCGTTATGGCGAAACCCTGAGCCTGCACCTGGATGCCGAACACTGCCATTTATTCGATGCCGACGGCGTGGCGCTGACCCGCCCACTGCGCGCCGCAGCCTGATTCGAGAGCATGTGATGAAACTGAATAAACAGAACCTCAACCGCCTCGCCGCCGAGGTGGCCCTGCCCGCCTACACCCTGAGCGACACCCGCCAAGGCATCGCGCACATTGGCGTCGGCGGTTTCCACCGCGCGCATCAGGCGTATTACACCGATGCCTTGATGAATACCGGCGAAGCGCTGGACTGGGCCATTTGCGGGGTCGGCCTGCGCGCTGAAGATCGCCGCGCCCGGGACGATCTCAAAGAGCAGGATTATCTGTTTACCCTGTTTGAACTCGGCGACGCCGACGACGCTGAAGTGCGGGTGATCGGCGCCATCCGCGACATGCTGCTGGCCGAAGACAGCGCCGAGGCGCTGATCGACAAACTCGCCGATCCAGAGATCCGCATCGTCTCGCTGACCATCACCGAAGGCGGCTATTGCATCGACGACAGCAACGGCGAGTTCATGGAGCACCTGCCGCAGATCCAGCACGACCTGGCTCACCCGAACGCACCGAAAACCGTGTTCGGTTTCCTCTGCGCCGCACTGGCAAAACGTCGTGCGGCCGGCACGCCCGCGTTCACGCTGATGTCTTGCGATAACCTGCCGCACAACGGCACCGTGACCCGTAAAGCCCTGCTGGCATTCGCCGCCCTGCGCGACGCCGATCTGCGCGACTGGATCGAGCGCCATGTCAGTTTCCCTAATGCGATGGTTGACCGCATCACGCCGATGACCAGCACCGAGCATCGTCTGCAACTGCACGACAAACACAGCATCGACGACGCGTGGCCGGTGGTCTGCGAACCGTTTGTGCAATGGGTGCTGGAAGACAAATTCGTCAACGGTCGCCCTGCCTGGGAAAAGGTCGGCGTGCAGTTCACCGATGACGTCACGCCTTACGAAGAGATGAAGATCAAACTGCTCAACGGCAGCCATCTGGCCTTGACCTATCTGGGCTTTTTGAAGGGTTACCGCTTCGTTCACGAAACCATGAACGACCCGCTGTTCGTGCGTTACATGCGCGCCTACATGGACCTGGACGTGACGCCGCAACTGGCACCGGTGCCGGGGATCGACCTGACCGAGTACAAAAACACCCTGGTGGCGCGCTTCTCCAACCAGGCGATTGCCGATCAGCTGGAGCGAGTGTGTTCGGATGGCTCGTCGAAGTTTCCGAAGTTCACCGTGCCGACCATCAACCGCTTGATTGCCGATGGGCAGGAGACCAAGCGTGCGGCGCTGGTGGTCGCGGCGTGGGCGCTGTACCTCAAAGGCGTGGATGAGAATGGTCAGACCTATGCCATTGCGGATCCACGGGCGGCGTTCTGTCAGGCACTGGTGGCCGATGATGTGTTGATCACGCAGCGGTTGTTGGAAGTGGAGGAGATTTTTGGGACGGCGATTCCGAACTCCCCCGAATTTGTCGCTGCGTTCGAGTGGTGCTGTAACAGCTTGCGGGAGGTTGGGGTGACGCGGACGTTGGAGCGGGTTTTGGTGTAAGCCCTGCGGTGAAGCTGCTGTCGCCATCGCGGGCAAGCCCGCTCCCACAGGGATCGAGGTCGTTCACAAATCTGTGTTCCACCCCAGACCATTGTGGGAGCGGGCTTGCCCGCGATGGCTGACTGACAGACACCATAAATGTTGAATGGGCATTGATATCGACCTGACGATCCAAGGATCTTCCATGGCAAACCAACAACTATTCCTGGGCATCGATTGCGGCACCCAAGGCACCAAAGCCGTGATCCTCGACGCGCACAGCGGCCAGGTCCTCGGTCAGGGCGCCGCTGCCCACAGCCTCATCAGCGGCGCCAATGGTCGTCGCGAGCAAGACACTGCCCAATGGCTGGAAGCCTTTACCCTGGCCACCCACCGTGCATTGCTCGCAGCGAATGTAGACGGTCAGGCCA
Source organism: Pseudomonas sp. F-14 TE3482 (assembly GCF_053629455.1). Classification (NCBI taxonomy): domain Bacteria; kingdom Pseudomonadati; phylum Pseudomonadota; class Gammaproteobacteria; order Pseudomonadales; family Pseudomonadaceae; genus Pseudomonas; species Pseudomonas sp. F-14 TE3482. Next base: position 4,847,721 of record NZ_JBRJII010000001.1, read on the forward strand.
TCCTCGGCATCGGTGTTTCCGGCCAGCAGCATGGCCTGGTGATGCTCGACGATCGCGGCCAGGTGTTGCGCCCGGCCAAGCTCTGGTGCGACACCGAGTCCACGCAGGAGAACGACCGCTTGCTCACCCATCTGGGCGGCGAAAAAGGCTCCCTGGAACGCCTCGGCGTGGTCATCGCGCCGGGCTACACCGTGTCCAAACTGCTCTGGACCAAAGAACAGCATCCGGAAATTTTCGCCCGGATCGCCCGCATTTTGCTGCCCCATGACTACCTCAACTACTGGCTCACCGGGCGCAGTTGCAGCGAGTACGGTGATGCCTCGGGCACCGGGTATTTCAACGTGCGCACCCGCCAATGGGACTTGCAACTGCTGCGCGACATCGACCCCACCGGGCGCCTGCAAGCCGCGCTCCCGGAGCTGATCGATGCCCACCAACCGGTCGGCACAATCCTGCCGAGTATCGCCCAACATCTGGGCATCAACCCGCACGCACTGGTCTCCAGCGGCGGTGGCGACAACATGATGGGCGCGATCGGCACCGGCAATATAAAGCCTGGCGCGATCACCATGAGCCTCGGCTCCTCGGGAACGGTCTACGCCTATGCCGACCAGGCGAACGTCAGCCCGGACGCCTCGGTCGCGACGTTTTGCTCTTCCAGCGGTGGTTGGCTGCCGCTGATCTGCACGATGAACCTGACCAACGCGACCGGCGCGATTCGCGAGTTGTTCGAACTGGATATCGAAGCGTTCAACGCCTTGGTCGCGCAAGCGCCGATCGGTGCCGACGGCGTGTGCATGCTGCCGTTCCTCAATGGTGAGCGCGTTCCCGCCCTGCCCCATGCCAGCGGCAGTCTGCTGGGGCTGACCATGACCAACCTGACCCGGGCCAACCTGTGCCGCGCCGTGGTGGAAGGCACCACCTTCGGTTTGCGTTACGGGCTGGACCTCCTGCGCCAGAATGGCTTACAAAGCCTGCGCATCTGCCTGATAGGCGGCGGCTCGAAGAGCCCGGTGTGGCGACAGATCGTCGCTGACATCATGAATACGCCAGTGATTTGTACCGAGCAAAGTGAAGCCGCGGCCCTCGGCGCAGCGGCTCAGGCGGCGTGGTGCAAGTCCTGGGCAAACGGTCACGAAGACAGCCTGGCGGACTTGTGCGAGCGTTGCGTAAAGCTCGATCTGGCCAGTGAAACCTTACCGATTGCAGAAAATGTGGCGGCCTGTCAGCAGGCCTATGAACGCTATCGACAGCATGTCGCAACCCTTTAAAGAGCGAGAAACTATGTATCTGGTATGTGGCGAAGCGCTGTTCGATTTCTTCAGCGAAGACGATGCCAGCGGCTTGGCATCCAAAGTGAATTTCAAGGCGATTGCCGGTGGCTCGCCGTTCAATGTGGCCGTAGGTTTGCGCCGCTTGGGCGTAGACGCCGCGCTGTTTGGCGGGCTGTCGACCGATTACCTCGGCCGACGTTTGCAGCAAGTGCTGCAGGATGAAGGTGTGCGCCCGGATTACCTCGTGGACTTTGCCGCGCCGACCACCTTGTCGATGGTCGCGGTCGGTGCCAACGGCTCGCCCCATTACAGCTTTCGTGGCGAAGGCTGCGCTGATCGGCAGTTGAGCCTGGCGCATCTGCCGACGCTTGGGCCTGAAGTGCGCGGGTTGCACGTCGGCTCGTTTTCGCTGGTGGTGCAACCGATTGCCGATACCCTGCTGGCATTGGTGCAACGGGAAAGCGGCAAACGCCTGATCAGCCTCGACCCGAACGTTCGCCTCAATCCCGAGCCGAACATCGAATTGTGGCGCTCGCGGATTGCCACGCTGGTGGAGCTGGCCGACCTGATCAAGGTCAGCGACGAAGACTTGAGTCTGTTGTACCCCGAGCAAGATCCTCAGCGCGTCATCGAAGGCTGGCTGGAATATCGCTGTCAGTTGGTGTTCCTGACCCGTGGCGGCGAAGGCGCAACGGTATTCAGCCGTGCCCACGGTTCGTGGTCGGTACCGGCCTGTTCGGTGAAAATTGCGGACACTGTGGGTGCCGGAGATACCTTCCAGGCGGCGCTGATTACCTGGCTGACCGAGCAGCAGCTGGATTCGGTTGAAGGGTTGCAGCAGCTGAGCCGTGAACAGATCAACGGGATGCTCAGGTTTGCGGTGAGCGCAGCGGCGCTGACGTGCAGTAAGACAGGGCCGGATTTGCCGTATCGGCAGCAGTTGAGCTGAAATCCGGACCTCATGCCTTCTCCCTGCCGCAGGTGCTGGTTTCAGGACCTGCGGTAGAGATTAAATATTTTTTTGATATATTTTTATTTCGATTAAAGATATCTAACGAGTCCTAAACCCAAATAAAAGACAAACGGATATTGACAGTTTTATAGCTTTTAAACTTAAGAGCACAGTTATAGCGCTTCCTGATTTGAGCTATTCCAAAAATCAACTCCTTAAACTCCTGTTTCTTCAAGCAGCACTACCACTGAACGCATAACTGACTCTTATCTTATTGAATTATATTAATAAATAGATAATCACTACGAATCTACGCCGAGACAATCCAGCGGCTACTGAAGATAATGTGCGCTCAATAAAAATAACCAGCCCGTTACTTGACCGCTACATGCCTTCAACTAATATCCTTTCCACGCACAGCGCAGGTAAGGAAATTGCTGTGCGGCTATCCTTATACCCCACAACAGGAAAAGGAACTCCAACATGGAAAGTGTCGCTATCTCAGCTGCCCAAATCAACTGGAACGGCGGGCAACGCATTACGCTCACCGCAGGAGATACAGCCACCTGTACCGCACTTAGCCCCGGCCAGCTTTATGGCATCTTTATCTACAACTCCGCTCAAAATGACAACAACTCGACTGTCTCCGTGAACTGGAGCAATAGCCAGCCGCCCGTACCGATCACGGTGCCTGGCACTACGGCCAATGCAGGTCTGGCATCGCTGGGTTTTGTCTCGGGCACCGATACTCAAACCGTTTCGGTTTCACTGCCCAGCAATGCCGGTAGCTCCCAGGTCGAAATCTGGTTGGGAAGTGTCGGCATGCCGACCAACACATCGGGGCTGACCAATTATCCGCTACCGGCCGATGGTGAGCAGCATCCGTTCAACAAGTACTCCCGTTACTATGCGGTACCCCCATCCAAATGGATGAACCTGACGATCACCAGCACCATTACACAGTTCCTCTCTTGTCAGTTCCGTGAGGCGCAAGCGACCGTGTTTGTCGTCAATGAGACTTCAAACGGCCTCCTTGCCAATCAGGTTACCAACATTGGGCCTACTGCCAGTGCGGCTGGGAGCGTCAAGATCGTTTACTCGCAGATTCAGAGCATCACCAATAATCTGCAAGGCGACGGCACGCAATGGGTGTGGATGGATGCTGACAGCCCGCAAGATTCCCAGAGCGCGACCATATCCTTGCAATCGCTTTGAATTTCCTGGCTGAGCAATAGAGGAAGGCCCCACCCCGTGGGGCCTTCTTTTATTTGGTGTGACGGCCCCAATCGCCTCAAAAAAATACCTGTATTCATTGCGCAAAACCTCGGCTATAGGGGAAAGCCCGATACCCCTCAGGCCCCGGACCTACGGCATTTCAACCTTGATCATGGCACTTTAATGCTGCACCATCCGCCCCTGCTTTTTCAAAGGACGGAACTCAAGGCATGCTGGACGCAAACGCAATCCATATCTCCCTCACACTCGAAGGCGTTTCCGTCGACCTGCAGGTCCTCAGTTTCGTCGGTCGCGAAGCCCTCAACCAGCCGTTCTGTTTCGACATCGAACTGGTCAGCACCCGCCCCGACCTGAAACTCGAAAAACTGCTGCACAAGCCCGGTTGCCTGACCTTTGGCGCCACCGGCCAAGGCAAAATCCATGGTCTGGTGTACCGCATCGAGCAAGGGGATTCCGGCAAGAGCCTGACCCGCTACAGCATCAGCCTGGTGCCGCAACTGGCCTATTTGCGACACAACCACGACCAGCAGATTTTCCAGCATTTAAGCGTGCCGAAGATCATCGCCCAGGTTCTCGAAGCCCGGGGCATTCTGGCCGACGCCTACAGCTTCCAGCTCGGCGCCATCTACCCCGAGCGTGTGTACTGCGTGCAGTACGACGAATCCGACCTGCACTTCATCCAGCGCCTGTGCGAAGAGGAAGGCATTCACTTCCACTTCCAGCACTCGGCCAGCGGCCACAAATTGGTGTTCGGCGATGACCAGACGGTGTTCCGCAAACTCGCGCCGGTGAGCTACCAGCAAGACTCCGGCATGGCCGCCAAAAAACCGGTGATCAAGCGCTTTAACCTGCGCCTGGAAACCCGTACCACCCGCGTCAGCCGCCGCGACTACGACTTCGAAAAACCGCGCCTGCTGCCTGAGGGCGCGGCCAAAAGCGCGTTCGCCCCGGACCTCGAAGACTACGATTACCCCGGCCGCTTCACCGACCGTGCGCGCGGCAAGCAACTGGCGACCCGTGCCCTCGAACGCCATCGCAGCGACTACCAACTGGCCGAAGGCAAAGGCGACGAACCGACCCTGGTCAGCGGCCACTTCATGGCCCTGAGCGAACACCCGCGCGCCGAGTGGAACGACCTCTGGCTGCTGCTGGAAATCGTCCACGAAGGCAAGCAGCCGCAAGTGCTCGGCGAGAACATCACCAGCGACGCCACCCATAACAAGGACGACTTCCACCAAGGCTACCGCAACCGCTTCCTCGCCACGCCGTGGGACGCGCATTACCGCCCGGCCCTGGAACACCCGAAACCGAAAGTGCTGGGCAGCCAGACCGCCATCGTCACCGGCCCGGCGGGTGAAGAAATTCACTGCGACGAATATGGCCGCGTCAAAGTGCAGTTCCACTGGGATCGCGACGGCCAGGGCAACGACACCAGCAGCTGCTGGCTGCGCGTCGCCACCGGCTGGGCCGGCAACGCCTACGGCGGCATCGCCATCCCGCGAGTCGGCATGGAAGTGCTCGTCACCTTCCTCGAAGGCGACCCCGATCAACCGCTGATCACCGGCTGCCTGTACCACAAGGAAAACGTCGTCCCCTACGACCTGCCGGCGAACAAAACCCGCAGCACCTTCAAGACCCTCAGTTCACCGGGCGGCAAGGGCTACAACGAGTTTCGCATCGAAGACAAGAAAGGCGCGGAACAGATCTACTTGCACGCCCAGCGCGACTGGGATGAAAACATCGAGCACGACCAGAAAATCCGCATCGGCAACGAACGGCATGACACGGTCGAAGCCAACGTGTTCAGCGAGTTCAAGGTGGAAGAGCACCGCCTCACCCACCTCGACCGCAAGACCGAAGCGCGGGCGGACGATCACCTCACTGTCGGCGTGACCCGGCACGTGAAAGTTGGGACGGCGCAGTTTGTTGAGGCGGGGACGGAGATTCATTACCACGCTGGGGAGAAGGTGGTGGTTGAGGGTGGCATGGAGCTGACGGCCAAGGCTGGTGGGAGCTTTGTGAAGATTGATGCGGGTGGGGTGACCATCAGCGGCGCAGAGGTGAAGATTAATTCTGGCGGCGCTCCCGGCGCTGGTACGGGTATTCAGATTCTCGACCCTGTTATCCCTTGGGCCGCCGCCAAAGACAAGGCCGGCGCCCTGCTCGTCCCGGCCGCCGTGCAAATGGCCCTGGCCAAAGCTGCCCGTGCCGCCGGCGACATCCGCTGCCCGATTTGCGAAGCCTGCCGTGAAGGCAAATGTGATTTGGGGACTGCCGCATGAGCGACGCACTCAACAACTGGCTCGGCGAACAGGCAACACTCAATCGCGTCCTGATCCTGGCCCTCGACAGCCTCGCCGAACCGAACCCCGTCACCTCACTCTACAGCGCCGGCCTGATGCAGCACTCAGTGCAACTCTATCGACGCACCCAATACGCCGAGTTCGCCGCCATCAGCCCGTGGCTGACCGAGCTGCACACCCCCGGCGCCGATGCCTTCCGCAAACTGCTGGACGACCCACAGCGCAACTGGGGCTGGATCGGCAGCATGGACAAAGCCGACCTCGACGGCCTGACCCAACACTGGCAAGCCCGAATGGTTATTGAGGAAGACGGCGAACGTTCGTTGTTCCGTTTTCAGGACAACCGCGTGATCGCTCGCTGCCTCGCCAACCTGAGCGAGGCCGAACGCCCCTTGTTGTTAGGCCCGATCAGCAGCGTGCTGTATTGGGATGAGGAGCAGTGGAAAAGTGCAGATAACGCCAGGCCCGGCATATACCCAGTACCAAACCCCGCACCATGGTTGCGAATTCCAAATTCACCGGAGCGTACGCGCAGCATCTTGCGCGAAAACCTGAAACGCTGGTTGCTGGTGTACCACGTCGAGGCCGCAGCCAAACTCAACGAAACCCGCAATGTGCGCGAATGGCTGGAAGAACAGATGGACCTGCTTGAGGCCTGGCAATGGAGCACGCCGGAACAGCGCGAGTTCATGCTAAGCCTGAGGCTTGATCCGAAGTGCGCGGACGATATGGCTTGGCAGCCTCTGCCGGGTGAGACGCCGGAGCAACATTTCGCGCGGTGCCAGCGGGTGTTTGATGCGCAGTTGGGTGAGTCAGAGCGTGGGTGAGGTTGAGGTGTCTGACGCGACCTTTTCGGGATGTATGCTTTGGTTGTTCGCTGTTGCGGGTGCAATGGCGGCTTCTGGTTGTTCGGCCATCAGGCCTACTGACAGCTTTACGTTGCTGACGGAATTGCCACCGGGGTTCAGCATTAAAGGTGAGGCGTCTTATGTGCCTAGGACGGGAGAGACTTGTACGGTCCCTCCTCGGAAAGGCAGGAACTATCCGGGCTTGAAGTTTTTTGAGCAGAAGCTGAGTAACGATGCACAAACGGCGCGTTTCGAAGTTCCGCTGACGAGCAAGGAAGGTGGCTGTCCTTTGGTGCTTGACACCTTCGCCTATGAGATTGACGCCAAATATGGTGCTGACTTCCGGAATGTAGGTAGGGCCCACACAGGGATCTCGTTCCGGGATGGAAATGCAGACAGTCCCGTTCCGCCCTCAGTTTTGGTATTACAGAAGCAGTGCCAATGGTTCTTTCGCACCGCTGGACCTGACCGTTACATTGTAAAACTTCTGAAATGTAAATCTGTGGAAACGCCGGATCAGGCAAGTGACTCAGATATTAAAGGCCCCATGCAACGTGCTCAGTTCGCGGGAAAGACAATAAACGTAATTTTCGCTATTTCAAGCGAGGAGAGCCCGGCCGTAGGTGATAACTGGGTGAAGTTCCCTGCTGGCTGGAAACGCTGCATGGGTGACAGCCTCGAGGATCCCTACGCATTTTGTGATGGCAATAAAACAGATTTCAAACCCTTCAAAATGCCGGATGGACGTGACTGCACCGTCTACCCCAACTGCACTGAATAAGGACTTTATTTATGGAGACTCGCGACTTTTTCCGTTGCATTACCCGCGTTGTAATCCTCAGTTTGGGAGCGTTTGGGGTTACAGGTTGTTCGTCTGCTCAATCTGACAGTTTCACGCTACTAACTGAACTCCCACCTGAATTCCGCTTGAGAGGTGAAGCGTCGTATGTTCCCCGCACTGGAGAAACATGCACTGTTCCACCCCGCGAGGGAAGAAACTACCCAGGCTTAAAATTCTTTGAGCAAGAGCTTAACAAAGATGCGCAAACTGCCAACTTTGAGATCCCCCTATCCAGCAAGGCTGGAGGATGCCCTTTAGTACTGGATAGCTTTAGTTTCGAGGTTCAAGGCAAATATGGCGCAAAACGACTGGATATCGGGAGAGACTATGCAGGTCTTTCATTCCAAGATGGAATCGCAAACAGCCAATCGCTCATATCACCAATAGTATTTCAGAACGAGTGCCAATGGTTATTTCGTACTATTGGAAAAAAAAATTACATCACGAAGATACTTAAATGCAAAACGGCAACTGATGAAAGCCAGACAGCCAGTTCAATTGTCGGTGGCGCTCTGCAACGTGACCAGCTCGCAGGAAAGACAGTAAAAGTAGTCTTCACTATGATAAACGAGGAAAAACCAGCTATAGGCGATACTTGGGTAAAGTTTCCTACTGGCTGGAAACGCTGCATGGGTGACAGCATCGAGGATCCCTACGCATTCTGTGGTGACAATAAAACTGATTTCAAGCCTTTCAAAATGCCGGATGGACGTGACTGCACCATCTACCCGGCTTGCACTGAATAAGGAAATTCATTTATGCCGGTTAAAAAACCAACGCAACCTCTACTGAACGAAACTAAACCCGCCTGCCCACTCAGAGGCACATGGGTTAGTTTTCAACTAGTGGATGAGTCGGGAGATGGTAAGCCCTATGCAGGTCTCGCCTATAAACTTGTGGATAGTACAGAGCAAATCCATGAGGGAGTTTTAGATGCTGAAGGTTTTGCAAAAGTTGAAAACCATTATGAAGGACCAGTAGCTCTCACTATTGATAACGCTTACAAAGGAGACGAAAAAAATTATAAACTGCTGATGACAAGACCAAACTATCCGCTAAGAATTACCGAACTCCAGGTACGAGCCGAAAAAACCCGCTTCGTTCGAAAAGATGGTTTGCGCGTCGAAAACAATCCTGCGAAAGCCAAAGCTGACCAGTTCTTTCACGTAGAGGTTCGACATCTTGTTGAAAAAAGCAGTCATTTACCTCCTGAATCCAAAAGTAAATACCCACCAAATCAAAACTTGCTAAAGGTGATGGGCGACCTTGGTTTCGGACCGGAAAAGTCAAACTTATCGGGGGTTGCTCTTCTTCCCAACAAACACTCAACCCTCGAAGTTCGGCCACTGCGTGCTTTCCGACCTATGCTTTCAAAAGATAACAAGTTCAGCGCCTTGAATTTGTATCAACTATCTTTGTTTGCCAGCTTGAGTTACAGCATTTTCGGCCAAGAACCAGCCGAAAACCCCATCGACAAGGTATCATTCCCATTAGACCCGAGCGTCGGCTATATGTTTGGCAATAGCCTTTCCAGCTTTATAGAAACCTGGAAAGTCAACAAAGACCAAACAACCGCTTATTATCCGATTTATGAAGATGTACCTTATTCAAAGCGTTTCGAGATCCTGCCATTCGACCCTTTGTTGTACAAACAAAACAAGCCAGACTTGGGTGTAAAACAAGAGCACCCCGCCAAATGGCACTTCTTCGATGATGGCAAGATCAAAGGTGGCAGTGATACCCAGGCGTTCATAACTCACCACGACGAAATCATTCTGATCGCCATCCGAGGAACCTTGGAAGGCGCGGACTTCTTACGGGACACTGACGCAGAGCAAGTTCCATTTGTGGAAGGTGTAGGTAACGCACACCAAGGCTTTTACGACGCATTTAAAGCAATGAGCGAATTCATCAAGGTCTACCTCGATCAGTTTTACGCGGGTCAAAAGATCATCGTCTGTGGGCATAGCCTTGGTGGGGCGATCGCTACCTTACTAGCCGAAGCATTACGACGTGATCCCAACGAATACGACGTCCTTCTCTACACCTACGGCTCCCCACGAGCCGGCGATGCCGACTTCGTCAACGGTGCTGCAGAGCTGGCCCATCACCGCATGGTCAACAACAACGACCCGATCCCAAGTGTTCCCGCGCCATGGATGAACACTCGCAAAAGTATCTGGGTGCCCGGCGTTATCATCAGTTTTGTCACCGCCCCTTTAGGCGCACTTATTTTCGCTATAGGCCTGTCGCGAACGGGCGGTTCGCCATACGAGCACCACGGTAATTTGCACCACTTCATGCCCGTCCAGTTTAAAGGACGCGAGCAATCCGCCGTTCTCTGGGATCCAGGTTGCGACTCCATCGAAGAGGCTGCCTGCACCAAGGCATTGAAAAAGTTCGGAGACTTGCCCGACCGTGCCGCTTTTGTGCAGCAACTGTTCCACATGAGTGATCACTACATGGTGCCCTCCTACATTCCGTACGCCTGGGCAACATTGCGTCGCTGGCAGCAAACCCAGGAAAGCGGAACCACGGTGGTGACCAAGACTGAGTACGATCAGGTCTACTATCAACTGCAAGAAATGCAGGACCGTTTGAAGACGAAGGAAGCCGAACTGAACAACGCCTTTCAATATGACCGTCAGGCGAACCAGCGAGAAGCAAGTTTACTGAGAGCGGAAATAGGTCGGTTGAATACAGCCCGGCAACGGCTGCATGCCTTGAGTTTCCTTAAACTGACCCCCGAAGATATTTACGGCTCTGCCACCCAGTCGCCGGAACATAAAATCAACGTCGATCGCTGGATGGCAAAAAAAGAAAACAAAGTCGAGGTCCAGCTAGCGATGATTCCTCAAGCGAGTAGCAGTAACTTGAGAACAGCTTAGGTTTCAGTGCGTCCCGCAAACAAGCCAGCGTCCACGAGAGACTGGCTTGCACGCCGCTTTTGACTGAAAGGTGGCGTTCGAGGAACGGATGTATCGTTGAAACCGCCAGCACCGTGACCAAAAAAGCCCGGCCTGCCGACGATAGCGTCTCGAAGATCGCTATCGCCGGCAGGCCGGGCTCCTAAAGCAAGATGCCGCTTAAAAGTTTCGCATCAACAGCACTTCGGTCCCGCCTTGCTGCCGTAACGAGCCTCCTGACGCTCCCGAAAGAACACTTCGTAACTCATCAGCGGTTTGTCCGGATGTTTGGTTTGCATATGCTCGACGTAAGTGTCGTAGTCGGGCATACCGACCATCAGGCGCGCGGCCTGACCGAGGTATTTACCGAGGCGACTCAGGTCATTGAACATGGGCACCCTCCTCCATCAAGCATCCGGCAAAGCCTGGAACGGCGCTTCTTTATCCGTACGTTCTTTGGTGCCCCAGGCGGCTATACCGACCTTGAGTGCAAAGAACAGAATGCTGAACACCACGAGCAAAAACAGCGCAGTCAGCGTTGCGTTGGTGTAGGCGTTATAGATGACATGCTGCATCTGCTCGATGCTTTTGGCCGGCGCGAGGACCTGGCCGTTGGCCAAGGCGTCGCTGTACTTTTTCGCCAGCGCCAGGAAGCCGATTGCCGGGTTGGCGTCGAACAGCTTGATGAAGCCTGCCGTGGTGGTGCAGATCAGCAGCCACACCGCTGGCAGCATGGTGACCCAGACGTAGCGTTGGCGCTTCATTTTGATCAATACGACAGTTGCCAGCATCAGCGCGATACCCGCCAGCATCTGGTTGGAGATGCCGAACAGTGGCCACAAGGTGTTGATCCCGCCCAGCGGGTCGATCACGCCTTGATACAGCAGGTAACCCCACATCGCCACGCAACCGGCGGTTGCGATCAGGTTGGCGGTCCAGGATTCGGTGCGCTTGAGCGCTGGCACGAAGGAGCCGAGCAAATCCTGCAGCATGAAACGCCCGGCACGGGTGCCGGCATCCACCGCGGTCAGGATGAACAGTGCTTCGAACAGGATTGCGAAGTGGTACCAGAACGCCATGGTGTTTTCACCCGGCAGAAGTTGATGCAGGATCTGCGCGATACCGACCGCCAGGGTCGGCGCACCACCGGCCCGGGCCAGGATGGTGGTTTCACCGATGTCCTTGGCCACCGCTTGCAAAGCTTCCGGCGTGATCGCAAAACCCCAGCTGCTGACGGTCTGAGCCACCGAAACAGCATCGGAGCCTACAAGGGCTGCGGGGCTGTTCATGGCGAAGTACACGCCTGGCTCGATCACCGACGCAGCCACCATGGCCATGATGGCGACGAAGGACTCCATCAGCATGCCGCCGTAACCGATGTAACGGGCATGACCTTCATTGGCAAGCAACTTCGGCGTGGTGCCGGAAGCAATCAGTGCGTGGAAACCGGACACCGCGCCACAGGCAATGGTGATGAACAGGAACGGGAACAACCCACCTTTCCATACCGGCCCGGTGCCATCGATGAACTGGGTCAATGCCGGCATTTTCAGGTCGGGCATGGTGATCAGAATGCCGATCGCCAGCGCAACGATGGTGCCGATTTTGAGGAAGGTCGACAGGTAGTCACGCGGCGCCAGAATCAGCCACACCGGTAGTACTGCGGCGACGAAACCGTAGCCAATCAGCATCCAGGTGATCTGGATTCCAGTGAAGGTGAACGCCTTGGCCCACACCGGGTCAGCGGCAATCTGCCCGCCCAGCCAGATCGAACCCAGCAGCAACGCCACGCCGATCACCGAGATTTCACCGATGCGGCCCGGGCGGATGTAGCGCATGTAAATGCCCATGAACATCGCGATCGGGATGGTCGCCATCACCGTGAAAATGCCCCAAGGGCTTTCGGCCAGGGCCTTGACCACGATCAGCGCCAGCACCGCGAGGATGATGATCATGATCAGGAAGCAGCCAAACAGCGCGATGGTCCCGGGGATGCGGCCCATTTCTTCACGGACCATGTCGCCCAGGGAACGGCCGTTACGGCGGGTGGACATGAACAGGACCATGAAGTCCTGAACCGCACCGGCCAGCACCACCCCGGCAATCAGCCACAGCGTACCGGGCAGGTAGCCCATCTGCGCCGCCAAGACCGGGCCTACCAGCGGGCCTGCGCCAGCGATCGCTGCGAAGTGGTGTCCGAAGAGCACGTGTTTGTTGGTCGGTACGTAGTCCAGACCATCATTGTTGAGTACGGCGGGAGTGGCTCGATTGGGATCGAGCTGCATCACCTTGGTGGCGATGAACAGGCTGTAATAGCGGTATGCGACCAGATAAATAGCGACTGCTGCGACTACGATCCAGAGGGCGTTGATGGCCTCGCCGCGGCGCAGGGCCACGACACTTAGCGCAAACGCTCCCAGGACAGCCACGGCAAACCAGGCGAGGTGTTTAGCCAGACGGGGCATAGCGTGTCTCCTGCCGACAGCCAGTGGCTGCGGCGGTAATTATTATAATTGTGTCCGCATTGCGGAGCGGGCCCAATATCCGCCCATGCTGTCGACAAATAAATCCGCGTTACTACGTACGTGGCGTCTACGTAGTTCTACGCAGGCGCCGCTGATCTCTCGGATGAAATGCAACACCTGTGGGAGCGGGCTTGCCCGCGATGAGGCCAGTACATTCAACATCAACCGTTGATTGACAGACCGCTATCGCGGGCAAGCCCGCTCCCACAGGTTTTTGTGTTTCATCATGGCCACAGGTCATTCTGTCCAGCATTGCTACTGGAGGCGCGTATCTTTGGCATATGATGCCTGGCCTTCGCCTTCCCTCGGTCTGGCCAGGAGTAGAGATGCAGCTCAAACACAAAATCGTCGCGCTCGGGATCCTGCCGCTGGTGTTGGCGATCGCGGTCATCTGCGCGCTGGTGATTTCCCTGAACCGCCAACTGGGTGATCAACAGGCGCAACTGATCGAAGACAGCATTCTGGCCAGCAAGCGCGCAGAACTGAAAAACTACGTCGAAATGGCCCAGAGCCTGATCGCGCCGCTGTACGACAACGGCCGGGGTGACGCGCGCGCGCAGCAACAAGTGCTCGAAGAACTGCGCAAGCTCAGCTTTGGCATCAACGGCTACTTCTTCGTCTACGACCGCGAAGGTCGCAGCCTGATGCACGCGCGCCAGTCAGAGCTGGTGGGCAAATACCTGTGGGACATGACCGACCCTCACGGTTTGCCGGTGATCCAGGCGTTGCTTAAAAGTGCGCAATCGGGCGAAGGTTTTCAACGTTACGCCTGGAACAAACCCTCTTCCGGCCAAGTGACCGACAAGCTCGCTTACGTGGTGATGCTGGACCGTTGGGGCTGGATGCTCGGCACCGGCATCTACCTTGAAGACGTTGAACGCGCCACCCGACAGGCCCGTGACGAGGTGGCTCAGGGCATCCGCAAAACCATGCTGGCCATTGCCGCGGTGGCCCTTGTGGCGGTGCTGTTTGTCTTCGCCAGCGGCATGACGTTGAACGTCAGCGAGCATCGCCTGGCCGACAAAAAACTCCAGCGCCTGACCCAACGCATTGTCAGTCTGCAGGAGGAAGAACGGTCGAGGGTTTCCCGAGAGCTGCACGACGGCATCAGCCAGCTACTGGTGTCTATCAAGTTTCAGTTCGAACTGGCCAGCCATGTGCTGGAGAATGGACAAGACAAGGGATTGAGCATTTTAAGAGACGCCACGGAGCGCCTCGGGGATGCGATTGGCGAAGTTCGCAGCCTCTCTCACGACCTGCGCTCGTCGCTGCTCGACACCCTCGGCCTGCCGGCGGCAATCGGTCAACTCGCCGCAGAATTCGAGCAGCGCAGCGGTCTGGTCGTGACTTTCAACGATAACGAATTCGACTGTCATCTGGTCGATGGCGCCGCCGTCTCGTTGTTTCGCATCGTGCAAGAAGGCCTGACCAATATCGAACGCCACGCACAAGCAAAAAACGTCATCATTACCCTGCACGGTTCTGAAAAGTCCGTACGTTTGACAGTGGTCGATGACGGCATCGGTTTCAACGTCGCCCAAGTCGAACGTCGTCACGCGGGCATTGGCCTGCGCAACATCCGTGAACGTGTCGAGCATTTTGGCGGTCGATTCGACCTGACCTCGATGCCGGGAAGAAGTGAGCTGGACGTGCTGCTGCCGATGAAACTGCCCGGTACAGAACGCTGACTCAACCCATAACAATTAGAGTGAATGCCTGCGATGAACCTGCCCTACCCGATCCGCGTCGCCCTGGTTGACGATCACTCCCTGGTCCGCGACGGAATCAAATCGCTGCTGGGGGTCATGACGCAGCTGGAAGTGGTGGGAGAAGCCGAGAATGGCGCCGATGCCATTGAAATGGTCGGGCGCTGCCAGCCGGATCTGTTGCTGGTCGACATCAGCCTGAAGGACATCAATGGCCTTGAGCTGACGCGGTTGTTACGCAGCCAATACCCGTCGCTCAAGGTGTTGGTGCTGAGCATGTACGACAACTATGAATACGTGAGTGAATCCGTTCGCTCGGGTGCCAGCGGCTATGTGCTGAAGAATGCGCCTTCACGGGAAATCATTGCGGCAATCGAAGCCATTGTCAGCGGCGGGACGTTCTACAGTGCCGAGATCGCACAGCGGCTCATTGCCGATAAAAGTAGCGACAACGAGCTGACTCCGCGCGAAAGCCAGGTGCTGTACAAGATGGCTCAGGGGCTGAACAACAAGGAAATGGCTCGTGAACTGGATATCAGTGTGCGGACTGTAGAAACTCATCGCCTGAGCATCCGTCGCAAGCTCAACATCGACAAACCCGCCGCACTTGTAAAGTACGCGATCGATCACGGGATCATTTCGCGTTAGAGGTGATTCACACCGCGCCCGTATTAACGACACGTGCCGTGCGAATAAACAACGCACGTACCTTGTCCCAGAAATTCCCCCCCAGCACGAAAAAGCTGCCGATCAACATGGCATCGCCCAGCGCCTGGAGCTGCCAGATATTGGGTCTCAGCCCCGGCCAGATAGTATCTATGTAAGGTTCGAGAAATGCCGAGATCAGCGGCAGGCAAAACATCACGAGGCCGATTCTATGGCGAGCCGGGCCTACTTCCACGTCTGCCGGTGCAAGTGTGGAGACGTAACCGAACATGCTGCGCTTGAGTTGCTGAAAGCCGGATTTGCCCATAATGGCAATGACGAGAATTAACAGAACCTTGTTGCTGATAAACAAAACGCCTGTCAGTGCCGCGATCTTTGAGCCGGGCACATCCACTGCGGCAGCGAGAGGCACCATCAGCCAGGATCCCAGCATCAAACAGATAATCGCGATGCCCAGTTTGAAGCGCCAACCAGCGGAACTAGATGCATTGTCATCCTGAGGGTTGCTCATGGTCTTCTTAACCTTCATTTTTTGGCCGGGATTAATGGATCTTCAGAAGCGTAGCAGTTAGTCGATCCCGGATCATTCAACATGACCTTGTATTTGTCGCAGCTGTACTAACCTAAGCGAACCAGTAACCAACGCCATTTCAATATCAGGTATGTTCGGATGACGTTTTCCCAAGATCTACGATCAGTGCACCGATGCTGACGCGCTCCGGTCCACTGCTTCTGCTGCTCGTCCTTGGCCTTGGCGGTTGTGTCCGTCTGGGGCCGGATTTTCAGCCCCCCGGCGAGGCCTGGACAAAACTCTGGAGCAGCCCCGCGCTTGAGCAAGCCAGCCAACGAAGCCTGAACCCCGACATTCGCCAATGGTGGCAAGTGTTCGCCGACCCGGTCCTCGACGCGCTGATCGCCGAATCGGATGCGCACAATTCCAACCTGAAAATTGCCGGCCTTCGCGTCATGGAAGCCCGTGCCCGGTTGGGCATTGCGCAAAGCGGGCGTTATCCGCAACTGCAACAGGCCAGCGCCGACAGTCTGTACTTCAACCGCAAGCAGTCCGGCGGCAGCAACCCGCAAGACAGCCACTTCTGGCAACACAGCGCGGGCTTTGATGTCGGCTGGGAATTGGATTTCTGGGGGCGTTTCAGTCGAGCCATCGAGTCCTCCGATGCCAGTTACTTTGCGGCTCAAGCCAACTATGAAGACGTTCTTGTACTGCTGCGTGCTCAGGTGGCCGATACCTACTTTTCGTTGCGCACAACCGAAGCGCGTTTGCGCGTCGCCAGAGAAAACGCCGAACAGCAAAAGCGCAACTTTGAGATCACCGAAAAACTGTTCAACAGTGGCCAGAGCGCCGAACTCGACTTGCAACAAGCCAAGACCCAATACCTGGGCACCTTGAGCAGCATTCCGGACTTTGAGGCGCAAGTAGTGCGCACCCGTAACGCGTTGGCTGTGCTGATCGGACAGCCACCCAGCGCCCTGCCCCAATTGCTTGAAAACGAGGGACTGATCCCGCTGGTGGACCAAGCCGTGCTGCAAGACGTGCCGGCCAACCTGTTGTTGCGTCGACCGGACGTGCGCGCCGCCGAGCTCAATGTCGCGGCCCAGTCGGCACTGATCGGTGTGGCACAAACCGACTTTTATCCGTCGCTGACCTTGCTGGGCAGCATCGTCTGGACCACCGATACGTTGAGCGGCACCTCCAACAGCCTGGATCTGATCGGCGGTCCCAGTTTGCGCTGGAACCTGTTTGATCACGGCCAGATCAGCAACAACGTGCGCATACAGGATGCGCGGTTGCAGCAGCTGATTGAGGTTTATCGCGACAAAGTCCGCCAGGCCGCACGGGAGGCCGATGATGCCGCCAGCAGCCTGATCAAATCCCTGGAACGCGAGCGCATCCTGGGTGAAGCACAGGTCGCCGCCGCGCGTTCGTTGAGCCTGGCCAGCACCCAATACCGGGAAGGTTACTCCGACTTCCAGCGCGTGCTGGACGCTCAACGCGCATTGCTCGAACAGCAGGACAATTACCTGCTCAGCCGCAGTAATGCCGTGAGCAACCTGATCGCCCTGTACAAAGCCCTTGGCGGCGGGTGGTACAGCGCCCAGCCGACAGTCGATCAAAACACTCGCCAGCAAATGGAACAACGCACCGACTGGGGCAACCTGCTGAATGAACCAGCCCCTTCGCAAGCCTCTTATCCCGAGCCAGAAGGTTAAAGCCGATGACTGAACCCTCGCCGCCCGTCACTGAGGCGCCCTCCCCCAAGGCATCCGAGCCTGCCGCCGATCCTGCAAAAAAGGGCATCAAGTGGGTGATGCTGCTGATCGTCCTCAGCCTGGCCTGGTACTTGTTGGCTGACCGTTTCACACCGTATACGCAACAGGCTCGGGTGGGCGCCTTTGTCATTCCGGTGGCCTCCGAAGTGGCGGGCCAGGTGATCCGTGTGAATGTGCGCAACAACCAGGACGTCAAGGCGGGCGATGTGCTGTTTGAAGTGGATCAGCAGCCCTATCAAATAGCCGTCGACCGCGCACGTGCAGACCTTGAATCGACACGCCGGCAGATCGGTGCCAGCACGGCCGGCATTGCTTCGGCTCAAGCCAATTTGCGCGCCGCCCAGGCCAATGAACTCAAGGCGCGGCAGGACAATCAGCGCCTTGAAGGTTTGTACCGCGAAGACCCTGGCACCATTTCCGTGCGCCTGCTGGAAGTCTCTCGGGCCAGCCGTGAACAGGCTGTCAGCCAGGTCGCCGCGGCCCATGCCGAAGTCCAGCGAGCACGGGAACAGGAAGGCGGCAGCGAGGAAGACAACGCGCTGTTGCGCAGCGCCGCCACGGCGTTGTCAAAAGCTGAGCTGGACTTGTCCAACACGCAGATTCGCGCACGGTCGGCGGGACTGATCACCGATCTGCGCACCGATGTCGGACAGTTCGCCACTGCCGGCAGCCCGGTCATGACCCTGATTGCCATCCACGATGTGTGGATCAGCGCAGACATGACCGAAAACAACCTTGGCCTGGTCGAGGTCGGCACCCCTGTTTCGATCGTGCTGGATGCCCTGCCGGGGAGGGTTTTCGAGGGCCGTGTGCGCAGTGTCGGCTACGGTGTCAGCGTCGGTCAGAGTACTGCGCCCGGCAGCCTTCCCAGTGTGCAGAACAGCCGCGACTGGCTGCGTCCGGCCCAGCGTTTTCCAGTGATTATCGAGTTCTCCGAGGACTCAAGGAAAACGCTGTTCGCCAGCCGCGCCATCCGTGCCGGTGGGCAGGCTGAAGTGATGGCATTCCCGACTCAAGACAACCCATTGAACCTGCTCGGTCGTTTGTTCGTGGGACTAATGAGCTGGCTGAGCTATGCCTACTAAGGGTGTGCCTACCCAGCGCACGCCCCGGGTTCAGCGTGCGTTGCGTATGGGCACAGGCACCGCATCGTGCCTGGCGACCAGCTTCGGCCTGGGCTTGCCGATCCCTTTTCTCGCGCCGGTGCTGGCCGTATTGCTGTTGGCTTCCCTCAATCGGCCGCTGCCATTGAAGGCCGGATTGATTCTCGCTCTGGCTGCGATGTTAACCACCGGCGTCGGCCTGTTGTTGATTCCGATCCTGCGTTACTACCCGATTACCGGCGTGCTGCTGATTGGCGTCAGTATGTTCCTGGCTTTTGGTTTTGGCCTGCGCGGCGGCAACGCCTTGATCATGACCTTCATGATCATTGGCCTGACGATGATTTCTTCGGCCGGCGTCGCCGAGTTCGATCTGGCGATGATGGTCATCGGTGCCCTGGTCAAGGGCTTGATCCTCGCCGTTCTCGTTGTGGGGATTAGTCACTGGCTGTTTCCCGACCCCGCCAATGCGCCGTCCCCACCCGCCGCCAGCGCTTTGCCGGCGCAAGAAGTGGCCAGGGTTGCACTGCGTGCAACCCTCATTGTTATACCGGCATTCCTGCTGGCCCTGATCGACCCGGCGAGCTATCTGCCGATCATCTTGAAAGCGGTCAGTCTTGGCCAACAGAGTTCGACGACAACGACGCGCAACGCAGCTCATGAATTGCTCGGTTCGACCTTCATGGGTGGCCTGTTGGCTGTTGGGTTCTGGTGCGCACTCAGCCTGTTTGTGCACTTGTGGATGTTCTTTCTGTGGATGCTCCTGTTCGGCTTGCTGTTGGCGCGCAAGCTCTATGCCCTGAGCCCGACCCGACAAACCCCGGGGTTCTGGCTCAACAGCCTGGTCACGCTGATCATCCTGCTGGGTCAGTCGGTTCAGGACAGCCTCGCCGGGAAAGACGTCTATACCGCCTTCGCCGTGCGCATGGGATTGTTTATCGCCCTCACGCTCTATGCCTTGCTGATGGTCCACCTACTTGATCGGCGGCAGCGCAATCCACGTGTCACTCAGCTCACGGAGTGATCTGATAACCCCGCCCTTGCAGGCAGCTGTGATAGTGCTGTTTCACATCGACCTCGACCGGCTCATAAAACTCGTCATGTTGACGTCCAAGTACCTGCGTAGCATCCACCGCAGCACCCTCCGAGGCTGGCGGGCCAGAGGAGCTCTGGCTGGCCGTGACGTTGCTGCAATCATTGATATCCAGTTGGGTTTGTTGGGAACTCTGCCCGTTCATGGGCACGACCGTTTCGGCCTGAACCGGCGTATAGACCATCAACATGACGGCACACAGGCTGAAAGACGATAACCGACTCATGATGATCTCCGACACGGTCCACTGTGTTTGCGGGCCAGCGTTTGGCTGGGAAGTTCCTGGAACAACGCTCGATAACTGCTGGAAAACCGTCCCAAATGCCAGAACGACCAATTCATCGCCACTTGCGCGACCGTGGTTTCCCCGGCCGTTCGCCTGAGCAATTCGCGGCGCGCGCTGTTGAGCCGACGCAAGCGCAACCAATGCGTGGGTGTCATTGCGGTATACGCCTTGAACGCATGCTGCAACTGACGCAGCGAAACCCCGGCCACCTGGGACAGCTCCAGCAAATTGAGGGTTTCTTCCGGTGTATCGGCGGCCCATTCGGCGACGCGTTTCATGATCGTTCGCTCCTCCGCCCGGCGCTGCAAACCTGCGCGATCCAGGCACACACAGGCGTTATCGAGGATGTACAAACAGTCCTCCAACAGTTGCTGGGTCAACGCCTCTTTGCTCGGTGGATCCAGCGTCTGCGTCAGCCGCGTCAACGTCCCGCTCAACCAGCGGCTGAACAGTGCGTTCTGACCTGAATTGAGCGGCGACATGAACAAGCCTTCGAGCCGCGCGACGTCCAGGCCATGGCGCTGAACGAATGCCGGACCGAACACCACGGCGATTTCCTGGTAGTTCTCCGGGGTGATCCAGATATTGCGGCTTTCACCGTTCAACACGTACAGCGAGTTGTCGCTGCGATCGAAACAGAACGCCAGCGAGCCTTGCGGGGCGCTGAAATTCTGCTCGACCCGGGTGTTCATCTGTTCCTCGTAAATCTCGACACCTTGCAAATCCAGATAGCGCACCCTTCCGGCGAAATGCCCCGGGGACATTTGCTGATAGTGCTGCACCCAACCCGGTGTGGCGCGGATTTGCTCGGCCACGTCGGCGGTGTTGAACGCTTGAACCTGCAATGGATTGCACGCTGTCATGGGGTGCCTTACGCACTCTTTTGGTGCGCTATGTGCTTGTTCAAAGTGGATAGATGGAACGGCAAGGCTCACCCAAGATAGTCGTCAACGCGCCACAGGGGAAGTGTTCGGTGGATGAAGCCGCCCTCCCCGGCGTCAATCAAACCAACAATGAGGTTTTTATGAATGCCCCTTTCGATCAGCTGTTCACGTGGCTGAAAGATCACAAGATTACCGAGGTCGAGTGTGTGGTCAGCGACCTGACCGGCATTGCTCGCGGCAAGATTGCACCCACCAACAAGTTCCTGCATGAGCGAGGCATGCGCCTGCCGGAAAGTGTGCTACTGCAAACGGTAACCGGGGACTTTGTTGACGACGACATCTACTACGACCTGCTCGACCCGGCCGACATCGACATGGTCTGCAAGCCCGTCGCCGATGCGGTTTACGTCATTCCATGGGCCATCGAACCCACCGCCATCGTGATCCATGACACGTTCGACAAGTTCGGCAATCCCATCGAACTGTCGCCGCGCAACGTGCTGAAGAAAGTGCTGCAGCTCTACACCGACAAAGGCTGGAAGCCGATTGTCGCGCCAGAAATGGAGTTCTACCTGACCCAGCGCTGCGAAGACCCGGACTTGCCGCTCAAAGCGCCACTGGGACGCTCCGGCCGAGCGGAAAGCGGTCGTCAGTCGTTTTCCATCGACGCCGCCAACGAGTTCGATCCATTGTTTGAAGACGTTTATGACTGGTGCGAACTACAGGGCCTGGACCTCGACACGCTGATCCACGAAGACGGCCCGGCGCAGATGGAAATCAATTTCCGTCACGGCGACGCGCTGGATCTGGCGGACCAGATCACCGTGTTCAAACGCACCCTGCGCGAAGCGGCACTCAAGCACAACGTCACCGCGACCTTCATGGCCAAACCGATCGGCGACGAGCCCGGCAGTGCCATGCACCTGCACCAGAGCGTGGTGGACATTGCCACCGGCCAGCCGATTTTCGCCGATGCCGACGGGCAGATGAGCGAACTGTTCCTGCACCATATCGGCGGCTTGCAAAAGTACATTCCCAAAGTGCTGCCGATGTTTGCGCCCAACGTCAATTCGTTCCGCCGCTTCCTGCCCGACACCTCGGCGCCGGTCAACGTTGAATGGGGCGAAGAAAACCGCACCGTCGGCCTGCGCGTACCGACCTCCAGCCCGGACGCCATGCGCGTGGAAAACCGCTTGCCGGGTGCCGATGCCAATCCTTATCTGGCGATTGCCGCGAGCTTGTTGTGCGGTTATCTGGGCATGGTCGAAAAGGTCGAACCGAGCGCCGCGGTGCAGGGTCGCGCCTATGAGCGACGCAATCTGCGCCTGCCGATCACCATCGAGGACGCACTGACGCGCATGGAAGAGTGCGAAACCATCGAGCGCTATCTGGGGAGCAAATTCGTCCGGGGTTACGTCGCGGTCAAACGGGCTGAACACGAGAACTTCAAGCGCGTGATCAGCTCCTGGGAGCGCGAGTTTCTGCTGCTTAGCGTTTAGTCCCCTGTGGGAGCAGGCTTGCCCGCGATGAGGCCAGCACATTCGACATCATCGTTGACTGACAGACCGCTATCGCGGGCAAGCCCGCTCCCAAAAAAATCCAATAACTCCAAGAGGTGTCGATATGCGTCTATTGAAATCCGTGGTTCCGGTCGCGCTGGCCTTGCTGTTCAGCGCCGCTGCACACGCTCAATCAAGTGTGAGCGTCTACAACTGGACCGATTACATCGGCGAGACCACCCTCGCCGACTTCCAGGCGAAAACCGGGACCAAAGTGATCTACGACGTATTCGATTCCAACGAAACCCTGGAGGGCAAACTGCTCGCAGGCCGCACGGGTTATGACGTGGTGGTACCCTCCAATCACTTCCTCGCACGCCAGGTGAAGGCCGGCGCGTTCCTCAAACTGGATCGCTCGCAACTGCCCAACTGGAAAAATCTCGACCCGAAACTGCTGGCCTTGCTGGAAAAAAACGATCCGGGTAACGAACATTCGGTGCCGTACCTGTGGGGCACCAACGGCATTGGCTACAACGTCGACAAGGTCAAGCAAGTGCTGGGCATCGATCGCATCGATTCCTGGGCGGTGTTTTTCGAGCCTGAGAACCTGAAAAAGCTCAGTCAGTGCGGCGTGTCGATGATGGATTCGGCCGATGAAGTGTTCCCGGCGGTCCTGAACTACATGGGCATGGATCCACGCAGCGAAAACCCCGAGGACTTTAAAAAGGCCGAAGCCAAACTGCTGACCATCCGGCCTTACATCACCTATTTCCATTCGTCCAAGTACGTGTCGGACCTGGCCAATGGCGACATTTGCGTTGCGTTCGGCTATTCGGGCGATGTGTTCCAGGCGGCGAACCGCGCCAAGGAAGCGAAGAACGGCGTGAATATCGCCTACTCGATCCCCAAGGAAGGCAGTAACCTCTGGTTCGACCTGCTGGCGATTCCTGCCGACGCCAGCAACCCGAAAGAGGCTCACTCGTTCGTCAATAACCTGCTGGATCCACAGGTAATCGCCAAGGTCAGCGCGTCGGTCGGTTACGCCAATCCAAACCCGGCGGCCAAACAATACATGGACGCCGAGTTGGTCAATAATCCAGAGGTCTACCCTCCTCAGGAAGTGCTCGACAAACTCTACATCTCCACCACCCCGCCCCAGCCGATCATGCGTCTGATGACCCGCTCCTGGAGCAAAGTGAAGTCCAACCAATGAATCAGTACGACAACGAACACGCTCATTCCTATTACGCTGCATCGGCCAAGGGCATGACACCTTACCCCGCGCTGGGTTCGGATCTTGAGGCCGATGTCTGCGTGGTGGGCGGCGGCTTTACCGGGGTCAATACCGCGATCGAACTGGCGCAGCGCGGGCTCTCGGTGATTCTGCTGGAAGGCCGGCGGATCGGCTGGGGCGCCAGCGGGCGTAATGGCGGGCAGTTGATCCGCGGCATCGGTCATGACGTCGAAGGTTTCGCCCGTTATGTCGGCCAGGACGGTGTGCGCTATTTAGAGCGTGCAGGCATCGAATCAGTGGAACTGGTGGGCAATCGCATCCGTGAGCATGGGATCGACTGCGACCTGCGCTGGGGCTTCTGCGAGCTGGCCAACACCCCGGCGCAATACGAGGCGTTCAAGGCAGAACTGCAAAAACTTGCCGAACTGGGTTACCGCCATGAAACCCGACTTGTCGGCCCCGAGCAGATCCGCCAGCAAGTGGTGGGCTCCGATGTTTATGCCGGCGGCCTGATCGACATGGGCTCCGGTCATCTGCATCCGCTGAATCTGGTGCTCGGTGAAGCGCACGTTGCCGAATCCCTCGGGGTGCGAATATTCGAACAAAGCCCGGTGCTGGAGTTGATTCATGGCAGCACTGTGCAGGTTCGTTGCGCCGGTGGCACGGTTCGCGCCGGCAGTCTGGTGCTCGGTTGTAATGCGCACCTGGAAGAGCTCGAACCACGCCTGAGCGGCAAGGTTTTACCGGCAGGCAGTTACATCATTGCCACCGAGCCTTTGGCACCTGAGGTTGCCGCGCAATTGATTCCGCAGAACCTGGCGCTGTGCGACCAGAAAGTCGGCCTCGATTACTACCGGCTCTCGGCGGATCGACGGTTGTTGTTCGGCGGTGCCTGTCATTATTCCGGGCGCGATCCGGAGGATATCGGCGCTTATATGCGGCCAAAAATGCTCAAGGTCTTCCCGCAATTGGCGGATGTGCGCATCGACTATCAATGGGGCGGCATGATCGGCATCACCGCCAACCGCTTCCCCCAGGCCGGACGATTAAGCCAATACCCGAACGTGTTCTACGCCCAGGGTTACTCCGGTCATGGCCTGAACGTGACCCACTGGTGCGCACGGTTGCTGGCCGAAGCGATTCATGCCGGGCACAGCAAGGGCCTCGATGTTTTCAGCGCCGTCCCGCATATGACCTTTCCCGGTGGAAAAGCCCTGCGCTCACCGCTGCTGGCCCTCGGCATGTTCTGGTATCGCCTGCGCGAATTGCTCGGCTGACTCCCCTTACAGGCGCTGCCGAAAATTCCCCGGTTGACTACCTTCCCGTAGGAGCTGCCGCAGGCTGCGATCTTTTGATCTTGATCTTCGGCAGCCTTGAAATAGCCAAAAGATCGCAGGCTTCGCCAGCTCCTACAGGGAATTCATCGTCCGCCCTGATCAGTCTTTTATTTGCTCAATCGCAAGTCACTTCTATATTGAGGGGGTGCTCTGACTTTCCTGCCTCCTGGCGAGTGCGGCCTATGGCTACGACTGACCAACTGATCATCTGCGAGCACTGCGACTGCGTGTATGAAAAAGTCACGCTCGCCAAACATCAAAAAGCCCTGTGTACCTGCTGCGGCGGCGTGCTCCAGCGTTATAACGGACTGTCGGTGGAGCAGCGTCTGGCGTTGGCCTTCACGGCAACGGTGCTGTGGATTTTCGCCAACTTCTATCCCGTCATGAGCATCAGCCTCAAGGGCCTGAAAAACAGTGCGACGCTATGGGATTCGGTATTGGCGTTGAGCCAGGGGCCGATCACCTTTATTGCGCTGGTGGCGGCGATATCGATCATCATCGCGCCGCTTTTTCAGCTGGTGTTGCTGATCTGGGTCCTGAGCTTCGCCCTCGTGCATCGGCGCTCGCCAGGCTTCAAGCTGTGCATGCGCTGGCTGGAAACCCTCAGGCCCTGGAGCATGCTCGAGGTTTGTCTGCTGGGGGCAATGGTGGCGGTGTTCAAACTGGCAGGTATGCTCGATGTAATACCCGGCCTCGGCCTGTTTGCCCTGGCTGTCCTCAGCCTGCTACTGATCCGCATCGCCGGGCGCGATGTCCGTGAATTGTGGGACACCTTATGAACAGGCCACCGCTCGCCAGCGAACTCAACCTGTGCCTGTGCCATAGCTGCGGTCTGGCCTGCGACATAACGGATAACCCTCACGAATGCCCACGCTGCAGCGCGCCCCTGCATGCTCGCAAAACCAATTCATTGACCCGCACATGGGCCTACTTGCTGACCTCACTGGTGTTCTATGTCCCGGCCAATCTGCTCCCGGTCATGAACACCAGTCTGTTCGGCAACGGCTCCGACAGCACCATCATGAGCGGTGTGCTGGAGTTCTGGGCACACGGTGCGTGGGACATTGCCCTGATTATTTTCATCGCCAGCATCGCGGTACCAGGCATCAAGTTCGTTGCCCTCTCCCTGCTGCTGATCACCGTGCAACGCGGCAGCCTTTGGGCGCGCAAGGAGCGTTCGAAGCTTTACCGTTTCGTCGAGCTGATCGGCTACTGGTCGATGCTCGATGTGATTGTTGTCGCGCTAGTCGCCGCGCTGGTGAAATTCCAGGCGCTGGGCGATATTCAACCGCGCCTGGGTATTCTGTTTTTTGGTCTGGTGGTGGTATTCACCATGCTGTCTGCCATGAGTTTCGACCCGCGGCTGATCTGGGATAACAAGCGGGAAAAACCACCAAACGAGGAGGTCATGGATGAAGTCGCAAGCCACTGATGGGCCGCAAGACCCCGGTCAAGCCAGTATCAAGACCCGTCGCTTCAGCGTTTCACTGGTGTGGATTGTGCCGATCGTTGCGGTGCTGGTTGGGATCTCCTTGGTGATACACAGCATGATGCAGGAAGGCCCGACCATCACCGTCACGTTCAAGACCGGTAGCGGTCTTACGGCCAACAAGACCGAGGTCAAATACCGCAACGTGGTCATCGGCCATGTCTCTGAAGTGAAGCTGAGCAACGATCAGAAAAGCGTTAACGCCACGATCAAACTCGACAAACAGGCTGAAAACTTCACCCGCGAAGATTCGCAATTCTGGGTCGTGCGACCGCGCATTGGTGCCGGCGGCGTCTCGGGCATCGATACCCTGCTGTCAGGCGATTACATTGGCGCTGACATCGGCGAGGCCAATGCCCGTTCCAAACATTTCATTGGTCTGGAAAACCCGCCGCCCATTACCTATGGCGAGCCGGGCAAGCGCTTCATGCTGCGCACCCAGGACCTGGGCTCGCTGGACATCGGCTCCCCCGTCTATTACCGCAAGATTCCAGTCGGGCAAGTGGTGGCGTATGCGCTGGATGCCGACGGCAAAGGGGTGAACATCGAAATTTTCGTGCATTCGCCCAATGACGTCTTCGTCACGCAGAACACCCGGTTCTGGAACGCCAGTGGTATCGATGTGAGCGTGGGGGCCAATGGTTTTGCGGTGAATACCGAATCCCTGTCTTCGTTGTTGGTGGGCGGCATCGCGTTTCGCGCGCCGGAATACAGCCCCAATGATCAGCCGGCCAGCGAGAATAAAGCCTTCGACCTGTTCGAAGACCAACAAACCGCCCTCGCGCCCCCCTTTGGCAAGGGGCAGTTCCTGAGTTTGCGCTTCGATCAGGCCTTGCGCGGGCTGAAGATCGACGCGCCGGTGGAGTTCCTCGGCATCGAATTTGGCAGAGTTGTCTCGGTCAATCTGGATTTCGACGCGAAAAAGCGCAGCTTCCCGGTCAATGTCGGCATCGTGATCTACCCGCAACGCCTCGGTCAGGCTCATACCAAAATGCTCGAGGCCTTGAAGCATGACCCTAATGACGAAGCCGCTGGCGTGCGGCTGATGGGCAGCTTCATCGAAAACGGCCTGCGAGCCCAGGCCCGTAGCGGCAACCTGTTGACCGGCCAGCTCTACATCGCGCTCGACTTCTACCCCGACGCAGAGAAAGTCGTGTTCGATCCAACCGCCCGTCCCGTCACCATCCCCACCATTCCTGGCAGCCTCGAGCAGTTGCAGGAAAAACTGGAAAACATGATCAACAAGATCAACCAGCTACCGATCGACCGCATTGCCGGCAATCTCGACAGCAACCTCGTCGAACTGCGCAAGGGCCTCGTACAGTTCAACGCCAGGACCCTGCCCGGCGTGCAGACCACCTTGGGGGACGTCAGCAAGGCCTTGCAATCGGCCAGCTCGACCTTGGCCGAGGATTCGCCGCAACGGGAGCAGTTGACCCAGACCCTGGACGAACTCGGGCGCATGTCACGCTCCTTGCGTGAACTCTCGGATTACCTGGGCCGGCATCCCGAATCACTGATTCGCGGTCGTCCCGACAACGCTGCACCAATGGATATGAAGGCGCCACCGCGCAACTGACCACAGGAGCAATACCCATGGCTTTCCCGCTGAAGATCTCGCTGGTCACTGCGCTGTTACTGCTCACCGCTTGCCGCAGCGATCCGATTCAGTTCCATACCCTGACCCCGACCCAACTGAGCGGCGCAAGCGGCGGCGCGGAGATTCAGATTGAAAGCATCACGGTGCCGCCCCAGGTCGATCGGCCGCAGATTGTCATTCGCCAAGGTAACAGTGGCCTGGCAATCCTCGAAACCGAATGGTGGGCGGCGAGTCTGGTGGATGAATTGCGCAGCGCCTTGGTCGATCAACTGGTCACCAGCAATCTGCAACGCAGAGTGTCGTTGCGACTGGACGTGCAGCGCTTTGATTCGATCCCCGGTCAATACGCGCTGATCGACGTCAAATGGCGCCTGCGCAGTCTAAGCCCCGGCGATGCTGCGCTGATCACCTGTCGCAGCACGTTGCAGACCCCCGCCGGCCCGAGCATCGATGAGCTGGTGCTCGCCCATCAGAACAATGTGAAACGGTTAGCTGCCGCCATTAGCCAGGCGATCGGCTCGCAAAAAGGATGTCCTTCACCGTAATGCCGGTAAGTTAAGAAATTTGAGCGACAAAAATCCTGTGGGAGCGTGGCTTGCCCGCGAAGAAGGCACCGCAGTTTTTCAGGTACTACGCGTCATCGTTCTTCGCGGGCAAGCCACGCTCCCACAGGTTCTGTGTTTTAACCGGCATTCCTTCGGCGTTCTGATGGCGGTCACAAATCGAAGCGATCAACCGCCCGACGGCGTTCGTTGTCGTCGCGCACATCGTAATTGGCCGTGGTCTGGATGTTGCTGTGGTGGGCCAGTTTCTGCGCGATCGACAGGTCGTGCTCTTCAATCACTCGGGTGATGAACGACCGCCTAAAATCGTGCGGCATGATTTTCACCCCGACCTGCGCACCGCGTTGCCGGGCGATGTAGTAGATCGCATGCTTGGTGATGCGCTCGCGGGTAATGTGGCTGCCACGGCGGATGCGGTTGAACAGGAACGGATCATCCGTCTCGCCCTCCTTTAACTGCGAACGCCGCAACTCCAGCCACGCATCCAGTTTGGCGAAGGCCCAGGCTGGCGCGTACTTGATCAGCTGTTTGTTGCCCTTGGCGGTGACGCACAGGCTGCGTTCGGTGAAGTCCACCTGGGCCAGGTCCAGATTCACCGACTCCGATTTGCGCATCCCCGAACCGTACAGAATCCCGATGATTGCCGCATCCCGTAGCCCTTGTGGCCGTGGATCGGCGGCGCAGACCTCCATCAAGTCGCGAATCAAGGTGCGCTTGAGGTTGCGCCCCTGGGACAGTCGCGTGCCGGTAATGCCTTTGACCGAACGCATTTTCAGCAGATGCTCCTGACTGATCAGGCTCATGCGCCACGCTTCGTTCATCACCCCGCGCACCGCATTAACGTAGAGCGACGAGGTATTGGGCGCGTAGCCGTCTTCGCGCAAGGTCGCCACCAGTGCAACGACATCTTCGGGCTGCAGTTGATGCCAGGGAATCTCTTCGATGTTCATGTCTTCGAAGTCCAGACGGTCGGCGGCGTCCTGCAATACATAACGCATGGTCAACTGGCTGGACGGTGCCAGACGCGCCAGGTACAGGGTTAACGGGTTGGCTTTGGAAATGCTGGATTCTGTAGCAGGTAAGTCAATCAATGAAACGGCCTTGAAATGAATAAAGTTCAACAAAACAACTGAAACAATGAAATTTACTTGAGATAAAAACGAGGGATTTCTGTCGGGCTATTACCTGCATTCGACCAGCCCGAGGGGCCGTCACGCTGCCGGTCATGGCCGAAAAAGTCAATTGATGGCTTCTTGGCTTATCGCCAATGCCAAACGTCTGCTTGACTGGATATCAACGGTTGCAATGAGCGAGACCATTGTGCTGGCCGGCACCGCTTCAGCCTTGGCCTGACGCCTGAGACGCCCCGATGTGGCGTTATACACGATAGGCGAATTGAAATATGGCCTCGCCTATCCTGACTCAGTGAAGCAGCGAGTCGACCCGGACAAGGTGCAACAGTGAATGCGCGAAGCCCGCCAGAGTGGTTCGGTCGGCATGGTGATGCGGGTCAAGGGCGATGGCGAGCTGCAAGAAATCGAACGACTGCCCAAGGATGGCAAACATCATGAACAAGGCAACCTGGTGATTCTGATCTTTCCTCAGGGGGTGTCATGAGCCTGCTGCTCGTATTGGCTGCCTGCCTGCTGACCTGCCTGGGCCAAATCGCCCAGAAATACGCCGTGGAAAGTTGGCGCGGCAAGACGTCGGGCTGGGGCGAGAAACTGCGCTCGCCGTGGCTGTGGCTGGCGCTCGCCTCTCTGGGATTGGGCTTGCTGGTCTGGCTGCTGGTGTTGCAGCGCCTCGAAGTCGGCGTCGCCTATCCCATGCTCAGCCTGAATTTTGTGTTGATCACACTGGTCGCCCGCTTCGTTTTTCACGAAACCATCGACCGCCGTCACTGGCTGGGCGTGGCGCTGGTAATCGCTGGCGTGGCGCTGCTGGGGCAACACGCATGAGCCTGCGTCGCGGACTCGCCTTCGCCTTGGGCAGCGTGCTGCTGGGCAGCGCCGCGCAGTTGGGTATGCGCTGGAGCATGACCCGCCTGCCCCATCCCGAACAATTGATATCCGCCTTGAGCAACGGCAGCGTCGATGTGTCCGCCATCGTCGTCGTGCTGGCCGCCATTCTCGCCTATGCCGTGTCGATGCTTACCTGGCTCGCCGCCCTGCGGGACTTGCCCCTGGGTAGGGCCTATTCGCTGCTGAGCATCAGCTACGCGCTGGTGTACGTGCTGGCCGCCAGCCTGCCGTTGTTCAACGAATCCTTCAGCCTTTCGAAAACCCTGGGGGTGGCGTTGGTCATCCTCGGTGTCATCACCATCAACTCTCGACCTGCTCACGCGCCCACAATCAGGAGAGCTCCATGAAAATCAGCGTATTTGGTAGCGGTTATGTCGGCCTGGTGCAAGCTGCCGTCCTGGCTGAAGTCGGCCACGACGTGGTGTGCATGGACATTGACGAGAATAAAGTCGCGTTGCTGCAACAAGGCCACGTCAGCATCTTCGAACCGGGGCTGGCTAGCCTGGTGCGCGAAAGCCTGGAAGCCAAACGGCTGCAGTTCACCACCGACGAAAAATTCGCGGTGCAACATGGCCAGGTGCTGTTCATTGCCGTCGGCACGCCGTCCAGGGACGATGGTTCAGCGGACCTGCGCCACGTGCTGTCGGTGGGTGAAGCAGTGGCGCGTCACCGTGAACAACCGGTGATTCTGGTGGAGAAATCCACGGTGCCGGTGGGCACGGGCGATACGTTGCGCGCGCATATCGAAAAGTGCCTGCTCAAGGTCGGTCGGCTGCTGCAGTTCGATATCGTCTCCAACCCCGAGTTTCTCAAGGAAGGGTCGGCCGTGGCCGATTGCCGGCGCCCAGACCGCATCATCATCGGCTGTGAACGCGATGACGTGCGCGATGTGATGCGCGATCTCTACGCCCCGTTCAATCGCAACCATGACCGCATCATGTTCATGGACCTGCGCAGCGCCGAGCTGACCAAATACGCCGCCAACTGCATGCTGGCGACCAAGATCAGTTTCATCAACCAGATCGCCGAGCTGGCCGAACACCTGGGCGCCGACATCGAATCGGTGCGGCTGGGCATCGGCGCCGATTCACGCATCGGTTATCACTTCATCTATCCCGGCTGCGGTTACGGTGGCTCGTGTTTCCCCAAGGACATGCGCGCGCTGATTCACAGTGCCGAAGCGGCCCATTGCTCCAGCGACCTGCTGCAAGCCGTAGAAGCCATCAACCAGCGGCAGAAACACAAACTGTTCGAACGCATCAACGCCTTCTACAAGGGCGACTTGCGCGGCAGAACCTTCGCCGTGTGGGGCCTGGCCTTCAAGCCCAACACCGACGACATGCGCGATGCGCCGAGCCGGGTGCTGCTGGAATCGCTGTGGGCTGCCGGGGCCCATGTGCGGGCGTTCGACCCGGAAGCCATGCAGGAAACCCAACACCTATACCCTGACGAATCGAAGCTGATGCTCATGGGTACGCCGGAATCGGTGCTCGCGGGTGCGGACGCACTGATCATCTGCACCGAATGGCAGCAATTCAAGGCGCCGGACTTCGATCTGATCCAGCAACGGCTTAACGCTCCGGTGATCTTCGACGGGC
Source organism: Pseudomonas sp. F-14 TE3482 (assembly GCF_053629455.1). Lineage (NCBI taxonomy): Bacteria > Pseudomonadati > Pseudomonadota > Gammaproteobacteria > Pseudomonadales > Pseudomonadaceae > Pseudomonas > Pseudomonas sp. F-14 TE3482. The sequence goes on from NZ_JBRJII010000001.1 coordinate 4,879,971, forward strand.
GCAACCTGTACGACGCCGAACGCCTGGCCCGCAGTGGCTTCCTGTACTTCCCGATGGGTCGTGGCGAATCACGCAACCTGCCGATTCCCCATCAGCAATGGCCAGCGGCCTCGGTCGTGGCGTGAGGCACCCATCTTCCAGCCCCCTTGTAGGAGCTGCCGAAGGCTGCGATCTTTTGGCGGCTTTGAAGTTGCAGAAGATCAAGATCAAAGGATCGCAGCCTGCGGCAGCTCCTACATGAACTCGGTGTACGCAGTCTTGTCCTGGGCGCTGGCCGCTAGTTGCTGTTAACGGCACAGGTAGACGAGAACTCCACGGTCTGACTTTGACTACGTTTCACGACTTGCCCTGGAATGAATCGTTTTATCGGCAACTCGGTTTTGAAACTTTGAGCCTGGCTGAAATCGGCCCACGTTTAACCGCGGTGTTGAACAATGAAAGCAACCACGGTTTGCCGGGGGAGGACGCTGTGCGATGCACTTGACGCTGCGTTAGCGTCAAACCGACGCCTTCAAATCCACACCCAACGCCTGGGCAAACGCCTTTACCAGCGGACTGCGCACGGTGTTGTGACGCAGGATCAGATTGAACGGCGTAACGATGTTGATCAGGTCCGGCCGCACCGCCCGAAACTGTCCCTGAGCCACCAGGGTTGCCGCGTAATGCTCGGGCAGAAAACCCACGAAACGGCCGGTCTTGACCAGCAGCGCCACGGCTTCCACTTGAGTTGCCGATGCGGAAAAGCTGTCGTAGCGGGCAAAATTCAGTTTGTCTCGATGGATCGCGTAACGGTGGTTGATGCACTCGTGATCCTGCAGCACATTGCTGCCCATCTCCGCCTCCGGCACCGAGAACAGCGGATGGCCGACAGCGCAATACACGTACGAGCGTTCTTCATAAAGCGGGAAGTAATCGAACTCCTCTCTTCTCTGATAAACCGGCACGATCCCGGCCACTAACCGCCCCTCGACTACGCCTCTTTCTACCTCATCTAACTGAGATGCTTGAAGTTGAAACCTTACTTTTGGCGACTCTTCATTTATTTTTCTAAGCGCCGCAACTAACGGTGAATTATCGTCGGTGATCGTATTATCAATAACACCCACCCCAAGGTCGCCAATAAGTTCGTTCTGCGCCGAACTAAGCCGATCACGGAAGTTATCGACCGAGGCAAATAAATCGATTGATGCCTGGTACACCAGACGCCCTTCTTCGGTCAGGTGAAACCCTTCCCGCCCTCTGGTACACAGGCGCATGCCAATGCGAATCTCGAGGTCCGAGATCTGTTTGCTGATGGCCGCCAGGCCCACATTCAGCTCATTCTGCGCTGCGCTGAAGCCACCCGCCTCGACCACAGCCTTGAATACTTTGAGCAGTTTGAAGTCCAGACCGCTGAGGGCCAGCGGTGCCCGATGCACCGATTTTAGCGGCGGGTTTCCGGAATTGGAAAGTGGGGTTTCCATAATGCTTATTTACCTCTGGCGCCCTATTCAACAATCTGTGCCCAACAACAAAAACAGTGCTGGCTAATAATAATGAACACAGAAAACAAGGCTTGGCAACCGTTAATAAATCCCGTCGATCAGTGCCAACTCACTGATTTCGAACTATTAAAAGCTGACACTTCGATCAGCTCTCGCCATTTAGCAACTGCGCTTTTCCCCTGCCCTTGAATTTGATTGAGCCGAACCACGCCCGAATGATTTTCGGCGGGTGTTTCGGGCTCGGCATACCGATTTCAATTCGCTCTACGACGAGGAAAACAACAATGTCTCAATCCACCGACCGTCTCTGGGGTGCCCGCTTCAAGAGCGGCCCGTCCGAAGCCCTGGCGGCCCTGTCCCGTTGTCCCGAGCGCTACTTTCGCCTCACCCCGTACGACCTCGCCGGCTCCAAGGCGCATGCCCGGGAATTGCAGCGCGCAGGGCTTCTGAGCGAGCAGGAAACCCAGACCATGCTCGACGCCCTGGAGCGTATCGGGGATGACTTCCGTGCCGGCAGCATCGCACCGACGCTGGATGACGAAGACGTCCACACGTTCATCGAGCGCCTGCTCACCGAACGCCTCGGCGCACTGGGCGGCAAGCTGCGCGCTGGCCGCTCGCGCAACGACCAGACCGCCAATGACCTGCGCCTGTTCCTGCGTGATCACGTGCGCACCCTGGCCGTCGAAGTGCTGGCCTTGCAACAAGCGCTGGTGGATCAGGCCGAGCAACACATCGAGAGCATCTGCCCTGGGTTCACCCACTTGCAACAGGCCCAGCCAATCGTCTTTGCTCACCACTTGCTGGCCCACGCCCAATCGATGCTGCGTGACGTGCAGCGCCTGGTGGATTGGGATGTGCGCACCTCGCTGTCGCCACTCGGTGCGGCGGCCATGGCCGGTTCCGCCATCGCGCGTCTGCCGCAGCAGTCGGCCAAGGAAATGGGCTACAGCGGCGTGTGTGAAAACTCCATCGACGCCGTTGCCAGCCGCGATCACGTTGCCGAGTTCCTGTTCATTGCCAGCATGCTGGGGATCAACATTTCCCGCCTCGCCGAAGAGTTCTGCCTGTGGTCGTCGCGACAATTTCGCTGGGTCGCGCTGGACGATGCCTACGCCACCGGCAGTTCGATCATGCCGCAGAAGAAAAACCCGGACATCGCCGAACTGGCCCGGGGCAAGGCCGGTCGCCTGATCGGTAACCTGACCGGTTTGCTGTCGACCCTCAAATCCCTGCCGCTGTCGTACAACCGCGACTTGAGTGAGGACAAGAATGGCGTGCTGGACAGCGTCGACACCCTGCTGCTGGTGCTGCCGGCCATGGCTGGAATGGTCGCGACCATGAAGGTCAACGTCGAAGAGCTGCGTCGTCAGGCGCCGCTGGGTTTCACCCTCGCTACCGAAGTGGCCGACTGGCTGGCAGTGCGCGGCGTGCCGTTCAAGGAAGCTCACGAAATCACCGGTGCACTGGTCCAGGCCTGTGAGAAACATGAGATCGAATTGTGGGAAGCATCTCCGGCGTTGCTGGCCGAGATCGATTCGCGCCTCAAACCTGAAGTGCGCGAGAGCCTGACGCTGGAAGCCGCCATCGCCGCCCGCAGCGGCTGGGGTGGCACCGCGCCGCAACAGGTGCGCGAGCAGATCGGCCGACTGAAAACCGCCCTTGCGGCGCAGCAGCAGTGGACCGAGAACTATCAGGGCTTTCGCCTTTAAGTCAGAGCACAAAACCTGTGGGAGCGGGCTTGCCCGCGATGAGGCCATCACATCCACATTTTTGTTGACTGACAGTCCGCTATCGCGGGCAAGCCCGCTCCCACAGGGACTGTGCTGACCTGAAATATCAGAGTACGGAGAAACAACATGAGCCAGACTCAGGCAGAACGACTCCAGGCGGAGCGCAAACTGGCGGAAAACCAGTTCGATATCACCCAGTACCAACATGTGCCACGGCGTTACTACGGGCGGATTTTCTTCGCCACAGTGATCGTGATTGCGATTGTCGGCCTGGTGCGGGCCTTCGCCGAAGGCAAGATCGAATGGTCGTACATCGGCCAGTTCCTCACCTCACAGGCCATTATGTGGGGCCTGCTCAACACCATCATCATGGCGGTGCTGGCGATGGCGCTGGGCATCGTGTTCGGAGTGATCACGGCGATCATGCGCATGTCGGCCAACCCGATCCTGCGCTATGTGGCGCTGATCTACACCTGGCTGTTTCGCGGAACGCCGCTGATTCTGCAGCTGCTGCTGTGGTTCAACCTGGCGCTGATTTTCCCCACCATCGGCATCCCCGGCCTGTTCGAAATGGACACCGTGAGCCTGATGACTCCCTTCGTGGCCGCCCTCCTCGGCTTGAGCATCAACCAGGGCGCCTACACCGCCGAAGTGGTGCGTGCCGGCCTGCTCTCGGTCGACACCGGGCAGTACGAAGCCGCCAAGTCGATCGGCATGCCGCGCCTGCAAGCCCTGCGCCGGATCATCCTGCCCCAGGCCATGCGGATCATCATTCCGCCGGTGGGTAACGAGTTCATCGGCATGGTGAAAATGACCTCCCTGGCGAGCGTCATCCAGTACTCGGAACTGCTCTACAACGCCCAGAACATCTACTACGCCAACGCCCGCGTGATGGAGCTGCTGATCGTCGCCGGTATCTGGTACCTGGCCACCGTCACTGTTCTGTCCTTTGGTCAAAGCCGTCTGGAGCGTCGTTTCGCTCGCGGCGCCGGCAAGCGTTCTTGAGGAGTTCAACATGAGAAGCATCGTCAAGGCCGTGAGCCTGAACAAGTACTACGACCATTTCCACGCACTCAAGGACATCAACATCGAGGTCGAGCAAGGCGAAGTGCTCTGCATCATCGGCCCGTCCGGCTCCGGCAAGAGCACCCTGTTGCGCTGCGTGAATCAGCTGGAAAAAATCGACAAAGGCGGCCTGTGGGTCGACGGCGAACTGGTGGGTTACCGCATCGTCGGCAACAAGCTGCACGAACTCAACGAGTCGCAGATCGCCCGTCAGCGCCTGGCTACCGGCATGGTGTTCCAGCGCTTCAACCTGTTCCCGCACATGACTGTGCTGCAAAACATCATCGAAGGGCCATGCCAGGTGCTCAAGCGTTCGCCCAAAGAGGCGCACGAAGAAGCCTTGGAATTGCTCGCTCGCGTCGGCCTGGCCGACAAGCGCAACAGCTACCCGATCGAACTGTCGGGCGGTCAGCAACAACGGGTGGCGATTGCCCGCGCGTTGGCCATGCGCCCCAAGCTGATGCTGTTCGATGAACCCACTTCGGCACTCGACCCGGAACTGGTCGGTGAGGTGCTGTCGGTGATGCGCGATCTGGCGCAGACCGGCATGACCATGATCGTCGTCACCCATGAACTGGGCTTCGCTCGCGAGGTTTCCAACCGCATGGTGTTCATGGACGAAGGACAGATCGTGGAGGCTGGAAGCCCCGAAGAAATACTAATAAGTCCGCAAAACCCACGCACCCAAAGCTTCATTTCTGCCGTTCGAACCTAAGCGCCAGCCTCGGAAACCAAGAGCTGCGTAATAACACTCATAAGAGAACGACCATGAAGAACATAGTTATCCCAGCAGTACTCGCAGGCGTTATGGCTTCCAGCTTCACCTGGGCCGCCGAACTACCGGCCAGCATCAAGGACAAGGGCGAGGTCGTGGTAGCGATCATGCCGAACTACCCGCCGATGGATTTCAAGGACCCGGCCACCAATACCCTCACCGGCCTCGACGTTGACCTGGGCAACGCCTTGGCCGAGCGGCTGGGCGTGAAGATCAAATGGCAGGAAACCGGCTTCGAACAAATGATCAACGCGCTGACCACCGACCGCGTCGACATGGTGATGTCGGGCATGACCGACACCGCTGAGCGTCAGGCCAGCGTAACCTTCGTCGACTACTTCACCAGCGGTCCGCAGTTCTACACCTTGCAGAAAAACAAGGACACCAACGAGATCATCGACCTGTGCGGCAAGAAAGTCGGCACCAGCCGCCGCACCACCTTCCCGGCGGAAATCGCCGAGTGGAGCAAGGCCAATTGCGAAGCCGCCGGCAAACCTGCGATCAACGTGATCGGCACCGAAGGCTCGGCCGATGCCCGCGCGCAACTGCGTCAAAGCCGTATCGACGCGGCCATGCAAGGCAGCGAAACCCTGCCGTACCTCAAGACCCAGGAAAAGGACATGTACAAAACCGTGGGCCTGCCAATTTCCAAGCAGTTCACCGGGCTGGGTGTGAGCAAGAAAAAGCCTGAGCTGAGTGAAGCGGTGAAAGTGGCGATGCAGAGCATGGTCGATGACGGCAGCTACCAGGCGATCCTGAAGAAGTGGGACCTGGAACTGGGCGCGATCAAGACCGTGACCATCAACGCCGGCAAGTAATGCTTGCTCCCACACTAAATCTGGGTCGATCACAATTTTGTGGCCAACCGACAAACCTGTGGGAGCGGGCTTGCCCGCGATGGCGATCTGTCAGGTGACATGGATGTTGAATGTGCCGACCTCATCGCGGGCAAGCCCGCTCCCACAGGGTTAGATGTCGATCCACATTCTGGGGGGGCAACCTCCAATACCTGTGGGAGCGGGCTTGCCCGCGAAGGCGGTCTGTCAGGAGACAAAGATGTTGAATGTACCGCCCTCTTCGCGAGCAAGCCCGCTCCCACAGGGTTCGGCGTTTACTTATAAATAGTTGGAGCACCACATGTCCTCCTCACCCCAACCGAACTGGCCGGACCAGCACACAGCCTGCCTCGCCCTGGCCTTCGACCTCGATGGCCCGACCGGCGATGCGATGCTCAACGGCTCGATCTGGCGCAAGCCCGAGTATTTCGGTTTCGGTGGTTATGGCCCCTATCGGGCGCTGCCGCGGATTCTCGACGTGCTGGATGAGTTCAGGATCCCGACCACGTTTTTCGTCCCGGCCTGGGTCGTGGAGAACTGGCCGAAACAGTGCCAGGCGATTGTCGAGCGCGGGCATGAGGTGGCTTACCACGGCTACAAACACGAATCCTTTTACGCCCTGACGCTGGATCAGCAAAAGGACGTGATGCACAAATCCCGTGAGGTGTTCTGGAAGCACCTACACATCCGCGCCGAAGGTTTCCGCACACCATCCGGCGACTGGCGGGCCGAAACGCCGGCGATGCTGGTGGAAGCTGGCGTGACCTACTCCAGCAGCATGCGCGGCGATGATCGGCCGTATCTGGTCAACGTGCCGGGCTTCGATACACCGCTGGTGGAAATCCCCGGTCGCTGGGAAATGGACGACTACGCCTCCCTCGCCTACACCCGCGCGCCGGACTTTCCGTCGGGGCTGGACCGCACCGCCAGCTACGCGCTGACCCTCGACAACTGGTGCCGCGAATTCGACGGTGCCATGGCTGAAGGGTTGTGCCTGACCACCCTGTTCCATCCCAAGATCACCGGCAAACCGGGGCGCATCCTGCTCTTGGAAAAACTCTTCGAACACATGCGCCAACGCGACGACGTCTGGTTCGCCACCTGCCGCGACGTCGCCCACTGGTGGCTGAAGGAGCATCACCATGGCTGATTCCACTGTCTGGCCAAACGGCTATCGCTGCGCCGTGGTGCTGACCGTCGATTACAACGACATCCACGGCATCCTCACCCAGGCGCCGGAAGTCGCCGGGCGCGACAAGACTTTATCGGTGTGGCGCTACGGCACCCAACGCGGTGTCGAGCGTTTGCTCAGGCTTTTCGAAGAGCTTGGCGTTTCCAGCAGTTGGTTCATTCCCGGCATCGTCGCCGAGGAAAACCCGCAGCACATCCAGGCGATCCAGGCCGGGGGGCATGAAATCGCCTGCGCCGGGTATCGCCATCAGAACTACGACCACCTGACGCTGGCCGAGCAAAGCGCCGAGATCGCCAAAGGTTGCGCGGCCTTGAGCGCGCTGACCGGTCAGCGTCCAACAGGCTTTCGCATCCCCGCCGGCAACGGTGCGCCCGGCTTCATTGAAGCGTTAAGGGAGCATGGCATCCGCTGGGACTCGTCATGGCGCGGCGATGATTTGCCCTTC